>NZ_JAHXBF010000040.1 GCF_020103695.1 Hyalangium versicolor
AACGCTTCACCTGCACCCTCACGAGTGTCGGCGCATGACTCGGGGCCATCGTGGGTTGCTAGCCCTTCGATGTACGACTCTTTCATTCGCAACTCCATGCCGGTTTATCCCGGCGCACTAACCGTTCACCGGCTCAGGCCGCGACAGCCGCCTGAGCAAGATCGGAGGTAGGCAGAAGCGAGGGCGGAGGCAAGCCGCGGCGGTAGGTCCACAGCGCTTGTGTGAGGAACTCCAGCGGATTGCGCCTCTGCTGCTTGAGAGTCGTCACCACCGTGAGGATGCGCTCGACGAACCGGCTGCCGCGCTCGCTTCTCGTACCGAACGAGAGCTTGCGATAGATGACGCCCTGGCGGATGGCGCGCTCGCCGGAGTTGTTGGTCGGCTCCACGCCCGGCACGTCCACGAACACCCACAGACACTTCTCAAGCCGAAGGATTCGCCGGGCGACCCCCTCCGTCTTCTTCTGCCCGCACCCGAGCGCCTGCCGCAGCAGGGTGCCCACTGTCCGCTCGACTGGGAGCATCCGCTTCTGAAATTCCTGGCGCGTCAGCGTGCCGTCGCGCACACGGTGCCACCACTGGAACATGCGGTTGCGCTGGCTCATCAACTGACGGCCGATGCGCCCGCTGGGGCCTCCTCTGTCAATGAAGCCTTGGAAGTCTCGCGTCAGGTGCGACCAACACACCTGGCGCAGCCCCGAGTCATACCAGTCGTAGGCGCTCCACCTGTCGGTGATGAGCCAGCCCACAAAGTCGGTGCCCAGCAGTTGCTGGATGACCTGACGCCCACGGCTCAGTGCAATCTGGAACACCACCACCAGGGTACTGGCCACCACCCACAGCCAGGCACGCGCCGCTCGCCCTGCCTTCACTCCCTGGGTCCACCCCGTCTCGTCGGCGTGAACCACCCTGGCATTGCGCACATACGCCCGCGCCTGCTGTACGGGCGCACGGAGGGCCGCGCTCATTTGCTGCTCCAGGTTCGACACGCTCCCCACCGACAGCCTCACGCCCCCCACGTCCGAGAGCACTTCGCACACCAGCCGCTTGGACAGACGGTACTTACCTACCAGCAGGCTCATGCTCGCACCCAGCCGCTCCCCGAATGCGCTGCGCACCTCGACCGGTACCTCGGCTCGCGTCAGGCTGCCGCACCGCTGGCACTTCAATTGGTGGCTCTGGTACTCCGTCACCCGTGCCTTCACAGGCTCCAGTTCCACCACCTGATGCCTCTGGGGCTCAGGGTCCTTGCCCTTCAGCTTGCCTTGGCACTGCTGGCATTGCTCGGGCAGCAACTCCACCACCTCATCGACGCTCTCCTGCGGCACCAGGGCTCGTTCGTGCTTGGCATGTCCTGGCTGCCCTCCGGGGCGTCGCCCGCGGCGCTTCTTCTTCTTGGCGCGTCCTGTCCCGGGCGCATCGCTGGACGGCGGCCTCGAGGAGTTGGTCGAGTTCTGCCCCAACCGCTCTCTCAGACGCGCGTTCTCTTGCTCCAACTGCCGGATTCTCTCCAGCGCTGCCCCCAGCAGCACCTGCAGTTGGACCACCTGGGCCGGTATGGATTCGGATGGGCTCACTCTGTAGGTAGAACACTCCGCTCCCTACCTATCATGTCGGCTTGGGTTCTGCCTGCTTCCCCCTCAACCTGCTTCCAACCTGTGAACGGTTACTAGAATCCTTCGAACTCTTTGGGCTGGGCTCGGATGGTCCTCCCTGCCTGGACCTCACGACGGCGGCCGAGAGCGAACGAACGGAGATGCACCCCAGGCTTGCCTCTCACCTCATCCCGCTCATGGGGACTGAGAAGTGCGCAGAGCTTGGCGGTCAGATGATCAAGGGCAAGCGAAAACATTTGCGGTAGCACGAGGGTACACAGAGAAGGCGAAGAGCCTTGAGCCTCCCCACGAGCCCTCCGATAATCTGGAAGCAAGCGGAGGGGTCAACCCCATGGCATGGCTCTTCGTTTCCCCAGAACGCGTCAGGGCGATGACCGCGGAAGAGGCGATGGAGACCCTCAAGGCCGTGATCACCGCCCGCAAGCGCCTCCACCTCGTCGCCGTGGCTTCTGGCCCCGTGCTGGCGCTCGCCGCGATTGCCCTCATCGGCCTGTCCTGGTGGCTCGTGCCCGCCATCCCAGGAGCTTTCTTCGTCGGCGGCTTCTTCAAATTCTGGGCGTGGCACAGCTACCGGTCCGCCTGTGTCCTCGGTCTGGCCGGGTACCCTCGCGATGCGCTCGTGGGCCGGTGGATGACCCAGGACAATCTGGGCTTCGGCCCCCATCAATGAACCCTCAGCGCTTCGCCATGCAGCCGTGCCCCGTCACTGGGGCTCGTGCGTGTCGATGAACGTCACGAGGCTGTTGAGATAGAGCGGGTCGATGATGGTCGTCAGGTGCGTGCGGCCCGGCACGATAACGTTCTCGAACTGCCGCAGCTCGCGCGTCATCCGCGTCGTCCTCGAATACGGGTTGTCGAACTCTCCGTTCACCGCCTGCACCGGGAAGCCAATTGCCGTCAGATCGATCGGCTGAGGCCACCACGTTCCCCAGGCCTGTCCCACGGCACCGAGCGCGACGAGATCCGGCTCCGGCATGTTCGCCTGGGACTCCTCGATGAGCTTCAGCAACTCCGCCTCCTCCGGATCCGTCCCCTTCGGATCTCGCGCCTCCGCCTCCGCCTTGAGCCCTTCGTCGAGTTCCTCCACCCCCGCTCCGCCAATGCTCGCCGTGATGAATCGCTCCGGCACCCGCTCCATCAGCACGCGCACCATTGAACCTCCCATGGAGTAACCGCCGATATGCGCCTTGCTGATCTTCAACCCGTCCATCAGCTCGATGACATCGGTGACCATGCGCTCACCGTACGCCGAGGCCTCGTGCGGCTTGTCGCTCTCACCGTGCCCCCGCTGGTCGAGCATGATGACCCGGTGCCGCTCCGCCAGCACCTTCGAGAAGCCCGGAGCCACCCACGCCCCGCTCGCCGTTCCCATGTAGCCGTGCAAGAGAATCACAGGCGTGCCCTCTCCCGCGATCTCCAGATAGTGCAGCTTCACCCCGTCGCTCGCGGTGAACCACTGGTCCACCGGCTCCGTGGAGCGGGGCTGCTCGTTCGAGGGAGCCTCTTCATCCGAGCACCCGGCAAACATCAGGGACGCCACGGCCAAAGCGGCCACGAAGGCTCTCAACATGCGAAGTCTCCTGGGAAGTCAAAAGGGCAACGTTCTCCATGAAGCGCTCCCCCCACGTGGAACACCTCCCTCCCGCCCAAGTGACACCGTCCCTCGACACAAGTCTCGACAAGGCCCCCAGCGCGGGCGGCAACCGTCTATCCTCCCGCCTGCATGGATACCGAGACGCTGGAAGCGCGCGCCCTCGAAGAGGGCTCGCCAGTCATTGAGGGAGACACCGCCACCTTCGTGTGGCGCGGACGCAAGCCCGTCCTCGTCCATGGAGACTTCCAGGACTGGGCCGGCCAATCCCTCTCGCTGGAGCAGGTGGGCCCGCGCCTGTGGACCCGCACGCTCACGCTCCCTCGCGATGCCTACGTGGAGTACTCCCTCTTCGACGCCCAGGGCCGCCGGGTGAAGGATCCCCTCAACGAGCACCTCGTCGACAACGGCATCGGAGCCTTCAACCACTCCTTCTCCATGCCGGAGCACTCGCCCACCCCGCTCGCCAAGCGGCAGCGCGGCGCCCCACGAGGCCGCGTCACCCGCCACACCATCGAAACTTCGGAGCTGGCCAGCGGAGACTCCCGGGAGATCCTCCTCTATGAGCCGAACGATCCCGGCCCCTATCCGCTGGTCGTCGTGCTCGACGGCTCCGACTACCTGCGCCGCGCCAGCCTCACCACTGTGGTGGACAACCTCATCCGAGAGCGCCGCATCCGCCCCATCGCGCTGGCCCTCGTCCCCAATGGCGGCCCGGCCCGCACCCTCGAGTACGCGTGCAACGAGGCCACGGTGGGCCTCCTCCAGTACCGGGTGATTCCCCTCGCCAGGCAGAAGCTCAACCTCGTCGACGAGCGCCGCAACCCAGGGGTCCACGGCATCCTCGGCTCCTCCCTCGGCGGGCTGATGGCCCTCTACACCGCCCTGCGCATGCCCGAGTTCTTCGGCCGCGTGCTCAGCCAGTCCGGCGCGTTCGCCATCCGCCAGGACGACTTCGTCCTCTCCAACCACGACTTCGTGGTGTTCGACCTCGCCCGAGTCCCCCCGCGCCGCAAGCTCTCCGTGTGGATGGACTGCGGCTCCTTCGAACGCCTGCTCGAGGGCAACCGGCGCATGCACCCCGTCCTCGAGGAGGCCGGACACCGCGTGGAGTACCGGGAGTACTCGGGAGGCCACAACTATCCAGCGTGGCGCGACGACGTGTGGCGCGGCCTCGAGTGGCTCTACCCCTACCGGTAGATGTAGGTCTCCCGGCCCTGCTCCCGGACAGCCGGAGCGTGTACGCTGAGGGCGCTCTCCCGGGAGTCCCATGGAACTGTCGCCCTCGATGGTGGTGGAGGTGGCGAGCAACAGCGCGGCCGGCTTCGGCCTGCGGCTCGTGGCTCGTCTCATCGACCTGATCTTCGGACTCCTGCTCATCGCTCTCGGGTCGGAGCTCGGCTCACTGCTCCTTCACGCGCTCGCGTCCCGCGGCAGCGTGCACGGAGACTGGGGGGCCGCCACGCGGATGCTCACCCCCGCCGGGGTGGCGTGGAGCCTGCTCGGTGGCCTGCTCTATTGCGTCACCGCCGAGGCGGTGGGCGGCGCCACGCTCGGCAAGTGCATCCTCCGCCTGCGCGTCACCTCCGAGGACCTGACGCCCTCCACCTTCAAGGGCGCCCTCGTGCGCAACCTGGCCCTCTGTGTCGATGCGCTCGGCGTGCCCGCGTACCGGGCCATGTCCGGCTCGCTCATGAGCCAGCGCATGGGAGACCAGTGGAGCCACACCGTCGTGCTCCGCGCCCACTCCGTCCCGCCGGACTCGCGCAAGAGCACGGGTCTGCTCGTGCTGGGAGTGCTCGGCAGCAGCGCGCTCTGGGTGCTTTGCATCGCCCTGTCCGGGGTGCTCCGCGCCCTGTAGGGCCTGCCACCGCCTCCCTCTCCCCCCGCTGTCCGCTCGTGTACTGGGAAGACAGGTGACGTGTGGGGTAGGGTTGGTCCCATGGCGGATGGACCCATCATTCTCGTCACCGGTGCGACGTCAGGGATTGGCCTCCAGACAGCGCTCGAACTGACCCGGCAGGGCGCGCGCGTCATCGTGCATGGCCGCAGCGCGGCAAAGGTGGACGATGCCCGGCGCACGCTCGACACGGCCGGAGCCAGCGTGGAGGGCGTGGCGTTCGACCTGGCCTCGCTGCGGAGCGTGCGTCAGGGCGCGGAGGAGCTCGCCGGGCGCTTCCCCCGGTTGGACGTGCTGCTGAACAACGCAGGCGTCTTCATGAACGAGCGCGTGCTCACCGAGGACGGGCTGGAGACGACATTCCAGGTCAACCACCTGGCGCCCTTCCTCCTCACGCACCTGCTTCGAAAGGGCCCTCTGTCGGGGCCTCACGTGCGCGTGGTGAACGTCAGCTCCATCGCGCACTCCCGGGGCCGGATGCGCTTCGAGGATCTCCAGATCGCCCGCGGCTTCCAGGGCTACGCGGCCTATGCCCAGGCGAAGCTGGCCAACATCCTCTTCACCTTCGAGCTCGCCGAGCGCGTGCCTCCCGAGCAGCTCACCGCCAACTGCCTGCACCCAGGCGTGGTGAACACGAAGCTGCTGAACGAGGGCCTCGGCATGAGCGGCAGCGACTCGGTGGAAGAGGCCTCGGAGACCTCCGTGTTCCTGGCCCTCTCGCCCGAAGTCGCGGGCATCACGGGCCGTTACTTCGCCCGCGGACGCGAAGTGCGCCCGGCCCCTCAGGCGTTCGACGTGAGCGCGCGAAAGCGGCTCTGGGAGATCAGCGAGGAGCTCTGCGGCCTGCACTGAGCCGCTCGGAGAGCATCCCAGCGAGCAGCGCTCTTCCCGAGCCCGTGTTTTTCCGGAAAAAGCCCCTGGCCCCGGTACTGCATGCCCGAGTGGCGATGGATCCCGTCTTGGAGGAAGCTACGGGGCCTCAGCTGATGAGCAAAGACGATCCAACATGGGACATACCCGCCGCTCGGAAGAGCGGCTCGGGCTCCGGGCTCGACTCGACGCTGCCCGGCCGCACCGCCACGTCCCAGGCTGCTGCCCAGGCGCTCCCGCTGGTGCAGCTGGATCGCTACGACATCTCGGGTGAGTTCGCCCATGGCGCCATCGGCCGCATCCTCCAGGCACGGGATCGGCACCTGGGCCGCCCGGTGGCAATCAAGGAGCTGATCACCCGGGGCGGTGAAGTGGAGGCGCGCTTCGTCGCCGAGGCGCTCATCACCGCGCGGCTGCAGCACCCCTCCATCGTCCCCGTCTACGAGGCAGGGCGCTGGGCCACGGGCGAGCCCTTCTTCGCGATGAAGTTCGTCAAGGGCCGCTCCCTGGCGGACGTCATCTCCGAGAAGCGGACGCTGCAGGAGCGGCTCGCGCTGCTGCCCCACGTGCTCGCGGTGGCCGAGGCCATCGCCTACTCCCACACCGAGCGCATCATCCACCGTGACCTCAAGCCCGCGAACGTGCTGGTGGGCGCCTTCGGCGAGACGGTCGTCATCGACTGGGGCCTAGCCAAGGATCTCACCCAGGACACCAGCGACGAGGCCACCCTGCCCGTGACGCCGAAGGGCGCGGATCCCTCGCTCACCCAGTTGGGCATGGTGGTGGGCACGCCGGCGTACATGCCGCCCGAGCAGGCCGCGGGCCGTCCCGTGGACGAGCGCGCCGATGTGTACGCCCTGGGCGCCATCCTCTACCACCTGCTGGCGGGCACCCGGCCCTATGACAGCGGCTCATCCGCGCAGGTGATTGATCAAGTGGTGCGAGGCCCGCCCCTGGCGCTCAACCAGCGACAGAAGGGCATCCCCGCGGATCTGCTGGCCATCGTGGCCAAGGCCATGGCGAGAGATCCGGCCGAGCGCTATGCCACCGCGCGCGAGTTGGCGGAGGACCTGCGGCGCTTCCAGACAGGGCAGATCGTCGGTGCGCACGCGTACTCGCTGGGAGAGCGCTTCTGGCGCTGGGTGCGGCGCTACCGGGCCGTCGTGTCGGTGACGGCGGTGGCCCTGCTGATCCTGGCCGTCATGGGCACCGCGGGCGTGCTGCGCGTCATGGCCGAGCGAGACCGTGCCGAGGCCGCCCAATTGCAGACGCTGCAGCGCGCGGACGAGCTCACGCTGCTGCACGCCCGCACCGCCATGGAGCGGGATCCGAACGAAACGCTCACGTGGCTCGGCAAGCTGTCTCCCGGCTTCAACCAATGGTCAGCGGTCCGCACCATCGCGGCGGACGCGCGGGCGCGCGGCTTCGCCACCATCCTGCGCGGCCACAAGGAGATCGTCACCGACCTGGTCTTCTCCCACGATGGCCGGTTCCTCATCACCTGCAGCGACGACCACACGGTGCGCGTCTGGAACATGGAGCGCGATGAGGCCCGCGTGCTCACCGGCCACACCGATGAAGTGTGGCACATGGCGCTCACCCCGGACGGCAAGCACGTGGCCACCACGAGCAAGGACCGCACCGTGCGCCTGTGGAACCTGGAGACCGGCGAGGGCCGCATCCTCGCCACGCACCCGGGGCCCGCGGACTCCATCGCCTTCACCCCGGATGGGCTCCGCATGGTGTCCACCAATCGGGGCGATGACATGCTGCGGGTGTGGAACGTGGCCACCGGCGCGCTCGAGAAGATGTTCAAGACCGGGCTGGGCAACCTCAACATGATGGAGATGTCCCCCAACGGGCGCTATGTGATCGTCAAGCCGTTGGAGGGCCCTCGCGCGCAGCTCTGGGATTTGGAGCAGGGCACCTCGCGCACCCTGGAGCACGGCAGCACGGTGGTGACGCTCGCGTTCTCTCCCCGAGGAGACAAGGTCGCCACCGGCAGCATGAACCAGACCCTGCGCCTCTGGGATCCCCGCACCGGCCAGGAGCAGATCCTCGGCGAGCAGCTCGGCTCCCTCTCGTACTTGGCCTTCTCGCCGGACGGGATGCAGCTGGCCACCGGCAACGCGGAGGGCCAGGTGCGGCTGTGGAACCTGAACACCGGCAAGAGCGAGCTGCTGGGGACGCATGAGGGGCGCGTCAACGAGATCCTCTTCTTCCGGGACGGACACCTGCTGGCCACCAGCAGCGATGACCGCACCGCGCAGCTGTGGGACCTGACCACCGGCCACAGCCGCGTCCTCCGAGGCCACCAGGGAGCCGTCTATCCGCTCGACTTCTCGCCGGACGGCAAGTGGCTCGCCGTGGGCAGCTATGACGGGACGACGCGCCTGTTCAGCGTGAGGCCCGAGGCCAACCGGCTCCTGGCCAAGAGCCTCGTGTTCCTCAGTGCCATGGCGGTGGCTCCGGGAGGCCAGCAGGTCGCCGCCGCCGGAGGCGACTTCCTCCAGTTGATCAACGTGTCCACCGAGGCCAGCGTCACCCTGGAGGCACCTCACCTCAACGAGCCCATCACCCTCCAGTTCTCACCGGATGCCCGCTGGCTGGCGACGGGCGGCAAGGACGGCCTGGTGCGCCTGTGGGATGCCACCACCGGCAAGCTCGTGCACAAGCTCGAGGGCCATGCCAACCCCACCACGGCCCTGACCTTCAGCCGCGATGGCCAGAGGTTGGCCACGGCGGATGCCTCTGGTGAAGTGCGTCTGTGGGAGGTCGGCTCCGGCAAGGGGCGCGCTCTCGGCCTCCATGAGGAGCCGGTGCTCGCGCTCGCCTTCTCGCCGGACGGCCAGAAGCTCGCCTCCGGGAGCAAGGCGGGGAAGCTCCGGCTCTGGCGTCTCGGGGAAGGCAGCGTCGAGGAGCTGCGAGGCCACGAGGACGCCGTGCGCAGCCTGCTCTTCTCTCCGGATGGCAGGCGGCTGATCAGCGGGAGCATGGACCACACCGTTCGCATCTGGGATTTGGACACAGGCCAGAGCAAGCGCGCGGATGCCAGTGGCAATGGCGTCCGCAAGGTCGTCATGTCCGCGGACGGGAAGCTGCTGATCAGCTCCAGCGAGAAGGACAGCACCCTGCGGCTCTGGGATGGGTGGACGGCGGAGGCTCACGGGGTGCTCAAGGGCCACCAGGGAGACATCTCCGACTTCGCGCTCTCGCCGGATGGCCGCCGGGTGGTCAGCGCGAGCCTCGATCGGACGGTGCGGCTGTTCGACCTGGAGACCAACGAGAGCCGAGTGATGAGAGGTCACGCCGCGCGTGTCACCGGCGTGGCATTCCTGGACGACCAGCACATGGCCTCCGTGAGCTGGGACGGCAGCGTGCGGTACTGGTCGGATGATCTACCCACGGACCCGGTGGAGCTGCGCCAGTGGATGGAGTCTATCGAGACAGGCCGGGGCACCAATCGCTGACCTGCACCGCCGAGGTATCGCCTCGCGGCTGCTCCCGTCACAAGCCCTGAGGGCCACCTCAGTCTCCGAGGACAGGTTGACCCCTTTCCTGTCCGAGGAGACCCCCATGAGCAAGCAAGGTACGCGGAAGTCCTTCATCCAATATGAGCTGCCCACGAAGACCCTGGAGCAGGTCCAGGGTGGGAAGGGGCTGACCACCCTGGCACTAGGCGAGGAGGGCGGCGGCCTCACGACCCTGGTGGTCGGCGAGGAGTGTGGAGATTGGCCTCCTCGGATCACGACCCTGGCGCTGGGTGAAGAGGGCTGCGGGCGCTTCTGACGCGCGTCCAGCCCGAAAGTGGCGGGGAGGCTCATTCCGTCAAGGACGAGCCTCCCGGGCCAATGCCCCTCTTGGCTTTGCCGTCGACCCGCCCTCTACTGCGGGGCCTCGGCATCAAGACAGGAGGAGCTCGCATGGATCTCATCATCGAGAATGGCCTCGTCTTCGACGGGCTCGGAGGCCCGCCACGCCCGTGTCACGTCGGCATCCAGGGAGAGACCGTCGCCGCGCTCTCCGAGGCCCCGCTACCGCGCACACCGGCCACCCGCGTCATCGACGCGCGCGGGCACTGGGTGATGCCGGGCTTCATCGACTTCCACACGCACTATGACGCCGAGGTGGAGCTGGCGCCCTCGCTCTCGGAGTCGGTGCGGCACGGCGTCACCACCGTGGTGATGGGGAGCTGCTCGCTGAGCCTCGCGGTGGGCACGGCCGAGGACCTGGCGGACATGTTCTGCCGCGTGGAGGCCATCCCCTACGACACCGTGCGCTCGCTGCTCGAGGAGCGCAAGCGCTGGAACACGCTGGGCGAGTACCTGGAGCACCTGGACTCGCTGCCGCTGGGGCCTCATGTCGCTTCGTTCCTCGGGCACTCCGCGCTGCGCGCGCACGTGATGGGGCTCCACCGGAGCCTGGACCGCCGCGAGCGTCCCAATGGCGAGGAGATGGCCCGCATGGAGGGGCTCGTCCGCGAGGGCTTGGAACTGGGCTACCTGGGCCTGTCCATCCAGACGCTCAGGTGGGACAAGATGGGCGGCACCCGGGACATCCGCAGCCAGCCCCTGCCCTCCACCTTCGCACACTGGAGCGAGTACCGGCGTCTCACGCGCCTGCTGCGCGAGCGCGGCCGTGTCTTCCAGGGCGTGCCCAACATCAGCACCAAGGTGAACGTGCTGCTGTTCCTCCTGGAGAGCGTGGGCCTGTTCCGCAAGCCGCTGAAGACGACGGTCATCTCGATGATGGATGCGCGGGCCAGCCGAGGCATCCACCGGCTGATAGGCGTGCTCTCGCGCACGTTCAACCGCTTGCTGGGAGCGGACTTCCGGTGGCAGGCGCTGCCCGAGGTGTTCGACCTGTGGGCGGATGGCATCGACCTGGTCGTCTTCGAGGAGTTCGGCGCGGGCACCGCGGCCCTGCACCTCCAGGATGCCGCGGCGCGCGCGGAGCTGCTGAGGGATCCGGCCTACCGCGAGCGCTTCCGCCGCCAGTGGACGAGCCGCTGGTTGCCCAAGGCCTTCCACCGGGACTTCAATCAGTCGCAGATCCTCGACTGCCCGGACGAGAAGCTGGTGGGCAAGTCCTTCGCGCAGGTGGCGGAGGAGCAGGGCCGACACGCGGTGGACGTGTTCCTGGATCTGGTGGCCACGTATGGGGACAAGCTGCGCTGGTTCACGGTGATGGCCAATGACAGGCCTGAGGAGCTGGACTTCATCTGCCAGCATCCGGACGTGCTGATGGGCTTTTCGGATGCGGGGGCGCACCTGCGCAACATGGCGCACTACAACTTCCCGCTGCGGCTGCTGCGGAGGGTGCGCGAGGCCGAGCGCCGGGGCCATCCCTTCATGAGCATCGAGCGCGCCGTGCATCGGCTCACCGGAGAGATTGGCCAGTGGATCGGGTTGGACGCGGGCGTGCTCGCGCAGGGCAAGCGCGCGGACGTGGTAGTGGTGAACCCCGAGGGACTGGACGAGAAGCTCGAAGTGGCCACCGAGGCTCCCATGGAGAACTTCGGAGGCTTCGTACGGCTGGTGCGCCGCAATGATGCCGCCGTGAAGGCCGTGCTCATCTCCGGCCGCGAGGCCGTGGCGGATGGCTCCGTGACACCGCGGCTCGGCCAGGAGCGCGGTTTCGGACGGGTGCTGCGCGCGAGCTGATGTGGGCTGCTCGGATGACACAGGAGTGCCCTGTCGGGCGCGGTCCGTGCGAACCTGTCCACTTGTCAGACAGGTTTGGAAACTGCGCGGCCGACAGGGCTCCCCAGGTCAGACACGGGTGATGCGGACCGGCACTCCGCTGAATGCGGCGTTGCCACAGAGCGCGTCCAGATGCTGATCATCGGTGAGATCGTTGAGGCTCACGCCCGAGTGCTTTGTCGCCACGCCGAGGCGCACGCCCTCACGACGGTGGCCATAGCCGTGCGGCAGGCTCACCACTCCGCGCATCACCTCGTCCGTCACGTTCACCGGGACGGAAACCTCTCCCACGCGTGAGGTGACACGGGCCTCATCGCCTTCCGCCAGCCCGAGCGCCTTCGCATCCTCCGGATGCATCATCAGCGTGCACCGGGACTTCCCGCTCATGAGCATGGGCACATTGTGCATCCACGAGTTGTTGTCGCGCAGATGGCGCCGGCCGATCAGCAGCAGCTCGTTGCCCGATAGTGGAGCCGTGCCTTCGGGGAAGGCCTCGCTTAGACGCGTCACGTCCTGCACGAAGGGCGCGGGCGCCAGTTGGATGCGCTTGCCCTGGGTGGCCAGCCGCTGGGGAAGGCTCGGCTTCAGCGGCCCCAGGTCCACGCCATGCGGATGCTGCTTCAGCGCCGAGAGACTCAGGCTCTTCCGGAGCCCCTTCGCGCGCAGGCCGTAGGGACCGGCTCGCAGGCCCACTTCGAGGATGCCCTCGGGGCCCATCCGCTTCAGCGCCTGGTACTTGAAGGTGCGCCGCACGCTGCTGCCATGGCGGAGCACCTCCAACCGGTGCTGAAGCTCCAGTGCGATCCGCCAGTCGTGCATCGCCCCAGCTGGAGGCTCGAAGAGCGGGGGCGCGTAACGGGCCGTGTTCCGGATCGCCAGCACGTGGAAGGCAATGTCGTAATGAGAGCGCTCCAGCGGCGAGGGCGTCGGCAGGATGAGGTGTGCGTGCCGCGTCGTCTCATTGAGGTACGGGTCGATGGACACCATGAAGTCCAGCGACGTCAGGGCCTTGTCCAGCTGTCCTCCATTGGGCGTCGAGAGCACCGGATTGCCCGCGAAGGTGAGCAGGCCTCGAATCTGACCTTGCCCCTCCGTGAGGATCTCCTCAGCCAGTGCCGCCACGGGCAGCTCTCCGGCGAACTCCGGCAGCCCTCGCACGCGGCTCTTCCAGCGCCCGAAGCCTCCCCGGCCGCTGGCCAGCGCACGAGGGCCTCCGACGATATCGAACGCCGGGCGCGTGAACAGGACGCCACCCTCGCGATCCAGGTTGCCGCTCACCACGTTGATGACGTTGATGAGCCACTGGCACAGTCCGCCGAACGCCTGCGTAGAGGTGCCCACCCGCCCGTAGCAGATGGCCGTGGGGGCTTCGGCGAATTCTCGAGCGATGCGGCGGATGACCTCCGCGGGGATGCCCGTGGGGCCGGCGGCACGTTCGGGCGTGAACTCGCGGGCCAGCTCGCGCACTGTCTCCAGTCCGTCCGTGAAGGAGGCGAGGCGCTCCAGACGAGGACGCTCCAGCAGCAGGTGGAGCAGAGCGAAGAGGAAGAGCGCGTCCGTGCCCGGTCGGACGAAGAGGTGCTCGTCCGCAATGCGTGCCGTCTCGGTCCGGCGCGGGTCCACCACGACCACCCGGCCGCCACGCTGCTGGATGGCTCGAAGCCGTGCCCTCACATCCGGCGCCGTCATCATGCTCCCGTTGGAGGCCAGCGGGTTGGCGCCCAACGCGAGCAGGTAGTGGGTCCGGTCCAGATCCGGGATGGGCACCAGCAACTGGTGCCCGAACATCAGGTGCGAGGCCAGCAAGTGCGGCAGTTGATCCACCGAGGTCGCGCTGTACATGTTGCGCGTGCGGAGGGTGCGCAGCAGCTGAGGCATGAAGAGCAGCGCCCCGGGGTTGTGGACCGTGGGGTTGCCCAGGTAGGTGGCCACCGCGTCCTTGCCCCGTTCGCTCTGGAGCTGATGGAGCCGCCGTGCGGCCTCGTCCAGTGCCTCCTTCCAGGAGATGGGCTCCCAGCCGTTGGCGGTGCGCCGCATCGGCTGGCGCAGGCGCTCGGGATCTTCATGGAGATCCTTCAGCGCCACAGCCTTGGGACAGATGTGCCCACGGCTGAAGGGGTCCTGCTCATCGCCACGGATGGAGGTGATGCGGCCATCCGCCACCTCGATTCGAACACCGCACATGGCCTCGCAGAGGTTGCAGGTGCGGAAGTGGGTCTGGGTTTCAGCTGCAGAAGCGCCCATCGCAATGCTCCTTCGCCATCCGGGAAGCCGAACGACCTAGTTGCTGGCGGCCTTTCGTGATTCCTCGATCCTCTGACTCAACCAATCCAGGTACTTGAAGACGCTCGTGTACGCCGAGAGCGTCAACGTACCAGCACGGACAGATTTCGCGACCCCTACGAGCTGCACTTCGTCCCCGACCTTGCGAAAGCAGGGGCCGCCGCTGTCACCCGGGGTGAGGTACGAGCCTGATTTGACCCGCGAATCCGGCACTTCGCCCGAATACGTCCCAGCCACCTCGACGTCCTGCCGACCGACCTGGAAAGCCGCGTCATCGGTCCTTCTGGAGACGACATAGTTCTCGCCATAGCGGCGGTCCCTCCCGATACCTCCGCCGAGATAGGGAAGGCCATAGCCGACCAGGACCACCTTCTCGTTGTGACCCACCCGCTTCCTTGCGAGCGATGCAGGCTTCACCTTTTCTTCGACCGGGCTCTCCAGGGAGATGGTCGCGATGTCTGCCTCGCTGAAGATCGTCGCGTTGACCGTCCTGCCGGGCTCCGTCTCGACCTCCTTGTAGACGAGCTTGATGCCCTGGTGAACCTGCACCTTGCCCCTGTAGAGCCTGCTCTCCTCGACGGGCACACTGCCATCGCTCGCGAGCGGTTCCGAGGACTTGTATTTGAAGAACCGGACGTACCCTGTCTCGGCGCACGGGGACCGCTTGTCAACAATGGTCGTGTCGAGCGCTTCCGGAGCAACGGGCTTCCGCTCGCTACACACGCAGTGGCCTGCTGTCAGCACCAACCGGTCGTCGATGAGCACACCGCTGCACTCCTTGTCGATGTGCCCGACTCCTGGCTTGAAGACGGTCGCCTTGATCTTCACCGTGGAGAAGTAATGATTCTCGCTGTCGACGATGCTCTCCGACACCACGGAGATCTCATTGCCAGTTCCGAAGTGCTCGATCCCCTGGCTCACAGCACGCCCTCCACACCCGCTGCCCATCCACAGCAGCGCGACCGCTACGACAGTCAGCGTCAGTGCTGTCCTCAGGCGCGGCATCCAGCCTCCTTGGGTATCACTCCCACCACATTACCTCGGGCGCGGCTCGTCGCTCCGCGCTGCAGCGGCGTCCCACTCCTGGATCCGAGCGCGCAGCCAGTCCTGATACGGACGAAGGCTCGTGAAGGTCGATCCCTCGCCCAGATTCCTGCTGGAAATCCCCACGAGCGAGAGACCCTTGGCGCTCTCGCGCACGCAGGGGCCCCCACTGTCGCTTCTGTACAGGCTCCGCCCTGGTGACTCGACCAGGACTCGCTCGCCGTGTGCATCCAGCACTCGGGCTACCGTGTTCCTGAGGAAGCGGCGATCCGTGCCGTAGGCATCAACGACTTCATCGTAGCCGTAGCCCACCACGGTGATAGCCTCGCCAAGCTGGATCGCTTCCCCATCCAAAGGGAGCGGCCGGAATTCCATCGTCAAGGGCCGGCCCAGGCGGACGAAGGCGAGATCCGCATGGCTCGAGGCAACCTGGCCCTGCTCATCGAAACGAAGCTCGAACTCAGGGTGCACCTGGACTTCGCCGTCGTGGACACCCCTGCTCAACGCAGCGGCATCCGTGATGCCCTCCGTCGGCATGTAGAGCACTGTCTCGATGGTGGCGACCCGCGCGCACTCGGCCGCATCCATGATGGCCGTCTTCCCAGCGCCGGCTGCTCTCCGACGACAGACACAATGCCCCGCCGTCAGGACGAAGCGGCGTCCGACAATCGCACCGCTGCATCGGCCTCGCTCTGTCTCACTGAACTTCACGGAGACCACCACAGCCGAGCTGTACCGGTTGTAGATATCGAGCTCGCCGGCGAGCTCGATCAGCCGATTGTCGAAGGAGGGAGTCTCCCAGGCCTCGATGGCGGCATCGGGAGCGCCCGCCACGGGACGGCCTGCATCCTGCGAGAGTGGCGTCCGAGGCTCCTCGGCCTTGCTCCCCTTGCACCCACTCCCGAGCAGCAGCATCGCCGCGAGGGCAAGCGCCTTCGAAGTCAGGAGTCTGGGGAGCATCCTCCCAACTCTGGCATACCTGCCCCAGGGCAGCCACCCAGGGGCATGACGGCGCTTCCGCTCAGCTGATGGCGCGCAGCGGCTCGTTGCCACCCACAGGGACGTCGCTCGGGCCCGGCACCCTCTCCGCCGACACGCCCACGTCCAGCGTCTCCCTCAGCTCAGCCGACAGCCCCTCCAGCAGCAGGAGCACCGACGCGTTCGTCCACGCGAAGCCCAGCGTCCGCTCGGCCCGAGGCGCCATGTACGGCCCGCGATCCGCGCCCTGGTTCCCGTACTCCACCGGCACGTCCGCCGAGCACCTCACCACGTCGTACTTCTCCTTGATGAGGCCGTTGTGCTTCCCCGCGATGTCCATCACCATCGACAGCCACCGGTACGCCACCTGATCCGCCTCGGCGTGGAAGCCGTAGCGCCGCAACCCCTCCACCACGACAATCTGGTGGGGCGCCCAGCCGAACGGCCAATCCCACTGCAGATCCTCCCCACCCGCCGCCTCGCGAGAGGCCCGACTGCTCGAGGACACCCCACCCGCCTGCAGGAAGCGCGGGAGCGCCGCAGCCACCGCAGCGGCCTCCTTGCGCGAAGCCCACCCCGTCCACAGCGGATAGAACGTAGCCAGCGACTCGTACTGCGAACGCTTCTCCGAGACGAAGTCGTGGTCGAAGAACATCCCCCGCCCCTCGTCCCAGAAGCGCGCCCGCATCGTCCGCACCCGCGCCTTCGCTGCCTTCTGGTACCGGGCCGCCCGCGGCGAGTTCGCGCCCTCCAGCAGCCGCAGGATGCGCGCCAGATCCATCTCGTACTGATACAGCAGCGAGTTCAGGCACACCGGCTCGTGGTCGTGGATCGCCGTGCCGAACCGGTGGCACATGTCCCAACCACTCTCCCGGATCGCCCGATCGTGCCGGTGGAACTCCACGTCGTCCGGCCGCTGCTCGCCGTAGAACGCCGACAGGTCCTCCGCGTCAGGACCCTCCGCGTCGTCCTTGTAACGGGACAGTCCGCTCTCCGTCGCGCGCGGGCCGGAGCGGAACACCGTCTCCAGCTCGCGAATGGCCGCCTTCGCCACCCGCTGCAACATTCGCCGATCCGGCTGCCGCTGGTGCACCTCCAGCGCCAGCCTCGGCAACAGCGGCGGCTGCGTCCGAGACAGGTGGATGCTGACGTTCGAGTTGGGAATCTTCCCGTAGTGCTCGAGGGCGTAGACGTGGTTCTCCACCATGTCGCGCACCAGCTCCACATGGCCCGAGCTCAGCGCGCCGCGCCCGTTGAAGTAGCTGTCCCAGCCGAACATCTGCATGAAGCGCCCACCCGGGACGATGTAGGGCTTCGGCAGGTAGGCCATCCCCGGCTCGCGCATCAGCCGCTGCCACTCCGCCTGCTCTCGAGGCTCGCGCAGGGCCACCACCTCCCAACCGTGGCGCGCCGCCTGGGGACGCAGCTTCTTCAGGGCCTGTTTGTCCTCAGCGGGCACGTACAGGCGCCACTTCCCATCCGGGCTCTTCACCCGCATCTGCGCGAGCGCTTCGCCCAACCGCTCGAACCGGTCGGCCCGGCGCACCAACCCCTCCCAGCCCCGGTCCAGCAACCGCCGCAGCGCCACCGTGCGGCGCTCCAGCATCCGCGCCACCGGCAGCCCATGCACATCCCCTCGGCCCTCGAGGATCTCCTCCGCCAGCACATCCGCCACGTGCGCCAGCCGCTCGGGGCTCGCCAGCGCCACGCTCATGCCGGGCCCGAGCTGGAAGTCCACCGCGAAGCGCAGGTTGATGGCCCGCGCACGCTCGGCGTCTCGCGCGGTGATGCAGCCGTCACCGTCGAGATCCAGCGCCATGATCACCTCGTACGCCAGGCGCGGGGTGAACGTACTGGGGGAGAGCGGGCCCACGGCAAGCGGCGCACGCTCGGGGGAGACATTCGCCAGCGCGCGAGCAGACAGCGCCGCGGCAGCGCGGGAAGACACAGAACGAGAGTGAGTGGAGAGTGACATCCGGGCAGGCACCTTGAGGGCCAGCCGCAAAGGTACACGAATTCACTCGGTGAAGATGAGAGGGATTGCCCCCAGAGTCTGCCTGCCCGTCTCAATGATTTCAACCCCAAATATTGGATCTCAAATGAGCTGCTACTACCTCACGACCCCTCCAACATCCCCTCCTCTTCCATCAAGGACTTGAGCTTCGCCTTCACGCGTTCGAAGCGATTGCGGAGCGCCGCGGTGTCCTTGCTGGTGGTGGAAGCTCCCTGTTCCTCCGACATCACCCGAGCAATGTCACTTGGTTGTGGCCAACAGCTTCGCGGATGCGTCGTCGGCTCCCTGTCGGATGCGAGCGTGAGCGCCGCATGGGAGAGAGCAAACGCCACGCAGGACTCGGCCTCCTTCGAGGCTGTCTGGCAGAACTGATGCGCTGAGTGCGAGTGCGCCCGGAATCCCAGCCCAGGCGCACCTCGCCGCCCCGGTGCACCGTGCACGCACCACGGCCTGGACAGCGGCCACTCAGGCGCGGACTTTCCGTTTTCGCCATTTGTCGGCGGGGCGCCTATGCCCGAAGGGTGTGCACCGGTAGAGTCCACGTGGCTGGGAGTGACACTTGAAGGAACTGGACGAGATTCTCCGAGCACGGGCTCGGACGAAGGGGCCTCTGGTACTGGCCACGGTGGTCGCGGTGTCGGGCTCGGCGTATCGCCGGCCCGGGGCGCGAATGGTGATGAGCGAGGAGGGCTGGCTGGCCGGAGGTGTGAGCGGCGGCTGCCTGGAGGGCGACATCATCCGCAAGGCCTTCTTCTGGACGGCCACGGGGCCGCGCCTGCTGCGCTACGACTCCACGGGCGACAACGCCGAGGATGAGGATGGGCTGTCCTTCGCGCTGGGGTGTAACGGCGTGGTGGACGTGCTACTCGAGCGCAGCGAGCCCGGGCCGGTGGATCCGCTCGCGTTCGTCGAGGAGGCGCGGCGGCAGTCCCGGCGCGCGGTGCTGGCCACGGTGTACCGGGGGCCGGACAGCGAGGTGGGGAAGCGGCTGCTGCTGCGGGCTGATGGAGTGGAGGCGAGCAACCTCTCCGGGCCGCTGAAGGACGCGGTGCGAGCGGCGGCGGACGAGGCGCTGGTGGTGGGCAAGACGTGGAGCGGCCCGTGTGGAGGCGCGGAGATCCTGGTGGAGGTGGTGGATCCGCCCGTGCCGCTGGTGCTGTTCGGCGGCGGTTTCGACGTGGTGCCGGTGGTGACGCAGGCGGTGGCGCTCGGATGGCACGTCACCGTGGTGGCGGACAAGACGCTGGAGACGCTGCGCCGGCGCTTCCCTCGGGCCCATGCGCTGGTGTCCGCGAAGGCTCGCGAGCTGCAGGAAAAGCTCTCGCTCACCGAGCGGACCATGGCGGTGGTGATGACGCACAGCCTGCCGCAGGATCGCGAGCTGTTGGCGAAGCTGTTGCCTCTGCCGCTGCGCTACCTGGGAGTGCTGGGTCCACGAGCGCGCACGGAGCGGTTGATCGGAGAGCTGACCTCCGCGCCCACGCCCGCGCAGTTGGACAAGCTGCACGCACCGGTGGGGTTGGATCTCGGGGCGGAGGGAGCAGAGGAGGTAGCGCTCTCGATCGTCGCCGAGCTGCGAGCCGTCCTGGCGGACCGTGACGGGGGCAAGCTGCGCTACCGGCAGACTCCCATCTACGCCTCGGCACCCCCGGCCGCACGGAGACTGGCGTGAAGGTCGGAGTGCTGCTGCTGGCCGCGGGAGGTTCCTCCCGGCTGGGGCGGGCCAAGCAGCTGCTCATGCACCAGGGCAAGACGCTGGTGCGCCGCGCGGCGGAGGCGGCGGTGGAAGTCGGATGCGGGCCCGTGGTGGCGGTGCTCGGAGCCCAGGCGGAAGCGGTGGCCGCGGAGCTGAACCGACTGCCCGTGCAGACGGTGCGCAATGAGGACTGGGAGGAGGGCCTGGGAAACTCGCTGCGCGTGGGCCTGCGCGCGTTCGACACGCGGGAGCCGGCAGGCTCGGGCTCCGAGGTGGATGCAGTGCTGGTGCTGCTGTGCGATCAGTTCCGCGTGGATGCCAGCCACCTGCGCGCCTTGGTGAAGGCCTTCCAGCGCACGAACAAACCCATTGTCGCCTCGGGCTATGAGGGGACACGCGGTGTGCCCGCGTTGTTCTCACGCTCGCTCTTCCCGGAGCTGGAAGCGATCGCGCCGGATCAGGGCGCGCGGAAGGTGATCGCTCGAGAGCCCTCGCGGGTGGTGGAGGTGATGCTGGAGGGTGGCGGAGAAGACGTGGATACCACCGCGGATCTCCAGCGCCTCCGCTGATACATCAGCTCAAGCAAGAATCGAATCCCTTGCGCCCTCCCAGCAAGCCTCGGGGCGGCACATGGGCTACACTGTTCAGCTCGGCAGGTGTTGACTTGGAGTGCGTCTTCCTGCGTCATGTCACAAGACTCTTCCTCTGAGTCGATACTTCAGGGTTCACTGCAGGTGTCCATTGCGTCCTGACGATTCTCTTCTTCCTCAATCCGATCGCCCCACATCCTCAACGGGTCTCGTCCCGGGCATCAAGTTCTCCAGCCGGCGCGACTTCGTCCGCGAACGGTTCGGAGACGCCACATGGGAGCTCGTCCTCTCACACCTGTCCGATGATGACCGGGGGCGCATCTCCTCCGCGGATCCGGGTGCCTGGTACGAGGTGCAGCTGCTGGAGCGGGTAATGAACGCCATCAGCCAGCAGCTCCAGGCCGATGACTCGCTGTTGATCGACATCGGCCGGTTCGACGCGGACCGGGAGCTGTCCGGAGTGCACCGCTGGTACCTGCGGCTGATGCGCCCCTCCTTCGCCATCCGCCACATCAACATGTACTGGCGCCGCTCGCATGACACGGGGACGTGGCGCTCGACGCAGAACGGGCCCGACATCTCCGCCGAGCTCCGGGACTGGGTGGTCGTCAACCGCACCCTGTGCATCACGATGCTGGGCTACCTGGGACGTACGCTGGAGCTGTTCGGAGGCCGCGTCACCCAGCTCGAGCACCCCGAGTGCCGCGCCCTGGGCCACCCCGTCTGCGTGTTCCGCACGCACCTGGATCTGCCCGCCGACGAGCCTCGTTCGGGACGCCGCCCCACCCGCGCGGACGTGCCCGCAGTGGCGCGCGAGCTGACGCAGTACCCGGATCGCGAGGCGCTCGCGGAGGCGCTGGTGTCGCTGCTGCGCTTCCAGTTCGGCTGCGGCTGGGTGGAGCTCTGGGCCACGGGGACCAACGGCCAGATGCAGTTGTTGGGCGTGTCGGGAGAGCGAGGCACGGGCGAGCAACGCCGCTTCGCCCTCGAGGTGGGTGGCCGCGCCGTGGGACGCCTGGAGGTGGAGCTGCCGCACGGCCCCGGCCAGGGGAGCGTGGACGACGTGCTCAACGAGCTGGTGCCCTGGTTCTCCGTCGCGCTGGAGGTGGCGCGCACGTCCCGTACCGAGCAGCCGCCCGCCATCGAGGAGAGCGAGCTGACCCGCAAGCTGCGCCGCGCCAAGGAGACGGCCCAGCTCACGCCTCGACAGCTCGAGGTGCTGGAGCTGGTGGCGCGAGGCAAGACGAACAAGGAGATCGCCTCGGTGCTGGGCCGCAGCGAGGGCACGGTGGAGGTCCACGTCACCAACCTCCTGCGCAAGTACGGCGTCACCAACCGCGCCGGGCTCCTGGCCCTGTTCTGGGGAGAGCTGTAGTTTCAGTCCGGGCGGCGGCGGTACTCCACGCCGCTCGGGCCCGACACGATGAGCTCGGTGGCCAGGCCGATGAAGAGCCCGTGCTCCACGAGCCCCGCCCGCGCCTCCAGCTTCCGGGCCAGCTCGGCGGGCTCGTCGATGGGGCCGAACGCGCAGTCGAAGATGAAGTTGCCCTGATCCGTGCGGAAGGGCGTCCCATCCCGGCTCACCCGCATCGTGGCGCGCGCTCCCAACCCTTCCAGGAAGAGCGCCTGCGAACTCCAGCCGAACGGCAGCACCTCCACCGGCACCGGCCAGCGCGTCCCGAGCCGGGGCGACAGCTTGCTCTCGTCCACCACGATGACTTCCCGCCGGCTCGCCTGCGCGACGACCTTCTCGCGCAGCAACGCTCCACCGCCGCCCTTGATCAGGCACAGGCGCGGATCCACCTCATCCGCTCCGTCGATGGTGAGATCCACCGTGGGATGCTCCTCCAGCGTGGAGAGGGGCACGCCCAGCGAGCGCGCCAGGGACTCCGTCTCCAGCGACGTGGGCACTCCCACCACGTCCATCAGCCGCCCCCCCGCGCGCAGGGCGGCCAGCCGGCGCACCACGAACGCCGCCGTGCTGCCCGAGCCCAACCCCACCACCATACCGGGCTGGATGAGCTCCACGGCGCGCTCGGCCGCCAAGCGCTTGAAGCGGGCTACCTCGGTCTCCTCGGGCTGGGACATGGCAGAGGGCTCTCCAGGTTGAGAGCCTCAGCGCACCGCCCCTTGGCTCACGCCCAGAGCCTCGCTCTTCTCTACGAGGCACGCCATGAGATCGTTCCAGGACTTCGTGAAGGAATCGGAACCCTCCCGCTGGAGCTGCTCGGCGAGCGACTCCACATCCACCCCCGCGGAGACGAACTCCTCGATGACCTTCTCGCAGTCCCCGCCGTCCCGCCGCAGCGGCGACCCCACCCGGCCGTGATCGGCGAAGGCCAGCAGTGTGCTCTCCGGCATCGTGTTGATCGTGTCCGGGGCGACGAGCGACTCCACGTACAGGGTGTCCGGAGCGCTCGGATCCTTGGTACCCGTGCTCGCCCACAGCAGCTTCTGCAGCGCGGCGCCCTCGGACTCCAGGTGCCGCGCGCGCCGGCTCTCGTGGAGCGCGCAGTGCGCCCGGTAGGTTCGCTGCGCCACGGCGATCCCCAGCCGGTTGCGCAGCGACTCCGGCACCTTGCCCTGCACCGCCTTGTCCCAGCGGCTGACGAAGAGCGAGGCCACCGACGGCACATCCGGTGAGCGCCCGTCCTCCAGCCGCCGCTCGATTCCTCGCATGTACGCATTGGCCGCGGCCAGGTACTGCTCGACCGAGAAGAGGAGCGTCACGTTGACGGGAACCCCCGCGTAGATGGCCTCCTCGATGGCCCGCAGACCCGGGTGCGTGCCGGGGATCTTGATGAACAGGTTGGGCAGGCTGGCGCGAGCATGCAGCATGAGCACCTGCTCGAGCGTCGGCACCGGCTGCCAGGCGAGCAGCGGAGACACCTCCAGGGACACCCAGCCGTCCTCTCCCTGCGTCTGATGATGGAGCCCCTGGAAGAGCGCCGCCGCGCGCGTCAGGTCTTCCAGGGCGAGCTGGAAGAAGAGCGCCTCGCCGCGCAGTCCTCGCTCCAGCCCGGCGCGGATCGATTCGTCGTAGCCCTCGCCCCGCCGGATGGCCTGGTCGAAGATGGTGGGATTGGACGTGAGGCCGGTGACGGCCAGATCGTTGATGTAGTGCCGCAGCGTGCCCTGGTTCAGCAGCTCGCGTGTGAGATGGTCCAGCCAGAGACTCTGGCCGGCCTCGTGCAGCGCTTGGGTCGCGATCATGCCCGTGGCCTCCTCTCCTCTGACCAAGGTGTGCACCGCGCTGCCTGTGCGCACACCTGGACGCAAGGAGAGCCCCGTACCCATGGCTTCGTTGCTCGCCAGGGGGCAGGCAGGCCTACTGAGGCTTGAGCTGCACGTCCACGGCCCGGGGCATGTAGCCGCAGGAGCAGCAGCTTCCGTGCGTCTCCATCTCGGCCACCGTCTCGCTCACGTGGACCTTCTCGTAGCCGGTGGGCTGGATGTCGAACTCGAAGTGGCCCGAGCGCGAATCGGAGAGGGTGCACACCGTGGTGCTCCCATCCACGCTGCATCCCCCCGGCGCACCCTCCAGGACGGCCTCGGGCGGAGACTGCCCGCCCGAACCGTGAAGGCGAACCATCAGAGCCGGAGCGCACGGGACACAGAGGACTGTGGCGCAGTCCATCTCTTCTTCATCGGTGGGCCAGCAGGCCGTGAGCGCCAGGACGGGGAGCAAGAGCAGCCATCGAGTTGTCATGCTCCCGCGTATCGCAAGCGTCGTGCCGCGCCCGTATGCCTCGAAGGCGAGCGGCAACGGGCCCGAGGAGCCCTCAGAATTCCGAGCATCCTCCCAGAAAATCCGAGAACCCTCCGGCCGCTCCACGCGGCGCGTGGAGCTCAGGGCGCGTCCGCGTTCTCCAAGTAGGCGTGGACGCCCTCCCAGGACTCGAGCACGGCGCGATCATTCGCCAGGGAGCTCTGATACGTGTCGCCCTGCTGGGTGCGCAGCCGCAGGTGCCAACGCCCCTTGTGCGAGGGCACCCGCTCCGCGTCCGTGAGCTCCAGCCGAGACACCGTGACGGTATGCGCGGGGAACAGGTAGTGCAGCCGCACCTCGTCGTCGAGCAACTCCACCCGGTAGAAACCCTGCAGCGTGGTGGCGAACAGCGGCCCGAACAGCAGCGCGAACACCCCCGTGCTCAGCAGCGCCGCGAAGGGCACCTGGATGGCGCTCGCCGTCTGGAAGGGCGTGTGCCGCTCGGAGCGCCGCACCAGCGCCGCGTACAGTGCCATCGAGATGCCCAACGAGAGGAGCAAGAGCACGACGAGCGCCACCGTCGCTCCCGAGGGGCTGACCAGCTCGTAGATCTTCGCCATCATCTTCATCAGTTCAGGTAGTCCGGCAGCATCGGCAGCCCGTGGAAGAAGCGCCGGCCGCTCTCGAAGCGGCGGATGAAGGCGACCCGATCATGCAGGAACAACTCCGCCATCTCCGCCTCGCCATACGTGCGGAAGAAGTTCGCTCGAGCCTCATCGCACGCCATCTCGTATTGCCGGCTGAGCGCCTCCCATTCCTCGGGGGCCTCGCCGGGGGCCCAGGACTTCTCCTCGGGCAGTCCGTAGTCGCGCTCCATCACCTCCAGCTCGTGTCCCAGCGTGCGCACCTTCGCGTCTTCCGGAATCGCCTCGTCCGCCATGGCCAGGAGGATGTGGGCCACGAGGAAGAACCCTGCATCGGCCGGCACCGCGCCCGTGTCTCGGGCCTCGCGGAACGTCACCAGGAGCTGCGCGTCCAGCGCGTCCCCGTCCAGGTCCGCCAGGCGGCGGGCCAGTTCCCTCAGCTCTCGCTCCTTCTCACTGGCCTCCTGGGGGTCCGAGGTGGACTTGCCATGTCGTGTCTTCTTCATGGGCTCTCCCGCGCTCACACCCGGAAGCGTCTCATGTGGGTCTGACGCCACGCTCCCTCTGCTCTGACGCTTGGAGGAGGGGGTTTTGTTCAGCGTGGTGTCCAACGTGAGACGTCGGATCGCCGCATTCGCGCTAAGGTGGATCGGGCCGTGTCCCACCCCTTCTCACTGCGCCCCGTCCAACCCGCGGATGACGCGTTCCTCGTCGAGCTGTACGCGAGTACACGCCCGGACATTGCATCCTTGGGTCTACCGGCGGCGCAGCGCGACATGCTCCTGCGTGTGCAGTGGATGGCGCAGCGCCAGGGCTACCAGTCACGCTACCCACACTCGCAGCATGAGCTGGTACTCGTAAGCGAGCGCCCGGCTGGCCGCCTGTGGGTGGCGCGCGAGTCCGAGGAGCTGCGGCTGGTGGATATCTCGCTGCTGCCTGCGCACCGCGGCACGGGTGTAGGCACCGCGCTGCTGCGAGCGCTCCAGCAAGAGGCCACCGAGGCGGGCAAGCCGCTGCGATTGAGCGTGGCTCGGGACAATCCGGCCCGGAGGCTCTATGCGCGGCTCGGCTTCACGGCTGTGGCGGGAACGGAGGACAGCGCGGATCCGTACCTCGCGCTCGAGTGGAGGCCCGGGCACCGCGAGGGCTGAACCTTGGGCGTGCGCACCGCTGGAATGACGCGGCCCGCGAGCGCTGTGCCCGCGGGCCGCTGAGTGCTGCACCGGCCAGGTGGCCGGGCTACCTCACAGCAGGTTCTCGGGGTTGGGCGTCGTCAGCTGGATGACGTGGCCCGGGCTCCCAGCCTCTGCGGCCGCAGTAGCGTTGGTGGATGTACCACCTCCTCCATTGCCTCCATCTCCACCGCAGGCGCCACCACCGCTTCCAGCGACGTTGATGAACGACCCTGACGTAATCAGCTGATCAACGCCTGCGATTCCACCGTTCGCCTGCACGGTCCCTGTCACGGAGATGGGATTGCTGGAGATGAGATGGACGATGCCACCGCCACCACCGCCACCGCCACCTGCTCCCGTAGTCGTGGTCGTGGCCGAGCTGACGGCGTGCCCCCCACTCCCTCCGTTGGCACGGATGGTTCCACCCACGGTGAGCGATCCCTTCGCCGCGATGACGATGATTCCACCGGCGCCTCCTCCCGGACCTCCGATGTCGTTGCCTGTCCCCGCAGTGGCGCCATTGCTTCCCGGCGCGGTGATGGTTCCACCCGAGGGAATGCTGACGTTCCCCTTCGCCGCGATGATGAGGGAACCTCCTCCGGCTCCGCCCGTCCCGTTGTTGAGCGTGCCATCCCCCGCGCCTCCCGCCTCGGGCTCCGGTCTCGTCAACCGAGAAGCCGCGAGCAGCGAGATGCCAGTGCCTCCGTGGAAGGAACCCGGAATGCCCTTGGAGACACCGGGAGCCGGGGGACCGTTCCCCGTATCCTCCGTGCCCTGAAGGACGTTGATGGTGCCCGTGATGGTCACGTCTCCCGTCGCGCGCAGGATCGTCCCGCTAGGCACGGTGAGGGTGCCCGTGATGTTGATCGACGAGAATTGCAGGTTCGTCTTGTACGGCTGCGCGTTGACCGTCGTCGTGTTCGAGAGATCCAACGAGGTGGCGACATTGAGCGCCCCCGCCGAGCCATCGCCGAAGACCGCGAGCGCTCCCGCGGGGCCCTGCGGGCCTGTCGGACCCGCCGCACCCGTGGCTCCCGCCGCACCCGTGGCTCCTGCCGCACCCGTGGCTCCCGCCGGGCCCGTGGCTCCCGCCGGACCTATCACTCCCTGCGGACCCTGCGCGCCGTTGCACACGTACTTCGTCAGCGCGGTGATCACCTCGCCGGTGTCGAGCACGCCATTGGCGTTGGTGTCCGAGCCCAGCTCCAGCCTCACGCCGCCCGTGGCGCAGTTGGCCCCCGCTGCCTCCGGCGTGGTCTTCGCCAACGTGGCCAGGCCCGCAGGACCGATGGGACCCGTCGTTCCCGTGTCGCCCTTGTCGCCTTTGTCTCCCTTGTCTCCCTTGGCACCTGCCGGACCCGTCGGCCCCGGATCGCCCTGCGGACCCGCCGGCCCTCCCGATGGACCCGGCTCTCCTTGCGGACCCGCGGGCCCCGCTGGACCCGCCTCGCCCTGCGGACCCGCCGCACCCGCGGGCCCTGCCGGCCCCGCTGGACCCGGATCGCCCTTCTGCCCTTCGGATTCCTTACAGGCCCCCATCATCAACAGGGCCGAGAGTGGAAGAGCCTTCAGCCAGCGCCAGCCAGAAACACTTCGCCACGTCATGGATGTCTCCCCTCGTTCGAGCTGCGTCGGGACGCGGGCGGGGCCACCGAGACACGAAACCTCCCGCCCTCAGCGATGCGTGCGAGGCCGCACACGGTGTCTCTGGATCGGCGGCGAGTCTGCTCCCGGCCTCAGGGCATGGCGAGCATTCGTCGGGTCGTAATGATGCATTCCTACCCGGAGCTGCCAGGAATCCATGGCTTTCCTTGGTGCTTCACCCAGCAGGTGCTTCCCCGTGCCAGCACGCCGTGGTTTGTTGCTCCACCAACACTTCGTGTGAAAGGCAGCCCGCATGTCCGAGCCGTTCGTTGGTGAGATCCGGCTGTTCTCTGGCAACTTCGCGCCCCGCGGTTGGGCTTTCTGCGAGGGGCAGTTGCTGTCGATCGCGCAGAACCAAGCGCTCTTCGCCATCCTGGGCACCACGTATGGAGGAAATGGGCAGACCACGTTCGCGCTGCCAGACCTCAGGGGGCGCTACCCCATGCAACCGGGGCAAGGTCCGGGCCTCTCGCCGCGCACCCTGGGGGAACAAGGCGGCGTGGAGACCGTGACGCTGGTCGCCAACCAGATGCCCGCGCACAACCACTCGCTCGCAGCGAACGGCGCGCAGGGAGACCAGTTCTCTCCCCAGGGGACCGTCCCCGCGGTCATCATCGACTCGACCGGCCAGCCCGTGAATGCGTACAGCAACACGGCCAATGCCACGATGGCCGCGCAAGCCATGAGCCTCGCTGGAGGCAGCCAGCCGCACAACAACATGTCTCCGTTCCTGTGTATCAACTTCATCATCGCGCTCCAGGGCGTCTTCCCCTCGCGCAACTGAGCGCCGCCCAGCGGAGGAGGACGGGCCCACGGCTCCGGGCCCGCGCCTCTCGCGCCACGGCTACAGCAGCAGGTTCTCCGGCGACGGTGTGACGGTCTGGAGGACGTAGCCGGCGGCTCCAGCGGTGGGGGTGATCACCGAGGCGGAACCTCCGCCCGTGCCGCCGCTGCCCCCACTGGCGCCACCGCCTCCTCCCGAGATGAGGGATCCCGTGCCCGCGTTCGCACCCGGGTTGCCGCCGAACGTCTGGAGCGTGCCCGTCACGGGAAGGATCGTGGAACCCAGCAGGTGGAGGATACCGCCCCCACCCCCTCCTCCACCGCCCTGGCCGGTGCCGCCCCCCGCGAAGCCTGCCGAGCCATTGCCCCCGTTGAGCTGCATCGACCCCTTGATCAGCACCGTGCCCTTGGCCAGCAGGACGATGATGCCGCCGCCTCCTCCTCCCGCGCCCGGGATGTCCTGCCCTGCGGTGCTCGGAGTCACTCCGTTGGCGCCGTTGGCTCGAATCAAGGTGCTGGGCTCCAGCGTGAGATCGCCCCCGGCGTAGATGGCCAGCGTGGAGCCCGCCTCGCCACCGGTGTTGCTGGGACCGCGAGCGCCGGCACCGGCTCCCACGTTGGGGCGGTGCAGCAGGTTGGCCGCCTGAAGCGCCTGCAGTCCCAACCCTCCCTGGGGATTGGAAGCGGCGGTGAGCGCCACGCCCTGCGGCGGCCGGTAGGTGCCATTGTCCCCACCGCTGGGGACCACGAGGATGGTGCCCGAGATGGTGACGTTCCCCTTGGCGCGCAGCACCATGCCGCTGGGGACGACCAGGTTACCGATGATGTTGATCTCCGTGAACTGGGTGTTGGCGCCCGCCGGCAGCAGCGTGAGCCCGTTGGGGCCCGTCAGATCCACCGTGGGCCCCGAGGGCACGGTCCACGCGCCCGCCGAGCCATCCCCGTACACGCCCAACGCGCCGGAAGGCCCCTGAGGACCCGCCGGGCCCGTGGCACCCGCCGGGCCTGTCTCGCCCGCAGGTCCGAACTCTCCAGCGGGCCCCTGCGGCCCTGCCGGACCCTGCGGCCCTGCCGGACCCTGCTGCCCCGCCGGGCCCTCCGCACCTTCACTGCCTTTGCAACCCGCCACGGAGAGCGCCGCTGCCACCGCCAGCAGCCGTCCCCAGGCCAGACGAGACGAAACCATGGACTGCCTCCCAGCACGAGACATGCACCCGCGAAGGTTCGCAGGCCTCCCCTCCCGACGTGGGGGGGCGTCCAGGACAGTCTGGTTCAACCCGGCACCGGCAGCCAGCCTCATGGGGAGGCCCGGTGCGGCGAGCGCCGATTCACTGCTCGAAGCCGGGCCGCGGCGCTCGTGCGGCGGACTCCGAAAAATTCCGGGCCCCGGGTCGCTCCCTCTCAAGCGACCCGTGGCCTCGGTCCCTCAGCCAGCCATGGACTGTTTCGCTAAGGGAGGGGTACCAGCTGATCCACCACCGCGGTGCCCGTGTACTGCGTGGGGCCGTTGAGGAACCCCTTGAGCTGGACGCGGTAGGTGCCCGCCACGGGGCGGGGAATGGAAACGGACTCGGCGGCGGAGGTCCCCGAGGCGCTGGTCGCCACGAAGTTGCCGTTGGGTCCAAAGACGAAGAGAGCCAGGTCGAACACCGGGTTGCCCCAGCGAGTCTGGGAGCGTGAGCGAGGCTGGGACCGCCGACTGGGAGGAACCCGCGCCGCACCCCAGCAAGGGGGAAGCGAGAACCAGACCCAGTGACTTGAACCGCCTCATCCGCTCTCCCTCGAGCACACCCGGCCTGAAGGACCCCGGGATTCTTCCAGCGCTCACTGCTCTTTCTTGTCGCGAGCCTTTTCGGCTGGATCTCTCCGCGTTCGGATTTCTCCGGGTGCGCGTGGACCCGACACACGGCGGGGCCCGACGTTGACCGGTGGACGCTTCGCAGCGAGCAGCCAGCCGCGCCACCTCCGGTGCTGGTTGCCCGCCAGCCGGAGGAGGCACATCGGTGAGTCAGGGGCGTGAGGGGGCGGCGGAGGCACCGTGGCGACAGGCGACTTGATGAACTGGCGGCGATCCCAGGTGACACCGAAGACGGTGTTCACGGTGGGATTCTCGGCGCTGGCAGTGGTGGTGCTGGCCGTACTCGTAGTGAAGACACGGTTTGCCCTGACGTTGACGGGCATTGCCCTGTTGCTGGCGTTGGCGCTCGAGCACGGCGTGTCGTGGCTGGAGCGCAAGCGGCTGAAGCGGTGGCAGGCCATCACCGTGGTGTTGGTCGCGCTGGTGGCGGTGGTGACGACGCTGGGGTTGCTGGTCATCCCCGCGGCCTTCTCTCAAGGAGGGGAGCTGCTCGCCCAGTCCCCGAAGCTGATGCAGCAGGTGCGCTCGCTGCGGCTGTTCCGGCTGGCGAACTCGCACCTGTCGACGCTGAAGCAGTTCTTCGGGGAGCGGGGAGGCTCGACTCCCACCAGCGCGATCAGCGAGGTGGCCGTGCCGTCGCTGCTGCATGCGATCGGCGGGGCGTTCACCCTGTTGACCGGAGCCATCACGGTCTTCTTCCTGGTGGTGTTCATGCTGGTGTTCGGCGGAGGGCTGCTGCAGCGACTGCTGGAGCTGGTCCCCACCCAGCATCGCGAGCGCTACGAGCGGGTGATGAGGAAGATGTACCACGCCACGGGCGGCTACCTGTCCGGGCTGGCGCTCATCTGCACCATCAACGCCACGCTCACCACGACGATGCTGGCGGTGCTGGGCATGCCCTTCTTCCTGCCGCTGGGGATCGCCAGCGGGTTCTCCAGCATGGTGCCCTACGCGGGCCCGGTGGTGGCCGGCGGCGTCATCACCCTGCTGACGTGGGCCACGGGCGGCTCACTCAAGGCGCTGGCGGTGCTCATCTACTTCATCATCTATGGGCAGGTCGAAGGCAACGTGCTGGCGCCGCTGGTGTTCCGCCGCACGGTGCACGTCAACCCGCTGCTGACGCTGCTGGGCGTGCTGTTCTGCGCGGAGCTGGCGGGCATCATCGGTGCGGTGGTGGCCGTGCCCGTGGTGGCCACGCTGCAAATCATCGTCCGCGAGCTGGTCCTGCTGCGGCAGGAGCGCGCGATGACACCACCGATCGTGAAGAGTTGAGGGGGCCATGGGGCACGGATTGCTGGGGTTCCTGCTCACGCACGGCTCGTATGCGCTGCTATTCGCGGCGCTGGTGGCGGGCGGAATGGGGTTGCCGCTTCCCGAGGACATCGTCCTGCTAACGGGCGGGGCGCTGGCGCACCTGGGGGTGGTGCAGCTGCCGCTGGTCATCGCCGTGTGCATGGCCGGCGTGCTCTGTGGAGACCTGCTGCTGTTCCACACGGCGCGGAAGCTGGGGCCTCGGGTGTACGAGCAGCGGTGGATCCGCGCGATGCTCACGCCCGAGCGCCGCTTGCGCATCGCTCGGCTCTACGAGCGGCACGGGGGCAAGGTCGTCTTCTTCGGACGGTACATGTCCGTGATGCGGGTGCTCGTGTTCGCGATGGCGGCGACGCAGGGCATGCGCACCCGGACGTTCCTGCTCTGGGATGCGCTGGCCCTGAGTTTCAGCGCACCGCTGCTGGTGGGACTCGGGTACGTGTTCGCCCGAAGCATCGACCGCGTGGCGGCGGGGTTCGGGCACGTGGAGCACGTGCTGGCCATCGTCGTGGTCAGCGCCTTCGCGCTCGCGCTGGTGGTGCGGACATTGAAGGTTCGGCGGCAGCGGGCCTGAGTTCCCGTCTGTTCAGGCCGGAGGGCTCCAGTTGGCGAAGAAGCGCTGCTGGAAGCGATCGACGTACTGGACGAGGTTCTTCTGCTCCTGCGTGAACCGGCGCAGCGGCGTGTCCAACGGGAACACGAGGATGCTGGCGATGAACGCGTAGACGGTGGCGTCGAACGAGGTGGGGCTGTCTCCGAGCAGGAATGGCTTGTCGCCGAGGACTGTCGCCACCGCTGAGAGATCCTCCTTCCCCATCTCGAGGATCTCCTCGGTCTGGTGCCGCCCCAGGCCCTGACGGTGGAGCCCCTGGACGACCTTGCGGCGAATCAGGGGCGCGGCGACCGCGCCGACGACGGGAGGGAAGAAGCCCTCGAAGACGGGCTTGTACACGCGCCAGCCGTCGTCACTGGCCCAGCGTTCCTGGAGGATGTGCTGGTAGACGCTCTCCTCCAACACGCGCCGCACGAGGTGGCCTCGGGCCCGGTTCTCCGCGCTCAGCTTCGCGTCCATGGAGCCTCCATGCTTGCCCTGGAGGTGCTCGATGATGAGCTGCGAGTCTCCCAGGTACTTCCCGTCCTCCTCAATGAAGGGAATCTTCCCCTTGGGTGCCTTGCCGAAGTCCGCCAGCCGCGCCTTGTAGGGCAGCCCGGTCATCCGCAGGTAGCTCTCGAGCTTCAGACAGAACGGGCTGATGTTGGCGACGCCCCATGCCGCAGGGCCCTGGTGAAGGATGATCACAGCTCCCCCTGTGTATCGCTCGTGGCCTCTGGCTCCCTGCATGGGATAGAAACCCACACCATGGAACCTGCCAGGGACCGTATCACTGAAGTCTGGTTCGAGGGCGTGCGGACATTGGAGCGCGTTCGTGTCCGGCTCAACGGGCTGACAGTCCTCATCGGTGAGAACGGAAGTGGAAAGAGCACCTTCATCGAAGCGTGTGAGTTGCTGCGGCGCGCAGCGAAGCCGAGCTTCTTCTCCGAGTTCTACAGCATTCACGGTGGCCTGTTCTCGCTGCTTCGGCAGGGATCGCACCAGATCAAGCTGGGAGTCCGCATCGAGGGTGGCGGAGATCCTCTCGAGTACGAAGTGGCGCTCATGGACGCAGGGGGGAGAGCGGCTCTGGAATCCGAGTCCCTGACCGCCTGGTCGAACGGCAACCCCGTCTCCATCATCTCCCGGCCAAGGACGGGACAGGGATTCATCGAAGTCGAGGACGACAAGCGCCAGGAGCTCAAGAGGCTCAGCGATGAGCAGCTTGCGCTCTCCGCGTTTGGTGTGAGCCCGCCGCATCCGGCCATGTCGCGGATGATGCAGGCCTTGGGGACCGTGGAGGTCCATCCCCCTTTTCAGATCGCCGCGCGTTGGGTGGCGCGCGAGCAGAGGCTCCTGAACCCCGCCCGGGAGCCCCAATTGTACGATCGCGCGACTCGGCTCGCGCGAGGGGGAAGCAACCTCGCCAATGCCTTCGCGGAGCTGAAGAACAGCGCCTCGCCGAACGAGTGGACCGAGACCATGGAGTACGTGCAGTTGGGCCTCGGTCGAGACATCGAGAGTGTCATCACTCGCGCCGAGCCGGGAGGTGGCAACGTTGGCCTGTACCTCAAGTACGCGGGGCTGGAGCAGGAACTCCCGGCGATTTCACTGTCCGACGGCACGCTGGCATACATGGCCCTGGTCGCCCTGGTCAGACTCAAGGCGCCCTGCTCCTTGATGGCGCTGGATGAGCCGGATCTGCACTTCCACCCCTATCTCCTCGCGCGACTGGCGAGCTTCTGCGAGGAGATGTCACGCGCCCATCCGGTCATCCTCGGTACCCATTCCGATCATCTGCTCGACCTGCTGTCACACCCAGCGGAGTCCGTGGTGCTCCTCGAGCTGGACGAACGCACTCGGACCACCCAGCTCTTCCGGCCGGATCCCGAGGCATTGGAGGCATGGCTGCAGCGCTACCGCGGGCTCGGGGACATCCGTGAAGAGGGACACCTGGCGTCCATCATGACGAAACCGGAGCCCTCCCGATGAGCTCCTACAAGCCGGTGACGCTGCTCTACGAGGACCAAGGAGGAATTCGGAAGGAGTTCGGCCTTCACAACCTGGTCATCGCCATGGTGAATGACCTCTTGGGCAACGATTTCTCGCGCCTGAAGCGAGAAGCCCTGAAGGATGGCCGACCGCTCAAGGGCAACGCCAAGCTGCTCCAGGAGATCAAGGATCCCCGGCAACTGGACAGGCTGATGGGGCATGGGCGCCCGGTGATCGCCGTCTTCGATGCGGACAAGCCCCCTTTGCCCTCAGACGAGCTCAAGAAGCTTGGCACCGAGCGGCTCCATATCTGTCTCCTGGAGAGCAACATGGAGACCGTCATCCAGGCTTCGGCGGACTGCGAGCCGACCCTCGCACAAGACCTGATCACGAGTGCGCTCCGGCACAAGGACCTCAATTCCCGAGATCGAATCCTGAACCGGCTGGCGTTCGCCCCACACAGTCAGGCCCGGGACTGCGTAAGAGGCAAGGTCCCGTCCCTGAGCAGCCTCTGTGAGTTGGTGGTCCGATTGGTGCGAGGCTGAGTCACCGCCCGGCGACTTCGCGCAGCGAGTCCTCGACACCGTGGAGCAGCTCGTCGAGGGACTCGTCCGGGATGTTGAGCGCGGGCGTGATGTAGACCGTGTTTCCCAGTGGCCTCAAGTAGAGGCCTCGGCGGCGTGCAGCCTCGTAGACACGCCAGCCGCTGTTCGCGAAGTATCCGCCACTTCCCAGATCCACCGCGCCCACCATGCCCAGGGCCCGCGGCCGCTCAAGGCCCGGAATCGTCTCGGCCATGCGCTCGAAGGCGGCCTTCACCCGAGGCGCCTTGCGTGCCACCTGGCCCGGCACGTCCTCATCTCGGTAGACAGCGAGCACCTCGCGCGCCACCGCCGCGCCCAGCGGGTTCCCGCAGTACGAGTGCCCGTAGTAGAGCGCCCGGCTCTTCGCGCCCAGGAAACCGGAGAACACCCGCTCCGAGGCCAGTGTCGTGCCGAAGGGCAACAGCCCACCGCTCAGCGCCTTCGCCAGGCAGAGGAGATCCGGCACCACGTCAGCCAGGTCGCAGGCAAAGCGCGCGCCCGTACGGCCCAGCCCCGTGAAGACCTCGTCGGCGATGAGGAATGTGTCCGCAGCCCGGGTCGCCTCTCGCACCGCGCGCACGAAGGCCGGTGAGTAGATCTGCATCCCCGCGGCGCCCTGGATGACGGGCTCGAGGATGACGCCCGCTACCGAGTCTCCGTGCTCGCGCAGCGTCCGCTGCACCTCGGCGAAGGCTCGCTCCCAGCCGCCCTCCTCCGAAGGAGCGGGCACGTGCACCACGTCGAACAGCAGCGGTCCGAACACCTCGCGGAACTCCGGCACGCCACCCACACTGGTGGCACCCACAGTCTCACCGTGGAAGGCACCGGAGAGCGTAATGAAGCGTGTGCGCTGGGGCCGCCCGTTCTGCGCCCAGTACTGCGCGGCCATCTTGATGGCCACCTCGACCGCCGTGCTTCCGTTGTCCGAATAGAAGACGCGATTGAGCCGGTGCTCGGTGGGCACATCGGCACGCCCAGCCCCAGGCGCCACGGATACCAGCTCCGCCGCGAGCCGAGCCGCCGGTTCATGGGTGATACCCGCGAGGGCGGAGTGAGCGAGCGTGGAAGCCTGATCCACCAATGCCTTCACCAGGCGCGGGTGGCGGTGGCCCAGCGTGGACACCCACCAGGAGCCGTTGGCATCCAGGTAGCGCCGCCCGTCCGCGTCATAGAGGTAGGGACCTTCGGAGCGGACGACCACCAACGGGTCCGTCTCGGCGATGTAGGCTTCCATCGCTGTATACGGGTGCCAGACGTGCCGCTTGTCCAGAGTGACGATGTCCGCTCGCTCCACGTGGGCTCCTCCCTGATGGGCCGCCGCGTTGTGCCCCGGCACACGCTCTCTCGCAACCTCCTTGTCACGCGTCATCACGGCCTGCAACAAGGGGGCGGCCCCCTTGCACGGCAAGTCATTCCGGCTGAATGGCCAGAATGAGCCACCGCTGCACATCCACTGCGTACGTGGCCCCCATGTCCAGGATGGGAGGCCCGTTCACGTCGCAGACTGAATCCCGGACGGTGAAGCGAACGAACATGATGCCTTCGGGTCCGGGGGCGACCGTCACGTCGTAGGACTCGCGCTGGTACAGGCACACCTCTCTGGGCGTAGCCCCCTTGTGCGGCTGGGTGTCCCAGGGAAGGAAGTCGTCCATGGCGAGCTGAATCGCCCGCAGCGCAGGGCCCGAGAGGGTCTGTCGTCCCTCGGGAAGATCGAACTTCGGGAACTCCACCCGGGCGGCTTCCTCGGGCGGAGCATGGACCGGCTGTGGGTAGCGGCGCAGCAGGGCACAGCCAGACAGCGCGAGGCACCCCAGCAAGAGCAGCGCGCGCTTCATGATCCTCCTCGTCCCAGGCCCTCTCACGGACGTGTCCTCACTCGCCACCCTCCACGGAAGTGACCAGACCCGAGGCCTTGTCCTCAGGCTTGATGATGCCCACCAGTTTCCACGTCTTCCCGCGGCGCTCATACACCTCACCCGGACGGTCCTCGTGGACATAGGGGATGAGTTTCTGAAGGGTGCACTTCGAGTCGAACTGGATGCGGATGGACCAAAGCTGCGTGTTGGCACGCCGGTCCCGGTCTGACAGCGCGGAGGGCGCCCACGGATGCCCGTGGTAGTCGGCAAGAGGGGAAGCCCGGCCTCGTGCATCCCTCACGCTGCTGGGCGAATAACAGCTCTTGCTCCTGGCCGGGCCCACCAGCCGTATGTCACTCAGCGGAGAGGGCTTGCTTGCGAAGTACTCACCGTCCCCCAGGCTGTAGATGAGGCCGCAGTACTCCTGCCCGTAGTCTCGGAGTGTGGCGCGGGGAAGCGCCATGACCGCCGGACACAACTGGTCGATCACCTCGTCCACGTTGGTGGAAGGCCTGATCGCCTCCCATGGCCCACGAACCCACACGAAACGGGATTCTCCCTCGAAGCCATAGTCCTCTGTCTCCAAGGCCCGAGGCGGGGCACTGACGCACCCCGGCAGCCATGCCAATACACAGAGCGCGACCCACCGCATGGTCCCAGCGTAGGGCACAGTGCTCCTGGGTGAAAGATACGGGCTACCCCTCAGGGCAGGTCGTTGAGGCTCCCACCACGGAGAAGCGTTGTGCCCGGACGAGCGCCCGCCCGCAACCTACCTGTTGGGCCATCTCCCCCATACCCACACGCAGAGTTGATCCCAAGGTCCCTCCCCATGGGCTAAGGTTCTACTGCCCTTCAGGAGCCCTTCTGTCGCCATGACGCACACGAACGCGGCTGCGACATCCAACAGCAGTGGCGTGGAGTCCGACTACGAGCGGCGCATCGCCCTCGCGACTCCCTCCGACACGGCCCGTGGCCTGTTCTTCAATGGCATCCTGTCCGCGGTGACCACCTTCGGCGGCGAGCCCGCCATCAAGCGCTGCCACGCCATCCTCAACGACAAGCGCTTCGAGCGGCGCTTCATCGACTTCTCCAGCTACCCCGTCTCCGACTTCCTCCGAGTAGCGCTCGCCGCCACCCAGGTGCTCAGCGCCCAGCTCGGCGGCCCCGAGCCCACCCAGCGCCGCCTCGGCATGCAGGCCACCCGCGACTTCCTCAGCTCCATGGCCGGCCGCACCCTCCTGCTGCTCTCGGGGGACTCGCCCAAGCGCGTCATGGGCAACCTCGCCTCCGGCTACCGCTCGGCCGTGAGCTATGGCGAGCGCACCGTCACCCTGCTCAGTGACACCAGCGCCCGCGTCCTCATGAAGCGCGACTTCATGCTCCCCCTCTACAATGAGGGCGTCCTGCTCGCCGTGCTCGAGTCCGTTCACGCCAAGAATCCCCAGGTCCGTGCCCGACCTATTGGCGTTCTGGACTGTGAGTACGATCTGTCCTGGGGCTGAACGCTCGCCCGCTCCCTCCCCGCCGGCCCGCTCGGACGCCAGGGATGCGGCACACATCCAGAGTCCGCGTTAGAACTGTCCCCGTGCTCGATCCGTCGATCCGCGTCCAGGTGCTGGATTCCATCACCGACCTCCCCGCCGAGAAGTGGGACACGCTCGCGGGACCGGATGCTCCCCCCTTCGTGAAGCATGCCTGGTTGGCTGCCATGGAGGAGAGCGGGAGCGCCCAGCGCGACACAGGCTGGGCTCCACACCACCTGACGCTGTGGCGAGGGGAGACGCTCGTGGCCGCCTCACCCGCCTATCGCAAGTACCACAGCATGGGCGAGTACATCTATGACTTCGCCTGGGCACAGGCCGCCGCGCGCATGGGCGTCGAGTACTACCCCAAGCTCGTCATCGGCGCGCCCCTGTCTCCCGCCACCGCGCCGCGCTTCCTCGTGGCTCCCGGAGAGAACGTACGCGAGGCCCGCCACGCGCTCATGGAGGCCGCCATCGAGAGCGCTCGCGAAGAGGGTTGCTCCTCCATCCACGTCATCTACCCCACCGAGGAGGAGGCGGACTTCCTGGAGCAGTCCGGCATGGCGCGGCGGATGACGCTGCAATTCCATTGGAAGAACCCGGGTTACAGCTCCTACGATGACTATCTGGCCCGCTTCAGCTCCAAGCGGCGCAACCAACTGCGGCGCGAGCGCGGCGCCGCGGAGACCCAGGGCATCCTCCTTCGCACCGTTCCGGGCGAGGCGCTCGGCCCCGAGCACGCACGGCGCGCCCACGCCTTCTATGCGGCCACCTGCGAGCGCTACTCGTGGGGCCAGGTGCAGCTCACCCCGGATTTCTTCGCCCGCATCTTCCGCGACATGCCGCAGTCCATGGAGATGGTGGAGGCGGTGCGAGGCAAGCGCGTCATCGCCGGCGCCTTCAACGTCGTGACGCCGGAGCGGCTCTACGGACGCTACTGGGGGTGTTTCGAGGAGCACCCCTTCCTCCACTTCAATGTCTGCCTGTACCACTCGGTGAACGAGTGCATCCGCGCGGGCCGCAAGGTGTTCGAGCCCGGCGCGGGCGGCGAGCACAAGGTGTCTCGCGGCTTCGAGCCCACCGCCGTGCACAGCGCCCACTTCATCTTCGATCAGCACCTGAATCGGGCCATCCGCGACTTCCTGCGCCGCGAGCGGGAGCACCTCACCCCCGCCGTGGAGGAGGCCGAACGTCTCGCCGGCCTCAAGCCCTGGCCGCTGACGGGTTAGTAGTTCACCTTGAGCGTGGGCAGCAGCAGGCGCTCCGCCTCGGCCGTGGGCTGCAGCGAGCGGCTCACGTCCAGCAACAGCACCGCGCGTCCGCGCTCCAAGAGCGAGGCCACCGGCGCATCGAAGCTCACCGGCGCCACCTGCGTGTCCAGCGAGCCCGCCTTCCCGCCCTGCTCCCAACCGCCGAAGTCGTCGAAGGTCATCTTCACCTTCACCGTGCTCACGCCCTCGGGGACGAAGAAGTGGCCCACCAGGTACGCGTGGTCCTTCACCGTCAGGTCCACCGTGCGCGCCGCCAGGCGCACCGGCAGCGCCTGGCCCTCCGGCGTCGACACCTCCAGGGAGCGCACCGGCACCAGCACGGAGGCATAGGCCTCCGCGTTCGTTCCTCGCAGGCGCAGCTCGAAGTTCCGGCCCGCCGTCACCCCGTCCGGCGTGCGCGTGGTGGTGAGCCCCGGCGAGCCCGGGTTCAGAGAGCGCTCGGAGTCTCCGCAGGCGGACAGGACGAGAGCGGCGGCGCTCAGCGCGGACAGCATCAGCTTCTTCATGGTGTGTTCTCCTCGAAGTGGGTGGTGGGTCCGCGGCTCACTGGCCGCCCGGCAGGCAGTTCTGTCCGCTCGGCTGCGTGAAGTCGTCGGCGATGCTCTGCGCATGGGCCGGCGTCGGCGGGCCTGGATCCACATCCGCGGGCAGCACCAGCTCCCGTCCCTCGACGTTCATCTCCCTCAGTGCGCTCCGCAGCGCCCCGATGCCCTGGCACTGGGCGCCGGAGAGCGCCGTCCGCCCGGTATCCAGCAGGTCCGCGGGGCGCGTGAACGAGCCGAACAGGTACGCGTTGCAGTGCGCCACGAGCACCTGCCTCGCCAGCAGCAAGCGGGCCGTGTCCAGCGGCGTGCGCGACTCGCCGTTGCGGTACAGCGAGGGGCTGCCCCAGAGCACCCCCAGCGCCTGCTCCAGCGTGGACACCGTCCCGAGGCTCCCCAGCTCGATGGGGAACAGCTCCACGCACTGCTGGAGCGCCTGCTCATGGACCTTGAAGAAGCCCTCGTCCCGCGTCACCCGCGGCTCCGGGCAGCTGTTCGTCACCTCGCAATCCGTGGGCGGAGGCGGCACGTACGGCGGATCACACACGAGCCTCGCCGCGCACTGGTCCTCGCCCAACGGCCACACCACCCGGAAGGTGCTGTCGAAGGCCCCGTCGTCCGAGCCGTCCTGGGCCGCCAGCGCCCGGCACTCCTCGTAGCTGCCCAGCTGGATCAGGAACTTCTGGTCCGCCGATTCCCCCACCGGCACCGCCAGCGGCAGCGCGTACTCGAAACTCCAGCCCCGGCCCGTCAGCCCCGTGTCCTCGGCATTCAGCGCCAGGGACGGCGCCGTCGGGTGGATGTTGATGAGGCGATCATCGAAGCGGACCGTGATGGGGTACTCCTCGACGTGGACGACCGGCTGGCCGTTGACGCGCTTCTCACAGTCGAACTCGTGCGCGTACGCCGTGCCTCCCACTCCCAGCGCCGCAGTGAAGACCGCGACCCTCCATCCCCTCTGCATGTAGCTCTCCCCGTGGCGAAGACGGGCTCCCGATCAGTCCGGGCCCGTGCCCACCGGGGCCTCTTCACGTCCCGTACCGGGCGCCCCCAGGCCCCTTTGTGTCCACCGGAAGCCACCTCCGGGCTCCGGACCGGCGCTCGGCGGGTTGCTCGGAGCCCCCACCTGGGAAGAAGGGCTCCCCTGAGTGGGCAAAGGATTTCCCACCAGGAGCACACCTCGAGAGTTTCGAAGTTGTGAAACCAACCAGGACCTTTAGAGTCGCGCTCATGAAAGCGCCCGAGACGGATGAAGACTTCGTCCAGTGGTACGAGGACTGCTGGGCCGACCGCGACGAGGTGGAGTACCCGAAGCTCTTCGGGGCCATCAGCGATAACGTCTACACGCTGGATCAAACAGATGCGCTGCAAGCCTGGCTCGAGAGCGACCTGGCTCAAGTGCAGGAGCTGGATCCGAACTGGGGGCCCATGGGTGTCCGCGTGGCCCCGCCCAGCGAGCAGTTCCCCTACTGGTCCTATGTGACGAGCGGCCTGTCCAACCCCTTCACCGTGGCGCCGGGAGCGGAGCTCGCCGACGGCGCTTCGAGTGGCATCGGCTACGAGATGGTCATCCACACGCCCGAGGAGGCGTCGTGGCCGGTGTTCCGGTTGCTGGACATGATGGCCTACAACCTCGTGTGCCTGCGCGCCTTCGCGCTGGGTCACCGCTACCCGGTGGAGGGTTCACTCACCGGCGGCGAGACGAAATTGAACGGCTTCGTCTTCGTGAAGGACCCCTCGCGCGCGGCCGAGTTCACCCTGCCCTCCGGCAAGGTGCAGCTGCTCACGCTGGTGGGGGTGACGCGCAACGAGATGGCCTTCAGCCGCTCCAATGGCGCCGACAAGCTGATGGCCAAGCTGGCCGAGGCCGGCACCGGCTACATCACCCACGGGGACCGGGAAGAGGTGAAGCTGTAGCGCCCGAGGCTCAGGACCGCCGGCCGAACACCCGGCTCTGGCGGTCCAACCCCAGGCCGTAGGGGCCCGCCACGTCCGCGTGGGGGCCCACCTCCAGGGCGCACTCCTGCTCTCGGACCGTCACCCGGTGCAGCTGCGCGCGGCGGGCGCTCAGGAGAGGCGGAGGCTCGGCACCGGCAACCGCGGCAGCTCGAGCCGCGGCAGCTTGAGGCTCTTGCGGAACTCGGCGACGGCCTGGCCCAGCTCCTCCACCGCCTTGCCGCCCCGGGCTACGTCCTCCGGCTTCAGCCGGCCAATCGTGTCGGCGACCTGCTTCACGCCGTCCTTGCCCAGCAGCTCGCGCAGCTCCGGAGTGGTGGCCACCTTCACCTGATCCTGCGCCGGCAGGTTCAGCAGACCCGAGTTCACGCACGCCTTGGCGAGCGCATCCGCCGAGAACTTCTTGAAGGCCTCGGGATCGCGCTCCAGCTGCGCGAAGGCCGCCGGGTCCGACGCCCGCTTCAGCTCCACGGCGTCCTGCAGCGCCTTCACCGCCCGGTCGCGCCACGCCAGCCCCGCGGGCTGCAGCTCCTTGGCACCCAGGCTGGAGAGCTTCTCCAGGGACTTCTGCCCCTGGCCCAGGTACAGCTCCGGCACCGGAGCGCCCGGGTTGCGCCGCACGTAGTCGTCATGGCGCTGGCGGAAGTAATCCGCGCTCGGGGTGCGAACCTCCGCGGGCGGGGTCCGAGCGGCCGCCGAACCCGTGGCCTTGCCCGTACCACCCGAGCGCGAAACGGACTCGAAGCCATCACCCGCCACTGTTGAGGACTGCCGCGTCTCCGGGCCCCGCGCTACCGTCGCCTGCGGAGCTTCCTTGCTACTGGCAGGCTTGGCTGTTTCTGTCTCAGCCTGCTTGGGGCGAAAAGGGCCCCCTGAGCCGTTGACGCGCATGACACTACTCCTCAATGTGGTTCGGCCCATCTCTGAAGGCATGGGCGGGTGATCCTCGAATCCATTGTCGCACCAGTCCCGTGGAAGTTGCGCGTGATCGGCCCGGAAAAAGGCTTCCGACTGTTCAGGCTCGACTGACGCACAGCCCCATCCCACAATGTAGGACACAAATCAGGACGGGCACTTACCGTGAGGCAGAACGCCTGTACGATAGGCACCGGTGGTGCTGCGCTGCGGCTTGCGGTCCCGGAACCGGGGGTCGAGCCTGTGCCTGGAGGGTTCTTCGCGGGGGGTGGTGTGCAACGCGTGCTCGTGCTCGAGGACAACGAGGATTTGAGGACCCTGCTCTGCGAGCTGCTGGTGGCCTCGGGCGCGGAGAGCTGCGTGAGCGCCGGCTCGTACGAGGCGATGGTCCGTCAGAAGGATCAGGTGCTGGGGTGCGAGCTGGCGGTGTTGGACGTCAACCTGGGCTCGGGGCTGCCCAGCGGGCTGGATGCGTACCACTGGCTGCGGGAACAGGGCTTCGGCGGGCAGATCGTCTTCCTCACCGGCCATGCGCGCTCGCATCCGCTGGTGCGCCAGGCGCATGAGCTGACGCACGCCCGGGTGTTGTCCAAGCCCGTGGACACCAAGGAGCTGATGGCGCTGGTGAGGGGCCCCCATGGCTCGCGGGCAGGCTGAGCGGGCGCCGCTGCCGGTGCCGGAGGAGCTGCGCGCGAGGGCCTGGTGGGGGGCCTTCTTCGCCACGCTGCTGACGCTGCTGGGCGAGGCAGCGTATGTCCTGATCGACTGGCGCGTGCACCCTGGCAACCTCGTGCTCCCCGCGCTGCGCGCGCTGCATGTGCTGGAGGCCCTGGGGTTGCTGGTGCTGCTGTTCGCACGGCGAGGCACGGCGAGCCCTCGGCTGAGTTCGGGAATCTTCTCCGCCGTGGCGGTCCCGTACCTGATCATCTTCGCCGTGGCGGAGGTGGCCATGGCCAGCTCGGGGCTCGTGTGGCAACCGCTGACGGGCCACCGCTTGTTGATGCTGGGCATCGGCCTGCTGGCGCCCATGGGGATGGGGCCCGGGCTTGGGTTCGTCGGGGCCTTCGCGCTGGAGGGCGTGGTCCTCTGGTATGGGCTGGGGCTGCAGAACCGGCTGGAGATGCCGTGGGAGCCGTGGATCACCCTCGTGTGGGGTGGCACGGCGTGCGGGCTGTTGGCCTTCCGCGTGCGGACGCAGCGCATCGAGCAGCGGCTGCTGAAGGCTCGCTCCGAGGCCGAGTCCCTGGAGCGGGTGGCGCGGCTGTTCCTCGCGATGCGCGACGCCGCCAATACTCCGCTGCAGTCACTGGAGGTGGGCGTCAGCCTGTTGCAACAGCGCTCTCCGGAGAACGCCCAGTTGCTGCTCACCCTGGAGCGGGCGCTGGGTCAGCTGCGCTCGCTCACCGCGCGCATGGACATCGCGGATCCGCTGGTGAACTGGGACTCCGCGGACACGACGATCGACTCCGAGGAGGTGCTGCGCAACCTGGAGGCGTCCCTCACCCGGGAGCTGGAGCGAAGACGCCACTGAGCCCCTGGGCGTGGTCCGGCTACTCGCAGTCTCCCTCGAGCGGGCCCATCCTCAACGGCCCCGAGAGCCAACCGGATGCGGACGTCTCCGCGTCAACGGGAACGAGCTGGAGCTCGAAGAAGAAGTCCTGGCCCTCGTTGAAGGCGTACTTCTCGGTGATCACCTTCCAGGCTGCCGGTTTGCCCTTCTCCGGCGTGAACATGAGCTGTTCGCCCTTGAGGCTCCACTGGCCCGCAGGCTTCTCGTCCTCCGGGGGGCGCGACTCGATGATCTTCTTGTCGGGCTTCAGGGTGATGAACACGGGGATGTCTCGGGGGGCCTGGAACAACCATTCGGGCGACTCGCGGATCACCTTCTCCGCCCCGCCGGCCTCGCCAGCCAGGACGCTCACGGCCTTGCGCCACTTCTTGTACTCCGAGCGGGCCTTGAGTGCCTTCAGCCCTTTCGCGTCCTCGTCGATCTTCGGAAGGACCACGGCCCGGTCCAGCTCCACCGCCCTCGACAGGTCGGCCAGGGCCCGGAAGATCCAGTTGGACCCGTAGTCGCAGTAGTCGAAGGTGCCAACCTCTTCCTTGCCCTTGTTCAGGAGGGTGGTGGTCCGCGCGCGATTGAGCCGGGCATAGGCGTTGTCCGGGTTCTGCTTCAGCGCCTTCTCGAACAGGCCGTGCGCCTTCTTGTAGTCCCCCTTCTCGTACGCCTTGAATCCCAGGGCGTTGGAGTCGGTGTCCTTGGCCTGGGCAAGTCCGGGCAGCGCCATCCATGCAAGGCAGGCCAGGAGGGGCAGAGACACGCGACTCGGCGGCAGGAAGGAGCTCATGGGCGAGCTTTTATCACTCCTGACCTTTCAGAGACTCCTCGGCCCGGAGCCGCTCGACAGCGAAGTCCACGAAGGCCCGAACCCGCGCATTGGCTCGCCTCCCCTCGGCGTGCACGATGTGGATGGGAATGGCCGGGAGCTCGTAGTCCTCGAGCACGAGTTGGAGCTGACCCCGGCGCACCTCCGAGGCGACCTGGTACGAGAGCACGCTGGTCAGCCCTCGCCCGGCCACCGCGGCGGCGATCGCGACCTCCGTGGCGTTGACGATCAGCCGCGAGGGCGGGGTGACCGTCTGCACCTTCGAGCCCGAGGTGAATGACCAGCCGTGCTGCTGGGAGGCCGTCTGGGAGAAGGTGATGGCATCGAAGCGTGACAGCTCGGCGGGCGTCCGCGGGCGACCATGCTCGGCCAGGTACCGAGGTGACGCGCAGACCACGCGCCGCACCGTCCCCACCCGGATCGCGTTCAACGACGAGTCCGGCAGATGGGCGATCCGGACGGCGACGTCGACCCCCTCATCCAGGAGATCCACCACGCGATCGAGGAGCACCGTGCGCGCCACCACCTGCGGATGCCGGGCCAGGAAATCGAGGACGATGGGCGCGACATACATGCGCCCGAACATCATGGACGCCGTCACGGTGAGCATCCCGCGCAGCTCGGTCTGAGAGCCGGCCGCCGAGGCCTCCGCCTCCTCGAGCTCTCCGAGGATCCGCTTGCAATCCGTGAGGAACTGGCGACCCGCATCCGTGAGGCGCACGGTGCGCGTCGTGCGATGGAGCAGGCGTGTGCCGAGCCGCTCCTCGAGCGCCGAGACGGCCCGTGTCACCGCCGGAGGTGACATCGCCAGGCGCCGCGCCGCGGCTGCGAAGCCAGACTCCTCGGCCACGGCGACGAAGACGCGCAGGGTCTCGAGACGGTCCACGGGACTATTCCGCGCGGTGGAACAGTGCATTGTCAAGAACGGTCATTCCACTCTCGGGCAGCAACGAGCATCTTCTCGTCCATGACGCCTCCCGCCCGCCCCATCCGCTTCTATCGCCACCCCCTGTCCGGCCACTGTCATCGCGTGGAGCTGCTCCTGGCGATGCTGAAGCTCCCGTTCGAGACCATTGATCTCGACTTCACCAAGAAGGAGCAGAAGGCCCCCGGGTTCGTGGCCAAGAACAACCCGTTTGGCCAGGTGCCGGTCATTGAAGACGGAGAGGTGACGCTGGCCGACAGCAACGCCATCCTCATCTACCTCGCCACGCGCTACGACCCGTCGGGGAGCTGGCTCCCGCGCGATCCGGTCGCGGCGGCCCGGGTACATCAGTGGCTCTCAGTCGCGGCTGGACCACTGGCCCATGGCCCCGCGGCGGCGCGCCGCTTCACCGTGCTCGGCACGAAGCTGGACTACGAGGGTGCCAAGACCATGGCCGCGGAGCTCTTCACGGTGCTCGACGGCTACCTGGCCCAGCGGCACTTCCTGACGGGAGACTCGCCGACGATCGCGGACCTGGCGATCTACACCTATACGGCCCTCGCTCCCGAGGGCGGCGTGTCGCTAGAGCCCTACGGCCACATCCGCGCGTGGCTGGCGCGTGTCGAGGCGCTGCCCCACTTCGTGCCGATGCGGCGGACTCCCCCGCGGCCCACGGCCTGAGTCTTCTTCCCTGTCCCTCTGCTTCACCGGAGATCGCGTCATGTCCCAGAGTGATTCAACGAGAAGTGCCGGTGCGCTCAGGTCCGTGGCACCTCAGGAGGAGTCTCCATTCCACGCCGGCGAGCAGGCCGTGCAAACGCGAGTCGGCGTGCGCGACCGCCTCGAGCAGGTCGGGCGCAAGTTCATCCGCTCGTTCATGCCGGATCAGCACCGGGAGCTGTTCTGCAAGCTGCCGTTCATCATCGTTGGCAGCCTGGATGGGCAACGCCGTCCCTGGGCCTCCATCCTGGTGGGCCACCCAGGCTTCATCGCGTCGCCCGATCCTCGGACGCTGGTCATCACCTCCATGCCGGGGTTCGGGGATGCGCTGGGCCAGAACCTCGCCCACGGCGCGCCCTTGGGCTTTCTGGGGATTCAGCTCGAGACGCGGCGCCGCAACCGGATGAACGGGAAGGTGGTCCAGCTCGACGAAGACCGGTTCGCCGTCCAGGTTGAGCAGAGCTTCGGCAACTGCCCGCAGTACATCCAGGCCCGCGAGCCGCTCTTCGTGGCGGAGCCGTCCCGCGTCCGCGCTCCGCGCCCCGTATATAAGGAGGGCTCGCGGCTGTCCGAAGCCATGGTCGCGCTCGTGGAGCGGGCGGATACGCTCTTCATCGCCTCTGCCTCCCCGAACGCGGGCGAGGGTGGCTCCTCCGAGGGCGTCGACGTCTCGCATCGCGGTGGCAGGCCCGGCTTCGTGCGCGTCACGGAGGAGTCGGGCCGCACGGTGCTCACGATTCCGGACTTCTCGGGCAACCTTCAATTCAACACGCTGGGGAACCTGGTGGCCCACCCGCGTGCCGGCCTGCTGTTCGTCGACTTCTCGTCCGGAGGCACCCTCTCGCTGACGGGCGAGACCGAGATCATCTGGGATGGGCCCGAGGTCGAGGCATTCCTGGGAGCCGAGCGGCTCGTGCGCTTCCGTGTCTCGGAGGGCACGTGGATTCCGAACGGCGTACCGCTCCGCTGGTCTCAGGCGAAACCCGCGCCACAGCTCGCCGACACCGGCTCCTGGGCCGAGGCCAACCGAGGGTCCAGGAACTGATGGACCCCGTCCCCACTTTCATCGATCCTCCGGTCCTTCCGTCTCCCAAGGACCCCCGATGGACTTCACCCCCAGCGCCAAGACCCAGGACTACCTCGAGCGCGTGCGTCGCTTCATGCGCGAGCACATCGAACCCGCGGAGACCCGTTACTGGGAGGAGATTCGCGCCACCAACTCCACCGGCGACTGGCGGAAGTGGAAGATCCACCCGCTCATGGAGGACCTGAAGAAGCGCGCCCGGGCCGAGGGGCTCTGGAACATGTTCCTCCCGGATGCCCAGCTGGGCGCGGGGCTCTCCACGCTGGAGTATGCCCCCATCGCCGAGGAGACCGGCCGCAGCTTCATGGCTCCCGAGGTCTTCAACTGCAACGCCCCCGACACCGGCAACATGGAGGTCCTCTGGAGGTACGGCTCCGAGGAGCAGAAGAAGCAGTGGCTCACCCCGCTTCTGGCCGGAGAGATCCGCTCCGTGTTCTGCATGACCGAGCCCGATGTCGCCTCGTCCGACGCGACGAACATGCAGGCCACCGCCATCGTCGAGGGTGACGAGGTGGTCCTCAACGGCAAGAAGTGGTGGACCAGTGGCCTCGGAGATCCTCGCGCCCGGATCGCCATCTTCATGGCCCACACCCCGGACGCCGGCGCGGGCCGCCACAACCAACACTCCATGGTCCTCGTGCCCCTGGACGCTCCGGGCGTCGAGATTCGCCGGATGCTCTCCGTGTACGGCGACTATGACGCGCCCCATGGACACGGCGAAGTGCACTTCCACAATGTGAGGGTGCCGCTCTCCAACATCATCGCCGGGCCCGGCAAGGGCTTCGAGATTGCCCAGGGACGGCTTGGGCCCGGGCGCATCCACCACTGCATGCGCTGCATCGGCGCGGCGGAACGGTCACTCGAGCTGATGATCGACCGTGGCATGCAGCGCCAGGCCTTCGGCAAGCCGCTGATCAACCTCGGAGGCAACCGCGAGCACGTCGCCGAGGCTCGCATCGCCATCGACCAGGCCCGCCTGCTCACCCTGTATGCCGCGTGGAAGCTGGATGAACTGGGCGCACTCGGGGCCATGACGGAGATCTCCGCCATCAAGGTCGTCGCCCCCAACATGCTCCAGAAGGTGGTGGACGACGCCATCCAGATCCACGGCGGCGCGGGGCTCTCGCAGGATACGCAGCTCCCGGGCTTCTTCGCCCAGGCGCGCAGCCTGCGTCTGGCCGATGGCCCGGACGAGGTCCACAAGGGCGTCATCGCTCGCATCGAGCTGTCCAAGCGTGGGTTCTCCCGGAAGGAGTAGCCGGGTACTGTCCCGCCCGCCCTCATGAACCCCACCGTCATCACCGAGCTGACCGTCGAGCCGCTGGATCTCCCGCTCACCGAGCCCTTCGCCATCGCCACCGGCGCGCAGCATGTGGCTCACAACGTGCTCGTGCGGCTCACGCTCGCTGACGGCACCACAGGCCTGGGCGAGGCGGCGCCCTTCACCGCCGTCAGCGGCGAGACGCAGGCCCGTTCGCTCGCTGCCATCCAGTCCGTGCGCGAGCAGCTCATCGGCCGGGAGGCTCGTGCCTGGCGCCCACTGTCCGCGTGGCTCTCCGAGGCGCTCCCGGATGAACCTTCGGCTCGCTGTGGCGTGGAGACGGCGCTCCTCGATGCGCTGGCCCGCCACCACCGCGTGCCCCTGTGGGTCTTCTTCGGCGGCGCCGGCACGGAGCTGGACATCGACATGACGGTGACGGCCGGAGACCGCGCCCACGCCGAGTCCTCCGCTCGCGCCATCGTCGCTCGCGGCATCACCACCCTGAAGGTGAAGGTTGGCGCCCTGTCTCCCGAGCTGGATGTGGAGCGGCTCGTGGCCATCCATCAGGTGGCGCCCCAGGCTCGGCTCTTCGCGGATGCCAACGGCGGCTACACCGTGCCCCAGGCCCGCGCCTTCCTCGCCGGGCTGGAGAACGCGGGCGTGCCGCTCTCCCTCTTCGAGCAACCCGTCCCCGCGGAGGACATCGACGGACTGGCCGCCGTCACCCGGGGCTCGCGCATCCCCATCTGCGCAGACGAGTCCGCCCGCTCCGCAGAGGATGTGCTGCGCCTCATCCGCGAGCGCGCCGCCACCGGCATCAACATCAAGACCATGAAGTGCGGCGTGGTGGAGTCCTTGATGATGTGGCACCTGGCTCGCGCCGCCGGCCTGGAGCTGATGATCGGCGGCATGGTGGAGAGCACCCTGGCCATGAGCTGCTCGGCCCACCTCGCCGCGGGCCTGGGCGGCTTCCACTATGCGGACCTCGACACTCCCCTGTTCATCGCGAAGCACCCGTTCCGCGGCGGCTATCGCCAGCAGGGCTCGCGCATAAGCATCGCGGACGTCACCTCAGGCCATGGAGTGGAGCTGGCCTGATCACCTCCACAACCGGCTGTGAAGGTGGTGCGCTCACTCTGAGTCCCAGGTCTTCCTCCAACGCTCCCAGATCGCACCAGTCACATTGTTAGGCCCCTCAATCGCCCCCTCCTTGACATGCCCATAGTTTTGAATGAGCGCCTCAATGCAGACGGGGTACTTCTTGCCGTTGGGGAGTTGCGCCAGCGTGAATCGGGCGCGGGCTGTGCCCTCCTTTGGGTCAACCAGCTTCAGTTCACCGAAGAGGAGCGAGCCTTCCGTCAACTTGTCGCTGCCCTGCGATACCACGCTGGTGAGCGGGCCGAACTTGACCCAGACCATCTCGCCCTCTTGGCCTCGATTCCACTGGACTCTAATGGCGTGACCCGGCCTGGTTTCCAACTCCGCATACGCGTCGAGGACCTCCTGCGGGCAGGGTTCCGACGCAGGCCGCACCTGGGGCCCGGTGCACCCGGCCTGGAGCGCTGCGAGCGTGCCCACGATGCCCGCGCACTGGCACCAGGCACGCCACGCAGGCGAGCCACGGGGCGGCGCCTGCTGCAAGCACGACGAGAGAGTAGGGGCTGAGCGGGCTTTCACGGTGGGGCCTTTCTCCTGGGGGGAAGTGGGGGGGAGGGCGAGTGCGGGAGCAGGCTCAAGCGTGGGCGCGTCCGCGGGTGCCAGGCCCGAGGGCGTGGGCGTACCGGAGGAGGGCGCGGCGGGAGCACGTGGCAAGGCCTTCTCGGCCACGGACGGCGAAGCGGGCAGGGGCACGGGCTCAGGCGCGGCTGCGTGGAGGGCCAGGTACACTCCCGCCAGCACCACGCCCAGCCCCACTCCTGCTCCCAGCGCAAGCCTCCACCGTTCGCGAAGTCGCTCAAGGAGGGACCTGGCGGGGGCCTGGCGGGAAGAGGCGGGAGTCAGCGGCGGGGGTGGGTGCACGGGCCGCTTCACCCAGTCCTCGCCGGCCAGCGACGCGAACTCGGCCACCTGCCGGCGCGCCTTCTCCATGCTCTCGGGACGCTTGTTCGGGTCTCGCTCCAGCAGTTTGGCCGTGAAGAGGCTGAGGGCTACTGGCACTCGCTCATTCACTTCGTGCGCGTAGTCCGGGGGGTTGGACCCGCCCACCGGCAGGGGCTCGGGGCGGGTGCAGGGCCAGGGGTCCGTCAGCAAGTCATACAGGGTGACGCCCAGCGCATACAACTCGTCCGGCACCGTGTACTGGTAGCGCGCCGTCTTGTCATGGCGGTGCGCCAAATCGAAGCGCGTTGCCTCGGGCGAGGTGTAGCGCGGGGTGCCCGGTGGCAGCCCTCGTTTCGTCAGCGGGGGTCCCACGGGGAAGTGCGCCGCCCCGTAGTCTACTACCACCGGCTCGCCGTCCTTGCCCACCAACAGGTTGTCCGGCTTCAAGTCGCGGTGGAGGATGCCCAGCCCGTGCATGTGCGCCACCGCTCCCATCACCTTCTCCAAGAGCACCACCACCTCATGAGGCGTGGGGCACACCGCCTCCTTCCACTGCGACAGGGTGTAGCCCTCCACGTAGTCCATCACCAGGTAGAGAAAGCCCTCGGTGGGGTGCGGCCAGCGGCCGTGCGCCCAGACCCGGGCGATGTGGCGGTGGCGCAGGGCCAGCAGGCATGACAGCTCGCGCAGGGTGCGCTCGTCGGTGAGCCGCTCATCCCCGCTCTGCTCGCGGTGGCGCGCCACCTTCATGGCGAAGAAGTCGCCCCCCTTCTCCACCAGGTACGTGGTGCCGTAGGCGCCTCCGCCCAGCCGGCGCACCACCCGCCAACTGTCCACCATTTCCCCCGCAGGCAGGTTGTCCGGGTCCAGGCGCGCTCTCATTGTCCACCGCTCGTCTTAGCAGGCGCCGCCGGGAGCTGTACGCTATCCAAGGTGAAGCCCCTGCCGCTCGCATCCCTCACCTCCAACGTGAAGACTCTGCCTGCCCCTGGCGAGGGGAGCTCTGCATCCACGGCTACCCGCCCCTCTTCTCCGGGAGCAATCCGCCCCGGTTTCACAGCCATCGTGCGCACTGGCACCAGCGCCCCATTCGTCTCGCTGCGCAGCACCGCCTCGATGGGCGTCCAGGCCGGCAGGTCCGGGGGATTCCGCACCTGGAAATCCAGTAGGAGCCCGGTGGCGAGCAGGTAGACCGTACCTTTCGCGTGCAGGGTGTTCCTCGTCTGCGCGTCGATGGCTTGGGCTTGAACCGCGCCTCCACCCAGCCGATCCGCGAGCTCCCATACCTCCGCACGGGGGAGCTCCGCCTGAGCGCGCGCTTCCGCCAGGGCGGCCTGACAGGCCTCCAGGGATTGGGGCCGCCGCACCACGTCGATGCGCCCATCCACCTCGGGCGGGCGCGAGACGAGCACGAGGACGGCCCACTCTGGGCGGGCCCCGTCCGCATACCGCACCCGGAGCACCCAGCGTTCCTTCTCGCTGGGGCTCACCACGGGAGCGATGACGAGGGAGCTTTCTCCCGTCGCTATGAGTTGGAGGCGAGAGGCGTCCAGTTGCAAGGAATCCTTGTCAATCGGAGCGTCGAACAGCAGGACCAGCGGAATGCTGGCGGCTACGCGCACTTCCGGCGGCGGCTCAAGGGGGCTGCCAGAGAGCGTCACGCTCCGTCCGCGCAGGGACTGAGGCTGGGCCTCGGCGGTTGTCATTACCAGCAGAACAACGACCCAGGCCCTCGTGGCGGGTTGGAGCAAGGACGTGTGACCTCCTGGGTTCGACTCTACCACTCGCTGCACGGCGATGTGGTGGGTCGTTGAGGAGGGAGGGAGGAACCGTGCGAGTGCAGGAGGAGAGGAGAACCTGATGCGTCATCGCTGAGCTGCGGGTGCTTGCGTAGCGTGAGTGGCACCGCAAACAGGAGGTGAGCCATGGGGCTGCGGCAAACCGGAGCGTTGCTGATGACGTACCTGACGGCGTGCGCGGGCACACCCCGAGCGCAGTACCCGGAGAGTGACGCGGCGGAGAGGGAGGTGGCGGCAGCGCGCTATGAGCTGCATGTGCTTACTGCGAGCAGTGGGCCCTCCGAGCCGGTGGAGGTGGACTCCGAGGACTTCCAGCGGGCCATGAGGGTGCTGGCGCGAGAGCACCGCCCAGGAGCGCAGCCGGCGCAGTCGGCGCACTGGCTGATGGAGGGCTCGCTGCAAGGCACCCTGCTGGCGGAGGTGGAGCGCGAGCGCGTGGTGCGGCTGATGCCGCTGGAGGACGACAGCCCGCTGGACGTGGCCTCGGCGGCGGAGATGAAGCGCAAGTACCTGGGGCTGTGCCAGCGGGACTACGGCGGAGGTGACTGCCTGGGGTTGCTGGCGGATGGGCCCGTCCTCACACGAGAGGACCTGCGCACCCTGGGGCTGGCGCTCGCGTTGAAGGAGGTGCTCCAGGAGACGGGCGTGGCGCTCAAGGGGATGGTGTCCCCACAGGCGCTGGTCGCAATGTTGGTGTGGACCTGCTGCGTGTACTTGACGCTCTGGCTGCTACCCGAGCCGGTGAGCAAGGTGCTGGCCGCGAGCCTGACGGTAGCGCTGTTGGCGTGGCTGCCGGTGAGCACGCTGTGGAACCTGATGGAAGGATGGGGCCACCTGGTGCACGAGGTGGACCGGGCCACCTCCTTCGAGCAAGTGGAGGAGGCCAGCGCGAAGTTCCGCAAGCTCATGGGCCAGAACACGGCGCATGTATTGGTTCTGGTCGTGACGGCGGCCATCACGGGAGGCGCGGCGAGGTTCAGCGCTCAGTTGCCGAAGCTGCCGGGCTTCGCTCTGGCGGAGGCCCGGGCAGGGGCTCAAGGCATGAGCCTTGCGACGGCAGGAGAAGTGGAAGCGGCCGCCATTGCCGAGGAGCAGACCGTTACTCTGATGGTGCGCCGCCCTGGGAGCCGCGCGGCTGCGGTGGCGCAAGAGGCTGAGGAGGGGCTGGCGGGAGCCACCCTCATCATCCGCCACCAAGGCGGCAACCGGCAGGTGCTCATCCACAACCAGCGCTGGCACGTGTCAGCCAACAGGTCCATCCGGGACATCCCGGCCAAGGACCCAATGGGGGATGAGCTCCAGGCAGCGGCTCTGCGCGTCAGGGACGCTTGGAGCCGCACCAAACTGCGCGACGCCGAATCTCACGCGGTCGGTGAGGCCATCAAACAGGGCGACTACATCAGGGCGCATCTAATGGAGCGCATGTTCCGAGGGAGATGGGTCGAGCAGCAGCTGCGCGACCAGTTCAGGCACCTGCGGTGGAGTCAGACCGGTGTCGACGCGGTGGACCCGGCGACAGGAATCAAATACGAGATCCTCACCGGGACGGAGTGGAACATGGAACTGCACGGGCGAAGGATGGCCGAGGAGTTCTTCCGGATGATCACGTTCTGAGGGGCCGTTTGAATGTGGCTGAACAACGTCATCTACGAGAACCGGGTCATCGAGAACGAACGGTTGGAACTCACTGATCGCAACTCGCTCTACTTTCTGGGTCACCACCTGACGCTTCGGCGTTGCACCCTTGTAGTAGGTGTGCCCGCCAAGAGACTTCACGTCAACAAGACGCGACTCGTGGAGTGCACCATTGAGGTGACCCGGGTGCTGAAGAATTTCGGCTGGGACCACGCCCATTTGACAGGGTGTCGTTTCAAGGGTCGCTACTTCAGCAACGACTTCGGGAATTTGGAAGGTACGGCCGACGGAAGCATCGTGGATTGCGACTTCACCGCCGCGCAGCTGGATATGACCCGTTTCCTCAGTTGCGATGCCCGGACGATGCGTTTCCCACCGTGGCCGGGTTTGACCATTCTGGACCCCGTGCGCAGAGCCGCTGAGCTGGTCGCGCTGCCTTGGCCGGGTAAGCTCCGCGAATTCTTCCAGTGGTATGGGGAGGAACGGCCTGCTTCCACCGCCGCCGTCACGTACTTCGCCCCCGACCTTGCCAAGCGCAACGGCACCACCCCGGAAGCCATCAAGTCCGTGCTCGAGAAACTCGACGGCGTGTACTACTGAGCCATGGGGCCTACTTGAGGCCCTCGGCCGGCGTCGCGGGCGGCCGCAGCGAGGCAGCCACGTCCACCGCCTTGTCGAGCTGTGGATCCTTCCCCGCCGCGTACGGCAGCGCGTCCGGCACCTCGACGTCCACGTTCACCCCTATGCCCTCCAGCTGGGTTCCATCCACGGCCACATCCATCGTGGCGATATAGAGGAGATCCCCGTTGGACAGGCGCACCGGTGCGCCCGCCATCACCGCCCCCGCCGTGCGCTCGCCCACCAGCGTGGCCATGCCCCGCTGCTTCATCGCGAACGACACCACCTCCTTGCCACTGCGCGAGTTGCCGTTCACCAGCAGCACCACTGGCTTGAGCCACGAGGGCCTCGCCGTCATCTGCTTGCCCGCCCGATCCTCCGACGTGAGCACTGGCAGGTTCTTGTTGAAGAGGTTGAGGAACTCCGCGTTGCACCCGCCCCACCCGTCCCGGAAGTCCACCACCAGCGAGTCCGCATCCTCCAGGCGGTACAGGATGTACTCCGCCAGCGCGTCCTGGAACTCGGGGCCTGCGCATGAGTACACGTGCTGATACGCCACGCGCTTGCCCCCACGCTGAAGGACTCGCGAACTCTTCGCCTGTACTTCGAGCCACTCGGTCTTCGGATCGATGAGCCGTGGTGTCAGCGTCACTGTCAGCGGCGGCTGGCCCTTCGCTCGCTCCACCGTCACGCGCGTGGGCTTGCCATCCCGACCCTTCAGCGAGCGCACCGGTTGGAAGGGCTGCCCCTCCACGCTGACGATGCGATCGCCTCTCAGCAGCCCCGCCTTCTCCGCCGGGCCTCCCTGGAACACGTGGCGCACGAAGAGGCCCTCGGGGCGCTCCGCGAGATCCACGCCCAGGCTCACGTACTCCTCCGGCTTCTTCGGCTTCAAGACCCACCGGAACACCGTCGACAGCCCCACGTAGCCCCACGTGTCTTGCGCGTAGTACTCCGTGTGCGATGTCTGCAGGTCCGCCAACGCCTTGCGCGTGAGCCGCTCGAAGTCCTCCTCGCTCTTCGCCGCCGCGGCGTAGCCCTTGTGGCTCGCGGCCCAGGCCTCGGCCTTCTTCGCGTCGTAGAAGCGCTCGCGCACCTCGGACACCACTTCGTCCCCCAGCTTCGCGAAGCGGCCCTGCGCCTGCGCCCCTGCGCTCGCACCCAGTCCCCAGAGCAGTATTGCGATCCAGCGTCCCATCCGTGTTCTCCTCCCCTCCCTCACCGAGAGAGCACTCGTGGAGGCTACATCTCCTGGGCCCCCTGTGTGGGGTGCATGACAGCTCGCACGTGGCCCGGCGAAACGCACACCGGCCGGTTAGGCATGGGAGAACGTGCTGGACTCGTCCTCCTCTCCCCTGCGCCTCGCCCTCGTTGCCGAGGACCCGCTCGCCCGGGGTGCCCTGTCTCGCGCCCTCTCGGAGCTGGGCAGAGAGGACCTCACCATCGCCTCGGCTGGCACCCTCTCGGAGTTGGAGGCGACCCGCTCCGAACCTCCCGACGTGGTGCTGTGGGACGTGGGCCTGCGCCTCTCCGAGGCAGAAGGACGCCTGGACGCTCCCGAGTTGGGGGCACCCGTGCTCGCGTTGGTGCCTGATGAGGCCGCGGCGGAGCTGGCTCTCGCCGCGGGCGCTCGAGGCCTGCTTTTCCGGGATGCCGCTCCCAGCGCACTGCTGGCCGCACTGCAGGCGGTGGCTCGGGGGCTCGCCGTCTTCGAGCCCGCGCTCTCGCCGGTGCGCCCCACTCCGCGTGCCTCCACCTCCACGCCTCCCGGCCCAGAGCCCCTCACACCGCGCGAACGTGAGGTGCTCGCGCTGCTGGCAGAGGGCCTCTCCAACAAGGCCATTGCCGACCGGCTCTCCATCAGCGAGCACACCGCCAAGTTCCATGTGAACGCCGTGCTCGCCAAGCTGGGGGTCCAGCGGCGCACGGAAGCCGTCGTCCGAGCCGCACGCATGGGGTGGGTGACGTTGTAACCAGGTGCGGAGCACACCGGACTGGGGCGGCACGTTCACGCTCTATCTGCCCATGGCGCCTCCAGCGTAAGGTCGCGGTACTCGGTTGCTCCAGAGGGAGACCCAGGTTTGACCATGCGCTTGCGTCACGCGCTCCTTGTGCTGGTTCCGTTGCTCATCGGGCTCTCAGGTGGGTGCGGCGGGTGCTCGACCCGTTTCTCCAGAGCCCCTGTTGATGCGGGCTTTGCTCCAGCCCACGAGGAGACCTCAACTGCGGCGCCATCCCCTGACCCAGGTGACTTGAACGAACTCGATCCTCCCTTTGGAATCCCCTCACCCGACTTCGCAGGCGCTGTCGTTTTCGAAACCGTGGGGGAGCCCGACGCAGACAACCGCTTTCCTTCCGTAGTCATGATCCATCCACAGATGAGCCCTGGCTCGGGAAGGATCCGGGAATGCAGTGGCGTCATCGTCGCCCCACGCCTCGTCCTCACCGCTGGCCACTGCGTCTGCCAGCGCCGTCAGGTCTCCGTTTCAGGCAGCGATCCGGAGCAACGGGTGGATGGCACTTCCTGTGCTCGAAGTGCCATCGCGACGGTCTTCTTCTATGACCAGGCCACGCACCAACCCCGACAGATCGGGGGCGCTACCTCCCAGCAGCATCCAGGGCGGATCCGTCCTCATCCACAGTTGGAGGTTCGGTTGAAGGAGGGGGAAGATGTGCTCTCCAGCCATGCGGATCTGGCTCTCATCCTCCTGGAGGAGCCGGTCCCCTCTGGATTCCGTCCAGCTCGGTTGGCGAAGACCTCAGCCAGGCTCGATGACACGTTGACACGAGTGGGCTTCGGCTACGACGAGGCGCAGGGAGCCTTGGATGGAAGACGGCTCGTTCATCAGAGCAAAGTGCTGAAATCCCTATCCGACACTGACGAGAGGTTCCTCCTCGAGAATTCGGATGACTCCATCTTCAGGGGCGATGATGGAGGTCCATGCTTTCGGGAGGCACCCGACGGCCCCGAGGTCGTCGGCATCTCGACGACTGGATTGGGCCGGGAAGCATCCATGACAGACCTCTCTCCCTTCAGGGCGTGGCTGCTCCGAGAGATCGCCCTGGCAGCATCCGCCGAACCCAACCCTGATGGGGGAATCCGCGAATGATGAGCCTTCGAACGTGGCGCGCCATCCTCTGCCTGAGCTGCCCCTTGTTGGCCCTGTGGATTGGGTGTGCCTCCACCCCATCCAAGGTGTCCGATCCATCCGCGGAACTGTTTCCTCCCGGTGAGATGCTTGTGGCTCCAGGTACGCCAGATCTGGAGAACATCCACCTGCCCTCTGTCATGGTGAGCGCCAGCATCGTCACGGAGAGAGGCCGTCTCGCTCGCAAGTCCTGCTCGGGCGTCATCGTCCATCCCCGGCTGGTCTTCACGGCGGGGCACTGTGTCTGCGCGGCCAGGACCACCAAGGCCGAAGACCGACTCACCCACTTCACTGGGATGGAACCCACGGGCCCCACCCGCGCTGACCGCGTCGTGAAGCACGTGGTCTCGAGAGGGTCAGCGCTCGAAGATGTCTCGCTCACGAGCATCATCGATGCGAAATCGCCCTGTGCGGAGACGGTGACCGTGACCACGGTCCGATACCTTTCCACCCCAACAGGCTCCTCCTCCAGGCCGGAGATTCGTGACCATGTCGGCGAAGTGGTGATCCACCCCGCACTCGAAATGATCTCGGGCCGACGTGGCCAGGCTCAAGGAGTGGTGTGGAGCCATGCGGATCTCGCTGCCATCTTCTTGAAAGAGCCTTTGGAGGACACCCTTCCTCGTCTCAGCCTCACAGAGACCGAAGTCCGGGTAGGACAGGCCGTCACCATGGTGGGCTACGGCACTGGGAATGACGCGTCTCCCTCTTTTGGCGTCCGGCACTTCGGAAACAATCGAGTGACCCAGCTCATCTATCTGGAGACGGGGAGCACAGCCTTCAGGACGGAAGAGCAGCAACTGCTCGATGGCGAGGTGGCATCTCATGCCCAGGGTGGCGACAGCGGAGGGGCTTGCGTCAGGAGCAGCAACAAGCACGAGCTCATCGGGATCACGTCGATCGGCGCGCAGAAGCCCACGGGAGAGCGCATGTCCATCTTCACCAGCGTCTATTCCCACCGTGGCTGGCTGCTCCAGATGATCAAGCAAGCCGACAAGAGCTGAGCCCTGCGCCCCTCCCCGAAAGCATGACTCTCCTGCCCACTCGCGCAGTCCCGCCCAGCACTCCCCTCCAAAAGAAGAGGTCACCTGCCTGAACGGATAGGTCTCCTCCCTATCCGTCTCGCCGATGTGGCGCGCTCCCGAGGCCTTTAGTTTCTGGTCCAGAAAGGAAACGCCATGTCCGACCTGCTCTCTTTCTCCCAGTCCATCGCCTCCCTCGTCGAGCGCATCGCTCCCTCCGTCGTCCGCGTGGAGGCCCGCCGCCGTCACGGCGCCACCGGCATCGTCTGGAGCTCCGATGGCCACATCCTCACCACCAGCCACGCCGTCGAACACGAAGGCCAGATCCAGATCAGCCTCCCCGAGGGCCGCACCGCTCCCGCCGAGCTCGTCGGCCGTGACCCGAGCACCGACCTCGCCCTCCTCAAGACCGAGGCCCCTGGCCTCACGCCCCTCGCCCCCGCTCCCCTCGAGGGCCTGAAGGTCGGCCACCTCGTCCTCGCCATCGGCCACCCCGGCCGCACCACCCGCGCCACCCTCGGCATCGTCAGCGCCCTCGGAGATGAATGGCGCACCCACGCGGGCGGCCGCATCCACCGCTACCTGGAGACCGATGCCGACCTGCCTCCCGGCTTCTCCGGCGGCCCCCTCGTGGACGCCCAGGGACGCTTCCTCGGCCTGCTCACCGCCGCCTTCTCCCGCACCGCCGCCGTCGCCATCCCCGGCGAGACGCTCACCCGCGTCGTCTCCACCCTCAAGGAACACGGCGGCATCCGCCGCGGCTACCTCGGCGTCGGCGCCTACCCCGTGCGCCTGCCTCAGCCCCTGTCCTCCCTCGCTGGCGCGGACACCGGCCTCATCTTCCTCTCCGTGGACCCCGACGGCCCCGCCCACCGCGCCGGCCTGCTGCTGGGGGATGTGCTCGTGAACCTCGGCGGCCGCTCCCTGGAGGGCGTGGAGGATCTGCTCGGCTACCTCGCCGACGAGAAGGTCGGCTCCACCGTCCCCGCCAAGGTGCTGCGCGCCGGAGAGCTGCGCGAGGTCTCCCTCACCATCGGCAAGCGCTCGTGACGCGCCGTGCCCCCAAAGAAAGGCTTCGTCCATGAAACTGCTGCAACAGTTCTCCGATGATCTCGAGGAGCTCGTCGCCCGCGCCTCTCCCGCCGTCGTGGGTGTGGAGCACGGCCGCGGCCACGGCACCGGCCTCTTCCTCACTCCGGACGGCTACGTGCTCACCAACCGCCACGTGGTCCGCCAGTCACGAAAGCAGACCGTGACGCTCTCCACCGGCGAGGAGCGCAAGGCCTCCTTCGTCGGCGGAGATGCCCCCACGGATCTCGCCGTCCTGCGCGCCGAGGGCTCGGACTTCCCCACCCTGCCCCTGGCCGACCCCAAGGACGTGCGCATGGGCCAGCTCGTGGTGGCCATCGGCAACCCGTTCCGTCTGGAGCAGTCCGTGTCCCTGGGCGTGGTGAGCGCCATCAACCGCAGCATCGCCCTGCCTGATGGCACGCTCCTGGAGGGCATGCTCCAGACAGACGCCGCCATCAACCCCGGCAACTCGGGCGGCCCCCTGCTCAACACCCGCGGCCAGGTGGTGGGGCTCAACACCCTCGTCCTGCCTTACGCGCAGGGCATCGGCTTCGCGGTGAGCGCCACCACCGCGGCCTGGGTGGCCAGCCTCCTCATCCAGCGCGGCAAGGTGGAGCGCCGCTTCCTGGGCGTCGCGGCCCGAGCGGTGGCGCTGGAACCCGAACACGCCCGGGACACCGGCCAGCCTCGCGGGGTGCTCATCCTCCAGGTACAGCAGGGGACTCCCGCGGACGACGCGGGCCTGCAGCCAGAGGACTTGCTGCTGGGCATCAACCAGCGCCCGGTGGGGAGCGTGGATGATGTGCAGCGCCTGATGGCCCTGTCCCTCCACCCCGAGGTCCGCCTGGATGTGCTGCGCAAGGGCCGCCGCCGCGAGCTGTCCGCCTATGTCTTCTCCGGCGTGAAGCCCGCAGCGGCCTGAATCCCACGGGCGGCTCAGCGGCCGGGCAGCACGCCCAGCAGGCTGAAGCCGCCGTTGACGACATCCACCAGGCCATCGCCGTTGACGTCCGCGAGCGTCGCAGCCTGCGCCTGGTCCGTCGAGCCCCAGATGGAGGGTGCGGAGAAGCCTCCGGCGCCGTTGCCGCGCCAGATGATCACCGCATCCACGCCCGGCGCCGACACGGCGATATCCGCCCGCCCGTCTCCATCGAAGTCGGTCGCCTGGATCCACTCCGGAGCAACCGACGGAGCGCTGAAGCTCAGCGTCGCCCACACGGTGGAGTCGAAGGTGCCATCGCCCCGGCCCTTGATCACCTTCACGTCATACACGCCCGTGCTGGCAGTGACCGTGACGGCGAGGTCCGGCTTCCCGTCCCGGTCAAAGTCCGCCGTAGCGAGCGCCACGCCAGCACCAGACAAGCCCTGGGTCTTCGCCGGGGTCACGAAGCCGCCGGCCCCGTTACCCAGCAGCACGCCCACTGCGGCGGAGCTGGCGTTGTTGGTCACCGCCACATCCGGCCGGCCATCCAGGTTGAAGTCGGCGACGACCTCGGACTGCGGCGCACCGCCCACAGTGTTCGTGGTGTAGTTGGCGAAGGTGCCGCCGCCGGTGTTGAGGCGCAGGTACACGGCATTACCACATGCGAGCAGGTCCGGGGCTCCGTCACTGTTGAAGTCCACCAGCAAGGGGCTCCGAGGTGCCACGGGATAGGTGAGGTCCGTGGCCAGCTTCGTCAGGCCCCCGTTCCCATCTCCCAGCAGCACGGAGATGCTGGGCGTGGAGGAGTTGTTGTTGGTCACCACCACGTCCGTGTTGCCGTCGCGATCGATGTCTCCAGTGGTAGCGAAGCTGGGGGCAGTACCCACCGCGGGAGCCGTGGAGGACAACAGGAAGTTGCCCGTACCGTCTCCGAACAACAGGCTCAGCTTGTTGGTGGAGCGGTTGGTGGTCAGCACATCCGGCTTGCCGTCCTTGTTCAGGTCCACCACGGTGACACCGCGGCCAGTCACCGCCCCCGACACCGACTGCAGCGGGTAGGCCGTCGGGCCAGGCAGGCCAATGCCCTTGCTGCGCAGCACGAAGACGCGGTTGTCCGCGGTGAGGGTTCCCACGAGGTCGGGCAACCCATCTCCGTCCACGTCGCTGCCCACCATGTCCACGATGCCCGTGCCCGTGGCGGTGGAAGAGCCAATGGTGAACCGCCCGGTCCCCAGGCCCTTGAGCAGGATGACGCTCACATCGGTGTTGTTGCCCGCGATCACGTCCAGCTTGCCATCCTGGTCGAAGTCTCCGACGACGACACCGCGCGGGTCCTTGAACTCGGGGGTGCCCGGGTTGGCGGAGGTGGTGGCGGCGGAGCCCAGGGTGCCATCGCCCGCGCCCAACATCACGCTCACCGCGCCCACGCTGCTGGGGTTGCCCACCACGACGATGTCCGGCTTGTTGTCCCCGTTGAAGTCTCCGGCGCTGATGGCTCGTGGCGCGTAGCCCGCCACGGTGTTGCCCATGCTGGTGAAGGCCGTGCTGGAACGGCCGCCGTTGTTGCGCAGGGCCGTGACGCTGCTGCCGCCAAAGTTGGCCGTGGCGATGTCCGGCTTGCCGTCTCCGTTGAGGTCCACCACCACCAGGCTCTGCGGGGAGACACCCACGTTGAAGTTGAAGCTGGTGGGGAAGGTGCCATCTCCGTTGCCATACAGCACCGTCACGTTGCTCCCGGTGCTGTTGGCGACCACCAGGTCCAACTTGCCATCCAGATCGAAGTCCGCGGTGGCCATCCCCTTCGGCCCGGCGCCCGTGTTCCACGTGGCCGGAGTGCCGTAGCCGCCCGCGCCGTTGTCCAGCAACACGCTCACGGTGTTAGCGCTCTGGTTGGCGCTCACCAGGTCCAACCGCCCGTCGCCGTTGAAATCTCCGGTCGTCACGCCCTGCGGGTTGAGCGCGGTGGTGCCCAGGGACACGGTGGTGAAGGCGGAGAAGCTGCCATTGCCGCGGCCCTTGGCGACGGCCAGCGCGCTGGCGCCCGCCGTGGTACCGCCCACGGCCACCACCAGATCCGGGCGGCCGTCTCCATCCAGGTCCGCCACCGTGGAGGCGGCGGGCGAGGGGCTCACCTGCAGATGGAGGCCCGCGTTGAGCGCAGCCTCGCAGCGATCAGCCTGCATGCTCAGCAGCACCGCCACACCGTTGCTGGCCGGGCGGACCGCCACGATGTCCTGACGGCCGCTGCGGTCGGCATCCAGCACCACCACCGAGGTGGCGGGGCCTCCCGCGGGCGTCACTCGCGGCGTGGTGTTCAGCGAGCCATCGCTCTTGCCGGACAGAATGAGCACATCGCTGCCCACGCCCGTCACCACCACATCCCGGTTGCTGTCCTCGTCCATGTCCACCACGGCCAGCCCCGCGGGCTGACCACCCGTGGTGATGGCCGTCTGCAAGGAGAAGGTGCCATCCCCGTTGCCGCGTGCGACACGCACCGTGCCGCTGGCACCCAGGGCCGCCACCACATCCGGACGCGCATCCTTGTTCAGGTCCGCCACGGAGTGCGCTGTCACCCCCGCGCCCATGCCCAGCGGCGTCACCGCGCCGAAGGTCCCCGAGCCGGTGCCCAGCATCACCTTCACGTCCTGCGTGGGGTCCACGAAGATGAGATCCAACCGGGCATCAAGGTTGAGGTCCGCGGTGGCGATGGCCTGCGGCGAGCCGCCCACGGTGGTGCGAGTGGGAGCGCCGAACACCCCCGCCGTCGTAGCCAGGGCGACCTCCACGGTGCCCGCCGTGCTGGTGGCAATCAGGTCCACCTTCCCATCGCGGTTGAAGTCGCCCACCACCAGGCCGGCCGCGGGGCCCTGGAGCGTGGTGGCCACGGTGGCCGCGCTGAAGGTGCCCGTGCCCGTGCCCTTGAGCAGGTACACGTTGCTGTTGGAGGCACCGCCGGTCAGCACGTCCATCTTCCCGTCTCCATCCACGTCCCACACCACCAGGGCCGAGGAGGGGAATCCCACGGTGACGGGCGTTGCGGCTGCGAACGAGCCGGCGCCATCACCCAGCAGAACCTGAAGATCATTGGAGGTGGCGCTGCCCACCACGATGTCCGTCTTCCCGTCATTGTTCAGGTCCGCGCGAGCCACCAGGCCCGGCGCGGTGCCCGCGGGCACGAGGCCCGGTGCGGCGAACTGCATGCCGTTGGCCATGACGACACCGTTGATGTAGCCGCTGCTGGGCAGCGCGCCCTGCACCTGGGCGGTGATGCGCATGCGGATGGTCGCGGTGGACGAGGGTAGATCCGCGGTGCTGTTCCAGAGGAACGTGTGCGTGACGCCGGTGGGCGAGGTGGCCACGCCCTGCACGCCCGAGCCGGTGGAGGAGCCCGCCTGGGTGGCGCGCTTGAAGACGCCGTTGTCCTCGTACTCGACAATGACGTCGGCGCGAGAGGAGGCCGCCTGGGTCAACGTGTACTGGAGCGTCGCGCAGCTCGAGGCCGTGCTGCCCACCAGCACCGGGTTGATCACCTGGGCGGGAGGCCGCAGGAAGGTGACTGTGGCGATGCCCGTCTTGCCCGCGCCTGTGGCGGTCACCGTCTTGACGCCCGTGACGGTGGAGCTCAGGCCGGCGATGCGCTGGCCGTTGACATCCGTGTTGCCGTCTCCCGGGTTGAAGATGTTGCCCGAGCCCGTCGCGGTGAAGGTGATGGCCACGTTGGGCACGCGGTTGCCGAAGGAGTCCTCGACGGTGGCCGTCAGCGTCGTCTTGTCCGTGCCGTTGGCCTCCAACTGCGTGGGCACGGCCACCAGGTTGAGGGTTGAGACAGGGCCCGCCACGAAGGTGACGGTGGCGGTCGGCAGCGTGAGCGAAGCCGCCGTGGCGTCGACGTTCTTCACCTCCGCCGTGGTGGAGCGCAGCTTCGCGACGAACTTGCCATCCGTGCCGGAGGTGCCGCTGGACGCAGTGAGCGTGTTGTTCACGCCCGAGACGGCGAGGACCACCGACTGATTCGACACCGGGTTGCCGTAGGAGTCCTTCACGGTGACGGTGATGGTGGCCTCGGCGACGTTGTCCGCCGCCAGACTGGCGGGAGCCACCGTGAGCGTGGAGGTCAGCAGAGAGGGTGTGCCGGCGATGACACTGAACAGCCCACTCACGCCATCGCTCAGGCCCACCGAGGTGGCCCGCAGCGAGTAGCCGGTGCCGGCCTGCCGGACGAACAGGTCATCGAAGGTGGCCATACCAGCGACCGCCGCCCGAGACACGGTGCCGCCCAGGGTGGCGCCGCTGGACGTCGGTTCCACTGCGAGCGCGATCGTGGCGGTGGAGCCGGTCGCCCGGTTGCCCTGGGCATCGAGCACCTCCACCTGCACCGAGGGCACCATCGTCTGCCCGGCGCCCACGGCGAGGGGCGGCTCGGTGTGGAAGCGCAGGCTCACGGGCGGGCCGGGGATGAACGTCACCTGCGGCTGCTGCGCGATGGGATTGCCGTTGAGCGTGGCGGAGACGGTCTTGATCTCCGCCATGATGGACTTGAGCGTGGCGGAGAAGGTGCCATCCGCGGCCGTGGGGCCGCTGGTGCTCGACAGGATGTTGTCGCTGCCCGTGACGGCGAGGCTCACCGCCTGGCCCGACACCGGGTTGCCAAAGGCATCCCTGACGGTGACGGTGATGGTGGTGAAGTCCAGGTTGTCGGCGGCGACGGTGCTCTTGCTGAGCGTGACGGTGGTCTGCGGGAGCGACGGAACATCCGCGACGATGTTGAACGGGTTGCTGACGGCGGACGTAAGGCCCGGAGCCGTGGCGCGCAGGGTGTAGCCGGTGCCCGCCTTCTGGATGAAGAGATCGCCAAAGCTGGCCACGCCCGAGGCCGTGATGCGAGTCCCAGTGCCTCCGAGCGTGGCGCCGCTGGACGTCGGCTCGAGCACGAGCGTCACGCTGACGTTGGGCGAGGAGACGCGGTTGCCCTGGGCATCGAGCGCCTCCACATCGATCGCGGGCGCCAGGACCTGCCCCGCAACCGTCTGCGTGGGCGGCTGGGTGACGAAGGCGAGCTTCACGGCGGGGCCGGGGACAAACGTCACCTGCGGCTGCGGAGAGACGGCCGTGCCATTCACGGTGGCGGAGATCGTCTTGGCCTCGGCCTTGGTGGACTTGAGCGTGGCGCTGAAGATGCCATTCGTGCCCGTGGAGCCGCTGGCTGCGGACAGCGTGTTGCCGCTGCCCGTGACGGTGAAGGCCACGGCCTGGGCGGACACCGGGTTGTCGAAGGCATCGCGCACGGTCACCGTGACGGTGGTGAAGTCCGTGTTGTCGGCGGTGACGGTGTTCTTGCTGATCTCCACGAGGGTCCTCGTGAGATCCACCGATCCGGCGACGATGTTGAACGGGGTACTGACCGCATCGGTGAGGCCCGTGGCGGTGGCGCGCAGCGTGTAGGCGGTGCCTGCCTTCCGCACGCTCAGGTCACTGAAGCTGACCAGGCCCGAGACCACGGCCTTCGTGGTGGTGCCGCTCAGGGTGGCGCCACTGGCCGCCGGCTCCAGCGCCAGCATCACGCTGAGCGTGGACGAGGTGACGCGGTTGCCCTGGGCATCGAGCACCTCCACCTGCACGGCGGGAGTCATCGTCTGCCCGGCGCCAGTCTGCGCGGGCGGCTGGACGACGAAGGCCAGCTTGGCGGCGGGCCCTGGCACGAACGTCACCTGCGGTTGCGCCGTGGCAGCCGTGCCATTCACGGTGGCGGAGACGGTCTTGACCTCGGCCTTGATGGACTTGAGCGTGGCGGTGAACGTGCCGTTCGTGCCTGTGGTGCCGCTGGTCGGCACCAGCGTGTTGTTGGTGCCCGAGGCCGTGAGGGCCACGGCCTGACCGGACACCGGGTTGTCGAAGGAGTCCCGCGACGTGACCGTGATGGTGGTGGAGTCCGTGCCATCGGCCGTCACCGTGGCCTTGCTGACCTCCACGAGGGTCCTCGAGAGATCCACGGGCCCGGCGGTGATGTTGAAGAGCGAGCTGACCGCATCGGTGAGGCCCGTGGCGGTAGCGCGCAGCGTGTAGCCCGTGCCCGTCTTCTGCACCTTCAGGTCGCTAAAGCTGGCCACGCCCGAAGCGAGCGCCTTGGTGGTGGTGCCACCAAGCGTGGCGCCACTGGCCACCGGCTCGATCGCCAGCGTCACACTGAGCGTGGATGAAGTGACCCGATTGCCCTGGGCATCCAGCGCCTCCACCTGCACGGCGGGAGTCATCGTCTGCCCAGCGCCGGTCGACGTGGGCGGTTGGACCACGAAGGCCAACCGGGTGGCAGGACCCGCAACGAACGTCACCTGAGGCTGCGACGAGACCGGAGAGCTGTTCAACGTGGCGGAGACGGTCTTGACCTCGGCCTTGATGGACTTGAGCGTGGCGGTGAACGTGCCATTCGTGCCCGTGGTGCCACTGGCCGCCGATAGTGTGTTGCTGGTGCCCGACACAGCCAGGCCCACCGTCTGGCCGGACACCGGGTTGTCGAAAGAGTCCCGCGACGTCACGGTGATGGTGGTGGAGTCCGTGCCATCCGCCGTCACCGTGGTCTTGCTCACCTGGACGAGCGTCCTCGTGAGGTCCACAGTTCCGGCGGTGATGTCGAAGGCCGTGCTGACCGCGTCCGTGAGGCCCGCGGAAGTGGCGCGCAGCGTGTAGTTCGTGCCCGCCTTCTGCACATTCAGATCACCGAAGCTGGCCAGTCCCGCAGCCAGCGCCTTGGTGGTGGTGCCTCCGAGCGTGGCGCCACTGGCCACCGGCTCCAGCGTCAGCGCAACATTGGCGCTGGCGGAAGTCACCCGGTTGCCTTGGGCATCCCGCGCCTCGACCTGTACCGCAGGCGCCAGCGTCTGTCCGGCCACCGTCTGAGTCGGCGGCTGGACGACGAAGGCCAATTGGGTGGCCGTGCCTGCGACAAACGTCACCTGCGGCTGCGGAGAGACCGCCGTGCCATTCACGGTGGCGGAGACGGTCTTGCTCTCCGCCTTGGTGGACTTGAGTGTGGCGCTGAAAGTGCCGTTCGTGTCCGTGCTGCCGCTGGCCGCTGACAGCGTGTTGTTGGTGCCCGACACCGTCAGGCCCACAGCCTGGTTCGAAACCGGGTTGTCGAAGGAGTCCCGGGACGTCACGGTGATGGTCGTGAAGTCCGCTCCATCGGCCGTCACCGTGGTCTTGCTCACCTGGACGAGCGTCCTCGTGAGGTCCACAGTTCCGGCGGTGATGGCGAAGGCCGTGCTGACCGCGTCCGTGAGACCTGCTGAGGTGGCGCGCAGCGTGTAGTTCGTGCCCGCCTTCTGCACATTCAGGTCACTGAAGCTGACCAGACCCGCAGCCAGCGCCTTGGTGGTGGTGCCTCCGAGCGTGGCGCCGCTGGCCACCGGCTCCAGCGTCAGCGTGATGTTGGCGCTGGCGGAAGTCACCCGGTTGCCCTGAACATCGAGCACCTCGACCTGTACCGCAGGCGCCAGCGTCTGTCCGGCCACCGTCTGTGAGGGTGGATGGACCACGAATGACAGCTTGGAGGCCGTACCTGCAACGAACGTCACTTGCGGCTGCGGCGAGACCGCCGTGCCATTCAGCGTGGCGGCGATCGTCTTGACCTCGGCCTTGATGGACTTGAGCGTGGCGCTGAACGTGCCATCCGCGACCGTGTTGCCGCTGGCCACCGACAACGTGTTGCCGGTGCCAGACACCGTCAGGCCCACAGCTTGGTTCGAAACCGGGTTGTCGAAGGAGTCCCGCGACGTCACGGTGATGGTGGTGAAGTCCGCGCCATCCGCCGTCACCGTGGTCTTGCTCACCTGGACGAGCGTCCTCGTGAGGTCCACAGTTCCGGCGGTGATGTTGAAGAGCGTGCTGACCGCATCGGTGAGGCCCGAGGCGGTGGCGCGCAGCGTGTAGCCCGTGCCCGCCTTTTGCACGTTCAGATCGCTGAAGCTGACCAGACCCGCAGCCAGCGCCTTGGTCGTGGTGCCGCCGAGCGTGGCGCCGCTGGCCACTGGCTCGAGCGTCAGCGTGACGTTGGCGCTAGCAGAAGCGACCCGGTTGCCCTGGGCATCCAATGCCTCCACCTGCACGGCGGGAGTCATCGTCTGCCCAGCGCCGGTCGACGTGGGCGGTTGGACCACGAAAGCCAACCGGGTAGCCGTGCCCGAGACGAACGTCACCTGCGGCTGCGACGAGACCGGAGAGCTGTTCAGCGTGGCGGAGACGGTCTTGCTCTCCGCCTTGGTGGACTTGAGCGTGGCGGTAAACGTGCCATTCGTACCCGTGGTGCCAGTGGTCGGCGCCAGCGTGTTGAAGGTGCCTGACACAGCCAAGCCCACCGTCTGGCCGGACACCGGGTTGTCGAAGGAGTCCCGGGACGTCACGGTGATGGTGGTGAAGTCCGCGCCATCCGCCGTCACCGTGGTCTTGCTCACCTGGACGAGCGTCCGCGTGAGATCCACCGGCCCAGCCGTGATGTCGAAGGCCGTGCTGACCGCGTCAGTGAGGCCCGCAGCTGTGGCGCGCAGCGTGTAGCCCGTCCCTGCCTTCTGCACATTCAGATCACTGAAGCTGACCAGCCCAGAAGCCAGCGCCTTCGTCGTGGTGCCACCGAGTGTGGCGCCACTGGCCACCGGCCCCAGCGTCAGCGTGACGTTGGCGCTGGCGGAAGTCACCCGGTTGCCCTGGGCATCGAGTACCTCGACCTGCACCGCAGGAGCCAGGGTCTGTCCGGCCACCGTCTGCGTGGGCGGTTGGACCACGAACGACAGCCGCGAACCCGAGCCCGAGACGAACGTCACCTGCGGCTGCGGCGAGACCGCCGTGCCATTCACGGTGGCGGTGATCGTCTTGACCTCGGCCTTGGAGGACTTGAGCGTGGCGCTGAACGTGCCGTTCGTGCCTGTGTTGCCGCTGGCCACCGATAGCGTGTTGAGGGTGCCAGACACCGTCAGGCCCACAGCCTGGTTCGAAACCGGGTTGTCGAAGGAGTCCCGAGACGTCACGGTGATGGTCGTGAAGTCCGCTCCATCGGCCGTCACCGTGGTCTTGCTCACCTGGACAAGCGTCCTCGTGAGATCCACCGGCCCGGCGGTGATGTCGAAGGCCGTACTGACCGCGTCGGTGAGGCCCACGGAAGTGGCGCGCAGCGTGTAGCCCGTACCCGCCTTCTGCACATTCAGATCACTGAAGCTGACCAGTCCCGCGGCCAGAGCCTTGGTGGTGGTGCCTCCGAGCGTGGCGCCGCTGGCCACCGGCTCCAGCTTCAACGTGACGTTGGCGCTAGTCGAGGTGACGCGGTTGCCCTGGGCATCGAGCACCTCCACCTGCACTTCAGGCGTCATCGCCTGCCCGGCCACCGTTTGCGCGGGCGGATGGACGACAAACGCCAGCCGCGAACCCGAGCCCGAGACGAACGTCACCTGCGGCTGCGGCGAGACCGCCGTGCCATTCAGCGTGGCGGAGACGGTCTTGACCTCGGCCTTCGTGGACTTGAGCGTGGAACTGAACGTGCCATCCGAACCCGTGTTGCCGCTGGCCGCCGACAGCGTGTTGCTGGTGCCCGACACCGTCAGCCCCACGGCCTGGTTCGAGACCGCGTTGTCGAAGGAGTCCCGGGACGTGACTTTGATGGTGGTCGAGTCCGTGCCATCGGCCGTCACCGTGGCCTTGCTGACCTCGACAAGAGTCCGCGAGAGGTCCACCGGTCCAGCGCTGACATCGAACACCGTGCTGACGGCATCGAAGAGGCCCGTGGCGGTGGCGCGCAGCGTGTAGCCCGTCCCCGCCTTCTGCACATTCAAGTCACTGAAGTCGACCAGGCCCGAAACCAGCGTCTTCGTCGTGGTGCCGCCGAGCGTGGCGCCACTGGCCACCGGCTCGAGAACAAGCGTGACGTTGGCATTGGCCGAAGTGACGCGGTTGCCCTGGGGGTCGAGCACCTCCACCTGCACCGCGGGCGCCAGGGTCTGCCCGGCCACCGTCTGCGTGGGCGGCTGGACCACGAAGGACAGCCGCGAAGCCGTGGCCGAGACGAAGTTCACCTGCGGCTGCGGAGACACCGCCGAGCCATTCAGCGTGGCGGAGACCGTCTTGAGCTCGGCCTTGGTGGACTTGAGCGTGGCGCTGAAGGTGCCATCCGAGCCCGAAGTGCCATTGTCCGCCGACAGCGTGTTGCTGGTGCCCGACACCGACAGCCCCACGGCCTGGCCCGACACCGGGTTGTCGAAGGCGTCGCGAGACGTGACCGTGATGGTGGTGAAGTCCGAGTCATCGGCCGTCACCGTGCCCTTGCTCACCTGGACGAGCGTCCTCGTGAGGTCCACCGGCCCCGCGACGATCGTGAACGAGTTGCTCAGCGCCTCCGTGACGCCCGACGCGGTGGCGCGCAGCGTGTAGCCGGCGCCGGCCTTCTTCACATTCAAGTCACCGAAGCTGACCGCCCCCGAGACCAGGGCCTTGGTGACGGTGCCCCCAAGGGTGGCGCCGCTGGTCGTCGGCTCCAGCTCGAGCGTGACGTTGAAGCTGGCCGAGTTGACGCGGTTGCCCTGGGCATCGAGCGCCTGCACCTCCACCGCGGGAGCCATCGTCTGCCCCGCCACGGTCTGCACGGGCGGCTGGACGACGAAGACGAGCTGATCCGCCGTCCCCGAGGTGAACGTCACCTGCGGCGTGGGCGGAGCGACGACGCCGTTCACCGTCGCCTGGATCGTCTTGACCTCCGCCGTCGTGGAGCTCAGCGTCGCGGTGACGGTGCCATCCGCTCCCGAGGTGGAACCGGACGGCGTCAGCGTGTTGTCGGAACCCGTGCTCGAGATGTCCACCGCCTGGCTCGGCACCGGGTTGTCGAACGCATCCCTCACGGTGACGGTGATGACGGTGAAGTCCGTGCCGTCCGCCACCACGCCGCTCTTGCTCACCTCGACGAGGGTCTTCGTGGGGTCCGCGGGGCCCGCGGTGACATCGAACGGCGTGCTCGTCGCGGACACGAGCCCCGGCCCGCTGGCCACCAGCGTGTAGCCCACGCCGGCGCGCGTCACTGCCAGGTCATCGAAGCTCGCCTCACCCTCCAAAGTCGCGCGCGTCGCGGTGCCGCCCAGCGTGGCACCACTGGCCGCAGGCTCCAGCGTCAGCGTCACATCCACCGGGGCCGTCACCACGTTGCCCTGGGCATCCAGCACCCGCAGATGCACGGCCGGCGCGAACACCTCTCCCGCACGCACCGAGCCCGGCGGCTGGGTGACGAACTCGAGACGCGACGCGTCACCCGCAACGAACGTCACGTCCGGGTGCTGCGTCAGCTCCACCGTCCTGTCACCACTGCCCACCACCACCGTCAGCGTCTTCGTCTCGGCCCGCGTGGAGGCGATGGAGCCCTGCGTCAAACCGCTGGAATCCGTCACGGGCGGCTGCGTCAGCGTGTTTCCCGAGCCCGTCGCGGTGAAGGACACCGCCACCCCCGAGAGCACGCGATCATTGCGGTCTCGCACCGTCACCTTCACGAGTGCCACCGACACCCCGTCCGCGGCCACCCCGGTGTCCGGTACGACTTCCACCGTCGAGTGGGTGGCATCGGGCTCGCCTCGGGTGGCGCCCACGTTCACCGGGGTACTGCCATCAATACATCCGGTGAAGGCCAGCAACAGCAGCGCGAGAGACAGACGCGTGGACACGGGGACCTCAAGACGACGCCGGGCGGAACGGCCCCGCCCGGGGGAATGTCAGCGCCCTGGTATAGGGGATCCGGGCGTTTACCTGAAGTTCTGCAATGATACTGCACACACGAGTGAACAACGGCATGCCTGCCTTACGGTTGGGCGGGCAGGCAGGTTTTGGATCCCGTGAAGGCAGATCATCGGCTCCCCCCTCCGACACCTGCCCTATTCCTCCTTTTAATGGAGGCTTCGGGGGAGCGCTCGTTTCTGACCTCGCTTCTGCACTCTGGGCCACCCAGGAGGCGTTTCCAGGATCAGAAGTACAGGTCCGCTACAGGGTGACACACGTCAGGCAGATGTGGGGAAGAGAGCCTCACGGGGCGTGGGAGCAGCGGCTCCAGGGCTCGAGAGCCGAGGAGCTCCGCGCTCACCTCGTCCGGTGGCTCGTGACTGCGGGTGACACGAGGGCCTCTGTCGAGAGGACAGAGGCCCGGACACGACAGGGACGGCTCAGCTCTTGTACTTCACGCTGCAGCCGTAGGGCTCGGTGGTGGTCTCCGTCACGGGCTGGCCGGAGAGCAGCGCGTCCAGCGCGGTCTTCACGTGGTTGGTGGCGGTGGTGCTCTTGCCGCGCGGGTCATCGTCGATGGCGCCCGCGTAGCGCAGCACACCCTTCTCATCGATGATGTACATGTGCGGCGTCGTCTTCGCGGCGTAGGTGTGACCCACCTTGCCATCGGAGTCCAGCAGCACGGGGTAGGTGAAGCCCTGCTCCTTCTTCCAGGACGTGGCGGAGGCCGGCGTCACGGAAGAGGTGGAGTCCACGGCGAGCCACACCACCTTGCTCGCGTCGTAGCCCTTCCACGTGTTCTGCATGGTCTTCGCCTTGTAGTGGCGCTGGACGAAGGGGCAGCCGGGGTTGGTCCACTCGAGGACGACGATCTTCCCCTTGTACTGGGACAGCGAGTACTCCTTGCCCGTCTCGTCCTTGAGGGTGAAGGCGGGGGCGGGCTTCCCTACTTCGGCGGTGTCCGCGGCGAAGGCGGGAACGGTGACGCCCAGGGCGGCGGTGAACGCGAGGGCGGTCAAGACACGCTTCATGGCTTTCAGCTCCTTGTTGTCTGCGGGGATGGCACGAGGGAGTCCCTCCCTCGCCGGTGAAACTGTTGTCGCCCGGAGTAACCAGCCACCCTCACGTTGATTCCGCGCTGAGCCCGGATGCCCGCCTCACGGCCTGGATGACGGTGTCCGCGGTGAGCAATTCGGGGAGCACCTCGGGGCGCTCGGGCGCGGAGGGGCTGATGACCAGGTACATGGGCACTCCGGCGCGGCCATGGGCTCCGAGCATGGCGGTGATGCGAGCATCGCGCCGGGTCCAGTCCGCCACGAAGAAGGCCACCTGATGGTGGGTGAAGGCCGCGCGCACCCCTTCGCTCGTCAGCACGGTGCGCTCGTTGAACTTGCAGGTGAGGCACCAGTCCGCGGTGAAGTCGATGAACACGGGCTGGCCGGCCTTGAGCGCGGCGGCCACGGCTGCCTCGTCCCACGGCTGGGCGGCCGACGCGGTGGAGGCGCGCGCGGTGGGGGCGGCGCCCTCCTCGAAGCGAAGGGCGAAGCCAGCGGTGGTCACCAGGATGGCCAGCGCGGCGACAATGCCCACCAGACGCCGAGTCCCCTCCGTCGCCTGCGCCAGACCGTACAGCCAGGTGCCCACGGCGACGGCCACGAGGAACGCGAGCAGCCGGGCCATGCCATCCACGCCGGCCAGCCCGCCCACGACCCACACCAGCCACACGGCGGTGCCAAGCAGGGCGAAGCCCAGCAACTGCTTGGCGCGCTCCATCCAGGCGCCCGGCTTGGGGAGCCGCTTGGCCAACCCGGGAATCATCACGAGCGCGCAGAAGGGCAGCGCCAGCCCCAGGCCCAGCGCGGTGAAGATGGCGAGCACGGTGCCGGTGCCCGCGGCGAAGGCGAAGCCCACCGCGGTGCCCATCATCGGCGCGGAGCAGGGCGTGGCCAGCACCACCGCGAGCACGCCCTCGCCCACGCTGCGAGACAGGCCGTGCGAGGCATCCACCTTGCTGGCCAGCGCCGTGCCATCAGTGCCCACGTGGAAGACGCCGAAGAGGTTGAGCGCGAAGGCCACGAGCACGGCGCAGACGGCGGAGACGAAGAGGGGCTCCTGGAACTGGAAGCCCCAGCCCACGGTGGTGCCGCCCGCGCGGACGGCGATCACCACGAAGGCGAGCAGCAACATCGTCCCGACGATTCCGCCCGTATACGCCAGGGCATGGCGGCCCACGCGTCCGCGATCCTCCTGGGCCATGCGAGTGAAGCCGTAGGCCTTGAGCGCCAGCACGGGGAACACGCACGGCATGAGGTTGAGGATGGCGCCACCCAAGAAGGCGAACAGCAGGGCCACGCCCAGGGACATCCCCGAAGCGGGCGCACCGGGCGCCGTCATCTGCGCCTGCATCGGAGCCACCGGAGCAGCCACCGACGGCGGAGCCTTCGCGGCAACAGGAACGGCCTCCACGGGAGCGAGCGGGAGATCCACCTCGACGGCGCGGTAACCGGTCTGCGCGGTGCCCAGCCGCAGCACGCCCTTGAAGCGCGGGGCCTCCTTGGGAGCATTCGCCGAGGCATCGCCCTGGAGCCGGAACCGAGCGGGAGCCTCCTCGGTGAGGTCCATGCGCTTGATTCCCTTGATGCGCTCGGGGACGAAGAAGCCGGGCTCGACGCCTTGAGGGAGCTGTCCCTCGCGGGTGGACACGGTGAGCGTCCCCGAGAAGGGCTGGCCCGTCTTCAGGCTCTGGGACTCCAGGGCGAGCGTGGCGGTGAGGTTCGCTGCCTCCAGCGTGAGCGGCACCTGGGCCTGAGCGGCATCGAAGTGGACAGAGGTCTCCGCATCGCGCACGGTCTGAGTGCCCACGGCCAGGGAGCGCGACAGGAGCATCTGCGCGGGGATGCAGCGCTCGCGGCACACGAGCGCATCCACCGCGGCCGACAGCGTGAGGCTGCCCGAGGCCTGCTCGGAGGCGCGCGCCTCGGCGAAGAGGAGCACCTCATCATGGTAGCCGTAGGTGATGATGAAGCCGTCGGGCGTGCGGAAGGTGCCGGGGAAGGGCCAGCGCAGCTCGCCCACGGTGCTGCCAGGAGTGTCCCAGGACACATCGGTGGACAGGCCCGCGTCGCCCGGGTTCTTCCAGTAGATGTGCCAGTCGGGATCCATCTTGAAGCGGACGCCGACACGGAAGGCGTCACCGGGCTTCACCTGGGAGGAGTCCACCAGCAGCTCGGTCTCCACGCGCGGCTCGCCCTCATCGGGAGCGCCGGAGCCCACGGCCGAAGCGGGCGGCCCGGCCCACGCCACGGACGAAGCCACCCACCCACACAGGAGCACTCCCCAACTCGATAGCCGCTGACGCCTCATGTGCCTCCCGTTAACCCGTCGGCCCGGCCCCTGCCACCCCTACTGTCAGGCCCCTCGCAACCTTGCTGGCAGGCAGGCATTCCCCGGGAGAGGCATGTGACACGAGCCCCCCGGGAGTTTCACCCGATAACGTGGTGACTTCTCTAAGAGGTGGGAGGTGTAGGAGACGCGGGCTGCCTAGCTGCCGCGCTGTCCGAACAGGGCCTCGAGGGCCTTGAGTTGGGTGGAGCTCGAGCGGCCTTCCAGCTCGGAGCGGCACACGGTCTTCAGCCGGGCCAGCACGCGGTACGCGGTGGCGCGAGCAAGGCCCTGTCCGCGTGCCCAATCCTCGACAGTGCCCTCCTCCATGAGGAGGTGGCGCAGGAGGAGGCGCTCCTGGGGCCGGAGCACTTGGAGGAGCTGACCGGCCAGCCGCTGGGCGTCCATGCGTCGCCGGAGCGCCTCGGGTGGATCATGCAGCCCGGATTCTTCGTCGTCCGGAGGAGTAGGAGCCTCCGGGGCATAGCGGCGCATGAGTTCGCGGAGGGCTTCAGCGGACTGGGGCCAGCGTCCGAGTTCTCCGGCATGGGCGCGGATGGCCTCCTCCACCTGGGCGCGGCTGAAGCGCTGACCCTGGGTGATGAGTGCGGGCCAGGGAGCCACCGTTGGCGGTCCGCTCACGACGCGGGCGAGCACGTCGCGCACGTGTGCCCCGAGCGCATGGGCGGCTTCATGATCCTCGCGGCCATCGGCGACAACTTGGCGGAAGCGATGGCGCAGGGCACGCGCCAGCGCATCATCGTCCATGGCGAGGAGCTCGCGCCGACGGGTGTCGTGAAGGATGTGGCGCTCGAAGAAGAGCCCGAGCAGACCGTCGACGAGCTCACCGGGAACGGTACCAGCCAGCAGCGTGCGGAGGGCGATGAAGGCGGGCTCGGAGAAGGCGCCGCTGGCCTCGAACTCGCGCAATGCATCGCGCACGGTGGCCAGCGAGGAGGTCATGCCCTCAGTGCTCCACCTTCTTCTTGGGATTCACGGGCATGCGGATCACCTGGCTGACGGAGGTGCGAGCCCCTTCGGCCTTGGCGCGGCGGACCATGAGGGCGGGCAGCTCGGCGACACGGCGCTCCACGGCGAGCCGCAGATCCGCCAGACGCTCCAGGTGGCGGCGCGCGGGCACTTCTTCCACGGACAGCCGAACGAGCTCATGCAGAGCCGCCTCGGCCTCGTTGAGCGAACGGCCAGCGGCATCGACATCACGCCGGGAGAGGGCCTTCCAAGCAGCGCCCTCGGCGGCGACGAGATCCAACTCCACGGTGACCGCGCGAACGAGCTTGCCCTGAGGGCTGTCCGGGAGGACGCGAGTCACGGGCACGGAGGGGCGACGGGTGTCTCCGCGCTCCAGGAAGGACGCCGTGACGGAGACATTCCAGTCGGCGGACGTCAGGCGGCCGGTAAAGAGGGCCCGGCGCAGACAGGCCTGGGAGATGGCACCGAGCAGGACGCTCATCGCGTCACCCTCGACGCGAGCGGGATAGCGGTGGCGGCAGCGCAGCTCGGAGAAGCCAGAGGGCAGAACGTGGACGCGAGCCTCGGAGGCCACCTCGCCGAAGAGCTCGGTGACGATGCCGGCCACGGTGGTGGGCAGGGCCTCGGCGTCATCGGCGTGGGAGAAGCCGGTGCCGGAGGGGCTGGTGAGAGCCTCGAGGATCTCCGGCATGTAGTGGCGGCCGAGGCCGAGTGCATGGAGCGTGAGCCCGGACTCAGCGACCTTCGAGCCGAGCTGACGGAAGTCGATGATGGAGGCGGGGCCGACGGAGGGCTCGCCATCGGTGAGGAGCAGCAGCTTGGGCCGGGCACCGGGGATGAGCACGCGGCGCAGGGAGGCGGCACCCAGATCCACGGCCTCATGGAGCGCGGTGCCGGAGCCCGTCTCGAGCGCGGAGAGACGCTCCGAGAGCTCGGCCTTGGCATCGGGCTCCATGGCGCGAACAGGGAGGACCTGCTCGGGCATGCCATCAAAGGCGAGCAGGCCGATGTAATCGCGCGGCCCGGCCTGAGCGACGAGGGCCTGCGCGGCCTCGACGGCAGCAACGAGAGGCGCGCCGCGCATGGAGGCACTGCGATCGATGAGGAGATTGACGGCAACAGGAGCGCGAGGAGCATCCTCATCGGCTTCCAGGGTGACGAGCAGAGAGACATCCCTGCCCTGCTCGTTGTCGCGCTCTACTGCCCAGGCCGTCAGCTTCATTCGATTCCCCTCGATGAGGGCTATTGTGCCGCTTTCCTATACATAAGGAGACAGCAGGTCCGCTCGGCGCGTCTCAACCTACTTCGTACCTCAAGGATTCCAGGGGTTTGCAGCGCCTCGCAGGAACCCTCCTGCGGCCAGAGTCCCGGAAAACGCGTGGAATCGAGCGGGAGACACCGGGGAACTCGCGGGGAGCTACGACCCGGATGGGTGCTTCGATGGAGTGCTTCGATGGCGGACTGCGGGGGCCCCCGCGCTGACACGGGCCGCGGGGGCGCTCGACCTATTCTGGATCCCAACCGCCCCAGGATTCTTCGTTGTACGTCCACTGTCGGCCGCCAGCAGTCACGGTCACCGGGAGCACCTTCTGGTTCTCTCCGTCATCTCCCAGGACGACGAAGCCCTGATTGTCATCGTCCAGATACGTCGTGTCGTCGTGCTTCATGGTGCAACCTCCGGACGCTCCGCGACGGCGGCTCGGGTAGACGGCGACAGCCGCTCGCCCCCCGGCGGGCGCCCCCCATTCGGTCGACGGAGAGCCGCACCATGCGGTGTCTCCACAACGCGTTGACCGATTTACCGGAAGGGTGGGCACGTGCTCCCAGCGTGTAAACCCGTTGAGCTACTCGCAGCCCACGCACGTCGGGCAGCGCACGGCTGGACGCCTGCTCTCGTCGAATCCCGAATGCTTGCTGGGATTCGAGGGCAAGGGTCTGGGCTTCTCACCCACCTCCGTGCTTGATTCGCGAATCAACCTTGTTAGGTTGAGAGACAGTCCTTGCCGCATCGCGGCAATGCGCCACCCGTTTTACAGGCTGCCGAGCGCCCCCGAGCCCCTATGAGCCCCATCATCACAGGCCTGCTCATCGCTGTTGCCCTCTCCGTTTTCGTCATGACCATGGCAGGCCGCGTCGGCGCCCTGCTCTCGATGAAGGGGGAGAACCGGCTCGACAACATCCCCTTCCGCGCGATGCAGCTGTTGCGCTTCGGTCTCGGGCAGAAACGCATGGTGGATCCGGAGGAGTTCACTCCGGGCCTGATGCACGTGTTCATCTTCGCGGCGTTCCTGGTGCTGCAGCTGCGCAGCCTCTCGCTGTTCGCGATGGGCTTCAGCGAGTCGGCGCTCGAGGTGCTCACGGACCTGGGGCACCCGTTCTGGGTGAACCACCCGCCGGTGCTCAACCTGTACCGCGTGTACCTGCTGGTGAAGGACGTGGTGGCGACGCTGGCGGTGCTGGGCGTGCTGTACTTCGTCTTCCTGCGCTCCAAGGTGAAGCCGGACCGCATGACGCCCTCGTGGGAGGCCTACCTCATCCTGGGCTTCATCGGCGGGCTGATGGTGACGGAGTTCGCCTTCGGCGGCAGTCACATGGTGGCGCAGAACGGCAGCTTCGTGTGGTGGGAGCCGACCACCAGCGTGGTGGGCCTGGGGATGATGGCGCTGGGCACGCATGGCGCGCACGTGTTGGGCCTGGCCGGGTTCTGGATGCACCTGACCATCATCCTGGCGTTCCTGAACTTCCTGCCGCGCGGCAAGCACTTCCACATCATCACCGGCCTGCCGAACGTCTTCTTCCAGCGCACGAGGCCCAGCGGCAAGCTGGGCACGCCGAACCTGGAGAAGGAGGAGTTCGGCACCGCCACGGTGAAGGACCTGACGTGGAAGCAGGGCATGGACCTGTACTCGTGCACCGAGTGCGGCCGCTGCCAGACGCACTGCCCCACGTACATCACCGGCAAGCCGCTGACGCACAAGGGCGTGAACCAGGATCTGAAGCACTGGCTCTGGGACCATGAGCAGTGGGTGGAGGAGGGCTACGCCCCGAGCGGGGTGAAGGAGCCCCTGCCGGAGATCATCGGCAGCGCGCTGAAGGCGGAGACGGTGTGGGCGTGCACGAGCTGCGGCTGGTGCGAGCAGGCGTGCCCGGTGTTCATCGAGAACATCCCCCGGCTCATCGACATGCGCCGCTACCAGGTACAGGTGAAGGCGGAGTTCCCGCAGGAGATCCAGCGCGTCTTCGAGGGCATCGAGCGCCAGGGCAACCCGTGGGGCATCGGGCAGGACCGGCGTGACGAGTGGGCGGAGGATCTGCACCTGCCCACGTGGGGCGATGGCGGCGGTCCGTACGAGTACCTGTTCTTCGTGGGCTGCGCGGGCAGCTACGACGACAAGCAGAAGAAGGTGAGCCGGGCGCTGGTGAAGATCATGCGCGAGGCGGGAGTGAGCTTCGCGACGTTGTCCAAGCAGGAGATGTGCAACGGCGAGACGGCGCGCCGCATGGGCAACGAGTACCTGTACCAGACGATGGCGAAGATGAACGTGGAGTCGTGGAACGGGCTGGGGGTGAAGGCGGTGATTACCCAGTGCCCGCACTGCTTCAACACCATCAAGAACGAGTACCCGGAGTTCGGCGGCGAGTACCGCGTCATCAGCCACACGGAGCTCATGAACGAGCTCCTGAAGGACAAGCGCATCAAGCTGTCGCAGGTGATGAACTCGAAGCTGACGTACCACGACCCGTGCTACCTGGGCCGGCACAACGGGGTGTACGACGCGCCGCGCGAGGTGCTGAAGGCGATTCCGGGGTTGGAAGTCATCGAGATGCAGCGCAGCAAGCGCGAGGGCTTCTGCTGCGGCGCGGGTGGCGGGCGCATGTGGATGGAGGAGCACATCGGCACGCGCATCAACCACAACCGCATCAACGAGGCGGCGCTGACGCTGCAGCACGCGGCCCAGCCGAGCACGCCCTTCCCGGATGCCACGGACAAGAAGAAGCCGGGCCAGGTGGGCGACTACAAGGAGAAGGGCGGCTCCGGCGTGGTGGCGGTGGCGTGCCCGTTCTGCTCGACGATGCTGCGCGACGCGGTGAACGACACGGGCCGCGAGGAGAACATCAAGGTGAAGGACATCACCGAGTTGGTGGCCGACGCCCTCGAGACGAAGTCCGGCCCGGCCACGGTCACTCCTGGTGCCACGGTGAGCGCCAAGCCCGAGTAACGGGCCTCAGGGCTCGGGCTCCTCGTGAAGCGAAGCGCCCGAGCTACTTGCGCTCCTTCTGCGCGAGCTCGGCCTGGATCCCCAGGGCCGCGTTCTCATCCAGGTACTGGAGCAGCTTCCACTCCAGCTCGCCGTCCCGGCTGACGCTGCGGTTCATCTGCACCGGCCCACTGGTCAGGGGCGTGCGGTCCTGCGCATTGCCCACGTACTGGACCCGGCTGATACCGTCCTCGGCGGCGGGATTGAGATCGCCCGCGGTGCCGACCGTCAGGCTGTCGGTGAACATGCTGTCGCGCGGTGTCATCGCGCCCTTGTTCCCGGTGAAGACCGTCTCCCGGAAGATGCGCACCGCGCACGAGCCGTTGTCGACCCGGAAGCCCTCCGCGTAGAGCCGAGAGGAGGAGCTGACCACGCGCGACATCGCCGTGTCGTTGCGCCACTCGGTGACGAGGATGAACTGGCTGCCGCTCTTGCGAACCCCATAGCCCTGAGCCGTCACGAGCCTGACGACTTCGGGCCACACCTGCTCCACCGGCTGGGCGTACACGTGCTGATACGTCGCGCGGTACAGCGCCTCCTGATGGCGCGCCGAGCCACAACCGCTCAACCCCACGAGCAGACCGAGGAACAGGCACCAACGCATGACGCGGTGACTCATGGCAGATCCTCCTGAGACTGCGATTCGGGGAGCTGCCCGCCGGCTCGAGACCCTGGAGCCCGGCCGCCCCAGCAAGAGAAGAACGCATGGGCCTGACATGCATATCGTCCGGCCCCCGGAGGCCTGCCTATTTGCGGCCCTTCTCCGAGCGCAGCAGCCGCGCCAGCCGCTTGGCCGGCCCGTCGTCGCCGAGCTTCTCGGCCACATACGCGCCCGCCGAGGCCATCTTGCGGCTGCGTTCGCTGGGGGGAGCGCGATCACCCGGGGGGCCGGGCGGCACATCCAGGATGCTCCCGCCGGAGGTCCTCAGCAGGGTCTGCGCCATGTCGCGCTCGTCCGACCTGGCGTGAGGCATGAGCAGCTTGCAGACCGCCGGGTGGCCATGCGCGGCGGCCATCAGCAGCGCCGTCTCGCCCATGTCGTCCGTGAGCATCGGCTCGGCTCCACCGTCCAGCAGCAGACGGACGATGTCCGCGTGGCCGGCCTCGGCGGCGACCATGAGCGGCGTGCGGCCGCGATCTCCCAGGGGGTTGGGATCCTCGCCCGCGGCGAGCAGCTCCTCCACACGGGCCTCATCACCGGCCATCACGGCATCGAAGAGGGACATCAGCTACCTCCGGGCCGGAAGCATGGCGCCTTCTCCGCACAAGCGCTAGCGGGGCCGCTCGCCTGCTCAGCGGGCCTGTGAGATACGCAGCAGGAGGACGGAGGCCTACGGGCCTCCATAGGAGGGGTCGCCGGCGCTGGGGATCAGCAACGTGCCCGAGCCCACCGTCGTCGCGGGAACACTGACCCGGTAGATGTTCGTGGTCCCGCCCGCGTTGGAGAGGAAGCCCACCTGGCTGGTGTTCATCCAGATGGGGAAGGTGTCCTGGGCACCCGGCTCACCGGGGTGATCCGTCACCCGCGAGATCGTGTTGGGGGCGCTCAGCGGCCCGACGAAGATGCGCGAGCCGCCCGATGACAGGCGTCCATCCAGCGCCACCTGCTGTCCGTCCGGAGACACCGCGGCCCGGTTCACCACCCACAGCACCTCATTGCCCAGGTCGTTGGTGATGGAGGAGACAGTACCGGTGAGGCTCACTCGCGACAGCTGGCTGAGCTGGGTGCTGGTGGAGCCCGACGGCGCGAGCACGCTCTGCCCATCCGGGAAGAACGACGGTGCGCCGAAGGAGGTGCTGGGCTGATTGGTGAGCACCTGGAAGGTGCTGCCGTCCACGTTCACCCGGCCCAGGGCGAAGTTGCCCGAGCCCCGGTTGAACGCGAAGACGATGACACTGCCGTTCGGACTGAAGGTGGGATAGCGGAAGTTGGTGCAGTTCGCGCACGCCGTCGTCCCCGAGGCGAACACCGTGGAGGGCCCGGTGCTCGCATCCGTGGGCACCGTCTGAAGCTCGAAGCCCGTGGCCGTCTGGTGCACGAAGACGACGCTGCGTCCATTGCGCGACACCGCGGGCTGGGAAGCTCCGCCGATCGTCGTGAGCCGCTTCGGGCTGTTGGGGTCGCCCGCGTCGTCCACCACGTAGACGTTCCGGTCCTCGCGGACGAAGGCGAATCCCCGGGTGAACAGCACGTTGCCACCACCCCCACCACCGCCACCATCATCGATGTCGATGGGTTCACATGCCGCGAGGCTCGCGGCCAACACCAACGCGCCGACCATCCGACTCATGCACTTCATAGGCTCCCTGCTCTTGAAGAAGGCGCCCACACTCTGGGGGCACCCCTTCGAGACGTCAACGCAACGGCCTCATTCAATGACAGGGAGGAGATGCTCCTACCGGTTGAGCTTCGCCAGCTCGTTGCGGCAGATGTTGCACAGTCCCAGCTGCTTGCGATCGCAGTCCACGGGCATCTGGGCGAAGAACATCACGCAGCGGGGATCCTCGCAGTAGGACAGCCCCAGCAGGTGCCCGGCCTGGTGCACCCCTTCCACCTGGACGCGGCGGCGGAGTTGATCCGCGTCGGCTCCAGCTCGCAGGCGGGCGGTGCTCACCACCGCGCAGTGGGATTCACGGTCCGCCTCGCCGAACACGAAGGCCGAGTCCGGTACGAACAGATCCACATCCGTGATGCCCATCACCAGGGAGTGCCCAGGCTCTTGGAGCGTCACCAGCCGCCGCATGATGGCGTTGCAGTGGTACTGGGAGCGGTCCTTGTTGAAGGCGTAATCGGGACGGGGCAAGGCCCCTTTGCTCGGCACGGCGGTGATGCCCATGTGCGTGGCGAGCGGCTCCTCGAGCTCCTTGAGCAGCGTGGGCGGCGGGCTGCCTACAGAGACGAGGAGGAGCACCTTCTGCGGCATCGGCACCACCCCCGTGTGCACGCGTCTCGGGTGGCGGAGCTACACCCCCCGAGAGCGAGGTGGCTGGGGCGCAAGGATTCGAACCTTGATAATCAGATTCAAAGTCTGACGTCCTGCCATTAGACGACGCCCCAGCATGTTCGCGTTGTCCGAGACGGGATTGTAGGCCATCCCCGTCATGGCGGGAACTTATCTCGCAATGATTGGCGACGGATCCTTCTTCCGGGGACTGACCGCCCCGCGCACCGTCCGTTCAATGGAGTACACCCGAAGCCTGCCGCCATGGCAGGCAGGCCTCGGATCGGCCCACTGCGACCAGGGAGGCTGCGTGGCTCGAATCGAATATGACGCGGCGCAGCGTGCGCCCAGGGCTTCTTGGCGGCTGAGAGCCCGGCCGGCGGCCCCCTATTCCCACGGCTGACCGGTGGGACATGGCTTCTGTTGCGCTGGAGGCAGATGCCTCCTCGCGACTTGGCGTGCTCCGACCCTCAGCGTAGGCAGCAGGGAGACACGGGGGTGAGCACATGGCGGAAGCATTCGATGTCGTGGTCATCGGCGGAGGCCCTGCGGGTGAAGTCGCCGCGGAGCGCGCGGGTGCAGGAAAGGAGTCCAAACTCTCGGTGGCACTCGTAGAGCAGGAGTTACTCGGAGGTGAGTGCTCCTACTGGGCGTGCATTCCCAGCAAGGCGCTGCTGCGACCCGCCGAGGCCCAGTGGCTCGCGCGGCATACGCCTGGGCTCCAGGAAGCGGCAAAGGCTCCGCTGGATGCTCGCGAGGTGCTGAAGCACCGCGACTACATGGTTGGCGACTACAACGACGAGTCGCAGGCGCAGTGGGCCGAGAAGGCGAACATCCGCGTGGTGCGCGGCCACGGACGCCTGAGCGGCCCGCGCACGGTCCGGGTGGAGGGTCGGGAGGGCTCGCGCGAACTGACGGCGCGCAAGGCCGTGGTGCTGGCCACCGGTAGCCGCCCGCGACTGCCAGACATCCCCGGTTTGAAGGAGGCACGGCCCTGGGACAATCGCGGCGCCACGGGAGCCAAGGAGGTGCCACGGCGGCTGGTAGTGCTCGGCGGAGGCGTGGTGGCCGTGGAGCTGGCACAGGCCTGGCGCTCGCTCGGTTCGGAGGTGACGCTGGTTCAGAGGAGCCGCCGGCTGCTGTCCCGCTACGAGCCCTTCGTGAGCGAAGAGGTGGAGAAGGCCCTGCGAGACAGTGGCGTCACCGTTCGCCTGGGCGTGGAGCCCACTCGCGTCCAGCGGCCTGGCGGTCAGGGCGAGGTGACGGTGACGCTCTCCTCGGGGGATACGCTGCGTGCGGACGAGCTGCTCGTGGCCATGGGCCGCGTGGCGAACACCGATGAGCTCGGCCTGGAGACGGTGGGGCTGACTCCGGGCAAGCCCGTGGAGGTGGATGATCAGCTCCGCGCCAAGGGCGTGGACGGAGGCTGGCTCTACGCCTGCGGAGACGTGAACGGGCGCAACCTGCTCACGCACATGGGCAAGTACCAGGCGAGGCTCGCGGGAGACCACATCGCCGGTAAGGAGGTGCGGGCCTGGGCGGATGCCAGGGCGACGCCGCAGGTCATCTTCACGCACCCGCAGGTAGCGTCCGTGGGGCTCACCGAGGAACAGGCACGCAAGCAGGGCCTGCGCGTGCGCACCGTGCAGCAGTCCCTGAGCCATGTGGCCGGGACGGAGCTGCTCGGACGGAACCTGGATGGCACGGCCCGGCTGGTGGTGGACGAGTCACGCCGGGTCATCGTCGGCGCCACCTTCACCGGGCCCGAGGTGGGCGAGCTGCTGCACGCGGCCACCATCGCCGTGGCGGGTGAGGTTCCACTGGACACCTTGTGGCATGCGGTGCCGTCCTTCCCGACGCTCAGCGAGGTGTGGCTGGGGCTCCTGGAGGCCTACGGCTTGTAGGTGCGAAACCCCACCTGAGGCTCCCGAGTGGCGGCTTTCTCCTTCAGGGAAAGGCTTGAAGGAGATTAGAAGCATGCCCGCCCATGGCCGCCACGACACCCGCTGATCCGGGGATGAGCATCCGACGCGGACCCGCTGCCTCGGCTCCCGAGTGGGCCTTCCGTGTACTGCTGCTGGTGCTGGCCGTGCTGGCAGTGGTGCTCGGGCAGCATCCTCGGCGCGGCCTGGACTTCCGCGTGTACCTGCTCGCCGCAGAGCGCTTCCTGGCAGGCGCGGACCTGTACCCCGCCGGCGATGGCTTCATGCCCTTCAAGTACGCCCCGCTGACGGCCCCCCTGTTCCTCCCCTTCACCCTGCTGCCCGCGCGCGCCGCGGCGGCGCTGTGGAACCTGGGCTCCGTGGCGGCGGTGGGAGCCCTGGCCCGACTCGCCTCTCGCGCGCAACCCGCCGTGGGTGAACGCTCCCCCTGGCCCTGGGCCCCCGTGCTCGCCACGCTGGCCCTGCTGCCCGCGTTCCACCTCGAGTTCTTCTATGCGCAGGTGGATGGAGTGATGTTGCTCCTGTTGGCCCTCACGGCCGTGGGTGCCGAGCGCGGCCAGACCTGGCGCCCTGCCACCGCCTTCGCCGTGGCTGTCCTCCTCAAGCCTCCCGCCGCACTGCTCGCCCTCTTCCTGCTGATACGCCAGCACTGGCGGGTGCTCGCCGCCAGCGTTGGCGTGGGGCTCGTCCTCGCCATCCCTTCCGTCGCGCGGTACGGACTCTCCGGATTGCTCGCCCAGGGCCACGCCTGGCTGGACACGCTCGCCCGCACCACCCCACCGTGGGCGCTCGGCCACAACCCTCAGGGACTCCCCACCCTGCTGCTCTCCCTCGTGCTTCCTTCGGACGCCCAGCCCTCTGGCTCGGCGCTCGCCGTGGCGCAAGCCGTCGCGCTCCTCCTCTTCGTAGCCGTGGTCGCCTGGAGCCGAGCCGGCCCCGTGGACCTGCTTGCGCTGTGCTGCCTCGGTGTAACGCTGCTCTCGCCCCTCGCCTGGCGCGCGAACTTCGTCATGGCGTGGCCCCTCCTCCGAGCCACCGCCGAGACCCGGACACGCGGTGGGCTCGCGCTCGTGCTCCTCGCGGGCTTCACCGGTGTGCTGACCTCGGATGCACTGCTCGGCGCCGACGCGGCCCGCCAGCTCCTGCTCTGGCGGCCCTATGCGCTCGTCTTCTCCGCACTGCTGCTGTGGACGGCCTGGCAGGCACGCCAGCTCCCGCTCCCTCGCGGCTTCAGTGCGTCGCCTCTAATTCGGAGGTGACCCCCTTCACATAGGTGTCCCGCGTCTCGCGCAACTGCTCCAGCTCGTGAGCCACATCCTCGTCTGCCCGGCCCTGCGCCTCCGTGTCCAGCTCCGCGAACTCCAGCACTCCCATGTCCGCGAACGCACCGCGCAGCCGAGGGCCCCACAGCCCGATGTCCTTCAGCGTGGGCACGATGCGCGAGAACAACATCTTCTGGTACTCGCGCATCAGCTCCGACGTCCGCATGTGCTCGATGCACGCGGCCACGTCCAGCCCCAGCTCCTCGAACACCTCCTGCCCCAGGAAGCGATCGCGCATCAGGTAGCAGGCCTCCACGGCGAACTGCTCGCGCTCGTCCCGCTCCTGCTCCGTCAACTGGGGGTACAGATCCTTGAGCGCCAGCCGCCCGAAGGCCACGTGCCTCGCCTCGTCCTGCATCACGTAGGCCGTCAGCGAGCGGCCCAGCGGCTCGGTGGCGAAGTCCCGGATCAACCCGAAGGCGGCCAGCGCCAGCCCCTCGATGAGCACTTGCATCGCCAGATACGTCAAATCCCACCGCGAATCCCCAAGCGCCTGCTCCAGCAGCGTCTTCAGGCTCGGGTTGATGGGATAGATGAGCCCCAGCTTCTCGCGGAGGTAGCGGGAGAACACCTCCACGTGCCGTGCCTCGTCGAACACCTGCGTGGCCGCGTAGAACTTGGCATCCAGGTCCGGCACCGTCTGGACGACGCGGGAGGCGCACACCAGCGCCCCCTGCTCACCGTGCAGGAACTGCGAGAACCGCCACGCATCCAGGTGGAAGCGCGCCTCGCCGCGCTCCTTCGCATCCATCCGCTCCCAGATGTCCGAACCGTGCAGCACCACATAGAAGTCCGGGAACCCCAACGGGTTCTCCGGATTCACCTGCAACGACCAGTCCAGCCGCGTGTTGGCATCCCACTGCTTCGTCTTTCCCTTCTCGTAGAGAGAGAGCAGCCGGCTGCGGCCTCCGTCGTACTTCCACTGGAAGACAGAGGTCACCTCCGCGGAAGGAATGGACCACCGCGATTCATCCAACGAACCCGTGGACGAGAGCGTCTTCATGAGCTGGCTCCTGTGTGCCCAGGTGGCGCGCCTGGAGCCCAAACGGTGTGTATGAACCTTTCCGGTGGCAATGCTTCAGTTCAGAACATCTGTCTGGGATCCAATGCCCTGCCCTCCGGACTGCTGTACAGACAGCAGCCCCTCGTGCGGGGGCCTCTCAGGCCGTGTGCAGCGTGCCGTTGGCGGACTCGGCCTCCACGGCGGCAATGGCCTCGGGCGAGGCCCCTTCGGCGAACAGCGGCGCGCTGCCCCGAGCCTTCGGCGGACGGCCCCGGCGACGCGGCGCGCTCTCCTCGGCCTGCACCGCGGGAGCCTCCAGCGCCATCGCGCCCTCGGCTCGCGGCGCCTTGCGGGCCGGACGCGGCAGGCTGATGGCATCCAGCTTCGCGCTCAACTCCGCATCCTCCTCGGCGAAGATGCGAGCGTACGCCAGCGCCCGCTGCCCCTTCTGCAGCAGCGCCTCCTGGCTCTCGTAGAGCGACTGGCGCGCCGCCTCCAGCGCCGCCTGCGCCCGAGCCACCTCCTCCGCCTTCTCCTTCACCCGCTCGGCCGCCTGCTCCAGCACTGCCCGGTCCATCTCCGGGAACTTCACCTGGGACAGTTCCTGGCCGAACAGCTTCAGCAAGTCCTGCAGCGCGGGGGAGATGGGATCATTTCCGGACGAATCGAACATGGCAGACCTCTGAGGTAGGGTTGCCTCTATCTGCACAGATGTTCAGGTCCGTTTCAAGAGGCTCGTTCCTGAGGCCGAGAAATCGGCCCCGCCGCCTTCGCTCCCGCCCGAGGCCAGCGGCGTCATCCCCAACGAAGCTCCAGGGTGAAGTCCAGGTAGGGGATGAACGTCTCGGAACCTACCTCCACGGTGCCCTCTCCGCCGACAACCCGCTCGAGGACGGCTCGGAGCAGCCCCGTGCTCCAGGACGGCCCCTGGAGCTCTCCTCGCAAGGAGAGCCGGCCGTGCGTCTCGTCCACCCGCTGGTACTCCCGCGCGCCGAAGATGGCGATCATCTTCAGCACCGCGGGCAGCTCCGCGAAGCCCTCGTGAGGCCCCTTCTCCGCAGCCACCACGAGCATCTGCCCCATGGAGGAAGCGAACAGCGCCTCCGCCGTGCCGTACCCCAGCTCGTCCAGCGCTGCCGAGAAGCTCCGGCCGCGCTCCACCAGCGCCTGGGCCCCCAGCTGCAACAGCTTCAGGTAGTCGCCCACCGGATAGAAGAGGACTGGGAGCACCGGCTTCTCCGTGCTCCTCACCTGCGCCCGGAGCTCACCTGTCACGTCGCTCCCGATGAGCCGCTCCAGGTGGTCCAGCGTCCCCTGGAAGAACAGGCCCATCAGCAGGTGCGCCGGGCGGCAGCGCTTCAGCCGGGCCTGGAGGTTCAGAGATGAGTCCATCCGTGCTGTGCCTCCGCAGACGCTCAGTCCACCCGCACCACCGCTACATCCTGCACGCCTTTCGAAGGATCCACATCCACGACGAGGAAGTGCCGCCCCACTCCATCGAAGCGCTCGGGGATGGCGCCCCCTCCTCCGGAGATGTAGGCGGGGATGCCCGCGTTCGAGTACGCGTAGAACGAGTGCACGTGCCCATAGAGGGTCAGGTCCACTCCAGCCCGAGCCAGCTTGCCCACCAGCGCCGCCGCCTCGTTGCGGCTGGAGAACGAGCCGTTGCGCACCCCCACCGGATCCAGCGGAGGGATGTGCATGCCCACCACGTGCACCGCATCCCGGCCCTGCTCCAACCACCCGTCGAGCGACTCCTCCACCAGCGGATCCACCGTGCCGTTGCCCGTGTCCAACTGCGTGAAGTGCACTCCCTGGAAGGTGAAGTGCTGGCTGCCGCGACCCACCAGTTCGAAGTACGGCAGGTCCAGGGTGAACGTCTCGTGGTTGCCCAGCGTCGCGTACAGCGGGATGCGTGACTCCTCCAGCCGCTCCTGGAACTCCTGCAACTGCTCGCGGCTGCCCGTCTCCGTCAGGTCTCCCGAGAAGAAGATGAAGCGCAGCGACGGGTCCTCGTTGATGCGCGCGTAGATGTCTCCCACGCGCGGCAGCGCCTCCTGCACGTCCGCCAGCGCCACGAACCGGAAGGGCTGGGCCGTCGCCCAATCTGGCGGCGCCACCTGGAGGCGTGCCTCGGCTCCAGGCCGCAGGCGCACCCGCCACATCTTCACCGTCGGCAGCGGAGAAGGCCCGTCCTCCACCTCGAGCGCCTCGCCGCCCGCCTCTGCCTGAAGCTCCGCGTCCGGCATGGCGTTGCGCACCATCAGCGTCCACCACTCGGGCGCGGCGGCCGAGGGCGTGGCTCGCACGCGCAGGACCGGAGCGTTCCCCCACAGCGTCAGCGCTCCGGACTCCAGGCTCCGCACCGACGCCAGGCCGTCCTCCACCACCACCGAGAGTCCCGCCCCCTCGGCGTGGCCGATCTCCAGGTCCTTCAGCGCACGCCCCTCCGCGGGACGCACACACCCGGCCAGCGGCAGCAACGCCAGCAACAGTCCCACGCGCCTCACGGCTCACCTCCGATCGTGTACACCGCCGACACTCGCGCCACATACGCCGAGCCCGCCTGCACATCCGCGGACACGCCCCAGTGCTCGCTCAGCAGCACCCGGCCTCGCAGGCCGAAGTACCCCGGCACGCCCGCTCCGAACTTCAATCCCCCGGCGTAGTCGTCCTTCCGGTGGTCGTAATAGAGGAGCGCTTCGCCTCGCAGCGGCCCCGAGCGCCCCAGGTACACGCCGTACCCGAACGTGAACAACACCTGCTCGTGGAGCGCATCATCGTTGATCGGCCCGAAGAAGCTGTAGCCCTGCAACGCCAGGCCCGCGCTCACCTCGGCGAACGAGCCCTCCAGCCTCGGGCTCAGCCGCGCCATGGCATACCGGCCTCGCAGGCCCACCTCGCCGCCCAGTAGCACGAAGCCCTCGGTGGGGAAGCGGTGGTAGAGCACCCCGCCTTCGAAATCGAGCGCCGTGCCGTCCGCGCCGCCTCGCGCCTGCTCGGGCTCGCCCAGCAGCCGGTACGCACCGCCCAGCCGTACCCGCGCGTTGCCCTCGTTCGGAGACAGCCGCACGGCGGCCTCCAGCCGAGTCGAGTCCAGCCGCGCCGTGGCTCCCAGTACAACGAAGTGGCGATAGTCGAAGTTCGGATCGCTCACGTGCTGGTAGCCGAAGTCCAGCTCCAGCGGCGGCAGGCGCGGCGCGGCCACTCCCGGAGTGAAGGCCGGAGACACCACCGAGTAGATGTTGGCCATGGCGGACAGCGAGAAGATTCCCGCCCCCGCCAGACACACGGTGTACAGCGGGCCGATGACGCGCCGCGATGCTCCCGTCAGCGCAATGGGCACCCCGCCCACCGCGAGCAGCCCCAGCCCCGTGCCCTCCATGGCGAAGAGCCGTCCCGCCGAGTGCGTGTCCCCCGCCACCAGCGGCCCCATCCCGTGAAACAGCAGCCCTGGAACCACCGAGGCCAACACCGGCAGCACCCGGAACCCCGGGCGCGACGGAGGGGAGAGCGCGGAGCCCAGGGGCGGCAGTGTCCCCAGGGGACCCTCGACAGCCATCGGAGCAGGCTCCAGAACCGGAGCAGCCCGCGGCACGTCCGAGGCGCTCGGCCCCACGCCCTCTACCGAAGGAGGAGCGGGTGCCTCTCCCTGCGCCGCCGCCAACCCCGGCATCAGCGCCACGATGAACGCGATCCCCACCCCACGCAGCAGGGACATCAGCGGGTGTGCCATTGCCTCGCCTCGAGTCTTCTCAGGAGGGCACCGGCCATGTCCTCCACACGAACCCCTTGGAGCCGCCTATGAGGGAGCAATCCGGGGGTCCTGGTCAACCCCACGTCCTCTCAGGTCCCATCGGCGGCTGGCCCTCTTCCGGTATTCCCCTGGGAATAGGCTATGCTGCGAAGACTCCACCCCCACCACCTGCACCTTGGCGGAAACCGGCCCTCAGCCTCAGGAATTTGGCAAGTACGTCCTCGTGTCCAAGCTCGCCGCGGGCGGTATGGCCGTCACCTACCGCGCGCGATTGAAGGGCGCGGCGGGCGTGACGAAGCCGTGCGTCATCAAGCAGATCCTCCCCCACTTCGCCGATGATCCGGACTTCGTCGAGATGTTCGTCAGCGAGGCGCGGGTGGCCGCCGGCCTGAGCCACGGCAACATCGCCCAGGTTTTCGACTTCGGCGAGGTGAATGGCCAGTACTTCATCGCCCTGGAGCTGGTGCACGGACAGCCGCTGTCCAAGGTCCTGCGCCGCGCCGCCAAGGCGGGCATGGGCTGCTTCCCCATTCCCCTGGCGCTCCACGTCGTCAGCAAGCTGTGCGACGGGCTGGACTATGCCCACCGCCACGTGGGCGAGGACGGGCAGGCCCTGGGCCTGGTCCACCGCGACGTGTCCCCCGACAACGTCCTCATCTCCTATGAGGGCGAAGTCAAAGTCATCGACTTCGGCATCGCCAAGGCCACCAGCGTCGTGGAGCAGAAGACGTCTCCCGGCGTGGTGAAGGGCAAGTACCCGTACTTCTCTCCCGAGCAGGCCCAGGGACGGCAGGACCTGGACTCGCGCACGGACGTGTATGCCGCGGGCGTGGTGCTCTACGAGGCGGTCTGCGGCCGACGTCCCTATGACGGCGAGTTCGTCACCGTGCTGCCTCGCATCCTCGCCGGGGACTACACGCCTCCCTCGCAGGTGAACCCCGCCATCAGCCCGGAGCTGGAGGAGATCATCACCAAGGCGCTGGCGCGGCGCCGCGAGGATCGCTTCCACACGGCCAAGGCGTTCAGCGAGGCGCTGGTGGAGCTGCTGTACCGGGACAACCCGCGCTTCACCCCTTCGCTGCTCGCGCAGCTCGTGGCGCACCTGTTCACCGAGGATCTCACCGCCGAGGGCCGCAAGGTGGAGCTGCCGCCCACCTTCGCCGATCAGCTCTCCGCGTGGCAGAACCCAGCCCCAGCCCCCCCTCCCAGCAAGGCGCGCATCTCTTCCCCAGGCAAAGGCACGCGCACGCCGGGCACGGGCAACCGCGCCGCCCTGGGCTCGGGGCGCACGAGCGGCCGTCACTCGATCGGCGGGGGCAGCAAACCTTCGAGCGATGGAGGCGCAAAGCCGGCCAGCTCGGGCGGTTCCAGCATCACCACCACGGGTGTGCGGCGGCTGCCTGGCGGGAGTTCGGGTGGGGCACGGCGTACCACCCTCTCGGGCATCCCTGTGACGGGCTCGCGCAAGCCGCTCACGGGCGAACGCTCCAGCCTCCCCGAGGCCCCTCCACGCTTCCTCCCCGAGGAGTCCCCGCCCGAGAGCCTGCCCTCGCTCGCCATGCCCGTGGACGCGCCGCTCGATGACACCCGGCCCAGCCTGACCGCGGTCAGCGGTGCCCCGGCGACGGAAGAGGAGGCTCCTCCCACCCGCGTCGCTGCCCGCGGCAAGAATGATCCCCTGGCCGCCGTGCGCGCCGCCAAGGCCCAGGAGGAGTCCGAGCGCAACGAGCGCACGCAGAAGCTGGTGCGCAACATCAGCCTGGGCATCTTCAGCGTGGTGGTCGTCCTCGTCCTCTACGCGGTGCTGCGGCCCAAGCCTCCCGAACCGCCTCCGCCCACCACGACCGTCTGGCTCACCTCCGTACCTGGCGGCGCCTCGATCAAGCTCAACGGCAAGGACACAGGCCGCAAGACGCCGACGTTCGTCGATGGCTTCATCATCAACGAGGCCAACACCCTGGTCCTCACCCTGCCCGACTACCTGCCGTGGACCAAGCGCTTCACGCCCGATGGCCGCACGGATCCGGCGATGAACGCGGAGCTGAAGCGCGCGGTGCCCGAGCCGCCCCCGGTCACCAAGCCCGTCACCACGATCACCGGGGTGGACGCGGGCACGGCGGACGCGGGCGCCGAGACCGTCGCCGCCCAGGCCCAGGGGGACAAGGCGCTCGACTTCAACGAACTCGTCTACCCCACGCGCCTGCTGGTGCTGCGCACGGCCTACAACGCCATGCCCGTCCCCGAGTACGAGACGGCCACCATCGACCTGAACCCCTCCGTCTCGTACACCGTGCGCACCGAGGGCGGCGCGGCGTACACGGAGAATGGCCCCACCTCCAGCACGCTCGCCTACTTCCTGGAGGGCGATCTTCCCGTGGATGACTCCTTTGGCGTGCTCTCCGGCTCGAGCCGCACCATCAAGGGTGCCCGGCGGATGCGCATCTTCGCCATCGACGAGACGCCGCTGGGCGACAACCGCGGCACCGTCCGCGTCCAGTTCAGCGAGTCCAAGTGGAGGCCCCCGCGCTACCTCGTCTTCGACGCGCAGAAGCACGCCGTCTTTCTCAAGCGCGAGCACCAGCTCTGGCTGCACGGCCTCAACCCGAAGTCCACCTACCTCTTCACCGTGCGCGACGACTTCGCCGAGCTGCGCAAGGACGCCAAGGGCCGCGTGCGCCGCGTGCTGTGCATGAGCCACGACGGAGGCCCCAACGCCCGGCCCACCTACCGCGTCCTCGAGGCGGGGAAGCGCTACCAGCTGGATGATCTCGAGACGCTGCGCTGCACCTACCCGGACTCGCGGCTGCCCGACAACGAGGGCGCGCTCGAGGTGGATCTCGTGGACGTGACGAACATGACGCGCAAGGAGCGCGAGGAGTACATCCGCAACAACAGCCGCCGCTCCGAGCGCTAGCGCCGGGCAGCCGGGCAATCGAGCTGCGGCCACGCCCCTCTGCTCCCCAGCCGTCCGCCTTGGCGCGCCCCAGGCCGTCCCCCCTGCGCACTCCCTGAGTGACTAACCTGAAACCTATCCCCCACGCGGGGAGTACTCTCACCCATTGATCCAGACCGGGACCCACCTTTGCAGGTGCAAAGAACGATGAACATCCGGGCAATCCCGGGTATGATCCCAGGGCAAGCAGGCGGAGTTGCGACTTCGCCAGGCTCCAGATGAAGGCCGGTCGTCCCTTGCGAGGGACAGCGGTCACCCGGTTCCTTCCGTAAGGGCCCCGAGGGCATCCCCCTCGGTCAGTTCGACAAGGACGGGAAAGGCACGTGGGCGCGGCGCCGAGGTGGGCACCGGGCCCACGGGTCTTTTTGGGGCAAAAAAAGCCGCACCCAGGCGCCGAGTCCCGAGTGCGGCCCGCATCCCGGTACGGAGGGGTTGGAAACCGGGACACGAAACAGCCTTGCAAGTCCCCTCCACCCTAGCGGTGGAGTCTGACAGCGGAACTCCCGGCCTTGGGGTGAGACCAGGTGGGTGCGCCCGGGTCTCCTCTCGCGTCGTGGGCACCGGCTAGGGTTCCGCCTTCGCCGCACCTCACCCTCACAGGAGAAGCCGGAAATGATCGACGCACTGGCTCGCATCATCTCGGAAGTCATCGAGCCCCAGGCCCTCGTCACGGACCTGCACGGCACGTTCCCTCGGGCCGCCATGGAAGCGCTGGGGCGCGAGGGAATCCTCGGGCTGCTGAGCGCGAAGGGCGTGGGAGGCTCGGGGCAGGGGCTGCGAGCGGCCTCGTGGGTGGTGGAGCAGATCGGCGCGGCCTGTGGCTCCACGGGCATGGTGCTGTGCATGCACTACTGCGCGACGGCGATCATCGAGCAGCATGGCCCGTGGGCGGTGCGGCAGGAGATCGCCGCTGGACGGCACATCACGACGCTGGCCTTCTCCGAGGCGGGCTCGCGCAGCCATTTCTGGGCGCCCGTGAGCACCGCGGCACCCGCTGACGGAGATACGGTCCGCCTGGATGCGGACAAGAGCTGGGCCACCTCGGCGGGACAGGTGGACAGCTACGTCTGGTCCAGCAAGCCGCTGGCGGCCTCGGGCTTGAGCACGCTCTGGCTGGTGCCCGGCAAGGCGCCCGGGCTGTCGTACCCCCGGGCGTTCGACGGGCTGGGGCTGCGCGGCAACGCCTCCAGCCCCATCGAGGCGCGCAACGTGCTCATCCCCCGCTCGGCGATGCTTGGGCCGGACGGGGGCGGGTTCGAGCTCATGATGGGGATCGCCCTGTCCCACTTCCAGGTGCTGAGCGCCAGTTGCTACCTGGGCATCATGGAGGCGGCGACGAAGAAGGCCTCGGCGCACGTGGCGGCGACGCGCTTCGATCACCTGGGCCAGTCCCTGGCGAGCCTGGCGACCATCCGCGCGTACCTGGCGCGCATGCGGCTGAAGACGGACATGGTGCGAGGCCTGCTGCGAGACACGCTGGACTCGCTCGAGGAGGGGCGCGAGGACGCCCAGCTGCGCGTGCTGGAGGTGAAGGCGGCGGCGGGAGAGATGGCCACCGAGGTGACGGAGCTGGCCATGCGCGTGTGCGGCGGCGCGGCCTTCCGGAAGGAGGTCGGGTTGGAGCGGTACTTCCGGGACGCTCGGGCAGCCACCGTCATGTCACCGACGACGGATCTGCTCTACGACTTCATCGGCAAGGCCGCGGCGGGGATGCCCCTGTTCGAGTAGACGGGAGCGGAGATTCGCCCCTGCGAGCTCACTCCTCGCGGGGAGCGCTGCGCGCGACGCGTCCGCGCTCCCCGAGCCCGCGCTGGCCCCTGCCCAGGCCGGACTTCGCCGTGGCCGGGGGAAGGGCCCACGGAGCCAGTGGAGACATGGGCATCATCGCTCCGCCGCTGGCTGGCACCTCCATGGCATCGCGGGCCTTCTCACGGTAGCGCCCGGGAGGAACTCCGCGCAGGCGGTGGAAGGTGCGGTTGAAGGCGAACTCGGAGGCATAGCCCACGCGCTCGGCAATGGCGGCCAGGGGTTGATCACTGTCGCGCAGCATGCGCGCGGCGACATCCATCCGCAGCCTCGTGAGGTAGACGAGCGGCGGCTCGCCGACCAATTCCCGGAAGCGCCGTGCGAAGGTGGCGCGAGAGCAGGCCACCTCGGCGGCGAGAGACTCGACCGTCCAGTCCCGGCGGGGCTCACCATGCATGAGCGCCAGCGCGCGGCCCACCTGCGGATCCCTCACCGCTCCGAGCCACCCGGCGCTGCCCTCGGGTTGCTGTTCGAGCCACCCGCGGATGATGTGGATGAAGAGCACGTCCACCAGCCGGGCCGTGACGGTGATGGTACCGGGACCGGGCTGGGTGTACTCGGCCACGAGCAGGCGGAGCACCGCCTCCAGGGGACCGGACATGGCGCCCGCGTCCGCGCGCAGGTGGATGACGGGCGGCAGCAGCGCGAGGAGCGGGTGGATGCCCTCGTGTTCGAAGCGGTAGGCGCCGCACAGCACCACGGTGGAGGGGCCCTTGCCGTCCAGGCTCAGGTTCATTCCGTGGGAGTCCTGGGACACCTGGCACTTGCCGACGAGCTTCAGGAAGGGCAGGGCCTGGACGCTGGGAGCGCTGATCAGGCTGTGCCCGGTGCCGTGCGGGAGCAGGACGACATCCCCCTGCGCCAGGTGCAGGGGCTCGCCCCGGGCGCGAGTGCGCAGCCAGCATGAGCCTCGGGCGATGATGTGGAGGCCCGCGCGGGGAGCCGCCTCGAAGAGCATGCCCCAGGGGGCCGCCAGCTCGGAGCGGCAGAACAGCGTGCCCCCGATGCGAGTGGCGGAGAGCACATCCGCGAGCACATCCATGCCGGTGGGTTTCGAGGGCTGCATGATGATCCGGAGGCTACCACGCGCGACTTGCGCGAAACGAACCGCCCCGGATCCGGGAGACATCGCCCGGTCTCCGGGGCACACTCGCTGACACTCCGCCTGCCCGCCCTACTCGCCGGCAGCCGCCTTCAGGTCCGCGAGCGTGCTCGTGGTGCCATGACCACCCGTGATGGTGGTGACGTCCAGCTGGTGCGTCTGGGTGATGGACTTGTAGAGCTCCTTGGGCCCGTTGCCGACGCCGCCCTGGCCCGGGTTGAAGAGGTCCGAAACGAAGGCGACCTTCTCGTTGGGCAGATAGAACAGCAGCATGTCCGCCGCGTGCGTGTTGTCGATTGAGTACGCGACGACAGGGTGCGAGGCATCCTCGAACCGCAGGGAACCTCCCGCTGGCACCGTCGTCAGCCGGATGGGAGCGGGCGTGCGCGCCAGGCTGTCCGGGCGGATGGTGGACGGAGCGCGGAAGAGCTCCTGGTAGAAGCTGGCCACGGACTCATGCGCTACCACCGTGGCACCCGCCGCCACGAAAGCGCGCAGTCCGCCCGCGTGGTCGCTGTGGTGGTGGGTGGCCAGGACGTGGGTGATGGGCTTGGTGGGAAACTTCTGCTTCGCCCAGGCGATGATGGCATCCCCGCGCTCCGGGTAGAGCGGCGCCTCGAGGACGACGACGCCCTTGGCCTGCTCCACGACGATCGTGTTGTGGGAGAAGCCCCTCAGGTACCAGACGCCCGGTGCCAGCTCCGTCTCCGCCAGGGAGAGATCCAGGCCATCGAGCGGGATGCCGAACGAGGCGAAGATCATGTGGAACTGGTGTTGGGAGGCACCGCGCGCCGCGTCCTCGGCGTTGTAGGGAGGCAGGTTGCCGGCCGGGAGCTGGAAGAGCGCGGGAGCCAGGGTGCCATTCACGGTCACCGCCTTGCGCGTCTCGGAGTGGACCAGATGCCCGTCGACACCGATATAGGCGTTCTTCGGGAAGCGCAGTCCGTTCGGCGTCGTCTCCCAGCCTTCGTAGAAGACCTCGACGGGGACATCGCGGTGCAGCGGCTCGTTCTCCACGGTGGCCAGCTTGGAGATCTGTCCGGTCTGTGCATTCACGTAGAGGGTGAGGGCGTGGAACGGATCATTCACCACCAGCAGGTGGTGGAGGATTCCACCGAGCAGTGCAGCACCGCCGTCCTGGGCGAGGCTCGGGTTGGCGACGATGTCCTTGAGGATGAGGTGCGGGTTGAGCAGGCGCTGCTGCCGGCGGATGGCGGCGATACGGTCCGGCAGGAGCGGACCACCCGGCAGACCGAAGACGCTCTCGCTGCCCTCGAGGTAGCCCTGGTTGCCGTTGATGATCTCCTGGTAGTCCTGGGCGAGAGGGACGAACAGGGTCAGGTTGCGCTTCTGGTGGATGTTGATCTTGTCGCCCGCCACGTCATAGCTGATGACGGTCCCATCCACAGTACTGCCCAGGAGGGGGGCATCGCTTGGGCGGAAGCCTTCACCAGCGGTGTAGTTCAAGGCGGAGATCTGCAGCTCGAAGCTCTGCAGGCCCTGGACGGCGTCCTTGCCACCGATGCCGACGATGGCCTTCTCGACGGTGCTGAGCGAGGGGTCGACGATGGCGGAGTCCCCCTTGGGGCCCTCGGGACCAGCGGGGCCAGCGTCTCCCTCGCAGCCAGCGGTGATGAGGGCGATGCTCAGGGTGGCCGCGCGCAACGTGCGCAGCGGAGTCCAGGGGGTGGGGTTCAGCTTGCTCATGGGACAGCTCCCGGGGAAGGAGTGGCGAAACGGTTGGCGACAACGGGCCAGTGAGTAGCGCTGGAGCCATCCGCCGAGCCATGCCCGGGAAAATCATTGTTTTGTCCGTTCGTCTCACGGCTCCCGTGCCGGGGGGCCGCGAGAGCGAAGCAGCGGGCCGCGAGTCAGCGGCGGTCAGCCAGTCGCACGACGAAGCGCAGGCCCGACCACGTGTCGTCGACGGCACAGACCTTGTTGTCGACGAGGCCAGTGGCGAGCCCCACGGCGCGGATCCGGTTCTCGTCGAGGTCTGTGGCGACGCCGGAGCTCTTCTTGGGCCAGGAGATCCACAGCCCGCCGGAGGGCTCCAGGCGCTTCACGAGCGCGGGGAAGCGTTGGGAGAGGTCCGCCGCGCGGGTGAAGAAGGCGACGGCGACATCGAACTTCGCGCGGGCGCCGGAGATGAAGGCGACGTCTTCGGGCAGAGGCGCGAGGATGGCATCGAAGCCCTGGGGAGCATCAATGAGGGCAACGCGAGAGCCGGGTTTGATGCCGAGCTTCTTGGGAAGAGGAGTACCCGAGTAACCAGCCATTTCCTCACCGTGCCTCAAACATCCCGCTCACGCATCAGCGCACCGACAGCGCGTTGCTCGGGATCCTCGCTGCGCTCAAGGTGCTCCATGACGGCGCGGCGATCCTCGGGGGCACGGTTCTGGCTGAGCTTGAACTTGCCCTCGACGCTTGAGAGGGAGATCTCGAAGGCGACGGTGCCAGGGAGGATGCGCGAGACGAACTCCCCCGCGCGCTCGACGGTCCAGGGCTTCTCGAAGCCGGCCTCGTAAGTGTCGGTGGTGTCGCGGAGGATGCGCATCCACTCGTCCTGTTCGGTGACGACGCGAGGCCGTCCGTGGGCGTGGACGACGGCATAACTCCAGGTGGGGACATTGGGCTCGGTGACGTACCAGGAGGGGGACACATAGGTGTGCGGCCCCTGGAAGATGACGAGGACATCCCGAGCCTCGGAGAAGGCGCGCCACTGCGGGTTGGCACGCGCCATGTGGCCCAGCAGCCGGCCCTTCGAGCCTCCCGAGCCGGGCTCGACGAGGAACGGCAGGTGGGAGACGAACGGAGCGCCATCCTCCACCGTGACGAGGGTGGCGAAGCTGTAGCGCTTCATGAATGCAATGAGCCGCTCGGGGTCCTGCTCTTGAAACAAACGCGGGAGGTACATGGGACACGCACGTGCCCCAAGCCTCCCGCGCCGTCAACCGGCCAAACCGCACCTGGGCTCACGATGAGCTGTACCGACTCGACCCCCCCTCGCGGCGCGGCCTGAGCCAAGTGGTACGATGGTGAGCCTGTCGAGATAGTGAGTGGGGGCCAGGAAGAGACGGTGGCACGCGAATCCCCGGCGCTGGGGCGCGTGGGGTTGGAACCGCTAGAAGAAAGCGATAGCGAGCAGGCCGAGCCAGAG
>NZ_JAHXBF010000041.1 GCF_020103695.1 Hyalangium versicolor
CTCGCGCTCGGCCCAGCCCGAGTGGTCCTTGAGCGACAGGAACTTCAGCGCGTGCAGTTGCTCACCCCGCCGCGCCAGGAACACCGTGCCGAAGCCGCCCGCTCCCAGCCGCCGTTCCACCATATAGGGGCCCACCTCCGTGCCCGGCCCTATCTGCGACACCGAGGTGTGATGCCGCCTGCGGCGCCCCTTCGCCGCAGCGGGCCTGACGGCGGGTTCACTCATGGCGGGCCTCCCTGGTAGGGAAGCTCACGCTAACACAACCGCTCAGGTAAGATGCGCTCAAGCACCCATGACACGGACTTCTCACCCCAACGGAGGCCCGTACGGCCCAAGGGAGAGCTCCGCCGGCATGAGGATGCATGTCCAAACGTTCGGACATGCCCTTCAGGATGAGCGCCTGTAAGGTGCCTCAGCAATCCACAGAAAGGACTCCCCTTGAAGCACGTGTTCGCAGCGCTCGCGGCAGTCACCTTGCTTGGCACGGGGTGTGGTGTTGCCTCAGCAGAGGACCCGGAGACCGCGGAGGGTACGCCGATCTCCCAGGAGCTCGCTGAATGCTCCAGCACGCTCCCTCAGTGCGCGTCACTCGATGGAGCCAACTGCACCCCTCGGGGCGCACAGAAGAGCTGCTGTGAGGGAACCATCACCACTTACTGTGCCTGCTCGTCCGGAAACCACTGGGTGTGTCCGTAAGCAGGCGCTGGGGTCCCCTCCGCTGAGGTGGGAGGGGACCGCCTTCAGAAAAGGTCAGCTGCTCTTCCCGCGAGCCGCGACCGTGGCATCGAGTCCGCCAGGCACGAAGTCCGTGCCCTTCGCCACGCGATCGTTCCACGTCTCCGTGGGCTTGCCCGAGGGAATCTCCTCCATGGTGATGCAGTCCGGCACCGGGCACACCAACTGGCACAGGTTGCACCCCACGCACTCGTCCTCATGCACGAAGGGCACCCGCGCCCCCGGCGTGCCGGCCTTCGCCGTCACCACCCGGTTGGGGATGCTCGTCGGGATGTGCGTGTGGCCGGCCTTGCGGGACTCCTCCTCCGTCCGCCCCGGGATGTGGATGCACTGGTGCGAGCCATCCATGCACGCCACGTAGCAGAGCTGGCAGCCGATGCACTTGTCCTCGTTGATCTTCGCCACCAGCTTGTAGGACAGGTCCAGCTCGCCCCAATCCTGGTACGCGGGCACCGCGCGGCCGCGCAGCTCGGCCACGGACTTCAAGCCCTTCTCGTCCATGAAGTTCGAGAGGCCCTCGATCATGTCCTCGACGATCCGGTAGCCGTAGTGCATCACTGCCGTGCACACCTGCACCGAGGTGGCGCCCAGCGCGATGAACTCCGCCGCGTCCCGCCAGTTGGAGACACCGCCAATCCCCGAGAACGCCAGCTTGCCCACCTGCGGGTGCCGCGTGAGCTGCGACATGAGGTGCAGCGCGATGGGCTTCACCGCCGGGCCGCAATAACCACCGTTGGTGGACGCCTTGCCCACGCGCGGCAGCGGCACCATGCGGTCCAGGTCCACTCCCATGATGGACTTCACCGTGTTGATGAGGGACAGCGCCGGGATGCCCGCGCGCGCCGCCGCCTCACCCGGCTCGGTGATGTCACCCACGTTTGGCGTGAGCTTCACGATGACGGGCACCCGGGCGAACTCCATGGCCCACCGGGAGATCTCCTCCAGCACCTTGGGCTCCGCGCCCACCGCCGAGCCCATGCCGCGCTCGCACATGCCATGAGGGCAGCCGAAGTTGAGCTCCAGCAGGTCCGCGCCGGTGTCCTCGGCCTTGCGGATGATCTCCTTCCACTCCTCCTTCGTCTCCACCATCAGCGAGGCGATGAGGGTGTGCTTCGGATAGCGCCGCTTCACCTCGCGCATCTCGCGCAGGTTCACCTCGAGCGGCCGGTCGGTGATGAGCTCGATGTTGTTGAGCCCCATCAGCCGGGTGTTGCCGTAGTCGATGCCGCCGAAGCGGCTCGTCACGTTGACGATGGGGTTGCCCAGCGTCTTCCACACCGCGCCGCCCCAGCCCGCATCGAAGGCCCGCATCACCTGGTCGCCGGTGTTCGTCGGCGGCGCGGAGGCCAGCCAGAAGGGGTTCGGGCTGCGCACGCCGCAGAAATCAATCGACAGATCGGCCATCTCGTCTCACTCCCCTACCAGGTGCCGCTGGATGTCCCGGACGGCGATCTTCGCTTCCGCCACGGCGTTGACGACTTCCTTGCCTCCGTTGACGCAGTCGCCGCCGCTCCACACCTTCGCGTGGCCCGTGCGGTGCGTGGCCGCATCCACCTTCACCCGCCCGCGCGCGTCCAACTCCACGCCCGGGAAGGCCTTCGCCACGCCCGTGGCGCGCTCCTGGCCAATGGCCATGACGACCAGCTCCGCCGGCACCACCTCCTCGGTGCCCGGCACGGGCTTGCCATCGCGCGTGGTGGCCAGCTTCACCGCCACCACCTTGCCGCCCTCGCGGACAACCTCGACCGGCTGCCGGTTCTCCACCAGCCGCACGCCGTCCACGCGGGCGCTGTCCAGCTCGTGGGCATAGCCGCCCATCTCCTTCTCGGAGCGGCGGTACACCATGTCCACCTCCACCCCGAGCAGCACCAGTTCGTGGGCGATGTCCAACGCCGTGTTGCCGCCGCCGACGATCATGGCGCGCTTCACGCCCTGCAGCTTGAAACCGGGCTCCGCCTTGATGCGCTCAATGAGGAGCGTGGCGCCCTCGACGCCCTCGCCGTCCTCGCCCGGAACTCCCAGCCGCGAGTCCGCCCCGAGCCCCAGCCCGAGGAACACGGCGTCATGGCTCGCAATCAGCTCCGAGGCCGACACCTGCCCCGGCCCCTTCGCCTGCTCCACCACCTCCACGCCGGTGCGCAGCTCGATGCGGCCCAACGAGAACACCCACTCCATCTCGCGGAGCGCCTCGGGGCCCTTGAGCTTGTACGGAGCGATGCCCAGCGAGTTCAGCCCACCGGGGATCGCCTTGCGCTCATAGATGATGCAGGTGTGCCCCTCCAGCGCGAGCATTCCCGCCGCCGCGATGGACGCGGGGCCCGAACCCACCAGAGCAATCTTCTTGCCCGTGGCAGGCTTCGCCTGGAAGAGCTCCGGCGTCTTCTTCAGGGTGTTCTCCACCGCGAAGCGCTGCAGCCGGCCGATGTTGATCGCCTCGCGGCCCCAGCCCGTGTACACGCACGAGCCGGCACACAGCACCTCGACCGGGCACGCCTGGGCACAGCTCTGCCCCAGGATGTTGGCGGTGAGGATCGTCCGCGCGGCTCCCCGGATGTTGCTCGTGCCGATCTTCCGGATGAACTCGGGGATGTTGATGGCCGTGGGGCATGCCTTGATGCACGGGGCATCCGAGCAATACAGGCAACGGTTGGCCTCAGCCACCGCCTCGGCCTGCGTGTAGAGGGGCTTCTTGTCCTTGAAGCCCTCCTCGGCACGACCCGACGGCAGCTCGAAACGCTTCGGTTCCATGACTCTCATGTGGGTGAAGACCTCGGAGACACTTGCCTACGGGAGCTGCTTGACCATGTTCTCGTAGGTCTCTGGCCGGCGGTCCCGATAGAACTGCCAGGTGCGGCGCACCTCCTCGATCAAGTCGAGGTTCATCTCCGCGGTGACAAGCTCGTCCTTGTCCTCGCTGCCCACCGCGAGCATGTTGCCGCGCGGATCGCAGAAGTAGCTGGTGCCGTAGAACCTGCCGATGTTCCACGGGGCCTCGGTGCCCACGCGGTTGCTCGCGGCGATGAAATAGCCGTTGGCGACGGCATGGGCCGGCTGCTCCAGCTTCCAGAGGTACTGAGACAGGCCCGCCACCGTGGCCGACGGGTTGAAAACAATCTCCGCCCCGTTCAGTCCCAGCAGGCGCGCGCCCTCGGGGAAGTGCCGGTCGTAGCAGATGTACACGCCGATCTTCGCGTAGCGCGTCTGGAACGTGGGGTAGCCCAGGTTGCCCGGCTTGAAGAAGTACTTCTCCCAGAAGCCGTTGGTCTGCGGGATGTGATTCTTGCGGTACTTGCCCAGGTACGTGCCGTCCGCGTCCACCACCGCCGCGGTGTTGTAGTAGACGCCCGCCATCTCCCGCTCGTAGATGGGGATGACCATCGCCATCTGGTACTTCTTGGCGTAGGCGGACAGCCGCTCCACCGTGGGGCTGTTCGGGATGGGCTCGGCGATGTCACACCACTTCGCGTCCTGCGAGGGACAGAAGTAGGGGCCGTTGAAGACCTCCTGGAGACAGAGGATCTGCGTGCCCCGCTTGCCCGCCTCCTCGATGAGCGGCAGGTGCTTCTCGAACATCGCATCGCGGATCGTCTGCACGGAGGCCGACGGGTCGTTGATGGGATTGGACATCTGGATGAGCCCGCCGATGACCTTACGTGCCATGAATCCTCTGGGAGGGTGATGTGCTGGGGGTGGGGAGAAAGGGAGCGTCCTGGGACTCAGCGCAGCAGCGAGCCGGTCAACGCCCGCTTGACGAACTGTCCGCCGCGCTCCGTCTTCATCACGTTCTTCTCGATGATGACGCGGCCGCGCGAGAGCACCGTCTCGGTGAAGCCCTGCACCTCGAAGCCCTCGTAGGCGCTGTAGTCCACCTTCATGTGGTGGGTGTGCGGGTTCTTCACGCTGATGGTCTCCTTGCGGTTCGGATCGAAGATGACGATGTCCGCATCCGAGCCCACGGCGATGGTGCCCTTCTTCGGGAAGAGGCCGAACGCCTTGGCCGCCGCCGTGGACGTCAGCTCCACGAAGCGGTTGAGGCTGATGCGCCCGCCGACCACGCCGCCGTTGTAGACAAGGCTCATCCGGTTCTCCACGCCCGGCGCCCCGTTCGGAATCTTGGTGAAGCTGTCCTTGCCCAGCTCCTTCTGGTCCTTGAAGCAGAACGGGCAGTGGTCCGTGGCGATCGTCTCCAGGTCCCGGAACTTCAGGCCCTGCCACAGCACGTCCTGGTTCCACTTCTCGCGCAGCGCGGGCGTCATCACCCACTTGGCTCCCTCGAAGCCCTCGCGCTCGTAGTAGCTCTGGTCCAGGAAGAGGTACTGGGGACATGTCTCGGCGATGACGTCCACGCCACGGGCCCGGCCGATCTTCACCTGCTCCAGCGCGTCCGAGCTCGACAGGTGGACGATGTACAGCGGTACCTTGGCCACCTCGGCGATGCTGATGGCGCGGTGCACGCCCTCGGCCTCCATGCGCGTGGGCCGGGTGAGCGCGTGGTACTTGGGCTCCGTCTTCCCGTCCTTCACCGCCGCCTTGATGATCTCGTCGATGACGATGCCGTTCTCGGCGTGCATGCAGATGCGGGTGCCGTTCTCCCCCGCCTGCCGGAACGTGCGGTAGAGCGTCCCGTCATCCACATAGAGGACGCCCGGGTACGCCATGAAGAGCTTGTACGAGGTGACGCCCTCGTCGGCCAGCCTGCGCATCTCCGGCAGCCGCTCGTCCGGCATGTCGGTGATGATCATGTGGAAGGCGTAGTCGATGGTCGCCTTGCCGTTGGCCTTGTCGTGCCAGATGTCCAGCCCCTTGAGCGTGGACTCGCCCCGAGGCTGGATGGCGAAGTCGATGATGGTGGTGGTGCCACCGAACGCCGCCGCCTTGGTGCCACTGGCGAAGTCGTCCGCCGAGGTGGTGCCACCGAACGGCATGTCGAAGTGGGTGTGGGGATCGATGCCGCCGGGGAGGACCAACCGGTTCGAGGCATCGATGACCTGGTCGGCCTGGACCTTCAGGTCCTTACCGATGAGGGAGATCTTCTCGCCCTCGATGAAGACGTCCGCCATGTAGTCATCCACGGCGGTGACGATGCGACCATTCTTGATGAGGATGCTCATGCTTCCCTCTCTCTAATGGGCCGAAGCAGACTGAATACCCTGTAGGTAGATTCCGAGGCAAACGGCCGCCCAAATCAAGCTCGGAGGGAAAGCAGCCGGGTGGGCTTGACGCCGGGCGCTCCGGGGCTTGAACTCTCCCCCGCTTTCAACCCGTGGGGGAAATGATGCGCCGAATCACCGTCGCCGGGCTCCTTGGCTTCTCGCTGCTCTTCGCCGCCTGTGATGATGAAGGCCCCTCCGACGAATGCGAGGCGGGCACGGGCACCGGCACCCTGCAGCTCACGGTGACCGGGCTGCCGGGCTCCCTCCCAGCGAATGTGCAGGTCCTCGGGGGCGGGGGCACCCAGATCGTCAACGGGACGCAGACGCTGGAGTTGACCACGGGGACGTACACCCTGGGCCCCCCGTCGGTGGTGGCCGCGCCCCACCCCCTCTTCCGCACGGCCTACCGTCCCGACGGCAGCATCCCCCCCATCTGCATCGAGAAGGGAAAGCGCTCCGAAGCCACCGTCACCTTCGCCCCTGTCCCCAGCAGCGGGAAGCTCTGGACGAGCAACGGCTCGGGCGGCAACACCGCCCCGCTCCTCGGGTTCTCCGCCGAGGTGCTGGGCTCCAGCGGGAGTCCCGCCGCCACCGTGGCCGCTGCGACGGGCGGCGCGGAGGGCTCCGCGTTCGACCGCGAGGGGAACCTCTGGGTGGTGGGGGGCACGGCTGGGGATCCCCCGGTGATCATGTACGCGTCCTCGACGCTGGGGAGCTCGGGCCCGAAGACGGCGACCGTCACCCTGAGTGGAGGCCCACTCGAGGGAGGCTTCCCGCGAGCCCGCGCGCTGGCCTTCGACCCGACAGGCAACCTCTGGGTGAGCGTCGGCTTCAACAACAAGATCGTCAAGTACAACCAGGCCCAGCTCCCTGGCGGCGGCAGCCCCACCCCACCCGTGGAGTTCACCCAGGACAGCCAGGGCCCCTCGGGCCTCGCGTTCGACCGCGAGGGCAACCTGTGGGTCGCTTTGAGCGGCGCTGACAAGGTGGGCCGCTACAACGCCAGCCGCCTCTCCGCCTCGTCCACCGCGGCCCCGGACTTCGTCATCGAGGCGCGCACGCCGCCCCCCGTCATTGGCAACCTCAGCGCGCCCACGGGGCTGGCGTTCGATGCCTCGGGCAACCTGTGGGTGAGCTTCAACGGGACCCTGGCCCGCCTCACTCCCGCGGACCAGAGCGGCTCGGGGACGGCCACGATAACGCCCGCGGTGCAGATCACCCTCTCCGTCAGCGCGCTCCCGGACGGGCTCGTGTTCGACGAGTCCGGCAACCTCTGGTTCGCCCACAGCGCGGGCAAGTTCGGGCGCCTCAACGCCAGCCAGCTCACCAGCTCCGGCACCAAGGATCCCGACATCGTCATCAGCAGCCCGGACGTCGGCTACAGCGGCTGGTTCTCCTTCTATCCCGCCCCGGCCAATCTCCCGCTCTACCACCGCCTCCCGTAAGTCCCTGTTTCCACAGGCCATTCCGTTCCACACCGACATCAGGCAACTTTTGCCTACCTTGTGGGACAATATGGCATCGGATTTACATTCAATTTCTGGGAGCACCCCATGAGCACCATCGATCGCAGCCGCAGCAGCTTCAGCCCGGCGACCACCGCCCGCGCAGCCACCACCGCAGCCCCTGAGAAGAAGTCGTTGGGCCTGTTCAACCCGCTGGAGAAGCTGGCGAACCTGGCCAAGGAAGGCATCGCCGACATCCCCCGCTTCCTGAAGATGGGGGCGGACGTGTTCGACGCCACGGCGGTGGCCGAGGTGGAGAAGCTCTTCGGCGGCAACGCCAAGCCGGACCGGATGAACGACGGGCAGTTCGTGGGGACGCAGGGACAGACGTTCCCGCCGGGCACTTCGCTGGGGCAGATCCCCGGCATCACGCCGAAGGGCAACCCGAACCCTTCGGAGACGATCCTCTACGTCAACGGCATCATGACGCCGCTGGACAACCAGGTGCAGGAGATGCAGTCCATCGCGGAGACGTCGGGCGCGAAGGTGGTGGGGATCCACAACTCGACGCAGGGGCTGGCGGCGGACCTGGCGCAGTGCGTGACGGACAAGCTGGACAAGGGCAGCAACCCTGCGGTGGATACGCTGGCGGACACCGTCTACACGGAGCTGAAGGCGGGGCGTGACGTGCACCTGATGGGCTACAGCCAGGGCGGCCTCATCACCGCGCGGGCGCTGCAGCACGTGTCTGACCGCCTGCGCCTGGAGGACGGGCTGTCGAAGGCGGACACGGAGAAGCTGCTGGGGCACCTGAAGGTGGAGACGTTCGGTGCGGCCTCGACGAAGTACGTGGATGGGCCGCAGTACGTGCACTACGTGAACAACGCGGACGCGGTGCCCACGCTCACGGGCCTGGGCGGCAGCGTGGATCCGCTGGCCTTCCTGAAGGATGCGGGCAAGGGCGCGGTGGTGCACCGCTTCACCGACGGCAACCTCAACCTCATCAGCAACCACATGCTGGACACGCTGTACATGAAGCACCGCGTGTCTTTCGAGGAGGCCCGCGCCGGCCACTTCTAGAGCATGCCGCCAGGACCAGTCTTCCACCGCCAATCCAAGTGCGTGTGGACCTCGAGAAATCCCGCCCATCGCATTCAGTCCAGCCGCCATGGGCCAGTGAAGAGTTCTCCCGGCCGCGCCAGCGTTCTGACACACTCCGTGCGGCCAGCCTGCACTCGCAGGTCTGGCCCTGGGTTCCCTCTACGGAGTCTCCATTGCGCATCCACCGGCTCTTTCCCCTCCTCGTGATTGCCAGTCTCGGCGCCTGCGCCCACGGCACCGACGGTGCCCTGACAGGCACCGAGGCACCAGACCCCTCACGTCCACTGGCCCGCTTCCGCCACCCCAGCAGCATCGAGGTCCGTCCTGGCCAGCCTCCTCCCATGGAGTGCGATGCGCTGTGCGAGAAATACAGGGCCGCGCTCGCCGCCGCGAAGTATCCCAGCACGGGAGCAATCTCCGTCACGCTGACTCCGCTGCTGCCCACCACCCCCGGGCTCCAGTGGAACAACGGGATGATCCTGATGGGGACCTGGACGCAACTGAAGCCCTTCGAGAAGCTCGAGCCCGGCCAGTCCTTCCAACTCACGGACGCCACATGGTGGACCGCCGTGCCCCTCATGCAGCAGTGGTGTCAGCAGACGGGCCTCAAGGGCGCCGACCTGAGCCTGCGCATCGCCCAGATGCTGGGCATGCCCCCGCCCCCCTGGACTCCCAACGATGGCTTCATCCAGGTCTGGGTGAATCCCCAGAACATCTTCCGCCCATGCCCCGATCCCGAGATCTCCGACCATGAGTGCGAGGTGCAGATCCCCATGGTGCCGCCCTACGTCCCCGCGGAGAACCAGCCGCCGTGGGCCTGCTCGGGAATCCAGACGTCGCTCAAATACGTCGACGTCGCGCCCGCGCATCTGAAGTGGATGTGCGCCAACTGGACCGCCAGCTACAACCAGGGCTCCACGTACTCCAACTACCCGTGGACAGGACTCGGCTATACCTATGACTGGGGCTCGGACAACCACGTTGGCCAGAGCGAGTTCGTGTCTCCCAAGAACACCACCGTCATCTTCGAGAGCCGAGCGACCACCGACGCGTATTGCACGACCTCCGCCCCTTGAGCGTTCCGCCCGCGACGTAGCAGGTATGCGCGCGCTCGGGGCGGCCCCGCCCAGAGGGTCATGGAGAGCACGGGACGTAGGAGATACTGTCGTCGCTCCACACCCGTGAACCTCGCCTGGAGAACCCCTTGAGCGCGCCGGAGCCTCGCTTCGACCTGTGGTCCCCCGAGGCGCGAGTCGATCCGCTGTCCCTCTACGCACGGATGCGGCAGGAGGCCCCCGTCGCGCGGGTGCTCAGTCCCACGCAGCGAGTCCCCATGTGGATCGTCAGCCGCTACCGGGACACGCAGGAGCTGCTCCGGGACACGCGCTTCACCAAAGACAAGTACAAGTTGGCCGACGAGGACCGGCTGCGCTACTTCCGGGTGGAGGAGATCGAGCAGATCGACAAGCACATGTTGAACTCCGATCCGCCCGTGCACACGCGGCTGCGCTCGCTGGTCTCCCAGGCCTTCACCGCCCGCCGCGTGGAGGCCCTGCGCCCGCGAATCCTCGCCATCGCTCAACGGTTGCTGGACTCCTTCCCTCCCGGCGGGAACGTGGACCTGTTGGAGGCGTTCGCCTTCCCGCTGCCCGTCACCGTCATCGCCGAGTTGCTGGGCGTGCCGCTCGAGGACCAGGACCGCTTCCGCGAGTGGACCCTCACCCTCGTGTCCCCGCCCCACAGCAACAACCTGGAGCCCCTGCGCAAGGCGGCCATCCACTTCCAACAGTACCTCCAGGACTTCCTGGCCCGGCGGCGCGCCGAGCCCCAGGACGATCTCACCAGCGCCCTGATCGCGGCGGAGCAGGAGGGAGATCGACTCACCCCGGTGGAGCTGACCAGCATGGTGTTCCTGCTGCTGGTGGCCGGCCATGAGACGACGGTGAACCTGGTCACCAACGGCGTGTGGGCCCTGCTCAAGCATCCAGAGCAGTTGGAGCGGCTGCGCGGCGATCCGTCCCTCATCGAGTCCGCCGTGGAGGAGATGCTGCGCTACTGCGGCCCGGTGAACCACACCACCAGCCGCTTCGCGCAGCAGGACACCGAGTTCCTGGGCCAGGTCATCCCCGCCGGGCAGATGATCATGGCCTCACTGCTGTCCGCCAACCACGACCCCGAGCAGTTCCCCCAGCCCGAGCGCCTCGACATCACCCGTTCGCCCAACCGGCACCTCTCGTTCGGGGCCGGCATGCACTTCTGTCTCGGGGCCCCCCTGGCGCGGCTGGAGGCCATGCTGGCCATCAACCTGCTGCTCCAACGATTGCCGCACATGCGCTTCGCCGTGGACCCATCCATGCTCCGATGGCGCACCGGCATGCTCATCCACGGCCTGGAGCGGCTGCCCATCGCCTTCTAAGCCGAGGGCGGCTGACGTGTCAGTGCGAGCGCTGACACGTCACCCGGCCGCTGACACGGCCAGTGAACCCAGCTCCTACCTCCTTGAGTGCCCCGCTTCCCTGCACGCGGCCGCCAGCTTGAGAGGATTTCTACCCCTCGGGACGGCTGGCCAGGGTGTTGCAGTTCCTTATCCTCGCCAGTCGTCCATTTCGGCTGGGATTGCCCCAGCCCCAGGAGAGGTGCATCACCATGAATACGGATTTCAATGCGCTGACGGCGGACCTGATCACCAAGGGGACCAGCGTCGGCCTGAAGATGCTGGGCGCCATCGCGCTGTGGGTCATCGGCGGCTGGATGGTGCGCCTGGCGGTGCGCCTGGTACGCAAGGCCATGGAGGTGCGCCGGCTGGACGCGACGATCGCGCGCTATGTGGAGAGCGCCCTCAACGTCCTGTTGAAGGTCGTCCTCGTCGTCGCCATCCTCGGCTACTTCGGACTGGAGACCACGTCGTTCGCGGCCGTGCTCGCGGCGGCCGGCGTGGCCATCGGCACGGCGTGGTCGGGCCTCCTGTCGCACTACGCGGCGGGCATCTTCATGGTGGTGCTGCGGCCCTTCAAGGTGGGCGACGTCGTCACCGCGGCGGGCGTGACGGGCGTGGTGGAGGAGATCGGCCTGTTCTCCACGGTGATCAACACCGGCGACAACGTGCGGACCTTCATCGGCAACAACAAGATCTTCTCGGACAACATCCAGAACTATTCGGCCAACCCCCACCGCCGCGTCGAGCTGTCGGCGCAGCTGAGCCACTCGGATGATCCGCGCGCGGCCATCCAGATCCTCTCGGAGCGGCTGGCGCAGATTCCCAACGTGAAGCAGACGCCAGCCCCCGAGGTGTTCATCAACACCTTCACCCTGGCGGGCCCCGTGCTGGCGGTGCGCCCCTACTGCCCCAACAGCAACTTTGGGCAGGTGTACGCGGACACCAACATGGTCATCCGCGAGGCCGGCTTCTCCGTTCCGGAGACGCACAGCCGCGTCATCAGCGCCACTCCCGCGCCGCAGCGCCAGGTGGCCTGAAGCCGGACGGCGTGCGGCGGGAGGACAGGCTCCTGGGGTAGAGTGTCGGCGTGAACTCCCTCGTCATCCGTCTGGTGTGTGGTGTGCTGTTCGCCGCGCTGGTGCTCGGCATGGTGGCGCACCCACCGGACAACCTCACCCAGGGACTGGGGATGCTGCTCCCTGGGGTCTTCCTGCTGCACTTCGCCCTCCGAGGCCCTCGCCGCTCGCTCATTCCCCGGAAGCGGAGCCCGACCGATTCCCCTTCCCCATCGGTCGAGCCACCGCAGCCCTGAGCGTGCGGGACTGGCCGAATTCGATGAACGTGCGTTGCGCGGCGCCTCCGTGAAGCGTAGGGAGTGCCGTCTCCCATGTCCGCGACCACACAACTGCTCGAGGCCGTCCGGAAAGAAGCCCGCCCTGGCATCTGGACCAACGGAGTGAATCTTGCTCGCTCGGGAGCCGTGGCGCTCCAGTCCCGGAGCGGCACCGAGATCGAGCTGAGGGTCCGAGCTCCCGGCCGATCAGTCCCCGTCACGGTCGTCCTGTATCCAGGGGATGAGGCCTGGGAGTGCGACTGCCCCAGCCGTGTGGATCCGTGCGAGCACGTGGTGGCGTCCGCCATCTCCCTGCAGCAGGCGGAGACCCAGGACAAGCCGCTGGAGGCCACCTCGAGCAAGTGGTCTCGCGTGGTGTACCGCTTCACGCGGGTGGACGGAGGACTGCAGCTCGAGCGCACGCTCGCGCATGCCGATGGGACGGAGGAGCCCCTGGAGGGCAGCCTGCTCTCCATGATGGCGAAGCCCACTCAGGCCGCCACGCTGCAGGTCGAACAGTCGGACCTCATCACAGACCGGCTGCTGGAGAAGCGCACGCGAGGGGCGCTGTCTCCCGAGAAGCTGGATGCCCTGCTCAAGGCGCTCGAGCCGGCGCGCAACGTGCTGCTCGATGGACGGCCCGTGGCCGTGTCGGGTGAGGTCGTCCTCCCGAAGGCCATCGTGGAGGACCGGGGCGCGCAGCTGGTGGTGACGGTCGCGAGGGATCCGCGCGTGGTGGAAGTGGTCAGTGCGGGCGTCGCACTGTGGGGCGATGCGCTGGCGCGGTTGGGCGAGACGGCAATGACGGGCGCGTGGCTCCAGAGCCTCCCGATCGTCCGGACCTTCGCGCCGGAGCAGCTCGGAGAGGTCACCTCGAGGGTGCTCCCAGAGCTGGCGCGGCGCATTCCGATCGAGGTCCTCAGCAAGCGCCTGCCACCCATCGATCGCGAGATGAAGCCACGCATCCAGCTGCAGTTGCAGCAGTTGGAGCAGGGGCTGTCCGTGCTCCCCTCGCTCGTCTACGGCTCGCCGCCGGCGGTGCGGATCGACGCGGGACGCATGGTGTACCTACGAGGCGCGGTGCCGCTGCGCGACGAGGCGGCCGAGCAGAAGCTCCTTCACCAACTCCGGGAGGATCTGAACCTGGTTCCCGGGCGGCGGCTGACGGTGTCGGGCCCGGAGATGGTGCGCTGGGCGGACAAGCTGCGGCGCTTCCACGGAGACCTCACGGGCGACGCGGCGGGGCTGGTGAGCCCGAACGTGAAGCTGCGGCCCCTGCTCAAGGTGGACTCGGCCGGCTCCGAGTCCGGCATCCCGGACGTGCGCTTCACGCTCGAGTTCCAGGTGGAGGGAGCCAAGGGCGAGGCGCAGACGGTGGACGCGGCGGCGGTCATCCGGGCGTGGTCCGAGGGGCTGGGGCTGGTGCCATTGGAGGGAGGCGGCTGGGCGCCCCTGCCTCGGGCGTGGCTGGACAAGAACGGGCAGCGCGTGGCGGACCTGCTGGCCGCGCGGCAAACGGATGGGAAGGTGGCCAACCACGCCCTTCCGGAGCTGGGCGCGCTGTGCGAGACGCTCGAGCAACCGCCTCCGCCGGGGTTGGACAAGCTGGCGCCGATGATCGAGGGCTTCGAGAAGCTCCCAGCGCCGACGCTGCCGGGAGACCTCTCGGCGACGCTGCGCCACTACCAGCAGCAGGGCGTGAGCTGGCTGGGCTTCCTCAAGTCCGCGGGGCTGGGCGGAATCCTCGCGGACGACATGGGTCTGGGAAAGACGCTGCAGACGCTGTGCGTGCTGGGGAAGGGTTCGCTCGTGGTGTGCCCCACCAGCGTGGTGGCGAACTGGGCCGCGGAGCTCAAGCGCTTCCGTCCTTCGCTCAAGGTCTGCGTGTACCACGGGCCCGGCCGCTCACTGGATGCGGCCGCGGACGTGACGCTCACGACGTACGCCATCCTGCGACTGGATGCACCGGTGCTGTCGGAGAAGACGTGGGACGCGGTGGTGATGGACGAGGCCCAGGCCATCAAGAACCCGGAGAGCCAGGTGGCTCGGGCGGCGTTCGGGCTCAAGGCGAACTTCCGGTTGGCGCTCAGCGGTACGCCGCTGGAGAACCGGCTGGAGGAGCTCTGGAGCCTGATGCACTTCACGAACCCGGGGCTGCTGGGCGGGCGCCGGCAGTTCGAAGAGAAGGTGGCTCGGCCCATCGCGGACGGCCAGGCCGACGCGGCGAACCTGCTGCGGCGGCGCATCCGGCCGTTCGTGCTGCGGCGCTTGAAGCGGGATGTGGCGCCCGAGTTGCCGCCGCGCACCGAGGCGGTGATGCACGTGTCTCTGGATGAGCGCGAGCGCTCGGTCTACGACGCGGTGATGGCGGCGACGCGCAAGGAAGTGGTGGCGCTGCTGAGCGAGGGCGGCAACGTGCTCAAGGCGCTGGAGGCGCTGCTCCGGCTGCGTCAGGCAGCGTGCCACCCGGCGCTCGTACCGGGCCAGCAGGCCAACACGTCCTCGAAGGTGCAGACGCTGGTGGAGGCGCTCAGCACAGCGGTCTCGGACGGACACAAGGCACTGGTGTTCTCTCAGTGGACGTCGCTGCTGGATCTGCTCGAGCCGCACCTGAAGGCCGCGGGCATCGGCTTCGATCGGCTGGACGGCTCGACAGCGAACCGCGGAGAGGTGACCGCGAAGTTCCAGAGCCCCGAGGGCGCGCCGGTGCTGATCATGTCGCTGAAGGCGGGCGGCACGGGCCTGAACCTCACGGCGGCGGACCACGTGTTCCTGATGGATCCATGGTGGAATCCAGCGGCGGAGGCGCAGGCGGCGGACCGCGCGCACCGCATCGGGCAGGAGCGGCCGGTCATGGTGTACCGGCTCGTCTCTCAGGGAACGGTGGAGGAGCGAATCCTCGGGCTCCAGGAGAAGAAGCGCGCGCTCTTCGAGGCGGCCCTGAGCGAGACCTCGGCGGCAACAGCCATCACTCGCGAGGACCTGCTCGAGCTGTTCAACTGAGCCGGGCGCGGCCGACCGGTATGCCTGTCATACCAGTCGGTCAGGCCGCGACTTCGGCCGGGGCAGCCCGTGGCACCAGGGCGAGCGCCGCCGAAACCACCTCAGGACCTGCTCCCGGCCTGTGCACGTTCTCGCTCAGGTACCGGCGCCAGGCCCGAGCCCCCGGCAGCCCCTGGAAGAGTCCGAGCATGTGCCGGGTGATGGCATTGAGCGGTGCCCCGTCCCGCCGACGCTCCTCGATATACGGGTACATCGCCTCAACCACCCCATGGCGATCCCGCGGAGTCTCCGTGGATCCAAAGAACCGCCGGTCCGCCTCCGCCAGGATGTATGGGTTGTCGTAGGCGGCACGACCGATCATCACGCCATTCACGTGCTTCAGGTGCTCGGCGGCGACATCCAGGGTCTTGATGCCCCCGTTGATGCTGATGTCCAGGTGCGGGAACTCGGACTTGAGCCGGTGCACCAGTTCGTAACGCAGCGGCGGAATATCCCGGTTCTCCTTAGGACTGAGCCCCTGCAACCACGCCTTGCGCGCGTGCACGATGAAGCGCGTGCACCCCACCCCCGAGACGAGCCGTACGAAGTTCTCCAGCGTCGGCCACTCCTCCATCTCGTCGATGGCGATCCGCGACTTCACCGTCACCGGGATGCGAACGGCCTCCCGCATCGCCCCCACCAGTCGCGCGACCAGCTCGGGCTCGGCCATCAGGCACGCACCGAAGCGTCCAGACTGCACCCGGTCGCTTGGGCAGCCGACGTTGATGTTGATCTCGTCGTAGCCCCACTCCTCACCGATGCGAGCCGCTTCAGCCATCTTGTCGGGCTCGGAGCCTCCCAACTGGAGGGCCACCGGGTGCTCGGCCGGCGAGAAGCCCAGCAGGCGCTCGCGGTCGCCGTGGATCACGGCCCCCGTGGTCAGCATCTCCGTGTAGAGCAGCGTGTGCCGGCTGATCTGGCGGTGGAAGTACCGGCAGTGCCGGTCGGTCCAGTCCATCATCGGCGCCACGCACAGTGGCATGGGGTAGGCCAGCATCATGAGAGAACCCAAGCGGGCCTCCCCAGCATCCTCGCCAGGGAGCCCGCGCAGGAAACGCATCTACCCTGCTTTGCCCGCGCCGCCCACCCCTTCTGTCAGCCAGTGTTCCTCACGCAGAGAGGAGGGGCTGTCCACCCGCTCCCCCTCCCTACCTGCGAGCACCCTGGGCCTCAAGGGCTGGCGCCGTCACCGCTCACCTGCGCCGTGCGGGTGATCTCCCCCATCCGGCCACTCTGGAAGTCCTCGAACGCCTGGACCAGCTCCGCCCGCGTGTTCATCACGAAGGGGCCATAGCGAACCACGGGCTCGCGGAGCGGCACGCCGCCCAGCAGCAGGAACCGAGCCGTCCCCGTCCCACCCCTCAAGCGCACGGCCTCTCCCTCCTCGAGCACCGCCAACTGTCCCTCCTCGGCCCGCTTCCCCGCGTCTCCAATCTGGAGCGCCCCCTGGAACACGTACACCATCACGCGCAGCTCGGGCGCCAGCGGAACGGTGACGTCGGCTCCAGGCTGCAACGTCCAGTCCTGGAGAACGATGGGCGTGACCGTGTCAATGACTGCCCGCGCCCCCAACGCCTCACCTGCAATCACGCGCACGTGCGCCAGCCCATCCTCGGTGCGAGCCTCGGGCAGCTTCGCGCTCGAGATCTCCTGGTACCGAGGCCGCATCATCTTGTGCCGCTTCGGCAGGTTCACCCAGATCTGGAATCCATGGACGCGGCCTCCCTGCTCGCGGATGCGCCGCGACGGCATCTCCGAGTGGATGATGCCCGCTCCCGCCGTCATCCACTGCACGTCCCCGGAATGCAGCACCCCGCGATGCCCCGCCGAGTCCTCGTGCTCCAGCTCGCCCTCCAGCACGTACGACACCGTCTCGAAGCCCCGGTGAGGGTGGTCCGGAGCACCCAGGGCCTCGCCGGGCCCGTAGTCGATCGGCCCCAGCTCGTCGATGAGCAGGAACGGATCGACCGAGTCCAACCCCATCGTGGGGAAGGGACGCCGCACGATGAACCCCGCTCCCTCATGCTGATACTGCGAAGAAGTGAGGCTCGCGACCTCCCGCACTCTGCCGATGCTGCCACTCATGACGTTCTCCTTCGATGCCACGGCCTCTTGGGACCGGGCTGCTTCCCCACAGGAAGTCACTTCCCTGTGGATAGCTTTGACTTAACGCTGAACTTCCCCCTGTCAAGTCACTTCCCTGGAGAAAGCGACTCCCCTCAATACAGCTGGCCCCCGAGCGGCGGCGAGCCCATACTTGGAAGCAGCGATGGAAAAGTCCCTGGACCCTCTGTGCCCCAGCATCCAGGCAGCGCTCGGCCTGCTGAGCCGCCCCTGGACGGGGTTGGTGCTCGCCGTGCTGCAGGACGGCCCCCTGCGCTTCAGCGAATTGGCCACGCGCATCTCCGCCATCGGAGACAAGACGCTGTCGGCGCGCCTCAAGGAGCTGGAGGCCAAGGGGCTCGTCGTGCGCGACGTCCAACCCGGCCCGCCCATTCGCGTCGCCTACCAGCTCACGCCCAAGGGCGCCGCCTTCCGCAAAGTGGTGGAGGCCATCGACACGTGGGGCCAGCAGTTCCTCGAGCCTGGGGAAAACCCCCAGCGCTCTCCCGAGCGGATCCCTCTCAAGGAGAATGCTCGCCGCCGCTCCGGTGCTCGCAAAGCGAAGTGAGCATGCCTTCCGCCCGAAGACCTCTTGCGTGGCGAGAAAACATAGACACCAGATGGGTTGGATCCGCGGCGACTGTTATTGAGCGGCTATCGCCATTGAATGTCAGACCGATGTCTCAGGGTGCTGCTCACCACGACGACGAGTCGGCGGTATCACCCTCGAGGAGATCGGCGTTGAAGAACACCCTTGCAAGAGCAGCGATGATGTCGTGCCTGACGGCCCTCATGGCCTGTGGCCCCGAGATGACCGGCGATGAGGAAGCACTCCTGGAGCCCGAGGAACCAGGCCAAGAGCTCCAGACGTCCCTGAAGTCCCTGAAGGAAATCGAGCTCACCGAAGTCGGCTGCACCTCCGTCTACACGCTCAGCAACGGCGTGGCCAAGACGGGACTCAATGCGCCAGACAAGACATGGTCCTGCATCTACACCATCACTCCACCCGCGGGTTCCACGAACCTGAAGTTCGAGACGAGTGAGGGAACAGGGGACGCGGACCTCTACGTGAAGTTCGGTTCCGCCCCCACGGATGGGGTGTACGACTTGAGCTCGGCGTACTCCTCCGGCAACACCGAGTCCATCAATGTCGCGACGCCGCAGTCCGGCACCTACTACGTGCGGTTCTTCGGCTACAGCGCGGTGTCAGGTGTCTCCCTCAAGGCCTCGTACACCACCGGGACCTCGCCCCCTACGAGCTGCTCCACCACCTATACGCTCTCCAATGGCTCATCCAGGACGGGGCTGACTGCAGGAGAGAAGGTCTGGTCCTGCACCTACGCTCTGGCCGTGCCCTCGGGCGCCACGGACCTGAGGTTCACGACGAGCGGCGGAACGGGCGACGCGGACCTGTACGTGAAGTTCGGCTCCATTCCGACGGATGGCTCCTCTGACTTCTCATCGGCGGGCGGGGGCAACTCCGAGAACGTCACGGTCCCCACCCCGCAGGCGGGCACCTACTATGTGAGGCTGTTTGGCTACAGCGCTGCGTCCGGCATCACCCTGACGGGCTCGTACACGCCCGGGACTCCGCCCCCCACGAGCTGCTCCACCACCTATACGCTCTCCAATGGCTCACCCAGGACGGGAGTGGCTGCAGGAGAGAAGATCTGGTCCTGCATCTACGCGCTGTCCGTGCCCGCGGGCGCCACGGACCTGAAGTTCACGACGAGCGGCGGAACGGGCGACGCGGACCTGTACGTCAAGTTCGCCTCCACTCCGACGGAGAGTTCCTATGACTTCTCGTCAGCGGCCGGGGGCAACTCCGAGAGCATCACGATCCCCACCGCGCAGGGTGGCACCTACTACGTGCGGCTGTTTGGCTATCACTCGGCAACGGGCATCACCTTGACGGGCTCGTACACCCCTGGAACCCCGCCCCCCACGAGCTGCTCCACCACCTATACGCTCTCCAATGGCTCGCCCAGGACCGGCATCAGCGCGGCGACAGGGCTCTGGTCCTGCATCTACACGCTGTACGTTCCCGCTGGGAAGACGAGCGTGACCTTCCAGACGAGCGGCGGCACGGGAGACGCGGAGCTCTACGTGCAGCTCGGCTCCACGCCGACGAGCACCTCGTATGCCTGCTTCTCGGCAGCGGGCGGCAATACCGAATCCTGCACGATCTCCTCCCCGCAAGGCGGCACCTACTATGTGCGGCTGTATGGCTATAGCACCGCGTCGGGCATCACCCTGACGGGCCAGTACTGAGCACCGGGCCGTCCTGAAGTCCCGGGCCTCTGGGAGCAACGTTCCTCTCAGAGGCCCTCCTTCCTGTCGTGCGAGCGCCGTCGCTCACCGCTCAGGCTGGGTGTAGCACCAGCGGGAGGATTCCAGGCCCTCGCTGCAACAGCGTGCGGTTCCAGGTGATGGACTCCGGCGCTCGCTCCAGCCGACTGAACCGCTTCAAGAGCACCTCCAGCCCCAGACGTCCCTCCAGCCGCGCCAGTTGTGCCCCCATGCAGAAGTGCACGCCATGCCCGAAGGGCAGGTTCTGCGGCCCAGGCCGCTGCGCATCGAAGCGGTCCGGCTCCGGAAAGTGGGTCTCGTCCCGGTTGGCCGAGCCCAGCAGCACCAGCACCCGGGCTCCTTTTGGCAGCCGGACACCTCGCAGCTCCACCTCTTCCGTGGTCATCCGCGGCACCGCCTGCACGGGCGGCTCGTAGCGCAGCACCTCCTCCACGAAAGGAGGAATGAGCGAGGTGTCGCCTCGCAGGCGCTCCAGCAACTCCGGACGATCCAGCAGCACCGCCAGCGAGGAGCCCAGCAGGTTCACCGTCGTCTCGATTCCTCCCACCAGCAGCAGCGCCAGGAAGGCGATCAACTCATCCTGCGACAGCGCCTCGCCGCCGATGCGCGCCCGCAGCAGATCGCTCACCATGTCGTCGCCCGGCTCGCTCCGGCGCCGCTCCAGCAGCTCACCGAAGTAATGCCTCAGCTCCGCCACCGCGTTGCGCGCCACCTGCATCCGCTCGGGCTCGTCCGGCCGCACCGTGGTGACGCCCCCGGTGATGAGGTCCGCCCACTGCTTCAGCCGGACGTGCAGCGACGGGTCCAACCCCATCATGTGGCCGATGACGCTCGCCGGGATGCGCATGGAATACGCCTTCACCATGTCCACGGGCTGGCCCAGGGGAATCTCGGAGACGATCTGCTCCGTGAGGGCTCGCACGCGCGGCTCCAGCCGGGCCATGGCGGACAGCCCGAAGGCCCGGTTCACGAGCCCCCGCAGCCGCCCGTGCTGAGGCGGATCCTGGGCAATCATCGAGTCGGAGAACGGATTGCCCCCCAGCCACGGCGGGTTCGTCGTCTCCCCGAAGCCCCGCGAAGAGAACAGCTGCGGGTTCTTCAGCACCTGCATCGCGTCGTCGTACCGAGACACCCCCCACATGCCGCCAGGATCCACCTGGCAGATGGGCGCGTTCAGGCGCATGTCCGCGTATGCCGGGTAGGGGTTGGCCTTCAACTCGGGGGACAGCAGGTTGTAGCGGGCACTCATCGTCGGGAATCTCGGGGATGAAGAGGCGCGGCATTTTACCGGGGCGACAACGGCTGGCCTCGAACCCTGCAATCTGTCGCTGATGTAGGTTTTCTGTCCCCACATTCCAAAGAGCGTGCTAAAAAACACACTCAAAGTGCGCCCTACATGATGTAAAGCCGTACCCACTGTCCTAAAGGACCATGTCAGTATCAAATATCGAGAACATGGGTTGACTTCGACACTCCGGATTTGCTTGGATTCCCCTGAGGACGGACGCCGCAGCCCTTTCACGAGGAGAACGATCCATGCAGGCACTCAAGACGGAGATCCCCGCTGCCAGCATCTACCCCGCTCCGTTCGAGGATTTCCCGGAGCCGCTCCCGCAGGCGTAGGCGCTGCGCCGCCCGGTCGCGAGCTCGTCACCCACGCTTGAGAAGCCGGGTCAGCTCGCGGTCCAATGTCGCGGCGAACAGTTGACGGTCCTGAGCAGAGAAGCCCCCGGGCCCTCCCGTCATCACGCCGCTGTCCCTCAGTTCTTGCATGAAGTTGCGCACCGAGAGCCGCTCCGCGATGTTCTCCTCGCTGAAGAGCTCGCCTCGGGGATCCAACACCACCACTCCCTTGGGCACCAGCAACGCCGCCAGGGGAATGTCCTGCGTCACGGCGAGATCTCCAGCCTGCGCTGACGCGGCGATGTGAGTGTCCGCCACGTCCAGCCCCGCCCCCACCTGCACCGTGGAGACGAACTCCGAGCGCGGCAGGCTCAGACGTTTGTTGGCCACGAAGACGGCGGAGATCCGCAAGCGCTGCGCCGCGCGCAGAAGGATGTCTCTCACCGGTCCCGGACATGCATCGGCATCGACCCAGATCTTCATGCAGAGCGCATCCTCGCGAGAAGCCCCGGCCGCAGTCCACCGCGCTGAGTCTCCTGGGAGCCGAGGGGCTGTGAAGTCTCACGCCGTGACGGGTAGGATGGCCGCCGCATGGGGCTTCAACCGGGAGATCGCTTCGGCCGCTATGAGCTGGTCTCGCGGCTCGGCCACGGAGGCATGGCCGAAACCTGGCGGGCCCGGCTCCTGGCCGCCGCCGGCATCACCAAGCCCGTGCTCATCAAACGCATCCTCCCCGAGTACGCCAGCGACGAGGCGTTCATCTCCATGTTCATCAGCGAGGCGCGCATCTCCGCCACGCTGTCGCACGGCAACATCGCCCAGGTGCACGACTTCGGAGAGATGGACGGCGAGTACTTCCTGGCCATGGAGTTCGTGGACGGGCGGCCGCTGGATCGCATCATCAAGCGCACGCTGCGCTCGGGGCTGAGCGCCTTCCCCCGGCCCCTGGCGCTCTTCATCGCCATCGAGATGAGCCGGGGCCTGCACTATGCCCACACGCGCAGGGATGACAGCGGCAAGCCCCTGGGCATCGTCCACCGGGATATCTCTCCGGACAACGTGCTGGTCAGCTACGAGGGCCAGGTCAAGCTGGTGGACTTCGGCATCGCCAAGGCGCGCCTGCAGCGCAACTTCCAGACCGAGCCGGGCATGGTGAAGGGCAAGTACCTCTTCTTCTCGCCCGAGCAGGCGCGCGGAGAAGAGGTGGATGCGCGCACGGATGTGTGGGCCACCGGCATCGTGCTCTATGAGTTGCTGTGCGGGCGGCTCCCCGTCGAGGGCCCCGAGTACGTAGCGCTCCCCAAGTTGCTGACGGGCGCGTTCCCCCGCCCCAGCATGCTGCGCCCCGACATGCCCGAGGAGCTGGAGGCGCTCGTCATGAAGGCGCTGGCGCTGAAGCGGGAGGAGCGCTTCGAGTCCAGCCACGCCTTCGGGGACGCGCTCACCAGCTACCTGTACGCCTCGACGCCCCGCTTCTCGGCGCTGTCGCTCTCGCACTTCGTCCAGGAGCTGTTCCGGGAGGACCTGGGTGCCGAGGGCCGCTCGGTGCAAGTGCCCACCGCGTTCCTCGAGGAGCTGGCCTCCTGGCGCGCACCGCCCACCGCACCCACCCGGGCGAAGGTGCCGGTAACCCAACCCCTCCCTCCTCCCACGACCCAGCCGCTGCCTCCCGTGGACACCGAGACCGTGACCGTGGCGCCCTTCGTGTCCACCCGCGTGCCGGCGCTCCGGCGGCAGTCGCGCAAGGCGTGGGTGCTGCTCGCGGTGGCGGCCACCGCTGGGGTGGCCTTCGCGGGCGTCAAACACCGTCCGGACCGATTCGTCTCCGCGTGGTGGGAGTCCACCTTCCCGCCTCCTTCCGGCCCCCTGGCGCCCGCGCCTTCGGGAGTGGCGGATTCAACTGTCCCCTCGTCTCCGGGGAGTGCCCCTACCCCGCAGACGGAATCCAAGCCCGCAGCCCCCGGAGCGACGGCGAAGCAGGACACGCCCCCAGAGTCCTCCGCTTCGACGAAGCCCTCCTCGCCCCCGAAGGTTCCTCCGCCAGCGGAGCCGCCGCCCGCCCAAGAGCCTGCGCGCTCCACGTCCCAGGACGCATGGGCGCTGGCCGATAACGCGCGCGCCCTCATGCACCAGGCAAAGTTCTCCGAGGCCGCCGAGGTGCTCTCTCGCTGTGTCCAGGTGGATCCCCACCATGGCGAGTGCCGGAGGCTCTACTCCGCCGTGCTGCTCCAGTTGGGGCAGCCGGACAGAGCGCAGCAGCAGATGAAGGAGTTCCTGCACAATCCCCCCACGGAGCGGCCTCGGGATCTGCCGCGCAAGCCGCTCCCTTCCTATTAAGGAGTCCGCGGCCCTCGAGCGGCTCAGCCCACCGTGACGCGCCGCACGCCGCGAGCCTCCAGCAGCGCGGGCAGCCGATCGCGCTGATCGCCCTGGAGCACGAGCGACTCCTCCTCCACCACCCCGCCGCAGCCCAGCGCACCCTTCAGCGCCTTGAGCCACACTTCGCGCTCCGCTGACGGCAGCCCAAGCTGCTCGACCACCGTCACTTCCTTCCCACCGCGCCCCTTGCGCTCCATCCGCACCACCGCACGCGCTGGCCCCTTGCGCTCCTCCTTCTCCGGCGCCTTCACCGGCTCCGGCTTCGAGGGCAGCTCCTCGCGCCGGGCGGACAGCCCCGCGAACGGGTTGTTGAACGGCGCCGCGGGAGCTGCGGGCTCAGGCTTCTTGTCTTTCTTTCCCATCGTCGAGCCAAAGCGTGCGGGAGGGACAGCGACTCAGTGCGAGTCGGCCACGGGGCGGTTGGGCGGCGGGAGCACCCGGAACGCGGGAGCATTCGCATCTCCCCCCGCCAGCACCAGGGCAAAGATGAACGGCACGCTGGGCATCACCACGCGCCCGTTCACCACGACGAGCGGCGTGCCCTCGATGTGGTGCTGCATCGCGTAGGAGATGTCCTCCTGGAGCTTGCGCGTCGTGTCCGTGCTGTTCACGCACGCCTCGAGCTGCGAGCGCGACACCGAGCCGGACGAGGCAATGCTCATCACCGTGTCCACGGACAGCGCGTTCTGGGCCGCGAAGAGCTTCTCGCGCAGCTGCCAGTACTCCGGCGCGCTCTCCAGGCAGATGGTCGCCTTGGTCGCCAGACAGCGCAGGCCACCGTCGGTGAACTCCGGAGAGATGGTGGGATTGCAGGCACCATCCAGCGGATAGTGGCGGGCCTCCATGGACATCTTCCCCTCGGGCACGCGCTTGCGCATCTCGGCCATGGCCTCCACGAGCGCCCGGCAGTGGGGACACTTGTTGTCCGTCCACTCGACGATCTTCACGGGCGCGTCCACCGGCCCATCCCGGCGCCGGGCGACCGCCTTGGCCGGCAGCGGCTTCTCCTGGCGGTACTGCGCGAGCGCGTCGGACAGCTGCTGCAGATCTCTCGGCGACAGCGCCTGCAGGTACGACTCCAGCGAGGTCGGCTCGGAGGTGAGCTGCGGCAGCACGTCTCCCTCGGAGGAGGCCTTCGGGGTGGCTCGGCCCGGGAGGCTCAGGGCAATGAAACCGGCCACGGCGAACCCACCCGCCCACTGCAGCGCGGAGCCCCACTCACCCGCCAGGGGCATGAGCGGACCGGGAAGTCCCCGCCAGGCCACGACCGCGAAGGCGAGCACGAGCACATAGGTGCCCAGGCACGTGAGGCACAGGGCTCCGGCCGAGGCGCTCACGCTGGCCAGCAACACGGTGGTCACCCCGCCCACGGCCGCCGTGAGCCTCAAGCCGTTGACGGCGGGCCGCACGGAGTGGCCTCCGCTGCGCCACGTCAGGTACAGGCCGGCCAGAGCGGTGGCCACCAGGCCCCACAACAGGCCCAAGCCCGCCACGGGGATGCCGAGCAACTCGTGGATACGGCTGGCGAAGGGGGTGTTCCAGACGGTCTCGCAGTTCACGTGCTCGGAGACGCTGCACACGGTGGTGCCACCGTTGCGCAGCGTGAGGAGCTGGGACCACTGGAAGAGAGAGAGCGCGCTCTCGGCGAGCCCCAGGACCAGCAGCGCCGTGGCGCCGCGAACGGGGACGGGAGGGGGCGGGTTGGCCTTGCTCATGCGTGCTCCGGAGGGGGGGTCATCAAAACGAGGAGCCGGGCGTTGTCCGGCCCGTCATTCGTCACGCCGTGCTCCACGCCGGCGGGGGCGAAGACAGAGGCACCGGGGCCGTGGGACTCCTCCTCGGCGCCGATGCGGAAGCGGCAGCGGCCCTCGAGCACCACGTACACCTTGTCGGACATGGGGTGCTTGTGAGGCTTCTGGGCCTGCCCCGGGGACAGGCAGTACACGTCCAGGAAGAAGCGCCCGGACTGGAACACGTTGTGCTTCTGGAGCTTCTCCGCGGAGAAGCCTTGGAAGGCGGACAGGTGCTTCACATCCATCGTGGCATTCGCTCCTGGGCGTCTATATAGCGACGGGCATGGAACCGCTGACGCTGCATTTTCTTCACGAGCAGGCGGGCGCCCGCTTCACGGCGGTGGGTGGCCGGGAAGTGGCGGCCGATTATGGAGACTCGGAGGCCGAGTATCGAGCGGCACGAGAGGCCGTCGCGCTACATGATGCCTCCTACCGCGAGACGCTCCGGATAACGGGGGAAGACAGGGCAAGCTTCCTACACGGAATGGTGACCCAGGACGTGAAGGGTCTGGCCCCCGGCACAGCTGCCTACACGGCGATGATTACGGCCAAGGGGGCCATGGTGGCGGACGCCCGGCTCCTCAAGCGCGAGGCCGACCTGCTCCTGGACCTGGAGCCGGGGATGGGCGCCAAGGTCAAGGAGTTCCTGGAAAAGTACCTCATTTCCGAGGACGCGGAGATTCATGAGGTGACGGGCGAGTGGGCCCTGCTGAGGCTGCTCGGTCCCAAGGCAGCCGAGGTGCTGGGCGCCACGCTGGGGAGCCCCTTCGCGCCGCTGGCGGCGAACACCACCCGGGAGGCCACCCTGGCGGGGACTCCGGTGCTGCTCATGGGGAGTCCGGGCTTCGAGAAGCACCAAGTGGACGTGCTGGTGCCTCGGGGAGCGCTGGAGGCGGTGTGGAAGGCACTCGTCCAGGCCGGAGGGGCTCACGGGCTCAAGCCGCTGGGCTTCCAGGCGCTGGAGCTGCTCCGGGTAGAGGCGGGAGTGCCGCGCTACGGGCAGGACATGGTGGACACGACCATTCCGCTGGAGGCGAACCTCACCCATGCCATCTCCTACAACAAGGGCTGCTACATCGGGCAGGAGGTGATTGCCCGCGCCACCTTCCGCGGCCATATGAACCGCAAGCTGGCGGGCCTGCTCCTGGGAGACCTGGAGGTGGCACCCGGCACGGAGCTGCGCAAGGGAGAGAAGAAGGTGGGGTGGATTACCAGCGTGGTGCGCTCGCCGGTGCAGGGCCAGCGGGTGGCGCTGGGCTACGTGCACCGGGACCACCTGACGCCGGGCACGGAGCTGACGCTGGCCGAGGGGCCGACCGTGAAGGTGGCGCCGCTGCCGTTCCTGTAGCACCTGCCAGCAAGGGCCTCCTCCTCTATACTCCACGGCGCGCCCATGTCCGACGCGCCTCCTGCCTCCCGCGTCTCCTTGAATGCCCTCACGGGGGTCCGCTTCCTCGCGGCCCTGCACGTGGTGGCCTTCCATTACGCCCCGCGTGAGGGCGTGTCGGCGTGGCTCGAGCGGTTCCTGGCGAGCGGGCCCCACAGCGTCACGCTCTTCTTCATCCTGTCCGGCTTCATCCTCGCCTACAGCTACCTGGGCGCGCAGGACAGTCCGCGAGTCCAGGGACGGGCCTTCTGGCTCGCCCGGTTCGCCCGCATCTACCCGGTCTACGCGCTGGGGCTGGTCATCATGGCGCCCGCCGTGGTGGACAGCCTGGCTCGGACCGCGGGAGGGCTCACGCAGGAGGTGTTCTGGAAGCTCTCCGGCGTGGGGCTGGCCGTGTTCACCCTGACGCAGGCCTGGAAGCCCTCGGTCGCGTGCGTGTGGAACTGCCCGGGCTGGTCCCTGTCCGTCGAGGCCTTCTTCTACCTCCTCTTCCCCCTGCTCTGCGTGCCCGTGGTCCGCGCGGGGCGGCGAGGGCTGTGGGCCGGCGCGGCCGCAACGCTGGGTGTGTCGGCCGTGGCCACGGTGCTGTGGGTGCTCGTCGATCGGTGGATCGCCGAGAGCCCTGCCCCTCCCTTCGGCCCGGACACGTGGCTCCAGGTGGCCGCTTACAACCCCGTCCTGCGGCTGCCGCAGTTCCTGCTGGGCGTCCTGCTGGGACGGCTCTTCTCCCAACGCCTGAGCGAAGGCAGAGGGGCCGGGCCCGGTGCTCCCGCACAGGCCCTGGTAGCCGCCGCGGCAAGCCTGGCGATCTTCCTCGTTCCCTGGCCTGGGTCTTCGGCTGCTTTCAAGGAACTGGCGCTGATGCCCGCCTTCGCGCTGCTCATCTGGGGGCTGGCGTACGGGAGAGGGCTTCTGGCCCGGCTGCTGGCCTGGCCCTGGGCGGTGCGCCTGGGCGAGGCCAGCTACGCGCTCTACATCCTTCACAGCCCGCTGAGCTTCTACATCCGGCTGGCGGACCATCGGCTCGGTGTGGGGCTCGCGGTCTCCTCGCCCCGGGCCTTCTTCGCCGTCTACGCCCTCCTCTCGGTGTTCATCTCCCTGGGAGTCTTCCTCTGGCTGGAGGAGCCCGCCCGGCGGTGGCTGCGGACACCCCGCCGGAGCGCTACGCAACATCCTCGATTCGAGTGGCGCTGAGCGCGGTCTCGACCATGCGCCGGAAGCCCTCGGGGTCCGAGAGCTTGCGCAGGCACATGTCCGCATGCTGCGACACAGGCGTGCCCTCCGAGCTGTGCAGGATGATGCGCGTGTCGCGGAACCGATCGTCTCGCCGCAATTGCTTGCAGAGCTCGGCTCCATCCATGCGCGGCATCCGCCAGTCGGAGATGACGAGCTCGGGCTTCAGTGTCTCCGCGAGCTCCAGCCCGCTCACTCCGTCCGATGCTCCCACCGCCTCGTGTCCCATCTCCGTCAGCAAGTCGAGATACAGCTCGCGCATGTCCACGTCATCTTCCACCACGAGAATACGGCTCATTCCAAACCACCACCGTTCGTTCGTAGGACCCTCCAGATCCAGCCCCTCGGAGAGGTGGTGACAGGCACGGCGCGGTGTGAACGGCGGGACGGATCAACGCGCCCCGGCGCGCGGCTGCTTCAATGTCCACGGGGCACGGAGCCAGCCAGGCGTCCGCCGCTCGCCCCCATCCCGGACGAGACCTAATGGGACGAGAGCAGCTCCTCATCGATCGCGAGCAGGCGCAGCCGGGCCTTGATGCGCTGGAACTGCTGGCGCAGGACGGCCGCCCGCTTCTCCAGCTCCGCGGGGGGCAGCTCCCGGCCCGCCATGGCCCGCGCAACCTCCGTCCAGGACAACCCGGACTCCACACGCAGCGAGAGAATCCGCTGTTCGTGAGGGGTGAGCCGCTCCTGCAAGGCCTTGAAGCGGCTTTTGACTTCGGTCCGGAGCCAGGGCTGCGTCACCGTACGCTCGATCATGGGCTGTTTCTCGAGTGCTTCCTCGGGGAGCGGCTGCTCCCGGGCATCCGGCGCACGAAAGCTGTGCAGACAGGTGTTGCGCGCCACCCCGTAGATCCACGTCCGGAACGAAGATTCCCAGCGGAACCCCGGCAGGCTCGTCAGCAGGTTCTCGCTGAAGGCGCTGAATGCGTCATCTACCCGGCTCTCATTCCTGAGAGTCACCTTCATCACCTTGCGGATCTCCGCACCGTAACCTTCCAAGGCGATCGCGGCGGCGCGCCCATACTGCCGGGCCTGACACAACGCTCGAAGTTGCTCCTCCAGCTTCTTGCGCCTGCTCGAGTCCATGGGACATGCCTTGCTTCCCAATGTGGCCATCCGCCGCCGTCCACCCGAGCGGCAAGAGGGGAAGGGCTCGACGGCTTTACCCCACAGGACACTCCTCCCGTCCCGCGGGGCCATTACTGCTGGCACGCCACCCTGAGAGCCTGCCCTCATGAGCGATGTCTTGGAGCAGGCACTCCAGCTCAAGCCCCACCTGCGGCTCGAGCGCGTCGATGAGAACAGGGTGGTCCTCCTGGGAGAGCGCGAGCACTACCTGCTCGTCGGGCGCCCTCTCGCCCAGGTGACACCCTTGCTCGATGGACGCCGGACCGGCAGGGAGCTCCTCGCGATGATGGGCCAGGAGAGCTCGTTGCCGGAGGTGCTCTACGCGCTGTCCTCGCTGCATCAGGCCGGCTACCTGACGCAGGCCATTCCTCAGTTGCCCCCGGAGCAGGCCGCGCTCTGGCAGTCCCTGGGAGTCGATCCCCGGGAGGCGGCTCGGCACTTGTTGGAGTGCACGGTGAGCGTCCGGTCGCAAGGCCTCGATCCGGAGCCGCTCCAGCAGGCGCTCGCCGCTGCGGGTATCCGAGTCGGCACGTCCGCCAGCCAGGTGGAGGTGGTGCTGGTGCAGGACTACCTGGAGCTGGGCCTGGAAGAAATCCACCGCTCCATGATCGAGCGCGGGACAGCGTGGGTGCCCTTGAAGCCGGGCGGAACCTTCCCGTGGGTGGGACCCCTCTTCAGACCGGGAGCCGGGCCCTGCTGGGCCTGCCTCACCCACCGGCTCCGGGCCAACCGTCCGGTCGAGGAGTTCCTCTCGCGGCGCTCCACCGCCACGCGGCCGGTCCTTCCTCCCACCGCTGGCACTCCGGCGAGCGTCCAGGCCGCGCTGTCCCTGGCCGCGTTCGAGTTGGCGCGGTGGGTCGCCCAAGGCCGGCAATCCCGGCTGGATACGCGGCTGCTGACGTTGGAGCTCCACCGCCTGCGCGTCGAAGAGCACGTCGTGGTGAAGCGTCCGCAGTGCCCCGCTTGCGGAGAACCGGAGCTGCTCCAGAAGCGAGCCCACCAGCCCCTCGTGCTCAAACCGCGCCGGAAGCGCTTCGAAGAAGATGGGGGCTACCGCTGCATGACACCCGAGGAGACGACGGAGCGCCTCGAGCACCTGATCAGCCCCATCACGGGGGTTGTTTGCAGCCTCGGGCCGGTGCCCGACCGCGACCATGCGCTCCGGCCGGTCTACGCGGCCGTCGGGCTGAGCCGTCCGCCGGACGATCTGCCCTGCCCCATGGACTTCCACTGGACGAGCGCGGGCAAGGGGCGGACCGCGGCCCAGGCCCGGGCCAGCGCGCTCTGCGAGGCACTCGAGCGCTACAGCGCCATCTTCCAGGGAGATGAGCCGCGGTTCCTCTCGCGCCTCTCGGAGCTCGGCGCGGAGGCGCTCCCCCCGAACCTCCTGCTGAACTTCAGCCAGAAGCAGTACGCCGAACGGGACATGTGGAACAGCCGCCACCTCCACCCCAAGAGCCAGGTGCCACTCCCGTTCAACGAGCACGCGGAGCTCGAGTGGACTCCCGTCTGGTCGCTCACGCACCACCGTAAGCGCTACGCGCCGACCGCCTACTGCTACACGCGCTACCCGGCTCGCCCGGAGCAGCGGTTCTTCCCGAGAGACTCCAACGGACACGCCGCAGGCAACTGCCTGGAAGAGGCCATCCTCCAGGGGTTCCTCGAGCTCGTGGAGCGGGATGCGGTGGCGATCTGGTGGTACAACCGATTGAGGCGGCCGCCCGTGGAGCTGCGCGGCTTCGACGAGCCGTACTTCCAGGAACTCGCCGCGCACTACCGCTCTCTCGGCTGGATGGTGTGGGCGCTGGACCTCACGCATGACCTCGGCATCCCGGTCTTCGCCGCCCTGGGGACATCCACCGGGGGGGAGCGCTTCTGCATCGGGCTGGGGGCGCATATCCAGGCGCGGCTCGCCCTCCAGCGGGCGCTCACCGAGTTCAACCAGGTCTTCGATCCCCGGCAGCGCTCCGCACCGCCATGGAACATGGCGGACGTAGAGGACCCGTCCTGGCTCTACCCCGATCCCGCAGCGCGTCCTCGGACCGCGGCGGACTTCGCCGTGCACCGCAGCAAGGATCTGCGCGAGGACATCTCCACCTGCGTGGAGCGAGCCGCCCGCTCGGGCCTGGAGACCCTGGTGCTGGATCAGACCCGCCCGGACATTGGACTGAGCGCCGTGAAGGTGATCGTCCCAGGCCTGCGTCACTTCTGGCCCCGGTTCGGCCCGGGGCGCCTCTATGAAGTGCCAGTGCACATGGGCTGGAGCCGCCAGCCGCTCGCGGAGTCCGCGCTCAATCCGCTGCCCTGCATCCTGTGAGCAGCTCGGCCGACACTGTGTCCTGGCTGCCGCGACGATAGGGTGTCAGCAGCAGCAGAACGGGGGACTCATGCCCCCGGCGCGCACGTAGTCCGCGATCGCGATCATCTGGTGCTCGGACACCGGAGGAGGCGGGAGGAGCAGCTCGATCCTCGATGCACCCACCCGCGTAGGAAGCACGTACACGGGCTCCGCCACGAGACGCACAGTCAGCTCGATATCCGCCGGCAGCTCGTACCCCATTTCGAAGCAGAGTTCCCTCAGCCTGGCCGCGCCGGCCCCCAGCACTTCGTCCTTGAAGCCCGGATCGATCCAGGACCTGACGACGATCTTGCACCAGGCCATCACCCACGGCTCCATCTCGTTCGACTCCGCCCCCCGCCCCGTCACCGCCATCAACCTCCCCCTTCCCTCGAAACACAGGCTCCCGCAGCGCGCCGCGACTCAGTGCAGGTTGGGACGCGCCTCCTGCACCCCCACCTCAGGCTTCTCCTCTTCACGAGGGAGCGCCAATATCAGCGCCCGGGCCTCGCGCACATCCTGGGACTCCACGTCCTCGGAGAACCTCCGCAGCAAGGGCTCGAGCACCTCGCGAGCGCGGGCGCGCGCCTGCGAGTCATTCCAGAGCCGGCCAAGCGTCTTGGCAGCCCGGAGTCTCGGCATGACGGCGCCCTGCTCCTGGGCCTCCTGGATGGCCAGATCCAAGGCCTCCCGGGCTCCCTTCTGATCACCCAGCCGATGAAGGATCCGGGCCTGGACCTCGTAGATGAACGGCACGCAGTAGGTCTCCCCGCTCTGGCGAGCCCACTGGAGGATCTCCTCGGCGTGCTGCCGAGCCGACGCATACCGCCCCACTTCGAACTCGGCCTCGATGAGGAGCAGCGTGTAATAGGAGAAGCCGGTGAGCATCTTCCACTCGCGGAGCTTGTCCAGGTTGCGCGCCAGCGTCTCGACGTCATGCCGTGCCCAGGCCAGCAGGATGCGGTTGTACGCCTCGATCACGGGCAGGCCATAGCGCTCGGCCAGCTTGATGCCGTGCTCGGCGAGCGCGGGGATGGCGTCCTTCTCTCCTCGGAAGTGATAGACACTGACCAGGTAGATGATGGCGGTGCCCTCGGTGATGGGGTGGTTGATCTGCCGAGCCCATTTGACGGCGTCGAGCGCATGCACCAGCGCCTCCTTCGGCGACCCGATGAGGTACTTCAGCATCCCCAGGAACGCCTCCCCATAGGCTCTCGCGTCCAGGCCATAGAACTGGGCCATGGATTGGTGTTGCACGACATCGTAGAGGCCCAGCCCCCCGGTCAGATCCTCCACGGACCGGTTGAGCTGCCCCTTGAGGCCGTGAAGCTCTCCCCGAATGCAAAGCGCCAGGCTGTGCAGACCCGTGTCATTCCCGCTCTTGGCCTGGGCGAGCAGCCGCTCGACCAGATCCTTGGCCACACCGAACTCGCCCCGGCAATGGTGATAGGAGAAGAGCGCCCAGAGCGCCTGAGCGGCATGCGGGCTGTGCCCCAGGGCGTCGATCAACTCCTGTGAGCGCCTGCTCCGGGCCTGAATCTCCTCGGCGGGCCAGCCCCGAGCGGACATCAACGCCGGGATGAGGATGCTGTTGATCTCCAGCTCGCGCTCCATCCGCTGCCGCCCCTGCTCCGGGAGCGCGTCCAGATACTCCAGCGCCAGGTTCGCGTGCGCGATGGCCTCCGCGTTGGCCGAGCGCAGGAGCGCCTTCCTCGCCGCGAGCTGTTCGTACCAGAGCGCCCGGCTCTTCTGATCCGCCGCCGCGTGGTGCCAGGCGAGCAGCTCGGGGCGGCTCTCGACGAGCGCGGGGAAGCGCTCCTCCAGGACCGAGGCGATGCGGGAGTGGAGCTCGCGCCGGGTGGCCCGGGGGATGGACTCGTAGGCCGCTTCCTTGATCAGGGCATGCCGGAACACATACGTGGAGTCATGAAGCCGGCGCCGGTGCTGGAGCAGATCCGAGGCCACCAGGGTCGAGAGATCCGCCTGCAGCGTCCGATCATCGAGCGGAGAGAGGGCACGGAGCAGCTCGTAGTTGAACTCCCGGCCCAGCAGCGAGGCGAGCTCCGCCGTTTCCTTGGCCCGGCCGAGCCGGTCCAGCCGCGCCTCCAGCAGGCCACGAAGCGTGCCGGGAATGGCCATACCGGAGAGGGTTCCCACCCGCCGCTCGCGCTTCGAGCCCGGCTTCACCTCCTGGGACTCGAGCACCATCCGGGTGAGCTCCTCCACGAAGAGGGGAATCCCATCGGTCCGCTCCGCCACCTGCTCGGCCACCCTGGCGGGCATCCGCGCTCCGCCGGCCAGCGCTTCCACCATCGTCGCCACATGCTCCCGCGACAGGCGTCCGAGCTGGAGATGAACCGTCTGGGAGGCGCCCCACGGAGTCACGAAGCTGGAGCGCGCGGTGAAGAAGACGCCCAGACGCGCCGTGGAGACGGACTCCAGCAGGAACATCAGCAACTCCAGCGTCGTCGCATCCGCCCAGTGGAGATCCTCGACGACCATGAGCACGGGCTGTTGCGCGGCGATCTCCACGAGCAGGTTCAACACCGCATCGAACGTCAGCGCCTTCTGCCACTCGGGAGTGACCTTCAGGGGCGGGAAGCGCTCATCCAGCGGAATGGAGAGCAGGGACGCGAAGAGCGGCATGGCCTCCTCCAGCTCGAAGCCGTACCGGGACAGCATCGCCTCGAGCTCACTCCGGCAGCGCTCGGCGGACCAGTCCCGCCCGCGGCCGAGCAGGTGATCCAGCATGTCGATGATGGGGCGAAGCGTGCTGGTGCGATCCTCCGAGGCGCACCGGCACTCGAGCAAGGTGAACGGCGTGCCGCGCAGGCTCCGGTACAGCTCCTTCACGAGCCGGCTCTTGCCGATACCGGGCTCGCCCGTGATGAGGACGCCCTGGCCCACGCCCTGCCGGACCTCGTCCCAGGACTTGAGCAACTGCCGGAGCTCCCCCTCGCGCCCCACGAGGGGGGTATTGAACCGGGAGGACTCCGAGGCACGCGGCTGGTCCAGGCGCCTCACCTCGACAGGCTGGTGGGTGCGAGGCTCGACGCGCCGCACGGTCTCGAACACGAAGTCGTCCCGGAGCAACCGGTAGGTGTCCTGGCTGACCAGCGACTCCCCTGGCTCCGCCATCTCCTGGTGCTGGCTGGCGATGGTGGGCGTGGTGCCCAGCACGATGGGGAAGTCCTGGCGCTCCTGCGCGAGGGGATCCCTCACGATGGACAGGCCGGTATGGATGCCGATCCGCAGCTCGAGCCACAGCCCCCGCTTCGTCTCCAGCTCCGCCTTCCGGAGCGCCGCATCCTCCAGGATCCTCAACGCCGCCCGAGCCGCGCTCCGGGGCGCGTCCTCCCGGGCCGTGGGATAACCAAAGTAGATCATCACCTCCTGGCCGAGCCCGCCCGGCACCAGGTAGCCGCCGAACTCCTCGGCGATCTCGGTGCAGCGCTTCTGCTGCGCACGCAGCGCGCTGTCGCGCTCCTCGACATCCGCCCCCTCCTGCTCGGCGAGCAGCGGGAGCACGTTCAGGCCACAGCACAGCACGGTGATCTGCCGCAGATGCTCCCCGGACAGCAGGGAAGAGGATCCAGGGTTCTTCTTCGAAGCTGGAGCCGCACGGGTCCGCGCCATCGCGAATCGTCTCACCACCATACTCGCCTCCTCCTGCGTGCACGCGTCCAGCTCGCGGATCAGCTCCGCGGCGGTGACGTTGCGCTTGTCGATGTCCTTGACCGTGGCTCGCCGGAGCAGCTCTCCCAGCCGAAGCCCCTCCAGGGTCTCGGGAATGGGAACGGGCTCGGGGCCGATCTGCTTCTCGAGCACCTCCTGGACCGAGCGCCCCTTCATCACCATCTCCCCCGTCAGGCACTCCAGGTGGACGAGCCCCCAGGAATACAAGTCGGAGCGCATGTCGGGGTGCTGTCCCCGGAGCTGCTCCGGCGCGGCGTAGGCCGGGGTGCCGAGGACTTCAAAGATGCTGCTGATCCCGGACACGTCCTCGGCGTTGAACTCCTCCACGAGGGTGCTGAGACCGAAGTCCAGCACCATGGCGTTCCGCCGGGCGCCGGTGTCGGTGATCATGATGTTCTGGGGCTTGATGTCCCGGTGGACCACACCGCGTCGGTGCGCGCAGTCCAGGGCGTCCAGCACCTGGATCATCAGCCGGAGGGCCTCTCGGGGCTCGAGCGCACCTTCCCGCGCCAGCACATCCGCCAGGTTCTCGCCGGGGACGAACTCGAACACGCTGTAGAGGAGGCCTTCCTCCGTCTGGCCGGAGTCGATCGGCCGCACGAGGTTCGGGTGGAAGAGCCTGGAGCAGATGCGCATCTCGCGCCGGAAGCGCGCCAACTGCTTCTGGAGCTGGTGCTCGGATCCTCCCGCGGGGGGCCGGAGGATCTTCACCGCGACCTCCTGCTCGGTCGTGACCTGGCGGGCCTTATAGACCTGGCCAAACCCTCCCTGCCCTACCAGGCCCAGGAGCTCATACCGCTCCTGAAGGGGACCGCTGAGCCTCGTGAGAACTGGTGTTGAATCCCGCATGACATCCTTGTGGATGCGCCACGCACCCGCGCCACCCATGTATGACGCAAGGTGTTGCCTGAGCGATCCGCGCGCAACGCCGCGCATCCCATCCTCTCGTGCGAGAGAGGCTTCGACTGGAGGACGTGAGCGTTGTACGAGGGCGGGGGCTTGATGCCTTCTCGGCGGCCCGGCGGCTTACGGCTTGTGGAGCATGCCCGCCACCGGAGTGAGCGGAGGGTTGCCCCCGGCACTGAGGGCTCGGCCGATCACGGGGGCGGATTGAGGGAAAGGTCCACGCGCCAGTTCCTGTCCCGAGGGGCCCACCGCCTGGGCGAGGACCTGATCGAATCCCTTCTTCAGCCCCAGCGCTTCGTGGGATTCGCCCTGGGAGTCAGCGACCATGAAGAAGGAGGACTCGAGATCGACGGGAGGTTGCTCGCCCTGCTCGCGGTACACCTTCCGCATCGCCTCGAGCGAGGCGCGATAGCTCTTGAGGAGCTCCTTGCGCGCCAGTCCTTTGAAGAGGCCCGGGACATCGCGCAGGTCCACATGGACGACGATGACGGGATGGGCCGAGCGCAGGCCGTAGATGAAGGGATAGGCCGTGTTGCGCAGCTCCTCGCGGGTGCCGCGGTTGGTGTACAGCACCAACGCCGGCCGCCCTTGTCCGACGGGCACCTGGCGGCCGAGCACATCCGTCGACTCGGACGCATGAGCAGGAAGAGTTCCCAGCAGCCCGAACAGACAGATGAGTGCCGCGATCGTCTTCATGGGCAGGTGTCTCCTCGAGGTGGAATCGCTGTGGCCCCTGCACTCCTGGGGACTCAAAACAATGCCTGAAATGACAGCTGGGTGGGCAGGGGCATTCCTCTTCTTGGGAGAAGTCGATTGACGTGGTGCGCCATTCGCGCACATGCGGACCTGTTGAACACCACCGGGCAGACAAGGAGCATCCCGTCCATGATTGACAGCCTGGTCGACGTGACCGTCTTCACGCGGGTGGTGACGGCGGGGAGCCTCTCGGCCGCGGCCCGGGAGCTGGGCATGTCTCTCGCGGTCGTCAGCAAGCGCCTCGCCCGGCTGGAGGAGCGGCTCGGCGTGCGGCTCGTGAACCGGACCACACGCAGCCTGAGCCTGACGGAGGAGGGAACCGACTTCCATGAGCGCTGCGTGCGCCTGCTGGGGGAGCTGGACGAGGCGACGGAACGGGCTCGCGCGCACAAGAGTGGGGCGAGCGGACTGCTCAAGGTGACCGCGACCGCGGCCTTTGCCCGCCGCCAGTTCGGGCGCCTCATTCCTCGATTCCTGGAAAGGTATCCCGACATCCGCGTGCAGCTCGACGTGTCGGACGCCGTCGTGGATCTCGTGGAGTCGGGCTACGACGTGGCCATCCGGTTTGGCGCCCTGCCCGACTCCAGCCTGATCGCGAAGCGCCTGGCCCCCAACCACCGCGTCGTGTGTGGCGCCCCCTCCTATTTCGCCCAGTGGGGCCGACCCAAGCGCCCCACCGACTTGAAGAACCACCGCTGCATCGCCTTCGGCACCCCACCGAACCAGGACTGGCAGTTCGAGGGCCCTGAGGGCGAGACGACGACTGTGCGAATCACGGGTCCACTCTCGACCAACAACGGCGAGATGGCTCACGAGTGGGCGCTCGAAGGAGGCGGGCTCGTGCTCAAGTCGATCTGGGACGTGGGCCCGGACATCGACGCGGGACGGCTCGAGGTCGCCCTGCCCGATTACCGGGTACCGGCCGCGCCCATCCACGCCCTCTACCCTCACAATCGGGGTATCCCAGCGAAGCTCAAGGTGTTCATCGAGTTCGTGGGAGAAGAGCTTCGCGCGGCGTACCAATGGAGCCACATGGACCGCGCCGGGAACGAGGCGACGGACTGAGCGAGCCGTCCGTCCAGGACACCCGCGCTCAGGGCTTCACGACACCGAGCTGCTTGAGGAGCGTGAGGTTGTCCTCGAGGTGCCAGTTCGTGGCGATACGCCCGTTCTTCACCGTGTAGATGTCCACGGCATCGAACTGGATGACGCGTCCATCTCCATGGAGTTCACCGAACTGACCGGAGAAGTGGCCCGTGAAGTGGAGACGGCCCACGACCTGGTCGCCCGCCACCCAAGCCTCCTCGACCGAGACCTTGAGATCCGGCACCGCCTTGCGGAAGGTGCGCGAGGCGACAAGCGGCCCCGTAGGCCCTTGTGGACGACCCTCGGGGAGGTTCAGGTCCACGAAGTCCTCCGCGAGCGCCGCCTTGGCGTACGCTTCCTCCCCCGTATTCCAGAAGGCGTAGTAGCGCCGAGCAGCCTGCAGCAGCGACTGCGCCTGCTCGCGCGACAACCCCCGGTCAACCGTGAGCTTCTTCGGCTGGGGCAGCTCGTCGGCGGCACGAGCCGGTGCGCCGGCAAGAACGGCGAGGCTGGCCAGGGTGGCCAGGACCCGATTGACAGTCTTCATATGCGTCTCCCGTGTTCGAGCGTGTCCATCACGCCTGAGGAACAATGCGAGCGGCGCGCGGCACCATCTACGGCCAGGGCGCGAAGGGTGCCTCTCCAAATGGGAAAGAGTGTCCGGCCTGGAGTGGGGGCCGTGCTTCAACACAGTAGGGCTCGCGGAACGGGGCAGAGCCTCAGGACGCGCTCTGCCCCCCGCCCTCGTACATCTCCAGCGGGAGACCATCCGGGTCCATGAAGAAGGTGAAACGCCGGCCAGTGTGCGCATCCACGCGAACCTCCTCCGTCTCGACGCCTTTCGCCCGCAGCTCCGCGACGGCCCGCTCTATGTCGTCCACCACGAAGGCCAGATGGCGCAGACCGCACGCCTCGGGCCGGGTGGGACGCGGCGGCGGATTGGGGAAGGAGAACAACTCGAGCTGAAGCCCTGGAGCGACCTGCAGGTCCAGCTTGAAGGAGCCCCGCTCCACGCGATTCACCTCGCGGATGATCGGAAACCCCAGGACCTCACTGTAGAAGGCCTTGGAGCGCGCATAGTCAGAGCAGATGAGCGCGACGTGGTGAACCGAGCGGAATAGCGGTGGCATCGGGTGAGCCCTGGAGAAGAGAGGCCGAGGGATTTCGCCGGCGCTCAGTCTACCAGAGGGGAAGGCGAGGCCACCTTGGGCCTTCACGGCACTATTCCTTGTCCTGGCGGTAGATGCGCCCGTCCTTCATCACGAAGAACACGCGCTGCACGGCGGTGATGTCCCGCAGTGGATCCCCCGGTACGGCAATCACATCCGCACGGCGGCCCACCTCGAGCGAACCCACCTCCGAGCCCAGGCCCAGCAGCTCCGCGTCCACGGTGGTGGCCGTGCGCAGGGCATCCGCCGGAGACATGCCGAGTTCCACGAAGAAGGCCAGTTGCTCCGCGTTGCGGCCGTGCTTGAAGACGCCCGCATCCGTGCCGAAGCCGATCTTCACGCCTCGCTGGAGCGCGCGCCGGAACATGTCGCGCCCGGCCTGGCCCGCCTGTTTCATCTTCTGCAGCACCTTCGGCGGGAATTTGGCCCCGCGCTGGAGCTGCTCCTGCTGGACGAGCTCCAGGTACACCGTGGGCACCAGCACCACGCCCTTCTGCTTCATCAGCGTGAGTGCCTCGTCATCCAGGAAGGTGCCGTGCTCGATGGAGTCCGCGCCGGCCCGGATGGATCGCTTGGCCCCGACGGCACCGTGGGCGTGCACCGCCACCTTCCGGCGCAGCGAATGGGCCTCGTCGACCACCGCGTCGAGTTCAGCCTGGGTCAGCTGCGAGGTGTCCACGTCATCGCCCACGGACAGCACGCCCCCGGTGGCGCACACCTTGATGACATCCGCTCCGTTCTTCACCACCCAGCGCACGCGCTCGCGCAGCGCATCCGGGCCATCCGCCACGCCCTCGCCCTTGTCCTGCACCAGGACACCGTCCCGGAAGCCCATGATGTCGCAGTGACCACCCGTGGCACCCAGCTGGGGACCGGAGGCAACGATGCGCGGGCCCTCGGCAACACCGCTCTGGATGGCCCGGCGCAAGCCGACGTTGATGAAGTACTCGCGCTCGTTGCCCACGTCGCGCACGGTGGTGAAGCCGGCGCGCAGTGTCCGCCGGGCGCGCTCGGCCGCCTCCAGCGCCAGCTCCGGAATCGTCTTCTGGAGCGCCTCCATATCGTAGTCCTGGTAGTTGTCCGTGAGCTCGAGCCGCAAGTGCACATGCGCGTCGATGAGGCCGGGCAGCAGCGTCGCGTCCCCGAGGTCCACCACCTGGGCGTCGGGAGGCGCCGCCGTCTTGGGTCCCACCGCCTCGATGCGCTCGCCGCGCACCAGCACGCGTCCCGGGGTGACGAGGGTGCCGCTGCGGCTGTCGAACATCCGCGCGGCGGTGAGCAGGAGCGGGCGTTCAACGGGGGTGGCAGCGGAGACGACCAGCAACAGGAGCGCAGAGGGAGCGAGCATAGCGGCGACGCAGTATATGTGGTGCCCGGGCCGATGGAGTGGCGGCAGCCCCACGGGCGTTGCGCACTGGCGATATCTTCCTCTTCATGAACGCATCCGCCCTTCCGAAGGCCTCGGGTCTCCCGCTGCTCGGCGTCGCGCTGAAGTTTGGCCCAGAGTGGGTGCGCACCACGCGGAAACACCTCGGCGACGTGTTCTCTTTCGATCTGCCGGGCGGCAACGGCGGCGTCATGGCGACGCACCCGGATGATGTGCGTCTGGCCCTCATTGAGAGCAAAGGCGTCTCACGCTCTGAGTTTCCGCCGCGCATGCACGACGTGCTCGCGCCCATCACCGGGGACGGGCTCATCGGGCGCACTGGCCCTGCCTGGACCGAGCGGCGCGGCATGATGCAGCCGGGCTTCCGCCGCCAGCGGCTCGCGGACCTGGTGCCTATCATGCTCGAAGCCATCGACCGGCAGCTCGAGTCGATCGCGTCGCGGTTCGTCCGCGATGGCCGACCGTTCGACGCGCTTCCGGAGATGCACGCGCTCACCCTGAGCGTTCTCATCCGCTCGCTGTTGGGAAGCCACCTCGATGCTCGCGACACCGCGCGCGCGGGGGAGGCCGTCGATCTCACGATGAAGGCAGTGACCTTCGCTCCCATTGAATTCGGAAAGCAGCGCCTGGCCCGGCGCGCGGCCCGGGCGTTCGAGGATGTCTCGATGCGCATCATCCAAGAGCGCCGCGCGTCTCCGCCCGAAGCGCGGCCGAGAGATCTGCTGACCGCGATGATCGAGATGCAGGACGCGCACGGTGGTGGGCTCGATGACACGAGTATCCGCTTCGAGCTGAGCGGTCTCTTCATCGCGGGCAAGGAGACGTCCGCGATCTCGCTCTCCTGGTTCCTTGCTCTCCTGCCGCAACGGCCCGACATCGCGCAGCGGCTCGTCGAGGAGATCGACCGGGTGATCGGGAGCCGTGAGCCCCAGGCGGCGGACCTGCCGGAGTTCCGCTACCTGGAGGCCGCCTTGCAGGAGAACCTGCGACTCCATCCGCCCGTCTGGCTCCTCTTCCCGAGGAAGGCGGCGGATGACGTCACGCTCGGCGGCCACGTGGTGCGGCGGGGCACAACGGTGTGGGTAAGTCCCTTCGCAACCCACCACCACGAAGCTTTCTGGGAGCGGCCCGGCGAATTCGATCCCGAGCGTTTCACCCAGCAGGGTACCGAGGGGAGCGCCCGCCACCCCTATGCCTGGATTCCTTTCGGAGGAGGGCCGCGCGTGTGCATCGGTGCTCGGTTCGCACTCATGTCGATGCAACTCTTTGTCGCGCGCCTCCTCCAGCGTTACCGGATCGAGTGGGCTGACACCCAGCCTGTGCAACCCAAGGTGATCTTCAACACCCGCTTCCCCCGTCGGGTGCCGATCCGGCTCGTGCCCCGCACCTGAGCTGGCCGATCTGGCGTGGTGCTTGCTGAGCCTTCGGGTGCCAGCCTCACTGGGGCAGGTCCGCGCGACGTCACGAGATTGATACAGAGGCCATGAGGGCCTGTCAGGCAAGTGTGAGAGTCTCGGCGGCCTTTCACCTGGAGACACCTCATGAAGCCATTGCGCCTTGCCCTGTCCTGTCTGCTCGCCCTCGGGGCCACGGCCTGTAACGACATCCAGACGTCCGAGCCCGTCGAGGAGACGGGCACCGTCACCGCCGCCGCAACCGTCGACCGGCTGTACGCAGCGGTGGGCAACAACGAGCTCAGCATCGAGACGCTGGGTACCTTCGAGACGCGCAACGGCGAGCGCGTCCTCGTCCTCCACGGAACGGCGAACCGGTACCTGGAGAGTGTGTTCAGCTTCGTCCCCGACGACATCTTCGGCGAGACGAGCATCATCAGCGAGCGCCGCTTCGAGGTGGTGCTGCGCGAGGGCCACGAGCTGAACACCGTGCTCTCCGGCCTGCCGCTGTTCATCTCCATCGATACCTTCACGGGCTCGCCAGAGCGGTACTACGCGCGCATCGTCGCCGCCCCCCGCTTCTTCGACTTCCGCGGCTCCAACGCCCTCTTCATCGACGAGGCCGTGAATCCCGTCTACGTGCGCAACGGCACCGACGTGCTCGCCTACCGGGGCAAGGTGGACGTGGCCGCCTCGTCGCTCTCCGTCACTGCGCCGGACGGTGTGCCGGTGGTGGCACCCGTGGACGCGGACACCTTCCGGCTCGACTGGCAGTACCCGGCCGTGTACCAGGCCATCGATCCGCACACCACTCCGCTCACTTTCACCGCCTCGCTGGCCGACGGCACCACGGCGCAGAAGACGGCACGGCTGGTGGCGCGCGTGACGGAGCTGGCGGTCACCGCGGGCGATCCGTACGACGTGTGGCCGTCCGAGCCGTGCCAGGCCAGCGTCTACAACTGCATCCACTCGCAGCCCGCGGGCACGAATGACTTCGCCGCGTGTGGCACCTACCGCCAGGTGTCGCGCTGCATGTACGCCACCGCCTGCGACGTGATTCCGCCTCAGCCCCTGGCGCTCACTGTCATCGACGCGTCGTCTCTGGAGCCGGCTCGCGCGGCGTGGAACGTCGGTTCCTCGCCCCTGTCGTGGCGCGAGCTGAACACCGTTGACGCGTACACCACGCCGCAGTGCCCCGCCTCGCCCGTCACCATCCAGTCGGTGCTGGCGCACTTCAACGACACGACGCAGGATCTGCCGCTCGCGGAGTACGGCACGTTCACCGACCGCGCGGGCCTCGCGCAGACGCAGTTCTTCAGTGGCTCTCGTGGCGCCGCGCTGCTGTCCGCGATTGACGCGTACGCGGGTGGTGGAGTCATCCAGGCGTGGGTGCTCACCGACGAGGCGCCGTGCCACAACTGCCACGACTTCAACGACTACGCGGTGCTGTTCTACCCGGGCAGCGGCAAGGTGCTCCTGCTGAAGGGCCACCACGGCTACGACTCCTGAGCCACAACACCGGGCGGCCTGGGAGAATCTCCGGCGGGTGGGCGTACGAACCACCCGCCGGGAACAGGACCATTTTATTGATCCAACCCTTCCCAACCCCAAACTCCTCCGCCCCTGTTTATCGTGCGAGTGTCAGGCGCTCGGCCGCACCTCGATGATCGCGAAGCCGTTGACCAGTTCAATCCCCGTCTCCGGTGGTCACCCGGGCGGGAATCGAACCTGCGGCGGTTGATGGGTAAAAGAGTGGGAAGACTTCACGGATGAGTGTTGGGGGGAATAGGGCCGATGTGGAAACGGAGAAGGACGTGGGTGGCATGCGCGATACTCGCTCTGCTCGCCTTGGTGGTCGTGGGGGCGATGTCAGGCCGGTCGCTAGCCTCTCGAAAAGAAATCGGCTCACCCTGCTGGATGGACGGGCACTGCCCGCGCCAACATGAATGCATGGCGACGGGCAACGGTCCGTTATGGACGCTGGGAAGGACCTGCGAACTTCCTTGTGTCGTGGACGACAATTGCCCAGAAGGCATGGGGTGCTGGTTTGTCGAGAATGGACCGGGCATCCCAATCTGCATGCGGTCTGGGCATTGAGAGCGTGGCGCAGACGGCATAGGCCACGCTTCCGAGCTTCCGTGCCACGAGCCCGCGCTGCTCGGGCCGAGCCCACTGGACGGCATTGTCCGCCTCGCGACGCGACAGGCTGCGTGAAGCGCAATCCTTTCACTGAAGATCAGTATGCTGGCCTGAGCCGGCACGAACACGCCCGCCCACCCAAGCTCGGATCCTCCGATGTCCGTCCAACAAGTCCTGTCCAGAGCCCCGTTCGAGCGAACAAGGCCCCATCCTTCCGGCCCAGTGCTTCACGCAGGAGTGCCAGGGCCGCCGTGCCCGTCATCTGTACCTCGGTGCCAGTAAGCCGCCGCCTTGATCCAGTCGCTCGGATGCTGGCGCTCCTCGACGAAATAGGTCCGCACCTCGCGAACAATGGACCCCTCCCCCGCGATCCAGACGAAGCCGTCTCCCGCGGGGGGCGTGAATCCGACGAGCGCGCGGCGCAGCAACTCGGCGTCCTGTTCACCCGGCTCTCCGCGCACGACCCATGTCGGCCGCCACGAGGCCCGAGTCGTGAAAGTCTGCTTCTCGTCCTCGTTCGCCACGGCCACCACGGTCGTCACCGGTACACCCGAGCGCAGCGCCTCGACCCGGCGGCCGATGGCGGGCAGCGCGCTCTCGTCGCCGATCAGGAGGTACCAGTCGAAATCGTCAGGTACGAGGGTCGAGCCTCGCGGCCCGCCGATCTCAAGCAGCTGGCCGACCTGCGCCCCCGCGGCCCATTCCGTCGCAGGGCCTGAGCCATGGATGGCGAAGTCGATGGTCAGGCTCTTCCCGGCGTTGTCGAAGGCACGAGGCGTGAAGTCTCGCATCACCGGCTGCGCCGCCGCACCGTCCTGCTGCGAGAAGAACAGCTTGATGTGGTCGTCGGGCGAGGGGCTGTTGAAATCCGCGAGATCGGGCGACGTGAAACGGATTCGCCGCATGCGCGGGGTCAGCGACTCCACGCTGGTGACGAGCAGCTTGCGCCGCCGCAGTTCGTGGCGCACGCGAACGAGCTGGTGAGGCGCGCCCGGCTTGCTGGCATCGCCCTCCGGCACCTGCCTCGTACCCATTCCCTGTCTGTCCTGAGTGTCCTGGCGATTCATGAACGAAGCCTCTCGATCTTCTGAGCGGCCTCGTCGATCAGGGCCGCCACGTTGAGAATGGTCTGCTTGTCGGCATCGGCCGACAGCGTGTCGAAGAGCACGCTCTTCAGGTTGTGCATGGCCCGCCGTATCGGGGCCGCGTCGGTCCGCTCGCGCACCTCCCCGGCGGCTCCGAGCCGCTGGAGCAGGGCCTCCACCGCTTTCGCGTTCTCCTTGAGCAGCGCCCGGCCCTGCGGGGTGATGGAGAAGAGCTTGCGCTGGTTGTCGGTATCCGGCTCGCCGACCAGACCCATGTCCCTCAGCAGGGTGAGCGTCGGATAGATGATCCCGGGACTGGGGGCATACACGCCGCGGCTGAGCCCTTCGATGGCGCGGATCAGGTCATAGCCGTGGCGCGGCTCCTGGGCGATGAGGTGGAGCAGGACGAGGCGCAGCTCGCCACCCTCGAACATCCGGTGGCGCCCGCCATGTCCATGCGGCCCTCTGTGCTCATCCCGCTCGCCGTGCCAGTGCTCGGCTTCGCCGTCCCGCCTTCTTCCGTGCCTGCCGCGCATGGTCCGTCTCCTGAAGTCCGGTGAAGCCCATCAAGATGTTACTGAGATATATCTCAGACACATCGACGTCAAGGCCATGTCAAGAGGTCGGCCAGTTGCCTACCGCCGTGACCTACCGAGGCTTCACGCCCTCGTCCGGTGCTGGAGCAGGCGGCGCAGCCCTGCTTCTCCGCTGACCAGCCCGATGCCTACGAGCACCAGCACCGCACCCAGGACGAAGTTCAGGGTCAGGGGCTCGTCGAGGATGAGCACCCCCAGCGTGACGCCGAACAGCGGCGTCATGAAGGAGAAGACGGCCAGGTTCGACGCAAGGTAGCGGCGGAGCAACCAGAACCATGCGAGGTAGCTGGCGAAGGACACCACGACTCCCTGGAACAGCACGCTGCCCACCACGATGGGCGTCAGGGTCGTCCGCCCCGCCTGCCCCGTAACGAGCGCCACGCCGAGCAACATCACGAAGGCGACAGCCAGTTGGTAGAAGAGGGTCAGGCCCGGCGGCGCCTCGGAGAGGCGCGAGGTGCGCACCGCCACCGTGGTGGCGCCCCAGGCCAGCCCTGCCCCCACGGCCAGTGCATCTCCCAGCAACGTGCGTGCATCCATGTGCGCCGAGGACGTGCCGCCGATGAACGCCACCGCGATGCCCGCGAAGCACACCCCGATGCCCAGCCACTGGAGAGGCCGCAGTCGCTCGCCCGGCAGCATCAGGTGCAAGCCCAGCGCGGAGAAGACCGGCGACGTATAGAGGAACACCGCCACGTGACCCGCGCTGGTGTAGCCAAGACTCAACGCCACGAGCAGGAATTCGACGGCGAAGAGGACACCCGCGAGCAGCCCTCCTGGAAGAGTGCCCTGGCGCAAGCCCTCCCAGCCTCCCCGCCACGCCATCAGCAGGCCCACGAGCAGCGCCGCGAGGCCCGAGCGCAACGAAGCCTGGAGCACGGGAGCCATGTCCCCAGCTGCCAGCTTGATGGCCACCTGCTGCAGCCCCCACAGCGCGCACAGCAGGACCATCACCTGGAAGCTGAAGGCATCGGTCTCGCGGCGGGCACTCATCGGGGGCATCCTCTAGGGAAGAGGTGAAGAGGCCTCCCATGAACCAACCAGTATCGCGGGTCAAGCTCGAGACGACACCCTCAGCCGGCCACGATGGCATGCCCCTACATGCTCGTAAGCCTGAACCCCTTCATCGCGCACACCGGAGGCACTCTCCGTCATTCGGTGAGGGAGACATCCCCCCAGAAGCCAATCCAGTGATCGACCTGCTTCATCGACTCCTGCGGCTTCTCGTAGGACCACGCGGCACGTTCGCTCCGCGATCACCTGACCGTGCCGCGTCGCTTTCATGTGCTCGACGGTAGCATGTACAGGGACTCACCCTCCCCGCCTGTGTTCGAATAGAACACGATTTCGGACGGATCCTCCGGTCCCTCTCGGTGGTGATGCATGACTCGCGAATCGCTCACGAACCTTGAAGCCTGCTTGCCCGAGAATCTCCGGGAGCCTGGCACCACCATCACCCGGATCGCCGCGGGAATGTCCGGTGCCGGCGTCTACCGGGTCGAGGCCGCCGGACAGACGTTCGTGCTGAAGCTCTCGGCGGACAACGAACCGCTCGAGGGGTGGCGCCACAAGCTCCACCTCCAGCAGCTCGCGTCGAACGCAGGCCTGGCACCTCGCGTCGTCCACAGTGACGAGGCCCGGCGCGCGGTCGTGAGCGCCTTCGTGGTCGACCGCTCGTTCCCAGCGCTCTATGGAGATCCACGCACCCGAGAGTCCGCGCTCTCGAAACTGGGCCAGATGATTCGCCGCGTGCACGAGATCCCGCTGCCGCCGGACGCGGAGCCAAAGGACCCGCGGCAGACGCTCACCGCCCTCTGGGCAGGGCTCGAGGGGACCTTCGCTGTACCGCCGTTCGTCCGCGACGCGGTACAACGCGCGCTCTCGGAGGAGGTCCCCGCCCGTGAGCGCGCTCCCGTCCTGAGCCACAACGACGTCAATCCGACCAACCTCGTCTACGACGGCGAGAACCTCCTGCTGCTCGACTGGGAGACCGCTGGACCGAATGATCCCGCCTACGATCTCGCGGCGATCTCCGTCTTCCTCCGCATGGACGAGGCCACCTGCCGACAGATGTTGGAGGCCTACGAGGGAGCGCCGGTCTCTCGGTTCCCCGCCCGCTTTGCCTACTACCGCCGACTGGTGGCCGTCATGTGTGGCACGGCCTGCCTGCATACGGCCCGCCGCAGCGGACACCCAGGCGCCACGGGGGCTGAGACTCTCGACGCAACCCCTTCACTCGGAGACTTCTACCAGCGGATGCGGGCCGGCTCGCTGAACATCGCCACGGGGGAAGGGCAATGGTGGTTCGGCCTCGCCCTGGTGAAGACAGGCTTCGCCGAGCTCTGAGCGCTTCAGTAGGGGCTTGCGGTCGGCCGCACGATGATTTCGCTGACGTCGACGTCATCGGGTTGCTCGATGGCGAAGGCAATGGTCCTGGCGACTGCGTCAGCGGGGATCGAGATCCGCCGGAAGTCCTTCATGACCTTCTGGGCGAGCGGATCGCTGATGCTCTCGGCGAGCTCCGACTCGGTGACTCCCGGCGAGATGACCGTCACCCGGATGTCGCCCCCCACCTCCTGGCGCAGCCCCTCGGAGATGGCCATGACGGCGAACTTGGTCGCGCAGTACACGGCTGCCGTGGGCGAGACACTGTGGCCGCCAATGGACGAGAGGTTGATGAACTGGCCGCTCCCCTGCTTCTTCATCAGAGGCAGTCCCGCGGCGATGCCATGCAGCACGCCCCGGATGTTCACGTCGATCATCCGGTTCCACTCGTCCACCTTCAGGGCCTCCAGCTTGGACAGCGGCATGACGCCCGCATTGTTGATGATCACGTCCACGCGGCCGAAGGCCCCGAGCGCGAAGTCCACGAACGCCTCCATGTCCTCGCGCCGCGTCACATCCAGCGCGCGGTAGCGGGCGGAGCCACCCTCGGTGGTAAGGGCCTTCGTGAGTGCCTCGAGCCTGTCGGTGCGCCTGGCGCCGAGGACCACGTGAGCGCCTTCCCTGGCGAGCACGCGGGCCGTGGCCTCGCCAATCCCGCTGCTGGCTCCGGTGATGAGTACGACCTTTCCCTTGATTCTGGACATGGCTGTTCCCTCGAAGTTCTGGTGTCAGGAGCCCGGGGCGAGTGCGCCTCGGGACTGGGCCAAAACTAGGAACCTGGCGGGGGTGGCCGGTAGACCATTCCTGGCGCGTTCTAGCCTATTCCTGCAAGGCCTCCTCAGACCGTGCGCCATGTCCGTAGAGAGAGTAGCTTGATCCTCCATGGACCCCACACGACTGGCGGAGCTGGCCGCATGGATCCAGCGCTTCACCCCTGGGGATGGCGTGCACCCGACGGCCATCGAGCGCGTGTCCTTCCTCCGCGCCGCGCGGCCCGGCGAACCGCTGCGCGTCCTCTACCAACCCGCGCTGTGCGTCATCGCGCAGGGGAGCAAGCAGGTGATGCTGGGCGAGGAGGTCTACCCCTATGACGCCTCGCACCACCTGGTGGTGTCCGTGGACCTGCCCATCACGGGCCAGGTGACGCGAGCGACGCCCAAGGCGCCGTATCTCTGCTTCCAGCTCGACCTGGATCCCGTCGTGCTCGCCGATCTGATCCTCAAGGCGGGCCTTCCTCCACCAAAGCAGCAGGGCCCCTCTCGAGGCCTGTTCCTCGGCGAGACGTCCTCGGTGTTGCTGGATGTGGTGCTCCGACTGGTGCGGCTGTTGGAGACACCCGAGGACATCCCCACGCTGGCCCCGCTGGCCATCCGAGAGATCCTCTACCGACTGCTCAAGGGAGAGCACGGCTGGAGGTTGGCGCAGATTGCCACGGTGAACAGCCAAGCGCAGCGTATTGCCCGAGCCATTGGCTGGCTCAAGAGCCACTTCGCGGAGCCGCTGCGCATCGAGGATGTCGCGCGCGAGGTGCACATGAGTCCCTCCTCGCTGCATCACCACTTCAAGGCCGTCACGGCCATGAGCCCGCTTCAGTATCAGAAGCAGCTGCGGCTCCAGGAGGCTCGCCGCTTGCTGCTCAGCGCGGACGTGGACGTGGCCACGGCGGGCTTCCGGGTGGGCTACGAGAGCCCCTCGCAGTTCGGCCGCGAGTACCGCCGCCTGTTCGGCACGCCGCCGGGGCAGGACGTGCGGCGGCTGCGGGAACTGGAACAGGCGAGCTGAGGAGCGAGCGTGGGCACTCAGCGGCGGGGCTTGGAGGGTTGCTTCTTCGCCGGGCGCTTGGGCTTGCGGAGATCGTCCTCGCTCTTGGGGAGTGTGGGGCCCTCGCCGAGATCAAACTCGTAGGTGCCTCCGAGCAGGGCACGGAACTGGTAGATGTCCCACAGGCCCGGCGTCACCGACACACCGGCCACGGCCTCCAGCACCAGGCCCGGGAAGGCCTCGTAGCGAATCACCGGGATGATCTCTGCCTGGACAGCGTTGTCCTGCCACGCCGGGGTGATGGCATCCTCGAGGAAGTAGCGGCCCACCACCTCGAGCCCCACCAGCGTGAAGTTGTCGAGGTTGTAGGCCCCCGCCAGCCCGAACTGCACCGCGTCGGGCACGTCGAAGTCGGCCAGCTCGCCGCGGCTGCGCGTGCCGTTGCGGAGGTAGCTGGCGTTGAGCATGAAGCGCAGATCCTTGCTCGGGCGCAGTTCAGCAATGAGGCTGCCCTCCACGTCCCAAGTGCCGTCCGACAAGGTCGGCAGGACGGTGTCGAGATCACTCGGCCCGGTGGGAAGGGTGCCGCGCACATAGGCGGCCAGCGCGAAGGTGGGCTTCTCCAGGAAGGTCCACTGCAGCCCGATGGGAATGTCGCCGAAGGCCAGCTTGAACTCCTCGTCTCCCGGCAGGCCCAGTGCGAGGACTTCGAGGTAGATGTTGGCCTCCAGGGAGTCGACGATGCCGAAGCGGGCGCTGGGCGAGATCTGCTGGTAGGGCTGGGACTTATCGAAGTCCAGGGAGAAGAAGCCCTGGTAGCGCAGGCCCAGTTCCAGGTTGCCGCTGCGGGTGGTCTCGGCGGTGCGTGTCACCATGGCGCGGTAGGGCTTTGCCTGCACGGCGGTGGCGGACAGGCACGCGACGACGAAGGCGAAGAGGGCGGCACGAGCGTTCATGCCGGCAGACCCTACCCTTCGACAACGGCGGAGACCACGGCGTATCGACTTCCGCCACGGTCGAATTGGAGCGGGCGGACGCGCTGCTGAAAGTCCTGTCCCAGGCAACCGAGGACACCATGCGTCACATGCCCGGCTTCATCTCCGCCAATCTGCATGTGAGCGCAGACCGCCGTCACATCGCCAACTATGCCCAGTGGCGCAGCCGGGCGGACTACGACGCCATGCTCAAGAACCCCGAGTGCTTCGAATAAATCGAAATGACGGCCGACTCGTTTCCTTGCCCCACCTTCAACAGGAGCTGCTCATGAAGAATCGTCTGGTCGTCGTACTGATGGGGCTTTCCCTCGGGGTGCTGGCCGCGTGCGGTGAAGTGGCGGAGGCGAAACCCCCGGGTAGGTCGGCCCAGGTAGACCCCGTGACCCACGAGCCGTCCTGCAATCTCTGCCCCGTAGAGGCGGTGAAGAAGGGCCACGTCACGAGCACATCACGCACGCCTGTCCAGGATGCCGCGACGGGTGGCTATTACTGCCCACCATGTGATGGCGAACCGAGCCCCTGCGGGGACGGCCTCTGCAGCAACAATGAGACCTGCTCGTCGTGTAGTTCTGACTGCGGCACCTGCCCGCCGAGCACCTGGTGCGGTGATGGTGCCTGCAACGGTGGCGAGACGAGCACGACCTGCCCGTCGGATTGCCCCAGCACCACTTCGGGTCCCGTGCTGGGACGCTTCTCTCGCTGGTGCGGCAAGGTCAACATCCACACGGACGCGAACGGAAGCTGGTCGTCGGATGGGGACTGTGTGTCTGGCTGCAACATCGGGGGCTTGGAGTACTGCCAGAAGTTGTGGCCGGCCTCGATCGGAATCCGGCAGGTGGCCGTCTCCTCGAAGGCGAACAATGTCTGGGCCAACCGCGGGTGCTCCGGGATCATTGATGAGTACGACGGGTCGGACGAGTTCGAGTGCGTGGGCCCGCCGCAGGTGGTGGGCCGCATCTCGCTCTACTGCGGGAAGGTGAACATCCACACGAATGCGAGCGGGAGCTGGGCGTGGGACTCGGACTGCACGTCCGGGTGCAACATCGGCGGCGTGGCCTACTGCCAGAAGTTCTACCCGAACGCGACGAGCATCCGGCAGGTGCCCATCTCCTCGAAGCCGAATAACGTGTGGATGCAGCGCGGGTGCTTCTCCGCCAACGAAGACTGGGACGGGGACGCAGAGTACGAGTGCCTGACCAACTGAGCCCTGCCTGAACTCGGCCCTGCTCAAGAGAACCGAGCCCTGCCTGTAGACGCGGGCTCCCTGGGTGCTCGCACGCGCAACCAGCTCGCGGACATGCTGGCGAGTCTCGAGGTCTCCCTCGACGCGTCGGAGCTCGCCCTTCTCGAGGCCGCGGTGGATGCTTGGCTCCTTCCAGGGAGGAACAGACCTGCCAGGCTCGGGGGGCTCACGTCCTCTTGAAAGCCTTCCTGCCATGACGCGGAGCGCCTCGAGTACGGGACTGCCCGTGCCCGAGGCAGGCTCGGGAAGGAATCTCCTCTAGGGTGGTATTACTCGGGTCCAGTTGGCTGCACTGTTCCCTGACCGCCATGTCGTCTCCGCTCCCCCCTCCCTCCGCCTCCCTGGCCCGCGCGACGCTCCTCAAGATGGGCGTGCGCGTCGCGATCGTCATCGCGCTGGCCACCTTCGTCAGCTACCTCCACATCCTCGGGACGTTGCGCGACGAAGCACTCCAGAAGCTGGAGACCCATGTGTCGGAGCGCAGTCAGCGAGAGGAGACCATCTTCCTGCTGGCCCAGGACGACCACGTCCAGCTCAAGAAGGCCCTGGAGCGGAGCCTCCAGACCTGGAGTCAGCAGGATCCCAACCCCCGCTTCGACAGCTTGTTCGTGCGAGGACCGGATGGCGCGGTGCGTCCTCGCCGGGAATCCTTCGATGGAACCCAGATGGTGGGGGTCTTCATCCCCCACGGTGTGCCGGACAGCCTCTCGCTGCGCCGCCACCTCCTGGCGGCGTATGACGTGGCCGCTCAGTACGGGCCTGCCTTCGAAGGCCGATTCTTGAACACCTACATCGTCCTGGCAGAAGGGGCGACCGTCTTCTGGTGGCCCCAGCACCCCCAGTGGGCCTTCGAGGCCCCGCCGGACTACCCGATCCTCGACGGCGAGTACTACACCATCGCCCTGCCCGCTCAGAACCCCGAGCGACGCACCGCCTGGACCGGAGTCTATCGGGAGCTGACGACCCAGAGCTGGATGGTCACCGCCTCCACCCCGTTGGACATGGACGGCAGCCAGGTCGCGACGCTGCACCACGACGTCCTGCTCGATGAGCTGATGAAGCGCTCCATCCACGACCACCTGCCCAGCGCCTACAACCTGCTCGTCCGCGACGACGGGCAGCTCATCGCCCACCCCGACCTGAACGTCGAGAATGCCTCGGTGGCCTACAACATCCTGGGCAACACCGGGTCACCGGAGGAGGGAGCCCCCGCACGGCTCGCCTCCGAGGAGCAGAAGACCCACCTGCGCGCGCTCTTCGAGCAGCTGAAGCGGCGCAAGCCGGGGCAGTCCGTCCTGGAGCTCCCCGGGTCCGACGAGTACCTGGCCGTGGCGAAGCTCCGGGGACCCGATTGGACTTTCGTCACCGTGCTGCCCCAGAGCGTGGTGTCCTCGGCTGCCTTCGGCACGGCGCGCTATGTCCTGCTCTTCGGCCTGGCCTCGCTGCTGCTGGAGCTGGCCATCATGTACTGGGTGCTCCGCCAGGAGATCTCCCGCCCGCTCCAGGACTTCACCCAGGCCACCCACCGCGTGGCGGCCGGGGACTATCAGGTCCGGCTGAACACCTTGCGCCGTGACGAGTTGGGCCAGCTCGCGGGGGCCTTCCAGGCGATGTCCGACAAGGTCCAGGAGCGCGAAGAGGATCTGCGCACGACCAACGAGCACCTCGAGCATCGCGTCGACGAGCGCAGCCGGGAGCTAAAACAGGTCCACGAGCAGTTGGTGCAGACGGCGCGACAGGCGGGCATGGCGGAGATCGCCACCAACGTGCTGCACAACGTGGGCAACGTGCTCAACAGCGTCTACACCGCGGCCCAGCTCGCCAAGGAGCGGCTGGACCGGATGCGGCTCGACCACGTCACCCGCGTGGCCACCCTGCTCCAGGAGCGCCAGGGTGACCTGGCCACCTTCCTCACCCAGGAGGAGCGCGGGCGGATGGTGCCCACCTTCCTGGGCAAGCTGGGGCGGAGCCTGCTCGAGGACCGTGAAGAACTGCGCCTGTTGCTCGACGACGTGGGCCGGTACACCGAGCATATTGGCGACATCGTCAAGGTGCAGCAGACCCATGCCCGCCCTCCCCGGCTGGACGAGGCCGTTTCCATGGAGGCGCTGGTGGAGGACGCGCTGCGCATCAATGCGGCCGCGCTCGCCCGGCACGAGGTGAAGCTGGAGCGGCAGATCTCCACACTCCCGCCAGTGGTCACCGACAAGCACAAGGTGCTGATGATCCTGGTCAACCTCATCAGCAACGCCAAGTACGCCATGGATGGCGTCCCCGTGGCGCAGCGACGTCTGTTCGTGGGGCTGGATCAGCAGGAACCCGACCGCGTCAGCATCACGGTCCGCGACAACGGCGCGGGCATTCCTCAGGAGATGCTCACACGCATCTTCCAGTATGGCTTCACCACCCGGAAGGAAGGGCACGGCTTTGGCCTGCACTCCAGCGCGCTGGCGGCCCAGCAGTTGGGCGGCACCCTGACGGGCCAGAGCGATGGTCCGGGGCAGGGAGCCACGTTCACGCTGGAGCTTCCCCGTGATTCCACGCAGAGGGTGAAGAGCGCATGAACCCCAGCAAGAAGCGAATCCTGATCATCGACGACTCCGAGGCCATCCACGAGGACTTCCGGCGAATCCTCTGCCCGGAGAAGAGCGTGAGCGGCGGTGAGATCGACGAGATGGCGGACATGCTCTTCGGCACAGCACCTGCTCAAGGGAGCGTCGCGCCGGAGTTCGAGGTGGACTCGGCGCTTCAAGGGCAGGAGGGGCTCGCCAAGGTGGAGACGGCACTGGCCTCGAGGAGCCCCTACTCACTGATCTTCCTGGACTACCGGATGCCCCCTGGCTGGAGCGGCGTCGAGACGCTGCGGCACCTGAGAAGGGTGGTGCCCACGTTGCCCGTGGTGCTCTGCTCGGCCTACTCCGACTATTCCTGGGAAGAGATCCTCCGGGAGTTCGAGGAGGGCACACGGCCAAGAGAGTTGCGCAAGCCCTTCAACAGCCAGGAGCTGCGCGAGCTGGCGGCGCGCCTCACCCAGAGCGCTCCCTGAATCGAAAGGCAACCCTTTGGTTGCGCTTCGGACTCACCATCCCTAATATGCAACCAGGGGGTTGCATATGGGCACTACGAACACCGATCGCATCGAGAAGAAGACGTTGCTCCGCGCGCCGCGCTCCCGCGTCTGGCGGGCGCTCACGAATGCCGAGGAGTTTGGCAATTGGTTTGGCGTCAGGCTCTCCGGCGAGTTCGCGCCTGGGGCTCGCCTGAAGGGCAAGGTCACCCACCCAGGCTACGAGCACGTGCCGTTCGAGATCACCGTCGAGCGGATGGAGCCCGAGCGGCTCTTCTCCTGGCGAGGACCGCTGACGGTCAAACCAGACGAGCCTCCTTCCGCTCAACCCACCACCCTGGTTGTCTTCGAGCTCGAGGAGGTACCCGGCGGCACGCAGCTCACGGTCACCGAATCCGGCTTCGATCAGATTCCTCTCTCCCACCGCACGGAGGCCTACCGAGGCAACGAGCAGGGCTGGGCCATCCAGATGGAAGCCATCGGGCGCTATCTCGGCCATGCCGCGTAATGTGGGAGTGAGCACACCCGAGCTGAGAGCCTCCGCGCCCATCTTCGCGGCGCTCGGGGACGAGACGCGGCTGCGGCTGGTGGCCCGCCTGTGCGCGGATGGCCCCATGTCCATCGCGCGGCTCAGCGACGGGGCGGATGTCACCCGTCAGGCCATCACCAAGCACCTGCATGTGCTGGCCGAGGCCGGGCTGGTGCGCAGCGAGCGCCAGGGTCGCGAGAGCATCTGGGAGCTCGAGCCTCAACGACTCGACGAGGCGCGCCGGTGCCTGGATCGCATCTCCCAGCAGTGGGACGCAGCGCTCGGCCGGCTCAAGGCTCTGGTCGAGAGCGCGGACTGAGCCGCCCCCAGGCAGGCGCTGAATGAAACAGGGGCCAGGGAGGGGTGCCTCCCCCTGGCCCGCTGCTTCAACACACGCTTAGTTCAGCTGCTTCTTGATGCGGATGTTCCGCAGCTGGAAGTGGATGTTGCCTGCCTGGTCGTCCCAGGCCGGCAGCATCTCCAGCACCGAGCTGACCCGGCCCTTGTTCCAGGTGGCCGGGTAGGACGCGTTGGAGAACGGCACCTTCACCGTCGTCCACGTGTCGAGCGCCGGGTGCCCGATGAGGGTCTTCAAGTCACCCGTCGTGCAGCTGTCCGCCTTGCGGTCGCAGATGATCTTCACCCAGAAGTCCTGGGTCGTGGCGCCGTAGTCGAGCACGCGGATCTCGAACTCCACCCCCCCCGTCTCGGCGATGGAGGAGACATCCATCAACTGCGGCTCCTTGAGCCCGAAGGCGAAGCCACCGTTGCCGCCGCCCTCCTTGAGGCCCTTCAAGGAGACGTCGATCACCTTCTCGCCCCCGCCAATGTCGAAGCCGGAATCCACCGTGACGGTTCCCGACGTCCCGCTCGTCCACCCGCTGGGCGCGGCGAACAGGTTGGTGTCGGCGACAGCGCCGTTGACGTAGGCATCCTTGTCCTCGGTGATGGACACCGGAGGCGGAGGAGGCGTGGTCGTGCAGCTCACGTTGCCGGCCCGGTTGGGCTCCCAACGGATGTTGGCGAGCGTCACATCCAACACGCCCGAGGTGTAGAGCAGGAAGGGCGTGTTCACGGTGCTGAAGTCCAGGCCCGTGTCCTCGAAGCACTTGAGGGGAACAGCGAGCTCGCTCCAGCCCTTGCCCTCCAGGCCCTTGAGGGTCTCCGTGAGCTGGATCTCCCCAAGGCACGGGTAGATGCAGTGCATGGAGAGGTTCACCTGGGCGGCCGGCGCGACGTTCACCTTCGCCGCGAAGACGAGGGCGCCGCTGGAGTTCAGGTAGGGATTGAGGGGACGGCCCACGCCGCCGTTCTTGTTCTGCATGTAGACCTGGCCCGTGCCGCTGAACTTTACGTTGGCGGCGGCCCACTGGATGCCGCCCCCGTCGTCCACCGGCGTGACGCTGAGTTCATTGGCGGCCAGGGCCGTGGTGTTGCTGGTGTTCTGCAGCACGTCGATGCCGCCCCAGTTGGACGGCGCGCCGATGCGCATCACCCAGTCGTCCTGGTTGCCGCGCTCGAAGATGACCAACGGGGTGTTGGTGGTGCTGCCATCCCCGTCGGTGACGCCACAGCCCTTGGTCTGGGTCGTCTCGTCGAGCGCCCCCAGCTCCTGGGCCTGCGCGTAGGTCAGCCCGTAGCCGTATGCGAATTGCGCGTCGTAGCTCGCATCGCCCTTGTTGAGCGAAACCTGGCAGGGCGCCTTGGGCCACGAGTACGAGAGCTTGCCGTGGAAGTCGTAGTTGATGGAGTTGTCGTCCTTGCGGAACAGCACGTCCGTCATGCCCGCGCCCTCGGTGCCCGGCAGCCAGGCGGCGACGAAAGCGTCCGACGCGTTGAGCTCCTTGTTGGAGTAGAGCGGACGGCCGGAATAAAACACCGTCACGATCTTCTTCACGCCCTTGGCCTTCAGGCTCTGCAGCAGCGTGTAGTCCTCCGGGCGCAGCCGGGAGAGCTCCAGCGTCTTCGTCTTGCCGATGTCGCCCTGGCCCTCGGCGTAGGGCGTCTCGCCAATCACCACCACGGCGGCGTCGTAGCTGTCATCCGCCAGGGTGCCATCCACGCTGGTGTCGAGCTTGGCGTTGGGGGCGATCTTCTGGATGGCCTGCCAGAGGGTGGTTCCGCCACCAAAATCATCGTTGGTGTTGTCCGTGCCCTGCCAGGTGAGGGACCAACCACCGGACTGGTTCGACAGGCTGTTGGCGCTCTTGCCCGCCACGAGGATCTTCGCCGAGCGCGACAGCGGCAGCGTCCCGCCGTTGTTCTTGAGGAGCACCAGCGACTTGCGCACGGCCTCCTGCGCCACGGCGCGGTTGTCGTTGGTGCCAATCTCGTGCGAGGCGTTGCGCAGCGACGGCTTGGGCTTGTCGAAGAGGCCGGAGCGGAACTTCACGCGCAGGATGCGGCGGACGGCGTCATCGAGCCGCGCCTGGGGGATCTCCCCGCTCTTCACCGACGCGATGGTGTTCGTGATGAAGGGCTTCCAGTCGGCGCGGTAGGGCACCATCACCATGTCGACGCCGGCGTTGATGGCCTGCGGGCAATCCGCGTTGGTGCAATCCCGGGGCGAGTCGCTGTTGGCCTTGGTGATCTGCCCGATGCCGTTCCAGTCGGAGATGACGAAGCCGTCGAAGCCCAGCTTGGTCTTCAACACGTCCGTCAGCAGGTACTTGTTGCCGTGCATCTTGTAGGCCTTGGCCGTCTCTCCCTTGGCCGCGTCCTGCCAGCTGCTGAAGGAGGCCATGACCGTCTGGGCTCCGGCCGCGATGGCCGGGATGTAGCCGCGGGCATGGACGGTGCGCAGCTCCTTCTCCGTCACATAGGTGATGCCCTGGTCCTTGCCCTCCTTGGTGGCGCCGTCGCCCAGGAAGTGCTTGGGGGTGGCGATCACCTTCTCGCCGCTCTTCGCATCCTTGCCGAGCTGCCCCTGGAGCCCCTCGATCATCTTGCCGCCGAAGGCCTCGACGATGGCGGGATCCTCGGAGTAGCCCTCGTAGGTGCGGCCCCAGCGGTCGTCCCGCACGACGGCGAGCGTCGGCCCGAAGGCCCAGTCCAGGCCCGTGCGGGCTACTTCGCGCGCCGTCACCTCGCCGATGCGCTTGATCAGCTCGGGATCATTGGCGGCGCCCAGCCCGATGTTGTGCGGGAACATCGTGGCGCCCTTCACGTTGTTGTGGCCGTGGACGGCATCCACGCCCCAGATGATGGGGATGCGGTGGGGATTGGCCGCATCCATGGAGGCCTCCCACAGCTGGTCGGCCAGGGCGTTCCACTCGTCGGGGGTGGAGGCCTTCTTGCCGTTGGGCCATGCGCCACCGCCGTTGAGCACCGAGCCGAGGTGGTACTGCTTCACCTCTTCGGGGGTGACGTTGGAGATCTCCACCTGGGTGATCTGCCCGACCTTCTCCTCGAGCGACATGCTGGCCAGCAGGGTGTCGATCTGCGCCTCGATGGCGGGATCCTTGGGAATGGCGCTCGTGACCGGGGCCCAGTCGTCGGGTTGCTCAATGGGGGGATCCGGATCCGGATCCGGCTTGGGGTCCGGCTTGGGGTCATCCTTACAGGCCGCGAGTGCCAACAGCAGGAGGGCAACGCGAGAAGCACGCTTCCGCCGTGAGAGCGATCGTTCCATGTGAACTCCAGTGTTTCAGGGGCGTCTGCATGCACTGACGCGAGGAGAGGGAGGCACCCCGCCGTCCACAGCGAGTCAGCGCGGGGCCAACCTAGGAGCAAATGAAAGCGCATGCAAGGAGCCACGCCACCGGCTCCAGCCATGACGCACCCTGTCAGAGTTCCACGCCCGTCCATGCTCTCGGACGGTGTTTTCCGGGCTCAGATGGTATCGAGATCGATGTCGCAGCCGATCTTCTCGCCGAGTGTCGCCAGCTCCTCACGCATCTTGCGGGCGCTCGTGCCCTGCGGAAGGGTGACGACGCCCTCGAGCACGAAGAGCGGCGTGCCCGCGAAGGGTGCCGACTCGACCCGCGTCTCCAGCTCCTCGACGTTGACGGAGTGCTCACGGAGGAGCGCAGTCACACGGGCGGTGATGCCGGGCTGATCGTTGCTGTAGACCTTGAGCCGGTAGGGGACGCTGCCGGGGGCGCGGGAGGTGGCGGCGGCCGCCTCATACATCTCGACGTGGAGCCCCATCTCGCTGCCATCGCTCTCGAGCTTGCGCCGAAGCGAGGCAAGCGCTTCGGAGGAGCCTTCGATGAGGGCTAGCAGGGCGAAGTGGCCGCGCAGGTTGACCATGCGGCTGTCGGCGAGGCTGGCGCCGACGTCATACACGTGGCGGGTCAGATCGGCGACGAGACCCGGGCGATCGGGACCGACTGCGGTGACGATGAGCTGAGGCATGGCGGGCACCATAACAACCCGGCTCGGAGTCGCGAACGCGCATCTGAACCTCGGTCGGTTCGAGGTTTGTATCCACTGGTGAACGGTGTGCACTGCCGCGCGAGCGCGTGCGGACCTCTTTCGTGCCGGCGGGGGCTTGTCACAGCGCGGCCTGCTTCAAAAATTGGGCCTACCGAGGGGGAAGCTCACATCCATGGCAGAGCACATCATCTACCTGCTGGGGCCATTTCAGGTGCCCGGCCTGGGGCAGGAGCGCCACGTGCGCGTGTACGCGCCGAACGAAGCGGCGGGGGGCGCGCCGGTGCTGTTCATGTTCGATGGACAGAACATCTTCCATGACGCGCCCTCGTTCTCGGGCGGTTGGTACATCCACCACGCGGTGAAGCAACTGGCGGAGCAGGGGCTGCCGGCGCCGGTCATCGTGGGAATCGATCACGGCGGCTCCTCGCGGCTCGACGAGCTGTCCCCCTTCACCTCGGGAGACAGTGCGGGGCGGGCGGATGATCTGCTCGCGTGGGTGAAGGCGGAGCTGGCGCCGCGGATCGCTCAGGAGTTCAAGGTGCGCACGGATCCGGCGGGCACCGCCGTGGGCGGCTCGTCGATGGGCGGCCTTGCCGCGCTGTACGCGCACTTCCGCCATCCGGACCTGTTCGGTGCCGCGCTGTGCATGTCTCCGTCCTTCTGGTTCGCGGAGCGGAAGATCTTCGACTACGTAGCCGCGCAGCCGAAGCCGTGGACTTCTCGCATCTACATCGACGCGGGCGCCAGGGAGGACGGAGGCTCGGTGGTCGCCGACGCGGAGCGCCTGGTGCACCACCTGCGCGAGCGTGGCTGGAATGATTCCTCGCTCTGCTGGATCGCGGATCAGGACGGGAAGCACAGCGAGCACGACTGGCGCAAGCGCGCACCCGCCGCGTTGCAGTTCCTCTTCACCGGAACACCGGGCCAGCGCCCCGAGGCGCCTGCGCCCCTGCCGTCACCCGCGAGCGAGCCGTCCCCTCCGCCCGCGTAGCATCGCGCCAGCCTCAGCGGGAAGCCTTCAACGCTGGACCCCTGACTCCGGCTACACTGGCCTGCGTGCCAAGACTCCTCGCGCTCCCCTTGCTGCTGATGCTCACAATGCAGGGTGTGCAATCGGAGCAAACCAACGCAGAGGGGACCTCTACCAAACGGCACCGGTCACCAGCCCTGTGCTACCACCGCCAACCGAGGGACATGTCGCTTCATTCTGCGAGTTGAACCCGGAGGCCTGCTTGGAGCCACTGCCTGCCCCGGAACCTGGGGAGTCCGAGACCACCGCAGACCCTTGGCAGTCCTTCGCATGTATCCAGGCGTGCCAGGCAGGGAGTCACGCGATTCTGCGAGAACCTCCCAGGCAGGACGAAGCGACAACAGAAGCTCAAGGCCCTTTGCTTTGGCTCATGCTACACAGGCAAGGCCGCATGCCTCGTATTCTGCCGGGCCTACGTTGGCCCGCCCAGGACCCCTTGAGGTCATGATCCATGCCTGAGAATGATGAGGACTGGCGTCCGAAGTTGAAGCGGATTGAAGATCCGATTACCGAGGACTGCTGGGAGTATGTAACTCCCTCGGGCAAGCATCGGAGCTCGAGGCTCATGGTGGGCAGGCCCGTGCACTACCCCGAGCGGCGGCTCTGGTACTGCCCGATCCTGATCGAGGGGTATACCCGACCTCGGATCAGACCGATCTTTGGCATGGGTCCTGTGGATTCGCTGATGAACGCGATGACCTTCATCCGAAAATTCTTCGAGGAGAACTCCGAGGTTCTACCTGGAGCCAAGCCAGCAAGCCCCACTCGTTCGCGCCCGCATGGCACCCGTGGCAAGCGAGCCACGCCAAAGAGTAAGTCCCAACAAAGCCCCCCGGGGAAGACTCGAACCCGTCGCGTGACATAGAGCGACCTGCAATGGGGTCTACCTCGGCTTTGCCAGACGGCTGCTCATCCACCCGCACGGCCAATGACTGTCATGATGGCATCAAGGACAACCTGTTCCTTGTCCTTCATGACTTTGTGTGAGCTCCCCGTGGCAAGAACGTACGTCCGGCTGGGAGAGGACCCAACAAATTTTCGATGGGCTTCTCGCCACACCGCTGTGCTCTCCGGGCTGTTCTGGCCATTCTCCGCAACAATATCAATGACCGGCAGGGATTCAGGCAGCGAGACGCCATCGACTCGCTGAGTCGTCTTTGGCAGCGCTTCAGCCCACGGGATGGCGACCTTGGCTAGTTCCGGAGCTTCCCTCCTGATTTCATCATATTGGCTCCGCATGACCGCCAGGTTCTTCTCGAGCTCTCCTTGCCCCCAGACGCCTGGAACGACCGCATCGAGGAGAACCAGTCCTTTGACCTGCTGGCTCTTTTCAGCAAGCACGAGGCCAATTGCGCCGCCATACGAATGGCCGACCATGACGATCGGCCCTGCAATGTCGCACCTCTCCAGTGCTGTCCTCAGGATTTGGGCATCATTATCAATGCTGTAGGTCGCTGAAGGGTTGATGGTGCTCTTACCGAGCCCAGCCCTGTCGTAGACGAAAGTCTGGAAGCCTCTCTCTCTCACATGCTTCTCGAGAGACTCCCAGACGGATGAGTCATTTCCGAAGCCGGACTCAAAAACAACGGTTGGGTGACCGGCGCCCTGCGCATGCACCCAAATCCGATGACCCTCGATCTCCAAGAGGCTGCCGTCGCATGGCGCTTCGGCTGCCGCGGTGCGTGGCGTGGATGCGCATGAACTCAGCAAGGCCAAGCCCATGACAGCGATCCCGATTTGCCTGACCATACGCACCTTTCGAGATCAGCGGGCCGCCTGCAGTGGCTTGCGCTCCTTCACGCAGACCTGGATCAGCTCGAGCACGCTCATGCTCGTGCCGCTGACATCGAACTTCTGATCCTTGAACTCAGGATAGCGGTTCTCGAGGATACGCCCCTCCGCGACGCAACCGTTGTACTGATCGAGCGCCTCGTTCTTGCGCCCCTTGGACAGCAGGGACTTCGCCAGGTCGTATGCCTTCCGCGGGCCATCCTCGAACCGGATCTGCACGTCGACCTTCTTCTGGGGCTCCTGCAGCGACGCAGCCTTCTGGGCACACTGCGCCATCACATCCTGGGGCCGCGTAGGCAGTCCGCCAATGAGCACGTCGACCCCAGCGAGGCCGGCGTTCTCCTTCACCATCTTGGCGCCCTCGTCCTGGCAAGCCTTGAGCTTGTCCATCGCGTTCGCGTACAGGTCCTTCTTCTTGCGCAGGTCCGCAGCGGAAGCGGCCGCCTCCGACGTCGTGCTGGCAGCGGCCAGGGCCTCACCGGTGATCTTCCGCAACGCCCGCGCCTGCCGCGCGAACTCGAGCGCCTCCACCAGCTTCAGCAGTTCGTTGCGCGACCGCTCCGCGTACGACGCGTAGCCGGCGTCCTGCCCCTCCAGCTCCGCGCGCGCCTCGAACATCTGCATGAGATCGTTCACGACCTTCGAGGTCGCATCGATATCGCCGTCAGTGGAGGTGGCGAGCTTCGCGGCGTCGAGCTTCTCCTTCGCCGTGGCCAGGCGCTCGGCGAGCTGCACGCGGGCGTCCGCCGCGGCCAGCACGATCTTCCGCCGGTTGACGCGATCGGTCAGCTCCGCCATGCGCTCCTTGGACTCCTTGGCGTAGATCCCGTAGTCGCGGTCCTTCTTCACGAAGGCAACGCCGGCATCCAACACCACGCCGATCTGCTGGATGGCCTTCTCCGCCTCCTGGATCTGCGCATCGGAGGGCTTCTCCTTCTGAATTCCAGCGACCAGGGCCGTCGCGTTCTTGCGCGCCTCGTCGACCTTCGCGCGCTGTTGCTGCAGGTCGACCTCGTATCGGCGCCGCTCGATCGTCGTCTTCCCATCCTTGAGCAACTGACGCGCGTCGGCAGCTGAGGGGCTGACCGCGGGGTTCTTCGTGTGAACCGTCTCGAGCGTCTTCTGCAGGATGACCATCGCCGTGTTGGCCTCCTCGAACTGCTCAGGAGTCACGCTCCGCTTCTCGAGATTGCGCAGGGCCTGCGTGACGTCGGCACGGGCCGTATCGAGGCTGCGGACCTCGAGTGACACCTCCACCTCGGTGAGCGTGTTCTTCACCTCGGTGAGGTACTGGGCGATGGGCTGGCTGGCCGCGGCCTGCGGCTCGTACTTCTCCACCAGCTTGCGGACCACGAACGCCGCGGTCTTCGCCTCGGCGAACTGCTCGGGCGTGGGCTTCCGGGCGCGGAGCGCCTTTGCGGCCGCGTTGAGCTCCTCCCGGGCGGGCTCCATCTCCGTCTTGATGCGAGAGACCCCCGCCTGCACCACCGACTCCTCCATCTTGCGCCGGGCCTGCGTGACTTCGGCGCGAGCCTTGTCCGCCTCCCCGCGGTACGCCTTGTCGCGATCCTCGAGCGGCTTGCCCTCGTCGATCGCCTTCTGCAGCGCCGTGACCGCCTTGTCGGTGGCCGAGAACTTCTCGTCCGACCAGGCCTTGCCCAGCTCGGTGACCGCGGAGGCCAGCGCCTTGCGGCTCTCGTCCAGGAGTCCGCGCTGCTTCTGCGCCGACTGCGCCAACCACCGGTCGTCGATCGCCTTCTGGTGACGGGCGAGGGTCGCGTCGACGTCGGAGATGTACGCGGCGAACTTCTCATCCTGCTTCGTCAGGGGCCGGCTCTCGTCCGCCAGCTTCTTGACCGCATCCACCGCGGCCCGAGCATCGTCCATCTCCTTGGGACCGGGCTCCTTCCCCGAGAACTTCGTCATGCGATCGTTCAGGGTCGCGAGCGCCTCGTCCATGCGCCGACGGGAGTCGAAGATGTGGACCTTGGCGCGACGCCCTTCGACGTACTCGCGCTGCGTCCGGAGCTCCTTGCGCGCCGCGAGGACGGACCTGGCGTAGTCGAGATCCGCCGTCTCGAAGCTCGCGCCCGCGTCGAGCGCGCCCTTCAGCGCCTCCACCGCCACGAGAGCCGCGTCGAGATCAGGATTGCTCGGCGGATCCTTCTCGATTCGCTGAACAGCAGCAGTGAGGGCGGCGCGAGCCCCCTCGAGCCGCTTCGAGGCCTCCGCCACGGACTTCGCGGGAGCCGCCTCGGGAGGCGCGGCGGATGCGTCGAGGGAGGTGAAAGCGAGGAACCCGATAACCACCAGAACTGAAGGACGTACCATTCAGGCCAACTTACTACACTGGGGCGAAGGGAACCCCAGCATCGTGAGGGAGCCCCCTTCCAGCTCGCTCCCTCCCACCCCAAGGGGCCGCCACAGAAGGCGGGAACTCGGCTTGTCTGGGGAACGAAGACCGGGTTGAATTACCTCCAAAGGTCCAAGGCGAGGCCGGCGCCCTTGCTCCATCGTGGGAGTGCGCATGCGCCAGCAGTGGGTCGCCCTCATAGGCCCTGAATTCGAAGAGAACCTCTCACTCCGATACCTGGCGAGTGCCCTGGCACGCGTGGGGTTCCGCTCGGAGATTCTCCCCTTCAACCAAGGCTCGCAGTTGCCGGGCCTCGTGGAGCGCATCACCCGGGCACCGGAGCCTCCCGTGCTGGTGGGCATCTCCATGGCGTTCCAGTGGCGGGCCCCGGACATGCTCGCGCTCGCGGTGGCCCTGCGGGAGGGAGGGTACTCCGGACACATCACCTTCGGCGGGCACTTCGCGACCTTCGCCTCCAAGGAGGTGCTGCGGGACTTCCCCGAGGTGGACTCCATCTGTCGCCAGGAGGCCGAGGAGACGCTGGTCGAGCTCGTTCAGCGAGTCGCCTCGGGGCAGGCCTTTGGGGACATGCTGGGACTCGCCGTACGAGACGCCCAGGGCGTGCCCGGCATCAACCCCCTGCGCAATGCGCCGGAGTTGGCCACCCTGGCCTGGCCGGATCGCCGGGGTGAGCCCGCCGAGTGCTTTGGCCATCGCATCGCGCCGCTGGTGAGCACGCGGGGCTGCTACGCCAACTGCACGTTCTGCTGCATCGCCGCGTGGCACGAGCAGGTACTACCGGGCAAGCGCTACCGTGAGCGGCCGCTCGAGGACGTGGCGGACGAGATGGCCTCGCTCCACCACGAGCGCGGCATCGATATCTTCGTGTTCCACGACGACAACTTCTTCCTGCCCAGCGGAGCCAAGAACGCCGAGCGGCTGAACCGGCTCGCGGACCTGCTCGAGGCGCGCAAGGTCCGCCATTTCGCCACCGTGGTGAAGGCGCGCCCCACGGATGTACAGGAGCGCGTCTTCCCAGTGCTCGTGGAGCGGCTGCACTGCATCCGCTGCTACGTGGGCATCGAGACAGACGCGGACCAGGGGCTGAAGACACTCCAGCGCTGGGCAAAGCCCAAACACAACTGGGAGGCCATGGAGCGCGTGGAGCGGCTCGGGCTGTACACGTGCTTCAACGTGCTGCTGTTCGACCCGGACACGACGATCGAGAGCCTGGAGGACAACCTCGAGTTCATGGAGGCGCACGCTCACCACCCGTTCAACTTCGGGCGCACGGAGCTGTACGCGGGCACGCCGCTGCTCCACCGCATGCAGAAGGAGGGGCGCGCGCGCGGGGACTGGTTGCAGTGGGACTACTCGCTGCATGACGCGCAGGTGGAACGGGTCTTCGCGCTGACAAGCACCGTCTTCCATGAGCGCAACTTCGCCCCGGATGCGCTGGCCAACACGCTGATGAGCACCCGCTTCGACGTGGAGGTGGTCCGCCGCTTCCACCCGGAGCAGTTGCTGCCCGGATGGCTGGACGAGGGCAAGGCCCTGTGCAGCGCGCTGGGCACGGGCAGCGTACGAGCGATGCGGGAGATCATCGCTCGGGTGCGCGAGGAGGCTCCACCTTCGGGGGATCCCAACTTCTCGCGTGAACTCGCGGAGCGCCTGCGCGCCGAGGAGGCTGGGCTCCGGGTGCGAGCGCGGGCTCTGGCGGCACGGCTGGCACAGGCTGTTCCCCAGGGGCTGCCATTGACCGAGATCGGAGACAGGGTCGCGACGCCACTCCAGCGGGCCCGGGCGGAGGTGAGCCTGTGAGCGACGACCGCAAGAAGTTGATGCCGGAGATCCTCCCCAAGCCAGTCGCCGCGAGTGGAGCGGCATCGGTCCGCCAGCGCGTGCTCAAGCACTTGAATGTGCTCATCGCGGCAGGCACCACCACCGTGACCATGGCGTGTCAGCCTCCATACGGAGTCGTGGACCCGCTTCCCCCTCCCGCGCGATGCCGCACCACCGGGAGCGTGCTCGATGTGCTCGATGTCACGGCGTGGCCCGGTACTTCCGGCGTGCTGGTACGGATCTACGTCAACGACGAATCGGGGGAAGTAAGTCTCCGCCAGGTGGTGGAGACGCTCGGTGGCGTCGCGGACCGCGTGAACCTGGACGGGTACCCCGCGGAGATCCACCTGATCCCCAACAGCCCTAACGCGACGATCGAGTTGAAGCTCGCCACGGAGTGCGCGAGGAACCCGGCGGCCACCGTGCGCATCGTGCTACGGCCCAACACGGAAGACGGGGGGGCGACCGGATACTCCGTGACCACGAGCGACGACAGCCAGGCTGGAGGGCCGTGAGCGTCGCTCTCAACCGAAGAGAAAGGGCGCGGGCGCGGCAGGGGCATGGCCTACCACGCCCCCTGCTCATCCTCGCGTGACGACTGCGGGACGTCAGAACGGGGTGGGCCGCTGGTGGACGTTGAACATGAACTGCTGCCAGTGCTGGCGGATGTAGCTGAACTGCGGAGCCGAGCCCCACTGCGTCTGGAGTGCACCCTCGATGTCCGTGAGATGCGCGCGGGCGAAGTCCAGGAGCGCCTGCGCGACCGGGTAGTAGGACCAGTGCCACTGCTCGGCCATGTAGCCCAGACCTCCAACCGCCGACAGCGGCGTGAAGGACTGGATGAAGCCATACGTGGAGGCATTGGCGCGAAGCCAGGAATAGGCGCCTGCGAAGCGGCCCGTACCCGCTGCCCAATGCCCTGGCTCCACGCTGAGCAGATCCACGTCGGTGCCCCAGTGATGCCGGGAAATCCCGGGCGCCGAGGAGGCCTCGAGGATCTCCCGCTGCCGCTCGTCCGCGGTGAGGCTCCGGGCTCTCGCCGGCATCGCGGGCGGCGTGGTCCCAGGAAGCGCGGCGGCTCCCCACGCCAACCGGTGCGCCGGATTCTCGGGGTTCCACTTGAGCTCGGACCCCAGCAGGGAGCCACAGGTGCGCCTCGCTCTGGCGCTGATCCGATCGAAGGCGTTCGGATTCCGGTCGGAGAGCATGACCGGAGAAGTCGGGCTGTCGACGCGGAAGTCGAACTTCCGCTCCCAGATCCTCCGCTGCGAAGTGAAGTCGCGGTAGCCCCACTGGCCCGCGGCGCCCACGACCCAGTTCGCACGGCGCCCCCCCGGAACCGAGATGCCGGAACCCGTGCGCCCGGCAGCGGCCTCCAGCGCCGCGAGCAGGCAGTCCATCTGGGCTCGTGCCTCGCTCCGAGCGGCAGTGAAGACGCTCCCCGAGCCCATACCGATGATCCACTGGACCACGTCCGGAATCGCCATTCCGGCGAGCTGTGTGCTCCACGAAGCCTTGCGGGCATCGAGCGCGGCGGAGTCCGCGAACGTGCGGCAGGTATCGGTGGAAGGGGGCACCGGATCCCGAGGAGCCGGAGCCGGCAGGCGGGACGTCTCGTCGAGCGCATCCAGGATGAGCCGGATGAGCCGGATGATGCGCTCCAGCAAGCCCTCGGGCTGCTCTTCCATGCCGGCGCGTTCCTCCGCGGGAGTCCCCCCATCCACCTGTCTCATCAAACGGGGACCTTCGCCTGAAGCGGGAGGGGACGACTGGGCAGGAGCAGAGCCCGGAGTATCACAGGGCTGCCTCGGCACCCCGAGCAACGTCAGGACGTCGAGCCCCATCTGCAGGTTGTTGACGAACGCGGCGGAGGGAACGGGCGTGCCGCCTCCTCGGGGCGTGGTGGCTGGCCGGAAGCGCTTCCCGCCGGCCTCCACGTTGATGTAGCGGTCGGGCGCGTTCGCGGCTGCGGCCTGCTGCGCCACCGCGACGGAAAGCGAGCCATCGTCGGTCGGTGCCGTCGACTGGAGCACGGTGTTGTACCGCCGCCCGCTGCCCCCTGGGACGCCGGTGGACAACGCCCGCATGTCCGCGAGCGAGGTGGTGAGGAGGAAGTCATCCGGGCTCTGCCCGGACTGGACGGCCGGGTTGGTGACAGGCCCCGAGGCTCCTGGAGGCGTCAGCCGTGAGCGGTCCCTCTCCGTGGCGCCGCTCTCGCTGCCTCCGGTGGCTCCCGGCGAAGACGGCGGATCATAGGAGTGGATGTCGAGCCCACTCCCAATCGTGTTGTTGTGGAAGGCCACCAGCGGCAGGGAGCCTCCCACTCCAGAGCTCCCGCTACCGAGCCGGCACTCGCGAATGGCCGCCTCCAGGCTGCCCGCGAAGGAAGACAGGTCGCTGCGTGCTACCCGAGAGTTCGAGCAAGAGCCGTGCAGCGCATGGCTCGCGAGTCCCGCTGGAGTGAAGACGCGGTTGGGATCGGCCTCGCAGGTGCCCCCTCCGGGGAGGTCGATGTGCACATAGCGGCTGGAGTTCGCACTGAGGTGGACGAAGTTCACGCAGTGCGTGCGGCGCAACTCGGTAGCGGACTGGAAGGCGTTCTGCTCGTCGCCGTGGACGTGGATGAGGCAGGCACGGGCCTGGCGAGGGTTGGGGAGGAAGTCCCGGACAACCGATTCGCGCACCGCTCGGTGAAGGATGCCGGCGCCGGAGCCCGAACCCATCCGCGCCACGTCCCCCGCGACGACGCGCTGGGCGATGGCGTCCGCCTCTCTCTCGTCAGGATCCGAGGGCTGGCTGATGCTCAGCGATCGCGCCTGGGGAACGCTCGCGCCCCCCTGCCCCTGCTGCACCACATGGGCCAGTTCGTGCGCCAGCAGCTCCCGCCCTGAAGCTCGAAGTGGGGCATAGCGGCCAGCACCAAAGACAACGTGGTTTCCGACAGTGTAGGCGAGTGCATCCACGGCCCGCGCCGACTCACCCGCGAGGGCATCCGTGTGGATGCGCACCGCTCCGAGATCCCTCCCAAACCCTCGCTCCATGGCCGCGCGCGTCTCTGCGTCCAATGGCCGCCCGGGAGTTCCCAGCACGGTGTCCACGATGGGAGGAACGCCCCCTCTCCCGTCCTGAGTCCCTCGCGGAGACGAGCCATCCGCCTCGCGCCGCAGTTCCTCCTCCCGCGCACAGGAGGCGCACTTTCGCTGCACCTCATCGAGTGCTCCCCCACACCCGCCGCACTTGCGGTGCAGCCGGCCCCCTGGCGAGCCGCGAAAGTAGCCCCGACGCGGTTCGGACGGAGGCCCACCTGTGGGGAACGCAGCCCGCATGGAGAGCGCTCCCCAGAGAGGCCCTGGCAGGGAGCGGGCTTCACTCGAAGGAGTGCGCTCCTCACCTGAAGCGGGAGACTTCGGGGAGGGCTCCTTGCCGGATGACGCTCGGGCTCCAGCGCTTCGCACGGTCATCCGGCTCCTCCCTCTTGGAGCCAGAAGTCTCCAGCTGGTTCGCGCGAAGCGTCAAGCCCGCTTCTTCCAGAGTGCGGCCACCTCGCCCACAATCCCACGGCGGAAGACAAGCACGCAGAAGACGAAGATGCAGCCCATGATGACCGGGACCCACTCACCCAGCCCGGCGAAATAGTCCTCGATCATCACCACCACGAAGGAGCCCGCCAGCGGGCCGAACACCGTCCCCATTCCGCCCAGCAGCGTCATCAGCACGACTTCACCGGACATGTGCCACTGCACGTCCGTGAGGGACTCGAGCTGGAACACCAGCGCCTTCGTCGAGCCCGCCAGGCCCGACAGCGCGGCGGACAGGACGAACGCCAGCAGCTTGTACCGGTTGACGTCGTAGCCCAGCGAGATGGCTCGAGGCTCGTTCTCCTTGATGGCGCGCAGCACCTGCCCGAAGGGCGAGTGGATCGTCCGGTAGATGAGCAGGAAGCCCAGCAGGAAGATGCCGAGCACCGTGTAATACATGCCGTAGGGCGAGTTGAGATCCACCACGCCGAACAGCTTCCCCCGAGGAATGCCCTGCAGGCCGTCCTCGCCATGGGTGAAGGGCAATTGCACCGCCGCGAAGAAGATCAGCTGCGACAGCGCCAGGGTGATCATCGCGAAGTAGATGCCCTGACGGCGGATGGCCAGCGCGCCGAAGGCGAACCCCAACAGCGCCGCGAACCCCGTGCCCGCCAGGATGCCCAACTCCGGAGGGAACCCCATCTCCTTGATGAGGTGCCCGGTGACGTACCCCGCCGAGCCCAGGAAGGCCGCGTGGCCGAACGACAAGAGCCCCGCGTAGCCCAGCAGCAGATTGAAGGCGCTGGCGAACAGCGCGAAGCACATCACCTTCATCCAGAGGACGGCATCGTCCACGAAGAAGGGCAGCGCCAGCGCCAGGGCGAGAAGAACCGCATATCCCCACCGTTGTCTCTCCACGCCCTATGCCTCCTTGCCGAAGAGTCCGGCGGGCCGAACCAGCAGCACCAGCGCCATGATGAGGAAGATGACCGCGTTCGAGGCCTCGGGATAGAAGGCCTTCGTGAGCCCCTGGAGCAAGCCCAGCGCCAGCCCCGTCACGATCGAGCCCAGGATCGATCCCATTCCGCCAATCACCACCACGGCGAACACGACGATGATGAGGCTCGAGCCCATCAACGGACTCACCTGATAGATGGGAGCCGCCAGCACTCCGGCCAGCGCCGCCATGCCCACGCCGTACGCATACGTCAGCGTCACCAGCAGCGGCACGTTCACGCCGAAGGCCTGCAGCAGTGGCGCATTCTCCGTGCCCGCGCGAAGGTAGGCCCCCAGCTTTGTCTTCTCGACGAGAAACCAGGTGGCGAAGCACACCACCAGCGCCGCGACGATGACCCAGGCCCGGTAGTTGGGCAGGAACATGAAGCCCAGGTTCCGGCCTCCGGCGAGCCCAGCGGGCACGCTGTACTGCTGGCCGGAGACTCCATAGAGGTGGCGGAAGATGCCCTCGAAGATGAGCGCCAGCCCGAACGTCAGCAGCAGCCCGTAGAGCGGATCCAGTTTGTACAGGCGCGACAGCAGGAATCGCTCGATGAGCACGCCCACTGCGCCCACCACCAGCGGCGCCACGAGCAGCGAGGCCCAGTAGTTGATGCCCAGGTAGGTCAGCCCCAGCCAGGCCACGAAGGCTCCCAGCATGTACTGCGCACCATGGGCGAAGTTCACGATGTTGAGCAGGCCGAAGATGATGGCCAACCCCAGGCTGAGGATGGCGTAGAAAGCACCGTTGATCAGCCCGATCAACAACTGCCCCATCAGCACCTGTGCCGACATGAAGAGAACCTCGTGAGCAGGGGGAACACCTCCGCGGCGCGCACAACCCGCTCGCGCGCCGCGGGCAGCCCTTCGGGCCGGACTACTTCTTGATCAGCGGACACTCGCTCTGGGACAGCGGCTTGGCCACCTGCTCGGCCGGGATGGTCTGCTTCACCGTGTAGTAGTCCCAGGGCTTCTTGGACTCGGACGGCTTCTTCACCTGGAGCAGGTACATGTCGTGCGCCAGGCGGCCGTCGTCGCGGAGCTTGCCGTTGCGGATGACGGGATCGTTGATGGTGATGGACTTCAGGTACTGGGCAATGGCCGTCGGGTCATCCGTGCCGGTGGCCTCGATGGCCTTCAGGTAGTTGAAGATGGAGGAATACACGCCCGCATGGACCATGGTGGGCGCCTTCTTGAACTTGTCGAAGAAGCCCTTGGACCAGGCGCGCGACTTGTCATCCAGGTCCCAGTAGAAGCCCTCGGTGAGGTACATGCCCTGGGTGTTCTCCAGTCCCAGGCTGTGTACATCCGAGATGAACACCAGCAGGCCGGCCAGCTTCTGGCCGGAGTCGGTGAGCCCGAACTCCTTGGCTTGCTTCACCGAGTTGATGAGGTCCCCACCCGCGTTGGCCAGGCCGAGGATCTTCGCCCCGGAGGCCTGGGCCTGCAGCAGGTACGAGGAGAAGTCCGAGGTGTTCAGCGGGTGCCGCGAGACGCCGAGCACCTTGCCGCCCTTGGCCTTGATGGTGGCGGCGGTGTCCGCCTCCAGCGAGTGTCCGAAGGCATAGTCCGCAGTGAGGAAGTACCAGGTGTCTCCCCCCTCCTTGAACACGGCCGCACCGGTGCCAGTGGCCAGCGCATAGGTGTCGTACATCCAGTGCACGCCCGTGGGCGAACAGTTCTTCCCGGTGAGCGCCGTGGAGCCCGCGCCGCTCACGGCCACCCACTTGCTCTTGGTCTTGCCCAGCTCCTGGACGGCGAGCGCCGTGGCGGAGTTGGTGAGATCGAAGATGCCGTCGACCTTCTCCACGTCGAACCAGGTGCGCGCCTTGCTCGAGGCGACGTCCGCCTTGTTCTGGTGGTCCGCGGAGACGAGCTCCACCTTCTTGCCGAGCAACGTGCCCTTGCCCCCGGTCGCCTCATCGATGGCCATCTGCGCGGCCACAACGGAGCCCTGGCCCGCCAGGTCCGAGTAGAGGCCGGACATGTCCGTGAGCACGCCGACCTTGATGACGTCATCGGAGATCTTCACCGTCTTGGGCGCGGCAGCCGGAGTCGATGCAGCCGGAGTCGACGCGGCCGGAGCGGCGGGCGCGGCCGGAGCAGCAGGCTTGGCGGGCTGACCTGCCAGGGCCACCCCAGCCAACAGGGACAGGACGGCTCCAGACTTCACGGAGGGGGAACGCTTCAGCTTCATGCGGTGACTCCTTGAGAAGGGGGGATAGAGCGATTGCGGCGCGGGCTCCCTAGACGCCGAGCTGGTGGTGGAGGGAGTCCATCTTCGAGGCCAGCTCATCCTTACGAATCATCTCGCTGATGTGGCCGTGGCCCATCACGTAGTGCCGATCCGCCAGCGGCGCGGCGAACTGGAAGTTCTGTTCCACCAGAACGATGGTGTAGCCCCGCTCCTTGAGCTGGCCGATGACCCGGCCGAGCAGTTGGACGATGACGGGCGCCAGGCCCTCGGTGATTTCGTCCAGCAGCAGGAGCTGCGCCCCGGTCAGCAGGATGCGGGCGAGCGCCAACATCTGCTGCTCGCCTCCAGACAGGCGCGTGCCCTGGCTCTTCCGGCGCTCGAGCAGGTTGGGGAACATCTTGTAAATCTCCTCCACCGTCATCCCCCCGCTGCGCACCTTGGGCAGCAGTTGGAGGTTCTCCTCGACGCTGAGGCTGGAGAAGATGCCCCGCTCCTCGGGGCAGTAGCCGACGCCCAGGTGGGCCACCTTGTGCGAGGCCATGCCGATGACTTCGCGCCCGTTCACCATGATGGAGCCGCTGCGTTTGCCCACCAGCCCCATGATGGCCTTCAAGGTGGTGGTGCGCCCGGAGCCATTGCGCCCCAGCAGGGTCACCAGCTCGCCGCGGTTCACGGTCATGTCCACGCCATGGAGGATGTGCGACTCCCCATAGAAGGCGTGGAGGTTGGTGATGCGGAGGATTTCGGTGGGTTGATCGTCAGGAGGCAACGGCGGCTCCCAGGTAGGCTTCCCGGACCTGCGGATTCTTCGACACCTCTTCGTAGGGCCCCTCGGCCAGGATGCTCCCGCGCTGGAGCACCGTGATGGTGTGAGACAGGTGGGACACCACGCTCAGGTTGTGCTCGACCATCAGGATGGTGCGCTGGGCCGAGACGCGCTGGATGAGCGCGGTGACGAGCGCGATGTCCTCATGGCCCATACCGGAGGTGGGCTCGTCCAACAGCAGCAGCTCCGGATCGAGCGCCAGCGTGGTGGCAAGCTCGAGCGTGCGCTTGCGTCCGTAGGGCATCTCCACCGCGAGCGTGTCCGCGAAGGAGCGCAAGCCCACCTCCTCCAGGAGGGCATGGGCGCGATCGTTCAGGCTCCGCAGCGTGTGCTCGGAGCTCCAGAAGTGGAAGGAGGTGCCCAGCTTGCGCTGCAGGGCCACGCGGATGTTCTCGAGCACCGTCATGTGCGGGAACACCGCGGAGATCTGGAACGAGCGGACCATGCCGCGCCGGGCCACCGCCGCAGGCTTCACCGAGGTGATGTCCGCCCCCTTGTAGAAGATGCGACCCCGGGTGGGCACCAGGAACTTCGTCAACAGGTTGAAGCACGTCGTCTTGCCCGCGCCGTTGGGGCCAATGAGCGCGTGAATCGTCCCGCGCTTCACGCGAAGGTTCACGCCATTGACCGCGACGAAGCCCTTGAACTCGCGGGTGAGGTTTCTCGTCTCGAGGATGAAGTCGTTGCTCACGGAGTGGCTCCCGCGCTCCCCCAATCACCGTTGCGCGGGCGGAGCCTACCCTACTCATCCTCCAGAACAAGGCACTCGGCGCATGACGCAGGAAGTCGTGAACGGGAACATTTTCCACATGAGGAGTGATTCATGCCTCATCCCCCAGCGCCCGACAGTAAGCTGCCGCCCCGGAGGGCTCTCTATATGGTCATGACTCGGCAGATTGCGTGGTTGGCAGCAAGTCTCTGTCTGGGAAGTACCGCAGTGGCGCAGACGGCTGTCGCTCCCCCCCAACCCCCGGAACCGCCCGGGACACCGGACACCAAGACTCCGGACCCGGTCCCCGCGCCTTCCGCGCCGCGAGCCGCGGAAGCACCTCCGCCTCCCATGTCGCCTCCGCCGCCGGCCGCGCCCCCGGCGGACCCCAACCAGCCGCGCGCCACCGCGTTCACCACGCTGCGCCTCCTTCGAGAGAAGCAGGTCCTCACCGAGGAGGAGTACCAGGCGGCGCTGCGCGACCTGGGCGAGCCGCTGGGCCAGCGCGCGAGCGACGCCAACACCTTCGTCTTCGGCAAGTGGTCGACGACCATCTACGGCTTTGCCGAGGCCGACTTCATGTACCACTCGACCGAGGGCTTCAACGACTTCGTGGGCAACCAACAAGTCCCCCGCCCCGGAACCTTCGCGGGAGACCACGGGCGCACCACCTTCACGGCGCGAGACTCCCGCTTTGGCTTGCGCGTCAAGACGCCTTCACCCGCGGGCTACTCGTTCACCGCCAACCTCGAGGCGGACTTCCTCGGCTCGGAGCCCGGCATCTTCCAGAACACGGGCGGCACGGCGCCCACGCCGGGCTCGACCAACTCCGAGGCGGCCTTCTTCAGCAACCCCACCCTGCGCATCCGCCATGCCTTCTTCAAGGCGGAGACCCCCATCCTCGACTTCACCGTCGGGCAGACGTGGAACCTGATTGGCTGGCAGGGCACCTATATCCCCGCTGTCGTCCAGTGGCCCGGCGTGGTCGGCGAGCTGTTCGGGCGCACGGTCCAGGCGCGCGTGGGCAAGACGATCAAGACGGATCCGCTCACGGTCGAGCTGGCCGTGGCGGCCCTTCGCCCCTCGCAGCGGGATTCGTCGATCCCGAACATCCAGGCGGGTGCGCGCGCGGCCCTCACGAAGTGGACGGGCATCCACACGTCCTTCTTGACGGCGACCGCGGTGCAGCCGTTGTCCCTGGCCATCACGGGTGACACGCGCACCTTCAAGGTGCCCGAGTTCACCGCCGACCCCCACGCCGTCAACAAAGCCTCGGGCGGCGCCTTCGCGGTGGACGCCTTCATCCCCATCATCCCCGGGACGAAGGACAAGAAGGACAACGCACTGGCGCTCACGGCGGAGTTCGCGCGGGGCTCGGGCATCGCGGACCAGTACACGGCCGCGGCGAACGGCATCGCCAACCCCGCCCTGCCTCCTCCCACAGCGACGCCGCAGAACCCCAATCCCGCGTCACCCGCGTTCCCGGCGCGCATCGATCCGGGGCTCGCCGTCTATGACGCGAGCGGCGCGCTGCACCTGGTGAAGACCCAGAGCTGGTACGTGAACGGTGAGTACTACGTGCCCGGAACCGAGGGCCGGCTGGGCCTCTTCGCCGGCTACTACCGGTTGGATGTGAAGAACCTGGGGGACTTCACCACGAACCCCGCGGCCGCCCGGAAGAGCATCGCGATGATCGAGGGAGGCGCGTTCGTCGATGCGACGCAGGCCATCCGGATCGGCTTGGACTACGCTCAGATCCGGGACACGTACCAGGATGGGACCCTGGCCAAGGACTGGGCCGTGCAGAGCAGCGCGTTCTTCTTCTTCTGAGCCCTTCAGGGCAGCCCCTGGCCTGGCGGTCTGAACCAGCTGGTATGCTGGCCATACCAGTTCGGTTCAGCTCCGCCCCGAGGGCGTTCACTCCTTCCTGAAGGGAATCCATGAGGCGTCCGTCCGAATCGCTGGGCAGGCGTTTCCTGCGGTTCCCGCTGACGCGGATCGTGCTGGGCACGTTTGCCGTCGCGCTCTCCGTGGGACTGGCGATGTCACTGGCCAGTTCCATGGGCGACAAGCTGGGCGGCAGCATGTGGAAGTGGCTGATGGGTGCCAGCGCCGCGCTGGCAGCGTATGGACTCTATGTGCGCCTCACGGAGAGGCGTCCGCTCTCGGAGTTCTCCCAGGAGGGAGCACCCGCTGAACTCGGCTTGGGGCTGCTGACCGGGGCCCTGCTGGTGGTGGCCGTCATCGGCATGCTCGCCACGGTCGGCGCCTACGCGTGGGTGGGAAGCAACGGCTGGAGCATGACGTTCCTCATTCCTCTGGCGGAGATGATCTTCGCCGGCGTGTTCGAGGAGCTCCTGTTCCGTGGAATCCTCTTCCGCATCACCGAGCAGTCCCTGGGGAGCTGGCCTGCGCTGGCCATCTCAGCGTTCCTGTTCGGCCTGGCACACCTCGCGGGAGCCGGTGCAGGAGTGCTGGCGATTGCGAACACTGTGGTGGCCGGCGCGTTCTTCGCTGCGGCGTTCATGGTGACGCGCCGCCTGTGGCTGTGCATCGGCATGCACGTCGCCTGGAACTACACCCTGGGCACCCTCTTCTCCATCGCGGTCTCCGGCCATGAGAGCACCGGGCTGCTTCAAGGGAGACTGAGCGGCCCGGACTGGCTCACCGGCGGCCAGTACGGCGTGGAGGGCTCGGTGTTCACCCTGCTCGTGCTCTCCGTGGCGAGCGCCTGGCTCCTGTGGAGAGCCAAAGCGAAAGGACACGTTGTCGCGAGGGCGCCTCGCACGGCCGGGCAGCCTACGGGATGAAGTTGTTCCGCAGGCCATGCGCGACCGGCTTCGAGTCTCTAACGATAGAGTTCAGAAACTCTCGCGCACCCACGCTTCGCTCTGGGCCCAGAGCGAAGCAGCCCGCTCCGTGTCGAGCGCATAAGGACGAACCCCTTCGCTGGTGTGATCGAGCGGGTCGAGGGTCACCCTGGTGGTGACATGGCAGTTCTCGCAGTAGCGGCCTCCGACGTCGTCCGCCGCGGCCACCACCGCGGCCCAGACCGAGGTTGCGGCGCCTTGAGGAATCGTCTTGAGCACGAACAGAGGCTTACCGCGAGCAGCGAGGTCCGCATTGGTTTCCTCGACCATGGACGCAAGGGAGTCGGCGGGGAGGTGACGCCCCAACTCCGTCTGGATGACGCCCGGGTGCACCGCCGTGGCTCGCACCCCACGCTCGCGGAGGCGCCTATCGAGCTCCACCGCGAACAGGATGTTCGCGGTCTTGGAGCGCCCGTAGGCGACAAACGGCTCGTAAGGCGTACGCTCGAAGTTGGGATCATCGAGATCGACGTCCGCGTAGCGATGCCCCGCCGACGCAAGTACTACCACCCTCGAGCCTGAATGGAGCAGGGAGGCAATCCGGTTGACGAGCACGAAATGCCCCAGGTGATTGGTGCCGAGTTGCGTCTCGAATCCATCCTCGGTCAGGCCCAACGGACACGCCATCACACCCGCGTTGGTAATGATGACGTCGAACGGCTCTCCCCGGTCCCGCAGCGTGTCAGCGCAGCGACGGACGCTCGCCAGCGAAGCGAGGTCCAACTCCACCAGCTCCAATCCGCCGGGACCGGCACTTGCCGCGCGCACCCCGCGGGTCGCGGCTTCCGCCTTCGCCAGATCGCGGGCAGTGCCCACCACGTGGGCGCCGTGGGCAACGAGCGCGCGCGCCGTCTCGATTCCGAGGCCAGCCGACACGCCGGTAACCAGGATGCGCTTGCCGCTGAGATCGTGGTTCTCGAGCACGTCGTCTGTCGTCGACGTCACTCCAAAAGACAGGGTCATGTTGTCTCCCAGAGCACTGGCTCAGGACGCCTTGTACGCCGTCGCGACATCCAGGACCCACGTGATGCCGAAGCGATCCTTGAGCATGCCGTACAGCGGGGTCCATCCCGACGGCGCCAGGGGCTGCGCGATCGTCGCGCCAGCGGAGAGCTTCTCCCAGAGCGCGGAGATCTCGGTGGCTGAGTCACCACGAACCGAGACGAAGAACGGGTTCTTGCCTTGCTCCCAGGGCATCCGGGAGGGCACGTCATAGGCCATCACTCGAAAGCCATTCTTCGCGGTGACCTGGCCCCACATCACCTGATCAGCCTCCGACGGGGCCTGGACGTTCTGGGCGTCCTTGTATGTGACGATCGTGATGTCCCCCCCAAACACGGACTGGTAGAACTCCAGCGCCGCGCGAGCATCGCCACGGAAGTTGAGGTGGTTGGTAACGCTGACGGTCATGACTTTCCTCTATGCAGGTTCAGGTTTTCGAGCGTTTCCGCACGCTCGAGGCTCTTCGGGGCAACGGGGATTTGTCGGCACGTGAGGGAGATCCCTCCGAAGGCTGACTCCGGAGGGCCGGCATGATGACTCCATCAACCATCGACACGAGGAAGGCCAGGTCCATCGGCTTGCGTTGCACGAGCGTGCGGTATGCAGCCATCGACGGGATGACCTGGGACAGAGTGCCGATATCAGCGGATGCCGAGATCTCGCCTCGCTCGATCGCTCGCTTCATCAGCGCGAAGTGAGCTTCGGCCCACGGCTGGACCACTGCGGCGTTTGCGGCCTCGGCGAGCGCCGGGTCTTGCGAAAGCAACGAGGCGAGCCCAGTCATGATCTTCAGCCTGCGCTCGCCCTCTTCGATGGACTGCGGCTTGAACAGGCCGAGCAGGTCTCCACGGAGTGTGCCGGTGTCGGGCAAGTGCTCGAGATCGACCTGATTGCGTTTCATGTGCGCGACGGCGTCGATGACCAGCTCCGTCTTCGACGCCCAGCGGCGGTAGATGGTCGCTTTCCCCGCTCCGGCTCGCGCGGCCACGATGTCCATCGTCAGGCCCGCGGCGCCCACCTCGGAGAGGACCTCGAGTGTGGCGTCGAGGAGCTTCGCGTCGCGCGAGGGATCTCGTTTCCGCCCCGGCTGTGCGGGCTCGACATCGACAGCTTCGTCATCGTTCTGGGTCATGAGGACATCCTCGGTGAGATATTGATACTGGTGAGTTCCGGAACCGTCAAGTTCCGAAACTATCGAGTCTCGTTTTTCTCGGCGACCCGTGAGCGCAAGGGCCGATCCAGTCCAGTCCTCTCCGCTCAATTCTCGCCATGCCCCAGCCACTCAAGAAGATCGCTCGACGCAGCCTGCTCAAATTCGGGACCCTGGAAGCCGTCACGGGCGTTGGCTCCTTCTTCCTCGGAGCTGGCGTGGCCCGGGCTGCGGAGGCCATGCCGCCCGCGAGTTCTCTCAACGAGATCCTGTACAGGCTCGCGGTGCCGGAGATCTTCCAGGCCCTGCCCACCGCTCCCTCTCATTCCCAGGCCCTCGTGATCGGCACGGGCTTCGGCGCGGCCGTGTCGGCGTTGCGGCTTGGACAGGCGGGCGTGCAGGTCACCATGCTCGAGCGCGGCTCGCGCTGGCCGCGAGACTTGTGGCGCCAGATCTTCTCCTCCGAGTCGCTGATCGATGGCCGGTCCGTCTGGTTCAGGACGAGCTTCCCAGGGTTCGACGGCATCGTCCGGCCAGTCGACTCCTTCGGCGGAGTCCTCGACGTCACTGAATACGAGCACATCAAGGTCTGGCGGGGAGCCGCCGTGGGCGGCGGCTCGGTCGTCTTCACCGGAGCGATGGTGCAGCCCGAGCGACGCTTCTTCGACCACGTCTTCCAGGGCGTCGTGAGCTACGAGGAGATGGACCGGGTCTACTACCCGCTCGCCCGGCGGATGCTGGGTGTCTCACCCATGCCGACGGATGTGTACCAGAGCGCGCCCTTCGGACACTCCCGAGTCTGGGACGCCCACGCATCCCAGGCGGGCTACACGCCACAGCGCATCGATTCCATCTTCCAATGGGACATCGTCCGGCGCGAGCTGGCCGGGACGGCGCGGCCCTCCGCGATCCTCGGGGAGAGCACCTTCGGCAACGCGAACGGGGCCAAGTACGATCTCGGTCAGAACTATCTCCCCCAGGCCGAGGCCACGGGCAAGGTGACCATCCACTCCGGCCATCAAGTCACGGCCATTGGCCGCGAGGCGGATGGCCGCTACTGGGTGCAGGTCAACGTCGTGGCTCCGAACGGCACGGTCCTCCGCCAACGGACGCTGACGGCGGACAGCCTCTTCCTGGGGGCCGGCTCCATCGGCACCAGCGAGTTGCTCGTGGCGGCCCGGGACACGGGCGCGCTGCCCAACCTGGACGAGACCATCGGCACCGGTTGGGGCACGAACGGAGACGCGGCGGTCGCGCGAGTGTTCTCTGGCCTGGAAGGCTTCAACCAGGGCTCACCCTGCGCCTCACGCATCCTCGACGAGAGCAGGATGCCTGTGACGATGGAGAACTGGTACGTCCCCAACCTGCCCGTCAACCCAGGGTTGATCGGCACGCTCGGCATGGCGCTGGACTCGCATCGTGCGAGCTTTCGCTACGACAGCACCCGCAAGAAGGTGGTGCTCGAGTGGCCGAGCCAGGGCAATGACGACGTCGTGTCCGCTCTGCGAACCGTCAACAACCGCATCGCCGACGCCAGCGGCACGCAGGTGGGCGTTCCGGGCTTGATCCCGGACGTCAACGCCACCTTCACAGCGCACCCACTGGGAGGCGTGGTGCTCGGACGCTCGACGGACGCCTATGGGCGCGTGAAGGGCTACGACCACCTCTATGTCGTCGATGGCGCGGCGGTTCCCGGCAGCACGGGGACGGTCAATCCCTCACTGACCATCACCGCACTGGCGGAGCGCTCCATCGCGGAAATCATTCGTGCCGGGGGCATCTGACTCCTGCACCGCCTGCCTCCTGCAGAGCGAACCTCGCGGAGCCTGGGCGGCGTCTCTCCGCAGCAGCGGTGGACGCCGGCGCTCAGTGGCGCAGCAACCACGTCGCAAGAGGGCGCCAGGCGAGCGCTGGCGCATCCGCCGCGAACAAGAGGTCACCATGGCCGAAGTCCTCGGCAGCGCGCTCCGGCCCGAACCGACGGACGACGAGCGTCGTGACATCGGTCGACGACACCCGCGTCGTCGAGTAAAGGCCGTAGTCGCCGAACGCCCCGGCGGCGCCGAGATAGAACAACGGGACGCGGATCTTCGAGAGCGAGGGCCTCGGCGTGGTGCCGCACCAGATCTCATCGAGCTCCGCGGTCTCGCGCAGGGACTGGTGTGGCGGCGCGCTGGCGAACCAAGCGCTCACGCTGTCCTCGGACGACTCGCGCAGCGCCGTGACGTTGCCCTCGGCGTCGAGGACGGGCGCAATCAAGTGGTACTGCGGCGTGTACGGCGCGAACGCGTAGGTCTGCCCCACCATGGTGAACAGCGCGCCGCGATTCGTATAGGGCGGGAACACGGGAGACGGCTCCAACGGCGCGCTGCGATCCAGCGAGCCCACCGTGATGAAGAAGCTGTTCTCGGAGTCGGTATATCCTTGAGCCAGCCAATCGCGCTCCGCCGCGGCATTGGCGCACGCGAGGTCCCGCAGGTCCGAGTGCTCGGGCGCGATGTCGTAGTAGACGTCGAGCACGGCGATCGCCGAGACGTGGCGGCCATCGGCAGCGGCATACGCGTAGGTGAGCTGGCCGCCGTGCGAGAATCCGCCCAGTACGATGCGGCCTCCGTCGTGGTCGGTGACGGCCCGCGTCGCCCGCGCGAAGGCGAGCGCATCAGCGATGTCACCGAGTTCCTGCTCCACCCCCATCTCGCCCAGATCCGAGATGTCCCCATCGGTGGCGGGCAGCGTCCAGCGGCGATCGACTCCCCAGGCGTCGATGCCATGGGCCGCCAGGTACGGAGCGAGCCCCGGCGCCGATGACGCGGGCGTGCCGAGCGTCGGCGCGAAGTTCGTGACGAAGTTGGCGAAGTCCCCGTGAAGCAGCATCACCGCGTGCGAGGTCGGCTTCGGCCACCACGGCAAACGCTCGCGCACGACGCGATGGATGCGCACGACGGCATTCGGCGCGGACCCGACGCGAATATCGAACTGGTAGTGATAGATGTCGGCGGTGACATGCTCGCGCTTTGCCGCGAACGGAGCTCTGACCGACGCGAGCTGTTCCGCTTCGGTGAGCGGCGGTGGGGAGGCGAAGGCGGACGTGCACGCGACAAAGACACTGATCGCAAGACCGAGACGGAACATGGCGAACCCTCGATGTGCATGAGGCAACGGTTGGGACTGCTGCCCGCGAAAGGCGGGCGGACAGCAGTCCCGAACGAAGAAAACCGTCGGGCATATCGTCCCCGCCGTGCATCTCCTGGGCGATCCCGTCTTTTCTCAGCCGCTGAGACGCCCAGCAGCCCCCATACAGCCTGGACATCTGCCACGGGTGACACAGGTCTCAGGTTTTTGAGCCCGCCATGGCGCCTCTCCGAGCCCGGAAGGGAGGCCACTGCACTCGGGACAGAGCGGAGGGGAGGCCATGGCATCTCCGTTGCTCCAGGGAAGGACGCCGCACTTCCACCGGAGCCATCGATGAACTCACCTCTGCTGCGTCGTCTCTTCTCGCGCGCCCTGCGCACCTCGCTCGCCTCTCCCCTGGTCCTCGTGGGCTGTGGAGGCGTGGACCTCACTGACTACTCCGCGCCCGCCTGTGATGAAGGCTCCCTGGCGGTAAGCGGCCTGTCTCCCGCTGTCCCCCCGGACTTCGTGGAACTGCGATCCATTTCCTACACCCCGGGCGGGGGGGACACCTTCACCGAGACTCGGCGCAGCTCCTCGGGGACGGCCTGCGCGACGGCTTCCGACCGGGCCGCCTGCGAGTTGGCCCTGAGCAACCTCTCCTCGCAAACGGGCTTCCGATCTTCCTGCACGGATCTGTGCAACGCGTACTACGTCGCGACGACACGGGGCGACGAGGTGACGGCCCTCACGACGCTGGAGGCGCTCAAGGGCTTCCTGGGCCCCATCGACACGACACAGGAGGCCGTGCTGCTCGCCTTCGCATCCAACTACAACCTGTCCTGCAGCGACCTGAAGCAGGGCGCGGTCCGGACGAACGACGAGGGGGGCTTCAACGTCATTGGCACCCGCGGCCACACCTGCGGGCGCGACACGAAGTTGACCCAGTTCGTCCTGGAGGTATCCGCCTCGGGAGAGGTGAAGGAGGTGGAGAGCCACGTCCTGGAGCGCGGCGACCCGAACTGCGCCATCGGACGGCGGCCCGTGGGGCTGCGCGCCTCGGACGGCGTCGCCTGCACGGACGCACTGGGCCGTCACTTCGCGTCGGCCGCGCACCTGGAGGCCGCATCCATCAAGGCGTTCCTCCGGCTGCGAGAGGAGCTCGCGCTGCACGGCGCGGATGTCTCGCTGCAGAACGCCGCGCTCGTGAGCGCCCTGGAGGAGGTGACTCACACGGACGTCAGCACGCGGCTCGCCCGCCGCTTCGGCGCGACACCCCAGCGGCCCGAGGTAGCGGAGCTGCCCTTGCGCTCGCTCTTCGAGGTGGCGTTGGACAACGCGGTGGAGGGCTGCGTGCGCGAGACGTTCGGAGCGCTGGTGGCGCACTACCAGGCACTGCACGCGCGGGATGCGGACGTGCGCGAGGCCATGACGCGCATCGCCGAGGACGAGACGCGGCACGCCGAGTTGTCCTGGGCCATCGATCGCTGGGCGCGCGAGCAGCTGTCAGCCGCCGAGCGCGCCACCCTGCGCGAGGCCCAGCGTGAGGCCGTGGCGACGCTGCGCGAGGAGGTGGCACTGCCGCTGGACGCCATGCTCGCCACCGAGGCGGGCCTGCCCGCCCCGGAGATCGCCGCCTCCCTGGTTGCCACGCTCAAACAGGAACTCTGGGCCTGAGGAGAGCGGCTCGGAGAGGGAAGGCGTGACACGCCGTCGCTGGAATGTTTCGACAGGACTTTCGTGACTTGAGCGTTTTGACAGGTTGTTCTGTTATGGCCGCTTCCTTGGATTCCCCCCAGGAGAAACGTCCATGGCACGAACAACGAAGTCCCGCGCGGCGCTGCTCACGGTGGCGCTGGTGGCGCTGGTGGCGAGCAGCGCACAGGCCCAGACCTATTCCCTCTTCCAGAGCAGTGACACGCCCGCCACACCCTCGGTGACCAATGACTCCGCGTCGGTGGAGCTGGGCGTGAAGTTCCGCTCGGACGTGGATGGCGACATCACCGGCATCCGCTTCTACAAGGGACCCAGCAACACCGGCACGCACACGGGCAGCCTGTGGAGCGACACGGGCGCCCAGCTCGCCACGGCCACCTTCCAGAGCGAGACGGCCACGGGCTGGCAGCAGGTGGACTTCGCCACACCGGTACGCGTCACCGCGGGCACCACGTACGTGGCCTCGTACCACGCGCCGGCCGGGGCCTATGCCTTCACCGACTCGGGCCTCGCGGCGGGCGTGGACACGCCGCCTCTGCACGCGCTGGCGGGCACCAGCAACGGCGGCAACGGCGTGTTCGCTTATGGGGCGAGCGAGGTGTTCCCCACGCTGAGCTTCCTCAACTCCAACTATTGGGTGGACGTGGTGTTCCGCCCCGCGGAGCCCGTCAGCATCTGGCCCGCCACCGCCACGCCGGCCGTGCCCTCGGTGACGAATGACTCGCAGGCCACAGAGTTGGGCGTGAAGTTCACGGCGGACGTAAGCGGCAACGTGCTCGGGATCCGCTTCTACAAGGGCACCGGCAACACGGGCACTCACATCGGCAACCTCTGGAGCAGCACCGGCGCGCTGCTCGCCACGGCGACCTTCCAGGCCGAGACGGCCACGGGCTGGCAGGAGGTGCGCTTCTCCTCGCCCGTCGCCATCAGCGCGAACACCACCTATGTGGCGTCGTACTTCGCGCCCAATGGAGCGTATGCCTTCGACGCCGGGGGCCTGGCCTCGGGCGTGGACGCAGCGCCGCTACACGCGCTGCCAGGCCCCTCCAGCGGCGGAAACGGCGTGTTCGCGTACGGCAGCTCGCGCTTCCCCTCGCAGAGCTTCAACAACGCGAACTACTGGGTGGACGTCGTCTTCCAGGCCACGGGCGTGGCGCCGCCGCCTCCGCCGCCCCCGGGCGCGTACAGCCTGTGGACGAATGCCTCCACGCCCGCCGTGAGCACCGCCACGGACACCGCGGCCATCGAGGTCGGCGTGAAGTTCAAGGCCGACGTGGATGGCAAGGTGACGGGCATCCGCTTCTACAAGGGCAGCGGCAACACCGGCACGCACGAGGGCCACCTGTGGAGCAGCACCGGCACCCTGCTCGCGTCCGCCACGTTCCAGGCCGAGACGACGTCCGGCTGGCAGCAGGTGACGTTCGCCACGCCCGTGAGCATCACGGCGGGCACCACCTATGTGGCCTCGTACTTCGCGCCCACGGGCGGCTACGCGTTCGACACGAACGGGCTCACCAACGGCCGGGACGCGACGCCCCTTCACGCGCTGCCCGGCAGCACGACGGCGGGCGGCAACGGCGTCTTCGCGTATGGCTCGGTGGCCACGTTCCCCACGCAGAGCTACCTCAACTCCAACTACTGGGTGGACGTCCTCTTCGAGCCCAACGCTCCCCTGCCTCGCCCCGGCGTCACCGGCTCCGGCCCGGTGCTCATCGCCACCGACCCGGCGAACCACTTCACCGACTACCTGAAGGAGATCCTCAAGGCCGAGGGCCTCACCACCTTCGCCACCACCGACGCGGGCAACATCGGCAGCACGGTGTCACTCAATGACTACAAGGTCGTCGTGCTGGGCGAGGAGACGCTGTCCGCTGCCCAGGTGACGCTGCTCACCAACTGGGTGACGGCCGGCGGCACGGTCATCGCCATGCGGCCCTCGGCCAACCTCGACGCGCTCTTCGGGCTCAACCCCTCCACGGGCACGCTGAGCAACGGCTACCTGCTCGTGGACACGTCGCAGGCCCCGGGTGCTGGCATCACCGCGGACACGATGCAGTTCCACGGCACAGCGGACGTGCACACGCTCGTTTCGGGCACCCGAGCCGTGGCCACGCTGTACAGCAATGCCACCACCCCGACGACGGCCGCCGCCATCAGCCTGCGCGCCGTGGGCACAGGTACAGCCATCGCCTTCGCGTATGACCTGGCGAAGTCCGTCATCCTCACGCGCCAGGGCAACCCGGCGTGGCAGGGGCAGAACCGCGATGGTTCGTCGATTGGCCCGGGCGCTCGCTCGGATGACCTGTTCTACGGAGCGGCCTCGTTCGACCCGCAGCCGGACTGGGTGAACATGAACAAGGTACAGATTCCCCAGGCCGACGAGCAGCAGCGGCTCCTGGCGAACATGCTCCACCAGACGAGCACCATCCCGCTGCCGCGCCTCTGGTACTTCCCGCGCGCCCTGAAGGCCGTAGTGGTGATGACGGGCGACGGGCACCCGGGCAACGCCACCGTCGCGCGCTTCAACCAGTACCTCGCGGCGAGCCCCGCGGGCTGCAGCGTCGCGGACTGGCAGTGCATCCGCGCCACCGCGTACGACTACGTGGGCGGTGTGGACGCAACCACAGCGGCCTCCTACGTGGCGCAGGGCTTCGAGTACGCCATCCACATCAGCACCGGCTGCGCGGACTTCACCGCCAGCAACCTGGATCCGGCCTACTACACGCCCCAACTGAGCGACTTCGCGTCCACCTATCCGGGCATCCCCGCCCCCGTCACCAACCGCACGCACTGCATCGCCTGGAGCGATTGGGCCACGCAGGCCAAGGTGTCCTTGAACCACGGCATCCGGCTCGACACGAACTACTACTTCTGGCCGCCCGAGTGGGTGCAGGATCGGCCGGGGCTGTTCACCGGCTCGGGCATCCCGATGCGCTTCGCGGACCAGGACGGCACGCCCATCGACGTGTACCAGGCCACCACGCAGATGACCGATGAGTCCGGGCAGTCGTTCCCGCTCCACATCGACACGCTGCTGGCCAATGCCCTGGGCCCCCAGGGGTACTACGGTGCGTTCACCGCGAACATGCACGTGGACACTCAGCCCTCCACGGGCTCGGACGCCATCATCGCCTCGGCGCAGCGCGAGGGCGTGCCGGTCATCAGCGCGAAGCAGTTGCTGGAGTGGCTGGATGCTCGCGAGGGGACGCTCCTCTCGGGCGTGGCGTTCAGCGGCACGGTGCTCACGTTCTCCGTCGCGAGCCCGGTACGGAACCTGTCCCTCATGATTCCGGTGCGCTCGGCTTCGGGGCGGACGCTCGCTTCCGTGACGGTCAACGGGACGGCGGTGAGCACCGTCACGCAGATCATCAAGGGCGTGTCCTATGCGTTCGTGAACGGGGCTCCGGCGGGGAGCTACAGCGTCACGTACAACTGACGCGGAAGGAGCCCCCTCTGCCATGACAACGGCGTGCGGCCCCGAGGTGTGAGGGCTCTGACAGCCGTGTCATGCGCGGTGGGGGCGCCCCTCTGGATACGCCTCCTGCATGCCCTGGAACAGCCCTTGCTTTACGCGAGGGCTTCACTTCTCCCTCCTGCGCTTGGGTTTCGGCTGGTAGCGAGTCGAGAGCCCGGTGGAGTTCGAGCACTTCCCACTCCGCCGGCCGCCTCCTCGCATGGCGTGACAGGTACCTTGCTCTCACCTGCTCGCGCGGTCCCTCAGAGACTGTGCCTCTGGGAGCCCCTCGTCACAGTCGGCTCCTGCCCTCCTCTGTTCCGGTGGACCTGAACGCACTCATGGTCCTGAAGGCGAAGTCCCACCCGAACACAGGAGTTGAAGCCATGAACACTCGCACGAAGATCAAGGATCTCACCAGCGGCGACCCGGCATCTCGGCAGGAAGAGCTCAAGGAGGCAGAGCTCGCTCTCGTCACGGGTGGGGCGGGGTGCTCATGCCCCAACACGTGCGGTCCCTGCGGTCCCGACGACCACCAGGTGCTGTGAGCTCGTCGAGCAGACCGCGATGAGTACCTGGCGGCGGGGCACCGCCCGAGGCAGCCCTGCCGCCCGGCTTGCGACGAAAGGTTGCGCATGATCATCATTCTCACCGCGCCCCAGGATGTGCACGCCGTGGGCGTCCATGAGCGGCTCACCCAGAGAGGCCTCGAGCATCTCTGGTTCGACTTCGCCGACTTCCCGTCCCGCGCGACCGTCTCGTTCAAGTCCTCCGTGAACGGACGCCCCTCCTTCGGCCTTCGCACCCAAGCTCGCGACATCGATCTCGGTCGCGTCTCCGCCGTGTGGTTCCGGCGCCCCTCGCCCCCTCTCCCGCCCGCGCAAACCCCGAATCCGGATGCCCAGGCCTACGCGAAGCAGGAGTGCGCGAACTTCCTCGACAGCATCTGGGAGGAGCTGCCGTGCCGGTGGATCCCCGCGGCATGGCCGGTGATTCGCCGTGCCTCCCGGCAACCCTTGCAGCTCAAGCTCGCCAGCGCGCTCGGGATGGAACTCCCTCCGACCTTGATCACGAACGATCCCGAGGAGTTCCTGGAGTTCTACGCGAAGCACGAGGGGAACATCGTGAGCAAACTCCCGAGCCCCGCGCTGACAATGACCCTGAAGCACCTCCAGCTCGCCCGCTACACGCAGCAGGTGACCCGGCGTGACCTGGTCCACGCGGACTCCATCCGGTACGCACCCGTGACTTTTCAGGCGTATGTGCCCAAGCGAATGGAGTTGCGGATCACCGTCGTGGGTGAGCAGGTCTTCGCGGCGGAGATCCATTCCCAGAAAGCCAATCGCACGAGGATCGACTGGCGGCGCTACGATCTGGGTCACACGCCCCATTACCCACACACGCTGCCAGACGGAGTCCGGCGAAGCTGCGTGGAACTCGTACGGCAGTTGGGGCTCAGCTACGGCGCCATCGACATGGTGCTGACGCCCGACGGGCGCTACGTCTTCCTCGAGATCAATCCCAATGGGCAATTCCTCTGGATCGAGCAGCTCACCGGAATGCCTATCAGTGAGGCGATCTGCGATCTGCTTGCCTCCGGCCGGGCGCCGGAGCCACCCCCGGCGTGATTCAGGAGCAACGAATGAACAGCGACATCAACCAGACGATCCTGGGCGTGCTGGAAGAGATGATCCGGCTTGCCCGGGAGCCCGCCGCTCCTGGCGAGGGCGAGGCCCGCTTGAAGCGGCGCGTGCAAGAGCACACGGGGCGGAAGGAGCCGCGGGAGGCCGAGCCACGGACGCCGGTGAAGCTCGATGTGCTCTGGGATCAGGAGTCAGTCACAGGTGCGGTGCACTATGACGCGCTCCTGCGGGTCCCCGGCTGGGGGAGCGTGTCGATCGGCTATTGCCCAGAGCACGGGCTGCCGTGGGCGCTGCGCGGCACGTTCCGCTGGAGCGAGGTCGACATGCTCCGCGTCAACCAGCGCCGCATCGGGGTCGCGGACGTCGTCACCCAGCTCGACTTCCTCTGGGCCGAGCCCTGGCTCGCGAGGCAACTGGTGGACTCCGTCCTGATCACGGACGCAATCGAGGAGGAGCCGGACGCATTCACCGCTTCGGATGAGGAACTACAAGCGGCGATGGATGCGTTTCGCAGGCGGCGGGGCCTCCTGAGCGAAGTGGCGATGATGCAGTGGATCGAGCAGCAGGGCCTGACGCAGCGGAATCTGGAGACCCGCCTGGAAGGCTTCGTGAAGATCCGGAAGCTGCGGCAACGCGTGGTCGCTGGCCGAGAGGAAGCGTACTTCGCGAGCCACAAGAGCGAGTTCGAGGTGGCGGTGATCGCGCGGATCGTTCTCGGAACCCCCGAGCGCGCACGCTCCCTATACGAGCGGTTGCTTGGGGGTAAGGTGGACCTGCTCCAGGCTGCCATGGAGGCGCTCCGGGAGCAGACGCCGAGTCCTCACCGCTGGGAGAGCCCGCCCCCCCTGCTGGAGCGGGTGCGCCGGTCAGCGCTGCCTTCGGAGCAGGCGGGAGTGGTTTTCGCGGCAACGCCTGGAACGGTGCTGGAGCCTCTTGAGACGAAGGCGGGCTACGAGCTCCAGCAGGTCCTCGCGATTGAGCCGGCGGTGTTTGACTCCGCCACCCGCGCCGCGATCGGCGAGCACCTGTTCCAGGAGTGGCTCGCGGAGCGGCGCGCCGCGGCCGACGTGGAGTGGCTCTGGGGCCATTCCTGACAGCCCCCCTTCTCCCACTCGAGGCGACACGACTTGGAGGAGTCGAGGAGAGGCGCATAAGTACGTATGCGCCTCTAGATTCCAGTCCTGACGCTGCTCAGATAGGGGGCTCGCCGCCCAAGCCCATCCCCGGGGTTGTGCGGCCCGGCCCTGGCGAACCTTCCCTGCAGGAGCTTCCGGGCCCCATGCCCAGCTTCGGACCCTTCGAGACCTACTCGGACGCGCTCACCGCACATACTTGCAAGATGCAGGCGTTCCAGACGCGGGTGGGTCTCTGACAGACGGAGGGGTGCTTGGACCGGACGGCGAACCGGTAGGTGCCTCTCGGGACGAGGGAACTGGTTCCAGTGTCAATCCCAAATCCCTATGATGAGCAGGCGAAGGAACAGGTGGCAGCCCCCTGCGCTAGCTCGCCAAGGACGAGTCACGCAACCACCTGCTCATCTCCCAACGAGGAGAGAATGCATGCGTTGCAATCCGGTGGCTTTGGCCCTGGCGGGATGCTGTCTGGTGGCGTGCGGCGGCGTGGCGCGCGAGGACTTCGATGAACGGCTCGCGGAGGCGTTGTGCGAGAAGTACACCAGCTGTGGAGTCTCCTACGAAGAGGATTCCTGTGAGCAGCGCCTGCTCTCGGAACTCATCGCCCGGGTGGGATTGAACGCGCGGCAGGGCGAACCCTGCGCGAGCCGGATGCGCTACGACGAGAGCGCTGCCGAGAAGTGCCTGGACAAGATTCGGGACACCTCGTGCAGCCAGGATCCGCTGTCCCCGCGCATGCTCGAGCGGGGCCTGGGCACGTCCGAGGAGTGCCGGTTCTTCTTCGGCACCACCGCGGATGGTGAAGTCTGCCAGTCGTCGGGAGAATGTGGCGCCCAGTCGGCCTGCACCTCCGACGTACTCGATCCCTCCCCCAGCACGTGCCAGCCCTTGAGCGGTGAAGGGCCCAATGACTCGCCTCGCCACTGCGCCGAGGGACTTCTCCCCATCGAAGGAAGTTGCCACAAGCCTCTGGAGCAGGACCAACCCTGTGCTCACTACCGTTATGAGGTCTGCGCGCAGGACCTCTACTGCGCACAGGACACCGGCGTCTGCCAGCAGCCCGCATCCAAGGGCGCGCCCTGCGACGAAGAGAACCGCCGCTGTGCCTGGAACCTCCTCTGCGTCAACGGCACCTGCAAGGCTCCGGGCCGCAAGGGGGAGGCGTGCACCCCTCCGTCCCCCACCGCCTCCGGAGCCCCATGCCAGAGCGAACTCTTCTGTGATGCCGCACCCAGCGAGCCCGGCCGGTGCCGTGAGCTGCTCGCCGAAGACGCGGGCTGCCGCGACTCCACGGAGTGCCGCCAGGGGCTCTACTGCGAGAGCTCGTCTCCGGACAGTTCAGGAGGCACGTGCAAGCGGTACGCGGGGAAAGGAGAAGACTGCTCCCATCGTGCCTGCGATCCCCTCCTCTATTGCTCCGAGTCCTCGGGCACCTGCAAGCCGCAAGGCCATCCCGGCGAGTCCTGCGTGGCCGAGCCCCGAGCATGTCTCTTCGAACTCACGTGCACGCAAGGCCTCTGCGGAGGACCGGATTCCGCGACCTGCCCGTAGACCACTCTTCAATCGGTGCGACGAGCGCGCGTCCAGCCATCCCAGTAGCGCTGATTGGCAGACACGAGCTCGTCGTAAGTGACGTTCTCGCCCGTATCGAGTGAGACCGCCATGTCGTCATACTCCACCCGAAGTGTTCCCCGGGCACAGTCCAGTTCGACGCCACGTTCGACCGGTTCAGCGTAGAGCAGCTCCGGAGCGGCTTCGACTGCGTGCTCGAGGCTGGACCGTGGAGGTGAGCCGTATTCGGCATACTCCAGGCGGGGGTTGCCGGAGAGGCGGACGACGAACGCATTTCCCGCTCCCGGGAGCATCTCCCGGAGGTAGGGAATCTCGATGGTGAGCACCATCGAGGCGGGCCCTTCGACTCGGGCCCCCGTCAACACCCCATCATGGAACACGCCCCAGATATCAGGGTTCATGACGCTCCTGGCATGTCCCCCTCTCTGGATGGACCTGTCACTTCTTGGGAGGGTTGTTTCCTCGGCCACCGCCCGATGGCTGACCGGTGGTGCTCGGGCCGTTGGGGGGCCTGGGAGCACCGCCACCTCCGCCCTTGCTTCCACCGCCCCCACCACTCTTGCCGCCGCTGCCGCCGCCGCCGCCACCCCCGCCCTTGCCACCGCCACTGCTGCCTTTGCCCATGGCTGCCTCCTTGGGTTGGTTGCTGCTGAGTCAGCCTGAAGGAGCTCCTCGAGATAAACAAGGCGCTCCGAGTGCCGGCACCACTGCCAAGCCTACCGAGTGTATGAAGTCAGACGGCAACACCTCGTCCGAGTGGCAGCGGATTCAAATCCCGCCATCTTGTTCCGAGGCCGGTGCTATGTGCCAGCCCTACCGCAGAAAGGCTCCTCCACCTCGCAGCCGCCCATCAAGCCATGAAGCTGCGGGTTCGATTCCCGCCGCCTCGCCCACCGGGCCTCGAAACGGATGGCTACTCAGGATCCAAGGCCCAGGTGCCTTCCTCCCAGCGTTTCAACGTCATCGTCGCCCCGATTGCGGCGATTCCTCCCTCTTTCACCACTGCTTCCAAGACTGCTTTAGCTTCCGCAGTCCGGTAACGGAGAAGAAACGCCGCTGCCATGGCTCGGACATCCGTGCGGGGGTGCTTCAGCAGCACGGCCAGCGCATCCCTCCCAGCATCCCCGTGAGTCCGAAGTTCTTGAAGCGCAGCTGCATACTTCCTGGCGTGCTTGTTCCCCTCCCTGGCATCTGCTCGACGGATGGCATCCGTCTGCGCGGCCACATTCTCGGCGAATTGTTCGACAAGTTCCTCCACCCGCATCACCAGACCCCCTTCTGGACGTTCTCGATCGGTAACCCCAGATAGAGGCGATGCGGCCTGCCTCCACCTTGACGCGGACACCGCACATTGCCTTACAGCGATTACAGGCACGAAAGTGGGTTTGTATTCCGGTCGTTGGAGGAGCCATGCTGGGGTACCCATGAGCAAAGTCTATGTGAATGGCCGGACTGCCGTGCACAAGGGCGACAATCAGGTCAACACGGGAGCAGTTCCGGACGTATGCAAGACGCCCTCTCCTGGAGGCCCCGTACCCATTCCCTATGTGAATGTGGCGCGAGACAGTGACCTCTCCAACGGAAGCAAGTCGGTAAGTATCGAGGGCAATCCTGTTGCCCTCGCAAACTCGAATCTCAGCACAAGCAGCGGCGACGAACCAGGGACGGCGGGTGGTGGCCTCATCTCCTCGAAGACGAAAGGGAAGATGACCTGGGGCAGCTATAGCATCGACGTCAAGCTAGAAGGGAAAGGGGTAGCCCGGTTCCTGGATGTCACCCAGCACAATGGGAATACCTTCAACACAGCCTTCACTCAACAGGGCGGCACAGGATTGGCCTATGGTGACGACCCAATCGAGGGAAGGACCAGGTGCCCTATATGCAAGAAGCCCAAACCGAGCCATCGCATCCTGGAGACACAGCTCGTTCAAGGTACAGCCCGAGACCTGCTGCGGGCGCTCATGACCGTCTCGAAGGAGAAGGGGCTCGGATATACTCTCAAGTTCGATGAAGATGGATTGCCTCGCAACGGGTACATGATTGGAGTCCTCACCTGCAAAGGAGGGCAGAAGATCTACGCGGCCATGTCCGGCAGGGCTCCCTACGTGGACGGGTTCAAGGACGCCGTGAGCTTGCTGCAGGCCAAAGACAGCAGATGGACGCTCTGCCACCCACTCGGGCCAACAAGCGTCATCCAAAATCCCCGAGGTGACAAGGTCCCTATTTCCCAGATGCCAATGGTCCCAGGTGGCAAGCCGGCAGGCACCTGTGCAGCCCCGCAACTCCTCCAAAAAGCACAGGCGGATGGGCACATTCCCGGCGCCATGTCCGAGATCTGGTACCGCCCGCGAGTTCTCAAGCGCCACACTCAAGGGCAGCAGTTCGTCAAGGTGACCTTCTTCAAGAATGGCAAGCAGATGACCTCGGCATTTGCTCATGGAGAGAGTGTTCCCTCATGCAAGACGTGCCAGGTGCATCTGACGCAGATGCTATGCGACGTAAATGAGAGAACGTGCCCGTGACGCCACTTGGAATGAAGAAACAACTGCGATACCTCGACTCCACAATGGGTGAGAGATGATGAAGGGACTCATCGAGTTCATCAGTCGGTACGACGCGGGATATGCCGACAGGATTCGCGGGGCGAGCTCCGAAGAGGTGTCCGAGCTCGAGCGCTTGGTGGGTCGTAGGCTCCCTGGCAGATATCAGGAGTTTCTACGGCACATGGGACACAGCATGGGAGATTTCTTCGTCCCTGAGACAAGCTTCCTCATCGACCGGATCCTGCGCTTCTATCGGAGCAAAGCCCGTGACAGGATTCCACAGCGGTACATCTTCATTGCTGCGCACGAGGAAGACCCTTACAGCAGCTACTACTATGATTGTGGTTCATCCGCGGAGGCGGACGACTACAAGATCATCCGGGCGGAGATTGGGGAGGATTTCGCGAACGCCAACATGCTCTCGGTAGCCTTTCCCTCACTCCAGGACATGTTGTTCCTATTCGCCTTCCAAGTGAAGAGAATGTCCTTGCTGCCTCATCGAGCTTTCTTGCAGACCTCCTGGGCAACCGCGGAGCACGAACCGGGAGAAGCGGGGACACTGACTCTGGAAGAACTCGAGAGGATCATGCCCCAGCTCGGCTTCCAGAGGCTTCCCTACACCAGTGTCATGAATCCACTGTTCGATCGGGCTGACGCAGCTTTCTACGCGCATCGCACCTCCGACACGGGCAGCCTGAGTGCAGAGTTAGCGGCCTCACATGAGAAAGAGCACAGCCGACTCCTGGAAATCATCAAGGACAATACGTTGCTGACCTGACAGGGGCCGTCTTGTGGCTGGACGCCAGCGGCATATCGAAACAGTACAATAGAGAGGAGAGGGAACGCGTTATGAAGAACCTGCGAACGGAGTTCATCCTTTTGGCGTTGTCTATGTCCCTTGTGGCATGCGGCGTGGGCCAAGAAGAACAAAGCCCCGACGACGCCCCCCTTGAAGAACGCGTCGAGGTGCAAACGCAGGCTGCTATGTGCACACCTGGACAGCCGTCGAATTTCTGCGTCAACGTGGAAGGACACGCCTGTGCGGCCACCGCCTCACGCCGGTGCTACGATCCTACTTATTGCGAGTGGATGGTGTGCCGATGCATTAGTGGCATCTGGACTTGTCAGTAAAGCCTCGCGACTTCCACGCCACTAGTCCCGCCTGTCTCGACACGGAAACCAGTATCTCCGCGAGTTCCTCATGAACTGGATGGGAGGGGGCTAATCCTGAAGCCCTGCGGGCCAAGCTTCCTGATACGACCTTCGTCAGCACGTATGTCGCAGGAGTCTGTGGAACCACATAGGACGGGACGACACGGAATGCGGAGGCATAACAACTCCTAAGAGCGCCTAACAAAAGTAAGGTTTGAAAGGGAGGGTAGCCGGAGAACCTGGCCATGAGCACCTGAGCCTCATGGCTCAGGACCTCGTACCGGATGCGCTCTGGGAGCGGATCGCTCCGCTGCTTCCGGTTCCCAAGAAGAAGAAGAAGCCCGGCCGGCCCCGGGCCGACGATCGAGCAGCTCTGGAGGCCATCGTCTTCGTGCTCAGAACCGGAATCCCCTGGGAGATGCTTCCGACCAAACAGTTCGGCCTGTCGGGGATGACGGCCTGGAGACGCTTGGAACAATGGACGCGCGCTGGAGTGTTCGAGCACCTGCAGCGTGTCCTGCTCAATGAGTTGGGCCAACGGGGCCAGGTGGACTTCAGTCGCGTCTCGGTCGACTCCTCGACGGTCCGAGCGTCAAAAGGGGGGCCCGTACGGGCAAGAACCCGACGGACCGAGCGAAGGCGGGCAGCAAG
>NZ_JAHXBF010000042.1 GCF_020103695.1 Hyalangium versicolor
GGAGCGATCCGCTCCCAGAGCGCATCCGGTACGAGGTCCTGAGCCATGAGGCTCAGGTGCTCATGGCCAGGTTCTCCGGCTACCCTCCCTTTCAAACCTTACTTTTGTTAGGCGCTCTTAGTGCCTATCTCACCTGGTACGCATGGAAGCTGGCTTCGGCTAACGAGCACGCCTGCCGGTACAGGCGCGAGCCTTCGAACCAGGCGTTGCGGCGGGAGTCAACTCCCGCCGCCCCTCCCCCCTCTTATCGTGGCTGCGTCAGACGACTCGCCTGCTTCGTCCCGCCAACCCCACCAACAAGAGCACCAGCATCGCGCCGATCACCGAGAAGATGAGCCCCGTCGGGTGCAGATCCCACCGGCGACCGTCGGTGTAGAACAGCGAGGCGATGAAGCCGCCCACGAACGAGCCGGCAACACCCAGCAACGTGGTGGCGATCAGACCCATGGACTGGTTGCCCGGCATCAACGCGCGCGCAATCAACCCCGCCAGAAGACCAATCACCAGGAACGCGATGATACTCATTGACTGCCTCCTTGAATGGAGAGCACCGCGGCTTGCGGCGCCATTGCGCAGGAAGGTGAGGCGTCCCCTTCCCGGGGACAACTTGACAACACCCCCTTGCATCGCGAGCGCTCCCTCGCCCGCTCGCTCTCCGAGAGGTTGGCTGCCCCTGCCTCCCCCACAGTCGTCGAAATGTCGGGGAAACGTCAGAGGGAACGGCTAGAGAACCCTACCCATGGCGAAGGCGAAGACCCACTACACCTGCCAGGCTTGCGGCTACCAGACCGCCAAGTGGCTCGGGAAATGTCCCGACTGCGGCGCCTGGAGCTCCCTCCTCGAGGAGACCGCCCCCAAGGTCGATGACAAGCGCCCCGCATGGGGTGCCTCCGGTGGCGCCTCCAAGCCCGTCCTCCTCAAGGACGTCAGCGGTGAGGCCGAGGTCCGCCGCCGCACCGGCATCGCTGAGTTCGATCGCGTGCTCGGCGGCGGTGTCGTCGATGGCTCGCTCGTGCTGCTCGGTGGAGACCCCGGCATCGGCAAGTCCACCCTCCTGCTCGCCGCGCTCGACCGCCTGTCACGGCACGGGCCTGTCCTCTATGTCTCCGGCGAGGAGAGTCTCCGTCAGACCAAGATGCGCGCCGAGCGCCTCCGCGTCGAGAGTCAGGCCCTTCACCTCTTCGCTGAGACAGACGCCGACCGCGTCCTCGCCGCCGCCGAGGCCCTCAAGCACTCCGCCCTCGTCGTCGACTCCATCCAGACGATGTATCTGCCCGAGCTCGGCAACGCTCCCGGCAGCATCACCCAGGTGCGCGAAGTCGCCGGCCGCCTCATGGCCTTCGCCAAACGCTCCGGCGTTCCCACCTTCATCGTCGGCCACGTCACCAAGGAGGGCTCCATCGCCGGCCCTCGCGTACTCGAACACATGGTCGACACCGTCCTCTACTTCGAGGGCGAACGTGGCCACCCCTTCCGCATCCTCCGCGCCCACAAGAACCGCTTCGGCTCCACCAATGAGATCGGTGTATTCGAGATGAAGGGGCTCGGCCTCGTCGAGGTGGCGGACCCCTCCGCCCTCTTCCTCGCCGAGCGTCCCGTCGGCAAGTCCGGCAGCGTCGTCACCTCCACCCTCAACGGCACCCGCCCCCTTCTCGTGGAAGTGCAGGCGCTGGTGGCTCCCACCGGCTACGGCACCGCTCGCCGTACCGCCATCGGTGTGGATGGCAACCGCGTCGCCCTGCTCGCCGCCGTCCTCGAGAAGAAGGAGGACATCCCCCTCGTGGGCTGTGACTTGTTCGTCAACGTGGCTGGCGGCATGCAGCTCTCCGAGCCCGCGTGTGATCTCGCCGTCTGCGCCGCGCTCGTCTCCAGCCTGCAGAACCGCCCCATGGATCCGCACACGCTCGTGCTGGGCGAAGTGGGCCTCGCCGGTGAAGTGCGCGCCGTGGGTCAGGTGGAGCCCCGCCTCGCCGAGGCCGCGAAAATGGGCTTCCAGCGCGTCGTCCTCCCCAGTGGCAGCGCTCGCCGCATGGAGGAGACCAAGCTCAAGGTCGTCGGCGTCGAGACCCTCAGCGAAGCCCTGGCCGCCATGTTCGACTGACTGGCGCACTCACACCTACATGACGACTCGGGGGCTCACACTGGCCTAGCGGGCCCCCGTTCTCCCCGGAGTCTGCTGTCTCCGAACCGGTGACTGTTGTCTCCAGGCACTGAGGGCCCGGCGCAGCCTCAGCCCCTCCGCTCGAGAGGGATTCCGGCCCCAGAGGCCTCCCCCTGCCGTGGCATGCCCGTCGCAGTAGGCGGGGGTGCTGCCCGCAGGCCCCGGAGTCCCCGCCGTGCCCTACCCGTCCTCCCTCTCCCGTCAAAAGCCCTCGCGCGCCCAGCGGGGCCAGGCCACCGTCGAGGCCGCCCTCACCCTCCCCCTGCTCATCTTCCTCTTCCTGGGCACCCTCCAACTCTTCCTCTTGCTCCAGGCCCAGGCCCTCACCGGCTACGCCACCTTCCGCGCCGTGCGCTCCGGCAGCGTCAAATATGGCGACTGCGAGGCGATGACTCATGCCGCCATCGCCGCGCTCCTGCCCTCCTTCGCCCGCACGGATTCCCCCGTGGCGCTCGGCTCCGCGTTCCGCCTCCACCGCGAGAACCTCTACGCCCCCGCGGCCGACAGCGGCCACTCCGGCAACATCGTCTGGATCCACCGCGAGCGCCCCCTCGCCTCGGAGATCCGCGAGGACGAGGAGCGCAGCTTCGATGATCCCGCCCGCTACTCCAGCTCCGCCGACGTCACCCGGCTCGAGGCGCGGCTCGTCTTCTGGTACCCGATGCGCATCCCCTTCGCCAACTGGGTGCTGAGCAGCATGTTCCTCGCCCAGCTCGGCCTGCGCGACTTCGTCGGCGTGGATCCCCTCCAGCCCGTCCACGAGACGCACTGGCGCGCCGGCCAGCCCGTCTCCCTCGACGCCGCCATCCGCCAGGAGATGCTCGCACGCGCCGATCGCCGCGAGTACGCCTTCCCCCTCCAGGCCACCTACGCCATGCGGATGATGACTCCGCCGCGGCCCCGCTTCTTCGCCACGCAGAACTGCCCCCTCACTCCCTCCCCGGCGCCATGAGCTCCCCCTCTCCTCGCGGACAGTCCCTGCTCCTCCTCTGCCTGGCACTGCTGTTCCTCGTGCTCATGGTCTGCCTCACGCTCTCCTTCTCCATGAAGATGCGCGACAAGATGGAGACGCAGAACGTCGCGGACCTGGCCGCCTACAGCGGCGCGGTGGCCACCGCCCGCACGTTCAACAGCGTGGCCCTCACCCGCCGCGCCCAGACGGGCCACCTGGTCGCCATCACCTCGGTGATGAGCCTCATCAGCTGGACGAGCATGGTCCGCGCGGACCTCAACTCCGCCCGCATGGCCGCCAACGGCTGCCCCGCCGCCGCCGACGCCCTGGCCGCCCTGGACGAGCAGAACGCCGCCATCGAAGAGCGCTGGCACGAGTTGGATGCCCGCGCCGGCGTCCAGGCCTACAACATCCAGATCCTCGGCAACTACCTGGCCTATATGCAGGGGAAGATGCTCGAAGACTTGAAGGAGTCCGTCTCCGGCGGCCCCAAGTCCTTCGCCGCACGCATGTCCAAGATGGCCAGCGAGAAAGGCCGCTTCCCCAACGAGCTCCATGCCGGCCCCACCCCCGTGTCCGTGGGCGAGCTGGTGCACGCCACCTCCGGCGGCAATGACCACGCCATGGACATGGCCATGGCCTCCCGCGGGTACGGCTTCATCACCCGCCGCCAGGTGAACGCCGACCTCACCGCCCCCGGTGGAATCCTCGGAGCGCTCGGCGCGGCCGGGGGCCGCATGCGCGTGGTGGATGGCGGCGGCAGCGCCTACTGGGGCTCCAACCTGGGCCACGGCGGCCGCGCGGACTCCACCTGGTTCACCTGGGCCGAGGACCACGCCACCCTCGAGGTGACCTTCCCCGGCTGCGCCCCCTTCCGCGTCCACGCCACCGCCGGCGTGAAGGCCACCGACAAGGAGGACACCTCCGATGACCACTGGTGGACCTCCGCCAGCTCCAAGCTCGGCCAGGCCGACAACGGCATGGAGAAGCAGTACCGCCACACCCTCATGTCCTGCTGGCCTCGCGAGTTCTGCCCCAACACCTTCATCGGCGGCATGACGTACAACACCGCCGACCAGCAGGACGAAAACCTCTGGGCCCAGCCGAAAACCTATGCCCTCGTGCAACGCGACTACCGCGCGCGAGGCCGCAAGAGCCAGCCTTGGGAGCTCCTCTTCCAGCTGCGCTTCACCTCCACCTCCCCCGGCACCTTCGACAGCCACGGCTGGAACACCGCCAGCGGCATGGACATCAGCGTCCAGCAGGCTCTGGGCACCGGCCTCGCCTACTACCACCGCCCCGGACACTGGAACGAAGCCCCCAACCTCTGGAACCCCTACTGGCGCGCCACCCTCGTCTCCGCAGATGTCGACGCCTCCGGAGACTTGCGGCGGGGCGGCACGGACATTGCCGACACGGTGGGTGGGCCCGCCGCGGAAGCCCTCCGGCAGCTCGTCCTCGCTGGCTACAAGGGAGTCCTGTGATGAACGCCCACCGTCATGTCTCGCGCGGCCAGGCCCTCGTGGAACTCGCCGTGGGCCTGCTCATCTTCACCATCGTGGCCATCTACGGCATCCACTTCGCCGAGGTCGGCTACCTCTCGCTCAAGGTGCCCGAGGCCGCCGTCGCTCCGCTCTGGGACAGCACCGCGCTGCGCGTGCACCGCATGGAGCCCCGCGAGGACCAGATTGGCGACTTCAGCCCCTTCGCCAGCATCGCCCCCGATGTGGAGGCCAACGCCCGCGCCCGCTACGCCGACTTCGATGGGCGCAGTTCCTCCGTGGGCAACCGCTCCGAAATCACCCAGGTCTTCACCCGCATGGACGGCCTGCAGTTGGACTGCCAGCGCGATGACCGCGTGGCGTTCGATGTTCCGCGGAGCCTTCGCCCCATCCTGATGGAGCCCGTGGACGGAGACTTTGGCGCCGCCGAGCCCAACCCGGATCTCGGCCAGGCGACGGACAGCCCGCTCGATGGCATCTACGAGAACGTGGGCGGCATCAGTTGCTCGGCCCAGGCCAATCTCCAGGGACTGCCCACCCTGCCCGGACTGCTGCTCGATCATGCGCGCTCGCTCGGCCAGGGATTGAAGGCCGAGCCCCATGAGCAGATGAAGGCCTGCGCCACGGGACAGGCCGTGGGCGGCGTCTGCTCCGGCCGCTATGGCATCCTCCTGGGAGACTTTGGCTTCTCCGATGCGGACGCCAGCGACCATTGTCCACTGCAGGCCGAGCGTCCCAATGAGCCGTGCCGCGCCAACCCGACCTTCTATTACGCGGCCATGAAGGTCTTCGACAACAACCGGCGCTCCGCTGGCCGCGCCGCCTCGGAGTTCGCCGAGGCCTTCGCCGGCTACAGCCCCGTCGACGAGAGCGGCTTCTTCATGAGCTACCGCGGCGAGGAGGACGACTACATCGAGCGGGACACGCCTCGCGGTGAGGCGCTGGACGAGATCGACCGGCCCCGCAACACTGGTGGCCCGGACCACAAGCCCAGCCCGGTGCGCCGCAATTCCAACCTGTGCTTCCTGGGCGTGAGGGACTGCTGAGCCCTGGCGCCGCGAGCGCTCCGCTCAGGTGAGCATCTTCCCGAGAGCGGACGCTCCTCTCCCCAGGATCCCCACAATTCCGCAGGCTTGCGCGGATGACGGCCGTCCCCTCCCTGGTGACGACCGTTGTCCCTCTGTTGCGGGCCTCCCGCCGGTGACAGCCGTCACCGTGTGGGCATTCTCCCTTCACCTCTGGCACGCCATCAGCGCGTGACGCAATCGGATGAAAACGTTACGATTTTGCCGAGACGCGTAGCGGTTCGGGGGAATGGCAAAGGGGCTGCACTACCGCCGTGCATCCCCCATCGCAGCAAAGTGAGCCCCCATGAAGCTGAACAAGGCCGCCTCCCCCCAGGCAGTCCTCCCGAAGCAGACCTCCCCGAGCGCTCCCGCCAAGGCGTCCAACGCCTCCGCGAAGAACCCTCTCACCGCGCAACGGAAGGACGCCTTCTCCACCCAGGGCAGATCCTCTCCGGTCGACCTCTCGGGCAAGCCCCAGACCCTGGCCCACGCCGGGCCGACCTTCAAGCTGAGCCAGTTGGCCACCGCGGGCAAGGCGGACACCGCGGGCAAGGCGAACGCCGCGGGCAAGACGAGCGAGGTGCAGAAGCCCCAAGGAATCACAGGCAAGGAACGCGCCGAGCAGGACGTGAACGTCCAGACGGTGGCCAAGGACCGCACCAACATCGAGGAGACCCAGACCGCCCTGAAGAAGGAAGTCACCCAGAGCGCCGATGACATCCTCGCCATGGCCGAGGGCAAGAAGTCCGTGCCCGAGGGCGCCAAGGTGAAGAAGATCTCCGACACCGAGGCGGAGCTCGTCCGTGTGGACAAGGACGGCAACACCGTGGAGCGCACGGTGGCAAAGCGTGGCAAGGACGGCTACGCCAGCCTGGACACCACGAAGCACCAGGACGGAGTCACCACGCGCGACCATACCGAGTCGCTCGAGGATGGCAGCACGCGCGTGCGCCACGCCCAGTGGCAGGGCGAGGTGAAGGAAGTCACCCAGCCTCCCAGCTTCGAGGACATCGAGCACTCCCGAGACCCGAAGTACTCCATGACGGACAACCGGGTGGGCCAGCTGGACGACCAGGGCCACTGGGTGAAGGAGGGCGGCAAGTTCTCGGTGGACGAGTACTCCCAGAGCGAAGGCGCCGTGAAGCTCTCCACGACGCAGTACACCACGCAGCGGGGAGAGGAAGGCCTCGACGAGAAGCTCGGCGGTCCCTTCAAGGATGACCAGGACATCGACCGCGCCACCACCCACTCCTACTTCATGCCCGCCCCGGTGGACGGCAAGCAGGAGCCCGGCGAGTACCGCCGCACCGAGCGCTTCTCCCAGGGAGACGTCCAGGCCACCTCCTTCGTCGACGGCAAGTTGGACGCGGATCAGGAGCACTTCACCGCGCTCGTCACGACGGGGGCTCCCGGCAACCTCCCCCCCGAGAAGCACGTGGACTACAAGGAGGTGGCAGGCACCCAGCCTCACTCACGTGAGGACATCGTCAAGGTCCGCGACGCGCACAACGACTTCTGGGGTGGAGACTTCGACGCCAACGACAACCAGAGCTCGGGCACCATGCCCAAGCGCTGGCTGGTGGAGGTGAAGAAGAGCCCAGAGAGCTACCGCTCGCAGACGTTCGTGGAGGGTGCGCCCAATGCCACCCTCACCACCGAGCGCACCCTCAAGCCCGACAACACCATCGAGGAGCGCTACGAGGGCAAGACGTTCTCCCAGGACGGCAAGAACCTGGTGGACGTGAAGGGCTCCACCCAGAGCCAGTACGGTGATGATGGCAAGCTCAAGAGCCTCCACAGCGACGTGCTCGCGCCGGACGGCACCATCCAGCAGAACAGCTACTCCCGCGAGCCGGACGGCAAGGAGGGCCAGTTCAAGGAGCATTACGAGAGCAAGACCTTCGAGCCGGACAAGGCGGACCCCACCACGACGTCGAAGATGGACCGCTACACCGAGGTCACCCCGGATGGCGCGGAGAAGGAACTGCGCCTGAACAACGAAGTGAGCGGCCCGGCTGGGACGGCGACGTACTCGGTGGATGACAAGGGCGAGAGCTACAAGTTCAAGAACGCCCAGGGCGAGGAGTTCGACGTCGACGACCCGACGACGCTCGGGACTCCGGAAGAGCAGGACCTGGCCGCGGCGTCCGCGATCATGGCCACGAATGCGGTGAAGGGCACCCTCCAGGGCACTCAGGGCATCGCCGGAGGGCTGCTCGAGCACATGGGCAAGGCGCTGAATGTGACAGACAAGGCCCGCCTCAAGCTCGCCAACGAGGGCGGAGTCGGAGGCCTCGCCGCCGCCTTCGGCGTGGCGAGCGCCGGCATCTCGCTGTCCCAGGCCATCCAGGAGAAGGATGCGGCCGCCCAGCTCAGCGCGGGGCTCCAGTTGGCGGGCTCGGGGCTCGAGCTGGGCAGCGCAGCGAGCGCCGGGTTCAAGGCCCTGGCGTCCACCTCCAAGTTCCTCGGGGCCGGTGGAGGCGTGCTGGGCGGACTCGGGACCGTCGCGGCGGGCCTCGGCACCCTCAGCCAGGGCCAGGAGTTCGGCCTGCCGGGGAAGGTCGCGCAGGGCGCCGTCGACATCACCGCCGGAGTGCTGGGCATTGGCGCGGCCCTCGCGGGCACACCGATCGTGGGTGCGCTGATCGGGGCCGGTGGGTTCTTCGTCAACACCATCATCGAGCTGGCCACCGACAGCCCCCATCAGATTGGCGACCTGCAGATCGATGAGGACCAGGTGAATTTCACGGACACGCCAAAGCCTGCCACCCCCGAGGATGTACAGAAGCAGGAAGAGTTGGAGCAGGAGACGGAGGACCGCAAGAGGCAGAGCCTCTACTACACGGGATTCTGAAAACCGTTCGGGACACCGGCGGTCAGAGTTGTGGGAAAATCCCCCTTCCCGCAACTCCTCCGGCCAGCCCCGGCGTGCAACCCACGCTGGGGCTGGCCCGGAGCGTTTCACCTGCCCCGCAGCGCAGGAGCCCCTGTCGGGCGCGACCACTCCGAACTGGGCTCCCGAGTGCGGCGCTCGGCGAGCTTCGCGCCGCCAGACGCCGGAGGGTCACGTCAGCGAGAGCTGACCGAGGCGCTGGCGGCCGATTCCGAGAGTCGCCAGAGCTGATGAAGCTCATCGAGCGGCTCTCGGAAAACGACTCCTCCCACGTGCGCGGCAAGTTGATGAACGCGTTCCCCTTCAACTGCCCGGACCACCTGCGCCCCCTGTGGGAGCGGGTCGCGGCGACGGATGTAGATGAAGAGGTCCGCGACTTCGCGCGCCAGGCACTGAACTCCTACTGAACTTGCGGGCCGACCGTTAGCTGAGTATATACTCAGCCAACCATGGCGAGGCCCAAGAGTGATGACCGGCGTGCAGCGCTGCTCAATGCGGCGACGAAGGTCTTCGCCGAGCGGGGCCTGGCCGCTCCGACCGCGCTCATCTCCTCCGAGGCCAAGGTCTCCGAAGGCTCGTTCTTCACTTACTTCAAGACCAAGGACGAGCTCATCAACGCGCTCTATCGGGACATCCGCCTCCAGGTGGCCGACGCGGTGATGCCTGGCTTCCCCCGCCGAGCGGGAATCCGCGAACGGCTGGAGCACATCTGGTCGCGCTATGTGATGTGGGGCGTGGAAAACCCCCTCACGCGTCAGGCGCTGAGGCTGGTGTCCATGTCCCATGTCATCACCCCGGAGACCCGTGCCGAGGGAGCCGTCATCTTCGCCGAGGTCGACCGCATCGAGCTCGACGCGCGCGAGCAGAAGCGGCTCCAGCTGCCTCAGCACATGGCTGCCCACGCGCTCAAGGCACTCGCCGAGATGACAATGGACTTGATCTCACAACGACCCCAGGAAGCCGACCAGCTCCGCGCGCTCGGCTTCCAGATGCTGTGGGGCGCCCTGAGCAGCAAACCGTAGTGGTTCGTGCCCCATAAATGAGTGAGTACGCGGTCAATCAAGATTCCGGAAGGCAGGCACACCCATGAAGCTCCTCCTCACCGGCGCGACCGGCTTCGTTGGCGGCGAGGTGTTACGACAGGCGCTCGAGGATCCCGAGATCGAGCGCGTCACCGTGCTCGTCCGGAAGTCCGTCGGCCTGAACCACCCGAAGCTGCACGAGATCGTGCTGAAGAGCTTTCTGGACTACTCGCCTGCCGCCGACCAAGTGAACGCCGACGCCTGCATCTGGTGCCTGGGGGTCTCGCAGACCGAAGTGTCGAGAGAGCAGTACATCGAGATCACCTACGGCTACGCGATGGCCGCGCTGGGAGCGATGCTCCGAGCCAACCCGAACCTGCGCTTCTGTTTTCTCAGCGGACGCGGAGCGGACCCGGAGGAGCAGGCGTCGACGCTCTACAAGCAGATCAAAGGCCGCACCGAGCGCGAACTCTCCAAGCTGAGCCCGAACGTCTTCCACTTCCGCCCGGCGTTCATCAAGCCCGCCTACCCCGGGCAGAAGAGACCACTCGCTCCGACGGTGTTCCTGCCACTTGCGTGGGTGATCGACAAATTCACAGATGACTTCAGCGTGGGTGCCGCGACTCTCTCGCGTGCACTGATCGACGTGGCGAAGCGCGGCGCCTCGGAGAAGCTCTTGCGCAACCGCGAGCTGCGGAACTGGCCAGCTCCCGGCACCTCACCTTGAGCAGCAGCCCCTCGGGGCGACCCTGAACCGAGCTGGTATGACAGCTCTACCAGTTGGCTCAGACCGCGCCCGGGGGGTCACGAAGGCGCGGGCATCAGCAGGCCCTTCGCGGCCTCCACGGCGGCATGCGTCCCCGCCAGCGCGAGCACATCCCCTGGCTTGAGCACTTCCCAGGCCGTGGGGATGGAGAGGTCTCCTCCCTCGCGGTGGATGGCCAGCACGGTGGCTCCCGTCAGCCCTCGAAGGTTCAGGTCCGCCAGCGTCTTCCCCACCGCAGGACTCGCCTCCTCCAACCGGACCGGCGTCGGCGTGCCGAGACCGGGCAACAGTTGATGGGTCTTCTCCAAGGTGCCGTGCTCAGTGCCAGAAACCTTCGCGTGGGACTGGGCGGCCAGAGCCTCGACGATGACCTGGGCCCCAGCTCGGACGTGCCCCTGCAGATTCGTAGCGCTGCGCCAGAACGCGACGCCCAGCGCCACCAGCAGCGTCAACACGATGAGCGGACCCGCGATGCCTCCAAGGAACGGCTGCGTGATGGCCACCACCGGCACGCCGACGAGCAGGAGGATGATCACCTGCAGCGTGACGAGCAAAACCCGCCGAGGCGCCGCCGCCAGGTCCGTCGTCCCCGCCGCCCGAACAGGCAGAGCCGCCGCCGCCAACTCTCCCGCAAGCCGCCTGGCCACTCGAATGATTCCCACCAGGAACGGCAAGGCGAGGACCACGGCGCCTCCGATGATGAGCTTCTCCGCCAACCCTCGGCTCAGCCCCATCTGCTCCTCCAGCAGCACCGAGATCTTCCGGAGCGACAGTGAGGAGCCGATCACCACCCCCACGAGCAGCGCCGCATCCACCACCAACAGGCCCACCAACCGCCGGACACTGGCACCTCGCGTCTGGCGGGGGGGGGCTTCCCGGAGCTGCTCGAGCCAACTGCCGTACAGCGCCACGAAGGTCTGCAGCGGCTTCGGCAGCTTCCGGTCCACGAACGAGGCCACCGTCCCCGAGGAACGGATGAGCATGGGCGTGGTCAGCGTGGTGATGGCCGAGACCGCCACCGCGACCGGGTAGAGGAACTCCCCCGTCGCATTCAGCGTGAGCCCCAGGCTGGCGATGATGAACGAGAACTCGCCGATCTGCGCCAGGCTCATCCCCGCCTGCACGGAGGTGCGCGTGCCGTTGCCCGTGAGGAAGGCGCCCAACGAGACGCTGAAGATCTTCCCGACGATCACCACCCCCGTCAGCACGACGATGGCCACCCAGTGCTTCGAAATGAGCGCCGGGTCGATCAGCATCCCCACCGAGACGAAGAAGACGGCCGCGAACATGTCTCGCACCGGCTGCACCAGGTGCTCCACTTCCTTCTCCACACCAGACTCCGCCACCAGCGAGCCGGCCAGGAAGGCCCCCAGCGCCACCGAGTAGCCGAACGCCTGCGCCAGCAGCGCCACCGCGAAGCACAGGCCCACGCTCGCCACGAGCGTCGTCTCCGGACGGTTGAGCCGCACCACCGCTCGCATCACCCGAGGGACGACCAGCAACCCCACCACCACCAGCCCCACCAGGAACGCCCCGAGCCGGCCGATGGTCAGCGCCAGGCCTCCCGCCGACAGACCGCTGCCCGTGGAGATGGCCGTGAGCATCGCCATGAGCAGGATGGCGATCAGGTCCTCGACGATGAGCACGCCGACCACCAGCTCGCGCAGCCGGCCCTTGATGCCCTGCTCGTCGAATGCCTTGGCGATGATGGTGGTGCTGGAGATGGCGATGAGCGCTCCGGTGAAGATGCTCTCGCGCGTCGTCCAGCCAAAGGCCCGGCCCACCACGAAGCCGAGCCATATCATGAGGCTGCACTGGATGATGGCCGTGAGCCCCGCCGTGGGGCCCACCGCGAACAGCTTCCTCAGGCTGAACTCCAGCCCCAGGGAGAACATGAGCAGAATGACGCCCAGCTCCGAGAGCGTGTGGACGACGCTCGCGTCCGCCACGAGCGGAATGGGCAGGTAGGGGCCGACGATGAGGCCGGCGAGGATGTAGCCGAGCACCACCGGCTGGCGCAGGCGCTGGAACAGCACCGTCGTCACCGCGGCGACGCACAGAACCACCGCGATGGCCTTCAAGAGCGCGTGAGGGTCGTGCATGGAGTTCTCCTCGAAACGTAGGAATGGGTGAAAGCCGGGCCCATGCCTCGCGCCGGTCGCTCCACCCGGGCAAGGCACCAGAACCCTTGCGTCAGAGCGACCGCGCCTCGGGCGGGCCGCCGGGATGGATCAGAGACAGGACTCGAAAACGATCGCCGCGAGGCAAACGAGCACACAAGCGAGAATCGCTCCGCCCATGCGCCCCCATAGAATGCGGTTGGCTCCGGAGAGGACTGGCAGTTGCTCCTCGGGGACATCGGGGCGGGTAGGTGGAGACGTCGAGACGACGGGCTCGGAGACTTCGAACGCAGCAGTGGACTTCTTCACGTGAAAAGACCTTCGCGCCAGCTGTAGGCGTGCTGAGAGTTCTCGGGAGGGGCCGGCCAGACCTGTGCCCAGCCCGGCCGCGTGCGCGCGGACCTCGGGTGGACGCCAGGGTGGGAGACCCGACAGGGAGCGCGCCGCCCAGGAGGGCATGCGCGTCAGGGGTACATCAGGCCCGAGAGGGAGGTCCGCGTAACGGCCGTGTCACGATCAGAGGGCGATCCGCCGAGTGGCTCGCGGATCCAGGTTCCGAGGCGTCCCGCATCCGGTGCGAGAACGCCGTGATGATGGCGTCCTGCCGTTCGCGGATGAGGCGAATCGCGGACTGTGTGTGCGGTTGGAACTTCGCCCGCGCCCGCGCCGCCAGCACCTGCTGAGGCAGAGACGTCGTCGACGAGGCTCCCGCGATGGCGTCCTGCTCGTTCAGCACCACCCGCCGGGGCTGCATGCACCCATCCGGCGCAGGAGCAGCCACCGAGCGCTCCACCCCCTGGGCGAGCTGGGTGCACTGGCTGTGTCCCTGCTCACGGACGGCCTGGGTGGCAACGGACTCCGAGGAGAGTCCGGCCACCACCACCGCCAGAGCGAGCGTCAGGACGGCTCCCCCCACGGCAAGCACGGACCGGAGCGTTCTCCGCTCACGGATCGGCTGTGCTGTGAGGACTTCAGCGCGCATGAAATTCAGGTACTACGCAGAGGGTCTTCCAGTAAAGCCCCCCCAACGCGGAGTGATTCCGCGCGGTGCTTTATCGCCCTACTCGTCCTCGCGCTGGCCAAACATCAGCCGCAGGAAGGGCAAATCCTCCGAGCGGGAGAAGACGTACACGTGATCCCCCGCCTGGAGCATGGTGTCTCCCTTGGGGGCGAGCAGCTCCAAGCCCCGGACGATGAGCATCGCGGCGGACTCTGGCGGAAAGGGAAGCTCGGAGATACGCGCCCCCACCGTGGCCGACGCCGCGTCGATGTAGAAGGCGCTCAGCTCCCCGTTGAGCAACTGCGTGGAGGCGATCTCCAGCACCGCGGGCGGCGGCTCTGGAACGTTGGCCGCCAGCCCCAGCTTGCGCGTCACCCACGGCACCGTGGCTCCCGGGATGAGGCCGTTCACCACCACGATGAAGAAGACGACGTTGAAGAGCGCGTGGGCTCCCGGCGCCTGGGCCAACACCGGGTATGTGGCGAGGATGATGGGCACCGCGCCTCGCAGCCCCACCCAGCCCGTGTAGAGAATCTCCCCCGCTGGGAAGCGGAAGGGCAGCAGGCAGAGCAGCACCGCGAGCGGACGGGCGACGAAGGCCAGGAAGAGGCTCAGCCCCAGCCCCACCCCCGCCACGGCGATGAGCTGACTGGGGAAGACGAGCAGCCCCAACACCAGGAACATGGCCACCTGCGACAGCCACGCCAGCGCGTCGTGCACTCGCAGCAGGCCGGTGCGGTAACGCAGCGTTTCGTTCCCCATCAGCACGCCCACCGCGTACACCGCCAGGAAGCCACTGCCGTCGAAGATCGTGGGCACCCCGAACGCCAGGAAGGCCAGCGCCAGAGTCATCACCGGGTACAGCCCCGCGGCCTGCAACCGCAGGCGCTTGAGGAGCTGCTTCCCGATCCAGCCGATCCCCAGACCCAGGCCTCCGCCCACGACCATCTGCAGGAGCGCGTCCAGCAACAACCGCCAGGACAGTTCCTCCCCGGTCGCCAGGTTGTGCGTGAGGGCCACCGTGAGGATGACGGCCATCGGATCATTGAGCCCGGACTCCAGCTCGAGCGTCGTGCCCACGCGCCGCTTGAGGTGCAGCCCGCTGCCGCGCAGCACGGAGAACACCGCCGCCGCGTCCGTGGACGAGACGATGGCCCCCAGCAGCAGGGCCTCGGACCACGTGAAGTGAAACAGCAGGTGGGCGGCGAGTCCCATGAAGCCCGCCGTGGCCACCACTCCCAGTGTGGCCAGCAACGAGGCCGGACGGATGGCCGCGCGCACCGCCGCCAGGGGTGTGTTCAACCCTCCATCGAAGAGGATGAGGACGAGCGCCACCGTGCCCAGGCGAAAGGCCGCACCGTAGTTGCTGAACTCGATACCTCCGGGCCCGTCCGTACCGGCCGCCATGCCGATGCCCAGGAAGAGCAGCGCCACCGGTAGCCCGAAGCGCGAAGCACGGCTGAGCAGGACGCTGAGCGCCATCAGCACGCCCGCGACCATGAGCAGGAAAGCGGTAGGCAGCGGCTCCATCGGGTCTCAGCGGTGAGCGGGCTTGAGGACGGGCATGCAGACGAGAAGCCCCTTCCATCGAGGGGCCAGAGATGAAGCGCGCGACATGCCCCCTACTCTACCCTGGGAATCCCGTGAGATTGTCCCCAAGCATGGGCCTGTGCAATGAGGAGAACATGTCCTTCCTCCCGCAGGCCCTCGTTTTCCTCGCCGCCGCCGTGGTGGCTGTCCCGCTCTTCAAGCGTCTCGGGCTGGGCTCCGTCCTGGGCTACCTGGCGGCGGGGATGATCATCGGCCCGTGGGGAATTGGAGCCATTTCGGACGTGGAGGCCATCCTCCACTTCTCCGAGTTCGGCGTGGTGCTGCTGCTGTTCCTCATCGGCCTGGAGCTGCAACCGGCCCGGCTCTGGGAGCTGCGCAAGTCGGTGTTCGGGCTGGGTGGCCTGCAGGTGGTGGGCTCGGGGCTGCTGCTGGCGGCGGCGGGGAAGGTGGCCGGGCTGGCGCCGCACACCGCGCTCATCGTCGGCCTGGGCCTGTCGCTGTCCTCCACGGCGTTCGCCCTCCAGCTGCTCGCGGAGAAGAACGAGCTGACCACCGACTACGGGCGCGCGTCCTTCGGCATCCTGCTGTTCCAGGACCTGGCCGTCATCCCGCTGCTGGCCCTGCTGCCCGTGCTGGGCTCCTCGGACAGTCCGTCCACCGAGCCCACGTGGCTGTCCGCGCTCAAGGGCGCCGGGGTGCTGGTGGGCGTCATCCTCGCGGGCCGCTTCGTGCTGCGGCCGGTGTTCAAGGTGGTGGCCTCGTTCCACAGCCAGGAGCTGTTCACCGCCACGGCGCTGCTGCTCGTCATGGGCACGGCGGCGCTGGTGAGCGCGGTGGGGCTGTCCATGGCGCTGGGCGCGTTCCTCGCCGGCGTGCTGCTGGCGGACTCGGAGTTCCGGCACGAGTTGGAGGCGGACATCGAGCCCTTCAAGGGCCTGCTGCTGGGCCTGTTCTTCATCGCCGTGGGCATGTCCGTGAACATCGGCCTGGTGAGCACATACCCCCTGCTCGTGGTGGGGCTGGTGCTGGGCCTGGTGGCGATCAAGGCCGTGGCGCTGTACGCCATCGGCCGGTGGGCATTCGGCGGCAATGAGCAGGCGCTGAGCATGGCCATTGTCATCTCCCAGGGCGGCGAGTTCGCCTTCGTGCTCTTCCGGCTCGCCGTGGGCTTCCATGTCATGGACAACAGGCTGGCGGACCTGATGGTGGTCGTGGTCAGTCTCTCCATGGTCACCACCCCGCTGCTCTTCGCCTCGTACGCGCGGTGGATCCGGCCTCGCTTCCAGCAGAAGGCCCATCGGGAGTTCGAAGTGGCCCCCGAGCAGGACAACCCCGTCATCATCGCCGGCATGGGCCGCGTGGGGCAGGTGACGGCTCGCGTCCTGCGCGCCAAGCGCATCGGCTTCACCGCGCTGGACATCAACTCCGAGCACATCGACTTCATCAAGCGGTTCGGCAACAAGGTCCACTACGGGGATGCGGCGCGGTTGGATCTGCTGCGGGCCGCTCGGGCGGACAAGGCGAAGATCTTCGTGCTCGCCATCGATGACATCGAGGCGTCCGTGCGCGCGGCGGAAACGGTGGTGCAGCACTTCCCCCACCTCACCGTGTTCGCTCGGGCTCGAAACCGTCAGCATGCCTACCGGCTGCTCAACCTGGGCATCAAGCACATCATGCGCGAGACGTGGGTCTCCAGCCTGGAGATGACGGGAGAGATCCTCCAGGAGCTGGGGCTGACGTACTCGGAGAGCCACAAGACGCTGGAGCGCTTCCGGCAGCACGACGAGGACCTGCTGATGGCCACCTTCCCCTTCCACAAGGATGAGAAGAAGCTCAGCGAGATGGCGGCCCGGGCTCGCGCGGAGCTGGAGAGCCTCTTCGAGAAGGATGCCGCCGAGGAGAAGAAGGCCGGCTGAGCCGCCCTCCATGAGTGGCTCTCCTCCTTCGAGTTCGGGATTGCGTGGGGCGCTGGGCTCGCTGTGGGCCCGGCTGCTGATCGCGTTCCTGGTTCCCACGCTGGCGCTCTTCGGGCTTACAGGGCTGGCGAGCTACACGCTGGCGCGCTCCATCCTCGAGGAGGAGCTGGGGCAGGGCCTGTCCGCCATCGCCGCCGCCGCGGCCAGCCAGGTGAGCGGCGAGCGGATGCTCATGATCGAGCCGGGCGATGACGTCAACGGCACTCGCACGTGGCGCAACCTCACGCGCTCGCTGGTGGATGTGCAGAAGGCCAGCGGCGTGCGCCGGGTGTTCGCGGTGGATGTGCAGGGGCGCGTGCGTGTGGACGTGGGCGGCGGACTGCCCGTGGGCGCCGAGGTGCCAGAGCTGGCCCGGGACAGGCTGGAGCTGACGCGGGTGTTCGCCGGCGAGCGAGCGGCCAGCCAGGTGCTGTTCAAAGGCTCGGATGGGCGGCTCTACAAGACGGGATACGCGCCGGTTTTTCAGGGGGAGAAGGTGGTGGGTGCCGTGGCCGTGGAGGGCAGCGCGGCCTTCTTCGGACCGCTGGCGCGGCTGTCTCGCACGTTCACGGTGGCCACGGCGGTGGCGCTGGCGGTCCTGGCAGCGGTGGCGGTGATGACGGCCCGAGGGCTGGCCCGGCCACTGCGGCGGTTGATGAACTCGGCGCTGCGCATCGGCCGGGGAGATTTGACGACGCCTGTGCCTCCCGAGCCCATGCGGGAGATTGGAGTGCTCGCACGCGAGTTGGAGGAGATGCGTGGGGCGCTGGAGAGCCGGGATCGACAGCTCAAGCTGATGCTCGCCGGAGTGGCGCATGAGGTGCGTAACCCGCTGGGCGGAATCGAACTCTTCTCCGGCCTGCTCGCGGAGGACTTGCGGGCCGGGAGCTCCCAGGATGCCGCCGCGCATGTGGGGCGCATCCAGCGCGAGGTGGCGTACCTCCAGCGCATCGTCGAGGACTTCCTGGCTTTCGCTCGCGAGCAGCCGTTGGCCCGGGCTCCGGTGGAGGCCCCCGCGCTGCTCTCGAACGCGTGCGAACTGCTGTCCGCCGAGGCCGAGGCCAAGAACGTGAAGGTGGAGTTGGAAGCTGCCTCCGCTCAACTGGAGGCGGATGGGAGCCTGCTGACGGCGGCGCTGGTGAACCTGGTGAAGAACGCCGTGCAGGCCTCCCCTTCGGGAGCGCGCGTCCAGGTGACGGGCCGAGCGGAGGGTTCGCGCTACGCCATCGAAGTCAGGGACGCTGGACCTGGAATCCCCGAGGCCGAGCGTGAGCGCATCTTCGAGCCCTTCTTCACCACTCGGGAGAAGGGCACGGGGCTGGGGCTGCCGCTGGCGCGGAAGATCATCCGGGCGCACGGCGGAGAGTTGGCGTTCACCTCCGCACCGGGTGCCACCGCGTTCACCCTGACCCTGCCGCTGGGGGCATCGGGCCGCACCTGACCGCGGTCACCTCGCCGCCGCATGGTTGCTGCTGGACCACGGCGCGAATGCGGTGAGCCGAACTGGTACTGCCAGAGTACCAGTTGGCACTCACCGCGCGCCCGAGGGGCGCCATGAGCCACCGCGTCAGTTCACGGTGAACTGCTGGGCCATCTCGCTGACCTCGGTCGACACCGCCTCCAGCGTGCCCGTGGCCTGCTGCGTGGACTCGAGCCGCTTGAGCGTCGCGTCCATGATCTGCGACAGGTCCGCGATCGCGCTGAAGATCTGCGAGATACCCGCGTTCTGCTGATTCACCGCCGCGACGATCTGCCGCATCGCCGACGAGTTCTCCTGCGACAGCTTCGACAACTCTCGCAGGCTGTTACTGGACGCCCTCATCCGCTCGAGGCCGCCCGCGATGTCTCGCGAACCCTGCTCCACCATCTGCGCCGCTGCCCGGATGGCGCCAATCACCTCGCCCAGGATGGTGCGGATGCGCGTGGTGCTCTTCACCGACTGGTCCGCCAGCGCTCGAATCTCCCGCGCCAGCACCGCGAACCCCTTGCCGTTGTCTCCAGCGCGCGCCGCCTCGATGGCCGCGTTCACCGCCAGCAGGTTCGACTGGTCCGCCATGTCCTTCACGGCCTCGGTGATCTCGCCGATCTGCGTGGCGCTCTCCGCCAGGCGGTTCAGCTTCACCTGCATCGCATCCACGAACTGCTGAATGGTCGCCAGGCCCTGCATGGACTGCTCGATGGCCGCCTCGCCCTCGTGCCCCAGCTCCTCGGCGCGGCGCGCCACCCGGAGCATCGACTCGGCACGCTCGGACGTCATCTGCGAGGTGTGCTTGATCTCCTGAGACGTCACCTGCGTCTCCTGGATCGCCGCCGCCTGCTGGTTGAGGCTCTGCTGCTGCTCGTTGTTCGCCTCGCTCAGCTCCTTGCCCGCAGCCACCAGCCGCGAGGCCGACGACGCCAGCGTCTCAGGAATCTGCCGCAGCTTGCTCAGCACCGAGTTCAGCGCGAACGCCAGGTCGCCCATCTCGTCCGTGGACACCCACTCCGGAGACGAGATGCGCCCCACCGCCAGGCCCTCGATGGCCTTGCCCACCGCGCTGGCACCCTGCGCCTGCCGGCGCGCCAGCATCCACGCGGTGATGGTGGGCAGAATCAAGGCCAGCACCGCCACCCAAGGCAGCACGAAGGCCAGATCCGAGAACATCGAGCCGCTCAGGTTCTGGATCGTCTGCGCCGACTGCGTGGCGCCCTCGGCCACCAGCTGCGCATGGAGCGCGTCTCGCAGCCCCAGCAGCTTCACCACCACCACGCAGCTGCACAGCATGAGCGTAGCGATGATGGAGGCCACGAACGTGAAGGGCAGGAACCACGTCTGCCGAGGCCAGAAGGGGCCCGCGCCCTGCAGCACCAGCGACTGGTGCGCCTTGCGCTCCTCCATCGCCTGCGCCAGCCCCATCTTCTCCAGGCTGATGCCGAACGGGAAGGACACCACCACGCCGAAGAAGAAGGCGATCAGCGTGCCCAGCAAGACCCGGACGGGCCCCTTGTCGTAGACCAGGCTCACGATGAGCGCGAAGGTGAAGCCACCCACCGTCCACGCCACATACGAGATGTAGAAGCTGGCCCGCCACGGCATCCGCAGGATGCGCCGCAGCCGATCTCCCGGCGCGTCTCCCGGCAGGTGCCGCAGCGACTCGGACGCCAGGTACCGCAGCGCCACGTACGGGTACCCCAGGCAGCACACGGCCGCGATGGGCACCATGTACTGCACTACCGGCGCCAGGGCCTCGCTGCTCGGCACTCCCACCGCCATGGCGATGAGGTACGCGCAGATGAGGATGGGGGCCAGGACCCACATCAGGAACAGCAGACTCCCGCGCCTGGCGAAGTCGCGGATCAATTGTTCGTCATTGGTTGGAGCCACGGGTGCCATTCAAGCCAAGAAATCCGCCGCTGTGAACTGCCCTTCCAAATAAAAAACCTGGAAGACCTTCATTTCAAGAGAACCGGGCTCCCACCTGCACGGGATATCCCACTCCCCCCGCCACGGGTTGAGCCCACGCCTGCCCACCTTCCGAGTCTCACCCCGCCCCCCCTCCCTGAGCCGCCGCCCGGGCCTTCTCCAGCATCCGCCGCAGGGGAGGCTCGTCCGCCCGCTGCAGGGCCTCGGCCCAGCTCAGCCACTGAGCGCCGAAGGACTCGTTCGGGTCATGCGCCAGCGCCTGCGGGTCCTCCGCGATGACCAGATAGCGCACATCCAGGTGGAGGTGCTCAGGCTCGTCCTTGCGCGCCGGGATGCGGTGGACGTCCACGTCCAGGGGGCGAGGCGCCGAGGGATGCAGCCGCACCTGGCAGCCCGTCTCCTCCTGGGCCTCGCGCAGCGCCGAAGCCTCCATGCTGCCGCCATCCACCTCCTCCGCGTGCCCTCCCGGCTGCAGCCAGCGCTTCAGCTTGCCGTGGTGGATGAGCACCACCCGCTCTCCGGCCGGATCCACCACTACGGCGCTGCCCGTGAAGTGCGCCGTGGGCTGCGAGCGAGAAAAGGGGCTCTCCAGCTCGGCGGCGAAGGCACGCATGCGCTCCAGGTCCTCGCGCTCCTTGGCGTCCGCGGGGACGTGGCGCGCGAGCAATTCCAGGAGAGGGGCATCCGTCTTCAAAGCCATGGCGCGCATAAAGCGCATGTGGCCCCGCCGCGCCAGTAGCTTCTGCACGCCGGCTCGGGGCTCGGCCCGTGGGTGCGCAAGCGGGACAGCATGTGGTGTAGTGACACCCGCCCCCTTCCTGGGGGAGAAGGCACCCATGGCCCGCGTCCTCGTCATCGATGACCATGACACCCTCCGCGAGGGGATGACCGTCACCCTCACCCGCTCCGGGCACACCGTGGCCGCGGCGCGCTCGGGCGCGGATGGGCTGGCCGCATACAAGAAATCCCCGTTCGATCTCGTCGTCACGGATCTGAAGATGGACGGGATGGACGGCATCGCCGTCACCAAGGCGCTCAAGGCGTTGGATCCGGCGGCCGTCGTCATGGTGGTGACGGCCTTCGGCACCATCGAGACGGCCGTGCAGGCCATGCAGGAGGGCGCCTACGACTTCATCACCAAGCCCTTCCCGCCGGACGTGCTGCGCGCCAAGGTGGAGAAGGGGCTGGAGCTGTCCTCCACGCGCCGCCAGGTGGAGAAGCTGAGCGCTCGCACCGCCGCGCACGACGCGGACGCCGCCCTCACCCACGGAAATCTGGTGGGCGAGAGCGAGCCCATCCAGAAGCTGCTGGCCCAGGTGCGCAAGGCCGCCGCCAGCGACGCCACCGTGCTGGTGCGCGGCGAGAGCGGCACCGGCAAGGAGTTGGTGGCCCGCATGCTCCACCAGCACTCCCCTCGCAAGGACGGGCCCTTCGTCGTGGTGCACTGCGCCGCCCTGGCGGAGACGCTGCTGGAGAGCGAGCTGTTCGGCCACGAGCGCGGCGCCTTCACCGGCGCGGTGAAGCGCAAGCTGGGCCGCTTCGAGCTGGCCGACGGCGGCACCCTCTTCCTGGACGAGATTGGAGAGATTCCCCCTTCCGTGCAGACCAAGTTGCTGCGCGTGCTCCAGGAGAAGGAGATTCAACGCGTGGGTGGAGAGGAGACGCTCCGGGTGGACGTGCGCGTGGTGAGCGCCACCCACCGTGACTTGCAGGCCGAGGTAAAGGCGGGCCGCTTCCGGGAGGACCTCTACTACCGTCTGCACATCGTCCCGCTGATGCTGCCCCCGCTGCGCGAGCGCCCCGAGGACATCTCCACCCTGGCCCGCCACTTCGTCACCAAGCACGCCTCCCGGGTGAACCGGCGCGTGAAGAGCCTGGACGACAGCGCCCTGCGCGCCCTGGCCCGCCACGCCTGGCCCGGCAACGTGCGCGAGTTGGAGAACGTCATCGAACAGTCGCTCGTCTTCGCCGAGGGCGAGGTGCTCACCGAGGCGGACCTGCCCTCGCACCTCAACTCGAGCACACCCCGCACGGACGCCAGCGGCCTGCCCATCCCCCACGGGGATCGTCCCCTGCCGGACATCCTCGAGGACATCGAGCGCCAGCTGATTGCCCGGGCCTATGAGAAAGCCAACGGCGTGAAGACGGAGACGGCTCGCCTGCTGGGCATCAAGACGTCCGCGCTGTACTACAAGTTGGAGAAGTACGGCTTCATCTCCAAGGGGGAGGCCCCTGAGGAAGGTTGATCCCTCGAAAATCCATGGTTACGCACCACCACCCGTGACTTTCCACTGCTCCATCCCGCCCGGGGGTGCTTTCCACCACCCCCGAACCCATCGGAATCACGAGGCTTTCGCTCCCAGCGGAAGCCATGGGGGGCCCTGCGGGCTGGCACTCCCCTTGCTGATGGGAGGGGTGTGATGAAGCGCCCCCTGCCCATCCTGCTGCTGTGCCTGCTCACCGGAGCGCCCGCCTGGGCTGCCACCGGGCTCGAGGCGGCACGCTCCCTGGCTCAGGCGGCGCGAAGTGGCGTTCGCACCCTGCGCGAGCGCCAGCAGGCCCTTCGCAACGAGCTGAACGGACTGGCCTCTCGCATCGAGACGCTCAAGGCCTCTCAGCAGGGCAAGCTCACCCCGAGCGGCGAGCTGGATCAGGCGCTGCGGCGCTCGCAGGAGTTGAGCGGAGAGCTGACCGGGCTGGCGCAGGCGGTGTCCACGGCGGAGGGCGACTCCGAGCGCGCCCACGTGGCGCTGCACTCCGCGCTGTCCGAGGAGCTGGCGCGGGTGAAGGCGGCGTGGGACTCCACGAGCGACAGGCAAGAGCGCGCCCGGCTCATCTCGCGCATGCGCGAGCTGCGCACCGAGCGGGATGCGGTGCGTGCGGCGCTTCCCGCCTCCAAGGTTCCAGCGTTGAGCCCCGCGGACACGAGCGATGACCCCGAGGATCTGCTCGAGCAGGCGGATGCGCTTCGCGACTCCGAGGACAAGGTGAAGCAGCGGCTGGGCGCGCTCAAGGCCCGCATCGCCGAACTGCGCGACGAGAAGGAGCTCGAGCGCCGGATGAGCGACTTCCTCGGCGAGGAGGCCATGTTCGACGAGCAGGACCGGCGCATGCGCCTGCGGCTCAACTCGGACAAGGCCGTCGAGGTGGAGCGGACGCCCGTGCGCAGTGGACCGGGGACCACCCTCTACAACGACTCGAACACCCCGAACGCGCCGTCCGTGATGGATCCGAACCCGCCCCCGGCAGGCGCTCCCGAGGAGCCTCCCACTACGACCAGCGCTCCTCCCACGGCCCGCGCCAGCGATCGCCGTCCCGAGGTGAACCCGCTGCGGGCGCAGGATCTCGCGGCCGGGGACTTCGACGACCTGAACTCCCTGGAGGCCCAGGCGAAGCAGCTGGAGTCCATGGCGAAGGATCTCGACGCCCGCGCCAGGTCCATCGAGAAGCGGGTGCGCGAGCTGAAGTAGCCGCCGGCCCCCGCCCTTCCGGGCCTCAGAACAGGTTCACCTCCGCCTCCAGCAAGAGCAGGGCCTGCAGTCGCACCTCCTCCTCGGGCATGCGGCCCTTGCCCCGGAAGATGAAGCTCATGGAGGGCGCGGCGACGAAGGGCTGCAGCTCCGTGCCCTCCATGTCCATCTTCAGCACGGGGTTGGGCGCGTTGAGCGACAACCGGGAGATGTCCTGCTTCCGGGCGACGCGTGCCTCCTGGTCCCCGGCCTTGGCGAAGAGCTCGAGGGTGTCCAGGAAGGTGAAGTCCCCGGTGCTGGGGCTGACCAGGCGCAGTTCCAGGCTCTTGGCGTGCACGGCGTTCACCTCGCCCTTCGAGACGCCCTGGTTCTTGAAATCCTGGTTCTGGTTGAAGTCCAGCCCTCCAAAGGAAGCAATGGCCGGGAAGGCATTGAGGGGGGTGCCGGGGGGACCTGCGGGCACGGTGGTCTCGCCCTTGAGCTCTGTCTGAAAGGAGGCAGGGGCGCAGGCGGCGAGCGCGAGACAGGCCCAGGCGGGAATGAGCGAGGCGGGACGCATGGCCGGGACTGTAACGGGGCTCCGCCGCTCCGTCACCGGCGAGCCGTGCGGCCTGAACTGTCGGGAACAAGGCGTGCAGGCAAAGCCCACGGTATGGTGCTGGGGCGTGTCACGGCTCCTCTCCACGCTCCTGCTCGCGGCCCTCGTGCTCCCTGGGGGAGCCCGCGCGTCCGACACGGAGGGCGCCCTGCGCCTCACCAGCCGGCTGATGGTGGACTCCAACGCCCCGAGAGACTTCCACGGCCCGGAGACGCCAGCCCCCCTTGCGGATCTCGCCCTGAGCGTGCTGGCCGCGGCGGACGGCCGCATCACCGGCGAGAGCCTCCAACTGGTGGGCCGCTATGAGCTGGGGGGCCGCAAGTACGCGCGCTATACCTCCGAGGATGTGCTCGTCCAGGCCGGGGCCCTGGAGGGCTCCATGGCGCTGGGCACCCAGGCGGGGCTCGGGCTGGAGGGACGGGCGAAGGATCGGCGTGGGGGCTCCCGGGACTACTCGGACCTGGGGGCGGATGCCTTCCTCGAGTACGTACCGGACGTGCGGCTGGCGCTGCGCATCCGCGCGGGGGCCCACCGCTTCGTCTACCGCCCGGACTCGCGCGCCAACTTCGGCGGCTCGGAGGTGGGCTTCCTGGGGCGCTACCGCTTCGATCGCCGCCACTCGCTGAGCGTGTTCGGCGAGTACGGAGGGCGGCGCTACGGAGTGGAGGCGCGTCCTCCCCCGGAGCGCCAGGGGCTCTCGCTCGGCCGGAGGCAGGACGGAGCGCTGTCGGCCGGGGCCACCTACACGTACCGCGGTCCCCTGGCGCTGGGGCTCACCTATACGTTCCAGGAGATCAGCTCCAACAGCTTCGGCGAGACGGTGCTGCGCCACCGGCTCAGCGGGAGCGTGGGATTGAAGCTGCCGTGGAATGTCACCGCGCTGGCGCAAGGAGCACTGGGGCTGAGCCGCTACCCGGACGGCATCTACCTCTCTCCGGAGATCATTCTCGTGGAGGAGGACGAGGGGCAGAACGCGCTCTCGCTGAAACTGGCCCGTCCCGTGAACGCTCACCTGGACCTGGAGCTGTCCTACTCCCTCTACGGCACCCGGCTGCCGCGCAATGAGCTCTCCTACCTCCGGCAGGTTGCAGGGGTGGGCCTCACCTGGCGCATGTAGGCGAGGGTAGACTTGGGGTGTTCCCCAGAAACGAGGCAGGGGGAGGGGGGGATGATCAGGCGCCGGGATATGCGAGCATGGCGCCTCGCAGGCAGAGCCCGTTTTCAATTGATTCCAGGGAAGGAGACACCCGTTGGACTGGTCCGCCTATGCCCACGAGCAGGGACTCGGCCGTGAAGTCGGAGAGAACCTCGTGCGGGCGCAACAGCTCGCGCGAGGGGCGCATCTGACGACGGGAGATTTGCTCCGAGCGCTGGTGAGAGACACGAGCCATGCGGGCGTAGCGTGCGCCGCGCTAGGGCTGACGCCGGAGCGGGTGGAGCCTCCGCTGGAGGAGCTGGCGGTGACGCCGGAGCCGCTGGTGCTTCAGGGGCCCAAGGAGATGTCGGGGCCACTGGCCTCGGTGATGCTCCACGTGCAGGACGAGGGAAACCTGCTGGGGTTGCAGACGTCAGGCTCGCTGCTGCTGGCGCTGCGGCCGGACCGGCTGGACGTGACGGCGGGGCCAGCGGATCCACTGGATTCACCGGGGCATGGGGAGCTGGCGCTGGAGATGCTGGGCCTGGAGCGGCTGCGGCTGCGCGGGGCGGTGCTGGACGCGATTGCCCGAAGCCACCCGGACACGCGGGACTGGGACGCGCGGGCAGAGGGCTTCCTGCGCCTGAGCCGCTTCCACATGGCGTACCCGTACCCGGGGGAGACAGAGCCGCCCTCGGCCACCTCCGAGGCGAACGAGGAGGCGGCGCGACTGCCGGCCATGGCGGCGCACTACCTGCACGCGTCGACGGAGGATTTGAAGTGGCTGGGCAAGGCGCTCTACGACGAGCGGAAGAAGTGGTTCGTGGTGCGGCTGGTGCGGCTGGTGGAGTCGGTGCACCCGCAGTTGCTCGAGCCGCTGATCTGCGCCGCCATCTATGAGCAGGACCCGAGCCGCAACCGGCACTTCGTGGATGCGGCGGTGCGAGGCGTGGGGCTGGCGCCGGTGCACGAGCGGCTGCTGTGGTACATGCGGCAGGGCGTGGACGCGGAGAAGTCCGGCGCGATGCGAGCGCTGTACTGGTGCCCGCCTCCGGACGCGGACTCGGTGAAGGAGACAGCGCGCGGGCTGTTGGATGCGTTCCAGCGGGAGAAGGACCTGGACGTACGGCGCACGGCGCTGACGAAGCTGGCGGGAATCGACTGGCGGGCGATGGATCTGGGGCTGCGACACCGGCTGGCCGAGGTGCTCCAGGCCGCGGCGGCCCACCCGGACGTCTACATCCGCCACCGGGCGGATGCGATCCGCACGGAGCTGCGCGGCGTCATCTCGTAGTAGGCCCAGCCGCGGTGACGTGCCCCCCGTATTGGGGCAGGTCATCGGTAATCTTGAACCACGGCGCCTTCGAGCCGACGAAGATGTGCTCGGCCGGACGAATGGTGGGCTCGTCTACAAGGGTCCCCATGGCGACGTGAACGAACTGCCCCTCGCGGACGACGGAATAGAGGAACGAGCCGCACACCTTGCAGCGAGTGTCACAGGCGTTTTCCTCACCAAAGATCATGAGGCAGTCCTCGCCCTGGTTGATGCGCAGCTTGTTCCGCTCGATACCCGCGAACGTCTTGAATGCCGCCCCCGTCGCCTTCCGGCATTTGGAGCAGTGGCAGTTCGCGGCGTAGGCAAACTCGTCCATGACGGCATAGCGGACGGCGCCGCACATACACTCTCCGGTCAGCGTGCGAACGGGATTGGTCATGGACTCCTCTTTCTCAGTTCTGAAACCGGGGAGAAGCAAACCAGCAGACAGTTCCCCGGATGGGGGGGCTTTCCACGGGGGAGACCTATGTTACTCCCCGTACGCCCCCGCCAGAGCCGACTGGCACTGCTTCCTCATCGTGAGCGTCGTTCCTTTGTGCCCTGATCGCCTCCTCCGCCTCCGCCGGACCCGCGCGAGCACCCGCTGTTCCCAGCCCGGCCTCCTCTTTCTCCCGCAGAGAGGCCGGTGTCTCTCGTGAACAACGCTCCCCCGTCCACCCTGGCAGCCCAGGGCGCGGCCCGCTTCGGCCCCCTCCTGCCTCCCACCACGCTCGCGGGCTTCGTCCTCGCCATCCTGGCCGTTCTCCTCATCGCCGGCCTCTCCTACAGCTCCCTCAGGAACCGCGAGCGCACCGGAGAGCGCGTCACGCACACCCTGCAGGTGGTCGGCGAACTCGAGGCGCTCCTGTCCTCGCTGAAGGATGCCGAGACCGGCCAGCGGGGCTACTTGCTCACCGGCGCTGATCGCTACCTCGCCCCCTACCGCGAGGCCAACACGGCCATCACCGTGCAGCTCCAACACCTCCGAGAGATGACCGCGGACAACCCCCAGCAACAGGAGCGGCTCGACCGCCTCTCCGGGCTGGTGAAGGAGAAGCTCGACGAACTCCGGGAAACCATCGAGCTCAAGCAGGCCGGAAACACAGAGGCCGCGCACACCCTCATCCTCACCGACCGGGGCAAGGCGATGATGGACCGCATCCGAAGCACCCTGGGAGAGATGGAACAGCACGAGCAGCAGCTGCTCGCGGATCGCAACGAGGAGTGGCAGCAGTCGGCCAACATGTCCCTGCTCATCTCCTGGGCGGGCTCGGCGGTGCTCCTCTTCCTCATCTCCTCCGCGGGCTACATGACGTCCCGCGACTTCCGGGCCCGCTCCCTGTTGGGCTGGCTGCGCACGGGCCAGTCGACGCTCAGCCAGCGCATCCAGGGCGACCAGCGCCTCGAGCAGCTCGGGGACAACGTCCTGCGCTTCCTGGCCGAGTACCTGGATGCCCAGGTGGGCTCCATCTATCTGGCCGAGGCCTCCGGGCAATTCCGCCGCTTCGCGGGCTATGCCCTGCCCCCCTCCGCGAAGACGGGCGAGGTGGTACTGCCCGGCCAGGGGCTCGTCGGCCAGGCCATCAAGGAGAACCGAGCCTTCCACCTCCGGGAGGTCCCCGCGGACTACCTGCCCATCAACTCCAGCCTGGGCCAGAGCAAGCCGCGACACGTGTTGGTAGTGCCCGCCCAGGTGGATAGCAAGGTCAACGCCGTGGTGGAGCTGGGCTTCCTGCACCCCATCCACCCGTCGGACCTCGAGCTGCTGGAGCGCGTGTCCGAATCCATCGGCATCGCCGTGCGCTCCTCGCACGACCGCACGCGCCTGGAGCAACTGCTCGAAGAGACGCAGCGCCAGGCGGAAGAACTCCAGACCCAACAGGAAGAGCTGCGCGTCTCCAACGAGGAGCTAGAGGAGCAGAGCCGGATCCTCAAGGAGTCCCAGGCCCGCCTCGAGGCCCAGCAGGCCGAGCTCGAGCAGACCAACGCCCAGATGGAGGAACAGACCCAGCTGCTGGAGAAGCAGAAGGAGGAGCTGACCCAGGCCCAGGTCACCCTCACCGACAAGGCCCGCGAATTGGAGCGCACCAGCCGCTACAAGTCCGAGTTCCTCGCCAACATGAGCCACGAGCTGCGCACGCCGCTCAACAGCTCGCTCATCCTCGCCAAGCTGCTGGCTGACAACAAGACGGGCAACCTCACCGAGGAACAGGTGAAGTTCGCGCAGACCATCTCCGCCGCCGGCAATGATCTGCTCTCCCTCATCAATGACATCCTCGATCTGTCGCGCATCGAGGCCGGGAAGGTGGAGGTACAGCTGGAGGTCATCCCCTTGCAGCGCGCGCTCGAGTCGCTGCGCCGCACCTTCCAGCCCGTGGCGCTGGAGAAGAAGCTGGGCTTCTCCGTCACCGTCGAAGAGGACGTGCCCGACACGCTGGAGACGGACTCCCAGCGCCTGGGGCAGATCCTCCGCAACCTGGTCGCCAACGCCTTCAAGTTCACCGAGAAGGGCGAGGTGGCCGTCCGCGTGTTCTCCTCGGCGCCCGGGCACATGGGGTTCGCCGTCAGAGACACGGGCATCGGCATCGCCCCGCACCAGCAGGCGCTCATCTTCGAGGCGTTCCGTCAGGCGGATGGCAGCACGCACCGCAAGTACGGAGGTTCGGGGCTGGGCCTGTCCATCTCCCGGGATCTGGCACGCCTGATGGGAGGAGATGTCACCGTCCACAGCACGCCCGGCGCGGGCAGCACCTTCACCCTCACCCTGCCCCTCAACCCTCCGCGCACGAATCAAGTCCCCCCGCAGCCGGCCCTGGCCTCGCGAGAGCCCTCGGTCCCCGCGAGCCCGCCCCGCGGTGCCGGGACCGAGCCCCTCGGCCCTCCACGCCCGTCCGTGGCGGTCCCCCCACGCCCCGCGGCCCCGTCCGTGGAGGATGACCGCGAGAAGCTCACCCCTGAATCCCGCGTCATCCTCATCGTCGAGGACGACACCCGCTTCGCCGCCATCCTCCGGGACCTGGCTCGCGAGCGGGGCTTCCTGTGCGTCATCACCCACTCTGGGGGAGAAGGCATCTCGGCTGCGCTCACCTACCTGCCGAGCGCCATCCTCCTGGACATGAACCTCCCGGACCACTCCGGCCTCGGCGTGCTGGATCAGCTCAAGCGCAACGCGAGGACGCGGCACATCCCGGTCCACGTCGTGTCGGTGGCGGACTACTCGCGCGAGGCGCTGGAGCTCGGCGCCGTGGGCTACGCCCTCAAGCCCGTGAAGCACGCGGAGCTGGAGGAGGCCTTCCGGCTACTGGAGACGAAGGCCAACCAGGGCCTGCGAAGCGTGCTCGTCGTGGAGGATGACGAGCGCCAGCGCGAGAGCATCCGCCAGCTCCTGGGCAGTGAGCAGGTGCAAATCCTCGGCGTGGCCACCGCGGGCGAGGCGCTCCAGCAACTCCAACAGACCACCTTCGACTGCATGGTGATGGACCTGAGCCTGCCGGACATGAGCGGCTATGCGCTGCTGGAGAAGATGGCGGCGCAGGAGGAGGTCTCCTTCCCACCCGTCATCGTCTACACGGGCCATTCACTCACGCGCGACGAGGAGCAGCGGCTGCGGCGCTTCTCCAAGTCCATCATCATCAAGGGCGCCCGCTCGCCCGAGCGGCTGCTGGACGAGGTGACGCTCTTCCTTCACCAGGTGGAGGCGCAGATGCCGCCGGAGCGCCAACGGATGCTCCAGGTGGCCCGGGACCGCGAGGCCGCGCTGGAGGGCCGGCGTATCCTCGTGGTGGAGGACGACGTGCGCAACGTCTTCGCCCTCTCCAGCGTGCTGGAGCCCCGCGGCGCCAAGGTGGAGATCGCCCGCAACGGCAAGGAGGCCCTGGACGCGCTCACCCGCAGCCTCACCCAGCAGGCCAAGGCGGTGGACCTGGTCCTCATGGACATCATGATGCCGGAGATGGACGGGCTCACCGCCATGCGGGAGATCCGCAAGCGCGCCGAGTGGAAGAAGCTGCCCATCATCGCCCTGACGGCCAAGGCCATGAAGGATGATCAGGAGAAGTGCATCGAGGCGGGAGCCAACGACTACATCGCCAAGCCCCTGGACGTGGAGAAGCTCCTCTCCCTCGTCCGCGTCTGGATGCCCAAGTAGCCGTGGACGAGCGCCTCGTGAGCACGAAGGACTTCGACATCGAGCTGCGGCTGCTGCTCGATGCCATCTATTTGAAGTACCACTATGACTTCCGAGGCTACGCGATGGCCTCGCTGAAGCGGCGCCTGGCGCTGGCCGCCGAGCGCTTCGGGTGCCACAGCCTGTCCCAGCTCCAGGACCAGGTGCTGCACGATCCCACCGCCTTCCCCCGGCTGCTGGACTTCCTCACCGTGCAGGTGAGCGAGATGTTCCGGGATCCGCCGTACTTCCGCGCGCTGCGGGAGCGCATCTGCCCGCACCTGAGCACCTACCCCTCGCTGAAGGTATGGGTGGCCGGGTGCAGCACCGGCGAGGAGGTGTACTCGCTGGCCATCCTCCTGCGCGAGGAGGGGCTGCTGGAGCGCACGCTCATCTACGCCACGGACATCAACTTGCACGCGCTGCAGAAGGCCGAGCTGGGTGTCTACGACGTGGAGCGCATCTCCACGTTCACCCGCAACCACCGGGAGTCCGGCGCCCGGAACTCGCTGTCGGACTACTACACGGCGGCCTATGGCCACGCGGTGTTCGATCCGAGGTTGAGGGAGCACATCGTCTTCTCGGACCACAGCCTGGCCACCGACAGCGTCTTCGCGGAGGTGCACCTGCTGTCGTGCCGCAACGTCCTCATCTACTTCAACACCGAGTTGCAAGAGCGCGCCGTGGGGCTGTTCGCCGAGGCGCTCTGCCGCAAGGGCTTCCTGGGCCTGGGCGCCAAGGAGTCCCTGCGCTTCACCTCTCACGAGGAGTCCTTCTCGGAGTTCGTCCGGGAGGACCGCATCTACCAGAAGCGATGAACCCCTCCGCGAACATCGAGAGCCCTACCGGACTCAAGCCGGAGAAGCTCCGGGAGCGCATCGACGCCGTGGTGCTGGGCACCTCCGCCGGCGGCGTAGAGGCGCTCTCGGTGCTGCTGCCCGCGCTGCCCCGGACCTTCCGCGCCGCCATCCTCATCGTCATGCACCTGCCACGAGACAGGCCGAGCCTGCTGGTGGACATCTTCCAGGGCAAGTGCCAGCTGCCGGTGAGGGAGGCGCAGGACAAGGAGCAGGTGCAACCGGGCACCGTCTCCTTCGCGCCCCCGGACTACCACCTGCTGGTGGACGAGGGCCCCACCCTGGCGCTCTCGGTGGACGATCCCGTCCATTACTCGCGCCCCTCGATTGACGTGCTGTTCGAGTCGGCGGCGGATGTGTACGGGCCCCGGCTGGCCGGCATCATCCTCACGGGCGCCAACGCGGATGGGGCGCAGGGGCTGCAGACGGTGCGCGCGGCGGGAGGCGTCACGGTGGTGCAGCGGCCCGACACCGCCCAGGTGTCCTTGATGCCCCAGTCGGCGCTGAACCGAGGCCCGGCCGACTTCGTGCTGACGCTCGAGCAGATCGCACACCTGTTCCAGGTGATGGGAGGTCCCAGTGCTCACTGACTCCAACCCCACCCCGCAGGCGGCAAGGCCCGTGTCCGACCGGGTGAAGTGCCTGCTTGTCGATGACCTGGAGGAGAACCTGCTAGCGCTCGCGGCGCTGCTGCGGCGGGAGGACGTGGAGATCCTCCAGGCCCGCTCGGGCAGCGAGGCCCTGGAGCTGCTGCTGGCGAATGACGTGGCGCTGGCCTTCCTGGACGTGCAGATGCCGGAGATGGACGGGTTCGAACTGGCCGAGCTCATGCGGGGCATGGAGCGCACGCGCCATGTGCCCATCATCTTCGTCACGGCGGGGGCGAGGGATCAGCACCGCCAGTTCAAGGGCTACGACGCGGGCGCGGTGGACTTCCTCTACAAGCCACTGGATCCGCACGTGCTGCGCAACAAGTCCGAGGTCTTCTTCCAGCTCTACCGGCAGAAGCGGCTGTTGGCGCATCAGTTGGACGAGCTCTCGGAGACGCTGCGCCTCAACGAGATGTTCACGGCGGTGCTGGGGCACGACCTGCGCAACCCCCTGAGCGCCATCCTCACGGGAGCGGAGCTGCTGCAGCGCCGCACGGAGGACGAGGCCGTGCGCAAGGCCGCCGGGCGCATGCTGGCGAGCGGCAAGCGCATGGGGCGGATGATCGAGGACGTGCTGGATCTGGCGCGGGCGCGGCTGGCCGGCGGCATCCCGCTCAAGAGGGAGGAGACGGACTTCGGGCAGATGCTCCACCGCATCGTCCAGGAGCACCAGGCTGCCTTCCCCGAGCGCCGCATCGAGGTGCACCAGAAGGGCAACGGCGTGGGCAACTGGGACGCGGACCGGCTGGCGCAGGTGGCCTCCAACCTGATCGGCAACGCGCTCCAGCATGGGGATGTCAAGGAGCCCATCCAGATCCTCCTGGACGGCACACACGATGACGCCATCCGCTTCTCGGTCGAGAACGTGGGCGTCATCCCGCCGGACGTGCAGCAGTCGCTGTTCGATCCGTTCCGGGGCGGACAGCGCCAGCGCGGGCGGAAGGAGGGGCTGGGGCTGGGGCTCTACATCGTCCAGCAGATCGTCCAGGCGCACCAGGGCGACGTGCAGGTGGAATCTGGAACCAGCCGCTACACGGTGTTCAGCGTGGAGCTGCCGCGCCGCGGGCAGGACGTCGTCAAGCTCTAGGTCCGCGAGGATTCGAGATTCTCGCGGCGCTCCGCCTGGATGCGCCGCTCCAGGAAGGGAGAGAAGTGGCCGGCGAAGGCCTGCTGGAGCTCCGGCCTCCTCCAGTCCTGCTCGGTGAGGACCTTGCGGCAGTGGGGGCTGGCGCACTTGCAGATGGAGTTCACGGAGTAGTTCGAGCCGGGCTCATAGTCGAACCAGGTGGCGAACTCGGTGGTGATCTCCTCACCGGCCCGGATGGGGCGCCGGGCCACCACGGTGACTTCATCGATGAGCCAGGCGGTTGGATCGCAGGAGTGGTTGAGGAAGACATCCAGGGATTCGCTGGTGTCGGAGAGGGGGAGCGCCAGGTACTGCGTCTCGCTGATGGGGACGACCGTCTCCACGCGGTATTTCGAATAGTCGATCTGGTGCCGGTCCACCACGACGCCGCCCCAGATCATGAGAACGGTGCCCTCGGGGATGTCACAGGTGGCGAACAACCCGTTCCCATCGATGGAGGAAGCCCCGGCGCGCAGGCGCTCGTCGGTCCAGGTACGGGGGGGATAGGTCGCTCGGCTCATGGCTCTCTCGCTCGGGGGCTGCGTGCCCTCTATCATGCCCCCATGCGACTCTGCGTGCTCCACCCCTCGTATGAGCAGTCCAGCTCGCCGCTCAAAGAGGTGGATCCGGTCCAGGACCCGTCTCGGCTGATACCCGAGCACACGTGGGAGCGCTCCTTCATCCACAAGGGGACCGCCGTGCAGACGGTCCGGCAGCTGGCCGGTCGCGGCTATGACGCCTTCGTCAACATGTGCGACGGGGCCTGGGAAGAGGACGTGGCCGGAGTCGAGGTCGCCATCGAACTGGAGCGGCTGGGAGTGGCGTACACGGGCCCCAGCCCCCAGTTCTTCGAGCCGAGCCGCCAGGTGATCAAGTTGATCTGTCACCGCATTGGAGTCGATACGCCGCGGCACGCCTTTGTCGCACGGATTGCGGACGCCGAGCGCGCGGCCTCGTCGCTGCGCTTCCCGATGATCGTCAAGCACCCGAACAGCTACTGCAGCATCGGGATGACGCGGAGCTCTCGGGTCGAGAAGCGAGAGCAGCTCCTGGAGCGGGTGGAGCAGATGCTGGCACAGTACGGAGAGGCGCTGATCGAGGAGTTCATTGACGGGCCTGAGTTCACCGCCCTGGTGGCCGAGCCGGGGCTGAACGAGAGCACGCCTCGGGCCTATCCCCCCGTGGAGATCCTCTTCCCAGAGGGGGAGAGCTTCAAACACTTCGATCTCAAGTGGTCGGACTACGCGCAGATGGGCACGCGGCGCGTGTCGGATGCGGCGCTGGAGTTGCGCCTCCAGCAATTGGGGCAGCGCGTCTTCGCCGCCCTGAAGGGAGTCAGCTACGCCCGACTCGATGTGCGCATGGGTCCGGACGGGCGGCTGCACCTGCTCGACGTGAACCCGTCCTGCGGAGTGTTCTATCCGCCGGGCCAGTTCGGCAGCGCGGACATCATCCTCTCGAATGATCCGGGAGGGCAGCGCGGCTTCCTGGAGCACATCATCGCGTGTGCCCTGCGCCGCCAGGAGGCACGCCGTCCCAGGATACGGATCGAGTACGGCCACCCAGGAGGCTATGGGCTGGCCGCCGCGAAGGACCTGGCCGAGGGAGAGTGCATCCTGGCCGGAGAGGGGCGTCCGCACTCGCTCATGAGCTGGCGGCACGTCGAGCGGACGTGGGCCGATGGGCAGCGAGAGGCTCTGTCTCGCTGGTCCCATCCGCTCTCGGAGGGAGTCCTCGCAGGGGGGCTCGAGTCTCCCGAGGAGTGGTCTGTCATCAACCACTCCTGCGAGCCGAACGCCTGGCTCAACGGGCTCGACTTCGTGGCAAGACGCCCGATCCGGGAGGGCGAGCCCATCACGATCGACTACGCCACGCTCTACGGGCCGACGATGGCGGAGTTCACGTGTGAGTGTGGGAGCCAGGGCTGCCGGGGCACCATCCGCGGCACGGACCACCTGGAGCCCTGGGTGGAGGCTCGGTACGGCGATCACGTATCCCCCTACGTGAAACAGGCCCGAAAGCGAGCCTAAGTCACGGATATGCCCCACTCAGTGTGGGTGAGCAGCACGGGCGCCGAGCCGGTGCAAGTTGCCTGATGGAGCGCAGGTTCCGGGGACAATGGGTCGAGAGGCGAGACGGGGCATTGCACCCGGCAGGCCAACGCAGAGTGCCTCCGAGAAACAGGCACTTGCGTGCGTGGTACAACCCAGAAAGCCTGCGGGCGGGTTCTTCACCGTCCACGGACGGAGACTGACAGTCCATCTTTGAGACGGGTCAGCATGGACCTCCTCCCTGAGAGACCACTGCGAACCAGTTCGCACTGAGCCTCGACCCCTGTCGCCACTGCGAACCAGTTCGCACTGAGCCTCAACCCCTGCCGCCACTGCGAACCAGTTCGTACTGAGCCTCAACCCCTGCCGCCACTGCGAACCAGTTCGCACTGTGGGCCGCCCCCGACATCAACGGGTGATATGGCGGGTAAGGTCCCACTGCTCGCTGATCCAGCCCGCCGCGGTTCCCTGATCCGCGATCCAGGTACCGGGAGTGAGGCCGGGCTCTGCCAAAGGGGCTCCCGACTCGAGGCAAACAGGGTACTTGCTTCCATCGGGGAGTGTCGCCTCGTTCCAACGGTAGTAAATCCCGCTGGGAGAGTCTGCGTTAGGGATAGGCGCATGGAACACCCTGCCGGACAGCAGCGAGCCTTCCACCAACTTGCCTTGGGTGTACCGCACCTTGCTGGTGATGACCTGACCGACTGTGACGATCGCACGCCCCTTGCACATCCGTCCTCCTTCAGTGTCGCACGGTGCCTTGGCGTCCAGGGCCAGGTTGACCGGGGTCTCTCGGCGCGGAATCTCGAGCAGCTTCATCGCTTCCACCGACTCGGTGCGGCACTCGCCCATGATCGGCTGTCGCACCTGAGCAGCCGGGCAGCCCGCCTGAGACGCGACGATGGTGCCCGCAATCGCCGCGCACTTGCACCACTCCAACCATTTGGGGTTGCCACGCGCAGGAGGTGTCTTCTGCGAGCACAGGGACGAGACAGCAGCGTCGGGACTTCGGCGGGTATTCACAGGGGGGCCTTTCTCCGAGGGGGCAACGGGCTGTGAGGGGGCGGGCTGCGGATGCGGCGGATGCGCCGGCAACGGAGAGGTTATGGGAAGCGCCGGAGGCTGTGCTTGCGCCGCGGGCGCGGGGGGCTCCTGGGAGGGAGCTTCTTCGCTCCTGGGTGAAGAGAGGACCTCCCGCTCCGGCTTTCCTCCTCGCAACAGCAGGTATGCGCCACACACCACAACGGCTCCCAGGCCCACCGTGGCCAGGGCCACCCTGCTCGCTCCACGGCGCTTCATGGACACGGGATTGACGCGTGGAACCTCAGCCGGGACTGCCTCAAGGGCAGGCTTGGGCGGAGCCACCTCTGGTAGGGACTGGGGTGGCAGCGCCTGTAGCGGCCGCTTCATCCAGGAGTCCGCTTGGAGGGAGAGCAGCTCCGGCAGGTCCCTCCGTGCGGCCTCCGCACTCACAGGCCGTTGCTCCGGCTTGAGCGCCACCAACCGGGCGACGAAGTGGCTCAGCGGCACGGGCACCCGCTCATTCACCTCATGCGCGGGCGGAAAGCCCAACGGGCTCAGCGGCTGAGGCGCAGGGTGGCTGTGCGGCTGTGGGTCTGTCAGCAAGTCATACAGGGTGACTCCCAGCGCGTACACCTCATCGGTCACCTTGAAGACGTAGCGCGCCGCTTTGTCATGCCGGTGCTCGGCGTCGAAGCGCCCGGCCTCGGGCGAGGTGTAGCGAGGGGTGCCTGGCGGCAGGCGTGTTCCCGTCAACTGGGGGGCGGCGGGTATTGGGAAATGCGCTACCCCGTAGTCCACGATCACCGGCTCCCCGGTCTGTGCCTGTACCAGGATGTTTCCGGGCTTCAAGTCCCGGTGGAAGATGCCCTGGCCGTGCATGTAGGCCAGCGCCTCCAGCAACCGGTCGGCGAGCACCACCACCTCATGGGGCGTCACGCGCGAGCGCTCGGCCCACTCGTCCAGGGTGTAGCCCTTCACGAAGTCCATCACCACGTAGAAGAAGCCCTCGCGGGCGTGAGGCCAACGGCCATGGGCCCACACCCGGGCAATGTAGCGGTGGCGCAGCGACAGCATGCACGACAGCTCGCGCTGGGCGCGCGCATCCGTGTGCCGCGCATCCTGGCTCTGCTCGAGGTAGCGCGCCATCTTCAGGGCGTAGGACTCGCCGCCTTTCTCCACCTCGTACAACGTGCCGTAAGCGCCGCCGTCTACCCGGCGCACCACCCGCCAGCCGTCCACCAGCGTGCCCACCGGGAGGTTGTCGGGATCCACCTCTTCCATCATCGCCCTGCACGCTCCTTTCCTGGGACCAGCGGAATCTCCACATCCCTTACCTTCAGGCTCCGGCCGCCCTCGTCCCGCAGTTCCAAGGTGAAAACGGAGTCTTCAGGGGTTGAGGGCAGCTCCACCTCCACCACGATCGTGCCCCATTCCCCAGCCATCAGCGGGTCCTGCCTCGCGTGCACGGCTCGCACTCGTACCTCCGTACCCTTGTGAGTCTGGCGGCGCAGCGTTGCAGCGGTGGGTGTCCACGGCTCCGGGCCTGCGGCACTCGTCAGCGTCAGCACCAGGAACACCTGGGTTCCGAGCCGGTAGACCCAGCCACGCACCCTGGGATCCTTCTTGAAAGGGGCGGCCTGGACGGAGTCTCCTGCAAGCCAATCCACCAGCACCCACACCTCGGCGCGTGTACTCGCGCAGCGAGCCTGCGCCTCTGCGAGCGAAGCCTGGCACGACGCCAACGTCTGCCGCTTCCTCACGGCGGTGACCTGGAGATCCACTTCACCGGGCTGCGACACGAGCACGAAGGCAGCCCACTCCGGCTGGGCTCCGTCCGCGTACCGCACGCGCAGCACCCAGCGCTCCTTCGGGGCGGGTGTCACTATCGGTTCCAGCACGAGGGTGCGTTCGCCCACGTCCACGAGCCGGATGCGCGTCGTGTCGAGTTGCACCGAAGCCTTGTCCACAGGCGCGTCCAGGAGGATGAGGGTCGTGCTCCCCGCAGCCACCCGAACCTCGGGGAGCGGCTCACCAGCCTGGGCGGCGATGGTGACGTGCCGTCCACGTATCAGCGAAGGCTGAGCCGTGGCTTCGGTCAGCACCAGCAACCCTCCCAACGCCCAAGCACATGTGACAGGTCGGAGCATTCAGCAGTAACCTCCCAGGTCACACGCTACCATTCTCCCTTCGACAGAGAGGCACAGGTTGGCCTCTGCTCCTATAGACCTCAGATTCCTGGGCTCCTCTCACGGAGCCTCCCCCCGTACGATCTCGATGCCCGCGAGCCTGGTGTGTAGACGGCCTTGTCGAGCAGTGGCTTTCCCTCCGAGGGGCTGCTGGGAGAACCCGCCTGCACCCGCTTGGCCGTTGTCGGAAGCACCCTCGTCATTTCCCTACCAGCAACAGCGGTCGCCATGGCGGCCCAGAGCATGGGAGGAAGAGACTCCACAACCGAGGCCAACCCTGCCTGTAACGGAACTTCATGGTCGGCGGATGGCGGACACCTTCTTCCGAAGGAGTTGAAGAACTTCCGCTGGGACACGGCTCACCTGAAAGGCTGCCGGTTCAAGGGCCGCTTCACGGGCAACGACTTCGGCGAGTGGCCCTCCGCGCCGGGCCACGGCAGCATCGAGGACTGTGACTTCTCGGAAGCCCATGTGGATTGGTCACGCTTTCTCGGTGGCGATGCACGCACCCTGCGCTTCCCACGATGGCCGTGCTTTACCTTCCTGGATCCGTTCCCTCGCTGGAAGGAACTGCAGGCACTGCCCTGGCCTGGCGACAAGGGGCCTATCATTGGCGATGTGCTTGCGGCGGGCCCCCCATCCACGGTGGCGTTCACGCTCTCGGCCACAAAGCTGGCGAAGTGGTGCAGCACGACCCCGGAAGCCATCAAGGCGATCGTGGAGAAGGTCGAGGGGGTGTACTTCTGATTCCCCCTCCTGCTCGCGAGCACCCTGCCCTCACCCGAGGAACAGCATCTTTCTTGGGTATCGCTGAGAGGAAAGTGTCTCGCGATTGGAGCCCCTCAGCCCATCGCACCCTCGAATTCGAGCAGCCACTTCTTGGTGGGCAGTCCACCGCCGAATCCTGTCAGGCTCCCGTTGGAGCCGATCACCCGGTGGCACGGCACGATGAGAGGAATGGGGTTCTGCCCGTTCGCGAGTCCCACCGCGCGTACCGCCTTGGGTCGACCGATCTGGTTGGCGACCCGCGCGTAGCTGACCGTCTGGCCAAAGGGAATCGCGCTCACCGCGCGCCACACCTGATGCTGGAACTCGGTTCCGCTCGCCGCGAGCGTCACGTCCCCGAAGTTCGTCCGGCGGCCCGCGAAGTACTCCTGCAATGCCGTGCAGGCCTGCTCCAGGTGAACCCGAGCCGACGCAGTGCCCCGAGCCTCTGGCAGCGTCTTTTCATCACAAGCGAAGAGGATGGTGACGAGCCCTTCCTGATTCGCGGCAAGCCGCAGCTCACCAATCGGAGTCTGCAAACGCGTTGTGACGAGATCATCCGTCATGGGGATCTTCATGAATGTACCCTCCGAGTTCAGGCCGCCACGCTCGAGACCTGTTCGAGCATCGGCTCCGTCCACAGCAGCAGCGCCGCGTAGCCTCGCCACGGGCGCCAGGCCTCCGCCATCCGTTCGAGCACCCGCGGCTCGATCGCCACGCCGCCTCCCGCCACCTTGCGCAAACCAAGGTCGGCCGTGGGGAAGGCATCTGGCTCACCGAGCGCACGAAGCGCCACATAATGCGCCGTCCACTCGCCAATCCCTGGCAGCGAGACGAGCCGCGCCACGCTGTCCTCCAGGCTCACGCCCGGTTTCAGCTCACACGCTCCCGAGGCACACGCCGCCGCCAGACTCTTCAGGGCGTGGATGCGCCCCCCGGTCAGCCCCAGCCCGGAGAGGTCCGCCTGGGCCAATTCCTCCGCTGTCGGGAAGAGATGGGTCAGGCCATCACGCGCGACCACCTGTCTGCCGCACCGCTGCACCAGCCGTCCCGCCAGCGTCGTCGCGCCCTTGACGGAGACCTGTTGGCCCAACACGGCCCGGACAAACAACTCGAAAGGTTCGAACGTGCCCGGGATGCGCAGTCCTCGCGCTCGCGCGAGTCGAGGCCCGAGGATCGGATCGCTCCCCAGAGCCGCGGCGATGGCTGCGGGATCCGCATTGAGATCGAACAACCGGCGCAAGCGCGCCACGATCTGGCGAACCGGCGCCGAACCCGAGGCGTCGATGCGAACCCTGAGCGAGCGCAGCTCGGGATTGTGTGAAACCTCGAGCGTGCCGGTGGTGCCGCCCAGCCGATAGGTGCGGCGGTAGGTCCCAGCCTCCACCACCTCGACCCCCGGAATCGCTCGTCCCGCGAGGTAGCCAAGCACCCGCTCCCAATCGAAAGGCGGGCGGTACCCGAGCCGCAGCGAGATGGCCGAGGAAGCCCCCGCCTCCGAAGCCTTCGACGGGCGCCGCAAGGTGCTTGGGCTGCGGCCGTAGGCCTTCTGCACGGCATCATTGAACCGGCGCAGGCTCTGGAAGCCCGAGGCGATGGCGACCTCGCTGAAGGGCAGCACGGTCTCCGTGATGAGCTGCTTCGCCGCCAGCAGCCGGCGACTGCTCGCCACCGCGTGAGGACTGGCCCCCAGGTGCCGCACGAACACCCGGTGAAGCTGCCGCACGCCTACGCCCAGCCTCGCGGCAAGCTGCTCGACCGAGCCCTCATCGAGCGCGCCCTCGTCAATCAGCCGCAGCGCCCGCGCCACGCTCGCCTCGGTCCCGGCCCAGGCTGGAGTGTCCGGCGCCGTCTCGGGCCGGCAGCGCAGACAGGAGCGGTAGCCCAGCTCCTCGGCGGCGGCAGCGCTCGGGACGAAGATGCAGTTCTCCCGCTTGGGCGTCCGAGCGGGACAGATGGGCCGACAGTAGATGCCGGTGGTCTTCACACAGGTGAAGAAGCGCCCGTCGAACCGAGCATCCCGCCCCGAGAGCGCCCGGTAACAAAGGTCCTGGTCGAGAAGGTCTTGGCTTTCCATGCAGTACCGTAGATGGCAGGCCTGAGCCCGGGGCGCTCGCCAGAATCGGACATCACCGCCCGGCCCCGTTCAGGACAGGTCCGAGAGCCGCTCGTCGATCTCCTCGGCCAGCCCCGGGTGGCCCTGAGCCAGGGCCAGCGCCTTGGCCTGCTCCAGCACCTCACGAGCCTTGTCCGTCTGCCCTGCACCCACATGGGCATCCCCCAGCGACACCAGCGCTGCCGCATAGCTGGAATCCAGGCGGACGGCCGCCTCCAGGCTCTTCACCGCCTCGGCGTACTGCTTGCGCTCCAAGTACGCCTTTCCCAGGGAAAAGTGGGCCATGGGAGCATCAGGGAAGTCGGCCGCCATCTTCTGGAACTGCTCCAACCGGGCATCGCTCATGCGCCTCTGATAGAGGAGAGCCATGACGGTTGCCAAGGAAGACGTTCGCTCCCTCGCCGAGCAGGCCCGGGCTGCCTCCCGGAAGCTCTCCATCGCCCCCACGCGGCAGAAGGATGACGCGCTGCGGAGCATGGCCCGCCACCTGCGCTCGGCCGCTCCCTCCATCCTCGCCGCCAACGCCGAGGACGTCTCGGCCGCCCGCTCGGCCGGCAAGAACGCCGCCTTCCTCGACCGGCTCCTCCTGGACGAAAAACGCCTCGAATCCATGGCTCGCGCCGTAGAAGAGGTCGCCGGCCTCGAGGACCCCGTCGGCGAGGAGACCGAGCACTGGAAGCGCCCCAACGGCCTGCAGGTGCGCAAGGTGCGCCTGCCCCTGGGCGTGGTGCTGATGATCTACGAGTCCCGCCCCAACGTGACGAGCGACGCCGCCACCCTGTGCCTCAAGAGCGGCAACGCCGTGCTCCTGCGCGGCGGCAGCGAGTCCGCCCGCTCCAACCAGGCCATCGCCCGGGCGCTCCAGGCAGGCCTCCAGGAGGCTGGGCTCCCCGAGCACGCCATCCAGGTCGTCCCCGCCGGAGAGCGTGAATCCCTCCTGGAGCTGCTCAAGCTCGAGGGACTCATCGACCTGTGCATCCCCCGAGGCGGTGAGGGGCTCATCCGCTTCGTGGCGGAGAACGCCCGCATCCCCGTGGTGAAGCACTACAAGGGCGTCTGCCACGTCTACGTGCACGAGGCGGCGGACCTGGACATGGCCACCCGCATCACCGTGAACGCCAAGGCCAGCCGCCCGGGCGTCTGCAACGCCGCCGAGTGTCTCCTGGTGGACCGCGCCGTGGCCGAGCAGTTCCTGCCCACCGTGGCGCGTGCGCTGGCGGACAAGCAGGTGGAGCTGCGCGGCTGCCCCACAACCGTGGCGGTGCTCTCCCGAGCCGGCGTGCCCGTGAAGCCCGCCGCCGAGGACGACTACGGACGCGAGTTCCTGGACCTCATCCTCGCCATCCGCGTGGTGAAGGACCTGGACGCGGCGCTGGCCCACATCTCCCGTTACGGCAGTGAACACACCGAGGCCATCGTCACCGGGGACGAGGAGGCGGCCACCCGCTTCACCCGGGAGGTGACGGCCAGCGGGGTGCTGTGGAATGCCTCCACCCGCTTCAACGACGGGGGAGAGCTGGGGCTGGGCGCGGAGATTGGAATCTCGACCAGCAGGCTCCATGCCTTTGGCCCCATGGGTTTACGAGAGTTGACGAGTCAGAAGTACGTCGTCCACGGGCGCGGTCAGGTGCGCTAGGGTGGCACCCCACACATGGCACTGAAGAAGAAGAAGACGAGTTCCCCGAAGGCAAAGAGCGGCGCGAAGAAGGCGCCCGCGGCACGCGGCAAGAAGGCGGCGGCCAAGAAGCAGCCCGCGCGCAAGCGTCTGGCCCCACCCAAGCAGCGCAAGAAGCTGCTCCCCGCAGCGCCTCCCGAGGCCCCCGCCGGCCCACCCGAGAACCCTCGCGCCAAGGCGCTGGCGCACAAGATCGCCCAGCTGCTGCTCGACAAGAAGGCGCTGGACGTGATGGTGCTCGACGTGCGCGGCATGGCCTCGTACGCGGACTACATCGTGCTGGCCTCGGGCGATAGCGATCGCCAGGTGAGCGCCATGGCGGAGAACGTCCACGTGAAGATCAAGGAGGAGGACAGCCTCCACCCCTCTGGCACCGAGGGTAAGGAGACGGGCCAGTGGGTGCTGCTGGACTACGGCGAGGTGGTGGCGCACCTGTTCCTCAACGACGTGCGCGCCTTCTATGATCTCGAGGGCCTCTGGGCCGACGCGCCTCGGGAGAAGCTCTCCTGAAGGTCCGCCTCCTCTCGATAGGCAAGGATCGCTCGGGCCTGTTCGAGCCGGGCGTCCAGGAGTACGCCTCTCGGTTGGCGCACTACACGCGCTTCGAGCTGGTGGAGCTGTCCGAGGCCAGCGGCAAGAAGCTCAAGCCCGGGGACGCCAAGACCGCCGAGGCGCAGGCCATCCTCGGCCGCCTCAAGCCCCAGGATTGGCTGGTGGCCATGGACGAGCGCGGCAAGCAGTTGGACTCGGTGGAACTCAGCCGCTACGTGGCCAAGGCGCAGACGGGAGCGAAGGACCTGCTCTTCGTCATCGGCGGCGACGAGGGGCTGGACGAGACGGTGCGCCAGGCCGCGCACCTCACGCTCTCGCTGTCCCGGATGACGCTGCCGCACCGGATGGCGAGGCTGGTGCTCGTCGAGCAGCTCTACCGGGCCTTCACCCTCCTGAAGGGTGAGCCGTACCACAAGTAACGCGGAGCGTCGGAGCGTCAGGGGCCTTTTGGGCGAGGCGTCCGGCCGCCCATGATGACCTCCCCCTCCGCGAATCGTCCGGGTGCTCGAGTTCGAATCATCGCCTCCTCCCAGTCCTGGATCGAAGGCGAGGCCATCCGCCAGTTGGAAGGCGTGGCTCGATTTCCAGGCATGCGGCTCGCAGTGGGGTTGCCGGATCTCCATCCTGGCAAGGGAGCACCGGTGGGCGCGGCACTCGCCTCGGAAGGCTTCCTCTATCCCTTCCTCGTCGGCAACGACATCGGCTGTGGGATGGGGCTGTGGGACGTGGACCTGCCAGTCCGCAAAGCCAAGGCAGAGCGGTGGGCGGCGAGACTGGATCTGGATGGGCCGTGGGAGGGAAACGCTGCGGCCTTCCTCGAGGAGCAGGGGGTGAAGAGCTCCGGCTTCGAGGAGGCACTGGGGACGGTGGGCGGAGGCAACCACTTCGCGGAGGTACAGCGGGTGGATGAAGTGCACGACGCGGAGACCTTCGCGTCGCTGAGGCTGAGGGAGGACCGGCTGCTGCTGCTCGTCCACTCCGGCTCACGCGGTCTGGGCGAGGCGACGCTGAGAGCCCATGTCGACCGGCACGGCGCCGGGGGCCTGGCGGAGGACTCGGGTGAGGCTCGGACGTATCTGACCCGGCACGATCACGCGGTGGCCTGGGGCCGAGCCAACCGGGCGGCGATTGCTCAACGGATGCTGGACGGCATCGGAGCCAGTGGCCGGCGAGTTCTGGATGTCTGCCACAACAGCGTCATCTCAAAAGAAGTGGAAGGTTGTACCTGCTGGCTGCATCGAAAGGGCGCGGCGCCATCGGACCAGGGCCCCGTGGTGATCCCCGGCAGTCGCGGCGCGCTGAGCTACCTGGTCCTTCCGATGGGCGATGGTTCCTCGAATGCGCACAGCCTGGCGCACGGCGCCGGCCGCAAGTGGAACCGCACCACCGCCCGTGAGCGGATGCGCGAGCGATTCAGCGCCGAGTCCCTCACCCGCACCTCCTTCAAGAGCCACGTCATCTGCGAGGATCGCGATCTCCTCTTCGAAGAGGCACCGCCCGCATACAAGGCCATCGACCGCGTGGTGACGGATCTGGTGGAGGCGGGGCTCGTCCGGGTCATTGCCACGCTGGCCCCGGTGCTCACGTACAAGAAGCGCGGCTCGCACTCCTAACGAGCCACGGGCGTGAAGTCCTCCACCCGCTCGTTGTGGAGGTCGAAGTTCTTCGGATTCGGCTCTCCTTCGGTCTCCTGCAGCACCACGTGCGCGTTCGTCACCGTCCGCTGACGGTGGGGAATGAGGGTCTCTGGCTCGGCGATGAACTCCAGGGTGCTGTCGATGCTCAGCTTCGTCACCTTCATCTCCGGGATCGCCACGTCCATCAGCCCCATGTTCGCCTTCATGAAGGACTTCACCCGTTTCAGTAGCTCCTCCATCGACTGATCGAGCGCCTTCGGATCCAGCGAGGACTCCAGAACCAAGCGGACGCAGCGCTTCTCCGCCGCGCCCTCGGTGCACGGGACACGCTCCTTCAGCGTCACGTGCTCCACGGTGCCAGCGCTGCTCCCGAAGAGCGGCACCGTCGTCTGGCTCTTGCGCTCGAACGCCTCCCCCGGCTTCAACGCGAGCCCGTTCCATTTCCCCACCAGCGCCGCCCACCGCAACCGCGTGGCCTGCTCCAGCGCATCGCGCACCAGCCCAGTGATCTGCTCCTGTTGCTCCTTTGGGAGCCCCTGGCTCTCGGCCTCCCGGGCCATGTCCTGGACGATCTGCTCGACTCCCTCGATGCGCTTCAACTCCCCCTGGGGGCCCAACACGATGGCGGGCGTCGGCAGTTGCGGCCCCTCCTCGGCAGTGCCCGGTGCCGGCGTCATCTGCTCGGTGATCAGCTTTCGCTCCTCTCCCTTCCCTTCCAGCCGGAGCTGGTAGCTCAACGTTGACTGCTCCGGAGGCTGCGCGTTCTGCGTCGCAGTGTTGGTGGAGGCCACCTTCACCGCGAGCCCCTCGGGCCACGCAAAGCGCAGCTTCACGGCGTCGCCCGACGCCGACCCACTCGCCCCCGAAGAGGTCGCACAGTGGGTGAGCATCCCGGTGAGCGCCAGGGCGGAGAGAGCACGAAAGAAGCGGAACATGGAGGCTCCAGCCCTGGCGATGGTGGGGGCGTCAGGGGGACGTGCGTTCTAGACCTCGACCGTGCGCGGGGCAACGCCGCAAACCCGCAGTTCTCCCCAAGAGCCCACGCCGGGCGAAGCCCCGCCCAACCGGTATGCTTGTCATACCAGTTGGGCACCAGGCACCGCCCAGGGTGGAGCATCGCAACGCTGTGGCAGATTCCAACGTCCGCAACGGCCTGCTCCCGGGAACCCGCCCCTCTTCTCCACGGTTTGGCCACCTCTCCCTGTCCTTCTGGCCCTGGCACGCCTCCTGCTCTCTGGAGCCAGAGCAGGCTCTGCTCCCACGGAAACGAGAGGGAACCGCCATGACGCTGGCGCAAAGACTCACACTGCTCGTGCTGATGTTCCTGGTCCAATCGGGCCTGTTCGGCTCCTTCGCCTGGAGGTTCACGCAAGCCGCCGCCGCTTCCCCTTCCCAGCTCGCCCCAGGCGAAGGGCCGCGGGAGGCTCCGAAACCCATGTTCGGGCATTCCCCGAATGCATGGGCCAGAGCCCCCGCTGAGACGCACGCGGCTCAGCCGCCGAAGGCCTCGGCGAAGAAGTCGCTCATCGCCTTGTAGGCCCGCTTCGCCACCTTCGGGTTGTACTGCGCCTGGCCGGGCTGGTTGGCATCCACGTCGGTGAAGCTGTGCACCGCGTTGCCGTACACCACCAACTGCCAGTCCGCCTTCGCCTTGCGCATCTCCTCCTGGAAGCCCGCCACCTCCGCGGGGGACTCGTACGGATCATCCGCCCCGTGCAGCGCGAGCACCTTCGCGGTGATGCCCTTGCCCTCCGCAGGAGTGGGCGCATCCAGCCCGCCGTGGAAGGAGACCACCCCCGCCACCTCCGCGCCGCTGCGCGCCAGCTCCAGCACGCTGGTGCCACCGAAGCAGAACCCGATGGCGCCCACCTTCTTCGCATCCAACCCCACCGCCTTGCCCTCGGAGCGCAGCAACTCCAGCGCCTTGTTCACCCGCGTCCGCATGAGCTTCCGGTCTCCCTTCACCGCGCCGGCCGCCTTGCCCGCGTCCTCAGGGCCCTTGGGCCGCACCGCCTCGCCGTACATGTCCGCGACGAAGACGATGTAGTCCTTGCCCGCGACCTCCACCGCCTGCTTCAGGTTCGCCGCGTTGATGCCCAACCAGTTGGGCACCAGCACCAGGCCCGGACGAGGCGTCTTCACCGAATCCTCGTAGATGAGCACGCCTTCGAACTTCGTGCCGCCCACCTCGTACTTCACTGGCTTCTGCACGGGCTTCGCTGCCGCTGCTACGGATAACAAACCCACCAACACCGCCAGGGTTCTCATCGCATCCAGCTCCTTCTCTTCCTCCTCGAGGCCATCTCTCCGGAGGGTGGACGGGAACCTTCCGCGCTCATGCTCGGGGTGTCCAGCAACAACGCCGCGGGGACCTGGTGGCTCGGCCAGAGGGCCTGGGTGTCGGCGATGGGCAGCGCGAACCGGGATGCTTGGCGTGCCCAGCCTGCAGCAACTGGTGGCTCCCTACCAGCGTCGAAGTACTGTCGTCGTTTTCTCCACACACCGCCTCCAACCGATTCGCGGAACGCTCATTCTGGCTGGAAACTCCCCGCGTGAACTCCGCTATGAGGAGTTCACCCTCGAGTCCGGCACGCGTCCGGCACATGCCATGCAGGGACTCAGGTCCCGCAGTCGCAAGAGCGGTTCATCCAGTTGGGGGCTCGAACTCATCCTGTTCTTCTGACTCCGAGGCACGGGCCACGCCTCCACGCCCGGCAGCCCTGCTGGCAACCCCCTTGAGTCTCCTTCCCTTTGCAGAGCCAACCCCAAATAAGAGAGTATCCCACCATGCAAGGCCGCGTGCTGCTCGTGGATGACGACGACAGTCTCTGCCGACTCCTCGCACTCAAGCTGAAGGGGATGGACTTCGACTCGGTGACTCGGACCTCGGGGTCCGCGGCCCTGGCCGCGCTCGAGTCCGAGGAGGTCGACGTCATCCTCACGGACTTGAACATGTCGGGCATGAGCGGGCTGGAGCTGTGCCAGCGCGTGGCCGCCATCCGCCCGGATCTCCCCGTCGTCGTCCTCACCGCCCACGGCACCTTCGACTCGGCGGTGGGAGCGCTGCGCGCCGGCGCGTATGACTTCGCCGTCAAGCCTCCGGACATGGGCGCGCTGGGGATGACGCTCTCGCGAGCCGTGGAGCACCACCGGCTGCGGCAGGAAGTGCGTCGCCTGCGCCGCGTCGTCGCCGAGGGCGGCCAGTTCGCCGAATTGCTGGGCACCAGCCCCGCCATGCAGCGGCTCTTCGATTTGCTGGGCCGGGTGGCCGAGTCCGAATCCTCGGTGCTCATCATCGGCGAGAGCGGCACCGGCAAGGAGATGGTGGCACGCGCCCTCTGGAGCAAGGGCCGCCGCAAGGACGGGCCCTTCATCGCGGTGAACTGCGCCGCCGTGCCCGAGCAGCTCCTGGAGAGCGAGCTGTTCGGCCACGCCAAGGGCGCCTTCACGGACGCTCGCTCGGCACGCGCCGGCCTCTTCCAGCAGGCCGACGGCGGCACCCTCTTCCTGGACGAGATTGGCGACATGCCCATCCACCTCCAGGTGAAGGTGCTCCGCGCGCTGCAGGAGCGGAAGGTGCGTCCCGTGGGCGCGGACGCGGAGGTGCCCGTGGATCTGCGCCTCATCGCCGCCACCAACAAGGACCTGGAGTCCGCCATCGCCGAGGGCAAGTTCCGGCAGGACCTGTACTTCCGCCTCAACGTCATCCAGGTGGATCTGCCGCCGCTGAGGGCTCGCGGCGCGGACGTGCTCGTGCTCGCGCAGCACTTCCTGCGGCACTTCGCCACGCGCGCCAGCAAGGACGTCAAGGGGCTCTCCCCCGAGGTGGCCAAGGCGCTCAGCGGCTACTCCTGGCCCGGCAACGTGCGCGAGCTGCAGAACTGCATCGAGCGTGCGGTGGCCCTCACCCGCAGCGAACAACTGCTGCCGGATGATCTCCCCGAGCGGATCCGCACCTTCCAGCCCTCGCACGTCGTCGTCGCGGGGGATGATCCGTCGGAGCTCGTCCCCATGGAGGAGGTGGAGCGCCGCTACATCTCCCGCGTGATGCAGGCGGTGGGCGGGAACAAGACGATGGCGGCGCGGGTGCTCGGCCTGGACCGCACCACCCTCTACCGCAAGCTCGAGCGCTACGGCCTGGCGGGCGAAGGCACCGGCGGCCGCCCCAGCTGACGCAACGCGCCCAACCGGGCTCACTCCACCCTCCTCTGGTTGCCAGGGGAGGGTGTCGTCTTTTGCAAATCCCTACAGGGGCCTTGTCGCGAAACACCACGGCCCTTTCGTACCGAGCGGACGAGCCTCTCTCACCGGCCGTGGCACGCTCCTGGCACCACTTCCGGGCGACCTCGAGAAGCCCTGCGGCCCGCTGCTTCTCTGCCCTGCCGGTCTGCCATGACGCCACCGCTCAAACCCTTTCACTCCTCGAAGCGCTCCGTGAGCCTCTCGGTGGTGGGGATGGTGGCTGTGTGCGTTCTCCTCAGCCTGGCCACCGAAACGCCGCACATGCAGGTTCCCAGCTTCACCCGGTGGGTCCTGGAAGGAATTGTCAGCCTGCGAGCCCCCCTGCTGGTGGCGGCAGCGCTGCTGGGCGCTTGGGTGGTGGTGGCGTTCATCCGGGCCGAGGCGCGGACCACCCTCCAGGCCACGCTGCGCGCGGAGCAGGAGCGCCGCGTGGAGGAGGGCACCGCGGCGCTCTCCGCCGCCTACGAGGATCTCCGGGACAGCGAGGCGCGGAAGACGGCCATCTTCGAGGGTTCTCCCGACGGCATCTTCACGCTGGACGCGGCCAGCCGCATCCTCGAGATCAACCCCGCCGCCGAGCGCATCTTCCGGGTGCCCCGGGCCCAGGCGCTGCGGCGCGACTTCCTGGCCATGGCGCTGGCGGCCTCCGCCCCCCCCGAGCAGCAGCAGACGGTGGTCCGCGCGCTCCAGGCGGATGTGGAGCCCGGCCGCGCCACGCGCCTGGAGCTGTCCGGGCTGCGCTCGGACGGGGACGTGTTCCCCGCGGAGCTCACCCTGATCCGCGTCACCGCCGAGGGCCCGCCGCGCTTCACCGTCTACGTGCGAGACATCACCGAGCGCCGCGAGGTGGAGCGGATGAAGAGCGAGTTCGTCTCCACCGTGAGCCACGAGCTGCGCACCCCGCTCACTTCCATCCGCGGCTCGCTGGGGCTGATGGAGGGAGGCGTCCTGGGGGAGCTGCCCACTCCCGTGCTGGACATGGTGCGCATCGCTCGCACCAACACCGAGCGCCTCATCCGCCTCATCAACGACATCCTCGACCTGGAGAAGATCGAGTCCGGAAAGCTGGAGCTGCGGCTGCAGCCGGTCGAGGTGGAGGAGCTGGTGGAGGCCACGTTCAGCGGCCTGCAGGGCATGGCGGACGCGGCGAAAGTGGAGCTGCACGCGGAGGTGCACGGCACGGGGCAGGTTCGTGCGGACCGCGACCGGCTCATCCAGGTGCTCACCAACCTGGTCTCCAACTCCATCAAGTTCTCCCCGGCCTACAGCGTGGTGAAGCTCCGCGCGGCGCGCACGCAGGAAGGGCAGGTACAGCTCTCGGTGGTGGATCAGGGGCCGGGCATCCCTTCGGAGAAGCACGCCAGGCTGTTCGGCAAGTTCCAGCAGTTGGACAGCTCGGACACGCGCTCCAAGGGTGGCACCGGCCTGGGGTTGGCCATCTCCCAGGCCATCGTCGAGCAGCACGGCGGCCACATCGAGGTCCACAGCGAGATCGGCCGGGGCTCCACCTTCACCTTCGCGATTCCGGCCGTGCGCGGAGACATGGGGCTGGCCCCCGTGGTGCGGGACGACTCGCGCTACAACGTCCTGGTGGCCACGGCGGACACGGAGCTCTCCACGCTGCTGCGCGGCCTGCTGACCAGCGAGGGCTACCGCGTGCTGCGCGCCACCACGGCGGAGGAGGCCATGCGGCTCATCGAGGCAGGGGGGCCGGATGTGCTGGTGCTGGATCCGCAGCAGCCGGAGGAAGAAAGCATGAACCTGGTGCGCCGCCTGCGCGCGGATCCGCTCACGCACCAGCTGCCCATCGTCGTGCTGGCCGAGCCGACCTCCACCGAGGAGCTGCGCCTGCAGCGGGTGGCCTGGGTGACGAGGCCCTTCGAGGAGGCCCACTTCCTGCGCGCGCTGCGCGAGGTGCTCCGCCAGCCGGGCCAGGCCCGCGTGCTGCTGGTGGACGATGACGTGGACGCGCGGCGGCTGTTGCGCTCGTGCCTGGAGCGCATGGGCGCGGCCTGCTACGAGGCCGAGGATGGAGAGCGCGCCGTGGCGCTCGCTCGGGAGATTCCCCCGGACCTCATCGTCCTGGACGTGATGTTGCCCCTGCTGGACGGCTTCGAGGTGGTGGACCTGCTGCGCCAGGACCGGGTGCGCAGCACGCCGCTCATCGTCTTCACCGTGCGCGAGCTGTCCCGCGAAGAGCTGCGCCAGCACACGCTGGGCAACACCCGCTACATCCTCAAGAAGCCCTCGGCCGAGGAGGAGCTCACCCAGGCGGCCCATGAGCTGCTCGGCCCCCTGCTGCAGGTCCCGAACGCCTACCCGGACGCGAGGGCCCCGGGATCCTCCAGCGAGGGGAGCTCGAACCAGAACGTGGCCCCCTGCCCCACCTGACTCTCCACGCCAATGCGCCCCCGGTGCAGCTCGACGATGGCCTTCGAGATGGCCAGCCCCAGGCCGGTGCCGCCCTTGGAGCGCGTGTCCGAGCTGTCCAGCTGCTGGAACTTGCCGAACAGCTTGTGCTGCTGCTCCGGCGCGATGCCCCGGCCCTGATCCACCACGGAGAAGCGGACCCGCATCCCCGGCTGCGGCATGGTGCGGACGAAGACCGAGCCCCGCGCCGGAGAGAACTTGATGGCGTTGGAGACCAGGTTGGTGAGCACCTGGACGAGCCGATCGAAGTCCCCATACACCTTGTGTGAGTCGCCCACGTCCGACACCAGCTCCACGCCCGCGACCTGGGCCATGCCACGGATGCCGTCCACCGTCGTGGCGACGATGTCCTTCGGATCCACCACGCCCAGCTTGAGCTCGAGCCCGCCCGCCTCAATCTTCTCGATGTCGAGGATGTCGTTCACCAGCCGGATGAGCCGCTCGACGTTGGCGTGGGCGATCTGGATGAGCTCTCGCGCCTGCGGATCGATGTGGCCCACCACGCCGCCCTGGAGCAGGGAGAGGGAGCCCAGGATGGCGGTGAGCGGGGTGCGCAGCTCGTGGCTCACCGTGGAGACGAACTCGTTCTTCAGCCGGTCCAGCTCGCGCCGCTCGGAGATGTCGTGGATCTTCGCGGCGAACCAGTACCCGTGCGCCACCGGCAGCTCGTAGAGGGCGAGCTCGAAGGGGAAGACCTCTCCATTCTTGCGGCGCCCCTCCCACTCCCAGATGCGCCCCGGTTCCAGCCGCTTGTCCTGCTCCATCAACCTGCCGCGATTGCCCGCTTCCTCCACGACAAGCATGGAGAAGGGCTTCCCCAGGCACTCCTCCCGGGAGTAACCGAAGATCTGCTCGGCCGCGCCGTTCATCGTCTCGATACGGCCGAACGGGCTGATGATGATGAGCCCGGTGGGCATGTGCTCGATGACGGCCCGGGTGCGCGCCTCGCTGATGCGCAGCGCCTCTTCGACGCGGCTGCGCTGGATGAAGTGCGCCAGCTCGCGGCCAATGTGCGCGAGGAGTTGGAGCAGCTCCTCGTCCAGGGGCCGGGGCGTCCGGCCAATCAGCTCCAGCACGCCCAGCAGCTCCCGCTCGCCCATGAGGGGCACACCGCACGCGGAGCTCAGCCCGGCCTGGCGGCTCGCGCTCTGCCGGGGGCCGATGTCCTCATCTTCCCCAGGCGCCTGGGCGCGCCACTCGGGCCGGCCCGATGACCAGATCAGGCCCGGCAGGCCCTGGCCAGGTTGGAGCGCCACGGTCCTCGACAGGGCCTCGAACTCCGTGAGCCCGGGCGAGGCCGGCGTGGGGGTATAGGTCTCCACGGCCCTCAGCACTCCCTCCTCCGCCTCCACCCTCCAGAAGCCCGCGTACTCCCACCGGAACTCCTCGCACAGCAACTGGAGGATGTAGCGAATGGCCTTGCCCAGATCGCGGGACTCGGCCATGGCCTGGGCCACGGCGTGCAGGACGCTCTGGCGCTGCAGCTGCGCGGCGAGCCGGCGCTCGGCGGCGATGATGCGCTCTCCCACGTGGATGCGTGCCAGCAGATCCGGGGGATAGAAAGGCTTGAGGATGAAGTCGTCCGCCCCGGCCTCACGACCGGCCACCGTGGCACCCACCTCCGAGCGTGCGGTGATGAGGATGAGGAAGACATAGGGCCGGCCCTGGAGCTGGCGCACGCGCCGGCAGATCTCCGGACCGTCCATCCCGGGCATGTTCCAGTCGAGCACCGCGATCGCGGGAGACACCGGGCGCTGGAGCACTTGCCACGCCTGCTCACCATCACTGACGGACAGCGTCGCGTAGCCGTGGCGCTCCAGCGTCGCCTCGAGCATGCGCCGGGAGGTTGCGTCATCGTCGGCGATGAGCACCGTCGTCTTCATGAACCTCTCGTAAGGGGCAGAGAAGGCTTCCTGCTCTCAGACCGTAGCACGCAACTTTTCCAAGACACCGCACAACCGATCGAGCTCCCGCTTCAAGTCGTCCAACGCTGGACGGGCCTCGGAGAGGCGCTTCTCGCGGCCGAGTTCTTCCAGCTTGCGCGCCGCGGCAGCCGCGGGATTCGCGGAGAGGTTGAGCAGTGCGCCCTTCACTCTGTGTGCGAAATGAGCCAGTTCCCTGGCATCCCCCCGCTCGAGCGCCTGCTCGATGGCAACCCGAAGCTCCGAGCATTCGGAGAGGAACAGCCCCGCCACTTCCTTCATCAAGTGCACGTCGCCATCCAGGCGGCTGAGCAGATACTCCTGATCGACAGGCGGTTCCTCTGGCGTCGAAGCGGGAGGGCTGGCCTCGCTCGGGCGGGGGAGCTCGTCGATGGCCTTCAGGAGAGCTCCGGCCTGCACAGGCTTGGAGAGATAGCCATCCATACCGGCCTCCAGACACCGCTGTTCATCTCCCTCCAGGGACTGGGCCGTCAGCGCGATGATGGTGACACGCTCGCCTCGGTGCGCTTCCTCGGAGCGGATGACCCGGGTGGCCTCGAGCCCATCCATCCCCGGCATCTGCACATCCATGAGGACGACATCATACCGGCGAACCCGGAGTGCCTCGATGGCAACCTGCCCATTGTCCACTGACGTCACGCGGTGCCCGGCCCGCTCGAGCAGGCCCGTGACGACGCGCTGATTCGTCTTGTTGTCCTCCACGACCAGCACCTCCCGAGGCTGCTGGGCCAGGCGGGAATCCGGGAGCACGCTGGCCACCAGCACCTCTGGAGCGGGCACCTCGCTGGCCAGGGCGAACTCCACGGAGAAGTGGAAGCGGCTGCCTTGGCCCTCCTGGCTCTCCACTTGAAGCCGGCCGCCCATCAGGGAGACGAGCTGAGAGGAGATCGCCAGCCCGAGCCCTGTCCCTCCATACTTGCGGGTGGTGGCCTCGTCCGCCTGGACGAAGGCCTCGAACACCCGGTGACGCTGAGCCTCGGGGATGCCAATGCCCGTGTCCGCCACCGAGAAGCGGAGCCGGACGAAGCCCTCCGGCGACTCCTCCCTCTCGACGGCCATCACCACCTCGCCTCGCTCGGTGAACTTGAGCGCGTTCTCGAGCAGGTTCAGCAACACCTGGCGCAGCCGGTACGGGTCCCCCATCAGGGTATCGGGGACTGCGTCCGGAATGGCGATGCGCAGCCCGAGCCCCATCTCCCGAGCCATCGGCTCCAGGGGCTTGAGCGTCAGGCGCAGCAGCTCCCGGAGGCGGAAGGGGAGCTGCTCCAGCAGCATTTTGCCCGCCTCGCCCTTCGAGAAGAGCAGGATGTCGTGGATGATCCGCGAGAGGGAGCGCGCGGAGTCCTGGGCCGTCTCCAGGTAGTCCCGCTGCGGAGGGCTCAGCTGTGTGCCCAACGCGAGCTCCAGCATGCCCACGACACCGTTCAAGGGGGTGCGCAGCTCGTGGCTCATGCGGGCCAGGAAGTCCGACTTCACGCGGGTCGCCTCCTCGGCGGCCTCCTTGGCCTGCACCAGTGCCCGCTCCGCCTGCTTGCGCACCGTCACGTCCAGGGCAATGCCCGCGAACTGCGTCACCTGCCCCTGGGCATTGCGCAGCGCCGAGAGAGAGAGCTGGACCGGCACCCGGCTCCCATCCTTGCGCAGGTAGTGCCACTCGCCCTCCGCCACTCCCTCTTCGAACAGCCTCGGGCTGAGGGCCTCGAAGTTCGGCGCCACGGGCCGGCCGAGCTCCCGCGAGAGCTGCCGGGCCCGATCCTCCAGCTCCTGGGGATCATGGAAGACGAGCGGGGTGACCTTGCCCACCACTTCCTCGGCGCTGTAGCCGAGCATCTTCTCCGCGCCCTTGTTGAAGACGCGGATGATTCCATCCAGGTGGGTGGAGATGATGGCGAAGTTCGTCCCGTTCAGGATGGCGCGCTGGAAGGCGCTGAGCCCCTCGAGCTCCTGGGCCCGCGAGCGCGCCTGGGAGGCCAGCCAGACGGCCGCGAAGGCCAGCCCGCTCAACAGCACTCCCACCACCAGCACCAGCTCCGGCAACGCCAACCAGAGGGGATCCATCAACTCGGGGGCGGGCTGAAGGCGCAAGCGCCACACCACGTCGCGAAAGCGCAAGGTGCCCTCGCGCGTCCACTCGGCGTCCGCGGGAGCTCCCAGCAGCTCCCGGTGATAGATGAGCTCGTCCCCATCGAAGACGCTCATGCCGAAGCGGGACTGGAAGTCCTGGCCCAGGATCGTCTCGAGCGTGTCCTGGACGCGGAAGACTCCGATGATGGTTCCCAGGAACTGTCCCTCTCGCACGATGGGGGCCATGACGAGAAAGCCTCTGCCGTGCTGCACCAGCTCCACCGTCCGGGAGACCACCACCGCGCCGCTCGCCTGGGCTTTCAGCACCGCCTCTCGCCGCCGCGGCTCCGAGGCCAGATCCATCCCCACCACCGCCTCATTGCCCTGGAGCGGGAAGACCCAGCGGACGTGATGACTTTCATCGGCCCAGGCGACGGCCTGAAAGGATTGGAAGTCGCGGAGATAGAGCGCGGCGTCGTCCTCCCAATCCTCGCGGAGAGGGGGGCCCCGCCGCGCCCACCGGTGCGCCATGCGCGCGAGCACGCGGATGCGCTCCTCCAACTGCGCCTCCACCTTCTCCTCGGCCCGCTTCAGCTCGATGTCCAGCTCGGCCCCAACGTGCGTGCGCTGCAGCTCCTGCAACCCGTACACGAGCAGCAAGGTGGTGAGCAGCATCCCCAGCGCCGCGCCCAGTGCTGCCGCCCACCCCCAGCGCGGTGACGGGCGAGCGCCGGAGCCGGGTTCGGGCGGGTTGGCGATCATCCTCAACTCGGTACCCCCCAGGAGGGACGCGCCTCCCACCTCTCACGGACAGAAGTGATAGTGGAAGCTTCCCCTTAGAACAAGCGTTGCCGCGTTCCACCCCGTGCTGTGGCGGAGCACCACGCGGCGAAGGCGCGCGGGCCTGGGACACCGCCTCGATTTCCTCAATCCCTAGCAGCCTCCTCGAGTGGCATTGCGGTTGCTCTGAGAGGGAACACGCCCCCTGGGGACCCCTCTTCGGCTGAGCGCTCGCTCAAGGAATGACTGCCATGACCGCCATGATGACCTATGAGTTCAATGCGGAGCAGACGATGCCAGTGCTTGCGCGCCTGGGCCTGCAAGAGCGGCTGTTGCGGACGGCCCCCACGGACACGGTGCGCGGGCTGTTCTTCAACGGTGTGCTGGAGATGGTGCGCACCGCGGCGGACGAGGAGGCCGTGCGGCGCTGCCGGCTGATGCTCAACCAAGCCCGCTTCTTCGACTTCTTCAGCTACTCGACCTTCGACTTCCTCCGGCTGACCTTCGCCGCGGCGCAGTACCTGAGCATCCGGCAGGAGGGCTTCGACGCGGCGCTCACCCAGTTGGGGGAGCGCGGGATGAAGGACTTCCTGAACTCCATGGCGGGCAAGACGTTCCTCAGCTTCTCGGGCATGGACGCGCGGCGCATGGTGACGAACCTGCCCGTGCTCTTCCGCACCGCGGTGAGCTACGGGGAGCGCTCCGTCAAGTGGCTGGGGCCTCAGCGCTGCCAGCTCACCATGCACGGAGACTTCATGCCGCCGGCGTACCACGAGGGCGCGATCCGGGCGGCCGTGGAGCACCTCCACCCCCACTCCGTCACCGTCCAGAGCATGCCGCTCGACCTCCTGGACAGCCAGTACCTCATCTCCTGGAGGTAGGGTTCAGAGGAGCACCGCCCATCGCCCGCTGAGCGTCGCAGGCTACGACACCCTTGGGGTGCTCCCTGTTGCAGAACGCCACAGTCCATACAGGCCCCCGGCCATCCCCTCGGAAACACACGGTTTTCCTGGCTCCGGCGCCTGTCGCAAAAAGTCTCGCTGCCCACCCACGGAACCCAGACAGCCAGGGACACGCTGATCGCAACTCCAATCAATTCCAGGGTTTGGAAAGTTTGAACGGTTCGGCATCCAACTTGCCTTGAGCAGAGGTTTTCCACCCGCCAAGGGGAGAGAGACGGGTCATGGCGATTCGCAAGGTGCTGCTCGTAGATGACGAGGACGACATTCGCACCATTGGCCAGCTCAGCCTGAGCCGTGTGGGCGGATGGCAGACGGTGCTCGCCTCGTCTGGAGTCGAAGCGGTCACGAAGGCCGCCTCGGAGAAACCGGACCTCATCCTGCTGGACGTGCAGATGCCAGGGTTGGACGGGCCCACCACGTTCGGCCGACTGCGCGCGCAGGAGGCCACCGCTACGCTGCCCATCATCTTCATGACGGCGAAGATCCAGAAACAGGAGGTGGCGCGTTACCTGGAGCTGGGAGCCGTTGGCGTCATTGGCAAGCCGTTCGATCCGCTGACGCTGCCCGCGGAGATCAAGCGACTGCTGCCCCAATCCTGAAAAACCATGGCCATGCCGACACCAGCTCGCGACGCTGCGCTGTCGAGGCTGCCCGTGGCGCTCGCCATGGGGGCATTGGTGTTGCTGTGTGTCCTGTTCATCCTGGGCCGCCCGTGGAGGACAGCCGAGCATGAGCATTACCGGGCCTCGCTGAGGGAGGTCCGATCGGACAGCGTCCAGATCGCTCAGTCCATCCTTCGCGAGCGCATGGGATTGGAGGGCATTCCCAGCTCCTGGCCGAATCAGTTCGCCTCGCTGCGCGAGAAGGCGGGAGCGCTCAAGAACTCCCCGAGATTCCTGCTGGCGGAGGAGCGGCAGGAGTTGGAGCGGTCGGTCACGCTCTACCTGAGCTCGGTGGATGAGTGCGAAAAGCTGCTGGCGCACATCCAGGAAGAGGACGCACGCGCGTTCGAGTTGCGCAACCGCCTCACGCGGCAGGTTTTCTTCCTGGCCGGGAGGCTGGGTCCCCAGGCCTCGGACACCCTGGCGGAGCTGCTCCTCGCCGCACGGGCGGATGAGGGCTTCCACGCGGCGCCGGTCTCGGAGCTCGAGGAGCAGTTGGAAGCCCTGGCGTCGGTGCCCCGCCCCCCGGAGCTGGAGGGCTCACTCCAAGAGTTGCAGGCGGAGGCCCGGGAGATGACAGCCCACCAGCGAGAGGCGAACTCGGCCTTGCGCACGCTGCTGGCGCAGCCCGCCAACGACACGACCGGGCTCCTCATCGCCCGCTACCAGCAGTTCTATGATGCGGCCAGCCAACGTGCCACCCGCGCCCATCTGCTCCTCTTCAGCGTGTCGCTGGTGCTCGGCGGCTTCGTGACGTTCGTCCTCGTGCGGCTGGGCAAGACGGGGCGGATGCTGGACACACTCAACCAGAGGTTGGAGCAGCGGGTGGACGAGAGGACCGCGGCGCTCTCGGTCGCAAACCAGGAGCTGCGAGCCAGCGCGGCCCGCAAGGCCGCCATCCTCGAGGGCTCGCTGGACTGCATCATCACCCTGGACGAGACGGGGCACATCCTCGAGTTCAACCCCGCCGCGGAGCTCACCTTCCGCCTGCCGGGGGCCACCGCCGTGGGGCGGGACTTCCAGCGACTGGCGCTCCCCGCCACCCTGCCGGAGGGCTCTCGCGAGATGGTGGCGCGCGCGCTGCGAGCCGACGCCGAGCCCGGCCGGGCCCTGCGTCTGGAGATGGGGCTCATGCGCGCCGATGGCAGCCTCTTCCCCGCGGAGCTCACCATCTTCCGGGTGCGCGGGGACGGAGCGCCGCGCTTCAGCATCTACCTGCGCGACATCTCCGAGCGGAAGGAGGTGGAGCGGATGAAGAACGAGTTCATCTCCACCGTGAGCCACGAGCTGCGCACCCCGCTCACCTCCATCCGCGGCTCGCTGGGGCTGTTGGAGAACGGCATCATGGGCACGCTGCCGCCCCAGGCCGAGGACATGGTGCGCATCGCCCGCACCAACACCGAGCGCCTCATCCGCCTCATCAACGACATCCTCGACCTGGAGAAGATCGAGTCCGGAAAGCTGGAGCTGAAGTGGCAGGCGCTGGAGCCCTCGGAGCTCATCGACGCGACGTTCAGCGGGCTTCGAGGGATGGCGGACACGGCGCAGGTGACACTGCGCTCCTCCACGGTGGGAGCGGGGCTGGTGCGTGGCGACCGGGATCGGCTCATCCAGGTGCTCACCAATCTGGTCTCCAACGCCATCAAGTTCTCTCCCCCCAGGGGCGTGGTCAAGGTGAGCGCCACGCGGGATGCGCGGGGTGCCGTGCGCTTCTCCATCGTCGATCGCGGGCCGGGCATCTCGACGGAGCAGCTCGGGCGGCTGTTCGGCAAGTTCCAACAGCTGGATGGCTCGGACACGCGCTCCAAGGGCGGCACCGGCCTGGGGCTGGCCATCTCCCAGTCCATCATCGAGCAGCATGGCGGCCACATCGAGGTGAACAGCGTCCCAGGAGAGGGCGCCACCTTCACCTTCACCGTCTCCTCGGTGAGCATGGAATCCGCGTCGGTGCCGGCGGTGAGGGATGACTCGCGCCACAGCATCCTCATGGTCACCGCCGACGAGTCCCTGTACGCGCTGCTGCGGGGCCTGCTGAAGCTCGAGGGGTACCGCGTGCTGCGCACCACCTCGCTGCAGGAGGCGTCTCGGATGATCGAGGCCGGCGCGCCGGACGCGCTGATGCTGGACACGGAGCTGTCGGACGGCAACGGGATGGAGCTGGTGCGGCAGCTGCGCGAGGCTCCGGCCACCCACACCCTCCCCATCCTCGTGGTGTCCTCGCACCTGCCCGAGAGCGAGGGCGTGGTGGCGCCCCTGGCCATCAACTGGCTGGTGAAGCCCTTCGACGAGACGCGCTTCCTCAACACGCTGCGCTCCGTCCTCCGGCCGCCGGGCAAGGCCCGCGTGCTGGTGGTGGATGATGACGTGTCCCTGCGGCACATCCTCGGCACGCTCCTGGAGCGCATGGGGGCGCAGTTCTACGAGGCCGCGGACGGAGACAGCGCGGTGGAGCTCGCGCGAGAGAAGCCGCCGGACCTCATCATCCTGGACGTGAACCTGCCGCGCATGGATGGCTTCGAGGTGGTGGATCTGCTGCGCCAGGGTAAGAGCCGCACCACCCCGCTCATCGTCTTCACCGGCCGCGAGCTCTCCGCGGACGAGCAACGCCAGCTCACGCTCGGCACCACCTGTATCCTCCACAAGGCGCGCTCATCCGAGGGGGAGATGGCGCACCTGGTCAAGGAGTTCCTCAATGGCCTGCTGAGCCCCGGCAGCAGGCCCGTGCCAGAAAAGGTCGCCTCGCCATGATGAGAACCCGCACGTTGCTCTTCCTGGAAGACGACGAGGATCTGCAGTCGCTCGTCACCACATACCTGCGAGACTCGGGCTACCAGGTGCAGTCGGCCCGGGATGCCGAGGAAGCCCGGGCCATTCTCGCGCGCACGCAGGTGGATGCCGCCATCGTGGACGGCCAGCTGCCGGGCATGACGGGGGCCGGCTACATCGAGGAGGTCCGCCAGACCCGGCCCGACCTGCCCATCCTCTTCGCCTCGGCCTTCTGGAGGGATCTCAAGAGCCATGAGCTGCTCACCAAGCAGCTGCGCGTGGCGCGCATCCTCCACAAGCCGTACACGCCCCAGGAGCTGCTCGTCTGGGTGGAGCAGGTGCTGAGCCCGAAGGCGAAGAAGACGCCCGAGCCGGTGGAGGCCGATGACATCGCCGCGGCCATCGCCGCGCTGAGCGCCGAGTACGGCACGCGGCTCCCGGAGAAGTACCAGGAGCTGGCGGCCGCGGTGCAGCAGGCCCAGCGGGGGGGGCGCGAAGAGCTGGAGGAGGCCCTCAAGCTGGCCCACAAGCTCCACGGAACGGCGGGCTCCTATGGCTTCGTGCAGGTGAGCGCGGCGGCCGGGCAGGTGGAGAAGCGGCTGCGCCAGCGGCGGGACGAGGGCGGAGGCTGGGACGGCGTGTCCCTGGCCCTCCAGGACGTGCAGGTCGCCTCCGCCGTGCACGCCCACCCCAACGAGACGGCGCCCCACACCGCGCTCGGCACGGTGCTGGTGGTGGATGACGATCCGAGCTGGCTCGCGGCGGTGGAGCGGATGGGCCACGAGCGGCTGGTGCGCGTGCTGACGGCGCGCACCGCCGAGGAGGCAGCGGCCGTGGCGAACCAGCACTGGCTGGATGGGGTGCTGCTGCACGTCCACCTGGGAAAGCCTCAGGGGGGCTTCGAGGTTGCCGCGCAGCTGCGCGGCATGAGCGGGGCCGAGGCGCTGCCGCTCACCTTCTTCTCCGCGGATGGAGCGCTGGAGCACCGCGTCTCGGCGGCGCATGCGGGCGCCTCGCTGTACCTCTCCCGGCCCTTCACCGCGCTGGACTTCATGGGCGCCGTGGAGCGGATGGTGGCCGCCCGCCGCCCCGAGCGCGCTCGAGTGCTGGCGCTGGATGATGATCCGTTGGCGCTGCGCGCCCTCACTCGCACCCTGGCCAGCGAGCACATCGAGGTGCTGAGCCTGTCGGATCCCTACCGCCTGCTCGAGGCGCTCACCGAGCACCGCCCGGATCTGCTGTTGATGGACGTGGAGATGCCCGGGCTGAGCGGCCTGGATCTGTGCCGCATCGTCCGCTCCACGCCCGCCTGGCAGGAGCTGCCCATCCTGCTGAACACCGGACTGATCCAGGACGAGTTCCGGATCGCCGCCTTCCGGGCCGGAGCGGACGACTACCTCTCCAAGCCGGTGCTGCGCGAGGAGTTGCTGGCCCGGGTGCAGGCGCGGCTGGAACGAGGGCGACTGGCGCGCGAGCGCGCGGAGCGGGATGCGCTTACCGGGTTGATGTTGCGCCGCCCCTTCCTGGAGCACGTGCACGCGCGGCTGGCCGAGGCCCAGCGCTGGCGCCGCTCCCTGGCGCTGTGCTTGCTGGACGTGGACCACTTCAAGAAGATCAATGACACCTACGGCCACCTGGCCGGAGATCGCGTCCTGATGACGCTGGGGCGGCTGCTGCTCACGCGCTTCCGCAAGGAGGACGTGCGCGGCCGCTGGGGAGGCGAGGAGTTCATGCTGGCCCTCATGGGCGAGTCCGCGCAGCACGCCCGGGAGATCCTCGCGCGCACCGCGGCGGAGCTGGCCCAGCACACCTTCGAGGGCGACAAGGGCGAACGCTTCCAGGTGACGTTCAGCGCGGGTGTGGCCGTGACGCCGAACGACGGCCTCCAGTTGGACGAACTGGTCCGCCGGGCCGACGAACGGCTCTACCGGGCCAAGACTCGCGGCCGCAACCGCATCGAGATCGACTGAAAAAACGGGAAGGTTGGGGCGCGCAGACAGGCTGTAGCAGAGCACCTCAGGCGGATGCGAAATGCATCAGATCCAGCCCTCAGGCTCCAGATTCCAAGGGGTTGGCGGCACGCAAGAGGCGGCACTGAAGTTGCTCAAGGAGGGAGGGAGCCCGACACGAGGAGCCGCCGCAATGACCTCTCCCCAAATGGTTGCAGTCGACGAAGTGCAGGTGAACGCCGGGATGCAAGGCGACTTCGCTCTGCACCGGGACGAGTTCTCACTGGGAATGACCCCCAGCGGCCTGCGGCAGGCGCGGGCGGCGATGGGGGGCCGGGCCGACGGGCTGATCACCCTGCTGCAGATGCCCGTGATGGATGGCTTCCACTTCCTCTCGTACCTGATGGATTGCCGCTTCGATCTGCCGATCGTCCTGCGCAATGCCCCGAGCTCCCGCAGTGCCCAGCACTACCTGCTCACCCCGAACCCCGCGGACGTGCTGGCGCCGCCGCCAGGCCGCCGGGCCCCGGCCTCCGCGGGCGGCAAGAGCCGAAGCGCCTCGTATGACATGCGCCACGGCGTGACGCTGCTCGAGTTCCTCTTCTTCTGCGCGAACGAGCGTCAGACGCGCGTGTTGCAGATCAGCTCGGCCGAGCGCACCGCCGTGCTCCACCTCACCTTCGGCAAGCTCATCCATGCGAGCTGCGAGGGCCGAGAGGGCCGAGAGGTCTTCTCCGAGGTGATGAGCTGGAAGACGCCGAGTCTGCGCATCCTGCCGATCCTGCCAGGCCTGCACATCTCCATCATGGCGCCGACGGACGTGCTGCTGAGTCAGGCCGCAGCGCTCCAGCAGGAGCGCGAGGTGGCCGAGCGCTCCCAGCCCCAGACCTCGGCGACGGTGATGAACCCCTCCTCCCCTGCGGCCCTTGCGCTCCCGAGCGCTCCCAGCCCCCGCGCTCCTTCGAAGGAAGGCCATGTCCGCTTCCTGGGCCAGCTCCGCGCCTGGCTGGCGGCCCTGGTGTCCAATGTCAAAGGAAGTGCCGGCGTCGAGCACCCGGCGCGGTGAAGGAGGAGCCACGCCCGAACCTGGATCTGGCCACCGCGGCGCTCATGCTGGAGCGCGTGGTGGTGTTGTCGTGCAGGCCATGGGCGGCACCATGGCCCCGAGGGTAGCGTCGAGTGCTTCGAGCCTCCCGCCCCGGATCGCCACGTCGAGCGCCCCGAGCGCTCCGTACCCCACCGCATCGCAGGCATCAGTGAGGGCCTGCTCCCCCGAAACGAAGGTGTAGCGGGACACCGCAGCGCACGGCTCGGACGATGCAGAACACCGCCTTCCGCTCGCTCTGATGCAGGCTGTCCCCAGCGGGGAAGCCGAGCAGGGACTCGGCATCAGTGTTGCTCCAACGAGGGGCATGCATACCACTCCTCGCACTGCGCATCACCGTCGGGACCTCCGAGGCGTCTGGGGAGCTTCACTTCTGGTCATGTCCCTTCTGGCCGGTTCCCTTCTGGCCGGTTCCTGCAGCCCGGAGCAGGGAGCTGCCGAACTCGAGCCGGCGCTGGAGCACGAGAGCAGCCCGCTCCAGAACGCGAACAGCACCAACAAGGTGCTCATCCTGAGCAGCAGTGTGAAGGGAGGGCTCAACAGCCGGGAGGCGCGCGCGGTGGCCGCGGCCTCCCCCACCACCGAGATCCAGATGGTGACGCCCGAGAAGTGGAAGGGGATGACTCCCAAGGAGTTCATGTCCTACCGCGCCCTCATCATCGGAGATGCGGCGTGCCAGAGCGGGGCGGCCGCGTTCCAGGCCGCCGTGGACAGCCGTGACAGCTGGGGCCTCATCGTGGACGGAGACGTGGCCATCTTCGGCACGGATCCGAGCAACAACAACACGGAGCAGCTGGTCGAGAACGGCATCCGGTTCGTGCTCAACTCCGTGCAGAAGCGAACCGGCATGTACATCGCGCTGGGCTGTGCCTACCAGAACGCCCCGGCCGGCACGCCCGTGCAGTTGCTGACGCCCTTCGGCTCCTTCAAGGTGCAGGGCGTGCCCGGCTGCGCCGACTCGGCGCACATGTTCGGAATGTGGGGCGACCTGCTCTCGCGCGACCTGTGGGACGGGCTGCTGTCCGGAGACGGGTGCGCGGCGCGCTCGGTGTTCACCTCGTACCCGGACCACAACTTCTCGTTCGCGGCCATCGCGATGAAATCCTCCGGGGCGCCGGTTCCCGGCCAGCGTTCCTATGTGGACTTCCTGTATGACCCGGGCGTCGATACGGCCTTCGGTGGCGCGCCCTACATCCTCGTGCGAGGCGCGGAGGCGCAAAGCGCTGGCTGCGGACTGCCCAACCCCACGTTGGATGAGCAGTGCGACCTGGGAGATGACCTCAATGGCATGCCGGCGGTGAAGGGCCAGAAGGCCCGGGACACGTGCTCCTACTCGTGCCACCTCCAATGGTGCGGCGACGGAGCCGTGGACCTGAACCAGGGAGAGGAGTGCGACGAGGGCGTCAACAACGGCCGGACAGGCGACGCGAGGGGCGAGATCGGCACGTGCAGCGCGTCCTGCAAGCTGACCACCCAGGCTCCGCCTCCGTCGAACCCTCCGCATGCGCTCTGCCGGGATGTGAGCACGGCGGCGGAGATGACCTGTGGTGTCGCCGCCAGCATCGACAACGGCTCTTATGATCCGGACGGAGACCTGGTGTCCTGCTCGCAGACCCCCGCGGGCCCATACGGCATCGGCGCCACCGTGGTGACCCTGACGTGCGTGGATCGGCAGGGCCACACTGACGCGTGCTCAGGCCAGGTGACGGTGTTGGATCGCGTCGTGCCGACGCTCGTGCTCAATGGCTCGGCGCATCCCTCGATGGAGTGCACCCAGGGTGGCGCCTACGCCGATCCCTGGGCCACCGCGAATGATCTCTGCGATGGTGCCCTCGATGCGGTGCGGACGGGCGCGGTCCGCGCGGGAGTGCCTGCCGACTACTCGCTGAAGTACTCCGTGACGGACTCGGCCGGCAACAGCCCTCCTTCTGTCCAGCGGCTCGTCTCCGTCACGGACACCCTGGCGCCGAACATCCTCCTCAAGGGCCCGGACGCCCAGAGCCAGGAGTGCGGCACGCCGTACATCGACCTGGGTGCCACGGCGCTGGACCAGTGTGCTGGCAACCTCACGAGCGAGCTCGCCGTGAGTGGCACGGTGGACGCACAGGTGCTCGGCCGCTACACGCTGCGCTACAACGTGAAGGACCCCGCCGGCCATTCCGCCAAGGAAGCGGCGCGCGTCGTCACGGTGACGGACACGCAGGCTCCCTCCGTCTCCCTCAATGGCCCGCGGGAAGCGCAGGTGGAGTGCGGTGGGCCTGGGTATATGGATCCCGGCGCCACGGCGACCGACCTGTGCGCCGGCGCGCTGCCAGCAGTCCCCACAACGGTGGCTGATCCGAACGTTCCTGGCAGCTACACCATCCACTACAGAGCCACCGATCCTTCGGGCAACACCGCCGTCTCGGCCAATGGGCGCACGGTGACGGTGCGCGATACCCTGCCCCCGACGATCTCACTGCTGGGCTCGGCCCTCCCGAGCCTGGAGTGCGGAACTCCGTATGCGGACCCGGGCGCCACTGCTCGCGACCAGTGCGCGGGGGATCTGACGAGTTCCATCGTCCAGTCCGGCTCCGTCGACTTCCACACGCTGGGCACCTACCCGCTCACCTACAGCGTGGCCGACTCCGCCGGTCACAGCGCTTCGACCCAGCGCAAGGTGAAGGTGAGTGACACACTGCCTCCGTCCATCTCGCTGAAGGGTCCGCTCTCCGTTTCCTTGGAGTGCGGTGGTGACCCGTTCACTGATCCGGGCGCCCTGGCTGACGACGTGTGCGCGGGCCAATGGCCAGCCACGCCCACCACCGCCGCCAACCCCAATGTGCCGGGCACCTATGACATCCACTACGCCGCCACGGATCCCTCGGGCAACACTGCCACCTCCACCACCAGCCGCACCGTGCGCGTCAGTGACACGCTGCCCCCAAGCCTCTCTCTCAATGGCTCTCCTTCTCTGAGCCTGGAGTGCGGCTCGCCCTATAAGGATCCGGGCGCCACTGCTCGCGACCAGTGCTCCGGCGACCTCACGGCCTCCATCGTCCAGTCCGGCTCCGTCGACTCCCACGCTCCCGGCCTCTACCGGCTCACCTATAAGGTGGCCGATGGAGCAGGACTCCAGGCCTCCGGCGAGCGCTCCGTCACTGTGAGCGATACCCTGGCTCCCCTCGTCTCCCTCGTCGGCCCCCTCAACCTGGCCGTCGAGTGCGGTGACTCCTCCTTTGTCGATCCGGGCGCCACCGCCGATGACGTGTGCGCCGGCTCGCTGCCAGCTCAGCCCGAGTCCCTGGCCAACCCCAATGTGCCCGGCACCTACTCCATCCACTACAGCTCCACCGATCCTTCGGGCAACAAGGGCACCTCCTCCTCTGCCCGCACCATCACCGTCCAGGACACCCTGCCTCCCGCTCTCTCCCTGCTCGGCTCGGCGCTCCTGAGCCTGGAGTGCGGTTCGCCCTACTCCGACCCGGGCGCCACCGCTCATGACCAGTGCACGGGCGACCTCTCGGGGGCCATCGTCCAGTCCGGCTCGGTCGACTCCTCGGTGCCTGGCGACTACATGCTCACCTACAGCGTGGCCGACGCCTCTGGCCACAGCGCCTCGGCTCAGCGCGGAGTGCAGGTCCAGGACACGCTGCCTCCCTCCATCTCGCTGCGGGGGCCGTCCACCCAGGACATCGAGTGCGGCACGATCTACCCAGACCCCGGTGCCACGGCCACCGACCTGTGCGCCGGCGACCTGACGGGCTTCATCATCCAGACCGGCGAGCTGAAAGCCTGGGTGCCGGGCCACTACACGCTGAGCTACAAGGTGCAGGACCCCAGCGGCCACAGTGCTTCGACCTTCCGCACGGTGAACGTGCGCGACACGCGGCCTCCGTCCCTCATGCTCGCGGGGCCGTCGGAGCTGTCCTTGGAATGCGGCGCCTCCTTCCAGGATCCCGGCGCCCAGGCAACCGACTCGTGCGCGGACGATGTGAACTCTCGCGTCCAGGTCTCGGGCCAGGTGGATACGGGCGCGCCGGGCACGTACCTCCTGAGCTATGGCGTCACGGACCCGTCCGGCAACGCAGCCACGCCGGTCCACCGCACCGTGACTGTGAAGGACAGCGGCGCGCCGGTGCTCTCGCTCAACGGCCCGAGCACGCTGACGATGGAGTGCGGTGAGCCCTACAAGGACCCGGGTGCCACGGCGCTCGACGCCTGCGCGGGAGACGTGACGGCTCGCATCGAGCACTCCGGCACGCTCGATCCCCACACGCCGGGCAGCTACACGCTCCACTACCTCGCCACGGATCCCTCCGGCCAGAAGGCGGAGTTGGACCGGGCCGTCCAGGTGGTCGACACGCGCGCGCCCTCCATCGCATGCCCCGAGCCCCTCAACGTGCAGGTGCTCGAGGCGAACGAGGCCACCGTCACGCCGGGCGCGGCCATGGCCACCGACTCGTGCGACCTGGCGGTCCAGGTGAGCCAGCCCGACCAGACGCACTTCCCGCTGGGCACCACGGAGCTGAAGTACACGGCGAAGGATGCGTCCGGGAACACCGCGAGCTGCACCACCACCGTCACGGTGCTGCTCATCAAACTGCCGGACACGTGGATCCTCTCGGGCCCCCCCGCCGAGACACAGGACACGGAGGCCCAGTTCGAGTTCGCCGCCTCCAAGCCGGATGTGACGTACGAGTGCAGCTTGGAGGGCGGCGAGTTCATGCCGTGCTCGAAGCTCACCTCCCTCGAAGGACTCTCCGAGGGTCCCCACCAGCTCCTGGTTCGCGCCAGGGACAGCCTGGGCAATGTGGATCCCACCCCGGCCCAGGGCACGTGGACGGTCCTGCCTCCTCCCATCGACTGGGACCGCGCAGTGCTGGGCGGTGGCAACGGCTGTGCCTCCACGGGCAGCGGCCCGTCGATGCTGGCGATGATGGGGCTGGCGATGGCGCTGCTCACCGGGAGGCGCCGGCTCTCCCGCGAGCGTGCTCGCACGGTGCCGGGGCTGCTCGGTGCCGCAGCGATGCTGCTGAGCGCCCCGAGCTCCGCGCAGACGCGGCAGCTGCCCACCTTCGAGATGGAGCGGCTGAGCCTCAACCCCAGCGCCGCGGGCTCACTGGTGCTCGGCACGGGCGAGCTGTTGCCGGACGGCGCCTACCGCGTCTCCCTCACTGGCCACTACGAGAACGATCCGCTCGTGTTCGTGCAGAACGGCGAGCGGCTGGGCTCCGTCGTCCACTACCGGGCCACAGCGCACTTCTCCGCGGCCTACGGTCTAATGGACAAGCTGGAGATCGGCGTGCAGATCCCCTTCCTGCTCTCCCAGCGCGGAGATGACCTCACGGCGCGGGGGCTCGCCAGGCCCGCGGAGGGCCCGGCGCTGGGCACTCCGATGTTGAGCGCGCGCTGGAGGCTGCTGTCCGAGCGCCACGAGGATCCCGTGGACCTGTCCGTGGGCGTGCAGGCGGGCCCGAGGCTGGGCCGGGCGGAGGCGCTGGCGCGGGAGCAGCGAGCCATCCCGAGCATCATGGTGGGCCGCCGCCAGGGCTTCCTGCGCGGCGCGCTGGATGCGGGCGTGCTGCTGCGGCCCCGCACCATCCTGACGCCGGACTCGAAGATCCAGGACGAGATCGGCTACGCGCTGCGCGTGGGCGCCATGCTGGCCACCACCGGAGAGGGCCTTCGCGCGGAGACGTCCGTCATCGCCGCGGTGCCCCTGCGGCGCGAGGGCACCTCCTTCGAGGCCATGGGGGGCGTGCGAATGCCGGTGAATGCCTCCGTCGAGGCATATGCCCTGGGAGGCCTGGGCTACGGCACCGCGCCTGGGACACCGGACTTCCGGCTGTTGCTCGGCGTGGCCTACGTGTACACGCCCCCGACGTGCATCGCGGGAGGTCGGCACACCCCGGAGCAGTGTCCGCACCTGGATGACGACGAGGACGGCGTGAGCAACGGCAACGACGCCTGCCCCATCGAGGGAGGGAAGGTGGACGAGAAGGGCTGCCCGCTGGAGGACACGGACGGAGATGGCCTCGAGGACAGGGTGGACCAGTGCCCGAGGGAGCCCGGCCTGCCGCAGTTCCAGGGCTGCCCGGACCAGGACACCGACGGCCTGCCGGACGCGGTGGACCAGTGCCCCACCGAGCCGGGCCCAGCGGACCACCTGGGCTGCCCGCCAAAGGACTCGGACGAGGATGGGGTGCTGGACGAACAGGACGCCTGCCCCGAGGTGGCCGGCCTGCCGGAGTTGAACGGCTGCCTGCCCCTGGACACGGACGGAGACACCCTGCCGGACGATCTGGACAACTGCCCGTGCCAGCCCGGCCCTCCGGACAACGAGGGCTGCCCCGAGAAGGAGCGGCAGTTGGTGTCCATCCAGAGGGATCGCATCGCGCTCAAGGAGACGATCCACTTCGAGTTCAACAAGGTCACCATCCAGCCCCGCTCCTACCCGCTGCTGGATCAGATGGTGTCTGTCCTCAACGAGCACCCGAACGTCATCTCCGTGCTCATCGAGGGCCACACGGATGACTGGGGCCCGGACGACTACAACCTCTCTCTCTCCCAGCGGCGGGCGGAGGCGGTGCGAGCATACCTGGCCCAGCACGGGGTGGCTCCCGAGCGCATGGAGGCGCACGGCTACGGAGAGACCCGTCCCGTGGCGACCAACGCCACGCCAGAGGGCCGCGCCATCAACCGCCGCGTCGACTTCATGACCCGCTCCGCGGAGCCCCGCCCCTAGAACGCGCCAGTGAGCGAGACAGGGACGCGGCAGAATCCCGCAACCTGTGGCAGGACGCCGCGCGTCATGGCCCTGGCTTGACTCGAGCCGGGGCCCGCTGTCCACAAACGCTGGGATTTCGAGAGGATGGCCGGCAGTGAAGCGTGGCACCGGTGTTGCTCTGACTCACCGGTATGAAAACGATCCTTCTCGTCAACGATAACCACTGCGTCCACGCAACGGCCATCTGTGCCTTCGCCCCCTACCCGGAGTTCCGCTTGCTCACGGCCTCGAGCTACCTGGAGGCGCTCTGGACGCTGTGTGATGTGGAAGTGGACCTGGTCATCGTCCACACGGGCCTGCCCGATCGCGCGGGGCTGGAGTTGCTGACCTACCTGGCCAACTACCGCCCCAAGGTGGCCGTGCTGACGACGAGCCGGGTGCGGAAGACGGAGAAGCTCGAGACCCTGGTCTGGCGGGGACACCTGAGCCGGCCCCTGACGCCGCACGCGCTGGTCTCCCGGGTGAAGGACTGCCTGCGGAGCCAGGCGAGCGAGGAGTACCGGTCCCTGGCCCTGCACGATCTGCTGCGGATCCTCTGTCACGAGCGCGAGACGTGCGTCCTGCGCATGAAGCAGGGCCTGCGCTCGGGGACGTTCCAGTTCCAGCAGGGTCAGATCCTCCAGGTGGCCTGCGAGGACACGTTCGGCGCGGCCGCCGCCCATCATATGATGAGCTGGGAGTCCCCGTGGTTCCGGGTGGAGCCGCTCCCGGAGCCCTCCGCGAGCCGCCCGCACTGCAAGGACGAGCGGATCCTGGCCTGAGGGGGCCCTTCCACCCACTCGCCCACCGCCTGTGCGCCCTGGGCTCCGCCGTCCGCCGAGCGACGGCACGGCCGAGGCCTCGCATTTTTCCCTCCCTCCGGGCTCCTATGTGGATAGTTTTGAGCCCATGACGACACCCGCGCACAAGGTTCTGCTCTGCATCCTGGATGGCTGGGGCATCCGCAAGGAACGCGAGGACAACGCGATCCTCATTGCCGGCACCCCCCATCTGGAGCGCATCTCCCACGGCTTCCCCTTCACGGAGCTCCAGACCTCCGGCCTGGCCGTGGGCCTGCCGGAAGGGCAGATGGGCAACTCGGAGGTGGGCCACACCAACATCGGTGCGGGCCGGATCGTCTACCAGGACCTGGTGCGCATCAACCGGGCGTGCGAGTCCGGGGAGCTGGGCAACAACCCCATCATCCGCGCGGCCATGGACAAGGCGAAGGCGGACGGCAAGGCGTTCCACCTGCTGGGGCTCGTGTCTCCGGGTGGCGTGCACTCGTCAATGGATCACCTCTACTGCCTGCTGAAGGCGGCGAGGGATCGCGGCCTGCCGCAGGTGTACATCCACGCGTTCCTCGACGGGAGAGACACGCCGCCGCAGAGCGGCCTGGGCTACGTGGAGGAGCTGGAGCGCTTCCTGAAGGAGACGCAGGCCGCGAAGATCGCCACGGTGGGCGGGCGCTACTACGGCATGGATCGCGACAAGCGGTGGGACCGTGTGAAGCAGCACTACGACGCCATCGTGTTCGGCCAGGGCCCGAAGGCGCCGGACGCGCTGTCCGCGATTCGCGCCTCGTACGCGGAGAAGATCACCGACGAGTTCGTCCACCCCACGATCATCTCCCAGGGAGATGGGACGCCGGTGGGGCGCATCAAGGATGGGGACGTGGTGATGTTCTTCAACTTCCGCGCGGACCGGGCCCGCGAGATGACGCGCGCGTTGGCCTACCCGGACTTCAAGGAGTTCGAACGCGGCGGGCTGGTGCTGGGCCGGTACGTGTGCATGACCCAGTACGACGAGACGTTTGATTTGCCGGTGGCGTACGGGCCGGAGCAGCCGCAGGAGATCTTCCCGCAGATCCTGGCGGAGCAGGGGCTCAAGCAGTTCCGCACGGCGGAGACGGAGAAGTACGCGCACGTGACATTCTTCTTCAACGGGGGCCGCGAGGTGGTGTTCCCGGGAGAGGAGCGGCACCTGGTGCCGTCGCCGCGAGACGTGAAGACGTACGACTTGAAGCCGGAGATGTCGGCTCGCGAGGTGACGGCGGAGCTGGTGAAGCGGCTCGATTCGGGGAAGTACGACTTCGCGCTGGTGAACTTCGCGAACCCGGACATGGTGGGGCACAGCGGCAGGCTGGACGCGGCCATCCAGGCGGTAAAGGTGGTGGACGAGTGCCTGGGGCAGTTGGGCGCGGCGTGCCAGCGCAACGGCTGGGTGCTGGCCATCTCGGCGGACCACGGCAACTGCGAGCAGATGAAGGACCCGGTGACGGGCGAGCCGCACACGGCGCACACGCTCAACCCGGTGCCCTTCTATTTGATCCACCCGGCGTTCCGCGGGCAGAAGCTGCGGCCGGGCGTGCTGGCGGACATCGCACCCACGCTGTGCAAGGTGATGGGCCTGCCGCAGCCCAAGGAGATGAACCGCCAGGGCCTGCTCTGAGACGAGAGGCCAGTCACACGGGAGCCATCAACATGGCTCCTCGATGCGGTCCCACGGAGCTTCCCATGAGCAGACACGTCCGAGTCACGGGCGGGTCTCTCATATATGTGTGCGCGGCAATGATGGCGGCCGTGGGCAGGGTGGCAGCGCCGAGGTCCCCAAACCGCAGCGGTAGGAAGTCCGCCTGCACCTCATCCGCGGCGATGGGCTGGTAATCCTTCCCCGCGGAGTCGAGCCCTCCCGGAGCAACTCCACGCGGCAAGGCCAGTTGAAATTCCTGGGCGCGGTAGTTCTCGTTGGTGAGATCGCCCAACAACCACTCCAGCCGCCGTCCCGACGCGGGCAGCCCCTGCACCGCTCCCCGAACCGCCTGCGCCAGCCCGTTTCCCGTGCAGCTCTGCTCGGAGAACATCGCTCCTGGCTCGAACCCCGTCGCCACGGCCTCCACGCGGGCCAGAACGGGCAGCCCCTGGCGCTGGGCCACGCGAGGCCGCATGAGCACGAGGAAGGCCGCCCCCTCTCCCGGGATGAAGCTGTCCAGGTTGTCCCCATCGAACAGCCGCTCCTGGGTCAGCAGCTCGTCCACCACCTCGGGCGCATAGTAGGTGTCGACACCTCCGACGATGGCCGCCTCGAGCCGCCCCGAGGCCACCTCCGAGAAGGCCTCCAGCGCCCATGCCAGCGAGGCATGCCCGCGAGGAACCAGGTTGACGGGCATCTTCCCCGCGTGCCGGTTGCACCAGGCCTGGACGCTCTGCTCCAGCCGCCGCCGCTCCGCGACGTGCTCGCGTCCCGCCCCCTCGCCATACCGCTCCGGCAGCCCCAGCCACAGTGCACGCGGCCCGCCGCCCCCTCCGGCTCCCAGCGCCGGCACCAGCTCCTCGAGCGCTCCCAGTGCGAGCGCCTCCATCCGCTCCACTCCGACAGCCCGTGGAGACAGCGTGCGAGCCAACACCATGGTGGCCCGAAAGCCATTGGCGCAGCGGAAGGGAGACTCGACCACCCCGGTGGCCTCGGCCCGCCAGAAGGCCCAGCTCTGCGCGGCGTTGAAGGCCAGCCCGTTGAAGGCTCCCGTCCCCACGATGGCGACCGCGTTCCCCTGCTCGCGCCACTGCGCTGGCCCTGCCATCAACGGAACTCCTTCTCGTACACGGTGACAGCCTTCAGGTCGTGAGCACGCCGGGGCACAGGGATGCACGAGCGCCACGTCATCTCGATCCGGCGCTCGTTGGGCTCGAACAGCACGGTGTCCAGCACGGGCCGATACTCCTGGTCTCCCTTCACCGTCCGGCTGCCCACGAAGAAGGCGAGCTTCGGCAGCTCGAACTCCAGCGGTCCGCCCTCGCACAACCCCACCAACACCACGCTCTCGCCCCCGCGCAGATAGGAGGGGCTGACGAGCCCGGGGGCGGCCACCTGGAAGAAGCGCTTGTCGAAATCCAGCGGCGGCAGCGGCATGCGCTCCTTCTGCCACCGGTCGTCATACGTCCCCGCGTAGCGGGCCCGAGGCTCGAACTGGGGACCGAGCGCCCCCACCCCCGTGGGCGCCGGCCGCGTCCGCGCGCTGCTGATGAGCTCCGAAGGATCCTCAATCTGCGGCCCCGGCTTGTGCAGGAGCGTATCGGTGTCCGCCACGACGCCACGGCCCACCGGGTTGCGCGGCTCGCGAGCCAGTTTCTTCGGATTGCTGGTATCCATCCCTCCGTACGCGTACTCCCAGCGCAGCGGCACCGACTGGAAGGGCCGGGGCGCCGTGAGGGCCATCCCGAGCGCTCCCCGGAACCAGACGCGCAGGCCGAACACCTTGAGCTGCTTGCGCACCGGGCCCACCTGCACGTGCACGTCCAGCTCCGTCACGGACTTGGAATGCGGGGCCATGGCGTTGCCGACCACCACCACGTCCGTGCTCGGCTTGCCGAGACACCCATCCGCCGGGTACCGGATGGTGCTCTCCGGAGCATCGGGCTCCCAGAGTTCGTCCACCAGCCGCACCTGAGCACCGTTCTGGCGCTCCAGCACCCGCATGTGGTGGACGACGAACTGCTGCTTGATGACGACGACGAGACACGGCGCCCCGTCCAGCCCGAACTGCGGGAGGAGCTCAACGGTAGCGCGAGTGCGCGTATTGAGTTCGGGGAGGTTCATCAGCGTGAGAAGGAAGGGGGCCAGGTACCACTGGTGATGCGCCGGGGCTCGGGCGCCTCGCGCCACCGGGCAAGCGCGGCCTGTTGCCGGGCGACAAAGTCTCGGGGCTCGAAGGGGTGGGCAGCGCCCGCTCTCGCCACCAGCTCGTGGAAGGCTCGCCTGCGCTCGGGCATCGAGGCACGAGCAAGCTCCATCTCCCACAGGTTGTCCTGAGCGGACCAGAGGTGGCCCCAGCGATAGCGCTTCTTCACGGAGGCCCGGCCGCGGTGCTGTTTCCACCACGCCGACCACACCGCCGCGTCCATCGATAGCTCCAGCTCCTCCGAGGGTGGCGAGAAGCCGCGCACGAAGGGCTCCTCTCCTTTCACGTACTCGGGCTCCGGCTCCTCATCCGTGAGAGAGGCCCCGGTGAGCCGCTGCAGGGCTCCTACCGCCGCCACCTTCCCCTTCTCGAGCAGCGCCAGCAGCGGCTCCATGAACTGAAGATTGCCATACCAGCCCAGCGCCTCCAGCAGCACGGGAGACGCGCCCCGCGCCAGTGCCGCCTCGAAGACAGGCTGCGCCTCGGGCCCTCCCCCGGCGGCCAGCCACAGAGCGGCACTCGCGAACGCCCCGCGTCCCTCGGCCACCAGCGCCTGGGCGTGCCGCAGGCCCAGCGGCGAGTGGCGCAGCCAGAGTGCCTCGATGGCACAGGAGACCATCTCCTCCTGCTTGTGCCCCAGCAACTGCGCGGTCTCGCGCAGATCCAGCTCCCCTGGCGCCATCGGCAGCGCACGGGCCCCCTCCAGCGCCAACTCCGGCTCCTCCCCCCTCGCGAGCACGAGCGCCTGCGCCGCATCGAGCAGCCCGCGGCGTCCCAGCACCCGTACCGCCAACCGGCGGTGGAGCAGTTCCTTGTCCGTGAGCCACTTGCGCATCATCGCCTGGAGCCCCGGGTGCGGCACGAAGGCCAGCGCGTCACAGGCGGCATCGAAGACGACGGGCTCCTCCAACCCGGCCGTTCTCAGCAGCCGCTCCATCTGGTGGAGCGTGTCCTCACCGGCGAGGCTCCCATGAATGAAGAGCGCGGCCCACGTCATCTCGGGGTCCGGAACCGGGCGCTCACAGAGCAGCGCCACCAACTCCGAGAGCACCCACTCACCACAGGCCAGGATGCCCTCCACCCGCGCCAGCAGCCGCTCCTCGACGGGGCGCAGGTTGCTCCAGAGCTCACCCGCGTCGGGCTGGCGCATCACGCTCATCATCGCCAGCTCCTCGAAGAAGGCCTTCGCCCGCAGAAGCTCCACCTCTTCTCGCGAGAGCCTCGCGCCAAACTGCTCCTGCTCGATCTCCTCCGGAGTCACGGGGGCCCGCTCCGACTTGTGAGCAGGAGGCGGGGCAGGCTCCTTCCGCGGGGGTGCCTCCAACGCAGCCCCCGCAGCGGCGGCCTGAGCCAGCAACGCGTCCAGCGACATCGCAGGCAGTGGCATCGGAGGCTCGGAGACAGACTCCAGGGCCTCCACCTCCGGCTGTTCCTCCAGTGGCAACACGACTGCGGGAGGCACGGGCCCTCGGGGGAGCGTGAGGAGCGCGGGCGTGTCCGTGAGCCGCCTCGGCCGGGCTCCATCAGGCGGCCGGGGCAGCTCCAGCGGATGGAGCAAGGTGCGGCGGGCAGCCTGCTCCCAGCCTCGCGTGGCCTCGCTCAGGGCGGCGACGCTCCGAGCCACGGCGGCATCCTGGCTGCCCGCGGCGTTCAGCGAGTCGAGCCCCGCACGAGCCCGCGCAAGCGCCTGGGTGGTGTACGGACGGTAGCGGGCCTCGTCCGCGGACGAGACGAGCGCGCCGTAGAGCGCCCGGAGCGCGGCCTCCACGTGGCGCTTCACGGCCCCCAGAGGAACTTTTGGATCCTTCACCGCGCGCAGCTGCACGAGCGCCTCATCGAGCAGCACGCGGCGCGCCGGCAGATCCAGGCTGGGAGGACCCTCGCCCTGGCCGGAGTCCTTGCCAGCCGCGGTACCCCCACGCTTTCCGGGGACGCGCGCTCCGCTGTGTCGTGGATCCGCCATGCGCTTTCCCCCAAGCCTCACGCCGACCAGTGCCGGGCGCCTACCAGGCGCCGCAGCCAGGCGCCCGTGCGAGCGGTGTTGGTGAACTGCCCCCAGAACTCGGGAGGCTCCTCCACGAAGAGAGGCTCGAGCTGGCGCGCGACCTCCGCATAGGCCTGAGGGTAGGAGAGGCGGTTGAGATCCCCCAGCGTGGGCCGCTCCCCCGCGCGCAACAACAGGCCCTCGCCCACGGGGGCCACCGTCACGGATTCCTGCCAGCGAACGCGCTGAAGCGCGGCGAGCTCGAACTCCCGCTCCCCGGCGACTCGGGCACTCACCAGCGTCAGCCAGTTGCTCCCGGGCAGCGCGGAAGGGGTGTACGCCGCCAGCTCCTCGGCGTCCTGGATGTCCAGGCCCAGGTAGCGCTGGGCCCATAGGTAGAATTGGTTGAAGGCCGTCTTCTGGTGGAGCACGTTCCAGCGCGCCACATAGCCGCCCACCAGCGAGTGCAGCGGCCCCAGCTTGCCCAGCGCGATGGCCAGCGCCAGCAACTCCTCCGGCGGATGCGCCTGGGGCAACGTCAGCTCCAGCACCGCCGAGCGCGCGTCCCGCCGCGGATCGATCTCCGTATAGGAGAAGCCCACCGAGGGACAGTTGGGTACGTCCGCGAGCCGGAAGAACATGAAGTGGCGCGGGCGCTCCTGAACGAGGATGCGCGAGCTAAGCCCCTGGCGCAGCCCCTGGAGCGTCTTCGGCCCGGCCGCCTGCCACTGCGTCATGACGGACGTGGTGTAGTACCGAAGCTGTCCCCCTACGGAGGCCTGGAGCATCAGATCCAGGGCGCGCTGGGCGCCCTCGCGAGCCCAGAATTCCGGCTCGGCCAGATACGCGGTGAGTCCGAGCGCGACGCGGATGACAGGCGCATCCTCTCGCGCGTCGATCATCGTGTCGATGAAGGGCTCGGACATAAGAGGGCCCCGACCGGGAGGTCAGGTGTGGTTCCCGAGCCCGGGGCTGCCCGTCATGATGAAGCTCTTGCCGCCAACCTGGCAGTTGGGACACCCCACGATGGCCGATGCGTTCTTCAGGTTCACGCCCGTGAGGATGTCCTTCGTCGGCTTGGAGGGAGGCAACTGCCCCACTCCCCCGACGTTCCCCTGGATGCCGCTGAAGACGGAGTCCGTGTTGGGCACCTCACCGCCCTTGTGCTTCACCTTGGGCACGGGCTTCTTGTCGATCTTGCTCGTGTCCGTGGTGATGGGGAACGGAGTGGGGATGCCCTGGGGGCCGGCGGGCGGCGGCGGCGCGGGGATGAGGCACACGTTGGGCGCCAGGGGCACGAACTTGAGCGGCTGCTTGCAGGTGGCAGCCTCCATCTTGGTCGTCGTCAGGCTCATGGTGGGCTCCGCTAGTTGAGGCTGATCATGCGCGCGAGCATCTTCGCGACCTCGCGAGCGCGGGTGAGCACGCGGGTGCCATAGAGTTCGACCTCCGAGCCCTTCACCCGCATGAAGGCCGAGGACGTCTGAAGCGTGGCGCCCAGGCGCGCGTGCAGGGAGAAGCGCTCCACCACCGCGTCCACCACTCCCTGGCGATCCACACGCAGGCTGCGTGACGTCTGCACCACCCCCACCACCGAGGGCGTCCCGGAATTCTCGACGAGCACCCGCGCGCCCTCCTCGAGCGCCTGACGCATCAGCGCGGGATCCACGGAAGCGTCCAGCGGGAGCACCTGCTCCTGAGTCCCGATGCGGACCCGCCAGCCGCCGGACTCTTCGGCCACCACGGTGGCGAGCAGCACCGCGCCCGCGGGCAGAGGGGCAGACGCCTTCTTCCTCGCGGCGGCGGGACGGCGGGCGTGACGCAGGGCTGGCTTCATGGGCTCTTCCTTGGGTGGGGGAAAACGGAATTCAAAGTGGAACCTCCTGGTGCTCCAGCCATGCCGTTGCTCGCGGGCTCAGCTGATATCGCCCAACGACTTGCTCTTCCGGTCCGTCAACACGAAATCCTTGCCCACGCCTCGGAAGCGTTGGCCGTCCGCGGTGCTGGCAATGACATCCCTGCAACAGATGAGGAGTTGCTGGCCCGCTTCGAGGCCCGTCGCCCAGAGATTCGGCTTGATGCACTCGAGTTGACTCCCGGTGCCCACACGCTTGAACAGCCCTGCCTGCCCGGCCGCGACCCAGAGTTCCTTGTTCCACTTCGCCACACCCAGCAGCGGCTTGGGAGCAGGCCCAGGAGCTTGCCCGATCTTTCCCCACCCGTGCGCACTGCCCTCCAGCAGCGAGCCAGCACCGCCGGTGGCATAAATCTCGTCAGGCCCTGCCACGAAGACGCTGTTGAGGACCTCGTCAGTTGGAACTGGGAAGCGCTTCCACGCCTGTCCATCCCAGCGGGCCACCCCTCCCCCCGCACCCACCGCGTACAACAGATCCTCCTCCAGCCCGTGAATGGCTCGCACCTCGAAATCCGGCGCGCTCATCTCGTTCCAGTTCTTGCCGTCGTACCGGTAGAGGTGATGCGTGCCTTCGTACGTCGTCCCCCACGCCAAAACATACCCGTCACGCAACCCCCAGACGCCATTGAGGGGTATCCCCAGCTTCACCTTGGTGAACGGAGCGTTCCGGTCCCCCACCAGATCGTGATGAAAGTGCACTTGAGCGTCCGTGGAACTGCTGACGAACGCAGCCCCAGAGGGCGAGCGCCACAGGCGGGTCAGCCAGCCTGTCGATCCCAGGCGTGCCCCTATGGTCGTCTGATCTCCGCCACCGAGTTGATGGGTAACGACCCAGCACTCGGACTCGAAGGGCTTGTAGCCGCGCTCCGCATCGTAGCGCTGGCAAAGATAGTAGCAATTGCTGCACGCCAGCCCGCTCGCACTGTAGTTAGCGATTTCGATTTCCATGGCACGACCTCATCCGACATCGCCCAGCGCCTTGCCCTTCCGCTTCTGCAGCACGTAGTTCTTACCCGAGCCCCGGAAGCGCTGGCCGTCCGCAGTGCTGACGATCACATCCTTGCAACAGATGAGGAGTTGCTGGCCCACTTCGAGGCCTGTTGCCCAGAGATTCGGCTTGATGCACTCGAGTTGATTCCCGGTGCCTACACGCTTGAACAGGCCCGCCTGCCCCGCCGCGACCCAGAGTTCCTTGTTCCACTTCGCTACACCCAGCAGCGGCTTGGGCCCAGGCCCGGGTGCCTCTCCGATCTTCCCCCAGCCGTGCGCACTGCCCTCCAGCAACGAGCCAGACCCGCCGGTGGCATAGATCTCGTCTGGCCCTGCCACGAAGACACTGTTGAGGACCTCGTTCGTTGGGACCGGGAAGCGCTTCCATGCCTGTCCATCCCAGCGGGCCACCCCTCCTCCCACGCCCACCGCGTACAACAGATCCTCGGCCAGCCCGTGAATGGCTCGCACCTCGAAGTCCGGCGCGCTCATCTCGTTCCAGTTCTTGCCGTCATATCGGTAGAGGTGGTGCGTGCCTTCGTACGTCGTCCCCCACGCCAACACGTACTCGTCACGCAACCCCCACACGCCATTGAGGGGTACACCCAGCTTCATCTTCGTGAAAGGAGCGCTTCGGTTCCCATCCAGATCGGGATGGAAGAACACCAGTGCGTCCGTGGAACTGCTGACGAACGCGGCCCCAGAGGGCGAGCGCCACAGGCGGGTCAGCCAGCCTGTCGATCCCAGCCGCGCGCCCATGTCGGTCGTGTCGCCTGCGGCGGGTTGATGAGTGACGACCCAGCACTCAGACTCGAAGGGCTTGTAGCCGCGCTCCGCGTCGTAGCGCTGACAGAGGTAGTAACAAGCGTCGAACGACGGACCACTCGCACTGTAGTTGGCGGTTTCGATTTCCATGTTCTCGATATCGTTGATGCTGGGGGTCAGAACTCGCCGTTGCCACCGTTGTTGTCGAGGCTCGTGTCGTCGCCTACGTTGCTATCAGGCACGCGTCCCTGCATGGGCGGATACGTTCCATCCTTCGTCTTGTGCTGGTTGTAGAGCCAGTTGGACTGGTACTCAAGGCAGTCCTTCTCCGTGGGGCGACCGGGATCCTTCTGTTTCTGAAGCTTGTCGTGCGCCCCTATCCCCTCGAGTTCTTTCTGTCGGTCGGTGACCTTCTGCTTGACCGCCTCGTCGACCTTCTCGCGCCGATCCTTGGGCAGGTCCGTATAGCCCTTCGCCTTCGGCGTCCCTGGCGGCCGGGTCTTGTTGTACTCCTTGAGTTGCTTCTTGCACTCGTCCGATTGTCCCGCGACGGAGTGCTTGTTGATCACGTCGTTGCGCATCTCGTCCAGTGACTGCTTCCACGCATCCGAGATGCACTCGATGGCCTTCTGCACATCCTCCGGGCTGGGGCTCTTCGTCGATGGCGCATTCGGAGTGCCAGCATCCGCCGACCCGGAGGCCCCTGCGGCCGACGACGCATTATCCTGGCTCTTCAACTTGGCGGCGTGCTCATCCTTGGCTTGATCCGAGCGCTGCCCCTCGTGCTGACGCTCAGGGGTGAGCTTGCCCAGGTCCTTGTCGAAGGGCGCATTGGGATCGTTGCCCTTCTGGCGGCTCATGGCACCTCCGGCGGCCACGGCCGCGGTGCCCTTCACGCCCTCCTGGATCGTGGGCTCGGGGACAACGGTGATGCCCTGCTTCGCCAGGTGCTGGGCGAACTGGGACTCGCGGTTGGTGATCTCGTAGTGAATGGTCCCCGGGTTGTTGGCGCGCCCCAGGTGATCCATGCAGAAGGCCTTGCTGTCCTGGTAGCCGTAGGTGCCCGAGTTGCCGTCCGTCGGAGGAATGTTCGAGCACGCGTCATTGCGGTGCTGCTGGTAGAAGGCATTCTGGGAGATGTGCCCGGACTGGGAGTTGGCCAGCATCCACTTCTCCACCCCCAGTTCCTTGTAGGCCGCATCGCTCTCGATGCACATGCACAGGCTGCTCGGGTCGCCGCCGGCGGGGCAGTTCGGCTCGTGCGGCCGCTTCTTGTCTCCCTCCTGTTGGGACTCCTTGATGCGCTGTTCCCGGTACTTCTTGCGCTCCTGGCCCTGCGCGTTGGCGCGCATGCTGTACGAGCCGAAGTTGTCCGGGTTGATGCCACAGGCGATGAGCGCGGCTTTGCACGCGGCGGACCACAGCGCGCCCGCGCCTCCCTTGAGCCAGGTTCCCGGAGTCTGTGCGACCGTCGTCACTTCCTACCTGCCTATGTCCCCAATGCGTTCTCGTCCAACTCGATCGAACTGCCCTCGATGGTCAGCGCGGCGCCTCCCTCCACGAAGATGCCGCCCGACTTCACCACGACCTTGGTGCTTCCACAGGTGAGCGTGATGGTGCCCTTGCCCTTCAGCTTGAGCTGCGACGCGCTCACCAGCACCGGACCGTCCGCGCTGATGCTGTGGCCGCCGGAGATGCGCTGCTTCTGCGTCCCGGCGATGTTGACCGCCACCGCCGCCTTGGCGTCGATGGCGAGCGACTCCTTGGCATTCACCATGTAGACGCCCACCGTCTCCAGCTTGGAGCCCCCGGTGGTCTCGGCCTTGCCGCCGCCGATGAGCTCCACGCGCGCGGCCCCCACCGTCTCCGTGGCCGTGCCGCCTACCGCGAAGGAGATGCCCTTCAGCGAGTTGATGGCGGCCAGTCCACCCACCGACTCCTTCACCGAGCCGTTCACCACGGTGTGCCAGATGCCGCTGCCTCCCGCCGTGGCTCCGGCAGGTCCCTCGGGAGCCGCATCCCCGCCGCCACCACCGCCTCCGCCGCCAGCGTCCGCCGAGCCCCCGTCGTCCCAACTGCCCGAGGCGCCACCGCCCCCACCGCTCCCACCCCCAGCGGGGGACGCCATGCCGCTGCCGGCGGCGAGCCTGGCCACCCCAGCCGCGATCTGGCCCGCCTCGCGAGCGCCCTCCACGTTCGACAGGGTGCCCGCCGCCTCCGCGAGCGCGGCGATCTTCGGGTCTCCTCCCTTGAGCAAGGCCGCCGCGGGACCCGCGAACTGCGCCGCTTCACCGAGCGCGGCGCGTGCCCCTGCCAGCACCGGGAGGATGGGGCCCAGCAATGCCTGCTGCGCCGCACCGAGCGCCTGGGCCGCCATTCCCTCCGCCGCCTGCACCGCCGCCTCCTTGATGGTGTCCAGCACGGCCTGCACGGGGCTGCCCACCTGGATCATCTCCATGCCCCCCACCTGGAGGGTGAAGCCTCCGGCCACCTCCTCCGTGGCGCTGCCCGTCACCTTCACGTCCCGCATGGCGCCCACGCTGGTGTCGTTCGCGCCCCCGACATTGACGTCCTGGTTGGAGCTGACGGCCACCTGCTCGTTGCCGCCCACGCTCCCTTCGCGCTTGCCATTCACCACGTGAGACAGGTCGTGGCCCACGTTCAGCAGCTTGTTGTTCGCCGCCTTCACGGAGATGTCGTACTGGCCCTGGATGGTGACGCTCTCGGCGCCCGCCGTGTCATCGAAGATGACCTCGTTCACGCCGCCTCCTCCCGGTGAGGAGATGGAGCTGTGCCCCGTCTGGGTCTTGCCCCCGGGAAGCTCGACAGGCGGCGGGAAGAAGGCGTTCCACACCTTGCCCAGGCACACCGGCCGGTCCGGGTCTCCATCCTCGAACTCGACCAGCACCTCCCAGCCCACCCGGGGGATCATCAGCGCGCCCGTGGTGTGGGCCTGCGTCACGCGCACCCAGCACGAAGTGCGCTCGTCGTACTGCCCCTCGCGATCCCAGGGGAACTGCAGCTTCACCCGGCCGTGGGCGTCACAGTGGATCTCCTCGCCCGACGGTCCGGTGACGCGAGCCGTCTGAGGCCCCACCACCCTCGGCCGCGGAGTGAGCCGCGCGGGCCGGAAGAGCTGTTCGGAGGGAACGGCCTCGAAGTCCATCTGGAAGAGCCAGGGGCCGGCGTCCACCAGGGGCCGATCGGCGGCGGTCTCCTCATCGAATCGGAGGTAGAAGCTGACCGCCGTGACGAAATACTCAGCGCTGGCGGCCGGGTGCTCCACCAGTTGGAAGCGCCGCCCTGGCTCCATGAACAGCGCATCCGTGCGGCCACGCGCCACCACCCTCGAGGAGCGCTGCTCCTCCAGCCGCACCTGGGCCCTGCGCTTGCCTTCCGCATTGGCTCGGAACCCGCCGGGGTACTCGTACCACTCGCGGCTCACCGCCTCCCGAGCCTCGGCGCTCGCGAGCAACGAGGTGCTCGGCCGCGTCATGTCATAGTCGTTGACCGTGGCCTTGGAGGGACGAAGCCGCGTCTCGACATGGAAGTCCCATACCTGGGGCACCGGCGCATCGGACCGAGGAGCGAAGGTAAACTCCAGCTCCTCCGTCGACAGCAGATCCACGCTGCTGCTGTCGTCCTCGAAGAGCATGCGCGCGCCGTCCGCCATGTGGCTGAAGGCGAAGCAGATGCCCTCGTCTTCCAGCAGCCGGCAGACGAAGTCCCACTCCGTCTCATCGTACTGCACGCAGTAGTCGCGCTTGGGATAGGAGCCCGTCACCCCTCGCCAGTCGAAGAGTTCCTTGTCCAGCCCCGCATCCTGGCAGACCTGCTCGACGATCTGCCGCGTGGTCTTCTGCTGGAAGATGCGAAAGCCGTGGCGGTTCGACAGGACGAGGTACGGCTCGGGGACGATGAAGGCCCGGTAACGAGCGTGGGAGTCCACCACCCGCTGTGCCATGGCCGCCACTTCCAGTTCCTCGACGACGCCGCCCACGAAGCGCTCGCCCACCTGAGGAGACTCCAGCCTCAGGAGCACCCGGGCTCCCGGCGCGGAATCCACGTCCACGTCCTGCCCGGAGAAGTCCACCTCGAACCGGTAGGGCCGAGACACCTCCTCGCGCCCGCGCACCGCATGCACGGCGAGGGGCCCCTCATGCCCGTCGAGGAGAAAGCTGGAGCTCAGGAAGTTCTTGTCGCTCACGTTCGCTCCTCTCTCGTGGCCTCAGTTGCTCTCATGACCGATGGTCGAGCCCAGCTTCTTCACGCCCTCGAGCTTCACATCCGAGGACTTGATCCGGACTCCCGTGGGAGTGACTTCGAGCACCGAACCGCCCACGCGCAACACCACCTTGCTCTCTCCGGTGATGTTGATGTTGTTCGCCTTGACGCTGAGGCCTCCTCCCGCGGAGAGCGCCAGTGCCGCGCCCGCCTTGTCGGTCCGGTCTCCGCCACACTTCACCGTCTCCGCCGCGGCGTTCATCACGTAGGCCGTGCCACAAGAGACCGCCACCGTCTTGGCCTTCACCATCTTCAGGGCTCCCACCGTCTCCACGCGCGTGGGGCCACAGGTGGTCGAGCGGCTCTTGGCGCAGACCTCCAGCCAGGCCGCTCCCACGCTCGTCTTCACGCCGCCCACCACCTTGCGATCGTAGCCAGCGATTCCGGTGAGGGACTGCAAGCCTCCCACGCTGCGATTGAGAGCGCCTTGTGTGTTCTCCGACAGGTCTCCTCCCACCGTCAGCTTGCGTGCCGCTCCCACCGTGACCGTCGAGCTTCCGCCGACCGCCTCCGAGAGGTCTGCCCCCACGCTCAGGCTCTGGTTGGCCCCGACCTGGAGCGTGCGATCGGAGGTGATCTGCTCCGTGAGGTTGGCGCCCACGCTGAAGGTGCGGTTGCCGCTCACCTGAGCCGCCTCGTCCACGAGCACGCGCATCGAGGCGTCATGCTCCACCGAGACGGTGAGGTCGTGCGAGGCATTGAGAAAGATCTCCTCGGCCCCTGCTGCATCCTCGAAGCGCAGCTCGTTGGCTCCCGGGCCCCCATCCGTCGTGGCTGTCTGCAAGGAGCTCAGCGTGGCGTGATCCGGCAGCGCGTAGGGGGGCTGCGCCTCGCCGTTATAGAGGTGGCCGGTGACGAGGGGCCGGTCCCACGTTCCCAACTCATGATCCACCAGAACCTCGAAGCCCACGCGGGGGATGATCATCGATCCCCCCAGGGCGACCTGCCCTACGCGGAGCCAGGGCGAGCTGCGGTCATCCTGGATGCCCGAGCGATCCCAGGGGAAGCGCACGCGCACTTCGCCATGCTCGTTGCCGTGCAGCTCCTGACCCGAGGGGCCTGTGACGAAGGCCACCTGCACCCCGGGCGTGCGCGGCTCGGGCGGCAGCGGAGGGCGGAAGGGCGTGTCGTGGGGAATGGCGCGGAAGGAGTTCTCGTAGGTCTGCTCGAAGGTCCCGGGCTCTCCCTGGAGAAGCCCGCCGCGGTGCACCACGGAGAGCAGCAACATCTGTCCATTGAGTTCGAGCCGGAGATGTCCCTCCATGGCCACGGTGCGCCCCGGCTCCAGGAAGGGGCAGTCCGTCGTCCCCTCGCGGAGGTGGGTGTCCACCTGGAGCCGCTCCACGGCTCGTTTCGCCAGCCGCTTGCCCTCCGCCAGCTCCTCGAAGCCGCCCGGGTGCAGGTACACCTCTCGCCCACGTGAGCCCTCGGCCTTCTCCGTATGGCTGAGGTTCACGGTGGGCCGCCGCGGATCATAGTCGCGCACCATCACCGAGTCCGAGGCCGCGGCGCGCCGCTCCTGGATCCGCAGCACGGTGTCCTCCGCAGTGGAGGTGCTCGCGCGATCCATGAGGACAAGCTCTCCCTCCACGGGGGCCAGGCCATCGGAGCCGTCGAAGAAGACGAACTTCTCCGCATCCACGTCATTGCGTACCACGAAGGCAATACCCTCGCGTGCCAGCAAACGCCGGAGGAAGGCCCAATCGCTCTCGTTGTACTGCGTGAGCGCGTCGTACTTGGGGTAGGAGGACTCCAGCGGCCAGGACTGAGCGTCCTTGGGGATACCCGCCTGCGCGAGCACTTCCTTGACGACTTCGGGGACGGTCTGGTTCTGGAAGAGGCGGACCTCCTGCCCCAGCTCCAGCAGGTGCAGCCGCGCACCGACCTCGAGCCGCAATCGGAAGTGGTCCGGCTGAAAGGCCTCCATGCGGGTGCCGAGAATGACGCCATGGAAGGCGCGGTCCGGCAGACCGTTGCCGAAGGAGATCCCCAACCGCACCGGCTTGCCGGGGAGCTCGGTGGCATCCAGCGCCTCCTCGGACTCCAGCTCCACCCAGCCACGGCTCCCTTCGGAGAGGCCTTCCTCCAGCTCGAAGCGGACGACGCGGTGCGAGAGCACCTCTTCGCCGTCGATGGCCAGCGTGAACCTCAGGTTCCTTCCGTCACCCATGTTCGTGCCCCGGCCCTCTCACTTGTATTTGATGTTGCCCTTGAGCTTGAGCTGAGCCCCATCCCCACCAACCTTGTCTCCCTTGAGCTTCATGGAGCCAGGGGTGGCGCTCAGCTTCCCGCCCGCCGTCAGGGTCGCCCCGCCGACGTTGATCGTCACGCTGCTGCCCGAGATGTTGAAGTCGCCATCACAGTGGATGACCATCGGCCCTCCGGACGTGACGGCCAGGGCCGCTTCGGCAGCCATGGAGATGCTCTTGCCCGTCTTGATGTTCACCACCCCGGCGGTGAGCGCCTTGTTCAGGCCGATGTTCTCCGCCTTCGACTTGGCGATGATCTCCAGCTTCGCGCCGAGAACCGTCTCCGTCTTGTCGCCCGCCACCGCCTCCACGATGGGCCCCACGGAGTTGAGGCTCAGCGCTCCGCCTACCTGCGTGGAGAGGTCGGCGTTGAACGTCTCCGACACCTTCTCGGCGAGCACGTTCTTCAACCCGCCAATGTCCTCGGCGCGCGTGCCCTTCACGGTGATGGAGTGCATGCCGCCCACGCCCCACTGATCCACCGCCCCCACGTTCACCGTCTTCGCGCCGGCCGTGTCCCCCGCCCACGCGCCCGTGACGCTGGAGCTCTGGTTGCCTCCCACGGAGATCTGCTCGGTGGCGCCGATGCTCACGGAGCAGTCGGAGCCCACCTGCACCGCCTCGTCCACGGCGATCTGCTCGGAGAGGTTGTGGCCCGCCGTGAGCGACAGATCCTTCTGGGCGTGGAGGAAGAACTCCATCCCCCCCGACGCGTCATTCATGCGCAGCTCGTTCGTTCCCCCGCCTCCTGGCGTCGTCGAGGATTGCAGCGAGCTCTGCGTGAGGTTGTCCGGCAGCGCGTACGGAGGCAGGTTGTCCGCGTTGTAGAGCTTCTGGAGAACCAGGGGCCGATCTGGATCCCCGTAGAGGAACCCCACCTCCACCTCCCAGCCCACGCGCGGGAGGATCTGGCTGCTGGCGGTGTTCTGCTGCTGGACGCGCAGCCAACATGAGGACTTGTCGTCCGTGGGGCCCTCGCGATCCCAGTAGAAGTGGACCTTCACCCGGCCGAAGGAGTCGACGTGGATCTCCTCACCGGGCGGGCCGGTGACCACCGCCAGCTCCTTGCCCGGCACCCGGGGCCTGGGTATCACGCGTGGAGGCCGGAATTCCACGTCGCTGGGAATGGCGGCGAAGCTGGCGCGGTAGCGGCCCGACGCGTCCGCCACCGTCCCCGCGGCGGCATCCTCGAAGAGGTGGCTCACCTCCAGCAGCAGGTACTCCCGATTGATGGGAGCAGGCTCCGCGTCGAAGAGCAGGAAACGGCGCCCGGGCGCGAGCCTCAGGCTGGGAGTCCGGCCCTTCAGGACGCGCTGACGGGAGCGCGCGGCGGTCAGACGATCCTCGGCGCGACGCTTGCCTGCCGCCGTGCTGGTGAACCCTGCCGGGAACGCATAGAGCTCGAGGGCTCCCGCGCCCTGGGCACCTACCGAGGCCTCCGCGGGCTGCTGGGGCGTGCGCCAGTTCCAGTCACGCACCTTGACCGCGTCCGGAACCAACCGGGACGCATAGGTGACATGCGTGACGACTTCGCGGCGACTCTCCCGTTCGTCCCAGGGAACGAAGCTCAACCCCGGCGCGCCCTCGATGGCCTCGTGGACAGCGGGCGAGTCCGCCAGGTGCAGGATGTGACCCGACTCCGTGTGCTCGAACCAGAAGAAGATGCCCTCGTCCTCCAACTGCCGCAGCACGAACGCCAGCTCACTCTCGCGCCACTGGGTGCAGTACTCGCGCACGGGCCCTTCGGGCACACTCCAGGCCACGTCCTCTCGCGGAATGCCAGCCCCCTCGAAGATCTCCTGGAGGATCTGCACCAGGTTCTTGTCCTGGAAGATGCGGGTGCGGACGCGGTGGACGAGCCCTTGAAGACGCGGCATCAGCCGCAGGCGATAGGCGAAGAGATCCCCCCGGCGTTCCAGGTACTCGGCCTTCTCGACCAGGCCATGGAACACCCGCTGGGAGCCATCGTCCGCGGCGACGATGGCGGCGCCCTCCGTCCCCACCATGGCCGCGAGATCCAGATCGGGCTCCGCGCAGACCCACTCGATGTCGGCCACGAAGAGGCGCGACAGCCCCTCCTCGACGTGCAGGCGCGAGACCTGCGCCTCCACGGGAACTTGCGAATGGGAGAGCACGGCCTTCACTCGCATGCGAAGCAGCCTCCACCGCCCAGGCATGTATCAACCTGCCTGGGGAGCGGCAGCTTAGCAGTGCGGAAGACAGGCTTAGCAGCAACAAACACTGCCGCTCAGAACCGTTTCATTCGTGGCACTTCACTCGATCGCCAGTGCTCTCGATTCTCCAGAATCTTGAACGCGGGCTGCACGGGAGACACGGGTCCTGAAGGAGACACCTTGGGATTCCCCCAAATAAGTCACCTGGGGACATCGGTAACCTCATAATGAATGTCATGAGAAAACAGCTTCTTGGCGTACTCGGCTCCCTTCTGCTCGTGGCGGCTTGCGCTGGCCCTGCCGCAGGCAGCTCCGACCGCCCCAACAGCGCTCAATCCATGCAGAACGGCCAGCAGCTTCAGCCGAAGGATCCTCACGACTTCGTGGGGGATCCGACCGTCGGCGCCTCGCCACCCAAGGAGACCCGCGAGAAGCCGGCCTGTCGCCTGCAGTGCGGTCCCCAGACGCACTGCGATGCCTCTGGCTTCGTCGAGCGCTGCGTCCCCGACGAAGAGCCCAAGCCCTCGAACTGACGAGCCCCGCCTGGCCCGTCAGAGCGGGGACTCACTCCAGCAGCCCGGACCCCTGGTCCACCTGGAGCACCTGCCGCCACGCCTCGAGTTTCTCCGGAGAAGTGAGCCACAGCTGCTCTCCGGTGAACGCCTCCTGGAAGCCCAGGTTCGCCCCCGAGAGCAACTCCTGCACGCCGTCGGCCTTCAGCACGCCGCCGCGGAGATAGGAGTTCCCCTGCAGGACCATCCCCGGACGGAAGGACTCGCGCCCCAGCCGGAGCAGGAGTGGCTGCGAGCCTGCGCGCAGGATGTTGTCCTTCACGGTGAGCCCACTTACGGTCTGGCCATCGGCCGCCAGCATCATCGCGTAGCTGTCCGTGCGCCCGATCGTGTTGCCCACCACCGTCACGTTCCGGGCGCTCGCGATGCGGATGCCCTGGCCATTACCTTCGGGGAAGTTGTGGATGTCCTCGATGGCGTTGCCCTCCACCCACACGTCCTCGGTGGACGAGCTGTCCACCACGGAGACGCCTCGTCCCGCCCGGGAGATGAGGTTGCCCTGGATGGAGACCCCGCTCGCGGCCTCGTGGATGACCACTGCCTCGCCCGCCGATGAGCCCGGCGCGCGGATGTCCGTGTTCGGGAAGTCCGACAGGATGTTGCTTCGCACGGTGACGGCGTTGCACCGTTTGATGTCCACCCCGTTCTCCCCCTCGTCGTGAAGCGTGTTGCTCACGATGAGTAGGGTCTCCGCGGGAGCCGTCCCCGCCTGGCACTGAATCGAATCCCCCGAGTTGTGATGGATGTCGTTCTCGCGGATGACGATGTTCCGCGATGGACCCACCACGGCCACGCCGTGCGAGTCCTCTCCCTCCCGGATGAAGTGGTGCAAGGCGTTGTGCTGGAGGGTGATGTCCTGCCCGCCCTCCACGAGCACGCCCGCGCCGGCCGTTCCGCCGTGCACATCACTGTCGATCAGAGCCGCCTGGCTGGCACCGGCCTCAAAGGCAAGGGCGATCATCGGAGCGCCGCCGATGTCGATCTCGAAGTTCTCCACGCGCCAGCTACCGCGCACGCGGATGAGGGTGCTCCGGCTCTTGTCCCCCGGAACGAGCGTGGGCCGAGGCTGGCCCTCTCCCTTCAGGAGGATGGAGGCAGCGCCCGAACCCCGCGACCCCAGGACGAGCTGCTCCGCGTACACACCGGGCTGCACCCGGATGGCATCGCCTGGCCTGGCGAGCGCCACGGCCCGTCCAATGGTGCGCAGTGGGGACTCGCGTGTTCCCTTCCCCGCATCCGAGCCCTTGGGACTCACATACCAGCTCTGCCCCTCAGGCTCCGGAGGCAGTGGCCTCTCGGGAGGAACCTCCACCCGCTGCGGAAACTCCACGTCTTCGGAGGAGCGCCGTTCCGTCTGTGTTGCAGATCCACAGGCATTCAAGAGCAGACATGTGAGCACTCCGCATGCGCCGCTGAGAGGGTGTTGAGGCAAGGCATTCAGGCAAGGCGGCCCAGCATCAGTCGGATCATCCCCAGGTAGACGAAGGCTTCGGACGACTCCTCTTTTCGCTCGTAGTCTCTGGCCAGGCGTCGT
>NZ_JAHXBF010000043.1 GCF_020103695.1 Hyalangium versicolor
TAGGCGTCGACGTCAGCCGCGAGCAGATGGCCGCCCTTCACCTTGAGCGCTCCAACTTCCATGGTGAGTGGAATTACACCCTCCGGCCAAACTGAAACTTTATTTCTGCGCGGCTCCTAAAGGTGCTCTCGGTGCGAATGAAACCGGAACACCTGGCGCCTGGAGAGGCAGGGCAACTGGTGATTGAGGCCGTGATGCCCCCGTTGGCTCGGGGAAACCACTTTGGCCTGGAACTCACGGATGCCAGCGGCCAACGGCTCCTCTCCTTGGAGTTCACCGTCAATTAGGAGGAGACGCACATGACGCAACAAGCCTTTCACCCCGACCACCTCAAGCCGGGGGATAACGTCGGCCCCTGGCTGATTGTCCAGTCGTTGGGCAGTGGCAGCTTCGGCCATGCCTTCAAGGCGGAGCTGGACGGGGAGTTCTTCACCCTGAAGATAGCGGTGCGCCCTGCCCCTGAGCTCTCCGAGGACACTCCCGAGAAGGCCCGGGAGGAGGGCCAGGTGGATGGACGCATGCGCCACGAGGGCGCCGTGCTGCTGGCCAACGCCACCCAGCAGGGACTGCCTCAACTGCGCGCCGTGGGCAGGTGGCCCCACCCCAAGAAGGGCTACCTCTACATCGTCACCGACCACGTGCCCGGCCAGCCCTTCCATGATTGGCGGGAGCGCACCCGGCCCCCCCTCGCCCAGCTCGTGGACATCTTCATCGCCGTGGTGCGCGTGCTGGCCGGGCTGCACGGCCGCGGCATCTTCATCCGCGACTTCAAGAGCGAGCATGTCATCGTTCCAGAGGACCACAGGCCGGTGCTGGTGGACCTGGGCAGCGCGTGGCTGCCGGGGGGCTCCTTCCTCACCGTGGGCCTGGCCCCGGGCACACCTCACGCACTACCACCGGAGTGCATCGCCTTCCTGCGTGAGGGCTCCCGAAAGGAAGGCACCCGCTTCAATGCCGCGGAGGCGGGAGACCTCTACCAGGTGGGCGTCTTCATGTTCGAGGCGCTCACGAACTGCTGGCCCTTCGATCCACGCATGACACAGGAGGAACTGTTCACGGCCATTCAGAACATCGTCCCCCGCGCTCCCCACTGGCTCAACCCCAACGTCCCTGAGTCGCTCAGCCGCATCACCCTGCGGCTGCTGGAGAAGCACCCCGAGGACCGCTACGAGAGTGCCGAGGTGCTGCTGCAGGCGCTATGGGACGCCAACAAGGAGCGCGCCTCCAAGGCCTGGAAGGCCCCGCTCGAGTTCCCTCCTGGGGCCCCCGCGCCCGCGACCCAGGACGAACTCGAGGAGCGCCGCCTCCACCAGCAGGAGACGGAGCGCCGGGCCCAGGAGGCCCGCAAGCAGAAGGCAGAGGAGCTCTCCCTGAGAGAGCAGTTGGAGCAGTTCTCCAGCGCCGTCCAGCAGATGGAGACGGAGCTGCGCGACCTGGATGAGAAAGCTGCTCTCCGCACGGAGAGATGGCGGAGAATCGGCCTGGGCCTGGGGCTGTTGCTGCTAAGCCTGGGCCTCTTCGCCGCCGGGTGGGAGTGGTTTGCTCCCGGCTCGACTTCCTCCGCTTTCGAGAAAGGACGTTCACTCGTGTCCACCCTCCGCAACTCCTGGCCTGTCAGGACGGCTGCCGCCTGGCTGTGCACCACCTTCGGCGTCGGCTGCGCCGCACCCCAACTGCGGCCCATCCCCGAGGATTGCCCACCCGAAGCCCTTCGGAGCATGGAGGAGATGAACTTCTTCAAAACCGAGTATGGCAACTACCTTGGCCGCGTCGACGCTGACATCGACATCAACCAGCCCTTCGTTGCCGGCGGCCACGAGACCGGCACCTACCACGAAGGGAAGATTGTCGGCCGGGTGAGACCCAGCTTTAACCCCAACAAAGCTGTGCCCGCAGGGACCCTCCTGTACGGGCACCTGTGGACGGAAGGCCTCACGATCGACGGTCGAGACGCCATCTACGGCCGCTATACCGAAGTTCTCTTGCCGGATGGCCGCCGCTTCCCGGTGTGCTACGTCATGGGGACTGACGGGTACATCACCAAGGAACCGAATTCCAAGCCCGGTGCAGCGATCCTGGAACGGACGCTGCCCATCCAGCCCGTGCGCCGCTGGCCATAGCAAGGACCTCTTGGAGCGTGCCTGCCGAGTGCTCGGGCCGCGCGATCAAAGGCGCTCCGCCCGACAATGCCGCCTCTTCTGAAAAGGTGGCCACGGCATCATGCTCAAGTTCCGCGACCGCGAAATAGCGAACGAGCAACTCGTCCTGGATAGCAGGACCGAGCTCTATTACCTGGGGCCCTCGCTGACGCTGAGGAACTGCACCCTCATCGTGAAGGTCCCTGCGAAAGCATTGGAACTGACCCGGACGCGCTTGATCGACTGCACCATTGAGGTGGCGCGGGTGCTGAAGAGTTTCAGTTGGGATGACGCCCATTTGACAGGGTGTTGTTTCAAGGGGCGCTACGTCGGCAACGACTTTGGAAATTGGCGAGGCACGTCCGAAGCAAGCATTGTGGATTGCGACTTCACCGCCGCCCACCTGGACATGACGCGCTTCCTGAGTTGTGACGCCCGGACGCTCCGCTTTCCCAGGTGGCCCTGCTTCACCATTTTCGACCCTGCGCAAAGAGCCGCTGAGCTGGCTGCTCTGCCCTGGCCCGGGAAGAAGGGGCCCATCCTCGCGGAAGGATTTGTGGAAGATCCACCTTCAACAGCGGCTGTGACGTTTGCAGCCACAGATCTCGCGAAATGGAGCGGCACCACCCCGGAAGCCATCAAGGCTGTGCTCGAGAAACTGGACGGCGTGTACTACTGACGCTGCATGGCACGAGGCATGCCCATGTGCCCACTTCTGAGGCCGTCAGAAGTTCTCACGCACCCGATCTCTCGGGGACCCCACCCCACGCGCCACTTCTGACGCCGTCAGAAGTCGCTCCGCCTGCCTCCGCGAGCCATTCGAATGGAGGGCATGTAACCCGTTTGCACGCATGCGCGTACTGACCTCCGATTCCACCTCCACCCCCACCGCCGGAGCCCCCCATGGCACTTGGACCGATCTGGAAGAGGCAGCCTCCCCCGCCGCCGCCCCCACCGCCCCCGCGTCGCCTCCCCCCGCCCCCGCGACCGCCTGCCAAGACCGCCGCCTTGGCGCCGGCGCGTCCTCCCCCGCCAGGGCGCGTGGGCGTCCCGACCGTCAAGGCGGTCGGCGTGACGAGCGGGGTGAAGTTCTCCGCCTCCGCCCGAGTTGCTGCCAGAACCGTCGCCTCGGCGCCGGTGCGTCCTCTCCCGCCAGCGCGAGCGAGCGCCCCGACCACCAAAGCGGTCGGCGTGACGACCGGGGTGACGACAACCTCCGGTTCCGCGAAAGTGCGCGAATACACCCCGACCACCTCACCGGTCAGAGGCGTCGGTGATTCCTTCACGGCGAGCACGAAGGGCTGGGGCACCCTGACGGGCAAGCTGGGACTTGCGCCCAATCTCAGCAAGCTCCCTCAGCACGTGGTGTCCGCGAATCTGGAGGCGACCCACGGTCCCCTGAAGGCTCAGTTCGATGCCTGGCGGGCAGATGTGGAAAAGAGGGTCGGGAAAACCTTCTCTGATCTCGACGTGCATCCCAGGAACTACACCGTAAACGGGAACCTGGCCCGTTACCAAAACAAGATCGTTCACCTCTTCGTTCCGGAGAAGGGAGTGCGCCTGGACAGAGCCGACGGCTCACGCACCATTACCGGGCAGGAGGTAGACGGAGGCAGGGCGGTCGAACCCGGCGGCCCGGGCGTCGAGACCGTCGACGGCAAGCAGAAGATCACGACCCGGACGGGCTCGGGTCCCAACCTGCCGACGCCTCCCGACAACATCAGGACGGGGCTGGAGCGTGGGGGGGCGGCGTTGAACGGCGCGGGGTTTGCCTTCTCGGCGTTCAACGCGCTCACGAATGCGCCTCGCCAGGTGGGCGACACCTTCGAGAGTCTGAAGCGGGGTGACGTCGCTGGCGCGCTGGACAGCGGCAGCCAGGTCGCGAAGCACGGGGCGAACCTCGTGGCAACGGGCGGTCAGCTCCTCGAGGACGCCGGCAAGTTCGCGCCCAAGGTGGTGGCACCCGCCCTCGCCAAGACCGCGGGACGCTTCGTGCCGGGAGCCAACGTGGCCATCGCCGCGCTCGACACCGCGCAGGCCGTCAAGACCTGGTCCGATCCCAAGGCCAGCACCGGGAAGAAGGTGGGCGACACCATCACCGCCGCAGGCTCCATCATCGCGGCGATACCTGTCCCCGGGGCCAACTTCGTGGGCGGCGCGATCGCCACGGCCTCCAGCCTCCTGACAGGCTGGCTCTTCCCCTCTTAGGGGCGCGCCCGTGCTCCCGAAGCAGGACACTTCGAGGAGGCGCTGACTCAGCACTCACTTGAATCCGCTCACCAGAGGTGAACGAATCAGCTCCCTATGAGCCGCGAACCCGACTCCAGGGAGAAGTCGCTCGAAGAGAGCCTTGCACGCGTGCATGGCGCGCTCGCACGCACGAACACGGCCGCTCCGGCGAAGGGCCGCGCGCCCGCCGAGCCAGACAAGAGCTCGGTGACTGGCGCGATCGGCTCGGGAGCGCTCGCCACGGCACTCGTGGTGCTCGCGGTCATCACCGGGCAGTGGTGGCTCATCCTGCCGGCCCTCGTATTCTTCATCGGAGCGGGCCTTCTCCTCGTGAAGCGCTTCAGCAAGGAGTTCAGCGCCTGCGAGCGCGGTGTGACGTGGCGGGAAGGGAATCAGGGGCCCCACATCGGCATGGGCGCCACTGTCGCGTCGGACGCAGTGCTCGAGCCGGGCGCTATCGTCGAAATGGGCGCGACGGTGGGATCGGGGGCGAGGATCCGGGAAGGCGCCATCGTGCGCATGGGCGCGACCGTGATGGATAACGCCGTCATCGAGCCTCGAGCCATCGTGTCCTGGGGCGCGACCGTGCACAAGGGAGCGGTCGTCGGCAGTGATGCCTCGGTCGGTGCAGGCGCGGACATCGAGGCAGGGGCGCACGTTCCTCCGCACATGTCTCTCATGCCAGGCTCCACGTTCCGAGCATCCGCGGGGCAGGCCCCGGCGCTCACGACGACTCCCGCGAAGCCCGCGAGGACCGAGGAGCCGGTCGACCCCCGCCTGCCCCGCATCGACACGATCTGTGATCGCCTCGAGGCCGAGCTGAGCCAGTCTCCTGAGAGTGTTCGCGCGTTCCTGGGCACCAGCTCCGAGACGATCGCGGCGCTGCGGCGCACCTGCCACGATCTCTTGAAGCGCGAGCGGGCCTTGCGCGAGGAGTCCTCGAGCGAGGCACTCGCCCGGCTCGATTCCGAGAAGGCCGTGCTGGAGTCACGCATCGCCGCCGCCCGCGACGAGCCTGTACGCCGCTCACTCCAGGGAGCCGTGACGGCCATCGAGGAGCAGAAGCGCCAGCGCGAGCTCTTCCAGCGCAACGCGGATCGGCTCGATGCCGAGTTCACCCGGCTCGCGTGGACGCTCGAGGGCATGGTCGCCCAGATGGTGCGCCTGCGCAGCGCAGCCCCGCAGCCTGGCGCCGCCGCCGACCCCGAGCTCGAAAAGAGCCTCCTTCAGCTCCACAGCGAGATCGACGCGATCGCCGAGGCGCTCGAGCACGTCTCCTCCGGTGCGGAGGAGCCCCTCGCGGCACAGCTCCCCCGCATCGACGAGTCGGTGTCCAGCGCCTCCGATGAGGAGCGGTCGCGCACGGATCGTTCTCGTCAGCGCGGCCGGTGAAGGAGAAGCGCGGGCGGAGCGGGGATGGCCCGCGCAGGCTCAGAGCGTTGCTGCCGAAGCTATGTAAGAGTTCGCCGTCCCCCGTCTGGACAGAGCGAGGGGCCCGCCCATCCGCTATGTTGGGCGCCCATGGCACAGAAGAAGGTGAAGACGGGAGTGCAACTGGGCAAGGCCGCGCAGCGAGAGGCACTTGACGAGATGGAGGCATGGTGGGACGCCGAGGTTGGAGAGTTCCCAGCGGACCTGGACAGCACATTGGGGCTCTTTCTTAAAAGCCTCCCCGTCGAAATTGTATGGGACGCGTTGCGACGGGCAGCTCAAGACGACGCATTGCAAGACTCTGAGGACGTGCTGGAGCGCGTAAAGCAGAACATGGCCCAGGTCCGAGCCCCGCCTCTGCAAAAGGTGACCGATCCAGCAGAGTTCGGGCTGAAGGTGCAGATCGAAAGACTCCTGGAATGGTGCTCTGCAAGGAGCGCGAGCCAAGAAGGGCTCTCCAGAAGAAGTGCTTGAGTCGGCGCGGAAAGACTTGAGGGTCTATAGGCGAATGCGCAGAAGGCGTAAGAGTTCGCCGTCCCCGTTGTGACAGAGCGTCCAAGGTATCCACCTGTCGGGAGAACCCAACGGAGCGGGCGAACTCGGCTCAGCGTGGGGAGGGGGCACGGCGAACAGATACGACGCGGCGACGATGGCTGCCGTCCTGGCGCGCGCCACCGGGCCGAGCTGGCGCTGTCCACCGCGCGCGCACCACGGGGCCGAGCTGAACGCGGCGACGATGGCTGCCACCCTGGAGCGCGCCACCTGCCCGAGCTGGAGCTGTCCGACGTGCGCGCCACTGGCCAGAGCTGGCGCTGTCGGACGCGCGCTCCTCCATCGGCTCTCGCTGTTGGGGCGTGCTGATATGCTCCAGCGGAGAACCGCAGCCGTGACCCGCAGCACCTCGCTTGATTGAAAGAACGTGGCCATGCGTGCGCGAACTTGCAGCGCCCCCCTGATCCTGATCCTGCTCTCGGCCTGCGCCACGATGGATCCGAGCCCGGGAGAGTTGGAGGACCCGCGTCCCCCGAGTCCGAGATTCGCCAACCTTCAGCGGGCGGCGCAGTACCCGTGGACGGATGATGGGAAATGCGTGGTGCGGGAAGCCTCCAACGAGTGGCCGATCCTTGCGGAGCGGTGCTTTCATGCTCTCGACCGCGACAGGGTCAGGTTTCGGGATGTCACCAAAAGATGCGCTGTCGCCTCGGTGGATGCAGCCGCTCCCGCAGTCGTGGCCCTCTGTATTTTCGCGGCACCCGAGATCGTCGTCGGTGCAGTGATTGTTATCAGCGCGGTGGTGGTAGCCGCCGCCATCCAGGAGGGGATTGATGCTTATCAACGGAACGCGTCCCGCGAGCGCGCGAAGCCCAAGGCTCAAACGCAGCCCGCTCAGGAACCGTTAGCGAAGCGAACGCCCAAGCCAAAGGGATCACCCACCGGAGACATCTTTCCCCCACCGCCAGAAACCACGCCGCGCCGTCCGTCGTGCGAGCCCATCCCGGTGCGGCACGCGGGCGGAGATGTCCCGCATAACGAGTGCGCCGATAAGTTTCCGCCCAACCTCTACCCCGGCATGGACGTATTCGTGGGCGGTGAGCGCTTCGATGCGCTGCAAGTCGGCGTGCGCGTGCTGTGGGAGATCAAGACCCACCGATTTGACACCTACCCTGACTTTATCCGGAGGCGGGAGCTTGAGAAGGAGGTGGAGCAATTGACCAAGGAACTTGCCGCTGCGCGGGCCTGTGGCTACGACTTCGTCGTTGGGGTGAGCACGCAAGCGCACAAAGACGCGCTGATCGCCCGGATTCCCACCCTCCATGTCGTTGTCACGGGGTGCACACGATGACCATGCCTAGAGTCCTCGTTTTCATCGTCTACGCGCCTGCGCTCGTGGGCAAAGACGGCCGCGCGCTCGATGTCATCCAAGGGATGGAAAAGGCCCTTCCCGGTTTGCGCCTAGCATGGAGGATCTCCGAGAGCGGGCGCCCCATCGCCTTGCCGCAGCGCGACGCGTGGCTCATAGAAAGGATTAAGGACGGGAGAATCCCTCTTCTGTGCAACGGGGACGAGAGTTACCCCGTGACGGTTTCGGGGAGACAGAGCCCAGCACTCCTCAGCCCGGGCGGTCAGCCGCAACTCGACGTTTATGCGGAGTTGCCGCTAGACGAGGCCGTTATCTCGGCAGCGGTGGCTTTGCTTGAGGCCGTGGCGGAGGGGGCGCGCGCGTTCTGGGGGCATGCGTCCCGGTATAGTTACGGCTCGGAAGTCGGGGAGCAGTTTCGCCGCTCCGCTGATGGACCGGAGCGCTCACCCCGTGGGCTTCCCATGCTCAATCTTCCAGAAAAACTCCCCGCGCCTGAGATTCCCTGTTTCCTCGGGTGGTTGAACTATTGGTCGGCTGCTGCCGCGCAGGCCATCGGGTTCCCGGATCCTGCTCGCGACGCCGAACTGCTCACGCGGGCGCGGCGCACGCCGTCGGGCGGATGGGTTGTGAAGCTCACGGATGCGCCGCTCGATTATGACAACCCGGCCCACCTGGACGCGCTCAATCGGGCCTACGAGCGCTTCCCGAAGATCGGCGGGCGCGACTCTCCACGCTGAAGGAGGCTGCCGCGCGTCTCCTGGTAACACTTCGCCGTGCCCCATCTCGACACGGCGATCGAGTTCTGCCGTGTGGAGAGCTGGGAGGTGCCGTCAGTCCTGGCTCTTGGGGAGCGTAACGGTCCCTGGATTGTCGATAGCGGCGAGCGCAGCACGGCGCAGGTAGTGCCCTGGGTCCTCCCCCCGGAGACGTGCCGTCTCGATGAGCGAGTAGAAGAGAGCAGCCACCTGGGTGCCGCGCTGAGCGAAGAATTTCCTGCGCACATGGGCCCAGCAAAAGGCGAGGGTGGCGGCAGCAGGCCCATCGGCCCCGGACTTGGTGGCCGTCTGGTAGGCCGCATACCCATCTACCAGGACGATGCCTGAGTAGGAGCCCAGCACCGTCTTGGCCGTCGCGCCGGAGCGGCTGGGCAGAATGCGGTGGAACACCGTGTCGGGCGAGGCCACCGTCCACGCGTACCACTGGGTGCCAGGGCCCTTGTCCAGCAGCAGCCAGTGCGTCTCATCCGCGTGGATGAGCGGCGAGGTAAACACCTCGGCCAGCAGGGCTTCGTAGGACTTCTGCAGGTGGCGAGCCAGTGCGTCCAGCTGGTCCCACAGCGTCTGCGCCTCCACCACCAGCCCTTCTCGCTCATAGAGCCGCTGCTGACGGGCCAGCGGCAGGTGGAAGCCGTACTTCATGAGGGCCACGTGGACGGCGAACTCCAGCGAGTAGCGGCCTCCAGCTATCAGCCGCGGCGGCGCGGGGGCCGTCACCGGCGCGCAGCCCTGGGCGCAGCAGTACTTCTGCCGACGCACCTTGCGCAGCACGAAGCTGCGCTCGACGACGGTGATTTCTTCGCAGTCCTCCGTCTGCCCCGGCCACGCATGCAGGCTGCCGCCGCACAGGCCACATACCTGGTCGGCCTCGTCCAGCGGCAGTAGCACCTCTTGCACCTTCAACTCGGGCTGTGCCGTGGGCCCGTGGCCCCGCTGCGGCTGGGAGCGCTCAGGCTTGGGCGGCCTCGGACCGCGCTTCTCGCTGGAGGCGCCGAACAGGCGCTTCTGCATCAGGGCCACCTGCTCCTTGAGTTGCTCGAGCTCCAGTTGCAGCCGCGCCTGGCCATCCTCGCCCTTGAGCTGAGCATTCTTCTCGCCAGGCTTCTTCCGCGACCCTCCCACCGCCCGGCCCTTGCGCCACTCGTACAGCGTTGGCGACGACACCCCCAGCCTCTGCGCCGCCTGCACCACCGTCCCTCCGTTTTGCAGCAGGTGCTCCGCGTAGCGCACCGCGAAGTCCCTCAGCGTCTCGGGGAACGGCAGCGATCCCCCTTGCCTGCCAGCCTTCAGTCGCTGCGCTTCCTGCCGGAACTGCTCCAACTCCTTCTCCATCTCCATAGGCTTCCTCCTGGCTGCGAGCAGGAGGTCTCACACCGGGCTGGGGCCCGTCACGACGGGGCACGGCGAACTCTTACGAAGCTATGCGCCGCTTCCTGAACCTTGGAGTAGCCCAAGCCGAATCAGGCTCTCGGCGGTCGCAACGATGGCTTCCTCTCTCGACCTGGGTGCCCAGCCAAGCAACCGTCTGGCCTTCTCGCTCGTGGCGTTCATGTTCACGCCAAGCAGCGGCACGATCCCTTTCAATGCTGGGTTTCCAAGGGCCATGAGGCGCACCAGCCAGTTGGGCAATACCCGTGTTGGCACCTGGCTCGCGGCCGTTCCCATACGCAGCCGCAGCACCTTCGCGACATCGGCCATCCACATGCTCTCGCCGGTAATCGCGAGAAAGCGTTCGCCCTTGGCCGCGGGATAAGTCATGGCGCGCAGGTGCAGATCCGCCACGTCGCGCACATCGACAAAGCCAGAATTGACCTTCGGGCATCCCGGCTGACCGTCCATCAGATTCTTGATCAACCGGATGGAATGCGAGTAGTCGGCGCCGAGCGCGGGACCAAGAACGGCTACCGGGTTCACAGCGGACAGCTCGAGCCCGCGCCCTTCGCTGCCAATGAAGTCCCAGGCTGCTCGTTCAGAGAGGGTCTTGGATTTTTGATAGGATGCGACGTTGCCTGTCAGATCGCTCCAATCCGTTTCATCGAACGGCCGCCGGTAGCTCGGCTTGTGTCCAACGCCGATCGCCCCGAAAGCTGAAGTCAACACCACGCGCTTGATCCCGGCATCCCGCGCGGCACGCAGGACTCGCAGGTTTCCATCGACGGCGGGCTTGATCCAGTCCTCCTCGCGGGCATGATCGCCCGAGGGCGTTGGCGAGGCGCCGTGCAGCACATAGGTGCATCCAGCGACGGCCTCCGCCCACCCTCTGTCATCGCCCAGATCGGCGGTGACGAACGACAGGCGATCGCCCGGTTCGGCCCCGCCGACCTTGAGGTTCCCACGCACCTCTGCTTCTCGCCCCAGCGCGCGAACCGTGGTCCGTACGCGATACCCGGCACTCAACAAAGCCAGAATGCAATGCTGCGCAATGAACCCGGTCCCGCCAGTGACGAGGACCCATTCGTCATTCATGCTGATCTCCTGAATTGCCCGCTCATTTGAATATGGCCCTACACCCGGATTGTAAATGCTTGGGAGTACGCATTACTTGCGCGATAATCCGGGGATGAGCGCAGACCCCTTCTCGGACATCCTTCAATTCACGAATGCCGAATCCCTTGTGACGGGGGGGTTCACGGCCGGAGGCTCATGGGCCATCCGCTTTCCGGCGCCGGATAAGATCAAATTCTTTGCCGTCGTGAAGGGCCATTGCTGGGTCAGCATCAAGGGTGTGACGGACCCGATTCGCTTCGAAACGGGAGACGTCGGTCTCTTGGCGGCGCAACGGTCTTTCGTCCTGGCCAGCCATCCGCGTGTCGCTCCTGTCGACGCAATGAGCATCTTTTCCGGCGCCGGCAAGAAGACAGCGATTCTGGGTGACGGCCGTGACTTCGCTCATATCGGCGGCCATGTCCTGCTCGACGCGGTGAGCGGGCGGCTGCTGGCGGATGTCTTGCCGCCGTGGATTCATGTACCGGCGGCATCACCGCACGCGACAACCTTCCGGTGGCTTCTCGACCAGCTTGTCGCGGAGCGCGCCTCCGATCAGCCAGGCTCACAGCTTGCGTCAGCGCAACTCGCCCAGCTTCTCTTCATCCAGATTCTGCGAGCACATTTGAAGACGGCAGATCTCATGCCAGCCGGATGGCTGCGGGCGTTGGGCGACCCGCGCATCGCTCCGGCGTTGCGCTTGATGCATGGGGATCCGGCTCGCGCCTGGCATCTCGAGGAACTCGCCAGGGCATGCGCCATGTCTCGAACGACCTTCGCCTTCCACTTCCGTAAGGTCGCAGGCGTCCCACCACTGACCTATCTCACGGAATGGCGCATGCGCCTTGCCGAGCGTGCGTTGCGAGAGGAGACTGCTCCTGTCGCCCTTGTCGGCAGGTCGCTCGGCTATACCTCCGAGAGCGCCTTCAGCAATGCCTTCAAACGCGTGACCGGCCACTCGCCCAGGACATTCCGAAGAACTACGCAAGCCTCAGGTAACGGTTTACTCCGCCCCACTGCGGATCCTTGATACGTCTCGAAGTGGCGGCGCGCCAAACTGCCTTCGGTACTCGCGCGAGAACTGCGAGGGATCGTTATAGCCGACGCGGAAGCCCGCCGTCGCGGCGTCGAGGTGCTCCTCGAGCATCAGCCGCCTCGCCTCCTGGAGGCGAAGCGTCTTCTGGTACTGCAGCGGACTCATCCCCGTCACCGCGCGGAAGTGAAGATGCAGGCCTGACGAGCTCATCCCGACCACCTTGCAAAGGTGTTGGATGCGCAGCGGCTGATCGAAGTTCTTGCGAATCCATGCGATCGCCCTCACAACTCGATGGGCGCGACCGCCAACAGTGGCGATGTGTTGGAGGCGCGCGGCATGGCCCTCCACGACAAGCCTGTACACGATCTCTTGCAGCACGAGCGGTGCGAGCACCGGAGCGTGCTCGGGCGTATCGGCGAGGCGCACGAGGCGCAACACGGCATCCAGCAGCGGCAGCTCCAAGGCTCGGATGTCGAGCGCCTTTGCAGGAGCCGCACCTGTCGCCGACGGAGGCTTTACATTCGCGAGGACGGAGCCAATCAGGGCAGGAGAGAGCGGGATCCGCACGCAGAGGAACGGCGCGGTCTGTGACGCTTCCACGACGCGACCGGTCACCGGAAGAGCGACCGCGTTGAGGAGGTAGGCCGTCTCGCCGTAGGCGAGTTCCTCGCCGCCGACCACCACGCGCTTCTTCCCCTGCGCGACCACGACGAGCGCCGGCTCGTACAGCACGTGCAGCGGTCCTATCGGCTTCGACGTGCGTGCGAGCTCCATCGAAGGGAGAGGCGAACCCCCTCCATCTTCGGGAACGTGGCGCGCGATGATGGCCGCGAGCTCGCGGCGGGCGTCAGCCAGGCCGGAACTCGGGGCGCGGGTCGCAGATTGAGTCCGTTGGAGAATCATTCAAGACTCCTCAAGGATCGTTCTATGCGGTGCCCCATGGACGATGCAAGCAGGGGGATTGCAGAGCACCTCATCAACCAAGGCGATTGGAGGATCATCCAAGACTCTTCGAGGATCGTTCTACCTGCCGGACCTTCCGAGACATAGCGTGGAGTCAGCTCTTTCAACGCTGTCATCGCGAGAAGTCAGGTGAGGTTCGCCATGCAAAAGAGAAGGCTCGGCAAGAATGGTCCTGAAGTATCGGCTCTCGGTCTTGGAACCATGGGGATGACCATGGCCTACGGCGCGGCCAACAACGACGAGAGCATCGCCACGATCCGCCGCGCTTATGAGCTCGGCATCACGCATTTCGACACAGCAGAGCTCTACGGCCAGGGCACCGGCACCAACGAACGCCTCCTGGGCACAGCAATCAAAGGCTTCCGCGACAAGATTGTCATCGCGACCAAGTTCGGGTTCGACCTCCCGAACATGACTGCCACGCACGCTGCGCTCGACAGTCGACCGGAGCGCATTCGCCTCGTCGTCGAAAACAGCCTTCGGTACCTGCAGACGGACTACATCGACGTTCTCTACCAGCATCGCGTCGACCCCGCAGTCCCGATCGAGGACGTCGCCGGAACGGTGAAGGACCTCATCTCCGCTGGCAAGGTGCGCTTTTTCGGAATGTGCGAGGCGGGACCTGCCACGCTCCGGCGCGCACACGCGGTGCAACCTGTCTCGGTCCTGCAGACCGAATACTCACTCTTCGAGCGTGCGGTCGAGCGCGATGTGCTTCCCGTGACTCGAGAGCTTGGGATCGGCTTCGTACCGTACTCTCCGCTGGGTCGAGGATTCCTGACGTCGGCGGTCAAACCCGCCGCCGAATACGAGGAAGCGGACATGCGGCGCTGGGACAACCGCTGGCAGGAAGCCCACTATCAAGCGAATCTCGCGACCGTGGAACAGCTTCGACAGCTCGCAGGCTCGAATGGCTTGACGGTCGCGCAGCTTGCTCTCGCCTGGCTCCTGACTCAGAGAGACGACATCGCACCGATTTTCGGGACCAAGAACCGCTCACGACTCGAGGAGAACGTCGGCGCGGCGAAGGCCCCTCTCTCTGCGTCCACGCTCGCTCGGGTGGAGGAGATCCTCCCAAACGGAGGTTCCGGCTCGCGCTATCCGCCGGCGCACATGCCCTCCTGGACGTAACGTGGCAACCGCTGAGAGTCAGAGACGCCGAAAATCATGCATGGAAAAAGGGAGAACGCTTTCCAGTCACTGACACGGGGCGCGGTTGTTCAGGGTGTTGAGGTGGCCCTCTGCGGTGCCCGTCAGCGACACGGCGTAGATGCCGCCGTCCCAGTTCCCATTGTTGAAGGTCACACTGGCGTTGGGGGCCAGAATCGTCCCCCAGATGCCGATGCTGCTCGCGTTCAACGTCGTGGCTTCCGGGAGGTTGTAGAGGATGCCGTGCTGGTCGATGCCGCCCCCCATGGTGATGCCGAAGTTGGAGAGCGTGACCGAGGTGCCGCGGATGTTGACCAGCACCATGGAGCCGGCGGGCGCGTTGAAGGCCAACTGGTTGATGCCGACGAAGGCGCTCGCCTGGACCTCGAAGACGTTCACCTTCGGGTTCGTCCCGGTCAGCCCGAGCACCACGTAGCCCGTCGAGCGCGTCGCCGTGGCGGTGGGCGTCATCCCCGCCAGCGAGGTGCTCAGGCTGCGCAGTTGGGTGAACCGCGTGGAGAAGTTGAGGGGCGTCCCCTTCGACAAGGTGCCGCGCTGGAACGTGACGGTCGAGTCCCCGCTGTACGTGCCTCCGTAGAACGCCTGGCCCCAGACGGTGCCCCGGGCGAGGGACAGGTTGCCGCCCGCCACCAGGACCTGGGATGCGTCGCTGGCGGGCAGCCCCGAGCCCACCGAGAAGTCCGTCAAGGTGATGTTGCCGCCCGCCGCCACCTTGCCCTTCACGTCCCGGCCTCCGCTGTAGTTCTGGAGCAGGTAGAGCGTGCGGTCCCCCAGCTGGATGTCGACGCTCATCACCGTCACCTTGCGCGAGGCCGTCACGACATGCCCCGCGCCGTCCTTCACCTGGTAGGAGATGGTGTAGGAACCCGTGACGCCCGTGTTGAGGTTGCTCGTAACGACGACGCGCGAGTTCAGGTTGCCATCGCACTGGTCCATGGCCGTGACGCCGGGATCCATGAACTGCGTGCCGCACATCGCTTGCCAGGTGGCCGGTCCATTGACGGTGAGACTGGGCGCCAGGGTGTCGCGGATGTTCACCGTGCGGCGCACGGAGGCCGGGCTCTGGCCCGCCGGATCCGTCACGCCGTAGGTGAGCGGGTAGGTGCCCGGAACGTTCAGGTTCAACGCCCCCGAGCGCGTGACCCGCGCCGAGACATCGCCGAAGCACTGGTCCGTGGCGATGGCGCCCGGGTCGGTGAACGTGGTGCCGCACTCCAGGCTCACCGTGGTCGCACCCGTGAGCGTGAGCGTGGGCGGCAACGAGTCCACCATCGTCACCGTGCGCGCCGAAGACGCGGTGGCGATGTGTCCCGCCGAGTCCTTCACGCTGTAAGTGATGGTGAAGCCACCAACCGCGACCGCGCCTGCGGCGGGCTCGGGCTCACCTTGTGGTGCCGGGGAGCTCTCGAGCTTCGGAAGGTTCGTGTGCAGGAGTGGCTCGGGAGCATCAGGCTGCACCTCCCCGGGCTCCTCACGACAAGCCGTCTCGGTGATGACAACCACCAACAGGAGCGCACGGCCCATGTATCGAAGTTTCATGTAGCAGGCCCTCGGTCAAAAGGACACTCGCAGCCCCCCGGGGACCGCTCTGCGATGAAACTCGTGAAACACCACCAATTCTCATTTTACCAGGAGTGAAGAAAAAGTCATCAAGTTTGGGAAGGAGCCCCGTGCGGGGCTAATAGAGATTGTCCTTGTAATCTTTCTCCAAGCCCTTCTCGAGCAGGCCTGAGACACCGGGAACGGACAGCGCAACGCTCGCCAATCTCGCTCCCAAGCCTTTTTCCTTGTTGAGCTTGACGTGCTCGATGAAGAGCCTGGCCACATGAATGCCATGCGTGGGTGGCTTGGCTGGCCAGAGGTTGGCTCGGGCCAGCGCTGGGCTCTCATGGATTTGAATGGCGGCCTCGTCGATGGCGGTGACCAACGCCGGGACCTTGCCCTGAACAGCGAACCGCGACCGCACCGCCTCGTCGGTGGTGATGCGTGCGGTGCCCGACACAGATGCGACATACGCCGAGCCGGGGATCAGCAGCGCGGCCGCGACGCGCGGCTGCGCGAGGATGTTGCGGAAGCTGTCGATGCGGCGGTTACCCGGACGATCCGCGAACCAGACCCTGTGGTCGTCCAGACGCACCATCGTCCCAGCCGGATCGCCTTTGGGGCTGAGATCCGCGTGCCCCTGCGCGTCGATCGTCGCCAGCGCCATGAAGCGGGCGGCATCGATGAATGCGGATGGATCCGACGGCACCCTCCCATGGGGCTGGGCCTCCCAGAACTCGGAGCGAATCAACGCCTTGGCGCAGTGGCCGTAGCATTCGTGGACAGTGATGTGGATCTCGCCTGGATCCTGGGCGGAGACGGTGCCGTTCACGCGCAGGGTTTCGCCCGTTCCGGGCAAGAGGAACAATGCGCCGAAGCCCTGCCCCACTTGCGCGAGCGACGGCTCGTCGAGCATCGCCACCGGCAGCCGCAACGTCTGTGCATCCCCGCTGGCGAAACCCGGCGGGCCCCCTCCGAGCGTCACACCAAGGGTGGTCCCCCTCGCGAAGCCGGCGAACATCAGTGGCGAGGCGGCGATCCAACGAAGCGCGCCCGCATCCAGGTGATTGATCACCTTGAGTTGAATCGCCGGCGGCACCTTGCCGATGATGGCCTCCAGTTCGTCGACCGTCTCGATCGAGCCGCCTCTTGCCGCGTGCGCTGCATCCATTGCCGTCTCCTGTACGAGGCGTGACGCTAGGCCGACGGGCGATTGAGGGCATCGCGCAATTCTGCCAAAATATTCGGAAATCCTGCCAACGCCGCGCCGGAGAGAGCGCGACCTCCGCCATGCCGATCCTCGATTCTCTGGAGGTTGAGAACGATCCGGACCAGGTCCCCCGGCCGGTCGTTGCCTTCGGCATGATACTGGAGGCGCCGGGCATCGAACTCGGCCCTCATCGGCATCGCAAGGCGCAGCTGCTGTTCACCTTGCGCGGCGTCCTGACCTGCGAGGTGGAGAGCGGCCTGTGGCTGGTGCCGCCGAACTGCGCGATCTGGATTCCCGGCGGCGCACAGCACGCGCTCAAGGCCTCAGGAACGTTCGAGGGCTATAACGCCTTCGTCGATCCTGCGGTCGACATCGAGCTGCCGGGCACCTGTTGCACCGCCGCCGTGGCGCCGTTGCTACGCGAGCTGCTGATTCGCGCGGCCAGCCTGCCGGTGGATTATCCCGAGGGCGGCCGGGAATCGCATCTCGTCACGCTGCTGCTCGAAGAGGTCGCAGCCGCTCCCGTCGAACGGCTGCACCTGCCGATGCCCGCGAACGAGCGGCTGCGCCGGATCATCGAAATGATGATCGCCAATCCCGCTGCTCGGGGGACGATGGCGAGCTGGGCGCGACGCGCGGGGCTGAGCGAGCGCAGCCTGGCCCGCATCCTGACGCGCGAAACCGGCATGAGCTTCGGGCGGTGGCGCCAGCAACTGGCGATCCTGCTCGCGCTGCAATGGATGGCCAAGGGCGCTTCCGTGCAGCAGGTGGCACTGGACCTGGGCTACGAAAGCGCCGGCAGCTTCGTCACGATGTTCCGCAAGGCGCTCGGAACCACGCCAGGCCGCTATATGAGCACGCGCACAAGAAGGACAGGGGCCGTGTTGAAGGGCCCGGGCAAGAGCAGGGAGGCAGCGGAGGACAGCTGACGCGTGCCGGAGGGCCCAGCGCGCAGTCGGTGCGCCCACCGCGCAGCCCCACGGCCCTCAGGTGTGCTCCCGCAGGGTCTGCTCCAGCGTGAGGACCAGCCTCAGCGCCGGGCGGATGAACGCCTCCAGTTCCTCGGCGTTGGCGGGCACCAGGGGCTGCTCGGCTTCAATCCACCCGTCTCGGATGCGGAAGGCCGTGTACACCCGCGCCATCTCATGAAGCTGCTCCCTCACCCGCTCGTGCTGCAGCAGCGAGGCCGTCTCGGGCGAGAGACTCTTCCAGTCCAAGAGCGCGTCGAACCGCGCGCCGCTGTTCTCCGGATCGCCCTTGCCGACGCGCCGCGGGACTCTGTCTCCGAACCCCTCGCGCTCCAGGCAGAACCCGGGCGGCAGCAGCGCGTCCACGCGGAGGCGGAGCACGGTCGCGATGTACTTCGCCCTTCCCGTGCTGAGGTAGCACGCCTCCACCGTGAGCGGCAGCCCCTCGCAGATTCCCTCGAGCCGCAGCCCCTGGGCGCTCATGCCATGGCCGCGGGCGAACTCGGCCCAGGCAGCGTCTCGCGCCGCATTCACCCTGCGGAGCAGGTACACACTCCCGACAGCGAGTACCCCCGCAGCCATGAGGAGCAGGAGGACGATCGGATTGAAGCTCATGGCCTAGCATCAACGGCAGCGGCGGCGCCGCTGGAGCAGCAGTCCCAACACCCAACCCGCCAGCAGCGGGAGTGCCCCTGCTCCCGAGCCGCAGCCACAGCTTTCAGGCGTGGAAGTCCCATCACCCGGGAGAGAAGGCGTATCGGTAGGCGGAGGCGTATCGGTAGGCGGAGGCGGCCCTGGCTCCACATGCTGAGCCACTGTGATGCTGAAGCGGCAGCTCGCCGCGTTCCCCGTCGAGTCGGTCGCGGAGACGGTGACCTCATGCACTCCCACGGCGAGCTGTGTACCCGAGGCCGGGCTCGCGATGACGGACCCGACGCCCACTGCATCGCTCGCGCTGGGCAGCGCCCAGCCTGGCGAGGCTCCCGAGCTGCTCGTCGCATCGACCTCAAGGTCCGCGGGGCACGTCAAGGACGGCGGCGTGGTGTCCTTCACTGTCACCTTCGCTGTGCAGCTCGCGCTGTTGCCGCCCTCGTCGGTCGCAGTCACCGCGAACTCAGTGACTCCCAGCGAAAACACGCTGCCCGAGCTCCGCTCGGACGAGACCTCCACCGTTCCTCCTTCCCCATCGCTGGTGGCAATCGAGAAGGTGGCCTCCGCTCCGGCCGCTGACTTCGCCTCCAGCGTCAGCTCGGGACAGCTCACCGTGGGCGGCGTCTTGTCGTTGAGCGCCGCGACGGGCAGGGAGCGCAGCTCCGCACCCGAGGTGGGGGCCGACATCACCAGCAGCACCCTTCCCTGGATCTCCCCCAGGATGATGGGAGTGCTCGACCCTGGCCCGGGCGTCAGTTCGAGCACCGGCACCGTTCCCGCCCCCGTGCCATCGGTCCGCCACAGCTCCTGGCCCGAGGAATGCTGAATGGCCGCGAACAGCACCGTCCCATCCGAGAGCGTGAAGCCATCTCCCCGGTACCCCTCCCGGGTGAAGCTGCTCTCGGTGCCGGGAGAGATGTCCTTCACCAGCACCGCCCCCGCGGACGTCCCGTCCGTGCGCCACAGCTCCCGGCCGTGCGTCGTGTCGGTCGCGGCGAAGTAGAGCACCGCTCCTGCCGCCACGATGGGCTTCGGATTCGAGCCGATGCGGCCCGGGATGATGTCGGCCACCAGCACCGCTCCATCCCCTTCCACCCGGTACAGCTCATCCCCCAGGGTGTCGCTCGTCGCGATGAAGTAGAGCGCGGTAGAGGTCGCCTTCATGTCTCGGGGATAACTGCCATAGGAGCCCGCTCCGATGTCGGTGAGACGCACAGGCCCCGTGCTGTCGAGTCTCCAGAGCTCCCGGCCGTTCACCCCATCATCCGCGGAGAAGTAGAGCTTGCCCCCGAACGTGATCAGGTTCTCCGGCTCGGAGCCATACACGCCAGCGCGCAAGTCAGCCACGCGAACCGTCCCCAGATCCGTGCCGTCGGTCCGCCACAGCTCCGTCCCGGCCACGCCATCGTTGGCCGTGAAGTACACGAACTGCCCGAGCGTCACGAGGTGGTCGGGCTCGCTGCCCCCCAGTGTGGAGTTCAAGTCCTTCAGGAGAGAAGTCCCAGCCTCCGTCCCATCCGAGCGCCACAGCTCCCGGCCGTGGGTTCCATCATCCGCCTGGAAATAGAGAATGCCGTTCAACGGGGTGAGGTGCCGCGGGGCGCCGCTGAATTGCCCGGACCTGATGTTCTTCACCTCGTGGGTGCCCGTGTTCGTGCCGTCGGTGACGAAGAGCTCGGGCCCGTCCGTCTCGCTCTCTCCCACGAAGAAGATGTGGGAGCCCACCTGCACCAGCTCCCGGGGCGCGGAGTACGCGGGGCTCTCCATCTCCACGTCGAGCCGCGAGGTACCCGCGGGCGTTCCGTCCGTGAACCACGGGTGGACCACCGCCGTGACGCCCAGATCCACCTGCACCCACTCCATGGCCGAGAACATGAGCTTGCCGCCCACCTCGATCCAATGCTCGACGCGAGTGCCCTCCCCCAGCAACTGAGGGGTGAACGGAATCTCCGCCGTTCCCGCCGGGGTGCCGTTGCTCAGCCAGAGCTTCGTTCCCGGGCTTCCCTCGTAGGTGAAGATCAGCCGACCGTTCCAGTTCGTGAAGCGACTGGCTCCTTGCGTGTACAGCCCTGGCTTGAACGCCTGCAGGAAGGTGGTCCCCGCCACCGTCCCATCACTCACGCCCAGCCGGGACGTGACGCTGTCCAGGTAGAAGAGTTTGTTGCCCGAGCAGGTCATCCAGTACACGTAGTCGGTGAACTGGAGCAGCCTCTGCGTCCCCGCGGCCGTCCCGTCCGTGCGCCACAATTCGTGCCGTGAGTTCTGGACGCCATCGAAGAAGACATAGGCACCACACGCGAGCACGTTCTCCCCGCCCGACTCGAGGGACGAGGTGATGATGCTCTTGAACACCTTCGTTCCGGCCGCGGTGCCATCGCTCAGCCAGAGCGCGTCTCCGTTGACCGTATCGTACGCGGCGAAGAACAGCTTGGAGCCGAATGCGGCGAAGTTCTTGAAACTGGTGGGATAGCCCCCGGAGCGTGTGACGAGCGGCAATGTGCCCGCCTTGCTCCCATCGGTCCGGTACACCGTCCCGGCTGCATAGAAGTACAGCAGGCTGCCGGCAGGGGTCAGCATGTCGGGGTAGCTGCCCGAGGAGCCCGCGGCGAGGTCCGCCACGAGCACCGTGCCCGCCGCGGTGCCATCCGTCTTCCACAGTTCGTACCCCGACGCGGAGTGATAGCCCCGGAAGTAGACCGTGGAGCCGACCGCCACGAATTTATCTCCGCTCTGAGGCAGGGAGCCCTGCCCGAACTGGAACACCCGAATCGTTCCAGCCTCCGTGCCATCGGTCTTCCAGAGCTCGGAGATACCGTTGCTCTCGGAGGTGAAGGAGAGCCAGGTGGGAGTGGCGGTGAAGTTCCCCAGCGTCGTGTAGTACGGACCTGGCCCCAGGTCCTTCACCATCCGGGTGCCCTCGCTCGTCCCGTCGCTCGTCCAGAGCTCGATGCCGCTGGCGCCGTCATCCGAGGAGAAGAGGACGCGGTCACCGAATGCGGTCAGGTTGTAGATAGCCGGATAGCTGCTCACATCCATGTCGCGCAGGAGGAGCGTTCCCTCGGCGGTGCCGTCCGTGCGCCAGAGCTGATCAAAGGAGCCCTGCGTGGAGAAGAACACGTACTTGCTGGTGGGGACCAACTTCTCAGGCAACAACCTGGACGCGGAGTAGGTCCCTGGGACGATCTCCTTCACCACGGCCGCCACGTCCGGCCGCAGGCCGCTCTGCCGCACCTCCCGCGAGGATGCCTCGCGGGGTGGAGGCTCCGCACATCCAGCCATGACGGCCACGAACAAGAGAACCCGTGCTGCGCTCCGCATCACACCCTCCCAGGAGGTTTTCGCGAGCGAAGGATACGTCCAGGGAGGCTACTTGCGGGATGTCCGACACACGCCGACAGCGGGTCCGTCAAAAGTCTCCTTCCCTCACGTAGGGGTAGCTCCACAACGTGAGCTGCAGAAGGCACGACTTCACCCACGCCGCGTGCATCTTGTCGACGTCTTCGCTCGAGTGGCCCTTCCTGGCGAGGAAGGGACGCAAAGTGAACGTCACGGGGAAGATGAGCGCGAAGAGATTGCGAAACGGCACGATATCCGTCGATGGGGCTCCATCCGTCTTGTTCTTCTTCGCGCGGTGGTGACGCAATCCAATCTCGTGCTGATAGTCGAGCCACTTCTGGTCGTATTCGGCTCGCGCCGTGTCGAGGATCCATTGTCCGAAGCGCTTGCGCACGCCGCCGAGGTACTCGCCGAGCGGCTTGCCGTCAGCCTTGCCGGTGAACGACGCGAGGAGGTGCGGTTGACTTCCAACGAAGCCGTACCAGACGTCGAGGATCTCTTCGATGGAGTCCTTCACGACATCGTGAGACAGACGCAGATACTTCACGTCGTCCTCGCCGAAAAGGGTGCTCGCTTTCATCTGATCGAAGTCAACCAGGGTGATGGGCGAACGCGAAACCGATGCGGTACCGAGGGTGTAGCCAGGGATGGTGCTCATGTGCATGTCTTCCTTGGAGTGAACTGCTGTCTGGGTTGCGCTGCTAGGCGCGAAGCACTTCGAGCGTGACGAGGATCCGCCGCAGCTCCTCGACCTGCGGAGCCTCCAGCGGGAGCAAGGGAGCGCGCAGCGGGCCCACCCGTGTCCCGGTGAGCTCGAGTCCCGCCGAGATGGCTCGGGGCAGCCCGTGCTTCACGATGAACTGCAGCAGGGGAAGCTGGCGGTAGAAGAGCGCGCGTGCCAGCTCGAGCTCCTTCCGCTCTATCGCCTCGTACAGCTGGACATTCAGCTCCGGGATGAGGTGGGGAGCCGCGGTACACCACCCACGAGCCCCAGCGACGAAGGCCGCGAGCGCGAGCGGGTTGCTGCCGTTGTAGAAGGCCACCGACTCACCGGCGAGTTGCACCAGACGATGCATCCGGTTCACATCCCCCGTGCTCTCCTTCACCATGGTGACGTTGGGGATCTCGAGGACCTTCGAGATGACCTCCGGGGACAGATCGATCCCTCCGGTCGCGGGGTTGTTGTACAGCGCGATCGGGAGGGAGATGGCCTTCGCCACGGTGTCGAAGTGGCGGACGATCTCCGCATCCGTCAGCTTCCAGTAGCTCATCGGGATGATCATCACCGCCGAGGCTCCAGCCCGCTCCGCGAAGCGCGCATGGTGGACCGTCCGCTCTGTCGTGAGGCTCGAGACGCCCACCAGGGTGGGGACGCGCCCAGCGACCTGTTTGATGGTGGTCTCCGTCACGGCCTCACGCTCCTCGTCCGTGAGGTAAGGGAGGACGCCGGTGCTTCCCAGCGGGGCAATGGCATGCACGCCGGCCTTCACCTGCCGCTCGACCAGCTCGCGCAGCAACTCGAGGTTGACGCGGCCGTCCTCGAGAAAGGGGGTGATGGGATAGGAGACGATGCCTCGGAGAGGAGCGTTCTTCATGACCGCTCCTCGTGGTTCTTGTCGAAGAGCTGGTCGCCACGCTCCGGCACCTCCTCGCGCAGCGCGACGCCTCCCATGTTCTGCAGCATGGGAGCGTTCTCGCACGCGAGGTAGCGGGCCACGCCCTTGCCGGTGTTGACGTGGTTGTGCCACGCCCACACGGGGACGTAGACGGCGTCCCCCTGCTTCCACTCGACGCGCTTGCCCCCCACGTACGAGTACCCCTCGCCCTCGAGGATGTAGAGGAGCGTCTCGTAGGTGTGGCGATGCCGGTTCGAGGACTGGCCCGGCTCCAGCCAGCCAATCGTCATGCTGAGCGCGTGCGAAGGCAGGTCGACGAAGAAGACGGGGTGCTTGCGCGCCTTCGAGTACTCCTCCTGCCGCCCGCCCTGTTCGACGTGACGGTGGGCGAGCTTCTCGGGCATGACGACTCGAGGCCTGGGGGGCGTCTTGTCGAAGTCGGCCGAGTGATACCTGACGGCTCCTGGGTCTGCCATGTGGGGCTCCTCCTGCTCCTGCCGGCGATGTGCCGGACACGCCAGGATGAGTAGCGCTAGACTGGACCCGTGAGAGGAGCCGGTTTCCATATGACAAGGGGTCCAGTTGCAAGACCGTGGCGGGTGGATCTCCCGCTGGAGCCCGCAAGCCCCACGCCGCTCTATCGCCAGCTCGTCCAGGCCATTGCCCGCGACATCCGCCGAGGAAGGCTGCGCCCGGGGGATGCGCTGCCCGGGACTCGCACGCTCGCGGAGGAGCTGGGCATCACGCGCAAGGTGGTCGTCACCGCGCTCGATGAGCTCGTCGCCCAGGGATGGCTGGTCTCGCAGCCCGCGCGCGGAACCTTCGTCTCCCCTGCCCTTCCGGCCCATGCGGTCGCCGACGCCGAGCCCAGGCGGGCAGGCTTACGTCAGGGTCCCGTGGGAGCAAGGCCCCCTGTGCTCACCTTGAACGATGGATCCCCGGATGCGCGCCTTGCGCCCCTGGAAGCCCTCGCGCGGGCGTATCGCAGGGCCCTGCTCCGACTCTCACGCAAGGGCCTCGGGTATGGAGATGCGCGAGGTGACGGGGTGCTGCGGGAAGTCCTCTCCTCGTTCCTGAACCAGGCTCGAGGGCTGTCGAGCCGGCCGGAACAGCTCATCATCACCCGAGGCAGCCAGATGGCGCTGCTGCTCGCGGGCAAGGCGCTCGTTCGCCCGGGTGAGATCGTCGCCGTGGAGTCCCCCGGCTACACGCCTGCCTGGGATGCGTTCCGGTTCGTGGGTGCGGAACTGTGCCCTGTCTCCGTGGATCAGGAGGGGTTGCGGATCGACGCCCTGGAGCGGGTGCTCGCGCGTGGGAGGGTTCGTGCGGTCTACACGACGCCCCACCACCAGTACCCCACGACCGTCTCTCTCTCCGCGGCGCGGCGCCTGGCACTGCTGTCTCTCGCGGCGAAGCACGGCTTCACCATCATCGAGGACGATTACGACTACGAGTACTACTACGCGTCACGTCCGCTCCTGCCCATGGCGAGCACCAACGAACTCCGGAGCGTGGTGTACATCGGCTCGCTTTCGAAGCTGCTCGCGCCGGGCATCCGTATCGGATACCTCGTCGCGAACGAGCAACTCCTCGAGAAGGCGGCGGAAGCACGGGCAACGGTGGACCGGCAGGGAGAGCCCGCGCTGGAGCGCGCCGTTGCAGAGCTTCTCGAGGACGGCGAGCTCCAACGGCACGCGCGCAAGGCACGCCGGGTGTATGAGGAGCGCCGGGATCACCTGGTGTCACGCCTGCGAGCCCATCGGCACCTGAGGGAGATGCTCGAGTTCGATGTGCCCTCGGGAGGACTGGCCCTCTGGCTGAGGGCCCGGGAAGGAGTGGATGTAGAGGCATGGAGCCGCCGCGCCGCCGAGATGGGACTGCTCTTCACGCCCGGCAGTGCGCATGGCGCGGAGCGGCTGGCGCGGCAGGGCTTTCGCGCGGGATACGCCGCCCTGGAGCCACGGGAGTTGGATGCCGCGGTCACGCTCCTCGGCAAGAGTGCGGAGTGGCGGGGGAGTTGAGGCCGCCTCCGCGAATACCCGGGAGAGCACCTGACGCAGGCCGGGCTCGGCACGCAGCCGCTCCGCGGCGACCGCTGTCATCGAAGTGCGGGGCGGGATGGGTCACCCTGTCGAGCTGGCCCGGCTACGGCAGGAGCTCGACGTACCCTTCCGTTCCATGCACGCGGATGCGCTGCCCATCCTGGATCAGTCGGGTCGCCTGCTCCACGCCGACGACGGCCGGCAGGCCGTATTCCCGGGCAATCACCGCGCCATGAGTCATCAGTCCCCCCACCTCGGTCACCAGGCCCTTGATGGACACGAACAAGGGCGTCCAACTCGGATCCGTGAAGGGCGTGACCAGGATATCCCCCTCTGCCAGATCAGCGTTGGCCATGTCCAAGATGACTCGGGCGCGTCCCTCCACCACGCCTGAGGAGACCGCGAGACCGACGATGGCTCCGGCGGGGAGGTCGGCTCGTTTGTACGCACCTGCGACGATTTCACCATCGGACGTAATGACCCGCGGCGGCGTCAGCTTCCAGTATCGCTCGTGCTCGTCCTTTCGCCGGCTGACGATCTGGCCATCCAGCCGCTTCGTGCGCACGACCTCGCGAAGCTCCTCGAAGGTAAGATAGTAGATGTCTTCCTTTTCAGGGATCACCTGGGCCTGCACGAGCCGCTCGGCTTCCTTCAGCAAGGCCTGCCTGCAGACGAAGTAGCGACTGACGATGGCGTATTTCGGGTACTCACGGTAGCCGATGAAGTTCCGGAGCCGACTGATCATCCGTTGCGCTTCTCCGGCTTTTTGCTCCCCGTCCGGCAATTGCTTCAATCGCGCCAGGAGCTCCTGTTCCTTCTTCAAGGCCTCCTGCCGCCCCTGCTCGAACTTCCGGCTGCCGGCCCCGGGCTCGAAGGTCTTGATGTTGCTGAGAATCAACGGAACGAGGGTCGTTGGACTTTCGCTCCAACGCGTCCTCGTCACATCGATTTCCCCGGCGCATCGCATGCCGAATCTGTCGAGATACGCGGAGATGGCGTCGTGGGCTGCCTGTCCACCCTCCAACCGGGACAGGCCGTCCAAGAAGCCCTCATCCTTGGCATGTTGCAGGTATTCGATCACCTCTGGATGAGGCCGGATCGCGTCCGCGACGTCCAGGAGCTCCAGCCCCATCTCCGAGGTGATGTTGTTCGGCACGGACTGAGAGAGCGTATCCGCGGCGTTCTTCTCGCCCAACCACGCCATCATCTTCTCGTTGATCCAAGACGCGGCGTTCATGCCAGCGCTGATCGCGCTGAAGCTCCGCGGTTCCAGCAAGCTCTTCCTCAAGAGCTGGAGGTCTTCCAGGATGAACTCCAGTAACTCCGTTCCGGATTTCGTCTGGATGTTCCGCTTCAGCTCTTCGATCGACGTCTGGCTGCGCGCGATCAGCTCGGCGACGATCGCCGGATCGTCGTCGAGAGGCGGGGGGCCCCCCGCGGGCGACACCCCTGGCCTGCCTTGAGCGGGACCCGGTGCGGGTGGAGCCGCGGGCGGCGGTTCGATGAAATCGCCCCGCTCGATGAGGGTCATGAGGGCGTCCTTGATGAGCGGATCGTGCGCGCCCAGGCCATTCAACAAGGCGGCCCGGCTGGCCGGTGAAGCCAGCTCCTTCGTGAGAGCGACGAACAACCTCCCACCCGCCGCATACATGGGGCGAGCGGCGGTCAACTGCCACAAGGACAGCCCCAAGGGTTTCATGGGGTCGGTCATCATTTGTTGATGGCCGACGGAGATGAAGACGTGGTTGCCTCGATCCCCCACCTCCGGGATGGGGTACAGGGTCGTGATGGGCCGACTCTGGACGATGTAGAACACGTCGTCGACCAGGCACCATTCGATGTCCTGGGGATGAGCGAAGTGCCCTTCGATCCACCTGCCCAGGCGCTCGAGCCGCACGATCTGCTCATCCGTCAGCACGGGGCTGTTCTGCCGCTCGGGCTCGAGCGCCCGTTCCTGCGTACCGCCATCCGCCACGGCCCAGGTCGCCAGCTTCTTGGTGGCGACCGTCTTCTCGGTGATCTGGCCGTTCCGCACCTTGTAGCCATCGGCGTTCACCTGGCCGGAGACCAGCGCCTCACCGAGGCCGAAAACAGCCTCGATGGACGACACCTTCCGATTCGATGTCACGGGATCAGCCGTGAACAAGGTTCCAGCCGCCTGCGGGACGACCATCTTCTGCACCACCACCGCCATGAGGACCTTGCGATGGTCGAAGCCGTTTCGAAGGCGGTAGCTGACCGCCCGCTCGGTGAAGAGCGACGCCCAGCACCGGCTGACGTGCGCCAGGATCGCCGGCTTCCCGATGACGTTCAGGTACGTGTCCTGCTGGCCCGCGAAGGAAGCCGTTGGCAGATCCTCCGCCGTCGCGCTGGACCGGACGGCATAGGCCGCTTGCTCGCCAAGCCGGGAAAGGAAGCCGGAGATCGCTTCCTGAACGTCTTCAGGGATGGCGATCCCTTCGATGATCGTGCGGATCTCCGCGCTGAGCTCCCGGATTCCATCCCGGTCTTCCGCCTTCAGACGCGACAACCGATCGAGCCGTTCACCCAGCGTCGGCGCTTCTCCGAGAGCCCGCTTGAAGGCATCGGTCGAAACGCAAAAACCCTCCGGCACGCGAACCGCTTCCAGCCTGGAGAGCTCCCCCAGGCTCGCGCCTTTCCCTCCAACCACCATGATCCGGGTCCGGTCGACCTCCTGGAGCCCCAGCACGTCAGCACGCATCCCTTCACCTCCCGTATCGAGGGGCGCCACTATAAGAGATGCGTTGCGTCGCCCGGCAGTGGTGAACACACAGTTCACGGTGTTGGAAGCCGTGTCAGTGCGCCCGTCCGAGCGCATGGACTCGCCCGCGTGGGGGCTCCCAAGCCGCTCGGCCAGGGATCGCATCGAGCTGGGCCTTTTGCTCGATAGGCAACACCGTGATGCACGGCAGTGCCATTGACGAAAAGGAAAACTCCTGAATAACGCTGAGGGCCGCTTCCGAGAGAGGCCCGTCGCTAGGATTTTCCTCACGTCTGTGAAATGAATGATTTCATGATGGCAAAGCTGGGGGTGTGTCTCGCTGTATGTCTGGTGCTGCTGGCGAACCCGGCACGCGCGGCCGATGAGGCGCCTGTTCTGCGGGTGTCCATGGTTCCGGAAGAGCCTCCCGCTGAGCTGCAGCGGAAGCTCGCACCGCTGATGGCTTATCTGGAGAAGGCGACGGGGCGGAAGGTGCAGTTCATCCCCGCTACCACCTACCAGGCAACGATCGACGGGCTCGCCAACAAGCAGCTCGACATGGTCTGGTACGGTGGCCTCACCTTCGTGGAGGCCCGCCGGCGCACCGGCAACGCCATTCCCCTGATCCAGCGCGTGGAGGATGCCACCTTCCACAGCAAGTTCGTGGTCCCCGCCAATTCTCCCGCGAAGACCCTGATGGATCTCAAGGGCACCCAGTTTGCCTTCGGCCCCGCCACCTCCACCTCGGGCCACCTCATGCCCCGCTACTTCCTCATGCAAGCGGGCATCGACCCGGAACGGGACTTCAAGAAAGTGATCTACTCGGGGGCCCACGACGTCACGGCGAGGTGGGTCGAGACCGGGAAGGTAGATGCCGGTGTGCTCAACGAATTGGTGTTCCAGAGGCTGCTCAATGAGAAGAAGATTGATCCTGCGAAGATCCGCGTCCTTTGGACCAGCCCGGCCTATTTCAATTACAACTGGACGGTCCGTGGAGACCTCGAGCCGGAGCTGGTCGAGAAGATCCGCGCGGCCTTCCTCGCCCTGGACGCCTCCAAACCCGAGCACAAGGTCATCTTGGACTCGCAACAGACGAAGAAGTTCATCGAGACCAAGGTCGAGAACTACCAATCCATCGAAGCGGCCGCGAAGGCGACCAAGCTCATCGCCGACTGACGTCCCGCCCCACCTGAAGAGGACAAATGACCTGAGGTGGAAAGATGACCTGGTTCCGCAACCTGAAGATCGTCACCCAGCTTGCTCTCGGGTTTGGACTCATCGCCCTTCTGGCGGCACTCGCTGGCTTCCAGGGGTTGAGAGGCATGCATCTGATGCAGGGGAGTCTGGAGCGGCTGTACACGCGCCACGCTCTCGGTGTCGCCAGGTTGAGGGAGGCCAACATCGCAATGCTCCACGCGTCGCGCACGATCCGGAACATCGTCCTCGATCTCGGGACGGGAGTCCTCGAGCAGCGGACCGCCGAACTCCAGGAGAGCGACGCGAAGTTCCTCTCGGCGCTGAAGGCCTACCGCGAGACGATTGATCGCACCGACGCCCCCGTGCTGCAGCGGATCAACGACATCGAGGGGATGTATGCCGAGCTCCGCGGCAAGCGCGAGAAGGTCCGCCAGCTCGCGGCAAGCAATAGCCTCCCGGAGTTCGCTCGGAACAGCGAGGATATGTACACCGACACGGGCATGAACGAGGTGCGCCTCGTCGAGAACCAGGTCGAGAAGCTCCTCACCGAGCTGGAGTCCAAGGAGTTCGACGGCATGGAGCAGTTCGGTGCGGAGGCGCGCTCCACCGCGGCGGAATACAGCAAGCTCGTCCTCATGGTGATCGTGGCGGTCCTGCTGGTGTCCTGCATCGTGGGCTTCTTCATCATGGCCGTCATCACGCGCCAGCTTGGAGGCGAACCCCGTTACGCCGCGGCGATGATGAAGCGCGTCGCGGACGGCGACCTCAAGGTGCAGATTGCGACGGCGTCGAAGGACTCCAACAGCTTGCTGTTCGCGCTGCGCCAGATGGTCGAGAAGCTCCAGGCCACCATGGGCGAGATCAGCCTGGCGGCCAGCTCCCTCAGCGCCGCGGCGACGCAGGTGTCGTCCTCATCATCGCGTGTGTCACAGGGGTGCTCCGAGCAGGCGGCGATGGTGGAGGAGAGCACCTCGGGCCTCGAGCAGATGACCCAGTCCATCACCCAGAACGCCGAGGGCTCGCGGGCAATGGCGGCGGTGGCGACCCAATCAGGCGCCGAGGCGGAGCAAGGAGCGCAGTCGGTAGTCCGAACCGTCAAGGCGATGAAGGACATTGCAGACAAGGTCAACATCATCGAGGAGATCGCATTCCAGACGAACCTGCTGGCACTGAACGCTGCCATCGAGGCGGCACGGGCGGGTGAGCACGGCAGGGGCTTCGCGGTGGTCGCAACCGAGGTCCGGAAGCTGGCGGAGCGAAGCCGGGCCTCCGCGAAGGAGATCGGCGCGACCGCCACGACGAGCGTCTCCACGGCGGAGGCGTCGGGTCAGGCGCTCGCCAAGCTCCTGCCGGCAATCCGGAGAACGGAGGTGCTGGTGAGAGATCTCGCTGCCACGTCTGGCGAGCAGGCACAGAACGTGGAGCAGATGAGCGGCGCGATGCAGCAGATCAACCAGACGGTGCAGGCCAGCGCTGCCGCGGCCCAGGATCTGGCTTCCACAGCGGAGGAGCTCGCATCCCAAGCGGAGTCACTGCAGCAACTCATTTCGTTCTTCCGCGTGAGGGGAGCCACGGCCGTAGCGCCCCGGTTCTCTTCACAGGAGCCGCCCCCAGCGGCGGCGGTCACGCTACCGCCGTCCCAGGTCGTCGAGGGGAAGTCCCACCGTGTCTCACGGGCCGGTACAGGCGCCGGGTTCAAGCGGTTCTAGACCGGAAAACAGTCACCCAGCCAGCGGGCTGGAAACGCTGGAGCACCGCCTTACCTCGTAACCGCCCGGAATGATTCGGAGTCGTTATCCCGCCGCGTCCCGTCTCATCCCGTCCTGTCCCATCCCATTCCGCAGGCTCCTGCGACATACGTGCAACATGGCGGAGGCCGCGCCCTCAGGCCCACGGAGGTGGAACCCTTTCCCTGGGCCACCAGACCCTAAAGAACATGCAGATCGTCCACTTCGACTGTGTAGAGTTCGCCCTGCTTGATCGCCGTCACCGAAAGTGTCAGGTCGCTGCGGCCTTCCTCCCGGGTCCACAAAGGTACATCAAGGGTGAGCACATCCGGCTGAGACGTCTGCTCATAGACATCTACAAGCATCTCACCGTCAGCTGGCAAGGGAACAAGAGTCCGCCCATACTGCTCGACAGCAGTTCTCAACTCTGCCTCGGTCAGGCGTCCTGCTCGACCATCCGCTGCGATCTCCGCATACCGTCCTGCCGCCAGATCCTCTATCAGGCGCCGAACCTGACCCATCAATTTCATGTCCACAGTGCGGCCTCCTACCGATTGCCGGGGATTCTGGTAGGTGTTGATGGCGTGACGCCGATCGATTTGAAGTAGTCATCGGCGCGGCTAATAAGCGTTTGCGCCTCCTCATGAGACAGTCCTGCGCGTCGCAGGGCCTCATAGGCGATCCTGCGCTCGTCAGCATAGCTCCCTCCCCCGGCCTGACGCTGAACTTGAGTCGCCTCATAGTGTGCAGTGCCAACGCGCGTCGCTGGACCCTTCAGTTCAACAGCAGGGGCAGCACGACTGTCATATCCGGGCAGATCTCGAACGGCGGCATCTTGAATCACATGATGAGCGTCCTTGATGCCAGCATTCCTGAGCTCACCGTAAGTTCCTGCTCGGAATCTTCCTACGGTGCTGCTGCTTGAACTGTCGCGAGCCGCCATGGCGACTGCGTTGGGGGCCAGCGCGATGGTGACGCCCTCGGCAGTGATGGCGACCGATTCCACCTGAGCCAAAGCTGGGGCCGTCCAGCGGATGTTCAGCTGCGCCTCGGCCACCACCGCAGCCCGCCCGGCTCCCGGCAACTTCGGCAGCGTCGCCGCCATCCCCGAAGCCGTGTTCCCCAGGGCCACCGTGCCCAGCATGACGAAGGCTCGGGCCGCCTTCTCCCCCATCGTTTCCCCGAACTTCTCTCCGGAGGCGTAGATGCCATCGAAGGTGGTGGCCTGATCCACGTCCTTCATCAGCACCAGCCACCCATCAATCAGGCGCCATACCGTGTCCCAGCCTAGGTAGGCCATGGCCCCCAGCGTCATCAGCGCGGCGATGCCCTTGCTCACCGGCTCGGGCAGTGCGAGCAAAATGGCATACATGGTCAGCCCGCCGACCACTGTGGCCACCACCGCCTGGGGGCTCACCATTCGGGCGAGCTCTTCTTTCATGGCTCCCAGCACCTTGCTGTGGGCAATCGCCATGGCCAGCGCGTACTTGGCATCTCCATCCAGGAAAGGCTTGTCCACCAGCAAGCGCAGGCAATCTCCACCTCCCCACGTCCGCTCGCACCACAGCAGGTAGCGGCGCTTCAGCTCCTCGTCCTCGGGCAACAGGCGCAGGTTCCGGGTGCTCCCCGGCTCGGAGGCCATGAGGCGCTGGCTCCGGCCCTCGTACCGGTACCAGCCGCTTCGCTCGGGCACTCCGAAAAGCTGCCGGGCGTGCTCCAGAGGCCGCTCCACTCCAGGCACAGCGGGGGCATGTTGCGCGACGACCTTCTTGAACTCCTTTTCGCTCACTGCCACCGGCGCCATGTCGCGGCGCGGAGTGTGGACGAGGGGCTCTCCTTGGCCTGTGTCCAAGCGGACGGCCTTTGTCGTGCTGCCGCTGCACCCTAGGTAGAACACCAAGAGCAGCAGAACTACCGAGTATGGCATGTGGAGCCTCCGGGCGTGACATGCGCGTCAATTCAAGGCCTGCCTGAGTACTTGGAACTGGACCGAGGGAGCGTTACCCAATCAGGACGTCATTCCGGAGATCAGGCCTTGGATGAGGCGGAGTTGGTCCACTAGCCCCTGGATGACCTCACGGTGCTCAACCTCCACCCTGGGGTAAAGAGGAATGACAGGGGTATCCCGGTAGCTTGGGTCTCGCAAGAGCATCGGAGGGGCCTCCAACGTAAGACGCTTCAGGGAGTCCAGGAGTGCTGGCCAGCACTCCTTGTCATCGGGAAACTGGAGCCAGAGGGGCGTCTCGGCGAGATTGTGCCACCGCCACGGGCTTAGCATGAGATAGAAGTCGTGCCCAGCAAGCCGCATCTTGCGCCAGTAGTACGTGCTGCCAGCACCGCTCGTCCCCCTCAAGGGACAGAGGCCTAGCCGAATAGCCTCCTCAGAGACTTCATCAACGAGCGCGGCGAACTGGCAGAAGCGCCGGCCAATGCCCGCTGATAACTCTTCCGGGCGCAGCGGCAGGAACGCGGTTGTGTCCTCCCGCGTGCACAGCCCCAGAAGCTGATTCAGGTCCTCGGCGGAAGCGCGATCGTCCTGTGCGAGGGCCGCGCTCCGGAGGCTCTCCAGGAATGGTTGCCAGGCGGCGAGGAGCAGAAACTTGTTCGGCCCGACCTGCGCCACAAAGTGCTGCCCACGCTCGTGCCTTGGCTCGGTTGCGCCGCCCTGGACGCCAGTCTTGCATCGCAGCAGGAGTTCTCGCCATAACGTCTGGCGCCGCATCTCCGGTGCGACCATCAGCACCGCAGTGGGCCTGTCGGCAGGCAGAGCGTCGAGGTATGCGACCGGCTGGCGGTTGGTCAGCCCCGCCCAGAACTTCGCTTCGATGAACAGCACCGAGGCCCCGTTCTCGTCGACGCCACGCAAGTCCGGTCGCGCGTCGTTCTCCTCTGTCTGCTGTGCTGCGAAGAAGACCACCCGAGGCGGCGGGACGCCCAGTCCTTCCAAGAACAGCAGAACCGCCCTCCGCACGTGCTCGCTTCTGCGCAGGATGAACGCGAGCGCCTCCGTTGCCACGTTCTCTGGGTGGCGGCTGAGCCGAGAAGCCAAGTGCCCCAGCAGACTGTTGTTGGTGTCCATGTGGAGCGAGTCTCTAAGAACGACAGCCACGGATTCAAGATGACGCCAGAGGGGTACAGTTGGAGGCACATGAGGAAACCAGGGCGAAGAGAAGCTCGGCAAGTCCTTGAGATTGCTGGGCTTCTCGGGATGGAGGCGGCGGGAATCGAACCCGCCGCCGGAGGCTTCCGGCGAGAGCGCTTCAGAGCGGCTGAGAGCGGTTTTCGTAGGAGTTCCAGCCGCTTACGCTGCTCCCTGCTCCGCACCGACGTGTGGTGAGAGTGCTCCAGTTCGGGGCTGCTGTAGCAATGTAGCAAGGCACGTCGCAGCAGCCTTGGAGGCACTGGAGGGGGGTAACCCCGCGCGGGCTGCGGTCCTCCTGCGGTTCCTGCTCTCGTAGGGCCTCGGCCCCCCGAGCAGCCAAGGGCTCTACGGAAGCCCGTGGAAGCCTGGCTGTAGACAGAGCAGGTAGTATTAGTATCCGTCGTACTCGCGCGTGTTCCTCAGCCGGACCCCCTTGAGATCGAGTTGCTCCAACCGCTCCTTCAGAGCCTCATTGATAATGATGAGCCGTGGCTTCTCAGCCAGCCTGAAGAGCGCTTGGCCCATCGTCTTCTGCTCATTGATCACGAACGAGCCGATTTTATAGAGCCCCTCCCCTAGAGGATAGGGCTTCGCATCACTCTTCTCCAAGTCAACGCAAGCGAACGCCCCGAGTATGTTGGCAAGCCAATACTTGTTCAAATCTTCTTTGCCACTCTCAGACAGCAGGCGGGTTGGGCAGTAGTCGATATTATCGATTCCGAATGCATCCAGTGCTTCCTTGATCCGCTGCGAGAACAGGGGCAACAAGTAGGTAATCAAGTCCGGACGGAAGGCCCCACTGTCGCTGGTCAACACCAAATCGATCCTGGCAGGAAGACGGCTCAACTTCTTGCCGGCAAGAAACTCCAGCGGATCGATATTCTTGGGGAGAGGCCCCAACGTGGGGAGGTCAGGCAGGAGTATCTCTTGCTCAAGAATGAAGAACTCGGCCATCACGGTCTCTTTGCATATGCATATTTTAACGCCAAATAGGAAACATAGTATGGGGCACTCTTGGTGGGCTGTTCGGCGAAAGCCTTAAGCTTGTCTCTTATTTCGACGTTGCTGATATTCTCCATTATCGTTCGGACCTTATCTTTCGGATCATCCTTCTCCTCACAAAGTCCTGCTCTTTCCAGAATTTGGGCTTCATCAATCAGGCGCTGGATGACCGCCTTGTTATAAGGCTCGTGGGGAATCTCTCCTTCATCTTCAAGCTCATCTATGTACTTCCATTCATGGTGCCCCACATGCCATTGGCCGCCCGTAGTCTTCATGGCCTTATTCGCAATATCCTCCTGCACATTCGGCGGGAGGTCACCGTAGTTCAACTGCCTCCCATTGTATTGGTACGGATTTTTGACGGTGGGCAGAGAGATGCCGTTTTTAGGATCATTGATGTTGTAGCCCACGAGCAACGCCATCCTAGCAAACCGCTTGACGACGGCAAAACACTGGATTGCTGGGACAATATGATGCCGGGCACGGCCGTACGCGCCAGGGGCACTGCCTGGCAAGTCAGGACAATTCAGGGAACTTGGTCTGCTCACGATTTTCTGATCTGGATCGCCCTTTTCCTCCCATGCTAACTCATGCCGAGCCTTGTTGCAGAAAGGGCACGTGTCTGGACTGGACTCCAGCATCTGCGCATTCACGCGTTCATTCAGTTCCATGCTCTCCTCAGCCCATGATGTTCTTCTTGTTGTGGAAGAGCGGATCTCCCAGCCTGCATACGTTCTTCCCCTCGAACTTCACGTCAAAGGAGTACAGCATGAACTCGGCAGGGCCTTTGGTCGAACTGCTCACAACCCCTCCCCCCGCAGTTCCAGCTTCGTCTCCGCTGGTGCTCTTGTACTGCGCCCCCTTGACCATGGGCATCTTTCCATTAACAGTCACCTTCTTGGGCCCCTTGGATGTGTCCGATGATTGGCCAATGTTTGGATAGGGCAGAGGCACTGGCCCAGCGGGTGAGGGCGTCTTGCAAACATCTGGGAATACGATGCTCTGTCCACCGCTATCCTCGGTGGCAATTCCTCTTCCATTGGCAAAGACTGTCACTCCCATGAAACGCTCCTAACCTAAGGTGACATTGCTTCGACTATGACTGCTGCACGCTGTTCCAAATCCGACGAGCACCACACTAGGCAAGGGCCCTCGCGATAGCCCCTCTGAAGGCCTACCGCTGCTAGAGTTACCATCATTGGCCCAAGTGCGGTCCCAGGATCGCCTGTGTATTCCACAGGGTGCTCCATCCGGAATGACTCCGTGAAAGAGTGAGCGTGGCGTAGGTAAGCCACTCCCCACTCTTTGCTCCAGAAATTTTCGCCGTTGAATCCAGCATAGACGGAGCGTATCTTGTGTCCCGGCCATCTCTGAAAGAGTTCTCGGAAAGCCTGAGCCAGCCCGTCCCCCCTGTAGGACTTATCGCTATAGCAGTGCCCTTCTTCATGCCCCAATCCCACCGAAGTGATGCATGCAAGAGGGGTTTGGCCTTGGCGCCGCCCCTCACCCGGTGGGCCTAGCCACAAGAAGGCTGCACCCTCGCCTGGAATGAATCCGTCGGAGAGTCCTCCGCTGTGCAGCCGCTGCTCCGCATCCAGAGTGGTGAGCAGACGCACGTCCATGTAGGTATCGACCCCGCCCACCAAGGCACCTGGCACCTGGCCGGTGGAGAGCAACCGCAGCGCTTGCTCCAAGGCGATGAGCCCCCCAGCACGCCCCTGGAACAGGACTTGGCTGCGGCGCGTCTCGAGCGACACGCCTGCTTGGCTCATCAGCAATTCCAGAAAGACTGAGCCTAGCGGCTCGGCTTGGTTCTGCTGAGGCTCCGGCAGGGCCAGAAACATGGGCAGGGGCTTGGTGCTACCCGCCAAGACTTCTTGGAACGCCCTGGTGGCCAATTGCAAGCAACGCCGGAAGCGCCCTGAAATTCTAGAAGCTCGCCTCGCGACTGCATCAGCCAACGGAGGCAGGTGCTCGTCCTCCAGGAAACCCGCCCTCACCGGCTCAAACCTGCTGTTGAGTAGGCATGTCAACTTTATGCGTGTGATACCTGCCCGCATTGCAGCAGCAGCGGTGCGGGCTGTCAACCCGACAGGTGTTACCATGCCAATACCTAGAATCTCCGCCAAGGGCCTCGTCATCGCCTCAGCCTTCCACGCCTTTCAGGGCCTTCAGTTCGAAGCGCACTTCTTCCACCTTCAGCACTCGCTTGCCGCACTGCACGGCTCCCCGCCAAGTCAGGCATACTTGGCTCATGCTCGGTTCCAGCAGCACAGTCTCCAGTCTCATTGGTGGCTGCTCAGGCTGGCCGGCAATTTGTACTGTCACCTTCCACTCGCACTGAGGAAGAGCAAAGCGCTGCTCCCCCTCCGGAGACACATTGAGCAGTTCCACTAGTTCCCCCCCCTTCAACTCCTCGCGTGAGTGCAACGAGGAAGGGGCGACACAAAAGAACTCCGGCTTGAAGTCCACGGGCAGATACGGAGCACGCCGGGCCTGCCATTCTTCATCGTAGGTTCCCGAATAGTTCTTGCGCGGTTCCCACGCAGGCGCTATCGGACCCACCCCCACCGGCGAAGGCATGTCCGAGATGGAGCCAATCAGGTGTTGAGGATCCTCCAAGTTGGGCAGCATCAGGCCTCTCATCCCAGAGCCGGTGCGCCGTCCCCGAAAGCCCTTACCCACCGGGTTGCGTGGTTCGGCCAGTATCTCTCCCTCCTCAACCTCATGGATTCCCCCGAAAGCGCGCTCCCAGACGAGCGGCATGCAGGTGAAGGGCTCTGGGACAGAAATGCCGGGTGATATCCAACCGCCCTTCCATTCTCGGTCACCGAACACCTTGAGTGTCTGCCGGAGCGAGCCTACCTGCACGGATACGAGGCACGACTCGGCCAAGCGCCCACGAGGCGTCTGGGCCTCTCCTAGCAACAGGACGTCCGTGCCAGGTTTCAACAGGTGTGCCTCACTGGAGCGCTTCAGACTTGCCTTCCCAGGCTCGCCCCAGTACTCGTCCGCGATGGTCACTTGTTGCTGGTTCTGAGAAACAACAAGAGTCCCATTCCGCACATCGAAGGTGGCCTTCACTGTAGCATAAAGAGTGTCTGTCCCGTGCTCATCTGGGAATGCGAAGATCTTTGAAACGAAGGGCGTCTTATTGCGCATCTGAAGCATGACGGCGCCTCCATTTCTCCATCCATGAGCATGGGTGTCATAGCCAAGCTAGGCCCACCAAGGGGAACCTGCGTTGCTGAGCAAACCACCGTAGGCAAGGAGAGGGTGCAAAGCTGTACCACTCAAGTGGTATGGCTAGGAACGTGCGACTACGCCTCGCAACTCAGCAAATCTCCGTTCCCTATCGGGATAAGGACTGAGGAGAAAGCTTCGTCCCCGTACCTGTCATGGGGCGGGCGAGGCGTGAATCAGTCAGGCGGGAAGGGGGTGAACGCCATGCCGAGCGCCGTGAGGAAGCTGCTGGCCTCGACACTCACCCGAAAGATGATGGCGGCCGTCGTCTTCGCGCTGGCCGAGCATCTTCGGGAGCGGGTGAGGCACGGGCCGTAGTGCCCGGAGAGGAGGCCTGTTGCGGATGTGACGGGGCTCCTCTCGCCCTTGGAGAAGGTCGCATCGTCGAGGTGCGGCCTCTACAACTCGCCCCAGGAGGAACTGCACGATGCACAAGGCCATCAGCTTGAGTGCGGAGATGGCGGAGATCAGGAATGCCGTCGAGGGGGCTCGCTTCCTCGCGGATGAACTGGCGACAGGCGGCCTGGAGGATCGGAAGCGCGAGCTTCAAGCCCCGCTCACCATCTCGACCATCCTGGTCCTGGTGGAGCTGCGGCTCCATCAGGTCGAGCGCGTGCTGCGGGGGGAGGAAGACCCGCTGCTGCTGTGGGCGCCTCACAACGACGTGTCCCCCATCCAAGCCGAGGATGAGGAGCACGACCTGGTACTCCGTTCGTGGAGCGAGCCAGCAGAGGACGAGGAAGCATCAGCCCGGAAGAAGGCATCGCAGTCCCTCGCGCAGGGGTCCAGCACCCTGGCGCCTCCGAAGTCCAGGCCACGCCAGATCCGGGATGCCCTCATCCTCGGCTTCGACTTGGAGTGGGACGCACACAGCCCAGAGCGCGACCTCCTGTCCGTGCAGCTTGCTGGCCTCCTGGATGGGACACTTGTATCCGAAGTCCTGGATCCGCCGGGTCCACTCCTCAACGTGGAGAGCTTCACCCGACTGGTGCGCGAGTTCATCGCCCGGCACGGGCTCAAGGTGCCCGTGCGACGAGGACAGCCTCGCAGGGCGTTTCTCGTGGCGCACTTCGCGGCGGCGGAGATCTCGAAGTTCAAGGATCCGGTGGGCGACCTGATCATCCGCACCATCGGCAAGGCCGCCCACGCCACCTCCCGGCCCGTCCATCTCGACGACGGCGAGTGGCAGATCGCGGTGGTGGATCTCTTCGCCTACTTTCCCGTGGGCCTGGACAAGGTAGCCCCGCTCGTGGGCCGCGAGAAGCTGACCGTGGATCGCACGGATCTGGGGCGGCTGCGGCAGGAGGATCCAGAGACGTTTCGTCGCTACGCCGTGGCCGATGCGGAGATCCCACTCGAAGCCTTCGTGCAGTTCCGCGCCCAAGTGCTCCACCGCTGGGGCGTGGACCCGCTGATGTACCCGTCGCTGGCCTCGGTGACGGCCGCTGCCTTCCGCTACGGTCCTCTCACCAGCACGCCCGGTCCGGTGGAGTACGAGACGGAGGGCTACCAACGGCGGACGGCTCGCGGGCGGTGGATCGCAGGGGAACGAAAGGCCGCCCGATTCGTCGGTGACCGGGCTGTCCGCATTGCAGCCCTGCGGGCCACCCACGGTGGCCGGGTGGAGGTCTTCACCCGTGGCTTCTACATCTCTCCCCTGGTGGAGCGTGACGTGGTGTCGTTGTACCCCAGCGCCGCACGCCTCCAGCCGCTCCCGTACGAAAAGACTCATTGGCGCCAGGTGAAGACGCTGGAGGAGATCCGCGACTTGGAGGGCTTCGGGCGCTTCCAGTTCAAGTTCCCCAAGGGCACGCGCTACCCGGTGCTGCCGGTCAAAGGTGCGTCCCAGTTCTACCCACTCTCCGGCCAGACCGATGCCACCTTCGCGGAGGTGCGCGTGGCCATGGCGCTGGGAGCTGAGCTGCGGATCCTGGAGGCGTACGGCTTCGTGCCGGGACAGCGCGAGCGCGAGCACGACGTAGGCAAGTACCTGGAGGCCCTCTTCGTGGAGAAGTCGGCGGCCGAACCAGACAGCCTCCAGTACCGGCTGGCGAAGGACATGATGAACTCCTTCATCGGCAAACTCGCCCAGCACGAACGTGGCGGAGGACTGCTGGTGCTCGAGACGGAGAGCCGACGAGTGGGGTTACCGCCTGGAGTGGGCGCAGCCATGCGGTACTCCCGCGCGCTGCGGGAGGCCATGCGAGTGCCCAAGCCCGGACCGCTGTAAGCGCCGGAATGGGCCTGCCTCATCCTTGGCCGAGCCCGCGCCATCATGGCGGAGTTACTCCAGCAGGGGGCGGTGCTCATCTCCACGGACGCACTCGTGTGCGCAGCGGACGCTGACTTCAGCGGACCCGCGCTGACGGCGCTCCAGTCCGTAAGCAGCGACTTCCCGATCAAGCACGAGGCCGATGCCATCTTCACGTCACGCGCCCGCGTCTACGGCCTGCTCCAGCGGGTGGAGAGCATCCGCCCCGGTGAGCGTGTCCTCGCCCAGGATGCCACCTGGGCCGTGGTGCGCGTGGCCCGCCACGCCTCCATCGAGTCCAAGCCTGAGTTCGCCGAGACGATCCTCATGTGCCTCCAGTCTGGCAGCGCGGAGGCCGCTCCGGTGCGCAAGCGCAAGCGCCTCATGAGTGCGGAGGAGACCGTGCGCGTGGGGAAACGCATCAACGACGAGGTGGAGGAGGAGGGACGCACCCTCTTCCGGTGGGATCACAAGAGGCGGCTGAAAGACCGGGACGTCAATCCCTTCGTGGCCTGGAGCGACACGCAGCCCTACGCCTCCGGTCAGCGCAAGGTCGGGGCAGACCGCCAGCGCAAGGTGCGTGCCGGGCAGGCCCGTGAAGAGCTGGCGCCGCTCATCCGCACCGAGGTGGCTCAGATTGTACGCCGCCATCTGAGTGAAGCACGGCAAGATTATCATCAGCCCGTGCAGTCAAAGCTGCCCTTGATGACCGTGAAGGAGATAGCCGCCCACTGCGGGGTTACTGAGCAAACGGTGCGGGACTGGATCAAAGCGGGATACCTGCCAGCGCGCAGGCCAGGAGCAGGCCGCATCTACCGCATCCGCCGCGAGGATCTCGACGCCTTCCTACTCAAGCGCCCGCAGATACGAGGCGAAGCAGCCCCCGACGTGAGCGAGCAGGTGGAGCGCATCCTTCGCCGCGTGCGGGGGAAGGCAAGAAACGAGGAGGGCTGAGTGTTCATGGAGAGGAGGCGCTGCGAGGCGTCCCGTGTGGAGACACATCTGAATGGGAAGCATCTACAAGAGAGGCAACAAGCTCTGGCTCCGGTTCAAGGGACCAGACGGCAAGTGGACCCAGAGCCCGAGCGGTTTCGAGAGCGGCCAGGAGAAGCAGGCGCGTGAGGCCCTGCGACAACTCGAAGATCGGATCGCCGCCAACGTGGAGTTCGGCGAGCCGGAGAAGGGGCCCGTCACGGTGGCGCGATATGCCCAGCGCTGGCTGGAGCAGCGCCAAGGACTCGTGGCGGGCTGGAAGACGGATGAGTCCCGCCTCCGGCATCACGTCCTTCCCCATCTCGGAGAGATGGCGCTAGAGGACGTGCGGCCCCGGCACCTCGTGGACCTCTTCCGCAAGCTCCGGGTTCAGGGCACCGTGGCGCCGAAGACCCTCCACAACATCTACGGGGTGCTCAAGGCGCTCTTCCGGGATGCGCACCTTGCGGATCTCGTGACGACATCCCCCTGTATCCTCACCGAGCACCAGCTCGGCGAGAACGTGGACAAGGACCCTGCCTGGAGGGCCACTGCGGTCTACACACGCGATGAACTGGAGGCGCTCATCGCGGATCCACGCATTCCACCCGACCGGCAGGTGCTCTATGCCCTTCAAGGCATCGCGGCTCTCCGGCACGGCGAAGCGGCTGGGCTGCGGTGGCAACACTACGATTCGAGCACGCCCGTCCTGGGACGGCTCGTGATCGCCACCTCCTACGACAAGGGCCACACCAAGACGAAGCGGACCCGGTACATGCCCGTGCATCCCACGCTTGCAGCGATCCTGGCGGAGTGGAAGCTGAAGGGCTGGCCCGAGATAATGGGCCGCACCCCGACGCCCGAGGATCTCGTGGTGCCCATGCCCCGGCCCACGAACCGGGGACCACGGGTGGAACACGGCCGGATGCGGACGGACCACCACTCCTACAAGCGACTGGTGAAGGACTTGGAGGTGCTGGGCCTGCGGCACCGGCGTGGTCATGACCTGCGCCGGACGATGATCTCCCTGGCCCGCACGGATGGTGCCCGGAAGGACATCCTCGAACTCTGCACGCACACGCCGCGCAAGAGCGGCAGCGCCATCGACCTCTACACCACGTTCCCGTGGGAGGCCCTCTGCGCCGAGGTGGCCAAGCTCAAGGTCCAGCGCCACGAACGCAGCCAGCTCGTCCGGCTGCCCCTCGCGGCCTCGGCCGAAAAAGAAAACCCCGGCTCGCCTGATGGCGCCCGGGGCCTTGCTACATCCCTTGCTACAGTCTCCCGGAAAGCTGAGTCCTTTCCGGAAGATACAGTGTGGAGGCGGCGGGAATCGAACCCGCAGCAAGGCGGAAGCAAAACCCCAAGCAGGTCGCGCTGTTACCGGCTAACGCCTTGATCTCGCACAGGATCGTTCCCCCGCTCCGTCCCGTCTCGTCCCGTCTCGTCCCGTTCAATTCCCCGCTGGAGGGTCACACTGAGGGCACATACGACCCCACAGGGGCAATCCGCTTACGAGCAAGCGGCTTGCGTTCCCCGGTCTCCCAGGGCTCACGAGAAGCCTGTGGGACGAGGACGGTAACATGTGCCCTGGCGAGGTAGAGCTGGGGAGGGGCAGGCGGAGAAGCGGGAGTGAGCGTACCGGCGGAGGCAGCCAGAGGGACCAGTGCTGTACGAGGCGGTGAGGGACCACGTTGCCACACTGCTGGCGGAGGCAGGCGAGTTGGGACGCGGCCTGTCCCGGTCAGCGGCCCTCCTCGGCCCCTGCGCTCCTATCTGCCACAAATCAACAGCCTTTCCATTCTGCCTATGCTCTGGAGGACTACAGCATGCTCTCCGGGCACTAGGTACGGCGCTACTCGAACCGAGCCCACCCGGACTAACCAGCCGCCACAGCCGCTGTTGGCGCTTGCGCTCGGGCCAGGGACAGCGCACCACAGGGCGGGGCCTCTTGAGTCGCGCGCTCAGCGCGGCCAGGGTGCGTCCCATCTCCATGTAGGGTCGCGCTGGACGGCCGACGCCACCGCGGAGGTGGCACACAACATTTGGTGAGGCTGGAATGGCTGCTGCAGCGCCACCCGCACCTCTCGCTGGGCGTGGAGGTGTTCTACTGGGCTAGGTGGACGTGGACGGGCGAGACGGTTGACGGCTGTCAAGGGCTCCTAATAGCCTACATTCTGTTGTTGCCGCTTGCGCCACCTTCCGATGGACGGGGGGACGGGCGCGACGCATGAGGGGGACAAGTGCCGAACCCTGGCGAGAGGACCAAGTGGCTCACCGATGAAGTCGCGGAGCATCTCCTACTGAGCCGCTCAAAGATCTACGAGATGGCGCAGGCCGGTGAGAGCCCGTGCTCCAACCTTGCCGGTAGGTGGCGCTTCATTCAATCGGAACCTGACCAGTGGATGATCCAGCAGTGGCTTGCGAAGGGACGGAAGCACACCGGGTATGATCCGCAGGGCACGCTGGACCAGGAGCGCCAACGATGACCTCTGGGCACGCTTCCTCGAAGCCTGCGCGATCAGCAATGATGCCTCAACGAGGCACTCGTTCGCCTTCGAGGGCAATACCCCCACGTTCTGGCTATGCCGCGGATGATCCGAACACCATCCCGGGTTTCCGGATGTTTGCCCTCGATGAAGCCGCCCGACGCCACAGCGAAGCGGGCAGAGATGTCATTCTCCTTACCCTTGGGAAGTCCGATCTGCCGCTGCACCCAGAGATCGTTGCTGCGATAACACGTGCTGTCAGCGACCCGGACCGAAGTTCGCTTGTCTTTCCCGGGGGATTGCCAGAACTCCGGGAAGCACTTTCTGCGCGCTATTCTGCTCTCGCAGGACAAACTATTTCGCCCTCCCGGATTCTCATTGATGCAGGAACGAGTAGCCTGTACCCAAACCTCCTTCGCATTCTGGGGGCAGCGGGTCATGAGGTTGTGATTCCCAAGCCGTACTATCCGCTCTATCGCGTTGCCGCGTCCCTGGTTGGCGCTTCCGTCGCCTACTACAATATCGACCTGCGAACAATGTCCATCGACGTTGATTCAGTTCGGGACGCCATCACGACTGCCACGCGGGTTCTTGTCGTCAATTCTCCGGGCAACCCCCTTGGCAATGTCGTGCCTCAGGACGACATGGTGGCTATCTTACGTCTTCTTCCTGCAGACGCCTTTATCCTGTTCGATGAGATCTACGAGAATGCGCTATTCTCCAACGAATCGCCCTTGGCGCCCATGCTTCTTCATGGCTCCGCCTCAGCCTCGTCGCGCGTAGTGATAACCAACTCATTCTCGAAGGGCTACAGGATGTACACGAAACGGGTCGGCTGGTGCGTCCTTCCGCAATCGCAGTCGGAAGCAATGCTCTCGGTCCTTCAACATACACGCTTGACCGTCGACCCTTCCGTTCAGTATGGCGCAGTTGAAGCGCTACGCCGGGAGGATGAGGTACGTAGTCTGCGGACGATACACGAGGCACGTTGGAAGCATGCTGTCGCCGCGTTCTCACCGCTTTCGAGCGTTCGGCTGCTGCCATCAGCGGGCGGCTTCTACTGCACCCTGGATTGTACCGAGTTCGCCAGATTCAACGGCTTGGCCTCAGACTCTGCGCTTGCCCTAGATATCCTTTATCGCACAGGCGTTGCAACCGTGCCAGGCGAGGACTTCGGTCTCCCTGGAATGCTTCGTCTATCATTCACGTCTAGCCGGTTTGAGGAGGCCGTGGATCGTCTGCGGGACTACTTCGGTGGGAATGCGACTGGAGCGATAGACGGTCACATTGGCGCGAGAAAAGGGGCAGTCCCATGATCGACCCACCGGCCTCTTCGCGCCACATTCCCGCCCAGTCGAAGCCGGCGTCGGCATGCCGAGTATGGAGCTGCAACGAGTGGGATCCGCTCGAGGAGGTAATCGTCGGCACCCCATGGGGTGCGAGGAGGCCCACGCCGGACGTGAGCACGCAGTTCCTTCTGTACCCCGATCGCCCCCTTGATTCCCTGCCAGACGAACCCTTTCCACAGCGGGTCATCGACGAAACCGAAGAAGACCTATCGCGGTTCTGTGGGGTCCTTGCCTCGCACGGTGTCACGGTCCATCGCCCGGGCCCGCACGACACGGACCTCCGGTATTCTACCCCCGATTGGGCTGCGCATGGGTTCCATACCTACTGCCCGCGGGATGTACTCACCGTAGTGGGAAATCGGATTATTGAGTCGCCATGCGCCATGCGCAGCCGGGCGTATGAGTCCATGGCGTACCGCAGCATACTCGTCGACTATCTGCGAACAGGGGCACGATGGTTCAGTGCCCCAAAGCCCGCGCTACGCGATTCTGCCTTCAAGTCGCTGTCGGCGGGAAAGAGGATTCCGCATGACGAAGAGCCAATCTTTGACGCGGCCAACGTCTTGCGGCTGGGATATGATCTCCTTTACCTAGTGAGCAGCAGCGGGAACCTCCTAGGCGCACACTGGCTTCAGACGGTGCTAGGTGACGAGTACACCGTCCATTGTGTCGAGGATACCTATTACGGGTGCCATATCGACTCAACCTTCGTCGCGCTCCGCCCAGGCCTTGTTTTGTGCAACCCTGCCCGCGTTCCACGTGAGAAGGTGCCCAACGTGTTCCGAGGCTGGGAGGTTGTCTACAGCCCGCCAATGGCGAACTCCCGGCAAGGCAGTGACTGGTCAATCGCAAGCGACTGGATTGGGATGAATGTCTTTAGTATTAGCCCCTCTGTCGCCGTCGTGGACCAAGATCAAGGGCCGTTGATTTCGTTGCTTGAGAAGCATGGCCTAGATGTCATACCGCTTCCTCTTAGGCACGCCCGAGTGCTCGGCGGCGGTTTTCATTGTGTCACGCTGGATGTCCGCCGTAGGGGTGTGCTTGAGAGGTACGGCGATGCACTGTGAACCATGCGCGCAGGATCGGGCTGCCTTGCTCGCGTCAAGTTGGTCCGGCGGCGCGGTACGGAGCACCGCCGGGCGCGTTACTGCTGTAGACGTCTCTGTATGGTGTTTCTCGACCGAGCCGTGATGGATCGGCGAGACTGCCACAACGCTGAAGAAATGGAAAAGGAGCACAAGATGGTTGATAAGTGCATTCTGTGCGAGCCTGCGCCTGAAGCGCTCGTGTACCACGGCGATGATGGTGTCGTGCTTGTCGATGGGCCGTGCCGCCCGGGGCACGTTCTGGTGGGGATCAAGGGACACTACCCCGACCTCCACGATGTGCCGGCTGACGCGATCGCGAGCATGATGCGCCTAGCGGTGAGGACGTCCAAGGAGATCGTCACTCGTACCGGAGCGACGAAGACCTATGTGGTCGCCGTCGGCGATAAGGACAGGCACTTTCACGTCCACCTCATTCCGAAGATGGCTGCGGATCCGTCGCTCGGGCCGCACGTCTTCAGTGAGAAGGGATGGGCCTCGTTCCTGCCCGCCAAACTCGACGAGCAAGAGCACCGGCGTGTCATCCAGGAACTTACGCGCTCCCTCAGGGGCGCCTGAACTCCGGGATGTATTCCATGAGAAGCAAGGAGCGCGAAGCCGTGCCGTCAAAACCGGACGGGGATGTAGCGGGCGACGACGACCGCGTCGTCAAGCCTTCGTGTACCTTCTCCTTCGTCGGGCTCTTGGACGGACCGACCGGAGCCGGGAAGTCAGCGGCCATCGAGCACATAATGAGGCGGCACGGCGCCTCGTGCGTTGTAGGTGCCAAACTCACGACAAGACCAAGGCGCCCGACGGATTCGGACTGGGAATTTCAGTTTGTGGACGGCATTCCAGAGCACCTGCGAGAGTTCAGATATTCAAGCGTCGGCTGGCAGTACGCTATCGATGTCTCTGAGATAGAGCATACGCTCGAAAGCGGGCGCTCATACTTCACGGTTTGCACGGACCCCACCGTTATCCGACTCCTTCGCCGCCGCTTCCCTGTTATCGTTGTCTACGTACACAGGCTTCTCTCTCCCCAAGAAGTGGCGGTGCTGCTGGAAACACGTCAAATCAAGGGACCAGAAGAGACGCGCCTACGATCCACCGAGCTCGAAGAGGCACTGTCTCGGTACGCCAAGAACATCGGACTGTACGACTTCGTCGTACTGAACGTTGGTGGCGTGTCCAATCTCTATAAGCAGGTCGACTCCATACTGTCGGAGTGTGTCGACCGCTTCGCCGACCCAGGGCCCCTTCGCGTCGCGCAAGATAGCCGAGGAGAAAAAGAGTGACCCGACCTCGCTCACTCCTTACGGGCGAAGAGGTCGCGAAAGCGCTGAGGGACCTCGCTGCGCTCTACGTTGAAGGACAGCGGCCGACTCCCAATTGGGACGAGTGTCGCAAGCGCATAACCCATCCTGACTTGCTCAGCGTATTGACGAGGATTGCTGGCGGCGCCCGTTTGATCGACGCACTTGTCGAACGTATTGGTTCCCGAGACGGAGTCCTGGCTACTGTCTTCTTTGGACCGGTGGCGCAGTCCGCTCGAGTCGCCGCTGCGGATGGTGCGGTGCATGCCACCGACGGCGTGCGTCAACTGCGTGTCGTGCTTGCTAGTTATCCTGCGGGTGCCAAGGCGATGGTTCCGCCGGTCACGCCGACGGCTCCCAACTCTCGCTCAAGCCGCCGCAACACCGATCGTGCCAAGGCAAAGGGTTCGCCAGTCGCGCCGACGGAGGCCACTACGTCCGTAACGGTGGCTACTGACTGCACACGATACCACTTCTCGTATTTGGCGCCTAGGAAGGTTGCGCCGGAAGCCTTTCTCGACCTGGACATTGATGAGCTGGCTGCCGAGGTGGCGCTCGTCGGCTCGGTATGGTCGTCCGTCTTTCCGTCTCACCGATCCATCCTCACCCGTACAGTGGCCATGTCGGTCCCTCGCGAGGAACGGGGCATACTGTTTGACCAACGCAAGGGGCGGCTCCGTGGCCTGTGGACGGCGCTCCGCCCAGGATTATGCCCGGAAGCGCGTCGCGAAATCCGTGCGCTCGATCGACTGAGGTCTGTCTTTGGTCGTGGTGATGGCCTGCAGCTACTCTCCATTGAAGACTTGCGGCAGCGGCTCGCGCTAGGTGGCGGCTCGGATACAAAGCTCTCCGAGCGTCAGACTGGCGATCTCGTCGTGCGGACATACCAGCCGCCGTACTCCAAGGTCGTCCAGTTCCACCCGGCGGCGCCACTGCAGGGGGCGAGCCGCGGTGACTACGTCCTTTCTTATCAGCCACGTGGTAGCCAAACTGAGTTCTATCGGGAGTTCGTGGTATCTATCGACGACTGGAAGCCGGAGGAGATCGAACTCTACCGGGCAGCAATGGATATCTTGCATGTCCTCGCCATACGCCGTTCCGGATTGTTTCGTCTGGGATTCGCCGAGCGAGTCTATACAGTGCTCATGCCTCCAGCCCTACTGACGGATGGGTCACGCAACCACGGAATCTTCTTCGCTCCGTGTGTGATTCTCTATCAGGTCCCTCAGAACAGCACCTTTCGCCGCACGTTTACCATTTCTTATATTGCCATCCCCGTTGAGCTTGATGCCGACAATAGCGGCGAGAAGCCTGTCTCACCGCTTTCTCGGATTAGGGGACCCCGCGCCGCCACTATCGATGAGCTGCGAGCCCTTCGAAGAGACCTGCGCGCCCATGTGGTCCCAGACCATCGCTCAGGCGAGTCGCCACTGAGAGTGTTGGGTCCGCTGGCAGAACTTCTCGGCACCGATGGCAGGCGTTTGACACTGCCGCAGATGCTCCAGGAGGTTGGGGAGTTCATCGCTCGACGCATCATTGCGAACGGAGATTCCTCCGACGCATCGACCGCTGCTGCGATGATGCTCACGGCAACGGTAGAGTCAACGCTCAGCGCCATGCTTCTCCAGGTAGAGTGGTCGCCGCCGACGGGCGCAGCCCAGCCCTGGGAGGACTGGCTTATCACGGGAAAGGACAGAGCGTTCGCCGACAATGTGTATAAGTTGATGTTCTACGAGGACTTCATGTCCCCGCGCTCTGGGTACACATCACGTCGTGGTATTGACCTCGCACGCATGCTCGTTGGGAACACGCTGCGAACAGACATGAACGGAATGTCCTTCTTCGACCCGACGGATGAGTTGAAGTTGATTCTGTATCCGCTGGACCGGGAACAATACCCGAATTACTCGATTGTTCGCTGGATGGCATTCTCCCTATACTCAGAGTCCGCGCTTTGTTCTCTGCATGGAATGATACAACTGTTCTATGTCGATCTTCATCGACAAAGTGACTTGCGACGCGTTGTCGAAACCTTGGGCGAGATGACCGAGAGTTTCGCCGAGCTCTACGACCTAGATATTCGACGCCATCTTTACCGGCAGGAATATGAGAAGTTGCGCGAATTGGCAAAGATTGACCGCGACTACGCGTTTTTAGTAGAGAAGTTTGGCTCGGTTAAGGAGGACGCTTCGTTGCGAGAGCAGCGTCTCTTCAACAAGCTCCTGGTGGCGTTTACGGTAGCGACCACCAGCATCTCGATCATAGGTACTATTGCGCAAGTGTCGCAGTGGACATGGGGCCGGATCCTAGCGGTAACGATACCTGTGGCAGTTGCGCTGACCGTCGTCGGATACGTCACGTTTGATTGGGTGCGGAGACTTCTGCCGCGGGGACGGTAGGATCCGCCTCAAGCCGTAGCAGGCACAGAGGAGTTGCTCATGGCATTTAGTCGTCCACCATCCGCCCAGCCAATACCGACGGACGCAAAGCTTGTGTTTCGTGGTGTGCTGTTTGCTGTCTATCAATGGGAACAGAGACTCTACGATGGCTCGAAGGTCGTGTTTGAGAAGGTGCGACGCCCGGATACTGTTGTGGTTGTTCCTGTTCTGCCAGACGGCAGGGTTCTTTTGACACACCAGGAGCAGCCAGGTCGTGATCCATTCATCGGCGCGCTCGGTGGACGTGTAAATGAGGGCGAACTACCCGAAGAGGCGGCACGTCGGGAACTCTTGGAAGAGAGCGGTTGCGAGGCTTCCGAACTCAAGCCATGGTTCGCTGTTCACCCGACAACAAAGGTGGACTGGGTAGTGTTTGCGTTCGTCGCTACTGGGCTCAGGCAGACGACCTCTGCGGATCTTGATCCGGGGGAGAGGATCAAGCTTGTTCCAACGACGTTCGATGACTTCCTCACATTAGCGCACGATCCTAGGTTCATCGAGAAGGAGATGGTCCCGTTGCTACTGGAAGCCAAGTACTGCGAGAGCAAGCGCGCGGCTATGCGGAGTCTTTTCGGGTGCCCCTTGAATGAGGATCTGTAATGAGTGCGTATCAAGGACTAGGACTAGGCTTCGGAATGGCATTGGGCCGCGTGGAATATGCCGGGGAGGGAGGCGAAAATCGAGCACAAGGAGAAGCTGTCATTCTTAGCTTCCGCGTCGCGCCAAGTGTTGGTGAGTTACTGAGGTATTTCAGTGTACCCCGGCCCGGAGCCGTGATCCTCCCAGAATGCAGTCCCTACTCTCATCTGGCCTGGGCACTCAGCTATGCGGGTGTCCCGGCCCTCGTGATTGATTCAGCGACGATCCGCCCAGGGGAGGTGGCGTACTTAGACGCCACTCGAGGACTTCTGGCGTATCCGGTGTCGGAGGACCAAAGGAGGGAGTTCGAAGTGGCCTTGGAACAATGGGAAGGGGATGTTCGCCTGAGGGCGAAGAGGGCACGGTTGCCGGCTGTGTCGAGATCTGGGGTCGAAGTACAGGTGTTGGCTCAGATCCTCTACAAGGAGGATGTGCTCGTAGCACTGGATTCCGGCGCGGATGGTGTCGGAGAGATCAAGGCGGAGCTACTCGTGGATACCGAATCGAAGTCCGGGTCTGCGGCCGAACTCGTGCATACGATCAGGACAAAAACTCCTTGGAAGGAGATACCGATCCGGTTATTCGATTTCGACAGGGAGAAGCCGGACCCGACGCGTGGCAGGTCGCTGCATGATGGGCCGATGGGTGTTCGTGGCGTTCGCTTGCTTGAAATGGAGGAATCGCTGATGGGGCGATTCCTGGACCTGTTAGAAGGCGTGGAATGCGAAGGCATCGTGATTGTACTGCCTATGGTGACGCGACCCATAGAAGTGGTGCGCTTTCGCGAGAGACTGATGCGCCGACGTTTGAGTGTGGGAGTGTTGGTGGAGACTCCCGCTGCGGCTGTGAATATCGAGAAGTTTCTTTCGGTGAGCAGGTACTTCGAGATCGGTGTCAATGACCTCACGCAATTCACAATGGCCTGGGACCGCGCAGTTGCGCACCCCGATCTGCTCCCGGTGGACAGGCTAGCTGATCCCGTTGAACAGTTGGTGACGCGCGTTGCAACATCTGTAGCACGGGTTGGGGGATTCGCTTCGCTGGCAGTGGACCTAGCACCCAGTGCGGAGTTGGCGCAGCAGGTCATCCGCACGGGGGTTAGTGCGATTGCCGTTCCCCCAAGATCGATTCCGTTGTGGAAGGAAAGGATTCGGCTTGCAGGGTAGGGAACGGTAGATGATGTTGCCATCAGTGGGCGCGAGCGCAAGGTCGCCGAGTTCAATGCTTGGCAGCCGCCCGAGTAAAAGAGTGGTTGCCTGCGGACACCGCGCTGCTCTCGGATGTGACGGACCCCAATGCCCCGTGTGACCATTGCTCGCTGCTCGCAGAACACCTCGTCGCGCTTCTCCACACGAGAACTCAGGGTAGCGGGTAATCGGCGCTGCCGGCTCTCGATGTGCCGAGGCAGACGGGAGGGTTTGTAGTTGCGCTGCGTGAGGCGCCGGGAGCGTGCAGCGGCGGGAGGTTTCGCGGGGGCTCTGGGGCTCTTCGCATACGGAACCTGCGGGCGTTGTCCTGTCGGACGGGGCTACGGGGGAGTGCCCCGCTCGGTGATGATGTCCTCTTCCGCCACCATGGCGGGCGGTAACTGGCTCTCGTTCGTGGGCCCGAGAACGCCCCGGCTCGTGCTGGCCCCTGCCAGCGAGATCAGAACTTCCTCTAGCGCCTCCTTGGGCCCGTAGGGTTCTCCCAGCGACGCGAGGCCTGCCCGCAGATCGGCTCCCACGTCAGCCGCCGACTGATAGCGATCCTCCGGGTTCCGCTGGATCAACTTACGGACGATGGAGCGGAGCGGATGCGCCAGAGGTTCGGTAATCGCGTCCACGTCCTGCAGGGTGAACGTAGCAGCCCGCAGGATGCAGTCTTCCGCATGGTCCGGTAGGTCTGCCTCCATGGCCGTGATCGCAGCGTCTAGAACCTGTGCCTTGATCTTCTTCGTTAGAGCCTTCTCCAAGTCGCTGGGCCGTAGGTGGGCCATGCTGTAGAGGTGGCGCCATGTGTGGCCAGTTCCAGCAGCACCAACCCCAGCGAGAACAGATCCGAGCGCGGATCAGTCTCCTCGCAGAGCAACGTCTCGGGAGAGCAATAAAACACGTCGCCTTGAGGGCGCGGCAGCGTCGTTGCTACTCGGCCCGGGAGCAGGGAGCGCGCGCGGGCAAAGTCCGTCAGCATTACCCCTCCCTCTGGCTCCAGGAAGATGCGGGCAGGGCTCAGGTCCCGATGAACGATGCCCAGCGGGGCGCCATTCTCGTCCTTGCAGGTGTGCGCGTAGTGCAGGGCACCCGCAGCCTCTGCGCCCACGTAGAGACAGAATGCCGGGGATAGGAACTTCTCGCGCATCTGCGAGTAGGTGATCAGGGAGTTGATCGAGGTGCCCTCTACACGGTCAGACACGACATACAAAACGCCCTGGACATCATAGGGCCCGAGGATGCGGACGATCCTCAGGTGTTGCAGGTAGGTGGCGAGGTGCGCCTCTTCACGAAGCCGGGCGCGCATCCTCTCCAGCGTTTCAGGCTCATCTGACGACGTAGGCGGCAAACTGCGGACGATGACCTCCCGCAGGCGCTTCTTCGCTGTGCGTTCCCAGGCTGGGACGGTCATTTCCCCAAGCCTGGATTGCGCCAACTCTTCGACCAACGGACGCGACAGATCCACCTCATACGAGAGATCGCCATGAGAGAAGAGAATCACCCCCGGGACACTCCAGGGCTGCCGAGAAGTAGCCATGCGGGATCGACTCCTGGCAGCGCGAGAGGAGGCGCCGCGTATCGGAGCGAAACACTACCCAGCATGTGCCAGGGGATGGAATGACGTTGAAGGTTGGGAGCGGAGCGATCCTTGGCTACAGCGTCAGCGGAACACCCCAGCAGGCGAACCTGGACGCTCGGGGGCTCTACAGGTCCATAGGTCCAGCAGGTGAACCTGGACGCGCAAGGACTGCACCGGGCCCAGCTTCATCTGTCCGACGCGCGCGCTGCTTGTCCGACGCGCGGAGGCTCCATGGGCCCGCAGGCGAGCCTAGACGCGAGAAGGCTGCACCTAGCCCAGCTCCACCTGTCCGTCGCGAGCGAGCTGCTTGTCTGACGCGGGCGCGCTGCCTGTCCGACGTGTGGGGGCTCCACGGGCCCAGCAGGCGAGCCTCGACGCGCGAGGGCTGCACCGGGCCCGGCTTCGCCTATCCAACGCTCGCGTGCTCCACCTAGCCCGGTTCACCTCCACCGCTCAGCGGCCCACGTACTAGACACCTTGTCTCCTATGGCATGGCCGGGCTTCGAGCCCTCTTTCTTGGGTAGGCCCAAGTCCTCCGAACCATCTACCAGTTCGAGGCAGATCGGCACGGTGCGCCCACCTGGAAGGTGGGCACGGAGGTAACGGCCATAGATGCGATCTCCCGTCGTCCACAGGTGCCCGTCTAGCCGCATCCCCGCAGGCGCCTTTCCCTCTGGGTCGATCAGCGCACCCGTGACGGGCCCATCCTTCCAGACGGGGAAGGGTTGCTCGCGCTGCTCCTCAACGCTCCCCTTGGTCACGTCCAGCAGGATGAAGGGCCCATAGGAGCCCACATCCCAATCTAGCTCTTGGTCCATTGCCTTGATGGCGTCGTCGGGGCATGGCTCGGGATCCGGGCGCGTCTGCACACCGGGGCAGCCTGCTTGAAACCACGCGACAGAGGCCACCAGCAGCGCGCACCTCTCAGCCTTCGAGAGCACTCGCCGACGGCTGGCCTTCTGGACCTGCTGCGGGTTGGGTACGCCGTTGGTGAGCGTCGGGGAGTTGTCGGGCAGCTTCACGGAAGGGCTCGCCTCCTTCTGGGTAGGGAGAGGCGAGGCTAACTGAGCGGGGCGGCTTGTCGGCTTTTCGGCCAGAGTGCTGGAGGCTGGGGGTTGATCTGCCGGTGCGCTCCTGGCCACGGGGGGCCGCTCGGGTTGCGCTGGCTTATGGAGCAGGGAAGCGGCCACGACTGCCGCGAAGACGGAGAGCGCCAGCGGCGCGACGAACACCGGACGCATCCCCGCACGGCGCGGGTTGCCCTGTGCAGCAACCCCCGAAGCATGAAGCACGGGCGCCGCGTCCGCTGGCCCCACCTGCACCGGAGAAGGCACGGGCGCAACGTCCGCTTGCGCTACCTGCACCGGAATAGGTGCGGGCGCCGCATCCGCTGGCTCTGGAGCTACCTGCACCGGGAGCGGATCGGAAGGGATCGGCTTCTCCGGGCCCTCGGGTTCTCGCGCTTCGACTGGTACCGGCTCCCCTTCGGCGGGTTCTCGCGGTAGCAGCGCGGATGCCGGGTGAATGGGGATCTCGTGCCAATCGGTCCCCTCGCCGCGCACCAAGTCCAGCAGCGGGCGCCGCGCATCCTTGGCCGTCGCGGGCCGCACTTCCAGGTCGCGACTGATCAGCTTCATCGCGTAGGCGCTCAACTCCACCGGAACGCGCCCCTTGGTTGCCCGGTGCGGGGTGGGAGGGATCACCAACAGGCCATTGAGCGAGGGCCGCCCCTCGCTGCGTTCCGGTGTGGGGTCCGTCAGCACGTCGTAGAGGTTGGCTCCGAGCGCGAAAATATCGTCCGTTGCCTTGAACGTGTAACGGGCCCCGTGCTTGAGGCGGTTTTCATCCCAGAAAGCTTGAGCCTCGGGGCTGCGGTTGCGCGGCGTTCCAGGGGGTAGCGGCCCGTTCGTCAATTTATCGGCTGTCGCGTAGTCCGCCGCTCCAAAGTCGATGATCACCGGCTCGCCGTCCTTGGTGACCATGATGTTTCTCAGGCTCAAATCCCGATGGAACACGTTCTTGGCGTGCATGTACTCCAAGGCGTCAAACAGCTTGAGGAACAGGACGGCGACTTCATGCGGCGTCGGGTTGGTCCGCTCTACCCAGCGGGCGAGCGTGTAGCCGTCCACGAACTCTAGAACGATGTAGTGGAAGCCTGAGAGCGCACCCGGCCACCGGCCTTGCCCCAGCATGCGGATGATGTGGCGGTGGCTGAGTTGCTGGAGACATGCTGCCTCGCGACGCGCGCGCGCGTCCGTCTGCTTCGGATCAAGGCTCCGCTCTGTCTGACAGGCCACCTTGAGCGCGAAACGCTCGCCGTCCTTCTCCACCTCGTAGACGACGGCATACCCGCCCCGTCCGATGCGTCGGACAATGCGCCAGTCGCTCACCATCTGGCCGGGCTTCAAGTCCAAGGGATCAAAATCCGCGAACATGCTGGGCACCTTTCGCCAGTGGCTACAGCCTCACCTGGGGAACGGACAGACAGCGGCTCCCGTCACCGTTGCACACCCGCACCGTATGCGGCGCACTCAGCCAGTCTTCGAGTCTCTTACGCTTCGGCATCTCCGCTTCCACGGCCACGATCACCACACCGCCCGGGGGGATGGCTGCTTGCTCAGAGAGCACCGCGCGAGCGCGGCGCGGCTCCCCTCCTGCGGGCGTTACTTCGGCCCACGCAGGCGTCCACGGATCTCCCCCGGTGTTGCTCACTTCGAGGACAACCACGCTCCATGTTGTCCCCCCGAGGCCCCAACACCGAACGGGGCGAAGTTCGCTCCCGCGCGCGTTGAAGCACTCGCGCCTAAACTCTCTACCCCTCATGCCCTTCTCGTTCACGTAGCCCGCGAGCGCCACGGCTACCGGGCTCAATGCTGCGGGCCGTGCCTTCAACGCCTCCAGTTCCTTGGCTTGCGCCTCGCACCGCTCGCGCGTGGCGGACAGTTCCACGCGGCACGCCTCGACGGTCTGCTGCGGGCGGCTCACGTTGACCAAGCCATCCGCCGTGCCCGGCTGCCCAGTCAGCAGGAACACGACACTTGATGGCGAGCCGTCGCGGTAGGTGACTCGCAGCGCGAGCCGTTCGCCAGACCCGAGCGCCACTGCGGGCGAGAGAGTCACGCCTTGATCACTCACCTCGAATACGGCGAACCGGGCGCGGCCCTCCACCTGGACAGACTCACGCACGATCGGAGCGCCCAACAGGATCGCCGTGACGGTGCCAGGCGCGACGTAGATCAGCGGGGACTCGCCGGTTTTGCCTGTGAGCACGACGGAACGCCCAGCGGGGGCGGCCTGTGCCGTCGCGGTGAGGCCCACCAGCAAAGAAGCGAGCGCAAGACGTGGGGTGAAGGGTCGGAACAAGGCGGGGGAACCTCCCGGGTAGGCCCCCAGAGTAGCAGACAGGAGAGTGCCCCCGTGTCGAAGTCAGGCGCCCTCCATGCGCCGGGCGCCCGTGTCCTTTCCGCGCGCCCTTTATGATGGACCCACCGCACACGCCACGGCTCCCAGCAGGCCCGGCGCGAGAATAGCGCCGCGCTGGTTCCCGGAGCCCTTCGGATTAGCGCTCACCCCCCGCCCTTTCGCGCCGCGCGCCGCGCCCTTTCGCGCTCCCTTTCGCGCCATTCCGCGCGGCAGTTTCTCGCGCCCTTCCGCGCCCAGCCGTGGAGCATGAGACACAGCAGGCACACGGCGAAATGGCGCCCCGCTGGCTTCTGGGTGTCCTCTGGATTCGAGCCAATCCGCGCGCCGCTCGTCGGACAATCCGCGCGGCAATCCGCGCGTCGCTCGTCAGCCAATCCGCGCAGCACTCCGCGCGCCGCTCGTCAGCCAATCCAGCGGCAATCCGCGCGCCGCTCGTCGGGCCATTCCGCGCGCCCTGTCCTAGGCGCCGCGCCTTCCAGCAGACCCGCCTTGACTGTGGCGCCGCTGTCGTGTCCGGGCGTCCTTTGAACTTCACTTCCGCCGCGCTTGCCCGTCCATGCCAGCGCGAAGGCATCGCACGTCACTCCGCCACATCCAGCGAGCGAGCCCCGGCGCGCGCTTCACGGGCCCAGCAGGCACGCCTAGACGCGCGGGGGTACCACTGGGCCGGCTGCACCCGTCCGACGTGCGAAGGCTCCACGGGCCCAGCAGGCGAGCCTGGAGGTGCGAAGGCTCCACGGGATCCGGCTGCACTTGTCCGACGCACGCGCGCTCCAACAGGCGAGCCTGGAGGTGCGAGGGCTCTACGAGCCCACTGCACCCGTCCGACGTGCGAAGGATCCACGGGCCCAGCAGGCGAGCCTGGACGCGGGGGACTCCACGGGCCCACCGCACCTGTCCGACATGCGAGGGCTCCACAGGGCTCAGCAGGCGAGCCTCGATGCGCGAGGGATCTACGGGATCACGGGATCCGGCTGCGCCTGTCCGACGCACGCACGTTCCAGCAGGCGAGCCTGGACGCAGGGGGCTCCACGAGAGCCCACTGCACCTGTCCGACGCACGCACGTTCCAGCAGGCGAGCCTCGAGGCGCGAGGGCTCTACGGGATCCGGCTGCACCTGTCCGACGCACGTGCGCTCCAACTGGCCCAGCAGGCAAGCCTCGACCATGACCGCTGCCGTCGATCGGCCCCACCACGCCACGCTCGTCTGGTGTCCGTCCGTGCTCCGCGCGGAAACAGGGAGATTGTAGGCATCTGCTGGGGTTCGTCTGGATACGCCGGAAATTGCCTGAATACGCCCAATGTCCAAGCGCGCCGCTCTTGTGCACCTTGAGCGCCATGATTCACGTCACACCAGCCACCCGACAGCAGCCGCGAGGGGCATCCTCTCTTCCCACCTGGAAGGGGCGCGCGCGGACCTGTCCAAACCTGCCCAATGATGCCCACCTTTGCCCAGCGCGGCCCGTCGCGTTGCCGGTGCTCGGACAGGGCACACAGAACCATCAACGACGGGTCAGCCACGGCGATCGCCCTGGGGGGCGCGGGCCCGTGTACAGCACGCTGGGCACTCTCAACAGGACCGCCCATGCTCCAGCGGCGCGATCCACCGCGTCGATGCAGCAGGGGGAGCAGCCATGAGCGCGCCCTCTATGACTGTGAGCAACGCGCCTGCCTTTCTCACCGTGGAGGAGGCCGCCGAATTGCTGCGGGTGAACCGGAAAACCCTCTACGAGGCTATCCGGCTCGAACAGGTGCCCGGCGTCGCGCGCCTGGGGCGTATTCTCCGCATCCATCGGGACACGCTGCTAACATGGAGCCCCGGTAACAGCAGGCCTGCGCTCGGAGACAAGAAGCCATGAGCGTCAGACTGCGGCAGTGGAAGACCAAGGAGGGCAAGGTGCAAGAGGCGTGGTGGGTGGACGTCAAGTACCAGCACCCAAGCGGCAGGGTGGAGCGCATCCGCAAGGCTTCGCCCATCAATACCCGCAGGGGTGCCGAGGAATACGAGCGTCAGATCCGCCATGCTCTCCTGACCGGCTCCTTCGGAAAGGAGAACAGCGCGGGCCGAGTCCCAACCCTCGGGGAGTTCGTTCCGCGCTTCCTGACGTACAGCGAGAACAACAACAAGCACTCAAGCGTCGTCACCAAGCGGCAGATCCTGGATGACCACCTGATCCCCGCGTTCGGCAACATGCCCCTTGATGCCATCGGTCCAGCGGAGATCGAAGACTTCAAGGCGGCCATGCGTAAGAAGCCCTCTGGCGCCAGAGCCCGGAAGGAAGCCCCCACGCGGGCGGCCCTCCTCAAGCGCAAGGGCTCCGGTGCGGTGAAGTTGCTCTCACTCAAGTCGATCAACAACGTCCTGACCGTGCTGCACAAGTTGCTGGCACTGGCCCAGGAACAGGGCGTGCTCCAACACGTCCCGCGCGTCAAACTGTTCAAGACGGACAAGCCCGCCTTTGACTTCCTCACCTTCGAGGAAGCTGAGCAACTGATCAACGCCACTGAACCGGAGTGGCGGACGCTGATCCTCGTAGCGCTCAAGACGGGGCTGCGGCTTGGGGAACTGATCGGGCTCCAGTGGGCAGACCTGGACTTGCAGCGCGGCAAGATCAACGTGCGCCGGACCATCTGGCGCGGTGTGGTGGGGCTGCCGAAGGGTGGACGGGAAAGAACAGTGGACCTGCCCGCGTCGGCTGGCGAAGCACTCAAGGCGCACCGTCACCTGTGCGGCCCTTACGTGTTCTGCCAGCCGGATGGCCAGCCGCTCACCGCTGGGATGCTCAAGCACCCGCTGCTGCGGGCGCTGCGCATGGCGGGCATCAGCCGTTCAGAGGGCATCATCGGGTGGCACGATCTGCGGCACACCTACGGCAGCCATCTTGCGATGCGGGGCGTTGCGCTCAAGGTCATTCAGGAGTTGATGGGTCACGCCACCATCGAGATGACCATGAGGTACGCGCACCTGTCGCCCGAGGCGCGGGAGAGCGCGGTGCAGGAGTTGGATCGTCCCATCCCCCAGCCGCGCGCCGCTCTGGGCTAGAGACGCCAGAGGGGCACACTGAGGTCACATGATGAAAACGAGGACAAAGAAAAACCCAGCAACCCTGTGAGATTGCTGGGCTTCTCGGGATGGAGGCGGCGGGAATCGAACCCGCCGCCGGGAACATCCGGCCAGAATGTAGCAAGGCACGTCGCGGCGGCGGTGGAAGTCTTGGAAGGGGGCAACCCAGCTCAGCCCATATGAGCCTGCGGGAGCCGCTCAGTACCCCACGTGCAGGCGCCCGGGGGGCAGCGCCGCTTCCAGGCGCTTCACCTCCGGCTCGGGGATGCGGTCGAGCCCGAGCTTGAACTGCTTGAGCCGCGCGAGCGGCGCGAGGTCCTCCGGCAGCGCAACCAGCTCGCCCTGGAAGAAGCCGGCATGCGTCAGCCTCGGCAGCCGGCCGAGCCCGTCCACCAGGGTCTGCACTCGGTCCGGTGTCATCTTGTAGAAGCGCCACCACCAGAGCTTCTTCAGTCGCGGCAGCCGGGTCAGCACCTCGGGGAAGCCCTCCAGGGCCATGGCATCGAGGTACAGCTCCTCCAGCGACTCCAGCTCGCCGAACGCCTCCGGGAGCCGGGCGAGCGCGTTGCAGTACCGAAGGCTCAGCTTCTTCAGCGCAGGGAGGCGGCAAAGCTCCACCGGCAGGGACTTCAGCGGCAGGCTCTCCAGGCTGAGGCTTCGCAGCCCGCGCAGCTCGCCAATGCGCGGGGAGAGCTCCGCGATGTCGTTGGTGTCCAGTGTGAGGCCCTCCAGCCCGGTGAGGGAGAAGAGCTCCTCGGGAAGGGCCGTCAGCTTCTTTTGCGCGAGCCCGAGCCGCGGGGCCTTCTCGCCCCGTGCCACCTTCTCCCTCACCGCGGCAATGGCCTTCTCCACGGGGCCGAGCCGGGTGTCCGCCAGCACAGGCGTCCCCGCGCGCAGCTTCGCGAGGAGCCCCTTCCGGTCGAGCGTCGAGTCGGTGACGCCGTCCTCGTCTTCGTCCTCCACGTTGAAGGTGCCCGGCAGGAGCGCCTCGTGCGGCTCCAGGGTCCTGCGCGGCCGTCCCGTCGCGGTGAGCTTGCTGCCCACGAGCGCGTCCACGTCCAGCGCGCCGTGCACCTCGAGGTGGTGGTGCTCCTCGACGAGCGCACGCGCCCTCAACCCTCCACCCACGCAGAAGACATCATCCCCGAGCGAATCGCCGAAGAGGAGCCCCCGAATCCGGACGTTGCCCACGATGAACATGGCGGAGAACGTGGCGACGTTCTCCACCTCCAGGTCTCCCAGCACCACCAGAAGGGTGTGGTCTGCCGCGTGGCCATCCTCCAGCAGCCCCTTCAGCCGGACGCTACCGGAGACGACGAGCGGCAGCGGGCCGATGACGAGCGAGTCGGCCTCCAAATCGCCCTCATGGAAGAGGACGCCCTGCTCGGTGATGCCCCTCCACCACGAGGCCAGCTTCTCCCGCAGCTCGGGCGTCGCCACCGCCTCCACGCGAGACCACGCCTCCTGCGCGGAGGCCTCACGCCCCCAGACCTTCACTCCCTCCTGCTTCGGCGCCATGCCCCGGTCCTCCCTTCCTGATGAACATCAGGCCATGAAGACACCGGCGCAACAACCGTCAGCGGACGCGGTCGAACAGTGCGACGAAGGCCGGATCGTCTCGCAACGTGGCGAAGTCGGGGTCGTCCCGGAGCCCCGCACGGCGATGGGGAGGCGCGAGCGACAGGGCCTTGGAGATCAGCGGGTAGATCTTGTGGCGAGGCTTTCCGGTGAGCGCGAACGTACAGGCTTTGCAGTAGTAGGGGTGCCAGTAGCCAGGCTCTGCTTCGATCGAGCGCTCATAACAAGGGAGCGCCTCGCCATAGCGCTTCAGGTTGTTGAGGGCACTGCCCTTGGCCGACCACGCATACGCTGACTGGGGGTTGAGCTCGAGCGCGCGTTCGGCGAACTCCAGCGCGGCGGCCGGGTCGCGACGCCATGCGCGGGCGTTGGACTTGCCGACCCAGGCGCCCTCGAAGTTCCGCAGCCCCTCAGGCAGGTGCGGCCCCAGGCGGAGGATCTCATCGAACGTCGCCTCGGCTGCGACGGGATCGCCGACGACATCCATCATCCAGTGCAAGCTGGCGCGAGCGGTCCGGCCAGAATCCATGGTGCATCTTGATCCGGAAGAACTCACCCCACTCGACGAGGTCTCGGACGATCAGGGCGCGGGTGGCGGTATTGGAATCGCGCTCGAGCTGTGGCGTGACGTGATCGAACCAGGAGGTGAGCAGCGTGTCGGCGCGGCCGGTGCGGAAGAGCGCCTCGGCGTCGGGATTGAGCTTGCCCGCGGCAGACATGCGCAGGGCAGCGGCGAAGGCCTGCGCGGCGGACTCCTCGCTCCCTGCGTGCGCAAGCAAGTGACCGGTGAGCTGGTACATGAGCCGTGAGCGGTGCTCCGCGGGGATGTGGCTCAGCCACGAGAGCGCCTCGTCATCCCGTCCAACGCTGAAGGCGACGAGCGCCAGCGATTGCAGCACTTCCGGACCTGCTCCGAGCGACACGGCCTGCTTGAAGCACTCCGCTGCCTGCTCGGGCTCGTCGAGGAGCCGGTACAGCTCGCCCTTCTGCTTCCACGCCCTCACGTTCTCGGCATCGAGCGCGAGCGCGCTGTCGAGCGCGGCCATGGCCTCCTGCGCAGTCTCGCCGCGCTTCTTGTCGCCAGGTGCCGACGCCCCCACACGCCGAGCGTGATACTCGCCGTCGTACACCCGCTGCCGAGCCAGGAAGCGCCGCAGGTCATGGTCTTCTGGGGAGGCCTGGACGCGCTCCTCCCAGTGGCGATCGATGGCCTCGCTGGAGTCCTCGCCGCAGTCGCCGCGGAAGAAGCTCAGCTCGCCTCCTTCGATCCGATACTCATCGACGAAAGTGTCGTACTGCTCGGTGATGAAGAAGCGCGCATCCTCGACGTACAGCGCGATCGTCTTGAGCCCGCGGTAGATGTTCGCGTAGCCGGCGTAGGTGCGATCGCCTGTGTGATGAAGGTCGAGGAAGAGCCCGTCGGACTCGAAGTTGGCGTCCTCGCGACGGATCTCCGACCCTCCACGGAGCTGCAGGAACCCCCGGACCCACTCCGGCAGTGACGCGTGAACCTCGCGCAGCTCGGACTCGAACTCCGGCCGCACGCGGAGGTAGGTACTGCGCCAGATATCGTAGACGGGGGTGACCTGCTCGGTGCGCAGCTCGTTGCGCACCTCCGAGAAGTCTCCGTCGATCGACGCCTCGAACTCGTCCTGGGTCATTCAAGCCCATCATTCAGCCAGAGTTCACCCCGGAGCGCCGGTGTTCAAGCCACGGGCCTGGCCGAAGCCGGCGGCTGCGATTTCATACGATACAGCATCGGGACTGGTATCCGGCCCGAGTGAAGCGTTGCTCGGATCATCAAAGGGACACCCTTGCTCGTCAGCTGCCCTCCTCTGCCTCTCTGATCTCGCCCCTTCCCTCGAACGGAGACGGGAAAATGGACATGTAGACCCGAAATGCCGGGTCCGGCTCTCTTTCTGTTTTGTCGGGCCTTTTTGGCCATGTCCCATTCCCTCGGAGGTCTCATGAGCAGGACACGGAAGTTCCTCATCGCCGGTCTGTTGAGCACACTCGCCGCATGTGGCGAGCAGGAGGCGCGGGAGCCAATGAGCTCCCAAGGGCTCGAGCTCGCGGCCAACGCTGCGGGGCTGACCGCCACCCCCAGCACCAGCTCGAGCTGGGAGGGCGGCTTCAATGGTGTGATCACCATCAAGAACACCACCAGCAGCCAGATCTCTGACTGGGCGGTGTCCTTCAAGTTCAACGGCAGCGCCGCCATCAGTGGTACGCCCTGGGGCGCCGGAGGTTCCGCCACCCAGGCGAGCGACGGGACGTGGACGGTCCTACCGAACACCTGGGGTGGCAACATCGTGCCGGCCAACGGCACCATCACCGTCACCTTCGGCGGTACGGGCACCTACAGTGGGATCAGCTCCTGCTCCATCAACGGCTACTCCTGTGGCGGGAGCCAGCCGCCTCCCACGGATACCTCTCCTCCTGCGGTCACCCTCACGGCCAGCCCGGCCAGCCTCACGGCCGCGGGCAGTGTGAGCCTCTCCGCACCGGCGACCGACAACGTGGGCGTGACAAAGGTCGAGTTCTACAAGAATGGGGCGCTGCTGAGCACGGACACCACCAGCCCCTTCGCCGCGTCGGACACCTTCAGCTCCAGCGCCCAGAACGGCACCTACGGCTACACGGCCAAGGCCTATGACGGCGCGGGGAATACCGCCACCTCCAGCGTGGCGAGCGTCATCGTCAACATCGGCGGCCTTCCTCCTCCGCCCCCGGGTGGGAGGATGTACATCGGCTATGCCAGCAGCTGGAACACGAGCATCAACGACCTCACCCCCACCATCATCCCCAGCTACTACACGCACGTGAACCTCGCCTTCGTGCGGCCGGACATGGCGTACGTGAAGGGCTCGTACGAGTTCGATCAGGCCGTGGCGGGCTTCGAGTTCTTCGAGGGGGCCACGACGAACAACGGGCAGAAGAAGTTCACCCGGGATCAGGCGCTGACGCTCATCAACAACATCAGCGCGCTGCGCCAGCGTGGTACGCAGGTGTGGATCTCCGTCGGCGGCTGGAGCTACAGCCAAGGCAGCCAGTGGGCCAACTTCAACGCGGCGCATGTCGTGGACCTGGCGCAGGACCTCGGCGCCAGCGGCGTCGACATCGACTGGGAGTCCAGCGGCAGCAGCTGCAACAAGCTGACGGCGGACCAGTTCAGCTGCTCCAAGGACGGGGAGATCTCCAACATCATCACCAGCCTCTACAACACCATCCAGAGCCGGGGCCTGTCGCTGGGCATCTCGGTCGCCGGCTGGTCCACGGGCGCCTACTACGTGAAGGGCACGCCCTTCGAGGAGGGCAAGGTGCAGTGGGGCTCTCCCTTCGGTGGCACGATGTACACCGTGGTGAAGAACCACGGGAACAAGCTGCACCACATCAACCTCATGTCCTACGACGGCGGCGATTATTACGATCCGCGTGAGGGCTATGAGTCCTACCGGGCCATCTACAGCGGCCCCATCGCCATGGGCCTGGAGATCGCTCCGGAGGGCGCGGGAGGCGCGACGCTCAAGCTCAACGCGGAGTCCGGCACGGTGTACGACGCCGAGATGCTCACCGGGCAGAACAACATGGCCACGAAGTATTACAACGTCCAGACGCTCGCCACGTACATGAAGAACAAGGGCAAGGCGACGGACGGAATGATGGTGTGGCAGATCTGGAAGGAGCGCGTCCACGCGCCAGCCCCCGCCGGAGCCGCGGGGGTGAACTCCGCCGGCCAGCTGGTCTGCCAGATCCTCGGCATCACCAGCAATTGCAACCAGAGCCTGCCCAGCCTCCCGAAGTACTAGCACCAAACTCGCACGAGCCCCGAAACGGGTGACTTGCAAAACCCAGCCGGTGGTGGCCAGCACTCAGCGACTGCTGGTCTCCACCGACACGGGCCTGCGCACCCTGCAGGACCTCATCGTCACCCCGCTCGGAGGGCTCGGAGGGCGTTTGGTGCTAGTAGCACGCGAGCTGAGGCGTGAAGTCGATGTGCCAGAACGACTTCATCTCCCCCTTCAACTGAGCGCACAGCGCCTTGAACGCGCTCTGCTTGGAGCGACAGTTCGGGTCCGTGTCCGCGCAGGCCATGGTGGCTTTGCCGCTGCAGCTCGCCAGCCAACCAGCGTAGGAGATCGGGGGCGGCTCGCCCGAGCAGTTCGAGCAGGCCAGCCTCGAGAAGTCGAGGGTGCCCTTGTAGTCCGTGACCCCTGTCCCCGAGCCAGGACCCACGCTCGTCAATCCTCCATGCTCCGCGCACGAGATCGATCCCAGGTCGACGTCCGCGGGACAGTCGATCTGGTAGGTGCCCTCGGAGAAACAGCGGACCTCGGTTCCATCACCACAGCGATAGACGTCGTAGCCGTTCGAGCAGACGATGACGTAGGCCCAGCTCACGGCTGGAACCGTCGCTGCCAGGAGGGCCACGGCCCCCAGGTACCGATGCAACGGAGCGCGGTGCCGACGCTCCTGCTCACCACAAACACCTGATCCAGACATTCAGCTCTCTCTTTCTGCATCCAGGGCAGCAGGACGACGGCCTGGAAGATGCGCTGCCCGTACATGGAGTGACGAGTTCTTTCTCCCAGAGTCCGGGATGGTAGGCCGCCTGCCTCAGAAGGTGGGAAGTTTTCGGCCGCGACCTTCCTGGCCGGGCTTCGAGCAGCCAGGCCCCGCGCGAGCGGGAAGGTTCGCCCCTAACGATCGGCGAGCGGCAGCCTGGCACCAATGAAGTCCGCGACATTGAGCGCATGCGGATGCCCCCGATTGGCCAGAACGATCACCTCGTACCCTGAGCGGGGATAGATGGCGAAGTCGGCGTTCACGCCCGGCGCACTGCCTCCATGTCCGTAATAGGCTTCGCCGTTGCGAACAGCCACGCGCAGGCCGAGCGACCATTGCGAATTCCCCGCCTGGACGTTGGCGGTCGTGAGCAATTCGAGGTGCCTGGCGTCGAGCAGCCTCGTTTCGCTCAACACCGTGCCGAAGCGATGCAGATCATCGAGGGTCGAATAGCCACCACCGGCAGGCAGCCCCACGTAGAAGGGCAGCGGCTTGAGACCTGGTTGCGTCGCCCCGGTACAGGGCACCGCCGTGTTGCCGGCCGACGCCACGGGCGATGTCGATGACATGCCCGCGGTGCGAAAGACATTCCGCTCCAGATAGACATCCCAGCCCAGACCCGACACCTGCTCGACGATGGCGCCGAGCAGAATGAAGCCGAAGTTGCTGTAGCCCCAACGCGAACCGGGTGGGAATGCGACCTCCCGCGCTCCGAAATGCCGGATGAAGTCGGACGGAGTACGCAGCTGTGCCGCGTGCGCATCGTAATCGGCACCGAAGAAATCTCCCGTGCCGCCAGTGTGCGTCAGGAGATGCTGTACCGTTACCTGCCGCGCGAGCGCCGTGTCTGGATAGGCAGGCAAGAGCGAAGCGAGTGTGTCGGTCAGGCCAAGCCGGCCGTCCTGTACGAGCTGCAGGACGGCAACGGCCGTGAACATCTTGCCCATGGATCCGATGCAGAAGCGTGTGGCGGGCGTCGCCCCGTAGGCCTCTCGAAACAGGACGATCCCATCTTTCGCGACCAGCACCGCACCGGAGAAGCGGCCAGCAGTCGCCTCCTCCCGCAACCTTTGATGAAGCAGGGTCAACGCTTCGTGCTCGCCGAGCCGCCGAATGGCGAAATCCCCGGGAGGGGGCGCACCTTGGAAGGAGAGATCGTCGATTCGTCCGTCGCCGATCGACAGCACGACTCTGGAGAAGCGATCCCAGTTGCGATCCCGGACCCAGGCTGTGATCTGCCCCGGCGCGGTCTCCTCGTGACGCAGCAGGGTGAAGCCGCCCGTCGCCTCCCGGAGCCCGAGATCGTCATCCAGATACGGAACCAGGGTCGGCATGTGCGCTCTCACGAAGTCCGCATAGGTCGATGCACGCGCATCGTTGAATGCGGCAAGCCACTTCTCCAGCCAGGCTCCGGGCGCGACAGCCCGTACAACCGATGGCACCTGATGCTCGGGCCGTGGAACGCAGGCGAGCATCAACGAGGCGGCCATGAGTTCGCGTCTCGACAACCTCATCGCTTGCCTCTGGGCTTGTAGGCAGCGGAGATTCGATCGAAGAGGGACTGCCGCTCCAATGCCGCCTCCAATCGATCGAGAGACTCGATGAGGCCCCCTACCTCCGCGTCGAGTGAAAGGGAGGCCTGCTCGAAGGCAGCCCACAAGGGCTCCAGTCGGGCTGCGAGGGCTTTGCCCTGGGGGTTCAGGGACAAGAGGCGCCGACGGGCGTCCGAGGCGTCGGGCTCCTGCCGGATGAGGCCAGCCCTTTCCAGGGAGACACGGGTCTGACTGACGGAGACATGGGTGATGCCCAACGCCTCCGCCAGGGCTCCGACGCTCATGGGCCCGTTCAGCGCAAGCTGGTTCAGCACGCCGAACCAGCGCTGCTCGAACTCCACACCCTGAGCCGCGTAGGCGCGCGCCGCGTCACTGTCGATCCGCTCGGAAAGCCGACGCAGACGCGCACCGATCGCCGCGCCAGCTTTCGCCCGCACGTAATCCATGATCACCAACCTCTCATCCGTAGGCGCCTACGTAACAGGCGATAAAACTCCGGTCAATGTCTGATGTGCTTCGCCCCCGCGCGGTCCCATGCTCCTCGTCTGGAAACCGTGACGGTCTTGCCGCGAGGGCAACACTGCCCTGCCCGCCCGAGGGCTACAGCGACCGCGTGTACGCTGCCAGAGTCATCGGCATGTCAAGACGATGTGGGTCAGAGGAGATCGGAGAAGTCTGGGGCGCGCTCGCTCAGGAAGGCCATCAGCGTGGCGAGGCGACCGGGCGTCAGCCGGCGCTCCCGGCGCAGCATGTACACGCTCGCGGCGGCGCCGCGGAAATCGGCGAGGACCTCGACTGCCGCGCCGTTCCGGAGCGCGTCGGCCGCGAGGTAGAGCGGGACGCATGCGATGCCGCCGCCCGCGAGCATCGTACCCCAGACGGCGTCGCCGTCGTCGAACGCGAACCGCGCCCGTGGCTCGTAGGTCCCCCCGATCGTGCCGGCCACAGTCCGGTGGGGCCAGGGCTGGATCTGTCCGCTCTGGGGGTTCCGGAACCTGACGAGGTCGTGCTTGTCGAGCTCCGCGATCGTCCGCGGCGCGGGCCGCCGGGCGAGGTAGCTCGGCGCGGCGCAGATCACCCACGGGCACGTGAACCAGGTTTGATGGATGTGGCCTGGCAGACCGACGAGGGAGCCGGATCGGATCGCGAGATCGATGCCGCAGTCGGCAAGATCGAGGACCTCGTTCGTCGCGCGGACGTCGAGCTGGATCTCGGGATGAAGTCGCGCGAGCTCGCCGAGCATCGGCACGAGGACGTGCCGGACGAATCCCACCGCCGCGGTGAGGCGCACGACGCCGGCGTCGCCGCTGCCTCTGGCATGCCCGGCCGCTTCTTCGAAGGCCTCCGCCGCGCGCACGGCCTCGCGCGCCGGCTCGAGCAGCGCCTCTCCGGCCTCGGTGAGAGAAAGCGCGTGGGTCGACCGGTGGAGGAGCCGCACACCGGCGCCCTCCTCGAGCCGGGTGATCGCCTTCGACACGCTCGCCGCCGACATCCCGAGGCGGCGACCGGCCTCGGCGACAGAGCCGGCGCCCACCACGGCGATGAAGCATCGCAGCTGCGGAACGGAGACCTCGAAGTCGATGGCGCTCATGGAGCGCGGTGTACTGCGCGAGCGCCGGGCACAGCAAGGGCGCGGGTGCTCCTCGTCTCGGCCGGGCTCTTGCTCGCGACGGGCTGCGCAGCTACCGCGCATCCGACGCCCGCAGTGCGCACCTCGATGACGGAGCAGAGCGCGACGGCGGACTTCCGCGTGGCCACGTACGAGACGTACCTCTCTGCGTGGTCGGCGATCCCGGACGACCGACGGCTGCATCTGCTGCAGGAGAGCGTGACGGAGGGGGTTGTCTTCACAAACCCCACGAAACCGCGGACCGGCATCGCCGACGTGGCAGACCACCTTAGAGCATTCCAGACGCGGAGCCCGGGCGGCTCCTTCCGCCTCGTTGCGATGCTCGGCTGGGAAGACAACGCCATCGCCACCTGGCAGTTCGTCGACGCCGCAGGGAACTCGGGCTTCACGGGCTACGACGTCCTCGCCTTCGACGGCGAGCATCGCATCAAGAGCATCCTCCTCTTCAGCAACGTGCCGAAGCAGACTCTCAAGTAACGAAAGGAATCCAAATGATTGCGTTCACTTCCGCCGAGCTCGATCGCTTCCTCCGCGAGGACGACGGCGCGCCGGTCGTCATGCTCAACCTGCTCCGCTTCCGCCCTGACGGCGGACGGGAGCGCTACTTCGAATACCTGAAACTGGCGGGTCCGCTCGTCGCGCGCTACGGCGCGGAGATCCTCTACGCGGGCGACGGCATGACGCCGCTCGCGGCGGAGACAGGCCAGGCCTGGGACACCGTCGCCCTGGTCCGCTATCCGAGCCGGCGCGCCTTCGCGGACATGATCGCCGATCCGGCGTACGCGGTCGCCGATCCCGTGCGCATGTCGGCGCTCTCGGAGGCGGTCCTCCAACCCACGCGTCGTATCTTGCCGGCCTGAGCGTACGATAGAATCGAACCCGCGCCGTCAGTCCATCAGTCGGTGGAGGCTGAGGTCGAGGCGGCTCTGGACGAGGCCCAGCAGGCTTTCCACCTCGGCTCCTCCGAGCTTCAGCCGGACAGCCAGCTCCTCTCGCGTGAGCTCCATCAGCCGCTCGCGGGCCTGGGCCACCCGGCGCGCCACTCCCGAACGGGACTCGCGGTACATCGCCGCAAGCCGGTCCATCGTGAGCCCGTGGAGGTGATGCAGCCGCAGCAAGGCGCGCTCCCGCTCTGGCAGCGCCGCCAATGCCTTGCGCAGCGCCTCGGCCAGCACCTGTCGCGAGTCCTCCCGGAGCAGCTCTCGTTCCGGATCCCCCTCGGACAGCATCCGCGCGAGCACCTCAGGCGGTTCGATGAAGAGTTCCCGGCGCCCCTGCTGGCTGGCCAGCTCTCCGACGATGCGCGCGGCGATGATCCGTACCCACGCCAACAGCGAGCCTCGGCCCGAGTAGTCGGCAATGCGCGGAGGTGCCTCTCCGCGTCCCAGCAGCAGGCGCTCTCGAAGCACCTGTAGCACTTCATCCACGGTGGCTTCCGGCAATGCACCCAGGCGCGAGGGAACCCGCTGGAGGATGTGCTGCTCGAAGGCATGGAGGGCCAGGCGTTCCCCTTCCGCGCAGGCACAGGCCAGGTACAGGTCGGCGACATGGAGCTGGCGCAGTGCCTCCCCGGAGCCTTCGGGCAGGTGCCGGGCCAGGTGCCGCATGAAGCGCTCCGTCCCCAGCAGCAACGAAGGCCACTGTGCCCGAGCCGCCGCGCAGTGCTCGCGCAGGAGCGCCTCCAGCTCTTCCGGGTCTCGTGTCTCGCTCATGGAGCCTCCTGCTTGCGCCGCCACGCCTGTACCTCTCTCAACTCCGTGCGAGCCCGGAGGCCCAGGGACTCCATCCGGGTCTGCGCCTGCTCCGCCAGCTCGGCGGCACGCGCACGATCGGCGGCCGGATGCCGCTCGGTGAGGGCCCTCGCCAGCAGGAAGGAGGCCCATGCCTCATCCAGCGGATCCCTCGGAGCCGTCGCGTGGAGCCGCTGGGCCCGCTCCAGCAGGGGCGTGGCCAGCTCCGGGGCGCCTCGCGCCAGATGCACCTGAGCGATGCAGGCCAGATCCAGCGCGATGTCCGCGGCCTCCGCGCCCTGCACCCGCTCATCCAACTTCAGCGCGCGCTCACAATCGTCCAGCGCCTTGCGCGGCGCACCGGTGGCCAGCTCCAGCTGCGCCAGGGGCCGCAGCGCGGCGGTGACCGAGGCGCTCTCCGGACCACTCTCCTTCTCCCACAGCTCCACGGCGCGCGTCAGCGCCTTGCGCGCCTCCTCGTAATGGCCCGCCCGGAGATGGACCTGCCCCAGGTACGTCAGCGGCGCTGCGGCACGCGGCGTGTCCGGCCCGAGTGCTCGCTGGACGCGCTCCAGGGCCTCCTGATCATAGGCGCGCGCCTCGTCCAGTTGCTGGGAGTCCTGTGCCACCATGCCCAGCTCCGTGAGCACACTGGCTGTGTTGGGATGATCCTTGCCCTTGCTGCGCTCGAAGATGGCGAGCGCCCGCTCCAGGTTGCGCCGGGCCTCGTCGAGCTGCCCCAGGCTGCGCTGCACCGTCGCGAGGTTGGTGAGCGGAGCCGCGAAGCTGGGGTGATCCGGTGGACGCACGGCCTGCAGCAGCGCCAGCGAGCGGCGCCACATGGCCACGGCCTCCTCGCGCCGGCCCAGCGCCAGCAGCTCGATGGCGAGGTTGTTCATGTTGAGGGCCAGGCCGGGGTGCTCCTGCCCCCAGATGCGCTCGCGCAGCGCCGCGGTCTGGCCGTAGAGCTCCAACGCCTCGGCGTGGCGGCCCTGGCGGGTGCGCACCCGGCCCAGCCCGGACAGGAAGTAGGAGGTGGCCAGGCTGTCCGCGCCATGCGAAGCCCGCGAGAGCTCCAGCCCGCGCGAGAACTCCGCATCCGCCTGCTCCAGCTTGTCCCGTCCCAGCAGCATCACCCCCAGCCGCACGCTCAGGTCCGACGCGATGGCCGGGAAGCGCTCCCGCCCCAGCCGATCCACCGCGGCCTGCGCGTGCTGGGCGACCCGATCCGCATCCTCCGTGCGGCCCGCCTGATCCCCCACGGCCCAGATGAGGAGGATCCACACGCGCGCGGCCAGCTCCTCGTCGCGAGCCGCCTCGGCGGCCCACAGCGCCCGGTACAGCGTCTCCTCGGCCTGCTTGAGGTTGCCCCCCAGCCCCTGGAGCTGGCCATGCACGGCGAGCACCTCGGCCTCCAACGTGCGGTAGTCCAGTCCTTGAATCTCCTGGAGCAACGCGCCCGACACCGCGAGCCCCTCGGTGTACCGGCCCGCATCCATCCGGGCCCGGGCCTCGGCCACCTTGCGCCGCGCCGCATTCACCCGGGGCAGGAGCGCATCCGGCGGCTGAGGCCGGAGCGAGAGCGCCGGAGTCTCCTTGCACCCGGCGAGCCCCTCGAGCGAAGCCACCAGTTGTTGCGCGCGCTGCACCGTCTCCGCGTCCGCGCGCTCCAGCACCTCGGTGACGGCGGTGAGCTGCCAGAGCCGGGCATCCAGGCACATGGCCGTCTGCGAGGCGCTCGTCGAGCCCACTCCCTCCGCCGCGAGGCACGCCTCGCCCCGGAGCGTCCGCCACTGCGCGGCGTAGGTGTCCAGCTCCGCGGCGCTCTTCTCCCACGCGGAGAGGGCGTAGGGCTTGCCCGTGGCGAGAAATGCCGCATGCGCCCGCTCTCGCCGCTCGGGGCTCCACGCCGCGCCGAGCCGCTCCACCTCCTGCTCGCAGCGCACCTCGCGGCGGTGTGCCACCGCGTACTCCAAGCCCATGCCCAGCAAGGCGGCAGCCACCACGGAGCCCGCCACCCACGCCCGCCTGCGCCGGGGACGCGAGGCACGCACCGCCTCCAGCAGGGCCGCCATGGACGGGAAGCGCTCCTCGGGCCGGGGACGCAGTCCTCGCAGCACCACGCGTCTCAGCCACGCGGGGACCTGGGCATCCCGCCTGGGCGGCCGCACCCTGCCCTCCCGAGCCTCCGCCGCCAGCTCCTCGATTCGGGTGCCCGCGAAGGGCCGCTCTCCATGGAGCGCCTCGTAGAGCGCCACGCAGAAGCTGAACTGATCCGAGAGCGCATCCGCCGGCCGGCCCTGGTGCAGCTCGGGGGCCATATAGACAGGTGTCCCTACGGGTGGCCGGGGCTCCTGCACCTGATCCACCGAGCACGCGAGCCCGAAGTCCGTCACCCGCACGCGCCCATCCCGGCCCACGAGCACGTTGGCAGGCTTGAAGTCCCGGTGCACCAGCCCCGCCGAGTGCGCGGCTCCCAGCCCTCGCCCCGCCTTCACGAAGACGTCCAGCACCTCCTGCCACGTCCGCGGCTGGCGCAGCCACTGCGCCAGCGTGCTGCCCTCCACCAGATCCATGGCCAGGAACAAGCCGTCTCCACACGTGCCCACGTCATGCACCGCCACCACATTTGGATCCGAGAGCCGGGCCAGCGCCTGCGCCTCGCGCAACAGCCGGCGCCGCAATTCCTCCACCTGTCTCCCCTCGGGCCGCAGCAGCTTGATGGCGACCCTGCGATCCAGCTCCGGATCCCGCGCCGCGTACACCACGCCCATGGCGCCCTGACCGAGCCGCTCGATCACCACGTAGCGCGACACCGTGGCGCCGGGCGCCAGATCCGCACTCGCAGAGGGCCCCACCGACACACCGGGCACAGAGCTGACTCCGGCGGCGAGGACGCGCTGGCAGTCCGCGCACCCCTCCAGGTGTGCGAGCACCTGCCCCCTGCGCTCCTCCAACAGCCCTTCACCGAGGAAATCACCCAGTGTCGTCGCGCTCGGGCATTCCATCCGGAATCCAAAATCATCAAGGGTTTCGAAGCATTACGCGATGGTCCCCGCGTCTCCGGGGATCGTCGAGTTCACCGAAAAATCCTGGTTTTAATCTTTTTTTGGGACGGCGGCGAAGTCGGGCCCTCTTAACGGGCTGAGAACTTCGCCATGACTCCAGAATCCATCCATCGCTCCGCCTCTCCCCTCGCCTCTTCGTCGGCCCGACGCCCGCCGATGATGGCGATCGTGTTCGGCGCCCTGGCCCTGCTCGCAGCCGCGGCGCTGGTCTTCCGTGGCGCCGATGAGCCGAGCGGCACGCCGGAGGCTCGCGGCGCCACAGCCCCTGGACCTCAACAGACAGGCTCAGGCCACAGCCTGGGCGGCGCGGATTCCACAGCCCCCGGCAGCTCGGCGAAGGTCCAGGAGAAGCCACCCCGCTTCGCCGGTACCACGTGCTGGCAGGCACTGGATCGCTTCAATGACACGGTGACCCTCGAGACGTTCCGCGATTGGGCCGCGCCCCTGCTCGTGGCGAAGGATCCGATCGTCCTTCAGTACCTCAAGGAGCGCCTCTCGGAGCTCATCGGCAATGACGAGCGCCGCGCGAGCGAGGTGCTCGGCTGGGCACGCGATGCCAATCCCGCGGAGTTCAAGCTGCTCATGGCGGGCCTCCGAGGATCGCAGGCCTTGGGCCTGCCACAGGTGGGCGCGCGGCTCACGTCCCTGGGGCTCGACGAGAGCCTCGACATGGGGCGCCGCGCCGGCTTCCTGGACGAGTTGCAGCACCTCAAGCAATTGGAGCCCGCGACGCTGGAGCGACTCACCCGCTTCGCGAAGGATCCGGCCTCGGGAGAGGCCGGCTGGGTCACCACGCGTTCCATCGGCCGCGTCATGAAGGAGGACTACGAGCGGACCGGCAACGCGAAGCCCTACCTCGACAAGCTCCTCACCATCAGCACCGAGTCTCCGGACGAGCCGGTGCGCTACCTCGGGCTGGAGATGGGGCTGCACTCCGAGGCACCGCTGGACGCGCAGTCCACCGAGCGGCTGGCGAAGATCCTCGCCACCGAGGGCAGCGGCGAGGTCCGCCAGGTGGCGGCGCACGAGCTGTCCATGGCCCAGGACAAGGCCCAGGCGCTGGACATCTATGCCAAGGCCTTCGCCGCCGAGCAGGACCTGTGCGTGCGCTGGGCGCTGTTCCGCTTCGCGGCGCGGACCGCGGGCCGGGATGCGCTCCCGGTCATGGCGAACATGGCCACGACGGACCCGCGCTTCCAGGGCGACTACCACGACTTCGAGCGGCTCTACGCGAGCGGCATCGTCGACTTCGACCGGATCTGGTTCGGCCTGCCGAGCCAGGACCCGCATGGCTGCCTCGACCACCACGACGACTGAGGCCCGGAGCTCTCCATGACACGCCCACGCTTCCTTCGCACGCACGTGCTCTCCCCCCTCATGCTCACGCTCGGCATGCTGACGCCAGCGCTGGCGCCCGCGGCGGAGCCGTCTGCTTCCTCATCTTCCCCATCGACCGAGGCCCCCGCCCTCAAGGGCGGCCTCTGCTCTCTCGAAGGCCTGATGGATCAGATCCGCCACGGGCTCCACTCGAAGTCCGAGGCCTACAAGCGCTACCTGCGTGCGCTGCTGCGCGAGTCCGCCGTGAACCTCCCCGCCAGCGAGCTGCAGGCGGCCTTCGCTCGGGAGTACGACCCGGACATGGCCGAGCACCTGGCCGCCGCCCTCGTCGCGAGGACCGAGCGAGGCCTCGAGCCCGAGGCCATGCAGGCCGTGGCCCAACGGGCGCTGGAGGATCGCGATCCGGCCATTCGCGCCGCCACGGTCCGAGCCCTGCGGCGCACCGGCGCGCTGGAGCGGACCGGCGACATGTACGAGCGCCTGATGCGCGACCCCTCGCCGGAGGTCCGCCAGGAGGCCGCGGCCAACCTCGTGGAGGACAACCTCGAGGTCTACGGCGGGCGCGATGCCCACGCGACGGACACGGCGGTGAGCGCTGCTGCGGCGGCGGCCGCTTCGGATCCGAAGGTGACCGCGCGAATCCTCGGCAACATCATGACCGGAGAGGTCAGCACGGAGTCCGTGAGCACGCTCCAGGGCCTGCTCCGCAGTGACTCGGCGGAGGTCCGCGCGGCGGCGACCCAGGCGCTCGGCGGCGTTCCGGCGGAGCAGATGGCCAGCGCGCGGGAGTCCTTGCTCGGCATGTACCGCCAGGAGAAGACCCCCGCGGTGCGCAAGGCGATCCTGGAGAGCGTGGCCCGGCTGGGCTTTGCCAGCGCGGTGCCCGAGCTCCAGCGGCTGCGCGGTGTCGATCCGAGCCTGGCGCCCGAGATCGACGCGTGGACTCGAGTTCTCAACATGAACCTTCAGGAGTGGAGCCTGATCCTGAGGGAGAAGCAGCGGCTGCAGCAGGCTCGATGACCCCCTTGCTGACACGAGGCCGGAGCTCCGGCCCGAGAGGAACAACCATGCGTAAGACGATGAAGATGGCTCTTGCGGGCCTGTTTTCCCTGGCGATTGCCCCGACGGTGGCGACGGCGTCGTACCGGGTGGGCTCGCCCTTCCCGGGCGATGTGACGGCCACCACCTACTATTCGAGCGGCACCTTCCACGGCGCGGTGGACATCTCCAGCCGCAACGCCTGTGGCTACTGGGGCGTGGAGACGGGCGTGGTGGGCTCGTTCGCGTGGAACGTGACCATCCGTACCACGGGCGCGGTGTGCTACGGCAACGGCAGCGGCAACCAGAACGAGGTGAAGCACACCTTCGCCAACGGCCGCACCTTCCGCCAGTGGCACTTCCTGAAGACGAGCGCCTCGGTGGACAAGACGTGTGACCGCTGCCAGATCGGCGACGAGGGCGGCACGGGCAACGTCACCGGCCCCCACTCGCACCTCCAGTACGACTACCAGGGCACCAACAACACCTCCTGGTACTCGGGCTACACCGTGAAGGGCGAGTTCCTCGATCGCGGCGAGACCGTCGGCTACGTCGGTTAGTCCGCGCGTTGATCGGATGTGGCGCCCCCTGCAGGAAGGGGGCGCCAGTCGGCGGGCAGGTGCGCCTGGATGATGCCCGACGAAGGGGGGCGGGGCTTCAGGTCCTCGGGCGCGTAGAAGGCGCGCACGAGTTGGCACTCCTTGATGGCCTCGGCCCCCTCCTTCGCCTCCACTTCCTGCAGGAAGGGGCGAGCCATGAGCGCACCCCACTTCACCTCCTGCCAGATGTAGTGGGTCGCCCCCGCAGCGGTGTTCACCACGAGGGTGGAGCGATCGTTGAGGCCATTGGAGGCGGTGATGACGTGCTCACCGGGGGGGAGTTCCCAGAGAAAGTAGGTGTCGGGAGCCGTCTCGCCCACGCGCCTGCCATCCATCTCGATGGTCATGAGGATGGCGCCGCCAAAGCTCTCGTTGCGGTAGAGGTACAGCAGCGACGTGTGCGGCTGGGGCTTTGCAACCTTGGCCCGCTCGTCCTCTTCCCGCCGAGCCAGCGGCACTCTCGCGCAGCCCACTGCGTGGAACAGCACCGCCAGCAGCAGGGCGGCCTGCGCCACCCCACGCACTCTCGACCCGCGCACAGCGTTCTCAGTCATGCTTCGGGACATAGCCAACGGGCCTGTGAACGAAAAGAGGCCCCTTGTGCAGCGCACGCCTCGAAACGACAAGGACTCGAGGCCTTGCAGTGGCACGAACGCTCCGCCCGCCGCGATCAACATCCCTGCCCACACCGATCAGCCCGGAGCGCGATACTTACCGATCGGATAACCGCTTCTACCCAGCGCCCATCGGGTGATCAGCAGATCCCCCAGAACAAACGGAGGGGCCCTCTTACTACTCACGGCCTCCCTACCAGCAGGAGTGACGCATGAAGATCGGAATCATCGGCGCGGGGTTTATCGGTGGAACCCTGGCGCGGAGGTGGGTGAAGCTTGGTCACGAGGTCGTCATCGCGAACTCGCGCGGGCCGGACACGCTTCGCGAACTCGCGGCCGAGAGCGGAGCCACCGCCGTCACGGTTGCGGAGGCCGCGCGTAGCGGCGAGATCGTGGTCGTCACGATCCCCCAGCGCGCAGTGCCGGACCTGCCAAAGAATCTCTTTACAGGTATACCCGCCAACGTGGTCGTGATCGACACCGGCAACTACTACCCGATCCGAGACGGCAGCATCCCGGCGATCGAGAAGGGCCAGCTCGAAAGCGCGTGGGTCAGCGAGCAACTCGGGCGGCCGGTGGTCAAGGCGTTCAACAACATCTACTTCAAGCACCTCCTCGAGAAGGGCACGCCGAAAGGCACGCCAGGGCGCATCGCGCTTCCGGTCGCGGGCGATCCGCCTGATGCTCGCGCGAAGGTCTTGCGCCTCATCGACGAGCTCGGGTTCGACCCGATCGATGTGGGCGGCATCGAGGAGTCGTGGCGCCAGCAGCCGGGCACGCCCTGCTACGGCAAGGACTTCGACGCGCGGCAGCTCAAGGAAGCGCTCGCCGCGGCCGACCGGAGCCGCATTCCCGAGTACCGCAACGCCGCGAATGACGCGGCGAAGGCTGCCGCCGAGGCTCAGAAGTAGCTCAACAGCGGCCCGGGGGGCGCGCCAAAGGCTCGGGGCGCGCTGCGCGGGCGCGGGCTAGCCCTGGATCCGTTCCGTCAGCCATGCAGTCAGCGGATCCTGGTCCGTCTCCATCAACCCGAAGTGGAAACCAAGCTCCTCCGGGTACTCCGTGGGAGGGACAGTCTCGTGCACCGTGTACTCCACGGAGACGCCCCTGTTCAGCTTCATCAGCCGCGTATAGAGGGCCTCGGTCCGGAACGCCTTCACACGGGTGTCTTCCTTGGCCTGGGAAATGCGGATGGGCACCCCGATCATGAGGGCGGGATCCATGCGATCCAGCTGCTCGAAGAACGCTCGCTTGCTGAGGCTGTCGCGCTCGCGCAGCTGACAGATCCCCTTGATCCCTCCCCAGGAGTCCTCCTGGGTCATGTCCGCCCGGCACCGCGTCTCGGCGTGGGGAAACAGCTCGTAGGCTTTGTCCGTGAGGACCTCGGAGGGGAGAATGCGGGGGTCCCCAGCGATAGCGCCCGTCAGGAACAGCGGGGTAAAGGACAGGCCCCCCGTCTTGCCGTCGTAGGCACTGCCCTCGAGAAGCTGATCCTTGACGCCCGAGGGGGGAGCCAGGGCCGCCACGCAGCGCAGCTCCAGTTCCGGTGTCCACCGGGGCGCATGGTGCGCGCCGAACAGCGCCGCCTGACCGCCCTGGGAATGCCCGACGATGGCCAGCCTGCGCGAGAGCTCGGGGTAGAGCTGGCGCGCGGCGAGGACGATGTCGAGCAGGCCGCGCGCCTCGGACTCGCCCAGCAGGTACGGGTGCGGGCCGTAGGTGCCCAACCCCTCGTAGTCGGTCATCACCACCGCCCAGCCCTGCTCCAGGAAATGGTTGAGCATCGCGTGTGGATGCTTGTTGTAGATGTGCGCCGGGGAGTCCCGGGTATCGCGCGATGGCGCGCAGCTGTCCGCGCTGCCCACCGTGCCGTGGGCCCAGCTGATCACCGGATAGCCTCCCTCCGGGGCCGGCTTCCCGGGCAAGGCGATGATTCCAGAGACCGCGATGGGGTTGCCGCGGACGTCCTGGGAGCGGTACAGCACCAGCTCATTGTGCCGCGCCGAGGCCAGCGCGGCCTCGCCGATCAGAGGCCGGGACCAGATCACCTCACCGTGCGTGCCTGCCAATAGCTCCTCGGGCGGGTAATAGAAGTCGATTCCTTCGGGGGGGACTCTCATGGGAGTGCTCCTGACGGGTTTGGGTTGGCTGCAACATCAGGTTGGGAGCCGCGAGGCACTTCATAGGCCTGCCCACCGGCGGCTTGCCATTGAGATCTTTGTTGAATTGACAGGAAACGAAGGATGTGTTTGGGAATGAGACGCCGTCCGCAGCATGTACAAAACATTGTTTCGCAGGTCACCGCGTCAGAGCGCCAGCCACCAGCACTCGCAGTTCACTCCCTTGCGTTGTCAGCGCGAGGATCTGAACACTTCGTGCTGAGCTGTAGGGCGGGCGAGAGTCACTCCGACATGCCACGGGAAACGTCTTGCGCCGGTGAGAGGGCTCTCGGTTTCTAAAAAGCAGTCAGAAACAACAGGCGGGAGATGCAACGATGACAGCTTCAAGTCCACACGCTCGAGAAGAAGATGCAGGAGTACGCCCGGGAGGAGAAGTGGGCCTGGCTCTCGTCGCGCCTGAAGGCGGTTCGCCGCCAGAGCGACCGGCTCAACCGGTTGATCTCCGAGCTCCTCGACATCTCGCGCATCGTCGGGGGGCAATTGCAGCTGGAGCCCGAGCTCTTCGACGCCACGGCGCTCGTCCGGGAAGTCGTCGCGGACTTCAAGGAGCACGGTGAGCTCGACAGGACACGGTCGGAGATCCACCTCCAGCTGGAAGGTCCCGTGGTCGGCCAGTGGGACCGGGCCCGGCTCGAGCAGGTAGTGACCAACCTGCTGTCGAACGCCCTCAAGTATGGCGCCGGCAAACCCGTGACCCTCTCGGCGTCCAGCCGCGACGGCTGGGCACAGCTCACGGTCGAGGATCAGGGCATCGGCATCGCGCCCATCGATCACAAGCGCATCTTCGGCCGGTTCGAGCGCGCGGTCTCCGCCCGTCACTACGGGGGCCTGGGGCGGGGCTCTTCATCGTGCGGCAGGTCGTCGAAGCCATGGGAGGAACCATCCGCGTGGTGTCCGCGCTGGGCGAGGGCGCGAAGTTCACGGTGGAGCTCCCGCTGGAAGCTCGGCGTCCGCAGCCAGAGGAGTCGCCCCAGCACGAGGCCTCGCTCCTCGGAACGAGGGGGCGCTGAGGCCCGTGCAAGCTACGGGCGTGTCGAGTCGAGGGGGGCGGTGCTCGCGCGAACGGGACCCGGTCCGGATCTCCTCCGGACCATGAATCGCTTGAACTCTTGCGGCGGCAGGAAGTGTGGGTTCTCGAAGATCGTCCCATTCAGGACGACATGCGAGTGCGTGGCGAGTGCGTCCGCGAGCACGCGCCCATGGAATGCGTTGATGTCATAGGCGCAGGCGAGGGTGCAGTCATACGTGGTGCACAGCTGGTTCACCGCGTACTCGTAGTCGACCAGGTCATCGGTGCCCGGGAGATTCCGCAGCGCCCAGCTCATCTCGCCGAGCGTGCGCACGGACGAGCAGGAACTGGAACCGGCGCTGTGCCTCCGCGCTGTCGATGTCCACTCCCTGGTCGCGCAGGCGGGTGCGCAGATGGGGGTGCTCCCCGCTGGAGAAGATGCAGACCACCTGCTCGCCGGAGGTCAGGCCCTCGCGCAAGTAGGGCAGAAAAACGGATTCAAGCTGTTCAGAGGAATCGTAGAAGCAGCAGATATGCCGCAGGCCCGACAGCGGACGGTCACAGATGGTAATCGAGCGTCCCGAATTCATGGGACTACGCTTCTACGAGACGGCGATTCGCGTCAAGAACCTCGAGCGCTGCGGTTCCCACTGCAGAACCGACCCTTGAGACGAGCCCCCCATGAGGACTGGCAGGGATTCTGTCCCTTTTTCAGCAGCCTGCCAGGCAGCCTCGGACTGCCCGTGTTCCTCCTGTATTTCCAGGTGGAGACACCCCGGCTTGGCGGCTAAATGGTGCTCCTTCCCTGTGGAGAGCACATCCCTTGACATCGAAGTATCAGCAGCAGGAACCCTCCGCCGACATCTTCGTCGGCGACGGCGAGATGGCCAGACTGATGCGGGCCCACGACTGGGCCTCCACTTCCTTGGGCAGGCCGGAGACCTGGCCGAACGCGCTGAAGGTGGCCCTTCGGCTCCTGCTCACCTCGCGGTTCGAGATGTGGCTGGGCTGGGGCCCCGACATCCACTTCTTCTACAACGATGCCTAGGAGCCGCGCAGAAATAAAGTTTCAGTTTGGCCGGAGGGTGTAATTCCACTCACCATGGAAGTTGGAGCGCTCAAGGTGAAGGGCGGCCATCTGCTCGCGGCTGACGTCGACGCCTATT
>NZ_JAHXBF010000044.1 GCF_020103695.1 Hyalangium versicolor
GCGCCGCCTGCGCGTACGCGACGAACGACGGGACGATGTCCACTTCGGCCTCCTCGTCCTGGGCTGCTGCCTGATGCTCTTCCGTCGCCTTCAATCCTGACTTTTGTTAGGCGCTCTAAGCATTCCGGGCGGTTGCGAGGTAAGGACACCATTCTGCTGAAGGTCTGCACCCCCGGCGCGGGTTCGAATCCAGCCGCATCCCAAGCCTCCTACTATGGGATGAAGCTGTTCTGGTAGTTCGGATCCTCGACCGTGAGCGCCGCCGCCGTGGGATGCAGCGGCAACGTCGTGTCCAGCATCACCGCCAGCTCATCCGTCCTCTTGTGGCCGATGCTCGCCTCGTACGCGCCCGGGTGCGGTCCGTGCGCTACGCCAATCGGGTGGTGGCTCACGCTGCCCGGTCCCACGCCTCGCCGACTGGTGAAGTTCCCCCGGCAGTAGAAGAGGAACTCGTCACAGTCCACCGAGCTGTGCGGGTACGGGCACGGGATGGCCTCCGGATGGAAGTCCACCACCCGCGGCACGAACGAACAGATCAGCGCCCCACGCGTGGCGAAGGTGCCATGCCACGTGGGCGGCAGGTGCACCAGGCCCGCTCTCGGCTGGAAGTTCAGGATGGGGAACGCCCACGGATACACCGTGCCGTCCCAACCCACCACGTCCAGCGGCGAGCTCTGGTAGCGGAACCCGTGGAACGCATCCCCGCGCTTCACCACCAGGTCGCGGATGCCCTCGTCCTGCGGGCCCGTGAACGCCACCACCTTGAAGTCCCGGTGGCTGTAGGGCGCGTCCATCCGCAACTGCCCCACCTCGTTGCGCCACTGCCTCGGCAGGTGCAGCCCGCCCTTGCACTCAATGGACAGCCAGTACTGCGCCACGCCCTTGTCCGGGATGAACCGGTGCACCATCCCGTGCGGCACAAAGACGTAGTCCTCCGCCTCGAAGCGCAGGTCCCCCAGCGGCGTGCGCAGCACCCCACTGCCCTCGTGGATGTAGAAGAGGTCATCCCCATCCGCGTTGTTGAAGTAGACGGGATCCGCCTCCGTGGGGTGCAACACCCCGAGCGTCACGTCGGCGTTGAAGAGCAGCGGCACCCGCGCGTCGATGGGCGCACCACCCACGCGCTTGAGCTCCTGCGTCTTGTAGTGCCGCTTGGCCAGGGCCCGCCCTGTCACCGGCTCCGGCGCCTTCCATCCGTGCGTCGCCTCCGACAGGCTCTGCGTGTGCGGCGCCCGCTGGTGGTACGCAATGGTGTAGGGCCCCTCGAACCCGTCGCGGGTGATGCACTCCTCGTACATCAGGGTGCCCTTCTCATCCCGCAGCTGGATGTGGTGCTTGCGGGGCACCTTCCCGACGACGCGTCGCTCGAACATGGCCTAGATCCGCCCTTCCGACTTCTGCTGGCGCTCGATGCTCTCGAACAGCGCGCGGAAGTTCCCGCCGCCGAAGCCCTGGTCTCCCTTGCGCTGGATGATCTCGTAGAAGAACGGGCCCGCGTGCGGATCCTTGTAGAGGCTCGCCGCGTCCTTCATGAAGATCTGCAGCAGGTACTGGTGCTCCTTGTCCCCATCGATGAGGATCTCCAGCTCGCGCAGCTTCTGGATATCCTCGTCGATCCTCTTGATACCCATGCGCTGGATGCGCTCGGGCAGCGCGTCGTAGTACGAGCCCGGCGTGGGCATGAACTGGATGCCCGCCGCCTCGCGCATCGCCTTCACCGAGCCGATGATGTCATTCACCGTGAGCGCCAGGTGCTGCACGCCGTCGCCCCGGTGGTCCTCGTTGAAGAGGTTGATCTGCGAAGCCTTGAAGAAGGGCCGCAGCGGCTCGTTGTTGGCGAACTTCACCTTGCTGTTCGGATCCCACACCACCGTGGAGCGCAGGCCCGACCCGTGATCCCGCTTCTGCTGCGCCATGTCCTCGGTGTGGAACTGGATGCCCCAGAACGTCTCGAAGCCCATGACGTGCTCCATCCACAGGAGCATGGGCTTCATCGTCTGGAAGTTGCAGGTGATGTGGTCCACGCGGCCAAAGCCATAGCGGTTCTGCCCGCCCTGCGGCGTGGCGTGGGCCTGGAAGCCCGGGTACAGCGCGCGGTAGCCGTCCCGCTGGATGAAGCGGAAGGTGGTGTCACCGAACGGCGTGGTGATGGAGAACATCGCCAGCTTGCCGCCCCGCTCGTCGGTGTAGCGCTGGATGTCCGTGATAAAGGTGGCGTCCCGCTTCTCGAGCAGCCGGAAGGCCTTCTCGACGTCCTCCACCTCGTAGTTGATGGTGCCCACCCCGTCCGGGTGCTTGCGCAGGAAGCGCCAGGCGCGTCCGCCATCGCCATCCGGCTGGCTGACGATGAGCACCACGTCCCCCGCCTGGAAGACGGCCGACTTCTGCTTGCCCGCCTTCTCCAGCTCCGGCGACGACACGCCCAGCTCCGCGAAGTCCAGCCCCTTCGTGTAGAAGCGGCGGCTGCGCTCCAAGTCATGCACGTACCAGTGCACGCTCTCGATCATCTTGATGCCCAGCGATTCAACTTTGGCCATGGTCGGTTCCTTCAAGAGTGCTTGAACTGTCAGGCCGGCACCGCGTCGGGTTGCCGGTCGGGATGCGCCGCCTGGAAGGCGGGAAGTTTCTCGCACGCTGCCTCGATGCGCAGGAGCGTGGGATAGGGCGTCAGGTCTACTCCATAACGCCGAGCCCCGTAGAGTTGCGGCACCAGGTAGATGTCCGCCAGCGACACTGTCTCTCCCAGACAGTAGGTGCCCGCGGTCTCCTTCACCGCGGCCTCCAGCGCCGTCAGCCCGCGGACGTTCCAGTGCGCGGCGAAGGCCTTCTCGTCGGCCTTCAGCTCGTTCTTCACGTACTGGGCGACCGAGGTGTTCTGCAGCGGCTGGATTCCCGAGTTCACCATCTCCACCAGCATGCGGACCCGGGCGCGCGGCAGCGGCTCGGCTGGCAGCAGCGCGGGCGTGCGGTAGCGCTCCTCCAGGTACTCCAGGATGGCGACCGACTGAGACAATCGCACCAGCACCCCGCCCTCCTCGAACTCGAGGGTGGGCACGGTGCGCATGGGATTGATGGCGCGGTACGCCTCCGAGTTCTGCTGCCCGCCGTCCTTCAGCAAGTGGATGGGCTCGTAGCTGTAGGCCACGCCCTTGAGGCTCAGCCCGAGGCGCACCCGCCACGAGCTCGTCGATCGCCAGTAGCTGTACAGCTTCATCGCTTCACCACCTTCTGCGAGATGCGGCCGAACAGGCTGCGGCCCGCGCCGTCCAGCACCTCGATCTGGATGGTGTCCCCTGGCTTCATGAAGGGCGTCTTCGGCTTGCCCTCATCAATGGTCTCGATCATCCGCCGCTCGGCCAGGCAGGAGATGCCGCGGGTCCGGTCCTCGTTGGACACCGTGCCGCTGCCCAGGATGGTGCCCGCCGTGAAGCCACGCGTCTTGCTGATGTGCTGGATGAGCTCCGGGAAGGAGAAGTGCATCTCTCCCGCATCCGTGTCGCCCACGAGCTGGCCGTTGAGGGTGGAGCGCACGCGCATGTGCAGCCGTCCCTCCTTCCACGCTGGCCCGAGCTCGTCCGGGGTGAGGGCGAAGGGGCTGAACGCGGTGGCGGGCTTGCTCTGGAAGAAACCGAAGCCCTTGGCCAGCTCGTCCGGGATGAGGTTTCGCAGCGACACGTCGTTGGCGAGCATCACCAGCCGGATGTGCTTGCCGGCCTCGGCCGCCGTCGCGGCCTGCGGAATGTCGCCGAGGATGACGCAAACCTCGCTCTCGAAGTCCAGGCCCCAGGCTTCATCGCCCAGGGGGATGTCCGCCGTGGGCGCCAGGAACTCGCCCGAGCCGCCCTGGTACACCAGCGGATCCGTCTTCAGCGTGGGCGGAGGCTCGGCGTTGCGCGCCTTGCGCACCAGGATGACGTGGTTGAGGAAGGCACTGCCGTCGACCCACTCGTAGGCCCGAGGCAGCGGGGCCAGCAGCGCGTTCACGTCCAGCGGGCGGCTCTGGACGGCGCCAGACTCGAGCTGCTCCACCAGGGTGCGCAGCTGAGGCTCCGCGCGCGCCCAGTCATCCAGCGCGGCCTGGAGCGTGAGGGCCACCGGGGTGGCCAGGGCGTACGCGGTGCTGTCGCGGTTGACGACGATGAGCCGTCCATCGCGAGTCCCATCCTTGAGGGTGGCGAGCTTCAATGCCGGGCTCCTGGGCGGCCGAGAGGAGAACTGCCAGGCCGCCATCTTGCGCCGCGCTTTTGTGCCCTGAAACTGGGGGTGTCAAGCCACTCGCGGGTAGAAGACCGGGGGTGGCGGTTGTTGCTCCCAGAAGTCTGGCCTCCAGGACACCTGTACCGGGCTGATCCCATGGCACACCGGCCGACGCTGTGCGCACTGCGTCATCGCCGGTTGCCTGTCTGCTCTCCGGGCCGTCGTATCAGGCCTTGCGAGCAAGTGGGATGGAACCGGCGCAGCTTTGTTGAACGCCAGGGCAGCAAGTCCGAGTCGGTCGGCGCTGACCCCTTGGCACGGACCGTTCCGGCACCAAGCTTGTCGCAGGGACGACGCGCAGCCGACCGCATTGCCACGGCAATGCGCTGGGAGGGCGAGGGCATCGAATGGCAGACGGCTTTCCACAGGCCAGCGCCGCTCCTGGAGAACCTCTCCCCGGGCGTCGGCTGGGCAATCGCTTCGAGCTCCTCCAGCGGATGAAGGCGGGCCGAGGTATCTCGACCTGGCTGGGGAGCGACCTGCGGACCGGGGGCCGGGTCGTCATCAAGGTGACCCCCACCACCACCCTGGCACCCGCGGCCCGGCAACGGCTGGAGCACGAGGCCTCGGTGCTGGCGGAGCTGCGCAGCAGTTTCCTCACCCCCATGCTTCACATGGGCGTGTCGGGAGAACTGCTCTATCTCGTTACCCCCTACATCCCCGGAGAGACGCTCGAGGAACGGCTCTCCCACGGCAGCCTCTCGCTGCCAGAAGTGCTCACTCTGGGACAGTGCGTGCTGGCCGCGCTCGCCGAGGCCCACCGCCACGGCGTGCTGCACCGGGACGTGAAGCCCGCCAACATCATTGTCGAGGGCCAGCCGCTGGCGCGCGCCACGCTGGTGGACTTCGGCCTGTCGCGCAGTGAGCGGTTGGATCCGTCGTTGAGGGATCTGCCCGTGGGCACCGCGCGCTACCTCTCGCCGGAGCAGGCCGGGTTGCTCAACCGTCCGGTGGAGGTGACGTCGGACCTGTACTCCGTGGGCATCGTGCTCTTCGAGGCGCTCTCGGGCCGCCCCGCGTTCGACGGGGGCTCCGTGGGCGAGGTGCTGCGGCAGCACCTGGCGGCGCGACCCAAGCTGCGCAGTGGAGGAGTGGAGGTACCCCGCGCGCTAGAGGAGCTGGTGGGCCGGCTGCTGCAGACCGACCCCACGGACCGGTACCAGTCCGCCGAGTCCGCGCTGGCGGATCTGCGCGCGCTGGACGAGGCGCTCTCGCAGGGTGAGGCGGAACCGGAGCTCGTCACCGGCTCGCATGATCAGCGCCGCAGCCTCACCGAGCCCTCTTTCGTCGGCCGCCACGAGGAGCTGGCGGTGCTGGAACGCGAGCTGGAGCGCACCCGCTCCGAACCGGGGCGGCTGGTGGTGGTGGAGGCGGAGTCCGGTGGCGGCAAGAGCCGGCTTCTGGAGGAGCTGTCCGCGCGCGCCGTGCACCACCGGGCGTGGGTGCTCCAGGGACAGGCGCAGGATCAGGCCGCGCAGCGCCCCTTCCAGCTCTTCACCGGAGTGGCGGCGGGTATCGCCGCGGCAGCGCGCGAGAAGCCTGCCCTGGCGGAGATGCTGCGCGACCGGCTGGGAGAGCAGACCTCGGCGCTGTCCACCGTGCTGCCCCAGTTGGAGCCAGTGCTGCGCCCGGGCCCGCAGCAGAGCCTGGGCCCCGAGTCCTTCGGTGAGAACCGCGGCATCCGCGCCCTCACCTCGCTGCTGGCGGCACTGGGCACGGAGGCGGAGCCCGCAGTGGTGCTGCTGGATGATTGCCAGTGGGCGGATGAGCTCACGCTGAAGGCCATCGAGAACTGGCAGCAGGGCGCCTCGCACAGCGAGGGGCATGTGATGCTGGTGGTGTCCTTCCGCAGCGAGGAGGCGGGCCCCGGCCACATGCTGCGGCGGCTGAAGCCCAGCGCCCACCTGCGCCTGGCGACGTTCGGCGCCGCCGAGGTGGCGCGCATGGCCGAGTCCATGGCCGGAGCCCTGCCGCACGAGGCCACGGAGCTGGTGGCGCGGCTCTCGGAGGGCAACCCCTTCATGGCCTCGGCGATGCTCCACGGGCTGGTGGAGGACGGAGCGCTGGTACCCGGGCCGGATGGCTGGCAGGTGGATGCGGACGCCATGGCGCACGTGCGCTCGTCGCGGCAGGCCGCCTCGTTCCTGGTGCGGCGGCTGAAGCGGCTACCGGCGGAGTCTTTGCGGCTGCTCTCGGTGGGCGCGGTGCTGGGCAAGAGCTTCGATCTGGAGCGCGTGGCGGCGCTGTCTGGCACGCACCCCGAGCGGGTGGCCGCGGCGCTGGCCGAGCCTCGGCGGCGGCACATGCTGTGGGAGGACAGCAGGGATAGGTACACCTTCGTCCACGACAAGCTGCGCGAGGCGCTGCTGGGGCTGCTGCTCCCGGACGAGCGCAAGGAGCTGCACCGGCTGACGGCGCGCACCATCGCCAGCAGCCCGATGGCGGATCCCTTCGAGCTGGCCTACCACTTCGACGCCGCGGGCGAGTACACCCAGGCCCTGCCCTACGCGCTGGTGGCGGCGGAGAAGGCCCGGCAGCAGTTCGCCCTGGCCACCGCGGACCTCAACTACCGCATCGCCGAGCGGGGCGCGGCCGGCGCGGACACCGGCACGCGCTACCGCATCGCCTCCGGGCTGGGGGACGTGCTCATGCTGCGCGGCCGCTACGAGGAGGCCCAGCCACAGATGGAGCTCGCCCAGAGCCTGGCCAGCACCCGCGTGGAGCAGGCCCGCACCTGGTCCAAGCTGGGAGAGCTGGCCTTCAAGCGCGGCAAGGGAGACGAGGGCAACGCGGCGCTCGAGACGGGACTGAAGCTGCTCGGGCGCTGGGTGCCAGACAGCAACGCCCTGCGCGCCATGGGCGCCCTCTGGGAGATGGCCGTCCAGGCCGGGCACACGCTGCTGCCCCAGGTCTGGCTGTCGCGCCGCCCGCTGGACGACAGCGAGGAGGATCTCCTGGCCGTCCACCTCTACAGCCGGCTGGCGTATGGGTACTGGTACCAGCGCGGACGCATGGCCGTGCTCTGGGCGCACCTGCGCGAGCTGAACATCGCCGAGCGCTACCCGCCCACCCCCGAGCTGGCCCAGGCCTACTCGGAGCACTCGCCCGTGGCCACGGTGCTGCCCTGGTTCGAGCGCGCCATCGACTACGTGAGTCGCTCCCTGGCGATGCGCCGGGAGATGGGAGATGTCTGGGGCCAGGGGCAGTCGCTCGGCTTCTACGGGCTGGCGATGTATTGCTCGGGCCGCTTCGAGGAGTGTATCGAGCGCATCCGCGAGGCCATGCGGCTGTTGGATCGCACCGGCGATCGGTGGGAGATGAACAACGCCCACTTCCAGATGTGCATGGCGCTCTACCGGCTGGGGCGGCTGAAGGAGGCCGTGAGCTCCGCCCAGCAGTTGCACCGGGCGGCGCTGGCCATCGGAGACCGGTACGCGGCGCGGCTCGCGCTGGAGGCCTGGGGCAAGGCCTCAGTGGGCCGCATTCCTCGCACCCTGCTGGAGCCCGAGTTGGCCAACCCCAGCGCGGATCCCCAGTCGCGCGCGGGCGTGCTCATGGCCGAAGCCATCCGCCAGCTCCACGAAGGTGACGCGGAGGGCGCCGTCACCACGCTGGAGCAGGCCGAGCGGCTGGTGGAGCTCACCCACCTGCGCAACGAATACGTCTCCTCCGTGCCGGGCTGGCTGGCCACCGCGCGGCGCCTGCGCCTGGAGGGCATCTCGTCGTACGCGCCTGCCCGGCGCGAGGAGCTGCTGGAGGAGACCGAGCGCACCGCGGAGCGAGCCCACAAGGTGGCGCGAACCTACCGCAACAACCTCCCCCACGCCCTGCGCGAGAAGGGCCTGCTGGCGGCCATGAGGGGGCGGAGCCGGAAGGCTCGCCGCTGGTTGGAGCAGAGCCTGCGCGTGGCCGAGGAGCTGAAAATGCGCCACGAGCGTGCCCAGACGCTGCTGGCGCGCGGACAGGTGGGCAAGGAGCTCGGCTGGCCCGAAGCCACGGAAGATCTGCGGACGGCCACCCGGGAACTCCAGGAGATGGAGCAGGGCCTGGCCGAGGAATCCCTCGCGCCGGGAGCAACCCCCGAGCGGCTCGAGACGCTGTCCCTGGCCGATCGCTTCCCCCGCGTGCTGGAGGCCGGCCGGCGCATCGCCTCGGCCCTCACGCGCGAAGCGGTGTTCGAAGCGGTGCGTCAGTCCATGCTGGAGCTGCTGCGCGCGGAGCACTGCGTGGTGCTGGATCCCGCCGACGTGCTCCCCGAGGACACCCGCGCCGCCGAGGGCGTGAGCCGCACCGCCATCAACCAGGCCCTGGAGACGGGGCGTCCGGCCATTCTCGGTCAGGGCATGCCCGGCGGCGTGAGCGACAGCATGGAGATGATCGGCGTGCGTTCGCTGCTGTGCGCGCCGCTGCAGGTGCGAGGCAAGACGGTGGCCTGTGTCTGCGCCAGCCACCGCCAGGTAGGCGAGCTGTTCGGCGAGGACGAGGAGAAGCTCACGGGCTTCATCACCACGCTGGCCAGCGTGGCGCTGGAGAACGCGGAGGGCTTCGAGCGCATGGCAGCCCTCTCGGAGGAGCGGGGACGGCTCTACCGCGAGGAGCAGGAGGCGGTGCGCCGCCGGGACGACTTCCTCTCCATCGCCGCGCACGAGCTGAAGACGCCGCTCACCTCGCTCCAGCTCCACCTCCAGGGACTCATGTCCCAGGTGCGGCAGACGGCGCAGACGATGCCGCCCGAGCGCGTGGCCAACAAGCTGGAATCGGCCAACATGCAGACGCAGCGCCTGGGCCGGCTCGTCAACGAGCTGCTGGACATCTCTCGCGTGGCGCAGGGCCAGTTGCTGGGGAAGATGGAGGAAGTGGATCTCGTAGCCCTGGTCCGAGGCGTCATCGAGCGCTCGCGCGAGGCCCTGGCCCGGGCAGAGTGCCCGGTGGAGCTGTATGCGAGCTCCAGTGTCATCGGGCACTGGGACGCGATGCGGCTGGAGCAGGTGGTGGGCAACCTGATCACCAACGCGATGAAGTACGGCGCGGGCAAGCGCATTCAGGTGACGGTGGACGCCGACGCCACGCACGCCCGGCTCCGGGTCAAGGACGAGGGTATCGGCATCGCCCCGGAGGACGCCGAGCGCATCTTCGAACGCTTCGAGCGCGCCGTGTCCGTGAGGCACTACGGCGGCTTCGGCATCGGCCTGTGGCTGGTGCGGGAGATCGTCCAGGCCCTGGGCGGCACGGTGGAGGTGGAGAGCGCCCCGGGCAAGGGCGCCACCTTCACCGTCACCCTGCCCCTGAGCGGCCCGGAGCAGCCCGCCGCGGGGGACAAGCCCCTCAGCGCCGAGTCAGCTCCAGGTAGATGACGTTGCTCTCGCTGTCCCGGAACATGCGCCAGGACGCGAGCACCCCCGGGTCGATATCGAGGGTGAGGGCCTGCATCTGGTCCTCATCGCGGTAGATGAGCCACCAGTCCATGAAGGCCTCCAGGTAGCCGGCCTCGGGGCAGGTGGCGAAGTTGGCCACGAGCAGGCGTCCCCCCGGGTTCAGCATGTCGAAGAGGAGCTGCGTCAGGCGCCGGGCCGTGTTGTCGGACAGGTAGTCATACAGGCCGGCCGAGTAGGCGAGGTCCAGGTGCCCGAACACGGTGCGGCCCGTGAGCAGGGCTCGCACGGAGCCGCACACCGGGCGGATGGCCGTCTCCGGGTGCTGGCGAGCCACCTCCGCCAGGCTCACGGGGTCCTGGTCGAAGGCGATGAACTCGCCCAGGTGGTGCTCCTTCACCGCGTGGGACATCTCGGCCTCGCGCAGGTGTCCGCACGCCACCGAGAGGATCCGCGGCCGGTGCACCTGGGAGGCCACCGTGTCGATCTCCCGGGCCAACAACACGCGCCGCTCGCGAACGCTCCGAGGGCTCGGCTGCTGATACATGAAGCGGTAGATGTTACCGCCCGGGTGAAGCTGGTCCTCTCCCATCCGCTCGGCGTAGAGGTAGTCGATCAGCGCCGCATCCCCCGCGTAGCCGCGGGGCCGCTCGTAGCCGTGGCGTGTGAAGGGGCATTGGTGGAGCAGTTCCCGGAGCGGGTGGACCCGTGCCGCTTCGAGACAGAATTTCCTCCAGTCCTTGCGGCTCCACTGGCGTCTCAAATGGAACAGGCCATGGTGCAGGGTCAACATCCCCGTCTGCACATCGCCCCCATGGGAGAGCTGCCGGTAGATGCCATCCAGCCAGGAGGTCGCTTGACCGAGCATCTCACCCTGGCTCGCCCAGTCAGACACCGGCGCGACCAGGGCGTTACGCCCGATGCTGCGAACGAGATCAGACGTCGTCAGTCGTAGAGAGAAGGGATTGTGCATCAACAACGACAACGCGAGATGCCCATGTAGGCCATTCCTGCAATACATCGCGACGGAATGGGTGCTCCCTCGGCAGCCAGTGGACATGGCGCCCCGCGTCAGGGCTGGAGACGCGGGGCGGGGGGGCTGTTACGGTGAGCCGGCGGCAACCATGGCGCCAAACTCCTCCGAGCGCGGCTCGAGGCCGGACAGGAAGCGGCGGATGGCCCGGTTCACCAACTCCGGCTGCTCCAGGTTGGACATGTGCCCCACGTGAGGCAGCCGCACCAGCCGTGAGCCGTGGATGCGCGTGTGCAGCGTCTCCGCCATCTCCGGCCGTGTCACCACGTCCTCCTCGCCCACCAGGATGAGCGTGGGGGTGATGATGCGAGACAGCTCCTCGGTGACGCCGCGCCGGGTGATGACGCCCTGCATGGCCCGCCAGACATCCCTCGGATTCTGCAGCAGTTGGCGCCGCAGCTCCTCGCGCTCGGCGGCCCGCGACGGATCCTTCATGAAGGTGTGCCCGAAGTAGATGGACATGAGGCGGTCCACCACAGGGCGCAGCCCCAGCCAGTGCGTCGTCGCCGTGAGCAGCCAGTACCGGGACAGCGTCCACGGCGACTCCGAGCACGCGGAGGTGTCCAGCAGCGTCAGCGAGCGGAGCAGCTCCGGGTGCCGGGCCGCCACGCGCAGCCCCACGAAGCCGCCCATGGACAGGCCCACGAAGTGACAGGGGGCCAGCCCCAGCGCCTGGATGAAGGCCACCGCGTCTTCGTAGACCGTGCGCAACTCGATGCCCTTGCCGGGTGGAGCGGTGCTGCGCCCCTGGCCTCGATGATCATAGGCAATGCAGCGATAGCGGCCCCGGAGGGCATCGATCTGCCGCGAGTAGAGATTCGAGTTCCAGAGCAATCCGTGGCTGAAGACGATCGGCTCGCCGGATCCTCCAGTGTCCTCGTAGTAGAGCTGCACACCGCGAAGGTTCAGGAATGGCATGGTGTCTGGGAGAGGGAGTCAACCAGGAAGCGGAACCCCGCGAGCACGCCTGATGCTTCCCGCGTGCCATCGGAGTCTGGCCCCGGCCCTGCGCTCGGGGACAGGAGCGCCTGTCCTGCTGCCAGCCTTCGCCGGACACGCGGCGAGGCTCATGGATAGCGGCCGCGCTCGACCCGGAAGTCGTCCTCGGGAGGCAGCTCGATGGGCTCCACATGGCGCCCGGCGAGGATGCCGTGGCGGCGCAGCGTGCGCTCGATGTCCTCAGGGAATGCGAGCACCGGCTGTACGCCGAGGCCCGTGGCGAAGGTCACCTCGTCGATGAGCTTGAGGTTCTCCGGCTGGTGCGTGGCGATGATGATGGAGCCCCGCGAGCCCGTCTGCTGGAGCCGCAACGGGCAGATGCGCAGCCGCGCGAGCACCTCCGCCGGCATCGTGTTCACGACGGAGGCCGGCACCTTGTCCATCTGCTCCGAGCGGATGAACGGCACGTTGAGGTGCCCGGCCAGCAGCCGCAGGAACACCTCGCGCGGCATGACGTTGAGCGAGAGCACCGCCTCGCCAAACTTGCACTTCCACCGCGACTGATACGCCAGCACGGTCTCCACCTGCTCGGGCGTCAGTGCACCGTTGTGAACGAACCACTCTCCGAGTCGCATCCTGGGCACGTCTCATCCCCCGCCAACACACCGGCCGAGGCGGGAGAATGCGTCTGGCGTGCCATGCCCGGAGCCAGGCAATTCGCAGGGTTGGGCTCTCTCTTCCTGAGAGTGCGGAAGGTTTTTCCGTGACACACCTCCCGGAATTACCGTCCACCCCGACTCCTTGTCTGGTGGACAACCCGGCATCGAGTGCAATGACGCGGGTGTTTTCTCGTATCTCCCTACCGTTCAGTCACAGTGTGTGCGCGGGCTCTCCGCGCTCGCTCCCATTTACACTCAGGAGGTCGCATGTCGTCCCTCGTCTCACGAGCCCTCGCGGCGGTGGCGCTGGTGCCCACCCTGGTCCTGGCCGCTCCTCCGGCGGCGCCCGCGAAGAAGCCCGAGCCCGCTGCGGCCGCGCAACCGGCGAAGCCCACGGCACGGCCCTCGAAGCAGTACACCATCGAGCAGTTCATGGCGACGACGCGGGCGACGGGCGCCTCGTTCTCCCCGGACGAGAAGAAGCTCCTCTTCTCCTCGAACGAGAGCGGCATCTTCAACGCCTACAGCGTGCCGGTGAGCGGAGGCAAGCCCACGCAGCTCACGCAGTCGAAGACGGAATCCACCTTCGCCGTCAGCTATTTCCCGGCGGACGAGCGCATCCTCTTCACACGGGATCAGGGCGGCAACGAGAACAACCACCTGTACGTGCGCACCGTGGACGGCCAGGAGAAGGATCTGACTCCGGGCGAGAAGCTCAAAGCCCAGTTCTTCGGCTGGAAGACGGATGACTACTCGGCCTTCTACGTGCTCACCAATGAGCGCGATCCGAAGTTCTTCGACCTCTACAAGTACGACGTGAAGACGTACGCGCGCACCCTGCTCTACCAGAACGACGGCGGCTACGACGTGGCCGACATCTCCCGGGACGAGAAGTGGATCGCCCTCGGCAAGCAGCGCACCACGTCTGACGCCAACATCCATCTCTACGACGTGGCGAAGAAAGAACAGAAGCTCATCACCCCCCACCAGGGCACGGCGATGTACTCGGCGGCCGAGTTCGATCCGAACTCCACCTCCCTCTACTTCCTCACCGACGACGGCTCGGAGTTCAAGCGCGTGGCCCGCTATGTGCTGGCCTCCGGCAAGTCCGAGGACGTGGAGCGCGCGGACTGGGACATCATGTACACGAACTTCTCCCGGAATGGCGCCTACCGCGTCAGTGGCATCAACGAGGACGGGCGCACCGTCATCCGGCTCCACGACACGAAGGCAGGCAAGCAGGTGGCGCTGCCGCAGCTGCCCGAGGGCGACATCACCTCGGTGTCCATTGCGCGCAGCGAGAAGCGCATGGCCTTCTACCACAATGGAGATCGCTCCCCGAGCAACCTGTATGTCTATGAGTTCGGCACGGGCAAGTCCACGCGCCTGACGAACACACTGAGCCCGGCGATCGACTCGGCGGATCTCGTGGACGCGCAGGTGGTGCGCTTCAAGTCCTTCGACGGGATGGAGATCCCCAACATCCTCTTCAAGCCGCACCAGGCCACCGCGGAGAACAAGGTGCCAGCCATCGTCTTCGTGCACGGCGGCCCCGGCGGGCAGACGCGCAAGGGCTACGCGCCGCTCATCCAGTACCTGGTCAACCACGGCTACGTGGTGCTGGGCATCAACAACCGCGGCAGCTCCGGCTACGGGAAGACGTTCTTCACCGCGGATGATCAGAAGCACGGCCACGAGCCCCTGCAGGACTGTGTCGAGGCGAAGAAGTACCTGTCCAGCCTTCCCTACGTGGATGGCAGCCGCATCGGCATCGCTGGCGGCAGCTACGGCGGCTACATGACCTTGGCGGCGCTCACCTTCCACCCGGACGCCTTCAACGCGGGCGTGGACATCTTCGGCGTCTCCAACTGGCTGCGCACGCTCAAGAGCGTGCCGCCCTACTGGGAGTCCTTCCGCGAGGCGCTCTACCAGGAGATGGGCGACCCGGCGAAGCAGGAGCAGATGCTCAAGGACATCTCGCCCCTCTTCCACGCCGAGAAGATCAAGAAGCCGCTGCTCGTCATCCAGGGCGCCAATGATCCGCGCGTCATCAAGCCCGAGTCGGACGAGATCGTCCAGGCGGTGAAGAAGAACAACGTCCCCGTCGAGTACGTCGTCTTCCCCGACGAGGGCCACGGCTTCACCAAGAAGAAGAACGAGGCGGAGGCCTATTCGCGGATGCTCAGCTTCCTCGATCAGTACCTGAAGAAGTCCGGCGCCGCGCCGACGAACTAGCGCGCTCCAAACGACTGCGGCGGAGCCGGCTCCGCTTCGAGCCAACCCCGCCGCACTCACTTCGAGAAATAGCGCCCGGACTCACCGGGCGCCGTGGCTCATGCCTTCAGCGGCTTCACCGCCTCGGGGCACTGCCAGTAGGTGTACTCGCAGGTCTCCGTGCTCGGATCGCACGGCACCTTCGCGAGGGTGATGAGCTCGCACGGGTGCGTGGGAGCCCCGGGCTGAGCAGGCGAGGCGCCAGGAGGAGCCGCCACGCCGCCGCTGCCCGAGCCGTTGCCCGCGGGAGCCGGGCCCGCCCGGCCTGCCCCGCGCCCTTTGCGCGAGGACCCGCGCGAGTCCTGCTTCGACTCCTGCGACGGCGGAACCCACAACGTGGACACCACCGGCAGCAGGCCCGGGGCGACTCCCAACACCGCGCCCAGAACATACAGCTTGGTCCGCATGAAACCCCCTTGCCGGTCAGATCGCCTCCGCACCCCGCTGGCGCGTCGGCTCCGATCGGCCGGCAGCGACGTAACTACCAGTGAGGTCTGACATTTTTGGCCGCGCCGCCCCCTGCGACGCGCCCCGTCACCCGTGTCATTCCGGGCACTTCGAACCACTCCCCAACGCACCAGGAGAGGAGTCGTCCTGGGAGCCCGGAGGCGGTTAGAATGATCGGCTACCCCAGCGCTTGTCAGCGCCGTGTGGTATGGGAACACGCCCTCATGCCCTTCCAGATCATCGTCCACCAGCCCGATCGCATCCTCGAGGTCGTCTACCCGTCCCAGCCGACACAGGCTGATGTGGACGACTATCTGACGCGCGTGCGGACAACCATCGAGGAGCTGGCGGGGGACTGGAGCGCCCTGGTGGATCAGTCCCAGCTCCGGGTGATGCCCTCCAACATGGTGGCCGTGATGGCCAAGCTCAACGCCTTCGCGCAGCTCAAGGGCATGAAGCGCTCGGCGCGCATCGTCTCCACCGCGGGCTCGGGGCTCCAGGCGTGGCGGATGACGAAGCAGGCCATGCTGACCATCCCCGCGCGCACCTTCGAGTCCCGGGAGGATGCCCTCGCCTGGCTGAAGAACCCGGACGACGAATAGGGCACGCAAGGCGTTCGCCTGCGACATGAGAGCCTGTCCAGCCTCCAAGGAGGCGCGTGCGAGGCTTGACAGTCAGAGCGGCGGGGTCTAACGCGAGGCGCCATGAGCACATCCCGGTTTCCCAACCCGTCCACGCCCATCAGCAACAAGGTCCCCCTCCGCGTTCTCCTGCTGGAGAACATCCACATGTCCGCCGAGCACCTGCTGAAGGCCGAGGGCTTCGAGGTGGAGCGCGTGGCCGGAGCGCTCAAGCCCGACGAGCTGGCCGAGCGGCTCAAGGGCGTGCACCTGCTGGGCATCCGCAGCAAGACGAACGTCCCGGAGAGCGCCCTGGCCCACGCGGAGAACCTGCTGGCCATCGGCGCCTTCTGCATCGGCACCAACCAGATCGAGCTGACGGCCACCAACCGCCACGGCATTCCCTGCTTCAACGCGCCGTTCAGCAACACGCGCAGCGTGGCGGAGATGGTCATCGCGGAGATCATCGTGCTGACGCGCCAGCTGTTCGATCGCAGCCGCGAGGTGCACACGGGCCAGTGGCGCAAGGTGGCCACCGGCAGCCATGAGGTGCGAGGCAAGACGCTGGGCATCATCGGCTACGGGCACATCGGCTCGCAGCTGGGCGTGCTCGCCGAGGCGCTCGGCATGCGCGTGCTCTACTTCGACGTCATGACGAAGCTGCCGCTGGGCAACACGCGCTCGGTGAACAGCCTGGCCGAGCTGCTGGGCGAGTCGGACTTCGTCACCCTGCACGTGCCGGCCACGCAGTCCACGAACATGATGATTGGCCCGGCGGAGCTGGCGAAGATGAAGAAGGGCGCGTGCCTCATCAACGCCAGCCGCGGCTCGGTGGTGGACATCCCCGCCCTGGCCGAGGCGCTGCGCTCCAAGCACCTGGGCGGCGCGGCCGTGGACGTGTACCCCGAGGAGCCGGAGACCAACAGCGACGGCTTCCGCACCGAGCTGCAAAACCTGTCCAACGTGGTGCTCACCCCGCACATCGGCGGCTCCACCGAGGAGGCCCAGGAGGCCATCGGCCGCGAGGTGGCCACCTCGCTCATCAAGTTCGTGAAGTCCGGTGCCACCACGGGCTCGGTGAACTTCCCGCAGGTGGAGGTGCCCCTCATCCCCGGCACGCACCGCATCCTCAACGTGCACCGCAACACGCCGGGCGTGCTGCGTGACATCAACCGCATCGTCTCGGACCTGAACGCCAACATCCACGCGCAGATGCTGAGCACGGACTCCAACATCGGCTACCTGGTCATGGACCTGGACCAGGACGTGTCCGCGCAGGTGTGCGATGCCATCGCGGGCCTGAACACGGACATCAAGACGCGCATGGTGTCCTGAGGCACGCGTGGGCCCGCCCCCTCTCTGGAGCGGGCCCACTCCCTCACCTGTCGATGATCTTCCCCGGGTTGAGGATGTGGTTCGGGTCGAGCGTGCGCTTGAGCGCGCGCAGCAGCTCCAGCTCCGCGGGAGCGCGCGTATAGGACAGGTAGTCCTTCTTCAGCAGACCGATGCCGTGCTCGGCGGAGATGCTGCCCTGGTACTTGCGCACCAGGGCGAAGATGTCGTGGTCGGCCTGCTTCGTGTGCGAGAGGAACTCGGCCTTCTCCATGGCATCCGGCTTCATCACGTTGACGTGCAGGTTGCCGTCGCCGATGTGGCCGAAGAGGCAGATCTCCCAGCCCGGGTAGCGCGCGCCGAAGAACTGATCCAGCTCCGCGCAGAAGGACTCCAGCGCGGCCACGGGCAGCGCGATGTCGTTCTTGTGCGGCAGGCCGGTGGCGGAGAGGCTCTCGCTGATGCCCTCGCGCAGCGCCCACAGCTCCGCGGCCTGCGAGGCGCTCTGGGCCTGCGTGCCATCCGTCACCAGCCCGCGTTCGAAGAGCGAGCCCAGCCAGGCCTCCACCGCCGCCGCGTCCGTGGCCTCGGCCTCCATGAGTACGTAGCAGCCGCTGGGCGCTTCGAAGGGCGAGCGCAGCTTGCGGTGACGCTGCAGCCGGGCCAGGCACTTGTCCGTGAAGAACTCGTAGGCGGACAGGGACAGCGGCGCCTGGCGCGCATCCCTGAACAGTCTCAGCACGGCAGCCACGTCCGGCACGGCGAAGAGGAACACCTCCTGCTTGCCGGGCAGCCGCGTCAACTTGAGCGTGGCCTCGGTGATGATGCCCAGCGTGCCCTCGCTGCCAATGAAGAGCTGGCGCAGATCCGCGCCCGTGTTGTTCTTCTCCAACGCGCCGTTGAGCTCCAGCACCTGTCCCTGGGCCGTCACCACCTGGAGCCCCAGCACCCACTGCCGGGTAAGCCCGTAGCGGATGACCTTCACCCCGCCCGCGTTGGTGGCGATGTTGCCACCCACGTGGCTGGAGCCCTTGGAGGCGAAGTCCACCGGCCACGTCAGCCCGTGCTGGGCGCAGTGCTGGTGCACGGCCTCGGTGACGGCACCCGCCTGCACCCGCACCGTGTTGCCGAGCAAGTCCACCGGATCCATCCGGTTCATCCGCCGCAGCGAGAGCACCAGCTCACCCCGAGCCGCTACCGCGCCCGCCGCCAGCCCCGTGCGCCCACCCGAGGGCACCACCGCGACCCGGTGCTCGTTGCATAGGGCTAGTACCCGGGCCACCTCGTCCGTGGTGCGCGGGAAGGCGATGGCGGCCGGGGCCGGCGTGTAGACGCGCGTCCAGTCCCGTCCGTACTCCGACAGCTCCCCAGGCTCACGGGTGAGGAAGTCTGGCGGGAAGCCCTCGGCGATGGCTCGGAGGAAGGCGTCGGGGAGAGAGGCAGTGGACATGCCCGTAGGCGTATTGCACGCGCCCCCTCCTGACAAGACGTAGCATACGGCTTCAGGGCACCATCAGTGCCGCCAGCTTACCCGCCAGCTCCGCCTCGGTGCGCAGCGGCTCGTCGTCCAGAGCCTGCGCCTCCGCCTGGAGCAACGCCGCCGTCCGGTCCGCCACCTCTCGGGCGGCGGCCTTTTCGCCCTTCCCCCAGTGCTCGCATGCCTGCCGGGCTCCCAGGATGAAGTTCGTCAGCGCCACCGTCTTGCGCACCGTGTTCTGCGAGTACCACGTCGACGTCGAGCTGAGCGGCTCGCTGCCCTCGTAGCTCGCGGTGAGGGCGACCTCGGGCGCAGCCTCGCCCGCCGTGGGATTGAAGGAGAAGCCATTGGCCACCACCTGCTGGCCGGGCTGCACCTCTCCGGTGCTGCTGAGGCGCGCGACGATGGCACCGCGACGCCGCGAGAGGAATACCGTGGCCACGTCCATCGTGGCTGTGCTCGCCCCCGGGCTCACGCCGGGCACGCCATACACCGCCTCCACCCGGAAACCCTCGGACGGCGCGAGCGCCATGTGCAGATCATACGCGATGGGTGTCACCAGGAAGTCGAAGTCCTCATCGAACACCTCTCGCGTCCGGTCCGCGTTGCTCAGATAGAAGTAGTTCGAGCCACGCACGGCCGAGATCTTTGTCACGAGCTCCTGCCCGAACGCGATGTTCACCCCGAAGACCGTCGTGTCCCGGCCCTGATCGGAGTTGCCGCGCAGCAGGTCCATGAATTCACCGTCGCCCGTGGCGCCCACGTTGGGCATCGCGTCCGTGAAGAGGAACAGACGGCGCGCCCGGGCGGGATCCACCTCCCTCTTGGCGAGCTGCGCGTACCCTTCCTTCAGGCCGCACTCGATGCAGGTGCCGCCATCCACCTCGATCGTGTCGATGGCCTTCAGGAGCGCCTCGCGGGCTGCCGCGGACTGCTGCTGAACCAACGTCTTGACGTCATCGTCGAAGACGACCAGCGAGAACGTGTCGTTCTCGTCCAGCTTCGAGACGAGCCGACGCGCAGCCTCCTTTACCGACTGGAGCGGTGAGCCCCCCATCGAGCCGGAGCGGTCGATGACCAGGGCCACGTCCAGTGGCTTGCGACGAAAGGTGGCCGGGTCCACGTTGGAGGAGAATCCGACCTGCACGAACACCTCCTGACGCCCCGTATCGATGGCCGGCGCGATGCCCGTCGCCGTGCGAAGGCACAGCACCTGGTTGCACGCCGGGCCCTGCAGCGGCAGGTCGTGTTCCGAGTAGAGCCCCTCGGCGACGAAGTCCTCAGGAGCCGGAACCTGCCCCTGGGCGATCTTCGTCCGCGCCAGCCCGATGTCCTGCGAGCCGCCTGGGGTCGCTCCGAAATCTCCAGCGCCGCCTGTCCCGATGCCGTCTGTCCCAATGCCACCACAGCCAGCCAGCGTGAACGCAGTCGCCATCAGCGCGACGAGGAGCCTCCGCGTCATGTCATCCTCCTGAGGAGTAGGGGTGACTGCGCCGAAGCAAACCTTGTTCCCGACTGAAGCCCTTGATTTCACGCTCCTCGAGCGCACGGGCGTCATGCCCGCCCTGACAGCCGTGTCAGCCCTCAGTAGCTGAGGGGTGCGTCGACACCGGGCGTCCGGTCGTTCGGCACGTCACCCCTCCTTCACCGGCATGCGCATCACCCGCTGCCCTGGTGGGCACGGTCTGGGTGACGAGCGGGAAGCGGACGCGCCGGACATTCGGCTCGGCCCGCTCGCGCCGGACCGGCATCCGAACACGGAAGGCCGGGCGAGGAGGAACGGCCAGCGCCGTCCACAGTTCCAGGGGAATGGGGCTGAGATCCACCTCGAAGTCGGGCGTCTCCAGTGCGGAGAACACAAGCTCGCCCAGCAGTTGGTGCGCACGCTCCGGGCTCTCACCACCCACGGTGATCAGATAGCAAACAGAGAACTGCAGGGGCACCCGTCGCACCGAGCGCGCGGGAGGTGCGGCGCCCAGCTCCAGCAGGTACAGGCTCACCCCTTCCGTCAGGGTGGTCCGTTCCGGGACCGCGAAGGACACAGGGGCGTCCCCCAACACCTCACCCACCCATGCCTTCAGGCGCTGGTCGATCTCATCGATCATCCTGTCTCCTCTCCCACGTCAGCCCCAACCCTGGACCGCAGGACGGCAGAGAAAGTTGATCCCGATCTCTTCAACGGAAACTGCCCCAAAGGGTGGCTGCGCGTCCACGCATCAACACGCGAGTCAGCACTCAATCAGCCCTCATATGATAGCGTAACACGTCTGTGTGCGTTCATTACCCCTCGCCATATCCCTGGCGATCAAAGAAAGGACTATCGTGAAGAAGTTCGCAATCTGTGTTGTTTTGGCCTTGGCCGCTTGCGGCGTGGAGTCTCCGGACAGCGACGCCACAACGAGCCCGGACCTCACAAAGCCAGCAGCCGTCTCCTGCTCGGCCCTTTCATCAAGCGTGTGCTCGGGAAAGAGCGTCGGCGAGAGGTGCTCGCTCAGCCCGCAGCGCTGGTGCTTGCCGTCGAACGAGCTGCCGGACGGCAGCATCATCTGCCTCTGTCAGAGCCAGTCGACGAATTGATCTCAGTGGCTGCAACTGTCCGTGGGTGAAGGATACGACCCCGCGTCGCCCGCAGTGGACGGGCGCGCGGGACTCCGTGTGCTCCAGCGGCCAGGCAGGATTCCCGCCAGCGGTGATAAAGTGACCTGATGAGTCGGCGAGTCATCAACGACGGCCTCGGGACACTCCAGATCCACTCTCCCTACGATCGCAGGCTCGTGGACGTCATCAAGACGCTCCCCGGCCGCCACTGGAACGGCACCGAGAGATTCTGGTCGGTTCCCGAGAAGAACATCGTGGCGGTGGTGAACCACCTGTACGCCGAGGGATTCGATTTCTGCGAGAACACGCGGCGCCTGTACCGTGAACGCGGCGGCGACCTTGTCCTCGACACGAATGAGCACAAGCCCGGCGCTCCACCGAAGCAGGTGGGAGCGGCGACCGACCTCACCGTCTCGCAGCTCAATGAGAAAGTCCAAGGAGCGATCCAGCGGGCATTCCCAAACTCCCTCTGGCTCGTGGGTGAGATCTCCGGGTTCAACAAGGCTCGACACAGAAGCGTCGTCGGCTTCGAGCTCGTCGAGCGAGATGCGCTGGGAAAGGAATCCTCCAGGCTCAAGGCCGTCATTTTCGGGCGCACGCTGCGAGCGCTCCAGGACCGGCTCGCCACGGCGGGTGAACCCTTTCAGCTCGATGACGAGATCCAGGTCCGGGTGCGAGGGCGCGTTGATCTCTACATCCCGTGGGGCTCGTACCAATTCGTCATCGAGGATCTCGACCCCGACTACACGCTGGGAGAAGCAGCCCGGCGACAAGAAGAGCTTCGCCGACGGCTTGCCGAAGAAGGACTCCTCGAGCGAAACCGCTCGTTGCCCTTTCCTCCCCTTCCCCTGCGCGTGGGCCTCGTGACGAGCCTGAACTCGGACGCCTACCATGACGTGCTGCGGACACTGGAGGAGTCCGGGCTCGCCTTCGACGTCCTGGTTCATGGCGCGCGTGTCCAGGGCCGACAAACGGAGCCCTCCGTCCTGAATGCGCTGGACTGGTTCCGAGCCCATGCCGCGGAGTTCGATGTTCTGCTCATCTGCCGTGGCGGCGGTTCACGAACGGATCTTGCCTGGTTCGACTCGGAGGCCATCGCCCGGGCCATCGCGACGTTCCCCATCCCAGTCGTGGTTGGAATCGGCCATGAGCGGGACATCTCTCTGCTCGACTTCGTGGGCTGGAGGGCCAAAACGCCGACAGCAGCAGCCTCCCTGCTCGTCGATCGCATCCTGGAAGCCCGAGAGGTGGTCGAATCGCGCCTGGAAAGGATTCTCGAACACGCCAGGGAAATGCTCGAGGGATCCTCATCGGATCTCGAAGAGCAGGCCCGTCAGGTCCCGCTCGTGGCCAAGGATTTGCTCGAGCAGAGAACCCGGACTCTTCGGGATACAGCCCGGCGGCTCCGTCTGGGTGCGGGGCGCGACCTCTCTTCCGCGTCGCGTCGAGTCGACGAGATCGCTTCTCGGCTGGGCCCTCACGCCTCCAGGCTGCTCGCGCGCGAAAACGAGCGCGCCGAAGCGCGGAGGCGGCGCCTGCTTCTCCTGGATCCACGGCGTGTGGTGGAGCGAGGGTATGCCATCTTGCGCACGGAGACGGGGGCGGTCCTCAAGAACCCAGCACATGCTCCCAGCGGCACCCCTCTCACGGCCGAGTTGAAGTCGGGAGCGTTGCGGCTTCGCTCGGAAGGCCCGGAGAAGAAATAGGCGTATGGCACAGCCCAAGCACTCAACGAAGAAGGCTCCTGGCAAAGACATGGCAAAGCAGAAGCGGTCGACGAGCGAGCCCTCCTACGGTCAGGCCGCGTCGCGTCTGGAGGAAATCCTGCACGAGATCGAGGAAGGCCAGGTCGACGTCGATGAGCTCTCCGGGCTGGTGAAGGAAGCCGCCGACCTCGTAACGCTCTGCCGCGGGAAGATCCAAGCAGCGGAGATGCAGGTGAAGACCATCGCCGAGCAGCTCGATCGCGACGCGACTGACACCGGAACCGACGAGGATGACGCCGAGTAGGGAGCCTGTGTCGCAGGCCATCTCGGCGCGAATGCAACCCGCGCACTCGCTGTCCTTTTCTCCCACACTCGTCGGAGCGACTCGACGCCTTTTGCACGGCAGGCCGCTTCTCTTTCCCCGAGCGCCCACGAATGATGGCTCCCGGCCACTTCGGCCAGGTTCTCCCCTCAACACAGGTACTCCGATGATCAGACGTGTACCCGCTCTCTCCCGTCATGCCGCCGCGCTGGCCTGTGTGCTGGCGCTCGGCACCGGCGTGGAAGCTCTGGCGCAGGACTCCGGTTCCTCCGCCGACTCCCAGGTCGCCACCGCGAGCGACCCCGCCAGCAAGTTCGGACTCGGCGCGATGCTGGACGTTGGAGCCCCCGATGGAATTGGCGTCTCCATCGTGGTGCGCCCAGCGCAATGGCTGCGCGTCAACGGCGGAGTCACCACCAACACCCTCAGCCTCGGGGTGCGCGGAGGCATCAGCCTCGTCCCACTCTCCACCTTCATCTCCCCGTCCCTCAATCTGGACGTGGGCCACTACTTCAACGCCAACTACAACGATCTCGTCGACCGGTTGGGCGGCATCCCCCTGAAGACGACCGCTCCCTTCGATGACGTCGGCTACAACTACGCGGGCGGCAGCGTGGGGCTTGAGATCGGCAAGCCGCAGAGCTTCTCCGTCTACCTGCGCGTGGGCCTCGCCCACGGTTCGATGACCATCGAGGACGCGGAGAAGCTGCTGCAGGACGTCACCGACGATCCGGACATCACCGCCAAGCCGCTCTCCCTCCGCTTCACCACGCCCTCCATCAAGCTGGGCTTCCTCCTCTACCTCTTCTGATCGAGCCTCCCATGAGCCCTTCCATCCGAATCCTGCTCATCGCCCTGCCCCTGCTCGCCACCGGCTGCGACTCGCTCTTCTATGTCGAGGCGGAGACCGATGAAGTCTGCAAGACCGAGCGCAAGCTCTCCTTCCCGGCCAGCATCCCCATCCCCGGCACCGTGTCGCGGACCATGGAGTTTCCTGTCGGAGACATCATCGGCACCATCCCCACCGGCAGCACCGAGGCCCAGCTGCGCATGCGCCTCTTCGAGCTCACCACCACCGACGTGGACCTGAGCGGCGTCGAGAAGGCCAGCGTCTCCCTCCGCCTCGAGGGCCAGAGCGCTCCCATGAAGCTGCTCGAGTACAAGCGCCCCGCGAACCAGACCGCCACCCAGAAGCTCACCGCCACCGGCAGCGGCGTGCTGGACCTCAACGAGCTCATCCGCCAGGAAAACCTGGAGCTGACGTTCGAAGCCTCCGGCACGCTGCCCCAGCGCGACTGGAACGGAGACCTGCGCGTCTGCGCAGGCCTCTGGCTGAAGACGGATGTGCTCGATCTGATCTTCTGAGCCCCGCGTGGACCCCTACGGCTCGGTGGGCAGCTGCAGCTGCTCGCCGAGCACCTGGCTCTCCGCGTACCGTGCCATCGTCTGCTGCAGGTAGTCCAGGTGGTCCTCCTCCTCCGCCTGGCGCAGCGTGAAGGCATCCAGCGCGTCGTCGTCGTCCGCCTCCTCCGCCAGCGCCGTCAACAGGTCCCACCCCGCGTTGTCCACCAGCTCCGCCGCCATCAACGCGTGGAACAGGTGCTGCAACTCCACGTCCTCGCGGAGGATCACCTCCTCGAGGCCTCGCGTCTCCGCGGCCGCCAGCCGGGACCGCTCCGACTCCGCGTTCACGTCTCCACCCAGCGCCTGGATCTGCTCCTCCAGCCACATCTGGTGCTCGGCCTCCTCGTCCCGATAGGCCTGCATCGTGTCCACCATCCCCAGGATCTGCGGCTCCTTGGACACCGCCATCAGGGAGAGGACGCGATCGTAGAGCTTCACGCCCATCCGCTCGAAGGTGCGCCGCTCCTGGAGCAGATCAATGAGCTTCTCCGGGTTCTTCGCCGCCAGCTTCTTCATGACCGGCCGCCTCCTCCCGGCCAGAGCCGGGTCCGCATGCGCTCGGAGAAGCTATGCATCGGAGATACCTCTTCCCTCGCGCCCCACGCCAGCCCGCCCCCCCACCAGACGTTCCTGGGGTGTCCACGAGCGGGCAGTCGGATCCGCTCCTGTTCAGCGGACGCACCCTTTGCGCCGGGCCTCGCCCTCGCGCACCAGATGCACGCACCGCAGGGCGATAGCACCTTCCCCCAAGGGAAGAGGTTGGCCAGGGGTTTGCTACCCACCCCTTGAACCCCAAGGAAAGCCCATGACCGACGCCATCGAGAACTTCATGACCCGCTCCGTCCACACCATCGGGACGAAGAGCCCGCTCACCGAGGCCCACCGGATGATGAATGATCACTCCATCCGTCACCTCCCTGTACTCGAGGGAGGGAGGCTCGTCGGCATGCTCTCTCAGAGGGATCTGCACCTCATCGAGACGCTCAAGGACGTGGTCCCCAGCGAAGTCACCGTCGAGGAGGCCATGTCTCAGGACGCCTACACCGTGGAGCCCGGCACTCCCCTGGCCACGGTGGCCCGAGAGATGGCGCTCCACAAATACGGTTCTGCCGTCATCCTCCACGGCGCCGCAGTGCTGGGCATCTTCACCACCACGGATGCGCTCCGGGCGCTGGACACCGTCCTCACCGCGAAGCCGCAGGAGCCCGCAGCCAGGAAGCCCATGACGCGTGCCGCAAAGAAGACGGTGGCTCGCAAGGCCTCCAAGCCAGCGGCTCGGCCAATCCCCAAGAAGGCCTCGGCACAGCGCGGTGCGTCGAAACCACGGAAGGGCTCCGGGCAAGCGGCCAAACGCTCGCGACGCTGAGCTCCCTCTGAGAGTGGGGCGGAAGGATCAGGCCGTGGGAGGCGCGGAAGGAGGAGCCTGTTGAGCAGCAGGCTCGGGCGAGCGCTGGCCCTTCACGGCCGCCTGGGGCGCCTTCGGCTGCGTGCCGATGAACTCCTTGCGCGTGCCCAGGACGATGTCGAAGAACGGATGCGTGACACACCAGTTCGAGTTCTGATCACGCCCCATGTGGTGATCGTAGTGCCACGGTAGGTGCTCCTTCGCCCAGTACGGATCAAGGTGAGCCTTCTTGTGGATGCGGTAGTACCTCACCGTCGAGAACCACACGGTGGCGGTGAAAAAGGGAGCCACGGGCAGGAGCGGCAGGTGGCTCACCACGATAGCGGCCAGCCCCAACAACTCCTTGGACTGGGGCGACCAGGTCCACCACGAGCTGGTGTACTGGTCGTCCACCATCTCGTTGCGCCGGGACTTCTGGTGGTGCTCGTGCCAGTGGAAGCTCCAGAAACTCTTCGGGTTCTTCCCCAGGCCGTGAAGCACGTACTTGTGCAGCAACCACTCGCCGAAGTTGCTGTAGAGCAGGCCCAGTGGGATGCCAATCATGGTCCGCCTCCAGTGGCGCGTCCGGCCTCTGCGGTACCGCACCAAATAATGACTATTTGGTCACTTTTTTTGTAATCCGCAACGAAATGAGCGCTCGAAACCACCCGCACCGTCCGTCTGTCTCCACTCCACCCGCTGAATCGCCCCAACGGCGCCCTGGCCCCCAAGGCGGCGCCAGGGAAACCAACCGCCGCGAGCGGATGAAGGAGCTGAGCGAGGCCGGCCTGCGCCTGTTCCTCGAGCGAGGACTGGATGGGGTTACCGTTGACGACATCACCCAGGCCGCGGGGGTCGCCAAGGGAACGTTCTACCGGTACTTCGCGGATCAGACGGCGCTGGTGGACGCGCTGCTCGAGCCGGTGAGGCGCGATCTGATTGCGGGGCTGGAGGCGTGCGGCCGAGCCCTGGCCGCGGCGCGTGACGTGGAGGCCATGTTCGACGCGTACCGGGCGATGGCGGCCATCATCGCCGGTTCGCTGCTGCAGTACCCGAGCGTGGTGCGGCTCTACCTCCAAGAGTGCCGGGGCCCGGCGGTGGGGGCTCGGGTGAAGGTGGCGGAGCTGGCGCGGCTGGTGGCCCGTCACGCGGTGGACATCACCGAGAAGGCCCATACCCATGGCCTGCTGCGCCCCATCCGCCCGGCGGTGAGCGGGCTCGCGGTGGTGGGTGCCGTGGAGCGCCTGCTGCTGGCGGTGCTCAGCGAGGAAGACATCGGCAACCCGCTGGAGCTGCCGGATGCGCTCACCACGCTGGTGCTGGACGGGCTGCGGTTGCCCCTGGGGACGGCTCCGGTGCGCCGGAAGATGGACGGGAAGCCCAAGCGCCCTTAAGGGTAGAGCGTGGCGCGCAAGCGGATCAGCGGAGGGCTCCCCATTCCGGGGTGGGTGTGGCTGGGACTCGCCGTCCTCACGCCGCTGGTGCTGATCAACCTGGCCGTCAGCTTCTTTGGCGACACCGAGGTGTCTCCGTTCTCGCTGTCCTTCCTGGAGCAGAAGGTCCACGCACTTGGGGCCTACGCGCAGCACCGGCCCGCGTGCCTGCTCAGCGGGCACGAACCGCTCGAGCCCCTCATCGCCCAGGCCGAGCGCCGTCACCGCCTGCCCACAGGCCTGCTCCAGGCGCTCGTGCAGGTAGAATCCGAGACCCATCCGCACCGCATCTCCGCCGCAGGCGCCATGGGGCCCGGCCAGCTCATGCCCGGCACCGCGCGGATGCTGAGCGTGGAGGATCCCTTCGAGCCCGAGCCCGCCATCGACGCCAGCGCGCGCTACTTGGCCGCGCAGCTCGCGCGGTTCGACAACGTGCGCCTGGCGGTCGCCGCCTACAACGCGGGGCCCGGGGCGGTGAATGGGCAGGTGCCTCATAATGGAGAGACAGAGTTCTATGTGGCGAAAGTGATGGCGGCCTACGAGCGCCTGCGCCCTCCGCCCCCTCGGCCGGCTGTGGCGGGGAAGAGCCGGCCCACTGCTTCCGCTCGTCCTCCCGCCCGTCCTCCGCCAGCGACTGCTGCCAAGGCCCGCCCGGAGCCACAAGCGCGTCGGTAGTGCGACGTCGACCCATCCTCCCAATGACCGACCTCGGATGAATGACGGACGCGCGCGTTCGCGCGACGTGGGATTCATGCGCGCGCTGGTGCCACGCCCCACGCTTCCCCGAGGTTCGCGCACATGAAGGGTTCCGGAGGAATCACGAAGGTCGTCGTCATCACCCTGGCGGCGGTCGTCTTGCTGGTGGGTGTCATCACCCTCTTCGGAGACAACCTCCGCAAACTCAACGGTGCGAGCGCGTCGGCGCTCTCGGGAGGGGCCGTGGCCGACTACGGATCGCTCAACCGCAAGACGATGCGGAGCTTCGGGGAGAACTCCGATTACGACGGCACGGCACCCAGCGCTCCGGCTCCTGCCGCCCAGCACATGGCCGCCGAGCCCGTGCCCCCGGGGAACACCCACGCGGGCCTGCGCCCCAACCCCTTCACCCTCACCTCCGAGGATGCCCTCTCCACCTTCGCGGTGGACGTGGACACGGCCTCCTATGCCCTCTTCCGCCGCTACGTGAATGGAGGCTCGCTGCCGCCGCAGGACTCGGTGCGCATCGAGGAGTGGGTGAACTACTTCCAATACAAGCTGCCCGCGCCCTCACAGGGGGACTTCAGCGTGGACCTGGAGGGCGCGCCCTCGCCCTTCACCCCGGGACGGCACCTGCTCAAGGTGGGGCTCCAGGGGCGGAAGATTGGCAAGAGCCAGCGCAAGCCCACCCACCTCGTCTTCCTGGCGGACACCAGCGGCTCCATGTCCGCGCCGGACAAGCTGCCGCTGGCCCAACGCGCGATGAAGCTCATGGTGGATGGACTCAACGAGGAGGACACCGTGGCGCTCGTCACCTACGCGGGCAGCGTGCGCGACGTGCTACCGCCCACCCCCGCCTCCGAGCGGGCGAAGCTCTTCGCGGCCATCGACTCGCTCACCGCGGGCGGCGGCACCGCCATGGGCAGCGGGCTGGAGATTGCCTACCAGCACGCGGCGCGCAAGGCCGCCCCGAATGCCGTCTCACGCGTCATCGTCCTCACGGATGGCGACACGAACCTGGGGCGCAATGTCACGCCGGAGGCCATGTTGGAGAGCATCCGCGGCTCTGTGCAGGAGGGCGTGACGCTGTCCACCATCGGCTTCGGCATGGGCAACTACCGGGATGACCTGATGGAGAAGCTGGCCGACAAGGGCAACGGCAACTGTTTCTACATCGACAGCGAGAAGGAGGCCCGCCGCGTCTTCCAGGAGCAGCTCGCCGGGACGCTGGAGATCATCGCCAAGGACGTGAAGGTGCAGGTGGAGTTCGACAAGACGGCGGTGCGCGGCTACCGGCTGCTGGGCTACGAGAACCGGGACATCGCCGACCGCGACTTCCGCAACGACAAGGTGGACGCGGGAGAGATTGGCGCGGGCCACTCCGTCACGGCGCTATACGAGGTGGAGCTGACGGGCGAAGGTTCGAAGCTGGCCACGGTGCGCGTGCGCGCCAAGACGCCCTCGGGCAGCGAGGCCGCCGAGCAGAGCTTCTCCGTCTCGCGAGCGGAGCTCCACCGCAAGCTGGAGGACGCCTCGGCGAGCCTGCGCTTCGCCACCGCGGTGGCGGGGTCGGCGGACATCCTCCGAGGCTCGAAGCAGGCCAGCGACTGGAGCCTGGCCGTGGCCGAGGAGCTGGCCGAGGGCGCCACCGAGGGCATGGAGGACCGCGCGGAGTTCGTCTCGCTGCTGCGTCGCGTGCGCGAGGCGCGGCTGTCCGGCGTCTCCAGCCGAGGCTACTGAGCTCAGCGCCTCTGGAGTCCCCGGGCAGCGATGGGGTCCAGCCACAGGTACACGTCCCGGTGGAGCTGAAGGAAGGATGCCGGGCACCGCGGGGTGATGGGGCCGTGCACCATCGCCGTGACGGCCGCCGCCTTGCCCGCGCCAAAGGCCAACAGGTGCACCTGCTTGCCCTGGATCAGCGGCGCCACTCCCAGCGTCAGCGCCGCCATGGGGACCTTTGAGACGTCGTCCCCCACGAGCGGCGCCAAGGTCTGCCGCGTCTCGCGGGACAGGAGCACGCGGTGGCTCGTCGCATGGACCGAGTCCCCGGGCTCGTTGAAGGCGATGTGCCCGTTGGGGCCGATGCCCAGCAGCACCAGGTCCATGCCTCCTGCCGCCACCACCGCCGCGTCGTAGCGCGCGCACTCCGCCTCCGCGTCCGGGGCGCTCCCGTCGAAGAAGTGGGTGCGCTCCGGCGCCAGGTTCACGTACCGGAAAAGGTGGCGCTCCATATAGGCCTGGAAGCTGGCCGGATCATCCGGCGGCACCCCGAGGAACTCATCCAACGTGAAGGAGGTGGCGCGGGACAAATCCAACTCACCGCGCCGGTGCGACGCCACCAGCTCCTTATAGAAGTTGATGGGAGAGCGACCGGTGGGCAACCCCATGACCAGGTCGGGCTTGGAACGGACTTCGGCGGCGATGTGGGCCGCACAGGCGACGGCAGCTTCCTGCTCGGTGGCGAAGACGCGGACGTTCACGGGACGCAGCAGGTTGGCCCTGACGTCGGGCCCGAGAGGGTGGAAGGCCCGTTATGACGACAAGCGGCCTTCAGGGGAAGAACCCTTCCGGTATGGAAGATGGGCCAGACATGACGCATCGCATCAAAACCAACCATGGACATCCCCCATGCACGACGCACTGCGTCGTCACGCTCGGGCCTTCGCTCGGAAGTTCGCGGAAGAGGATGCCTGGCGGGCGCAACCCCTGGCCGCCAGCAGTGAAATCGTTCCTTTGCTTCTCGCCCGCACGCGCTAGAAACCGTTCTCATGAAAGTCGCTGTCCTTACTGGCGGGGGTGACTGCCCCGGCCTCAATGCGGTGATTCGTGCAGTCGTCCGCCGTGCCAGCGAGCATGGCTTCGAGATGATGGGCCTGCGGGACGGATGGAAGGGCCTGCTCGAGGACAACCACTTCCGCCTCACGCGGGAGACGACCTCCGGCATCCTCCACCGCGGCGGCACCATCCTGGGCACCTCGCGCGTCAACCCCTTCAAGGTGGAAGGCGGCCTGGAGAAGGTGAAGAAGGCGGTGGAGCGCAACGGCATCCACGCCGTCATCGCCATCGGCGGTGAGGGCACGCTCTCGGCCGCCACGCGCATGTCCCAGGAGGGCCTGCGCATCGTCGGCGTGCCGAAGACGATCGACAACGACTTGAACGGCACGGACTTCACCTTCGGCTTCGACACGGCGGTGACAATCGCCACGGACGCCATCGACCGGCTGCACTCCACAGCCGAGTCCCACAAACGCGTCATCGTCTGCGAGGTGATGGGGCGGCACGTGGGGTGGATCGCCACGTACGCGGGCATCGCGGGTGGAGCGGACGTCATCCTGGTGCCGGAGATTCCGGCGGATCTCGCGGGAGTGGCCGAGCACATCCAGCGGCGGCACGCCTCGGGGCGCACCTTCTCCATCGTGGTGGTGGCCGAGGGCACGCGGGTGAAGATGTCCGAGGACAAGGGCGAGCAGCTCATCACCTCGGGAGCGCTGGACGAGGCGGGCCGGCCCCGGCTGGGCGGTGTGGGCAGCATCGTGGCGCACGAGATTGAGCGGCGCACGGGCTTCGAGACACGCGTGTCGGTGCTGGGGCACATCCAGCGCGGCGGCGTGCCCACGGCGCACGACCGGGTGCTGGCCACGCGCTATGGCGTGCACGCGTGCGACATGGTGGCTCGGGGCGAGTTCGGGAAGATGGCCTCGCTGCGCGGCAACGAGATCATCAGCGTGGACCTGTCCTTGGCGACCAAGGAGCTCAAGCGGGTGCCCGAGGAGTTCTTCAAGGTGGCCCAGGTGTTCTTTGGCTAGGCGGGCACGGTAGGCTCGCCTTCGCCGATGGACCTGTACGCGGAGATCGCCGCCCTCGTCACCGAGGGCAAGCCATTCGTCCTGGCCACCGTCATCGAGAGTGCGGGCAGCACGCCGCAGAAGCCCGGCTCGAAGATGGTGGTGCTGGGCGACGGCTCGCTGCGCGGCACGGTGGGCGGAGGAGCCATCGAGCAGCAGATCATCGAGGCCGCGCTGGCGCTGCTGGGAGCCCCCGAGCAGACGCGCGTCATCGAGACGCACCTGACCCACGAGCTGGGGATGTGTTGCGGCGGCCGGATGAAGGTGTTCCTGGAGAAGCACGGGGCGCCCGCGAGGCTGACCGTGTTCGGCGCCGGGCACGTGGCGAAGGAGCTGGCGGCCCTGGCGCACAAGGTGGGCTTCCGCGTCACGGTGGTGGATGCCCGACCCGAGTGGGCTTCAGCCGAGCGCTTCCCTGGCTGTGAGGTGCTGCTGAAGGATCCGGCGGACCATGCGCGGGCGGTGGCGGGCAGTGGCCAGGACTTCTACTGCGTCACCACGCATGACCATCCGCTGGACCAGGCCGTGGTGGAGGCGCTGCTGAGCAAGCCCGCCGCGTACCTGGGTGTCATCGGCAGCCGGCGCAAGGCCGAGCGGTTCCGGATGCGGCTGAAGGCGGCGGGCGCGGAGGATGCGGCGCTGGATCGAATCCGCTCACCGATGGGGCTGGCCATTGGAGCGCTGACGCCCGAGGAGATCGCGGTCTCCATCGTCGCGGAGCTCGTCCAGGTGCGGCGCAGCGGACAGCCGCGCAAGTAGATGGGCAGTCCCTGTGAGTCTGGGTCGGTGACTCCCATGGACGTGGGAGTTGTACCGTAGGATGACCGCTCTCCCGGAGGTCATCATGTCCCGCCTGCTCCTCATGCCGCTCGCGCTCTGCGTCCTCCTCCTGGCTCCCGCCGCGCACGCCGACTGCTACTCCGATTCCGAGTGCAATGGCGGCCGCTGCCGCAGCGGCACGTGCACCACCGCCGGCGGCACCTGTTACTCCGACTCCGAGTGCCCGGGTGGGAGCTGCCGCAGCGGCAAGTGCACCACTGCCGGTGGCCAGTGCTATTCGGATTCCGAATGTGGCGGTGGCAAGTGCCGCAGCGGCAAATGCACCACTGCGGGCGGCGCCTGCTACTCCGACTCCGACTGCCCCGGCGGCAGCTGCCGCAGCAACAAGTGCACCACCGCGGGCGGCACCTGCTACTCGGATTCAGAGTGTGGCGGCGGCAAGTGCCGCAGTGGCAAGTGCACCACCGCGGGCGGCACCTGCTACTCCGACTCCGACTGCCCCGGCGGCAGCTGCCGCAGCGGCAAGTGCACGGCACGCTGAGCCTTCCGGTAGCATGGCGCCATGCGCGTCACCGGCGTCCCCCGCACTGCCCCTGGAGCTCCCCTGCCCGTCTGGCCGCCGCTGCTGGCCACACGCGGCCTCGGCGGGCTCAGCGCCGGCCACGCCCACCATGCCATGCACCTCGTGCTGAGCCTGGAGGCTCCGCTGCGCGTGCGCGCAGGCAGAGGGCCCTGGCAGGACATGCCCGGAGTGTTGACGGCTCCGGATGTGCCCCACGCCCTCGATGCCTCGAACCGCGAGGTGCTGCTCGTCTTCCTCGATCCCGAGAGCGAGACAGGGGCGGCGCTCCGCAGCTCCATCACCGGCCCCCTGCGCGCCATCACCGCCTCCGAGCGCGATGCGCTGATCCGCGACGTCGATCCGCTGGACCTCATGCAGGCCGGTGGCGTCGAGTGGACACGCCGAGCCGTCGAGGTGCTGGGAGCTGGCACCTCCACACCCCGCCCGGCCCTGCACCCCCGCGTGCGGAAGGTGCTGCGGCTGCTGCGCGACCTCTCCCCCGACGATGACGCCTCGCTGACCACGCTCGCGACCCAGGTGGGGCTCTCGCCCGGGCGCCTGATGCACGCCTTCACCGAGTCCATTGGCCTGCCGCTCCGGCCCTACCTCGCGTGGCTGCGGCTCCAGCGAGCAGCCGCGGCCATCGTGTCCGGCACCCCGCTCGGAGAGGCGGCCCATGCCGCAGGCTTCTCGGACGCCGCGCACATGACGCGCACCTTCCGGCGCATGCTGGGCATGCCTCCCTCCGCGCTGCGGCCTCCGGCACAGCCAGTTCGTTCAAGACGCTGAACCGGGCCTGGCCTACATCCAGGGTATGAACGCCAAGACCATGGACGACCGCTCCGAAGGACTCCTCACCTGGCAGTGGAACCTCTACACGGACAACCACAGCCAGCGCAGCAACCTGATCATGCACGCGGTGACGGTGCCGCTGTTTCAGCTCGGCACCCTGCTGCTCTTCACCTCGCCGCTCACCTCGATCTGGCTGGCCCTCCCGGGGCTCGTCGGCATGGTGGGTGCCATGGCGGTCCAGGGCCGGGGGCACCGCCTCGAGACGACTCCCCCCGTGCCCTTCCGGGGCCCGCTCGACGTGGTGGCGCGCATCTTCGTGGAGCAGTGGATCACGTTCCCGCGCTTCGTGCTCTCAGGTGGCTTTGCTCGCGCATGGCGCGCACAGAAGGGGACCTGAGGCGACAAGGGGTTTCCCCCGATCTCCTGATCTCTGGAGATCTCCTCCGAGCAAGGGCCCTAGGATGAAGGTTCCCCCTTCATCCCGCAGCACCGTCGAGCGGAGGCCCTCTCTTGCGCACTTCCCTCTGGTCGTGGGCGCTCGTCATCGCCCTGGCAACGGCTTGCAGCAGCAACACCCCCGATACCCCTGACGGTGGCGATCCCCAGGACAATCCCGACGGCGGAGGTGGACCGGGCCCCACGCCCGATGGCGGGACTTCTCCGGACGCGGGCGTCGAGACACCCGTCCTCATCGACATCACCACGGGCCTCACGCTGATCGACGACATCGACACGGCGCAGGTCGCTCCCAGCTACGAGTCCACCGCGGGCGCCAGCCTGGTACAGACCGTGCTCGGTAAGCCCGCGCGGACCCTGCCCATGGGGGATGCGCCCAAGGTCATGTCGTATGTGATTGGCAAGGGCAAGGGACTGATCGCGGGCCGGGCCTACGTCCTCGTCGTGGAGTACCCCGACGACGTGCCTCGAACCCTCTTCGTCGCCAACCGGGGCGCGGATCATCTGCAGGGCTGGGCCACCGGCACCGCGGTAGGCGACTCGCGCTCGCAGTACACGGAGCCCAGCGTCGAATCCCTCAACTACCCGCAGAGCGGGCAGTGGCAGCTCTACAAGCAGTTCTTCTACCTTCATGACCGCTTCCAGGGCGTCAAGGGCGTGCGGGACTCGGCCCCCGGCTGCCGGCCCAACCTGCCCGCCGATGGCTTCAACGTCGCGCTCTTCCAGACGAAGCAGTTGAACGATGCGCGCTCGCAGGGAGTGGCCGTCGGCCACATCAAGCTCTACGAGGTGAGCGATCCCTCCAAGCTCTACGCCCCCATCCACTACCCGCCCTCCACGCTGCCGCGCCGACGCATCTTCTGGCGCGAGGAGATGGCCGATGAAGCCATCATGGCCTCGGACATCACCCAGCGTGCCGTCGCCAATACGGAGGACTGGTACGTGTACAAGATGCGGATGGCCAAGGTGCTGGGGATCAACACCTTCACCAAGGATCTGCTCGAGTTCGGCTACAACCAGGGCTTCGAGACGGGCGATCAGAATTGGATGTACGAGGCACAGCCGCCCAACAACAATCTCTGGACGCGGCTGGTGCCCAGGGCGACCGCTGAGGACTTCGAGCTCCTGCCCTACTTCGAATACAAGTCCGGCATGGGCGCCAACAGCCTGGCCAAGCAGCGCCGCGCGCAGAAGCTGTTCCACGGCCAGAAGCAGACCTGCGGCAACACCAGCTACTACACCTGCGTCTACTGGACCGAGGACGCCGACGCCGACCTGACCGACCCCGACACGCTGGCCGACGCCAAGAAGCTGATCGACAAGACGGTGGGGCAGTTCAAGACCCAGGCGAAGTTCGCCGGCGTGTGGTTCCGCACGCGCAACACCCACCTGCCCATCAGCTTCGCGGCTGCCACCATCGCCCGCTTCAAGGCGGAGCGCCCCAACGACTCGGTGGCGCAGACCGCGTCCCAGGCCACGCTGATCGCGTCGTACCAGGGCAACAAGGACCTCTATAACCGGTACATCAGTTGGTGGTTCTCCAAGCGCGTCAGCTTCCTGAGCGCGGTGCGCGATTACCTGAAGACACAGCTCGGGCAGAGCGATGTCCAGGTTCTCTTCACGCCGTGGACGGGCGAGCAGGTGCCGCACCTCCATCCGCTCGGCCAGCCCAACAACCACGCGGGCGTGGTCACGGACGATTCGGCATGGTGGACCGCGTACATGAACACGGTCAGCGACGGTTACTACAAGTACCACTGGTCGCCCACGGACTACACCCAGGCCGTCAACAATGGCCTCTATCCCGCCCGGCTGGCGGAGCAGATACCCATCGACTTGAGCTCGAGCACCGACGTCCCGGAGGAGTTCCACTCGGCGCCCGGCGCGGACCCCGAGAACTACACGAATGTCGAAGGCGTGATGATGACCTATCCCATCGGCCGGCTCTTCACCGTCGCCTCCGCCGACGCGCTCGGCAAGTACCGCGCCGCCTCCGGTCTGACGGTCGTCCGCCACTACCCGCTCAATGAGGACACGGGCAGCGACCCCTCGCTCCCGTTCGGTGGCACCATGGGCTACGTCTCGGTGAACACCGATCGGGCGGGCCCGCACCTCATGCTGCAGCAGGCACGCGCCATCGCCAACGGAGACCCGCGCAACATCGCCTACCTGTCGGGCTCAAGCTTCTCCACGGGCTTCCCCGAGGTCATGCGCCGGTTCAATCAGGCGTTCCTGGCCGTGCCCGCGCTGCCCTCCGAGAAACTCGCTTCCGCTTCGAGCGATTCCGAAGTCGTCGTGCGCCAGATCAACACGCAGGGCCAGGGCACGTACTACTACGTGGTCAACACCTCGATGCAGAGCAAGGCGAACGTGAAGGTGACTCTCCCCGCCAGCGGCCGGATCACCAACCTCGTCACAAACCACGTCGAGACGGGAACCCAGCTCACGCTCACCCTCGAGTCTGCGGACCTCCGCGCCTACCGCGTGGGTCCCTGAGGCCGGACCCCTGGATTACGTCTCGCCTGGGGGCGTGTCGTCCTCGTCGAAGAGGCCGGTAGGCAGGCCGTCGAGGCTGCGCGCGTTCTTCATACGCCGGTACTCCTCCAGTCCTTCCTCTCCCTTGTTCTCGGCCCAGCGTGCAAGCGTGGGCCTGTCGCCGGTGAACTCGTAGAGGGGCACGCTGTAGCCGCAGGACTTCTGCACGAGGTCGATGTCGAGCTTCACCATCTGCCGAGCCCCCAGCGGCTCCACGCCGCCGAACTCGGAGGCCAGCAACCGGGTGTACCCGGTGCTGCCCCGGCGCAGCACCTGGCCTCGCCCATAGAGGCGCAGAATCATGGGCGGCCCCTCGAAGGCGCAGAACATGAGGGTGAGGCGTCCGTCAGCGCGCAGGTGCGCGGCGGTCTCGTTCCCGCTGCCGGTGAGGTCCAGGTAGACGACCTCGCTGGGGCCGAGCACGCGGAGCGAGTCGAGCCCCTTCGGTGAGAGGTTCACCCGACCGGTGCTGGCGGCGGAGGCTGTGAAGAACATCCGCTGGCGCAGGATGAAGTCGCGGTGGATGGGCTCAAGGTGCGGGAACTGGGTGGCCATCGGTGCGATCCCTCTCCCGCGAGAGTAGTCCCCGGCTCTCGAACCGGGAATGGCCTTCCGCCGAAGGACCATGGCTTACGCATCTGGGGAGACATCGTGTGAGACGGTTTTGACGAGCTGAGGTCATCCCTGGAGCCAGGCCCTCAGGCGCTCTTCATATCTCCCTGCATGCTCCAGGGTGGGGAAGTGGCCACACCCGTCCAGCTCGACGAGTTCCGCACGAGGCAGCGCCTGCCACAGGGGACGAGCCGAAGTGCCCTCATGTGTCCGGTCCGCGCACCCCCAGAGCAGGAGCGTGGGCTGGCGGATGTCGCTGTACTCGATCGCTTCAGAGCGCCGCAGGGATTGATAGGCGGAGGCAAGTTCGAAGGCGCCACCTTCTCGGAGGGCCTGGAGCGTGGGCTGGAGATAGCCCTGGCGCGTTCGCGCATCCGTCCCTTCCGGGAGCGCGGCCTGATACCAGTGACGAGCGATGAACCGCCGACCCAGGGACACGAGCGCCTGTCCCACGCGGGGCGTGTGGATGAGGCCGCAGACATCCGTTCCCTTCGCCCAGGTCTGCATCTGCTCTTGCGTGGACACCTGGGCGAGCACCAGCCGCTCCACGAGTTCCGGCCTCAGGCGTGCCAGGCGCAGCCCCACCAGCGCTCCCAAGCAGGACATCTCCAGCACAGCGTGGCGCACCGCCAGCTGCTCGAACATCCCGGCCATCACCTCCACCTGGAGCTCGAGGCTGAAGCGCGCCCCGTTCCGCAGCTCCGAGCGTCCGAAGCCCGGCAACTCGAAGGAGATGACGCGGAAGTCTCGCGCCAGCCGCTCGATGACCTCTCGGTGGTGCTCGATGAGGTTGGGAGGGTCCGGGACGATGACCAGCGTCCTGTCTGCCTGTCCGACCACCCGCGTGTGGACGCGCGCGCTCGGGAGCTCCACGAAGAAGGAGCGCTCTTCCACCGCCACCGCCGTCATCGCGTCCCTCCCCTTCCGAGCCCGGAGGCCAGCGCAGGAGCTGCCTGAGGAATCTCCATCTGAGGGGCTCGGGGACGCCGCAACACGGGCACGGCGATGGAGGCCAGACTCGGCTCGCGGGCGCCCTCTCGCCGGGGCAGAAGGGCCGAGCTCGCGGAGGCTGTCCGAAGCCAGGAGGAGACCTCGCCCCACCAGCTCTCCGGGCACTGCTCCGAGTCGAAGAAGCCCGAATGCCCCAGCCCGCGCAGCTTCAGCCGCTCGTGCTCGACGTGGCACCAGAGCGCTGGCGCCGAAACATAGTAGTCGTGTAGCAGCACCTGGACGGCCCGCCTCGGCGCATAGAAGGTGTCGTCCGCGAAGCTGAGCGCGAGCAACGGGAAGGTGCAGCCAGAGAAGCGCGCAGAGCGGGACTCACCCGTGGGCCACAGGTAGTGCTCGTCCAGGCCCCAGCGCGCATAGTCCTCGGCAACGCCTCGCTCCAGGTCGTCCAGCCCCACGAACGAGAGCGGCAGGCGGCCGAAGAGCTTCAGGCACAGTGGGATGTAGAGCCGGAAGAAGAGCCAGACGCCATACCGCTTCCAACCGCTCCAGTGGAGCCAGCAGCCCCGCTGAGACGCGACGAGCGCCACCGCGCTCAACCGGGAGTGATTCTCGGAGAACGGCAGGATCTGCCCCCCGATGCTGTGGGCCACAGCCACGAGTCGCTCCGGCGAGAAGGTGTCGCAAGCCCATTGGATGACAGCCGTCACATCCTGCTCGCCCCAGGTGCGCATGGAGGCGGTGTGCCGGTTCCCCTCCTCCAGCACCGAGCGGCCGATGCCGCGATAATCGAAGGTGATGACCCGCCAGCCGTCACGCGCCAGCCACCTCGCGAAGGCCTCGTAACGCTCCTGCCGGGCTCCCACGGCGCACAGCAGGAGGGCCACCTCGCGGGGTGCCACTCCCTCCTGCTGGTAGCTGCTCACCGCGAGCGAGATGCCATCCCGGGTGACAACCGTGTGGTGGTGACGCTGGACCATGGGTGATTCCTCGGCGTTCGACGGAATGGCTCAGGCCACCTGCTCCTGACCGGACAGCAGCTCCACGGCTTCGCGCTCGCTGGACTCCACGGATGGCACGGCCCCACGCAGCACCTCGAGCTGGGGATAGACAGGCTTGGGCCGGCGGAAGACGACCAGCGACTTCCAGATCGCCTCCCACCACCCGAGCGTGCGGTAGGGGTAGCCGTTCTCCTCGCAGAAGCGCTTCAGGATGCGGCTCATCCGTGGGTAGTAGACGTGGCTGTAGCCCGGGAAGAGGTGGTGCTCGATCTGGTAGTCCACTCCCGCGCAGAACAACCGGCCGAAGAAGCCCGTGCGGAAGTTCAGCGTCGTGGCCGTCTGCAGGAGGATGAAGTCCGCCCTCCGGAAGTACTCGGGGCGGTTGCGGTCCTGGCGATCCAGGAAGGCCGCCTCCTCCGGGAAGTGCGCGGGGGCGAACGCGACGAAGATGGCGTACCCCAGCAGCACCACGCGCACCGCGTACAACGCCAGCACCGGCAGCGGCCCGAAGAAGAGCGAGGGAATCACCAGCCACAGGGCCACGTGCCCAACGAGCATCAGCGCGTCGTAGCCGTGGGCTGCCTTGCGGCGGGCAGGGTCGCGCAGGCACGCGACGAGGTACTGAATCCCCGCTCGCTGGACGTTCAGCGCGTTGAAGGCGATGGCGAAGAAGATACCCAGCCACTGGTGATCGAACCACCAGCGCCGCAAACCCCGGGCCTGGGCCACGTCCCGTATGTTGATCGTGAACGCTGGCAACAGGTCCGCGTCGTCATCCAGTCCGATGACGTTGGGCGTGGGGTGGTGGACGGCCACGTGCTTCTGCCACCAGTACGTGGCGGACATGCCCAGGAAGAGCGGATAGCCGAAGTACGTAAGGGCCCGATTCGCCCAGCGCCGGTTGCAGGTGGCGTAGTGCGAGGAGGTATGGGTGTTGGTCGACACGCCCAGCGAGCCCATCGTGGAGAGGAGCAGGCCCAGCGCATCGAGCGCCAGGTTGTGGGCGAGCACCACGACGGCGAGCCCGCCCACGGCAAGCGTTACGTGAAAGCCGAGCTCCGCGACGAGCCGGCCGGTGGGCTTGCGGTTCCAACCGCGCGCAAGGAACTCCTGATTCAGGACGGACAGTGCATGCATGGGGATCTCCTTCTGGGACCTAGACGCGATGGAGCGGCATGGGCGCCGCGTAGTCCTTCGTGAAGAGCACCTGGTAGACCGTGCCATCCGACGCGAGCGGCGCCGCGACGCAGCAGTGCAGGTAGTACTCCCACAGCCGGCGGAACGCCGAGTCGTAGCGCTTCGGATCCAGTTGGTGCTGGTTCTGCCGGAAGCGCATGAGCCAGTGCTTCGCCGTGTAGTGGTAGTGACGGACGATGTTCTCCACGTCGCGGATGGCGAGCCCCTGGCGCTCCAGGTGGTGGGCCGCCTCCGAGAGCTTCACCTGCCCCGAGCCCGGGAAGATGTAGCGCTGGATGAAGGGATCATGCGTGTTGACGGGTGCGCTCGTGCCGATGGCGTGCACCAGCCCCAAGCCCTGTGGCGCCAGCGACCGGGCGATGAGAGAGAAGTATCGCCGGTACTCCTTGCGAGGCAGGTGCTCCAGCATGCCCACGCTGACGATCTTGTCGAAACGGCCCTCGATGCTGCTGTGGTCCCGCAACTCGATGCGAATGCGATCGGACAGCCCCGCGCGGGCGATGTTCTCGTTGCCGCGCTCGAAGTGCCGCTCGCTGTTGGTGATGCCCACGCCCGTCACGCCGTAGCGGCTGGCCGCGTGGATGAGCAGCCCCCCGAAGCCGCACCCGATGTCCAGCAGATGCTCCCCGGGCGCGAGCTGCAGCTTGCAGCAGATGCGGTCCAGCTTGTTGCGCTGGAGCTCCTCCAGCGAGTCCTGTGGCGAGAGCGCGTAGCCGCACGAGTACGTCATCGTCTCGTCGAGGAAGGACTCGAAGAGTTCGTCACCGAGATCGTAGTGCCGCTGGACGTAGCGCCACTGAGCCCGTGAGAGCGTGTTGCCCAGTTGCACTCGCAGCACCCGGAGGATGGTGCGCGGGTCTCCCCTCACCTTCTGGTCGATGCGGTTGCGCAACAGGATGGTGAGGAAGTCGTGGAGTTCGCCGTCCTCGACGGTGAAGTCCCCGTCCATATAGGCCTCGCCCATGCCCAGGTTTCCCTGGCTCAGCACGCGCGAGAAGAAGCGCCGATCGTGGATGCGGAGGGTCACCGCGGGGGAGCCCCCTCCAGCGCCAACCGTGAGCGGCTGGTCCTCGACGACGAGGCGGAGGGAGGCATCAGAGATATGACGATTCAGGATGTCGATGAAGGTGTTCTCAGCCAGGTTCATGACAAATGAGAGGGCTCTGCCGGCGGCTGTGACGTCACGGCCCGCAGACCTCCCGCCGCGGGGCGACCCTCGGCGGCCTGCTGCTCCAGCCAGGAGCCCATCTGCTCCCACAGGGTGGAGCGGAAGTTTTCGCGCAGCCACCGGAAGTGATCGATGGCGTCGACGTTCAGGTCCGCTGGCGTGAGGTGGCGGTGCTCCTTGCGCGCCCGGTGGTAGAAGCCGAGCAGTGCCTCCACGGCGGCCCGCGGCGCGAAGCGATCATCGGAGAAGCTGTAGGCGAGCAGTGGCCCGGAGAAGTCATCGAAGTACGGGCGCAGCGGCACCCCGCGCTCATCGGAGATGTAGTTCGGATTGCGGCACCAGCGAGCCCACTCCCGCGCCACGCCCCCCGGCAGATCCTCGCCCATGCCGAGCCTCTTCGCCGGGAAGTAGCCGAGCAACTTCGCCGCCAGGGGCATCGCCGCGTACCAGAGGAAGGCGAGCTGGTAACGCCGTGGGCTGTCCCAGTGGCGCCAATAGCCGCTCTGCGCTCCCACCGCGAGCAGGGCGGACACATGCTGGATGCGATCCGTCAGCCCGAGGAGCTGTCCCCCCGAGCTGTGCCCCACCACGAGCAGCGGGCTGCGCGGGAACTGCTCCACCAACCAGTCCACGACCCCCGCGAGATCCCGCGTCCCCCAGTCCGTCATGCTTGCGCGCAGGGAGCGCAGGGGTCCGGTGCGGGAACCACCAGTGCCTCGATAGTCATACGTGAGGACATGCATCCCCCGCTCCGCGAGGAACCGGGCGAACCGATCATAGAGGGTGCGCCTCACGCCCGTGGCTGGGTTGATCAACACCACGGGCCAGGAGCCCTCGCCATCCGCGGCGTAGAGCGTCGCTGCCAATGGGAAGCCATCGGTAGCGGGAATCGTCAGCTGCTCGAAGTGGGTATCCATGTCTCGCTGCCCTCGCGCATCGGGCCTCGGACATGAGGCCCTGTCCTGAAGGTGGGCGCGTGACGGCTCCGCTGCCGCCGCCCCTGGGGGCCGAGTGCCGTGAGCCTGGATGTGAGGCCGCCCCTGCCGCCGCCTGCTCCCAGGGCGGACGAGCGGCGCTTCCGTCACGCCCGGCCCCAACCGCCTCTGTCTGCCGGAGTCAGCCGACAACGGAGCAATGACAGATGGCCAGAGCAGGCTACAGAGTGTTCGACAGCGACATGCACTGCGTGGAGCCCCCCGATTTATGGGAGCAATACATGGAGCCTCGCTACCGGGAGCGCGCCCCGCGCAGCTCCGAGTTCGCATTCCGCAACGCGGTCGTTTACATGGAGCTCGAGCAGCGGCTCATGCCCTGGTTCGATCCCCGGGGACCAGATGGCCGACCGCTCCCGGCGGTGCTGCCCTCGGCGCAGGTCCGGACGATGGTGCGCCAGGCGATCGAGCAGCGGCCAGAGGCTCGCTCGCTGGAGCGCTTCCAGCAGTCCCGCTTCGCCGACTTCTCCCGCCGGGGCTGGTCCGTGGACACGCAGCTCGAGGCGATGGAGACCGAGGGCGTGGACATGACCGTCGTCTTCCCCACCTCCGGGCTGCTCGCGCTCGCGGTGGATGACCTGGAGCCCGAGTTCGCCAGCGCGGTGGCTCGGGCGTACAACAACTGGCTCCACGACTACGTGCAGGGAGATCCCCAGCGGCTGTTCGGCGCGGCCATGGTGGCGCCCCACTCCGTGGAGGACGCGGTGCGGGAGACGCGGCGGGCCGTGGAGGAGCTCGGCTTCCGAGCCATCTTCCTCCGCCCGAACCTCGTGGGCGGGAGACAGTGGTACGACCCTGCCTATGACGCGCTCTGGGAGGCCTGCACCCGGCTGGGCATCCCCGTCATCTTCCACGAGGGCGTGGGCTCACACCTGCCCCAGGCGGGCAGCCAGTTCGGCAGCAACATCTTCCTGCGCCACGTGGCCTGCCACTCCATGGAGATGATGTACGCGGCCATGGCATTCTGCGGCGGTGGCGTGCTCGCGCGGCACCCGGCCCTCAAGGTCGGCTTCTTCGAGGGCAACTGCAGTTGGGTCCCCTGGCTGCTCCATCGGATGGACGAGCACTGGGAGATCGAGCTGGGCGTCACCCATCAGCAGCTCCCCGAGCCTCCCAGCCTCTACTTCCGCCGGCAGTGCGTCGTGTCAGTGGAGGCGGATGAGGACTTCGTCACGCACGTCGTCGAGCACCTGGGCGCGGACAACATCGTGTTCTCCACGGACTGGCCGCACCCGGACTCGCGCTACCCTCGGGCCATCGAGCGCTTCCTGGAGATTCCCCTCCCGGAGAGCGCCCGGCGGAAGATCCTCTGGGACAACTGCGCCCGGCTCTACGGCCTCCAGAACGAGGCTCAGGCGGGCTTCTCGATGCGGCCGTCCGCGTGACGAGCGAAGCGCCCTTCCTCTCGCGCGTGGACCGGGTCGTCGCTCTTCCAGGGCCAGCCACCGAACTGCGTGCGCTGGTAGTCGGAGAAGGCCTGGACGATCTCCTCGCGCGAGTTCATCACGAAGGGCCCGTGGGCCACGACAGGCTCGCGGATGGGCCGGCCCTGCAGGAGCAGCAGCTCAGCCTCGTCCGAGCCGTTCTCCAGCACCGCCTCGAACTCGGGTCGGAGCACGGCCGCGTGCGAGGCCGGGATGGCCTTCCCACCGATGCGCATCCCGGAGCCCTGGAAGAAATAGAGCCAGCGGTTGGTCCCGCTCATCGCGGCGGGCAACGTCCACCGGGCGCCGGGAGCCATCTTGATCGTCCAGATGGCGACGTCGGTATCCGAACGAGATGCCCACGACTTCGGCGGCGGGGGCGGCGCCTTCACGTCACCGAGCCGGCCTGCGACGAGGGAAACCTCGGTGGTGCGCCCCTCCGCGTCCTTGGCGACATGCCGCGGAATAACGTGGCTCCAGAGCATGGAGAAGTGCGGCTCCACCATCTTGTCCACCTTGGGCAGGTTGAGCCAGATCTGGAACAGCTCGACGGGGTTCGGTCCCGTGCGGTCGAGCAGCGGGAACATCTCCGAGTGCAGGAGGCCACTGCCAGCGGTGATCCACTGGGTGTCTCCGCCTCCGAAGCGGGCCGCGGCGCCGAGCGAGTCGGAGTGGTCCAGCAGCCCACGGCGCACGACGGTCACGGTCTCGAAGCCCCGGTGCGGGTGCTGCGGGAAGCCCGGAACGGTGCGCCCGTGGTACATGCGCCAGCCGTCCTTGCCGGCGAAGTCCTGCCCGAGATCCCGGCCCGAGAGCGAGACGGCCGGTCCCATGCGCTCGTTGCCCTGAGGGTAGCGGTCGTCATGGTGGACGCAGAACAGGAAGGGATCCGGCGTCTCCCACATGAACCCGAGGGGCCGGGTGTTGATGATGACGTCTGCCTGCTCACTCCCCTTCTGACTCATTCCCTTCTCCTCGGGCTTGGGCGAAGTGTCCGAGCAGCCGGCCGCCGACGCACCCGCGACGGCGATCAGCTTCAGCGCATCTCTTCGACTCACATCACTCATGGGATGTAAGCCTAACGCGGTCCCGGCGCGTCCGCTCGTCGACACGCCGGGAAAGGCGAGGCTCAGCGAGAGATCGGGTCGTCGTCCGCCACGGACTCCGGGGTGTCCGCGGGGGGCAGCACCTTGTCGAAGCGCAGCCCCGCTGGCGGGTGGGCGGGATCATCCACCGGCCCCGGAGGCGTCTCGAGCGCCGAGGCCGCGCTCGTGGGCGCGGGCTGCTCCGCTGCCGCCGCTACCGTCTTCGTGAGGGTGAGGCTGTCCTTCACGGTGCCACTGGGAGAGAGGAACTGCGCGGTGAGCGTGCCGCCATTCACCGTCACGTCCAGGTAGCCCACGTCGGTGTTGTTGCGGTACGCGGTCCAGCTGGGCTGAGCGATGGGGAAGGAGCGAAGGGTCGCGCCGCCGCTGCCCACCACCCAGTAGACGACTCCGCGCGAGCCCGAGGGCGCGACACCGTCGCCCACCATCGCCTTGGAGCGCTCGTAGTTGTGGTCATGCCCCGTGAGGACGATGTCCACCTTGTACTGCTCGAAGAGGGGGCCGAACTCGCGGCGCATGGTGAGCTGCGAGCCGTGGGCGCCGCTCGACCAGGGCGGGTGGTGGAAGAAGGCCACCTTCCAGGGCTGCTTCGAGGCGGCGAGGTCCGCGGCCGCCCAGCTCTTCTGCGCGGCCAGGGTGCAGCGATCGGACGAGGCCAGGCCGATGGCGCAATTGGAGTCCAGCGCCACGAAGTGCACCGGGCCCCAGTCGAACGAGTAGTAGCGCTCGGTGTTCGCGGGGTTGTTGGCCGGCAGGTAGAGGTTGTCGAGATAGGGCTGGCCCTGGTCCGTCACATACTCGTGGTTGCCCGGGCTGGCGAAGAGCGGCACCTTGCGCAGCAGCGCCGCCATGGGCGTGAACATGTGATCCTGGAAGTCCTGCTCGGTGCCGGACTCGTAGGCATTGTCGCCCAGCGCCAGGAGCAGCTCTCCGGCCCGGCTGTCCTGCGCCAGCCGAGCCACCACCTGCGCCTGCGCGGAGCCTCCCGTGCCGAAGTCTCCCATCGCCGTGAAGTGCACGCTCTGCGTCGAGGGGAGCGTCGCCGTGCGGAACTGCCGCACACCCATGACGGAGCCGCACGCCTCGACGACGTAGCTATATGTCTGCCCCGGGCTGAGGCCGCTCAGCTTGATGACGTGCCGCCAGCCTGCGGCAGTGGCCGTCGCGGTGCGGGACACATCCGAGCCCGGGCCGAAGCGCACGAAGGGAGTGCACGACACGTTCGTGCGGAAGGCCACCAGCGCGCTGGTGGTCCCCACGCTCTGGAGGTACGGCTGACGCGGCAGCGCGGGCCCCGAGTCCGACGTGGGGGGCGGCGTCGCCGTCTGCTCGCCGCACGCGCGGGCCTCGATGATGGAGGCCCAGTCATTGACGGTGTTGCCGTTGACGGTGACGCGCACGTAGCGCGCCTTGCGCGTCGAGGTGAAGGCATACGTCTGCGCCGCAGTGCTCAGGGCGCTGTCGCCCGCGTACCCCTGCGTATAGGTCGTCCCGTCTTCGGAGGTGGAGATGATGAAGTGGTTCTGGCGAGTGCCTCCCTGGTGCCAGGCGATGGCCGCGCCGGTGAGGGACTGAGAGCTGCCCAGATCCATCAGCAGCCACGCGCCCACGCCCGGGCCGCTCCAGCGGGTCACCAGATTGTCGTCCTGCGAATTGGAAGCAACGCTGCCGGCGCCGTCATCGCCGCTCGCGCTCACCGATTGGGTGGTCAGCGCGCGGCAGTTGGTCACGGTCAGCGGACCCGAGGAGTCCTGGAGCTGCTCGGCGGGGGTGTCAGTGGAAGGAGGTTCCTTGGAAGCAGCGCCTTCCTCACATGCCGAGAGGAGGAGCACCGCGACGAGGCCTGAAGTGATCAGTGAGTGTTTGTGCATCGCGGCAAGGGCAACAGCACCTGTCTGGCAGGATTCCCGCAGCGGGCAGTCAGGCAGCGCGTGCGTCCGAGCCCTCGGCCGCTCTGGAAACAGGCCTGGATGGGGCTCAGTGCAGCAACGGTAGAGGGAACGCGGGCACGGCTCACCACTCCCCGCCCTCCGCTAGCGTACGCCCCGACACCAGCGGCCCCCAAGAGCCATGCGACTCGACAGCTCGTCTCCTCCGCGCGCCAAGTAGGCGACTGTCTCACTGGAGACCATCGCCATCGCAGGAGTGAGGCGCACTCACGTGCTCGAAACCCACTCCCAAATTGCCTACCCGTTCAAGAGCATCCTTGACTTCCCCTGAAACAATAAGCGCAGTCGTAAACCTTTTCGGCCTGAAGACTCGCGCGCCATCAGTCTTCGAGGGATCAATTCGTAAACCGTAGATCCAGCGATAGGCTCCTCTCCGCTCTGGGACAGGGTCGTCTTGGCCGTATCGATGGACTTCCCGGCAGCTCGCTTCGTCAATGCAGTCAATGGTTCTGCTTGCATTGACAATGAAGTACCGCTCGGGATCCCCCTCCACCGTCACCGGAAATAACTGCACATCATCAGGTGCTATCGCCCTGAAGACATGGGCGACTGCTTCGTTGATGATGGGGACACTCTCAACACCGGCGAACATGAATGTGCGCCTCTTGCCCTGGTTCCTCACCAGAGCCCTGATGGGCCCAGGGTTTGGAAGCAGGCGCCCTTCCCCGAACATCCAAGGTTCCTCAAACTTTCCGCCTGTCGCCGGTACGGGAGTCGTGATGTACCACTGAGGAACATCAGCGGTTCGCACCCAATAGCAATAACGTTCCACCGCGCGCCTCCTACTTCACGATGTAGCTTCGCAGCGACGAGTTCGGAGTCAGCAGCTCATTTGCAATCCTCGCAAGTTCGTTCATCAGCTCAACTCGACAAGCCTCGGAGTTCTATCGGGTCCAGGTTCCGCATCGCAGTCACAATCTCACCCTGTTCGTTGACGATCGCAATGCGGCTGGGCTCTATACCCCCAGGGTTGACGGGCGAGTAGACCCCATGAGTCAGTCCCGGCCCGCTGCTCTACGTCCTGCCATCCGCCTGAGCGGCGCACCTCCAGGTGACTCTACGGACTGTTCTGGTAGCGTCGCGCACAACCCAGGAGGTTGAGTCCATGCACGAGGGCGCTCCCCATCTCTCCGGTCACGTCGCCGCTCCTGAACGAGGAGCTGGTGGGAGTCCACCCATGAGCAGGCACGAGGAGAAGGGCGTGCCGGAGATGTCACCCGGAACGGATGTGGCGGGCTACGTGGTGGAAGCCCAGCTCGGCGAGGGCGGGTTCGGGACGGTGTTCCTTGCGCGGCGGGGAGGAGAACTCTACGCGTTGAAGTTGCTGCCGCTGGAGGAGATCGGAGTGTGGGCCGTACGGGAGCTGCTCAACCTGGCGAAGGTTCGGCACCCCCACGTGGTGCGCCTGCTGGGCCACGGCCAGTGGCCGGACAAGGCCCCCCGCTACTTCGTCATCGTCATGGAGTACGTGCCGGGCCGACGCCTGGACGTGTGGGCGAGCACGGAGAACCCCTCGGCGCGGGAGGTGGTGCGCAGGGTGCTGGGCGTAGCGCGGGCGCTGGTCGCTCTCCACGGAGCGAAGGTCGTCCACCGGGATGTGAAGGAAGCCAACATCCTGGTGCACGAATCCACCGGCGAGGCGGTGTTGGTGGATCTCGGAGTGGGGGGCGACGAGGAAGCCGGGTGGCGGACCGGTGGGTTGCTGCCGCCGGGGACGCCTGACTATCGCAGCCCCGAGGCCTGGCGCTTCGAGCGGGAGAACAAGGGCGTACCGGGCGCGCACTACCGCTCCACACCCGCGGATGACTTGTACGCGCTGGGGGTGGTGCTCTACTGGCTGCTGACGAACCGCAGGCCCTTCTACACGCAGAAGCAGAAGGAAGTGGATGCCGTCCTGAGCGAGGCGCCCAAGCCTCCCCACCTTCTCAACCCTCGGGTACCCCTGGAGCTGAGCGAGCTGTGCCTGCGATTGCTGGCGAAGAAACCCGAGGAGCGCCCCGCGGATGCGCAGGAGCTGTGCGAGGCACTTTCGGCGGTGCTGGAACGGCAGGAGGCAGTCTGGGCGGCGCCGCTGTGTGAAGTCTTCAGCGTGCACACCCTCACCACGCGCCTTGGCCCCGGGGGCAACGAGGTGGCGCACTACCTGAAGGCATCTCGCGAGGCCGAAGCGCGGCCCCGGCGTGGAGTGCGCCCTCTGGTCATGGTGGAGGATGAAGCTCCCGCAGCGGTTGCGGGCGCCGCACCTCCTCGCCCTCTTCCTGACCCTTCCCGCGCCGCGGGTTCTTCCAAGCCTGTCGTGGCGGCACTGGCCCGGGTCGATCCACCCGAGGCCTCTGCAGTCCTCTCCTTCGAGGTCGCACCGCCTGCACCCGTGGTTCTCGTTTCGGTGGCTGAGCAAGTCCCGCCGTCACCTGCGAGCGCCAGGGAGCGGCAGCCAGCGTCTCGGGCCGTGCGCGTCCCATTGCGGGTGGTGGTGGGATTGCTCCTCACGGTGGTTCTGGGGGGCGGTGGAGTCTGGGTCTGGCGAGCCTCGCCCCATACCGCCAGCCCGCCACCGCTCGTTACCGAGACTCAAGGAGATCCGCGCGCCTGGCCTTTCGAGCACGCCAGGGAAGTGACCTGGGAGGTAGGCAGGAAAGTGGCGCCGCCCTGGAAGCCGCCAGAAGCTACCGGCCCCGACTTCCTCGTCACCGAGGAGGCAGCTCTCGTGGAGCCCTCTACGTGGAGCGAGAAGGGAGAGGCTTCCATGAAAAGAACACAGCAGAAGAAGCAGAAGGGTCTCGGTCCCGTGGGCAAAGCCATCGCCACGGGTGCCTGTATGGCAGCGGCCTGCACCACCGGGCCCCAGGTGCGTCCCGAGCCTCCCTCCGAGCCGTGTCCTCCCGGCGCTCTCAAGACCATGGCCGAACTGGGCATCAACATCGGCGACGAAGGGGATGCGGTGCTTACCCCTGGACCGGTGGGCCGGCTCATGTCCGTGAGGGAGGGGGTAATCCGCATGCAGTTCGCCGGGAGGCCATTCAGGCCCCTGGGCCCGCAGGCCTTCCTGAAGGGGCGGCTCATCTTTGGGACGGAGCGCGTCTACGGGCGGTTTACGTTGGCACAAGAGAGGGACGGGACCCGCACCTGGCCTGTCTGCTTCGAGTTGGCGGACGACTTCCATAAACGTGGACTGCCGATGGAGAGTGGCTCGACGGCCGACACGGCGAGTGTGGGGAATACTGGGCGGGTGGTAGCGGTGGATCGCTTCCAGGGAGGCTGACCCGGGCGAAGCCCCCGGAGCGAGCGGCGCTCTTGAGCGGGAATGCGTGGTAGAGGCGACCTCCCAGGACGCTACGCTGCGCCCCCACTCAGGAGGTTCTGTTCCGTGTTCGACTCGTCCCCCGCTGCTCTTCTGGCGCTGGCGCTTCTCGTGGGCGCCACGGCCACCGCGCAGCCGCGAGCCGTCCCCTGCGAAACGGGGACACGGCGTATCGAGCTGAAGACGGAGCCCACCGGAGAAGTGCCTGAGCTGTGCATCGGTCCCGAATTGTCCACCGCGCTCCTCTTCTACGGCGCGGAACTCCTCAGCCACGGAGTGAGCGTAGAAGGGCTGGAGCGCTTCACCTTGGTGGAGGTGAGCAACACCATGCTCCGGCTGGTGCCCTCGGGACGTGTCATGCCGGGAGAGCGATTCCGGCTGACGGTACGATTCAAGGATGGAGAGGCCCCGGCAAGCGCGGCTTTCTGGCTGGTGGTGACCCCCGGGCAGGTGGAGCCCTTCGTGGAGGTGTACCGCGAGAAGCGCACGCTGGAGTCCTACCAGCAGGAGGTGCAGGAAAAGGACACCCAGCTCCACCAGTGCCAGGAGGACAACAAGAGCCTGCTCGCGGAGAAGGAAAGTCCCGGTCGACTCACGGGCCTGGTGACCACCGGGCTCATGAAGGAGGAGGGGATCCCTTTCAAGAAGATCTCCTTGACCATTGGGATGCATCCTGGGAATGCCACCGAGGTGGTTCGGGCCTTCAGCTATCGCTCCAACCGCACGGTGGCTGTCGTGCTGTGGCTCAAGGGCACCGAGGGAATGCAGCCCTGGCAAGCGGCACGAGCCGAACTGGTGGGGCCAGGACGCCGCCCGCTGCGCGTGTATCCACCCTGGCAAGCAGGGCCCCTCAGCGAAGACGTGCAGAACCAACGCGTGGTGATCGAGGCGGACGCCACGGAGGCGGAGAGCCGGGGCACCTTCACGCTCAAACTGTGGGATGCGGAGGGGACCCGGAGCATCATCGTCACGGGTGTGACGTTCCCGTGAACGCACACCCATCCTCAAAAGAAAACGCCGAGGTGCGCGGAGCACCCCGGCGTTTCTGTCAGCCCGACTCAGCCGCGAACTACTTGCCCAGACGGTACGAAGTCCACATGGAGTCCATGCGCGAGATCTGCCCCGCGGTGAACGTGTTCATGCAGCTGTCGTCCGTGTAGTCCATGAAGTTGTAGATGGGGTCCGCACCCGCGATGTTGGTGCAGGTGTCGCGGCCCGCCGGACAACCGTAGGCAGCGGACTTCTCGGCCGGCGTATCCGACACGCCGTCTCCGCCGGTGGCCGACGTGGCACAGGCGCCCTGGAACGTGTGGTAGAGGCCAAACCAGTGGCCGATCTCGTGGGTCGCCGTGTCACCCAGGTTGTACGGAGTCGCCGTGCCGCCGGGCAGCGACGAGTACAGGATCACCACGCCGTCCAGCTTCGGGGACGAGGTGTACGAGGACGGGAAGGTCGCCCAGCCCAGCAGGCCCCCACCCATGTTGTTGGAGTAGATGTTCAGGTCGTCCGCGGTGCCCTTGCGCAGCGCGGTCTTCATCGCCGTCTCGGAGCTGCCACCGCTCGAGGTGTACCAGGTGGAGTTCGTGGTGCGGTCCACGGACACCAGGTTGAACTTGAACGGGGTGTTCGCGTACGCCGCAGTCAGCACCGCCATCTGCGAATCAATCTGCGACTGCGGAACGTCGCCGTTGGCAATCCCCGAGCCCTTGTTGATGACGTGCCAGTACACGTTCACCGTGATGGAGCCCACCGCGGCCATCGCGCTGCGGTTCTGGGAGAGCGTCTGCTGCACAGCCTCCTGCTCGCCGGGGCTCAAGTCGCGGGTGGCGCATCCACGCAGGGCCGGAGCCTCCGCCTGCTGCTCCGCGGGCGCAGGAGCCGGCTCGGCCTCCTTGTTATCCGCGCAGCCAGAGAGGGCTACCATGGCGCCAACGACCAGACCGCTCTTCCAGTTGAAACGAAGCGACATTTCCTAACTCCTAGGAAAGTGGGGGAGCCACGGAAGGTACGCCGAGCAAGCAGCCTCCGTCAATGCGGCAACCAGTTTTTCTTGTACTTTTGCGTCTTCATCGATTTTCCCAGCCGTAGGATCAAGTGAGCATGTCTCAGACTTCCTCCTCCACAAGCCTTCCCGTTACTTCACGTTCCGTCACAGGCCGAGTGGATGTCCACCCCCGGGGATTCGGGTTCCTCAGCGTGCAGGGCGCTCCGTCCGGCGAGGTGCTCTCCGCGTTCATCCCTCCGCCGGAGCTGGGGCCGTTCCTGGCGGATGACGTGGTCTCCGCCACGGTGAGCCAGGCCGCGGACGGGCGATGGAGCGCGAGCGGGCTGTCCCTGCTGCAGCGCCCGCGCGAGCACGTCTACGGCGAGGTGGTGCTGCGCAAGGGCGCCCCTCACCTGCGCATCGACAACGAGGTGGCCAACACCGACTGGCCGTTGGACGCGGGCGGCACCGCCGTGCAGCCCGGAGACGCGGTGGTGGCGCGCATCGCCGAGGGCAAGGTGGCGCTCGTCTACAAGCTGGAGCCGGGCGTCGATCGCTCCATCGAGCGCGTCATCGCCCGCCACGCCCTGCGCCGGGACTTCGCCCCCGAGGTGCTCGCGGAGGCCCAGGCGGCTCGGGCCCGGCCTCATGCCCTGGGCGCTCGCAGGGACCTGCGCTCGGTGCCCACCGTCACGGTGGACGCGCCCTCCACGCGAGACATCGACGATGCCATCTCCGTGCTGCCGGCGGCGGCGGATGGGGCGCTGCGGCTGCTGGTGTCCATCGCGGACGTGGCGGAGTTCGTCTCCGAGGGCTCCGTGCTGGATCAGGCCGCGCGCGAGCGCGCCACCAGCGTGTACCTGGCGGGCCATGTGCTGCACATGCTCCCCCAGGAGCTGTCCGCGCACTGGCTGAGCCTAGTGCCCAACGAGGAGCGGCTGTGCCTCACGGTGGAACTGCGCATCGACGCGGAGGGCCGCGTCACCGCGGCGGACGTGTACGAGAGCATCATCCGCTCCTGGGCGCGGCTGAACTACGACGAGGTGGCGGACTTCCTGGACAAGGGCATCGTCTCGGAGCCCATGGCGCCGGTGCGCGAGGTGATGCCGTGGTTCCGCGCGGCCGCGGCGCGGCTGGAAGTGGCTCGCTCGGGCCGTGGCGGCATCGAGATGTCTCGCGAGGAGGGGCGCTTCACCTTCGACCGGGAGACGGGCCAGGTCTCCGGCATCGAGAACGAGCGGCCCACCTCCGCGCATAAGATGATCGAGCGCTTCATGGTGGCCGCCAACGAGGCGATTGGCGAGTGGATGCTCACGCGCGGCCTGCCCGCGCTGTACCGCATCCAGGACGAGCCGGATCCGCTGCGGGTGGCCGACCTGGCCGCCTTCGCGTGGAACTCGGGCTTCGCGGCGGGGTTCGGCGGCAAGCTGTCTCCGCTGGCGCTGGGCGCCTTTGACAGGCAGATCTCCGGCTGCACGGCGGAGCCGGCCCTGCGCTCGGTGCTGCGGCGCTCGCTGGGCCCGGCGCGCTACACGGTGGTGCCCTCGGGGCACTTCGGCCTGGCGGCGAAGTGGTACCTGCACTTCACCTCGCCCATCCGGCGGTACGCGGACCTGGTGGTCCACCGCATCCTCAAACAGTACCTGCGCGGCCGCCGCGACTTCACCCATCAGGATCCGGCCGTGGAGCAACTGGCCACGCACATCAACGCACGGGCCCGCGCCGCCTCGCGCGCCGAGCAGGATCGCCACCGCGTGCTCGAGGCGCGGCTGATGAAAGCGCACGTCGGCAAGAGCTACCCGGGGCGCATCACCCGCGTGAAACCGTTTGGGCTCATCGTTCAGCTGGACGACATGCTGGTGGAGGGGGTGCTCCCCGTGGATGCGCTGCCCCACGGCCCCTTCCGGCCGGACACGCGAGAGACTTCCCTCGTCGGTCCCAAGCGCACCTACACCATCGGCATGCCCGTGCAGGTGAAGGTGGTCTCCACGGACGAGTTGCTGGGCCGCATCGAGTTCTCACCGGTGGGCTGATTCCAGCTCCCAAGAAATTGCACCGTGGGGTCAACATCCGTCTCGTCCTCCGGTGCTGAGCACTTCCGCGGCGCGTTCCCGTCACTAACTACATGGCTGCCTGTCCCCGACCTTGGTCGGAGACGCGGGTGGCGGGTGAACGGGAGAGCGGTGGGCTCGGAGACACTCTGGGGGGGTCCGATGCTCTCGATTTCTTTTTTCTGCGAGCACCTTTCTCCAACTCACCTGGAGCGCTCGCCTCCGTGAGGACCGCGTCTTTTCCTCACTGGGAGTGCGTGACATCTTGATGCCCCACACCAGTGCCGTGCGTGCTGTCTCGCGAGAGAGACGAGAAGCAGCGCCGGCCAGAGGGATGTCACATGCGCGGCGAATGGCTTGGGCTCGTGGCAGTCACAGCAGTCCTGCTCTCGTGCGGCGAAGGAGAGCCGCCCTCGCAGTCCCTGCAGTTCCGTGTGGGCGGCACCGTCAGCGGACTCGATGGGAGCCTCACGCTCCAGCTCAACTCGAGCGAAAACCTCACCCTGAGCCAGAGCGGGTACTTCCTGTTCGAGACACCCGTTGATGACGGGAACCCGTACCGGGTGACGATCACCTCCGCCCCGCCGGAGCAGGTCTGCACCCTGAGAGCAGCCACCGGCCGCATCGGAGGCGCGGACGTGGACTCGGTGCAGGTGCTCTGCGTGGTACGCACCTATGCCCTCGGAGGGCACACGGATGAGGCGACGGGTTCCATCACCCTCCGCCTCGAGAGCGGAGATAACGGAGACACCGGAGAGAGCCTGGTCTTCCTCGCCCCCGGCGACTTCACCTTCCAGACCCGGCTGCCTCGAGGCAGCGAATACACGGCCTCCATCGAAGTGCAGCCCCGCGGCTTCCGGTGCACGATGACGGGAGCGAGTGGCACGGTGCAGGGCAATGTCACCAGCATCACCGTGCACTGCACCCCCTGGTACACCTTCAGCGTCTACCAGCCCGCCAGCCTCGTCATCGGCCAGAGCGATTTCAGCAGCAGTCTCGAGAACCATGGGGAAGGCATCGGCCCCCGGGGCATGAGGTACCCCTACGGCAATCCCTCGTTCACTGGCGGAAAGCTCTACATCCCGGACTTCTTCAACAACCGCATCCTTGGGTACAACGCCCTGCCCACGCAGAATGATCCGACTCCCGACTTCTACCTCGGGCAGATCGACTTCTACACCCACAGCCAGTCCGCCGGGCCCAAGGGGCTCTCCTGGCCTGCGGGCATCGCCTCCCATGGCGAGGAGATGGTGGTGGCGGACTCGGGCAACAACCGCATCTCGTTCTACAGCAAGCCGCCCGATTGGACCTTTGCCCCGGTGAGCCTCGTCATCGGCCAGCCGGACTACATCAACATCTCTCCTCGATGTGACGCGCGATCCGTTGTCACTCCCAGAGGAGTGGCCCTCACCCCTCACAAGCTCGTCGTCTCGGACGCCAGCAACAACCGCCTCCTCATCTGGAACAAACACCCCGATGCACTGAACGAGGAGGCGGACCTCGCGCTCGGTCAGCCGGACCTCATCACGTGCAACCGGGACTACAGCACCGGGGACGGGACTACCACTCCGCCTCCCGCCAATCCTCCCTCGGCCACCACCTTCAACCGCCCCCAAGGCATCTGGACGGATGGCGTGCGGCTCGTCGTGGCCGACACCGGAAACCACCGCGTCCTCATCTGGAACTCTCTCCCCTCCTCTGGCTCGCAGCCCCCGGATGTGGTGCTCGGACAGCCGGACTTCACCAGCAACACCCACGACACCACCCGGACGGGCATGTCTTCGCCCACCAACGTCACCTCCACCGGCGTGCAGCTCTTTGTGAGCGATGAGGACAACCACCGCGTGCTCATCTGGAATCAGTTCCCCACCACGAATGGTGCCCTCCCGGATGCCGTCCTCGGGCAAGCCGACTTCACCTCCTCCCTCTCAGGCGAGCCTTTCGAGGTGTGCTCTTCCGAGAGGCCGTCCTCGTGCCAAACCTACTATCGGCCGAACGCGCGGAGCCTCAATGGACCCACAGGCTTGCTGCTGGTCCCGCCGTACCTGCTGGTGACGGACACGTACAACCACCGCGTCCTCATCTACGAGAGCCAATGAGCCCGAGCGCTGGCGCCTTTTCCCCCGGACAACCTCATGGCATGGTCACTTTTCTCATGAGCGCCGTGCGAGCGGGTCTGCAGGAAGGCCCTGCACCGTGTACGGCCAGGGGAAGTCACCATGCGCGGCGAATGGCTTGGGCTCGTGGCAGTCGCAGCAGTCCTGCTCTCGTGCGGCGGCGAAGGAGAGCCGCCCTCGCAGTCCCTGCAGTTCCGTGTGGGCGGAACCGTCAGCGGACTCGATGGGAACCTCACGCTCCAGCTCAACTCGGGCGAAAACCTCACCCTGAGCCAGAACGGGTACTTCCTGTTCGAGACGCCCGTTGATGACGGGAACCCGTACCGGGTGACGATCACCACCGCCCCGCCGGAGCAGGTCTGCACCCTGAAAGCAGCCACCGGCCGCATCGGAGGCGCGGACGTGGACTCGGTGCAGGTGCTCTGCGTGGTACGCACCTATGCCCTCGGAGGGCATGCGGATGGGGCGACGGGTTCCATCACCCTCCGCCTCGAGAGCGGAGATAACGGAGACACCGGAGAGAGCCTGGTCTTCCTCGCCCCCGGCGACTTCACCTTCCAGACCCGGCTGTCTCGAGGCAGCGAATACACGGCCTCCATCGAAGTGCAGCCCCGCGGCTTCCGGTGCACGATGACGGGAGCGAGTGGCACGGTGCAGGGCAATGTCCCCAGCATCACCGTGCATTGCACCCCCTGGTACGCTTTCAGCGCCTACCAACCCGCCAGCCTCGTCATCGGCCAGAGCGACTTCAGCGGCTATATCGAGAACCACGCGGAAGGCATCGGTTCCCGGGGCATGAAGTTCCCCTCCGGCAACCCCTTGTTCGTGAACGGAAAGCTCTACATCCCGGATAGCGGCAACAACCGCATCCTCGGGTACAACGCCCTGCCCACGCAGAATGACCAGTCCGCCGACTTCTTCGTCGGGCAAATCGACCGCTACACCCACAGCCAGTCCGCCGGGCCCAAAGGACTCTCCGCGCCCCTGGACATCGCCCTCGAAGGGCAGGAGATGGTGGTAGCGGACAGGGGCAACAATCGCATCGCGATCTACAACAAGCCGCCGGAACAGACCTTCTCCCCGGTGAACCTCGTCATCGGCCAGCCGGACTACATCAACATCTCTCCTCGCTGTGACGCGCGATCCGTCGTCAACCCCGCGGGGGTGGCCCTCACCCCTGAAAAGCTCATCGTCCCGGACGCCGGCAACAACCGCCTCCTCATCTGGAACAAACACCCCGATGCCCTGAACGAGGAGGCGGACCTCGTGCTCGGTCAGCCGGACCTCATCACGTGCAACCGGGACTACAGCACCGGGGACGGGACCACCACTCCGCCTCCCGCCAATCCTCCCTCGGCCACCACCTTCAACCGCCCCCAAGGCATCTGGACGGATGGCGTGCGGCTCGTCGTGGCCGACACCGGAAACCACCGCGTCCTCATCTGGAACTCTCTCCCCTCCTCTGGCTCGCAGCCCCCGGATGTGGTGCTCGGACAGCCGGACTTCACCAGCAACACCCACGACACCACCCGGACGGGCATGTCTTCGCCCACCAACGTCACCTCCACTGGCGTGCAGCTCGCCGTGAGCGACTGGGGCAACCACCGCGTGCTCATCTGGAACCAGTTCCCCACCACGAATGGTGCCCTCCCGGATGCCGTCCTCGGGCAAGCTGACTTCACCTCCAACTACGTGGGTGAGCCCGTCACATGTCCGGAGAACCCGTCTCCCGAGGATCCCCTCTGCGTCGCGGGCAACCGGCCGAACGCGCGGACCCTCCACTCGCCCACGGGCCTGCTGATGCTCCCTCCCTACCTGCTGGTGGCGGACACGGACAACCACCGCGTCCTCATCTACGAAAGCCAGTGAATTCCCGTCGGCAAGGCAGGCGGCCGAGCGGTGCCCCGCGGCTCACATGAACCGCCGGGATTCTTGTGGATCTGAGCGAAAGTGGACGAAAATGCCGCACGCAAGAAACGCGTGTCAGGTCCGCCCTCCCACGGCCAGGAGGGAGGGGGAAGCGAGAACCCGGTAGCAGGTGGGGGGGATGTGAAGCCTGCTGAGAGCGCGCCCGCGGATTCGCGGCGCGCTCGAGGTTCCTCTCGGAGCGCAACCGCTTCAGAAGGGATGTCAGCAGCACATGAGCAAGAGCCCAGCCGGTGCCCCAGTAAATGTCCCGGAGGACAAGACCCAGGCGGCCGACGTCGACGCCCTCTTCGCGCCCAACACCGCCAACCCGTCCCAACGGATTCTCGCGGAGCACTCGCGCCCGCCCACCGGGGACAGCTTCGGCTCGAGCCCCTCGGGCGAGCACCCCGCGGCCACCGGGCCCGCCAGCCAGTTCGCGCCCGGTACCCGCATCCACCAGTACGAGCTCATCCGCCAGCTGGGCAGCGGCGGCATGGGCACCGTCTTCCTGGCGCGCGACACGCGACTGGGCCGCCGGGTGGCCATCAAGTTCCTCCACTCGACCAACCCGGAAGTCACCCAGCGCTTCATCCTCGAGGCCCGCGCCACCGCGCGCTGCAGCCACGAGAACATCGTCATCATCTATGAGGTGGGCGAGTTCAACGGCAGCCCCTTCATGGTGCTGGAGTACCTGCAGGGCCAGCCGCTCAACAAGGTCATCGCCGGTCAGCGCCTGCCGCCCGCGCGCGCCGTGGAGATCATGGCCCCGGTGGTCCGCGCGCTCGTCGCCGCGCACGAGCAGGGCATCGTCCACCGCGACCTGAAGCCCGACAACGTCGTCGTCACCGAGTCCGGCTCCATCAAGGTGCTGGACTTCGGCATCGCCAAGGTGCTCCAGGATCCGGAGCACCCGCCCGAGCTCGAGCAGGAGGTGTCCCTGCCCTCGCCGCGAGCGCTGGGCCCGAATGGCACGGGCGTGGACCTGGATGCGGACATCTCCAACCTCACGCGCCGCGGCGCCATCATGGGGACGATGCCGTACATGTCGCCCGAGCAGTGGCGCGGCGGCAACAAGGTGGACCACCGCACGGACATCTGGGCGGTGGGCATCATGCTGTTCCGAATGATTGCCGGGAAGCACCCGCTGGATCCGCTCCGCGGTCCGCAGCTCGTCGTCACCGCCCACCTCAACGAGCCGATGCCGCGCCTGCGCGACATGGTGCCGGACGCGGATCCGCGGCTGGCTGATGTCGTCGACAAGTGCCTGCTCAAGCACAAGGACCAGCGCTTCCCGGACGCGGTGTCGCTGCTGCGCGCCCTGGAGCCGTTCCTGCCTGGCCGCTACTCGCGCGAGCTGCGGGTGGACGAGAGCCCCTACGCGGGCCTGTCCTCCTTCCAGGAGGCGGATGCGGACCGCTTCTTCGGCCGCTCGCGGGAGATCTCCGCGCTGGTCAACCGCGTCCAGGATCAGCCGCTGCTGGCGGTGGTGGGCCCGTCGGGCGCGGGTAAGTCCTCGTTCGTGCGCGCGGGCCTGGTGCCCGTGCTCAAGCGCTCCGGCGAGGCGTGGGAGGCCCTGGTCATCCGCCCCGGCCGCCACCCCTTGGCGGCCCTGGCCAGCATCGTCGCGCCGCTCCTCAGCTCTTCCACCACCGTGGAGGAGGACATCCAGGCGCAGAGCCAGCTCGTGGAGCGCCTGGCCATCGAGCCCGGCTACGTGGGCTCCGTGCTGCGCAGCCGCGCCCGCCGCCAGCGCCGCAAGCTGCTGCTGTTCGTCGACCAGTTCGAGGAGCTCTACACGCTGGTGCCGGACGTGCGCGAGCGCCTGGCCTTCACCGCGTGCCTGTCGGGCATCGCGGATGACGCCACCTCGCCCATCCGCGTCGTGCTCTCCATCCGCTCCGACTTCCTGGACCGGGTGCCCGAGGACGAGCGCTTCATGTCCGAGCTGAACCAGGGCCTGTTCTTCCTCACCGCGCCCAGCCGAGAGGGGCTGAAGGACGCGCTGGTGCAGCCCGCGGAGATGGCCGGCTACCGCTTCGAATCGCCGGCCATGGTGGACAACATGCTGCAGCACCTGGAGTCCACCCAGGGCGCGCTGCCGCTGCTCCAGTTCGCCGCCTCGAAGCTGTGGGAGGAGCGCGACGAGGGCCGCAGGCTGCTCACCGAGGAGCGCTACCAGGCCATGGGCGGCATCGCCGGCGCGCTCGCGAGCCACGCCGACAACATCCTCGCGGAGATGCCCTTCCAGGCCCGGCCGCTGGCGCGCGCCGTGTTCCTGCGGCTCGTCACACCCGAGCGCACGCGCGCCATCGTCTCCATGGAGGAGCTGCGCGAGCTGTCCAAGGACGCCAACGAGCTGCAACTGCTGCTGGACATGCTCGTCCAGGCGCGCCTGCTGGTGGTGCAGACGGGAGGCGGCGCCTCGGGCGCGACGGTGGAAATCGTCCACGAGTCCCTCATCCACAGCTGGCCGCAGCTGAAGCGGTGGCTGGACGAGGGCCAGGAGGATTCGGTCTTCCTGGAGCAGCTGCGCAACGCGGCCCGGCAGTGGCAGGCCAACGGGCGCGACGCGGACCTGCTGTGGCGCGGCGAGGTGGTGGAGGAGGCACAGCGCTTCCAGCGGCGCTACCGGGGTGAGCTGCCCGAGGTACAGCGCGCCTTCTTGGATGCCGTCTTCTCGCAGTCGGTCCGGGCGACTCGGCGCAAGCGAGCCCTGGCCATAGGCTCCATCGTGGTCCTGTTGGGGCTGGTGGCCGCCTCGGCGGTAGCGCTGGTCGTCATCCGCAACGCGCAGCAGGAGGCCGAGCGCCAGGCGGTGGTGGCGAAGGTCGCCGCGGCGCAGGCGCAGGCCTCCGAGGCCACCGCGCGCACCGCCGAGACGGAGGCCAAGCAGCGCCTGGCCGAGGTGCAGGCCAAGGAGCTGGAGCGTCAGAAGGCCGCCAAGGAGGCCGAGGACGCCAACGCCCAGGTGGCGATGACCAACAACGAGCTGCTGCGCAAGAACGACGCGTTGCTGGATGCCCTGAAGAAGGCGAAGTTCGCGCAGTGGCGTGCCAAGCATGCCAAGAAGAACGCGGAGGAGAACGCGGCGGCGGCGGTCCTGGCCAAGCAGGAGGCCATCCGCGCGGCGCAGCAGCTCCAGGATCTGCTCCAGCGGGAGCAGGAACGTGTCCAGCGCCTGCAGACGCAGCTGGGCAGCCCCGTCATCGACGAATTGAAGTGAGAACTCCCGTGAGGATGGTGATGAGCAGGACCGCGGTTTTCCTGGCCACAGTGCTCTCGCTCGTGGCGTTGGGAGCAACTCCCGCGCTGGCCCAGCAGCAGCCACAGCAGCAGAAGCCGGCCGAGGAACGCCCCTGGGCGAAGGGCGTTCCCCCCGAGAAGCAGAAAGCGGCGCTCGAGCTGTTCCGGACGGGCAACACCCTGCTGAAGGAGTCCGTCTTCGTGCAGGCCGCGGAGAAGTACCGCCAGGCGCTCGCGCTCTGGGACCACCCGGCCATCCACTACAACCTGGCGCTGGCGCTGCTGAACCTCGACCAGCCCACCGAGGTGTACGAGCACCTCGTGGCGGCGATGCGCTACGGCGTCGCTCCGCTGGACGTGGAGAAGATGGAGCACGCCCGCGCGTACAAGAACCTCATCGAGCGGCAGCTGGCGCAGTTGGAGGTGAGCTGTGACGATCCCGGCGCCACGGTGTCGCTGGATGGCGCGGTGCTCTTCTCCGCTCCCGGGCGCTACGAGGGCCGGGTGCGGCCTGGCTCGCACACCTTCGTCGTCTTGAAGGATGGGCACTCGCCCACCACGCTGACGCGCACCCTGCACGCCGACGAGAAGACCTCGCTCGCGCTCAAGCTGTACTCCGACGATGACCTGACCCGGTACCGTCGGCACTGGTCCGCGTGGAAGCCCTGGGCGCTGACGGGCGCGGGAGTGGCCGTGGCGCTGGCCGGTGGAGTCCTGCACATGCAGGCCCGAAAGAGCTACGAGGACTTCGACACCCGCATCGCCGAGTGCGGCGGGTGTGTGCCGACTCCAGACGTCACCGAGATGCGTTCCAAGGGCGACAGCAACCAGCAACTGGCGGTGGGCGCCTATGCCGTGGGCGGTGCCGCCGCTGTCACGGGGCTGGTGCTCGCGTTCATCAACCGGCCCCAGGCCTACCGCATCAGCCCGGATGAAGCCCAGAGCCCGCAGCAGGGAGTGAGCATCGCTCCCGTGGTCAGCGGCTCCGAGGGCGGCATCCAGGCCACCTTCCGCTTCTGAGGTTCCTGATCTTTATGAGACGAGCATCCCCTGTTCCCGTGCGCCCTGGCCGTATCGGTCTCCTCGCGCTGGTGCTCCTGTCGCTGCCGCTCTCGTGCTTCGAGCCCGCGAGCGTGCAGTGCCCCTCCGGCCTCGTCTGCCCCGAGGGTCAGGCTTGCGCCGCCAACCAACCGGTCTGCATCAAGACGCCCTGCGGTAACGGTGTCGTCGAGGCCGACGAGGCGTGTGACGACGGCAACATCCAGGACGGCGACGGGTGTAGCAAGGACTGCTCCTCGAACGAGCGCTGCGGCAACCTCAAGGTGGACCTCGCCGTGGGGGAGATCTGCGACGACGGGAACACCCTGGACAAGGACGGGTGCAGCGCGGACTGCAAGTCCACCGAGCTGTGCGGCAACGGCGTCATCGACCGGGCCGTGGGCGAGGTGTGCGACGACAAGAACATCGTGTCCGGGGACGGGTGCAGCGCCAACTGCCGCTCGGACGAGACGTGCGGCAATCACATCACCGACGACATCACGGGCGAGGTGTGTGACGACGGGAACACCGTGAGCGGCGACGGCTGCAGCTTCGACTGCAAGTCCGGCGAGGGCTGCGGCAACGGCACGCGCGATGACGACGAGGAGTGCGACGACGGCAACGACCTCAACAACGACAACTGCGTGGAGATCAACAACGCGTGTGTGCTGGCGCGGTGCGGAGACGGGCTCGTCGACACCCAGGAGCCGCGAGTGGAGGAGTGCGACTACGCGGACACCTCGACGGTGTGCGATCTGGACTGCACCCTGCCCGTCTGCGGCGACGGCATCATCAACCCGGCCGCGGGCGAGGAGTGCGAAGTACCCACCGTGGGAGCCAGCACGGCGGTGTGCAACAGTGACTGCACGGTCTCGCGCTGTGGCGACGGCAAGCGCAACACGCTGGCGAACGAGGCCTGTGACGACGGCAACACCAACGACCAGGATGACTGCCTCAACTCGTGCAAGCTCAACCGGTGCGGAGATGGCGCCGTTGATCAGCAGGGCCCGGTCGTCGAGGCGTGTGATGATGGCAATGCCACCACCGAGACTTCGTGCCCCTATGGCACCCAGACCTGCGTGCGGTGCGACTCGACGTGCGGCACCGTGCTGAACCTCACGGGCGAGTACTGCGGCGACAACGTGAAGAACGGCTCGGAGACGTGCGACGACGGCAACACCACCACGGAGACTTCGTGCCCCTACGGCAGCCAGAGCTGCGTCCGGTGCTCCGCGGACTGCTCGATCCAACTCAACCTGAGCGGCCCCTACTGTGGCGACAACATCAAGAACGGCTCGGAGGCCTGTGACGACGGCAACACCACCACCGAGTCCTCCTGCCCCTACGGCACCGCGAGCTGCACCCGGTGCGATGCCACCTGCGCCAACGTGCTGAATCTCACGGGCGCCTTCTGCGGGGACAGCGTCCGCAACGGCTCGGAGGTCTGTGACGACGGCAACACCACTACCGAGTCCTCCTGCCCCTACGGCACGCAGACGTGCACCCGATGCGACGCGGCCTGCTCGGCGGTCCTCAACCTCACGGGCGCCTACTGCGGCGACAACATCCGCAACGGCTCGGAGGTCTGCGATGACGGCAACACCACCACGGAGACCTCGTGCCCCTATGGCACCCAGAACTGCACCCGGTGCGATGCCACCTGCTCTGCCGTGCTGAACCTCACGGGCGGCTATTGCGGAGACAACATCCGCAACGGCTCGGAGGCGTGCGACGACGGCAACACCACCACCGAGAGTTCGTGCCCCTATGGCACGCCGAGCTGCACCGCCTGCAACGCCGGCTGCTCGCAGACGCTGAACCTCACAGGCCCCTACTGCGGTGACAACATCAAGAATGGCACGGAGAAGTGCGACGACGGCAACAACACCACTGAGAATGCATGTGCCTACGGCACCCAGACCTGCACCCAGTGCGATGCCACCTGCGCCAACACACTGGCGCTCACGGGCCCCTACTGCGGAGATGGCACCGTCAATGGCTCTGAGACCTGCGACGACGCCAACACCAACTCCTGTGGCACCTGCAACAGTTCGTGCACCACCACGCAGTTCGCAAAGGCCACCGGCACCATCAAGGCCGTGCCAGCCTCCACCATCAACGATAGCGAGCGTTTCTCTCTCCGGGACGCCACGCACAGTCGAATCACGTTCGAGTTCAACAAGTCCGGTGGTGTGTCGAGCGGCAATATCGCCGTCGACATCTCTTCCGGGCCAGATGCGGCGGGTGTCGCGGCGGCCATGGTCACTGCCATCAATGGAGCCACCAACCTGGACATCACGGCCACAGCCTCGGGGAGCACTGTGACCCTGGTTCATGCGCAGGAAGGCTCGCTCGCCAACAACCCCATCCAGGAGAATGTGTTGAACGGTAGCTTCACGGTGAGCGGCATGGGCGGAGGCGCGGGCTACGATTGTAGCGCGGGGACCGATTGCGCGGCTGACACGGATTGCAAGCCCGATCTGGCGTGCCTGTCCGGCACCTGCGGCGCACCGTAACCAGAAGGAAGACACTCTATGCACAGCAGGTATCTGGGTTTGAGCTTCACGGGGTCTGTTCCGAGGAGGGCGATGCTTACCGTGCTGGGGCTCGTGGCCCTTGTGGGGGCTGCTTGCGGCAAGGAGGAGCCGCCCAAGCCTGGGCACTTCAAGGTGGGAGGAACCATCTCGGGCCTCTCCGGCAGCCTCACGCTTCGGCTCAATGGCGCAGAGAGCATCACCCGGAGCGAGAACGGGCCCTTCACCTTCGAAGGGGTGCTCGAAGACCAAAGCACGTTCACCGTGACGCTTACCGCTGCTCCTGAGCAGCAAGAGTGCCTGCTCCAGGGTGCGACAGGCAAGCTCCAGGGTGCGGATGTATCCACCGTCGAGGTGAACTGCAGCCAGCGGACCTATACGGTGGGAGGTACCGCCGAGGGCTTGGACGTTCCGTTGCAACTCCGCCTCAATGAGAGCGAGACCCTGTCGCTGTCCACGAGCGGTGCATTCACCTTCCAGACTCGGCTGCTCAAGGGGGCCACCTACAACGTGACACTCGTTGCACAACCCCAAGCACGCCGCTGCACCCTCTCGAATACAGGCGGGACGGTGGCCGGCAATGTGACGACGCTCGTGCTCCAGTGCAACGCCTGGTACACACTGACGGACCACCAGTCGAGCGCCTGGATCATCGGTCAGAACGCCGCTACCGATAGTGAGCCGAATCGAGGAGGAGCCCTGGGCCAGGACACCCTGGCAGGACCCGGGGGCAACCCGGTGCTCGCGGGAGGGAAGCTCTACGTCAGCGACAGTGGCGCCAACCGGGTGCTCGGCTTCAACGGCCTGCCGCACCAGAGCGTGACACCCGCTGAGTTCGTTCTCGGCCAGCCGGACTTCACGAGCGACGCCATCGGCATCGGGAGGGCAGGGCTGTCATTCCAAGCTGGGCTCTCCAGCGATGGAACCCGGCTGGCAGTGGCCGACAAAGCCAACAACCGCATCCTCCTGTACCAGACACTCCCCAAAGCGACGGCAGCCCCAGCCGACACCGTCCTGGGCCAGCGGGATTTCGACTCCACGGAGAGCCGCTGCGCCAAGAATTCGCTCAATTCTCCGGATAATGTCGTCCTGAGCCACGGGATGCTGCTCGTGGCGGACACCTACAACAACCGCGTCCTCATCTGGAAGACGGTCCCCACCACGAGTGATGTGGAGCCGGATCTGGTGCTGGGTCAGACGCAATTCACGCTCTGCGCTGCCAATGACAAGAATCAGGATGGAGTCATGGACGCAGACAGGGTGCCCACTGCCTCCACGCTCTGGCTCCCCATGGGCATCTGGACGGACGGCACGCGCCTGATCGTCATCGACTCCAGCAACTGCCGCGGGCTCATCTGGAACCAGTTCCCTACCCAGAACGGTCAAGCCGCGGACGTGGTCCTCGGGCAGGGAGGCTTCACCTCCAATGAGTGCACCACCACCCAGAGTGGCCTGAACGCTCCGTCCTTTGTCTACTCCACAGGGACACAGCTCTTCGTGGCGGATACCTCGAACCACCGCATCATGGTGTGGAACGCCATCCCCAGCACCCACAATGCCCCAGCCAGCAACGTCCTGGGGCAAAAGGATTTCACTTCGATGAACGAGTACGATCCGCCAACGGGAACGACTCCCAGCGCTCGGAGTCTCTACCGGCCTGGAGGCATGCTCTTCACGGGGCCGTATGTCGTAGTGACGGACCAAGGCAACAATCGCCTCGTGGTCTACGAGAGCCCCTGAGCAGTTCCCTTCCTCAAGGCCTCTCTTTCCAGGCGGTTACGCGTTCTCGCGGTTTTTCGTGAGGCCCGCGTAACCGCCTTTCTGCTCCTGCGTACAGAAGCGCGAGTGGCCGCCACGCCAACGGCACTCCCTCTCTCTTCCGACACAGGAGCAGTTCCATGATCAAGTTCCACGCTGGACGTGTGTCCGCTCTCCTCGCCTCCGCGCTCGTTGCCACCGCCTGTGGCGATGACAAGGAGCCCATGGCCCCCGAGCCCACCGTCCTCAAGGTGCGCCTGGAGAACATCGCGCCGTTTGCCCAGCTCAAGTCGGGCACCTACACCACCCGCGTGGGTGGCTCGTCGCCGGGCCCGCTGGCCCCAGGTGATGCCTTCGAGTTCTCCTTCACCGCGGGCAAGGGACAGAAGCTCTCGTTCGCATCCATGCTCGGCCAGTCCAATGACTGGGTCTTCGCCACGCCTCCGGGCGGCATCGAGCTCTACGAAGGAAACACGCCCGTCCAAGGGGACATCACCTCCCACGTGTCCCTCTGGGATGTGGGCACCGAGATCAACGAAGAGCCTGCCGTGGGCGCCCACACGCTGCCGAACCAAGGCAGCTCCGTGGACGGACCGGGCGCTGTGGATCCCGACCCGACCGTGCGCCGGATCAGCTCGCCGACGACGCTGAGCAACGGATCCATGTTCAACGTTCCGGCGGTGTCCTCGATGATCCGCGTCACCCTCACCCATGACGCCTCCAAGCGCGAGTTCACCGTGCGCATCGAGAACGTGTCGAATGATGCGTCCACGTTGCAGACGTCCCAGGGCTACAAGCCCGTGCGCGTCTCTCCGGGCGTGTGGGCGCTGAGCACCGGTGGCGAGCCCCTCTTCTCCGAGGGGAAGAAGGACCGGGTGCTAGGGCTCGAGGCGCTGGCCGAGATGGGTCTGGTGACGGGGCTGGGGTCGACGCTCGCGAGCACCAGCGGCACGGCGACGCCCGTGTCCCCGGGCCTCTTCCTGGTGCACTCGTCGGCGAACACGCTCTTCAAGGTGGGCGCGCCGGACAGCGGCCAGGGCCTCGAGCGCATCGCCGAGGAGGGCAACGTCACCCCGCTGTACGAGGCGCTGAAGGGCGGGGTATCCGCGAATGAGCAGCTGGGCACGTTCACCATGCCCGAGGGTTCCATGAGCGCTGGCCCGGCGAAGCCCGGCGACGCGTACACCTTCGAGGTGAGTGCCCGTCCGGGCGATCGCCTCACCTTCGTGACGATGTTCGGCATGTCCAACGACTGGTTCTTCGGCACCACGCCCGAGGGCATCGAGCTCTTCAACTCCATGGGCGAGCCTGTCACCGGCGACCTGAGCACGATGTTGCACCTGTACGATGCGGGCACCGAGATCAACGAGGAGCCGGGCATTGGCGCCAACACCGGTCCGCAGCAGGCCACCGCGAACACGGGCCCGATGGATCCGGACCCGAACGTGCGCGAGCTCTCCTCGCTCAGCTACGGCACGCCGGTGGCGAACCACCTCAAGCTGACCATCAGCCGCTGAGACGACTGCTCAGGAGGCCGGGGGGCGACAGGGTCTCCCGGCACACGTGGACAGGCTTCTCACGGAGGCAGTCCGAGCAGGCGCCTCACGGACTGGCGATCCTCCTCCCTCACACGAAGGATGACGTCCCGAGCGTCTCCGAGATGGAGCATCCCCAAGGCATGCGCTTCTCGCAGCGCTGCCTCGGGACCGAACAGGAGGGCGAAGACGGAATTGGGTTTATCCTCCGCCGCGAACCGGATGGGACTCCCGCGCGCCTCGAGCACTTGATTGAGCAGCGCCAGCACCGCGCCCATGTCCCAATAATCTCCCAGGTTCCGCGCCGTCAGGGAGAAGCGCTCTCCATCCGCGTACGCTCGTAGGGTGTAGTCCCCCACCAACTCCCCGAGCGAAGCGTCCTCTGGCGGAGCCAGCTCCTCGAACACCACATCCTGGAGCGCCGGGCGCACGCTCCAGGCCAACGCCACGAGGAGCACATCGTGCCGGACAGGGGCGGTGGGCCTCTTACCGCGCGAGGCGAAGAAATAAAGGGCGCGCCGGACCTGGTACATCCGCCCCAAAAGAGGCACGGGCGGCAGTTCGCTCGAGGGCACAGGGGACTCGGTGGGAAGAAGGCCCTTCTCCCGGGCCCAGGCATCCCGGGCCTCGATGGAGGGAAAGCGCGTGAGGACAGCGAACGCCTCCTGGAGAGAGGGCGAGAGGCGAGGGTCATCGCCGAGCAATGAGGCCAGCCGGGCAGTGGCGGTCCAGTCCGCGTGAGCCCACCGTGTCACGCATTGATCGAGCCGTTTGGCATCTGTCGCCACCATCGTCTCCGTCGTCGGGAGAAACCGGCACTGACGTTGGTTGTACTCCTCCTCCTGCGAGCGAGCCTTCCGCGATTCTTGAACCTCCTCGGCGGCTTCCCCACGAGCACTGCGTGCCAGTTCCTCCAGCAGCTCTCTCGCCACGGGCTCCGTGGAACGCGAGAGAAACGCCGCGGCATTGTCGAACAACTCCTGCCGATCCTCGGAGAGGAGCCGGCGGACCGCACGCTGCATGGCCAACGTCAAGCGTGGGGGCCCATAGCGATGGTACTGCTCGAGCACGGAGAGCAGCGGCGCATCGTCCCGAGCGAAGAGCGCCTCCACCCTCGACCCCGAGCACATTGCGAGTTTCGACCAGAACAGGGCACGAATCAGCGGAGGCTCACGGCCCGGGGCCTCCAGGTTCTCACTCAACCAGTCGCAGGGCGGTTCCCCCAGCTCGATACTGCTCACTCCCCGAGAGCCCTCTTCGATCGGCCAATCCTCCTCGGGCCAGAGAGCTTCTCCATAGGTGCCTTGAAGCGCCACGAGGCTCTCCGCGGAAGCGGCGGCTTGCCGGAGCGCCACGAGGAAGCGCTCCCCCATCTCCCGGTCTCCCTGCATGAGCCGGAACTGGACATGAGAGAGGGGAGGTCCTTTCTCCACTTCCGCCCAGAAGTCCTCCACGCGAGTGGGAAGCGGCGCGGAGAAGCGCGCAGGCACCGGCGCCCTCACCTGCTCGATGGGCAGGCGCGGAGGGCTCCAGGGCGGTCGGGGAGCCACGGGGGCCTTCACCGTCCACAGCTTCCAGACCGCGCCGCCACTGGCCAGCAAGAGCCCCAAGACAAAGAGGACGAAGACCCGCTCCCTCATGAGCGGACGGTTCCTCTGGCAGGAAGCAGGAAGGACATGCACGCAAGATAGCAGCAGGCTCGAGGAGAGCGGGGGTGGACGCTGAGTGCTTGCCGCTTTGCAGCAGTGCATGTGACGCTGCGCTGGATGTGGCTCCGTGCGCTGCTGCGGTTCGTGCTGGCCTTTCTGGCTGCGGGTTGCAGCGAGGATGGAGGCTCGTTGGCAGCCGAGCCGCTCGAGCAGACCCCTCCTCCCTTCGCCTACTCCCTCTATCTCGAACAGACAGAGCAGGGACCGCGGCTCATCAAGGGCTCCGATGTCCTGCTGACCCATCGCCCCGAGCATCTGGAACACGTCTATCGACAACGGGACAGCGAGCACGATGCGAAAGTGCTCTTCGCGAAGGTGGAGGAGCAGTTCCGCTGGACAGGTGTTGCCTTCGCGAACATGACGGCGTTGGCGTGCGGACTGGATCTCCCCATCCGGTGTACTCCGGACTGGCAGTTCATCGATGGAGTCCTCGGCCACTCGGATGGCCCCGGAGCGCGGCATTTGCGGCAGGTCCTGGCGGACGCCTTCACGGCCCAGGCCAGGAAACGCAGGTTGGAGACCACGCTCGCGATGGCCATCGCCAACGCGGTTCTGGCTCGAGGGCAGTTGAAGGCGGCGGTGGGCAAGGCCGCCGTCTCCGCGGAGACCCGTGCCGCGCTTGGAACCTCGAGCCGCGCCGCGAGCGTGGAGGGCGCAGCTCTGCGAGCCGAGGAGATGACGGCGGTGGAGCAGAGCGCAGCAGCCGTGGGAGCCGAACGGCTGGCGGTCACAGGGCGCATCCGAGCCCGACCGGACGTCTCTGCCATGCAGGCACGAATACCAGAATCCTGCCGCCTCTGACCTGGAACGAGTACCGAGTCTTCCGGACACGCTTCGATCGTGCGCTGGAGTTCCAACAGGACGTCTCGGCCATGCTGCGGGCGGAGGTGGACACGTCGCGAGCCCGACGCCAGATGCTCGATCAGATGGAGAGGCCTCGGGTCGACGAGAACGTGGGGCTGGCACACGATGACGGCACTCCTCTTTCCTATGCGGACCAGTTCGTCGTCGACGAAGCGACCGTCAGGCAGGCCACACCTCACGTGGAGACCTTCAGCACCAAACAGCGGGACTTCAGCGGGATGAGCGTTAGAGTCATCGAACAACATGTCATCGCCGACTCAAAAGAGGCCGTGGGCAAATACGGCGGCACCGTGGAAGTACGCAGGCCAGGCCATCCCCTCTTTGAGCGCCGAGTTCCTGTCTCTCGAGTGCATCTCGTGTATGACGGTCGGCTCTTGCCAGAGCTTCACAACCTGAGGGAGCAGATGACCACGACCGCGAGGAGGCTCGGCGTCGCCCTCCACTTCCATCATGACCCATGACGAATGGAACAAGGAGGATGGGCTCGAGCTCAGGCTTTGCTCCTCCGCCAACCCGCTGGGACAAGGGTTCACAGGCCTGGAGCCTGTGCTCGACATCATCGAGGCCACCGGAGAGGAGTTCCACCCCAAGGACATGACGTTGAAACGGCGGCTGAAGTACTCGCGATCGAAGCTGCGAGACCGCCTGCCTGAGGTCACCTTCCAAGGAACCGTCATGTTTCTCCTTGGATGCGCCCGATTCCCCAGCGCCTACTTCAATGTTTCGTCCTCTCTCAACGTACCTGAGGAGGGGCGGTTCAGCCTCAGCCTCCACGCCAACCCCTTCTCGATCTTCACCGGCCCCGGTAAAGCAGAAGAGCGGGCCCGACGGATCGTGGAGCTTGCTCGTGCCTTCGCTGCCCGCTTCCCCGTCTCCTACGGCTTCGCCCACAGTGGCACTGACTTCGTCATGGGAGGGGCTCCTCGCCTCAAGAACACTTCCGCGCCCCTAGGCGTCCACCAGACCCACTGGCTCAACCTCTTCGGGCCACGCATGGTGGAACAGCTGGGCCGTCAGCGCGTGCTCTCCACTCCCGCTTTCCTCGTGGAGGAACTGCCACACGGCGCCGTTCTCCTCCTTACCCGCCCCACCCCCTCCGACTTCTTCTCCGAGGAAGCCCGGTTCGCTCAGGCGCGCGCACTCGTCCACCTGCGTCCGGAGCTGAAGCTCGAGGACACTCTGACCGCCCTCCGCCAGCGCTCCCTCGCATTCACTCCCATCGAACCGGATTTCGACCCGGACATCGCTGATCTGCTCACCCTCACTCTGCAGCGCTCCGGCCTCGACACGAGGCGTGCGGACATCGAACGCCTCAACCGATACCGCCCCCTACTTCCCTCTGAATGGCTCCCGGCTCGCGAAGTCCCACCCTCTGATGTCCTCGACGTCGCAGAAGCCATCCGCATCTACGAGCACCAGTACGCCGAACAGCTCGCCGTGCTGCTCCACACGAAAGTGCCCTCCGTCATGGACGCCTCTCCCGAATCCCTCCCGGAGCTGGACTACTTCCTATGGTGGCAAGGCTGGGGCTCCAGGCTTCCCGAAGCCGAGCGGGAGTTGTTCACCACCTCCCTGGGCGCGTACCTGGGTGCGCTCATGGTGCGCAACCTAGGCGGGCGCTGGGTGCCTCGCCGCAACCTCGACGAGGCCGCCGTCATCACTGGAGCCAGGGCGTGGCTGCCCTTCCTACGTGCCCGTCATGCCCTCCAGAGCCGCCAGGCCGCGCTCGACTTCTCCCTCACCCAGTTCTACAGGCACGCCGCGCGCCGAGTGATCAGTCACTGAGCACACCCTCGGAGGCTCCCCTCCGGACGCGGACTGCGCCAACTGGTATGCTTGTCATACCAGTGCGGCCCATCGCCGTTGAATAGGCGCGGATATCAGCTGGCAACGCCGCTCCCCACGACCGCACCCACGACCTGCTCTTCTCCAAGAAACTCGTTCTTCAACTCGAAGCGCATCATCGCCGTCATCTGCTGGAACAGCGCTTCTCCCGTCAGTTGCTCTTTGCGCCAGCGCGTCGCCGCCAGACGCAAGACAGTCTTGTATTGACCCGCGAGCACCCAACGTACCATGGCGTCCAGCACGCCCCGCCTCTCCTCATCCGCGCTAGTCCGCAGTGCATCAAGCGACGCGCGTACCCATTCCTCGTTGATGTCGAGCGCGGGTGTCTGCCGCTGAGCCCGAACGTTGTCCGCCTGCATGGAGAAAAGCCGCCGGGACTCCTCCACCATCAATGATAGCGTTAGCCTCGCCCGTGAGACCTGCCCGGGTACGCGCAAGTCCTCCCGCTCGGAGTGTTTATATAGCAGATCCAGCCCCGCCAAATCCGCCAACTTCTCGATACAACCGTCCTCTTTGTGCTCCCGCCAAAAGCCCCAGTACCAACCCAGCCGCATAGCCACAACTCCCGGCAGCGCCGAGTTCGTGGCAGCCCGTCGGCCTGAGCGCAGTGCCTTGACGCGCGCATAGAGATCTGGCTGGGTCTGCCGCAGTGTGAGGATGCGTTCGGCATGACGTCCGAGCGCATCCAGGTCATCCGACATCTCGGCTTTCTCAAAAGCCTTGCCTGCGTACGCGTCCAGCGCTCCCTGGACGTCGAGGCGGTCCTCTGCAGGGAGTATGTGGCTGTCCTCTCCAAAGACCTCCAGAAACTCCTTGATGCGCCGCCGGAGCACCTGCTCAAGGCCTAACTGGGACTCAAGCCCTCGCTCTGGCAGGAAACTGGCAATGTGAATCTCATCATTGGGGCTTCCAAGACGATCAATGCGACCCGCACGTTGGATGAGGCGCACGGGATTCCAGTGAAGGTCGTAGTTGATGAGTGTATCGGCGTCCTGGAGGTTGATACCCTCACTCAAGGCGTCTGTGGAGATGAGCAGGTCGATCTGCTTCTCCCGAGGCACCTGTGTCCCTTCTGGCGAGAGATTGGCTCGCGGCGCGAAGCGGCGGATTATTTGACGGACATTACCGCTGCTGCCCGTCACCTTCTCCACGGTTCCGTACCCTTCCTTCAAGTGTTCCACCAAGAAGTCAGCCGTGTCGGCGAACTGCGTGAAGATGAGGGTACGATGCACCTGGGGTGGACGTGTCGCGAGGTAGGCACGCAGTCGTGCTAGTTTGGCCTCGGCTGCTGGCGGCAGTTTCCCCATGGCCGTGCAGAGTTCCTCCACCCGCCCGAGGTCCCCCTGGAGTGCGTTACGCAAGCGATCCACGTGAAACATGCCGGAAGGCAGCGATTCACTTTCGCCACCTTCTTCATCCGCCACATCCAGGTGCAGAACGATAAAGCCCTGCTGGAGGTTCTCCAGGGCCACGCGTAGGCGCTCCCGAAGCCGATCCAAGGAGATGCGAAAGGCGGCTTCACTGGACTCCAGACGTTTGAGCAACAACACCTTAAAGAGCCCTCTAAGGCTTTGACCTGCCTGACGGATTCCGACTACGCGCTCGTCCTTCTTGTGCACCTCCAGTAGGTAAGCCCCCAATCCGTAGAGGGGGTATTCCATGCTGCCCAGCAGGTGGATAATGCGGTCGTACAAGCCCGCCCCGTATGATTCCTCGATCTGATAGCGCAAGCACTGCTCGGGCCCGGAGATGCGTGTGGGGAAGCGAATGGGCACCCAGGCATAACCACCCGAGCGCTGTTTCACCGGTAGCTTCGCGTCCGGGTACTGAGCTTGGATGAACCGCCGGGTGCGCCGCACTACAACGTGCTGGAGGATGGAGGTGAGAGACTCCTTACCCGACTCTACCGCTTTGAAGAAATCCTCTAGCGACTCTCCAGCGAAGGGCAATCGAGTGAAGTCGTCGGGAAAGAGCCGCAGTTGCCGCTGCACGTCCCAAGAACTGTTGTTCTGGGGTGTCGCCGAAAGCAGCAGCACTTGGCGCCGCGAGGGGATTCCCCCTGGGTGCAACCACTCCCAGAGCCGCTCGTACCGGCGTGTCGTGGGATTACGGAAATTGTGGGACTCGTCTATCACCAGTACTTGGCGCGCATTAAATCGAGGGAGTTCTCCCAGGCTTCCATGAGACAGGGTTCGCAGGTGGACGCCTGACTCCTCGCCTAGTGCCTCCCAGACGGGACACACCGCAGGAGGAGCCACCACAACCGCGTGCCGGTCCAGCACGTCCTGGAGGTAGCGAAGCAATGCCATGGCGATGTATGTCTTCCCCAAGCCGACAACGTCCGCCAGAAAGACCCCCCCAAAGCGCCGAAGGATGCCCTTAGCCTGCTGGTAGGCAGCCTGCTGAAAAGCCGTCATTCGCTCCAGCAAGGGGTTATTATCGGTGAGATCCGAACCCTGGAGCATCTCCAGGAAGAACTCCGACAGTACCTTGTAATAGAGTTCCTTCGCTGCGATGAGTGGACCTGCCCAGGATTCCTCTAGAAGAGTCTGAATCTCCTGGGAGATGTCCTCTGCATCCGTCAATCGCTGTTGGAACCAAGCACGTGCCTGAGCATGCATTCCGCCCGCCAACGCCATGTCCAGCTCCGCGCCTGGAGGACGTGCCAGAAGTTCTCGAGTAAGAGGCCCAGCTGGCACAAGGCTGCTGTCCGATCGGCTGATAAGCCGGCTGAATAGGGGCCTGCGCGAGTAATGGAAGACACGCGCCTGGGTGGACTTCAGCCGCTGAATCCACCCGCCCAAGCGCTCTTCCCATGCCGTTGTATGAGGCAACTGGTCGAGCTGAAGCCCGAGAGACTCGAGGATTGCCTGACGGTGCGCATGCGATGCATGAACGGGAAAGTCCAAATGAGGCTCGCGTGCCAACTGCGCATGGCCCTGAGGAGGATGTGGCAGAAGCCCTGGAGCAGCCAGCAAGAAATCGATCTCCGCCTCCTGGTCGAAGAACTCCAATGCATCCGTGCGCAACTCGCCCGGAGCCACGAGCGTCCTGGATTCCATGAGAGTGCTCATCGCGGAGTTCCTCCCTTCAACCAGTTCGACATTGACGATGACAACAGCACTACCTCGGGAAGTTGCTCCCTGCACGGGAGCGTAGGCGTGGAAACGACGGACACGGCTTTCGCCGACAACCATGCCTCCAACGACACCTTTAAGAATGAGAGTTCTTCAGGAGTTCCACTGGCGCTGCCCACTATTCGCTTAATGGATAGAGGTTCAGGAACAGCCTCGGGATCTGGCATGAGGAGAATGCCTTTCCCGGGCAAGGGCACCCCAAGTTCATCCTCAAGGCTTGGAAGCTCAGACTCTGCCTGGTCCACAGGCTGCTCATCCACGTCGAAGCCTAATACCAAACGCAGGGTATGACTCCAGCAATCCTCCATGGGGCGACCTTCGTTCTCAAGCAGAAAACGGATGGGGGCGATCGCCGCCGCCATAGCGGGCCACTCCTCCCAGGCGGACGAGGCCAGTGGAGGTACGCAGCGACGGGTTCCGGGCGGCCCCCGCTCCAACGGGGGCAACCACCGCCATCCAGAGGGCGACGCCTCGGAGGGGGGTCCCTTCCACCACCCCACCAGCGCACGCACGAGCAATCGTTGGCTCATCCGCATCCACGCCCCGTCTCCTGGGAAAGCCCGTTGCACGACGGCCTCAATCATCTCGGCGGCACGGGAACCATCCTCTCCACAAGGACGGGGGCGGGACTCTTCCACGAGCCGACAGAAGTCCAGTGGGCGCGACTCCGGCCGAGCCAGCCCTGCCATCAATTCCCGTAGTGCCAGTATTCCGACGGAGCCCAGCGGCGGAACCTCCACTCCCTCATGGCGCAGAGCCCGTACCGAGGGCCCCGGACGCAGTGACGACTCGAGCACTCCTCTCCCTGCCTCCTCTGAATCATCCTCCAGCGCTTGAAAAGCGCCTAGGACCATAAATAACCAAGGCAGATGCTGACGCAGCAGCCGGTCACGCGCGGCGCGCTCCGCCCAGAAATCTGGAGAGGACATCTCAATGAGAAGAGGCGACACAACAGGTAGGTAGACAGGGCCCCTTGAGGTCAAGACCCCCGTCGTGGTCACTCCCCACGACTCCCCTTCCACTCTCAGCAGCACCTGGACGACCCCGTCCCGAGACGAGCCGTGGAGCGAGCGAAGGAGTTGAATATCCTCCTTCTGTCCCTGCCGTATCTCGGGCACGGGGATGCGTGCCGCAAGCTCGGCGTAGGACTGCATACGCTCCACGTTGCACTCCAGTGCCGGGGCCTTGTCGTCCCGCGCAGGCCGCCCCTGAATCCGGAAAGTTCCCGGCACCACAGAGCGCAGACCTGGAGGCCGTGTCAAGGGCCACAGGCGCGCGAGCAATCCAGCGAGATGCGTGGGCTCACCCTCCTGCCGTCCTTGGGACACGGGTCCCCACAGAGCGTCCATCTCAGCGAGTAGCGCGCGACGCGCCGTTTCCCACAAGAGCCTGGAACCGGACCGCCGCAACCGCTTGAGCCGATCGGAGGCCAAGCGCACACGCAAATAGGCATGAGTGAGTGGGGATTTCACCTTCTCGGCTGCACCCCGAGGCAGCCCCGTGGGGTGTAGCACCCAAGGCAAGATGGGCACTGAGGACACGATCAGCCGTCCCGGTAACATCCTCCCCAGCGCCTTCACATCCCGCTCTACTGCCCGGAGACCGCGCAGCAATTCCTCGCGCTCAGCAGGAGAGGTGGAACGGGAGATGCGGTCGCGCACTGCTGCCCCCGGGTCTTCCCGGCGCACGGCTTTGTACATCTGGATGCCCAGCACCAAAGCCCCATCCTTTACATAACGCCGCTCCAACTCGGAGACGGTGAGACCTAACAGCGCTGCGGCGGTCTCCTTACGCCAGGGGTGGAGCACCGGCTCGCAAAGTCGAAACACAGACAGAGGACGCCTCCTGCTCAGTGCAGGACGAAGCAAGACCGGCGTTCCACATCCCGAGGAATCCGGTTGGCACACCTCGAACGCTCTCGCACGTCCCTGGATCTGCCCACAGCTACAACCCCAGCGCAGAGGTGAATCCTGCTCCGCCTCTGTGTACGTAGTAGGCCAGCTACGCAGCCGTGTCGCCGACGGGACTTCAAAGCGAAGTTCGCGCCGCTCGGTGGACACATCCTTCCACGGCTCAGGCTCTGAGGATGTAGGGGGCATGACCCCTGCTGCCTCCAATACCTCAACAAGGTGGGGCCAGAAGCCCGGCAGTCCCCCCGTCCAGGACCGCGCTTCTCTTGAGAGGATGGAGGCCTCATCAGGCCTCGCCGCCGCCCACCACAGCCGATCCACGGTGGAAAGCGCGGGCGAGTCTGGCGCCGCCGCAATGCCCTCCCCATCCCGAGCACGGAAGCGCAACTGAGCGTCCGGGCCCTTCACGAAAGCGTCTTGAGTCAGGATCCAGCACCTCCCCACCCGCGAGGCAGCAAGATGCAGCAACTCACCCGACGCGGCATCGAACCAGATATCTGTGTCAGGAGTGGAAGCCAGGGTGGGATCCTCGATGACAAGGTGCACGGGCTGCCCATCCTCCCCATATGGCATCTCTTCCCGGGCGAACCCTCCTTCCAACACAGCCACCCGGCCATCCGGCAACAGGAGTTGGCCCCGGACGTCCACAGGCGCCTCAAGTGCCACGATGAGGGTGAGCCTCCACGCTAGCAATGCTTCGGTCTTGTCTCGCACGACCTCCTCGCGCACCTCCACCACGGTCCCCTGAACCCCCGGAGGAACAAACCAACGCTCGGCAGCCGCCGGCAGAACCGGCCTCAGCGGAAGCAACTCGTCCGCCATGGGAAGCGGGACCACTGCCGCCTCCGCAGGGCTCGCCGGAACGGCCTCCGAGGCCAAACTATCCTCCGGGGCCGACTCAGTCTCCGCCTCGGGGTCCTCGAGGTCCTCGGGCTCCTCCATCTGGAACACATGGGCAAGAAGATCACACGAGGGCACCGTATGAAGGCGCTGAGTACTCAGCGTCTTCGCCCCCGTGTCGCGCGCCCACAAAGTCAGGGGAGCCTCAAGCCACACATCCCCCGGCTTAACGATTGATCCTCGTACCACGAGGATCCTGTGTAGAGGAGTGTCCTGCGAGGCCAGTATGGCGGGCAGGCGGACTCCTATCTCGCGTCGACGAGGCTCCGCAGGTAAGAGGGGCGCATTCGCTGCCGCCCGTGCACGAAGTTTTGGGCCGTGGACGTAGAGCACACTCAATTCCTCGGCAAGGGGATGTCCTCCCACGACAAACGGCACTGCATTCCTTGGTCGCCCCAAAGGCAGCGCAGCGAAGGAAGCTAGTTGTGCCGCGATCCATCCCTGAACTGGTCCAACGCCCTGTCCTCCCGCTCGGGGATTGATCTGGGTCAGCGGCTGCGCCGAAACCCGTAGCCGCCCCCGTCCCAAGTCGTCCGGCAGCGGCACAGCCAACTCGCCACAAGGCGTCAGTCGTGCGCTCGACACAGGCAACCAAGTCCCAGGCGGAAGGCTCGCCGACAACTCCGGACAAGCCCAGGCCGGAGCATGCCCTGCGCTCAAGACCGAGGCCTGTCGAAGGATGGGTAGCGCCCCCTCCAGTGTCTCTCGAGACCGCTCAGGTTCCAGGAACGCCTTGAGGAAGACCTTGCTAACGAGCAGGGGAATAGAATCGCGCCCAGCCAGCCCCCTCAGAATCGCCCTTAGGACGAGTGGCAGATCCCTCACCGCGCCTTCATAGTGTCCTTTCGGCAGGAGTGCGTGATGCCGCGATCCTCGGTGGGTAGACTGGGGTACGGCACGGCTTGCCGTTCTGAGCGAGAGGCCGTGGCAAAGCGGCGGGTTGCCCACCGCGCGCTGA
>NZ_JAHXBF010000045.1 GCF_020103695.1 Hyalangium versicolor
TCTCCAAGTACGCTGCTTCTTCGGGGACCAGATGGATCAGGTGCGGCGGTCGTCTCCTCATCCACCAGAGCTATTCATTCCCCACGACTATGTCGAATGACTTGTCGGACACTCCACTAGCATCGTCCGAAAGGGGGGCCTGCAAGGCTTCTTCGTAGAAGGAGAGCCAGGCCGTGTAGGGGCCGTTGAGGCATGCATACCGGGCGCCCGCTCGCTCAACTTCGACCATGTCCTCCTGAGGAATCCGTGCCAGCCAGTCCACGAGAGCGTCAGTCTCCTGGTGCAGCTCGTTCCAATGTTGGCCCTGCTCCTGCTCCTTCCCAGGCCCGAGCGTCGGCAATCTGGTCAAGAACCACGCTCTCAGCCGACCGATGCCTGCGTTTGCTCCAGGCTGATGCCGGAGAAACTCAGCCACGAGGGGGTGGATACGCCAGGCCCCATCCGGTCGCTCCGTGTGAGGTATCTTGGAAATCAGAGAGAGCAGCAGCGCATTGTGCAGGAGCTTGCGAAACTCCCTCTCATTTAGGTCCGCCACGGTGGTGCCTAGTTTGGCCCCAAAACCACGAGCCGATGCATGGCCCAGGGCTTCCAGCCCCGCAATCATCCGCTCTGCATCAGCACCCAGTTGGCTGTGCAGTAGCTGGAGTGACAGCTCGAAGGTGCTGCCCAGAATTGCTCGCGCCGGATCATGAGTACCATCCAGCAAGCGGTCGGATTTATCGTTGGGGGCGAGCCTCAGTCTCTGAGCGCGCAGCTCATCGAGGAAGTGGGGGACATCGAGTCCGCCAATGCTCAAGTAGCCCGCCGCTAGGTGCAGGGCCAGGGGCAAGTAGCCGAGCTCCCGTGCCAGTTCCTTCCGCTGCGGCAGTTCATGGGGTTGGGCAGGCCGCCACTCATCATCGAGTTGCTCCAGCGCCTGGGCCTCTCCGAAGAGCGGCACTTCGATGATTTCCCAGCCAGCGGCAGCCCCGAGCCCCAGGAGACGCCCGGAGAGCAGCAGAGGACAGCCGCGAAACTGACGCACCAGCGCCACGCTCTCCTGGGCGGCCAGCTCCGAGTCCACGTTCTCCACCAGCAATAGCATTCTGGAGCTGTGAAGATGCGTGCGGACCCGGTCGGCCAATCCCTCCATGCCGACAGACAGGTCGAGCCGCTCCGCGAGTTGCTGAAGGAGCTGGTCTGCCCGTTGCGGCGCCTGGGGATCGAGTACCAGCCGCAGCAGTCCTCCTGGGAAGCGCTCTTGGTGGAGCGCGAAGAAGCGCTCGGCGAGGGTGGTCTTCCCGATTCCCGGCATCCCTTGGATCGACACGGGGACAGGTGGCCGGTCATTCTCCGGGAGCACGCAACAGGCAATCCGGCTCAGCTCCGTGTCGCGGCCGATGAAGACCAGCGGTGGGGGGCGCGTATCCTGAGCATGAACAGGAGCAGAAGCAGGTGACCACGACAGCCGCCCGCTATGTGCCTCACGATAGACACCACCGTCATCGAACCAGTGCCCGTGGGGCGACCAGGTCCTGAAGCGCAGTGCATACCGCCGGGGGCGGCCGTGTTCATCGAAGGAGACAGTGATGGCGTGGCAGGCATTGGGCCAGCGATCGCTAGCATAGAGGCTCCCTGCGGCGAACTGGCGCGAGGTACATCCCGGTTCCACCAGCGTCTCGACAGCCGTCTCATGGAGGTGTCCGCGCAGGAGTAGGTCCACGTTGTTGGCGAGGAGCTGGGAGGCATCCTTCCCATCGAAGAGGTCGGTGAGCGGGTGGTGGATGAGGGCCAGCCGGAACCCCGGGAGTGCCATGCCATCTGAGCCCGTCGTCAAGGCGCCCACCTGCTCGTCGGTCAGCAGCAGCTTGCCCGAGTCGTTGTCGTCGCCTGCGGCCCAGGCGGAGTCGAGGCCGATGACGTGGATGTCTGGGAGGTTGGGCAACCGGAGCGAGCTGCGGAAACCCAGAGTGCCGTGGGGAGAGTTCTCAGGCAGCAGATCGGGTCGTCCGAGGGTCTTGCCCACCCAGTGGCGGTACGCGGCCTGCCTGGAGAGAAGCTCGTCGCGCTGTCCTTTCTCATAGCCCAGGGGTGGCTTGTCTTCGGCCATCCATCGAGCCAGAGCGACCGGTTCGGTGCGACCATGGTTCTTGCGAAGCGTCTCCCAGGCAGCCTTCCCTACATCGCGATCGATGTCATGGTTGCCGGGGACTACGAAGAGCCGGCCCATCGAGAGCCGGAGCGGTTCGAGGATCTGAACGAGGAGGGATTGGGCCAGAGAGTACTCATCCGCCCTGCCGCCGTAGGCTACATCTCCGGTGAAGCACACGAGGTCGAACGGGCCATCCTCGAGCAGTTCGTCGAGATTGCGCCTCCATGAATCCCCGAGCACCCGCTGCCGCCGCCACGCGTGCCGGCCGTGGGCGGCATGCAGGTCCGAGATGTGGAGGATGCGCAGCGTTGCGGACATCAAGGCTTCCTTTGAACACGAGACCACATGTGTCGGAGCCTGCCAGAGGCTATCACGAGGGCACAGCGGCCGTGCGGCAGGGGCAGTATCTGGCGTAGAGCCCTCTACCGCGAATGACGAGCCCCAGCATGAAGCAGGAACCCCTGGGGCGGCGAGCGTCAGCCGAACTGGTACGACAGGCATACCAGTTGGCCCAGACCGCGCCCGGAGGGGGGCCGCCTCTGCTGTTGGCACAGAACTGAACAGCCCGCACCACGTAGGTAGGCCTGCCCTGGTTTCAGAAGCTCTCGAAGCACTCGCGCATGGCCCAGTGTGGTAACGCCAACTGGGCGGCTCAGCTTGATCGCCGCGACCCGCACTTGAGTGAAAACTCCTCGCCCTGTTGAACGGCTGCGTGTCATGGGCGAGCGGGACGCCGGGGCGGGAGGACCCGTCAGCGACGGGGGGACCCGCCCCGCAGCGAGGGACCCGCGACCTGTATCCTTGTGCCCGTGCACCTCACGGTCCCACTGCAACTGTCGCATCTGGGCACATCCGTGCCACTGCGCCTGTATCAAACGCGTGCACGAGCATACCCCCTGCAGGGGGCTGTCCAGTGCGTGCGCTGAGACGAGCCCATTGGCATGAGCGCGGAGGCCAACCGAGTGAGTTACTTTGGCGAACGTCACTTGGTGGGTTCTCTGCCACTCTTGGCAATTGAGGTACTCCGCTCGGCAGCCCCCCAGTGGACTCGAGGCGCGCGGAATGCTTTTCAGCGTCGTTCCTGCCAAAACTCACATGGCCTCGGAGGGCGAGAAGGCCTTCCTGCTCGAAGACGAGTGGGTTGACCTGGGCCAATTCGAGACCACGTACCTGCTGGTGGTCTTCGACGGGAGCGGGACGCGTCATGATGCCGGGGCGGTGAAGATTGGTCGGCGCGGCATGACCGGCAATCGGCCCATGCCCCTCGGTGAGTTCGACGCCCTGGATGAGCGGTTCTTCTCACTGGGGCAGGACGAGAACTACTACGAGACGCTGCACCAGCTGGCCGGCTCGTTGGGCGAGCGCATCCTCAAGGGCCTGAGGGACATCGCGGACGATCTCTCCGTGTTGGAGAGCGCTCGTCAGGAGCCGGTGCTGCACGGCTCGCTGCTGCGCTTCATTCCCGAGGCGATGGTGCAAGGCCGCTTTCACCGGCTCATCCAAGGTGATGCGCAGCACCAGGGCTTCGAATTCACCTACGCGTTCCCACGGAAGGATCCGCCCGAGGAGTCGCCGCTCGCCTTGAGCTTCGAAGTCACTCCGAGTTCATTGCCTCCGACGAACATCCACGTCCTCATCGGAAGGAACGGCGCGGGAAAGACGCGATGCCTGAACCGCATGACGCGGGCGCTGGTGGAGCAGCACCCGAATGTCGCGGAGGTAGGAGCCTTCGAGTCGCAGGGCGAAGCGCGCGGCACGGGGCTCTTCGCCAACCTGGTCTCCGTCACGTTCAGCGCTTTTGATCCTTTCGGCCCGTTGCCCGAGCCCCACGCGCTCCGCTACGCCTACGTGGGGTTGAGGCAAGCACCCGCGCAAGCAGAGAATGGCCGGAGACTTCCTCCGAAGACGGTGGAGGAGCTGACGGAGGACTTCGTTGGCAGTGTGGGCCGGTGCCGTTCGGGTGCTCGCGCCGAGCGGTGGCGAAGGGCGCTCGAGACCCTCGAGGCGGATCCGCTCTTCCAGGAAGAGGATGTGGCCGCGCTGTCGAGGAGCGACGCTGGCTCCGGCGCGTCGACGCTCTGGGAAGGGGACGAGGAAACCAGCTGGGAGGGGCGGGCACGGCAGCTCTACGATCGGCTGAGCTCGGGTCACAAGATTGTCCTGTTGACCCTCACGCGCCTGGTGGAGGCGGTGGACGAGCGGACCCTGGTGCTGCTGGACGAGCCCGAGGCGCACCTGCACCCGCCGCTGCTCGCGGCCTTCGTGCGGAGCCTGTCGGACCTGCTTGTGCAGCGCAACGGGGTGGCCATCATCGCCACGCACTCGCCGGTGGTGCTGCAGGAGGCGCCGAGCGCCTGCGTGTGGATCCTCCGCCGTTCCGGTACGGAGGTGCGTGCCGACAGGCCTGCGCTCGAGACATTCGGCGAGAACGTGGGAGTGCTCACGCGGGAAGTCTTCGGGTTGGAGGCGACGCGGTCCGGCTTCCACAAGCTGGTGGAAGAGGCGGTGGAGGAGACGGGGCGCTACGAGGCGGTGCTGGAGCGTTTTGGAGGGAAGCTGGGCACGGAGGCGCGCATCATCGCCCGAGGGCTGGTCGATGAACGCGGATCCGAGGACCCGAGCTGAACTCCCATGCGCCATCTCGGCAAGCCACAGCAAGACCCAACGACTGTCTTCCTCCGGTGCGTGGAGGGAGTGAGGGATTCAGAGCTGAAGGAGCGTTTCCTGCGGGTGGCGCCGGACATCGGGGCGGCGGCCCAGGTGTTCGATGCCACCGCGAAGGCGGGGAGGCTCTACACGCTCGAGGAGCACAAGGACGTCGCGGGACAGGTGACGGCCCGGGAGATGTCTGACCTCTACAAGAGGAGAATGGCCCGGAGCGGCTCGGCAGGGCGCCGCGTCTACGACGCGCTGATGCTCAGGGCGAAGGGAATATGTCCGCTGTGCGGCCACCTCCCGGTGTCGACGCTGGATCACCAACTGCCGCAGGCGATGTTCCCGGCGCTCGCCGTGACACCGACCAACCTGGTTCCGGCCTGCGGCGACTGCAACAAGTGGAAGCAGGACGCGATCCCGAGGAAGGCAGAGGAGCAGACCTTCCATCCGTATTTCGATGACTTCGGGAAGGAGCCGTGGCTCCACGCGGAGGTGGTCGAGAACACGCCACCCACGCTGCGCTACTCGGTTCGGCCCCCTGCGAGCTGGCCAGCGATCTGGGGAGCGCGGGCACGGCACCACTTCCGAACCTACAAGCTGGGAAGGCTCTACAAGACCCAGGCCGCGAACGAGCTGATGAACATGCAGCACCTCTTGCTGGGGCTCCAGGAGAAGGCCGGAGTGGACGGCGTCCGAAGCCACCTGCGCTCCCACGAGGAGAGCTGCGCGAAGGCCAACCCGAACTCGTGGCAGACGGCGATGTACAGGGCGCTCGGAGAGAGCGAGTGGTTCTGCACCGAGGGGCTCGTCCAGCTTCGAAGCCTGGCGGTGTGATGCCCTGTCAGTGCAGGGCCCGCCTACGAGAGGGCAGCAGCTCGGCGATGGAGCCTGGGGGCACGCCGTGGGCCAGGCGCTCGAGCACATCGTGCAGATACGTGATGGGCTCGACGCCAGCGAGCAGGCAGGAGCTCCACAGGGTGCAGACGATGGCGGCGCGCTGTGCCTCCGCGTCACTGCTGGCGACCAGGGGCTTGCGAACCAGCGCCGATCGCACGGGGAGCTGCTCGATGACCGTGTTGTCGATGGGGATGACGCCATCATCGAGGAAGCGTCGCAGCGCCGCCTCATGATCGAGCACGTGATGGACGGCCCGCCCCAGGGGTGAGGAGGGGGGCTCATCTGGACGCAGCTTCGTGCACCAGCGCACCAGATCGTCATAGCCGGGCCGGCTCTGGGTCTGGCGCCGGGAGAGCCGCGCCTCGGGGGAGAGGCCGCGGGTTTCATCTTCCAAGGCATAGAGCTGTTGGAAGAGGTTCAGGGCATTGGTGGCTCGCGGGTCACCGCTGCGGAGCAAGAGGCGTTGTACCTCTCGGTTGCAGCCGCAGGGGACGAGGGAGGGTTGCTGGAAGACGAAGTCGAAGCGGCTGGAACAACTGGTGACTACGTAGCCCTGGCGCCTGGCGAGGAGCTTCTCGGGCCCGAGCCCATCCTGTTCCTTGCCAGCGGGCGAGTAGACGAAGAGGGCCGTGGAGCCGCCGACATAGACCCAGAACGAGCCCAGCTTGGACTCCAGGGGCTTGGAGTCATCCAGGACGACGGGCAGGCCGCGGGAATCCAGGTGCATGACGGGAGCGCTCAGCACGGCGTCGAGGGCCGCGCGCCACAGGGGCTCGAGCGGATCCATGAAGAGCGTCAGCCACTGGAGCTGCTGCGTCAGCGTCTCGCCCTGGCGTGCTGTGAGCAGCGGATCTCGAGGCATCGCGAACACTGGGGCACAGGACTCGACAGGGGAGGCTCCTCCCTCACTACCTGCAACATGCCGTCGATGGCAAGGCCCTTCCAACCTGAAATCAGAGGTAGGTGGCACCCCACCTTGCAGGTCAGCCTCTTCGAGGGGACGGAGGGGTGTGGAGGGGAAAACTGCCTCGGTTGTCCCTGACGCGCCGGGTAGAGACCCGAGCGGGTATCCGGAAAGACCTGTCAGGTCAGACTCAACAGGAGGAGGAATTCCGCCATGACCTGGAATTGAGGAGGTTTAAGCTCCGCGCGATGAAAAAGAGCGCCACGCAGATCGAGACGCGCGAGCTGACGCCGGAGTTGTGGCCCGCCTTCGAGAAGCTGTTCGGAGCGAACGGAGCGTGCGCGGGCTGCTGGTGCATGTTCTGGCGGCTGGAGAAGGGTGAGCGCTACGCCGACGTGAAGGGCGCCGAAGCCAAGCAGCGGATGAAGGCGCTGGTGCGCGGCGGCGAGGCGCAAGGGCTCCTGGCCTTCGTGGGCGAAGAGCCTGTGGGTTGGCTGGCGCTGGGCCCGAGGCGCGAGTTCAAGAAGCTGGATCGCGCCCCCAGCCTGAAGTGCGAGGACGCGGATGAAGTCTGGTCACTGCCCTGCTTCTTCGTGCACAAGGACTGGCGAGGGCAGGGCGTGGCCAGGACCCTGCTGAAGGCAGCGCTCCCTGTGCTGAAGAAGCGAGGAGCCAAGGTCGTGGAGGGCTATCCGGTGAAGCTGCCCGAGGGCACGGTGAAGCTGGGTGCCTCGTTCGCATACACGGGCACGCTGCCGCTGTTCCTCGAGGAAGGCTTCGAACTGGCCGCCGAGCGTCCCAAGGGCAAGCAGCGGGTGCGCAAGCACCTCCAGGGTTCACGCAAGGCCCAGCGGTAAGAAGGCAGCTGACAACGAACAGGCTCGGGCCCCGAAAGAGCCCGAGCCACCACGGCACGCGCTACTTGCGCGCCTGGGCGAGCACCTGCTTCGCCTCCTTCACCACGTTGTCCACGGTGAAGCCGAACTTCTGCAGCAGGGCCTTGATGGGCGCGGAGGCGCCGAAGGTGCGCATGCCAACCACGGAGCCGCGCAGCCCCACCCAGCGCTCCCACCCGAACGCGGCGGCCTGCTCCACGGCCACTCGGGCCGTCACGGACGGAGGCAGCACGGAGTCCCGGTAGCTCTGCTCCTGCTGATCGAACAGCTCCCACGAGGGCATGCTCACCACGCGGACCTTCACGCCCTCGGCCTTGAGCTTCTCGGAGGCCTCCAGGCACAGCGACACCTCGCTGCCAGTGCCGATGAGGATGAGGTCCGGCGTGCCGTCGGAGTCGGCGAGCACGTAGGCGCCCTTGGCCAGGCCCGAGGCGGGGGCGTACTTCGTGCGATCCAGCGTGGGCACGGCTTGGCGGGTGAGCACGAGCGCCACCGGGTGGTGCGTCTGGTGGGCGATGACGCGCCAGGCCTCGGCTACCTCGTTGGCGTCCCCGGGGCGCAGGACGATGAGGCCCGGGATGGAGCGCAGGCTGGACAGCTGCTCGACGGGCTGATGCGTGGGCCCGTCCTCGCCCAGACCGATGGAGTCATGGGTGAAGATGTGGATGGCGGGCACCTCCATGATGGCGGACAGGCGGATGGCCGGGCGCTGGTAGTCGCTGAAGATGAGGAAGGTGGCGCCGTAGGGGCGCACCTTGCTCAGCGCCAGGCCGTTCACGATGGAGCCCATGGCGTGCTCGCGCACACCGAAGTGGATGTTGCGCCCGCCCAGGTCACCCGGCTTCATGGGGCCCGACGAGGTGATGTACGTCTTGGTCGACGGGTTGAGGTCCGCCGAGCCGCCCAGCAGCCACGGGTAGTTCTTCGCCAGCGCGTTGAGCACCTTGCCGCTGGACTCGCGAGTGGCTACGCCCTTGGCGTCCGCGGGGAAGGAGGGCAGCTCCTTGTCCCAGCCCTCGGGGAGGGCGAAGCGCTGCATGCGCTCGAGCTGATCGGCCAGCTCCGGGTGCTGCTTCCGGTACTCGCCGAGCGACTTCTCCCACGCCTCGCGCAGCTGCTTGCCGCGGGCGCCGAGCCGCTCCTGGAAGCGCTCGCGCACGCCGTCGGGCACCAGGAACTGAGCATCCTCGGGCCAGCCATAGGCCTTCTTGGCGCCCTTGATCTCCTCGGCGCCCAGCGGCTCGCCGTGAGCGGACGCGGTGTCCTGCTTCTTCGGCGCGCCGAAGCCGATGTGGCTGCGCACGATGATGAGCGTGGGCTTGCCGCGCTGCTCCTTGAAGGTGCGGTACGCCTGGGACAGGGCGCCCAGGTCGTTCGCATCGTCAACGTGCAGCACGCGCCAGCCATAGGCCTCGAAGCGCCGGCCCACGTCCTCGGTGAAGGCCAGGTCCGTGCTGCCGTCGATGGAGATGCGGTTGGCGTCGTAGATCCAGCACAGGTTGGGCAGCTGGAGGTGCCCGGCGACGGAGGCGGCCTCGCTGGCCACGCCCTCCATCATGTCCCCGTCGCCGCACAGGGCCCACACGTCATAGTCAAACAGGGTGAAGCCCGGCCGGTTGAAGTGGTTGGCCAACCACCGCGAGGCGATGGCCATGCCCACGCTGTTGGAGACGCCCTGGCCCAGCGGGCCGGTGGTGGTCTCCACGCCGGAGGTCCACCGGTACTCCGGGTGGCCGGGGGTGACGCTGTCCAACTGGCGGAACTTCTGCAGATCCTCCATGGAGACGGCGGGCACGTCCTCCACGCCCGAGTCCCGGTTCACGCGCTTCACGCCGCTCAGGTGCAAGAGCCCGTACAGCAGCATGGAGGCGTGGCCGTTGGAGAGGATGAACCGGTCGCGGTTGGGCCAACTGGGGCTGGCCGGGTCGTACCGCAGCTCCTGCTGCCAGAGCTGGTAGGCCACGGGGGCCAGCGCCATGGGCGCGCCCGGGTGCCCCGAGTGGGCCTTCTCCACCGCATCCATGGCCAGGGTGCGGAGCGTGTTGATGGACAGTGTGTCGAGCGTATCGGTCGTCATAAGTGGGAGTTCCTCGTCTGCCCCCGGCGTCGTGGGGCGCACCATGCCGCAAGCGAGGCGCGAACGCCGCACCAAACGCGTGGAACGTGCGGGGTGGGACGGAATGTCAGACCGGGGGCCTACACTTCGCGACGAAATAGAGCCGGTCCCGGTTCGTTTCAGGAAACGGGTGGGGCGCTCGTCCAGGCCGCCGCTCCAGTTACAGGGGAAGGTGTCATGGGTCATCTGTTCGTTCCGGCGGCGCTGGTGTTGTGGGTGGGGGTGGCGGTGGTGCGCGCGTGGGCGACACCGGTTCCCCATCCAGCCCCCACCCCGAAAGTGGAAGTGCAGCGAGAGGTTCCGCGCCCGGCCGAGTCCTCCGGCAAGTCCGTGTCGGAGGCCGAGCGGCCGCAGGCGCAGGTGAAGAGCGAGGGCTGAGGGCTCTCGCGGCAGGCAATGTCAGGGTGACGCAGTAGAGCGTGGGCCTCGCGGGCGCATGTCCCAGAGGGCTCCGTGGCTGCGTGCGCCCATTTCAGCAACACCTGGGGGGCTCCCGTCCTGTCTGACGGGGGGTTTCAGCTCGGGGGGATGGTCATGGTTCAACTCTTCATTCCAGCGGTGCTGGTGCTGTGGGTGGCGTGGGTGGTCCCGCGCTCCCGGCGGCGCAACCGGCGGTTCAAGCTGAGCGCTCGCGCTCGGTAAACAGCGGCCCCGAGGGCAACCTCGGGGCTCTTTTTTTGCCTTGGGGTAAAGCAAGACTCACTACGGCGGGGCCACCGGTGTATATGTGGCAGTGCATGTCCTTTGAAAAAGCGCTTCGAGAGATGATTCGGCGCGAGCTGACGGCCCAGCTCAGCCCGCTCCAGAAATCCATCGTTCAGCTGGAGCGGGGGTTGAACTCCCTCCAAGTCTTGCGAGACGTGACAGGGAGGCTGGCGCCCCTGCTCGGCCAGAGAGGCAGGGAGGCGGTTCTTCGCCACGCCCAGGCCAAGGTGGCCGCGCCTCAGCCGCGGGCAGCTCCCGCGCGCGCTCCGCAGGCGGCTCCCGCGCGCGCTCCTGCTGCGGCTCCCGCGCGCGCCCCTGCGGCCGCTCCGGTGAAGGCCAAGAAGGGCAAGGCGGCTCCCGCGGCGGCTCCTTCTTCCTCCACCCGCGCTTGTGCGGTGGTGGGCTGCAAGCGGCCGGCGCGCTCCAAGGGCTATTGCTCTGCGCACTACCAGAAGCTGCGCCTGCTCATCCGCACCAACCGTCGCCCGGCGGACTGGGTGGATGACGCGGCTCCTCACTCCGCGAAGGACGTGACGCTGCCTCGAGGCCGGGCCGCGGCCCGTGACCGCCAGCCTGAGCCCGCCGCTCCCAAGGAGCCGCCCAAGCCCAAGGCCTGGGTGCGCAAGAAGGGCGGCGCGGGGATGGTCTCCCTGCACTGAGCCGGGCGCTCCCTCTGGGAGGGCCTGCGCTGAACTTCGAATCCCTGGAACCGCGGGGCATGGCTCCGCGGTGTCGAGGCTGGCCGGACGCTCGGGAGAGCGGCTCACGGAGGGCCTTGCGTTCCCGACACGACAGGTCACACGGCCGTTGACAGACCTGCCAGGGGATGGGATTCGGGCGGCATGAGCGAGCAAGGCTATCCGGTCTCCGTGGCGGTGCGACGTGCCGATGGGCGCGTGGAGCACGTGCGCGTGGGAACCGCGTTCAAGCACGAGGACGGCTTCACGCTGCGCATGGGCGAGCTCTTCATCGGCGGCACCCCGGAGGCTGCGCCGGTGTCGGCTCCGGCGCCTCGGCGGGCGGCCAGCGCGGGTGGAGGCGGCGGGGGCGATGGGGGGGTGTTCCCCAACTACGGCCGCAGCAAGGGTGGGCCCATCCGAGGGGCCACGATGCAGGACCTGGAGTACTACGCCAACGGCGCCCGGCGCTCTTTGAACGACCCGAGCAAGTCTCGGTGGCATGACAAGGAGCGCGCGCTGCTGGCGGCCATCGAGGCGGAGATTGCCCGGCAGGGCGGCGGTGGAGGCGGGGACGAGGATCGCGGTGGCCCGCCGTCGTCGGCCCGGGATGACAGCGAGCCGCCTCCGCACACGGACGACGACATCCCGTTCTAGGCCGGCAGCTCCGCGCACGGCAGTCGCAGGGTGAAGGTGGTGCCGAGCCCCTCGGCGCTGCGCACCTCGAGCTGGCCCAGGTGGCCCTCGACGATGCGCAGGACGATGGACAGTCCCAGCCCGACGCCGTTGGAGCGCGTGGTGAAGAACGGCTCGAAGATGCGCCGCTGCACCTCGGGAGGCATGCCGCGCCCGGTGTCGGAGATGGAGAGCATGAGCCGCGGGGCGGCCCGCTCCTCGCGAGCGATGCGCACGTGGAGCGAGCCCCCGTCGGGCATGGCCTGCAGGGCGTTGGTGAAGAGGTTGGCCAGGGCCAGGTGGAGCAGCGGCGGGTCCACCAGCACGGGCGGCAGGTTCGGAGAGATTTCCCGCTGCACCGTGACACGGGAGTTCATGGCCTGGGAGCGCAGCGCGGAGGAGAGCGCCCCCTCCACCAGGCCTTCGAGTGGCTCGGGGCGCGGCTGAGGCTGCACCGGCCGCGCGAAGTCGAGCAGCTCGCGCACGAGCTGATCCAGCCGCTGAACCTCCTCGACGATGATGTTGAGCAGCTCCTCCTCCTGGGCCGGGTGCTGGCGTCCGGGAAGGTGGCGCAGCGCCGAGACACAGTTGGCGATGGCGCCCAGAGGGTTGCGCACCTCATGGGCGAGGGTGGCGGACAGCTCGCCGAGCACCGCCATGCGCTCGCGTGCCACGAGCTCGGATTGTGTCCGGGCGAGGCTCGCCACGGACTGACGGAGCTCCAGGTTGAGCGCGGACACCTCGAGCTGGGCGCGGCGACGCTCGCCGAGCGCGGCGGCCAGCAGCAGGCCGGAGAGGTTGATGGCGCCGAGGAACAACTGGAGCATCGCCAGGTTCTGGTTGTGCTGCGGCTCCGAGGCCTTGAAGGTGGGCTCGAGGCCGTCGCGCTTCCCGTCGGGCAAGGCGGCGACGCTCCGGTGGTGCTGGAGCGTGGGCAGGGCGAAGGGGCCGTGGCCGTGAGCGGTGTGCCAGAGGGCCACGGTGGAGACGATGGCGGTGGCGGTGGTGGCGCCCACGGCCTCGAAGCGAAGGGCGGCCCAGAGGATGAAGGGCAGGAACAGGTACACCAGGGGTTGGAGGATCCACGGATCCAGTGGCTCTCCGCGGAAGATGAGGTGGGTGACGAGCCCCAGGGCGAGCAGGGACACGCCCAGCTCCCAGCGGCGGAGGCGCTCCCAGTGTTCGAGTCCGCTCCGCCAGGCGAGCACCAGCGGTACCACCACGAGCACGCCCATGGCGTCGCCAACCCAGAACACCCACCACGTGGGCCAGTAATGCTCCCAGGGGATGGCTCCCAGGAGCGCCATGGAGGCGACGGCCAGGGCCGCGGCGAGCAGGCTGCTGAGTCCGGCGGACAGCGTCACCAGCCCGAGCACATCCCGCACCCGGTGGAGTTCCAGGCGGGGGCCGATCAGCCAGCGCAGGAGCCCGGCCCCCAGGAGCCCCTCGAGAGCACAGCAGCCGCCGACGAGGAGGGTCAGGACTCGGGATGGATCAGAGTGTTGGATGAAGAATGCCAGGGTGACCGTGGTGAGTGACACCGCGGGCCAGTGGCGTGCCGGACTCTGGAGCAGCGTCAGGAGCAACAGGCCACTGGGGAGCCACACGGCGGAGACGTGCTCGGTGACAGCGGAGACCTCCACGCCGAGCCTGGCCAGGCCCAGATAGAGCCCGGCGAAGAGCGCAAGACGCGCCATCGGATGCCAGCGCGGCAGGATGAGTTTGTCCTGGACCACATTCCCCCCCAACACCCCGAGGCCATGACGCCTCGGTTGGGAATCGCAGCGCGGAACAGAGTGACACAGGTGGCGAGCGGCGCAGGATGCGACTGCTCCAAAGGGCCATGCGGATGTTAAGACGCCGAACCATGCCTTCGCCGGAAGTCGCTGGAGTGTTGAGTTCTTCAACAGAAGGTGCCCCCTCGGGCAGCGCGGAGGCACGGCCTCCCAGGAGTTCGAGCCGATGGGCTGCGAGCGCGGCCGCGGCGCTGATCTTCGTACCGCTGTCGATGTGGGTGGGGGCATGGGTGGGCACGCTCGGCTCCAACACGGTGCTGGTGGCGCCGCCCGCGCTGTTGCTCTTCCTGGTGCTGCCTCCCCTGGCCGTGGTGGCAGCCAGCACCTGGAACCGCGGCTCGGGATCAGGAAGATCCCGTTGGGGCTCCGCGCTGGGGCTGGGGATCGGGCTCCAGGTGTTGGTGTTGGTGGGCGCGATCGGGATGGGGGCCTCGGCGCGCAGGTTGGGAGATGTGGCGCTGCTGACCGGGATGGAGGTGGTGCTGTTGCCAGCGGTGGTGGTGGCGCGGATGCGCCGTTCGGGCGCTGTCCCAAGAGCTGTTCCTCTGGTGCTCGTGGCCCTGCTCACCGACCCGAGGCTCGCGGATGCGGCGTGCCCCGAGCGAGAGGTGTGGCCGACGCAGGACTGGCCCACGGGCGCATTGCCGGCGGGGCGCGAGAAGGCGCTCAAGGCCTTCGAGGACTACGCCTTCACGCTGGAGGGCAAGGACGAGGAGCGCAACGGTGTGCGCACGGACGGGGTGGTCATCATCCACCGAGGGCGTCTGGTCTACGAGCGCTATGGGCGAGGATTCAAGGCAGACCAGCGGCACCTGGGCTGGTCCATGTCGAAGAGTGTGACGAACGCGCTCACGGCGCTCGCGGTGGCGCACGGCGTGCTGACGCTGGATGACTCCATCTGCAAGCACGTGAAGGTGACGAACGAGGCCACGTGCGCCATCACCCCGCGCCACCTGCTCGAGTTCGGCTCGGGGCTGGACTGGAAGGAGGGCTACGAGGACAACTCGCTCCAGACGTCCTCGGTGCTGGCGATGCTCTATGGAGTGGGGCGCCGGGACATGGTGGGGTTCATCACCTCGCACGCGCTGCGGGACAAGCCAGGGACGAGCTGGGAGTACTCCTCGGGCGACACCACGCTGCTGGCGGGAGTGGTGGGGGCGGCCATGGCGCCGCGCTTCGGGGAGCGATGGGAATGGAAGCTGCTGTTCGACCCGGTCGGAGTGCGCAGCGCCACGTTCGAGCGGGATGGCAAGGGCGTGCTCGTGGGCTCCTCGCTGCTGCACGCCACGCCGCGCGACTGGGCGAAGCTGGGCTACTTCTTCCTCAATGATGGTTGCTGGGAGGGCCAGCGCCTGCTGCCCGAGGGATGGATGGCAGCCTCCGTGGAGCCCTCCGAGCCTCTGAAGCAGAAGCGCGTGGACTGGGACGCGGGAGACGTGACGGGCCGATCGTTCTGGCTCAATCGCCCGGTGCCGGGCTTCCAGGACCAGAGGCCCTGGCCGGACGTGCCCGAGGATGCCTTCGCGATGCGCGGGCACTGGGGCCAGTCCGTTACCATCATCCCCTCGCTGGACCTGGTGGTGGTGCGCATGTCCGACGATCGGAAGAAGGCCTTCGATCTCAACACCTTCCTCGCGCACGTCATCCCGTTGGTGGAGGGCGCGCCATGAAGCGCACGCTGCTCGCGGTGTTGTTAGGGGCCCTGGCACCCGCGCTGGTCTCCTTTGGGGGCGGCAACAGCCGGCACAGGTACGGCAACAACGATCTGGTGCTGGTGACGTCGTACACGGCCAAGGACGCGTGCTCGTGCCTCTTCGTGATGGAGCGGGACGAGGCGTTCTGCCGAGCCTTCGTGAAGGCCGATCCGGCCGTGGCGAGCCTCACCATCGACTTCGAGCACAAGGCGGTGGAGACCTCGGCGCTGCTGTTGTGGGGTGCACGAGCCCACTACGTGGACGCTCGCGATGGCTGCGTGTTGGACGAGTGAGCCCGAGCGGACGGCTCAGTTGCCCTTCCACAGCCCATGACGGCGGGCCCGGCGCCCCAGGGTGACTGGATCCATGCCCAGTGCCACCGCCGCGCGCCGCAGCACGCCGCCGTGCTGCTCCAGTGCCTCGCGGATGATGTCCCGCTCCACCAGCTCCATCCGCGCCTTCAGCGAGCCTCCCATCACCGGGCTCCCCGGCCGCGCGCCCACCAGCGTCGGAGGCAGCAACCGGCGCGTCACCAGTTCTCCCGGCTGGGACAGCAGCACCGCGCGCTCCATCACGTTGCGCAGCTCGCGCGCATTGCCCGGCCACGCGTACGACAGCAGCGTCTCCTCCGCGTCCGCCGCGAGCCCGCTCGCCGAGCGCTTCAACGCCCGGTTGAACAGCTCCAGGAAGTGCCGTGCCAGCGAGAGCACGTCCTCGGGACGCTCGCGCATCGGGGGCAAGTCAATCGTGAAGCTGTTGAGCCGGTAGAACAGGTCCGCTCGGAAGCGGCCCGCGCGCACCTCCTGGGCCAAATCCCTGTTGCTCGCCGCCACCACGCGCACGTCCACGTGCCGCACCTGCGTGCCGCCCACCGGCCTCACATCTCCGCCCTCCAGCACGCGCAGCAGCTTGATCTGGAGGTTGGGCGTCGTGTTCTCGATTTCGTCCAGGAAGATGGTGCCGCCGTCGGCCAGCACGAACAGGCCCGGGTGGTCCGCCACCGCGCCGGTGAAGGCGCCCTTCACGTGGCCGAACAGCTCGCTCTCCAGCAGCGTCTCCGTCAGCGCGCCGCAGTCCTGCACCACCAGCGGCACGTCTCCGCGCCCGCTCATCCGGTGGATGATGCGCGCCAGCACTTCCTTGCCCGTTCCCGTCTCGCCCTGTAGCAGCACCGCGACCCGGTGGGGCGCCGCCACGCGCACCAGCTCCATCACCCGCTGCATCGCCGGACTCAAGAAGCCAGGCCCATCTCCGTCCGCCTGTGTCGGAGCGCCCGCGGGCCCGCTCATCAACGCGCGTTCGCGCAGCAGGTTGCGCTCCAGCTCCAAGCCCATGCGCCGCTGCTCGGTGCGCACGCCATGTTCGCGCCCCGCGTCCAGCACCGCCTGCCGTATCTCCGCCACCTCGGGCACGGGTCCCAGTGCTCGGAAGATGCTGCCCGAGTTGAACAGTCCAACGAGCCGCTCCGGCGTCGCGGGCGCGCAGCAGACGATGCGCGCCGCCATGTCACTGGGCGGCGCCGCCCCCGTGGCATCCACCTCCTCCATGCGCCGCGCCGTCAACTGCTCCACCAACGACAGCGCCTCCACCTCGTCCCCCCCCGCGACGATGAGCACCGCCACGTCTCCGCGCGCCAGCAGCGTGTGGATCTCCGCCGCCGACTGCGCGAAGCCCAGCCGCGCGTGCCCATCCAACGCCGTGCGGATGGTGCGCGCCTGCGGCTCCGTCGCATACGCCACCGCCACATGCAGCGCGCTCTCCAGCAGGTAGCGCGCCAGTGTCACCCGGTCCGAGCCCTCGAAGGCCTGGAACACCACGCCCAGCGCCGTCACCGTGCCGCCCTCGGCGCCCTCCGTGTCGTGCCGCCACCGCACCTCGCCCCGCACCCGGATGCGCGCGTGCGAGTCCGGCAGCGAGAACGCCATCTCGATTTCCTGCCCCTCGCGAGGCCCCTCCTCCGCCCCTTCCCGCGGCGTGGCCACCAGACCGATGCCCGTCTCGCTGATGTTGACCGACCAGCACCCATGTAATGCCGGCTGCGTCACCACCTGGACGTACAGGGGCTTGCGTGGGCTGCGATCGATAAAGGCGAGGTCGCGGGTTCGCTTCATACGTGAATCTTCATGCTTCAAGAATGAAGTATGGGCTCAGCCCATTGAAATTTCACGCCTCGACTGCGGCATTTATGGCAAGGAGGCTTCAGCCCTGAAATGAGGCCTCGGCCGTAAGTCCTTGGTTTCTGGGCACCTGGTGTCTGGCCTGGATCCTGCTCATGTGTTTTCCCGGCAGCGGTCTGCGGCCCTGCTCCACCAGGTCTTCACCAGGACGTCTCCTTCCATGCACGTACAACCCGAGTCAATACAACCCGTACTTGACCTGGACGTGGAGCGACAGCTCCGACACCGAATGGCCATGGCCGGCCCCACGGATACGGCACGCGGGATTTTCTTCAACGGGGCGCTCGAGGTCGCTCGAGCATTCGGTGGGGGCGAGACCGCAGACCGCTGCCAGCAAATCATTGGAGAGAAGCGCTTCATCGACTTCTTCAACTATCCCGTGGCGGACCTGCTGCGGATGACGCTCGAGGTGGTGCGGACGGTCGGGCCGCACGCGGGTGGGGGCGCCGGGGTGCTCCGGCGCATGGGGGCTCAAGCCGCGCGAGACTTTCTCGCCTCGGCCCCTGGCAAGACGATGATGCTGCTGGCCAGTGGCAGCCCCCGCAGGTTGCTCAACCAGTTCCCCACCAGCTACCGCACCGCGGTCAGCTTCGGCGAGCGTCGGGTGGTGTGGTCAGCCGGAGAGCGCTCGGGTCTCTTCATCGCACAGCGAGACTTCACCCCGCCCGCCTACACCAAGGGCCTTCTGCAAGGCGTCCTGGAGGTAGCGGGGGCTCGCAATGTGAATGTCAGTGGGCGTCCCACAGGGATGCTCGATAGTGAATACGAGATTTCCTGGGATTGATATGTCGGGCCCGCTCGTTCGATCCGAACAGCGCAGCCCCGACCAACAGAGGAAGAGCCCGGGGCAGCAGAGCGTGTTCCACCGAGCAGACGGGCAATCGTCACAAGTGGTGGGGCGTCAGCAGGATTGAGCCGGCCTCGTTGATTCGGGGGGAGAGGACGGCTCCAGAGAAATCCCCCGGGGGATGAGAGAGGAAACGAAGATGCGGCTCGACAACGCGACAGTGCAGAGCGGGAGCGACGCTTCCCTGGTGATGCCGCGTACGTGTGTATGTGAGCCCCGCTCGAATGAGGCGCCGCGTGTGACACAGCCGGGGGTTGAGCCCCTCTGTTCGCAGTGCGGTGGGACGCGCGTGCAGCCTCCCGCGTCCCCGCGTCCCGAGCGCCCCGAGCGGCGCAAGCTGCAGGACTTCCTGGGCGGCTTCGTCTGAGGCGCCCGCCTTCCTCTTCTTGAGAATTTGTGAGTCTGGATGACGGGTCCGCTCCCCTTGGCGGAGGATTGGGGTGGGGGGCGAGCCCGTCATCTTCTTTTTGGGGCCTAGGCCTTCGGGTACGCGGAGCGAACCGTCGCGGCCACCTGCCGCAGCGCCGTCTGGAGCGAGGAGCGCTTGCGCCATATCAGCGCCAGAGTTCGCTTGGGCACCGGGGCCGCCAGAGGCCGTACCTGAAGCTTGCTGCGGCTCACCTCCGTGGGGACGGCCAGGCGCGGCAGCAGGGTGACGCCCGCTCCGGCGGCGATCATCTGCGTCAGCGTGGACAGGCTGGTGGCGCGGAACTCCAGCTCGTGCGCGCGAGCCTTGGAGCAGAAGGCCAGCGCCTGTTCGCGGAAGCAGTGGCCCTCGTCCAGCAGGAGCACGTCCGCGCCCTGGAGTTCCGAGTGAGGTGCCTCGGACTTGCGCGCGCCCAGCGGGTGCCCGGGAGCCATGGCCAGGACGAAGGGATCCTCGGCGATGACTTCGTGCTCCACGTCCCCGAGCTCCGCCTCCAGCGCCACCAGCGCGGCATCCAGGGACCCGGTGCCGAGCGCGTGCACGAGCGTCTCCGTCTTGTCCTCCACCCACAGCAGCGTCAGGCGCGGGAAGGCCTTGCGCAGGGCCGGAGCGATCGTCGGCAGCAGGTAGGGCGAGACGGTGGGGATGACGCCCAGGCGCAGGGTGCCGCTGAGCGGATCACTCGCACGCCGGGCCGCCTCGGTGAGATCATCGGCCTCCACCAGGAGCTGACGCGCACGCTCCACCAGCTCCTTGCCCGCCTGGGTCAGCAGCACACGCCGGCGATCTCGCTCGAAGATGCGCACCCCGAGCGCTTCCTCCAACTGCGCCAGCTGCGCGCTGAGGGACGGCTGGGAGACGTGACACAGCGCGGCGGCTTTCCGGAAGCTCAGCGCATCCGCCACGGCCACCACGTACTGCAGCTGCCGGAGCGTGAAGGGGTGTGGAGCCCACATCATTGGCGCACGCTATCACCGTGTTGCGCAACCCTTCCAACTTCCAGGGGTTTTGGCCTCGCTGACACGTCACTCCGAGTTCGATGACGTGTCAGCCGCCGCCTGGCACCGCTCTGTTGATCCATCTCCCCGAGCAAACCAGGCCTCGAGCCCCCTGGTACAGGCGCTGCAATGGTGGCCTGCGGGCACGGCGTTTCGCGGCCTTTGAGTGACCGATTTTGAAACTCCCTCAAGTTTGATTAAAATATTTCACCATCACTGATACAGGGGAATTCCGCGTGCCCTGGGGCCCTCCGGCTCCGGGCACCGGTGCAAATCGACCATGGGTTACTCCAGATTGTTGGGCGCCTCGAGGTGGGCTCTGCCTGCCTTGGGGGTGCTGATCGCTGCGTGCTCCACGGAGCCGGCTCCGGCGGCGGGGGCCGTTCCTGCCTCCGACGCCTCCGAGCCCGTGGCCGTGGCGAGCTCCGCGCTGGTGGGCGTGGATGGCAACTACACCGTCACCACGGCGGGCGAGGTGCTCAACCGGTACGCGCCACTGCGAGCGGACGTGGCGGCGGGCGCCACCAGCTTCCAGGTGGACAACCTGGCCAACCTGGACATCGCGGCGACGCAGTTCGGCGCGCTCACGGTGGGTGATCTGCTGATGATCATCCAGATGCAGGGCGCCACCATCAACACCACCGACACGGCGAACTACGGCGCGGTGACGGCGCTCAACAGCGCGGGACTCTACGAGCTGGTGACGGTGGCCTCCATCACCGCGGGCGGAGGAGGGCGAGGCACCATCGGCATCAACACCACGAGCTGCAGCGGGTTGCGCAACAGCTACACGGTGGCTGGGCACACGCAGGTGGTGCGCGTGCCGCAGCTGGCCAGCCTCACCGTCAACGCCGGGGCGAGCATCGCGGCCACGCCGTGGGATGGCTCGGTGGGCGGCGTCGTGGCGCTGCAGGTGCAGAACACGCTGACGCTCAACGGCAGCCTGAGCGCGGCCTCAGCGGGCTTCCGGGGTGGCGTGGTGGAGCAGAACACGAGCTTTGCAGCCACCACCTACCGCTCCACGGATTCCACCCTGGGCGCGGAGAAGGGCGAGGGCATCGCCGGCTCGGCGACGGAGTACGCCGTCCTCAATGGCCAGTATGGCCGAGGCGCTCCGGCCAACGGCGGTGGCGGCGGTGACGGGCACAATGCGGGCGGTGGCGGCGGCGCCAACGGGAACAACGGCGGCACGTGGACGGGTCAGGGCATCATGACGGGCACCTTCGGGGGCCAGGATCCGTGGAGGCTGGACCCGGGCTACATCAGCAATGGCAACGCGAGGACGACCTCCTCGGGAGGCGGACGTGGCGGATATACGTACTCGGCCAACGACCAGAACGCGGTGACGGTGGGGCCGGGAGATACGAGCTGGGGCGGTGACAGCCGCTACGCGGTGGGAGGGTTCGGCGGGCGGCCCGTGGCCAATGATCCGGGCACGCGGCTGTTCCTGGGCGGCGGCGGCGGCGCGGGTGACAGCAACAACAACACCGGTGGCGCGGGCGGGCGCGGTGGCGGCCTGGTGTGGGTGGTGGCGGATGCGGTAACGGGCTCGGGCAGCATCACGGCCAACGGGCAGAACGGTACTGATACGACTGGCGCGGGGAATGACGCGCCAGGCGGTGGCGGCGCGGGCGGTACAGTGGTGGTGGCGGCGCGGGCGCTGGGCGGCGTCACCCTCACCGCGAGCGGTGGCCGAGGCGGCAACCAGAACATCACCGGGAACGAGGCAGAGGGGCCCGGCGGTGGTGGCGGTGGTGGCTACATCGCGGTGTCGGGCGGGACGGTGACGCGCACCGTGACAGGCGGCGCGGGAGGGAAGACCACCTCGGCCGCGGTGACCGAGTTCACGCAGAATGGCGCCACGGATGCGGCCCCGGGCCAGCTGGGAGCGGCGGTGGCGGCGCTGCCGCTGTGCCTGCCTTCGGACCTGGGCATCACGGTGACGGATGGCGTGACGAGCATCATTCCGGGCAACACGGTGACGTACACGATTACCGTCACCAACAACGGGCCCAACGCGGTGACGGGCGCGTCGGTGACGGACACGTTCCCGGCGGCGTTGACGGGGGTCGGCTGGACGTGCGCTCCCGCGGCGGCCTGCACGACGACGAGCGGCACGGGCAACATCGCCGGAGCGCTGCTCTCGCTGGCGAATGGGGCCTCGGCGACCTTCACGGTGACGGCCACGGTGAACCAAGCGGCGACGGGGACGTTGGCCAACACGGCCACGGTGACGTCTCCCGCGAGCAACACGGATCCCACCACTGCGAACAATTCGGCCACGGACACGGACACGCTGACGCCGCGCGCGGATCTCTCGGTGGCGCTCTCGGACTCGCCGGACCCGGTGAATGGGAACGGGACGCTCACCTATACGCTCGACGTCAACAACTTGGGGCCGAGCACAGCAACCTCCGTTACGGCGACCCTGAACCTGCCGGCGGGGACGACGTTCGTCAGTGCCTCGGGAACGGGCTGGACGTGCAGCCAGGCGGCGGGCGTGGTGACGTGCACTCGCGCCTCGGCGGCTTCAGGAGCCGCGCCCGCCATCACCGTGCAGGTGACGGTGCCGAACAGCAATACGACGCTGACGGCGACGGCTTCGGTGAGCACGTCGACGACGGATCCCGTGACGGGTAACAACACGGCCTCGCAGAGCACCACCGTCAACCGGGTCAACAACCCGCCGACGGCAGTGAATGACACGGCAACGGTGGCTGAGGACAGCAGCGCGACGGTGATCAACGTGCTGGCCAACGACTCGACTGCACCGGACACCGGCGAGACGCTGAGCATCACCGGGGTGACCCAGCCGGCCAACGGCACGGTGACCTTTACGGCGACCAGCGTCAGCTTCACGCCAGCCGCCGACTTCAACGGCACCACGACGTTCACGTACACCATCTCCGATGGCTTCGGTGGGACGGCCACTGCCACGGTGACGGTGACGGTGACGCCGGTGAATGATCCACCGACAGCGGTGAATGACACGGCGACGGTGGCTGAGGACAGCAGTGCGACGGTGATCAACGTGTTGGCCAACGACTCCACGGCGCCGGACACGGGCGAGACACTGACCATTACGGGAGTGACTCAGCCGGCCAACGGCACGGTGACCTTCACGGCCTCCAACGTCAGCTTCACGCCAGCGGCCAACTTCAATGGCACCACGACGTTCACGTACACCATCTCGGATGGCAAGGGCGGCACTGCCACCGCGACGGTGACGGTGACAGTCACTCCGGTGAACGATCCCCCCACGGGCGTGACCGACACCTACTCCGTGAACGAGAACAGTGGCGCCACCACGTTCAACGTGCTGGCCAACGACTCGAGCGCCCCTGACACGGGCGAGACGCTCACCGTGGCCTCGGTGACGCAGCCGGCCAGCGGCGGCTCGGTGTCGGTGGCTCCAGGGGGCACGGGGGTGGTGTTCACGCCAGCGCCCGGCTTCTCGGGCGCGGTGACGTTCACGTACACGGTGTCCGACGGCAACGGAGGCACCACCGTCGTCACGGTGACGGTGAATGTGCTCGCCGTGAACAAGCCGCCCACAGCCAACAACGACACGCTGACGGTGGCCGAGGACAGCGGCCCCACGGTGGTGGACGTGCTGGCCAACGACTCCACGGCGCCAGATACCGGCGAGACGCTCACGGTGACGGCCGTCACGCAGCCGGCCAACGGCACGGTGACGCTGAGCGGCGACGTGGTGAGCTACCAGCCCAACGCCAACTTCCACGGTACCGACACCTTCACGTACACCATCTCGGACGGCAACGGCGGTACGGCCACGGGCACCGTCACGGTGACGGTGACCTCTGTCAACGATACGCCCGACGCGGTGGATGACGCGGTGACGGTGAACGAGGATAGCGGGCCCACGGTGATCACCGTGCTGGCCAACGACACCACGGCCCCGGACACCGGCGAGACACTCACGGTGACAGGAGTGACGCAGCCGACCAGCGGCGGCACGGTGACGCAGAGCGGGAACACGGTCACCTTCACTCCGGCTCCGGACTTCAATGGCACGGTGACGTTCACGTACACGGTCTCCGACGGCAACGGAGGCACGGATACGGCCACGGTGACCGTGACGGTGACGCCCGTGAACGATCCGCCCACGGGAGTGGCCGACACCTTCACCGTGATCTCGAACAGCGGGCCCACGACGCTGGATGTGCTGGCCAACGACTCCACGGCGCCGGATATCAACGAGACGCTCACGGTGACGGCAGTGAGCCAGCCGGCCAACGGCACGGTGACGCTGAGTGGCGGAGTAGTGAGCTACCAGCCCAACGCGGGCTTCAGCGGCACCGACACCTTCACGTACACGGTGTCCGACGGCAACGGAGGGACCACCACCGTCACGGTGACAATGAATGTGGTGGCGGTGAACAGCCCGCCCAATGCCAACGACGATGTTCTCTCGGTGACCGAGGACAGCGGGCCCACGGTGGTCGACGTGCTGGCCAACGACTCCACGGCGCCGGACACGGGCGAGACGCTCACAGTGACTGCCGTCACGCAGCCGACCAGCGGCGGCACGGTGACGCAGAGCGGGAACACGGTCACCTTCACTCCAGCACCGGACTTCAATGGCACGGTGACGTTCACGTACACGGTCTCCGACGGCAACGGAGGCACGGATACGGCCACGGTGACCGTAACGGTGACGGCGGTGAATGATCCGCCCAAGGCCGTGGCTGACACGTTCTCGGTCCCTGTCGACAGCGGCCCCACGACGCTGCCTGTGCTGGCCAACGACTCCAGCGCTCCCGAGTCGGGTGAGACGCTCACCGTGACGGAAGTCACCCAGCCGGCCAGTGGCGGCACGGTCACGGTGGCGGCCGACGGCTCGGGTGTGGTGTTCACGCCGGAGCCTGGCTTCATGGGCACAGAGACGTTCACGTACACGGTGTCCGACGGCAACGGAGGCACCGCCACCGCGACCGTCACCGTGAACGTGGGCACCGTCGACTCGGATAACGACGGCCTCACCGACTCCGAAGAGCAGGTTCTGGGCACCGACCCGAACAACCCCGACACGGACGGTGACGGCCTGAATGACGGGCTCGAAGTCTCGACCGGCACGGATCCGCTCGACGACGACACGGATGACGACGGCCTGCTCGATGGAACAGAGGACCTCAACCACAACGGCACCGTCGATGACGGCGAGACGGATCCCCGCTCCTTCGACACGGACGGTGACGGCCTGAGCGATGGTCTCGAGCTGGGCCTGTCCGAGCCCGAGGGCCAGAACACGGACATGTCCATCTTCACGCCGGACCAGGACCCGTCCACCACCACCGATCCGCGCAACAAGGACACAGACGGTGACACCCTCACGGATGGCCAGGAGGACGCCGACCACAACGGCCAGCTGGGCGACTCGGAGACGGATCCAGCCGATCCCGACACCGACCATGGCGGCCTGAATGACGGTGAGGAGGTCGCCGCTGGCAGCGATCCTCGCACCTACGGGGATGACCTGGTCGTCGCGGGCCGCGGTTGCGCCTCCACTGGCGCGGGAACGTTGCTGCCCCTGGTGCTCCTGCTCGCCGTGCCGATGCTCCGCCGCCGCCACGCCCTCCGCGTCTCGGGGAAGGCGTGGGGACTGATGGCCCTGCTGGCCGCCGTTTTCCTCTCGGCACCCGCCCAGGCCCAGTCCGCCGCCGCGCCCTCCCAGGGCATCGACGTGCAGCAGTACAAGCCGGGCCCAGGCTGGAAGGACGTGCTCGACGTACACAGCGCCCAGGTGGGACGGCACCTGGGTTGGAACCTCGGCCTGTCCTTCAACTACGCCAAGGATCCGCTCAACTTCCTCCGGCCCCGCTCCGACGACTTCGTCTACGAGATCGTCAAGAACCAGTTCACCTTCGACTTGATGGGCGCCATCTCCCTCTTCGATCGACTCGAGATCGGCGTGGCGTTGCCCATCACCTCGCAGGGCTCGGCCTCCACCGCCTCCGTGTCGCCCCTCCTCTCCGAGGGCGTGGATGCCACCGGCGTGGGAGACCTACGCGTAGTGCCCAAGCTGCGCCTGTTCTCCACGGACGGTGGGTTGCACCTGGGCCTCGCGGTCCCGGTGCTCCTGCCCACCTCGGGCGGCAAGGAGTTCCTCGGACGCAGCAGCCTCGCCGCCTTCCCTCGACTGCTCGGTGAGTGGACCAGTGACGGCGGCGTGCGCGTGCTCGCCAACGTGGGCGTCAACCTCCAGCCCCAGGAGCAGTTCTACAACCTGAACGTGGCCAACGAGTTCGCCTACGGGCTCGGTGCGGAGCTGCCCTTCCACGTCGGCCAGCACCAGCTCTCGGCCCAGGCCACGCTGGTGGGCGCCCTGGGCATGAAGGAGTCCAACACCGAGGAGCGCCCGCTGGAGCTGCTCGCCGCCATGCGGTACCGCTTCACGGACTCGCTGGCGGCTCACGTGGGCGGTGGCCCCGGCATCACCCGAGGCTACGGCACGCCGGGCTTCCGCCTGTTCGCCGGCGTCATCTGGACCGACCAGGAGCCCACCCAGCCCGCGCGCGTCGAGCCGCCTCCTCCGGCCAAGGTCTGCCCGGAAGGCCCCGAGGACGTGGACGGCTTCCAGGATGACGATGGCTGCGCGGATCCGGACAACGACGGGGACGGCATCCTCGACGTGAAGGATCGTTGCCCGAATCAGCCCGAGACGAAGAACGGCTTCGAGGACGCGGACGGTTGCCCGGACACGTTGCCCCCGCCGCCACCGGTGGACTCGGATGGCGATGGCATCACGGATGACAAGGATCGCTGCCCGAAGGCTCCCGAGGACAAGGACGGCTTCGAGGATGCCGATGGCTGCCCGGATCCGGACAACGACAAGGACGGCGTGCTGGACGCGGCCGACAAGTGCCCCACCGAGCCGGAGACAATCAATGGCGTGAAGGACGACGACGGCTGCCCGGACAAGGGCGAGGTGAAGGTCAAGGTCGAGGGCAAGAAGATCGTCATCCTCGACAAGGTCTACTTCGCCACCAACAAGGACGTGATCCTCGCCCGCTCCTACCCGCTGCTGAAGCAGGTGGGCCAGGTGCTGCGCGCCAACCCGGAGATCACCAAGGTGCGCGTGGAGGGCCACACCGACAGCCAGGGCAATGACGCCTCCAACCTGGACCTGTCCCAGCGCCGCGCCAACAAGGTGCGCCAGCGCCTCATCCAGGAGGAGGGCATCGCCCCCGAGCGGCTCGAGGCGGTGGGCTACGGTGAGTCCCAGCCGGTGGACACCAACAAGACGGCCAAGGGCCGCGAGAACAACCGCCGCGTGGTCTTCACCATCCTCGAGACGAAGGCCGCGGAGTAGGCAAGCGCGCTGAACCCGAGGCCCGCCCTGGAGAAGCTTCCGGGGCGGGCCTTTTTCATGCCCCCATAGACCCGTTCCGCGGGCTGTCCGTTGAAGCCAGGACCTTCGGACAGGAGAGACCCAGAATGGTGCGGAGCCGGATTCAGCTCGCCGCGATGCTCGCGGTGTGCCTTGTGAGCGGTGTGGCCATGGCGCAGTACACGCGCTCGGCGGGGCAGAACGCGCCCAAGGCCGTGAAGAGTGAGACGTACGTCGACAGCGAAGGCCGGAACCAGCGGCGCGAGGTGGAGGTCAAGGCCGACGCGGATCGCTTCGGCAACGCCGCGGGCAACCAGCACGATCTGGCGGTGGACGGGGCCTTCGACGGGCAGACGGTCGCGGTGCTCCACTTCTATACGGGCTTCGACTTCTCGCTGCCCAAGCAGGCCCTGGCCCAGAAGGGCTTCTCCGTCTACCGCTGGGTGGGCAGGCCCCCCAGCCCGGAGGAGCTCGAGGAGAAGCTGAAGAAGGCCTGCCAGCTCTGGATCATCTCGAGCGACCAACCCTTGCTGACCGAGAAGCACCTGGCCGTCATCAAGCGCTTCTTCGACAGCGGCAAGGGCGTCTACATCTGGGGCGACAACGAGCCGTATTACGCGGACGCCAACGCCGTGGCCCAGAGGCTCTTGGACGCCCGGATGCTCGGCGATATCCCGGGAGACAAGGTGGTGGGGCTCCAGAAGGCGGCGGGCAAGCCGGGGCTGCTGCCCAAGCACCTGCTCACCACGGGGCTCGAGTACATCTACGAGGGCATCACCATCGCCACCATCCAGCCGAACCAGGCACTCACGCCGCTCGTCTACGGCTCGGCGGGCAACCTGGTGACGGCCTTCTATGACCGCGACGGCAAGCGGGCCATCCTCGATGGCGGCTTCACCCGGCTCTACAACAAGTGGGACACGGCTGGTACAGGCCGCTACGTGAAGAACGCGGCGTCGTGGCTGGTCAACTTCGAGCGCTTCGGGAACTCGGTCGTCGCCGAGCAGTTCCGCAAGGAGGGCACGAATCACCCACAGTGATTGACGCGTTTTGTCAATACCTCTTCGGGAAGCGCCAGGACCGGAGACTGGCGCGCACCCGGCCCACGGCCCGTCGCCACGAGAGTGGCCTCGGGCCGTCTGGCTTGCGGGCACCGAGAGTGAATGGGTCCGCACATTCGCGTACAACCCGGTGAGGCGGGTGCCACCCTTCCAGCCGCCCGCCCGGGCAAGGTACAAATGAGGCCATGAAGCTCGGGCTGGGTCGGCGCCGCGATAATCCAGCGGCCAGGCAGCACGAGCAGCGCATGCAGGGTGCTGGCGCGGTTGGCGCTGTCACTGGTTCTTCACCGCGCGAACGCTCAGAAGCAGTACGGGGGTCTCATGGCACGCTCTACGGCAGTCACGATCTTGATGGCCGACGATGACGTCGACGATCGCGATCTCACCCAGGACGCCATGCGGAAGAACGCGCTCCAAAGCGAGCTGCGGTGGGTCGAGGATGGCGAGGAGCTGCTCGACTACCTGAACCACCGGGGCCGCTACAGCGATCCGGTGGACTCGCCGCGTCCGGGCATCATCCTGCTGGACCTGAACATGCCGCGGATGGATGGCCGCGAGGTGCTCAAGGAGATCAAGGCGAATCCGGAGCTACGCCGCATCCCCATCATCGTCCTGAGCACTTCCAGCGCGGACGAGGACGTGCTGAGCAGCTACGAGCTGGGAGCCAACTGCTTCATCACCAAGCCCAACACGTTCGACAAGCTGGTCGATGTCGTCCGCGTCCTCGGCGAGCACTGGCTGGAGACGGCCCGGCTACCCCACGCGAGCGTTCAATGAAGGGCGAGCTCGCCGCATCCTCGCTGCGCATCCTCCTCGTGGAGGATGATCAGGACGACTTCATCCTGGTGCGCGATGCATTGCGGGAGCTGCGCGACGATCGGCTGGTGCTCGAGTGGTTGGAGGATGCCGAGGAGGCGCTGACGGCCATGGCCTCCGGGCAGTACGACGTCTGCCTGTTGGACTACCGGATGGGGGCCTATACGGGGCTGGAGTTGATGGCGTTGGCCCGGCAGCGCGGAGCCCGGCTGCCCATCATTCTTCTCACGGGACAGGCGGACCACGCGATCGACCGGCAGGCGCTGCAGGCGGGAGCGTCGGACTTCCTGGTGAAGTCGCAGATGACGCCGGTGCTGCTGGAGCGGTCCATCCGATACACGGTGCAGCACTCCCGTACCTTGGAGGCGCTGCGGCGCTCGCGGGCGAGCTTCCGCGAACTCATCGAGCAGCTGCCCGACGGCGTGTGCGTGTTCGATGACGGGCGGATCAGCTACGTGAACCCGGCGCTCGTCACGCTGCTGGGATGCTCTTCGCCCGCGGAGCTCCTGGGGCAGGAGGTCCGCGAGCTGGCGGCACGCTTCTTCCACCCGGAGGAGCGCAAGGAGGCGCTGCGTCAGTTGGACGCCTCGACGGATGCGGATGCGCGCGAACCCTTCCGGGAGCTGCGGCTGGTGCGGGCCACGGGAGAGCTCATCCCCGCGGAGCTGGCCCGGTTCCCGGTGGTGTTCGAGGGACAGCCGTGCACCATGTGCATCGCGAGGGACCTGACCGAGCGCAAGCAGATGCAGGCCCAGCTGGTGCTCAGCGATCGCATGGCCTCGCTGGGCATGGTGGCGGGGATGATCGCGCACGACATCAACAACCCGCTGGCCTACGTGCTGGCCAACCTCCACATCCTGGAGTCGGACGTGCTGCCGCGCATTTCGATGACGGTCAGCGAGCGCGACGAGGTGCGCTCCATGCTGTCGGACGCGCAGCTTGGGGCGGCGCGGGCGCGGGAGATCGTCCAGCAGTTCCGCCTCTTCTCGCGAGGGGAGAAGGAGCTGCGGCGCGAGACGCTGGAGGTGCACCAGGCCATCGAATCCGCGCTGCGCCTGGCCAGCAACGAGATCCGCCACCGCGCGCGGCTGGTGAGGGACTACGGCGAGCCCATGCGGGTCATGGCCAACGAGGTGCAGCTCGGCCAGGTGCTGTTGAATCTGCTGGTGAACGCGGCCCAGGCCATCCCGGAGGGCCGGGTGGAGCGCAACGAGATCCGCGTCCTCACGCGGCTGCGGGGCGCGGAGGCGGTGGTCGAGATCCACGACACGGGCGTGGGGATTCCCTCGGACAGGCAGGAGCGGGTGTTCGAGCCGTTCTTCACCACCAAGCCCGCGGGGGTGGGCACGGGGCTGGGGCTGTCGATCTGCCGGAGCATCGTCACTTCGCTCGGAGGCCGGCTGGAGCTGGAGAGTGAGGTAGGGCGGGGCAGTATCTTCCGCATCATCCTGCCGACGGTGGCTCCCGCGAGCATCGCGGTGCTGCCCCCTCCCGTGCAGAGTCTGGCCCACGCCGCGTCACGGCGCGGACGGATCCTCATCGTGGATGACGAGCCCCTCGTCAGCCAGGCGATCCGCCGAGCGCTCCAACGAGAGCACGAGGTGATGGCGCTCACCAGCGCCCGAGAGGCCCACGCGCGGCTCGAGAGCGGTGAGCAGTTCGACCTGATCCTCTGCGACATCATGATGCCGGAGATGAGCGGCATCGATCTGCACGAGGCGCTGGCGCGGGTGTCGCCCGCGCTGGCGGAGCGGATGGTGTTCCTGACGGGGGGAGCCTTCACGCCTCGGGCGCGCGAGTTCCTGAGCAACACCAAGAACCCCTGCGTGGAGAAGCCCTTCCTGCCGAGGGATCTCCAGGAACTGGTGCGATCCCTGCTGTCTGCGGAAGGCTCTGCGCCACCAGCCTGAGAAGAGTGTCGGATCGCTTGAAGTCGAGCCCGATGCCTTGCCAGCGAGTCAACGCTGGCGAGACGGCGTGGAGCATTGCCACTGGGCGCTCGGCGCGGGGCGTGCCAGTTCCACGGATCAGGACATTCACTTCCTGAAGGCAGGCCTCTTATGCGGATGCGAAGATGGCTGGCTCACGCGCTCGCGGGCACGCTGGCGGGCTGCTACGTGGAACCCTCTCCGGACGAGCCTCCGGACTTCCCAGAGGATCCCTCGGAGCCACCGGAACCTCCGGAGCCACCGGATCCGGATGACCCCACAGGGGGGCCGGACTTCCTCGTGGAAGAGGTGACAGCTCCGTTCGTGCTGAGCCCCGCGCAAGGGAGGGTCCAGGCGCGGCTGTGCAATCGGGGACACGTCTCGGGCAGCGCGGAGGTCTCGTTCTTCCTCTCGAAGGACGAGACCCTGGATCCGCTCGATGTCCGGGTCGCCACCAGCTCGCGGATCCGTGTGCTGGAAGACAGCTGCGAGACTGTCACTGGAGAGGTGAGCGCATCCGAAGTCCCCGAGGGGGACTACTTCCTCCTGGCCTTCGCGGATCCGGATGACTCCGCGAGCGAAGCGAACGAGGACAACAATCGCCGCGTGGGCAGCAGCGTTCGTGTGGACTTCACTCCACCCCTGGTGCCGTCGCTCTCGTGGGTGCTGGATGCGAGCTCCCAGCAGTTGCCGAGGCTCCTGATCCAGTCCGAGGTGGGTGCATCCGTTCGCATCTATGGCGGAGGACTCTGCTCTGGCGCCGCGATCGCGGAGTCGAGCGTGGGGGAGAGCTCCTCCTTTGAGCTGCCTATCGATATCTCCCAATGCCCCGAGAGCAGCTATTCGGTTCGGGTGCATGACGCGGCGGGGAATGCCTCGGGGTGCAAGAGCATCCCTGCGCCTGAAGAGGAAGACGAGCCGGGGGACACCACGCCGCCCGGACCGCCTGTGATCTCCGAGGCCGCCTGGCAGAACGGGTTGACCGAGCAGGAACTGCACGTGAAGGGCACGACGGAGCCCGGGGCCGAGGTGAGCGTGTTCGTCGACGCGGAGTGCACGGGCCAGGCGTCCGCCACCGTGTTCGCGAGCACTACCGGAGCCTTCGAAGTGGACCTCACCGTGGCGACCGCGAGCGAGGGTACGGTTCGCAAGGTGTTCGTCGCGGCGCGGGATGCGGCGCACAACGCGTCCGAGTGCGTGGAGGGCCCTTCGTACGAGACGCCATGCTCGTTGGGCTATGGCAATTGCGATGGGAACGCGGCCAATGGATGCGAGGTGAACCTCACGGAGGACGCGAACCACTGTGGTGCCTGCTCCACGAGCTGTCAGGCGCAGGTGAACACCCTGGGAGTCTGTGTGGCGGGCACGTGCGGCACTGCCTGCCCGGTGGGGCAGTACGACTGCGATGGGGACGCGGCCAACGGTTGCGAGTCCTTCACGGCGTGCACTCCGGGCACCTGCACCATCAGTCGCTCGGAGGAGCTGGCCATCACCGCGCTGTCGGTGGTGGAGGATCCGGTGCGCACGGCACCGGGTGGAGCCTGGAGCTTCGGTACGCTGATGCGGGCGTTGGCGGGGGATCAGGATCCCTCCGCGCTGGTGCGCCATTGGCTGGAGACGTGGAGCGCGCCGCAGACGGTCAACGGCCTCACACTGCCTGCGCGCCAGCAGATGCAGTCGAAGGTGCTCGGGCCCTGGGAGGCGAAGAGCGGCGGAGCGAATCAGCCGCTGGACTTCACCCAGGCGCCGTTCCGGCTGCTGGCCATCATCAACCGCGTGGACCTGCGCGACCCCGGAGTCCAGGCCGGGGAGGGGCGGTTCGTCTTCGGCGTGCTGGATGCGGAGGGCAACCCGTTCGCATTCACGGTCATCCTGGAGTACGCGCTGCCGGGCGGGAGCCCGGAGGCCCTCCAGCGCTGGGCGAAGGACTGGCACGAGCTGGGTCAGTTGGGGCAGAGCCACTCGAGCTACAACGTGAAGCTGCAGGCGCTGACGGACCGCTTCACGAAGACAGGAGTGATGACGGGCCGGCCTCTGGGCAGTGCGTTGAACCAGCTCCGGACCAACGAGGCTGACCTGGCCGACCCGTGGGAGATGCGGGAGTTTCACCTGACGAATGCGGGACTGCAGCCCGTGACGGTGAAGCAGACACCGGAGTTCGCGTTCGAGAACTCGGACATTCTGGGCGACTTCATCCAATCGAACGAGGCAGCCATCCTGGCCGAGCAGTATGTGATTCCGGAGCGCATCAACGGCGTGCCGTTCCTGGGGGCTTCGTCCGTGGTGCCGGAGAAGTTCTTCTGGCGAGCACCAGGAGTCAGCACGGAGGCTCGTCACAAGTTCTCGCTGCACACGTGCAGTGGGTGCCACGCGGGGGAGACAGCCACGGACTTCACGCACGTTTCGCCTCGGAGGGCGGGGCGTGTGGCCACGCTGTCAGTGTTCATGCGAGGAGGCACGGTGAAGGATCCGTGGACGCAGGAGCCGAGGACCTTCGATGACCTGGGGCGCCGCGCGGAGGATCTGTCCGCGCTGGTGTGCGGCACCTCGACACAAGGGTTGGTTCCTTCGAACCTGCCTCGGGTGCGCGTGCACTGAGGCTCGGTGACGGTTACACCTGGGTCTTCACGACATCTTTGAGGCCGCTGGTGGCCTTCTCGACGACCTTGCTCGTCAGATCCAACTCCATCGTGTACTTGTACATGGAGGCCTGCAGCGACAGCAGCTCGCTGTTCGAGAGCTGCTGCCCCGACACTCCCGCGCCGATCAGCTGGTCCAACCGCAACTGTCCCTGCTCCAGCTCGCTCACCACGTGGGACACCATGTTCAACACGGGCCTCTCCGTCTTCGCCACGCCCTCCACCGTGTGCACCGGCTCCGGCCCCTGGACGGACTCCGTCTGGCGCGCGGCGTCAGGGCCGCTCGCGGCCTGCGCCTTGTCCGCGAGCACCGCGTCAAACTTCGACTCGCCCGGCTTGCTCCCCTGCGGCACGGTTTGATCCGGCGGCTTCGGCTGCACGAGCTGCGCTGCGGCAATTCCTGTCATCGGACCCGTCATGGCTCTGGCTCCTGTCATGTGTTGGCGGATCCGCAGTATCCCCGCAGCGGCTGACACCCTCGGGCGCTACACTGGCGGCATGCTGCAGGCCCTCGCGCTGCTGACCTCCTCCCTCCTGGCCCAGGCTCCCTCCACTCCCACCCCTCCGGTGGAGGTGAAGCTGCCGTTCGTCACCACCCTCCACGTCGAGAACGACATCCTCGCCAAGAGCGATCGCTTCTATTCGAACGGCATCCGCATCGAGCACTATGGTGAGTACGACCGATGCCGGCAGCTCGCGCAGGCGCTCCGACTCCCCGACAACCTGCAACACCGCTACCTCTGTGGTGGCTTGCTGGCGCAGAACATGTACACGCCCAGCCACATCGTCCCGCGCTCCAATGAGGAGATCTTTCCTGATCCGAATGACCGCCCCTATGGCGGATGGCTCCATGGAGGCATTCTCTTCCAGCACCTCTATGCAGCAGAGACGCCCATTCACTCCTCCCGGCTCACGCTCCAGGCCACCGTGGGTGTCACGGGTCCCCCCTCAGGGGCCGCGCAGACCCAGCGCGGATGGCACTCGGCGCTGAACCACATCTTCGGCCGCACCGTGGCGAGGCTCCCCGTCGGCTGGGAGCATCAGTTGCCCACCGAGCCTGCCTTCCACCTCTCCGCACTCCGTGAGCAGCCCTTGCTGTGGAGCCCCTATGTGGATGCCACCTGGTCCGCGGGCGGGATGCTGGGCACCGTCTTCGTCAACGCAAGCGCCGGTGCCACGGTTCGCGTCGGGTTGCTCGCCCGGCCGTTCGGGCTCGCGCCCATCATGGCCTCCGTCTTCCAGACCCTGGAGGCGCGGGAGCGCGTCTGGGAGGCGTACTTCTTTGCTCGGGGACAGGGACGGCTGGTGGCGCGCAACCTGTTCCTCGATGGCACGCTCTTTCGCCAGAGCGTCAGCGTGCGCAAGACGCCCTTCGTGGGCGACAGTGAATTCGGCGCTGCCTTTCGTACTGGTGGATTTCAGCTCGACCTGAGCATGGTGTTCCGCTCACAGGAGATGGCCGAGCCTCCCAACCCCCGGCTCTCCGGCCACCGCTTCACCCAGCTCCAGCTCTCCTTCCTCCATTGAGCACTCCTGTCATCAGGAGTGCGTGAGCTGGAGCGAGAGTGATGCGTCCGTCGGCCGATGGCTCCAGGTGAGGAAGGACTCGCGGAACTCTTCCACCGTTCGCATCAGTGGACTCCCCGGCTTTGATGAGAGGGCCTCGCTCGCTGCCGAGCCTCTCGTGGAGAGCCCGATGATGAACGGTCCCTCGGGCTGCGTGTTCGGGAGGGGCCTCGCGAAGAGCCGGCGGTCTCCCTCCAGGCGGTAAACCAGGGCCGTGAGGTGACCCAGCACCCAGCCCGCTGCCTTCTCTCGCGCCTCGGGCGAGGAGGCCTCGACGGACACCACCAGCCGCGTCGGCGCCTCTCGCGCGAAGTCCGTGGGTTCGAACACAGCCTCCCAGGCCGCAGTCGTTCCCTCGGCTCGCGCGCGCTGGATGCGCTCGCGTGCTCGGGCGAATTCCTCCCGGATCACCTGGAGCGTCGAGCGCGACACGTTGCGCGCCGTGTTGCGCGGAGGCAGCGCCGGAGCCACCACCGGCATCTGGTCTCGCTTACCGTTGGCGCTATAGCGCGCGGTCTCGGAGGTCACCGTCACCGATTGGGGCCACGGCCATGCCGCGAAGGTCTCGAAGAAGTACGCCAGCAGGCGCTCGTCCGTGCTCGCTGCTTCCCGAGGTGCTCGCATGCTCGCCCATGCCGCCATGATCGACCACGAGAGCCCGCCCAGGTAGCCCAGCGCATGCGAGTACACCCCGCGCGCCTTGGCCCAGGCTCGCACGGCGCGCAGCACGGCTCGGAAACGATCCGCTCCCGCGCCTTCTCGCCCTACGGCTTCGAGCAAGGCATTCGTGTCCGCCCAGCCGTTCAGCGAGCGGAAGCCGGCGAGCTCCAGTTGCTCACCGTGATGCGCCAGCAGCTCCGCGGGCGGGCTCGGGTCCACGCCCTCGGGGCAGCTCGCGTACGACACGTCGAAGTGCACGCCTCTGAGTGACAGCTTCACCAGGGGAATGGCAGCGTCGGCTACGAAGCGCCCACTCGCCGTGCTGTCGTCCTGGCTCAGCGCCTGGAGGAGGGTGCTAGCGAAGTCCTCTCGAGACAGCCTCGAAGGGCCTACCACCACACCGTCCACGTCGCTGCTCGCGCTCCCCGTACCCAGCAGATACGAGCCATACGGGTAGAGCCGCAGCCCCAGTCGCTCGCAAAGCGCTCCGAGCTGTGTCACCGCCGCCGTGCGCTTCTGGTGCGCTTCGTCGGACTCCCACTCACCGCGCGAAACCAGCACCTGCCGCAGCAGGCCCGTCTTCTCCTGGGAGGGACCCGTCCCCTCCGTCGGACCTGTCCGTATTGCCGGTTGCACCGCCCCGGTCCCTGGCGCTGAAGGTGGAGGGCTCGCTCCCGAACCGGGCCGTTTACCTCCGCCGAGCTGCACGCGGCGCCGCACCTCGAAGGGTTCTTCTCCGCGCCGGCTGATGAGACATATCTCGCGCGCCTCGAAGGTGAAGGGCTTCCAGTCCCGCTCCCACGCGGAGAGCGTCCGCCGGATCTCCGCAGGGCTCGAGCGCGGGAGCTGGCCGACGCTCAGGTGCGGTGTGAACCCGTTTTCCGACTTGCGGCCCTGCTCGTCACATTGCGGCAGTGCCGCTTGCAGTGCCGCCTGCAATGACTTCAGCGCTCCATGCGGCCGGTCCTCCGGGCGCAGCCATGCCGTCATGCTGCCTCGGTGCTCGAAGTGGCTGAAGCCCGACAGCGTCACCTGGAAGGGCTCGAGGTTCCGCACGGCCTCCTCGAGGAGCGTCTCGGCCTCGGCGAAGTGCTCCTCCGGCACGAACGGATAGAGCAGCGTCACGTGCGGCATCCAACGCTCATACGTTCGGTCATGCTTCGAGCGCAGGGTCTCGATGGGACCCCACAGCTCCTCCGGAGGAATGAGCACTACCGCGGCCTGATGCACCGGGGGCGCCGAGAGCACTCGCGGCGGGCTCTGCACGAGCTTCAGTGCCGGAGCCTCCCGCACCGCAGCGCCCCTCCGCAGCGTGCAGCTCAGCCCGAAGTGGTCCGATACATAGAGCGGATCGCCCCCGGGTGACGGCCGGCCCGAGAGCGGTTCCTCTCCAAAGAGGCTCACCTTCTCGGGCGCGAGCCGCCCCGAGGCCGACCTCACCAGCACGCGATCGAAGCGCTGGCTCAATCCGTAGGTCGTCGTGAGCGCGGCCATCGCGTTGCTCGCCGGATCGTATGTGTATCCCGCTTCCCCAGGCCGCAGCGTCTTCCAGGCATCGACGAAGCCCGCCTCTTCGAAAGGCTGGGCCTCGGGCGTGTTGTCGCCGAAGTTGAAGTCTCCCGCTACCACGAGGTCCACAGGCTCGGATCCTCGGGCCTCGAGCCCTCGCGCCCAGTCGACTAGAGTCTGGATCTGCGCGGCTCGCGCCGACCCCCCATGGGGATCCCGATTGCTCGTGAGGTGCAGCGTGGCCACCCACACCGAGCCTCCGCGCAGCGCAAGCTCTCCCGCGATGATGCGCTTGTCCCGGCTGAAGACAGACTGGCTCATCGAGGCGAAGGGGAAGCGCGACAGCAGCACCTGCCCGTACGGTGTAACGGTGGTGGCGGCAGGGCCCTCCGAGAGGAAGAAATGCTCGCGTACCCACGGGGTTGAGAGCAGCTCTTGGAGGAAGGGCTCCGTCACCTCCTGCAACGCGACGATGTCCGCGTCCACGAAGCGCAGCAGCGAGATGGCCGCCAGCGTGCGCCTCCGGGTGTCGAGCAGCTCCGGCTCGTACAAGTCGAACAGGACATTGAAGGTGGCGAGCGTCAGCTCCGCCGGAGCAGGGAGCGACTCGGGACTGCCGACGGTCAGTGATGCTTCGACCCAGGACGCCGTCTTCGCGTCGAAGCGATAGGAGGGGATCGGAGTGAAGGGGTGCTTCCCGGCGTGATGCGTCCGGGCTTGTTGCTGCGGGTGTGGCTGCGCGGGAACTGGCGCCTCGGATTCCTCCGTGGCCGGTGCCTTGGGAACCAGGCTGTCCAGCACGTCGAGGCGTTTGCGCCGATCCCACACCACCTCGGTGCCTCGGCGGAAATACCAGACGCGATGCCACGGGATCTCTCCGTCAGGGACGAAGGCCTCGAAGGGCATCTCCTCCATCTCTTCGGAGTGCGCGTCGTAGCCGATGACGAACTCGCGCGCGTCCAGTCGGGGATCCCAGCGGATGCGATGGTAGAGCTCGCGGCTGGTCGTGAAGCGATCCTGAGACATGATGCAGACCCTCTCGAAACGGGGGACTCGGAGGGCCCTCGCTGCGGGGCCGGCACTCGCCGAGCGTACGCGGGGAGCAGCCCCGCGCGCGCACCCGACGGCCCCTTTGTCAGCAGGCTGACCGCCTCCGCCAGGCAGGAGTTTCCCTCTCACCTTCGTCGCCAGCTCCGCTCAAGCGCTACACCTCGGACAGAGATCTCCGAACCCATTGCGCGATTTCGAGGTGCGCGCATGTAGAAATGCGAGCTGTCCTCTTTTTCTTGGAATTCGAAAAAGAATGATGGCTCACAATTGTCTTGGTTTGCGCATTGGGGAGCAGACCGGAAACGCCCAAGACAAGGAGACGCGACATGCCTTCGAGACGCGGCATTCCTGGAGTGACTCGCCTGGCCCGAGGGAAGTGGCTGGCGGCGCTGGTGGCTCTGGCAGTCGGTGGCGGATGCGACAAGCCCGGTGAGGAGGCGGCGGGCGGCGGAGGCGAGGTCCACGGTTCGGGCAGTCTCGCGGACAACTGCGAGGTGGTGCCTCCCTTCACTCCGAACTTCGAGCCGGAGCTGCAGTGGGCGTGGACGGGCAGCGAGGTACTGCCCGAGTTCAACCAGGTGATGATGACGCCGGCTGTTGTGGACGTGAACCAGGACGGCATCCCCGACATCATCTTCAGCTCCTTCCGGGATGCTCCGGGAGACGAGCTGGATTGGAAGGAGGGCGTGCTGCGCGCCATCAGCGGCGATGACGGGCACGACCTGTGGACCGTCACGGATCCGGCCTATCGCATCAAGGGCGCGGCCAGCATCACGGTGGGAGATATCGACAACGACGGGAAGGTGGAGATCTGCGGCATCCCGTACAACGGGCGCGGCATCATCTGCTACGAGAACGACGGCGCCTTCAAGTTCCGGACGGCGGAGGACGCGCTCGACTACAACGAGTGGGGTGGCCCGTCGCTGGCGGATCTGGATGGCGATGGGACGGTGGAGATCCTCGACGGCAACCGCGTGTACAGCAACACGGGGGAGCTGAAGTGGGTGGGCTCGGACGGGATGGGCGGAGCGCAGTACACCGGCCCGGTCTCGTTCGCGGCGGACATCGACGGTGACGGCAAGCAGGAGGTCATCAACGGCCGCTCGGTGTATCGGTTTGACGGCAGCCTCAAGTGCGCCGCGACGACCCTCGACTCGGGCCTGTCGGCGGTGGGCAACTTCGATGCGGATCCCCAGGGCGAGATCGTCGTGTCAGGGTTTGGCAAGGTGAGCCTGCTGGATGACGACTGCACGGTGCTGTGGAGCAAGGACATCCCTGGGGGCTGCATCAACGGTTGCGGCGGTGCGCCCACCATCGCGGATCTCGATCACGACGACCATGCCGAGATCGCCGTGGTGGGGGAGAACTCCATCAGCGTCTTCGAGGCGGATGGCGCCCTGAAGTGGACGAGCACCGTTCAGGACTGGAGCTCTGGCAAGTCCGGCAGCTCGGCGTTCGACTTTGAGGACGATGGGCAGCTGGAGCTCGTCTACACGGATGAGGTGTCGCTGCGCATCTATGACGGAGCCACCGGCGCGGTGCGCTTCGAGACTCGGCACAGCACGGGCACCACCCACGAGAACCCCGTCATCGCGGATGTGGATGGAGACCTCGCCGCGGACATCGTGGTGGCGGCCAATGATCTGGCCTACCCGCCGTACCACGGCATCCGCGTGTACCACGACCGGCTGGAGGGCTGGGCTCGCACCCGGGGCGTGTGGAATCAGCACGCCTACTCCATCACCAACGTCAACAACGACGGCTCCATCCCCGCCCACCCGGTGAGCCACTGGCTGAAGCCGAAGCTCAATACGTTCCACTCCAACGTGGCCAACTACTTTGGCGATGGCCCGAGCCCCTTCGCCGCTCCGGACCTCGCCGTCACTCAGGCGGCGGGCGCGTGCGATGGCGCCGTGCTGTCAATCGGTGCGAACGTGGTCAATCAGGGCGGTACTCCGGTGGCGGCAGGGCTGAAGGTCGCCTTCTATCTGGGCAACCCCGCTTCGGGCGGCTCGCTGCTGGGCGTGACGACGGTTACCGGGCCCATCGCGGCGGGCGAGAGCACGTTCGTCTCGCTGCTCGTGTCGCGGCTGGCGGCGGATGCCGAGATCTTCATCGTCGCGGACGACGATGGCACCGGCGCGGGACGAGACCTCGAGTGCATCGAGAGCAACAACAGCGGCACCGCGGTCACCGTGGGGTGTGGCAGTGCGCCGGACGGTGGCACGGGAGGTGATGGCGGCTCCGGCGATGGTGGCACTGGCAACCCGGATGGAGGCACGGGAGGTGATGGCGGCTCCGGTGATGGTGGCACTGGCAACCCGGATGGAGGCACGGGCGGCGATGGTGGCACAGGCAACCCGGATGGAGGCACGGGCGGCGATGGCGGCACGGATGGAGGTAGCGGCGGTGGCTCCGATGGCGGTTGCGACCATGGTGGCGGCGGTGGCGGCCACGATGGGGATTGCGGTCATGATCACGACCATGATGGGGACTGCGATCACGACCACGACCATGACGGCGATGGAGACTGCGACCACGATCATGACCATGACGATGACTGCGGTCATGACCACGACCATGATGGGCACTGCGACCACAACCACGACCACGATGGTGATGGGGACTGCGACCACGACCATGATCACGACGGAAACTGCGGTCACGACCATGACCACCATGGCGGCTGCGGTCACGACCACAACCACGATGGGCACTGCGACCACGGTGGCCACCATGGCGGCTGCAACCACGGCGGCGGAGGTGGCAATGGCGGTGGAGGGGGCGGCAACGGTGGTGGCGGTAACGGTGGCGGCGGGGGTGGAGGCGGAGGGGGCGGCTGCAACGGCGGCCATTGAGGCGATGGCCATCACGCCTCGCGTTGAAGGCTGACCCGGGGTGAGGAGGTCCTGATGTGCACGAGGGCTCGGGGCCAAGCATCGGCTCCGGGCCCTTCGTTTTGGATGCCGCTGTGCCTATCGGCGGCAGCCCGCTCTGCAACTGAGTCGCAGTGGGGTAGAGGCTCCTCGCCTCGGGAAAGGGGCCGGCAATCTTCTCGTCGGCCCCTTGGCTCTCCCGAGGTGTTAGCTTCCCCTCATGCCTCGCTGGTTCAACACTGCCGGCCCCTGCTCTCCGGACCGTCACTACATGCTGCCGGCCCTGAGGCGGCTGCCCGAAGTCCTCCCGCTCCTGGAGCAGCAGGCCTACTTCGTCCTTCATGCTCCTCGGCAGGTGGGCAAGACGACAGCGTTGCGAGCTCTTGCCGAGCAGCTCACCGCCGGAGGCCGTTATGCCGCGCTCCACTTCTCCTGTGAGGAGGGCGAGGTGGCAGGCGACGACTACGGCGCGGCCCAGCGCGCCATCCTCCGGGAGATGGGCCGGAGGGCCGAGCTGGCTCTTCCCGCGGAGCTGCGGCCACCCCCTCCGACGCTCGAGGGGGATGAGGGCCTGCTGCAAGGCTTCCTCACCGCATGGGCGCGCTCATGCCCGCGTCCGCTGGTGCTCTTCTTCGACGAGATCGACGCCCTGCGCGGTCAGAGCCTCTTGAGCGTGCTGCGCCAGCTGCGCTCGGGGTTTCCTGATCGTCCCTCGGCTTTCCCTTCTTCCGTCATCCTCTGCGGCCTGCGGGACGTGCGCGATTACCGGGTGGCTTCGGGCGGCGGCTCCACGCTGGGGACCTCCAGCCCCTTCAACATCAAGGTCGAGTCCCTGACCTTGCGCAACTTCACCCACGACGAGGTCGCCGAGCTCTACTCCCAGCACACCGCCGACACGGGTCAGGTCTTCCTCCCCGAGGCCGTGGACCGGGCCTTCTATTGGACGCAGGGCCAGCCTTGGCTGGTCAATGCCCTGGCCCGGCAGATGGTCGAGACCCTGGTGCCCGAGAGGAGCCAGCCCCTCACCGCCGCTCACGTGGATGCCGCCAAGGAGCTCCTCGTGCGCCGCCAGGACACGCACTTGGACAGCCTGGGTGAGCGGCTGCGCGAGACACGGGTGCGCCGCATCCTCGAGCCCATGCTCGCAGGCCTCACCCTCGGCGGTGTGCCCGAAGATGATCTGCGCTTCATCCAGGATCTGGGTCTGGTTCGCATGGCCGAGACCGGAGGGCTGGAGATCGCCAATCCGTTGTATCGGGAGATCATCCCCCGGGTGCTCGCGAACACGGCCGTGGCCTCCCTTCCTCGGCTCCCCGCCACCTGGCTGACGGCTGATGGGAGGCTAGACACCGAGCGGCTCATGGAGGCCTTCCTCTCCTTTTGGAGGCAGCACGGCCAGCCGTTGTTGAGCACCGCGCCCTATCACGAGATCGCACCGCACCTGGTGCTGATGGCCTTCCTGCACCGCGTGGCCAATGGTGGCGGAACACTTGAACGCGAATACGCCATTGGCACCGGCCGCATGGATCTCTGTCTGCGCCATGGTCCCGACACCCTGGCTCTGGAACTGAAGGTGTGGCGAGACGGCGAGAAGGATCCCCTGGCGGAAGGCCTCGCGCAGTTGGATGGATACCTCTCGGGGCTGGGGCTGGAGAGTGGTTGGCTGGTCATCTTCGATCGGCGAGCAGGGCAGCCCCCGCTCTTCGAGAGGACTCGTGCAACCCCCGCGACGACGCCCGGAGGACGCCGGGTCTCCGTCCTGCGAGCTTAGGAGGTAGCGGAAGGTGCAGCTCAAGGATGGAGAGGCGCTGCCGGAGGGGGCTCGGGTCCGCCTGGGAACCACTCGCTTCCGGCCCGGTCTGGGCACGCTCGCTCCCGTCTTCTCTCCAGACGGTGAGCGCATCCTCATCGAGGACCGAGAGAGCACCTCGAAGCTCCACATCCTGGAGGCTCGCACCGGCCGGCTCCTGGAGACGCTGCGCCCCCTCACCCGGGAGCTCGGCTCAGTGCTCGCCCTCTGCTGGACGGCCGAGGGCATCCGCGTCGCCTGCTCCCTCTTTGGTGGCCGGCCCGCCATCCTCGAGTACGCCCACGATCGGGTGCTGCAGTTGGAATTCCAGGACGCCCCCTGGGCTGAACCCGGCGCCTTCTCCGCCAACGGCGAACGCGTGGCCATGGTGGATTCCCAGGGCGCCATTCGCGTGTGGAACACCGCCAACGGCCACCTCGTCGCCCGCGCCCGGCCCCTGTCTGGCAAGGCCGCGGGACCTGAGGTCTACAAGGCCGTGGCCATGTCCTCCGATGGTCAGCGCGTCGCCTGGAGCATCGGGGACTCGCGCATCCACCTCTATGATGTCGTCTCCCGCCAGCTCCGCCCGCCGCTGCTCGGTCATACCGAGGCCGTCGCCGAGCTCGCCTTCTCCCCGGATGGCACTCGCCTGGTCTCGGCCGCGCTCGCGGGCGAGACGCGCATCCACATCTGGGATGTGGAGAGCGGCAAACCCATCCTGAAGCTGCCGGCCCTCGCACCCTCCCGGCCCGTGCTCAATGGCTGGCCGTATCCCGCCTTCACCTTCATCGGGCCGGGCGCGCGCCTCGCCTGGCTCGATGGCGATGCGCTGCGCACCCAGGACCTCGTCACCGGTGCCAGCACCTCGCTCCACGTGGGCACGGTGAACTCCTTCTCCGCGCTGCAGGCGCCTCCCGATGGTTCGTACCTCGTCGCCCGGGAGAACCACGCGCTTCGCTCCTGGAGCCTCGACACCGGACAGCCTGATCCGGCGCGCGACAGCCACTCGCTGCCCGTGGCCACCGTGGCCGTGTCTCCCGACGGCACCATCGCCGCCACGTCCGATGACTCCAGCTCCGTGCGCGTCTGGGACCTGGCCTGGGGACAGAGCCTTGGGCTCCTCGAGCTGAACGCTTCCCATGGGTGCATCCGCTTCTCCCCGGATGGCAGTTGGCTCGCGGTGCCCACCTCGAAAGGTCACCTCCACTTGTGGTCCTGCGGCGAAGGCCGCGTGCTCCACGACTTCCCCGTGTACGAGTCCAACTTCGGCGGGCTCACCTTCTCCCCCGACAGCCTGTGGCTGGCCACGTGCCCCGAAGAGGGCGGCGATATCACCCTGTCCGCCCTGCCCACCGGCAAGCGACGCCGCGTCCTCGCCACCGGCTCCGAGCGCCTCACCTCGCTGGAGTTCTCGCCCGATGGCCTGTGGCTGGCCGCCAGCGGCATGGATGGGATCGTCTTCTTCTTCCGAACCTCCGAGGACCGCCTCTCGTACAAGGCCCAGGCGCCGGACTCCTCCGTGCACCGCCTGCGCTTCTTCCCGGACGGGCAGCGCCTGCTCTCCTCGGGCTTCCTGGACTCGGACTATCCGGATGACGGGCCCGGCCAGCCCATGCTGCAGATCTGGAACGTGGAGACAGGCCAGCTCCTCGCCTCGCGCCGCGCTCGCACGCACCTGCTGGAACTTTCTCCGGACGGACGCCTGCTGCTCTTCGTCCCCTGGCGCAACCCGGCCCTCTGCGCGGAGGACGCCATGACGGGCGAGGAGCCTCGCACCTTGTTGCTCGTGCCCGAGCTCCAGTGCCACGACTTCTCCTCCAGCCGTGACATCTGGGTGACGGGACACCGGGACTGCACGGCGCTCGTCTGGAACCTGAGCCGATTCGCGCTCGATCGCCGCCCCGAGTGAGGGCAGGGCTGGCTGGAAGCACTCCGAGCCGTTACGCTGCGGGCCAGGAGGCGCGACATGAGTCATGGCCACAGGTCTCGCGGTCCGGTGGGCCGTATCTCCGGCCTGCCTCGCGTCGAGAGCGCGGACGTCATCGCCCGCGTCCGCTCCACCGAACGCGTCTCCGGTGCTACCGCCGTGGATGCGCGAATGCCGCAGCAGCGCTCATTTGCAGAAGCACTGGAGCGCAACAGCCGGGGCCTGGTCCGCTCCGAGCCACTGCCCCTGCCCGAACCCCAGCGTCGTCCGCTCCCACCTCCTGTACGCCTCCGAGAGGACGCGTCGCTCGAAGCGCCCGAGCGACTCCCTGAGTCCTTCCTGGGCCTGCTGTGGTGGAAGGTGAAGGGGCGTCTTTAGATCGGACAGGAGCTGATCATTGCGGGGTGACTGCGACCCACGGTGAAGGCCTAAAGGTTCGGTGGGCCTTTCTGCCACCGAGCCCTGTCGGGTAGAAAACGAGGGCCCGTGCTGGTGACCGCCGCGCGGGTCTTTCTCCCACTCGAGGACTGAATGGCTTCTTCGTCCCTCTTGCCGCGCTCGTGGCTCTCGCTCGTCGTCATCGCACTGGGGGTTTTCGGCTGTAGCTGCGGGGGTGAGCCGACTCCTCCCACGTTCGTCGCGGACAAGAAGCTGGCCTTTGGCTCGGGCAGTCTCCAAGCCACGGCCGGCTCTCCTGTAGGCCCAGTGCTGGAGGTGATCGTCCAGGATACGTCCGGCAACAAGGTTGCTGGCGATACCAGCCCGATCACGCTGGCGCTGGACAAGGCCCCAGCCTCGGCGCAGCTCGAGGGCACGCTGACGGTCAATGCCGTGGATGGTGTGGCGCGCTTCACCAATGTCGTCATCAAGAAGGCCGGTACGGGCTATGTGCTGAGGGCCACCTCCGGCGAGCTCCCGGCGGCCACCAGCTCCGCCTTCGAAGTCGTCCCGGCGGCGGCCTCCAAGCTCACCTTCACCCAGCAGCCTGGCAACCACTCGCTGAGCACGACGCTCGGTCCCGTGAAGGTGGCGATCTCCGATGCCTTCGACAACACCGTTGCCGCGACTTCGCCCTCCACCGCCGTGGAGCTCAGCCCTGACAGCACGGCGCTGCTGGGCACGAAGACGGTGGCTCCCGTGGCCGGTGAGGCCACCTTCTCGGACCTGAAGGTCTCCAAGGAGGGCACGGGCTTCACCCTGATCGCCTCGGCGGCTGGGCTCACCTCCGCCACCAGCGAGGCGTTCGACATCCAGGACGATGTGGCTCCGTCGAAGCCCGTGCTCACCCAGGGCGACACCACGACCACGAGCATCGTCGTGCAGTGGACCGCCGTTGGCGATGACGGGAACTCCGGCACCGCCGCCAGCCAGGAACTGCGCTACTCCACCTCCAACATCACTTCGGACGCGGAGTTCGCCGCCGCCACGCTGGTGACGACGGGTGCGCCCAAGGCCGCGGGCGCCGCGGAGTCGGCGACCCTCACGGGACTCAGCCCGAGCTCCAACTACTATGTGGCCCTGAAGGTGACGGACAACTCGGGCAACTCGGTGCGCTCCGTCACGCTGCCCGTGTCCACCACCAACCCCATCGTCGCCCAGCTTGCCTTCGTCACCCAGCCTCAGGATGCCATCGCGGGCGAGACGCTGGCCCCCGTGAAGGTGGCCCTCCTGGATGCCTCGGGCAACACCGTCACCTCGGCGACTTCGGCCGTCGGCCTCAGCGTGGTCAACGGTTCGCCGCTCACCGCGGTGAATGCGGTGGCGGGCATCGCGACCTTCTCCGCCTTGAGCATCAACACGGCCGGTGTGGACTACAGGCTCGAGGCCTCCTCCGGCTCGCTGCCCACGAAGCAGAGCGATACGTTCGACATCCGCCCGGCCGCCGCGGCCACCATCGCGCTGGAGGGCGTGTCCACCCCGACGACGGCGGGCGTCACCGGCACCGTGCAGGTCACCGTGCGTGACGCCTTCGACAACGTGGCCACCGGCTACACGGGCACGGTGCACTTCACCTCCTCGGATCCGCAGGCGCTGCTGCCCATGGACACGACGTTCTCTCCCGTGGAGGCAGGCACGGCCACCTTCCCCGTGGAACTGCGCACCGCCGGCCAGCAGAACGTCACCGTGTCCGGCTCGGGCATCGCTGAACCCGACACCCTCGCTTGGGGCCCGATCGAGGCCGCTGCCCCGGATCACCTCGTGTTCTCCGTGCAGCCCTCGAATGGCTCGGTTCGTGCTCCGCTCGCCGAGGTGGCCGTGCTCCTCAAGGACGCCTTCGAGAACGACACTCTCGCCTCGGATCCCGCCGTCACGCTCGGGCTCTCGGATGGCAACGTCCTGGCCACGCTCAGTGGCACGCAGAACATGAATCCGTCCAGCGGCGTGGCGGTCTTCTCGGATCTCTCCATCGATGAGGAGGGCACCGGCTTCCACCTGATCGCGATCGCGTCGGGGCTCACGGAGGCCACCAGCGCGCCCTTCACCATCACAGACTCCCTGCCTCCGGCCCAGGCCGTCATCAGCGCGTCCGCGCTCTCGGGCAGCAGCGCCCGGGTCTCCTGGACGGCCGTGGGCGATGACGACGACCTGGGCACGGCGGCCAGCTATGACTTGCGCTACGCCTCCACCCCCATCACCACCGAGACCGAGTTCGCCGCCGCCACGCGCTTCACCATCCCCGCGCCCCAGCCGCCGGGGAACGCCGAGTCGGCCACCGTCACGGGCCTGAACCTGGCCTTCGACGTCTACTTCGCGCTCAAGGTGAGCGACGCGGCGGGCAACTCCAGCCTCTCCAACAGCCCGAAGGTGGCCGGAGACCCCTGTACGGGCGTGACGTGCACGCCGCCCGCTGGCACGTGCTCGGCCAACGGCAGGTCCGCCGTCACCTACACCTCCGCGTGCGTCGTCTCGAGTGGAGTGGGCGTGTGCCAGGACACTCCGACGAACACGACGTGCCAGTCGTATGAGACGTGCAGCGCCGGGGCCTGCGTGCCGGTGACGGCCGCCAGCCAGAGGGGCCGCATCATCCTCAGCGAGTTCAGCTCGCTGGGCGCCGAGTTCATCGAGCTGCGCAACACCACGGGCGCGGACTTCGACGTGCACGGCTTCACCCTGCGCAACGCCGCGGGCCAGGAGGTGGACATCCGCGCCATCACCGACCCGAACGGCACGGCCGGCACGCCCGTGACGGTGCCCGCCAACGGCGTGCTCTACGGCATCCCCAACCCGTCCGGAGCCATCCCCGTGGGCACCGGCTTCGTCTACGGCGCGCCCGGCACCTCGTTCGCCCTGGCGGACGCGGGGGATGCGCTGGCGCTCTATGCCCCCTCCGGAGGGGCGCTGGAGGACGCGGTGGACTTCCGCGCCTTCCACACCAACCCGAACACCCCGATGACGGCGAGCGACTTCGTCGGCTTCGCGGGCAGCTCCACCCAGTTGGATGACACCGTCCTCACGGCTGCGGACAACGACACCGCGACCAACTGGTGCGTGAGCTTCTATGGGCACAACGTGAGGGGCTCGCGCATCACCCACACCATGGGTGCGCTCAACGGGAGCTGCAAGGTGGCCGTCATCAACGAGGTGCTCGCCGATCCTCCCGGTGGAGACGATGGCCTGGGCTTCATGGAGATCGCCGGCCCGGGTGGCTCCGTCATCGGCGGCGCGACGATCACCGACATCGAGGGCAAGGGCACCGGCGCGGGCACGGCCAATCCGTTCGGCAGCTTTACCCTGCCTGCGGGAGTGCGCATCCCCGCTGATGGCATCCTGCTCATCGCCGACCTGTACAACAGCGGGCTCACGGGCATTCCCACCTACATTCCGGGAGTGGATGTCGGCAATAAAGCCTTGGACTTCGAGAACCTGGGTGGAGACGCGTACCAGCTCATCTCCGCCACGGGGCAGTTGCTGGATGCGCTGGGCCACGATGTGACTGGGGCCAACCTGGATGTCGCCGTGGCCACGAGCAACGGCCTGGCCATCTATGAGACTGGCACGGCGCTCTATCCGGAGTCGGGTACCGTGGCGCCATCCCTGGCGCGCAGCCCGTCGAGCGCGGACACCAACAACAACCGCAACGACTTCCAGGGCGATCCCTCTCCGACACCGGGCCTGCCGAACGACGCGGTGAACCTCACCGTGGCGAGCATGTTGCCCGATGATGGCCCGGCCACCGCGGGGGCGAATGTCACCCTCACCGGTACGGACTTCGCCACCGGCATGACGGCGAGGTTCGGGAACAACGGGGCGTTGCTCTGCGTCCTGCAAAGCTCCACCCAGGCCACGTGCCCCACCGTCGCCAATGCCGGTGCCGTCGTGAGCAAGGTGGACGTGACGCTCACGAACCCGGCGCCCATCAAGGTGCCCAACGCGGTGGTGGTGGGCGGCTTCACCTACACCGGCACGGAGAACGAGACCAACAACCCCAACGAGGCGGACTACTGCAACCTCCAGTTCCCCTCTACCTTCACCGTGACGAAGAGCACGCAGACGCCGCTCATCTACGGGCAGCTCTACGAGGCGGGAATCACGGAGCCCGCGGGGGCTCCCTTCGGCTGGCTCGCCGAGGTGGGGTACGGCGCGGCCGGCTCGAACCCGACAAGCAGCAACACGTGGCGCTTCTTCCCCGCGAGCTACAACGTCCAGGCGAGCAACAACGACGAGTTCATGGGCTCGTTCATGGCGCCCAGCGTGACGGTGCTCACCAACTACGCGTACACCTACCGCTTCAGCGCCGACAACGGGCTGCGGTGGACGTACTGCGACCTGAACGGCGCGGGCTCCAACTCAAGCCCCACAGACCTGGTCTTCGAGTCGAGCCAGCTCGGAGTAATGACCGTCACGCCGTAGCGGGGAGTGAGGCCCGGGAGCCCGGCCGGTGTGCCTGGGCTCCCGGAGCGCCTCGGGGCAGGGGACAGGAGGCCTCGAGCCTCCGCCGCCTCCGCCTACTGGTCGTCACACGGGGTGCCCAGACGGGCCCCCGAGTACACGCCCAGCTCGTTGTAGATCATCGGCAGGTTCTCGGTGAGCGGCACCACGCGCAGCTCCACCTTCTTCTTGGCGCCCTCAATCCACGTGGGCGCCACGTCCTTGTCCACCACCAGCCGCAGGTCCCCCTTCTTCGTCGAGAAGATCTCTCCCTCCGAGTCGGAGACGATGTCCTTCATCTCCTGGAGCTTGAGGGCGCCCTTGGGGCCCACGTGCACGCGGAAGTGCTTCTCGTCCCCCGGGGCGAAGCCGCGCTCCACCAGGTAGTACTTGCCGGTGGTGTCTCGCAGCAGCGCGTACGGGACGAACTTCTGCGGGTTGGGCTCGTACTTCGCCGCCTTGAGCAGCTTCACCGCCTCGTCCGGCTCCACGGGCTTGAAGGACGCGGTGCGCTCGCCGCACCGCACGTCGCACGTCTGCTTCTCCTTGTCGTATTCCACGGACGAGAACACCCGGTAGTCCGTGCCCCGGAAGTTGGAGTTGGCCGTCTTGTTGAAGAAGCGCGGCTCCAGGAAGGACGTGCCGCTGATGCCGAACGGCGGCGGGGCCACCTGGACGAACGCCTTCCCATCTCCGTAGAACAACTGCGAGCCCGTCTTCTCCTCGGGCGCAATCACCACGTAGTGCCCCTTGCTGTCGGCACACACGGTGGTTTTCTCCAGGGCGATCTGCTCTCCCAAAGTCTCCCCCTTGCCCCAGGGAGGCTCCACCCCCCACGAGGTGCCCGAGAGGAGGGCGACGGACGCGGCAATCAGACGTCGAGCTTGCATGAGCGGGACTCCGGCTAGAGGTTCTTCTCGAAGAACTGCGTGGCGTACTCTTCCTGGTTCGGAGCGTCCTGCTGGGTGATGAAGTTCACCGTGCCGGACTTCACGTCCAGCTTCAGCTCCGAGCCGAACTGGCACGCGTACGTCTTCACCTTGGCCTGGATGATCTTCTTGCCCACCTTGTACTCGCACAGCTTGCGCAGCGACTCGAGCGGGCCGCCGCAGAACGAGGCGATGCTGTAGCGCTTGATGATGTCGTCGGTGACGCTCTTCCAGTCGATGGTGGCCTTCACCTGGGTGCCGCAGGCGTCGTTCATGGACTTCACCACCTCGGTGAAGCCCTGGAGCTGCTGGGACTCGCGCTCCGGACGGTTGTAGGCGGACAGCTTCGTCAGCGTGCCGTCCTTCTTGAGCTTCTCGTACTGCGAGTAGACGTCGTCCGCCTTGAGCGCCAGGGTGCGCTTGTCGTCGTAGGACACGCGGATGCCATCGCGGCGGTTGGGCACCCACAAGTCATAGCTCTTGGTGCCGCGAGACTCGCGCACCTGCACGACGTAGAAGTCCTCGCCCTTGTACTGGGTGATGTAGTTGAGGCGCGGGCCCTGCTCACTGACGATCGCGGGCAGCGGCTTGCCATCGAAGTCGGTGTCGGTGCCCTGCACGTAGATGAGGGCCTGTTTGTCGCCCTTGGGGCTCTTGTCGTTGAGCGGGATGACGGCGACGGACTCGCCCTCCGAGCCCACGTACACCTTGCCGGAGCCTACCGGCGCTCCCGCCGCCGCCAGCGTGCCGCACAGCACGCTCACGGTCATGACCGTTGCCAGGGTGTTTCTCATATGTGTCCCCCTCCCTTTGGGGACTGTGGAAGCTAGCGTGTGGGGGTGACTTCCTGCCTTCAGGGCTTGAAGCCGTACTTGGCGCAGTAGGTCCGCATCTTGCGTTTCGCGCCCGCGGACGAGAGCGAACGCCACGCGCCATTGGCGTTGGAGACATCACCCCGGCGGCAGTAGGCCTCGCCGAGAAGGACTTTGGCCTCCTCGGTGTCCTGGACGCGCTGGGTCCGCAGGGCGATGCGGATCGCCGTGTCCATGTCTCCCGAGCTGAGCGCGCGCTCCGCCTCCTGGAGGTCCTTGCGCACCGCCTCGGGGATGGCCACGGGCTTGTTCTTGGGGGACGTGGCCGGCGGTGGCTTGTTCTCCGGTGTGGCGTTGGCCACGGGCGTGGAGTCCGGCGGCGTGGGCGTGGGCGTCGGTGTCGGCTCGACGGGGGTGGTGTTGGTGGGGGGCGGCGTGGGCGTCGGCGTGGGCGCTTGGGTCGTCTGCGTAGGAGTTGGCGCGGGCGTCGGCGTGGGATCGGCCACCGCCACGGGTGGGGTGTTGTTCGGAGCCGGCGGGGGAGGCGAGGAGATCATCCCTCGGCCCACGAAGAGGCCTCCGGCGATGAGCACCACGGCGGCCACGGCCGCGATCAGCGGAGTCTTCGAGCGAGCCGCGGGCGCCGGAGCTGGGGCCACGGGGGCTGGAGCGACGGGTGCCGGGGCCGCGAGGGGAAGCGCGGTGGTTCGCTGGACTACGGGTTCCGGCTCGGCGGCACGGAACGCCGCCAGCGTCGAACCCTTCTCCACGCTGGGCTCGGGCAGGGCCGCCGGGGACGGAGCCGCCTGAGCCGCGGGTACCGACGCGGGTACTGGAGCAGCCGCTCCGACGCGCGAGGGGACGAATGTGGCATCCGTGCCGCTCTCGTCCGCCGCGTCGATGGAGGGATCATTCTGGCGGAGGGCTCCGCGCAGCGGTACCGGATCCGGCCCCAGCCCGGCGAGCCCCTGCAGAGGCGTGCCGGTCAGCTCGGCGATGAAGGTGGCCACGTCCTGGAAGCGCTCCGCTGGGGCCTTGGCGAGCGCCTTGTCCACGGCGGACACGGCGCGGGCGGGCAGATCAGGCATGCGAGTGGCGAGGGACTCGGGCTGCTCGTGGACGACGCGGTAGATGACCTCGGCGATGGAGCCGCCGGCGAAGGGCGAGTCTCCGCACAGCATCTCGTAGACCATGCAGCCCAGGGCGAAGATGTCCGCGCGGGCGTCGATCTCCTTGTTGCGGCCCATGGCCTGCTCGGGCGCCATGTAGCGGGGAGTGCCCATGAGCACGTCATCCTGGGTCTGCAGCGTCTGCGAGCCCATGAGCTTGGAGATGCCGAAGTCGAGCAGCTTGACGCGCTCGATGGGCATGCCGTCGGACTCGGAGGGGACGAGGAAGACGTTGGCGGGCTTGAGGTCGCGGTGCACCACGCCCGCGCGGTGGGCAGCCTGGAGCGCCGAGCCCATCTGCCGGGCGACGGAGAAGGCCTCGCGCATGGAGAGCCGGCCCTTGCGCAGGCGGTGGGCGAGGCTCTCTCCGCGCAGGTGCTCCATGACGAGGTAGGGGGTGCCATCCTCGAGGGAGTGGAAGTCGATGACTTCGACGATGTTGGGGTGGCCGAGCTGGGAGGCAATTTCCGCCTCGCGGCGGAAGCGGGCGTACTGTTCGGCGCTGAGGTCCTCGCTGCGAAGGAGGACCTTCACGGCGACCTGTTTGCCGGGCAGGCGCAGGTGGCGGGCCAGGAAGACGGAGCCCATGCCTCCCTTCCCGAGCAGCGAGGTGAGTTCGTAGGTCTCTCGGAGGACCGAGCCGATACGGATTTCAGCGGCGGGGGCAGGGCTCATGAGGCAGGGAGGCGGATCAGCGGGGGGCACACTTAAACCGCTTCAGCCGCGATGTTCCAGCATCCCACCTTTCTCGGAGAGTGGGAGTGTGCTCCCTGAGTGGAAAATTCAAGTGTTGCGGGGGGTTATCCGCCGAGGGTGAGGTCAGCGAGGCTCTTGGCGTCGAGGGCCTGATGGAGCCATCGGTCGAGCGTTTTCAGGTCCTTGCAGGACAGGATGCGCTCGCGGGTCTGCTCATCCACGGTGATGTGCCGAGCGGACAGGATTTGCAATACGGACTGGGCACGTCCTTCCGCGATTCCCTCGGCTCGCCCCTTGCGCCGGCCCTTCCGCTCTCCCTGCTCGATGAGATCCTCTGCCATGGTCTTCATCAGTTCCTCCGCTTGTTGCTCCCCTGTCATGGAATCTAACACGCGCCGGAGCGCCGGTCGGGCGTCCTTGGGTCCCACCCTGAGCAGGTAGTGAACGATGGAGCGCAGTTGCTCCAGCCCCTCGGGGGAGGCCAGCACCTCTTCTAGTAGCGGCTTCCATCCCTCCAGCAGGACCGCCAGCTCTCTGGAACGGCTGGAGCGCAGCAGGAGCCAGGTCATCCGCACCAGGGGCGGCCCCGGGCGAGCCCGGAGTGCCTCCTCACGCTCGGCCGTCAGGTCATCGACCAGATACTCGAAGCGTGGCACCACCTTCCGCCATCGCTCCCTGTGCTCATCTGGCAGGAAGAACAGCTCTTCCAATCTGCGCGCGGCTGTCCAGCGCCCCTCCTGCCCGTGGTAGAGCACCATGGGGATGATCGTCGGCAACCACTCGTTGTCCGGGTGCAGGTGGCGCCAGTGGTCCAACTGGCGCACCACGTAGCGCAGCATCCTCAAGGCCATCCACCGGTCTACAGAAGATTGGTGCTCCAGCAGGAAGTAGAACAGCACGGGCCGTCCGCCGTGGAGCCGGGCCGAGAACAGCAAGTCGCTCTGGCGCTCGCGCAGTTCCAGATCCACCACGCTGCCAGGTTCTCGGTGCAGGCTGCTCCAGTCCACCTGCGCCACCAACTCGGGAGGCAGCACGGCGCGCAGCTCCGCCGCCGCCCGCTCGGGGTGGCCGAAGGTGTAGCGCGCGAACAAGTCATGAGGCCCTGACATGGTAGGCCGCGCTAGAGCATGCCGCGTGCCAGCAGCGCGACGCCCGTGCCCCCCGAGGGAACTCCAAGCTTCACTTGCATCGCCAGGGCATCCCAGTGGCTCTCACGGTGGACGGTGAGTCCCACGGCGGAGACGGTGGGCCGCTGGGCGGAGGCCCGGAGGAAGTGCTACGAAGGAAGCAGAGCGCTGCGTTCCCTCGAGAGGCGCGCAGCGGCTGTGGCACCCACCTCGTGCGTGTGGTGCGAGAAGGAGGCTCGACATGAGCGAGCGCACCATCGTCCTGCTCGCGGTCAGCGGCGTGACGTTCCTGCTGGCGGCCAAGGCGCACGGACGTCAGCTCCGGCTCGAGCGCGAGCTCGAGGGCTATCACCGCGTCGTCTTCGGCGGCTCCAATCCGCCCTTCGTCGAAGCCCTCTGGCGCGCCGACCGCGTGCGCTACTGGACCATCGCCGCCGCTCTGTCCATCGCGGTGCTCGGGCTGTTCGCCCTGGCGCGGGCGCTCGGGTGGGCGTGGCCCTTCCTCGGCGGTGGCGGCGGTTCGGTCGCGTGGCTCGTGGTGTGGGGCGCTCCCGTGGCCGCGTTCCTCACCTGCGGCGTCTGGAGCCTCTCCCGCTTCATCCTCGCCATCTCCGCCAGGCTCGACGGAGCCGTGGACTCCGAGTGGATCAGCGAATCGCTCCAGGGCAGCGCCTGGTGGTTCACCGCCGCGCTGCTGGCCACCGTGCTCGTCCTCTTTGCCAGCACTCGCAAGGTGTGAAGGCCGCCGAGCAGGCTCTCGAGAGCAGTCGAGCGGGCCTCGGTGCTTGACACGAAGGGCCCCCTGCCCCGAATCAAGAGGGAGCATGGCTCACATCCTCCACCACTCCACCGAGCCCCCCGGTCCGTGCAGCTACCTGCCCGACCGGTCGGCCTCGCTCGAGCAGAAGGTGATGACGGAGGTGACGCCCGAGGAGTTCGAGGAGCTGCTGGTGCGCGGGTGGCGGCGCTTCGGCCCCTCGTACTTCCGGCCCGCCTGCCAGGACTGCGCCGAGTGCATCCCCCTGCGCATCCCCACCGCCACCTTCCGCCCCAACCGCAGCCAGCGTCGGGCTCGCTCCGCCTGCGCCCGCTTCCGCGTCGAGGTGCGCTCCCCCGCCGTGGATCCGCAGCGGCTGGCGCTCTATCACGCGTGGCACGCCTGGCGGGAGGAGGCTCGGGAGTGGCAGGCCTCGGACTTGAGCCCTCGGGACTACTTCCTCCAGTTCGCCTTCCCCCACCCGTGTGCGCGCGAGGTGGCCTGGTATGACGATGAGGTCGAGGGAGGGCCTCGGCTCGTGGCGGTGGGACTGTGCGACGAGACGCCCCAGGCCTGGAGCGCCGCGTACTTCTTCTTCCACCCGGACTATGCGCACTGTTCGCCGGGCTCCGCCAACGTGGTGAAGCAGGTGGAGCTGGCTCGCGAGCGCGGCATTCCCCACGTGTACCTGGGCTTCCGCGTCCGCGAGTGCGCTTCGCTCCGCTACAAGGGCACGTTCCGTCCGCATGAGCTACTGCAGGGGCGCCCCGCTCCGGACGAAGCTCCGCGCTGGGAGTTGGCCGCCGCGGAGCCCGAGCCCTCGGCTCCCGGAAGCCCTCGCGAGGAGTGAGCAGGCCACGCCGGGAGGCACCGCGTTCGCCGTGGGACAGCCCGTGAGGACGCCCCTGGGAAGGCGGCCCGTGTCCGGGGCAGACTGGGGCCATGACCGGCACTTCGCCCCTGCCCTGGTTCGCCTTCTCGCTCTCGCTGGCTCCGGAGGTGGCGCGCGAGCGGCTCCGGAACATGCCCGTGCTCGACCTGCCCGACGGCGAGCTGGCCGAGGCGCTCGATGTGACGCTCGTCTATGACGCGCAGGCGCCGGACTGGGGCGGCCGCGTGGCGCGGCTGGTGGATGCTCCAGGCCGGCGGGTGATGGGGCTGCTGCGGCGCATGCCTCCCCCGGTGTGGCCGTTGGTGGCGCGGCTCGAGGCCACGCTCTCCCAGGCCGCCGAGGAGCGCGCGGTGCGTGTGCGTACGGCGACGGGGGCCGTCCTCTCGGCGCGGACCTTCACTCCCGCGGATCCGCGGCTTGCGCCTCAGGGGCCGATCAGCGTGGAGTTCCTCGTGGCCCACGCTCGCGCCGCCGAGCGCGCCGCCCTCCCCGCCGCCTACGTGGAGCGGCTCCAGGCCGAAGCCCACCTGGTGCAGAAGGTTCAGCAGGCTCAGGCCCAGCGCGTTCGCTAACCCTTTGGTTTCACGGGGCTGAGTGGCCCGGCCGCAACTTCTCGGAAGTTGGGGAAGATAATTCCATACCTCTGCCCTCCATCCCCCGTGGGGGCCTCGGGAGAACGTCATGCAGATCGGCGCGAAGACGCCCCCCGCGGACCGCATTCCCACCCTGTCGGTGGGGACCACGGTGCCCACTACGTCCGGGAGCTGGAGCCGCTCGACGGCTCGCGAGGTGCCCATCTCCGAGCTCCAGCAGAAGTTCGGCTGGCAGGATGGGAGCTGGCAGGCGGATCTGCTGAAGGCGGCGGACGCGGCCAGCCCGGTGAGCAGCCGCCAGGGCAACGGCAGCGTGTCCGCGGCGGAGGTGGAGCGCTACCTCCAGCAGCCGGACGACGCGCGCTTTCTCACCTCCACGGCGTTGCAGCAGGAGCGCTCGGCGCTGGACCAGCAACTGGCCGGCGGCGCGAAGTCCGTGGACGTGGATGCCTTCGACAGCGGCTGGCAGGACGCGGTGGCGAAGCGCGCGGACCTGATCAGCGGAGACGGGAACGGGAAGCTCTCGCGGGCCGAGCTGGATTCGTACTTCCGCGACTTGAAGGGCGGCAAGGTCCAGGGCTCGCAGTGGGTGCCGGATCAGAAGTCCGCGATGTTCCAGAGCAAGGTGGCCGAGAGCGCCGGAGAGCTGGATCCGCTGCGTCCAGCGGGCTCGGATAGCGGCGTGTCGCTGCTGAAGGAGTACATGCGGCTGTCGGTGGACGCGTCGAAGAACGTGCCGAAGTTCGTGAGCTACATGCTGTCGGCGGCGGACATCCAGGAGACGCCCGTCGAGGTGGACCGGGACAACAGCAGCTTCCAGAAGGATCCGGAGCTGGGGCGCGCGGGGGCTTCGGCGTCGGACTATGACGGGACGGGGTTGGACCGGGGGCACATGAAGCCGGCGGAGGATTCGCCCACGCAGGAGGCCATGGACGAGAGCCACCTGATGAGCAACATCGCTCCGCAGCAGCCGAACCTGAACCGCCAGGCGTGGCGCACGTTGGAGGCGGCGGTGAATGACATGGTGGCCACTACCGGCGGCAAGGCGCACATCATCACGGGCAACCTGTACCTGGATGCGCAGGGCAAGCCGCTGCCGGCCGATGCCATCGACACGATTGGCGCGAACACGCGGCGCATCGCGGTGCCCACGCACCAGTTCAAGACGGTGCTGCTGGAGCTGCCGAACGGGAACCTGAGCATGTTCGCGTACCTGGTGCCCAACCTGAAGGATGCGCCCACGAAGAAGGACGACATCCTCCCCTGGCTCGAGGGCACGCGTACTTCGGTGGACCGTATCGAGGAGCTGCTGGGGCAGGACCTGTACGCGCAGCTGCCGAAGTCGGTACAGGAGAAGCTGGAGGGGGATACCTCGGCGCGCATGGCCTTCCGGGATGCGAGCCAGTACGAGTCGGCCTCGCTGCTGTGGCGCCGTGAGCGCGAGCGCGAGGGTTCTCCAGGGGCCTGATGAAGGTTTTTCCCGTGGGCGGGGACGCTGCCCAGGGAGCCTTCCGGGCGCGGCTCGGGCCAACCTGTCCACTTGTCCTACAAGTTCGGTCCATCGCCGCCGACAGGGGGGAGGTGAGCCACCCGGAAAGGGGGACCCTCCGGGCGCGGTTCGAGCCAACTGGTATTCCTGTCATACCAGTTCGGTTGATTGCCGCCGGCCGCGAGGCTGCCCCGTTCAGGCAGGCCTTCATCCTTCGCAACGTGTGCCTGTGCCTTTTTCCTGGAGGGGGTAAGAGAGGGCGTAGCGATGGCTTCTGCTCCCTCTTCTGCTGTTTCCACCTCTCGCGCCACGGCGATCGGCGCGGTGGCGATTCTCCTCTGGGCCTGCCTGGCGCTCCTGACGACGGGAACGGGCACTCTTCCTCCGTTCGAGATCGTGGCGATCACCTTCGCCATCGCCTTCGCGCTCTCGGTGGGCAAGTGGTTGCTGTTCCGCGAGAGCATCTTGGGCCACCTGCGGCAGCCGCCCCGCGTGTGGCTGATCGGCGTGGGCGGGCTGTTCGGGTACCACTTCTTCTACTTCATGGCCCTGAAGACGGCCCCACCGGTGGAGGCCAACCTCATCAACTACTTGTGGCCGCTGCTCATCGTGCTGTTCTCGGCGCTGCTGCCAGGAGAGCGCCTGCGCTGGTGGCACATCGCCGGAGTCGTCCTCGGGCTGTGCGGCTCGCTGCTGCTGGTGACGGGAGGCGGGCGCGTGGCGTTCCGCGCCGAGTACACCGTGGGCTATGCGTCGGCGCTGGCCTGTGCCGTGACGTGGGGAGCGTACTCGGTGCTGTCTCGGCGGCTCGGCTCGGTGCCCACGGACACGGTGGGAGGCTTCTGCGGCGCCACGGCCCTGCTGGCCGCGGTCTGCCACCTGGCCTTCGAGCGCACCGTCGTGCCGAACCCCGTGGAGTGGGGCGTGCTGCTGCTCATGGGGGCGGGGCCGGTGGGACTGGCCTTCTTCGTCTGGGACGTGGGCATGAAGCGCGGGAACATCAAGGCGCTAGGAGGGCTCTCCTACGCCACGCCGCTGTTGTCCACGCTGCTGCTCATCCTGGCGGGCCGTGCGCGCCCGAGCGTCGAGCTGGTGCTGGCCTGTCTCTTCATCGTCGGTGGAGCGGTGCTCGCCTCGAGGGACTTGTGGGCGCGCAAGGCGCTCTCGCCTTCCTGAGGGCTCCGGGCGCGGTGCTCCGGTGGCGCCGGGTGCCCGTCAGTACGCGATGGTGACGGCTCGGCGGAGGAAGTGAGCATCCTCGAGTTGCTGGACCATGAAGTGGGCGAGATCCGCCCGGGAGATGCGAGCCAGGGCGCCAATGAAGATGTCCTCACCGGCACGCCAGAGGCCGTGAGCTCTTCCCTCGGTCAGCCGCGGAGGCCGCACGAGGGTCCAGTCGAGCCCGCTGTCCCGGATGAGCTGTTCCTGGAGCTGGCGGTCCTGGGTGGCATTGCCGAGGGCGGAGCGCATCCGCCGGTACAGCCACCCGAGGCGCTTCTGGGGATGGCCAATCAACACGCCCGTGATGCACACCAGCCGCTGGACGCGCTGGGCCTGCATGGCGCTCACGAGGTTCCGGATGCCCTCGGAGCACAGCGTGGGTGGAGAGTCCCGGCCTGGACCGAGCGCGCAGAGCACGGCGTCCTTTCCGGCCACGGCCCGAGACACGGCGGCGGAGTCGAGCACATCTCCCTGCACCACGGAGACGCGTGACAGGAGCGCTCCGAGCGCCTCGGGCCGTCGAGCGAGCACCGAGACAGTGAGGCCCCGCGAGAGCGCATGCTCGACGATGAGGAGACCGGTGCGACCGGTGGCACCCAGGATCAGGACCTGCTTGCTCAAAAGGAGTCCTCCGCGCAGGAGTCTCGAATCAGGCCGCCGTGTTGGGGAAGTGCGGGTTCTCGATGATGCCCAGCACGTTGCCGAACGGATCCTTCACGGTCGCCACGCGGATGCCGCCACCCACATCGTGGACCGGGGTGGCCGGCGTGGCGCCCTGCTTCAGCAGCCGAGCCCATGCCTCGTCCGCGTTCTTCACGCCCCAGTAGGCCACTCCGCCCGTCGCTCCCGGCGAGTGCGACGACGTGTCCGGATCCAACCCCAGCTCGAAGCCTCCCACGTTGAAGCCCACATAGAAGGGCTCATCGAAGTACGGCTTCACCCCCAGCACCTCGCTGTACCAGGCGCGTGCCTTCGCCACATCCGTCACCGGGTAGATGACCGTCCGCAGTCCGAGGAAATGTCCAGAGCTCATGGCGGCGCATACTCGTGAGCCCAGGGGCCTGCCGCAACTCCTATCTTCCTGCTTTGCTACGAGCCGTGCCCACCCCGCAGCAGAGCCCGAGCCTCGATGCTTTCGTCCTCCTCAAGCGGCTCGCCCTGGGCGCCATGTCCGAAGTATTCCTCGCCGAGGCCAAGACCGCCGCCGGACCCGACAGGCTCGTGGCCCTCAAGCGCATGCGCCCCGAAGTCGCTGGAGACTCGGTGTGGGTTCAGCAGTTCCTCGACGAAGCCCACCTCACTCGCTTGCTCAACCATCCCTTCCTCGCGCGCCTCCTCACCTTCGGCCAGCACGAGGGGCTGCTCTTCCTCGTCTTCGAGTACGTGCACGGCCTCACGCTCGCGCAGTTGCTGGAGTCTCGCCGTGCCTCTGGCTCCGCGCCTCTGCCCTGGCCTCACGCCACGCGCATCGCTGCATGCGTGTGCGAGTGTCTGGACTATCTGCACGGCCTCCGCTCGCGCGAGGGGGAACCCCTGGGGCTCGTCCACCGGGACATCCATCCCGGCAACATCATGCTCGCCGATACCGGAGCGGTGAAGCTGATCGATCTCGGCATCGCTCGCCGGGCCGGGCGCCTCACCGAGACGCAGCCCGGGTTCGTGAAGGTTCGCCTGGAGTACGCCGCGCCCGAGCAGCTCCGTGGCGCTCCGGTGGATGGCCGCACGGATGTCCACGGCGTGGCGCTGACCCTCTACGAGCTGCTCTCCGGTGTACAGCCGCTGCGGCGGGACAGCCCGGCCCAGACGATGGAGGCCGTGCTGAAGGAGGTGCCGGGTAGGCTCCGCGTACCAGGCCCCGCGCTGCCAGATGTGCTCCGGAGGGCGGTGATGGCAGCTCTCTCCAAGGAGCCGGAGCGGCGCCCCTCCCTGGCCGACTTCCGTGCCGCGCTCGACGCTGGCTTGCGCACCGCGCGCGCTCCGATGGTGGGGCTGCCCGAGCTGGCCGACCTGGTGGCCCCCTGGCTCCCCGGAGCCGGCCGCCTGCCGTGGAGCCGTGAGCGCGCACAGGACGAGCGCACCGCCACCAGCACCGCCGAGCTGTCCGGTGCCTCGCGGCGCGGGACGAAGGGCTGAGCCTCAGCGGCTGCCCTTGAGCCCGTAGCGGATCAACAGCCCGTGGACATGGCTGCGCGCCAGCCCCGCGGTGCGCGCCACCTCGGAGACGTTGTTGTCGCAGCGGACGAGCAGTGCCTGGAGGTACTCGCGGGTGAAGTCCTCCACCATGCGCTCCTTGGCCTCCTTGAAGGTGAGGGCGCTCAGGTCCCCCACCGTCGGAGCCGCACTCACCGGCTTGCTGTCCGGCAGCTCCGCGTCCCCCACCGCCAGCACCCGGTGCACGAAGTTGCGCAGCTCCCGAACGTTGCCCGGCCAGTCATGCGCGAGCAGCCGCCGCACCAGCTCGTCCGTGAGCGGGAAGTCCGGCTGTCCCGATTGCTGGAAGAAGTGGCGCGCCAACACGGGGATGTCCTCGGCACGCTCTCGCAGCGCAGGCACGTGCACCGGCACCACCGCCAGCCGGTAGTAGAGGTCCGCTCGGAAGCGCCCCGCCGCCACCTCCGCCTTCAAGTCGCGATGCGTGGCCGCCACCACTCGCACGTCCACGTCCCGAGCGGCGTTGTCTCCCACCCGGCGCACCGTGCCGGACTCCAGCACTCGCAGCAGCTTCGGCTGCAGCTCCAGGGGCAGCTCGCCAATCTCGTCCAGGAAGACAGTGCCGCCGTGAGCCGCGGCCAGTTGCCCCTGCCGATCGGCCATCGCTCCGGTGAAGGCTCCCTTCGCGTGCCCGAACAGCTCGCTCTCGATGAGCGAGGACACCACCGCGCCACAGTCCACGATGACGAACGGCCCGTCGCGGCGCGGGGAGGCCTGGTGGATCGCCTCGGCCAGCACTTCCTTGCCCGTGCCCGTCTCACCCAGCAGCAGCACGGGGAAGGCTGATTGCGCCGAGCGCTCCAGCATGCCGAAGAGCCGCTGCATCGCGGCGCTCTGTCCCACCGCTCGCCCGAAGGTGGTGCGTGGCGCCTGTGTCTCCGCGTCCTCCGTGGGCAGCGGCGCGACCAGCAGCGTCGTCTTGCCGAGCGTGAAGCGAGCCTCGCTGGCCACCGTCACTTCGTGGATGCGCACGCCCAAAGAGAAGGTGCCGTTGCGTGAGTCCACGTCGCGCACGCGCACGCCCTCGGGCCGGGCTTGCAGCTCCAGGTGGATCCGCGACACCGTCGAGTCGCTCAGCCGCAGGCCCCCGTCAGCCTGGGTGCCCACCAGCAGCGTGCCTTCCAGCGCGGCTTCCAGCCCCGTGTCGGGCCCTGCCTCCACCACCACCCGGAACCGGGGCCCGCGCACTTCCGAACGCCCGGCCGCCAGGGCTGCGGGGGACAGCGGTTCGGTGGAGGAAGCGCCCATGAGCTGTGGCAACATAAGACTGCCCCATGTCACTCCACAAGCAACCCTCCCGGTGCGGCACTTGCGGGCTGCCTGTCGCGGATGCGACGGGTGTCTGCACGGAGTGCACCGCCATCACCGAACGTGTGGGTGACGAGGCGTGGCGCTCTCCCGCGCCATCGCGGCCGCTGGAGCCGGGAGATGTGCTCGAGGGCAAGTGGCGGCTGGAGAAGCTGCTCGGCGCGGGAGGCATGGGCCGGGTGTTCCGCGCCACGGATGTCGCGCTGGAGCGCCCCGTGGCCATCAAGCTGCTCCACGATGCGCTGTGCCAGGATCCATCGAGCGTGGCGCGCTTCGAGCGCGAGGCCCGCGCCATGGCGCGCCTGGAGCACGCGCACATCACTCCCATCTACGCGGTGGGCCGGGATGCTGGGCGCCCCTTCATCGTCATGAAGCTCCTGGAGGGCGTGTCGCTGTCGCACTACCTGCGCTCGGCGCCCGGCCCACTTCCTGTTGCGGAGGTGCTCGCTCTGGCGAGGCAGTTGTGCGCCGGGTTGGACTTCATCCACCAGCGCGGCTGTGTGCATCGCGACATCAAACCCGGGAACATCTTCCTGTCTCCGGGTGGGCACGCGACGTTGCTGGACTTCGGCATCCTGTGGGAGCACCGCGGCGCGGGCGCGACGACGTCGGGAGTTATGCTGGGAACTCCCGGCTACATGGCTCCCGAGCAGGCTCGAGGTGAGCCCGTCGATGGCCGCGCGGATCTGTTCTCGCTCGGGTTGGTGCTGGTGGAGCTGTTGACGGGGCTGCCTCCGTCGAAGTCGTGTCGGCTCCTGGGTGAGGGGGCTCGGCATGCGGCGGAGGCGCTTCGGGGGCAGGCTTCGTGGCTCTCCCCGAGAATGGCGGAGGTGCTGGCCAGGGCCGCCGCGCTCAACCCGGAGCAGCGTTACGGCAACGCGATCGAGTTGTTCGCCTCGATGCAGGAGGCGGCGGGCGGTGACTCGAAGGCGGTGAAGCCAGTCCAGGTGACGCCAGGGCCTCCCGCGCCACGGAGTTTGCCAGGGAGGAGCAGACGCCGGCTGCTGGCACTGGGGCTGGTGAGTGCCGCGGGTATCTTCAGTGGAGTCCTGTTGGGGATATCGCACTTCAGGGGCTCGGACGAACGCTCCCCTGTCGAGATGGCGAGCACAGGTGGGACGGCTGCTGTCACGCCTGTGGCTGCGCCGGCTCCTGCTGCTCTTGTCGTGCCTGATCCGGCTCCAGTCTTGTCGCGGCCGGCCGTGCAGGAACAAGAGCGGGCCGCCATGCCGCCGTCGGCCGTGCAGGAGCAGGTGGCTCCGTCGCCTCCCGTCGCGGAGGCAGAGAGCCCCGTTCCACGTGCTGCCCCTTCATCCCGGTCGCAGAAGTCCGTGACAGCGCGTAACACGGGGCCCGCTGCCTCCGGCGCATCCGCGAGGGCAGGCAAGGAAGCTCGCCAGCGCTCCGGAGAGCTGCGCGTGGTGACCGTGCATGACGGCAAGACTGTTTGGGCCGATATCAGCGTGGACGGACAGCACCACGGCGCCACCCCGGTCTCCCTCTCGCTGCCTGCGGGACGGCACTCCGTGCGCGTGGAGCGCAACGGCTTCTCCCCCGTGGAACGCAAGGTCGACATCCCCGCGGGAGAGCGGATCGTGGTCCGTATCGAGCTCGGCCCATGAAGACTTCCCTGCTCGTGTTGGCGCTGCTCATGTCCGCGGGGGCTCCCACGGGAGATGCGCGCGAGCTGGACGCAGCGCTCGAGGCCTTGTCCGAGGGGGACTTCGAGTCCGCGCTCGCCCATGTGGAGGCAGGACTGCGGCAGGCCCGTGACGACGCCAGCCTCGCGAAGTTGCACCTGGTGCAGGGAGAGATCCACGCGGCGCTCCGCCGGTACGAGAAGATGGAGACGGCCTTCTCCCAGGCGCTCGAGGCCGATCCGGATGCGCGCCTGGATCCGGAGCGCGTGCAGCCCACGGTGGTGAAGCGCTTCGAGAGCCTGCGCGAGCGCCTCCGAGGCGAGCTGGTCATCGACACCGAGCCCCCGGGCGCGGAGCTGCGGCTGGACGGACAACTCCTCGGACAGGCGCCATGGCGCGGTCAGGTGCCCATTGGGACCCATTCGCTCGAAGTGGGGCCGGGCACGGGTTCGAGCAACACGCGCGTCCAGGTGAAGGTGCGGCCGGGCCGGACGGAGCAGGTCCATGTCGTCGTGTCCGCGAGCCAGGAGGAGGCGGCGGAGGAGGGCTCAGACGTCTCCGCGCTCACGCTCGGTGTCCAGGGCCGGGTTGCCTTGGGGCTCGCGCCGCTCTCGGGAGTGGGGATGGAGGCCGGCGCATGGCTGGGCGGGCGTTACCTTCACGCGGAGCTGGATGCCACGGTGGGCAGCCGGTTCGGACTGGCTGCGCGCTTGGGAGCTCATGCGCCTGAACTCGTGGGTCCTGTCACGCTCTTCGTCTCGCTCGATGGCTATGCCCTGCCTTCGCCTGCGGTGCTCGGAGCGGGGCTGACGGCTGGCGCGAGCCTCCCGGTCAGCACGAGGATCGAGTTCTTCGCGGAGCTGAGCGGACGCTGGCTCTCGTCGAATGACTCCTATGACTCCACGCACCTGCTGGGCACCACCGGGCTGCGCCTCAGGCTGAACGGCCCCTGAGCCCATCAGGCCTGTCCCTATATAAGGATGCGATCCACTCGAGAGACGCTCCGGTCCGGGCGCGGTCTGGACCAACCGGTATGCCTGTCATACCAGTTGGCGCGCACTCCGCCGCCAGCGGGACTGTCTCTTCAGCGGCGCTTCATCGTGCGAAGCGGGGGCCGTCGCCTCCACAGCACCCAGGGGCCCAGGAGCATCGGGATCATCGCGAAGCCTCCCGTGGCCGCCGAGCAGCCCAGGTTCGTTGTCCACGGGCCCGCCGTCTCATCGTTATCCGGCGGCTCCCCGGGGCTGCCTGGGCCGTCCACCGTGAGCGTCGTCGACAGGAAGTCCGGATGCGACGCCCGCAGCGTGGCCAGCCCCTCGGAGCCGCTCGAACGAAAGTACACCCGACGCTCGGAGGAGCCCGCGGGGAGGCGCACCGACTCCACCGCATCCTTGCACCCCGTGTCCGCATGGAAGCTTCCGCTCCCCTCCGGCACGCTCAGCGCCACAGCCACCTCGTAAGGCGCGGGCGCGAGCGCATTCTCGGCGGAGGCCCGCAGCGATACCTCTACCGGGATGCAGTTGGACTTTGCCTCCTCCGGCAGCCGCAGCTCCAGTCGGCTGGCCATGGGCGAGGCGCTCACCCGCACATCATCCACATCGATGGAGCCGATGAAGGCTCCGGTGTCCGACCACGGCTCGCCCACCCGGAGTTGCTCCAACTGGTAGGCCGTGTCCTGCCAATCCATCCCGGAGAGGGAGGCGACCTCGACACCGTCCACCCAGAGCCAGGCCTGTCCAGCGAGGGTTTCCAGCCCTCGGGCCCCGAACTCGATCAGGTACCAGCGGTCCGTCTGCACCGGTGCCGTCGTCGGAGTGCGCCTGCTGACGTACTGCCGGCCCGAGCCGTTCCTCACGGCCAGCTCCCAGACGGAATCTTGTCTGGCGATCCGGAGCTCCACCAACGCCGGCAGCGCCTGGACGAGCACCACGTCCCCGGAGGTGCTCACCGACCGGAGGCGCAGCCACGTCCGGAAGAAGAACGTGGAAGCCAGGGGCGTGCCTCCCACGTCCGCGCTCGCATGGAACCCCGCGCTGCTGGAGCGATCGGTCAGCTGCAGTCCATACAGCCCCCGGTGCGCGGAGGCCGCGGTGCTGGCAACGGTGTTGGGGCTGCTGGAGGGAGTCTCATCCCAGCGGCCCGGGGGCGAGTCCGCTGGGCGCAGGGTTCCCGTCTCGAAGTCATCCGAGAACCAATCCGCGGCGGCGCTCGGTACCGGCACCAGGAGCATGAAGCCTCCCAGCACGGTGCCCAGCACCTTCCGTGTAGCCCTTCCCGCGAGCATCCTGGCGAAGTGTAGCAGCATGGTTCGCGGCAAGGGCGTGCTCGGGAGCGGCCTAGCGGACCACCGTCAGGTCCACGCGGTCCGCGGTGATGACGTAGCCAGAGGAGCTGGAGTTCTTGCGGCCTGAGACGGTGACCTTGAGGGTGTGGGAGCCCGAGCTCAGCGTGGGGCTGGTCCACAGCAGCGCCTGCTCCTGGCGGGTGGAGGAGTAGAAGTCCACGTCCACCGCCGTGCCGTTGTCCACCGAGACCGAGGCGATGCCGTGGTGCGAGGCCACCGAGCCGTACAGCTTGGCCTGCGTGCCGGTGAAGCGCACGACATAGGAGGAGCCCGTGGTGTTCGAGTAGTGGTCATCGCTCTGGAACTTGCCGGTGCCGGTGCCGGCCTCCCAGGTACCGGTGAACTCGAACTGCTCCTGGCCGGTGCCCACCACGCTGTCATTGAGCTGCACCACCACGGTCTGCTGAGAGGAGGCCGTCACCGTGACGGTGGCGCTCGTGCCCACGTTGCCGGCGGCATCCACCGCCTTGGCCACCAGCGAGTGCTGGCCCGCGGTGGCGCTCCAGGTGAAGGAGTAGGGCGAGGACGTATCCTCGGCCAGCTTCACGCCGTCCACCCACAGCTCCACCTTCGCCACGCCCACGTTGTCGCTGGCGGAGGACTGCACCGTCACGCTGCCCACGGCCACGGTGCCGCCGGTGGGCTGGGTGATGCTCACGGTAGGAGCGGTGGTGTCGCTGCCCTGCGTCGCCCGAGTCACGTCCACGCGGTCCGCGGTGATGACGTATCCGGAGGAGCTGGAGTTCTTGCGGCCGGAGACAGTGACCTTGAGGGTATGGGAGCCCGAGCTCAGCGTGGGGCTGGTCCACAGCAGCGCCTGCTCCTGGCGAGTGGCGGAGTAGAAGTCCACGTCCACTGCCGTGCCGTTGTCCACCGAGACCGAGGCGATGCCGTGGTGCGAGGCCACCGAGCCATACAGCTTGGCCTGCGTACCCGTGAAGCGAACGACATACGAGGAGCCCGTGGTGCTCGAGAAGTGGTCGTCGCTCTGGAACTTGCCGGTGCCGGTGCCGGCCTCCCAGGTACCGGTGAACTCGAACTGCTCCTGGCCGGAGCCCACCACGCTGTCATTGAGCTGCACCGTGTCTCCCGTGGTCGGCGGAGGCACCGACGCCAGCGGGTAGTCGTGGATCATCGGCAGCATCGGATCGTTCGGCCCGAAGTTGAGCTCGCAGCCGGTGACGTTCGCCGCCTGCCACGTCCACACGAAGACGCCCGCCGCGCCGCCCGCCAGGTACTGCTGGAACTTCTGGCGCATGGCGTCCCGGCGCTGGGTGCGGTTGGTCCGGCAGCCGCTGTCGGCGCCGTTGATGCCCGTCTCTCCGACGATGAGCGGCTTGTTCAGCGCGTTCATCGCGGCGATGGCCGGCGCGAAGTGCGGCGACACGATGGTGTTGCCGTTGTTGTAGTCGTAGTCGTACTCGTGGAGGCTGCCCACGTCCACGTTCGGCACGTCGTGGATGGACTGGAAGCCGGACTGGCCTCCATACGCCCACGGCGCCCACGAGCCCGAGCTGATCAGGTGGTTCGGATCGATCTGCTTGATGGTCGTGCTGACGTCGTTGAAGAAGGCCTTCAGGGTGGTGTTGTCGGTGTCACCCGGCTCGTTGATGAGCTCCCACATGCCAATGGAGGGCGAGTTCGCGAAGCGGGTGACCACCTGCTTCACCCACGGCACATAGTTGGTCTTGTACCCGCTGGAGTACCAGGAGCTCTGCTTGCCGCTGCCGTCCGAGCCGTTGTAGCCGTCCCACTCGCCGCAGTAGCTGCGCCCGTCGGCCAGGGTGAGGATGAGCTTCTGGTTGTACTTCTCGGCCGCGGCCACCACCTTCTCGAGGTTGGCCAGGCCCTGAGGCTTGAACGCCCAGGCGCGGGTGAGGCCGTTGGCTCGCAGCCCGGCGAAGAACGCGTCCAGTTGCGCGTCGTTGGGCGCCGCGCCACAGCCCGTCAGCGGGAAGGCGTTCAAGCCCACCATCTGGTACGGCGCGCCGTTCAGGTACAGCTGCTTGCCCTGACGGTAGAGGAAGTTGGCTGGAGCCAGCGCGCTCGCGCCGGTGGGAAGGCCCTCCGCGTTCTCCTCCAGCGGTGCGTTGCACGCGGCCAGGAGGGACAGCACGAGGAGTCCACGGAGTCGATGAAGGATGGAGGATGAATGCATGCGTTGCTCTCGGATGGGGAAAGGGACCTCGCGGTCTTGCGCAGGCCCAGAGCAACGGCAGTGCCAGTTCGGCACTTCAGGAATTTCGAGGATTTGCGGTGTTCCCTGGCCGTCTCCTGTCCTCTCCACAGGACAGGACCTGTTCACTCGAGTGGACAGGTCGGTCCGAGCCCCTCAGAACCGCGCGGCCAGTCCTCCGAGAAAGCCGCCTCGGGGCGTGGTGCCCACCACGGGCATCACGTGGAAGCCGGCGCGGGCCTGGTGTTCAGGCGGGTCCGGCCGGGTGAGCACGGCGTGGGAAATCTCATAGGCAGCCACGGCGCCGATGATGGGCCCCACGAGGGCCGAGAGGATGAACAGCCCGATGTTGTCGGTGGCGACGCCGATGCCTGCCGCCACCGCCGCGCCAGACAGGCTCCCGAGGAAGGTGGCCAGCCCGTCTCCCTGGCCTCCCATGAAGCGGCCGGTGCCGGTGACTCCCATGGATACTCCGACGGTGTACGAGAGAGTCAGGCCGGTGAGGACCGCGGCGCCGCATCTGCGTTCCTCGAAGCCGTCCGTTCCCAGGCAGAAGGGGAGCGCACCCAGCGTGGTCGGAATGGATCCGACGACGAGCCCCATCATCCCCGTCACGCTCCCAGCCCAGGGCGTGACGAGCAGCCGCAGCGCCGTCTGGAATCCCTCGCTGGGCCGCCGCCGGGGGATCAGCTCACCCGGGTCCGGTGCCTCCTGGGGCTCCGGTGCCTTCTCTGGCCTTCGTGCCTTCGGAGGAGCGGGGACAGCCGGCCGCGCCGGGCGAGAAGTGGGCGCCGGGACGATCGGCGGCGGGGTGGGGGTCTCCTGCGCGGGTGGGGTGTAGGGCGTCCACTCCTCGGGCGGTTGGGCGAATGCCAGGCTCGACACGAACAGGCTCCAGCACAGCACGAGGCGGGGCGGACTCATGCGCGACAGCCTAGTGGAGTGTCCGACAAGTCATTCGACATAGTCGTGGGGAATGAATAGCTCTGGTGGATGAGGAGACGACCGCCGCACCTGATCCATCTGGTCCCCGAAGAAGCAGCGTACTTGGAGA
>NZ_JAHXBF010000046.1 GCF_020103695.1 Hyalangium versicolor
AAACTGCGCCTCCCCTGGCTGGACGATCGTCTCGTCCTCTACTCCCTCGAAGTTCCGCCCTCCCAGAGCGGGGAACCATCATCCGATCCCTCGGGGAGCACGGAGCGCGTTTGGTGCTAGCAGTTCGTAATGCCCCCTTGTTGCCTTCTCGCGCAAGACGAGCGTTTCCTCCGGTAATGCGTGCCGAGCACCTTGAGTGAAGAGCTTTGGCGGTCGTGTTGCGTCGAAAGGGCGAGAGCGCCGCTCGGCAACAATGACCGGCAACCTTGGTGATGGCAGTTTCACCCCTTTCAGGCAACGCTGACATGCTCGCCGTGCAGTGGATGGAAAGCCGTTGCTGTCGCCCCAGTCTATGATGCTTTCGAGGGCTGTTCCTACCACCTTGCGATAGGCCCGCTCAGTAAATGCTCCTGGACGATCTGAGCGTGACGACCCTGGTCTTATGTTTGAGCACTCGGCAGAGTGGACGACGTAGTACGACTTGGTTAAAGATTTCGTCACGTTCGCAACAAAGCCACTACGGTTTCTACCAAGCCATCTTGTGTAGGCGCTGTCAGTTTCGAGTTGGGTCGCATCCATGATGTTCTTCCTCGGTGAGTTCTGAGTCTTAAGCACCAATTGCTCGGCTGCCTCCATCACCAAGGCTTGTACTCTCCCGCCTTCCATTGTTGCAGCGTCATTCCGGCGGTGAGTCCCACCAAACTCTTTGGCATCTTTGCAAGTTCAGCAAGTACCCGTTCGCCTTCTTGCGGTGCGAACGCAAGCACATCTGTAGCAGCCCAACATCGAGTCCCTGGCTCCTGATCATTGAGCAAACTCAAGAGTTGCCTATGCGCCTCGATTCCTCGCGCACGGAGCTCCTTGTTGATTGCCACAATCACGTCGAAGTCGCGATTAGCAGCTTTATGATTGCCTGCCTCGATTGCGTGCCCGTGCCTCGCGGATAGCTCCCGATATTTTTCCACGAGCTGGCCTGTGGTGAGACCCTTGAATTGTGCTGTCTTCATGGGGTGATTCCAAATTGCCTCAAGGTCTTCAGTCCAAACTCTCTTTGTTCCTCATATGATTTTGTGCGCAGCCATTCACGCACGACCATGCCGCCCGTTAACTTCTGCTTCGAGGAGTAATACGCACTGATCTTCGCGTGGGTGTCGGCATCGACCGCAATCACGTTCTCGGTGTTGTGCAGAGCCTCAGGGCCGAAGCGCTCAAGGTTACTCGGGGTCTGCTCGACGATGTGATGCCAGTTCTTGCCCTCGCCCGCAGAGCCCAGCGCGTTCTTGAAGTCCTTCATGGACTTGAACGCCATGAAGTCGGCCTTGGTCGCACCCGTTGCACCGCCCGTAGCCCGCGCAGTCATGGCGACTGAGTTGGGGGCCAGCGCAATGGTGACACCCTCGGCAGCGATGACGACGGCTCCTACCTCAGCCAGAGCTGGGGCCGTGAAGCGGATGCCTAACTGCGTCTCGGCCACCACCGCTGCCTGCCCGGCTCCTGGCAATGTCGGCAGCGTTGCCGCCATGCTCGTCGCCGTGTTCCCGAGCGCCACTGTGCCCAGCATCACGAAGGCTCGCGCTGCTTTCTCCCCCATCGTGTCCCCGAACTTCTCTCCGGCCGCAGCGATGGCATCGAAGGTGGTGGCCTTATCCACTTCCTTCATGAGCACCAGCCACCCATCGATGAGGCGCCACACCGTGTCCCAGCCCAGGTATGCGATGGCCCCCACCGTCATCAGCGCGGCGATGCCCTTGCTCAAAGGCTCGGGCAGTGCGAGCAAGATGGCGTACATGGTCAGGCCGCCCACCACTGTCGCCACCACCGCCTGGGGGCTTACCAATCGCCCGAGTTCCTCCTTCATGGCCCCCAGCACTTTGCTCTGGGCAATGGCCATAGCCAGCGCGTACCTGGCATCTCCATCAAGGAAAGGCTTGTCTACCAGCAGGCGCAGGCAATCCCCGGAGCCCCATGTCTGCTCGCACCACAGCAGGTAGCAGCGCTTCAGCTCCTCGTCCTCGGGCAACAAATGCAGGTTCCGGGTGATCCCCGGCTCCGACGCCATGAGGCGCTGGCTCCTGCCCTCGTACCAGTACCAGCCGCTTCGCTCGGGCACTCCAAGCAGCCGCCCGGCATATTCCAGGGGCCTCTCCACGGCTGGCACGGAGGAGGCATGTTTTGCCACAGCCTCCTTGAACTCCTCCTGGCTCACCTCCACCGGTTCCACATCGCGGCGTGGGACATGGACGCGGGGCTCGCCCTGGCCTGTTTCCAAGCGGACAACCTTAGTGGGGCTGCTGCACCCCGCGAGGAACGCAACCAGCAGCACAACTGCCGAGCGTGGCATATGAAGCCTCCTGAGCATGCCCCTCGGGCCGGGAGCAGCACGCGAGATTACAGAGGAGCCATGACAGGCCCGTCAATCACGGGAACTCACGGACACCTGAAGGGGACGTTGGCGTTGGAGGCGTTGTATGCGCCGTCCTGCGCGCTCACGTAGACGAAGCGCACGTTGGCCGCTGCGTGCCAGGCTGAGGCCGCGCTGTTCATGGCCTGTACCACGCGGCTGTAGTTCGCGCCGAAGGCCGTGCTCACGCAGTACGTGAGGTTGAGCCGCTGGTTGTACAACCAGCGCGTATCCAATCCATTGGCCTGGTTGACGGCGAGCGCCCCCGGCCGCACGAGGTCCTCGGGCGCTGAGCGGGTGGCGAAGGGAGGGGCCACCACGCTTCTTGAATTTCGAGGACAGTACGAAAGAACCTCGAAACCAGCTTCACGGGAGTCGGCGATTCCGCGGGGGCTCAGCGCTTGGCGGCCTGAGGCCAGAACGCGGGGGCGATGAGATCCTCCTGGGACATGAGGATCTTCTTCGTCTTCGCGTTGAGGATCAGCGTCTTGGGGCGAGAGTTCGCCGAGAAGTCGACCAGCAGCAGCTCCTTCTGGAGCTGGAAGGACACGGCGGTCTCCTTGGCATCGGGGACGCCCTCGACCGGCGCCAGCTTGTTGCCCGCTCCCCAGCGCACGGGAGCCGCGTCCGAGAAGCCATCTCCCGCGGCTTCCCGCCGGTAGAAGAGCGGCCCTCCCAGGGTGGTCAGCCGCAGCCACTTGCCTTCCCCGTCGCTCTTCTTGTCCGGGAAGGCAGCGCTCAGCAGCTTCTGGGCGGGATCCTTGGGCGCGAGCGCCTTGCCCTGGGCCTGCCCCACACTGCTCTGCGAGGCCGTGCGCTGCAGCGTCTTCGTCAGCTTGAGCGCCTCGAAGCCACCGGAGTTGACCGCCTTCGCCTCGACGCGCTTCCAGGTTCCTCCTTCGAGTCGGTAGGCCATGACGAGCCCCGGGTCTCCAGACCCATCCACCACCGGGAAGTTCTCGCCATCGAGGGAGATGTACCGCTTGCCGTCCTTCGAGGGCTCCGGGGGATGCAGGACGAGGGTGTAGCTGACCAGCGCCACCGGACGGCCCTGGGGATCAAAGGTCAACTGCTCGATGACGGGCAGATCCTTGTCGGGAGGCCCCTTCTCCTCGGGGAGTCCGCCCAGGTCCAGCAGGGTGCCGGTCCGGTTCACGAGATCCACCTTCCAGGCGGTGGAGCTGCTGTCCGGGCCATCCGCGCTGACGAAGACGAGCCCCTGCTTGCCATCGCGGCTCCAGGCCACCACGGCCGAGGCGCAGCTCTTGTCAAAGGAGAAGACGGTTTGGGGTTCTCCCGAGGGGATCGGTTGCCGCACCCAGTCGCACCCTTCAGGCTCCCGGCTCTTCAGGTGCGAGAGTGCAGGCCCGCTGCCGCCGGCGGGAGTGGCGCTGCGAGAAGGAGGCGGTTTGGAGCCCGCCAGTGCGAGCGACGCAAGCAAGACGTGTCCGAAGGAGAGGGTCATGGCGCCCTCCTTTAACATGCTCTGCGTTTCGGGAGTGGCAGGTGTTACACTGTGGCCCTTCCACTGATTCCCTGCAGTTGCCGTCCAAGCGCCATGCGCCGGGGGAGGATCTGATGTCGCAGGACATTCCGAACATCGTGGTGTTGGTGGGCGGCACCGTGGATCCCGGCAACCTGGACTCGGCCAAGCGCTCCCTGAGCTATCCCAAGCCGGGGTTCCAGTCGCTCGAGGAGGCGCTGAAGAACAAGGCGGACTCGAACTGGTACTGGCTGGGCAACGATCACTTCGTGCTGACGCTCGAGACGTTGCGCAAGCGGTACACCAACCTGCACGTCTTCACCGCGCATGGGTGGACGGGAGACAACTCGGTGCAGGCACGCATCGGGGCCGGGACGTACCTGGCCAACCGGCTGTGTGGGGCCCAGGGCGAGCTTCCCTACTACCAGGCCCACCTCAAGAAAGAAGTCCACTTTCACTTCATCGGCCACTCGCACGGCGGCAACGTCATCAACGAGCTCACCCGCCAGGCGGCCAAGGTCTGGCCGAAGCAGTGGAAGATCCGCAGCGTCACCTACCTGTCCACGCCCTTCTTCACCCAGTTGCACCAGGTGGACACCAAGGTCTTCCACGACGATTGCCAGATCATCAACGCTTTCTGCCGGTACGACATCACCCAGCGGATCATCGCCGACTTCTCGCTGCATCCGATGACGGACATGATGAAGGCGGTGGGCGTCGACGAGATCGGCACCCTCTGCACGAAACTGGGCACGGACATGGCCTCCACGCAGGGCCTGTTCAAGGCGTTCATCGAGTCGCTGAACATCTCCTTCCTCAAGGAGGGCACGCAGTGGAGTGAGCTGAAGACGGTGAAGAACTTCCTGGACGGCATCAATTGGAAGGACTTCGAGGATCTGCCCAAGTCCATCTCCGACGATCTGAAGAAGGTGGACATCCAGGGGGTACACTTCGGCAAGACCGAGGCCACAAAGCTCTACTCCCACCTGCTGCTGTTGCTATCGCGGGTCCATGACATCTTCACGAAGCTGCGTGGGGCCGTCACCGTGCTCCGGGACGGCATCACCTACGATGTGCACAAGTCGGTGGACCCCAGCGGGAAGAAGACCCGCAAGGTGTTGAGCGGCGCGCTGGCCGCGCAGTTCATCCGGGAGTTGGACCTGATAGAGGGAGGGCTCAAGAAGACGAAGGTGGCCTTCGAGAACCGCCTGCGCCAGGGCAAGTTCCCGCTGATGTGCCTCGCGGATGACATCTACGTCACGGAGTTCGTCAAGCCGCTGATCACCTTCCTGGAGGTGAACCCGCAGACGCTGCAGGGGCCGCTCTGGAACCTGGTGGCCAACACGCTCAGCGAGCAGATCGACGTGTTCGACAACACCCGCGCCACTCCGGCCCATCAGCTCGTGGGGAAGGGGAACTCGCAGAAGAAGAGCTTCCCCGTCGTGCAGGTGGAGGTCACCTCCGAGGACGCTTTCATCAAGGCCGCCCAGGAGCAGCAGCAGACCTTCAACAAGTTCATCAACCGCCTGGCGGGCATCGAGGTGCAACTGGAGGGCAAGAAGCTCAGCTCCTCCCAGAAGACGCTGTTGGATCTGGTCTTCACGCTGGTGGCGCACATGGAGCCGGCGCGTGTGCTCTTCGCCAATCCGGACAATGCGAACTACGTGACCTGGTTCCAGGCGGCGCTGGTCAGCCTCATGCTCTGGAAGCGCAGGTGGGGCTTGAAGACGGACTTCGAGGAGCAGGTGCTGCGGTTGTCGGTCGTGCTGAAGCACTATGCGACCATCATCAGGGAGCGGAACTTCGGGCGGCTGGAGATGCCGGTGAAGAAGCCCGCGACTGCAAGCACTGCCAAGGCCGCGGAAGAGCCGCCTGTGCCCGGCAGCATCCCGTACCTCGCCACGGTGGCGCACTCGACCAGCCGGGTGAAGCTCCACGCGACGGTGCAAGCGCCGCTGGAGCGGCAGTTCACGACCAAGAAGCGCTGACGGGCCTGCGCCTCACTTGGACTTGCGCCGGCAGCTTCCCACGGAGCCTGCGGCGCACTTGTTCCCGTCCTCCCAGGTGGCGCCCGAGAGCTGGGCGTCCTGGGTATCGGCGCCCTGGAGGTTGGATTCGATGAGGTAGGCGTCGCGCAGGTCCGCTCCCCGGAGAATGGCCCCCTCGAGGTTGCACCGGGTCAGGACGGCATAGCGGAGCCTGGCTCCGGAGAGGTCCGCGCGGACCAGCCATCCTCCTCCGGTGGATACGGCGTAGGCGTGTGAGGCCTCGGTGCGGCGGAAGGGCCCCTCTGGTCCCTGGAAGCTGCCTTGCTCCAGGTTGATGCCACGCAGGTTGGCTCCCTCGAAGTTGGCGGACTCCAGCTCCTTCACGGTGCGCAGGTCGGCACCTTCCAGGAGGGCTCCCTGGAACTTCACGTGCGAGAACCAGGCGCCGTCCAGGCGTGCGCCGCGCAGATCCGCCCCTCGCGCATCGGCGCCGGACAGGTTGGCACCGCTCAGGTCGGCGTTGCGCAGGCGGGCCCTGCTCAGCTTCGCGTCCTCGAGTCTCGCGCCTGTGAGCCGTGCTCCCTCGAGGTCCGCGCCCTCCAGCGAGGCGCCCGTGAGATCGCACCCGGCGCACTCGCGCGTCTCCCGCAGTCGCTGGGCCATTTGCTGGCTCAGCTTCTGCGCGGCCGTCTGCTCGGGTTCGTTCCGGCACCCGGACAGCAAGGGGCCGGACACGAGCAGCAGGGGCACGAGGGATTCGAGGAGAGACGGGCGGCCTTCCATGGCCTGGGAGTCTACAGGCCGGGGGAGGGTGCGCCTACCAGCCGCTGTTCCCCGAGCCGCGGACGAGGGTGTACTTGTTGTTGGGGTTGCTGAGCCCGCCCAGGCTGGCACCCGTCACGGTGACGGAGCTGAAGTTGCCGGTGCCCAGCACATTGTAGAACTCCAACCCGTAGGAGCCCGCGCCTGTGATGGTGACGTTGCTGATGCTCACGGGGCTGATGGAATAGGTGTTGTTCGCGGGGGGAGACGAGCTCGGGCCCTTTCCGAAGGCGAGCTTGATGCCCGAGTAGGTGCTGTCGTTGATCTCCACGCCGTCCACGACGATCTGCCCGGTGATGCTCTGGGTCGTCGCGAGGATGAACAGGGCTCCGGTGGGCATGTCCCAGTCCACGGGCGGGGAGACGCCACTGGTCCGGTTCAGTGTCATGCGCCGGACCTCGGTGGTGCCAGTGAAGGGCAGGGCGGAGAACCAGTTGGAGAGGAAGACGCCCGCGGAGGCGCCGTAGAGGGTGTCCGAGGCCACGCTGTCGAGGACCTTGTTGTCCTTGCCGTTGTAGACGGCGAAGGTGTTGGCGAGGTTGGGGTTCTGCGCGGTGTCGTAGCGGAACGTGCAGTTGTCGTTGGGCGAGCCATCCGACCACATGGCGAAGGCATCATCGCCGGTGTTGCGAGCGTTGAAGTGGCTGATCGTGGTGTTCTTCACGCCGCCGTAGATGTTGACGCCATCCGCGAAGGTGTCGCGGATGCGGCCGTCGACGACGTACAGGCCATCCGTTCCGGGAGACAGCCAGAAGCCGACCTTGGCGTGCTCGATCCAGAGGTTCTGGATGAGCGAGCCGGTGCCGAAGTTGCCCTCGAAGACCGCGTGATCGGCGGAGTCGTTGCGCTGGACCGAGTCGTTGAAGAACGCCAGATCGAGCACCTTGACGTTGCTGCCGGTGCCATAGAAGCCGCCCTTGCCGCCGACGCCTTGCAGGACGGTGTACCAGGGGCCCGCGCCGCGCACCTGGATGTTGTCCACATTCACCCGGTCCGACAAGCGGAAGGTGCCGGAAGGGATCCACACGCCCTTGCCGGAGGACTTCGCGCTGGTGATGGCGTTGCGGAGGGCCTGGACGTCGTCTCCAGTGTCGTTCGCGATGGCGCCGAAGTCGGTGATGCTCACGAAGTTCGCGGGCATGGCCGGTGCCGCGTCCACTTGCTCGAGGTTGATCAGATCGATGGTGTAGGAGGCGGCGGTGTCTCCGCTGTCCTTCTGCAGCTTGACGGTGGCGCCCGCGGGGATGGAGGACAGCAGGAAGCGGCTCTCGTCATAGAAGCGGTGCGCGCCGGGATCCCACTCGTTGGGCTTGTGCGGATAACTGGGGCTGTCGCCATAGGGATACCCGCCGTAGACCCAGGCATACCGGGAGGTCAGGCTCAGCGTCTGGGTCTTCGTGCCGTTGACGTAGAGGCTGAGCGTCGCGTTGATGCCACCTCCGGCTGCGGCGTCCGGCATGCTGTAGCGGATGACGAGCGAGTTGGCGGTCTGGGGCGCGGTCCACTGCACATAGTGGCCCGTCTGCGTGAGCTTCACGGCTCGGCGGCCGGAGGACTCGGCCTCGATTGTTCCCGGGCTGCGGTTGGCGGTCAGCACCTGGGCGTTGGTCGTGCCGGCCTCGGCTTCGAGCTCCTGGTAGGGCAGCGTGGCGCCGCGAGCCGTCAAGGCCTGGCCATTCACGACGGTGAGGGCGTCCACGAGGACGCCGCCGGTGTTCCCCGAGTCGTACTGATAGGAGAGGGTGTTGAGGCCTCGGCGCAGGCTCAGGGTCTCGGTTTTTCCCGACCAGGTCGTGGAGCCGGTGGAGGGCAGGGTCGTGGTCAAGGCATAGAGGCCGTTGACGTAGACGTTCAGGGTCTTGTTGCTCGCCGAGGCATTGAGGTAGCGCAGCCCCACGGTGGTGGATGTCGCGGAGGCCATGTTGACCGTGAAGATGACCCTGGCGCCGGGAGCGGAGAAGTTGCGCAGGTAGGCGGACTCCTTGGCGACGCCTCCGGAGAGGAACTGGTCCTCCGCCTCATAGACGAAGCCTGACCCTGCGGGAGGAGGCGGGGGAGCAGGCGGAGGGACGATGGGATCGCTCAGGGTGATGCTGTCGAGGTTGACGTTGCCGGAGTCGGTCGTGTCGAACTTGTAGCGCAGGGTATGGGTACCGGCGGTGAGGGAGCGCGTGTCGGTCCGAGTGGCCCAGGAGTCCCAGTTGGTGGTGGCCGCCAGGGAGATCTGCCCCACCTTGGTGCCATCGACATAGAGGCTCAGGGTCTGTGCGACGCCCGTGCCGTTGGCGTAGCGCAGCGCCACGTCGTAAGTGCCCGCGGCGGAAGCGGTGATGGTGAACTGCGCGGCTGCATTGCCCTTGTTGGAGTCGGTGAATCCGCCGACGAAGCCGGTGCCCGAGTAGCCCGTATGGTCAGTTGCGACGACGGCGCCACCGGACAGCGCCGCGGACTCCGCCTCGTACAAGGGACCCGAGCCTGAAGGCGGTGGCGTGGTTTGCGCGCTGACGCTGATGTTGTCGAGGTTGACGTTGCCGGAGTCGGTCGTGTCGAACTTGTAGCGCAGGGTGTGGGTACCGGCAGTGAGGGAGCGCGTGTCGGTCCGAGTGGCCCAGGAGTCCCAGTTGGTGGTGGCCGCCAGGGAGATCTGCCCCACCTTGGTGCCATCGACGTAGAGGCTCAGGGTCTGCGCGGAGCCTGTGCCGTTGGCATAGCGCAGCACCACGTCGTAAGTGCCTGCGGCGGAAGCGGTGATGGTGAACTGCGCGGCGGCATTGCCCTTGTTCGAGTCGATGAAGCCGCCGACGAAGCCGGTGCCCGAGTAGCCCGTGTGGTCGGTCGCGACGACGGCGCCACCGGACAGTGTCGCGGACTCCGCTTCGTAGACCGTCGCAGCAGCCTGCTGCACCGAGACCAGCTCCTGCTCGCCGGAGATGTCCGCTGGGTTGCCACATCCCGAGCCCGCGCTCAGCCACGCCACCATGAGGAGCCGACCGCACCAGGACTTCCAAGCGCTGCTCGTTGCTGTGCCCATTGCAACCTCTCCCAGTCTCGAAGAGCGCAGCCCCTCGAGCGTTCAGTGGGGTGTCGCTGCCGAAAGCGGTTTCATAAACCGGGAAGGGCTATATAGGTCACTATTCGGTAAATCCATGCAAAACCGGTGACGCATCTCGTCGTCGTCTTGAAGAACAGCGGGCAGGCCCCGTGCTGGAGCCTGCCCGTCGTGATGAGAGCGCGGCGCCCGGGAGGGATTACTCAGCCCAATAGGTGTGGGTCATCACGCTGAAGCCATTCTCGATGTCGACGAAGATGGCGATGGTGTGGCTGCTCCAGGGATCGGGCTCGTAGGTGCGCTTACACCCCTTGAACTTGCGATTCTCGGTCAGCGCGGCGAGGTTGTCCTTGCCGGCCTTGATCAGTGGGTCGGAGATCTGGTGGTAGTAGTTGGCGACGTTCACCGTGTTCGCGACGGCCTCACGAACCTCGGCGGCATCAGCCAGGTTGTCGCGGACGGTCGCGTCATGAGGAACACTGCTCGGCTCGAGCCCGAAGCACTCCAGGCTGCCTCGCCCACCGTAGTCGGCCGTCATCACGACCTCCCACCAGTCGAAGTGGCGGGCCAGGGACGCGCCGGAGTTGCCCGGCTGGGGCGCCGCATTCACCGCGGCGACGAGCGCCTCGAACGGCCGGCTCAGCGTGGCCGAGTTGCGGATGTTCCGCAGGCTCGCGTGGCCGATCCCCGATACCTCCGAGATGGCCTTGGCGGAGGTGAAGGGACGCAGGTTGAGCAGGTTCACGGCACCGTTCCACGCGTCCGGAAGGACGTCGTGCAGCTCGCTGTCGCTGATGGTGTTCACCAGCGACGCGATCGCGGCGGAGTCGTCGCTGGAGATCGCGAGCTCATCCAGGATGCCAACGCAGTTGGAGCCGATGAAGCCGTTGGCGCGGGCGCCGGTGGTGATCGAATCCAGCCGGGCCGGACCGACACCAGCGACCGCGTCCAACTGCGCCAGCGTCACGAAGGGGGTTGTCGCCCGCTGGGCGACGAGGACGTTGGCGAGATCGCTGGGCAGATAGGCGTCCAGCGTCGCGTAGGGCACCGTGTTCACGAAGGTGAGGATGCCCTGGCACTCCGGGGCGACATCCACATCCGTGGTGGTGAGCGGCGCCTGCTGGCGCTCGAGGGCAGGGGACTCGAGAGACTCGGAGGACGGTGCGGATTCCACACCACCGCAACCGGCGAGAACGCTCGCGGCAAGAAGGGCTGAGCCAAGACGACGCATCAGGAGCTCCTCAGGGGAACTACGAGGGAGCCGGCTCAATACACCAAATGGGGCCGATTTAACTATTTGTTCGTGTTTTCACGGAATCGCCTGTGTCACAGCTCTGTGAACCCGATTCTTCCCCTCAGAAGGTGTGCATCCCACATGCAGCAAGGGGAGGAGTGAATGCCCGGGGCGGGCCTCCGTCAGAAAGGACAACACGGCAACACAACGGAGGAAGCGAACATGGACCTCAAGACCGGCATCTTCTCCCTGGCTCTCGGCTCGTTGCTCATCGGTTCTGCTGCTCGCGCGGATGACATGCACACGGCGACGGCGGCTCAAGAGATCCAGACGCAGGCGTTCGCGTACAACGGGCAGGCGCGCCGCTCGCCGCAGCCTCCCGCTCCTCGCAACCAGCAGGGCCGGTACGAGTTGAAGCGGGTGCAGCAGTTCGTGGCTGGGCGCTACGAGAAGGTGTGGGTCGCGGACAAGTGCCGCTTCGTCGCGCGGGGCGGCACGTGCAACTCCGGGCACTACGAGCAGAAGTGGGTGGCCGGGCACTACGAGACGGTGGAGCAGTGGGTGTGGGTCCCCGCCCAGCACCGCGGCCCGGGTTCTCGCTGGGGCTGAGAACTCTGGGGTGTCCGCAACCGCCTGTGAGTTCTTCCAGGCGGTCCTACGCGGCCTTGCCACCCTCGGCCATCTTCTGGAGCATCTGCAGCGTGGCGCGAGCCCGCTTCGTGGTGTCCCGGGTGGCCTGAGGATCCAGCTTCAGGGCCTGCTGGATGTCCTGAAGCGCCTCGGCCAGCTTCCGCTCGCGCAGGTACAGCTCGCTCCGTCCCACCAGCGCATCCACGTTGGCGATGTTGAGCTCGAGCGAACGCGTGTAGGAAGCTTTCGCCTCCTCGAAACGCTCCAGCCGCGCGTAGGTTGCCGCCAGGTGACAGTGGAAGACGCTGTCGTAGGGCGAAGCAGCCACCAGCCCTTCGAAGACGTCTCGTGCGCCCTGGAGCTGGCCCGACTTGAACATCTCGTGGCCCATGCCCGCCAGCTTGTACAGCCGCTCGGTGGACATGCCGAGGAACTGCCCGGGGGTGATTTCTCCCAGGAACAGCTTCTGCGCCAGCTCGGGAGGAACGTCCTTCTTCGACACGGAAACCTTGGCCTGCAGTTGGGTGCTCACGGCTGCCTCCAGCAGAGACGAAGAGAGGGAGGTGGACTCTCCAAGTCGCCCACCTCCCAACCTCATGCGATTCGATGCGCTACGCCTCTCAGGCCACGAAGCGCTGGTTGCGGCTGGCCTCGATGGCGTGGCTCAGCTTCTGGAAGCGCGCCACCGTGTCCAGCATGCGGCCGATCTGCTCGAAGGAGCGCTGCAGCACGTTGCGGCGGCGATCCTCCACCGGCTCGGAGCTCTTCTGCTGCTGGGGCACGATGCCGGTGTTCTGGCTGGTGCGGTTGTTGAGCAGCGAGCCCAGGCCCTTGAGCGCGTCGAACACCGAGGACAGCGAGCGGAACAGCTCGGCGAACTGCTTGAGCGAGTCGGTCGGCTTGGTGGTGGGCTTCTCCGTCGGCTTGGAGGTGGTCGGAGGCGTGGAGCCACCCGCCGCCAGCTCATTGCCCAGCTTGAACGTCTCGCCCTGGTTCTCGCTGCCGACAACCTCCTTGCCGGTGAAGGACCAGTCATCCGTCTCCTTGCCCATCACGAACACGTCCTTGCCGCCGAAGTCATTGACGTGCTGGAAGCCGTCCTGCGTCACCTGGCCCGTTTTGCCCTTGCCCTTGTCGATATCGGAGATCTGCACCCGGTCATTGCCCGAGATGATGTCCAGCTTGCCCGTCACCGTGGCGCCGTTGTCGACCGGCTTGCAGGTGACGTTGATGCGCGTGCCGTCGCCGAGCACGAAGGTGCTGTCACGCTTGAACTGCCACTCGCCGCCGTCGCCCTCGGACACGTGCGGGTCGCCCCAGATCTTGGTCTGCTTGCCGTCCGGACCGGTGATCTTCCAGTCGTACTTATCGGTCGCCTCGATCTTGTAGCCGCCCGGGGTGGTGACCACGCCCTTGTCGTCCGTCTTCAGGCTGCCGGAGGGGTGGCTGGAGTCGCTCGGAGAAGGAGCCGAGGGCGTGCTCGGGGAGGAGACGTCATCGCAGCCGCAGTGGGCGCCCGGCTGCGCGCCCGTGGTCTTGGCCAACAGGTTGAGTTCCGCGGTGACCAGCTTGGTGGCGGCAGTGACCGTCTGCACGGCGGCCTTCACCAACTGCTTCTCGGCGGCGTTCAGCCCCTGCTTCTGGCCGGCTCCTCCCCAGCAGTGCAGGTTGTTGGACGGACCCAGCGACTTGGTGGCGTTCATGTGACGAGCTCCTTTGGGTGGGTTCTGGCGGGAGGCGACTCTCACTGCATCCAGCGCGCGCTCGCGTCCGAGTGCCGAGGTGCCTGCCCAGCCAGAGCAGTTGAAAGGATTATCCGAACGTTATTTCGAAGGTTTCGCTGAATACGTCGCCTGACCGATGGAGCAGGTTTGCTCCAATGGCTCGGTTTCTTCTCACCGGTTGGGTTTGGCGCGAGCTGTAGACTTTCACCCATTCTGGATGCGACAGAACCGTGACATGCCGGGACGGTTCACGCATGCGCATGAGTGGCTCGCAACCGCGTTGCATCACCCTCGGAACTTGTCCGTGGCTTCCACGAGCGCGGAGGTGGTTCCCGGCTCGTAGGCCGCATGCCCGGCGTCAGGGATGATCTTCAGCTCGGCCTCGGGCCAGGCCTTGTGTAGCGCCCAGGCGCTCTCCACGGGACAGGGGATGTCGTAGCGGCCCTGGACGATGACACCCGGGATATGGCGAATGCGCGGCACGTCCTCGAGGAGCTGATTGTCGCTGCGGAAGAAGGCGCGGTGGACGAAGTAATGGCACTCGATGCGCGCGAAGGCCAACGAGAAGGCGTCTGCCCCGTAATGCGCCACGAGGTCCGCGTTGGGCAGGAGGTAGCTGGTGCGGCCTTCCCAGACGCTCCAGGCCCGCGCTGCCTCCTGGCGCACCCGCGCGTCGTCTCCCATCAGTCGCCGGTAGTAGGCCTGGAGCAGGTCTCCTCGCTCCTCCGGAGGAATGGGCGCCAGGAAGTCCTCCCACGCATCCGGGAAGAAGAAGTGCGCTCCTTGCTGGTAGAACCAGCGCATCTCCTGCTGGCGCACCAGGAAGATGCCGCGCAGCACCAATTCCGTGACGCGCTCCGGGTGCTTCTGTGCGTAGGCGAGCGCGAGCGTGCTGCCCCATGAGCCGCCGAACACCTGCCACCGCTCGATGCCCAGGTGGCGGCGCAGCGCCTCCATGTCCTCCACGAGGTGCCAGGTGGTGTTCTCCTCCACGCTCGCGTGCGGCGTGCTTCGTCCGCAGCCGCGCTGGTCGAACAGGATGATGCGGTACGCGGCTGGGTCAAAGAAGCGTCGCTGCTTGGCGTCCGTGCCGCCGCCGGGGCCGCCGTGGACGAAGAGGACCGGCTTGCCCTTCGGGTTGCCGCTCTCCTCGAAATAGAGCTCGTGCAGAGCGGACACGCGGAGACGGCTCGAATGGTAGGGCTCGATGGGGGGATAGAGGGTGCGGAGCGGAGCGGTGGACATGGGCGCTCACCCTAGCAGAGCCTGTTTGCCTGCCCTTCTTCCGGCCATAGGGAGACTGAGGGGGCCTGAGCAGAGGCGCGGTGGACCTCGGAAGGCCCACCGCGCCCGGCTCGTCGCGTCAGGGAACGCGGCAGGACTCCACGAGCTCCGCCACTGCGGACTCCAGCGCTACCTGTCGCTGTGCTCCGTTCCGCTCGCGGAGCTGCACCGAGTGCGCCGCCTGCTCGCGAGCTCCCACCAGGACGACGAACGGTACGCCATCATGGTGTGAGTCCAGGATTCGACGTGACAGCGTCTCGCTTCGTGCGTCCTCTCCAGCCCGGAGCCCCGCTGCCTCCAGGCGCTCCCTCACCTGCGCAGCGTAGGCGTGCGCCTCCTGACCCACTGGGAGCACGCGGAGCTGCTCCGGCGCGAGCCACGCGGGCAGCGAGCCCTGGTGGTGCTCGAGCAGGATGCCGAGGAAGCGCTCCACGCTGCCGAAGATGGCCCGGTGCAGCATGGCCGGACGCCGCCGCTCCCCGCCCGAGTCCACGTAGCTGAGGTCGAAGCGCTCGGGCAGGACGAAGTCCAACTGGATCGTCCCGCACTGCCACTCGCGCCCGGCCCGGTCCTTCAGGATGAACTCCAGCTTGGGCCCGTAGAAAGCGCCCTGGCCGGCTTGCATCCGGCAATCGAGTCCCTCGCGTCTGGCCGCATCGAGCAGCGCGGCCTCGGCTCGGTCCCAGACTTCGTCGCTCCCCGCGCGTTGGGCGGGACGACTGCTGAAGGCGACCTGGACCTCCTCGAAGCCAAAGTCCCGGTAGAAGGCCCGCAGCGAGCGGCAGAACGCCGCAACTTCATCGGCCACCTGCTCCTCCATGCAGAAGATGTGGCCGTCGTCCTGCGTGAACTGCCGCAGCCGGAACAGCCCGAGCAGCGCGCCGGAGGATTCGTTGCGGTGCACCAGACCGAACTCCGCCAGCCGGATGGGCAGGGCGCGGAACGAGGGCGCCATGCGCTGGAAGATCTGGATGTGGCCAGGGCAGCTCACGGGCTTCACCGCGAAGGGCCGCTCGCCATCATCCACGACGAACATGTCGCCGCGGAAGTTCTGCCAGTGGCCGCTGCTCTCCCAGATTCGCTGGCCGAGGATCTGCGGCGTTCTCACCTCGCGGTAGCCACCCGCGGCCAGCTCGCGGCGGACGCGCTCCTCGAGGAGTTGGTAGAGGATGAACCCTCGCGGGTGCCAGAACACCATGCCGGGGGCCTCCTCCTGCAGGTGGAAGAGGTCCAGGCGGTCGCCCAGGGATCGATGATCGTGTTCGCTCAGCATTGTCGTTCTCCGTGTCGGTGGGTGAAGCGCCGGACCGGAGCGGGGTGCTGAAGCATTTCGCGGAGCGCCCCGTCCGGTGTTCCGGCGGGGCTGCGGTGTCCGCGCGTTCAGCTCATGCGCACGACCGCCGGCCCGCCAGTGCGGGTAGTGGTGGTCGTGGTAGTGGTGAGCTGGACGAACTTCATGGCGGACAAGATGCAGCGACGGGTGCTCCCTGTCAACCTGACCCCTCAGGCCGGAGTGTCCGGCCCTGCTGGCGGAGGTGTTGCAGTGCGCGGCTGCTCCTCGGAGGAGGGGGGCGGGATGCCCTTGCCCGCGTGTGCGACGATCTTCACCTCCGAGCGATCGTCCAGGGCGAAGCCATCTCCCTTGGCCTCCGTCTCCGTCACGGAGATGACGTCTCCCCGGTGCAGCTTGAAGAAGCGCTCGTTCTTCTCCGTGCGGTGCTTCTCCTGCAGCGCCAGGCCCACGCGGCCCTCGGCGCCACAGCCGATGTAGCGCTGGCGCCCCTTGCCCTCGAGCGACTCGGAGACGATGCGGAAGAGCCGTCCCTGGGGGAGTTCAGGCCAGGCCTCGCCCTTCGGCGCGAGCATCAAGTAGCTCATCTTCAGCGACTCCTTGTGCAGCCCCGCGGCGCGCGCCAGCTCCTCCACCACGCGCGGCATGGGCCACGGGCGCTCCGCGTGACACCAGTCGCTCTCCTTCAGCAGCGCCGGGCAGTTACCTCGGAACATGCACGGCGCGCGGATGCCGTAGCCCTTGCTCACCAGGACGTCCCGGACCTTGAGCAAGGCGCGCGAGGTCTCCCGCAGCGCGGGCTCCAGCACGAGCAGGCTGCCGCCCTTCTTCACCTGCCCCAGGATCTGCTCCAGCAGCGCGGCCCGGGGCGCGGTGACGCCCTCTCCGGTCCCGTACAGCTCGTTGAGGACGTGGCCCATGGTGATGAGATCGAACTGGCCCTCGGGGGGAGGTGCCTTCCGGGTGGGATCCCACTCCCGGGTGGCGAGCGCTTCGCCTGCCTCCGCGGCGAGCTCCCGGGCGAGCGTCAGCGCTGGCTTGCTCCGGTCCGCGGCCATGACTTCCTTGGCTCCCGCATCCAGCGCGGCGAAGGCGAGCGGGCCCGGTCCACTCCCCAGGTCCAGCACCTGCCGGGGACGGTTGGGCAGCTCGCCGAGCGCTTGACGCGCCTGGGCATACGACACCGGCCAATAGAAGAGCAGGTAGGCACCCAGCAGCTTCGGGTCGTCCATGTACTTGGCGCCCGCGAGCTGACGCTCCCGGGTGAGGCCGAGCGAGAGCTGTTTCACTCCCGCTCCCACCTCCTTCACTTCCTGAGGAGTCAGACGCGTCTCGGGCCCGTCTCCCTTGCGGCGAGCCTTTCTCCAGACGGCGATGAGCCGCGGAATCCACCGCTCCAGATCCCTGCTATAGGCGTCCGCCATCGACACTGGCTCCCAACGAGGGGTCGCCTCTGAGCGGCGACCGCGTTAAACCCTGTCCCACATGATCTCCGTCCGAGGGCTGCGCAAGCACTACAAAGTCCACAAGCGCCCGCCCGGCCTCAAGGCCGCCTTCCGTTCGCTCTTCCATCGTGACTACACCACCGTGAAGGCGGTGGATGGCATTTCCTTCGAGATCCGCCCAGGCGAGCGGGTGGGATTCCTGGGACCCAATGGGGCGGGGAAGACGACGACGCTCAAGGTACTCTCGGGGCTGCTGCACCCCTCGGACGGCGAGGTGACGGTGGATGGCCACGTGCCTCGCCACCGTGAGGACGCGTTCCTGAAGAAGATCATGCTCGTCATGGGGCAGAAGCAGCAGCTCCTCTGGGACCTACCGCCGGCGGAGACGTTCGAGCTCAACCGGGCCATCTACGACGTGCCCCGCGAGCAGTTCAAGCAGACACTGGAGGAGCTGGTGACGCTGCTGGAGCTGGAGGAGCTCATCAACAAGCCCACCCGGCAGCTCTCCCTGGGCGAGCGGATGAAGTGCGAGCTCGCGGCGGCGCTCATCCACCGGCCCAAGCTGCTCTTCATGGACGAGCCCACCATCGGTCTGGACGTGTCGATGCAGGCCACCATGCGCTCCTTCATCAAGGCGTACAACGAGCGGTTCGGGGCCACGCTCATCCTCACCAGCCACTACATGGACGACGTGGCGGCGCTGTGCCCGCGCGTCATCGTCATCGACAAGGGCATGCTGAGCTACGACGGCGGGCTGGAGGCGCTGGTGCAGCGGGTCCGGCCGGAGAAGCGGGTGGTGTTCCGGCTGGAGCAGCCCGTGGAGGCCGCGACCCTGGCGCCCCTGGGCCGCGTGGTGTCGCACGAGCCCACCTCGGCGGTGCTCCAGGTGCCTCCGGAGGCGCTGAGCGCCACAATCAGCCGCGCGCTGGCGAGCCTGCCGGTGAGGGACCTGACGGTGGAGAACGCTCCGCTCGAAGAGGTGATGAGCGAGTTGTTCTCCGAGAACAAGGCGCGCAGGGCCGCCACGGCCGATGAGGTGGGCGCGTGAGCCTGCGCACCACGGTTCGGGCACTGCCCACGCTGCTGCGCGTGGGGTTCTCCGAGGCGCTTGCCTACCGGGCCGAACTGCTCATCTGGGTGCTGTCCACCACGATGCCGTTCATCATGATGGCGCTGTGGACGGCGGTGGCTCGGGATGCGCCGGTGGGGCGCTATGGCCCGTCGGGCTTCGTCGGGTACTTCCTGGCGACGTTCGTGGTGCGCCAGCTGACCGGGGCGTGGGCGGCCTGGCAGATCAACTACGAAGTGCGTCAGGGCACGCTGGCCATGCGGCTGCTGCGGCCCATCTCCCCGCTGTGGGCCTATGCGACGGAGAACCTGGGCGCGGTGCCCATGCGGGTCCTGGTCGCGGTGCCGGTGGCGGTCATCGCGGTGCTCGTGGTGGGGCCCAAGGCAGTACCTCAGCACTGGTGGGGCTGGCCGCTGCTGCTGGTGTCGATGCTGGGCGGGTGGCTCATCACCTTCCTGGCCAACGTGTGCATCGGGACGATGGCGCTCTTCATGGAGAGCAGCCAGAAGGTGATGGACATCTGGCTGGTGCTGTTCTTCATCTTCTCCGGGTACATGTTCCCGATGGGGATTGCCCCCGACTGGATGAACACCATCTCGGACTGGCTGCCGTTCCGCTACCAGATCGGCTTGCCGGCCGAGGTGATGACGGGCGTGTACTCGCTGCCCGAGACGCTGGGGCTCGTCGCGCGCCAGTGGCTGTGGGTGGTGGTGCTGCTGGGGTTCACCGTCACGCTGTGGCGGCGGGGCCTGCGGCGCTTCGCGGCGTACGGAGGGTAGGGGGATGCTGCGACGCTATCTGGGATTGCTCGGTGTGCAGTTGCGATCGGCCAGCCTGCTGGCGCTGCAGTACCGGGGGGACTTCCTGGTCGAGGGCATCATCTCGGTGTTCTGGACGTTCACCGCCATGGCGCCGCTCTTCGTCGTGTACGGAGGGCGTGATGCCATCGCGGGTTGGAGCTTCGCCGAGTCGCTGCTGGTGGTGGGGTGGTTCACGCTGCTGCAGGGCGTGCTGGAGGGCGCCATCACTCCAAGCCTGAACAGCGTGGTGGATCACATCCGCAAGGGGACGCTGGACTTCGTGCTGCTCAAGCCCGCGGACGCGCAGTTCCTGGTATCCACCACGGGCTTCGAGCCGTGGCGCGCCACGAACGTGCTCACGGGCATCATCATCTTCGTGTACGCGTTTCACCTGTTGGGGCGGGGGCCGTCCATTCCCGGCCTGTTCGCCGCGATGCTGCTGCTGGTGACGAGCACGTTGCTGCTCTACTCGATGTGGATCCTCACGGTGAGCGCGGCGTTCTTCGTGGTGAAGGTGGACAACCTCACGTACTTCTTCCAGTCCATCTTCGATGCTGCGCGCTGGCCCTCGGCGGTGTTCAAGGGCGCGCTGGCGTTCGTGTTCACGTTCATCATCCCGCTGGCGCTGATGACGACGTTCCCGGCGGAGGCGATGCTCGGGAGGCTGCCGCTGCGGGCGCTGGTGACGGCGGTGGTGGGCTCCATGCTGTTCGCCTTCGTCTCACGCCGCGTGTGGCTGCGCTCCATCGGGCACTACACGTCCGCGAGCAGCTGAGCGTCCAGCCTGCCTCGCTGCAATATTCCCGCGCGCTTCTCCGGGCACTGGGCAAAGTGCTTCCCCGGTCCCATCCTCCTCGACACCAATCCAAAGGAGGCTGGGATGAGAGGGTGGCGTGGCATGGGATGGGTCTGCTCGCTCGCACTGGTGGGGTGCGGCGGGGCGCTCTCCGATGAAGGCTTGCAGGAGGACGAGCGCTCGGTACTCAGCGCCCCGGCCGAGCCTCTCGGAGAGGAGCCCCCGGAACTCGCGGGGCGCCCCAGGCTGGGAACCGCACATCTGGTGAAGGACCTCTTTCCGCCCGTCAGCGGTCCTCCCTGGTGGGGCCCCTACCCGGAGAGCCTCGTGGCGTTTCGAGGCCGGCTCTTCTTCGCCGCCAACTTCGAGGATGGTCGCGGCGAGCTGTGGAGGAGCGATGGAAGCCCCGCGGGCACCCGGGCGGTGAAGACGTTCCCTCCCGCCCCAGGGACCACCTTCCCCAGCCAGCTCAGTGAGCTGACGCCCCTCGGTTCACGGCTCTTCTTCGTAGTGGACGACGTGGAGCACGGCAGCGAGCTGTGGGTGAGCGACGGCACTTCCAGTGGCACTCGGCTGGTGAAGGACATCGTCTCGGGAGCAGAGGGCTCGGCCCCATACAACCTGAAGGCCGTGGGGAACATCCTGGTCTTCCTCCGTTACATCCCGGAGACGCCCACGGCTCCCTCGCGCACCGAGCTGTGGCGGAGTGATGGCACCGCGGCTGGCACCGTGCTCGTGAAGGATCTCGGCAGTGACACCTCGCTTTCATTCGTGCAGGCCGTTGTTCGGAGCACCCTGTTCTTCGTCCTCTCGGATCCATCTCACGGAACCGAGCTGTGGAAGACCGATGGCACTCCCGCCGGGACGATGCTCGTCAAGGACATTGCCCCGGGCGCCGAGAGCTCCTACCCCTTCGGCCTGAAGGCCCTGGGGCGGTATCTCTTCTTCACCGCCGCCGATCCCGACCATGGCACCGCGCTGTGGAGGAGCGATGGCACCGCCACTGGCACCGTGCTTGTCGCGGACCTGACGCCCGGCTCGGACAGCGGGTTCCTCCAGATCCTCGAGCCCGTGGGCAGCTCCCTGTTCCTCGCGATGGCGGAGCCCACCAATGGTTCGATGCGCCTGTTCCGGGTGAAGAACGCCGCCTCGGGTGGCACTCAGGTGAGCCTCGTCGCCACGCTGCCCAATCCCTACAGCGATCCGGACTCCTCAACCTTTGTGACGACCTCCGTTGGAGCGGGCGGGAAGCTCTTCCTCGCGCTCGGCGTCTACGGCTCCGGACCGGCCCCGCGAGACGTGCAGCTCTGGGTGACGGATGGCACGGGCTCCGGGACGAAGATGCTCCACCACCCGCTGAGCCTCTCCGACGAGTTCGGCTCCACGCTCTTCGCCTTGGATGACCGCATCCTCTTCAGCGGCTGGAATGACTCAACGGGCCTGGAGCTCTGGGTGAGCCGAGGCTCGGTGGGGAACACTCGGATGCTGCAGGACATCGCGCAGCCGGGCTCCTCGTTCCCCCAGAGCTTCATCCGCGTGGGCTCCTCGGTCTTCTTTGTTGCCAATGACACAGTTCACGGCAACGAGCTGTGGAGACTCCCGCTGCTGCCCTGAGGGGCTTCATGTCTGCGCATGGTGCGGTGCGTCAGTTTTTGATGCAACGCGTTGTATGAAATTGATGCACTGCGCCAATGATTGATGCGGTGCATTGTATTGACTTTCAAGTCAACCTTGAGGTGCTGTCACCCGAACCCCACCTTCAAGGAGTCCGTATGAGAAACACCCCCTCCCTGCTCCCGGCGCTGCTGGCCGTGGGCGCTCTCGGGCTGGCCATGCCGGCCCATGCTGGCGCGAGCAAGACGCGATACCCCGTCGTGTTCGCTCACGGCATGGCGGGCTTCGACAACATCCTCGGGTACGACTATTGGGGTGACGATTACGGCACCTTCGTGGGCGATCCCTGCGACGAGTTGCTCGAGATCTACTGCAACAACGATCTCGCCAGCACCCAGAAGGCCTATGTGGCCCAGGTGCAGGCGTTCCAGACCTCGGAGGTCCGCGGGCTCGATCTGGCCAACGACATCGAGGGCTTCATGACCACCGCGGGCTCCCAGTATGTGAACCTCATCGGGCACTCGCAGGGTGGCATCGACATCCGCAAGGCCGCGCGCGTGCTGCGCGAGCGCAAGGGCTACACCGCCGTCAAGGTGCTGATCAGCGTCTCCTCGCCGCACCGGGGCTCGCCGGTAGCCCAGTACATCCTCAAGCTCGGTCCTGGCGTCACCAGCGTCGTCGACGCTCTGGCCACCTATTACGGTGACACCATCTACCAGTCGGGCAATGACGGCGTCGCGGGCGCCAAGCAGCTCGTCTACGACGACTTCGATCCCAACGATGGGAAGACCACGGGCATGAAGGCGTTCAACGCCGCCTACCCGATCAGCACCACCTACGCGGCGAAGTGGGGCTCGCTCATCACCGCCCAGCGCGGCATCAGCGTGAACCCCGCGCTCTACCTGCTCAAGGAGTTCCTCTTCGACATCGACGGAGATGGCTACTGCCTCGACGACTGTGACAAGGACGGCGCCGCCGGCAAGGGTGATGGCATCAAGGACGAGGACGATGACGACGGCCTGGTGGGCATCAACTCCCAGCAGATGGGCACCCGCCTGAAGTACACCGACAACGCTTTCGTCTTCGACTCCGTCACCAACGACACGAGCGTGTCCGCCGTGACCGATCTCAACGCGCCCACCTCGGCGCAGATGACCTCTACCTCCAGCGTCATCAACCAGGACCACATCGACGTGATTGGCGTGGGCCCGGACACCTTCGATGAGCCGGAGTTCTACGCGGCCATCTTCCAGTACATCTACTCCAACGAGTGATCGCCGTACCCCGGGGCGCTCGGCGGATCCACACTGTTGGATCTGTCGGGCGCCCTCGCCGCCTCGCGGCAGCGGGAGCCAGGAGAGAGCGCCGCCATGAAGTCGCGGACCCAGAAGATTCTCGGCGGCTCGGCGGTGGCCCTCCTGGCCCTGCTCGTGAGCCTGTTCCTCTTCCATCAGGCCCCGGCGCCCGAGAGCCCCCGGTCCGCGACGCCTGCTAGCGCCAGTGCTCGCCCGCGCGAAGAGCGCCCCTCCGCGCCCACTCCGACAGCGGCAGCCGTGCCCGGCGCGGACGAGCCTGCCCCCGCGATCCCACCGCTCCTGGCGGATCCGGACAAGGACCTCGATCAGCTCGCCGCGTACATGCGCGAGCGGTTCGGCGCGAAGCTGAAGGAGCCCTACATCCAGATCAAGATGCTGGAAGATCTCATGCGGTTCTTCCAGAAGCGGAACCCCGACCACTGGGAGGAGGAGCTGCTCGCGTTCCTCAAGAAGGCGTTCCCGGAGATGTATGACGAGCTGGCGGCCACGCTCCGCAACCGCGTGGACTACGAGAAGTGGGTGAGGGACAACGACTCGTACCTTCGCGGGCTGAGCGACAAGGAGCGCCGCGCCGCCATGTGGGACGCGCGCAACCGGCTCTTCGGCAAGGAGGCGGCGGAGCGCATCTGGGCCTCCGAGATGAAGAACCAGGCGGTGTCGGACACGCTCGTGTCGCTCGACGCGAAGCAGGGTGCGCCGCTTCAGGAGAAGCTGTCCACGTACAAGCAGCGCCTGCATGAGATCTATGGAGAGCAGACGGAGGCGTACCTGGAGCGGCACCGCCAGGAGGCGATGAACCGCTTCCTGGATCTCTCTTCGGTCCAGCAGGAATTGACGGCAATGGCTCCCCAGGAGCGCACGCAGAACCTGCGCTCCATCCGCAAGGAGATGGGGCTGGATGAGGAGGCGCTGAAGCGCTGGGACACGCTGGACCAGACGCGTGATGCGCGCTGGGAGGCCGGCGCCCGGTACATGGCGGAGCGCGAGGCGCTGGCGAAGCAGCTCTCCGGTTCCGAGTTGGAGGCGAAGCTCCAGAAAGTGCGCGAGCGCTACTTTGGCACCGAGGCGGAGGTTGTCGCTCAGGAGGAGGCCGGTGGCTTCTTCCGCTTCGAGCGCCCACGCCAGTGGGGACGCAACTGAGCGGACCCCTTGGTGCAGCCTCGGGAGAATCGAGAGGCAGGACAGGGCTCGTGTGCTCGCCAGGGTGACCGCCAAACCCGGAAGCCCTCCTTGTCTGTTCGTCGTCGGACGGATTGTCGATCCGTTCGGGTGTCCCCACCGTTCCTGCACTGACAGGTACGGGCGGAGACACGATGAAAAAACTTCTTGGGGTCATCGCAGGGGCGTTGTTGCTCGGCGTGGGATGCGCGCACAGCTCGGAAAGCCGAGCCCAGACCGCAGGGAAAGGCCGAGCCCAGACGGCAAAGGTCGACAGCGCGGGGAGTTATGCGGGCACGGGAGGAGGGGGACTCTCGTGCGAAGTCATTGGCACCCGTGACTCAGGGGCCGCGCGTTCCAACTCGACGGACCAGTCCCTGAGCCAGCAGGGCAACGTCACATCTCAGGACACGGGCATTGGCGGCTCGAGCTCGCAGAGCAGTACGTCGGAGGACACGCGCATCGGCAGCTCGAGCTCGCAGAGCGGCACGTCGCAGGATACGGGGATCGGTGGCTCGTCCACGCAGGGGAGCACTTCGGACGACTCCGGAATCAGCAGCCCTGCCCCCCAGAGCGGTGCCTCTAATGATGCGTCCGTCGATCAGTCGGCTTCTCAGCCGTCCGACAAGTTCGAGGATACCGGCATGGGCGGCGCGGGTGGCGGTGGAGGGTGAGCCGGTAGTGTTCCGGCAAGGGTGATGCGATGGCCAGGGCCGCGGTCGTGGGCATGCTCCTCGTCGCGACTCTGGCCTCGCGCCCAGCACAGGCTCAGAGCCAGCCTGCATCCTCGTGGGTCTCGCGGCTCCACACGCTCGTCGATGAGGCCGCGAGAGACTTCGAGGGCGAACTCTCGCTCTATGTCCTCGATGTCGAGTCCGGTGACTCCTACGCGTACGACGCCGACACGCCGACCTATCTCTCGTCCGCCATCAAGATCGCCGTGATGCTCGAGGTGCTGCATCAAGTGGATCAACACCAGCTCTCCTGGGACGAAGAGCTCGAGTTCAGCGCGGACGACATTCGAGATGGGATGCACCGGCTCGGGTCGACCCGGCCTGGCGCGCGGCTCTCCATCGCGAAGCTCCTCGAATACATGATGGGGGACAGCGACAACGCCGCCGCGGATCTCCTCATCCACCGCGTGGGCCTGGAGAACGTGGAGGCGCAGCTCGCCGCCCGCGGAATCCACACGGGCCCCCTGTCATCGCTCCTGGAAGAGCGCCGCGGCATCTACGCCAGGCTGGACCCGAGGGCGCGAGAGCTCTCCCCCGAGCAGATCCGCTCGCTGGGCCAGCGTGACTCGCTGGGCGCCCGTGCTCGGCTCCTCTCAGAGTTGTTGGGGCATGCACCCGCGTGGACAGGGCAGCAGCTCGATCTCGCCTTCGGGGCCTACTACGCCGAACACGTGAACTCCGCCTCCATGCGCGAGATGGGACAGCTGCTCGCCCAGGTGGCTCGCTGTGAAGGGCTGAGCGCGGAGAGCTGCGCGCGAGCACGGACCCTCATGCGCGGGTGTCACACCGGCCGCGGGCGGATCGCCGCCGGGCTCCCCGAGACAGCGATCTGGGCTCACAAGACTGGAACGCAGCACCGGCGTGCCTGCGACATGGGCCTTCTGTACCTGCAACCGGACCATCCCATCGTCGTGGCCGCGTGCACCCGGAACTTCTGGCACGTCTCGGAGGCAGAGCGGCTATTTGCCCGCCTGGGACGTATCGTCGCGTCCATGATAGAGCTACCGACCGGTCGGAAATCAGCAGCCCGACCCGCGTGTTCGGGCGCCACATGCAGCCGCCAGAATTCGACCGATGACCTCTGACGACAGTAAATTTTGGAGCAATCTGCCCAAAGGGGCATGGTCTCCAGGCCTAATCTTTTGTTAGGCGGTCTAAAAATACCGTTATTAACGCTTCCGACAGTGGAATTTAAATTAACGCAGTGTGCGGTATGTTTTTCCGGTTGCGCGGGAATAGCGGAATAAGTAGATTGTTTTTGGGAGTGCCGTGAGAGACCTGGCCCGTAGAACATACACAGCGCTGACGTTGGTAGTCGTCCTGGCGCTGAGCGCTCTGCCGTGGCGGCCTGTCATGGGCGCATGCGCGGTGCCGGTCACTCCGCCTTCGGAAACGTCGGAACACCAGCATGAGGGTCGCTCCGACGAGCAGACGGAGTCGCCCAGCAGCCTCAAGGCCTGTTTCGCCCGGCGTCTCGGAAGAAGTGGGTTCCCCACGAACGCATGGCTGGTGCTCCGTGTCCCGCGTTCGAGCGCACCGCGATTCCACGACCCGGTGATCGAGCATGAGGATCCGCGCCGCGCGTTGATCCCGCTCCGCATCGATCCTCCTCCAGACGGCCTCGTCTGAGAACCGCCCTGTCCAGGGCCTGATCTCCGAGTGTCGTGCGGGCGCACGGGGTACGCGTGCGTCCTCACTGGTTCCCTTTTCCCTTCCAGTTCCCACTTTTTTCAACCGGGTGCCCGGATCTCCTCCGGCCTGCGTGCTCGCACGGGGCCGACGACGGGAGAGCCGTGCCCAACGAGAGACATTTGCCATGCAGAAGCTGATCGAGGGTCTTCACCGCTTCCAGTCCGAAGTCTTTGGCCCCCACCGCGAACTGTTCGCCAAGCTGGCCAAGGGCCAGAGCCCCGAGGTGATGTTCATCACCTGCTCGGACAGCCGCATCAATCCCGCCCTCATTACCCAGACACGGCCGGGCGATCTGTTCGTCCTGCGCAACGCGGGCAACATCGTGCCGGCGTACTCGCAGGGCAGCCAGGGCGAGGCCGCCTCCATCGAGTTCGCCCTGGTGGGCCTGAAGGTCCAGCACATCGTCGTGTGCGGCCACTCCGGCTGCGGCGCGATGAAGGGGCTGCTGGATCCGAAGGCGCTGGAGCCCCTGCCCGTCATGAAGGAGTGGCTGAAGAACGCCCAGAACACCCAGCGGATCATGAAGGAGAACTACCAGCACCTCCACGGCGACGCGCTGGTCACCGCCACCGCCGAGGAGAACGTCCTGGTGCAGTTGGAGAACCTGCGCACGCACCCCGCGGTCCGCGAGCGCCTGGACAACCGCACCCTCACGCTGCACGGCTGGGTCTACAAGCTCGAGACGGGACAGGTGTTCAACTACGAGCCGGTCAGCGGGCAGTTCGTGCCCCTGGTCGCGCAGAAGCCTCAGGACGCCGAGTCTCGGACGCCGGAGCGCCTCGCGGGCTAACGGCCGTTCCTCGGCCGGAACTTCTTTCCTCTTCCTTTCCTCACCCATCCCACATTCATGAATACCGCTTCTCCTGAAGTGAACTCCTCGGGGGCGGAGCTCTCTCCGCTCAAGAACCTCGCGTTCGATGTCCCGGCCGGCCTGGTCGTGTTCCTCGTGGCACTACCGCTGTGTCTGGGCATCGCCCTGGCCTCGGGGGCACCGCTGCTCAGCGGCCTGGTGGCGGGCATCATCGGCGGATTGATCATTCCCCTGATCAGCCGCTCTCCCCTATCGGTGTGCGGACCCGCCGCGGGCCTGGCCACGATCGTGCTCGCCGGCATCACGAAGGTGGGCTCCTTCCAGGCCTTCGCCGTGGCCGTGGTGATTGCTGGCGTGCTGCAGCTCCTGCTGGGGATCTCCAAGGCGGGACGGCTCGTGTCGTTCATGCCCTCCAGCGTCATCAAGGGCATGCTCGCGGCCATCGGCGTGCTGCTCATCCTCAAGCAGTTGCCGCATGCGCTGGGGCTCCACGGGGGCAAGCTGGCGCTGCCCGAGGGAGGGCTGGCGGGCGTCGAGAAGGGAGCGCTGCTTCTCGGCGTGCTGTCGCTGGCGCTGCTGGTGGGATGGGAGAAGTTCCGGCCGAAGCGCCTGGCCCTGGTTCCGGGCGCTCTGGTGGTGGTGGTGGTCGCCACGCTGCTCAATGAGCTGTTCCTGCGCGTGGCCCCCGGGCTGGCACTCGGGCAGAGCTTCCTGGTGACCATCCCGCTGGATGGCCCGTCGAGCCTGCTGGCGCAGCTGAGCGCTCCGGACTGGAGCGTGATCCGCAACCCGGACGTCTGGGTCCTGGCCCTGACGCTGGGCGTGGTGGCCAGCCTGGAGACGCTGCTGTCGCTGGAAGCCGTGGACCGCCTGGACCCGTACCACCGCCGCACTCCGCTCAACCGGGAGCTGGTGGCCCAGGGCCTGGGCAACACCGTGTCCGGTCTGCTGGGCGGACTGCCCGTCACCTCGGTCATCGTGCGCAGCAGCGCCAACATCCACGCGGGAGGCCGGACGCAGGCCTCCACCATGGTGCATGGCGCCCTGCTGCTGGGCGCGGTGCTGCTGGCCTCGGGGTTGCTCAACCGCATCCCCCTGGCCAGCCTCGCCGCCATCCTGCTGGCGACGGGCTACAAGCTGGCCAAGCCCGCCCTCTTCCGCGAGATGCAGAAGCTGGGGGTCTCGCAGCTCGGTCCCTTCGTGGCCACCCTGGGCGCCATCCTGGTGACGGACCTGCTGCGCGGCATCTTCGTGGGCGTCATCGTCAGCGTGGTCTTCGCCCTGCGCAACGCGATGCGCACGCCCTACACCCTGGAGCGGCAGGGCGAGCAGTTCGTCATCAAGCTCAAGAAGGACGTGTACTTCTTCAACAAGGCCTCGCTGCAGGAGGCTCTGGAGGGCATCCCCGAAGGTGCCCGCGTCGTGGTGGATGGTTCGCGTTCGGACTTCATCGACCATGACATCGTCGAGGTACTCGGCAGCTTCAGTGGCACGGCCTCGCGGCGGAACATCCAGCTCGAGGTCCGCGAGGTGGGGCGCACTCCCGCCATCGCGACCTGAGTCACGCTCGGGGCGGGTGTCCTGTACGACACCTGCCCCGAGGTGCATCCGGCCTGGAAATCCGGCCGAAAATATCCCCGCAACCAACCTGCTCCCGCTGGGTTTGAGCGGACGTGAGCGCACGGCAATGGCGCTCGGTCGGTTCTCAACCCGGAATTTCGAAGGAGCAGGTCATGATGCGGATGAGCAAGTCGATGATGCTGGGCGCGGCGCTGGTGCTGGGCGCTTGTGGTGGCAAGGACTCGGTGGATGACGCCGAGTACGTGGAGGCCACCCCGGATCTGTCCGGCACCGCGCTGGAGATCAACGGTGAGGCGGCCGCCGAGGAAGGCGCCGCGATGATCGTCGACGGCTTCGGCGTCAACCAGGGCGAGCTCAACGGCCAGGGCCCGGAGTTTCTCGAGAACGCGCGCCTGGAGGTCCAGGCGCTCAACTCCGCGATCAAGGAGGCCATCACCCCCATGGTGGAGCTGGTGAACAAGGGCGCCGCGGAGGCCAGGCCGGGCGACGTGCTGGTGTACGGCCCGTCCGACCGCGCCAATGCGACCTTCACGTTCACCATCAAGAAGGTGACGCCGCAGCGCTTCGTCTGGAAGCTGGAGGCGCGGCCGCTGGGCAGTACGGATGGCTCGGCCAACAAGCTCGTCGCGGCGGGAGGGGTGACCAAGGGCGTGGTGGCGCACCGTGGCCGCGGCACCCTGGCCATCAACCTGGACAACCTCAAGGCCGTGTCCACGCCGGGCGCCGTCACCGGCCAGGGCAAGCTGATGGCCTCGTTCGCTCACACCGTGGGCGATGACAAGACGCTGGCCTACCGCTTGAGCAACTTCACGCCCAACCCGGCCAACCACGAGCCCGTCACCGGCGCCTTCGTGGGCCACCGCCGCCAGCCCTCCGGGGCCACCCGCGTGCGCGTGCTCGGCAAGTACAACCTGGAGGGCACCTCCAGCGCCGCCAAGGAGAACGTGATCGCGGCCGTCCGGTGGATCCCCGGCCTCGGTGGGCGCGCGGACATCATCGCCAGCGGCGGGGACATCGCCGAGGGCAGGTTCTACATCGGCAGCGCGTGCTGGGACCGCCAGGAGGTCGAGAAGTTCCGCATCCTCCGCCTGTGCACCAAGGCCCAGCTTCAGACTCCGGCCAGCTGCGAAGTCGTCGCGGGCTCGGTCGTCGGAATGCGTGAGGCCTGCCCGGGCACGGAGCTCGCCGGCGAAATCAGCCCGCCGTCCGATGACCCGAGCGACATCTCCCAGGAGCCGGACGCCCCGGCCGACCCGGAGCCCGTGCCCGGCGATGTGACGGCTGAACTGTAGAGGAACCCTCGGGGCAACCACCGGATACCTTGCCCCGTATTCCGGTGGGGGTGGAGGGGGCTGACGGGGGAGGTCCGTCAGCCCCCTTCCGCTTTTCAAGCGGGTTCGTCGCAGACGGCGTCCGCCTCGATCTCCACGAGCATCGCCGGGTCGATGAGCCGGCTCACCTCCACCATGGACGTCGCCGGGAGGATGCTGCCGAAGAACTCGCCGTGCGCTCGCCCCACCTCCTCCCAGCGGGAGATGTCCGTCACGAACAGGCGGGTGCGCACCACGTCCTCCAGGCTGCCCCCGAGCTTCTCAATGGCCGTCTTCACATTGCGCAGCGCCTGGACAGCCTGGGCGTATGGGTCTCCGGCGCCGACGACCTTGCCCTCCGCGTCGGTGGCGGTGGTGCCGGTGACATAGATGAAGGGGCCGGCGCGCACGGCGCGCGAGTAGCCCACACGGGGCTCCCAAGGGGTGACCGTCGAGTAGCGGGTCCGCTTCATGGTTGCTCCTGGAGGAGAGGCGAGAGGCCCTGATTCGAGCCCTTGGAACCCGAGGGGGCAAGTCCGGCGCGATAACGCCGCGAAAAAACAGGCGCTCCGTGATAGTTGGGCTCCTGTTATGGCATCCGAGCTCGAGCAGGAGGTCGCCCGGCGGCGCACCTTCGCGATCATTTCCCACCCCGACGCGGGTAAAACGACCCTCACCGAGAAGCTGCTGCTCTACGGTGGCGCCATCCACCTGGCTGGCAGCGTGAAGGCCAAGCGGGCGCGGCGGCACGCCACCAGCGACTGGATGGAGCTGGAGAAGGAGCGCGGCATCTCCGTCACCTCGTCCGTGCTCCAGTTCGTCTACCGCGACCACGCGGTGAACCTGCTGGACACCCCGGGCCACCAGGACTTCTCCGAGGACACCTACCGCACCCTGGCCGCAGCGGACGCCGCGGTGATGCTCATCGACGCCGCCAAGGGCGTGGAGCCGCAGACCAAGAAGCTCTTCAAGGTCTGTCGCATGCGCGGCATCCCCATCTTCACCTTCGTCAACAAGCTGGACCGCTACGGCCGCGCGCCGCTGGACCTGATGGACGAGCTGGAGCAGGTGCTCGGCATCCGCTCCTATCCGATGAACTGGCCCATCGGCATGGGGCCGGAGTTCCGGGGCGTGTATGACAGGCGCGCCAACGTGGTCCACGTGTTCAGCGCGGAGGGCAACCACGGTGAGAAGGAGGTGGCCGAGCGCTCGGTGCCCCTGGACTCACCGGAGCTCCACTCGGTGCTCAACGAGCGCGAGATGGCGCAGCTCAAGGAGGACATCGAGCTGCTGGACGTGGGCGGGGACGAGTTCACCCGCGAGAAGAGCGACGCGGGCCTGCTGACGCCCATGTTCTTCGGCTCGGCGATGACCAACTTCGGCGTGCGGCCCTTCCTGGATGCCTTCCTGGATCTGGCTCCGGCCCCTACGTCCCGGCCGACGAAGGACGGGCCGCGGCAGCCCACCGCGCCGAAGTTCTCCGGCTTCATCTTCAAGATCCAGGCGAACATGGACCCGGCGCACCGCGACCGCATCGCGTTCCTGCGCGTGGTGTCCGGCCGCTACGTAAAGGGCATGAGCGCGCACCACTCGCGGCTGGGCAAGGAGGTGCGGCTGGCCAAGCCGAGCCAGTTCCTCGCCGCCGAGCGCACCGCCATCGAGGACGCGTGGCCCGGAGACGTCATCGGCCTGTTCGATCCAGGGCAGTACCGCATTGGAGACTCGCTGTCGGAGGACCAGGGCGTCGTCTTCGAGACCGTGCCGCGCTTCAGCCCCGAGTACTTCGCCGTGGTGCGCAGCAAGGACCCGCTGCGCCGCAAGCAGATGGAGAAGGGTCTGGAGCAGCTCTCGGAAGAGGGCACGGTGCAGATCTTCCAGCAGCTCCAGATGGGCATGAAGGACCCCATCGTGGGCGTGGTGGGCGCACTCCAGTTCGAAGTGCTCCAGTACCGGCTCGAGCACGAGTACGGCGCGAAGATCGCCCTGGACCGGCTGCCCTTCAGCCACGCGCGCTGGGTGGTGGGCCCCAACTTCGATCCCAAGGCGTTCGACTGGGAGGGCAACCGGCAGACGGTGCAGGACCGCGACGGCCTGCCGCTGGTGCTCTTCCGCGATGACTGGGCGCTGCAGCACGCCGAGGAGAAGCACCCCGAGCTGAAGTTCCAGAACGAGGCGCCCCAGCTCCACCAGATGGCCCCGGTCGCCACCGGGACCTGAACCCCTCCCGAACCCCACTCAGGACCTGCCAGGTAGGATGGGCCCAGGCCTTCCCTCTGACGAGGGCGGGCCTTCGTGCGTCTTTCGTGCTGGCCGGGGAGGACCCTACGGGTTAGATTGCTTCCGACCTACCTGATAGGTAGGGTAGCGGAGGCTTGGTACATGACGGATTACATGCCGCACCCGATTGCATTGGTCCCGGGAGAGAGAGTGGGGGACTGGATCATCCGCAGGAAGCTGGGGGCCGGAGCGTTCGGCGCCGTCTACCTGGTGGACTACGAGGGAGACCCCTTCGCCATCAAGTTCGCACTGCGCCGCATCCAGAGTGATGATCTGAACCAGACGGCGGCCCGGTTGAGGAAGGAGTTCGCCAGCCTCCTGCGGGTTCGCCACCCGAACGTCGTTCGCACCTATGGCTGTGGGCACTGGCCGCACCCGAAGACGGGCTACTCCTATGTCTTGATGGACTTCGTGGATGGGCTCACGCTCCATGAGTGGCGCCGGCGGTGCGTGCCCACGTTCCGGCAGATGTGCCAGCTCTTCTCCACGATCGCGCTGGCGCTGGATGCGCTCGACCGCGAGCACGTGCGGCATCGGGACGTGAAGGGCTCGAACATCCTGGTGCGCTTCAGCGATGGAGAGCCGGTGCTGGTGGACTTCGGGTCCGCGAACTACCCGCACGCGGCCCGGATCACCGAGGGGCCCCTGCCGCCCGCCACGCCTCACTGCCGCTCGCCCGAGTCAATCCGGTTCCACCGGACGCACTACCGCGATCCGAATGCGTACTACGACTACCAGCTCACGGATGACCTCTACTCGCTGGGCGTGACGCTGTACGAGATGCTGGCCGGCCGCGCTCCGTTCTCGCTGGATCTGCCCCGGGAGCTCCTCAACATCGAGATCGAAGAGCGGGTGCCTCCCTCTCCGTCCACCGTGGATGAGCGCATCTCCGCGAGCCTCAGCCGGCTCGCCCTGCGGCTGCTCGAGAAGAGGCCCCAGGATCGGCACCAGACGGGGCAGTCCCTGCACGACGAGTTTCAGTCCATCATGCGGACCGAAAGCGCTCTGATGGAAGAGAAGGTCCTGGTCCGGCCGGTGGACCTCATCTCCCCCGAGGAGCCGGACGAAGAGGCGTGAGCCCCGGAGCGAGGGGGCTCACTTGAAGGGAGTCACGGTGCCGCCTCGGTGCTCGGAGTTGCGCAGCACCAGGCCCTCCTTGAAGAGCCTCGCGGCCTTGGGGCCCACCAGGAAGTCCTTCGGGTCCCCCTTGCGGTAGGTCTTCTTCAGGTACTCCTCGATTTCGAGGAACAGACGCCGGAAACGGTCCGGAGCCGCATCCCTCCGGCCCGTTTGCGGGGTGACGTCCAGCTCCGCCCAGAGCATCCCGCTCAGCAGCTCGCCCTCCTCGTTCTTCTGGCAGCGCTCGAAGAAGATGACGGGCGAGCGCACCTCGTCGACGCGCCAGAAGCCCTTGTCCGGCCCTCGTTTGACCTTGTCCACGAGGGCCGGGCCGATCTCGCTCGCCACCAGGTAGAGATCCTCCTCGGGCAACTGGGGCACGCACTCCTCGCTGGCTCGGAACGTCTGCCAGTCCGGAGGTACTCGCCGGGGGTACACCTCCAGCACGAAGCGCTCGAGGAAGCGGAAGAAGGCGATCTCGTCGTCGGGCGCCATGAAGAACTTCTGGATGGTGGCCATGGCGCGGCAAGGTACCACTGCACGCGCCGCCCGGGATGGCTTAGAACCCAGGGATATGGACCGCACCTTCCCCTCGCTGCTCGCCCGGATGCAGGAGCTCAAGGACCTGCAGGGCGTCATCGGCCTGGCCACCTGGGACCAGGAGACGTATATGCCCGCGAAGGCCGATGAGGCGCGCGCCCATCAGCTCTCGACGCTCCAGGGCATCCACCACGAGCGCCTGGTGGACCCCCGCCTGGGAGAGGTGCTCGCCTGGGCGGCCGAGCAGCCGGAGCTGGGCGAGGACCCGCGCGCCATGGTGCGGGTGCTCACCCATGAGCGGGACCGGGCCGTGCGGGTGCCCCAGGCCCTGGTGAAGGCCCTGGCCGAGGCCCAGAGCCGCGCGTTGGTGGCGTGGCGTCAGGCTCGCAAGGAGAAGCGCTTTGCCTTGTTCCAGCCCGCGCTCGCCCGGATTCTCGAGTTGCGCCGGGAGCAGGCGGATGCCTACGGCCATGACGGCGAGCGCTACGACGCACTGCTGGAGGGCTATGAGCCTGGCATGCGCGTGGCCCGGCTCACCCCCGTGCTGACGGCGCTGCGCGACGCGCTCATCCCCATGGTGGCGGCCATCGCCGCGGCGCCTCGGAAGGTGCCGGAGCTGCTCGCGGGCCGCCGCTTCGAGGCAGAGGCGCAGTGGCGCTTCACCCTGAAGTTGCTGGAGGCCATGGGCTTCGATCTGGAAGCGGGCCGGCAGGACCGGAGCATCCACCCGTTCACCGGCGGTACGCACCCGCGGGACGTGCGCCTGACCACGCGCATCGACGAAGCCAACCCGCTCAACGCCCTCTTCAGCACCATCCACGAGGCCGGCCACGGGCTCTACGAGCAGGGCTTCTCGGAGCCGCACTACCGCACGCCGCTGGCCGCCGCGCCCTCCATGGGCCTGCACGAGTCCCAGTCTCGCCTCTGGGAGAACGTGGTGGGGCGCAGCCTCGCCTTCTGGGAGCACTTCCATCCCGCGCTGAAGGAGGCCTTCCCGCAGGCGCTCGCGGGAGTGGACGTGGGTGGGTTCCACGCCGCGGTGAACCGCGTCACCCCCTCATTCATCCGCACCGAGGCGGATGAGGTGACGTACAACCTGCACATCGTCCTGCGCTACGAGATGGAGCTGCTGCTCATCCATGACGAGCTGCCGCTGGAGGACGTGCCCGCGGCGTGGAACGAGCGCATGCAGCGCTACCTCGGGGTGACGCCGCCGGATGACGTCGAGGGCGTGCTCCAGGACATCCACTGGGCGTGGGGCGAGTTCGGCTACTTCCCTACGTACTCGCTGGGCAACCTGTACTCCGCCTCGCTCTACCGCGCCGCCGAGCGCGCCCTGCCGGACCTCACGGACCGCATCCGCCGGGGCGAATTGCTCCCGCTGACGGACTGGTTGCGCACCCACATCCACAGCCAGGGCTTCCGCCTGCCCGCCGAGGAGCTCATCCGTCAGGTGACGGGGCAAGGCCTCACGGACGTGGACTTCCTGCAGTACCTGCGCGGCAAGTACAGCGCGCTGTACGGCACCTCGCTCTGAGCCGTCAGCTTTTCCTCGGGGCGCTCAGGCCGCGAACAGCATCAGCCGGCAGGCCCGCGCCAGGAACAGCGCATCCCTCGCCAGGGCCGCGCTCGCCGAGTTCGTGTCCAGCCACGCCGCACGCGCCACCTGGCTGCCCAGCTCGAAGCAGATGCTCGCCGTGCGCCGTGCGAGCACGCTGTCCTTCTGCAGTGCCCGCGCATTCAGCTCACACAGCTCCGCACACTGCCGGAGCAGGCGCACCGTCTCGCTATCTGCCGCGTGGCCCTCGGACACCAGCCTGGCCATGCCCGCCTCGCAGGAGGCCTGGCACCGCAAGCTGGCAGTGATGCACTGAGTGATGTCCGACCTCGCCACGCCCGTTCTCGCACCCGTCATGCCGGCCACCTCCACAGCGGAACCAAAGCTATGCATGGCCCTGGGGCTCGCAACTGCTTCCGATCACGCACGCACTCGGCGCAGGGGGATCTGATCGCTGGTGGATGCTTCGCTCTGTACGCGCAGGCTCACACCGGAGCCCTGGGCCGATCTCCGAGGAAGTCTGGAAAAACCTAGGGGAACTGTGACAACAGCGTCACCAGCTCCGTTCCATAGAGGCGAACGCGCTTCTCGCCGAACCAGGGCACCAGGGCCAGTTCCTCCAGGTTGCGCGGGGGCTGGGAGGAGAGCGCATCCATGAGCGGGTTGGTGAGCACCACGGAGGGCGTCACCTTGCGCGCGGTGGCCTTCTCCGAGCGGAACGTCTTGAGCGCGTCCTCGCGCTTGCGCCGGTTGGGATCGCGGCTCCCGTCCTTTGCGTCCCGCTCGAGCTTCAGCTCCCCACGGCGGGACTGCTCGAGCAGCTCGCGGATCAGGGCCAGCGCCTCCTCGCCATGCTCGCGCACGAAGGCTCCGCGCACGCCCGCGGCCCGCGCCAGCTCCCGAGGGTTGGTGGGCAGCTTCACCGCGATGTCGCCGATGGCCATGTTGGAGAGCATCCGCCCCATGGGGACGTTGGCCTTCTCGGCCCACTCCAGGCGCTTGCGGTGCAGTGTGTGGGCGACAGCCGTGGCCAGCGTGAGCTGCGCCGGCGAGAGCCCCGAGCGCGGCAGCTTCGGCTTGAAGTCCGCACCCACGTCCGGACGGACCGCGGCCTCCTCGCACATGCGCGCGCAGTCCAGGAGCACCTCTTCGAGGATGTCCGCCTTGCTGCACTCCTCGCGCACCTGCCGGCCCAACTCGCAGAGGTAGCGCACGTCGTTGGCGATGTACTCGCGCATCCCCGGAGGGAGGGGCCGCAGGGAGAAGTCCGACTGCTGGTGCTCCTTGGGCAACTCCACGCCCAGCCGCTCCCGGGCGATGTCCGCCAGGCCCACCTTCGGCCAGCCCAGCAGCGTGGCCGCCCGGTGGGTGTCGAAGAGGCCCTGCACCCTCACGCCCGTCTCCGCCAGGTACTGCAGGTCCCCCTGCGCGGCGTGGAAGAACTTGGTGCGCTCCGGGTCAGCCATCAAGGGAGCGAGCAGGCCGGCATCCACCCCGGGGCAGAGCGTGTCGAAGAGGAAGACGTCCGCGTCGGTGCCGACCTGGAGGAAGCACAGCCGGGCTCGGAAGGCGTGCATGGCGTCCGCCTCCAGGTCCACGGCGAGCTCTCGTGTCCCCTCCAGCGCGCGAGCCGCAGCCTGGGCTCCCGGAGCGTCCACTACATCTACGGCACCTTGGGGAAAGGTCGGCATTGGGGCGGGCAGGCTAGCGGACCGGGAAGTGTACGTGTGACGTGTTTTTTCTCCGGCCGCCGGTAGGATGGGCACGCCATGAGTGACATCCAAAGGCTGGAAAAGAACCTGCTCGGTCACGTGGGGAGGGCCATTGCGGACTACGGCCTCATCCAGGAAGGCGACCGCATCATGGTCGGGGTGTCCGGTGGCAAGGACTCCTACACCCTCCTGTACCTGCTCCGAGAGCTGCAGCGGCGCGCGCCCGTGCGCTTCGAGTTACTCGCAGTGAATCTGGACCAGGGGCACCCCGGCTTCCCCGCGGACAAGCTGGAGTCCTACTTCCAGCGCGAGGGCTACGCCTACAAGATGCTGAAGGAGGACACCTACAGCATCGTGCTGGAGAAGACCCCGCCCGGGAAGACGCAGTGCACGGTGTGCAGCCGGCTGCGCCGGGGCATCCTCTATACGGCGGCGGTGGAGATGGGCTGCACGAAGATTGCCCTGGGGCACCACCGGGACGATCTCATCCACACGCTGCTCCTGAACCTCTTCTTCGCGGGCTCGCTCAAGGCGATGCCGCCGGTGCTCAAGAGCGATGACGGTCGCAACACCGTCATCCGCCCCCTGTGCTATGCGCCGGAGAAGGAGATCGCGAAGTTCGCCGAGCTGATGCAGTTCCCCATCATCCCGTGCGATTTGTGCGGCTCGCAGGAAAACCTGCAGCGCAAGCGGATGCAGAAGCTGGTGGAGGACCTGGGCAAGGACATTCCCAATGTGCGCCAGAGCATCCTCTCGGCCATGGGCAATGTGCGGCCCAGCCACCTGCTGGATCGAAACCTCTTCGATTTTCTGTCGCCGGATGCGAAGGAAGAGGCCGCGATGTCCAACCCGCAGCCCAAGGAAGGGAGCGCCAGCCCATGGCTCGAGAGCAGGCCCTGAACGCGCGCAAGCAGCGCAACGCCGCACTCGTGGAGGCCATGCTCCTGGCCGCCATGGCGGATGGCTCGGTGTCCCAGGTGGAGCTGCGCGCCCTGTTGCGCCGGGTCATCGAGCGCCCCGAGTTCGAGGGCACCAAGCCCGAGGAGCTCAACGCCCTGGTGCAGTCGGGCGCCGAGCGCATGTCCCAGGCGAAGGATCTGCAGGAGATCCTCAGCTCGCTGCGCACGCGGCTGCCGGACCACAAGAACCGGATGCTGGCCTTCGGGCTGGCGGCGGCGGTGGCCTTCGCGGACCAGCGCGCCACGCGCATGGAACTGGGCCTGCTCAAGACGATGCAGGCCGCCCTCGGTATCTCCGAGGACGAGGTGGCGCAGATCATCGACATCATCGAGCAGGGTGGCAGCCTGTCCGAGGCGTTGGGTGAGCCGCTGGAGCGGCTGTACGCCGAGGTGATGGTGCTGGTGAGCGCGGCGGACGGGAAGCTCAAGGAGGCGGAGGCGCGGGCGTTGGTGGAGAGCTTCGCGGCCGATCCGCTCTTCCACAACGTGAGCCCGGAGCGCGCTCAGGGCTTCGTGAGCGAGGCGGTGTCCGCGCTGGCCACCGAGGGGTTGCCGCAGCGGTTGCAGGTGCTGGCCCACGGGCTGGCCACGCACCCGCAGCGGGTGAAGGCCTACCGGCTGGCGACGAAGATCGCCCACGCGTCGGGCAAGGCCAGCGCCGCCGAGCAACGCATCCTGGATCTGTTGCAGGCGACGTTTGGACTGGCGGATGACGAGGTGTCGCGCCTCGATCAGGGAGCGGGGGCCTAGGCGGGCGTATGTCCGTGAACGTTCCGACTCCGATTCGCAACGCCTTCCGGTTCGTGCTGCCGCCTTCGCTCGGCAGCGAGAACGCCCGGGATCGCGCGGACAAGTTGCTCGCGTTCCTGCAGAACGCGCTCGGCAAGCAGGTGGAGGTGAGCGTGGCGCCCAGCTATGAGGCGCTCGCCAAGGATCTGCTGGCCGGGAAGGTGGACGCGGCGTGGGCGCCCCCGTTCGTGTGTGCGCGCACGGAGGCCATGGGGGTGAGGGTGCTGGTGCGGGGCGTGCGGCTGGGCATGTCGTCCTACCGGGCGGCGCTGGTGTGCCGTGCGGGCAAGCGGCTGTCGCTGGAGCGCCTGAAGGGCACCACGGCGGCGTGGGTGGACCGGGATGCGGTGGCCGGCTACCTGTTGCCGGTGGCGTACTTGAAGTCCCAGGGCATCGAGCCGTCGCGGACCTTCACCGCTCAGCACTTCACGAGCTCCTACCGAGGGGCGCTGGAGGAGGTGCTCTCGGGGGCGGCGGACGTGGCGGGAGTCTTCTGCCCGCCGGCCTCCACGGGCTTGAGCTTCAGCGCGGGCGTGGAGAAGGTGCTGGGGCCCAAGGCGGCGGATCAGTTCGAACTGCTCGCATACACCGAGGAGGCGCCCAACGATGGGGTGCCCGTGGCGATGAGCGTGTCGGCGGAGCTGGCCAGCACGCTGGAGTCGACGCTGCTGGGGCTGGGCGAGTCGGACGAGGGCAAGGACCTGCTGAAGAACGTCTTCAGCGCGGACCGCTTCGAGCCCGCGCCGCGCATGGGCTACCGCGCCCTCTACCGGGTGGCCCTGGCCAGCCTCTGAGGCCGGACGGGCGGCGCTACTTGTCGCCCTTGCCGGTCCGGGAGGTCTTCTTGGAGGTCTCCTTGTTGGAGGACTCGGCGCTCGTTTTGGGCGCTGGCGTTGCCTTGGGCGCCTTGGGGATGGGGTTGACCGTGGAGGGCTTGGAGGCCGGCGCATCCGCGTAGGGTGGCTTGTGCGCGGGCATCTGCGTCGTCGGCGCGGACTCGTCCAACAGGGGCGGGGGCGCCTTGCGGTTCGGCAGCCGCGGATCGTACGCGATGATCGTCGGCTCGTTGGAGAACTCCTCCTCCAGCTCCTCGGCGTAGATCTCCCGCATGAAGGCGGCCAGGTGCGCCGTGGTGCCCGGAAGCTGCTGCTTGAAGAGGAAGTCCTCGATGGCCAGCTGCATCTCGCCCGCGGTGGCGAAGCGCTCGTCCCGGTTCTTCGCCAGCGCTTTGAGCACCACCGCGTCCAGCGCCTTGGGGATGCCCTGCACGGCTTCGGACGGGGGCGTCACCTTGGTGCCCACCACGGCCTTCAGGGTGGCGATCTCCGTCTCGCGCTTGAAGAGGCGGGTGTTGGTGAGCAGCTCGTAGAACACCGTGCCCAGGCCGAACACGTCCGAGCGGTGGTCCAGCGGCTCGCCCTTGGCCTGCTCCGGAGACATGTACGCGTGCTTGCCCTTGATCTGGCCCGCCGTCGTCTGGCTGAACTTGTTGATGGCCTTGGCCACCCCGAAGTCGATGAGCTTCACCGCGCCGTTGAAGCCCACCAGCACGTTCTGCGGAGACACGTCCCGGTGGATCAGCGCCAGCTTGCGCCCCGAGGGGCTGCGCGCATGGTGCGCTGCGTCGAGCCCCGCGGCCGCATCCGAGATGACGCGGCACTTGAGGGCCAGCGGCATGGCTCCCTTGCGCTGGGTGGCCCGCTTGTTCACCTCGGCGATGGCCTCGCCATGCACGTACTCCATGGCGATGTAGTAGATGCCGTCGACCTCTCCCAGGTCGTAGATCTGCGCGATGTTCGGGTGGTTGAGGAGCGCGGCGATGCGCGCCTCGTCCAGGAACATCTGGATGAACTCGTCGTCCTCGGACAGGTGGGGCAACAGCCGCTTCACCACGAGCAGCTTCTGGAAGCCGACGGGCCCCTTCTGCCGGGCCAGATACACCTGCCCCATCCCGCCTGCCGCGAGCTTGCGCAGTAGCTCATAGCGCCCGAAGGTCTCCACGTACCGGGAACGATAGCCGTGTGGGGGCGGTGATCGGAAGTCCGTCTCGCGGGTTTTACAGCCCTGGGGGCTACTCCTGGGGGAGCAAGGTGGGTCTGGCTGGGGTCCACGGCGGGTTCCTGGACTCCGGGCCGTGGATTCGCTGCATCATTCGCCGGGTTGCTGGCTCTCTCTCGCCGTGGGTCGCCGGGTCCAGCCCACCGTTGCCAACCCAAAGGAGAGAACCATGACTTCCATGAAGAAGCTCCTGCTGACCTGGATGTGTCTCCAGTTGCCGGCGTTGGCGCATGCCGCCGGCCCCTCTTCCGCGAAGTCCGAGCGCTCCAAGGCCGCGAGCGTGGCCCCCGCCGTTCCGGTGGCCGATCGCTACGCGCGCCGGTGCCAGTCCCAGGGCTCCTACCGCACCAACAAGCCTCAAGGGACGATGCTGTGGGGCACCAAGCGGGACTGGAACACCGAGAAGCCGACCGATGAGAACCGCAGCGTGCTCGTCTCCGCCGACTTCGAGCCCCTGCGACAGGCGGACGCCGGGGTGAAGGCCCTGAAGCTCGAGGGGAGCCGGCTGGTGACCCAGGCCTCCGCCACCCAGGGCATCGTCGGCACCGTGCTCCAGGGCACGGACAGCGACGGCAAGCCCGTGGAGATCGCCCTCTGCGGCGCCGAGCCCTCCACCGAGGATCCCGAGGTGACGTGGTACCGCATCGAGGCCTGGAACGCGGTGGCCCAGGAGTGGGAGAACCCCTGCGTTGCCCTGGACCGCGTGCCGGATCCCCGGGCGCTCGCGGTAGCAGGCGTCTGGGACGCGAGCGGTGCGCACAAGGCCTCGGCTGGCAAGTTCACCTTTGCGTGCGAGAACGGCGCCATCACCAAGTGCATCCGCTGGGGCTACAAGCCCTGGGCGAGCCGTGACGGCCAGTCGCTGGCCGACCTGCACCAGGCGTGTACGCGCATGGCCCGCGCGGACTACTGCGGCAACGGGCGCAGCCACACGCACCAGGACACCATCATCGACATCTACGACAGGCTCGGAGTGCTCACGCGGACGACGGAGACTTCGTCGGAGTGGGATCCCCGGCGGGCCGCGTTCGAGGCGGCGTGGGCGCCGGATGGAGCCCTCTGCCTGGCGAAGACCCGGGACGGGCGGGCCATGTCGACCATCCTCCAGGAGTGCCCCGACCGGTTCCGCACCGGCGCGGCGCTCGAGCTGGGCGAGGGGGACCGCTGCACGGTTCAGCGTGCGGGCGCGGCTCCGGGCAAGCCGATGCTGCGCAACATGTCGTACAAGACGCCGTGAGGCGTGGCCGTGGTCAGCGAGGCCCGGTGGTACGGGGCCTCGCGTCGTCCTCTCCCAGGAGCTGGCTGATGCTCAGCTCGAGCTGGCTGTCGAGGACGGCGAGGAAGCTCTTGAAGTCGCGGGTGGTGAGGCCCAGCCGGGACTGCAGGCGGCGTCGGGTCTCCTCGTAGACGGTTTGCCGAGCACTCTTCAACCAGCGGGAGATCGTCCCTTGATTGACGCGGTAGAGCGTGGCCAGCTCGTAGGTCGAGAGCTGGTCGACGAAGTAGAGGCGGAGCAGATGGCGCTCGTCGTCCGACAGCCCGCTGAAGGCCTCGCGCACGGCTGCCTTGAAGTCGGCGTGGTAGCGCCGCTTGATGAGGTCCAGCTCCGCGTCGAGCCCCGGTGCGGGCAGGGCCTTGAAGATCGTCTCCGCCTCCCGGTCGGGCGCGGGCTTCTCGGCCATGCGCTGCCGGGTGGCGATGCGCACGGCGGTTATTCGCACCCAGCCCATCAACGAGCCTCGGCCCGAGTACTCGGCCAGCTTGGGTTTCTCCGGAGGAGCGGCGACCAGGAGCTTCTCGCGCGCCAGCTGGCACACGTCGTCGATCATCGCCGCGGGCTGTCCCGGGCTCTTGAGCAGCTTGGGCAGCTTCGCGAGGTATTGCCGCTCGAAGGCAGCAATGGCCGTGGGGACACCCCGCAGACACGCGCACGCCAGGTAGAGCTCCTCCGTGGACACCTGCTCGAGGAGCGACTCGACGGAGACGGGAGGGTTCGTGTCGGACAGGCGCTCAGCGAGGTGCGCGACGAACACCGTGGGAGGGAGCTCCACTCCAGGCCATTGGGTGCGGGAGCCCTCCCAGGCGCTGGCCAGCAGGGGCTCGAGCGCGGCGGGATCGGGCTGTGGAACGAAGCGCACCTTCGCGTGCGCGAGAAACGTCGCCGCCAGCCCGGACACCTGTTCCATTGCCGATGCAGTACCACGCGTTTTGCCAGACCCGCAATGTGTGCCATTGAATGGCACCCGGCCGGTCGCTAGCCTGAGGTCATTCCCTCCATGAGTCTGTCGAAGGTGAACGACGACGGGGCATCCGCGGCCGATTGTCTGACGGACGAGGTCCTGCTGGACATCGTCGATGGCCGGTTGCCGGACGGTGAACTCGCCCTGGTGCACCGCCATGCCGCCGGGTGCGAGGCCTGCCGGAGCCTCATCGTTTCCATCACTCGCGGTGGATTGGGCTCGGACGAGGCGGAGCTGGAGGAGACCGCCCCCGCTGCCGTCGAGCAGGGTTCACATGGGGTGGACTGGACTCCTCCCGATGCGTTCGACGAGTTCCGCATCGAGCGTCTGCTCGGGCGTGGCGGCATGGGCGTGGTCTACCTGGCGCACGACACCCGGTTGGATCGACGCGTGGCGATCAAGTTCATCGCCGCGAGTCACCCGGAACCCTGGGTTCGCGAGTATTTCGAGACTGAGGCCCGTGCGTTGGCTCGGTTGCAGCACCCGAATGTCGTCAATGTGTTTCGTGTCGGCGAGGTGAATGGCCATCCGTTCATCGTCTCCGAGTACGTGGTGGGGGAGAGTCTGGCGGAGCTCCCCCTGCCGGTGGAGTGGCGGCGGGTATTGAAGGTGGGCGTCGGGCTGGCTCGGGGGCTCGCGGCGGCGCATCGCCATGGCGTGCTCCACCGGGACCTCAAGCCTTCCAACGTGCTGCTCACCGAGGAAGGGCAGGTGAAGCTGCTCGACTTCGGGTTGGCTGAGCGCTTCGAGCCTGGAGAGGACACTTCATCGGTCGCGTCCCAACTCATGGTGGGGACGTTGCCGTATATGGCGCCCGAGCTCCTGGGGCGCGCTCCGGCCACTCCGCGCAGCGATATCTATGCCCTGGGCCTCATCCTCCACGAGCTGTGTACCGGCGAGATGCCCCGCCGTACGACCGGCCGGCCCGAGGAGGCTCCTTCTCCACCGCTCGCGCCCGGGCCAGGGGCGGATCCGGACTTTGCCGCCGTCATCGCGCAATGCCTGTCGCGCGATCCGCTCGATCGGTTCGCCTCGGCCGAGGCCCTCTGTGAGGTGCTCGAGCACCTGGAGCGGGTGAGCGAGCCTGCTCCATTGGTGGCGGGCAATCCGTACCGCGGGCTCGCACCCTTCGAGGCCGAGCATCGGGATGTCTTCTTCGGACGCGACGCCGACATCCGCGCGGTGATCGAGCGGTTGCGCTACCGCCCCCTGGTCCTGGTGGCCGGGGATTCTGGGGTCGGCAAGTCTTCTCTGTGCCGTGCTGGGGTGCTGCCACGTGTGGCCGCGGGCGCCCTGGATGACGGCCGCGGGCGGACGACGATCACCCTCTGGCCCGGAGCCCGTCCGCTGGAGGCCCTGGCTGCCGCGCTCGCGCCGGTGCTCGGGCGGAAGGAGGCGGAGCTCGTCACCGAGCTCGAGGGGCCGTCGGCGTGGCTTGGCAGGGCGCTGCGTGATGTGCACAACGACGGGCGGAGCCTGCTCCTCTTCGTCGACCAGTTGGAAGAGCTGATCACCCTCTCGGATGCCACCCAGGCCGCGCACTTCACCCGTGTCCTCGGAGAGCTCGCCCTGCCGGCGGCCGGGGTGCGTGTGCTGCTGGCGGTGCGCGGTGATTTCCTGACGCGCCTTTGCGCCCTGCCAGGGCTGGGCGAGGAGGCCGAGCGGGCGCTCTACATCCTTCGTCCCATGTCACCAGAGGGCGAGCGCGAGGCCATCGTCGGTCCCGCGCGCAGCCGCGGTGTGGTCTTCGAGTCCCACCGGCTCATCCAGACGCTCGTCGCATCCACGGCGAACGGCGCGGGGAGCCTGCCCCTCTTGCAGTTCGCGCTCGCGGAGCTGTGGGAGCGGCGCAGCGCGGCGCAGGAGCTCATCACCGAGGCCGCGCTTGAAGCGATGGGCGGCGTGGCCGGAGCGCTGTCACGGCATGCGGACGGCGTGCTGATGCGTCTGAAGCCCGCCGAGCGCGAGGCGGCACGGCGCCTCTTGATTCGGCTCGTGACAGCGGAGGGCACGCGCGTCGAGCGCGGCGAGGAGGAGCTGCTCGAGGCCTCGAATGAGGCTTCTCGCGCCGCACTCCGCGCGCTGGTGGAGGGCCGGCTGCTGCACACCCGCACCGTGGGAGGCCAGCCTCGCTGCGAGGTTGCCCACGACTCACTCATCCAGAGCTGGGACACGCTGCGGAGCTGGCTTGACGCCGACATCGGCCATCGCGCGGTGCGCAAGCGGCTCGAGGCAGCGAGCGCGGAGTGGGAGCGCATGCTCCGCGCCAAGGAGGCGCTCTGGAGGCAGCGCCAGCTCGACGAGGCGCGGCTGCTCGACACTTCCACGCTCGGGCCGAGCGAGCGCGCCTTCCTCCAGGCCTCCCGGCGTGCCGTGGCGCGGGAGCGGTGGGGCCGGTCGCTCGTCGTGCTCGGGATCGTGCTCGCAGGAGGTGTCTCCTATGGTGGGGTCCGCCTGCAGGCGAGCCTCGCGGAGACGCGCCACACCGCCGCCCAGATCGAGGAGGCTCAGGCCGCGCTCTCGGAGGGGCGGTCCCTCTCGGAGCGAGCCAGTTCGCGGCGGGAGGAGGCGCTGGCGGTGTTCGATGGCCGTCCTTCTCCCTCCGTGGATCCGGAGATCCTGGCGGGGCCTCGTGCCTTCGGGCAGACCACCCGGCGGCAGTGGGCGGAGGCGCTCGCCCTGCGCGATCAGGCTGACACGGCCTACGTCCATGCGAGCCAGATCCTCGAGAAGGCGCTGGATCGGGATCGCACCCACGCGGGCCTGCGCCGGCTGCTCGCGGAGGTCACCTACGAGCGGGTGTTGCTCGCCGAGCGGTTCCACCAACAGAGCGAGCGAGCCGAGCGGATGCTGCGCCTGAAGCAGATGGTGGAGACCTCGAAGGAGGGGGCCATGTGGCGCGAGCGGCTCGAGGCTCGCGCCGAGCTCGAACTGGTGACGGAGCCTCCTGGCGCGCATGTCGAGATCGAGCGTTACACCCCAGCGCAAGGGGCGCTGCGGCGAGAGCCTGTTCCGGAGGCCAGCGCCCTGGGTCCCACGCCCCTGGCCCGCGTGCTGCTGCCGGAGGGCTCCTACCTCCTCCACTTCACCCACCCTGGGCGAGCGCCGGTGGACGTGCCGGTGCTGCTCACCCATGGTGCCCATGAGCGGGTCCACCTCGTGATGCCGACGTCGGTGCCCGAGGGCTTCGTCTACGTCCCCCCAGGCTGCTTCCTGCTGGGGAGCGCGGAGCCGGAGGTGATGCGGATCAACCTGCTCAGCCCGCCGCTCCACCGGTTCTGTCTCAGCGAGGGCTACCTCATCGGGCGGACGGAGGTAACCATGGGCGACTGGCTGGACTACCTGAACGATCTGCCTCCGGACGCGCCCGCGAGGCGCATCCTCGAGCAGCCGCACTTCGGTCCGTCCGGCGCGGTCACGCTGCGTTGGGAGCGGGGCGCGGGCTGGGTCTTCACGCTCTACCGCTCGGAGGACATCGTCATCACGGCGAGAGAGGGAGAGCCCTTCCAGTATCCGGCACGCCCCCAGCGAGGCACGGCCGACTGGCGCAAGTTCCCCCTGGTGGGCATCTCCGCTGTGGACCTGGGCGGGTACTTCTACTGGCTCGACCGGACGAAGCGCCTGCCGGGGGCACGCCTGTGTACCCAGCACGAGTGGGAGTACGCCGCGAGGGGCGCGGACGGCCGCCGCTACCCCCATGGCGACGAGCTCGGGCCGGATGATGCCAACATCGACACGACGTATGACAGGCAGCCCACGGACTTCGGGCCGGACATGGTCGGCTCGCACCCGGCCTCGGTGAGCCCGTTCGGGTTGGTGGACATGTCGGGGAACGCCTACGAGCTTGCCAGGTCCGTGACACCGGAGCTTGGGCGCGTCGTCTACCGGGGAGGAGCCTGGTACTACGACTCCCTGGCTGCGTATATCGTGAACATCTCGGCCGGGGATCCGACGCAGCGAGACGCCGCGATTGGCGTGCGAGTCTGCGCCTCCTTCTCTCCCCGGTAATACCGGAGGAGAGTTCATGAGGCAGGGCGCGAGGTGGCTGGCGATCGCGCTCGTGTGTTGGACAGGGGGTGTGGCGTCGGGAGCAGGGCGCGCCGATGCGCGGCTGCAGGAAGCCCAGAAGGCCTTCGAAGAGGCGACGAGGCTCCGGGAAGCGGGCCGGTACGCGGAGGCGATCGCCCTGGGCGAGCGTGCGCTGGCCTTGCGAGAAGCTGCGCTCGGGCGCACGAACCCGGAGGTGGCCCGATGCCTGGAGTTGCTGGGAACCTTGCACCTGAATCAGGGGGACACGGCCGGAGCCGAGCCGTTGCTCCAGCGTGGACTGGACATCCAGGCTGCGACGCTCGGCAAGGAGCATCCCGATGTCGCCACTTCGCTCGATGACCTGGGCCGGCTCTACTCCACGCAGGGGCTCTACGCCCGGGCCGAGCCGCTCTACCAGCGAGCGCTGGCGATCCGCGAGGCGGTGCTCGGCAAGCGCCATCCGGACGTGGCCTCCACGCTGAACAACCTCGCGGTCCTCTATGCGAACCAGGGGCTCTATGAGAGGGCCTTACCGTTCTACGAGCGAGCACTCTCCATCTGGGAGTCGAGCCTCGGCCCGAAGCACCCCCATGTGGCCACGCTGCTCAACAACCTGGCCCGGCTCTACCAGGCCCAGGGGCTGTACAAGCAAGCCGAGCCGCTCTACCAGCGTGCGCTCTCCATCAAGGAAGCGGTGCGCGGCAAGAACCATCCATCCTTTGCCCAGACCCTCAACAACCTCGCGATCCTCTACACAGAGCAGGGGTTGTACGAGCGCGCCGAACCGCTCTACCAGCGCGCTCTCTCCATCCTGGAGGGAGCGCTCGGCAAGAACCATCCGGACATCAGCTATCCGCTCAACAACCTCGCCAGCCTCTACATGGAGCAGGGCTTCCATGGCCGTGCGGGACCGCCCTATGAGCGCGCGCTCGCCATCCGCGAGAAGGCCCTGGGCGCCAGGCACCCGCTCGTCGCGGACTCCCTGGGAAACCTCGCCAGCCTCTACTCGGCGCAGGGGCTCTACGCTCGGGCTGAGCCGCTCTGCCAGAGGGCGCTCTCCATCCAGGAGGCGGTGCTGGGGAAGAACCACCCGGATGTGGCCTCCACGCTGAACAACCTCGCCATCCTCTATGCGAACCAGGGGCTGTATGAGCGGGCCCGGCCACTCCTCGAGCGCGCTCTCTCCATCCGGGAGGCGGTTCTCGGCAAGGACCACCCCGACGTGGCCAGCACGATCAACAACCTGGCCCTCTCCTATGCAGAGCAGGGGAACTACGGCCGCGCGGGGGCGCTCTTCGAGCGTGCGCTCGCCATCTACGAGAAGAGCCTGGGCAGCAGGCATCCCCTCGTGGCCAACGTGCTCAACAACCTGGCGCGGATCCGGCTGGCTCAGCAGCGCCTGGATGAGGCTCTGCCGCTGTACACGCGTGCATTCGCCATCTCCGAGCAGCGCCTGCGCCAGGAGGCACTCGACTTCTCGGAGTCGCGCCTGGCCAGCTTCCTCCAATACCTGCGAGCCGATGAGGAGCGTCTCTATGCGCTCCTGCGAGCCCATCCAAGTGATGCCCGGGTCCGGCGCCTGGCACTCAGCGCCGCGCTCCTGCTCAAGGGCCGCTCCGTCGAGGAGACCGCCGACACCTCGCGCATCATCTATCGGAGCCTGGGCTTCCAGGATCGAGAAGCCCTGGACCGCTTGCGAGGACTTCGGACCCGGCTCGCGAAGCAGTCCCTGGATGGGCCTGGCCCTCTCAATCCCGTCGAGTACCAGCGTCACCTCGAGACACTCGCCCGCCAGGGAGATGCCCTCGAGGCGGAGCTCGCCCGACGGTCCGCGCCGCTGCGCGCGCTGGCGGGGTTGCCCTCTCCCGGGGAGATCGTCGATCGCGTCGCCGCGTCGCTCCCCAAGGACAGCGCGCTCGTCGAGTTCATCGCCTACTCGGATCGTCCTCTTCTGCCGAGGCCTGGTGCGTCCGCAGCCAAGGGGGCCGGCCAGCTCCGCTATCTGGCGCTGGTGCTGGCGCCCGGTGTAGACATCCGTGCCCTGGACCTGGGACCCGCCGCGCCCATCGATGGCGCTGCCTCACGTTTGCGCAGTGCCCTGGCCGATCGGGATGCCTCCTTCCAGGCGATGGCCCAGGAACTCTACCGGCGGGTCTTCCAACCGCTGCTGCCGTTGCTGAACCACTCCCAGCGGCTCCTGCTCTCGCCGGACGGGCAGCTCGGCCTCGTTCCGTTCGCGGCCCTGCACGATGGCCGCCAGTTCCTCGTCGACGCCTTCGACATCACCTATCTCACCTCTGGCAAGGACGTGCTGCCTCGTACGCAGGACATGGCTCCCTCCTCGCGGGTGGTGGTCCTGGCGGATCCCGACTTCACTCCTCCGCCCCGGATGTCTGTCGCTTCATCCCAGGGAGTGCCTGGACAGGCCGAGCGCTCCACGAGTCTCGAGAGCTTCTTCTCCTCGGTGCGCTCGGACCTGGCGGAGCGGTCCTGGACGCCGCTGCCCGGCACGCGCCGGGAGGCCGAGGCCATCCGACGGCTGATTCCCCAGACGCAGCTCTTCCTGGGCGCGGAGGCCACCAAGGAGCGGCTGCTGAACCTGCCCACACCGGGCGTGCTGCACCTGGCCACGCACGGCTTCTTTCTCGAAGACGCGCCTGTGCCCGAAGGCGCTCGTGCCCTGGGCAACTTTGGTGCGCTGGGGCGTGCGCCTCCCTTGGCGCGCCTGCCGGATCCGTTGCTGCGCTCAGGTCTCGTTCTTGCGGGAACGCGCGCCTTGACGCCTTCCTCATCCGGCGCCGCGAAGTCCGCCCCCGACAGCAGCATGGTGACAGCGCTGGAGCTTGCAGGGCTGAACCTGTGGGGCACGCAGTTGGTGGTGCTGTCGGCGTGCGACACGGGACGAGGGGACGTGAAGCTCGGCCAGGGTGTGTACGGGCTGAGACGCGCCTTTGTGGTGGCGGGAGCGGAGACGGTGGTGATGAGCCTCTGGAAGGTGAACGACGAGACGACGCGGCAACTGATGGAGTCCTACTACCGCAACCTGCTCGAGGGGCAGGGCCGAGCCGCCGCGCTGCGTGAGGCGATGCGCGCGTTGCGTCACAGCCAGCCACATCCCCATTACTGGGCGCCCTTCATCGTGGTGGGGCGGGATGCGCCGCTGCGCGCACTCAAGGCGGATTCCCGGAAAGAGGCGGGAGAGTAGTTACAGGGACCACGGAAAGCGGATCTCCTGATCAGCGCGAGAGGTCAGCGGCGCTTGGGATTTCGGGGGTTCCGTCCCGAAACGCTGCCTCGCTTCTTCGTGTCAGGGAGCCACTCGCTCGCGCGAAGTGAGCACCCTCGTGAACAATCACATCTCACAGATACGAAGGCGTCTCAGCGAGGCAGCCGCGGTGCTGCTGTTCGTTGCTCCCGCTCCACTATCCGTGGAGCTGTGTGTCACTGACCGCGTGCCAGGCGCGGAGCCGGTCATTCTTCAAGAACCGGCACGGGAGGCCGAGCGATCCATCCCGGTATCGGGACTGAGTGGTCTGGCTGCTGTCGAGAGCTGGGAGCACTCCGTGCCTGTGCGCCAGGACGGTACGGTGTGGGCGTGGGGATACAACGGCTTCGGCGAGCTCGTGGGAGAGACCGTGGCCCCTTCGCTCGCTCCCGTCTCGATGTCCGAGCTGATGGGAACTTCCGCCCTCGACACCGCTCCCACTCGGCTGACGCGCAAAGACAATCAGACCGGGGAGCAGGGGAATCTCGGCGTGATTCCACACTGGGTGAGCATCGTTCCTCGCCGCCTGTCGCTCTCCAGGGACTCCAGGCCTTTGAATACCTCTGTCACCCGCAGCGCCTCGCGCCCCCTGGCTCGGAGGCTCGAGCTCACTGTCGGGCAGTGGCTACCCAAGTCCGACCTTGGACCCGATGAAGGCATGAACGCCGGGCGCGTGAGCCTTTCCATGCATCATTTTTCAGCTCGGTGCCTCAATCCTCTGGGGATTTCTGGGCGGCCCTCCTGAGCCGATTTTCGGCAGAGGGGTGTCACCAGAGCAGGGTGCTGGAGGCGGTGGTGGCTCGCGTGACCGAGGGGAGGGGGGACCTCGGTGGGGCGCCCACATGAACTTCGGGGGGAGGTTTCACGGGAGGCTCCGGCAGGGATGACGGAGCCTCGGGTCCCCCGCCTCCAGCGCCCTGCCTCGTCTGCTGCGTTCGGCCTGAAAAGGCGCCTCGAGATTCCCTGCATCATTTTCGGGCTCGTGGGCTCACTTCGGCAGCGGGGGGGGATTTTCGGCCCGCATGTGCCCTCGACTCAGAAGGCAAGGAGCCGTTCAACGATGAAGCGCCTGACTTGCATCCTGGCTGGTGTGTTCCTGTGCATTCTTCCCAAGGCAGATGCGTCCACCTTGCAGTCTCCGGCTCGGCCGGGGAATCCCGCCCAGTATGATCTGCAGGGGCGCGAGATCCTCAGTGCCACCGGAGAGCAGTACCTCATGGATGACTCCGCTCATCCTGCACTTCCGCTCCCGGAGCCGACGCGCGGGTCCACCCCGGAGATGTTCTCCCGGCGGGCTGGACTCTCGGCAGAGTCCATTGCTCCCGCAGCGGCCTCTGGAGAGCTGCAGGTCACGCGTGAGTGGTTCCGATCCATCTTTGGCTACAACATCGGCTCCAAGGGACTCTACGTCGTGGATGTCGATGCTGACGGGCACTCCGAGGCGGTCATCAGTGCCGGCTCGTACTGGTACATCGCGTCCAGTCAGGGCAAGGAGTATGTCCAGCGCTGGGTGAGCTCCAATGGGCTGTCCATCTCGGCCTTGCGCGTAGCGCAGTTCGACGCGGACCCCGCGCTCGAGATCTTCGTCGCCAATGGCAATCAGCTCCAGGTGTACGACGGCGCGACCTTGACGGTGCAGAAGACGCTCACCCTGCCGTCCAGTGTCGCGACTGGGCTGACGGTGGCTGACGTGGACGCGGATGGAGCCCTCGAGCTGGTCTTCTCCGACGCTACCTACTTCAGCAACTCCACGCTGTTCATCCTGGACGCGAACACCGGAGCTGTGGAGTTCCGCGGCACCAACATGGGGGGCTCGTCGTTCGCCGTGGGGCAGGTGGACGGGGATGCCGCGCTGGAGATCGTCGTCAACACCGGCACCGTGGTGGACGGGCAGAGCCGCGCCGTCGAGTGGAACAACCCGGACACCTTCGGCGGCATCGTCCGGGTCGGAGACCTCGACGGGGATGGGCTCGATGAGATCGTGGCCGGATATGCCTGGACCACGGGCCTGCGCGTCTACCAGGGCGACACGCGTCAGCTCTCCTACTCCGTGCCGGTGTTCAACCTGGCGGCCGTGCGCGTGGCGGACGTCGAGGGCGATGGCACCCAGGAGATCGTCTATGGCGATGCGCAGTGGGGCAGCATCCACATCCTCAACGGCGCCACGGGTGCCGAGAAGTGGAAGGTCAGCAACCCGGAGCATGGCGTGACGGAGATCGCCGTGGGCAACGCGGATGCGGATGGGGCCAGGGAGATCTTCTGGGGAGCGGGGGCGACGTCCACGGGCCCGGATCGGCTCTACGTGGCGGACGCGGTGACACACGTGCGTGATTGGCAGAGCCTGGACATCAGCGGTCCCTTCTACGCGCTCACCGCGTCGGATGTGGACGGGGATGGGCAGGTCGAGTTGCTGTCCGGCAGCTACACGTCCGACAGCAGCTATGGCGATGGCCTCTTCTTCATCCATGACGGAGCCACCCACGCGCTGGAGTACCAGAGCGGTGAGCCCACCGGCCTCGACTGGACGGGGCTGTGGCGCATCCGCACCGCCAACGTGGATGCCGACCCCCAGCAGGAGATCTTCGTCACCAGCAGCATCACGTACGACGCGGTGCTCCTCTGCTACGACGGGCTGACCCATGCTGAGCAGTGGCGCATCAAGCTCGATGACGTGAGCTTCCGCGGGATGCAGTTGGCGGATGTGGATGGGGACGGTGTCCTGGAGGTGGTGACCTCCGTGGCCAACCAGACGGGCGGCACGGTGGGGATCTACGTCTACAACGCCGCGACGGGCGCGCTGAAGTGGAGCACTCCCACTCCGGGAGTCTCGTCGCTGTCGCTGCTGCGCGTGGCCAATGTGGATGAGGATCCTGCTCTGGAGATCATCGCAGCCCAGTCCAGCCTGTTCATCATTGATGCGGCGACCCGGACCGTGCAGCTCACGACGGGAACGCTCGGCGTCTCCGCGCTCGAGACGGTGGACATGAATGGAGATGGGCGATCGGAGATTCTCATTGGCACCAGCTCCGGAGCCATCCAGGTCATCAACGCCACGACCGGCACCGTGAGCCAGACGCTCTATTCGACGACCGGCTCGATCAACGGCCTGGGGGTGGTGGACCTCACCTCGGATGGGGTGAAGGACTATGTCTTTGCCAACGGGGAGCGGCTGCGCATCGTCAACGGCTCCAGCCGCGCCGAGGCGTGGAGCAGCGAGGTGCTCGGAACCAATGTGGGTGCGCAGGACAGCCTCCTGGTCGCGGACCTCGATGGAGACCAGCGCCCGGAGATCACCGTCAACGTGGGGACGAACGGGTTCATGATCTTCGACGTGGGTCCCGGTGGAGGCATGGCCTCCTATGACCCTGTCCTCCAGACGCCCCGGTGTGGCACGGCGGATGTGAGCTGTGACTCGGGCCTGCTGCTCCTCGGCCGTGGCTTGCTGGGGCCGGAGCCGAACGCGTCCAACACCTTGTACGGCTCGTGCGAGGACGGGAATGCTGGCACCTTCCATGTGGACGAGTCGAACGATCGCATCCGCGTGGTGTCCGTGGATGGCACGCCCTTCGCTGCTGGCAAGACGGTGCGCATCGACGCGACCGTCTGGGCCTGGACGCAGCCGGCCGGGGACAGGTTGGATCTCTACACCGCGGCGGACGCGGGTGCTCCGGACTGGCAGTTCCTCACCACGTTGAAGCCGAGCGCCCCGGGAGCCCAGACGCTGTCGACGACGTACGTGCTGCCCACGGGGACCCTCCAGGCTGTCCGTGCGCGCTTCCGCACCCAGGGCAGCGCGCCCTGCGGCGCTGGGACGTACAGCGACACCGACGATCTGGTGTTCACCGTGAAGTGACGTTCTCGTGAGGGAGGTGGCTGGAGGTTGTGGTTTTCCCCAGCCGCCTTGTCCCTCGAACCGCTGGATCGTTTGCGTTAGATGGCGCCGCCATGACCCCCCGTCACGTCTATGGCTCGTCCCGATTCAACGCTCCCGGCACGTTCTTGGGGATCGGCTTCTCCTCGGACTCAAAGACCCTGGTGGCACTCATGCCGGGAGAGGGTTCCTCCCGGTGTGTGTCCTTCAACATGGAGGACGGCGCTGTCGCCAGCCAGCAGGAGATCAAAGGTACCTGGAGGGATATTCGTGTCCTGCCAGGAGGAGATCTCATCGTTTCGACGTGGGGGAAGGTGCAGCGGGTCTCCACGAGCGGGAAGACGGTCTGGACGGTGAAGGGCGAGCAGGCGCTTCACCTGGCCGCAGTGAGCCTGGACGGCGCGTTGCTTGCCACCGTGGAGGATGAGACTGCCCAGATCCGGGAGGCGAAGAAGGGCACTGTCGTCCATACCTTGAAGGAGAAGGAAGGGGACATCTACGGCATCGCCTTCAGCGCGGAGGGTGGGTTGCTGGCGACCGGCTCCTCGAAGGGGATGGTCCGCCTGTACGATGCTCGCAGCGGCAAGGAACAGGCGAAGCGCAAGGGCACCAAGACTCTGACCCTCGCGTTCTCTTCCAACGGAGAGCAGCTCCTCGTCGGCCATGGTGCGGGAAAAATCGAGCTGCTGCAGGTGGAGGGCCTCAAGCCCCTCTCGCCCATCCTCGGCCATCACGAGTTCCCAGAGGGGGGCGATGCGGGCTGCCGGTGGGTTGGCTTCTCGCCGGACGGAAAGAGTGCGTACTCGCTGGGCAACGAGCGCCGGTTGCGCTCCTGGCGCGTTCCGGATGGCGAAGAAGGGTGGGTGATCGAGGTCCCCTGGCGGCATGCGCAGGGCGCGGTGACGGCGCTGTCTCCGGATGGCCGCTGGATTGCCACCGGATCCACCGCGGGCGCCCTGAGTGTCTGGTCGGCGGAGGACGGAAAGCCCGTTGTGCGGAATGCGGCGCCTACGCGGCTCGAAGGCCTCGCGCTCACCCCCCAGGCAGTGCTGGCTGCATCGGGGAGGACCTACGTCTCCTGGGATCGCAAGACGGGCGAGATAACGGAGATTCTCTCGGGGTTCCCTCCGACCGACGTAAAGGCACTCGAGTCGGGGCTGCTGGTGCGGCTGGACTACGAGAACATCTTCGTCGGGGAGAAGCTCGATCCCGACGCGGCCTCGGCCTTTGCCCTCTCCACGTACGCTTCGGGCCCTCTGGCGCTCTCTCGGGGAGGCGCGCTGCTCGCGGCGCCGGCCCAGGAAAACGTCGAGGTGTGGGATCTGAAGCGGAGTTCGCGCATCGCGGCGCTTCTGCACGACAATTCAGCGCGGGCGTGCGCCTTTGGCCCGAAGGACGCGTGGCTGGTGACCGCGGACACGAACCTCCATATCTGGCGGCTTGGAGAGGAGCCGGAGCTGATCCGCGACATCCCGCTCGCGTTCGAGAGCGAGGAGGGAGACATGCACGTACGCGGGCTCGCTGTCTCCGAGCGGGGTTGGATCGCCGTCAGCGTGGATGGGACCGACAACAACAACGATGCGCAGTGCTCGGTCGTGTTGGCCGATCCCCGCAGCGGCAAGCTGGTGGCGCAGTTGAAGCGCCCGGGAGTGCGGCTGGGGCAGGTGGCCTTCGTGGGCGCGGCGCTCATCGCGGTGCCGGACTCCTCGGGACAGTTGCTCCTCGCGGACGTGAGCAACCCGGCGAAGCCGCGCTGGCTCAAGCCCCAGGAGGCGGAGGATGTCTGGCCCGAGAGTGAGAAGGGGAAGGAACTGCCGCTGGCCGTACTCGGAAGTGACGTGGCGTATGTGGGGCCGGATGGCAACGTGGTCGTGAAGACCCTGGCTGACGTGAAGCCGGAGACCGAGGCGCCCTTCCTGCTCGGAGTGGAGGGCTCGGAGGGAGCAGGGGCTCAGCCAGCGGCTGCGAAGGCGGAAGCCCTGTTCGAGAAGCGCCTGGCGGGGACGCGCTTCCTCTTCGTCGGCCGTTTCAAGGAAACCAGCGCGGACTTTCGGGAGCTGACCGTGAAGGAACTGGGCGGCGAGGTGGCCACCAAGCCGGACGCGAAGGTCACCCACCTGGTGCTTGGCGAGAAGCCTTCCGCCAAGGTTGAGTCCGACCTGAAGGCCAAGGGGGCGAAGTACAAGCCTTTCACGGAGAAGGCGCTGATGAAGCTCCTGCTGCCGACGGCGGCGGAGGCGCGCGCCCTGCTGCGCAGCGAGGTGAAGGACGGCGCCAAGAGGTGGAACGCCTGGCGTGAGCGGTACGTGGAGGCTCGTGGCGAGGACTTCCCCACGCCGCTCCAGGGCATCGAGCTGGAGGGGCTGGATCTGCGTAAGTACAAGCTGGCGGTGCTGGACTTCACCGGGGCGAAGTTGGCGGGCGCGAACTTCGCGGGAGTGGATCTCTTCGACACCATCTTCCGCAACGCCAACCTGAGCGGCGTGGACTTCAGCAAGGGCAAGTGCTTTCGGACCGTCTTCACCGGAGCGAATCTGAGCAAGGCCCGCTTCGGTGGTGTCGAATTGTCGAGTGCCCGCTTCGACGGAGCGGACTTGCGGGAGGCGGATTTCCGCGACGCCAAACTCATTTACGCCGACTTCTCTGGCGCTGACCTGCGCGGGGCCTTGTTGCCGAAGAAGCTGCCCGACAACATGAAGCACAACGCGAAGACCCGGTGGCCCGACGGAGTCCGGCCACCGGGGTGACGTCCGCGCCGCTCCAGGCTCCTTATGGAGTCGCGGGAGGAGCCTGGCAGATGCTGCGGTAGCGGATCTGGATGTTCTCGCCCGTCTTCGGCACCGCGGCGGACTTGAACACCAGGGCATTGCGCGAGGCGTCGTACGTCCAGAGGGACGGATCCACCGTCTGTCCCTGGACCCGGACCGACATCTCGGCCGTGCCCGACGGCTTGGAGGTGAGGGGGAAGTCCGCCTGCGGATCCCCCGCGCGGCCGATGAGCTTCGCCAGGAAAGGCTGGTAGTCGCCCTCGCATACCGAGCCCACCGCGCCGCCCGTGGCCTGGGCCACCGCGGAGAAGCGCGGTGCCGAGGTCTGCGCCGTGCTGCAGCTGTTGCCGGTGGGCACCAGCGCGTAGAACTGCGTGCGGTGCGACATGCCCGGGCCCTTGATGGCCTGGAGGAACTGGATGTAGCTGTCTGGCTCGAAGCCCGAGTGGTCGTCCTCGTCGGCCACCGCCACCACGGCCAGGCGCGCCGTGGACCTCACGAAGCCCAGGTTGCCGTCATTGGGCAGCGCGGTGCGCGGGTCGTCCTGGCTGTCCACCAGCGGCGAGGACAGCGCCTGCCGCGTGGTCTCCAGGCCCTGCACCAGGTTGTGGCACAGCCCGACGCTCACGTTCGCCTGGAGCGCCGTGGCCGCCTCGGCCGCCAGGCTGCTCACCACGCGCTGGCTGCTGCCGTCCACCGGGACGATGCGCCCACCTTCTCCGCCCTGCGCCGGCCCACCGCACGCCGTCCCGCGCGGCACGAGGCCCGTGGTGGTGACCGCCACTCGCAGCTCCACGCCCTCCTGCCGGGCGCGATCCAGCCACCCGGGGATGGCCGCCTGCAGCCGCTGCTGGAAGGTCTCCATGGTGGTGGTGTTGGACACCACGAAGAGTACGTCGAGCTGGCTGTCCGTGCCCTGGACGAACTTGTCCAACTGGACACCCTCGTGGTTCGTCTCCGCCAGCAGCGGCACCACCAGCCAGTCCGGCTCGTTGGTCGCGTGGACGAAGAGCGGACTGTAGTGCTGGCCCAGCACGTTGCGTGCGTACGTCACCTCCAGCTCGAAGCCCTCGGCCGGCGCCAGCGTGCGCGGAGCCGTCAGCGGCGTGATGAGCTGGAACTGGTTGCTCGTGCCGGCGCCGATCTGCGCCCCGTCCACGGTGATGGGATAGGGGCACTGGTTCGAGATGAGCGTGCGGCGGGGCTTCGTCTCGCAGTCGTAGCGGATGGGCCCGAAGTCCACGAAGCCCGGCGCGGCCACCAGGCACGAGGCCTGGGACACGCCCTTCAGCGGCAGCGTCACCGTGGGGTGGGCTGGGTCGTTCACCGTGAGCTGCAGCTCGCCCCCGTAGGAGCCCGCCACCGGAGGCCGGAAGGCCACCTGCGTGCTGAAGGCCGTGTCGTACGGCAGCACGCCGCCCGTGAGCGGGCCGCCGGGCATGAAGAAGGCCCCGCCCGCGTCATTGGAGATGTGGATGTTCTTCACCGCGCACTCGGCCCGGCCCGGGTTGCGCATGTACACGCCCAGCACCGCGCCACGGCCCGGCGCCACGTTGCCGAAGTCGAGCGCCGGCTGGGGCCGCAGCTCGAACACGCACGGACCGCTGGCACGCGCCCGGCCGGTGAGGACGACGGTGCGCTCCGGGGTGAAGGGATCGCTCGAGGCCAGCGTGAGCGTGGCCTGGAGGTTCCCCTCCTGCTGCGGCTCGAAGTACACCGTCAGCTCCAGGGCGTCATTGCCCGGCGCGATGGCCAGCGAGTCCGCCTCCAGCGCCGGCCACGTCCCGCCCTTCCACGGGTAGGTCTGCGTACCGCGCTTGGGCACGTCCACGTTGAAGTTCCCCGAAGAGCCATCCCCGCGCACGCCCAGGAAGATGAGGTTCCCGTTGGTGCCGCCGTTGGAGATGCGAATGACCTTGCCCACCTTGCCGCCCACGGGCAGCTCGCCGAAGTCCAGCGCCGCCGGAGCCACCGCGAGCGTGGGCTGACCGCCCCGCGCGTCCAGCCCCACCTGGGTCTCACGCGGCTTGTCCGACTCGTACTGCATCTTCAGATCCGCCGTGTTCGGGCCCGAGGTCCGCGCCGCGAACCGCATCTTCAACTCCACCGCCTCGTTGGGGCCCACCGTCTGGCCATTCAGGACGGTGAGCGCGGAGAAGGATGGATCCGTCGTGGTCAGCTCGGAGATCGTCACCGGCCGCCAGGTGATGTTGCGCACCCGCGCGCGGCTCTCGGTGCTCTCGTGCACGGGGATGGGTGCGAAGGGCACCGGCGTCGGCTCGAAGACGAAGGCGCTCGCCACTGAGTTGCCCACCAGCTTCGCCGTCGTCGGCGTGCAACCCTCGCAGGCCCGCGCCTCCACCAGCGCTCCCATCTGCCCCAGCGCTCGCGGCAGGTACTTCGCCTGGAGCTGCTGCGTGCTCAGCGGCGGGATGGTCACGGTGTCCGTGGAGAACGGATCCGCGCCGTCTCCGGCCACCTGCACCGTGAGCGGCAGATCCACCGGGTTGGTCACCGTGAGCGTCAGCGTGCGGTCGCTGTCCACCTCGAGCGTCTCGAAGTCCAGCACGGGAGGATCGATTCGAATGGGCGTCGGTGCGCCCTGGCCTCGCACCGTGACGGTGCTCTCCCGGCCGGTATTGGCGTCGGTGGCCACGCGCAATTGCTCTTCGGTGGGCCCCTCGTGCAGCGGGTGGAAGCGCACCAGCACTTCCTTGGACTCGCCCGGCAGCACCCGGCCGCCCTCCACCAGCTCCACCTGGTACGCGGCGTTGCCCTGCAGCGCCAGCGCCTCCAGCGCGGAGAAAGGCACATAGCCGACGTTGCGGATCAGCACCTTCTGTTCCCGCCACTCGCCGACGGGCACCTCGCCAAAGTCGAGCTGCTCCCTGTCGACCACCGCGGCCGCCTGTACCGAGCGAGTGTTCCCCGGCTCATGGCACGCCGCCATCATGGCCGCCGTTACCGCCAGCCCGAGGACCCGTCCCCAGCCCCACCCCTGCCTCATCGTCGCTCCCGCCGTTGTCTCGGCCCGCATTGCGTGCGCTTCCGTGCCCCCGCTCATTTCAATGGGCGTACCAACGCCTGATCGCTCGAAGGCCCTCGGAAGATCAGCGGGTTGCGAGGATCAGTGACGAACTGTGACCGGGGAGGGAAAGGCGTTGTCCTTCAGGGTGGAAAGGCTTTTCCCTACCCGAGGGATGCTGAGCTGGGGTTTTTCCCTACCTCCAGGGCAGGCAGGCGTTCAGCGGATGAAGTAGTCGAGCGCGCGAGCCACGGCCTCGGGCTGCTCCATATGGACGTGGTGGCCGCCGGACAGCGTGAGGATCTTCGGTGAGCGCAGGGCGGCCAGGCGGGCGCGGGCGCGGGCGTCATCCAGGTGCAGGCCCTGGCTGCCATGGATCACCTGCACCGGGCAGGTGATGGCGGAGGAGACGGCGAGCCACTGGGCCTCGTCCCAGCCCTGGCCGAAGCGGCGGCGGTGTCGTGGATCGAACCGGAAGCGGTAGCTGCCCTCGGCGGACTCGGTGCCGTAGCGCGCCAGGTGGAGCGAGGCGGCCTCGGTGAGCGAGGGATTGGTCTCTCGCAGCCGCGCCGCGGCGGCCTCCACGGTGGGGTAGCTCTTGCGGCGGGCCGGGCGCTGCACGTCATCCAGGAAGCCGCGCAGGCGCTCCGCCGTGTTCGAGGCGTCGCCTCCAGAGGGGCCCAGGCTCTCGATCAGGGAGAGGCTCTTCACCCGGTCGGGACGTGCCGCCGCGTAGGCCGAGCCGACGATGCCGCCCAGGGAGTGGCCGACGATGTGGACCGCGGGGATCTTGAGATCGTCCAGGGTGGCGTCCACGTCGAGCAGGTAGTCCGGGAAGGAGTAGTGGGCTCCCAGGGGGATGTGCTCGCTGCGCCCCATGCCTCGGAAGTCGATCAGCAGCAGGCGCCAGGCGTCCGGGAGGTGCTCGAGCACCCAATCGAAGGCGTGAGAGTGGTCCAACCAACCGTGGAGGAAGAGGACGGTGGGAGCGCCCTTCGGGTTGCGCTCTCGGACGTGGACGGCGACAGCCTGGGAGAGGATGGTGAAGGACTCGAAAGTTGGCGGCACACGGGTCTCCTGGGACCCCGGCTTATCCTGTTCGGCGGGCGGAGAGAACCGCCCCGAGTCATGCCTACAGGTGCCGCGGTGCCGGAGTCTCCGCCTCGGGCCGGGCGAGGATCAGCGCGAGCTGCCGGGCCTGATTCTCGGTGGAGCAACGATACTCCTGCGTCTTGCCGTTGGACTTCTGGATTCGGATCACCCAGACGTTGTCTTCCTTCGTCACCACGGGCATCGCGTAGGCCATGTGACACCTCCTGGGTTGGGGGTGAAGCATCCGCCGTGCCGGGCTGCTTTCCGAGCCAAGCGCCTGGAATCAGGGAGGTGGGAGCTGGGAGGAGGTGACCTGGAAGGGCAGTGGGCCGTGGGGTGTGTGACGTTTTGCGCGCATGCTGTGTGTCATGTGCAACACATGGAATCGGGTGCGCGCGGAACGTACCCGTGTCAGGGCTCGGGCCACTCCCAGGCGGAGTGGTAGCCGGTGTCGGCCTGGGTGCCTTCGATGAAGCGCGCGTAGAAGGCATGGCCGCTGAGGGTGGCGGAGTCTCCCACCACGAAGAGGTGCCGCCGTGCGCGGGTGAGGGCCACGTTCATGCGGCGCAGGTCCGTGAGGAAGCCGAGCTGGCCCTCGGAGTTGGAGCGGGTGAGGCTGACGAGGATGGCGTCCTTCTCTCGGCCCTGGAAGGCGTCCACGGTGTCGACTTCGACGTCCGGGGAGAGGGCCTCCACGCGCTCGCGGAGCTGGAAGGCCTGGGCGCTGTAGGGGGTGATGACGGCGAGCTCTCGCGGAGAGAGTCCTGCGGCGAGCAGGGCCTTCACCCGCGAGACGATGAGGTCCGCCTCGCCGGTGTTGAAGAGGCTCTGGGTGCTCTCCTCCACCTGCTCCTCGAAGCCCTTGCCGGCGGTGTCGAGGAAGAGGACGGGAGGGGCATCCACCTCCGTGCCGGGAGAGAGCACGTCCGCGAGGGTGCGGTCCGCCACGCTGGCGTGGGCGCGCAGCTCGCCGCCGTACATCTCTCGGGAGGGGAAGGACATGATGCGGGAGTTCATGCGGTACTGCTCGCGGAGCATGCGCTTGACGCCCTCGCCGTGGTCCTGGAGGAGGCGCTCGAAGAGGCTGGTGCCGAGGCCGGCCTTGGAGGCTTCCTGTGAGAGGACGGTGGGAGGGAGCTGCTTGGGGTCTCCGGCGAGGATGACCTTGGGGGCGCGCAGGAAGCCGAGCAGGGTGAGGGGCTCGGTGGCCTGGGTGGCCTCGTCGATGAGGGCGAGATCGAAGGACTCGGGGGCGAGCAGGCCGGACTGAAGGCTGGCCAGGGTGACGCAGACGACCTGGGCGCGCTCGAGCACGGCGCGCACGGCCTTGCGTTCCAGGGCGCGGGCCTCGTCCATGAGGCTCTTGGCCTCGGTGGAGGAGGCGCGGGCGTTGGAGAAGCGCTGGCGGCTGCGGCCCTGGGTGCGCTGGCGGCGGGCATAGCCGAAGAGATCGAAGGCCTCGTCGAAGAGCTCGCGCGAGAGGATGCGGTCGGGGTGTTCCTCGACGACGATGTCCAGGGTGTGCTCCTGGAGACGGGCGGCGACGCGAGCGGGGTGGCCCACGCGGATGGCGCGCAGGCCCTGGTTGAGGCAGAGCTCCAGCAGGTGATCCACGGCGGCGTTGCTGGCGGCGGTGCACAGCAGGCGCTCGCCGCGAGCCACGGCCTGGGCGGCCACTTCGGCGAGCACGGTGCTCTTGCCGGTGCCTGGGGGGCCGTGGACGAGGAAGAAGTCCTCGGCGGCGAGGGCTCGGGCCACGGCATCGGCTTGCTCGGGATTGAGGGGACGGGAGGGTTCGAGTTCCTTGGGCTTGTCGAAGCGTGGGGGCTCGTTGCCCAGGAGGACTTCGCGCTTGCGGCGCTCGGCGCCCTTGTCGAGGGCCTTGACGCGTTCGAGGCCGGCGCGCACGCGCTCATAGGTGACGTCGTTGGGGACGACGTCGAGGCGGAGCAGTCCTTCATGGACGAAGGGAGGGGGGGAGCGATCGAAGGCGAGCTGGATTCGGGTGCGGGTGGCGCGAGAGACAAGGGCGCGAGCGGGCTCTTTGACTTCGGCGCGGCGGGGCATGACGGCGACGAGGTCGCCATTGTTGAGGGGAGAGGGGAACGGGGCGCGGTCGGCGCGGGCGAGGGTGAGGAGGATGCGACCGCCGAGGCCGACTTCCTCCTCGATGCTCTCGAGGTCGAGGACGGAGAGGCCGTGCTCGGCGCGCTCGCGCAGGGTCATGCTCTGGGCGAGCGCGGCGGAGCGGGCGCGCTCGGCATCGCGCTCCATGGCGAGGAGCCGGCCGAACTGGTCGAAGAAGGAGACGTCACGAGGCATGGGGGAGGGTTATGCCAGAGGGCAGGCCGTGCCGCGCGGCTGCTCAGGCTCGGATGACGGTGACAGAACAGGAGGCAGCACTGCGCGGGATGGGAAGGCCAACTCGCGCACCACCACCTCGCGATAGATGGGATTGGTCACATCGAAGGCTCCGGCCTCGGTCATGCGGATGAGGCCCAGGTCCACGGCGAAGCGGACATCACCTGGAGGGAGGGCGCCGGGGATGGTGCCGGCGAGCATGGGCTCCAGGATGGCGCGGATGCGCGGCTCTCGCAGGCGCTCGGCCAGGCTGTCCAGGTGCGTTTCTTGGCGTTCGATGAGCACGGCCTTGGCGCGTCCGATGTCCGCGCGGCGGATGGGCTGGGAAATATCGGAGACGAGTTCCTCGACGGCCACCTTGGCCAGGGCATTGACGAGCCACGGCTGGCCCTGGGTGAGTTCGAAGGCAAGGGTGAGGGCGTCGGGCTCGAAGCGCTGGCCAGTGTCTGAGGTGTGCTGGGAGTAGAGTTCCGCCACCTCATCGGCAGTGAAGTCGCGCAATGTGAGCGAGCGCACCTTGATGTTGAAGGGGCTCGAGGTGCCCAGGTGCTCGCGATCATCGGAGGCCACTTTGTAGTCGCGCACGTCCCGAAGGCCGATGAGGGCCAGCGAGGTCGGGAAGTGTTTGGGGCGGTTGCGGTAGCCGTCTCGCAGCTGCCGCAGCACGGAGACGAGCACGTCGTCCCTCAATGCATCCACTTCGTCCAGGAAGACAACGAGGGGTTTAGGCGCAGTCCGAGTCCAGGTTGCGAGTGCGGTGCCAATCTTGCGGCCCGGGGGCGCCTCGGAGAAGGGAGGCGGGCGCAACGCAGGCGGGAGCTGAGTCTCCAGTGCATCCTTCCAGCTCTCGAGGATGGCAAGCTCTGCGGCGCCAATGTCGTTGGGGAAGGCAGCGCCCACTTCCATGGAGACGAGGACGGCCAGATGGTGGCCCGCCGAGGTGAGTTCCTGCGCGAGCGAGAGCAGGGCGGTCGTCTTGCCTGCCTGCCGGGGCGCGTGAACGACGAAGTACCCCTCCTGGTCAATCAGCCGCCGCACCTCGGGCAGGCGCCGCGAGGCTGGGAGCATGTAATGAGTGGCCGGGTTGCAGGGCCCGGCCGTGTTGAACCAACGAGGCATGGAAGGACGCTACCACCTCACAGGGTAGGACGCCGGGCTTGGTACCGCCTTCCTGGAGGCTTGAAGCGGGGCTCAGAGCGCGAACTCGACTCCGAGCGTGAGTCCCAGCCGCAGGCCGAAGGTGCTCCAGTGCTTGTCGAACTTGAGCCCATCGATGTCCTGGGTCGTGGAGAAGAGGTAGATCTTCTCCAACTGGGCGGACAGATCCGCGCGCAGGAGGATGTGATCGCTCATCCTGCGCCGGCCCCCCGCGGACAGGCCTCCCACCCAGCCGACGCGCGGCACGCTCCACACGTCCACGCCCTGGACTTGGAGCCGGTTGATCTCCTGGCTGAAGTCGCGGCCTGGAATGAGCAGCGACAGGCCCACGCGGCCCCCGAAGACGACCTCCGTCTTGTCCGCGACGGGCAGGCCATACTCGCCCGTGATCAATCCCTGGCCCAGCATGCCGAAGCCGAACGTCCGGTCTCCCCCCGCGCCGTAGTTGCCGAACAGCCGGATGGCGCCGCCAATGCGCGCCCGATCCTTGGCGAAGGGCGCCGGAACGCTCATGGAGAGCGTGGCCGACAAGAACGTGGCGTTGCCATAGTCGAAGGATTCATCGCGAGTCGACGTGTTGATGATCTGCGCGCCTGTCATCCGCGAGTTCTCGGTGAAGAGATCCACCCCCACACCGATGCGCAGCCGGGCAGAGGCCTCGGCGCGCTCCTGGGCCTGCACCTGTGACTGAGGCAGAGGCCGCTCCGCGACCTTGGGAGCGGGAGCCTTCTCGGGAGCCTTGGGCTTCGGCTGGGCCTGAGCCTTGGGCTGTGCCGCCGCCTTCTCGGACGCGGGGGCCTTCTCGGACGCGGGGGCCTTCTCCGGCTCCTTCTGCTGCGTCAACTCCTGCGTCTTCTGGGGATCCTGCTCCTGCAACTTCTCGGGCTGCTCCAGAGTTTGTTCCGGCTCGGCAGGAGCGGTCTTCGCCTTGGATTTGGACTTGGACTTCGCCTTGGACTTTGCCTTGGCCTTCGTCTGCGTCTTGGCCTTCGTCTGCGCTTGCACCGGGGCAGGCAGTGCGAACACGAGCAGCATCGAAGCGAGGAGCGCCTTCCAGAGGGCTTGCGGAACGGGCAGGGAGCGCATACGGGGCACGCGGAAGTGGGTAGGCGTGAAGCCTAGAACAGAATGCCCACGTTCCGGTGCTTGCTCGTCCTGCGTGCGGGCAGGGCGGAAAAGATCGCTCGCGCGGTCATCCCGTACGCCCCGTGGAGGCGGTCCTCAGACCCGGAGCGTACGCCTCGGCCTATGCGATGATGATGGGCTGTCCCGGAGGTGCCTGGTCCGGATCGGGTGCCTCATGGATGCCCGGCGGTTGGGCCTCTGGCTCGGTCTGGCGTCCAGGCTCCGTCAGAGGAGGCTCATGCCGGGGCGGCTCGATCTCCGGTGGCAGACGGGTAGGAGGTTCGATCTCTGGGTGGTGCCGCCGGGGCGGTTCAATCTCCGGCGGTCCCCGCTCGGGTTCCTGTTGAGGTGACTTCCGAGGCTCGGGCTCCTTCACTGGACCTCGAGGCGAGTTGGGCAGTTTCTCGGGCATGTGTTCTTCCCTCCTGACCCACCAAGCTGCGCATCCCGCAGGGGCCTGGGAACCCGAGGGTAGAAAGAGGGCCCGCTCGCCTGCCTGCCTTGAGGTTCAGGAGCCCTGGGAGAACGGCGGTATCACCGTCCACAGTTGAGGTTTGTCGTACTGCGGCGGAATCATCCCGATGGGCCAGCCCTCGGCGGTCACTTCGGCATAGCGCCACGAGCGGCCTTCCCGGCGCAGCGCGGTGCCACTGCCCGGGAGCCCGACTCCCACGGCGGCGTGCGCGAGCCGGTCCGAATAGAGGAGGACCGCGTCGATGCCGGCCTGCTGCAGCAGCATCACCGCGAGCAGGGCCTTCGAGTCGCAGTCGCCACTGTCCTTCGCGGGAACCAGCGCCGGAGGAATGACGCCGAAGGGTACCTCGACGGGGGGCAGCTCATAGTGGATGCGCTGCACGAAGCCGATGATGAGGTCCGCCGCCTGCTCGGAGCTGAGCTGGTGGTCACGGATGTAAGCGAGGAAGCGGTGGCCGAGCTGTTTCACCGGCTCGGAGTTGGTGCGCATCAGTTCTTCGTAAACGCAGCGCATGTCCACCTCGCACTCTCGCGGAGCGCGGAAGGTGAAGCGTTCCCGGCTGATGGCGCGGAAGTGCATCCGTTTGCCCAGCGCCTCCTCGTCGCGTTCGATCTTGTCGACGAGCGAGGTGTCCAGCCCGTAGATGACCCGATGCCATCGGGGCTCCAGGCCCTCCACCCTCCAGGTGTACGTCTGGACCTGGGTGGGAGGAATGCCGGGCGGCAGGAGCACCATCCCCAGGTCCGCTGCCTCGGAGGAGAGCGGGGAGGGCTCGAAGTCTTCCGGTCCCAGGTAGCCCAGACAGTCCAGCACGAGCACGACACCGCAGACCGCGAAGGCCACGAACGAGAGACAGCCGCGCCGGGGCGGCATCGAGACGCCGGGCGAGTCTGACTCCGAGGCTCCAGGGGAGGCAGGTTCCATGGGCCTCCTCACGCAGGCGCGCGCAGCATCCCTTCGGGCAGCTGCGGGAAGGGGATGAGTCCGTTGAGCGCGGCCTGGAGTCCCGGTGCGGTGAGCAGTGCAATGACGATGAGGATGGCGGACAGCACCAGGGCCAGCGAGACGTTGCCCTGGCGGACCTCGGCCAGCTCGTCCAGGCCCGGGGTCATCTTGTCGAACAGCATCACCCCCACGGCCAGCACGCCGGTGCCCACGCCCAGCGACAGCACCACATGGAGCACGGCGAAGAGCAGGAGCTTTCCCACCATCCCGGGTTGGAAGGGCGGAGTCCGCAGGGTGAGATCCACGGCATCAAAGGTCGCCTGGATGGCGTGCTGCACCAGCAGCCCGAGCGCCAGCAGGCTGGCCGCATGGACGATGCCCGCCGCAATGTTGCCCTTGCGCAGGTCCTCGACCGCATCCGTACCGAGCAGGCGGTTGAGGCCGCGGAAAGCGAGCCAGATGCCCAGGGCGGCCACCAGGCCCCCGAAGACGATCTTGACCAGTCCGACCAGGACGAGCGCGAGGTTCATGCCTAGACACGGTAGCTCTTCACGATGCCGACTACCCGCTCCGTGACGGCCTGGAGTTCAGCGGTGGCCTGATGGGTCGAGTCCAGTCGGGCCACGGACTCTTCCATCATCCGGTTCAGGTCGGAAACCGCGGCGAAGACCTGGCTGACGCCCGCGTTCTGCTGGCTCACCGCCGCGGAGATCTGCCGCACCGCCGAGGCGTTCTCCCGGACGATGGTCGACAGCTCGCGCAGGTTCTCCCCGGAGGTCTTCACCTGCACCAGTCCCGCCTCCATCCGCTGGGCGCCCTTCTCGGTGATCTGCACCGTCTCCCGGATGGCCATGCTCACATCCTCGAGGATCTTGTTCACCCGCTCCGTGGCCTTCAGGGACTGGTCCGCCAGGGTGCGGATCTCCTTGGCCACCACGCTGAAGCCCTTGCCGTGCTCTCCGGAGCGCACCGCCTCGATGGCCGCGTTGAGCGCCAGCATGTTGGACTGGTCCGCCAGCTTCGTCACCGTCTGGGTGATGCTGCCAATCTGCAGGGTGCGCGCCGACAGCTCGTTGATCTTCCCGGCGATCTCTCCCACGCGCTCGCGGATGTCCGCCAGGTTGGAGAGGCTGTCCTCGATGGCCACGCTGCCCGCCTTGGACAGGTCATCCGCCCGGTCCACCACCGCCAACACCGACTCGGCCTTCTGCGCCGCCACCACGGACGTCTCCTTGATCTCCTGCGCCGTCACCTGGGTCTCCTGGAGCGCCGAGGCCTGCTGGGTGATGGCCTGGCTCTGCTCCTGCGTGGACGTGGTGAGGTTCTTCACCGCCGCGGTGAGCACCTGCGCGGATTCCTGGAGGCTCAAGGGCACCTCACGCAGCTTGCGCACCATGGCTCCGAAGGATGTCGCCAACTGGCCGATCTCATCCGTGGAGTGCACGTGGATCTCCTGGGTGAGGTCTCCATCGCGAACGATACGGCCCACTGCCTCGTTGAGCGCTTGGATGGGCTGCACCATGCGCCGGGCCATGAGGAACGAGCCCACCAGCGCCACGCCCCCGAAAATCACGAGCATCAACACCGCGGCCAGAACGGACTGGCGGACCAGGGCGTAGGCCTCGTCCCGGTCGAGGACGGCGATGTACAGCCAGTCCGAGCCCTGGAAGCTCTCGCTCGCCGCCCGCTGGAAGCCTCCCACCTTGCCGCTGAACTCCACGACGCCGGAGTCATTCTCCAGCGCGGCCTCGGCCAACGGAGCCACGGCCGACGCCAGCGACCGAGGGCCGAAGAGCAACTGGCCTCGTGCGTCCGCGATGGCCAGGCGGAGGCTGCTCTGGCCCCGAGCCGTGGCCCGATCGATGGCGGGCTTCACCTCGGCCTCGAGCAGGTTCCAGTCATACGCCGCCACCAGCAGCCCCATCGGATGTCCGTCCACGGGCGAGGTGACGGGGATGGCGAAGCGCAGCACCCGTTGGCCCAGCACCTCGTCCTGGCCCAGGGCGGCCTCGTCCGTGAGCCGCTCCTCCAGGGCCTGCTGGAACCACGTGCTGCGTGCGATGAGCTCCGGCCGTGCGGCATAGCGGGTCAGCAGGGCCGCGTCGCTGGCGGAGACGGCCTTGCCGTCCGGCGTGAAGAGGACGATGACCTTGAAAACAGGGTAGCGCCGCTGAAGCACGCTGAGCACCGAGTCGCTCTTCTTGTATGTGGCATAGAGGAGCGCGCCGCGGACGATGGCGTCCTCGGACCAGCTCCGCACATCGGCCTCTCGCTCGGCCAACATGTCCTGCACGATGTCCGAGAAGTTCTCCGTCTCCGCGCGCAGGGTGGACTGCACCTCGGCGGTGAGCAGCCGCTGGAGCTGGCGGGCGGAAAGCACTCCCAGCAGCAGCAGGGGAATG
>NZ_JAHXBF010000047.1 GCF_020103695.1 Hyalangium versicolor
CTGTAAGTCCGCTCTCAAGCGCTTGGTACTTCGCCGCGATGACTTCCTCCAGGTCCATGCCTACATTGATGGGCACGATCTCGGGCACCCGCAAACTGAAACTTTATTCCTGCGCGGCCCCCAAGGGTCCTCCTCTCGTCATTGCAGCCTTCAACACGCGTGAGGAGGCTGACGCCTGGATGAGGGACCATCCAGACCCGCCGCATCATGCCAACATCTTGATTTCAGGCGAGTACTTCCTCACGGCGTACGCTGCGGACGCCAATCACCGCGCCCTGCTCCACGACCCCGTTCTCGAGTTCTATCTGCGCGACATGATTCACGAAGGGCTCCCCGCCCCAGTGGCCGTTTTCAATACCCTGGAGGAAGCAAATACCTGGCTCAAGAGTCAGCCCGAGCCTCCGCGCCAAGTCTTCATCATGATCGCAGGCGAGTATTACCTCGCAGTGTATCACTACAAGATAAAACTCCGTGCACTCTATCCTATCTCCAAGGCCGCGAAGTCGGTTCAGAGAGACAAGGCAGCGGACTGACTGCACATGACAAGGCGAGTGGCGGCGGCTTCGGTTCCCGCCGCCTCCATCCCGAGAAGTCCAGCACCCCTACTGAGGCTTCTTCTGACGACGAGGCCGAAGCGAATCGGTCCCACCTCCTGAGACAACCTTCGGACCGCTACCGACGAATGCCGCCAGGTGCTCGCCGGTCAGCGTCGACCTCGCCGCTACCAGGTCGGCCGGAGTCCCTTCGAACACGATCCGCCCACCGTCGTGGCCCGCCCCCGGACCCAGATCGATGATCCAGTCGGCGTGCGCCATCACCACTTGATGGTGCTCAATCACGATGACCGACTTGCCGGAGTCGACCAGCCGGTCCAGCAGCACGAGCAGTTGCTCGAGGTCGGCCAGATGCAGTCCGGTGGTCGGCTCGTCGAGCACGTAGACGCCGCCTTCGGTCCCCATGTGCGTCGCGAGCTTGAGCCGCTGCCGCTCGCCACCCGACAGCGTGGTGAGCGGTTGGCCGAGCCGCAGGTAGCCAAGCCCTACGTCGGCCATGCGCTGCAGGATCGCGTGCGCGGCCGGCGTATGCGCCTCGCCGGTGCTGAAGAAGCCGACCGCGTCTGCGACCGACAGGTCGAGCACCTCGGCGATGTTGCGCCCGCCGAGCCGGTACTTCAGCACCGACGCCTGGAACCGCCGACCCTCGCACTCTTCGCAGATCGTGGTGACACCGGCCATCATCCCCAGGTCGGTGTAGATCACCCCGGCGCCGTTGCAGTTCGGACAGGCACCCTCGGAGTTGGCGCTGAACAGGGCGGGCTTCACGCCGTTGGCCTTCGCGAACGCCTTGCGGATCGGCTCCAGCAGGTCGGTGTACGTGGCCGGGTTGCTCCGCCGCGAGCCTCGGATCGGGGTCTGGTCGACCGACACCACCCCGTCCCGGCTACACACCGAGCCGTGGATCAGTGAACTCTTGCCCGACCCCGCCACGCCAGTCACCACCACCAGTACGCCAAGCGGGATGTTGACGTTGACGTCCTTCAGGTTGTGGGTGCGGGCCCCGCGCACCTCCATCACACCCGACGGCTTCCGCACCGACGGCTTCAGGGCGGCTCGATCGTTCAGGTGACGCCCGGTCAGTGTGCCGCTGGCCCGCAGCTCCTCAAGGGTGCCCTGGAAGACCACCTCGCCTCCAGCGGTGCCGGCACCGGGGCCCAGGTCGACGACATGGTCGGCGATTGCGATCACCTCCGGCTTGTGCTCGACCACCAGAACCGTGTTGCCCTTGTCGCGCAGCCGCAGCAGCAGGTCGTTCATCCGCTGGATGTCGTGCGGGTGCAGCCCGACCGTCGGCTCGTCGAACACGTAGGTCACGTCGGTGAGCGACGACCCGAGGTGCCGGATCATCTTGGTGCGCTGTGCCTCGCCGCCCGACAGCGTCCCCGACGACCGGTCGAGACTGAGATAGCCCAGCCCGATCTCCACGAACGAGTCGAGCGTCTGCCGCAGCGTCGCCAGCAGCGGTGCGACGGACGGCTCGTCCAGACCACGCACCCACTCGGCCAGGTCGTTGATCTGCATCGCACAGGCCTCGGCGATGTTGATCCCCTTGATCTTGGAGGAGCGGGCGGCCTCGTTGAGCCGGGTGCCGCCGCAATCAGGACAGGCGGTGAACGTCACCGCCCGCTCCACGAACGCACGGATGTGCGGCTGCATGGCTTCGACGTCCTTGGACAGGAACGACTTCTGGAGCTTGGGGACCAGGCCCTCGTAGGTCATGTTGATCTTGTCGATCTTGACCTTGGTGGGCTCCCGGTAGAGGAAGTCGTGGCGCTCCTGCTTGGTGTAGCGCCGGATCGGCTTGTCCGGGTCGAGGAAGCCCGAGGCCGTGAAGATGCGCACCTGCCAGCCGTCAGCGTTGTAGCCCGGGATTGTGAGCGCGCCCTCGGCGAGCGACTTCGAGTCATCGAACAACTGGGACAGATCGATATCGGTCACCGATCCCATGCCCTCGCACCGCGGGCACATACCGCCAGCGACCGTGTACACCTTCTTCTCGGTCTTCCCGTCGCCCTTCTCGACCGAGATTTGCCCGACCCCGCGGACCGACGGGACGTTGAAGGAGAAGGCGTTGGAAGAGCCAATGTTGGGCTTGCCCAGGCGGCTGAAAACCACCCGCAGCAGCGCATTCGCGTCGGTGGCGGTGCCCACCGTCGAGCGGGAGTTGGCGCCCATCCGCTCCTGATCAACGATGATCGCGGTCGTTAGCCCTTCCAGCACGTCGACCTCGGGCCGGGCCAGCGTCGGCATGAATCCCTGCACGAACGTGCTGTAGGTCTCGTTGATCAGCCGCTGCGACTCCGCCGCGATGGTGCCGAACACGAGCGACGACTTGCCCGATCCCGAGACGCCGGTGAACACAGTCAGCCGCCGCTTGGGGAGCTCGACGCTCACGTCCTTCAAGTTGTTCTCTCGGGCTCCCTGGACGCGGATCACGTCGTGGCTGTCCGCGCGAGGCTGGCTGGAAGAGGGCTTTTTCTCACTCATGGTGTAGGGAACCCCGATATCAGACCTGCTCAGGGACGGAATACCTCAGGACTTCGCTTTCTTCGACGGTTTCGAAGATTTTGAAGCTTTCGACTTGCCAGCACTGTTGAGGGCAACCGCCTGGCGGATGAGCGCCTTGAAGGCGGACGCATCAACCTCTTCTCCCTCGTGGATGTCGATCGCGCGGCGTGCGTTTCCGTCGAGGCTCGAGTTGAAGAGACGGGCCGGATCCTTCAGCGACGCGCCCTTGATGAAGGTCAACTTCACGGCCTTCTTGTAGGTTTCGCCAGTGCAGATGATGCCGCCGTGGGACCAGACCGGAGTGCCCATCCACTTCAACTCCTCGACGACGTCCGGATCTGCGTCCTTGATGAGCTTGCGCATTCTGCTGAGGGTTTCCGCGCGCCAGCCACCGAGTTCGGCGATTTGTTTCGAGATTTGCTCAGATGCCGACTGGCCTTGGCTCGCGTCAGACTTTTTCATGTTCTCACCTCAGACATTCCAACCGGCGTGACCTGCGAACGGCGCCAGAAGAAGTACGAAAGCCCCCAGAGCACACCAGTGGCCCCCGCCCAGCCCCACGCCTCCGGGCCATCTCCCACCGCGAGATGGGCGATGACCGCGGAGACAAGGTCGATGGCGAAGCCGGCGTAGGCCCACTCCTTGAGCCGAGCCGGCACCGGCGCCAGCAACAGCGCCACGCCGAGGAGCTTGGCCCATGAGAGCTGCACCCGGAAGTAGTCGGGGAAGCCGAGGTGGGCGAACGCCTCCCCCACTTGCGGCAGGCGCAGTTGCGCGTACGCGGTGAAGCCCATCTGCAAGCAGAAGAGCGCGGTGACAATCCAGAAGCCGACGACGATTCCTTTGGAGCGGGGCATGATCAGGTCCGTGGGCGAGAGGCCCAGTTGGGGAGCTCAACACCGAACTGCTTCGCGTACTCGGCGTTCAGCCGCTGCCAGCCATCGAACTGCATGGCCTCGGGGCCGACGATGCGTCCAATGGGCTGACCGGCGAGCATCCGGTCCATCACATCGAAGCAGATGTGCCACCCAGCGGCGCCCATCGAGATGAAATGACGGTCGATGTTGTGCCAGAGCGTGAGCCGGGTGCCACCGCCTGCCGTCGGCTCGAGTTCCCAGCGGAGATCCTGTGCCCCCCAACTGTATTCGAGCAGCTTGGGCTCATCGGCCCGCTTCACCTGGGTCTCGGAGACGAGCGGCTTCGGCGCCCCCACGGTCGAGAGCTTCGCGGTGCCAACGGCCCCCAGGCTCCGGTCCGAATCGAACGGAGCCCATGCGCGGAGATGCTCGGGTTCCGTGATGGCCTTCCAAACCTTGGTAGGAGGGTGGGAGAGATCGCGAACGAGAACGAGCGTCCACTTCTCGCCATCCTTTTGGACCTTGGCGCCCGAAGCGGCACCCGGCGTGTATTGCTCACGACTGCTCATGTTTTTTCTTTCCTTTCACAGGGGGCACCTGGTCCACCTGGTCCATCTTGTCCAGGTGTTGCTCCAGGGCATCGACGTGCATTGACCAGAAACGCCGGAAGGGAGCGAGCCATGCGTCGAGTTCCATGAGGGGCTCCGGTCTCAATCGATAGAGGCGCCGCTGCGCTTCGATTCGTGATTCCACGAACCCCGCATCTCGCAGCACTCGCAGGTGCTTGGAGACGGACGGCTGCGACAGTTGAAGCTCGCGCTCGATCTCGCCAACCGAGAGCTCCGACGCGAGCAGCAGGCTCAAGATGGCCCGTCTATTGGGCTCCGCGATGATGTCGAACGATGATTCCACGATGGGTATATAGCCACGCGTTCATATACCCGTCAAGGCATATTCGCGCCCCAGAGCAACAACGCCTTGCCTGGACCGCAGCCCTTCACTCGAGGGCCCGAGCGGTCCGCAGGGAAAAAGGGGCTGGCATGAGGCTTCCGGCTCATGCCAGCCAGTGCGCGCGCGGGAACTCAGCGCGCCGGCAGGATGCCTTCCATCACACGAGGCCCGGCACGCTCTTCCACCTGGTCGGACTGCCACTCCGCCCACTGCGTCATGGCGATGGAGAGCTGCAGCGAGAAGTCCGTGGACACCCACTGCGTCGCGCCGTTGGGGTACTGCGGCTGCGGAATGCCCGTGCCCGAGATGGAGGTGCTGCACGCCAGGTCCGCGAAGAACGTGGCATCCAGGTTCGGATCGGCGAGCGTCGCCGGGGGGCTGCCGCACTGGCCCACGGCCGTCTTGGAGGGCACGATGATGAAGGGAGGCGTCTTGCGGTTCTTGTCCGGCACGGCTCCCGTCATGTGGCAGGACAGGCAGGAGCTGACAGTGCTGTCAGCGGGGCCATCGAGCCGGCCGTTGCAGCCCAGGTGGCCGCCGTCCGTGGTCGCGTTCCAGCGGTCGGCCACTTCCCACTCGACGACCTCCAGCTTGAAGCCATTCTTCCGGGGATCCGCCGGGTAGGCGTTGGCGAGCTGCCCCTTCGGCGGCGCGTCATTGCCCCACATGAGCCCCAGGGTGGACAGACGGCTCCAGGGGTTCTTCTCCGAGGCCTTCACCTGCCCATCCGCGACGAAGGTGCCGTATGCCCAGCCCGAGGGAGAGCGGCTGTCGCGCACGGCGATGTCGAATTGCATCAGCGTCACCTCGCCCAAGGAGCGCGGGCACTGCTCGCTGATCTGCTGGAACGAGCACGCCGACTGCCCCGTCGAGGGGGTGCACTGACAGAACTTCGGGTCGCTGATGTTGGCCTTCCACTTCGGCATGTTGGACAGGATGGGGATGTCCTTCTCCGTCGCCGTGGTGAAGAGCAGCTTGCCAATCACCGCCCCATCCGGGAACGCCACGTTGCTCGTGGGGAACGCGGCGCTGCCGTCCGGCTTCCACACCTGCCCCAGCGTGTAGGCGGCGCGAGGGTTGTAGAACCCCACCGCCCAGACGGTGCTCGCCAACTGGCTGCCGCTCTTCATCGTGAAGGTGACGGGCGCCTCGCGCGTGAGCCCGTGGATGAACTCGCGCCCGCTGAAGGGCTCATAGGTCTGGAAGGGCATGTGGACCCAGCGGCGCACCGGGTTGTTGCACAGCGTCCAGTCCTTCCCGATGTCTCCTCCCGTGGCGCCCTGATCGACGTTGCCCTCCTGGATGTAGCGCATGACGGCCCAGGAATACTCATAGGCCTGCTTGCGCATCTCCTCTTGGCTCAGCCCGGCCTTGAAGGGGTCGAACGCCTTCCACGGAGAGGCATCCTCGGGCGGCAGCGCGGTGGGGTACTGCTGGCTCAGCCGGAAGATGGGCCCCTTCCAGTCCGAGGGCGCCTGGTTGGAGATCTGCTGCCCCAACCACATGCCCGTGCTCGTGAACTTCGGATCCTGCCAGTAGCTGGGAAAGGGCCCCGCGCACGTCCCCGCTTCGCCCTGGGTGTTTCCCCCCTGGCCACCGCCCAGCGTCGCGCAGGCCCACAACGTGCCCGATGCCACGACAGCCCCCAGGCCCAGCATCCACTTCGTCTTCGACATGTCTCTTCTCCCCTCTCTCTCTTCCGGCGGCTACTTCTTCACGAGCAGGTTCTGCATCATCCCCACGTCCTCGTGCGGGATGATGTGGCAGTGGAAGACGTCCTTCCCGGTCCACTCCTTGAACTTGATGCGGACGACGACCTCCGTGTTGTGGGGAACCCAGACGGTGTCCTGGATCGTCCCTGGCTCCACCGGCTGGCCGCCAATGGAGATCACCTCGAAGGAGTTGGTGTGCAGGTGGAAGGGGTGGCCCTCTCCGGAGCCGCCGGTGTGGTGGCCGTTGTCGTGGATGGTCCACTCCTCCACCGTGCCGAGCTTCACCTCCACGGGCGTGGCCGCCTCGTCGTACAGGGCCCCGTTGATCATGAAGTCCAGCCCCACCAGCGGGTTCATCTGGGGCGGGTACATCACCGCCGTAGGTGCGCAGCCGCACGTTGTAGCCCGCGAGCGTGAGGTTGGCGAACTGACTACTCGGGCCGACCGCTGCGGGTGACGGGAACCCGGTCCAACTGGTAGTCGTTCGCGTACGAGCCCTGCAGCAGGTTCGTCTTCATCGTGTAGAAGTTCTGCAGGCTGATGGCGACCTGGAATGAGAAGTCGGTGGAGTAGACGCGCGGATCCATGGAGGTGGCGGCCGGCACGTTCTGGAACCACTTCATCCATTCCTTCGAACCTCCGTCCTTGGGAGGATTGGGGCCGCCGGCCGGCACCGCGTTCGGCGGGACCAGCGCCGTCACCGCGGGGTACTGCGCGGCGATGTGGCAGCCCAGGCACGAAGTGGTGTTCAGGTCCGCGGGACCGTTGAGCCGCCCGTTCCACCCCAGGTGCTGAGGCGGCAACTGCGCGGAGGCGAAGATGACGCCCTGCTTCAGGTCCGGGTTGATCTTCGTCTCGGTGGGAGGGAACGGAGTGGTGGCGTTCGTCGTGTTCTCGGGATCATTGCCCCACATGATTCCCACCGGGACGAGGTTGAGGAACTTGTTGGGGTTGTTCACCTGGCCGTTGTACGCGAACGTCCCGAACACCCAGCCCGTGCCGTCCTTGCCCTCGGCGCGCACGTCTCTCACGGCGATGTCCATCTGCAGCAGGTTCACCTTGCCCACCACGCGCTTGTTGGAGGTGGAGAAGTTCTCGGTGATGTACGCCGTCCACTGCAGGGGGTTCTCGAGGAAGGGAATCTTGTCGGTGCCCTGGGGCGCGTCGGTGAACAGGAGCTTGGCGAAGACGGTACCCGGCGGGAACCCGCCGCCATAGCGCGCATCCGTCGCCTTGGGATCCGGATTCATGGGGTCCTTCCACATCCGCCCCAGCGTGTACCCGGCCATGTCGTTGACCAGGGTGATGGCGTAGACGGAATAGCTCCCGTCCTTGCCCTTCTGGCCCGGCGCGAGCTGCAACGGGCTGAGCCCTGCCTCCTTGATGAGGCCGTGGAAGCCCTCGGTGCCGCCGTTGGGAGGATAGGCGTCCGGCCCCGTCGCCGACGGGTGGAGCCAGGGGATGTGGTACCAGCCGCGCTTGCTGTTCTTGAAGGGATCCCAGTCCGGCAGGTTGCCATCGAAGGCGTAGTCCCGCACGGCCAGCAGGTACTCCAGCGGCTTCTTCCGGAAGTCGATCTTCTGGACGAACTCCGGCAACTGCCTCGGCTTGGCGGTGGGGAAATCCGTCTTCAGGCGGAAGAGCGGCTGGTCCGAGTACTTCTTCAGGTACTCATCGACCGGGACCATGTAGCCGAAGTCCGGGAAGGGACTCTGCTGGAGCTTGTAGCCCTCCGGCTTGCGCAGCAGTGCCGCTGCGGCGGCTGGATCCTTGGCCACGGCCGCAGGTGCGGGCGCCGTGGTCTGGGCATAGGCCCCGCTGGAAACCGCGGACAGCGCCACCGTGGCGCCCAGAAGGACGGACTTCGGGAAGCCGCGCCGGCCAGGCCGGGCGGTGAGGGTTCTCGAGTTCATGTCATGTCTCCTGACGAATAGCGGGGACTGCGTTACGCCTTGAGAGCGCTCGGGGGCACCTTGAGATCGCTCGCGGTCACCTTGAGATCGCTGGTGCTCACCTCGCAGGCCCTGCGCACCTCCTGCACGGTGGCCGGAGCGTCGAAGCGGAACAGGCCACTGAGCTTGCGCTCCAGTCGCGAGGCACGAATGGCCGCCTTCACCGCCAGGAACACGCTGGTGGCCAGCACCAGCGGCGGCTCACCGATCTCCTTCGAGGAGAAGATGCCCTCGGTGGGGCTCTCCGGCACATCCTTCGCCAGGCTGCGCGGGAACAGGGTGACGTTGAGTTCCAGCGGAATGCTGGTGATGGCCGGTGGCTTGTAGCGCCAGGTGTTCAGCGAGTTGAGACGGCCGGCTTCCTCACCCTCAGGCTCGAACTCCAGCTTCTCCGACAGCACGTAGCCGATGCCCTGGACGAAGGCGCCTTCCACCTGGCCCACGTCGATGGCCGGGTTGAGGCTCCAGCCCATGTCGTAGGTGATGTCCGAGCTCAGGACCTTCACCTCGCCCGTCAGGATGTCCACCTCCACCACCGAGCACGCCGCCGAGTAGGTGAAGCCGGTGAACGAGTCATACGCACCGGGCGCGCCCTTCGGACTCGCAGAGTAGCCTGGGATCTCCGGCTGCAGTTCGAGCGGCTTGTAGGTGAGTGCCGGCATCGGCGTCTCGCCACCAGGAATGGGCGCGGTGAAGGTGGCCATCAGGCCCACGCGGTACTGGTAGGCCAGGGCCACCAGGTTCTGCCAGATGAGCTTCGGCGGCGCGGTGGGCGAGAGCTTCACCTCCGTGTTCCATCCCGCCTGGCCGTAGTTCCAGAAGTCGATGCCCTGGCCGTGGCACCAGTCGTTGCCCTTCTCCTTCAGCATCTCGTAGCCGAAGTCCCTCAGACGCGAGCTGAGGTCCTGGCAGGTGCGCTTGACCGCCTCTGCGTTGTAGGACGTTCCGGTCGACGCGCCCGTGCCAGTGGGGTTGGGATTGATGGCTGTCCTGGCAGCCTCGACCTGGATCTTGTCCATGGGCACGTTCAGCACATAGGAGGCAACCTGCCGGACCTGCGTCGTCAGGCCCTGCCCCATCTCCACGCCGCCCTGGTGGATGATGACGGTGCCGTCGCTGTGGTACACCGAGACGAGCGCGGCGGCCTGCTCCAGCATCGCCACGTTGTAGCCCGAGCCGTACTTCACCGGCATCATCGCCAGCCCGCGCTTGCGCCACCGGTTGGTCGCGTTGAACTGATCCACCTCCTGCCGCTTCGTCTCGTAGTCGCACTGCTTCTTCAGGAACGCCCACACTTCCCGCATGTAGCAGTACGTCAGCGGCTGTCCGAACGGCGTCACATCTCCCCGCTCGTACAGGTTCTTCTCCCTCACGTCCTCAGCCAGCATCCCGATGGAGAACGCCGCGTCATCCACCGCGTTCTCCAGCATCAGCTTGCCCTGAATGTCTCCGAAGGCTCGGAACGCCGTGCTGGGCGCCGTGTTCGTCCGGCACACGTCGATCTGGCTCTCGAAGTTGGCGATCAGGTACGCGTTGTCCGAGCGCGTCTGGATGCAGTTGGAGACGACGAACGAGCAGTCGTAGAACGCTCCACCATCTCCCCACATCTTGTTGAGCAACCCGCGGATCAGACCCCTGTCCCGAGGGTCCGCCTCTCCTCGATCGATGGCGATCTGGTACTGGCTGAAGTAGGCGTGGCGCTTGCCGATCATCGCCGTGTCCTGCTCGCGCGAGAGCACCAGGCGCACCGGACGCTTGGTGGCATGCGCGGCGACGGCCGCCGCCCCTGCCACGAAGCGGGCCTGCTCCGTCTTGCCTCCGAAGCCGCCGCCCACCGGAGGCACCTGCACTTCGATGCTGTTGTACTGCACGCCCAGCGCCATGGCGGTGGTCTGGTGCATGGACGCGGGGCTCTGCGAGGAGGGCCGAACGAGCATCCGGTGGTTGTCCAGGGGCTCGGCGATGGCCGCCTGCGGCTCCATGTAGAAGTGCACCTGTCCACCGCACGTCTGCGTGCTCTCCACCACCTGGCACCGGATCCCGTCCAGCGTCGCCTCTCGGTTCACGATCGTCCGGTCCACCCGCTGCTCGGGGCTGTCCTTCGGAGTGACCCAATCGAACCGGCTCCCGTTTCGCGTCACCTTCCAGATGTGCGAAATGAACGAGGCCTGGGTGGGGTAGTCCGGGTAGACGCTGCCCAGGCGGATGGCATCGTCCAGGGTCAAGACGGGCTCCGCCCACCATGCTTGGGTTTTCTTCGACAGAATGCTCTTCTGCGGCTTGACCGGAGCGTAGGCGATGCACCGATCGGTGACGTACTGAGCGATCCGCTCGGCCTCCTGCTCCGTCCCCGCCAGCACCAGCGCGATCGACTGGCCCACGTAGTTGACCTCGCCGTCCGCGAAGAGCGGCTGGTCAGAACCCATGCCCTGAAGGTTGATTCCGCCGTCCTTGAAGACCTCGGAGGTGATGAGATCGACGAAGCCCCCGTAGCGGCTCGACAGGTGCTCGCGCAGATCGCTCACCTCCACGGCCTTGTCATCTCCTGGGATGATGAACTGGAAGGTCGCCAATGAGCGCCGGCTCTGGACGAACGAGGCATTGACCGTCTGCGATGAGACCGGCAACTCGTGGGTGTAGTGCAGCTGCCCCGAGGCCTGCTGCATCGCAGTGTCTTTGATGTAGGGCAGCGCAACGGGCGCCTTGTAGGCTTGGGGTGTGAAGGCCTGCGTGCCGTCGCTGACGCCCCAGTTGCCCCAGGTGATCTCTCCAGCCGACTGGAGCTTCGGCGGCACCTCTCCGCCACGCTCCATCAGCGCGTTCACCACTGCCTTGTAGAAGAACGCCGTGGCCAACTGCGCCCGGTACTCGTCCGTGAAGCCCTCTGTCGGCAGCCCCTGCATCCTCTTGGACCAGCGCGCCAGCTCCAACCCCACCTCCCCCACCAGGCTCCGAGCCAGCGCCGGCACCGCAGCCAGACTCAGCGGCTTGCCCTTCAGCGCCTGCTCCGTCTTCCTCGCCCTCCACGGGTAGGGCGCGATTCCTCCGAACACCAGTACTGCCTCTTCCACCTCCAGCGCCTTCGTCAGCTGCAGGCGGCTCGTCCCATTGAGGATGCTGTGCGCGTTCACGTCTCGCAGCGCCACCTTCTGCGCAAGCACCACCTCGTTCTTCTTCCCGTATGGCACCACGTAGTTCAGCAGCACGATGCTCTTGGCCAGCTTCGGCTCGGACACCACCCGCTCCACCAGCTCCTGCGCCGTGTTCCTCCTCGGACGCGCCCCCTCCCCCTCCCGCGTGTCCACGTACTCTATCTGCGCGTCGATCGCCGCCAGCACCGTGAACACATCCGACGGGAACGGCTCCCCCGTCCCCTCCGCGATGTGATGGAGCACCAGCATCGTGTTGCCACCCAGCGTCGCCGCGTTGCGCACCAGCCGCCCCGCTGTCCTTCGCGCCATGAAGCGCGTCGCACCCAGACGCGTCGTCTCCGGGTACTCCGTCTCCGCGTTCCGCCGCTCCTTCGCCTCTCCCACCGACAGCATCGTGCTCTCCAGCACCCGGATGAACTCGCTGTAGTTCATCCCCGCCCCCACCCTCAGCCCTTCCCCCGTCTGCTTCGGTCCCGCGTTCAGCTCCGGGATGAAGCGGATGTCCAGGTACAGCTCCGTCTCCAGGTACTCCTCTTTGTAGATCCCGTACGCAGTATTCGAGTGCACCAACCGCACCCTCTTGCCCGCGTTCTCCCTCATCAACTGCGCAAGCTCTCCCAGGCTCCCCGGCGTGAGCCACACACGCCCGTCCTCCTCCGACGACACGCCTCGGGCTGGCGCCTGCGCCTCGGCCGGAAACGGAATCACCACGTTCGAAGCTGGCAACTGCGAGGCCGCGTAGTCATCCGGCAGGCACTTCATCCGGTTGGCCTCGTCCTCCGCGCTCCAGTCCGACGCGAACGTCTTCATCCCCGTCAAAATCGACCGATACCCCGTGCATCGGCACAGGTTCCCGTCGAATATCTCCTCGATCTCCTTCTTCGTCGCATCCGGGTTGTTCACGATGAACTCTGACATGTTCATCACGAATCCCACCGTGCAGTACCCGCACTGCGTCCCGTTGTTCATCGCAAGCCGGTGCGCTACCGGGTTCATTCCCTCGTGCGAGAACTCCGTCGGGTGATCCGGCACATCACCCCTCAGCTTCGCGCTCAGCGCCTTCGTCCGAGACTTCGCGTTGACGCTCTTGATCACCGCGAGACGTTTGCGGTTGGCCGCCTCCTGGGCCTCGACCAGCACCGGAGGAGTCGGGACACTCTTCATCTCCGGCAGCGCGCCTCCCCGGGAGTAATTGGCGGAGTGCGACAGGTGCGCGGGGTTGAGGCGCCGGGCAGCGCCGGTGCCCTCCACCGTCGTCACCACCAGCCCCTCCAGCGCAAGCACAGGCCTCAGACACGAGTTGATCGCTCGATGCTCCGCTTTCCTCTTCTTCTCGTTCCAGCTCGACAGGATGACGGTACATCCACCGCACCCGCCCTGACCGCAGGGCTTCTTCGGGCCCGCAAGCGCCACTTCGGGCGACCTCAGGTAATCGACCAGAAGCAGGTCCGGAGATGGATCGTCCACCGTGACGCGTCTGCCGTTGAGGAAGAACGACACTTGCCTGGCCATGGAGTCCCCCGTCGTGGAAGTCGGCTCAGGCTAGTGCCCTCTTTCCAACAGGGCAATCAGTCTCTCGGGTTCGTGCGGAAAGAATGGCCTTGCAGCGTGCGGACGCGCCAAAGTGGCCGCGCATCCACTCGCCAGGGGTCCTCTCATGCACCGCATCATGCCGGGTCTGGTTCTGTTCAGCATGCTGTCCGCCTGCGTCCGTACGACGCCCGCACCTTCTGAGCCCTCGCAGCCGCAAAGCGGCGCCTCGTCGGTCCGCGCAGCGCCCTCCCTGGTCGCCCGGGAGTTCAACCTGCGACCTGTCGAATCCGGGATCACGCCTGACGCGAAGAACGCCTCGGGCAACCCCAACGGAGGTCCCGGCACGGCAGCCACCTTCGGGCTCTACATCCTGGCGCTCTCCTGGGAGGCCAACTTCTGCTGCAGCCACCCGGACAAGCAGGAGTGCCAGGGTTTGGATGGTAGCTTCGGCGCCACCCATCTGACGATCCACGGCCTCTGGCCGAGCTACACGGATGAGCAAGCCAGTCAGGCGGGTGCCGGCTGGCCCCAGTACTGCGCGCCCTACGGCTCCTGCAACTCGAAGAACCCCGCCCCCGGATGCGATCCGGATCCCTCCACCATTCCGGCGGACATGCAGACCTATGGCCCCGGCTACGTGTCCGACAACGACTTCCTGGCGGACCACGAGTGGCCCAAGCACGGCAGCTGCACGGGCCTGGACTCCGGCACCTACTTCTCGTCGGCCATCGCCTCGCTGAAGAGCCTGCCGGGAGACCAGGGAACCCCGGCACTGCTGGCGAAGAGCGTGGGCGGCACGGTGGCCGCCACGGATCTGCAGGCGGCCTTCGGCTCCCCCGAGTCCGTCATGCTCAGCTGCGACTCGAGCTGCAACCTCTCGCAGGTGAGCATCTGCCTGGCGAATATGGGCTCGCCGCCGTTCGTGACCCGGACTGCCTGCCCGAAGATCACGACGACCTCCTCGTACGACAATGGCTGTTTCGTCAACGGTTGCCAGAACGTGACGATTCAGCCCGCGGGACAGTGCTCCTCTTCGGGAGGCTCGGGCTCGAGCAGCGGTGGCGGACAGTGCAGCAATCCGGGCCAGGGCCCCGCTTGTAGCGATGACTCGGCCTGTACCGCTCAGGGCTACCTGCGCTGCGCGAAGTCCGGCTGCTGCACCACCGTTCCGCGCTAACAGCACCTCGCCGAAGCAAGGGTTGAGAGCTCACGCCTCTCAACCCAGCGTGAGCTCACGCGCCGAAGATGTTCGAGAAGAACTGCTCGGCCGCGGACTTCTCGGGCTGCACCACGCCGGCGGGCGAGGCCACACCCGACGCCGTGGCGAGGTTGGCGCGCAGGCCCGAGGCCACACCGGGCGTCACGTGCTGGCGCAGATCGATCGCGGCATCGGTCTTGATGTGCGTGCCCACGCCCAGGGCGGCGGTGACGTCCGCCGAGTGCCGGAGGAAGCCGTTCTCCATGCCGATCTTCGCGCTGGCCTGGGCCGCCACTCCCGCCACGGCACCCGCGGTCACGGAGCCATGCAGCCGCCCCAGGTGCCCGCCCAGCGTGGCATACGCTCCCGCCGTAGCGCCGGCTCCTGCCTGGGCCGACAGCAGCGCCGTGGCCGTCTTCGGATCCAGTGCAGCAGTGGCCTCGGCATAGGCGCCGAGCGAAGCCTTTCCCTGGCCCTTGAGGTAGGCCCCGAAGTGCGGGTTGAAGTCATGGCTGGCGCTGGCGGTGACACCCACGCCCGTCTCCGCCTTGCTCGTGAGCGCGAGCGGATACGCCTGATTCTTCATCCCGGTCGAGACACCGGCCTGTGCGTTGGCCTTGAAGGAGTTGGCCTCGGCGGTGCACTGGGCGCTGGAGACGCCCAGCGGCCCCGAATGAGCCCCCTGCCACGCGTAGGAAGCGTGCGGTCCGCTGAGCTCGGCCTGAGCCGCATGGTGGAACACGCCTCCGCCGTTGTGGTGCGTGGTGGAGGCCTGCGCCGAGCCCACGTTGCTCTGCACCGTGCCGCCGAAGGCATCCTTCTGGAAGGGAGAGCCCGGCTTGTTGAGGAGCACGTTCTGCGTGGCATTCGGGGGAGCCGCGATCTTGTTATCGCCGGCTGTCGGCGTGCCGATCATGAGGTTGCCGGCCTGGCCCGTGTTCTTCAGAGAGGGGACGTAGGCGGGACCAACCCCCAGGGGCACGCCCGGGTGCTTGATGGGAGCGCCCTGCGCGACCGACGCGGAGGGCTTGGAAGCCAGGGGCGACGTCACCGAGGGCGGCATCGTGGAGGCCCGCGCGGGAGGCCGGGGACGGGACGGCGTGTCCAGGGGCAGCGTCGAGGAGCGGTGCAGCCGGTTGGCGCCGAACGATGTTTTCATGCCCCTTCCTTGTGCACCGGCTGTGCCACGCCCATGACACAGCCGGTGAACTGGAGGCCTGCCGAATTACAAAGGGTTACAGGTAAGCAGAGAGGCACGCGAGATGACAGTGCTCACCGCCTGATGACATCTGTCACCACGCAAGATCCGCTTTCGAGGCGTGAAGAGCCCGCAACAATCACCAAGTCCGTCCAGCCCTGGAGGTCGAGTTCCGCTTCCGCCGCGCGGCCTGAACACTACGAAGGGGCAGAACTCATTCGAACAGTTGCTGCCGCCATTCCAGACATCCGAGAACCTGATGTGGACATCGTGGTCATTTTCTGGCCAATCTGCTCTGGCCCCTCACACCCACGACATTTCACGAGAGCCCAAGAAGGGACGCCATGTCACGCCCTGAGTTCAGGTCGCACACCCTGGTCCTGCTGTTACTCTCCTCCGCTCTGATCCATCCCTTGATCGGTTGCTCGGATGACCCGAACAACCCGACTCCGGATGCTTCGACTCCAGATGCATCCACTCCGGATGCGTCGGCTCCGGATGCTTCGACTCCGGATGCTTCGACTCCGGATGCTTCGACTCCGGATGCTTCGACCCCAGATGCATCCACTCCCGACGGCTCGACCCCGGATGCCTCGACCCCGGACGGATCGACCCCAGACACCGTGCACGGCCTCAAGGGCGAGTACTTCCGGGCGTCGGCACCGAACGCTCATGACTTCGCGCAACTCGGCGCGATCACGCTGGACCCGAACATCGACCTGCCCGGTCTGGCGGCCACGTTCGAGTCGCTGACCGGCCGCAGCGAGCACACCACGGCCCGTTGGACCGGCCGCATCACCGCGCCCGCGACTGGCGACTACACGTTCTATGCGATCGGCGACAACGGCTTCCGGGTGTTCATCGACGGCACAGCCGTGATCGACCACTGGGTGGGCGACTGGGATATCGAGCAGACCAGCCAGACGGTCCACCTCGTCGCGGGCGAGGCACACGACTTCCGGCTGGAGCTGTTCCAGGACGTCGGCGGCGCGAACATGTTCCTGCGGTGGTCGAGCGCCACGATCAGCAAGCAGATCGTCCCGACCACGGCGTTCACCCCACCGGTCGGATTCCAGATCTACCCGGTCGACCTCACTGTCGGCGCGGACGGCCGCCAGCTCACGTTCGACTTCACCAAGCCAGTCACCGCGCTTGGCGACCTCGTGCCGCACCTGGGCGTGGAGGCTGACACCGTGCCCATGCCACTGGGCTCGGCCGCTGTCTCCGCCAACAACTCCGCTCGCGTGGTGGTCACCCTCTCCGAGCCGATCCAGCGCGGACAGCGCGTCCGCGTCTCCTACGACGGTAACGGGGGTCTGGCGGTGAATGGTGAGTTGGTGCCGCAGCTCATCCGCTTCGCCAACAACCAGTCGACCCACCGGCTGCGCACCGAGTGGGGCGACGAACTCGACCCGAACAATCCGCTGCCCGAGTACCCGCGTCCACAGTTGGTCCGCGAGAAGTGGCTCAACCTCAATGGCCCTTGGGAGTTCGCCGGCGCGACCCAGGATCAGCAACCTGCGTTCGGCCAGGCGCTGCCGGAACACATCATCGTGCCGTTCCCTGTGGAGTCCCAGCTCTCCGGGCTGGAGCGCCACGAGGACCACATGTTCTACCGCAGGCTCTTCACCGTGCCCGCGGACTGGCAGATTGGCGCCGGGCACCGGCTGCGGCTGAACTTCGGCGCGGTGGACTATCGCGCGCGGGTGTGGGTCAACGGCCAGCAGGTGGCCGATCACACCGGCGGCTACACCGCGTTCACCGCTGACATCACCAGTGCCCTGAACGGCACTGGCCCGCAGGAGCTCATCGTCGCGGTCACCGACACCACCGGTTCCAACCAGCCGATCGGCAAGCAGTCGCGGAATCCGGGCGGCATCGTCTACACGCAGACCTCGGGCATCTGGCAGACCGTGTGGCTGGAGCCGGTGTCCGATGTGGCGATCGACTCCCTGAAGACCACGCCGAACCTCCAGACGGGCACGCTCTCCATCCGCGTCAACTCCACGTCGGCGTCGGCCAGTGCCAGCGTCACCGCCGTGGCCCATGACGTCAACGGGAACGTGGTCGGCACCATCACCGGTGCGGCCAACACCGCGCTCGAGCTGCCCGTGCAGCAGCCGCACCTGTGGACCCCCGACGACCCGTACCTCTACGATCTCGACGTCACGCTCACCGACGGGCCGAGCACCGACACCGTGGACAGCTACTTCGGCATGCGCTCGGTGGCGATCATGGACGTCGGCGGCTTCCCGAAGCTGGCGCTCAACGGCAAGGCGATCTTCTCCCTCGCCATGCTGGACCAGGGCTTCTGGCCAGACGGGCTCTACACCGCACCCAGCGACGAGGCCCTGCGCTGGGATCTGCAGGTGCAGAAGGACCTCGGGTTCAACGCGGTCCGCAAGCACATCAAGGTGGAACCGGCGCGCTGGTACTACCACGCGGATCAGATCGGCCTGATGGTGTGGCAGGACTTCGTCTCCGGGAGCTTCCCGACCCAGCAGGGACAGACGACGTTCGTCACCGAGGGCAAGCTCATGATGGAGCAGTTGCACAACTCGCCGGCCATCGTGGGCTGGATCATCTTCAATGAGGGCTGGGGCGAGTGGAACCGGGATGCGACCGGCCAGCTCGCCGTCGAGGTCAAGGCCGCCGATCCCTCGCGAGTGATCAACGCCCACAGCGGCGTGAACTGCTGCGACTCCAAGGGCGACTCCGGCAAGGGAGACATCATCGACCACCATGACTACGGCAACAACAGCCCTCCCTTCCCAGACGCCACGCGCGCGGCGATGGACGGCGAGCATGGCGGGTTCACCCTGCGCTCCCCAGGCCACCTGTGGCCGGGCGCGCCGACGGTCATCTACAGCGGCGTGGCGGACAAGGATGCGCTGACCACGAAGTACGTCGAGAACACGCAGACGTTCTATCTGGCCGCCGCCGGGGCGGAGATGTCCGGCTCGGTCTACACCCAGGTCACCGACGTGGAGAACGAACTCAACGGCTTCTACACGTACGACCGGCGGGTGCTGAAGGTGAACCTCGCTCCGGTGCGCGAGATCAACCTGAGAGTGATTGCCGCGGGCGCCGCGGCGGGCGAGGACGCGACGTTCCCCGGCAACGGGACCTGGCCTCTGGACGAGGGCAGCGGCACGGTGAGCCACGACACCCAGGGCAGCAGCGACGTGACGCTGCACGGGAACGCCAGTTGGGTGACGGGGATCCGCGGGAAGGCGCTGCACTTCGATGGAGACGGCGACTTCGCCGAGACCACCAGCCCGGTGATGGATACCCGTGGCAACTACTCGATCTCGGCGTGGGTGACGCTCGACAAGCTGCCGGGTAACTACGCCACAGCCGTGAGCCAGGACGGCCGCCGCACGGAGAACCCGTTCTATCTGCAGTACGGGCATGGCACGTTCGCGTTCAGCGTGCCCGGCGGGAAGCGCGCCACATACACCGTGACACCGCAGATCGGCCGCTGGTACCACCTCGTCGGCGTCCGGAACGGTGGCGAGCTGCGGCTGTACCTCGACGGCGTCCGGGTGGCGACCCTGCAGGCCAACCCGACGGACGTGAGCACCGGGCCCCTGGCCATCGGGCGCGCGAAGTACGCCGGCAGCAATACCGACTACTGGGCTGGCTCGGTCGACGAGGTGCAGGCCTTCAGCCGCGCACTCGACGACAGCGAAGTGAGTACCCTGTACAACTCAGTGCCTCACTGAGGCCCCGCCGGGCGGCAGGTGCATGTCCCTGCCGCCTGGCCGGCGCCCTACTCCCAAGCGCGACTTCAGCGGCGTGCGGCGGTTCGCTTGCGCGCAGGAGCTGGAGCCGCCTTCTTGGCCTTGGCGGGAGCGGCTCGCTTGCGCGCAGGAGCCGGAGCCGCCTTCTTGGCCTTGGCGGGAGCTGCCTTCTCCTTCTTGGGCGGGGGCAGCTCCTTCTCGATCCACGCGTCGAAGGCGGTCGTCCCGAAGAAGTGCCCCTCGACGAGGTGATCGAGATACTTCGCGTCCGTCACCTCGACCAGGAGATCGAAGCGATGCATGCGCTTCCAAGCTCCCTCGAGAAAAGCACCGGAGCCCTTCTTCTCGAGGGGGGAGAGCTCCCGGCGGGCCTTCCAGAGCAACCCATCCTTGACGTTGTTGTATCGCTTGAGGAGCCGCGAACGCGACACGAACCGCGGCGTGTTCTCGGCGTGCCACGCCTCCTCGTAGCCAAGGCCCGGCAGATCGTCATCAAGGGAGAAGGGAGCATCGTCAACCTTCTTCGCCAATGCGAGGCGCTTCTTCGCCAACTCTCGCGGCAACCCTTTCGCCCAGTAGGGAGCGTCGCCGACGCGCCCCTTCGCATCGACAAGCAACATCAATGCAAAAGAGCGGCTCCAGGCATGGTCCTTCATTCCGCCGGCAAAGCCTGTCAGGCAATGCAGCGTGACGGACCGGTTCTTGATCTTCCCTACCTTGACATAGAAGGTATCTGTCGACACACGATGCTCCAGCAGAGGACCGCCCATCCTAGCCCGGCGTGCTGAAGCATCGTGCTCCTTTTTGGGGCGGGCCCCTGCTCACCGGCCCCCGATGTAATCTCCCTTGCCCAGCTCCACGCCGTTGTGCCGCAGGATGGCGTAGGCCGTGGTGATGTGGAAATAGAAGTTGGGGAGCGCGAAGGAGAGCAGATAGTTCTGGCCCTGGAGCTTGAGCTCACCCGACCGCATGCTGAGGGTGATGGCACGATCCTCGGAGCCATCAACCTGCGCCGCCGTCACGCTCTGCAGGAAGGAGACGGTCTTCGCGATGCGCTCCTTCAATTCCGGGAACGTGCTCTCGGTGTCAGCGAACTTGGGCGCCTCAATCCCCGCCAGGCGCGCCGTACAGCCCTTCGCATGATCGGTCGTGGTCTGAATTTGGAAGGAGAGGGGAAGCATGTCAGGTGCCAGCCGGTCCCGGATCAGGACCGTTGGATCAATCTTCTTCGCCTCGGCGTACGCCGCGGCCTTGTCGAGAATCGCGGAGAGATTGCCCAGCATGCGGATGAAAACAGGGACGGAGGCCTGGTACATCGACAGGGACATGGTGCTTGCTCCAATGGGGGTGGGGTACAGGTCCGGCGCGCCATCATCTAGCGAGAACCGGAATGCGCGGCCATCCAAACTCACGGGCCCTCCGCGGGCAGGGTACGGGGCCCGGCTTCGTTGACAGCCCGTGGGCGCTCTGGCCTGCTGACTGCATGGAACTCAGACCCATGGTTGGACGACTGCTCTCACACGTCGACCACTGGCCGGGCTGGAGCCGCATCACACCGCCGCTCGCTCGCGTCCCCTCCCCCGAAGAGCTGCGGGGCTTCGCCGCAGCGCAGCATCTGGCCGTCCGCTGCGCCCAGGAGACCGAGAAGCAGCTGCGCACCGGCATCACCGAGCGCGAGTTGGCGGCCTGGATGCGCAAGTGGCTCGCGTCTCAGGGCGTCGAGCACTACTTCCATCGCCCCTTCGTCTGGTTCGGCCCGCGCACGCAATTCCGGCACTTCACGTCGCGGCTCGACCTCCGGGCCACGTCGCAGACCCTGGCCGAGAACGACGTCTACATCTTCGACTTCGCGCCCGTCCTGAACGGCTATGCCTGCGACTTCAGCTACGCGGGCCAATGGGGCACCGTCCCCGGCTACGCGAGTGCCCGCTCGGTCCTGGATCGCCTCTACCGCGACATCCCCCAGTGGGTGTCATCCCTGGGATACCGCGCGGACCGCCTCTGGCAACGCGTGCACGAGGAGCTCTCGGCCCATTCCCTCTCGGGCGTCCACGAGACCTCGGCCTACTCGTTCCTCGGCCACCGGGTGCACCACGTCGCCTCGAGCCCCCTGGCGCGAGCCCTTGCCCGGCGTGGGGCCCAGACGCTCCTCGAGTTCGTGGCCCGCGGCGCCTCCGGCCAGACCCTGAGCCGCCATCACGAGGGCAACATGACCGGCCTGTGGGCCATCGAGCCGCACCTGGGCTTCGACGGCCATGCCATCAAGTTCGAGGAACTCCTCCTCGTCACTCCCACGGGCGCCACCTGGCTCCGCGACGCAGCGGCCTGAAGTCCGCGGGAGTGTATCCTCCTCCGCACGATGACGCAGCCGCTCCCCCCAGCGGGCCAGCCCCCGGACACACGATGGCCCCTGGCCGTGACAACCTCTGATCGCTACGCGCCGGAACTCGCTCAGCGCGCCCGGCAGGCCGCGGCGGAGGTGGGGGTGCCCTATGTGGAGCGCACCCACAAGCAGTCGCTCGCGTCCATGCTGGCGGACTTCGCCCACGCGTTCATCGTGATGGAGGCCGGCGCCGTCTCACTGGTGGATGATCAGGAATCGCTGCGTTTCTCTCCGGGCCTGGCGCACCTGCGGGTCAAGCAGCTGGATGCCGGGGTGCATGAGGACATGCTCCTGCGCATCAGCGGGCTGAGCGAGGGGGAACGCGTCCTGGACTGCACGTTGGGCCTGGGCGCCGATGCGCAGGTGGCGGCACGCCTGGTCGGCCCTTCGGGGGCGCTCACCGGCCTGGAGAAGAGCCCTGCGCTCTACCTGCTCGCCCGATACGGGCTGGAGACACTGCCGCGCCATCCCCTCGCATGCCCCATCCACGTGGTGTACGCCGACGCGAGCGAGTACCTGCGCACGCTTCCCAACGGGGCCTTCGACGTGGTGCTCTTCGACCCGATGTTCGGGCGACCTCGCAAGTCGTCCGCAGCCTTCCAGGCGCTGCGTCGCCACGCGGACTACGCCCCGCTGACACAAGAGATGGTCGCGGAGGCCCAACGTGTGGCACGCAGGGCCGTGGTGATCAAGGGCTCGCGCTACTCCAACGACATCAAGAAGTTGGGCCTCCGGACTGAACCCGCCCGCCCGAATGCCACCGTGCTGTGGGCGAGGCTGCCGGGACTTGCCGTCGCTCTCCCCCCTCTCACCGAGGGCGGCGAGGCGCCGACGTGAGTCCACCTCGAGTCTCAGTCATTCACGGGGAGTGAGGCCCACGGGAGGCGTCTCGCGATCTGTCATGGGACCAGGATAGCGTAGCCACATGGCGAGTTCTCACACCGTCTCCCAGGGCGAATGCATGCGGACGATCGCCCGGCGCCATGGCTTTTCGGACGCCATGGCGATCTGGAATCACCCCAACAACGAGGGGCTCCGCAACCGCCGCAAGAGCCCGCACGTCCTCGCGCCGGGGGACGTCGTCTACATTCCGGACGCCAAGAAGAAGGTCGTCGAGTGCGCGACCGGCAAGTCCCACAAGTTCCGGGTCCGGCTGGCCAAGCGCGATGTGCACGTCGTCTTCGTGGACGCAGATGGCCAGCCGCTCGCGAACTCGCCCTATGTGCTGCGCGTGGGCAACATCGAGCGCAAGGGGCAAACCGGTGCGGACGGTGCCATCCACGAGAAAGGTTTCCACCCCCGCGAGGAACGGGCAGAGCTGGAACTGACGGAGTTGGGGATCACCCGCACGCTGCTGATCGGGCACCTGAATCCACACCACGAGGAGTCCGGATGGCGCCAGCGGCTGGCGAACCTGGGCTATGAGGCCAACGAGAGCGGGCTCGCGGACTTCGCGCGCGATCATGACTTCCCCGAAGACACAGAGGCAGAGGCGCTCCGCAACGCGCTGCACGAGCACAGCCACTCGCCCTCCCCGCGATAGCTTTCGAGAGAGGAACGGAGATGCCTAGCTGCGAGGTCCTCGTCAACACCGAGGGCAGCACCCCCGGGCCACTTGCGTCGGCGTGGGTCTACATCCAAGAAGGCGGCACGACCACCACCTACCGCACGGCGCCGAATGGCCGGCTGCGCAAGATGGCTCCCGGAGGCTCGGCAGCCGATGGGACGCGCCCCTGGAAGTTCGACACCAAGGCGGTGATCGACGTCCCCAAGACGGTGCGCATCTACACCAGCCGGGGGGCTCGCCCCATCCCCCAGAGCATTCTGGACAACACCATCTTCAACAACGCCCAGGCGTATGTGGAGCGCACCATCGCCCTGCCTCCGAGCACGGCTCCGGTCGCCATCGCTTCGACGGATCAGACGGTGGTGGCCATCAGCGTGGCCGAGGTCGCGGTGCCACCGGTCTCCGTGGCGTTGACGCTGCCCCGGGAGCTGTCGCTCTGTCCGGTCCTCTGGGACCACACACCCGAGGACGCCACCGACGACAACAAGGACTACCTGCGAGCCGGCATCACCCAGGGGGCCACCACGCCCGCGGAAGATGCCGTGCCCGCGGCGCCTCCGGGGGCTGTCGTTGTCCACGAGCGCGGGGTGCGCATCCAGGGGACGGTGGGCAACAACGCCCAACACACTCGCATTCGCATGGTCGGTCCGGCGGGGACGGTACTGGGCCTGAGGACCTCGGCCACGGGCAGCCGCGTCGAGGAGCTCGTCGTGGCGACGACGGGGGCTGGCAGCGAACGCTCCTTTGAGGCCGACGTCTGGATCGATGATCCCACCCAGTCCTTCGGACTCGTCCACGTGGTGGTCGACTCGAGCGATACCGCCGACTCGAGGCACTGGCTTGACTCGTTCACGGTGTTCCTGGTCGGGCTGCAGCTCGCCCTGGTGGATGACGCGACGAACAACCTCAACGGCTCCTCGGCAGGGCAGATCTCCAACCAGGCCCAGGAGAAGATCGTCCTCGACTTCAAGAAGTCGCCGGTGCGCGACGTCGCTTCGAGCAACCTCTTCCTGCATGCCTATAAGGTGAGGAATCAGGCCTCGAAGGCGATCAGCAACAAGACGAAGAACGTCGAGGCGGTCAAGACAGCCTTCTCCCGCCTGAAGACACCTCGGGACAATGCCGCCACGGCGCTGGCGACCGCGGTGGCGCAGACCTCGGCGGCGCAGGCCAAGGCGAAGCTCACGGTGGCCAAGACCAAGCTGACAGCCCTCAAGACCGCCGTGACCAATGCGGGGCTGACCGCCAAGATCACCGAGGCGCTCACGAACACTCCGGAGCGCGAAGTCACGGCGGATCCGGCCTTCAACGTCGCCATGCAGGAGCTGGCCACTGCCTTCACCGCGATCAATACCCAGCTCTCACCTGCATGTACGGAAGCGGTGACGGCGCTGACGACGGCGTTGACGACAGCAGAACAGAAAATCGACGAGGCCCTGACCCAGGTCAACACCGAGCTCTCCGCGACGGCGCTCCCGGCGGCCAAGGCCGCGGCGAATGCGGCGCGAATGGCCGCCACGAACACGGCCACCGCGCAGTTCCAGGCCTTCGAGACGTCGCGAGCGGCGGGCCTGACGGCAGCGACCGCGGCGGGCAACCTCATGACGCCCACGACAGCGCCCACCAAGGTCGCCCTGCAACACGCCGACACGCGCAAAGAGGGGTTGCTCGACGAGGCAAAGCAAAAAGCCAACGCCGAGCTCACCAAGGAGCGGCGGGCGCGGCGCATGATCCGCTATGTGATTCGCGGAGACCAGAAGCGCAAGTTCAATGGGACCGGTCCCGAAGTGCCTCATCCGCAGATGCCGATGTTCATGGCGGAGCTGCATGTCTTTGGCGTGCAGAAAGCACCCATCGAGGAGTTGCTTCAGCGCCGGAAGAGGAGCGTTCCCGCGGTCTCGGGCCTGACGCAGTCCCTGCGCATGGAGATCGACTGGAGGTTCCGTCTCAAGTGGAAGGGCCCCGATGTCGATCCTCCGGTCTCCCCTCCCGACACGTTCCACGACGCGAACGCTGGGGGGTACTCGCTCAATCAGGAGTTCCGAGGTGTCTGGACGTCCACCAAGCTGCAAGCGGTCGCTCAGGGAGTGACGCTCACCATCGGCGATGACGACACGCTCACCCTCGAGAGCGACGCGGTGAAGGACGCCTTCACCCCGGTGCCTGTGAAGCTGCCGTTCCCAGTGGCGACGAGGCGAACGCCGATCGTGGCCATCGCCAACCGCCAGCGTGCCTGGGGGCGAGCCCAGGGCGCCAAGAATGCGGCGGCCATGGTGGTGGAGTGGCAAGTGCCGGTGGTCGATTCCACGAGCCGCGAGATCCTGCGCGGAGGGGACGGGTTTCTCACGGTGGCAGCTCTCTCGATCGATGGGCAGCGCGTCGCTCGGGGCACCTCCGCCACCGTGGCCAGCGCGCAGTCGGATCTGCAGCTCGTGCCCTTCCGGGTATCGGGAGACAACGCCCCGGCCAACGCCATCAACGCGAACGATCCCATGGGCCAGATGATCGAGACCGTGGTGGGAGAGACCTACGAGAAGCTTGCCGCGACTCATGTGGCGCGGAACATCGATGTCTCGGGCTGGAAGCTGGCCTATCGCCGCACCGTCGCGCACGAATCACGGGCCCGGCAGTTCAACGGCAGCACCTGGGCGGACTTCCGCCATTGGGAAGGGAACATGGTGTGGTCGTACGGCCAGGAGAGGGGCATGCCCCTGCACGGCCATCCCCATGGCTACACGATGGCGCAGTGCGATCCGCATCCGAGCGACGACGCGATGTGGAGCTACATCGACGCCATCCGCGCGGGGATCAAGGTCATGTTCGACAAGGCGCTCGTCGCCAAGTCGGACCTGGAGAAGAAAGCCAACCAGGCCAACGCGGCCTATCAGGCCAAGGTGGCCGCCGGCACCGTCACGCCCCAGGATCAAGATCCGGCGGCGAGCCTGGATCTCACGATTGCCAAGCACCGCGAGGCCCTGCTGCGGGCCGCGGTGAAGCGCTACAACGGTGGAACGGAGTTCGTCTGGGGCCACCCGCACGGGTACGTGGCGCCAGCGCCTCCGGCCACCCCTGCCCCCATGAGCTGGGTGATCAGCCCTTCCACGAAGAACGACTACCCGAACATGGCCCTGGGGACGAACGTCAACTACAGCCAGACCGAGCCGATCGAGTTCACTCAATTCGTCCTTCCAGCCACGCCCTGAGCTTCAGCGCGGCTTTTGAGCCGCACGGGCGGAAGCCTCCTCGGAGGCGGAGGCAAGCCTCACCCGCTGACCGTCGAGGGCCAGCGCCAGGTGTGCATCCTGGGCCCTGGGGTCATCCGCATCGGCCCCATGGTGGAACTCGGCCGTTACCTCCAGCAGCAGCACGGTGAGCTTCCGGTTCTTGGAGGTCCACCACGCCTGCTGGAAGCTCACGCCATTGCCGCCAAACGGCCAGTACCGGGAGTTCAGCACGCAGAAGCCCTTGGGCGCCGGAGCCAGGAACGCCACCACGGCGTCATTGCCCGTGAGTCCCACAGCTTCGACTTCCTTGCCCCCCACGGTGAGCAGCTTGCGAAAGGCCACCTGGCCCCGGCTGTCCTTGTCCCAAAATGAGTAGAGCTGGGAGGCCGCGTCACTCGGAATCCACTGGCCGGGTGAAAGGCTCGAATCCTCGCCCAGGGGATCTGATTCGAGCGAGCCCATCGGCTTGTTGCCGGTCTTGGGACAAGTGGGAGTGCCCTGTGCGGCGGCGGGAGTGCCCTTGGGAACGGGCCTTGGACTGAACTGGCCTGCAGCGTCGAGGAGCAACGGCTCGCCCGCCCCCAACAGTGCCAAGGTGCCGGGTTGCGGATCAAACGCCAGGCCCGTGCTGTTCGCCTCGAACGCCTTCCAGACGTGTTGGCCGTGGGTGCCCAGCACCAGCGCACGAACATTGGGGTGCTCCTCACCGGAGCGAGGGTTGGAGGCTTCGATGAGGAACATGCCGCACTGGCTGTCCTTGGAGCGCCACATGGAGACGAGCACGAGCCGGCCGAAGTGCTCGGAGGGGGAAGAAATCCAGGTGTTGAGTACACAGAAGCCTTCCTGGACCCGCTTCAGGAGCACCACGGCCACTCGCGCGCCAGGGTCTTCGGACTCGATGAAGCCTCGGATCTCCAAGGCCTCCTTCGCCACGGTGAGCTGGTCCTTGAAGGCGGGATGAAACGTGGAGAGCGGATTCTCCGGCTGGCCCACCGTATCGAAGGCATCCGAGGCCACCCAGGCACCGGGCTTGAGTGCCGCAGGCACCTCCGAGAGGGGGGCCTCGGTCGTCTGAGGACAGGTGGGAGTTGCCAGGGCGGCGAGCGGAGCCAGAAGCCCCAAGGCGAGTACGAGGCGGGCGAGAAACGGCTTCATGGGGTATCGGCTCATGCTCCTGCCCGATGACTGGGCGGGGGCTCTTGGACTGCGGCGAACCCGCGCATTCTGGAGGGCAGGCGAGGCGGATGCAACGCAGGCGCTCACCATCGCCGCCGTTCCCCAGAGGACGCGCTCAGGACCCGTTCTTGAGCAGGAACAGCGCCCAGCCAGTATCGATAAATCGCGTCGACTCCTCGGGCGTTCCCTCGAGGTAGCGCAAGCGATTCACACGCAGCTCATCCAGGGGCCCACCGGCATTTCGGGCGTCCTCCCGGGCCAGCAATACCCAGGCAATGTCCGTCAAGCTGACCGTTCGCTCCTTGAAGCCCCCCTTCCCGCCGTCAATCCGAATGCCCCCCTTGGGAGCTCTCCCCACGACGCGGCACCCCTTTCCATCGCGCTCAAGGAACGTGCCGGAAGGGTGATCACCCAGAAACCGGTCAACCCAGGCTTCTGCCCGGGCCTCAGCCTCAGCGGACAAACTTTTGGAACTGGATCGTCCATGGCCCAGCTCACGCCAGGTCGCGTGGTCCACTGGCTCCGGAAGAAGCCAGCAGGTCTCGTCCTCACTCCAGCGCGCCACACCCCAATAGCGCCACGCCCGCTGCGGCTCATGGCTCGTGAGCACGAAGGCGGTCTCGGCCGGACGCCGGTCCCCGATGATGTATCCGATCCGGTCCGGTGCCAGGAGGGGCCCTTTGCTCGAAGGGCAGAGGAACAGGAGTCCGCCGTGCCGCCCTGTCGTCGGCACGCCGTGGACACCGAAAGCTTCCATCATCGCCTCGGGTGCCAGTTGTGCTCCACGCGTGGGCCCGATGCGCTCCGGCGGAATGATCTCGACGAGGAGCGCAACAGGGATGGCTGGCCACCGGATGAAGGCGCCCCCCCTGCGTATCAGCCACTCATCCTTGTTGCGAACAGCCAGCGCGTAATCCTCATCGGAGCTGAGCCGTTTGACGAGCCCCACGTCGCCTTGTACGGGCTCCACATCTCCCTCCGCCATGCGGCGCAGGACAAGCCAGTCCCCCTCTCGCAGGGGCTGCCTGGCCTTTTCGAGTTCCCAGGGTGCACGCATGGCCAACAGCCGCTCTCCCTGCTCCTCGAGAGGCAAACGGATCCACTCAGCTCCAGGAGCGTCCTCGAGCGGGTTTGCGCCAGCCGCGGCCTCAGCGGCCACTCGCAAAGAGGGAAAAGCCACCACTGCCTTCAAGCGCGACTGGGGCGATCCTTCCTGCGGGATGGGCGCCACTTTCCATCCACCTGCTTCCGAGGTGAAGCGAACACGGAACGCCGTTCCCGGATGGCCGGCGCGCGGCCCGAACCAGCGCCGCAGAAGCCCGGGAAGCCGATTGCTGTCCGTGCCCACCGGTTTCGCGACGTTGCAGTACTCCTTCATCATCCGGAACTGCCACATCCCTCCATCGGGAACCTGGACGGTCAGTTCACCGAAGGGCAACCCTGGCATCGCTGTGCGGGAGGGAAGCTTGAGGATGGGATCGTGTTGGTTCCAGGTGACCTTGACCTCGAACGCCGTGCCCGTGGGAAGCAGGGACGGAGGGACAGCGGAGGGCGGAACGGACCGATGCGCTTCCTCGAGTGCACTGCAGAACTTCGACGCGTTGGGATACCTCTTCCCATGGGCCCGGGAGACAGCGCGTTGGATGACCTTCCGCACCTCCGGATTACAGGGCAACCGGCTGATGAGCTTCTTCTTCTCGGTGTCCTGAATCACATCGAGGGAGAATTCCCGCCCGTACAACCCGAAGAGGACTGTCATCCCCAAGCCATACACGTCCGCTCGGGCCCCCGCGTCCTGCGGACGATCCATGAGTTCGGGGGCAGCATAGAGAAAGGTCCCCAGCGCTCCCGTCTTTGTTCCCCCCGTCGTGTCGAGCCCTCCCACGAGATCGAAATCCGTGAGGCGAGGGGTTCCTTTCTCGTCCAGCAGGATGTTCGCGGGCTTGATGTCTCTGTGAACAAAGTTCCTCTTGTGAGCCAGAGCCAAGGCATCCCCAACCTGGAGCACGAGTGGAATGACAGCCTCGCTCGGGAACTTTCCACTCAGCACGGCCGCTCGGAAATCTCCCCCCGAGATGAACTCCATGACGAAGTAGTAGAAGCCGCCATCCTGGCCTTGGGGTTCGAGCACCTTCACGATGGCCGGGTGCGCGAGCTCCGACATGACACGAGCCCCGCGGAAGAACCGCTCCCGCCGCATTGGATCGCGAGACAGATCCGAGTGAAGCACTTTGATGGCGACGGGCTGGTCCATCAGCTCGTCGTGCGCCTCCCAGACGGTGGCAAACCCTCCCCGGCCCACCCGGCGAAGCAACAGGTACCGCCCATCTCCCAGGGAGTCACCCTCTCTCAGCTGGCCGCCCTCTCGCAGTTGCCGGCGAAGCCCGAGGATTTCCTGATCGAGGGCGGTCGTGTCCGCGCCGACGGCCTGGAGCCGGACCTTGCGCTGACGGGCCTCGGCGATCTGCTCACTGAGCTTCCGGCTGGCTTCATCCGCGTACTCCGGAAGAGCGTTCCGGCGCACGCCCCTGGGCTCGACAGGCCTGGTCCTCAGCAGCGCCAGAGCAAACGCCGCAGCCGTGTGGCAGGCATACTGAGTCCAGGCAGGATCCCGTTTGAGCCCGACCAGATCACTGATCCCCCGGATGGAGAGCGTGGGCACTGACCGCCCATAGGTAGCCCGATAGGCCCCCGCCGATTCCATTTCGACGGCGAGGATCTGGCGAGCCATCTTCATCCACACCTTCAGGATCTCCATGTCCTTGATGAGGCGATCGCTCGAGGCGATGGCGCCGACGGTCACCAACGGCTCCGCCCGTCCTGCATGGCGACTGAGAGATTGGCGGACCTTGCCTCGCCATTCTTCATCCCCATAGAGCCAGTCGCCGGACTGCAGCGACTCCAGGGTGAGAACGGCAGGCCGTGGGGCCTCGATCGACTCCGCTGTCCCCCAATTGCCGAGTTCCGCCCTCTGCGCTGGGAAATTGGCAACCACCACGGCTGCTGCCTTGGCGACAGGGCCCCCGGCCAAGGCAAATTTCGACTCCCTGTCGTGGAGGACAGCCTCGACGTTGAAGTCATGGATCCAGGTCGAGACAACCACGTCTCCGAGGCCGAACTCGTCAGAAGGCACGCCTCCCGCGATGCCGACCACAAGCAGCCACTGGGGATTCAAGTCCTCCAGGAGATCATGCGCCGCGGATTGAGCCTCGCCGTTTCCCTGTTCGATGCAGCGCAAGACGGCGACGAGATAGGAGGCGCCCCCGGTAAGCTCGACCCGCCGGAGATTGTACTGGCGCTGGCCACTGACACGCCCTGCCTCTGGAAAGCGCTGGAGTACCGCCTCGAATTCATCCTCACGGATCGTGATGATGCCGAAGTCGACCTTCCCTTTGACCTCCGTCAGATGCACCGCCATCTCCCACTCGGTTCGTGGACAGTAGCATATGCTCGGTGTCGGGCTCCGGATGCGTCTCGCGATGTTGAATGGGGTTTACGGCGAGTCCATGCCGTACCGCGACCCGCCCACCGCCGCTCCCGCCCGCTGGGCGCTGCGCCACAACGAGGGAGTTGGGCCTACCGGAAGCTCCCGCATTATTTTTTGCGCATCATTTTCCGCTGCGGTGACTCCCTCCCCTACGACCTGGACATCCGGAAGCCCGGACGTCCGAGAGGAGAGTCATGCACAACGTCCGCTGTACCTGTCTGGCCTTGACGCTGGCCAGCCTGCTCTATTCCTGCGCGCCGATGACGGAGGAGCCAGAGTCCATCTCGCTCGCCCATCAGTCCCAGGCTGCCTCCTCCGCGACAGGCTCCATGGCTGTCGCCCGCGCCTTGCCGCTGCTCACGCGCCTGACGGATGGCCGCGTGCTCGCCATCGGAGGGTTCTCCTCCGTGGCAGGAATCCTCTCCTCGTGCGAGCTGTACGATCCCACCATGGGGACCTGGGCGCCCACCGGGGCGATGAGCGTTCCCCGGGAGTACCACTCGGCGCACCTGCTGGCGGATGGCCGCGTCCTCGCCGTGGGTGGCTACACCTTCACCACGAAGCACGCCTCCGCCGAGATCTACGATCCCGCCACCGGCACTTGGACTGCTACCGGGAGCATGGAGCAGCCTCGCTACAAGCAGGTGGGTGTGACGCTCACGGATGGGCGCGTGCTGGTCGCCTCGGGCTTCAACGTGGACCCCAACGCCGATCTGCTCACCGCCGAGGTCTTCGATCCCGCCACTGGCACCTGGAGTGCGACCGGTCCCCTGCTGGCGAAGGTGAAGCGGTTGGTGCGGCTCCCGGACGGCCGGGTGCTGGGACTCGCGCCGGGAGTGAACTCGCAGATCTACTCCCCGGCGACCAACACTTGGACGGCCGCTGATCCGATGCCCTCGGGCCAGGGGGCGCAGTTCGCCCTGGCGCTCGCCGATGGCCGGGTGCTCGTCGCGGGTGGAGAGAACCAGGCGCTGCGCAATGCGTCGCTCTACTCGCCCTCCACCGGACTGTGGACGACCACCGGCAGCATGCTGAAGGGGCGTTACGAGCCAGGCGCCATCCTGCTCGGGGACGGCACGGTGCTCATGGCGGGAGGCAGCGATGGGTCCAACATCCTCAGCTCGGTGGAGCGCTACTCGCCGGACACCGGCACCTGGAGCGCCGAGTCCGCGCTGATCGAGACGCGCACCAGCCCCGGAGTGGCGCTGCTGTCAGGGCAGGAGGTCCTCGTGGTGGGTGGGCGGAACACCGCCTCTGGCAGCTGGGCCCAGTTGGCCACCAGCGAGCGCTACGCGGTGTCCGCCTGCATGCCCAAGACCTGCCAGGATCTGGGGGCGGCGTGCGGCACCCTCTCGGATGGCTGCGGCATGGCACTCGACTGTGGCACCTGCGGCACCGGGCTCTCGTGCTCCACCGCGCACCAGTGCTTGGACGTGACGGAGCCCACGGCGGCCATCCTCTCGCCGCAGACGGGCACCATCGTCGGCGCCACGGTGACCGTGCGCTATGGCGGCTGGGATGCGGTGGGCGTGCAGAAGGTGGAACTGTACCGGGACGGCACGCTCGTGGGCTCGGGAACGGGACCAGGCCCTCACACATACTCGTGGAACGCCCAGAACACGGGAGAGCTCCCCCTGACGCGGACGCTGCAGGCGAAGGCCTACGACACCGCGGGTAACGTCGGCACCAGCAGTCCGGTGACCGTCACCAGCATCGGTTCCTTCGCCAGGTATGACTCGGGCCTCAAGGTGCCCCGCTGCCCGGTGACGGCGGACTGCAACTCCGCCTCCCTCTTGAACGGGCGCGCCAACCTGGGCCCTGAGACGAACCAGCCCAACACCCTGGGCGGAACGTGCGCGGACGGCACGTCCGGCACCTACCACGTGCAGGAGTCCCTGGATTCGCTGCGCGTGTACACGCTGGACGGCACGGCGTTCGCGCCCGGAAAGACGGTGCGCATCGAGGCCACCGTGTTCGCCACGGCATCCATCGGACGGCTCGAGTTGTTCTCGGCAGTTGATGCCACCGCGCCCGCCTGGACGTGGATCACCACGCTCACCACCTCGGGTAGCTCCGGCACGCGCGTGCTCACCACCGACTTCACCCTGCCGAGCGGCGGGCTGCAGGCGATCCGCGGCCGGTTCTACCCCAGCAGCTTCGACAGCACGCCCCTGGCGTGTGCCACGAGCTTCTATGTCGACCACGACGATCTGGTGTTCGGCGTGCAGGAGGGACCCGATGTCACCGCCCCCACCACCACCATCACCAGCCCAGCGGAGGGGGCCACGCTGACGTCGTCCGTGACGGTGAGCGCCTCGGCCTCGGATGCGATCGGGGTGACGCGCGTGGAGTTCTACCTGGACGGCTCCACGTTGTTGGGGACGGACTCGGTACCGCCTTTCGCGGTGACGTGGAACGCGAAGACCGCCGCGGAGGGGAGCCACACGCTCACCAGCCGGGCCTATGACGCGGCGGGCAACGTGAGCACCTCCGCTCCCGTGTCCGTCAACGTGGTCCGCGATGTCACGGCTCCTGTCGTGACGTTCGACGCTCCCTCCAACGGGGCGACCCTCTCCGGGACGACGACGCTTCAGGTCACCGCGAGCGACAACTTCGGTGTCACCCAGGTGGACTTCTACGCGGGCTCCAAGTGGTTGGGGAACACGTACATGCCGCCCTACAGCCTCTTCTGGAGCACCGGCGGCGAGGCCAACGGGGCATACGTGCTCACGGCCACCGCTCGCGACGCTGCGGGCAACACGAGCAGCGCCACCATCAATGTCATCGTCTCCAATGACACGACGGCCCCCACGGTGGCCCTCACCACTCCGACAGCAGGAGCAACGATCTCCGGGACGGTGACGCTCCAAGCCTCCGCAAGCGATAACGTGGCGGTGAGCCGCGTGGACTTCTACGACGGCACGCGGCTGATCGCCTCGAAGACGACCGCGCCCTACGCGCTGGCGTGGAATACGACGAGCGTGGCCGACGGGCTCCACAGCCTGACGGCCAAGGCCTATGACGCCGCGGGCAATGCCGCCACGAGCAGCGCCGTGACCGTGACGGTGCGCAACGTCGTGGTGGGTTCCACGGCCATCTACGACAGCGCGTATCGGACGCCGCGCTGCGCGTCACTGGGGTCTTCGTGTGATTCGGGCACACTGCTGAACGGGCGCGCCGGCCTGGGGCCCGAGTCCAACGCGCCCAACACGCTGGGGAGTTCGTGCGCGGACGGGTATGGCGGCACCTACCACGTCGACGAGTCCCTGGATCGGCTGCGCATCTCGACGCTCGACGGAACGAGCCTCGCGCCCGGGAAGACGGTGCGCATCGAAGCCACCGTGTATGCGTGGAGCGGGTTCTCGGACATGTTGGACCTCTACTACGCCGCGAACGCCAACAGCCCGTCGTGGACATTCATTGGCACGCTGACAGCGCCCGCCGGTGGAGTGCAGGTGCTGTCCACCACGTACACGCTGCCCGTGGGTAGCATCCAGGCCATCCGCGGCAACTTCCGTTACAGTGGCAGCGCGTCGCCGTGCTCCACCGGCGGCTTCGACGACCGCGACGACCTCGTGTTCGCCACGCAGTAGCGCCGTGTTCGGGTGCCCGGACCCAATGACCGGGTTGGGGCGAGCCCGCGGTGACCTCCCGCGCGGCCGCCTCGACCCCTGTCGAGTCAGAAATGCTCGCGGGCTTGAGCGAGAGTGTATTCCTTATAGGTGTGGACTACTGGCCCCGTCTTCTCGACCAGCCAGGCGGGTGCGCCCTGGGGCAGGTAGAACTCCTCCTGGAAGGGGGAGAGGCCCAAGTGGAGCAGGTACTCCTTGAGCATGTCGAAGGTGAAACGGTCCCTGATGCGGCGAACCTGATACCGCTCCAGGTTCTCGAAGGGAAAGGGCTCGCCGGATTGGCCGAAGACCCAGCGGCCACCATCGTTCATGGCATAAAGGGTGCGGAGATAGTTGAGCCAGTCCGTCTGCCTCGAGCCGTACACCTACAGCGCGACGATTCCGTATCGACCCTTATCCTTGCGAAGAGTGTGAGGCGCTACGCCCACGCGCATGCCTCGGCACCCCAGCGTCCGGGCCATGTACAACATGACGCTGACTGCATCGGTCCCCCGATACCCATTATCGAAGTACGCCGTCCAGGTGCTGCGTGTGGGAATGAAGAGGTACCGCCGCTTCTCCCCACCCGTCAGGGGTAGCAGGGTGGAGAGAACCTGTTCCAGGGAGCCCATCACCGGGCGGGTGTTCACGGTGACGCCATCTGCTGCCACCAACCCTCCCTGCCATGACGCGAAGGCACGGGCAGCGCGCTCCGTATCCATCTCCAGGAAGCCCATGTCCGAAGTAACAGGCGCCCAGCGGTCCTCCAGAAGCAGTCCCTTCATGGTCTCGGTCATCTGGTGAGCCTCACCCACCAGCGGACAATCAGGAGGATGATCTCCGCGTTCGGATCGTTGGAGGTGATACGCGACTGGTGAGCGGCGACCTTTATAGTCGAACTGCAGATCCGGCCGGTTGACTCCAACGCGCTGGCTGTTGTCCAGCTTGAGCTGTTGCTGGTTCACCCGGATGTTCGTGGCACCTATGCCCTGCAGATATTGGATGTCCGCCTGGAGCTGCGCATTCTGGGTGGAACTGGGACTGATAGGCCGCTGCAGCGGCTTGACACCAGGAACTGCTGGCCTGGCTGCGACATCCTGAGGTAGGCACAGGCCAGCAGCTACCGGTGGCGTCGGGTTGTGGCCACCGAGCGCCTGGACCAGGCCCGGCGATGGCGCGGGCGAGCTCGGCGCCGCAGCGGGCGCTGCTGGAACAGGGACGGGCTCTGGGGCAGATGTTGCTGGCTGCCGCGTCGAGATGGAGGCGTTCAGCGGCGCCGCGCTCGTAAGTTCCAGGTCAACCTGGGACTCGGGGACGAGCACCGGCAGCGCTACCCCCTCGCAGTAGAGAAGGTAGCCTCCGGTGGTAATACCGAAGCCCACGGCCGTCACTCGCAGGTCGACGAAATCCCGATGGGCTCGAGGGTCAGCCAGTGGCTGAGAGGCCCGAGGCAACTGGACGCCGCGTTGGCGCAGTTGCTCTGCCTACAGGGAAGAGGGCACCTCGAAGTCGACATCGACAGGACCGCCCTGCTGATGCCACTCGCGCTTCGTGCGGCTCGGCTCGGCTTCGGCTCGCGCGGCAGCTCCCAGGAAGAGCGCGAGCAGAAGGGCCAATCTGGCGGGCACGATCAAAGGTGGGTGACCTCCTGGATTTGCACCCTACCATCGCCAGCACCCGCGCAGCGCGGCCCGAGCCGAGCGGTCACGGAGAGTCGCGCCCGCCGATCGCCGGGAAGCGTTCATACGCCCGTTTGAGCGCGTCCAGGTGGGCGGGGTTGTCGAGATCGAGCGGCGCATCGGTGAGCTGCACGACCCACCCCCCCGATACCGTGCGCCGCGCTCGCGTGAGCAGTTCGGCGTCGCGAGCAGGATCCGGGAACCCGATGGCTCGTGCAGAAGCAGCCGACCAATAGTTCAGCCAGCCGAGGTAATGCGGAATCTCAGGCACGGGGATGTCCCATGAGAGTTTGAGAGAGGGTAACCCTTTGGGCGGAATATGAGGCTCATCCCCTGGGTGGCGAAACTGCTGCGCCACTATCTCGGCCACACTATCTGCCAGCACGCGCCCCCAGATCGCGCGAGCGCCCTCCGCTACGGCTTCTAGCGCATCCGCTGCCGCCGCAATGCTCGTTTCATCCTGTGGCAGCCTCGCATGGACTTCAAAGTGTGGCGTCATGTCTACGGCAAGACCTCTCGCGTTCTCCCACCCGGTAAGCGTCACGAGGCGGTTCTCGTCGTCATTGCAGAGGAAGGGTAACCCGTTGTCGGTCCTGTCTGCCGCGACCCACTCGTCGCGGTGAGGCAATGGAATGAGGTCGTCTTTTTCAGAAGTCGTCCACGCCAGCCGCAAGCCGGGAACCGCGCGCTCCATTCCATGGACGATGGCAAGAGTGCGCCCATCGCCGCCCACAAGGGCAGGCGCGTAGACGGTAAGGCGCAAGGATTTTTGCGTGGCTGCCATCTTAGCACCAATTCATGACGACAACTTTTAGGTTGGGGTCTAGTTTGAGCAATACGGCTTTGTGAGCAGGGCTTCGCACGCCAACGATAAAGTTATATCCACACTCTTTAGCAAGCCTGTCCTCGCGTTGCAGTTCCGGTAACTTCACTTTAGCAAGAAAATCCTGGGACCGAGGCGAGTGTATATCGAAATTATCCGTCTTGATGTCCCATAGAGTCCGCGTAACAAGCACCAGCGCATCGAATTGCTTGCCATTAACGAGCACATCCCAGCCGGGGAAGCTGTTCTGCGGAATGAGGTCGGCGCAGTCGTCGTGCGGGGCATTGCCGCCCGCGTGCGGAACCGGAACGGGCCTGCATTCCGGGCGCTCGGTGGGATCGGATGGTATGGGCGGGAGCACATCCGGCCCCAAGCCCTTCGGCTTTGGCTCTTTCTGCGCCACGGGTTCCTTCGCGGGCCGTGTCTGAGTCTTGGGCTTCGCGCGCTCGCGGGATGCGTTCCGCTGATAAGCATCAATCCCCTCTTGGATGGCGACTGCGACCACCACCGCGCCAACAACAATCACTGCACCGACGACGATCTCGGGCGCGGCGAAGATACAGAGGGCGACGACTGCGGGAGCCGTTGCATCCGCTTGGGCGACGGCGCATTTCTTTGTCACATCCCGGAACCTCATCCTGTCGCGATCTAGAGCGTAAAAGCATCTCTCCGCCAGGATAGGCCATTCGTTGGAGGCTTCGCGCACGACACACTGCCCATCATCCGTCCAGGGGTACAGCGCCGCACGCTGAAGATTGGCGAGTCTCGGGCTCGGATCCTCGATCTCGCCCGGGGTCGGCTCCATCGTGGCGCAGGCCGAGAGTAGGAGTAAGAGCAGGGGGGCGATGCACGTTCGGTGAGGCATGGCCACGTTCTTTCAATCACGCGCGGGAATTGACACCTGGGGTTGAGTCTCAACCATAGAGGACTCGCGGTGAAGGCCCTTGGAGCCCCGTTGCGCTGCTAGCGATACACCTTTCCGCCCCAGATGAACGCGCCCCCGACGAGCGGCACGCTGTAGGCCGCGACGTGCCCGGTGGGCAGCAGATACGCGACGAGCAGCGCGTTTTCCCAATCCCCCGAGTGCCCCTTCATCCAGTCGGGATCCAGCGTGCGGCCCGTTCAGATCCTCGACGATCACCTGCTACCGTTCTTCGGAGACATGGCGCTCGAAAGCATCGGCCCCGCTGAGATCGAAGACTTCAAGGCGGCGATGCGTAAGAAGCGGTCGGCGGCTCGCGCCCGGAAAGAAGCCCCTACACCGGCAGCCCTTCGGAAGCGCGTCGACGTCCTGCCGAAGCCCCTGAGCCTCAAGACGATCAACAACGTGCTGTCGGCTTTGAGCAAGCTGCTGAACCTCGCTGAAGAGCAGAAGGTCATCCAGCAGGCCCCGCGCGTGAAGCTCATTCAGGAACTCATGGGGCACGCGACGATCGAGATGACCGAGCGCTACGCCCACCTGCGCCCCGACACCCGGCGAGAGGCGGTCGGTGTTCTCGACCTGCCTCTTGCGCCGGCACGCAACACTGACGCAACACGGATGGAAGGAGCTGCTAACCACCCGTGATCACGCCGTAAAAATGTGGAGGCGGCGGGAATCGAACCCGCCGCCTCCAGCGCGGGTCTGCTGTAGCTTGCTCTCATAGGCCCCGATCCCACAAGCAGGCAGGGGCTCCACGGGGGCCCGTGGGAGGCGGACGGTAGCGTGTGCCCTTCTGAGCATTTCCGTGGATCGCATCGCCTGGCTCTACACGCTTCTCAACCCCATCGGGCGGCTCGCCGCCGTGCGAGCGGGGCTCCAGCGGCTCCTGCAGAAAGGGGACGCAGAGAGCATCAAGGAGGCGTGCGATTTTGCGCAAGAGTTCATCTTGCAGCTCGAAAATACAATCGTCGAAGGGGGGTTCTTGCAGGAGACCTACCGCTTTGACTCCACCCTCGTCGAGACCATGCCCGCCTTCACGCCGGAGGAGGAGAGTCTCGGCCGGAGCGGTGACTTCGCGGACGCCTGAGCACCGGGGCCCACCGTCGGGAGGCGGCCCCAGGGGCTCGGGCGTGGTTCATGGCACCTGGATGAAGGGACCGCGCCGGAAGATCTCCCGCACGCGCGCGCGTTGCTCCGCTCCCTCGGCTCCGTCGCCGATGAAGACGATGCGGATGGCCTCGACCTTCTTGTCAAGGCCGTACGACACGAAGCAGCGGTAGCCGCCATCACCGAAACCTGCGCTGGAGACAACGCCGAAGGGGATCGTCTGAGCGTCGACGTGTTTCACGTACAGCCCCATGACGAACTTCTCGTACCAGCTCTCGCCAGGCTCGGCGGACTTCTCCTGCGGCTGCGGTGTGACCAGGCCATCATCCCTGTATCGACCGTCATCAAAGACGCCCGCCGTGCCAGAGTCGACGCTCACCTTCAGGCCGGAGTCAGTCCAAAGGATCCGCTCCGGCTTCACCGAGTCGTGCAGGACCATGAGCTCCGCCACCCGGACCCCAAGCTCCTTCTCGTAAGACCGCCGGATCGCAGCCCGCCACTTACCGCTCTTCGCGGCGAAGACCTTCACCCCGAAGTCGGACGACTTCTCGTAGCCGGGGTCACTGACCCGGGCCTGACCTGAGGGCAGCTCGAACTCGCCGACCGGTGCCCAGCCGGCCTTGGGCTGCGAGAGCGCGGGAGCACCGAGGAGGCAAAGCGCCAGACACAAGAAGCGGGACATGGTGCTGCTTTAAATCCAGGGCGGGTTGTTGTCGATCAAGATGCGCGCATGCGGCGCACCACGTCTACTCCCGACTGAGTCCGAAGTACGCGCGGGCGGAGCCCTCCAGCCAGGACGTGTCACGCGGCCACGGGTGAGGCGTGGCCGTCGGCCTGTTCCGTCCGTAGGGGCCAGCGAGTGGCACTTCCAACTGAGTTGGAAGTGGAGAGTGGGCACCAGTCCGGGCTGCAACGTCCGCGAACGCGGACGCGTGCTGCCTCACGCGGGGGAACTCACTCTCGTCGATTCAAGGGTTTGCCGAGACACGTGCGCACGACGTCCCTGGCTGCACCTCCGTATGCTTCCGGAATCTCGACTCTTTTTTCGCGCAGTCTCCCAACGCGGACGAATCGTCCGCGCGCGCGGACTCGCTTGGGAGGCCCGTTCGCGCAAGTGCCTGACTTCGCGAGGTCCGGGCGGTTGGCGCGCGACGTGCTCTGGGGTCACTCAGCCGCAACGTCAAGCGGCCGGGACGCATGGAGCGTTCCACAGGGGGAAGTACCTCATGTTCGGTCTGTCGAAGTTCAAGGATGTCCGCCGAGCGGTGGTGGCCAACTCGGCCATCGCCCAGGCCATCCCGCAGGGCACCACGCTGGAGCAGCTGGGCAACGAGCTGCTCGAGCTGACGCGCCAGGAGGGCAGCACCCATCACCGCATGGGAGTCATCTACAACTACATCGTGGACAAGCGGCTGCCGCAGCAGGCCGGGTACAAGGACGCCAGGGAGTACTTCAGCAAGAAGCTGGCGGACCTGTCCCAGTCGGCCCTGAGCATGTACGGGGCGATGGCGCGCGTGTTCAGCGAGCCGGTGGCGCGGCGCTTCGGAGTGACGTGCCTGAACCTGCTGCTGGTCTACAAGGAGGCGGCGGATCTGGAGCTCAACCCCGAGGAGCCGGGCCCCACGCCCATCGAGGTGCCGGATGAGCAGGGGCAGGTGACCACTCTGTCGTTCGGTGCGTGCACTGTGGAGCAGATGCGCCGAGCCATCCAGCGCAAGCGCAAGCCGTCCTCGAGCAAGCCGTTGCCGCCGGAGGCGCTGGTGCTGGGCGAGCAGTACAGCGAGGCGGTGGCACTGCGCTTCCCGAAGGGCAAGGGGGCCGTGGTGAAGGTGACGGTGCGCAACCAGAAGGGCCAGGCGGTGGTGGACTTCAAGGGGATTCCCTTGGAGCAGGTGAGCCAGCTGGCCGAGGCGCTCACGGGCGAGCTGCCCGCGGTGAGCGCGCTGCCGAAGCCGCCGGTGACGGTCGAGTAATTGTCACCGCCTCGTCGAGCTTCATGCCACCATCCTACCCGGGAGCGTCGTCCGCTATCCGCGACGCTTCTTCACGTTCCTGTCACGAGGCGCTGCGCCCACCGCTGGCATGGCTTCTGCCATGAAGGTACAATTGGCCCCTGTCGTTCTATCCAGACATGGACGAGGAACGTGGGTATGGGCACAGCCAAGAGTGACAAGAACTTTGAGGAGCTCCCCATCGCCAAGGGGGTTGGCCCGTACAACGTGAATCAGTTCCGAATCCAATTCAGGCTGCCAACCCCCATTGTCTTCAAGGGGAGCCGTCGCGAAGAGGCGATCAAGATGGTTGCCAGCGACTTTCTTTCCCTCTTCCCGTTCTACTTCAACGGGACCCATGCGGTCATGAAGGAGAACGTGGCGAGCGTTGACTGGGGGGACAAGACCTTCTTGACGCAGAAGACCTTGCGCTTCGTGCTTGATGCGAAGGTCAAGGGTTTCAATGCCCCTGATGCCCATAGCGATTGGGTCTATCTCGTGTGGAAGAACCTGGACAAGTCTGGGTTCAAGGGGTTCGCGGCGCAGACGCTTCGTCGCAAATTCGCTGAGACCCCCGACTACTTCATGCCGCGGATAGGTAGGGCGGTCAATGTTCTCCATGTCCTGGCGGGTCGGCGGTCATGGATCGTCAGTTGGGCCAATGCATACAAGGGCGCCAAAGCGGGCCAGCCCGCACAGTCCAATCAGCGGGCGACTTCGGATGGAACGATATGCGTTCTCGAGACCGCAGCGGTCGAGCGTGATTCGAGCATGGCGGTTTCGCCGATGGAGTGGTTGCTCGATGCGCGCGATGCCCTGGTCACCATCTGGTGCACCCAGCTCTACAACTACGTCCTCTCTAAGAACCATTGGATCAGCGATTTCTCGCCGACAGTCTTCCAGACAGATGACGGAGACAAACTCTGGGTGAAGGATTCGAAGTCACCTTGTTATTACAGGATGAAGTCCTTCACGAAAGAAGAGGAACTCAGGAAGCATGGTTGGGTGAAGAATCTGCTCGAGATGCATCCGGCACTGGCTGACCAGCTTTCCAGCCCTCAGCTGAAGACTGGATGAAAAGAACCTCCGCCGGGAGCGCCGCGGCGTCCTATGCTGTCAGCCTCTGGTGGGGGGACCGACGCATGACGACTCGGCTTTTCTGGATCATCATCCTGGCCGCCGCTACCAGTGCGTGCCTGGGCTACCGCGCGCCGCCTCGCTTCGTGCGCCTGCCTCCCGACGACCGGCCCAGAGCCCGGCCCAGGCTGCGAGGGTGGAGTGGACGAAGGAGCGCACGCCGCGATTGGATTGTGCGGGGCTGCTGCGCCGGACGTTCGCTCTGGATGTCTTCGCCAGCTCTGGGTGTGGAGGCCGCAGGAGGGTGCTGGCATAGCTGACGGCGCCCAGTGGGGTGCGCGCCATTGTGGAGCACCTGGCATTGGCCTCGCGGCCTGCTCGGTTGAGCTCAGCGCAGGGGCCCCCCAGAGCGAGGGGTGTTGAGCCCCAAGCACCCACAGTGACCTGGAAGCCCACCCGCCCCTCAGACAGGGCCCCCATTCCGCCTAGAGTCAGCGCGAGAGCGGCGAGCCAGGACCTCGTCTCCCCAGTGGCCCCAGCGTCACAGGCCAGGCCTGAAGCTCCATCCCGTCAGGCATTTGGGCGGGTGTTGGGTCAGTCGCCGCTGGGCTTCCAGAGCCCGAGGCGTGCCAGGAACATTCGGACCGACATCCCTTTGGGGCCATGGGGGACCCGCACGCCGACAGGCGAGAACAGCTCGTCCGTGCCGCGCAAGACTCGGATCTCGGAGCCCCCCCCTCCCCAGCAGGTGACCCGGTCGTCCTCGATGTCGAGCGACGGCGGATCGTCGCCGGTCAACTCGATGAGGAGCTCCTCGCCCATGGCCAGCGTGAACTCCGTCCCCCACGGCTCGACACAGAGCGTCCGTGCGCGGTCGCCACTGCGTATCACCATGCGATGGACAGGTCTCATGATTCCCTGAGCATAGCCCAGGCTCAGCGACAGCGAAGGTGGTGAGCCCGGAGAACTCGTGCTGGGGCGCAAACTCGTTGTCCACGGTGATGCCCGGGTAGCGCAGCGTGTCGTAGACCACCGAGTCCTTGATCACGTTGTCGTGGCCGCCGTAGACCGCGAAGCCGGCTGCCCGCCAGATCAGACCTAAGACAGTGGAGGCGGCGGCAATCGAAGCCGCCGCTTCCTCGAAGGCGTTGACGAGCTTCTGAATGGCCCTACCCTGCTCCTGGCTGGCGAAGCGCTTCTCCTTGAGCTCGGCGTCGATGCGCTTCAACTCTTCGTCGCGACCCTCGTTGGTTCGGCGCACCGCAGCTTTCACGGCCTTCACGTCCATCGACATCTTCCGCAGTTCGCCGAGAACGAACTTCTCTGCCGCTGGAGCAGGCACGTCGCGGGCCTTGCACGCCTCCCCAACGCTGCGGCTCTTCCGGTTGCACTTGTAATAGAAGTAGGTGACACCGGTACCGTTGACGCTGGCGTGCGTCATCATCGAGCCGCAGCTGCCGCACCGAATCAGACCTGGAGGCCAGCTTCAGCCATGTAGCAGCCTGATTACGGGCCTTTAGGCGGGATGGCGGACAGGCGGCGTGCTAACTTCCAAGAGGGAGGGGTGGAGCCTGCTTCAAGGGACTTCGGCGGGACTCGGTGACGAGTTGCGGGTGTGGTGATCTTCGAACGCGGGACTCCAAGGAGCAAGCATGGCCGGAAGCGCAGTCCCAGAAGGCAAGGTGGCTGAACCCGCAGGCCGCGAGAAGATCTCACAGGTCTTTCAGTTTCTGCGTGCGCTGAACGAGCATCGCAACCCGGCGACCCGGGCAATCAAGGACCAGCTGTGGTCCCTTCGGCTTCGCTCCGTTCCCGCTCACCCATCTGTCTCGGTCGCCACACTCGTCCAGCCGCAGGGTGACGAGGATGAGGCGAGCGACGTCATCTTGCGGGTGGCTCGGCCCGCGCCCACTCCTGCCCCAGCGCCGCCAGCCGCGATTCGAGATTGGCTCCAATCTTCGTGGACCGACGCGCAGAAACCGCTCGAGTACCGACAGTCTCGCAACGAGACCACGCCCGACGGCAGGGGCGTCGTCGTCAGCTTCGAAGCTGACCCCAAGCGAGTGCGCGCCCGCGAAGACTGGAGCAAGATCCATGAGGCGTGGGCGAAGAACGAACTCCCAGTACTCAGGGCGGCGAAGTTGTTCGAGCAGCTGTACGAGCTGCACGGCCGAATCGAGCGCGAGGCTGAACGCGTCGAGCTGGTTCTCGGCGACGGACTGCTGAGCTGGCAGCACGAGGATGGCAGCATCTTCCACCCGGTCTTGCTCCAGCGAGTTCAGCTGCAGTTCGACCCCTCGATTCCACAGTTCACGGTCACTGACACCGGAAGCGTCCCCGACCTCTACACAGCGCTGCTGCGCGGCATCGGCGACATTGACGGAAAGGTGCTCGCCCGCTGTCGTGCCGAGTTGAGTGAAGGCGGCTTCCTTCCTCTCGGAGGCGACGACACCAACGGGTTCCTGCGTCGCCTGGGAAACGTCCTTTCTGCCTCGACTGCGTTTACGCGCGAAGAGCCGCCGGCACCCAGCGCGGACCCGCCACAGATCGGGCGCGACCCCATTCTCTTCCTGCGCACGCGGAACCTTGGTTTCGCCAACGCGCTCGAGGGCATCCTCGCGGACATTCCCGGGCGCGTAGAGCTACCGATCTCGCTTCTCCGCATCGTGGGAACCGATGTGGCGCCCCCGGCGAAAGAGGGCGTAGAGGCTCCTGCCGAACTCTGGTCAGAGCCCGAGGGCGTGCTGCTGAGCAAGCCGGCAAACCCCGAACAGATTCAGATCGCGCAGCGCCTCGACCGCTATGGTTGCGTGCTCGTTCAAGGACCTCCTGGCACGGGGAAGACTCACACCATCGCGAACCTCATCGGCCACCTGCTTGCGCAGGGGAAGAGTGTCCTCGTCACCAGCCAGACGACAAAGGCACTCAAGGTCTTGCGCGACCAGGTCGTACCTGCGCTGCGGCCCCTCTGCGTCAGCGTGCTCGAGAACGACCTCGAGAGCCGGAGTCAGCTTGAAGGGGCGGTAACCGCCATCGCTGGTCGCTTGTCCTCGAGCAACGCCGAGCGACTCGACCAGGAGGCGGCTGCGCTGCAGAAGCGACGTCAGGTCCTCCTACAGGAGCTTCACTGCACGCGAACATCACTGCTCGCGGCGCAGTCTGATGAGTATCGAGACATTGTCTGCGCCGGGAAGAGCTGGGCGCCGTCAGACGCCGCCAGACGAGTCGCTGCGGAGCGTGAGCAACATTCGTGGGTGCCGAGTCCAGTCACCCTTGGAACTCCCTGCCCACTGACCCAAGGGGAGGCCATCGACCTTTACGCGTCAAATGCGGTTGTGACCGCAGACCAGGAGGTGGAACTGGCCTGCCCCCTCCCGGCTCCCGACGAGATCATTTCGCCACAGGACGAGGAAGAGAGCCTTGCGCGGCACCGGTCGCTGTCGGGTCCGGATGCTGCACATCGTGCGGACCTGTGGATGAACTCTGCTGCGGACGGCGACGAAGCAGGGTTGCTGTCGCTGGCCGACAGGTGCGCGAAGGCAGTGGAGGTTCTCGATTCCGCCTCGAAGTGGAAGCTCGAAATCGTAGGCGCAGGGACAACGGGTCCCCATGAGGTGGCGACGTGGCAGGCCCTGCTCAAGATGGTGGCGACAGTCCGCCAGCACGCCGGTGCTACCCGTGAGCTGCTGCTCAGGCACGGCCCAGAGGTCCAGGTCGAAGGTGATTCGGTCGAGTTACTCCGCGTGGCGGGGGAGGTTCGCGCCCACCTCGAAAACGGGGGCTCCCTCGGCACCTTCGCGCTCCTCACGAGAGGCTCCTGGAAGAAGCTCCTGAAGGGCAGCCGTGTTGTTTCTGGTGAGCCGCGCACCGCGGAGCACCTTTCGGCGATTGAGGCGCACCTCCAGCTTGCCGTGCTCCGCGTGGAACTCCGTGGGCGCTGGGACCGGCAGGTAGCGGTCCACGGCGCGCCCCCGTCAGCTGAGCTCGGCGCAGTTCCGGAAGACGGCTGCGCCCAGTTCTCAGCCGAGATCTCGCGGTGCCTCACGTGGGCGCAAGACGTGTGGGCGCCACTTCAACAGGAACTCGAACGCCACGGTCTTCGTTGGCAAGCGCTCCTCGATGAACAGCCCCCGAATCTGGCGCCACACGGCGCACTGCTGCGTCTGCGTGGAGCAGTCGCTGGCCCACTCGTCACGGTACTGAGCGCACGAGCCCGGGCGCTCGCGAAGAGGAAGGTCGAAGCGCATCTGTCCGCCGCGGTTCGAAGGCTGGACAAGTGGGGTGGGGCAAGTGCTCAGTCGCCGACCGTGCGAGAGCTTGTTCGCGCCCTTCGCGGCGCTGATGCTCAAGCGTATTCGGGTGCATTTGCCCGCCTCGTAGACCTGCTCGGTCGGAGGACGGTCCTCGAGCGAAGGCGAAGCCTGCTCGCCAAGGTTGAGCCCGTCGCCAAGGCATGGGCGACGAGCGTCAGGGATCGCCGCGGCGTGCATGCCGGTAATGTTCCACCGGGAGCCGTAGATTCTGCGTGGGTGTGGCGACAGCTCCACGACGAGCTTGAACGTCGTGGTCGGATGGACCTTTCCGCCCTCCAGCTGTCAATCGAGGCCAAGTCAGAGGAGGTTCGGCGAACGACCGCGGACCTGATTGAGCGCCGAGCCTGGGCCGGTCAGGTGCGCCGCACGGCATTGCCCCAGCGACAAGCGCTCGAGGGGTGGCTTCAGACCATTCGCAAGATCGGCAAGGGCACGGGCAAGAGGGCGCCGCGTCTCCGTGCAGAGGCTGCTCGCAAGATGAGCGAGTGCAAAGATGCCGTGCCGGTGTGGGTGATGCCCCTCGCGCAGGTCGTCGAGAATTTCGGTGCGACCACCCGCTTCGACTGTGTCATCGTCGATGAAGCGAGCCAGAGCGACGTGCTCTCGTTGACCGCGATGTACATGGCGAAGAATGTCGTGGTCGTCGGCGACCATGAGCAGGTCAGCCCGTCAGCGGTCGGGCAAAAGCTCGACATCGTGCAGCAACTCATCGACGAGCACCTTCAGGGAGTCCCCAACGCCATTCTCTATGATGGGCAAACCTCGGTGTACGACCTGGCGAAGTCGTCGTTCGGCGGAATGGTCTGCCTGACTGAACACTTCCGCTGCGTTCCCGAGATCATCGAGTTCAGCAATCAGCTTTCGTACGGCGGTCGAATCAAACCCCTGCGCGAGACCGGCAGCACGAACTTGAAGCCGGGGCTCTTGCTGCACCGAGTTGAGGGGCACGCCAACGACAAGGTGAACACAGCCGAGGCCCGAGCGCTTGCCACCCTGTTGGCAGCTGCCATCGAGCATCAGCAGTACGTCGGGAAGACCTTCGGCGTCATCTCCCTCGTTGGGGAGGAACAGGCGCTGGAAATCGAGCGGCTCCTGCGTGAGCACGTGCATCCCGCAGACTTCGAACGGCGGCGCATCCTCTGCGGCAATGCCGCGCAGTTCCAGGGAGATGAGCGCGACGTGATGTTTCTTTCCATGGTCGACAGCCCGCAAGGCGGGACGCTGGCGCTACGCGCCGACCAGAGATTCAAGCAGCGCTTCAACGTCGCCGTGAGCCGCGCAAAAGACCAGCTGTGGGTCGTTCATTCGCTCAACGCCGACACCGACCTCAAGCCAGAGGACCTTCGCCGACGCCTGATTGAGCACTGCAAGGAGCCCTTCGGAGTCGCCGGGGCCATTCGAAAGGCGGAACCCCACGTTGAGTCGCCGTTCGAGAAAGAAGTCCTCGAGCGGCTGGTTCGGGCCGGTTACCGCGTGACGCCGCAGTGGGAGGTTGGGCACTACCGAATTGACCTCGTTGTTGAGGGCGGCGGGCAGAAGCTCGCCGTGGAGTGTGACGGAGATCGCTATCACCCGCTGGAAAAGCTCCCCGAGGACATGGCTCGCCAGGCAATCCTCGAGCGCCTTGGATGGCGGTTTGCTCGCATCCGCGGCAGCGCATTCTTCCGCGACCCAGACGGTGCGATGGCGCCCGTGTTCGAGCGATTGAAGGAACTCCGCGTCGTGCCGGAGAGCGTGCCCGGCGGCCCCGTCTCTCACGAGACTTCGGCGCTCCAGGAAGACCTGGTTCGGCGAGCCGCAGAGATTGAGCGCAGCTGGCTCGAGGCAGGTGCGGCCGCATCTGCGAATAAGGATGATGAAGAGCCTCCACACTGCGGCGGGTTTGTCCCTGGACGTTCGGGCTGGGCTCGACCTCACGCTTCGGCTGCTGCGGCCGATGCGACACCGGCGCGAACCGCCCCTGCCACCGCAAGGCCACCCGTGCCCGTCCCCGAATCGTCGAAGTCGGTCAATACGCCTCTGGCGAACACACCGAGCGTGCCAGCCGTCGCGCTCGCGCCCGTGGCAGCACCGGCAGCAGTGCAACGCGCAGTCCCGATCGGAAGAACTAAAGTCGCCGCCCCCGCTCCGTCCGCCCGTACGCCAGCTCAGACTGCGGCCCCCCCTTCGACGTCCGCTGCCGTTCCTCGGCACCAGCTCACCATCGGGAAGTCGAAGGAGGTCGTCAGAAACGCGATTGTGAAGGTGCTCGATCCCGCTGCCCATTCCTGTGGCGCTTGCGGGAGCCGTCGAAGGGTCTGGATTGGAAAGGACGGGCCCTTCCTTCAGTGTGACAATAAGGAGTGCGCAAAGAAGGAGTTCGTGGCCGTTCCGCTCCTCACCTCTGCCCTCCGCGAGATCGGCGCGACCTGCGACTGCGGGGCGGCGCTGAAGATCACTCGGCTCGGAGATGCCACGTTCATTGGCTGCTCTGACTTCCCGAACCACCGGAGGAGCCTCGCGTGGAAAGACCTTTGAGCGGAGCCGAAGGGTCGTTCGTGCTCGGCCGGCGGGAGCATCGCCACCCACGCACAGGGTTAATGCCTTTGGACACACCGAACTGAACTCATGGCCGACCGCCTGCTTCCACCATCAACCATCCCAACATCGCTGTGGAACGCAGCCCGCGCTCTCTTGCGTCTTCCTGGCGCATTGTCGGCGACTTACGTGGCCGAGATTGAAGCGCGGCGTCTGCGCGAGAAAGCGCTGGAGTTTGAGCCCGATTCAGGGCCCGTGGGCGGGATATCCCTCGCAGATGGAGACGATCCGCGCAAAGCGCGGGCTTTCGATCGCGGCGAGCGAGATCGTTCGGGCCCCTACGACGCCTCGAGTCCTTGCCAGTTTGAGGCGTTACCTCGTTGGACGAGCCGCAGTCACGCGGATCGTTGACCCGCGTTTCCAGGAGATCAGTTCCAGCCCCGCCCTCTTCTTCAGAGGGAACGCGCTTGAGAGCGGCGGGTTGCTCTGCTTGGGAGCGGCGCCAATCGAACCCGCCGCTCGGAGCACCTCACGAGAGCGCTCCAATTCGGTCGAACTCGGTAGCGACGGTGCTGTGAATTCTCATCGCCCTACCAGGGGCGGTCGTGGCCTGGAAGGCCACGCTTCCATTCTTCCTGCGAGAACCACTGCGCGGCACCCAGCTCATCAGCACTCTCCAGCCACTCCGCGAGTGCCTCGGACACTGCGATGTTCCCCGAATGGTGGAGGAGCCACCGGCCTGGTGCGTCGCTCCATGGACAAGCCCTCACTTCGTGGAAGCTCTCCGCGGTCCACGCGAACGAAAAGGAAGCGTCGGTGGCGGTCCTCACGACGGAGGTAGTTCGATAGTGATGCGCCTGGCCCATCAGCCACAGACGGAAGCGTTCGAGCACCGTGGCTGGCTCCCAGGAACGGGCTTCGAGACTCTGTGCTTCGACGGAAACGTGATCCCGAAGGACCGGGTGGACACCAAGAGGGAGAGGAGCATCGCACTGGGCACCCTCTCCTGCCTCCGTCAATCGGCGCAGGATGACGGGATCGGTGCCCCGGTACCGAACGCATCCGAATTCCTGATGCCTGACCACCCTGAGCGCCCGTTCGAGTTCGACAGGGGTGGCGGGCTGTCGCTGGACATAGCAGTGAGCACCAGAACTGTCGCTCACGAAGACGAACGTGCCGGGTGCAAGATACGTAGGGACGCCACACGCGGTACAGCACTGGTCCACAACATAGAAGTCGCCAGCCACGTTCATGGGGTGGGGCTTGTTGTGTTCCGGCATGCGTTGTCCCTCGGAGGCGTGCGCGTTGAAGCGTTGTAACCCTCCAAGGATGTCGTCGCAAAGAAGCGTTGAGTAGACTGGCCGCCGCCAGGATCGTTTCCAAGTCGTGGCGAAACACTTCAGGGGGTCGAAGCACATGGCGACGAAGACTCAGGACCAGCAGCCGATCGACGCATATCTGGCGAGCGTGGAGAACCCGGTGGCGAGGAAGACGCTGGAGGCACTGCGCTTGCAACTGCGCAAGCTGCTTCCAAAGGCCACCGAGACGATCAGCTACCGGATGCCCGCCTTCAAGGTCGACGGGGACGTCGTGGCTGGCTTCGCGTTCTTCAAGAACCACTGTGGCTACTATCCCTTCAGCGGCAGTGTGGTGCCGGCACTGAAGCCTGAGCTGGAGGGGTACTCCACGTCGAAGAGCGGCGTCACCTTCCGGCCTGACCAGCCGCTGCCGGCGAAGCTCGTGAAGCGGCTGGTGCAAGCACGACTCGCGGAGATTGCCACAGGCCTCAAGAAGCCCACAGCCGCGAGGAAGAAAGCGCTCATCACCGAGCGCGTGACCGACAGCGCCGTGAAGGATGCCACCGGACGGGATTGGAAGGGATGGATGCGCACCCTGGATGCAGCGGGGGCGGCAGAGCTGAACCACAAGCAGCTCGTTGCTCTCGTGGCCCGGGAGGTCGAGTCGGGTTGGTGGCAGCAGTCGATCGCGGTGGCATATGAGCAGGCTCGCGGCAAGCGGGTGGTGGGCGAGACAGCCACGACGGGCTTCCAGGTCGGGGTGGTGCGCACGCTGGCTATGAGCGCTCCTGAGTTGTGGGATCTGCTCACGAAGCAGGCCGAGCGTTGGTTGGGACCGGGCGCGACGCTGAAGCCCGAGCCGGGGAAGGGCTACGAGGTTCCCAAGAGGCGCGGAGCCCCCGGCGTGCGCGGCGAGTTGCGGGTGGTGAAGCCGAGGCAGCGCCTGCGCATGACGTGGCAGCCAGACGGCTGGAAGAAGCCGGCCACGTTGCAGCTCACCCTGGTGCCCAAAACGAAAGGTGCCGCGCTCTCCGTGCACATGGAAAACCTGCCGGACGCGAAGACGCGGGAGGCCATGCGCGAACACTGGTCGAAGGTCCTTGCGAAGCTCCAAGCGTCACTCGCCTGAAAGAGCGCGCTCCAGTACCGCGCCGTCACGTCCGTCCACCGCCCTTCCCTGCTGGCCCAGGATCTCACCAGCCCGCTCTCGCCAGTTCACCAATGGCCCGGCAGGAATCTGTCCGCGTTGAAACCGAACTGGATGCGGCGGTCGCCTGTGTCCTCGCCATTGGCATTGACGTCGAGAATCCAGTCCGGCAGGCCGTTGGGCATGCGCCGGACGACGCCCAAGAGTCCACGGCCCTGGCTGCTCCAGTCGCCCACCACCGGCACATCCCCAGCCTTGCCGAAGGGCACGCCCGTCTCGCCGTCATAGCCATTGCCGTTGAGATCCAGAAACCACATCCCGTTGCGGAACACGCCCACGCGCGTCTGTCCGGTCCCCGTCCAGTCCCCCACCACGGGCACGTCGCCGCGCAGACCGAACTGAAGCTGTCGGTCGGCCCCGTCCCACCCGTTGCCGTTCATGTCCAGCAGCCAGTACATGAGACCGTCCGCCGCCACGCGCACCACGCCCACGCGCGTCTGCCCGCTGCCATCCCAGCTTCCTACCACGGGCGTGTCGTCCGCCTGGCCCAGCGAGATGAACCGGGCCGTGCCATTCCAGCCGTCGCCCTCCAGGTCCAACGCCCAGGTGCCGCCACGGAACACGCCCACGTGGGTGCGGCCCAGGCCCGTCCAATCTCCCACCACAGGCACGTCGCCGCTGAAACCGCCGAATTGGAGCTGCCGGTCCACGCCCGGCTCCCAACCGTCGTTATCCAGGTCCAGGAACCACATGCCATCCGAGGCCCGGTACAGGCCCGGCTTGTCCCGCCCTGTGCCCAGCCAGTCCCCCACCACGGGCACATCGCCGCCCACCGCCATGTCGAGCAGCACATCGCCGCCATCAAATCCGTTGCGGTTCTGGTCCAACGCCCAGGTCCGCCCCGGGCGGAAGATGCCGGCGCCCACTTCCACCAGAGGCTTGAGCCCCTGCAGGGCCCGCCGCAACGAGGCGCCCATGGCGGTAGGGGTCCCACTCCAGTCCGTAATGAGGTTGGGGAACGAGCACTCCTTGTTGGCCTCCACCCACCAGGCCCAGCCCACCCAGGACAGTCCTTTGTACCGGCTGTAGTGAATGAGCTGGTCCACGTAGTCCGTCTTGCAGTCGTACTGACCGAACTCGGTGATGACGACGGGATCGGTGGCCGCGAGGTTGCCGAAATGCTGATCCCACTGGCTTGGATCGCGGATGGGGGCCTGCTTGTACGGCATGGTGCCATAGGCCAGGTTGAAGGGGGCTCCGCCGCTGCCATCGTGGGCACGCAGCCGGAACTCGGTCGCGCGGCTCAAGTCGTAACCCCAGTGCAGACCGTTGACGACCACCACATTGCGCGCCCCTTGCTGGCGCACGGCGTTGTAGAGCGCCTGCATGCCCACCGAGATGTAGGTGCCCCGATTGTCCGGCCGTGTGGTGAGGCCACCGTCGCGCCAGATCGCCCAGGTGCTGTCCTGCGTGTTGTTCGGGTCCCAGGGGGTGGTGGGCTCATTGTAGAGCTGGAACAGGATGCGCCCTCCGTTGATGTCCGGGTAGCGCGTGGACTGATCACCGAAGCGCCGTGCCAGCTCCGCCCAGAATGTGGCGGCTTCCTGAGGAGGGAGTGGGTTGTAGCTCCAGTCATCCGTGTGCAGATCCAGCAGCACGTCCATGTTCCGCGCCTGGATCCACGCGATGACCCGGTGCACGTTCTCCAGATAGCGCTCCAGACCGCAGGAGGAGTCACTGGCGAAGCGCCAGTTGACGGAGAGACGGACGATGTTGGCGCCCCAGCTCCGGATGACGTCGAACTCCCCCGGCTGGATGCCCAAACCCGAGGCGCCAGGGTTGCCGTCGCCGTTACAGGACCACTCGAGCGACGGCCGCGCCACGCCACGAAACACCTGCACGGCACCATTTGCATCGACGATGCGGTTGCCCATCACGCGGAACGAGCCGCTCAACAGCGGCGACTCCACGCCCGTGGTGGCCACGACTCCTGGCTCGCGCATCTCCTCTGAACCGCAGCCCGCGATGACTCCCATCCACAGCAACAGCAAGCTACAAGCACCCCTGCGCTTCGATGAACCAACAGGAACTGGCATCCGTTCTCCCTCCAGAGCCGCGCATACGCAAACCGCGTTCCAACTGACGGAACTGGCTCTGGCGCGCAGGTTCTGAGTCGCGGAGGCAGACGGTTGACGTGTCGGCACCCACCTCGACGCGTCGACGGCCACCTCGACGTGTCGACGTCAGTGGAGCCCACTCACCCAGCGGAGAGTTGCGCGAACTGCTGCGCGACGACCTCCGTCATCGCGGCGTGGGCGCTCTTGCCCTGGTAGGTCACGCAGTACACCTGGTGGCAGATCGGAAGCACCACCCCGGTGCGCCGCGAGAGCTCGTGAGCACTGTGCGCGGTCTTGACCCCCTCGATCATCGGCTTCTTGATCGATCTCAGGATCTCCTCCAGGGAGCGGTTCTGGGCCAGCGCGAATCCCACCTGCCAGCTCCGGGACAGCTCACCGGTGCAGGTGAGCACCAGATCCCCCAGCCCCGAGAGTCCCACCAGCGTGCGTGGATCCGCTCCGTGGTGAACCGCCAGCCGGGTGATCTCCTCCAGCCCGGAGGTGATGATGATCGCCCGGGTGTTGAACCCGAACCCCAGCCCCTCGCACATCCCCACCGCGATGGCGATCACGTTCTTGAGCGCCCCCCCGATCTGTGCTCCGACGACATCCGTCGTGGTGTAGACACGAAGCGTCGGGGTGTGGAGCAGCCGCTGGCAGAAGCGGGCCACCTCCTCGTTCCGCGCGGCCAGGGTGACCGTCGTGGGCCGCTGCTGGGCCAGCTCCTGTGCGAAGGATGGGCCGGACATGAGCGCGATATAGGGGTGGAAGGACTCCGGGAGGCAGTCCTCCAGGAGCTGCGTCATCATGAAGAGGGTTCCATTCTCGAGCGCCTTGGAGACGGTGAGAATCGGAACCTTCTGAGGCAGGTGCGGTAGGGCTGCTCCCATCACCTCGCGGGTGACATGCGAGGGGACCGCGGAGACCACCAGCTCCGCCCCCGTGAGCGCTTCACTCAAGGAGAGCGTGGCCCGGATCCTCGGCGATAGCGGGATTCCCACCAGGTAGGCGCTGTTCTCATGCCGCTCATTGACGCTGGCGACCACCTGGCTGTTCCGCCCCCAGAGCCAGACCTGCTCGCAGTGCACGGCCAGCACATTGGCCAGCGCGGTACCAAAAGGGCCAGAGCCAAGGACACAGACACGCATAGACCTTCCCAAGGAAGCCGGCCCGCCCCGGGAGCGGAGGCGCAGCCGGCTTCCGATGCAGCGAGGGGCCGAGGTGGATTACCGGGGCTGGCTCTGCTTCTGCAGGAGGGAAGGCGCGAGCTGGGCGGCTTCCTCCACGGTCTTCACGAAGCGTGTCACATGTGCCCTGAGCCAGCGGCGCTGCTGAATGGGAGCGTTCCCCACGACAGCGATCACGGGGATTCCCGCCTCGGTGGCATAGACGATCTCCATCAGGGAGCCCACGTACTGCCAGTTGGGACGGGAGAGATCCACGACCAGAAGGCTCGACGCTTCGATGAACTTACGCTCGGCCTCGACAAGGTAGGCATTGAGCTTGTCCTCTGGCAGGTCAATCTCCCGGAGCGACTTCTCCAGGATCTCATACATCGAGAGCATGGTGGCCTGGGGACAATGCCGCGAGAGCATGGACCGCGCGGCCTGGATGCTCTCCTTCACCTCGGCCGGAGACAGATCCTCGATCGCATGCGCGTAATAGATCGCATGGGGGGTAAGCCCTGCATCGCGGAACATCCGGACGGTCTGGACCGAGTCCCCCTCCAGCGGGTGGTTCTGCCAGTTCCAGAACTCGCCTCGGCCGACCCGCTCCGCGATCACCTGGCGGACGAACTGCGAGGAGTAGGCCGGAGGCGTGAGGACGTAGTGCTTGCCGTCTGGATTGCGCGCATAGATGTAGTTGTCGGCTCCCGACTCGCGCACCTGCCGGAGGTCCTGCAGTGACTCGATGCGCTTGGCTTCACAGGAGAGCCGTGTCGCGAGTTCGGCGGCCAGGTCCATATCCACCGGGAGCAGATGCAGATGCAGGTGGTCGACACAGCAGGCCTTCAGGCCGCAGTCGAGGGTGGTGCCATGCTCGAAGACAATCCACCGGCTCGCGCCTGACTGGCTCTCCAGCTTTGAGAGCACCGACTCGAGTTCCTGCTGAACCTGGATCGCCTGCTTGGGGCCCAACGTGGCTACGGAGCTCCGATGCTTCTTGGATACGAGCATCACGTATCCCTCGACCATCGAGCCCAGCGCGGGGACGATGAAATGCTCCTCGGTGGAGTGGACGATGGTGTTGGCCGGATGCTTTTGGCCTGCCTCCGAGACCGCCCAACAGAGCCGACATCCATCGAACTGGCTTCGAATTTCGTTTCGGGAAACGTCGCTCAGAATTCCAAAGTCATTGCGACGGCCAGTAACTCCTGCCGAGGGATGGGACAAGCGATTCTCCTGTTTTGGGGATATCGCACGATATGCATGTTTTACATTTCTACGTCAAGAGTTTGTCACAAGGGCATGGCCGATTGGGTTTACGCGCCGCGCCAAAAGTAATAGCCAGTCATGGCCCAGGCTGTAGCGCCCACGAAGTAGCGGACCCGCTCCGGGTGGATCTTCTGCGCGAGGACAGCGCCCAGGTAGCTGCCGCTCGTCGTGCCCAGGGTCACCAGCAGCCCGTGTTCCCAGGCAATGGCATCCGCTCCCACGAAGATGGCCGTCACCAACCCATTGAGTAGCACTCCCAGTACGGACTTCATCGCATTCGCCTGGTGGATGTTCCTCATTCCCATCAAGGAGAAGATGGCCAGCATCAGGATGCCGAGCCCGGCCCCGAAGTACCCTCCGTAGATGGAGACCAGGAACTGCAACAAGAGGGACACCCAAGGCCGAAGCGGCGGGAGTTCGTCCTCCTTTCCCCCTCTCAGCCGAGCGATCACGGGCCCTCCGAAGTTGAAGAGCAGTGTGGCCACCAGGAGCATCGCGGGGACCATGGCGCCAAAGGTGGCGCGCGAGCTGTTGAGCAGCAGGACCGCGCCGAGCGCTCCGCCCAGCAGGCTGACGATCGCCAGGGGCACCACGCGCCTCCCCTGCCCCACCAGCTCACGCCGGTAGGCGAACGCACTCGCGACGTCTCCTGGCCAGAGCGCGACGGTACTCGTGGCGTTGGCCCGGATGGGGTCCACTCCGGTGAACATCAAGGCAGGGAAGATCAAGAACGTTCCCCCACCCGCAACCGCTTTCAAAGCCCCGGCCCCCACTGCCGCTACAAACAGAACGAAACCTTGAAAGGATGTCATCGCGTTTTTCTGTTTCTCTCAACGGGTGAGAACTCTTGCTCACTGTGCACGCAATATCATGGCCCACCTTGACACTTCTTGTTTAGTGGGCTTTACGGTTTTCGCCGGTCTAGATATCATTTCATCCAGCGATGTGCACGGACTGGCTCTACCCGGGGGAGTTCCTGTGAAACTGCCGATTTATATGGACAATCATGCTACCACTCCCATGGATCGTCGCGTGTTGGAAGCGATGATGCCATACCTGACCGACGAGTTCGGAAATGCCGCGTCGCGTAATCACGCATACGGCTGGAAGGCGGATGGCGCGGTGGAGAAGGCTCGTGCGCAGGTGGCGGAACTGATTGGAGCCTCGAAGAAGGAGCTCATCTTCACCTCCGGAGCCACCGAGTCCAACAATCTGGCAATCAAAGGGATTGTGGAACTCTACAAGGCCAAGGGAGACCACATCGTCACCCTCAAGACCGAGCACAAGGCCGTGCTCGACACATGTAAACGCCTGGAGCGCATTCGGGCGGAGTACATTGAAGAACTGAAGAGGCTCCGCATCTCGGAACTCAGCGGTGAGGATGTGACTCCGGAGAACTACTCCAGACTGGCCTCCCGATACGACCTGGCCGGTGACGAGATCCTGCTGCGCTGGTTGAGAATGCCCATGCCAGGAGCCCGGGTGACCTACCTGGATGTCGATCAGAGCGGCCGGGTAGACCTCAAGAGGTTGGAAGAGGCCATCACGGACAAGACCCTCCTGGTCAGCATCATGCTGGCCAACAACGAGATCGGTACACTTCAACCGATCCAAGAGATAGGGGAACTCTGTCGAAGCAAGGGCGTTCTCTTCCACTGTGACGCAGTGCAAGGACTGGGGAAGGTGCAGTTCGATGTGGAGGAGGCCCGGGTAGATCTGGTCTCCCTCTCCTCCCACAAGATGTATGGCCCCAAAGGAGTGGGAGCCCTCTATGTCAGGGGGACCCCCAAGGTGCGGCTCTCCCCCATGATCGACGGTGGCGGACAAGAGCGAGGCCTGCGCTCGGGTACCCTCAACGTCTCGGCCATCGTTGGCTTTGGAAAGGCGGCGGAGATTGCCAAGGCGGAGCTGGAGCAAGAAGCCAGCCGCCTGCTCCACCTCCGGGAAAAGCTACGCAAGACGTTGTTCTCGCGGCTGGATCTGGTGGCCTTGAACGGTTCTCTCGAGCACCGGTTGCCGGGCAACCTCAATGTCTCCTTTGCCTTCGCGGAAGGAGAGGCGCTGATGAGGGCGCTCAAGGAAGTGGCCATCTCCACGGGCTCGGCCTGCGCCACGGAGTCTCTGGAGCCCTCCTACGTGCTCCGGGCGTGCGGAGTGGCGGATGACCTGGCTCACTGCTCCATTCGCTTCGGCATCGGACGCTTCAATACCGAGGAGGAGGTGGACTGGGTGAGCAACCTCGTGGTGGAGCGCGTCCAGCAACTCCGTGCGATGAGCCCCCGGTACGAGGCCGCGAAGCGAGGGGCGCACCCTTCCGCGGTTCGCGCGGGGCCTCCTCAGGCCCGAGAGCGGTCGCATGGCGGATGACCCCTCTGCCGCGGTGCCCACGCAGGACCCCTCCCCCTTCACACACCTGGCGGCCTGCTCCCGGATGCCCGGTTGGAAGCATCACTTCGGCAAGCCGGAAGGCTTCGTGGGCGCGATCATCGGCCATTGCATGGCCTTCCTGAACCGTCAGCGCAGCCTGAGGGTGCTCGCGTTGGTGGCTCCGAGTCCTGAGGAACGCATCCTGGAAATCGGCTTCGGCCCTGGCGCTGACATCCGCCGGGTCAGTCGTGTCGCGGCCTTTGTCGCGGGGGTGGATCAGTCGCGCACCATGCTTCAGCAGGCGCGGCGCCGCAACGCCGGGGCCCTCCGCGCGGGCAGGGTCGAGCTCCAGCTTGGTGACGCCGGCTCGCTCCCCTTCGCGGAGGCCTCCTTCGACAAGGCCTACTCCATCAACTCCGCGCAGTTCTGGCCTGATCGTCTGGCGGCCCTCCGCGAAATCCACCGGGTCCTCAAGCCTGGCGGACGCGTCATCATCGCCGTGCAACCGCGCTCGGCGGGCGCCAACGAGCGGACTTCCCAAGTGACTGCCGCCGAACTCACCGCTTTGCTGGCCGCTGGTGGATTCCAGAACGTCCGGACACAACTCGAGCCCACGCGGCCTGTCCCCACTGCCTGCGCCATCGCCGCAAAGCCCTGAGCCAATGCAGGCGGTTCAGTGCACCTGGACAGTACCGGCCAACACGCGGTCCTCGCTCATTGGCACGCTGGACTTCAGCAAGCGCTTGCGCGACCCGTCGCCGCGCAGCTCCCACAGCCCGACCCAGATCCGCCAGGTCTTGCCGCGGTGGTCGGGCGGGACGCTGATGAGCTGGATGTCGCGCACGATCTTTCCCGGCGGCGCATCCTCGATGAGCATCACGTCCGAGAACATCGCGTGGTCGGCGTTGGTGCGGCTGCCGGAGTCCGGCTCCAGGTGCATGAAGATGCCCAGCTTCGGCGCGACCTCCGCCTCCGTACGCCAATCGAGCTCCAGCCGCACGGTGTGCTCTTCGGGACGAACTTCGGAGGCCGCCGCATCAAGGTACACGCCGCCTTCGAACTGCGCGTCCAGCCGCGTCGCGTTGCGCGGCGGCGCATCCACGATGAGCGGCTCGCCTTCGGGGCCCAGATAGCGCTGTGAAGACCACGCGGGTTCGGCGATGACCAGCGCGGCGGCGGCACCAATTCCCAGCGGCACTGCGGACAGCGCGACGCTCTCCCAGCGTCGACGTCTGCGCCAGATGAGCGCGCCCACTCCCAGCGCGGCGAGACTGGTCAGTCCGCCTCCCATCGCGGAGCGCGGGAGGAAACGGAGCGTGATGGCATGCTCGCCCGCCGAAAGCTCGACCGCGAGCAAGCCCTGGTGATCGACCACGGTGCCGGCATTGGAGCGCCAGCCCGTGTGATGGTTCTGGTTCACGAGCACGCGCGTCGGCCGCGTCAGCACCGCGCGCAGGTCGATGCGGTTCGGCGACCATGCCGTCTCCGTGACCGTGCCCGCATGCGGATCCTCCAGGTACTGCTCCTGCGCTAGATCGCCCTTCAACTGCGAGGACTGCGGCACCGGGTACGCCTCCCAGCAGGAAAGCGAGCCGCGGTTCATCGGCGCAAAGGATGCGAGCGTCCACCGGTTGCCGCGCGCCTGATGGAACGGCTGATTGATGGCCACGGGCGGAGGCACCATCGTCCGGGCGGACGCGGCCGCGAGGAAGTTCACCGCCTGGAAGGGCACATTGATGACCATCGCCGCGAACGCGACCCACAGCGCCTTTCGCGCCCACGTCCGCTTCTTGCGACCGAGCGCACGGAGGAGATCGATCCCATGCGCGCACAACGCCGCCGCGACCACCGCACCGATAACGAGGAAGCGCTCCGGATAGCGCAGCATCTCCAGCACCGGCAAAGCACGCAGCGCGGCGAATAGCGATGGCTTCACCGAATAGCCCAGCGCCAACCACACGCATGCGATCGCGGCGAGGATGAGCCCAACGGAGCGCCTGCGCGCGAAGCCGGCGAGCGCGACCAGCGCCGCTGGCACGCCGATGAGGTACCAGGTCTCCTTCAAGCTGAACGGCGGCCAGTAACCGAAGAGCAACCCTGGTAGGCCTGCCCACGCAGCGCCGGACATGCCGCCGATGACTCGAGGCGCGCGCTGCAGTGTCTCCAGTACCGGCCAGAGCCGGAACGCGGACATGCCAACCGTGAGCAGACCGGTGACGACGATTGGCGCCCACACGCGCGCTTCAAACGCCTTGCGCCGCCGATGCACGAGCCCGCCTGCCAGCTCCGCCGCGCACGCGACCGCGGTGATGGGCACGCTGTACGTGCCGCCGAAGCCGGTCATCCAGCCGACAGCGAGCCCCGTGATGGCCGCTCCGCGCACGTCTCCGCGTACCGCGCGCCGCACGCCCCACAGCGCCCACGGCACCAGCGCGAAGCCATAGAAGTTGGTCCACCCCAGGAACAACGCGCACGCGAACACGCCAGAGAGCCCGAACACCGGCGAGCTGAAGAGCGCCGCGAGATGGGACGCACCGCGCGAGCGGATGTACCGGAACGCGCCCTCCATCCCCAGCAACACGAACAGGAACGCGATGAACGGCTCCGCGCGCGTGGTGCCGAAGAGCACCGAGAGCAACAGTGTCGGCGAGGCGAACCGGCTCTGCGGCGTGCCCAGTCCGTACAGCCCGCCGCAGTAATAAGGATCCCAGAGCGGGAGCTGTCCATACTCCAGCAGCGTCTTGCGCGCGGCCTCCTCGTACTGCCAGAGCACATGTGCGTCGCGGAAATCGTTCAGCGCGCCCGCGGTGCGCAGGTACGGCAACATCGCCGCCAGCGCCAGCAGCGCGAAGACGGCGAAGCGCACAGACTCGCGGCGCGACAACGCGATGAGCGTCTTCGCGTTCATCAATAGATGGGCCTGGGGCGGCAGGGGGCGACGGATACACGCGGCTCCTGCGAGCCCGGCGGCAGCGACCAGTCTTCCCGCAGGCCACGGTCGATGGCGCGGAACACGTCCTGCCGACTCACATCGTGGGAGGCCGCGTACTGACTGACGGCGCCGCGTTCGGCCGACGCGAAGTCATCGTCCTGAGACCAGCGGTCCGCGAGAAAGTTGGACATCGCCTTCTCGCGCATCGTCCGCTCCTGGCCGACAACGGTGCGGTACGCGTCCTGCGCCTGCTCGTCGTTCATCGGGCGCGGCTCGGGGAGCTTGCCAGTCGTCGCCGCGAGCACGGCAGCGGTCGCGACACACACGACGCCGAGCCCCCAGGCGATGCTGTCGGTGCGGTCTCTCATCAGGGCGGCAGCTTGTGCCGGGCCCGGAAGAGAAATCAACGAAGTCCGCGCTTACGGCTTCGAAGCCCGAAGCCGCCCCGCTGCATACAAGAAGGCCCTGGCTCGCGTGTCAGCCGCCCTGCCTGACTTGTCAATGGCTCTGTCTGACATGTCAACCGCCCTGCCTGACTTGGAGGAAGGCCCCCTGCGAGCTGCGGCGAAACACGCTCCGACAGAGCGGGACTGGGTGGCGACGCGAAGCCCGAGCTGTTGGCAATCCACCTGCAATGCCCCTGTGTAGCAGCAACCAACAGGAGCAACGCATGACACGAACAAGAACGCGGTGGGCGCTGGCCTTGGGGGGGACTGCGGCATCCCTCTCCCTGTGGGCCTGCATGGCGATGAGCGACACCGTGCAGCAGCCGGACTCGGCCGTCTCCCAGCGAGTGGGGGGAGTAGGAACCTGCTCGGGGCCCTACCCCGACTACTGGCAGGATCCGAACTTCGCCGACTCGGGCATGTGGAAGGATCAGAAGATCTCCAATCAGCCGCCCGAGCACTGGTCGGGTCCCGTCTTCCGGCTGAGCCAGCGGTACCCAGCCACGCTCCCGGACTCGTCCGCGGACGAGGGCTGGAAGCAGTTCAACCCCTTCAAGGCGGGCCTGAGCCAGGAGGAGATGCGGAAGGAGGCCCAGGGCTACATGTGGGCCGTCATGAAGTACATCCAGGCCGGCAACGTCACCCAGGGCGAGACGGGGGGAGACGTCCAGAAGGACTGGACGCTGTGCGACAACCCAGTGCGCCCGTGGGTTCACATCCCCTTCCAGACCTACGATCCGAGCAGCGGGCGCGAGTTCATCCACGGGCTCACGCGCGAGGCCCCCGTCCTCTTCACCCTGAAGGACCGTACCCAGGTCAAGACCACGGTCTGGGCGGTGGGCTTCTACAATCCGCGCGCGGCCTATGCGCTCGGGCAGGTGTGGAAGCCGAACGGAGTGCCGGTGTTCCCCACGAGCAACATGGCGTTCCCAGAGGGAGCGGTGATTGGCAAACCGCTGTTCACCACGGCCACGCCCGATCAGATCCCCAACCTGATGAACATGCCGAAGTGGCAGGCCAACATCAGCGACCCCGCGTTCTGCGTGTGCAAGGCTCCTGACGGAGGGCAGTGCTCGTTCCAGCAGATCAGCGAGCAGTGCGCGCGCACCCCGGGGACGGTGTGGCTGCTGCAGTTCGATATCGCCGTGCGCGACAACCGCTCCCCCACGGGCTGGGCGTTTGGCACGTTCGTCGCGGATGGGCAGCAGAAGGCCTCGGAGAAGAACCCATGGAGCCGCATCTCGCCGCTCGGGCTGATGTGGGGCAATGACTCGCCGCCGCCGGGAGGGCTGGCCATCTCGAACCCGGTGGATCCTCGGACGAAGGGCTTCACGCAGGAGGTGGTGTTCTGGGATGTGGTGGATCGCTGGAACGCAGCCTCCGACGGCGGGCACCTGGGATGCAACAGCCGACTCAATGGCCCGGCGGACAACACGCGCAGTTCCTGCCTGTCCTGCCACATGACGGCGTCCGTGCCGGACAAGAACCGTGCGGTTCCTCCGTTCCTCGATCTGGGCAACCTCACGGCGCTGACCTCCAACACGGGGCCGGGCTCCGGCACGGAACTGGGCTCCACCCCAAAGCCGGGACAGTGCGCGACGGCGCCGGGGCAGGTGTCCGTGGATGCCGTGTACTTCGCGACCAGCACGTGCAGCACCTCGTTCCAGGGGGGCAGTGTCGTGCCGAAGCCGCAGTACTCCAACGGCGGCACCCAGTGGATCTCCACGGACTTCTCGCTGCAGGTGTCGATCAGCATGGCCCAGTGGGCAGAGTGGCAGGCGGACCAGGTGGATGAGCGCAAGGGTCCGCGCTTCCTGCAGGCCATCCTCCCGGGTCGCTGAGCCCAGGGTGAAACCGAGAGGCTGAATGAAGGCGGCGGGATGCCATCTGCTGAATCAGCACGGTAGCGATGCTGCTCACCCTCAGTGTCCCTGCTGGGGCGCGGGAGTTGGCAGCAGCGGTCCCTGCTCTTCCCGCCGCTCGTGCCCGGTGGCCACCGTGCGCTCCCGGGCGATGAGGAGGTAGATCGCTGGGACGAAGAAGAGCGTGAAGAACGTGCCGATGGCCATGCCGGTCACCAGCACGAGCCCGATACTGTTGCGCGCCGCCGCACCCGGCCCCTCCACCAGAACCAACGGGAAGTGGCCCGCCACCGTCGCCACGCTCGTCATCAGGATCGGCCGGAGCCGCTCGGAGGCCGCCTCCCTCACAGCCGCGAGCTTCGTGTGCCCCTGCTCCTGGAGCCGATTCGCGAAGTCGACGATGAGGATGCCGTTCTTCGCGATGAGCCCCATCAGGGTCACCAGCCCCACCTGCGAGTAGATGTTGAGCGTGGTGGTGAAGCCATCGGTGAAAAACGTCATGTTGGGGTTCGGCATCTTCAGGAACGTGGTCAGCAGCGCGCCGAAGAGCGCCAGCGGCACCGACCCGGCAAGGATGATGAACGGATCCCGGAAGCTGTTGAACTGGGCCGCGAGCACCAGGAAGATGAGCACCACCGCCAGCAGGAACGCCGGGAGGAACTTGTTGCCCTCCACGCGCAACTGCCGCGACTCTCCCGTGTAATCGATACTGTAGCCCTTGGGCAGGATCCGCGACGCTTCCGTCTCCAGATAGGTGAGCGCCTCGTCCAACGGCCGGATGGCCACGCCGCTCAATTTCACCGCGTTGAGCTGCTGGAAGCGGTTGAGCGACCGGGGCGCCACGGTGTCCTGGAGCGAGGCAATGGACGACAGCGCCACGAGCTGGCCGTTGGGGCCCGTCACATGGATGTCTTTCAACTGCTCGGGGTTGAGCCGGGACGTCCGGAGCACCTGGGGAATGACCTTGTAGCTGCGCCCGGCGATGTTGAACCGGTTGACGAAGTTGCCGCCCACCGCCGCGCTCAGGTCCTGCCCCACCATGCCCAGGTTCAACCCCAGCTGCGCCACCTTCTCGCGGTCGATGACGACCTGTGACTGGGGCTGGTCGATCTTCACGTCGATGAGCGGAGGGAACGCAAACAGCCCGCTCTGCGCCGCCTTCTCCTGGAGCTGCTGCGCGAACCCAAGCAGTTCCTCGGCCTCCGCCGTGGAGGCGATGACGAACTCCACCGGGAAGTTGCCGCCGCCCGGCAGCGCGGAGGGCAGGATGGGGAAGGTCTGAATGCCCGGGATGGCGCTGACGCGCTGCTGCGTCTCGGCCAGCACCTGAGCCGCGGAGCGCTGACGCTGCGTCCACGGCTTCAGCTCCAGGCCCCAGAAGCCCATGGAGGGGTTGGTGATTTGGAAGGTGGACGCCGCTTCCGGCATCTCCATCACCGTCCGGTTCACCTCCTCCACGGAGGGCAGAAGCTGATCCAACGTGGCGTTGGACGGGGTGTTGACGATGCCGAAGATGATGCCCTGATCCTCCGTGGGGGCCAGTTCCTGCGGCGACTGCGAGAACATGAGGAGCGCGAGCACGCTCAGCACCGCCCACGCGGTGTAGACCACGCCCCGGGCACCCAGCGCTCCGTCCAGCAACCGGGCGTAGGCGGCCCGAATCCGCTCGAAGGTGCGGTTGATGAGTCCGGGCAGGCCCTGGTCCTCGTGCCCCGCGCGCAGCAGGGCCGCCGACATCATCGGCGAGAGCGTCAGCGCCACCACGCCCGACAGCGTCACCGCCCCCGCCAGCGTGAGCGCGAACTCGCGGAACAGCGAGCCCGTCAGCCCACCTTGGAAGGCAATGGGCGCGTAGACCGCAGCGAGCGTGAGGGTCATCGCGAGGATGGGCCCCGCCAGCTCCCTCGCGCCCCGAAGCGCGGCGTCCACCGGGCTCAGCCCCTCGCGCAGGTGCCGCTCCACGTTCTCCACCACGACGATGGCGTCGTCCACCACGAGCCCCACCGAGAGCACCACCGCGAGCAGCGTGAGCAGGTTCACCGTGAACCCGAAGAGCTGCATCAGGAACACCGTGCCGATGAGCGACACAGGGATGGCCACCACCGGCACCAGGATGGAGCGCACGGAGCCGAGGAACAGGAAGATGACCACCACGACGATGAACAGGGTTTCCACCAGCGTGCTCACCACCTCGTCGATGGCGTCCTGGATGTACTCCGTGCCATCGAAGTTGATGTCGCCGTGGATCTGTTCTGGCATCTCCTTCTTCAGCGCCTCCATCTCCGCGTGGACGAGCTTCAGCACGTCCAGCGCGTTGGCATGGGGCAGCACCCACAGGCCGACGAACACCGCCTCCTTCCCGCCCGCCCGGACATCGCTGTCATAATCCTCGGCCCCGAGCACCACGTCCGCGATGTCCGAGAGCCGCACCACCGCGCCCCCGTTCCGCCGCACGATGAGCTGCCGGAACTCCTCCACCGAGCGCAGATCCGTGTTCGCCGTGAGGTTCACCTGCACGAGCGAGCCCCGCGTCTGCCCCACGGCAGCCAGGTAGTTGTTGCTGGCCAGCGCCTGCCGGACCTGCGCCGGGCTGATGTTGAGCGCGGCCATCCGCTCGGGCTTCAACCAGATGCGCATCGCGAACGTGCGCGCCCCGAGGATGTCCGCGCGCTGCACGCCGTCCAGGGAGGACAGCCGCGGCTGCACCACCCGCACGAGGTAGTCCGTGATTTCGTTCTGGTTCAGGAACTCAGAGGCGAAGCTCAGATAGGCCATGGCGGCCTGGCTGTCCGCGGACTCGATGTTGAGCACGGGGACCTGGGCTTCCGGGGGCAGGTCGCCGCGCACCTGGTCGACCTTGGCGCTGATTTCACTGAGCGCCCGGTTGGAGTCGTAGTTGAGCTTGAGCCGGGCGCGGATGGTGGACACGCCCTGCGAGCTCTGGGACTCGACGTAATCGATGCCGTCCGCGGAGGCGATGACGCGCTCCAGGGGGGTGGTGATGAAGCCACGGACGAGCTCCGCGCTGGCGCCGACGTAGACGGTGGTCACCGTGATGTCGGCGTTGTCGCTGCGCGGATACTGCCGCACGTTGAGGGACTGGAGGGCCTGGAGGCCCGCGATGACGATGAGCAGGTTGACCACCAGCGCCACCACGGGGCGCCGGATGAACAGGGCGGTGAAGTTCATGGGGCCGTCTTCCGTTCTCTAGGGAGCCACGGGCTGGGGCGCGGACTCGGGCCGCGGCGCCAGCGCGTTGTTGACGACGACGGCCGCGCCGTTGCGCAGCTTGAAGACGCCGTTGCTGACCACGGTCTCCCCGGGCTTCAGGCCCGAGTCCACCACGATGAAATCTCCCCGCCGCTCGCCCAGCCGCGTGAAACGCTGCTGCACCACGAGGCTCGGCTTGCCCGCGGCATCCTTGGCCTCCTCGATCACGAACACCGAGTCCCCATAGGGGGCGAAGAGCACGGCGGTGGTGGGGATGGCCACCACCTGGCGCGTCTCCTCCGAGAGCACTTCCACGGTGGCGAACATGCCCGGCAGCAGCCGCCCATCCGCGTTGGGCACGGTGGCGCGCATGCGCACGTTGCGGGAGGCCAACTCCACCTCGGGGTTGATGGTGGTGAGCGTCCCCTCCCACGCATCCTTCGGGAAGACGTCGACGCCGATGCGTACCTTCTGCCCGGGCTTCACCTCCACGAGCGCTTGCTGCGGCAACAGGAACTCCACGTGAACCGGGTCCACGGATTGGAGCGAGGCGATGGGGCTCCCCGGGCCGGCGGCCTGGCCCAGTTCCACCTGCCGGATGCCGATACGCCCCTCGAATGGCGCGCGGATGACCTTCTTGGCGATGAGGGCCCGCAGGTTGGCCACCGCGGCCTCGGCTTGCACCGCCCGGGCCTGGGCGATCTCCAGCTCCGCCTGAGGCCTGGAGCCCTGGGTGTACAGCGATTGGACGCGGGTAAGGGTGAGCCGGGCCAGCTCTGCTTCCGCCTCGGCCCCCGTGAGCTGGGCCGTCTCGCTGGAGGTGTCGAGTTGGACGAGCACCTGTCCCTTCTTCACCCGCGCGCCGTTCTCAAAACCAATTTCCCGGACAATGCCTGACAGCTCGGAGCCCAGTGTCACACCGCGAACCGCGATCACCGTGCCCACGGCCCGCTGGGAGGATTGCCACGTGACGGTTTCGGCTTTCGCCGAGGAGACGGATTCCGGAGGCGAAACATAGGAGGCCCCCGCTTGAATCATCGCGCCGATCTGCGCGGCCTTGATGCCCACGAGCACCGCGATGATTCCCAGCAAAGCCAGGATGCCGAGGACCCACCGTTTCCAGTTACGGGGGGAACGTGGGGCAGAAGAGGGAATCACATCCGAAGGGGGTGAAACAGAAACAGGCATCGCGGGCACTCGGCGAGAAAAAGTGCGCCCCGTGTACCCGATTCACCGGCTGTATTCGCTCTTGAAAGTAAAAATCAGCTGTGACCAACGAGGCTAGTGGAGTGTCCGACAAGTTTTTCAACATAGTCAGGACCGGTGTCGGTCCATCCATGCGTGCATCTTGGAGCGAGTCCAGGACCAAGTGAACGGGTGGGCGAAGAGGCGGTTGTACTCG
>NZ_JAHXBF010000048.1 GCF_020103695.1 Hyalangium versicolor
GAGCGGTGCATGGCGCCGACGAACGCCGTCATGGCGGCGCTGAAGCGGTCCATCCACGACCGGTCGGTGACGCCGAAGACGGCCTGGATGATCACGTCCAGCGAGAGGGATTGGGTGAGGTGGTGGGCGGAGAACGGCTGCCCGCGCGGGAGCGCGTTGAGCCGCGCCAGCGTGAGGTCTCGGATGAGGGCGCCGTACGCCTTCATCCGCGCGCCGTGGAAGGGGGGCGCCTGGAGCTTGCGCATGGCGCGGTGGCGATCGCCGGTCTGGATGAGGATGGAGTTCTCGCCGATGAGCGGCGCCATCAGCTCGGCCTTGAGGGGATCGTAGATGCCGGGGTCCGCACCGAAGATGGTGCGGAGCCCCTCCGGCTCGCCGGTCACCACATATCCGCACTCCAGTCCGGGGAGGTAGAACGGGTCGCCGTAGCGGTCGCGGCAGTCGCGGAACAGCTTGAAGGGATCCCGCATGTACCGCAGCTGCTGCAGGATGGCGCTGGGGGGACCCTTCGGTAGCTTCGTCATCGGGTGGGTCATGGGAGGATAATCGCATGTCGATACCGCGGTGGTGTTTGCTGGCATTGCCCGAGCTCGCCCAGGCCGCCGTGGCCGCGGTGCTCCCCGAACTCGCTCTGGCCGCGCTGAGGAAGGACAGAAGCCCTCTTGGGCGTAGCGGGCGGGAGCAAAGCGGGAGGTGAGGGACGCTGACGAGGAGCCCATGAGCCGCACGCCGAGCTGGCGCAGAAGCCTTTCATCTCCAGCAGACACACGCCCGGGGCAGGCTCACTCTGGGACATATCCTATGAACCCCTTGAGGATGGGGCCTCGTGCTTCGGATAGGAGACGCTCCAAGTCGGCGCGCTTCCCTTCTCTAAAGAGTTGGCGGATGCAGGCTCTTGCCGTGGCGACCTCCGGCGGTTCGTCTCCAGAGGTAAAACGCTCACAGCGGCAGCGGGAATCCACTGCGTCAATGAGGGCGAGTGCCGACAGAGCCTGGTGTTGTCTCAAGAGGCTCGTGGCATTCTGATCCGCCTCATCGCAGAGACGCTGGCAGCGTTCCTGCCACCACACCCAGCCAATGGCAGCTACCACGGCAACTACGAACAGTGCACCGACTCGTGTCATCATAGTGTCAATCCCGGAATGAGAGGAAATGGTGCGTTGGTGCGACAATTCTCAATGAACAGCTGGCACCGGCCTATATTGAGCAGACACATGCGTTAGAGGGAGTGTGCTCCCTCCCTGGCAAGGGTGACGGTTTCGTGCGCGATCGCGCGGAAGTTCGCCGCTGCGGGCATGAGCTGCGGACCTCGAAAGGCGACCGCCAGCTCCGCCCATCCGGAGGCGCCGCTCAGCGCCCTGAACACCACGCCCTTCGGTCGCAGGGCCTGGGCCGACATGGGCGCGATGGTGATTCCGAGGCCCGCTTCCACCATGCCGACAACCGAGGGCCAGGAGCTGGCTTCCTGGTGGATGAGCGGCGAGAAGCCCGCGCCGAGACACATGCTGGTGATCGTGTCGTGCAGGCCTGGAGCCGCGTGCCGAGGAAAGAGGATGAAGGGTTCGCTCGCCAGCGAGGCCAGCGCGACGACCTTCTGACGCGCTCTCGGGTGCCGTGCCGGAAGCGCCAGCACGAAAGGTTCCCGGAGCAACTGCTCGACCGTCACTCCGTCATGCAGAAACGGGCCCCGGACGATGGCGAGATCCAGATCGCCGGTGCTGAGCGCTACGCCGACGTCCAGCTTCTCGCGGTCATCGAGCTCGAGCTTCACCCCCGGAAACCGTGACCGGAACCGCAGCACGATGCGAGGGAGGAGCCCGAGGGCCGACGACGCACTGAAGCCAACCCTCAGGGGTCCCGTTTCTCCCTGGGCCGCTCGCCGGACCGTGGACATCACCTCCACACGCCTCGCCAGCAGCTCCCGGGCGTCTTCGAGGAAGCGGCTCCCCGCGGAGGTCAGGGCCACGCGGCGACTTGTCCGGGTGAGCAGCTCCACCCCCAGCTCGGCCTCGAGCTTGCGGATCTGCTGGCTGAACGGCGGCTGGGCCATCCCTACCCGGGCAGCAGCCCGGCCGAAGTGCAGCTCCTCCGCTACCGCGACGAAAAGCTGGAGCTGGCGGAATTCCATATCCAGACGATATCCGTCTGGATCCGGAGTGAAAGATATATTGGTGGTGCACGATCCCCTTTCCTACCTTGCGGTCATGCAACGCCTCCTGTTCCGCCTCGGCATCCTGATCGCCACCCTCGCGGGCACTCCCACGCTGGCGGTCGAGCCCGGTGCTCCAGCGTCCGCCACGCCCGACACGCAGTTGCAGGCGCGGCTGGACCTCTCCGATCGGTACAGGCGGCTCCCGGAACTCATTCGAGACAGCCTGATCCCTCCGCAATGGCTCCGCGAGGGAGACCGCCTGATCTTCTGGTCGGTGCTGGGGACGGACGCAGGCACCTGGGTGCTGGTCCATGCTCGGACGGGAGCCATGAAGCCGCTGCTCTCCAGCGCCGAGCTGCGGACCCAGCTCTCGCAGCTGGTGGGGAAGCCGGTTCAGCTGCCGGACCAGCTGGGCTTCGCCATCGCTCCGGACCAGCAGGGGATCGTCTTCCGGATCGAGGACCGTTTCTTCGGCCTGGGCCTGTCGGATGGCCACGTCACGGCGCTGGCTCCGACCGATCTGGCCGCCCTGGCCCTGGCCCGAGGCAACCTCCTCGCTCCCGACGGTCAAGCCCTCGCGGTGCAGCGCGAGGGAGGCTTCGCCGTGCTGGGGCGCGATGGAAACACGCGGCTCGAGCGCAGCGGCGAGGAGAACTACGACTGGCAGGTTCCCGAGAGAGCCTGGTCTCCCGACAGCCGCTTCCTGATGGTCTGGCGCAACGATATGCGCGGCGTTCACAAGATTCCGGTCGTGGACTACTCGAGCGCCCTGGAGCGAGTGACCCTGGCCCCCTACGTCAAGGCGGGCACGCCGCTGGGACGGTCGGAGCTCTACGTGGTCGAACCGAGCACCGGTCGCGTGACGCGCGTCCCTCCCGCGGAAGGAGAGACCTATGACTGGTTCGCCGGCTGGCGCCCCGGCAGCGGTGAGGCGCTGGTCCTTCACATGTCGCGCGATGGCAAGCGACTGGACCTCTCCGCGATAGAGCCTGGCTCGGGGAAGCGCCGGCGGGTGCTGCGCGAGGAGCGGCCGGAGAGCTTCGTGGCCGGGCTGGACTTCGCTGAGGACGGCTGGGCACGCCAGGTCACACCGCTGCCGGACGACAGCGGCTTCCTCTGGTTGTCCGAGCGCGACGGATGGCGGCACGTCTATCTGTACGACTTCGCAGGCAAGCTCGTGCGCCAGGTCACCCGGGGCACCTTTCCCATCCATCAGGTGGTGGGCCTCGCGCCGAAAGGCGATGCGCTCTTCCTGCTGGCCTCCGCAGACAGCGCCGCGCCGTACGAGCAGTTGCTCTATCGGGGAAACCTCAAAGGCGGCGCGCTGAAGCGGATGTCGTCAGGCTCAGGCATGCACCGGATCATCTTCTCCCCTTCCGGCAACTACTACCTGGACTCATGGTCCTCTCGGACGCAGCCGCGGCTGCGGGACATGGTGTCCACGGACGGCAAGACACGCTTGCGTCTCGCGACGGCTGATGCGAGCGCCCTCGATGAGCTGGGCTACAAGCCTCCGGAGGCACTCACCGTCCTGGCTGCCGATGGCACCACCCCCCTGCACGGCGTGCTCTACAAGCCGCGCGATTTCGACCCGGGCAAGCACTATCCGGTCATCGCCTATATCTACGCGGGACAATTCATCACAATGGTGCCCTGGAGCTTCATCGGCACCGCCGCGTCGCTCCAAGCCAACGGCACCGCGCAGATGGGCTTCATCGTCATGCTGCTCGATCCCCGGGGCACTCCGGGCCGGAGCAAAACCTTTCAGGACGCGACCTATGGCCGGGTCGGCCAGACCGAGATTCCCGACTACGTCGCGGGCCTCAAGCAGGTCGCCGCCACCCGTCCCTGGATGGACATGGAGCGTGTCGGAATCTACGGCCACTCGTGGGGCGGCTACTTCGCCCTGCGCGGCATGCTGACGGCTCCGGAGTTCTTCAAGGCCGGCTACGCGGGAGCCCCAGGCGCGCTGGAGGAGGAGGCGATCATCAACGAGCCCTACCTCGGCCTCCCCAGCGGGAATCCCGCCGGCTACCAGGCCGGGTCCAACATGGCCCTGGCCGGGAACCTTCGAGGGTCGCTCAAGATGATGCATGGCTCCAGCGACGTGAACGCGTCCCTCTCCACGACGATGCGCATGGCCGACGCGCTGATCCGCGCAGGCAAGCACTTCGAGATGCTCATCATGCCGGGACAGCCCCACGGTCCCCTGCCGCCCGCGGACCGCTACTACTTCGATGACATCCACCTCTTCTTCGTCCGAACCCTCGGCGGTCCACGCTGAGCCGTTCGAGAACCGGGCGCTGGGAAGGCTGTGGCGCCCCGCAATCCTGGGGTAACAGCAGTGACCAGGAGGCTCCTGCTCCTGGTCACCCGCGTTACCAGGTGAGCAAGCGGAGCGCAGCGCACCCGCCTGGCAAGTCCCATGAATCGTTGAAGCCCATGGGAGAGTGAGATTCCGGTGTCGGCTGGCGTGCCGAATGCAGATGGCCTCGCGCGCACAATTGCTGACTGGCGCGCATGAGCGCCCGTGCGCCCGAGGAATCGACCATGAGGCAGGACATGAAGCGCAGGCATCCGTGGAGAGTTGCGCTCTTCGCGGGAGTGGTGTGGCTGGCCTGTGGAGCGCCCCTGGAGGAGCAAGGGCCCGGCGCCGAGCAGGTGTTGGGCACCCAGGAGCAGGCGCTGTGCTCGGGATTGGATGTGAGCGAGCTGACGCTGGAAGGGATCAGCTCGTTCGAGGGAGAACTCTCGGGCGCCGGTACGTATGCGGTGTCGGGTCTGGCAGCCGGCGTGCGGCTGGAGTACCGGGTGGAAGGCACGCTGCAGGTGGCGGAAGAGCGCCTGGGCATCACGGGCGAGTGGTTCTACAGCCAGCAGGGGATGAGCTGTGGGGGGCACGCGGTGACGGTGACGGCCTACCCCATGGTGATTGACAGCAATGGCACCCGCACCACGTGCTTCGCCTTCTCCAAGTCGTTGTCTCAAAACGTTCCGCAGGACTGCCCGGGTGGCCTCGCGGTGGGCAGCAAGCACTCGATGGAGTTGAAGACGGACGGCACCGTATGGACGTGGGGCAGCAATGAGGCGGGCCAACTGGGAAGCGGAAATCGGATCCGCTCCAATACTCCCCAGCGGGTGAGAGGGCTGAACGACGTCGTCGCCGTATCCGCTGGCAACAAGCACTCGGTGGCGTTGAAGCTGGATGGCACCGTGTGGACGTGGGGTAACAACAGCTCTGGTGAGCTGGGCGATGGGACGACCACGATGCGGATGTTGCCCGTGAAGGTGGTGGGCCTGAGCGACGTCGCAGCGGTGTCCGCGGGCGGATCCCACACACTGGCCTTGAAGAAGGACGGTACCTTGTGGGCGTGGGGCTACAACGGCTGGGGGCAGCTTGGGGACGGGACGGCGATCCAGCGCAACACGCCGGTTCAGGTGGTGGGGCTGAGCGGCATCAGCTCCATCTCCGCGGGCGCACACCACTCGGTGGCTCTGAAGATAGACAACACCGTCTATACGTGGGGGCTCAATTTCTGGGGGGCACTCGGAGACGGCACGACCACCAACCGCTCGCTTCCCATGCAGGTCTCGGGGCTCGGCGATGTCGTTGCCGTGTCCGCGGGCTTCTACCACACGCTGGCGCTGAAGGAGGACGGCACTGTCTTCGCCTGGGGCGACAACAGCCGAGGGGAATTGGGTGACGGGACGACGAACAACAGACTCCGGCCGTTACAGGTGCCGGGGCTCAGCAGCATCACCCGCATCGCCACCGGTAGCTACATCTCGGGTGCCCTGGAGCAGGATGGCACTGCGTGGGTTTGGGGAGTCAACTTCTATGGCCAGTTGGGAGACGGAACGACGGAGAACCGACTCACGCCCATGCCGTTGAGCGGCCTCACAGAGGTGAGTGACCTCGACATGGGGCAGGACCACATGGTGGCCGTGAAGGCGGATGGCACCCTCTATGCCTGGGGAGCCAATTACACAGGGCAGGTCGCCGATGGCAGCACCGCCAATCGCACTGCCCCCGTGCCGGTGGTGACCAATGGCCTCAGAGCCGTGACAGGAGGCTCTGGCTTCACAATGGCCCTGAAGCAGGAGGGCCTCACGTATGCCTGGGGTCGCAACGTCGAGGGCGAACTCGGCAACGGAGGATCCGCTTCCCGTCCCGTGCCGGATCAGCCGGTGTCGAACCTCAACGGAGTCATCGATGCCCGCGCGGGCCTCCTGCACGCCCTGGCGCTGAAGGAGGATGGGACCGTCTGGACCTGGGGCTCCAACAGCGACGGCCGCCTGGGGGACGGAACCACCACGCTGCGACGGACGCCTGTGCAGGTGTCTGGCCTCGGCGGCGTGATCGCCATTGCCGCGGACGATAACCACTCGCTGGCGGTGAAGGCTGACGGCACGGTGTGGGCGTGGGGTTCCAATGCGTATGGCCAGCTCGGGGATGGGACCACCAGCACCCGGTTGACTCCGGTGCAGGTCGTGGGCCTCAGCGACGTCATCGCAGTCAGCGCGGGTGGGCCCCACTCGCTGGCCTTGAAGGTCGACGGCACGGTGTGGGCGTGGGGCTCCAACGTCAACGGCCAGCTCGGGGATGGGACCACCACCCAGCAGGTGATTCCCGTGAAGGTGGCGAGCCTCAGCGACATCATTGCAGTCAGCGCGGGTCAATCCCACTCCGTGGCGTTGAAGGCGGATGGCACTCTGTGGACATGGGGTGACAACTCCAGTGGCCAACTCGGAGATGGGACCACCACCCGCCGGCTGACGCCGGTGAAGGTGTCGGTCCTCACCGATGTGATCGCCGTGAGCGCGGGAGCGTCGCACTCGGTGGCGTTGAAGGCGGATGGTGCGGTATGGACTTGGGGCTACAACGCCAGTGGCCAGCTCGGAGATGGGACGGCCGCCACCCGGTTGATTCCCGTGAAGGTGCTCGGAATCCCTCCGATCTCCGCCATCAGCACGGGTCACGCTCACTCCGTGGCCCTACAGAAAGACGGCACCCTGTGGGCTTGGGGGAGCAACAGCGATGGGGCGCTCGGAGATGGGACGACTACGGGCCGATGGGCGCCCGTGGCGGTGACTCACTTCGTTCAGTGAGTTCATCCGCACCCGAGCGCCCCCCTGCCCCTCCAGTGGCACATACAGGCTCTGCCCTCCAGGGCACCGTGCACGGCGCGGTAACGCACGTTTCCCAAGGAGAGCACGGCAATGATCATCACTTCCAAGCATGAACTGGTGCGCACCATCCGAGAGATGGCGCGCACCCGCAAGGTCCAATTCGACAACAGTGGCGCGTTCCTCTTCAACTCGACCGCCCTGAACGAGCAGAAGGTGCTCGACATCCTCACCAACGCCACCGAAGGGGTCGTCACGATCCATCATGACCGAGCGGATCTGAACAAGTACTCGGTCACGTCCCCCGTCCACGATGCGGAGATCTTCCTGGACGCGGATGTCCGCACCGAGCTGTGGGTGAGAGCCATCCTGCCCATCAACTTCTACAAGTGATGGCGGGGAGTACCGCCCCGCTCAATCGCGCCCCTGGCTCAAGCTGAAGTCGCCATCCCTCACGACATAGTCGAGCCAGGGCGTGCCGTCGCCGTCCACAGCCATGGTGATGGGAAAGCCGCGGGGGGAGTCGTCACCCGCGACGCTCGAAACGGTGACATAGAAGCTGACGCTCGAGAGTCTCTCGACGCCCTTGAAGCCCTGGGGGATCGAGATCACGACAGGCTTCATCTTGTCGTCGTCGACACGGGCGGAGTAGCTGGTCAGCGAGATGACGTCGTAATCCGAGAGCTCGGGAAACTGCACGTCGCTGATGAGAAAGTCATACGTCGCCCCTGCATGATTCCGCAGCTCCAGCCTCATCTCGGAGTCGTCAGCGCCGCATGCGGACAGGACACCGATCATGAGAGCCCAGAGCACGATGCGGGCTCTTTGCGTCAGGGCTTCCACGCGACACCACCATTCATGTACGCGGGGATCACGGGCGGCTTGCCCGGGTTGCGCCAGACGGCGACCGGCTCCGGGTGATCCAGCGCCTTGGGGCTGTCGCAGTCGAACGCCAGGTAGCTGCCTGATGATCCACCCCCTGCGACTGGATGAAGTGAGAAGCCCGGCCGATGAAGTCTCTCAGCGCACGAAACACCCGGGGGAAGTCGTCGAAGACAGCCTCGAAGGCTTTCGCCGCCGCCACGTCCACCGGGTAGTAATGCTTGCCTCCCAGCCAGTAATCGAACATCCGGCCCGTGTTGGGCACTGTCGGCTCGGCCTCTTGCGTCATCTGCGCCCTCCCCTGTTCCCCGTGGCGTTCCCGGGAGCGTCAGCATAGCCGCAGCCCATCATCCAGCTCTCAACGAAAGGCAGAGGCCTCACTCCTGGAACCTCCGTCGACGTGAGCTTTGGGGTACCGTTCCGGCGTTTTCCCCCCGGTAACGCGCCCATGCCCCTGACTGGTCTTTCCCCGAGCATCCGGCAGGAGATCGAAGCCTCATCGGCCCTCGTGGAGGCCCTGCGGGCTCACTGGCCCGCGGACATCGATCTGCGCCCGGAAGGAATCTCGAACTACCTCGACCTGCCCTACTTCTTCCTCCCGGCCTTTCCTCACCTGTCTGCCAGAGCCATCCGCCCCCTGGCCGCCTTCACCCAGCTCATGAATGGCGCCATCCTCCAGCACGACAAGTTGGCGGATGGGGACATCACCCCGCCCCGCGCCGGTGAGGCCGCCATGCGCCTCATGGCCATGCAGTTCGAGGCGTGCCACCTGCTCGCCCCCTCCATCCCCGCCCATGCGCCCTTCTGGAAGCGGCTGCGCACGGACCTGGCCGAGTACGCCCACGCCCACGTCGAGGAGCGGCGCTTCGCCCGCGGCCAGCGCCCCTGGCGCGAGTACACCGAAGAGGTCGCGCGCCGCATCATCCTCGGCAAGAACGGTGTCGCCCGCACCGTCGCCGCGGGGCTCGTCGAACTCGCCGGGGATGAGCGCCTGCTCTCGCCCCTGCTGGAGGCCATCGACGCCTTCCACTTCGCGTCACAAATGTGTGACGACCTGTTGGACTGGCGCGAGGACGCGTACCAGAGCACCCCGTCCCTGCTGCTGGCCCGCGTCCTCCCCGAGCGCCCGCTCCTCCACGGCGACGCGTTGGAGCACGCTCTGGACCGGCTCGGCCGCGAGCTCTACCAGGGAGGCCATGCCGCCCATGTCGTCGGCCTGGCCCTCTCGGCCCTGGATACGGCGGAGCGCCTCCGCGAGGCCCTGCCCGGACTCCAACTGCCCTGGTACTCGCTGACGGATGCGCTGCGGCGCCGGTGCCTCGCCGTGCAGGAGCACATCCAGCGGCTCTCGGCGGAGCAGCCCGCGCGCCTGCGAGAGCTGCCCCCTGTCGAGTTGGAGCTGCCCGAGCCCGTGGGGCGCTGGCAGCGTGTGGCCTGGGAGGCGCTGCGCTTCCTCATCCGCCAGTGGCACCTGGGCTTCGGAGAGATGCGAGCGGCCACGCAGGAGCCCGGCAGGGATCGCGCCCTGGTGCTCGACGCGCTGTGCGACGTGGACGCCGTGCTGGGAGGACGCCTGCGCGCGCTGCTCGACTACGAGGCGCGTGATCTGCTGGGCCGCCGCGGCCCCGTCCAGGGACAGCGCCCAGACGCAGACACCCTCACGCAGCTCGCGCGGGCCCTGCTGCGCACCGGCCACCGCCAACAGGCCGAACAGGCCCTGGGCACAACGCTCGAAGAAGCGCTCGCGGCCTCCTCCGCGGGACTCACGGGGGCCGAGCAGGCGGCTCCGCTCCACACGCTCTGGCTCCTCGATCCGGCGCGCTACGAGGATCCGCTCCAGCACTGCGCCGAGCAGTTGGAGCACCAGTTGGAGCCCGCGTCCTTCTGGCAGGAGCTCTCGCGCTCCGGACCGTATTCACGAGCCCACGCCACCCTGCGATTGATGTCCTCAGCCCGTCCCGCCTCGCCTGCCCTGAGACGCCTGCGCGCGTTCATCCGGGACTCCCAGCGAGACGACGGCGGTTGGAACATCGGCACGGGTCCCAGCGACGCACTCAGCACGGCCCTCGCGCTCCTCATCTTCTCGGGCGCTCACGAAGAAGGTGCGGAGCCGGCCGAGACAAGCCTCGCCGCACGAGCGCTCGCGTTCCTCGAATCATCCCGAGGAGCCGAGGGGGCCTGGTCCTCGCGCCCGCAGCCGAAGCCAGGATCCGATACGCCCCACATCAGCCGGACCCTCACGAGCGCTATTGTGCTCCAGGCGGCGCTGGGCTGCCCGCGCTGACCGGTCTCAGCCACTCATCGCAGAGGAGAAATCCGTGGACGCCACCGTGTTCGACAAGCCTGGAGCGAAGATCAAGCTCGACGCCATCTCCGAAAAGCCCCCCAAGGGAGTCACCGAGGAGAACTCCCGCGAGGAGTTCGAGCGCCTGGGCCAGGAGCTCTTCGATCTCCAGGATCTGCTCTGGGGCGCGCGCCAACACTCCGTGCTCGTCATCCTCCAGGGCCGGGACAGTGCCGGCAAGGACGGGGCCATCAAACACGTGGTGGGCAACCTCAATCCTCGCGGCGTCCACGTCACCTCGTTCGGCGTGCCGACGCCAGAGGAGCTGGAGCACGACTTCCTGTGGCGCGTCCACCGCCACGCGCCTCGCAAGGGCGAGTTCGCCATCTTCAACCGCTCGCATTACGAGGACGTGCTCGTCGTCCGCGTCCACGATCTCGTGCCGAAGTCGCTCTGGAAGGAGCGCTACGGGCACATCCGCGACTTCGAGGAGCTGCTCTCCGAGCACGGGACGATCGTCCTCAAGTTCTTCCTCCACATCAGCCGTGGCGAGCAGAAGAAGCGCCTGCTCAAGCGTGAGGAGGATCCCCGCACCGCCTGGAAGCTCAACGCGGGCGACTGGGAGGAGCGCGAGCTCTGGGACGAGTACACAGACGCCTACGAGGAGGCCCTCTCGCGCACCGCCACGGAGACGGCTCCGTGGCACATCGTCCCCTCGGATGCCAAGTGGTACCGCAACCTCGTGGTGGCTCGCGCGATCGCCGACGCACTCCGGCCTCACCGCAAGGCCTGGCAGAAGCACCTCGATGAAGAGGGAGCGCGCAAGCGAGCGGAGCTCGAGGCCTGGCACAAGGGCAAGCGGTAGCCCGCCGAATCCCTCGCTTTCCCCGGCTCTCCCTGCTCGGCGTGCCGCCTGCCCGCCGGTGCAGGGGTCTACACGAGTCATCGGCCATTCGGCCGATAGACGCGAACGGGAGGCGTGAGCGCACAATTCGCTCGTGAGCGCTAGCCGGAGGGTCAGCGCGTGAACGGGCAGTTCGGCAGCACAGCAGAAGCCCGCGCGCAAAGCGCCACTCCCACTCCTCCGCAGTTGGAAGGCTTCACCGTCCTCGAGTTCCTCGGGGCGGGTCCCTCGGGGCAGACGTGGCACGCTCGGACGAAGACGGGACGCGCGGTGGCGCTGAAGCTCCTCGCTCCCCGGCTCTCGTCACAGCCGGGCTTCCTCGCTCGCTTCGAAAAGGAGACGGCGCCCCTCATGGGGCTTCGTCATCCTCACATCGCGGAGCTGATCGATCGAGGACGCACCGGAGAGCTGTTCTATCTGGCGACGGAGTACGTCTCTGGAGGCTCGCTCCAGAAGCGTGCCCCGGAGTTGCCAGATGCCTCGGCCGCGATGAGAGTGGTGCTCGAGGTGTCCAAGGCGCTTCACCACGTGCACCTGCACGGGCTGCAGCACCGAGGGCTGAAGCCGGAGAACATCCTGCTGACCTCCTCCGGCATGGCGAAGGTGACCGACTTCGGGCTGGCGCGGCTGCGGGAGGACGAGGCCGTCAGTCCCGGCCCCTACACCGCACCCGAGCAGCGGACGCGCGCCGCCTCCACCGATGGCCGAGTGGATCTCTACGCACTCGCCACCGTGCTCTACGAGTTGCTCTACCGCGAGCGTCCACCCAAACCCTGGAGCGCCGCCGCGTCCAAGGTGCCCGTGCGAGACACGAAGCTCTTCTCCCTGTTCTCGCAGAGCCTCGCCGAGGAGCCCGATCGGCGCTTCAAGCGGATGCTCGACTTCGCCGATGAGCTGGAGCGGCTGCCCGGTACCACCCCGTGGACACCTGCCTCACCTGCCTCGACGACCGCGAGCCCGGCCTCGGGCCCCCTGCTGCTCGAGGTGAAGGGGCGGACAATCTGCGTCAAGGTCCGGGCGCGCGGAGACGCGGAGTGGCTCAAGCGCTCGCTGCTCGCACTGGAGCAGGTGCTCCGCCAGCAGGGCCCCTGGGGCATCGCGTATGATCTGTCCGAGATGACGGGCTGGAGCACTCGCGAGATCGAGGTGCTGGTGGAGCTCCACCGCCGCTTCGAGAAGAACCTCCGCCGTGTCGGCTTCTGTTCCTCCCTTCCCTCCGTGCGCGGTGGAGGAGTGCTGGTGGGGACCTCGGTGAAGGAGCTGCCCTGGAACACCTTCGCCTCAGCACGCGCCATGCAAGACTGGGTGGACGGGTGAGCGGAAAGCGGTAGTCTGCCCCGGCTTTCGAGCAGGAGGTCGGACATGAAGGCAGCACAGTTCGCGGCATTCGGGGCTCCCACGGAAGTCATCCAGGTGGTGGACAAGGATCCCGGACCGCTCGCACCGGGAGAGGCGCTCATCGAGGTACTGGCCACCCCCATCAACCCCTCGGACACGGCGACGCTCACGGGGATCTACGGCATCCTGCCGAAGCTGCCGGCGGTGCCGGGCAACGAGGGCGTGGGCCGCGTGGTACGCGTCGAAGGCACGGCGCCCGTGAAGCCCGGCGACATCGTCTTCCTGCCCATGGGCAGCGGCACCTGGCGCACGCACCTGAAGGCCAAGGCCCAGCGTCTGCTTCCCGTACCTCCCGGCGCGGATCTGCTCCAGATGGCGATGCTCTCCATCAACCCGCCCACCGCGGAGCTGATGCTGCACGAGTTCGTCCAACCCAAGAGCGGTGAGTGGGTGATCCAGAACGCGGCCAACTCCGCGGTGGGGCGCTACCTCATCTCCCTGGCGAAGCTCGAGGGCATCAAGACGATCAACGTCGTCCGGCGCGCGGGGCTCGCGGACGAGCTGAAGGCGCTCGGCGCGGATGTCGTGCTGGAGGACGGAGACGACCTGGACCAGCGGGTGCGCGAGGCCACGGGCGGCGCTCCGGTGAAGCTGGGCATCGACGCGGTGGGAGGCTCGGGGACGCTGCGGCTGGCCGATGCGATCTCCGAGGGCGGCACGGTGGTGAACTACGGAATCATGAGCGGCAAGGCGCCCCTCATCTCCCCCGCCGCCCTGATCTTCCGCAACGTGACGCTGCGCGGCTTCTGGCTGGCGCTCTGGATGAGGACCGCGCCGCGAGAGGCTCAGGCGGCGCTCATGGCGAAGCTGGCGAAGCAGGTCGCGGAGGGCACCCTGCGCGCGGCGGTGGATGCCACCTTCCCGCTCGAGAACGTCCGCGAGGCGTTGGCTCGGTCGCTCGAGGGCGGGCGCGATGGCAAGGTGTTACTGACTCCGGTGAAGGCCTGACGGCCGAAGAGAAAGAGGAACGCGATGCCAGGAAGAGTGGAAGGCAAGGTGGTGCTGGTCACGGGCGCCGCGTCGGGGCTCGGCGCGGCTTCGGTACGGATGCTCGTGCGCGAAGGTGCGCGGGTGGCCATCACGGATCGGAACGAGGCAGGCGGCCAGGCGCTGGCGAAGGAGCTGGGTGAAGCCACGCGATTCTGGCGCCTGGACGTCACCAACGAGGATGAATGGAGCTCCGTGGTGGACGAGGTGCTGGCGGCCTTCGGCCGGCTGGACGTGGTGGTGAACAACGCGGGCATCGGCATCACGAAGGACATCGAGACGATCAGCCTCAAGGAGTGGCGCTTCGTCCACGCGGTGAACCTGGACGGCGTATTCCTGGGCTGCAAGCACGGCATCCGCGCCATGCGGCAGTGTGGCGCCAAGGGCTCCATCATCAACCTGAGCTCCGTGGCCGGACTGGTGGGCGTGGCCAGCTTCCCCGCGTACTCCTCCAGCAAGGGCGGCGTGCGCCTGCTCTCCAAGTCCGTGGCGCTCCACTGTGCGCAGAAGGGCTACGGCATCCGCTGCAACTCCGTCCATCCCGTGTTCGTGGAAACGCCCATGGTGGATGCGCTCGCGAGTTCCACCGGAGATGCCGCCAAGGCCCGGGAGCGGATGGCCCGAGGCATTCCGCTGGGCCGGCTCGGCCAGCCGGACGAGGTGGCTTACGCCATCGTCTATCTGGCGTCGGATGAGTCCTCGCTGATGACGGGCTCGGAAGTCGTGCTGGACGGCGGCCTCACCGCTCAGTGAGCCGCTGGTGCGGCCCGGCACGCGGGATCGAGAAGCTCGGGGCGGTACTCAAAGTGCATCGTGTCGTAGTGGTACCAGCGACCGCCCCAGATGAAGCCCTCTGCCTCGAACGCATCCACGATGACCTGGGGGATGCGGTTCTGCCAGCGCACCGGCGCCTTCGGCTTGGCCCACTCCCAGTAGTGTGAGCGCGCCACGTTCAGATCGATGGACACTCCGTAGGAGTGCGCGCTCTGGCGGTTCGTGTTCGCGATCTTCCGCCAGGTGAAGGTGCCTCCCACCTTCGTCAGGAAGGGCCTCAGCGCCGGATCCTTCTCCAGCGCCGCCTGGAGCCGCTTCTCCACGCGTGCGTAGAGGGGCGCTGCCTTGCGGTGGACCTTGAGCTTCTGGCCCAGGAACACGATGCCCACCACGTCCACCTGAGCCTCCGAGGCCCCGTAGGCCGCATGGAACAGGGGTTCGAAGCGGAAGCGCCCGGGATCCTCGTTCTCGCGCGTCACCGGGGCGATGGGGCCCGCGACGTAGGGGATGGAGAACGTGTCCTCCAGATCTGGAGCGTCGAGCTTCTCCTCGAACGTCTTCTCGCGCCCGTCATCGAACGGGTACGTCTTGCCCCCGGGCAGCCGCGCGCTCCACTGGCCGTCCACCTTCACGGCTTCCACCGGGTACCACTTCGCCAGGCACGCCAGCCCGGGAGGTGGCTCCTCCGTGACGGACAGCATCCACAGCAGGATCCATCCCATTCAGACGGCCCAGATGGACTCGACACGCGTGCGGACCTTGAGACGCTCTTCCATGAAGCCGGGGAACGTCCGCAGCGACACGAGCGCCGGGCAGCTATCAATCCACTCCAGATCAATGAGCGCCGAGGTCGCCGCCTGCTGGAAGTACTTCATCGCGAGCTGCGGATGGCCAGTCAGGCACAGCACCTCCGTCGCGAGCTGGCAGAGCAGCGACGCGAACCTCGGGCTGACCTTCGATCCGAGCATCGCATCGAAGGCCTGCGTCACGGGCTCCGCGCCCGCTTCACCCAGGATCGCGGCCGCATAGGTGTCCGAGTTGAGCGCGAGCGGAGTGGGCTCGCCGCGCAGCTCGACCCGGCACCTCACCAGCTCCTCGCAATCGTTCTTCCATGCGGCCACGCGCATGCGCAGCAGGAGCGACGGCAGTCTCAGGAACGGGAAGCGGGCCAGTTGCTCGAGGGTCTGCCGGTACTCATCCATGCGCCCTCGGAGCGCGCTGCAGCGCGCCATCTCATACAGGGCGCTGGACATGTTGGGATCCAGCTCGAAAGCCGTGCGCAGCCGCACCAATCCCTCGTCGGCCCGGCCCGCCTCGCACTGAAGGCTCCCGAGGTATTGCAGCGCCCCGGCACAGGTCGGCGCGGCGTCCAGCGCGGACCGGAGCGCCACCACCGCCGCCCGCCACTGGCCCTCCTGGGTGGCCCGCATGGCCCTGGCCAGCAGCGTATCCACCAGCTCCGGCGCCTGCTGCACGGCGCGATCGAGGCTGAGCTGAGCCGCAGTCAACCAATCCTGCTGCCGATCCGAGGCACGCATGAACCACGTCCGCATGGTCGCCAGCGCGTGCAGCGCCACGGCGGGCAGGAAGCCCGGCGCCCGAGCGATGCACTCCTCCAAGGGCGCGAGCACCTCCTCGGGCGTCACCCGCGGCGCCGAGTTCACCAGCAGCATCGCCTGCCGGTAGGTCGACAGCACATCCGGCGTCGCGTGCTCGCGGTACGCGGCGACGAGCAGCTCGCCCCGCAGCGCTTCCGTCATCCTCCGGCCCAGCCGATCCTGGAGCGTGAACGCATCCTCGCCCGAGTCCTCGAAGCGGCCGCTCCAGAGCTGCACGCCCGAGGACACCTCCACCAGGCGCAGCGAGACACGCACCAGCGCGCCCAGGCTCTGCACCGTCCCATCCACCACGAGCCCCACGCCCAGCTCACGCCCCACCACCCGGGGATCTCGCTCACTGCGGAAGCGCGCCGTCGCCCCGCTGCTCTGCACCTGCACGCCTCGGGTGCGGGACAGGACATCGATGAGCCCCTCGGCCACCGCGTCCGCCACGTAATCCTGCTCCTTGGGACCGATGAACCTCAGCGGCAGGACCGCCAACCCCAGCGCTCCCGGCCGGCTCATCGTCCGCGGCGTCGGACGCGACAGGCTGGGGTCCGTCGGGGAGAGCCCTCCAGGCGCGTTGCTGCCCGGGTGTGGCGTCATGCCGACTCCGGTGTTCGCTCCAGGGATGGGGGTGGTCGTGGCGAGGGGCGCATCCACCGGCTCGCCCACGGAGAGCAGCCACGTCCTCAGCACCGTCGCGACATCATGTGCCCCGACAGGCCGCTCCGCGGGCTCACGCTCCAGGCACTGCCGGACCAGATGGGCCAGCGCATCCGGCACGCCCGGGCGCCCCGCCGGATCCGGAGGAGGCTGCCTCAGCCGCGCGAAGGCCACCGCCATGGGAGAGTCCCCGGAGAAGGGCGCCTCACCGGTCAGCATCTCGTAGAGCAGCAGCCCCACCGCGTACAGATCCGAGCGAGCCTCCACCTCGCCACCCGAGATCTGCTCGGGGGACATGTACATGGGCGTGCCCACCATGCCCTGCGTGCGCGAGGCCACCTCTCCCGCCATGGCTCGGGCGATGCCGAAGTCGGTGAGCACCACCCGGCCGCCCTTCTCCACCAGCACATTCGCCGGCTTCAAATCCCGGTGCACCACCCCGGCCGCATGGGCCGCCACCAGCCCCTCACACACCGCCAGTGCGATGCGAGCCGCACGCACCGCTCCGAGCGCCCGCTCCCGCCCCAGCATCGACTGCAGATCCTCCCCCTCCACGTACTCCATGGTCAGGAAGAGGTGCCCCGCGTGCTCGCCCAGATCGTGCGTGCGCGCCACGTGGGGGTGGGAGATGCGACGGGCCAGGCGGACTTCCCGGCGGAAGCGCTCGAGCAGATCGGCCCGCTGCCCATCCTCCAGTTCGAGCATCTTCAGCGCGACCAGATCACCCACCAGCGTGTCGCGCGCCCGATACACCGTGCCCATCCCGCCGCGCCCGATCTTCCCGAGCAACATGTAGCGCCCGGCGAATACACCCTCGCCCTCCACGGCCGCCACCCTCGGAGCGCCCGGCGAAGCCAGCACGGTATCGTTGTTCCCTACGGGAGCCTTGGCTCCCTCGTGTTCCTCGGACACAGCCGACGGAGTCTAGCCGCCTTGGACTCTTTCAGCCCAGCAAACCACCGTCCTGGGTAGGCGGTGACCTGCCTCTTGGTCCAATGCCCCCCGGGCGGGCGGCCCGCCTTCCCCTGTGTCTCGGTAGTAGGCTGGAGCCCAGCGCGATCGCCCGAGGAAGCAGGGGAGCCACCAGCCATGCCGCAGCGTGCGGGATACACCTTCCACGAGACCCTCCACGAGAGCCCCCGTTCGATGCTCATCCGGGCCACTCGCGAGCAGGACGGGTGCCCCGTCATCCTCAAGCTGCCCGGCAGCGACTACCTCGACCGGCGCCGCACGCTGGAGATCCACCGCGAGTACGCCATCGCCACCCGCGTGCAAGGGGAAGGCATCATCCAAGTGCTCGGCATCGAGGATCTCAGCGATCGGGTGGCCCTGGTGCTGGAGGACTTCGGCGGCCGTTCCCTGCGCCACCTGCTGGACGAGCGCGGGCCCTTGGACGTGGACACGTTCCTGACGTACGCCGCTCGCATCACCTCGGCGCTGGGGCACATCCACCGCCAGGGAGTGATCCACAAGGACATCAAGCCGCAGAACATCATCGTCAACCCCGACACGGGGATGCTGAAGATCACCGACTTCTCCATCTCGGTGGCCATCGAGCTCGAAACCGTCACCCCCGAGAGCCCGACCTTCCTCACCGGAACGCTGGCCTACATGGCGCCGGAGCAGACGGGGCGCATGAACCGGGGCGTGGACTATCGCGCGGACTTCTATGCCCTGGGCGCCAGCTTCTTCGAGCTGCTGACGAACCGTCGGCCCTTCGAGGCCGAGACTCCGCTCGAGCTGCTCCATGCCCATGTGGCGCAAGTGCCGCCCTCACCCCTGCGGTTGAACGCGAGCATCCCCGAGCCGATCGCCGCCATCGTGCTCAAGCTGCTCGCCAAGGATCCCGCCGCCCGCTACCAGAGCGCCTGGGGCCTCATCTCCGATCTGGAGGAATGTCAGCGGCGGCTTCGGGCACATGAGTCCTTCACGAACTTCCAGCCCGGCGGCATGGATCGCACCGTCCAGTTCCGGCTGCCCCAGGGACTCTACGGACGCGCCGAGGACATCGAGCAGCTGGTCGCCGCCCATGCGAAGGCCGTGAAGGGCCGAGCCGAGCTGCTGGTCATCTCCGGCTCGGCGGGCATCGGGAAGACGGCGCTCGTCAACGAGCTCCACCGCGTGACGGCGGCCAGCAAGGGCCGCTTCGCCTCGGGCAAGTGCGATCAGCTGCTCCGAGGCGTGCCCTTCGATGCCGTGCAGCAGATCCTGCGCCAGCTCGTGCGCCAGACGCTGGCCGAGGGTGAGCTGCAGACGGAGCTGGCACGTCAGCGCCTGGACGAGGCGCTCGGCGTGAACACCTCCGTACTCGTGGAGGGAGTGCCGGAGACCCGGGCGCTGCTGGGCGACCAACCCCCATCCGCTCCCCTGCCCGCCGCCGAGTCCCGGAACCGCCTCAACCGCGTGCTCGCCCGGGCGCTCCAGTCCTTCGCCACGGCGGATCGTCCCCTGGTGATCTTCCTGGATGATCTGCAGTGGGCGGACGTCGCCACGCTCACGCTCCTGCAGTCGCTCGCGCGCGAGCCGGACTGCCTCCACCTGCTGCCCGTTGGCTCCTACCGCGACACCGAGGTCACCACCTCCCACCCACTGGCCCTCGCGCTCGCCGAGCTGCGCGCCACCCAGACGCCCATCCGCGAGATCCACCTCGCGCCGCTGGGCCCCGAGGAGGTGGCGCGAATGGTCCGCGAGGCCACCGGCGTGGACAGCGGCCGGGCCCTCGAGTTCGGCCAGCTCATCCACTCGCGGACAGGCGGCAACCCGTTCTCCGTCCGCGAGTTCCTCCGCTTCCTGCACGATCAGGGGCTGGTCCGCTATGACACGCGCGCAGGCCGGTGGGAGTGGGATCTGGGCCAGATCGAGGCGCGGGAGATCCCCAGCGATGTGGCCGGGCTGATGGCCGAGGAGTTGCGGCGCCTGCCCGCGGAGACCGGGGAGGTCCTCCAGCTCGCGGCTTGCCTGGGCGTGGTGTTCAGCTTCGGCGATCTGGTCGTGGTCCACGGCACTCCCGCCCTGGAGACGGCCCGGCGGCTATGGAGCGCGATCGAGCGCGGCTTCGTCCTTCCGCTCAGCAAGGACTATGTGCTGCTCGATCCGCACAGCGGCCAGCCGCTGCCCTCGGATCTCGAGGTGCCCTTCCGCTTCCTGCACGATCGCGTCCGGCAGGCGGCCTATTCGCTGCTGCCCACGGGCGCGCGCGCCGAGTACCACATCCGCGTGGGCCTGCGGCTGCTCGAGGATGCCCGCGCCGCGGGGCGGCTGGATGAGCGCGCCTTCGCGATTCTGCCGCACCTGGCGTACGACCCGGAGCGGATCGCTCCGCTCTCGCTGCGGCTCGAACTGGCCGATCTCCACCTGAAGACGGGGCGCCGGGCGAAGGCCTCGGGCGCGTACCGCAGCGCTTGCGAGCTCTTCCGCACCGGCCGCGCGCTGCTGGGCCCGTCCGCCTGGGAGACGGAGTATGACCGGACCTTCACCCTGCAGTTGGAGCTGGCCGAATCCAGCTACCTGGCCGTCGAGTTCGATGCGGCGGCCGCGGGCTTCTCCACCCTGATCACCCTGGCGCGCTCTCCGGCCCAGCGGGCCAGTGTCCTGGCCATGCAGGCGACGCTCACCTCGCTCAACAGCCAGCACTCCGAGGCGATCCGTCTCGGGCTCGAAGGCCTGCGCATCCTCGGGGTGATGATCCCGGCCGTCGTGGATCAAGCAGCGCTCGGCGCGGAGCTGGGTGCCGTCGCGGAGTGGCTCGACAACCGTCATCCGATGGACCTGCTGGATCTGCCGCGGATGCGCGATCCCGACGCGGAGCTCTCCATCCACCTGCTGGCCAGCATCGCGGCCTCCGCGTACATGGCGGACCAGGGCCTCTTCGCGCTGCTCGTGCTGCGGATCGTCCGGCTCTCGCTGGAGCACGGCAACAGCCGCTTCTCGGCCTTCGGCTACGTCATCTATGGAGTCCTCCTGGCCTCGGCGCTGGATGATCCCGCGAAGGGCCGGGAGTTCGGCCAGCTCGCGGTGGAGCTGTCCGCGCGCTTCCGCGATCCCATGCTGCACTCCCGCGTCCGCTACCTGCGGGCCGGGTTGATCGATCACTGGACCCAGAGCGCACGCACCGGCGTCGCGGAGCTCACCGAGGCCTACAAGGGGCTGATGGAGAGCGGTGACTGGATCTACGCCGGGCACTGCCTGATCGTGCGGCTGTGGCGCCGCGTGGCGGTGGGAGATCCCCTGCCGGAGATCCTGGCGGAGAACCGCCGCTTCATCGACTTCCTCGAGACGAAGCGCGATCCCGACTCGCTGCAGATGTTCATGGGCATGCACCGGACGCTGCTGGCGCTCACGGGCGTGGAGGAGTCAGCCCCCCAGCAGCCTCCCAACGGAACGGGAAACACCGCCCTGGCCTATCTGAAGCTGGCCGCGGCCGAACGGCACTTCCTGATGCGGCAGCCAGCGGAGGCGCTGGAGAAGGCCCAGGAGGTGGTGCCGCTCCTGCCCTTCATCTCCGGGCTCTTCCACGTGGCCACCCACGCCTTCTACCACTCGCTGAGCGCGGCCTCCGTCTACGCAGAGGCGCACGAGGCTCGGCAGAAGGAGCTGCTCCAGATCATCGAGCAGCACCGCGCCGCCCTGGAGAAGTACGCACGACGGTCGCCGGAGAACTTCGGCCCCTACCACCTGCTGGTGAGCGCGGAGCTCTCCCGTGTGAAGGGCCAGGAGCCGGAGGCCATCGCCGAGTACGAGCGAGCGATCGCCGCGGCGCGCAGCAGCGGCTTCGTCGGGGTGGAGGCCGTCGCTTGCGAGCAGGCCTTCCGCTTCCTCGCGTCGCGGGGCCGCCGGATCCTCTCCTCGGCGTACCTGCTCGAGGCCCTCTACGCCTACGAGCGCTGGGGCGCTACCACCAAGGCCCGCCTCCTGGCCGTCGAGCAGTCCAACCTGCTGCTCTCCCACGGCAGCGCCCTGCGGCACTGGGACGGCAAACCCCGGCCCGGCTCGCCGTCGACGCACTCGCCGCTGCAGACGGAGCGCACGGGCTCCACGCACCCGTCCACCGCGGATTCCGTCGCCGAATCGTTCGACATCACCTCGGCGATGAAGGCTTCCCAGGCCATCTCCAGCGAGATCCTGTTCCCCCAGCTCGTGGGCAACCTCATCCATGTCGTCATGGAGAGCGCGGGGGCCCAGCGCGGCGCCCTGGTGCTGCGCCGAGGCCAGGAGTTCTTCGTCGAGGCCACGGGCGAGGTCGGCCATCGGGACTCCGATCCCCTCCAGGCCCTGCCCCTGGGCAGGAGCCAGGCGCTCTGCCACTCCATCGTCGCCCAGGTGCTGCAGACGGGAACGCACCTGATGCTGGACGACGCGTCCTCCATGGATCCATGGCGCAACGACTCGTACGTCTCCGCCCACCAGATCCGCTCGGTGCTCTGCGCGCCCATCCGGCACCGCGGACAGGTGCTCGGGCTGTTCTACCTGGAGAACAACCTCACCCCGGGCGCCTTCAACCACAGCCGGCTCAAGATGCTGGGGATGCTGACGGCCCAGGCGGCCATCTCCATCGAGAACGCGGAGCTCTACCGGCGGCTCGAGGACTACAGCCACACCCTGGAGGATCGGGTGGCGGACCGCACCGCGGAGCTGCACAGCAAGAACGCGGAGCTCCAGCGAGCGCTGGAGACCCTCAAGGCCATGCAGGCGCAGATCATCACCCAGGAGAAGCTGGCCTCGCTGGGAGCGCTCACCGCCGGCATCGCCCACGAGCTGAAGAACCCGCTCAACTTCGTGAGCAACTTCGCCGCGCTCTCGAATGACCGGGTGCGCGAGCTGCGAGGGATGAAGCCCGGTGTCAAGCCCCTGCCCCCCGATCAGGAGCAGGAGATGGCCGACATCCTGGACGAGCTGGAGATGAACACGCGGAAGATCCGCGAGCACGGGCAGCGCGCCGTCAGCATCATCGACGGGATGCTGCAGCACGCACGCAACAAGCGGGGCGACAAGCGCGCCACCAACGTCAACCAGCTCGTGGAGGAGGCGGTGCGCCTGGTGCACCACGGGCTGAAGGCGAAGAGCTCGCGGCGCAACGTGATCATCGAGACGGCCTTCGACGCCACGGTGCCCGATGTCCCCCTGGTCACCGACGACATCCGCCGCGTGCTCCTCAACCTGGTGGACAACGCCTGCTATTCGGCGAGCGAGAAGGCCCTGCTGCCCGGGAGCACCGAGGAGGCCCGGGTGAAGGTGTCCACCCGGTGGACGGGTAGCGAGGTGGAGATCCGCGTCCGGGACAACGGCAAAGGAATCCCTGCTCCGCTCCAGAAGAAACTCTTCACTCCCTTCTTCACCACCAAGCCCGCCGGAGAGGGCACGGGGCTGGGGCTCTCCATCAGCCACGAGATCGTCGTGGTGTCGCTGGGTGGAAGGCTCTCGGTGGAGTCCGAGGAAGGAAAGTACGCAGAGTTCATTGTCGTGCTGCCGGGAGGCGCGCAGCGAGCGAGTCCTCCCGTCTGAGCGGAGGAGATGGGCTAGTGTGAGCCCCCGTGAGAGTCACATTGAGCCTTCGAAGTCTGCTCACGGGTGTGGCGGGAGCCATCCTGCTCCTCGCCCTCGCGATCTCCACCGCCCTGGTCACCATCACCAAGCGGATGGAGCGTGACAGCCTGCAGCTCGGGCAGACGGTGGAGAGCGTGCGCGCGGCGGAAGAGATCGAGATCGCGCTCCTGCTCCACAGCCACGAACAGCAGCTTCTCGAGCTCACCGGAGACGCGATCCACGCCACCGTCATGAGCGATGCGGAGAAGAATCTCCAGCACTGGCTCACCGAGGCCAGGAAATTCATCGGAAGTTCCGAGGAGGCCTCCATCCTCCAGGAGCTCACCCGAAACTCCACGGAGTACCTGGCGATCGAGCAGCGGCTGAGGTCCCAGGGGCGGACGAGCATCGCGGAGAGCCTCCAGTCGCTGGATAAGGCCCTGGACAACTCCAAGCGCCTCGTCAAAATCAACATCGATGACGCCCGACGCGTGGCGGAGGAGACTCGCCAGTGGGATGAGCTGGCCAACCGGCTGGGCCTCATCCTCGTTACGGCGCTGTTCCTCGGGCTCGGCGTAGTCCTCTGGAGCATCCGCCGCTATGCGTACCAACCCCTGCTGTCCATCCGCGATGCCCTGGTGGACTTCCGCCCGGGCGCCCGTGACATCGCGGTGCCTGAGACCGGTGCCCTGGAGCTGCGAGAGATCGCACGCGAGTTCAACGACATGGCCCGGCGGCTCGCACACCACCGCGAGGTGCAGCTCGGCTTCATCGCGGGCGTGGCCCACGATCTGCGCAACCCGCTGAGCGCCCTCAAGCTGAGCGCGGCGACCGTGCGCCAGGACCGCCCGCTGCCTCCCGAGGACAAACTGCGAGAGCGCTTCGTCATCGTCATCCGCCAGGTCGAGCGCATCGAGCGAATGGTGGAGGATCTGCTCGACACCGCCCGGATCGAGGCCGGCAAGCTCGAGCTGCGCATGGAGGAGCATGACCTGCGAGGACTGCTCCAAGAGGGCATCGCGCTGCACGAGGAGACTTCATCCCACCACACGCTGGTGCTCCAGGTGCCGGAGGAGCCGGTGCTCGTGCGCTACGACAGCACCCGCATCTCCCAGGTGCTCAACAACCTGGTGAACAACGCCATCAAGTACTCCCCCGAAGGAGGACAGGTGCGCGTCGCGCTGTCCACGGAGGGAGACAGCGCCTGGGTGGCGGTGACGGACTCGGGGGTGGGCATCCCTGAATCGGAACGGGAGAGCATCTTCGAGCCCTTTCGACGCAGCGCCGCCACCCGGGATACCATCCCGGGCGTGGGTCTCGGTCTGGCCGTGAGCCGCCGCATCATCGAGGCCCACGGAGGCCAGATCGAGGTGGAGAGCACGCCCGGAGCGGGCTCCACCTTCCGCTTCCGCCTCCCGCTGGAGCCCCGGCCCGGCACCTGAGCCCCGAGGTCCGGGGCCCGGTCCGATCAGAAATCGCTCTCGCCCGAGATGTGCTCCGGGTAGCCCGAGATGGCCTGGGAGGCCTGGAGCCCCGACATGGTCGCCGCCTCCACGCACCCGGCGTTGAGCCCCGTCAGCGTCCAGTCGCCCGCGAGGTAGAGGTTGGGGAAGCCCGACTCGTGCGAGCCGAGCCGCGCCGCCGTCGAGCCTGGCGGGGACAGCACGTAGCGCTCACTGGGATCGATGTTCGCTCGCCAGTACTGGCTGTCGAAGCGCACCACGCCCTGGGCATTGCGCGGTGCCGTGAGCAACTCCCAGTCCAGGCCCGTGGGGTTGTAGCGCGTCGCATCTGGCCACAGCGCTCCCGTCCATTCGCGGAACCAGCGGAGGGACAGCTGCTTCAACCGCTCGTGCTCCCTCTTGGGGAAGTCATGATCGGTGAAGGGAGGAATCACCGTCGCGTCGAGCAGGGGCGCCGTGAAGTAGGCGATGTCCTTGACCATTCCGGGCGGCCACGTCTCCCGGGGGATGACCTGGGCCATGTCCGCGTAGGTGTTGAGCGGCTCGGCATAGCCCGTCATCACCGTGGGCGAGGGCCGCCAGCCGAGCTCCTCCAGGCTCTTGGAGAGCCAGAGCTGCACCCCCAGGGTCTGGTTGGTCTGCAGCGCCTCCATCATCCGCTGCCAGCGCGGGCTCCGGGCAATGAGATCCTCGCAGACATATGGGAAGGCCCCAAGCGAGATCCCCATCACCAGCAGATCGTAGTCCTTGCCTCGCTCCAGCGTGACGGGACGCTCGCCCTTCCAGGGCCGAGCCCAGTACGACTCCAGGTTGATGCGCGAGTCCTCCAGCTCCTGGCCATCGACGATCTGATCGTAGAGCGGCCGATCGGGCCAGCACGGCAGCCCGAGCACATCGACCAGGGGCTGGTACCCCTTCGCGGGATCCTTCAGCTGCACCTGCTGCGTCATCTCCACGCGCTCCACGTTCCGCGTCAGCAGATCCGTCCGGAGCTGGCGAACCTTGTGGAAGAGGTGGAACTGGACGCCGCGCCGCTTCAGCACCTCGTACAACGGAGTGAAGATGACGTCGCCCATGCCCGCGCGCATCTTGTAGAAGACGGAGCCCTTGTAGCCGAGCGCCATGCGCAGCATGAACCGCGATGCCACGCCCGCCGCGAGCTGCTGCCGGTTCGGGTCCCCCTGGATGTACGCGAAGAGCAGTTGGTACATGCCCTTCACGATGGGAGCACGGTAGAGCGTGAAGTCACTGGCTCCATGGCGTGCCAGCCAAGCCCGGAAGTCCTCGCCGTCGATGGCGTTGAAGCCCTTGCTCAGCACGCCATCCCGCAGCACGCCTCGGGTCATGACGAGCCCTAGCTCCAGCACGCCCCAGAGCTTGCGAACCGCGCTGTTCTCCATGTTCCGGGTGAAGCGCGCCTGCAGCCGTGCAAACGACTCCTCCACCAGCCAGAGCAGCGCATCCAGCTGCGTCGGGTCCTGCTCGCCCGGCGAGTGCGGCAGCCGCGAGGCCAGCTGCTGCGCCAGTTGGAGCACACGCCCGATCCCAGGCACACCGATCCTCGGGATGAGCGAGAGCCCCAGCGACCGGAGCACACCCTCGACCTTGGCCGGCAGACTGTCGGGCGCGGGCGTTGCCGCTGCGAGCCCGGCTCCCGGTGCCTCGAACAAGAGATCGAGCAGCGCCTTCAGCCCGCGCTCCAGGAGGGTGACAAGGTTCGGGAGATCCCGAGCCACCCCGGGCTCCTCGAGGTTGGTGGGGAACTGGAAGTCCCACTTCACCCAGTCCGTGGGAGTGCGCTCGAAGAGCGAGATCAAGGACTGCTTCTTGAAGGCCTCATCGATCGTGGCCAGCGGCGCCCCACGAGGCCGCCCCAGCTCCTGGTACGCCTGCCGCATCACCCGGAAGGCGTTCTCGTAGTGCCCCATCCAGACGTGGAGGCCGTGCTCCTCGATGCGCTGGGAGGAGTCCTTGTTGCGGCCGCTGGCGCCCTTGCCTCCCAGCCGCCATCCCAGGCTGTAGAGGGCTACCTCGTACTGGTCCTGCCAGCCGGGATAGCTGGTCAGCCCGAAGGCGGCCGTCATGGCGCCCACGCCGCCTCCGAGGATGACGATCCTGCGCTTCCGCCTGCGCGAATGCTGTGCCGTGCTCATCGATGATCTCGTGTTTCAGCGGTACCAGAACGCCTCGCCGGAGATGTGCAGCTTCCGACCCGTGAGGGCGCGGAAGGCCAACATGCCGGAGATGACGGCGCCTTCGGCCGCTCCGATGTAGAAGCCGTTGTCCACCCAGTCCCCACAGATCGTGAGGTTCTCGAACCCGGTGTTGTCCGGCCGGATGCGCGCCTTCGCGGTGCCCGGCAGCGCCAGGGTGTAGCGCTCGCTCGGGTCCACGTTGGCCCGCCAGTACTGTGTCGTGAAGCGCGCCTCCCCTACCCCCTCGTTCGACGGCACCAGCAGCGTCCAGTCGAACACGGGCGGGTTCTTCGACTGCGTGCACTTCGGCCAGAGCACCCCCAGATCGTTGCGCAGGAAGCTGAGCGCGTTCTGCAGCGCCAGCTCCTTCTGCTGAGCCGGAAAGTCATGCTCGGTAGGCGGAGGCGGGATCGCGGGTCCAGGCATCGGGCCGCAGAAGTACGCGACGGTGAGCGGAGCGTTGGGCTGGGCCCAGCCCTCCCGAGGCAGCAGGCTCGTCATGTCCGCCCACGTGTCGATGGGCTCCACGAAACACGTCAGCATCGGGCTTCCCACGGTCCACCCGAGCGCCCGCTGGTCCTTCGAGAGCCACAACTGGAAGGCCTGGGTCTGGATGGAGGGCACCTCGTCCACCATCCGCCCCCAGGCCGGGTTCAGCGCCATGAGCGTCGGGCACAGGTAGCGCACCGACGCCACGGGGATGCCGAACACCACCTGATCGAAGTCCTTGCCCTCCTCGAGCACCTGCTCAGCCACGTTCTTCCAGGGCGTGTAGAAGGACTCCAGGTCGATGTTCTCCCGCAGCAACTGCTCGCCCTGGACGAGCTGTTCGTAGAGCGGCTTGTCCGGCCAGCACGGCAGGTTCTTCACGGTGATGAGCGGATCGTACCCCGCCTCTGGATCCTTCAGATCCACCTGGCGGCTGATGCGCAGCCGGGTGACGCGGGGCCTGCTGCCCGGCGTGCGCGTGGCGATGACCTCCTCGACACGGTGGAAGAACTTGAAGTGGACGCCGTTCCTCAGGCAGGCCTCGTAGAGCGGCACGAAGATGGTGTCGCCCATGGAGGCCGCGAACTCGTAGGCCACGTGCCCCTGGTACGAGAACCCGATGCGCAGCATCGCTCGCAGCGCACTGCCTGCCGCGATGGACTGCCGATCCGGATCTCCGTCCACCATGGACATGGCCGCGTCGTAGATGACGCGCGGCAGCGCCGAGCGCAGCGTCAGCTCCGTGGCGCCGTGCTTCCTCAGCCACTCGCGGTAGTCCACCCCGTCGATGGAGTTGAACCCCTTCACCAGCACGCCGTCCTCGACGATGCCGATCAGGTTCGCCATCAGGAAGTCGAGCCCCACCGTGAGCTGGTAGAGCAGGAAGTTCGACTCGATCAGGTGCGAGATCTGCGCCCAGAGCCAGCGAAGGAACTCGCGCATCAGCTCGAGGATCTTCCCTCCCAGGGACTCGAGGGCAGCGGCCTGCGTCTGCGCCGCGTTCGAGGCGAGCTCATAGGCCTGCTGGATCATCCGTGTCCCGACCGCCAGTACCACCTCTTCGATGATGAGGGCAGGCCCCCGCTCCGCCGACAGCGAGAGCCCTCCCTTCAGCCTGTCGAAGATCTGCCGCGCCACGTCGAGCAGCCCCGCGATCACCTGCCACGCAGCCGTCTCCTCCAGGCCCTCTCCCGGCCGCCGGGTGTTCGAGGGAAAGGGGATCACCCACCGCTGCCAGGTGCCCTGGACGAAGTCCTCCATGGCGACGAGATCCCGGGGACGGAAGGCCTCCTCGAAGGTGGCCAGCGGCATCGTCAGGGGCCGGTCCATGAGCTTGTAGCACTCGCGCATCAGCGCGAACGCGTTCTCATAGAAGCCCCAGAAGATGTGGAGCCCATGCTCCTCGATGCGGCCGTTCGGTCCTCGCCCGCTGGCCCCCTTGCCGCCGAGCCGCCAGCCCACCTGATAGACCGTGACGTCGTACTCCTCTCGCAACTCCGGAGTCCGAGACAGGTAGTACGCGGTGGTGAGCGCGCCGGCTCCACCACCAAGTACCGCCACCTTCTTCTTCATGAACCGCTCCAGATGAGGTGACCTTCGTTGAGGCGGAAATCGAATCGGACCTGCAGGCCTCCGGGGATCATCATCTGCCCCCGCGAGTCGAGCTCCAATCCCAGGGTCTCCGCCAGGGGCTGCGAGGCCAGGGACTCCAGCCTCAGGCGGAAGCGCCGCAGCAGCAGGCGCAGGCTGTGGAGGCGGATCTGGTCCGCCTCAGCGCCCACGATGGCCTGATAGCAGGCGCCCGTCGTCGTCCCCACGCCGCGCAGCTGCTTGAGGAACACCATGGGCAGGGTCGGCCGGAACAGGAAGTCGATGACCCGCGAGCCAATCTCGAAGTTGAAGTCCAGCAACTGTCCCAACTCGTCCCGCAGCACCCCGAGCTTCTCCAGCAGCTCCTCGCCCAGGGCCACGGCCAGCTCGTCTCGCGCGAAGGTGCCCCCATCCGCGCGCTCCACGGAGAGCACCCGCGCCATCTGCGCCTGCGTGTCCGGGCTGAAGGTGCGGTACGCCAGCGTGTGGATCTCGAACGCGCCCGCGCCTCGCAGGGAGTTCGGCAGCAGAACGGTGGAGGCCTGCTTGGGGAAGCCGTAGATCTCCCTGCCGCCCGCCACCGCCCACGGATTGTCCGAGTAGATATAGGGGACGAAGAGCTCCACCTTCTTGCAGAGCTCGTCCGGGCCGTGCTTCTTGTAGTCGCTCACCGCGACCCAGAAGGTGGCCTCCTGCTCGGAGGTGTGCCCCCAGTCCTTGAAGCCCTCGGCGCCCGAGGTGAGCCGGCCCACCGTCTGGAACGTCAGCATCACGAACGGCAACCGCGGGCGGTAGTCCACCGCGCCGCCAGAGGGCTCGTTGAGGAACTTGTCACACAGGGCCTGCAGCTTCGACTGCCGCCCCTTCAGGAAGAAGATGTACTGCGTGACGTCCTGGCAGAGGCTCGGCGGGGGGAAGACCTGGAGAGAGGCGCTGTCGATGTACTGCTTCCCCCGCGAACTCATCGCTGCTCCTTGGGCCCCCGCCAGTTGAGCGGCTTGGGCATCACGAAACGGGCCTTCGGCAGGTATTGCACGACCTGCGGCGTGAAACGCATGTCCGACAGATCCTTGCCCAACGCGCTGTCACTGGACAGGGAGAACTCGTCCCCGTCCCCGAAGAGGCGGAAGCGCGCCTCGAACTCGAAGTGCATGACGTTGCGTGTCTGGAAGACCTCCTTCGCGGTGACGAACCCGAACGAGGCCCGCTGCACCGCCGCCGGCTCCTCGGGGAGGCGGACCTGCCCGAAGGCGACGCGCTTGCCGTCGCAGGACACGTTGAAGCGGCACCCGGACGTCGAGAAGGAGATGTCCACCGGCTGCGGCGTGGGGTGCTTGGCGTGCCCATGCACCTCGCGGCCGTAGTCGATGGGTACCTGCTGGTTGAGGATCAGCTTCTGGCAGAAGATCGTCCCCTCCGGCAGCGCGCTCGCCATGAGCAATTCCATGGGCGAGTGGGCCACGGACTCCAGGGACTTCAACGACGCGGGGAAGCTGAGGATGAACTCCTTGTAGGGGCCGCACGAGGTGTCGTGGTAGTCCGCCAGCCACAGGGCCGCGGCCACCTTCCCTCCTCCCACGGACACCGCCTGGTAGCGCTGGCCCGCCAGCAGCTTGCGGACGACCTCGAGCTCCGCGGTGCCGTGCAGCACCAGGAAATCCACCGAGCGGCACACGTAGGGGATGTCGCAGACCACGCCTGAGGAGAGCTCGTACTGCTCGGAGGGGGGATAGGCTTCGAACAGGGATGGGCCTGGCGTGCTCGTCTGCATGGGGAAACCTCTCTCGACCGCGCTGGAGTGCGTCGGCGCAGTCTAACGTTGCTCCGCAGGGCACCTGATAGGGCGTTGGTCGGATCCGATGGTGGATCCGCTCACACAAGATCCGCGAAATTCACGGACTCTCGGACCTAGCGCCCGCTCCCGGCGGCACGCGCGCCCCTGTACGGAGGTGTCGCTCCGTCCTGGGTCTGTGTCACGTCCGAGCCACTCGTGGGGGAAAACGCCGTGCCCCGCCGTCCCAGGACGTCATGCACGGGAGAGGGCACGTTCGAGCCGGGCAGGATGCGCGCTCCGGCGTTGAGGCACTCGAACTCCAGCGAGACGCGCTGCCGCAGGCGATCGGTGACGAGGATCTCACCAGGGCTGGCCACACTCGCCAGCCGCGCGGAGTTGTCCACCGCCTCGCCGAGCATCGTGTAGTCCAGGCGGCCCAGCTCCGGGCTGCCAAGCCCGCCCAGGACCACGTCTCCCGAGTCCAGCCCGATGCAGAGGCCATGGAGGGCCGGAGACGCCCCGCCTCGGGAGGCCGCCAGGCTGCGCAGTTGCTCGCGAGCGGCCAGACACGCCTCCATCGCCTGTCGCAGGTGATCCGTGGAGCGGAACACCACCCGCACGGCGTCTCCCAGGAAGCGATCCACCGCTCCGTTGCGAGAGGTCAACTCGGGGAGGAAGACCTGGAAGTGCTCGTTGAGCCGCTGGATGACGGCCTCGGGAGGGATCTGGCGGACCACCGGCGTGAAGTCCTGGAGGCGGACGAAGACGACGGTGGCCTCTGTCTTCTCGCCGGCCAGCGAATCCGGGCCCTGCGTCAGCGGGCGCAGGCGCTCCAGCACGGTGCTCTGCACGAACATGCGCAGCAGCGCGTTCTCCTCGATGGAGCGCATCATCTGACGCGCCTCGGCCACGTGCTTGAGCGTCTTGCTGAGCGTGGCCTCCAGATCCTGGAAGTCGAGCGGCTTGGTGAGGAAGTCGTAGGCCCCGCGATTCATCGCGGTGCGGATGTTCGTCATGTCGCTGTAGGCGGAGACGATGATCACCTTGACCAGGGGGTTCACCTCGCCCACCCGGCTCAGGAACTCGAGCCCGTCCATGCGCGGCATGTTGATGTCGGTGAGGATGACGTCCAGGTCGGGGTTCTGGCGCACCTTCTCCAGCGCATCCTCTCCGTCCGAGGCGAAGGACAGCTCGTAGACGGAATCGCGGATCTGCCGGCGGAAGGCCTGGCGCAGGAGCATCTCCACATCCGGCTCGTCATCCACGACGAGGATCTTCGCCGCCTGGCGCCGGCCGGCCGTGACGATGGAGGCGAAGACGGCGGCCATCTCCTGGGCGGACTGGAAGCGCTGGGCGGGATCCGGGTGCAGGGCCCGCGAGAAGAAGCGATCCACCTCCGGGCCCAGATCGGGCACCAGGGAGGAGGCCAGCGTGTCCGGCGGGAAGAAGGTGCCGTTGAGCAGCGGGCCGACGGAGTCCAGGGTGAAGGGGAACTTGCCGGTGAGGGCCCGGAAGATGACCACCGCGATGGACCAGAGATCGCTGCGGTGATCGAGCTCGTGATCCCCGCGGATCTGCTCGGGGCTCATGTAGCGCAGCGTCCCCACCATGCCGTCCATGGACTCGGGGGTGATGTCCGGGGAGCGCGACTTGAGCCGCACCAGCCCGAAGTCGAGGATCTTCAGCACCTCCTGGCCGTCGATGCGGGCGATGAAGAGGTTGGCCGGCTTGAGATCGCGGTGGACGATGTTGGCCGTGTGCGCGGCGGCCAGGGCGCGGGCCACCTGGGTGAGCAGCTGGGACACGTGGGCGGGCGGCAGCCGCTCGCGGCGCTTGAGGCGGGACTCGAGGTCCTCTCCCTCGAGCAGCTCCATGACGATGTAGGGCTCGTCTCCATCCAGGCCGAAGTCGTGGATCTGCACGACGTTCGGGTGGTGGAACTGGGCAATGGCCTTGGCCTCCTTCTCGAACTGGCGCCGCGCCGCATCGGAGGAGAGACGATGGGACGTGGTGAGCTTGATGGCCACCGCCCGACCGAGCTGCGGATCGCGCGCCGCCCAGATGGCGCCCATGCCACCGCCGGCGATCTTGCGCTCCAGGACGTACCTGCCACCAACCTGGCGTCCGGACATGGACTGCTCACCCATGCATGAGCCGGAGGATGCACCCCGGCAGTGAGATGGAATGGCTGCTCGCTTTCCTGCTGGGCAGGTTCATATCATCGCAGCCACTTCCTCGCTGCTGCCCCCCCTTGGGGTAGGACCCAGGGTGTTGACGCAGCGCATCCAAACGCCCCGGAGATTGCCCTTCCATGCCCAAGTCCCGCCTGCGCCGCGCCCTGCTGACGGTCCTGGGAGCGTTCCTGCTGCTGGGGACCACGGTCGCCGGTGTGGGCTGTCATGCGTTCTCCGCGCCTACCTACCGAGGTCCGAAGTCGGATCACTTCGACGGGGAGCAGTTCCACAACCAGGAGCCGCGGAAGGCGCGGATGACGTTCTTCCAGTGGCAGATGAACCGGGAGCGAGGCCCGTGGACGGAGTGGACGGACTCGCCTCCGGGGCCTCCCCCACCCCGGCACGTGGCCCGAGGTGCCGTGCGCGTCACGTTCATCAACCACGCCACCACGCTGTTGCAGGTGGACGGGGTGAACGTGCTGACGGATCCCATCTGGTCGGACCGGTGCAGCCCGGTGTCCTTCGCGGGCCCCAAGCGCGTGCGTCCGCCGGGGATCCGCTTCGAGGATCTGCCGCCCATCGACGCGGTGATCCTCAGCCACAACCACTACGATCACATGGATGTGCCGACGCTGAAGCGGTTGCAGGACGCGTTCCCGAACGTGCGCGTCTTCGCGGGGCTGGGGAACAAGGCCTTCCTGGAGTCCAAGGGCCTGTCGCGGGTGACGGAGCTGGACTGGTGGCAGGAGGTGCAGCTCGCGCCCGAGGTGAAGCTGGTGAGCACGCCGTCCCAGCACTTCTCGAACCGGGGGCTGTCGGATCGGGACGGGACGCTGTGGACGAGCTACGTGCTGCAGGGTCCGTCCGGGGTGACGTTCTTCGCGGGAGACACGGGCTACGGCAAGCAGTTCCGCCAGGTGCGCGAGCACTTCGGCCCGGTGAGGCTCGCGGTGTTGCCCATTGGAGCCTACAAGCCCGAGGCCTTCATGGAGGTGATCCACGTCTCGCCCAAGGAGGCGGTGCAGGCCAGCGTGGATCTCGAGGCGAAGGTGAGCGTGCCCATGCACTACGGCACCTTCAACCTGGGGGATGACGGGCAGGAGGAGCCCGTCACCGAGCTGAAGAAGGCCCTGGAGACCCGGACCGACGCGAAGCCGGAGTTCTGGGTGCTCGGCTTCGGCGAGGGCCGGGACGTGCCCTGAGGCTCAGGCCTTGATGTCCAGGCGCGGCGGCGGCTCCGTGCCGGCGTGGGTGCCGTTGCCGTTGGTACCGGCGGGCTTGTCCTCGTTCGTGGGCTTCTCCCCCGGCGGCTTCTCCAGCATCGCCTTGGAGTACGCGTGCTCGTCCGCGGCGCGGCGGGCCTCGCGCTCCTTGTAGCGGCGAATGGCCGGGGCCATGATCTCGCCGATGAGCGTGCGGTAGTCCATGCCCGCGCCCTGGGCGATGAGCACCAGATCGCTCCAGCCCGGCGTGAGGCCCGGCAGCGGGTTGCACTCGATGAAGTAGATGCGCCCCCTGTCATCCATGCGGAAGTCGATGCGCGCCACGTCCCGGCAACCCAGCGCCATGAACGAGCCTCGCGCCGCCGCGCGCAGCTTCTCCAGGAGCGCCGGCTCGATCTTCGCTGGCGCGTCGTACCGGATGCGATCGTTCCAGTCGAGCTTGTGCTGGAAGCTGTAGATGGGGTTCTTGTCCTCCTTGTCGAGGAAGACGATCTCCATGGGCGGCAGCACGCGCGGGCGGCGCTCGCCGAGCAGACCCACGGTGAACTCGCGCCCGCCGATGTACTCCTCGATCAGCGCCGGCTGCTGGTACTTGCCGACGATCTCCTTCACCACCTCGCGCAGCTCCGCCTCGCTGTGGCAGACGCTCTTGCTCAACACGCCCTTGGAGGAGCCCTCGGCCACCGGCTTCACCATCAGCGGGAAGTTGGTGAAGTCCTTGTTGAGGCGCTCCTTGCCCGTGATCATGAGCTGGAACGTCGGCGTGTGGATGCCGGCCTGACGGACGATCTTCTTCGCCAGGGCCTTGTCCAGCGCGAGCGACAGCGTCGCCGGATCGCTGCCCGTGTACGGGATGTCCAGCAGCTCCAGCATGGCCGGAACCTGGCTCTCGCGGTTACGGCCCTTGAAGCCCTCGGCGATGTTGAACACCAGGTCCACTGGCGTGCTGGCCAGCACGTTGGGCAGTTCCTGGTTCGCCTCGAGATCGATCACCTCGTGGCCCCAGGAGGCGATGGCCTCGCGGATGGCCTGGAGCGTGGCCGGCGAGTCGTACTCGGCCTCGCTGTCCTCCGAGGCATCCACCGTGGGCTTCACGCGCTTGACGTTGTAGGTGAAGCCCACGCGCAGCGGGCCCGTCTTGCGCGTCGGCTTGCCCTGGCGCCGCGCCGAGTCCTTGATCTTGTACCGCTTGGCCGCGCTCTGGATGATGCTGCCGATCACCCCGTCCAGGTGCAGGCCGTCCAACGCGGCGGAGGCATAGATGCCGGCGCCCGGCTCGAGGCTGGGCAGCGCGTTGATCTCCAGGAAGTACGGCACGCCCGCGTCGCTGAGGCGGAAGTCGATCCGGCCCAGATCCCGGCAGTCCAGCACCCGGAAGATCGTCTGCGCCATCTCCCGCACGTCCTCCGCCGTCTTCGGCGCGATGTTCGCGGGGGCACGCACGCTGACGGCCTTGTAGTTCTTCACCTTCAGGTCGTAGTCGTAGATGGGGTACTTCCGGCCCGCGGTGACGGCCGGATCGATGACGTATTCCACGGGCGTGAGCACGCCGTCGTAATCGTTGTCCACGGCGGCCAGGAACGGCACCGTGAGATCGCGCCCACCGATGTACTCCTCCACGAGCACGCCGGCCGGGTACTTGGCCAGAGCCTGGGCCACCTTGGTGCGCACCTCGTCCAGCGTCTCCGCGATGGAGTCCTGGGTGATGCCCTTGGAGGAGCCCTCGAAGTTCGGCTTGACGATGACGGGGAAGCGCAGGTTCTCCGCCGTCAGCTCACTGAGCTTCTCCACATACTGCCAGCCCGGAGTGCGGATGCCGTGCTTGGCGAGGATCAGCTTGGTGAGCTGCTTGTCCAGGGTGACGGCCAGCGCGTACGCATCGCTGCCGGTGTACGGGAAGCCCAACTCGTCGAAGAGGGCCGGATAGAAGGCCTCGCGGAAGCGGCCGCGGCGTCCCTCGGCGGTGTTGAAGATGATATCCGGGCTGTAGGCCTCCAGGCGGGCCACGGTGCGCGATGCCGGGCCACTCACCTCGAAGCGCTCCAGCCGGTGGCCGAGCCGCTCGATGGCGCCAGCCAGGGCATTGACCGTCTCCTGGGTGTCGAACTCCGCCTCCTCTTCCGAGTCGGAGAGCCTGAGGTTGTACGTCAACGCGATACGCACGACTTCCCCCTTCTCGCTTTCATCAGCGAGCGGTCGCGGCGCTCCTTGGCCGCGGACATCAATCGCCCCGGGGCGCGCTCATGCGCCACCGGGGTGCGGGCGGCAACCGTCGCGCCCGCCACAACCTTCCCGTCCACCACCTGCGTCTGGGCCCACATATCCCCGAGCCTCCAGCCGAGCGGATCCTTCAGGACCCGCCACCCCTCCAGCCCTCCGATGACGAGCAGCCCCGCGGCGCCGGCCACCAGGCCCAGGCCCTCGGGCATCATTCCCAGCAGGACGATCAGCGCCAGGGGCGCGTTGCGCAGGGCGCTGTCCCGGTGGCGCGCCGCCGAGCGCGTGGGCAGGTGCATGACCTTCACGCCGAAGATGCGCTTGCCCACGCTCTGCCCCAGGAGCATGCCGTCAGCCAGGAGCAGGAAGAGCAGCGCCACCACGGAGCCAGCGGCTCCACAGACGACCCACAGGCCCCAGGCCACGGCCACGTCCACCAGCCGCGCGCCCAGGCGCAGCAGCAGCGAGGCCTTGGGGTACGGAGAGCCGGGCATGACATCGCCCTCGTGAACCAGGCGCAGCACGCGCTCGGTCCGAGGGGTCGCCATCCAGGCGCGTTGGGGACCGGAGCTCACTCCTCGGGCTCCAGCGTCAGGCCCTTTTCGAGGGCCTCGGGCTCGTCCATGCCGGCCAGTTGGGCCAGCCGCTCGTAGGCGCTGATGGGAGGCCGCTGACCGGGGCCGGTCCGCTTCTCGTGGGCGTGGGCGTGGTCCGCCATCAACTCCGCCGTGGGCGAGCCCGTCTCGGACAGCCGCATCAGCCGGCCGCGGGCCTCCTCGAGATCATGCTCCGCGGCCGTACCCTCGCGGGTGAAGAAGACGAAGGCCATGGCCGGGCGCTTGGAGGCCTCGCGCATGGCGAACTGCACTCCGTCCAGGTTCCAACCCTTGGGAACCCACTCGTTGAGGGTGCGCTCGAGCGAGCCCTCATCCACGGTGGAGAGCTCGACGACCTTGTACTGGAGAGGGCCGGGCGCTCGGATGACCGGGGGGTGTCCCGATCCCGGGCGCTTTCCGGCTCGACGGACGCGTTCAGGCGGGGGTTTTGCCGCCTTGCGTTTGGGGCGCTTCTTCTTCGTGGGCATTGCTGTATCGCGCACTCTGCGCGCAGTCCGGGGTGTGGATCAAGCGGCCCGAAACACTTCGCGCCTGGGCCTGTCGGCTACAGGAGCCTACCCGGACCGCATGCAACCTTCGGGCACAAGGGGCCGCCCTGTTACTTCTCTTTCTTCGTAGCTTTCTTCTGACTTGCGAAGAGTCGGTCGAGAACAAGTACCGGCAGCTTGCGCTTCTGCCCCTTGGGATCATCGTATTCCACTTCATACGCGTCGAGCCCCGAGTCTAGCAGGGGCTTAGCACGCTTGCGCAGCGTACCCGAGCGTGGAGCATCCCCAGCCTCCGGCAACTCCCCGGTACTGGACACGCTCCAACAAATGAAGGCGTCAATTGCATCAAAGAAGTGATTCACCGCTCGGTTACCCTGCATCGAGAGCTTGAACTCCACGCGCGCATTGGCCTTAGGCGAATCAAAAAGCTTGGTATCTACCACTTGTGCGATCGCATCGACCCCTAGCCGCGTCTCGTACTCGATGACACGCAGAGGAACACGGTAACGCCCTGTCAGCACCATGTAGAGGAGAAAGACTTCCTGCTCGTTTGTTGGCTTGGGAAGGCGGAGAGATGCCTCTTCATCGAGGAGCTCCAGCACCTTGACCTGCGCTGGATCGACGTCGCTCCCGCTCTTCTTGAACCACTGCGTGACGGCATCCACCCGGTCATTCATGGCTTCGATCTCCTTCGAACGCCTTCCATGAACGACGGCAGCCTGAAGGTTCTCGATCCACTCCCGGAACGCGTCCTCCTTGAGCGCCTCGGCGATCCGGTCAGCAACAAGCGAGACAATCTTTTCCTCGTGCTCGCGAACGTTCGCCATACCGTTGCGGTTTGCCGTGAGCACAAGCGCTTGATGATTCACGAACACCTGCCAGAAACGCGTGCGACTCAAGTCAAAACGCAACCGTTTCTTAACCTTCTCTGTCGCCCGAGTCAGTGCGGTCTGAAGAAGATCATTGCGCTGAACGATAGGTACGAAATCTTTGCACAGCCAGAGACCAAACCGCTCATCGAAGTCATACTCCCCGCCCACCGGCTGGCGCGATCCCTCCAGATAGGAATTAAGTTGCCGCCGCTGTCCCTCCACGCGAATCACAAGCGCGTACGGAGAGTCATCCATGAAGTGCTCGACAGGCGTAAGGCATAAAGCCGTCAAATCATCCCGAACACGTACTGCGCCTCGCTCCGCCTCGTGGTGGTCCGCGAAGCGGTGCCCAAAAGCTGCCAGACCAGGGCTCTCCTTAGCCCAACGTTCCTTGTCCTCTTTCCACGCCAACATGAAGTCAGCTGCGGGCTTGATAGGTCCAAACCCCAAGGGCCTGTAGGCATCCTCACCATTCACCCGCAGATTAACCGTCAGAGGAATCAGGGGTGATTCATGCTGACGCAAGCGAGGAAGATCCTTCTTGTTGTGAACGGTGTCATGAAACTCGCTCCTAGAGCGAAACACGCCCGAGCGAATGTCGCCAATCACGGTAAACCAATCGCAATAGGTCTCGATCGCTCGACGGGACATAAAGCGTGCAGCCGCATCCGGGAACTGGCAACCTTCCACGAGGACGGCAACACCTTTGTGCGAGAGGAGTCCTACCTGCTCAAGCTCCTTGTAAAGGAGGTGCTGAGCAGGCAGGGGAATCTGCTCTACTTGCGTCGAGTCCGATTCCAAGGGGTTGTCTAGTGTAGTGAGAGTCCAGTCGGCAGCGCCTTGAACTCGAGAGGCGACGCTCAAACGACGGGCTGCGAAATAAAGTTTTGTGCCATGCCCCTTGTAGCCAATAGCGGAGCCGCCTGGCGGTTTTACGGACGTGGAGACCCCCCAGAAAGCTTCAAGCTGAGCCTCGGTCATCCCCTCGCCATCGTTGAGGATCACAACGTCAAGCGGAAGCGTGGGAGGGGCGCCCCGCGTCGTGCGAATCCAAACGGAGGAGGCACCATGGTCACGTGCGTTTGACAGTGCCTCGCGAATGAGCTCAAGCGCGTCCACCTTATTGTTCGCGAGTTCCCGAACAAGGTTGCGCTGGTCGATCTTACGTTTGATGAATGCCATGGGCTGGCCGTAACCTATAGATTGGGTCTTGTAGACACAGCATGCCGCTAGAGAGCAGCGTCTCGGCTACAGGAGTTTGGAGGCCTCCAGGGCGTGGTAGGTGATGATGAGGTCCGCCCCGGCGCGCTTGATGGAGGTGAGGACTTCCATCATCACGCGATCTCCATCAATCCAGTTGTTTTGAGCCGCAGCCTTCACCATGGCGTACTCGCCGGACACGTTGTAGGCGACCAGGGGCAGCTCGAAGCGCTCCTTCACCCGGCGGATGATGTCCAGGTACGAGAGGGCGGGCTTGACCATGAGCATGTCGGCGCCCTCCTCCACGTCTAGGGCCGTCTCCCGGAGCGCCTCGAGGGCATTGCCGGGATCCATCTGGTAGCCGCGGCGGTCGCCGAACTGGGGCGCGCTCTGGGCAGCCTCTCGGAACGGGCCGTAGAAGCCGGAGGCGTACTTGGACGAATAGGAGAGGATGGGCGTGTCCACCAGCCGGGACTCGTCCAGGGCCTTGCGGATGGCGGTGACCCGGCCATCCATCATGTCCGAGGGAGCGATGATGTCCGCGCCGGCCTGGGCGCAGGTGACGGCCATCTGGGCGAGCAGCGGCAGGGTGGCGTCATTGGCCACGTGCCCGCCCTCGAGGACGCCGCAGTGGCCGTGATCGGTGTACTCGCACAGGCACACGTCCGCGATGATCTGCAGCTCTGGGACGGCGTCCTTGATGGAGCGGATGGCGCGCTGGACGATGCCGTCTCGCGCATAGCCCTGGGTGCCGCGGGCGTCCTTGTGGTCCGGAATGCCGAAGAGGATGACGGAGGGCACCCCGAGCGCCTTGGCCTGCTTGGCCTCGGCCACCGCGTGCTCGATGGAGAGGTTGAAGATGCCGGGCATCGAGGAGATGGGACGGCGCACGTCCCGGCCTTCCACGACGAAGAGCGGATAGATGAAGTCAGAGGGAGCCAGCGTCGTCTCCCGGACCATGTCCCGGAGGACAGGGGAGCGGCGCAGGCGGCGAGGACGGTGCGTGGGGAAGGCCATGGCGACGCACTTATAAACCGCCAGTGGCCTCTCCTTCAGCCCTCAAAGTGAACCCGAGCCCCCTACCGGTCCAGCGGACAGGCAGGCGGTGGCACCCTCAGTGCCAGGTGTGGCGCTGGGCGTGCTGGGAGGCCCGGCTGGCGCGCTGCTCGGCCAGCTCTGCCTCGTGGAAGGCTCGTACGTAGCGCCCATGCGCCGCGGGAGTCCCGTCCTTCAACCCCTCCTCGGCCGCTGTCAGCTCACGACGGGCCTGCACCAGTTCCTGCTTGACGATCTCGGTCCACGACATTGCGTTCACTCCTCCTGTGCCCCGCCCCATATGCAGGAGACGGACCAGCAGTCAGCGTGGGGAAAAGCCGCGAAAAGTGGAGCTTCCTCTCCTGGAATGAACCCACGGGCCGCGAAGCAAGGTTCCCAGGTGCGGAAAGGCCGCGACGCAAGCAGGCCACAACGGGCCCGCTCGGCTGACCGTTCTACCGGAGGGCAATCGGCGCCGGGCCTCATCGTCTAGAGTGGCACTGTGTCAGCGATTGAAGTCAGCGGGCTCCGCAAGACCTACCGGCGCGCCTTCCGGCGGACGGGGACAGATGCCCTGCGGGGCGTGGATCTCACCGTGCCCGAGGGAAGTGCCTTCGGCCTCATTGGCCCCAACGGCGCGGGGAAGACGACGTTCATCAAGGCCATCCTCGGAATCGTCCAGCCGACAGGGGGGACGGTGAAGGTGCTGGGGGGCTCTCCGGAGGATCCCCGCATCCGCGCGAGGATTGGCTACCTGCCCGAGCGCCTGCATCTGCCCAACGCGTGGACTGCCGTGGCTTTTCTCCACACCGTGGCGAAGCTCAAGGGGCATCGACCGGATGCGGCGGCGAACCTGGCCCTGCTGGAGCGGGTGGGGATCGCGCCCGCGGCGCGCCGGAAGATCGGGGGGTACTCGAAGGGCATGCGCCAGCGGCTGGGACTGGCGGCGGCGCTGCTCGGGTCCCCTGCCCTGCTGGTGCTGGACGAGCCCACGGACGGAATCGATCCGCTGGGCCGTGTGGAGGTGCGCACCATCCTCCAGGAGGAGGTGCGGCGCGGCACCACACTGTTCCTCAACTCGCACCTGTTGGCAGAAACGGAGCGCGTGTGTGATCGCGTGGCCATTCTCGCGGACGGGCGAGTGCTGCGGGAAGGCCGGCTGGAGGAACTGTCTCGCGGTGGGGCTCGGTGGGCGGTGAGGTTCGCTCCAGGCGCGGACGCGGGAGCGCTGGCGGCGGTGGGTTTCCAGGCGGGAGGCCCGGAGGGGCTCTTCCACGTGGAGGCGGCGGACGCGACGGCGCTGAACGCGGCGCTGGACAAGGCTCGGGCGTCAGGGGCGCTGCTGGTGGAACTCAAGCGGGACGGACAGGATCTGGAGGCAGTGCTGGCCTCCACCATGGGAGCAGCGGCATGAGGCCCGTCTTCGGAATCGCCGGCTACGTGCTGCGCGAGGCGGCGTCGCGGAAGTTCATCCTGGCCTTCCTGATCGGCATCACGCTGATCCTGATCGTGCTGTCGATGAGCCTGAAGCTCGAGGTGCTGGACGGAGCCCTGGCGGCCACGAGGCTGTTCGGCAAGCCGGTGCAGACGAGCATCCGCGCGGTGGACGTGGCGCTCCGGCCGCTGTTCCAGGCGTGCTCGTACGTCGTCTTCTATGGAGGCATCCTCTTCGGGATCGTCGCGTGCTCGGACTTCGCGCCGAGCCTGCTGTCTCCGGGCCGCATCGAGCACCTGCTCGCCCTGCCCCTTCAGCGCTGGCATGTGCTGGCGGGCACGTTCCTGGGCGTGATGACGCTGGCGCTCTGCGGAGCGATCTACGGCGCGGGAGGGCTGCTGCTCATCTTCGGGGTGAAGACGGGCTTCTGGACGGCGGGCCCGCTGTTCGCGGCGGGGTTGGCATGCGGCAGCTTCGCGGCGGTGTACGCGGTGATGCTGACCACGGCCACGCTGGTGCGCAGTGCGGCGCTCTGTGCGGCATCGGGGTTCCTCATCTTCGTGGCGGGCATCATCGCGGGCTACCGCACCTCCATTGCCCGGGTCTTCGAGGAGGGCCCGAGCCGGCAGATCTTCCGAGGGGTGACGATGTTGCTGCCCCGGCTGTCGGCGCTGGCGGACGCGGGGGCGGATCTGGCCACCTCGCAGCCACTGCAGGTGAGCTCGCTGCAGGCGCTCGTGGGAGGCGTGGTGGTGTTTGGACTGGGCGTGCTGGCGGTGGGCTTCTGGATCTTCGACGGAAAGGACTACTGATGAACCGGCGGCGTGGCATGTGGCTCGCACTGGCGGTGGTGCTGCTCGCGGCCGGCGCGTGGCTGATGGTGAGCGGCTCGGGTGAGCAACCGGCTCCCGAGCCGAAGAAGATCGTCTTCCCGAGCCGGATGCAGAGGAGCCAGTGGAAGCGGGCCGACGAGCGGAAGACCCAGGTGGTCCCTGCGGTGCTGGACGCGGGAGTGGTGGCCGGCGAAAAGCCGCGGATGAGGGATCCGGTGCTCGCGGCGCTCCCGCGAGGCGCGGGGCACTCGGCGATGGTCATCGAGGCCAATGCGCTGCGCAACTCACCCATTGGGGAGCTGCTGCTGGACTGCCTGTTGCGTGATGGAGGCCGAAGTATGGAGGACTTCCGCAAGGCCACCGGCGTGGATCCGCTCCAGGATCTGGATCGCCTGGTCATCACGGACGAGGGGATGGTGTTCTCCGGGGACTTCAGCAAGGCGCACTTCCAGGACATGCTCCAGGAGCGCGTGGCCCTGGACTACGGCCCTGGCGCGCGGGTGTACGAGCCCGGCGCTGTCCTGATGACCGGGGGAGACGGAGGCGTGCGACGCGGCCGGAACAGCTCGGCCGTCGGCACCTGGAATAATCAGATGCTGGTGGTGGGCGACTCTCCGGACGCGGTGAAGAAGGTGCTCGATCGGGTGCAGGGCGGCGGCTCGAATGAGCAGCCCGTCATCCCCGAGGATGCCACCTACGGAGAGATGTACGGAGTGGTGTCGGTGGAGATGCTCGCGCGGATGCTGCCGCCGGACCAGGCGGAGCTGGCGCAGCGTCTGAAGGAGGCGGCGAGCACGGTGGAGCTGCACATGGACGCGAGCTCGGACATGGCGATGGTGGCGCACGTCAAGGGCTCGGACGATTCCAAGGTGCAGGATCTGGGCAAGTCGCTGGGGGCGGCGCTGTCGGTGGCTCGCCTCAAGGCGCAGGCGGACGGCAACACGGATATGGCGCAGATGCTGGACTTCGCGAAGGTCCAGCCGGATGGCTCATCATTCAAGATGGAGCTGGCCGTGCCGCTCGATGTGCTCCGGGAGCGGCTCGCATTCTGCCGGGACGAGCGGCAAGCTTCGGAGGCCCGGGAGGCCGCGCCGGGAATGGAGGGGAACCCATGAAGCGCTCGGAGATGGTGGCGCTCGTCGACATGGACGGGACGCTCTGCGACTACGAAGGAGCGATGGCGCGGGATCTGGAGAAGTTGCGCAGCCCGCACGAGCCGCCGCTGAAGATGCGAGAGCAGTACTCGGATCCCTGGCTGCGCGAGCGCGTGGAGCTCATCCGGCGGCAACCCGGCTGGTGGGCGGGGCTGGAGCGGCTGAAGCTGGGGTTCGACGTGCTGGAGGAGCTGCGCGCGCTGGACTTCGAACTCCACGTGCTCACCAAGGGTCCGGTGCAGGCGACGAACTCGTGGAGCGAGAAGCTCCAGTGGTGCCAGCGGCACGTGCCGGACGTGAAGGTGACGGTGACGATGGACAAGGGGCTGGTCTACGGGAAGGTGCTGGTGGACGACTGGCCCGAGTACATCGAGCGCTGGCTCACCTGGCGGCCGAGGGGGCTGGTGATCATCCCGGCGCAGCCGTGGAACGAGGACTTCCGGCATCCGAACGCGCTGCGGTACGACGGGAGGAACATGGATGCTGTGAAGGCGAGCCTCCGAGCCGTGAAGGAGCGGGCCCTCACCCTGCCCCCGGAGCCGGAGCCTCCCGAGCCGGAGGATGAGGAGCCGATACCGGAGGGTTGAGGACTGTATGTCTCTGTCCACGCTGTGCCAGCGCTGCGGGCTGTGCTGCGACGGGAACCTGTTCTCGACGGTCCCGCTGCGCCGCGCCGAGGTGGAGCCGATGGAGCGGCTGGGCCTGGCGGTGATCAAGCGTCCGGATGGGACGTCGCCCGGGTTCAAGCAGCACTGCACGGCGTTGGAAGGCCGGTGCTGCACCGTGTACGCCGAGCGCCCCGAGGCCTGCCGCGGCTACCGCTGCATGCTGCTGACGGCCCTGGCGGAGGGTGAGGTGTCGCTGGAAGGGGCGCTCCGAGTGGTGGACGAGGCGCACGCGCACATCCAGGCCGTGGAAGCCCTGCTGCCTCCGGCCCGAGCGGGTTCACCCCGCGCCGTGCTCCAACGGGCGATGCAGGAGGACCAGCCGGAGAACGGAGGCCCCCTGCCCCCTCGGACTCAGGAGGTCTGGAATCAGGCGGAGAACCACCTCGACCGCCACTTCCGCGGGCGTCACCGTCGAGGCTAAGCCCTCGAGGGTTCGCGGAATTTGTGACGGCCTGGCCCCCTCCATGGGGCACCCGGCTCACCTGTGGTAGAGCCATCACCACGGAGGGCTGGAGATGAAACGATTCGGGGTCGCAGCACTCGCCTTACTGATCCTCTATCTACTCCCAGCTTGTACCGCACCATCAGCAACGAGCCGCCCCAGCGGACAATGGGCGTTGACGAACTCCAGCGGACCTCGATTGGGCGCAATGCCCGATGAATCATCGGATAGCGCACCCGCGTCCAGCATCTCCCCCAGGAGCAAGTTCGACGCCGAAGCGTGGGAACAAGCCCGAGACATTGAGGCTCAGAGAGTGTGGGAGCTCTTGTGGAGCGTGGCAGGCTCGACAGATACGACCGGCTCTGAATGGGAGTTCCACTTCTGGTCACAGCAAGGTGCGATGACGCTCCTGTCGTTCCGCCGCACCGAACAAGGTCAGCAACTGTCTGTCCCCACGAGCCGCGGTGCATTCCTCCCCCGCCTCTCCCGGGATTTGCCTTCCCTGCTGGGTACCCAACCTCGCGAAGTCACCTTGGTTCTCGAGCGCGAAGAGACAGGCTGGAACATCGACCTCGATGCATCCCGGGGCCAGGAGCCTCCTCTCCACGTCAGAACGATCCCCTCCGCGCATGGGGGGAGCGCAAAAGAGGTGCACCAGCAAGTGCTGGAGGTCGCACGTCGCATCGTACGGCTGATGTCGGTCTCCAGAGGGGGCCACGCTTCACTCCTGGCTCAGGTATCGATGGAGGACGCTCGAATCCTGAGTTGGGAGCCCAAAGATCTGAAGTCATCGGGTGCAGGATCTGCGCTGCCCGCGAGCGAGGGCGCGATCCACCTCATCGTCTCTTCCCTGCTTCCATTCACTCGTGGCCTGGGGGAGCGCACAGTGTCCATCTCTCTGCGGGGCGAGCATCGATACGGTGAGTCATTCCCACAATGGAGCGTCGTGGAGGCTCGAGTCCTGGAGCCACTGCCGCCTCCTCCAGAGGTGGCAGACATCTCCCAGGAGTACCGGGCGATTCACGAGCACATCATCCACGAGTTCCAGGAGCAGACGCGCGAATACGCCGTAATGGCGGCAGGTTTCACCCTGGAGCAGATCGCCTACAGCATCGTGGGAGGACTGGCACTCAAGGGGGCATGGGTGATCGTCGGTAAAGGAGCCCCGACCGTCATCTCCTTTCTCTCAAGAGGAGGAAGAGGTGCGGTGCTCTGGTTCAGGAACCTCCTGGTACGAACACCCGCTGCAGATCGAGAACTCCTCGTCCGGTTGTGGATGAAGACAGAGACGCAGGGACTCAAGGCACTCACCGAGGTAGAGAAGCAGGAACTCCGAGCCCTCATGGGCCGCATGGAGAAGGTTCTGGAGACGCCGCTGGACGATACGGCGAAGAACAGACTCTGGGCTTGGGCACGCGAGGAATACTTCAGCGTGTACAATCCCCAACTCGCGAAACTCCTGGGCGAGGAAGGGCTCAGAGCCTACGAGGTACATCACCTCTACCCGATGCGCTATGCCCACCTCTTCCCGAAGCTGGACCTCAATGGCAAAGCCAACCTCGTGGGACTTCACGTGGACGTCCACCGCAGCGTCAACTCTGTCTGGCTCTCTCTGGGCCGAACCGCGCAACGAATGAAGCCAGAGGATGTGACTCGGGTCGTCGAGATCATCAATCACCACTACGCTCGCTGGTTCCACAAGGTGTACAACCCCGCGGATGGCGCTGCTCTTGCCAGCGCTCAGCGAGCGGCACTCGGTGAAGTGGCCAGTCTCAAGGCATTGCTCGCTCCCTGAGAAAAGCCCCGCATGCACTCTGCGACTTCACTTCCCGGGCTGGATCGGCTCATCGCTGTCTGCCAGCAGCATGCTCTTCCTCTAAGAAGTCCCCCTCCCCCGGCATCCCCGCCCAAGGCGGGAGACTCAGTCTTCGGAGAGCCCTTCGATCCCCATCTCGCGGCCGTTTATCAGCGGTTCGGTGCAGCCGAGTTTGGCCCTCTGTCGCTCTACAAACCCGGCTCTGAGTGGCTGGATCTCGTCCCGTGGAACGAGCGGTTGAGAGAGCTGGATGCAGTGCCTTTCCGTTCCTCGCTCATCTTCGGCAGGAAGACCGGTTTCGCCCTCTACTTCGCTACGGTCCCCAGGTTGGCCACACCTCAGGGGATCCAGCCCGTCATCTACATCGAGGCTGTAGACGTACTCACCTGCGTACCCGTGGCGTCCAGCGTCGATTCCTTCTTCGACACCTACTCCCGTTACCTCGAGCTCATGGTAGAGGACCCGGAGTACGCTGCCACTCGCCTTCCAGGAACCGTCTTCCCATGGGGTGTACCTCACCTCGTTGCCCGAGATGAACCGCTGATGGAGCAGGTGCGTGCGGGGCGCTTCGATTTCCTGACCCATGACGGAGACAAGCCTCACCCTTGGCTCCAGGAACTCCGAGCAGAGCGCCCCTGACGCAAGATCCGCCTGCGGTCACGGCAACGATACGGCCTTGAGGTACGGAAAGGCCGGAGTCGTGAGCTGCAAGCGAGCACGCTGGACGTTGCCGAAGAGCGGCGGAATCCCGAGCTCGGCGAAGACGTCACCCATCACCCTGTTCCGATCGAAGCGCTCGTAGATGGCCTTCACGGAGTCCTCCGGGGCCGATGCCGGATGGACGATCGACCTCGAGGAGAGCCGGAAGCGCCCATCCTGTCCCCGGATGTAGCTCTTCTGCGCCGTGGCCGCCTGCTCGAAAGTCGTCCGCAGGAACTCGTCGTTCAGCTGTTGCTCCGTCTTCCGAGGAGCCCCCGCGTCCTGCCGCCGCAGGTAGAACCACAGCATCGGTGACTTCTCGTGCATCAGCAGATTCGACACCCGCCACCGATCGAGATCCGGCATGGCGTCGTAGACACGCTGGATGTCCGGATCCGTGAATGGCATCTCCCAGAAGATGCTCTCGGCGCGATACTTCGCGTAGAGGCTGATGCAGGGACGCACCAGCTCCAGGTTGCACCCCGCCGCCATCTCGGCCAGCGAGTCCACCGTGTAGCTGTGCTCCACCGGGTTGATGAGCAGATCCGCGAAGTCCGACTCCTCCCAGTCCCGGTGCCGGCTGATGAACCTCGCCATCGTGTTGTCGATCGCGAACCCCGCCGCCAGCCGCTTCGCCACCGCGTAGTCGTTCGCCGAGAGCCCCTGCGTCATGACCTGGATCGCCTTCTGGAAGGCGCTCGTGATCGTCCGGTGGAAGCGGTTGTAGACGAGCAACTCCATCACCCCGTCCCGCTTGAGGGCTCGCGACAACCGAGCCAGCGCATGCGCCGGCTCGTACGTGTGGTGGATCACCCCCGTACACACGACGAAGTCGAACTGTCCCTCATACGGCGCGTCGTTGATGCTCTCCAGCTTGAGCTCGAGGTTCTTCACTCCCAGCTCGGCGGCATTGGCGGCGCAGATCTCGATCGACTTCGTCGACAGATCTGTCCCGAGCACCCGCGCCTTCGGGAACAGCAGCGCCGTGAGCAAGGCCTGGTTGGTTCCACAGCCCGCGACCCAGATGGACGCATCCCGAGGCACCGCCGTGTGGCCGTAGTCCCCCACCTCCTGGCTCACCATGATCCGCTCGAACTCGGGATCGTGCAGCGTATCGAACTTCGACGAGTTCCACGGCCAGGGGAACCGGCTGTAGAACTCGCCGACCTTCTCGTCCACTGTCGTCATGGACTCCGCCAGGACGAGGTTCTCCTCGTCGCTCCTCTTCGAGCCCGCTCCGAGCCGGGGCTTCGCGTCGCCGAGCGTCTCGCTCCCGGAGATGAATCGAGGCAGGGACTCGCCCTCGGTGCTCGTACCCGTGGCCACGCGGACCTCCGCGCCCGCCCTCGTGTGCTCGATGCTCCGAGCCAGCGCCGAGAGGGTCCGGTTCTCGAAGATGCTGCGCATGTTCAGATCCACCCCGAGGACCTCGCGGATCCGCAGGATCATCTGGTTGGCCAACAGCGAATGGCCCCCGATCTCGAAGAAGTCATCGTCCACCCCGATCTCCGCGAGCCCCAGCGACTTGCGCCAGATCGCCGCGAGCTCCGTCTCCGTCGAAGTCCGTGGCGGAGCCGAAGCGCTCCGCATCCGTCCTTTCACCTCCGCAATCCGAGGTAGAGCCTGGATGTCGACCTTCCCATTGGGGGTAAGCGGCCAATGTGGAACGTGGACGAAATACTGGGGGATGATCTCCTGGCTCAGCATCTTCCCCATGAAGCTGCGCAGCACGGATGGCTCGATGGCGTGCCCCGCCGCGTAATAGGCAATCAGCGCGCTGGAGTCTCCCTCGGTGCCGAGCAGGACCACGCTGTCCCGCACCGCCGGGTGCCGGTTCAGGAGGCTCTTCATCCCCTCGAGCTCGACGCGGTGCCCGTTGAACTTGATCTGGCTGTCATTCCGTCCCTCGAACCGCAGGATGTTCCCGGGCAGCCAGCGCGCGAGATCGCCGGTCCGGTACACCACCTCCCCCTTCACGAAGGGGCTGGGGATGAAGCGCTCCTGAGTGGCCTCTGGGTCTCCGAGATACCCCAGCGCCAGGCAGTCTCCTCCCAGGTGCAGTTCCCCCGTCACGCCCTCGGCTACGGGCGACAGGTAGTCGTCCAGCACGTAGGCCTGGGCATTCGCCGCGGGCCGGCCAATGGGGACGAAGTCCTGCACATCGGCTCGGGGATCGAACCTGTGCGCGATGCACCCCACCGTCGCCTCCGTGGGGCCGTACTCGTTGAAGATCTCCAACTGCGGCCCGAAGGCCTCCAGCGCCTCGAGCGCCAGCCGGGTCTCCAGGCTCTCGCCGCCGACGATGAGCCTCCGGAGCTTGCTGCCTAGATGCTTGCGCGTGACGAGGAGCGACAGGTGGCTCGGCGTGAGCTTCACGATGTCCGTGCGGTTGTCCTCGATGGCCTCCATCAACGCCGCTCCCGCCGAGGCCCCCGGGTACACGACAATCTTCCCACCCGAGATCAGCGGCACGAAGATCGACGTCACGGTCAGATCGAACGCCAGTGACGAGTACAGCGGGAACGCAGCGGCCTCGGTCCCCGCGTAGAGCTTCCGCGCCCACGCCGCATAGGTCGACAGCGCCCGGTGCGGAACGAGCACTCCCTTCGGATTCCCGGTCGTCCCCGACGTATAGATGACGTAGGCCGCGTCATCCGGAGAGAGGCTGGCCTCCGGCTCCCGCTCATACGAAGGGACAGGCGCGAAGTCCGTGGGAGAGAAGCACCGCACGGGCAGTCCACGCAGGCGCTCGCCCAACGACGAAGACGTGAGGACGATGGAAACGTCCGAGTTCTCGATGACGAACTTCGTGTAGTCGAGCGGTCGCAGCGGCTCCAGTGGGACGTAGGCCGCCCCCACCTCGAGGCAGCCGAGGAGCGCGATGATCATCTCGATCGATGGCTCGAGGAGGATACCAACCCGGCTGAACTGCCTGACGCCCTGCCGCCGGAGCATGGCGGCCAGCTCGCGCGCCCGCTTCGACAGCTCTTCGTAGGTCACGCTCCCCTTCGAGGACTCCACCGCGATCGACTGGGGTGATCGCTCTGCTTGCTTCTCGAAGAGCCTGTGAACAGGCTCGGACCTCGGAAGGTCGGCGGCCGTCAGGTTCGCATCCAGGGGGAAGCGCGGGTGTTTGCTCTCAGTCATGAGGATCTCGGCTTCACAGGTGATGGGCCCCACTGTATTGCGTCAAAGGATCCCATCCAATCTGGGTAGATCCCTCGGGAGGCACGGAGATGGCGCGAGTCCTGGTTGTCGGAGGAGTAGCGTTCAACACGATGATCCAGCTCGACCGGTTTCCCGAGCCGCGCTCGCAGACCGTCTTCAGCCGCGACTACCATGAGACAATCGGAGCAACCGGAGCCGGGAAGGCGCTGAACCTTCGCAAGCTGGGCTTCGACGTCACCCTGCACGGCCTCGTCGGCGACGATCCGTATGGGCGCCGCATCGAGGAGCGACTCCATCAGGAGGGCATCCACTTCCTCCGGGACATCGACCCGCGCGGCACCGAGCGCCACGTGAACCTCATGGACTCCGAGGGCGGGCGCATCTCCATCTACATGGCCTACGCGACCTTCGAGCCGCAGGTCGATCTGGGCCGGCTCGAAGCGCTCGTGCCCGCCCATGACTACGTGGTGCTCAACATCAACAACTACGTGCGCCGGCTGATCCCCGCGGTGAAGCGGGCCGGCAAGGAACTCTGGTGTGACCTCCACGACTTCGATGGCCGCAACGAGTACCACCGTGACTTCGTCGAGGCCGCGGACTGCGTCTTCATGAGCTCCGACTCCATGAGCGACTATCGGCCGTTCATGGAGCACCTCGTGAGACAGGGGAAGAAGCTCGTGGTCTGCACCCACGGGCGGAACGGATCCACGGCCCTTTCCTCGGATGGCCGCTGGTTCGAGACTCCGATCGTCCCCGGCTACACGATCCGAGACACCAATGGCGCGGGCGACGCCTTCTTCGCGGGCTTCCTCTACGGCCACTCCCGGCACTACTCCCTGGAGCAATGCCTGCGGCTCGCCAGCATCGTCGGAGCGCTGTGCGTCACCTCCGAGGAACTGGCGGCCCCTGCCCTCTCCCCCGAGTTCCTGGAGGCGGAGTACCGCAGGCACTTCCCGTGAGTCTCGCCCTCACTCCACCATCGCGCTCACCTCTTCGGTGAACGCGTGCTCGTCTTCCGCGTGCAGCACCAGCGGCGGCAGCACCGTCAGATCCGCGCGCCCGCCTTTCACCGCGTGCAGCAGCACCAGCTTCGCGGGACGATCCGCCCGAGGATGCACCATGCGCGCCGTCTTGGGCTCCAGCCGATGCTCTCGGAGCACCCCCGCCAGCTCCGCGAACCTCGCCGCCGGGAACACCACGCACAGGCCTCCCCGAGGCGCCAGCAGATGCCTCGCCGCCCGAGCCACGTCCGGCAGCGAACACGCCACCTCGTGCCGCGCGATCGCCTTCTCCACCGTCAGGCTGCTCCGCCCTGAAGTGCACGCGCGGTACGGCGGATTGCACAGCACGTGGCTGAAGCTCCCCGCGGGGAACAGTTGCCCCACGTGGCGCAGATCCCCCTGCACCAGCGTCACCTGCTGCTCGCACCGGTTGAGGTACACGTTGCGCTCCGCCAGCGAGTACAGCCCCGGCTGTAGCTCCAACGCCGTGATGTCCTTGCGCCCCAGCCGCTTCGCGAGCACCAACGGGATGATGCCGCTGCCCGTCCCCAGATCCATCAACCGGCCCCGGTGCGCTCCGCCCTCGTACACCGCGAAGTGCGCCAGCAGGATCGGATCCAATGTGAAGCGGTATCCCAGCCTCCGCTGCAGCACCTGCACCTCACCGCCGCAGATGGCATCCAGCGTCTCCCCCGCACCAGGGCGCAGCTCCAGCTGAATGTGCCGAGGCCATTCCAGCAGGGATCGAGAAGACGGGAGCCGCACCTTGTAAAACTAAGCCTCGGGATCCAGGAACAGGAGGCCCGCGGGCGGCAGCGGCTCCACTCGCAGTGTTCGCGATGGCAGGGTCGCGGCCGCCTCCATCACGGCCCGCACCTCCCAGACCGGCGGAGGGTTGAGGGCAAAGCCTGCCTGGTAGAGCCCCGACTCGACGCCCTGCACCAGATCCTCCATCTCCCGCACCGGGAACACCTGGGGATGCCCAGCAGCCTCCGGATCCTGGATGCCCAGCACCGTCCGCAGCACCAGCGCGTTCAGGAGCGCCAGATCCAAACTCCGGAGCGTGGGGTTGCGCGGGGCCGCCTTCAAGTGCGCCAGATCCAACCCCTGCCGGAAACGGAGGATCTTCCCGCGCCCCTGCGGCATCACCAACAGCACCGCGTGGTGTCCGGAGATGAGCGTGGCCAGCCGCTCGCGCGCGGCGGCCAGGCCTCGAGGCGTCGTCAGCGGCTCGTCGACATCATAGACGCGCGCGTACGCCGCCACGAGGGTCAGGAACGTGTCCTCCTTGAACGTGTCCACGCCCTTGAGAGCCCGGTGGATCGGCTCGAGTTGGAGCCCCGGATCCGAGAGGGGAACCACCGCCGCCAGTGTCGGGTGCTGCTCATCGAGCGCCGCCAGCGGACGCATAGGCGCCTCATCCAGCACAGCCTGGATCCGCTTGGACAGCGCCGAAGGCTCGACGCGTCGCAGCACCACGCGCGAGCCCCGGAACGCCCCCTGCCATACAACCGCCGCCCGCTCGGCCGCTTCGGCCAGCAAGCCCCTCAGCACTCCGTGATCGTCCGCGGCCAGGGTGACCGCGGGCTCCGCGCACCAGGATCGGGGGCGGTAGGGATCATGCTCGAGCGGCAGCGCGGCGTCCGGGCTCAGCGAGCACAGGAGGAAACGAACCGGAGGCCCGCTCAACTTCCCAGCGGGGCCATGCAGCTCCACGACATAGAGCGCGGGGCGGGGATCTCTCAGGACAGCGCCAGAGGCCCGCCACCGTCCCAGCTCGGCATCCGGGTTGGGGGCCTCGAGCAGCGGCCGGACGTGCAAGGGTTGAGGAACCCCTCGCGAGGAGGACCCGTCCGCTTCGAGATGGGTCCCCAGGGTGGATAGGAGAGCAGGAAACGGGAGGACTCGCGCCATACAGGGAGAAGGTGGGGTCGCCCTTCCCTCCCTGCCACCACGGCCGCTCGTCCGCTCTCCTGCCGAGCGCCTACCAGTAGCCCTTGTAGGCCTTCTTCGAGCGGTAGCTCCCACCGCCCGATGGGACGGCCGTGCGATCCGCGCTCTCCTCCCACAGCAGACTCACGGTGGTGATGGCTCCCGCCGAGGCCAGGAAGGACAGCACGTAGGGCGTGGGCTGATCGAAGCCCCCGAGCACCAGGCCCGACAGGAGCAGCACGGCGGCGCCGACGCCCGAGCCGAAGATATCGGCTCGGAGGATCTGCCCGGACGTCGGGTTGTAGCGCATCGTGGCGATGGCCAGGGCTCCCGCGCCGATGCCGGGGGCTATCAGCAAGGTATCGGCCCAGGTCTTCCCGCGGATCTCGGTCCCCGAGAAGTGGATGATGGCCAGCAGCAGCGCGCTGGAGGCGAGCCCCCACGCGGCTCCCGAGGAGACGAGCAGACCGTGGTTCATCGGCAACTGTCCGCCGCCAACGACCGCGGTGAGCCACGCGCCCAGCTCTGCTCCGACGAAGGAGGACCAGGCCAACACATCTCGGTCATCCGCGAGCAGATCCATGAAACCGCCCAGGAACATGCCGCCGACGAGGGAGTTGCTGATGGCGAAGTAGCTCAGCGGCCGATCCACCCAGTTGTTGAACTGCCACCACGCGGAAGCGCCGAAGCCCAGGCCCGCGCCGATGAGCGTGCCGGCGAGCATGGCCTCACGCGAGTCCCGGTCGATCTTGAACTCCTGCGCGAAGCCTTGGGTGAACAGGCCTCCCATGGCGCCCAGGATCGTGTGGTGGAGCACGAAGGTCAGGCTGCCCGGGCCTGACAGGAAGGGACCCTGCCGAGGCCGGCCATCCAGGATCGTTCCATCATTCGGTGGGGGCGGAGGCACCGCATTGGCCTGGGGCACATACCCCTCTGTCAGCGGCGGCTGAGCCCTCGTGCGCAGTGACTCGGGATCGGGAGGCGCCAGCGGAGCATCATTGGTGCGAGCCGGGGGCGGCTCCTGCATTTGAGAATCCGGCGTGGCCTGGATCGTCGTGGTCTGCTGCTGGGCCCCCGCGGAAGTTCCCGAAGAAGAGGGAGGCGGCACTGCCTGCTGTGGATCCGTGGGCGCGGGGGCAGGCGGAGCCGTCTGGGGCTCCCCCGGAGGTGGATAGTACTGGGTGGCGGGTGGCGGAGGCGGGGGCGGCTCTGACTGCGCCCGGGCAGCCCCCGGCATCAGGACGGCGATGACAGCGACGGCGAGAAAGCTCCAGGTTCTCAGGTGTGGCACGCAAGCACTCCTCAAACTCCGGCCTCTTGGCCGTGTAGAAGAACGCAATCGAGGCAAGCTTGCACCGTTTTTTGCTCTATCAGCCCCCTGGAATCGGCAGGAAGTCATCCCACCCCCCAGGTCAGGGGCTCGCACTTCCAGGGCGGCCCGGATGCGAGGCGCCCGAGGTGCCGCGACGCACGGAGCCCTCGCGCATCGGAGGGCCAACATGCCTCCTGGCTTTTCCTGGTCCGAGCTGGGCGTCGACTCCGCCCGGGTCCTCGTGGTGAATGACGTACCCCTCGTCTCCGGGCGCGACTTCATCCTCTATTGGTGCATGGTGAACCATCGCGTGGACGAGAACCCCGCGCTCGATGCGGCCATCGCCCTCGGCAATCACTTGAAGCTGCCCGTCGCCGTCTACCAGGCACTGCGTCCGGACTACCCGCATGCATCGGACCGGCTGCACGCCTTCGCCCTGGAGGGCATGGCGGAGTTGCCTGCCGCATACTCCCGGCGAGGCCTGCCCTACTGGCTCGAGCTGCCTCGCAACCCCCGGGAGCACAAGCCCCGACTGGCGGAGCTGGGCCGACGAGCGGCGGCCATCGTCTCGGATCTCTTCCCAGCCTTCATCATCCCCGGCCACCTGCGCGGCGCTGCCAAGGCACTGGACGTGCCGCTGTTCGCCGTGGACGCCTCGTGCGTGGTGCCCATGCAGCGCATCACCGAGCCCCAGATCGGCGCGTATACCTTACGCCCCAAGCTGCGGAAGCTGTGGCCGGAGTACCTGGGCCGCGAGTACCGCGTACGCCCCCTGAAGGCCACCACCGCCGCGAAGAAGCTCTCTCCGGACTTCGCCCTCTCGGACGCCAAGACCCTGCGCAAGAAGCTTGATACGTTCGCGATCGACCACTCGGTGCCTCCCGTCGCGGAGGTTCGCGGTGGACGGAAGGCAGCGCTGAAGGCGCTCAAGGCGTTCATCGAGACGCGCCTGGAGGGCTACGACACCGAGCGCAACGATCCCGGCAAGGATCAGCAGTCCGGCCTGTCCCCCTACTTCCACTGGGGCCACCTGTTCCCCGGCGAGGCCGCGCGGCTCGTGCTGAAGGCCGGAGGCGAGAAGAACCCGGCCGTGCAATCCTTCCTGGAGGAACTGCTCGTGCGGCGCGAGCTGGCCTTCAACTACTGCCTCCACACGACAGTGCCCCATCAACTCTCCGTGACGTCCCTGCCCCGCTGGGCCCGCGACTCGCTGGAGACGCACCGCAAGGACAAGCGCGAGCACCTCTATTCCCTGGAGGATCTGGACGCGGCTCGCACGGGGGATGGGCTTTGGAACGCCTCCCAGCGCGAGCTGCGCGAGCGAGGCCGCATCCACAACTACCTGCGCATGCTCTGGGGCAAGAAGATCCTCGAGTGGAGCCCCACTCCCTCCGAGGCGCTCCAGCGCATGGCGCACCTCAACGATCGCTATGCCCTGGACGGGCGGGATCCGGCCAGCGTGGCCAACTTCATGTGGGTGCTCGGACTGCACGATCGCCCCTTCCAGGAGCGCAAGGTGCTGGGCAAGGTGCGACCGATGAGCTCGCTCCGGACGGCCGAGAAGTTCGACCTGGGCCCCTACCTGGCGCGATGGGCCCGGCCCGGGGATGCTCCGGTGAAGCTCCCTCGCCGCCGGAATCCGAAAAAGTAGCCGCGCTGTTGACTTCCGCGCTTCTGGAAGCAACTCAGCGGTTCCCTTCCCGCCTCTTCATCACTAAACCGGCGGTACAGACACCGTGATTCAGGAGCCAGTATGGGCACGATGAAGTTCGAGGTCTCCCACACCCTGCCGAAGGACGAGGCGAGGAAGCGCGTCGAGCAACTCCTTCAGTACTGGGGCACCAAGTACGGCGTGAAGTCGGACTGGTCCGGCGATGGTGCGAAGCTCAACGGCAAGGTGATGGGCATCAACCTCGATGCCAGCTTCGTCATCACCGACAAGGCCATCTCCGGCGAGGGCACCGACCCGGGCATGCTGCTGCGCGGCCAGGCCAAGTCCTACCTGCAGAAGAAGTTCGGCTCCGTGCTCGACCCGAGCAAGAGCCTGGCCGACATCAAGGGCACGATGGACAGCTAGTGTCCATTCTCCTCCAGCGCCGCGAGCGCGTAGCGCGCCACCCGGGCAATCGCCTCCGGTGAGTCCGGAATGTCCGGGTAGTGCCCCGCCAGCGGCCGCTGGGGGAAACGCAGTTGAGCGATGGCGTTGCGGTAGCTGCGCCGCGCGCCCTCGCGATCCTTCGTGCGCTCCTGCACCTGCGCCAGCAGGTAGTGGCCGATGGCCAGCGTGGGCTCCAGGAAGAGCGCCTTGCTCAGCTCGGAGCGCGCCTCGGCCAGTTGCCCCGCCTGGAGCGCCGCCACACCGCCGAAGACTCGCGCCTCCACGCAGAGTGGCTCCCGCGCCAACGCCTGCGCGAAGGCGTCGCGCGCATCATTGATGCGGCCGGTGAGCGAGTAGAGGTTGCCCAGCGTCAGCAGGCCATCCAGATGGCCCGGCTCATCCACCAGCAGCTTCTCCACGTCCCGGATCGCCGCGGGGAAGTCGCTCTGCATCATCTTCCGCATCGCCAGGTTCAGCCGCTCGGCGGGAGGCAGCGCCTTCGCGCCCCCGGGCACCTCGGTGGCGCGCAATACCCGAGGCTCGGCCGAGCCGACAGGAGGCATCTCCAGCGTCAGACGCGCGGGACGCCGGGGCTCCGTAGGGCTCTTGAACTCGAAGCTGGGACTCTGCTTCGCGTTGGCCGCCAGCCGATCGCGAACGGAGGCCAGCGAATCGGTGGGAGCCGGAACAGGCTTGGGGCCTCCCGAGCTCGTGGTGTTCTCCGGCGGACGCGGGCGAGCCATCGTGGCCGGGGGCAGTCCGGAGTTCGGCAACGGCACAGGCGTCGTGAGCGGAATGGCAGTCCCGCCCGCCGGAGTCGTCGACGGCTGCGGAATGGGCGGATAGGTCGGCCGGGCCTTCGGGTCCGCCAGGGGCCGCCGGTACACGAACGCCCCATCCACCTCGATCATCTCGAAGCGGTCATAGACCTTGAAGAGGCTCTCCGAGTACCCCAGGAAGAGCAGACCTCCCGGACGCAGCGCGGCCAGGAAGCGATCCATCAGCCCCCGGATGGTGGGCAGATCGAAGTAGATGATGACGTTGCGGCAGAGGATCAGATCCAGCGAGCCGGGCGCCACCACTCCCTCGAACGAGGGCGCGGCGAGGTTCAACCCCTCGAAGCGCACATACTCGCGGACCGCGGGCTGGACCTCCAGGCCATCCTCCACCGGCTTGAAGAAGCGCTCGAGCCGATCCGAAGCGATGTTTCCCGCCCGCCGGACCGAGAAGCGCCCCTGCCGCGCGGCATCCACCGCCGCCAGATTCAGGTCCGTGGCCCAGACGTCCACCTCCATGGGCAGCGCCCCCAGCTCCGACATGACCATGGCTACGCTGTAGGGCTCCTCGCCCGTGGCGCACCCGGCGGACCAGATGAAGACCTTGCGCATGTCCCGCCGCGCCTTCGCCAGCAGCTGCGGGAGGATGAATCGCTCCAGGGCCCGGAACTGCTTCGGATCGCGGAAGAACTCCGTGTGCCCCACCGTCACCAGAGGCAGCAGCGCGCGCAGCTCCTGCTCGCCGCCCACCTCGCGGAGCCGCTGCACATAGGCTTCGGGATCGGTGACGCCCACGGCGGGCATGCGCGTGGACAGCGCCAGCCGGAGGCTGTGGAAACCATCCGGTGTGATCTTCAGACCGGCCCGCTCCAGCAAGAGGGCGGCGAGCTGCTGCAGGGCCTTCTGGCTCACATTCAGCACGCGTCCACCCACTCCAGGAGTGTTGGTCCGATCCGATCCAGGGCCAGGAT
>NZ_JAHXBF010000049.1 GCF_020103695.1 Hyalangium versicolor
TAAGTCCGCTCTCAAGCGCTTGGTACTTCGCCGCGATGACTTCCTCCAGGTCCATGCCTACATTGATGGGCACGATCTCGGGCACCCGCAAACTGAAACTTTATTCCTGCGCGGCCCCTTAGACTTAGAGGGTGTTGAGGCAAGGCATTCAGGCAAGGTGGCCCAGCATCAGTTGGATCATCCCAAAGTAGACGAAGGCATGCTGTTTCAGAGCCCGTCGGATCATCTCCAGCGCCAGTTGGGGCTTGGTCTTGAAGGTGACTTCAGGCGGAATGCGCGCCTCCTTTCGGCGCTCAGGGCTGTGGGCCCAGCTTGCCGAATACAAAAGCCTGACAGAACAGCGTTCCCTGCCAAGCCTGACGGCTGTATAGTGCGCCATTCCACACGTGACAAAGAAGGTACCGTGGCTCTTTCGCGTCCACTCCAACTCGTTGTGTCTGGCGCTCTGTTGCTGGGCGCCTGTCAGCCAGCGCTGCCCGAGGGCGAGCCCTCCCCGGATGCGAACGAAGAGGGCATCCGACATCAGCGTGCCGCGGTGACCCAGCAGGTCGCCGGAGCGGATGCCGCGCTGGTGGCCTCAGCCGTTGTCGCGGAGGACGTGAAAGCCGCGCTGGGTCGGTTGTCTGGCGTGGAGGTGCTGGCGGCAAACGCGGAGGGCGTCCCCCTGGGGCTGAAGGGTGCCCTGGGGCAGGTGGAGGGGACGCTTCGGGGGGCTTCCATCGCAGTCGCGAAGCAGGGCGCCCGCGGAGCCCTGGAGCTCATCGCTCCCGCTTTCCGCCTTCGCGCGAGCGACCTGGTGCTCCAGAGCGTGCAACAGGACGAACTCGGGCAAACGCACCTGCGCTACGCGCAGACCAAGGACGGGCTGCCCGTGTTGGGGCAGGAGTTGCTGCTGCACGTGGATGCGCGAGGGCAGCTCTTCGCGGCCAACGGCTCCGCCTGGGATGGTGAGCCCTCCCTCACCGCGAAGCTCCCGGCGTCGCGCGCGGCACAAGTTGCCCAGGAGCACGTCCAGGGCGCCCGGCTCATGAACCCGGCCGTGTCATCGCGTCTTGTCTACCTGCGCCCGCGAGGGGAGGGCGCACTGCGGCTGGCCTATGAGGTGGAAGTGTCGGTGGACCAGGACGGCGCCCCCGCTCGCGAGCGTGTCTTCGTGGACGCTGTCGACGGTGGGGTGCTGGATCAACTCTCGGACGTGAGGCACCTGCTCGACCGCCGTGTCTACTCCGCCAATAGTGGAACCTCGCTGCCCGGCACCCTCAAGCGCTCCGAGGGGGGAGCTGCCACGGGCGACAGCCATGTGGACCTCACCTACGACAACCTGGGCCTGTTCCACAGTTGCTTCCAGACGCTCTTCGGTCGTGACTCCTATAACGGCGCGGGCGCAAGGCTGAACGCCACGGTTCACTACGCCATCAGCTACTGCAATGCGTACTGGGATGGCACGCAGCTCGTGTTTGGCGACGGCGATGGTGTCTCCTGGGGTCCGCTCGGGCAGGATCCGGACGTTGTCGTCCACGAGCTCACTCATGCGGTGACGGACTACACCTCGGGCCTGCTCTACACGGGGGAGTCGGGTTCGCTGAACGAGGGGCTCTCCGACATCTTCGCGGCAGTCTGCAATAGCTGGTCGCAAAGCTGGGTCATCAACGCCAATGTCTGGCGGATTGGCGAGACGAGCTGGACGCCACCCACCGCAGGAGATGCCCTGCGATACATGGATGATCCGGCGGTGGCCGCGGGGGATGACTACTACCCGCCGACGTCGCTGTATGGCGGCGCTGGCATCGTGAGCCTGGCCTTCAAGCTGCTCTCAACGGGAGGCACCCACCCGCGCCTCAAGAGCCTGGTGCGAGTCACCCCCGTGGGCGTCGAGGCGGCGGCGCGGATCTTCTATCGCGCCAACTCCGTGTACTTCACGGCGAGCACCAACTTCGCCGGGGCCAAGGTGGCCACCGGGTTGGCCGCGTCCGATCTCTATGGTGGGACCTCGGTCCAGGTCACCGCGGTGGATCAGGCGTGGCGCGCGGTGGGCGTGGGCCTTCCCGCGACGCCATGTGTGACGCAGCCGCTGCTGTCCGGCGCCGCCAGCAGCACCGTGACGGCGGCCTTCGCGGTCCCCGCGGGTGCCAGCCGACTCTCCGTCCGCATTCAGGGCGGCACCGGTGATGCCGACCTCTACGTGAAGCAGGGCTCCGCGCCGACGACCTCCCTGTACGACTGTCGGCCCTACGTGGCCGGCAACGAGGAGGGCTGTGTCTTCGCCAACCCGGCGGCGGGACAGTGGTACGTGATGCTGCGCGGATACGCGGCGTTCTCGAACGTCACCTTCGAGCTCTGCGTCGACGAGCAGGACTGCACCCTGGTCAAGAGCGAGGCGCGGTCCGGGCTCTCCGGTGCCCTCAACTCCACCTGGCGATGCACGATCCAGGTGCCCGCGGGAGCCACCAACCTCGCCTTCAACATGGCGGGAGGCACCGGCGATGCCGACCTCTTCGTGCGGCAGGGCCTCGCGCCGACAGCGAGCGCGTACAACTGCCGTCCGCGCGTTGCTGGCAACACGGAGTCCTGCCTGTTCCCCACGCCCACCGCTGGCACCTGGCATGTGATGGTCCAGGGCTATGCCGCCTACTCGGGTACCGCGCTCACGCCGTCCTTCACGTACGTGGCGGACACCTTCGCGCCGGATACGGGGTTCCTTCGCACTCCGGCGGCCGTGACCAACCTGCCGTATGCCTTCTTCGGGTTCACCTCGACGGATACGGTGCTCCTCTTCCAGTGCCAGCTCGACGGGGCGGGCAGCTTCCGCCCGTGCGCCCCGGATTCCTACTTCCTGCCGGTCTCGGATGGGCTCCACCAGCTCCGGGTGAGGGCAATGGATGCCGCAGGCAACGTGGATGCGAGCCCCGCCACGTATTCATGGACGGTGGACACGCTGGTCCCCAACACCACGCTGCTCTACGGGCCGTTCTCGCCCACCACCGTCACGAGCGCCACCTTCGGCTTCTCCGCAAGCGAGGCCGGCGCCACGTTCGAGTGCAGCCTCGACAGCGCGGCCTTCACGGCCTGCGTGTCACCGGTGAACTACACGGCGCTGAGCGTCGCCACGCACACGTTCCGTGTCCGAGCGCGTGACGCCGCGAACAACATCGACGCGACGCCCGCCACGTACTCGTGGCAGATCGTTCCGGAGCCGCTGAAGAAGCCCTGAACCCCTGGCTGCGACGGAGCGATTTCCCTCCGGAGCCTTGCCATCTCGTTATAAGGAAGGATCACCGCATGAGCCGCTCTCCCTGGCACGCCCTGCTGTTCACCGCGCTCACCCTGGCTGGCTGCGCCACGCCATCGCCTCGACAGGCCGATAACAGTTCCGGCGCGACCCAGGTCTTCGCCGCCTGTGAGACGCAGCATGAAATCACCGCGCCCAACCCGAAGTACCCCTGGACCCCCAAGGCCATCCGGCTCACCTCCCAGAAGCTTGCTCCGGGGGTCTTCGCCGTCTACGACTCCGAGGCGGAGGCACACGAGGCCGCGGGGATCCCGGCCGCGACCAGCGGCGGCTTCGTCATCGGTGACGAGGGTGTCCTCCTCGTCGAGAGCATGATCAACCGGCAGCTCTTCTGCCAGTTCATCCGTCTGGTCCGCCAGGAGACCGACAAGCCCATCCGGTACGTCGTCAACACCAGCCACCATGGCGATCACAGCTACGGCAACTTCTTCCTTCCGCAGGGCGTTCACGTCGTCCAGCACGAGCGCACGGCGGCCTTCATCGCCCATCATTTCGCGGAGGACGTCGCTTTCATGACGGGGGCCTTCGGTGCTGACCAGGGGTTCGATGAGATCCGGCCGGTCGCAGCGGACATCCTCGTCAAGGACAGCGGCTGGTCGGTGGACCTGGGGAACGTCACCGTGGAGGCTCGCTACCAGGGCTTCGGCCAGACGGAGGGAGACCTCTTCGTCTGGGTGCCAAGCGCCAAGGTGCTCTGGACGGGCAATCCGCTCATCGCCCAGCCGCCCGCCATCCCGTGGCTGTTGGACGGTCATGCCCACGAGGTCCGCCAGACGCTCGCCGCTGTCCAGGCTTCGCTTCCCAGTGACGCCATCGTGGTGCCGGGGCACGGCCGCCCCTCCAATCCCCAGCTGTTTGATTTCTCCATCCGCTACCTGGACGCCCTGCAGAGCCAGGTCCGCGTCGCCGTGGACCACCACCGCTCCTTGGAGCAGACCGTTTCAGATGTCTCGCTGAAGGACTTCCAGGGCTATGCCTTGTGGGGTTGGATCCACACCCAGGTCAACGTCCCGAAGACGTATGCCGAGGCCTCACGGCCCTCGCCCTGACGGAGCCGCTCCTCCCTTGTCGATGGGATGATCAGCGCATGAGCGGTTTCCTGGCTCAGCGTAGAATCCTCAGGCGGCCAGGGAGTGCTCCGGCGCCTCACCGAGCCTTGCGAGCGCGTCCGCGAGCGTCTCGGCGATGCACTGCCGCCAGAGTGTAGGACCCGCAATGCCCCAGGCTGCGAGCTCGTCATGCTCGACGGCAGCCTGGGCGGATGCCACGTCCACCCGCGAGAGCGCGCGCCGCAGCTCCGCGTCGATGGCTGTCCCGGCGACCTCACGGCACCAGGAGATGATTTCCCAGCCATGGGCCGCATGTCGTGCCTCGTCCACCGCGATGATGTCCAGCACGGCACGGATCTCCGCAGGCCCCTCGCTTCGCGAGGAGAGGACACCGGCGACGCGAGCCGAGGCGGCCTCCAGCAGACAGGACTCGACCATGCACTCCGCTGCCAGCGATGCAACGTCGAGCCGCCTGTCCCGCGTCAGCACCGCGGCAGGGAATGGGGCCGGCCCCTGGGCCTGGCCATCCATGGCGGTGGCGAGCCCGTAGCACAGCCGTGCATGCCGGATCTCATCCAGCGCATCCCAATGGGCCTTCTCGATCAGATGGGCAGGCGCGCCCAGGGCGAGCAGCTCGTTGGAGAGGTGCGCGAAGGCCGCCACCGAGGCCGCCTCCATCCCCGCTTGAGCGCGCCACGCGGCGGCGACGCCGGGCGGGACGTCGAGGCGGGTGCGGAGATCCTCCACCCAGCCCATGTCACTTCCAGGAGGAGGGAGCTGGGCCCGGCCCCCTCGACGCAGAGCCCTCCCGTGAGCCATGTGGAAATTGACCGTCGCAATCCCCAGGAAGAATGACACGACAGGGGACAGGAGCCCCAGGGCCAACGCCCACCACGACATTCCGCGGCCCTCGATACGCTCCCCGTTCCTGGGGCGCAAGCGGATGGCGTTGATGAGTCCCAGCAGCGCCCCCAGGAGCGAGAAGACGCAGGCCCCGATCCAGATGGACCCGGCTGCTCTCGAGTCCGGATCGAGAGTGCCCGAGACACAGAGGCCCCAGCTCGCGAGGGGAAGGGTCGTGAGGACGAGCGCGAAGCTGGCCAGGAAGGAGTGGCGGGTGGGAGGTGTGCTGTCAGGCGTCGGTGATGGCTGGGAAGGAACGGACATGCCACCCATTCTGGACGAATCCACGATCGGTTCACAGGCACGAAAGGCCTGTTCACTGCACCGGTGGATCCACTCACGGAATCTCTCCGGTGCGTACGGGTGCCGCGCTTTACCGTGGTGTGAGGGCGTTTTCCAAACTCACGCCCCGCGTTCACTCCAGGAGGCCCACTTGTTGCGAAGAGTCCATGGACCCGCAGTTCTTTTGCTGGTGCTCATGTTTTCGGGCTGCGGGTTGGAAGCACAGGCGCCTGAACTGGCTGGCGAGCCCGTACGAGCCGAGGTGGAGACGCCTCTGCCTCTCTATGAGTTCACCTGGTCCCAAAACAATATCCCAACGTATATGGGAGCCTCCGCGAATCAGTTCTGTGCCTTGAACCGCATGACGGGACGTTTTCAAGGAGGAGGTGAGTACATCCACGCATCCATCTCTAAAGGGTCCTGGTTCCTTGGTGGCGGTTCTTTGCAGGAGGGGGTGGGCGCTTCGGCCAGGTGCTCGCGCGTGGCTGACAGCCAATATTCAGACGAGTACGTTTGGGATGAGACCAAGAGCACCCCGACCCCCATGGCCTTCTCCTCCGGAAGCGCGTGCGTCTTGACGTTCATCAGCGGGAACTTCGATGGCGCTGACGCTTGGGTGCGGGCGTATGTGGCTTCCGGCCGCTGGTGGCTCGAGGGCTCAAGGGCAAACAAGCAGCTCGAAGTCAGAGCTCGTTGCATCAATAACCTCTCCTTCATGACCACCGAGTATTCCTGGAACCAGAACGACGGTCAGCCAATCCTCTTGGGTTCGTTCGTCGGACTCTCCTGTGGGTTCACCTTCATGCAAGGGAACTTCAAGGGTGGCGGCGAGAGCGTCCAGATCTACCCCGCCGGGGTGGACTGGTATCTGGGAGGGGATTCCCAGCAAAATGACGTGGCGGCGAAAGCGCGGTGTTTTCCCGTGCCATGGAGCCTCTCCGCCAGCGCCAGCCTCCCGCAGGGCGGATGAATCCGGCCCTGCCACTGCTTGGGGGGAGTATTGGGGACCTGATGCAGCCGATGGATTGAGGCCTTATTCCTGGCGCGGCGAGGCACAGCGGAGGCTTCCTCCGCCGCCTGCCCTATCGCTGGCTTTCGGATGGAGCGTGCGCATCGTGCCGGAGCGGTACCGCTCGAATCCGAGGAGGAGTCACAGCATGGCATCGTCTATTCCCGACAAGATGAAGGCCGCGGCGCTCGACCGCTTTGGTGGCCCAGAGGTGCTAGGCGTCAAGACCGTGTCCGTTCCCACATGTGGCGACGACGAAATCCTCATTCACGTCAAGGCAGCGGGAATCGGAGTCTGGGACCACATGGAGCGCGAAGGCGCGATGCAGGAGATGATCCCCGGCGGGCCGCGCTTCCCCTATGTGCCTGGCGCCGATGGGGCGGGTGAAGTCGTCGCGGTGGGCAAGAACGTGAAGGACCATAAGGTGGGCGACGCCGTCTATGGCACAGCGTTCATGAGCCCCAAGGGAGGCTTCTACGCGGAGTTTGTCGCTGTGAAGGCGGAGCAGGCGGTGAAGGTGCCCAAGGGGATGAAGGTAGAGGAGGCGGCTGCGCTCGCGGCGGATGGGGTCACGGCCATCCAGGGGCTGGAGGACCACCTTCAGCTCAAGCCCGGGCAGAAGTTGCTGCTCTTCGGCGCGAGCGGAGGCCTTGGGCACCTGGCGCTGCAGCTGGCCAAACGGATTGGGGCGAAGGTGCTGGCGGTCGCCTCCGGAGCGGACGGAGTGGAACTGGTGAAGCGGCTGGGGGCGGACGCGGCTTTGGACGGCAAACAGGGGGACGTGGAGAAGGCCTGCCGAGACTTCGCGCCGGAGGGCTTCGACGCTGCGCTGGTGCTGGCGAATGGTGATGCCGCCGAGCCCCTGCTCAAGAACGTCCGCAAGGGAGGACGCATCGCGTACCCGAACGGAGTGGAGCCCGCGCCGAAGGGCCCTGAAGGAGTCCAGACGAAGGCCTACGACGGTCTCCCGGACGCAAAGGCGTTGAAGCGCATCAACGAATTGATCGAATCCGGTGAATTCCACATGGAGATTGGCCGCAGCTACGCACTGGAAGAGGCGGCAAGGGCGCAGCAGGAGGTGCTCAAGCACCACCTGGGCAAGTTCGTGCTGCGCATCAACTGACCCCTGTCATGCCATCCTAGGGGCACTCCATCGCAGTGGGGCTGCGCATCCAGTCGAGGAGCTCCTTGTAGGAGCGAACCCGGACCTCCGGCTTGCTGAGCGCGTAGTCGAGGAACTCCTCGACTGCGGCTCGGCGCTCGGCGTTGGTGATTCTGGGCGCATACGTGAACTCGGGCGAGTAGTAGTCCGAGTGCAAGGTGATGAGGAAGGGCGCGCGGTTGCCCCGGAGCCTTTGATCCAGCGTGTATTTGAGCGTCGACAGGAACTCCGCCTTGTTCATCTGGAACAGGGTGTGGGTGAGCAGGTTGAAGTCGAAGCCCGTGATCTTTCCGCTCGCTTCGTCGAACCAGTTCACGCGGTACTTGAGCGCCGCCCGGATCTCCGGCGGGGTGATGACGGTGTAGACCGGCAGTTCCCAGAGGCCCGCATGCCGGGTGATGGGGGACTTCGTGTCCTGGGAGCCCCGCTCCGCCAGGAACGCGTCCCCCGGAGAGCCGTTATCCAGCGTGTAGGGCCAGTTGAAGTCGGTCCCATCCTGGTCGTCCTGGAAGCCTTCCTCCAGGCTGGCGTCGTACCAAACCCCGTGGGCCTTCAGGACGGGCATGAGCAGATCGTTCGTCGCGAGCGACGGCGTGCGCCAGCCGATCAGCTGCTCTCTCGGCAGCCCCGGGCCGCTCTTCAGCGACGTGTCCCAAGGCTGCTCGTTCGCGTCGTAGTCCTTCGTGAGCGCGTCAATGGTGCCGGTGAGCTCTTCGGTCCAGCGGCTCGTATCCGAGCTCTTGTTCGTCTCGTGGGTCACGCTGTGGAGCGCCACCTCGTGGCCCGCGGTGAGGGCCTTGCGCCAGACCGTCTTGAGCGCCCTCGGATCGGTGATGGCGGCCCCGGCGATGAACTTCGTGGTCATGAAGAACGTCATGTTGATGGGAGTCCCATCCGCGTTCTTCCGCGCCGCGGCCATCGCGAGCGCCCACTCCATGCCATCCACGCGGCTGTTGTCGTCCCAGCTGATGCCCACGAACTGCGGCACCTGGCTGGGCAGGAGCCCTCGTGGCGGGTTGGCGGAAGGTGCCACGTTGTCGGTGAAGGCATAGCCCGAGGTGGGAGGGGCGAGCGTGTTCTCGCACGGGGAGCCGCTGCTGCAGGCCAGGAGCAGGGCGGGAACCAGGAGGGACAGGGCAAGCGTGTACGGCGCTCCAGGGATGGGGGGCATGGGACACGGTCCTTGGGGTAGGCGGCGGGCCCACGCTGTTCGCGGGCGCAGCGGCAGGTGAGCCGTCATCGATGCATCGAGTGTATATGATGCCTCTCTGCTCGACCTCTCCAGGGTCCAAGCCATCTTGGCGGAGCGGAGGCAAGGCAATGGCGGTCCGTAAGCGAAGCCCTCTTCTGGCACTCGGAGCGCTGGTGGCGATCGTCGTCGCGCTCTTCCTGCTGCGCTCGGGGCGCAAGGCGAGTCCGGCGGCTCCTGCCAGCGGGAGTACCTCCAGCGAGGCTCCGGCGGCCCCGGGCGGTGGAGCCGGGACGGGGACTCGTTCCGCCTCGGGCGCACCGGCGAGCGGGACTCAGGCCCCCGCTCCCGGGAGTGCTCCCAAGAAGGAGGTACTCGCCGAGCTGCACTGGGGCAGTGGGCCCTCGGAGCTGGGGCGGCACCGGCCTCAAGAGGCCAACCCCGAGGCGCCCATGTCGATGGCCGTGGACATCCTGGGCAACATGGTGGTGCTGGACCAGACGAACGGCCGTTTGCTCCGGTTGGACCCTGAAGGAAAGCCCGTGGGCAGCCTCCCCCTCACCCAGCAAACGCCGCAGGACGTCGCCATGGCGAAGGATGGCTCGCTGCTGGTGCTCGACCGGCTGCGGGACAAGACCGTGGCCATCCTCAATCCGGACACCGGAGCGCTGCGCGGAGAGCTGCCCGTGGAGGGAAAGGGCATTCCGGAAGGAGGGCTCGTCACCGGCACCTTCGTGGATGGGGACTCGGTCTACGTCGAGCGCGAGCACGGCGCCCTGGTCCGCATTGGCGACACCTCTGGCACTGCGGACCCCGAGCGTCCGGAGATCCCCGGCCGTCCCACGCGCGATGGGCGCTCCTATGTGCTGGCCAGCATCACGGATCGCAAGAGCGGCAGGGTGCTCGTGAACGCGGTGGATCGCTCCACGGGCCAGCACCGCTACACCCGCGAGTACCGGCTCGAGTTCCCGGTGATGTCCATCACCCTGTTGGACTCGGATCTGTCCGGAACGCTCTACCTGGGAGTGGCGGGCGAGCTGACCGCGCGCTCCGCCTCGGCCACGGCGCAGCTGGGGGTGCGCGTCTTTTGCATCGACTCCCTCGAGGGCAAGGTGCTGGGGCAGACGGACCTGCCCCTCAACACCCTGCCCGAGGAGACGTTTCGTGACTTCGCGGTGCTCGATGAGGGCGGCGTGCTCTACCGGCACATCACCGAGTCGGGTGTCACGCTGATGCGGGCCCGCTGCCGCTGAAGCCGCGGCGCGGGGTGGGCTCAGTAGTGACGGATGCCGTGGAAGGAGGTGGTCGCCGTGCGGCTGTTCTTCACGCAGCCATACGCGCAGCCCTTGCACTCGTGGGCGACCATGTTGCCCCAGCCATCGCCGGACTCGTAGACGAAGGTGTGGCCGGCGCCGTCGATGTTGTAGACGAGCGCGTCTCCCTTCAGCAGGGTGCCCCGGTCGACGGTGTGCCACTGGCTGGAGTCCACGTTGAAGTGGATGGTGCCGTAGGGGTGCGAGTCGGAGGCGACGTTGGTGTTGCTGCTGGGCACCTGCCACACCTTGGCGAGGAAGCCCGAGCAGTCGGCGCCGTAGCTGCCGCTATGGGTGCAGTCGCCGCAGTTGCCGGAGCACGAGCCGGGAGCGCCGTTGGGGTTCCAGGCGCCGTGGCCCCACCAGTAGGAGAACCCCACGCCGCCGCCGGAGGCGCCCAGGGTGCCTCCCTCGGCGCGGGTGATGGCCTCGTTGCGGACGGAGGCCGTCTGGGTGACGACGCTGAGGTAGGTGCCCGAGGCCCAGCCCACGACGCCGCCCCAGTACACCTTGTACCAGCCGCCACTATCGCAGCTGGGGTTGTCCCAGGTGGTGACGGTGGAGCCCTGGGGCATGACGGCGATGATGCTGTAGCTGGTGCTGGGGCCGGTGCGCAGGTTCAGGCTGCTGGCGGTGGTGCTGAGCGTGGACTTGTAGGTGAGACAGCCGGTGAGCGCGCTGCTGCTGCTGGCGAGCTGCTCATCCACCCCCTGGAGCTCGACGCTCTCCACGGACTCCGAGCCGCCACAGCCCACCGCCAACGTCACGAGGAACAGCCACTTCAGGGATGAGCTTCTCAGGGGGGTGCTCATGCGTGTCTCCATCAAGCCAGGTGATTCGGGCTTACACTGGATTCCACGCGAGACGTTAGTGGAATGATGGGGATGTTGACCCGTTCAAAGCCCGGCGATCTTGGCGTCCTCGCTGCCGAAGCCCAGCTTCACCCGCTCGCCCACGGCCGCAAAGGTGAGCTGCGCCCGGCCCACATAGCTGCTCGTGCGCACCAGATCCACCGGGCTGTCAGCGGTAGAGCTTCTGCCTCGCGAGGTCTGGATGGGCCAGCGGCCAGACCCGACTGGCGATACGCATGTAGAAGGCGCCGAGCAGGGGAGCCTCCGCCTCGACACAGACCCTGGCCGCAATGCTCAAGACCTCCCCAGGTGAGCGTACCGAGCTGTCTTGCAGGGCTTGATGGAGTCGGCTCCGCAACTCGCTTGGGACTTGATCGATGATGTCCCGCTTTGTGAGCGTGTCGTCATAGACACGAGCCCACTCCAGGATCTGCCGCTGGAGTTCCTTGCGCAAGCGCTCTTCGGGGCCGAAGACCTGAAGGCACATCTGGAACAGCTCGGACCCGCCCCCCGAGGCAAGCTCGGACTGAGCGCTCGTAAAGAGGGGGTCTCCGGCGGCTCGCCAGAGAACCTCCCACGTGGGTTGTCCATGCGCCTGGGCGAAGAGGCCGCAGGCCGTGAGATAACTCTGCATCGAGTCATGGAAGAATCGCACCTGCCGAGGAGCATGAGTCTGCTCCATGTGCGGCTCATCCGGAATCAGCACCCCAGCGCGCAGAAGCCTCTCGAGCTGTTCCCTCTCTGGAGAATTGCGGTATCGGAGGGCCCGGACCCCGTCGGCCCAATACGTCCGGCAGCAGAACGCGCTGGTCCAGGCGAGTATCTCCCGATCCTCGGCTTCGCTAGTGCTCGTCCCCTGCTTCCGGAGCAAGCTCCGGAAGGCTGCATCATAGAGTGCGGAGATACTGCGTGCGCGACCGTGCTCGGAGAAGTTGCCGAACAGGATCGCTAGCCGGACGAGAATGGGCAGATAGGTTCCATCCGGTCCCCTGCATGCCTCGCGGAGATCGTCGCCCAGTCCAGATTCTCCTTCGGCACAGTACGCGCTTACGAACCAATCCAGCGTTTGTTCATCGAGGCGCCTGGGCTGGACGTGCAACCAGCACGAGGAGCCCTCGATGGCTTGGCGAAATCCATCATGCGGTCGGCTGGTGCATAGCAGCTTCACGGCCCGTCCATGCTTCCCCTCGATGAAGCCGCGGACTTCATCGGGGCTCAGCGAGGACTCGGTGAGCCCATCTACGACGAGGACATAGTCCCCCCGTAGCAGCATGGCCTCCCGGAGCGCCTCCATGAGAGGATCAACCTCCAGGGCACGGCGGGCTGCTTCGAGCAGGGTGCCATTGCTGGTGTCACACAGCACGGGGAGCGGTCCCAAGGGATCCTTCTCGAAGAGAAGGATCATCCTCTGGACAGTCTCCCGCAGCAGGGCGCTCTTGCCCCTTCCACCGGGAGATTCGATGAGGACGTTCCCTCGCAGATCTGGATCGGAGATGGAGAGAGTGTGACAGAGGTGTGTTTCGGGGAGCGCGACGGGATTGGAGGAAGAGAGCAGCGCAAAGGGTTTCGAGGGACCAAGGCAAGCCCCCCCTTCCTGCAAGTCTGCGGGGAGCGAGACATACCGCTCATGATTCGCCTGGAGACGCTGGGACTCCACCTTGCGCCAGGTGAGCGTGACGTAGTCGGCGAAGAGCCGCCGCCGCATTCTCGGCAGCGCCAGTGCCAGTGGGCTGATCCATTGGAAAGGCTTGATCTCTGCCAGTAGGCGGAAGACTGGAGGTGAGAGTACCCCCAGGAGCAGGGCCAGGATCGCCTCCGCGAGGAGCACTCCTGCGAAAACAGGAAAGTCGATCTTCAGGCTACGGGCCATGTGGGTGAGCGACAGTCCACTGCCGGCAAGGAGCTGGAGACTCCAGCCAATGAAGGGAAGCCAGCTCCGGGCAGACCGGGAGCGAGGCATCAGTACCAAAGGAAGACCGAAGAGCAGCGTAGCCACTAGGCAGGCGATGCTCGTCCGAAACCAGACCTGCTCCCAAAGTGGGGCGCTGAAGTGGAGATGACGAACCACTAGGCTCGTATCGATCCCTGTCTGGTCGTGATAGCTGAAAACGACCCTGTAGTAGCCTCCCCGGGTGAACAATTCGTCCAGGTGCCATTGAAGATGGGGCGGCGGCGCCCCAGGGCCATATTGCCGAGTGCCCGATGCGACGAGCCTGCTGGGATGTCCCTCGTCCCACAGAGAGAACTCCAGGACCCCGGTGGCTGGGCTACTGCCCGACCATTGCAACTCGATGCTGGAGGCCTCATTCGCTCGAAGCGACGCTTGGAGCTCGAGCCTCCCCTGGATGGTGATATCCCGCCCATTATTGATCTCGAGGGAGCCGCTCTTGAGCTTCAGAGCAGCCCTCGCATCAGAGAGGGAGACATAGGCAAAACTGGCAGGTGGGGCCTCGATCCAGCCATGCAACCCGTCCCCTGCTGGGTAGACGTAGGTTTCACTGGATGCCTTCATCACGAAGCGCTGCTCCAGGTAACGTTCCGCTCCCAAAGAGACGAAGTAGAGATTGCCGTCCTCGTTGGACTGGGCCCAGAGCCCTTCCCCCGCAGGATCTACATCCAGAGCAGTCACCTGCCTGCCCTCAAGGACCTGGTTCACCTGGATGGAGCCGTGAGTCAGCCTCACATGAGCCGCCTCCATGGTGTCCCACGTCCAGAGGACGATATCCTCCGGGCCAGAGAGGATCGGCGAGAACTTGTCAAAAGCGTCTGGCCGGGCCCCGCCAGCCCAGGGAAGCGCCTGTGGCTTGCTGGCGAGAGTCCTTCCGTTCTCGTCTACCAGAACAGCGCTGCCCGATCGGGTCAGGAGCCAGACGTGGCCCGACGGTGTGACGACCACCATCACTTCTTCTCCTCGGAGCAGAGGCCCGTGCGTGACTGGTGAATGCCCTTCGATGTCCACGAGGTGGACTCCCCCTGGGACTCCTGGCCCGGAGTGCATCGCTTCGGCGACCCATACATGTGTTCCATCCACGCTGCGGATGGCCTGTCGGACCTCCTTCCCCTGCAATAGCAAGGAAGAGGGAGCACGAGGGGAAGGCCTCGCCTGGACAGAATAGAGTTGCCTGAAAACGCCACCACCGTCCTGGCGACGATTGTCTGCTACCACCCATGCGCTCATGCCATCGAGGCTAGGAACCACCCAGCGAATGCTTTCCGCTTGCAGTAGCGGCTTCCGAGTGAGGACGGCGGCCCGGGTATCATCGATGAAGAAGAGCTGTCCCCCTGTGTTGAGCCAAGCCGCAGAGCCGGCCTTCACTGGGATGATCCGCCACTCACGCAGGGAGAAGTTGCCTGGATGCCCCAAGGTGCTGCGCGGAATCGGGGATGACAGGTTGCCGTACGCATCGATTGCCACGAGCCATTCCTGGCCCTCCCTGCTGAAGACGATCCAGATGTGTGAACGAGGCCTCAAATCATCGGGAGGAGTAGCAGTCGAAAATGGGTTCACGCCGAAGTAGGGAAAAGATTCGGAGGGCTCGTGTACGAACGTGAGTTGCTCGGCTTCGAGCACGGTCCGCAGACTCAGGGACTCTCCGCGACCGTCGAGTAGGAATACCCTGCTCGTGGGCGGCGCTCCGTTCTGCGCGGGCTTGATTCCGACGGCCCACGCTCGGCCGGGGAAGTTCGTCTGGAGCACCGGCGAGACGTAGCTCCCTAGGGAGGGTCGGGTGCTGCCTCGGAAAAGCCTCTGGCCTTTGGCATCGACAATGGAGACCGCGTCATGGTCAACAACCCAGGCATGTAGGCCATCGCCAAAGGGGGTGATGAACGCTTTGCTGCCTGCCACGAGAGCTGGCCAGAAGGCGCTGCCGCTCACCTCTGGCTTCAGTTCTGGCCGTTGGCTACACGCGATGAGACAGCACGTGATTGCCAGAGTGACCCGAGCCCCGAGCGACGGCTTGTAGCCTGTGGTCCTTGCATCCCTCCGAACCATGTGGACTCCGCCATATCGGAGAATGGTGGTGGCGACCGTCTGTGCCGGCAAGCCGTTCGAGTGGAGGAACGCGTGTTCTCCTCCTAACGCAACACTGCGTCAGCGCAACCTGGCCAGTGGAGTTACCCCGATTCCGTGGAGGGTGGCCCAGGGAATTCCTGCGGAACGCTCCAGTGAGCATAGGAAGGGCAGGAGCCTTATTGGGCGTAGAGGGCGGGAGCAGAGGGGAGGTGAGGGAGGCTGACGGGTAGCCGATGAGCCGCACTCCGGGCCGTCGCAGAAGCCATTCATCTCCAGCAGACATACGCCAGCCCCGCCCGCCGCCTTCCCAGGCTGGGCGCGGCAGGTGCTTGGTTCTCTTGGCTGGCTGGGGCGGATTGAGCTTCAATACCCCGCGCTCTGGGGCGGCCCTCGCGCGGGGGCCAGGTGCGCGCTCGCCGTGCTCAGCTTCGCTACCTTCACCCGGCCCAGGTATCCGCTCACCGTGCTCGGCGACAGCGAACAACTGCGAGCAATAGCACGCGCGCTCATCCCTGGTTCCAGGTGCAGCCTCAGTATCTCTCTCTGCATCCGCATGGACAGCCTCTCTGCCGCCACAGCCCCTCCTTGTTTGGGAGGCGGCGTGCTCGGCTCTCTGTCCAGCGTCGTCAACGCTTCGGCTCGACCTTCATCCCGGCCCTGTTACAGCCCGGTCCCTGCCGGTTTCACCCCCATTCAGGGGTGACCGGCTTGCCCGGAATCGGTGATCGGCTTGGTCCGGAACAGGTGATCGGCTTGCTTCGGAATCAGTGATCGGCTTGGCCCGGAACGGGTGATCGACATGGTCCGGAGCACGCAGCACCGCGCCTCCCGTCGACTCTACCCCCAGTGTGACCCTCCAGCGGGGAACGGGACGAGACGGGACGAGACGGAGTGGGGGAATGATTCGGTGTGAGATCAAGGCGTTAGCCGGTAACAGCGCGACCTGCTTAGGGTTTTGCTTCCGCCTTGTGACGGGTTCGATTCCCGCTGCCTCCACCCAGAACGACGCGCCGCTTTAAGCGGGAGGGATTCTCAACAATGAGCCCGGCCTGTAGATTTGCGCCATTGGGTATGCCTATTTCAGGCGCACCTTCAAACGCTCCACGTCATCGTTAGGCCGCCCCATGAAGGCGTCGAGCAGGCGTTCCTCGACTCCCACCTCTTCCCAGACAGCCGAGCGCTCAAGCCCGACACACTCCTGGGGATCCGCACGCCTTGAAGCGCCAACGGTGTCGAAGATCGTGCAGTCGCGGAAGTTCCCAATGTCCTGCATGAACTGGACGATGGGTTGAGAAAACTGCTCCTCCAGTGCTCTCCATCCAATGAGTTCCCATGGCCTCTCCTCCATATGGCGAACCATGATCTTGAAAAGGATGGGTTTGGAGGCAATCCTATCCAGAGCAGAATCTGGAGTGTCGGTCCTGTAATCGTAATAGGCATCATGCGGTAGCTTGAGGACCCTGCCGTAACCGAAAGAGCCGTCGGCAAGGGGGATTCTCAAGAACGAGCCGGGTTTGTAGCTTCGCGGCATCCCCAGTATCCCTTGTCAGGGTGAAGTTGGCCCCACAACTCCACTGTCCCCCGAGGACTGGAGTCACCACGGTGATGGCAGCAGTCACCCCCCCGAGGCCTGCGGGCTCCAGGGCCCGGAAACGTCGCAGGGCGCGTGCGGCTCGATTCGTTGGTCGAGCCCCACGCGCCCTGAGGACGGGGAGAAGGTTGTGAGGGGGGACTACGCGGGCAGCGTGCCGTTGCCGGTGGAGATGGTGTCCCAGAACGCCTTCACCTTGGTCACGTAGGTGGCGTCACCGGTGCCCGCGGGGATGGCGTTCGGGTTGCTCTTGTCCACGCCGTTCGGGCCGGAGTTGTAGGCGCGCAGGGCCAGATCCCAGCTGCCGAACTGCTCCTTCATGTCCTTCATGTAGAAGGCGCCGGCCAGGATGTTGGTCTCCGGATCCGCCAGGTTCTTGCCCTGGAGCTCCGGGTGCTTGGCCTGCAGCTCACCGAAGGTGTTGGGGTTGACCTGCATCAGGCCGGTGTCCGTCAGGCCGTTGCCACCGTTGGTGGTGACGGCGGCGATGTTGCCGCGCGACTCCTGCCAGATCTGCCCGGCCAGCATGGAGGCCGGCACGCCCGCCGTGGCCGCCGCGGACTCGATGGCGCCCTTGAACTGGCCCAGGGCCGAGGGGAACCCGGCGCCCAGCTTCGCGTCACCCGAAGGCGTCGCGCCAGAGCTGACGCCCGCCGTCGACTCACCCGCGGGAGCCTCGGTCGGGGCCGCCGTGGCCGTGTCGCCGGAGGCCGACTCCGTGGGCGCCTGGGCCGGCTTGTCACATAGCGCGCCCTCACCCTCCGCGCCAGAGGCCGGGGCCTCGGTGCCGCACCGGACCGGCTCGTCGGAGGCCGGGGCTTCGGCGCCGCACCGGACCGGCTCGCCGGAGGCCGCGCCGTCGAACCCGTCGAGCCCGCCCGCTCCCGCACTCGCGTCCGCGCCCGCGCCGCCCAGATCGGCGATCTGCGCCGACAGCAGCTGCGTCAGCGACTGGACCGTCTGCACCAGCGCCGACACGGTGCTCTGTAGCAGTTGATCCATCTGTGCGGCGCGGTTCGGACCCGCGTCGAAGCCGTCCTGGAACTGGCTCAGGCCCTCGGACTGGCCCAGCTTCTGGCGCACCGCCTCGGTGGCCTCCTTGGGAGGAGGGGGGGCGAGCGGCTGGACGGGGGCGAAGGCGGAGGCGGCGTTGGGGCGCACGGACGAGACGGACATGACGGGGTCTCCCAAGGTTTCGGGCAGGTGAGCGGGGCTGCCACCTGTAGATGACGTGCCTACCCAAAGCAGGAGTTGTGCCGAGACCCGAAAGCCTTCGCGCGGCCCTCTCCATACCAAGGAGGCAGAGGCACAGGCCCTTTCTTGAGCCCACCGGGAGAGGTCTCCAGACTGGTGACAACTGTCCTGCGGTGATGCTCCATGTCACCATCCGGTAGAGTGCGTGCCCATCCGGCGAGCGGATTGCATTCACCCGAGGCATCGTCATGAGTGATGAAGTCACCCAGAGCGGACCCGGGGTCACCGTTACCCCGGTCCACCAGAACACCGCGCGCAACGATTCGGGCGACCGGATCCATCCGGCGCCGCCTCCGACCCAGGTCGGGCGCTACCTGCTGCTGAAGCGGTTGGGCGAGGGCGGCATGGGCGTGGTGTACGCGGCCTATGATCCGGATCTGGATCGCAAGGTGGCGCTCAAGCTGCTGCGGCCGGACGGCGTGACGGACTCGGAGGATGCGCGGGCCCGGCTGCTGCGCGAGGCGCAGGCCATGGCGCGCGTCTCCCACCCCAACGTCATTCCCATCTTCGACGTGGGCATGTTTGGCGATCAGGTGTTTCTCGCCATGGAGCTGGTGGAGGGAGGCACCCTGGCCTCGTGGCTGAAGGAGGGCCCCCGTCCCTGGCGCGAGGTGCTGGAGCGCTTCCTGGCCGCCGGCCGGGGGCTGATGGCCGCGCACGAGGCGGGGCTGGTGCACCGCGACTTCAAGCCGGCCAACGTGCTGGTGAACCGCTCCGGCCGCCGCGTCTACGTCACGGACTTCGGTCTGGCCCGGCAGATGGGCAAGAGCGGGCCAACGGAGCCGTTGCCCGTGCAGGCCCAGCAGCTCGCGGCCGATCACCGCATGCTGGATACCCCGCTCACCCAGGCCGGCATGGTCATGGGCACGCCCACCTATATGTCTCCGGAGCAGTTCCGGAATGACGAGCTGGATGAGCGCTCGGATCAGTTCAGCTTCTGCGCGGCGCTGTACCTGGGGCTCTACCGCCAGCGGCCCTTCGAGCCGGGCAAGATGGAGTCGTTCGCCTCCTCCTCGATGCCGCTGGCCGAGAACTCGAAGGGGGGACAGCACACCCAGCCGATGACGCCGAAGCGCTCTCGGACGGGCAAGGCCAACTCGGGGCCGAGCGCCCTGATCCAGGAGCCGCCGAGAGACGCGAAGGTGCCCGCGTGGGTGAAGCAGGCGGTGATGCGCGGGTTGTCGCTCGAACCCTCCGCGCGCTTCCCCTCCATGCAGGAGCTGCTGCGGGCGCTCTCGCAAGAGGAGCGGCGCGTCCGGCGGCAGCGCTGGGGCATGGCGGCGGCGGCGGCGGGCGTGGTGTCGCTGGCGGTGGGCGGCGGCGTGTACCGGCACTCGCAGCTGTGCGCGGGGGCGGGCGATCCCGTGGACGAGGTGTGGAACGCTGCGTCGCGGCAGAAGCTGGAGGCGGCTTTCGGGGCCACGGGCAAACCCTTTGCCCAGGAGCTGGCCTCGCGCGTGGGCGCGGTGCTGGAGGGCTACGCGACGGACTGGAAGCACCAGAGCACCCAGGCGTGCGAGGCCACCCGCGTCCAGGGCGTGCAGCCCGAGGAGCTGCTGGCGCGGCGCGTGGTGTGTCTGGAGCGCCGGCGCAAGGACCTGCGGGCCACCGTGGATCTGCTCGGGCAGGCGGACGCGGCGATGGTGACCAAGGCGCTGGACGTGGCGTACGCGCTGCCCACGCTGCAGGAGTGCGCGGACGTGGAGACGCTCACCGAGCAGCAGGGGCTGCCGTCGGATCCGTCGAAGCGCGCGGAGATCGAGAAGCTGGAGGGGCGGCTGACGCTGGTGCGCGCCATGGTGGATGCCGGGCGCTACAAGCCGGCGCTGGAGGCGGCGAAGCAATTGGAGGAGCCGGTGCTCGCCACGGGCTACCTGCCGCTCACAGCGGAGCTGCGCTTCCACATGGGCTGGCTCGAGGAGCAGGTCGGCGAGTCTCCCGAGGCGGCGCGGTTGCTCTCCCAGGCCGCGTATGACGCGGAGTCGAGCCGGGCGGACCGGTTGAAGATCGCCATCCTCAACAAGCTGCTCTTCGTGGAGGACGGGCAGAAGCACTTCGGGCAGGCCGAGGGCTGGGGCGGAATGGCGGAGGCGTCGATCCGGCGCATCGGTGGCTCTCCAGTACTGGAGGCCGACGTGAGGGGGAACCAGGCCAACATGGCCATCTCCCAGGGACAGTTGCCCCAGGCGCGCACGCTGCTCGAGCAGGCCCGGGCGCTCCAGGATCAGGCGCTGCCCGCCGGGCACCCGAAGCGCGCGCGCACCACCTTCCTGCTGAGCCGCGTGCTGATGGATCTCGGCGAGAAGGACCGTGCCATCGAGCTGATGGAGGAGGCGCTCAAGCAGACGGAGGCCTCCGTGGGCCCGATGCACCCGGACATGGCGCAGCGCCACGGGTTGCTGGGCGTGGCCCTGCGCGAGCTGAAGCAGCCGGAACGGGCGCTGGAGCATGCCCGCGAGGCCGCCGCCATCCGCAAGGCCACTTTCGGCGTGAGCAAGGAGTACGGCATCTCCCTGGACGAGATCGGCATGTGTCTGTTGGACCTGAAGCGCTACGACGAGGCGCTGCAGACCTATCAGGAGGCGCTGGCCGTCAAGAAGCAGGTCCTCCCGGCCGACCATCAGGAACTGCAGTTCTCGTATGACGGAGTAGGACAAGCGCTGCTGGCGCTGGGGCGGCCCCAGGAGGCCGTCGAGCCGCTGCGTCAGGCGCTCACCTTCACCACGGTTTCTCCGGACGTGCTGGCCGAGTCCGGCTTCGCCCTGGCCAAGGCGCTCTGGCTCTCGGGCCACCAGGAGGAGGCCCGGCAGGAAGCTGCACAAGCACGCGAGCGCTTCACCCAGGCGGAGCTGCCCGCTCGCTCGGCCGACGTGGACACCTGGCTCGCCTCCCTCCCGAAGGAGAGGACTCCCTCCGCGCGTGCTACAGCCTCCGCCACCCACCGTTGAGGTATTGCTTCCAGCAAATACCCGAAAGCCCGGGGCGTGATAGGGTGGGGCTGTGTCGGCACCTGATCAAGATGAGGTGTTTGAGGATCCCACTGCGACCTTGAGCCGGGCCATGCCAGGCCAGGTCCAGTTGAAGCTGCTGGTGATCTCGGGTCCGGATGCCGGACGCAGCTATCCGCTCACCAATCCCGAGTACACGCTGGGCAAGGCTCCGCCCTGCGACATCATCGTGAACGACAAGGCCGTTTCGCGGCAGCACCTGAAGCTGGAGGTGCGCGAGGGCCTGGTGCGTGCCACGGACCTGGGCTCGCGCAACGGCTCGTTCTGCGAGGGGCTGCGCTTCTCCGAGCTGGAAGTCCGGCTGGGCAGCGTCATCACCCTGGGCTCCACGCAGATCAAACTGGTGCCCGCGGACACCCGGCAGCGCTCGGTGATACTCTCGGAGCGCGATCACTTCGGCGGCCTGGTGGGCACGAGCCGCAAGATGCGCGAGGCCTTCACCCTGCTGGAGCGCATGTCCGTCGGTTCCTCGGACATCCTGATCCAGGGCGAGACGGGCACCGGCAAGGACCTGTGCTCCGAGGCCATCCACCAGGAGAGCCCGCGCAAGAACGAGCCCTTCATCATCGTGGACCTGGCCGGTATCGCCCCCTCGCTCGTGGAGTCCGAGCTGTTCGGCCACGTGAAGGGCGCCTTCACCGGTGCCCAGGCTGATCGCGCCGGAGCCTTCGAGCGGGCCAACGGCGGCACCGTCTTCCTGGACGAGGTGGGCGAGCTCTCGCTGGAGCTCCAGCCCCGCCTGCTGCGCGTGCTGGAGCGCCGCCAGGTGAAGCGGGTGGGCGCCAACGACTACCGCACCGTGAACGTGCGGGTGATCGCGGCCACGCACGTCAACCTGGAGGACGCGGTGAACGCGGGCAAGTTCCGCAGGGACTTGTTCCACCGGCTCGCGGTGCTGCGCGTCACCCTGCCGCCCCTGCGCGAGCGCCCCGAGGACATCCCTCTTCTGATCGACACGCTCCTGGAGCGCATGGGCCGGCCGCCCAGCGCCCTGTCGGACCAGACGCGCGCCCTGCTGTCCCAGTACCCCTGGCCGGGCAACATCCGCGAATTGCGCAACGTGGTGGATCAGGTCGTCAACCTGGGCGAGGACTCGCTCCCGGACCTCGAGCCCGCTCCCGAGGGGATGTCCGCGGCGGAGAAGACGCTCGATCTGCCCTTCAAGGAAGCCAAGGAGCAGCTCATCGAAGGCTTCGAGCGCGACTACCTCAAGAACCTGCTCGAGCGCTGCGAGGGCAACATCTCCCGCGCCTCCCGCGAGGCCGACATCGATCGCGTCTACCTCCGGAAGCTGCTGCGCAAGCACGGCCTGGACACCCGTGCAGGTGGGTCTGGTGGTTCCGGGGACGACTTGAATCCCGAGGATTGAAGGAATTTTTGGTTTTCTCCATAATCTGCGGGTAGCGGAAGATTTCCAGGAAACTTCTGTAAGCGATCGCCAGACAATGTAAGTGGTCTGTCGGTCTCCTTTCCCGTCAGGAGAAAATTCCATGGCTGTCACCCTCCCTCCCAGCCTCTCCCGAATCCCCACCTCCTCCCCGACCCCTGCGGCACAGGGTGTTCAGGGAACGAACGCGGCAACCACTCCGGCTGCACCCCTGCCTGAGAAGGCCGCTGCGCTCAGCACGTTGGTCGATGCCTTCGAGCAGGTGTCCGCGCTGCAGCAGCAGTGGGCCTCGAAGTACGCGGCCAACGGTCCGGCCGAGACCGCCACGGCTCCTGAAGTCCCGGACCTCGCCGAGGCGGGGCTGTCGGACGTGAACCTCCCGGACGTGAACCTCGCGGCGGCCACCGACGTGCTGCCGGGACAGGTGGATGACTTCGTCGACGAGGCCGCCCTCCCGGCCGCTGGCGCCGAGACCCTGGCGACGCAGACTCCGGCGACCCAGACCGCCTCGACTGACCCCGCCACCGCCAAGGCCGTTGATCCCGAGGGCGATGGCGTCATCAAGCAGACGAACGACAAGGACTGCGGCGCGACGACCGCGGCCATGCTCTCGGAGACCACGGGCAAGCCCTCGACGGGCTCGTCCGAGGAGACCATCAAGGAGCTCGATCAGCGCTTCGCCACCGCCGATGGCACCACGCCCCGGCAGCTCACGGACATGCTCGCGCACGAGGGCATGACGGTGACCAAGGGCTCCTCCATCGTGGATCCGTACACGCTGAATGAGGCGCTGGACCAGGGCAAGAAGGTGGTGGCCATGGTGGACTCCAACAAGATCCTCCCCCCGGGCCAGACGGCCGGTGAGGGGACGGGTCAGGCCCACTGGGTGATCCTGGATGGCAAGGATGCTCAGGGGAATTTCTCGGTGAAGGATCCGGGCACGGGCACCAAGTACTCGGTGTCGCTCGACAAGCTCACGGACGCCGTGAACTCCGGTTGGGGTGCGCACAACAGCGGCGGCATGATGGTCGTCGAGAAGGCCCAGGAGGGCGCCAACGAGGGCACCGTGGCCGAGGCCAACGCGCAGTTGGGCCTGATGCTGGGCAACAACCCGGGCGGCGGCTCCAACGCGAAGAACAGCTACGGCCGCGAGTCCACCTGAGAAAGCCGTACCCGGGCGCACCCCAGTGGTTGGGTGTGCCCGCCCTGTCGGCGGCGCGTGGCGCGAACCTGTCCAACAAGCAGACAGGTTCGTCCTGGTCGCGCCCGGCGGGGGCTCCCTGCATGGGACGCTGACCTGGGGTTGGGTGTGATCCCCAGGGGATGGGGCTGGAGCGCATTCCGGGTATCGCGCATCCTGCGCGCATGAAGACGCTCCGTCTGCTGTGCGCCGTCCTGACGCTGCTGATCGTCCCTTCCGCTCGCGCCGAGTCGCCCAAGCCCGCTCCGGCGGCTCCTCGTGCGCGCGTGAAGAACCTGAAGATCACCGTGCTCTCCACCATGCTCGCGGACGACAAGGTCCTGGGCGAGTGGGGCTTCGCCGCGCTCGTGGAGGCGGATGGGCGCCGGATCCTCTTCGACACGGGCTACTTCCCGAACACGGTGCTGCAGAACGCCAAGGCGCTGGGGGTCGATCTCTCCAACGTCACCGACGTGATCCTCAGCCACAACCATGATGACCACACGGGTGGGCTCGTCACCCTGCGTCGAGAGTTCTCCCGCCAGAACCCGGCCGCGCTCTCCCGCGCCCACGTCGGCCAGGGCATCTTCTGGAGCCGTGTCGGAAAGGCCGGCGTCGAGGGCAACCCCATGGTGGCCTTCCGCCCCGAATATGAGGCCACGGGTGGCACCTTCATTGAGCACACCGGGCCGGTGGAGCTGGCGCCCGGGGTGTGGCTCACGGGCCCTGTTCCCCGCATCCACCCGGAGCGCAACTGGAGCGGCAAGGGCCAGGTGAAGGCGCCTCAGGGGCTGGTCGAGGACACCATCCCCGAGGATCAATCGCTCGTCATCGACACGGATCAGGGGCTGGTGATCGTGACGGGCTGTGGGCACGCGGGCATCATCAACATCCTTGAGGATGCTCGGAAGCAGGTGCGGACCGCTCCCGTCCACGCCATCATCGGAGGACTCCACCTGTTCCGCGCGGATGAGCAGACGCTCGCGTGGACGGGACGGAAGATGCGCGAGATGAAGGTGGGACAGCTCATGGGCGCCCACTGCACGGGCATCGAGGCCGTGTTCCGCCTGCGCGAGCTGGCCGGGCTGCAGCGCAGCACCTGCGTCGTGGGGGCCGTCGGCGCTTCCTTCGAGCTGGGCAAGGGCTTGGATCCGCTGGAACTCGCTCGCTGAAGTCCTGATCGCCCGGACAGCAGGCGGAGCGACGGGCGCCGAGCTGTCGCACCGCCCTCCGGCCTGCGGGGAAGACGCGCACTGCTCGGGAAGCATCCTCACATTGTCCGGGAGGAGCGCCCCGGACAGGCCATGCAGGCTTCGCTCCGGCGCGGGAGCGGAGCGGATGCGGGCACACGCCTTTCAGCCTTCCTATCTGTGGGACCGGCTCATCACTTCGGACCCGGACCTCGCACGGCTGAAGATGGGGCTGCGCGCGCTGCTCGGGATGGGCCTCAGCCTCGTGGCCATCGTGGTGCTGGGAGGGATTTTCCACCAGCCCGTGGCCCTCGCGATGGCGGGCGTGATGACCGGGATGACCGTGCCCATCAATGTCCAGGATGTGCTGCACCGTGAGCAGCGGATCACCCTGCTTAGCGCGCTCCCGGTCGCCGTGGCCGCGGTGTGCCTCGGCACCCTGGCCGCAGCGAGCCTGACCGTCAGCACCATCGTGTTCCTGCTGGTGGCCTTCCTGGCGGTGTCCGCTCGGCGCTTCGGGCCTCGGGGGCTGGCGCTGGGAATGATCGCCTTCATGACGCTGTTCCTCTCGCTGTTCTTCCACGCTCCCGTGGCGCAGCTCCCCTGGGTCGTGGCCAGCGTCGTCGTGGCGAGTGTCACCTCTTATGGAGTCCGGCTCTGGCTGGTGCCGGACCGGTTCGATACCTCCGTCCGCCGGACGTTCTCGGCGTTTCGCAGGTCCATCACCCTGCTGCTGGCGGACTTTTCGGACGGACTCGCCCTGTCGAGTGAGCGCCGGCGGGACAAGCTGTTCCGGCGCGCCGTCTGGCGCGTGAACGAGAATGCTCTGGCGGTGGAGCAGCAGCTCGAGAACGCCAGCTCGGAACTCCGCGCTCATGGGCTCCGGCCGGCCGAACTTCGCGAGTACATGCTCGACCTGGAGCTCACCGCAGAGCGGCTCGCGTTCGAGATCCATCGGTGCCTCGATCTGGAAGCCCTCAGCCCGGAGGAGCGCAGGGCCCTCGGGGAAAGGCTGGTGGCGCTCCGGCGTGAGCTTCGAGACGGTGGGAAGTCTCTCGACAGCGCTGTTGCCTCCTCAGCCCATGCCACCGCGATTGACACCGCGCTGAGCCAGCTTCGCGAGCTGTTCTCCCACGCTCCCCAGCCGCGCTCAGAAGAGCTGTTCGTTCAGGAGGAGATTCCGGCGCAGGATCTGGCGACCCCTGGCTCCGAGCCCGCGCCCTTGCGGCTGCACCCCACGACGCGGCAGGCCATCCAGGCCACGGTGGCATGTGGGCTCGCGCTCTTCGCGGGTCACCGCGTCTCGAGCACCCGTTGGTACTGGGCGGTGATCACCTCGTTCGTGATCTTCAACCGCGCCTCCACTCAGGGCGACATCCTGCTGCGCGCCTGGCACCGCATCCTCGGCACGGTGATCGGCGTGGTGGCCGGGATCCTCCTCGCCACCACGGTGAGCGGCCTCCGGGACCTGGAATTCGCACTCATCTTCGTCTGCGTCTTCCTGGGCTTCTATTTGATCCGCGTCTCCTACGCGTGGATGGTCTTCTGGTTCACCGCGCTGCTGTCCGTGCTCTACAGCCTGCTCGGGCGCTACTCCCCGGGGCTGCTCTTCCTCCGGGTGGAGGAGACCCTCATCGGCGCCAGCATCGGCGTGGTGGTTGCCGTCGTACTCCTTCCGTCGCGCACGGGCCCTCGGGTCCAGCGCGCCGCCGTCGAGACGCTCCACAGCGTCGCCTCCTTCCTCGAAGCCTCCGCCGTGCTTCCGGGTAGCCTCGCCGTCGAGCGGGTGCGGGAGATCGACGCGAAGCTGAAGGAGCTTCGCGATGCGGCCCGGCCACGCACGGCTCGGAAGTTCCTCGCGGATCGCAACACGCTCCGGCTCGTGCATGCGCTCTCCGGGCTCATCTTCTTCGTGAGGCAGCTCGCGTCCGCGTGTGTGCGGTTGCCCGGAAATTCGGAGACCGTCCGCGCGCTGGAGGCCCAGCTCGCGAAGAAGACCCGCGCCATCGCGTCGTCCCTCGAAGGCCAGGAGGGCATCGAGCAGCCCCAGGCTTCCGGTGGTGCGATCCAGTCCGCACGCGAGGCCCTGTCCCGCGAACAGGACGGGGCCACGTCCCACCCCCCTCGGGCGCTGCACTGGCTGGAGCGCATCGACGACGCGCTCCTGGAAGTCTACGAGAGTCTCGGCGGGTTCCGCTCGCGGCGCAGGGAGACCTGGGCGAAGATCTCCCGAAAACAGGAGACTCCAACGTGAAGATGACGACATGGGGCGGACTGGCGATGCTCGGACTGCTCGTGGGATGCGCGACCGCTGCTCCGCCCACTCAGACTCCCGCGGCCACCACCCAGGGTGCCCAGAAGGACCAGGCTGCGGTCGCCGATGCCAGCAAGGACTCCGACAACGCCCTGGTGTGTGAGGAAGTCCCCGTGACGGGTAGTCACATCCCTCGGCGCATCTGCCGCACGCGGCGCCAGATCAAGCAGGAGAAGGAGCAGGCCCAGAAGTCGCTCCAGAGCCCAGAGCGGGCCAACCGGAAGATCGACAACTGATCTCCAGGCCACTCCTGGCCTCATCTCTGCAGACAGGTAGTGAACAGTCCTACCTAGGTATGCAGCAATACCGCCAAAATACAGTTTTGTTGCGGGTAATAAACTTCAAACCCAGTATAGTCCGGTGTGGCTGGGGGTATTGAAGTGGATCCGAGCTCCCAGGCTCGTTCGTCGGGCACCGGGAGGTCACCATGCAGTCCCCTCAACTCGCTGAGCCGGCCACCAGCTCCTCATCGGTGGCTGCATCCTCCTCGGGTGGTATCGCGGAAGGCCGAGAGCTGCTTCTGCCGGCTCCGGCGCCCCGGGTGACGCGCGGGCGGCTGGCGGCGGGCTTCGCGGCGAAGCTGAACCTGCTGGTGGATCTGATGTGGGTGATGGGCTCGTTGCTGGGCTCCACGGTGCTGATGGGGCACTCGCTGCAGTTGGGCAACCTGGATCTGTGGCTGCTGCTGGGCGTGGCGGGGCTGGGCTGGCTGCTGCTGGGCACCGCGCTGTGCCTCTATGACTCGCGCTTCTCGGACCGGGCGCCGCTGGATGAGCTGGCGCTCGTGTCCATCAACGTGGTGTCCGTCACCGGGATGCTCTACCTGGAGCGCCTGCTGATCGCCGGTGGCATGCCCGTGGTGGCGCTGAGCTTCTTCCCGCTGCTCTTGTGGCTGGGCGTGGTGGGCCTGAGGCAGCTGGTGTTCCGTCGGCTGGCGGTGCGCGAGGAGCCTCTCGACGAGGCGCTCATCCTCGGCGTGGGCGCGATGGGCCGGCTCACCGGTGAGGACCTCATCGCTCGGGGGCGCCGACACGTGCTCGGCTATCTGGCCTTCAGCAACGAGCAGCTCCTGTCCGCCGTGCCCGGGCCGGTGCTGGGCAAGTTGGATCGTTTGGAAGAGGTGCTGTGCCAGGTGCCGGTGGACATCGTTTACATCTCGGGGAACGCGCAGAAGCACGCCCAGGAGATGCAGGCGGCCATCAAGCTGTGCGAGCGCTTCGGCATTCCGTTCGCGCTCCCCGCGCACCCGTTCCGCATGGACCGGGCGCGCGCCCAGGACGGCCATGCGGTGGCGGATGGCTACCTGCACTTCGTCACGCACGCGCCTCGGCCTCACCAGATGGCCGTCAAGCGCCTGTTCGACATCATCGCGTCCGCGGGGGCGCTGCTGGTGCTCTCGCCGCTGCTGCTGACGGTGGCGTTCCTCATCAAGCTCTCCTCGCGCGGCCCCGTCTTCTTCCAGCAGAAGCGGGTGGGGCTGCACGGCAAGCCGTTCAGCATGCTCAAGTTCCGCTCCATGGTGGTCAACGCCGAGGAGCTGCGCACCAAGCTGGAGGCCCAGAACGAGCAGACCGGCCCGGTGTTCAAGATCAAGAACGACCCGCGCATCACCGGGATTGGCCGCTTCATCCGCAAGTACTCCATCGACGAGTTGCCGCAGCTGCTCAACGTGCTGCGCGGCGAGATGAGCGTGGTGGGCCCGCGCCCGCCGCTGCCGAAGGAAGTGGAGAAGTACGCGGCCTGGCAGCGCCGCCGGCTCTCGGTACGTCCGGGCCTCACCTGCATCTGGCAGGTCTCCGGCCGCAACCAGATCTCCTTCGAGGAGTGGATGTACCTGGACATGCAGTACATCGATAACTGGACCCTGCTGACGGACCTGGGACTCATCCTGAAGACGGTCCCAGTCGTCATCACCGGCAGCGGCGCGAGCTGAGCTCGGAGCCTCAGGAGGAGGGGTTCACGCCCGCCACCAGGTAGAAGCGCAGCTCGCCCGAGTTCACGCCGTACGCCACGTCCACGCCCACCAGGGGCAGCACCACGCTGCGCAGGAACAGCCGCAGGCCCGCGCCGACGCCTTGCGCGACCGTGGCGTTGGACAGGCCGGACTTGGAGTCGGGCAGGTAGCCACGCACCACCCGCCCGTTCACGTCCCGCAGCAGCAGGTCCTCCGGCAGGCTGCGCCACATCATCAGCCCCGTGTCCGAGAAGGCCACACCCCGGAAGGACAGCGAGCGGACGGTGAAGAGCGGGAAGTGGTACTCGGCGGTGAAGGACAGCCGGGTGTCGCCTCGGAACTGCCGGTAGATGAAGCCTCGCAGCGAGCCGGCGCCCGCCACCAACTCCTGGTGGAATGGGAGATCCGTCCCCGCCACCGCTTCGCCGCGCAGCACCAGGTTGTGCTCCTCGAAGAAGCGCAGGCCGTGCCGGTACAGCAGCCCGAAGCGCTTGTAGCGGAAGTCGCTCCACACCCCCGGGTTCGATATCTCCATCGAGCCCTCGATGTTCAGCCCCTCCATGATGGCGTGCAGGTTCTGCCGCGTGTCGACTCCCACCATCAGCCGCAGCGAGGCGTCTCGCTGGATGGGGCCCGGCTCGAAGGCGGGCGTCGTCACCGGCGTGTCATCGCTCGGGTCCAGCGCGTCGATGAGCATCAGCCGGTACTTGGCGCCCACCCGCACCCGCTCGGCGATCATCACCGACAGTTCGCTGGCGATGGAGCCGGAGTTGAGCCGCGTGCGGCGAGCCACCTCGGGCTTCTTCTGGCTCGCGCCGGGCTGGTACTCCTCCACCCGGTCGCTGCGAAGCTGGCCCTCGAAGCTCAGTCGCAGCGGAGGGAAGCCGAACAGGTTCGGATCCAGGAAGCCCACGAACAGGCCGCTCTCGGCCGTGCTGATCTGCAGCGCCGTCGCGAACTTCTTGCTGCGGCCCCACAGGTTGCTCTCGGCGTACAGCACGCCGCCGCCGATGTTCGAGTTGGACACCGAGAAGGTGGGCGCCACCACCCACGAGGCCTTGTCCTGCACCTGGAGCACCACCCGGACCTGATCCTCGCCGGTGGATTGGGTGCTCACCTTCACGTCCTGGAAGAGCCCCGTGGCGATGAGCCGCCGCTCAGCCCGGGTGAGCTCGTCCACGGTGATGGTGTCTCCCGCGTCCAGCCGCGAGTACGCCTGCACCGTTTCGGGCCGCGTCTTCTCCGTGCCCAGCACCACGACTTCCGTCACTTCCATGCGGCGTTGCAGCTCGGCAGCGGTCGCCTGGGGCTCGGGAGGGGAGGCGGGAACTTCCGGGGCGGGCTCCGGGGGCGGTGCGGTCTGCTCGGGCGGAGGTGTCTCCGGGGGAGGGGAGGGTGTCGCTTCCTGGGCTCCGGCCACGGAGGCCAGAGGCCCCAGGGCCCATGCCAGGTACCACGCTGCCCAGCGTCTGCTCATCACTCGTTGTACGCGCACTGTTCTCTCGAGAATCGCCGGCCCGCTGTTCTCTCTGAGTCATAGCGCAAAGCGCTCGCGCGGGTGGCCCCTCTTGGGGCGTACCGCACGGGGCAAGACACACTCCTCACAGCGCGAGGACCCGGGCCCGGATCTCCTTGTCGAGCGCCTGGGTGATTCGCTCTCGCACCGAGGCCTCCGGCGCCGTGCCGAACCGGTGCGCCAGCGCGGAGTAGGCTGCCTCGGCCTCATCGGTCCGCTTCAGCTTCCACAGGAGTTCGGCCTTGCACAGCAGCCCTCGCACTACCTCCGCCCGCACTTCTTCCTCTCTCTCCGTGCCGTAGCGGTGATCCAGCTCGTCGAAGGCCGCCACCTGCTCCTCGCGCCGCTCCAGTCGCCCCAGGAAGATAGCCTTGTACGAGAGCGCCTTGGCGCACCGGAGGCGCACCGCCAACGGCTCACTGCCGCCGCCGTACCGCGAGAGCATCGCGTCGTAGATGGACACTGCCTCCGGAATCCGTTTCAGGTTCCCCAGGACGGCTCCCTTGTAGAGGAGGGCTTCGGCCGCCGCCTCGCGCAGCGGTGGCTCGCTGGCTCCGTCGAACCGGCGGAGCACCTCGTCGAAGGTGGACAGCATCTCCTCGGAGCGGTGCTGCTGCCGCAGGAGTTCGGCCTTCATCAGAAGGGCCTTCGCTACCTGCTCCCGCTGCGGAGACTCGGTCGCGGCGCCGTGGCGCTGGACCACCGTGTCCTGGGTGCGCAGTGCCTCCTCCGCGCGCTCCAGCATCTCCTGGGTCCGCGCCTTGCCCTCCTGCGCCGTGGTCGCGAGATCGCGCAGCTGGGGTTCCTCCTCCCGGCCGAAGCGCTCGAACAGAACGTCGTACGTGGCGATCGCCTCCCGAGGCCGGTTCGAGAGCCTCAGCAAGAGGGCCTTGGCCAGGAACGCAAGTCCCGCGGTGTGCCGCAGCACCGCGGCGCCCGAGCCGCCATACCGCTGGAATACCTCGTCTTGAACGGGCAGGGCCTCGTCCATGCGGCCCAGCTCTCCCAGGGCATCGGCCTTGTTGAGCAGGGCCGCGGCCGTCACCACCTGCAGCCCCTCCTCGGTGGCCCCGCAGTGCCGCTGGAGCAGTTCGTTGCTGATGGACAGGGCCGCCTCGGGCCGCCCCAGCCCCATCAGCGCGTGCGTCTTGTGGATGAGCAGCTTCGCCACGAGCTCCCGCAGCTTCGCGTGGCTGGCACCCTCATGGCGCCGGAGCCCCTCCTCGCAGACGGCCAGGGACTCCGTGAAGCGCTCCTGCTGCCCCAGGGCGAGCGCCTTGCCCACGAACACCCGCGCTACCTGCACCTGCACTGCCGGCTCGCTGGCTCCGCCAAACCGGTGGAGGACGTCGTCGGCCAGGGCCACCAGCTCCGCGAACTTCCCTTGATCCAGCAGCCCATGGGCTTGGTCGGCGAGGGCCCTGGCTGCCTGCTCGGGCGGCTCGGTTCCGCTCACTCCGCCTGAACGTGGGCTCTCTGCGTTCTCGACCGCCATGGGCTCCTCATCCGATTCGACTCCGCTGGACCTGCTTCCCCCTGGCCGCAGGGAGCATAGAGCGGACCGAGCGCTCGTGCGATACGAGTTGTCTGGCCGTCCGTCCCAGGAGTTGCGGCGCCCGCGCAGTCGCCTCAGCTCGAGGCCGCTTTGATCAGGCCGGCCAGCTCGCTCGCGAGCTTTCGGTCGAGCGGGGCGTGACCAATCAGAAGGCGGTACCACATCACTCCGTAGACCACGTCGGTGAGCAGATCGACGTTGGCGTCGGCCGGGAGATCTCCCCGCTCTCGTGCCCGGAGCAGCACGCTGCGGAACGATGCCCGCCGCCGATCGATGAGGCTCGTACGCAGCTCCATGCCGAAGTCCGGGTCGAGCTGCGCCTCCGCCATCAGCGCCTTGAGCACGGCGGACGTCTCGGGCGTGGCGCGCTCGAACGTCACCGCCATGAAGGACTCCACGTCCCGCTGCAGCGAGCCGTGGTCCTCGATGGGGATGTCCTCCTCGGCTTGCTCGGCGAGCGCCTCCAGGACCACCGAGCCCTTGGTGGTCCACCACCGGTAGATGGTCTGCTTGCCCACCCCTGCCTCGCGGGCGATGGCCTCGATGGAGAGCGCCGCGTAGCCCTGCTCGCGCAGCAGCCGCAGCGCAGCCTCCAGCACCGCCGTCCTCGAGTGCTCGCTCCGCTTGCGGCCCGCCCTCGGCCTGTCTCCCTCGTCCATGCCCTGACCTCTAACACCGCCCCATGAGCTTGACGAGACGGTGCGTCTTGAATTAATTGTGAGACGTATCGTCTCGAAATTCACGGGCGCTCGGCAGGAGCCGGCGCGTGGGAGGCAGCCATGGACTGGAAGCAGGCGCGCATCGTGGTCATGGGAGGCAGTTCGGGAATCGGAGCAGCGGCGGCCCGGCTGTTCGTGCAGCGGGGGGCCGAGGTGCTCATCACCGGCCGGGACGCGAAGAAGCTGGAGGGGGCGAAGGCGGAGATCGGCAGGGTGGGCACGGCGGTGGTGGATGGAACGGACGCCGCGGCGGTGCGAGGGTTCTTCGGCAAGTTGGGGGCGTTTGATCACCTGGTGCTGAGCCTCAGCGGTGGCGAGGGCATGGGCCCGTTCCGCGAGTTGGATCTCACGAAGCTTCGGGGTGCGTTCGAGGCCAAGTTCTGGGCGCAGCTCACGGTGGCTCAGGCCGCGCTGCCCACGCTCAAGGCCAACGGGTCCATCACCTTCGTGACGGCGGCCTCGGCGCGGGCCGTGCTGGCGGGCACGTCGGGGCTGGCGGCCATCAACGGCTCGTTGGAGATCATGGTCCCCATCCTCGCGTTGGAGTTGGCGCCGGTGCGGGTGAATGCCGTGTCTCCGGGGGTGGTGGATACGCCGTGGTGGGAGAACATGCCGGAGGAGCAGCGCAAGGCCCTCTTCGCGCAGTTCGCCTCGACGTTGCCGGTGCGGCGCGTGGGAGCGCCGGAGGACATCGCGGACGCCATTGGCTTCGTCGTGGGTAACGGCTTCATGACGGGCTCCGTGGTGGAGTGCGATGGCGGAGCCCGGCTGGTCTGAGAGCAGCGCCACTTGGGAAATGGCCTCCAGTGAGTCGTCGCCATGAGTTGGAGGTGCGTGGCGTGCAGTTGCAAGGAGTCCCTGTGCAGAGTCCTTGAGGGGGAAGGAACGAACCGTGCGAGTGGAGGAGGAGAGGAGAACCTGAGGCGTCGTCGCTGAGAGGAGGAGGCTTGCGTAGCCTGGGCGCCACCGTGCACGGGAGGTGAGCCATGGGGCTGAGGCAAGTCGGAGCGGTGCTGATGACGTACCTGACGGCGTGCGCGGGCACACCCCGCGCACTGTACGCGGAGAGCGACCCGGCGGAAGCGGAGTTGGCAGCAGCGCGCTACGAGCTGCATGTGCTTACTGCGGGAAGTGGGCCCTCCGAGCCGGTGGAGGTGGCTCGCGAGGACTTCCAGCGAGCGATGAGGGTGTTGGCGCGGGGGTACCGCCCAGGAGCGCAGCCGGCGGAGTCGGCGCACTGGCTGATGGAGGGCGCGCTGCAAGGCACCCTGCTGGCGGAGGTGGAGCGCGAGCGAGTGGTGCGGCTGATGCCGCTGGAGGACGACAGCCCGCTGGACGTGGCCTCGGCGGCGGAGGCGAGGCGCAAATACCTGGGCCTGTGCCAGCGGGACCATGGCGGAGGTGACTGCCTGGGGCTGCTGGCGGATGGACCTGTCCTCACGCGAGAGGACCTGCGCACCCTGGGGCTGGCGCTGGCGTTGAAGGAGGTACTCAAGGAGACGGGCGTGGCGCTCAAGGGGATGGTGTCCCCGCAGGCGCTGGTGGGAATGCTGGTGTGGACGTGCTGCGTGTACTTGACGCTCTGGCTGCTACCCGAGCCGGTGAGCAAGGTGCTGGCCGCGAGCTTGACGGTGGCACTGCTGGCGTGGCTGCCGGTGAGCACGCTGTGGAGCCTGATGGAAGGGTGGGGTCGGCTGGTGCACGAGGTGGATCGGGCCACCTCCTTTGAGCAGGTGGAGGAAGCCAGCGCGAAGTTCAGCAAGCTGATGGGGGAGAACACGGCGCACGTATTGGTGCTGGTGGTGACGGCGGCAATCACGGGAGGCGCGGCGAGGTTCAGCGCGCAGTTGCCGAAGCTGCCGGGCTTCGCGCTGGCGGAGGCCCGGGCTGGGGCTCAGGGTATGAGCCTGGCGGAAGCAAGGGAGGTGGAGGCGGCCGCCATTGCCGAGGAGCAGACCGTCACGTTCATGGTGCGCCGACCTGGGAGTCGTGCGGCGGCGGTGGCGGAAGAGGCTGCGGAGGGGAGGGCGGGAGCCACCCTCATCATCCGTCACCGAGGCGGCAATCGGCAGGTGCGCATCCACAACCAGCGCTGGCATGTGCCAGCGAATAGGTCCATCCGGGACATCCCGGCCAAGGACCCAGTGGGGGATGTGCTCCAGGCAGCGGCCTTGCGCGTCAGGGACGCTTGGGACCGTGGCAAACTAGAGGACCGCGAGGTTCGCGCGATCCGTGAGGCCATCCGTCAGGGCGATTACATCAGGGCTCGCCTGATGGAACGCATGTTTCGGGGGAAATGGGTCGAGCAGCAACTGCGCCTTGAGTTCCCGGAATTGAAGTGGAACCCGAAAGGTGTCGACGCAGTGGACCCAGCGACAGGGCTCAAATACGAGATCCTCACAGGAACGAACTGGAACATGGAACTGCATGGGCGGAGGATGGTCGAGGAGTTCTTCCGGATGATCACGTTCTGAGCACGCAATACCCAGAGCCCTCATGATTCAGTTCCGCGACCGTGAGATAGCGAACGAGCAACTCGTCCTGGATAGTCGAACCGAGCTCCATTACCTGGGGCCCACGCTGACGCTGAGGAACTGCACCCTCATTGTGAAGGTCCCTGCGAAAGCGTTGGTTGTGAGCCGGACGCGCTTGATCGACTGCTCCATTGAGGTGGCCCGGGTGCTGAAGAATTTCAGTTGGGACCGCGCCCATTTTTCAGGGTGTCGTTTCAAGGGGCGCTACCTCGGCAACGGCTTCGGGAATTTGGAAGGGACGGCCGAAGGAAGCATTGTGGATTGTGACTTCACCGACGCCCTCCTGGATGAGACCCGCTTCCTCAATTGCGATGCCCGGACGATGAGTTTCCCTCCGTGGCCCGGATTGACCATTCTGGACCCAGTGGGCCGAGCCGCCGAGCTGGTCGCTCTGCCCTGGCCCGGTGAGCTCCGCGATTTCTTCCAGTGGTATGGGGAGGAACGCCCTGCTTCCACAGCCGCTGTGACGTATTTCGTGCCGGACCTTGCCAAGCGCAACGGCACCACGCCGGAAGCCATCAAGGCCGTGCTCGAGCAACTCGACGGCGTGTACTACTGACGCTGTCTCCCTCCCGAGGCGTCACCAGCCTACTTCACGAGGAGGGGGACTCCCGTCCGACCTGTAACGTATTCCCCGAGGAGTGGGCACGGCGTAGAGTCATGGCATGTCCGGACGCCGTCGCATGCTGCTTGGGGTGGGAGCGCTCGTCATCGTGGGCGGAGTGCTCGCCTGGTTCTTTCTTCGCGCCGAGCCCTCCCGGCCGCGGTTGGGGGAAGTCCGACCTGCCGCGGACTCGTCGGACTCCAGTCCCGAAGTGGCCGTGGTGGGGGCTGCAATGCCGTACGTGGCCTCTCCCGCGCCCACCGAGCCGGTGCGCCAGTTGCCGCGCGTCACGATCGAGCGAAGCACCGCTGCTTCGGCGGGGGCGTTCTCGGGGCGCGTCGTCTCCGCGACGACGGGTGAGGGCATTCGTGGCGCCGAGGTGACGGTCGCAGGCCCCGGTGGCGCAAGCTCGCTGGTGACGGAGGCGGAGGGGCGCTTCGAACTGCGGCCCTCGGCGCCGGGCGTGTACCAGGTGGCCGCCATCCGCGCCGAGGGGTTCCAACCGTTCGGGCCCGAGTGGGGACGCAGCCCCATCTCTCTGTCCGCCGTGCCGGGCGTCCAGGTGCGTGAGGTCGTCATCGCGCTGACTCCGGCCCCGGAGCTCGTGGGGCGGGTGCTGAGCGCGGAGGGAGCGCCTGTCGCGGGCGCCGCGGTGCGAGTGCTTACGTACCGCGCGGGTGAGAGCGTGCTGTTCCCGGTGAAGGATCGCTTCACCACGGATGAGCGCGGCGAGTTCCACTTCACTGCTCCCGAGGGCGCACGGGTGGAGGCTCGGCACCCGGCGCATGGCGTGGCGCGTGTCCGCATCTATGAAGAGGACATCGCGAACCGCCGCGTCGAACTGCGCATGTATGCGGCGGCGCAGGAGGGAACTCGCGCCGACGCCCGAGTCGAGGGGCGGGTCCTCACTCCCGATGGAACTCCGGCCTCGGGAGCGCTGATCTCCGTCATGTCCGCCGCCAGTGTCTATCCCAAGGAGTACGGCTCGCGAGATGGCTACCAGACCGTCGCCGAGGCAGATGGGAGCTTTGCGGTCGAGGGACTCGAGCCGGGTGTGTATGACGTGTCGGGGATGGCGCCGGGCTTCGCGCCGGCTCGGGCCTTCGATGTGCGCGTGCCGGCGAGTGGCGTCGAGCTCAGGCTGGCCGGGGGCGTGACGCTGGCGGGGCTCGTGATGGAGGACGGGGGCAATCCCGTGCCGGCCTTCGTCGTGAACGTGCTCTTGCGGTACGGGCCGCTCGAGCGGCTCTCCTTCGCCCAGGGCCGGTTCATCGACGCCGGGGGCCAGTTCGAATTCCACGGGCTGACGCCGGGGCGCTACGTGGTCCAGGTGACGGCCGCGGGCTTCATGCCCTCAGAGCGCGAGGTCGAAGTCACGGAGGGCGCTCGCGAGGTGCGCGCGGATGTGATGCTGGCGCGGGGAGTCCGGCTCGAGGGCCGGGTGCTGGCCGCGGGCTCGCGGCTCCCCATTTCTGGAGCCCGCGTGGCCATGGAGAGCGGGATGGCGGGGGATGCGCTCGCACCGCTGTTCGACGCGGTCAGCGGCGCCGACGGAGTCTTTGTGCTGGAAGGAGTCCCCGGCACGGGTGTGTCGCTGATCATCTCGGCTCCGGGGTACAACGGCCGGCTCCTTTCGGGCGTGCGGCCCTCTGCTCCGTTGGAGGTCGAACTGACGGCCACGGCCCCTGATGCCGGCTCCAAGGTGGAACTCGTCGGCATCGGCGCCGTGCTGAAGCCTCGAGGCGATGCCCTCGTGATCGGCGAAGTCGTGCCCGGCGGAGGCGCCCATGCCGTAGGGCTCACCCCCGGGGATGAATTGGTCCGCATCGACGGAACCCCTGTGACGGAGCTCGGCTTCGCGGGTTCAATTCAGCGGATCCGTGGCCCCGAGGGCACCCAGGTGGTGGTCGGGGTGCGCAAGGCCGGCAAGGACCCTGTGAAGGACATCTCCGTCCCTCGAAAGAAGATCGGCGTCTGAAGCCCAGTGAGGGGGTGAAGGCCGGGCTCCTACCTGGGTAGCCCTCGCCCCCCTGGCCGGGGACCTTTCAAGGAAATACCTGAAACCCGGGAGCGGTTCGCGTCACTCTCGCGTAGAGTTCCGGGGCTCGTGGCCTCGGTACGCCCGGGCCTTTCAATCGATATCGACGGAGTGAAGAGATGAAGACAGGTGTGTTGGGCCTCGTTCTGGGCCTGATGTTGGGAGTGGGCGTCGGACGGATGATCTGGACGACCAGCTCCGGAACGACGGAGCCGGCGAAGGCGGGCGCCCAGGTGGCGGCGGCTCCCGCGGCGGCTCCGGCCCCCGAGGCTCCGCCTCCGCCGCAGCAGCGGCCCATCCTCTCGCCCACCGTCTTCAAGGTTCCGCTGGAGGACTCGCCGACGGTGGGCAAGGCGGACGCGCTGGTGACGATGGTGGAGTTCACCGACTTCCAGTGCCCGTTCTGCGGCCGGGCCAACGCCACCATCAAGCAGGTGCAGGAGGACTACGGCGACAGGCTGCGCCTGATCGTCAAGCAGCACCCGCTGCCCATCCACCCGCGCGCTCGTCCCGCGGCGCTGGCGGCCGTGGCGGCCCAGCAGCAGGGCAAGTTCTTCGAGTACCACGACAAGCTGTTCGCCAATCAGAAGTCGCTGGATGACGCCAGCCTCGAGACCTTCGCCAAGGAGGTGGGGCTGGATGTGAAGCGCTGGAAGAAGGACATGGCTGATCCGAAGATCGCGGCCATCGTGGACCGGGACGAGGCGCTGGCCAAGTCGCTGGGCGCCGGTGGCACGCCGGCCTTCTTCGTGAACGGCCGGTTCTTCTCGGGCGCGCAGCCCATCGAGGTGTTCCGGGCGGCCATCGAGGAGGAGCTGGGCAAGGCGCAGATGATGGTGAATGAGGGGATGAAGCCGTCGGAGGTGTACGCCTCGGTGCTGTCGCACGGCGTGACGGCGCCTCCGGCTCCGCCCGAGCCGCCGGTGCAGAAGGTGGACCTGGGCAGCGCGCCGGTGAAGGGCGCGGCGGATGCGCCGGTGACGCTGGTGGCGTTCTCGGACTTCGAGTGCCCGTTCTGCTCGCGCGCGGCCAACACGGTGAAGCAGCTGGAGGACGAGTACCAGGGCAAGCTGAAGGTGGCGTTCAAGCACCAGCCGCTGCCGCGTCACCCGAACGCGAAGCTGGCGGCCGCGGCGTCCATGGCGGCCAACGAGCAGGGCAAGTTCTGGGAGATGCACGACAAGCTGTTCGCGAACCAGACGTCGCTGGACCGGGCGTCGCTGGAGAAGTACGCGCAGGAGCTGGGCCTGGACGTGGCGAAGTTCAAGGCGTCGCTCGACGCGAACAAGTTCGAGGACTACATCTCCAAGGACGCGGAGCAGGGCACGAAGGTGGGTGCCAGCGGCACGCCGACGTTCTTCATCAACGGCCGGCAGATCGTGGGCGCCAAGCCCATCGAGGTGTTCCGCCGGGTGATCGACGAGGAGCTGAAGAAGTCGAGCGTGGCTGCCGCGCAGTAGCCGGAGTGAGACGGGAACCTGGGGGCCGAGCCGATCGGCCCTCGGGTTTGTAGTAGGCTTCGAGGGGCATGGCTCGCCGCAAGAAGCAGCAGGATGAGACGCCCGCTCGAGTGACGAATCTGATAGCCCTGGACGCCGCGTTGATCATGCGGCGTCTGGAGGCGCGGCGGGACGAGATGTTCACGTTGTTCTCGCGGTTGCGCAGCCGCGAGCCCATGCTGACGACGATCGCCACGCGATTCACGAGCGCGACGTTCCATGACCTGGTGCACCTGCCGGAGAAGGAGCAGGCGGTGGTGCACGGGTTCTACGAGCGGCTGGACGAGATGCGCTGGTACTTCACGTACACCGAGGACATGCCGAGCACGGTGCAGCAGACGTTCACTGCGCTGCACCGGAGGCTGGAGGAGGCGTACCGGCACCTGCTGGTGACGTTGGGGCCGCCGGTGACGCCGGACGCGGCGGTGGTGGTGGAGGCCGAGCCGGTGCGTCCGGCGCAGCCGTCCTCCGAGGTGGCTTTGGCTCGTCCGTCCCGCAAGCGCACGTCGCCCGCGGCGTAAAACTCTCCGCGCCTTACGGAGCTTTCTTCTCTGGTGTCGCTGGCTTGCCCGGTGCCGCGGGCTGGCTCTCCGCGCCCTGTTGCTCCTTTGCCCAGAGCGAGAGCAATTCCTTCTCCCGCTCCGGACTCAGCCCGGCGCGCATCTTGTTGCGGCGCTCCTCGGGCAGCCCCTGGAAGTACGCCAGCGTGTCCTTCACCGTGACGGAGCCCGGCCGGAACTTGAGCCCGGCCTTCACCGCCTTGTCGATGGAGCGCAGGTGGAAGCCCTTCGTCTTCCCGATGGGCGGCGCCCAGATGGGGATGTCTCCCTCACCGTCCTCCTTGTTCTTCACCAGGAACTCCGAGGGCACCCACGTCAGCTTCGTGTCCTTGCCCGTGGCCTCCTTGCACGCCGCGAGCACCCCGCCCATCGTCCACGGCTTCTCCGGGCCCGTGGCGTTGTAGATGCCCGTGAGCTTGTTCTCCATCACCACCACGAGCCACTCGGCCAGGTCCCTCACGTCGATGATCTGGATCGGATCCTCCGGGCTCCCAGGCGCCAGCATCTCGCCGCCTCGATCGAAGCGCACCGGCCACCAGGTGAAGCGATCCGACCCGTCCTCCGGACCGACGATGTACCCGGGGCGCACGTTGGCCACGCGGCCTGGCAGGGCCTTCTCCGCGGCCTCCTCGCACAGCCGCTTCAGCCCGCCGAAGTTCTCGAAGTTCTTCCCCATGGTCTCCACCGTGGGGTCCGCCAGCACCGCCGTGGGGCCGCTCTCGTCCTCGTTGGGCACGTCGTTGTTCGCGTAGGCCGAGATGCTCGAGATGTACACGTAGTGCTGGACGTTGGGGGCCAGCAGCGCCGCGGATGCTTCCACGATGCGCGGGTAGTAGCCCGACGTATCCAGCACGGCGTCCCACTTGCGGCCCTGGAGCGCCTTGAGGCCCTCGCCCTTGTTGGGGTCCCGGTCTCCGTGCAGTTTCTCCACGCCCGGGAACAACTGCGGACGTGTCTTGCCACGGTTGAAGAGCGTCAAGGTGTGGCCTCGCGCCTGCGCCGCATTGACAAAGGCCGGGCCGAGGAAGCCGGTGCCTCCCAGCACGAGGATCTTCAGCTTCTTCTTCGCCGACGCCTGCGGCTTCTTGTCCGGGCCGCCCAGGGCCTCGGAGCTCACCGCCAGCATCGAGGCCGCGGTCATCGAGTACTGCAGGAACTGCCTGCGGGAAGTGCTCATGGGGCGCTCACGGTAGGTGGGTCCTGGTGGACCCGAGTTCATGCGCGGACGGCCGCGCGGGCGCGGAACACGCCGACCCCGTAGACCATTCCAAGCACCACGAGGCAGAGCACGCCCAGCGTCACGTAGCGGGAGATCAACGTGTTGACGCTCCAGCCGTACCAGTCCGTGAGCCGGGACGGGTCGCTGAGGCCGGCGCTCTCGCTGATGCCGAAGGGGATGGCGCCCAGGTCGCTCCGCGAATTCCACCAGACCTTGAACGCATCCGTGAAGGCCGCCGCGCCGATGACGAGGAAGCCCCACCTCAGCCAGCCCTTGCGCAGTTGGCTCTCCGGGCTCGCGTAGAGGGTGGTCATCAGGAGCGTGCCCAGCACCATGCAGCCGCCGTCGCCCCCGAAGGTGACGAACGACTGGGCCTTGGCGCGCCCGATGAGCACGGTGCCCACGAACTGGAGTGCCAGCAGCACGGGGCCCGAGATGAGGAGGAGCCGCTCGCGCCGCTTCCACCCGCGCCACGTGAGGTACCCGAGCCCCCCGGCGAGCAACAGCGAGAAGAACGGGGAGCGCATCTCCGCCACGGGCGTGGCCCAGGGGCCCGGGAAGGACAGAAAGCCACAGAGCCAGGCGGTGACGGCGTGCCCCGACTCGTGGATCCACATGGAGAGGAAGGTGCGCAGCAGCCTGTGGCCCATGCCCGTGGAGTGGAGCATCCACATGAGCAGCAGCGCCGCGGGCACGGCGAACAGGCGGATCTTCAGCTCCATCCGCGCGTCCTCCGCGTTGCCATCCCACCGCAGCGTCTCGGCAGGCAGGTGGGGAGGGCGCTCGGGATTGGGAGCGGCGAAGTCGACGGGAGGCTCCGCCGCGAGCGTTGCCTGCGCCGCCCGCGCGGCCCGAGCCTCCGCCCTGCTGTAGTAGACGCCGCACTGGGGGCACTCCGGCGCCGGTGCGCGCGGAGCCCCGCAGCGGGGACAGCTCGAGGAGAAGGTGCGCTCCATCCTCGACAGTCTACACCGTCCCCGCTCGAACCCCGTCGCCTACGGGGGGCCCTCCGTCACGGGCAGGGACACGAAGGCGCCGCCGCTGGCGCTGCCCGTGAACGGTGCCGCGCCATCCAGTGTGCTCAGCGTGGCGTGCTTGTGCACCGCCCCGCCGTACTGCAGCCGCTGCGGAGTGGGCGCGGGCAGGTTCAGGGTGGTGCCGAACGCGCGATAGCGCGACCACATGTCACTGGAGGGTGTGTAGAGCCCGAGCGCGCAGCTCGCCTTCCCGCTCACCGAGTCCGCCTGGTAGAGCCGCGAGGTGTTGGGCCCCGCGCTGGCGCACGGGATGGCGGCGTTCGTCACCTCGAACGAGTTCCAGAGCACGCACCCGTCCACGACCGTGGGAGCCGTGCTCGTCAGCTCGCTGGCGGTGGCGTAGGTGAGGTACCAGCCCGGGTCGGTGGGAGAAGCGGTCGGCTCGGGCTGGGCCACCGTTCCGTCGGAGAGGAAGTTCCCCACTTCCACCAGGCTGAAGTCCGTGAGCATCGACGCATCGAACGCGTTCGCCTCGGCGTCGGTGTTGAACGAGCGCGAGGGGGTGCCGCCATAGCTCCACAGGCCATAGAAGCGCTCGGGAGCCGGGCTCCCCGGTGCCGTGTAGTTGAACTGCTGCCAGGTGTTCATCACCGTGCGGCAGCTCCACGTCGTCGAGTTGCCGTCACACGTGTACTCGATGGCGCCCGTGTGGCTCATCGCGCAGCCATTCTGGGGGGAGGCGTTCCACGTGAGCCGCACGTTCGCGCTGGCGCACGACGGGCCTGGCCAGCTCTGGTAGGTGCTGGCATTGCTCAGGGCGAAGTTCGAGTACGCGGTGGACGAGGCCGCGACCAGGTTCCCTCCGCGACGGACCTCCAGGGTGGCTTGCGAGGAACACCCCTGCTCCGCGCAGGCGCGCAGGTTGCCCAGCCGGCAGGTGCTGCCCTTGTCCGTCAGGTTCTGGGTATCTCCCGTGCCGATGAAGGTGCGCAGGAAGCCCGTGTCCGGCTGCAGCACGTTGGCGGCGGTGGTGCTGAACGGCCCACGCAGCGCCTCGGGGTGGGCCGTCCGGCCCGCCAGGTTCTCCACGCGGAACGAGCGGGCCGCGTGCCAGTTGCTCACCTGCTGGGTGACGAAGTCCCACTCGCCGGGCTGCCAGAAGCGCACGGTCCAGAGCTGTCCGCCAAAGTCTCCCACCGTGGCGGTGTCGAAGAGCTGATCCGTGTCCGCCCCCGAGGTGTATGAGCTGCCCACGTCCGCCAGCGCCACGCCCGCGGAGAACGAGTAGCGCAGGTTCTGCGAGCGGCTCTTGCCGTCCTGGTGGAAGAAGCTCCACACCGTGTGGCCACTCGCGACGTCCACCATCGCCAGGCCCCGGCCGCGCGCCTGGTACTGATCATACCCGCCGTTGAGCGCCACCACCCATCGCTCGCGTGCGGGGGTGTTGTTGATCATCCACGGAGTGCTGGGGCTTCCTCCATAGGAGTCGTACATCGCCCGCAGGGAGTCGTCGGCATCCGGGGTGAGGGCCACCGGGCCGATGGGTGGAGGCTGGGGTGCGAAGTTGCTGAAGCTCTCGCCCACCTGGAGCGCCAGCGGATCGCACGGCTGTGGCCACATCCACAGGAAGTCTCCCGAGGCGCTGGGCGCCAGGTTGGCTGTATCTCCCGGTACCGTGCCCAGCAGGCGCGTCAGGTCCAGGGCGAAGCGGTGCACGCCGCCCCGGCCGGTGCCCACCACCGCCACCGTGCGGTACTCCTGCCACTGCTTCACGCCGTCCAGCGGCTGGCCGCCCGCGCCGTCGAGCCACACGTCGCGCACCATGGGCGTGCCGTCCACGAAGTAGGCGTGCTTGTCCAGGTTGGGGCGCAGCTTGGGCAGCAGGTCCGGCGGGATGAAGGCCCACACCTCCTGGCCCGAGCCGGCGTCATGATAGGGCCGCCCGGAGGCATCCGTGCCCACGCTGCGGCCGTTGTGGAAGGCGTGGAGCATGCCACCGTTGGAGCCCACCAGGACGAGCTTGTCCCGGTCCCCGGCCTCGCGGACGTACTTGTCATAGGCATCCGCGGGCCCCGGCAGGTTCGGCACCGAGTAGTCGCTCTGCAACTGCGTGGCTCCGCTGAAGAGCCCCGGCAGGCACTGCGGCGAGCCAGCGCACGAGGTCTTGGGCTCCGGAGGTTCCACGCTGATGGGCGTGGAGTGGAGGATGTCCTGGAGCAGGAAGGGCCGGTCATACCCTCGCTGGGTGGGATCCACGTTGAGGGCGTCCGCGCCGCGGTACCAGCGGATGACGAGCTTCGCGCAATCGTCCGGGCTCAACGAGACGAGGCCCAGCCGCGCCGCCAGGTCCGCGCAGCCGTTGGGGTTCTGGCTGATGCCCAGGTACTCGCGGAGGAGGGAGGCATTGGCCTCCGTGAACTCCACGGGCGTGTCCCGGCGGTCCATCCTCCCATCCCCGTTCGTGTCGACGAGGGTGAAGATGCGTCGAGACATCCACCGGGTCGTCGGGGCCGAAGAAGGCTTGAGCACGCTGCTCGCCTCCCAGAAGGGCACAGCGGGCGTGGTGGGCGAGTAGGCCTTCACGAACTGCCCATCGGCGTCCTCGGTGACCGGATCCCCCAAGGCATCCAGGAGCACGGTGTCATCGCAGTCCCCATCCCCGTTGTAGTCGCCCACGTAGGGCGCGAGCGGATCGCACCCGGCGAGCCGCTCCTGCACGAGCTGGAAGCGGTAGAGGAAGCCCTGCCACGGCGCCGTGCCGTTCGTGGCCGCCTTCAGGCGAGGAATGAGCACCGAGGCGGGATTCCCATTGCGGGGCTGGTTCTCCACCGAGGCCGCGGCCATGGATCTGGCACGCGGTCGCGGGGCGGACGACGTGCTGAGGATCTGCTGCAGCGCCTGCTGGAGGCTCTCCGTGTCATAGGCGGTGAAGTAGAGGCCGCCGCCCACCTCCGCCGTGTTCCGAAGCAGGTTGCTGTTGATGCCGAAGCCAATGGTGTAGGTGGCCAGACTCTGCTTGCCGGCGGTGTTGAAGTCTCCAACGACGGGCGGCGTGGAGTGCTGAAGGTCCTGCTCGTAGAGCAGCTTCGCCACGTCATCCAGGTAGTAGTTGGGGTTGTCGTCCGAGACGTTGGTGGGGTTGGTACCCTTGTCGCGGGTGCTGAGCGAAGTCCCCGAGTTGCACGGCATGGAGTCCGGGCAGTACACGGGGCCGCCATTCATCGTGCGCAGCCGGGTGGCCATGGTGCTGCTGATGGTGTCCCCGGTGGGATCTCCGTCTGTCAGGATGATGACCGCGGAGCTCTGGCAGCCCCAGCACACGCTGCGGCCCTGGGAGTTGAGCGACGTGTTCCGGTACTCGTTGGGATAGTTGTAGTACGTGCCGAAGTTGAAGACGGTGCGGTAGATGCTGTCGTCCGAGGTGAAGTAATAGCCGATGTTGAGCAGCGACTTCGCCAACGGCGTGCCCGTGGTGAAGGTGAGGCCGTTGATCGTGTTGATGTAGCTGGCGCGGTTGTTGTCGAAGGAGTTCGGGTCCGCGAGGATCTGCGCGCACGAAGGGCTCTGCGGCGCGAGCATCGTGCTGAGGTAGGGGTTGGAGTTGGGCGCGAACTCGCTCATTCCCACGCGCATGCCGTGCACGTTCTTGAGGACCTGCTTGAGCGCGGCCCGGACGCTCACGTACTTGGGCGGGTTGAAGTTGAGGAAGCGGCCCCAGAGGATGAAGTTCAGGTTGGTCAGCGGCGCGTTGTCACGCGCGGAGGCCTCGGGCAGCTTCCAGTAGCCCTTGGTGCTCAGGCACGTGAGGCACAGGTTGTAGTCCGCGGTTCTCGTGGTGTTCCAGTTGGGCACCTGGGACTGGCAGGCCTGCTCCTTCGTATCCCATTGGTACGGAGGATCCGTCAGGTCGTTCCAGTACATGTACGCGTAGAACTTGTTGTCCCGGAACAGGTTGGGGAAGCCCACGTCCCCGCCCAGGCCGGTGCCGAGATCCGCGGGAGGGTACTGGAAGTTCGCGTCCCAGCCGCGGCTGGCCTGCATGGCATCCAGGCGCGGGTTGGTGCAGCCGTTGGTGGTGAGGTTGAAGAACTCGATGTGCCCGCCGTTGCTGATCTGCGGCAGCTCCCGCATCGAGCTCGACGTGTCGATGAGGAAGTGGACGTTGGCGGGCATGCCCTGCGGCGTCAGCATCCGCTCCTCGGCGGAAGCGTCCTGGCCATTCACCACGTCCTGCACCAGGGACGTCGTCAACTGGCAACATGCAGCACTGTTGCTGCTGCTTCCCAGTTGCGCGAAGGCGGTTCCCGCCCCGGCGAGCAGCAACAAACCCATACATAGACGCTTCATCATGCGCTCCCTCCCCATGCGGATGCTCGAAGGCCCCCGCCCTCTAACATGGAATTCTCGATTTGCTATTAGCGTTTGTTGTTCGGGCTGTGCGTGGAGCCAGTTGACCGCAGGTGAACAGAGGCACGTAGCGAGTGCCTCTGCCGGGGGACTTCCGCTACAACGCACCGCGTCCTGGGAAGTCCGGACATCTGATTCGAAAGGAAGTGCCTGAGATGAAGCGCAACATGAAGTGGCAGGTCCTCGCCCTGGCAGCTGGGCTCCTCCTCTCGGTGGAGGCGCTCGCGCAAGAGGTGAACGTGAATTCGGGGAGCTTCGGCTCGACCGGCCAGGTCGTCATCTCCGACGACATGTACGGGAGCATCGGCTACACCAGCGGCGCGGGAGACTACTTCTTCATCACCCTGAACCCCGCGGCGGACTACTTCCTCAAGGAGAACCTGTCGCTGGGCGGCTTCGTGACGCTGGCCACTCAATTCCAGGACGGGGACGATCCGCTCACCGTCGGCCTGGGCGTGCGCGGTGGCTACAACATCCCCCTGAACAGCAATGTCTCCGTGTGGCCCAAGCTGGGCCTGGCGGTGGCGCACACCGACTACTTCGGGGACCGCACCTATCTGGAGATCTCCCTCACCGCGCCCTTCCTCGTGCACCTGGCGCCCCACTTCTTCGTGGGCGGTGGGCCGGGGCTCGTCACCCAGCTGGGCGATGACACCATCGCCACCCTCAGCGTCACCACCGTCGTCGGCGGCTACTTCTAGTCCGCGGCGCACTTCGCCCACCTGCGCCCACTCGCTGAGCCGCGAGAGGGCTCTCTAATGATGCGGGTGCGGCGTGGCGGCAGTTTTCTAGCCTGCTCGCACATGCTGGCGAGCAGGCACCGAGCCGTGGGCGTTCTGGTTTAGGCTGCGGGCCTGAATCGCATGCGCTCCCTGCTCGCTCTTCACGAAACCTGGAAGGCGTCCCTCGTTGGCCTGTTGGTGCTGCTGGCCATGCCCGCTCGGGCGGCGGACGTCCGTATCGGTCTGGGGTTGGATCTGTCCACCGAGAGCTCGCGGATGGCGGGCCACCAGACCATCAACGGTGCGCGCCAGGACGAGTCCTTCGACTACAAGAGTCACGACCTGTTGACGGGCACGCTGTACCTGACGATCCCCGCGCCCGTCTCCGAGCACGCGCGCATGGGCGCCGGCATCCGCGTCTACGGCAACTACGGTGTGGGCGGAGATCGGGTCTTCAGCTTCGGCACGCTGAGCGAGGGCTTCGTGAGCGGCGAGTACGGCCTGCCCATCGCGAACAGGATGGAGGCCATGTTCGGCGCGCGGGGCGGCCTGGCGCTGCTGCTGCCGGGCAAGGAGTTCCAGGCGGAGATCGACCGGCTCCAGGATCAAGGCGTGTCCGCGTGGAGCGTGCCGCGCGTGGGCTGGCTGGCCGCCATCTCGGTGGGCGCGCGGCGGAAGATGAGCGACCACATCCTGCTGCGCGGAGATGTGTCCGGCCAGTTGGAGCGGCTGTTCCTCTTCGCCACGAACCAGGACATCAAGGGCAACGCCTTCAACAAGACGTGGAACACGTTGGGGCTGCGCATCGGCCTGACGCTCGGTATTGAATTCGCCCTCTGACGAGGGCCTCACCCCCCACGGGAGTCGCGGATGAACCGTCTCCTCACCCTGGTTTTCAGCAGCTTGCTCGTGCTGGGCGCCGCCTGCACTGGCGAGCCCGCCTTTGATCCCGAGAACCTCGCCGTGGGCCCGGGTGGCCTGGTGGGCAACGGCGATCCGCTCACCTCGGGAGACTTCGAGGGCGGACGTGACACGCTGCCTGCGGCGCGCCAGGTCTCCACGCCGCCGGACGACACGCGCCCGCCGGACTGCGATGGCGAGTGTGTGGCCTACTGCAACGCGGCGAACCTGCAGAACCCCGTCAACCGCGGGCTGTGCCGCAGCCTGTGGGGCGTGGGGCTCAACCACAAGCCCATCGAGTTCGCCGAGGCGTGCCGCCGGCTCTTCGTGGATTTGATTGGCCGGGTGCCCACCGCGGAGGAGGCCGAGTCCACGTGCAGCACGGACTGGGGCGACACGGTGAAGCGGCTGATGGACTCGCCGGAGTTCATCCTCATCCAGCAGCGCCGCGCGGCCGACAAGTTCCTCTACAGCAACGAAGTGGTGAACATCCAGGCCATCTACGACATGGATCGGCTGGTGGAGAAGCTCTACCGAGGCAAGGTGGCGTACGACCAGTTCGCCGCGGTGGTGAGCGCGCACCCGGTGCTCACGCGCCGCCACGCGGACGCGGGAGACAAGGTGGATGCGCTGTTCGAGCTCTTCCTGGGCCGGCCGCCCTTCGAGTACGAGCGGGCGGACATGTCCCGGCTCTATGGGCTGTGGCACTCGGGCTACTACGACCACCCTCAGTTGGGCCGCATGCCGGACGCGTACCTGCGCTTCCGCTGCCTGACGAAGGACAACAAGGAAGTGGATCCGGTGAAGAAGGGCGAGTGCACCAGCGTGCTGTGGGGCTACCACGAGCTGGTCTTCATCCCGGATGTGCGCGCCGCGATGGATCGCACCATCAACCAGCTGACGATGTGGAACGGCCTGCTCAGCGTGGACGAGTGGGCGCAGCTGGAGACGCCGGGGCGGGTGCTGTCGCAGGAGATTCCCTTCTGGGAGCACGCGGTGGACGAGGTGCTCCAGCAGTACCTGGGCTACGAGCTGTCTCCCAAGGTTCCGGAGGTCCGCGCCGAGCTGGTGCGCTACCTGCTGGACCACCAGGGTGACATCCGCTCCGTGCACTACGCGGTGCTGACGTCGGCCGCGTACCTCCAGTCCTCGGTCGGTCCCACGCCCACCTCGTACCGGTGGACGTACGGGCCGCTCAAGCAGATGGACGCGGAGGTGTGGATCGACTCCATGGCGCGCAACACGGGCTATGCCACCAGCGCGTGTGATCACCGCATCAGCCAGCCGGAGAACCTGCTGCGCAACGGCAACATCGCCTCGTACCGGGTGCTGCAGACCTCGCGGTGGCAGATCGACGACAAGGGTCAGATCAACGAGACCTACGCGAACCTGGCGCGCACGCTGGGCGGGTGCCCGGAGAACATCGTTGGCGGGCGCTTCCACGTGGTGAGCATCCTCACCACGGGAACGCAGCTGGCCTTCGTGGGAGACCTGTGCAACCCGTCGATGGACGCGAAGCTCAACGGCGCGCCCCTGAGCAAGCTGGTGCCGGGGGGGATGGAGGGAGGCCGCGCGCTGACGGGGGACCTGGCCGAGCAGATCGCCACGCAGCAGTACCGCACGCTGCTGGGCCGCTCTCCCACGAGCGAGGAAATCGCGGAGGCGCGCGAGGCGGGTACGCAGTGCGCTTCGACGGGGTGCAACGTGGAGCAGTTCGCCCGTCCGCTGTGCTTCGCGCTGCTGTCCAGCGCGGAGCGTCTCTTCTACTGAGTCACGGAGCCATTGCCCATGTCCGACGACACGAAGAAGCCATTCACGTTCGGCCGCCGCGGGCTGCTCAAGGGCCTGGGGGCAGCTGCCTCGGCCTCGGCCTTGCCGACCCTGTGGTTGCCGCGCACGGCTCACGCCGCGACGACCGCGTTCGGCACGGTGGAGCACCTCATCTATATCCGCCTCGGCGGCGGCTTCCGCTTCACCACCGCCTTCAACGCGGATGTGGCGGACGAGTTCAACCCCTTTGGCCGCTCCAGCTCGAGGGCCCCGGGCACCGACTGGGGCGTGAGCGCGCTGATGGACCGCGCCAGCTGGCTGGAGGGCACGGCGGGCGAGCCCCTGGTGGACCTGGGGATGCAGAAGGTGTCCGCCTTCTCCAATGAGATCTGCGTGCTGCCGTGCGTGGACCACGAGCCGTTCTCCGCGCGCGCGGACGGCAACCACGGCACGGGGCTGGAGCGCTTCCTCACGGGCTACGTGGGAGGCACCACCAGCTTCCTCACGTACCTGAACTACGGGTTGCGCGAGAAGGTGGCGCAGGCGGCGGCGCAGGGGCAGACGCTGCTGCCGGCCTTCAGCCTGGGCGAGGCGGGCATGGCGCTGGGCGCGGACGTCTACGCGGGCTACCGGCCTCCGGTGCTGGACGGCAGTGGCTTCGAGCGGTTCGCGTTCGATCCGGACTCGAGCGTGCCGGACTGGGCGGCGAAGATCGCCGGCAACCTGGACACGCGCTTCCGGGCGCGGCTGCACCAGGGCGTGCGCTCGGGTGTGGAGGCGTACCAGGGTACTCGCGAGGCCACGCGGGCCTACGGCCGCATCTTCCGGGACCCCATCCTCCGGGTGAACGCGAACTCCACGGATGCGGTGGACGGCATCAGCAACAAGGACCTGGTGACGATGCTGGGGGATGACACCACCGGCCGTCAGGTGGTGCTGGGGCTGCGGCTGTTCCACTTCGGCTGCCCGGCGGTGTTCCTCAACCAGGGCTTCTACGACTACCACTCCAACGAGGACGACAGCCTCCCGGATGAAATCGAGAAGGCCAACCGGCTGATCAGCGGCCTGCGCACGGCGCTCAAGCGCATGCAGCACCCCAAGGGCGGGGACTACTGGAGCAAGACGCTGGTGGTGATGGGCAGCGAGTTCGGCCGGACGACGAACGGCGGCAAGTTCAACTCGGCCGGTGGCAGCGACCACTCGAGCGATCTGGCCACGCGGTGGATGTCCATGCCGATGATGGGTGGAATCATCGACCAGGCGGGCAAGGGCGGGAAGCGGCTGGGTGAGACGCGCGCGTCGGACCTGAAGGCGATGGGCGCCGTGTACACCTACCGCTCGGTGCTCAAGACGATGATGGACGTGCTGGGCGCGGACCACACCACCGTCTTCCCGGCGGACAACCCCATTCAGGACATCTTCTCGTGAGGCGCTCGATGCGATCGACGATAGCCATGGTGCTCGCCGCGCTCGTGCTGGGCTGTGGCGATGCCGAGACGTACAAGCCGCCCTCGGGCAGCATCCCCTTCGAGCCCGAGCGGCCCGACGTGGGTACGCCGAACCCGTCGACGACTTACACGGGCTCGGATCCGTTCGTGCTGGATGCGCAGATGCGCATGCCCACGGGCGTGGACCTGCAGCGCAAGGTCATCCTGCGCACGTGTGGCCCGACGAACGGGGTGTGCCACAACCAGAAGGAATACCCGGACCTGCATACGACGGGCACGTTCGCGAGCGCCATCAACGCGCCGTGCAACCTGCAGCCCGGGACGTTCGGCTCGGTGTTCGACCGGTGCGAGCGGCTGGGCGATCGCTTCATGATGACCGAGCAGAAGTTCAAGGAGATCGAGATCGGCTGGTACGAGGTGGTCGTTGGCGCGTACGTGGAGTACGGGGACAACGAGACGCCGCCGTCGGACGCGGCGGGCTTCCACCTGCACGTGAGGGACGTAGTGCCGCTGGAGCACGGCCGTGCGTACTGGGGGACGGGGACGTTCCTGCGCAACTTCATCAACGCGCAGGGCGCGGTGGAGCAGCTCTCCATCTTCACGTACAACACGCGCTGGTGGGTGCTGGACGACGGGCGTCACCTCTACGGCGAGGTGCACGACTACCAGGCCGAGGACATGGAGGCGCTGCAGAAGGTCGGCATCGTGCAGGGCGACCAGAACCGCAACGGCAACTTTGGGGCGCGGGATGGCAAGTCGGTGCCGCTGCTCAACCCGGGCAAGCCGGAGGAGAGCTACCTGGTGGCTCGGCTGCGAGGGCACATGCAGGGCGACCCGATTCCGGGCACGCGCATGCCGTTGGCGAACCAGCCGCCGTCGGTAACGGACATGCTGGCGCTGATGTGCTTCATCGAGGGTTTGGATCCGAACGCGAAGGAGTGGAACCTCTCCTCGTCGATCAACTACGCGGGGTGCTCGTACATCGCGAACCCGGAGGCGCTGAGCCTGGTGGGAGCGGGAGTGCACTGGGCGGACCGCGTGTGGCCGATCCTCCAGTCGAGCTGCGGAGGGTGCCATGGAGGCTCCAGTCCGCAGGCGGGGTTGGATCTGCTCTCGGACGGGGCGTGGACACGGCTGCAGGGCTTCGCGTTTGGGAACCCGCAGTTGAAGCTCATCGATCCGGGTCGTCCGGAGAAGAGCTACCTGTGGCTGAAGCTGGCGGGAGACGGGAGCATCTCGGGCAGCCGGATGCCGTTGGATCCGCTGGGCAGCGGGAGCCGCTCGCTGCCGCAGGATCAGCTCGACAGCATCCAGACGTGGATCCTCGCGGGCGCGCTCAACGACTGAGGGCGCGCGCGGGAGAGATGCATGTTCTCGTTCGCGGTCAGCGGGTATGTCCTTCACTGGGATCCCGCCAGAGCGGCTGCTCATCGAGTCAATGCGGGGGCGCTGTTGCTCGACTCGGGAGGAGAGGAGCACATCGATGCCTCTCGGATGCGCCTCGTTGTGGAGCGCGCGGATGATGGCCGACGCGTTCTCGAGGTGGGACGCTCCTACAGCCCGGGGCCAGAGTCTGGATTCCAGCCGGGAGTGGCATTCGTTGAAGAGACGGGCGTCCTCTTTGTTGGCGCGGGGGACTGGGCTGGGGCCTACACGGTGAGTCCGCCCATGAAGCTGTGGGAGGAGCGCGTGGACGTCGGCTTCTGGGGGTGGAGCAGGCACGGCGACGTCGTGCTCATGTCCGCGGAGCTTTCCCTGGCGGCCTGGGACACCACGGGACGGAAGCTCTGGGACACCTTCGTGGAGCCTCCCTGGTCGTTCCATGTGAAGGAGGGGCTCGTCCACCTCGACGTCATGGGGAGCTCATCCCGCTTCTCACTCCGCTCCGGGCCCGAAGCGGAGCCCACTTGAGTGAGCAGGCCGCGTTCAAGGCGCAACGCAACTTGAAGCAGTGGCCCGCCGTCGGCGGGTTCGGACCGAACTGGTATGACCAGAATACCAGTTGACGCCGAGGGCAACCGGAACGGAGGCCTGTCCAACACAATCCACGGAACATCAGCCCCTTGAGATGACGAAAGGGGTGTCCGCGCGCTTAGCCACTGAGATTGCGGTGCGCAGCCTATAAGAAGAACAGAAATCGAGAGCGGCCTGCTGAGAGTGTGTGGGGACTGCGGAAGGGCAGCCACTCCCTATCTCTTGCCGATGATGGCAGAGCGCGTCGGGGTTGAGTCGAGGCACCCAGTTGCCGTCCGTTTTGCGCATCATGACTGCGGCCAGTCACGTGCCAAAGGAGGAGGTGAGCATCTCCCTTTCGGCATCAAAATCCTGGGCCTTCAGCCCTGCGATCACAGGAACCAATCTAACGCTGGTACAGATTGGGGTGTGGAATTCATGACGGAGAGCACTCTGTATAGAACAGCGAGGCGAGCTGTTCGGTGTACTGGTGCTCGTAGATGCGGATGGCTTCAGCGTCTTCGGCGACATCCGAGATGAGTCTCTGCGAGATTAGAGCCATTCAAAGGACGGGTGTTCAGCTTTGCGATGTCCAGTCAAAATCTAGCTCAATGGGAGTGAAGGCAAGAGGGAACTGAAAAAGGGTGGGCATGGCCATACGGGTAGTGCTCAGGCGCGTCACCCCATCTATGCTCTCGAAGATGATCGAGTTGAGCGACCCCAATGTGGTCCTCGTGCAGCAGTTGCTCGCGATTCTGGAAGAGTCATCCCTGCGCGAGGATGCTCGTGCCCTCAGGCTGCGGTTCGAGGCGCGGAACTGGAAGGGTTTGGGGCCCACAGACGTTGCGCAGGTTGCGGCCTTGGTGAACCGGATCCCAAGCGCTCCCGCCCCTTCAGTGCCTGTCACAGCTCCGAGGCAGATTGAACCCGTGGAGGTTCGCTCATGGAGTCCTCTTGAGAATCTTGCGGCCTGGGTGGACGCTGTTCCTCGGGGGCGGCAGATGCTGGCGCTCTTAGAAGAACTCTCGCAGTGTGGCGATGGGAACTCGGCGGCTGCGATCCTGACCCAGCTGTTCGTCGAGCATCTGCGTTATGAGGCCTACGCGGTGGACGAGACGCTGCGGCTGGATTCCACCGCGACCCTACGGCGCCTTCGGACCCTTGCGCGTCATGGCGATTTCGTGATCTCCCTGGTCGAACTTCCCTTTCCCTATCATTGGCCCAATATTTTCCAGCCCATCTTTCGGCGGCATCCCTATGGGCTTGTCGTGGCTATTGCTCCGGGATGGAATTCCTGCCGATTTGTCTACCGTGCTACGAAGGACGCCAGCAACCTCGTGCAGCGTACGCGCTCGTTATTAGGGTTCCTTTGGGGGGACGAGGGACAGGACAACCTCGCACTGTGGGTACGGCGCCTGGAGTTGTTGCGGCCCACCGGAGGAGAGGACGGCGCAGCGATGTTGAGACGGTCCGAGGAGGCGCTCGCGACGTCCCCAGTGGAATTATCGCGCCAGTGGGCCTCACTGCCCCTGAATCCGATGGAGGCTCCACCTGGGGTGACGTGGAATGAGCTTCCTGCTCATGAGCGGCGCGCCTTCCTCCAGGAGGAGATCCAGCCGGGGCATAGACGGTTCGCATGGGGCCTGGAGCGGGCGTTACGCGAGTCCTTCCCTTTCGGCATGGCGTGTAAGCAGGGGCTTCTCCGCTACCGAGGATATACCCTTGGAGATGCGAACTGTCCTCGCGTTGCCTTTGAGCAGGGTACTAGCTGGGTGAGGCATTTGACGTTGGTCCTCGAACTCGTTTGCGAGGATGGCTCAGTTCTGCCGTTGTCCGTCGCTGCAGCCGTACCGGAGGTGGATGCGGCGGGCCGTCTTCTAATTGATGGTGTCTGGCTAAAGTGGGTACCCCGGGTGCTTTCGGAGGGACTTTTAGTAGGGGGCGCAGAGTCGGTCTTCTTGGCACGGGTAACTGAGGATCGCGCGGAAGAGGAGTACCCGTTTGAGGAAGGCGAGACCCAGGAGGAACGCCTGCCCTCGGACGGAGAGACTTTCGAGCCAACTGCGGATGTTGCTGGGGAGAACTCCCTGGAAGACGGGCTCGCTGAGGCAGCTGATAGCCCCTTGTCGTTCGCGGGAGGAAGTCTGCGCACCCTCCTCGAAGTGGCAGCGCACCGCAAACTGTACAGCTTGCGCCTGTCCGTGGGGACGTATGAAGGGTGTCCCTTCGGCAAGCGTGCGTGATCTGACCTGGAGAAGGTCCGTACCGTGCCCTGCCCAGTCGAATGGCTGGCGGGAGGATGCATGGGACGGACGATTGAAGGAACGAAGGAGTTGAGA
>NZ_JAHXBF010000004.1 GCF_020103695.1 Hyalangium versicolor
CAATAGGCGTCGACGTCAGCCGCGAGCAGATGGCCGCCCTTCACCTTGAGCGCTCCAACTTCCATGGTGAGTGGAATTACACCCTCCGGCCAAACTGAAACTTTATTTCTGCGCGGCTCCTAAGTGTGGCGTAGGTCGTGCCAACCGATCCGCGCTTTCTCGCGGCTGAGGCCCGCACGGTTGAGGGCGCGGCAAAGCGGCTGCTTCATCCGTTCATCCCGCTCCCCGAGGATGGCGACGCGCCGGTCAACTCCCCTGAGCCTCCTCAGCCCCGCGCCGCTTCGTCTAGAATGGTGCGCGCCTACGCTCCATCCGCAGACAAGGAAGGCTTCCATGGACTTGAAGGCTGCGCTTCAGTTGCCCTTGGAGCAGGTCAGCCGCCATGCCGCGGTCTGCTTGCCGGTGCTCGCGCACGCGATCTTCGAAGGTCCGGAACCTGAACGTTCCGCTGCGGCGGAGTTGCTGCTGCGTGCTCCCCCTCTGGAGTCTTTCTATCATCGCTTCCATTTTCAAGTGCGGTCCCCGCTCGCCCCATTGGACCGTTTCGATGCGTTGCTCGACAGCCCGGACATGTCCTTGAAGGTCGTCGCGGTGGCCTTGCTGAGCTGGTTGGAGCGTCCATCGAACCACCGCCACATGGATCAACGGGCCATCCTCTATCAAGGGCTTCTCCATGAGCGTGCGCTGCTTCGAGGGGCGAGCGCGGCCCTTCTCTACCGGAGCTTCGACTTCAAGCGCGATGCACCAGCCACCCTGCCACTCCTCGGCTCGGAGCGAGCAGAGGTTCGAGAGGCCGCGCTCATGGCACTCCCCTTTGAGGCTACCGGGTACCTCAAGCCCGAAGAAAAGGCCGTATTGTCAGCGGCCTTTCAAGAGCGGCTATCGGACGCCTCCAAGCCCGTGCAGTATGCGGCCGCCAAGAAACTCACCCCTTTTGAGCCCTACCGCCCGGGAACAGCCGGGCCCGAGGCATCCCGGGTCTGGGAGCTCACCGTCGACGAGCTGCTGTCCAGCCCCGACGAGGACGCACGCTCGGATGCAGCCGACCGCCTCATCGTCCGCTGGGAGCCCGCCAAGGCCATCGGCCCGCTTGCCCGCGCGGTGAACGAACGGCTCATCCGGGAGTGGCCTCGCGCTCAAGTGACAGAGGCCCTCGCCCGCTTCGTGAGCCAGGACGCGGAGTTGCGCCAGATCTTTGTTGAGCTGCTGCGGGATTCCTCGGTGTGGGTCGCTCTCGCCGCTGCACGGTCGCTCTTTGGCACACCCGGCCAGATGGAGATCGTCACCGGCTGGGTCCTCGAAGTGCTTCGGAGCCCCGAGTCCTCGGCTGAGCTCCGCCAAGGCGCGGTCCGCCTCTTCGAGAACCCTTACGGGAAGCAATCGTTTCCCGCCGAGGTCCTCGAGGTGCTCTTCGTGGCACTCCGGGATCCTTCCCGCGAGGTGATCCAGGAAGCCGTGACAGGCCTGCTTCACTATCAAGGTCCGGAGGAAGGCCTGGACTCCCGGCTCCTGGCTTCGCTCGAGTCTCCCGAGCTGCCGGAGCTGGGACGGATGGGCGCGGCCCTGGTCCTGGGAAAGCGGGGCCACCGCCAAGCCATCCCCCACCTGATCCGCGTGTTGGAGCGAGCGGATGACGCCTTTGCCGAACGTCACCTCAAGATCGGGAGCGGTTGCTTTGGGGGAGTGCATGAGCCCGGGCCGGAGATGAAGTGCACCGCGGCGGACATCCTGGGCGAGTTCGGGCCTCTGGCGATCGAGGCGGTGCCCATCCTGCTCAAGAACCTGGGCGAGACCTCATCGTACCCCCTTCAACTCGCCACGAGCCGGGCGCTGGTGGACCTCGGAGCGACCGAGGAGATGCTTCCTATTCTCGGCCGCTTCAAAATACGAGGAGAGGCGGGAAGCACCACGCACATCTACAGCCTGGGGAATGGCTCTGGGCGAGTGGCTCTGCCCCGCTTGCTGGAAGCACTCGAAGATTCACGGTTGCTTGTGCGGCAACGCGCCCTGGAGTCCCTCCTCCAGAAGCACTTCGACTCGGACGAAGAACGCGTGGACGCCCTGATCACCGTGCTCAAGAACTCCGCGAGCGAGGTGGTCCAGGGCGCGGCGGAGGCGCTCACCCGGTACGAGGATCAGTGGCACCCGCCCCGTCTCGTCCCTCGGCTCCTGGAAGTCTGGGCGGACCCGACGCTCTCGGAGCAGACCCGCTTTGCCTTGACGATCGTGCTGGGCAGCAGGCTCGAGCGCGTGGCGCTGCCGCAGCTGATTCGCCTGCTGGGCCATGAGGGACCGCACCTGCCCTGGGGGGACCATGCGAGCCCACCCTGGGGTGCGAACAACGAGTATGTCTGGTTGAAGGGCCCCGACATCCGATGTGCCGCAGCCGCCATCCTCGGGGCCTTTGGTCCCCTGGCGTTCGAGGGCGTGCCTGCCCTGATCAAGACGCTGCTCAGCGGACAGCCTCCGTTGATCCATGCCTCGGTGAAAGCCCTGCAGCAGATCCTCCTCAAACGGGACCTGAAGCTCGCCGTCGAGCCCATCCTGGAAAGAGTCGAGACCGAGGAGGCGCGGCAAACCCTGAGGTCTGCGCTGGAGCGCGAGCCTGACCGTGAAACCCACTGGTGGGTTCAGGAGGCGCTGGGGGACCCCCGAGAGCCCGTGCGTCACAAGGCGATTGATTTCCTCTTCCGCTACGAGTCGATCTCGGAGACGAACCTGAAGCTGTTGATGAAGACGCTCAGCGACGCCTCCAGCGACCTGGTCCAGGATGCGGCCATCCTCATGACGACGCGGAAGATCGATCCAAAGTTCTTCGACACAGCCGGGCTGGTCGAGATCCTCAAGGCCCCGACGACGCCGGAGATGGGGCGGTTCGGCGCGGCGCTGGTGCTGGGGAGCCGAGGCGCTCCAATCGTCATCCCCTCTCTGGTGCGTCTGATCGAGCAGGACGAGGCTCACCTCCTCCCCGTCACCATCCGGCTGCCCAAAGCCTTCCAGTCGCGCATCGTGGAAGGGCCTGCCATCAAATGCCTCGCCGTGGAGGTGCTCTCGAAGTTCGGACGCGCTGCGATGGAGCATGTCCCTACCCTGGTGGCCCACCTCTCGAGCGGCTCACTCCCAGTCCAGGTCTACGTGATTGCCGCGCTGTTCAGGCTGGGCGGGAGTGACTTGCTCGGGCCTCCGCTCGATGCGTTGCTCAAGGCGACTCCAGATGAGGCGCTTCGGGCCTCCCTGAAGGCGTATGTGCAAGACCTTCTTCGGCCGCAGTGAGTCGAGGCGACCTGGCCATCTCTCGGGACTGCTCATAGAGGGCGTAGGCTCGCTCCCGGGCGCCGGAGGAGTTGCTAGAACTCACGGGGGTGCGAAACCTCGGCAGGAGTGCGCGACCGCTTCTCCAGGTACCCTGGCGCAGCCCGGGGAGCGTGCGTCATCTTGAGACGCCGCCTCGCACAGGAGTTCCCCTGTTGAGGGGACACACGGCTTCGGAGGTCTTCACCGCTCCCTTCCCGGGGAGCAGGCTGCGCGGATATGAGGGAGCATCTCCCTCTGCCGCACGAGGCCCCACCATGGAGCGCCATTCCATCCCTGAGCTGCACCCGGGCCTGCTTCCGGCCGGCACCGTGGTGGGGCGCTGGCGCCTGGTCACCTGGGCGGGGCGGGGCGTCTACGGGGCCGTCTACCGCGCTGTCCCCCTCGGCCAGGAGCAGGCACCTGCCGTGGCGCTCAAGCTGGCCCTACACCCGGCAGATCCCCGCTTCGTGCGCGAAGTGGAGCTGCTCTCTCGCATGAGCCACCCCAGCATCCCGCGTCTGTGGGACTCGGGTGCGTGGCAGACGCCAAGCGGCACGCCCCATCCCTTCCTGGCGATGGACTGGGTGGACGGGGCGCCCCTTTACGACCAGGCCTTGTATCCGCGCTGGTCGCCGCAGGTGGTGGGGATGCTGGCCCAGTTGGCTCGCGCGCTTCAGGAGTTGCACGCCGCAGGTGCCGTCCACCGGGATGTGAAGGGAGGAAACATCCTGGTGCGCTACGCAGATGGGCGCGCGCTGCTCACCGACTTCGGCGCGTGCTACTACCCGGGTGCCGCCACCCTGACTCCTCCCGGAAGGCACCCTGGCACTCCCGCCTACCGCTCTCCCGAGTCCTGGTTCCTGGAGCTGAACCGCGAGCCCTCGGTGCACCACCGCGCGCAACCGGCCGATGACCTCTTTGCCCTGGGTGTCACGATGTGCCGGCTTCTCACTGGTGAGTACCCGGAGTTGGGAGAGCCACGGAGGGATGAGCGCGGGCTGTGGCGCGTGGATTCAGTGATTCCTCCTCCCGCACTGCTGAGTGATGCGCGGATTCAGCCTTGGCTGCGCGGGTTGACCCTGCGTCTGCTCTCAATGCGCCCCGAGGAACGCGGCACGGCGGAACAGTTGGCCGAAGCGTTGGAGCAAAATGCGGCGCCTGGCATCGATGACACGCGTGCTCCTCGAGCGATCCCAGCCAACAACCCGTCACGACGTCCCGAGGAGCCGGCTGCGTCCGCGTCCGTGACCTTTGCGAGCGCACGAAGCTGGCAGCCCTGGCTCGTCCTGGCGGCGACAGTCCTGACCATGGCCATGGGAGCATGGTGGATAGAAGCCAATCAGACTGAGGAGACTCCCCCGCTCGCACAAGCCGAGCGCGTGGCATCGGACCGCTCGGACGCGGGCACGGCAGGGCTCGGTGACGCAGCCGCGTCCACGTCTCCGAGCGACTCCGCCAGATTCCCAGCGCCGAAGGGGATGGCGGAAGAAACGCTGCCCGCGCCGCTACCGGAGCAGACACGACCCGATTCCAAGGGGCGCTGCCCCAACAAGAAGCAGGTAGCAATCAACGGAGGCTGCTGGGTAGAGATGTCTCTGGACCGGGAGATCTGCGAGGCTGTGACGCTCAGCGGCTACGTGGGCAGAATGTTCAAGAACAAATGCTACATGCCGGTCCTGAAGCCCGGACGACAACCCAATTCCAGCCCCACGGATACACCGTGAAGTGCGGTCCGTAAGCATCGAGCGGAGACAGCTCAGAAGGCAGGGCTTTCCCCAAGGAACGGCCTGAGTTCCGCCAGGAGCGCGTCGGGAGCGTCAGCGGGGATGATGTGGCCGCAGCGCTCCAGGATGGCTCCGCGCAGGTTGGGCGCAACCGCGAGGAGTTGGCGGTACAGCGCATCTCCGACGACGTTGCCGCCCAGAGCGAGGACAGGCAACCGGAGCGGCCCCTGGGCCACGGCCTCAGCGACGAGCGCTGCGTTGGCCGTCATCGCGCGGTAGTGCTGGAAGCCGCAGTGCAGCGTGCGGGGGTCCTCATAGGAGGCAACGAACGCGTCGCGCAGCGGCTTTGGCACACCGGCACGCTCGTAGGTCCCGGCCCGCAGGAACCAGTCGATGTATGCACCCACGTTCCCTGCCAGAACGGTCTCGGGCAGACCGGGGACGGCATGGAAGCCGAACCACCACGGCGGCCCGTTGGCGAGGAATCGCTCGGCGCCAGGCAGGCGGCCTATCAGCGACTCCATCACCACCAGGCGCTCCACGCGGTCGCGGTGGCGCGCGGCGGTCATGAATGCGATCGGTGCGCCGAGGTCGATGCCGACGACCGCAGCCCGTTCGACTCCAAGCGCATCGAGCAGCGCGGCGACGTCATCGGCCAGCGTATGTAGATCATAACCCTCTTCGGGCTTGTCGCTGGCGCCCAGGCCGCGCAGGTCCGGAGCAATCACGCGATGAGTGGTGGCCAGTGCTGGGAGCACAGGACGCCACACCTCCCACGTATGAGGCCAACCGTGCAGCAGCAGCACGGCCGGGCCATCGCCGGCGGTGGCGACGTTGACGGAGATAGCGTTGGCGGAGACGCGGCGGATGTCGAGCGGGGGCTCGGGGGCGCTCATGAACCCTCCTCCCTGGGTTACCATCGGGTGCATGGTCACCGTAAGAAACCGCCCTCCCCGCCACAAGACGGCACCTCCAGGTAACGCCCCCGTCCGGCGCGGCGACCTGTTCAGCCCCGCGTGCCCGACGCGGCGCCTGCTGGATCGCATCGGCACCAAGTGGACCTCAATGCTCGTCCGCACCCTGGCGGACGCGGGAGGCGAAGTGCGCTTCGCCGAGCTGCAGCGCCGCGCACGGGGCATCTCGCGCAAGATGCTGGCCCAGACGCTGCGAGAGCTCGAGTACGACGGCCTCGTCGCCCGGCGCGTCGAGCCGACCATCCCACCGGCGGTACACTACTCGCTCACCGAATTGGGCCGCACGCTCGTCGAGCCCCTGGATGCCCTGCGAGAGTGGGCTGAGACGCACATGGCGACCATCGACGAGCACCGCAAGCGAGTCGGGGCACAGCTCGTCTGAAACCTCTGCCCCACATGAAGCCAGTAGAACCCAGCTGGCCAGGGCTTATTCAGGGCAATTCTCGACATACACACTGAGGATGACTGACGAGACGTGAAAGAACTCGTCCCAAGCCAGGTACTGCACGTAATACAAGCCATTGATGGACGTGCTGGGGCCCGGGCCGAAGTCATCCGGGTCGATGCAGCCTGCAATCCCATCCCCATCATCGTCGCCCGAATTGTACACGTGCATCTCCAGCGGCTGGCCGCAGGCGTCCTTGGCGGTAGCATCGGGGGCCTTCCACGCCGCGTTGCATTCGAGGAAGATGTCGATGCCACTGTCGCTGATGCTGAGGGTGGGGGGCGGACTGTCTTCGGTCAACGTGCAGGGCACGTCGTCCTCCGTGGGCTGCTCCTGAACGGGGGCGGGAGTTATGCCCTCAATCGGCTTCGTCTCCGTCCCACAAGCGCTGACGGTGAGGGCCAGCACCATCGTGGGCCAGAGAATCAAGGAGCGGAGAAGCTGCTGCGAAGTGAGCGGGACACGCTTCATGAGGGGTGCCTCCAAGTGCATGTGTCATCTCACATGCATCCGTTGACGGGAGGCCACCATGGCCTCCTGGACTCAGCATTTGATGGGGATAGGAAATAAACGCTGTGAGCAGCTTCACGTACCCGGTGTGAAGCCGCTCACAACGGATCGGCTTTCTTGCTCAATGTCTCGAGGAACCTGACGCGAGCGTCGCCGCAGCAGGCCTATCAGGGGCAAGAGTGCCCAAGGCCAGACCGCCAGCCCTGAAGCGGAGCTGGCAGCACAGCCCATGTCGTAAGCGCCGCGCCTGGCGGTAGAGAAAGGAATTTCGGAGGAGAGGGAACTAGTGTTGCCTGCCATGTCGGTGGCGGTGGCCGAGATGCGGTGCTCTCCCCAAGTCAGCACAAAGGAGGGGGCCGCTTTCCAGACGCCTTGATCATCCGCAGGTAGCGCGGAGCCGACCTCGGAGCCATCGATGAAGAGGGTCACCTTCGCGCCGGGCTCGGTCGTGCCAGAGAAGGTAGGGCTCGCCGTGAAGAATGTCTCGCCGGGTGCAGGCATCTGGAGAGCAGGAGGAGCGGGAGGCTTTTTATCCGTATCAATGATCCAGGTGTGGCTGACCCAGGGGCTCGTGTTCCCCGCCTCGTCCCGGGCCCGGACTTGGAAGGTGTGCCGTCCCAAGCCGAGCAAGGGGTACATCTGAGGCGGTGAGCAAGCTTGGATGGGACGGTCATCCAGGATGCATTCGAACGCGCCCTGCGCCTCATTGGAAACAAAGTAGAAGAAGGCCAGAGTCTGCCTGCTCAGCTCATCGGGCGCTGCGATGATGCTCGCCACCGGAGCCTTCAAGTCGATGCTCCAAGAGTAGCGCGTCTGGACAGCAGCCACGTTTCCCGCCTCATCGCGAGCCCGGACCTCGAAGTAGTAAGTGCCCTCGACGAGGTCAGGGTATTCCTTGGGCGAGGTACAGGGGCTGAATAATTCCTTCCTCGACAGACGGCACTCGAAGGTGACGCCTGGCTCGCTGGTAAACTCAAAGATCGCCGTGCGCTCGCTGGAAGATTTGTGTGGAGCTACTGTAATCTGTGTCTCTGGAGCCATCTGACCGCTTCCCTCACAGGCAGCGGAGGCGAGTGCTGGAGCGCGTACCCACAGCAAACACAGAAGCAACGCGGGTCGCTGAAGTTCGAGGAACGTCATGGCGTTGGGAATTCTCCGAGTGGGAACAGGGGCCTGCCAGGTCTCATTCTTCCCATCCTCCTACGCGTATCTGTGAACGCCTTCACTCCTCCGCTGTGAAGCGGGCACTGGACTCACGGGGTTGAGCGCTGAGGGAAGCCCAGGGACACGAGCATAGCATTCGCAATGAAAGGCTTCACTCATAGTGTGTGAAGCCTTTCACAGAGACTCTCCGTCACATTCGTCAGGATGCTTCACCAAGGGAGCCATGGTGGCTTCCTGGTGAACGGATACACGTCCGATTTCACTCACCCTTGGAGACAGCACTGATGAGTTTCACTTTTGACATGCAGCGTCCCTGCCGCTCCCTGATTCTCTTGCCGCTGGCGGTGCTCGCCCTCGCCGGCAGCGCTTGTGGGGTCGACTCGGCTCCGCAGGAACTCGGCACTCAGACGTCCGTGCAGGTGCACGCTCTGGACAACGAGCCGTGCACGGTGACCGAGAACAGTCCGCCCCCCACCCTCCAGTTCAGCAGCCCCGGCTCTGGCAATGTCATCGTCCTCCAGTGCGGTGACGCCTGGGAGGCCCCCGTGCTCACCGCCACGGACGCCTGCGGCCAGCCGCTGCAGGTGCACCAGTACAATACGGGAGACGATGATGGGGATGGGATTCCGGGCGACATCGACCCGGATGACTTCGGCCCTGGTCCCAATCCGAACGTGAACGCCTTGTATTACGTGCAGTACCTGGCCTGGGACGAATTCTTTCACGTCTCGTCAGTCATCCTCGATGTACATGTCGTGAATTGCCCGGAGGAGTAGCGCTTCTCGTCGGCCACGGCGGGAATCGCCCTCACAGGGTCGATTCCCGCCGTCTCCGAAGCGCTGAAGCGCGATCACCGCAGGCGCAGGTCGAAGCCGACTCCCGCCTGGACCGTCACCGCGAAAGGGTAGCGATCATCCCGGCCGAGGAAGAAGTAGTCGGCCCCGGCCTCCACCAGGCCCACCATGCCTCCCGGCAGGGCGGCACGCGCCCCTACCACGGGCCCCGCGCTATAGCTCTCGAGTCCTGGCATCAGGCCGGCCCGGAGGCCCAGGAACGGCCTCCAGGCTCCATGGCCTGGCAACCACCCCGCCTGGAGGTGGAAGACGGGCGGCTTGCCCAGCAGCACGCGGAGGCTCCCTTCCAGAGACTCGCGCCGGAGGCTGGCGCCCGCGCCCAGGGTCCCGGTGCGATTCACGGCATCGAAGAGGCCGAACGCCTCGGGCCTCAAGAAAAGGTGAGGGGCGGGCGGGACCCTGCGAAGCGCCTCCTCCCGCTCCTTGAGGAGTTGCGCCTCGCGTGCCGCGAATTCCCGCTCGGAGATCACCTGCTGGCGGATGGCCTCGGACAGCGCCACCAGCTCAGGAGGGAAGCGCACGGGATCCAGCTGCTGCTCGGGATACTCGCGCGCGAGCAGCTCCAGCTGCTTCCGGGCTTCTTCCGCCTGCCCCAGGGCGTGCAGCGAGGCGGCCAGGTAGACGCGCGCGAGCGCTCGCTCCGCGGAGGGAGGCTGGGCATCGGCCAGTTGCTCATGAAGCAGCTGGACGGCGGCCTCGTACTCGCCGTTCTCATAGAGCTGGACGCCTGCGCCCTGAGCCCAAGCCGCCCCGGACATGAGCAGTAGGACGCTCAATAAGAACACGGCGGGACGGGGATTCATGGAGCAGACCTAGGGCGTGAGGCTGAGGTCCGCTTTATGCGTCAAGGTGCCCCCGGGAGGAATGACGAGCTTCTGCTGATAGGGCGCAAGGGCTGGGTTTCGGAGTTCGACTTCATGCGCTCCTGCGCTCAGGGTGTAGCTATGTGTGGGAGGCACACGGCCGAGTTTCTGCCCATCGATCCAGACATCCGCCCAGGCGCCTTTCACCAGGATGTGGAGGGTGCCCGTCGCTGCTGGCACCGGGGCCTGCTCGGGTGGAGAAGAAGAAGGCTGGACGGACGCGATGGCGGGTGCCGAGGGCTGCGCGGGAGCGGGCGTCTTTTTCTGAGGAGCACGGGGTCCAGGCACGGGACGCTTGGCGGTCACTTTGGGCGGAGGAGCCAGGGCTAGAGGCTGAGCGGGTTCGGGAGTCGGCGTGGTGGGAGCCGGCTCGGGTGAAGGACGGCGTGCTTCCGGTTGAGCTGCTGGGGGGACTGGAACCGGAGAGGCAGCCGCGGTGGCGGCCGGCAAGGGGCTGGAAGCCATGCTCGCGAAAGTGCTGCGCGAGACCATGGCCCCGCCCAGCGCCAGCAGGAGGAGACTGCCCGCCACCGTGCCCCACTTCCAGCGCGAGCCTCGCACTGCTGGCGGCAGGGGCGCCCCTGCCTGGGGGCTGTCGGGCGTGGGCGTGGGCTGCATCGTCTCCGTGAGCGCTTGCGGCGAGACCGCAGCCGGCGGTGGCTTGAGCACGGGAATGGAGCGGGAAGTCCCCGCCACCGGAAGGCCCCCCGCTTCCTGAGACTGGAGCAGGGCTCGCAACCTGCGCCCGACCTCGGCGGCTGAGGCGGGCCGCTGTCGGGGCTCCTTGGCGAGCAATTGGAGGACGAGCGCGTCGACTTCAGCAGGCACCGCCACGGCCACGGAGGGCGCGGGCGCGGGTGTCTTCAGGTGGTGGGCGACCACCTCCATGTGGGTGCGGCCTGAGAAGGGCCGCCTTCCCGTGAGCAGCTCGAAGGCGATGACTCCCACTGCGTACAGGTCCGTCTGGGGCCCCACCTCTTCGCCGAGGGCCTGTTCCGGCGCCATGTATTGGGGCGTACCGACGATGACATCCGAGTAGGTCTGCGGCGTGGTGCCTTCGGGCGTGGCGCTGCGCTTGGCGAGTCCGAAGTCGAGCACCTTGATGTATTCGGCGCCGTTGGACTGCCGGACGACGAAGATGTTGCTGGGCTTGAGGTCCCGGTGGATGACGCCGGCGGCGTGCGCGGCCGACAGCGCATCGAGCACCTCGCACAGCAGCGCGAGGGACTCGGCGAGGGGCAGCGGGCCGCGCTCTTGGAGGACGTCACTGAGAGGGCGGCCCTCGAGGTACTCCATGACGAGGTACTGGCCGACGCCCGGCTGCTGGCCAAAGCCGAAAATGTCGATGATGCCGTGGTGATGGATGGCGCCGGCGGCGCGAGCCTCGGTCAACAGGTCGCGGGCGAGGGGGCCCTGACTCACCTCCTCGCGGATGAACTTGATGGCGACCTTACGGCCGATGGTGACGTGCTCACCCGCGTAGACGATGCCCATGCCGCCGCTGCCAATGAACCGGCGCACCACGTACTCCCCGAGCTGCTGGCCCAGCATCGGGTCAGACTTCTCGGCCGGTGGAGCAGGAGGGGAAGTCGCGGGAGTCACCCCGGGCAGGAGGGTTGCTGTCGGCTGGTCAGGCGCTACAGCAGGTGCGGCGGTTCCATCGCGGGGACACGCCGCGGCTCCAGGCGGTAGATCATGACCGCAAGTACTGCAGGAGCGGGAGCTGTAGACGGTCATGTGCGAGGAGCTCTCCCTCGCGCGTCATACCACGCCACCGGCCGTTGAAGAGAGCAGCCAGGCCCACAACTCCGTCCAGCAGCAGAAGGACCCAGGGCTCCGCTAGAGCGCAGTCCGATGCTGGATTTAGTATACGACGTACACTAAAATTCGATCCGTCCTGGCGTAGCTGCGAGGAGAACTGAATGAGCACCCGATGGCTGCTCCGTGGCGCCGAGGTGATCACGTGCGATCCCGACAGCGCCGACATGTCGCGCGCGGACGTCCTGATCGAGAACGGAGTCATCGTTGCCATAGGGCCACACCTTCGTGCGGACGATTGCCGGGTTCTCGAGCTCGACGGAAAGATCGTCATGCCCGGCTTCATCGACACGCACCGGCATACCTGGCAGACGCCGCTGCGCGCCCTGGGCGGGGACTGGACCGTGATGGACTACCTGGCAGCCGTGCGCGTGAAGCTCGCGCCGGCCTTCCGGCCCAACGACATCTACGCTGGGAACCTCGCGGGTGCTCTGGAGGCGCTGGACGCAGGCATCACGACCCTCGTCGACTACTCTCATTGTATCGAGTCACCCGAGCATGCCGAGGCCGCGCTGCAGGCGCTCGAGGACGCCGGGATTCGAGCGCTCTTCTCCTATGGCTATGCGGCGGGGCCCCAACAGAGTCCCGCCTTCCCTACCCTGGAGAGCCGGATCCAGGATGCTCGGCGCCTGCGGACCACACGCCTTGCCTCGGACGCTCGTCTTGTTCGAATGGGAATCGCCCTCACGGAGATGCAGATCCCCTGGGAGTCGAGCAGGGCTGAGATCCGCTCGGCCCGCGAGCTCAACGTGCCCCTCACCGCGCATTGCTCGGCCTGGCCAACAGCCGGACCGAGCGAGGTTCAGCGGATGGCAGCCGAGGGGTTGCTCGGGCCGGATGTCCTCTTCGTCCACTGCACGCGGAGCTCCGACGAGGATTTGAAGCGCATCGCCGACAGTGGGGGCTCGATCGCGGTGACCCCAGAGTCCGAGCTGCAGATGGGCATGGGCTTCCCTGTCACCGGGCGTGCGCTACGAAATCGTGTCCGGACCACGCTCGGCTGTGACGTCGTCTCGAGCAATGGCGGAGACTTGTTCACCGCCATGCGGCTTGCCCTGCAGGTCGAACGGGGCCAGGCGAACGCGCGTGCAGGGCTCCCCCGAGCCCTCGAGCTCAAGGCGGCGCAGCTCCTCCAGATGGTGACTCTCGACGCCGCGGAGGCGATCGGGCTGGGGCGCGTCACCGGCTCGCTCCGTCCAGGCAAGGATGCCGATCTGCTCGTGCTCTCCGCCGACGCGCTGAACATGACGCCGCTCAATCGTCCGCGCGACGCGGTCGTGATGCAGGCCCACGCGGGCAACGTCGAGTCCGTGATGGTTCGTGGCAGACTGCTGAAGCACCGCGGGGCACTGCTCGACGTGGACCTCCCCGCCGTCCGGCGAAAGGTGAGCGAGGCGCGGGATGCCGTGCTCGAGCGCGTGGGGGGCACAGCGATGCTCCTCCGGGACCGGGCGGAGCTCGACAAGCACTGGGACACCGGCGGTGGGCTCGCCAAAGGCGACATGTAACGGCGGCAAGGCTCACGCCTTGTGTGTCCGCTTGCCCGTCGTCACCTCCCGCGACTCGCCTCGATGCGCCGCTGGATTCCCTCGAGCATGAACTTCAGGCTGGCCTCGAACTCAGCCTCGATGCTCGTGGCCCGCATATGGGGCAGCGTGTGGGCAATGCCAGGGAATGCGCCAGGAGGCAGCGCCGCGGCCGCCTCGAAGAAGCGCTGAAAGAGAGCAGGGGCATCCGATCCGCGCGCGTCCCACTGCTCTTGTCTGCGGACCGCCCCGGCGAGCCAGGAGAAGAAGGTGTTGTGCAACGCACCGGCTTCCTTCCATGGCACACCGGCGTCGTGCAGCTTGCGAACTGTCCGGTCGAGGATGACCAGCGTGGCACCTGCGATGGGGCCCTCTTCCAGAAGGAAATCCATCACACCTCGGTTGGCCAGTCCGAGCACGCGCACCCGCCTGGCAAGCTCCCGGAGCCACGCCAGGGGTTCCAGGCGGTCCTCAGGCAGAGCAAGTGTCGCAAAGATCTCCTCGACGACCCGTAGCGCGAGCTCATCCCGGTTCGCGACGTGCTTGTACACGGCCATGGGGGTTGCCCCCAGTCGTTCGGCCAGGGACCGCATCGAGAGCGCTCGAAGCCCCTGCTCTCGAACGAGATCCACGGCGGTCGCCACGACCAGGGCGCGGGAGAGGCGCGGAGGGCGCCCACGTGCTTTGGGTGGCTTGCTCTCGTCGGAAAGCATGCGTGGGAGCATAGGCCGGGGAGGCCCCAGCATGACTACCGAACTCCCGGGAACGGGACCCTCTCATTGTTCCGGTGTGCACACCAACGCCGCCGACGCGCCACCCGCGCTCCACCACCCGGGCCGTTCGCCCTAGGCTCCAACAAGGAGAGTGACCCATGCGAAAGATTATCGTCGGCGCCATGGTTTCCATGGATGGCGTCATGCAAGCGCCCGGCGGGCCGACCGAGGATCCGACCAAGAGCTTCAAGTTCGGCGGATGGGTGATGCCCTATTTCGACCAAGAGTTTGGCGAGGAGCTCGACCGCGTCTTCAAGGAGAAATTCGACCTCCTGCTCGGCCGCAAGACCTACGAGATTTTCGCCGCTTACTGGCCCTACTACGACGAAGACGCTCCCCATGGCGGTATCGCCAAGCTGTTCAAGGGAATCAAAAAGTACGCGGTTTCGCGCTCAGGCGAGATCGATACGAGCTGGGCGGGCTCAGTACTCCTGCGCGACATCGCCGACGTGAAGCGCCTGAAGCAGGAAGACGGCCCGAACCTCGTCACCCAGGGCAGTACCGAACTCGTCCACGCACTGCTCGCCAATGACCTGGTCGACGCGATGAGCATCTTCACGGTGCCGGTCGTGCTTGGCGGCGGCAAAAAGCTGTTCGCCGACGGCTCGGCGCCGCATTCGTTCAAACTGACCCGTTCCCGCATCTCTCCGAACGGTCTGATCATCGGCCACTACGAGCGCGAGGGTGGGATCAAGATTGGCGACACCGCGCTCGATAAACCGAGCGTTCGCGAGGTCGCCCGCCGGGAGCGAATGAAGCGCGAGAACTAGAGATTCGCGGACGCCGCCGAAGAAGAAGAGCATGAAGGTCTGGGCGGCCCGAAGATGCCAAGACTGGACATCCTCGCTCAATTGCTCGTGATGGAGGACGCCGCGAGCGCATGGCCCTGGGATTCAGGCTATGAAGTGGCCATGAGTGCAAAGTCCCAGGTGCTTGGGTTGGCTGTGCTCCTCTTCGCCCCCACGGTTGCAGTCGCGAACAATTCAACGGTCGCAGCCCCGGGGGTGCTCCTCAGCGGCTCAATCCGGCCTGAAGGGTTCGTGCCGGCGCTGGGAGTGGAGGTGAGCGTCTACCAGATCATGCCAGAGTTCCGCACCGTGGGAGGCTTCGCCCAGTGGCAAACGGTGAAGTTCGACCACCACCGGTTCTGCGCCGGAGGGCAAGCCTCGTACCAGCTCGTCGGGATGGAGTTCGGAGCCACCTACGAAACGGAGGGCAAGCGCGGCGCGCCGACGACCAGCCTCCACTTCGCGCCCTATGTCACCTTGCTGGTCGCGTCCGCGAGCCTGCGTGTGGACATCCCCGTTCATGGAGGCCGTGAGGACAAGCCGAGCCATGGGTATGACGTGGGGCTCGTGCTGACGTTCAAGTATCCCGTGGAGGCCAAGAACTACTGAGCCTCGACATCGGCGGGTAGGGGCTCGAGGGAAGTTGGGTGGCGGGGTGTCACGCGCTGCCGACCAGGAAGGTCACCAGCGTCAGGATCAGCCCCACGGCGGTCAGCGCCAACCCGGTGATGGGGCGCCAACGGACGAGACTGGCTGGCGGCTCCTTCGCGCGGACCAGGGCCACGATGTTGACGATGAGCGAGGCGAGCTGCACCGCCACGCACATGGGGACGAGCGCGATAATGCCCAGCACGAGCCCCGCGGTCTGCAGGGCCGTGCCACTGCTGCGGCCTTGGTTCGTTTCGATGCGCTGGTGCCTCAGCTCCCAGCAGGCCGGGCACATGGGGCGAGCCTCGGGGCGTGTTCGGCGCTCGCAGCCAGGGCACATGAACGAGCCGCAGCGCGCGCACATCCAGCTCGCGGGAGTGTCCGGGTGACTGGCGCAGCAGGCGCCTTCGGGCAGCGCGTCGCTCATGCGCTCCGGGCCACCGCGTTGACCGCGGGAGGATTCAGCGCACCGGCGTTCAGGTGCTCCTGGAGCTGGAGCACGGCCTGCTCGCTGGGGAGCTTCAGGGTGATGCGCCCATCCTCGATGCGCAGCACGACCGGGCCCTTGTTGCGCACGAAGGCCAGGCCCGCGGCGATGGGCGACGCCACGGCCAGCAGCATCATCACCCCTCCGAGCGCACCGCTGCTGTCCATCGCGAAGACGCCGCCGAAGAGGAGCGCGAGGGCCAGCACGAAAGAGAGGCCGAAGTACACCCTCCCCATCCGCCAGCGCTGGTAGGCCTCTTCCGAGAAGGGCAGTTGGCCCTTGACTCGCCGCATGAGCACCTGCGCGACGATGGCCGCGATGATCACGTTGATGAGGACGAGCACGACAATCCAGCGCGGATACCAAGCGAACTTCACGGGCTTGAACTGGACGTTCTCCGTCTGACCCGTGACTACGCAGACGCGTGGAAGATCGAACTCGTTCAGCTCATCCGCGGGGAGGACGATTTGGGGCATGGCGCACACTTCTACCGTAGCTGGCGTGGCGCCCGCCAGACGGGGGCAGCACGTACTGGCAGGAGAATCGATGCCTCCACTGAGTAGCTCAGGCCTTGGAAAGTGACGGGTGTCGCGCTTGCTCCAGGAATATGCTGCGTGGATGCGCCGACCAGCCAACTTCCAGTTCTGGGGCAGAGGCGCTTGATCCCTCAAGGAGAGGGCCTGCCGGGCTCGGCCCGTCCAAACCTGTCCACCTGTCGGACAAGTTGGCTCCCGTCCCGCTGGAGGCGGGCCTCCCTGAGAGCAACGCACTTTGCGCCGAGATAGAATCTCGCTCCATGGAGTTGGTCATGACCCTCCTCGCTGTATTCTGGGTCTTCAGCACACCCCTGATGGTCCTGGCGGCCTTCGCCTTCGCCATGAGCGAGCTCGTGGACGAGCGGCGACATATCCTCCGGCGCATCGGGCTGCCGCTGGTGGCGGCCCTCTTCTGCGTTGCGCTGTGGGTAGGAAATCCCCTCCTCAACATGTTCACCTTCCAGGTCCCTGGTTCATCATCCACGAGGACTCCGTCGGCTTCAGCATCAAGAATGGCGTCGTGATCAACGCCTACATTCAAGTGAACTGAAGCCAGCGCTCGGCCAGGCGAATCTCAATCGAGACCTGTCCTCGTAGCGCGTCGACGCCAACGCACCATCTCCAGACATCTTCTGCCAGCCGAATTATCGCGTGTCCGCGAATTCAGACTGAGCAAGATTTACAACTCTTCATCGAATCGTAACGTTTCGATGTTATGGATGGTTCGCAGTGATGAACACGCCAGGAGCTGTCACACCATGATGAGTCCCAAGACACTGCACCTCCCTGGATTGCTGCTCGTGATGAGCGTCTTCGGAACGGGTTGCCTCCAAGAAGGAGAGTCAGCTGAAACAGTGGATGTCCCCAGCGAATGTCCCGGCGGCGACTGCTCCGGCGGCGGCAGCGAACCAGGCGGCGGCGACGAACCGGCCAGCAGCGACGAACCGGGAGGTGGCAGCAGTCCCATCGAGCCCTCCGCCGCGTGCGATTCCGGAACCACGACGACAACCTGGGCGACGAGCTGCCCGACCTCGCCGCCTGCTTGTACCGCAGGCACCTGGACCGCGGGTGGACCGGACCCGGACCACACGACCTTCAAGCTGATCGCCGAGTCCGCGCACTTCGCCATCTATTCGGACGAGACCGTCTCCAGCACCACGGCGCAGACCGCACTCGACACGCTCGAGAATACGGTCTGGAAGGTCTACTTCGGGTCGCCGATCTTCTTCAAAGAGCCGCTCTGCAACCAGACGAACAAGACCAAGGTCAGCGTCCATGTCCACTCCAACTGGGGCCTCTCCGGCGGCGCCTGGTCCTCGACACGAATGGGGATGTGGATCGGCCCCGGTGCACTCAGCGATCACTGGGGGCTCGGGCATGAGTTCATGCACGCCGTGCAAAGCGTGAGCGGCGGCATGTCGTGCAACCAGTCGAACACCTGCGGCTGGATCTACGAGAGCCACGCCAACTTCATGCCGCACCAGCTCCCCGAGTATCGCACCGAGGTGCACTGCTCGGAGATGTCCGTGAACGCGCCGCACGTCTATCTGGGCTCGACGCGCGATCGCTACTGCAATTGGCAGTTCATGGAGTTCCTGAAGGACAAGTACTGCTACAGCGCCGTCAACGAAATCTGGACGAGCACCCCGAGCAACGATCCCTTCTCGCAAATCATGAAGACGCGCGGCTGGAACATCAGCCAGATGAACGACTTCTTCGGCGAGTGGGCCATGCACAACGTGACCTGGGATTACAAGGATCCGCCTCCCACCTCCGGCGGCAACCAGGGCCCAACCTATCGCTCGAAGTACGCGTCGATCACGAACAAGTCGAGGCCGGAGCGGCGCGTCCGGCTGACCCAGCTCGAACCGCTGGATGCCAGCTACGCGACGAACCGGCGCTTCGTGACGCCGACTGGCTGGGCGCCACAGCGCTGGGGCTACAACATCGTGCGGCTCTACCCCGAAGCGGGCGCCACGAGTGTGACCGTGACCTTCCGCGGAGTGACCCAGACAGGGGCGGACTCCGATTGGCGCTGGGGTCTGGTCGCCACGGACAGCGCCATCACCACGCCCCGTTACAGCGCTCTGCAACGCGGCGCGAACGGTGAACTCAACTTCTGCGTCAATGCCGGCGAGGCACTGTTCCTGGTCGTGGTCGGAACGCCTTCGGTGCAGAAGCAGATCGTCTGGGACCAGATGTACAACACCGTCTACCGCTATCCTTGGATGGTGCAGCTCACGAGCGCCTGGCCTGAAGGGTTCGTCGGCGGCAAGCAGGATGCCTGTCCCTCGGGAACGCAGCGCCACTCGAACGGCGGAGGCTGCGTCACCAGCAGCGTCCCGTCGAGCGTGTACGTCGGCCCCTACGCTCAGGTGCTTGGCGGGAGCGTGAGTGGCTCGGCGCGCATCGAGGACCATGCGGTGGTCTTGGCGGGCACCGTCTCCGGCGGCACCGTCACCGGCCTCTCGGTGTTGACGAACGGCTTCAGTGTGAGCGGCTCGGCCAGGGTGGCCTCGACCTTCTATCCGCTCGGCTTCTACGAGGGACAGCAGGCGGCGTCGGGCACGGTCCAGCTCATCGGCGACATCGAATACCGGGGCGTCGGGCTGAACAAGTCCAGCGGGACCTACTTCGGCTTCGTCGATTCGAGCACCTCGCCCCCCTCGAACACGACGGACGTCACGATCGCGCCGCCCTACACCTGGCGGCCGTAGCTCTTCCGAGCGCCGAAGAGCGGCGGTTCACGACGGCTCATGGGGCCGTAGCGCAACGCCGCTCTCGCTCCTGCTCCCTCTGACTGGCTACGCCTTCCTGAGTCCCACGACTTCTCCGTAGCCACCGGGGATGAAGAACTGGTGCGTGTCCATCCCCATGATGCGCAGCGCCGTAGTCACCGCGTCCGCGGACCTGGGCACGCGCTTCGAGGATTGTCCTGTCTCCTCGATGATGTCCACTGGGACCCCAAGCCCACGCGTTGTGTATGAGCCCACCTGCCGATTCCCCGCCACGTTCCCGCCCGCGAAGCAGATCGAGGTGTAGGGGTGGTGATCATCCGGCAGGGAGTAGGTGTCATCGCTGTTGCGCGAGGCCCAGCTGCGGCCGAACTCGCTCATCACCAGCACGAGCGTGTCATCCAGCAGCGTCTTGCCCGGCTTGCCAGGTGCGGGCGAGGCCTTGAGCTCGCCCAAGAAGCGCGCGACGCAGTCCATCAGTCCGCGGCCGTGCGCGCAGCTGTAGGCATGACCAGAGCCGTTGTGCGTGTCGAAGTCCAGCTGCAGCGAGACGTGCACCGAGGTGCAGAGATCCGACTTGAGCAGGCGCAGCGCCAGGTCCATCCGCGGATCGAGCCCGGTGAGGTGAAAGTTCGCGTAGCCGAACGTGTACGTGAACGTCTCGTTCAGGTAGCTCGACAGGTACGAGGGGCGGTCCGTCTTCAACTTGTCGATGCCCTTGGTGCTCTCCAGCACGGACACCACATCCGTCGCGAGCACGCGCGAGACCGACGACAGCGAGCCGTGCAGTCCTTCGAGGTAGTTGTCCACCTTCGCCGTAGACCGGCCCAGCAGTTGCTGGGCGCGCGAGAGCGAGAAGCGCTCCACCGTGGTCGTCTTCAGGTTGCTCCCTGTCGGTTGACCGTGCGCATCCAGCTCGGGAGCCTCAGTGCGTGCATCGAGCCCAGTCCACCAGGCATTGTCCGAGGGCTTCGCGGAGAGCAGCGGCCGGAGCGCTTCGATGGACGGAACGCTCACGGGCGAGGCGTGTGAGGGCAGCCCCATCCCCACGGGTGTCCCACGCTCGCCGGTGACGACCACGAACGGCAGCGGCCGGCTCTCGCGATACTTCTCATACAGGTGGTTGGCGACGACCGAGTGCACGGCGGGCGCCCGGTAGTCCGCACCGGCGACACCGCACATCGCGGAGATGAACGCACTCGCGTGATCGTTGGTGCCCTGGTCGATGCCGTGCAACACGCTCAACTGATCATGCAGCGCGAAGTGCGTGAAGCCGTACATGAGCGGGCTGTAACTGCCGCGCGCGGCAGGGTCCGCGGGGTTCCATGACTGCCAGGTCCGCAGCGGCTTGTAGGGCCCATTCGCCGCCGCGAGGTTCACCACCTGGCTCGCTTCGAAGAAGGTGGGCTCGCTCGAATAGCCGCCGGGTTTTGGGATGCAGAGCGGAATCTCCGCGTCCTCCAGCGGGGTGAAGCAGTACGCGGGCCGGTAGCCCCCGGGGATGTAGAGCACCGCGAGCCGGGAGGGAACGTCGGTCTCCGCGGCATACGCGACGCTCGAGCCGAGCAGCCCGGCGCGTTCGAGGAGCGCGAACTGTCCCGCTCCGAGGGCCCACTTGAGCAACGTGCGGCGAGAGGTGTTCGTCATGGTGTCCTCGGCTCAGTAGGTGATCCACAGCGGGTGACGGACGAGCGCCGCGCAGGTGCCAATCCAGGCCAGGCGCGTGTTCTGCGCTTCGAGCGGGAGATAGACCTGCGTGTACAGCGCCTGCGCCTCTGCTTCCGAAGGCGGCTGTCCGAGCATGCGCAGGTAGAGCGAGCGCAGGTTCTTCTGCACCGCGTCCGGGTTCTTGGCCGAGGTGTCGGCGAGCGTCACGTGGCGCAGCACCGCCTTGTTGCCGCTCTTGTCCACCGCGCGCGCGCACCAGGCCTGCGACATCTGCACCAGCGCCTGTCCGGCGGAGGGACCGAAGTTCGCATCCTTCTTGCGGTACACGAGCGAGTTACCGCCTCCGAGCGCCTCGAACCGCTCGATGGTGCGTGAGTCGGAGATGTACTGGCCCGAGATACCGGGCGACCAATCCCCGGGCCATACGAAGAACCTGCCTCCGGCCACGATGTACGCACTGTCGCGCCAGTCGGTGGCGCTGGTGCTGACAAAGTCCTCGAGCGTGAGCCCGAGCTGAGCCATCAAGCTCACCACCATTTCCTCGGCGGACAGCCGACGGACGGTGAACTCCCCCGGAGCCGGGGTCTCCAGCTCCGCAGGAGGGGCAGGCAGATCGCGAATCCAGGCCTCCACCTTGTCGATGGTCAGCGTGACGCGGCCGTTGGCGATGAGCTCGCTGTAGGGCTGACCGGGCGGCATCTGGGGATAGCTTCCGGGCGCGACGCCCTTGAGCAGCTGGATCAGCATGCTGTTCTCGGGGTCACCGCGCTTCACATACTTCTCGTTGTACACGAGCCCGCTCTCGAACGAGGTGAGCGAGGCGAAGAACGGCTTGTTGCCGGTGAGGTGGCAGCCCTCGCACGCGGGCGCGAGCGCCAGCCGGATCTCGTCGTTCTTGCCCTTGGCCTCGCAGTTCTCTTCCTCGGTCGGCCTGTCAGGGGGATTCCTCGACTCCTCGGAGTTGGCCGAACCGAAGCAGGCCCCCAGGGTGAGAGCCAGTGAGGCCAGCGCAGCGGCCCCCAACATCGAACGCAGGGTGCTCATCACAGGCCCCTCCTCAGTTCGGACTGTTCGAAGAGGTAGCGGATGAAGGGCCGCAGCTTGCGATCACGTGAGACGAACTCTCTCGCGAGCTTGTCGATGAAGCCCTTCTCGGTGGCCGGGTTCAGCTGCCGGCCGATGAACATCGCGTAGATCCTCCGCGCGGCGCAGCGATCGAACTCTCCCGAGCGGACCAGGAGCTTGCCGAACCCCAGCGGGCCCATGGTTCCATCGCCATGCTCACCCAGCAGCGTGTAGGACTCGGGCATCGTGTCGAGCAGCACCGCTTCCGGGTTGGCCTTGATCTGCTCGGGGGTGACCGGGGTCAACACGGTGTTGGGAACGAACGCGTTCTTCCAGCGAAGCCCGGGGGCGTTGCCGGTGTGCGGATACTGCCCGGACAGCCACTCCTTCGTGACGCGGTGACGGCCCACGCCGGGAATGAAGGGCCACGGGACGTAGTAGCTCTGGAACGGGCTGAAGTCCCACCGCTTGAACGAGATCGCCGCGGGGTCGAGCGTCTTGTGGCAGTGCAGGCACGTTCCGCCAGTCGCGGGATCCGTCTCGAGCGGAGGGAAGTGCACGTCCGCGGGAGGCGGCGAGAAGCTCTGGCAGGCGAACATCTCCAGGAAGCGCGCGGCCCGGACTCGCTCGCGCGGGAACGAGGACATCGAGCCCATCATGGTCAGCACCCCGGCGGTGGGAATCCCCTTGGGCGGCTCGGTCGTGGTGCGCGGATCGAAGCGGTAGGTGCGCTCGATACTGCCAGAGGGCGTCTTGCCTTCCGTGAGCGAGAGGTGGAAGGGCTCCAGGTCTTCGACCACGAACTCGCGCCACGCCTGCGGATCGTTCGGGTTCGGGTGCAGCGGGTCGCGAGGGGCATCGCCCACATCCGGGCGCCACCACGTCTTGTTCGCATCCACCACCGCACTGCCCATGTACCGGCCGAAGCGCACGTAGAGCGAACGCAGCCAGTTGGTTCCCACTGAGTAGTTGCCGATGACGAGGTCCGAGAGCGGCCGGTCGTGCCACGCCAGATGCGCGAACAGGCGCGCGGGCTCCTCGTACGGGTGGCGCCGTTGAATGCGCATGTCATGGGTTCCCAGGGTGTTCAGGCCGACGAGCGGCGAGCACCACACCAGGTTCGGTCCACAACCGCAGCCGTTGGGCAGGACGGGATCATAATAGCCGCCGTACGCGATGCCGCAGTCGACCGGCTGCCCATTCGAGTCGAGGATCGTCGTGACGGAGGAGCCGGCCTTCCCCAGCACCTGGACTGTCGTGCCCGGCGCCCACCAGGGCTCGACGGCGTTCACCTCGGGCACGGCGGGATTGCCGTCCGCGTCCTTGTCACTGCACTGCTGGCCCGAGTCCTTATCCTTGAACTCGTTCGCGTGGTAGTACGCGCCCTGGTGCAAGGTGTTGCTGGGGCACGCGAAGAGGTGGCCGGACATGTCGCCCTGGTACGCGTCGCCGGCCGCGCCGGTGGTGTACGCCCCCACCGCGAGCCAGTCGTGCCCGAAGTTCACCATCCGCTCGTAGAACTTCGGCGAGGCGAGCACCTCCTCGAGCGTCGAGCGCAGGAGCGATTCTCGCGCTTCAGGCGTGGCCGCGGCCGCCATCGCTTCGTACTGCTCGACGGTCGGTGTGGCCCCAGTGAGCCCGAGCACGATGCGCCGCAAGACGCGCGTGTCGCTCATCTGATCGTGAAGAGCCTCCTCCTGAGGCTCCTCGGGACCGCATTGCTGGGCGTGCGCGTCGGCCCCGACGAATCCGGCCATCGCGAACAGCACGGTCAGCACGGCCGTGCTCTTCATGTGCAGTTGCGAGTGCATAGCGGAGACACTGGTGAGCAAGTTGTTGAGGGGTAAAGGATCACGATCGCTGGCGGTGTACTACCTCGGTCTGACCACGCCTCAGGGAACGCAGGTGTGGTTGATGCATGAAGGAGAGGACGTGCCCGTGCAGTACGGGACGCACTCCGCATCCGACGCACAGCGCACCCCCTGGCAGTGCGCACTCCCTCCGCCCCCTCCACCACCCGTCGAGGTGTATCGGCACGCACGGTTGAGGCAACTCACCGTGTAGCCCGTGCAGGGAGTGCACTCGCTATCGTCGAGACAGCGCGTCGACAGGCAGAGTTGCTGTGACACCTCGTCGCGGACCGCGGGCTGAGCTCCCATCTCCTCATCCGTGGTGGGACCACAGCCACTCAGGACTGCCACAGCGAGCAACAGCGAGGTCAGCACCGCGGACGTCATCTTCTTCATGGGCATGGCTCCGTGTCAGATCAGGTCCAGATCCGTAAAACTTGAACTCTCTCCGAATCTGGAAGTATCCGTCAAACCATGCCGCCGTGCCTACCGTTACCGCACTGGCCTCAGTGCGACCGCGGCGGCTCCTCGTCCTCGGACTCCACCGCCAGGTTGCGGGACACCTCCCGCAGTACCTGGAGAAACTCCTGCGCTTGATCGAGCGGGATCATCTCGAAGTCCATCAGCGTCTTCCCGCCCTCATTGCGCATCAGCACCCGCGTGTGCTTGGGAAACCGGCTGAGGATGGCCTCACGGATGCGCTCGTAGCGCGCCCGATCCGCCTCGGAGATGGGCAGGTAGGTGTGAGGCGAGCGCGCATGCTCGAGGGCCTTGCGCAGCTCCTTCGTGGAACAGCCCGCGAAGCGCTTGGGCTTCAAGTCTCCGTTCTCCTGCGGCACCACGATGAAGGTCGAGCCCGGCTCGTCGGCGTTCAGCGTGATCCGAGCGGCCTTCTTGTACTCGAGCAGCTGTTCGAGGCGCATGACGCCAAAGCGCGAGATGACCTCCGAGCTGAACTCGCGCGCCACAGCGCCCGCTCGCAGCAGGGTCTCGCGCGAGATCCCCGGGATGTTGTCGCGGAAGAAGTCCACGGCGCTCTTGTACGGCGTGCCCTCCAGCAGTTGGCTGTCCGCGACGTAGTTGTGGAGCTGACCCAGGAGGAAGGGGTTGCGCTCCCCACCCGCCAGCAGCTGGCGCATCGTCGTGAGCGCCTGCTCCTGGGTCAGTCCTGAGTAGGGGTTGGTTGGAGTTGTGGGGGTGGACATCGAATGCAGGCTCCTGTGGGAAGAGGTGGAGCCACAGCTCGAGCAGAAATCGAGCCACTCCCCTGCCCCAGGAAAAACGGGACCTTGAATGAACCTGCGAGTGAGGCCCATCCCGTGCGGGAGACCGAGCGTCCGCAGCCAGAGACTCCGTCCTTCGGCTCAAGCAAATCTTGAATTAACAGATTTTCAAGATTATCAAGCCTTCCCCCGCGTCTCATGCGCTCGGTCCGCCGGGCGGGAGACCCAAGCCAGGAGGACCGAGTGGCCGTGAACTTCGAGAAGATGCTGAGAGGCCGTTGGCTGCTGAGGATGGGGTTGGGGAGTCTGCTGCTGGGCGCCTTCGCCTGCGCGCCCGAGAGCGAGCTGTCTCCGTCACCGAACGCGAACCCGGCCAGCGACGTGCGGGTGAGCCAGCTCCCGCTGAAGCTCGGCATCCAGGGCATCACCGCGGGCAGCTACACCCAGGTCTACGTCGCGACGAACGCCAGCGACGGCAACCAGGCCACCTATTGGGAGGGAGCCGCCAACGCCTATCCCAACTGGCTCCGCGTCGACCTGGGCAGCGCCAACAACGTCAACCAGGTGGTCCTCAAGCTGCCCACGGCCTGGGGCGCCAGGACCCAGACGTTGTCCGTGCTGAAGAGCGCCGATGATGTCACCTATACCCAGGTCCTCGCTTCGGCCACGTACACGTTCAGCCCCAGCGCCAACACCGTCACCCTGAACTTCACGGAGACCAGCGCGCGGTACGTGAAGCTGAACTTCACCGCCAACTCGGGCGCCACCGGAGGTCAGGTCTCCGAGTTCGAGGTGTACGGCACTCCGCCCACTGCCTCGCGCTCCGCCTTCGAGCAACGCGCTGCTTCGAGCTACGACAGCCAATCGGGCACCCAGTTGGAGGCCGCCAGCGAGGGCGGTCAGGACGTCGCGTACATCGACAACGGTGATTACATCGCGTTCACCAACATCGACTTCGGCAGCGGCGCGAACACCTTCGAGGCCCGCGTGGCCAGCGCCGCCTCCGGAGGCAATATCGAGGTCCGCCTCGACAGCGTGACCGGAACGCTCGCGGGAACGTGCTCGGTCCCGGGAACCGGCGGATGGCAGGCGTACGTCACCCGCTCCTGCACCATCAGCACCGTGAGCGGCGTCCACACGCTGTACCTGCGCTTCACCGGCGGCACCGGCGCGCTCTTCAACCTCCTCTGGTTCAAGTTCTCGGCTGCGGCGTCCAGCGGCGGAGACGTCGTCGGCAAGCTGTTCGCGGGCTACCAGGGCTGGTTCAACGCGAGCGGTGACGGCTCGCCGAACAACGGCTGGGTGCACTGGTCGAAGAACAGCAGCGCCCCCACCGCCAACTCCAACGTCAACTTCGAGATCTACCCGGACCTCAGCGAGTACACGAAGCTGTACCCGACCAACCTCGCGAACCTGGGCAATGGACAGGCCGCCCGCCTCTTCTCCTCGTACGACGCGGAGACCGTCAACAAGCACTTCGAGTGGATGCAGACCTACAACATCGACGGGGCCGCCCTGCAGCGCTTCGGCGCCGATGAGAGCGACGCGCCCAACGGCTGGAGGACCAACCGGGACAGTGTCGCCGTCAAGGTGAAGAACGCGGCGGAGACCTATGGCCGGAAGTTCTACGTCATGTACGACATCACCGGCTTGAACCCGAGCACCTGGCTGAATGCGGTCAAGCATGACTGGACGACCAACATCGTCAACACCATGCATCTCACCTCGTCCTCCGCCTACGCCCGGCAGAACGGAAAGCTTGTCGTCTGCGTGTGGGGAATCGGCTTCACCGATCGGCCCGGCACCGCCGCAGAGGCCGCGGACCTCATCAACTGGTTCAAGGGCCAGGGCCTCTACGTCATCGGCGGCATCCCCACCTACTGGCGCACCGGCATCAACGACTCGAGGTCGGACTTCGAGAGCGTCTACCGTTCCCTGGACATGATCTCCCCGTGGTTCGTCGGCCGCTATGGCGGGCTCGACGGCGCGGATTCCTACAAGACGAACCAGTGGCAGCCCGACTTCGCCTACACGCAGCAGTATGGAATCGCCTATCAGCCGGTCATCTGGCCGGGCTTCTCCTGGGCCAACCTGGCCGGAGGCCCCCGGAACCAGATCCCGCGCCTGCACGGCGACTTCATGTGGCGGCAGGCCTACAACCTCAAGAGCCTGGGCATCTCCACCGGCTACGTGGCCATGTTCGACGAGTACGACGAGGGCACGGCCATCGCCAAGGCGGCGGAGAACAGCTCGATGATCCCCACCAACCAGTTCTTCCTCACCCTGGATGCGGATGGGGTGTCCGTGTCATCGGACTTCTATTTGCGGCTGGTGGGAGACATCAACCGGCTGTTCAAGGGGCAGATCCCCCTGACCGTCGACCACCCCACGAGCCATCGCTGAGCCCGGAGCAACGAACCCGGCACCCTCACGGTCTGTATTCCCAGTGCCACGCCTCGGTCGCCAGCGGCTGGAAGTGGAAGTCCGCGGCGTGCTCCACGAGCCAATGGTGGAACCAGGACGCTCTCCAGAGGGCGTTCTGGGCCGTGCTCGCTCCCAGCGCGGTCCCCCCCTGGACCGTGGTGAAGTCCACCGCGATCCCGTTCGTGTGGTTGCCGAACCCAGGAGCGGCTTTGCGTGACGTGTAGTGGGTCACCATGATCCGCACCGCGGCCGGCCCGTGCTCGCCTCCTGGCGCGGCAGTACGCTCCGCCTGCGTGGCGCTGTAGTAGTCGGGGAAGAGGCGCTCCCAGATGTTGAGTTCCTCCGTGGCGCCGCGATACGCCGAGCCCACTCCGATGCGGCCCGCCCCCGTGGCGAGCGTGTCGTGGGCGGCCTGTGCCGTGGCGAGATCAGCCCGCGCCCGCGCCAGGAGCGACGTCAAGGAGGGCGCCGCGTCCCGGTGCAGCCGGCCTCCCTCGACCCGCTCGAGGTCCTCGTCCGCAATGCCCATGTGGAACTCGCGGCCCCGCGCTCGGGCGGCTGCGACGTGGGCGTTGTACACCTGGCGCTTGAAGGTGGTCTGTTCGGCGCTGCCGAAGGCACCGAGCTGCGTGTCGGGGAAGGGCGTGCCCCCCACCGGTGACGAGGCCGTCCCCACCGCAGGGGGCTCACGCGCCACGATGCCGGAGACGAGCCCGAGCATGTGACTGGCTCGATTCAGATTCTCCTGTTGCCTCGCCGAGAGTTCCGCTGGCTGAGTGGTGAGCGCGGTCCGGATCGCGCCGAGCACGGCGGCCCCGTCTCGCTGGGAGGCGAGCAGCGAGACCTGGGTGTTGACCGTGGCATTCATGAACGCGAGCGCGACGTCGAACTTCCTCTCCGCAACCCGGTTGAGGACCTCGAGCACGAAGGGCCGAGCCTCGACCGGATTGGTGATCGTGCGCGTGGCGAGCGACCTACCCTGAGCGTCGGTGTCCGGGGTGGCGGTCAGGAAATCGGTGACGGCCCGCTGGAGGTCGGCCGCTGGCGGTGCGGTGACAGCCGCTGCCGGCTGCTCCAGCAAGGGCCCCCACGCCGCATCGAACGTCGAAGACAGCGACTGGATCAGGTCCTTGTTGACCGTCGCCACTCCGGCGGAGTCGATCTCGACGGGCAGGGGGAAACGCAGGCCGCCCGCCCACCCCGTCATCGCAGGCGCTGGCTCCGAGAGCACTCTCAGGTAGTAGCGGTTGTAGACCAGCAGCCCTCGCGCGAGGTCATCGGCGGTGAGCGGCCCGGTGACGACGGGCGCTGCCTCGCCGGGAGGCGTGAACGGCTCCGCGGAGTTCCAGAGCGGAAGGAGGAGCGTGGCCAGGTTCCGCAGCGTCATCGACTGGCCGACGATGGCCGACAGCCGATTCCGCGTGTCGACGAGCAACCCACCCTGTCCCGAGACCGGACCGATGCGCGTACTCGTGACCTGGAGGGGCCAGAACTGCACGCCGGATCCCCGCACTGTCCCGGTCCGCAGCACGGCCGCCGTCTCGCGGCTGTTCTCTCGTCCGATGAAGGGAGCCGCCGTGTGTCCCTGGATGGCTCCCACCCCAGACGAGCCATCCACCTGTGACGGCCCGGCCGATGCGCCTCGGTCCGCCACGCCTTGTTGCACCACATGGGTGAGTTCGTGGGCGAGGAGCCGGCGGCCGGCTTCGCTGTCCGGCTGGTACTGGCCCGCGCCAAAGACGATGTCACGACCGATCGTGTACGCACGCGCCTGCACGCCGCGCGCCGCCTCCGCCGCCTCGCCCCCGACATGCACTCGTACCTGACCGAAGTCACGGCCGAACCGCGGCTCGAAGTGGGAGCGCAAGGGGCCCGGCAGCGGCATGCCCCCGCGCTCGGCTGCGCTGATGGCTGCCTCCGTATCCAGCGCAGGCTCGGGGTTCGCCCAGGACTCGTGCTTGGGCTGGATCGTCCGGTTCTCCTCGTCGTCCGCCTCCGAGCAGATGGCGCGCTGCAACGTCCTCGGCCCGGTCCCGATGGGAGCAGGCTCCGCCATCCGCATCACCTGCTCGGCCACATCGTCCGCCTCGCGCTCCAGCTCACTGCCAGGGGCACTGACGGCCGGCTTGCGCTGAAGCCGCGCGGCACCCGTGCCAGCACGGTTCAGCAGCGCGAGTTGGAGCGAGAGCTGATCTACGGGCGGCGACTTCACCGGAGGCTGTGCCGCGGCCTTCGGTGAAGAATCCTGCGCTCTCGATGCTGGAGGCTTCCGGCCAGAAGAGAACATGCAGGGCTCCCCCACGAATGAGCATCCCGAAGCCTATGTCCTGCCAACGCGCCCGACGAGGGGCACATTCCGTCTCACCCAGCCATGTGCGCAAAGGTAGCTCACAGCCCGATTTCCCGGGCCGTGTTGAAGCCATCCTCCTCAGCGCCACTCCGGCTCGACCGCGAGCCTGCACTCGGCGGCTCCATCCCGAGAGCGGTAGAGCACCGCGGCGATCGATCGGCCCAGTTCCCGGCACAGCACCTCGAAGGCGCGACGGCGGGCGCCACCCACCACCTGGCGGGTCGGCGAGCCGATGATCTGCTGGTGGATGAAGCAGTTGTACCCGAGCAGCCGCCCATCCGAGCCGAAGACGGTGATTCCATCCATGCCGACCATCCGGCGGAAGAGGCTGCCGTAGGCAACCAGCGCCAGCGCATCCGCCTCGGAGTGGTGGGCCTCGTAGCGGAGCGCCCGCTCGCCGAGATCGATCGGCTCCCCGAGCCAGATGCCATCCATGAGCAGATCCGGCGGATGCTGGCGGTGGTCCAGCACCGCCACGAGCGCGCCATGGCCACCGCTGATCACGTCCACGCCCAGCCGGTAATAGAAGGCCTTGAGCCGGGGGCGCAGATCCTCCTTCACATCGCGGGTGACGGAGTGGACGAAGCTCTTGATGACCCGCATGGGGTTGCTGGCGAGATCCACCGAGCCCGAAAAATCGAAGTACAGGTGCGCACCAGCCGACCCGCGCACCTCGACGACGCTCTCGCCCAGTTGGGTGATGCCGACCAGGGGCGGCCCGTCCTCGGGCAACAACCGGATGGCCTCGAACGAGGTGAAGCGCAGCGGCGAGCGGTCCGTGCAGAAGATACCGAAGCGCAGTTGCCCCTCCCGGATGAGCAGGTAGATGGCCCACTGGCGGCCCTCGGCCAGCGGCGCGCAGCTCTTCAGCGCCACGCGAACCGTCTGCATGGTGCACGGCCCCGAGCCGAGCTCGATAGGGCTGCTCCCATTGGTGCCCTCGAGCAGCTCCTTCAGCTCGCGCCCCACGAAGACCAACGGCGCCAGCGGGAAGCCTTCCTCCTTGAAGTTGGAGACCTGGACCACGGCCTCCACGAGGATCTCCGTCGCGGCCTCCACATCCGCGCCCAGGGGACGGGCCAGCGGCATCATCTTCTCGGACAGGACAGGACGAAACGACAGCAGGGCATCCATACCCCGCAGTCTCTCTCCATCCGGAGTCATAGACCAGGAGCAAGGATACGACACTGGCAGCGTTCGCTCGGTTACACCCCGGGTTGGCGGTGGCTCCAACCTGATTTTGAGCCGACCCGAGCGCCCCGAGCGGAAGCTATACTCGCGCCTCTCATGACCCGCCAGCGTGTACGCCTGCTGCTCGTCGAGGACTCCTCGGATGACGAAGTGCTGCTGATGCATGAGCTGCGGGACTTCGGCTTCGACGTCTCCCATATCCGGGTCGCGACACGCGAAGAGTTCCTGAGAGCGCTGGAGGCGGGCCCCTGGGACGCCATCATCTCCGACTACATGCTCCCGGGGTTCAACGGGCTGACGGCGTTCTCCTCCGTGAAGCAGCGAGGGCTGGATGTGCCCTTCCTCATCGTGTCAGGCGTCATCGGGGAGGAGACCGCCGTGGAGGCGATGAAGGCCGGTGTCCACGACTTCCTACTCAAGGACAAGCTGGGGCGCCTGGGGCCCGCCCTCACCCGCGAGCTGCGCGAGTCCGCCGTCCGGGCCGAGCGCCGCAGCATGCAGGAACAGCTCCTGCTGTCGGACCGGCTGGCTTCCCTGGGCATGCTCGCCGCGGGCGTGGCCCATGAGATCAACAACCCGCTCACCTCGTTGATCATGAACCTGGACCATGCCCTGAACGCGGTTCCGGAGCAGCAGCTCTCCCTGGAGGGCGAGCAAGCGCTGCGCAACGCCTTCGAGTGCTCCCTGCACATCCGGCAGATCGTCCGCGACATCAAGGTCTTCTCCCGCCCCGGTGAGCAGCGGCTCGGGCCGGTGGAGCTGCACGAGGTGCTCGACTCGGTGCTACGCATGGCCTGGCACCAGGTCTTCCACCGGGCCCGGTTGGTCAAGGAGTACGGGCAGAACATGCTCGCCGTGGGCAACGAGGCGCGGCTGGCGCAGGTCTTCCTCAACCTGGTCATCAACGCGGCGCAGGCCATTCCCGAGGGCCGCAGCAGCACGCATGAGATTCGCGTGGTGACGCGGCTGGAAGGGGCGGACGCGGTTCGCGTGGAGATCCACGACACGGGCCCCGGCATCCCGCTCGAGCTGCAGGAGCGCATCTTCGAGCCCTTCTTCACCACGAAGGACTCCGGCGTGGGCACGGGGCTCGGGTTGGCCATCTGCCGCCGCGTCGTCAGCGAGATGGGAGGCCGCATCGGCGTGAAGAGCCAACCCGGCCAGGGGAGTACCTTCTGGGTCCACCTGCGTGCCGCCCAGTCAGCCCTCGACGCAGACGCGGCCCCCCGCACCTCGCTGTCGGGATCCGAAGCATGACCCCGAGAACCAGCGCGTTCCCTGCGCTGGCTCTCCGGAGAGCATCTCGGATGTGCGCTCAGTTCTCCGCTCGCGGCTCGATGACGGCCTGGCAGGTGTTCGCGACGCAGCGGGCTCCTGTCCACGGAATGCACGTGTTCTGCATCGCGCAGACGGTGGGCGTCTTGGCGCAGGCGCTGGCCGCGTTCACCGTGAGCGCCTGCGAGAGGGCCTTCTCCGCCCTCACCGAGACGGCGACCGGGCAGATCTCCTGGCAGGAGATGCTCGGGTTCACGAGCTTGCAGTCCGCGTCCGTCGCGCACCCCTGCTGATTCTTCCAGACGAGGTTCATGACGCCCTGGACGAGGTCCTGCTTCGCCCGGAAGCACGCTTGAAGGGCCTCGGTGGAGATCCCCTCGGCGGAGGCGGTCTGGGTGGCCTCGGCGGTGGGAGAGGACTGCGGCGACTCGGTCCCTTCGACACACCCGCCCAGGAACAGGACCGCGACACAGCACAACATGAGTTCAATCTTTCGCATGGTGTCTCCAACAATCACTGGTCATACCGGGAGCTGAAGCTCGACCACGCCGTGAAGTCACTCGAGCCCGCGGTGCGGACAACGGTGGGCGGCGACTGCAGGACGAGGCTCGAGAAGGTGGAAGTCCCCAGGGACGGCGAGAGCCACCATGCGTGAGTCAGCACCGTAGCCGTTCCCCGATCGCGCCAGACCGAGAAGACGCCACCAGGAGCGGCCGCCACTCCGGCGCCATAGGAGGCGTAGGTCGTCGCGGTGTCGGACTCGACGTAGAGGTTCCCGCTCGCGTCGAAGCGCAGGACTGCCGTGCGCACGGGGGTATGGCTGACGTTGCCATCGGTGTACGCCAGCACGCAGTACTGGCCGCTGTCCTGGCAGGTCAACCCCATCGGGTGGAACGTGCGCATGCTGAACTGCTGGAGCGTTCCCCAGGTCTGGCCCTGGTCCTTCGAGATGAGGGTGTGGATCTTGCCGGAAAACCGATGGGTGTACGCCATCACGTACCAGCCCTTGAAGCTGGCGTATGCCAGTGCCGGCACGTTCTGGGTGACCTGGCCGGTCGACTGCAGCGGCGCGGTGCTGAAGTTCGTCCAGCCCGCCACGCTCGAAGACAGGATCGTCATCGCGGAGTCGGCGGAGACATGCAGCATGATGTCTCGCGTCGCGCTCTCATGGCAGCCGACGACTGGCGGGAAGAAGGAGGACCAGGAGAGCGTCAGCGGAGTCGTGACCGCGAATCCATCTGTCCTCAAGGCCACGAGGTTCCGCGTCTGGGCCTGGGTGGCCGCGACCAGATAGGCATCGTTCGATGTCCCGTTGGACCAGCAGGCGGATGGCTGACCGATGATGGTGCCCGCGTAGGGCTCCGTCGAGGCCAACCAGCCGGCGGAAGGGTTGTAGTACCTGTGACGGAACGTCGTCTGCGTGGGGGCATACGGGAAGCTCGGATCCCGAAGTCCCGCGAGCTCATCGTGGGACAGCTTGCGCTTCACGTTCTCGCCGCTCGTGGTGGTGGGCCACATCACGGCGTTGGAGTCGCTGCTGTGGTCGAAGCCGATGGCGTGCCCCACCTCATGGAGGAAGACCGTCCAGAAGTCGAGCTCACCGGCATTCGGGAACTGGGCCGACTGGGCCCACGAGTAGGGGGAGTAGACGCCGCCATTGCAGATCGTGCCCGAGTGCATGATGAGCTTGGCGCGAATGATGGGCTGGCTGCCATTGAACGCCGTGAACGTGGTCGCCGCATTGCACGCCCCGCCCCCGTGATATTGCTCGGAGGTGACGAGGATCTCTCCGTCGAGAGGCTGGCCGCTCCACTGCACGCAGCGCGCATCGCTGGCGGCCAGATCCGTGCCGAGCCGCACCCGCAGATCCACGCCTCCCGTCACGAACCACTCGTTCAAGGCCGCAAGCAGGTGGTTGCGGATGTTGGCCCAGGGGTGGTTGGGGAAGTTCTGGGCGAACAGATTGGGACACGCATACGCCCGGACGACAGGCTTGTTCCACCACGTCTGGAAACGGGTATATCCCTGGGCGTCCGGAGTGAACGCCAGGACCAGCAGGAGCCCGATCCCGACCAGGATCGAACCCTCGAGCTTCTTTCTCACAGTCTGCCTCCATGTCACGGGGCCATCCCTGGCACCGCGCGCTGTTCCGGTCTGCGCGCGCCACACTAGGGAGTGGCGCCCGGCTCCTCCGGGGCATGCTGTGAAGCGGACTTCCCGTGCCGTGAACCGGTCTCCAGGGCTCGTGAACTGCCAGGCTCCGCAGGACCTGGGGTAGAAACAGACCCAGAGCTGATACTCCGTTGGTGAGACAACCTCCCCACTCCATAGGTTGGCGAAGAGGGGGCGGAGCATGATTTGACTCTCTTGATGTTTCTTCGGTCGCTCGATGCAGAGAAGGAGTGCACGCCGTGAGTGGAGGACACTGGGTGCTGGTCAGCCGCCGCGTCGTCACCGACAGCGGAGTGCGTGAGGCCGCCATCGTCATTCGTGAGGGCAAGGTGGCGGCGGTGCTGCCTCCAGGTTCCGCGCCCGCGGGCCTGCCCGTGCGAGACGTGGGCAACAAGGTGGTGATGCCGGGCGTGGTGGACTGCCACGCGCACATCAACGAGCCCGGCCGCACCGAATGGGAGGGCTTTGACACGGCCACGCGCGCCGCGGCCGCCGGCGGCATCACCACCGTAGTGGACATGCCGCTCAACTCCATCCCCGCCACCACCAGTCTGCAGGCGCTGCGCACCAAGGCCGCCTCCGCCGAGGGCCACTGCGCCATCGACTATGGCTTCTGGGGCGGCGTCATCCCCGGCAACGCGGGCGAGCTGGAGGCCATGGTCGATGCCGGAGTCACGGGCTTCAAGTGCTTCCTCATCCACTCGGGCGTGGACGAGTTCCCCCACGTCACCCGCGAGGATCTGGAGCGCGCCATGCCCATCCTCGCCCGGCGCGGAGTGCCGCTCATCGTCCACGCGGAGCTCACGCCGGACGAGCGCCCGCCCCAGGGCGACACGCGCACCTACCGCAGCTACCTGGAGTCCCGCCCGCGCCGCTGGGAGGATGACGCCATCCGGATGATGGTGGAGCTGTGCCGCGAGCACGGGGGACAGGTCCACATCGTCCACCTCTCGTCCTCGGACGCGCTGCCGGACATCGCCGCCGCCAAGCGCGAGGGCCTGCCCTTCTCCGTGGAGACGTGCCCGCACTACCTCACCTTCGACGCGGAGCACATCCCCGACGGCGCCACCCACCTCAAGTGCGCCCCGCCCATCCGCGAGGCGGAGAACCGCGAGGCGCTGTGGGCCGGGCTGGCGCGCGGGGACATCGACATGGTGGTGTCGGACCACTCACCGTGCACGCCCTCGCTCAAGCACCTGGACCGGGGAGACTTCGGCGCGGCGTGGGGCGGTATCGCCTCGCTGCAGTTCAGCCTGCCGGCGGTGTGGACGGGCATGCGCGAGCGCGGCCATGGCCTGGAGCAGCTCGTCCAGTGGATGTGCCGCCACCCGGCTCGCCTCGTCGGCCTGTCGGGCGTGAAGGGCACGCTGACCCCGGGCGCGGATGCGGATCTGCTCATCTTCGATCCGGAGGCCACCTTCACCCCCGAGCCCTCGGGGGTGCTCCACCGCCACCCGCTCACGCCCTATACGGGGCGCACCCTCTACGGGGTGGTGGAGGGGACGTTCGTCCGAGGCGTTCCCGCGTTTACAAGGGGTGAAGGCACGCCCCCACCCGTGGGCCAGTGGGTGCGCCGTCCTGGCACTGCCCGCTCAGTGAAATAAGGTATTGGGAGGAGGAGTCCCGCATGCAGACCCCCGAGGAAGGCAAGGTGCGTGTCGCCTTCGCCGAGCTCATCGATCTGGCCGCCGAGAAGGTGGGTGGCCTGGCCCTGATCGCCAATGATGAATTCTTCGCGCCCAAGGAGAACCTGCTCAAGCCCGGGCGTGGCGTCTTCATCCCGGACAAGTACACCGAGTTCGGCAAGTGGATGGATGGCTGGGAGACGCGGCGCAAGCGCGTGCCGGGCTACGACTGGTGCATCCTCCAGTTGGGGCTGCCGGGCGTCATCCGCGGCGTGAACGTGGACACCAACCACTTCCTGGGCAACTTCCCTGAGTACGCCTCGGTGGACGGGCTGGAGGTGCAGGGCACGCCCACGCCCGAGTCCCTCACGAGCGCGGCGTGGACGGAGATCGTCCCGAAGACGAAGCTGGTGGGCGGCACGCAGAACTACCTGCCCGTCGCCAGCGAGCGGCGGTGGACGCACGTGCGGCTGAACATCTACCCGGATGGCGGCGTGGCGCGCTTCCGCGTGCACGGGGTGGTGAAGCCGGATCCGGCGAAGCTGCGCTCGGCGGAGCTGGTGGACCTGGCGGCGGCGGAGAACGGCGGCATCGTCGTGACGACGAATGACGCGTTCTTCGGGCCCAAGGACAACCTCATCCTCCCGGGCCGGGCCACCACCATGGGCGAGGGCTGGGAGACGCGGCGCAAGCGCGTGCCGGGCTTCGACTGGATCGTCGTCAAGCTGGCCATGCCGGGCACGGTGCACAAAGTCGAGGTGGATACCAACCACTTCAAGGGCAACTACCCGGACATGTGCTCGCTGGAGGGGTGCTACCTGAAGGAGGACATCCTCGACTTCGCCAACGCGAAGGACATCGCGTGGCAGGAGATCCTCCCTCGCACGAAGCTGCAGGCGCACCACCGGCACTTCTACGAGTCGGAATTGCGCGCCGCGGGGCCGTTCACCCACGTGCGGCTCAACATCTTCCCGGATGGCGGCATCAGCCGGCTCCGTGTGCACGGGCGTCCTGCGTGAACAAGCTCGAATCGCTCAACAGCCTGCCCTATGACGAGGCCAAGGCGGAGTTCATGCGCTGTTGCGGCTCCACCCGCTGGGCGGACGCCATGGCCCGGGCCCGGCCCTTCAAGGACATCTCCGCCGTGTACGCGGAGGCCGGGTGGCTCTGGTCCCAGACGGGGCCGGATGACTGGAAGGAGGCCATCTCCCACCACCCGCGCGTGGGGGATGTCTCCAAGCTGCGCGAGCGCTTCAAGGCCACCGGCGCCTGGTCCGAGCAGGAGCAGAAGGGCGTGCAGGGGGCTGGCGAGGACGTCATCCAGGCGCTGGCGGATGGCAACCGCGACTACGAGGCGCGCTTCGGCTTCATCTTCCTCATCTGCGCCACGGGCAAGAGTGCCCAGGAGATGTTGGACCATCTGCGCGAGCGCATGAACAACCCGCCGGCGCTGGAGCTGCGCATCGCGGCGGGAGAGCAGGCGCAGATCACCCGCCTTCGGTTGGAGAAGCTTCTCACCTCGCCATGAGTACCCTTTCCACTCACGTCCTCGATACACAGTGGGGCCGCCCGGCGGCCGGAGTTCCCATCCTTCTGGAGGCCCAGGAGCGCGGTGGCGGCTGGCGCGAGCTGGCTCGCGGGACGACGAACTCGGACGGCCGCGTGAAGGACTTCCTGCCCGCGGGCACGAACCTGGAGCCGGGCATCTACCGGATGACGTTCGACACGGCGGCGTACTTCAGCGCCCACTCGGTGCGGGGCTTCTACCCGTACGTCTCGGTGGTGTTCGAGATCCACTCCGCGGGCGAGCACTACCACGTGCCGCTGTTGCTGAGCCCCTTCGGCTACTCCACGTACCGTGGTAGCTGAGTCTCACTCCTTATGACAGCGAAGCTCTCCTCCCGTATCTCCGCCGCTCGAGCGGCGCTGACGAAGTCCAACCAGGCGTACACGCGGGCCTATCCGGGCGAGTCTCCGCGACGGCAGCCAGTGCATACCGTGTACGGCGGTGCCCAGCTCTTCAAGGCGGAGACGGCGCGGAAGATGGGACAGGTGGCGCTGGCCACGTTCCGCGAGTACGCGCCGGATGCGAAGACGCTCGCTGGATGCCTGGAGCTGCCACAGCGGGGAGGCTTCGCGAAGCGGGTGTATGAGAGCGTGGTGGCCAAGCTTGAGCGCGAAGCGGTGGAGGACTTCCGCATCGACTTCGAGGATGGATACGGGAACCGGCCGGATGCGGAGGAGGACGGGCACGCGGTGGGGACGGCGGAGCAGGTGGCACGGGGAATGGCGGAGGGCTCACTGCCGCCGTTCATCGGCATCCGGATCAAGTCGCTCTCGGATGAGCTGTTCGAGCGATCCGCGCGCACGCTAGAGCTGTTCGTCACGACGCTGCTGGAGCGAACGAGCGGCAAGCTGCCGGAGAACTTCGTCGTCACGCTGCCGAAGATCACCACTCCCGAGCAGGTGACGGCGCTGGTGCGCATGCTGGAGGTGCTGGAGCAGGATGGAAAGCTGCCAGCGGGAGCGCTGAAGCTGGAGCTGATGGTGGAGACGCCGCAATCCCTCTTCGATGCACAGGGGCGGCTGGCGCTGCCGACGCTGGTGGCGGCGGCGGAGGGTCGGTGCGTGGGAGCGCACCTGGGCGTGTATGACTACACGGCCTCGCTCAACATCACGGCAGCGAACCAGAGCATGACGCATGCGGCGTGCGACTTCGCTCGACATGTGATGCAGGTGTCACTGGCGGGCACGGGGGTGGCGCTCTCGGACGGGGCGACCAACGTGATGCCTGTGGGCCCGCATAAGAAGGAGGGCACGCGCGCGCTCACGGCGGCGAAGAAGAAGGAGAACCGCGAGGTGGTGCACCGGGCGTGGCGGCTGGCGTACGAGCACACTCGGCACTCGCTGGAGCTTGGCTACTACCAGGGGTGGGATCTGCATCCGGCGCAGCTACCAGTGCGCTACGCGGCGGTGTACGCGTTCTTCCTGGAGGGAATGGACGCGGCCTCACGGCGGCTCAAGAGCTTCATGGAGAAGGCAGCCCAGGCGACGCTGCTGGGGGACGTGTTCGACGACGCGGCCACGGGCCAGGGTCTGCTGAACTCCTTCCTGCGCGGCATCGCCTGCGGGGCCATCACGGAGGAGGAGGCCCAGGCGACGGGACTGTCTCTGGAGGAGCTGCGCAGCCGCTCCTTCTTGAAGATCCTCGAGGGCCGGCGCAAGGCGGCGGGGACGGCTGGGTAGGAGTCCAAAGTCCCCCGAGGAACTTTCAGGTGTCCCCTTTCCGTAGCTCACGATCATGGCCAGCTCTCGCCACCCTGGCCCTGCTGCTGGCTTGTGACGGGTGTAAGGAGCGCACACCAGCTCAAGTACCAGACGCCTATGTGTCCTCGATCCCGAGGTCGCCAGAACCGAGCGTTCCCCCAGAAGCAGATACTCTCGACATGCCTGTGCCACTCGAGGAGAAACGCGATGGTGGCTGGGAGACCGTCGAACTGGAGTTGGGGCCCGTCATCGACCAGCCCCTCGTAACCCACCTGTTGCCACTCGCGGGCGAGGTGGATGAAACGAACCGCTATCTGTCGGCTGTTCTGGTCAAAGCCCAGTTCGATGGGAAGCCGGAGGGCTTCTGCAGCGGAGCCATCATTGGTCGCCGCATCATCCTGACGTCAGGGCACTGTGTCTGCCAGCGCCGAAAGGTTCCCACCAGCTCCAGCGAAGCCCAGGACATCATTGATGGCGCTGCATGCGCGAAGACTGCGACGGTCTCCACGACGAAATACGGCCCTTTCGAAGATACGAAGGAAAAAGTGGCCTGGCGTAGAACGAGCTACCAGGGCAGCGTCCGCCCTCATCCTGGGATGCGAGTCATCCTGGATGCGCAAGGTCAGGTGGTCTCCAGCCATGCGGATCTCGCGGTCATTGTCCTGGCTGCCTCCGTGGAGAAGGAGTTCCGCCCCATTCCTCTGGCCGACAAAGACGTTCAGCTCAACGAGTCCATTGTCATCGTCGGCACGGGCTACGACGAAGAAGCCCGCGCATATGACGGAGAGCGCCGCTCCAGCATCAACAAGGTCATCGAAGTGCTGCCTTCCCAGGGCGGAAGGATGCGCATCCAACAACCCGGTAATCACCATTATCGAGGGGATAGCGGAGGCCCTTGTCTGAGGGAAAGCCCCAAAGGGACCGTCCTTGTCGGAGTTTCCAGCCGGAACCTGGGCGAGGGCGAGGCCATCATGAGCACGTACCCGTACCAGGACTGGCTGCGCGGAGAGGTTCAACGCGCGGAGAAGCAGAACTTCACTCATCCTCCGTAGCAACCGTCATGCAGGTGGAGTGCACAGATGCTTCGAACGTGGAACGCATGGCTCCTGAAATCCGTCTACTCGATGGTCGTCATCATCTGCGACGGCTGCGCATCGAGCGCTCCTACCGAACGCACCGCACCGGAATATGTGTCTGCGGAGGTGCAACTCGGCAGTACGAGACCCGTCGTCTCAGACGGCTGGATCGACAGCCTGAACCGCTACATGTCCACCGTGGTGGTCTCCACGACCTTCTTCGTCCCCAAACAAGGCACCCGGGTCAGGACGTGCAGCGGTGTGCTCATTGCACCGCGTGTGGTTCTAACGGCAGGGCATTGTGTCTGCGATGTACGCAAGCCAGTTCCCCCTGAAGCAAGCGACACGACGCTGACTGACAAGTCGACCTGCGCGAAGACCGCCGCTGTCACACTGCTCCGCTACGAGGATCCCAGTCACGCCTCCCAGGGCGGGTCCAGCACGAGTCCCTCCAATCCACCTGCCGTGATGCTCGGTCCCTACACCGGAAGGGTCCGCGCCCATGATGGCCTTCAAATCGTCTACAAGGACATCGAGACGAGTGCTGGGTGGGAAACGAACACGGAATACAGCAATGCGGATCTCGCGGTGATCATCCTGGAAGAAGCGCTGCGGGGTTCCGCCCTACCCATGAAGCTGGCGGAAGCCCCCATCTCCATCAGGGACAGGGTCATCCTCGTGGGCTATGGACCTGCGCTCCTCGGCGAAGCCTTGACCGTCCCCGTGCGGCGATATGGAGAGAACACGGTCGCATCCATCAAGGAGGACGGCTCGACCTTCCATATAGGTACGCAGCTCGCGGTAGCCCCCAGCTACCGCGGAGAGAAACCGGAACTCCTCCGAGGACGCGGCTCGTATGCAACTACTGGCGACAGCGGTGGACCTTGCTTCCGCGAACGCAAGGGGGCTCTCGAACTGGTCGGCATCGCCCGATCGACCCATGGCCCCCCGCTCGTGCTGTCCGTGTACACCAGTACGCACGCGTACCTGGACTGGTTGCACCAGCAGATTGAAAGCGCCGGTGAGGGGCACACGGATTAGACGTCTCCCCGGCCCTCGTCTGCTCGCCCCACGGGCCGGGTTGTCCCGAGGGCGCGGGTTCTCTATGGTCACTTCCCAGCACTGCGCTCTTGCGCGCACCGCCGCGCCTTCTTTCGAGATCTGATGAGCCCCGTCGTCCAGGAATGGCTGAACCTCGTCGTCCGCTGGGCCCACGTGATCGCCGCCATCATGTGGATCGGCGACTCGTTCCTCTTCATGTGGCTGGACAGCCAGCTGCGCAAGCCCGACCGTCCCCTTGAGGGGGAGGTCGTCGGCGAACTGTGGATGGCTCACAGCGGCGGCTTCTACGAGGTCGTCAAACGCAAGAGCCTCCAGGCCCTGCCGCCCCAGCTCCACTGGTTCAAGTGGGAATCGTACTCCACCTGGATCAGCGGCTTCCTGCTGCTCATCATCGTCTACTACCTCGGCGACCGTGCCATGCTCACGGACGCGAACTCGCCCCTGTCCCACCTCCAGGCGGTGGGCATCAGCTTTGGCCTCATCGCCGCGGGCGTCGTCGTCTACGACGTCCTGTGCCGCACCCCGCTCATCCGGAACAACCGCGTGTTCGGTGCCGTGGGCTTCGTCCTCATCACCGCCGCCGCGTACGGCATCACCCACGTCTTCAGCGCCCGCGCCACCTTCCTCCAGGTGGGCGCCATGCTCGGCACCATCATGGCGTCCAATGTCTTCTTCCGGATCATCCCGGCCCAGAAGCACATGCTGGCCGCCACGCGCGAAGGCCGCCCCGTCGATACCTCCTACGGCGTCCGTGCCAAGCAGCGCTCCACGCACAACCACTACCTGACGCTGCCCGTGCTGTTCACGATGGTGTCCAACCACTTCCCCGTCCTCTACGGACACCCGGAGCCGTGGGCCGTACTCGCCCTCCTGTTCCTGGCCGGCGCGGGCGTGAAGTACATCATGAACTTCCGCACCCGCACGCCCCCCGTGGTCCTCGGTGGCACGGTGCTGGCGCTCGTCGGTGTGGCGGTGATGACGGCCCCGAAGTCGATCACGATCGATCCCGCGCTCGCGGCCGGGCCCAAGGTCTCGTTCGCCACGGCGCAGACCATCGTCCAGACGCGCTGTGTGACGTGCCATGCCGAGAAACCCACCAACTCCTCGTTCACCGCGCCGCCGCAGGGCGTGATGCTCGACACGCCCGAGCGCATCAAAGCCCACGCCGAGCGCGTCTTCGTGCGCGCCGTGCAGACTCAGACGATGCCGCTGGGGAACATGACGTCCATGAACGAGCCGGAGCGGAAGCTGCTCGGCACCTGGATTGCCCAGGGCGCGGACACGACGGCCCCCGGGCCCGCCGAGGTCCCCACGGTGGCTGCCCCCGCCAAGGTGTACGCCAGCCCCGCCGAGGAGGCTCGCGCGGTCTTCACGCAGCGCTGTGTCCCGTGTCACGGCCCCGAAGGACGCGGCAACGGACCGTCCTCCGCCGCGCTGAACCCGAAGCCGCGCAACTACCACGACGTCGAGTGGCAGAAGAGCGTCACGGATGAGGGCATCGCCAAAACGATCCTCGGAGGCGGTATGGCCGTGGGCAAGTCGGACATCATGCCGGCCAACCCCGATCTCGAGCAGAAGCCGGAGGTTGTCTCCGAACTCGTCAAGCTGCTGCGCTCCTTCGGCAAAGAGGGAAGCAATCCGTAAATGGCTCGGCGGATGCCATCCGCCATGTCCGTTTTGAAGCACGCAATAGGAGGTTCCTCATGGGCCTCGGACGAAGCATCCGAATCTACCTAGACGGTGGAGAAGTCACAGGCATCCGGCACGCAGAGGTGGTCAATTGGACCGGCCAAGCCGTGCTGTGTCCACGTCCGAGGATCAACGAACTCATACGCTGGGAACGAGAAACACGGCGCCCTGGTATCTACATCCTCATTGGCGCGGAACAACTGACTTCTCGTGAGGTGTACATCGGCGAATCCGAGAGTGTCCTGGATCGTCTTGACGAGCATCTCGATCGTGAGTTCTGGCAAGAGGTGATCCTGTTCACCAGCAAGGACGAAAACCTCACCAAAGCCCATGTCCGATATCTGGAAGGTCGGCTGATCGAGCAAGCCAATCTCGCCAAGCGCTACAAGGTCACCAACAAGAACCCCTCTCCCCGAACAGGTCTGCCCAGAGCCGACACGGATGCCATGGAGGAGTTCTTCGGGCATGTCCGTCTACTCATGGGTGCATTAGGGCACCGGTTCCTCGAGCCTCTCACGGCCACGAACTCGACCGAGAAGCCCTCTGAACAGCTTCTCGAGTTCTCCTACAACTTCAAAAAGGCAGCGGCGCGTGGGACCGTGACCGATGAGGGCTTCGTCGTCTTCAAAGGCTCGACTGCGATGGCGCAGTCAAACTCAAGCATGATGAATGGCCATTTCCTTCTCAGAAATGAGCTGGTTGAGACGGGAAAACTGAAGTCCCAAGGCGAGGTGTTCCTGTTCAAGGAAGATGTCCTGTTTACCAGCCCTACTGCGGCTGCCGCCGTCATTTGCGGAAACTCTGTCAACGGGCGTGTCTCTTGGAAGCTCAATGACGGCCGCACCCTGAAAGAGTTTGAAGAGGCGAATGCAAAGCAGCCGGAATGAGCATGGGCTCGACGAACCAACAAGTTCCCGAAGCGCAACCAAGCCAGCGGGTACCAGCCGGGATGGGAGCCCCTGTCGGCGGCGCCTGCTGCGACCTGGTATGACCAGCATACCAGTTGGTACAGCTCCCGCCCGACAGGGCTGGGAACCTGAGCCAAGAACACCTCCGCCGACTATGGCACTTGGCCCTTCGCTGCCGGAGGTAGCACGGGCGCTGCTCCCACGGACCGACGGTTCTCTTTGCGCGGTCGTTCACTGCTCGTCGGCAGCGGAGCCACCAACTCCTCTTCACCGCCGGAGGGACCACTGTCCGCTCCAGGTCTTGTCTCGGAGTTCGTGGTTACCGTCGCCCCTGATGGCGACTCGGCGGTCACGACAGCCGCTGATGGTGGTTGCGAAGAGCTCGGGGGCTTCACAGAACCCACCGTCTCCGTGGACGGAGAAGGCTGTGCCACCTTCGGATCGCGTGCGAGTCTCCATGCGGCCAGCCCGGCGGCCACGAGTCCCAAGGTTGTCACCACCCCCAGGGCAGCTCCCGCCTTCGTAAAAGAGAGCGCCATCGGCAACCGCGCCCGCGATGACTCGCTGGACCCTTGGGCGAACGAAGCCCTCGGCCGCTTCGTGCCAGCCGGAGTCACGCAGAAGCTACCGGACTGTTCCTGCACATAGCCCGCGAGCGAGGACGGCCCCGCCAACAGCCCCGTTCCCAGTGCCACCGCCTCCAGCTCCTCGCGCATGGCCGCTGCGTCGGGGTAACGGTCCTCGGGACGCACCTGCAGTGCCCGCCCCACCACGACATAGAACCCTCTCGGCAGCCCGGGACACACTCGCTCCAACGGAGCCCACCTGCCCTTCACCAGCCACGCGTGACGCTCGGAGACATGGCTGTTGGCTTCCAGCGGCGTCGCTCCCGACGCGAGCTGGTACAACGTCACGCCCAGCGAGAACAGGTCACTGCGCCCGTCCAGCCTGCGCCCCATCGCCTGCTCCGGAGAGAAGTAGCCCGCCTTGCCCTTCGTCGTTCCAACGTGCGTGAGGTTGCGGTTGGTGGCGGCCTTCGCGATGCCAAAGTCGATGAGCTTCAGTGTCCCGTTGGGTGCCAGCAGGATGTTCTGCGGCGACACATCCCGGTGGACCAGCCCCCCGTTCGCATGCGCTGCCTCCAACGCGGCGCAAGTGAGGATGCCCACCGCCAGCAGCCCCTCATCCGTGAGCCGCTCGCCGCGCGAAAGCAGCGTCCGCGACACCGTGGACAGGGACACGCCCGGCACCAACTCCATCGCCATATAAAGGAGTCCGTCCACCTCTCCCACCTCGTAGAAGTGAACGATGTTGGGGTGGCTCAGCGTGCAGGCCGTGCGCACCTCATCCAGGAACATCTCCCGGAAGTCCGCGGACCCCGAGTACTCCGACCGGATGATCTTGAGCGCCACCGGCCGCGAGATGTCCCCCACCAGCGACTGCTCCGCTCGATAGACCTCCGCCATGCCGCCCTGAGCAATGAGGCGGGAGACACGATACCGGCCAATCACAGTGCCAGGTTCGAGTGAGGACACGATCGACCCGGGAGCCTAGCCAGGGCCCATCCCCACCCCCAGCCCACCCAAGGAGTATGCCCCCGTGCAGCCACCTCGGCGCCTGACGCGCCGCGAGGCTCACCAGAGCATGTCCTGCTCCTCGGTGACTCCGGGCAAGCTGACCAGCGTGTACGTACGGCCCGCAGCGCGCACCGTGCCCTCGAAGAGCCCCACCGGCTGCGCGAAGTGGCTCACCACCAGCCGCAGGTCCTTCTCATCCCGGTGCACGTAGATGGGCTTGAAACGCAGATCCACCGAGCCATCCGCCGTCGTTACCCGCCACGGATCCAGCAACTCCTTCGGATCGTACTCGAAGCGCGCGGGCGGCAGCGGGTAGAGCCTGTCTCCCACCCACAGCCCGTTCTCGTTGTGGCCCGCGCTCTCGTTGAAGCCCTCCGCGAAGTTGAACCCCACCGGAGTCCCATCCGCCAGCCGGCCCGCCGCGAAGGCCCAGCGCCACGAGGTGTGCCGCGCCAGGTAGCCCTGCGTGTAGTCCAGCCCGCCCACGCCTCCATCCATTCGGAAGCGCTTCCCACCGGCCTCCAGGCTGCCCAACGCCAGCAGCCCTCCGCGCTTCTGCGTCACGTTCACCAGCCCGTCCTGCTCCACCGGCGCAATCAGCGTGAGCGCGGGAGGCCCGCCCGCCACCAGCAATTCCCCCCGCCACTGGAAGGACTGGAGGCTCCCCGTCCGCACACGGCTGACGTCCACCTCCAACTGGTAGCGCTCGTCCTCCTCGCCCCGCCGAGCCGACAGTCGGCCTCCCAGCGTCCGGAAGGAAGCGGTCAGCCCGGCGCCTGGCCGATCGCTTACCTCCACCAATGGCCCAGGCGCCCCCAGGAAGCTCACGTCGCACAGGGGCCGCCGCTCCTGCAGGTCCACCGCGATGGCAAAGGCGCTCGAGGTGTAGCCCAGGTCCACCACCGCGAAGATGGCCGCCACCTCGGGAGTGGCCGCGAACGTGTAGAGCCAGCGCTTGCGCTTCAGCAGCCGAGCCGCCTTCGCCAGCGCCCAGCGCCCCTGGAGCCGGCCGAGATCCACTTCGGGCAGCTCACCCTGGTACTTGCCGAAGCGTGGCTCCCCCTGGCTCGTGGCGATGGAGTTCGGCACAGGGGGCAGCGGCATCTCTCGCTCGGGTGTCATCCCCCTCATTGTGGAGAGTTACCCGCCCGCACGCCACGAAACCCGTGCATGGAGGATCGATCCCGGACAGAGCAGCCCCCAAGGACTACCAGGTGATGTGCAGATCGAAACTGATGGGCGCGCTCTGTGTCACGCGGACGTTCGGAGTGACGCGCGTCATCCGAAGGCCCTCCTCGAGCAGGCCTCGGAGGAAGAAGGGCGACAGGCCCACGCCCGTGCGGAACTCCATGCGGAACTGGCGCTCCGACACCTGCACGGCGTTCACGAGGATGGGAGAAGAGTCGAACCGCAGGTGCTCCGGGAACTTCTTGAGGAAGCGCGCGGGCCCCAGCAGCGGCAGGCTCACCGACACCACCCGGCCCAGCACCGTCTGCGAGAAGCCCTGCGCGAAGTGCTGGCCCAGCCGGCGCCGTCCCTCCTCCACCGTCATCCCCGGGTAGAAGTGGCGGCAGGCGAGATCCAGGCACTGGCGGAACAAGGCCAGCGGGTACTGCGGCAGCAGATCATCTCGATCGAACCCCGCTTCACGCATGTCCGCCTCAAAGGCCTCGTTGCGCGGCAACCCGTGCACGAACAGGCCTTCGAAGAGAATCGCGCGCGTCATGGGCTCGACCCCCAACGGGGGCGGAGTCAACGGGCTCGCTCTTTTCTGCATGGCCTGAAGACTCACACCAAATTGACTTGGAGTAAAAGTCCCGACCTGCAAAGACAACCCCTCACGTTGGAAGCAGCGCGTCACGAACGGCCGAAGATGATGCGCTCCTGGCTCAGCAGCCGCGTGGTGAGCATCAGGCACAAGGCCGCCGCCGCGATGCACCCCAGCGCTCCGAGGAGGAACGGCAGCGGGCCGACGGCCTGGCCTCGCATCACCTCACCCACCAGGAGTTGTTGGCTGAAGATGGGAATCACATACATCCAGGTCTGGCTCTGGATGGGAGAGACAGCCAGCAGCATGCCGGGCACCATGGGCAGGAGCAGCAGCAATTGGATGTATGTCTGTGCTTCCTTGAAGGAGCGCGCGTAGGTGGACACGAGCATCTGTCCGGCCGAGGCCACCAACGCGAGCGGCACCACGGTGGCGAGCATGCCGAGCACCGCCGTCACGTCGAAGCGCGCCTTCACGCCCAGGTCCTGAAGGGGTACGTGGCTGGCGGCCAGGAGGAAGGCCGTGAGGCACACGCCGATGGCCACCCATGCGAGCACCACGGTGGTGAGCCACTTGCCGACCACCACCGCGCCGCGGTGCACGGGATTGATGAGCAGGGGCTCGAGCGAACCGCGCTCCCGCTCTCCGGCCATGGCGTCGATGGCCACGTTCATCCCGCCCATGAAGGCGGCGAAGACGAGGAAGATGGGGATCATGTTGAGGATGTTGGCGGCCATGCGCTCGGGGGTGGCGAGATCCACCTCGTCCACGCGCACAGGCGTGGCCAGCTCGGGCGAGACGCCTCGGGCGAAGAGCCGCTGGGCTCCCAGCATGCCGGAGTAGCCCTGGAGCAGGGAGTTCAGGCGCTGGACGGTGGAGCGGGCCTGGTTGCGCGAGTTGTCCACCACCAGTTGCACCGAAGCGGTGTGCCCCGAGGTGAAGTCCTTGCCGTAGTCCTCGGGGATGATGAGCACGGCGTCCAGCTCGCCGGCCTGGATGAGCGCCTCGTAATCCGGGGGTGTGTCCTTGAGGATGGCGCCATGACGCTGAAGAAAGGACATGAGGCTGGGAGCGTGCTCGCGCCCGATAACAGAGATCTCCAGCAGCTTGCCTTCACGGAACCACGAGGCCATCAGCGTGAACATGACGGCGAAGATGACCGGGCCGATGAGCGGACCCGCGAGCGCGCTCATCACGGAGCGTCTGTCTCTCAGGTGGTCCTTCATCTCCTTGCGGAAGACGGTGGCGATGAGCCTCCTCATTGCATCAACCCCTGATCAGTGCCGATGACGGACACGAAGGCTTCCTCGAGGCTCTCCTTGCCGGTGCGAGTGCGCAGCTCGTCCGGGCTGCCCTCGGCCACGACGCGGCCTCGGGCGATGACGACGATGCGATCGCACAGCGCGGCCACCTCCTGCATGACGTGGCTGGAGAAGAGGACGCAGTGGCCCTGCTCCTTGAGGCGGCGAATGAGGGTGCGCACCGCACGGGTGCTCATGACGTCCAGCCCGTTGGTGGGCTCGTCGAGCAGCACGTTGCGCGGGTTGTGCACGAGGGCACGGGCCAGGGCCACCTTCATGCGCTCGCCCTGGCTGAAGCCTTCGGCGCGGCGGTTGGCGATGTCCTTCATGTCCAGCAGGGCGATCAGCTCGTCCACGCGCTTGTCGAGCGCCGCACCAGACAGACCGTGGAGTTCTCCGGCATAGCGGGCGTGCTCGCGGGCGGTGAGGCGGGGGTAGAGGCCACGAGCGTCCGGCAGCACACCAATGGCTCGGCGCACGTCCATGGGGCGCTCGGCGGCGTCGATGCCATCGACGAGAGCCGCGCCACGGTCTGGCTTGACGAGGGTGTAGAGCATCCGCAGCGTGGTCGTCTTGCCGGCGCCGTTGGGGCCGAGCAGCCCCGTGACGACGCCGTCCGCGGCGGCGAAGGACACATCCTCCACCGCCGTCACCGCACCGAAGCGCTTGTGAAGGTTGCGCACTTCAATCATCGAGTGCTCCCAATCAAGGTACCGGGCCCGCGAACGAGATGAAGAAGGGAGGGCGCGTCAGGTCCGTGCTGCACCCGGGCTTCAACCCTTCGAGACTCCCCTTCGTCACGAAGTCCGCCATCAACGCCTGCACACACCCCAGCACCATCGTGTTGTGCCCCACCCCGGGCACCACCACGTGCATGCTGTTCGACAGCGTCTTCTTCGCCTCTTCTCCCCACGAGGGCGGCGTCACCGGATCCAGCTCGCCGGACAGCAACAACGTGGGCACCGAGGACACCACCGGATTCCGATAGCCCTCCGGCACCGTGCCTCGCGGCCACACCTTGCACGGCTCCAGCATGTTGCGGACCATCTGCCCGCCGAACCACGTCCCCGCCGCCTCGCGGTCAATCGCCTCATCGGTGATGAAGGGCGCGTCCTCCGCGCACACCACCGAGAAGAACATCCCGTGGCTGATCGCGTCGCTCATCCCGCCCGACACCCCCTGGCTCAGCGCCACGAACGGTGTCCAATCCCCCTTTGTCGCCCGATCCAGCATCAGCGGCACCAGCGTCGCGATCTCCGGCATGTACAACTGCCCGAACACCATCTGCAGGAACGCGCTCCGAGACAGGGTGATCTCCTCCGGCACTCCCGTCAGCGGATGCTGCACGCTTACCTTCACCGGAGCCTTCCCCATCTGCTCCACCATCGCCTGCACCCGGGAACGCAGCTCGGGGAACGCCTTGGCACAGCTCGCGTCCTGCGCGCAGTGCTCGAACAGCATGTCCAACGCCCGCTGCCCATCCCGAGGCATGTCCAGCGGCAGGTACAACCCCATCGGCGCCACCCCATCCAACACCACCGTGCGCACGTGCTCCGGATGCTGTCTCAGGTACACCAGCGCCGCCCGCGTCCCGTAAGAGATGCCCCACAGGTTCAGCTTCTCGTAGCCCAGCGCCGCCCGGACCTCGTCCAGGTCATCCATCGCGATGGGCGTGGTGTACAGCCGTGGATCCGCGTCGTACCCCGCAAGGCACTTCTTGAAGACATCCTCCCGGTACGCGTCGTCGAACTTCGCCGCCAGCCCCTCGCCCACCAAATCCGGGTGGCACGCCAACGGGTTGGACGCCCCCGTCCCTCGCTGGTCCACCAGCACGATGTCCCGGTTCCGGTGCAGCCGATCCACCAACTTCAGGACCGGCACCTCCGTGGCCGCCTGCCCCGGCCCCCCCGCCAGCAACACCAGCGGATCCGGCTCGGCCGTGGCCGCCAGCGCCGGCACCACCACCACCCGCAGCGGCACCTTCCGCCCCTGCTTCGCCACCCGATCCTCGAAGACTTCGTATGTGCCGCAAAGAGTCTGGTACTCGATGCCCTCCACCCGGCACGAGCTCAGGTTCACTCGCCGTTCAGCCTGTTGCCCGCCGCTGCGGCTGCAAGCGCTGGCAAGCGCCACCCCCGCAATCAGCAGCACCGCGAGCCCCGAGCCCCTCTGCCCTCTCCGCACCTGGAGTGGATCCAGGTTGGAAGTATCTCCCGACACGCGCATCCTCCATGAGTCCCGAAACCCACCGGGACTTACCACCCCAGGCCGCTGACCGCACCTCGTGCTAAGCCCTTGCTCACCATGAAACGAACGAAACGAACGTTCCTTGTCCTCCTGGTCCTGTCGCTCGCCACCCTCACCGGCTGCGCCACGCTCAAGAAGCTCTTCAAGAAGCCGCGCGTCACCTTCAAGACGGCCCGCCTGTCCAACGCCTCGCTCTCGGATGCCACCGTGGACCTCGTCTACCAGGTGGAGAACCCCAACTCCTTCGGCCTGTCGCTCGCCAAGGTGGACTACGCCTTCTTCGTCGAGGGCAAGCAAGTTGTCGCCGGCAGCCCCAGCAAGGGCCTCCAGCTCAAGGCGAGGGACAGCAGCGAGCTCGTCTTCCCCGCCAACGTGAAGTTCGCGGACATCGTCCCCGTCGTGGAGACCTTCCTCACCAAGGACGCGGCCGCCTACAAGGCCCAGGGCAGCGTGGGCATCGACACTCCCATCGGCGTGCTCTCCTTCCCCCTCGAGACCGAGGGAACCTTCGAGATCCCCAAGCTTCCCAACGTCCAGTTCGAGGCGCCGCGCATCAGCAACATCTCCCTCACCAGCGCCACGGTGGAGTTCCCCCTCAACATCACCAACCGCAACAGCTTCCCGCTCCCCATCGCCGGGCTCGCGGGAGACCTCAAGGTGGCCGGCGCCAGCGTGGGCACCCTCTCCACCGGCAACCTGGGCGCGCTGGATGGCAAGGGCACCCGGCAGGTGACGCTCCCGCTGCAGATCAACTTCGCCCGCGCCGCCTCCGCCGCCACGGCGCTGCGCTCGGGCAACGCCCAGGTCACCTGGAACGCCCACGTCACCTCGGGCACCCAGAACCTGCCCATCAACATCGGCCAGCTGCTCAACTTCAAGCGCTGACCGCGCCCTTCGAGAACGGGTGCGCTTTACCCTCCGGCTCGCGCTCTGCCATGCTCGGGGCTTCCCCGAGCGATGTGGGGGCACGAGCCCCCGGAGGAACAACACGATGAAGCGGATGTGGGTGGTGAGCGGCCTGATGCTCGCGATGGTGGGCTGCTCTCGCATCGAGACCCGACCCGATCCCCAGGACGAGGACACCCTCTTTGGTTCCAACGTCCCGTTCATCAAGGCGCCCAAGGCAGATCGCTGCGCCGCCCACGGCAAGTCCTCGCTGCGCTCGTCCTGTGACGATGCCCGCTACCTGGGCACCGAGTACACCCGCCGGCTCTCCGTGGGGGACGAGGTGTGCCTCGACGGCGGCTACGGCGATGAGCCAGGGCCCGCGTGCAAGGCCCGCGCGGCCGTCATCGACACCGGCCCCAACGGGGTGAAGCTGGAGATCCGCGGCGCCAAGCCGGACTCGCGCTGGTTCAAGTCCGAGATGCGACACGCCTGGTATGAGGAGGGCGCCCTGGTGGACCTCTACCTCGCCGAGCGGGGTTATTAAGAGACATGGCCTTCTACGACTCCTTCGTCGCGCGCCTCCAGGCGCTCAAGCCCCCGTCCCCCGCCGATTTGAAGAAGCTGGCGGGTGCCAAGCTCTCCGACCTGGTGCTGCAGGAGATCGCCCGCTCGCGCGTGCGAGTCGCTGACCTGGAGAAGCGCTTCCCCTCGGCCCAACCGAAGGAGCTGGCCCAGCACCTCATCGAGGGAAAGAAGGCCCTGGCCGGCATGGCGGGCGGGGTGAGCGGCGTGTTCGGTCTCATCTCCGTGCCCGCGGACATGGTCTTCATGTCGTGGCTGCAGATCATCCTCCTGGTGGATCTGGCCACGCTCTACAAGGTGAACCTCAAGAGCGATCGGGCGCGGGGCGAGCTGTTGGATCTGTTCGGCTACGCCAATGGCCTGGGGCCCCTGCAGCGCTCGAGTCCCAAGGTGCTCGGCGGGCTGGCCGCGAAGCTGCTGGTCAAGGGTGGGTTGCCCACGCTGGGCCGGGCCATGCCGCTGGTGGCTGCCCCCATCACCGCCTACCTGAACAACCAGCACGTCCAGGCCGTGGGAGATCAAGCCGTGCGCTTCTACGAAGGCTTCGACAAGGCTCATGCCAAGGCCCGGGGCGCGCGTGCCAAAAAGACCGGCTAAGACTTCGTCCCGGGGCCGCAAATCTCAGGTGAAGCCTACGCCTGAGCTCGAGCTCTCCACCCACCCGGAGGCCCTGTTCACCCCTGGCCTCAAGGCAACCCAGTTCACGCTCCTGGGCGTGCGAATCGGCGACCCGGCGAGCCGAATCCCGCTCGACACCATGAAGAATGCCGGCACGCTCCATATGCCACCGGGTGTCGTCGAGTCTCGCGGGGAGCGGCCCACCACCTTTATCTTCGAGGATGGGCGGAAGGTCGAGCGCACCTTCGAGCAGACCCTCCAGCTTGCGCTGACCGCCGCCGAGGGCGGCTCAGTGCTGTGCAAGCCAGGAGCCCGGTTCTTGACGAGGCGCGCCATCGTCGAGGGCTTCTTGCTCGAGGAGGCCTTGCTTCGCCCCTACCAGTCCCTCCGCCTCGAGGAGTTCCCACTCCGCTTCGGGAAGGTGAGCCGCATCGACGAGAACTGGGCGATGGGAGATCTCATGGGGAGCCATTACGTCTACACACCGCGACAGATGATCATCTACTGGAACGCCGACGATCAGAAGATCACCGAGATCGGCCTGGGTCCCGCCCTCATCAAGCACCGCAACGAGTTCAGGCGCTACGAGAGGCGATGAGCTCCTGCTCGTCGCTAGCCGCCGCGGGCCTCGCCTGAGCGCTCCGGCTGCCCGTGGAGAGCCGCGTGCGCCAGTTGCCTCGGGAGCACCACGTGGAAGGTGCTGCCCTCGCCCGGATGGCCGCTCGACTCCGCCCAGATGCGCCCGCCATGGCGCTCGACAATTCCACGGGTGATGGTCAACCCCAGCCCCAAGCCTCCATATGAGATGCCGTGCGCCCGGCCGAACCGCTCGAAGATGTGGCGGAGCTTCTCGGGCGGAATGCCCAGCCCGTGATCCCTGACGGTGAAGTGGATGCGCTCCCCCTCCTCTCGGGCCTCCACGACGATGGCTCCGCCGTCCGGTGAGTAGCGCAGAGCATTGGAGAGCAGGTTCGTGAACACCTGATCCAGTCGCTCCCGGTCCCCGGACAGCACCAGCCCCTCGGGAACCTTCAGCTGGATGCGCCGCTCCTCCTGGAAGGGCTGGAGGTGCTCGACCACCTCGGAGATCAGCTCACCCAGGTCCACCCGGCTCGGCTCCAGATACATCTCTCCCCGTTGGAGCTTGCTCACGTCCAGCAGGTTCTCCACCAGCTTCGCCATCCGGTCCACGCTGCGAGCCAGCCCATGGAGCGCTCGCTCCACCCCGCCGTTCATGCCGTCTCCGCCCCGCTGCCGCACCAGATAGACGAAGCTGCGCGCCGCCTGCAGGGGCGTGCGCAGCTCGTGCGCGGCCATGGTGAGGAAGACGTCCTTGGCCTCGCCCGCCGCGCGTAGCGCCTCGATGGCTCGCCGGCTGTCGTCAATGTCCGTGGCGGTGACGATCCACCCGGTGAGCACGCCGGGCTCCTCCAACTCCGGGAGCATGCGGCCCAGGAACCACCGGTAGGCACCGTCCCGGTTGCGCCGCAGCCGGTACTCCACCTCCGTGGGCTGCCCCGTCCGGTGCGCGCGGTTCCGCGCGTCGCGCGCCCGCTCCAAGTCCTCGGGGTGAAAGACGCCGTCGATCATGTCCCACTGCCGGCCCTGCTCGGGGCTGAGGCCCGCGTACTCCAGCCAGCACCGGTTGGTGTAGGTGATGGCCCCGTCCGGAAGCATGGCCCAGACGAACAGCGGCAGCGCGTCCACCAGCGTGCGGAAGCGCAGCTCGCTCTGGCGGGCGAGCATCCGGCGCTCCAACTGCCAGAGCGCGGACTCCTGCCGGTGGAGCCGCTGCTGCTGGAGGTACAGCGCCACGAAGACCTCCACCTTCCAGCGCAGCACATCCGGATTGAAGGGCTTCACCACGTAGTCCGCCGCGCCGTGCTCGTAGCCGTGGACCAGGTCCGCCTCCTCGCGGCTGTGGGCGGTGAGGAAGATGATGGGCGTGTAGCGGGAGCGCTGCCGCTGGCGGATCAGCCGGGCCGTCTCGAAGCCATCCATGTCCGGCATCTGCACATCCAGCAGGATGACGGCGAAGTCCTCGCGCAGCAGGTGACGCAGCGCTTCCTGTCCCGAGGAGGCCTGGACGAGCCGCTGACCGAGCGGTTCCAGGATGGCCTCCAGCGCGAGCAGGTTCGACGGGTGGTCGTCCACCAGCAGGATGCGGGTGGTGAGCGGTTCGGCTTGGGGAGTGAACTGGGGCATGGTGAAGCTGCCTTCCATGGCCATCCGCCTCCTGCTGTCCGGTGATGCGAGGTCTGCCTTGAGGTCCAACTGGGTAACGCTGGGCAACGTGTGGATTTCCCCAGGCCCCCTGCCTGTCTCGCAGGCGGACGTCGAAGATGCCGCCCGTCACACCTCGCTGGGAGCAGCGAGGTGGGCCATCAGTTCGCTCAGCCGCTCGATGCGCGCGTCTCCGTCCAACCCCAGTCCCACGAAGCGCACCCCCGCCGCGCCCGCCGCACCCCGGTCATAGCGCGAATCCCCCACCATCAGCGCCTCGCCAGCCGCCGCGCGCACCCGCTCCAACGCGTAGAGTACCAGATCCGGCGCGGGCTTCGAGTGGGGCACGAGATCCGAGCACGCCACGCACTCGAAGCAGTCCGACAGGCGCGCAGACTCCAGCAGTGTAGCGGCCAGCGGCGACGCCGTGTTCGTCACCACCGCCCGCCGCAGGCCTCGCGCGCCCAGGGACTCCAACAGCGGCCGCGCCTCCGGGTTCACCCAGACGTGCTCCGCATAGCGAGGGAACTGCTCGAAGTAGAAGCGATCCAGCTCGTCGGGCGTACAGCGCAGCCCGAAGACGCGCACGTCCGCATCCGTGCCCTGGCCGAAGGTGGGACGGAACTCCTCTCGCGTCACGGGGCTGCCGCGGAAGTGCTCTCCCGCGGCGGCCACCACGTGCGCCCACGCTTCCTCGCTCTTGAGGAGGACGCCGTCCATGTCGAAGAGGACCGCGCTCAGCACGCGATCAGGCCTTGGGAGGCTCCTGCGCCGCGCGCTTGGCCTCCACCTCTCGGCGCACCTCGTCCATGTCCAGCGCGCGCACCTTGGAGATCAGATCCTCCAGCACCGCGGCCGGCAGGGCGCCCGCCTGCTCGAACAGCAGGATGCCGTCCCGGAACACCATCAGCGTGGGGATGGAGCGGATCTCGAACGCGCCGGACAGCTCCTGCTGATCGTCCGTGTCGATCTTCCCGAAGGTGATGTCCGCGTGCTTCGCGGAGACCTGCTCGTAGATGGGGGCAAATGCCCGGCACGGCCCGCACCACGAGGCCCACCAGTCGAGCAGGACGATGCCCTGCTTGCCCACCGTATCCTTGAAGTTGTCCTTGCTGATTTCCATCGTCGCCATGTTGGCCTCGCTCTCGGAGCGGCCCGAAACTCCGGGCCGACACCACTGCTACTTCACTTCCAGCAGCTCCACCTCGAAGACGAGCGTGGAGTTGGGGGGAATGACCGGCGGGAAGCCGCGCGACCCATAGCCCATCTCCGGGGGGATGGTGAGCTTGCGCAGCCCTCCCACCTTCATGCCCGCCACGCCCTTGTCCCACCCCTGGATGACCTGCCCGGCCCCGAGCCGGAAGGAGAAGCCCTCTTTCCGATCCCGGCTGCTGTCGAACTTCGAGCCGTTGGTGAGCGTGCCCACGTAGTGCACCGTCACCGTCTTGCCAGCCGTCGCCTCGGCGCCGGTGCCCACCTTCAAGTCATCCACCTGCAAGCTCATTCACGGGCCTCCTGGGAAATAGGGAACAAAGCCCACCTTAACGCGCCCTGGGGGCGCGCGCTGCTTTAGATAAAGAACGGCGCGGCACCCTGTTGACTTTGGGGATGCCGCGCCGCGTGGACATGTCCTGAGTCGAACCTGGTTAGAACGTACCGCCGATGTTCAGGGTACCGGAGTAACGGCCGTTCTCGTTCAGGCCCGCATCGACACCCGTGGCGAAGTTCTGGTCGAACAGGAAGTTGTAGTTCGCCCGGAGATCCGCGGTGAAGTCACCGATGTGGGTGCGCAGACCGGCGCCCACCGGCACGTTGCCCACCATGTCGTCATCGAAGCCCGCCGCAGCGCCACGGAAGTTGTAGTCGCTGAAGCCAATGCCACCCAGCACGTACGGCTGCACCGGAGCGGCACCCAGGCCGAACGTCAGAGCTGCCTGGCCACCGTTGCGAACCAGGTCGGGGCCACTGGTCGCGCCACCGCCGATGGCGGTATCCAGGTTGTTCACGGCGCCGCTGTAGCCCAGCTCGATGCCAAACACCTTGGAGGGCTTGATGGCCGCCGTCACGCCGTAGGCAGGACCCGGGTTGATCTCAGGAGCCAGAGCGCCGGTGTAACCCTCCACACCGCCGCCCACCATCACGGTAAGGCCGCGCATGTTCGCCTTGGACTCCTTCTTCACGTTCTTGTCGCTCTCGGTGATCGGAGTGAAGGCACCGGTGGCCGGCTCCGGGTTCACCACCACGGTGGTGGAGGACGGCGGAGCCACCTCGGGCTGCGGTGTCACCTCAGGCTGACGCAGAGGCTCGGTCTGGTAGCCGCTACCGCCCGAACCGATGCTGGAGCTGCCCAGGTCAGGGGTCAGATTGCTCTGATCGATGGAGCCGCTACCGCCCGTGCCGCTCTTCACCGGCTGGCAGCGCAGGAGCATGTCGCTGCTGGACTGACCGGCCGTACCACTCCCGCCGAGCCCCTGGTCGACCTTGGACTTCTCGTCGACGGTCAGGCTCTTGTCCATCCCGGCCTGTCCGCTGCCGCCGATGGACTCATCCACGGGCTGGGTCTCGATGACGGCCTGGCGCTGATCGCCAACCGCCTGCGAGTCCAAGCTCGCCTGCGTGTCATTCATCTTGCTTCCCGGTGGGCAGTCCTTGTCGTTCGCAAGAGCCACGCCGCCGTAGAGGAGCGCCGCGACAGCGCCCACGAGAATCTTCGTCTTCATCCAAACCCTCCGTTGTCGGTTGACCGACATGAAGGTTGTCGCCGCCAGGACATCCGGCAAGGACCGGTCCAGCGATCAGGGGGCGCCAGAGCCCCCGCGCGGGGAGCAGCCAGCCATGCAGCTTCGTGGAAACACGCGCTTGTGAAGCTGCTTCGGGGCTTGCCGTTTCGAGCCGGCGGAATGGATGCGTTACGCCTTCTTCGTCCACTCGGAGCCGGTGACCACGGGCAGTTGCAGGGCGCGCTCGCGATCCAGGTCCAGGTTGCCGATGTGCAGAGACAGCGGCGACTGGACCCACTTGTAGATGGACTGGAGGAAGAGCCGGACGAACTTCTCCACGTAGCCCTGGAGCCGCGCGGGTTCGACTTCGGGGAACATCGCGGTGAGGGCCTGCACCAGCTCGGCGGGCACCAGCTTCTCTCCGGCGAAGAGGTAGAAGCACGCGTCCAGGATGGGGAAGGGCATCAGCTCTTCCTCACCCACCTGGTTGTGCGCCAGCTCCGGACCCGCGGGCTTGGCCAGCACCTTCTTGATGCCCTCGGAGCCCGTCTTCTCCTGAAGGTAGTCCAGCAGGTACATGACCACCGTCTTGGGCACGTTGGCGATCACGGCCAGCGCGCCCATCAGGTCTCCACCGATGGTGGTGTAGCCCACCGCCTTCTCGCTCATGTTCCCCGTCTGGAGGAACAGGCCACCGCACGAGTTGGACCAGTTCCACATGCGCTGGGCGCGCAAGCGGGCCTGGATGTTCTGCTCGGTGATGGGAGTGACAGCCTGATCCCCCAACATCTGCTTCACCACGTTGAGCTCGCGATCGAAGGCCTCCTCGATGGGGACGACCTGGAACGGGACACCCAGCTCGCGGGTGATGGTCTCCGCGGCCTCGCGGGTGGCATCGCTGGAGTAGCGGCTGGGCATGTAGAAGGCCCGCAGCAATGAGCCCGGGTTGTCCGGGCGCGCCCGCTTCGCGTACCGGTGGGCGATCAGCAGCGTCAGCAGCGAGTCCCGCCCACCTGACAGGGCGATGCCGATGACCTTGAAGGCACGCGTCTTCTCGAAGTAGTCGCCCACGCCCTGCGCCAGCGCGTCCAGCAGGTCCTCGCACAGGGCCTCGCGGGCGGGGCGGCGCTGATCCGGGCCGGGCAGGAAGAAGCTGCGGTGCGGAGGCACGGGGTAGGTGAGCTTCTCGCGCCGGCTCTTGAAGACGCCCGTGCAGTCCAGCGTGGGAACCAGCGCGCCGCCGCGGCCCAGCCACGCCTGCCGGTCATCGCGCCAGGTGGTGTTCTCCGAGCGCAGGCGCATGGTGCGATCCAGATCCACCACCGCCGTGGCGTAGCCCTCCTGGAAGCGAGGCGTCTCCTGGATGTGGCGGCCGTTCTGGTTCAGGAAGCCGCCGCCGTCGAAGATGATGCCGTCATTGCTGCCCAGCGCGTTCGCGTAGGCGATGGTGCATTGGTGGTCCGCGGCGCGCGTGGCGAGCAATTCCCGGCGCGTGTCCACGAAGCCCAGGCGGAAGGGCGAGGCGGACAGGTTGACCACCAGTTCCCCGCCCGAGTACGTGCGCCGCCGCTGGGGCCCGTCCGCGCTCCAGATGTCCTCACAGACCTCGGGGGCCAGCACGCCGAAGTCGAAGCGGAACAGATAGTCGCCCAGCGGCACGCCGCGGTGGACCTCGGCCATTCCCGGGTAGCCGCGCGACCAGGTGCGACCCTCGTAGAAGATGTTGTAGGTGGGCAGCTTCTCCTTGGGCACCAGCCCCAGCACCTTGCCGCTGGCCACGATGGCCGCGCAGTTGAGCCGCAGGCCTTGATGCGCCACCGCCACGCCCAGGGCGAAGACGGTGGGCAGCGCCGCTGTCTCGTGCGTGAAGCGCTCCAGCTCCGGCCACTGGTGCTCGATGAAGCCCTGCCACTGGATGAGGTCCTCGGCCGGGTAGCCGCCGATCAGCTGCTCCTGGAACAGCCCCACGGTGACGTCCTCGGCCGCCATCTTCTTCGCCAGCGTGAGCGCCCGATCCACGTTGCGCGAGAAGGCGCCCACCGTGGTGTTGATGCTGGCGATCCCAACCTTGACGAGCCGCATTCGTGCAAGTCCCCTTCGAGGATGTCCGCCCTCAGCAGACGCCCGGAGGGACACGGACGCAAGTCCTTCGCAGGGGGCAGCTCAGTTCAGCAGGCCTGGAGGCCGCAGGGGCTGAAGCCGGCCGATGAGTTCCCCTACTTCTTCAATCACCGACAGGAGCCGCTGGCGCACGTTCAACTCGAGCAACATCTGCTGGCGCCGTTCGGGCTCGGGAATGATGGCCGCGGCCACCACGTCCGCCAGCGTGCCTCCCGTAGCCTTGGCCACCGCGGGCAGCAGCCCCTCGGAGAACGAGGGCGGCACCCGGCCCGCCAGCTCCAGTACGGCCTGCCGGAGCTGCTCTTCCTCCGGGCCATGGTACGGGCCGTCCGGTAGCAGTTCGACCCGCGCCTCACGGTACAGGTGCTCTGCGGGCAGCTCGCTGAGCAGGCGTGCGCGACACACACCCTGGAGGAGGATGTTGTAGCGGCCGTCCTCGAGTTCCTCCTCCCAGGCAATGAGGCCCACGCACATCATCCGTTGCATTGTGGGCCGGCCCGCGTAGTGAGACTCCCAGCCGGGCTCGAGCTGCGCGAGCGCCATGATCCGATCCCCGGAGAGCGCGTCCCGCACGAGCTGCCGATACCGGGGCTCGAAGATATGGAGGGGCATGACGGCGTGGGGCAGGAGCACCGCCGAAGGCAGTGGGAAGACCTTCAGTGCCTCTGCGGACTGCATGATGCGTTCCTGGACCGTCATGAGTTCACCCTCACCGTTCCTTTGTTCATAAGTATGGGTTGCTCCGGTCGCATCCCAATCAAGCGGGCGCTCCCCGCCACGTATGGCGGTGGAAACCGGCCATGGTTCCGCTAGGGTGCGCCACCACATGTCGGACATGTCCCCAGCCCCTGCCGTGACCCCTGCTCCCGCCGAGAAACTCTCCTGGTACCGCCGGTTGTACCTGCGGGTGGAGGCGCTGTCCGCCTCGAAGCATGCCCTGTCGGCCATGCTGCTCGTCTCGGTGATCGACGGTTCGCTCTTCCCCATCCCACCCTTCGCGCTGCTGGTGCCCATGGTGGTGGCCCAGCCGAAGAAGTGGGTGCGGTACGCGGTGCTGGGTACGGTGGCCAGCCTCTTCGGAGGGCTGATCGGCTACTGGCTGGGCACTCTCATCCACCAGGGCGCCGTCAGCTGGCTGGACATCGACCTGAACGTGCGAGTGCAGCGCTTCGGCATCGACGCCACGCTGAGCGAGCTGCTGGGGCAGAACTTCTGGGTGCTGTCGCTGCTGTGCTCCATCCTCCCCACGCCGTTCAAGGTGGTGGCCATCGGCAGCGGCATTGTGTCGGTGCCGCTGGACCGCTTCTTCCTGGCGGCCGTCATCGGGCGCACGGTGCGCTTCTTCGCGGTGGCCGGGGTGATGCGCTTCGTGGGGCCCACCGCGCGCAAGTGGCTGCGCGTCTGACGGAGCCCACGGGCGCTCGCCGCGCTCAGGAGCTGGTGTGGGCCAGCGAGGGTGCCACCGCCGCGGCAATGGCGGAGCGCAGCTGCTCCGGAGGCACGGGCTTCTCCAACACCCGGTTGCGCACCGTCCTGACGAAGTGGGTGGCCGCCGGTGTGTAGGCCCCTCCGGACATGAACACCAACCGCTCGGCCAGATCGGGGGCCTGCTCCAAGAGCTGCTCGTACAGGTCCATCCCCGTCGTCCCGGGCATCTGCAAGTCACACACGACGACGTCGATGCGCTGCCCGGAGGCCACCATCTCGAGCGCCTCGCGGCCACCCGTGGCGATGACCACCTCGTAGGCCGGCTCGAGCAGCAGCCGCATGGACTGGGCCAGGCGCGGCTCGTCGTCCACGATGAGGACACGCCCTCGGCGTGACAGGGTGTGGGGGTTCGATGAGGGATCCTCGGCCAGGGAACGGGGGGCTTCGCGAATGGCCCCCTCGGGCGCGGCAGGGAGCAGGACGGTGAAGACGGAGCCATTGCCGGGTTCGCTGCTCACGAGAATCTCCCCTCCGTGGACACGGACGATCTGCTGGCAGATGGAGAGCCCCAGGCCGGTACCCTCCTCGAAGGACTTGGTGGTGAAGAAGGGCTCGAAGATGTGCGGGAGCACCTCCGGGTGGATGCCGCGTCCCGTGTCCCACACCTCGATCTGGGCCCGGCCATCCGGCGCCGTGCAGGTGTGGATGCGCACCATGTGCTCCTCGGGCTCGCCCTCGGGGATGGCCTGCACCGCGTTCACGAGGAGGTTGAGCAGCACCTGCCCCAGGCGCGCCTCGCTCGCCAGCACCAGGGGAATGGACTCGTAGTCCTCCACCAGGCGCGCCCGGTTGCGCAGCACGTGCCGCACCATCCGGAGCGCAGGCGTGGCCACCTCGCGCAGATCCACGGGCTGGCGGTCCTGCGCGCCCTCGCGGCTGAACATCCGGAGGTCCTGGACGATGAGCCGGATGCGCTCGGCGCCCTCCTGGGCCTCGCGGAGCTGCGTGAGCGCGTCCGTCACGCTTCCCCTGCCGCGGAGCAGGCTGCGCACCGCGCCGCCCAGATTCAGCTCCAGGTAGGCCAGTGGGTTCTGGATCTCATGGCCCACTCCGGCGGCAAGCGTGCCGACAGCAGCCACCCGCTCGGCGGCCATGAGGCGGGCGCGCAGCTCCTGCGTGGCCGTGACATCCCGATAGGTGAACACCAGGTGCGTCACTCCGCCCTGCGGATCACGCACGGCGGACAGCTGCATCTCGCTGTGCAACCGCGAGCCATTCCTGTGCCTCAGCGACACCTGGCCCTGGAAGGGCTCCGCGCCGTGCAGGGCCGCGTCCAGCCGCTGGCGCGTCTCCGGATCCATCTCTCCCGCGAGCTCCACGGGAGAGCACCCCATCAGCTCCACGAGCCCGATGCCCACCATCGAGCGGAAGGCCTCGTTGGCGAAGACCACCTTGGGGCCCGAGGGAGACAACGAGCTGATGACCACGCCCTCGCTCACACCCCTCATGGCGGTGGCCAGCAGTTCCACACGCTTCGTGGCGTCCCGGCGTCCGGCGCTGGCCGCCGCGAGCAGTAAACACGTGGTGGCGCCCACACCGATGAAGAGCTGCCAGAGCAGCAGGGTTTGCGCGATGTACTGCGACTCGGACTCGAGCTGCGGGTGCCCCAGCCGAGCCATGGCTCCCCAGAGGGAGAACACGGTGAGGAAGAGGGTGACGAGCGCCACGCCACGAGGCCCGAAGCGCAGCGCCGCCCACGTGGCCAGGGGGAAGAAGAAGAAAGTGCCGATGTACCAGGAGAACGGCCCCACCAGCGCCGCCGTGAAGAGTCCCAGGCAAACCAGCAGCGTGCAGCCCGCCAGCGCCAGCGCCTCCACCCGCCGCTCCACGGGCCGCGGCGGCCAGATGAGCAGCAGCACGGGCGTTACCACCACAACGCCCATGGCATCCCCGCCCCACCACACCCACACACCCTTCACGAAATCCTTCCAGGGGAGGATTCCCATGGAGGCCAGGCTGGAGCTGCCGATGAGAGCGCTCACCAGAGAGCACCCTGCAGCCGCCCCGAGGATCAGCGAAACGACGTCCTGGACACGCTCCAGCGTCCTCGAGAAGCCCAGCCGCTTCAGCAGCCACGCCCCGAGCACCGCCTCCAGGGTGGTGCCCACGCTCACCTCCAGGCTGGCGAGCAGCGGTGCATGCCAGAGCAGGGTTGCCAGGAAGGAGCCCAGGAAGACGCCGGGCCAGCGCCGCACTCCGAACCAGAGCAGGCCGGCGAGCGCGAGGCCTGAAGCGGGCCACACCGGGCTGACACTCTTGTGAAACAGGGAGAAGGCCAGGCCCACCTTCGCCGCCACCATATAAGCGGCAGCGAGCGCGAGCATCGTGAAGATGCCGCGCACGTCGTACGCCCGATCGATGCGTTCACGCATCCAGATGGTGCTTCCCCCCGAAGCTCCCCCGCACGAGCGGGGCGAGTTGTTGAGGATGCATCGAACCCATGCAGTGGGTCAAGGTAACCCCCTCTCCTTCCTGGCAACCGACTCACCCGGCCCGGGGGCAATGGGCGTGCGGCGGCTCCGTAGAGAGAGGCAAGGAGGAAGCGAAGACGATGTCGAGATCCGGTACCGCCGCCTTGTTGTCGTTCGTCATCCCCGGTGTGGGTCAGATCTACAACGGGGACATCCTGCGCGGGGTCTTCTGGCTGATCATCACGCCGGGCTTCTGGATTGGCACCGGCGGCCTGCTGGGCTGGGTGTGCCACATCATCGCCGCGGCGACCGCGCACAACCGCGCCGAGGACAAGGAACGGGCTCGCCTGCCTGCCTACTGAGCAGTTGGCCTACCCTCTCCGCCTGAGTTTTCACCCGCGCCCGTGAAGGAGGACCCTCCGGGCGCGGGCAACACCAACCTGTATGCTTGTCGGACAGGTTCGGTCCAACCCCGCCGACAGTGGGGCACCCTCCGCCAGGCATGGCGCCAGCGCCGCAGTTGTCCGGAATCGCACGTCAGGGGCTGCGTGGAGCAGCCGGTGGCGGGGCCGGTGGGGATGCCCAAGGACGGACCTCGATGCTGGCACCGTAACGGACGCCAGGGTGCACCTGTGCCACTGCCACCGCTTCGTCGAGGTTCCTCGCTGCGAGGAAGAGGAGCGCGGTGATCACGTCGGTCCTGGAGGCAGGAGACGGTCCGCTCCGATAGCTCTCGGGAGCCAGGATGTGCGGGGCGAGCTTGTGGCCCGCGGAGTTGTGGACCTGGGCCCAGGCACGCGTCTCCTCGGAGCGGCTCTTGAGCTCGGCTTCGGTGAGTTCCCTGGCACCTTGCCGGAAGATGATCACGAATGGCTTGAGTGGGTTGTCCATGCGCCCACTCTGTTCCTCGGCCAGCTCGGCGACTTGTAATTTCTCGGCGTCTCAGCCGGCGATGGAGCCCGCGAAGAACGGCCCCGGTGCAAGCCCGGCGAAGCGCTTGAAATCCCGGATGAAGTGCGGCTGATCGCAGTATCCCGCCGCGTGCGCGATCGTCGTGAGGTCGGCGCCCGCCTCGCGGAGCCGGAGCACGTTCTGCAAGCGGACGAGAGAAGCGAACTTCCTCGGTGAGGCCCCCACCTGCCGCCGAAAGCGCCGCTCGAGCGCGCTCTGGCTCAAGCCGATCCGCCGGACGAGCTCCTCGATGCGCATCATCGCCTGCGTCCGCTCGATCAACTCCACGGCGGAGTCCACGAGCGGATCCGGCTGGGCCCCGCTCACCTGTGCGAGCAGGAACTCCTCCACGAACCGGATGCGCTGTCCGTGGTTCGCGGCCCCGGCCAGCTCCTCCTGGAGGCGGTCCAGTCCTGCCGAGCGTCCAAGCACGGCCTCGAGATCCTCGGTGGCGTTGGCGAACTCCTCGAGCGGCGGACGGAGCAGCGCTGCCGCCCCGGTGGGAGTGAACGCGACGATGAACACAGCATGGTCCCCACTGTGCTCGTGCGTGCGAAGTGTGTCCCAGAGTCCGGTGATCGCGGCGCGTGGGGCTGGAGCGCTGTCATACAGGCGGCAATCACCCCGGAAGCGGAAAGCGGCGACGAGGCCCGGCGCAGGCAGGTGCGCATCGCTGTGCGCGGCCGTGGACTCGACGATGAGGAACCTTTTGACGAAAGGCCTCAATGCCTCACAAGGCGTCTGGACCAGGACCTGGGTGTCATCGATCACGGACATGGCGAGCTTCGACCCGAGTCTACCCGGGCTGCCCGGTCGAACCCATGCCCATCGCCGAGCGAGAACTCCGCCCTCAGGCCACCTGGGCCGAGCGCAGCACCGTGATCAGCTCCTCCGCGGAGGTGGCCAGTGCCCGCGCGCCCGCGGCTCGCAGCTCCTCGACTCCCCGAAAGCCCCAGGTGACGCCCACACCATACATGCCGGCATTGCGAGAGGTGTTCATGTCCACGGATGTGTCCCCCACGAAGGCGCACTCACGAGGTGCCACGCCCAGCTCCGAAGCCAACGCCAGCGCTGCCGTCGGGTCCGGCTTGCGAGGCACGCCCTGCCGCTCTCCATAGATGGCCGCGAAGGGCACTCCGGGCAGCAGCCCCTCCACGAGCTGCCGGGTGAAGGCATCCGCCTTGTTGCTCAACACCGCCAGCCGCACCTCGTCCGCGGCGAGCTGGGCGAGCACGCCGGGGATGCCCGGAAACAGCCGGGTCTGATCAAAGAGATGCTCCGCATAGTAAGCGCGGTAGGTCGCCAGGATGGAGGCATGCAGGTCCTCCCGGTCCGAGGGCGTCGCCTTGCGCACCAGGGTCATCACCCCTTCGCCCACGTAATGGCGGTAGTCGTCCACCGGGTGGGTCGGGAGTCCATGCTGGACGAGCGAGTGGTTCATCGACGCGGCAATGTCCGCGAGCGAGTCCACCAGCGTCCCGTCGAGATCAAAGATGGCGGCTCGCAGGTGCATACGCCCCCTCAAGCACGAACGCCCCGGCCAGACAAGGCCGAGGCGCTCGAACGACTGCGGAAGCTTCGAAAGAGAGGGCTACTCGGCCTTGGCGACCGGGTTGTCTCCGCCCTTGGTGAGCACCGCGAAGTTGATGTTCCCGTAGCCCGCGGTGGCGCAGCTGAACATCACCCGCTTGATGATCCGGAACTCCACCTCCTTGTGGGCCTGGATGTTCACGTCGCCCTTGAAGGTGTTGCCCTCGCCGCCGCCCGCCATGGCGTGCAGGTCCTCGAACTGCTTCTTCATGTCGCGCAGCTTCTCTTCCAGCGCGGGGATGTTGAGGTACTCGTCCTTCACGAGATCCTCCACCCGGCCCACGATGGTGCCCGAGATGGACACCTGCTCGTTGGACACCATCACCACCGGGTTCATCTCCACTTCCTTGACGTTGACGGCGTCGGGCAGCTGGATGTCCTTGGTCATCATCAGCACCTCGCCCGTCGCGGAGAAGTTCGCGATGAGGAAGAGCACGATGATGACGAACATGTCCACCAGCGGGGTGATGAGCAGGTCCGCGTAGGTGCCCTTCTTGCCGTGGTGGCCGTGCCCGAACACCTTCGAGTGCTCGAGCCGCTTGCCGTACCGCTTACCGGGAGCCTTGATGGCCATGACTTGCGTTGACCTCGAATCCTTGCGTGAGCGGCAATCAGCCCGCAGCCATCACCGACACTTGCGGCAGCTGGTTGCCCAGGCACTCGTCGATGATGCGAACCAGAACGTCGTAGCGAACCTTGTCATCCGTCTGCAGCGTGATGGCCGACTGGTCCGGGAACTGCTCTTTGATTTGCTTGAGGCGCTCGGTCAGCTTGGCCAGGTCGAGCTTCCCCTTGTCATTCCGCGACAGGGGGATGGGCTCGAAGGAGCTCTGATCAGCGGTGAGCACCAGCTGCTCCGGAGTGATGGCCAGCGTGAGCTGCACCGTCTTGGTCTGCTCCGGAGGCGTGTCCTCCGCCGAGGGACCTCCTGCTTGCGACACCTGGAGACGGCCAATCTGCGTCCACACGGCCGTCATGATCAGGAAGCTGATGGTCACCGCCATCAGGTCGATGAAGGGGACCAGGTTGATCGCGGCGTCGAGCGGCTTCTTGCCACCCTTGCCACCTGTCCCCAGGTCCATTCCGCCGGCCATGCCAACCTCCGCTCTGCGCTACGACAACGATGAAGAAAGAAAGACGACGGGCGCGGCCTGCCGTCCAAGATTCCAGACAACGGACCTGCGCCCGGGTTCCCGGACTACTCCTCGCCGTGCCCGGAGGGCGCGGGGATGTTCAGGTTCTTGAACTTGTCGCGGTTGGTGACGATGAGGTTGAGCACCGACACGCTCGTCTCGTTGATGTCGTTGATGAGGCCCTGGGTGCGGCCCATCAGGATGGAGAAGGCGATCAGCGCCGGGATGGCCGTCACCAGACCGAAGGCGGTGCAGTTCATGGCTTCCGAGATACCGTTCGCCAGAATCGTCGCCTTGTCGGCCGGGTTCACGTTGGCCACTGCTTCGAAGCAGGAGATCAGACCGGACACCGTTCCGAGCAGACCGGCGAGCATCGCCGCGTTGCCGAGCATGGCGAGGTAACCGGTGCGCGCCTCCATCTTCGGCGTCTCGCGCAGGCTGGCCTCGTCCAGAGCGGCCTGGACCTCGTCCTGGCCCTTGGGGACGTTCATCAGGCCCGCCTTGATGACGGCGGTCAGCGGGGTGTTCTTCTGGCCGGCCACATAGTTGATGGCCTTGTCCAGATCACCCGCGTAGATGTGCTTCTTCAGGCCGCGCAGGAAGCCCTCCTTGTTGATGGAGGACTTCACGAACAGGACGATGGTGCGCTCCACGATGATGGCCAGAGCGATGACCGCGCACAGGGCGATGGGGTACATACCCGCCTGGCCTGCTTCCCAGCGGCGAGCGACCTCTTCGAAGAAGCCGCGCTGCGCGCCGCCTTCCGAAGCCAGCACGGACAGACTCGAAACAAACCCCAGATTCATCGCTTGTTGCCTCCGGATAGGCGGCCCTGGTTTTGCGGGCCTTCCGCGTCTGACATCTTCTCTCAGAAGAGGTTCCCCCCGAGGAAGAAATCAGTCTTGGATGTTGAAAACGTGGGGCCGACTTTAGGAACGGCTCCCCCGGAGTGTCAAGGCAACCACCCGGCGTTAGCTATTGAAATCTCACGGGAAATTTGCGTGCGGCGGAGGGCTTGACGCTCCGGAGCGGGGGCATGGGAGCACCAGATGTGGTGCCTGGTCGGGTGCTTGGGTCCCCCAAGGGGTCGTGGTAAGCGCGCCAGCATGGCGAGGAAGCGGATAGGCGAGATCCTCCTGGAGCGCGGCGCGATCACGACGGCGCAGCTTGAGGCGGGGCTCAAAGCGCAGCGGCAGACCCAGCAGCGGTTGGGCACGACTCTGGTAAGCCAGGGTGCGATCACGGAGCCCATGCTGGTGCAGGCGCTGAGCGAAGCGCTGGAGATACCGGTGGTGAACCTGTTGACCGCCACCCCGGACTGGGCGGCGGTGCACATGGTGCGGGCCCGCTTCTGCGAGAAGCACGAGATGTTCCCCTATGCGCTGGAGAGCGTGGGCGGCAAGCGGCAGCTGGTGGTGGCCATGGCGGACCCGCTGAACCAGTCGGCGGTGGAGGAGATCGAGTTCACCACCGGACTGAAGGCGAGCCCTCGGGTGGCGGCGCTGTCGGCGGTGCGCGCGGCGATCATGCGCTACTACCACAAGGTGACTCCGGGGGCGCCGGCGGGAGCCAGCCGTCCGGCGGCGGCCAGCGCGAGGCCCGCGACGATCCGAGGCGCCACGCAGCGTCCGGCGGCGCCCGCGTCCACCCCGCCCCGCCCCCCCGAGGACGATGATGACGAGGAGGTCATCGTCGGCGAGGAGGTGGGGCCTGGAGAGAACACGGCACGCACTTCGCTGGCGGAGCTCATCCGCAAGCGCGAGCAGCAACAGAGGCAGAAACGCGGCAAGGGTGAGGGCAAGGGCCGTGCCGCGGGCAGCAAGGCGGTGATGGATGATCTGGCGGACCTCTTCGGAGAGCTGCGCGAGGAGCCGGATCGGGTGGAGGAGCTGGAGCGCAAGTTCTGGGCGCTCATGCGGATCATGGCGCGCAAGGGGCTCCTCTCGAAGGAGGAGTTCACCCGCGAGCTGGACGGCGGAGACGAGAAGGGCTGAGGCGCGGGCCCCGAGGCAGGGCCCACGGCTCCGCGTTCCTCCTCACTGCGCGGGGACGGGCAGGCGCAGGAAGAAGACCGTGCCCTCTCCCAGCGTGCTGGCCACGGTGATGCGGCCGCCGTGGCTCTCGACGATGCCCTGGACGATGGAGAGCCCCAGACCCGTGCCCTTCCCCTCCTCCTTGGTGGTGAAGAAGGGATCGAAGATGCGGCTCACGTGCTTCGGATCGATGCCTGAGCCTGTGTCGCGCACCTCGGCCACCACCTCCTGGCCCTCGCGCCGGGTGGTCAGCGTCACCTGGCCTCCCGGAGTCATCGCGTGGCAAGCGTTGGTGATGAGGTTGACGAAGACCTGCGCCAGGTTCGAGCGCACCGCGGAGATGGGTGGCAGGTCGGCGCCGTACTCGCGGCGCACCGACACCTTGGCCTGCCCCACCACGTGCTCGCAGTAGCCCACCGCCTGATCCAGGATGGCGTTGAGCTGCACCCGCTCCGGCTTGTCCTTCGCCGGCCGCGCGTAGGAGACCAGATCCTTGGTGAAGCGCAGGATGCGCAGGCTGCTCTCCTGGATCTTCCGCAGCTTCTCCATTTCCGATGGGTTGGCGTCCGGCTTCATCCGCGCGTTCATCAGCAGGGACTCGCTGTAGGCGGCCACCGCGGTCATCGGGTTGTTGATCTCGTGCACCACGCTGGCGGCGAGCTGCCCGATGGAGGCCAGCTTCTCCGCGTGGACGATGCGCTTCTCCAACTCCTTGATGACGGTGATGTCCTGACCGATGGCGACCACGCCCTCCACCTCGCTCTGGGGCGTAAGCATCGTGGAGGTGGCGAACGTCACGCGCACCTCGCCTCCGCGTGAGCGCAGCCGCGTCTCGAAGGTGTTCGCCGATTCGCCATGCATCGCCGCGGCAATGATTGCGCTAACACGGAGCTGCTCAGTCTCGGGGATGAAGGAGAGAACGTCCTTGCCCAGCACCTCTTCCTTCGTAAATCCGGTGAGCGCCGAGAGCGCCTGGTTGAAGACCACCACCTGCCTGTCCCGGTTCACCACCAGGATGAGCGCGTTGGCCTTCTCGAGCAGATCCTCCAGGTACTTGCGCACGAACGTCAGCTCGTCGATGAGCTTGGCATTGCGCACCGCCACCGCCACCTGATTGGCCAATTGCAGCAGCACCCGCTCGTCATGGGCGATGTCCGCCTCAACGCCCTCCGGGTACTCCATGTTGATGGCGCCGAAGAGCTGGCCACTGGCCACCAGTGGAGCGCTCACGCCCTGGGTCGTGCCCGTGAAGAGCAGCGGCACCTCGCGCGAGACCAGCACCCGCCCCTGAGGCAACGTCGCGACATCCAGGTGCGTCCTACCCACCGCGGTCTGCTTGAGGACGAGCGGCTCGTGCGCGCCCTCCTTCAGCCGCCCCTCCGCGTAGAGCGAGGTGAGGCCTCCGGTACGCGCGTCGACGATGCGGATGCAGAAGGTGCGATGGGGGAACAGCTCTTTCACCCCCAGCGCCACCGCTGCCACCAGCTCCTCCTCGCCGGTGGCCTCGGCCACGCTGCGGCTCAGGTCCAGCAGCACGCCCTCCGTGCGGGCCTGTTCCAGCAGCGCGCGCTCGGCCACCACCAGCCGGCCCGTCTCCACCCGGCTGCGCACCGCCACCGTGTTCCCGCGCCGCGCCAGCGTCACCTTCACGCTCCCACGGCCCGCCAGCTCCACCTCCACCTCCGAGCTGGCTCCCTCCTCCAGCCCCTGCGTCGGCGTGCGCGACAGCGCCTGCGCCACCGTCGTCAGCAGGGTCTCGGGCGTGGTGGCGTGGACACCACAGAAACGCACGAACGCGGGGTTGGCCGCCTGGAGCCGCAGCCCTGCGTCACACACAGCGACCGGCTCGTCGAGCAGCTCGAAGAGAGCCTGGAATGCCTCCGGCGCTGGGCCGCCAGCGATGCGCAGCACGCTGGAGTCACTCTTCATGGGAGGTCGCCTTGTCGAGATCGAGGATGCGCTGCGTCCCCATGTAGGCCTTGGTCTCGTAGCGGGTGATCTTCCCGATCTTCCGGACGATCTCCGCCATTCGCTCGGCCTCGCGGTAGATGATGTCCACGGGCCTGTAGGCGAAGTCCTCGGGCTTGAGCTTGCGCTTGAGCAGCTCCGCATAGCCCATCACCGAGGTGAGCGGCTGGTTGAGCTCGTGCGCGGCGGTGCCGGCGAGCGCGACGATGACGGCGCTCTTCTCGCTCTCCTCCAGGCGCGTCTCCACGTCCGACAGCTTGCGCTCCAGCTGCATCCTGTCTCGCAGGTCCGTGAAGATGCCCACGGTGGCGACCTCACGTCCGCCCTCGTAGAGGATGGAGGCCGTCATGTTCACCGGGACGTGCTCGCCCGAGCGGTGGATGAGGTCCTGCCGGCACATGGACAGCCGACCGCGGCCACCGAAGTCCGGACTGCGCAGCTGGGCCATGATGCGCTCGGCGACGCCCGGCGGGTAGATCTGCCGGGTGGTCATCCCCGCCAGGGCCTCCTGGGCGGAGTAGCCAACGACGCCTTCGGCGCCCTTGTTGAAGAGGATGATGCGGCCCTGCATGTCCGCCGCGATGATGGCGTCCACCGACGAGTCGATCAGCCGCTCCAGGAAGTCCTTGGTGTGGCGCAGCTCGTCGGCCAGCTTGCGAGGCAGCGTCACGTCGCGGAAGGAGAGGATGGTGGCCGCGCTGCCGTCCCTCAGCGGCGCGGAGGACAGCGAGAGCGTCAGGTAGCGGCCGCCCAGGGTCTGCACCTGCACGTCCACGTTGGAGCGCGCCTCGCCCCGAGCGGCGGAGGCCACCAGCTCCATGAGCACGCCATCATCCACCGTCTGGGCAAGCTGGAGCAGGTGTCGCCCGCGCGCCTGAGAGGCCGACGTGTCCAGCAGCGTCTCGCCCGCGGGGTTGAGGCTGAGCACACACGCCTTGTCGTCGAGGATGGCCACGCCCTCGCCCACGTTGGCGAAGAAGAGGTGGTAGGTGCGCAGCGCGGCGGCCTGCTCCTCGGCGGCGATGCGCGCGGACTTCTCGCGCTCGGTCTGCCCGCGCACGGACTCGAGCACCGAGGCGTTGCGCAGCGCGATGGCGGTGGCGTGCGACACGGTGGTGAGGAAGTCGATCTCTCGCGCGGCGAACGTTTGCCGCCGACCCGAGGCGCGCAGCAGCAACACGCCGCGCACCTCTCCACGGATGGGCAACGGGAGCGCGGCGATGGCGTGGATGCCCTGAGCGGCCACCGCGCGCTGCACTCCTTCCAGCAGCGGGTGGTTGGGGGCGTTCTCCACCACCACCGGGCGGCCGGTGCGCACCACCTCGCGGATCTCCGGGTAGCGGGCCAACTCGATACGCCGGTTCTTGAGCGCCGGATCATCGCTGGAGGCAACGATGACGCCCTCCTGCGCGGTCGTATCCAGCATCACCAGCGAGGCACGGGAGATGTCCAGCTGGAGGGCCAGGCGCCGCGTCACGTCGTGGAGCAGGGCCTCGACATCCCAGCTCTCGGCGTAGTCGGCCGTCAGCTCCAGCAGCAGCGAGAGATCCTTCTGGAGCTGGGCCTGCTCATCGCGCTCGCGGTAGCGCTCGGCGAGGCGCTGGAGCCGATAGGCCAGCTCATGCGGCACGGCGCTGGTGAGCACATCGGCAGGCTTGAGCGGTTCGAGCGAGGCGAAGGAGTCCTCGCCCGGATCCACCAGGGCCAGCAGCAGTGCGCGGGAGGACTCGCCGCTGTCGAGCAGCGCGGCGAGCGCCGGGCCACTGCCAGCAGCGGTGAGATCCACCAGGATGATGGCAGCCTCCCGCGGCATCTCCACCACCCGCAGCCCCACCCGAGCCGCCGCTCGGAGAAGGGGCTCACGGGCGGACGAGTCCGCGGGAACCAGGGTCACAGCGAGGGCGAGATCAGAGGACGGCACGCAGAGACGAGCTCCCGGTGGCGATCGCGGATCCCGAGTCTACACGGCTCGCGCCTCAAGGGCAGCCCGACTCACGGGCGCCGAGATCCGGGGCTTCTCCACAGAAAGCAAGTCCCAATGCGACACCTCTGTCACGAGCCGGGGAGGCAGGCGTGAGGGTAAAGTCCTCGGCCTCCGCATTCGTGAAACCAGGCAGGCGTTCCAGCGAGCGCCCATCCAGTCCCGTCTCCTCCCGCCACTGGCTGAGGTTGAGGTCCACTCCGTCCAGGCGGAAGCGCGCCGCACCGGCCTGGCGGTAATAAAGGTTGCTGTCCACCACGGCGCCGCTGCGGCCGGAGCCCGCGCGCAGGGACTGGGCGCACTCGGCCAGCACGTTGTTGCGCACCTCCAACCCCTGCGTGGGGCCTGACTCCCCGCTGCCGAACACGAGACAGCTACCCGGCATGTTCCACACGGTGTTGTGATGCACCTTCACGTCCGAGGCGGTGTCCACGCGGATGCCGATGCCGTCGTTGCCATCCTCGCCATCGCCGTCCAGCACGAGGTTGCGGCGCAGAACGACATGGGTAGGGGGATCCCCTACGCGCACACCGCCGATGTTGATGCCGCGCCCGTTGCCGCGGAACACGTTGTCCTCCACCGTCACGTCACGTGCGGACAGGTGGACGATCAAGCCCTCGCCCGCGGACGAGTCGGTGCGGCGGTGCCCCCAGATGGTATTGCGGCGCAGGGTGACGTGGGTGCACGTCTTGATGTCCGCGCCGTTCTCGGTGTTCTCGTGCAGCTCGTTGTCTTCGATGACGAGGTTGTCGAAGGGAGTGCCGGGGATGGTGGCACCGCCCTCGGGACCGATGCACTGCACTCCGTCTCCGGAGTTGTGGTGGATGTCATTGCCGCGCACGACCACGTTGCGCGCCGTCGTCTCCAGGGCCACGCCGTGGCTGTCGCCTCCACCGGCCTTCTGGAAGTGATGGATCTGGTTGTCCTCGATGAGGATGTCGCTCGCGGAGCTGGAGACGTCCACGCCCGCGCCCTCGGTGCCGTTCTTCAGGGTGCAGCCTCGGAGCACGCCGTGGTGCGCGCCCTTGCCTCGCCAGAGCACCGCGAAGGCCTCGTCTCCCGCCACGTCCACGGTGAGGCCCTCGATGCGCCAATAAGCGCCCCGCACATCGATCATCGGCGAGGAGCTGCCCGTGCCTCCCTTGATGACGGGGGTGGCGCCCGGACCCGCCTTGATCGTGAGGAGCGAGTCGGCATCCCCGCCCTGCTCCTCGAGCCGCAGCCGCTCCGAGTAGGTGCCGGACTGGAGGAAGATGGCCTCGCCCGGCCGCACCACGGAGAGCGCCTTGGCCACCGTGCGGAAGGGCCGCTCCTTGGAGCCCTCGGAGGCATCGCTCCCGCCGGGAGAGACCCAGAGGATGCGGGAGAACTCAGGAGGAGGTGGAGCAGGAGGCGGAGTCGCCGGGGGCTCCGCAGGAGGCGGGGTGGCTGGGGGCTCGGTCTGGGGTGGCGGGGCCGGTGAGGCAGGTGGCTCCTCGGACGGCGGAAGGGATGGAACAGAGGGAGAACCCGGTTGCGAAGGGGATTCCGGCTGCTGCGTCGACGGATCCTGAGGGGGAGACGTGCTGGGGCGATTCGAGCGAGAACCATGCTCGGTCTGCGTCATCTCGGCCCGCCCACAGGCGAGCAGGGAGAGCGTGAGGGCACAACTGAGACCTCTCAGGGTCGACCTGACGTGCATCCAGACTCCTTGTGTGGGTCGCGGCGAGAGAGGCCGCCGCGAGGACCGCCGCCGGACAAGGAGCGCGTGGGCTTCATTCCGCCTGTCTGGGTGGATTCGAGCCCGGTGGGCCGCTGGGGAGGGTAGCGGCTGATGCGATTCCGCAGGGTTGGATGAGCCGATCAGAAGCCTTCCTGATGCGGCGTGTGTCTCGCATTTGAGAGGCCGATGCGCCTGAAGTAGTCGCGTGTACGAGCCGCAACCCCTGCCTCTGTGAGATCTATTTCACTCACAGTACTGACCACTGCGGGACGGTGGCTGAGCCGCGCTCATCCCACGGGATGGCCGAGAGACTTGTCGGAGTCCTCGAAAATGGGCTCGCCCCCCGGGGTCAGCTGGATGGGCTTCATGCCGAGCCACCGCTCTACCAGCGCGTGCCCCGCATAGATGATGGGCGTGAGCCCCACGGCCACCAGCAGCTTCACCATGTACGAGGTGACGATGATGTTGATCACCACATCGGTGGGCAGCACCGCCAGCCACGCGATGAGCTGGAACACGGTGGTGTCGATGAGCTGGGACACCACCGTGGAGCCCGTGGAGCGCAGCCACAGCATCCGGTTGTGAGACAGCCGCTTGAGTAGATGGAAGACGGCGATGTCACAGAGCTGGCTGAGGACATAGGCGACCATCGACGCGATCAGGATGCGCTGCGACGTGCCGAAGACGTTGTTGAACGAGGACTCGACGGTGCCTCGATAGTCCGGGGCCCGGGTCATCGGAGCCCACTCGATGGCGGTCGCGATGGAGATGGTGGCGAAGGTGAACAGGGACATGAACAGCCCCAGCCACGTGACGAAGCGGGCCGCCTTCTTCCCGTAGAACTCGTGGAGCAGATCCGTGAGGACGAACGTCACCGGGAAGGCGATCATCCCCACGGGCATCACCGCCACCAGCGAGCCGAGGTGGACCTCGAAGAGCTTCACGCCGATGAGATCGGCCACGATGAGCGCGGTGCAGAACGCCGCCGCGAGCACCACGAAGAGCCGGACGCGATTGTCCAGGTTCATCCCTGTTCCTTGTCGATGCCACCCGGGACGGCGTGCTCGTCCGGCGGATAGTAGGACTGGCCCTGCGCGGGCAGCAGCTCCGCCTCCGGGGTCTCCTCGATCATCCCCTCCGAGGCCACGAAGCGCGGACGGTCCACACGCAGGACCGTCTGCTCGAGGGGGCTGGGGTTCTCGTACCTGCGGGCGAAGCCGCGCGGCCAGCGGAAGGCCATGCCTCGCGCTACGGGCCGTCCCTGCAACAGCAGACCGGCGCCCAGCACCATCTCGCTTTCCTCCACCATCCGATGCGCCTGCGAGGGGATGAGGCCTCCTGACCGGATGCGCAGGCGGTAGATGCCGTAGCCCTCACCCTCGTGGATGATGTCCACGCGCCCGAAGGGCTTCTCCTCCGCCGGGTAGTGCATCTCCCCGGCCAAGCGGTGCACCTGAATGGAAGGGATGACGCGGCCCGCGAGTGCTTCGGGCTTGGTGATGCGCACCGTGGCTGCTCGGACCTGGGCGCGCGGTGCGTCCGGCGTGGGCGGCACCAGGAGATAGCGGCACACCGCCTCCGCGGCGGACTCCACCAGCTCGAAGCGACAAGCCTCCAGCAGGAAGCGCAGCTCGCCCGCGAGCCTCCCGTAGTGGACGGTGTGCGCCAACCGCCGGTCGGCTGCTGCCTCTCGCGTGTCCAGGAAGAGGGCCACATCGAGCCGCAGCGGCTGCGCCACCACCCGCTCCCGGCGATAGACGCCCACGATGCAGTCCACCGTGAGGCCTCGCAGCTCGATGATGTCCAGCGGCCGACCCTGGGCATCCGTCACCGGGGGCAGGTGCAGGGGCTCGCTCATGGCAGCGCGCTCCCGCGAGGCTCTGGCGAGTCATGAATGAAGGCGGCGACCATGCTCGGGACTCACTAGCAGGGCGCCGCGCAAAAGGCACTCGGGACTACAAAACGACTGACGCCGGAAGCGAGGGCTCCCGGCGTCACGTGTTCATCCGATATTCAGGTGCGGCTCAGTTGTGCCAGTAGACGACCGGGCTGCCACGGCGCCACGGGTTGGCGACCCACACCCACTGCTCGACCGTCTCGTAGTGGCCCTCCACCCACTGCTGCGTGTAGTAGCCACCGGTGCACTGCGAGCGGCCATGACGCGGGCGGTAGCTGCAGCTCTCCGGCACCCACACCCGATCGTAGCTGCCGGGCACCCACTGCTGGACGAGCTTGAGCTCGTAGCGGCCGTTGTCGTTGCGAGGAGCAGGCTGCGGGGTGCGGCGGTACCAGCGGCCGTCGCGGGAGGGGTTCTGAGCGGGAGGGTTGCCCCAGGAGGGCGAGTGGTCCGGGCCGCCGCGGAAGCCCTGCGCCTGGACCTGGGAGGCGTCATGCTGGGGCTGGAACTTCTGGGTGTCATCCGCGAGGGCCGAGGTGCCAAGGAGCAGCGTGCCGAGAGCCAGAGAGAAGATGCCGGTCTTGAGGGCCATGTTCGAGTTCCTCCGTCGTGTTGCCTAGTTGTCCCTTCTGACGGGGCACCCAGCCGGACATTCAATTCCCAGCAATACCGGGGGTTTTCAGGTCAGCGGGGGGCCACTTCGGCGCAGGTGAGCCCCTCGTCGGGGGCGCAGTTCCGACCGATGAGACATCCCCCCGCGCCACGGAGATCCACGCAGCGCACGGGCCGGCAGTCCGAGTCCGTCACGCACGGCTTGCGGCTGAGCGAGCACGCGCCCTGGCTGCAGGTTCCCTGGGCGCAGTCCGTGTCCTGTTGGCACGAGCAGTAGCCCAGCACTTCGCCCTCGGCCACGTCGCAGCGCCCGGCGCACGCCCCCACTTCCTGGGATGCGCCCTTCACGCAGCGCGCGCCGTGCTGACAGTCCGCATCCTCGCGGCATGGGAGCGAGGAGTCCGGAGGGCAATCGGCGTCGGCCCGGCAGCGCGACTGGCTGTACGCCACCGCCACGTCAGCGCACTGGTAGCCATTCGGGCAGCCCTGCCCCTCCGAGCAGTCCACACCGCAGAAGGAGCCTCCGCCCGGAGCTGTCTCCACGAGACAGTAGTTGGCACCGCGGCCACACACCTGGACGCCCCCGCCGTAGTTGCAGCTCGCGCAGTAGGGGCGACGGAGCGGATCCGCGTCGCTGTAACAGCGCGCGCGGGGTTCCTGGCTCGGAGTGCCACAGCGCTCTCCGAAGGCACAGTCGCGGTCACTCGCGCAGAAGGCCGCGTCACAGACTCCCACCGCACACGCGGAACGGCCGGCCTCATCCTGGGCATCACAGAGGCACGGGACGTCTCCACAGCGGCAGGCCGTTCCCGGGCAATCTCCCGCGCTCTTGCAGCCCTCGACGCAGGTGGCTCGTGAGACGTCACACACCTCGCCCGCGAGGCAGTGAAGGTCCGTCGTGCAGCGGCCTCGCACCAGACAGGTTCCCGTCGAGGTGTCGCAGAAAAGAGTTGGATCCGCGCAGTCCGCGTTCTTCTCGCAGCCCGCGCGGGTCTGGCAGAAACCGGCCGCGTTGCACAGCTCGCTCGGGGCACAGGCAGCATCCGTGCGGCAGAGACATGCGTGGGTGGCCGGGTCGCAGCGGTAGGCCTCCGCGGGCGTGCCGCAGTCCGAGGACTCGCGGCAGTCCGTGCCGGTCCGTGTGTCGGAGCAGGCGGTGAGCAGGAGCAGGAGCGCGAGGCAGCAGAGGCGATTCACGGATCGATCAACTCCGAACGAGCCAGGGAGTAGGCCGTCCACGTCACGGGGGACAGCGCGTCATAGGTCCACTGGTCATATTGGAAGCGGGGAATGCGGCTGGTGGTCAGCTCGGCTCGAAGCACGGCCCCCGTGGGGAGCGTGGCGCGCAGCACTTCCAGCGCTGGAGCCGGCATCGACACCTGCGTCGGTCCTCCCGGCATGATCACCGTCCAGCGAGCGCCTCCCGTGGGGCTCCACTCCGAGAGGATGAGCTGCTGCACTTCTGGAGTGGCACCGCCCGCCACACTCCAGGCCACCGTGCCCTCGAAGAGGTTGCCGCGTGCCGGTGTCGTGAAGGTGTTCAGCGGCAGCATCGGCCCGAGCGTTACCCCCTGCCCCAGCGCTCCAGGCTGGCGGTGATAGAGCAGACTCTGTGGGTACGCGGTGGTGCCCTGGAGCAGATCCAGGAAGAGGACGCTCGAGCCATCGAGCCGAGGAAAGAAAGGGAACGTGAGCCGAGGCCCCGGGCCTGTGATGGACGAGAAGAGCCGAGAGCCCGTCCCCCAGTTGGAGGGATGGGGAACGAATCCCTCCGAGCCCAGATCCAGCCACGCGTACACCTGATGCAATGCGGTGACTCCGTCCACGCTCACCGGACCGTCGACCGTGAGGGGCACCGAAGCATCCAGGTGCATGTCGAGCACCACATCCTGTCCCTCGGCGGCCCGGGAGTTGGAGGCGCTGATGCCTCGGTGGAGGCCTAGCAGGTATGGCTCGAACTCCGTGCCCTTCACCACCCCCAGCACCACATACACAGCCCGGAAGCCCGGCCGGGCATGCACGAGGAAGGAGCCTCCGTCCTGGCGCAACTTCCACGTGTCAGCAGTCCGATCCCCTGCTCCCGTGAAAGGTGGGCCTCCCGCAGGGCTCGATTGGGCGACGAAGACGCGGGCCTCCAGCTGCTCATCCGGCGCCAGCGGTCGAGGAGGCTTGAAGCCGAACACCCGGCCCTTGATGACGGCGGTGGGGAGTTCCGGCGGATCGCCGGGGTTGATCTCACTTCCGATGCGGTGCAGGTACACCGTCAGATTCTCCGCGCGGATGCCCATCACCGTGATGGCGTCGTAGCCTTCCTTGAAGGCTGTCACCATCTGCGCTCCGACGAGCCGTGTGTCCGAGAGCGTGAGCTGCCCCCGCGCATCGGTCGTTCCCTGGAACGGCGACGCGGGATCCGTGCCGAGCATCACCCGCGCTCCGGAGACAGGAGCTCCATAGGAGCCAAACGAGGAATCCAGCACCGTGACGTTGAGCGTCCCCGTAAAGGGAGCACCCGACAACCCGCCGGCACTGCGCGGGTCGAAGAAGGTGAATCCCTCGGCCAGTACGGCGCGGGCGATTCCTCTCGCCACCGCCACCTCCACGGTTCCCATGTTCGCGGGAGGCGTGCGGCAGGTGAGCGTATGCGCATCCACTATCTGCACCTCTCGAGCGGGCTGCCCCCCCAGGGTGACGGCCGTGCCCTCTCCGAAGCCATCGCCCCGAACCGTAACGAGCGTTCCTCCCGCGATGGCGCCTCGCGCGGGCTCCACCTGACCGAGCATGACCGGCGCCTCGTACTGAAAGGCCGTCGACAGGACAGCCTCGTTCTCCGGATCGTTCGCGGACTGGACGCGGATGTCACTCGCCGGGCCGCTCGCACCGAACGGAGAGGTGAGGCGAAGCTGGTTTTCACTAGCAATGGAGACTCCTGAGGCCTCGATGGCTCCCACGTATGCCCTGGCGTCTGGAGGGAGATTCACTCCGTCGACCTGCACCTCCGTCCCGCCCCGAGTCGGCCCGCTCGACGGAGTGGCGGAGGACAGAGACAGCCGGAACGTGTAGCCGTTCACGAGGCTCGCGTTCTCCGTTCCATTCGTCGCGGCCACGGGGACGACTCGGGGAAGAACGCCTCGTGGGGGCACTGTGACAACGGCCGTGGTGGGTGTCACAGCACCAAGGACCACCTGCTCTCCCCCGAAGCTCACGGAGAGGCCCGGCTTGTCCAACCCCTGCCCAGTCAAAGTCACGGTGCCGTCCGGGCGCGTCCCCACGTGAGGAAAGACTCCGTACAGCGCGAAGGGCCCGGAGGCTTCGACGTAGGTAAAGCCTCCACGAGCCGTCCAGGTGTCACGTGGCGTGACGATGCGCACCTCCACGGCTCTGAGCTGGATGCCTGGAGGCGTGATGGCGGTCATGCGTGTGGGACTCTCCACCGTGAAGGACTCGGCGGGGATGCCTCCGAAGGACACGGCCATGGCGCCCTCAAAACCCTGGCCGGTGAGCACCACCGAGGTTCCTCCCTCAAGCGGCCCTGTGAGCGGGGCCAGCTCCGCGATCCGCAGATCCTCCACGTAGCGGTACGCGCGGCGCAGCAAGCCTCCTTCGCCATCACCATAGACCCGCACGTCCACGCGGTCCGCCAAGCGGGCCCTGGGCGCGACGACCCTCAGCTCTGTCGACGAAACCCGTGTGACCCTGGGACTCGTCGTGCCCCCGATGAGCACCTGCGTTCCCTCCGTGAAGCCGGAGCCCACCAGTGTCACCGTGTTGCCGCCCGCCTGGGGTCCTTCCTCTGGAGTGACCGTGCTCAGGGTGAGGGGCTCGAACCAGGTGAAGCACTCCTCACACGTCGCCAACCCCCGTGGATTCTTCAGGGTGATGATTGCGGCACCAGCGGGACCCGGTGGGGTCCGCAGATCGATCAAGGTGTCATCGATGATCTGGAAGTCTCGGACCTGCGTCCCGCCTATCTCGAGCACCGTGAGCTTGGCGGCGTCCGTGGTGCTGTTCGCCACACCCTGTAGGAAGCCGGTACCTCTGACCGTAATCCAGGTGCCTCCACCGCTCTCGCCACGCGCGGGCAGGGCGCCGAGCAGACGCGGAGGAGCCAATGCGCCCGCATCCGCACCTCCATCCGCCACGCCCGCGTCCGGCACTCCGGCATCACCAGGCCCCTGCGTCCCTGCATCCTCGTTCGTCCCTGCATCCGTGCCCGGCGGGCGCCCTCCCCCACAGGCCACGAGCAACACCAGCGCCAGGATTCCGAGCCGCGCAAGGCCACTCATGGGAACTCCACCTGGAAGGTGTAGCCATTCGTCGTGCGCGCGTCGTCCCCCGTGATTCGCGCGGTCAGGCTCTTTCCTCCCACCGCCGCTGCGGGCAGGGCAACGACCGCCCCCGCCGGCTCCTCCGAACAGCCCAGCTCCGTTGCTCCTTCCAGGAGACACAGGCGCAGCAAACCGCTCGCTGCAACGTAGTTCGTCAGGGACGCTCTGATCCCTCGCCCTTCCTGCACGGACACCCTGAAGTGGTCCTGGTCCTGCGGACAGATGACTCCTTCTATCGATGTCCCTGGGACGTACCCTTTCGCCGTGGCCGAAGTGTCGTTGGGCTCCTGGCGGTCGTCATCACAGGGTGTCCCGCGCGAGAGGAAGAACCCCAGATCGTATCGCTGCGTAGCAGCCGACGTGGAGACTCGAACGGTATACAGACCAGGAACAGCCGCCACAAAGGACGCCAGCATCCTCCCAGAGGCGAGCACCCTCCCGCTCGCATCCATGATGGACGTCGAGAAGGAGGGCTCCGCGAAGGGATCTCCCTCGACGTTCACCCCCAACTGGTCCCCTCGCTGCAAGGCGATGGAGAAGTGGTCCACATCTCCCGTGCACAGGGTCAGATCGAGGTAGCGACTCGCGCTGACAGGGAAGGCCGCGGCAGGCGAGTCATTGGGCTCCAGGGCGTCCGGCTGGCAGGCCCGAGGCACGCATGCCCCCGTTCCGATGTCGCAACGCTGGTCGGAGCCACAGCCCTCATCCGATGTACACGGAGGCAGGCGCTCCAGGCAGGTCCCTGTCGGCACATGGCAGGACAGTGGCACGCGACAGTCCCGATCCGAATAACACCGCGGCGTGACGACACAGCGACCCGCCGCGTCACATACGAACCCCGAGCCACACTCGCTGCTCTCGACGCACTGGACACAGCGATTTTCAGCACAGCGTTCGCCCGAAGCGCAGACCGTGGGAGCCGTGGACTCGGTGCAGCGCGGGACACACGCATGCAGACCCGTGTTGCAGACCTCCTCCGCACCACAGTCTGTGTCTCCCAGGCACCCGAGATCCTCTTCGCACACGAGATTCGCACTCTGGCAGCGTTGCCCAGTGGGGCACTCGTCTCGTGTACCCGAAGGGCACAGCGAGACCGCCGCCCGTGGCTGGCACAGCCCCTGGCGACACCAATCCCCCAGGGTGCACTCCTCGTTGCGCGCGCACTCCGTGCCCCAGCCCTCACGCAAGGTGCAGGCACGGGCCTCGGCGTCACAGACTTCCTTCAACCGGCACTGTCCGCTCGACTCGCACGGCGCACAGTAATGGTCCTGTGTGCAGACCTGACCGTCCGGGCAGTCCTCTCTCCGCTCGCAGGCCTGAGTGGGGACTCCTGCATCCGGCTGCGGCTCCGGCTTCGAGTCCGAGCACGCTCCCCACACGAGCACGCAAAGCCCCAGCACCCAGGGAACCGTACTCCTCATGGCACCTCCGTGACGGTGCCCGAGGGCCAGCTCACATCCGCCACGTTCCACGCATCGCCCTGGTTCGAGAGCATGCGCTGGAACTCCCCCTTCACCACGCCGCGCTCGTACACCCGTACAGTCACCGTGCTCCGAGGATCAACGGCTCCATTCTCACGAGAGAACACCACGGCGATGCGGTAGCTCCCCTCCACAGGCTCGCCATAGCCGAACACTTCCGGCCCGTAGCCCGTGAGCGCGTCCCGCAGCAGCTCCGGATCATCCCGCGTCACTCCGGTGGTGCCCCAGTCCGGGCGGGGGTTTGCATAGTGGCAGTCATCCGGACTGCTCCCGAGCACCGCTCCCGGCGCACGCAGCACATGCAGGTCCATGTCCGTGGTGGCGTGGTCCCAGAACATCTCCACCAGGAGCTGCTGCGCGGGGGCCGCCACCACTCGCGCCCGGGCCGGCATTACGCTCCGCGCCCCCGCCGCATCCGTGACGTTCAGCTCCACCTCGTACTCTCCAGGCACTGCCGCATCCAACCGCAGCACCGTGCGAGCCGCTGCTGGCTCCGCGATGGAGGCCTGGGCTCCCACGGGTCGCGAGCGGAGCACCCATTCATACGCCAGCGGTGCGTCCCCGTCCGGATCCTCCGAGCCCGTTCCATCGAGCACCACTTCACGCCCCGGTGCGCTCGTTCCCAACGGAGCGATGATGGCCACGGGCGCGCGGTTCACCGTGCTCAGCAACTCCACCCTCGCCTCCCTTCGTGCTGGATCCGTGGTCCGCAGGAGCACGCCCCCGCTCATGGCCCCCGAAGCTCCGGACGGCACCGTGCACCGCACGGTGAGCTGAACCTCGCTGCCCAGGTCGACCAGCGCCGGAGTCCTCACCGAGCCCACGAGGCTGAAGGCCGGGCTCGTGCCCGTCACCAACTCCAATTCCTCCAGCAAGAGAGCCGCCGTCCCTCCCGCGCGCACCGAGAACGAGCGGACCATGGACTGCCCCTCCGCCACCCTGCCAAAGTCGACGACTCCGGGCGCCAACTCCAACACCGCCGCCGTCCGCCCTTCCCCCGTGAGCGCCACCTCCACCACTCCGGGCGCCACATCATCCGTCTCGATCACCAGGGTGGCCTGGTACGCCTCCTCGGCAGGAGGAACGAAGGCCACCTGGATCGCCTCCTGCCCGCCTGCCGCCACGCTCTCCGGTGCTGATACCACTCGGAAGGGACTGTCCTGCTCCTCGATCCGAACCCCGGACACGCGCAGCGCGGCACGGCCCGCATTGGAAAGAGGAACCTCTCCTGTGGCCTCACGCCAAACCGGCACCGCGCCCAGCTCCAGCTTCGCCGGGGGTACCACCAGCCGCGGCCGCACCTGACTGGCCACATCTCCGCCACATGCCACGCACAGCAGCACCAGACCGAGCCACAGCCACCTCACCTCGCGCCCTCCTCGAAATACCTCACCTCCACCCGAGTCCCCAGCCCCGGGACGGACCGGCCCGAGAAAAAGAGCGCGTCCCGATCAGCCTCGTAGCGCCAGCCATCCGGTCCCTCGCGCCGAGGCGTGCACACGGCTTCCAACGCTTCGGCCGGCTTCCCCTCGCACGCTGAGCGGTCCACCGACTCGCAGTCCGCCATGGCCTCCGTCGTCGCACCGCACGGGTAGTACACGTGCACCTCGAACGTCTCGGGATCCGGCTCGTGAGACAGCACGAAGGTCCGCCTCAACCCCACGGCGCTCGTCGCCAGTGCGCGCAGTGTGCCCGCGAACTCGGCATCGCAGATGCTCCCCACCTCCCCGCCCGTCATCCGCGCCAGCTCCGCATATCGCTGGCCCGGTGTGGCCCCACAGCCATTGGATGGCACATCGCCGATGATGGCCGAAGCCACCACCGTGCCGTCATTACCAATCCCCTGCGCCTGTTCGAACGCTCGCCAGTACGCGCGCAGCTCATAGGGCGAACGGTCGTCTTCATCCGTCACGAAGATCAGGTACAGGAACGCCCCGGGACGAAGAAACGGCACGGGGTAGCGCACGCCACAGTCCGCGCGGCATGCCTCCGACTCACACCCCGCCTCGCACGCTGCTAGTGCCTCTCTCCATGGCGCCCCCTCCTCCACCTGTCGCTCCAGCACGAGCCGCGCGGCCTCCAGGCCCTCCTCGTACGCACTGCCAAGAGTCCCCACCTGCACGTTCCGAGCGAAGGCCGCCTCGAGCTCCGGCGTATCCGGCGTCAGCAGCTCGGGCGTTCCCACCAGCTCGCCCGGCCGGGCGAAGACGTCCGTGGTGGCGACCGCCAGCCGGAAGTCGATGCTCCCCTGCCGGAACAGCGTGATGAACGCCTGGAAGTTGCGCGCGAGGTTCTCCTGCCGCGGCGCCATGGAGCCCGAATCGTCCACCACCCACAGCACATCCACCTTCGAGGCAGACCGCTGGGTATAGGTGTCCACTCGCAGCCCGGGAGGGAGCGCGGGCACGAGGCGCTCGTCCCGGCAGGCGGTGGCGAAGAGCGCCAGGAAGGCAGCGGCGGCACAGCGCATGGACGCGCCGCACGTTAGCACCCAGCCGCGCTCCCGGCAGGCACGGACCCTCACTCCGCACTGGAACGCTTCGAACGGATCCACTCCGCAAGCCGCTCAGGCTCGGGCACGTCTCTCAGCGTGAGGGACTGCCCCCGCGCCTCTCCTCTCTTCGGCTTGCAACGGACCACCACGGAGCCCAGGCCCCGCCGATGCTGGCTGTAGGAGACTCGCACCTCGGCGTCGAGCACGTCCGCGTAAGCGATGAAGACAGGTGGCACTCCCTCGACGTTCTCTTCCAAGGCGCGCTCTCCGAAATGCCATCTCGGGCGCCTGCGCCAGCGCTCGACGACGGGATTCAGCATCCAGAGCACCAGAATCAGGGTGAAGAACCCCGCCTCCAGCACCCTCTCTCTTCTCGCCAGGGCGACGCTTGTCCCGATCAGGAGCAGGATGGGCACGACCTCCCGGTCGATGCGCTGCCGCGAGAACCACGGCCGCAGCTCGAAGGGAGTCGTCAGCCGCCCTGGCAGCCGAGGCGGCTTCCTGGGCCCTTTCTTCATCCCCTCCAGTTCCCCGAGCAGCTTCTCTCGCTCGGCCTGGAGCTCCTTCAGCCGCCCCCGAAGCTCGGCACGCTCGCGCGGCAGGGCACCCAATGCCTGTTGCGCCACGCGCAGCTCGTCCCGGGTCGACTCCAGAGCCTGGGCCACCGCAGGCTCGATGAAACGCTCACCCGACATGCGCGCCTGCCTTCTGCTCCTCCAGCCACGCCGCCAAACGCTTCGGCTCATCGAGCAGAGGAATGTCGATGACCCGGTTCGAGAACCCCCTCGCCTTGCCGAGAGAAGTGGGGACCGCCGGCGTCCAGGTGACTCGCACGGTGCCGAAGCCGAAGAGCCGCTCCAGCCAGCCCTGCCTCACCTCGACCTGCTGGAGCTCCGCGTAGAGCACCTTGCCACTCCCCTCCGCCAGGTCCACCGGGAAGAACCCCTGCTCATCGAAACTCCAGGCGCGGCGCCCATCGTCGTCCTCATGCCCCTGCATGAAGTAGATCAGCCCGAAGCTGAAGAGCACGTAACCCGCGATCAAGAAGAGCGAGTACTCGTTCGCCTTGTGCAGCCGCCCCGCCACGTACGCGAAGGGGAGCAGCGTCGGCAGAACGGTCCGGAACGAGTAGCGCAACCGTCCGTAGGCCGTCCTTCTCGAAGGGCTCACGAGGAAAGGCGAAACGAGCTGCTCGGGCAAGGACGGCGCCGGCTGCTTCCACTCTCCACGGGCCTCGTCCACCGTGTCGCGCAGCGAGCGGACCTCCCGCTCCAGCTGTTCCACCTGCAAGGCCAGCTCCGCGTTCTCGCGCGGCAGCGTCTCTCGATGGCCACGGACCTCTCGCAGCTCCTGCTGGAGCCGCTCCAGCTCGTCTCGCTCGGAGCGGCCCGGCTCCGGTCGTGTCAGGGTCCCCACCCCGGCGACGCTAGCAGAGCAGCCCGGAGCGGCTCCATGGCCGCCCCAGGTCCTCTCGGGGAGGCACTACTTCTTCGGCGCGGGTGCAGGCGCGGGCGCAGGCACAGGCGCGGGCGCCGCAGGAGCCTTCGCCGCCGTCGATACGCCCTTGTAGAGCATCTCGATGAACACCGGCTCCTTGATGAAGGCGTTGGCCCAGCTCTTGTACTTCTCCGGGAGTCCCTCGGCCTTGATCTGATCGAGCGTCTTGCCCGCCTCCTTCTTGGAGCGCACCAGGGCCGACGTCTCCTTCAGCATGGCCTGCGCGCGCTCCAGCTCCTCGCGGCCCGCCAGCGGACCGTGGCCCGGGATGATCTTCGCACCCGCCGGCAGCGTCTGGAGGATCTTCTCCTGGTCGCGGATGTAGCCGTCCAGCGTGCCGCCGTTGTCGAAGTCGATGAACGGGAACGAGTCCACCACGAGCAGATCGCCCGTGTGCAGCACGTTCGAACCGGTGAAGTACACCGTCGTGTCTCCATCCGTGTGTCCGGCGGGGTAGTGCGTCAGGCGCACCTCCTCACCGTTGAACCAGATGGACATGCTGTTGTCATAGGTGATGACGGGCAGGCCCTCCTTCGGGAGCGCCTTCACCTCCATCCCGAGCACCTTCTGATCGGAGGACAAGCGCGCGCGCACCGCCTCGTGCGCCACGATGCGGCCCTCCTTGCCGAAGATGGGGTTGCCGCCCGTGTGGTCGAAGTGCCAGTGCGTGTTGAGCACGTACTGGATCTTCCCCTTGTTCAGCTTGTCGATGGCCGCGTTGATCTTCTGCGCCAGCGGGGCGAACTGATCGTCCACGATGAGCACGCCCTCGGGGCCTACCGAGACGGCGATGTTGCCGCCCTCGCCCATCAGCATATGGACGTTGCCGGCAACAGTGGATTCCTTGATCTGGACCTTCGAGAAGTCCTGCTGCTGCGCGAGCGCGAGCGCAGGAGTCAGGGCCAGAGCTGCGACGAGAGCCTTCATACGAGCGAGCCTCCAAGGGTGGAACGCTACGGGAGCGGCACCTTAACCGCTCCCCATCAGCAGAAAAGCTGATTCGCGCCCACCGCCGGAGCCCGCGCCCGCGCTAGTACTGGTTCCAGGGGCAGGAGACCACCTGAACGGTGCGCGTCACCGGCCCCACCGCGTGACCCGCCGCATCCGTCACCGAGTACTCCACCGTATACGTGCCCTCGACCCAGCCGTTCACGTAGCCCGTCACCGTCGCGCTCGGCGCCAGGTTGCCGTAGCACGCATCCGTCGCCGTGATACCCGGATCCACGAACTGGCTGCCGCACGGGTGGATGATGGTCTGCTCCCCATTGAGCGTCAGCGTGGGCGCGAGCGTGTCATCGACGACCACCGTGCGGATGGCCTCCCCCGTGGCCCCGTTGGCGTCCGTGGCCTGGTACTGCACGTAGTAGGTGCCCTGGGCGTTGGCATTGGGGCCCGGGCCGAACGCGTCATGCCCCGAGTTGAAGGTGGCCACCTCGAGCGGGCTGCCCGCGCCGTCCGTGGCCTCGGCGCCCAGATCCACCCACGAGGACACTCCACACTCCAGCACCGTTACGGCCTCGCCGTTGAGCGTCACCGTCACCGCCCCGTCGATCCCTTGCGCCGTGCGCGCCAGCGAGCCCTCGTCCTCCAGGCCGCCACCACCGCAACCGAACAGGGACAGTCCGAGAGTACCGATCAACACCTTCCAGCCATCATTGATGCGCAGGGCCATGTGTCTTTCTCCTCGTTGTCGAATGCCAGGGGTGGGGGCCCGATCGAACGGGCTCACCCGGACAGCAGGTGAAATTCCCTCAGCTGCCGAAACGCATTTAACGCCCCCCGAGAAAAATCTTGGAGGTCCTATCAGGTCACAAAAAATGAATGTTCTCCAATGGTTGGACCCTCACAACCGCGATGGAAAACGAGGTACCGACCCACCCCAGATGGGTAGGAACTGACACCGTGGGAGTGGCCGTTCGGGTAGACGTAAGGTCCTGCAAAGAGGCCCTAAGGGCCTCGCGGGTCCCCCGGCCACCGCGCCCCTCCCACATCGCCCGGAGTTCCTCATGCGCCGCACTGCCTTCGCCGTCGCCGCAGCCTTCGTGCTGGGCGCTCTCAGCCATGCTGCCTACGCGGCGAACCCGCCCAAGCTCGAGGACGCGCTCGTCCACCTGCGCTACGCGCTCAACGCCCTAAAGCGCGCCGAGGTCCCCGACAAGGCCAGTGCTCACCGGGACCAAGCCGTCCAGCTCACCGAGAAGGCCCTCGAAGAAGTGAACAAGGGCGTCCAGGCCAGCGCCGCGAAGTGATCCCCAGGAAAAACCTATCCCAACAACTGGGACCGGCGGCGGATCGATAATCCCTGCATGGGGGGGGCCTTTCCGCCTTCCGCCCCGGGTCAACCGGGAGCTCCAGTCCTCAAGAGGCAACGCATGTCCGTCAACAGCGTCGGTGGTGGTGGCTCGTCCAACAACCGGGTGAAGGATGAGCCCAAAGCGCAACCCAAGCCGAAGGAAGCTCCCAAGGCGGCGACCAACCGGGTGAAGCAGTCCGACGGTTTCGAGACGAAGGGAGACTCCCGCAAGCGCAACCAGCAGGCGATGCTGGGCTCCACCACGGCGCCGCAGACGGCCAAGCCCCCCGAGCAGGCCCAGGCCGGTGCGCTGGAGAAGCTCGGCCTGACGGCCCAGGACGTCGTGCAGGCCGGCACCAACGCCGCGCCGCACCTGGAGAAGGCCGCGCAGGCCGTGGTCCAGGGCAAGTATGACGAGGCGCTCGCGCATCTGAAGGAAGCAGCGACCTCTTCGCCGGAGATCGCCGAGAAGGCCGTGCTCGGCCTGGCGAAGAACCTGCCCGAGGGCGTGGCCAAGACGCTGCTCACGGACAAGGAGCTGGTGCATCAGCTGGTGACCAACGGCGATCTGCACACCGCCGTGGGCAAGCTGATCCAGAACCCCACGGACCTGGGCGCCGTGCGCGATCTGCTCGGCAACGACAAGCTGCGCGACGCCACGCTCACCGCGCTGGGCAAGGACAAGGGCGTCCAGGCACAGCTCGAGAAGCTCGGCCTGACGCCGCAGGATCTCGTCTCCGCCGGCAAGGCCGCACCGAACCTCCTCGGCGCGTTCCAGAAGCTGCAGTCCGGGGACGTGAAGGGCGCGCTCACCGACTTCCAAGCCGCCGTGCAGTCCGCTCCGGACCTGGCCGCCAAGCTGGGCCAGAAGCTGCTCGACAAGGTCCCCCAGAACATCAAGGACCAGTTCGCCAAGCTGGGCATCACCTCCGAGGCCCTTCAGAAGTCCGGCGCCGCGCTGCCCCTCCTCTATGACGCCGCGGATGCGGCGGCGAAGGGCGACTGGCAGAAGGCGCTCTCCAGCCTCCAGCAGGCCGCCGGAGCCGCGCCCGAGGTCGTCCAGCAGGCCATCAAGGGCCTCGCGGGACAGCTCCCGGACAACCTCGGTGCCGTCAAGTCGCTGCTCACCGACGACGCCTTTGTGAAGGAGCTCGTCTCCAACAAGGACCTGCATGATCAGGTCGGCAAGCTCTTCAATGACTCCACGCGGCTGGAGGGCCTGCGCGGACTGCTGGGCAATGACAAGGCGCGCGACGCGGCGCTCAAGGCGCTCGGCAATGATCCGAGCGTCAAGGCTCAGCTCGAGAAGATCGGCCTGACGCCGCAGGACCTCGTCCAGGCAGGCAAGGCGGCCCCGAAGCTGTGGGATTCCTTCGAGAAGCTGCAGTCCGGTGATGTGAAGGGCGCGCTCACCGACTTCCAGGCCGCCGTGCAGGCGGCTCCGGACCTGGCCACCAAGCTGGGTCAGAAGCTGCTCGACAAGGTCCCGCAGGGCATCAAGGACCAGTTCGCCAAGCTGGGCATCACCCCCGAGGCCCTTCAGAAGGCCGGCGCCGCGCTGCCCAAGCTCTACGAGGCTGCTGACGCCGCCTCCAAGGGCGATTGGAAGGGTGCCTACAGCGCCATCAAGGACGCCGCCGCTGCGGCCCCGGACCTCGCGACCCAGGCCCTCAAGGGTCTGGCCCAACAGCTCCCGGCCAACCTCGGCGCCGCGAAGTCGCTGCTCACCAACGACGCGTTCCTCAAGGAGCTCGTCACCAACAAGGATCTCCAGGGTTCGCTCGAGAAGCTCATTGGCGGCGACACCAGCGCCATCAAGGAGCTGCTCTCCAACGACAAGGCCCGCGACGCCGCCCTCACCGCCATCAGCAATGATCCGGGGGTCAAGGCACAGCTCGAGAAGCTCGGCCTGACGCCGCAGGATCTCGTCTCCGCCGGCAAGGCCGCTCCGAAGATCCTGGAGGCCTTCGAGAAGCTCCAAGCCGGCGACGTGAAGGGCGCGCTCACCGACTTCCAGAAGGCAGTGGTGACCTCGCCCGAGCTGGCCGCCAAGCTGGGTCAGAAGCTGCTCGACAAGGTCCCGCAGGGCATCAAGGACCAGTTCGCCAAGCTGGGCATCACCCCCGAGGCCCTTCAGAAGGCTGGCGCCGCGCTGCCCAAGCTCTACGAGGCCGCTGACGCCGCCTCCAAGGGCGATTGGAAGGGTGCCTACAGCGCCATCAAGGACGCGGCGGCGGCGGCTCCGGATCTCGCGACCCAGGCCCTCAAGGGTCTGGCCAACCAGCTCCCCGACTCGCTGGGCGCCGCGAAGTCTCTGCTCACCAACGACGCGTTCCTCAAGGAGCTCGTCACCAACAAGAACCTCCAGGGCTCGCTCGAGAAGCTCATCGGCGGTGACACCAGCGCCATCAAGGAGCTGCTCTCCAACGACAAGGCCCGCGACGCCGCCCTCACCGCCATCGGGCAGGACAAGGGCGTCCAGGATCAGCTCGCCAAGCTCGGCCTGACTCCCGAGGATCTCGTTGCCGCCGGCAAGGCCGCTCCGAAGATCCTCGAGGCCTTCGAGAAGCTCCAGGCCGGTGACGTGAAGGGCGCGCTCACTGACTTCCAGGCCGCCGTGCAGGCGGCTCCGGATCTGGCCGCCAAGCTGGGCCAGAAGCTGCTCGACAAGGTCCCGCAGAACATCAAGGACCAGTTCGCCAAGCTGGGCATCACCCCCGAGGCCCTCCAGAAGGCTGGCGCCGCCCTGCCCAAGCTCTATGAGGCCGCCGACGCCGCCGTGAAGGGCGATTGGAAGACTGCCTACAACGCCCTCAAGGACGCCGCCGCCGCGGCCCCGGACCTCGCGACCCAGGCCCTCAAGGGTCTGGCCAACCAGCTCCCGGACAACCTCGGTGTCGTCAAGTCGCTGCTCACCAACGACGCGTTCCTCAAGGAACTCGTCACCAACAAGGACCTCCAGGGCTCGATCGAGAAGCTCGTCAGCGGAGACGCCAGCGGCATCCGCGGGCTCCTCGAGAACGACAAGGCCCGCGACGCTGCCCTCACCGCCATCGGGCAGGACAAGGGCATCCAGGAGAAGCTCGCCAAGATCGGCCTCACCCCCGAGGACCTCGTCGAGGCCGGCAAGGCCGCTCCGAAGCTCCTCGAGGCCTTCGAGCAGATCGCCGCCGGCAACATCAAGGATGGCCTGCTCAAGGCGCAGGAGGCCGTCGAGGCCGCGCCCGAGCTGGCCGCCAAGCTCGGCCAGAAGCTCGTGGACGCCCTGCCCGCCGAGGTGAAGCAGCAGCTGGGCAAGCTGGGCATCACCGAGGACGCCCTGCGCACCGCCGGCCCCGCGCTGCCGCACCTCTATGACGCCGTGCAGTCCGTCGCCAAGGGCGACTGGAAGGGCGCGCTCGATGCCGTCCGCGAGGCCGCCATCGCCGCGCCGGACCTGGCGACCCAGGCGCTCAAGGGCCTGGCCAACCAGCTCCCGGACAACCTCGGCGCCGTCAAGACGCTGCTCACCAATGACGCGTTCCTCAAGGAGCTCGTCACCAACAAGGATCTCCACGACCAGGTCGGCAAGCTCTTCAACGACTCGACCCGCATGGAGGGCCTCCGCGGCCTGCTCGGCAACGACACGGCCCGCGACGCCGCGCTCTCCGCGCTCTCCAGCGATCCCACCGTCAAGGCCGCGCTCGAGAAGATGGGCCTGAGCTCGGCGGACCTCGTCGAGGCCGGCAAGGCCGCGCCGCACCTGTTCGACGCGATGAAGGCCTTCGGCGAGGGCAACATCGAGGCGGGCGTCACCGCCCTGGGCAAGGCTGCGGACGCCGCGCCCGCCCTGCTGGACAAGATCGGCCAGAAGGTCGTCGCCACGCTGCCCGAGGGCGTGCGCAACGCCATCAACAGCCTGGGGCTCACGCCCTCCGAGCTGGCCCAGGCCGCCAAGGCCCTGCCGGACCTCATCCGCGCCGGTCAGGCCATCGTCTCCAACGATCCGCAGGCGGCCCTGCTCAGCCTCAAGAACGCGGCCGGAAAGATTCCCCCCGCGCTCGTCGAGAAGGCCATCACCACCATGGCCTCGAAGCTGCCGGACACGGGCTTCTCCGGCATGGCGCGGTCGCTGCTCACCGACCCGGCCTTCGTCAAGGAGCTGGTCAACAACAAGGACCTGCACGCCTCCTTCGACAAGATGATGAAGGGCGACTTCATCTCCGGCCTCAAGGAGATGATGGGCAACACCGTCGTCCGCAACGCCGCCGCCAACGCCCTGGCCTCCAACCCGGAGATCATGGACAAGCTCAAGGCGTTCGGCATCCAGAACGGCGCCGACGTCGCCGCCCTGGGCGCGGCCGTCTTCGACGTGCTGGACGCCACCAAGAGCCTGGCCAGCAACCCGCCCGACGTGAACGCCGCGATGCAGTCGCTGGCCAAGGCCGCGGGTAATCTCTCGCCGGACCTCCGGGCGCGCATGGTGGGCGCGTTCGCCGACAAGGTGGGCCTGCCGCCCTTCGCCAAGGATGTCCTGGTCGCCGCCGCCGGCCTCATCGGCAACGAGGCGGTGGGCAAGTCGCTGGGTCAGGCCTTCGACGCGCTCAAGAAGGGAGACGTGGCGGGCTTCGCCGCGGGCATCGCGCACACGGGCCGCACCATCGCCGAGACGGCGCCCGAGGTGGCCAAGGCGTTCCTCGACAGCCTGTCGAAGATCCCCGGCAGCATCGGCAAGCTGTTCGCCGACCCGCAGCTCAACGCCGCCATGGTGGACACCGGCGCGGCCGCCAACATGTTCAACGCGTTCGAGAAGATCGCCCACGGTGACATCGGCGGAGCGCTCAACGAGATCGCCTCGGCGGCCGGCAACCTGCTCGGCCAGAAGCCGCACTTCGAGGTGGCCGGCGTGGAGTTGCCCTTCGGCCAGGCGGGCATCGAGAACTTCAGCCGCCTCTTCGGGCGATTCGTCGATGCGCTCCCGGACAAGATCAAGGCGAAGATCACCCAGAAGGCCGCGGAGTTCGCCGCCAAGGCGGGCCTGCAGTCGGTGCCCATCATTGGCAACATCGTCAGCGGCATCAGTGCCATCGGCAGCGTGAAGGATCTGGTGGACGCCCTGGGCAAGGATCCGAAGGATCCCGTGGCGATCGCCCTCGCCGCCGGCCAGGTCGGCCTGGACGTGGCCGGCATGGTGCCGGGCCTCAACTCCATCACCGGCCCGCTGAAGATCGTCCTGGGCACCGCCACGGTCATCAAGGGCGCGGCGGACCTCATCGGCGATCTGCAGGAGTTCCAGCAGGGCCTGCTGGGCACATAGCCGCCGCGGTGAGCTGCACGCGTGGTGGACGCTCTCCCGCTGGCCGGGTAGCGTCCCCACGCCATGCAGATACCCACCATCGGTTTCTGGGGACCGGCGACGTCGACGGTGGACTGGTGCGAGACGAACTACCAGCACGTCTTCTACATCGCGGAGCTGTTCAACTCGGTGTCCAGCCTGGCCATGGTGCTCGCGGGGGTGCTGGGCATCCTGCTGCACCGGAACGTGCTGGAGCGCCGCTTCCTGGTCGCCTTCGCCCTGGTATCGGTGGTGGGGCTGGGGAGCATCGCCTTCCACGCGACGCTCCTCTTCCAGTGCCAGATGCTGGACGAGCTGCCCATGCTCTACCTCGCGCTGGCCATCGTCTACATCCTGGTGGAGAACCAACCGGAGCGGCGCTTCGGGACGTGGTTCCCGCTGGCGCTGCTCGGACACGCGGTGCTCGTCACCTCACTGGTGGCCTTCACGCGCGGGAAGCTCCAGTTCTACCTCTTCCACGCGAGCTTCGGCTCCCTGGAGCTCTACGCCCTGGCCCGCGTCTACCTCATCCACCGCCGCAACCGGGACGCGAGGACCCGCCGCATCTACCGGCTTGGCATGAGCTCCTACGCGCTCGCGATCGCCGTGTGGATGAGCGACATCCGCTTCTGCTCCACGCTCAACGAGTCGCTGCCCGCGCACGGATTCCCCAACCCCCAGCTCCACGCGTGGTGGCACGTGCTGGTGTCCTGCGGCTTCTACGCGCTGCTGATCGTCATCGCCCATGATCGACTGAAAACGCTCGGGCAGGAGCCCCAGACACACCTGGCCATGGGGGTGATTCCGCTCGTGCGGGGAACCGCGCTCCCCGCGGCACGTCGCGGCTAGCGAGCGCTCAGGCGCTCACATCACGGAGTCGCTCTCGCGCATCTCGGAGAGGGTCTGCGCCTTCTGACGCAGCTCCCGGCCATCGCAGGGCTTCCTCAGCTCCGACAGCAGCGGAGACTCGCCGAACTCCTGGCGGATCTCCTCCCAGGAGTAGTCCGAGTAGGCCGAGCACAGCACCACCGGCAGTGCGGGATCCACCTGGCGCAGGCGCCGGAGCGTCTCGACGCCGTTCCATCCCGGAGGCATCCGGTAGTCCAGGATGACCAGCGAGTAGGGGCGGCCTTGCTCGAGCGCCCGCTCCACCTTGGCCACACCCTCCTGGCCCTGGAAGGCGGAGTCGACTTCGAACGACTCCTCGCGCGGTATGTCCTTCAGGACACCTGCCCCCAGCAGTTCCTCCTCCAGCAGTGCGAGTCGATCGTGACCTGGACTCGTGGGCGGACACAGCACTCGGCGGAAATCCCGGTGGATGGCCGTTGAGTCATCAATGATGAGGATGCGTTTCGTGTTTTCACTCGTCATGAAGAGCAGACCTGAGCGGACAACGCCGCAGACAGCATTCTGATTTCATTGCAGAGCGTTCCATCCTGTCTTCTCTGTGCGTTCACCGAGCACAGGCCCAAGAGAATGAGCGCCCCCCCACTTCGCAGGATGGGATTGTTTCACGTTCCCGTCCGCTGGCGCCAGCCTGCTCTCCCGCGTGGGAGCTGCTGCCCACGGGCTGGTCATTTATTCTTGAGACCCGCTTGACGCCGCGTGGGCCACACGACACTGAACACTCCACTGGGAGTCTCACCCAACCCAGGATGGAGGTCGCGAGTGAGCCCTTGTCCGACCCCCGTAGAGATTCCGCTCGCGCCGGAACTCAGCCCAGCTTGCGAATGAAGGCGGCGGCCAGCTCGGCCTTCTTCGCGTCAGACTCGCTCGTGGGCAGCACGAGGATCTTCTCGGCTGGCAGGTACTTGCGCGCCCGCTCCTGCATCTGCTGGCTGTATTTGGCGACGTAGGCGTCCACGTCCTGCTGCTTCATGCCCGCGGCCAGGCCCTGCTGCTTCTGGGCCTCCAGTCCCGAGAAATCCAGCACGCAGCCGTCCACCTGCCCCTGGCCCAGGTAGAGCAGCCAGCTGTTGCTGAACAAGCCGATGCGCCCCTCCTTGCCCGCCACCTTCTCCAGCGCCGCCTTGTAGAAAGGGGCCAACGCGGCGTTCTCTCCCAAGGGGATGTTGGACAGCAGGTGCTTCTGGGCCTGCGGATCCTTCGAGAGCTCGACGGTGACGGGGCCGTTGTCCACGAACGTCAACTTCGCGGAGGCACAGGCCTGAGCCACCCAGGGGGCAGGCTCTCCCGGCTCGTTGGAGAACACGATCACGAAGCGCTTCATCTCACAGGCCCCCAGTGAAGGAAGGCGCCATCATATCCCATCGCACCGCGTTCCAGGGGCTCAGGCGGCTCGCACCGTTCGGGCCCCTCCCTCCACCGTGAGCAGCCGCATCTCTCCGGCCACGCCCTTGAGGGACACCGTGTCCACCTCCTTCACGGTGAAGAACTCGCCGAGCCGCCGGGCCACCTCCTCGCTGAAGAGCAGCGGCGGCCGGGGCTGGCGCGCCTGGCCCTCGATGCGCGAGGCCACGTTGACGGTGTGGCCAATGACGGTGAACTCCAGCCGATCCGTGCTCCCCAGGTAGCCCGCGACGGCCTCGCCCGCGTGGATGCCGATGCCGGAGTCGAGGTGGATGCCCCGTTCGGCCAGCCGCGCGTTGTAGGCCTCCAGGCGGCGGCGCATCTCCAGGCCCGCGCTCACGGCGGACACCGCGGGATTGCCCTGGCCCTCGGTGAGCCCGAACACGGCGAGCACCGCGTCCCCGATGAACTTGTCCACCAGGCCCCCGTGGCTCTGGAGCGCACCCACCATCTCCTGGAAGTAGCCGTTGAGCACCTCGATGAGCACCTCGGGCGCCAGGGATTCGGACAGGCGCGTGAAGTCGCGCAAGTCGCTGAAGAGGATCACCACGTCCCGCCGGCTGCCTCCCAGCACCGCCGTCTTCCCGTGCCGCGCGTACTTCTCGATGAACTCGGTGGCGACCTGCGGGGAGACGAAGCGGCCGAACGCTTCGCGGATGCGCTCGCGGAGCTGGAGCCCTCCGGCCATCTCGTTGATGCCGGCGGCCACGAGCGACAGCTCATCCGGACGGCTCGTGGCGGCCGCGGGCTGGAAGTCTCCGCTGCCCACCCGGCGAACGGCCTCGAGCAGCCGCTCCGAGTCGCGGCGCAGACTGCGGCCATAGGCAATGGCCGCCGCGAGTGCTCCTCCCGTGAAGCCGACGGCGAGCAGGGCTGCCTCGAGCACGTACCGCACGTCGCCATGGAGCTCAGTGATGAAGCGCTGCAGGGTGAGCAGGAGGACAAACCCGGGCACGGTGGTGAAGATGACGTAGCCCTCGATGAGCCGCCGCCCGAGCCGCTCGCGCAACTGCGCCTCTGGTGAGAGCGCGGGGCTCTGCGGCAGCCAGCGCTCGAAGAAGAGGTATTCCATCTGGGCGAGGATTCCGCCTCCCAGCAACCAGTAGCCCACGGCGAACTTGAGGTGGCTGGGCATGGGGAACGACGGGTAGAGCGCGAAGTGGATGATGATGGCGAGCAGGCCCGTCATGCCCCAGGACACCACGGACAGCACCCATGCGCGGCGTGCGGGAGTGGAGTGCTCGCTCTGCAGAGGAACGAACCGCAGCAGCAGCTCCCGGAGGCCCATGTGGAACAGGCACAGCAGGATGACCGTGCGCGCCAGCACCGGGGGCGGGAGGCTGCAGATGAAGGTGCAGACGAGCCGCGCGTAGACGAAGGTGAAGATTCCCACCAGCACCGTGCCACCGTGGAGCAGGAGGCGGAGACTCGTGGGGAGGCGGTGCGCGGAGGGAGACGTCATGGAGAGGGAGCTCCGGGCGCTTGACGCGCCGTGAAGACCTCATGACTCTCGTCCCAAGCGGAGAGCTTGTCTACTCAGAGGGTCAGTGTGTCGGAGCCGTGTAGGCAACCTGCGTCACTGTGTACTCCATGGCGCCCCGGGGGCGCTCGACCTGCACGGACTCGCCTACTTCCTTGCCCAGCAGCGCGCGAGCCAGGGGAGACTCCACGCTCAGCCTGCCTGCCTTCACATCTGCTTCATCGGGTCCGACGATGCGGTACGTCACCTCCGCCCCGTCCTCGTCCTCCAAGGTGACCCAGGCGCCGAAGAAGACTCGCCCCTCCTGCGAGGGCTCGGGCGCTACTACCCGGACTTCCTCCAGCGTCGCCGCGAGCTCCTGGGCCCGCCGCTCCCGCTCCCGCTTGCGCACACCCGCATCCAGCCCCGTCTGCCCCTCGGTGGCCGGCTCCGGGCCGAGCAGCGAAGCGAGCTCCTCCTGGAGCGCCCGGTAGCCTTCCGGGGTGATGTAGCGCTTCTCTCCGCTCCCACTGCGCGGCCGGACGGGGACGAGCCCCTCATCGCCTCCGCCGTCCTCCTTGGTGAATGCCTTGGACATGCCGACCTCCTCCTCTCGCAATCTGGAGCACCTGCTCTGGCTGCGCCAGCGTGGATCGTTCATTTCTCACACCGGGCGCGGGTTCGAGTGAAGTCCCGAGCCCCACCTCGAAGCGCGAGGATTAAGGTGCCGCCTCCTGTCGCCGACGAGGGGTACGCACATGACGCAGTCCACGAAGCTGACTGGAACCGATGGCAAGGAAGTGCCGGGCACTCTCATCGAGGCGGCCGGCGGCAGCGCGAAAGGCGCGGTGATGCTCGTCCACGAGTGGTGGGGCCTCAACGGCCACATCCGCGACGTAGCGGAGCGGCTGGCGCGCGAGGGCTTCACCGTCTTCGCGGTGGACCTCTACGGAGGGAAGGTGGCGACGGACGAGAAGACCGCGGAGCAGTACATGAGCTCCATGGACTGGAAGCAGACGGGAGATGTGCTGCGGCGCGCCTCCGAGGCCCTGCGCCAGCGCAACGGCGGCACGAAGCTGGCCGTGATGGGCTTCTGCATGGGCGGCGCGGTGGCGCTCGCGGCGGCGGCGAATGATCCGCAAATCACCGCATGCGTGCCCTTCTACGGCATCCCGCCCGAGGACAAGGGGGATGTGACGAAGATCCGCGCGTCGGTGCTGGGCCACTTCGCGAAGCAGGACAACTGGTGCTCGCCGGACCGCGTGGACGCGCTGGAGAAGAAGCTGAAGTCCGCCAACGTGCCCTCGGAGCTCCACCGCTACGACGCGCAGCACGCCTTCTTCAACGACACGCGCCCCGCCGTCTACTCGAAGCCGAACGCCGACGTGGCGTGGAAGCGCACCGTGGAGTTCCTCCGCGCGAAGCTGGGCTGAGCCACCGGGGGCTCCGGGCGAAGCCGATCCGCCTCGCCCGGTGTGTCCTGCGCTAGGGGTGGGGAGGAGCCACGGGCGGCGTCTCAGGAGCCGCCGTGCTGCTCGGGGCCACCGAGCCCGTGGAGTTCGTCTCCTCCGCCGCCGGAGGCTGCGAGGCAGGAGGCTGCGCGGCGGGGGCTTCCGCGGGGCGGAAGACCTGGAACTGGTAGGCCGTCACGCCCTTGGGGAGCACCACCTCCACCAGGGGGTTCTCCTCGAGCAGGGCCTGGGAGACGAGCACGGAGATGCGGCCCTCGTCATCGCTCGTGGTGGCCAGGCGCTCGCGGCCCGCGCCCGCGATCACCTTGGCGCCCTTGACGGGCTGCCCCGTGGCGGGATCCACCACGCGCATCATCAGGGTCTGTCCGTCGGCGGCCTTCAGCGAGGAGCCCTCCGGCTGGACCAGGTCCTTGTAGTGGGGACGCAGGGCACAGGCGGACAGCAGACCAACGGCGAACAGGGCGAGGCTCAACGAGGCACGGCGAAGGCTCATGGGGTTTCCATACCGTGACGCTCCCGATTATTCCACCGCTTCCTCAAGCCGCTCGCCCCACGAGCCACCCTGCCCCGCTGCCGCTCGCGGGCAGACGTCCCATCTTCAAGAGCACGAATGGAACCGGAGGCTTGCATGTCTGACACCACCGTGATCCCTCCTGAAGAGGAGAGGACTCTCATCCACAACGCCATGGATCCCTCCTGGCACGTGGACTACGCCACGCTCCCGCCCGACGTCACCCTCAAGCCAGATGGGATCGTCCTCAAGCGCCCCATCCTCGTGGGCAGCGTCGCGGTGATGGTTTTCTTCAGCTTCATCCTCTTCTTCGTGCCGTTCTTCAGCGGGCTGTTCGGCGGTATGCTCGGCGGCTATCACGCGGGCCGGATGAAGCGCGCGCTGGCTGCGGGCGTGGTGACCTCGGTGATGGTGCCAGCCTTGATCGCGGGTCTCTCCTTCTTCAGCGAGCAGCCAGGGCTGCTGTTCCTGATGGGGCTGACGTTCCGTGAGTGGATCATCGCGCACGTCCTCGGAACGCTCATTGGCGCCGCGTCCGGAGCCTTCATGCGTCCGCGCATCACCGACCGCGAGCTCTGGGAGCATCGCTACGCCTGACATCAGCTCAGCTCCATCCCCAGGGTGAGGCGGCGCTCCAGAGAGCCCTCCAACCGGGCTCCCAGCCGCCCCTCCCAGCGCAGCTGCGCGCGAGGGGAGAACAACAGGTGGTACCGGCCGAGCCGCCCCAACCGCAGGTCGACCTGGAGCGTGGTGAGGGCCTCGTGCGTCACCCCGCTCGCCGCTCTCCAGAAGGGGCTGTACTCCGCCTCCAGGCGCACGGCATTGGCGAGCGAGCCCGGTAGGCCCGTTCGGTGTGAGAGTGAGAACCGGGGTCCGAGCACAGGAGCCAGGACTCCGGCGCCCCAGTGCATTCCCCCCTTCACCCCAGCGCCCAGCGCGGTGAAGTGGCGGAAGCGAGGCCCATCGTCCACCACCGCGAGCACCTCGGCCTGCACGGTGGCGCGATAGGGAGCGGGATGATCTCTCAGCGATTCCATCTGCGCCGCCACACCCCAGCCCAGCGCGTCCGTAACGGAGTGCTGGTGCAGCGGCAGCTCGCGCACCAGGGTGCGGTAACCCACCAGCGTGAACCGCGAGCCGAGTACCCGGGGTACACCCTTTCTCGGAAGCAGTGACAGCTCGCCTTCGAGCGCGCGCAGCTCGCTGCCAGGCTGGAAGCCATGCAGGCGCGCATCGCCCAGGGCCTCACTGAGACCGGCGGTCTGGAGGAGAACGACAGGTCGCGAGCCTCCCGCTGCCGGGAAGTCGATACCCAGCCCCACCGCCATCCGGGAGGCTCCGGATCTCTCGATAGCCCCCTCCGCCCACGCTCGTGAAGCCTCCACCTTGGCGCGCTGATCCTCCGCGAGGAACGTCACTGGATCCGCGCTGGCCAGCACGCCGTCCTGGAGTACCCCCTGCGCATCGGTGGCTGCGACGAAGGCCGCCTCCGTCGCTTCGGCTCGTTCCAGGATGAGTGTCTCCTCGGCCGTTGCGGGGCGCCGGGGAGCATGGGCGAGCGCCTCCTGGAGCAGGCTGATCCGATCGAGCACCGCCAGCCGCCGCTGGAGCTCGTCCTCGCGCTCGAACTGGCGCTGGCGATCGCTCACACTCTCGGCCGCTGGGGGGATGCGTGTACGCAGCGCGAGCACTTGAGCTCGTTCCACCTCCAGTTTCTCCCCCGCGGAGCGATCCACCGCGCCTCGCTCCACACGCACCGACCACGCCACATAGGCGTGCAGCAACGTACGGACCTCCTCCATGTCCTCGGGCGAAGCAGCGCGGAGCATTCCGGCGATGGCCTTGGGCATCCACTCATACGCAGCTCGGCGCACCTCCGGTTGGGGAGAGCGCAGGCGCCAGTGCAGCAGGCGCAGCCGAGAGCGGGCTTCAGGCGACAGGTGCGCGCCAAGCCCGGCCAGCGCCTCTTCCCGAGAGGCGTAAGCCCGCGCCGCACGGGCCTCGGTGGACTCGAGATCATCCGGGACATACTCGAGCAGCGGCTGGCTCGAGCCATCGGCACCCACCACCTCCGTACGGGCCAGCACGTCCAGGGTCGCGGACGGCAGCACCCAGAGCTGCCCGGGCTGACGCACCTGCCGGCCTCCTTCGAGCACTCCATTGAGGAGGAAGAGCAGCGCGCTCGCGCAGTTGTCGGTGAAGAACCGATAGGGGAAGTAGCCACGCCGCTCGAGCTCCCAGATGCGCTCGATGAGCCGCACCTGCTCCGAGGGAGTCAGCCGCATGCGGAAGCGCCGCATGGACCGCTGCTCCAGTTCGAGCGTCTCGTGCGACAGGTCTCCCAGCGTCGTGGTGAGGAATCCGGTGTCATATCCCCCGAACAGCCCCTTCAGGACGTAGCCCATGCTCCGAGCCTCCAGCCCGGTGAGGGCCACCAGTTGCACCACCGGCGTGAACCCTGGCCCGCGTGGCACGGCTCCCTCGCGCCACACCGGCCGCATCATCAGGTGGCCGAAGAGGGACTCGGGCTGCCGACCCGAGGCCGCGACCAGCATCACCTCGAAGTGGGAGAGGTTCTCCACGTCCGCCCACGCGTCGAAGGCGGGGCAGCGCCCACGAGGAGGCAGCTGGCCCAACCCCTCCGCGGCGATGATCTCCCCGAGCGCTCGCGCCTTGGAGAACTCCTGACAACGGACCTGATCATCCACCGCGAGGGCCTCGGATCGCAGGGATTCGACGGGGACGAACAGCTCCTCGGCGAAGGTGACGAGGTCCAACGAGGCACTCGCCTGCCCCCGCACGCGGCTGAAAGCCCCCGTGTAATTCAGGAGCGCTTCCTCGTGGAAGGTGAGCAGCCGCTCGAAGGGTGCCCGCCACCCGCTCAGCCGACGCCAGCGAGTGCCTCGGCTCCAACCCCGCGCGTCATCCCAGCGCTGCACCACGGCATGAACCACGGCGCGACGGCGCCACAGCCGCTCAGCCTCCTCATCGCTCAGGCGTGAGAGGCGAAAGGTAGCACGACGCTCCAGAGACGAAGCGTATCGATAGAGGTGGAAGCGCCGGTGCTCCTCCGTCCACTCCGGCCATGCTGGAGAACCATCCCCCAGGCCCAGCGGAGCGGACTCGGCGTGCAGCTCCAACTCCAGTAGCCCACCGGGAAAATGCCGCATCGCGACAGGCAGGGCAGCCAGCCCCGCCTCCACCTCGGCCACGAGCGCCGCATCCTCGGAAGCGGGGGAGCGCAGCACCACGCCATACCCGGCCTCCAACGCAGCGACGCGCTCGGCGAGCGGGGCCTCATCAGCACCCGCCGGGAGCGCGCTCAGCAGTACGGCCAGCGCGAGGAGCCTCACGGGAGGGACTCCTCACCTCCATATCTAGCCAGGAACGCAGCCCGATCCTCCTCCAGGCGCGGATCCGTGCGAGCAATCTCTCCCACTCGCCGCAGCCACGCGAGGGCCCGCTCCGGTGTCAGGGTCCGCACATCCGCCAGCGCCAGCAACTCCTGACGGTGGGCTCGCAGCAGCCGGCCAAAGGAGCCCAGGTTCTCACGGCGGATGCGAGCCAGCGCAGCCAACTCCTCCACGGTGGGGCCAACGCCCAGCGCCAGATCCTCGCGAAGCTGGTGCATACGCGAGCGCAAATACGTCTCCGCCGCCGGGGCCACCTCCTGCGCGGGAGGTGGAGGCGCCGCCTTGGGAGGCACCCTCATCGCCCGTGCCGCGGCCTGCCAGAAGACCGCCCCCAGGCCCGCGGCCGTCAGCGCGATGACGGTGGCCGAGAGCATCGGGTTCTTCTGACTCGACCGGGAGCTGTCCGAGCTGTCGCTGGAGTTGTTGCTGGAGTCGTCGCTGGAGTTGTCGCTGGAGTGGTTCGAGTCTTCGCTGGAGTTGTTCGAGTTGTCGCTGGACTCCTTGGAGCTGTCACCGGACTCGTTCGAGGAATCCGCGGAGTTGCCCGAGTCCGAGCCCGAGTCCGAGCCGGACCCATCCGACGAATTGCCCGAGTCGCTCGAGCCCTGCTGGGCAAACGCTCCCAACGGCTCGGAAGCGCTCAGTCCTCGCCTCCCCCTGGCACTGGGTACCTGACAGCCCGTCACAACGAGGCATAGCCCGAGCCACGCCATGGATTTTCTCAGTGTCTTCATATGTCCCCCCCCTCTGTTGCTGGAAAGGTGACATTCTGGATCCCAGGTATTGTTTGGAAAAGTCCTGACGTCCTGCGGCATGAAGCGCGGATGCTATGGCATCCACTCCCCCAGCCCGCTACGAAGACCTAGCTTTGTCATCCCCCCCTGTCCCCTTCAGGTAATGCACTCCAGGGTCCACGCTCTCCAGGAAGAACACTCCCGCCTCCGGGCGCTGCTCCGCCTGTGCGAGGACGCCAACGCCCGAGAACTCGAGGCCACGCTCCGCCGTCTGGAGGAGGTCTTCGCGCCTCACCGGGAAGCCAAGCTGGCGCTCTATGACGAGTCCGTCCAGGCCTACAGGCAGGCGGGAGACAAGTTGAACGTCTCGGTCCTGAGCATCTTCCGAACGAACATGAATGTGACGTCCCAGGCCATCCTGGGCTTTCTGCGCGCCCTGGATCCCGAGCCCGACCGGTGCCGGGAGCGCTTCCTGTCGGTGGCCAACACGCTGCGCTCCATGCTCGACACCGAGGAGAAGGTCGTCTTCCCGCTGTGCGTCCGCTGTGCCCAACGCGTAGGGGCCCAGCCATGAGTGACAAGATCCCCACGGACCTGTCCCGGCTGGATGACCGCGAGCGGCTCGGCGCCTTCGATGGAGCGCTGTTCGACAGGACGCCGGATCCCGAGCTGACGCAGTTGGTGAACCGGGCCTCGGAGGTGAGCGGCTTCCCCATCGCGCTGGTCAGCCTGGTGGCGGACCAGATCCAGTTCTTCCGAGCCCATGTGGGGCTGCCTCCGGACCTGGAGGCCTCGCTCGCCACCGATCGCTGCACCTCGTTCTGCCAGTTCGTCGTGGCGGGAGATCAGCCGCTGCGCATCGAGGACGCCACGCAACAGCCGGCGCTCCCCAACGATCTGATCGAGCGCTATGGCATCCGCGCGTACGCGGGCTTTCCGGTGCGCGTGGCCGGCAAGACGGTGGGCTCGTTCTGCGTCATCGATGGGAAGCCCGGGCAGCTGAGCACGGCGCAGCTCGAGGAGCTCGCGAAGCTGGCCCAGGCCGCGAGCGCCCGGCTGGAGGTGCTCGCCCGGAAGTGGGCCCCGCCCAAGGATGCGCGAGAGGAGCATGCCCACCGCGCCTGGATGGCGGTGGCGGAGTCCCAGTCCCTCATGAGCCTGAGTGAGCAGTTCGCCGCGGGCCGGCTCACCTTCGAGGAGTTCCAGCGAGGGTTGGGCGCGCTGGCCACGCTCGCCGGAGCCCTGGAGCCCCCGCGCTGAGGGGCGCGCTTCACTCGAAGCGGAAGTACGCCTCGAAGTCCGGAGTCCCCTTGCGGCGCTTGCCTCCGAGCGCCACCTGCGGCGGGTAGTTGGCCAGGACGTTCGCGGTGTCCGGTTCGTCCAGGGAGCCCAGCGGCACGGGCAGGTGCTCGAGGATGCCGGGCAGCCCGGCGATGTCGCCCAGGAAGCGCGGCAGGGTGCGCGGATCCACCAGCTGGCCCGCGGTGAGGTCGAGCTGTGGGGCCTCTCCGATGGCATCGATCAACTCGTCCCGCTCCGCGCCCTCCAACCGGTAGGCCTTGAAGAGGCGCAGCAGCGACAGGCCCACGGCGAACGCGGTGAGTGTCAGGTGCACGGGGTTGGTGCCCAGCTGATCATCTCCGTAGGCGCGCCACACGAAGCCGCTGGCGCTCTGCACCCACAGGCCCTGGACGTTCTCCTCGTCATGCATCTTCCGCGTGGGCAGCGCGCCGGAGAGGCCTACGAGCCCATCTCTCGGCACGCGCAGGTGTCCGGAGGCGAAGGCGTCGGTGAGGAAGTGGTCGGCGAAGGCGTTGCGGACCAACGCGGCGTCCAGGTCCCGGTCGAGCGCCAGCTGCAGCGCCTCCGCGTGGTGCCGGGCATACCGGGCCCAGTTCCTGGGGGAGAAGTGGTCCTGGTTCTCGTTGGCCAGCATCGCGTAGTCGAACCAACCGCGGTGCGTATTGAGGAGGAAGGTGCCCTCGTCCTGGGGCGTGACGCCGCGGATGGCCTCGGCCACGGAGGGGGTCAGCTCGGAGGCCAGCTCCTCCGGGGTGGCGTAGTAGTCCCCCGCGAGCGCCACCACCTCTCCATAGGTGAGGGTGAGGCCGGGGCGGATCTCCAGCTCCGTGAGGGGCCGGTAGCGAGCCATCAAGTCCTCGAGCCGATTCTGGAAGGGCTCGCGCCACGCGGGATCCGCGCTGGCCACGGAGAGGGAGGACCGCTCCAGCACGGCGTCCGGCACGGGGTTCGGCGTGGCGACGCGCAGCAGGGCATGGGTCGGCTTGACGGTGGCCCGAGAGAAGACGCCTTCTCCGGCGAGCATGCGCGCGAGCTGCTCCGCGCTGGCCCGGTGCTCGGCGGTGCCGAAGTAGTCCGGCCTCACGGTGGCCACAGGCCGCTTCGCCGTCTCCTTGCGCAGGGCGGACAGCCGCTGGCGCTCCTTGTCCACGACGTTCGCACCCGCGCTCTTGGCCGTCGTCGGGGTCTCCACGGGAGGAGCGGGCTCCAGGGACATCACGGACCGGAAGCCCTGGCGCGCCATCATGCCGCGCATCGCGGAGGCCTCGACCGAGCGCACCTGGGCGGCCGGGGGCATCTCGGAGACGCGGCTGCCGAAGGCCAGGGGGGCCCCTGTCGGTGAGTTCACGATGGGAGGCGGCAACGGCTCCGGAGCGGCCTTCGCTCGAGTCTTGACGGGCGTCTTCGCGGGCGTCTTGGCCGAAGCCTTGGAAGAAGCCTTGGGCGTCTTCTGCTTTGGCCGAGCCGTCTTCGCCTTCGTCTTCGCCTTCGCGGTGCCACGGCCCGTGCCTCCCCGTTGAGGCTTGCGTGCACTCATGGAAGTCCTCCGTCCATACCTTGCAGACGCACGCCAAGCCGGATGCCGGCCAGCAGGTGCGCGGGGCGTCCCGGAACGAGGTACGCCACCTGAAGAGTGCTGCCCACGCGCGGCGCTCCCCGGCGCGTCGGCGAGAGGTTCTCCCGCGCATAGGCGCACTGGGCGAGGAAGACGCAGTAGTCCACCGCCGCCTGCAGGGAGAAGTGCTCGGAGAGGGGCTCCTGAGCGGATGAGAAGAACCCCGCGCGCAGCACGCGCCGGGCATAGCGCCGGGCCAACTGGCGTGACTCCTCATTGGAGAGCGGCTCGGCCCGCGTCCCCATGCGCCGCGCCTCCTGGGCCAGTTGCTCCAACAACCCCGGCGGGCTGTCCGGCTCATCCGTCCCGGCCAGCAGCATCGCCAACCGCTCGGGCAGCGCGGGATCGAACCCCTCCACGAAGCGAGCCACCGCCTCGGTGACGCCCGCATAGTGCACGCCGAAGCGGTGCCGTGGAGGCCCGCCCTCCTCCTCTATATGGAGCACGGGCGTAGGCGCGGTGGGCAGACTCAGATCCACGCTCCACTGGATGGACCAGAGCGTGGGCGGATCCACGCCCTCCTCCGGCGGCGGCGCAAAGCCTCCGAGGATGAGGTGGAACGGACGCGGCAGCGCACCCAGCCGGCGCATCGCCTGATCCTCCATCGCCGTGTGCAGCCTCTGCGCGTACTCCCCCACGGACTCGCCCGAGCGCAGCGGCGCCTGATCATCGAAGGCGCGCAGCGAGGTGGCCACCGTGCCTCCCCCGATCGAGCCCACGCCGTTGAACATGGCCAGCAGCCGCCCGCCCGAGAGCGGCACCAGCTTCTCCACGTTGGCCATGTTGGAGAGGAAGCGCTCCTGGCCCCGGGCATCCACCTCCATCACCGTCGCCAGACCGTCCGTGGCGAACACGAGCGCGTCCGGCGTCTTGAAGGCGATGTCGATCGTCATGGCGCCGCCGCAGCATACAAGGAGGGAGGCACCTCACCTGGACTGCTCAAAAGACAACGCGCGCCAGATACCTTGAGTACCTGGCGCGCGCGTTCATTGGGACAGCAGACTTCCATGGTGGCCCTCCCCCCCTACGGGCCGAGCAGAAGTTTCTCGCCAGAGACTGATTAGTTTCTATGCGGGAAACTACGTAGGTGGGATTCAGTACCCAACTTTCCTACTTTTCGTGAATTTTAGGTAAACTTTGGGCCTGGCTGGGGTGTTCCCCTCATCCAGTTTGTCAGTCGGGCCAGTTATACTGGGAAATCGTGATTCCACTAGATTCCATGGACAAGGCCTTCCTGGCGGACATCCAGGGGCGGTTGGACACCATCGAGCCGGGGGCGGATGTGCTGCACCCGCTGATGGACGCTCTCAGAGAGGGCCTGCGCGCGGAACGGGCGGTGGCCTATGGCATCGAGCTGGCGCCAGACCATTACGCGGCCAGCTTCTGCCACGGCTCGGGCTTCGCGCAGTCCCAGTCGGAGCTGATGGGAATCCTGAACGGCTTCCTGAACCAGCAACCGAATCCATGGGGTTATTTCGATCCGGCGCGGCCCGCGGCGCCGCAGCGGAACCGGGCGCTGCACTTCCGCCCCCACGCGGAGACGGAGGCGCCAGCGCCGCTGCATGACACGGGTTCGGCCGCGTGGCGGCGGTTGGGCATCAGCGCCACGGAGCAGGCCCAGGTGCGCGAGCGGGTGCACGAGGGGGTGACGACGCTCTACCGCCAGCTGCGCATGGAGCACATGTTCCAGCTGCGCACGCTGGTGTGCGAGGACTCGGCCATGCTGGCGTGGATCGGCGCGCTGCGCTCCGAGCCCTTCACTCCGCGTGAGCAACGGCTGTTGCAGGAGCTGGTGCCGTCGCTGCATCGGCGGTTGGAGTTGGAGACGCGGTTGAGGGAGGCGGGGCTGCTGGGCACAGCGCTGGAGGCGGCGCTGGAGGCGCTCGGGCAGCCAGCCTACGTGGTGTCGTCGAAGGGACGGGTGGCGTACGCCAACAGCGCGGGGAGGGCCCAGTTGGAGCAAGTGGCACCGTCCCTGGTGGAGGCGGTCCGGCGGCACGCGCAGGGGGAAGCGCTCCCTTCGGGGACCAGCGTCACGCTGCTGCAGGTCCGAGGACTGTGCCCGCACTACCTGGTGGTGGACCGGAGCGTGGAGGCGCAAACGGGCGCCAAGGTCCACATGCTGGCGACTCGCTGGGGGCTCACGGGCCGCGAGGCGGAGGTGCTCGAGCACATCATCCAGGGCACGAGCAACAAGGTCATCGCCGCGAGGCTGGGCTGCGCGGAGCGCACGGTGGAGGTGCACGTCACCCACGTGCTGAACAAGGCCGACGCGGAGAGCCGCTCGGCGCTCATCGCGAAGTTCTTCCAGGCCTCCTGAGCCTCTCCGGGAGCCAGAGGCATACGAGGGGAGGAACGTGTGTCTAGGATGCACGTGTGAACTCTCCCCGCATCCAGGCCGCCCTGGACAACGCCGCCGCGGCCGCTGCCCGAGCTCCCCACTCCACCCCGCCCGAGTCCTCTCCGCCCGAGCGGCGCATTCGGGTAGCCATCGGCGATCCCCAGGCGGACATCACCCGCTTCCTCGGCATCCTGGACCGGCATGGCCTGCTGACGGAGCGCGGGTGGCTGGCGCCCGAGGTGCAGCTCGTCTCGGTGGGGGACCACTTTGACTGGGGCAAGGCGCACGAGCGGGACGCGGTGGCCCGGAGCGCGCTGCGGCTCGTGGCATGGCTGGCGGCGCACCCGGCCGATCAGGCCATCATCCTGGCGGGCAACCATGATCTCGGGCGCGTGGGAGAGCTGGCGGACTTCACCGATGCCACCTTCGCCCAGGCCCAGGAAGAGGCGGACCGCATCTACGATGGAGACGACACCGATGAGGCGCGGGAACGGACCTTCCTGGACCGATTCCCTCAGGTGCCCACGGTGGAGCTGGTCGCTCGAGACTTCAGCGCGTTCCGCGAGGAGCAGCGCACGTGGATCACCTACTTGCTCCGAACGCGGCGCCTGCGCGTGGCCTACGCGGCCGGGCCGGACCTGCTCGTGCTGCACGCGGGAGTGACGCGAGAGGACCTGGGAGTCGTGGGTGTGCCCCAGGAGCGCCAGGCGGATGCGAGGACGGTGGCGGACGCGCTCAACCAGGCGCTGGATGCGGCCGTGAGCGCGTGGCAGGGAGGCCGTCTCGTCATGCCAGCCCTGCACGTGCCCGGCAGCGCGGACTTCGGCGAGGGCCGGGGCATCTTCTATCAGCGCCCGAGCCTCCGCCCGGACGAGGGCGAGCGCACGCGCCTCACCCCGCGCCGGCGCTTCGATCCGCGGCGGCTGCCTGCCGGGCTGACGCAAGTGGTGGGCCACACACGGGACAAGCGGAGCCGTGACCTGCTGTGCCTGCCCGGAGAGATTCGAGATGGCGTGCTTCGCCACCTGGTGACGGACGGCGCGCGCGTGGCCTACGCGCACGGCACTCCCAAGGGGACAGGCCCCGGAGAGGCCGTGCTCATCTTCACCGATGGCGGGATGCGCGAGGCTCCGCTCGAAGCCTACGAGCTGTTCGATCTCGACACGCGCACCGCCGCCCGGCCGCGATAGCCCGGCCTACTTCGCCTTCAGCTCGGCGAGCTTCTTGTCCAGGGACTCGATCTGGCGCTTGGACACCTGCGCCTCGGAGAGGGTCTTCGCATAGGAGATGGCCTCCTCCATCGTCTTCACGGCGGCGTCCTTCTCCCCGCGAGCGGCCTGGATGGTGGCCCGGTCGGCGAAGACGCGCAGCTTCCGAGAGCCCTGCACCTTCGTCAGCGCCCGAGCGTTGGCGGCGAGTGCGTCGTCCAGTCGCCCCAGCGCCCGGTACAGGTTGGCCAGCCGAGCGGGAGGGTTGTAGTCGTTGGGCAGGTCCTTCTCGCTCTGCTCGATGGCGGGCACCGCGCGCATGGGGTCCTCGAGGATCATCGCCGCCAACATGCGGTGCGAGTCGAAGACGGAGCGCGCATCCGGGTTGGGAGCCTTGGCGGCCTCGCCCTCGAGGAACGTGAGCCACTCGGTGGCCAGCGCCTTGCTGCCAGCCTTGTCCCCGAGCTCCGACCTGGCATCCACCATCGCCTCATAGAGGCCCGAGCGGTCATCCGCGGGCATGTCGATGAGCGGCGGAGCCAGCGCCTCGCGCCCCTTGGCATCGAGCGCATTCAACAGCTCCTTGCGCTGAGGGTTCTCCCCGGGCAGCGAAGATGCGCAGCCGATGGCCATGGTCACGGCATTCGCCAGCGACGGCGAGCGAGGCACGCGCGGCAGCTCCTCGATGGCCTTGCGAGCACACGGCTCGAACTGCTTCGCCCCCCAGAAGGCGACGAGCAGCGACTCGACGGTGCGGCCCCGGCGGGACCAGTCGTGCGGAGCCTGGGAGAGCGCCTGGGAGAAGGCCTCGGCGGCCTCGGCGGGCTTGTTGGCACCATAGAGGGCATCCCCGCGAGCCAGGGCCGCCTCGGCGCCCTGAGCATCCCCGCGATAGGCGCGCTCACCGTCCTCGAAGATCTTCTCGAGCTGCGCCACGGTGGCGCTGCCCGCGAAGCGCACGAGGGGCTTCTCCTCCTTCGGATCGATGATGAAGAACGTCGGCCAGAACTCGACGGGATACTTCTCCTGGAAGGCGGCGTTCGAGGGCAGGTCGGTGTTGATCTCCAGCCAGACGAACCGGCCGGCGTGCCGCGCGAGCGCCTTGTCCGTGAAGACGTAGGCCTTCATCGAGCGACAGGTGTGACACCACGGGGCCCAGGTGTCGACGAAGAGCGGCACGCCCTTGGCCTTGGCCTCGGAGAGCGCACGGGCGTAGTCGTCATCGATGAACGGCAGGGGCGCTCCCTCATGGGCGTCGTCCAGCGCATCGGACGAGCCGGTGCGCGAGGCGGTGCACGCCAGGAGCCCCACAACGAACAGGCAGGCAACGTGGGTTCGCATGGGAGCGGACCATAGCGGCATCCCCGCCCACTGTCCCCTACGGACAGGAAGGCGCGGAAGGGCTGGGCTGGGCGCTCGGCGCGTGGTGTGGTGGGGCTGTCGAATGATTGCCCTGCCCGCACTGCGCGCCGCCTTGGAGTCCGCCCTCGCCGCCCTGCCCCCACCCGAGCGGTTTCCTCGGGGCGAGGACGCGGACACCGCGCGCCGCCTCACCGAGCGCCTCCGGAGAGACCTGCTGCCCCGGCTCGGAGGGGACGCCCCGCTGCTGCTGGTGGCCATCGCCGGGCCCAACAACGTGGGCAAGTCCACGCTCTTCAATTCGCTGGTCGGCGCGCCGCTCTCCCCAGCGCGTCCCGAGGGAGGCCTCACGAAGCAGTGCCTCGCCGCCGCGCACCCGGACACGTGGACGGGCGAGCTGAAGGACTTCCTCACGCGGCGCTATGACGTCGTCCCGGTGCCGCCGGGCACGGATGCGCCGGTGGACCAGGCGGGCCCGGCCGGGCGCCTCTACCTGAGCCTGGCGGAGGCCGTACCTCGGGGGCTGTTGGTGATGGACACGCCGGACTTCGACAGCGTGTACCGGGACAACCGCGAGCGCACCGAGGCACTGCTCGTCACGGTGGACGTGCTCGTGTTCGTGGTGAGCCGGCAGACGTACCAGAACGCGGCGCTGGTGGACTTCCTGCGCGCCGCGGTGGGCCGAGGGCGGCCGTATCTGCTCATCTACAACGAGGCCACCCGCGAGGAGGTGGCGCGCGGACACCTGGAGAAGCTGGCCTCGGACGTGGGGCACCCGCCGCTGGCGCGGTACCTCGCACCCCATCAACCGGAGGTGGAGGCTGGGGAGCGCCCGCTGTCGACGCAACCGCTGGACCGCGGCCCCTCACTGGGCGCGCTGCTGGGCGAGGCCGAGCATGCCCGGGAGCTCAAGACACGAGCCCTGGCCGCCTCGCTGGCGGATGCACGAGCCGAGCTGGAGGCGCTGGGCCGGGCGGCGCGAGAGTCCTCGCACGAACCGGAGAGGCTGCGACAGCGGATGCGCCACGAACTGCTCGCGGTGGGCAAGAGCGCGGCGCTCAAGGGAGTTCCCGCGGATGTGCTGGTGGACGCGTTCAGGGACGAACTGGACGCTCGCAGCGCGTTCCACCGCTACGTGCGCCTGCCCTTCCGAGCGCTCGCCACGGCGCTGACGTTCGTGTCGAAGAAGGTGCGCCAATCCTTCACCGGTCCCGAGCCCATGGCGGCGCCGGTCATCCACGCCACGGACGAGACGCTGCGCGATGGGGTGCGGCGGCTGGTGGACGTGCTCGCGCCGGAGGTAGCGGCATGGCGGGGGGACGCGGAGACGCGGGCGAAGCTGGCGGAGTCCTTCGGCGCGGGGACGCTGTCACGGCTGGAGGAGCCCCTGGGGTTCGAGGCCCTCCACACGCACACCACGGATCGAGAGAGCCTCTACACCTTCTGCCGAAGCCTGGTGGGAGCGGAGCTGCAGGGCAGCATGCGCGAGGAGATGCTCCAGGCGCTCACGACGCTGGTGTACTCGGTCCCCTCGGGGGCGGCGGCGGTGGTGACAGTGGCGACCGGAGGCGTGGGTCACGACGCCGTCATCTGGGCGGGCACGCTGCTCTCCACGCCGCTGCTGGAGCGCTTCGTGGACCTGCTGGGAGCGGACGTGCGCGCCCATGTGACCCAGAAGTGGGCGGAGGCACACGGGGCCACCCTGGCCCGAGCGCTAGAGGAGCGCTTCTTCGCGGACATACTCAAGCACCTGGACGCCGAAGCCGCGGGCTGGGTGCGAACCGCCGAGGCCCTGGAGGACAGTGCTCGCAGGCTGGGCGAGTAGGGCGCCCTGGGCTCCCAGGATGGAGGACCTTGCTCAACGCTGAGATGACGAGCGGTTGGGTTCATTGCAGAATCCGCCGCAGCCCGCCCACTCAGACTCGTCCAGCGTGCAGTGCCTCCAGATAGATGCCTGTCCCCCGCCACAAGCCTGTCCCCCGCTGGAGCTGAGCCTTGCAGACCTCATCTTCTGGAGCGACCTCGGCCTCACCGACCGCACGCGCTCGCCTGCCCCTGGCCGCCCGGCTGCTGCTGCTCATGCTCGCGGTGTCCATGCCGCCGCTCGTGGGGCTCGGGCTGGTGATGATGGATGTGAACGCGGACGCGCTCCGGCTGGCCGCGCGCGAGCTGCACCTGGCCATCGCGGGAGACGTGCGCCGGGCCATCCGAGCGGAGCTGGCGCGTGACCAGCAGGAGCTGGAGGGCGTGGGCTACCTGCTGCTCGCACCAGGGTTGGGCTCGGATGACCAGCGGCTGGCGCTCGCGGCCTCGAGGATCTCGACCTCCACGGCCATCGACTTCGTGACGCTCTACAGCCCGGACGGCAAGCGCCTGGGAACCCTCAAGGCGAAGGAGATTCCCACTCCGGAGGTCCCATCGGAGCTCCCGGCCTCGGTGCTGAAAGCAGCACCCTCGCGCGGGCTGCTGCCGCTGGAAGTCCAGCGAGGAACCGAGGAGGCCTGGCTGAGCGTGGTGTACCGGGCCGAGGTGAACGGAGAGACGCGAGCCTTCCTCCTGACCCACCTTCGACTCGCGCCCTTGCTGGAACAGGTGACGCGGCTGGCCGAGGAGCACGTGGGCTCACGCGAGGGCATCTACGTGGTGGATGAGTCCCGACGGGTGGTGCTCCACGCGGATCCCGCTCGGATCGGAAGCTCGCGTGAGGGGCTCGGCATCTTCACGGCGCTGGCGGGAGATGCCTCCTTCCACGCTGTCTTCGGCGCCTCACCCGAGTTCCGCGACAAGGGCGCGCCCATGGTCGGCGCGCTGGAGACGGTGCCCGAGCTGGGCTGGGCCGTGGTGGTGCAACGGCCGCGATCGCTGGCCTACGCCTCGCTGGGGTGGATGCGGCTCTGGGTGGGCGTGGCGCTGGGAGTCTGCGCGGTGGTGGCACTGGGCGGAGCACTGCTGGGAGCCCGGCAGCTCGCGCGCCCCATCCGAGCCCTGGTGCGCGCCACCCGAGACATCGCCGCCCGCACCTTCACGAAGGTGGAGGACGGCGTGGAGGCTCGCGGGGACGAGTTGGGACACCTGGGGCGCTCGCTGGGAGAGATGGCCCGCTCGCTCCAGGCCTCGGAGAAGGAGTTGGTGGAGCAGACCCGCGTGCGCACCGCGCTCAGCCGCTACCTGTCCGCGGACGTGGTGGAGCTCATCGCACGGGAGCCGGACCGGCTGCGGCTGGGCGGCGAACGGCGCGAGGTGACGGTGCTCTTCTCGGACGTGTGCGGCTTCACCCGCCTGTCGGAGTCGCTTCCTCCCGAGACGGTGGTGGCGCTGCTCAACGAGCTGTTCACCTTCGCCACGGAGATCATCCACCGGCGCGGAGGCATCATCGACAAGTTCATCGGCGACAGCGTGATGGCGGTGTGGGGCACGCCCGAGAGCCACCCGGACGACGCGCGACAGGCCGTGGAGGCCGCCATGGAGCTGCGGCGCTGGGTGGAGACGGGCAACCGGCGCTGGCGGCAGAAGTGGGGCGTGGAGATCCAACTGGCCATGGGCCTGCACACGGGCACGGTGGTGGCGGGCAACCTCGGCAGCGAGCGGCGCATGGAGTACACGGTCATCGGCGACACGGTGAACGTGGCGGCACGGCTGGAGTCGATGGCGCAGCCGGGACAGATCCTGGTGAGCGCGGCCACACGAGAGAGGCTGGGACCAGAGGCCGAGGTCCTCCGTCACCTGGGTGAGAGGATGCTCCACGGCCGCAGCGCGACGACCTCGGTCTTCGAGGTGGCTGCGTGAGCACGGAGCTCGACGAACGCGTGGGGAGCACCCTGGCAGGACGCTTCCGCCTGCTGCGCGTGCTGGGCCAGGGCGGCACGGGCACGGTGTACGAGGCGAGGCAGCACGGCCTCTCGCGCCACGTGGCCGTCAAGGTGCTGCACGCGCATATCGCGACCTCACCGGGAGCCGTGGCCCGCTTCCAGCGCGAGGCCATGCTGATGGCGCGCCTGCATCACCCGGGAGCAGTGCACGTCTACGACTTCGGCGAGGACAAAGGAGCGCTCTTCCTCGCCATGGAGCACGTGCACGGGGAGACGCTGGAGGCCGTGACGTTCCGGGAGGGCTCGCTGCCCGTCTCCGTGGCGGTGGATGTGGCAGCGCAGGTGCTGGAGGTGCTCGAGGCGGCGCACGCGCTGGGCATCGTCCACCGGGACCTCAAGCCGCCCAACGTGATGCTCACCGGCGAGCTGTCCTCTCCCCGAGCGAAGGTGTTGGACTTCGGGCTGGCGCAGGTGGTGGACGGAGCGCTGCAGGCGCGCATCACGGCCTCGGGCCTGGTGCACGGCACGCCCGCGTACATGTCACCCGAGCAGTGCCGAGGGGAGCGTGTGGATGCACGCGCGGATCTTTACTCGCTGGGGTGCCTGCTCCACGAACTCATCACGGGGCAGCCGCCCTTCGGCACGACTCCCGCCGCGGAAGTGATGAGCGGGCACCTCTACCGTCCGCCTCCGCCGCTGCGGCAGCTGAGGCCCCAGTTGGACATTCCCCGAGCACTGGAGGCGCTGGTGCTCGACTGCCTGGCAAAAAGGCCGGAGCAGCGTCCGGAGAATGCGCAGGTGGTGCGCCTGAGACTGCTCCGGGCGCTGTCGCCCTCCATCACGCTGTCCCAGGTGTCGCGCGGAGAGGGCAAGAAGAAGGAGCGCCCTGCCCCAGCGCCGCAGTCCCTCGCGCTCGATGTCCCCCCGGAGCTCCCCGTGGGCGTGATTGACGCAGGAGCGCCTCCCGGCTCCATGGGGGTGGGCACGGCGCTGGCCTCGGTGGGCTTCCGGGTGGTGCCTTGCACGGAAGCGGACACGCGGCTCGGCGACATCCTGGCGCTGGTCATCTTCCCCGCGCCAGGGAGCGACGCGCTCGAATTGGCGCGCAGGGTGGTTTCGACACCTCAGGCTCCGCCGGTGTTGCTGTGTGGCGAGGATGATCTCACGGTGATGACCCGTGCCATCGAAAGTGGAATCTATGACTACATACCGCTGCCGCTCGATCCGCTGGAGCTCTGCCGCAAGGTGGCACGAGCGCTTCGAGCGCACCGCTGAGCGGCTTCTGGCGCTCGGGCTGCTGCTGGCCGCGACGGTCGTGAGCGCCACCGAGCCCGCCGCTTCGAACGAGGAGTTCATCGTCGTGCAGCCGGGTGACACCTGCCAGCTCATCGCCAGGCGCGTCTGGGGCCCGTCGGGGAACTACCGCAAGCTCCACGAGCTCAACACGCTTCCCAACAATCACCCGGCCCTGGTGCCGGGCACACGCCTGCGCATCCTCCCCGAGGCCGAGGCCCACCTGACCTACGTGAAGCCGGAGGTCAACACGCGCCCGCCCCAGGAGCCCGCGTGGAAGCCGGGGCGGCAGGGCGAGGCCCTGTATCGGCTCTACCAGGTGAACACGCTGCGCGACGCGAGAGCGGAGGTCACACTGAAGGACAGCTCGAAGCTGCAGCTTCGCGAGAACGCGCTGGTCGTCATCTATGGCGCGGCCCAGGCCAGCAGCAAGGAGGAGCCCCGCAAGTCAGGAAGAGTGGAGCTGGTGCAGGGAGACCTCCACATGCAGCTGGCGGCGCTGCGAGGCGAGCCGCTTCCGATGGAGACCCCCTCGGCGAGGGTCGCGGCGGCCGGACAGGACGTCTACGTCGGCGTGGACGACAAGCGGATGAGCCGGGTCGCCGTCTTCGACGGCCGGGCCCAGGTCGCGGCGAGCGGCGCGCAGGTGGAGGTGCCCGGAGGCAAGGGCACGCGCGTGGAGCAGGGAAAGGCCCCCGAGCCCCCTCGGCCGCTGCTGCCCGCTCCCATGTGGAGCAGCTCCGGCCCCCGCGAGGTGCTGTTGTCCCTGGGGGGCAGCCCCCGAGCCCACGCCCTGAAGTGGCAGCCCGTCACGGGCGCGGTGAGCTACCGCGCGGTGCTCGCGAAGGATGAGCGCCTCAACGACGTGGTGGCCGAGGCCTCTCCCTCGAACTCCGCCACCGTGCTCGAAGCGGGAGCGCTTCCGCCGGGCAGCTACTACGCACGGGTGCAGGCGGTGGATGCGCTCGGCCTCCCAGGAATGCCCTCCTCGCCAAGGAAGGTGGAGATCGTCGCGGTGAAGGTGGAGCGCGGCGAGACGCAGCCTCCTGATCGCGTCACGGGCCAGGGGGTCGTGAAGCTCTCGGTGGACCCCGCGCTCGGACTCCCCCTGAGGGTCAAGGGCAAGGACGTAGGCCCCGAGGTGACGCTCCTCGCGCCAGGGCAGCACACGGTGGACATGGCGGGAGCGGTGGGCACCGTGAGCGCGGAGGTGCTCCCATCCGTGAGCACCGAGCTGGTGCTGAAGCCCGAAGCGGGACGCTTCAAGCTCGAGATCACCGCCCAACCCAAGGAGGCGGGAGCCCCTCCAATTGCCGAGGGGGCACTGCAGGTGAAGGGCCTGGAAGGCTCCTCGGTTTCGAACCTGGTCCGCCAGAACGAGACGCGGTGGACGGTGGACGTGACGCCGGCACGGGCAGGGAAACGGCTCCGGGCGACGGTGGAAATCTCCGTGTACGGAGAGCCCGCGGGACGCGCCAGCGCCGAGGAATCGGCCCCCTGAGATGGACACGGATCATTCTTGTTGGGTAGGAAGTGCTGGCAAGACCAGAAGGGTTATGACCTGACCGGCCACTTGAAAATCACTACCCCGGGTGTCCTTGGAGCCCAACGTTGCAAGTCCTATGTATCGCACCGACTTTTAGCGGTGGGCATGGGACGATCATGGACAAGGAGCTGACCGAGACCCTCAAGAAGGTCATCGGGCCGAACATCCGCAAGGCGCGCGTGCGCCTGGGGCTGTCTCAGGCCCGGCTCGCCGAGATGGTCGAGATGTCGACCGAGGTGCTGGGGCGCATGGAGCGCAAGAAGGTCCTGCCCCGGCTCGAGCGGCTCGTCCTCCTGTGCAAGATCCTCGGTGTGCCTCCGGACCAGATGCTCGGCTTCTCGTCGGGCACCAGCGCTCCCGTGGCGCCGAAGATGTCACCGGCCTATGACGAGATGATGACGGTGATGCGCCACTTCTTCATGCAGATGGAGTCCCGTCTGACGGAAGCCGAGCGCAAGGAGCTGATGCAGACCTTCTCTCATCTGCAGCGCTTCATCGCCCTCATCAAGAAGAAGGGCCCCTCGAAGAGCCAGCCGCGCCGGGCTCCCAAGACGCGCGGCCGCAAGCGAGAGTAACCCAGATACCCCCCTAACAGGTAGGCAATCGTCAGGAAACCGGGTGAGTTCTAACCTGGGTGGTCCTTTGTCCGTGCCTACCCCGCGTGTCCTTGAAAATCCGACTCATTACGTCTTACGTATGCCCCCAACTTTTCAAGGTGGGCGAAGGTCATGGACAGCGAACGCGTGAAGGTTCTCAAGAAGACCCTCGGCGCGAACATCAGAAGGGCCCGTGCGCGGCTGGGCATCACCCAGGAGCAGATGGCCGAGATGCTCGAGATGTCACCCGAGGTGTACGGGCGCATGGAGCGAGGGCTCATCTTCCCGCGCGTGGAACGCCTGGTGGACATCTGCCGCAAGCTGGGTGAGTCCGCGGACCAACTGCTGGGGTTGTCTCTTTCCGACACCACGACGGGCACGGTCGTCCGCGAGGACGAGTGGCTCTCGGTGATGCACCGGTTCTCCCCGGTCATGCCTCGGCTGACGCAGTTCCAGCGCCAGGCCGTGCGGCGGCACATGGCGGGCTTCCAGAGGCTGCTGGTGACGTTCCTCGATCCTCGGACGGAGCCGGCCCCGAAACGCCAGCGGCGCAGCAGGCTCCCAACCTAGGGAGTCACATGCCATCTTCCCTACCTGAGGTATTCTGTGCCGCCAACCCATGACGTTGTATGCCATGCGCACAACCCACGATGTTGGGTTGCTCTCGGAGGAGAGGACGCATGGATGGCCTCGACAAGAGGACGCTGGGCAGGAACATTCGTCAGGCCCGTTGCCGGTTGGGGCTGACGCAGGAGCAGATGGCGGAGCGGATAGACATGGCCCCTGAGGTCTACGGACGCATGGAGCGAGGGCACATCGTTCCCAGGTTGGAGCGCTTCGTGGCGATCTGCCGGGTCCTGGGGGAGTCGCCAGACCGGCTGATTTCCCAGCCCGGCCGGGAGGACACGCTGCCGCAGGCCCGGGCAGGGACCGCGGCGTCCATCAAGACGTTCACCAAGGCCCTGGCCGCCAATGTGCGCCACGCGCGCAAGCGGATGGGCTGGACGCAGGCGGAGATGGCATCGCGCATCGAGATGCCGGTGGACCTCTATGGGCGCATGGAGCGAGGCACGGTCCTGCCGAGCCTGGACAGCTTCGTCGCCATCTGCTGCGTGCTGGGCGAGATGTCGGACACCTTGTTGGGTCTGCCACCTCCCAAGCGCACGAAGCGGCGCTGACGGCGGCCGGCCAACCCGCCAGGTCACCTGCACACCACCCGAGGCTCCCGTGCTCGAGGGGCTCGGCTCCTCACGTCCTCACTACCGCGGGGACATGGGACTGCAGCCCCATTGCGTCATGTCCTCGGAGACGGTGGTGCACTGCCACCCGTCACCGCAGGAATCGGGCACCAGGGGATCACACCGGCGGTAGCACGTACTGGAGGTAGGGCTGCCGATGCCGCAGACCTGCCCGGTGGGGCAGGTGTCTGCCTGGAGGGGATTGCAGAGGGGAGCGCACCAGAAGACGCCACGGCCCTGGGACAGCCGCAGGTTGCAGCGCTCGCCGGGGCCGCATGGGGTCTCGGGGCATTCGCCCTTCACCTCGGCGAGGCACTGGTAGTCCGTGTCGTCGAGGCGCTTGCACCGCTGCCCCTCTGGACAGCCCCGGGCACGACAGTCCGGGAAGCACGCTGGGCCGTTGGTCCCCTCCTCGCAGACATGGCCCGTGGGGCAGCTCGTCGGCTCACCGGGCCGGCACGGAGTGCTGCAGACGCCCCGGTGGCACGTGAGCCCTTCCTGGCACGACCCTGCAGGGGAGATGAACAGCCCATCGCAGGGCTCGCCCTCGCGGCGCGTGCCGGTGGGGGCGCAGCGGCGGATGACGGGCCCCGTAGCGCCGGTGGTGACGGGACGGCAGACGCGCCCTTGAAAGCAGTGCGCGTCCTCCTCGCACTCGGAGGCCAGGCACTCGAAGCGGCGAGTCTCGCGGTTGGCGACACAGCCGCTGCCGGCCGGACAGTCACCATCGGTCCGGCAGGCTCCGCACTGGAGGGCGCCGCCCTCGACGGAGCAGCGCATACCGGCGGCCGGCAGTCCATCCCGTTGGGAGTTCTCGGCCTCGATGGGCGGAGGACTCGCCTCGGTGCTGGCGACTTGGAGGCTGGCGGCGGAGGCGGCTTGAGCCTCGGCTTCTCTCGGGGGTGCCTGAGGGTGGACGGCGATGAGGGAGGCCTGGGCCGAGGCGATCTCCGACATCGCGTGGGGGGCTGGGTCCTCGGGGCGCGAGTCTCGCCGGGAGGGTGGAGAGGGGACCGTCCGCGAGGCGCCGGGGACGGAGGTGGCCTCCTGAGCCTGGGGCAGCGCCCCGAAGTGGTGGGCCACCGAGGGAACTGTCGAGAGGACCACCAAGAAGGCTGCCGGCATCAGGTACCTGGGTCGCACGAGGGCCTCGGTGTGCCTGGAGAGGGCTAGCAGCCTCGGGTGCTACAGCACAGGAGGGCACCTCCATCGGGAGAACAACCACAGGGGTAGCAATCCCAGCACTCGCGCATCCGCGCGTAGGCCAGCGAGCCACCCAGGATGGCACCGCTCACTCCCAGTGCCAGCAACCAGCGCAACGCATGATTCACGCTCTTCATGACAGCCCCCCGATGGGCCCGGTGAGGTACTGCGAGGTCGTGGGCCGAGATGGTGGTGCCATGACTTGCGGAGTCATGGAGGAGGTAGGACCTGGCAGTTCCTCAGGCGCTGGGAGGTTTTCCCGGCTCCGAGCCGCATGCACTATCTCGCCAGTCTGGAGGCGCCGACTACTGCCCCAACGTCCTGGGTCCCGTCAGGTGGTGGACCTGGAACCGGCTTCGACCGACGAATCGGGAGGTAGTATCTAGGGGCCATGACGACCGTCTGGAGGCACTGCGCACTGCTGGCCGCGCTGGGGGTGGCCACCCTCTTGGCCTGCACGGACTTCGAGCGGGAAGGCGATGCCTTCTGCCAGCGGAATCCGACGCGTTGCGGACAGGATGCGCCTCCCCCGACCGACACCACGCCTCCGGAGATCGTCCAGAGTTCGCAGTCGGCCACGAGCGTTCTGGGCCAGGGCACCGTCACCCTCACGGTGACGGCGCAGGATGCCGAGTCCTCATCGCTTCGCTTCGAGTGGACGGCCACCATTGGGACACTCGGGAGTCCCACGAGTACGAACGCGAGCAGCGAGGTGACGTGGACGGCTCCGCTGTGCGTGGCCAAGGACACGGTGCTCGCCCTCACCGTCACGGTGACGAATGAGGCGGGGCTGACGGCCTCCAAGTCCTTCTCGCTCGCGGCGAACCCCTGCCCTGCTCCCGCTGCGGCCGCGGGTCAGTTGCACTCGATGCTCCTGCGTGCCGATGGCACCGTCTGGACGTGGGGCTCCAACAGCAAGGGCCAGCTCGGCGATGGGACGAACAACGGCCGCACGGCTCCCGCGCAGTTGTCGGGCTTGAACAGCCTCACGGCCATTTCGGCCGGGCGTTCGCACAGCCTGGCGCTCCGAGCCGACGGCACGGCCTGGGCGTGGGGAGACAACTCCAAGAGTCAGCTGGGGGACGGGACGGCGAGCGACCGCTCCACGCCGGTGCAGGTCTTCGGGTTGACCGACGTGAAGGGGCTCGCCGCAGGGGAACTCTACTCGCTGGCCGTGCGTTCCGACGGCACGGTGTGGGCCTGGGGCGACAACCAGTACGGCCAGCTCGGTGATGGAACGACCACCACCCGCCTTACGCCGGGACAGGTGCCCGGGTTGACGGACGTCATCGCGGTGGCGGCGGGGACCTACTACGCGCTCGCCCTTCGCAGCGATGGGACGGTGTGGTCTTGGGGCTCCAACCAATTTGGCCAGCTCGGTAACGGCACCACGACCGACAGCCCGGTTCCTGTCCAGGTATCAGGACTGACCAACGTCACCGCACTTGCTGCGGGTTACTTCCACTCGATGGCTCTGCGCGCTGACGGGACCGCCTGGGCCTGGGGAGACAATCCCACAGGGCAACTGGGAGATGGGACGTCCACGGCACATCTCACCCCCGTGCAGGTGCTCGGACTGATTCACATCACGGCACTTGCCGCGAGCTCATCTCACTCGCTCGCCATCCGGAGTGACGGAACCGCCTGGGCCTGGGGCTACAACGACTTTGGCCAGCTCGGAGATGGAACCGTCACCAACCAGCTCAACCCCGTGCAGGTCCCTGGGCTGACCAACGTCACCGCCATCGCCGCGAGCAAGGGCTTGTTCTATGACCGCCCCACTTCCCTGGTCGTCCGCGGGGACGGTTCTGTGTGGGCCTGGGGCACCAGTTCGGCGGGTCAGATCGGCAACGGCTTGCTTCCCAGGCGCACCACCCCCTCACCTCTCCCCTCGCTGACCGGAGTGACGGCCATCAGCGCCAACCGAGTCCACTCGATGGCACTCCGGTCCGACCACTCCCTTTGGAGTTGGGGCTTCAACTACCAAGGACAGCTCGGCCAGGGATCCACTCCGCTCCAACGCCCTACCCCAGAGCAGGTACGAGAGCTGGCCAACGTCACGGCGCTTGCCGCAGGAGACTCCCACTCACTCGCGGCGATCGAAAATGGGCCTGTATGGGCCTGGGGAGCCAACGCCTCAGGTCAGCTGGGGAACGGAAATGCGGTGGACCGCTCGACTCCTGTCCAGGTTTCCGGGCTGACCGCCGTAACAGCTCTCGCTGCGGGGGGCTCCCACTCGTTGGCGCTTCGCAACGACGGCACGGTGTGGGCTTGGGGTTCCAACAGCAGCGGTCAACTCGGGGATGGGACGAGCTACAGTCGGCTGACTCCCGTGCAGGTGACCGGGCTCGCCAACATCCGTGCCATTTCCGCAGGGAGTTCCCACTCGCTGGCGCTCCGCAACGACGGCACGGTGTGGGCCTGGGGCTCGAACTTCAGCGGCAGTCTCGGTGATGGGACGACGACTGGCCGCTTGAGCCCCGTGCAGGTCTCTGGGTTGAGTGGTGTCACCGCCATCTCCGCTGGAGGGTCCTTCTCGCTGGCCGTTCGAGGCGATGGCACGGTGTGGGCCTGGGGCAACAATGCCAGCGGCCAGCTTGGAGACGGGAGCACAACCTACCGGGTCTCTCCCGCTCAGATCAGCGGGCTCGCGAACATGACAGCGGTCGCCGGGGGTGATACCCATGCACTGGCCCTCCGAAATGACGGCACCGTCTGGGCCTGGGGTGCCAATCAGTACGCCCAGCTCGGCGACGGGACGACCACCAACCGGCTCACTCCGATACAAGTGTCGGAGCTGGCCGGGGCCACCGCGCTTGCTGCCGGGGCCAACCACTCGTTGGCGCTCGGAAGTGGCGGCACTGTGTGGGCCTGGGGCACGAGTACAACGGGGCAGTTGGGAGATGGCTCGGCGTCCATCTACATGGTGCCGGTCCAGGCCGTGCTCCCATGAAGAACCGTGGCTTCGCAGGGGGCCTTGCTTCCTGTTTCACGGGTTTGTGACTCTCCGCGGCACGTTGAGAGCGGCGCTGAGCCATCTGCTCGGCTACTCCCTCCGTCAAGCTGGGCTGAGGGAGAACATTGATCGGCCCTATCGGATGGCGGATAATGTAACCCCTTGTTCTCACGCCCTTTTAGAAGCGCCCTGGCGCTGCCCCTGCTACTGGTGTGCCTCGCGAGTACTGCGTGGGCGGACAAACTGCCTGCAATCGTCGTGAACGGAGACCCGGTGGCGCCATCACCGTCACCGGCCGAACTCGGCATAGGCCTTTGCGTCAAGAATCGTGTCTCACCGGACCCAAACAACGAGTTCCCGGAGAGCACCACGGCCTTCAACGGCGCAGTGAACGACTTGATGGAACGCCCACCCGCGTATAGCCCGTTCCATTATTACGTTCTGAAAACGTTCTTCGACCTCTCCAATGGCGTGGTGAGTGGCAACGATACGAGCCAAGGCGATTTTACCAATGCCATGCCGACAGCGGAGTGTCCCAGCTTTGGATGCACTTTCTACCCCAATGCAACGCCACCCACCCCAACCTCGTTTTTTGGGTCGCGTTTTCGTGGCTACCTCAATGTCACACCTGGAATGGTGAACAAGGATCTGCATTTCGGCTTTTATGTCGATGACGCAGTGAGTTTCATCATCTTTGACCAAACCAACAATCAGTATCAGGTCATCCTTCGAACGCCCGGACGCTTTGAAGACACATGGCGCAGTACAAATACCGTGAAGTTCCTGAAGGGTGGCCTCTACCCAGTCGAAATTCTTTACGCTCAGGGATCAACATTCGCCATCAACGAGATGAGTCTGTTTGATGGTCCCTTCATTGACTTCGAAACACCCACGAGAGACCCCACTGCACCCAACCTGAAAACCTCCGGTTTCGTGCTTGTCTCCCCCAATCAGTTCTTCCAAACGGAGAACGGACACCCTGCTGGAAGCCCGCCCACCACTCCACCCTCCACTGCCTATGAATGCCTTCAATGCAAGCGCGCATACGCGAATGCTCCAGGTAATGGTGGGCCTATTGAGTCTGGTGGTTGCGGTGTAAACTCGGGTTATTACTGCAATGGTGCCGCCCTTTGCGCGCCCTGTGACACGGCCCGAGTCTGTGGCCTGAGTTGCTCTCCCTGCGGATTGAGCACTCCCAACTGCGTCAACGTCAACGGCACTTACACCTGCGTCGAGTGCGAGAACGATTCCCAGTGTGGAGGCCGTCGCTGTGACACGAACACCCATACCTGCACCGGCTGTCTCGTGGACAGCGCCTGTCCCAACGGGCAGGTCTGCGACAAGCTCAACTATACCTGTGTCGAGTGCAACCGGGACGAAGACTGTCCTCCCGACGAGGTCTGCGCTCCTGAAATCAAACAGTGCAGGGAGTGCAACGACAACTCCGAATGCGACCGTGGCAAAACCTGCTCCGATCACCAGTGCGTCACCTGCTCCACCAATGAGAGCTGTGCCGGCAACTCCTGCAACTGCTGTCCCGACGGCACCCAGTGCGCCGCATCCGCTCCCGGCGCCAACCCCGCCTGCGTCGAGTGCGTCACCGATAGCCAGTGCACCGATGGCAAGAAGTGCGACAGCGCCAACGGCCGCTGCGTCGACTCCATCCCCGAGTGCAACACCTCCGAGCGCTGCGGCACCCAGTGCGTGAAGTGCCCCTCCGACCGCCCCATCTGCCTCGATGGCCAGGTCTGCGTCGCCTGCCGCAATGACCTCGAGTGCGCCGCCGGCGAGTTCTGCATCAGCGGCGAGTGCTCCTCCTGCACCACCGACCGTCACTGCGGCGCTCGCTGCGAAGCCTGCGACAAGCAAGCCCCCTTCTGTCTCACCACCGGCACCACCGCCAGCAGCTCCTGCGTGCAGTGCCGCAATGACTCCGACTGCCCCGGCGGCCAGTGCAACCCCGCCACCTTCACCTGCGTCAACTCCACCGGCTGCGAGGAGAACTGCGCCGAGCAGGACAAGGTCTGCAACGGCTCCTCCTGCGTCGAGTGCTTCGCCGATGCCCACTGCCCCTGCGGTGGCTCCTGTGACACCAGCAACGGCACCTGCACCACGAAGTGTGAGGACAGCGGAGACTGCCTCGGCGTCGAGTACTGCTCCACCGCCACCCAGGAGTGCGAACGGGGCCGCCGCAAACCCGGCACCACCCCTCAAGGTGGCTCGTTCTGCTGCGAGACGACCACCCAAGACCTCACCTCCACCGGTACCGGCGCCTTCATCGCCCTCCTGCTGGTAGGATTCCTCTTCATGTACTCCCGCCGGGCCCTATGAAGCGCGCCTTCCTGACGGCCCTCACCCTCGTGCTGGGCCTCGCCACCCTCCCCGCTCTCGCGCAGGAGGCTCGCTTCGACGCCCAGCTCTTCCGGCCGTCCGGCGCGCCCCAGGACCTGGTCATGGTCGGCCAGTCCCGGCCCCTCGCTCACATGTCCGCCTCCGGCGGCTTCTTCTTCAACTTCTCGATCGATCCCCTGATCCTCGTGAACAAGAAGGACGAAGGTGACTCCAACAAGGCCGCGAGCATCATCGGCAGCCGCCTCCAGCTCGATGCCATGGCCACCGTCGGTGTCTTCGACTGGGCCGAGCTCGGCGTGGACATGCCCCTGGTGCTCGCGCAGACAGGCGACAACCTCGAGTCCATCGGCTCCGAAGGCGCCGTCCAGGGTTACGTGCTCGGAGACCTGCGCCTCACCGGCAAGTTCGCCATCCCCGGCCTGCGACGCCCCGCCGAGGGCTCCGGCCTGGGCGCCGCCCTCACCCTCGGGCTCAGCCTCCCCACCGGAGACCAGAATGCGTTCGCCAGCGATGGAGCGCTCACCTATACGCCCGGCCTCATCGTGGACTACCGCTTCGTCCGCGGCATCCTCCTGTCCGGCACCGTGGGCCTCTGGAACCGTCCGGACCGCATCTTCAATGGCATCCAGGTGGGCGACATGGCCCCCTTCGGAATCGCCACCGAGATCCCCATCATCCGCGGCTCGGGCATCACCGCCGTCGGCATGCTCCATGGCGCCGTCAGCCTCGACAAGCTGCCCGAGCAGGCACGCGACATCCCCGCCGAGCTGCTCTTCGGCCTGCGCTGGTACAGCTCCACCGGCCTCACCTTCACCGTGGGCGCCGGCGGCGGCTGCGGATGCTCGCTCGAGGCACCCACGCTCCGCTTCTTCACCTCCCTCGTCTGGGTGCCCGCGAAGACGTCCGAGTGGGAGGCCATCGAGCGGTTCAAGGAGCCTCCCGCCGACTCGGATGGCGACGGCATCCTCGACAACAAGGACAGCTGCCCCAACGAACCCGGTCCCGAGGACCGCCTCGGCTGCCCCCTGCGCGATGGTGATAACGATGGCGTCACCGACGACAAGGATGCGTGCCCCTCGGAGCCAGGTCTGGTCGAGCGGGGTGGCTGCCCCATCCGCGACGCGGATCGCGATGGTATCGAGGACAACGTCGATCGCTGCCCGCAGGTGGCCGGTCCCCCTGGCAGGCCGGACGGCTGCCCGCTGGCGCATATCCAGGGCAACAAGATCATCATCATGGAGCCGGTGAACTTCGCCACCGACCAGGACGACATCCTCCCCGGGTCCTTCCCCGTCCTGGATGAGGTCTCCCAGACGCTGAAGGCCCACCCGGAGATCCAACGCATCCTGATCGAGGGCCACACCGATTCACGGGCGAGCGATGAGTACAACCTCGATCTGTCGAATCGTCGCGCGGCCAGCGTGCGCACCTACCTGGAGGAGAGTGGCGTTAAGCCAGAGCGCCTATGCTCCGAGGGCTTCGGGTTGTCCCGCCCGGTGGAGGAGAACGACACCTCGATGGGCCGAGCCCTCAACCGGCGCGTCGAGTTCACCATCCTCCCGCCCCCCGCTCCAGGCGAGCGGCGCTGCCCCAACGAGTCCGCGGAGAAGCCCGGCAAGAAGCCGAAGAAGCCTGCGAAGGCGCCGGCGCCTCCGAAGCCCGCCCAGGGCACGAAGTAGCACCCGGCCTCAAGGGCCCGAACACCACAGCACAGGGGTTCGGGCCCGAGGCCTCACGCGTCGACGCTCCACTCGAGCAGGGGGCCTCGCCGCGAGTCGGCGCTCCTCCCCAGGGCGATGAGAGGCACGTAGAGCCCCAATCGCTCGCGCGTCCACCACGCCCCCGTGCGCCGCCGCGTGTCGAGGTCCGTCATCCGGTAGTCGTACAGCAACGCGCGCATGTACCGAGGAGGGTGCCCCGGGAAGGGGTTTTCCTTCAACAGCGCCAACACCTGCGGCGAGCCCTCCAGCAGCCTCACCAGCAGCGACAGGAACCAGTTCGGCGGAGAGCCCAGCGCGGCGAACCACATCTGCCAGTCCAGGCGCGGCTGGTGCGGCGCCACCTGCCGCGGAGCCTCATCCAGCCGCGACACCTTGTAGCGGAACACGTACTCGCGCCACTGCTCGCCGTCGTCCGAGCCCTCGATGGAGATTTCCGGGCGGCGCACCGTCATCACGCTGAAGAGGCCATAGGGATTCACCGAGCGGAACGGACGAGCCCCCATCTCCAGGCGCTCCAGGCTGCGCGGCTTCCTGCGCGGCCGCTCGAAGCGAGACAGCAGCTCACTCGCCCCAAGTGCCAGGGCTGGCGCGGCGGCCACGCTCCCCACCAGGGTGCGCCAGAGGGGCCGCTGACGGACAGGCTCCGCCGGCCCCCAGGGCAGCACGCGCGACAGGGCCTCATCGTCCAGCAGCCAGACGCCCAGCACGAGCGCCTGCACGTTGAAGAAGCCGTAGTTGCCCGTGGCCGCAATGGCCGCCTGCAGCACGCTGAAGAGCGCGAAGGCGAGCTGACGGGGCCGCCTCGGCGCGAAGACGAGGAAGGGCAGCGCCGTCTCCAGCGCCAGCGTCGCGGCCGTGGACAGCTTCTGCGCTCGCAGCGGAAGGTGGTGGACATACCAGCCTCCTCGCGTGGGGATCGGTGCCGTCTCGTAGTAGTGGCGAAGCGCCGTCAGCTCGCGCCAGGTCCGGTCACCCGACTGGAGCTTGCTCAACCCCGAGCCCAGGTAGAGGCGGAAGACGAGCATCCGGAAGAGCGCCACGTCCATCGCCGAGGCGTCCTCGCGCCCCAGCCCAGGCCGCAACCCCGAGGGCGCCGTCAGCACGCCGAGCAGCCCCATCTCCAGCAGCAGCACATCCCATTGGAAGGACAGGAACTCTCGACCCGCCGAGGAATAGGAGAGGTACAGGCCCCAGAGCAACGCCGTGGTGAGCCGCGGAGCCACGTTGAACATCAGCACCAGCGACAGCAGCTGCCCGACACGACAGCCCCGCACCAGCGCCTTGTCGGACGCGCCCAGCCAGAACACCGAGGGGATGAGGTGAAAGCGCCGCGGCCCCATGTCCTCCCAGCGCTCCGGGTTCAACAGCTCGCGCATCGGGCTGATGCCTCGCGAGCCGTACAACCCCAACACCTGCCTTCCCAGCGACGTGAACGCGATGAGGAAGGTTCCTCCCAACAGCCGCATGAACACCCAGCGCACCATGCGGTGCTCGGGAGGCCCCACATACCGCCGACCGAAGAGGAGGCGATCCACACGCCCCGCCGAGGAGCGATGGCTCGCGATGAGGCGATACACCCCTCGGGCCACGGCCCGAAGGCCCGGGAGCAACCCGAGCCCCGCGACGAGCCGTGTGCCGAACCGAGGGGAGTGGCGGAGCACGCGAAAGGCGGCCTCGGCTCCCTGGGAACGCCTCCCCGTGGGCTCGATGAGCTGCATGCCGCGCTTCATCTCCTGGGCAGAGATTCCCAAGAGCCTGAGCAACAGCGGCCCGGCGGGACGAAAGCGGACTCGCCCCGCGGTTCGCACTTCCCACCGCCGGACCCACTTCCGGCAGAAGCCGCAAGCTCCGTTATAGAGCACGAGTGGCTGCATGGTCGGGCCCCAGCGCATGTCTCTCCCCCAGCGACTCCCTCAGAAGATGGGAGCCCGCCGCGCCCGTGCCCCCTCTCGGTAGCGGGCCTGCCCGTTCGGGGAGCGAGGGAGGAGGCAGGCCCGGGCGACCGGATTGGACGAAAGTGCCTAGCTTTCCTCGCATGAGTGAGCCCAAGGCGAGAGCCAAGCACCTCGAGGAAGTGGTCCCTGGCGTCTACAACTGGCACGTCCGAGACGACCGCATCGGTGGTGCGCGCAGCGATGCCTATGCCGTCGTCGACCGGGATGGCGCTGTCGTCCTCGTCGATCCGCTCCCCATCGACGAGAAGCTGCTGCGTCCGCTCGGCACCCTCACAGCCATCGTCCTCACCGCGGGCAACCACCAGCGCTCGGCCTGGCGCTTCCGCAAGCTCTTCAATGTCCCCGTCTGGGCTCCCGAGAACGCTCACGGGCTCGAGGAGGAGCCGGACAACTTCTACACCAGCGGGGACGCCCTGCCCGCGGGCCTGAGCGCGCTCCATACGCCCGGCCCCGCGAACGTCATGTTCACGCTCTGGCTGCAGCAGCACCCGCGCGGCGTCGTCTTCCTCTCGGACTTGCTCACCCACGAGGGCCGCGGCCGCCCTGAGTTCGTCCCCAGCGAATACCAGGATGATCCCCAGAGGACCCGTATGAGCGTCCAGCGCGTGCTCGAGCACCTGCCCGTGGACACCCTCTGCTTCGCCCACGGCGAGCCCATCGTCGGAGCCGGCAAGGCCGCGCTCCAACTCGCGTTGGAGCTGGACCGCGAGGCTCCCTCATCCCACGCGCCGTAGGAGCGCTCAGGGCGAGGGGGCCCTCCCCTCTGGCAGCGGCCCCTCGTGGATCAGCAGGCGTCCCGCCTCCACTCCAGGCGGGACGATGTACAGCTGCTCCCCCTCCTCCGCGCGGCGCAGCAGGGCCGTCAACGCCTCTGTGTCGTCCACGGCCACCTGGAGCGTCGATGGCAGGTGGAGCTGGCGCTCCATCGCAGCCACCTGGCGCACCTCGTCCACGAGTTCCGTCTCATAGAGGAAGCTGCGATCCGCGTAGTCATGGTCACCCGGCACGGCGCCCACCAGCCGGAGTGGCCCCAGGCGCGTGTGGACCCGCACGCTCGGGTTGTTCCACTGCGCCACACCTCGCAGGCGCTGAGCGCGCAGCATCCTCAAGGTGAGCATCTTCACCCACGAGCCCGCGCGAATGCCTCGCACGAAGCTCATCATCGAGACTCCGATGAAGCGCCCTGGCACCACCGAAGGCGCCGCGTAGTAGGCCGCCCCGATGGCCAGCGCCTCGTCCGCGAGCCCCAACTTCTCGCGCGCCTTGTCATCGAGCATCCTCGCCGGACAGCGCAGCAGCCCGATGGCTCCGGGCAGCAGGTAGAGATCCGACAACACCCAACTCGGCACGCCAATGGCCTGGAACGCGAGCTGGTTCAGCTCCCGATACTGCTTCACCAGCTCCACGTGGTGCTCCGCCCCGAGGAACTTCACGGGGACACCCGCGGGCTTCAGGTCCAGCGCCTCCTCGTTGGCGGCTGCGCCCAGCGCCGAGAGCGACAACTCCGGGTGCCGAGCGAAGAAGCCTTCAGCCAGGACATGCATATCAACCTTCTGCCTCCCTCCCGGCTCGCGTGACGCGGCGGGTCAATCCCTCTCTACGTGAAATTCCAATCCATCTCGGAGTATGTCCCGGGCCATCCCCCACAAAGGACTCCCCCATGCTCCGACTGAAGCAGTGTCTGGCGCTGACTCTGGTGGCACTCCTGCTCCGCACAGGATCCGCGCAGGGACAGATTGCCGCCGCGCACGTCTACCACAACCACATGCCCAACTTCTGGGCGTACTACGACGTCACTCAGTACGCATCCACGCCCGTGGGCAGCCCCATCCGCTACACGTATGACGGCCAGGTCATCAACCTGAAGAAGAGCCCGCCGGCCAACTACACCTATTTCCTGCCGTCGGGCGCGCCCATGCCGCACGACGACCTGGTCACCTACTACGCGCACGACGCGAAGACGGGTGCGTACCTGTACTGGCCCCCGGCCGTCGCGTCGGACATGAACACCAACGCCAACACGGGGCAGATCCACGTCACCATGTCCGGCGCCGTGGTGAACAACGTGCAGGACCTCAACACGCTGCAGAACGTCCCCGGCTACACGAACACCGCGTGGGGTACGTCCTGGAGGGACCGCTACAACACCCTGCGCACCCCCGCGGGCAACCGGACGCTGGATCTCATCCACTTCACCGGCCACCACTCGATGGGCCCGCTCGTCGGCCCCGACTACTTCCTCAAGGATCTCATCTTCCAGAGCGCCACCTTGGCGCAGCCCTACTTCCTGAGCTCGGACTTCCGCTCGTCCAAGGGCTTCTTCCCCACCGAGCTCGGCTTCTCCGAGCGCCTCATCCCCACCCTGGCGAAGCTCGGCATCCAGTGGTCCGTCATCGGTGACAACCACTTCTCCCGCACGCTCAAGGACTACCCCTTCCTGAACGATCCGGGCTCGGACACGCTGGTGTCTCCGCCCAACCGCTCGGACCTGCAGAACACCAGCACCGTCGGCAGCTGGGTCAGCGCGCAGATGGCCCACGAGCAACAGACCATCCGCAACAAGTACCCCTTCGCCTCCACGCCGCACTGGGTGCGCTACGTGGATCCGGCCACCGGAACCGAGTCCCGCGTCGTCGGCATCCCCGTGAACCAGAACGGCTCGTGGCTCGAGGGCTGGGAGGGCCAGGCCACCGTGGACGTGGTGGGCCTCCAGAGCTTCGAGGGGCTCGTGTCCCAGAAGCAGTTCTTCGTCCTCGCGCATGACGGTGACAACTCGGGCGGGCGCGCGGGCTCCGCGGACACCTGGTACAACGGCCGCAGCGTCACCTGCACCGCGGGCGTGCAGTGCCTGGGCATCAGCGAGTACCTCGCCTCCAACACGCCCGTCTCCTCGGATGTGGTCCACGTGCAGGATGGCTCGTGGGTGGACACGCGCGACTCCTCGTCGGATCCGCAGTGGCACCACTGGAAGCTGCCCTTCGGCATCTGGAAGGGCCAGTTCCCCGCGTTCAATTCCGCCACCGGCCTCAACCTCGCGCCGAAGACGAACCTCAGCGGCATCCAGGAGGGAATGACGGTCTCCTTCGAGCACGGCTGGCACTACCTGGAGCGCAACTTCGCCCTGCTCCAGGCCGCGCTCAACTACGCGAAGACGGCCGAGCAGATCTGGCTCGATGGACACCCGAACCACTGGAAGCCCACCACCACCGTGGACAGCCAGGTGACCTACGCGGGCAACCAGCTCAATCCGTGGATGATGTCCTTCCCCGTGAAGGGGGACGCGAGCAACGACTGGGCCGGTGGCGCCAATCCCGCCGAGCTGGCGTGGTACTTCCTGCTGCCAGCCATGGACTCGGGCTTCGGCTACTACGACGAGAATCAGGACGACAACGTCAAGCCCAGCCTCTCCTTCAACCAGTCGCTCTACTTCTCCAAGCCGTACGTGCAGGACCGGCTCACCCTGGACCGCACCGGCCCCTCCGTGTGGTGGCCCCAGCGCTGGCCCTACAACCCCGGCAGCGCCAACACCGACAAGTCCGAGGGCTGGACGCTCCACCACTTCAACAACGCGTTCGCCATCTACACGTATGCCTATGACGTGAACGGCATCTCCAACATCAAGGTCCGCATCCGCACGCACACCAACAAGAGCATCGATCCGGCCGACAACACCCCGAAGGTGTATGACCCCGCCGCGCTCAAGGCCGCGGGCGTGCCGAACATCGACACCACCCGCGTCAGCGCCTGGGCGGACTACCCGCTCACGAAGCGAGACCTGAAGCCCGTCATGAACGGTGTCTCCTGGCAGCCCGCCTATCTGCCCGTCATGGCCAAGGTGCCTGCCCAGGAAATCGGTGACCTCTACTACGTCTACCTCGGCAACTTCCGCGACCAGTTGCTCGACTACTACATCGAGGCCACCGACAGCCGCGGCAACGTCACCCGCAGCGAGATCCAATCCGTCTATGTCGGCGCCGGCCGGTACACGCTGAGCGGCGGCAAGTATGTGGAGGACATCAACGGCTCCGTCGAGGGCACATATCCGTTCCTCGTGGTGGACACCGTGGCGCCCTCCGCTCCCACGGGGCTGGCGGCGACGATTCGGACGGACAAGTCCGTGACGCTCTCCTGGAGCGCGGCCTCGGACAACGTGGGCGTGACGGGCTACCTCATCTTCCGCAATGGCACGCAGGTGGGTACCAGCACCTCCGCGAGCTACACGGACAGCGGCCTCACCGCGAGCACCTCGTACAGCTACACCGTGAAGGCTCGGGATGCGGCCGGGAACATCTCCGCAGCCAGCTCGGCGCTCTCCGTCACAACCCTGGCTCCGGACACCACCGCGCCCTCGGCTCCCACCGGGCTGACGGCCTCGGCGGTGACGAGCTCTTCCGCGACGCTGAGCTGGACGGCTGCCACCGACAACTATGGCGTCGCGGGCTACTACCTGTACCGGAACGGCACGCAAATCGCCGCGCCCACGGGGACGAGCTACACGGACAGCTCGCTGTCCCCGAGCACCACGTACAGCTACACCGTGAAGGCGGCGGATGCGGCGGGCAACCTCTCGGCGGCCAGCTCCTCCGTGAGCGTCACCACCGGCGCGGGCAACACCACCACCGTCTATTACAAGAAGGGCTTCGCCACTCCTTACATCCACTATCGCCCCTCGGGCGGCACGTGGACTACCGCGCCGGGTGTCGCCATGCCCGATGCAGAGGTGAGCGGCTATGCGAAGTCCACGGTGAACCTGGGCTCGGCTACCCAGCTCGAGTGCGACTTCAACAATGGCAGCGGCACCTGGGACAACAACAACGGCAGCAACTACTTCTTCCCCACCGGCATCTCCACCTTCAACGCCGGCACCATCACAGCAGGCGGTCCGGTGGTGGACTCGACGTCGCCCTCCGCTCCCAGCAACCTCACCTCTCCGTCGAAGACGTCCTCCTCCGTCACGCTCTCGTGGACGGCCTCCACGGATGACGTGGGTGTGACGGGCTACCTCATCTTCCGAGACACCACGCAGGTGGGCACCAGCACCTCGACGAGCTACACGGACACCGGGCTGGCCGCGAACACCTCCTATAGCTACACCGTGAAGGCGCGCGATGTAGCGGGCAACACGTCTCCCGCCAGCGGTGCCTTGAGCGTCACCACCACCTCGGGCAACTCCGTCACCGTCTATTACAAGAAGGGCTTCGCCACTCCGTACATCCACTACCGCCCCGCGGGCGGCACGTGGACCACCGCGCCGGGTGTCGCCATGCCCGATGCGGAGGTGGCCGGTTATGCGAAGTACACGGTGAACCTGGGCTCGGCCACCCAGCTCGAGTGCGACTTCAACAACGGCAGCGGCACCTGGGACAACAACGGCGGGCTCAACTACTTCATCCCCGCAGGCACTCAGACGTTCAACGCCGGCACCATCACCGCGGGCGCTCCGTCCTCGGATGTCTCGTCGCCCGCCGCGCCCACGGGCCTCGCCGTGTCGTCCAAGACGGCCACCTCCGTGGCCCTCACCTGGAACGCCGTCACCGATCCGAGCGGCATCTCCGGCTACAACGTGTACCGGGGCGGAACGCTCGTGGGCTCGCCCACGACGAACAGCTACACCGACACCGGCCTCACGGCGGGCACAACCTATAGCTACACCGTGAAGGCGAAGGACACCGTGGGTAACCTCTCGGTGGCCAGCTCCGCGCTGAGCGTCACGACGAGCTCCACCGGCGCCACCGTCACCTTCAACGAGACGGCCAGCACCGTGGTCGGCCAGAACATCTACATCGTGGGCAGCATCGCCGCGCTCGGGAGCTGGAACACCGCCTCGGCCATCCTGCTCTCCTCGGCCAACTACCCCACCTGGGGCGTGGCCCTGAGCCTGCCCGGCTCCACCTCCTTCGAGTACAAGTACATCAAGAAGGACGGCAGCGGGAACGTCGTCTGGGAGAGCGGCTCCAACCGCACGTACACAACTCCCGCCTCCGGGACGGCGACGCTCAACGACACCTGGAAGTAACTTCGATGGGCCCGGCGCAACGGCTCTGCTGCTTGCGCCGGGCTCCTCTCCTCAGGGGCGCTGGCACAGGAAGATAGTGTTGGCTGCCAGCGTCATCACGACCGTCCCGGGTGGAAGCTGGGTCGGGGGTGGCTCCAACCCCGTCAGCCGGATCTCCGTCGTGCATTGCATGCCATAGACGTTGAACCGCATCTCGCGCCCGAACAGCCGCTTCGCCACCACGGCGCGAGTGAACGCGCTCTCGTCCCAGTATCCCGAGGGCGGCACGTCTCCTCGCGCCAGGTGCTGGCGCACCAGCTCCACCTGATACGCCACGCTCATCCGGTTCCAGGGCATGACCGGGTGCAGCACGGGCTCGCGGAGCTCGATGATCAGCAACGCAACGCCCACGCCGCAGTACGCCACCAGGTACCCCAGCGTCAGCACGCGTCGGAGCCCGCCAGCCGCGAGCAACCACCCTGCTCCGGCTCCCGCCCAGAGGCAGAAGAACGGCACCACCGCCTGGACGTAATGATCGGAGTACTCGCGGCCATTGAGCCAGAAGAAGACCGGCACACCCGCGTACACCGCCACTCCCGCCAGCTTGAGTGGGAAGCGCATGGCGAGCCCCAGCAGCGCGAACACCAGGGCCCCCACTCCGCTCAACCCGATCATCCAACCCACCCAGCCCCGCAGGAAGGGCGGCCACAGCTGCGTGGGGTTCTCCGCATGAGTGGCGTAAGCGATCGGCCCGAGCAGGCTGCGGAGCATGGACGGAACCGCCTGCCCCACGCTCGAGGGGACCGCGCCCCGGAGCCAGTGCGTATTGATGAAGCCGACCCAGGACTCCGCGACGAAGTAGGGCACGTAGCAGAGCGCCAGGACTCCAGCGGCCAGCGCCAGACGGCCTGGTGTGAAGGTCTCGGGGCGCTTCACCCACCAGATTCCCAGGCAGACGAAGATCGCCATCGCGCCCGAGAGGTGCGTGTGCACCAGCACCGCGCCCACGAGGCCGAACAGCAGCGCCTCCAGCCACTTCGGAGCCGCCTCGGTCACCAGGCGCGCCGTGAGGTAGAGCAGCACCGGCGTGGTGAAGACGAAGAGGTCTCCGTTCCAGAACGTCTCCGTGGCTCGGGCGTGCTCGGCGGACCAGCCCATCAGGAGCAGGGTGGCGATCCGCATGGCGGGCCTGGCGCCCAGCCGCCGCAGCGCCGCGTCGAACAGGAGCATCCCCACCACGGACAGCAGGTGCAGCCACGCCATGCCCCAGCGAGGATCCTTCACGAAGAGGAAAGGCACACCCAGGACGACGTACAGCATTCCGCCCGGCGTCAGCGGACTGTGGGCGATCCCTGACACGAAGGGGCCGTAGCCTGGCGGCCGAAGCGCCTCCATGGTCCGCACCGACAACTCGTAGAAATAGGCCTGGTCGTAGGTGAAGTGCCCCGTCGTGACGAGCACGTATCCGCCCAGCACCGCCCACACCAGCACCTGCACCACGTTGAAGCGCGTGGCCAGCTTGTCTCCGGGCCAGTCCCCGATGTCCACGCCGAGCCGGTCCACGGCGCGCAGGCGCTCGAGAATCCAGGCGCGAGCTCGACGCACGGCGCCGGGTGAATCCGAGGGGAGCTCGACAGGTGGCTGCATGAGGTGTGACCTAGCACCATCCTTCCGTACGCGGATGCTTCAAAAGCAGGGATCCCCGCCCCCGCGCCGTGCAGGCCTGTCCTCCAAGGATTAACCACGGCCCCGGATGGGGGTTTGGCTCTGCATATGAACCCTTCTTCCCTTGCATCGCCCCGAGTGCTGTTCGTCCCCCTGCTGTTGCTGTCCTCCCTGGCCTGGGCTGAGAAGCCCAAGGGCCAGACCGATCCAGCCGCGAGAGCGGCGTGTATCAGTGGAGCCACCCCCCTGTTCTCCTCGTCATGGTCCGACCGCCAGGATTACGTGGCCCGCCTGTGCAAGAAGCCCACTCCCAGCACGGTGAGCTGCGTGCAAGACGTGAAGCCCTCGCTCGTCGTCATGTCCGCCTGGGAGCAGCCCCTCGAGAACCTGTGCAGCCGCGCTACCCCCAACACCGCCTCGTGCTTCCTCGAGGTGAGGAGGGTGTTGTCCATCCGGTCCGACTGGCTGGACATCGCCGTGGCCATGTGCCGGAGGGCGACGCCCGGGACGCTCGGCTGCTTCCAACAGGCTTGGAATCAGGGTTCGTTCGACAGCGACGCGGCGATCCGCGAGTGCGGCGGGTGATAGCCGCTCGATCGTATTGGGGATCCCCAAAAATCGTCATGGGCCATGTCGATCCGGCCGCCGCGGCTCCGACTCCCTGTTGAAAGCGCCCATGAGGGCGCCTCAACCCGGAGAATTCCATGGTCACCGCCGATACCCTTCCGTCCTCCTCCGCCCCCTCTCACTCACACGCACCGCGTCAACTGCTCCGCCGCACGGGCGCCGTGCTCGCGGGCCTGGTCGCCATCTTCGCCGTGACGACGGCGACCGACGGGGTGATGCACCTGTCCGGAGTGTTCCCGCCCATGGACGCTCCTCCCATGTCAAATGCGCTGTTCCTCTTCGCCTTCGCCTACCGCTTCGTCTACGACGTGGCCGGCTGCTACCTCACTGCCAAGCTCGCGCCGAGCCGGCCCCTGTGGCATGCGATGGTGCTGGGGGGCATCGGCCTGTGCCTGAGCATCGCCGGTGCGGTGGCGATGTGGGGCGCCGGGCCCGCCTGGTATCCGCTGGCCCTCGCCACGAGCGCCCTGCCCTGCGCATGGCTGGGCGGGCGCCTCGCTCAACGGCGATGAGGAACTGCCTCTGGAGCCTTCAAGGCACCTTCCCGGTCCATCCGCTCAGTCGCAGGTGCGGCCTTCCTTGAACTTGCAGTCCGACCGGACGCCGTTGGCATCAACCGACGAGCAGCAGCACGTCTGGGCCTTGATGCCATTCGCCGTCGAGCACATCGAGATCTTGCCGTGATCGCCGTTGGGGTAGCAGGCCTTCGAGATGCCTCCGTGGCAGAAGTCGCCGAACTTGCAGGCTCCGGGCTTCTGGGTGCAGACGCCCGTGCTGGTGATGGTAAAGTTGTAACGGGTCTGGCACCCCTCGCTCGCCAGACACTGGTTCGCCGAGACGTTCACGCACTGATCGCCGCCCAGCGTCGGGACGATCTTCTGCATGTAGCCGTAGGCCCCAGCGATGTCCGAGAACGTCCAGCAGCCGTCGTAGTCCACGTCGAACTGGGTGCAGGTGGGCTGAGAGTTGACGCACACCTTCACCGCGTTCTGGATCGCCGTGCACCCGGATGGGTAGTTGGAATGTCCATCTCGCCGGAGGCGGAATGCCTTGCATGTGCCCGCTGGGAACTCATTGCCCGTGACGGGTTCGGCAACCATGGCCATGCGCGTGCACCAGCCAGCCGCCACCTGCTGGGTGCGCCACTTGTTGCAGTCCTCTTCGAAGCGGCCGATGCACACGCCGCGGTCTGTCCAGGTGCAGTCCTTGGTCTTGCCGCAGGTATCGCGGTCCAAGGTCGGGCACGCCGCCACGCGCTGGTACGTGCAGAGGCAGCAGTTCTGGGTCGGCGTGCCTCCATCCCCACCTCCCACGCCCCCATCCCCGCCTCCCACTCCACCGTCACCGCCGCCCGGCCCCTTTCCACCCGGCGGGGCCTTCGCTGGCGTCTCCCCTGTCTTCACCTGGGTAGCCACCAGATCAAAGTCCCAGAGCGGCAGCTTGTCCGGATCCGGGCACACCACCTGCGCATTGCCCTGGTCGTCCAGGATGTTGAAGCAGGTATCGCCGTACTCGTTCACGAGCTTGCGCGGATCGACGCCCAGGCTCTGCAGGGCCTCCTCCACCGAGGGGAACTCGAGATCGGCCGGAGGAATCACCACCGGCGCATTCGGATCATCCGTCCAGGGGTAGTACGAGAGATCATAATCGTTGAGGACGGACGTGGTGCTCGTCGGAGCCGGGCAGACCGTGGGGATCCCCGCGTCGTCGACACCCCCGTCACCGGGCGAGGGCCCGGCATCGCCCGCATCCGCTCCGCTGCCGGCGTCGACTCGCGTGCCAGCGTCCACTGTCGTCCCTGCGTCCACTGTCGTCCCTGCGTCCACTGTCGTCCCTGCATCCAGGGTAACGGTCCCCGCATCCATCGGAACAGGAGCGCCAATCCCCTCCATGCGCATCCCGTAGGCCTCGTCCTCCAGGGCCTCCGTCGGACCACATCCCATCCCCGCCCAGGCCCCGAGATACAGCGACACCGCCAGCAAAGACCCACTCCACTTCATAGGGGATCCCCCTCCAGGAACCCGCGTGCATGACGCCGGGTGTGATGGCCGCCGACACCGGCCTGTCCAACAACACCCGTTAACTACGGATTCAGATTTGTCCTGGATTTACGGCCATGCGCGGAACGAGAGGACAGGGCGGGCCGGAGGCGGCGGCCAAGAACCGAATTGGTATGACAGGCATACCTTCACCGCGCTCTTCGTTCTGGGATTGCTCCTGGGGCCTACCAAGGCGGCAGGCGGCGCTCTTGACGCATCCAGACTCCGCACTTCACACTCTGGTTCGATGTTCTCTGCACCGGGGGTGCTGCCATGAGCCGAAGCCTGTCGCAGAAGGCCGCAGTGAACACGAGCACCTCCCCCCTTCAGGAGGAGATGCTGCGGCTCATCGATCAGCGAGAGCGGCAGGACAAGGCGCAAGACCGGGCGGTCTGGAAGCACTGCTCCCTCGGGGAGTACGCCAACAACTGGCGCGAGCGCATCACGAACATGGCTGAGGGCCAACGGCTGTTCTGGAACCAGATGAAAGGGTCCTCCTTGTGCGGGACCGCCAGCGTGGCTCAGAACATCGTCCTCACCGAGCCCATCAAGTTCGTCCATTTCGCCATGGACCTGTACAAGTCAGGGAAAGCCACGTTCGATGCTCCAGGGAGCCGAAGCATCCAGGTTCCTCCCCGCATCACGAAGGCAGATCCTCATTCCTGGTCCGAATGCCCCGACGACTTCCGGTGGCTGGATTGGATCGTCCTCTCGAGCATCCGCTCAAACATCCGTTCGGGCCTCCATGGCGCCCTGCGCCATGCCTTTCCACTCAGAGCTCCCGTCGATGGCGGCCTTGCCGACTTCCTCCGGTCCTCCGCCATTCCGGGTGACGTCGAAGAGATGTACGGGATGTTCGGCTACGGGAAGGACAAGCTTTCCAGGGATGCCCACTCCATGCGGCTGGTGGATGGCTCACAGAAAGAGCCCGACGACGGTGCGGCCACCGCCCCGAACAAAGACAGCCGGACAGCGCAGCTCACCGCATCTCGTCTCTTCAGAGAGGGACGAATGATCAGCCTGTTCATCAACTCTTCAATCAAGCGGATCTCCGCCAACGCCAAAGACTTCTACCCGGCTGACGAGAGAAAAAAGGAAGAGGACAAGAGGGCCAAGCACCCCAACCACCATCACTCCACCGCCAGCCACTGGATCACGCTGTCATCCGAGATCCAGAGCGAGGCAAGCATGGTCGAGTTCAAGTACATCGACTATGGCTCGGAGAAGACCCTTCGAGTCACGCAGGCTCAGTTCACGAATCACTTCTACGGGTACATCGCCGTCATCCCCAGATAGGGGCCTCCGAGAGGCCTCCAGCGACGCTGCGATCCGCGAGTGCGGCGCCAACTCCGCTGTGGGAGCGATGAAATGGCCTTCGTCAGATACGCCGCGCTCGATGGGAAGAGGCTGGCCAGGACCTGGGACGCGGTCAGCAAAGCGCTGGATCGGCTCGAGCGCTCCGGTGTCGGCAGCCTGTCCCTGGGACTCAGCGAGACAGGCGATGACACGTTCCTCATTGTCGTGCCCGTGAAGTCGATGGGCGTCCATGTGTCGGTTCGGACCATGAGCGAGGAGGAGGAGCATCACCTCGTTGATGCCACCAAACCCTCGGACCTGGCGGAGTGCATCGTTGGGGGAGTGGAGCAGGTTCTGTCCCTGGATTCGGTGGTGGACCTGCAGCAGGCCCGAGAGGTGATCCGCCACTATTTTGAAACGGGTGAGCGTCTGGAACAGGCGTCATGGGGTAGGACGCTCGAGAGATATGAACGCTTGGCAAGAGGGGAATCGATTCGGAAGCGATGACCCCAAGGGCTGCCGAAGCCCTTCCTAGCCTCTGGCGAATTGATGCCTTGTGCGCTACCGGTCACCTCCGTGGCCCAGAATTGTCACCTCACATCGGGGGCCACAGAGGGAAGCTTCGGGAAAACCCATATTTGGGGACCAGCGCAGCGTGGCACAGCTACTGCTACGGGTCCGCGCATCCTGACATCCGCGCATGTACCTCTCGCCGAGGCTGCCTGAGCGGGTGCTGATGCCAAGGATTTGGAATGACTGTCCTGATGACGAAGCGATGGGTTGCCAGCGCTCTCGCCCTCTTCTTTTGTGCCTGCACGGATTCGCCCGAGCACACCCTTCCTCCTCGAGCCCAGGATGATGTGCTGACAGAGCACCGGCCCCTGCAGGCCGCGCAGCCCACGGGCAAGCTGGGAGATGACTGCACCCAGTCCGGCGCCAGCAATTGCCTCTCGGGGCTCTGCCTTCACACGCGGCCCGAGCATAACAAGGGCTACGTCTGCAGCCAGCGCTGCCAATCCTCCTCTGAATGCCCGCGGGACTGGAGTTGTGTGTCCTTCTACTCCTCCACACATGAGCACGTCTGCATTCCCCCCTCTCTCGCCCAATCGCAGCCGTCACACCCCTGAGAGTCCTCCGCGCCATGTCCCTCTTGCGCCACGTCTCCGGAATCTCCTGGCTGCGCTCCCTGGCGAGCGTTCTGTTCGGCCTCGGGTTGCTGACCGCTCCACTGCTCCAGGCCCAGGCTCAGGTATGCTCGCTGCCGTCACCTGAGTCCTCGGGCGACTCACCTCCGGGTGCCTGCTCCTCCACCGGCTCCATCTCCTTCTGTCAGGATGGAAAGATCGTCTCCTGCACCTGTGGCGGTGAGAGCTTCTGCTCGAAGTGCTGCGCGGCCAATCAGTCTTGCTCCGCGCAGGCCATCGGAATTGATGCTCCCGCCGGCTTCTACCAGTGCTGCTACAGCACAGGCACCTGTTCGCCCTCTCAGGGCACCGCGATGATCAAGGCCAATGCCTGCCCCAATGACCCCAATTTCCCCTGTACGGTGGGGCAGAATGGCGTGGGCTCGTCTTGCAGCAATGGCCCCGGCGCCTGCTCCGTGGGCACGTGCGGCTACAAGAGCGCCAATCCCACCGCCTCCCTTCCCTCGGGGGGCGGCATCTGCTCTCCGGACATCGGCACCCAATGCAACGCTCCCAAGCCGCTCGAGAACCCCGAGACGTGTGACAACCTGATCGACGACAACTGCGATGGGCAGGTGGATGAGGACTGCCCGTTCGCCGAACCGGATGGAGGCACACCTGTCTCCTGCAAGGGAGAGAACTGTCAGTGCAATCCCCTGATGGCAGGCGACCCGGTGAACACGGCTCTGGGCAACAGCTTCGAGCGCATCGTGGACGTGGATGTGCCAGGTACCATCGGCTCCCTGCAGTTCACGCGGAGGCACACCTCCAACCCCGTCGAGTGGGTCCATGACGCCGCGCTGCTCAACACCCCCAAGCCCTTCGGTGCCAGCCTCACCCAACCCGATGGCGTCGAGTGGTGGCACGAGTACCTCAGCTTCGTCGCGGTGAGCAGCAGCCGCTGGAGTGTGCGAGACCGGGACGGCCGCCTGCTGCGCTTCTATCCCTGCACCGGCACGCCCTGCCAGACCGAGCCCGGCTACGGCAACAAGAGCGTGCGCGAGCGGCTGGTGCGCACCTCCACGGGCTTCACCCTGGTGACCATGGAGGGAGAGCGCCTAATCTTCGAGGCTCCCTATGCCTCCAGCTCGGCGGGGGTCGACCACTACTTCCTCAGCCGCATCCTCTCCTCCGAGGGCCGCACCCTCGCCACCCTCACCTACCAGCAGCCCTCGAACCTCTCGTGTCCGACGGGGGCCTCGGGCACCAGCAGTGGTGTCCCCTACCTGGCCGAGGTGGCCAGCCCCGAGGCCCGGCTCTCCTTCGACTACCGCGCTCTGGCGTACGCCAACACTCAGGTCGAGTGTGTCATCGGCGGCGTTTCACTCCAGCCCACCTCCTCGGATGGAGGCAGTGCCGTTCCCATCGTGACGTATGCGTATACCCTCGATGGGAGCACCGAGCGCCCAGGCCGCCTGGCGTCCGCCACCTGGTCCGACCGCTCGGAAACGTACGAGTACACCGGGGGTGCCTACCAGCAGTCGGGCAGCAACGGCACCGCGGTGCGGCACGAGTATGGAGCCAATGGGACGGTGGCGCTGGCCCAGGGCGGAGATGAGGCCTGGCAGTTCGACTCCGTGGTGTCCGTGGGGACGTGCCAGTCCGGCTCCAACTGCTGCGGACGGCTTCCCACCATCCGCAAGGGCCGGAATCTCCTGGCCGGCAAGGGTGATGGCACCGCCGCGGACGCCGGCTTCACCCGCGCCTTCGAGACGCTGCCCAACTTCGGCCAGCAACTCGAGCCTCGCTTCTACCAGCTGACCGACAGCTGCGGGCTGAACAACTTCGCGTGCTCCCCCGGTACCGTGCGCCACGAGTGGACGTGCACCACACCGACTTCGCCGGGCTACGAGCAGGCCGTGAAGGACAAGCGTGGCAACTGGGAAGTCTACGAGTACGCCCAGGATGGCGGTGTGCCCACCACGCCTCTCGAGCGCATTGCCGTCAAGCGCGGCGCCACGGACAAGAATGGCACCGGCGCCCTGGAGACGAAGCGCTACGAATACACGTATGGCCCCAATGGGGAACAGCTCCTCGCCGCCGAGAAGCAGGACACCTTGCTCGGGCCCAGTGGCCAATATGCCCGTACGGACTCCATCTACGAGCCCGGCACCACCCGTATGAAGGCCATCATCCAGTCCGGATGGACTCGCATCCGCGATGACATCTCTGGCACCTGGTCATCCGAGCGACGCTTCATCGGAACCTTCTTCTTCACCTCTCGCATCGCCTCGGGGGAGAGCACTCCCGACCCGTTGGGACGCACGCTCGAAGTGCATGGCCCATGCTTCGTCTCCGGCGTGAGCGCCACCGACTGCGCCTCGAGCCAGTACCCCCTCACCCAGTACCACTACTGGCCCGACACCGAGTCCTCTTCCCGACGCAACAGGCTCAAGTCCATCTCCCGGTACGCCTCTCCAATCTCCACCCCGAACGTCGTCACCTTCACCCAGTATGACGCCTGGGGAAACGTGACCGAGAGCGTCGATGACAATGGCGTGACCACCCAGTCCACATACCAGGACCAGCGGCTCATCTCTCAGTCGGTGGGCTCGCAGCCCGCGACCCAGTACGGCTATGACCAGGGTCGTCTCATCTGGACCCGGTTCCCCGAGGGCAACTATGAGGTCTTCTGCTACCGCAAGGATACCCCGGGTGCCGCATGTACCGGCGGGACGCTGACGGACAAGCTGCAGTGGAAGGCGAAGGCGTCGTCCTCCGACGGGGCGACGTGGACGGAGAAGGTCACGTACACCTCCTGGCCTGACGGGACTGTCCAGGATGAGCGGTATCTGAGCTGGGGCGCTTCCGGAGCGGAGGCAAGACGGGTCGTCAAGTACGCCGCCGACGCCCATGGCCGTCCCACCTGGCAACAGCGCGGGGAGAAGCCAAGCGGTGTAACCTGGAACAATGCCTCCATCCGACTGTTCGATGGGGCCGACAACCTCATCGGCGAGGGCAATCCCTTTAATGATCCACCCGTCTTCTGCAACGGGCCAAACGCCTCGGGCGTCCCTGCCTCAACCGTTTGCAACTCCCTGGTCTACGACAAGGCCAATCGGCTCACCCAGCTCGACGAGTTCACCACCACCGCCCAGCGCACCTGCATGAGCTATGACGTGCAGGGCAACGTCACCAGCGTGAAGGTCGGCTGTACCACCAGCACCGCCTGCTCAAGCTGCACCCAGCCCGCGGCGCAATACACCTATGATGACTTCGGCCGCGTCGTGGAGGTCCAGCTCCCGCATGCGGAGGGCCCCATTCGCTACGCCTACGATGCCTCCGGCAACACCCGCCTCAAGGAGACCGAGCAGATGCGCCGGAACGGGGAGTATCTGGCATACACCTATGACGGTTTGAGCCGACTCCTGTCCGCCACCCGCGTCTACACCCTTCCGTCCGCTGGACAGCAGACCCTCTACCGCTTCGGCTACGACCAGGATGAGGCTCCCGATGCCTCCTGCCCTCAGCCCTCCAACACCCGCGGGCACATGCGCTATCGCGTCGACTCCTTTGGCCGTACCTGGTTCCAATATGACTCCCGAGGGCGTCTCACCGGCGAGATTCGCGTCCGCGCAGGCACCACCACCTGCAATGGCAGCCTCGAGAACAACCCTCACACCCTGTACGCATACACCGACAACGGCAACCTCTCCCAAATCACCTACCCTCACGGCCGGGTTGTCACGTATGTGTACGGCCCCGGCGCCGCGAAGGACCGGGTAGATTCCATCGATGTCACCTTGCACAATGGCACTGCCTGGGGCACTTCCCAGCGCATCCTGAGCCATGCCGCCTGGGAGCCCTATGCCGGGCTTCGCGGCTACCAGCTGCACCACCTGGGCTCCAGCAACCTCAGCGCCGTCGAGTATGCCCTGGGAGACAATGCGGCCGCTGTGCCCTCGGCCTTCTGCTCCTCCACCGGGCCTTCCGCCGCCTCCAGCGACCTGTCGGGACGGGTGCGCAGCCTCCGCGTCTCCACCGGCGCATTCACTCCTGGCACCTATCCAGGCGATATCTACCAGCGCACCTACCGCTGGAGAGCTGATCAGGTCGCGACGGACCATACTTGCGTGCTGGGAGGAACGAGCCCTCGCACCGAGACGTTCAATTATGACAAAGCACTCCGACTGACATCCGCGGATTTCACTCCGAACGCGACCGGCACTCCCGTCGAGGCCCGGACATATGACTACGACGGGCGCAGCAACCGGAAGGACACCTACTACGACAACACCAGCCTCCATACCCATACCTATGGAGCCGCCCCGCTCGTTGACCGCCTCTTGAGCCGCAACTCCACCACCCAGACCGGTCTTGTGGAAGCCTTCTCCTACGACGCGGACGGCCGTGTCACCGAGAAACGGCTGAACAAGCTGGACTCCGAAACGGTGGTCCGCCCCTGGCTCAGCTTCTCGTACGGCCCAGACGACACGGTGGCCACTGACTCCGTCTTCAAGGCCATCGTCCTCAACGGCACCAGCTACAACTACTTCTATGACGCCCTCGGCCGCAGACGCCTCAAGGTCTACCCTTCCGGCGTCATGGACGAGTTCTTCTATGACTCAGGCCACCAACTCCTGACGGATCAGGGCGTCAACACCCCCCTCTCCCCCATCGGCTTCCGCGTGGAGGATGATTACATCTGGCTGGATGGCAGGCCCGTGAGCATCATTCGCGGCCGGCTCAGCACCAGTTGGTCACGTGAGTCCGACGCCTCGACGGATTGCGCGCGCAATGGGGAGGCCGCGCTCTGCGGTGTCTACTTCCCCGTCACCGACCACATCGGCAAGCCCGTGGTGATGCTCGACTCGTCACGCAAAGTGGCGGGCTTGGGGGAGTATGATCCCTTCGGCCACGTCAACCGCCTCACGCTGGAGAAGGGCACAGCCCACCCGTACGCCAGCAATCTCACCAATCAATCCATCGCCTCCTACACTCAGCCCGTGGGCGCACCGCTGTACCCCAATATGTCCATCCGCACGCGCGTTCTGTTCGGCATGGTGGATACCGAGGACAATGCGGGCACTCCGGTGGACTATGTGCGCCTCAAGACCGGCACCACGTTCCTGACCAATCCTCTGGGCGGCCAGCTCAGCGGACCGGTGTGGACGCCCTGGGTTCAGCCTCCCACCGGCAGCATCTCCGTGGAGTTCACCTCCAACGCGACCACCCAGTACTACGGGGTCGTGATGAAGGCCTATGAGCACCAGCGTTACCAGACAGGGGCGCAGCCCTTCTGGACGCCCCTGCGCTTCCCTGGCCAGTACCACGACTCGGAGTCTGATCTGTTCGAGAACTGGAACCGGTTCTACGACCCGAGTATCGGCAGGTACCTTCAGCCAGAGCCAATGCTGCAGACACCAGGGCACATGCAAGGCCTGACAATGCGCAGTTCCAACCTGGCGAGCTACGCATATGCCCAAAATAACCCTGTCTATTATACCGATGCCACTGGATTGAACCCCCTTTCCAATGCAATCCCTCTGGTCAGGTGGCTGCTCCCCGATCTTCCCGCCATTCCGACAACCCCCCTTGAAGCATTGTTCTTGGCATCGGACCTTGCCGATAGCACCCCTGACGGTACTTGTGGCCAGTACGCTGAACGGTGTTTTGACCTACCCACCGCTTCATTTGAAGCCGACATCTGCGAAATGGCCAAAGGAGGGAGGGGAAATCGAAAAGCCACATGGATTCCGGGTGCCTTGCAGGAATTCATGTCAAACAACAAGATTCCGGACGAATGCGAGGCTCTCAGAAGAATGATCGAGGAATCAAGAGCAGCCAAGGATTTCCAAGAAGCCCAGGAGCTAAAAGCCTATGGCAAAGCAATCGGCTGCATCTGGAGCAGCCTCAAAAAGTAGTCGCTCAAAACACACTCCCGCGAAGGAATGGTTTGCAGCAAGCGTAGTTCTTTATTTTGAATTCGAGCCCAAGGGAAACCATCCCCTATATGTATGGGAGAATGTTTTGGTCATTTCTGCAAGAAATGGTCAGGATGCTGCTCGTCGCGCTACACGGTTGGCGAAAGCGGAGTGCTATCCTGCGATTCGAATGATCAAGTTTCGCGGGAAATGGGCCAAAATCAGATTTGGGGGTGTACGCAAGGTAGCCTATTGCGTACCTCCAGCCTCGGTACCAGAGAATCCAGGTCAAGCATTCACAGACGGAACTGAAGTCACCCATTCTACGTTTCGGCTAAGCGGCAAGCGCGCACTGAAAGCCCTTGTTGCAGGGAGGCCTGTAAACGTTCTCTATGAGGAGTAGAGGCTCCGTTTGAGGGAACAGAGACCGCGATGTCGCGTGCATGCGGCTCGACATCTGAGGCGTGAGCCCCCTGGACCTAAAGGCAGGGGTCACCTTGAGGAGAGTCCAGCAACCTCCGTTGAGGATGAGCTGCTGCTTGTGCGGGCTGTGTCCCTTCGCACCAGGCTGGGTCTGTTCCTTCTCTGGCTCGGGAAGGAGTCCTCCGTGGAGGCCATGACTGCAGCCTCGCCGGGCCCCGAGGTGCATGCGTCCGGCTGCTCATGCTCCCAGCCTCTCTCCGAGCGATGGAGGGATTCTTCATCGGCCCACTCGGAACGAACCACCCGAGCCAGACAGCCAGCGTCAGGCCCGCCGCGGCCAGTCCGAGCGACTGCCACCGGGGCCATGTGCTCACCTACCTCTTGCGCAGGAGTTCGTCAGCCTCCATCTCCAGCAGCGTTGGCAGAGAAGGGGCTCGATTATCAGCGGGTACTGACGTGCATGACGGTGAGTGGAGCCGCATCCGTTGATGGCCACACCTTCGCTCCATCCAATGCTGGCCTCTCTGGCTCGACTCGGTGAGGCTGCGTCCGCGTGGACGAGACGAAACTGCCGGACCCCGAGGATCTCCAGCCCCTGCTCGCAGCCGCCCTGGCGCTGCCGGCGCTAAAGCCGCATGCCTCACGCCTGGAGCGCCTCCGCCAGGACTATGCCCGGGGCGTGGCTCGCAAGGATGCGCCCCTGGCCGTGGCGCTCGTCGGTGCCACCGGCGCGGGCAAGTCCACCCTGCTCAATGCGCTCGCCGGCCAGCCTCTGGCCCGCGAAGGCGAGGACCGTCCCACCAGCACCGCCGCCACCGTTTTCGCCCCGGCTGGCGCCGAGTTGGAGGCACTCGCGCGCGTCGGCGCCTCCGTGGTGCGCTACACCGCCAGCCCTCACGGTCTCTGGGGCGGACAGGTCTTCATCGACACGCCGGACCTCAACAGCGTGGCTACCACCCACCGCGAGGTGGCTCGCGCCGCGCTGGAACTCGCCGATGTCGCCCTCGTCGTCATGCACCGCGGCAGCGTCGCTGAGGCCACTCAAATCGAGTTCCTCGCTGAGTTCGCCCGCCGCCGCGCGCTCGTCTTCCTCATCAATTTCGCGGATGAGCTGTCCGCCGACTCTCGCGAGGCCCTCAAGGCCCAGGCCCGCAAGCTCGCCTCCGAGCAGCTCGGCCTGCCCCAGGACTCCATCCCCGCCTTCGCGATCAGCGCCCGCTCTGCTCGCGAGGGCAAGGACGCCTCGGGCGAGTTCGGCGCCTTCCTCTTCCACCTCCGCGAGCTGGCCTCCCAGGCCGTCGCCTCTCGTGTGCGCCGTGGCAATGCCCTGGGCGCTCTCGAAGAGATGGCCACCCGCGTCGAGGCCGCGCTTCAGGAGACCGAGTCCCTGCTGTCCCGCACCCGCGCCGCGCTCGAATCAGGACTCGGCCGGACCAGCGAGGGCCTCCAGAAAGACTTCGATTCGCGCCTCGGCCTCGCCCATGGGCACCTCGCCTCCGAGGTCCGCAGGCAGGCAGCAGGCCGCTTCTGGGGTCCCGCGGCCTGGGGACTTCGTCTCTCCTTGTGGGGCGCGGGTGGCATGGGCGCCGCCACGCTCCTGGCCCGGAGCAGCCTCCCCGCCGGGCTCGCCGTCGCCGCGGCCTCCACCGCGCTGGACGCCGTGAGAAGCCGAACCCGCGCCCGCGCCGCCGAGAACTCCGTGGTGGAACCCTTCGAGGATGATCTCGCCGTGGAGTCCGCCGCTCGCGCCGCGCTCACTGAGGCCCGTGCCCTCGCCCATGCGAACGGGCTGGCTCCCGAATCACTCGGCGTGCCGGACACCGACACGCTCCTGACGGAGCTCCAGGCCGCGCGCGCCAGCACCTGGCGCTACACCGCCACCACCGCCATCGCCGAGGCCGTGTCCCGCTGGTGGCGCGTAGCCCGCTGGCTCGTGCTCCCGCTCATCAACCTGCCCCTCTTCGCGCTCCTGGGACACGTGGGCTACCGCGTCGTCCGCGCCTACCTCGAGGGGCCGCTGCTGACCGTGGAGTACTTCGTCAATGCCGGCGCCCTCTTCGTCCTGCTCGCGGGCGCCGGTGCCCTGCTCGCCTCAGGGAGTCTCGCGGGCGCTGGCCGTACCGCGCACCGGGCTGGCCGGACGCGTTTTACGGAGGCCCTCGCCACCCTGAGCCGGCGGCTGGGAGAGACTGTCGAGGACGCTCTTCGCCCCGGGCGGGATGCCGCTCGGCGCCTGCTGGGCCTCATCCGCGGCCGGTGAGAGCGACACCATCGCCTCGCCCGTCCGCGACGGTTCCTGCGCCGCCACGATGTTGTTCTGCGGCTCGCGGCACAGCGGCGCCGCCACGCGCACGTCGCGCACCGGATCGCCATAGCCCACGATGCGCGCCGGCACGGAGGGGTTGTTCCACCCACGCCCCGTCTCCCGCGCCACCTTGAAGTGCAGGTGCGCGCCGCACGCCCAACCCGTCTCGCCCGAGAACCCGAGCAGTTGGCCCTGCTTCACGTGCTCGCCCGGCTTCACCACCACCGCGCTGAAGTGCAGGTACTGCGTCTCCAGGCCGTCCCCGTGCGAGACGACCACGTAGTTGGCCATGGGCGCGTACTTCTCATCACACCCGCCTTCGGTGCTGTCGCCGCGCGCCATGCGCACAACGCCGTCCCGCGCCGAGACGATCGGCGTGCCCACGGGCATCCGAAAGTCCCACGCGTAGGTGTCGTTGAACTTGTGACTGCCCGTGTCATGCGCCTGGCTCACCGGATAGATGCGGCCGCAGGCAAACGGGACGTTGACCTCTGGGACGTCCATGGGGAGATTGGGGGAGACCACCGGAACCGACGCTAGAATCAGGAGGGTGGGAATGATCATGGTTGGGGCCGCCTCTCAACTGAGAGACATCCGCGGCCTATTCCGTGACGAAATTCCCGCGCCTGCCCTCCCGCTGTCCCCCCGCAGCCCTGGAACGGAGCCCTCGCCCTCCCGAGTGCTCCCAACCCCTGGAATGACTGACTGGTCACTTTTTATGTAACCGATTAAAAGAGAGGTCATGCCTCAGAGAAAGGCTCGTCCCGGGACGCCGGCGCGTCCCCACCGCACCCAGCAGGAGCGACGCGAGGAGACGCGCCGCCGGTTGCTCGACGCCACCATCACCGTGCTGATGGAGCAGGGCTATGCACGGCTGACGACCAACGAGGTGGCCAAGAGGGCGGGTGTCTCCCAGGGCGCCATCTTCACCCACTTCGAGACCAAGGCCGATCTGCTCTGCGCCTCGGTGGAGCTGCTCTTCCCCCGCCTCATCCAGGACTACCTGACCGGGCTCGGCGCCATGCCGAGCGGCCGGGACCGGATCAGCGCCGCCGTGCAGGGGCTGTGGGTCGTCTTCCAGCGCCCGGAGCTGCTGGCGGCCATCGAGCTGTATGTGGCAGCTCGCACGGACCCCGAGCTGCAAGCCGCCCTGTCCGCCATGGAGGGCCCCCACCGCGACAACCTGGTGCGCGTGGCCCGCGAGCTGTTCCCCGAAGCCGCCTCGCACCCGGAGTTCGAGGCCGTCGTCGAGCTCGTCATCGACGCCGTGCAAGGCGCCGTCATCGCTCGCGTGGCGCGCCCGGATCACCCCTCGATCCAGCGCATGCTCAAGGTTCTCACCCGCTTCGTTCACCGCAGCTTTGCCCGAGGCCGGCGGCATCACCCGCTCAAGCGGACCTGAGGAGGTCACCCATGGACAACTCGCACATTCCAGATCTCATCACCCCGGCCATTCCGTTCTTCGTCGTCTCGGTCATCGTCGAGGCGCTGGTGATGAGGAAGCTCCAGGCCGACGGCCGCGACGTCCGGGGCCACACGGTGAAGGACACCGCCGCCAGCCTCACCATGGGACTCGGCAACGTCTTCATCAACATCTTCTGGAAGGGCGTGGCCTTCGCTGGCTACCTGGCGCTCTACCAGCTCACGCCGTTGAGGCTCGGCTCGCTGGGCCCGGTGTCCTGGGTGCTCCTCTTCTTCTGTGAGGACCTCTGCTACTACTGGTTCCACCGCGTCCATCACGAGAGCCGCTTCTTCTGGGCCGGCCACGTCACCCATCACTCCAGCGAGTACTACAACCTCTCCACCGCGCTGCGGCAGCCGTGGACCACGTCCATCACCGGCTGGCCCTTCTGGGCCCCCCTGGCCCTGCTCGGGTTCCACCCGGCGATGATCGTCACCGCCCAGTCCATCAGCCTCCTCTATCAATACTGGATCCACACCGAGTCCATTGGACGGCTCGGCGTCTTGGAGTGGGTGCTCAACACGCCCTCGCACCACCGCGTCCACCACGCCTCCAATCCCCAGTACCTCGACAAGAACTACGCGGGCGTCCTCATCATCTGGGACCGGCTCTTCGGCACCTTCGAGCCCGAGCAGGAGAAGCCCATCTACGGCCTGACGAAGAACATCCACACCTTCAACCCGCTGCGCATCGTCTCCCACGAGTTCGCCGCCATCTGGAAGGACCTGCACCGCCCCGAGCCCCTGCGCACCCGGCTGGCCCGCGCCTTCCGCAACCCCGCGTGGAAGCCCCAGGGTGAAGAGGCCTCGCCTCCACCTCCGTCGACGATCGTGGCCTGACTTTCACTGCCTGCCCGCTCGGGAAGAGGCAGACTGCTCCCCATGTTCGCGCGCCACGCCGCCAGCGCGCTCGGGAGGAGCTTGCACATGCCGTCGGATTCCAGGAGGGCCTCGTGGGGATGGGCCGGGTTGCTCGTCGCGCTCGTGGGGTGCGCCACCGCGCAGACCGCGCAGACCGCGCAGACAGTGCCCGCCTCTTCAGCCCCCACCACCGGTACAGCAACGGTGGTCGCCTTCGTCGGAGTCTCCGTGCTCCCGCTGGACTCCGATCGAGTGCTCGGTGATCAGACGGTGGTGGTCCGTGGGGATCGCATCGTCGCCGTCGGGCCCTCGGCCTCCACTCCGGTGCCTGATGGCGCCACTCAGATCAACGGGCGCGGACGATTCCTCATGCCTGGCCTCGTGGACATGCACCTCCACCTGCAAGCCGGTGACGGTGCGCTCACGGATCCGGCCGGACAGCAGCTCGCGCTCCTGCTCGCCAATGGCGTCACCACCGCTCGCGCCCTGGGTGCGGCTCCGAGCGGCCTGGCCCTCCGAGACCGCGTGACTCGAGGAGAGGTGCTCGGTCCCACGCTGCGCGTCGCGGGGCCCTCCTTCCACGGCAAGTCTGTCCAAGGTCCCGAGCAGGCCCGGCAGCGCGTGCGCGAGCAGAAGGCCGCGGGCTTCGACTTGATCAAGACCCACGGCGGCCTCAATCTCGAGACGTATGACGCGATGATGGCCGAGGCCAAGGCCCAGGGCCTGCGCGTCAGCGGCCATGTCACGCAGGAAGTCGGGCTCGCGCATGCGCTCGAGTCGGGACAGCAGATCGAACACCTCGACGGCTACCTCGCCGCGCTCCTGCCTCCTGGCGATACGACCGTGGTGGAGCAGGTGGAGTTCGGCGATGTCCTCGCCCGCCTGGACGCAGCCCGCATCCCCTCGCTCGTCGAGGCCACGAAGCGCGCGGGCACCTTCAACTCCCCCACCCTCGCCCTCTTCGAGATCGTCGCCAGCGAGGGCGCCGTCCCCGAGCTCCGGACGAATCGCGAGCTGCGCTACGTGCCCACCACCACCGTCGATGCGTGGACGAGGGAGCTGCTCACCGGCCCGCTCTCCCAGGCTCCCGCGTCCGGCAAGCACCGGTTCCTCGACCTGCGCCGCCAGGTCCTCCAGGCGCTGTACACGGGCGGAGCGCCGCTGCTGGTGGGCTCGGACTCGCCCCAGCTCTTCATGGTGTCTGGCTTCGCAGTCCACCAGGAGATGGAGGCCATGGCCGCCGCGGGCCTGCCTCCACTTGCCGTGCTCCAGGCCGCCACGCGCAACGCCGCAGCCTGGTTCGGCGAGAGCGATCAATGGGGCTCCGTCTCCCCCGGCCAGCGCGCGGACCTGCTGCTGCTCAACGCCAACCCGCTCCAGGACGTGACGCTCACCCGGACCCTCGTGGGCGTCATGGTGCGAGGCCAATGGCTCCCCCGCAACGCCCTCGACGCGAAGCTGGACCAGGTCGCCTCCGCCGCCAAGGTTCCATAAGGCGGACTCACAACACCTCTCCCGGCGTTCTGTTCAATGTCGGGCGAAGCGCTCCCACCCATGATAGGCGGACCTCTCCTGCCTTCCCCACTGAGGGGCGAGGCGGTAGGACAACGTCGGCACATGTCCCGTCTGGAGGAACGATGAGCCAGCGTGAGCTGTGGGAGCGGTACAAGAAGTACCTCTGCGTCAGTCCGTCCGTGGGCTTCACGCTCGACATCTCGCGGATGAACTTCCCCGCCACCTTCCTCGACCAGATGGCCGAGCCCCTGAAGGCGGCCTTCAATGCCATGGAGGCCCTGGAGAAGGGCTCCATCGCCAACCCGGACGAGCAGCGCCGGGTGGGCCACTACTGGCTGCGCGCCCCCGAGCTGGCACCCGAGGCCGAAATCGGCCGCGCCATCCGAGACACCCTCGCGGACGTGCACTGGTTCGCCGAGGAGCTCCACGCCGGCCGCATCGCGCCGCAGACGGCCGAGCGCTTCACCCACCTGCTCGTCGTCGGCATCGGCGGCTCGGCCCTGGGGCCCCAGCTCGTGGCGGACGCGCTGGGCTCTCCCGCGGACAAGATGCGCGTCTTCTTCTTCGACAACACCGACCCGGATGGCATGGACCGCGTCCTGGCGCAGCTTGGCGACAAGCTGCCCGAGACGCTCACCCTCGTCATCAGCAAGTCCGGTGGAACCAAGGAGACGCGCAACGGCATGGTCGAGGCCGAGCGCGCGTACCAGGCGAAGGACCTCGTCTTCGGCGCGCACGCGGTGGCGGTGACGGGCGCCAACAGCGAGCTGGACCAGTACGCCCGGAAGAACAGCTGGCTGCGCACCTTCCCCATGTGGGACTGGGTCGGGGGTCGCACCTCGGTGCTGTCCGCCGTGGGCCTGCTGCCCGCGCGCCTGCAGGGGCTGGATGTGGATGCGATGCTGTCAGGCGCCCGGGAGATGGACCGGGAGACGCGTCAGCGCGACGTGCTGCGCAACCCCGCCGCCCTGCTCGCGCTCATGTGGTTCCACGCCGGTGGCGGCCGCGGCACCAAGGACATGGTCATCCTGCCGTACAAGGACCGGCTGATGCTCATGTCCAAGTACCTCCAGCAGCTCGTGATGGAGTCGCTCGGCAAGGAGCTGTCGCTGGACGGCAAGGTCGTCAATCAGGGCATCGCCGTCTACGGCAACAAGGGCTCCACGGATCAGCACGCCTACGTGCAGCAGCTGCGTGAGGGCGTGCACAACTTCTTCGCCACCTTCATCGAGGTGCTCCAGGATCGCCAGGGCTCCTCCATGGCCGTGGAGGAGAACATCACCAGCGGTGACTATCTGCTGGGCTTCCTGCTGGGCACGCGGCGCGCCCTCTTCGAGAAGGGCCGCGAGTCCATCACCCTCACCGTGCCGGACGTGAGCGCGCGCACGCTGGGCGCCATCATCGCGCTGTACGAGCGCGCCGTGGGCTTCTACGCCTCGCTGGTGAACATCAACGCCTACCACCAGCCGGGCGTCGAGGCCGGCAAGAAGGCCGCGGGCGCCGTGCTGGAGCTCCAGCGCAAGCTGCTCACCCACCTGCGCGGGAAGAAGGGCGTGTCCGGCACCGCCGAGGAGCTGGCCACCGCCGTCGGCGCCACGGACGAGGCGGAGACCGTCTTCAAGATCCTCGAGCACCTGGCCGCCAACCCGGACCACGGGGTGGCGCGCACCACGGGCCCCACGCCTTTCGCGGCCCGCTTCGAGGTGAAGTGAGTTCGAGGGCGCTCAGGTGCCCCCGAGCTCTTCGATCAGCGCCCGGGCCTTCACGAGGTCCGGTGCGTCCGCGCCCTCGGTGAACCAAGCATAGAGGGGAACCAGCAGCTCGCGAGCCTCCCAGCGCTGCCCCTTCTGGAGCAGGAACCGGCTGAGCGGCATCGCGGCTCGCAGCTCCAGCATCTTCGCCTTCCGCTCCCGGGTCAGCGCGAGCGCCTCCCGGAGGTGGGCTTCCCCGGCCTCGGTGTCCAGCCCCGTCTCCAGCAGGAGGCATCCCAGGCGGATCAGCACGTGCATCACCGAGAAGCCCTCTCCCCAGGCGCGCGCTTGGAGCAGGGCCTCCTCGAGGCGCACCTTGGCGGCCTCGTGCCGGCCCATCGAGGCCTCCACCTCCGCCGCCAGCGCCGAGTAGAAGGGCCGGAACAGCGCGCTGCCCTGCTCGTCCAGCGCCGCGATCGCCCGGTCCATTCCCTCCAGGTCCCGCTTCCCCCAGTAGCGCATCACCTCGCAGTACGCGCCCTGGGACACGAAGCGCTGGCGCTCCATCAGCTCGTGGGCCTGCTGCGCCAGCGCGGTGTGCCGCTCGAGGTCCTCCTGGAGCTGGTACAGCCCAAGCGCGAAGATGTAGGCCAGGGCCAGGGTGCTGGCGTGGCGCAGCTCGTGAGCCAGAGCCAGCGCCGCCTCCAGCATCCTCATCGCCTTCTCCGGCAGCCCCAGGTGCCACTTCGCCAGCGCCAGCACCAGCCGGGCGTAGATGCGCGGCTCGACGCCATAGAGGTAGAGCGACTGGCGAGGCTGGTTGTCCGCGGCGAACGACAGGGCCCGCAGCGCGCACTCACGCGCCCTCACGAACTCCCCCTCCGCGCACAGACAGTCTCCCAGCAGCGGCAGCACCACCTGCTGATGGTTCACGTCCTGGGCCAGCCCCTCCATGTTCAGCAGCCGCTCCACCAACAGGTGCGCCTGGGCATGGTGGGCGCGCAGGTGGTGGAAGTTCACCAGGGCCCAGAGGGTGGGCACGCTGTGCGCGCTGTCCCCGAGCAGATCAATGAGGGACTGGCTGCGCTCCACCCGCGTCTTCACCGACGGATCCGACCAGCCTCGCGTGGCCATCACCGCCGGGATGATGACGCCGTTCAGGTCCAGCTCCCATCGGGCGCGCTCGCGCACGTCCTGCACGGACTCGAGCCACCCGAGCGCCTCCGTGGCATGGCCCAGGGCCTCGTGGTCCGACGAGCGCATGAGCGCCGCCAGCGCCGCCTTGTGCGCGTAGCCCAGCGCCTCGCGCCGCTTCTCCGCCGCGGCGTAGTGCCGGGCGAGCAGGTCCGGACGCTGCTGCACCAGCTCCGGGAAGCGCTGCTCCAGCGCCGTCGCGATGCGCGTGTGCACCTGGCGGCGGAGCGGCTTGACCATGGACTCGTAGGCCGTGTCCCGGATGAGCGCGTGCTTGAAGGCGTACACGGGGTTGCGCGTGCCCCGGCGGCGATGGACGAGATCCGCCACCACCAGCGCGTCCAGGTCCTTCCTCAGCGCCTCGGTGTCTTCCCCGAAGGCGGCCTCCAGCATCTCGTACTGGAACTCGCGCCCCAGCGCGGCGGCGAGCTGCGCCGTGGCCTTGACGGGCCCGAGCCGATCCAGCCGCGCCATCAGCGAGTCGCGCAAGGTGCTCGGGATGGCCAGTGCGCCCATCTCCGGCGTGGGGGCCGTGCCCTGCCGGGCCAGGGCCTCCACCAGCATGCGGGTCAGCTCCTCGATGAAGAGGGGCACCCCATCCGTGCGGTTCACCACCTGCTCCACCAGCTCCGGCGGCAGGGGCGATTCCCGGCTGAGCCCCCGCACCATCTCCTCCACCTGCGGACGCTCCAGCCGGTTGAGCTGCACCTGGTGCGCCAGATTGGAGGGCCAGGACGGTAGGGAGTTGGGGCGCGAGGTGAGCACCAGGCACAGGCGCGTGCTGGTCGCATCCTTCAGCAGCTGCGCCAGCAGCTCCAGGGTCAGCGGATCGGCCCAGTGCAGATCCTCCACCACCATCAGCACCGGCTCCTGCTGGGACATCTCGAAGAAGAGCGCGAGCAACGCGCTGATCGTCTCCTCCTTCTGGCGCTGCGGAGACAGGGTCTGGCGTGGATAGAACTCCGAAGTCCCCTTGAGGGAGAGGAGCGAGGAGAAGAGCGGGAGGTACTCGGCGAGCTCGAAGCCGTAGCGCGAGAGCAGCTTCTCCAGCGCGGTCCGGAGCTGCGCTGGCGTGCAGTCCCGCCCTACCCCCAGCATCCGCTCCAGCAGGTCCACCATGGGCCGCAGCGTGCTGTTGCGCCACTCGGGAGCACAGCGACACTCCAGGAAGGCGTGCGGCCAGTGGCGCGTCTGCAGGGCCAGCTCCTGCGTCAACCGCGTCTTGCCGATGCCCGACTCGCCGGTGATGAGGATGCCCTGCCCCATGCCCGCCAGCACCTGCCGCCAGCGCTGCATCAGCAGCTCCAGCTCCAGCGCCCGGCCGAACATCGGCCCCGCCGGAGTGCCCTCCAGGCCCGACGCGGGCACCCGGTGCCTGTCCCGGAGGCGGAACACCGGCACGGGCCGCGTGCCCACTCCCACGCGGTGCGCTCCCGAGGGCTCGAGCCCAAACGTGTCCTTCACCACCTTCGCGGTGACTTCGCTGACGAGGATCTCTCCCGGCTGGGCGAGCGACTCCAACCGCTCGGCGATCCCCGGCGTGGTCCCCGTCAGCACAGGCAGCCCCGCCATCCCCTCGCGCCGCAGCTCTCGGCTGATGACCAGGCCGGTGTGGATGCCCACCCGGGCCTCCAATTGGATGCCCTGGGTCCGCTCCAGCTCCGCGCCGCGCCGAACCAGCTCCTCCATCAGCTCCAGCGCCATGTGAGCCGCGCGTTGCGCATCGTCCTCCTGCGCCTGCGGATAGCCGAAGTACAACAGCAGCCGCTCTCCCAGCACGCTGCCCAGCCAGGCCTCGCGACGGCGCGCCAGCTCGATGCAGGCCGCATGATGCGTCCACAGCAGCGCGTCCAGGTCCTCGACGTCCGCCGTGTCCACGCCCTCGCCCGCGAGTCTCAAGCCGCAACACACGGCGGTGAGTTGGCGGCGCTCTCCATCGGCCGGCTGTTGGAGTGAATCCGGACGCGCGGGCACCCCGGCCTCTCCGGCCGGCCACCCCTGCGTGACGCTGGCCTCCAGTTCCAGCAAGAGGTTCTGCGCCGTCACATCCCGGGCCTGGGGATTCTTCTCCGTGGCCCGCCGCAGCAGCCGCCCGAGCCGGTGCCCCTCGAGCCACACGGGCATGGGAACGGGCTCGGAGCCCAGCTGCTTGAAGAGGAGCTCCTGCAGGCTCGAGCCCTCCACCACGCGCTTGCCCGTGAGGCACTCCAGGAAGATGAGGCCCCATGCGTACAGGTCCGTGCGCGCCGTCACCGGCTCGCCCCGGAGCTGCTCGGGCGCCGCGTAGGCCGGCGTGCCCAGCGTGTCCCGGGTGCGGGTGATGCGCGACAGGTCCTCCCGCCGGTCCTCGTCCGATAGCGTCCCCAGCCCGAAGTCCAACACCAGCGCATTGCGCCGCACGCCCGTGTTGGTGAGCATGATGTTCTGCGGCTTCAGGTCGCGGTGGACGATGCCCAGCTTGTGCGCGCAGCCCAGCGCGTCCAGCACCTGCAACATCAGATGCGAGGCCTCCCACGGCGGCAGCGCGCCCTCCGAGGCGAGCACGTCCCCCAACGTGCGGCCCGGCACGTACTCGAACACGGTGTAGAGCAGCCCCTCATCGCTGCGCCCCGAGTCGATGAGCCGGACGATGTGCGGGTGGTAGAGCCGAGCGCACAGCCGCATCTCGCGCTGGAAGCGGGCGGTGAGCGCCTCGTCCTGGGCGTGCGTCCAGTGCAGCACCTTGACCGCCACCTCCTGGCCGGTGGCCCGCTGCCGCGCACGGTAGACCTGACTGAAACCACCCTCTCCCAGTTTGGAGAGGATTTCGTAGCGCTCCTGGAACACCGTGCCTGCTTCAATCGAATTCAAGGTGAAGTCTCGGGGGATGGGGATCCAAGATATCCCATCTTCCTAGAAATTTCTGCTTTCACGAGACTTCGTGTCTATCACCCTCAGGAGTGAGGGGTTCGGGGCTCAAATGTTCTCAACAGGAGAATGATGGAGGGCACCACGAGGGCGGCCCCCAAGGCAATGGCTACCATGAGCAGGCGCAGGACGCTCGGACTGGCTGCGGCAGCCTGCACGGTGATGTCTGGTACCACGAGATAGGGGTACTGAGACGCTGCCCAACCGAACACGATGAAGCCCACCTGGGCTGCCCCGGCGACGCGGGCCCATTGGAAGCGGCGACGCCACAGCAGCGCGAAGGTCGCCAATGCGGACACGGCCGTGACGGCATGCACTGCGAGTGCGAGGGGCTCGTGGATGAGGCCACCCCAGACCTGAGGTGCGCCCTCGCGCGAGAGCAGCAGCACGCCGAACGCCGCGACGAACACCGCCACCCCGGCTCCAAGGGCCCTGCGCCGGAAGTCCTCGCGCAACGGCTCGGAGTCCGCCTCGGCCGTGAGGTACACGGCCGCGAGAAAGGCGAAGAGGCACAGCGCCAACACGCCCACCGCCACGGCGAACGGCGTGAGCCACGGCGCGAAGAAGCCACTCACCACCGTGCGGCCCTCGACGCGGATGCGGCCGCTGGCCACCGCGCCCACGCACATGCCCAGCAGCACGGGGGAGATGACGCTCGCCACGCTGAAGACGAGCCCCCAGGTGCGTTGCACCCGGTCTCCGCGCACATCATAGGTGCGGAAGGTGAAGGCCGTGCCTCGGAAGACGATGCCCAGCAGCAGCAGCGTCAGCGGCACGTGCAGCGCCACGGTGAGCACGGCGAAGGCGCGCGAGAAACCACTGAAGAGGAGCACCAGGCCGACGATGAGCCAGACGTGGTTCACCTCCCACACCGGGCCGATGGCTCGGGCGATAAGCGCGCGTTGCTCCGCCTTGCGAGGCCCCGCGGCGAGCAGATCCCACACGCCGCCGCCGAAGTCCGCGCCTCCGAAGATGGAGTAGAGGACGAACGTCCCCGCCACCGCGAAGGCCAGGAAGAGCTCAGTGGGCATCCGCCACCTCCTGGCCGGGCAGCGTGCCGGCCACCTGCCGCCCGAGGAGGAAGATCACCACCAGGCCCAGGAAGAGGTACACGAGCGTGAAGGTCCAGAAGGGCGCGGCCAGATGCGACACCGGAGTCACCGCCTGCGAGGTGCGCATCACCCCGTGGATGATCCACGGCTGGCGGCCCCACTCGGTGACCATCCATCCCGCCTCCAGCGCCACCAGCCCGAGCGGCGAGGCCACCAGCCACGCGCGCAGCATGCGCCGACCCTCGGGCCACTCGCGCCGCCGCCAGCGCAGCACCAGCGTCACCAGGGCTAGCAGCGCCATGACGCTGCCCGTGCCCACCATGAGATCAAAGGAGAGGTGGACCTTGGCCACCGGCGGCCAGTTCTCCCGGGGGAACTCCTTCAGCCCGCGCACCTCCGCGTCCGGATGGTGGAAGGCCAGCAGGGACAAGCCGTAGGGAATCTCCAGCGCGTAGGGCGTGGTGGCCGTCTCTTCGTCCGGCCACCCACCCATGAGGATCGGGGCACCTCGCTGCGTCTCGAAGTGGCCCTCCATCGCCGCCAGCTTCTCCGGCCGGGCCTCGGCCGTGTGCTGGGCCAGGAAGTCTCCCACCAGCGGCTGCGCGAGCGCGGTGAGGCACGCCACCGGCAACGCCACCGACAGCGCCTTGCGGTGGAACACCGAGCTCGGGTGCCGCAGCAACACGAAGGCGTGGATGCCGGCCATCACGAAGGCGCTCGCCTGATAGGAGGACAGCAGCACGTGGGCCGTCTGGTACGGCCAGCCCGGGCTGAACATCGCCACCAGCGGCTGGATGTCAGTGGGCCCCGTGGGCGTCGGCGTGAAGCCCGTGGGGTTGTTCATGAAGACGTTGACCAGCGTGACGAAGAAGGCGCTCGCCGCGCCGCTCAGCGCCACCATCACCCCGGAGAAGAGGTGCATGCCCGGCGACACCCGCTCGCGCCCGTAGAGGTAGATGCCCAGGAAGATGGCCTCGGTGAAGAAGGCCACGCCCTCGAGGCTGAAGGGCAGCCCGATGACTTCCCCGTACTGCCCCATGAACTCGGGCCACAGCAGGCCCAGCTCGAACGAGAGCACCGTGCCGCTCACCGCGCCCACCGCGAAGAGGATCGCCGTGCCCTTGGCCAGCTTCTGGCTGAGCACCTGGTAGTCCGCGTCCTTCGTGCGCCGGCCCTTCCAATCGCTCAGCACCATCAACACCGGCAACGCCACGCCCGCCGCCGCGAAGACGATGTGAAACGCCAGCGACAGCCCCATCTGGGCCCGCGCATAGAGCAGATCATCCACGTGGATGAGTCTGCTTTATGCGCGAATCCCTCGCAATTAAATCAACTTCTACTTCGTTGCAGAGCCCACAGCTGCCTGGCGCCGCGGTACGAGGGCCTGCACGGAGTTCTTCGCGATATTCGACGCCAGCGCCGTCGCGAAGATCATCACCAGCTTGCGTCCCAGCTCCACGGGGAGCGGCCGCTCCTCGGCGGACGAGGCCACGCGGTCCGGATGAGACCACGCGCGCTGCATGGCCTTCAGCCGGTGCCGGGCGAGGATCTCCTGCCGGTGCCGGGCCCGCCACACCGCGATGCCCACCGTCACCCCCGTCAGCACGGCGGCCGTAACGGCCACGCCGACGAGCAGATCCCGATGCCGCAGGGCCTGGAAGCGCACGTCCAGCGCCCGGTGGCGCCGCCGGTCGAGCTCCTCCAGCGTCAGCATCAGCTCGTCGCGGATGCGGTCCGCGGTGCGCTCCACCTGCTCGCGGTCCCCCGTGCCCTTGGTGATGTGCTCTTGCGCGGCCTCGGTCGCGCGCGTGAGTTCGTCGCGGCGCTCACGCTTGTCCTGGACATCGGTCTTGTGCTCGAGATGGCCCCACTCGTTCATTGCAGTGTCTCCCGCGCCAGGTCGAAGTCCGTCTTGAGCCGCTCCTGGGTGTGCGGCAGCGGCTTCTTCGGCAGCCGCTTCACGCCAGCCCACGCCAGCCCGCCCGCCACCAGCAGGACGAAGACGCCCGCCAGCAGTACGCCGAGCCATGCGGACAGCGGCAGTGCCAGGCCCACCGCGACGAACAAGGCCGCCAGGCCACACAATGACAGCGTGAGGGCCACTCCCAGCAGGATGCCGCTGGTGCGCGCGGCCTTCACCTCTTCGCGCAGCTCCTTCTTGGCGTGCAGCAGCTCCGCCTTCACCAGCAGCTTCGCCTCGGCGAGGGCGTGCCGGACGAGCTCGGCGGTGCTCAGGGTTTCCAGTTGGCTTCGCTCCAGGCGCTCCGATTCGAGTTCCACGTCTCGCCTCCGCACTTCGGAGGGGCACCGGTGAACCTTGCTCGGCTCCACGGGCCCCTTCTCCTGGGTGAAGGTGGGCAGGACTCTTCAGCCGGTGAAGTCCGCTGGGCGGGACGAACGGCTGGCCGCTTGCCTGCACCTCGGGACATGGAGCCGGTGCTGTCGCGACGCACGCGACTCTCCGAGTCACACCGCCAGTGGCCGACGCGTTCAGGAATGGACGCACCAGCGGTGCGACTCCTATCCTCGTGCGTCATGAGCCAACCAAGGCGTCTTGTGTCCGCCACCCTGGTCGCTGTGCTGATGATCCTCGGAGCCTGGCCGCTGCCAGCCCACGCCCAGGACGAGTTCCAGCGCCACCTCAACGCCGCCATCCGGCTCTATCAAGGCCTGGAGTACGAGCGCGCGCTGACCCAGATCGAGCTGGCCCGTAAGATGCCGCACGGTTCGGATGACGAGGTGAAGCTGTCGCTCTACGAGGGCATCCTCCAGGCGGAGCTGGGCCACCCGGACGAGATGACCGCCGCGTTCAAGTCGGCGCTCCTGGTACAGCCGGATGTGAAGCTGCCCGTGAGGGTGGCGCCCAAGGTCAGCACGGCCTTCGAGTCCGTCCGGCAGCAGGCCAAGCGAGAGCTGGCGGCCATGACGCCCTCGCCGCCGCAGCCGACGAAGCCCGAGGTCGCCGCCAAGCCACCCCCAGCCGTCACGCCCGCGCCCACGACGGTCTCCACGGAGAGCTCGAGCCCCAAGCTGCAGCGCCGCCATGCGCTGATCCCGGCCATCGCGGGCGGGGCGCTCGTGGTGGCCGGAGGGATCTCCTACGCGTTGTCTCGCAGTGAACTCAGCAAGCTGCGAGACAATGATCCGGGCATCCAGAGCCGGGACGCCGTGGACGACAGCGTCTCCAAGGGGAACCGGTACCAGACGATCGGCGTGACGCTGCTGGGAGTGGGCACCGCGGGGCTCGCGGCCGCGGCGGGGATCTACTTCCTGGGGGCTCCGGACAAGCCCGCCACCGTGGGACTCACCACGGATGGGAAATCCGCCTTCGTGTACGGGAGATGGCCGTAATGAGGAGCCAGGAAAAGAGCGCACGTGCTCCCATCGCATGGCTCGCTTCGGGTCTGTTGCTCGCTGGGGTCCTGAGCTGCACGGACTTCAATCAGGAGGGTGAGGACTTTTGTCACCGCAACCCCGTCGCCTGCAATCCGGACAAGACTCCTCCGAAGATCACCGGCGGTGAGCAGTCCGCCACCAGCGTCCTGGGCGAGCAACCCGTCACCTTCGACATCACGGCGGAGGATGCGGAGACGGCGCAGCTCCATTTCACCTGGACCACCAACGCCGGAACGCTCAGCGAGCCGAAGTCGACGGGCACCACCAGTCAGGTGACGCTGACGGCGCCGCTGTGCCGGGCCCTTGGGAATCCCGTCACCGTCACGGTCACCGTCACGGACGATGGTGGGTTCTCGGACCAGCGGACCTTCTCCTTCGTCGTCAATCCGTGCCCTGAGCCCCAGGTCGCGGCAGGGAGCGGCCACTCCCTGGCGCTGCGGGGAGACGGCACCGTGTGGAGCTGGGGACTCAACGTCCTCGGCCAGTTGGGAACAGACTCCACGGTCGTGGTCGTGCCGACCCCTGCGCGAGTCAAGGGTCTCACCGCCGTGACGGCCGTCTCTGGCGGGCAACAGCACTCGCTGGCGCTCCGGAGCGATGGCACCGTCTGGGCCTGGGGGAACAACGACTCCGGCCAGAGCGGGGACGGGACGACGACCCACCACTCCGCGCCCGTGCAGGTACCGGGGCTTGCGAAGGCCATCGCCATCTCCGCGGGCAGCAACCACAGCCTGGCCCTGCTCGACGATGGAACTGTCTGGGCCTGGGGGTACAACAACCAAGGCCAGCTCGGAGACGGGACGACGATCAACCGCACGTCTCCCGTGAAGGTGAACGGCCTGGGCAAGATCACCGCCATCGCCGCGGGGAGCTCACACAGTCTGGCCCTGAGTGAAGATGGCACCGTCTGGGCCTGGGGGCGCAATGGCTCTGGCCAGCTCGGCAATGGCTCGACCGCCAACGTCCCCTCGCCCGTGCAGGTGACGGGTGTCACGGGAGTGACTCACCTCGCCGCCGGCTATGCGCACTCGCTGGCGCTCACGAGCAATGGCGCGCTCTGGGTCTGGGGAGACAATGGATCGGGGCAACTCGGGGATGGAACCACCACCGGCCACAGCGTCGCGGTGAAGGTGACGAACGCCTCCAAGTCCACCTTCACAGCGATCGCCGCAGGAGAAGAGCACTCCCTGGCGATCATGAGCGACGGTACTGCCTGGAGTTGGGGCACCAACAACTCCGGGCAGCTTGGGGATGTCAGCACGACGGGACGTTCCCAGCCCGCTGCGGTGCCTGGACTCACCCAGGTGAAGTCCCTCGCTGGCGGCGAGAGCCACTCTTTGGCCGTGCGGGCCGATGGCACCGTGCTGGCCTGGGGGAACACGGTCGTGGGCCAACTGGGGGACGGTGTCACTGCCCTCCGGCTGGCTCCTGTGCAGGTCTCCAAGCTGACCTCCGTCCTGGCCCTTGGCGCTGGAGACAATCACTCGCTGGCCGCGCTCTCCGATGGCAGCGTCCAGGCCTGGGGGGACAATAACGAAGGACAGTTGGGAGACGGAACGCAGGTGTCTCGCAACTCGCCCGTGGAGGCATCGTTCGTGTCCAACGTGGTGAGCATCGAGGGTAGCAGGAACCACACCCTGGCGAGGCTCAGCACCAACGTGGTGCGGGCGTGGGGAAACAACGCCTCCGGCCAGTTGGGAGATGGGACCACCACGAACCGCTCTTCCTCGGTGCAGGTCTCCGGCCTGACAGGCGTGTCCGCCATCGCCGCGGGGGACTCCTTCTCTCTGGCGGCCAAGAGCGATGGCTCGGTCATGGCCTGGGGCACCAACAGCAGCGGGCAACTCGGAGATGGCACGACCACCACCCGGTTTGCTCCCGTGCAGGTCACGGGCCTCACCACGGGGGTCACCGCTGTCGCCGCCGGCTATGGGCACGCTCTGGCGCTGCGAGGCACCAATGTCTGGGCCTGGGGCTACAACTACTCTGGCGAGTTGGGGGACGGCACGAATACGAACCGCTCCACCGCCGCCGTGGTGCCGGGGCTGAGCGGGGTCACCGCCATTGCCTGCGGCAGTCATCACTCCCTGGCACTCAAGGGCGATGGCACCGTCTGGGCCTGGGGCCGCAATGGAGACGGGCAGCTCGGAGACGGGACGCAGATCGACCGCTCCAGTCCTCAGCAGGTGCCAGGCTTGACGGGCATCACCTCGATTGCCGCGGGCGATACCAGCTCCCTGGTCATCGGTGCCGGGGGCACGGTCTTTGTCTGGGGAGACAACACCTCCGGTCAGCTCGGGGACGGGACGATCACCAGCCGCTCTTCGCCCGTCCAGGTGCCCAATCTCTCCGGCATCACGGCCCTGGCTGCTGGCGAGTATCACGTGCTGGCCCTGCGCTCGGACAAGACGGTCGTGGCGTGGGGCTATGGCGAGGACGGCGAACTCGGAGATGGCTCGCCCACCGTGCGCACCTCGCCCACGCAAGTCCCCCTACCTTGAGAGGAGTCCGCGGTGATGGACTTCAGAAGAGTGTCCCGTCTCACTCGGCTCGCTGCGGGCCTGCTGGTGGCCTGCGCCCTGGGCTGCACGGACTACGACAAGGAAGGCGATGCCTTCTGTCAGCGCAATCCCGCCGTCTGCAATCCGGACAAGACGCCTCCGACGATCACCAGCGCTGAGCAGTCCGCGTCCAGCGCGCTCGGCGAGCAGTCCGTCACCTTCCATGTAACGGCGGAGGATGCGGAGACGGCTCGGCTCCACTTCTCCTGGACGGCGAGCACCGGCACCCTCGCCGAGCCAGCCCACACCGACACCACCAGCCAGGTGTCGTGGACCGCTCCACTGTGCATCCCTGGCGGCGCTCCCGCCACTGTCACAGTGACTGTCACGGACGACGGCGGTCACTCCGTGGAGAAGGCGTTCGCGGTGTCCGTCAACGACTGCCCGAAGCCCCAGGTGGCCGCCGGGGATGGCGCCTCATTCCTCCTGCGCGCGGACGGCACGGTCTGGAGCTGGGGCGACAACACCTCCGGTCAGCTCGGCAATGCCTCCGTCCCAGCGCTCGCGACCCGCCCGCAGCGAGTGCCAGGACTGAGCGCGGTGTCCGCCATCTCGGCCCGCTGGCACCACGCGCTGACCGTGCGAAGCGACGGCACCGTCTGGGCCTGGGGAACGAATGACGCGGGCCAGCTCGGAGATGGAACCGTCGACACGCGCCTCACGCCCATGCAGGTCCCTGGCCTGTCCCAGGTCATCGCCGTCTCCGCGGGCACCGCTCACTCCCTGGCCGTGCGCAGCGACGGCACCGTCTGGGCCTGGGGCGACAACTCCTTCGGCCAGCTCGGAGATGGGACGGTGATCAATCGCTCGGCGCCGGTGCAGGTCTCCGGGCTGTCAGGCGTCGTCTCCGTGTCCGCTGGCCCTCGCCACTCGCTGGCCCTGCGAGGAGATGGCACCGTCTGGGCCTGGGGCCGCAACGGCTCCGGTCAACTGGGAGATGGGACCAACACCCAGCGCAACGTCCCGGTGCAGCTCTCCAGCCTGTCCAATATCACTGCTGTCTCCGCTGGGGAGCTTCATGGTCTGGCCCTGCGAAGTGACGGCACCATCTGGGCTTGGGGAAACAACTACTCCGGCCAGCTCGGAGATGGGACCTACACCACTCACTTCACCCCCGCGCAGGTGGTGGGGCTCTCCAATGTCCTGGCCATCGATGCAAGCTCTCCATATGGATCCGAGAGTTCCTCCTCGGGCTTCTCCCACTCGCTGGCCGTGCGGGAGGATGGAACCGTCTGGGCCTGGGGCAACAACTCCTCCGGGCAGCTCGGGGAGGGATCGAACGCGAATCACGTCACGCCCGTTCAAGTCTCTGGTGTCTCCAATGGACTGAGGGTGGCCGGTGGCGGACGCCACTCACTGGCCTTGAGCCGAGAGGGTGCCGTGTGGGCGTGGGGAGACGCCTCCAGGGGAGCGATGGGAGATGGAGTCCCTGGTTTCAGTCCCACCGCAGTGCTCTTACCGGGACTCTCCAACGTCACCGCCATTGCAGCCGACCGTCACTCCCTGGCCATACTCAATGACGGAACGGCTCGGGCCTGGGGCAACAACTCCTCCGGGCAGCTCGGGGATGGGACGACCTTCAACCGCGCCACCCCCGTGAAGATCTCCCTGCTCAGTCTGGCGGTATCGGCCTCCGCCAGCCCGACCCATTCCCTGTCCTTGGAGAGCACCGGATATGTCCGGGCCTGGGGCGGCAACTACTCCGGCCAGCTCGGGGATGGCTCGACCGACTCCATCCGCTCCACCCCCGTGCCCGTCCAGGGGCTGAACGGTGTCACTGCCGTGGCCGCGGGTGACGCCTACTCGCTCGCGGTGCGCAACGACGGCACCGTCTGGGCCTGGGGCTCCAATTATTTTGGTGGACTGGGAGACGGATCGAGCGGAGGCGGTTCTGGCCTTCCCCGGCAGATCTCGGACCTGACCGATGTGCTCGGCGTTGCCGTGGGCGAGACGCACTGCCTGGCCGTACGCAGTGATGGCACCGCATGGGCCTGGGGAAGGAATGAGGCGGGCGAGATCGGCAATGGCACCTTCAGCGGTCTCTTCCCTCCGGTCCAGGTCCCAGGACTCACCCAGGTCCGTGCCGTGGCCGCCGGCCGCCAGTTCTCCGTGGCCCTGCGCGAGGATGGCACCGTCTGGGCCTGGGGCGAGAACACAGCCGGCCAGCTCGGAAATGGGTCCACTGTCAGCCGTGGCACGCCCGTACAGGTCTCCGGGCTGACGAGCGTCACGGCCATCGCGGCCGGTTACGGCCACACCCTGGCCCTGCGCAACGATGGCACTGTCTGGGCCTGGGGTTACAACGGCGTGGGTGCGCTCGGAGACGGCACGGCGACCAACCGGCTCACCCCCGTGCAAGTCCTCGGACTGCCTCGGATCACCGCCGTGGCGGCTGGCCACTTCGTCTCCCTGGCCGTCGCCAGCGATGGCAAGGTCTGGGCGTGGGGAGATGGAACCTCCGGTCAACTCGGAGAGGGCTTCCTCTCCATGCGCACCACGCCCGTACAGGCACAGCTCCCCTGAGGAGCGGCCCGGGGACGCGAACCTCAGCGCTTGCGATGCAGCGCGAGCGCCGTGGCCAGCGTCTCGCGCACCTGACGGGCCTGGAAGAGCCGGTCCGCCGTGTCCGTCAGGTTGTCCAGGTACAGCACCTGCTTGCGCAGCCGCGCCGGCAGGGCCCGCGTGCCCAGGTGCGCCCCCAGCAGCGCGCCCGTCACCGCCGCCGCCACGTCCACCTCGCCTCCGCAGCGCAGCACCATCGCCACGGCCTCGCGGAAGTCGTGCGGCACCTTCAGCGTCGCGTACAGCGACGTCAGCAGCACCGGCACCACATGCGCCGGAAGCCCGTCCACGCCCTGCAATTCCGAGCGCGGCACGCCAATCTTCCGCAGCGCCGTGAGCGCCCGCACCGGGTCCCACGTGAGCAGCCGAGGCAGGTGCCGGATCTCCTCCGCCAGATCCTTGTCGTGCTCGGCGGCCGCCTTGGCCAGCTTCTCGCAGAAGGCCACCGTCGTGAGCGACTCCTCCTCCATGCCCAGCGCCACCGCCTCGGCGAAGGCCGCGGCCGCCGCCGCGCACGTGGGGTCCTTGTGCGTCACCACCGTGAGCACGCCCGCGTCGTGCGGCAGGCGCTTGTGCCCGCTGTGCTCGAAGAGGCCCACCACCATGGCCCGGCTGAGCACCGAGGAGCACTTGAGCCCCAGCGGCGCCCCCGCGCTCATCCACGGCGTCCCGCCGGCCAGCCGCTGCAGCGACTCGGAGAGCCCCCGGGGCGGCTGGAGGATGACGCCCTCCTGCCACAGCCACGCGAAGTGAGCCGCCGCGCTGCGCCCGTCCACCTTGCCCTCGCGGATGATGCTCTCCGCGGCGGCCAGCATCAGCTGCGTGTCGTCCGAGAACTGTCCCTTGGCGAACTTGCCTCGGGGGCGCGGGGCGAAGTCGTCCGCCAGGTGCGTCAGCCGGGTGAGGCTCGCGGGCGGAATGCCTCGGAGCGGAAAGCCCAGAGCGTCCCCGATGGCAAGGCCCAGGAATGCCGCATGGAACCTGTCCTGGCGCTCAGCGGGAGTCAGCGGCATCGGAGGCGCGCAGATTAACCGACGGATCGGCCAGCACCAGAGCAGAAATCTGAATCGACTACATGTCGCCGTCGCGGCCCAGGTTCACCACCGCTTGCAAGCGCGCGACCACCGCCTCGGCGCCTTGATGCAGGTGTGTCCCATCCCACAAGGCGGGCGTCGCCTTCCCACCCAGTCGCTGGAAGTCCGCCTCCACCTCGGGATAGGTGAGGTTGCGGAAGCGGACGCGGTCCTCCAGGGCGTGGTCGACGACATATTGCCGGGCCACGGCCGAAGGTGGGTCCGCGATGCGGTGGAAGAGCTCGAACGAGGCCACGGTCCTCTCCGGGAGGTTCTCTCGCGGGATTATTGACCGCGCGCCGAGGCGGCGGGGAGGAAGAAGTCCTGGAGATCCTTCCGAGAGCGCTTCACCACGTCCTCCAGCGTGTACCTACCGAGGACGCCGAGGAACGCCTCGCGCGCTTCGTACAGCACGCCCTTGAGGCCGCACGCGGGGGCGATGGGGCAGGTGTTCTTGTCCCGCTCGAAGCACTCCACCAGGTTGAAGTCCGGCTCGGCGACACGGAACACCTCGCCCAGGGAGATTTCCGAGGCCGGGCGGGCCAGGACGATGCCACCGGTGCGGCCGGGGCGGACCTCGACGAAGCCGTGCCGGCCGAGCGTCTGCACCACGCGCACCAGGTGGTTCTTGGAGATGCCATAGGCCTCGCTCACCTCCTGGGTGGACACGAGGCGCTCGGGGCGCGCGGCCAGATAGAGCAGGACACGGAGCGAGTAGTCAGCGTGAAGCGTCAGATGCACGAGGCGAGGCTCCCGCTCCTTCGGGCCGACTGGCGCTCGGCAGGAAGGCATCCGCGTGGATGTCCTTGAGCGAGAGCCCGGCCAGAAAGAGCTTCTTGCGGAGGGCTAACACCAACTCCGGGTTCCCGCAGAGGAACGCGCGCCAACCGACGGGTTTCGGGCACTCGGCGCGGATGAGCGCGTCGAGCGGGCCCACGTGCACATCCTCGCCGAGCCGGCCCTCGAGCACTGCTGGCCGGTAGTGCAGGTTGGGGTGGCGCGCGGCCAGGGCGCGGAGCTCCTCCACGAGGTACAGACCCTGAGAGTTTCTCGCACCGTGAAAGAGCCAGAGGGGTCCGGAATGCCCCTGCGCCAGGGCGTCCCGGACGATGCCGTACAGCGGCGCCAGGCCCGTGCCCGTACCGGCCAGCAACAGCGGCTGCTCGGGGCGGCCCGGGAGGTAGAAGCACTCACCAGCCGGGCCTTGGAGCCGCACCTCGTCTCCCAGCTGAGCCTCCGAGCGGAGCCATGAGCTCATCGCCCCGCCGGGGAGCAGGCGCACGTGCAACTCGAGCCACCCTTCTCCCGCGAGGCTGGCCACGGAGTAGCTCCGGGCCAGCCCATCCGCGCGCAGCAGGGTGAGGTACTGGCCCGTCCGGTACTCGAATGGAGCCAGGGGGCGCAGGCGCACGCGAAGCACGTCCTCGCTCAGGGGCTCCAGCGCTTCGAGGCGCGCGGGCACTCGCAGCTCGTCGGCTCCATCGCCGGCGACTTCCAGCTCGGTGCCGGACTCGGGACGGCAGGAGCACGCCAGGAAGTAGTTGCGCGCCTTGAGCGTGTCCTTGAGCCCGGCCTGGGACTTCTCCGGAACGACGCCGTTGGCCGCACGCATGAGGCAGGACTGGCACACCCCCGCCTTGCATGAATGCGGCACGGAGACGCCCTGCCGCAGCAGCCCGTCGAGCACGGACTCCTCCGGTTCCAGCGGATACCACTGCGCCTCATACCTGACCCGGGACATGGACGCGCCCTCCTACTTGTTCAGCACGTCCGCGCGCACGCTCTCGGCTGTCTTCAGGATCTGCTCGATGAGCGGCGCGGGCACGCCCAGCTCCTGCAGCGTGCCGCCCAGGTGCTCGGCCACGGCGTTGAAGTGCGAGTCGTTGAGCCCCTGCTTCACCAGGTGCGCGTGGCCCTTGCGCATGTCGAGCCCCGAGTAGTTGTTGGGCCCGCCGCAGACCATCGTGAGGAACGCCTTCTGCTTGGAGGCCTGGCGATCCATATCCACGCCCTCGAAGAAGTGGCTGATGCGCTCATCCGACAGGACCCGCCGGTAGAAGAGATCCACTGCCGCATCCATCGCCTTCGCTCCACCGATCTGCTCGAACACGGTGCTCACGTGTGCCTCCTGGCCCGCTTGGACCTAAATGATGCATTTAAAATGCATCTTTCAGCACGCAGAGTCAAATTCCCGAAAGGCCAGGGCCTGACGAGGTGGAGAGGCAGTCCACAGGGGGGAAGAAGGGCTCGCCGGGAGAGGAGCCCTGTCGGCCGCATTGGATCCGAACCTGTCCAACAAGCAGACAGGTTGGCCGCGGTCGCGCCCGACAGGGGTGCCTCTACGAGCGTGGTAGACGGAGCTCAGTTCTTGGGGCGGAAGGCTTCCTGCACCATCTCGGGCTCGAAGCCGTGGCTGATGTCGCCCTCGGCGGCATAGCGGTACAGCGCCGCGGTGTAGATGCCCGAGAGCGTGGCATTCACCAGCGCCAGCAGCATCAGCGAGCCGACGAAGCCGATGACAACGGCCGCGATGATGCCCACGGAGTGAGACGAGAAGGCCAGGATCAGCAGCGGGATGAAGACGAGCACCAGCAGGAACGTGGCCAGCGCGCCCACCACTCCGATGGAGAAGCCACCGATGAGCTGCTCGCCCCACGTCTTCTTGAGCAGCGACATGCTCCGCTTCACCGCATCCACGGGGTTGACGTCCTCGGTCACGAGCACCGGCACCACCAGGAAGGTGGCGAGGTTCCACGCCATGCCGATGAGCCCCACGACAATCTTTCCGAGGAAGCCGGCCCGCTCCTGCAACGCACGCAGCACCATGCCCACCGTCGCCGCGATGAGCGCGTAGCCGAAGATGCTGCCGATCTTCCCGGTGGCGATGCGGAAACCATCCCCCACCGTGGGGTCGCCGCCGCGCAGGCGGATCATCGCCGCGCCCACCAGCGCCGAGTTGCAGAAGAAGATGACGAAGTACGACACCAGGTAGAACAGGAACGCGACGACGTAGGACGCCGCGCCGTGCAGGTGTCCAGCCCCGTTCTCCGTGAGGAAGATGGGCAGGGCAAACCCCGCCGTGACGAACACCAGCATCACCGCGGACACGAGCGGGAAGACCACCAGCTCTTTGTCCGCGCTCAGAACCGATGCACTCGCCTTGACCAACCGCCAGCTATTCGAGAGCCGCTCAAACACGATGGGTACCCCCCTGGGAATGGGGAAACGATACTCCACCTGCCTGTACGACACAGCCCGGCGCCGATTGCGCCCTGGCTCGAAGACCGAAGGCTAGCGGATGCCCGCAGCCGTCATGCGAGCCGTCTCGCGGCGCACGGTGGCCTGCTCCACCTCGTAGCGAGCATCCTCGGGAGACAGCTCCTTCAGGCGCCCCTGCGCGTCGGTGATGCGGCGGCGGGCGGCCTCCACGTCGATGCCGGCGACGGGCTCGGCGCCATCCGCGAGCACCAGCACCTTGTCGTTGCCGACCTCGACGAAGCCGCCGGCCACGAAGAAGGCCTCGCGACGGCCGCCGTCGATGAGCGTGAGCGCCCCGGGCTCCATCAGCGACAGGAAGGGCGTGTGGCCTGGCCGCACGCCGAAGAGGCCGTGACCACCCGGGACGATGGCCTCGTCCGCCTGCACGGAGAGGATGCGCTTCTCAGGGGTGACAATCTCCACGGTCAGCTTGGCCATGTGCTCCTCGGTGCTGCTCGTTCAGCTCGAGAATGAGAGGCGGTACGTCTTCGCACCCACCGCCTCGAACTCCACCTTCTCATCGTCCGTCAATCGAGGGCCCTTGCCGGGAATGCCCAGCGTGCCCTCCAGCCACTTGAAGTGCGCCTTCATCTGCCGCACTTCGCCCAGCTCGCGCGAGCCCTTCAGGAAGTTCTGCAGGCGCATCTCCTGAAGCTTCTGCCCGGTGCGGTCATACAGCTCCGCCACTGTCGCGTTGGCCCACGCCGGCACCCGCACAATCTTCCGCTTGCCCTTCTTCTCCACCAGGGCCTTGGTGCCCTTCTCCACCAGCGGACGGAGCAGCCAGAAGCGCTCCCCGTCATTCGAGGCGAAGTAGTAGTCGTCCACCGTGCCGATGCAGCCCTCGAACTGCCAGGCGGGGCCGCTCTCCTTGCGCATCTCCACCCGGCACTTGCCCGGGGCCTCCTGCACCAACTGCACGCTGTAGATGCCGTTGGCGCTGACGTGAGCCTTGCTCTTGCGCTCCTGGGCGAAACCCGGGAGCGCCAGAAACAGGCTCAAGCTGAGGAGGGCGAGGCGCATGGGGGGCACCTGCGGAAGAGGGGACGACTTACGCCGCCGCCAGCTTCCGGGCGTTGTCGAGCACCTCGTTGATGTCGCCCGCCATGTAGAAGGCGGCCTCGGGCAGCTCGTCGTGCTTGCCCTCGGCGATCTCCTTGAAGCCCTGGATGGTGTCCTGGAGCTTCACGTAGCGGCCCGGCTTGCCGGTGAAGACCTCGGCCACGAAGAAGGGCTGCGACAGGAACTTCTGGATCTTCCGGGCGCGGGCCACCGCCAGCTTGTCATCCTCGGAGAGCTCGTCCATGCCGAGGATGGCGATGATGTCCTGCAGCTCCTTGTAGCGCTGGAGGATGCCCTGGACCTTGCGGGCCACCGTGTAGTGCTCCTGGCCCACGACGTTCGGATCCAGGATGCGGCTGGTGGAGTCGAGCGGATCCACCGCGGGGTAGATGCCCAGCTCGGAGATGGCGCGGTTGAGCACCGTCGTCGCGTCCAGGTGGGCGAACGTGGTGGCGGGCGCCGGGTCCGTCAAGTCATCGGCGGGCACGTAGATGGCCTGCACCGAGGTGATGGAGCCCTTGGTGGTGGAGGTGATGCGCTCCTGGAGGGCGCCCATCTCCGTGGACAGCGTGGGCTGGTAACCCACCGCGCTGGGGATGCGGCCCAGGAGCGCGGACACCTCGGAGCCAGCCTGGGTGAACCGGAAGATGTTGTCGACGAAGAGCAGCACGTCGCGGCCCTCCACATCGCGGAAGAACTCGGCGATGGTGAGCGCCGTGAGGGCCACGCGAGCGCGGGCGCCGGGCGGCTCGTTCATCTGCCCGTACACCAGCACGCACTGGCTGGCCTCGAGGTTCTCCATGTTGATGACCTTGGACTCCTGCATCTCGTGGTACAGGTCGTTGCCCTCGCGGGTGCGCTCACCCACGCCGGCGAACACGGAGAAGCCGCCGCGCTCCTTGGCGACGTTGCGGATGAGCTCCTGCAGGAGCACCGTCTTGCCCACGCCCGCGCCGCCGAACAGGCCGATCTTCCCACCACGGGTGTAGGGGGCGAGCAGGTCGATCACCTTGATGCCCGTCTCGAAGGCCTGCACGCGCACGTCCTGGTCCACGAAGGTGGGGGCCGGGCGGTGGATGGGCCAGGTCTGCTGGGCCTTCACCGGGCCCACCTCGTCCACCGGCTCGCCGGTGACGTTGAGGATGCGGCCCAGGGTGCCCTTGCCCACCGGCACCTGGATGGGAGCGCCGGTGTTCTTCACGGCCTGCCCGCGGGCCAGACCCTCGGTGGAGTCCATGGAGATGCAGCGCACCATGTTCTCGCCCAGGTGCTGAGCCACTTCGATGGTGAGGTTGTCGGTGGCCGCGCTGATGGTGGAGTTGGTCACCTTGAGGGCGGTGTACACCTCCGGGAGCACTCCGGGCGGGAACTCCACGTCAACCACGGGTCCGAGAACCTGGGTGATCTTGCCTACCGTCGCAGCTTGAGCGCTCATGAGTTCGTCTGCCTCTTGCGGAAGGGCGGTGAAAACCGCCTCGCGTCGAAAATCGGGCCCGAGGGTGGGAGGGCGGGCCCCCTTTACCGGGGGGCTCTCTCCGGGTCAAGCCTCGTCGCGGCCCAGTCAGAAGCGGGACTTAAGGGCGCCCCCGTCCCAGCGCCACCCGCTCACTTCGTGTCTGGCTGGTAGACCAGCGGGAGACCGCCGTGGGCGCCGCTGCCCACCATGATGATCTTCGCGTTGGAGCTCTCGGCCAGCTTCTGGGTGACTTCGATGCCCTTGAGGCGCAGGTACTCCTCGGTGAGCCCCTGGCGGACGATGCTCTGGTACTTGGCGATACCCTCGGCTTCGATCTGCTTGCGCTCGGCCTCCTGGCGCTCTTTGTCCAGGGTGAAGCGCATCTTCTGGCTGCGCTGCTCCTCGGCCAGCTTGTCGGCGATGGCCTGGCGGATGGCGTCCGGCAGTCCCACATCTCGCACCAGGATGGCCTCGACGATGACGAACTTGCCCTGCAGGGCCTTCGTCACCTCGTCGTAGATCTCCTTTTCGATCTGCTCCCGCTTGCTGGAATAGATCTCCTCCGGGGCGTAGCGGCCGAACACCTTGCGCGCCTCCGAGCGGACAATGGGCCCCACGAGGATCTCCGCGTAGCGGGGGCCCGTCTGGGTGTGCAGCTCGAAGATCTTGGCCGCCTCGGGCCGGTAGCGCACGCTGGCGTCCACCGTCAGGTCCAGGCCGTTGCTGGACAGGACGTTGAGCTGCTCCTTCAGCTCCTGCACGCGCAAGTCGTAGACGATGAGGTCCTTGCCTACCCGAAGCACGTGCAGGCCCTCGCCGTACAAGTCCTTCTGCGTGCCCTTGCCGAACGAGTCGAAGACGATACCGCCATGCCCGCTGGGCACCGTGCCGCACGTACACCCGGAAACAGTGGCCAGGACGAGCAACACCCACAGTCGCTTCATATGAAGTCCCTCCCTCGGCTCGGGACCATAAACGGCACGGGGCCCACCCTCCAGAGATCTGGCAGGGAAGGCCCCGAGGGACTGCGCACGACTGGGCACTTGGACTACTTGAGCGCCTCGGCGCCGGAGACGATCTCCATGAGCTCCTTGGTGATCACCGCCTGGCGGGTGCGGTTGTAGAACAGCGACAGCTTGCCGATCATGTCCGTGGCGTTGCTGGTGGCGTTCTCCATGGCGCTCATGCGGGCGCCGTGCTCGCTGGCCACGCTCTCGAGCAGCGCGCGGTACAGCTTGATGGAGACGGCCTGGGGAACCAGCCTGTCCAACACTTCCTGGCGGCTCGGCTCGTACTTGAAGTCCACCAGCGTCGGGCCCGTGGGCGCGCTCGGAGCCGCCCCACCCGGAGCCGCCGGAGCCCCCGGCCCGAAGCTCTGCAGCGGCAGCATCTGCGAGACGACCACCTTCTGGCTGATGGCGGAGAGGAACTCGTTGTAGATGATGTAGACGGCGTCCACTTCCCCATTGAGGAAGCTGGCGGTGAGCTCCTCGGCGACGCCCTTGGCCGACAGGTAGTTCAGGCGCTGGTACAGGCCGCCGAAGTCCTTGCGGATGGCCTGGCCGCGGTTGCGGAAGAAGTCGTGGCCCTTGCGGCCCACGGTGGAGAACTGGACGCGCTCCAGGGAGCTGTTCTCGTAGAGGAAGCGGCTGGCGCGGCGGATGACGTTGGAGTTGAAGCCACCGGCCAGGCCTCGGTCCGAGGTGAGGACCACGACTTCGGCGCGGCGCACGGGGCGGGCCGTCAGCAGCGGGTGGGCCATCTCCTGGTCGCCGGAGCGGGCGGCCAGATCGACGATGATCTGGTCCAGCATCTGCGCGTAGGGGCGGGCGGCGATGATGGCATCCTGCGCCTTGCGGAGCTTGGCGGCGGACACCATCTTCATCGCCTTGGTGATCTGCCGCGTGTTCTTCACCGAGCGGATGCGCTTGCGGATGTCGCGAAGAGACGCCATGGGGCCTGTGCTCCTGTTCGGGACGCGGGCCTGCGCTACCCCGGTACGAGGGAGGCAGGAGCCGAGCGGCGCCCCCTATATAAGCGGCGCGTCAGCGGGTCAATCGCGGCCTGCGCTCTGCTGCGCGGGAGGGTGTCGTGAAGGGGGCGACCGGGCAGAGAAGCCCCGCCCCCGGGATGCCGGGGGCTGCTCCCAGGCATAGCCTTCCAGGGCAGGCTCCCCGCGCCGGAGGTGAACCCATGTCCTCGCTGCTGAGCGGCCCCATCCTGATCGTCGAGGACGACGTGGACATCCGGGAGGCGCTTCAGGGGTTCCTGGAGCTGCAGGGGTATGAAGTGGTGTTGGCCCGTCATGGCCGGGAGGCCGTGGACCAGTTGCAGCGCCACCCCCGCCCCTCGCTCATCCTGCTGGACATGGCCATGCCGGTGATGGACGGCCATCGGGTGCTCACCTTCCGCAAGGGGAATGACGGGTTCCCGGAGATCCCCGTGGTCATCGTCTCGGCGGGCATGGCGGCGATGAACCCGCGGGACCGGGCCCTGTACGCGGCCAACTACAATGTGGCCGCCTTCCTGAAGAAGCCCGCAGACCCGCAGAAGCTGCTGGAGATCATCGAGCGGTACGCGCTGCGCCCGGCCGGTGCCTCGGCGGGCGCCCCGGCATGAGGGGGAGGAGCCCGTCCAACCCCCTTCCAGGCATCGGGAGGCCGGGAGACAATGGGCTTTCTCAACGGTCTTCCTTGGAATGGGGCGTCGCGGCGTGCTCGGAGTGTGGATGCGCAGAGGGCTCCTCGGGGGAGCCCTGGCGGTGCTGGGGGTCTTGGCCCTCTCGCGCTTCGTCCAGACGCGCTACCAGGACCGCATCGTCCCGCTGAGCACGGCGCCCGAGGCCCCGGTGGTGCTCGTCTTTGGCGCGGGGCTGGCGCCGGGCGGAGTGCCCTCGGCGGTGCTGGCGCAGCGGCTGGACACGGCCATTGCCCTCTGGAAGGCGGGCAAGGCGCGGGCGGTGCTGGTGAGCGGGGACAACTCGGACCGGTTCCATGACGAGACGCACGCCATGCGCCGCTACATGCTGGAGCGGGGGCTGCCCGAGCAGGCGGTGCTGGGGGATGACTCGGGGCTGTCCACCTACGACAGCTGCGTGCGGGCCTTCACCGTGTTCCAGGTGCGCAAGGCGCTGCTGGTGACGCAGGGCTTCCACCTGCCCCGAGCGCTGTACATCGCCAACTCGGTGGGCATGGACGCCTGGGGCGTGGCGGCGGACGAGGGCCGGCCCTCCACTCGGCGCTACCTGGTGCGGGAGATGTTCTCCCGGGTGCTGGCCCTGGCCATGGTGCACCTGGAAGTGAAGCCCACCTTCCCGGCTGGCCGGACGGCCGCCTCCCAGCGCTGAAGCGCCTCCTGAAGAGGGCAGGCGGGCGGGCACCGCTCGTTGCCGCGCCTCCTCGGGGTCCGCACTGTTAGCTCGACAGCAGCCGACCCACCGAGTTCCTCGGGAGGAGGAAGAATCATGCGCTTCAAGAAGCTGGGTTCTGAGGATGTGGGCGAGGCGACCTCGCGCCGCCATGTGGATCCGGTGACGGGACAGGAAGAGGTGAACATCACCGATCAGGACCTGGCGGCCACCCCGCCGCTGGAGGAGGAGCCGGACTTCCGGGACATCCTCCCGGATCAGATCCACGAGTTCCGGCGGGGCGAGGAGGAGGAAGAGGAGGAGCCCGAGCTGACGGCGCGGCCGAGCGAGGACATCCGGCCCATCCTGAAGGACGAGCTGCCCGAGGGCTAGGACGTGGCCACGGCGTCGCGCCCGCGCCCTCGCTCTCAAGTCTCGCCCCGGACGGTCTGGGTGGTGGGGCTCAACGTGCTGGGGTTGCTCGGGCTGGTGACGCTGGTGCGCGCGGCCAGTGGCGCCCTGTCCTGGGCGCTGGTGGCGCTCTTCCTGGCACTGGCGGCCCAGCCGCTGGTGTCGTGGCTCGAGCGGCACGGCATCCGGCGCGGGCTGTCGGTGGCAGGGTTGGTGGTGGCCTCCCTGGGCCTGCTGGCGGCGCTGCTGACGACGTTCGTGCCCCTGGTGGTGGAACAGGCCCGAGGGCTGGTCGAGGCAACCCCGGGCTACATTGAATCCCTTCGACACCAGGGCTGGCTGGAGCGGTTGGATGCCCGGTTTGATCTCTTCGATCGGGTGGCGGAGGAGTTGCGGCAGCGGTTGCCGGGCGCGGCGGTGCCGGTGCTGGGGGTGGTGACGGGCATCCTCCACCACGTGGCGGCCTTCATCACGGTGGTGGTGCTGTCGGCTTTCTTCCTGGCCTTCGGGAAGGATCTGTTCCAGTCCGCGATGCAATGGGTGCCACCGGGCCAGCGCGAGCACTGGGTGCAGTTGGCGATGCGCATCCACCGCAGCGTGGGCCGGTATGTGGCGGGCTCGGTGCTCATCTCGCTCATCGGTGGCGCGGTGACGACCGTTACCCTGTTCCTGCTGGGAGTGCCCTATTTCCTGCCGCTGGGCTTGTTGATGGCGGTGTTGGGGCTCATTCCGTTCATCGGCGCGTTTCTCGGTGGGGTACTCATCGTGGGGACGACGTTCGCGTCCGCAGGGAGCCATGCCGGCTTCATCTCGTTGGGCGTGTTCCTGGCGTACCAGCAGGTGGAGAACCACTTGCTCCAGCCGTTCATCCAGCGGCGCACGCTGAGGATGAATCCCCTGCTCATCGCGCTGGCGATGCTGGCGGGCACGGCCTTCGCGGGCATTCTGGGAGCACTGCTGGCACTGCCTGTGGCGGGAGCGGTGCAGATCCTCGCGCAGGATCTGCTCGCGCGGCGTCAGGAGCGGTGGCGTGCGGAGGGGAAGGATGACTCACTCACCCTGCCTCCACGGCCCCCGGTGGCCGAAGAAGAAACCACCGCGCGACACTGAGGGGAGGCCCGTCGCCTTCAGCCGTGCCTGACCGTGCAGCCCCGCCGGTGGCGGCCATCACCGAACCTGTCCGACAAGCATACAGGTTGGCTCAGAGCGCGCCCGGACCGAGCCCTTCTTTGCACTCAGCGCACAGCAGCTCCGGTCCGAGCGGGCCGGCGAGCCAGCACGCCCTGGTACGCCTGTCATACCAGTTCGGTCCAGACCCGCCGAACAGACCACTGCTCCTCGTGGGCCCTGGACCTGAACCGTACTTCCTCAAGAAGAGGGAACTGGGAGCGCCCCAGTGCTAGCGCCGCCCTGGTGCCTTCTTCGCGGGCGCCTTCTTCACGGCCGCTTTCTTCGCTGGTGCCTTCGTCGCCGGGGCCTTCTTGGCGGCCACCTTCTTTGCTGGAGCCTTCTTGGCGACCGCCTTCTTCACCGGGGCCTTCTTGGCGACTGCCTTCGTTGTCGGCACCTTCTTGGCGGCCACCTTCTTTGCCGGAGCCTTCTTGGCGGCTGCCTTCGTTGTGGGCGCCTTCTTGGCGACTGCCTTCGTGGCCACAGCCTTCTTGGCGACGGTTGCCGCAGCCTTCTTGGCAGGGGCCTTCGTTGCTGCGGCCTTCTTGGCAGGGGCCTTCGTCGCCGCGGCCTTCTTGGCAGGGGCCTTCGTCGCAGGCGCTTTCTGGGGAGGAGCCGCAGGGGCCGGAGCCTTCTTCGCGGCTGTGCGAGCCGCAGCCTGCTTCCGAGGCGCAGCGGGCTGCTCCGGAGCCACCGGGCTCTTGAGGTCCTTGATCCGCCGCTCGGCCGCAATCACCGCAGGCTTCTCAAGCCCTGTGTCCTGAGGCTTCTCAGGAGCTGTCGCCTTGGACTGCTCAGGGGCCGCCGGCGTCGGCTTCTCGCGGCCCGTGTCCTTCTTGGCCGGACGGGTCTTGAGGCTCTTCACACGCCGCTCGGCCGCGACCACCGCAGGCCTCTCGAGTTTCGGCTCGGCCTCCGCACGTGCGGCCTTCGAGCGTACGCCTTCCTCATACTCGTACGCCAACTCCTGCACCTCGGCTTCCGCCTCTTCCTCCTCAGCCTGCTCCGCAGTCTCCGCACCAGCAGTAGCCTCCTCGCCCTCCTCCTCCTCCTCCTCGGCAGCGGCCTCTTCGCCCTCTTCCTCCTCGCCCGCCTTCTCGGCAGCGGCCTCTTCGCCCTCTTCCCCCTCGGCGGCAGCCTCTTCGCCCTCTTCCTCTTCGCCCTCCTCCTCGGCAGCGGCCTCTTCGCCTTCTTCCTCCTCGCCCTCCTCACCCTCGTCCAGTTCGCTCAGCGCGCCCTGCACGGCGGCGATGGCTCGCGCGAAGGTGCGGTCGCCGAACTCCTCCTTCTCCACCGGCGGCACCAGCACGTTCAGCATGTGCGAGAGCGAGCGGTAGAACCGCATCTCCCGCTTCTCCTCGTCCCACGTGGCGTAGAGCCAGTCCTCGTCCCCGAGCGCCTGCACCCAGTCCGGCAGCGGCCCGCCCCCATCCCCCTGCTCCACCATGGCCGACTTGCGCGCCGTGAACAGGTGGCGGTGCGCCCCCTTCACCCCGAAGCGCCACACCCCCGCCACCGGCAGCCCCACCAGGGCCTTGCGCGTCTTCTCCAGCACGCTGGCCTGCTCACCCTCGCCATGCAGCGGATAGAGCACCACCTCGCCCTCGAACGCGCCGCCGTTGAAGGCCGCGTACAGATCGCCCAGCTCACCGGGCAGCGGCACGCCCGCCTCTGTCTCCGCCCGCCGCAGCTCCTCCGCGGCCACTCCCAGGGACGTCTTCCTCGCCGACTTCTGCAGTGCCTCCAACCACTCGTGCATGGCCCCTCCACGATTCAGCGGCGCCTCGCTCCGGCGCGCATGCCCCCCTCTGCCCAGTGCCAATGTCGGTCCTCAGGCATCCGCTGGCCAGGGGGAAAGCTCTCACACGGATCCCGTTCTACACCGCTCCGTGCCTCTCCTCGCCAATCTTCACCTCCGAGGGTGACGTTCTGATCGCCTCCCGACCCCTCGCCCCTGCCCGGACAGGCCCCCCGCGCACCCCAGCGTGGGCAAACCCTTTCCCACCCCCAGAGCCCGCTCCCTCGGTCCCTTGACCCTCCGGGCCTCTCCACCTTCCTCTAGCCAACACATGGCGAGGCACGCCCGGTGCACAGCCCCCGGCCCTGGAACGGAGGGCGTATGGGGCGCTGGAGCTGGCTGCTGATGGTGGGCATCTCGGGACTGGTGGCATGTGGGCCTGCGGCCCAGGAGCTCCCGGGGCCCCACCCGGGGGCGACGGGGGCGGATCCCCTGCCCTCGGACCCCGACGGGGGCAGCGGGGATGGGGGCTCCGACCCACTGCCGGATGGAGGCCCCGGGAACCCAGGCACTCCGGATGCCGGGACACCCGATTCGGGCCCGCAGTGGGGACAGTATCCCTCTGTCCAGACACGGGTGCCGACGTTCGAGCTGCAGATCCTCCCGGAGGACCTGGCGAAGCTGGAGGCCAACCCGGAGTCCGATGAGACAGTGCCGGTGACGGTGGTGTTCGACGGGGAGCACGCCACGGGACAGGTGCGCTACCGCGGGGCGAGTTCCCGGACGCTGCCCCAGAAGAGCTTCAAGATCGAGTTGGACCCGGGCTACGAGTTCGAGGACCGGGACCACTTCGAGCTGCTGGCCGAGTGGTACGACAGCGCCAAGCTGACCGAGAAGTTCGCGGTGGACCTGTACACGGCCCTGGGGCTGCCGGTGCCGCGCGCCCGCTATGTCCGGGTGACGCTGAACGGCAAGCCCAACGGGCTCTACGTGGACATGGAGCACGTGGGGAAGGACTACCTCAAGCACCACGCCATGGAGAAAGGCGGCTCCGTCTACCGCTGTGGAGACCGCAACTGCGAGCTGACGCTCAAGCGCGGATCCTACCAGGGGGATTTCGAGAAGAAGACCAACGAGGACACGGGCCGAGCGGACCTGGATGCCTTCCTGGCGTGGGTGAACCGCTCGGATGACGCGGACTTCGAGGCGAAGCTGGAGCGCTACGTGGACGTGGAGGCGTACCTGGGCAACCTGGCCGCAGACGCGCTCATCTCCAACAACGTCATCGAGGACTCGCGCAGCTACTGGATCCACGAGCACCAGAAGGACCGGTGGACGTACGTGCCGTGGGATCTCAACAACGCGCAAATGCTCTTCTGGCGCACGTGGAATCCGGAGGACCCGCCCATCACCGACCGGTGGCCGCAGGTCTTCAGCGCGTATGACCCGTGGGTGCAGCGCATCTACGAGACGCGCCTGGCCGAGCGTTCCACGCAGAAGCCCACCTGGAGCGTGCTGAACACCCGCATCTGGGACCGGCCCGCGCTGCGTGCGCGCCTCATCGAAAAGCTGGAGGCGGCGCTCAATGGGCCCTTCTCAGAGACCAAGGCGAACGCGCAGATCGACGCGCTGTGGGCCGTGGTGCAGCCAGAGCTGCCGCAGGATCCGTACATCTCCGCCGAGCACATGTCCCGGGCGCGGAACTTCCTCAAGGACTACGTGCGCAACCGGGCCAGGTACCTGCGCGCGGTGCTGGACACGCTGAAGGCTCATGGCAGTGGGGCGCTCGTGCTGAGCGAGGTGAACGCGGGCAGCTCGGGGTACGTGAACATCTCCAACCGCGGCACCACTCCGGTGCTCCTGGAGGGCTACGAGCTGACCAACGACGTGCGCTCCACCGCCCGCTACGTGCTGCCCACGCTGACGCTGGCGCCGGGCCAGACCGTGCGCTTCTTCGCTGACGGGAACACGGCCGCGGGCCCCATGCACCTGCCGTTCACCCTGTCTCGCGAGGGAGGCGAGGTGGCCCTCTTCGACGGTAAGCGGCTCTCGGACACGGGTGCGCTGCCCGTATATGCGCCGGAGGACGTCCTCTATTACGGGCCGCTGCCCTACGGCACGGTATACGGGCGCAAGACGCTCCAGAGCGAGGACTTCGAGCGCAGGCCCCTGGCACCCTGAGGACGGGCCCGTTAGAGAGGGAGCCATGGCACACCCGACCACCTACGAAGCAACCACCGAAACCTTTGACGCGCTGGTGCTCCAGCCCCGGGGCGAGTTGGTGGTGGTGGACTTCTGGGGCGATGGCTGCCCCAACTGCGACATCTACGCGGCGGCCGAGCCCTCGCTGCTGGCCGAGTTGGAGGGCGCTCCGCTGCGCGTGGTGAAGGTGAACGCGTACGTGGAGGAGGAGCTGGCGCGGCGCTTCGGTCTCTTCGGCATCCCCACCTTCCTGCTCTTCCGGGACGGCAAGCTGCTGGGGAAGATGAGCCAGTACTACGGCAAGGACTACTGGCTCGGAGTCGTCCGCGAGCACCTGCCCGCGGCCTCCTGAGTTCAAGCGGAGACCTGCTCACACGCTCTGTGTATCTCCGGGCACGGGGAGAGCGGGGCCTGAAGGCTGGACAGCGGCGCGCAGATCTTGTGCATCAATTTCTGCATGGCGGGCTCTCAGCATCGGGGCTTCATGCCAAACGCCCGGGGCGCAGCCCTCTTGTCCACGCATGACCGGGCTCCAAGGTCACCCATGCTCGCCAAACACCTGAAATCCGTGGCAGCCTTCTTCTCGTTCTGCTTCTTGCTGGTTGCCAACTCCGCCTGGGCCCAGAGCATGACGCCGGTCCGGATCACCAGCATCTCCGTGCCCTCCTCCATGGGGAATCCGCTGAATGGCTTCACCCTCAATTACACCCTGGCAGGCTTCAACTATTACGGCCTGGGCGCAGCCATCAACGACACGTATTTCTATCTCTCGAAGACGCCGGATGGGAGCTCGGGGGCGTATCTCCTGCTCAGGAAGGGGATCTTGTTGACGAACAATGGTGCAATGGGCCCGTACTATGCGCCGTCGGGCACCCTCTCGGCCACCGTGACTCAGGCGGACATGGACCCGAATACGGTCGCTGTGCTGCAAGACATTGTCACGGGTTGCCAACCGCAGAGCTGGTACATCCTGGGCTATACGCCGCAGATCAGCCTCGTCTCCAAGCCGAGCACGCTGGGCGGCTACAACTCATCTGATCTCTTCTTCACGGCGGGAGCGCTCAGCCCCTCCGTGATCCAGCCTGGAGGCACCACGAACATCTCGTTCACTCTGTTCAGGCAGTGCCCCGGCAACACCCCCTCGACCGTGGGGATCTACCTGGCTGATGCGAACTACCAGCTGCTGTCCTTCATCGGCAGCGTGTCCATCCCGGGAGGGGCTGGGGCCTCTACCTTGCCGCCCTCGGGAATCACGTTCTCTTCCGCCATTCCCCTGGGCACCTATCGCATCGTGATGTTCGCGGACGACGCTGGGGTGGTCAGTGAGGTCAATGAGAACAACAACGTCAGCTCATTCACGCTCCAGGTCGTCTCGGGTGTCCGCTCCGCTTTGAAGCAGGATGCGGCCAGCCTGGAGACCGAAGTCACACTGCCAGCCCCTGCTGCTTCCATGCTGCGCGGCCGCGAACTCGGTCCTTCGATGGCCCACCTCGAAGCAACCATTCGGTGAGCTAGGCGCTCTGGATCTCGCCTGTCGGAGGTGGCGGGCTCCCACCCTCGAGCCCGCCGGCCACTCCGTCGATCGGCGGCGTCACGAGCACGGGATCCGGTCCGATCTCGGGAGGCAACGCCGAGGGCTCGCTCAAGTCGATGCCCTCCAGGCTGCCCACGCGGAAGAAGGACGTCAGCCGGCGCAGCGTGTCCGCCTGCACGGCCAGGGCCTCGGCCTCCTTGGCCAGGTCCTCCGCGGACTTCGCGTTGCCCTGCGTGGTGCGCTCCACCTCGGACATGGCGTGGCTCATCATCCCCACGCTCGTGGATTGCTCGCGCGTGGAAGCCGCCACCTCGTGCACTAGCTCCGCCGTGCGGCGGATGGACGGCACCAGGTCCCTCAGCAACCGGCCGGACTGCTCGGCGATGTTCCGGCTGGAGACAGCCAGCTCGCCAATCTCGCGCGCCGCCGTCTTGCTGCGCTCGGCCAGCCGCCGCACCTCGCCCGCCACCACGCTGAAGCCCTTGCCGTGCTCACCGGCGCGGATGGCCTCGATGGCCGCGTTGAGCGCCAGCATGTTCGTCTGGTGCGCCAGCTCCTCGATGAGGGACACGTTGGTGGAGATGCGCCGCATGGCCTCCACCGTCTTGCCCACCGCCTGGCCGCTCACTTCGGCGTCCTGCGCACCCACCCGCGCCATCTCCTCCATCTTCTGGCACTTCTCGGTGTTGTGCAGCACCGCCGTGCTGATCTCCTTGAGCGTGCTCGCGTTCTCCTCGGTGATGGTCGCCTGATCCGTGGCGCCCTGCGCCAGCAACCGGGAGGACGAGGCCAACATCGCCGACGTGGACGCCAGCGTGGAGGCACCCGCGCGCACCTCGGCGACGATCTTCGTCAGGCGCCCCACCGCCTCGCCCAGCGCCTTACCCAACGCGTCCTGGTCCGAGCGCGGCAGCACCCGCACCGTCAAATCTCCATGGGCCAGGCCCACCGCCATGGCCACCATCTCCTGCGTGGAGCGCGCCATGTCCAACGTGGAGCGCAGCAGCAGCGCCACCTCGTCCTGCGTCTCCGTCTCCAGGTCCAGCGCGTCCTCGCCCTCCTCCAGGAGCTCCAGCTCGCCTCGGGACAGCCGCATCGTCATGCGCGTCAGCCGCGCCACCGGCTCGATGATGATGCCGGAGATACGCCACGCCAGCAGCAACCCCAGGCCGCTGAGCACCAGCCCGAGCAGCACCAGGTGCACCCGCAGCCAGAGGATGGAGGACTGCGCGCTCGTATTGGACAGCTCCGCGAACCGGCGATTGAGAGCCTGCAGCCAGGTGAACGCCTCCGACAGCCGCCCCAGCGCGCCCTCCAGCTGCTCCGCGTCCACGGACTGCTTGTCCAGGATGCGATCCCTCAGCGGCCGGTAACCCGCGAAGGCCACGTCGAACAACTCCAGCGCCGAGTTCTCGTCCGTCTGCAGCTTCAGCTCGCCCTGATCCGTGAGCGTCTCCGTGAACTCGGGGCTCTGACTGGTGACCCACTCCTTCTTGTAGCGATCGATGAAGGCCAGCAGCTCCTTCTCGTGGTCCGTCACCTTGGCGGCCTGCTCGGCACGCTCCTCATCGGAGAGCGGGGCTCGGGACAGCAGCCGCAGCTCTCCGGCCAGCGCCTCGCGGTGGGCATTGGCCTGATCCAGCGCCATGATGGGCACCAGCTTGAAGCCGTAGATGTTGTCGTACTCGGACTGAAGCTCCCACGTGCCCCGCAGTGCCAGGACCAGCACCAGGAAGACCGACGCGGGGATGAGTACGGCGATGAGGGCGAGCTTCCAGAACAGCTTGAGACGACGGACCATGGCGAGAGTGCCCCGTGCCGGGCAGGGAGCCGGCGCGGAGTCAGGGCCCGGAGTATAGAAATTCTCCACCCCCTACAGACAGTCCCCCTGTGTGGAAAGCGCCAGACAGGCGTGCATCCAGGCCCGCGGGAGGCTCGGCCCCCCTCTCCGCCCCCTCCCAGCGGACACTGGACAGTGCCAGAGTGGGAGCTCGCATGCGCTTCGTCCTTGCCGTCCTGCTCGCCTCCCTGCCTGCGTTCGCCGCTGCCCCCTGGGAGGCGCCGGCCTTCTCGGCGGATCCGGCCGCCATGGCTGGCGCTGCCGCCGCGCTGTCGCCGCCCGCGGGCGCGGACGCCGAGGTGCTCCTGGAGGAGAGCACCTTCTCCTATGACGCGAAGGGTCTGGAGACCTCCACCACGCGCCTCGTCTTCCGGGTGATCACCGCCGAGGGCGCCAAGAGCTGGGCCACCATCGGTGTCGAGTACGCCCCGTGGCACGAGCAGCGCCCGGAGGTCCGCGCCCGCGTCATCACCTCGGAGGGCCAGGCCCACCTGCTGGACATGTCCACGCTGATCGACTCGACGCCTCCGGACAGCGAGCCGGAGACGCTGTCGGACCGCCGCCTGCTGCACGGCCCGCTGCCTGCCATCGCCCCCGGCGCAGTGGTGGAACAGGTCATCATCCAGCGCGAGACGGAGACCGTCTTCGCCAGCGGGGTGGCGCGGCGCTTCTTCTTCGGGCGGGACGTGCCGGTGCGCAAGGTGCGCCTCACCCTCGAGGTGCCCAAGGGCAGCCCGTTGAACTTCGTCACGCGGGGCCTGCGCACCAAGCCGCGCGTCACGGTGGTGGAGGGGCGCTCCCGGATGGTGCTCGAGCAGGGGCCGTTGGAGGCCGTGAGTGCGCCCGAGCCCTCGCTCCCGACGGATGCCGTGAGCTTCCCGCACCTGGCCTTCTCCACGGGGCGCTCCTGGAATGATCTGGCCCGCCGCTACCACGAGACGGTGGAGACCCAATTGACCGGCGCGGACCTGGAGCGCACCGCCCATGAAATCGTCGGCGGAGAGAAGCGGCGCGAGGTGGTGGCCGGCAAGCTGGCGAAGTGGATGCACGCGCAGGTGCGCTACACGAGCCTCCAGTTCGGCGAGGCCGCCGTGGTGCCGCGCCAGCCCGCCGAGGTGCTCGTGCGCCGCTACGGCGATTGCAAGGACCTGTCCACGCTGCTGGTGGGATTGCTGCGCGCCTCGGGGATTCCGGCCTCGGTGGCGCTGCTACGCACGGGCACGGAGGACGTGCAGGAGTCGCTGCCGGGCTTCGGCCTGTTCGATCACGCCATCGTCTACGTGCCGGGCAAGCCAGCGCTGTGGATCGACGCCACGGATGCCTTCAGCCCGGTGGGGGAGCTGCCGGTGACGGTGCAGGGGCGGCTGGCGCTGGTGGCCAGCCCGGACACCCAGGGCCTGGTGCGCATCCCCGAAGCCACGTCGGCCACCAACCACGTCCTCACCACGCGCGAGGTGTACCTCTCCGAGCATGGGCCGTCGCGCATCGTCGAGGTGAAGGAGTCCACCGGCGCCGTGGCCTCCGCGTACCGCGAGCACTTCGCCCTCACCGAAGCGGCCCGGGTGCGCGAGGGCTATGTGGACTACGTGAAGAGCGTCTTCTCCGCTTCGGACCTGGCGCGATTGAAGTCCGAGGAGTTGGAGAACCTGGAGAAGCCCTTCCGCGTGGAGTTGGAGGCACAGGACGCCAGCCGTGGCTACACGGATGACCGGGAGGCGGCGGTGGGGCTTGGCGGCGTGTCGGTGCTCGGCCGGCTGCCGGACCATCTGATCGAGGCGGCCTCGGACGAGCATCCGCGGACCCGGCGTCAGGGAGACCTCGTCCTGCTGGAGCCCTACACCGCGGAGCTGCGCTACCGCGTGGTGCCACCGCCGGGCTACTCCGCTCGAGCGCTGCCCAAGGACTTCTCTCGCAGGCTGGGACCGGCCACGTACTCGGGCACGTACGCCCAGAAGAATGGAGAGGTGCAGATCACCTTCCGCTTCGACACGGGCCGGCGCCGCTGGACTCCAGCGGACGTGGAGTCCTTCCGGACGGCGTTCGACTCGCTGCGCGAGGAGGACGAACCAATGCTCGGGTTCGACCATGACGGCGCCACGCTGCTGGCCGCCGGCCATGTGCCCGAGGCGCTCCAGGCCTACCAGCGAATGGTGGACCAGCACCCGGGCGAGGCCCTGCACCAGGCACAGCTCGCGCTCGCGCTGCTGGAGGCGGGCGCCGGGGAAGAGGCTCGTGCCAGGGCTCGCCGCGCCACGGAGGTGGAGCCGAAGTCCGCGCTGGGCTGGCGCACCCTGGGCTGGGTGCTGGAGCACGACACGCTGGGCCGGCGCTTCAAGCCGGGCTTCGACTACGCGGGCGCCGTGGCGGCCTACCACAAGGCGCGAGCGCTCGACCCGGGCGACTTCGAGACGCGGGGAGACCTGGGCATCCTCCTGGAGTACGGGCCCGAGGGTGAGCGCTACGCGAAGGACTCGCGGCTGGCGGAGGCCGTGGACGAGTACAAGGCACTGCGCGAAGAGCTGGACCGGCAGGACATGGACGACCACCTGCTGCTCGACCTGTTCCTGCTGGAACGCTACGCGGAGCTGCTGAAGCTGGGCGGCACCATGGAGTCCTCGCCGTTGCGCGACAGCGTGCGCCTGAGTGCCTCGGCGCTGGTGGATGGAACCTCGGTGGCGGTGAGGAACGCGGCGAAGTGGGTGACCTCCGTCGACGCCCGCCGCGAGGCCCTGGAGGACGCCGCCAACCGGCTGCTGCGCCTGCGCCGCTACCCAGAGGCCCTCGCGCTGCTCACAGAGTCGGCCCGAGGTGCGCCGGATGCCGTCGATAAGCAGCGGCGGCTGACTCCGCTCGCGAAGACGACTCGCTTCGAGCGCAAGGCCTTGAAGGGTGACGATCCGCGCTCGGTGGTGCAGCGCCTGTTCCTGGCCGTGCTGGACGCGGACGGGGGCGAGGCGCAGGTGGAAGGGTTGCTGCTCGACTCCGCGCTCAAGGCGGATCCAGACATGGCCTCCACTCTGACGCGAGCGGTGCGGGTCCTGCTCAGCCAGGGCGTGCTGGCGGAGGTACCGCAGAACGCGGCCGTGGACCTGGCTCTCTCGCTGATGGAGCTGCGCGTGGAGGGGGATGCGAAGCGGGGCTTCCGCGTCCAGTCTCGCCTGCCCTTCGAGGGTTCCAGCACCAGCGAGAGCTGGTTCGTGGTGCGCTCGGGGAACGAGCTGCGGCTGATGGGGACGGGGTACGACTACGGCGTGTTGGGCCAGGAGGCCATGCGGCGCCTGGAGGCGGGGGACCTGGACGGGGCGCGGCAGTGGCTGAACTGGGCCCGGGATGCGATGCCGTCGACGCTGCCGGAGAACCAGTCGGGAGCCAACTTCGCGCGCCTGTGGAAGAAGGGAGTGGAGGCAGGGCGAGAGGAGATGCGGCTGGCGGCGGCGAGCCTGATGGCCTTCGGGCAGCAGGCGGTGCGAGCCATCCCCTTCCTGATCCAGGCGCGCGAGAAGGCGAAGACGGACGCCGAGCGCCGAGGTTTCGACCGGGACCTGCTCGCGGCGTACTACCACCTGAAGAAGATGCCGGAGGTCCTCGAGACGGCGGACCGGCTGCTGGAGGCGGCGCCCGTGGATGATGTGGCGTTCTTCCATGCCTCGTACGCGCTGCAGCAGCTCGAGCGTCCGGACGATCTGGCAAAGCGCGCGGAGGCGCGGCTGAAGCTGCTGCCGGACGATGAGCGGGCGCTGGAGACGCTGGCGAGCGTAGCCACGATGCGCGGGGACCTGGCGAAGGCGCAGGAGTACCGTCGGCGCATCGTCGAGGCCGGCAAGGCGACGGCGCACACGTACAACGAGCTGGCGTGGAACACGCTGTTCCTGGGGAAGGTGAACGAGGAGGCGGTGGAGGACGCGCTGAAGGCCAACAGCCTCACGAGCTACGGCGACGCGTCCTACGTGCACACGCTGGCGACACTCTACGCGGAGTTGGGAAAGGGCCCGGAGGCGCGCCAGTTCCTGCTCAAGTCGCTGGACCTGCACGGCGCGGCAGTCCTGGAGGGCTACGACTGGTACGTGGTGGGACGGATCGCCGAGAGCTATGGCCTGCTGGGGGAGGCCCGCACCGCCTACGTGCGAGCGAAGAGCTCCAAGCCGGATCTCACCACCGTGGACTCGCTGGCCAGCACGCGGCTCAAGGCGCTGGACTCCGCACAGAAGACGGTGGCGAAGCCCTCGCCGTGAAACACCGCGGGCTCCACTTCCAGGGACGGAAGGGAGCCCGCGCAGGTACAACTCCTGAAGGGTCTGCTTACTCGAACTGAGCGGAGGAACCAGCCACCGCCAGCTCATCGGCGGAAGGCAGGCTCGCGAAGTTCATCGGATCCGAGAAGCCACCCGGCCCGTGGCCCAGCAGCATGGTGACCGTGCCATCCGACTCGCTCGTCACCGCGAGATCCACCCAGCCATCGCCGTTGAAGTCCTGAACCACCACGCCACCACCACCACCCGCCGCGAAGACGACCGGCGAACCGAGCGTCCCATCCACCTGGCCCAGGAGCACGCTCACCGTCCCCGCCTCGGCGTCGTTCACAGCGAGATCAAGCAGGCCGTCACCGTTGAAGTCCGCGCAGGTGACATTGGGGAACCGGCCCATCGAGTTGCAGCTCGCCAGAGACTGGGAACCGGTGCTCAGCGCGGCCTCGACATCCAGAGCCTCAGGCTGGCCGCAGCCGAAAGCGAACAGGGACACCGCAACGAATCCAACCCACGACATCGTGCTCTGGTTCGACATGACTCTCTACTCCTCGCGTTGGTATCCGCCCCTCCTCGGAAGGGGCGTGGCAGGTACGAAGAATAAAGAGCGGTCTGACATTGCCTGGGACCCAGGGCCTGGGCCTGAAACCTCCTTCTGCGCTGGCGTTCCGGGTAGGCCCCGACCCCCCTTCCGGAGGCAACTCCGGAGGTTGGGGAATTCCTGAAATCAGGGGCGCGCTCAGGTCTCGGTGGAGGCCTGAGGCTGATCAACGGAGTCCGAGCGGTAGTGCCAGAAGCCGGGCAGCAGGAAGCCGCACAGGACGACTCCTACCACGCACATGACTCCGCCCGAGGTGATGGAGAACTCCGTCGAGGTGACCGTGGCGAGCCAGCCCGCCCGAGCGTTCCCGATGAGCGGGCCGGTCATGTAGCTGATCATCTCGATGCCGGACATGCGGCCGCGCATCTCATTGGGGATGGTCTCGTTCCAGATGACGCCTCGGAACAGGCCGCTCACCGTGTCCGCGGCGCCCGCGAGCCCCAGGAAGAAGAGCGCGAGCGGCAGGTTCGGCGCCAGACCGAAGGCCACCACCGCCGCGCCCCACGTGGCCGCCGCGATGACCACCGCGGCGCCTCGGCGACGCACCTGTGCGGTCCATCCGCTGAGGGCCGTGAGGAGCAGGCTGCCCACGGACATCGCGGAGAAGAGGGCTCCGGCCGCTGTTGCGCCTCCCCAGCCCTTGGCCATCGCGGGGAACAGTGCGGTGGGGAAGGCGAAGGTCATCGCGACGATGTCCACCACATAGGTGCCAATGAGCTCGGGCCGCTTCACGGCGTAGCGCAGTCCCTGGAGGATGCTTTCGAGCCCCGGCGCATGAGCGGCCTCGGGCGGAGGCATCTGCCGCATCATCCAGAGCATCACCAGGGCGAAGAGGAACGAGCCGAAGTCCACGAGGTAGGCCACCTTCGCGCCGCCCGCGGCGATGAGGAGGCCTCCAATGGCGGGCCCGGCCACCATGCCCACGCTGCCGCGCAGCGAGCCCAGCGCGGACACGGCGGCGAGATCCGACACGTGGACGAGCTTCTGGACCATCGCGTCCATGGCGGGGCGGTGGAAGCCGTTGGCCGTCTGCATGAGCGCGGAGATGGCGAAGATGACGAAGAGGCTGGGCTTGGGCAGCAACGAGTTGAGGGTGAGGCCCAGGGCGCCAAGGCTCATGAAGGCCTCGGCGGACAGGAGCAGCTTGCGGCGGTCCATCGCGTCGGCCACCGAGCCGCCCACGAGCCCGAAGAGAAGCACCGGCACGAGCTGCACCGTGCCGAGCAGGCCCACCATGAGGTTGGACTGGGTGAGCTCGTACACCTGATAGGGCACGGCGACGTAGGTGATCATGCTGCCGAGGAACGAGACGAGCTGCCCCAGGAACAGCAGGCGGAAGTCGCGGTACTTGCGCAGCGGCGAGAGGTTGATCAGCATCGCGAGGGTTCAGTCCGAGGTGTGGGGAGCGCGGGCCTGACTCAGTCCCGGTAGCCGCGGGCCTGCAGGTGGAACAGGTGGGCATAGCGGCCGTCCTTGGCCATCAGCTCGTCATGGCTGCCCAGCTCCTCCACCTGTCCGTTGTGGAGCACGGCGATCTGATCCGCCATGCGCACGGTGGAGAACCGGTGCGAGATGACGATGGCGATGCGGTCGGCTGCCAGCGCCTGGAAGCGCTCGAAGAGGGCGTGCTCGGCCTCGGCGTCGATGCTGGCGGTGGGCTCGTCGAGGATGAGGACCTCGGCGTCCTCGCGCATGAAGGCACGGGCGACGGCCAGCTTCTGCCACTGACCGGCGCTGAGCTCCTGGCCCTTCTCGAACCAGCCACCGAGCATGGTGTCGAACTGCTGAGGCAGCGCCGTGATGACCGGGCTGGCGCCTCCGAGGTCCGCCGCGCGGACGATGCGGTTGCGGTCCTCCAGCGCGGGCACATGGCCGAGGCCGATGTTCTCCGCGACGCTGAACTGGTAGCGCACGAAGTCCTGGAACACGGCGCCGAAGCGGCTGCGGAGGTCCTCCACATCCATGTCCCTCAGGTCCACGCCTCCATAGAGGATGCTGCCCTCGGTCGGCTCGTACAGGCGCAGGAGCAGCTTCACGAGCGTGCTCTTGCCGGCGCCGTTCTCGCCCACCAGCGCCAGCTTCTGCCCGGGCTTCAGGGTCAGCGAGACGTGCCGCAGCGCCCACGCGTCCTTGCCGGGATACTTGAAGGACACGTCACGCAGCTCGATGGCGTTGTTGCGGCCGTGCGGCGGCTTGAGCGGGGGCAGGACGCGCGGCTGCTCCGAGCCGGTGGGGATGTCCAGGTAGGCGAAGAGGTTGCTCATGAAGAGGGCGTCCTCATACATGGAGCCGATGCTGGACAGGATGCCCTGGAACGCGGTCTGCCCCTGCCGGAAGACCGCGAGGTACATGGCCATGTCACCCACGGAGATGGCGGACGAGGCCGCCCGGTTCGCCACGAATGCGTAACAGCCGTAGAAGGCGCCCAGCGAGAGGATACCGAGGCCCAGGCCCCATCCCATGCGCTTGAGGGCGAGAGCCCGGTCCTCGTTGAAGAACTTCTGGAAGAGGGTGCGGTAGCGCCCGAGCACCAGCTGCCCCAGGCCAAACAGCTTGACCTCCTTCACGTGGCTGTCGCGGGTGAGGATCCACTCCAGGTAGTTGAGCTTGCGGCCCTCGGGAGCGCGCCACGAGTAGAGACGGAAGCCCTCGGCGGCGAGGCGTGCCTCGGCGATGAACGCCGGGATGGAGGCCACCACGAGCACCGCGACGCTCCAAGGAGCCAGGGATACCAGGAGAGCGGCGTATGTGGAGAGCGTCACCACGTTGCGAGCGATGGTGAACACCTGCATGACGAGGGAGAGCGGACGGCTGCTGGCCTCGCGCCGCGCGTTCTGCATTTTGTCGTAGGTGTCCGAGTCCTCGAAGTGGCGCAGTTCGAGCTCGAGGGCCTTGGCGAGGATGCGCTCATTGAGCAGGTTGCCGAGGTTGGCGCGCAGCAACTCTCGGGTGAGGGACAGGCTCCTCTCCACGAGCGCCGAGACCAGCATGAGGCCGAACTCGATCCCCACGAGCCCCATCACGTGCGAGCGCAGGGCCGGATCCCCACCGCCCTTGGCGGCAGCCACCACGCCATCGAGGATGAGCTTGCCAACATAGGCGATGGCCGCGGGCAGCACGGCGGCCACCAGCGTCAGCAGGCCGAGAATCACCGCGAGCCGGGGACCCGACTGCCAGAAGAGCCGGAACGTACCCGGGAGTTGCTTGAAGAGGCTGCCCGCGTTCTTCAGGCGGGACACGAGAGAAGCGGGAGGAGGTGCCAGGGGTGGGGCCACGATCCCCTGTTACTAATCGATTCGCAGCCTGTCTGCTTGCGCGTGGAAGCTGAACTCGACGGGAAAACCGCACGGCGTTCCCAAGGCCCTCAAGGTGGCATTACTGCACAGTAAACTCCAGCGGCCACTATGGCCCGGAAGCCGTCATGGGATTATCGTGCAGGCATGGCACACGTCATGGATTGGGATGGCGAGCACATCCCGAATGAGATGCGCTCTCTGCCGCCTGGCCGTTACGTGGTGGAACCTCTCGACGAAGCGATCGCCTTGACGCCGGAGGAGGAAGAGGGCCTCCGCGAGGCGATGGCCTCCATCAAGGCCGGCAAGGGACGCGACCTCGACGCCGTCCGAGAACGTGTACTTGGCGCGCTGAAGCGGTAAAGGTCTGGTTCTCGCCCAAGGCGGAGGCTGACCTCCAAGCCACCCTCGACTTCATTCGAGAGCGTAATCCCTCCGCAGCACACGCACTCGCATCACGCGTGTTCGCGACCCTTGAGAAGCTTGCTGGTGGAAACCTTGAAGGTCCCCAGCAACAGCTGACATCCGGAGAAGTCGTCCGCAGCTGGCTGACTCCCCCATTCCGCATCTACTACCAACGCCACCACGACGCGCTTCACATCCTTCGCATCTATCACCACGCGCGTCGTCCCATCAGCAGGTAGCTCCTCACTCCGGATGGGCCTTGGCCACCAGCACGTCGCAGTCGGCTCGCATCACCATCTGCTCGGCCAGCCGCGGCCCTGGATGCGGCTGCTCCATGCTGCTGTGCATCCCCATCGCCAGCAGATCCGCGCCCAGATCCGCCGCCTCCGCCAGCATCGCCTCCTCCAGTGGCTCGCTGCACCGGATGCAGATCTCACACTCCCGGCCCGCCTCCCGGTACGGAGCCAGGAAACGGCTCAAGGCCTTGCGCGCCGCCGTCTCCAACTCCTGACGCACCGCCAGCCAGTGCTCCCGCGACGTCATCCCCGCATGCCACAGCCCCTGCGTCAGGCACGGCTCCGGCACATGCAGCACATTCACCACCGTCGGCGGCGGACACAGCCTCAGCGCCAGCTCCAACGCCCGCCGCGAATCCTCCGACAGGTCCACCGCCACCAGCGGCCGCTGATACGTCCGCGACGGGTGCACCCCCACCACCAACAGCGGCGCATCCACTCGCCGCACCATGCCGCGCACCGCCGCTCCGCGATGCGTCCACTCATGGCTCCGCACCGCGTGCGGACGCCCCACCACCACCAACTCCACCTCCTGCTGCCGGGCCACCGCCGAAACCTCCTCCACCACATCTCCCGCCCGCAGCTCCTCCTTCACCTCCATGGGCTCTCGTGCCCGCAGCCTCCGGCGCGCCGCCCCCGCCACCCGGCTCAAGCACCGCCCCTCCAGCAACAAATCCCCAGGTGCTCCCGCCCCCGCCACCGGCCTCGCCGCGTGGAAGAGCGTCAACGAGCCCCCCTCCGCCACCGGCAGCCGCAACGCACGCGCCAGCGCCAGGTCCGCGCACATCGAGAAGTCCGTCGCCACCAGCAACCGCGTCAGCCCTCGGCCCTTCTGCGTGGCGTACAGCAGCTTCTTGAGGAACGGATGGGGCGTGACCGTCGGTCCCAAATCGAGATGTGACGCTCCAGCCATCGCGACACCTCCTCTCCCCCCACCTCTCAAGCTTCAGACTCCCGGACGTTGCCGCCACACACATGTGGGCATGGCTCGCTCCCCCGCTCGCTGAGCCCGAAACTCCGTCCTCCAGTCCACGCCGAGTCGGAAGGATTTACAGCCGTATGCGCAGTTCCGCGCACTTGGGCGCAGGCAAGCGTGCATCTGCCAACGACGGATCAGCCTCTTGCTCCGTCCGCTCCACGACAGCGCTGTGGCTCCGAGAACCGCAGCGTGTCGGCCAGCCCTTTGCAGTGAGTCAGCGCATCAGTTGGGGCGCACCCGGAGTGACAGACCGGGAGCGTAGAAGGGGGAGCAGTCATGCGCGGAGTCATCACAGGACGTGAGGTGGTCGCCAACCTGGGACTCATCTACCGGGAGTTCGGTGCCAGCTGCCTGGTGCGCTGTCTCTGGGTACTCGTGAGCGGCAAGTCCACCACGTTCCTCGAAGTGGCCTGCTACTGCGAGCGCCACCACCGCTGAAAACACGAAGAGCCGCAAGGCGCGCTGCGCCCCACGGCTCCTCAGTCCCCCCTTCGCCAGAACGAGGCTACGGCTCCTCGCGGCGGTTCGGACGATCGGAGTCCACCGCGTCCTTGATGGCCCGCTTGGCGTCCTCGACCTTCTCCTTCACGTTGCCCTTCAGGGTGTCGGCCTTGCCCTCGGCCTCGAGTTCACGGTCGCCAGTCGCCACGCCCACCGTCTCCTTGATCTTCCCCTTCGCCTTGTCGGTCCACTCACCCATGTGATGCCTCCTTGTGGTCGAGCGCCGATGTCGTGCGCCCTGGACCAAAGGTGGGCACACCGTCTCGGGCTGGCAGGCGGTGGTCCCTTGTCCGACCGCTCGCCCTCCAAGGAGCGAGGCTCAATCCGCCAGGGGCTCGGAGAGCGGGGCGAGCCCTCCGCTCATCTCCAGCACCGGCAGCCGGAGGGCCTCCGCCAGCGAGCCCATGAGGGCGCCGAGCCGCACCAAGCGCTCGCGAGGCTCCGGTCGCCCTTCCTCGAAGCTCGCCGCATCCAGGTACTCCAACTGCGCCGAGGCCCGGCCGTGGAGCGTCGCCACTCGCGCATCGAGCGCCTCCAGCCGCGCATGCACCGCTTCCAGGAAGGCCACGACGCGGCCGAGTTCCGCGCACGCCGCATCGAAGGCGCGGATCGCCGCCGCCTCATCCACGGGTGAAGGACTGCAGGCCACAGCTAGATAGAGCGAAACACCCTCCACGAGGACGGGCGCCCCTTCCTTCTCCAGCCACCCTCGATCGAGCCACTGCAGCATCGGAACCAGCGCTGGCGGCGCCTCGTGCCCTGCTCCCAGCAGCGCCCAGTTCCAGCGCACGGAGGACGAGACAGGCTCCGGAGGAAGAGCGCTCAGCGCGTCGACGCCCCGGGCCGTCAGCACCTCGGCGGCCCGCGCGTGCTCCCAGCGCTCCAGCCGCTCCAGCAGCGCGCGGAAGGGGAGCGCCGTCTGCTGCCAGGCCAGGCCCTGCCGCTCACCGTAGGCCCGGGCCCGCTCCGTCACGCGTTGGCGCGCGACCCGAAGCCCCTTCACCGCCTCCCGGTGCCGCTCCCAGGCCTGCCGCCCCGCGCTTCCCTCGGAGAACGGAGGTGAGAGCTCCTCGACGATCCGCTTCACTCCGAGCCCCAGCGCCGTCAACGCGAGGCCCCCGAGCGCGAATGGAAGGAAGATGGGCATGTCTGCGGAACATTGTGCCGTGGACATGCCGAGCCTGCCACGGGCTCCCGGTCGCCTGCCCCGTGGCCAACCCTGCCGCCCCCCACTTCAGCCGGCACGCACGCTTGCGGCGGGCAGCCCCTCCAGCGGGGGCACATAGGGCCACTGCGGCAGCGCGCCCTTGCCCGCCTCGCGCGTGAGGTAGTCCGCCGCGATGTTCGCGCTCTCCATGATGGTGAGCAGCCCGCTGCCCGGGTGCGTCCCGCCGCCCACCCAGTAGAGCCCCTCCACCTCGCGGTTCTTCACCTTCGGCCGCAGCGGCCCCAATTGCAGCCAGGTGTGAGAGAGGTTGAACACCGCGCCTCGGAAGACGTGGAAGTCGTCCCGCCACGTCTCCGCCGTGAAGTAGCGCTCCGCGCGGATGTGCCGACGCACGTCCTTCATCCCCACCTTCGCCAGCATGTCCGGGATGCGCTCGCGCAGCGCCTTCTCCGTGGCCGCCCAGTCCACCGGCTGCGCCGTGTTCGGCGTGGGCACCAGCACGTACAGCGTGGAGTGTCCCTTCGGCGCCCCAGAGGGGTCCGTCACGGTGGGGTTGCACACGTAGAAAGGTGGATCCTCCACGTCCACCACCCGGTCCTCCAGCGCGTCCCGGTCCGTGCGCCGCGCGTTCTCGGACAGATAGATGAGGTGGTGCGGCAGCTCCGAGTACACCGTGTCCAGCCCGTAGTACGCCATGAAGGTGCTGCACGAGTACTTCGCCTTCTCCAGCGAAGCATCCGACAGCCGCGAGCCCTGTCGAGCCTCCGGAGGGATGAGGTTCTGCGCCGCGTACGCCAGGTCCGCGTTCACCACCACTGCGTCCGCGTCCAGCGTCTGCCCGCTGGCCAGCCGCACCCCCACCGCGCGCCCCGCGTCCACCCGCACCTGCTCCACCGCCTCGCCCATGCGGAAGGTGGCGCCCAGGTCCTGCGCGCACTTCATCATCCCCCGCGACAGCGCTCGGAAGCCGCCGTCCACGTGCCACACCCCGAAGGCCAGCTCCAGGTACGGAATCACGCTGAACACCGAGGAGCACGTGGTGGGGTGCAACCCCAGGTACTTGGACGGATAGGAGAGCGCGTAGGTGATGCGGTCGTCGTGGAAGAACGAGTCCAGGTGCCGGTACAGCGTCTGCCACGGCTTGAAGCGCAGCGTGGGCGCCAACCGCCACGGCGCGTAGTAGCCCAGACTCCCCGCGTTGGTGGCGATGAACTTCTCGTAGGCGATGCCGTACTTCTCCCGGCCCTCCTCCAGCCAGGCCCGCAGCGCACGCGGCTTGTCCGCGCCGAACTTCGCCAGCTCCGCCTCCATGCGCGCCGGGTCCTTCGAGGTGTCCAGGTACGTGCCGTCCCAGAAGTGCACCCGCGTGTTCGGGTCCAGCGGCACCAGCTTCACGTAGTCCTCCAGCCGCTTGCCCGAGCGCAGGAAGATGCGCTCCAGCACCCCCGGCAGTTGGAGGATGGACGGGCCGGTGTCCAGCGCGTACTCGCCCTGCTCGCCCAGCGTCAGGCCCTTCATCCGCCCGCCCGGCACCAGGTCCTTCTCCACCACGGTGACCTTCAGCCCCTGGCCCGCCAGGTTGATGGCCACCGACAGGCCCCCCGGACCGGCTCCCACGACGATGACATGTCGCACCATGGCCCCTACGATGCCCCGAGCCGCCCGGCATTGCAGCAAGCGCGTGGCTTTCCCGAGAGCCTGAGAGCCCTCTTTCTTCCGGTGCACAGCTCGGCCACGAGGTGGTTTCCGCGCCCCAGAAGCCCTGTTAAGCGAGAGGCTCGACCCTGGCTCCCTCTCCTATGCGCCCCCTGCCCCGCGAGGTGCTGCTCTTCACCCTGGAAGGCCAGCGCTATGCGCTGCCATCCACGGATGTACGGGAACTCGTCCGCGCCGCGCTCCTCACGCCCCTGCCCCAAGCTCCAGACGTGGTGGAGGGCCTGCTCAACCTGCGCGGCGAGCTGCTGCCCGTGCTGGACCTGCGCCGCCGCTTCCGGCTCCCCCCGCGCCCACTGGCCCCCTCGGACCACCTCATCGTCGCGCAGGCCGGGCCCCGCCGCGTGGTGCTCCGCGTGGACCGGACCGAGGAGGTGCTCACGCTCGAGCCCGGCACCCTGGACGAGACCCCGGCCACCCTGCCCGGCGTGGGCTACGTGGCGGGCGCCGTGAAGCTGCCCGAGGGGTTGGTGCTCGTCCATGACTTGAAGACCTTCCTGTCCGAGGCCGAGGGGCTCGCGCTCGACTCGGCGCTCGCGGGCGCGAGGGAGGGCGTGTGAGCACCTCGCCCCTCTCCTGGAGTGATGAGGGCTATGCCCGCGTCTTCGAGCGCGTGCAGGAGCGCGCTGGCCTGCTGCCCCCCTCGTGCGTGCCCGCCGCCGAGGAGGGCATCGCCCGAGCCATGGCTCGCGCCCATGCCTCGAACTTCACCGCCTACCTGGAGCGCCTCACCCTCGATGCCGCGGCGCTCGATGACCTCATCACCGAGCTGACCATCGGAGAGACGTACTTCTTCCGCACCCACGAGCACTTCGACTTCCTGAGCCAACGGGTGCTCCCGGAGCTGCGCCAGTTCCGCCCCCCGGACCGCATCCTCCGCGTGTGGAGCGCCGGCTGCGCCTCCGGCGAGGAGCCCTACTCGCTGGCCGTGCTGCTGATGGAGGAGGGCTTCGGGGATCGGATGGAGGTGCTCGCCACGGACATCTCGCGCACCGCGCTCGCCCGAGCCCAACAGGCGCAGTACGGCCTGTGGTCCTTCCGGGGACTCAGGGCCGAGCGCATGCGGCCCTTCCTGCGCCAGGAGGGCTCACGCTACGTGCTCACCCCAGAGGTCCGCCAGCACGTCCACTTCGACTATCTGAACCTCGCGCTCGACACGTGGCCCTCGCCCGGCAGCGGGATCCACGGCCTGGACATCATCTTCTGCCGCAACGTCCTCATCTACTTCACCCGCCCCACCATCGAGGCCGTGGCACGCCGGCTCCACGCGAGCCTCGCCGAGCACGGCTTCCTCATCACCGGGCCCTCGGATCCCTCACTCATCGGACTGGCGCCCCTGGAGCCCGTTCTCACCGAGTGGGGCGTCGCGTACCGCCGCCTCCCCGACCCGCCCCCGCGCGCCCTGCCTCCGCCCCGGCCGCGCTCCTACAGCACACTGCCCGTGGCTCCGGCCCTGCCTCTCGCCGCACTGCCAGTGCCTCCTCCGTCTCCTGCTATCCCCGCCTTGCCTCCTCCAAGGCCTGCCCCTCCCGCTCCGGCACTTCCCATCCGTCCCGCTCCTGCCGCCGCCTCGGCCTCGACGCTCTCGGCGGGGCTGGAGCCCGCGCGGCAGGCACTGGTGCGCGGCGACTGGCGCGAGGCGGCACAACTGGCCGGCGCTCAGCAGGACAGCCCCGAATCCTCCGTGATGGCCATCCGAGCCCTGGCCAACGTCGACGTGGAGGCCGCCGTGAAGGCCTGCGCCGAGGCCGCCTCACGGCACCCGATGACCGTGGAGCTGCGCTACCTGGAGGCCCTGCTGCTGCTGGGGCTGGGCCGGCTGGGCGAGGCCGAACGCGCCGCGCGCCAAGCGCTCTACCTGGAGCCCTCGCTGGCTGTCGCGCACCTCACACTGGGCCACGTCCTGCGGCGGCTGGGTGATATCTCCGGCGCCGTGCGCTCCTTCCGCACCGCCGAGGCGCTCTGCGCCACCCTGCCCCCCGAGACCCCCGTCCCCCTGGCCGAGGGGGAGCGGGCGGGCCGGTTGGCCGAGCTGGCCCGGAGCGAGCAACGGCGGCTGGAGTCCACTGAGACTCGGGAGGAGAACTGATGGCGGAGGGGAAGGCACCACAACCCCTGGACTGGGAGGCCGCCCACGCGCGGCTGGCCGAGTTGGAGCAGGCCACCGAGCGCGGCGAAATCCTGAGCCCCGAGGAGGCCCGCGCCATCCTCGAAGCCCGCGCCCGCGAGCTGGCCCGCGCCGCCGTCCCGGAGAAGCCCGTGGGCACCCGGGTGGAGGTGGCGCGCTTCCAGTCCGCCGGCCAGAGCTACGCGCTGGAGACGCGATTCGTGCACGAGGTGCTCCGCGACATGGAGCTCACCCCGCTGCCCGGTGCGCCCCCCCTGCTCCGAGGCCTTACATTGCTGCGTGGGGAGGTGCTGCCCGTGGTGGAGCTGGCCCCCCTCTTCGGCCGACCCCCTTCCGGGCGCGGCACCGTGGTCCTCGTCGTGGGAGCCCACCGGCCGGATCTCGGCGTGTGCGTGGAGGCGGTGGAGGAAATCACCCTGCTGCCCCGTGACGCGCTGCTGCCTCCGCCCTCCACGCTCCCGGCCGAGGCCGCCGCCCTGGTGTCTGGCATTCATCGCGAGGGCACGCTCCTGCTGGAGGGCGCGGCCCTGCTGCGCGACAGTCGTCTCATCTTCGATCTCTCCGAAGAAGGAAACCCATGAGCATCGGGAAGAAGATCGGGACAGGCTTCGGCCTGTCCCTACTGGTCCTGCTGGCCATCGCCGCCGTGGCCTATCAGGTCATCCAACAGCTCACGAGCACCACCGAGGGGCTGCTCGAGACGCGCAACCACCTCAAGTACATCCGCGAGCTGCGCCTATCCATCGCCGACGCCGAGACGACCGAGCGCGGCTTCATCCTCACCGGGGACGAGGGGTACCTTCCCCCCTACAACGAGGCGCGCGAGGCCCTGGAGAGCAACCTCCAGGCGCTGCACGAGTCCTTGAAGGATCCGGATCTGCTGGCCCGTCTGCGGCGCATGGAGCCGCTCTTGAAAGGGCGGATGGAGGCGCTGGATCAAGGCATCCATCTCCGGAAGGAGAAGAGCCCGGAGGCGGCCAGCGAGTACGTCCGCACCAACCGGGGGCTGGAGACGATGCAGGCCATCCGCGAACAGGTGGATGAGATGCAGGAGATTGGCGAGAAGATCTGGGACGACCAGCAGGACCGGACCAAGGAGAGCGCCCAGCGCAACCTCATCATCCTGGCCCTGGGCTCGGCGCTCGGGCTGTTCGTCGTGGCCGCCAGCAGCATCCGCATCACCCGCGACATCACCCATCCCCTGGAGCGGCTGATGAAGGGCGTGGAGGAGTTCAGCCGGGGCAACCTCACCCACCGCATCGAGGTGCACAACGACGACGAGACGGGACGGCTGGCCCGCGCCTTCAACGGCATGGCCGAGCGCCGCCACGAGGCCGAGGCGCAGCTGGCCAAACAGGCGGAGCAGCGGGAACAGACCCTGCGCGCCGTGGCCGAGTTCGTCAATCAACTGGCCGGTGCCAGCTCGCAGATCCTCTCCAGTACCAGCGAGCAGGTGGCCAGCGCGCAGGAGCAGGGCAGTGCCGTCTCCGAGACGGTGAGCACGGTGGAGGAGATCGCGCAGACCTCCGACGAGGCCGCGGGCCGGGCCCGGGTGGTGAGCGAGTCCGCCCGCCAGTCCGAGGAGCTGGGCCGCAACGGGCGCCAGGCGGTGGACGAAGCCGTGACGGCCATGGCCACCGTGCGCACCCAGGTGGAGTCCATCGCCGCGCGCATCCTCGCCCTGGCCGAACAGGCCCAGGCCATCGGAGACATCATCAACACCGTCAACGACATCTCCGAGCAGACGCACATGCTGGCGCTCAACGCCTCCATCGAGGCCAGCCGCGCCGGAGAGCACGGCCGGGGCTTCGCGGTGGTGGCCGCCGAGGTGAAGGCGCTGGCCGACCAGTCCAAGAAGGCCACCTCCCAGGTGCGGCAGATTCTGGGCCACATCCAGAAGGCCACGCACTCCGCGGTGATGACGACCGAGGAGGGCACCAAGAGCGTCACCATGGCCACCCGCGTGGTGGGACAGGCGGGCAGCACCATCCAGACGCTCGGGGAGCTGCTGGCCCAGGCCTCGCTCACGGCCGCGCAGATTGCCGCCTCGGCCAACCAGCAGGCCACCGGCATCGGGCAGATCCGCCAGGCCATGCGGGATGTGAACCAGTCCTCTCAGCAGGCGCTGGCCTCCACCCGGCAGACGGAGCGCGCGGTGCAGGACCTCAACGCCATGGGGCTGAAGCTCAAGAGCCTGCTGAGCGACTACGGACGCTGATGGATCGCGATCGTCTGGCACAGGCGCTGATGGCCACGTTCCTCGAGGAGCTCGAGGGACACATCGCCGCGCTCAACCGCGACCTGCTGGCCTGGGAGAAGGCCTCCAGCACCGCGCGCGCCCAGGAGCTCGTCGGCTCGCTGCTGCGCACGGTGCACAGCGTGAAGGGCGCCTCGCGCGCGGTGAGCCTGAGCCTGGTAGAGACGGCCTGCCATCGGCTGGAGGAGGTGCTCGCCGCGCCACGCGCGCACCCGCCCCCTCCCGAGGTGCCCGAGCTAGGCTTTGCCTTCGCCGACGCGCTGGACGATGCGCGCCAGCGGCTGTCCCGGAAGCAGGATCTGGTCGGATCTCCACTGGAGGCCCTGCTGCCTCGGCTGTCCACGGCGGCACAGGGACAGCCCTCCCCAGCGGTTCCCGTGGCTCCTCCGGCGGTGCCCCCTCCTCCGCCCGAGCCTCCTGCCCGAACCGCGGCACCCGCCGCCGAACCTTCGAGCGAAGCCCCCACCGCGGAGGCGCTCCCGGTACGGGTGTCGGCTCAGAAGCTGGATGCACTGCTGGCGCGCAGCGGAGAGCTCCGCGTGTCGAGCCTGCGTCTGGAGGGACGCGCCGAGTGGGTGGAGTCGCTGCGCGAGGAGCTCGCGTCCCTTCGCGCGCGCCTCCAGGGCCCCGAGGAGGCCTCCGCGCGCCGGCTGGAAACACGGCTGGGCCAGCTCTCCCGAGAGCTGCTGGCGGACAGGCTCACGCTGTCCCAGGCCGTGAGCGGGTTGGACGAAGAAGTGCGGCGCGCGCGGACCCTGCCCTTCGCGGAGGCCTGCGAGGGCCTGGAGCGCACCGCGAGAGATGTGGCCCGGGGCGCCGGCAAGCAGGTCCGGCTGGAGGTGCACGGCGGGGCACTGGAGCTGGATCGCTCACTCCTCCAGGGCCTGCGTGAGCCGCTGCTCCATCTGGTGCGCAACGCCGTGGGCCATGGCCTGGAGACTCCCGAGGAGCGCCGCCGCGCGGGCAAGCCTCCCGAAGGCCGCGTCGCGCTCGCCGCGAGGCTCTTCGGCGGCCGCGTTCAGGTGTCCGTGGAGGATGATGGCCGAGGCTTGGACCTCGACGCCATCCGCGCGCGGGCCAGGGCCCAGGGCTGGGAGGTTCCCGAGGGCGTGGCCGCCGCGCGTCTCATCTTCCGCTCGGGCCTGTCCACCGCCACGCAGGTGACGTCCGTGTCCGGGCGCGGAGTGGGGCTCGACGTGGTGCGCTCCCAGGTGGAGGCACTCCGTGGCAGCGTGGATGTGTCCTTCCTGCTCGGAGCCGGCACCCGCTTCGTGCTGGACGTGCCCCTCACCCTGAGCACACTGCGAGTGCTGTTGGTCACCGCGAGCGGGCAACAGTTCGCCCTGCCCGCCGAGAGCGTGGAGCGCCTGCTGCGCCTGGCCCCCAGCGAGGTGCGCGACGTGGAGGGCCGGCAGGTCTGGGTCGCCCCGGACGTGCTGGTGCCGCTCACCTCGCTGACCGCGGTGCTGGGGCTGCCCGCCGGAATTCCGAAGGCCCGCCTCGCCACGGTGGTGCTGGCCGCGGGCTCGCTGCGCGTGGCGCTGGGCGTGGACGAGGTGCTGGCCGAGCAGGAGGTGCTCGTTCGCGGACTGGGCTCTCGCGTGCGGCGGGCGCGGCACGTCTCCGGTGCGGCGGTGCTTCCGGACGGGAAGATGGCGCTCCTTCTCCATCCCGGCTCGCTGATCCGCATCGCGGAGGGCATGCCCCAGGCCACCCTCTTCCCCGCTGCCTCGACCAAACGTGTCCGCCAGCGCATCCTGCTGGCGGATGACTCCCCGACGACCCGGGCCCTGGAGCAGAGCCTGCTGGAGGCCGCAGGCTACGAGGTGCTCGCCTGCGCCGACGGCGCCGAGGCCTGGGAGCGGCTGCAGCGCGTGGGCGCGGACGCGCTCGTCACGGACGTGGAGATGCCGCGCATGGACGGCTTTGCCCTCACCGAGGCGGTGCGCACCTCGCCGCGCTTCTCGCGACTGCCCGTGGTGCTGGTCACCGCGCGCGACAAGCCCGAGGACAAAACGCGCGGCCTGGAGGTGGGCGCCAGCGCCTACCTGGTGAAGAGCGCCTTCGACCAGACGAACCTGCTGGAGACCTTGAGACGACTGCTATGAATGCCAACCTGCCCAACCCGCTGCGCGTCGTGGTGGCCGAGGACTCGCCCACCGCGCGCCGGCTGCTGGTGGAGATCATCCGCGCGGACCCGGGGATGCAGGTGGTGGGCGAGGCCAAGGATGGGCTCGAAGCGGTGGAGCTCACCCAACGGCTGCGTCCCCACCTGGTCACCATGGACATCCAGATGCCGAACCTGGACGGCCTCCAGGCCACCCAGCGCATCATGACCGAGGTGCCCACTCCCGTGGTGGTGGTGTCCACGCTGGTGGAGCGGGACATCCAGACCTCCATGGCCGCGCTGCGCGCCGGAGCGCTCGCCGTGCTGCAGAAGCTGGTGGGCCCCGAGTCCCCCGACTTCGAGCGGGAGAGCCGCCACCTGCGCGACACCCTGAAGGCCATGGCCATGGTGAAGGTGGTGCGCCAGTGGCCGCCGCGTTCGCGGACTCCGCTCAGCCCCGCGCCCACCCCGCCCCTCTCTCGCGCGCCCCCCACGGTGCTGGCCATCGCCGCGTCGACGGGAGGCCCCGCGGCGCTCCACCGCATCTTCTCGGAGCTGCCAGCGGACTTCCCGCTGCCCATCCTCCTCGTGCAGCACATCGCCCTGGGCTTCGCCGAGGGCATGGCCCAGTGGTTGAACTCGGCCACGCCGCTGAAGGTGAAGGTGGCGAGCGACGGAGAGCCGCTACAACCGGGCACCGTCTACATCGCCCCGGATGACAGGCACCTGGGCGTCACCTCGGACGGAAGGACGCAGGTGTCGAACGCGGCGCCCATCAGCGGCTTCCGTCCCTCCGGCACGCACCTGTTCCGCTCGGTGGCGCGCGCATACGGCGCCAGCTGCATCGCGCTCATCCTCACCGGCATGGGCCAGGATGGACTGGAAGGAGTACGCGAGCTGCGCCAGGCTGGCGGGCGGGTGCTGGCACAGGATGAGACCAGCTCCGTCGTCTTCGGCATGCCTGGAGTGGTGGTGGCCGCTGGGCTCGCGGACGCCGTGCTCCCGCTGGACGGCATCGCCGCGCACCTCAAGGAGCTGGCCGCTCCCGCCGCGAGTTGAGCCACTGGGCCCACCGGGACGGGAGGGGCTCGGCCGGCGCCACGGGCTCCGGAGTCTTGAGCGTGGGCCGCAGCGCCTCCGCCAGCTTCTCCAGCTCCCACACCCGGAGGTGACGGATCCGCAGATGGACCCGCCGGTTGTTCACCTGCGCATCCATCCGGGGCGGGAAGCGGCTGTGCTCGTTGAAGTGGCGCCGGAGAATGTCGAGGTAGCGCTCCACGGGCCCCTCCTCCTGCTCCAGCTTCCCGGCGCCGGGCCAGGAACGCCGGGCCTGGATGGCGGCCCGCAGGTCCTCGGCGGTGCAGTCCGAGAAGGGCTTGGCGATCTGCAGTCCGCCCCGGCGTGGAATCTCGATGGGGGTGGGGCCCGGCTCCTTCCTGTCGATGTGAAAGATCCAGATGTGCGCCAGCCGCATGTACTCCAGGAGCGAGCCCAGGCTCGCCATGCCGTACTTCTCGCAGACCGGCAGGGAGAACGTGTTCGCCACCGCTCCGTACATCGTCAGGGTCCGGTGCGAGAGCACGCGCACGTGGCGGCGGAAATAATCGCGCGTGGTCCGGCACCGGCCCAGGGCCAGCCGGTGCGCCACGATGTGGTTGTAGAGCAAGCCGATCCGATAGTGGCCCGCCGTGCCCTGCATCAGGCACTGGAGGATGGAGTCGCGGCACTGCTCGAGCGTCGCGTTGTTGGGGATGTTCTCGACTGGGTTCTCGTTCATGGGGCTGCCTCGTGCAGGAGTGGTGTGAAACGCAGCGCGCCAGAGCAGGAACCGGACCAGCCACAAAACGCCCTGATTCCGAGGAGATACAAAACAGGCCCACCCCACCCGGAGTCTCACCGCGTGGACGGTCCAGTCCACGAAACGAGACGGATGGCGGGGCGTTCGAGAAATGTTCTCCATTCTCCAGAGGGGACTTGAACTCGCAGGCAGCCCCCTGGACACTTCCTGGGGACAAGGAACAGATCTCCCTTGCTCGTCTTCTTCAGCGCGTGAGTACGACTCGATCCATGAGAGAGCAGACCGACAGGTGGGCCAGTGTCTTCGAGGCCCTTCCCGATCCGGCCTATCTGCTCGATGAGACGGGTCGCATCTCCGCGTGCAGCAAGGTGGGAGCACGGGTGCTCGGCCTGGAGCCCACGGAGCTGGCGGGCCGCCGCTGGGGCGAACTGCCTGTCGAGCTCCAGGTCCTCGCCCGGCTGGAGGCCGAGCGATCCAAGGTGCTTTCCACCGGAAGCGCTAGCACCCTGGAGAGTCCCTGGCCCACACCCGGAGGCCCCAGCCTCCACGCCTTTCAGCTCACGCTCGTGCCCGGAGAGGGAGCGGGCATGCAGGTGCTGGTGACGGCCCGCTCGCTGTCGGAGGCGGAGACGGTCTACGCCCGCGCCCTGGAGATGGAGCAGGCCGCCCGCGCCGAGGTCGAGACCGCCGAGCGCCGCCGCTCCTTCCTCTATCAAGCGATGAGCACGCTCTTCGCCCACCCGCCGGATCCGCAGGGCATGTACACGCTGTTGGCCCACCTGGCCGTGCCGGACCTGGCGGACTGGTGCCTGGTGGATGCACTCGAGCAGGACGCGTGGGTGTCTCGCGTGGCCTCGGCCTGCCTGGATCCGACCCAGGAGGAGAAGGCCCGCGCCCTGCCCCAGCGGATGGAGCTGCGCACGGACGCACCCATCGGCCTGATGCGCGTGCTGCGCACCGGTGAGTCCGAGCTGGTGCCCGCGGTGACGGACTCGCTGCTGCGCGCCGCCGTGGCAGAGCCCCACCACCCGCAGCTGCTCTCCCTGCTCCAGGCCCGCTCGTACATGATCGTTCCCCTGCGCGCGCGCGGGAACACGTTGGGCGCCGTCACCTTCGTGGCCTCGCACTCCGGGCGGCGCTACGGGCAGGAGGACCTAGCCCTGGCGGAGGACCTCTGCCAGCGCGCCAGCCTCGCCATCGATAACGCACGACTCTTCGGCGAGTCCCGCCGCGCCACCCGCGCCCGCGAGGACCTGCTGGCCGTCGTCTCGCATGATCTGCGCAATCCGCTGAACGTGGTGCAGCTCGGCTCCGCATTGCTGCTGCGCGAGCGGCCGGGCGTGGCTCGGGACGAACACGTCATCAAGCACGCCACCCGGATCCGCGATGCCTCGGATCGAGCGCTGCGGCTCATCTCGGATCTGCTGGACTGGGGGCGCCTGGAGGAAGGCCGTCTGCCGCTGGAGCTGCGCGAGGAGGAACCTTCGGCGCTGCTGGCGGACGCTGTGGACAGCGTCCGTGCCCTGGCGGAGGCCCACCAGCTCCACGTCACCCTGGATGTACCCGACAACCTGCCCCACGTCCGATGCGACCGGACGCGCGTGCTCCAGGTGCTGGGCAACCTGCTGGGCAACGCGGTGAAGTTCACCGAGGCCGGCGGCCACATCACCGTGAGCGCCCGCACGCGGGGCACGGAGATCCGCCTCTACGTGCGCGACACGGGAAAAGGCATCGCCCCCGAGCAACTGCCCTACGTCTTCGACCGCTACTGGCAGGCCAAGGACGCGGCCAGCCGAGGCACGGGGCTCGGGCTGGCGATCGCCAAGGGGCTCGTGGAGGCCCACGGCGGCCACATCTGGGCCGAGAGCACGCCGGGCCTGGGCAGCACCTTCTCCTTCAGCCTGCCCGCGCTCCAGGCCTCTCGGCAGCCCACCGAGGACGCCCACTCCTGACGGGCCGCTCGCTCAGGCTCCGAGCGTGGATGTCCCCACCTCCAACACCGCCGCCTTCAGCTCGTCCATGTCCACGGGCTTGTCGAGCAACGCCTTCGCGCCCAGCCGCCGAGCCTCCTCGCGCGTGGGCTCGTCCGCGAACGCGCTGAGCAGGAGCACCGGGCAGCGCAGCCCCTTCTGCCGCACCCGCGCCAGCACCTCGAGCCCCGTGCGTCCCGGCATCCTCACATCCGAGAGAATCAAATCCGGCACTCCCGGCCCGCCCTGCGCGAGCACGAGGTCCAGATAGTCCGACAGCTCGAAGCCATCCTCCAGGGCCACCACCGTGTGCCCCGCGCGCGTGAGCACCTGGTGGATCATCGATCGCATCGCGTCATCATCCTCGGCCAGGAGGATGCGCAACCCGCGGCGAGAAGAAGGAGGGAGAAGAGAAGGATCCGCCGCCATGGAAGGTACCCGGTGAGCAGGAGAAACCTCCCGTGCGCAAAGCATGGCGCATGCCAAGGGGCTCTCCCATCGGAAGCCTGCGGAGTCCTTCGGGGCATCCTGCCTCGCGGGGCAATGTGCCCCAGGATTTGTGGGCCTCGGGGGCATCTCTCCCGAGGGACGCGGGCGGATGCGGGGCTGGCACGCCGGGTGCTTTAGCTCCCTTCGCCCGCATGTCGCGGGTCTCACTCCCAAGGATGAACCCCATGAAGCGCACCACTGCCCTCGTTCTCGGCCTGTCCCTGTCCCTGTCGTCGCTGGCGTTTGCCGGTGAGCCGGCGGAGAAGCCCGCCGCCGAGAAGACCGACAAGAAGGCCGCCACCAAGGCCCCCAAGGCTCCCAAGGCCGCCAAGGGTGCCAAGGGCGCGAAGGCCCCGGCCGCGGACGACTCCTCGGCCACCAAGTAACGACACGGCGCTTGTCCCGTCCCGGGTCCGTGCGCTCCTGGAGCCGCACGGCGGCTGCGATCCGTGACAGGCTTGCGGGGGTGCCTCCGGGCACCCTCGTTCCCTGTCTCCCCGAGGACGCGTGAAGCTCGCACGGAAGATCTCCCTCACCCTGGCCCTGCTCGCCATCGCCGTGCTCGCGGTGATGGAGTCGCTGGAGGTGAGTCACGAGCTGGAGCGCTCGGCGACCGACAGGCGGCATGACCACCGCCTTCTCGGCCACACCATCGCCGGCTCCATTGGCAAGGCCTGGCAGCAGGAAGGCGAAGGCGAGGCACTCGCCCTGCTGGAGCAGGCCAACCGCTTCCAGGTGCAGGTGGGCCTGCGCTGGGTGTGGCTCGACGGGCCGGCGGACCACCTGCCCCTGTCCAAGCTGCCGCAGAGCCTGATGGAGCAACTGCGCGCGGGCGAGGACGGAGCCGTGACGGACCTGCACGAGCAGCCCGGCGTGCTGCGCTCGTACATCCCCGTGGTCGTCGGCGATCGCCTGGGCGCCATCGAGATCTCCGAGCCCCTCATCGAAGAGCACCGGCACGTGCGCAACACCGTGATTGGCACCACGCTCGCCACGGTGGCCATCGCCGTGGTCTTCCTGCTGGTGGCCATGGCCATGGGCAACCGGCTGGTGGGGCGCCCCATTGATCAGCTGGTGCAGCTGGCCCGGCGCATCGGCGAGGGGCAGTTGGAGGCGCGCGTGCAGCTCCACCAGCGCGATGAGCTGGACACGCTGGCCGCGGCGATGAACCAGATGGGCGAGATGCTGCAGCTCGCCCGGCAGACGATCGCCGAGGAGACGGCGGCACGCCTGGCCACGCTCGAGCACCTGCGCCACGCGGACCGGCTCACCACCGTGGGCAAGCTGGCCTCCGGCGTGGCCCACGAGCTGGGAACTCCTCTCAATGTCGTGCTCGGCCGGGCGAAGATGATCTCCTCGGGCGAGGCGCTGGGAGACGAAGTGGGCGAGTGCGCCCGGATCATCTCCCAGCAGGCGCAGCACATGACGCGCATCATCCGTCAGCTGCTGGACTTCGCGCGGCGGCGAGCCCCCCAGCGCAGCCCCGAGCAGCTGTCACAGCTCGTCACGCGCACCTTGAGCCTGCTCCAGCCCATGGCCTACAAACGCAGCGTGAGCCTGGTCAGCGAAGTGCCCGAGACCCTGATGCTGGAGGTGGACGCGGGCCAGCTCCAGCAGGTGCTCACCAACCTGGTGATGAACGGCGTGCAGGCCATGAAGAATCCGGGCACCCTGCGCGTGCACGCCGAGCCCACCCGGGCCACCCCGCCCGCGGACGTGGGCGGGCCGGAAGCGGACTGGATGCGGCTGGACGTGCGGGACGAGGGCGAGGGCATCTCCGCGGAGAACCTGCCCCACATCTTCGAGCCCTTCTTCACCACCAAGGACGTGGGCGAGGGCACGGGGTTGGGCCTCTCCGTGTCCTACGGCATCATCCGGGACCACGGCGGATGGATCGCCGTGGACAGCACGCCGGGCCAGGGAAGCTGCTTCTCCATCTACCTGCCGAGGGGGGACACCGCATGCCAGGACGCATCCTGATCGTCGAGGACGAGCGCGAGATGCGCGCGATGCTCGAGAAGGGGCTGTCGCGCCGGGGCTTCGAGCCGCGCGCCTGCGAGACGGCGGATGAGGCGCTGGCGCTGGTGGTGGCCGAGGACTTCGACACGGTGCTCACGGACCTGCGGATGCCGGGCATGAGCGGGCTGGCGCTGTGCGAGCGCATCGTCCTGAACCGGCCGGACATTCCGGTGGTGGTGGTGACGGCGTTCGGCAGCATGGAGACGGCGGTGGCCGCCATCCGCGCCGGGGCCTACGACTTCATCACCAAGCCGGTGGACCTGGACGCGCTGGTGCTGGTGCTGGAACGCGCCGTGCAACACCGAGCCCTCCGAGAGGAGGTGCGCAGGTTGCGCCAGGCGCTGGGGCAGGAAGGAGACACGGGAGGACTGGTGGGCCAGAGCCCGGCCCTGCGCCAGGCCTACACGCTCATCGACCGGGTGGCCGACGTGGACACCACCGTCCTGATTACCGGCGAGAGCGGCACCGGCAAGGAGGTGGCGGCGCGGGCGCTCCACACCCGAGGCCGGCGGAAGACAGGAACTTTCGTGGCCATCAACTGCGCGGCCATGCCCGAGCAGCTCCTGGAGAGCGAGCTGTTCGGCCACGTGAAGGGCGCCTTCACCGACGCGCGCACCACGCGCACCGGCCTCTTCGTCCAGGCCAGCGGCGGCACGCTCTTCCTGGACGAGGTGGGCGAGCTTCCACTGGGGTTGCAGCCCAAGCTCCTGCGCGCGTTGCAGGAGCGCAAGGTGCGCCTGCTGGGCAGCAACGAGGAGGTGGAGTTCGACGCGCGCATCGTCGCGGCCACCAACCGCGACTTGGAACTCGCGGTGGAGGAGGGCCGCTTCCGGGAGGACCTGTACTACCGGCTCAACGTCATCAACATCGAGCTGCCGCCGCTGCGTGCCCGAGGCAATGACGTGCTGTTGCTCTCGCAGCACTTCGCGGAGCACTTCGCCACGCGCACAGGCAAGCGGGTGCTGGGGCTGAGCCCGGCGGCGGCCCAGAAGCTGCTGGCCTACAGCTGGCCGGGCAACGTGCGCGAGCTGCAGAACTGCATCGAGCGCGCGGTGGCGCTCACCAGCTTCGAGCAGCTCACCGTGGAGGACCTGCCCGAGCGCGTGCGCAACTACACCGCGCCCCAGGTGCTGCCCGAGGTGGCGGACATGTCCGAGATGGTGACGCTCGAGGAGGTGGAGCGCCGCTACATCCACCGCGTGCTCGAGGCGGTGGGCGGCAGCCGCACGCTGGCCGCGCGCATCCTCGGGGTGGACCGCAAGACGCTCTACCGGAAGCTCCACCGCGGCGGGGACGAGGACACCAAACCCTGAGCCGCGCTCCGCCGCCATTACAATGTTGCGGTAAACCGGTCCATTTCCCCTGAGAACCGGCCAACAGGGAGCACGCGTGACGGGGTATGGTGGCGGCCTCGAATGCGTTCCCTGTTCCTCGTCCTCGCCCTCTCAGCGAGTCTGGCCGCTCGCGCGCAGGGAAGCTCTGGCCTCGTTCCCTACGAGCCACCGCCGCGCGCCCTCACGAACGAGATCCACTCTCAGGTGGGGCTGCTCACGGGGGGCTACTCCTTCGGGGGCGGGAGCTGGAATGATCTCTACGCCGCCACCTTCACCGGCGGGCACTACCTCTTCCACGGCTTCACCGTGGAGGCGGGGCTCTTGTCGCTCACGCCGCTGGAGGGCGGAGGCCCGGGCTGGAGTGCCTCGCTCAGCGTCCGCCTGGGTTACACCGGCGAGCGATGGAACGTGCTGGCAGGCCCCGTGGTGCAGGCGGCGTATCCCTCGACGCCGCTCGTCACGGTGCTGCCCTCGTTGAAGGGGCTCTACCGGCTGGAGAAGGTGTCCCTAGAGGCAGGGGTGTTGGACATGGCGGGCCTGGTGCCAGCGCACGTGGGCGTCTCCTACGGACCGGTGAGCCTGGCGTACGTGCTGCCCCTGGGCGCCCGGGCCGCGGCGCGCATCCCCCTGTCCGCTCGGGTCGGAATCCAGGTGGATGGCTTCGCCTTCCGGCTGGGCAGCGCCCACAGCGCCATGCTCATCCTGGGCCTGGTGGGCAACCCGCCCTCGTCCCGGCCCGGAGGCAAGTCATGAACCGCTCGCTCCTGCTCAGCCTGCCCCTGCTGCTGGCCGCGTGCAGCGATCGGCCGAGCTTCGATCCGGACGTGGTGAAAGCCGCCCGGTTGGGCGAGGGCCTGCCCACCGGCTTCATGCTGGGCACCTCCACCGCCGCCCACCAGGTGGAAGGGGGGCTCGAGAACGACTGGACGGAGTGGGAACGAGGCCAGTGGCCGGATGGCCGCCCGCATATCAAGGATGGGACGGTGTCCGGAGCGGCCACGGACTCGTGGAACCGCTTCGACGAGGACGTGCGGCTGATGGAGAGGTTGGGCTCCAACGCCTACCGCTTCGGCGTGGAGTGGGCGCGGATCCAACCCACGCCGGACACGTGGAACGAGGAGGCGTTGGCACGCTACCAGCAGTGGGCTCACACGCTGCGCCAGAAGGGCATCACGCCGATGGTGACGCTGTACCACTTCACCCTGCCCACCTGGGTGTCGGACGCGGGCGGCTGGGAGAACCCCGCGACGATCGACGCCTTCGAGAAGTACTCGGCCAAAGTCGCGGAGGCACTGGGTGGCGAGGTGGACTGGTGGTGCACGGTGAACGAGCCCAACGTGTACGCGGTGCTGGGCTACCTGGATGCCGAGTGGCCTCCCGGCAAGGAGGACATGCCGTTGGCGGCCACGGTGATCGCCAACCTGCTGGAGGGCCATGCCCGCGCGGCCAAACAGCTGCGAGCCCTGGATACGGTGGATGCGGATGGGGATGGCTTCGCCACGCGCATCGGCCTGGCCCACCACGTGCGCGTCTTCCAGCCGGCCACCGGCACGACGGCGGACACGGTGGTGGCGGGACTGACCGACAGCTTCTTCAATGAGAGCGTGACGGAGGCGCTGCGCACCGGCCGGGTCCACATCTCCGTGCCCAGCCAGGTGAACCTGGACCGGGAGGTGGAGGGCCTGAAGGGCTCCAGCGACTACCTGGGCATCAACTACTACACGCGGGATTACGTGCGGCAGTACTTCGGCGAGCCCTCGCTGTCGCGCCAGTACGTGCCGCGTGGCCGGCAGAAGAACGACCTGGGGTGGGAGCTCTACCCGGAAGGCCTCTATCTCTTCCTCACCCGGTACGCGAAGTTGGGCCTGCCGTTGATCGTCACGGAGAACGGCATGGCGGACACGGACGGAGAAGAACGGCCCTACTACCTCCAGAGTCACGTGTACGCCGTGGAGCAGGCGGTGGCGAAGGGCGTGGACGTGCGGGGCTACTTCCACTGGAGCCTGCTGGATAACTTCGAGTGGGCCGAGGGCTATGAGCCGAAGTTCGGCCTTTTCAAGGTGGACCTGGAAAGTCCGGAGAAGACCCGGACGGAGACCCCGGCCGTGGCGACCTTCCAGGACATTGCGCGCAACCTGGGCCTCACGCCTGACCCCTAGCATCCCATAGGATGAGCGGACCCTCCCGAATGTCCGAGCCCCCCGCAAAGAAGCGCTCCCGGCGCACCGAATCGGCTCCCGAGCCTGCCTCGGGCAAGCCCACCGCCAGCAAGCGCGCCGCGCTCACCGGCGACGCGAAACAGGCCGCCAAAGGCTCTCGTGGGGGCCGAGCGGCTTCGACGGCGCCTGCCCCCACTCTGGCGCCGGCCGACAAGACCTATGAGGTGCTGCGAGCCCTGACGATGGACTCGCCGGACGCCGTCTCCGCCAAGGACTTGCAGGGCCGGTACCTGCTCATCAACGAGCCGGGAGCCCGGGCCTTCGGGCGGACGGTGGAGCAGGTGCTGGGCAAGGTGGACTCGGAGTTGCTGCCGCCGGAGATGGCCGCGGCGGTGGTGGCCAAGGACCGGCAGGTGCTGGCCACGGGGCAGACGATCACCTTCGAGGACGTGGAGCCCACCCCGAACGGCCCGCGCATCTGGCTGTCCACGCGCGGGGTGATGAAGGACTCGGCGGGGCAGGCGATGGGCATCTTCAGCATCTGCCGCAACATCACCGAGCATCAGCGGGTGGAGGAGGACCAGTCGCTGAACGTGGAGCGGCTGCGGCTGGTCATGGAGGCGGCGCAGGTGGGGACGTGGGACTGGGATCTGCAAGCCGGACGGATCCGCTGGTCCGAGAACATCGACACCATTCTGGGGGGCGTGCCGGGTGGGCCGGGAGACACGTACGAGGCCTTCCTGCAACGGGTGCTGGCGGAGGACCGAACGCGCTTCGCGCAGCAAGTGGCGGCGGCGCTGAAGGCGCCGGCGGACTTCGAGGCGGAGTTCCAGGTCTACGTGCCCACGGGGGCGCCGCGGTGGATGCGGGCGAAGGTCCGGGTGCTGAGCAGGAACGGCCAGGCCACGCGCATGCTGGGGACGCTGAAGGACGTCACGCGCGAACTGCAGATGGAGGAGGAGTCACGCCGGGCGGTGGACTTCCAGGAGCAGTTGGTGGGCATCGTCAGCCACGACATCCGGAGCCCGCTGGGGGCGATCATCTCCTGGGCGCGCATCATGGCGGCGGGAGGCCCTCCGCCGGAGGAGCAGCAGCGGACGTTCAAGCGCATCACGTCGGCGGCGCTGCGCATCGAGCGGCTGACGCGGCTGTTGCTGGACTTCGCGCGGGCGCGGTTGGGCGGAGGCATCACGCTGGAGCCTCGGCGGTGTGACATGAGGGACTTGCTCCAGAAGGTGACGCACGAGTTCCGGGTGGCGTACCCGGACCGTGGGGTGAGCTTCGAGGTGGACAAGGGCGACACGCACGGGACGTGGGATCCGGACCGGCTGGCGCAGGTGCTGTCGAACCTGCTGGAGAACGCGCTGAAGTACAGCCCGCCGGACACGCAGGTGCAGTTGGCGGCGCGAGGGGAGAAGGAGCAGGTGGTGCTCGCGGTGCACAACCAGGGCAAGCCGATTCCTCCCGAGCTGATGCCGCACATCTTCGAGCCCTTCCGGCGAGGTCCGCAGGCGTCGCGCACGGCGAAGACGAGTTACGGATTGGGGCTCTACATCGTGCAGGAGATCGTCCACGCGCACGGAGGCACGATCGAGGTGCGCTCGAACATCGAGGAGGGGACGACCTTCACGGTGTGCCTGCCGCGCGTACCGCCCGCTGCGATGGAGCTGATCCGGCGGCCTTCGCCGGTAGCGGCTCAGCGTCAGTAATAGACGCCGTCCATCTTTTCGACGACCGCCCGGATGGCCTCCGGGGTGGTGCCATACCGCTTCGCGAGATCCGGTGCCGAGAACGTCAGGGCCACTGTCGAAGCCGGGCTCAACTCGCGCCACCTCCAACAGCGCTCCCACTTCCCGCGCACTCATGCGTCCCCCTCTTCTCGGACGCACTCATGCTACGGGCCGACTCTCCATCAGGCGACGACCCGCCAAGTCCTCCTCGGCACCCGCAGACTCGCGATTTCGACCTCCAGGGCCACATCCCGTGTTCACACGGTGTGGACTCGTAGTAATCTGACCTGGCAGGTCACGTCAACCGCCTCCTACCTCCCAGGGTGGATGGACTTCCCAGGAGAGGGCGAGGCACCACCAGCAACCGCAGGAGTGTCAGATGAATCCCCTGGGTATTTCGGACTTGATGGAATGGTTCCGCCCGCTCGGCCGCAGACCGGCCACGGATGATCGCGAACTGATGAGCAGGATGCTGTTCCTCGCGACGGGGCTGTCCGTGCTCCCTCTCCGGCGATTCGGCGCCGTGCCTCCTTTTGGAGTGACCCTCGACTCGCACGGCGAGAATCTCCATATCTACTTCCCCCTCGAGCAGGATCCCGACGCCCGCTGGCGCGAGCTGATCGATGCCACGACGAACCATTTGGAACGCCGCATTGCTTCCGAGGATGTCGGTGTCCTCGCCATCGCCGCCGAACTCGAGTCCGACGACCGGCAGGGCGGACTGGGCATCCATCTCGAGACACGCACCTCTTCGCTGTTCGTGATCTACCCGTACAAGGGGACCCGCGAGAACCGGAGGCTGGGGGAGTGCAGTAAGGCAAATGGCTTGTTCGTGGCACCGCTCCTGGCGGCGAAAAAGCAATGACCCTCCCCTGAGGACAGCCCGCGCGCTCTGCCGGATCCCTCCCTCGGCACCCGAGAGCGCCAGCCTCCGAGCCACGCACAGCACCCTGACTGTGCGTGGTAGCGTGTAACCCAGGAGGTTACCGCTGAATGCTCCGACCTGTCACATGCGCCTGGGCGCTGGGGATGCTGGTGCTGACCGCAGCCGAGGCCCAGCCCCCAGCGGCACGCGGGCGGCGTGTCACCCTCGCCGCCCAGGCCGATGAGCCGCTCCCCGAGATACATGTGGCTGCGGGGATCACGACCGTCATCCTCTTGGACGCGTCCGTGGACAAGGACTCCGTGCAGTTCGACACGACGCGCATCCGACTCGTGGACGTGGGCGACAGCACCCTCGTCCTGGAGCCCGTGGTGACACCCGGCCCGAAGGAACGCTGGGTGCTGCGCGTGCGGTACGCGGACAGCGCCCAGCCGGAGTGGGCTGCCTTCTCGCTCGTGTCGCAGCCCGGCGAAGTGGATCTCCAGATCACCGCCGTGAGGAAGCGGCAGACGCTGGCGTCGTGCCAGGCTTCGCTCGCGGAGGCGCAGGCCCATTGCGCGAATACACGCGCGGAGGTGTGGGTCCTGGCGGACCGGCTCGCAGGAAGCTCCGTCCAGGCCGCCCCTCTCAAAGATTCCAGGGTGCGCGGCTGGGTCTACCGGCTCGGGACCCAAGTGCTTCTGGTGCTGACGCCGACGAGTGCCGCGGGCCCTGAGCCCTGGACCCCCACGGCTGCAACGCTGCGCTACCAGAATCGCGATGACACGAAGGTACGGGTGCAAGCCGTGCATGTGAGGGAGGCGCTGACACCCGGGGAGTGGGGCACGATCGCGGTGGAGACGGACCTGCCCGCTACCTCTAAAGGAGCCTTTTTCAACTTGGAACTCCTAGACGAGGGCGGCCGGAGCCTGAAGGTGAATGATGTGGAGATTCCGCTGGCCCCAGGAAAGGAGCGTGCAGGGCGATGATGGAAGAGGTGGATCCCGACAACCTTCCGGTGGGCACGATGGTGGACAGCTGGCGGGTGGTGCGCCGGGTGGACGGCGGCGCTTACGGCACGTTGTACGAGGTGGAGAAAGACGGCGAGTCCTACGCTCTGAAGATGGCGCGCTACCTCGAGCAGAGCCAGGATGCGCGGCACACGGATGCGCGCGCCCAGCGCGAGCTGTCGTGCATGCTGTCGCTGCGCCACCGCTACATTGCCCGGGTGTGGGCCCATGGCCGTTGGCCTCACGCCCGGGAGGGCTTCTTCTACGTGGTGATGGACTTCGTGAAGGGCTACACCCTGGACGAATGGGCCGAGCGCTCGCGCATGACGCCCCATGAGGCGGTGGTGCTCGCCGACCGGCTGCTGGAAGCGCTGACCTACATGCACGGCCAAGGCATCTTCCACCGGGACTTGAAGCCCGGAAACATCCTGGTGCGGGCACAGACCGGGGAGCCGGTGATCGTGGACTACGGGGTAGCGCATTTCCCAATACCCGCAGCCCCCCAGCTGACGAGCACACGCCTGCCGCCAGGCACCCCTCGCTACACTTCGCCCGAAGCGGGGCACTTCGAAGCCGAGCACCGGCATGACAAAGCGGCGCGCTACGGATTCAAGGTGACCGATGAAGTGTACGCTCTGGGAGTCACCCTGTATGACTTGCTGACAGACCCGAGGCCGCACAGCCACCCGGAGCCTCAGCCCCTGAGCCCCTTGGGCTTTCCACCCGCGCATGAGGTGAATGAGCGGGTGCCCGTGCCGCTGAGCCACTTCGTCGCCCGGTTGGTGGCGCTCAAGCCGGAGCAACGGCCTGTGAGTGCGGAGGCCGCACGAAGGGACCTGCCGGAGCTGCTCTCGCTCCAAGCGGACTCCTGGATGAAGCGGCCGCTACAGGCGCTGCCACCCCAGTCCCTACCCGAGGCGGCTCCGCCCAAGCCTGCCCTCAAGGCAGTCCCGGCTGAGGTTCCACGCGTCAATCCCGTGTCCATGAAGCGCCGTGGAGCGAGCAGGATGGCCCTGGCCGCAGTGGGCCTGGGAGCCCTTGTGGTGTGTGGCGCATACCTGATGCTGGGAGGAGGGAGGCCGGGGCAGGAGGTCCCCTCCGAGCCCAGGATCGAAGAAGCTCCCTCTCAGATGCCCCCCACGCCCGAAGCGCCAGCACGGCCTCCAGCGCTTCCCATGACCTCTCCGTCGCCGGCTCATCCGCCGCTGCCGCAGCCCGCCCCCTCACAGCCCGTTGCCCCCTCGGAGAAAGGCCCCCCTGTGAATACCCGCCGAAGTCCCGAAGCTGCTGTCTCATCCCTGTGCTCGCAGAAGACACCTCCTGCGCGTGGCACCCCCAAATGGTTGGAGTGGTGCAAGTGCGCGGCGATTGCGGGCACCATCGTCGCATCTCAGGCGGGCTGCCCGGCTGCTCAGGTGCGGCAGTCGATCATGAGCGAGTGCCGTACCGAGTCGGTGGAAGCGATGAAGCTGCTCGAGATTTCAGAGGACGGGAACGCGGTACCCTTGGCAATTGACGCCAAGGCCCCTTGCGACAAGCGTGGAGGCAGGATTTGCAAGAACAAAATCACCGCCACAGCCAACCAATCCCTCACCAGCAAGGTGACAGCCCCTGAAGGGAAGTTGGTGGAGGGAACGCTGGTGTCCGGCAAGCTGTTCCATGCCCCCAGCGAACGCTCCATTAGCGGACGCACCAGCGGGCTCTACTTCCGTTGGAACGAGGTCACGCTCCCCGACGGGAGCAAGTACCCTGTCTGCCTCGAGGCGGCAGCCCCCTTCGCGGAACCCGGCCCCACTCCCGGCACCTGGATCATGACTCAAGGCACCCTGGCCGGGTGGACCAGCGAGCGATGGGACCTCACTCGCCACATCTCCCCTTGAAATCAGGGCGAGCCTGGCGAGTTTGTAAAGGAAGGCTACAAGACCGGCGGCCCGACATGCCCCGCGGAAGGTTGCATATCCCACCTCCCAGGTCATTCACGCGGACCCGCCATAGTCAGTAGGCTCCTGTCTCTGCCGCGTGGCCGTGGAGGCCCGCGCGAAAGGAGCTCCACCATGGCAACGGCAGGAGGGCCTTCCGGGCCCGTCATCCTCTTCACCCACGAGGGCATCTCGTACGAGTACCGCGAGAGCCTGGGCCTGGGCCCTCATGGCGAGACGTTGCTCCTGGCGCGCAAGCGCACGGCGGACGACATCCTCGAGGAAGTCATCGTCAAATGCCTGGGACTCCTCCCGGGCCCACCCTCCGCGCAGGCGCTGCGCATCCGCGCTCGCATGGAAGAGGAAGCACGGCTGGCGCGATACCTGGGGCACCGCACGCTGGTGCGCGTGCTCTTCCTGCATGAGACACAGGACGCGCTCTACACCGTGCGCGAGAGGGTCCAGGCGCCCTCGTTGGATGCGCTGGTGACACTGGCCCTGGAGCGAAACAAGCCCTTCTCGGAGGCCTTCCTCCTCTATGTCGGCGCGGAGTTGGCCTCGGCGCTGGCGCATGTCCACACACGGGTGGATGAGCAGGGCCAGCCACTGGGCATCGTTCACCGCAACATCAGCCCCGCATCCATTGGCTTCACCTGGCGAGGAGGAGTGAAGCTGGCGGATTTCAGCCTCGCGTATTCGAACCTCGCGGGGCGGCGGAAGACGACAGTGCACCCACCGAGGGGCCCACTGTTCTTCTCCGCGCCCGAGACGCTCCTGTCAGGAACGGCGGATGCCCGCTCGGACTTGTTCGCGCTGGGTCTGGTGCTGCTGGAGCTGGGCACCGGCCGGCACCTGTACGACCCGGCGCACAAGACACCGCAAGAGATGGCGGCGTCGCTCTCCAGGCAAGAGCTCAGGCACGTGGAGCGCAAGGCGCACGCGGCGTTGAAGGCGGGTCATGACGAGACGACGACTCAGGCGCTGTGGGGAGCGGCGACCTACAGCGATGAGGACGTGACGCAGGCTGCTTCCGGGCTCTCCCCGTCCGTGAAGCTCCTCCTCGAACAGCTGCTGCAGCGTGATCCAGCGAAGCGCTCCCAGACGGCTGCGGAGGTGGAAGAGGCGCTGCGGACCCGGTTGCTGGCGGTCGGCCCCTACGACGATGCATCAGCCGTGGAGGAGGTTCATCGGGCTGTGGCGGATGTGGGCGAGGTATGGGTCGCCGACGAGGTGAACCCGGGGTTGCGCGCTCCAGGAGCTGCCGTGACACGGCTCTCACATGAAATCACGACGCGCTAGCTGAACAACCCCTCTGCCTCACCTGCCCCGGGCTTCAGCCATACTGCGCACCGGCCGCGCATCCCCATGGAGAACCCGCCGTGACACCCGCCGAGCTATCCCGAGTCCAGACCTGGCTCCTGCATCTGCGGCACGTGGATGACGGCGGCCTGACACTGATGGCGGAGCTGATCGCACAGCTGCGTGCTCAGGGCCTGCCCCTGTGGCGATGCAGCTTCAACCTGATGACCAAGCACCCGGAGCTCGTGTGGCGCACCGTGCAATGGACCGAGGAGCAAGGCGTCAAGCCGATCGATCGCCAACGCCTGACGCTGGATGATCCGTACTTCACGCGAAGCCCCGTCGCGCTGCTGCTCCAGGGCTCGTCCCCGATTCGCGTGCGCCTGGACCGGGACGACCTGCCGTTCCCCATCTGCCAGGACCTCAGGGCCCTGGGAGGCACGGATTACTTCGCGCAGGGGCTTCAGTACTCGACGGGGGACATCGGCTACATCTCCTGGGCCACGCGCGCACCCGGTGGCTTCTCCGAGGAATCGCTGGCGGCGCTGACAGCGCTCTCGCCCCACCTCGCGCAGCGCATCGAGCTGGCCTCGGCATACCATGCGACGCGAGCGCTGCTGGAAGTGTACCTGGGGCGCAACGCTGGCCAGCGTGTCGCCAACGGGGGCTTCCGGCGAGGCAGCGGCGAGCTCATCGACGCGGCGATCTGGTTCTGCGATCTGCGCGACTTCACCTCGCTCTCCGAGCAGGGCACGCCGCAGGCCACGGTGAAGACCCTGGACGAATACTTCGACCATGTGGCGGGAGCCGTGATGGAGCGCGGAGGAGAGGTCCTCAAGTTCATCGGTGACGCCATCCTGGCCATCTTCCCCGTGGCCGACGACGCCCACCGGGCCTGCCAGAACGCGTTGCTGGCGGCGGAGGAGGCTCTGGCCTCATTGCAGAAACTGAACGTGGCACGCCGCGCTCGGGGCGATGGGCCGCTCTCCATCGGCGTGGCCTTGCACCTGGGGCAGGTGATGTACGGCAACATTGGCGCCCGGGGCAGGTTGGACTTCACGGTCATCTCCTCCTCCGTGAACGAGGCGTGCCGCCTGGAAGCGCTGTGCAAGCCGCTCCAGATACCGCTGACCCTCAGTGAGGCCTTCGTGCAGATGGCCCGGCCAGAGGCAGCGGTGGACCTCGGTTCGCATGCACTCAAAGGAGTCCGCGCTCCCATCCGGGTCTTCACCCTGAAGGATCATCTGCCTGAAGGTGGAGACACTTCCGATAGGATGAAGTGATGAGAATCCTCCTCATCGTCCTCACGGCCCTGATCGCCCTCCTTCACCTCTGGTTCCTGACCCTCGAGATGTTCCTGTGGCAGACGCCCCTCGGGCTGGAGACCTTCCACCTCACGCCTGAGCTGGCCCAGGGCTCGGCGGTGCTGGCCGCCAATCAGGGCCTCTACAATGGCTTCCTCTCCGCCGGGCTGGGCTGGAGCTTGCTCATTGGAGAGGTCCGCTGGGCCTTGCGCGTGCGCGCCTTCTTCCTGGGCTGCGTGCTCGTCGCCGGAATCTATGGAGGCGTGACGGCCCAGCGCTCCATCCTGGTGGTGCAGGCGCTGCCAGCGCTCGTGGCCCTCATTGTCCTCGTGCTCCACCAGCGCGCCGTCACGGAGCGTTGAGAAGTCAGCGGTTCGCTCGTCCCTCACCCCTCGAGGGACTTCGGAATCAGGGGGGCTCCAGATACACAAGAAGGAAGTGTCGAGCCGCTCGACGCACGCGAGCAGGAGCCATACATCTTGGGTAGTGGCGTTCCGGGGTTCCTCGAAGGTTGCGGAGAGATGGGCGAACGCATCCGCCAGCATGACTGGTCGGCCTCGGGGCTTGGCCCTCCTGATTCGTGGCCCCTGCGGCTCCAGGGCTACACCGACATGATCCTGCGGCTGCCCACGCCCGCGATCATCTTCTGGGGGCCCGACCAGACCCAGATCTACAACGCGGGCTACTCCGTCATCATGGGCCCGCGGCATCCCCGATACCTGGGCGCTCCCTACCGCGACTGCTGGCCGGACACCTACCCCACCATCTATCCATGGATGCGGCGGGTGTTGGATCAGGGTGAAGTCATCCAGGTCCACAAGACGCTCATCCCCGTCACGCGTCACGGCTTCACGGAGGAGGCGTACTTCACGTTCTCCTTCGTTCCGCTCCGGGATGACGACGGCCAGATCAACGGCTTCCTGCAGCCTGTGACGGAGGTGACGGAGGAGGTGATCGCGGAGCGGAGGCTCGCCACGCTGCGCGCCATCGCCCCCAGGGCCACCACCCAGGCTGCGGTGCTGGACGAGGCCAGCGCCGCCTTCCGGGGAAACGCGCAGGACCTGCCCTTCGTCGTGCTGTACCTGTGGAACGCCTCCACGCACGGGCTGGAGCCTGTAACCCATCCCGGGCTGGACTCGCTGCCCGAGTCGCTGCGAGCCCTGGCGGAGCAGGTGTTCGCGTCGGGCGCGGCGGCGAAGGTGGATGACGTCGAGGCGCTGCTGGAGCGGAGCCACACGGGCCCGTGGCCTGAGCCGACACGCTCGGCCATGGTCCTGCCGCTCCGACGTTCTCCGGCCCACCCCACCGGCGGCGTGCTCGTGCTCGGCATCAGCCCGCGCTTGAGGTTCGATGAGAAGTACCAGGCGTTCTTCGAGGCCGTGGTCCGGGAGCTGGCAGCCGCCATCGAGCAGCAGCGCGCTCAGCAGGCCCTGAGCGAGAGCGAGGCCCTGCTGCGCACGATCCTCGCGTCGCTGGCCGAAGGCATCACCATGCAGGACACGGACGGGCGGATTCACTTCTCGAACAGCGCCGCGGAGCGCCTGCTGGGCGTAGGCCCGGAGCAGATGGCAGGCCGCACCTCGTCGGATCCACGCTGGCGCGCCATCCGTGAAGACGGCAGACCCTTTCCTGGAGAAGAGCATCCCCCCATGGTGGCTCTGCGGACCGGCAGGCCCCAGCTGGGCAAGGTGCTGGGAATCCACCGGCCGGATGGCACCCTCGTGTGGCTCGCCATCAACGCCTTGCCGCTACCAGGGCCCGAGCCAGGTTCGAGCGGAGGCGTGGTGACCTCCTTCTTCAATGTGACCGAGCAGAAGGCGGCGGAGGCACAGATCCGCGAGCTCAACGCCACCCTCGAGAAGCGGGTGGAGGAGCGCACCCGGCAGTTGGAGGAGAGCAACCGGGAGCTGGAGGCCTTCAGCTACTCGGTCTCCCATGACCTGCGCGCCCCGCTGCGCCACATCACCGGCTTCGCTCAACTCCTGGACAAGCGGGCCCGGGCAGCGCTCGACGCCAAGTCCCAGGGGTACTTGAAGACCATCTCGGAGGCGGCGCAGAAAGGAGGGCAGCTCGTGGACGACCTGCTCGACTTCAGCCGCATGTCGCGCGCGCAGATGCGGCTGGCGACGGTCCCCTTGAACACGCTGGTGGACGAGGTGCGGCGAGAGCTCCTGCCCGACATGGAGGGCCGCCGGGTGACGTGGAAGGTGGAGCGCTTGCCCGAGGTCCAGGCGGACGCGGCGCTGCTGCGGCTCGTCTTCAGGAACCTGCTGTCCAATGCCCTCAAGTACAGCCGGCCCCGGCCCGAGGCCGTCATCGAGATCTCCGCCCGCATGATTCCCGGAGAGCAGGAAGTCATCGTGCGAGACAACGGGGTGGGCTTCGAGATGCAGTACGTCGACAAGCTCTTCGGTGTCTTTCAGCGGCTCCACTCGGCCGAGGAGTTCGAAGGCACAGGCATCGGGCTGGCGAACGTGCGGCGCGTCGTGCAGCGCCATGGGGGCCGCGTGTGGGCCGAGAGCAGCCCCGGCGAGGGCGCCACGTTCCACTTCACGCTGCCCAGCTCTGGGGCTTCTCAGCAGAAGCAGGAAACGGCCTCATGACAGCAGCCAGGCGCGGGCCGCTGCGCATCCTCCTGTTGGAAGACAGCCCCCAGGACGAACAGCTCATCGAGGCCCAGCTCGAAGAGGCCGCGCTCGACTTCGAGCTGACGCGGGTAACGGGACAGGTGAGCTTCCAGAGAGCCCTCGGTGAGGGTCGCCATGACATCATCCTCTCCGACTACACCGTCCCCGGCTTCGACGGAGAGACGGCGCTCTCCCTGTCGCAGAGCGCCCACCCCGATGTGCCCTTCCTCTTCGTCTCGGGAGCGCTGGGCGAGGAGCGAGCCATCGAGCTGCTCAAGCGGGGGGCGACGGACTACGTCCTCAAGAACAGGCTGGAGCGTCTGGTCCCAAGCATCCAACGCGCGCTGCGCGAAGCGCGGGAGAAGGCCGACCGCAAGCGCGCCGAGGAGGAACTCCGCGCACGCGTCGAGTTCGAGCAGCAGCTCATCGGCATCGTGAGCCATGATCTGCGCAATCCGCTCAGCGCCATCCTCCTGGCGGCAAGCAACCTCTTGCGGCGGGAAGACCTGGACGACCGTGTCCTCAAGTCGATCCTGCGCATCCAGACCTCGGGCGAGCGCGCGGCGCGGATGATTCGAGACCTGCTCGACTTCACCCAGGCGCGAATGGGAGGGGGCCTGCGGCTGGAGCGAAAGTCCGTGGCCCTCAGCGAGCTCGTCCAACAGGTCGTCGAGGAGGCAGAGACCGTTCATCCCGGCCGGCAGATCCGCACGCACCACGAGGGCGACAGCGAGGGAGAGTGGGACCCGGATCGCCTGTCCCAGGCGGTGGACAACCTCGTGGTGAATGCCCTGCGCTACAGCCCCGAGGCCACGCCCGTGACGGTGAGGACACGGGGCGAAGGGGACTTCGTGACGCTCGAAGTCCACAACGAGGGGGAGCCCATCTCCCCCGAACTCCGCGCGCGCCTGTTCCAGCCGATGCAGCGAGGTGTCACCCGAAGCAGCGCCAGCCGAAGCGTGGGCCTGGGCCTGTACATCGTGGACCACATCGCTCGGGCCCACGGCGGGGACGTGGACGTCCACTCCTCGCATTCCGAAGGCACCACCTTCCGTCTCCGCATCCCCAGACACACGGGGAGATGAGACGCATTCAGCAGCCCATGGCGCTCCAGGGCTTAGCTGTCGTCCCCGGAGGAGAGCCCGCGGACAGCCATGATTCCGCCCCAGATGATGGCGCCGTACCAGATGTAGCCGGTGTTGACGATGAAGGTGAAGAAGATGCCGGCCGCGCAGATGGCCAGACCCATGATGGCTCGTCCGTTCATGAAAGTACCCCCTCAATGGCGGGAGACACTCGCCCCCGTTGCACTAACGGGAGAGCCAGCGAGGGGAAAAATGATGCAGAGAATCTGCAGTGCCTCGATAAAGGACCGCCAACAGGGCGTGTTCACTCCCCGCCGATGGGCAGGAAGACCCGGAAGGTGCTGCCACGGCCTGGCTCGCTCTCAACGGAGATGTGCCCGCCCAGGCCCGAGACGATTCCATGAACAATGGACAGGCCCAGTCCCGTGCCCACCCCCACGGGCTTGGTGGTGAAGAAGGGATCGAACAGCCGGTGCCGGTTCTCCGGTGCAATGCCCACACCGGTGTCCTTGATCGCCACCTCGATCCCTCCCTCCGCGCGCCTCGTGGTGATGCGCACCTCGTGAGCGTTCACGTCCTCTCCCTCGGGGATGGCCTGCGCGGCATTGACGATGAGGTTCAGGAAGAGCTGCGCTAGCCGGGACTCGCTGGCGTGGATGGGAGGCAGCTCACCGTAGTCCTTCACCAGACGGGCACGGTGGCGGAGCTGGTTCCGAGCGATGTTCGCGCACAGGTCCAACACCGCGTGGACATCCACGGGCCCTCCCCTCCCTTCATCCCCTCGCGAGAAGGTCCTCAGGTCGCGCACGATGTCACTGACCCGATCGCCTCCCGTGAGCGTCTCCTCCAGTGCCTCCTGCACTTCGCGGAGACGCTCCTGCGTCCGAGCATCCGCCACCTCGGCGAACTCTCGCAGTTCGTCCCGAACGAAGCGCACGTTGCTCAGCATGAAGGACAGAGGGTTGTTGATCTCGTGAGCCACACCCGCCGCCATGGTCCCCAGCGAGGCCATGCGGTCGGCGGAGTTCAGCTTGTCCTGCATCTGCTTGCGCTCGGTGATGTCGCGCACGATGGACACCCGGACCCTCTGCCGCTCGAAGATCACGGTGAAGGTGACGACCTCTCCCAACACCTGCCGGCCCGAGCGGTGCAACCAGCGGATCTCGCGAGGCACGCCCTCTTCCTCAGGGCCTGTCAGCAACGAGAGCTCTTCGGGTAGCACCCACGCGTCGATCTGCCGGCCCTGGAGCTCCACGGCCCGCTCGTACCCCAACAGCGCGGCCGCCGCCGCGTTGGTGAACACCACCTGGCCGTTCCAGTGGATGAAGATGGCATCGGGCGAGCGTTCGATCAGCGTCTGGAAGCGCTCTTCGTTCTCCTCGAGCCGCTCGCGATTGCGGCCGATCTGCTCGGCGATCTCTTCGAAGGCCCGGCGGCGGAGGCGGCGTCCCCGGAGAAACTGGAAGATGAGCCCCACTCCTCCTACGAACACCAGCAGCGCGGTGGAGCGGACCACTGCGGACACGCCCAGCAGCAACAGGGGGAGGAGAAAACTCCAGAGCCAGTCAGAGCGCGGGGGCGAGGTCCTCATCCGTCGGAGCCAGGGGGGACGCGAGCTTCCAACCGAAGCTCAGGCAAACAGGGTGAGACACAGAGACAGATCCTGGTGCACGTTCCCCAATTCCGGGATGTAGCCCTGCTCGCCGAAGGTACACAGCCCCAACATGGGAACCCCCGGCAGCAGACGATGGAAGGAGCGCAGCCCCTCGTTGATGCGATTCCCCAGGGCACCCGCGCACCCAGCGCAGAAGATGAGCGTTGCCCCCTTCACGTCTCGCGTCGTGAGGTTGCCCTGCTCCAGAGCCACGTCGATGAGATGCGCCACCTCACTCACGAGCGCCTCCGGGCTGCTGGACATCAAGCACACCTCGTCCCCCGGCTCGATGCGGGCAAAGACGTCCACCGTCCCCGCCTCCGCGTGGATCTGGGCTGGATGCACGGTGACGTAGTGGTCCTTCTTGCCAGCGGTCCGGCGCACGGCGATGGGGCGCAACGCGGTCTGGGCCAGGATGTTGCCACCCATGCGAACCTGGCGCTGGATGGCATCCCCGAGCCAACCTCCCAGCACCTGCGAGGCCGGCTGTCCGTCGAGCGTCTTCAAAGAGCGCCCCTCGGCGCCCGTGGCCTTGGCCCGAATCCCCGTGGGGGCGTAGGGAGTCGACAACGCCGTGCCGAGCTTCACCTCGCCGAAGAATCCCAGGAGCGAGACTCCCTCCAAAGCCACACCCTCTCGGGTGAAGACGCGCCACTGTCCAGCGATGGCGTGATCCGCGGCGCTTCCGCCCTGGCAGGGCACTCCAGGGCAAACCTTCTCCAATCCCTGGAGCATGTCCTCCTCCAGACCGGGCGAGGCGTTGAAGAGGATCAGCCTGGGCTGCTTCCCACCGGCCTGCTGCACGAGCGCTTTCGCTGCGGCCTCCCCTGCCTGGCGCCCATCCTTCTCCAAAGAGGAAGCGGCGAAGACAGCCCCGGGCTCGCCGCCAAAGAGCATCACCGCCACCGCGCCGCTCCCCGGGTTGAGGACTCCCTCCGGCGTGAGGACTCCCAGCGAGGTGGTGACTCCGTGCAGAGCCACCTCTCCCAGCGCGCTCTTGAAGGCGGCGTGCACCTGCGCGGCATCGTGGTCCACGGTGCAGGTGATGTAGGCCGCCAGCGGAGGTGTCCGGCCCAACTGAGCCCGGGCCTGCTCTACCGCGGAGCGAACGGCCAGCACGGCGTCCGATTGATCCCCGACTCCCACTCCGATGCAGAGCGTCATCTTCCTTCCTCCTCGAGAAAACGTTCGAGCTCCTGGAGCTCCTTCTCCGACAACAGTTCGGGCAGCGCCTGCTGGACGCGCGCGAGGGGTTCGGGTTGCTCCGAGTCATGAGGGCCGAACGAACGCACGTTCACGCCGCTCATCATCATGAGTCGCGCGATTCCGAACCCGGTCTTCCGCTTCTCGACGAACTGGGTGATCAGGCAGATCCGATTGAGCATCGTGCCCCCCATCCCCTGGGCAATGGGACCGGCCTACAAGGTATCAAAGGGCCATGCTCCTCGGATACTGAGGGACGAACATCACCACATCTGCACCCAACACAGCCCTGCCGACTCGAACTCACTCCGTCATCTGAGGTGTCGACCTCAAATCTGCCCACTGGCAGGCCCATGCTTGGGCTGTCCGGATAGTCCGAACTGCTGAAGGCTGCCCCTAAGGGGCGGGGATTCGGGGCAAGCGGACGAAGAAGGTGGTGCCCTGATCCGGGGCCGTCTCGAAGCGGATGTCTCCGCGCATGCGCTCCACCAACATGCGCGTCAGGTACAAACCCAGGCCCGTGCCGCGCTGACGCCGCGAGTCCGAGCTGTCCGCCTGGGAGAACTTGCGGAACACCAGCGGCTGGAACTCCACCGGAATCCCGGCGCCATGGTCCCTCACGCTCACCTCCACCCAGGCCGGCTCCAGCTTCAGCCCCACCTCCACCATCCCTCCGGACGGTGAGAACTTGATCGCGTTGGAGAGCAGGTTGCTCATCACCTGGCCGAAGCGACCCTCGTCCACCTCGGCCCACGCACTGGCCCCCTCGGCAACCAGCAAGCGCAGGGTCACCTGGAAACGCTCGGCATAGCCGCGGTTCTCCTCCTGAGCTCGAGCCAGCAGGGGGGACACCTCCGCCGGCCGACACCTCAGGGCGAGCTCCCCCGCCTCCATCTTGTCCACATCCAGCAGATCATTGATGAGGTGCAGCAGCCGCTGGGCGTTGGTCTCCGCGATGGTGAGCAGCTGAGGCGCCACATCGGGCTGCTCGCCCATGCCTCCACGGTTGATGAGGCTCAGCGCGCCCAGGATGGACGTGAGCGGGGTACGCAACTCGTGGCTCACCGTGGACACAAACTCATCCTTCATGCGGATGACACGCGTGCGCTCGGACACATCGTGCAGCAGGCACACGTAGGTCCGCCGACCGCTCGTCGAGGCATTGCTGAGCGCCACCTCCACGGGCACCTCGGTGCCATCCCAGCGCCGAGCGTGGGTCTCCCGCCTGAGGCCCGGCGACTGGCTCGAGAGCCCGTCCAGCTCGGCGCTCAGCGAGGCCCAGTCCAGCGAGGGCAGCACCTCGACCAGGGAGCGCCCCTCCCACTCGGGCCCGGTGAGCCCCAGCAGACGGCACGCCGCCGGGTTCGCGCTGTGCACCCTCCCCTCCTCATCCAGGGTGAGCAGGCCGTCCAGTGCGGACTGCAGCACCGTGCTGAGGAACAGCTCGCGCTGGTGCAGCGTCTCGGTGCGCTCGGCCACCAAGGAGGCCACGCGTGTCTTCTCTCCGCCCTGCTCCATCAGCAGCACCGCGAGGAGCGCCGTGAACAACAGGCAGGACACCATCAGCCCCCAGAGTTGCCAGTGAGAGAAGCTGCGGAGAGGGCCCGGCAGCGCATGAGCCCGCAGCTCCCACCGGCGGCCTCCCACCTCCAGCGGTATGCGGACCAGCGGCTCCTCCTCCCAGGATTGCGGCCCCACCGAGCCGCCGAGTCGCTGAGGCGACAGGCCCGTCATGTCCCAGAAGGAGAAGGCGAGCGAGCGCACCTGCTGGGGCCCGACGCTGCGGGCGATGATGTCCTGCGGCCGCAGGGCCACCGCGAGCACGCCGTCCACATGTCCGGAGCCATCATGGAGAGGGAGGATGGCGAGCGTGGCCCCTTCCGTCTCGGGCTGCCCCGGCAGTTGCAGCCACGCGCTGAGGGACAGCTCATCCCGCGCCAGCGCCGCGAGCACGGCCTGGCGGCGGACCGGCTCCGAGAGCAGGTCGCTTCCGCGCAGTTGCAGAGCCAGCGAGGCGGGCTCCACGAAGGTCAGCGGGAATGACTCGGTGCCTCCCTCAGTCACGACCCGGGACGCCCAAGCCACCATGCCGAGCCCTGGCAGGAGCGACAGCTCGCCCCGCACGAAGTTTCGAAACCGCTCCTCCCGATTGTGCTCCGCCAGCTCCAGCGAGCGTCCCATCGCAAGAGCGGAATGGAGGGAGTGCTTCACCTGGGCCTCGATGACCCGTGCGGTGCCCTCGGCCCGAAGCGTCAACTCGGTCCGGGGCCGGCTCCGCTCGAACCGGGCGACGTAGGTGAAGAGCACCATCGTCCCAGCCAGGCACACCACCACGGGCCACAGCACGCTGTGTCGGCGTCCCGTCCAGGCCTGCGCGGGCCAGCCGCACACCGCCAGGGTGAGCGGCAGCATCACCAGGACGCCGATCGTGTCGCACACCCAGAAGAGCAGCCAGATGATGGGGGTCTCGCTCGGAGGAAAGACGCCTGCCTTGCGGAGCATCAGGGTGGTGATGCTGGCGTTGATGACACAGGCGACTGGCCCTCCCCACCCCAGGACGGAGAGGATCTCCCGGAGCTTCTGCAGCTTCGGCTCGCGCCCCACGAATCTGCGGATGAGGAAGAGGCCCGCGGAGACCTGAAGCGTGGCCGCCAGGCCGGAGAACACGGCCACCACGATGAGCTGCGGCGAGACTCGACCCTGCAGCTTCCACGTGAGCCACAGGGACAAGGCGCTGGCACCGAGCCAGACCCCGGGCGCCATGCGATAGCCGCCCATCATCATCCCGGCCAGCCCCACGCCGACCGACGGCATGAAGATGGTGGCCAGGTAAGGAGGGATCGCCAGCTTCAGGCTCGCGATTCCCAGCAGGGCGTAGGCCAGCGCAAGGAGCAGCACTGCCAGCCCGTATGGCAGCGCACTTCGTCGATGCGGAGCGCGAAGCGCCGGCATGTGTCTCCTATCCTCAGCCTGCGTAGACCGCCCGTGGGCGCCCAGCATAGAAGGCCCGTGGACGCCCCCCAAGGGCCCTATTCTGGTGAGGTTGCTCCTGCTCGCGCTCCTCGGGTGTGCGACTCCTCAGCCAGTCGCTCCCACCCAGGAGCTGCACATCTCGGACGACGCCGTTGGACGCGCCCGGCCTGTATGCGGAGCTGGCTCGGTATAAGGAAGCGCTTCCCTCCGAACTCCTGCACGGAGACCTGCTCTCCACCGAGACCAACACCAGTCCCGCCACGGAGAAGATCAACTTCTCCGTCAACGCCAAGCAACCTTTCAATTGCCAGACTTCTACGTCCCCTGGCCGGCGCGCCTGAATCCCAACCTCGAGGAGCACGCCGTCTTCGCGGAGATTCCCGACCGGATCGCGGAATCCCGGCCGATGCGCGTCCTCAAGGACTCGTTCTCCGACGGCGTGCACCTGCGCAACGAGCTCTTCTCCTACGAGCGAGAAATCCTGGAGGAGGGGGAACTCTCCAACTGCGTCCTGGTAAGGGAGCTCACCTTGTGCCCCTTCTTGAGACAGTTCCGGCCGATCGCCTCGACCCGCTGGGCAGTCACCTCCCAGGAATTGGGTGAGAATCGATCGAACTGGCCGTTCATGGTTCCACCTGGAGTTGTGTAGATGCGATCGCGGCGAGGTAGTCCGATACTGCCGCGACGTCGCCAGCATCGGAGATCAGCGCGACATAGCCGTCGGGACGGATCAGCACGAGGGTGTGGTCGGCCGCGCCATAGGCGCTGGCAAGATGGCCTTCCGTGTCGGCGATGTCGTTGGGACCGGTCGGTTGCCCAACGACATGGAGAGTCCTGAGGTCGAACGGAGAGGCTTCGACCGCAGGGGTGGCCCCAAAGCTCAGTAACGTGAACCGCCCACCGCGCGTCAGGTCGAACAGCCGGCGTTCGCCTTCCACCGTCGTCAGCCTGGTCGCATCGGGGGCGCGGTCGCCAGCGCGCAGCAGGGCCATCTCGTCGCGGTCGTCGCGCGCCAAGGCAGAGCCGCGATAGTTGATGTCGAGCTGGATCGTGCTCGCATCGCGGCGGGCGGCAATGCCCTTCTGCTCGATCGCCTGCTTGAGGCGCGCGTTCGAGAGCGCGAGCACGCCGACTGCCACCGGTCGCCGCTCGGCCTCGTAGCTGTCGAGCAGCGCTGGCGAGGCGCCCTTCACGACCGCCGCGAGCTTCCAGCCGAGGTTGTGCGCGTCCTGGATGCCGGTGTTCATCCCCTGGCCGCCGGCAGGCGAATGGATGTGTGCCGCGTCGCCGGCGATGAACACGCGACCCTCGCGATAGCGATCAACGAGGCGGATGTTGGCGCGCCACAGCGACGACCACTCCGGCCCGTGGAGGCGGACGTCGGTGCGGCCGCTCCGCCGCTCGAGGATCGCCTGCATGTTTGCGAGGCTGAGCTCTGGGTCCTGTCCCGGCGCGATGCTGGCCTGGTATTGGAAGGCGTTGGTCGAGGGCAGTGGGCAGAGGCTGACCAGGCCCTCCTCATGCCGCCACATATGCCAGGCGTCGCGATCGAGGCCGTCGACCTCGACATCAGAGACGATCATCCGCACCTCCTCGCGGGTCTCGCCTTCGAAAGCGATACCGGCCTGCTGACGGACGAGGCTGTGGCCGCCGTCGCAGCCGACCAGCCAGCGCGCGGTGACCGTCTCGGCCTCGCCGTCCTTGACGACCACCGCCGACACGCCCTCGTCCGACTGCTCGAAGCGGCTGAGCGCAGTGCCAAACTCGACCGCGCCGCCGAGCTCCGCCAACCGCTGCCTCAGCGCTTCTTCGGTCCGCCATTCGGGCGTGATCAGGCTCGCCGGATAAGGCATGTCTGGGCGATCCCTCAACGCCTCGGGGATGGCGCCTCCCAGCGTCACCCGGCCATCGGGAGCCGTCGAACAGATCGGCATCGCCATCCGGCCGTTGGCGATCACGCGATCGACGATGCCGAGATCGCCGAACACCTCGAGGGTGCGCGGCTGGATGCCCTTGCCGCGCGAGCCGGGCTGCGGGCCGGGGGCAGCCTCGATCAGGCGGAAGGAGACGCCGCTGCGGGCGAGCTCGCAGGCCAGCGTCAATCCGGTCGGGCCGGCGCCGACGATCAGCACCCTCAGCGCGTTCCGCACTTGCGGCGACAGCTTCGTCTCAGGCTCTGCGCGCATCGCGGTCATTTGTTCGTCTCCGGGCGAAGAGGGTTATTTCTCTCTTATCATGGGCGCCTTGATAAGAAAGTAAAGCCTCTCTAAAGTGGGCACATGACGACCGGAACGCAGAACCCAGTCCGGCACCGACGGCGCGGCCAGCAGCTCGAATCCGAGCTCCTCGACGCGACCTGGGATGAGCTGGTCAAGGTCGGCTTCGCGAACCTGACCATGGAATCGGTTGCCGCACGCGCTCGTACCGGGATCGCCGTGCTGTATCGCCGGTGGGCCAACAAGGACCAGCTCGTGTTCGCCGCCCTCGGGCACCACCGGAACAGCAACCCGGTCGCCGTCCCCGACACCGGCGGCCTGCGCAGCGACCTGATCGCCCAACTGACGGCCTTGAGCGAAGCCCTTGCCGGCTTCTTCGCCATCGCCGCGGCGGCCGCCTTCTCGGGGCTGCTGGCCAACACCGGCCTCACCCCCTCGCAGGCCCGCAACAAGGTCATGAACACCCAGCGGCTTCCGGGTGTCCGGATCATCTATCAACGCGCTCACGATCGCGGCGAGCTCACCCTCGAGCGCATCCCCTCAGCGGTGCTCGCCATGCCGTTCGACCTGGTGCGACACGACCTGCTCATGGACCTCCGCCCCCTGAAGCCCGCACGCATCCAGTCGATCGTCGACGAACTCTTCCTACCCCTCGTGCAGAACCATCAGGCGGGCCAACCTCGTGTCGACTCCAAAACGGAGGGGTTCGCCCGGGAAACGGGTGACTTGCGGGTCCAGCTTCCTTCTCAGCTTCGGGCGGCCATCTCGGCTCTCGGTGGACGCCCGGCGCCCACGGCACTTCGCAAGGTCATCGTGTCCCTCTGCTCGCTGCGATGGTGGACACCGGCGGAGCTCGCCCGTGTGCTGGGACGGAAGAAGGCAGCTCACCTCACGGAGAAGCACTTCGGGCCACTCGTGAAGGAGGGCCTGCTGGAGCGTCGCTACCCCAACAACCCGGCACACCCGCACCAGGCGTACCGCGCCGTCGGTCGCTGAAACATGGTGACGATCCAGGGGAAGCGCGGAGTTTCGCTCGCGGCGAGCGGGATCGCCCAGGCCCCGGGGACGCTTCGCGTCGGATCGAGCACTGCGAGGCGAGCTCGCTCGTGCGTTGCCTGAACTCGGACTGTATGGGTTGGGAAATCCTCCAATCCATTGCTTGAAGCGCGCGTGAGAGGGTTTTCATGTCAGGGCAGGCAGATATGGAGAGGGTGTTTCATCTCCCTCTCAGCGAGCCCTATGACAACCTCAAGCCCGCCCATGCTCCCGGCGCTGATGCTGAGCGCCCTGCTGCCTCTCGCCCTCTTGCTCGCGGGATGCCCTTCCTCCAACCCCTGTGACGCGTCCAATTGCTCTAGCTACTGCCAGGATGACGGCACCTGCGCGCCCGGCAACCAGGCCTCGGCCTGCGGTGGCGCTGCCTGTGGCAGTTGCGCGGACGGCCAGCAGTGCAGCAGCGCCGGGGGGTGTGGGTGGGGCAGGACTGTGCAGCGATCGTACTTTCAAGTATTGACATGGTTTCAAGTCCTGTTCGCCTGACGTTCGGTGGCTTGAGCTGTCCCTGGCGTGGTAGTCCCTGAACAGGTCCTCAAATGAAGAACGAACAGAGCACGCAGAGCCGCCGCCAGCCGCAGCAGGATCGCTCGCGGCAGACGGTGGAGGCCGTCCTCGATGCCGTCCCCAAAGTGCTCAAGAGGCACGGAGCCGGAGCGGTCACCACCAACCGCATTGCGGAGGTGGCGGGGGTCAGCATCGGCTCTCTGTACCAGTACTTCCCGGACAAGCAGGCCATCTTCAACGCCCTTCATGAGCGCCATGTGGAGGATGTGAAGCACAGAATGGAACGTGCCGTGGCACAATGCGCCTCGAGTACCATCGAGGAGTTTGCGGCCTGCCTGGTGGAAGGACTGGCGGATGCCCACATCGTAGAGCCTGAGCTCCACGAGATGATCTCCGCCGCAGTCCCGGCTTCCTCGCTCGGGTTCAAGGAAGCCCTTCAGATAGCATTCGAGCTGGTGATTCCATCGCCCGAGTTCGGCACGTCCCGCCCGCATACGGGCGACCGGATGTTGTTCGTCCTGCCTCACCTGGTCGAGGCGCTGATACACGCTGTGCCCCAGGCGCGCCCTCCCTTCACGGTTGATCGCGCCAAGGGCGAAGTCATCCGGACGGTCCTCCATTACCTGGACCGGCCATGACCCCTCACTGAAAGGCTTCGGCGTTCTGATGGATCCAGCGGTCGAAGGCGAGGGGCTTGCGGCCGAGGATCCGCTCAACGCCGTCAGAGACAGTCGTCAGTCTGCCGTCTCGGATGGCACGCCAGATGTCCACAAGAGCGTCCGCATACTGCCGCCCACCCCCGTATGCGAGTGCAGCCTCGTGGGCTTCTTCGTCTGAGAGCTTCTCGTAGCGGACCTCCTTCCCAATGACCGCGCCAATCTTGGCCGCCATGGCTGCGTAGCTCAGCGCCTCGGGTCCGGTGACCACCCGTGACTCTCCTATGTGCTCGCCCGTCGTGAGTGCGTGGGTGATGACGTCGGCGAGGTCGTCGGGATGAATGAATGCGATCCTCCCTTGCCCGGTAGAGGAACGGAGGACCCCCTCCGTGGCAATCGACTGAGCCCAACCGAGCACGTTCGACATGAAGGCGGCTGACTGGATGAACGTGTACGGGATACCGCTCTGCCGGACCGCGTCCTCGCCGCGCGCGTGCCATGGGCCGGTCCCCACCCCGGTCCGGACATCCAGCGTCGAGAGCTTCACCATGTGCTTGACACCCGCATCCACAGCGACCTGAACGACGACTCGGTCCCGACCGGCGAGGCGTGGCCCGCTGTTGAGGAGAAACACGCCGTCGCTGCCGGCGAGTGCCTTCCGTAGAGCGGGGCCTGGCTTGGCCAGGTCGCCGACGTGCATGTCAACCTCGTCGCCGAACAGCGCCCGTGCTCGGGCTGCATCCCGGACAAAGACGCGGGGACGATGCCCACCTCTGATGAGGCGATGGGTGACGAGAGAGCCGATATTTCCTGTCGCGCCAGTCACCAAGAATGTCATTGAACGCGGCTCCAGGTTCGCATGAGCTCAAGGACGACCTTTCGCTGACCGGCAAGCGAGAGGTGCAGGCCATCCTCCGTGAAGAGCTCAGGCGATGGAGATGCGCCGAAGGCCGCAAAGAGGTCGACCGTGGGCTCCTCGAGGGCACGGATGGCCTCCGCGACACGGCGGACGTCCTCGTTGCGGAAGTGGACTCCGAAGCGGGAAAGCCCCCAGTGCTTCGACGCGCGATCCTCAAGGACCGGGGGTGGCGTCATCCACAGGCGACGTGCCTGCGTCCCCTGTGCAGCACGGGAGCGAAGCTCCTCAAGGTTGCGCGCAGTCTCACGGGCGTCAACGAGAGTCTTGCCCGCGTTCGGGCCTTGAGTCCGCGCGTCATTCACGCCGATGAAGAAGATGATCCAATCCGGCTCCTGGATGAGGGCGTTCCCTATCCGCACCAACCCATGCGTGGTCGTCTCACCACCTACAGCATTGATGGCCACTGAGACATCATCATGGGGACGCTGAGCAGCCACCAGCTCCTGGAGAATGACCGCCCAAGATTGAGGATCTGCCGTGTGACTGTCGCCGAACGTGACAATGCGTGCGCTCTTGCGCAACGGTAGTTTTTCCAGCATCCGGCTGAACTCGGGTTCCGCGAGCAGCCCCTGTGCGGCTTCTCTTGCGCCCTTCTGGCTCTGAGCGAGCTCGGCGCGGTACGTCTCCAGCTCGAGGCCGAGCAAGGCGGCGCACGTCTCGGCAGATACTTTGCCGCCGCCCGGAAGCGACGAGACGGTCCTCTCCGGTTGAAGGACTTTCACGAGCCAGCGCCTCTGTTCAGTTGACCATTCCATGTGCTCCATCTCCGGCGATTGGGGAGGCATAGAGGTACCGGACAGGGACCGCACGGTCAGCTCGCGTTGCCCCGCGGCCAAACCCTTGAAATGACTCCTTCCTTTCGCAGCGGCGAGTGACTTGCTCAGGTTCCACGCCCAAACGCGCAGGGGTCGTGCTCGCGGAGGCCCGTGATCGTCAGGCCATCAGCCGTCATTGGGGAATGAGACATAGGTCCGTGGCCGTCGCGGCGAGCAGGTGCAGGACACCGCTCTGGTTCACTACCGTGCGCGTCCCCTCTAGGGGACAAGGAAGGCCTCGGGCTCGACATCGAACTCGGGGCCTTCTTGCTTTGGGTCATTCATCTGCGGCAGCGCCGGCGTGCGACGGCCCCCTACCGCGCCACCCATGGGAGGGCGGCCTGGGCAGGCGTGTACCTCAGCCCTCGTTCTCAGAGGGTGGCGCCTTGAAAGCGGCGGGTTGCTCTGTGTAGAAGCGGCGGGAATCCAACCTGCTGCTCGGAGTTTCTGGCGAGAGCGATCCAACTCGGTCGAGCGCCGTTTCCGTTAATTCGTGGCGGGCGCTCTGCCACAGACATCACCTTTCCGCTCTTCGTGCGCGACTCCCTGGCGTGGACGGAGACCTCGGGAGCGCGCGTGTACCTGGTCTTCGCGGCGCACGGGCTGAGCTGATGCCTCTGGCTCTTAAGCCGAGGCCTCAGCGTCCTCGACCATGGAGAGTGGGTAGAGGGCTCGATGGCCGATGTTGGGGTAATACGCCGCGAGATAGAGTTCGCCTGCGATGGACACCCACGCGTGCGTGGCGGGCTCGGGCTGCTCCCAGAGCCAGGCTATTGCCTCCTCACGTGTGGCGAAGGATGCGATGGCAACGGGCGGCTCCACTTGCTTGAGCTCCGCGAGATAGTCATGGATATCGCGGTTCCGTGGCAGACGGCGGATGTTCGTCTTCCGATCATGAACCACGTCGTGAGAACGATCCCCAATCAAAATCCTGGCGGGATCGGGTGGATGCGGGTGGTTTTGGAGCCAGAACTCTGCCTCGCCTGGCGTCTCGAACCAGGCCACTACGAAAGGGGGACCATGAGACTCCACATGCTTCAAGTACACATCCAAGGCTTGGTACTGGTTGGTCACAGAAACGAAGCGGATGGCTTCAAGGATGGCATGGATTCGAGCGGCCTCGCCAGCGGTTGTTGGCGGCTGAAGGAGTCTCTCGAAAAAACTCGCTGCGCTCTTCAGGCGGAGACTCAATCCTGTCAGGCCCTGCGGGGGAGGTTCAACGCTCTCCTGGAGATGATGCGAAAAATCCTCGAAGCGGTGACTCTGCCCAGTGGCGAAAATGAAGTCCAGGATGTCTCGCGCCAGCTCGAGGGTCCGCTTTTCATCGGGTGAAGGACCACCGCTCCACCGGATTCCGATGAGTTCATGAGCATCCGCCAGTTCAGAGAGTGTCGTCACGGCTCTTTCTCTACGGCGTAGGGCATGGGAGGAACCTCGGAGGAGACGAGAAGCACCGCCGGCACAAGAACCAGGGCAGAGCCTGCGCTGCCAACGATGACCACGGTGAAGGCTACCCCTGCGATGACGATAACCGTCCCCAGCAAGAGCTCCTCGCGATGCCGTTTGAGCCAATCCACTGCTTTGTCAGTGACTGGGAACTTCACAGCATCGGCTTGCTCACGGAGCCGGCTGCAATCCAGATAGGCAGGCCTGCACCGGCTGCGGCATATCTCTGCCTTTGAGCCCGCACTTGCATGAGACCAATTGCGGCCTTTGAGACTCGCCTTGCACATCTCTTCACATTGCTCGCGCTCGTCCTCGCAGTCTCGGCTGAAGGATGCGTGGACGATCCTTCGCTCGGCACCTCCAGCTCTGGGGCGGTACGCATACTGTGACAGGTCGAAGTTGCTGGCAGGGACCCAGGAATGGATCACCTGCCCATCTGCCGTCTCTTCGATGACCAGAGCGTACCTGGATAACTCTTGTGGGACTGACGGGCCAGTCCCTACATGCGAGGGAGTGCTACATGAGACGAGGAAGATGATAAGGCTCATCGCTGTGAGCCTCTGAAGCATCCATGTGGCACGCGCAGAAGAGGGAGGGCACCGGAGCATCGCCTGACGCTGCCACGGTGCGTACTTCCTCAGCAAGCGTCCATGCTGTGTCCCATGAGGTGGGGTAGTGCCCGGGGGGAGAGGTGCTTGCTCCTGCCGGAGATCAGGGCACGGTGTCCTTGCGCGTAATCGAAGCGGCGCGGAAGCTGGACACCTTCGCGTCCACCTCGTTGGGCGATAGGAACGCGTCCTTCGCGAAGTAGATCCAATCCGCATCCTCGTAATAGGTGCGCGCGCTGCCGTTGCTCGTATCCAGTTCGATGAACCACAACTGGAAGGCCAGGTACTGGCCAATCGCCGGTGCGAACTGCGAGCCATGGCTCGCCCGCTGCACGCCGTCGATGAAGTACACCGTCCCCGCCGACGACACCTGCAACACCAGCGTGTGCCACCCGTCATGGCTCGCCGAGACCTTGCTCTCCGGGCTCGCCGCCTTGTTCTTGTCCCACGACGTCAGGAACATCGTGCTCGTGTTGCCCTGCCCCCAACCGCCGTTGGGCAGGTACTCGAAGTCCTGCTCCGAGTAGTTGGGATCGTTGTAGGACGTGATGGTGAAGAAGGTCTCCACCGGCTTGTCCGCCAGGAGGCGCGAGCCGCTCAGCGGCGTGTTGTTGAACCGGAACCGCGTCGCGTAGGTGCCGAAGCGGAACTTCTGGGCCTTCGAGAGCACCTCGGAATGCGACGTCCCGCCCGCCGTCCCGTTCGTGCTCGCCACCAACCGCATCAACCGGTTGCTCGTGCCACCGTCGCTCACCACCGAGATGTTCGAGGCCTTCCACTGGGCGCCGCCAACTCCGGGCGCTCCCTGGTACGAGCGCAAGGTCCACCGGTTCTGGAAGTCGGCCTCCGCCGCGCTCGAGTAGCTGAAGTCGTCGAAGAACTCTGCCGACACCGTTCCACCACCACTCGCGCTGGGAGGCGTGCCGCCACGCACTCCACCCAGGGCCGCCGAGCCCGCGTCGTGCACGGTGATCTTGCTCCAGGCAGCGAGCGCGGTCTGCGTGCCGTAGGAGTAGTCATCCGTCTCGCTGACGGAGGCACCAAACGTGATGCCCAGATCGATGGGCACCGTCGTCGCTCCCGCCGCCAGGCTCCCTGCGGCACTGGTGAAGCGGACTTCCACGTACTGATCCGCTCCCGTGGCGGACACACTCCCGCTCGTCACCGTGAGGCCCGCGCAGTCCGCCGCCTTCCACCACCAGCACGCTGGCGTCGCGGTCCGGCCGTTGTTCGTGAACCAGTAGCGCACCACGATGCTGCTCAGGGGAATGGAGGCAGCGGTGTTGTTGCGCAACTGGATGCCCGCTTCGACGATGTCGTCGTTCGGTCCGGCGGCATTGTAGTTCTGATACAGAACCGTGAGGTCTGCGGTTCCCGCGAGGCTCTCGCCCGCAGGCACCATCAACGCAAACACGGCCAACAGGCTCGGCTTCCAGAATGTCTTCATGATACGGGGATAAGAGGAAAGTCCGGGTCTTTTCGGGTTTTCCGTGTGTCCCCGTAGCGTTGGCTCACCGCACGTAGCGCTCGATCAGTGCCACCATCTCCTCCAACGAAGCGCTCGCGTGGGAGAGGCCCGCCTCCGTCACCGCACGCGGCATGCCGTACACCACGCAGGACTCGGGCGCCTCCGTCAGTACGTGGCCCCCCGCCGCACGGATGGCGCGCGCTCCCTCGAGCCCGTCATCCCCCATGCCCGTGAGCACCACCCCCACCGCGTCCGCCCCCCACCCCGCCGCCGCGCTCGCGAAGAGCACGTCCACGGAGGGGTGGTGCGGTGACTGCATCGGCACCCGGGAGAGCCGCGCCTGTGCGCTCTCTCCATCCCGCTCGACCCGCAGGTGCATGCCCGCCCGCGCCAGCACCGCCCGCCCTGGCCTCAGCTCCAGGCCGTCCGTGGCCTCCAGCACCTCCAGCGAGCTCAGGTTGTTGAGCCGCCGCGCCAGCGCCTCCGTGTAGCCCGCGGGAATGTGCAGCGCGAGCGCCAGCGGCGCGGGAAAGTCCCCAGGCAGCGTCGCCATCAACCGCGTCAGCGCGGCCGGGCCTCCCGTCGAAGTCCCCACCACCACCAGCTTCCGCGCCGTCGCCGGCTCCCTCGAAGCCTGGGGCTTTTCCACAGGCCGCGCCTCCGCCGCCGCGCGCACCTGAGCCCCCGCCGCCATCCGCACCTTGCTCACCAGCTCCGCGCCCAGCTCGTAGAGCCGCTCCGTGGCCAGCGCCGTGGGCTTGTGCACCAACTCCACCGCTCCCGCCTGGAGCGCGGCCACCGCCAGCTCGCTCTCCTCGTCCGCGCTGCTCACCACCACCACCCGCGGCGTGGCAGCCCCCGCCAGGGACTTCAGCACTCCCAGCCCGTCCAGTTGCGGCATCACCAGATCCAGCGTCACCACGTCCGGGCGCAGCGCGGCGATCTTCTCCAGCGCGTCCAGCCCGTCCCGCGCCGTGTCCACCACGCGGATGCCCTCCGCGGAGGACAGCACCTGCCTCATGACCTTGCGCGCAAAAGCCGAGTCGTCCACGACCAGAACCTGGATGGGAGACGACGTCATACGCCCTCCTTGGGGCGAGTGTAGAAGAAGGCGCCGCGCCGCTCCTCGCAGTTCAACGCCGTGCCGAAGCGCAGCAGGGACTCGGAGGTGCCTACCACCAGGCTCCCGCCGGGCACCAGGGCCCGGGTCAACGACTCCGCCACGCGCCGCGAGGTGTCGTCCTGGAAGTAGATGAGGACGTTGCGGCAGAGAATCACGTCGAAGGTGCCCAGCGCGGCGATGGCCTCCGCGTCCACCAGGTTCATCCGGCGCCAATCCACCGCGGCGACAAGCTCCGAGCGGACCCGCGGCTTCCCATCCACCAACTCCAGGTACCGGCCCTCGATGCCCGGAGGCAGCGCCCGCATCGCGCGCAGGTTGTGCTCCCCTGCCCGAGCCCGCTCCAACACCCGCTGGCTGTAGTCCGTCGCCAACAGGGACACGCCCTCCAGGACACCCCGCTGGTGGAGCATCATCGCCAGCGTGAGGGGTTCCTCCCCCGTGGAGCATGCCGCGCACCACACCCGCGGCCTCCGGCCCATTCGCACCGCGAGCGCCATCTCGTCCGAGATCACCTCCAGAGGCAGCGGATCCCGGAAGAAGTACGTCTCGTGCACCAGCAGCGCGTCCACGAGGGAATCCAGCGCGGCAGGCCCGCCCGGGTCGTACTTGAGAAAGCAGTAGTAGTCGTAGAGCGACTCGAAGCCCGCCTCCAGCGCTCGGGTGGAGACCTTGTCCGCCACGAGCTCCCGATCACCGGGCTCGTAGTGCAGCCCCGCGCGCTGCTCGACGAGCGACGTGATGATGGCGAAGACCTGTGGAGACAGCGGGAGCGAGGGCATCAGCGGCTCAGAGCCAGGAGGCAGGCACGGCGCACCTCGGGGTCATCGTCCTGGGCAGCGGCCCGCTCCAGCGCCTCGCGGGACTCCACCGTGCCCAGCGCCGCCACCGCCACCGCCACCGCGCGTCGGCCCGCGGGGCTGCTCGACTGGAGCGCCGCGAGCAGTGCCGCGCGCGCATCCGCCCGCTGCATCCGTGCCAGGGCCGCCACCAACAGCGGCGCCACCACCTCGTCCGCGGACTCCAATGCCGCGAGCAAGCCGGGGATGCGGCCCTCGGCCGGCAGCGCCAGCGCGCTCACCACCCGCTCGCGCAGGGCTGGATCCGACAACAACGACACGAGCGCCTGGGTGGCGGCCGTGCCCGAACGGGTGGCCAGGAAGCCCACGGCCGCGCTGCGCACGCTCTCGTCGGGATCCCCCGCCGAGCGCAGCAGCGCCGTCACCGTCTCCGGCGCGTCGTACTCCGCCACCGCCGAGAGGGCCACCAGCCGCGTGGCCGGATCGCCCGTGGTGGCGGCCGCCATCAGCACGGGCAGGGCATCCGGGCGCTTGGACACGCCCAGCCCCAGCAGCGCCGCGCGGCGCACGTCCGAGTCTTCCGAGGCGGCTGCCCGCCGCAGCGCCACCATGGCGCTCTCGGTGTGCAGGTGGGCCAGCGCGTCCACCACCGCCACGCGCACCTGGCCCGCGTCGTCATTGGCCAGCGCGACGATGGCGTCCGCGGCGGCCTCCTCGTTCAACTTCCCGAGGGACTGGCACGCGTAGTAGCGCACCCAGGGATCCTTGTCGTTGAGGCCTCCCAGCAGGCACGAGGTGACGCGCGCCTCCTTCTCCGTCTGTCCCAAGGCGCGCATGGCCGCCGCGCGCGTGCGCTCCGAGTCGTGGCGCGCGGCCTCCAACAGCGCGTCCACCGCGCGCGGATCATCGATGAAGGGCAGGCCGTAGATGGCCGCGTCCCGCAGCCGCTCGTCCTGCTCACGCATGGCCTGGAGCAGCACGTCCAGCCCACGGGGATAACCGAAGTAGGAGATGATCCGCAGGGCCGCGCGGCGGCGGCGCGGATCCGCGGAGCGTGCCGCGGACAAGGCCAGCTCCTCCGTCTGCGCACTGCCGAGCGACTGGATGGCACCCACCGCTGCCTGAGCCACCCGCTGATCCTCGTCCCCCAGGTGCTCGAAGAGAGCGGCCACGGCGGATGGATCTCCAATCCGGGAGAGGGTGTCCGCTGCCAGCGCCCGCACCGAGGGGTCTCGATCCTGCAGGCAGAGCACCACATCCGGCACCGCGGAGGTACGCCGGGCCACCAGGGGCAGCAGCACCAACCGGCGGGCGCTGTCTCCTTCCCGCAGGGCCTGGAGGATGGGACCGTCCGCCTCGGGGCCCAATTCCATGAGGGCGTTGGCCGCCGCGCGAGCCACCGTCGGCTCCGCGTCGAGCAGCGCCAGCAACCCCGTGGCCGCATCCGGCCCGCCCACCCAGCCCAGCAGCCGCGAGAGGGCCGCCTTCTCCGCCGCGTCCGCGCCCGAGATGCACCGGGCCAGCCGGCGCCCCAGGTCCGCCGTGGTCGAGCGCACGCGCAGCGCCGTCTGCACCACCCGCGTCCCACCAAAGCGCTGCACCTGGGCCTCGTGGATCTCCACCAAGGCCACCGCCGCCACGCGCGTCACCGCGTCCGTGCCCCGCTGCAACAGTCCCACCAGGGCAGGCACGGCGGCCTCCTGGCCGGTGCGGCCCAGGGCACGCGCCGACTCGGTGGCGTAGAAGGGATCCGCCAGCAGGCCCAGCAGCGGCGGCACCACGGAGGGATCGCCGGAGCGCCCGAGCACGTCGATGGCCGGGAAGATGCGGAAGAAGTTGCCGCTGCCCAGCGCCGCCAGCAGCGCGTCCACCGCGGCGCCGCCTCCGATGCGCCCGAGCGCCTCGATGGCGGCCACCGCGACGTTGTCATCCGGGTGCACCGTCAGCTTCGACAGCAGAGGCACGGACCGCCGACTGCGGCGCCGGCCCAGCACCTGCGCCACATCACAGACGATGGCGGGGTTGGGATCCTCTCCAAGAGAGATGACGCACTCGTCCACCTCGCCCGTGGAGGCCACCAGTGCCTCCACGGCCGCGGCCAGCCGCGACTCACTGTCACGTCGGCGGCGGAGCACCTCGCACAGCGGCTCCACCGCGGGAGTACCCATGCGCGCCAGCACGCCGATGACGGCGCGGCGCACCGCCCAGCTCGGCGTCTCCAGGTCCGAGAGGAGCGCATCCAGGCTGGTGGCGCCCCGGCGCGCGAGCGCTTCGACGGCCTCCACCTGGGCGCGGTCATCCGCGGACAGGGACAGGGGATGGGTGGAAGGACTCACGCCTGCTCCATCGTGCGGGCGGTCTTCCCTTCGGCCTTCCACGCACCTCGCAGCAGCCCGCTCAGCCGCGAGAGGTGCTCCACCTGCTCGCCATGCATCCTCGAGAGCTGCGTCAGCCGGCTCGTCACCTCACGCACCTCGCCGGCAGTATTGGCCGTCCCGCGAGACTGCTGCGCCGTGGTACTGGCGATCTCCCGGGAGCGTATGCGCATGTCCTCCACCGAGCGGGCGATCTGCTCGCTCATCGTCGCCTGCTCCGTGGAGGCGCGAGCCACCGCGGCCAGGGACGCCGCCTGCCGGCTGGAGGAGGTGGTGATGGCAGTGAGCGTCTCGGCCTGCTCATCCAGCGCTCGCGCCGTCTGCTTGGCCACGCGGCGCACCTCCTCGCCGCCTCGGGTGAGCGAGGCGAGCGACTGGCTCTGCTCCTCGGTAGCGCGAGTCACCTCCGCGGCGAGCTTCGCCACCTGGCGCGCGGCCGTCTCGCTCTGCTTCACGGCCCGGCCCTGCTCGACCACCGCCTTGGCCACGTGGGCCACCTGCTTGCGCGTGTCCTCCATGGCCCGAGCCACCTCCGCCGCACCCTTGGACTGCTCGGCGAGAGCGGCCATGGTGCGCTGGGTGACGGACGTCACCTCCTGAGCGAGCGCGGCCACGCCGCTCACCTCCTTGCTCTGCGCCACCATCGAGGAGCTCACCTGGTGCACCAACGCGCGCATCTGCGAGGCCGCCTTCGCCAGCTCTCCGGCCGCCGTGGCCTGCTCCTGCATCGCGCGGGACACCTGCTCCGCCGCCGCGGCGAGCTGCCCGTTGGAGCGTACCGCGTCCCTGAGCGCGCGGGCCTGGTCCGCCGTGGCCTGCGTCGTCTGCTTGGCCATGCGGCGCATCTCCGCCGCGCCCTGCGCCAGCGCCTGCGCCGCCTGCGCCTGCTCCGTGGCCGAAGCGGCGATGATCCGGCCCTGCTCGCTCACGCGGGCCGTGGCCTGCGAGAGGGACTGCACCGCCTGCACCTGCTCGCTGGTGGCGCGGGACACCTCGCGCACCGTCGTCCCCAACTCCTCCACGCCCTTGAGGATGGAGCCGAGCGCCCGCTCCGCGTCCGTCGCCAGAGAGGCCCCCTCGTCCGCCGCGCGCACACCGTCTCCCGTGGCCGCTGCCGCCTCGCGCGCGGTGTTCTGCAGACCCCGGACGATCTTCGCCACGTCCGCGCTGGCCGCCGCCGCCCGGTCCGCCAGCGCGCGGATCTCCTCGGCCACCACGGCGAAACCGCGCCCGTGCTCACCCGCCCGCGCTGCCTCGATGCTGGCGTTGAGCGAGAGCAGGTTGGTGCGGTCCGCGATGAGGTTGATCGTCTGGACGATGTCGCCAATCTCCTCGGCGCGTCGGCCCATCTCCTTCATGACGCCTGCGGACTCGGTGATGGACTGGCGGATGCGGCTGAAGCCGGCGATGGAGCGGGCCACGGTGGCGCCGCCCTCGCGGGCCGTGGTGCTGACGCGCTCACCCGTGGTGCGCGCCTCCTCGGCCATCTGCGCGATGCGCCGCGTGGCGGTCTCCAACTGGCCAGAGGAGGTGGCGCTGGTGGCCGCCAGGCCGTTGATCTGCTCGGCGCCGCGGGCCACCGCCTGCGCGGAGCGCGCGAGCTGCTCGATGGTGGCGGCGTTGGCGTCCACGGTGGCGGCGTTCTTCTCCGCGGTGGCGGCTACTTCCTCGACGCTGGCGGCCACCTCCGTCACGGTGGAGGCGGTGGAGGCGGCGGACGTCTCCAGGGTGCGGGCGTGCTCGGCCAACCCGCGCACCGAGCGCGCGAGTTCCTCGGTGGTGGAGGCCGTCTCTTCCACGCTGGCGGCCATGCTGGTGGCATCCCGGGACACCTCGCTCAACGCCCGGCCAATACCCGTCACGGCCGTCGTCACCGTGGCCACGCGCTCGCCCACGCCCTGCGCGTCCGTGGCCAGCCGGCTGACTCCTTTGGACATCTCCTCCATGGTGGCGGCCACCTGCTCGGTGGCGGCGGAGCTGGCCTGGTTGCGCGCCACCACGTCCGTCACGGTGGCGCTCATCTGCGTCATGGTGGACAGCAGCTCCTCGCTGGAGGCGGCCAGGTCCTCCGCGCTGACGCTCACGCCCTTCACGGAGCGGGCCGTCTCCTCCAAGGTGGCGGCGGTGTTCTCCGCGCTGGTGGCCAGCAGGGTCGCGTCCTTGCGCACCCCCGAGACGGAGGCGGTCAGCTCCTGCAGCGCGCCCGCCGTCTGCTCGGCCTCCTGTTGCACGCCGCGGGCGGACTCGCTCACCGTCCGCTGCGAGCGCACCAGCGATTGCAGCGAGGCGGAGGTCTCCTCCACGCTGGCGGCCACGGACTCGATGGAGACACGCACCTGCTCACTGGCGGCGGCCTGCTCGTTGCCGCTGGCCGCCAGCTTCGTGGTGAGCTGCTCCAGCGTCTGCAGCACGCCGACGCTCTCCTGCACCGCGCGGGATGCGCTCTCGGCGAGCTGGTGCGGCTCCTCCACCACCGGGTTGCCACTCACGTTCTCAACCGCCATGAACCTTCTCCTCCCCGATGACTCGGGAGAAATCGATGAGCATCACCAGCCGCTGGCCAATCTGGGCCACGGCCTTCACGAAACCTCGGGCCTGCTCCGCCACCAGCGGGGGCGGCGGCTGGAGCTGGTCGGGCGCCAGCTTCATCACCTCGCGTGCGCTGTCCACGAGCAGTCCCACGGTGCGCGCGCCGAGCTGTCCCACCACCACTCGCGAGTCCAATGTCCGCTCCGCGGGCGGCAGGCCGAAGCGCGCTCGCGCATCCACCACCGGCACCACGCGGCCACGCACCTGCACCAGGCCCGCCACATGCGAGGGAGCCCCCGGCACGGGCGTGGCACCGCTGAAGGACTCCATCTGAAGCACCTCGGAGGCCGGAATCGCGTACTCGGCGCCGGCTACCTTGAACACGACGTGGAGTGTGCTCATGCCACCCCTCCTCTCTGGCGCTCCTGACGGAGGGTTCCCTGGGCCGCGCTGAGCGTCGGCAGGTCCAACACCAACGTGGGCTGGCCATCCCCCAGGTCCGTGGCCCCCGCCACCCCAGGCACCTGGACGAGCGGATCCTCGAGCGGCCGCAGGACGATCTCCTGCTGTCCGAGCAGCCGGTCGACGGCGAAGGCCACGGGGGCGCCGCGCTGCCGCACGACGAAGGCCTTGGAGCCGGGGCCCTCGCGTCCGGCATCCCGACGCAGCAGCCGCTCCAACGGCACGAGCGGGACAGCGTGGCCTCGCCGCTCCACCAACGTCACCCCGCCTTCCGCGAGCCCTGGGGGACGGATGATGCGAGTGGAGTCCACTTCGATGATCTCCTCCACCGCGCTCACGGGTACGGCGTAGCGCAGGGCGGCGCACTCGAAGACGAAGGCATCCAGGATGGTGATGGTGAGGGGCACGCACAGCGAGAACGTCGTCCCCTTGCCGGGCTGCGTCTCGAGGTTCAGCTCGCCGCCAAGCTGATCCACGGTGATGCGCTTGACGATGTCCATGCCCATGCCGCGCCCGCTGGTGGAGTCCGCGGACACGCGGGTGGAGAGCCCCGGACGGCAGAGCAGCTCCAGCAATTCCTCGGGGGAGGTGGGCACGGGCACCCCGGCGCGCGCGGCCACGGCGGCGGCATCCACGCCCCGGCCATCATCGCTCACCTTCAGCTCGAGCCTGCCGTTCGTGCGTGCATGGCAGGACAGCCGCACCACGCCCTCCTCGGGCTTGCCGGCGGCGCGGCGCTCCTCGGGGCGCTCCACGGCGTGATCGACGGCGTTGCGCACCAGGTGGACGAGCGCGGGCAGCAGTCGATCCGCCACGCCCTTGTCCAGCTCCGCGTCCCCCACGTCCATCACGAGCCGCACCTGCTTGCCAGTGGTGCGGCGCAGCCCTCGGACAAGCAGAGGCATCCGCTCCAGCACATCGCCCACCCGCACCATGCGCAGGTGGAGGATGGCAGCGCGCAGATCCCGGAGCTGGCGCGCGTTCTCCTGGAGCACCTGGACCAGCTCGCGCGTGGGAGCCCCCATTGCAGTGAGCGTAGCCACGGCGCGCGCGAGCTTCGAGCGGTTGACGACGAGCGCGGCCAGCCGCTCCAGCGCATCGTCCAGGCGCGACACCTCCACGCGCAGCACCCCGCCGCGACGAGGCTCCGCGGCGGCGCTCTCCTCCTCGAACGGGGCTGGCTCGTCGGCAGGCGAAGCGGAAGGAGGGGACTGGGGAGCGGACGCGAGCACCCGTAGGGTCGCGGGTGGACCGCCCACCGCGCCGAGCAGCACCGAGTCCTCGGCATTCGTGAGCAACAGCAACGCGAAGGTGAGGTTCCCCGAGCCCGAGGTGGGACCGGCCAGGGGGACGACCTTGACGATCTCGGCGAGCTGCGCCAGGCGCTCGCGCACCGAGTTGATGGTGAGGCCCGCGGAGGCCCGCTCGGCGGAGGGCACATAGTCCAGCCGGATCGCCCTGCGTCCTGACTGCACGCCCGTCATGAGCTGCTCCTGCTCGGACGCGGAGAGCTTCGAGGCGACCGCGGGCTCCAACTCCAGCGTCACAGCCGCCGTCCGGCCCGCGCGAGAGGCGGCATGGACGTCCAGGGCCTCCAGCCGGTCCAGCAACGCCTTGGGCACTTCGGAGATGGGCTTGCCCAGAGCCAGCTGGCGCACCCGCTGCTCGATGGCACGCAGGCCCTCCATCAGTGGCTCGATGCTGGTCTCGGGCAGCCGTCCGCCCGCGTGATCGGCCTGGCGCAGGCTGGTCTCCATCCAGTGCGCGATGGAGACGACCGGCTCCACGTCGATCATCGCCGACAGGCCCTTGATGGTGTGGAGGGCGCGAAACAGCTCGCGGACACTGCGCGGACTGGCGGAGCGCTGCTTCGCGGCCGTCTCCAGCGCGAGCAGGTGGGTATTCGCGGCTCCGAGCAGCTCCTCCACCTCGGTGAGGTAGGCGGGGAGGAAGTCCGCCAGCTCCACGCTCAACCGCGCCCCCTCTCGAGCAGCCCCCTCACCTCGGTGAGGATGGTGTCCGGAGTGAAGGGCTTGGTCATGAAGCGGTCCGCCCCCACCTCGAGGGCCCGGGCCCGGGACGCCTCGTCTCCACGGGTGGTGACGATGACGATGGGCAGGTGGCGCAGTGTGTCCTGGCTGCGCACGAACTCGACGACCTCGATGCCGCCAATGTCCGGCATGTTCAGGTCGAGGATGATGAGATCATACGGCTTGAGGGACAGCCTCTCGATGGCTTCCAGTCCACTGGAGGCATGGGTGAAGGCGAGGCCAGGGTAGGGCCGCAAGCAGGCCACCACCATGTCCCTCATCACCTTGCTGTCATCGACGACGAGTACTTCGGGCATGAACGTCCTCTGGCAACGGCTGGCCAACCTAGAGAGATTCCACGGGAGGGAAAGCTCTCACCGTCCGGCGTACCATGGCATCGCCCAGTGGCCGACATTCCGGTGGGGTTGATACGGGGATGTAGCGAGCGATCTCGCCCGCGCCACACATAGCGCCTGCCCTGTGGTTGGGCGGCCTGGCGGGCAACCCCGAGGGCGCCTGCCGCGAGAAGAGCGGCGGTGTCGGCCACTCGACAGGAGACCCTGGGTGGCCCGCGGAGACCGCCCGCCCTTCCGCTCGCAGGCATCGAGCCTTGCAGCGATCGGATCCTGCTTTACGGTTCGAAGAGACGGCGGCGAGTCCCCGTGACTTCGCTGCCAAAGCGAAGAAGGAGGAACCGTCATGGCTGATCTACCTGTTCGTCGTGGTGGTGGCACCGGGGGTCTTCAGAGAACCCGCGAGTGGGATCCCTTCCAGCGCATGCAGGAACTGATGGGGTGGGATCCGTTCGAGTTGATGAACCAGTGGTTGACGGGTGGTGGGCGAGAGAGCGCGCTCACCTTCGTCCCGGCCTTCGAGGTGAAGGAGACGAAGGACGCCTTCATCTTCAAGGCGGACCTGCCGGGAGTGGAGGAGAAGGACATCGAGGTGACGCTCACCGGTGACCGCATCGTCGTGAGCGGCAAGCGGGAGAGCGAGAAGCGCGAGGAGTCCGACCGCTTCTACACCTACGAGCGCAACTACGGCTCGTTCAGCCGCGCCTTCACCCTGCCGGAGGGCGTGAACCCGGACGCGGTGAACGCGGAGCTGAAGAGCGGCGTGCTGACGCTCACGCTGCCCAAGCGCCCCGAGGTCCAGCCCAAGCGCATCAAGCTGGGCCTGGGCACCTCGGAGAAGAAGGACCAGATCAAGGCGTAGTGGCCTGGGCCTGAAGGGAAGTGGCCCGGCTGCCATCCGGGGCGGCCGGGCCTCCGCAGGCCTGGGGCTCGGCCGCCCCAATTGATAATGACTATTAATAGCGATATTCCCGGCGGCGATGAACTCTCGCCTCCTGACGGTATTGCCTGCGCTGCTGCTGTTCGCCTGTGACTCGGCGTCTCCTCCTCCCCCGCCTCCTGACCAGCCCGAAGCGCCGTCCTTCGTGGTGCTCTCACCCGGACCCGTGGCGGAGACCCACGAGTCGTCCCTCGAAATCTCTGGCCGGGTGAAAGCCGACGGCGGTCTGGCCGAGCTCACCTGGCAAGTGGATGAGGGCGCCCCTCAAGCCCTGCAGATCGAACCAGGCACGGTGGATTTCCCCTTCTCGTTTGCTCTCCCTCTGGCCGAGGGCGAGCACCTGCTCCACCTGCGCGCGGTGGACGGCTACGGAGGCGTGGGGACCTCGGAGGTGCGCATCACCCGCAGCCCTCCCCCGGATACGCAGGCACCCGAGGTGCAGGTGCTCTCGCCCATGGAGGGACAGAGCATCACCGTGCGGCGCGTGCGCCTGGAGGGAACCGCCACGGACGCGCTGCACCTGGCCTCCCTCACGTGGGCGCTCAACGGCTCGGAGCCCGAGGCGCTGGATGTGGCGGCGCTGGGAACGGGCGGGGCCTTTGCCTTCGAGGTGACGCCTCGGCCCGGAGCCAACAAGGTGCTGCTTCGTGCCACGGACGCGAGCGGCAATGCCACCGAGGTGACGGCCTCCTTCTACTACGGGAGCCGGAGCGGTGCGGGCGGGCTGCACACCGGCGTGGTGCGGGACGGCTTCCTCTACACGTGGGGCCGCAACAACCGGGGACAGCTCGGCCTGGGGGCCTCGGTGACGGCGGATCAGAAGCTGCCGCTGAAGGTGCCGGACTTCGAAGGCGTTGCCGCCATGGCCTTCAACCAGAACAACTCCCTGGCGCTGAAGGCGGATGGCACCGTGTGGTCCTGGGGCGAGAACGCACAGGGGCAACTCGGCCTGGGCGCGCCTCCCGATCCCGAACATCCGCACACACCGGACCTCACGGCTCGCTGGAGCCCCACGCTCATCTCCAGCCTGAGCGGTGTGGTGGCCATCACGGTGGGCTATCGCCATGCCCTGGTGCTGATGGAGGACGGCACCGTGCGCGCCTTTGGGGACAACAGCACGGGCCAGCTCGGCGACGGGTCCTCGGCGAGCCTCGCGGACTACCCCGTGGCGGTGTCGGGGCTCTCGGACGTGGTGAAGGTGGTCGCGGGCTCCATGCACTCGGTGGCGCTGCGGCGCGATGGCACCGTGTGGGTATGGGGCCGGAACTCGTACGGCAACCTGGGCGGGGGCACCGTGGACAGTACGCCTCACTCCACGCCCACGCAGGTGCCCGGTTTGACGGGGGTGGTGGACATCGCCACGGGAAGGGATCACGTGCTCGCCCTGCACTCGGATGGGACGGTGTCCGGCTGGGGACTCGACGCCAGTGGCCAGCTGGGCTCCGGCGAGACGTTCCCCGATGATCAGAGCGCTTCACCCCTGAAGGTAAAGGGGCTGGCGGACGCGCGCGCCGTCTTCGCCAACGGAAACATGAGCTATGCGCAGCGGGCGGATGGCTCGCTCATCTCCTGGGGACAGAACTTCAACGGCCAGCTCGGCAACGGAGGCAAGACGGACATGAACGAGCCCACGCCCTCCGTCTCCGGTCTGACGGGGCTGCTCACCCTGGCCCCGGGCGCCACGCACGTCATCTCCATCCGGAAGGATGGGGCGATCTTCGCCTGGGGATGGAGCTCCCGTGGCAGCCTCGGACGGGATGATCTGTTGGACAACTGGTCCTATCCCGAGCCGGTCCAGGTCACGCTGCCTTGAGGCACCTGCTCCTGCCGCTGCTGGCGTTGTGGCTCGCGGCCTCGGCCTGCAGCTCCGAGGAGTCTCCCCCGCAGTCTCCCCCCGATGACGGGCCCGAGATTCCAGAGGGTCCGCGCCATGACTTCGTCGAGCCGGGCGAGGACCAGCCCGGCGGAGCGACGACCGTGACGGACACGAGCCGTAACGCCTTCACCCACCCGGCGGGCAACCTGTCGGTGGAGCGGCGCTCGGAGTTCAACGTGGGCGAGGCCTTCTTCGAGGCGGACTGGTTCCCCGCGCCGAACAGCCGGACGGATCGGGACGGGTTGGGGCCCCTCTACAACGCCGTCTCCTGCATGGAGTGCCATCAGCGCAACGGGCGAGGCGCACCGCCGGGTCCCTCCGAGCGGGCATCCTCGCTGCTGGTGCGGTTGAGCATCCCCGGTACGGACTCCCGAGGAGCCCCCGTGCCCGAGCCCACGTACGGAGATCAACTCCAGTCCCGCGCCGTGTCGGGCGTCTCGCCGGAGGTCCGCGTGGAGGTGCGGACCAGCGAGCAGTTGGGGGCCTTCGAAGACGGCGTGTCCTACTCGCTCCAGGTCCCCGAGTATGTCCTTCTGCAACTGGCGCACGGTCCGCTGAGGCCGGACACACGGCTGTCTCCGCGAGTGGCGCAACCGATGTTCGGGTTGGGACTGCTGGCCGCCGTCCCCGAGGCCACCCTGCTCGAGTGGGCGGATCCGGATGACGCGAATGGTGATGGCATCTCCGGCCGGCCCAACCGCGTGTGGAACAAGCGACTCGGGGAGACCGTGCTGGGGCGCTTCGGCTGGAAGGCGAACCAACCGGACCTGGAGCACCAGAACGCGGGCGCCATGGCGGGAGACATGGGCATCACCTCGCCGCTGGCGCCCGACGAGCCCTGCACGGCCACGCAGGCCGAGTGCCTCGCGGCGCCGAATGGCGGCACGCCGGAGCTGGAGGCGCGCAAGCTGGAGGCGCTCACCTTCTATACACACGTCATCGGCGTGCCCGCGCGCCAGGGTGTGGACGCGGCGGAGACCCTGCGCGGCAAGGACGTCTTCCATCGCGTAGGGTGCACGGGCTGCCACCGGCCGTCGATGGTGACGGGCTCGCTGGAGGGCTACCCGGAACTCTCGGGCCAGCGCATCTGGCCGTACACGGACCTGCTGCTGCATGACCTGGGCGAAGGGCTGGCGGACGGGCGCGAGGACTTCGCAGCCTCCGGGCAGGAGTGGCGCACGCCGCCTCTCTGGGGCCTGGGGCTGACGGCGACGGTGAGCGGCCACACGCGCCTGCTGCACGATGGACGGGCGCGCTCGGTGATGGAGGCCATCCTCTGGCACGGCGGTGAGGCCGAGCCCGCGCGCGAGCGGTTCCGGCGCCTCTCGGGCGAGGACCGGGCGGTCCTGCTCACCTTCCTGAACTCCCTCTGATTCGGAGCAGGCTCAGGCCTGCGCGGGCGGCATGAGGCTGGCGTTCGCCGTGACGCCTCCGCGAGGCAGGTGGACGCGGAAGGTGGCGCCCTGCCCCGGTATGCTGTGCACCGTCACCGCGCCACCATGGGCCTCGACGATGCGGCGCACCCGGTACAGCCCCAGGCCCAGCCCTCCATAGTGGCGAGCCGAGACGGCGCGCTCGAAGCGCTGGAAGAGCCCCTCCACCCGCTCGGGCGCGATGCCGATGCCGTGGTCTCGCACCTGCAGCACCGCCGTGTCGGACGCGGACTCGAGCACTACCTCCACGGGCTTGCCGGGACCGAACTTCATCGCGTTGGCCAGCAGGTGCTTCACCACCTGGGCCATGCGCACGCGGTCCCACCGCCCCGGAGTGCTGGGCAGCGTGCTCAGCACCAGGTGGCAGCCCGCGCGCGCGGCCTCCTGCTCCGAGCGGGACACCACCTCGCGCACCACCACGGCCAGGTCCACATCCTCCAGCTCCAACCTTGGCGCCTGCTGGAGCTGGGACACGTCCAGCAGCGTATCGACGAGGCTGGCGAGCCGCTCCACCTGACGGTCCGCGGACCCCAACGCCTGGGTGATGCGCTCCGGAGACCAGGGCCGCTCCTCCTGCAGCGTCGCGTTCACGCCCTGGAGCCGCAGTCGGAGCGCCGTCAGCGGGGTACGCAGCTCGTGGGCCGCCACGCTGAGGAATTCGTCTCGGGTGCGGACCGCCTCCTGGGCCTCGCGCAGCAGGCGGAGCCGCTCGGTGACGTCATCGATGATGCCCGCCATGCGCACTGGCCGGCCCGCGGTGTCGCGCTGGGCGCGGCCCCGGCTCACACAGGAGCGGTAGCCACCCTCGGCGTGGAGCAACCGGAACGAGACGTCATACGGCACCTCCTGCTCCAGGTGCGCGGACAGGGCATTCACCACCGTGTCGCGATCCTCCGGGTGCAGGCGCTCCACGAAGGCCTCGTAGGTGCCGGGGAATTCCTCCGGCGACAGGCCGAGCATCTCCAGCAGGCGCGGGCTGCACCAGAACGTGCGGCGGCGCAGATCCCAGTCCCAGACGCCATCGAAGGAGCCGGCGACGATGAGCCGGTAGCGCTCCTCGCTCTCGCTCACGGCGCGCTCGGCCTGGGTGAGCAGGCCCACCTGGCGCTCGAGCCGCCGCACCATGCCGTGCAGGTGCTCGTCCACGGAGGGGCTCTGCTCCGAGGCGACGGAGATGGAGCCTCCGTAGCGCAGCTCTCGCAGCAGCGCGCCGAGAATCTCATCCCCTTCCTGAGAGCGGCGCACGAAGCCGTTGGCGCCCACGTTCTGGGCCATGCGCAGGTCCAGCTCGTCCGGCGCGCCGATGTGCGTGAGGAGCACGGGCACATGGGCCAGCCGAGGCTCCTTGCGCAGGGCCAGACACAGCCGGAAGCCGTCCATTCCCGGCATGAGCACATCCGCGAGCACCGCGTCCGGGAGCCTCCGCCGGGCCACTTCCAGGGCGGCCAGGCCGTCGTGGGCCATCACCACATCGAAGCGGAGGGGAGCCAGCAGCAGCAGCAGCAGCTTGCGCGAGACGGGATCGTCATCGGCGAGCAGGATCTTCGGGCGGTGCGGGCCGACGGGAGCCTGGACCTCGGGCGGCAGCACGGTGCGGACGGCCTCCACCAGCGCGCCGAGGGACAATGGGTGTCCCAGGAAGACAGCGCGGAGCTTGAGCCGGGTGAGCCGCTCCTGCTCCGCCGCGGAGGCGATGACGAGCAGGGGAACGCCCAGGGCCTCCAGCGCGCGGCGGGGCGCATCCTCGGAGGCCAGGCCCTCCAGTGGCGCACTGGACTCCAGGACAATGGCATCTGGCCGGGGGCCCCATGGAATAATGGCCGAGACGCTGTCTGCTTCATGCACCTGCCAGCCCTGGCTCTCCAGCGCGAGGGTCTGGAGGGCTCGGACATGGGGGGAGCCCGAAATAAGGAGAATGAGGGGCTTCATCTCAGGAGCACGAGCACGTTGCGGAAAAGGGGCGTCCCTCTGCCAGGATGGGGAATTGCCAGTCTCGGCATCCTTGACGCTGAGTCAAGCCGCCATTCCAGCAGATGTTGAGAGTTGCAACCCGTGAGGCGCGGTGCACCTGAAGGTGGAGCGGTACCCTGCCTGCTCCCTGTTAAGTGGAGAGCCGTGACGCCGATCGACCACGCGAACCTCTCCCGCCTCGACCTCAACCTCCTGGTGGCCTTCGATGCCTTGCTGCAGGAGCGGCACCTGACGCGAGCCGCCGCACGCATCGGCATCGGGCAGCCTGCCATGAGCCATCACCTCGGCCGGCTCCGGGAGCTGCTCGGGGACGAGCTCTTCCGGCGCAGCCCTGGCGGCATGGAGCCGACGCCTCATGCTCGGGCGTTGGCGGAAACGGTCCGGGAGGTGCTCGCCCGCATCCAGACCCTGACGCTCCTGGAGCGGCGCTTCGATCCGGCGACGGACGAGCGCCACTTCCGGATCGGCATCCCGGATGGACTCGAGATCGCACTGATGCCGCCCTTCATGGCGCATGTGGCTCGGGAGGCGCCGGGGGTCTCCTTCTCGCTGACGCCCGTGGATGAAGCCACGAGCCTTCGAATGCTGGACGAGGGTGAGCTGGACCTGCTGGTGGGGCCTCTGCTGGAGGGCGCGCCCCACCACAAACGCCGCCAAGTGTGCTCCGAGGGCTATCTGTGCCTCTTCCACCCCGAACTGGTGCGTGTCCGCCTACCCCTCTCTTTGGATGACTTCCTCGCGCTTCCCCACGTGCGCATCTCTCGACGCGCCGATGCATTCGACGTGGTGGATGATGCGCTGGCGAAGCTTCGGAAGCGTCGGCGCGTGGTGATGCACACGTCCCACTCGCTCACGGTGCCCTACGTGCTGAGACAGTCGGCCCTGCTCGCATGCCTACCGCGGCGCGCGGCGTTGACCACGGCGGAGGCGTTCGACCTGGCGGTCAGCCCACCTCCCATCCCTCTGCCTGAGAACAGCATCGCGATGCGCTGGCACGGCTCGCGTCACACGGACGCCGGGCACATCTGGTTGCGCGAGACGTTGCTCCGCAGCGCTGCCGAGCTTGGCGCCGCTGACCCGGGAAAGCAGGGGGTGGCACGCCGCCGCGTCATGCCGCGGCAACTGCCTCAGAAGAGCGCGATGGGGTTGACGGGAGAACCCGTTCCTCCCTCCACGGCCAGCGGAGCGACGGTGAGGAGGAAGTCGTAGCGGTGCCGTTCGGCGGCGGCTTTCTTCAGCGCCTCGGGGTCGACGTTGTCGATGATGTAGATGCCGAGGGTGTTGATCAGCAACACGTGCACGGGCATGGGGTTGCCCTCGATGCCCGAGGGGAGCATGTCCGCTCCGACATCCGTGGCAACGAGGGAGACGCCGCGCTTGTGGAACCACTCAGCGGTGGAGGCATGCAGCCCGGCCGAGTGCTTCGAGACATCCCACGGCCCCACAGCGGCCCGGCGAGCCCAGCGGCCTGTGCGGATGATGACGGCATCACCGCTCGACACCTGCACCTTCGTCTTCTTCTCCCAGGCATCGAGGTCCTCCGCCCGGATGGGAGTGCCGGGCTCGAGGTAGGGGACACCCTTGAACTCGGCCATGTCGATGAGCACTCCGCGCGTGACAAGGCCGTTCTTGAGCGCGTTCACCGAAAGCACGGAGCAACCCGACGCGTTGACGCGGCTCTGGTCGTATCCATTGAACGTCTTGCCGCCATCGAAGATGTGGCACAGCGCATCGATGTGCGTATGTGACCAACCGTGGAAGCCGATGGAGAGCGAGTCCGCGCTGTACTGGGAGTCCGCGGGCTCTCCGCTGGCGAGCATGGTGTGGACGAGCGGAGACGGGACGTCCTCGGCCTGATGGGTTTCGATGGTCCGAGCGAGGGAGACGGACACTCCGTCCTGGACGAGCCGTGCGGCCTGCTTCCGCTTGGCGGGAGAGATGAGGTTGGCGGAGCCGAGTTCGTCCTTGGGCCCCCAGCGCTGCCAGTTCGAGTTCTTCACCTTCCACGCACGGATTCCCTCCGAGGTCGTGAGTGGAGGAGTGGTGGTGGAGGCTTCTTGCGCTGTGCTCGGCGATGAAGCGAACACTATTGCCGCAAGCACGAGCGGAGGAAGGAGCTTCATGGTGATGGCGTCTCCATGCACGGCATCGCCAGGAGCGGCGATGCGGCCACCGAGCCTCGGTGTCCCGGGAGATGGCGGCGCTCACTACCTATTGTCATGAGAGAGCCGTGCCCAATCGATGAGGTCGATGACCGTTATCGACGCTGCTCGTGAACCCACACGGGGTCCTCCCTCCGGGAGCGATTCGAGCCAACTGGTATGCTTGTCATACCAGTTCAGCTCATTGCCGCCGCCTGCGGGGCTGCTCTTGCCATCGGGTCTACCCGCTCAAAGGTAGGCGTTCCAGGATCCAGTCTCCGACTCTCGGACCTGGGAGCATGCAGAACCGATGCGGTTCGGGTGGGTGCTCGCTCTTCATGAGGTTTCTCGTAGGGCTGATTGGGATGGTGACAGGTAGGCCGTTCGTGTCAGACCTATTGCGTAGGCTACCATCTCATGGCATCGATGCAGCATGAGGGGCTGGTGCTCCTGTTCCGCAACCGTCCGACGCTGGCGCCCGAGCTACTGCACGACGTGCTAGGTCTCGATGTGCCGACCTATTCGGAGGCTCGAGTGGAGTCCGCCGAGCTGACCGAGGTGGTGCCCACCGAGTACCGAGCGGACCTGGTGGTGCTGCTGTTGGACGGCAAGCCCATCTTCGCCATCGTGGTGGAGGTGCAGCTGTCGCGGGATGAGGACAAGCGCAAGACATGGCCGCTGTACCTGACGAGCCTGCGCTCGCGGGTGGGATGTCCCACGGCCCTGTTGGTGGTCGCGCCAGACGAGGCGGTGGCTCGCTGGTGTGCTCGACCTATCAACCTGGGCCATCCCGGCTTCGTACTCCAGCCGCTGGTAGCGGGACCGGACGTCATTCCGATCCTTGTTGACGAGCAGGCAGCCAGAAAGGACCCGGAGCTGGCGGTGTTGTCGGCCATGGCGCACGGGCACGAAAAAGTGGGCCCGTCCATCATCCAAGCAGTCTTGAGCACAGCTCCAGGTCTTGATGCGGAGCGGTTCCGCCTTTACCTTGACCTGGCTGTATCCTCGCTGAGCGAGGCGGCCCGCAGAGCCTTGGAGGCGCTGATGCAGAGTGGCAACTACGAGGTCCAGACCGAACTCTTCCGCCGGTGGATGGCTCAGGGGCACCAGGAAGGCCACAAGAAGGGGCTCCAGGAAGGCCTCCAGAAGGGCGAGACGACAGCGCTGCTCGAGGTGCTCGACGCTCGGGGCATCGAGGTGGATTCCACTTCGCGCCAGCAGATCCTCGCTTGCACGGAATTCTCACAGCTCAAACTCTGGCTACGCAGGGCAGTGACAGTGCGATCGATCCAGGAACTCTTCGAACCTGAGGCCCCTCCGAAGCGCCCGGCGCGCAAAGACGCCAGCAAGCATGGCCGGAATCCGAAGGCTCGAAAGTCAGCATCCAAGCGGTAGGAGTGAACGGGCTCAACTCCGCACAGGAACCTCCCGCTCGCGGTCCCGTGCCAGAGCGCCATACTGCTTGAGCTTCCGATACAACGTGGCGGCTCCAATCCCGAGCTGCCGGGCTGTCACCGTCTGGTTGCCTCCATTGTGCTCCAGCGCTGCCAGGATGTAGTCCCGCTCCAGTTCCTCCAACTTACGGACACCACCGCTGACAACAGCCCCTGGTAGAGCACCACGAACGTCCTCGGGCAGATCCTCCCGCTCGATGTGCCGCCTCTGAGCCAGGGCGATGGATCGCTCCATCGCATTCTCCAACTCCCGGACATTGCCGGGCCAGTCGTATCGCACGAGTTGATCTGCCGCCCGGGGCGTGAGGGTGGGCACCGGCCGTCCCATCCTTTCCGCGGCACTCGCGAGCAGCCCCCGAGCCAGAGGCAGGATGTCCTCTCGCCGGTCGCGCAACGGGGGCACGTCCAGCTCCACCACCCGCAGCCGATAGAACAGGTCCTTCCGAAACCGACCCGTCTCCACCTCGCGAGCCAGCGCACGGTGGGTGGCCGCGAGCACCCGCACCCGGATGGGCCTGTCTCGGTTCTCTCCCACGCGCCGGATCTGCCGCTCCTGCAACGCTCGCAACAGCCGGACCTGCACGGAGGCCGGCATCTCTCCAACCTCGTCCAGCAGTAGCGTCCCGCCGCTGGCCGCCTCCAGCAACCCGGGCCGGTCTCGCACCGCGCCCGTGAAAGCTCCTCGCGCATGACCGAAGAGCTCGCTCTCCAGCAGCGTCTCCGAGAGCGCTCCGCAGTTGATAGCCAGGAATGGACCGGATGCTCGCGAGGACTCCTCATGGATGAGCCGCGCCACCCGCTCCTTGCCCACGCCACTCTCTCCCGTGATGAGCACGGTGGAGTCCACCTGTGCCACCCTCCGTGCCAACTCGATCACTCGCTGCATCCGCTGGCTGCGTGCCACCAGCCCCGAGGGCAATTCGGGCTCTCGGGCCGCGCTCGCCAGTGCACGCTTCTTCGCGGCGAGTTCCCGTTCCGCTCGCACCAACTCCGCGGTGACCTGGCGCAGTGCTCCCTCCAGTCCCTCCTGCTCGAAGAACGTCAGGTGCGGCTCCACCGCCGCGCCCCAATCCTCTCGAGTCCTCGCGCGAAAGCGACAGCTCGCATCCCCTCGCCCGATGCAGCGATCCTCCAGGACGTAGATGCGCTCACCCTCGACACGGCTGAGATACCCGCTCGCGAAGCCACACAGCGTCCAGCACACCGGCTCGGACGAGCGCCCCGCATGCAACAGGTGCTGCTCCGCCTCATACGACGCCTCCAACGTCGCCCCCTCCTCCGAGAACGGATCCTCCGCGCCCGGCGCCAGCCGGATCAGCCCCTGAAGCGTGTGGATGAGCCCGCCCGCGGCTCGCCAGTCTCCCGCGCTCTCCCAGGTGAAGCTCGAACACAGCGCCTCGGCCATGCGCCAGCCGTGCGCGAAGCTGAACCTCGTGAAGATGGCTCGCGCCGCCGTCGGCCCCAACGTCTCCAGCAGTTGCTTGCGCAGCAGCCCCATCGCTACCGCGTCCAGGATCAGCGCACGCTGCCCCGCGAAGCGAACCGTGCCTCCCTCCGAATCGATCTCCAACAGTGAGTGGATGTCCAAGTCGGCCAGTCGCATCCGGCACTCCTTCAAATTGAAGGACCCTCTACTTCGATTCGATGGAGTCCCGGAGAGCCCACGGGCGCCCGGCGCTCGGTAACCAACGGAAACACCAAGGAGCAAGGTGCTGGCACGGAACGTGGTGTCCGGTGACAGACCCTTCACCGCGAGGACCGCACCGATGCCTCCCTCCCTGGACCTGATGAGCCCTGAAACCCGTGCCAACCCCTACCCCCTCTACGCCGAGCTGCGCAGGAGCGGCATCCGCCAGGTCGAACCCGGCGGCATGTGGGCCGTCAGCCGCTACGACGACGTGGTCACCGTGATGAAGGATCCGCGCCGCTTCTCCTCCGCAGGGCTCGGCCAGGGCTTCCTGCCTCCATGGCTCCCGCGCAATCCCGTCGCCCAGTCCCTCGTGATGCAGGATCCTCCCCTACACACCCGCCTGCGCGGGCGCGTCAGCCGGACGTTCGGCCCCGCCGCCCTCGCCGTGCTGGAACCGAAGATCCGCGCCATCGCGGATCAGCTCACGCGGCAACTCCTCCGCCACGACGGCTCGGTGGACTTCATGTCCGAGTTCGCCCTCCACCTGCCAGTGAACGTGCTCGGCCTGCTGCTGGGCCTTCACCCCGAGCAGTCCCCACAGCTCAAGCAGTGGGCGGACGACCTGATCAACCTGCCCGCCGGGCGCCACCCGCCCGAGGAGCAACACCGGGTCCGCGAGAGCCTCGCGAGCCTCGAGCAGTGCTTCGAAGAGCTCCTCTCCACCCGCCGCGCCAGCCCCGGAGATGACCTCGTGAGCGAGCTGCTCCGCCCGGACGCCGAGGGCGCGATGCTCTCTCACGACGAACTCATGAGCTTCCTCTTCGCCCTGCTGCCCGCGGGCGTGGAGACCACGGTGTACCTGCTCGCCAACACCCTGGTCGTCCTCTCCGAGCACCCCGAGGACCGCGCCCGCGTCCTCAAGAACCCGGCCCTGCTCCCACAACTCCTCGAAGAGGTCCTTCGCTACGAGCCCCCCGCACACTCCAGCCTCCGGCTCGTCACCGAGGACACGGAGCTCTCCGGAGTGCGCCTGCCCCAAGGCTCCCTCGTCGTCGTCCTCCTGGCCTCAGCCCTGCGCGACGAGCGCCACTTCCCAGACGCGGACCGCTTCCGCCTCGATCGCGAGCGCTCCTCCCACCTCGCCTTCGGCCATGGCATCCACTACTGCCTGGGAGCCCTGCTCGCGCGGCTGGAGGCACGCCTCGGCCTGGAGGCCCTCTTCTCCCAGCTCCGCGACTTCTCCCGGGCCAGCGCCGAACTCCACTGGGCTCCCTCGCTGATCGCACGAGGCCCGCTCGCCCTCCCGCTCCACCTCACCCCAACCCACCCCAGGGAGTAGGAACTTCAGCCCTCGCCCCAAAGCCAGGCCAAGCAGGCGGACACGTCTGTCCACTCCTCGCCATGCCACCGCCCACCAGGGGGTCGGAACAGGTCGGATGCAGCCCCACAGGCCAGCAGAGCAAGCGTTTAGAATAAGTCTCCGCGACTTTAGCCTTGATTCCGGCCCGCGAAGTGCAAATAGATGGACCCGCAGATCATCGCCCCGATGTGAATCCTACGGGGCGGCTGCTCGGAGGCACACACAATGGAGACGAAGGGGCTGCGCGACTTCCTCGAGATTCCGTACGACGAGCTGGAGGGGATGAACCTCCGTGTGAAGGAGCAGCGTCTGCGGCGCGAGTCTCCGGACAAGCTGCGCGAGGAGCGCGCCAAGTACCTCACGGACGAGAAGCGCATCAAGGCCGTGACCGTGTGCTTCACCGACCTCGAGGGTCGGCTGCACATGCTGGATTACGACAAGAAGTTCCTCCTCAAGAGCTCGGACAACCTCACGTTCGACGGCTCGTCCATCCGCGGCTTCTCGGCCCAGGCCGAGAGCGACCTGCGCCTCAACCTCGACTGGCCCTCCTTCTACTGGCTGCCCGCCGACATCTTCGGCCCCGGCAAGGTCCTCATGTTCAGCGAGGTGCTCGAGCGTGACGGCACCCCGTACCACTCGGACATGCGCGGCCTGCTCAAGCGCATCACCGATCAGATGTACGCCAAGGACGGCACCGTCTTTCACGCCGCCCCCGAAATCGAGGGCTTCCTATTCAAGGGCCGTGACGCCGAGCGTCACTACCACGAGACGGACAAGTTCGAGTTCATCTCCACCGGCGGCTACTACCACTCGCTGCCGGGTGACGCGCTGCGCGCCTTCATCGACAAGGCCGCCGAGGCCCAGCGCGCCATGGGCTTCCAGAACGAGAAGGATCACCCCGAGGTGGCGCCCAGCCAGTTCGAGATGAACTTCTCCTACAGCGAGGCCCTCATCGCCGCAGATCAGATCCAGCTCTACAAGCTGTTGTGTCGCCAGGTCGCCGCGCAGCTGGACCTGACGGCCAGCTTCCTGCCCAAGCCCATGACGGGCATCAACGGCAACGGCATGCACATGAACATGTCGCTGTCCAAGGGCGGCAAGAACCTGTTCTACGACAAGAACGGGCAGGACGGCCTGAGTCAGATGGGTTGGGACTTCATCGACCGCATCCTCAACAACGCCAACGACATCTGCCTGGTGCTCAACTCGAGCGTCAACTCGTACCGCCGGTTGGATCCGCACTACGAGGCGCCCAACCAGATCAAGGCCAGCCCGAACAACCGCGGCGCCATGGTGCGCATCCCGTTCGGCAACGAGCGCAGCGCCCGCATCGAGTGCCGCTCGGTGGCCCCGGACGCCAACCCGTACATGGTGCTCTTCACCCTGCTGAAGACCGGCCTGGAGGGCCCGCAGCCCCAGGAGGACGCGGAGACCAAGCGCAGCCGCACCCGCTTCCTGCCGGACAACATCTTCGACGCCATCCGCCTCTTCAAGGGCAGCCAGTTCATCGCCCAGACGCTGGGTGAGAACGTGCAGGGCAAGTACGCCGAGCTGAAGGTGGGCTCCGCCGAGCGCTGCCCCAAGCAGCTGGGCACCCGCGTGAAGTCCTCGGAGATCCAGTTCCACCACGAGGTGACGAACCAGTACCTCTGGAACCAGTTCTAGCCCTCCACGGCCAGAGCTGAAGTGAATGGGGCCGCCGCCTCCCGCCGGATGGGGAGGGGCGGCCCTGTTGCTTTCCAGGCAACCAGCCCGAAGGTCCATCCGCGCACAACCCGTACTCCCGAGCGCTGGACAGGTGGAATCCGTTCGCGCTATCGCCCCGCGCGTGCAAATGAAATCGAGCTACATGAGTGCCGCGCAGAGCCCCTCCTCTCGAAGGAAGGCTTCCCCTTCGTCCCGAGTCCGGATGCACCCATCCCGTGGAAAGAGCGTGACGCCAGGGGTCCTGCACGACTCCCCCGAGGAGCGCGTGAAAGGGTCGAGCAGATCGGCTATGCGAGCGGCCATGGGAGAAAAGAAGGGCTCCGCCCAGTCGACGAAGCTCGCTGACTTCCAGGAGAAGATTCGCGGAGTGGGCCTGCGCAGCACGGCGCCTCGCGTGGCCGTGCTCCGCGAGTTGGAGGGCGCCTCGGCGCCGCTGAGCCATGCGGACCTCGTCGAGTCCCTGGGGGACCAGGGCTACGATCGCGTCACCATCTACCGGAACCTGACGGACCTGACCGAGGCCGGGCTGGTGGTGCGTGCGGACCTGGGCGACCACGTGTGGCGCTTCGAGCTGCGGCGCGCGGGCAAGGCGCACAGCGGCACCCACCCGCACTTTACCTGCACCGACTGCGGCACGGTGTCCTGTCTCCCCGAGGAGTCCGTGCGGATCTCCTCGGCGAAGGGGGCTCCGAAGGCCGTGGCCGCCCGCGCCGTTGAGGTCCACCTCCGCGGCCTGTGCGACCGGTGTGACTGAGTCCTGAGGCGGACGGTGCCTCCCGGGCTGTCCACCCCGTGACGGACCGGAGTTGAGCGAGGGCTGGCTTTCTGGGAGCGTGGGGCCATGCGGCGCTCACGCCTCAGGTGGGCCGGCCTCGTTTCGGTCCTGCTTCATGCGGCGCTCCTGGCTCTGCTCTGGGAGCATGAGCCCGTGCGCCCTGAAGCGCCGCCCCCTCCACCGTCCCCGCTGGTGGTCGAGGTCATCTCCTCGCCTCCTGAGCCCCCCGCTCCGTCCCCCGCGCCCCCTCCTGCCGCCCCGGTGCGGCCCGTGCGCCCCCGCCCCACGCCCCGGCCACCTCCGCCTGCTCTGGCCCGGCCGACGCCTCCGCCTCGCGAAGCGGCCGAGCCGCCTGCGCAGCCAGCACCTGCTCCCTCGCCTCCTTCCCAGACTTCGCCCGCTCCGGACGCACCGCTCGCCGAGCAGACGAAGCGTCCCTCGCTCGTGCCTCCCACACCTTCGGGAGGCTGGAGCCTGCCAGAGACCGTGGAGGCTCCCCGGGGACGCACCCTCCACCCCGACGATCCCAGCCTCGCTCCCGAGGTGCTGGCCGCCGAGGAGAAGGCCCGCGTCACCGAACGGGTGCAGACCTTCGTCGAGGACGAGCTCGCGCAGCTCCGGGTGGAGAACGGCCTGGTGCACCCCTACTTCAGTGAAATCCGCACCGCCCTGGAGAAGCAGATGGAGAAGCCGCCGCTCTTCGACGTGAAGGGCAACTCCCAGCGGCTCGCCCAGTCCTATGTGAAGAGGGCCCAGCAGTACGGCGCCACAGGCACCCTGGCGCCCTCGCGCACCCCCAAAGGTCCCCTCGGCCGCGAACCTCCCACGGCCTCCGAGCGGTTCGAGTCCATCTCTCACGGCAACCCGGCGCACGACTCGATGCGCGCCTTCTTCCAGGCGGGCGAGGCCATGCAGGAGCTCGCCGAGCCCGCGCCGGACCTCGTCATCGTCCTGGAGCTGCAGCAGGCCGCGGATGGCCAGTTGCGCTCGGTGCAGGTGGTGCAGCCCAGCGGCAACAAGGCTTTCGATGCGTACGTGCTGGACTCGGTGCCTCCCGCACTGGCCCGGCTCACGCCTCCGCCCGAGAACGCCCTGGGCGTGCACAAGGACGGCGTTCGCAGCCTCTGGGCCGTGGAGGGCCGCGTCGTCTACCTCCGCCACCTCAAGGAACTCGAAGGCCAGGACACCTGGTACCTCGCCTCCGCGGCGGCCCTGGGCGTGCTCTCCGGCCGCTTCGAGGAGACCACCGGCGATCTCTACGTGATTGACCTGCGCAACCCGAAGTTCGTCTGCCGTCCCCGACTGATGAAGGTCTGGTAGGCAGAGCAGGGCCTGCCTGCCTGCCCGCCCTGCCTGGCTGCTCTCCGAACGAGGCGATTCCGGAGCGGTGCAACCGGTTGGCACGCGGGGATCGACTCCCCACCGTTCTCCCCGAAGTTCATTCCATTCTTTCAAGGGGATTCGGCAATGAAGAAGCTCATTGCAGCGCTGGCCATCTGCGTGGGAACTGCGGCCTTCGCGAACGATACGGCAGGGGACAAGGTTCAGAAGGAACAGCAGGCGCAGCAGTCGAAGACGCGCGACGCCACCCAGGTGTTTACGCAGCAGCCGGGCGACTCCATCCGCGAGTCACAACGCGACGCCGAGAAGGGCGTCGACGCCACCGAGGTGGGCCCGAAGATCGGCAAGGCCGCCAAGGACGCGACGGGCATGCAGACCGAGAGCGAGGGCACCTTCAAGGCGGCCCAGGCCTTCTCGCTGACGGGCACGCTCAAGGACAAGACGATGGAGGGCGTCACCATCGAGCGCAAGGGCCTGCCGGCCGCGGACCTGGACATCCGCGACAAGACGGCGCTGTGGCTGGATGGCAAGAAGGTGAGCAAGGACGCACTGCCCGAGGGGGCTCAGGTCCGCGCGAAGTTCCAGCTCGAGGGCCAGGACATCGTCGCGGTGGAGCTGCGCGCCACCAGCCCCAAGGGCACCAAGGCCATCGAGAAGGACTCGATGAACAAGGAAGGCACCGGCGGCGCGGGCCTGCGCGATGACGCGCGCGACCTGGGCAACGACGTGAAGAGCGGCGCCAAGGACGTCGGCAAGGACGTCAAGGACAGCGCCAACGACACCAGCGAGGACATCAACAAGCCGCTGAAGTAGCGCCGCTGATCCACCCCACGCACCCGGGCCCGCTTCCCACTCTGGGGAGCGGGCCCTTCTGCTTCTGGGAAAAGTGCTTCCCTCCCTGGGACAGCGAGCACCCTTTCTCTCCCGCCCACCCCCGCCTTCAGGCCGGTACGGCGTTTGCTCTGGATGGCCCGGGTCAGGGGAGGCACCAGAACGTGAGACGGAGACTGTTGGCGGCGTGTGCGGTCGTGGCGGTGGCAGTGACGTGGGCGTGCGGAGACACCGGGAAGCCGGTCCAGCCCATCGGGCAGAAGCCGGAGGTACCTCAGGTCCCCGCGCCAACTCCGGAAGACCCGGTCAATCCACCGAGCTCCAATCCGGATGAGGAGCAGCCGCCAGTGAACAACCCACCGGATCCGGTCCCCCCCGAGGATCCCAGCAACCCGCCGATCCCGAACCCTCCGCCGCAGGCTGGCCCCGGCCCCTGGCCGGACGAGCCCGTGGTCAACTACACCCAGCGCTACAACCTGGGGCGCGTGCGCTCGGTGGGCGTGGATGACGCGTACAACATCTGGCTGCTGGACGGCGAGCGCATCGGCGTGCTCAAGCCCGGCGACACCCAACCCACCTGGGTGAGCAACATCGGCCAGGCGCGCCTGGGCTTCGGGCCCGACACGCTGGCAGTGAGCTCCACCGTCATCTGCGGCGGCAGCGCGGGCCGGGCCTACGTGGGCTACACCGCCCCGGACCTGTCGCCCTCGTTCATCTACAGCCCGGATGGGCGCTCGCACCCCAACTACGATGATCCGGATCCCACCCGCTTCGATCCCGTGCGCTACGAGGAGTACCAGAAGGGCGACATGGACGCGGTGAAGCTCAACACGGACGGCTCCATCGTCCTCGAGGAGCACCTGCAGAAGTCCGCGCGCTCCAACGGGCCGCAGAACATCGGCATCCGCAACACCAATGATCACCACTTCGACGAGGATCGCTCGGTGCTCACCTGCACCAAGGTGATGAGCGGCCCGTTCAAGGGTGAGGTGTACATCGGCACCAACCACGGCGTCACCCGCATCCGCGGGCTCGTCTACAACAGCCACCGGCACCCGGTGTGGTTCAAGGAGAAGTACGACGACCAGGGCAACGTGACGGGCAAGACGCAGATGACGGGCCTGAGCCAGGCGCTGGGCATCGGCCAGAACGGCGAGGTGCTCATCGGCAACGACTGGAACATCGGCGTGGTGGTGCCGTCGCAGAACCTGGCGGACTGGGACCGCGTGGACGAGACGCTCAACCCGGAGAAGCTCAGCAGCACCTATCTGCCCCAGCTCAACAGCATCGAGGAGTTCGACTACTGGCGCGGCTTCCAGCAGACGAAGGACGGCACCTACTACCTGGCCAGCCGCGACTTCGGCCTGTGGCAGATGACCATTGCCCGCCGCTCGGAGGCGCGCGGCACCAAGGTGGCGGGCCTGCCCACGGACTCGCTGCTGTCGCTGGCGGCCACGGATGACGGCTCACTCTTCATCGGCACGAGTGGCGGTGGCCTGTGGCGCCTGGATGCCAACAAGCAGCTCACCAAGGTAGGCGGCGTGACGGGCAGCACCGTGAAGGAGCTGCACTATGATCCGACGGTGAAGCCGGCCATGCTCTACGTCCTCACGGACGCGGGCCTCACCGTGCTGCGCGGCTACTGAGTCCGCTTCCCACACCGCGAAGTCCAGGAACGGGGCGAGGGTGCACAAGCACCCTCCCCCGTTTCCCTTTTCGGCAGGTGCCCGGCCCCCAGCCCGGGGAGCGGCCCTCCATGGAGGCGCCGGAATTTCCTGAGGCATTTCGGGTTTTTTCTCCCACCGGGTCTCTGGATGCTCGTGGGGCAAGCGGCTCTGTTCCCCCACCTTCATCCGCGTGGGACCTGTTCTCTAGAATCCACGACTCCACCCTGCCCCGATGGAAGGAACAGCATGCCTCTGAGACTCTCCCGACGCCGCGCCGCGCGCCCGGCATCCTTCTCCACGGGGCGCAACGCGCTGGCGCGGAATGAGGTGGTCGCGAGAGGCGTCGAGGATCCGCTCCGCCCCGAGCTGCGCTTGCGGTGGCGCGACCACTTCGCGCTCAACGAGTACGAGTTCCATGTCCCCGGGCTGCACCCGGCGCATGACGGACTCCGGGTGGCGCAGCTCTCGGACATCCACGTGGGGCAGGCCACCTCGGACGTGCGCATCCGCCGCGCGGTGATGGCGGTGAACGCGTCGGCGCCGGACCTCGTGTTCCTCACGGGCGACTATGTGACGCACAGCCCCAAGCCGCTGCCGCGCGTGCGCGAGGTGCTCTCGGGGCTGCAGGGCCCCGTCTTCGTGGTGCTGGGCAACCATGACCACTGGGTGAATGCGTCCTACCTGCGCGACGGCTTCCAACAGTTGGGCTACACGGTGCTGCAGAACGAGCACCGTGTGGTGCATGTGCGAGGCGCTCCCGCCACCATCCTGGGCGTCGATGACGGGCGTACCGGGCGCGACGACGTGGAGGCCACCTTCCGAGGCGCTCCTACCTCCGGCACGCGCCTGGTGCTGGCTCACACGCCGCCCACGGTGGAGAAGCTGCCTCCACACGCGGGGCTGGTGCAGTTCTCCGGACACACGCACGGCGGCCAGTTCGTGGTGCGAGGCCTCACCGAGGCCCTCTTCCGCCGCGCCGGCCAGCCCTACATCCGCGGGCACTACGCGGTGCGGGGCAACCAGCTCTATGTGAACCAGGGGCTGGGCTTCGGCTTCGGTGGGCCGTACCTCCGCCGCGGCACCCAGCCGGAGGTCGCCTTCTTCACCCTGCGTGCCGCTCCGGCCCTCCAGGCCATGGAGTAGCCTGGCGCGCGTCTCGGGGCAGTAGCACGGTGAAGGTGGTGCCCTCATCCTCCGTAGAGCGGACCGCCACGCGTCCTCCGTGCGCGTGGACGAGCTCCCGGACGATGTAGAGGCCCAATCCCAGCCCGCTGCAGCGCCTGCTCCCACCCGAGGCGCTCGCGCGCTGGAAGGGCTCGAAGAGCGTGGCCAGTTGGTTCTCCGGGATGGGCACGCCGGGATTGTGGACCTCCAGCGTCAGCAGCTCACCTCGGGGATGGGCGCGCACGAACACAGGCACGTCCTCGCCCCCGTGCTCCAGCGCGTTGGCCACCAGGTTGCTCACCACCTGCGCCAACCGCTCCGCGTCCCACACGCCCTCGCTGGGGCCCGCCTCCTCATAGGTGATGTAGCGATCCGGGTGGGACGTGGCCAGCTCGTCCACCACCTGGCGACACACCGTGCCCAGGCTCGCGGGAGCCACGGACAGCGGGATGCCGCTCGAGCGCCTCGCCCGCGTCAGGTCCAGGATGTCGGCCACCATCTTCGCCATACGGGCCGCGCTCGCCTCGACACGCTGGCTCAGTTCCTGCTGCATGGACGAGAGTGGGCCGCACTGCGCGAGGGCCTGCACCGAGAGGGTGATGGCGTTGATGGGGCTGCGCAGATCATGCCCCAGGATGCCGATGAAGCGCTCGCGGAGCTCGGCCTCTTCCACCATGCGCTCCTCGCGGGCCTGGGCCTGCTCCAGCGCCTCGAGGGCCTCGCGCTCCTCCAGCCGTTCGCGAGACACATCCCGCAGCCACAGCGCGAAGCCATCTCCTCTCTGCACCCCCGTGGCGAGCCAGCACGTCCGCGTCCCTCCCGAGCGCCGGTGCAGCTCGGTGACGTAGGGCTCTCCCGTCTCCACCACCCGGGCGCATGCGGGGAGCTCCAGCATGCCCGCCACCGACTCCACCCAGCGAGAGAGCCCTCCGGTGCCCTCCTCCCTCCAGGCCTGCGCCTCCGCGGCGAGATTTGCCGCCACGCACCGGAACGCGAGCAGATCCCCATCGCTGTCGCGCACCGCCTCGAAGAGCAGGCACGGCGTATGGCTCTCGACGCAGAGCCCTCTCCCCAGGGAACTCCCTGGAATAGGAGACATGTTCATGGATGCAACCCCCCAGCTCACCGCCATCTCGCCAGCGAATCGGGCACAGAAGAGGGCGGCGCGGCCGCCAGCACCCTGCCACATTTCCGGGAAGTCATGATCCGGCACGGCACCGGATCCACCTCTGGATGATCAGCGCCAGACATTGGCAGCGTCTCGAACTGGATGCTGTCTGGTGCCGGACGGTGCTCCTGATCAGTAGCGCCCCTTGAGCCCGAGGATGGGCAGCACGACGGGGATGCCGATGGGCCGCTTCTCCAGCGGCGCACCGGAGGGCCCCGTGCCCAGATAGTCGAAGCCCACCACCTCGCGGCTGATCGTCACGTTCAGCATGTCCAGGTAGGCCTCGAGCGTGAACGTCTCGTAGGCCCAGGCCTTCGCCAGGCGCACGTCGAACCGGAAGAAGGCCGGGAGCCGGTCCACCTGATCCCGGTCCACCTGGATCCAGTCCGGGTGCGAGCTGCCATCCGGCTCCTGCCGGATGCCCTCGCGATGCGTGGCGGTGCCCAGCACGCTCGTCTCCGGACGCCCCGTGTTGAAGTGCAGCACCCCACCCAAGGTCACGTTGTTGGCGAACTTGTAGCTGACCACCATGTTCAGGATGTGCGTCTGGTCGAACACGAAGGGCAGGTTCTTCGCCTCCACGTTCACCGAGTCGCCGAGCTCGTCGTGCCGGACGAAGCGCGTGTAACGCGTGCTGCGCTGCAACGAGTACGAGAGCCATCCAAACCAGTTGCCTCCCAGCGGGCGGCGGATCAGCACCTCCATGCCGTAGGCCAGGCCGTGGCTGACCAGGTCCGACAGATCTTCGTCATCGATCAGAATCTGCGAGGCCCTCACCTGGGAACTCCGGGGGGTGCGAGGCAGTCCACCCTCGCCGCCGCCGTCGAGGAGCGTCTCATCCGCGAAGGGCGTCAACTCCACCGTGCGCAGCATCGGGTTGACGTAGAAGTCCAGGCCCACCTCGAAGTTCCTGGGCGCCTTCCACTCGGCTCCCATGGAGAGCTGGAGCGCCTCCTGGACTCCCTGCGTGAGCCCCGCGATGTCCACCACGGGCACGCTGATGATCGTCGTGGGCGCCTGGTGGAAGAGCCCCGCGCCGGCCTTGAGCGTCAGGTCCTCCCGGAGCTTGTAGCGAGCGGTGAGCCGAGGCTCGACGGCGAAGTGATTGGTGCCCCCCGACAGATGGTAGTTGTCCAGGCGCAGGCCGGGGATGAGCGTCCACCGCTCGTCCGGCTGCCACAGCAGCTCGCCCCAGGCTCCCGAGAAGAGGCCTACCGCCACCGGCTGATCGAACTTCACATCGTCGACGTCGTCGAACGGATCGTCGGAGGAGATCGTCGCCGCCGCACGCTTGCGGTCCACATCCGCGCCGCTGCGCAGGCTCAGGCGCTCGGTGAGCTTCGCCTCGTAGCCCACTCGCACCGCCAGGGTCCTCTGATCGATGTTGAACTCGGCATTGTCACTCGCGTCATTGCTCACCGTCGCCAGCCGATCGACACCCCACGTCACCCCGGTCTCCAGCTCACCGGGCCCCACCCGCCGCCGGTCCCGGAGGTCCAGGCGGTGGAAGAGGATGGTCTGCAGTGTGGTGGTACCGAATGCGTCCTGCGCCTTCGTACCGAACGTGTCCGAGGAGCCGAACGCCAGCAGCCGCAGCTTCCCGCCCGCCAGGTCCTGCTCGATGCGCGTCTGGTAGTCCCAGAAGTCGAGGACAAGCTTGTCGTTCTTCCGGCCGGGCGCCGGCGGATCCTGGAACGCGTTGGCCGCCAGGGCGATGATCCATGGCGTGTACGAGTAGCGCCCCGCGATGGAAATGTTGGTGCCCGTGGACTTGAAGGGGTACTCGAGGAAGACACCCGCGTTGATGAGGTCCGCGTAGGCGCTACCGTGGACACGGTCATCCCTCGGACGGCTCAGTCGGCCATCGATGGCGCCTCCCATCAGCCGCCCATACTGGGGTGGCGGCGTGCCCGGGTAGAAGTCGATGGTGTCGATAAAGTCCGGGTGGACCACCGCCGGCCCCAGAAAGAGGTGGAAGAGAATGGGGACGCGGATGCCGTCCAGGTAGTAGCCCGTGGACGAGGGCTGGCTGCCTCGCACCACCGGGTACGCCACTCCCGAGACCATGCTGCCCACTCCGGGCAGCAGCATCACCACGCGGAAGGGATCTCCCATGGTGCCGGGCACGTCTCGCAGCTCCGCCTCTCGCAGCGTGACGCGGGAGACCTCCGTGCGCTCGCGATCCCCTCTCACCACTGTCTCGTAGGGATTGATGACCAGCGGCTCCAGGCCGTAGACCACCTCCAGCGTCTCGCCCCGGCTCAGGTTCTCGATGAAGCTGCCGGGCTTGTGTCCCGAGGCTGCCACCCGCACCTTCTGGGCCGACGCGGGCCAGCGCGCCTCGAAGCGCCCCTCAGCATCCGTCTCCACGGGCATGTCCGGCGCGGCGTCCGAGATGAGCACCGCCCCAGGCAGCGGCCGACGGTTGCCCTTCTCGCGTACCAGTCCTCGCAACAACACGGGAGCGAGCGTTGGAGCCGTGCCTCCGTCCCCGGCCGTGGCCACCGTGTCGGTGGGGGCCTCGAAGCGATACTCGAAGCCGATGCGTACCGGCACCGGCTGACCGTCGAGCAGGGCCGGGGTGAAGCGCAGCCTCGTGGCGGCGTGCAGTGCGGCGTCATCGAGCAGCGGGTGGGAGCCCGCTACCAGCGTCGCGGACTCCACCTCGCCTGCCTCGTCCAGCAGCAACTCCAAGCGCACCGTGCCCGTCACCCGCTCCGCGGCAAGCTGAGTCGGATAGGTCGCCGGTGAATCCGCCAGCAGCATGGGTGCCTGGAACGTCGACTCCGAGCCCGCATCCGCCGGCCCCGTCGCCTCCAGCTCGAGCCCCGCATCCGTCCGGCGGACGCCCACCTCCGTGAGGGTGCCCGCGTCGGAAGTGCCCGCATCCGCGCCCCACGCTCGCAGCGCGAACAGCGCCAGGCCGAGCACCAGCCCGAGCTCGAGGGACCTGCCCATCCCGAGGTGTTGGCTCAGCCCGGCCCCCCTATCGGCCATATCCCATCCGCGGCTCGCGCATGGGGGCATGAGGCCAGGGTTCCCGAGGGGATGACAAGTCTGATCACCTGCCGAGGCGTCACCCGCGAAGTCCTCCTCTGTCAGACGCTGGACCGTTAGCCTGCTCCCCTCCCACCCCGAGTGCGTGTCACCCGCATGGCGCAGCGCCCCATCCCCGGAGCCCCTGATGAAGAGCCTCGCCCTCTGGCTGACCTGCTTGAGCCTCTTGTGGCTGCCGCTCGCGGCACGTGCCGAGTCCGGCGCTCCCACGCCGGAGAGCACCGACACCGGCAAGTGGATCCGGGAGCGCGTGCGCAACGCCAGCCAGGGCCAACCCGAGCGAGTCCGCCTGCACGTCACCGGCTGCATGCCCTCCGCTACCTGCCCGACCTGGTTCTACGTGGGCCGTGCCGATGTCGAGGATGACGAGGAACGCAGTCACGGCGTCATCCTCCTCCCGGAGAAGGGCGTGGTGCTGCCAACGCGCCAGAGCGGACGCGAGGCCTCGTGGGGGCCGGAACTGGTGATTGAAGGCTCCTTCACCGGTGTGGTCCGCGCGCCGAAGACCTCCGAGGGCTCTGGCGATCCCGACTCAGCCGAGCCCTCCCCCGAGTTCAAGGTGGCGAGCGCGATGCTCCTCCACCCGTCACGGAACGAGCCCACCCTCCAGGTGCTCCTCTCTGGAGAGGAGGCACGCAAGCAGGTCTCTCCCTTCGGCGACAAGCGGCGCTGGCTGGTGCTGGTGAGCAACAAGCCGCTCTTCGAGCCCGAGAGCGAGAAGCAATCCCAGGACGCGAAGAAGCAACTGCTCGAAGCAGGCTTCAAGGACGCGGAGGTCTTCGACAGCCGCAAGGCGCCCCAGCTGCTGTGCTGCTACCTGTCCGTGGCCGCGGGCCGCTACGAGACCGAGGCGCAGGCCCAGACGACCCTCAAGGCCCTCAAGAAGAAGGGCTTCCAGGCGTACATCCGTCAGGGCTGGTAGCGCCGCGCCGGGCGGGTGCGCCTCACGCGCCCGCGATGATGGCGGTGGCCACGAGGTGCATCAGCTTGATTTGGGGCCGCTTCAGCCGGCGCAGGCTGCGCAACAGCCGCCGCATCTCCGGCGTGTCGTCCAGCCCCTCCGGCACCTCGTCCGCCCAGGGAGATTCCTCGGGCGAGCCATTGCGCGGCGCCAGGCCCATCAACTCGTCCGGGCCGCTGCGCAGCGCCACGCACAGCCTCAGCAGGGTGGGCACGCTGGGCAACATCTTCCCCCGCTCCATCCGCCCATACACCTCGGTGGCCACGCCGATCTTCTCGGCTACATCCGCCTGCGTCAGTCCGGCGCGCATCCGCGCCATCCGGGACGCCTCGCCCACCGTCGTTGCCAGCCGCTTCTCCATGCGCCGCACGGCTTGAGGCAGGACAGGCCCCTTGCGGCGGGCACTGCGCCGCGCCGGGGCGGGGGCCGAGGAGAACGAGATCGTAGAACCTTTCAGGTTGGCTCTCAACACACGAACCTTGCGCACGTTGCAGGTTGGGCGGGAGTCACCTGCTGGCCCTCGCCGCCTGGCGCGCCGTTATAACCCGCTACGTCGGGAGCAGGTAACCCTATTTACCAGGTCGGGCCCTATTTCATGGGTTGGGTCCTACACCCCTGGGCCCGTCTAAACCCTGGATTTTCCGTTTAGGCCGCGCCTTCGTGACGCAATGCATCACACAGGCCCTATCAGGTAGGGCGGCTGTCCTGCGGTCAGGGGTGCTCCCAGGTCGTCTTGGACGACCCAATAGGTGACGCCAGCCTGCTGACGAACCATACTCTCCAGGTTCTCTCCGTCGCAGGAGTGCCGTCATGCCGTCCCTGTCCTCCGAGCCCGCCGTGCCCGAGGTGCTGCTGCGGTCCGGGCCCACGTCGTACGAGTTCGTCCGGACGCTGGGAGCTGCCCGAAACGGGGAGCTGGTCCTCGCCCGGCGCCGCTACGACGAGGGCTTCGGCGGCTTGAGCATCATCAAGCGTCCCCTGCCCCCCGTGTCCGAAGAGGCGCGGCGCCGGCTGGTGGACGAGGCCCGCGTCAGCTCGCAGCTGCACCACCCCAACCTCCTCACCATGCTCCAGCTCAAGGGGCCGGATGGCATGCCTCACCTCATCCTCGAACACGTGCCTGGCTATCGATTGGATGTGCTGTTGGAAGCCTCGGAACACTCGCGCCAACCGCTCTCCGAGGGCTTCGCCTGCCATGTGGTGGCGGAGATCGCCGATGCGCTGCACCATGCCCACACCCTGGTGGATGAGCACGGGAGAGACCTGGGCATCGTCCACCGGGACGTGACGCCCCACAACATCCTCCTGGGAGAGCACGGCGAGGTGAAGCTGCTGGACTTCGGCGCCGCGTGGTCCCGCCTGGCCGGACGCGTGAGCAGCGAGGGACCCGCCGTGCAGGGTAGTCTCGCCTACGCCGCTCCCGAGCACGTCCACCATCTGTCGTTGGATGGGCGCGCGGACCAGTTCTCCCTGGGCATCGTCCTGCTCCAGCTCCTCACTGGCCGCCACCTCTTCGAGGGCGCCGAGAGCTTCGATGCGCGGCAGCGCCAGCCTCCCGTGGCCGAGGATGCCGTGACGCGGTTGTGCGCCCATGAGCTGGCCGAGCGCATCCGCAACTACACGGTGACGGACCTGGAGGCCGCCACGCGCGCCGTGCCCGAGGCGCTGCGCGCCATCGTCCACCGCATGCTCTCGCCCGAGCGCACGGGCCGCTTTCCCTCTTGTGCGAGTCTCTCCCGCGCGCTGCGTGAATACCTGCGAGAGACGGAGCAACCGTTCGGACGGCACGAGGTGCTCGCCGAGCTCGTCAGCCTGCGCTACGTGGCCCTGCGGGTGGCGGCGGGGGAGACTCCGGACGATGCCGTCAACGATCGGCTGCTGCCCGAGCCGCCTTCCCCCCGGTCGGCGCCTCGTTCCGTCGCGCACCACCGGGCTGCGCGCATGAGGGGCACACCGCGCCGCCGTTGATCATCGAGTAGCCAACATCCCCGGGTTCGAAGACTTTCCTCTTCCTCATCTTCGGATGAGGCTAGGAGCGAGCTCGCACGCCTTTGAGTCGGGGGTCGGATCGCAATGAAGGAGCACTTCCGTGTCTTAGTTGTCGAGGACCACAGCGACAGCCGGGAGATGCTGGAGGAGTTCCTCTCCGAGGAGGGCTTCATCGTCGAGAGCGCTGTCAACGGGCTGCAGGCCCTGGAGCGCCTGATGCGCGCTCCTCGCCCGGACGTGGTGCTGTTGGATTTGATGATGCCGGTGATGACGGGCTGGGACTTGATGGCCCGTGTGGCCGAGGAGCCCTCGCTGTGGGGGCTGCCGGTCATCGTCGTCTCGGGCGCGGGCGCCACGCGGCCCCTCCCGCAAGGCATCCTCACCTCCATCCCCAAGCCGTTGGATCTCAACCTCTTGATGGAGACGCTCGGAAACCTGCGTCCGGCCTCCGACGCCGCCATGGCCGCCGGCCGCTAGCCCTGGCTGCTCAGGGCGCCGTCACGCTCAGGGTCATCGTCGCCACGCGAGGCAGGAGGACCCGGAACGTCGTGCCCGCCCCCGCGGTGGACGTCACCTCGATGTGTCCGCCGTGCCCCTTCACCACCTGCTCGACGATGTAGAGGCCCAGCCCCAGGCCGCCTCCCTCGGAGGAAGCGCGGCGGAAGGGATCGAACAGGTGCGGCAGGGCCTCGGGCGGGATGGGGTTGCCCCCGTTGTGCACCTCCAGCTCCACCATCTCCCCGCGATCCTGGAGCGCGAAGCTGATGGGCGTGTCCGGCGGGCTGTACTGGAGCGCGTTGCCCCCCAGGTTGCTCACCACCTGCACGAGCCGGCCCGCGTCCCACTCGCCCTCGTAGCGCCCCCCCTCCGAGCGCAGGCGCACGGTGCGGTCCGGCCATGCGGCCTCCAGCTCCTCCACACCCTGGCGCAGCACCTGGCGTAGATCTCCGGGCGTGCGGTGGATGGGGATGCCGCCTCCCAGCCGGCCGCGGGTGAAGTCCAGCAGCTCGGCGATCATCCGCTTCATCCGGTCGGTCGACTTGGCCACGCGGGCCGCGGCGCGCTGGTCCCGGGCGGACAGCGTCTCGCTGTGCAGCAACTGGGTGGCGGACAGGTGGATGGCGTTGAGCGGATTGCGCAGATCATGGCTGACGATGCCGATCAGCTTCCCGCCGAACTCGGCGGCCTGACGCGCGGCGGCCTCGGCGCGGCGCAGCTCCGTCACGTCCACGAACGTCACCATGCCCGCGATGATCTGCCCCATCCGATCCCGGATGGGGGCGCTGGAGGTGAGGATGGCGGTGCGCTGGCCATCCTGGTTGCGGAACTCGATCTCCTCGCCCTGCACCACCTCGCCCGTGCGCAGCGAGCGCGCCAGCGGCCACTCCTCGGGCTGATAGGGACGGCCGTTCGCGTGGTAGCCCGGGTAGGAGGAATAATCGCCGATATGCTCGGCCTGGATGAAGGGCATGCGCAGGACGCTCTCCACCTGCCGGTTGCCCAGGACGACGCGCCCGGAGGGAGCCTCGGCGAGCATGACGCCCACCGGGAGCTGATCCAGCACCGTCGCCAGACGGGAGCGCTCCGCCTCGATGTCGGCCAGGAGCCGCTGGCGCTCGAGTTCCGCCGTGCGGCGCTGGGTGATGTCCACGAAGGTGCCCGCGCGCTGGACCACCTTGCCGGACGCGTCCCGCAGCGCTGTCACGTGCGTGAGGACGGGGAAGCGGGTGCCGTCCTTGCGCAGGTGCATGGACTCGTATTCGTGGTGGAGCTTGGAGGAGGAGGCGGCCACGTGCCGAGCGAGCACCCCGCGAGACTCGGGGGCGAAGACGTCCACCAGCGGCCGGCCGATGAGCTCCTCGCGCGAGTAGCCGTGCATCTGCGCGAAGGCCGGGTTCACGTCCTCCAGCACGTTGTCCCCGGCACGGGCGAGCGCCACGCCCACGCCCACGTGGGTGAAGATCTCCTCCCACCGCTCGCGCTGGGCCTCGCTGGCCCGCAGCCGGGCCAGGGATTGCTCGGCCTGGATCCGGGCGGCCTGTTCTCGCGCGTGGGCCTGTGCCCGGGCGATCATCGACGTGGTGCGCGCCGCCATGGTGCGGAAGAGCAGCCGGTCCTCATCGGAGAACTCGTGGCTGGTGCGGCTGCCCATGAGCACCACGCCCAGCATCTCCTCCTCGAGCAGCAGCGGCACGGCGTACAGGGCCCGAATGCCACTGTCGCGCAGCGCGGGGCTCACCACCCGGGGGTCGGTGGCCACATTGTGCACGGTGACGGGCTGGCGGGTGGCTGCCGCCTCGCCGGAGAAGCCCTCGCCAATGAGCACGCGAAAGTCTGGTTCGAGCGTGAGCCCCACCGCGCTCTCCAGCTGGAGCTGGTTGCCTTCGCGCACCAGCACGGCCACCGAGTCCACCACGGGGACGTTCTCTCGCAGCACCTGCAGCAGCCGAGGCAGGAAGGTGGAGAGATCCGGGCTGCCGATGGCCGCGGCGGAGATGCGATCCAGTGCCTGGAAGGTGCGCTCCCGGACTTCCATATAGCGGGTGACCGAGGCGGCCACCGCTTCGTCCACGGCCTCGTGGAAGACGAACGCGGCTTCCCATGAGTCGGTGGGCTGCTGTTGTGCCCACAGCCGGAGCACGCACTGGCGCAGCAACTGGTATTCCGCCACCACCTGCCGCAGATCGAAGCCCTCGCCCAGCCGCTCCAGTGCGTGCGCATCCGAGACGTGGCTGAGCGCGTCGGCCACCTCTGCCGCGCGGGGCCGGGCCATCAGCTCCGCGATGCGCTCCAACAACTGGGGCAGGTGGTCACGCAGGACCCGCTGCGACAGGCCCTGGGCCGCGGGCATCCGGCGCGCCTCCACCTCCCACGCTTCGAGGATGGTGTCGCGATGGGTGCGGAGGAAGTCTGCCAGGGGTGGAGGCACGCGAGGAGACTCGTACAAGAGAACAGAGCGCCAGGCCCGGGCTTTCAGGAGAGTGGAGCTGACAACTCGTCATCCGGGCTTTTGAGTTCCAACAAGTGGAGAAGCCCATGCTTCCAGTCCACGGCGTAATGCACATGAAAGCCCGACGGAAGCAGGCACGCACCAGAGTGCTCCGCTCCCGCTGTCTGGCCCTGTGTTCCGAGCAGGGGCCCGGAGAAGATGGCTCCCAGCTCATGCAGCACGCGCTCGCGCACGGCCGGCTGGCAGGCGGAGAGCACCCCTACCGCCTGGGGCATGAACTGGAGTCGAAAAGCCATCCTGCCTCGGAAGGTGGCCACGCCCTGGCGAGGGGGCAAGCGGGCCCCAGGGGCTAGGAGGGTCGGCTCTGTCGCAAAGGCGACGGTTGAGCGGTGCGTTCGCCCCCTCCTTCTCTCGCGGTGAGGAACGGGGAGGACAACCGGGTTACCCTGGGGCCTCGCCATGCCCGTACAGAGACTGCTGATTGTGGAGGATGATCCGCTCTGGCGGGAGCACCTCCATGAGACGGCGCGGTCGGAAGGCTGCGAAGTCGCTCTGGCCTCCGACGGATTCGAGGCGCTGTCCTACTTGAACAGCCAGGAGCGCGCCCGGCCGAACCTCGTCGTGATGGATCTGATGATGCCTCGCGTGGACGGCTGGGAGCTGTACGGGCGGATGCGCACCACCGCGGCGCTGCGTGACATCCCGGTGTTGATGATGTCCGTGACGGGACAGAGCGTGAACCTGGGCGGCGTGGTGGGTTTCCTGCACAAGACGGACTCTCCCGGGCCACTGCTCAGCGAGTTGCGGCAGCGCCTGCGCGGCTTCGATGTCTTCCCCCCGGTGCCCGAGCCGAGCGGCCCCTATGCCCTGCGCTTCACGGAGGAGACGCGCCTCGCGTTGGGCACGCTCCCCCCTTCGCAGCAAGTGGCCATCCGTCAACACCTGCTGCGGGCGGCGGAGCTGGCCAACGGCGCGCTTCCCATGGCGTCCACCTGGCTCGTCGCGCTGCCGGGCGATCCCCCCGCGTTGCTCGTGACGGTCCAAGGCGTGCGGGTGGTGCTCGAGGTGGACGACACGGAGCGCAGCCTGCTCGCCTCCAGTGCCATCATTCCCGTCCATCTGCCGCGCTCGTAGCGCCCGCTCCCCGCTATTGGACGGGGATGTGCCGCGCCGTGCCCTCCACCAGGTCCACCCTCAGCAACCGGCCCAGGGTGTCGAAGAGGAGCAGCTCACCCGCCGAGAAGCGGGCTCGCACGGGCACCTCTCCCGCGAAGGTGAAGCTCGCCCGGAGCCTGTTGCCCTTCATATAGAGCTTCGCCTCGTGACCGGCTTCGGACTTCAGGAGGGCCAGTGACCACGGGGGCGAGAGGATCAGATCGTTCGCCCGCTCGATGGCCCCCGCGCTGACGTTCAGCACCAGCCTCGGCAGGCCATCTCCCGGCTTGCGCGTGGCTCGCGAGCGCAGCGTGGGCCCCCCGGGCAGGGAGTACGTCCAGAGCTGGGGATCGTCCCCCCAGGTAGCGAACCGCAGCGACTCCGCATCGGCCTCGATCCCCGTCACCGCCCCTTCCACCTGGGACACCCGCCAGAGCGCGCGGAGGCCCTCTTGGGCCAGCGCGTCCACCGCCATCACCGTATCGCCCTCGGAGATGAACCACAGGTTGCCGTCGTAGCTCGGGGCGAAGACATCCACCCGGGCGTCGCACCAGTACGTGGCCCGCCGCGGGCCAGGCTCGATGCGAGAGATGCGCTGGAGAGCCCCACGTGGCGCAAGCGCCAACACCCGGTCCTCGTGCACCGAGGGCACCAATGAGAAGGCCGGCACGTCGAAGTGCGCCACGGGGGAGCCATCGGCTCGCACCAACCGCACCCCGCCCTCGCCCAGCGCGAGCAGGATGCGCTGGCTCGACAGCGCCACCGCGTCGTGGATCGGATAGGGGCCGGCCTCGATCGCGGCGAGTCGATCCTCCAGCACCCCTAGAGTCTCATCAGCCCAGTTGCGGCGGCGGGGATCCGATACCGGAGGGAGATCGGCTCGCAGCGTGCCATCCCCCACGTCTCGGAGGAGCCGCGCGAGGAAGCTCGCGTCGATCCGAGTGTGATCCGCGGACTTATCCCTCAAGAGTGCGCGGACGGCTGGGCCCACCAGCGCGTTGCGCGATTCCGATCGCGGCTCGGACGCGAGCACCTCCGCGAACGCGAGCCGCTCGGACGCGCGATCGTGGCTCTCATCCTCGAGCAGTTCGAGCGCCGCGGGACGGCTGGCCTCGAAGGTATCCGGGAAGGCGGAGATGAGCCGAGCGAGGGCTCGCGCTCCGCCGACGCCGCCCACCGTGGCCCCATGCTCGAGCCAGGAGCGCGCCAGGGGACGGGCATCTTCGAGCGGCCACACCACCACGGCCGCGCGCAGGTAGTCGCCTGCTTCGGCGAGCGTCTCGGCCCAGAGCAGGCGCAGGGTGCGCGCCTCGGCCGGGTGGGTGCGCTCCAGCCGCAGCACCGCGTCCGGGAAGGCGCCGCTGCGCCGGGCGATGGCCACCGCGCGCTGGATGTCCTTGGCCAGCAGCCACTGGCGCACGACGAGCCCCGGTGCCAGGCCGCGCCCCTCCGCCAGCTCCGCCGCGAGCCGCAGGCGCCCGTGCTTCTCGAGGAAGGACACGGCCTCCTCGTGCGCGCCGAGCAGCTCGGTGAGGACGAAGGCGGCCTCATCGATGCGGCCCTCGCGCTCCAGGCGCTTGAAGGCCGCGCGGTAGCGCTCCTTGAGCGCCGCATAGACTTCCTGGCCCCCGCCGAAGATGGAGGCGGGACCGTCTCGGCGGGGCTGGATGGAGAGGTCCTCGCGCGGGCCAGGGAGTCCCAGGGCGACGCGCGCATCCTCCGTCAGCTTGTCCGCGCCCAGGGGGATGGCGTAGCGCAGCGCCTCGTTGAGGTCGCCCTGCTCGAACATCTCGAAGAGGCGCTGGACGTACTCCGCCTTACGCTGCCCCAGCAGCGGGCCCAGGGGCGTGTTCTCCAGCAGCCACTCCGAGAGCCGGGAGAAGAGCCCCGGCCCCTGGGGAGGAGGCGGCGGTGCGGGCTCCGAGGGCCCCTGCTTGCGCGAAGACGAATCGGCGCCCGGGGGGAACAAGGTCCGAAGCATGGAGCCGAAGATGCGCGACATCAGAGACGGAGGCCCCGGCACCCGCTCTCGCGCCTGTGGCTTGGCGGATGCGTTCGCGGGCAGGGCGCGCGAGGCTTCAGGTTCCGCCCTCCGAGAGCCCAGCGTCCGCTGGATCCAGGACATGAACCGGCGCGCGGCGGAAGCAGTCGCGGTGGTCGCAGAGCTCCGGGATGCGCTGACCGTCTTCTCGACCTTCGCGGGCGTGCCGCGCTCTCCGCGCAACCATGCGCGCAGCCGGTCCCACAGCGAAGCCGAGGCACCTGCCTTGGCCAGCTGCGCGGCCTGAACGGCCTGAGGCATCGGGCGGCCTTCCATGCGTGCCCGCATCGCCTCGGCCTCGGGCTCCGCGGGAGGCACTCCCCGGAAGAGCTTGCGCTCGGGAGCAGCAACAGGCTCCAGAACCTTGACGGGAGCAGGAGGCGCACCGAGTCCCCGGACGATGACGGGGGTCCACTCGGAGATGTCGAGCCACGCCGCCACATCCAACCGGCGGGAAGGCTCAAAGGGGAACACCTGCGCCTGTCCCGCGCGCACCAGCACCACTGAGCCCGGAGGCGGAGCCAGCTTCGCGCGTTCGGCGGCGGAGAGGGGAGCGGAGAGCAGCACCCCTTCCTCCAAGGTGAGGGGCAGCCCAGGCGTGGCGGAGCAGCGCACCGGATGGGGACGTGGGAGCCGCAGGAGGAAGCCGCCCGCAACGGGGAAGACGCTCGTTCCGGGCGCCCACGCGGCGAGCACCCGCCGACGGGCCTCGCGCTCGCCCAGGAGCGAGGGATCGAACCAGAAGGCCGCCGCCACCACGTGGCCACGGTGGAGATGGAGTCGGGGCCTCACGGGACGTGCGCTCATGCGCCCTCCTCGGGCGAGGCGCGGTAGAGAGCCGCCTCCTGCGAGAGGCTCCACACGACGAGCTCTCCCTTCACGGTCTGCCACACGAGCACGGGCAGCCCGTGGCTCACCGCTGCATGCACCACGACATCCGCGGCCCGAGTCAGCCGCTTCTTCTCGGAGGGAGTCTGCAGCAGGAACGTCTGCCGATCGGGCGCGAGCAACACCAGCCCGGGCTCCTGCAAGGCATGGGAGCTGTCGGCCACACCCACCACCCGGTAGTTCTTCTCGGAGACATGGAGATCGACGTTGCTATGAGCGACGAGCACCCTCCAGATACCGGGCTGGTGCTGCAGCGCAAGCAAGCCTGCTTCGGTGTGGCCGACCGCGATGGAGTGCCCGAAGAACGCCTCGCCAATACCGGGGCCCAGAGGCAAATGGCGCTGATGGTTGTCCTCCAGGAGGCCCAGCCACATGAGCCCGTCCTCGGAGGAGCCCTCCGCGGGCTTCATCACGAAGGCGGGCTTGCGGCGCACCTCAGCGAGGGCACTCACTCGATCGGCCAGCACCGCGGGCCCTTGGTGGCCGATGACGAAGAGGCGTCCCTCGGCGTCACGAATGAGCACGCGCTCGCGGTCGTTCTCGACGACGGAGGTGACCAGGCCCGGGAGTTGGTTGGGCCCCGGCGCCTCCGGGAGCAGACCCTCGTAGCCCAGGTAGGGAATGCCACGGGGCTTGTTGCTCCGCAGGGGGCCCTTCACCCCACCGTGGATCCAGAGAACCTTGTCGTCCCGGGTGAGCGCGAGCAGCCCTCCATTGCGGCGCCATCCCACGGCCACGAGCCGGTGGCCGATGGGCAGCTGGAAGCGCCGAGGCTTGGGGACGGTGGAGCGCGGCGAGTGGGGAATGGGCTGAGCGGCCACGCTCCCATCCGCCCGGAGGAGGAGGAGCCGCGTGCCATCCGCGGAGAAGAAGAACGACTGGATGCGGGTGGAGCTGGACAGGCGCACCGGCGTGGTGGCGCGAGAGGTGAACGGATCCCTCAGCAGGCGGACGCAGTCCTCCGGCGAGGGCAGCTCCAGTTCCACGGAGCTGGGAGCCCGGGCCACGCGCTGCACCGAGACGGCGAGCCGGCGGATGCTCGGGGCCACGCGCTCCTCCACCTCCACCCGGGACAGGCCCGCGGCTTCGGGGATGCGCGCGAGCCGGGAGCTGCCCACGAGCCAGCAATCCTCTGGGGCCGAGCCCAGCGCCAGCGCCTCGCGCCACCTGGAGAGGTGCTCGCCCGTCACGGGGGCGATGCTGCGCGCGGAGAGCCAGGACTGGACGGTGGAAGCGGTGACGGTGGCGAAGGGGCCGCGATCCGAGGAGGACTGGAGCACGGCCCAGGAGAACTCGGCGCCAGCGGCCTCGGCGCGGCGCTGCAGCACCACGAGCAGGGCGAGGTGGGCGATGCGGGGAGCCCCGAGCTGATCCGGCCCGGCATCCAGCAACGCCACGGTGCGCCGCGAACCCTGGGGCTGCTTGAAGGCCGGCTTGAGGAAGGCGTGCTCGCCAAAGGCCGCGCGACGGATGAATTCGTCGGGGGACTCGAGGGCGTGGAGCCACTCGGTGAGCAGGAGCCGCTCGTAGGGGCCGCGGCGGGTGAGCCCGTCATAGCCCTGGGGCTCTCCGCCCTCCGTCTCCCCACGAGGCCGGAGCGCGCCGATGGCCGCCGCGAGCCGGGCCACATAGGGCCCCAGACTGAGCGCCAGGTCCTCCGGGAAGAGGGAGAGCTGCAACGCCCACGGGCGCAGTGCGGGAGGCAGGCTGCTCACGGTGAGCTCTCCGCGACCTTCAGCCAGGAAGCGAGCGTCTCACGGGCCACCGGGCGCGCGGCGCCCACGGGAACGAGCAGCCCCGGGCGAGGAAGCACCGCCAGGGGCGTCCCACTTGCGGCCCACGCCACCAGCGCCCGCTCGAGTAGGGCGGGAGCCACTTCGGGAGCGAGCGCGCAAGGCAGCAACAGCGAGGGCGCGGCCCCATCCCTCCCGAGGTACACAGCCCCATCGACCCATGGCAACGACTGGGTGTCTCCCAGAAGGACGAGCACGCCCGAACCGGCCACGCCGCTCCAGGCGCTCAGCTGCGAATCCTCCGCGGCCAGGGCTCTGCGCGCGAGCGAGAGCGCCACAGGCCCGACACCCGCGACAGCGAGCGCGGCCAGGGGCTCGGGCCGGGGACTCCACGTCACCGGCAGTCTGGCAGGGGCATGAGGCAACGGGCGAAGCTCCAAGGGGAATCGAGCTTAGACCAAGGGACCCGAGCACCTCACGCCTGTGCCACGGACGAGGTAGGGCCTCCGAGCACCGTGAGAATCTCTTCCCGAAGTGCCTGGAGTTCCACGGGCAGCGCTTCGGGAGCAAACCCCGCATCCATCTCTCGCACCACGCCCTCCAGCTTGAGCCGCCACGCGGGGAGTTGCTCGGTGCCCTCGGCGGGCCGCCCGGCCAGCACCTCGCGCCCGGCCCGACCGATGCGCTGCGCCCGAGCCAGGGGCCCCGCACTCGCCTCCAGCGCCGCCGCCGCGAGCGCTGGATTCTCCGTGGAGGCCAGCAGCTCGCGCAGCACCTCGCGAGCCAGCGCCTGTCCCTCCTTCGTGGGCACCGCATAGATGAGCGGCCACAGGTCCGCGACGCCTGGGGTCCGCCGCCCCGCGAGAGCCGCAGCAGCAGCGATGAGCCGCTGTACCTTCACCGCGCGCCGGTCCGACAACCCGATGCCCGCCGCCCGGAGCGTGCGCAGCGCGTGCGCCAGGTGAGGCCGCACCGGCCCCAGGTCCGCCTCCTGCGCCGCGCGGGCCAGCACATCCAGCGCTTCCAGCGAAGCCACCCGGGCCTTGGCCTCGTGCCACAGGGAGGCGCCCCCCGCGAGCAACTCCTCCAGCTGGGGATCGGGCACGGGCTCTACATAGATGCGCGCCAGGAAGCGGTCCGCGAAGGCCGCCAGGGACTCCTCCTCGGGCAGCCCGTTGGAGGCACCCACACACACCCTCAAGGGGACCTTCATCCGGGTATGGCCGCGCCGGAAGGTGCGCTCATTGAGCACCCCGAGCAGGGTATTGAGGATGGCGGTGGACCCGAGGAACACCTCATCGAGGAAGGCGACCTCGGCCTCGGGGAGCATGCCGGTGGTCTCCGTCTCCACGGTGCCCTCGCGCAGCTTGCGCAGATCCACGGGGCCGAAGATCTCCGAGGGCTCGGTGAAGCGTCCCAGCAAGTACTCGAAATAGCTGCCGCCCAGCGCCCGAGCGGTCCGGCGGACGGCCTCGCTCTTGGCGGTGCCCGGCGGGCCGATGACGAGCAGGTGCTCCCCGGCGACGGCGGACAGGGCGACCAGCTCCACCATGGCCTCGCGCTCCACCAGGCCTCGGGCGGCATCGGCCAGGGCATCCCGGAGCGAGGCGGCGGCTTCTTCGAAGGACAGGGACATGGGAGTGCAGTGTATGAGGCAGTCGCTCGATTCCGCACGATGAACCGGCGGGGGAGCAGGTGGACCAGCCCCCGGAGGGCTGGGCTAGGCTTTGCGCCGATGAGACGCAAATCGATGCGCTGGGCGATGGCTGGGCTGTTGCTGTGGGCGGGGTCGGCCCAGGCCGGAGAGTGGAGAGGGTACCTCTCCCTGGGTGCGGGCATGGCGCTGGACCGTCTCAGCGAGTGGAACGCGAAGGGCGCCGCCATCAACGCGTACTTCGGCGTGGAGATGCCCATTGGCCTGTCCCTGGGCATCTACGGTGAGGCTGCGGAGACGTGGGGCCAGAAGTTCGAGGACATCCAGCACGACTCCAGCCGGGTGCAGTTGGACTACCGGCAGTATGGGATGGAGGTGCGCTTCCGAGGCTTCCGGGACCGGATGATCTCTCCGTGGTTGGCGGTGCGCCTGGCGCGCAGCGCCTCCAAGCCGCAGACGCCGAACGAGTTCGGCCAGCTGGTCCGCCAGGAGTTCCAGGCCATGAGCGCGGCGGTGCGCGGCGGCTTCGACGTTTGGCTGGGGATGAACTGGGGCCTGACGGCGGCCACGTCGTGGCAGTGGTGCGACGTGCGCTACGAGAAGGAAGCGGTCCGCGAGTGCACTCGCCCCATCAACTCCATCCTGGTGGGGCCCACGCTGCGCTTCTGATACGGCCTTCAGCGTGCGTCGCGCACGACCAGCGCCAGCAGGAGCACGGTGGTGAGGCAGAACACCGGAATGCCCAGGGAGATCATGCCTTAGAGCACTGCAAGCCAGGTGCCGAGTCCTCTCCTCCTCGGAAGCCCCGAAGTGTGGCTCGGGAACCACGACATCCGCGCCCTACCCTATGCCTCCAAGGGACGCAGGGTGCCCGCACTGAGGCGGTTGAAGCGCCACACCAGGGCGAGCGCCACGGAGATGAGGCCCGCGCACAGGCCCCACCAGATTCCGAGGATGCCGAGCCCGAGCCCGAAGCCCAGCACCAGCGACAGGGGCAGGCCGATGGCGTAGTGCCCGACCATGTTGGCGAGGAACGTGAACCGCGTATCGCCCGCGCCGCGCAACACACCGGCGCCCACTCCCTGGAGCCCGTCGAAGACCTGGAAGACGGCGGTCACCATCATGAGGGGGACCAGCAACGGGACCACGTCCGAGGAGGCTCCGGCCAGCCATGCCAGTTGGCGAGGGAAGAAGGCGAACACCAGCGCGGACAGGGCCATGAAACTTCCGCCTCCCGCCAGCGCGACGAAGCCGCTCATGCGCGCTTGGGGCGTGTTGTGCGCTCCCACGGCCCAGCCCACGCGCACGCTGCCCGCGTTGCCGATACCCACCGCGATCGTGAAGGAGAGGCTGGCGAAGGAGAGGGCAATCTGGTGCGCGCCCATGCTGGCCTCACCCAGCTTGAAGGCCAGGGCGCCCGCGAGGGCGAACACGCCGATCTCCGCCGCGAGGTGCAGCCCGATGGGAAGGCCCACCCGAAGCGCCTGCGCCAGATCCGTCCAGACCGGACGGCGTATGGGCCTCGCCCCCTCCACGCCAATGGACCTCACCGCCAGCAGGATGATGGCCAGTTGGAGCACGGTGCACAGGAAGGTCGCCAACGCCGCGCCCGCCGCGCCCATGGCGGGGATGTTTCGAAGGGGCCCGAACCCTTCCGGGAGCACGCCGCCGCCGAAGACCAGGACGATGTCCGCGAGCAGGTTGAAGATGTTGGCCGCCACCGTGGCCACCACCAGCGGGCGGGTGTTCGCGGCCGACTGGAGGTAGGCGCGCACCGAGAGGAACGCCAGCATCGTCACCATGCTGGGAGCGCGCCAGAAGAGATAGGCACGGGTCTCGACCAGCTGCTCCTTCGGATATCCAAAGAACGGGAGCACGTCCGGCACCAGCACCACCAAGGCCCCCATCACCGTGCCCGCGAAGAGCGCCATCCACCCGCCCTGCCACAGCAGCGCCCGGGCCCGGGACGCATTGCGCGCACCGAAGGCCTGGGACAGCAGGGGATCGAAGCCCATCATCAGGCCCATGCCCAGGCCGCTGACGGCGAAGAAGATGGCGTTGGCCAGACCGACGGCCGCCAGGGCCGAGGTACTGGCTCGCCCGACAACCAGCGTGTCGACCAGGCTCATGAGGGACTGGCCCCCCTGAGCAATGGCAATGGGGATGGCGAGCCGCATCAGTTCGCGGAATTCCTCGCGACGGGACTTCACAGGGGCAGACATGGGACAGGCCGCCTATAGCGTCTTCTGGCGCGGAATGCGCTGCTGAAGAGGCGGACGAGGGCACCTGTGAGCGCTGACCTCAGGCAAAAAAAAGGCGATCGGCTCGCATCCCCCGAGGGAGCCGATCGCCTTCCCTCTTTCGAGGGGGGTGCTACGGGTAGTACGGCGACAACGTGAAGTCCGGCGAAAAATTCGCGGTCGCGAGCGGTGCTTGCAGGTTGCTCACGTGAGCAACTCGCACGCCTGCATCGGTGATGGCGTAGACATAGTCATCGGCCATGACGCTGCGCCGCACGCTGGGCGTCCAATACCACGTCCAGTTCTGATAGTGCTGCGCTTGATAGAGGTCCGACATGGAGAGCGAGCCCACGTTGGTGAAGCCGGTGGTGGCGTCCACGTGGAACACGCGCAGCTCGCTCCGGAAGCCGCTCCAGTAGTCGTACTGGTTCGGGTCGTAGTCCGAGAAGGGCAGTGCCAGCAGCCCCTTGGACGGGAAGAAGTTGAAGGCCTTGTGCTCCCAGAGGGCCTCGCTCCAGCCGTAGGAGGTGCCCACCAGTTGGGTGAAGGCCTCCTGAGGGTGAGCCGGGTCCGTCACATCGAACAGGGACAGCTTCACCGCGCGCAGCCGCCAGTCGTTCGAGTTCTCCGGAATGTGCACGCCCACGGTGAGCAGGTGGTTCTCATCCAGCGGGTGGATGTAGCTGGAGTACCCCGGCACCTTCAGCTCGCCCACCTTGCGCGGGTGCGCCGGGTCGGACAGATCGAAGGTGAAGAGCGGATCCACCTGGCGGAAGGTGACGACGTAGCCCTTGTTGCCCAAGAAACGCGCGCTGTAGATGCTCTCGCCCTTGGCGAGCTCCTCGCTCTGGCCCACCTTCACCAGGTGGCCCCCCTCCTCCCGGAAGGTGAACACGCGGTTGGTGAGCTCCTGGCGGCCCCACGGGTTGCCGTCGCTCTCCTTATGAGTCGCGATGGTGGAGGCCACGCGCAGCACGCCCTGGTGCTCATCCAGGCTGAACTGGTTGAGCGGGTGGCCCTCCATCACGCCGCTGCCCACGTAGCGCGCCGCGCCCGGGTCGCTGATGTCGAACTTGTGCAGGTACGTGTAGTCCTTCTGCCCGTCCTCCGGCCACCACCACCAGTGCCGGCTGGCCAGGTAGAGGCTGTCCGTGGAGGCGTACACCTCGCCCGGATCCGTCACCAGGCTGGTGCGGCGCACGGTGGACTCGCCAGCGGAGGCATCCAGGTTCAGCGAGGCCACGGTGACGAAGCCCAGCTTGGCGGGCGTGTTGCTGCGGTAGAAGTCCCGGCAGTCGTAGCCCACTTCGACCTTCGAGCCGTCCGGCCGCTTGCGGATGCCACTCGGCAGCCACTGCTTGAGCGTCCGCGCGCGGATGAGCTTCTCGTTCTGGACCATGAGCGCGTCCAGTTCCTTCTTCACGCGGCTCTCGTTCGCCCAGAGATCTTCCGAATAGTCGGGCCACCACTTCACGCCGTCGGGCCAGCGGAAGCTGTCGTTGAGCAGCAGCCGCACCGCGCTGTCCGTACGACGCGCGCTGGAGTAGTAGCCGGGGAGGTAGAGCTCGTCCTGGACCTGCGGAGACGCCAGGTCCGTCACATCCACCACCGTCACCTTGGTGGCGCTCAGGCCGTAGTAGCCACAGTAGCCGAAGTCGCAGGGCAGATCGGACTTCCCACCGTTTCCCATCTCCTGGAGGGACACCTGGGAGAACACCACCACGCGGTTGTCCTGCAGGAACATCTCGCGCGGCCAGCCCTCGAGCGTGAGGCTGCCCACCGCGCTGAGCGACGCCGCGGGCCAGGAGCGGTGCGCATACAGCTTGTTTCCAGAGATGACGAAGATGCGCGTCCCATCGTTCTTCACGAAGTCCGCTTCATCCACGCCCTCCACCTGGTTGTTGGTGCCGGTGTAGTCGTCCGGGGCGGAGTTGCCAGTCCCCGGACCGCCAGCGCTGTCTCCGCCCGCCTCGGGAGAGGGAGAGGCAGGAGGAAGGCCGCCGTCGTCGACCATGATGGGCCCACCGCGCCCCCACCGGCCGATCGACTCCTTCTGCCACTTGATCTGGGCGCGCATGTCCAGCACCGCGGTGTCCTCGATGTAGGCCTCCAGGTCCTCACATCGATCGAAGCTCTGCAGTCGTGCCTGCGTCTGCACCGGCTGGTTGTCGGGGATACCGTCATCGCCGCTGCTGCAGCCCACGGCCGCCAGCGCCAGTCCGACTCCGCCGTAACGCAACCACCTCATAAAACTCCTCCACGCAGCTCCGGCCCACCGAGGCGCCTGATCCGGCGGGCCGCGGTCGCATGTCACGCCGGGCATTGCCACATACGTGCCAAGCGTGAAGGAGCTGGAATTTCAGGAGGTTGGAGGTAGTACGGCCTCTCAGAAAATTGAGGAGCGGGTGGGTAGGGCGAGGGAAAAACCGAGGGCCTTGGGCACGAAACGCTGGAACTGTGCCGCCAGGGCCGTGTCCACGCGCTCCAAGCGCAGCCCCATGCCCGCGGGCCCCTGGAAGGCGGATCCGCGCCGCGGAGGATTGGACCAGGCCACCAGCGCCTCCACGGCACAGGCGTTGCGCTGGCCCGCCAGCGTCACGCGCAGCGACAGGCGCGCGCCCGCTCTGGCCGGGGTGAGGGTGCGCACAAAGAGGGCCTCGGGGCTCGCATCCGAGCTGAACCCGGTGAGGACGGGCCCACAGCGCGTGGTGAACTCCACCACGGAGAACAGGGGCACGCGCTCGGCGGCACGCACCGGCGCCACTCCCGGAGCGAGCCGATCCAGCACGCGCGCCACCAGCGCATCCGGCGCCATCAACCGGCGCTCCAGGAGAGGCTCTCCGGTGAGCTCCCGGGCCCGCGAGTGCACGTCCGTGGGCTCCTCCACGCCTGCCACCAACACCAGCGGCTTGCGAGGCAGAAGGATCTGCAGCCGCCTGGCCAGCGCCAGTCCGTCCTGGAAGGCGAACGAGCGAGACACATCCACCACCAGTCCGTCGAGCCGCGCGCCATAGGCCACCGCCAGCGCCTCGGCCTCCACGGCGTGGCGGGCATAGAGGACGTGGAAGCCCTCGTGCTCCAGTGCCCCACCGAGGAACGAGCCCATGGAGCGGCTGCCCTCCACCAGCAGCACCCCGAGCCCCGGCGGAGGCCCCTGGCGCGCGTGCTCCCGCGCCGCGCGCACCGCGAGCACCTTGGCCGTCAGCGCGTCGAACTCCACGGGCTTGGGCAGGAAGTCATCCGCGCCGGCGCGCGAGCAGAGCATCACCTCGTGCGGTGCGCTGGCGCCCGTGAGCATGACGACGGGGACGCTGCCCGCGTTCGGGTGCGCCTTCATCCGCCGGCACGCCTCATCCCCCTGCATGCCCTCCATGCGCAAGTCCAGCAACACCATCGCGGGCACACGACGTTCCAGTTCGGCCAGGCACGAGGCGCCGCTCGAGAGCGGTATCGGCTCGCACCCCAACCGAGACAGGTGTTGGCACACCACCTCCCGCACCGCGCGGGAGTCATCGACGACAAAGACTTCGTCGCGAGTGAGAGCCGGTTCCATGTTCTCCCCCGAAAGCACCGAGATCGAGGTAGGTACGAAGGGAGGAGAGGGCTATGTCCGAGAGGCCGCACTGTGCGTGGGCGGACGGCTCGAACGTGCACGGCACAACACGCCATTGCCCGGCCGATCGCTTCCCGACAGTGCAAGCCCGAACGGTCAGGCCTGACGGCCGGAGAGAACCTGGGTGAGCTGACGTGCGGCGTTGGCGCACTGCTCGGGGTTGCCGGCCTCGAGCGCGGCGCGGCTGGACTCGAGCAGAGTGCGGATGGTGGTGACGGCGGCCTGGGCCTCGGGGCTGGGGTTCTCCTGGGCTCCGCGCTGGAGCAGGCGTGCCAGCTTCTCGCCCTTCTCCAGCAGCCGGCGCAGCTTCTCCTGCCCCTGCTGCGAATCCTCCCAGGCCTGCGAGGTGGTGTACCGGGCCTGCTCCTGGGAGAGCTTCGCCGCCTCGGGCGCCGGCAGGCTGGGACGGGCCTCCAGCCGCACCTGCTCGGCCACGCCCGTCTTCAAGTCCACCGCGCGCACCGAGAGGATGCTCTCGCTGGAGAGCGCGAACGTCACCTCGATCTGGGTCTCCGCGCGATGCCCCACCTGCAGGTTCTTGAGCACCACCTCGCCCAGCTTGTGGTTGTCGTCCTGGAACTCGCCCTCGCCCTGATAGATGGGGATGCGAACCTCGGCCTGGCCCGAGCGGCTGGGCAGGAAGATGTCACGCGCCACCACCGGCACCTGCGTGTTCTTGACGATGAGCTTCTTGACGCGTCCGCCCAGCACGCCCACGCCCAGCGACTGGCCCGCCACGTCCAGCAGCAGCGCCGCGCCGGACTGGCGCACCAGTTCGTCCGCGTGGATGGCCGCGCCCAGTGCCACGGCCTCGTCCGGGTTCACTTCCGTGGACGGCGCCCGGCCGAAGAAGTCCGCCACCAGCCGCCGCACCAGCGGCACGCGCGTCATGCCGCCCACCAGCAGCACCACGTCCACCGCGTGCGGATCCATCTTCGCGTCCTGCATCACCGTGCGGCACACCTCGAGGCACCGGCGCGACAGCGGCTCGGACAGCGTCTCGAAGAAAGCGCGCGTAAGGACCGTCTCCACGCCCGTGAGGCGGCGGGTGGTCGAGGTGTAGTCCCCCAGGGCCGCCACGGAGATGAGGGACTCCTGCTTCTCCGTCAGCTCGCGCTTGGCCACCTCGGCCGCCACCTTCAGCCGGCGCAGCGACGAGGTGTCCTTGGCCACCGCCTCGCGCATCGGCTCCTCCACCTGCGCCACCAGCCACTGGACGATGCGCTGATCGAAGTCCTCTCCGCCCAGCGTCGAGTCGCCCCCGGTGGCGCGCACCTCGAAGACGCCGTTCCTCACCTCGAGGATGGACACATCGAAGGTGCCACCGCCCAGGTCGAACACGAGCGCGTTGCCCTGGAAGCTCGTCGACAGCCCATAGGCGAGCGCCGCCGCGGTGGGCTCGTTCACCAGCCGCAGCACCTCCAGGCCGGCGATGGAGGCCGCCTCGCGCGTGGCCGAGCGCTGGTTGTCATCGAAGTTGGCGGGCACGGTGATGACACAGCGACTCACCTTCCGCCCGAAGTGCGCCTGCGCGTCCAGCTTCAGCTCGCCCAGGATCATCGCTGCCACCTGGGTGAGGGGCATCACCTTGCCCCCCAGGTTCACGCGGGCATCCCCCGTGGGCCCTGGAATGAGCGGATACGGCACCAGCGCCTTGGCCTCCTGCAGCAGTTCGGGCGTACAGCGCCGCCCCAGGAAGCGCTTGGTGGCCCACACCACGCTGCCGGGCTGGTCCTCCGCCAGGCGCTGCGCGGGAGTCCCCACCACGCGCTCGCCATCGCCATCGAGTCCTACGACAGAGGGGGTCAACCGACCACCCGCACGAGACGGGATGATCCGCGCCCGGCCCCCCTCCACGGTGGCCACGGCGCTGTTGGTCGTCCCCAGGTCGATACCAATGACAGGTTCTTGCATGGGCCGAATACCGTGCCACCGGGTGGAGCTCGCCCTCTCCCGACATCAAGGGCTCGCCCCAGAGGCTACCTCCCTTTCCTGGAGTCCAGCCAGCCACGAGCTACCGGAAAGCCCTCCATCACCCGATCTTCACCCGGAAACACCCCGATCGTTGCTCACGGGCCTGAGGCCGTGTTAAGGGCGCGCCGCTCATGGTGAACGTGTCCATCGCCCGCCGCTATGCCCGTGCGCTCCTCGACGTCGCCGCCGAGGCCAACCGCACCGATGCCGTCGCTGATCAGCTCGCCTCCTTCGTGAGGGCCTTCGAGCAGAGCCGCGAGTTGTCGGACGTGCTCCTCAACCCCGCCTACACCCGCGGCCAGCGCAGCCAGGTGGTGGAGGCCCTCATGAAGGTGATGGGCACCGTCGAGCCCGCCCTGGCCAACACCCTGCGCCTGCTGGTGGATCGCAACCGCCTCATCTACGTGCCGGACATCGCCCGCGTGTTCCGCGACATGGCCGACGCCCGCGCCGGCCGCGTCCGGGGCCAGGTCACCAGCGCCACCAAGCTGGCGCCCGACGCCCTGGACCAGCTGCGCAAGAGCCTCCAGCAGCTCACCCAGCGCGACGTCATCCTCGAGTCCCGCGAGGATCCCTCCCTGCTGGGTGGGGTCTCCGCCCAGGTGGGCAGCGTGCTCTACGACGGCAGCCTCCGCACCCAGCTCGAGCAGATGCGCCGCCAGCTCAAGCAGAACGCCTAGGCACGCCGGAAGGCGGAATTTTCCCGCCCCGGTGTCCCTACGTAGCAGGTTCTCCCGGTCCCGGGTGCAGTCTGCAAGCCCGGTATTTCCAGCAGGTCGAGGTGCGGCTATACTGGGCTGCATCCTTGCGGACTGGCGTCCGCGATTCGTGGCCGACCTGACATGGCGCAGCCTGCTCTCCCGCGCAACCCCATAGGCGTACTGCCCTCGGCGGTGCCGGAAGAAGCCCGGCCCTTCCTTCATGCATTGCTCAACGCACCAGGTTGGGCGGTGGGCTTCCTGGACCGCGAGCTGCGGCTCCGCTGGGGCAATGAGACGCTGGTGGGGCTGACGGGTCAGCCGATGCCGATCCAGCTGGGCAAGACCGTGACGGAGCTATGGCCCGGGCTGGCAGCGGGGCTCTCCCCCTTGTGCGGGCGTGCGCTGCAGGGAGAGCCCATCCACGGCGCCACGGTGACGACCGAGCCGGACATGACGGCGGACGGGCGGCGGATCCACTTGAGGATCAGCCTGCTGCCAGCGACGTCCGGTGGAGCGATGACGGGAATCGCCCTGCTGCTCCAGGACGACACGGAGCGGGTGGAGCGGGAGGAGGGGCTGCGCGAGGCGGAGACCCGGCTGAAGACGCTGGTGGACCTCTCGTGCGACGGCTACCTCATCCACGACGGGGAGACGGTTCTGGAGGCCAGCCGCGGCAGCGCCTCGCTGCTGGGTTGCCTGCCAGAGGAGCTGGTGGGCCAGCCGCTGTTCCGGTTCCTGGCTCCGGAGTCCCGCCAGGCGGCGAAGGATGCCTACCGGGCCCAGCAGGAGATGCCGTACGAGCTGACCGCGCTGCGCTACGGCGAGCTGCGCGTGCCCATCCAGGTGCTCGCGCGAGAAGTCACCTACCGCGGCCGGCAGGTGAGCCTGGCGGCGCTGTGGGACATCACCGGGAAGAAGGCGGCCGAGGAGGCCGCGACGCGCGCCGAGTACCTGCGCGAGCAGTTGCTGGGCGTGGTGGGGCATGATCTGCGCACCCCGCTGAACACGGTGATGCTCGGGCTGTCGGCCCTGCAGCACGAGGGCAAGCTGGAGGAGCGCCAGACGCGCCAGCTGACGATCATGTCCAACGCGGCCCGGCGCATGGAGCGGATGATCTACGAGCTGCTGGACTTCACCCGGGCGCGCCTCGCGGGCGGCATCCCGGTGAATCCGACGCCCATGTCCCTGGGACCGGTGGTGGATCGGGTGGTGGAGGAGTACCGGCTGGCACACCCGGAATACCCCATCCTCCCGGTGGCGGAGGGAGACCTGGACGGCCACTGGGACGAATCCCGGCTGGCGCAATTGCTGGACAACCTGCTCCAGAATGCCCTGCGGCACAGCATGTCCAACACCTCGATCGGCCTGAGCGTGAAGGGCGAGCCGAGTGGGGTGACGCTGATCGTCCTGAACAAGGGTCCGCTGCTGCTGCCCGAGGAGCGCGAGGCCATCTTCGAGCCCTTCCGCCGAGGCAAGCGGCCAGCCGGCGAGGGATTGGGGTTGGGGCTCTTCATCGCCAAGCAGATCGCCGAGGCCCATGGCGGGCGCATCAGCGTCGAGTCCGCCATCGAGCGCGGCACCAGCTTCAAGGTATGGCTGCCCCGGCGGCACTCCCGCTGAGTCGGGGTGAACCCTGCCCTGGGAGCCCTTTTCTTCCGGGAGCCCGGGGAATGGGGCGCCTCCGGGAGGGGTAGAAGCAGGGGCCCTCTCCTCTGGAGCGCCCCCGGCTTACCGAGCCAATTATCCCTGTGTCGCGCCCCCGTGACTGATCGCGTTGCGGTGCTGGGGAGCGCGTGGTAAGGGGGGCCCGCTTCGGCATCCTGGCGGCCCTGCCGCCGCCCCACTCGAGGACTCAAGACGCCCATGGAAATCCGCGCCGACGAGATCAGCAGAATCATCCGGGAGCAGATCAAGGACTACGGCAAGAAGGTCACCGTCGCTGAGACGGGTACGGTGCTCTCCGTGGGCGATGGTATCGCCCGCATCTACGGCCTGGAGGGTGTGCAGGCCGGCGAGCTGGTCGAGTTCCAGAACGGGGTGAAGGGCTTGGTGCTCAACCTCGAAGAGGACAACGTCGGCGTCGCCATCATGGGTGAGTTCAAGGACATCCGCGAGGGTGACTCGGCCAAGCGCACCGCGCAGATCGCCTCGGTGCCAGTGGGCAAGGGACTGCTGGGCCGCGTGGTGAACTCGCTTGGCGAGCCGCTGGACGGCAAGGGCCCCATCCAGGGCACCGAGAACCGCCGCCTGGAGATCAAGGCGCCGGGCATCGTGAAGCGCAAGAGCGTGCACGAGCCGCTGCAGACGGGCATCAAGGCCCTGGACGCGCTGGTTCCGATTGGCCGCGGTCAGCGCGAGCTCATCATCGGTGACCGCCAGACGGGCAAGACGGCGGTGGCCATCGACACGATCCTGAACCAGAAGGGCCAGAACGTCTTCTGCATCTACGTGGCGATTGGGCAGAAGCAGTCCACGGTGGCGCAGGTGGTGGACAAGCTCTCCAAGTTCGGCGCCATGGAGTACACGACGGTGGTGGCGGCGAACGCGTCGGACCCGGCGCCGATGCAGTTCTTCGCGCCGTACACGGGCGTGACGATGGGCGAGTACTTCCGCGACAACAAGATGCACGCGCTCATCATCTACGACGACCTGTCGAAGCAGGCGGTGGCGTACCGCCAGCTGTCGCTGCTGCTGCGCCGGCCGCCGGGACGCGAGGCGTACCCGGGAGACGTGTTCTACATCCACAGCCGCCTGCTGGAGCGCGCGGCGAAGCTGTCGGACGCGGAGGGTGCGGGCTCGCTCACGGCGCTGCCCATCATCGAGACGCAGGCCGGTGACGTGTCGGCGTACATCCCGACGAACGTGATTTCGATCACGGACGGGCAGATCTTCCTGGAGACGGACCTGTTCTTCTCGGGCGTGCGTCCGGCGATCAACGTGGGCCTCTCGGTGTCGCGCGTGGGTTCGGCGGCACAGATCAAGGCGATGAAGCAGGTGGCGGGCTCCATGAAGCTGGAGCTGGCGCAGTACCGCGAGCTGGCGGCGTTCGCGCAGTTCGGCTCGGACCTGGACAAGGCGACGCAGGAGACGCTGGCGCGCGGTGCGCGTCTGGTGGAGCTGCTGAAGCAGGGCCAGTACGAGCCGATGCCGGTGGAGAAGCAGGTGATGCAGATCTACGCGGCGACGAACAAGGACGACCCGAACAAGCGCGGGTGGATCCGCAACGTGCCGGTGTCGGACGTGCCGCGGTGGATGAAGGAGTTCCTGGAGTTCATGGACGGCAAGCACCCGCAGTTGGCGAAGGACCTGGCCGCCAAGCGCGAGTTCACCGGCGACATCAAGACGGCGCTGAACAAGGCCATCGGTGAGTTCAACGAGGTGTTCCAGGCCACGGCGGGCGCCAAGGCGTAAGGCGCTCCGTAGAAGGCTGAAGCAAACGAGCCCCGCGCTCCCTTTAGGGAGGCGGGGCTTCGTGCTTTCAGGGAGGCGAGAAGCTACCGGGAGCGCTGTCGGCGGGCCCTCCCGGCAAGCACTGCGAGCAAGCCCAGCACGACCAACCAGGGTGAGGCGCTCGAGGAGGACACTGCACACCCCTGTTCCTCTTCGGGAGGCGTGGGCACAGGGGCAGCGACGGTGAAGGTGATGCGACTCGAGAGAGCGCTCCTGTTCTGGAGTTTGTTGACCGCTCTTCCCATCAAGGAGTGAGGTCCCTCCTCCAGCCTTGACGTGAATGTGAACGCCCAGTTTCCGTTCACATCCACCACGGGCTTTGCGAACGGCAGCGAGTCCTCCGAGATCTCTGACATGTCGAGGAAGAGTTCGACCGTGCCCTGGGGCACGCCCTTTCCCTGGATGGTGGGCGTCAACGAGGACACGACAGCGCCCTCTTGTGGATCGATGATCTCTGGGGGAGAAGGCCTCTCAGCGGCCACCTCCCATTCATACCTTGCCGGCTCGGGATCCTTGTTGCCGACATCATCCACGGCTCGCACCAGCAGGAAGTGCTCTCCATCCTTCAGGGGAGGAGTCCGGTATTGGTTGGTGATTCGGGTCCAATCACTGTCCTGCACGGGAACTTTGTCGAGGATGCACTCAAAAAGGCTGCCGCCGTTGCTGGATTGGAAGACGAACTGTGCAGAGCCACGGTGATCGACAGCCGGTGGCGCCACAAGAATCGTGGTGTCTGGAGGCATCGTGTCCACCGTGAAATGGACGGGGCCAAACGGAGGCCCGCTGTTGCCAGCCAGGTCAGTGGCAATGGCAGTGGCAGTGTAATACCCATCCACCAAGAAGACGGGAACGGCAAAACTCCACGTTCCATTTGCTCCGACTGGCGTGTCCCCCATCACGAGAGGCGTCTGCGAGTCATTGCCTGCGATAATCACATGGACAGTGCTCGCTAGTGCGGATGTGCCCGAGATAACAGGAGACTTCGTTCCCACGACCTCGTCTTCCCTGGGAGAAGTCATTCTCACATCTGGTGAGGTCGTGTCCACGGTCCACTGGTAGACCTCGGGAGTGGGGTCCTCATTGCCAGCACAATCCACGGCCGCTACGGCAAGCGCCTGAGGTCCATCGAGCAGGCCCACGAGTTCCAGCCCATTCGAGCAATCGAAGCGCCATTTCCCGTCGTTACGGTCGCACATAAAACGCACGCCGCTCTCATCTGAACCGAACTTGAACACCGCTCGACTGCTTGAGCTCACAACAGGAGGCTTCTCGACAATCCAGGTCTCAGGTGGGTCCCTGTCTCTGATAAAGTTTCTCCTATTGGAGAGATTGCTGATGTTACCAGCTAGATCTCTCGCCTTCGCTGTGAAGGCGTGAGGACCATCATTCAATTCTCCGAGAGGAAATCCCATGGTCCATCGACCCAAGCCATCTGCAGTCGCGGTGCGCGCCGTGTCGAACAGGCCGTCGAGGAAAACCGTCACGGCCGCACCAGCTTCCGTCGAGCCCTCTACAGTCACGGAACTATTGCTGTTGGTACATGTTCCCTCGGTGGGCAGCACCACAACTGGCGGATTCGGGGGAGTACTGTCCACCTCCCAGAGAAACTTCGCTGGACTAGCGTCCATGGTCCCCACTGCGCTTTGAGCATACACCTCAAAAGTATGGGCCCCAGATGCCAAGCTGCTGAAGCTCTTTGTCCCTGTATCTCCCGATCCACCCGAGCCTGCCGCGCCACAGTCCTGAAAGGCGCCAGCTGTCCCTATATATTCCCTGCACAAGTACTTGCCGCCCGCCCCTGCCCCTGTAAAAACAAACACCGCCGTCGTCTGGTTGTTCGGGTTTGAGGGAGCGCTTACAATCACCGTGTCCTTGATCTCCCAAATAAACATCGCTGGAGTCGAGTCTTTACCCCCGTTTCTGTCTTCAGCATACACTTCAAAGATATGGATGCCAGGCATCAAGCCAGTGAAAGTTTTAGAACCTTGATCGCCCCATCCGCCCGAACCTGCAGACCCACAATCCTGGAAGACACCTGCTGGCCCTAAATATTCCCTACACCAATACCTGCCTCCAGCACCTGCTCCCGCGAAGGTGAACGTCGCCGTTATCTCGTACGTCGGGTTCGGTGGACTGATAGCAATGATTGTGTCGGGACTCGCGAACTCCCTAACGCTCGAAACCAAGATTCCCTGGGTCGACTGCCGGACGATAACCGCTCCTGGATTCAAGACGAGTGGCTCTCCGTCACGCATTGCCCCTCGCCCCAAGGTGTCAGGCTCGGCCGCAACCCCTGTCGCATATAACGTCAGGGCCACCAGCCACATCAGGCCCGTTCTGTTCCTCATGGACTTACCCCTCGCTGTTCTGTGTCCTATCCCCATAGACTCGCGGCGAGGGTGAATCCTTCTCGGTTCACGTCGCTGTCACTGCCATGGGAGCCCAGCCACGGTAGGCCACGTCCTCAACAGTGGATGTACCCCCGTGGACGAAGCTCGATGCTGCTGGGCTGGCCGCCCCGAATGAAGCAGTCCGCCTTCAAACCCGCGCAGCGCACGACCTGTCAGGCGATAGGAATTTTTAGTCCCCTTATGTCACTAAAACTGCCCCCCGCCCCAGGGCCCGTTGGAGTGCTCCGAGATGCTACGCCGTTTCCCTGCTTGCGTCCGCCGGAGCGCGCCCTCGCAGCTTTGAGCGAGGGCGCGCGGAGGCCGCGTACGAGGCACTACGCAAGGGCTCTGCTCAACCGTCGGTGGTTGGCGGCACACTGCGGCCCAGCAACCCTGCCCTGCGCTTCTGTCGCAGCCGATAGCTGCCAGCTTGCGACGAGAAGATCGGCCGAGAAGCCTGCAGCCCGCGCACGAGGGGCTACGGGCTTCTGCCTTTCGGCACCACGCGACCTCCAAACGCTACACTCCCTGGGATTTCAAAGCCGGCCCAACGCGGCAGGCCACTGGTGCTGGGTCCTACCGTGGCCTCTGTCTGCGGCCTCTGTGGGCGCAGAATGCGAGCAGCCCTAGCAGTGCCAGCCAGGACGACGCACTGGAAGAAGAAGCGTCACACCCCAGCCCGCCTCCGATAGCCTTGGCTTGAGGCTTGGGCTCGAAGACTTTGAAAGTAATGGGATCAGAGGGTTGGCCCTTGTTCTGGTAGATATTGGCGGCTCTTCCCACCACGGTGTGCTCTCCTGCCTCTGCGGAGAATGTGTACGACCAGTTGCCATCCTCGTCGGCAGAGACGGTTCCCTTGGGCTTGGCATCCGTGTCTTGCGTGATGACGCCCTGCCAGTCGACGAAGATTTCCACCGACCCATTGGGCACGGCTGTTCCCACGATGGTGGGCGTCAGAGAGTAGACCTCATCGTTCGGCGCGGGTGCCTTGATCTCCGGAGGAGGAGGCCGCTCTGCGGCCACTTCCCATTCCGCCTTCGCGGGCTCGGGATCCTTGTTACCAGCCTCATCCACGGCTCGCACCAGCAGGAAGTGCTTCCCATTCTTCAAGCTGGGCGTCACGTACTTGTTGGTGACAGGCAGCCAGTCACTCTCCTGCTCGGGAACCTTGTCCAGGCTGTACTCGAACAGTGTACCTCCCTTGCTGGACTGGAAGCTGAACTCCGTGGAGTCATGGATGTCGATGGGTGGAGGCCCCTTGATGATGGTCGTGTGCGGCGGTGATGTGTCTACCTTGAAACTCCTGGGGCCAAACTTCGGTCCGATGTTTCCAGCCGGGTCAGTCGCGGTGGCAATCACAGTGTAATCCCTGTTCGGGAGCGACACGGGCACCGTGAAACTCCACGCACCATCTGTCCCAACCGAGACTTTTCCCGGCACGGGAGGTGTCTGTGGATCGGAGTCGTCAACTATGATTTCGACGGTAGCTGATTTCTCGGAGGTCCCGGAGATCACTGGCGAGCTATTACCGACAGCCTCACCCTCCTTGGGAGACGTCACGATCACCTCGGGCCCGATCGTGTCCACCGTCCACTGATAAACTTCTGGAGTGGGGTCCGCGTTGCCAGCACAGTCCACAGCCCACACAGCCAGCGTGTGAGATCCGTCAATTAGACTGGTGAGTTCCAGCCCATTCGAGCATTCGAAGACCCCGTTCCCGTCGTAGCGATTGCACTCGTAGTGCACGCCGTTCTCGTCCGAACCAAACTTGAACACAGCCCGGCTGCTCCGACTCAAGACAGGAGGCTTCTCGACAAACCACGTCTCCGGTGGGTCTGTGTCCCGAACGAAGGTCCTCGTGCTCGAGAGGTTACCGGTATTTTCAGCCAGATCCTTCGCCTTGGCGGTGAGGGTGTGCGGGCCATCATTCAAGGTTCCAATGGGAGCCCCCACGCTCCATTTCCCCAAACCATCCGCCGTCGCGGTGCGGGCCGTATCCATCAGGCCGTCCAGGTAGATCGTCACAGTAGCACCGGCCTCAGTAGAGCCCTCCACGCCCACCGTATTGCTGTTGGTGCACTGGTTATCGGCAGGAAGAACAATCACGGGCGGATTCGGCGGCGTGAAGTCCACGGTCCACGAGTAGCTCACGGCCCCTCCAGGACCCTCCGTATTGCCCGCGGAATCCGTGGCGTACACCTGGAAGACGTGAGGATTGGGTGTCTCGCCCAGTCCGGAGTACACCTTGGGGCTGATGCAAGGAGCGAAGGACGCGGAGTCCAGACTGCACATGTAGGTTGCCCCTGATTCCCCCGCGTCGAAGATAAAGGTGGCAACCGCCTGATTGGTCGGCCTGGAAGGACCGCTGGTGATCTCCGTATGGGGCTTGCCGGTATCCACAATCCACTGATGGCACGCCGCAGACCCGTCCTCGTTGCCAGCGACATCCTTGGCTTTGACACAAAGGTTGTGGGTGTCGTCCTTGAGACCAGGGAACGTCACCGGGGTGGGGCACGAAGCCCAAGCCGCGCTGTCGAGCGAGCATTGATAAGTGACGGGTGTCTCGTTGGAGCTGAACTCGAACACCGCATTCGGATCCTTGGTAGGCGACGATGGAGCTGTCTTGATCGTCGTCTCAGGAGACGTGAGGTCCACGACCCAGCTGTAGCTAGCGGCACCTGTCTCGGCTTCCGAGTTTCCCGCTCCATCCGTGGCATAGACACGGAAGGTGTGGGGTGAAGGAGTCTCGCCGAGGTTCGTCAATTGATGCGGACTGGTGCACGTGGCGAAGGCGGCTCCGTCGAGCGAGCAGAAAAAGCCCACGCCGGGCTCGTTTGCGGAGAACTCGAACGTGGCTGTGGTCTGATTGCTAGAATTGGGAGGCTTGCTGGTGATCGTCGTATCTGGCGCCTGTGTGTCAACCTTCCACGAGTATTGAGCTGGGCTCTCGTCCTTGTTTCCAGCCTCATCCTCGGCGTAGACCTCGAAGGAGTGCGTATTGTCGGGCAGGCTGGAGAAGGTCTTCGTTCCCATGTCGCCCGTGCCGCCTGAACCCGAGGCACCACAATCCACGAAGCTGCCAGGCGTTGGCCCCGTCCACTCCCGGCACCAATACTTGCCGTTCGTTCCCGCTCCCGTGAAGGTGAACGTCGCCGCCCTCTGGCTGGTCGGATCCGCGGGTTTGCTGACAATCACTGTCTCCGGACGAATGGTGTTCACGTTCCAGATGAACTGCGCTGGAGAAGCATCCATGTTCCCCGCTGCATCCTCCGCGTACACATCGAAGGTGTGGATGCCATTTCCCACTGAGAAGTTCTTCGCGCCCATGTCTCCCAGACCACCTGAGCCCGCAGTTCCACAGTTCTCATAGGGACCAGGCGTCACCGCCCACTCCCTACACCAGTATCTGCCGCCAGCTCCCGCTCCCGTGAAGGTGAACACCGCTGTCGTCTGGTTCGTCGGGTTCTTCGGACTGCTGGCAATCACCGTATTGGGCGGAGTGGTATCGATGACCCAGGAGAACTGAGCTGGAGTCGTGTCCACGTTCCCAGCAGCATCCTCCGCGTACACCTGGAAGGTGTTCAGCCCTTCGGTGAGGCCGGAGAAGCTCTTCGCCCCCGCATCCCCGTTTCCTCCTGAGCCCGCAACCCCACAGTCCTCGAAGACAGCGTTCGGGATCGCGAGTCGGCACCAGTACCTGCCGCCAGTTCCTGCCCCGGTGAAGGTGAACACCGCCGTCGTCTCATGAGTTGGATCCAGTGGGCGGCTGCCAATCGCCGTATCCGGCGCGGTGAGGTCCACAGTCCAGGTGAACTTCGCGGCAGTGCTATCGCCGTTCCCAGCTGCATCCTCCGCATATACCTCGAAGGTGTGGGTGCCAGGCACCAGGCCGGTAAAGCTCTTCGCTCCTGTATCGCCCGACCCACCCGAACCAGCGGCCCCACAGGGTTGATAGGTGCCAGGGGTCCCCACGTATTCCCTGCACCAGTACCTGCCATCCGTCCCCGCCCCCGTAAAGGTGAAATTCGCTGCTGTCTGATTGGTGGGGTCCTTGGGGTTGGTGGCGATCACCGTGTCCGGAGGAGTGATGTCCACCGCCCAGAGAAAGACGGCGGCAAACACTTCCACATTCCCAGCGGCATCCTCCGCGTACACCTCGAAAGTGTGGATGCCTTGGGACAGGCCGGTGAAGTTCTTCGTTCCCGTGTCTCCTGATCCACCCGAGCCTGCGGCACCACAGTCCTCGTAGGTGCTCGGGGATCCCGTGTATTCCCTGCACCGGTATTTACCACCTGGCCCCGCTCCCGTGAAGGTGAACGTCGCCGTCGTCTGGTTGGTGGGGTTCTTGGGGCTGGTGGCGATCACCGTGTCTGGTGGAGCGACGTCGATTACCCAAGTGAAACTCGCAGGGGTCGCGATGTCCGTGTTCTTGCTAGCATCCTCCGCGTACACCTCGAAGGTGTGAGAGCCGGGCGGCAGATTGCTGAATGTCTTCGCCCCTATGTCTCCTGATCCACCCGAGCCGGCAGTTCCGCAGTCCTGATAGGTACCTGCTGTCCCCGTGTATTCCCTACACCAGTACTTGCCACCCGTGCCCGCGCCCGTGAAGGTAAACGTCGCCGCCGTCTGATTTGTCAGCACTAGGGGCTGGTTGACAATCACCGTCTCCTTGATTTCCCAAATGAACTTCGCGGGACTCGGGTCCTGCACTTTGTTCTTGTCCTCTGCATACACCTCAAAGGTGTGGATGCCAGGAGCCAAGCCAGTATAGTCCTCTACCCCCGTGTCTCCCGAGCCGCCGGACCCCGAAGGCCCACAATCCAGAAAGACGCTTTCCGTTCCCGTGTATTCCTTGCACCAGTACTTGCCTTGGTTCCCAGCTCCCGTAAAGGTGAAAATTGCCGACCTCTCATAGGTCGGATTCTTTGGACTGCTGGCGATCACCGTGTCAGGAGCCGCGAACTCGGCAACACTTGCGATGGAGAAACCCTCTGCCAGTCTTTGGATGATGCCCTGGTATAGAGCTCGATTGCCTTCCGTGGGTTGAGCATCCCCTCCCATCCAGGCTGAGACAGACGTAGTCACTCGCGAACCCGCCATCCCTGCCTCAACTTGAATCGGGCAGGTCTCCTCCACGGCTGCTTGATAGAGAACCCGGCCACCGCCGCCGCCACCGCCCGCTCCGGCTTGCACGAGCGAACTCTGCTGTGGACTTCCTCCCGATCCGCCTCGCGCGGAGATGCCTCCGCACTCGGCTGCGCCCGCCAGCCTCAGGTAGATGCTGCCTCCCGCACCACCTCCGCTTCCGCCACTTCCGCTTGCACTGCCACCTGCTTCGCCTCGCGCTTGCAAGGTGCCCCGGCCCTTCAAGCTCTCAGCTCGCACGAAGATGGCTCCTCCTCCCACTCCCGCCGAACTGACACTCCCGTCCTGCCCATGCCCCTTCCCTCCGCCTCCGCCCAATGTCAGGTGATCGAGCATCGAGTAGCGCAGCGCAGCGCCTCCCCTTCCTCCGATGTCTCGCGTCACATCCCACGGTGCCGATGAGTCACCTCCTCGTCCGCCAGCGCCCCCGTTCCCGCCGCCTCCTCCTCCCGACAGCGGACAGATGCCACCGCCTCCTCCGTTGGATGCGTTATCGAATCCCGTCTCCCCGGGGCCGTAGCTCATGACGGAGATGCCCTCGCCCCTCCTTGCTCCCGGCCTCACCTCTCGAGCCAGCAACCCACACCCAAGGAGATCCGTCGGCAGTTGCACCGCAGGCCCTCCTCGAAAACCCGCCGCGTTTGCCTGGATTTCCCCCTCGTTGTGCACGGCCCCCTTCGCCAGGAATGCCAGCACTCCTCCTGTCTCTCCGTTCCACGGCTGGGCCACGAGGCTGGCTCCAGAGCGCACCGTCACTTCGGTGAACTCTGGTACCCGGATGACCTGGGTCACCCGCCCCGCGTAGGAGTGCACCAGCGGAACCGTGAGAGTCAGTTCACCCTGACCTGCCGCCGCCAGTCGCGCGAGTTCCCACTGCCCCACCGGATCATCTCTCAGATCGACCGGTGCAGGCTTTCCTCTCAGCGGCTCCGGCACGATGCCCGTCGTCTGCAGCACCATCACCAGGTCTCCGCCAGCGAAGCCCTCCGATGAGGAGACGAAAATCTGCAGGTCTCCCGGCGCCAGCGGCCCCGTGACCTGCGCATAGCGGTTGATGACCGCTCCAGGCTTCAAGACGGTCAGCGCTCCATCGCGACCTGTCCCCAAGCCGAAAGTATCGGGCTCGGCCGCGGCTCCGGTCGCATATAGCGCCAGGGCCATCAGCCATAATGGGCTTGCTCTGTTTCTCATGGACTCACCCTTCTCGGTTCCGTGTCCTGTCCTCACAGGCGCGCGGCGAGGGTGAATCCGTATCGGATCACTTCGCTGTCACTCCCATGAGCGCAGCCAGGGTAGGCCACGCTCTCGGGGTGGGATGTACCCCGGCAGGGGTACCCTGCCTCTACTTCTTCGCGGGCGGCTCGGCCTTCTCCGGCTCCCACTTGCGCGTGGACTCGCCCATGCTTTCCTCGGGCCACTCCATGCCCCGAGGCACGATGATGGCGCCGGGCTCGGCAGGCGGCTGGCCCGGCAGCGCGGCTGGCTCGGTCGCCCCAAGCGCGAAGGAGATGAACTGCGCCTCGTAGTCACGGAGTCGGCCCGCAGCGCTCTTGCGCTCCACCGGGCTCGACAGGATGACCGCATCCGCGCCAGCTCGGCACACCGTCTCGCTCAGCATCTGCTTGCGGCCTGCTGCTCCCATCCACTCGTTGTCCGTCAGCCCCAGCGTCCCGATCACCTCGTACTCTTGCGGAGGCTCACGCTGCTCGTAGACTTCGAACTCGCAGCCCTCCGGCTTCGAGGGCCGCTCCTGGAACAGGCGAAGCTCTCGGAGTTGGCCCGAGGTGGCACAGGCCACGGCGAACACTCCCGCACACAGCAAGAAAAAGGGTCGGATGGCTGGCATGGCATCCACCTCAGTCACGCAGGCGGGGGAGAATGGCTCGCAGGCTCCGATCCACCCCACCACGCGCGCCCAGCAGCTCCATCGCCTTCACCTCGTACTGAAGTGCGTTGTCTCGCGCGACGAACTGCACCCGCGCCCCCAGCGCCGCCGGCAGCGCCAGGTCCAACTCATAGATATCTCCCGCCACCAGCGTGGACTCGGGCCCCGTGCCCGTCTCGCCCCAGATGGCTCGCAGGGCCTCGTAGTACGGACCTCGCCTCAGGTAGACAGGCCGGGGCAGCAGCCCATCGAAGCTCAGCGTCTCGGGCAACGCCGAGAAGCGCGCGTCCACCGGCTGCGCCTCCTCGATGACGTACTTGCGCGCGTCTCCCTTCACCTTGAGCCGCTCGCGCCCCCTGGGCGCCAGCCGATCCAGCTTTGCATCCACCAGATCCGTGTGCGCGTTGGTGACGATCCACACCGGCAGCCCCGTGGTGAGCAGTGCCTCGAGCACCTCCTTCGCCTCGGGCTTGAAGGCCGTGCCAGTCAGCTTGTAGGCCTCGCGGTAGAGCGTCTGGAGCATCTCGTAGCGCTCCGCCGGATCCGGCAGCGCGCCGTAGCGGCCCATGAGCTGCCGCGCCACGCAGTTGGACAGCAGGTAGGGATCCGCCGTGGCCGGAGCCACCGTCCGCCCTCCGATATCCCAGCCAAACGCATGCGCGCCCGCCAGCACCGCTGCCTCCTCCTCACGCCAGGCGGCCTCCACCGTCTGCGGGTCCTTCCCCAGCAACTCCGCCAGATGGCTCTTGAAATGGCGCACGAAGGGTGCCCCCTCCGCCGCCACATCGGTGAAGGTCCCATCGAAATCCAACACCACACACCCAATGCCCATGCTTCCTCTGTGCTCCTCCCAAGGGGGGACAAATCCGATACCACGTCCTACCCGGTGGTGCGAAGTGGGGGGGCGTGACGTGTACGGTTGGACTCAGGGCTCGGCGACGCGACGCGGCACCCGATGTCGCGCTGCGCCACGTTCGCATGTGGCAGATGGGCGCCGCTGTCCCCCTTGAGGCGCACCCCGGGAACACCGCTAGCGTTGGGGCTCCAACCACCAGGAGTCACACCCGCATGGAGGAAGCCCGAAGCGCAGCGCCACCGCGACGCAGAGTGTGGCTCCCGTGGGCACTTCTCGCGGGAGTGGTGGCTCTGGCGGTGGGAGGCGGGTGGATGGCATCAACCTCCATCTCCGCGCTGCTGGAACGCAACACGGAACTCGAGCAGGGCACGTTGGAGTCCGAGGCCCGCGTGGCGGAGCTGCAGGTGCTGCGCGCCAGCATGGAGCGTCGGCTGAGGCAGTTGGATCAACAGCAGACAGGCACCACGGCTCAGCGCGAAAGCGAGGCTCGAAAGATTCGGGAGGCGGATGTCCAGGCCGCGCAGCGCGAGGCAGCCCGCGTCAAGCTGGAGGCCAGGCTGAAGAACGAGCTCGCTCAGGGAGACATCTGGTTCGACACCACCCGCCCCGATGCCCTGCGCGTGGAGCTGTCCGAGCGGCTCCTCTTCGAGCCGGGCCAGTCCTCGCTGACGGCCCAGGGAGTGGAGGAGCTCGGAAGGATCGGCGCGGTGCTGGCCGCGGTGGAAGGCCACGCGGTGGAGGTGTCCTCGCACACGGATGACCTGCCCGCCGCCTCGGGCACGGGGGTTGGAACAAGCTGGGAGCTGTCCTCCGCGCGCGCCACGGCCATCGTGCGCGTCTTGATGGAGCCGCCCGCTCGCATCGTCCCAGAGCGGCTCAGTGCCATCGGGCATGCCTCGTTCCGGCCCGAGGTGCCCATGGATTCGCCTCAGAACCGCCAGCGCAACCGGCGCGTGGAGCTGACACTCTCGCCCATGCCCGTTCCTCCCGCATCGCTGCTGGCGACCCTTGAACCCACGCCTCCACCGCTCGTTCCCGTGAAGGCTGCATCGGGTGGCAAGTCCAGCAAGAAGTCGGGCCGGCGCTGACACCTCCGCTGCAATGAGCGTGTAGCTCCGTCCAGCATTCAGCGGACCGGCTCTCCGGCACAAGCCCGAAGCGCCTCATCCCAACGCATCCGAGCACACCGCTCCTGGAACCGGGCCGCGGCCTCTTGCCCGGCGCGAGCAGCCAGCGCTGTCTCCCGGGCCTTCTCGAGAGCCGCATCGAAGCGCTCACGCGCCTCATGGGCCAGCCTCTCCACGTCCACAGGGCTGGCCAGATACGCCATCACCAATGCTCCAGGGCGGGAGAGTGTCTCGTAGGCCTCGCGCACCTGTCGAAACCCCTCCGGATCCTGGTGAGGCGGATGGCGAGCCAACGCCGCGAAGTACGCGCGTTTGACGGCCGCAGGATCCAACGTAGGCGGCAGCCCCAGAACGGAGAACGACTCATTGGACATCGCCATCAGGGCTTCTCCTGGGTCCGAGGCTTTCGTTTCCTGCGCGGCGCGGGCTCCTTCTCGGGATTGGCGGGCTCCTTCTTCTTGCGCGGCGCCCTGCGCTTGCGCAGCCGGACTCCATGATCGCGCGCCAGCGCCAGTGCCCGAAGCACCTCAGCGGTGCGCGCGGACTGTGGCTGTCCTTCCAGAGTCCGCAGAAGAGCCTCCAGCATCGGGTGCAGGTATTCGCAGGGAGCCTCCATGGACCCCAAGGACAAGGCCGCCTTGGCGAGCGCCTGGACATCTTCCGAACGCCGCTCCACCCATCGCCCCAGAACCCGACGGGCGAGCCCTATCTGTCCGCCTCCATCCATGGCCAGCAGCACGTCGATGTACGCCGGATCCCCCGCGCGAGCTTGCAAGTACCGTTCGGCGACCTCCCACGCCTCGGCTTCCGAGGCGGCCTGCCGCACCGCTTCCTCCAAGAACTCGGCGCGGTAGGTGAGCATCCTCGAACCGAACCGACGCCAGATGCGCAAACCCTCGGCGGACAACTCCACCGTGGCCGCGAGCTGCTCGATTCCTTGCTCAATCACCAGCCGCGCGGCGTCCTTCGAGTCCAGCGCGCCCCGCACGAGCCGCTCCATCTTCCGTACCGCCTGCTTGTTCCGGCTTCGGTCCAGCAGGACGGAGATGGCTCCACTCAACACGCGCCGCAACTCCTCATCCGCCAACTCCCAGCTCCCCTCCACCCAGGACTCCACCAGCTCGGGGGCATAGGTGGAGGCGACGCACTCGACCAGCAGGTTGCTCTCGGAGGGCTTCAGTGCCTTCAGCCATGCCAACAGGGAGGGGACCTGCGTGGCGATCAACTCGCGCAGCCCCTTCTGGAGCCACTCCGGTGCGCTGCGTGCCTCCGGCTTGTGTTCGTCCCAAGCCAGCAACGCCCGAGCCCAGATTGGCGCATCCGGCGCGAAGTCCAGCAGCGCCTCGTAGAGGCGCAGCGCCTGCGGCAATGCAGCCCCCGAGAAGCGGACCTCGGATGCAGCCCGCATCACCCAGGGCCGCATGTCCGGCTGGAGCGCAATGGCCTGGGCCAGAGAGCACCAGCCTTCGGCATCCTCGGCGCGCGCGAGCCCCTCCAGGGGAAGACTCCCCGTCACCACCCGCAGCGCCTGCAGCGCCTGCACTGACAGCACCTGGGGGTCTCCCACTCCACGTGCCGCGCGGGCCAGCAAGGAGGCCGGCTCTGCGTACGCGGCGAAGCCTTTTCCCGCTGTGGCCCGGAGCCACAGCTCTCGGGCTGCCAGTTGGCCCGTGAGCTGCCACACCGCTCGAATCACCTCGGCGGATGCCTCGCGTGCCCACGCCTCGACGCGACTGGAGAAGACAGTGAAGGGCTCCATCGCGCACAGGGCGAGGACTGCTCCTTCCACCTCTTCCACGGAGCGAGGTGCTCGGAGGTTTGGAGATAGACGCACCGGCTCGATGCCGAGCCGCAAGTCCACCGGAGGCAGGCACTCGAGCACGGCGGCCACTGACTCGGGCGCGGGAACACCCTGGCCGACGATCCACGCTTCCATCGCCACCGACAGCCGAGGTGCCTTCTCGCGTGCCGTGGGGACGAGGGACTGCCACAACCGCTGGCTCCGGGCCCACTCCCGAGCGCGCCCTGCCGCCCACACCAGCGGCCACCAGGTGGCCTGTGCCTCATCGAGCCCCACGCCCTGCTCCACGAGTCGGGGCTCAGCATCCGCGCGCGCGGCAAGGGTCGCGAGCATTCCCCAGTCGCCGCGGCGGTGTTGCTTTTGGACGGCATCGCGAAAGAGGGCTGCGCCACGAGGCAAGAATTCCTCGCGCAGTTCAGGGGGCAACCGGAGCAGTGGAGCCAGCGTGGCCTCCAGATCTCCCCTGCCCAGATACTTTCGAGCATCCTCCAACCAGCGACGATGCTGGCGCTCCTCTGAAGCCTGCTGCGCCATGGCTCAAGGCTCCACGTGATGCGGCTCGTGTTCGAGGAAGAAGTCCAGCAGCGCCTCCTCGGCCCGCTCGCGTGCAGCCCCCTCGGCCGAGGTGTAGCGTTCGAGCAATCCCTCCAGTTCGGCCTTCAGTTCGGGAGGGAGGCGCTCGAGCAGGGCGTGCCCCTTGCGTGCCACCGCGCTCTGCGCCGCTCGCGCCTGGATGGCCTTGCCCGCATCCGCCACCGAGAGGGCCACCGTCTTCGAATTCGCGGTGCCGGGCTGGCTGATGGAGACCTTCACCACCCCGTTGAGATCGTAGGCAAACTCCACCCTCACCGGTGAGTTCTCGGGCCGAGGCTCGAGTGGGAAGTCGAAGGCTCCGACTCGCGTGTTCTCTGACACCCGGGACGACTCCCCCTGGAACACCTCCACGTTGAGGCGCTCCTGCTCGGGGTACAGGGTGTAGAACTCCTCGACCCTCACGGCGGGCAGCGCCGTGTTGCGGCGGATGACGGGCGCGAAGGTGTCTGGCTCCGCTCGCAGTTCGTCCTCCAGGCCAATGACACGCATGCCCAAGCTGTGGGAGGCCACGTCCACAAGGATGCGTTCCACCGGCTCGCCGGTCAGCAAACCAGCCTGGATGGCGGCACCCAGCCCTACTGCCAGATCCGGATCCACCTCCTCGTGGATTTCCACGCCGAACACCTCCTCCAGCAACCCGCGGACCTGAGGGATGCGGGTCGATCCCCCTACCAGGCACACCCGCGACAAGGACTGACCCTCGAGCCTCGCCTCCTGCAGCGCCTGGCGGGCCAGGAGCCCTGTGGACTCGAGCAGGGGCTCGATGAGCGCCTCGAAGGCACGGCGGCGGACTTCCATGTCCAGGTGGATGGGCTTGCCCTGCGCGTGGGTGAGGAATTCCTCACGCACGTGCACCGCGATCTCCGAGGACAAGCGGATCTTCGTCTCCTCGGCCAGCCGCTGCAGGCGTGCCATGGCCCGTATATCCTCACGAGGATCCACGGCATGGCTGCGTGCGAGTTCATCGAGGAAGAGCTGCACCAGCTTGCTGTCGAAGTCGTCCCCGCCCAGGTGGGTGTTGCCCGCAGTGGCGCGCACCTCGCGCACGCCTTGGAACACCTCGAGCACCGACACATCGAAGGTGCCGCCTCCCAGATCATAGATAAGGAGGATCTCAGGCTGCGCCTGGCTCGCAACCTCCGGGGAACTCAGCCGGTCGTAGACGAGCGAGGCACTGGTGGGCTCGTTGAGCAGGCGCAGCACGTGGAGCCCCGCAAGCTCACCCGCCTCGAGGGTCGCGCGGCGCTGAGCATCATCGAAGTAGGCCGGAACGGTGATGACCACGTCCCTCACGGGGACGCCTGTCGCCTTCTCCGCGCCTCGCTTGAGCGCGGAGAGGATGTCCGCGGAGACCTGCTCGGGAGACAGTTCGCGCCCGGCGATGGAGTACCGGTGGGCGGTCCCCATCTTCCGTTTCACGGAGCGCACGCACCGCTCGGGGCTCTGTAGCTCGAGGTTGCGCGCCTGACGGCCCACCACGGGGCCATCGTCCGTGTAGAGCACCACCGAGGGGACAATGGGGCTGCCGTCGATGGGCACCGCCACCGGCCGGCCGTCGACAAGGTGGGCGATGACCGAGTTGGTGGTGCCCAGATCGATACCAAAGGAATGACTCATGGCTGGTTCCTCACAGTGATGGCCTCGCCCTCGCGCACGACGTGCTCGCCTCGCAGGACAGCGGCGCGAACGATGCGGACGACCACTCCGTCGGCGAATCCCGGGTGAGGCTGCGCTCCAACGACACGAAACACGCGCCCGTCCGGGGGCTGGCCGATCGGAACCAACCGGGTGAGTCCCGAACCGGCCAGAAAGGCCTCGAGCCGAGCTCCCACGCCCTTCAGGCCAGGCGCCATCGCCGGGTCCGCCACTCGAGCAGCCTCGTCGAGCAGATCCAGCGCATCGAGCAGCTCATCCCAGCGTGGCTCGTCGCCAGGGGAAGTCCCGGCAGCGGAGCCCTTGGGCGAAGACAGGGAACCCCTCAACTCCGCGAGCCCTCCCTCCAGCTTCCGATCCAGGTCCTCGACCTGGAGGGTCAGCCGAGCCAGGGCTCGCGAGGATTTCTGGACGGCGTCGAGCACCGAGCCCGCCCAGGCGGGAGGAGCCTCAGGAGGCGCCTCTCCAGGAAGTACGGGCGCTTCCTCACGGACAGCAAACAAACGGCGGAGCCACATGAACATGGCGCGCCCATACCATAGGGTCCGGCAGAATGTAACCCACTGAGTAGGGTGTTTTCACGCCAACGCTCACAACTCATGGAGTAGGCCCGCGTCCGACCCCCCCCCCCGCCTCAGCTATTCAACGGTTTGACTTCGTCGGTGTTGGCGATGCGGCGCAACTCCGGGAAGAGCCATGCCCACAGCACAACGACGACGCACGTGCCCACTCCGCCCAGCACCACCGAGGGCACCACGCCAAACCACTCGGCGGTGAAGCCGGACTCGAACTCCCCGAGCTCATTGGAGGCGCTGATGAACACCATGTTCACCGCGCTCACCCGGCCGCGCATCTCCGGCGGCGTGGCCAATTGGACCAGCGTCTGACGGATGACCACGCTCACCATGTCCGCTGCCCCCAACACCACCAGGGCTGCCACGGACAGCGCCAGGTTGCGCGACACGCCGAACACCATCGTCGCCACGCCGAAGAGCGCCACGCACACCAGCATCGTCCTGCCCGCGTTGCGCTTCATGGGGAAGACGGCCAGAGACACCGCGACGAGGGCCGCTCCCACCGCCGGCGCGCTGCGCAGCAAGCCCAGCCCCCACGGCCCTGTGTGAAGGATGTCCTGGGCGTAGATGGGCAGCAGCGCCGTGGCGCCCCCAAGCAGCACCGCGAAGAGATCCAACGAGATGGCGCCCAGCACCACCTTCTGTCTGCGCACGTAGCGCAGGCCCGCCAGCAGCCGCTGCCACGACGTCGCCGCCTGCTCCATGCGCCCGGTGTGCACCCGCATCAACGCCAGCATCACCAGGCCCAGCCCCATCATCACGGCACAGATGAGGAAGACACCGGCCGCGTGCAGGACGTCGTAGACCAGGCCTCCCACCGCAGGGCCCGCGATGGTCCCCACCTGGAGCACCGTCGAGTTCCATGCCACGGCGCTCGACAGGAACTGCACGGGCACCAGGTGCGGCACCAGCGACTGGCCCGCCGGACCCGCGAATGCACGCGCGGTGCCCAGCAGCACCAACACCGAATAGTACGGCCACGTCTCGGTCACTCCCGACCGCGACAAGCCGAAGAGCAGCAGCGCCCCCGTCACCATCGCCGCGTAGCAGCCCATGAGCACCCGGCGCCGGTCGTGCCGATCCGCCGTGTCCCCCGTGACGAGCGACAACAGCACCATGGGCAGGAACTGTGCGAGCCCCACATACCCCAGGTCCCGAGGCCGATGGGTGAGGCTATAGATGTGGAACCCCACCGCCACCGACTGCATCTGCGACCCGAGCGTCATGAAGAGACGAGCGCCCTGGTAGAGACGGAAGTCGCGGTGCGCGAAGGCGGAGCGACGGGAGACCGCTGTCGCACTGTCCATGGGCTCCACATACCTGTGTGCAGTGCACGTCACCAGCACGGCGTGCACGCTTGCTTGCTTCCACGAATCTGCGTTTTAAATAGATTCGAGCAGGTTGCCGTCCATGCGTCCGGCCGAACCATGGTGGCCCCCCTGCCCCAGGAGCTGGACCGTGTCGTCCATCCGCAACCTGCTGTGCGCCGCGCTTGCCGTGGGCGTGCTGCTCTCGGCACCCCAGGCCGAGGCCCGCTTCGGTAAGCGCTCCAATTCGAGCGAGTCCTCCAACAACGACAAGAAGTCCCACAAAGCCACGGCGGTGGGTGACGACGACGACGATGACGACAAGCCGCGCCGCCGCCGCTCGTCCTCGGGCTTGTTCCTGGTGGATCTGCTCTTCACCCTTCTCGTCGATACGCGCCCCGCCGTGGCCTACGTGGAGGCGGCTCCGCCTCCTCCGCCTCCGCAGGCTCCTCCTCCCGCCACCGTGGAGGAGCTCCCTTCCGCCGAGGTGCGGACCTCGAGCTCTCGACCCTCTCCGCTCAGCGTCCGCCTGGGCGTGGACGGCGCAGCCCTGATGGATGGCGCCGGGCTGGATGCGTTCCTGGGCGTCGAGGGCGTGCGAGGCGGCATGGATGCACGTGCGCTGGTGCTCGCGCTCCCCACGGATGACGGGACAGCGGGAACGGACAGCATCACCCTGATGAACCTCCACCTCACCTTTGCCCTGATCGCCGAAGAGCGGGTGCGCCTGCGCGTCGAGGGTGGCATCAGCAGCGCGCGCGCGCCGGACCTCATCGCCATCGGCCCAAGCTTCGGGCTCTCCTTCGAGGCGTGCCTTGACGGCAACCTGGATCTCGAGCTGCGAGGCCAGGCCACCCCGTACCCCTACCGGCAGCTCGACGGGCAGGCCGGGCTGGCACTGCACATGAACGCCTTCGTGCTGCGCGGCGGGTGGCGGCAGCTCTACCTGAACGACAACGGCTGGGCGGATGACAATCGCGTGGAGCACGAGGACATCCTCGGCGGCCCCTACCTCGGCCTCGGCTTCGCGTTCTGACGCTGATTGAATATCCAGAGCAGGCAGCCGTCCTGGCTACAGCAGCCATCATCGGCCAGGAGTTGGACCATGCCCTCCTTCAAGAACCTGCTGTTCGCCGCGCTCGCCGCGAGCCTGTTCTTCTCCGCCTCGGAAGCCGAGGCCCGCTTCGGCAAGAGCTCTCGCTCGGATGACTCCGAGAAGAAGGAGGAGAAGAAGGAGAAGAAGAAGAAGGAGGACCGGGACGATCCCCCTCCGCGCAGGGTCCACGACGCCTCGGCCGTTGCCCCGAGCCGATATCACGAGGCCTCACCCGTGGGCAGCAGCCGCCCGCGTCCGCCGCCTCCGCCTCCCGAGCCTCCTCGCGAGCGCGTCATCGTCGTCGAGCCGGCTCCTACCTACTACGTGGAGCCTGCTCCCCCTCCCAGCTACTACGTGGAGCCTGCTCCGCCTCCGCCGAGCTACTACGTGGAGCCCGCTCCCGTGGTTCAGGCCGCCGAGGTCTCCGGCTCCCGGAAGGACACCATCTTCAGCCCGCTGCACATGGGCTTCGAGGGCGGGCCCACGGACGGCGGCTCGCGCGTGAACCTGTTCCTTGCCCTCGAGGGCGAGCGGCTCGGTCTGGATGGACGCCTCACCGGACTGTCCCTGGCCACCGATGATGGCTCGGCGGGCCGGGATGAGATCGCGACCCTGGGCCTGCACCTGACCTACGCCATCGTCGCGCAGGAGAAGGTCCGCCTGCGTCTGGAGGGCGGCTTCACCTACGCCGAGGCTCCGGAGCTGAAGGTCTTCGGCCCCAGCATCGGCGGCTCGTTCGAGGGACGGCTCAGCCCCCACCTCGACTTCGAGATGCGCCTGCAGGCCACGCCCTTCCCGTACCGGCAGGTCGACGGTCAGGCCGCCCTGGCGCTCAAGTACATGCCCTTCGCCTTCCGCGCCGGCTGGCGGACGCTCCTGCTGAATGACGCCGGCTACGTCGACGGCGTGGAGCACCAGGACATCTTCAACGGCCCGTTCCTCGGCATGGGCCTCTTCTTCTGAGTTCTCGCCAGGCCATGGCCCCTCTCGTCACCAGCAGAGGGGCCGAGGCCTCGAGACTCACTCCTCTGGCGAGACCGACATTTCCATGCCAGGGGAGGACACGGGCATCGTCTGCCCGGTCTTCTTCACACGCCGCTTGGGCGGCGGAGCCAGCTTCGGCGCCATCCCGAAGAGCCGCTCGTACGTCTCTGGCGTGTTGATGTTGACCACCACGCCCGGATCCTTCACGGACACCCGGCGCAGCTTCAACCCCTGGAGCGCTTGATCCAGCTGCGCCACGTCGGAGCCCACCAACCGCTCGGCCGCCGTGCGCGAGAGCACCACCGGGTAGCCCGGCGCGCTCTCGAATTCGGGCCGCAGCCCCTCCTCCGACTCCCCCATCGCCTTGAGCAGCGACTTGAGCGTGGAGGCCCTCACCGCGGGCATGTCCACCGGGTGCAGCAGCACCACGTCCGCCCCTTCCTCGAGCGCGGCCGTCACCCCCGCCTTGATGGACGCCATGGGGCTCTCCTGCCAGCGGGGGCTCTCCACCAGCTCCACGCTGGGGTGCTGCTCGCGCACCGCCTCTCCGTCCTTGCCGATGACCCCCAGCACCCCGCAGCCCGCCTTGCCAAAGGTGGATGCGAGGGACTGGAGGAAGCTCTTGCCCCCCTCGTGCTCAATGAGCGCTTTGGGGTGGCCCATCCGCCGGGCTTCCCCCGCGGCCAGGATGATCGCCACTACCTTCATAGCCACGCCTCCTCATGGCCCACGCGGGATCGCGGGGGCAACGGCTCAACGCTGGCACCTGCGCGCCAGATTGCAGCCCACCCCCGAGGGCTACCCGTTGGGAAGGTGGCATTCCCACCCACGCGGTGTTCGATAGGAGGTCCAGTGGGGGCCCACTGGTGGGCACTGGGGCTCAGTGCAGCCAGCCCGAACCGCTCACCGCCACCTGCTCCAGCCGGAGTTCCTCCACCCCACCGGTCATTCCTTCCTCCCCGTCGGCCGCCTTGGCAGTCAAAACTTCAGCGATCGGGATCAACGGAAGCCGTGACGCGACGCGGCAAAGCTCCCCCTCCGTCACCTCGCCGATCAACTCCCCCCGCGCCTCATCCACCACCGGCAACACTGCCAGTCCGTATTGCTGCATCACCTGGAGTGATGCCAGCACCGTATCGCTCGGGAAAAGGGTGATCGCACGAGAGATGAGGGCTTCCTTCCGAGTGCTGCACTTGGCCACGCCGACCTCCACGAGAGGGACCTCCGTCCGGTTCCCCCTCCCCTCCAAGCAATTTGCTTGCCGGGGATGTCAGACTGTTGACCACCCACCTGACACAACATCCGACAGGGTTTGGCGGATAATGGGGACAAGCTGATCCACCATTCGAGAATCCGGACCGGAGCATTCCCATGTCCGTCAAACTGAACCCGCCTTCCCCGGGCTCGCCACGGCGAACCCCGCAGGAGACGCCCGCGACGTCAGCGGCGCAGAAGGCCGAAACCTCCAACCCCCTGGCGAAGCTGGGCCAGGGCCTGCAGCGCGTGGCGCAGCAGGTAGACAAGCAGCTGAAGAACGTCGTCGACACCTTCGAAGCGCACCTGCCGTCCCTGCCGAACCCGAACTCCGCCAGCGCCAAGCCATGGGAGGGCATCACCCTCACTGGCAAGCCGCTTCAAATCCCCCTCGACAAGCTGCTCGACGTCGACCTGAGCGCGGTGCGCAAGGTCCTCGAGCGCGTGGTGCCGCAGAAGATCCGCGACGACGAGGCCAAGCAGCTGGTCGGCCAGACGCAGCCCTTCCGGGACACGCTCTCCAAGGTGCGCTCGCTAGGCACCGAGCTGGACATGCTGCCCCCCAACTCGCCGCGCTACGCGGAGGTGAAGGCGGCGCTGGGCAAGGCCGAGGGCGAGCTGTCCTCCAAGTACGGCTACACCCGCTCCACCGCGCCGAAGCCGGGCTCCATGTGGGTGGATCCGCAGTTCATGGCCAAAGAGCTGCCCGGCGGGCAGATCTCCGGCTCGCGACTGGCCACGGGCACTCCCGTGACGAAGCCCCCCGAACCCCTCGAGTTCCTCTTCGGCGGCAAGGCGGACAGCGCCGCGCAGTCCAAGGCGTACCAGCAGGCGGTGGCCGCGCGCCGCGCCGAGCTGGGCATGCCCGTCCAGGACGGCAAGCCCATTGGCGTGCACATGAGCCTCGAGGGCGGCGGCGGCAAGGGCAAGCGCTACGCGGCGATGCTCGGGGAGATGCGCGACCTGGGCGTGGTGCCCACCAGCCTCACCGGCACCTCGGCGGGTTCGATCGCGGCGGCCTTCGCGGCCACGGGCGCCACGCCCGATCAGATCGACGCCATCGCCAAGGATCCTCGGCTGCAGAAGCTCTATGACTTCGATCTCGACTTCAAGGACGGGGGTCTGCTCAACGGCCAGGCCGCGTACGACATGTTCGACTCGAAGCTGCGCGAGCTGACCGGCATCAAGGATCGGCCCGTCACCTTCGCGGACCTGAAGGTGCCGCTGCAACTGGTGGCCGCCAAGGCGTACGACAGCGCTTCGCCCAACGGCTTCCCCACCAACAAGGACCGCATCTTCGTCTTCAGCCAGGAGACCACGCCGGACACGCCGGTGGCCCTGGCGATGCGCGCCTCCATGGCCATCCCCGGCGTCTTCGAGCCGGTGCAGATGGTGGACCCCACCACGGGCCGCAGCATCCACCTGACGGACGGAGGCTCGCTGGACAACCTCCCCATGGGCTACGCGAAGAACAACCTGCCGCAGATCGGCGCGGCGCTGCTGAGCCCGGACGCCAACCACCCCTCCAACGCCGTCGGCACGGCGAAGCCGCTGCCCACCGGTCAGCTGGACACCACCAACGTCCTGTGGAACGCCGTCAACGGCTACACCTTCCTCAAGGACAACGCGACGGGCGCGGCCGACTTCCGGGATCGCACCGCTCCGGGCCCCAACCAGTTCATGATCAGCCTGCCCACCTGGAACCTGGACAACCCCAAGGAGCAGGACAGCACCCTGGGCTTCGGGTACGACGCGAAGGTGGATCCGACGCTCGACAAGCAGACCCGCCAGGTGACGCAGGACTTCCTGCGCAGCTTCCTGGATGACATGCGGGTGCCGGGCTCGCGCGGCACCAACGTCACCACCGAGCTCCCCAAGAACCTGCGCTTCAACGAGCAGGTGACGGTGAACGGCCAGAACTACAACGTCTCCTACAACGGTGGGGACAACCTGGTGGCCGTCAATGCCTCCACTGGCAAGAAGTCGGACCTGAAGCTGGGCCAGAAGAAGATCGAATCCATGTACCTGGACCATCTGGCCTTCGGGGACCTCAAGGCGCAGCTGGCCTACGCCCTGACCAACCCCAAGAGCGTCAAGCCCGACTGGCTGCCCTTCTAGGCCGCCCGGGCCCAAGCGCTCCGGGTACCCCTGCCCACGTCGTGCCCGCCTGTGTCCTCCGGTGGCGCTCCGCGCCATCGTGACACGGCGGTGACGGGCGAGTGACAATCGCTCCGCTTGAGTGCGACTCGATTCGACGTGGTTAGGGTAGAGGCGGATGGGAACCACGACCCAACCTCCGCAGCGCGCCTCCCCAGCGCGGGGAAGCGGGGCCGTGGACGCCCCTCCGAACCCCCGACACAGGAGAGAGCATGAACCCGCTGGATTGGACGGGCCCGGAGTTTCTCTCGCTGTACGTCCCACTGCTCATCGGCAGCCTCGGGGTGGCGTTCTTCCTGCGCTACCTCCTGAGGCTCCCAGGCGGCGAGCCCCTGCACCTGGGCAAGCGCGTGGATCCGTATGAGGTTGCGGCGCTCGATGGACCCGACACCCTGATCGAGGCGGCCATCGCCTCGCTCTTCCATCGCAACGCGCTTCGCACCGAAGGCCGCACGCTCGCCACCAACGGAACACTGCCCTCGGATGCGGCTCCCATCGAGCGCTCCGTGTTCGAGTCCGCCGCCACGGAGGAGGCAACCCTGGCCTCGCTGAGCCGGCACCTGAAGCCCGACATCGAGCACTTCCGCAGGCGCCTGGCCAGCAAGGGGCTGGTGGTCGATGACGCCACGGCGCTTCGACTCCAGCTCATTCCCTCGCTGGTGTATGGCGCGATCCTGCTGCTGGGCCTCGCGAAAATCTTCGTGGGCCTGAATCGCGACAAGCCAGTGTTCTTCCTCGTGATGGCGGTCGGAGTCGGAGTGATTGGCCTCCTGTTCCTCACCGCTCGGCCCTGGCGCAGTCGCTTGGGCGACGCGACGCTCAAGGCCCTGAGGGACGAGCACCAGGCCCTGCGCACCACGGTCATGGCTGCCGAGTCCTCCCAGGCCGTGAGCGGAAAGGACCTGGCTCTGGCGGTGGGCCTCTTCGGTCCCTCGCTGCTCATCCCCATGGGCTACGCGGACCTCCGGCAGATGCTGAGGCCCGAGGGTTCCTCTGGAAGCTCGGGGGATTCTTCCTCGAGTAGCTGCAGCAGTAGCAGCAGCTGCAGCAGTAGCAGCAGCTGCGGGGGTGGAGGCGGCTGCGGCGGCTGCGGCGGAGGTGGAGATTGAAGCCGCTGGCGGGAGTGGGCCTGGGTTGGAGGCGGCAGCTCGCGCACCGCATCGACCAGGAGACGGAGCTGGGCTTCGTGGAGGTTCTGGCCGAGCACCTGAACCCGAGCGCTCCGCTCCCCATCCCGCTCGAGCGGCTCAAGGAACGCGGCGTTCCCCTGGTGCTCCACGCGGTGTCACTCGGGCTGGGAGGCGCCGAGCCTCCGGATGCGAAGCGCCTCGACATGCTGGCGCAGCTGGCCGAGCGGCTCGGCGCGGTATGCGTGAGCGAACACGTGGCCTTCGTGCGCGCAGCGGGCATCGAGTCGGGTCATCTGCTGCCCGTGCCCCGCGCCGATGAGGCGCTCGATGTGCTGGCGGAGAACGTACGGCAGGCCCAGGCGGCGCTGCCCGTGCCGCTGGCGCTGGAGAACATCGCCACCTTGTTCGACTGGCCCTCGCCCGCCTTCACCGAGGCGGAGTTCCTCACCCGGTTGCTCTCCCGCACGAGCGCCCTGCTGCTGCTGGACGTGGCGAACCTGTACGCCAACGCGCTCAACCTGGGCACCGATGCCGCCGCCGTACTCGCCGCCGTGCCGCGCGAACGCCTCGCCTATGTGCATGTCGCCGGAGGCATCAAGCACGACGCCCTGTACCACGACACCCACGCGCACCCGGTGCCCGCGGGCCCACTGGAGTTACTGGAGACGCTCGCGGCCCGGCTCGGTCCCGTGCCCGCTCTGCTGGAGCGGGATGACCACTTCCCGCGCCCGGAGGAGCTGACCACGGAACTCGTTGGCATCCGGGCGGCCCTCTCGCGAGGCGTGGCTCGGTGGGAGGCCGCCTCTTCCCAGCCGTCCGCACAGGCCTCTCGGCCGAGCAGCGAAACCGAGGCACGGGCATGAGTACCCAAGAGGCACGCGAACGTCTGGCTGAAGCTCAGGCCGCGCTGGTCCGGGCGCTCGCCCAGGGAGCGCCGGTCCCCGAGGGCTTTGACTCGAAGCGTGTCCAGGAGACAGCCAGGTCGTTGATCTCCAAGCGCAGGCGCTGGGTCGAGCGCTCGTGGCCTCGGCTCGCGGCGGGGCTCGGGGACTCCTTCCGCCCTCGGTTCGAAGCGTGGGCCCGGGAAAACCCCATGGAGCTGGAGACCAGCGCGCTGGCCGATGGTCGCAAGTTCGCGGACGCGCTGCTCGCCACCGCGGAGTACCCGGACTCGGCCCGCGAGGAACTGTTCTTCTTCGAGCTGCGCTACCTGCTCAGCGAGCATGGGCTCTCAGAGAGAAAGGGCCTCACCCTGAAGGTTCTCAAGGTGGACCGCTCACGCCTGTTGGCGGCCCGGCTGCCAGGGGGCCGTGTCCTCCAACTGCGTCTTCCCTTCTGAGCTGCAACGGTCTCGAGCCCCTCGCGACCGAATACCTGCGCTTACCTGAAACGACTTGCGGCACACCCCAACAGAGCCGCTAGGGTCCGCCCCTCAACTCCTCGTCGGGAGAGAGGTCGCTGAATGGCGGACTCGTTCTGGGAGAAGCAGGAAAAGCGCAGGTCGCGGCTGCCGTGGCTCATCACCGTGCTGGTGGTGCTGCTGGCCGCCGTGGCGCTCTGGTTCGGGCAGAAGGCCTTCCGCGAGGTGCAGGCCCGCGCCGAGACCGCCGAGGCCGAGGCCCTGAAGGCCCACGAGCGGGCCAAGGCCGCCGAGCAATCCCAGAAGGCGGTGGAGGACAAGCTGGCGGCGCTCGACTCCGAGAAGGCCCAGCTCTCCACCCAGCTCACCCAGCTCTCCTCCGAGCGCGATCAGCTCACCCAGGCGGTACAGGAGAAGGACGCGGAGCTGGCTCGCCTCAAGGCCACCTACCAGGACCTCGAGGAGAAGATGAAGGCGGAGATCGCCGACGGAGAGATTCGCCTCACCCAGGCCGAGGGCCGCATCCAGGTGGACCTCGTGGACAAGATCCTCTTCGACTCGGGCGAGGCCAGCCTCACCGAGCGCGGCGCGGGCGTCCTCACGCGGCTGGGCGCGGTGCTGGTGGGCGTGGAGGGCCGCACCATCCAGGTGTCAGGCCACACGGATGACAGCCCGCCCTCGCAGCGGCTCGCGGCCACCTTCCCCACCAACTGGGAGCTGTCCGTGGCGCGCGCGGTGAACGTGGTGCGCTTCCTCCAGGAGAAGGCGAACGTCCCGGCGCCGAGGCTCGTGGCGGCCGGCTACGGAGACACGCACCCGGTGGCCAGCAATGCCACGCCCAAGGGCCGCGCGCGCAACCGGCGCATCGAAATCCTGCTCATCCCCGAGCTGCCGGCCGCCAGGCCCGCCGAGCTCACGGATGCCACGCCCAAGCCCGCTCCCACCGCCGAGCTCAAGAAGGCGGTGGCCGATGCTCCCTTGGCTCCCCAGGACGCTCACCCCGCCAAGGCGACGGCGAAGCCCGCCGCCCACTGAGCCCGAGCCCTACTTCTTCTTCGCGCCCTCGAGCATCTTGCGGAAGGGCTTCTCCGCGGCGGCCACCGTCTTCTCCGGCCCGGTGAGCTTGAAGAAGACGGCGCCCTGCGGGCCCTCGACGATGGCGCCGAGCAGCCGGTAGCCGGGCTTCGGCGTGGAGGGCCCCATCATCGGACCTCCGCCCATGAAGGTGCCCTTCACGTCCACCAGCGTCACCGGGAAGCCGCCGAGCTTCTCCTGCTTCGTCTTCGCGTCCTTCTCCACGGAGCTGCCGTCGGGCTTCTGGAACTGGGCCACCCAGCGCTTGACGTTGGCGTCCACGCCGCCTCCCTGCCCCTCACCGAAGTAGAAGACCGCCAGCTCCGCGCCCCCCGCGTCACCCTTGGCGGCGGGGATGTTGTAGGTGGCGACGCGCATGGGCCGCTCGGCCTGCACGGTCCACTCCGCCGGAGCCGTCCACGACAAACCACCGGCTTCTTCCGCGGCGGCCACACCCGCCACCGCCAGGCCGCATACGACGACGCTGATCAATCGGTTCATGCTCCCAGAGTAACCGAACCCCTCGTGAGACGCGCTGCGTCCTGCTGCCGGGCGGACACCCGAGGCAGCGCCCACTCCACGGCCCTGGGAGAGCAGGTCGAACGGAATGATTGCCCCCCACAAGACGCGGAAGGCAGGTATGCCTCGCGGGATGTGACTCACCGCGTCACTCACCATTGCTTTCGGCACCCTCTGTAACGTGCTACCAACCGAGCCCTCAGCAAGTCGTCCCACCTTCGAGGGGGTTACCCACAATGAGGAAGCTGTTGTTCGTCGGGGCGCTGACCCTGGGTGCTGTGTCTTGTGCACCCGATATCAAGCAGGATCCCGCGCCGGATGTCGTGGTTGCGCAGTTCGATCCGGCTGCCTCACCCGCAGTCGTTCCCACGCCCAATGACCTGGCCATCAATCAGGCCACGGGCTTGGTCTCAGCTCCCATTGATCCCAAGGCTCCTGCCGCCGAGCAGGAGTTCACGAAGGACTACCTCAACACGCTCAATGGCTTCCCCACCACCGCGGCGGCCTCGACGAAGATCGTCGGCCTGGACGCGAGCACGGTGAACCCACCGGCGAAGCCTCCGTCGGTGATGTTCATCGACCTGCTGGCGGGCACACCCATCGCCACGCCGCCGGTGACTCCGACGATCGCCTATGACGGGACTGCGGGACAGCTCACCATCGCGCCGCCGGCCACGGGCTGGCCCAAGGGCGGCAAGTACCTGGTGGCGCTCATCGGCGGTGAGAACGGGCTGAAGGGCCAGGGTGGCAAGAAGGTGGTGGGCTCGTCGGTGTGGTCGCTTGCCACGCTGCAGTCGCCGCTCGTCACGTGCCAGGATCTCTCGGCTCCGGACTGCGCGGCGACCACGGATCTCATCCCTGTCGAGAGCCATGATCCGGCCGAGCAGATCAAGGAGCGCAACGCCGCCGCGCTGCAGTTGGAGCAGTTGCGCCGCGCGTACAGCCCGCTGCTGGACGCGCTCGTCGCCAAGGGCGTGAAGCGCGAGGACATCGTCCTGCTGTGGACCTTCACCATCATGAACCAGCCGGAGGTGACGTTCGATCCCTCCAAGAGCATCGTCCCCTTCCCCAACAACCTGCTGCTGGACCCGACCGGCAAGCATCTGAACCTGCCGATTCCGCCGAACGCGTCTGACTCGCAGAAGGCGCTGCTGGGTGGGCTGAACACTCTGGATGGCTTCTCCACCACCGCGCCCATCGTCTCGGAGAACAGCGAAACGCTGGGCCCGATCGAGCAGGGCAGCAAGCTGGACCAGAACGGCTTCGCGCAGGCCGCGCGCTTCTTCAAGATCGACCCGGCGACTGGCGGCACGGCGCCGAACGTGAAGGCGTGCCTCGTTCCTGGCAGCGCTGATGCTGCCTGCCCGCAGGTGGCGGCAACCAGCACGCAGCAGATCCAGTTCGTGCCTCAGCGTCCGCTGGATGAGAAGTCCACCTACGCGGCGGTGCTGACCACGGACCTGAAGGACGAGAAGGGCCGCTTTGTCGCTCCCTCGGCAGCGTTCGCGCTGCTGCGCCTGAGCAACCCGCTGGCGGTGGGTGGCAAGAGCCAGGTGTCAGTGGTACCGGATGCGATCGCCGCCCAGCTTGAGCCGGCGCGCGCGGCCTTCAAGCCCGTATTCGACGCTCTGGCGAAGGGGGGCATCCCGCGCTCGAAGATCGCGCTGGGGTGGGCCTTCAGGACGCAGAGCACGGTCGCCGTGCAGAAGCAGCTGTATGCGCTGCCGTCCACCGCGTACGCCGCGACCCTGCCCAGCCAGCCGATGCACCTGCTGGACATCACTCCCAAGGTCATCAGCGACCTGACCGCGGCCGGCCTGCCCCACGACAAGATCGGCAAGGTCTATCAGGGCCTAGTCGTTCTGCCTGTCCTGCTGACGGGAACGAGCGGAACGCTGGACCCGGAGCACCCGAAGCCGCAGTTTGCTTCCTTCCTCCTGGTCCAGCCCAACACGACTGCTCCGGCAACCGGTTACCCCGTTACCATCTTCAGCCACGGCCTCAAGAGCGCCCGGACCACGGTCTTCCCCCTCGTCAACTCGCTGGCGGCCGGTGGGCATGCGACCATCGCCATCGACACCGTCTTCCACGGCGAGCGCAGCACCTGCGCGGGCATCACCGCGGCGTCGGGTATCGAGGGTGGCATCACCACTCCTGATGCGGCCTGCAACACGGGTGGGAGCTGCGACGTGATCGCTACCAGCCCGACCTATGGGCGCTGCATTGCGACCGATCCCGCCACGCGCAAGGCGTGCAATCCCACGAGCCCCCTGCCGACCGATGGCGGTGGCGATCTCTACTGCGCCAGCCAGGGCCAGGGCCGTTGCCTCTCCACCGATACGACGGATGCGACCAAGGGCATCTGCGAGGGCAGCACCTTCAAGCTCAATGCGTACGGTGTGCCAGCCATCTCGGGCTGGAACCTGCTCAACCTGACCAACCTCTTCGCAACCCGTGACAACTTCCGCCAGCACACGGTGGACCATGCCCAGCTCGAGCGCGTGCTCACCTCCACCGCTACCGGCAACCTCAACGACCAGCTCGCGGCGCAAGGGGCCGCGAAGCTCGACGGCGCCAAGATCGACTACGTCGGCCAGAGCCTCGGCGGCATCCTCGGGCCTCTCTACACCGCCGCGTCTCCCAAGGTCGGGCGCGCGGTGTACAACGTGCCCGCAGGCAACCTGGCCGGCATCCTGCTGACGTCCAAGGCGTTCGCCGACGCCGCCACTGCCTTCAAGCTGGCCCTGAAAGCTCAGGGAATCGAAGAGGGCACCCCTGCCTTCGATCAGTTCATCGTGCTCGCCATGACGATTCTCGATCCGGCAGACCCCATCAACTACATCTACTCCGTCGAGAATGGCGCGGGTATCCCGGCGGGGCGCAAGGCCTTCATCCAGTACATCGAGGGTGATCTGGTCGCGCCCAACAATCTGACCGAGGCCCTCTTCACCGCATCCACCAAGTCTTCCGGCGAGGAGGTTCTGCACTACAAGTTCGAGACCACTCTGGCCGAAGATGATCGCCACGCCTTCCTGCTCAACTTCAAGGACGGCGGTACCGTGACGGGGAAGGCGCAATCGCAGGTGGTCGAGTTCCTCAACACCGGGAATGTCACTCCGTAGCTCCGAGCGAGAGAGGACACCTACTCCATGATCAAGAAGACACTCTCAGTCGTGACCCTGCTCGCTGCCGGCGTTAGCCACGCGGCGGGCTTCGCCTTCGACACTCACAGCGGCCGGGCCACGGGCCTGTCGTTCACCACCACGGCCATCACGCATGACTCGACGGCGATCGCCTTCAACGTCGCCAACATCCTCGGCGTGCAGAAGCTCGACATCGCCCTGGGTGACGTCACCACGCTGCCCACGGTGTCGTTCACTCCCACGGATAAGGCCAAGCAGACGATGGACACCACCGTGGTGCCTCCGCCCCACGTGTTCGGCGTCTACCGCCTCAATGAGCAGTTGGCGGCGGGCGTCGGCGTCTTCGTGCCCTTCGCCGCGGGCTCCAACTGGAAGGACGACTTCCCGTACCGTACCCGGGGCTACCAGGCCCAGATCGCCGCCTACTACATCAACCCCTCGGTCGCGTATCAGCCCCACGAGCGTCTGCGCTTCGGCGTGGGTCTGGACGTCGTCCGCGGCACGGTCTCCATCACCCGGAAGATCAACTTCGTCACGTCCGAGGGCACGACGGAGCTCGGCGGTGGCGGCTGGGGCGTGGGCTACAACGCGGGCGTCAACGTGGTCCTCGCGGACAAGCTGCTCAACTTCGGAGCGGCGTTCCGCAGCCCGGTGACGGTGACGTTCAAGGGCAACAGCGACTTCCAGGACATCCCCGAGGGCTTCCAGAGCATGCTCGTGGACCAGCCCATCCAGTCGAAGACGACGCTGCCGGGCAGCCTGAACCTCGGATTCGGATTCACTCCGATCGAGCGGCTCACCATCGGGTTCGACGCGCACCTGTCCCTGTGGTCGACCTTCGATGATTTCGGCGTCGAGTTCGAGAACCCGGGGCTCACCGAGATCCTCCCCAAGAACTGGAAGGACACCTGGAACTTCCACCTGGGCATCGAGTACGCCGTCACGCCGAACATCGCGCTGCGCGTGGGCGGCGAAGTCGACCCGACCCCTTCTCCTGGCGACACGCTGACTCCGGACCTGCCGGACTTCAATCGCGTCAGCGCCTCGGTGGGCGTGGGGTTCAACTTCGCCCCGTTCCGGGCGGACCTGGGCTACCAGCACGTGCGCCTGCTCCACACGGACAGCACGGTCGCGGGCTTCGAGGGCTTCTACAACGGCAGCGCCCACGTCATGGGCCTGACGCTCGGCTACACGATGCAGTGACGCCTGAGCACGCGGGCCAGGCCTGAGCGCCTCGCCTGCGTGTCCAGGTCTCGAGTTGTCTGAAGCCCGGTTCCTCAGTCAGAGGAGCCGGGCTTTTTCATGGGCGAAGTGCATCATCCGCCGGGAGGATGGCTCTAGGAAAAGAACGTGGCAGCAATGTCCATGCAACAATTTCAACCTGCATCTGATTGGCGTTGCCCTGTCGTAAGCGATGAATACGATGCCGCGCTTCTCGGCCCACGCTGGGTTCGAACCCCATTCTTGAATCTCGAGAGGCATCATGAACTTGATTCGCTGGAACAGCAGCCAGCACTACCTGCTCGGAGTGCTGTGCTTGCTCTGTATGGGCTGCGGAGGAGAGGCGGCGTTCAGCGCCACGGACACCTCCATGGGCAGCCATTCAAGCGCGCTCTCCTCCTCATCTGTCTTGACGGGGAGCATGGCATCCCCCCGCACGGGTCACCAGGCGTTGCTGCTGACTTCGGGCAAGGTGTTGGTCCTGGGTGGCAGCTATAAGGACCCCGCCACCAACCAAACGGTCTCCCTCACGACGATGGAGCTGTATGACCGAGCCACCGGCACATGGTCCAACGCGGGCACGGTGCACCCCAACATCAAGGGGAGCACGGCAACGGTTCTCCCCTCAGGCAAGGTGCTGTTCGCGGGTCGGCATGATGATGACGGGGCCTACTCTGGCTACGGAACCAACTTCAACCAGGCACTCCTCTACGACCCAGCGAATGGAACCTGGACGGCTACGGGCAACATGCTCCAGCCCCGTAGCAATCATTCAGCTTTCCTGCTGTCTTCCGGCAAGGTGTTCGTCCTGGCAGGACGTACTAACGATGGCATCAGCAACGCCTACTTGGCCACGGCGGAGTTGTACGACCCAGCCACCGGCACATGGTCCTCTGCTGGCACCATGCCCCAGCTTGTAGCCGATCCCAAAGCGGTTGAGCTTGCTTCTGGCAAGGTACTTATCGCGGGCGGCTATTATCCATATTACCCCAATTCGGGTGACGTCGCGACGGCGCAGATCTACAACCCAACCACCAACTCCTGGTCCCTCACGAACCCCATGACGACCGCGCGTTATGGGCACTCGATCGTGCGGCTGGCCTCGGGCAAGGTGCTGGTCGCCAGCGGCTCCTGCGGCATCCTCTGCGGTACCTCAAGACTCTCCGCTGAGCTGTACGACCCTGACACCGGTACCTGGAGCGCGACGGGCGGTATCACCACCTATGCATCCGAGGCGCTGATCAGCTTGCTGCCCTCGGGGCACGTGGCATTGGTGGGCGAATCGCAAGTGCAAATGTATGATCCGGCCCTGGGGACGTGGCAAGTCACCGGAACGCTCTCCACGTCCAGGACTTCGAGTTCCAGGGTGCTGCTGCCATCCAATGAAATCCTCGTGGCGGGCGGTTACGCATGGAATCAATCCACCGGAAATATCACCAACTACTACTCAAGCGCGGAGTTGGTGACCTTCCCCACGTGGAAGGTATCAGCCAGCATGGGGACCGCTCGCGGCTCCCATACGATAACCCTTCTGAACACGGGGAAGGTGCTCGCGGCGGGTGGCTCCGATGGTACGGCGACCACTGCCACGACCGAGTTGTACACTCCATCGACCGACACCTGGGTGAGCACGGGCAGCATGGTGGCGCCACGTGAGAGCCATTCCGCGACGTTGTTGGCCTCTGGCCGGGTGCTGGTTGTCGGAGGTATCTCCACCACGACTGGCACCGCGTACGACACGGCGGAGGAGTACGACCCCACCACCGGCCAGTGGACAGCCCGCACGGCCCACATGCTCTCGCCCCGTCAGCAGCACACGGCCGTGCGGCTGGGCAGTGGCAAGGTCTTGGTAATGGGTGGCTTTGATGGCGCCAACTTCCTCGCCACGGCGGAGGTGTACGACCCGGCGACGGGGACCTGGGCTTCCGCTGGCAGCATGAGCACGCCCCGTTATCACCACGCCTCGGTTCTGCTGCCTTCGGGCAAGGTGCTGGTGACGGGTGGCTACGGCGGGGGGGTGGCGACCCTGGCCTCCGCCGAGGTGTATGACCCGGCCACCAACGCCTGGTCCGCCGTGTCTCCCATGACGGGAGCGCGCGAGGGGCAGACAGCGGTCGTGCTCGCTTCCGGTAAGGTCCTGGTCATCGGCGGTGCCGCCGACTACTTCTGGCTCTCCACGGCGGAACTGTACGACCCGGCCACGAACACCTGGACCAGCGCAGGCAGCATGAGCTCGCCGCGAGAAGGCCACTCGGCCACCCTGCTGAACTCGGGGGACATCCTGGTGGCGGGAGGCTTCGATGGCACCGACTATGTCTACACCGCTGAGATCTACAAACCCAGCACTGGCACCTGGGAGTCCACGGTCAACATGGCCTCACTGCGCTACGGCCATCAAGCCCTGACACTGCCCTCGGGCATGGTACTGGCTGTGGGTGGGTACGGCTTCGCGGGGCCACTGAAGACGGTGGAGACGTACCGCCCGTAACGTTCCTGCCACGCGTGTGGTTGTCATTTCTCTAAATCCAAAGACAACCGGACTGCACAGATACACAGGCACAGGAGGGCGCCATCGCACCAAGGGATGGCGCTTAAATACAAACTGCCTTCGTAGGCCTTTGCTACGAAGCCGCCGCCAATGATTGACACCCTCCCTGCAGCCGCATGCGCGGAGCGTGGCGGGAGCATGCCACCTTCCGCGCATGACGCGGGGCGGGGACTGCGAATCACAACATTCTTCCAAGAAGGAAAAGACGTGCGACTCTGGTCAAGGCTGGGAATCAGTCTCATCGGGCTTCTTTCAATGGTGGCCTGTGGCTCTGGAGAGGAAGCGGTTCAAGAAGAGGAACTCGCGGTCATCAGCCGACAGAACCTCGAGGAGAGCTGCTACGACCGCGACAACGCCCTCCTACAGGGTCTGAAGGCGGACGGCGGAACGCGGGCGTGCAACTTCGACGAGGACTGCCCGTGGGGCTCGTTCTGCAACGAGAGCACGCGAGCGTGTGACTGGAAGTGCCTCGAGAGCGGGCCCGCCAACATGGCCTGCCCGACGGGTCAGGTCTGCAACTGCAGCGGCCGCTGCGTGGCCGAGGGTGCCAGCGAGCCGCTGGTGCTGTCCACGAAGCTGCCGCGCCTGGACCTCACCCCCACATATGTGGAGTTCACTCCTCCCGTGAATGGGGTCAACTTCAGGGCACACCGCCTGACCGTCGGACTGGCCGTGGTGGACGCGACGGCGGCTTCCAATGCCGCGAGCACCCCGGTCCGCCTGGCCGCGGGACCGGAGATGGAGGTGTCCTGCAGCGCCCCGAGCGATGATGCCTCCGCCGTCTACGACACCGAGTGCACGCTGAGCAGCTGGTCCTTCAGCGCTTTCGGCACCGGCATGCGAGCCGAAAAGCAGGTGCTGGTGCGACCGAAGATGAACAGCACCGCCTCCGCCTGGCACATCACCCTGGAGTCCTCGGGCATTACGCCTCAGCGCACCCGCTTGCAGGCGGAGCGTGCCGGCCTCGCCCCAGGCAACGGCGGCGGCGTGCGCCCCTTCTGGGGCACGGTGTCGCTGTGGACGGGTGCGTCGGATGGAGGCACGGACAAGGTGGTGCTGCCCGTGCGGGCCTACGCGAGCAGCCAGTTCCTCTTCCTGTACGACGAGACGCGCACGCTGTCGCCCTCGGGCAAGGTGCGCCTGTCCACGAGCCAGACAACCCAAGGGATGCCGTGGCTGCCCTCGGGGGACGGAGGCATCGCCCAGGATGCGGTGACGGCCGAAGTGCAGGGCACTTATGACGGCACCGCCGTGGGCGACCACACCTTCTCCGGCACCTTCACCGTGCGTCTGCCCCGGCCGGTGGGAAGCAACTGGGTGATGGAGGCCCGCTACGAGCTGTCGCGCCTGACGGAGGAGGGGGACGGCGGCGTCCAGGACATTGCCCTCACCGCGTGCCCCGTCAACTCGTGCCAGGCGGGCTCCGTGTGCGAGCTGGACCTGGGCGTCTGCGTGCCCGGCGTGGCCACCTGGTCCGGCGCGGCCAACGGCACCAACACCATCGTCCAGGAGCAGCGCCTGGCCTGGGATTCGGAGGCGCAGACCAAGCTGACGGCCTTCATGAACGAGTCCGCAGCCGCCAACCACCCACTCACCCCGCAGCAGCTCACCCGGGGCATCGTCTGCAACCAGGACGGCACGGCGGGAGACGTCAACGGCTTCCCCTCCTACGCCACGGTCGACGGCGCCCTCTCTCACGTCCTCCCGAGCTCTGGCGACCTGCTGTGCCAGAACGGCCAGGCCCCGTACGTGGCGGACCTTTTCACCCAGAAGGATCGCTACCCGGACATCAATGGGGTGAAGAACCTGGAGCGCCTCACGGAGGAGGAGATGTTGACGGAGTGCCTGCAGGATCTGGGGCGCGCTCCCGTGAACGGCTCCTCGCTCAGCGGCACCGCATGGTTCAGCAACCGCTTCGGAACGAAGTACTCCGTGCGCAGCAGCCGCACTGCCATCTCCACTGGCCGCACGACGCCGGGACGCTGCCTCAACCTCGCCCGCTTCTACGCCGCCCTGCACCTGAGCACCCGCGAGGCCACCAGCCGCGACCAGCGCCTGACGTGGCGGCTGTTGCAGGAGTGGATTGCCATCCACGGCTACGTGGCCCAACAGCTCGTCCAGCACCGCGAGGCAGCGGACTTCCTGAACCAGCAGCCCAACACCCCCTGGCCTTCCGTGCCCTCCATGCTGGACCGCTTCGAGCAAGCATGGGACTTGCTGCTGGATGGCACCTACGCGGGCCTCATGCCTGGCAATGACGCCACGCGCACCTGCAGCCTCCTCAACCCGGACTACCGTCTACCCCCCGCTCCCGTGGCCTCCTGGTGGCGAGACTCCGAATCTGGCCTCTTCGAGCAGGACCGCGGCCTCGGTGCGCGCTGGCAGCGCAGCAAGGCGACGTTCTTCTTCCACAACCCGAACGTGTGGAGCCAGTGCACCTCGTCCACCGCGACCAACCTGGCCTTCGCCTCCTACCTGGCCGACGGCGTGTCCACCGCGCCGCGCTCCCTGACGACGACCTGCGCCCTCCAGAGCGGCTCCGTGGAAGTCACGGTGCAGAGCGCCCGAAAGACGGTCACCAACGGCTCGGCGCTCTCCTTCTGGTATCCCCAGGTACCGTCCAACCCGTCGGGGATCGCCTTCGCCGTGGTGGACCAGGGCACCAGCTTCAGCTTCTACAACGGCCAGCAATACATCACTCCCACCCTGCGCACGCTCACTTACGAGCACGCCTCTCTGCGCCCGCCGTTCTCCGTCAACGTGGACCCGCCAGCGCGCAGCCGGCTGGCCGTGTGGGACTTCGTGGCCGAGGACGGAATGCTGGCCGACGCCATCGCCAACCCCTCGGCGTACGACACTTCCTCGGCGGACATGGCGCCCCTCCCGGGGGACCTGCCCCACCATGACCAGGGGGTGGGCCTGCCGGCCCTCATCCTGGAAGGTGTTGCCGCGCACCTGCGCTTGCTCAACGTGGAGTTGGAGGCCGTGGAGCGCACGACGTTGGCCAACTGCGCGCCCGTCACCCAGGGAACGCCTCGGGATCAGGCCCTGGCGCGCTTCGGCCGCACCATGCGCTACGCCCTCCTGCTGGAGGCCATGGCCCGCTCGGCCTACGCGAACGAGCGCAGCGCCTGCGGCCAGACCACCGTGGAGCTGTCCTGGGACAAGCGCTGGCGGGACGCGCAGGCGGAGCTGGAGGCCGTGCGGCACCAGTCCTACGAGAAGCTGCGCGCCATCAGCAATTGCCGCCCCTACGGCATGCCCGAGGACGAGGCGCCTCTGTTCTTCGGCTCCACGGCCACCTCGCCCACCGAGCGCTACTTCGGCAGCTCCATCAACCTCTACAACACAGCCATGAGCGATCTCTCGCGGGCCAAGACGGCGCGCGACCAGGCCGAGGCGGCCTGGGTCTCCATGCGCAGCAGCGAGGTGCAGGAGGAGCTCAATGATCAGGCCAAGGCCCAGCACATCCTCGAGCTCAAGCGCCAGTACGGCGCGCCCATCGTGCAGATGTGCGGGCTGACGGAGGTGCCGTCCGAGGACGTGCTCGACCGCTTCGACCCGGTGAAGTCCATGGCCCGCTGGGGCCTGCCCGCGCTGCGGCCCGAGTCCTGTTTCCTCAAACGCACCGATGCCGCGTGCCAGGTTCAGCCCCAACAGGTGTTCGCCCGGGTGACGCCCGAGAACGCGCGCTTCACCTTCTGCACCTGGAACAAGCTGGGCCAGCACGCCGCGCTGCCCGCGGAGGTCCAGCCTTTCACCGAGCAGTACGGGAGCAAGGTGTACACCGTGTTCTCGGAGACGAACTCGAGCGGAGGGGTGTCGTACTACGTCGGCATCCAGGGCAATGCCTCGGCCAGGCTGCCCGTGGAGCGGCTCTACGGCCGTCCGGTGGATCTGCAGCAGGTGCCGCCCGAAGTCCCGGCGGAGGCCCACGAGGCCTGCGTCCAGGAGATGGGGAGCACCGGCGTGCTGCTGCCCACGCCCTCGAGCATCGGCAAGGCGCTGGACAGCAGCTGCTACCGCGGGGAGATGGGCAGCGCCATGCTGACCATCGTGGGCGCCAACCAGAACCTGCAGGTGGCGCAGTCCCAGTGGGGCGAGTTCCAGGAGCGGTTCGACATCGCGCAGCAGCGCTGCAAGCTCATGGAGAGCTCGGCCCAGAAGCAGCAAGCCCTCGACGCCGAGTACCAGAGGAGCATGAGTGCTCTCATCCGGCAGAAGGCCAGCGTGGACCGGAAGGTCAACAACATCAGCGATGTGAACAACAACGCGGATACCATTGCGGCTCTCGGCGCCAGCATCGCGACCCAGAATTGGGTGAACGTCGCCTGGAACAGCATCAAGCTCTTCGGCGGCGGCGTCGAGAACCGGTACAAGGACCAGTCCATCCGCCTGGGTGAGCAGATCCAGCAACTGGAGCTGCAGCACAAGACCGCCATCGAGAGCCTGCAGCTCGAGTCCGCCGTGCAGCAGTGCTACACCGAAGCGCAGATGCACCTGGTGGGCATCCGCACCTCGGCGCTCCAGGTGGACCGGGTGGAGACGGAAGTGGACGCATCCCTCCTGGCCCTGGAGAACATGGAGGGCCGCGTGACGCAGCTGCTCCTCGAGGGCAAGCAGGTGGTGGCGCAGGAGGAGGGGCGGCAGATCGCGCACTTCTCGCACGACTTCTGGCTGGACTCGCGCATCGTCACCGCCCGGGAGCTGTTCGCCACGGCTCGGCGCTCCGGCTTCCTGTTCTCCAAGGCACTGGAATACGAGAAGCAGCAGAGCCACCCGGCGCTCGGGGCCATTCTGGCGGCCACGGGGCCCAACCAGCTCGAGCTGGCGCTCAACCAGTACGCGTTCCAGGTGCTGGACAAGACGGTGAATGGGGCGGAGCCGGATGATGGGCAGTTCGTGGTGCAGCTGCGCGGCCACGTGCTGATGCTGGAGGATCGCTACTCCGTGCCCTCGGGAGAGCGCAGCCTGTCCAAGGGGGAGCGCTTCACTCGCCGGCTGCTGTCGCCCGACAACGCGGTGTACGACGACAACGGCAACTACCTGGGCCAGGGCTTGCGCTTCTCCATGCCCAATGGCGTCTCACCGTTCCGGTGCGGCGAGCGGGTGTGGACGGTGCATGCCCACCTGGCGGGTGATGACCGGCTGGCGGCGTGGATCGAGCGCGAGGGTCCCGCGCCGCTCATCCTGCGCAAGCGCAACACCTTCAGCAGCCACCTGTGCGCCGAGGAGGGTTGGCAGACGCGGGCGGTGCGTCCGTCGCTGCGCAGCGGCGCGGGGACGGCCAAGCCCGGTGAGGAGGGCACCTTCACCCTCGCGAGCGTCTCCGCACTCACCGGCCTCAGCCCGCTGCAGTTCACGACCAACCCGGTGGGCGATGGCTCCACGGAGTGGAAGGGGCGAGGCCTTTACGGCGACTACGAGATCCTCTTCCCGTGGGTGGGGCTGATGACGCGCAACGGCTCGTCCCGAAACTTCCCCCTGGATGGAGTGACGGACGTGTGGCTGCGCTTCGACGAGGTGTCCGTGGCCACGCCTATCGTCTATGAGTAGCTGCGCCCCTGCGGCGTCAGCCGTGGGGTGAAGTGGCGCGCCTCCGCCTTCTTCCGCGAGAGGAAGCGGAGGCGCCTGCGTCGTGAACAAGCCGGGGCCCTCCCGCGCCAACCTCGCCATGCGCAACGGCGAGGTTGAGCGTGAGGAGATGCGCTCCGGCTGCATGTCTCACAAGCGTCCTTCAACATGAGAGGCCTGTCGATGCACGGGCAGAGATGCGTTTTGGAACGAAGCAGGGTGTTGGCGGTGGCGATGGCGTTGTGGGGTGCGACGGCCTGGGCAGTGGCGGATCCGTCGCCTGGGGCGGTGAATGCGCAGACGCTGAAGCTGCCAGACGGGCCGGGCAGCGTGCGGGGGATGGCCGACGACCCCAGTGTGGAGGTGTTCAGCGGACAGGTCAGCTACCAGGTGCCGCTGGACGTTCCGACAGGTATGGCGGGCTTTGCTCCGAAGCTGTCGCTTTCGTACTCGGGCGAGGTGGGCAACGGGCCGCTGGGAGTGAGCTGGGCCCTGCCTCAGATGGCCCTCAAGCGCAGCGTGAGGCTGGGCGTGCCGACTTACGGCGCATCGGATGAGTTGGAGCTGGTCGGCGTTGGAGGGGGAGGTCGGTTGGTGGCACTGGCCGACGGCACCTGGCGGCTGGAGGGACGCGGACAGGCCTTCAAGGTGGAGAGAGACGGCGATGGCTATGTGGTGACGGAGAGCGGGGGCGTGCGCTACCGGCTGGGAGTGACGGCCGCGGGGCGACAGGCCGAGGGCACTCGAGTGGCTGGCTGGTTTGTGGAAGAGGTCATTCACCCCACTGGCCAGGCGGTGACGTATGGCTACCTCCAGCACAACGGGCAGCAGTACCTCTCCTCGGTGGTGTGGGGGCCCAACTCCTCCTTCCGCGTGGAGTTTGCTTATGGGGCCCGGCCCGACACCACCGTCAGCTACCGCACCGGCTTCCGCGTGGAGACGGCACAGCGCCTCACCGAAGTGCGCGTCTTCTCCTTCGGCACCCTGCTGCGCGTCTACGTGCCCGGCTACGACGTGTCCCTTCCTCTCAGCCGCCTGGCCTCTCTCTCCATGCTCGGCAAGCTGCGCCAGGGCTCTCTTCCCACCCTCTCCTTCTCCTATGCACCACGCTCCAACCCCAACCTGGTGCAAACCGAGGCCGCTGCCGGCTGGGCCCTCAACGTCAACGGCACTTCCCTGGTGGACGTGGACGGCGACGGCGTCACCGACCTGCTGCGGCTGACCGCTTCGGGGCATTCCTGGCGCAAGGGCACGGGGACGGGCTTTGCCCCTCTGCGCACCATCTCAGGCGCTGCCGGCGCTGTGCTCTCCTCCTCGCGCCTCATCGACGTGGACGGTGACTCACGCCCGGAGTTGGTTCGCTCCTTCAGCGAGGCCTGGCAGATCAACTCCCTGCAGGGCGAAGCGTTTGGCCCTACCACCAAGTGGCTGGGCACTGATTCCCTTCCCCTCTTCAATGACTCCACCTTCTTTGCTGACTTGAATGGTGACGGGCGCGTCGATGTGGTGCGTACCGGCAGCGAGAGCCTCAGCGTCCGCTGGAACAGGGCCTCCGGGCTGAGTGCCTCGGTGACTCGCCCGGGTATCGACGGAGCCATCCTCATGCCGGGCCCCAACGTGCGCTTCCACGAGGTGAACGGCGACGGCCTGGCTGACGCAGTCCAGCTGGGCAGCGGCTGGTACAAGCTGTTTCTGGGCAAGGGCGACGGCACCTTCGTCTCCGCTGGCACCTTCAACTACCCCTGGGGGGATTCCACCAACACCGCCAACGTGCGCCTGGGAGACCTCAATCGCGATGGCCTCATGGACCTGGTGTACCTGCTCAACGGCTACGCCCATTGGTACCCGGGCCGCGGCAACGGAGCCGTCGAGACGACTGCGCGCATCCTGGCCTGCCCTGGTCCCAACGACACCGCCACTGTGCTGGCGCTGGGAGACATCACCGGCAACGGCAGTGAAGACATCGTGTGGAGCAGCACCAACGGCATGTGGGCCCTGGACATGGCGGGCGCCACCAGCGCAGGCATGCTGACCGGCATCGACAATGGCATGGGCAAGGCCCTCTCCATTTCCTACCAGGGCAGCGGTCAGCTCTCTGTCGCCGCGGAGGCCGCTGGTACTCCCTGGACGCGCAAGCTGCCCACCTCCATTCCTGTTCCCGTCCGCCTGGAGGTGCAACCCGGAGCCGGTGAGCCCGCACGCGTCGTCGAGTACACCGTGCGCGACGGCTTCTGGGACGGTGTGGAGCGCCGCTTCGGCGGCTTCCTCACGGGCGGCACCCGCGCCGTCGGCTCTTCTCCTTCAGACACCCTCTCTATCGAGACGCGCTACGAGGAGGGCTCTGGCGCCTCGCGCGTGCTGCGGGGCCTGCCTCTGGAGGCGACGAAGAAGGATGGGCTCGGCACCTTGTACACAAGAGCCCTCTCCTCTTACGAGGCGCGCCCGGTGGACGGGCTTCCCGATGTGCCTCTGCTTCGCAAGCCGGCACTGCTCGAATCGCGCACCTTCCATTACGAGGGCGTCTCCTCTCCCATCGAAACCCTCACCACCTACAGCTACGACGTACGCGTGCGCCCCATCGAGGAGGTTCACCACGGTCGGCTCGATATCACCGGCGACGAGAAGACTGTGCGGCGCGCCTTCGCCAGTGACGACGTGGCCTGGGTACAAGATGTCCTCTGCGAGGAGCGGCTGCTGGAGGCTGACGGCACCCTGGTGTCCCACTCCCGCGTCTTCTATGGCGACGCTTCCCAGGTCTACTCCTGGACCGATGGCACCCAGTGCCGCGCTGGCCGCCTGGTGCGCGAAACCCATTCCTGGCTTGCTGACTCAACCAACCCTCACTGGGTCCTCCAGTCCTCCACGGAGTACGACGCCTGGGACAACCCCACGCACATCTATGAAAAGGGAGGCTGGCGCACGCTGACGTACGACGCCAACCACCTGCACCCCGTCTCTGAATCCATTTCTCCGGAGTCGGGGCGAACCCTCACGTGGGGAATGCAGTGGGACGACGTGCTGGGCCAGCCCTGGCAAATGACGGATGCCAGCGGCGCCATCACGGAAGTGGCGTACGACCCCTTGGGACGCCTCTCCACGGTGGCGCTTGGCGGCGCGGAGCCCCACGTGCGCTACTTCTACGACTGGACAGCCCCTCAGCCCCGGACCTTCACCTATACCTTCGATGGGACGCCCGAGACACTCGCGGGGAGCTGGACGGGCACCTGGTCGGAGACGGGAGACTGGCGTGAGGTGGTGGCGGTGTCCAATGGCGCCGGCGAGGCGCTGTACTCGGCCACGAGGCTGCTCGGAAGCCGGTGGATCATCTCCGGCTGGCAGGAGCACAACGTCCGCGGTCAGGCGACCTACCACGCGGACAATTTCTACTGGGATGGCGTCGCGCTGCCCACCACGCGGCCTATGCAGGCGACCGGCCAGACGCTCGCGTACGACGCGCAGGGCCGGCTCGTCACCCAGACGCTGCCTACAGGGGTATCTCGGACGCTCCAGTACAAGGCCTTCGAGCTGACACGGAACATGCCGGAGATGGCGTCCGTCATCTCGCGGCAAGATGGATTGGGGCGGATCATCCGCACCGAGCGCTCCGTGAACGGCACCGTGGAGTCGGTGGACGCGGTGTACGACGCGGCGGACCGCATTCACCTCCTGAAGCTGCAGGGCCAGGCGGTGACGCACCGCTATGACTACGACACGCTGGGCCGCCTGGTGTTCGCGCAGGACCCGGACATCGGCTCGCGCTCGATGCAGTACACCGACAGCGGCAGGCTGACGCACCACACCAACGGTGCCAACCAGACGCGCCAGTACTTCTACGATGACGTGGGCCGGCTCACCCAGACGCTGGGCGAGGATGGCGCCACCTTCATCTACCATTACGACACGCCCCAGGATGGCAACACCACGAGCTACACGGCCGGACGCCTGGCCTGGGTGGAGGAGGCGCGCGGTGAGGTGCACTTCACCTATGACGCCTTCGGGAGGGGGGTGCACCGGAGCCGCGCCATCGACGGTTCCTGGGCGGAGGAGGCGACGGGCTTCAGCCCCTCGGGTCTGCCTCTGTTCTCAGAGCTGGACGGAGTGCGTATCGAGACGGCCTACGACGTGGCCGCTCGCGCGATCCAGGTGGGCAGCTACTGGCAAGCACTCCAACTGGATGCGGCCGGCCGGGTGCTGGAGGAGCAGTACGGCAATGGAATCCACCAGCAATACACTTGGGATGAGACAGGCCTGGCCCGCCACATCCAGGTGCTGCGCGACGCCAGTGCGTTGTACGACGTGACGCTCACGCGCAACCCGTATGGAGCTATCAAGACGGTGCGGGATGACGACGGAGTGGGCCTCAATCACTCGGCCGTGTTCGGCTATGACGGAGCGGCGCGGCTCACGGACATCCTCCTGGGAGCGGAGAAGCAGGCGGACGGGACATTGGTGGCCGGAGCGCAGTCGTATGTCTTCGCTTATGGCTACGACGGATTGCAGAACCTGACGTCCAGGACGACCACAGGCCCCAAGGCACTGGGGCTGCTGCAGGGCACCTACCATTACGGAGAGCGTGGTTACGGGCCGCGGCAGCTCTCGCGGGTGTCCTCTCCCACGGGCAACACGCTGCTGGACCATGATGCCGCCGGCCGCCTGGTGCATCTAGGCAACCGGAGCATGGTCTACAACGGGCTGGATGAGCTCGTGCAGGTCACCCAGCCAGGGGCTGGCGGAGGCAGCGACGAAATCATCTCGCACGCCTATGGGTACGACGGGCAGCGCACGGTCACGAGCAGTTCGAGCGGGGAGTCGCAGTACTGGTACTTCCCGGAGCTGACGCAAACGGGCGTGAACCGTGAGCGGTACGTGAAGCTCGGAGACAGGACGCTGGCGAAGGTGACCCAGCTCGCCGAGCTCAGCATGCGAACTGGAGCAACGGGCACGGTAAGTGGATCCGCGCTGAGGAATGGCCTGACGAAGGGCCTTACGGGCCTGCTGTGGGCTGGACTGGTGCTGTGCGCCCTGACGGCCGTTGCCCTGCGCGACTCACCACGGGCCCGCTGGCGGCGCCTGATGGCGGGGGCACTGGCCGTGGCGCTGGTGGGAATCTCCTGCGACACGGGCCTGCCCGCCTCTCGCTTCACCCAGCGGGGACGGGCGCTCTGGGGGCTGGGTGAAACGGTGTACTTCCAGCAGGGAATCGCCGCGGGTCCGGTCATGCTCACGCGAGAGGACGGCACCATCCAGGAGGAGCGGCGCTACGAGCCCTTTGGCACGCCCATCGAGGCCTTCCGCGAGCTGCCATCGGGCAGTGAGGTGGGGGACATCAATCACCAAGCCGAGCCGCTCAACGTGCTCAACAAGCAGACGGACGCCCACACCGGATGGAGTTACCACGGAGCGCGCTGGATGGCACCCGAGACGACGCTCTGGCTCACTCCGGATCCGCCCGCCAAGGCTCCACAGGGGAAGTTCGTCGAATCCCCCTGGGATATGAACCCCTACCAGTATGTCCGCCAGAACCCCATCCTCTACTGGGATCCGGACGGGCTGGATCCCGTCATCATCGCGGGTGAGGTCTCCCTCAAGGGAAGTCTGCCCAATCGATACCAGGGGCGTTTGGTCAACCTCGACATCAAGGACATTCGAAGCCTGCCCGGCTTCGAACAGGCCGCGCGGGCGCTGGCGACGAGCAGCGGGGCATCCGATGTGAGCAGCAGCACGCCGGTCATCCGCGTCAATACCAGGGAAGAGGCGCTCAACGCGCTCAGGAACAGCGGTGCAGGAGGCTCCAAGGTCTACATTGGCCATGCGGGGCTCTATCGCGACATCAACACAAATCAGATCCGGAACGCGGGCAAGCTCGCCATCAATCTGACGAATGTATATACGCATGTGTCAGGAACAGAGTTCGGGGCGATCGTGCGGGAGCAGAAAGGCACGCCCTTCGCGTTGATGTGTTTTGGTGGCACGCTGGATCTCGGCGAGCCCCCAGAGGGGCAGCAGCCTCCTTGGACTCCCAGAGGTCCGAGTGAATACCGCGAACTGCAAGCCAAGGTCGAAGTGCCGCACAAGGCCATGGACCGCCAGATCAACACCCTGAACAATCAGGGCAAACCGTCGAATGCACCGCTGCTGTTCCAGGGTACAGACGGGCCCGAGGTCAAGCGCCTCTCATTGGAGTGGGTCACCCCCCAGGCCCACTAGGGAGCCAGAGCAGACATGCGCGCGCGTGATGGAATGAGGCAGCTCCGAAGATGGGGAGGAGGCCTGGCCCTCTCTCTGCTGATGGCAACCGCGGCCCGGGCGGAAGATGCTGGAACGCGGGGGCAGTGTCTCTCGAAAGAGCATGTATCGCGTTTACTCGAGGCCACCGCGAGGCTCGCCCTGACGCTGGCCACGGACGCCAGGAGGTATTATCCGAAAGGGCCCGCGGAGGCAGGTGTGCGGGTGGACGCCGAGTTGCTCAAGGCTCGTCTGCCGCGGGACGCATTCCCCATTCCCAGGATGCCGCCAACGGGAGACACGCCCCGGTGTCTGACAGCCACGCTCTCTGGAACAGGGAAGGAGGCCGCGCCAGGAGGGGCGAACTGGAAGACGTGCCCCAAGAGTTCCTCGGCTCCGAAGCAGCCGCACTACCAGGTGTTCGCACAGCTCCTCGTGGACTGCGAGAGCCGGACCACGGCCTTCGTCTTCGAGAAGCCCCTCCTGGTGCGTCCAGGAGACAATGATGCCCTCCTCAGCGACTACGATGTCTGGCTCTTGGTGTCCGATGATGGTGCCAGCTTCGGCGAGGTCCTCAGCGGCTGCCTTCCTGGGGGAGGTAAGAGGCTCGACAGCCGTGTCGGCGTGAAGCAGGGCATTGAACGGATCGGGGAGATGTGTTTCCCGTATTACATGCCGGCTCCCGACGGAATGATGTATCCCTGGCAGGGCGTCAAGGACCGCGAGCAACGGCAGCGGGAGATCAAAGTGCTCGGAAGCGCCGGATGAGAGCCGATCCGGACTGCGGAATTCATTGAACGTTTGTCTTTTGCTGTGTGGTGCCCATCCAGCCCCCGAGATTGAGGGCGGGGAGGTGTGCCCCAGTTGCATGTCTCAACATTCTTTCATCACGGAGGCCTGTCGATGCACGGGCGGAGATACGTTTTGGAACGAAGCAGGGTGTTGGCGGTGGCGGTGGTGTTGTGGGGGGCGGTGGCCTGGGCGGCGGCGGATCCATCGCCTGGGGCGGTGAATGCACAGACGCTGAAGCTGCCAGACGGGCCGGGCAGCGTGCGGGGGATGGCCGACGACCCCAGTGTGGAGGTGTTCAGCGGACAGGTCAGCTACCAGGTGCCCCTGGACGTACCAGCGGGCGTGGCCGGCTTTGCTCCGAAGCTGTCGCTTTCGTACTCGGGCGAGGTGGGCAACGGGCCGCTGGGAGTGGGCTGGGCCCTGCCGCAGATGGCCCTCAAGCGCAGCGTAAGACTGGGCGTGCCGACTTACGGCGCATCCGACGAGTTGGAGTTGGTCGGCGTTGGAGGGGGAGGTCGGTTGGTGGCGCTGGCCGATAGCACCTGGCGGCTGGAGGGGCGCGGGCAGGCTTTCAAGGTGGAGAGGGACGGCGATGGCTATGTCGTGACGGAGAGTGGGGGCGTGCGCTACCGGCTGGGCGTGACGGCTGCGGGGCGCCAAGCCGAGGGCACTCGGGTGGCCGGCTGGTACCTCGAGGAGGCGGTTCACCCCACTGGCCAGACGGTGACGTATGGCTACCTCCAGCACAACGGGCAGCAGTACCTCTCCTCGGTGGTGTGGGGGCCCAACTCCTCCTTCCGCGTGGAGTTTGCTTACGGGGCACGGCCCGACATCACCGTCAGCTACCGCACCGGCTTCCGCGTGGAGACGGCACAGCGCCTCACCGAGGTGCGCGTCTTCTCCTTCGGCACTCTGCTGCGCGTCTACGTGCCTGGCTACGACGTGTCCCTGCCTCTCAGCCGCCTGGCCTCCCTCTCCATGCTCGGCAAGCTGCGCCAGGGCTCACTTCCCACCCTCACGTTCTCCTATGCACCACGCTCCAACCCCAACCTGGTGCAGACGGAGGCCGCTGCTGGCTGGGCCCTCAACGTCAACGGCACTTCCCTGGTGGATATAGATGGGGACGGTGTCACCGACCTGCTGCGGCTGACCGCTTCGGGGCATTCCTGGCGCAAGGGCACGGGGACGGGCTTTGCCCCTCAACGTCCCATCTCAGGCGCCGCTGGCGCTGTGCTCTCCTCCTCACGCCTCATCGACGTGGACGGCGACTCACGCCCGGAGTTGGTGCGCTTCTTCAGCGAGGCCTGGCAGATCAACTTCCTGCAGGGCGAGGCCTTTGGCCCCACCACCAAGTGGCTGGGCACTGATTCCCTTCCCCTCTTCAATGACTCCACCTTCTTTGCTGACTTGAACGGAGACGGGCGCGTCGACGTGGTGCGTACCGGCAGCGAGAGCCTCAGCGTCCGCTGGAACAGGGCCTCCGGGCTCAGCGCCTCGGTGACACGCCCAGGCATCGACGGGGCCATCCTCATGCCGGGCCCCAACGTGCGCTTCCACGAGGTGAACGGCGACGGCCTGGCTGACGCAGTCCAGTTGGGCAGCGGCTGGTACAAGCTGTTTCTGGGCAAGGGTGACGGCACCTTCGTCTCCGCTGGCACCTTCAACTACCCCTGGGGGGATTCCACCAACACCGCCAACGTGCGCCTGGGCGATCTCAACCACGATGGCCTCATGGACCTGGTGTACCTGCTCAACGGCTACGCCCACTGGTACCCGGGCCGCGGTGGCGGAGCCGTCGAGACGACGGCGCGCATCCTGGCCTGCCCTGGCCCCAATGACACCTCCACCGTGGTGGCGCTGGGAGACGTCACCGGCAACGGCAGTGAAGACATCGTGTGGAGCAGCACCAACGGCATGTGGGCCCTGGACATGGCGGGAGCCACCAGCGCAGGCATGCTGACAGGCATCGACAATGGCATGGGCAAGGCCCTCTCCATTTCCTACCAGGGCAGCGGTCAGCTCTCTGTCGCCGCGGAGGCCGCTGGTACTCCCTGGGTGCGCAAACTGCCCACCTCCATTCCCGTTCCCGTTCGCCTGGAGGTGCAACCCGGAGCGGGCGAGCCCGCACGCGTCGTCGAGTACACCGTGCGCGACGGCTTCTGGGACGGTGTGGAGCGCCGCTTCGGCGGCTTCCTCACGGGCGGCACCCGCGCCGTCGGCTCTTCTCCTTCAGACACCCTCTCTATCGAGACGCGCTACGAGGAGGGCTCCGGCGCCTCGCGCGTGCTGCGGGGCCTTCCTCTGGAAGCGACGAAGAAGGATGGGCTCGGCACCTTGTACACAAGGGCCCTCTCCTCTTACGAGGCGCGACCGGTCGACGGCCTTCCCGATGTGCCTCTGCTTCGCAAGCCGGCACTGCTCGACTCGCGCACTTTCCATTACGAGGGTGTCTCCTCCCCTATCGAGACCCTCACCACCTACAGCTACGACGTGCGCGTGCGCCCCATTGAGGAGGTTCACCACGGTCGGCTCGATATCACTGGCGACGAGAAGACGGTGCGGCGCGCCTTCGCCAGCGATGACGTGGCTTGGGTACAAGATGTCCTCTGCGAAGAGAGGCTGCTGGAGGCTGACGGCACCCTGGTGTCTCACTCCCGCGTCTTCTATGGCGACGCTTCCCAGGTCTACTCCTGGACCGATGGCACCCAGTGCCGGGCGGGTCGCCTGGTGCGCGAAACCCACTCCTGGCTTGCTGACTCAACCAACCCTCACTGGGTCCTCCAGTCCTCCACGGAGTACGACGCCTGGGACAACCCCACGCGCCAGTATTCCTCCGGCACCTGGCGCACGCTGACGTACGACGCCAACCACCTGCACCCCGTCTCCGAAACCGTCTCTCCCGAGGCAGGCCGCAACCTCACCTGGACGCTGCAGTGGGATGACGTGGCGGGCCTGGCGGGCACGCTGACAGACCCCGATGGCATCACCACGGAAGTCACCTACGACAGCCTCGGCCGCCCCATGACCCTCGCGGTGGGCGGCGCCTCGCCCCACGTGCGCTACTTCTATGACTGGGCAGCGCCTCGTCCCAAAACCCTCGTCTATTCCTTCGACGGCGCCCCCGAAGCACTGGAAGGCAGCTGGACGGGAGACTGGGTCGAGGGCGGGCCCTGGCGCCAGCAGGTGACGGTGTCCAACGGCGCTGGCGAGGCGCTCTACTCCGCCACCCGTCTCTCCCCGTCACTCTGGACGGTGTCCGACTGGCGCGAGAGGGATGCACACGGCCGCGTCGTCTACGTCGCGCAGCCCTTCTACTGGGACGGAGCCCTGCCCACCGCGCGGCCCACGAATGCCGTGGGGCAGCTCCTGGCCTATGACGCGCAGGGGCGCATCGTGCAGCAGACGCTGCCCAACAACGCCATCCGCACGTTCGGCTACAAGGCCTTCGAGACGACGCTGACGGACTCGGAGCTCGCCCCCGTGGTTTCGCGGTACGACGGGCTGGGGCGCATCACTCGCACCCAGCGGCAGGTGGACACCACCCTCGAGTCGGTGGGTGCTTCCTACGACGCCGCCGGCCGCATCCGTACGCTGAGCCTGCAGGACGGAACCGTCACCCACAGCTTCTCCTATGACTCGCTGGGCCGGCTGGTGAGCGCGGACGACCCGGACATTGGTGCGCGCACCTTGCGCTATGACGATCGCAACCGGCTGACGCACCACACCAACGGCGCCAACCAGACGCGCCAGTACTTCTACGACGACGTGGGCCGTCTCACCCGCACGCTGGGCGAGGACGGCACCGCCTTCGTCTACCACTACGATCTCGCCCAGGACGGCACCTCCTCCGGCTACACCTCGGGCCGCCTGGCCTGGGTCGAAGAGCCTCGAGGACAGGTGCACCTCACCTACGACGTGTTTGGCCGCGAGGCGCGCCACCGCCGCTCCGTCGACGGTATCTGGGCCGAAGAAGCCACGTCCTACAGCCCCTCGGGCCTGCCGCTCGCCTCCGAGGTGGATGGCGTCCGCATTCCCACGACCTATGACCCCGCCGGCCGTGCCATCCGCATCGGGACCTACTGGGAGGCGCTGCAGCTGGATGCAGCGGGGCGAGTGCTGGAAGAAAGGTACGGCAACGGCGTGCGCCAGGTGTACGAGCGCAACGTGCTGGGCCTTCCCCGTCACATCCAGACCCTGCGCCCCACCACGGGCGTGGCCCTCTACGATGTCACGGTGACGCGCAACAGCTACGGCGCGCCGACCACCGTCACCGACGACGACGGCGTGGGCCTCAACCACGCCTCGACCTTCGACTATGACGAGGCGGCCCGCCTCACCGATGCCATTCTCGGCGCGGTGAAGCTGCCCGACGGCACCCTGGGCGAGGGAACCGCCTCCTTCCACTTCAGCTACCAGTATGACGGCCTGCAGAACATGGTGCAGCGCCAGGCCTCGGGCCCCAAGGCGCTGAGCCTTCTGCAAGGCAGCTACCACTACGGCGAGAGGGGTTTCGGCCCGCGCCAACTCACGCGCGTGGCTTCCGCCAGTGGTGACACCCTCCTGGACTACGACGCCGCCGGCCGCCTCATCAGCCAGAGCGGACGCACCATGGAGTACAACGGCCTGGACCAACTGGTGCGCGTGACGCTGCCGGGCACGGAGACTCCCGCCGCCACGGTGGAGCACGCCTACGGCTATGACGGCCTGCGCATCCTCACCCGCGATCCCGACGGGGACACCCAGTACTGGTTCTCCTCCCAGCTCACCGAGCGCCAGGGCCAGCGCGAGCGCTACGTGATGCTGGACAGCCGCGTCATCGCCCGAGTGACACAGACGCCCGTGCCAGAGTCGGGCGCCCTCGCGCGCGCCACGGGCCTGGGAAGCGTGACGGGCGCCACCGTGGACGAGGCCGTGGCCTTCGGCCTGCCCGGGTTGGTATTGGGCGCCATGGGCCTCGTCCTGCTGGCAGTCCTCGCGCTGCGGGCACCCATGCGCGGCCGAGGCCAGCGCCTGCTGGCAGGCACGCTGGCCGTCTCGCTGCTGGCGCTGTCCTGTGATGCAGGCGTGCAGGGGGCACGGCTGTCACTTCAGCAGCGCGCCCTGTGGGAGGCAGCGGGCACCCTCTACTTCCACGCGGGTCTGTCCGCCGGTCCCGCGCTGCTGACGCGCGCGGATGCCAGCGTGTACGAGGAGCGCCGCTACGAGCCCTTCGGCGTACCCATCGATGCGTACCGGGAATTCGAAGGCGGAGGCAGCCAGGTGGGTGAGGTCGACCACGCGGGCGAGCCGCTCAACACCCTCAACAAGCTGACCGACGCACACACCGGCTGGAGCGATCACGGTGCGCGTTGGATGGCACCGGAGACAGCTCGCTGGCTGACCCCCGATCCTCCGGTGAAGACTCCCGATCCGAAGTTCCTCACGTCTCCCTGGAGCCTGCACCCCTACCAGCACGTCCGGCAGAACCCCGTCCTGTACTGGGATCCGGATGGACAGATGGAAGTCCCCATCGTGACTCCGGGCACGCCGACATACGTGCCACCGCCCTCCGGGAACATGCCCTACGCGGACCCCACGCCGGTGCGCGTACCCATGCAGTTCCCGACAGTCCGCGGGCCTCCCATGGTGGCCCCCCCGGTGCCCGAGCTGCCTCCCATCGAGGCGCCACCGCCGGGGTTCTGGGTGACAGCCGGCCGCGGACTCCTGGCGGCCGTGCGATTCGTCGGCAGCGCCGCCGTGGTAGGAGTGACCGTTCTCCTGTTACCCGGTACGGCTCATGCCCCTGGCCCTCACACGGGGATCAAGCCTTCACCGGCTGATGTCATGCAAGCGGCTCCGGGTGACGCCGCAAAGAACCTCGGGCGAGTCGTCTACCCGCGCGGGCCCGGAGCAGCGACCAGCCCTGTCCCGCCAGGGTATGTGCCGGTGAGCCGATGGGTCACGGAGACCGAAGCGAAGCTCTGGATCGATAATGGTGGCACGTACATCCCTGGCGGAGTCGGCGGGGAGAGTGGACGCATCTACGTGACCGTGCCTGGGGAACCACGACCTGGAGGGACCGGGCCCGTCCGTATCGACTTCACAGTAGACTCCGCAGCGCTCAACAAGGCTGGCAAGGAGGGTTGGTTCCAGATCTTCCAGCCCGTCCAGAACATGCCCGTCCACAACGTCACGATCACATACCCACCAGAAAAGTAGAGGCGATCATGGCCACCGTGAACCTCTCATCGGAGTTCGGCCTTGTGGTGCGGCGAGCGGCGCTTGAGCAGCGTGGCGTAAGCTACCGCAAACTGCTCGACACGATGGAGACCGAGGCGCCACTGGATGTGAACGAGGAGCTGATCTCCTTCGGTCCGCATTTCGGATTGGAGGCGGCGACAGAGTTCGCCCGTCGCCTGGAGTCCATCGGACTGATTAACATTGATGACTTCTTCGTCTTCGCTGGCGACTTCCCGGAGTGGTGTGGGTTCACCGGATACTTCAACAAGCGGGACACCCCGTCGACAGGCTGATCGCGGGGCACAACCTTGCTAAGTGCGATGTCCGAAGCCATCGCGGCGGCGCAGGGTTTCTCCGTTTCGTTCGAGGAGGACTGACGGCGCAGTTGCGCACGCAACGAGGGGCGGCCTGCTTGCCGCGGGCCGCCCCGAATTCATGGGGTGTACAACTACTCCGCTCTCGGGCCTGCCGCGAGACTCTGGAAACAGGTCGAAGGGCGGTAGGGTGGCGCCATGAGCTCGTCCAAGCCCGGCCGCAATGATCCCTGCCCCTGTGGCAGCGGGAAGAAGTACAAAGCCTGCCACGCCGCCGAGGATCGCGCGCGTGCCGCGGCCCCGTCTGCCGCCCCCCACCCGCTCGCCGCGGACCTCAAGGCCGCGATGGAGCTGCTCGGGGATCCGGATGTGTCCAAGCTGTCTCGCGCGCTGGACCACCTGGGCTCCCTGCTGGCGAAGTGGGGCCCCGCTCCGAGCCTGCGCTTCGACTCAGCCGCCTTCGATGCCCACCTCACCCAGGCGTTCGAGGCCCTGCCGGACACCGTCGAGCAGAATCCCGCCCAGGCCCACCGGGAGCTGCTCATCGGCACCGTGCGCCAGTTCGGCACCCGCGCCTTCCTGGATGCCTTCCGCGCCGCCGTGCTCCAGCGCGCCGTTGAGTCCGGCCTCTCGCCCGAGGACCGCCAGGCCCTCTGTGTCGCGGCGCTGCTCTCCTCGCCTTCGAGCAAGGGCACCTTCCGCCCCGAGGACATCCCTGTGCTGGATGTCGTCTTCGACGTCCAGTTCCGCGAGTGGTGCACCCAGCACCACGAACTCGCCAACAAGTTCGAGGCGCTCACCCGCTTCGCCGAGGACGAGCTGTCCCCCGAGGTGCTCGACGCGCTGAACAAGGCTCGCGAGGGCAACATGGATGCCCTGCTCCAGCACGTGCAGTCCGACCCGCGCATCATCGAGCGCATCACCCGCGAGGCCAAGGAGCGCGCCACCCGCGTCGAAGCGAAGCTCCGCGAGCGCTCCACCCCGCCCCTCTTCACTCCCGAGGAGGAGCTCTGGTTCACCTGCGTCCTCTGGGAGCCGCTGCGCGCTGTGAAGGGCTCCGCCACCAGTGAGACCACGCGCCGCGCCGCCGTGGAGAACCTCATCCGCGCCGTGAAGGGCGCGCTCGACTCCGAGCTGCTCTCCGGCATGCTGGAGCGCCTGCGTCAGAAGGCTCGCGATACCTCTCTGGACGAGGCCACCCGCACCTGGTTCACCGACGCCGCCATCGCCGTGGAGGCCGAGCCCTCGCGCATGGTCATGGCCGCGCTCTTCACCGCCAGCCAGGAGGCCGTGGGCCGCTCGGCCGAAGAGATGGTCATGCTCGCCGACATCAAGGCCCGCCCCGTGTGGACGCCCGAGGACTTCGAGCCCTACCGCAAGCTCCTCGAGGACATGGGGCTACCCACCGCCGCCGCGCGCATCCGCCGCTGCCAGGACTGGCTGAGCGAGCACCCCATCGCCCTGGCTCCCGAGAGCGCCTGAGCAGCGCCCGGCCGGGAGCCGAGAGATTCAGACGCGCAGGTCGCCCTCGTGGAGCTCCCGCCCCGAGAGCAGCTTCGCCGTGCGCTGGAGCCGCTCCGTGCCCACCCGCGTGAGCGCGCCCCGCATCCCCGGCTGGCTGAGAATGAGCCGCTCGAAGGCGGCCCGGTCCAGCTTCAGCACCACGCTGGGCACCTCGGCCCGCACCGTCGCCGTCACCGGCTTGCCGAGCAGCAGGGAAATCTCTCCGAACACATCGCCCTCGCGCAGCGGCGGATAGGCCCGCTCCCGGCCATCCCCCTGCACGTGGTACGGCGTGCAGCGGCCGCGCAGCAGCAGGTAGAACGCGTCGCCCTGCTGCCCCTGCTCGAGCACCACCTCGCCCGGCTTCACTTCGCGGAGCTCGAACTCGCGCGCCACGGCCTGCTTCTGCTCGGGCTGAAGCGGCGTGAACACCGGGTTGCTGCGCAGCAGGTTCTCCACCATCCGCTCGCGGTAGAAGGACTGCACCACCTGCCCCACCACCGGGTGCCGCCGCTCCAGTTGCACCAGCCGCTCGCGCGTGAACTCCAGGAGCACCACCGGCGCCAGCGTCAGCACGCTCGCCAGGCGCGGCCCCTCCGAGATGAGCGCCAGCTCTCCGAAGAAGGAGCCCTCGTTCAGCTCGCCCACCTTGCGCCGCTCTCCGCCCTCGAGGTGGCGCACCACCGCCACCCGGCCCTCCACCAGCGCGAACATCGACGCGCCGTGATCGCCCTCCTCCACCACGGACTGGCCCAGCGGCAGCTTGCGGACCTCCATCGCCTCCACCACCGCGGCGAAGGGCTCGCGCGCCAACTGCGAGAACAGCGGCACCGCCGGCATCCCCGCTGCAGGCCCACGCCCGTCCGGCAGCGGCGCGAACTCCTTGTGCGGCGGGTTCGCGGTGCCTCGCAGGCTGGGCCCCTGCCATCCATAGAGATCCGCCAAGGAGCGCGGCGTCCGCGTGTGCCCCGGCTCCAGCTTCAGGAGCCCCTTGCACGCCACGATGGCGCGCAGCAACTGGCCCACCCGTGCGAAGGCCAGCGCAGCCTCCTCATAGGCAGCCACCGCCTCCGCCCGGCGCCCGAGCCGCTCCCGCAGCTCGGCCACCTGCTGATGACTCGCCCCATCATCTGGCGCGAGCTTCACCACGTGCTCATACTCCGCCAGGGCTCCCTCGAGCTGTTCCAGCCCGAGCAGCCGAGCGCCCTTGTCCTTGCGTCGCTGAAGCTCGTCCATCGCGCCGAGCCTCACGCACTCAATGCGCGCACTCGAGCCGCGAGGTTGCGCGTGAAGAGTCGATAGATGCGCAGCGCAGCGCCCTCGTGCGTGTCCAGGTAGTGCTGGAACCCCGCGCGGGTGATGCGCAGCGCCCGGACGGCGGTACGAGCCCGAACATGCGCCGACGTGGGCCCGTCCTGGATGAGCGAAATCTCTCCCAGGTAGGCACCGGGCCCCAGGGTGTTGAGCCGCTTGGCATCCGGCTCCGGGCCACTGAACACGTCCACGGTGCCCTCCAGCAGCACGAAGAGCCCCGTGCCCTGTGCTCCCTTCTCCAGCACCGTCGCCCCCTCCGGGATGAGCACCTGCTGCGCCACCCGGTACAGATCCTTCATGTCCTCCAGCGACAGCTCCCCGAAGATGGGGATGGCCTTGAGATAGCCATAGCCGCTGGTGGCCGGAGTCACCCGAGCCACGGGCGGCACGCCCGAATTGGAGCTGCCCAAGCCCGGCAACTGGGCCAGCACCTCGTCCGCCTCCGCGTCCCGGCCGACCCGCCGCAGCAACCGTGCCTGCTCGGCCAGCACCGCCGGATCCTTGCGCGCCTCCTCGGAGCCCCTCAGCGTGTCCACCAGGAGCGCCAGCGCGCGCCGTGGCTGCCCCTCGTTGTCCAGCAGGGTGCAGATGCGAAGCACGGACTCCAGGTGCCGCGGATCATCCACCGGCACGCCGCACAGCGCCTCCACCTCGGCGTGCACGTTGCCCAGCTCGCGGTACACCGCCGCGGCCTCCAGGGGCCTGCCAAGCCGCGCCAGGCACTGCGCCATGGACTCGCGCGCGCCCAGGCCGCGGTACAGCTCCAGCGCCCGCTCCAGCGCGCCGCCCCGCTCCAGCGCCGCCGCCGCCTTGGCGATGTCGCCCGCGCGGAAGTACGCCTCGGCCGCCTCCACCTGGTTGCCACCCTGCTCGAACAGCGCCGCCGCATCCGCGTCCGAGCCGAAGCCCTGCAGCAGCCGCGCCGCGCCGGTGAAGTCGCGCGCCTTGCGCAGCACCTCCACCAGACTCTTGCGCTCTTCCACCGTCGCGCCGACCGCTTCCTTCAGCAGCCGATCGCGCTGGGCCGCGCTCATGTCCTCGTAGAGCTGGACGGCCGTATCCACCTCATCGCGCGTGGCCAGCCACTGCACGACTTGATAGGCGCTCCCGCCGGGTGCGCCCGGCTGCCCGCTCTCATCCACTTTGTTGGATCCCGCCGAGGATTGCTCCATGCCGTATTCCTATACCGCTTGGAACTGTCTGGCGACGTGCTTCAACCCCCACCGTGTCGGGACAGACCCGCCGGAGGTGGACCAAACAACCACACCCCGCCCGCGTGCACCGCTCTGAAGAAGAGGGATTCCCTCAGGGGGCCTTCGACAGCCCACCACCGCGAACCAGGTGCGGGGCTGGCCCAGCATCCCGCCCACCTTCTCGGCCATGCGTGCGTTGCGCTCATAGAAGCGCTTCTCGTACAGGGGGCGCGGATCGGGGTGGGCCTGCTCCGCTGTTTCCAATTCGACAATTGGGTTCAATCCGCGCGGGTGAAGACGAGAAAGTACTGGTTCGGGAGGAAGCAGTGGTCCTCCACGCGCCCGCGCGGCGGGCGGGAACGAGCCCAGAACCCGCCGGAAGGAGGACCGCCGTGAGGTTGCTCAGCCCCTCGTGCCGTGCGCACTCGGCCAGATAGCGAGCCATGTCCGGCTCAAGGGCCGGGCATTTTCGCGGCGGGCGCGCGTTGGGGGACGGATCTCCTGCGCGAAGCGGGCAGGCAGACCGCGAAGCTGCTCCCCTGGGGCAAAAAGCCACATCGACTCACCGCGAAGTCGATGCAAGGCTCGCGCTCGGACAGCGTCCGGGCGCTATCGTAGGAGCCCCGTCCGCTGCCCGGAGTCCATCCGTGAAGAAGATGTCCCCCCTTCCCCCCTGGAGGCTGCTGCTCGTCCTGCTGACGCTGAGAGCCGCCCCCGCGCTGGCCCACGCGGGTCTGCCCGAGACGAGCAACGCCAGCGTGCGGAGAGGAAGCGAGAACGACTTCATCCTGGGAGCATCCTTCGGCGCGGTCATCTCTCGCGACCACGGGCAGACGTGGCGGTGGCTCTGCCCCGAGGGCATGGGCATCGGCGCCTGGCGTCCGGAGCGCTACTTCTGGCTGACGGGCGGGGAGATCCTCGCCGCCACGGGCAGCACGCTGATCCGCTCGAAGGACGGGGCGTGCACGTGGACCTCGCATCCGTTCTTCAAGGACACCTGGGTGACGAACCTCGCCGTGCACCCCACGGACGAGCGCATCATGTACGCCACCACGGGCAAGCCCTCGGCGGGCAACGGCATCTTCCGCTCGGAGGATGGCGGAGAGACGTGGACGGCGCTCACCCCGTTGACGCCGGACATCCGCTACTCCGCCATCCGCATCGCGGCTTCGGACCCTCGGATCATCTACGTGTCCGCCCAGGACACACAGACGGCGATGTTCCTCCTCCGCAGCGAGGACGGAGGCCAGACGTGGACGCGCCTGCCCCAGCCGCTGTCCCAGTTCGAGCGTCCGTATGATCTCATCCTGCTCCTGGTGAGTGACGCCTCTCCGGACGTGCTCTGGGCGCGGGTGTCCGCGCAGGGCCTCAGCTACCTGCTCAAGAGCACGGACCGAGGCGCCACGCTGACAGCAGCGATGGATACGGCGGATGTCATCATCGGCGCGGAGGCCTCGGCGGACGGGCGCACCGTCTGGGTCTCCACGCCCGTGCACATGTATCGCGGAAAGGATGACGAGGCGTTCACCGAGTTGACCCTGCCGAACGGCAACGCGTGCGCGCTGCGCGTGGGCAACACGCTCTATGGATGCGGCTCGAGCTGGGTGCACGACTGGGCGTTCGCGAGCAGCCAGGACGAGGGCACCACCTGGGAGCCCGTGTTCGGGCTCACGGGCATCCAGGGCTCACACGTCTGCGCGGCGGAGACTCCGGTGGCGCAGTTCTGTCCTTCGCGCTGGCCGCAGCTCGCGGCGATCCTCGGGGCCCCCACCTACACCGACGGCGGCGTGGAGCCTCCCCCGCCTCAGGACGCGGGCACGGGACCAGAGCCGGAGCAGCCCCAGAAGGACGGCTGCAGCACGACCTCGGGCCTCGTCCCGGCGGCCCTGTTGTTGATCACCCTCACCCTCGGGCTTCGCTCGCGGCGGGCCCCTCACCAGAGAGACGGATCCTCATGACGACACGACGACGCATCCTTGGGAGTATCTGCGCCTCCGCGCTGCTGCTCACCTCCGCCTGTGGCAAAGACGAGGAGGAGGAGCCCTCGAAGTGCGGCGATCCTCTCTACGGCGGCTCGGCCACGGACGAGGCGTGGATGACGATGGTGGACGCGCAGAAGAAGCCCCAGGACTCCTCGCGCGCCGTCACGGTGACGTCGCCGTCCGCAGGGGCGACTCTCGCTTCCAACGCCAGCCCGCCCCTGATCTCGTGGACGTCGCCGCTGCGGGCCTCGCTGGACCGCGACACGCCGGGACGACTTGCCCGGGCATTCCCTCGGCAGAAGCGGGGCCCTCTGGCCTGGCTGGGAGAGTTGCTGGTCCCCACCGCCGAGGCGCACCTGCCGCCCTACACGGGAGACATCTATCTGGTGCAGGTGACGGTGCCGGGCCGTGAATGTCCTCTAGAGGTGCTCACCTCGGATCTGTCCTGGCAGATGGACGCCGCATCGTGGACCGCCGTGGCCGGTGCGAATGGTCAGGATCTCTCGCTCCAGATCACGAGCGCGTACCTTCAAGAGAACCGGCTCAAGGAGGGCCCCTATCGGCTGGCGACGCCGCACACGTTCCGTCGGGCGGTCGCCACGCCATGACACGGACCCGACTGCTGCTGACAATCCTCGCGCCTCTGTCGCTGGGAGCGTGCGGGGACAAGGACACCACGGGCCCGCTGAAGGTGCCCGAGCTGGAGTACGGCACGGATCGGCCGTGGCCCTCGCCAGAGCCGTTGCCACCCATCGGCCCCGCCGGACGGCTCATCATCACCAACAACATGGATGACACGCTGAGCCTGCTGGACCTGGACACGATGGGCTCGGCGGATTGGAAGGAGCTGGCGCGCATTCCGGTGGGGCTCAACCCCGTGGAGCTGGAGGGCCCTCACCACACCGCCGTCTCTCCGGACGGCACCTCCTATTATGTGGGCATCTCCAACTACGTGCCCGGCTCAGGCTCGGGGCCCCACGGCACGCACGGCTCGGGATCGGCGGACGGCTACTGCCTCAAGCTGGACTCGACCACCAACACCATCATCGGCTCGGTGCGAGTGGACCCCAACCCGGGTGACGTCATCATCAGCAAGGACGGGCGCACGCTGTACCAGACGCACTTCGATCTGCTGAGGATCTCGACCGTCGCCAAGCGTGGGGGGACGGAGCAGGAGATGTACGCGCGCCTGGCCATCCTCGACGCGGAGACGATGACTCGAAAGGGGGAGATGGTCTCGGTGTGCCCTGCTCCGCACGCGGTGCGACTGTCGCCGGACGAGCAGCGCGCGTATATCGCCTGCTGGTCGGATGAGGTGGCCATCGTGGACCTGGCGCAGGCGAGCCACCCCGTGACACACGTGAAGGTGGCGCCCAACGCGGGGACGGCCGTGGCGCCACGGCATGAGCCCTATGCCCTCACGGTGTCGCCCACGACAGGAGAGGTGCGGGTCAGCTCCCTGGCGACGCACTCGGTGCAGTACCTCAACCCGGAGACGCTCACCATGGATCCGGACCGCACGGTGATCCTGGATGGGGCACCGATGTTCGGCGAGTTCACCGCAGACGGCCGTACGCTCTACATGCCGTATCAAGGAGTCGAAGCGATCGCCATCATCGACCCGGAGGCGATCGTCCCTCCGACCTATCGGCCCCCGTCGATTCCGCTGGCTCCGAGTGGCTGCGTCAACGTGCACCAGTTTTCGATGACACCGGACGAGCGATACGGGCTGGTCGTCTGCGAGGGCGACCACGTGGGCCCCGGCACGTTCCACGTGGTGGACCTGGCCGAGAGGACGGTGGTGAAGACGGTGCAGGTGGGAATCTTCCCGGACTCGGTGGCGCTGGTGCGGAGGAAGCCATGAGGTGGGGATGGCTGGTGGCCAGCGTGCTGACCGTGGGCTGTGGCGGAGCCACCTCGGCGGAGGACTTCGGCGAGGAACTGTTCCAGGACTCGCGCCTGTCAGAGAGCCAATTCAACAGCTTCTCGTGCGCGACGTGCCACGCGAGCACGGCCAAGCCAGAGGAGGGACACGTCCGAGCGGGCTACTCGCTGTACAACTCGGCGTTCCGGCCGAGCTGGTGGGGTGGCTACGAGACGAACCTGCTGAACGCGGTGAACTTCTGCTACGTGAACTTCATGCGGGGAGTGTCACCGCTGACGGCGGAGGATCCGAAGTCTCGCGCTCTGTACGAGTACCTGGTCCACATCAGCCCGGACTCACAGGCGCCGGCGCTGCCGCTCACGGTGGTGAAGGACATCCAGGACGTGCCTAGGGGCAGCTCGAGCCGAGGCGCCGAGGTGTACAGCGCGGCCTGCCAGACGTGTCACGGCGAGCCGCACACGGGCAAAGGGCGGCTGACCCAGCTCGCGTCCATCCTTCCGGAGGTGACCGACGAGTACGACTCGCTCTTCCCGGGCGTGCCGCATCAGCTCGTGGTCATCGAGAAGGTACGTCACGGCCAGTTCTTCGGAGTCAGCGGCAGCATGCCGCTCTACAGCCGAGAGGCCCTCTCAGACGAGGACCTGGGCGCACTGCTCGCGTTTCTGGGGCTGTGAGCCAGGGTAGAGGCCACGGCTCAGCCTGCTCGCTCGTACGGCCCACGGCCGGGTGACCGTTCAGGAGGAAGAGAGAGCTGTCACCTACTTCGAGTCGTCGCGATGAGCGCGCTTGTTCGCCTCAGAGGCCGTCTCGCGCACGGCACGCTCGCCGACGGAACCTTGGCGCATCCACTCTGGCCAGCTCTCCAACTTGCGGCGATTGCGCTCGAGCGACTCTCGGAACTGCGCCTTTTCGTCCGTGGTGCGGCTCTTGCCAGTGGTCACGCGGCGTCTCCCAACAATCCGTAGGTAGTGGCTAGCCCAAAAAGCTCACCGGAAGCGATGACTTCCTTGAGACCAAGTCGAAAGAAGCGCCGACCCGTGCTCATGGGCGTTCTCCACAGCACGCGGCCAACATACTTGACAGAGCGGAATGACGGCGGCCTACTCATTGGGTAGTCTGCGCGCCCCGGCGGAGCTGACCGCCCTGCGCACCGTGAGGCATGCGATGACGGACGAGCCAACCCCCGACTCGCTCAGACCTGGGAGTCTGGTCGGCCCGTGGCGCGTGGAGACCTATGCCGGCGGTGGCACCTACGGTGTCGTCTACCGGGCTCGACGCGCGGGGCATCCGGGCTCAGTGACGGTGGCGCTGAAGGTGGCGCGCTTCCCCCATGATCCGCGCTTCTTTCGCGAGGTGGAGCTGCTCACGCGCTCGCGGCACCCGGGCATCCCGGAGCTGTTGGACCGGGGGTGGTGGCTTTCCAGTGAAGGCATCACCTACCCCTATCTGGTCATGGAGTGGATCCACGGGGCGCCGCTGTACGAGTGGGCGCGGGTGCACAAGCCCTCTTCGCGCAAGGTGCTCCAGGTGCTGGCGCAGGTGGCCTGGGGGCTGGAAGTTGTACACCAGACCGGCGGCCTGCACCGGGACGTAAAGGGAGACAACATCCTGGTGGAGCCCGAGGGCCGGGCGTTCCTCACGGACTTCGGCTCGGGCACGTGGGCGGGCGCATCTCCGCTGACGGAGAGCCTCATGCCCCCGGGGACTCGCGAGTACCGTGGGCCCGAGGCGCTGCGCTACCAGTGGCACCACCTGCGTCAGCGCGGTGCGCACTATGCGGCGCGTTCCTATGACGATCTGTATGCGCTGGGAGTCACGGCCTACAGGTTGGTGACGGGGAGGTATCCACCGCCGGGAACGGATCCGGAGGCGAAGATGGATCCGATCCGGTCCCCGCCTCCACCGCGCGAGCCGCCTCGGTCGCTCAATCCGAGGGTGATTCCGGAGCTGTCAGAGTTGATCGAGCGGATGCTCTCGGCGGAGCCAGAAGCGCGGGGACTGGCGAGAGAAATCGCCGAGGCCGCAGAGGCTGTGGCGGAACACGCGGGGCCCGAGGCGGATGTGCCACTTGAGGACTCGGTGCCTGCTCCAGCCAGCTCAGAGGCCCAGCCGATGAGCGTGCGGTGGCAACCAGAGGTTCAGAAGGTTGTATCGGAGCGGGTGCCTGCAGAGGAGGTCAGGGTCCCAGTCATTGAGCCTACCAAGCCCCATGTAGAGACAAGACTTCAGCTGCGCGGACTCGTCCCGATTGCAGCGGTACTGCTAACGGTGGCGTGCATCTTGTGGATGGGGCACGGTCCTCATCCGAGAATCACAGTCGACACATCGGGCGAAGCACCGGACATCGAAGCACGGAGAGATGATGATGCCGCGTCGCTCGCCGATGCTTCGGTCACTGTGCGAGTGTCATCGCAAGGTGCACCCGTTGCGCCTGGAGCGATCTCGCTCGATGTGCCAGAGGATCCCCTTCCTGGACAGAAACGTGCTCCCTGTCGACGTCCGGGGGAACTTGAGATCAACGGGGGATGCTGGGGGCTAGCCAATTCGGATCCCCCGTGCCCAAGCCAAACGTACGAGTGGAAAAGCACGTGCTATTGGCCCGTTCTTGAACGAGCACGCCGACCTACCTCGAAGAAGCCACAGTAGTTCAGCGCGTGGATCGAGTCCTGATCCCCCTGCATCCAGCGCGGCACATGGGATGCCTGGGGCTGGAGAACGGCATTGAGCGCGTCCATCAGGGGCGCTGAGCGAGGAACCGGCGCCAGCCGCTGTAGGGAGTCGCCGCAGGCTGAGGAGTGGCGCGTATGCGGTGCAGCGTGGCCGGCCCTGCCACTGCCGTCGTGTCACTCCAGTCGCCCGAGTCTGGATCGAACGCGCCGCTGAACCCCTCCGTCACCGCGCGCACCAGCGGCAGGCCATACTCCCGCGCTCGTGCCACCCCCATCGCCAGCGTCATCCGGTGGAGGAGCTCCCGGCGGAACCATTGCTCGTTGCCGACGTTGAGCAGCACCTGGCGGCGCTCGTCGGGCTCCACCAGCTCGGTGAAGGCGACCTCGTAGCAGAGCAGCGGCCGCAGAGCCACGCCACCCGCCGCATAGGCTCGCTGCGGGCTCCGCCACGCACTCACGTTCGTCTTCAGCGTGTTGAGCTCCAGCGCGGCGAACAAGTGGCGTAACAGCTCGCTCGGGACGTACTCGGAGAACGGCACGAGCTTCTGCTTGTAGTAGACGGGCTGGCCGCCGCGCAGCTCGACGAGCGCGTTGTAGCGCCCCGCCGCTGGCGCCGGGAGCAACGCCCCCGCGAAGACAGGAGCTCCCCGCGGTCCGAGTACCTCCGAAAGTCCCTGGAGGCTCACGCTTCCGTCGCGGATGACGGACTCTGGCCAGACGACCCAGTCCGCGCTGGCCTCGCGGGTGGCCGCCACATACCGAGACAGCAGCGAGAGATCATCGCGCACGCTGTCCCCCGTCTCCGCGGATGCCAGGGTGATGGCGGCGATCGTGAGGGGACGCGAGTCCGTGGAGGCGCTCCAGCGCGTGGGGAGCAGGAACCCCAGGCAGAGCACCCCCGCCGCCAGCCCGGCGATGCGAGCCGCCCGACGCGTCAGCCCCCAGAGCCCCAGCCCCGCCGCGACCCAGAGCGGGAGCAACCCCGTCCCCTGAGCGCAAAGAACTCCCAGCCAGCGTCCGAGCGGTCCGAGCGCCAGCCAGTACCCATAATGCAGCCAGGGAAAACCGAGCCACGCGTCATGGATGAGCGCCTGGCAGAGCACCAGCCCCGGCGCCTGGAGCCATGGGAGCCAGGGAGCCAAAGCGCTGCGAGACAGCCGGTTCGCCGCCCACCCCCACAGTCCGTACGGCAGAGCAATCAACAGCAGGAAGCTCCCCACCACCGCGCCGCCGACAATGCGCTCTCCGGGCGTCAGCACATAGAGGACATCCGTGAGCCAGTACAGAGTGCTCGCCGCCAGCGTCGCTCCGAAGAGCGCGCCCGCTCGCAATCCCTCCCGCGGCGTGGAGCTGCTAGCCAGCGCTCGGAAGTAACAGGCGAAGCCGGCGATGAGCCCGAGCACATTGGCCGGAAACACCAGCAGCAGGTGCGCGGAGGCCCCCACCACCAGTCCTCCAGCGCCAGCCCACGCGTACGCCTTCCACGGCTCGGGCAGCGCGTGCCAGCGTGCGCTCACCGCGGTCAGCAACCGGGCTTCACCTTCAGCCAGCGCCCGTAATGATCCGAGTGCGTGTAGTAGGGCCAGAGCCGCTGCACTCCATCCAGCGTCTTCCACCCGGGCGCCCACCCGCTGTACCCGAGGACCTGAGCCTGACAGGTGCCGAAGGTGGCCGGCTTGCCCAGCAGCACCGTGTCGAAGTCCGCCTTGACACCCGTGGCCATGCCGTTGGGGCCCGTGTCCACCGAGCTCCCCACCCAGTTGGACTGGAAGCTCGCCGACTCGTAAGCCCCCATCACCGCCCCCGCCTGCCGGTAGGCGTACGGCTCCGAGAAGGCACTGTCCGCGACCGCCTGCATGAGGAGCTGGTGCCCCTTGGTGCTCGCCGCAGTGCTGGTGAAGTCCGCGTTGAAGTCTCCGCCGAAGAGCACCGTCGCCGGCGGGTAGCTGGCCCGGTTCGCGGTCACCTGCGCACGGAGGTAGGCCAGCGACTGCTTCATGTTGGAGATGCGCGAGCTGTCCGACGCCGCGTCTCCGTCCAGGTGGCTGTTGCTCCCGTACGTGAAGTGCGTGGTGAACACGTAGTAGTACAGGCCTCCCTTGGCGAGGATGGCGCCCCAGACGCCCTTCTCCTTGTGCACGTCCGGGCCGTTCACGTCAGTGAAGGCCTGGAAGGGAAGCTCCTTCACCAGCGTCGTCCCGCTCTTGTAGAAGAGCATGAGCCCACTGCAGTCATTCTCGATGGCGCCATCCATCGGGTCGTCGCAGTAGTACCCGCTCGGCGTCAGCATGCTGTAGCCGCGCGTCGCCAGGTCCGCCTTGGGCCCGTCCTCGATGATGTCGTCGTAGTCCCAGGCCTCCTGGAACACGAGCACGTCGGCGCACTTCGTCACCTTGCCGAGGCTCTGCTCCATCTCGTCCCCGAAGTCCGTCACGAACGGGACGTTGTGGAAGATGTTGTACGAGGCCATCGTGAACGCGCCGGTGTCATCACAGGTCTCGTTGAGCTGCCACGAGCGCGTGAGCGACGGGTTGAAGTAGTCCGTCTCGCTCACGGAATCGAACCACGTCTTGGGGTGGCTCGCGTAGTTGGCATCGAACGCGGGGGTTGAATCCGCGCGAGCATCGCCGGCCAGGGCCAGCACCAGTATGGCGATGGAGAGGGAGAGACTGCTCGGCACGAGCCTGTGAAGCTGCATCGCGGCCTCCTGTGTTGCGTGGGGGATGGGTTACCGCAGGTGGTACTTCTCGAAGAGACGTTGATCGATCTCGGGAAGGCGCTCGCGGAGCTGCTCCGGAGTGAGCCCCTCACCGCGCAGCCTGGCCAGGAGCTGATCGCGCTCCGCGTTGAAGGCGCTCAAGCGCTCGGCGCGATCCTGCTGCTCCTGGCGGAATTCGAGTTGCCGGGCGGCCACCTCCGGTCCCGCGCGGCGCTCCATCACCGCGCGGCGGGCCTCCTCATCCAGGGGGCCGGCGGACTCACGCAGCCGCAGCTCCTGCCGGGCCAGCTCCATCGGCTCGAGGAGCTCCGAGAGCCGCACGCCGTGCTCGCTCTCGATGCGCCGCAACTCGGCCTGCCACGCGGCCACATTCTGCTCGACGGAGGCACCCGGGCTGAGCAGAAGCGCGTCCACCTTGGACGGCAGCAGGAGCATGTCATCCGAGAGCCCGAAGAGCCGAGAATCCAGCTCCGGGCCGAGGATTCGGCGACGAGCCTCGCGGAAGTGCTCGACGGCGGCGAAGTAGCCGCTCTCGCTCGCCGAGGAGGCATCTCCCACGACGAGCTGCTCGTAGGCCGCGTCCACCTGCTCCAGCAGGCTCCAGAGGCGCGCGGAGGTGAGTTCGTCCGGCAGGGCGAGGCGCTCACGGAGCGAGGAGAACAGCAGGCTGCGGCACAGCTCGGCGCCGGTAGTGCCCTCAAGCCCCCACTGTGGCATCCAGGCGCGGAGCTCGCTGGCGTGGGCCTCCACGAGTCCACAGCGCCGATCGAGGATGCTCTGGAGGATGTGCCCGGGAGCCAGGGAGAAATCCCCCTGGGCGGCGGCGCGGCGCCAGACCCGCTCCAGGGAGTGGCGAACCTGCGCCATCAAGAGCCTCGCCTGGATCTCTCGCTCCTCGGGCAATGGGGGGACCGGGCCCATTCGGGCCTGTGAGGGCGCGGCCTCCATGACATGAGAGCTCGCCGCTACTCCGGATGGACGATCCGCCACCCCGGGCGAGACAGCCGCGGGCTCGACCTCCGCGGGAGCAGAGCTCGCACGCCAGGCCCAGAGCGCTCCGGCGCAGAGCACCCCGCAGACCAGGAGCCCCAAGGCTCGTCGTGGGAAGGATCGCTTGTCCATGGAAAGCGTCCCTTAACGATTTTCTACCGAGCGTGACAATCCGCCACTCGGACGAGGGGGACTCCTCCTCAGTCTCCTTCTGGGGGAAGGTGCCCGAGAATGCCGTCCCGAAGGTCCCGAGCTGTCCACGGCAGCAGCTTCCTGCCGGAGGTGGTCAGGCGGAGAATCTCGCCATACTGCATGTCCTGAGCGCGAGCCTCATAGACATCGTCCGGACGATAGAAGAGCTGAAAGAGCAGCTCGTCGCCCGGTTCAACATCTGTACCCAGCAGACCTAATTGGGCCTGGGTCCGCTGGTTCTCGGACTCGGATGGATCTTCGGAGAGCTGCTCCACGACCTGAAGGGCCTGATGGACCGTCACGAACCCGCGCTCCGGATCGTACTGAGCCATGAGCTGACGTCCCGCGCCGTACTCCTTCCGAGCCGCCTCCAGGATGAAGCGTTCGAGGGCAGCAACCGCTACCTCCCAGCTCACGCCCTTCTCCTGCACCACCCGCCGCAGCGCCCGCTGCTCGAGGGTGCTCCCGTCCTTTGGACGTGAGACTTCGCGGCGCTTGCACCACTCGAAGGGGAGAATCTGGATGCGCGTCTTCACGCGTCCGTTCCACTCTGTCGGGACTCCGTGACGCGCGAGCGTCTCGCGAATCTCACGGGCAATGGCGACCCGCGCCTCGTCGCGAAGCCGTGGATCGTCTTCGAAGGCGTCAAAGGCGAGCATGAGGCCCGCGCCCTGCACACCCCGCTCGACATCCTGGCCATGGAAGAAGGTAGCCCCCCGAACGAGCTCGAAGCGCTCCTGCTCGGCGGCCTCTACCTCCCTCCAACCGTCCGACAGCGAGCCGCCCGCGTTCTGCAAGGCGATGATGCCTTGGCGATTCAGCTCCTCGAAGGCGCGGTCGATCCGGTCGTTCATCGTGGGCTCGGTCCAACGAGCCTCCTCCGCGCGGAGTTCCTCGAATCGCCCCCGGGAGTACACCAACAACTGCTCCACCGCTTCGCGATCCTCCCGCAGTTCGTCCCTCAAGAGCTCTTCAACCGAGGCGAGCACCCAGCCCTCCTCCCCGTACCCCGCCAGGACCAACGCCTCCACCCGGTCGCGGAGGCTCTCCAGCAGTGCAGCATCTGTCGCCATGGGGAGAGTCTACACAGCCACGTTTCGACAGTTGGGCGCCCTCGCCGGCTCGTGCTCCCCCGCAGTCGCGCTCCAGTCACGCACCGCTTGCCATGGTCCACGCCTCGGCAATGCGAGGAGGCACCATGAAGGACGCGCGTGGAAGTATGCAGCCTTGGCTGCTCACCGTGGTGGTACTCAGCTGGGCTTGCGGTTGCGGCAAAGCTCCCCAGGAAACATCCCCTTCCTGGCCAGAGGAAGAGGCTTCTCCTGAACCCTCTTCTTCAGCAGCGGATGGTGGATTCAACCCCACCGACGCCGGAACTCCTGCGCTGGAGGATGCGGGTGTTGTCCCCAGCATGCCCCCTGAGCTGCTGGAGTCCTGGCAATCTGTCTCCTCCACACCGGGCCGGGGAGCAGTCACCCTTCGCGTCCGTGCCCGTCCACCTCGAGACGGCACCCTGACGTTCACCTGGCAGAGCCTGACCGGAGCCTTCGAACCACCGAGAGAGACGGCCACCACCAGTGAGATCACCTGGACAGCGCCACCCTGTGGAACGGGGCTCTCCACGCATCTTCTCCAGTCCTCGATCCGCCACTCCTCGGGCCTCTCCGCCACCAGTGTGTTCAGGATCTCCGTCGTATGTCCGCAATGGATCCCCACGAGCGACATGGGCACGGCACGGCACGATCACACCGCCAGCGTGCTGCCTTCAGGCAGGGTGCTGGTCGTCGGCCGCTATTCCGGTGATGCGCTCGACAGCGTCGAAGAGTACGACCCAACGACCTCGACCTGGATTCCCAGGGACGACATGCACTGGGCCCGCAGGTTCCACACGGCCAGCGTCCTCCCTTCGGGGAAGGTGCTCGTGACGGGTGGGTCCAACAATCTCAACACCATCATCTCGAGCACGGAGCTGTACGACCCGGTGGCCCCCAGCGGTCACTCATGGTCATGGGCAGGCGACATGGCCGAAATTCGCACTGCGCACACCGCAACGGTATTGCCATCGGGCAAGGTGCTCATCGCCGGTGGTTTTGGCGTCAGCGGCGCGCTGGGCAGCGCGGAGCTGTATGACGGCTCGGCCGCGGTGAAGTGGAGTCGGACAGGGAGTATGAAAACGGGCCGCTACGGGCACACGGCTACCGTGTTGCTCTCGGGCAAGGTCCTCGTCGTGGGCGGCGATGGCCCCAACGGTGCGCTGGCCGACGCGGAACTCTACGACCCGGCCACAGGCTCCTGGACCGCGGCAGGCTCACTGCCCGGCCCAGGCCGTGCCAACCACACCGCGACCTTGCTCCCCTCGGGACAGGTACTGGTAGCAGGAGGCAACACCGCCGATTCGGCGCTCTACGACCCCACCTCGGGTACCTGGCTGGCTGTAGCTCCCATGGGAGCAGCCCGCGCCTATCACACCGCGACCCTGCTCCCCTCGGGAAGGGTGCTGGTGGTGGGAGGAATGACTGCCATACCGCTGGCCAGCACCGAAGTGTATGACCCGGACTCCAGAACATGGTCGCCCTCGGCCGTTCTGGACGTGGCGCGTTCCCACCACGCCGCATGCCTTCTGTCTTCGGGCCAGGTGCTGATCGCGGGAGGCCACACGAGCAGCGCTCCCCTGGCCAGCGCGGCGCTGTATGAACCGTAAGCCCATGCCAGAGTGTGACACTTCAGGAGTGGCGACGCCGGTAGTCCTCGAACCGAGCGGACAGCTCCTCACGCCTGGGCTCGGACAGAGAGGCCAGAACCACCTCTCCCACCACGTCATGGAAGAACCAGCGGCCATGAACGATGTGGGCCTCCACCAACTGCTGCCAGAGCTTCTCGAACTGGGCTGTCGAAATCCCCAGCACTTCTCGAACCATCCTGAAGTCGAAGTCCGTTCGCGCCACGGCGAAGACCTGAGCCACCTGGAGTGCCTCTTTGGACAGGGAGTCCAGGCGTTGCTGGATGATCGCCATCACCCTGCCGGAAGGCGGGAGCGAGGACGGAAAAGCCCCGTCAAAGGACTCGGACCGCAACAGGTGACGCACGGTCTCGACGATGAAGAGGGGGTTGCCACCGGTGTGGGCCATCATCTCCTCCGCGATCGGCTCCAGCCGGGGATCTCCCATGCCTCGCAGCATGAGCCGGACCGCCTCGGCATCCAGCCGCGTCATGGGAACCCACTGCACCAGACCCGAGCTGACGGCCCCCTGGAGCATCTGCCGCGCCCACGCGTCCTGGGACTCAGAGGTGCGGAAGACATTGATGATGAGGGGAAAGCGTCCGGCCTCCATCTCCTCGCGGAACTCCCCATGCACCCGGACACCCAGCGCGGTACTGGCATCATCCATGTACTGCCCATCGTCGAAGATGAGCAGCTCGATGTCACGCAGCGCGACCCGGAGGAACTGCATGACCGCTGCGAAGAATTCCGACTGTTCCTCGGGGCTGGAGGGAAGGGGCAGGGGCTTCTTCTCGAGATGAGGTATCACTCGCGACAGCTCCCGGCGCACCCTCCCTTGGGGCCGCGCGCTCGGCACATGCCGCAGCACCGTGCCCAGACTCCGCATGTGTGTACTGAAAGCCTGCTGTCGATCTCCAGGCCTCGCGTCGAGCAGGAGCCATCGCCCCTTCCCCACCTTCGCGGCCGCGAACTCCGTCACCAACCGGGACTTGCCAATGCCAGGCTCTCCTTCGACGAACATGGGCTTGCGCGCAGCCCACGCATCCTCCATCAACCCCCACTCGTACTCACGGCCGGCAAGCAGGGGGGGACGGCTCACCGCCAGGGGAATCACGGGCCCGACCCGGGGCGATGGCAGCTGGCGAGCGGCTTCGGCGTTCTCGATGGCGTGGGCCAGTTCGCGCGTCTCATCCGAGGGCAGCGCACCGAGCTCACGCATCATCATCTCCCGGCACTGGCGGGATGTCTCCAGTGCCGCCGCTCGGTCCCCCTTCAGGTAGTACAGGCGCATCAAGTGGCGGTAGGCGTTCTCCGAGTGGGGCTCCATGACGCGCAGCCGCTGCGCCCCCTCGAGCGCTTTGGCCAACTGTCCCTCGGTCTCCCACTGCAGCACGAGCCGCTCCATGGCGCCAAAGCGCATGTCGCGCAGATGCCTGCGCCATTCATCCAGCCAGTGGCTCAGGTCGGGGCAGTCATCGAAGGTGAGTCCCTGCAGCAGCTCTCCCTCGAACGAGGCCACCCGCGCGTGCTCCTCAGCCTTGTGGGCAGCGCAGAGTTGAAGGACATCCATCGGGAGTCCTTCGCACAGCCGCAGCCGCTCCTCGTTCTCGACGCACTCCTGCCCGAGCTGTCCCCGGAGTCTCTTCAGGATTTGGCGCAGGTTGTTGCGCGCGGTGGACTCGCCCGCTTCGGGCCACAGCCTGTCCGCGAGCTCGGAACGGGACGCGGACTTCTCAAGCGCCAGATAGGCCAGCAGCGCCGCCTTCTTGCGCTCCAGGCTCACCCGCTTCCCCTGGGGCCCCGTGGCCCAGGCGTCTCCGAGGATATGAATTTCCAACGCTGCTCCCCCAAACGCTACTGCCGTGGATGGCCCGCGCGAATGCCTCAACTCGACAGCAACTATAAGTCCTTGGCCTTGAAACACAAGAACGTCAAACTGATCATCATCGGAGATTCTCCGTACAAGATTAATATGCCCATTCCGTTTGCCAAGGCCAGCTGGGAAGAACTATCCAATCCCATATGTAGCGGAGCATATGTCCTACAAGCATTGACCGGAACATGGATCCATGCACTGGCCCAGGAGCATCAATCCATGACGCCAACGCAGTACTTCACCGACATCCTCTTGGGTACCCATGGTGTCGTGTTCCTCAACGGCTGTTATGTGGACCAAGGCAACCTGTCCAAGGCAAAGTACAAAGCACTCAAACGCAAGAGAATGCCCAAGGACTGGAACAAGGTAAACCGGCAGATAGTCAACCAGATAGCCAAGAACGACCCAAAGCCGTCCATCATTCTGTGCGGGGAGTTGGTCCAAGAAGCGCTGAGCCAGCTGATTGACAGAGCCGTTCCAGGAAAGCGTATCGACGCACGCCACCCCTCCACCCTCGGTTTGGATAAGCCTACCGAGTATCAAAAGTGGTTACGGCACTGGGGCCCAGGCGCCCTCCATTCTTTTCTATAAAGAAGGATGGGGGCCGTGTTGAAGGGAAGGAGCGAGAGCAGAGAGGCAGAGGAGGGCTGCTAAGGAGTGCCGGAGAGCCCAAGGCCACGTAGGTATGCCCACCGCGCAGCCGTAGAGGGTACACGGCTGCTCAAGCCGCCCTCGCGCCTTATCTTCATATGAGCAGGAAACAAGGGGTAGCGTCATGGCAAGGGGTTACGCTCTCCATCATCCAGGGTTTCCCGCGCGGGATGAGCCACGGCGGGTGAGGCCTGATGCCGGTCGCACGCCTCCTACGGCGCTGCCTGCCTCCCCGTCGGCCAGCATTGGGCAGATCCGCTTCGCGAATGGAAACCTGGCCACAAGGGTGACGGTCTCGCCTGATGAGGATCCCACCGAGGTGATTCGGATGCTTGGGGTAGCTCCTCCCAAGTCGCTGCTCTTGCTCATCGGTGGCGCGGACGCGATGGAGCCGCCTCTCCATGCGCGTGTGCAACAGCTCTTCGGCCGAGGGCTCGTACCTGCCGCCGCCGAGTGTGGGGCACTCATTCTCGACGGCGGAACGCACTCGGGCATCATGGCCCTCATCGGGCAGGAAGTCGCGGACCGAGGGCACCGCTCCCCACTCGTGGGAGTTGCCCCCGTGGGGCAAGTTGCTTTTCCGGATGAGGGGGCTGGGAGTCCGGAGAGGCCCCGAGCCAAACTGGACCCCAATCACTCCCATTTCGTGCTCGTGCGGGGCGACGCCTGGGGCAGTGAAACGCACCTCCTGTTTCGTCTTGCTTCAACGCTCGCGAGCGATATTCCCCTGCTTGTCGTCCTCGTGAACGGCGGGGCAATCACGAGGGAGGAACTGCTCCAGGCTGTACGGCGGCACTGGCCCATCGTCGTCATTCAAGGGAGCGGCCGGCTGGCAGACGAACTCGCGACCGCCGTCCAAGCGCCTGCGCCTCCCGCAGGGGACTCGGTGCTCGCAGAGCTCGTGGGTGACGGCGACATCTCGCTGTTTCCACTCGAGGGCGCCGCGGATGGCTTCGAGTGGCTGGTCGCGCGGCAGCTCCGGCAGGAGACGGTCCTCAAGCTGGCCTGGCAACGCTTCGCGAGCTACGACGCTAATGCCTCACGTGAGCAGTCGACCTTTCGCAGGCTCCAGTTCTGGATCCTGATCATGGGGGTTACCAGCACAGCGGTGGTGCTTCTTCAGACGCAGCTCGAGCGAGCCGGCGTGGTGGCGCCGCGGACCTTCCCGGTGTACCTGTTACAGACCCTGATCGTCGCAATGGTCGCCAGCATGACAGCCCTCATTGCCGCGGCGAGCCGGTTCAAGGCGGGAAGCAAGTGGATCCTCCTGCGCGCCAATGCGGAGGCCATCAAGCGCGAGATCTACCGCTACCGATGCCGGCTCAACCCGAGTCTCGCGCGGCCCAAGGGGGACCCTGAGCAGGACCTCGCCCGCAGGCTGAAGGCCCTCGGCCCCCCACGCACAGGGAGTGAGCCGCTCCTCACGGCGCTTCGCTCCTACAAGGGCCTGTTGCCACCGCCTGGAGGCAAGGCTCGAGGGGACGACGGACTCAGCCCGCTGACTCCGGTGCGGTACATCCACTTCCGGCTGGATGACCAGCTCGGTTACTACCGCGGCAAGATCGACACGCTCGATCGGCAGCTGGTGGCGCTGCAATGGATTGTCATCGCGGTTGGAGGCATCGGGACGGTGCTGGCCGCCATTCGCCTCGAGTTGTGGGTTGCCATCGCGACCTCCATCGTGATGGCGATCACCACTTATCTCGGGTACCAGCAATTCGAAGCCAGGCTCACCAAGTATCAGCAGGCCGCGACCGACCTGGAGAATCTGAAGGCATGGTGGAGCGCTCTGTCTCTCGAGGAGCAGAGCGACTACCGGAAGTTCGACACCCTCGTGGATGGCACGGAGCTGATCCTCCAGAGTGAGGTCTCCGGCTGGGTGCAGGACATGAAGGGGGCCATCCTCAGGATGGATGCCAGGCACGAGCACGAGCGCAGTTCGGGAGAACGCCAATGAGCACACACCCAAAGGACTTCTCCATGGGACCTTCCCCGGAAGCTCAGAGGCTGACGATATTCGTGGGCTCGTCCAGTGAAGCAGCGGCCCACTATGAGCGCGTCTGCGGGACACTCGAGGAGCAGGGCCATCACGTGAAAGGGTGGAAGTCCGCGTTCGACAAAGGTGAGGGCTTCCTCGCAGCGCTGCTTCGGATAGCTGATAAGGTAGATGCAGCGCTCTTGATAGCGACACCCGATGACATTCTATACAGCCGGGGGGAGCTGTGCCCTTTTCTTCGCGACAACGTTCTCTTCGAGGCAGGGCTCCTCATTGGCGCGCTTGGCCGACTTGCCACTGGCCTTGTCGTGGCCGGGAGTGAGCCCGTCAGGCTGCCCAACGACCTGGCGGGTGTAAGCATCTTCTCGTTTCGCGATGGTCACGACAATGCGTTCGCAAGGGACGTAAGGATTTGGGCAGAGCAGGTTCTGCTTATGAAGTCCAGCTCATCCATCGCTCGAGACATCGCAGCGCGCATACGGAGTATCCCCCTCTCCTCCTTTGGTGCCACAAGGAGGCTTCTGATTCCAAGAATAAGAACCTTACTCACGCAGGCCTCCAGGGGTGTGATTGACTTGACTCCTGAGCAGTACTTCGAGCGGATCAGATCTGAAATCGAGAGCGCTTCAGCCGGAACGGAAGTGCTGGCCGTTGCTTCGTCCTTGTCGACCGTCCGATGGGCAAACGATCCCATGCAATGCTACTACATCGAGCAGAACTTCGTGGCACGGGAGCGGGGAGCTGACATCAGGCGTCTATTCATTTTCAATAAATCCTCCGTCACTACGGCTGAAGCAAGAAACATTCACAACCATTTGTGCCACGACGTTCCCGTCCGCTGCATATCACTCGAGGCCCTGGCAATCCCCATGGACGACCTTGTGCTTTTTAGATCGCCCAGCGAGGGAGCCCGCGCCTACAAAGCCTACCCAGACATGGCCTTCAGCAAGAGAGTCGTAGAAGCCCAGCTGATGATCGATCCTGATCATTGCGCTGACTTACAACGGCGTTTCAACGAGATCTGGCGTATCGCCTGGGAGCCTCGCTCCATCGAGGAAGCTATCGAAATACCGGGGATGCGCATTCCACTGCCAGCAAGGCATGAATTCCCCCCAGGCCTGGAGATGGAATCTCGATGGACCGGCGTCGAAGCCATCACGTGCCGCTCGGCAGCGAAGGCAAGAGGCCATGAGCTCCATCGCGAGCTGAAGAGTCTGGTCCTGACGACATCCCAAGGCTTGTGCGTCGTCCACGTTCCAGGCGACTGTACTGTCTCACTCAGGAAGGTCAAAGCCCACCTGGGTACCGATGAGGCGTTTGTGGCTGACCCAGAGCAGCTCCTGGAGTTGAACCTGGGTCCGGGGACCGTGTGCGCCGTTCTTGATCCGGTGTGGTCCATGCGCCACCTGGTTGACCAACGTGTATTGGAGATACCCGAGGTCTTCACGAACAACGGAACCCGTAATGGCTACTTCACCTTCAACCCGGACGAGCTTCGAGCAGCACAGAGAGTGGGGATAGGTGATTTCGTGGATTAGGTGGAAATGTAGTCACCAGGGTTATGGAACGGAGCTGCGTCTCACGCGTGACAACTTTTCAATCAACTGCACGGGTCGCGGAGGCCGTAGCCCACGTACTAGTCCGGGCGCACTAGATAGGCGCAAGGTGTCCCTGCACCGAAACGCAGGTGCGCCTGCCGTGTGTACCCCAAGGGGCTGCGCGGCTTCTCCCCCCGCTTGGCTCACTGCTCGGGCGGCCCCTGTCAGCAATCCTCTTCGACACCTCCGCTCCAGCCCTCACCCGCCACATGGCCTCTATCCCGCCTAGACGCCGAGGACCTGTCCACAGGCATGCCCTCATTCACCCGTCATCACACAATGCGGTCTGGGACTCCCTCTTGAGTACGAACGAAGGAGGATGTCCCATGGAGCAGAACAAAGCAGGCGAAACCCTGGGCTCGGTGCAGGACCTGGCCTCAGCACAAGACGAGAGTCCCGCGGACGATTTCGGCCCCGATGAACTCATCGATTCGTCGCAGGAAGCCCCGCCGCCGCCGAGCGACAACGGCTTACGCGAGGGAGATGAGGATCTGGCCGGACCGAGCAATCAGGACCTGGCCTTCAACGACGACGACCTCGACGACGATCCCGTGGCCCTCGATGCCGCGCAAAGCGACGGCACCGGTGAATTGGAAGTAGCGCAACAGATGGGGAAAGACGGCGCAAGCGCCGCGAAGGCCATGAAGGTCACGCTGGCCCCGAGCGACCAGCTCAGCAGATTCCTGCGCGCCGCCCAGAGCCAGATCGGCTACCGCTCCCGCCCTGGAAATCCACCGTTCTCGAAGTATGGGAGGTGGCTCGGCTTCCCTAACGGAGGCCAGGGCCACTACTGCGCGGCCTTCGTCTCGTGGTGCGCTGCCAAGGCTGGCATCAGCCAGAAGGTCGGCAAGTCCGGGTGGGTGAAGTTCTTCCTCGACGCGTACAAGCGGAGGGGTCGTTTTGGCTCGACGCCGCGGGTCGGTTCCCTGGTGATCTTCGACTTTGAGCGGGACGGAGTGGTCGACCACATCGGGATCGTGACGGAGGTTGGACGCAACTACATCAGGACGATCGAGGGCAACACCGGCGACCCGCGAGGGGTCCGCGATCGGAAGCGCATCGGGCCCTCCATCCGTGGCTACTGCTACCCCTCCTTCACGGACAAGGTGAATCAGCCCCAGCCGCCCACTCCGGCCCAGCATGTCTGGCACACCGTGCGAAAGGGCGAGACGCTCACGAAGATCTCCAAACAGTACGGCGTGTCGATCGCCCTCCTGCTCAAGCGCAACAAGGGACAAGCAGGCCAGGGGAAGATCACCAACCCGAACCAGATCTTCGTCAACCAGCGGATCCTGATCCGCTAGTCGCGCGCCGTGGGCCTTCCGAGGGAGCAGGGGCCGCCGGCTGAAATGCGGAAAGGACTGCGTCCACCCAGGTACTTGGCGCGCGTCCCGCTCGCCAGGGCACACGCTACAGGGGGCGATGGTGCTGTTGCCGCTCTTGCGCGGGGTGTGGGTGCGGAGTTCGAGGAGGTCCTTCCGGACTCCATCCATGTGGAAGATGCAACCCACGCCGCCCAGGGCTGCGGATTGCTCCCTCGAAGGTGGACGATGCTCGCATCTTCGGCGCATGGTTTGTCGAAGTTTGAGCCATCTTCTGGCCTGGACCCAGCGGCTCAAACCCGGAGGAATCCCACCGGACGAGCTGGAGCCTCGGCGCCAGCTCGTCGCGGGGGATGGCCCCTCAGGGATCAGGAGGTGACTTCCTCAGGGAGCGCACTGCCATGCCCCCTTGTGGGTAAGGCACATGCCTTCATTGATCACCGCGGCTCTGAAGTCGGGGGCTGCGGTCAGAGAGGGCGGCCCGAGCCGTTCGGCGCCATCCATGCTCATGTTCAACCCTCTCCAGTTGAACCCAATCACCCCCTCCACGCTGCTGTCGTTCTGCGCGATCTTCCGCAGCCGCTTGAAGTTCTCGGCCAGCCAACCCCGCTTGGTTGCATCATTCTGGCTGCTGGGAATCGCCGTCTCCGCTGTGAGGAAGTATTTCTTACCGGGCACCAGTTGCTTGAGCCGATTGAAGCGCGCTTCCGCCGACACAATCGCATCGACTCCGGGAGCATCCCTGCCACAAGCGTCGGTGCTCGTGCTTGTCGCGGTGAGGTACGAGATGGGGTAGCAGTTGTAGGCGACCGCGTCCGCGGAAGCGGCCCCCACGGTGTTTCCAGCCGCATACATGGGCACCGCCAGGTATGAGTACATGAGCCCCATCTTGGGAATAATGGCTCCAGAGCCAAACCGAGCCCTCGCCGCATCCGCGAGGATCTGCTTCACCGCGGCAAGATTCGCATTCGTTGCACTGACATTCGAAATCAAGTCGGGCTCATCCACAGGGAAGACCCAGGCGATCTTCTGATACTCGGCAGCCGTCAGTTGTTGCAGGAAGAAGCCATACCGTTCGCTGGCGGACATGGGGCTCGGCGGCCACCGGGGAGTACAGCCATTGGCTCCGTCGAAGAAAGTCTTCCCATGGGTGGATCCATCAGGACATGCGACTTCGCCGTAAAAGATATTCGTCCCATCCAGCACAATCTTCACGCTGGGGTCATCTCTCACGTCCGGCCTGTTCAGCATGGCTTTGAAGTTACTGACATCATTGGCACCGATTCCAGGGGCCGCCCAGATCAGATTGGAGTGAGCAATCGTGTCATTCACTGTACTCGTTGCTTGTGGATTCCACGCCTCCCACGCTCCGAAGTAGCCATAGAACTTGGCGGGGGGCGGCTGCTGCTTCACGCCGCTGACATACACCGAGCTGATGACGGCTCCGTTCGCATTGGCGCCCTCCCGCAGCTCGAACTTATAGGTTCCCGCCCGAATCCAACCCACGTCCGCGTATCCGGAGTAGGTATCAAAAACCCACCCTCCCAGCTCAGGCGCACCCGGTGCGGCTTCCGCGACCCAGACCCGGCCGTATTCGCCCGTGGGGATGGAGGCACTCAGCCGGACAGCACTGTCGCAGAACGTGCCATTGTAGGGCACGGAGCAGCTTGCTCGATTCGCGGTCACCGTTCCCGAGGGGACATATCGGTACGTCCTCACCTCAGACCAGGCGACCCACGAGGGGCTCGCTGTGGTGATGATCCGGATGTATCGCACGGGAGTGTGGTTGTATATCTTATAGCTGATCAGCATTCCGTCAGCGGTAAAGCCGCTGTATGTGCCGAAGCCAACCGCCACCCACTGGTTTGTATAACCGACCACCTGATGTGACGTCGAACCACTCGGGTATTGCGCCACCCTCAGCTCGAGTCGATCCAGCGCGAACTCACCGCCCAGATCAATCTGGAGAAATGGCTGCGCCGAGGCATACACGCCTGAATTCCACGCCGTATACGGATTGCCGTCCACGGCGTATTGAGGTGGAGCTCCGGAATAAGAGCTGGAGGCGGCAACGCTGTACGGAGTGAGCGGGACTTGCGCCCTGGCTGTGGACACAGGGAGCCCCACGAAAATGAGCGCGACGAGCATTCGTAATACAAGTTTCATATTCCTACCTTTTGAGGTTCTGCCACTGCTGCGGGTATGCAACAGCTGCGCCTTCTTTTGATTCGTTACCGGACGTCCCCTTGTTCACCGGGAGAGCGGGCGTCCGAGGCGCGGGTGAGCTCGGTTGCGGGAACCCTTTCCGAGCTGAGACATCCCCTCATTTTTGCAAGTGGGGAGTAGCTACCTCCGGGCAATACGATAATCTCATTTCAGAGAAAGTCATGCCCGCAGGCACCTCGGTGGGCTGGGTGATGTACTTCTCGCGGCGAGGACAAGGGCACCCTCTTCATGCTCACCCCCGACCGGTTTGCCGCTTCCAACCCAGAGCACGTCGCGCTCGCCGCTCGCGTCCATGAGTTGCTGGACCAAGCCGGGCTGCTGCGGCCGTTGCAGCCCTGGCCAGCAAGGTAAGCGCCCAGGGAGCACTGCCTCAGTGGCAGACGTCGCGGTCGTCCAGCGCGTTCAGGTGGCCCGCGGCGTCACCCGTGAGCGACACGGCATACAGCCCGCCTTCGAAGCTCCCGTTGCTGAAGCTGACGTGCGCGTAGGGGGCGAGCACCGTGCCCTGGAAGCTGTAGCCCGAGGCCGTGACGGAGGTGGCATCCACGAAGTTGTAGAGGATGCCCCGAGGCTGGATGCCCCCGCTCAACGAAGTACCGAAGCCGGCGAAGGTGGCCGCAGCACCACGGATGTTGACGACCACCAGGGACCCGGTCGGCGCGTCGATCGACAGCAGCCTGGCCCCCGTAAAGGCGCTGGCCTCCACGTCGAACGTGTTCGTCTGGGGGTTCGTGCCGCGCAGCATCACGCCTCCCCAGGAGGTGCGCGTCGTGGAGCCATTGGCCGACACCCGGGAGAGCCAGGAGGACAGCGCTCGCAATTCCCCAAAGCGGGCCCCGAAGTCGAGGGGCGTGCCCTGGGACACCGTGTTCCCCTGGGGGAAAGAGACGGTGCTGTCCACGCTGTAGCTGCCTCCATGGACGGCGTCACCCCAGACGGCACCTCGCGCGAGGCTCAGGTTCCCGCCCGCGACCAGCGACGGGGTGGCGGAAGCGCTCGGCACCGCCTGGCCCACCGAGAAGTCCGTCAGGGTGATGTCTCCGCCGACCGCCACGCGGCCCTCCACGTGGTGACCTCCCGTGTAGTCCTCGAGCAGGAAGAGGTTCTGCTCACTCAGGCGCACCGGAATGCAGCTGGGGTCGGCGGTCCACAGGGTTGCTCGATAGGGATAGTAGCCCTCCGCCAGGTCTGATCTTCCCACCAGCTGACCCGCCTCATTGAGGTCATAGACGTCGCCGGAGAGACCACCGAGGGTGCTCAGCTTCGTCATCACTCCGTCCTTCCACACGAACGGATGGCTGCCGACCTCCTCGAAGCACCCGGACACCTGCCCCGCATTGTTGATGCGATAGGTGTAGCAGTGGCCTTCCCCGGGGGCGTCCAGCATCGTCAGCACCCCGTCCTTCCACACGAACGGATTGTGACGGTAGTTGCTCGCGTCATAGACATACCCGACCACCTGGCCCGACGCATTGATGTCGACCGCCAGGCTGCTGAATTCAGCGGGAGTTCCCAGATCGATGATCTCCCCGTTCTGCCACAGCACCGCGCGGTAGAGCTTGTTCCCAGGGACATAGGCATACCCGACCACCTGGCCTGAATCATTGATGGCCACCGCATTGCTATAGCTTCCACCAAGAGTGCCGAGATCGGTCATCACCCCATCCTTCCACACGAACGCGTGTTGGCCTTTGTTCCCAGCGATATAGGAAAACCCGATCACCTGACCCGAGGCATTCAGACCCGTGACGTCGCTCTGGGCTCCCCCGAGAGTGCCGAGATCCGTCATCACCCCGTCCTTCCACGAGAACCCATGGAGGTTCCCAGTCACTCCCACCACCTGGCCCGAGTCATTGATGGCTTTCGCAGAGCTGCTCCCAGGACCGGGGGGGCCCAGGTCCTTCATCACCCCGTTCTCCCAGAGGAACGCATGGTTGTAGGACCTGCCCGCGATGATGATGCTGGCACTCCCCACCACCTGGCCATAGGCGTTGATGTCAACGGCGGAGCTGCTCTTCCCTCCCAAGGTGCCGAGGTCTGTCATCACCCCGTCCTTCCATAAGAGCCCGTGGGTGTTGAAATCCGTGTCGGAGAAGGAGGAGTTCCCCACCACCTGGCCTGCGTCGTTGATGGCCCAAGCCTGGCTCGCGCCACCCAGGGAACCCAGATAGGTGGCAGGAATGGGACCGGGCCCCTCCAGTCTCGCCAGGCCTCGTGGGAGAGGGGGACTGGATTCCGGCAGGGCTTCATCCGAGGAACCACACCCCGTGATGGCCAAGCTCACCGCGAACACGACGAAAAGGGATCCCGACAATCCGCTGCGCTGCATGGGGGGCTGCCTCCTCAGGAAAATACTGCTGAGGCGACAACGCTCCTCGCGAAGGATCTTCCCAGCCCCTCAGCATGCACGCCTTGGCACCGTCCCCTCCGAAGGCATGATGGAGATTCAGGCGGCTGATTCGCGCCGGCTCCGCCGGGTGCGCAGGAAGGTGAGCATGGCGTCCTTGTCACCCGTGGCCAGCTCGTACGGCGTGCCGGGGGAGATGACACCCAGCCGTGCCGCGACTGCCTCCACGGCGAGCTGGGCCTGGGTGAGCTGCACCCCAGCCCCGCCCCCGCCGAGCACGAGTGGCGCCCCCATCTTGAGGTCCAGCACCAGGACGTAGCGCCGCGCGGGGCGTGGCTCCGACATGTCCACCACCACGAAGTCTCCCGCGAAGCGGCGCTGATCGCAGCGGAAGGCCCACAGGTTCCGCTTGCGGCCCAGCAGCTCCCGCACAAAGGGCTTCTCGTCGCTCTTCAGCGCATAGCGCTCGGACAGGAACGCGGCAGTGGAGGGTGAAAAGCCCTCCTCGTTCGCGAGGAGCAGCGCCCACGGGTTGGCGTACCCGAGCAGTGGAAGAGTGACGGGCAGGACGACAGGGGGCTCACGAGCCATGCGTGGGAGTTCTCCACAAACGGTCCAGTGTCTGCCGGCACGATCGGTGAACCCGCCACCTGACGTGCATCCCGCCTCCGAGAAGCTCCGAGCGGCTCGCTGAACGACGAAGGGCCCCGGAACGTATAGTCCCAGGGCCCAGGTCTTTCAAACGGGAGTGATCTCTAGCAGCCGGTGTTGCTGCCAGCGCTCACGCCAAGCCTGCCCGTGAAGTCGAGGTAGCTGTTCACGCGGCTCTGGACCTGGCCGGGGTTCCTGCCGCCGCACTCCAGCGCACCGTTGATGGTGCGGATGGTCTCGCCGAAGCCCCGGTTGTTCACCATGGCGTCGTGCGCCGTCATGCTGCCCGCGCCCGTCTGGGTCATCCAGAACCACAGGCCCGTGCGCCAGGCGATGGTCGCATCGCGAGCCACGAGGTCCGGGTCATCCTTGAGGTTGACGCCCAGCGCGTTGCCCGCGGCGCAGTAGTTGCCATTCCACGACAGTTGGATGGGGCCACGGCCGTAGTACCACTTGCCCGACGCGCAGCCGCAGCCCGGAGGGCCCCAGCTCGTGTCGCACATGACGCTCTTGTTGATCTCCTCGATGTACACGAGCCCGCCCGTCTCGTGCGCCACGTTGGCCAGGAAGGCCGCGACCTCGCGCTTGCGCGTGTCAGTGTCGCCCGAGGTGGCGAAGGCGGAGAAGGTGTTGGCCGCGGCCACCAGCGCCGAGTAGGAGTAGAAGCCGTTGCGGCCGGGGAACATGGAGTTGAAGGTGGACTCGCTCAGGATGCCAGCCAGGCCCGTGGCGGGAGGCGGCGTGGTGCCGCCGCTCACCTTGTCGAAGGTGAAGAGCTGGTTGGCGCCGCCCGTGTACGGGTACTGCACGTAGATGGTGCCGTTATCGGCCGAGCCCCAGTACAGGTCGATGGCCATGCCCGTGTGGCGCGGGTGGAAGCTGAACTGGTTGTTACCGCGAGCGATGAACTGGAATTGCTGGTTGCCGCCGCCCACGTACGACCACTGGTGGACCTGGGCGTTCTGGGCGGTGCTCACCTCCTTGATGTCCAGCCCCTTGCCACTGTTGACGTTGATGATCTTCCAGAAGCCATCGGAGGTGGGGGAGATGTGGAACTTCTGGGCGTTGGTGCCATTGCAATCCCACTGCTGGACCTTGGCGCCATCGGCAGTGCTGGACGAGGCGACGTCGACACACTTGCCCGTCATGACGGAGCGGATGACGTAATCGCCCTCGGAGATGCTGGACACGACGGCGGCGCTCTCCACTTGGGAGAGTTGTTCTTGGGCCTCCCACTCGTCGGCGGCACATCCGCCCAGTCCAACCACTCCCAACAACGACACACAGCGCAGCATGCTCATTCGAGACACTTGGTTCTCCTTGTGAGGAAGGGACGTCGGCGGCCCCCAGAGCATCTCGCGTGCCAACCCAGTCTTCTTTCGGAGATACCTGATTTCAATGACTTGACCGCTTAGCAGGGGCTCCGTGTTGGTGACAACCGTTGTCACCCCTGGTGACTCCTCTCACCAGAACGCACCGCGTTATCTACGTGGCCCGTGAAAGCCCCAAATGCGAGCAGCGGTCGCGAGGAGCGAGCTCGGTCCCCTCGCTGCGAGAACGGGAGGAATGCGAGTATCCACCGCGAGCCACCGTTCATATCTTTGACGCGTGAGAAGGGAGGTGAGCCAAACCCTCCCACTTCGACAAGGAAATCCTCATGCGTATCGCTGTCCTCGGAGCGACCGGTCAGACCGGCCGGCAACTCGTCATTCAATCACTCGAGCGCGGACATACGGTCGTAGCGCTCGCGAGGAGTCCCGAGAAGCTCGCGGATATCAAAACCCCGGGGCTGGAGGTCGCCCGCGCCAATGTGTTCGAGCCCGATACCGTCCGCGCGGCGGCGCATGGCGTGGATGCGCTGGTCAGCGGGCTGGGCGTCACGGATGGCGACTCGGGCACGCTGCAAGCGGGAGCCCGAGCCGTGCGCGACGCGGGGATCCAAAGGGTGGTCTGGCTGGGAGCACTCGGGACGGGCGTCACGCGGGGAGCTGCGGGCCCCCTGATCGACGTGTTGATGTCGCTCTTCATGCGCAAGCGGCTCCCGGACAAGGTGCTCGCGGATGAGCTCGCGCGATCATCGGGAGCCTCGGTGGTGCATGCGGGCGCCCTGACCAACGACAGAGGGCTCGGAGGCGGCCGGCTCGTCCCTGTGACGCAAGTACCCCGGCGCCTCCTCCCACCCAGCATCGCACGCGCCGACCTGGCGGCATTGATGTTGGACGAGGCCACGAACCCGCGGTTCCAAGGCACGACGGCCGTGGCACTCGCAGGCCCATAGGTGCGGCGGCGCGTCTGCGTTCCACCCTCCACCTGGACACTGAGCCTCCTGGCCTGAGGTTCCGGGAACTGCGGGGAGCCTTCTGCCCCCGCAGTTCCCAACCTCAATGGACCCGGGCTACCAGGGGCAGTCGACGACCTCGACGGTGCGCGTGACGGGCGTGGCGCTGTTGCCGCCACTGTCGGTCAGCGTGTAGGTCACCGTATAGGTGCCCTCCGCCCAGCCATTCACCTCACCCGTGTGCCACACCTGGGCCGTGAGGTTGCCGTAGCACGCGTCCGTCGCCTCCACGCCGGGGTCCACCCATTGGCTGCCGCACGTGTGCGTGGACGTGGCCGGGCCCTTGAGCGTCAGCGTCGGAGGCCTCGAATCCTCCACCACCACGGTCCGCGTGGCATTGACGGAGCCCGAGGAATCCCAGGCCGCATACGAGACGGAGTAGGTGCCCTCCAAGCTCGTGTTCGGGCCCGGGCCAAAGGAGTCCTTGCCCGTGTTGTACCCCGTCACGGACAGTGGGAAGCCGCAGCCGTTGAACGCCTGGGCGCCCGCGTCCACATACGGCCCCGAGCCGCACTCCACCGTCAGCGTCTCGCCACCGTTGAGGACCAGGGCCGGCTGCCCCATGAGGCACTCCTGCACGTCCGAGACGCCGCGCACCATGATGCGCGAGTAGTACGCCGTCGGAATCCACTGCTTGTAGGCCACCAGCTTCTGGGTCGTGCTCAGGGACGCGAACGCGGGCCGCTCCGTGCTCGGCGTGGTCGCCAGCGCCTGCTCCGCGTTGGGCGCCACCGTCCCATCGGGGAGCACCCGGGTGCTGACCAGCTGGGCCACCCCATTGCGCGTGGCGTGGTAGGTGACTCGGAAGCTCTCCGAATCCGCGCTCACGACCGCTGGCGAGGTGGCACCCTGGGCCACGGTGAAGCTCGTGTCGCTGAACGGCTGCCCCTTCACCTGCGACAGCCTCACCCGCCGCGCCTTCACGATGCCGCCGGCCTCGTTCCACACCACGAGGAAGGTGGTGCCGTTGTAGGCAATCGAAGGGTTGCTGCCCCCCGACTCGGCCACGGTGAAATACAGGATCACCTGGGGCACGCCCGGAATGAACCAGCCCACGCGGATCTTCCCCTGCGGCTCGGACCAGACGGCGAGGGAGTCGGTCCCCGAGCCCAAGGCCAACTGAGAGTTGAAGGCATTCGGAGTCACCTGGAAGTTCGGCAGGGGGTTCTGAGGCGGGCCCGACAGCGGCACATAGGCCCCATAGAGCGCCCAGCCCGGATAGATCAGGCTCTCCCACAGGACCAGGAAGGAGCTGCCATTGAAGACCACCGAGGGGTGGAGGGTATCGTCGGTCTTGGAGAGGGTGCTGATCGTGATGGGGTAGCTGTCGACCAGCGCTCCATCCGAGGCCCTGACCCGCCTCCCAAAGATGTTCTCGTTGAAAGAGTGGTTGCTGGGATCGAGCCTGCTGTAGACCACCAGGAAGTGGGTCCCATCGAAGGCGATCGAGGGCTCCCCCACGCGCCCATAGGAGTCAGACTGCCCGTCGATGGAAATGGGGGAGGAATCCAGCACGACTCCGTCGGACGCTCGCACCCGCGCCGCGAGGAGCTGGGTGGTGCCGCCGATGTGCTCCTTCCAGGCCACCAGGTAGATGCCATTGCCAACCCCAATGGCAGGCGTCTCCTGATCCTGGCTGGCCAGCGGGTGGAACATCCCGATGCTGACCTCACCCGAGACGGTGAGGGCACGCTGGGCTACCGCAGGTGAGGCAGGGGCCGAGTCAACGGAATCCGTGGGGCCACAAGCCGAGATTGCGCTCAACAGGAAGCACAACGCGGCAGTGAGCGACAGCCGGGTGCTGTTCACAAGAGGTGTCATGGTCTTCATTGCTGTCCTGGGAGTTTCGCCCGCCCGACGCGAGCGAAGGGCATCTACTGCCCCAGTCAAATTATGAAGTAAGGATTTACGATAGTCATTCTCATTCCCATACCCATACATCAAAGAGTTGTCCTACCCTGGAGGTGAATGCCTTTCACGACGCGACGTTCACCTCTATGGGGAAGGCGCTACCTGGCTGGGAATGGGCTGGGAATGACGCGGCAGGACAGCAGCGTGCTCACGCCACGCCTTCGGGAGGGCGCGCGATCGGGACCCGCGGGCGGTGACAGGAGTCATCGGTGGCAGACGCCTGTCACCAGGATCACCCGGTGCAGGCCACCCTCAGTTCCTCTCCGCCCAGCGGCCCCATGCGCCCAACCTCTTGAAATTGCTGGGGCCCACCGGCTCCTCATCTCGGCTGTTCCTCGTGGCACACCGGGTGCACTGAGGCTGAGCATACGGACCGACCTTCCCCGTCGGCCCTCTTTCAGGAGCCCCGTCATGCGCGTTGCCAGCCCTCCGCAGCCCGTCATCTCCCAGACCCCAACGACCACCGCCTCCCAGCCCACGGCTCAGGCCACGCTTCCCCTGGCCCAGACCGCGGAGAAGAAGCTCGTCAACCTCATCCCTCGCGACACCTTCCAGGCCCCCTCCGCTGACAAGAACGTGCGCTCCACCCAGAGCCAGCAGCTGGGCCAGATCTCCGACGGAATGCGCGACGGGAAGATCTCCGCGGGCGAGTCCGAGAAGCTCCTCGGGGAGCAGCAGGGCATCTCCGATGCCACCAAGAAGGCCATGGCCGATGGCACCCTCAGCGGCGATGAGCGCCTCCGGCTGAACCTGATGCAGACCCTGGCCGACATGAACATCTCGGATGCCGGCGCGAAGGGCGTGCCAGACCTGGCAGCGGCTTTCTCGAGGGACGCCGACCCCTCCCGCCAGGCGGATCAGATCGACAAGGTGGCCAAGGGCATCTCCAACGGCAACATCACCAACTCCGAGGCCTCCAAGCTGCTCGGCAAGCAGGGCGAGATCTCCGAGGCCCGCCAGCCCAACGATCCCTTCTCCGGCATTAGTCCCATCATCAAGAAGGATCCCTTCGTGAAGAAGGAGTCCTCTCTGGACAGCAAGCTCGACGCGGCCGACCGCGACATCACCCGCCACAGCAAGCCGGGCACCCAGTTGGACCTCGACAAGGTCTTCGATCTGCCGCGCCCCCCCGGCGCCATCGTGGACACTCCGCTGCCCCTCCTGAACAAGCCGCTCATCCGCCAGCAGCCCGGCGCGATCGTCGAGAACAGGCGGCCCCTCGACGACAGCCGGCCGGTCGGGGCGCTCATGCATAACAGCCTCCCGGAACTCGCCCCCAAGCTGGCCAACGATCTGAAGACCTCCTCGGCCGACGGCAATTCCTGAGCCCATTCTCCTGGCGCTCTCCACTCCGGCCCTTCCCCGCGCACCGCGAGGGAGGGCCGTGCCTTTTGGAGCGCACGGCCGCCCTGAGCGCCACCGAGAAGAGGTCGACTGGGAGACGGTTGCATGGTTTGAAGCACACGCTGTCCCCTCCCTGGCTCGGTGACCGGAATGATTCTTCACGCTCATGCATCTTCCCGGCGTCTCTTGTGGCTCTTGCTGAGTCTCGTCACGGTCACGACAGGCGCATGTCGCCCCGAGAGCGGAGAGAAGAAGCGCACCGAGCCTGCCCCGGCAAAGGCCGAAGCTCCCGCGGCGGAGCAGCCCTTCGAGATGCATGGCATCGGCGGAGTCGAAGGCGAGAATCCCGCGTTTGACCAGTCTCGTCAGCCCGCCAAGTTCATCGCCGCGCTGGCGATTTCTCCAGGACAGCGGATTGCGGATGTCGGTGCGGGGCTCGGTTACTACACGGTGCGGCTCTCGGAGGCGGTCGGCCCGACAGGACAAGTGGTCGCGACCGACATCGACGATGACGCCCTCGCGAAGCTCCGCGCGCGGGTGTCCGAGCGGAAGAACATCGAGGTGCGGAAGGTGCCGGCGGACGACCCAGGGCTCGAACCCGGCAAGTACGACCTGATCCTTCTCTCCGAGGTGGATCACTTCTTCGCTGACCGGGTGGCGTACCTGACCAAGCTGCGTGCCGCCCTCACCCCGAATGGCCGTATCGCGGTGACGCACCTGCGGGCGATGCGTCCGCCTCTGGTCGCCGCCGCCCAGACCGCGGGCTACACCATCGTCTCCGAGTACAACGACCTTCCGCAGCACTACCTGCTGTTCCTCCAGCCCGCCTCCAGCCAGTGAGGCCCTCGGGACCGGACCCCGGCCCTCTCTTTCAGCGCGGTACGGGTCTGGAGCGAATCCGAGCGTCGGGCCGTGGACTCCCGGCCATCAAGGGGCTGGGAACCGTCCGCGGGTGGACTTAACTTGTGGGCCATGAGCCTGGGGCCGCCCATGCAGCTCTCGCTCTTCAGCGTGCCGGGGTCCTCCCACCCCGAGCCCGAGAGCACTCGCTCGCCCAGGGATGGGACGCCCACTCCCTCTGCAAGCGAGCAGCGTGCCCTGCCCGCCCGAGCCGAGACCCTGCCTCGCGCCGCCGAGCTGGCGCACCAGCTGTCCTCCCTGCTGAAGCTGCCGGTCCACCTCACCCTCACCGACAACCGCGCGACCCTGGTCAGCTTCCGCCGCCACCCCGAGGAGCTGCGCCTGCGCGTCCACCACCTCTTCCTTGATGCTCCGGATGCCGTGGTGCGAGCCATTGCCACGTTCGTAGGGCAGGGAGACGCGCGCGCGCGGGCCATGCTGGAGGAGTACACCCGGGCACAGCGAACCCAGGTGCGGCGCACACGCCGGCCCGGCGCTCCACTGAAGGCTCGTGGACAATGCTTTGATTTGCAGCCCACCTTCGAGCGCCTCAACGTCACGCATTTCCAGGGGCAACTTCAGGCGGACATCGGCTGGGCACGGCGCCCGGGGCGCAAGTCCCGAAAGACCATCCGTCTGGCTACCTACGACGCTCGTCTGCGGGAGATCCGCGTCCACCCCGCGCTCGATCAGCCTCACGTCCCCGCCTTCGTCGTGGACTCGGTCGTCTTCCACGCCATGCTGCACGCGCTCTTTCCGGACGAGACGGGGAACTGCCCCTCTTCACACTCAGCGGAGTTCCTCGAACGCGAACGTGCGTTCCCGCTGCTCGACGCGGCCCTGCGCTGGCAGCACGAGAACCTGCGCTCCCTGATGCGGGCGTAGGGCTGGTCTCGCCCCCGATACAGCTCCGAGCTGACGCCCGGGCACGGCCTCAGGAAGAGGCGAGCCCCTTGCGCAGCAGGTTCAGCTTGTTGCGCGCGGAGAGCAACTGCTGGCGCAGCGAGTCCGACTGCCGCCCCACGTCGGTGAAGTCCTGCTCCTCGGCGAGCCCGGTGACGGATTGGGCCTCATCGGCTACCTCCACCATGCGCTGGTTGAGCGTGTCCAGGGTGGAGATGAGCTCCGTGTTCTGCTCGGGCGTCTGGGCCTTGGCTCGCTGCGCGGCGAACTCCTGCATCCGCTGGTTGAGCTCGGCGGCGCTCTGCCCCAGGGCGCCATAGCGCTCCAGGAGCGCCTTGAAGGTCTCCGCGCGCTGCTGAAGTTCCTGGGCGCGAGCGTTGACGGCCTCGGCCTGGATCTGCTGCCTGTCGCGCGCCGCCGTCACAGCCGCCACGAGCGCGCTCACGCTGGCATTGAGGACCTGATCCTGCTCGGCCACGTCCCGGAGCAACTTCGAGGCGCGCTCCAGGCTCTTCTCGGAGTTCAGCGGGGCCTTGCGGAGCTGGTCCGCGAGGGACTCGAAGCGAAGGAGCTGGGATTCCAGGGACTCGGCGGCGGCAACCAGCTCGGAGGAGGGCGACTTGTCGCGCTTGCTCATAGGGCGGCCAACATGGCACGGCCCGAGCGGGTTGCCACTTCCCGAGCGAGGCCACGACCCCAGAGCGTTGCCTGAGAACACCGGGCCAGGCCCTCTCGCTGGCCACTCGGCCCCAAGCAGCCCTGGCTCGCCTGCCTGCTTCGAGTCGTTCTCAGGCTGAGGGGACTGCCTACCTTTCCTCCGGGGGCTCGCATGCCCCTGCGAAAAGGAGAGCGGCATGCCCAGGAGCTACAGCTTCGATCACTTCACGGCAGCGACACCGGACTCGAGCAAGATTGGCGCCACGCACGACAGCCATCACCCGCTGAAGAGCGAGACACCTCTGCCCGAGCAGGAGGGACTGCACTACGGCCAGCACCACGCGGAGACAATCATGCGGGCGCAGGCACGGCAGATGGAGCGGGAGACGGAACAGATGCTCGCGGAGTCCTCCGACGAGATGGACGAGCAACCTCCCACGGAGCTTCTGGCAGCCGACGAGCGCCAGGAAGAGGCAGCCGACGACAGGGAAACAGATCTGCCTGCCTCAGAAGACCCGACGCAGCTCGAAGCAGAGCCGCCCGCTTCGGAAGAGCCTCCCCAGATGGAGGCAGCGCCACAAGTTCAGGTCCCTCCACAGGAAGCGGTGGAGCCGACGCTGGAGGCTGAGCCCACCCCGACTGTAAAAACAGTCACGAAGCGTGCCATCCCTCAGCGCAAACCCGTGAAGCGCGCAGCCGCCAAGAGGGCGCATCACACCACCGTCGCGCGGAGAAGCACGGGCAAACAACTGGCCAAGGCTCCATCGAAGGTCAAGGCCCTCTCGAAGGCCAAGGCCCGCCCAAAGGCCAAAGCCCTCCCGAAGGCCAAGGATCTTCCGAAGGCCAGGCCGAGCAAGCCGGTGAAGGTGGCCAAGGCGACAACTCCTGCGCGCAAGACAGCCCGGGGAACGAAGCGCATCGCCAACACGACCGCAGTAGCCCGAACGGCCCGTGGGAGCGCGAAGCCTACCGCGAAGGCAAAAACGAAACGGGCCACTACGACGCGGCGTCCGGCGAAGAGACGCTAAAGCCTCGAGCAGGAGCCCCACTGCCGGCCGCATCGGACCGAACTGGTATGACAAGCATACCGGTTCGCGCAGAACGGACCGGGAGGGGCCTGCTCAGGTGGACTGGGCCGGGGCGATGCGCAGCGTCCCCTCCAGGGGCGCTCCGAGATCCACCATGAGCCTCGCGAGTGAGTCGGCAGCGGACTCCGCGTCATTGCCCAGGCGGACCAGCATGTCGCCCACCTCGTCCGGAGTCCGCGCGAGCGCCAGCGTCTGCAGCCCCACGTCGCCCTCCCAGAGCTCCATCGCCTCCGTGCGCGCCTCCCGCTCGAAGCGCTCCGGATCCATGCCATTGCGCTCACACACCCGCAGGCGCGCCAGATCCCTCCACAGCATGACCTCCTGGTCCGCCAGCAGCAGCTCGGCGTGCCACCGCCCCTCCAGTCCTTCCGCCTCGCCGCGCAAGCCCCGCGCCAGCGCTGCCACCGTCTCCGGCGACAGGTGGCTGAAGACCACCGACAAGTCCCCGTGCGTCTGGTGCCCCGCGGAGTCGATCACCACGTGCCAGAGCACCATCCGCCCCGTGAACCGGGCCGACGCGCGCACCTCCACGCTCCCATCGTCGTACTCGGCCGACCACTGCACGTTCAGCACCCGCTCGGCGTCCAGCCTCCGGAACTGCCGCAGGAAGCTCAGCTCCGGAACCAACGCCCGCTGCTGCGTGAACACGGCCACGCGCCCCGAGCGCAGCACCCCACCGTCGGGATCCGCCAGCGGCACGGCACCCGTGCTCACGAAGTGATGATACGCCCCCAGCGCTCCCTCTCGGGACAGCTCCAGATCCGCCGTCCGTCCCAGCGAGCGCTCCAGCACCGGCAGCGCGCTGCCCTGCACCTCGCCGCCGAGCGGCTCCAGCCCCGCGAACGGATCCTCCACCTGCCCCCGCATGGAGGTGGTGGTGACGCGCATCAACTGCGCATCCAACCGGCTCACCTCGTGGAGCCGACCCTGTGCCCCCTGCCCCTCTCCCGAGGCCTCCCAGCGCAGCGTGCTGCCCTCCGGCACCGTGAGCGGCTCGGAGAGACTCAGCGGCGGAAGCTCGCCCGACCGAAGCTGTGCCGCCACCGTGACGTTCGTCTCCAGGTAGCAGGAGGGCGGCACATCCTTCACCCACGACATGCCTCGGCCGGCCCCCGCATCGAGCAGCAGCACGTAGGTGTCCTGAAGATCCTCGCTGACGAGCGTCTCGGCCCCTGGGGACTCTTCATCGGAAGTTGCCATGCGGGAACCCAACCAGAATCTGTCCTTCTCCATGACACCCGCCGCAGAGGGCTCGAAAGGATTCGCAGCCTCCCAGGCCTAGCATGCTCGCCTGGATGCTGTCCGCACGTCCAGGAACCGTCTGTTTCGAGTTCAGAACAAGGCGGGTCGGTCGCGACTCCATCCCCTTGGCCGGCCAGCATCCAGGCACGAAAGGGCTGCTCGCGGCCACTTCGGGGCACGCGCAGCTTACAGGCAACAGATGTGCTGGAGGCAGCGCACATGGATCTTCCCCGTATCCTGGTGACTGGCGCCACGGGCCGACAAGGCGGCGCACTGGCCCGTCACCTGCTCTACCAGGGACGCCGGGTGGTGGCCCTCACCCGGAACCCGGACTCCCCCGTGGCACACGAGCTGGAGAGCCTGGGAGCAAAGCTGTCACTCGGTGACTTCGAGGACACCAGCTCGCTCGAGGACGCCTTCCGCGCCGTGGAAGTCGTCTATGCGATGACCACGCCCTACGAGGCGGGCATCGAGGCCGAGGTGCAACACGGCGTGAGCCTGGTGGACGCCGCCCAGCGGGCCGGAGTGAAGCACTTCATCTACTCCTCGGTGGCGGGGGCGGATCACCACACGGGTGTGCCCCACTTCGACAGCAAACACGAGGTGGAGCGCTACCTGCGCCGCTCCAACCTGCCCCACACCATCATCGGGCCCACCTTCTTCATGGAGAACTTCACCGGCCCCCTGGTCCGCGAGGGCCTCCAGTCCGGAGTCCTCAGCCTGGCCCTGCCTCCCACGCACGGCCTGCAGATGGTGGCGCTGGAGGATCTGGCCCGCTTCGTCGCCTTCGTCATCGACAACCCCGAGGACTTCATCGGCGAGCGCATCGACGTCGCCTCGGACGAAGTGACGCCCCAGCAGGCCACGGATCTGCTCTCGTATGCGAGCGGCCACCGGCTGCACTACCAGCAACTGCCGCTCGCGCTCCTCCGCGAGGAGAGCGAGGACAAGGCGCTGATGTATGAATGGCTCGATCGCGTGGGCTACCACGCCGACATCCTCACCCTGCGTCACGAATTCTCGAAGCTGGGCTGGCACACCTTCGAGGAGTGGGCGCGCGGCCAGGACTGGAGCTTCATCGGCGGTGCCACCCGCGCCGAGGGCGGGCTGGGAACGCACTCGGGACCGTGAGTCAATGACATAGAGAGCCCTTGCTCTTGCAATTGGGAGACATTTGCTTTTTGGAAGGGTCGTTATGTCCCTCCTGAGTGGGCGCCTTACAGTGGACGCCACCTCAGGGAGGTCTCCTATATGCGGAAGCGCTGGCTCGGAGTCGTCGCACTGCTGGTCACGGCGGGCTGTACACACAATGGGCTGCTGCGCCCTCAGTCAGGAATGGTTCCCCTGACCGAGGACGGGACGGCCGCTGTCACCGGCGACAAGGGTGTGATGCTGGTGGCGTACGCCTCGAACTGGAAGGGCCAGCCTCGGAACCTCGAGCAGCACTTCACCCCCATCGAAGTCCGGGTGGAGAACCGCAGCGGCCGGGCCCTGAGCATCCGCTACGAGGGCTTCGAGCTCGAAGGCCGCAAGCAGTATGTCGCGCGGGCTCCGAAGGAGTTGGGCCAGATCCTCGCCATGAGGGACGCCACCTTCCAGCCCGCCCGGGACGTGTACGGTACCTGGCGCCCTCCTCGGAGCGCGTACCAGAACAGGACATCGACCGGAGCAGTGCCATCCCCGGATGACACGACGTACAACTCCTACAATGGCATCTCCCCCTACACCGCGCCGCCCTGCCTGACATGTGTCTCGGATACCGAGACCGCGTCCCTGCCGAGCCAGGACATGCTGCGCATGGCGCTCGCGGAGGGCGCGCTGGAGGATGGGCAGTCCCGCCAGGGCTTCCTCTACTTCGAGGAGCCCCTTCGGACAGAGGCTCAGGCCACCCTGAAGGTGGCGCTGGTGGACGCCACCACGGGTGAACCGTTTGGCTCACTGAGCATCCCGTTCGAGGTCCACTGAGCCAGCTCAGTGCAGCAGCATGCGGGCGCGCGGAGAGAGCTGTTCATAGCGTGTCTTGAACAGTCGCAGCTCCGCGGGCAGCCCCAGGCTCCGTCGGACCTCCGCGCCACGGATGGGGTGGCCGAAGAGCGGGCCGAGCAGGCACAAATCGAGCGCGCCCGCCAACAGCGGCCCCAGCCCCGCCAGCGCCACCACCGAACCTCGTGGCGAGCTGGACGAGAGCCCTCCCAATACCATCCCAGCCCCCGCCAGGATGCGGAGCCATCGTCCCGTTCGCGAGACCATGAAGCCAACGAGCATGCGGCACCTCCATGGCGAAGATGGACATGGGCCCGGGCCACACCACCGCTCCCTGTTCCGCTCAGGCGCTCGCTCGCCCTCCCGCTTCCCAGGGGCTCATGACTCAGGAACAGGCGAGGGCCCGCCATCCCGCTGGCTCACCAGTGCACCCCATGTGTCCAGGCCACAACTTCCCTCCAGGGCCGCGAGCCCAGAGCGGCTCAGGGGGCAGAGCGCATGTTCGAGCGATCGGAGATCCAAAAAGGGATGACGGTGCGCAGCATCGACGGGCACAAGCTCGGGCGCATCGTGGACATCACGGACGAGGAGCTCATCGTGGAGAAGGGCTTCTTCCGCCGCAGGGACTTCGCCGTCCGCTTCTCGGACGTGCGCGAGGTGGCTCATGGAGAGGTGCTGCTCCAGCACGGCCAGGACAGCCTCTTCGCCGCGCCTCGCGAAGTGCCCCACCAGGTTCACTCGCGCAAGCCGCTGGCCCACCTGCCCCTGCGTTCACACCGATGAGCAGCGCGATCCTCTAGGACGCGCGTCCCGAGTTCCACGCGGGCCCACCTCATGCGTGGAAGTCCACCCGGCGCACGTCCTCGTCTCCCACCGCCGCTTGATAGACGTGCCACGCGGCGGCCAGATCCTGGAAGGGCAGCCCCACCGGACAGAACACCGTGAGCTGCTCGGGCGAGGTCCGTCCCGGCTTCAGCCCGGCGATGATCTCTCCCAGCTCCGCGTGAATGGAGGCCTCAGTCAATCCGGGGCTCACCACCGCTCCGCCAGACAGCGCCAGCCCCCGGTGATCACACACGAAGGTGGCGCGCGCGAGCAGCTCCGGCGCCAGCTGCACCCGCTCCAGCTCATCCGTCCCCAACGCGGTGATGTGCATGCCCGGACGCACCAGCTCCGCAGTCAGCGATGCCGGCCCGCCCTCCCCCGTGGTCACGACGATATCGGCCTCCTCCACCGCCTCCGCCACCGAGCTCACGGCCTGCACTGGCAACGAGAGTTCCTGGTACATGCGCCGGGCCAGGGCCACCGCGCGCGCGGAGTCCGTGTCGTACACGAAGGCCTGGGACAGCGAGCGCACCAGCCGCAGTGACTTGAGCTGGAGCACGGCTCGGTTGCTTGCGCCCAGCAGGGCCACGCGGCTCGCGTCCGGGCGGGCCAGCACGTCCGTGCCCAGCGCGCCCACCACTCCCGTGCGCACCACCGTCAACTGCGCCGCGTCCATCACCGCCAGCAGCTCCCCGGTGGCCAGATCATGCAACTGCAGCACGCCCTGCAGAGGGGGGTTGGCCGCGGGAAAGCGCGCGCTCACCTTGACCGAGTAGGCGGGCACTCCCGGCAAGCTGCCCGGAAAGAGCACCATGGCCGTACCTTCAGTGTGCAGGGGTACACGCGTCCGCTGAGGTGCCACGGTCCGCGCGAGCGCATCCGCCCGGAACGCCTCGCGCATGTCCGCCAGCAAGGTGAGGGCCTGCAGGTTTCGCGACACATCCGAGCGGGTGAGGAGAAGTGTGCTCATCTTCGAAGCAACCTAGCCGAGCACGAGGGCGTTCGCCGAACATCGTCACATCCATCCTGGGGACGCTCGGTTGTTCACACACAACGCGGCACCTGTCCCCGGGGTGCGGGCGGGCAGGCATGGGAGGCATCCCACCGAGGGTCTCGGGGGTCCCAGCCACTCCGGCCCCGGTCTGCTCGCCATGGAAATCCCGGTACGGGCACGGTTGTCCCATCATGCCCAGAGTGAGGTTGGGCGTGAGCCAGAGGTCGTCCCGGAGGTCTCGATGCTGGAGCAGGAACCACGTCCCCAGGCTTTGGAGCCCACCCGCGATCCCGAGGAGCCTCACCGGCTGGCGTCCTTCCTGCGCGTGCACCGCCAGGACATCATCGCGGACTGGCAACTGTCCACCCACGCGCTGCATTCGCGCCGAGGGGCGGATTTGCCGCTGGTGGATCACATCCCCGCCCTGCTGGACGGCATCACCGAAGCACTGGCTCACGAGACGCATGGGATTCCCCTCCAGCTCCCGGGCGTCCTCTCCGACGTGCACGCCCTGGCCCGGTTGAACCAGGGCTTCGGCATTCATGAGCTCACCTATGAGTATGGGCTGCTGCGCACCAGCATCCTCCGGAGGCTGGAGGCATCGGCCGTCCACCCCGCGCCCGGCACCCTGGCCCTGTTGGACGAGCTGATTGATCAGGCGGTGACACGCTCGGTGCTGAGCTACTCGCGCCTGCGGGAGCGCACTCTGAACGCGCTGGATCGAATGATGCAAGCGGCGCTGGAGAGCCCAGACGAAGACACCCTGCTGCAGCGCCTGCTCGCCCTGCTGATGGAGTCCGCCTTGCAAGTGGACTCGGCCACCATCCTGCTGCGCGAGGATGGGACGCTGCGGGTGCGGGCCGCCACGGGCCTGGAGGCGGAGAAGACCGTGGGCCAACGGGTGCGCGTGGGCGAGGGCTTCGCGGGCCGCGTCGCCGCCGAGCGCCGGCCGCTGGCGGTGCGCTCGGCTTCAACGGATCCGCTGCTGAAGGAGGAGGCGCTGGGGCAGTTGGGCCTGCACGCGCTGTATGGCGTGCCGCTGCTGGAGGGAGACCACCTGGTCGGCGTGGCGTACATGGGCTCTCGCACCGCCTATGCCTTCTCCGAGGCGGACACCCTGCTGTTCCGCATCACGGTCAGCCGGGCCACGGCGTTGATCATCCAGGCCCAACTGCGCGCCCGGGAGCAGGCCGCGCGCGAGGAGGCTGAGCGCTCGCTGGCCATGGTCGACACGCTGCTGGCCAGCTCGCCCGTGGGCATCGCGTTCATGGATCGCGAGCTGCGCCACCTGCGCGTCAACGAGACGCTGGCCTCCATCAACCTGATGCCCGTGGAGGCGCACCTGGGCCGCACCCTGCGCGAGGTGGTGCGCCCCCCGCTGGTCGATCAGTTGGAGCCCGTCCTGCGCCGCGTCCTGGAGACAGGCGAGCCCTCGGGCCCCTTCGAGTTCACCACCGAGCCCGAGCCCAGCCGTCCCGAGGCTCGCACATGGGTGGGCAGCTACTACCCGGTTCGCACCCAGTCCGGTGAGCTGATGGGCATCGGGTGCATCCTGCTGGACATCACCTCGCACAAACAGGCGGAGCAGGCCCTCGAGCAGGCCCTCACCTTCCGCGAGCAGTTGCTGGCGGTGCTCGGGCACGATCTGCGCAACCCGCTGGGCGCCATCACCGCCTCCGCCTTCCTGCTCTCGCGCACCGAGGGCCTGGGCGAGAAGGATAGACAGGCCGTGGAGCGCATCCGCCGCAGCGGCGCGAGGATGGCCCGGCTGATCGACGACATCCTCGACTTCGCGCGCAGCCGGTTGGGCGGCGGCATCCCCGTCACGCGCCAGCGCATGAACATGGCGGAGGTGTGCCGGGTGGCGCTCGAGGAGTTACAGGTGACGTTCCCCGAGCGCCAGCTCCTCTTCGACGTCCAGGGAGACACCTGGGGCGAGTGGGATCCAGATCGGGTGGCCCAGGTGCTGAGCAACCTGGTGTTCAACGCCCTGCAGCACGGGCGCGAGGACACGCCCATCCGCACCACGCTGCGCGACGGAGGGGACCACGTGATGCTGGAGGTCTCCAACCTGGGCGATCCCATCCCGGACGAGCTGATGCCGCGCCTGTTCGATCCGTTCAAGCGCCGCCCGGAGGATCAGCGCCCCCACGAGGGCAAGAGCGGCGCGCGGAGCCTGGGCCTGGGGCTGCACATCGTCCGGCAGATCGCCCTGGCGCATGAGGGAGACGTGCAGGTGCGCTCCAACCTCCAGGAGGGCACGCGCTTCACCGTCCGCTGGCCTCGCACCACGGAGTAGGCATCCCACGCCCGGGACTCACCTCCCGAGGGGCGAGAGTGCCAGGGTGTGGATGGCCTCCGAGAGCATCTGGGTGCTGAGGCCCAGGTGCTCCAGAGAGATGGATTCGTCGGGCGCGTGGCCTGTGTACGCGCCCATCTCCTTCAGGTCCGGCCCGAAGTCCACGGCGTTGGGAAAGAGCCGGGCATAGGTGCCCCCCCGGATGGAGATGGGGGAGACCTGCTCGCGGATGTTGCGGTGACGTTTGTAGATGTCCAACAGCGTGGTGACGAGCGGCCCCGAGCTGTCCGCCACGTGCGCATCTCCCACGTAGCGGCCCGGGCCCTCGACGACTCGCCCATCCGACTCCTGGTTGATGAGGGCCACGGCATGGTCGAGCGCGGCGTGAAAGTCCTCATTGCTCTCCTCGGAGCGCGGGCGGCGCAGGTTGATGCCGAGCGACACCTTCCCGTCCTTCACGCGCAGCAGGGTGGCCGCGGAGATCACCGTCCCCATCAGCGGATCCTTCTCGGTGAACCCCAGGCGCTCGCCGCGATGGTCCCCGTCGAAGCGGCGCGCCACCGTGCGCAGCATGGCCGCGAGCCCGTTCTCCGCCAGCGGGAGCTTGTCGGCGATGGCGGCCAGGTCCCAGAGCGCGTTGCGCCCCTCCTCGGGAATGGAGGAGTGGATGGCCTTGCCCTGGGTGGCGAGGACGATCTGCGTGGAGCCCCGGGTCCCCTTGCCCGCGCCGGGCACGGGCGCCGTCTTCACCTCGGCCTTGAGCCCGGGCCGCTCCTTGCGCACAGCCTCCACGGCGGCCTTCACCGCGGCCAGCCCCTCCTCCACCGACTTGCCGGCGTACGGCAGGAGGCTCAGCGAGGCGCTGCCAGGAACCTGCGTGAGGAACTCGCCAGCGGTGGCGTCCACGGGCAGCAGGATCGCAGAGCCGCTCGTGTCCGGCGTGTCCACCGCCGCCTCCAACGACAGGGAGACGAAGCCGGACTGCGCCACCACCACCGGGTACGCGGAGTCCACGGAGATGGTGTACGTGGGCACCACCTCGGTGCGGGCGTACTCCTGCATGCCGGCCCAGGTGCCCTCCTCATCGTTGCCGATGATGACGAGCACCTTGCCCTTCTGCGGCTCAAGCCCAAGCTCCTTGGCCATCGCCAAGGAGACGAGCGCCGTGGCCAGCGGGCCCTTGTCATCCACCACGCCGCGCCCATAGAGGCGGCCATTGAGCACCTTCGGCTCGAAGGGCTTGCGCTTCCACTCCTGGGGCGGCGCGGGGACGACGTCACCGTGGAACACGAGCCCCAAGCGAGGCGAGCCCTGGCCCCAGGAGATCTCGAACACGTCATTGCGGCCCGCCACGCGAAAGCCGAAGCCACGCGCCTTCGCCCAATGCTGGAGGAACTGGCCCATGGCGAGGATGGCCGGGTTCTTCGCAGCGGGCTTGTCGTCGCCCACCGTCTTGAAGCGCACGAGCCGCTGCGTCAGGTCCACCACGTCCTCGAGCCCGCAGGCGCCGACGTACAGCGCATAGCGATCGCTGGAGGAGATGCCGGGCAGCGCCTCTTCGGAGAACTGGGCGGCGCGCTTGCTGCCCGTGAGCTTGCAGTTGGCGGGCTTGGGCTCCGCCTCCTTGCCCTTCTTCTCCTTGGCACGCTCGCCGCGCTGCTTCGCCTTTTCGGACAGGAGGCGAGCCTGGCGCTCCTGCTCGCGGAGCTGCGCGGGCGTGAGCCTCTGCGCGGTCTGGGCGAGCGCCAGCACGGGGGCGAGGACACACAGGGCAAGAGTGTAAGAACGCGAACACATGGCGCCCGAACCCTACCCTACCCGGGACAGCCCGGCACCGGCCGCCCGGAGACCAACCGGGGCCCGCTCCGCCTCAGGGGGAGATGAAAACCGGCGGCCAGGTGGCTAAACAGCAGGCATGTTCCTTCTCTCTCCGAAGAAGCTGAAGATCCCCACGCCGGACGAGGCACTCAAGGGCCGCCCGGAGCCCATGCCCGTCCCGGACAAGCACTTCGTGCTGGGCACTCCGCTGAAGGGGCCCTACCCCGCTGGCTTGCAGCAGGCCGTATTCGGCTTGGGCTGCTTCTGGGGTGCGGAGAAGAAGTTCTGGCAGGTACCCGGTGTGTACAGCACCCAGGTGGGCTACGCGGCGGGCCTGACGCCCAACCCCACCTACCGCGAGGTATGCTCGGGAATGACGGGGCACAACGAAGTGGTCCGCGTCATCTTCGATCCCGCCAAGTTGAGCTACGACGCGCTGCTGCGCGTCTTCTGGGAGAACCACGACCCGACGCAGGGCATGCGCCAGGGCAATGACGTGGGCACCCAGTACCGCTCCGGCATCTACTACTTCGACGAGGCCCAGAAGCGCGCGGCCGAGCAGAGCCGGGACTCCTACCAGAAGGCGCTCGGCACGTCCGGCTACGGCTCCATCACCACGGAGATCCTCCCGGCGCCCGAGTTCTACTTCGCCGAGGACTACCACCAGCAGTACCTGGCCAAGAATCCGGACGGGTACTGCGGGTTGGGCGGCACCGGCGTCAGCTGCCCGGTGGGCGTGGGAGTGTCCAGCCGCTAGGCTGGCGGGCGGCTCAGCGGCACTGCGGCTGGGCTGAGGCTCCGCCGCTGCTGGCCAGCAGGCTGAGGAACTCGGTCACCTGGGGCTCCTGGCCTCGCTCCCAGAGCGAGGCTTCGGCCCAACACTGCACCCAACTCACGCCCCAGTCCTCAGGCAGCGCGCTGCACTGAGCCCGGCGCGCGGAGCCTCGGGCGACGCTCTCCTTCTGCACCGCCGTGAACACCGAGGGCGCCACCTGCCGGATGAAGAGGTCCGCGTAGGCCACCGTGGGCGGAACCTCCAGCGGATCCGGCATGAGCCCGCCGGGGCTGAAGCCCACGTGCTCCTGGTCCTCGAAGCTCAGCTCTCCGGCCTGCTCCGGCGTGGGGGCAGAGCCCGGCGAGCTCGACTGCAGCGAGAAGCGGTAGGGCGACGACCAGCGGTGGGTGAGCACGGAGTACCGGAAGTCGTCGTACACCTCCTCGGTCAGCGTCTCGGGGATGCTGCCCAGGTACTGGCGGGCGTCGTCGCGCTCGCGGAGGCGGGCGTCGCGCCTGTCGGACAGCTCCCGCGCCTCATCACAGGGAGACTTCTTGTCGGTGCAGCCGGCGCAGGAGGCTTCGTGCGAGCGCTTGGACTGCTCGCAGGCCTGCTCCCTGTCTCGCCTCGCCGCCTCGACATCCCGGAGGTTGTGCTCGGCGATATCGAGGCGCTCCCGTGCCGCCCTGAACTCGGGGTTGTGGACCTGCCGCGTGCCGCTGACGTAGCGCAGGCTGCGCACGTCCTCGGTGATGCGCTCCACGGTGCGCTGGATGAGCGCGCTCACGCGAATCTCGAGCGGATCCGGCTGGCCGGGGGCGATACCCCCTTCCGCGCACCGCGCCGCGGGGGCCAGGTTTCCAGCCACGCTCTGGCACATGCGGGTGAGCTGATCGGCAATGGAGGGCGGCATCTTCCCGTCGACGCGCACGCCCACGGGAATGGCGCTCTGGCTCAGGAAGCCCTGGCGGGCCTGATCCGCGCGCGAACCCGCATCCGAGGAGGGCGCAAGGCACTGCGCCGCGGACAACAGCACGCTGGCGGCCCCCGCGGAGCCCGGCCCCTGCGCGGTGGCAGCGAGCTGCCCGAAGCGGGAGGAGAGCTGGTTGGCGCGGTCTGCGACGAGCGACTGGAAGCTGGGAACGGGGAGCTGCGCGCTTCGGGACTGGAGGCAAGCGAGTCCGGCCGACGCCGTGGTGAGCGAGCCATCCGCCTTCCACTTGGAGCAATACTCAATGTGGACTTGGCTGCCCTTCGCCAGCATCGAGTTGACCTCGGGGTGGTCCGGGATGAGCTCGCGGGCCGCCAGGAGCGGCGGGAGGCACTGGTCCAGGTCGCCTGCATCGCAGGCCGGGCGCGCGGTCACGATGGCCTGGTCCGTCGCCTTCTGCGCGAAGATGGGGGCTCGGCTACAGGCCTTCTCATCATCGGGAGAAGCGGCACAGGCGGAGCGGTAGGCATGGGCCGCGGCCATGAAGTCACCGCGGATGGCGGCGTCCTCGGCGCGGGACATGGCCTCGCGGTAGGCGGTGTTGCAGCCGGTCAACGCGAGCAGTGAGAGCAGCGGGGAGAGACGCGAGAGCTGGAATCGGGAGCGCATTCGGGCAATGGAGCGGGAGCGAGAGGGTCGGGGCAGGGACGAGCAAGCAGGCAGCTTATTCACCCCTGAGACCCAGGGACGCCGGGCATCCTATCGCCATCGCGCCTGGATCAGCGAGAGGGGGCCGGCTGCGCCGTGCCGCCACCCTCTGCCGGGCGAGCCGCCTGCGCCCGCTCCAGGTGGGGACCGAGCTGGCCCACGGCCATGAGCCCCAGCATCCGGAAGTCGGAGATCAAGGACCACAGTGGGTACTTGAAGGTAGCGGGCCGGTTCTTCTCGATGCCGAAGTGGCCGATCCACGCCAGGCCATAGGCGACGACGGGGAAGCCGAACACCCACAGCCCCCGGCCCAGGACGATGGCGGTGATGGCAATCCCCAGCCCTACAGTGGTGCCCACGAAGTGCAGCCAGCGCGTCGCGGGCCGCGAGTGTTCGCGGAGATAGAACGGCCAGAACTCGGCATAGGTGCGGATGCGCTCGGACATGGAGTAGGTATCATCGCAAATGGCAGACTGGACCCCCAAGCCCAACCTGTCGGTGGACCTCAAGCGCCTGACACTCAGCGCGGAGGAGGGGTTCGTTCTCTCGCGGCTGGATGGACATACCTCCATCCGCCAACTGCCCGCACTCACAGGGATTCCTCCTGAACGCCTGCAGGGCATCCTCTCCCGGCTCGTGGAGCAGGGCGCCCTGCAACCCTCCCCTGAGGCTCCGAGAGCTCCGGCCCGCGCCGCGCCTCCCGCGCCCCGAGCCCCCGTCCCGGAAGTCTCCGAGCCCCCCACGCTGGAGGCGCTCCCGGAGGAGCCCCAAGCCGGAGATGCCCCCTCCGAGTCTTCCGCATCCGAGGCCTCGGACTCCGAGAAGTCCGGATCCGCCGAGGAGGATGAGCCCGCCGAGGCGCTGGGCAACTATCGGCAGATCTTCGAGACGCGACTGCACCCGCTCACCGAGGACGAGCGCGCCGCTCGGGCCCACGGCGCGGCGGATCCGGAGCTGTCCGCCTTCTGTTTCGATCCGGTGCCCGCCGTCATCAAGGCCGTGATGGAGAACCCTCGCACGGGCCTGGCACACGCGCGGCTCATCGTCCGCCACCACCGCAACCCGACGGGGCTCGAGGCGGTATGCGCGCACGCGGCCTTCGCGGCGGACGGAGGCGTGCGCCGCTGGTTGGTGCGCAATCCGCAGCTGCCCTCGGGGCTGTTCCGCCGCCTGTGGAGCAGCCGCCGGCTGATGGAGCTGCACAAGCTATCGATCGATCGAGACATCCCAGAAGGCACGCGGCGCACGGCCCGAGAGCTGCTGCGCCAGCGCTTCGGCTCCGGCCCGGCAGAGGAGAAAGCGGAGCTGATCCTCAACACGGAGGGCCGCTCGCTGGTGGCGCTGTCAGGGCTGCCGGTGGATGGGAAGACGGCGTCGATCCTCTGTGGCCGCACCTACCGCTCCCCGCTGCTCATCCAGAACATCGCCCGTTGGAGCGCGGCACCACCCGCCCTGGTGGCCCACCTGCTCAAGCAGGAGGCGGTGCGGCGGCAGCCCCAGCTCCGGATGCTGCTGCAGCGCCACCCCAACGCCCCCGCGGACGCGCGCCGCGGGGAGCACTGAGGCACATCGGCGTGCTAAAGCCTGGGGCATGACGCGAACCCGGAAGATGCTGCCCCTGTTGAGCGCCGCGGTGCTGGGCATCGCCGCGCTGTCCTGGGCGGGAGAGCCCGCTGCCGCCCCTCGCTACCGAGTGCCAACGAAGGAGGCCCCGCGCTACCAGATTGCCAATGGCAAGGGCTCGGCCACGCTGCTGCTCAATGCCTCCACGGGCGCCTCGGCGGCCTCCATGACGCTGCTGGAGCTGAACCAGGGTGCCGCCGTCCCCGAGCACGTGCACGAGTCGAGCGCGGAGATCCTCTATGTCGAGGAAGGCGCCGCGGAGATGACGGTGGACGGCAAGAAGCTCCGGGTGGAGAAAGGGGACGCGGTGTACATCCCCGCGGGAGCGAAGCACTCGGCACAGGTGGTCTCCCAGGAGTCGTTCCGCGCGGTGCAGGTCTACGCGGGACCCGGGCCCGAGCAGCGCTTCAGCCAGGGTCCACGCCTGGACAAGAAGGACGGGAAGTAGGCGTCCGCCTCAGTCCCAATCGAGGGGCGCGAAGCACTCGCCACACTGGCGCTGGGCAAGATCCACCCACTCCAGCGCCTCATGCAGCACGGCGTCCGTGGGGCCACCGTGGATATCCAGCACGGCGTAGAGCAGACCGAAACGGTTGGCGACGGCCAGCCGGGCGCCGCCCGGATCCGCTCCGAACGCCTGGGCCAACTCCTGGGAGACACGGCCCTCCGAGTCGCCGAGCGCTCCAGGAGGGAGCGCCTCGCCTGGCCGGCCCGGACGCACCACGGAGTAGACCTCGATCTCCTCCCGCTGCCAGCCCGGAGCGCGGGCCTGCAAAGAGCGGTGGAGCGCATGGCAGATGTCACAGCCCGGGTGAAGCAGGGCCACCAGCATGTCGCGCCGCTGCCAGGCATCCAGGGTGCCGCGCGACGGCCCGCCCGGCACCGGGAGCTGGAACAAGGGAACCTCGGTTCGCTCCTGCATCCTCGTACCTCCTGGACTGAGGAGATAACACGCGAGTTCAGGCGAAGCTGCGAGCAAGGCTGCCCAGCGTGGACATGGCGGCCTCGATGCGAGGAGACCATGGGTGGCCGCAGTTCAGGCGGATGAAGTGGGAATAGTGCTGCCCTTGCGCGGAGAAGATGGGTCCGGGCGCGATGCTGATCCCCACCTCCAGCGCCCGCGTCTGGAGCGTCAGCGCGTCCACCTGGGAGGGCAGCTCCACCCAGAGCAGCAGGCCTCCGGTCGGACGCGTCACACGAGTGCCTTCGGGGAAGTGCTCGACGATGGCCTCGGTCATTCGCGCCACCTGCGTGGCGACCCGGCGCCGCAGCGCGCGGAGGTGCCGGTCATACCCGCCGCCCTGGAGGAAGCGCGCGATGGCGAGCTGGGGCAGTGTGGTCGTGGCACACGTTTGAGCGAACTTGAGCAGCTCCACGCGCTCGCGGTAGCGGCCAGGCGCCACCCACCCCACGCGATAGCCCGGCGCCAGGCTCTTGGAGAAGGAGCCGCACAGCAACACGTTCCCCTCGGTGTCGAACGCCTTGCACGGCCGCGGGCGCTCCTCGCCGAAGTAGAGGTCGCCGTAGATGTCATCCTCGATGAGGGCGATGTCTCGCTCGGCCAACATGCGCACGAGGCGCTGGCGGTTCTCCTCGGGCATGCAGCTGCCGAGCGGGTTGCTGAAGCTGGGCACCACCAGCACGGCGGCCACGCGCCGCTTGTTGAGCACCGCCTCCAGTGCCTCGAGCTCCATGCCATGCCGTGGGTGGCTGGGAATCTCCACGGCTTTCAGCCCCAGCGCCTCGATGGCTCGCAAGGTGCCGTAGTAGGCGGGGGACTCGACGGCGATGGTGTCCCCGGTCCGTGCCACGGCCACGAGACACAGGTGGATGGCCTCCGAGCCGCCAATGGTGGTGATGAAGTCTTCAGCGCCCAGCGCGCACCCCCACTCCAAGGCGCGGCGAGCCAGCTGCCTGCGCAGCTCCGGGCTGCCGGGAGGCATGTCGTAGGCCATCCCCTTGGCTCCCTCCTTGCGAGCCAGTGCCGCCAGCTCGCGGTTGAGGCGCTGGATGGGCAGCAGCTCCAGTGAGGGTGCCGCCGTGCCGAGCTGGACCATGCGCGGATCATTCGCGGCGCGGTACATGCGCGCCACCATGGCGCTGACGCTCACGGGGCTGGCGGTCGTCACGAGGCGGGACATCTGCGGCTCGGCGGGCAGGGGCCGCTCGCGCCGCCGCACGTAGTGGCCGGACTGAGGCCGCGTCTCGACGAGCCCCATGGACTCCAGGTGGAGGTATGCCTGGAGCACCGTCGAGATGCTCACCCGCTCGCGCGTGCTGAGCTCTCGGACGGAGGGCAGCCGCTCACCCGGCCGGAGCGTCCCCGCTGAGATGGCGTCGCCGAGCCGCTCGGCTACCTGTTCGTACAGCTTCGCCCTGTGCGCTGTGTCCATCGTGCGTGCCTTCCCCTGGGCCCTTGTGAATAGCGATGGGCGCTCACGCTGCCCAGGTACAGCCGGTCTCCAACTCGACCAGCACAGTTTCCACTCTAACAACTGTATTGGTCACAATTCCAATCAGCTGAATCTGTTCTTGTTTTCGAGCAGAGCGCATCGTTGGCCGGACTGGAGGTAACGATGATGGGGCTTCTGCTCGACTCGGGATGGCTCCGCGGCGCGGCGGCGAAGTGGCTGCCAGCGCAGTGCGTGGATGTGCATGGCGCGGTATCGCTGGCGCCCGGCTCGCTCTGGAAACACCGGGCTCACGCGGGTGAGCATGTCCTCACCTGCCACGCGGGCCAGGTGTGGCTCACGCGGGAAGGGGATGCCACGGATCACATCCTGCGGGCGGGCGAATCGCTGCGCATGGAGAAACCGGGGCTGGTGGTGGTGCAGGCGCTGCGGCCAGCGCACTTCGAGCTGTCGCGAGACACCGAGCCCGGGCCTCGGCTGGGAGAGGGACTTCTGCTGGGATTGATCGCCGTGACGGCGTTCAGCCTCACGCTTCCGGCAACCCGGGTGGCAGTGCCGGAACTGGGGGCCACGCTGGTCGGGTTGGGACGGGCTTTGGTGGCGGCCCTGCTGGCGGGAGTGCTGCTCGCCGTGCGGGGTGAACGGCTCCCGGAGCGTCGCTATTGGCCGCGCCTGGCGCTGGTGGCGGGAGGAGTGGTGGTGGGCTTTCCGCTGTTCTCGGCGTTGGCGATGCGCGCCATGCCAGCGGCGCACGGTGCTGTGCTGGTAGGCATCATGCCGGGTGCCACGGCGGTGGCGGCCGTGCTGCGCGCGCGGGAACGGCCCTCCGGAGCCTTCTGGCTCGCCTCAGCTCTGGGAGTGGTGTGCGTGCTGGCCTTCGCAACCACCCGAGGAGCGGGACGGCTGACAGCGGGAGATGGGCTGGTGCTGCTCGCGGTGGCGGCGGGAGCGCTGGGTTATGCGGAGGGCGGAGCGCTGGCGCGAGAGCTGGGCAGTTGGCGAGTCATCTGCTGGGCGCTGGTCATGGCGGCTCCCGTGCTTGCCCCGGTGGTGGCGATCTCGGTGGGAGGGCACGTACCCGAGGCCAGTGCTCGGGCGTGGTTAGGTTTCGGCTATGTCTCGCTGGTGAGCATGTTCCTGGGTTTCCTGGCCTGGTACCGGGCCATGGCGCTCGGAGGTGTCGCGCGGGTGAGCCAGCTCCAGTTGCTCCAGCCGCTCCTCACACTGCTCTGGTCCGTGCTGCTGCTCGGGGAAACGGTGGGCCGGGGAACAATCGGCGCCGCGCTGCTCGTGGTGCTGTGCGTACTCGCGGGGGTGCGAAGCCGCGTGCGCCTGATGCCTGTTCGCGGCAAGTGACGTGTCAGGGTGGGCTGGCAAGTCCCAACCTCTGTGGTAGGATGCACTCGCTCGTGAGCAAGTGAGTGGTACCAACACGGAGGAAGGGAAAGATGGCAGCGACGATGAGTGGGGATTTGGTGCTGCAGCTGCTCCAGGAATTCCGGGAGCACCAGCAAGACTACAAGCACTTCAAGTCCCAGCTGCTGGAGTTCAGACAGGACTTCGTGACGTCCCAGCAGATCCTGAGAGCGCGCATGGACGTCATGCAGCACACCCACATGGAGATCCTTGCGACCTCCAAGAATATCCTGAGGGCGCTCCAGAAGACGACGAGGGAAGAGGAGAATTAGCCGCCGACACGGGCCGCTCCTCAGTGGAGGAGCTGGTACACCTGCTCGAGCATCGCAGCGCTGAGCAACCCGCCATAGGTGCCCAGCACGTAACCCAGCACCGCCAGCAGCACACCCACCGGCGCCAGCGCGGGATGGAAGGCCGCCGCCACCACGGAGGCGGAGGCCGTCCCGCCCACGTTCGCCTGAGAGCCCACCGCCGCGAAGAAGATGGGCGCTCTCAACAGCCGCCGTACGCCCAGCGTCACCGCTGCGTGGAAGGCCATCCACAGCATGCCCACAGCCACCAACGCGGGGGCATCGAGCAAGCGACGGAACTCGGCCTGCGCTCCAATCGTGGCCACCAATAGATAGAGGAACACCGAGCCCAGGCGACTGGCTCCCGCGCCTTCGAGCCTCCGCGCCGGGGTGAACGAGAGCACCACGCCCACCGTCGTCACCAACAGCACCACCCACGTGAAGCCCGTCACCATGCTGCCCAGGTTCGGCAGCTTCGATGCGAGCACCGTGCACCCCACCGTCGTCCCCAGGGCGATGGCCAGCATCCACAGCAGATCCGCCAGGCTGGTGGTCCGTGCCGTCTCGGCCTGCAAGCGCTCCACTTCGCCTCGCACGGCATCCAACGTGCGCCGGTCCGCTCCCAGCTTTGCGTCCATCTGATGCTCCCGGTTCGCGAAGGACAGCAGGACCGCCGTCCAGATGTTGGAGACGCCCACGTCCACCACCACCATCATGCTCAGGGTGCTGTTGTGGGCTCCCACGCTCTGGCCAATGGCCACGAAGTTCGCGCTGCCGCCAATCCACGAGCCGCTCAGCGCCGCCAGTCCCTTCCAGGCCTGGTCTCCCAATTCCGGCGGCACCAGCCAGCCCAGCGCGAGGTACGCCAGCGGTCCTCCCAGGACGATGCCCACCGCCCCCGCCAGGAAGAGCACCACCGCGTTGCGCCCGAGCCGCGCAATCGTCGGCAGATCCACCGACAGCACCAACAGCACCAAGCTGGACGGCAACAGGTACACCCGGACGAAACGATACAGCTCGGACTCGAGAGGGATGATGCCCACGTTCGAGAGCAGCGTGGGCACGAAGTAGATGAAGACGAGCAGCGGCACCACGCGGAAGAACCGCTGCAACACCGGGTGCCGGTCGGCGAGGAACAGCAACCCCACCACGCCCAGCAACACGGCCAATACCGACATCGGATCCTGGATGAGTGCCGGACTCACGCGCCCGTCACCGGCTCCACGCCGAGCCCCGGCCCCTCCCCGAGCTGGATCCGCCCCTGCACCACGGGGTGTCCCCGGTACGGATCCGCGGAGATGAGCAGGTTGCCGTCCAGATCCAACCAGTCCGCCAGCGGCCCCAGGTGCGCCGCCGCCGCGATGCCCACCGACGTCTCCACCATGCAGCCGATCATCACCTTGAGCCCACAGGCCCGGGCCACGTCGATGATGCGCAGCGTCTCGTGGATGCCCCCAGCCTTCTGCAGCTTCACGTTGATGCCGTGGAAGCCTTCGGCCAGACGCGGCACGTCCGAGGCGCGAATCAGCGACTCGTCCGCCACCAGCGGCAGCGGCGAGCGGGCTCGCAACCACTTCGCGCCCTCCACGTCCGCCGCGGGCAGGGGCTGCTCCACCAACTCCACCCCCTGCGTGGCCAGCCACTCGATGTGCTGGAGCGCCTCCTCGGGACGCCAGGCCTCGTTGGCGTCCACCCGGATGACCTTGGGAGTCACGGCCCGCACCGCACCAAAGACTTCGCGCACGCGATCGGCGCCGAGCTTCACCTTGAGCACGGGGTACGGCTCGGCCTCGCGCACCTTGCGCGCGAGCGTCTCGGGTTCGTCGATTCCAATGGAGAAGGAGGTGATGGGCATGCGCGCCGGGTCGATCCCGAACAGCCGGTGCAGCGGCGCTCCGAGCGCCTTGCCCGCAAGGTCATGCACCGCGATGTCCAGCGCCGCCTTCGCCGCGCCGTTGCCCGGAAGGGCCTCCTGCACCGCCTCCGAGGCATCCCGATACCACCGCAGATCGCCGCTGAGCGCTGATTCCAACGTCCGCAGGGCCTCCAGCACCGTCTCCGCGGACTCCTGGTAGCGCACGTTGGGCGCGGCCTCTCCGAGCCCCACATGTTCACCGGAGCGCAGTTCGACGATGACGTTGCGCTTCGAGGTGCTGGTGCCTCGAGCGATGGTCCAGGCGTGGCGCAGGGGCAGCTCGACGACGCGAGAAGTCAGGGAAGGGGGCATGGGTGGCAGGGCTCTCCGGGTCGCCTGGCCCTCTAGCACGACTTTCCCTCGCTACGGACACGGCCCCGCCAATTCGGGATACTCCCCACCCTGTCCGTACCCCAGGACTCAGAGGAGAATCCGCGCATGGACTTCCATTTCGCCGACGAGGTGAGACGCCAACTGGAGGAGGCCCTCCAGAAGCGGGGCCGCGTCAACATCGTCGTCGCCGGCCGCAGCGGTGTGGGCAAGAGCACGCTCGTCAACGCCGTCTTCCAGGGAGACCTCGCCGAGACGGGCCAGGGCCGCCCCGTCACCCAGAGTGCACGCGAGTATTCGAAGGAGGGGCTGCCGCTCACCATCCTCGACACGCGGGGCCTGGAGATGGAGCAGTACGCCGAGACCACCCGCCAGCTCGAGAACGAGGTCCGCGCGCGCTCGATGGATCCCGATGCGAAACGGCACCTGCACGTAGCCTGGGTGTGCATCTCCGAGGACTCGCGCCGCGTCGAGCAGGGCGAGTCCGCCATCGCGGAGATGCTCTCGCGCTACATGCCGGTCGTCGTCGTCATCACCAAGTCCCGCTCGGACCGAGGCTTTCGCGAGGAGGTCCTCCGGCTCATCCCCTCGGCCCGCAACGCCATGCGCGTCCGGGCACTGCGCGAGGAGGATGACGAGGGCCATGTCCTCGAGCCGCGGGGGCTCAAGGAGCTCGTCGACGTAACGATGGAGCTCGTCCCGGAGGCGCAGCGAAACGCCTTCGCCGCGGCACAAAAGGTGAGCGTCGAACAGAAGAAGAACCGAGCGCACTTAGCGGTAGGGAGCGCCGCCACACTGGCCGCCGCCGTCGGCGCATCCCCTATCCCCTTCTCCGATGCGGCGCTCATCGTCCCTGTCCAGATCGGCATGCTGGCGACCATCAGCACCATCTTCGGCCTTCCGCTGAGCCAGGCGTTCCTCACCACCTTGATCAGCTCGGCGGGCGGAGGGCTCGCGGCGACGCTCGCGGGGCAGACCATCGTGTCCGGCCTGCTCAAGATGCTCCCGGGAGTGGGCACCGTCGCGGGAGCAGCCATCTCCGCCACCACTGCGGCCACCATCACCACGATCTTCGGCGAGGGCTACATCACCGTGCTCTCGAAGCTCTTCATGCGCAACCCAGGCGTCCTCCCCTCCGAGGAGGAGATCGCCAGCGCCTTCCGAGAGGAACTGCACGGACGGAAGTCGGCCGCCTGAGCCCGCTCGTGGTCAGGATAATCCAGGCTCCCTTTCTCTCCCGCTCGGCCTATGCGCTCCCTGCCTCTCTGCCTCACCTTGATTGCACTGGGTTGCAGCCACGCCGCTGGCACGGCTGCCACCGCCCGCCCCCGCAACAACGAGGAGCTGCGCACACTGCTCGCCGAACTGGTCGCGGTGGACACCTCCAATCCTCCTGGCAACGAGACGGCTGCTGCACAGGTGGCCGCTCGGTGGCTCCGAGAGGCTGGCATCGACGCGGAGATCCTCGAGCCTGCTCCCGGGCGCGGGAACCTGCTGGCCCGATTGAAGGGCTCCGGCAGCGGGCGGCCGCTCCTCGTCCTGGCGCACCTGGACACCGTCCCCGTGAAGCGCGAGGAGTGGACCACCGATCCGTGGAAGCTCACCGAGCGCGATGGCTTCCTCTATGGACGCGGCGTGCAGGACAACAAGGGCATGGCGGCTGCCAGTGTCCTGGCGCTGCGGCGACTCCAGCGTGAAGGCCACAAGCTCTCGCGCGACATCGTCCTGTACCTCGGCGCGGATGAAGAGGTGGGTTCCGGCTTCGGGCTGGAGTGGATGCTGGAGAACCGTCCGGAGCTTCGCGAGGCCGAATTCGCTCTCAACGAGGGAGGCCTCACCGAGCTGTCCGCGGACAGGAGCCGTGTGCAATTCGTAGCGCTCCAGGCCGCCGAGCGCGTCTCTCGGAATGTCGTGCTCAAGGCCACCGGCCCTGGAGGCCACTCGTCCGCGCCCCCTGCGGACCCCAACCCGCTGGTACGAGTGTCCGCGGCGGTGGCTCGCATCGGAGCGCTCACGTTCCCGGCCCGGCTGACTCCCGCCGCCCGCCTGCACATCCAGGGCCGAGCGCCGAGGACTCCCGGTGAGCTGGGCACAGCTCTCCAACGCATCGCCGCGTCACCCGATGCTCCCCCACAGGATGCCGTGGACACCGTGGCCCGGCTCGATCCGGCACTGGCCGCCGTCATGCGCTCCACGTGCGTGCCCACTGTCTTCCAGGCAGGCACTCGCCCCAACGTCATTCCCGCCACCGCCGAGGCCACCATCAACTGCCGGTTGCTCCCGGACGAGGACGCCCAGGCGCTCCATGCCCGGCTCGTCGCCGCGGTGGCGGACCCGTCCATCGAGGTCCAAATGAACACGAACCCGCCGGACTCACCCATGTCGCCCGTGGGAGACAACGCGATGTTCCGAGCCGCCAAGACCGCCGCCACCAAGATCTGGCCGGGCGTCCCCGTCATCCCCCGCCAGTCCACCGGCACCACCGAGTCCGCCATGCTGCGCCGGGCCGGCATCCACGCCTACGGAATCGATCTCTTCGCTCTCACCCCCGAGGATGCACGCACCGCGCACGCCCCCAACGAGCGCGTCCCGGTCGCCTCGCTCCAGCCTGGCGCCGAGTTCGTCTACCTGCTGCTCCGGGAGCTGGCGCGTTAGCCCCCTCCGGGCCCGGCCTCAGCCAACCTGTATGCTTGTCAGACAGGTTCGGTTCACGTCCGCCGCCCGCAGGGCACTTCCTTCAGACCCGGCCTCTCCGTCCGGGGCCGCCGCCGCTCGCAGGCGCACTGCACCCACGAGGCTTTCATGCTTTCCTCCACCCCCGTGAACGTTCGCTCGTTGCTTCTCCCCATGCTCCTCGTAGCCTCGGCTCTGGTGGCCTGCGCGGGGACTCGATCTTCTCAAGGTCCGGATTCTGCCGAGGAGGAACCCGTGGCACGGCTGTGGCGGCTCAGCGCGGAAACCCATGACTTCGAGCCCTTCTCCCGCGAGGGCACCCAGCTCGCAGGGGATGGCGCACTCGAACTGGACCCCGTGGCTCTAACCAGCACCGAGCCCTTCCCCGCCGGCAAGGAGGGAGGCCCCGCTCCCGTCACCAGCTACCGCTTCGGCAAGGCCGTCCTTGCCGAGCATTCCCTCCCCGCCGGCTTCGACAGCGCCGTGCCCTCATTGGAGGCGCTCACGCCTCCAGGAACCTGGGTCCGGGCGACGCTCGCCGCGCGCGTGGAGGGCACGTGGACCCAGGACTATGACTTCGGCCCCTGGGCCAGCGACACGAGCACCGTGTCCCGGCGCAGCGTGAATGGCCAGGCGGATGCGCTGGGTGACGTCTCCACCGACACGCTCGTCCTCAAGAAGCGCGCGGACTCCGTGCGCGTGACGGTGTGGCTCTACTCCGCCCAATCCGGCGTCACCCCTCGCGTACGGGCCCTCTCCCTGGCCCTGAGCGACGGCACACGCACTCCCGCGGACGGGCCATCGGAGCGGCTCGCCTGGGGCACCGTGCTGGACGTGCCCGGCCGCTCACAGATGATCTACCCGGGAGGTGGACCCGTGTGGTGCTCGCCCACGTCCACCACCATGCTGCTCGGCTACTGGGCCCAGAAGCTGGGCCGCCCGGAGCTCGTGGAGGCCGTGCCCACCGCCGCCGCCAACACCTACGACGAAGTCTACGCAGGCACCGGCAACTGGAGCTTCAACGTCGCCTACGCTGCCTCCCAGGGCGGTGGTGCCCTCCATGGTCTGGTGGCGCGGCTCGACTCCTTCAACCAGGTGGAGCGCCTCATCGCCGCTGGCATCCCCGTCAGCATCAGCATCGCCTATCAGGAGGGAGAGCTCTCCGGAGGCGCCTCCCGCAGATCGGACGGGCACCTCATCGTCGTGAAAGGCTTCTCGCCCCAGGGAGATGTGGTGGTCAACGACCCCGCCTTCTCCGCGGATGACAAGGTCGAGACCACCTACAAGCGCGACGAACTCTGGCGAGCCTGGCGCCACTCCGCGGGCGCCGTGTACCTGCTCTGGCCCACGGGCACCTCGCTGCCCGAGGGCGCCGTGAACACCGTGCCCTGAGGCCCGGCCGTCAGGTCACCGTGAGGATCTCCGCGCCCTGCTCGGTGACGACCAGGGTGTGCTCGAACTGGGCGCTGCGGCTGCCGTCCGCCGTGACGGCCGTCCACCCATCGTCCCACGAGCGGTGCTGCCAGTGCCCCAGGTTGATCATCGGCTCGACGGTGAACGTCATCCCCGGCTTCATGATCGTGTTGGCGTCCGCCTCGTAGTAGTGGGGGATCTGCAGCGAGGTGTGGAACCGCTCGCCAATCCCGTGGCCGCAGTAGGCCCGCACCACGCTCATTCCATTCTTCGCGGCGTGCTGCTCGATGGCCCGGCCGATGTCGCTGATGGGCCGGCCCGGCTTCACCGCCGCGATGCCCAACTCCAGGCACTCCCTCGTCACCCGCACCAGCCGCTCGGACTCCGGATCCACCTTGCCCACGAAGAACGTCGCCGAGCAGTCCCCGTGCACGCCCTCCAGGAAGATGGTGATGTCCAGGTTGACGATGTCTCCGTCCTCCAGCGCGCGGCTGTCCGGGATGCCATGGCAGATGACCTCGTTGACCGAGGTGCACAGCGACTTGGGGTAGCCGTGGTAGTTCAGCGTGCTCGGGTAGCCGCCCAGCTGGATGTAAGCCTCGTGGGCAATCACATCCAGTTCATCCGTGGTGATTCCCGGCCGTACGGCGGCACCTGTGATTTCCAACACCTTCGCGGCGGCCTTGCCCGCGCGGCGCATCCGCTCGATGACCTCCGCGCTCTGCACATCCGGCAGCGTCGGCGAGCGGGTCGGCCGCCCGGTCTCAGCGTAGTCGGGACGACGGATGTGCGCGGGGACGCTCCGGCGAGGGCTGACGATGCCGGGGCGGACGCCTCGCCGTTGGGTCTCCGGGCCCTTCTTGCGGGCCTCGACGGCGTCCGCGCCGCGGTGGCACTTCTTGTACTTGGAGCCGCTGCCGCACCAGCAGGGATCATTGGGCCCTGGGAGCACTGCGGGAGCCTGGCGCGCAAATTGGGTCGTCATCGCACCCGTCTATAACCCGTAGACGCACCGCAGCGCACGGCTCTTGCTCGGGGAGCGTACTGGAACACAGAAGCCCCCCTGCTCGCTCCCCCGCTGGCTCAGCGAACCACCAGCCCGCTGCACGTCAGACAGTACCGCGTCTCGGGGACGGCTCGCAGGCGGTGGCGCCCGATGGCTCCTCCACACCGCGCACACCTGCCGAAGTCGCCTCCCTGGATCCGCGCCAGCGCATCGTCGATGTCGCGCAGCTCCCGGTGGTCGCCCTCCGACAGTGCAAACACCGGCTCCTGCGAGGGGCCCTGTGCACCTCGTGCCCACAGACGGCTCCGCCGTTGCATCAGCGCTTCTCGCGCCTCCTGCTCCCAGACATCCATGCTGACCTCCGCGTTGCCCCGAACCCCTCCACCCTGCTCTCGGAAGGCCCTTTCAGGAAACGTGCCTCCCCCCTGAACCGGGGAGAGGCACGGGAGGTGGACCGCGGCGACGCAGGCTTTGCGCGCCTTTTGCCGCTCGCTGCACCGGGTGCGCAGAAGCCCGTGGCCTCCCGCGTCAAGGCGCCTTGGGCGCCTCCGGCTTCGCCTTCTTGCGCTCCTCGGCCAGCTTCTGGGCCCGCTCCTGCACCGCGTTGAGCGTGTCCAACACCCCGTCCTTCTGACCGAAACTCGCCAGCCATCCCGGGAGCGAGCCCGCCGGATCCACGCTGAACTTGTAGACGATGTGCGTGGAGCCCTCGCCCTTCGGGGAGATCTCCCAGGTGCCCTCGTTGTGTTTGATCCGGACGATGTCCTTGCGCTCGGGCAGCGCTCCCTCCACCGCCTTCCAGCGCTGCACGTACTCCCCCGTGCCGTCCTCGGCGAGCTTCTTCTCGTCCGTCACCAGGATGGTGTAGTCCCGATCATCCACCACCGGCAGCTTCAACCGCGCGTACGCCACGCGCGAGCCGTCCGGGTTGGTGGACACAATTCGGGACTCCTTCACGTACGGCATCCACAGCCGGAACGAGCCCGAGTCCATCAGCGCCGTCTGCACATCGATGGCGCTGGCCGCCACGTCCTTCTCCGCCCAGATCTCCTTGCCCTGGCCTCCGGCGCGGGGACGGACCTTGATGACGGCCTTCTTGCTCTCGACCGTCTCCCACTCCTCGGCGGCCTGCGCCATGCCCGCCGCCATCAGCAGGGCCACGGCTCCGCACCACCACACCCGCTTCACCTCGAACATGCTCGTCTCCTTCGAATCAGGGGCACGCCACGTTCTCCCTGCCCGGCCAGCCGGAGTGTGCGCACGCCAACGGAGCTTAACCGCAAGGCCGGACACGGCGGCAGGACTCGCCGCCGGGAGTGATGGCCGGTGGAGGATTGGCTCGCGAGAGACAGTCTCGTCGCTCGACATTTGAGCAGGGGCAGGGCAGGAAGCGGCCCATGAGTGGCTACCTCGCAGCCCCCCCGCCCGAGCGCGGCATCTTCTGCAATCGCACCCTCAACATGCGGGCCATCAAGGCCATCGGGTACGACATGGACTACACCCTGGTCCACTACCAGGTGGAGGCCTGGGAGCGTCGTGCCTACGAGCACATCCGTGAGCGGCTGGTGGAGCAGGGCTGGCCCGTGGGTCACCTCTCGTTCGATCCGGTGCTGGCCATCCGCGGCCTCATCATCGACACCGAGAAGGGCAACCTGCTCAAGGCCAACCGCTTCGGCTTCGTGAAGAAGGCGCTGCACGGCACGCGCCCCATGGACTTCGAGGCCCAGCGCACCGAGTACACCCGCACCATCGTCGACCTGGCCGAGAAGCGGTGGATGTTCCTCAACACGCTCTTCTCGCTCTCGGAGGCGTGCATCTACGCGCAGTTGGTGGACCTGTTGGATGCGGGCGAGCTGCCCGGCCCCATGGGCTACGTGGACCTGTACGCCGTGGTCCGCCGCACCCTGGATGCCGCGCACATGGCCGGCAAGCTCAAGGCGGAGATCATCGCCAATCCCGAGCGCTACCTGCTGCCGGACCCCGAGACGGCCCTGGCGCTGCTGGATCAACGCAGCGCCGGCAAGAAGCTGCTGCTCATCACCAACAGCGAGTGGGCCTACACCCTGCCCATCATGCACGCGGCGTTTGACCCCTACCTGCCCAAGGGCATGACGTGGCGGCAGCTGTTCGACGTGGTCATCGTCAGCGCGCGCAAGCCCGAGTTCTTCACCACGCGTTCGCCCCTGTTCGAGGTGGTGGAGACCCAGAGCGAGGCCCTGCTCCGGCCCCATGCGGGAGGGCCGCTCAAGGCAGGCATGCCCTACTTCGGAGGCAGCGCGCTGGAGCTGGAGCGCCACCTGGGCATGAGCGGAGATGAGATCCTCTATGTGGGCGACCACATGTTCGGCGACGTGCACGTGACGAAGAACGTGCTGCGCTGGCGCACCGCGCTCATCCTCCGCGAGCTGGAGGACGAGGTCCGCGCCATTGCCTCCTTCCGCTCCACCGAAGCGCGGCTGGCCGAGAAGATGGTCCTCAAGGAGCGCCTGGAGGCCGAGTCCTGTCATGTGCGGCTGGAGCTGCAACGGCGCCGGCTCCAGTACGGCCCCCGCTCGGAGGTGCCGGAGGACCAGTTGCTGGCGCGGGGAATCGCCCTGCGCGCGGAGCTGGAGGCGCTGGACGCGGAGCTGGGGCCCATGGCTCGCGCGGCCAGTGAGCTGTCCAACCCCCACTGGGGGCTGCTCACGCGCGCCGGCAACGACAAGAGCCACCTGGCACGGCAGGTGGAGCGCTACGCGGACATCTATACGTCACGCGTCTCCAACTTCCTGTTCGTCACGCCCTTCGTGTACCTGCGCAGCCCTCGCGGCAGCCTGCCGCACGATCCGAACGTCCCAGGCGGCACGCCGGTGTTCCCCTCCACGGACGCCACCAGCGGCTCCAATCCGTGAGGCCGGGGGGGGCGGTGAGCGCCCATTTGGCTCGGGTGCCCCCTCCCCCTCCAACCAGGCGTTCTCGCTTGGCTTACATCCGCCCACCTATACAAGCATTCAGAATCCTTCGAAGATCTCCCAGGTAGGGCGGTAGGGCGAGCCACCGGGCTGGGGCTGATCCGGGTGGCTGATCCAGGCGATGTCAGACGTCCCCAGTATGAGTTGTTCCCGTGAGCCACTCGAACACAGAGAGCGCGACGCAGGTCCTCGAGCAGCGCAACCTCCTGGGCGGAACCGACCTGGTTCCCATCCTCGGCGGTGGCAAGCGCAAGCGCGCCCGGAAGTTCCATGTCGCCTCGGACAAGCCCATCGGCTTCGCCAAGGCGCTGGCGCTCGTGGTGGAGCACGGCCGACAGAAGGCCAAGGAGCACGGCGTCACGAAGATGAGCCGCTGCCCCCGCTGCGACCACGTCGGCCCCACGGCGAAGGACTTCGGCTTCCGCGTCATCCGCGGTGAGCGCCGTCCCCAGTCCTGGTGCCGGGGTTGCCGCTCGCAGAACCTGCCGCCCGCCAACCCCTCGGCTCCGCTCAAGTGGTCCAAGGGCGCCGAGCCCGTGCCCGCTTCCACGGCTCACGGGACGGAGGACTCGGCCGACGGCTGGCTCTTCCCGCCCGAGTCGCTGCGCGCCCGCCCCCGGAACAAGGGCGGTAAGGGCTCGCGCTGAAGCTGCTCTCTCGTCTGCCCACCACGGGCCCGTACCGGGGCCCTTGGCTCGTTCCCCGCAGGGGGTTGGAAAAGCCGTGGCGTCGTCCCTACCTCTATCGAAGGAGGGCACCATGGCCGTGCGGACGAAACTGGCAGGAATCAAGAACAGACGACGGGTGGACGCGCGCTCGGCGCAGCCCAGCCAGCAGGCCAGCAAGGGGCGCAAGACGTTGCCCCGAGACGAGGCTGCGGCGCTGCGCAGGGAGAAGGCGCTCGACCGCGTGACGCTGGGTCCCGCCGCCGAGATCCACGAGCCCAAGAGTCATCGCCGCAAGACGGGGCTCCAGGGCCGCAAGAAGGCGCCCAGCCAGATGCGCGTGAAGCGCGCGGGGGGCCCGGCCAAGAGGCTGCCCATCCACGGAGGCTAGAGAGGTCTGCTGTCCCCCAGCGCTCGAGGCTGGTGTCATGCGCTCGCGAAGCTTGCGGCGCATGGCTCCGGCCTCGAGTCTTTGCGGGCTCACGCGAGGCGCCAGCGGCGCAGGTGCTCGAAGATGTAATACGAGAGCAGCACCAGTCCGGTGAAGGCCGCGGTGATGGCGAGCAGTTCCGGGTGGTCCCCCGGCCCGCGCAGGTGCGCGAGGATGGACGCGAAGAGGGGCCGGGGCTCCGTCAGCACGTCCCAGCTGTTCCACCGCTCCACCCGGCCCAGGTAGATGCCGTAGCCGCTCAGCACGGACACCAGCGCCACGCCGGCCCAGGAGCCCGCGCGCCCCACGTGCTCCTCCAGCAACTGCTTCCACACCTCCAACGAGAGCAGCCCCAGCAGCCACGCCGTGGCGGCGAAGACGGCCAGCAGCGCCACGTCGTACCAGAGCGGAATGCCCTGCCGGGGCCGCAGGTGGATGAAGTCCGTCAGCAAGTAGGGCGCGTTGGGGAAGACGAGCAGCCATGCCCCGGCCAGCGGTGCCAGGAGCCACCACCGGGCGCCTCGGGAATGGAGGAGGCTCGCCAGCAGCGCCAGGCCATAGGGCACGCACGCGAGGAAGAGGTTCCACAGCAGCCAGCGGTAGAGGGACTGCTGGCTCCAGTCGAGCCGGACCTTGAGCATGCCCACGCACACGGCGGTGCTCAGCAGCGCGGGGAGGAGTGCGTGGCAGCGCAAGAGGCGGAAGAAGGAAGAGTGCATGGCGGAGGCGTGGTTGCAGACCCGCACGCCGTGGCCAGACAGCCACGATGCTTGGGCCCTGGTGGAAAGTCTTCACGGGCTTGTGGCTTCAGAGCCCGCACCCTTCGCAAGGAGCAAGTCCGAGGCCAGCGCCGCCCACTGTCACCAGGGTTCGTACGAGACATGACGATTCCCCTGAACGCTGGCGTATGGTGCGCCCGGGCATGCCTCGCTCCGCGCTTCCCCCTGCTCAAACCCTGGACCCCGACGTGGCGCGCGAGTGGCTCGTCAGCCACCTGGGACTGGCCTCGAACCGGCTGCCTCCTGGCGCCAAGGGGACTCGCCAGCTGCTGAAGGAGCTGCGTTGCATCCAGCTGGATCCATTGGATGTCATCGGCACCAACGCGGACCTCGTGGCGCTGGCGCGCGTGGATGGGCTGGCGCGGGGAGACGTGTACCGGCACCTGATGCCGGGCCACGCCTTCGAGCACTGGGCCAAGGAGCGCTGCATCCTCCCCGCGTACGCCTTCCCGTACTACCGCGAGCACACCCGCGAAGCGCCGTGGTGGCACCTGGCCACGCGCCTGGAGCGACTGTCCGAGCGCATCTTGGATGCCGTGCTGGAGGAGGTGGCCACGCGAGGCCCCATCTCCGCCGCCGAGCTGACGGACCATGGCGCGGTGAAGCCCCTGGACTGGAGCGGATGGAAGGGCACCGGCAAGGCGACCTCCATGGCGCTCGAGGTGCTGTGGACACGGTGTCAGGTGGTCATCTGCGGCCGGGAACAAAGGGGCAAGCGCTACGACGTGCCTGAGCGCGCACTGCCAGAGATGGCTCGGGCGAAGCTCGCCAGCGGGCCGGAGGTCTTCGACCGATGGGCCGTTCTGGAGCGCGTGGAGGCTGCGGGGCTGCTCTCGCGCGCGGCGGGCCCTCACTGGTCCATGCTCTCCCGGGTGCGCACCACGGAGTTGCCGGACACGCTGGTGCGCGAGGGACTGCTGGAAGAGATGGTGCTGCCCGGCTCGCCCCGGCGCTACCTGGCTCCCGCCGGGTTCCGCGAGCGACCCCTCACCGCGCCGGACGAGCGCATGCGCATCCTCGGTCCGCTGGATCCGCTGCTGTGGGATCGCGGGTTGGTGAAGCAGGTGTTTGGCTTCGAGTACGTGTGGGAAGTGTACAAGCCCGCGCCCCAGCGCCGGTGGGGCTGGTACGTCTGTCCGCTGCTGCACCGGGGCCAGTTGGTGGGCCGGCTGGAGGCGCGCGTGGAGGACGGCGTGCTGCGTGTGGACAAGCTGTGGCGCGAGAAGGGCGTGAAGCTGGACGATGCGGCGCTGGATGAGGCGCTCGCCCGTCACGCGAAGGCGTGTGGCGCGACGCGGGTCCGCCGGCCTCGGGCCCGCGTGGGCTGAGGGGCTCAGAAGGCCCAGCCCACCACCAGCGTCGCGCGCTCGTCGATGGTCCAGACCTCCGTATCGAAGCGAGCCTCCAGGACGTTGTTCGGATTCGAGTCGTCCCGCACCGTCATCCGCCCTGATCCATAGGACGCGCCGAATCCCAGCCCGGCTTGCACCGTCAACCCTCGGGAGACGACCATGCTGTAGCCCGCGAGTGCCGCCACTCCCAGGTTCCAGTCGCGGTTGTGGGTCGTCGAGCCCGCGTTCCCCTGGGAGGGCTCATGCTCGAGCCACAGGTGTGACAGTTCGAGGTTGCTTCCGAGCCAGACCCCATCCAATGCGGTGCCCGTCAGGTAGTAGCGGAGGCCCGGCTCGAAGCCCACCTGGAAGTACCTGCTGTCGATGCCTGCAATGTCTCCGCGGGTGGCGCCCAGGCCGGCGCCGAGCCTCACGCCCAGCCGTGCCGAGAGCCTTGGGCCCAGCACCTGCTCTCCATCGAGGCCCAGCAGGCCCTGTCCCAGGGACACCGGGGCCAGTCCGACGAAGGTCCGAGGTGCTTCGCTCTCCTGAGCCTGCTCCTGCTCTGCTGCACTGGCTGCACTGGCGACCACCGCGAGCACCACTCCACACATCATTCCGCTGCGCATTGTTGAGTCCCCCTCTCAGACCCGACCGTCTGGATGCTGGAGGCGTTTGCAACCCGCGTGCACAGCCTCCGCACGCGGGGAGAAGCCCTGCGCGCCGAGGGACGGAATGGGCTCGCGCGGCTCCCAGCGTGACTTCGTGTCAACGATAGGGAATGCCGCCGTGGTCAATGTGTCAGCACTGCCGAGGCCGCGCGGCGGGATTCCGCCTGGAGCCAGACATGAATTCCGGGGCCTGCTCGGTCCGCTGCCCACTGGCACCTCCTCCGAGCCATCCCTAACTGAGTCACTGGGAGGCTCCATGCCAGAAAAGACACACGCGCTTCGCGCGAAAACCGCCAAGAAGCAGGGAACGACGCTGGCGCTCAAGGGCTCGGACATTCACGCCACCGAGGGCTTGAGTACGCACCGCGCCAAGAAGATCGGAGGCCGCGAGTTCGGGGACGTGGGGTTCGTGGACCGCAGTGTGAGCCCGCGCAGGCCACCTGGGAAAGGTCTGACGGCCAAGAGCCGCAAGCTGCCCCTGCCCGAGCTGGGTAGCAGCACCTCGCGCCGCAAGACGCTGCCGGCCGAGGCCGCCGCGGGCTATCGGAAGGAAGGGATTCGCAAGAAGACCACGGGCCGTGGGGATGTGACGCCGCTCAAGGCCGGCAAGAAGCTCGCGAAGCCGGGCCGGAAGAATCCGCGGTAGCTGCCGAGCGGCGCTGGGCTCGCGTCAGCAGGAGCACCCATGCGAGCAGCCCGAACAGGGCCGCTCCAGGTGTGCTCATGCAGCCTCCCTCGCCGGACAGAGGTGTCGAGTCACAAGGGGTGAAGCAGCGGCACGCGTCATCGCCCGCGGGCTCGAGCCGTGCGCACAGCCCCGAGGTTCCACACGCGGCGTCATCCGTGCAGGGCGCACCGTAGTCTCCTTGCTGGAGCGCGGGGAGGAGGCATCGACGCGCGGCTCCCTCGGCGGCGTCGCAGATGAGGCCCGAGGGGCAATCCGAGTCCTGCTCGCACGTGTCCCGGCAGAGGTTCTCGGGAGCAAGCGTGGGTCTGGTGGGTGCGGGAGGCGCGGAGAGGAACGGCTGGAGGAAGGTGTCTCGCAGTGCGTCCACCCGGACGTTGACGGCCTCCGTGCGGCAGGCCACGTCTCCGCTCACGGTGATGCCGGCGAGCACCTCTCGCGTGCCGTCATTCACGAGCACCGGGCCTCCGCTGTCTCCCACACAGCTCATCGCTGGCGCTGGTCCTGCGCGGAAGGAGTTCGCGGATACCTCCAGCACCGAGAGCATTCCCTGGCGGCGATGGCCCGAGGGCGCACTGGCGTCCTTTGTGTCTCCATAGCCGAGAACTCGCACCGGCGTGCCAGGAGCCAGCGACAGGCTCGCTGGATCGGCCAGAGGGAGCGGAGGCACCTCCACGGGACTCGCGAGCCGCAGAAGCGCCGCGTCGAAGGCATGGGTCTCTGGCACGTAGTCCGGATGGCGCACGGCATGGGCGACCCGGACGAAGCGCCCCTGAGCCTCCGGCACGAGTGTGGCACCCACGAAGATTTCGTATGGCCCCTCGGGACCGAAGACTTTCAGGCAGTGCGCCGCAGTCAGTACCACGTCGGGCGCGATGAGGGCCCCGGAGCACAGCAACGTCAGCGGCTCTCCGGAGCATCGCGTCCGCCGCGCCACGAGCGCCACCACCGCTTCATCTCCCGGCGCGTCCGTGCCATTCACCACGCGCTGCGACAGGATCGCAGGCGCGGGCGGTTCCTCGACGGGCACGCAACGTGCGGTCCCCAGGACGAGCAACATCCTCCCCAGCCAGGTCCCAAGAAGCCTTCTCACGACTGCCACAGCAGGTCCTGCAACCGGAGAGCGCCAGCAGATACGAATCGTCCGCCGAGGCCGGCCAGCCCCCTCCCGGCGCCTTCTGTCCGAACTGGTCTGCTGGTCATGCCAGTTCAGCAAAGGTCCTCTCACAGGGCACCTCCATGGCTGAGGCGGTTTTTGGAGCAAGGGCATCCATCAGGAGGTCCCCTCCGGCCGCGGTCCAAGCCAACTGGTATGCCTGTCATACCAGTTCGGTTCATGCCCGCTGCCCGGGGGAACTCCGTGTCACGAGGATCCTTGCCGTTCGAGGCATGTGCCTTCACCTTTCCTGAAAGGGATCGGCCTGGCGTCACAGCCGCGAGCAGCGAGCGGGAAGCAGCGCGACTTCACGGCTCGGGAGGCTCGTTCTCCGCCTGGCGTGAGAGTTGCTGAAGCTCCTCGTGCAACGTCCGCAATTGGCCCTGGTGGCGTTGGATCAGCGTGTCCAGACGTTGGCGCTCCGCTTCGTCCCCGCGAGCCCCCGCCGCATCCCGGTCCTGCTCCAGCCGCTTCACGTCCCTCGCCAGCAGCTCGGAGATGCGCTTCGTCTTGGCCAGCTTCCATCGCGCGGTCTGGGGCTTCTCGGCTGGAATGGGCTCATTCACCTGCGGCAACGGATTCGGAGACTCTGGCGAGGGAACCTCATCCCCGGGCCCCACAGGCACCACTGTGGCCTGCCCGGGAGCATCGGGCACAGGCGTGGGCGGGGATGAAGTGGGATTGGAGGTACTCGCCCCGGGTGTACGAACCGAAGCCGCAGGAGCGCGGGGCTCCGACGTCACCGGGGCCACGGAGACCGAACGAGGCGCCGGTGTCTGCGATGAGGGCGGAGCGGACGGCGAGGGCCACAGCATCACGCCGAGCACGGCCACGGCGAGCACCATGGCACCCGCGAGCGGGAGAACGAATCGGGCAGGACCATTCATGTCGGGAGCGCGCGGGAGCGTACCTCAGCCTCACAGCCGGAGCTTCCACCCTCCGTCCTGGTGCTCCACACGCAGCAAGAAGGGCTCCTGCCGGACAGCGCCATCCCGAGCCACCCGGGCTTCGACGAGCACCGCCTCCGGATTCCGCCCATCCACCTTGGCGTCGACGATGTCCACGAGCTGCATCTGGTGCTCGATCAGCTCACGCACCGTGTCCTCACAGGACTTCGCGCTGCCACCCGTGGCCAGCAACGGCCCGAGCGTCGCGCAATCCCCGGAAGGCAGCCCCGCGAAGAAGGTGCGCACGGCGGTCCGCGCGGCCTCCGTCTTCTTCGCCTCCGAGGACGAGCAAGCGAGCGTGGCGAGCGCCAGCAACACTCCGCAAGCACTCGCCACCCTCACAGCCCCCCGATGCCGTAGGGAGCGGGCCATGGCGCTCAGTAGCAGTTGGAAGCGAACAGCTCGTCATCGCTGGCGGACACGAACTGGTCGTCGCAGTAGCCACTGGCCAGCACGTGGCCGTTGCGCACGCACCCGTCGTGGTTGGTGGCATCCAACGTGTACTGGGTATCGCCGCCACAGCCACCGCCGCAGCGCCCGAAGCAGTTGCCGATCACCTTGGGACGGCTCCAGTGATCCGGCTCGCCGCACACCCACGAGCCGTTGCTCATGTAGTACTCATCTCCGTTGCATGAGGTGTGATCACCCAGCTGGGCGATCTGCTGGTTGACCGCGAGGTCGAAGCCACCCTTGTTGCAGTCGTGCTTGGCGTACGAGTACCAGTTGTAGGAACCGCCGCAGTTGCCAGTCCAGCTGCCGTTGCACTTGGCGTAGCTGCACAGCATGGTGTAGCCGCGGCCCTGCTCGCCCATCACGGTGCGCTGCATGCGAACCGTGCTCGGGTGTTCTGCCCAGAGGCCCACCGCGCGCCGCAGGTACTTCGACTCTGGAGTGGCCGCGTCACCCGAGGGCAGCTCGGCATTGAGTGCCGCATAGAGGGCGGCCGCCACGTCGCGATCCGGATCCGTCATCTGCGTGTCCTGCCCGTTGGTCTCGGCAAAGCCATCCATTGAGGAGACGCCGTTCTCCGAGTCCACCAGGCCGGTGAGCGTCATCCCGTTGTAGCGAACCTCGATGCGATACACGCCAGGCTCCACCTCGCGCGAGGAGAACTTCACCTCGGCGTCGCCCTGGCTGCGCCCAGCGAGGAAGGTACCCTGCGTGGTTCCCGGCTCCACCGAGAGAGACAGGCCCTCCGAAGGCACCTCTCCGCTCGGCTCCGAGAACGTACCGCTGGGGTTGCCACAAGCACACAGCACCACGGCCACTACTGCTCCCAGAATCTTCCGCATACGACGAGACCTCCCGGCCCAGGCTCCCTCTCTATTTGTGAGAAAGTGCGGGGAGTTCGCGTGTAGCGGACATGTCACACCTTGTTCAAGGCGAGGTGCGTCAATCCGTTGCGTCAATCATCGCACCGACGCAGGGTATTTCGCGACTCCATCGCCTGGGTATCAACTGACCTTGGCGCGGATCCAACCGGAGGCAGCACACCGGGACAAAGCCTCGATAACTCGCGTTCATAGCTCGCTGAGAATCCGGCCACGTCCGTCGATCGCATATGTAGCCCCCGCATCCACGATGGGAGTTTCCAGCTCAATACCGCATCGGGAAAACCTGGGAAGGAAGCTGACAAAATAGAGATCATCACTGGCCTTCAACACCGTGACATCATACGTATCCCGGCGTGCGAGACAGCGCGCCAGATTCTCGTCACGAGCTGTCGCCGTGATACCCGGCGGCATGAACTCATTCCTGGCCACTTCGAGCGCCGCCATCGTGGGACCATCCAGGTGGATGCCACTCTCATATGAATTCGGGAATACGACCTTCTCGGCCTCCGAGAGCGGTGCTCGCTCTGCCTTGTTGATTCTGTAGTAGCCAAAACGCGCGCACCCGCTCAGCAACGCGACACAGCCAATGCCTATCACGAAGGGGAAGATTCTCATATCAAGGCAACCAATCCTTTCCCTCCAACATTTGGATGTTGCCAGAGTCATCATAGACCTGAGCAATCTGAACCCACTGGCCTTCACGAAGCGCCGAAACGATGCGCGTGACATAGTTGTAGCCGAAGACCCTGCATATCCCGCTCCCATCCAGGTACAATAAATACAATTCGCGGTGAAACACCCGTCCTGTCTTCTTGTCTACTGCGCGAGCAGGGTTCCAGGTGCCGCTCAAATCTCCAGGTGAAAAACGTATGTTGTGCGGGTGGGTGTGATCACCTCCGATGATGATGGCATCCGGATGGCTTGGATCGTTGAGCGCCTGTGGCATCGAACAAGTCTTCGCATTCCTCGTGTCCAGCCTATCTCTGAAATCAGAGAGATAGCTGAGATAGAAGGCGCCCTCATCCGGTGAGTAATAGCTGAGCGCGCAGTACTCACTTCCATGCACGCCACCGGCTGCCCCACCCTGGCTCGTCATGATCTTGCATGCATTCGCGGCCAGTTCTTCCGTGTTCTTGAAGGGGCCAGCCAGGGGCCCGTCGACCTCGATGAGCCCGTCGGGGCGACGATGCACCCGGACATTTGGGTTGGTCCCACACCCCATGGTGATTCCCAGCACCACGAGCGCAATTCCCCGAAACGGCCTCATGAAACAGTCTTGCGCCAAGCAGGCTTCCTTCTGGTCCAGGCCGAAGCCGCGACCGTCCAAGAATAGATGGGGCCAAGTGGCAGGACAACGACCCATGTGGGGGGGCAGTAAAGATGCGGTCCTTGTCCACGAGCAGATCGATCGCGTGCTCAGCGCTGAGCGCTGACCAGCCCTGCTGGAATTGGTCAGAACGAACCCAGGTCCTGTTCTCACCTCAGTGTGAGGTTTTGCGGAAGATGGGCCGTGCTCCTGAGGCCCGCTCGAACTCAACGGCATCTTCGGGCAAGGACTCGTGCGCCCCGATGACGAGCAGTCCCTTGGGGACGAGCCGCTCCCGGATGCGTGCGAGGACCTCGCGCTGGAGTGGCGGCGCGAAGTATGTGAAGGCCACGTTGCGACAGAGCACGAGGTGGAACGGCCCCGCTGGCATCTCGGCTCGCAAGTCCTGGCACCGAAAGGTGATGGCCTCACGAAACCCGGGGGACAGGCACTGCTCTCCATCCTCCGTCATTGTGAAAGACTGCTCGGCCCACTCGCGCGGCAGCTCGCGCAGAGTGCCCGGCGGATAGCAGCCTCGCCGTGCCCGCTCGAGCAGGGCTTCGTCCGCGTCCGTGGCCAACAACTCCAACCGGAACTCTGGGAACCCCTGCGCGAGCCCGAGCCGAAAGAGCACTCCCACCGTGTACGGCTCCTCGCCTGAAGCACACCCGGCACTCCAGACACGGAACTCCTTCTCCCCTCGGGCCCGTGCTTCGCTCAAGAGCTCTGGCAGCAGTTCCTCTCTCAACGCATCGAAGACACCCTGGTCCCGGTAGAAGCGGGAGATCGTTACTCGGCAGAGCGCATCGAGCACCGCCCACTCCGCCTCATCCACCTCCAAGCGCGCGCGGTAGGCCCCAACCCCTTCCAGCCCGAGCGCCTTCACACGCCGCCCGATGCGCTTGCACACCTGCCCGCGCACCCGGCGGAACCCCTCCCAGCGCAACCGCAAGCGCGGCGCGGCCCACTGCACCAACTCCACGCACTCGCGGTCCGTCATGGCGTCCGCCTCTGGCTCAGGCCTGGAGCCCTGTCACTGCGGGTTCTGCTCCCAGAGATCCGGCCCTCCCTGCCCCGGCGCAGGGAAGCGTCGGGTGAAGCGGGCTCGGAACCACTGCTTGCTCTCCTCCGAGAGTTGCCAGTCCCCACGCCACCCCATCACCACGAACCGGCTGCGCTCCAACACCTCGCGGATCGCCTGCTGCGCGGCCGGCGTCCGCAAAGCATCGACGGTCTGGCCAAATGGCTGCCCCGTGGCCAGGGCACCCCGGAGCATCAACGCATACGAGTCCACCACCAGCGGCGCCCCCGCGATGGCGGTTGGCAACCGCCCCCCCACGATCCCCCACGCGGGCTCGAACGCGAAGAGCTGCGCACCGGGAGGCACCGACTGCCGGATATATTGTCCAAGCACCGGCAGCGACCGCTCCTTCAGCCGCAGCCCTCCGCGGATGAACCGCACGGTGGGCAGCACCACGGCAACACAAAGGGCCCCCGCCACCACTCCGGCATGCCGAGGACGCCATGCCGTGAGCCACTGGTACACCGCCGCGGCTCCCAGCCCCGCGAGGATCGACTCCGAAGCAGCCAGATAGGTGTTGTACTGGTTCCAGTAGCTGGGCGAGCTCAGGAACGCGGTGATCGTCAGGATGTAGGCCACGGCCACGAGCCGCTCCGCCGGCCGGGTCGGCTCCGCGTTCCGGAACGCCCTCACCGCCACCAGCACGAGCCCCATCAGCGCCAGCGCCATGCCCACCAGGCGGCGCTCGTGGAAGAGCTCGTGCATCCGGCCCAACTGGCTCAGCTCGCCGTCCGGCGGGAGCAGCCCATGGAAGACGAACACCTGCGAGAAGAACGCCAAGGGCGCCTGCAGCACGAAGGGCCCCACCAGCAACGCCACCACCCCCGCCGCCACGAGCACCATGCCCGCATGAGCCATCCAGCGAGGCCACGGCGGACGCGCCAGCAGCGCCGCGAAGAGCCAGATGCCTCCCAACACCTTGACGCAGACGGCCAGCCCGAAGAACACCCCGGCCAGCAGCCACCGAGGCTCCTCGCGACCCAAGCGAGGCTCCGCGAGCCATGCATTCGCCGCGGCCAGGCACGCGACGTTGAGCAGGGGCTCCAGGAACGGGCCCCGCTCGACGAACACGGCCTCGGGATACGTGGCGTACGCGAGCGCCGTCACCACTCCCGCCACCGGGCCCCACACCCGCATCGAGAGCCGGCCCGCCAGCAGCACGCTGAGCGCTCCACACACCGTGGCCATCCACCGCGAGAGCGCGAAGCCCGCGTCGAACCCCATCCAGGACCCGACCAGGGCGGACGGGCCCAACAGCCAGATCGAGCCCGGCGGGTGGACGAAGACGAAGTCCCGGTACGGCCAGTGCCCCTGGAAGAAGAGCGCCGACGCGGAGAAGTACACCCCCTCGTCGTAGTCGATGGGATAGCCGAGCGCACCGCCCGTCCTGACGAGTGGGATGAGGCGCAGCACCCCGGCGGCCACCGCCACGAGCGCCAGTACCCAGACCCCTCGTCGTTCCCAGGCTCGCTCCATCAGGGGCGACGGTACCCATGGACGCGGCAAAGGGAAAGGGTTGGCTCAGGCGTTGCCCTCGGCTTCGCTCTCGTGGAGCGCGGCCTCCACCTCGGCCCCCACCGGGTAGATGGTGAGGTGACGCGTCGGCTCGCTGCCCTGGCTCACTGTCTCGAGATGGTAACGGCTCACGAGCCGGTGCTGCAGCTTGCGCAGCCGAGGCGGACGCGGCGCCAGCGGCACGGCCACGCCCTCGCTCAGCACGCGCTGGATGGCGTGCTCGGCCTCCGCCACCGCCTCGCGCACCAGCTCCTCGTCCACCCCCCCCACCAGCATGAAGGCCCCGCGCAGCACCCGCCTCAGCTCCGCCGTGCTGTTGCGCTTCACCACCTCCACGCGCGCCCCCGTCCGCTCCACGGCTCGCCGCATCTTCGGATCGTTCGCCCGCGAGCGCAGCGTGAGGATGAGGTCCGCTGACTCCAGCCGCCCCACCACCCGTGCGTCCACCTTCAACTCGCGCAGCACCCGGTCCAGCAGGTCCCGGCTCACCGCGTGCGCGAAGAGGCGTGTGGGCCCGGTATTCGCCGGAGCTGCCGCTGGAGCCGCCTTGCTCCGAGGTGCGGGCAGCGGCGCCACCGACTCGGGCACCGGCTCCACCTTCACCTCGCCCTGGTCCAGCCGCCTCCGCTCGCCGCCCACCTCCCGGCCCGCCAGCAGCCGGTCCACCGCCTCCGCCGTGTCGAGGTGCACCAGCACCTCGTCCCGCCCCACCATCTCCACCACCATGTCGAAGGTGGGCGGGGCCTTGCGCTCACTGACCGTCTTCTGCGTGTTGCGCCGGCGTGCCTCCTCGTCGCCCAGCGTCACCGTGTGCACCCCGCCCACCAGATCCGAGAGCGTCGGGTTGAGCACCAGGTTCTCCAGCGTGTTGCCGTGCGCCGTGGCGACCAGTTGCACCCCGCGCTCGGCGATGGTGCGCGCCGCCGCCGCCTCGGCCGAGGTGCCAATCTCATCCACGATGATGGCCTCGGGCATGTGGTTCTCCACCGCCTCGATCATCACGTCATGCTGGCGATCCGGCCGGGACACCTGCATCCGGCGCGCGGAGCCGATGCCCGGGTGGGGAATGTCTCCATCGCCGCCAATCTCATTGGAGGTGTCCACCACCATCACCCGCTTGCGCAGGTCGTCCGAGAGCACGCGCGCCACCTCGCGCAGCTTCGTCGTCTTGCCCACGCCGGGCCGCCCCAGCAGCAGCACGTTGCGCCCGGTGCCAATGAGGTCCTTCAGCATGTCGATGGTGCCGAACACCGCGCGTCCCACGCGCAGCGTGAGCCCCACCACCCGGCCCTTGCGGTTACGGATGGCGGAGACGCGATGGAGCGTGCGCTCGATGCCGGCGCGGTTGTCCTCGCCCGGAGGCCCCACCTGGGCCAGCACGTGCTCCAGGTCTCCCTGGGCCACGGGCTCCTCGCGCAGCCGCCGCGAGCCCTGAAGGAGCCGGGCCTCGGGCGGGCGGCCCAGGTCCATCACCACCTCGAGAACCTCTTCGGGCGGCAGCGCGCGCACAGCATCCTGCAAGAGCGGAGGCAGCACGTTCACCAGGAGCAGGAAGTCGTCATCGGGCTCGCGGCGCGTCTGTTCCATAGGGAGAACCTCTTGGAAGATGGGGCTACGGGTGCTGAACGGCACTGCATCCAAGGGAGGCAGGCAGACAAGGGCTCCTTCCTACCTCCCATCCGGCCCCAAGCTACGACGCCGCAAGAACGTCAGAATCCACTCACATTTTCGATGAGGGACTATTTTCCTTCATGAATGAAGATCGGATACCACTGAAAAACCGCATGCAATATCCTGCTCTTGCTCACTTATGCTCCCCAGCATCAATATGGAGCAAAGCTCCCTTCTTCAGTACTGCTTGATTTTCACTCCGCATCAAAGGAGCCTTCTGGGTGAAAATGGCCGCCGAGCTCCACCTTCCTCGCCGACTGATCCGCCGAGTGACGCCCCACCCCTGGCTGCGGATCCGGAGTTCAGACGAAGCCAGCTTGCGACTCGATGGGAAGGTCTTCCGCCTTCGACTTCTGCCCATGCCCTCGGGGCTCCGTCCTGAGCAACTCCCGCTGGTCTTGCAGTCTGCCCAAGCGTGGGCATCAGCGGACGACGATCTCCCGGAGATTCCGGTGGTCATCGGGTCGTTCCTCACTCGCAGCCTCAGGGAGGCCCTGGAGAAGCAAGATGTCAGCTATCTCGACTCCAAAGGCCACCTCCACCTGGTGGCTCCAGGTGTCCTTGTCCATCTGGAAGAGGGCGCCAAGAACCCTCTGAAGGAAGCAGAGAAAAGCGGCATCGGCGTCCATGGCGTCAGAACCGTCCAAGTGCTTCTGGAACAGACGGAACCCTTTTCCGTATCGGAACTCGCTCAGCGCGCTGCCGTCTCCCTGGGTCAGGCACACAACGTGCTGACCAAGCTCGAACACGTAGGGTTGGTCAACTCCTTCGGAAGTGGTCCCAACAAGAGGCGCAGGGTGACGGAACGAACGGCCCTGCTTGATTGGCTCGAGCAGCAACCCAGTGCCACCCGGTGGGAGCCCTCGCTTCATGTCGCTCTGTATGCACGTCGCCCTGAGGAACTCTGGTCCCGGATGACCCAGAAGCTCACGCAAGCGGGCGTCGCGCATGCACTCACGGGCGCTGCAGCGGCGAGCCTCTATGGCGTGGGGCCGACGAACGTTCCCCTCTCACCTGTCCGCATTTCTCCCACGGTTTCCCTGAAGCAGGCCGCAGAGGAACTGGGCGCGGAAGTCACTGACAGGGGAGCAAACCTCGTCTTGCTACGCGACACCGGCGAGGTAGGCAGCAAGGGCGCCATGACGAAGGACGATGTCCAGGTTGCACCTCTGGTCCGCATATATCTGGATGCGCGCTCCGCGCGACGAGGAGAGGACGTAGCCCAGCAATTCCGCGAGGTGGTACTTGGCTACTGAAGGCGGACACTCCAGCGAGTACAACCCCGCTGTCCGGTCCAAGTTACTGGCGGAGGCAGCGCGCGTCGTGCGCGGATTCAGCTTCGCGGGGGCACACGTCATCATCGTGGGTGGTCTCGTTCCCTCCTTGCTGATTCCCGAGCCTGAGCCAGGCCTCGAGCCTCACATTGGTACGCAGGACCTGGACCTCTGTCTGCGGGTGGCACTCGTCGATGGCGAAGTCGGCAATTACGATCGCCTGGAGAAATGCCTCAAGGATGCAGGATTCAAGATGCTGGGTAACGCGAGTTGGCGCTGGCAGGGAGGTATTGCGCTCCCTCTGACAGTCGAGTTCTTCTGTCCACCCAGCAATGAACGCGAACCGGGAAAGCTCTATCGGCCTGGAGGGGTGGTAGGCGGAAGATTGTCAGCGATGGTCCTGGCTACCGGGGGACTCATCGACAGGGACTTTCGCGAAATAGAGGTGGACGTCACCCTGCCGGGCCAGGGAGGCAAGACCCACCAAACCCTGAAGGTGGCAGGGCCCTCGGCGTACCTCGCCGCGAAGGCCGATGCGCTCCGCGGTCGTAACAAGAACAAGGATGCCTACGACATCATCTGGCTCACAGAATCGTGGCCGGGTGGACAAGCCGCACTGGCCGTAGTCATTCGCGAAAGCTCCATCTTTCACGACCCGGTTTTTCAGGCATGTCTACGCGCCCTCGAGCAGGAGTTCGCTGACATCGACTCCGAGGGAGCAAGAAAGTATGCCCGCTTCATGATGGGTCCCGGGATGAACGCGGATCAACTCGCTCGTCATGCTGTCGGCGCCATCAAGTTCCTACTGGATGAGCTAAAAGCATGAGGGTCCCGAGACTCTCGTCGGAACGCTCCCAAACCTGAAGCTCTCACGCCAAGAGACGAATCCCCATGCGTTTCCTAGTCACTTCCCTCACCGCCCTCTGTGTAACCGCCCTCTGCCTGACCGGCTGCGACAGTGACGATGGCTCGCAAGAGCCGGATGCCGGTGAGCCCGACGGTGGCACCACGCCCGACGGTGGCACCACGCCCGACGGTGGCGGCTCCGGGGATACCCCGTTCGCGCGGGAGATGATCTCCGCGCACAACTCGGTCCGCATCAGCGCCACGCCCACGCCCAGCCCGGCCCTGCCCGTGCTCACGTGGTCCAACACCGCCGCCGCCGCGGCCCAGGCCTGGGTCGATCAGTGCAAGTGGGGACACAACCCGAACCTGGGCACTCTCAAGCTGGGCGAGAACATCTACGCCGCGGCGCCTCCCAACACCACGGCCACGGCGAGCGTCGTGCAGAGCTGGGCCTCCGAGTCAGCCTCGTACGACTACGGCAAGAACACCTGCGCCGCGGGCAAGGAGTGCGGCCACTACACCCAGATCGTCTGGCGGAACACCACCCAGGTGGGCTGCGCGACGAAGGTGTGCACCACCAACTCGCCCTTCTCCGGATTCCCCACGTGGCAGTACTGGGTGTGTGACTACTCGCCTCCTGGGAACTACTCCGGTCAGCGCCCGTATTGAGGAGGCTCCGCGCGCCTCACTCCACGGACAGGAGCGCCTCGCAGCGGCGATGGAGCTCCTCCGCATCGTCTCCTCGGAAGCCGAAGCCGGCCCAGCGGTAGGCCGCCACCCGCACCCCGGGAGCACTGGGGCGCAGCGCTACGAAGGAGTCCATCCGGTGCAGCGCGCAGAGCACCCCCGGCTCCTCCGGCAGGAGCCGGGCATCGAGCAGGGGCCACGCCAGCCCGGAGCCTCGCCAGCGCGCCACGAGCCTCTCACCACGCGCCTCGTACACGTAGGGGCGCAGGGCCGTCTCTCCGTCCAGCGGTGAGAAGTGCCGCTCCAGCGCGAACAGCCAGGGCTCGCCCGAGCGCACCACCCGCCCCGTCTCGAGCGACACGAGCGCTCCCGAGCCGACACGCGCCGTCACCCGTCCGTCCCGAACCACCTCCACCTGCGCCACGGGCAGTTCACCCTGCACCGAGCGCGCCTGGAGCCTCAGGCCTCCCACCTTCTCCGTCTCGTGCAGAGGCACCTCACAGGCCTTCAGGCTTGCCTCGGTCTCGGGGCTCGCGGAGACCTCGGGCCAGCTGCTGCCTACCGGGAACGAGGTCGCCAGTCCGCCACAGTGCAGGCTCCGCCCCACGACGCGGCAGTCTGCCGCGAGCCCCACCCGTCCGGCCGGGTACCTGTCTCGGAAGCGGAAGTTCCCCACGGAGAAGTAGACGGGCCGGCCCTCCACGCACTCCGGAGGCTGCACCACGTGCGGGTGGTGCCCGATGATCAGATCCGCTCCGTGCTTCACGAGCCACCGCGCCGCCTGCCGCTGCGTGGGGTGGGGCCAGTCGAACAGCTCCTCACCCCAGTGGACATAGACGACGACCACGTTCGACAGCCGCCGCGCCTGCCGCAGCTTCCGCGCCAACTCCACCGATGGCAGCTCGCGCACCGGCCCCGTGCCCTTCGAGACTCGCGAGAGCGAGACGAGGCCCACCGTCACCTCTCCCACCTTGAGAAACGTCGGCGAGGACTCGTAGCGCAGCGGGAACACCCCTGACTCCGACAGCACCCGCGCAGTACGCACCAGGGCCTCGGGCCCCAGGTCTCCCGCGTGGTTGTTCTCCATCCCCAGCGCTGTGAAGCCCGCTCGTGCCAGCACCCCCGCCATCGTCTCCGGCATGGCGAAGCAGGGAGACTGAGGCGTAGGCCGGACGCACGTGGACGGCTCTCCCAGCGCACCCTCCAGGTTCCCCACGACGAGCTGGGCCCCGCGCGCTTGCTCGAGCCACGAGCCACTCACCTCCGGCTCACGAGCCCCCCGCTCCGCGAGGATGTCCCCCACGAAGAGCAGGCGCGGCTCCTGGGCCTCCACCGTCCCGGAGACGGCGAGCACCAGCGCCGCAATGATGAGCCGAGAAGGACTCAAGGCTCGGCTATGAACGGAGTGACCCAGGCCGGACGCGGCGTGCGAGCCTCCACCTTCCGCCACTCCTCGTCCGTGAGCGGCTTGTCCTGGATGAGCTCGAAGTACGAGTACACCGCCCCGCGAACCACCTGCCTCCGTCCCAGGTGAGGGACGACCAGCCTCCACTCCAGCGGCGAGCCCACCGCCACGTGCAGCAGCGGCTTGGGCCCTCCATCCGCCACGTCCGCGATCTTCGAGATGGGCTGCGGATCCGAGAGCGCCAGCTGCGGGTTCCCCAGGCTCTTGAAGATCAGGAAGTTGTGCTCGAAGTGCCGGCCCACGTGGAGGATCTGATCGTACTCCTCGGGCGTGAACGCCTCGCCTCGGAGCTGCTTCTCCGCCATCGCCTTGAAGGTGCGCACGGCCTGCGCCGAGCTCGTCAGCCGCTTGAACACCCCTTCCACCACCGCCTCGCGCTCCTCCGGATCGTTGCTGGTGAACTTGCGATCCCCCAGCGAGGCGCTTGCGCGGCGGAACGCCTCGGCCGTGCCGTCGAAGAGCTGGGCGATCGCCTCGAACGTCCGGGGATCGGGCTCGACGAAGCCGCGTGGCTGCTCCGGCCAGACCTGCTCGAACTCGCCGCCACTCCCCAGCTCGGCTGCGGCGCGCTCGTTCACGAGCACCGTGGCATGCCGCAAGGTCGCCCAGCTCCCCAATCCTGTCTGGAGCCGCTTCGCCTTCCACAGCTTCGCGTCCACGCCTCGCGGAGGCGCCACTTCCTCGGACCATTGCAGCGCCAGGCCTCGCAGCCATCGATCATAGAGGCTCGCGGAAGCCTGGGCCGCCGTGTACTTCGCGAACCGCGTGCCCAGCTCGTCGAGCGCACGCCCAAGCGATGGGAACTGTGCCATCTCTGGAGCCAGCAGCTCCCGCGCCCTCCGGCTGCCCATCGCCGCCGCCACATCCAAACCCGACGGCAACAGCCGAGGCACCTGCGGCTCCGAAGCGCGCTCGGGGCACTGAGCCGTCACCGCCAGGAGCTGCGGATCCACCTTTGCGCCCGCACGCACCGGCCCCTGGATCCGCTCGGCGAGCGGCGTGGCGCAGTGGAAGACATCGGTGAACATCACCTCGTTGTCGAAGCCCCACGAGAGCGGGAACACGACAGGGCGGTCGGGCGCCCGATTCAGGTAGGGCGGCGGCTTGTACGCGCCCTGCGACCAGATCACCGGGGCACGGGCCGGAGCGATGTAGCCTTCGTAGGCGGCGATCCACGCACGGGCCTGCTCCTGCGCTCGGGGAGACAGCGATCCGAGCTTCTCGGCTCCCAGCTTCTTCGACACGGTCGTCAGGTAGCGCATCGCCTGGAAGTACCGCTTCAGGTCCGCCGAAGCCGTGTAGTGCCCACGCGCCTTCATCTCCTCGAAGTCGAACGGCTCGCCCGTCACCTGGGAGACCACAGTGCCCGCGGCCGCGAGGATGCGCTGGGCCTCGGGGTTCTTCGGTGAGGGCTCCGCGCGCAGGGACTCGAGCGCGTCGAAGACCTTCCCCCACGCCGCATCCACCTTCTTCGCACCCTGGCTCGCCTCCTGGACGAACTCCCAGAAGCGAGGCATCGCCTGATAGCGCTCGGCGAGGATGAACGAGCCCTCGTACGCAGCCGCGAACAGCTCCCAGAAGGAGTCCGTCGTCACCAGGTACGGCACGGTCTCGAAGGTGTCCTCGTGGTAGAGCTCCTCTTCGTAGAGCTGGTAGAGCTGAGCGTCCCGCCTCGGCAGAAACGCGCCCGCGTAGCGCCCGAACTTCTCCAACTGCGACTTCGTCTTCACGGCCAGCCACCCGTTGGAGACATCCGCGAGGGGAATCTCGACCGGCACGTAGACCACGGCGGGACGGTCGCCGCCCGTCACTCCCACGAGCCCCTTTCCATCCACCGTCAGCGCGGGAGGCGCCACGAAGCTCTGGGACGCCGCTAGCGGCCTCGGTGCCTTCTCCAGCGACACCTGTACCTGGGCCCCGGGCTTGCCGGACTCCCAGAGCAACAGGCCCAGGCCATTGGGCAGGAAGCCCACGGCGGTGCCGGGCGCGGACGAAGCCTTTCCCTCGGGCAGGAACCAGGGCGGGCCATAGTCCACGATGCGCACGCCTCCCTTGGCCTCGGTGAAGAGCATCTTCTTGCCGTCAGGGTGGAACGCCACTGGGAGGACGCTCGGGAGGTTGATGGGCTCGGGCACGTCGTACTCGTCCATGTCGCGCGGCTTGAGCGCCTCCGAGGCCGGGCCGATGACCAGGTACTCGCGCGTGCCCAATTCGGTGAGCGTGCGAAGGGCGAAGCCGCTCGCGTAGCGGATCCCGAAGAAGAGCCGGTACCCGCGGATCTCCTTCTTCCCATCCGAGAACATGAAGGGCCGCGGGCTCACCACCAGCCCCTTCAGCTCCCGGTCACTCGAGTAGATCTCCGAGCGCTCCAGCGCGCCGCCCTTGCCCAGCGCCAGCAGGCTGATGCCCGAGCGCTTTCCCTGGCGCGTCAGGGCGAACACCTTGCTGGTGCTCGGGTGCCACGCCACCGCCTCGACGGAGACCCCCGCCGGGGCCGGCCACGTCACCGAGGGCTTCGCCTCGCCGATCTTCCAGAGCACCACCCGGGAGCCACCATCGGGCGCGCGCACGGCCAGCGCCACCTCGGGCCCGAGCCGGGACACCGCGCTCGAGACGACTTGCACCCCTGCTTCCAGTTCCAACCGTGCCGGACCGGAGGGAGAGGGCACCACCTGCGGCTCGGGCATGTCGAAAGGTGAGCCAGCGGCTGAAACCCCGGTTAGTAGGCAGGCGATTGTCGCCAGGAGATGTTTCATAGGGCCGGGCAGGCTAGCAGTGCGGTCACCCCAACGCACAGCCCACTACTCAACGCCCGGATAGGCGAGAACCCCAGCGCGCTCCAGGCAGGTTGGGAGCACGGTGGGCATCCGGTCTAGGCTCCTCTCAGGCTCTCGAGGCTCCCTTCCGTCATGAAAGAGTCCGCCCACTCCGCTGCCCTCCGCTCCGACGCGGAGGCCTCCACCCTCCACCGCTCTCCGGGCACCGCCACACCCCTCTCGGACGAGCTCGCCACCACGCTCCACCCCAGCCAGCGCTCGCTGCCCCGGGGCGGCGTGGATCCACTCAGTTGGAACCTGCCGCTCGTCGACCGGGAGCGCTACCTGCTCGACGGCGTCGTCGCCGAGGGAGGCCACGGCCGCATCCTCCGCGCGCAGGATCTCCACCTGGAGCGCATGGTCGCCCTCAAGGAGCCCATCTCCGACGGCACCTCCACCCAGGGCCGATTCCTGCGCGAGGCCCGCATCACCGCGCGCCTGCAGCACCCCTCCATCGTCCCCGTGTACGAGGCCGGCCGCTGGCCCGGAGGCGAGCCCTTCTACGCCATGAAGCTCGTCTCGGGCCGCTCGCTGGCCCGGCTCATCGAGTCGATGAAGACGCTGGACGAGCGTCTGGCCGCGCTGCCCCACGTGCTCGCGGTGGCCGAGGCCATGGCCTACGCCCACTGTGAGCGCGTCATCCACCGGGACCTCAAGCCCTCCAACGTGCTGGTGGGCGAGTACGGTGAGACGGTCGTCATCGACTGGGGCCTGGCCAAGGAGCTGGACGCGCCGGAGATTCCCGCGGACGAGGCCCCCAGCCACGCCGGCTCGCCAGAGCCTGAACGCACCCAGTTGGGCACGGTGATGGGCACGCCGGCGTACATGCCTCCGGAGCAGGCCGCGGGGCAGCCCGTCGATGAGCGCGCGGACGTGTACTCGCTGGGCGCCATCCTCTATCACCTGCTGGCGGGCCGGGCGCCGTACATGGGCACCACCTCTCAGGAGGTGCTCCAGCACGTGCTCACCGAGGAGCCCACGCCGCTGGTCCGCCTCCACGACTGTCTGCCCCAGGAGTTGCTGGACATCGTCTCGCGGGCCATGGAGCGCGATCCGGCGCGGCGCTACCCCACCGCTCGCGAGCTCGCCGAGGACCTGCGCCGCTTCCAGGCGGGCCAGTACGTGAAGGCCCACCGGTACACGCTCTGGGAGAAGCTGGTGCGCCTGGTGCGCCAGCACCGCTCCACCTTCATCGTGGCGGCGGTGCTGCTGGCGGCGCTCCTCGCGCTGGCCACCAGCGCCCACCGCCACATCATCCGCGAGAGGGACGCGGCCCAGCAGGAGCGCGCCGAGGCCATCACCCGCAGCGACTCGCTCGTGCTGCTCCAGGCCCGTCACGCCTTCGAGGAGTCTCCAGACAAGGTGCTCTCGTACCTGGACATGCTCTCGACTTCGTTCCAGGACTGGGATCGGGCGCGCATCCTCGCGGCGGATGCCATGGCGCAGGGCCTGCCCATGCGCTTGCAAGGCCACACCGGCTCCATCAACCGGGTCGAGATGTCTCCGGATGGCCAGTGGCTGGTCAGCGCCAGTGATGACGAGAAGATCCGCCTGTGGGATCTGCGCAAGAACGAGTCCCGCGTCATCGCGAACTTCTCCGACGAAGCCTGGCGCGCCGCCTTCTCCAAGGACGGGCGCTACGTGGCCTCCAGCGGCAAGGAGGGCCTGGTGCAGCTGTGGGACAAGACCACGGACACCACGCGCGAGCTGAAGGGCCACACCGAGCCCGTGCCCTTCACGGTCTTCACTCCGGACACGCGCTACCTGCTGACGGCTGGGAACGACGGGAAGCTCTTCCGCTGGGACGTGGCCACGGGCACGAGCCTCCTGCTGGGCAGTCACACCGGCGGCGTGGCGGATCTGCGGCTGCTGCCCAATGGAAAGCACGTGGTGACCGCGGGGACGAAGGACCGGAGCGTGCAGCTGTGGGACTTGGAGACCGGCGCGAACCAGTTGCTGCTCGCCCACTCGCGCTTCCTCACCGTGATGGCCTCAGCGTCCCGAGCCGAGTCCTTCGCCGTCGCCACCGACAACGGGCAGATCCTGCTCTGGGAGTCCCAGCGAGGCCCCATGCGCACGCTGGAGCTCGGGAGCAAGTCCGTGAGCGCACTGGCCCTCTCGCCGGATGGGCGCTACCTGGCGGCCCAGGCTTCGGGGGATCCGATCCTCCTCTGGGACTTGAAGGATGGGGGCCCCCCGCGCTCGCTGCCGAGCGCCGCGAACTGGAAGTGCTCGCTCACCTTCTCCGAGGACGGGAAGTGGCTGGCCGCGGGAGGCAAGGACGCTCGGGCACGTGCGTGGGAGGTGGCCACGGGCCGGGTGCGCGTGCTGTACGGGGCCACGGCGACCGTGAGCACGGTGGCCTTCTCTCCGGACGGCAAGTGGCTGGCAGCCGGCAGCCATGATGGGACGATCCGGGTGCACGAGCTGGCGGAGCGCTACCCGCTCACCGTGACGAGCCATGAGCAGCCTCTCGCACCGGACGCTGTCTCGCTGGACTGGCATCACCTCTCGCCCTGGGAGCTGAGGAGCCTCATGCGCAGCGTCATCTCCGCCGTGGCCTTCACGCCGGATGGGCGCCACGTGCTGTCCGCCGGGAAGCGGGATGGCACAGTGCGCCTCTCGGGCCCGGACGGCGCCTCAGCCCAGGTGGTGAAGGCGCACCCGGGAGAGATGACGGCGGCCTTCGTGCTGGAGGACGGCAGCCTGATGGCCACCGCGGGGCAGGATGGGACGGTGGCTCTCTGGAATGAGCAGGCCCAGCGGCTCCGGGAGTTGAAGGGCCCCACGGGCCGCATCGACGTGCTGGCGCTCTCGGCGGATCGAACCTGGGTGGCCGCGGGACTCGCGGAGGGCGAGCTGTGGCTGTGGGACGCGGCCTCGGGCCAGGGACGCTCCCTGGGCAAGCAGGCCCAGAGCATCCGCGCCCTGGCCTTCTCACCCGACGGCCATCGGCTGGCCTCGGGCAGTGCGGACGGAGAGCTGCGGCTCTGGGATGTGGCGACCGGCCAGGGTCAGCACGTTCACTCCCATCAGTTGGAGGTGGTGGATGTGACGTTCTCTCGGGACGGCACCCTGCTGGCCTCGGGCAGCTCGGATCACACCGCCTGGATCCAGCCGTTGAACTCGGAGCCGGGCAGGACGGAATTGGCGCCGGGCCAGAAGAAGAACCTGAGCGGCACTGGAGTGATCGCGATGTCCTTCTCCGCGGATGGACGCGAGTTCCTCAGCAGCAGCATGGGCGACTCGCTCGTGATGCGCTTCGACATGCGGAAGGACGAACGCCACCCCAGCCTGATAGCCCACACCAGCTCCGTGCTGCACATGGCCGTGTCACCGGATGGCCTGCGCCTGCTCACCGCCAGTGCCGACGGCACGGCGCGCCTCTGGGATCTCTCCAGCGGCGAGAGCCGGGCCCTGCCGGGCCACGAGGGCCCCGTGCTCTGGGTGGCGTTCTCCTCGGATGGCAGGCAGATGCTGTCGGCCGGCCAGGACGGCACGGTCCAGGTGTGGCCGGATGATCTGCCGCTGGAGCCCCAGGCCCTGCGCGAGTGGGTTCACGCGCAGGCGACGCGCTGAGGCGACCGCACCGCGCCCCATGGCGAACAACGTCAGTCGTCATGCGGCGCGGCTGGGAGCGCCTCCTGTGGCTTCGGCTCTTCCCCTGGGGGGAACATGCGCTCACTGCCCTGTGCCACGCTCTTCTTCGAGAAGGACGGCTTCCCCCCGCGCGGGCCCGTCTTTCGAGTACAGGTGGTAGGCCGTCAAGGGAGGTTCCGACTCGACGAGAAAGCTCCGGATCGGGCCGTGAAACTCCTGGCGCTCATCCTCCGTGCATGCGGACAGAAAAGCCTTCAGTACCCGGGGATCGTAGTACCGGAAATACATGAGGCGGCCGTGAGGATCTTCCACGCGCAGAAACTTTCGGAGCTGTCGCCGGACCTGCTCAAGGGGCCCAGGCGCCTCCAGGAAGATGCCCCACCCCTTTCCCCAGGCATGCTCCCACAACGAGGCCGCATCCGGGTTCGCCCTGTCCAACCGGACGAGGAAAGGAGACACCGACAGCAGTCCCATGGGCTGCTCCCCTGCGTAGAGACTGGCGTGGACCAGCGTGCTGGCGGCAATCAAGGAGCGAATCCGCTCATCTCGCGCTCCATCCAGCACTGCATAGAGTTGAGAAGACTGCCCCGGCTGCTCCAAGGCCATAGCGATGCGATCAAACCGACTCATTCCCTGTCCTCGCTCTCAACCCTGCTGGCACAATTCACAGAGAGCAAGACGCTGCTCGGCGGCTTGCTGCAGAGCTTGGATCTGGCGAGCGGCATCCACGGCGGTTTGCTCCGGGGACTCGGCCTCCGCCGAGCGGGCGGAGGGCGCGGGCGGCACCGGAGCGCTCGACTTGGAGACGGGCCTGTCTCGGAGGATCTCCTGGCGGGGGATGACGCGCGCCTCCAGCTCTCCCTGCCGGAAGGCCTTCGCGAGACGCCACTTCAAGCCCTGCTCGAACTCCTCGCGCCCCACGCTCGTCATCGCCCCGAGCCTGGGTCCCCCCAGCGCTTCGGCCATCGCCTGAAGCGCCGCGAACGAAGACCTGAGCCAGCGCTCCAACTGTGCCAGCACGAGGGGCGCTGGCACCAAGCCCTGCGCCTCGCCCAGCGGGCGCTCACTCACGCGGACCTCATAATCATCCAGGTCACCACGAAGAACCCATTTTCCGTGAAAGCTGGCAGGGCGCATACCATCTACCTCACAAGTAAAGGGTCACCAGCGCCTTGCCTCGAACCTCGGCTTCGAGCAGCGCTGTCACCAACTCGTAGAGCCAGCCGTCCAGATCGCGATCCTCGAGCGAGGGGAGTTCCTCCACACTCCGGATGCGGAGCAGCTCGCGCAGCTCGCTGTGAAGCAACCACCCCCAACAGGGGTAATCGTCACGCCACATCCGGAGCAGGGGCCTGGAGAGAAGCCACTGGAGCGGGACCTCCGGATTGAAGAGGGCAGGGAAGCGCCCGGGCTCGAATAGACTTCGGAACTGCGGCCCTCCCCGGCTGGCATGGCCGATCGAGGCCACCTGGATCCCGCGCGAGCGCACCAGGGCTACCAACGCGGTGGCCTCGGGCACCGAAACCGCCTCGCGAAGCAGCCCCTCTTCCTGGCTGGAAGACAGACGCGCCCCTCGCTCCCCCAGGATCAACGCCTCCAGGGCCTCCTGCCACCGCGAGTTGTCCCTGCCCACGAACAGCCGGCCAGCCATCGCCGTGATGGACTCGAACACCTCGCGATCATCACTGCCAATCACGGCTGTCAGCGCGGCGAGATCCAGCGAATAGAACTCAAGCTGGTAGCCCACGCGTCTAACCCTCCTTCAAGAGTTCTAGCGGCAGATAGACGCTGTGGACCGACACCGCCATGCCACGTTCCCTTGCCAGCCCCGCCAGCCCTAGCGCCAGCAGGTCAAAGGCCCCCTCACTCAGGTTACGCCGACGCGGGTCTCGCAGCCGCCCCGGAGCGGCCTGACACCGTCTCGAGAGCACCTCGCTCAAGGCTGGCGAATCTTCACTGAGGATCGCTTGCAACGCCTGTAGAACCTCTTCTACCGTCTCGCGCTCCTCTCTCGACAAAGACTCGTCCGTCAGTGATTGGAAGGCGGTGTTCAAGCTCGCCTGCGCGGCATCAAAAGGGCCGGACACCGTGAGGGCCAGACACTCCGCCATCTGGGACACACACTCCGGGTACGCGACGTTTGCGTTGGCATAATCCGCCCTACGCAGTCCTGACAGGCGGCTCGTCAGTTCAGCATCCCCCAGGATAATGGCGACGCATAGCTGATTCACGTATTGATTGAGATCGTTGATCGGGAGTCTCTGCTCCAACTGCTTGCGGAACGAGCGGTTGGATTCGCGGAGGAACTCCAACACGAGCGTATCCCCCTTTTCCAAGCCATAGGCCTCTCTCGCACAGCTCAACGCGCGCCCGCTGTTCAAGTAGAGAAACCGGTCATTCTTGGTGGCCAGCAGCTCAGGGGTTAGGGCATCAGCCCGGACCAGCATCCTGGAAATGCTGGCTAGATCGCGCTCCCAGAAACCGCCATCAGGCTTGTGCGGGTAATTTCGCAAGTTCTCCTCCACGGGAGCTCGTATGGCCTTCACGACCTGACCACGAAAATATACTCAGGCCTGTATATTTCCATGTCTTTATATGCAGTACGCACTCCCATGTAAACCACTTTGGAGGGGGTCCCGCCCTGGCATTGTTGAATTGCTGTGGCAACCTTCTCCTTGTGCCCTCCCTCAGCCTTCATGACTTCCACCTCCTCATCGAAGTACTCGGAAGTCCCTTGCTTTACTTCCGTTACCTTCCCCTCCTTCATCACCTTCCGTGTGCCACACTGGCTCCCGCCCCCTTTGCCTTCCAAGACCACTACGAATTCAGGGGCCTCCAGCGATGGATAGACATACACACCATTGAAGGTGTTCTTTCCGGAGAAGACATGCATGCATTTATCGTCGTAGGGCGGCAGCCCCACCCCCGCAAGCTCCTCCTTGAGCTTGTGGATCATGCCCTGCTCCCCTAGTTTTTCGGCGAACTCTATCTTCTCCTGCTTTAACGAGTCCTTCTTGGCGAGGTTCTTTGCCGCCTTTATCCAGAAAGCCTTCTGTGTACTTGTCACACTCTGCGCAAGTGTGGACGAGACCAGGGCCATGCTCTTGATGGGGCACTGGGCCGTCGTAGGAGTAGGAGCAGGTATGAAATCTTTCAGCGCCGTCTGGGCCATCTGCTCATAGAGCAAGCGTTGCTGGCTCCTGCGAGTCATGGCTTTTGCATAATTGGCAAACAGAATGAAGCGGCTCATCTGGCCGTTTCCTCCTCCCCTTCTGGCTCCGGGAGAACCGAGTCCCAGGCGGTACTGGGGATCTGCTGAATCGCCCGGAGCACGAGTTCATTCTCATCCGGCTCACCCGAATGGAGCGCTGACGCCACCGCGGGATACCGGTCGAAATCCGGGTCGACGACCAGCAACGTCGCGATGAAGACCGCCAGGGAACTCTCCCAGTGCAGCCCATGGCTCCGCCCACGCTGAAGTGCTTCTTTGACATGTAGCCGGAGCACATCGTCGTCCAGCGCTTGGACAACGTCGGTGTACTCACGCCGCAGGTAGCTGCAGAGCCGGGCCACGAAATCCCGCTCCATCATGGCCTGGAACGCCTGCATGTGGGCCCCACGCAATCTCATGAGGGCATGCTATGGGGCGCCTCGTGGGTCGGCTGTACCACTCCAAGAGATTCACGGGCGGTGAGGTTGTCGCACCCAACCTGCGCGGCCAGTGGGCCCAGCCACACTGCGCCCATTGGTCAGCAGATTCCTCTTCAGGCAGGAGCTGGCCGGGGCTGGCTTATGAAAGGAAGGTGAGCTCAGGCCAGGGCCCGAGGCTCCAGTTCCAGCGGCATCTCGGGCTCGCCCGAGTCCGAGCCCTCCACACCCCGAGCCCGGCGGATGCGCGAGACGATGCGCAGCGCCTCCTGCTCCGTGTCGGCGAACTCCACGTCCACCCGCCACTTCCCCGTGAAGTAGAGCGCGATGACGATCGCCTTCGTGATGGCCCGCTGCAGCGCGTTGGCTCCCACATAGATGAGGCCGTGGAACCACTCCGCCCGCAGGCTTTGCGAGAAGTGCTCCCGCGCTGCCTTGTCGATGGTGGACTCGGACACATCCGAGATGACGAAGATGGGCCGCCCCGAGGACGCCTCCTGGAAGATCTGCAGGACGCTGTCCACGTCCTCCACCCGCGTGGCCCCCCGCCACGTCAGCCGCAACAGATCCGGAGCTTCCCAACGAGCACTGTGGGTCCCGAACTTCCACTCCTTGATCAGGCTCATTCCATCCCCTCCCCGTCAGTCCCAGGAATCTAGGGATGGGCCGCAATCCTCCAAGGGGTTCCCCCCAGGAGAAGTCCTCCACGGATGATCGCGTGTGGAATGGTGGAGAGTCGGGATGCTCAATGATGAACGAAGCCCCCGTGCCAGACCTGGGAACAGGTCCGACCGGGGGCCTCGAAGCGACTGCTCAGGCTGACTACTTGGTGGGCGCGCCCTCGGGCTTCTTGGCGGGCTGGCCCGGCGGCGGCGTGGCCGACTTGCCGGGGGGCGGGGTGCCCGGGGTGTTCATCGGCATGGGCGAGGTGGGAGGCGCCATGCCCGGAGTCACCTCCAACAGCTCCACCTCGAACACGAGCGTGGCACCACCCGGGATGTCCGGCGGGGCGCCGCGATCGCCGTAGGCGAGATCCGACGGGCACACCAGGCGGGCCTTGCCGCCCACCTTCATCTTCTGCACACCCTCGGTCCAGCAGCGGATGACGCCGTTGAGCGGGAAGGTGGCCGGCTCGTTGCGCTTGTACGAGCTGTCGAACTCCTTGCCGTCGGTGAGCGTGCCCCGGTAGTTCACCTTCACGATGTCCGAGGACTTGGGCTGCGCGCCGGTACCGGCCGTCAGCTCCTTGTAGATCAACCCGGACTCGGTCTTCTGGGCGCCCTCCTCCTTGGCGGCCTGCTCCAGGAAGGCCTTGCCCTTCTCCTTCTCACCGGCGGACTTGGCCGTCTGGCGGGAGGTGTGCAGCGCGGAGATCTTCGGGCCGTACTGCTCGATCTCCACCGCGGGCTTCTCGCCCTTCACCTGGGCGGTGATGCCGGCCTTCACGTACTCGAGCTCGTCGGGGGTGAGGCTGAATCCGCCGATGCTCCGGCCAATCGAGAGGCCCAACGCGTAGAGCGTCTTCTGGTCCTCGCTCTGCGGGTTGGCCGCCGAGCCCGAGCCAGCGCTCGCAGTCGAGGTCGCCGTCCCCTCGGGGGGTTTGTTGTCCGCTGGCTTGTTGCAGCCGGCCATCGCCAGCGCACCCGCCAGTACCCAGGTTTTCCGCATGTCTTCGCCTTTCCTTGCAGCAGGGGCAGCGAGGGAAGCGCTGCCAGCAGGGGGCCACTTACTACAGAACGGGGCGATGCTCGCGCTTTCCGTCCATCTTGTGTGGGCCCCCCTACCTTCCTGCTGCTCGGGAAATTCCCGGCTACCGCCGGGAGAAGAAGGCCTGGTTGAGCATCAGCAGGACGACAGCGCCGATGATGGCGCCAATCCACCCCGAGGGGGATGGATCCTTCCAGTTGCCGCCCTTGATGACCGCGGCCAGGAAGCCGCCCACGAAGGAGCCACCGACGCCCAGCAGCGTGGTGCGGATGATGCCGATGTGCTGATGGCCGGGCATGATGAAGCGGGCGACCAGCCCCACGACGAAGCCGAAGACGATCCAGCTGCACAAACCCATGACGGTGACTCCTCCCAGATGCGGGGACAGCCCGCGCGGGCCCTTCCACCCACAGCCACCGAGTCTGCCCCACTCCGCCGCGCGGCGCGAGCGTGGAGGCCCCAGTGGGAGGGGACACGCCTCCCCACTCCCCGAGTAACGGAGGAGGAGCGCGGCGATTGCGTGGCGGCCCCCGCGCTCAGCGGCGCGGAGAGAGCTCGGCGGTGAAGGAGTCGCTCGACGGGAAGCCGGCCGGCGCGTTCAGGGCCGCGAGGGTGGTGCCCACCGCGAGCGAGCCTCCCGCCCGGCTGTTGTTGTCCTTCAGCAACTCGGACTCGGCGCCATAGAGGTCGGCGATGGCTCCCAGCACCCAGGTGCCCGAAGGAAGGCGGGCCGCGCTGGAGAGGGACACCGTGGTGCACTGCCCTGCTTGGAGTGCCGGCAGGCTCGCGTCTCCCAGGAGCGTGTCCGAGGCCGTGATGGTGGCATCGGCCGACAGGAAGAGGCCGACGTGGGCGCTCTCGCCGCTGGCCCGCGTGCCCGGGTTGCACACGGTGACCTGAGCCGTGAGGGGCTGCGTGTCCTGGACGTAGGCGGGCCCGGTGACGCTGGCCACGGACAGGTCCGCGCTTTCTCCCACTCCGATGAGGTTTCCCGTGCGGAGGTTGTTGCTCTCGGACAGCTCGGCCAGGGCGTTGTCACCGTCGACGAAGGCGCCCACGTACCAGGAGCCCTCCTGCACACGGGCAGGCCCCGTCGCCTCCACGGACACGCACTCGGAGATCTGCAGCTCGGGCACCGGCGCGAAGCCCAGCAGGACATCGGCGGTGGTGATGGTCGCATCCTGCGAGAGGAAGAAGGCCACGGAGGTGGCGGCGCTGCGCGAGGTGCCCGGGTTGCACACCGTGGCGGTGGCTCGCACCGGCTGCGAGGCACCCACGCTGTCCGGTCCGCTCACAGAGGCCACGGAGAGATCCGGCGCGTGGCCCGCGGGAGTCCGCAAGCCGAACCGGGTGTTGTTGTCCTCCATCAGCTCGGGCACGGCGTTGGCGCGGTCCACCCAGGCCGCCACGTACCAGAGCCCGCTGCCCAGGCTCGCGGAGCCATGGATCTCCACCGGAGCACACTGTCCCGGCGCCAGCGTCTCGACCGGCGCGCTGCCCACGAGGATGTCCGAGGCGGTGAGGGTGGAGTCCGCCGAGAGGTACCCCTCGACGCGGGCAGCAGCCGACTCGGTGCCCATGTTGCAAACGGTGGCGGTGAGGGTGATGGGCTCGGTGGCGACGTTCGGAAGGCTGGCGGGGCCCGTCACGACGGACACGGTGAAATCCGGTCCGTCATCGACGACGAGGCGGCTGCCCACCCGGGTGTTGTTGTGCTCCTCCAACTCGGGCACGGCGTTGGCGCGGTCCACCCAGGCCGCCACGTGCCACGTGCCGCGAGGCATCTGGACCGAGGAGGAGACCACCACCGAGGCACACTGCCCCTCGCCCAGCGAGCCCGTCGCGGTGCGGCCCATCCACAGGTCCTCGTCGGTCAGCGTGGTGTCCGCGGAGAGGTACACATCCACCTCGGCCGAGGCGCTCACGGTGCCCGGATTGCACACCTGGACAGTCGCCTCGAAGGACGCGGACGGCGAGAGGCTCTCGGGAGCGCGCACCTCGGAGACCTGGAGCTCCGCGCCCGAGCCGATGGCCATCCGCGTACCCGCGCGGGCGTTGTTGGTCTCGGACACCTCGCTCACGGTGTCCGCGGGATCAATGATGGCGCCCAGGTACCAGAGGCCGTTGGAGACGCTGACCGGGCCGCGCGTCCGCACATGGAGCGGGGTGCACTGCTTCGAGCGCAGCATCCCCGTCGGCGCACTGCCCACGAGCGTGTCCGTGGCGGTGATGCTCGGATCCTGCGACAGGTAGAGCTTCACCTCCGAGTCGATGCTGCCCGCGCCCTGGTTGCACGCCGTCACCGTGACGAAGTAGCCGCTGCCCGAGGTAGCGCTCGCGGGTCCGGACACCGAGGACACCCAGAGGTCCGGCTTGCCGGACGTGGCGATCGCGCCCACCACCGAGTCCAGGAAGAGCTCCGCGGGGCCGGAGTTCCCTCGCGAGCACCCGGCCATCACCGCGCTGGCCATCAGCAGGGAAACCCACCACCCCTGTCGATGTGCTGCCTGCATGCACTGCCTCCCAGCGCGGCTCGCTCGGAACTGCACAGAGCTGCTTCACTAATCTGCTGGGGAGAAACTCTCAGTCATCCTTCCCGGAAAATCCAGCTTAATTCGGCTTCTTTGATGAGAATGCGAAGCCGATCGGGGTTTGAAAGTGCCGGGCTGTCCGATGGGAGGCAGGAGGTACAGGCGCTGATGTGTGCCTCAGGGAACCACTGGCAGTGCAGGTGAGGCGGACGGCACAGGGGCAGGCGCGGGGGTGGGGAGCGGAGCTTCGGAGGGCAGCAGCGCGCTGCACGTCTGCGCCGAGAGCCAGTGGCGTCCGCAGGCGAGCCGAGCCACCGGCGCACGCACCTGCCAGAGCACGGCACCGAGGACGATGAGCACGACGAGGAGCTTCACGAGCCCCGGCATCTTCTCCTCCTCCTCTCCCTCGGTCTCTTCGCCTCGGATGGCGGAGACGGTGGAGCGGAGCCTGTCGGTGCGATCGATGGTGGCGCCCTTGGGCAGCGGGGGCTTGCGGGTGATGAGCGAGGCGAGATCCGCGGTGAGCTTCAGCCGATCATTGAGCGCCCAGCCGGAGCCCTCCAGCAGCAGCGCGAGGTTGCGCCGCCGCAGCTTCAACCAGCCGAAGAGGCCCGACGGCAGCATGACGACAGCGGCGAGGGTGATGGCCACGGAGACGACATCCACCAGGGTGAGCGCCTTGGCCTGAGTCACGATGAAGGCCAGCGACGAGCCCACGGCCGCGAACGCGATGCCGCCCGCGGCGACGAGCCCTGCGGCGCCTCCCGGGACTGGAGCCGCGGCGGGAGCGGGCGTGGGTGCAGTGGCGGCGGTGGCGGCCACGGTGGAGGCGTGCGCATAGCCGCTCTCCAACTGGCTCTCGAAGGCCTTGTCTCCCGAGGCGGCGAAGGCCTCCGCCTTCGAGGTGATGAAGGCGCCGATGCGCTGGAAGGGGGTGATCATCGCCTCCCAGAGCGAGACGGGCTGGCGGAGGATCTCGGTGACGATGGCGTCGTACTCCTTGTCGGCCACGTCATAGAAGATGCCGCGCTTGCCCACCTCGAGGAGGTTGCTGCGCCCGCGGGTGACGGGGACGGCCACCTCATAGCCGGGGCCTCCATCCCTGGGCGTCACCTGGACATAGAGGATGCAGGTGGTGCCCTTGCTGGTGAGGGCCGAGTGCGCGGCGCGGGGATGGGCCAGCACCGCCAGCGTGTACTTGCGGCCTCCAAGGATGAGCGTTCCCTTCTCGAAGAGGGCGCGCTTCTGGGAGTGGTAGAGGTCCGGCATGCTGATGAAGTTGTTGGCGAACGTCAGCAGCCAGCGCTGATAGAGGATGAGGCGCTCCAACTCGGTGATGGCGTCCAGTTCCTCCTTGAGCGCGAGGTCCGCCTGGCTGGCAGTCTCGATGCGAGCCAGGTCCGCGTCGGCGATGGAGGACAGCTCGGCCACCATGCCGCGCACGGGGTTGGCGTCGAAGGCGGTCTGCCAGGCCAGCACGGCGTCGGCCTTGGCGGACATCTCCTTCCAGGCGGCATCGCTCAGCGTGTTCGCGTCTCCGGTGACGGGCGTGGCCACATCCTTGTGGAAGGCCTCCAGCGCCTCGAAGGCCGGTCCACGATAGAGCCGGGCCCAGGTGAGCACGCCCGAGGGCTCCAGCGGAGCGATGGGGAGCACTGACGCGGCCTTCTCCAACGCGGGGGTGTCTCCGAGCGCGCCCTCGACCCGGCCGGCGGGGAGCTTGAGGCTGGCAGCGGCCTCGGGCTGGGCGGCGACCAGACGGCACTGGAGGAAGTACGCGTCCAGCAGCGGCTTCACGGCGGCAATGCGCCGGGCCCGATCCAGGCTGGCTTCGCCCCAAACATGGGTGGAGGGCTTCTGGGCCATGTGGGTCAGCAGCGAGGCGCGCGCGTCCCGGAAGCGCTGGAGCATGGACGGATCGATGCCGGCCTGCCCCGCGCGGTTCTTCACCTCGGGGAACGCGGCCATGATGCGCGTGGCCAGCGCGCGCACGGGCTCCGGGAGGAACGGGAGCGCGACGATTCCATCGCCATTGAGGCCTGCGTCGCGGAGCACCTTCTCGCTGGCCCGCACCTGCTCCAGCGAGATGCGGGCGGTGTCTGTGGCCTTCAGTGCCTCGAGGATGCGCCGGGCGGCGGCGCGGATCTTCGCGGCCTCGGGCGAGAGCGTGTCGAGTTCGAGCACATCGCTCCGAGCGTCCGCTCCTTTATAGGACTGGAGGCGCTTCGCCGTGTACCTCACGGCATCACGGACCTCGGCGACGCGGATGCGCCCGTTGCTGTCGGCATCCATGAAGGACAGGAAGCGCGGATCGCACTGGAGCCCATCGAGCGGACAGGCGGTAGCGATCCACTGGGTCTCGGGGATGTCGATGGCCTCGACGAGCGCCGCGAAGTGGGGAATGTCGACCTGGAGGGAGCCGCCATAGCGGCGATAGACGAGTGGGGCAGGCATGCGCGCGCGCAAGCAAGCACAACTCTTGCCAATCTTCACGCGTCGTGTGCGCCGTCCCTGGAAGGCGCTCTCCACATGGAGCCTGTGCCGCTGGTCATCTCATGGCACGATGCGCCGCGACGCTGCTTTCGGGCGAATCACGGCTCGGAGCGCCTCCCATGGAGAAGTCCTGATGCCATCGTCTGAGAGCCCCAGACAGACGAACCTCAGCTTGAAGAGCCGCCTTCCCTTTCTGACGCGGGTGGCGCTTCGCAACTACCGCAGCATCGGAGTTTGTGATGTTCAACTGGGGCCACTCACGTTTCTCGTGGGCCCGAATGGCTCGGGAAAGAGCAACTTCCTGGATGCACTGAGGCTCACGACGGATGCGCTGCGAACCACCCTCGATCATGCCCTGAGAGATCGTGGAGGAGTCCACGAGGTACGGCGCAGGTCCAGCGGTCATCCGACGAACTTCGCCATCCGGATCGACTTCCAGTTGCAGGACACCACGCGGGGCTACTTCTCGTTTGAAGTCGGCGCCCGCTCCCATGGGGACTACGCGGTCCAGCGCGAAGAGTGTGCGGTGGGTGACTCTCGCTACCTCGTGAAGGAAGGCGAGGTCGTCATCAAACCTGCGGAGGTCGTGCCCCCTGGCTCAGCGGACCGCCTGTACCTCGTCAACGCCGCGGGCCTGCCCCAGTTCCGCCCCGTGTTCGACGTTCTCTCGAACATGGGGTTCTACAATCTCGCTCCGGACAAGATCAAAGCGCTGCAATCCCCCGACAAGGGAGAGTTGCTCGCACGCGATGGGTCCAACCTGTCGAGCGTGCTCGAGCGTCTCGAGACGCTCGATACAGGTGCCACCAAGCAGCGGATCGAAGAGTACCTCAGCAAGATCGTCCCAGGGCTCAAGGGGGTGGACTCCAAGCGTGTTGGGCACATGGAGACCCTCGAGTTCCGCCAGCAGGTGGAGGGCGCGAAGGATCCCTGGCGCTTCCCCGCCATCAACATGTCCGATGGGACCCTGCGTGCGCTCGGCGTGCTGGTGGCGCTCCTGCAAGCACGGGTCGAAGAGCGGATCCGCGTCGTCGGCATCGAGGAGCCAGAGGTGGCGCTGCACCCGGCAGCAGCGGGCATCCTCCGTGACGCGCTCCGCGATGGCTCTCGGTATGCCCAGGTCATCGTCACGAGCCACAGTCCGGAACTGCTCGATACCTATGACGTCCGCGCGGAGGAGATCGTCTCCGTGGTGGACGATCAAGGCAGGACCCTCATCACCCCACTGGATGAGGCCACTCGTTCCACGCTGAAGGACCGGCTCTACACCGCGGGGGAGTTGCTCAAGGCAAACCAGCTCACCGCCGATCGCGATGCCGCGCCGGACCCCAAGCAACTCCATCTCTTCGGCACGGAGGCCGAATGAAGGTCGGGCTCATCGTCGAAGGGCATGGAGAGGAACGGTCCGTTCCCCTCCTCCTCAGGCGGGTGCTGCAGGAACTGGAGCCCGCTCTGCATCCGGACCTGCTCCCGGCCTACCGGGTGTCCCAAGGGAAGCTCGTCAAGCGGGAGGAGTTCGAGCGCGCCCTTGAACTCATGGCCCGGAGGGTCGGCAGTGACGGGCGCATTCTCGTCCTGCTCGATGCGGACGACGATCTCCCTTGCGTGCTCGGCCCCAGACTCCTCGATTGGGCACGCAGCTACCGGCCTGATCGCGATACCTCCGTCGTCGTCGCGAAGCATGAGTACGAAGCATGGTTTCTGACGGCTGCTGCCTCTCTGCGTGGAAAGCGGGGGCTGCCTGAGGATCTCGATCCTCCCGCTACCCCTGAGAGCATTCGCGACGCCAAGGGTTGGTTGCATCATCGAATGCAGGACGGTTACAGCGAGACGCTGGACCAACCAGCCCTGACCGGTGTCTTCGACCTGAGGGCCGCGCGACTATCGGATTCCTTCGACAAGTTCTTCCGAGAAGTCGGGCGCTTGTTCGGCGTCTCCGTTCCTCCTCGCGGACCCTGAACTCCAGGCATTATCCAAACTAGCAAATCCCCAAGGAAATTCAAGGGGTTGACCAATCCGTCGCCAGAGTTCACCTTGCGCCTCGGCGAGGACTCCATGAGCGAGCCGAAGGAAGAACTCAGCGCACAGGCGCGAGCTGTCATCGCGGAGGAAGAGGCACTGCTGGGGCGCGTGCACTCGGCGCTCCAAGCGGCACGCATCCGGGCCAGCCGAGGCACGGACCGCAGCGCGCTGCTCGCGCGGCTCACCGAATTGCGTGACGAGGCCAGCACTGCCGTCGAGAGCGACCTGCCCTCCCTGTTCCAGCAGTTGGACAACACGCGCACGCTCTTCGAGCGGGACGACGTGGCGAAGCTGCCCGAACCCCACACGCCCTACTTCGCGCACTTGCGTCTGCGGCGGCATGAGGCGGACACCGCGCAGGAGTACCTGCTGGGGCGCACCACCTTCACGGACGCCGAGGCGGGCGTGCGCATCATCGACTGGCGCTTCGCCCCCGTGGCCCGCGTCTTCTATGGCTACGAGGAGGGTGACGACTACGAGGAGTATTTCGGCGATCGGCTCGCCGAGGGCGTCGTCGAGGCCCGGCGGCTGGTAGTCATCGAGCGCGGCGTACTGACCCGCATCCGCGCCGGAGCGCTCCATCTGGAACGGACTCCCGACGGAACCTGGCACGAGGCCGGCAGCATCACCTCCGTGCTCTCGGGCGGAGCGGGGACGGCCGTGCGCGCCGGCAGCCTCGGTGTGGGCATGGGCGAGGCCGGCCGGGCTGCCCGGTTCGATGTCACCGCCCAGCTCGATGCCGAACAGTTCCAGGCCCTCCAGGTCGCGGCGGATCAACCGCTGCTCGTACTGGGCAGCGCCGGCAGCGGAAAGACGACCGTGGCCCTGCACCGGCTGGCGAAGATCACCTTCGATCTGCGTGCGGCCTCGGCGCCCTCGAAGATGAAGGTCATCGTCCCCGAGGAGGGTCTGGCACGGCTGTCCAAGCGGCTGCTCGCACCGCTGGAGCTGCGCAACGTGTCCGTGGAGACGCTCGATGCGTGGGCCTATGCCACGGCGTGCACGGCGTTCGGGGTGAAGTCCATCGCACTGTCCGCGGACAAGCCGGCGCTCACCTCACGGCTCAAGCGGCACCCGGCGCTGCGGCCCGTGCTGGAGCGCCAACTGGGCAAGCGCAAACTGTCGGATCCAACGCTGAAGCGCCTGCGCAAGCGGCTCGCGGAGGTCCTCACCGACCGGACGCTGTTGGCCGAGGTGGTGGCCGCATCGCAGGGAGACCTGCCCACCACGGCCATCGACGACACGGTGCGCCACACCATGCTCCAGCTCGCCACTCCGCTGCCGCAGGAGTTCGAAGGCTACGATCCAGAAGCCCTGGTCACAGTGGATGGGCTCGCCGTGGAGCAGTCCACGCCGGACGAGCTGGCGGGCACCGTGGACGTAGAGGACCTGCCGCTGCTGCTCTTCCTCAAGATGCGGCACGGGCACCTGGGCACGGATCCGCTGGCGCACGCCGTGCTCGACGAAGCGGAGGACTTCTCCCTCTTCGAGCTGGCCGTGGTGAGCCAGCAACTGGGCAAGACGAAGAGCTGTACGCTCGCGGGCGACGAGATGCAGCAGACGACGACGAGCTTCGCCGGCTGGCCCGCGGCCCTGGCGGAGCTGGGCGTCAAGGACGCGGCGACGGTGCGGCTCTCGGTGTCCTACCGCTGCCCCCGGCCCGTCATCGAGCTGGCGCGGCACGTCCTGGGGACCCTGGCACCCGAGTCTCCTCCCAAGAACGCGCGCGACGGCGTGCCGGTGGGCTTCCACCACTTCCCCGAGGAGGCGCAGGCCTGGCTCTTCGTCCGGGACGCACTGAAGGACCTGCTCGACCGCGAGCCGCGCGCCTCGGTGGCCGTCATCGCCAGCAGCCCCGAGGCCGCGCGCGCCTTCCACAAGGTGGTGGACGACATGGGCTCCGTGCGCCTGGTGCTCACGGGAGACTTCTCCTTCGAGCCGGGCGTGGATGTCACGGACGTGGAGAGCATCAAGGGCCTCGAGTTCGACTACGTCATCCTCCCGGATGCCACCGCGCGCGCCTGGCCGCAGAACGACGAGGCTCGCCGCAAGCTGCACGTGGCCATCACCCGCGCCTCGCACCAGCTCTGGGTCATCTCCTCGGGTGTCCGCTCGCGACTGTTGCCTGCGCCCCAGGCCTGATTGCAGCCTCGGAAGCGCCAGGATTCGGACGAATCCCCGGCGTCCTTCGCGAGACATTCGTCGGGTGGAGATCACTCCCACGCCGCGCGGCTTGGGCGTCTCGGGCCTGTGGTTACCCTGAGCACATCCTCAAAGGAGGAACCTGCATGTCGAACGAGGTCCGGACACCTCCCGATGTGAGCGCTGAGACTCCCGAAACTCCCCCCGCAGCGCAGGCCCCCGCGCCACAACCCTCACCGAGCGTCAGTGACACCGGCGCGGTGAGTGCGCGCAAACGAGGCAAGGCAGGCCCGAGTGCTCGGAAGCGCACCACGGCCGCACGCCGCAAGCCGGAGAAGAAGGTGCCTCCGTCCCAGAAGAAGACGGCGAAGAAGGCAGCGGGCACCAAGGGCCGGCTCAAGTCCTCGACCGAGGCCTCGGGGCGCAGGAAATCCCCCGCGAAGCGCACTGCGGGCAGCAAGCCGACCGCCGCACGGAGGAAGACGCCCAAGAAGTCCAACGCCCGGAAGGCGGCTCCGGCTCGGAAGGCGGCTCGGGCAAAGCGAAGCGCAGGGCGCTAGCGGTCCCCCGCTGAACGTGCAGCCCGCGGGCGGCGGACATGAACCGAACTTGTATGCCTAGCATACAGGTTGGCTCGAACCGCGCCCGGAGGGGACCTCCTTCACGCTGGTGGGTGAGCCCTCGAGCCGAGGATGCGGTCAGCAGGCTCCCGGGTGGCGGCTTTCTCCTTCAGGGACTCGCCTGAAGGAGATTAGATGCCTCGCCAGGAGCCATCCGATGACCAGCGCGAACCTCCTGCCGGGAATCTCGTCCTCGAAGCTCACCACCCGCCGCCTCGGGACGCACCTGCTGTCGAGCGGTGCTCCCAATGGCGAGCCCATCATCCTCATCCACGGCAACGTCTCCTCGGCCCGCTTCTATGAGGAGCTCATGCTCGCGATGCCTCCGCGCTACCGGTGCCTCGCTCCGGACCTGCGAGGCTATGGCGACTCGGATCGCGCGCCCATCGACGCGACGCGCGGCATGCGCGACTTCTCCGATGACCTGTTCGAGTTCCTGAGCCATACGCAAGTGCTCGCCTCAGGCCGGAAGGTGCACCTGCTCGGCTGGTCCGCGGGTGGAGGCGTGGCGATGCAGTTCACCATCGACCACCCGGAGCTCGTGGCCTCCTTGGTCCTCATGGCGCCGGTATCTCCCCATGGCTTCGGCGGAACCAAGGGCCTGGACGGAACACCGTGCTGGCCGGACTTCGCCGGGTCCGGAGCCGGCGGAGCCAACCCGGAGTTCGTCAAGCGCATCGCCAGCCAGGACGCCTCCGAAGAGAGCCCCTTCTGCCCGCGCAACGTGATGAACCAGTTCTATTTCAAACCGCCCTTCCGGGTGCCTCGCACGCGAGAGGACGTGCTCGTCGGCGAGATGCTCAAGATGGCCATCGGCGACGGCACCTATCCCGGCAACATGGAGCCCTCGACGCACTGGCCGGGTGTGGCGCCGGGCACGCGAGGCATGAACAACGCCCTGTCCGGCCGCTACTGCAACCTCACCGCGCTGGTGGACGTCTCGCCGCGCCCACCGGTGCTCTGGATCCGAGGGGATTCGGATCAGATCGTCTCGGACAGCTCGCTCTTCGACTTCGGACAGCTCGGCAAGTTAGGCCTGGTGCCCGGCTGGCCGGGTGACTCCGTGTTCCCCGCCCAACCCATGGTGGCCCAGACACGCGCGGTGCTCGACCAGTACCGCGCTCGCGGCGGCACCGTGCGCGAAGAGGTGCTCGCGGGCGTGGGCCACTCGCCGCACCTCGAAGCACCCGACGCGTTTCTCTCGTTGCTCGTGTCCTTCCTGGAAACAGTGCCGCCGCACGAAAACACCATGTGAGGCTTGCCTCCATCCGAGGCATCTATCCGCCGAGGTACGCCAGGGGGAGAGACCCGCGGCAGATCCTGTCGCCGCGCGGCATTTTTCCGCTGCGGATCCGCGAAGAGTGCGGCGCGCGTTCACCTCCGCGCAGACACTCCCCGTTGACGTTTCCGAGCAGCGAGCGCTCCATAGGGAGGATCAGAAAGGGGTGACTCATGGGCTCGAAGGAGGACGGCAGTCACAGCCTGACGCTCTTGCGAGAAGAGGCCTCGAGAGGCCCCGACGGCGCACGCACTCCGGTGCTGGACGGCATGTCGGAAGCAGAGCTCGATGCCATCGTCAGCATGCTGCGCACGGACAAGAACCTCACCGTCGCGCCAGCCCTCACGACTTCCGGGCGCTGGGGCGCGCTGAGCGAGCGGCTGCTGCTGAGCAACCCGGGCGCGCTCGATCCGCGCGAGGCTCGCGACGAGGCCGCGCGACAGGCCTGGTTCATCGGTCTGGACGAGAAAGTCGTGGGGCCGCTCGAGTTCTCGGCGCTGCGGACCTATTGGGAGCGCGGAGAGCTGGGGCCTGATTCGCTGTGCTGGCGCAAGGGCTTCGAGGACTGGCAGCCGGTGTGCCGGGTGCGCGGACTGGCGGAGCTGCTCGCGCCGCGTGCGACGATCGATCCCTCGACGCCCGAGGATCTGGTGCCCAACCGCCGCGCCAGTGCGCTGGACTTCCCCCTGAGGGGCGCCGAGGCCCTGCGCATCCTGGCGACCGAGGACACGCCGCCACCGCTCCCGATCCTGGCCCCTTCGCTTCCGCCTCCCGTGCTGGAGCATGAGCCCGTGACGGCTCCCGCGCTCGAGGCCGAGCCCGACACCGTGCCGGATGCGCCTCGGGCCCAGGACTTCGCCGGAGCCCATGAGATTCTCGCCGCGCGCCCGCCGACCCAGGTGGAAGTGCGTGTGCGCGGAGGCGCCTGGCTCGCGCTGGGTGGAGGCCTCGTGGGCGGCATGCTCGTGAGCTGCGCCGTGTGGCTGCTCGGGCTGTCGGCCGGCTCGGGCGTGTCCCTCCACGCGCGCGATACGCAGGGCCGTGCCTCCACGGCTTCGCCCGCTCCCGTGAATCCGGGCCTGCCTCCGGCCGCTGTGGCTTCCAAGCCTGACGCCACGGCGGCCCCCGTGGCCTCCAAGCCGGATGCCACAGCGGTCCCGGCGGCTTCCAAGCCGGCCACCGCGGGGCTCGTACCCGCCCTCGGCGGGGGCTCGGGTCTCGGCAGTGCCGCCGTCTCCCAGAAGATGCCTCCCCCTGCTCCGACGCCGATCGCCCGGTCGGCTCCAGCGGGGACCGACACCGTGGAGGTGAAGCGCCCCGCCGCTGTCGTGCGCCCGGCACTGCCGGATCCGTCCTTGCGCAAGCCGACGAAGCCAGAGCTGGCGGCACAGCCGGAGTCCTCGGCCCCGGAGCGCGTGGCCGCTCGTGCGACCGAGAAGGAGGACGAGATCGATCCAGACCTCGCCCTGGACGCGGAGTTCGCACGCGAGCTCTTCGATCCCGCGAAGCGGGCCAAGCCCGTGCAGCGCACGGTGTGGATCCCTCCCGAGCCTACCCCGATGCAGCCTCCCGCCTCGCTCTCCGAGTCGGATGTCTTCTCGGTGGTGGTCGCCAACAAAGCGGACGTTGCCTCGTGCGTCAGCGGGCAGAAGCTCGCGTCGGAGGAGGGAAGCCGAAAGGTAGTGCTGCGCTGGACCATCCTGCCGAGCGGCCGTGTCACGGACGTGGAGACCGAGACCACCCGGCTCCGAGGCACGCCGCTGGCCCTCTGCCTCGAGGACAAGATCCAGGCCTGGACCTTCCCGAAGCATCGCGAGCAGGGCGGTCCGGTCCGCTTCCCGTTCGTGTTCTGAGGCTCCCGGCCTCTCGTGCCATGCGAGAGGCCGGCGTCTCCCCTCACCCTGGGAGGAGCTCCACGGGGAGCTCCCGCGGCCCGCGCACCGAGAGCGAGAGGTTCCACGTCACGGGCCCACGCGAGGCGATGGCGCTGAAGCGCGACAGGAGTGACTCGAGGCCCAAGCGGGCCTCCAGCCGAGCCAGCGGTGCCCCCAGACAGAAGTGGATGCCGTGCCCGAAGGGCAGATTCTGCGGGCCGGGACGATCAATCCGGAACTGATCCGCATCGGGGAAGCGAGACTCGTCCCGGTTGGCCGAACCCAGGAGCACCAGCACCCACGCCCCCGCGGGCAACCGCGCTCCACCCAGCTCCGTCTCGGCTGTGGTAACGCGCATGATGGCGTGGACGGGCGGCTCGAAGCGAAGCACCTCCTCCACCAGCTTCGGCACCAGCGAGAGGTCCGCGCGCACGCGCTCCGCTACCTGGGGATGCTCGATCAACATCCGCACGGAATGGTTGAGCAGGTGGGTGGTCGTCTCCAGTCCGGCGATGAGCAACATGAAGAAGAAGCTCAGAAGCTCCGCCTCCGTGAGCGCATCTCCCTCCACGCGCGTGGCGATCAAGTCGCTCACCATGTCATTGCCCGGGCGGCGGCGGCGCTGCGCGAGCACCTCGGACAGGAACCCTCGCGCCTCTCGGACGGTGGTGCGGATCTGCTCCATGCGCCGGGTGTCTCCCGGTTGGACGGAGGAGGTGCTCGTCAGGTCATCGGCCCAGCGCGCGAAGCGGGGCTGGAGCGAGACATCCAATCCCAGCAGCTCGCCCATCACTCCCGCGGGCAGCGGCCGGGAGAAGGCGTCGATGAAATCAATGGGCTGTCCCGCGGGCAGCTGCGCGGCGAAGGACTCGGCGAGGTTGCGCACCCAGGGCTCCATCCGGCTCAGCGCGGTGGGGCCGAAGGCTCGGCCCACGAGCGCCCGGAGCCGCCCGTGCACGGGGGGATCCTGGACGACCATCGAGTGGGCGAACGGCGGATCCTCGAGCCAGGAGGGACAAGTGGCGCGGCGCATTCCCTCGGAGGAGAAGAGCTGGGGGTTCTTCAGGACGGCGGTGACATCATCGAAGCGCGTCACCGCCCAGAGCCCTCCCGGATCCACCTGACACACGGGCGATGAGCGCCGGAGTTCGGCGTAGTGCGGGTACGGGTTGGCGCGCACCCCGGGAGCCAACAGGTTCAACCGTGGGCTCATGGCATCCTTCTTCTTTTGAGAGGGAATCGCAGGCTAACGCACTGGCCGCGAAATGCAGACAAAAGGTGGAGGGAGCAGGCCCCTGTTAGGCTGGAGCGCGCCGATGAGCCCCATGCGCCGTGCCACCTCGGAGGACAACGCCGCCCTGCTGGAGCTGTTCGGAGCGGTGCCCATGCAGGGAGAGCTGGTGCTTTCCACACAGCGAGCCCCGGACTACTTCGCCCTCCTCGCGCTGCAGCGAGGCACGCATGAAGTGTGGGTCCACGACGAGGGCAGGCAGCTGGACGGCATGGGAGCCATCCACGTTCGCGAGGGGTGGTTGGAGGGCCAACCGTGCCGCGTGGGCTACTTGGGAGATCTCCGCGCCCGCTTCTCCGCGCGCCGCAGCCGGGGGCTTTCGCGCTTCTATGGACCCATCCTGGAGGAGGCCGCCGAGCGCCACGGCGTGAGCGCATTCCTCACCGCGGTGATGGCCACCAACGCCGGAGCGCTCCAGGCGTTGGTGAGACGAAAGGCATCACGGCTGGCACAGCCGCACTATGCGCTGCTGCGCCGCTTCTCGGCCGTGTCCGTCCAGTTCGCGCTGCGTCGCAGGCCGCGCTCGAGCACATACACCGTGCGCCGAGCCACGGCTGGAGATGTGCCTGCCATGGCCGCGCTGCTGGATGCGGACCACCGGACGCGCCCTTTCGGTTACCGGTATGACCTGGGCGAGCTGGAGCATCGCTTGGCGCACTGGCCGGGGCTGACGGTGGAGCGCTGCTACCTGGCCTTCAATCGAGACGGACGGCTGGTGGGATGCACATCCGTGTGGGATGCGGCGGCGGTAAAGCGCTACCGGGTGCTGGCGTATCGGGGAGGCATGCGGTGGATCCGGATGGGCTTCAACGCGCTGGCCACGGTGGTGGGTGCGCCGAGGCTGCCCTCACCCGGCGAGGATTTCCGCTACTTCTACCTGTGCAACACGAGCATCGCGAGAGAGGACCCGGCCATCTTCCGCGCATTGCTGGAGCAGGTGTACGCGGATCACCACGGGCAGGGCTTCCACTTCTTCACGCTGTACCTGGGCGAGAGGGATCCTCTCGCACCCGCGCTGAAGGGCTTCCTCCTGCGCAAGTTGGACTTCCACCTCTACGCCGTGACGCCGGCCAGCCGCCCGAGGGATGAGTTCCCTCCAGGGCGCACCGGGTTCGAGATCGCCCTGCCCTGAGCACGGTCCTCGTCGCGCGGGGCGAGTTACAGTTCGCGAAGCTTCCAGCGGCCTCTGCGGAAGAGCCATGCGCTCACCACGGCGAGGAGACAGTAGCTGACGGTGATGGAGAGGAACGCGCCCAGGGGGCCGAGCTGCACCGGGTTCGCGAGCACCCAGGCCAGCGGAAGCTCCAACACCCAGAAGCAGCCGATGTTGATGAGCGTGGGGGTGATGGTGTCTCCCGCGCCGTTGAAGGCCTGCTCGAGCACGATGCCGAAGGCATAGAAGAGGAAGCCGCTGCTGACGATGCGCAGGCACGTCACTCCATATGCCGCAGCGGCGGGGTCGTCCGTGAAGGCGCCGACGATGGGCCCGGCCGCGAGGATGAAGAGGAGCCCCAGGGTGCCCAGGAAGACCATGGCGTAGCGAGCGGCGGTCCACACGGCCTGCTCGCCGCGTTCGGGCTTCCTGGCTCCGAGGCTCTGGCCCACGAGCGTGCCGGCCGCGTTGCCGAGCCCCCACGAGGGCAGCAACGCGAACATGATGATGCGCAGGGCGATGGTGTAGCCCGCGACGGCCGTGCTGCCGAAGGCGGAGACGATGCGAGCCAGAATCAACCAGCTCGACGTGCTCACGAAGGCCTGGAACATGCCGGTGCCGGATAGGAAGAGCAGGGACAGCATGGTCCGTGGCTCCAGCCGCAGGTGGACGAAGCGGATCCGGAAGTGTCCGGTGCCTCGGGCGAGCCAGTAGAGCTGATACATCACCCCCATGCTGCGACCGAGCGTGGTGGCCACGGCGGCACCCACCACTCCCATTTCCGGGAAGGGCCCCCAGCCGAAGATGAAACAGGGAGCCAGGAGGATGTTGAGCGCATTGGCCAGCCACAGCACGCGCATGGCGATGGCGGCATCACCCGCGCCTCGGAAGATGGCATTGATGAGGAACAGGAGGACGACATTGCCCATGCTTCCCAACATGACCTTCGTGTAGCGCACGCCATGTTCGAGCACCCAGGGTGAGCCTCCCATGAGCGCCAGGAGCGGCCGGGCGAACAGGAAGCCCGCGAGACACAGGGGCACGCTGAGCAGCACCCCGAGGCCGATGATCTGGACGGCGCTGCGAGCGGCCTGATCGGCATCCTTCTCACCGATCCGCCGGGAGACGGTGGCGGAGGCACCGATGCTGAGTCCGATGGCCACGGCATAGATGATGGTGAACATGGCCTCGGTGAGGCCGACGGTGGCGACGGCATCGGGCCCGAGCCGGCCAACGAGGAAGACGTCCACCACGGCGAAGACGGACTCGAGGACGGTCTCCAGCACCATGGGGACGGAGAGCAGGAAGATGGCGCGCCGGAGAGAGCCCTCGGTGAAATCGGCGTGAGAACCGCGGAGGGCCTCCTTGAGGGAGGCCCAGAGGCTCTGGGATTCGGGAGGGGGAGGCCCACCTGACTCCGGAGGGGGAGTTGTTTCCGAGCGAGGTGTCTCCGACATGTCCGCGCCTCTTATCGCACGGACACCTCGCGGAAGACGATGTCCTGCTCGGAGCCCAGGCGTCGTGCTGTCTCCACGAAGCGCTCCGAGGCGATGATGGCCGCCAAGAAGTCTTCCAGGCGAAAGGCATCGACCCCCTGGGGCAGGGACGATGCCTTCAAGATGAGTTCCTCCGAACGCGCCCATAGCTTACGGCCACACTTCGTGCAGGGCTCGGGCCGGTACTCTGGCAGGCACTCGGGATGCGCCTGGCTCTGAGGCAGCAACTCCAGTTCGAGCAACTCCAGTGGGCTCTTCTGCCGGAAGCGCAGTTGTGCGCGGCACCCCCTGAGTCCCTGGACTCTCTCCGCCTCCAATCTGCTCGAGGAACTACATCAACCATCTCAGCCAGCTACGAGCTTTGCGCGCTCAAGCAACTCCACAGGAAGTTCGTACTCCAGCTTCCAGACAATCGCCATCGGCCGTGAACCCTCGTGCTTCATATAGTTTGCAGGACCCGCGTAGACATAGGGAGATGCTCCCAGGAGGCCCTCCTTCGCCTCTCGAATGAAGAGGTGCACAGAGGAGCCTCGCGCTACATGCGTGACGTACCGCTGCCCCGTCTCCGAATTCTCACTCGTCAGGTTCTGCGACTCCCAGTGGAACAGGAGTGACGAGATGGCGTAGTCCCGGTAGCGCGTCGTCGGCGAGTAGTGCCGCTCCGTCTTCTGCAGCGTCACGAATAGCAAGTCCGCCCGCTCCGACTCCACCCACTTCACGCCCTGGCGCACCGAGTTCGGCTTCTCCACGCCGAAGGCCGCAAGTGCCTCATCTCTGCTGTACCGCGCATGCACCCTCAGCGGCACCTGTTCCAACAAGTCCAGTGCGGGTGTCACCCGCTCCAGGCGATCGGCCAGCAACGCCAGGACTTCAAGCAACTCCTGCCGACGCGCCGGCTCAGCCCATAACCTCTCGAACCCCTCGTCCAAGCGTTCCAGCGGCTCGTTTGAGCCCCAGAGCGAGAAGTGCAGCATCCAGCGCAGTCTCAACTCGCGGCGGGACACTCCCTCCGTACGCGGAGGCATAGGCCGATCGAGTAACGCGCGGTAGGTCGCCAACCTCTCCGGGTCATCCAGGTGCAGCATCCGACCGATTGCTCCCGCCAGCTTCGCGTCTTCCGGTCCAGCTGGCTCCACCGCGAGGCCCGCCTCACGCCGGAGTTCTGCCCACCCTCGCTTGCTGCCCCTGTACAGCGCCTCTGGCTCGATACCCGTCTCCTCCAAGAAACGGGCGAGCCCCACATCTCCCAAGCTGCGCAATTCCGCCACCAGCCCACGCCAGCCAATGTTCAGCGCTCGGCGCACGTTCTCCAGCACCAGCCCCGTCGCCACCCGATCCAGAGAGAGGTGACAGCCCGCAGGCAGGTACGGGAAGCCCTGCTCCACCTGCCGCTCCAGTTCCCTCCGCGAGGTCCCCGTCAGAGCACGAAGCCGAATGTCAAAGCGAAAGCGTGCGTTCTGCCGTCCGATGAAATCCAGCACGCTCAGGCAAGCCTTGTCGTCGCTGTGACGAAGCCCACGACCGAGTTGCTGGAGAAACACCGTCGCGCTCTCCGTGGGTCGCAAGAAGAGCACTGTGTCCACCTCGGGCACATCCAGGCCCTCATTGAACAGGTCCACGGCGAAGAGCGCGTTTACGCGCCGGTCCTTCAATGCACGAAGCGCTGCGGCTCTCTCCTCCAGCGCCGTCCGCGAAGATACCGCCACTGCGGAGATGCCGTGCTCGCGGAACCTGCGAGCCATGTACTCCGCGTGCTCGATGCTCACGCAGAAGCCCAGTGCGCGCATCCGTCCCACATCCCCTACCCGCCGTCGAACCTCCTCAATGACCTTCTGAGCCCGTGCGTCGTTACCCGTATAGACACGGCTCAGCGCTCCGAGCTCGTATCCGCCCTGCTTCCAGGCGACCCCCGACACGTCCACGTCATCGTGCACACCGAAATACTGGAAAGGCACCAGCAGGCCCCTATCGAGCGCCTCCCACAGCCGCAGTTCCACAGCGATGCGGCCATCGAACCACTGTTTCACGTCCTGCCCGTCCATCCGCTCGGGCGTCGCCGTCAGTCCCACCAGCACGCGAGGAGACAGGTGCTTCAGCAATCGGACATAGGTATCCGCCATGGCATGGTGGAACTCGTCCACCACCACCATGTCGAAATGCTCAGGAGAGAGCCGCGACAGGTCCACCTGTGCCAGGGATTGCACCGAAGCGAACACGTGACGCCAGTCCTCTGGCCGTTCACCGCTGACATAGAGCTCACCGAACGAACCCTCGCGCAGTACGCTCCGGAAGGTGTGGAGACTCTGGCGGAGGATGGTATCTCGGTGCGCCACGAAGAGCATCGAGTCCACGCGTCCCCGCTTGCGCAGCCGCGCGTAGTCCAGTGCCGCGAGCACCGTCTTGCCCGTGCCCGTCGCGGCCACGACCAGATTCTTCCACCGACCGTGAATCGTGCGCTCAGCCTCGAGCCGCTCCAGCATCACACGCTGGTGCTCGAAAGGCCGCACCTCGAGGCCAACAAAGGAAGGCTCGGTTCCTGCTCCCCGCTCGATGGCAATGGCGCTGTCGAAGCGCGCGGCGTCGCGAGCCGGATCATACAGCTCGAAAGCAGTGTCCTCCCAATAGGCCTCGAAGGTAGCGCGGAAGGTGTCCACGATATGGGGCTGCTCGGCCGCAGCAACGCGGACGTTCCACTCCAGCCCATCCAACAGCGCCGAGCGCGACAGATTGGACGAGCCGATGTACGCGGTGGAGAAGCCGGTTTTCCGATGGAAGAGCCAAGCTTTGGCGTGGAGCCGCGTAGTGCGAGTCTCGTAGGAGACACGAATCTCTGCCCCCAAGGCCGCGAGCGCATCGAGGGCACGCCTGTCGGTGGCGCCCATATACGTGGTGGTCAGCACGCGCAGGCGGCAACCTCTCTCACGGAGGACGCGCAATTCCGCCTCCAGCACGCGAAAGCCCTGCCACTTCACGAAAGCGCAGAGCAGATCCACTGCATCGGCGGATTCCAGTTCACGCCGCAGCTCGGTACCAATGCGCGGCTGCGTCGGGCCGTTCACCAGGAGAGCACTTGCGCTGAGAGGGACTTCGGGGCGTGCCAAGAGCCGTGGAGGCCCCGGATGCGAGGGACGCTCCAGAAGCGCGAGAAGCACCTCGTGGGCCTCAGCAACCGGCTCGATAGTCTCCAGGCCAGCCTCTCGGCCCAGCTGAGCGATGAGACCATTCACGAGCGCAACTTGCCGGGCAAGTGCCTCGCTTCCCTCGGCACCTCCTGTCACTACACGGAGAGCATGGCGTACCTGGGACTGAACGTGCCGAGCGAGTAGCACGTCAGCATCCTCCACTTCGAGACTCTCGCGCTGAACAAGCTCAGGAGGAGTCCCCTGGAGCTGCCGGGCCAGAGGAACAGTAACGAGCTGCTCATAGAGCCCGGGGACCAGCTTGACGGACATGGCCGCAGTGTATCTCGGCCCCTGGCTCATCCGGAGAGAAGTCCTCAGCAGGCGAGCAGGCAGCGCCCCAGAGCGCAGAACGGCCTGCCGGGAGCCCGCGACGCGGGTAGAGTCTGCGCCCCATGTCGCTGCCCGCGCTCCTCACCGCCGACAACCTTCGCGCCATCGCGGGAACTGCCTTCGCGCGCGGCGAGGCGTACTGGCGTGAAGGGCGGGTCCTCTCTTGCGCCTTCGAGAATGACTCCCTCGACGGTGTCGTCGTCGGTACGGAGCGGTACCGCGTTCGAATCACGGCTCCCAGGGAAGTGCTCGTCGCCCAATGCACCTGCCCGGTGCGCGACGCGCTCTGCAAACACGCTGTCGCGCTCAGCCTCTCCTTCCTCGCCCAGCGCGGAACTCCTCCCGAAACGCCTGCCCCCCGCGCCACGCCCAGTCCTTCCGAAGGCCCGTTCTCGACTCGAAGCGAACTCGAGCACTGGGCCGAAGACCATCACGTCCGCCACGCACTTACGGTCTCCGCCGAAGTGCTCATCCCCGACCTGCCTCTCAATGAGGCTCAGCGCACCGGGCTCCGGTACGCGCTGAACGGACTCGCCCTCCGGGATGTCGGCTCGCGAGAAGGCGCCCTCCGCCACGGTGGCTCTCGCGGAAGAGGTCTGGAGACCGCTCTCGCCGAAGCAACCTGGGCCTACCTTCAACAAGAAGCTCACTCGGTGCAGCACGCCCTCTCCGAGGAGACCGCGCGCCGGGAGTCACATCCGGACACCACGCTCGCGTCCCTGTGGACACGCCTGCTCGACGTGCGCCGCACATTCCGGCCTCACACCGTTCCCCGCTCTCGCGAACAACGCGCCTTGGCCACCTGGAGCTTCGATGCGGCCACGTGCTCGCTCACGTGGAAGGAGCGCGACCGCGTCGTCCGTGCAGGCCCCGACTATGGCACCGTCGGCGTCCTCGCCCGCCTCACCTTCCCCGGTGGATCCGAGGGCCGCGTCGAGTGCAATTGCGCCACCCGCCAGCGTGCCTGTGTTCATGCTCTCGCGCTGATCGACACCACCCTCGATCTCCTCGATGACAGCAATCGCCTCACCGAGGCCCGACGAATCGCGGAGGAACTCCTCCAGCCAGGTTGGGCCCGCGCGCTGAAGGAGCTCGAGCTGTTCGAAGCGGAGGTGGCGAAGCCCCGTCCCTCCATCGAAGTGTGGTGGTGCATCGAGCACGAACTCGGAACACTCACCGTGTCTCCCCTCGTGAAGAAGCAGAACCGCCGAGGCACCTGGAGCCCTGGTGCTCGCGTGTCCGCCACCCGCCTGCTCGAGGAACACCGCGAACTGCTCTCCGCGGTGGACCTCCAGATTGCCGAGCAGCTCGCCTCGTGGGCTCCCGCCTCCCGCGCCGCAGGCTCATACCCCTCACGGGCCTTCCTCGCGCTCGCTGGACATCCACGGGCCGTGCTCGGTCTTCGTCCCGAAGAGCCGATCCCCGTGAAGCGCGTGCCGCTGGGCTTCACCGCGCTCGCCGCTGACAATCACATCCGCCTGGAGCCCTCCATCGAAGGCGAGCGCTTCAGCCCCAAGCTCCTCGCCCCGCTGCTGCGCTCGTTCGCTCCGGGAGAGCCCCTCTTCACCATCGAGGAGCATCGCAACCGCTGCCTGCTCATCGACGTGAGCGACGAGGCTCGCCGCATCTGGACCGTGCTCGAGAAGCATGGCGACCAGTTCCCTCCCGAGAGCCACGAGCAATTGCTCGAACGGCTGTCTCGCCTTGAAGCCCGCCTCCCGCTCGTCGTCCCGCCCACCCTCAAGGGCCGCGAACTCCAGACGGACATGACGCCCGTCGTTCGCCTGCGTCTGCTCCCCGATGTGTCCCTCGAGCTCGAACTGCTCGTGCGCCCGGGCCCAGGGGCTCCCCTGTTCCTTCCCGGTGTCGGCCCCCGCGACGTGCTCATCTCCCGCAACGGTGAGCGTGGCTACGTGCGCCGCAAGCTGCTCACCGAGGAGGAACGTGCACGCGCGGCGATCGCCTCGCTCCCCCTCGCCTCTGCCGAGGAAGGCCCCACGTTCTGCTTCCGGATCGGCGACACCGATGCGGCGCTGGAGCTCGTCGCCACGCTTCGGAATCCTCCCAACGGACTCGAGGTCGAGTGGCTCGACCAGAAGCCCTTCATCGCCTCCTCCGTCGGCCCCGAGTCCCTGAACGTCCAGATCGAGCGCAAGCGCGACTGGTTCGGCATCGACGGCCAGCTCAAGGTCGAGACAGGAAGGCTCGAACTCGCCCTCCTCCTGGACGCCGCCCGGCGGCAGAAGCGCTTCGTGCGCGTCGATGACAATCGCTGGGTCGAGCTCAGCGACAAGCTGCGGCAGCGCCTGCTCGCGGTGGCCGATCACACCTTCATCGGGAAGAACCGCGTGGAGCTCTCTCCCGGAGCGGTCCCCGCCATCTCCGCGCTCATCGACGCCGGAGCCGAGATCGAAGCAGCACCCGCCTGGCAGCTGCTGACGGAGCGCCTCGCCTCATCGCTCTCGCTCAAACCCAAGCCTCCCGCCGCGCTCGGAACCACGCTCCGCGACTACCAGGTGGAGGGCCACGCCTGGCTCAGCCGTGTCGCCGCCTGGGGCGCCGGCGCCTGCCTCGCGGATGACATGGGGCTCGGCAAGACGGTCCAGGCCATCGCCGTGCTCATGGATCGCTCGCAGCTTGGCCCCGCCCTCGTGCTCGCGCCGACCTCGGTGGCCTTCAACTGGGTCCAGGAACTCCAGCGGTTCGCCCCGAGCCTCCGCCCCGTGCTCTACGCGGAGCAGACCGACCGGGTGAAGTGCCTCGCGAAGCTCAAGAAGAACGATGTGCTCATCGTCAGCTACGGCCTGCTCGTGCGCGATGCGGCCAACCTGGCTACCATCTCGTTCTCCACTCTCGTCATCGACGAGGCGCAGGCGCTCAAGAATCCAAACACCCGGCGCGCACGTGCCGCCCGGCACCTCAACGCAGGCTTCCGCATCGCGCTCTCAGGAACGCCTCTCGAGAACCGCCTCAGCGAGCTGTGGAGCATCTTCACGATCATCTTCCCGGGCCTGCTCGGAAGCTGGGACCAGTTCCGCGAGCGCTTCGCCGCTCCCATCGAGCGCGGCAAGGATCCCGATGCGAACGGCGCTCTCTCCCGAGTCATCCGCCCCTTCCTCCTGCGCCGTACCAAGCAGGAGGTCGCGCGCGAACTGCCTCCTCGAACGGAGATCCAGGTCCCGGTCGCGCTCTCCGAGGAGGAGTGGAACCTGTACGAGGATGCACGGCTCGCGGCCGTCGCGGAGCTCAGCACCCAGGGCAAGAGCGTGCGCAGCGAGCAACAGCGCTTCCAGGTCCTCGCGGCCCTCACACGGCTGCGACTGCTCGCGTCCCACCCTCGGCTCTACGATGGGCAGTCCGCCGTCGCCTCCTCCAAGATGCGGCGTCTCCTCGAACTCCTGGAGGAGCTGCGCAGCGAGGGCCACCGGGCGCTCTTGTTCAGCCAGTTCACCTCGCACCTCGATCTCGTTCGCGAGGAGCTGGATCGCGCCGGCTTCACCTACCAGTACCTCGATGGCTCGACGCCCGCGGCCGTGCGCGCCAAGCGCATCCAGGCCTTCCAGGACGGTGAGAGCGAGCTGTTCCTCATCTCGCTCAAGGCCGGTGGCACGGGCATCAACCTCACCGCCGCCGACTACGTCATCCACTTGGATCCGTGGTGGAACCCCGCCGTCGAGGATCAGGCCACGGACCGGGCCCACCGCATCGGACAAACGCGTCCAGTCACCGTGTACCGGTTGATCGCTCGCGGCACGATCGAGGAGCGGATCCTCTCGCTCCACTCGGACAAACGCGCGCTCGTGGCAGGCGTGCTCGAAGGAACGAACATCGCAGCGCGGCTGACGACGAAGGACCTGCTCGACCTGCTGGCAGGTGGAGACACTCCTCGCGCGCGGCTGGACGATGGAGATGAGCCGCACACCCGCACCGTGCACTGATCCGAGGGTATATGCTCCTGTCCGGAAGGAGCGCCGTGCATGCCTCAAAGTGAAGGACCCTTTCGGCGGCTCCTCACCGCCGCACACCACGCGATGGGTGTGGCCTCGGGGAGCGTCTGGCTGCTGGCCACCCTGCTCCGCTCCACCCGGGCCGGACGCGAGCGGGCCCAGAAGAACGCCGAGCAGATCGTCGCCGCGTGCCGCGCCTTCGAGCGCAAACACGGCCGGCTCCCCACGACGCTGGAGGAGCTCGTCCCGGAGTTCCTCCCTGCGCTCCCCAAGGCCCTGTATGACGGGCCCCACTTCGGCTTCGTCTACGATGTGACGCCCGAGCCACCACGACACGTGCTGGGCTGGACGGACCGGATTCCCTTCGGGCGCCCCTACTACGTCTTCGAGGAAGACCGCTGGGGCTACCTGGATTGAGCTGGACGCGAGCGTCCTCCGCCAGAGCGCAGCCGGCCTCTGGCGGGGACACTCGACAGGCCCTGCGGCTCAGGGCTTGCGTGGCTCGGAGGACCCCACTTCGTCGGCCATCCGCTTGAGCACCAGCAGATTGGTGCGCGCCCGCTGGGTCGTCTCCCGCCGGGCCTCGGGGTCCAGCTTCAGCGCCGCCTGGATGTCGACCAGGGCCTCGGCGACCTTGCCCTCGCGCAGGTACAGCTCACTGCGTCCCGCCAGCGCATCCACGTTCCCGATGTTGAGCTGGAGCGCCTGCGTGTACTCTTGCATCCCCTCGGCGTAGCGTTGGGACGCGACGTACGCGGCGGCCAGGTGGCAGTGGAAGACGCTGTCGTATGGCGACGACGCCACCAACCCCTTGAAGAGGGTCAGCGCCTGCTGCGTGCGCCCATCCACCAGCATCCGGTGGCCCACCGCGGCGATCTCGTACAGCCGCTCCTCGGACAGGCCCAGGAACTGCGCCGGAGTGATGTCTCCGCTGATCAGCCGCTGGGCCAGCTCGGTCTCGCTCGGAGGCGTGGCGGCCTTCGGCGGTTGCGAGGTCTCGGTCATGAGAGGTTCCGTCATTCCCATCAGGCGTAGAAACCGAAGCGGTTCGCCTGGACGTCACGGTTCATCGAGTTCATCTGGAAGAACGAGTTCATCATCATCCCGATGTCGTTGAAGCCATTGCTCAGGTGCTGCTGGCGGCGGTCCATCCAGTTCCCCTGCATACCCGGCGCACTGAACGAATCGTTGCCGAAGTTCCGCTGCGACAGCAGGTTGCCGAACGGCAGCATGTTCTGGAACTGCTGCATCAGGCTCTGGAGGAGCGTCTGCAGCTGATTCTCGAACTGGTTGCCCCGAGCCCCCTGGTTGGGCTGCGCCCCCGGGGCAGGCTCACCGGGCAGGATGCCAGGCAGCGCGCCTCCGGCTCCGCCCTTCTGCGGCCCCCCACGTGGCCAGCTCCGCCGTGCGGCCAGCTCGGCCGCGGAGTCTGCGCTCCCGCGGGCAGCGCATTGCCCACATTGAACGTCTCACCACCGTTGTTGCTGCCGACGATCTCCCGGCCTCCGAGGGACCAGTCGTCCGTCTCACGACCCATGACGAACACGTCGTTGTTGCCGAAGCTGTTCGCGTGAGCGAAGCCATCGTGCGTCACCGGCGACGTCTGGCCCTTCGGCTGGTCGAAGCCCGTCATCTTCACGCGGTCGTTGCCGGAGATGATCTCCAGGTTGTCGGTCATCGTCATGCCATTGCCAGCGGGCTTGGTGCCGACGTTGATGCGCGTACCGTCACCGAGCACGAAGGTGCTGTTGCGCTTGAAGTCCCACTTGCCGCCGTCACCCTCCTCCACGTGCGGGTCACCCCAGACACGCGTGTTCTTGCCGTCCGGGCCGGTGATCGTCCAATCGTGTGCAGCGTTTTGCTTGATCGTGTAGCCGCCGGGCGTGGTGACCGTGCCGTTCGGGTCGGCCTTCAAGCTCCCCTGTGGGTGGCAACTATCCGGGCGCGAAGGGAACTGGGGGAAGCACGGACGCGGGTTGCAACCACAGACGTCGCCGACGTTCCTGGGCGGGTGGAAGCCATCTCCCTGCACGTTGATGTTCACGTTGATGGTGGCCTGAATGACGGCCTGGACCATCTGCGCCTCGAACGAGTTCATGCACCTGTTCGGCCCCGTGGGCGCACCGCCGTGACCCGTGCCAGGAGTTCCATACCTGTTTGCGTTCCAGTTCTGGGTCAGCTTCATGGGACTGTCCTTTCTACTGCGAACTGTGAGTTGCTGATCTCACACAGAGCCCGGGCGTCAGGTCGCTCCAGGCTCTCTGCTTGTTCACAGAGTACGGACCGCTGTAGAGGCGATCTGTACCACTCACGGCGTAACGGATCTCGCAGCCGATCCAGCGTGAAGTACAGCCGGGCCCCTCGTGCTTGCGGCTGGATCAGCGTGCTGATCTCCACGGGGCCGCGCCGCGCTCGGAGCGATATCGTGCCCGCGAACCGCCTGGCTGGCTGCTCGAGGCTCCAGCCATGCGTACGGAACACCTGCTGGTAGAAGTCCACCAGCGCCTCGGCCTGGGTGCGCGGTGCCTCCGCCAGTCCCGAGAGGCGCTCGTGCCCCTCCTCCTGGAAGCGCATCACCACCCGCGGCTGGAGACGCTCCAGCACGGGCAACTCCGGGGGCAACGGGCCTGGCAGAGCTCCCGCGATCGTGTCCGCGGAAGCGTGGGAGACCAGCACCACGGTCTCCGTCCCCTGCGCGAGCACCGAGACAAGGTGCAGTTCCTGCGTCTTCGGATCCCGGTAGCCCACATAGCCCGCGTTCGCGTGGTAGCGGTGGAAGAGCACGGGCAGTCCGGTCCGGCCGAGCACCTCCCGGTAGAAGCCCAGCACCTCCTCGGGTGTATCGCGCGTCATGAGCCAGCCCACCGCGATACTCGAGCCGACCCCCACGTAATCACTCGCGAGAGCACGCGGCATCACGGCCTTGTACGCAGGCATCCCTTGCGTGGCACGCCGCACCACCTCGAACCGAGCCTCCCAACCATCCTCCTCGGAGCGCCCGTGTCTCCACTCCAGGACTTCGAGCATGCGTGAGCCCAGAATGGAGCCCTCCGGAAGTGTGGCCTGCCAGGAGGGCTCGAAAAGGCCATGAGGATCACGCGCATCCTCCGGCGGGAGGTGCCCGACTCGAGCCATGAAGAGCGTGGACTTCTCATCCCTCGCTCCTGTGAGCTGGCTGCCCGCCAGGTAGCTGTAGACGTGTGTCCGACTGGAGCCCGAGTCTGAATCCCGCGCAGTCCGGAACTTCATGAAGCAGCCATCCCGGCTCGCGCACCCCGCCTCCGTGCCCTCGCGCTGCTCGCCCGCCGGGAGCCCAAGGGGGGCTTCCGCCGGCCCGAGCAAGCGATCCAACGTACCGCACGGAGTGCCCTCCACGGCCCGCGCGAACTCCGCGGCGTTGAGCATCCCCACGGTGCGCTCCGTGTCTCGCTCCCCGATCAACCGCACCGCGTCGAGCGTGGCGACAAAGCCGGCACACTGGGAGGAGTGAACCGCACCCATCATCTGACCCAGCAACTCCACGGATTGGCTGGCGTGAAGAGCGGCAGGGCTGGCGGCATGCGCGTGGTTCATCGCCACATAGGCAGCAGCCACCGTCCGGTTCGTCATGGCGAACCCATTGAGCGTGCGAGCCTCCAGCTCCGCGAGCGTCAGGGCTTGGCGCTCGCCCTCCTGCTGGTGGCGGACCATGGCATGCAGCGTGAGCACGATGTCCATGCAGCCAAGCACCACCCCCGTCGCCAGCACTCCCAGACCGGCCAGGGCCATGGGCTGCAACCCCGGTACTCGCCTCCATGACATGAGCAGGGAAACCATGCGCTCTCGTTCCTCGGCCAGCCGCCGCCGTTGCGAGCGCAAAGCCATACGTGGGCGATCCCGTGCCCGGCTGTACCTCTTGCGTCGTACAGAGGCTCAATCCCAGACAACGCGCCCGGCCACACCTCGAGTCCATACGCCTCGGGTGGCAGGGGGCAGACCCGGATCCGACATGAGCGGCTGTGTACGATGCCTCACCAGCCTGCGCTCCTCCTGTCTCGGAGTCCCGTTTGCAGCTCAGTAAATCCTATCAGTTGATCAAGAAGCTGGCTTCGGGCGGCATGGCGGAGGTGTTCCTCGCGCGCACCGAGGGGCCTCTCGGATTCTCCAAGACACTGGTCCTCAAGCGCATCCTTCCCCATCTCGCGGACGACGAGCAGTTCATCCAGATGTTCCTGGAAGAGGCCCGGCTCGTGGCCCAGCTCAGCCACCCCAACGTCGTCCACATCTTCGACTTCGGCGAGTTCGAGGGCTCCTACTGCATCGCGATGGAGTACATCGACGGGCCCAACCTCCGAGTCCTCTCGCGCCAGGCTCGCAACGTGGGCGTGGAGCTATCTCCCGTGCTGTGCGCGAAGATGATCTCCTATGCCTGCGAGGGATTGGCCTATGCGCACGACCTCGCCGATCCGCGCACGGGCAAGCCGCTGGGGCTCGTCCACCGGGATGTCAGCTCCGACAACATCCTCATCTCCCGCACCGGCACCGTGAAGGTCGTGGACTTTGGAGTCGCCAAGGTCATCGGGCAGAACCATCGGACCAAGGCCGGCATCATCAAGGGCAAGCTGCCCTACATGCCGCCCGAGCAGATCCGCGGCAGACCGCTGGATCGCCGGGTGGATGTCTATGCCCTGGGCGTCGTGCTCTACGAACTGCTGGCGCACAAGCGGCCCTACGACGCCACGGGCGAGGTGGCAATCATGAACGCCATCCTCTACGAGCAGATGAAGCCGCTCCAGGAGCGGAGGCCCGACATCCCCGAGGCGCTCGCGCGCATCACCGAACGGTGTCTCGCGAAGGAGCGGGAGGACCGCTACCCCAGCTGCCGTCACCTGCGGATGGATCTCGAGCGCTTCATCCACAGCACCGGAGAGCCCGTGGGCACCGATGAGCTCGCGAGCCTCGTGACACGAGTCTTGGAGCCCGAGAAGGAAGACTCGGCGCGCACGGGCCCGGCGAGCAACAAAACGCCTCCGCCGCCGGTGCGCTCCAGCCCCCCTCCGGCTTCGGGCCCACGCAGGGTGAAGACTCCCACGTCTTCCCCGAACGTGGCAGCGCGCGCGGTCGGCACCGGGGGCGCGGCGTCACCGGAGCTCCGGCCCGAGCCAGCCCTGGAGATGAGCCGGGACATGGAGCTGATCACCACGGCTCCACGACAGCCCACGGGGATTCATCAGGGAAGAGCGGGACTCATCGCTGTGTCACTGGGCTGTCTGACGATCGTCGCCGCCCTGGGTGCCTTCTTCGTGCTCCGGCAGTCCCATGCGTCACCTGCGAATGAGGAGCCCGCTGCCCACGCGGCGGCTCCTCACGCTCCCGAACCAGCCGTCCCTCTGGAGACCGTGACTCCGCAGAAGCCCGCGCCCCGTGAGGAGAAGCCCACTCCCGCTCCCATGCTGGAACCCAGTTCCCAGCCACCCGCTCCACCGGAGCCGTCAGCTGTCATTGCGAAGGCCTCGGTCCCCTCGGATGGAGGCACACCGGATCCTCTCAAGCAGGAAGGTGAGAAGAAGAAGCGGAGCCCACCGACCGACCGGAGTGCCACCCGTCTCGCCCTCGCGATGGACGCGACTGGGAGGGACTTGCCCGAGACGTCCGAAACACCCGAGGCGTTCGAGCAGCCGAAGCCCCCTCCACCGGTGCCGGAGACACCTCCAGCGCCAGAGACACATGAGGCGCCGCCGGTGCCGACACCGTCTGTCCAGCCGCTTCCGCTGGCCTCCGTGGTGCTCGAGAGTTCTCCCCCAGCCCAGATTCGCATCAACGGCCAGTTCGCCGGCTTCGCCTCGGCGACGGTGAGCCGCCTCCCTCCCGGACCCGTGCATGTGGAGGTCTATGACTCGGTGAAGGGCTTGAGGAAGAGGCAGACGATCGTGCTCGAACCGGGGGACAACGGCGTGCAGCGGATATTGGTGGAGCAGGGCACGCTCGAGCTTCGCATCGTGCCCTTCGCCACCGTCTACGTGGACGGGAAGCTCCTGGGAGTGACTCCCCTCGGCCCCATCTCCCTCTATGAGGGAACGCACGACCTGCGGCTGGAGAACACAGAGTTGGGCAAGTCCCTTCACGAGAGCTTCACCATCGAGCCGGGAAAGACGCTCGTGCTCAAGTACAGCCTGGAGGAGAAGCCGTAAGCCGTGGGACTTCAGATCCAGAAGACGATGTCCCGCTCCTCATCGCTCGGCCCCGGCCCCTGGCCTCCCTCCCTCAGCCAGCGGCGATAGGCCTCGATGTCCGCGTGGAGCAGATCCGCCTCCGTGCTCTTGAAGACGCCGCCTCCTGGGCCATTGAGCAGCCCCTCTCGCTGCACGCGCATGATCTCCACGTCCTGCCGGATGACCTGGGTCGTGTACCACTTGATCACCGGCGCCAACGCTCGGCCCACCAGCCTCCCCGGAACCTCGAACGGGAGCCGGAAGCTGATCGCCGTGTACACCAGGCTGTCCGTCGGCCCGATCGGCGTCACCTGGGAGTTGATGGCGAAGCCGTACTCCCCCCACATGTAATCGACGCGGGTGATGTTCGGGACGAAGTAGTGGTCCGTGTGCACCATCGGCAGGCCGCGCGGATTGAAGAGCCGTCCCAAGCCGCTGAGGGCATCCCGGTCCTGCTTGTACGTGACCAGCACGCTGCCTCCCGAGCGTTTCACCGTCGCGGGCACGCGCTTGCGCACCCGGTTGCGGAACCACCCCGAGTGCACGAACACCGTGTGCGGCACGTCCATGAAGTTCTCGACGAGGTTCGTCACCCCGTTCGGGAACCGCGTCACCATGAAGTAGACGGTCCAGTCGCGGTGGCCCCAGTACGGCACGCGGAAGGGCTCGGCACGCGCTCGGGCCGCGTCCCCACCCATGAAGACGTAGACGAGCCCGTCCTGCTCCCGCGCCTCGAAGCGCTGCACGCGCCCCAGCTTGCACGGCTCCACCGTGAGGCCGGACTGCGCATGGCCGCGCTCGTCCAGCACCTCTCCCCGCTGCGATGGTCCGAGCGAAGGCACCTCCACCACGTTGCCCCCCGCGTCGTACACCCAGCCGTGGTACGGACACCCGAGCTTCCCGTCGAAGGTGTCCCCCGCCGACAACCGCGCGTTGCGGTGAAGACAGCGGTCTCGCAGCGCCGCAGGCCAGCCCTGTTCATCGCGGAAGAGCACGATGGGGATGCCGAGGATCGTCCGCGCGAGCGGCTTTTTTCCCGTGAGCTCGGGCGAGCGGCACGCGACGTACCAGTAGTCCTTCAGCGCTCCGCAGCGGCTGAAGTCAGCCTCGGCATCCAGATCCACGGCCAGCTCGGGCTGGCTCGGGGACACGAGGTGCAGCGGGTCCCTCATGGGTGGCCTCCAGAAGCGAAGTGCGCGGTCCAGCCCGGCTGGCGGTGCAGGTCCGCAGGCTTGATGTCTCCGGCACGCTGGCCCAGGGCGATGCAGCGCGCCTCGTAGCGCCGGGCGGCGTCGGTGACTCGCACCGCCTTCACAGGGCCGAGCTGCCCCAACTCCCGTGCATAGCGATAGTGGAAGCCTTCGCGCAGCGCGCGCTCGATGGCCTCCGCAGCCCTGGTGAGCTGGTCATCCGCCGCGTCCGTCTCCAGGAAGAGGCGATAGGCGGGCGGAGCGTCCCACTCGGGGGCGAGCATGGCGAAGCGTGGCCGGGTACCTCCGAACACTGTAGGGAGCACGGCGTCCAGCACTGCGGTGACTCGCGGGGCTGCCAGCTTCTCTCCCACCAGATCGCTCACCGCATCGGCTCTGCCCACGAAGCGCAGGCAAGGGGTCGCGCTGACGACACCTTCCACTCGCACGAGATCTCCCAGCCGGTAGCGCAGCAGTCCTCCCGAGGTCGACAGGAGGAGCACGTACTCACGCCCCTGCTCGAGTTCGTGCGCCAGCCGCGGACGAGCCTCCGGTCGCTCAGGATCGATGAACTCGTAGAAGTGGCTGCGCACGGCGAGCACCGGAGCCGGTGCATCGAACAGGGGCAGAGTGACAACTCCCTCCGTAGCCAGCAGGCCCTTGCCTTGGAGTTCCACGCCCTCGAACCGCCGCCTCGCAGGCCCCACGGCATGGGCCGCCTGGGCATCGGTCCACATGCTGAGCAACGCGAGCCTCGGCCACAGCGCCCTGCCGCTCAGCCCTTCCTTCAGCGCCTGCCGGAGCACCCGGGCCCGCTCGGGCCGAGGCGTGAATCGCATCCGGGAGAGGACGGCTCGAATCTCCTGCTCCGAATCCCGGACCGGAGGGCGGCACGTCCCGCGCTCCAGGTCCTCCGCGAGCCGCTCCCCATGCACCTCCAGCGCATCCATGAGGAGCGTGAGGAAGCTCGGGTTCCACACGCTGATCAGCGCGAGGTCCTCGCTCGCCACGAGGAACCACAGCGTCACGTATCGGCAGCTCTCCACATCCGGCAGCCGCGCCACATCCCCCGGCACCGCGAACACCCGCGCGAGCACCGGCTGGAGGAATCGCGGGAAGTACGCGCTGTCCTCCAGGCTCCCCACGGGGATGCCTCCCGGCGTCCTCCCCTGCTTCCGGCCAACGGGCGAGATGGACCAGTAGCTCGGACCCTCTCGCAGCGCCGGACGCCGGTGCAGCAAATCGAAGAGCATGGGTGCCAACGCGTGGTGGAACTCATCCAGCAAGGCCCGCGTGACGGGCACGAGCTTCGACGCGCCCGATGACCCGCCCGATGGCTCGAACCGCACCACCGGAGCGCTCGTCAGCACCTTCGACTCCCCCGCGGCGATGCGCTCCACCTCTATGGCCACCGAGTCCGGCGTGGACACGGGCACGGCGTCCTGGAACTCGCTCGGCCGGGAGATCCGCTCGAAGCCCGGGATGCGCGCGGCCTGCTGGCTGCCCGCCACGGCTCGCAATACCCGCCGGAGACACTCCTCCTGAGCCTGCTCCGGCCGGCCCAGCGCATGGTGGAAGCGCACCGCCGACGGAGCCATGGCCGCTCGAAGCCCCCCGAGCAGCAGCGCGGATGGAACGACGCCGCTCATGCCCGCGCACGCACTCCGATGAGCCTCAACCCGCGCCGCGTCACTCCCATCACCTGCTTGACGAGGATGAGCCCCACCGACCGAGCCAGATCCCTCAGCCGGATCTCCGTGAGGCACACCAATTCCTCGCCCTCCACGTGCCCCGGATTGCACGCCGCGAAGAACGCGATGTGCGGGTGCAGCGCCGCCGCGCGATCGATGGGCGCCACGCCATCCCGCACGCGGTAGTTCTGTCCCTCGAAGCGCAGCACGCCCCGCTCCGCGTCGAACTGCCGGCCGAACCACCGCGAGGCCAGCTCCCGCAGGAACGTGACGCGCTCGGGGGGCGCGACCCAATCGTGGCGCGGCAGGGTGAGCGGGAAGTTGTTCACGGACAGCAGGTACGTCTTGTACCCGCCGCTCAGCAGCACCCACAGCAGCGGGCGCATCGGCCGGCGCAGCTTGCGCCACGAGGTGAACCGGGCGAACTGGATCTGCAGCTCCTTCTGTCCCCAGTGGTCCGGATGGATGACGGTGTCCCCCGAGTACACCAGCTCCACGGGCCGCCCGCCCATCCGGTCCTCCGCGACGCGCAGGGTGCTGAAACCCACCAGCTCTCCCGTGCGGCGCAGGCACAAGAGGATCACGTACTGCTTGTCCTCGAGATCCTTCGTGAAGCGCTCGGCGGAGACTCCGGCGTAGCAGAGCTGCATCAGGGCGAGCATCTGCGCACGCTGGAGCTCGGAGAGCGCCTCGCGCCGCACGATGGCCCCCTTCAGGGCCGACAACATGCCTTATCTCCTCCCCTGCAGTGCCGTGTTGCCCGGCGGCTGGCGGACCTCATGGTAGCGATCGGCCTCGAGCTGCACTGTCTGCTCCTCCGCGCCGTACCAGTAGACCGTGGCCGTCACGGGCCCCGAGTGCCGCCCCAGCCCGAAGTGCATGCGCGGATCCGCCGAGGCCGAGAAGCCTCCCATCAGCCCCACCTCCTGCACCTGCTCCACGTGCTGGCCCCCCTCCTCGTAGGAGATGACCACGCGCGTGCCCACCGCGGTCCGGTGGGTCCGCACACCGTCTCCCTCCAGCGAGAGCCCCACGAAGTGCGCGCGCTCCGGCACCGGAGCCCCCGCGGAGCGCAGCGTGTTGCGGTACACCGAGGTAGGCCCGTGCTGGTTGGTGATGACCAGATCCAGGTCCCCGTCATTGTCCAGGTCCGCCATCAGCACGCCGCGCGAGTTGTCCGGATCCTCCACTCCCAGCTCGCGCGCCACGTCCACGAAGTGGCCGGGCTGCTCGTCCCCCAGGTTGAGGTACGCGCGCCGGGCCTCGTTCGGGTAGAGCGTGCGCCCGCGAATGTCTCCCCACTGGTCCGCGTAGGTGTGCACCTCCGGCCCGGACTGCATCAGCTTGTGGTTGATGTACCAGTAGTCCTTGCGCGCCCCGTCCGGCAGCAGCTTGTCCAGCCGGTCATCCACCATGCCGTTGGCCTGCACGATGTCCGGCCATCCGTCGTTGTCCAGGTCTCCCGCCGCCGCGCCCCAACCGAAACGCCGCTCATTGAGCGCGCCACGGAAGGTGGCCTCGTCCTTGAACTCGGGGAGGAACGGATCCGCGCCCGGCCCCACCATCCACAGCAGGCTGCCCTCGGCCTGCAGCGAGTGGTGCACGTTGGAGATGTACACATCCAGGTACCCGTTCCGGTCGAAGTCCGCCACCGCGGCGTTCATCCCCTTGTACGTGTCCCTGCCAATCTCCCCGAAGCGCTGGCCAACGATGCGGCGGAAGCGCTGGCCCGCCTCGTTCAGGTACACCTCGTCCGGCCCGAAGTCGTTGGCGATGTAGAGGTCCGTCCACCCATCGTGATTGAGATCCACCGTGCTCGTGGCGAGCGACCAGCGCGTCTCCGTCATCCCCACGGCCTTCATGTCCAGCGGCTCGAAGGTGCCATCGCCCCGCGCGCGGTAGAGGCGGTTGAGGCCTCCGTTATCCGCCTGGTGCCACCCGTCGTGCATGAAGCGGAACATGCGCCGATCCCCGGGGTACTCGGGCGCGGGCAGGTGGAAGAGGTTGAGCGGCGTGGGCTTCGCGTAGTCCGGCAGGTGCGTGGTGAGCGCGTTGGTGACCAGCACGTCCAACCTCCCGTCCCGGTCGTAGTCGAGGAACGCCATCCCCAGGCTCACCGAGTGGTCCGCGAGGCCCGCCGCCTGGGTAACGTCCTCGAAGGTGGGCTTGCCCGTCTCGCGCAGCATGTTGCGCAGCAGCCGCGAGGGCCCGAACGCCACGCCGATGGCCAGGTCCTGATCCCCGTCCCCGTCATAGTCCACGAAGGTGGCCGTGCCGGGCAGCCCGTCCTGGGCATAGTTCGTGGCGAAGCGCTCCAGCGCGGGCACCGCCACCCGCTCGAAGCGGAAGTCCCCTAGGTTGCGGTAGAGCGCCGCGCGGTACGCATCCTTCTTGAGCGTGTGGGACAGGTAGAGGTCCATCAGCCCGTCCCCATCGAAGTCCCCCGTCGCCACCGCATCGCCCACGCTCAGCACCCACTTGGAGATGTGGGCCACGCGCGGATCCACTCGCGTCAGCACGTCCCCCATCTCCGAGCCCAGCCCCGTATACGAAGCCTCCATCCGATCCATGTGGAAGGACAGCGGGTGCGCCTTCACGGAGGGCGCCACGACGCCGAAGTACAGCCCGGCCAGGGCCGCGCCAAGCCCTCCCACCACGCCCACGCGCTTGAGCCGGTCCGCGGAGAAGAAGACCCCCAGGGACTCGCGCAGCCCGCGCCGCCAGAGCGCTCGCGCGTGGAGGAACAGGAAGCGCGCAGTGGCGCACGTGAGCGCGGCGTAGAAGAAGGTGTAGACGCTCTCCTTGAAGTGCAGCAGCAGGTCCACCAGGGTGATGGCCAGCGCGAGCAGCACCTGCCCCCGGCGGTTCGGCGGAGACGTCGCCGGATCCGTGAGCATGTAGAAGACGAAGATGAAGAACGAAGGCGCCCCCAGCGTGCCCAGGAAGAGCACCTCGGGCGGCAGGTGGTGCCGCATGACGTAGGCCCGCAGCGCCGTCTGCGCCGCGTAGAAGAGCAGGAAGCTCACCACCAGCCAGCCCCGCCCCACCCGGAAGATGAAGAGCACCAGCGCGGCCATCAGGATGAAGGCCGACATCGCCACCGAGCCGTTGGCCCACTGGTACGCGGGCGCCGCGGTGATGAGCTCGCGCGACAGCAGCAGCGAGGTGGCCACCGCGAACATCGACGGGTTGAAGAAGTGCCGCCCTTCGAAGGTGAGCACGTACTTCGAGCCGATCGCCAACCACACCGGCAGCAGCAACAACCAACTGTGGTGCGAGTAGTTGAGCAGCAGCGCCAACGAGCAGCACGAGATGTACCCGCTCAGCGGCACCACCTTCTCCCGGCGCAGCAACCAGCCGAGCGCCGCATCCAGCACGCTGCCGGTGATGACGATGGTCGCCATCTGCGAGGGGCTGCGGTTGAAGCCGAAGAACGTGAAGCCCAGCACGCCGTAGAGCGTGAGCAGGCACGCGAAGGGAATGCGCGGGTCGTTCCTGCGGGGCCAGATCCAGCCCCAGCGCTCGACGCGCGTCGGTGTGTGCATGCGCGGAGCGTGCCCCGACACGTGGCGCCCTGTCCAGATACCGGGGGACTTGCCACGAGCCCGCCCGCTGGCTTCACTGGAGGGGCTCGCCGCCATGAGTCTCCCCTCCGCCTCCACGCTCCTGCCGCCCCGCGCCGTGGTGCCCCGCGAGCTGCTGGGTCAGGCCCGCGTGCCCCAGTTGCTGCGGATGGCCCTCACCGAGTGGGCCCTCATCGCCGCGTGCCAGGCGGGCCTGCAGCTGCTCCCCGCCGCGACGCCGCTGTTCCTGCTCCTCATCGCCGGCCGGCTGCATGCCTTCGGCGTCATCCTTCATGACGCGGTACACATGTCCGTGCGCCACAAGGGGCCGGAGCTCTGGCTGCTGGAGTGCCTCGCGGGCTACCCCATCGCCTCGACGTGGAACGCCATGCGCTACCACCACCTGCGCCACCACCAACACGAGGGCACGGCACTGGACGGCTACCACAAGCCGCCGCCCGGGCCCTGGTGGCACGCGGTGCCCATGTGGCTGCTCCTCGTCCCCGTCGTCCCCTTCTGGGTGGTGCGCGGCCCCGTCGGAGTGCTGGCCTGGACTTTTCCCTCACTGCGGACGTTCTATGGACGCCTCTTCCTCCTGGACCGCTCCGGAGAGGACCTCACCCACGAGGAAGAGGTGATCGCCTGTGCCCGCGCGGACCTCGGGCAGGTGCTCTTCCACCTCGGAGTGCTCGCGCTGGCCTGGCGCTGGCCCCGCGCCGTGGGACTCGGGTACCTGCTGCCGCTGATGATGGCCTCGGCGATGTCCGCCTATCGGCTCCTGGCCGAGCACACCCCCGCTCGCCACCAGGGCAACACGCTCCAGGGCATCCTCGCCTCCACCGCGGACCATGGGCTGGGATGGCTGGGCCGGCTGGTGCTGGCGCCTCGCAACGTGGGCTGCCACATCGTCCACCACCTCCACCCCCAGGTGGCCGCCCAGCACCTGCCCCGGCTGCGCGCGTGGTACCTCCAGCACTACCCCGAGCACTACCCTCGCCCCCGTCGCCCCTGAATGCTCTCCCCGCTCACCCGCGCCGCGCTGCTGCTCCTGCTGAGCGCCTTCGCCATCCTCGGCGTCCTCTTCCAGCGGCGCCAGAACAGCCAGGGCACGCGCGGGGGCCGCATCTCTCCACCCAAGGTGGCCTGGCTCTTCTACGCCGTCTACCTCTGGTTCATCGTCTGCCCGGCCGTGGCGCTCGACTCCGCCGTGGCCCCCGAGGCCCGCATGGTGCTCGGCCTCTTTGGCGCCTCCATGTGGATCCGCGGCGCGGCGGAGATGTACATGCTCTACGTCTCCAAGAACTGGCGCCCGCCATACGGCATCGGCCATGACGTGCTGTGCCTCGTCCTGGTGCTGGGCGGGCTGGCCTGGCACTCCGAGCACTGGCTCGGGCCGCTCTCCCGCTCGGAGGTGTGGGCGCTCGCGCTCGTGGGGCTGGTGCTGCTCAGCCTCGTCATCGAGATCGTCTACGCGGCCCTCTTCTTCCACGCGGTGGAGGGGGCCACGACAGGCGAAGAGGGCGTCTGGTTCGCCGACGAGGAACAGGCCCGCTTCCGCCGCATCAACCGGCTCACCCTCGCCCTCAATGTGCCCCTGTACGGCGCGCTGGCGGCACTGCTCGGGTTCGGGGTGTCTTCTTCCTGAGGCGCCCGGCCGGCATGGCGCCTCCGGAAACTCAGGGACTGCTGTCCTGCTCGGCGGCCTCTCCGTGGATCAGCCACTGGCGCGCCGCCGAGTCCTCCCAGAAGCGGCGCAGCACCTTGTCCGTGCCGCTCTCGCGCGCCACCCGGTTGAGCTGCAGCGCGACGATCTGGCTCTCCACCAGCTCGGCCACCCGCTTCACGCCCGAGCGCAGCCCGAACTCCTGGACCTGACGGATCATCTCCGCCGCCTCGGGCGAAGCGGGCTTGAAGGTGCGCACATCCGCCTTGATCTTGATGTCTCGCCCCGAGAGGCTCGCCGTCGCCAACTTCAGCTCGGCGACGAACTTCTGCATCTCGTCCACACGGATGTAGCCATCGAGAATGAAGTCCACGATGGCGTTCGTCTTGTCGATCTGGATCTGGTACACCGCAACTCCTCCCGGCCCGCGACCACTGACTGACTGCGGTGATGTTATATCGCCCCCCGTCAAAACGCCGCCACCAATGTAGGTGTACGGTCGAAGCTCAGGTTTCCCTCCCGAGCTGTTCAAGGATCAACTCCAGGCCGCGCACCGCCGCGCCGTGCCGGACAGCGTCGCGATCTCCCGGGAAAACATGGCGCTCCACCACGGTAGGCGCGTCTTGCCGGGCCACCGCGAGGAAGACGAGCCCCACGGGCTTGCTCGGGGTGCCTCCCGTCGGTCCGGCGATGCCCGTCTCAGCAAGTGTCAGCTGCACGGGGGCTCGGGCCAGCAAGCCCTCGGCCATAGCTCGGACTCCCTCGGGGCTGACGGCGCCATGGGCCACGAACAGCTCCCGCGGCACGCCCAGCAATTCCTCTTTGGACTCGTTCGAGTAGGGCACCAGGCCGCGCTCCAGCACCGCGGAGGAGCCCGGCACTCCCGTGAGGCTGGCGGCGATGAGCCCGCCGGTGCACGCCTCCGCCACCGCGAGCCGCACTCCCGCGGCCCGGCAGCGCTCCACCACCTCACGGGCCCGCTGCTCCAGCGCGGCCCAGCTCATGGCCTCGCGCCGGCCCCGGTGGCGCAGAGGACGGCGACGATGGTCTCGTCCCGGTACTCCAGCCCTACGTAGCCGCGCTGGGGCCTCAGGGTGACGGCCGGATGCGCGGCGGACCACTGGCGCCCCTGCATCTCCTCCGGCTGGAAGCCGCTGCGCACCAGCCGCTCCACCCAGGCGCTCGCGTTCTCATGCCGCTCGCTGCGCTGCTGCTCGTCCAGCGTGGAGACGATGTCCTCCACCTCGCGGGCGAAGAAGACCTTGATGGTGTTCTTCTCTTGCCGGGGGATGTCCAGCTCCTCGAGCAACTGGAAGGTGAAGTAGAAGTGCCGCCAGCAGTTGTGGAAGCGCTCGCGGATGGCCGAGCGGTGGTGGTTGGAGTTGGGCTCGCACAGCACCACGCCCGTGGGCGCCCACTGGCACAGGCGCCGGAAGAAGGCGTCGCGCAAGTCCTCCCCCTCGGGCCGCCAGGCGATGTGGTGCATGGAGAAGGCGGAGTTGACCACGCGCGGACCGGGTAGATCTCCCAGCATCGCCCAGTGCTCCTCGCTCAGCGTCTCGGCCGTCTGCGGCAGACCGATGAAGCGCAGCCCCACCCCCAGGCCTCGTGCCGTCGCCGTGAGGGACTCCTCCGCGGCGCGCAGCGAGCCCTCTCCGGGCTCCACCCCCACGATGGTGACGTGCCGGGGCAGGGAGTTGGAGGCCGCCAGCGCGTTGAGCAGCGCCACCTCCTGCCGCCCCACGCCGATGCCCACGTCCAGCAGCGTGAACGTGTCGTGCCCGCGCACCAGCGCCGCGATGAGCTCGTTGGCGATGGTGCCCGCCATGGGCACCAGCGGCAGCCGCGACGCCAGCAGCGAGAAGAGGTTGATCTGCGGGTGCTCGTAACGCCGCAGGTAGAGGTTGAACTCATCCGCCGCGGTGCCGCTCAGCCGCCGGGACAGCGCCGCCGCGAAGATGAGGTACTGCATGTCCTCGGGAAAGGCGTCCACGTCCAACCGGCCACGGAGGGAAGCGAGTGTCTTCCTCGCATCGTCCGGTCGACCTTCGATGACTTCTTCCAGCCCTTGGGTCAGCAGCTCCAACTTGGGCGAGTCCAAAATCCGGCTCCTTCAGATCCCCCCCGGATGGCGAGACGTTGCGCGCTCCTGGTGCGAGGGCTTCAGTGTAGCCGTGTCGTGGCGAGCGTTTGCAAGGCGGGGGTGAAAGGGACCCCCAGCGTCCGGTCGCCTCACCTGGAAGACCTGACACGTCGGGTATTCGAGCCAGACTTCCACTGTCCGGCACCTGCCCCGCAGGCCCTTCTGCCTACCTCCTGGATTGTCGACTGCCACCCAGGAGATGCGTGCCCCACTCGCCCCGAGGTATGCAGTGCGCCTCTCACCACGCGCCACGTTGCCCCCTGGAGGCTCCCCCATGATCCGCTCCCTGCTGCTGTGCTCACTCCTCTTGCTCGTCGGCTGTGGAGACGACGAGGCGAGCTCCGGAAGTGGAGATCCGACGAAGGTCACCTACGCGCCGAAACTGGGCGTGGACCTGGCCGCCATGGAGCACCGCGAGAGCGGGCTCTACCTGCAGGACCTCCAGGTCGGCACCGGCGACGAGGCCACGAAGGGCCGCCAGGTGACCGTGCACTATACCGGCTGGCTGCCGGACGGGACTCAGTTCGACAGCTCGAAGTCCGCGGGCCGCACCGCCTTCTCGTTCACCCCTGGCAAGACCGCCGTCATCGACGGCTGGACGGAGGGCATCCCCGGCATGAAGGTGGGCGGGGTGCGCAAGCTCGTCATCCCCTCCTCGCTGGGCTACGGAGCCAAGGGCCAGGGTCCCATCCCCCCCAACTCCGTGCTCATCTTCGACGTGGAGCTGCTCTCCATCCCTTGAGAGGAGGAATCTCGGCCCTCCCCTGGAAAGTTGAGTGGGCGCTATGCTGGGGGGGCTCCTCGAATCGGAAAGCCGGGTCGGTTGGTGAATCTCCCTGAGACGACTCGAATGGCCTCCCAAGCGAGCGACGAACCGGGCGTGCTGCTGGTAGACGACAACCCCGCCAACCTCCTGTCGCTCGAGGCCATCCTCGCGCCCCTGGAGGTGCGGTTGACCAAGGCCACCTCCGGCTCACAGGCGCTCCGCAACCTGCTGTCCGAGGACTTCGCCGTCATCCTCCTGGACGTGCAGATGGTGGGGATGGATGGCTACGAGACGGCCGCCCTCATCAAGCAGCGCGAGCGCACGCGCAACATCCCCATCATCTTCCTCACCGCCTATGGCCGGGACGAGGCGGACGTGCGGGAGGGCTACGCGCACGGCGCGGTGGACTACCTGCAGAAGCCCTTCTCGCCGGACGTGCTGCGCTCGAAGGTGGCCGTCTTCATCGAGCTGTTCCGGGCGCAGCAGCAGGTGCGGCGCCAGGCGGACCTGCTGCGCCAGCAGGAGGCCACCGCTCGCGAGGCCGCGCACCGGGCCGCGGATTACATCGCCCGGCTCCAGGCCCTCGCCTCGCGGCTGACGGAGGCCACCTCGCTGGAGCAGGTCATCCGGGCCCTCTTCGAGCAGGGCCTTCCCTCGCTGGGAGCCATCGCGGGCTCCGTGTGCCTGCTGGACTCCACGGGCGAGTCGCTCGAGGTGGTGCAGTCCGTGGGCTACTCCGAGGAGCTGGTGACGCGGTGGAAGCGCGTGCCGGTGCAGAGCTCCACGCCCCTGACGGACGCGTTCCGCGAGGCCCGGCCGTACTGGCTCACCTCGCGCGCGGACTGGCAGACGCACTACCCGCACATGGCCCATGGGACGTTCAGCCTAGCCGCCGCCGCGCTGCCCCTGCTGGTCCGGGGCCGCACGCTGGGGGCGATCGGGCTCTCCTTCTCCCATGAGCGCGGCTTCACCGAGGACGACCGGGCCTTCTTCACCGCCGTGGCCCACGCCTGCGCCCAGGCCATCGACCGGGTCCGGCTCTACGAGGAGGAGCGCTTGGCCCACGAGCAGCAGCGGCGGGACCAGGAGGAGCTGCGCCGCCGGACCGAGTTCGAGCAGCAACTCATCGGCATCGTCTCGCATGATCTGCGCAACCCGCTGGGGGCCATCACCATGGCGGCGGGGCTGCTCCAGGCGACGCCGGGATTGAGCGAGCAGCAGCTCAAGGCGGTCCGCCGCATTGCCTCCTCGTGCGACAGGGCCACGCGCCTGATCCGAGACTTCCTGGACTTCACGCAGGCCCGTCTGGGCAGCGGTATTCCGCTGAACCGGAGGCCCATGGATCTGCACGAGGTGACGCGCCACGTGGTGGACGAGGTGCTGCAGGCCCACCCGGAGCGGCAGGTACAGGTGGAGGCCGACGGGGACGGCCACGGCCAGTGGGATCCGGATCGCATCGCCCAGGTGCTCACCAACCTGGTGGGCAACGCACTGGCCTACAGCCCGCCTGGCAGCCCGGTGCGCGTGCACACGGAGGCGGGCCCGAACTCCGCCCTGCTCGTGGTGAGCAATCAGGGCACGCCCATTCCTCCGGAGATGCTGCCCCGCCTCTTCGAGCCACTCACGCGGGGCGAGCCCACCGTGGGCAAGCAGAGCCGCAGCATCGGCCTGGGCCTCTACATCGTCCAGGAGATCGTCCGCGGCCACGGAGGCACCGTGGAGGTGGCCTCTTCCGTGGAGACGGGGACCACCTTCACCGTGCGCCTGCCTCGGGGCTGAGCGCCACTCCCCACCCACTGGGAGTGAACCTGCTGCCCGCTCCGTCAGGTCGCTCTCCCCGGACAGATGTGTGAGGTGCTGTCGCCGCAGAGGGCAGAAGGCCCCGCCCCTGCCCACCCGCCGGAGGCCCACTTGTTCTGATCGCGAACGCCGTGAGACCGTTCCGGGTGGCGTCCTGGCGCAACCGGTTGTCGGTTGAACAGAAGCGTCAGGGTGGCGACTGAAACTTCAATCCGGTCTCCGCTTACCACGCCATTCCATCAATCCGCCCATCTTGGAGGGGAAGGATGAACACGCTCACCGTGGCCCCGGGACTTCAGGAGAGGTCCTTCTTCACCTATGCGCGTGTCCTGGCCACGCAGATCCTCTACCTCACCCCCATCTTCTGGCTGCTGGAGCTGACGCAGAACCAGCTGTTCCGCATGGTCCAGGGAGATTGGGGTTGGGTCTACCCGAGCTCGCCGTACCACTGGTTCTCGTTCGCCAGCCTGATGATGTGGGCGTTCGGCATCGGGATGATGTGGACACTGCACTACTACTGGTTCTACCCGAAGCGGCTCACGGTATGGCGGCGCGTGGCATATGGCACGGCCATCTCCTGGTGCGTGGAGTGGGCGGGGGGCTTCGTGTCGGCGAAGCTCATGGGCAATCCCCTGCAGGTATGGCCCGGCTCACCGCTGGTGTACGTGAGCTTCGGCGCCATCTTCTTCTGGATGAGCAACATCATCATCTACCACCTGCTCACCGTGAACGCGGTGGACCTGACGCCGGACTACGATGCTCCGGCCGACACCTGAAACTTCCAGTCACTCCCGGACACCAGAGGGTGTCATGGGCCACTCCGCGGCATTCCCGCTTCGCATCCAGTCCGTCCCCTTGCGGTTTCAGGAGCAGTGCGTGAGAGCCATGCCCCTCGAGCAGCCCCTGCGCAAAGAGCCTGTGGCCTTCGATCAGTTGATGGAGGGCCTGCTGATCCACGCCATGAAGGACCGGCTGGATGGCGACGCCCGGCGGAAGCTGATGGCCATGGGCGTGGACGTGGACCGGCCCCTGCTGAGCGCCTACCCGTTGATGACGCTGCTGGGCACGCTCAAGCTGTGCGCGGAGGTCCGCTTCCCGGACCTGCCTCGCGATGAGGCGCGCTACCAGTTGGGCATCAAGGCGCTCGAGGGCTTTGGCGCCACGAGCATGGGCAAGGCGCTGTTTGGCATGGCGCGCATGTGGGGCGCTCGCCGGATGCTCAATCACATGACGCGCGTGCTCCAGACGGGCGTCAACCATGCCAAGGCCCGCTCGCGCGAGCTGCCCGGCGGCGACATGGAAGTCACCGTGGAGGTGATGCCGGAATACCATGCCGCCATCGGCCCCGTGCCCGGGCTGGATGGGCAGTTCGTGCGCGGCATCATCGCGCAGTTGGTGGAGGTGTGCGGCACCCGCGTCCCCGTCATCCTGGTGACGCCGACGGATCCCTCCGGCCACAGCTTCACCTACCGCGTGCCCCTGTCCCAGGCCCCGGCCGGGACGACGGGCCCCGTGGTGCTCGCCCGCGTGAGGTGAGGAGCGGCTTGGAGGCGCCAGCGCGGGGCGGAGCGGGTAGGCTCGCCGCCCCATGCACACCCTCCTCGAAGTCTTCCTGGAGCATGCCCGGAGGACGCCGGACCGGCTGGCGCTGAGCTTCGGCTCCGAGCGCTACTCCTATGGAGAGCTCGCCCGGCGCGTCACCGCCTTCGCCCAGGCGCTCCTGCGCCGGCGCAAGGAGCCCGGTGAGCGCGTGGCCCTGTTCCTGGAGAACAGCCCCGCGTTCGTCATCGCCTATCTCGGCGCGCAGTACGCCCGCTGCATCGTCGTGCTCGTCAACACGCAGTACCGGCAGGTGGAGCTGAGCCACATCCTCTCGGACTCCGAGGCGCGCACCTGCGTCACCGGCGCGGCGGGCGTGGCGGAGCTGGCCCCGCTGCTGCCCTCGCTCCCCTCGCTGGAGTGGCTCATCACCGTGGAGCCGCCTGGCGCTGCGCTCCCGTCATCCGTCACCGTGACGGCCTTCGACTCGCTGCTCGCGGAGCCCGTGGAGGCACAGCTGTCCATGACGGTGCCTGGGAGCACCGAGACGGCGGTGCTCGGCTACACGTCGGGCACCACGGGGCGCTCGAAGGGGGCCATGCTGCGCCAGAGCCACCTGCTCTCCAACATCCGGGCCGTCACCCAGGCCTGGCGGTGGACGGCCGAGGACCGGCTGCTGCTGGCCCTGCCACTGTTCCATACGCACGGGCTCATGGTGGGCCTGCACGGCACGCTCTACACCGGCGCCAGCGTGGACCTGCGCCGCCGCTTCGTGGCCTCGGAGGTGCTGGAGGCGCTGCACTCGGATGATTCGCTCACGTTGTTCTTCGGCGTGCCCACCATGTACAGCCGGCTGCTGGAGGAGTCCCGCCGCACCGGCCTGCGCCCCCGCCCGCTGCGGCTGATGGTCTCCGGCTCCGCACCGCTCAGCGCCCAGCTCTTCCAGGAGATCGAAGCCGAGTTCGGCCAGCGCATCCTCGAGCGCTACGGGATGACCGAGACGATCATGAACACCACCAACCCCTATGACGGCGAGCGCCGTCCGGGCACGGTGGGCATGCCCTTCCCCGGCCAGGAGGCGCGCGTGGTGGACGTGCGCGGCCGCCAGCCGCTCGCGGACGGAGAGACGGGGGAGATCGAAGTGCGCGGCCCGCACGTCTTCGCCGGCTACTGGCGGCGGGAAGACGCCTCGCGCGAGTCGTTCGATGCCGACGGGTGGTTCCGCACCGGCGACCTGGGCCTGCGAGACAAGGACGGCTACTTCCACATCACCGGCCGCGCGCGCGAGCTCATCATCAGCGGGGGCTTCAACATCTACCCGCGCGAGGTGGAGGAGGTGCTCGCCACGCACCCGGGCGTGGGCGAGGTGGCGGTGCTCGGCCTGCCGGACCCGGACTTCGGCGAGCAGGTGGTGGCCGTGGTGGTGCCCGCCGCCGGCCAGCCCGCGCCCGAGCCCCAGACCCTGGTGGACTGGTGCAAGGACCGGCTGGCCAGCTTCAAGAAGCCTCGGCGCGTGGAGCTCGTGGACGCCCTACCCCGCAACGCGCTGGGCAAGGTGCAGAAGCACGTCCTGCGCGAGCGGTTGGGCTCGCGCTGAACCCCGGGCGCCCCGCGAGGGCGCTCAGCCGTGGGCGCGGAAGAAGTTCTCGCGGTAATAGGTGAGCTCGGCGATGCTCGCGCGCAGGTCCGACAGCGCCGTGTGCCCGGAGGGGTTCTTGCGCGGCTCGGCCACATCCGGGAACCAGGCCCGCGTAAGCACCTTCAGGCTCGTCACATCCACCATGCGGTAGTGGAGGAAGCGCTCCAGCATCGGCATGTAGCGGATGAGGAAGCGCCGGTCCGTGTGGATGGAGTTGCCACAGAGCACGCCCTCGCCCAGCGCGCAGTGGTCCGCCACCAGCGAGGTGATGTCCCGCTCCGCCACCCGCAGGGAGATGGGCGAGGCCTTCACCCGCGATATCAGCCCGTTGCGCGTGTGCATGTCCCGCACCACCGGCTCCATCCGCGCCAGCACCTCATCCGGTTGCCAGACGATGCGCTCCATCTCCGCGATGGGCTTGAGGTCCGGCCCGGTGATGATGATGCCAATCTCGATGATGGCGCACGTCTCCGGGTCCAACCCCGTCATCTCGAGGTCCAGCCAGACGAAGCGCGGTTCAGGTGAGTTCATGGGGGACGGACCCTACCAGGATGGGCCCGGCCACGTGGCTCAGATCCACTCACCGCCCTGGGCCGGCACCCAGTTCTCGCGGCCCGGTCCGAACTCCCTTGCCCGCTCCAGGAGCTGGCGGACCTCCAGGTCCGGAAGGCTTCGGAGGTCATCGTACGCATGGTCCACGGAGAGCAGTGCCCAGATGGGCTGGAGGCACACCACCTCATCCGCCTCGAGCCGCAGCCGCTCCAGCTCCTCCGCCGCGGCCACGGGCACCGCCAGCACCAGGCGCCGGGGCTGCTGGTGTCTCAGCCCTCGGAGCGCCGCGTACACCTGCAAGTCCCCGGCGGGGATACCCTCCGCCACCAACACCACCGTGGAGGTCCCCGCCTCCATCCGAACCTGGGCGCCGCGCAGCCGCTGGGCCTCGAGCGCCACCTCGCCGGCCTCCGCATCCATCCACGCCGTCATCTCGGCGGCCGGGGCAGCGACGGAGCGCACCGTGTCCGCGTGCAGGAAGAAGCCATCCCCCTCCGCGACGGCCCCGAGCCTCGTCAGCGGCACCCCGGGGACGTCCACCGTCCGCGCCACCCAGAGCTCCAGCGGCGCTCCCAACGCGTGGGCCACCTCATAAGCCACGCGCACCCCGCCGCTGTTCAGCCCGAACACCCGCGTCCCATGCCCCCGGTGAGACAGCAGCGGCGCCGCCAGTCGGCGGCCCGCATCTGCCCGGTCTCGAAAGCGCATCGGTCCCTCCATAGGGCTGCCCCCCGCCCCGCTCCGCACTGCACAAGGAAAAGCACGGAGCCAGCGCATTGCGTCAAAGGAGGGACCGGTGGCTCACTCGGCGGCACGCCCTGGAGGGGGACGGGCCCGAGGCATGAGTGCACCCTCGACAGTCGTATCGGCCCCAGGGACAAGCACCCACGGGCTTGCCAGCCTTCCAGACGTGCACACCTTCGATTGGCTGCAACTCCCCAGCGCCCCCGGGTCCCGCCATGAGCCCTCCGTCCGCCGGTCCGGCCCTCGCCATTGAGATGGCACCGCAACGCAGCGCATCCGAGCCTCCCAAGGCGCGCCCCCTGCCCGAGCCGCGCCTCCCCAGCCTGGCGCCCCCTCCCGTCCCACCCGAGGCCACGGTCGAGGAGCTGCAGGGGCGGCTCTCCTCGCACCCCTTCTGGAACAACCGCCTGCTCCAGGCCTGCCGGCGCGGCCTGCTCACGCGCGAGGACTACGCGGGCATCTTCTCCCAGTACGCCCTCGTCACCCGCTCGGCGCCGCGCTTCCTCCATGCGCTGCTGGCGCAGTGCGACAGCGAGCCCTGGAGCGCGAAGCTGACCCAGGCGCTCTGGGAGGAGCATGCCGCCCAGCCTCCAGAGCAACAGCCCGCCGCGCTCTTCCGCACCTTCCTGCGCAACGGGCTGGGCGTGGACCTCGAGTCCATCCACTTCCACGACTTCACGCGCTACTTCGTGCGCGAGTGCCTGGACTGGTGCCTGCGCTCGCCGCCCCATGAGGCCTGCGCCTTCCTGGCCTTCGGGATGGAGGCCCTCCTGCCGCGGCTGTACAGCGTCTTCGTGGACGGGTTGCAACAGGCGGGAGTGGCCGAGCGCCACCTGGCCTTCTTCCACCGGAAGATGCAGGGAGACACCCGGCGTGTGAACCTGCTGGCGGAGATGGTGCGCGCCCACACCGGCGAACCGGGCTGGTTCGACGCGTGCACGCGAGCCATGGAGCGGGCGCTGGAGCTGCAGGGCAACTTCCTGAACGGCCTGTTCGAGTCCGCGAGGTACCGGCGGCTCGCCCCGCTGATGGAGCGCATCCAGGCGCGGCTGCCGCTGGTGCCAGAGGAGCCGGATCCCCGCACCCTCCACCTGGGAGACCTGTCCAACGTCGTCCCCTTCTTCCGCCAGACGCACGAGCCGCGGAGCATCGACTTCTCCGTGGACCGGGTGCCCTTTCCTGGCGAGGTGCTGGAGACGAGCGTGGTGCAGGTGGCGCCGGGCCGCCGCAGCGAGCCGCGCGAGCACGCCCACGAGGTGCTCCTGGTGGTCCTCTCGGGAACGGGCCGCGTGCACGTTCGAGGCACGGCGGTGCTCGTGAAGCCGGGGGACGCGGTCTTCATTCCCCGGTGGGCGCTGCACCAGGCCCAGTCCACCGGCCCCGAGCCCCTGGTGTTACTGACAGTGACGGACCACGGACTGACGCGCCATGCCCACGAGGACGAGGTGCTGCGCGCCGCCCACCTCAAGCGCGCCACGGGCGTGGACCTCTGAAGACAGCGCGGGCGCGGCGCCAACAGGGTAGGCTGCGCGGCCATGTCCGAGACCCTGCTGACGCAAGATGCCGAGGGCGTACGCACCCTCACCTTCCACCGTCCCCAGAAGAAGAACGCCTTCACCCACGCCATGTACGAGGCCACCACGGAGGCCCTGCTGGCGGCGGGCATGGATCCGGCGGTGCGCGTGGTGCTGCTCACCGGTGCTGGGGGGACCTTCACGGCGGGCAATGACATTGGCGACTTCCTGGAGCGGCCGCCCGCGGGGGAGGACAGCGCGGTGTTCCGCTTCCTGCGGACGCTGGTGAACTACGAGAAGCCGGTGGTGGCGGCGGTGGACGGGGCGGCGGTGGGCATCGGCACGACGATGCTGCTGCACTGTGACTACGTGGTGGCCAGCGAGCGGGCGCGCTTCGTAATGCCCTTCATCAACCTGGGCGTGTGCCCCGAGGGAGCCTCCAGCCTGCTGCTGCCGCGCAACGCGGGGATGACGTTGGCCTCGGAGCTGCTCATGTTCGGCGATCCGTTCGACGCGGCCACGGCCCAGCGGGCGGGCTTCGTCTCGCGCGTGGTGCCGGACGCCCAGTTGCTGGAGGTGGCCACCGAGCGCGCCAAGACGCTGGCCGCCAAGCCCGCGGAGGCGCTCAAGGTGACCAAGAGGCTGCTGCGCGAGCCGTTGCGTGCCGAGGTGAACGCCACGCTGCGCCGCGAGGGCGCCGAGTTCATCAAGCGCCTCAACTCGGATGAGGCGCGCGAGGCCTTCCTGGCCTTCATGAACCGCAAGAGCAAGTAGGTGCCCCAGCAGTCACCTCACTGGATGGCGCGCAGCAGCTCGGCGACGCCCTTGTTCCAATCCTTGCCCAGGTCCGCATAGCGATAGTCCGCCAGGATGGCGGGAGGTGTTCCCCCAGTCAGGATCACGGGCAACAGCTTGACGCTGTGTCCCGAGAGCTGACGCGCCAGGGTGGAATCACCCACCGTCAGCGTGTTGTGATGAATGACCTCGTAACCCGCCTCCTCGAGAGGTCTGGCCACCTCCTCGGCCAGGGCCTCCTCGCGGGGAGCGTGCGCGATGAAGATCTGCCTCTTCATGGGGGTCTCACGGGAGTGTGCGGTCCTCTTGTGAGGGAGCTGGCTCGGAGGGAAAGCCTCCTTGTCGGCCGCACTTGTTGCGAACGGGTATGACAAGCATACCAGTTGGCAGTGGTCTCGCCCGACAGGGGCACTGCCTCGGGCTCAGGTGCGGCTCTATCCGTGAATCCGCAGGACGTACAGGGCATCCTTCTCGTTCCGCCCGCGCCCCACCACCAGCCCGCCTCGCAGGATGAAGACCTGCTCCATCGCGTCATGGAAGAAGAGGCTCGGGGCAAGCTCCTGCCTCCGGTAGATGGCGAGTTCCTCCTCCCCGAGCACCATCCAGTGCTCCTGGTGCACGACCTCATCCGGATCCACGAAACCCGGCACGTCCGCGAGCAGGGCCCCCGTGGAGCTCGAGAAGAAGCGTCCGTGCCCGTCGTCGGCTTGGGTGATCACCACTCCGTCCCCCACGGCCACATTGAAGGGATTCGCCGGGTGCGGGAGTTCGTGGAGGATCACTCCCGTCCGTGTGTCGATGAGACGAACCCCGCCATCACTCCCGCAGGCGGCGGCGAGCGCGCCATCCTCGGAGAGGCCCACTGCGACCACTTCCGCCTCCGCCACCCGCACGAGCCGCCGTGAGGCCGTCGCCAGCTCGATGAGCTCCAGCTCCCCCGAGTCGCGGCCCACCGCGATGCACGGCGCCCGTGACGCTGCCGCATACGCCACCGTGAGCTCCAACACGGCTGGGGTGTCGACGGCAATCGCTCCGCTCCGCGTGTCATGCAGCAGCAACCGCGAGCTCGAAGCACAGCCGGACACCACGTACGCTCCGTCAGGCGTGAAGCACAGCAGGCTGATGGAGCCTGCATGACCGCGCAGCGTGTGGAGCAACGTGCCGTCCGCGATGCGCCACAACCGCACCACGCCCTCCTCCACGACTGCCGCGACAGACGTCCGATCAGGGGAGAGGGCCACCAGCCGTTCCTGGGGCCCGAAGCGGCTCCCACCCTCGGAAGGGCCTGGCTCCACCGACAGCGTCCGCAGCGAGGAGAGCGTCTCCCCGTCGAGCAGAGCGACGAGCTCCCGGGGACCGTCCTCCTCGTAGGCACGAGCGGGATACGCCAGCAGCTTTCCATCCGGACTCGCCGCCCAAGGCTGTCCAGGCATTGCATGCGGCTCCAGTGTCATCTGCCGCATCTGGCCACTCCTGCCCAGGATGAAGGTGACGCCTGCGGCTGGGATCACTGCAACGCCCGCCTCGGGCGAGGCCCAGAAATCCCTCACCCGGGCCAGCTCGGGGAGTGGCTCGGGTGGGGGCTCGGAGGCGATGTCGATCACACGCACTACGCCGTCGACCGCGGTGAGGGCGAAGCGCTGTCCGTCAGGATGAAAGGCCACGCGGCGCTCGTGACCGTCGGATTCCTGGGGGCGAGAGCGGGAGATCTCCCCGCTCCGCGTGTCCAGCACCACGAGCCGGTCATACGACAACGCGCCAAGCCTCTCGTTGCCCATCCACGCGACCTGCGAGTAGGGCCGCGCACCGCCCAGCGTGCGCACGCGCGTCCACCCCTGCGTCTCGACGAGGGGAATGCCGTCGTAGCCCCCCAGCGCGAGCCACGCACCGTCCGGACTGAAGGCCAGCGACGGCACCTGCGGCCCGGCCTCGATGCGCGCCACCTGCTCGCCGGTCTCCACGTTCCAGATACGGGCCGTGCCATCGGAAGCCCCGGTGGCCAGAAAGTGGCCGGAGGGATGAAAGGCCACGCATAGCACGGACTGCTCATGCCCCGTCAGCTCCCGCAACACCGCGCCCGAGGCCACCTCTATCAGCCGTACCATCCAGCCGAGATTTCCCGCGGCGAGGAGGCGGCCATTCGGGCTGAAGGCCAACGACGTCACGCGGCCTTCCTGGCCCGGAAGCTCGTGCAGGAGCGCCCCCGTCGTCGCATCCCAGAGGCGCACGTCATGGGAGCGCGAGCCCGTGGCCAGAAGCTTCCCATCCGGACTCCAGGCCACGTCGAGGATCTCGCACTCGTGGCCTGGGAGCACCTGGGTGCACGCCCCGGTGGCGACGTCCCAGATGCGCAGGTTGTTGCCGTCATCCCACGAGCCCGAGGCCAGACGCTCGCCCGAAGGACTGAAAGCCACGCACAGGACATGTGCCCGGTGCCCGCGAAAGTGCTGCTCACGGCTCTCCAGGCCGCCGCGCAGGGGATGAAGCGCCTCCAGCCAGGGAGTAGGGTTGTGCGCGTCGCGCTGACGGCGCCAGTGCTCCGCGAGCACATGCAGGTGCGCATCCGGCGCGCTCCAGGGAGCGTGCTCCCTCGGTGTGAAGTAGGCCGCGGCGTCGGGCGCGTCGAACCAGCGCAGGCGGTTGAAGAGGCACTGAAAGAGCGCCTCCGGGTGGGCGCGCAAGAACCCGGCGTCGAGAGAGAGCGCACTCCGGATCATCCGCAGCGTCCTGGGAGAGACGGTGAGTCCTTCCTCCCGTGTCACACGGGCTTGCTCGGGAAGACGTGCAAGCGCCTCGCCCAGCGCGGCATCCAGCGCGTCCACGCCCTGGGTGCGAGCAAGCTGCTCGAGTGTGCGGATATCGGTGAGCGAGAGGAGTTCGTCGGTCATGGAATACTCGGTGGATGGAGGCCCAGTGTAGCGGCTCCCGTGCCGCAACTCCGCCCCGGGGTGCCGTGTCGGTGGCTATAGTCCTCGAGATGCGCGAACTGCGTCAGCAATTGAGCCTGTATGTGCCTCGCGATGCCTCCCAGGACATCGAGGCTGTGCGCACCATCGTCGACCCCGTCCAGCACCGCCTCATCCCAGCGCACGTGACGCTGTGCCGGGAAGATGAGCTCGGCGATGTCTCGGTATGGCAGGCCAGGCTCAAAGCCATTCCCTTCGGGCCGCTCACCTTGAGCTTCGGTGAACCCCAGACCTTCTCGGGTCATGGCTTGCTGCTGAATTGCATCGCAGGCGAGGACTCATTCCGCCAACTGAGAGAGTATCTCCTCGGCTCGAAGGAGATCCGGCGTCAGAGTCCACACCTCACCCTGGCGCACCCGAGGAATCCAAAGGCCGAGGGCAACTCGATCGAGACCGCCTCCCGACTGCCGCCCCGCCTCCAACTCACCTTCCCAACGCTCTACTGGATCGAGCAGGAACGCGGCGAGCCCTGGCGGATCCTCGATAGCTGGAAGCTCTCTCAAGCCTTGTCCTGAGAGATTTTGGTGGATGGGGGCTTGGATCTGCCTCAAGATGGCCGTAGTCTGACGAAACCGACGATGACGAACCCTGCCACCACGTCCGAGCTGGCCCTCTTCCCGGTGATGAACCGGGGCCTGAGCCTATTCGTGCAGGTGCGCGCGTTCACCGTCGGCCTAGTGGCCGTGGTGCTTCCGAGCGCGCTGCTTCTCCTCGTGCACGGGGCCGGGCCACCGTTCTGAGACTGGATGACACCCAGGCTGGAACGACAAGCCCTGCCCCCGGAAACGGCGGCAGGGCTTTTGTTTTTTCCGGCCTCTCCCAATCAACCGCAGACCCGCAGTTCGCAGCACACCGAAACGAGGCGGACGGATGAGCACAGAGAGCACGAAGGATCGCGTCATCATCTTCGACACCACCCTGCGTGATGGAGAGCAATCACCAGGAGCCAGCATGAACACCGCGCAGAAGCTCCAGGTGGCGCTGGCGCTCAGGGATCTCGGAGTGGATGTCATCGAACTCGGATTTCCCGTCGCCTCCCAGGGAGACTTCGAGGCGGTAGCCAGCGTGGCCGAGCGAATCGAAGGCCCCACGCTGTGCGCCCTGGCCCGAGCCAACCGCGAGGACATCGACCGGACCTGGGAGGCTCTTCGGGCGGCGAAGCGGCGGCGGCTCCACTGCTTCCTCGCCACCAGCCCGCTCCACCGCGAGTACAAGCTGAAGATGAGCCAGCAGGAAGTGGTCCGGCGCGCGGTGGAGGCCGTCCGCTACGCCCGCGAGCGCTTCGAGGACGTGCAGTTCTCCGCCGAGGATGCCGCGCGCACCGAGCCCGAGTTCCTCGCCGAGGTGGCCGAGCGGGTGATTGAAGCGGGAGCCACCACCATCAACATCCCCGACACGGTGGGCTACACCGTCCCCTCGCAGTACTCCTCGTTGATCGCGTACCTGCGGAAGCACGTGCGAGGTATCGAGAACGTCGTGCTGAGCGTCCACTGCCACAATGATCTCGGGCTCGCCGTGGCCAACAGCCTGTCTGCGGTGGCCGAGGGCGCGCGGCAGGTCGAGTGCACCATCAACGGCATCGGAGAGCGGGCGGGCAACTGCGCGCTGGAGGAGGTGGTCATGGCCCTGCGCACGCGCCATGACTTCTTCGGAGTCCGCACGCGGATCCGCACCGAGCGCCTCTACCCCACCAGCCGGTTGCTCTCGAACGTGACCGGGCTGCAGGTGCAGCGCAACAAGGCCATCGTGGGCCAGAACGCCTTCGCCCACGAAGCGGGCATCCACCAACACGGGATGCTCATGCACCGAGGCACCTACGAGATCATGCGCCCCGAGGACGTGGGCTTCCCCGGCAGCCAGTTGGTGCTGGGCAAGCACAGCGGCCGGCACGTGCTGCGCCAGCGGATGACGGAACTCGGCTACCAGCTCGAAGCCGAGCAGATCGACAAGCTGTTCGAGGAGTTCAAGCACCTGGCGGATCGCAAGAAGGAGGTCTTCGACGCGGACCTGGAGGCGCTCGTGCAGGGCTACATCGGCCCGACGGAAGTGTCCTCGTGGAAGCTGGAGAGCTTCAGCTGTGTCTCGGGACAGGGGACGGTGCCCACCGCCTCGGTCTGTCTCACGCACACCGATGGGCGCAAGGTACAAGATGCCGCCTGTGGTGATGGGCCGGTGGATGCCGTGTTCAAGGCCATTGAGCGCATCACCGGCCAACAAGTCCGCTTGTGCAGCTATCAAGTCACGAGCGTGACGGACGGCGAAGACGCCCAGGGCCAGGTCTCCCTGGAGGTGGAAGGCGGCACTCGCCGCTTCCAGGGCCGGGCGGTGAACACCGACATCATCGCCGCCAGTGCCCACGCCTTCGTCGAGGCCCTCAACCGGATGACTCGAGCCCCGGCCATCCTCCCCACCTCCAGCCACGCCGTCCCCTCCATGCAAGCGAGCGCGTGACATGAGCCCTTCATCCCCTCAGAACCTGTTCGAGAAGATCTGGCGCTCCCACATCGTCCAGCCGGAGACCGCCGACACACCCGCCGTGCTCTACGTGGATCTCCACCTGGTGCACGAGGTGACGTCACCGCAAGCCTTCAGCCTGCTGCGCCAGCGCGGCCTGCGGGTGCGGCGGACCGACCGGACCGTCGCCACCATGGACCACTCCACCCCGACGCTCCCGCCGGATGCCCAGGGGCGCTACCCCATGGTGGACGCGGAGGCGGCGGCGCAGGTCTCCCAGTTGGAGGCCAACTGCCAGGAGTTCGGCGTGCCGTTGCACAAGCTGGGCTCGGAGCACCAGGGCATCATCCACGTCATCGGGCCGGAGCTCGGCCTGACACTGCCGGGCTCCACCATCGTCTGCGGAGACAGCCACACGAGCACCCACGGGGCCTTTGGCGCGCTGGCCTTCGGCATCGGCACCAGCGAGGTGGGCCACGTGCTGGCCACCCAGTGCCTGCTGCAGCGCAAGCCGAAGACGCTGGAGGTGCGGGTGGAGGGCCAGCTGCGCCCCGGCGTGAGCGCCAAGGACATCATCCTGGGCATCATCGCGAAGATGGGCGTGGGCGGCGGCACGGGCCACGTCATCGAGTACACCGGCAACGCCATCCGTGGCCTCTCCATGGAAGAGCGCATGACGGTGTGCAACATGTCCATCGAGGCCGGCGCCCGCGCGGGCCTCATCGCTCCGGACGAGACGACCTTCGAGTACCTCGCCCGCCGCCCGGGCGCGCCCCAGGGAGAAGCCTGGGACAAGGCGTTGGCTCGCTGGCGGACCCTGGCCTCGGATCCTGGCGCCACCTATGACGCGACGGTGACGGTGGATGCCAGCGCGCTCGAGCCCATGCTCACCTACGGCACGAACCCCGGCATGGGCATCCCCATCACCGGCGCAGTGCCGTCACCCCACGACATGGCGGATGCGAGCGCTCGCGGCTCCCTGGAGCGGGCCCTGAACTACATGGGGCTGAAGCCGGGCCAGCGGCTGCTGGGCCAACCCATCGACGTGGTGTTCATCGGCAGCTGCACCAACTCGCGGCTGTCGGACCTGCGCGCGGCGGCCCAGGTCTTCCGCGGACGGAAGGTGGATCCGCGGGTCCGGGTGCTCGTGGTGCCCGGCTCGCAGGCCGTGAAGCGCGCGGCGGAGGCCGAGGGGCTGCACGACATCTTCCGCGGAGCCGGCGCCGAGTGGCGTGAGCCCGGCTGCTCGATGTGCATCGCCATGAATGGAGACCAGGCCCAGCCCGGCCAGTACGTGGTGAGCACCAGCAACCGCAACTTCGAAGGACGGCAGGGCAAGTCCAGCCGGACCTTCCTGGCCAGTCCGCTGACCGCCGCTGCCGCCGCCGTCACCGGCCAGGTCAGTGATCCCCGCGAACTCTTGAGGTGAGTCCATGGAACCCTTCCGAACGCTGCACTCGCGCACCGTCGTCCTCGCGCAGCAGAACATCGATACCGATCAGATCATCCCCGCCCGGTTCCTCAAGATTACCCACCGCAAGGGGCTGGGCCGCTGGGCTTTCGCGGACTGGCGCTACCACCCGGATGGCACGCCCCGTGCGGACTTCATCCTGGAGAAGCCGGAGGCGCAGGGAGTCCAGGTGCTGGTGGCCGGAGACAACTTCGGCTGTGGCTCCTCGCGCGAGCATGCTCCGTGGGCGCTGACGGACTGGGGCTTCCGCGCGATCATCAGCTCGTCCATCGCGGACATCTTCTCCAACAACTCGATCAAGAACGGCCTGCTGCCGGTGAGGGTGAACGCCGCATTTCACCAGCGCCTGCTGGCCGAGCCGGGCGCCGAGGTGACCATTGATCTGGAGCACCGCACGGTGACGCTCTCGGATGGGACGTCGACGGTGTTCCCGCTGGATGCGTTCGCTCGCTACTGCCTGATGAACGGGGTGGATGAGCTGGAGTTCCTGCTGGGCCAGGAAGAGGCCATCGCCCGCTTCGAGGAGGCACGCACATGAAGGCACTCATCGCATTGCTTCCGGGTGACGGCATCGGGCCCGAAGTCGTCAACCAGGGAGCGCGCCTCCTGCGAGCCGTGGCGGAGCGCTTCGGCCACTCCTTCGAGCTGATCGAGGCCCCCATGGGAGGAGTGGCCATCGATCTCACCGGTTCCCCGCTGCCGCCCGACACGCTGGCCCTCTGCCAGAGAGCGGACGCGGTGCTGCTGGGCGCGGTGGGAGGGCCGAAATGGGATCCGCCCGCGAAGGTACGCCCGGAGCAGGGGCTGCTCGCGCTGCGCAAGGCCATGGGCCTGTACGCCAACCTGCGGCCGGTGGCGCCCTTCCCCGCGCTCTACGACGCCTCCTCGCTCAAGCCCGAGGTGCTGCGCGGGGTGGACCTGCTGGTCGTGCGCGAACTCACCGGAGGCATCTACTTCGGAGAGAAGCGCCGGGAAGAGCATCAGGCCTTCGATGCCTGTGTGTACACGGTGGAGGAGGTGGTGCGGGTGGTCCGTGCCGCGGCCTCCCTGGCACGAGGCCGCCGCAAGCGGCTCACCTCGGTGGACAAGGCCAACGTGCTGGAGACGTCGCGGCTCTGGCGTGAAGTCACCACGCGGGTCATCCGCGACGAGTTCCCGGACATCGAGCTGAAGCACCTGCTGGTGGACGCCTGCGCCATGCACCTCATCAAGCGCCCGGCCGACTTCGACGTCATCGTCACCGAGAACATGTTCGGCGACATCCTCACGGACGAAGCGGCCATGCTCTCGGGCTCGATTGGGATGCTGCCCTCGGCCTCACTGGGAGACAACCGGCGTGGGTTGTACGAGCCCATTCACGGCTCCGCGCCGGACATCGCCGGCAAAGGGGTGGCCAACCCCTACGGGACGCTGCTGAGTGTCGCCATGCTGCTGCGTCACTCGCTCCAGCTCGAACCGGAGGCGCGAGCCGTCGAGGCCGCGGTGGCCTCCGCGATTGACGCGGGCGTGCTCTCCGCCGATCTCCTCCCCTCAGGTCAAAGCGCTGCTGGGACCGAGGAGATGGGCGCGGCCGTGCTGGCCCGGCTCGGCAAGCGCGCCTGAGGCTGGAGCGCCCTCACGGCCACCGTCACGGATGCCACGGCTAGCAGGCGTCGTGGCACCCGGCGGCGTCAGCCGACAGGATGAGGAAGTCCTCGCCCCAGGTGTTGTAGTCGCAGAAGTAGGAGGTGCCCTGGTAGACAAAGTGCGTCCCGTCGAACAGGAAGCCACAGCTGTAATCGACACAGCTCGCCTTCGTGATGCCCGGCCCCAGGTCCGTGTACGGGATGCACCCGATGGGATTGTCGTAGCAGTCCCACCCTCCCGTCAGTCCGTAGGCCGGGACGCTGTAGTAGCGGGAGTTGGCACACTCGAAGTCGCGCGGCAGCGAGGTGTAGTTCGCGACTTTGTAGTTGCTGTTGCTGCTCATCTGCGGACTGTCGCCCGGGGAGCGCCCCGCGACGACCTTGAGCGCTCCGTCCTCCTGGGTCATCCGCAGCCCCTTCGTGAGGCTCCTGCCGTTCAAGCCGAGCGAGGCGGCCATGACCTGCCCGTCAGCGCTGGGCTCCACGGCACTGACCTCGAAGCCGGTGCGCAGGGACTCAGCGCCCCCGAGCGCTTCCACCAGGTTGCGCCGTTCGCGCTCGATGAAGGTGGCCAACGGATCCGGAAGGCCGCGTCGAACCCCCGCCTCGCGAATTCGCTCCAGGCTGGAGCGAGAGAGAATGCTCTCGACAGTGACTGCGTCCCGCGCGAGCAATGCAGTCGCGTAGGCATTCACGAGCGTCCCGGCATCCTGCCTGGAGACTTCCGCGGGAGGCGTCCGCCCAGCGGAGGGAGAAGAACCGTTCTGACCCAGCGACAGTGACAGCATCCCGACAAGAACCGCGACTTTCATGAGCGCCTCGAGAGAGAAGGGGCAGCAGGCGAACACTCGCCGGTATCAAAAACGCACACGGCGCGGTTTGTTACCTGCGCCTGGGAAACGGTGATGGAAACTCGCTCCATGAAACTGTCGGCTCCCACGGAAGCTCGGCTGAGCGAGCTGGGTCCGCGTGGCGAGGCATGGAAGCGCGCCCTGCCAGAGCGTCTGCGAGCACTGGAAGAGACCTTCGGCTGCGAGCTGGGTGAGCCATTGGATGGCGGGAGTGCGGCGTTCGTCGCGCGGGTCCGGAGGAGAGACGGCACGAGGGCGGTGCTCAAGGTCGCCGTCCCCCATGACGGAAGGGGGATGGATGGGTTCGAAAGAGAACTCGCCATCCTGACTTCCACGAGGGGCGGCGCCTACGTCGAGGCTCTCGCCCATGACCGGGAGCATCGGGCCATGTTGCTGGAGGAGCTTGGCCCTCCCCTGGAGCGGCGGGGACTTTCCGTGGAGCGTCAGGTCGACGTGCTCGGCACCACCCTCGCGCGTGCCTGGGGAAACGCCAGCGCGGTGCCAGGACTGCCGGACGGACTTCATCAGGCGGACCTTCTCGAGGAGATCCTCGACGCCCCTCCGGAGACGAACGACCCCTCACCGCACGCGGAGACCCTTGAGCTGGCGCGAACCTTCCTCGACCGGCGCCGACGTGCGTTCGACCCGTCACGCGCCGTGCTGATTCACGGCGACGCGCATCCGAGCAACGTGCTGTCGAACACCGGCGAGGACTTCAAGCTGATCGATCCAGAGGGATTGCTCTCGATGCCCGAGCACGACCTGGGAATTCCCCTTCGTGGCTGGAATGACGAGCTCCTGGCGGCGAACGATCCGGGAGCCGTCGCGATGTCCTGGGTGCAGCGGATGGCGCGCGTCTCGGGACGCAGCGACGTCGCGGCAATCTGGGAGTGGTCCTTCATCGAACGAGTGACGAGTGGGCTCTTTCTGCTGCGACTCGGGCTGGTGTCCGAGGCCCACCCCTATCTTGTGGCCGCGGACCGGCTCAGGCCCCCTCGAACCTCGTGAATGTAGCCCCCTGAGCACAGCACATGCCGGGCGGTTGCAAGGTCTGCCTCCGCAGCCGATGCTGTGCGCCAAGGAGGAGCCCCTCGATGACCATCACCATTACCGCCTTTGAACGCTCACCCGATGGCGGCAAGGGACTGGCGCGGGATACGCGCGTTCGCTGGGCGCTCGAGGAAGTGGGCCAACCCTACGAGGTTCGCCTTGTTTCGTTTCGCGCGATGAAGGAACCCGCGCATCTGGCGCTTCATCCTTTCGGTCAGATTCCGACCTATGAGGAGGGCGATCTCGCGCTGTTCGAGACAGGGGCGATCGTGTTCCACATCGCCGAGCGACATGCGGGCTTGCTGCCGGACAATGCCAATGCTCGGGCGCGAGCGATCACATGGATGTTTGCCGCGCTCAACACGGTAGAGCCACCGATTCTTGAACTCGTCACCGCCAAGATCCTGGAGGGCGACAAGCCGTGGACTGCGGAGCGCATGCCTCTGCTCAAGGATCGCGTCCGCGCTCGGCTCGGCCCACTTTCCGTTCGCCTGGGCGATGCCGAATGGCTCGAGGGTGCGTTCAGCGCTGGCGACTTGATGATGGTGTCGGTGCTGCTCAGGTTGAGAGCATCGGGCATTCTGGACGAATACCCAAACCTGGCCGCTTATGTCGCCCGCGGCGAAGCGCGGCCCGCCTACAAGCGAGCCTTCGACGCTCAATTGGCGGTGAACACCCGCTAGAGACGCCGGGATGGCTCTGGCTCTACAACCCCCGTGAGGTGGCCCGGCTTACTCGGCCCCTCCCTCCCCTTTCGTCGCCGCGAGTCGTGGGGCAGGCTGCCACGTATGTCCAGTGCTCCTCCGTCTTCGCTTCACCCCGCCGCTCTGCCGGTGGGCACGCTCTTGGGCTGCTGGCGAATCGCAGGCTGGGCGGGCCGAGGCTCCCATGGCGTTGTCTACAGGGCCGTCCCCGCTGACAGGGAACATGCCGCTCCCGTGGCGCTCAAGCTGGCCCTGCTTCCTCGCAATCCCCGCTTCGCTCGCGAGGCGGAGCTGCTCTCCCGCCTGCGCAACGGCAGCATCCCCCGCTTCTGGGAGCAAGGTGAGTGGCAGTCTCCCAGCGGCGACTTCTTCCCCTACGTCATCATGGAGTGGGTTGACGGCCTGCCCCTGTATGCCTGGGCTCGCCAGCAGCCTTTCTCCTTGTCCCAAGCCAGCCAGATGCTGGCGCACCTGGCTCGTGCCCTCCAGGGCATCCATGCGCAGGGCGCCGTGCACCGGGACGTAAAGGGCGACAACATCCTGGTTCGCCGCATGGACGGCCGCGCCATGTTGATCGATTTCGGCACCGGCCTGTACCCGGAGGCCGAGACGCTGACGCCTCCGGATGCCTTCCCGGGCACCCCCGCCTACCGCTCGCCCGAGTCCGGACTCTTCGAGCTTCAAAACCTGCGCGCTCGCTCGGCTCGCTACCGCGCGGGGCCAGCCGATGACCTATACGCGCTGGGAGTCACCGCGTGCCGCTGGCTCACCAGCGAGTACCCCCAGTTCTCCGACCCCTTCCAGGACGCGCAGGGACTCTGGCGCATGGAGTCCGTCAAGCTGCCGCAGGCTCTGGCGCAGTTGGAGCCTTCGCTGCGCGCTCCGGTCCAGCGCCTGCTCTCGGTTCGCCCGGAAGAGCGGGGCTCCGTGCAGCAGTTCGCCGAAGAGATGGAGCGGCTCGCGCGTCCCCGCCCCGTCTTGGCCGTGCCAGCCGCCGAACCGTCTCCTCCAGTGCCGAGCCCGGAGGTGAAGCCTCCCCTCTCCGAAGTCCCCGTTGGCCAGAAGCTCCCTGCGGACAGCGTCCATCCACGAAGGACAGCGCGGTGGATGTGGCCGGCTCTGGCTACAGCTGCCGCAAGTCTGGCCGTGGCCCTCTGGGCCAGTTGGGGCGTGCTCGAGCAGCTCTCCCAGCAGTTCTCCGCCCTCTCGTCCACACCAGGAGGCTCCCAGTCAGACGCAGGAACCGCAGGGCTCGGCGACACGGTATCCACTGCGGCCTCCCTGGATGCGCCCGAGCCATCACTGCCTACCGTGGCCGAAGAATCACTCCCCGAACCGATACCCGGCCAGACGCAGCCGGATTCCAAGGGGCGATGCCCTCTCAGGCGACAGGTCGCCCTCAACGGAGCGTGCTGGGTCCCGATCGAGCCAGAGGAGTGCGCGGCTGCTATCGCCAATGGTCAACTGTTCCGCGGCAAGTGCTACGTGCCCGCCCTGCCCCGCGGCCGTCGCTCCACCTCGGAGCCCAATCCCAAGCCGTAGAAACAGGTCACTTTCGCATATGCGAAAGTGGGTCACCGCTGGAGCAGTGAACGGAACCACCCCGCAGGCAGGGGCCTCCAGCCCCGAGGGCCGTGCCTCTGGCTGGAGAGTCCCTGCTCGGGGGCAGCCCTACGCTGCGGGGCGAAGGGCGGTGACAGCCTCCATCAGCGCTTCGAGCAGCACCTGCGCGTCCTCCAGGAGCACGTCCTTGATGGTGAAGTGCGTCTGGTCATCGATGAGGCGCGAGGTGACGCGCGTGTGTGTGGAGTCCTCTGGGAAGCTGGCGAGGATGCTGTCACGCAGGCTCTGGAGACGAGCCAGGACCTCCTCCGGCAGCGGCGGCTGGGCCTTGATTCGCAGATGCCTGGTGGCCTCCTTCAGCTCCTCCACCGTGCACTCGGAGAAGGGCTTCTTTTCGACGGTGCCATCCGCCTTCGGCACCTCGATGGGCGTGGGCCCCGGCTCCTCGTTCGAGAGCGAGAGCCCGGCGGCCTTGCCGTAGGTGATCAGGGCGTACAGGTGGTACACGCTGTGACGCGCCCCCGCCTGCGGGCTGAAGGCCTTGGCTACGGTGCCGCACGTGCTGAGCACCGTCTGGGAGATCTCCTTCACCTCCTTGCTGAAGAACTCTTGGGCGCTCTTGTACCCGCCCATCACCGCCATCTTCTTGTCGATGACGAGGTTGTAGTACTGGCCGATGCGGTAATGGTTCTTGTTCACGTCCACGCCGAGCAGGCGCAGGGCGTCGCGCACCTGGATGAGGGTCTCCTCGAGTGTGGATGAATTGTTGTCCGACTGCATAGCGCTACCTTGCCTCCATGAGAGTGTGATGCCGCAGGCCCTCAGCGGAACCTCCGCTGCAACCCACGGCGGGGGAGCGCGCTGCAGCAACCAGGCCAAGGCCTGCTCTCTCTGAGACGAAGGCTGACACCCGAGAAGAGAGTCTCATTCCGTGGACGGTGGAGTCTCATTCCGTGGACGGTGCCTCATCCTGAGGAGTTACGGATATCCGTAAGTGACCCGCTGGCGGGCCTCCGTAAACGACCCTGTTACGGATATCCGTAAGTGACCTCCGGAGTTTTCCTGCCTGGCTGGTGGGATTGGGCCGAGGGAGGCCCCATCGATCCTTCCCCGTCTCTACCGGCATGATTCAGAATGCCGCGCATGTCCGCCGACCGCCCACCTCCTGCTCGTGAGCCCGTCGATATTGGCATCCTCACGGTGATCGCTCCGGAGTTCGACGCCGCGAAGGAGGCACTCGGGGCCTTGAAGCGGATGCCGAAGGAGCGCTTCAACGACCCCATCTACTACCGCGGCACGGTGCACTCGGAGCTGTGTGGACGCGATTACACCGTCGTGCTCGCGGCAATCGACACGGCAGGGAACTCGGATGCGGCGGCCTTCACCGCGCAGATGATCGAACGCTGCCACCCGCGCGTGGTGTTGCTCATGGGCATCGCGGCGGGGCTCCGGGGCAAGGTGCGCATCGGCGAGGTGGTCTTCTCGGAGCACAGCCAGGATGCATTCCACTACCGCCCCTCTCCCGAGCGCCTGGCGAGGCTGTTCGCGCGCATCATGGGAACCTTTCCTCCACCGCCTGAAGGTCGGGAGAAAGAGTGGAGGAGAGACGTAGCGTCCTCGATCACCTGCAAGACCCAGGTCGCCAGAGGGAACCCACTGCTGCGAGACCCGAGCAAGCTGCTGGAGATCCGCCGCGACCCTCACCGCAAGGTTGAAGTCAGAGAGATGGAGGCCGCCGGGTTCGCCACCGCTTGCAGGAATGCGGACACGCCGTGGCTGGTCATCCGGGGCATCTCGGACTTCGGAGATGAACTGAAGGACGACGCGTTCCACGAGTTCGCCTCGCGAGCCGCTGCGACAGTCATGGCGGACTTCATCGCGCACGGGCTCGACCTTGGACAAGCGGACGCTCCTGCTCCGGGCAAACCCGAGGCCCGCGGCGCCGAGGACATCATCGATCTGATTCCGCTCCCCGAAGAGACCGCTCACTTTCAGCGAAGCCGGGGCACTGGGTTCACGCTGGGGGATCTGACAGTGCCCGACACGGACGGCCTCGAGGCGATGAACAACCGCCAAGACTGCGACGCTCTCGAAGCGCTCGAAGCCTGGGCCACCCACCCCAGAACGCCATCATTCTTCATGCTGCTGGGGGAGTATGGCATCGGCAAGACCACCACACTGAAGCAGTTCACCCGAGACCTGCGAGCAAAACGTCAGTCCCGACCCGAGTTGCCGTTTCCCATCTACGTGGATCTCCGGGACTGCGTGGGTGCGAGCCGGGACAGCGTCCCCACCATCGAGCAACTCCTCGCCGAGGTCATCCAGCGGCGCTGGAAGCCACCGCACGGCACGCTCACTCCTCGAGACATCCTGCGCCTCGTCCAAGAAGAGGGAGCGATCATCCTCTTTGATGGCCTGGACGAGAAGACCGTCCACCTCGATCGGACTCGTGCCGTCACCTTCATCCGTACACTCTGGGATGCGCTACCCGTGGTTCCCTGGAAGGAGAGATCCCGGCCTTCTCGGAAGCGCCAGGGCAAGGTCCTCATCTCTTGCCTCTCGTATCACTTTTGGGAAGCATTCGACCCGAGAGCGCTGGTTGCTCATGAGCGCCGATCCAGCCGGCCTGGCCATGGGTTTTCCGCCCTCTGCCTCCATCCGTTCACCCAAGAGCAGATCCAAGGTTATCTGGCTTCATTCCTGGGGGATTCGAAGAGAGGGATTGAGGCATTCGACGTCATGAGCTCCATCCCTGAGCTTCAGGACCTAGCGCAGCGTCCTTACCTGCTCTTCCTCATCAGCAGTCAGCTCGGACAGTGGGAGGCGCTCCAGGCTCGAGGCGAAAAGGTGAACGCCGCGCGGCTGTATGAGCTCTTCATCCAATCCTGGCTCCGTCAGGAGACCACGCGACACCTGCTTGACCCTGTCCACAAACGCCGCCTCATGGAAGACCTTGCCGCCGCGCTCTGGAAGGAGGGCAGCAAACAGTGGGAGCCAGAGCGGCTCGAAGTCTGGCTCGATGACTACATCGCCGCGAACCCGGCCCTCGTGTCGGCATACGCGAACATGGATCGCGCTGTGCTCGAAGAGGCTCTCCACACCGCCAGGTCCTTGCGCTTCACCCATACTCCTCTGCAGGAGTACTTCCTCGCCGCCTATCTGGAGCGCGCGCTCCGTGAGGGCAGGCTGGATCGATGGGACCTGCCGAGGGTCTCCCAGGAGACGCTGGACTTCCTCGGCCAGCTCCTGGCCCTTCAGGCGCCATCCACGGTGGCCCTGCGCTCCATGGAGACCCTTCTCGGCGGCGAGAACCTCCAGGCCACACTGCTCGCGTTCGAATACTGGCTGCTCGCGCTTGAACGGGAGTACCCGGTGCCGACGCCCGCTCGGGCGAAGCTCGCCGGAGCCAACCTGGAGGAACGGACCCTCCGAGGCCAGAGCCCCACCCAACCGCTGGACCTGCGCGGGGCTGATCTCTCCCACGTGCGGCTCAACCGTGCGCGGCTCGAGCACGTGGAGCTCGCGGACGCGGACCTCACGGCCATGCAGGCGCGGCAGGCGCTGTTCTTGAACGTAAGCGCTCCCCGTGCGCGTGCTCCGGGGGTTGATTTCCGTGGACTCCGGTGGCGGAGAGGCTCGCTGGAAGGCACTCAGCTCCAGGGAGCGCAGCTCGACGACTGCCAGTGGATCCAGGTGGGGCTGACGGCAACCTCCCTGCCAGAAGACTGGGAGCGCCACGCCAGCACCGTCAATAACCGGCAGAGCCGTCCCCTTCTCGAAACAGCCACTGCAGTCCTGACGACCCTCTCAGGACATTCCTCCGGCGTGACCGCGTGCGCGTGGAGTCCCGACGGACGGCGCCTGCTTTCGGCCTCTGATGACCAGTCGCTCAAGGCCTGGGACGCAGACAGCGGGCAGTGCCTCCTCACCCTCTCAGGACATTCCTCCGAAGTGACCGCGTGCGCATGGAGTCCCCACGGACGGCGCCTGCTGTCGGCCTCCGTGGACGCTTCGCTCAAGGTGTGGGACGCAGCCAACGGGGAGTGCCTGCTCACCCTCTCGGGACATTGCTCCGTCGTGTACGCGTGCGCGTGGAGTCCGGACGGACAACGCCTGCTGTCGGCCTCCCATGACGAGTCGCTCAAGGTCTGGGACGCAGGCAGCGGGAAGTGCCTCCTCACCCTCTCGGGACATTCCTCCTGGACGAGCGCGTGCGCGTGGAGTCCGGACGGACGGCGCCTGCTTTCGGCCTCCCATGACAAGTCGCTCAAGGTCTGGGACGCAGACAGCGGGCAGTGCCTCCTCACCCTCTCGGGACATCTCTCGATGGTGAGCGCGTGCGCGTGGAGTCCGGACGGACAACGGTTGCTGTCGGCCTCTCACGATACTTCGCTCAAGGTCTGGGACGCAGACAGCGGGCAGTGCCTCCTCACCCTCTCGGGACACTCCTCCGTCGTGTACGGGTGCGCGTGGAGCCCGGACGGACGGCGCCTGCTTTCGGCCTCCAGGGACTCTTCTCTCAAGGTCTGGGACGCGGACAGCGGGCAGTGCCTGCTCACCCTCTCGGGACGTTCCTCCTGGATGAGCGCGTGCGCGTGGAGCCCAGACGGACGGCGCCTGCTTTCGGCCTCCGTGGACTCTTCGCTCAAGGTCTGGGACGCAGACAGCGGGCAGTGCCTGCTCACCCTCGCAGGACTTTCCCGCTCGGTGAGCGCGTGCGCGTGGAGTCCGGACGGGCGGCGCCTGCTTTCGGCCTCCCATGACGCTTCGCTCAAGGTCTGGGACGCAGCCAACGGTGAGTGCCTACTCACCTTCTCTGGACATTCCCGCTCGGTGAGCGCGTGCGCGTGGAGTCCGGACGGACGGCGCCTGCTTTCGGCCTCCGTGGACTCTTCGCTCAAGGTCTGGGACGCAGACAGCGGGCAGTGCCTGCTCACCCTCTCTGGACATTCCTTCGGAGTGACCGCGTGCGCCTGGAGTCCGGACGGACGGCGCCTGCTTTCGGCCTCCGATGACAAGTCGCTCAAGCTCTGGAACGCAGACAGCGGCGAATGCCTGCTCACCCTCTCGGGACATTCCCGCTTGATGAGCGCGTGCGCGTGGAGTCCAGACGGACGGCGCCTGCTTTCGGCCTCCGGTGACAAGTCGCTCAAGCTCTGGGACGCAGACAGCGGGCAGTGCCTGCTCACCCTCTCGGGACACCATGGCCCTGTGGCCGCATGCGCGTGGAGTCCAGACGGACAGCGCCTGCTGTCGGCCTCCTATGACCAGTCGCTCAAGCTCTGGGACGCTGGCAGCGGGCAGTGCCTGCTCACCCTCTCGGGACACTCCTCCGTCGTGTACGGGTGCGCGTGGAGCCCGGACGGACGGCGCCTGCTTTCGGCCTCCAGGGACTCTTCTCTCAAGGTCTGGGACGCAGACAGCGGTCAGTGCCTGCTCACTCTCTCTGGACACTCCTCTGAAGTGAAAGCGTGCGCCTGGAGTCCGGACGGACGGCGCCTGCTGTCGGGCTCCAATGACAAGTCGCTCAAGGTGTGGGATGCCACCTCGGGCCAATGCCTCTGGTCTGGTCATCTCCTCCCGGAGGGGCAGATCGCATCATTGGACGAAGTCCATGGACGCATCCTCCACGCATCCTCCGAGGCCTGGCGCTGGGTGGGCTGGCGCTGGACCGATCCAGTCACAGGTCAGCTCCGCATCCTCCCCGCCGAAGCCTTCGGTCCCCTTGCTGACTGACGCCTGGTACCTCCATCGCCAACGCGGGGTTCACGAGCCGCCCTCACCCGCCGCTCCCCATCTCAGCGCCTCGCGAGCTGCAACCAGGGATGTGCGAAGAGAGGGTGTCTCGTTTCTCGGACGAGGCGGTTCATTCCGCAGACGGAGTCTTATCTTGAGGAGTTACGGATATCCGTAAGTGACCCGGTGACGGATTGAAATGGACTCCGTTTTCGGACGCCCCCTTCTGGCGTTGGGCCGTCCCATGAAGGTATCGAGCAGGCGCTCCTCGACGTTCTCCTCCTCCCAAACGGCCAAGCGCTCCAGCCCGACACACTCTTGCGGCTCCGCGCTTCTCTCATTGCCGGCGGTGTCGAAGCTCGGGCAGTAATCGTAATAGGCATCATGCGGCGGCTTCAGCACTCGGCCATAGCCAAAGGAGCCGTCGACGAGGGGGACTCTCAAGAACGAGCCTGGCCTGTAGAGTCGTGGCATTCGAGTATCCCCCGTGGCAGCAGTCCCTTCAACACTGCCCCTCTCCGGCGGCAACCTACGGCCTTGCCTATTCAGCCCTGGGGCTTCGTGCCGCTCCGAAGCGAGCTGAGAAGCTCTTCTGGAGGCGCGTAGGAGGTGATCAGCGTGCGGACTCGCGTCGCCAGCTCCTCGGGGAGCGGGCAGCCTTTGCGAGCATCCGTGTCCATGTGGATGCCCGTCACCACGGTGATGGCGGACACCTCGTCGGTCACCGCGTTGCGCATCTCATGGCAGAAACGGATGAGCTTCTCCCGAACCTCCAGCACTCCCGAGCGGATGACCAGCACGTCCCCCGCCTTGAGCTCCCGCTTGTAGGCGATGTTCTGCTGCACGGCAGCCATGCCGCGATGCTGCTCGCGCAGATACGCCGGAGTGATTCCTCCCATCGCGAAGAGATTCCACGTGGCCTCATCGAACTTGCCCACGTACCACATGACGTTCATGTGCCCGACGTGGTCGCAGTGCCAGGGGTAGACCGCCCCTCGGTACGTGAGCAGCAGCTCGGACATGGTGGCCTTCCTCGGAGAGAGTCCCAGAGAGGACGTGCGCTCGCAGCCCGTCCCACAGTTCCCTCACTGTACGCCGAGCCGCAAGAGGAGCCCACCGCCCCCGTGGGTGGGGCTTCGCATCAGAGAGCGCGTTCAGCACCACATTCAAACGCGTGGTGGGTGAGGCGCCGAGTCACTACAGCGCCCGTCTGTTTCCGGCGGCCTTGCGCCCCCGGCCACCGGCGGCGCGGGTTGCGTCGAACATGCCGGCCAGGTCCTGGCGCTTGAACTCGCGCACGACGTAATCCACGAACACACGCGTTTTCGCGGGGAGCTGCCGGTGCCCCGGGTAGTAGAGCGAGATCGGGCCGACATCGGCGTACCAATCCGGAAGGAGCCGCACCAACGTTCCCTCGCGCAGGTGGGGCAGCGCACTGAGCGTCGAGACAAGGGTGATGCCCAGGCCCATCAGGGCGCAGTGACAGAGGGAGCCGGGGTCATTGAGGATCATGCGTGGGCGCATCTCGACGGCGACCTGCTCTCCCTCGCGGTTGCGCAGCGTCCTGGAATGGAGGCGTCCCGTCAGCGGAGAGCGCAGCAGGATGCCCTCGAGGCGCTGGAGGTCAGCGGGCTCCTGAGGTGGAGTGATTCGCGCCAGATAGGAAGGCGAGGCCACGGCAATGATGTGCACCCGCGCGAGCTCGCGCGCTGCGACTCCCGAGGCAAGGTCGAAGCCACCGCCAATCGCCGCATCGAAGCCTCCCTTGATGAGATCCACCGGCTGGTTGGTGAAGTCCCAGTCTGGGACGATGCCGGGATAGCGGGCGAGGAAGTCGTGGAGCAGAGGCAGGAGGTAGCCGCTCCCGAGGGCGGGGGCCATGCTGACCTTCAGCACTCCAGCCGGTTGCTCGGCAGCCTGTGAGACGTTGGCAATGGCGGCTTGGAGGGTGTCGAGACTGCCGCTGACCTCACGCAGGAAGCGCTCGCCGGGCTCGGTGAGGGTGAGGGCGCGGGTGCTGCGCTGGAACAGACGCACGCCCAGCCGGGCCTCGAGCCGCGCGACGTTCTGGCTCACGGCGGCGGGCGTCAGACCGAGCTTGCGAGCGGCAGCGGAGAAGCTCGAGGACTGAGCGCTGCGGACAAAGGACTCCAGGGTGACGAGGGTCTCCATGCTTTAAACGTCCTGTTGAAAGTGATGCTGGAGACGGCCCTCTACTGCGAGAAGCACCGGCCATCCATCATCGTCTCCAACAGCCCACCGGCGCGGACCGCGGCGTCCGTGCCTTTTCCTGCTGCCCCTGGAGAACACCTTGAACCCTCCCCGTAACCCGAAGACCGGCCTGGATGCGCTGCTGACGCCGGACAACTGCGTGTTGATCCTGATCGACCATCAGCCGTTTCAGTTTGCCGGTCTGCGCAGCCACGACACACAGACCATCGTCAACAACGTGGTGGCGCTGGCCCGTGCCGCGAAGCTGTTCAAGGTGCCGACGTTGCTGACCACGGTGTTGGAGGAGCGCGGCGGTTACATCATCAAGCAGTTGCAGGACGTGTTTCCTGAGCAGAAGCCCCTCAACCGCACGTTCATCAACACGTGGGAAGACGCGCGGGCGGTGGAGTGGGTGAAGAAGACGGGGAAGAAGAAGATCGTGATGGCGGCGCTGTGGACGGAGATCTGCCTGGCGTTCCCGACGATTCACGCGCTGGGCGACGGCTACGAGGTCTACATCGTCACCGACTCCTCGGGAGGAGTGTCGGTGGAAGCGCACGAGGTGGCGATTCAGCGGATGGTGCAGGCGGGGGCGGTGCCGCTCACGACGGGGGTTTTCGCCTCGGAGCTGCAGCGCGACTGGGCTCGGACGGCGACGGTGGAGGGCCTGGCCGAACTGATCATCGACCACATGGGCTCGGTGGGCACCAGCTACGTGTGGGAGCAGCAGCTCCTCAACACGCCCCCGCCGAAGTGAGACCACCGCGGCGGGAATCGAACCCGCCGCAGGAACTTCGGTCTTCTTAGCGGCGCCGGGTGCGGACCACGGTCACGTCATCCACGTAGACCGTCCCCTCGCTGCCCAGGGACAGCACCACGCTCAAGTCTTCATCGCTCAACCCTTCGTCGATGGTCACCGTCTGGGAGAGCCGCTGCCACTCACCCGCCGCCGTCGCGGAGGTGCACGGTCCTTCCCACGGCTCGTGCTCCATCTGCAGGCAGATGCTGACATTCTCTCCGCCGTTGGCGCCCCGGACAAAAGCCTCGATGCGGTACTGCTCCCGCACGAGTACCGGATCCGGCAGGGGCTGCTTGAGCACGCTGAAGTTTCCCGTCGCGCCTCGCCTCAGCTCGAGCCCCGAGTACCCGGAGTTCCGCTCGTCCGGTGTCGTGGAGGCCCTTCCCTCCGGGGAGTCCGTCCAGAAGGTCCACAGGCCCAGCTCGCTCTCGAAGGAGCCGTTGTGCAGCAGGTTGTCCTTCACCTTGTCGGCGTCGCCTCGCTCCACCTCCGCCAGCGAGAAGGAGACGTTGTCCACATAGACGGTGGCGTCCTCCGTGGAGACGCTGATGCGCGCGTTCAGGTCGTCATCCGGCTCGGGCATGAGCACCATCCGAGACACCGTCCGCCAGCGGGTCTCGGCCACCACCTCGACGCCTTGACCGTGGAAGCTGAAGGTGAGGTGCTCCCCCCCTTTCGTCCCCTTGAAGCGGGCGTGAATCTCATACGTCTGCCACGCCTCGTGGGCTTCCGTGGGCTGGCCCACCATGGAGTTGAAGCCATCCTTGCCCTTGTAGAGCACCAGGCCCGCGCGGCCGTCGTCCGCGGCCTCAGCGCTGGTGCTGGCCGTGCCTCCCTCCGAGTCCGTCCAGCTCCACCATCCGCTCAGCTCGGACTCGAAGGTGCCATTGCTCACCATGTTGGGCCCGATGACGGGCGGTTGGGGCTCTCCTTCACAGCCTTGCCCCAGGCACAGCACCAGCAAGCCCACGCCGCAGGACTCTCGAAGACTGCATCGCATGTGTACTCCTCTCCCCACCGTGGCTTGAGACAATTCCCGGAGGGGCAAGGAGTGCGCCAGCGCGGCAGTCGAGGGAAAACGGGCCCTTGAGAAGGAGCCAACGTCCCAGGCCGGCAAGAAGTTGCCGGGACAACTTGCCGAGCCGGAAAGAAGTTGCCGAAGAACAGAGATCCTATGGGAAGGAGACTCCGGATCACCTGCGTAGGAGCGGCGGAGATGCTCTTCCGGAGGGTTCTCGATTCCGTAGGTGTGCAAAAGCAGAGGTCCGCTGTAAGCGGCGCGGATCAGCGGAAGCAGGTAGGCGTTCTGCACATCGAGATCGCCCCGATCGAGGGGCTGGATCGTTTCCGACCAGCCTGGAGCGTCCGCATTCCTCGAGGCCCCATGGATGCTCGCGAGCACGAGCTGGGGCGCCGCAGCGGCGATCACCTCGGCCAGCCGGTCGCGGTTGCCCGCCTTGAGCTCGTGACAGAGATGAAGTGAGGCCTTGAGCTCCGGACGACCGACTGTCTCGATGAGCGCCAGGGCTTCCTCGACGTTCTCGATGGCCAGCGCGTCATACGGCTCACTTTCGCATATGCGAAAGTGGGTCACTTTGGGATGACCCCTGGGCTCCTGTGGAGAAGCCGCAAGGGTCCCGCCATGGCTTTGCTCCTTGGGCGGATTGGGAGTCTCCTATCGCCTTGCTTTGGAGGCGGCTCCCTTCGTCTTCCTGGCGGACTTCGGCGCCTGGGTCTTGCTCATCGCGAGCTGCTCGTTCTCCGCGATGCGCGCCTTGACAAGCTTCTTCACCAGGGCCGCCGGCAGGGGCGCGTCGACAGGGAAGCGAATGGTCCCCTTGGAGGTGTCGTAAGCACTCAGCTCGTCCTTGAAGGGCTCCAGCACGGTACCGCTCATGACATAGAGGGCGCAGAACTTGGGGGTCGCCCGGAAGCCCACGAGCGGTCCGAGATAGGAGAAGGCCGGGAGCTGATAGCTGAGGGTCTCCGTGGCCTTCGGGGCGGCGGCCTGGACGGTCCGGCGCAGCTTCTCGAGCGTCGTCCGCGCCGGCTCGGGGACCTGGGCCAGGTAGTCGTCGATGACGCTTCCCGACGCCTTCTTTGCGGCCTTGGAGACGGGAGCGCGGCGCTTCGTGGGGGTGCGTTTCATGGGGCGCGGTCCTCGGGATTCACATGAGAGATGGCGGGACGCGAGGGTACGCCATCCGGCAGCCATGTACAGTGGAGCGCCGAGCACCCCGCCAACCCTTCGATGCCCGAGTGGTCTGAAAGGAGAGCCATGGAGAACAGCAGGTCACTCGCCGGATTGCTTGGCCCCACACTGCTCGCCCTGGGCCTGACCGAAGCCTTCAACATGGACATCTACGCAGCACAGACAGCACCGGTCGTCTACTTGAATGGCACGCTGCTCTTCGTTGCTGGCCTTGCCATCGTGCGAGCTCACAACGTGTGGAGCTTCAACTGGCGCTGCCTCGTGACGGTACTCGGGTGGCTCGCACTGGCCTTGGGGCTCTATCGCATGGTGGCTCCAGCAGCGCCTCAAGCCGGGAAGGAGCTGTTCACGTATGGGTTGCTCGCTATCCTCACAGGCCTTGGTGGTCTGCTGACCTATATGGCTTATCGCCCAGAGCGACCCGCGACAGAGCCACAAGCGCGCCATTGACCCGTGTCGCGCGCCTCACTCACTTCTGAATGAGGCCATATCGATAACGAAGCGGTAGCGAACATCGGAGCGTTCCAGCCGAGCGAAGGCCTCGTTGACCTGCTCCATGCGAACCAGCTCGCAGTCCGGGTGGATGTTTTTTCGCGCGCAGAAGTCGAGCAGCTCTTGCGTCTCGCGGATCCCTCCGGAGGGAGAGCCCGCGATGCGTCGCCGCGCGGCCACGAGCGGATAGGTGTTCGTCTCCTCGACGGGCCCGAGCTGGCCGACGATGACCAATGTCCCGTCGACGTCGAGCAGCGGCACGTAGGGCGTGAGGTCGTGTTTCACCGGCACGGTGTCGATGATGAGGTCGAAGCTTGACGCGGCTCGGGCCATGGCCGCGGCATCCGAGGAGGCCAGCAGCCGGTCGGCGCCGAGAGCCAACGCGTCGGCCTCCTTGCCTCTGCCGCGACTCAGCACCGTCACCGAGGCCCCCAACCCGGCCGCGAGCTTCACGGCCATGTGCCCCAGGCCGCCGAGTCCCAGCACGGCGACACGGCTGCCGGGGCCCACGTTCCAAGTGCGCAGCGGCGAGTACGCGGTGATGCCCGCGCACAGCAACGGTGCCGCGCGTGAGAGGTCGAGCCCCTTCGGCACGCGAAGCACGAAGTCTTCGCGCACCACGAGGTGCTTCGCATAGCCCCCCCTCGTCGTCTCGCCAGTGACGCGGTCCGGGCTGCCGAAGGTCCACGTCGTGCCGTTGGCTCGACAGAGCTGCTCCTCGCCCTTCTTGCACAGATCGCACGTCATGCACGCATCGACCATGGTGCCGACGGCGACCGCGTCGCCCGCCTTGTACCGCGTCACCTCGCGACCCACCTCGAGTACCCGCCCGACAATCTCGTGGCCTGGCACGAGTGGGTATGACGTGCCGCCCCAGTCATTGCGCGCCGAGTGGAGGTCGGTGTGACAGATGCCGCAGTACAGAACCTCGATGGCGACATCGTTGGGCCGCAGCTCGCGGCGCTCGAATGCAAAGGGAGTAAGAGGCTTGTCGTGGGCTGTCGCGGCGTATCCAAGTGTCTTCATGTCCTTCTCCTCGATGCCGGGCGTTCGCCAGCGGCGGTGGTCCTCATGCGCTTCACGTCCCGTCGCGGCGGCAGCCCGAAGAGGCGCCGGTACTCGCGGATGAACTGCGACGGGCTCCCGTAGCCGACATCGAAGGCCGCGCTCGTCGCGTCGGTGAGGCCGCTCAAGAGCAACCGCCGAGCCTCTTCGAGCCGAAGCCGCTTCTGGTACTGCAACGGCGCCATCATCACCGTCGCCTTGAACTTGTGCTGGAGACTCGAGGTGCTCATGTTGGACAGCTTCGCGAGCTCTTGAATCCGCAGCGGCTCCTTGAAGTGACTCTTGAGCCAGTCGACCGCACGCCCGACTCCCTCATCGGGCCGGGCCAGGAGCGCGCTGTGACACACCGCGGACGCGCTGGGGCCCGTGACGAGGCGGTAGATGAGCTCCCTGCGAAGCAGCGGCGCGAGGAACACCGCCTCGCGCGTGTCATCGAGCGACGACACGGCACGCAGGACGACATCGAGCAGTCGCACGTCGCACGTCCCCACGAACGCAGCCGGCACGCTGGAGGCCGAGGTGTCCACCTCGAGCTTCGCGTCCGCCAGCACGGACAGCACGTCGTGTGGCGTCAGCTCGAAGGCGATGGCGAGGTAAGGCTTCGAGGCCGACGCCTCCACGACCTGCCCCACGATGGGCATGGCGATGGACGATGCGATGAAGTGACCCGACCCGTAGCGGAGCTCCGTGTGGGTACCCGCCTGAACCAGCTTCTGGCCCTGCGCGACCACACAGCAGGACGGGCGCAGGATTCCGCGCTGTACCAGCGCGGTGGTGGAGACCCGGATCAGCTTCAGGCCCGGCACCACGGTGGCGGTCTCGCCATCGCTCGGCGCATGGCGGCGAATCCGCGCGGCGATTGCCGCCAACAGCTCCCGTGCGTCAATCTCGAGCTTCATCACGAGAACAACCTAAGGGCTCTGCCGCGCGAACGCCTGCCGGATCGTGCAAGTTTCCTGCACAATCCCGCATGCGCCACTCGCAGATGTCCGCATTTGTGTCTGTGTGTTGTGCCTCCCCGCGAACTACTTCGAACGGTGTCGGAGCAGCGAGCCGGCACGTGCCACTCCATCGCCTGCTCTGACCGGAATCATGCGATCACTGGCTCTCTTGCTGAGCCATGGGCCCGCATTCCCATTCTCATGAATGATCAGATCCGGGTTGGCATCTTCTTGGATTTCTTGATTTGTCGGTTTTTGCCGAATATATGGGCGCCACGCATGGAGGGGACAATGCCTGAGCTGCCCAGGAAGATGAGGGAAACCCAGTCACCACTCGCCACACTGCTTGCATCCCTCTTGGTGTTCGGATGTGGCGGCGCAGGCGATGCGGAGCATGTCCAGGACAGCGACTCAGCCGCCACCGCGCAATCCCGAGCGGGCATAGTCCTCCCTGGCGGTGCCGGCCCCTATACCTTCGGTGCGAACGTCGGCTCCAGCATGTGCCTGGACGTGGACAAGGGCAGCCCCGACCCCAAGACCAACGTCCAGGTCTGGAACTGTACCGGCGGCGAACCCCAGAAGTTCTGGGTGGAGAATCAGGGCGACGGCCTGGTGCGCCTCGTCAACACCGGGACCGACCGGTGCGTGGACATCGACAACGCCGGGACCGCTGACAGGACCAACGTCCAGCTCTTCCCCTGCAATACATCCAACGCCCAGAAGTTCCGGATCGACGACGGCGGAAACGGCAAGGTCCGGTTCGTCAACCCGCAGAGCAACAAGTGCCTGGATGCCGCGGGGGGCGTGGCCCCGAGGGACACGGTTACCAACGTCCAGATCTTCACCTGCAATGGCACCGACGCGCAGCTCTGGACGCCGACCTCGCTCGCGTCCGCCGCGAGGAACGTCACCGGGGTCTCCGCCAGCGGGGACGGCGTCCAGCTCACCCTGGGCAACGGCGACCAGCTCAAGCTCCGGATGGTCAAGCCGGAGATCGCTTGGATCGACTTCCTGCCGGGCGGCGCGTCCAGCCCCAAGACCCTGGTCGTGGATCCGGCCAAGACGTGGCCCGTCGGGACCGGCGTCTCCGTGAACACGGCCTCCGATCCCATCACCCTCACCACGAGCAAGATGGTGGTGAAGATCGCGAGGACCCCGGCCCGGGTCTCCATCTCCGACACAGCCGGAAACGTGCTGGTCAGCGAGCAGGCCCCCGAGGGCTTCTACGGTGATGGCGTGAACCTCAACCACGCCGCCGGAGAACCCTTCTACGGCATCGGCGGCTACAACGTCTGGGCCAGCACGGCCGCGGGCCTGCGGCGCGACTCCGGGGGCCACGTGACGGCCGACCAGCAAGGGCATGCGGGCGCGCCGTTCGCCTTCACCCTGAAGTACGGCCTGTTGTTCGACTCGGCGTCCGGCGACTTCCTCATCGACTCCAGCCGCCTCGAGTTCAGCAACGTGTCCAAGAAAGACGTCGACCTGTACTTCATCGTCGGCGAGCCCAAGGTCTTCATGCAGACCGTGGCCGAGATCAGCGGCAAGCCCCCCATGTTCCCCAAGTGGGCGATGGGCTTCATCAACACCGAGTGGGGGGCGGACCAGGCCGAGGTCACCAGCCTCGTCAACACCTACCGCAGCAAGGCCATCCCCCTCGACGCGTTCATCTTCGACTTCGACTGGAAGGCCTGGGGCGAGGACAACTACGGCGAGTGGCGCTGGAACAGCGTCAACGGACCCGGCAACTACAGTCAGGTGGCCAAGTTCCCGGACGGAGGCTCCGGGCTCTTCGCAGCCAACATGGCCGCGCAGGGCGTCAAGCTGGGAGGAATCACCAAGCCCCGCATCCTCATGAAGAACGCCAGCGGAGGGACGATGACGGCGGCCCAGTGGGCCCTCGATCACGGCTGCTTCTTCAAGTTCCAGGGCGATGACTACGTCGACTACTTCTCAGGCCGCCAGTGCAAGGACGTGAACTTCGCGCTCACGGAGTGCCGCACCTGGTTCTGGAGCCACTTCAAGGAGGCGCACGACGCCGGCATCGTGGCCTGGTGGAACGACGAGGCCGACAACCTCGGCGCCTGGGACGACAACCTCCAGTTCCTGAACATGCAGCGGGGCGCCTACGAGTGGCAGCGGGGCTACAGCGGCAAGCGCGTCTGGTCCATCAACCGCAACCAGTTCCTGGGCGCGCAGCGCTACGGCTACGCGCTCTGGTCCGGGGATACCTGGAACTTCGACGGCGACAAGTATGTCGGTTGGCAGACCCTGGCCACGCAGCGCGAGCGGCTGCTGGCCTCGGTCAACGCCGGCGCCGTGAAGTGGGGCATGGACACCGGCGGCCACAACGGAACACCGACCAACGAGACCTACGCGCGCTACATGCAGTTCTCCGCCGTGGCGCCGGTGCACCGGGTTCACGGCTACCTCAACCAGCAGCGGCAGCCGTGGGTGTACGGTCCGCTCGCCGAGGCCGCCGCCAAGAACTCCCTGTACCTGCGCTACCGGCTCCTGCCCTACCTCTACGCGTACGAGCGGACCACCTACGAGACCGGCCTCGGCCTCGTGCGGCCGCTCTTCTACGAGTTCGTGAACGACACCAACGTCCGGAACACCTTCGAATCGTGGATGCTCGGTGACTTCCTGCTGACTTCGCCGATCGTCGAGCAGGGGCAGACCACGAAGACCCTCTACCTGCCGACCGGCATCTGGTACGACTTCGCGCGTGGCACGGCCTACGTCGGGCCGCAGTGGATCCGTTACCCCGTGAACGCCAGCACGTGGGAAGACCTGCCCCTGTTCATCCGCAAGGGCGCCATCATCCCCATGCAGGAGAGCCAGAACTGGATTGGCGAGCGGGCCATCAGCAGGGTCTACCTCGAGGTCTTCCCTGACACAGCCCTGACGCGGTTCACCTACTACGACGACGATGGGCAGACGTTCCAATACGAGGGCACCGGCTTCTTCAAGCAGGCCATGGCCGCCCAGGACAATGGGGCGAGCGGCGTCCGCTTCGACCTCGAGGCCAGGACTGGGAGCTACACGCCCCCTTCGCTCCAGCACTACGTCCTCAAGCTCCATGGGAAGTCCGCCGCTTCGGTCACCGTGAACGGCGTGGCGCTCACCCGCTACACGGGCAAGGCCGCGCTCGAGAGCGCCTCGAGTGAGGGCTGGGCGACCGGCACGGACGTCTACGGCGACGTCACCTACGTCAAGGTGGCCGTGGGCCTGGCCAAGAGCATCATCGCCACGGGCACCGCAGCCCCGGACCGGACCGTCTACGAGGCCGAGGAGGCCCTCCTCCAGGGGGGCAGCTCGATCGCCAAGAACCACGCCGGCTACTCCGGCTCCGGGTTCGTGGACGCGAACTGGATCCAGGGCGCCAGCACCCGGTTCCACGTTCGCGTGCCGGCCGCCGGCAGCTACGCCGTCTCGCTGCGATACGCCAACGCGATGGGGAGCGCGAAGACTCTGAGCGTCTACGTCAACGGCAGCAAGGCCGTGCAGACCTCGCTCGCCAACCTGGCGAACTGGGACACCTGGGCGGAGCGGTCCGAGACGCTCGAGCTCGCTGCCGGCGACAACATCATCAGCTACCAGTACGACCCGAGCGACTCGGGGAATGTAAACCTCGACTCCATCTCCCTGGCGGTCGCGAACTCGAACCCGGCGCCGGTCTCGCGCACCTACTACCGCCTCAAGAACCGCTGGACCGGCGACTACCTGCACATCGAGAACCTGGACAAGGACGGAAAGGTCCAGTCCGGCGCCAGTCCCGTGGGGAACTGGAGCAGCCACTGGTACCTGGCCACGGACGGCGGATACACGCGGTTGATCAACCGCTGGACCGGCGACGTGATGCACATCGAGGGGTTGAAGGGCTGGGTCCAGTACGGACGCATCCCCGACCAGAACACCAGCGGCCAGTGGACCCTGGAAGACGTCCAGGGCTACAAGCGGCTCCGCAACCGCTGGCAGCCGAACGCCTACGTCCACATCGAGGGCAAGCTTGGCTACGCGGAGTATCAGGACAACTTCCCTGCCACCTCCATCAGCAGCCAGTGGTCATTCGAGCAGGTGCAGTGAGCATTGACCGTTTCGAGCTGATCAACAGCCGCTGAGCCCTCTACACTGCTCACCATGTTACGATTGCTGATCGCGCTGCTAGCGCTCTCGGGTTGTGCGGGTTCCGTGGCGTCGTCCGATGCCGGGGCTCCCATCGACGCGGGTGACGACGCGGGCACACGCGACGCAGGCCAGTCCTCCGATGCAGGCGTGCGTGACGCGGGCGTCTCCCCAGGCTGGGGTCACGGCGCCAATGCCGGCACGTTCGTCAACGACGTGTGGACGCCCGGGCGCGACAGCGACGGCCGCGTGAACGAGTCGAGCTGGGCGCTGGTGCCGCACGACCGGTGGGTGAGCGTCGTGGACACGAAGCTCGAAGCCCTCGGTGCGCAGGTGCAGGCCGCCATGCCCGGGTGGACGGACTACGGCAGCATGGACTGGGGCGGCGTCACCGAGGCGTGGAACGCGCCGGCCTTCGACCTCGCCGGCCGTCGGCTGTGGCGTCACGGCGGAGGCCACAGCGACTCGAGCAACAACGGCATCTACCGCTTCGATCTCGACTCGATGCGCTGGTCGATCGAGCACATGCCGAGCGACTCCCGGCTCTGGAGCCAGGCGTACCGCGAGTCAGGCGGCTTCGCGGGCTGCCCCGAGTCGCGCGCGGCCTACAACGCCGAAGTCGACGCGGGCACCTGGGCGCAGCGCGACCACTGGTACTACGACGAGATCTTCTGGGATCGCACAGCGAGCAACCCCATGGGCAACCCCACGGCGCGGCATGTGTACGACGGCTTCATCTACGTGCCCGAGAGCAACGAGCTGATCGTCGCCTGCCGCCGGCTGTGGAGGTACTCACTCGCGAGCCACAAGTGGACGATCAAGACGCACCCGCGCGCCAACGGTGATGAATACGCCCTCGCGGAGGAGGTGATCGCGGTGCTCGATCACGAATCGAAGCTGGTGATCGGCTCCTGCGGCTCCACGGGCCCCTTTGCGGCCGACTACGATCTGCACACCGACACCTGGCTCGCCCCGCGCGCGAGCTGGGGCAGCTGGGACTGGAGCGGCGCCGCCTACACGCAGGAAGGTGACATCGTGACGATCTTCATGCCGCCTCACAGCTCCGGGGACTACGCCTCACCCGGCCGCTGGCAGCGCTACGACGTGTCCACCCACTCCGTGCTCGCATCGGGCGCGACGTGGAACTACGAGGGCGGCCTGTCGCTGGCCTCGTTCCCCGACACCCAACATGCCACCGACGGTCACGGCATGGTCTACATGCCGACCGAGGACGTCTACTGGGTGTACACGAAGCTCAACAGCGGCATGACCTGGCTGGAGCTCGACCTCAAGACCACGCCCGCGACGCTACGGCCGAAGACCTTCGCCAACGCCGCTCCCGCCCTGCAGAGCGGCATCGCGAGGCGCCGGGCGATCTACTTCCCCGGTCTCGACGCCATCGTGTGGATGAGCCCCGCGAATGAGGACGTTCTCGTCTTCCGCCTGTGAGGAGATCTCCGAATGAAGCTCTACTTCAACCCGTTGACTCGTTCGACCCGCCCCCGCTGGATGCTCGAGGAGCTGGGGGTACCCTACGAGACAGCGTCAGTGGACGTGATGAAGGGCGAGCAAAAGCACCCTGCGTACATGGCGAGGGTGCACCCGCTGGGCAAGGTGCCAGCGCTCGAGGACAACGGCTTCATGCTGATCGAGTCCGCGGCCATCGTGATGCACCTGGCCGACAAGTACCCGGAGAAGGGTCTGGCTCCGGCGGCGGGGAGCAATGAGCGTGGCGAGTACTACCAGTGGATCTTCTTCGTCATGACCGAGGCGGAACCGTCCCTCGTCACCATCTTCCTGAACACCCAGATCCTGCCCGAGGACCAGCGCGATCCGGCCGCCGTTGCGCAGGCCACCGAGCGTTTCAAGCCGGCGGCCACCGTCCTCCAGGAGCGCCTGAAGGGGCGCGAGTACATCGTTGGCAACACGTTCACCGCGGCGGATGTAGTGGTGGGCGGCGTGCTGACTTTGGCCCACAGAGTCAGTCGGCTCGGCGATTTCCCCGGGCTCCAGGCGTACATGGGCCGAATGATGGAGCGCCCGGCCGCGAAGAAGGCCTTCGGCGGCTGACGCGCGACCCTCGCGAGCAAGATCCCGAGTGCTGCGAGAACGGCAGCGCGACTGCGGACTCCGCACTTCCGTGGCGTCATCCGCAGCCGTGACGGAAGGTCCAGCCTCTGGGTGAGGCTCGGCCCGAGCCGTGCACTGCCTGTTCGCGCAGTCCACCCACTCGGAGCCATTATGAGAATCCTTCGCCCATTGATCGCTGTCCTGTTCTTCGTGTCGTCGTCCGCCCTGGCCCAGGAGGGCGGAGAAGAGAGAGGGGGATGCCCCCGGCGTCCGCCTCCCGAGGCCCTTGCCGCCTGTGAGGGCAAGAGCGCGGCGTCGAGCTGCCAGTTCAGCCACGAAGGACGGGACCTGAGTGGCACCTGCTTCACTCCCGCCAGTGACAAGCCCTTGGCTTGCCGGCCGGAGGGCGGCCCTCCCGGACCCCAACAAGGCCGCTAAGTTCTCTCGGAGTGCTCTCCTGCTCGGTTTCCGGACTGACAGGCAGCTGGCGAGTCCCACGGGGAAGCTGCCCGATCGGTTACCGCGTCCCTATCACATCGGGTGCGGGGGTCCTCCCCCAGGAGTGAAAGGGGAGCGGGACGACATGGACTCGAACATCACCTCCGATCGGATCCTTCAGTTGGGACTGGGGTTCTGGGGCGCAAAGACGTTGTTGAGCGCGGTGGAGCTGGGCCTCTTCACCCAGTTGGCCCAGGGGCCACTCCGGGGAGAGGCGCTGGCCGCGAGCCTGGGGCTGCACCCGCGCGGTTGGCGCGACTTCTTCGATGCACTGGTGGCCCTGGGCATGCTGCGACGCGAGGAGGACGGCCGGTACGCCAACACGCCCGAGACGGGAACGTTCCTGGTGCGCACCCGGCCCGGCTACATCGGCGGCATGCTCGAGATGGCCAACGCCCGGCTTTTTGGCTTCTGGGGCTCGCTCACCGAGGCGCTGCGCACAGGCCGGCCGCAGAACGAGCAGAAGACCGGAGGCGAGCTGTTCCAAACCGTCTACGCCGACCCCGAGCGCCTGCGTGGCTTCCTCCAGGGCATGAGCGGGGTGAGCCTGATTCCCGCGCGCGCCATCGCCACGAAGTTTCCGTGGAAGCGCTACCAGAGCTTCGCCGACATTGGCACGGCCCAGGGCTGCCTGCCCGTGCAGGTCGCGCTGGAGCATGAGCACCTCAAGGGGATCGGCTTCGATCTGCCACAGGTCCGTCCTGTCTTCGAACAGTACGTGGGCCAGCATGGCCTGTCCGGACGGCTGAGCTTCCAGGACGGCGACTTCTTCCGCGTCCCCCTGCCCAAGGCCGATGTGCTCGTGATGGGCCACATCCTGCATGACTGGGATCTCGAACAGAAGAAGGCCCTGCTCGCGGCAGCCCTGCGCGCGCTGCCCAAGGGAGGCGCCCTGGTGGTCTACGACGCCATCATCGACGACGCGCGGCGCAGCAACGCCTTCGGTCTGTTGATGAGCCTGAACATGCTCATCGAGACGCTCGGTGGCTTCGACTACACGGGGGCGGACTGCGCTGGGTGGATGCGAGAGGTGGGCTTCGGCGATGTCCGCATCGAGCACCTCGCCGGGCCCGATTCGATGGTGATTGGCATAAAGACGGCGTGAGTCGCATCGATGGGATGAAGCGTGCTTTCAGTCCTCGGCTGGAGATAGGCTCAGCCTCCCCCCTGTGTGTTCCCTGGCAGAGGCGCTCTCCTACAAGAACGAGAAAGTTCTGAGGCGTTTTCTCGATACCTACGCCCTCCCCGAGGCGGAGGCGCGAGAACTCTTTCACGAGACCAAGAAGTGGTTATGGCTCTGCGCGCGCAGCCTTGAGCTGAAGGGCCCCCGGCTGTCCGTCCAGCCCCCGCTGCTGATGCTGGATGAGATGTGGCACACCTTCATGCAGTACACGCTGGACTACCAGCGCTACTGCCTGGACCGGCTCGGCACCTTCATCCACCACCTGCCTTCGAACTCGGACGACAAGCAGCGCGACCGCAAGCGATACCAGGCCCACCCCGAGCGCTTCATGAAGCGATACCAGGCCGCGTTGAAGCGGCAGTACCGCTTTGTCTATGACGAGCTCGGAGAGGAAACCCTGCTCAAGTGGTACCAAGAGTATCCCAAGCGCTACTCCCCGGAGTTTCTCGAGCGCCACCGCATCCCGTATACCCAGGCACATCCCACGCCATCTCCCGAGGCGCTTCCAGCGCGCTGAGTGCGTCTCCCAGCCTACAGCCCAACCTGGAGCAGGAGGGCAAGCCGCGAGAAGGAGTCCGAGCCTTCCCGCAGCCGGGGATAGTGGTCCCAACTGAGCGCGGCTCCCACCGGGCCAAAGTGCAGGTCTACCAGTAACCTCAAGCCCGGCCTGGCTTCGGGAAGCACCTGCACAGGCACTCCCACCCCAAGGCCGAGACTCGGGATGATGAGGATCTGCGGCGTTGCGTACTGTGTGAGCGGCGTGAAGACGAGCTGCTCGCGAAAGTCCGTCTCCACCGAGAGCGAGTGCAGGAAGGACTCGGGCGCGGCGAGCTGGTAGCCGAGCCGCGCCATGAAGCGGGAACCGTCCCCGAGCCGAGCGCCCACGCCCAGCTGTACGCCGCCTGGAATCCACCACGGCTTGCGCCGCGTGAGCGCGATGTTGAGCCACTCCGGCGCGCTCGCCGCCTCGATGCGCCGCTCCGCCACCGTGTGCGCGCCCTCGCGCCGGACCTGCCACCCCGTAGCCTCCGGCAGCGTGCGCGGGGATGCGTCCGGGCTGCTACCCACCTCCCACGCCGACGGGATGCGCACCGTGACGTGGAGCTCGGGGTTGCCCGCCCACGTGCGGATGGGCCCCAGCAGGTAGTCGATGTCCCAGTGCGTGGCCTGCCGCGCATCTGAGGACAGCAGCACGTGGCGCACCTGCACCGCGGGCCACTCATACCCCGAGGGCAGGAAGCGCCGTTCGAGCCGCACCACGCCGCGCACCACCAGCTCCCCTCCCCTCTCCGGCGGCAGCGTGAGGGTGAAACCGAAACGCTCCACCGAGGTGCGCGCGAGCCGCCCGAGCGCCTCCTCGGATGAGGATGGAGCCTGTGCGGCATCGCTGGTGTCCGGGGCGGACTCGGATGGGTCCACCTGTCCCTCCGCCACCGGGAGCGTCTCCGCGTCGAACTCCACGCTCACTTCTCCCACACGGATCCCCAGGAAGGCTGCGTCAATAACCTCCGTCTCGGAGGTACCGTTGCGCAGCCGGTAGCGCGCCTCGAAGCGGCAGGCCTCCTCGCGCTCTGCCCCCGAGCAGTCGAAGGACAGCTCCTCGCCGAGTACCTCTGAACGCGTGTGCGCGCCCCCCGAAGACAGGGTGAAGGCCGCTGGCGAGCGAGAGGATGCGGCCACGTTGGCGGTAGCGGGCACGGCGACGAGGAGGCAGAAGAAGGAAGCGAGGCGAGCCGTCATGTCCGCCATTGTCACTCTCCAGCGGCCGACGATGGACGACTTCGTGCAGTTCCGCATGCGCAGGTGCGCTCAGCGCTCGAGGCCGCGCAGCAGGGTCTGCAGGTCGAGTACTCGCTGATGAACCGCAAGCCCGAGCAGACCCTCTTTCCGGTGCTCGATGAGCTCGGCATCGGCGTGACCGCGTACGGCGTGCTCGTGCACGGGTTGTTGAGTGGCAAGGCGAAGCCGGCGGGCCCGCTCGGACCGAGATCGCACCTCCCGTGGTTTCACCCGGGAAACTTCGAGCAGAACATGAAGCTCGTCGACGCCCTCGCGCACATCGCGGCCGAGAAGAACGTCACGCCGTCGCAGCTGGCGCTCGCCTGGGCACTGACGCGTCGGGCCAATCTCGTACCGGTGGTCGGCACGCGCACGATGCAGCATCTCGAAGAGACGCTCGCCGCGCTGCGCATCAAACTCACCACCGACGATGCCGCGCGTATCGAGGCGGCGATTCCTCCGAGCGCGGTGGCCGGCACGCGTTACCTGCCGGTGCTGATGAAGCTGCTCGACAGCGAACGACCGTGACCGTGGCGCCCACATCGGTGTGCATTCTCGAGGAAGCGGATTTTTCCGGGATGTGGCATAACACGGGTTTTGAAGCCCGACCCGTCACCGTGAGAGGTAGAACAATGCAAATGCTTGGAAGAATGGTCCTTGGGATGGTCTCTCTGCTGGGAAGCTCGGCTCTGGCCAGCCTCCCGGTCGTCAGCGCCGCTCAGACAGCGCGGGGAGGCTGTGCTTATTCGATCAAGGTCCTCGAAGACGTAGACCCGATCCCATACCCCCGGCCCTTCTACAGAATCACTCTCGAGAGCTCCGTCCTCACGCCCGCAACCTGCACCCTGCAGCCTCAGTCCTTCGAGATTCAGACCTCGAGAGTCCTGCCGCAGGTGGCGATCCAATCCAGCGCGGAAGGCATCGTGGTGGCGTATTCCTATGGAGAGCCCATCCGGACCCTGGGGGACTTCACGCACATCAGCGTCCGGAGCCTCGACCCGAGCACCCTGGGAACCTTGAGGGGAGCAGGGTTGGGGTCCGCGTGGGTCCCAGAGAACGGTGGGGCCGGGGGTCCCGGCGGCGTCTCCCTGAGCGCGCTCTCCATCCAGGGTCCTTACGTCGAGGTGTCGGGCACCTTCACCGGCAACTCGCTCACGGAGGAGCCCGCGGGCATCCCCTGGCCCTACCCCATCTGGCAGGGGCATGAGTTCGTCGCCTCCTATGCCAACTTCTTCACCTCGACGACGGCGCCCATCCTCGGCACGCAGGCCTGCGCGTCGCTGCCTCCGGTGCTCACGGTCAACGGCGGCTCGCCGCTGGCACTCGAGTGCGTCAAGGGAGGCACGTACAGCGATCCGGGCGCTCAGGCCGTGGACGGGTGCGGCAACCCGCTGGTGGTGCATGCGTACAACACGGGCGCGGACTCCTCCGGGCCGGGCCCTCTGCTGAGCTACGAGGGCGAGTACCCGGTCTCGTACGCCACGTGGAACCATGCGGGGTCTGTCAACGTCACCCGTACGGTGGTCGTGGATGACACGACGGCGCCTTCCCTGTCGCTGCTGGGTCCCTCGTCCATGGTGCACACGTGCAACACCCCGTGGAAGGATCCAGGCGTGACGGCGACCGATGCGTGCTACGGCAACCTCACTCCGCAGGTGTCGCGCACGGGCGAAGTGAATGCCTGGGCCGTCGGGGTGTACACGCTGACCTACAGCGTGACCGATGCTGGCGGCAACAGCGCCGCGCCCGTGACGCGCACGGTCCAGGTCGTCAACTGCCCCTGGTAAGGCTCAGCGCTCGCGCTCAGTTCACCCGGAGCCTCTGACCTGGCTGCTCCCACGTGTAGCCAGGCCAGGGCGCTTCGCTGTCTCCAGTCACATCTCTCTGGAAGCTCTTTGCAGGCACTTGCCGTCTGCGCTCAGTCGGAGATTCCGGGAGCCCGTCCCTGAGATGCTACCGGTCTCGGTATGGGTGGCCGTGTCGATAATCCGCACCGAGGCCCAACGCCTTACGCGCTGCGGCCAGGGAGGTGACGAGCTCTCCGCAGAGATCGAACTCGTGAATGGACTCCAGCGAGCGCGAGCGGATGCGCAGCTTCGCCTCGTCCGGAAGCTCCCGGCTGAGCTGGCACACCCGGCGCGTCAAATCCCTCATCACATCCTCCAGGAACTGGGGCTTCTGGTGGGCCCGCAGCACCAGCAACAGCTCCTGCGGACGCGGCAGCGTCGACTGTGAGCGGAAGAGCACCTCATCCACGGCCTGGAGCAACTCGGCGATGGGCGGCCCGGAAGCACTGCCCACCTCCACCGAGGTGCGGCTGCGCTGTGAGTGGGTCAGCGGTGGAGCCTCCGGGGTGTGGCTCACCGGCTCCGGCTTGCGCTGCCCCAGCGAGTGCTTCAGCGTCTGCTGGACACAGGGGCAGGCGGTGATGTGGTCCACCTCGATGCCGCGCAGATGCTCGATGTGGCCACTGGCGTCACTCGTCACCTGGGACATGAGCCCGACGGACTCCAGGGACTGCTTGTCCGCCTTGGTGCCAAACCCGGAGACGGCCTCGCGATACCAGAAGCGCGAGCGCACCGAGACGGTGGTGGCACCCCCATACTGCGTCTGCTGCACGCGGCGGCACAGCCGCTCGGCGAACGCGGCGAGCGTCTCGTAGGACTCCTGGGTCACCTCGGTCAACACGTTGCCCATGCGCGAGACATGGATGCCGCGGTGAGCCGCATCGAGCGTCGTGCGGATATCGATGTTGCAGGCGACGAGCGTCTCGTTGCCCGGCTCCAGGGGATGATGGATGCGCACGGGCACCCCCCTCGCGGCCGATGCCTACGAAGGGGATATGTCAACTGACGTGTCGGGGCGTCCGAGAGCCTGCGCAGCCTCCAGGGGCGTCTGGGCGGAGGATTCCGGGGTTGAGCACCCGTCCGCGCTTCCCACCGAGGCGCGCCTGAAGAATAGACTGCGCGCCCACCCATCCGCTCGAGGAGTCCCCCCATGAGTGCTTCACTGTCCGGCCAGGTCGCCCTGGTCACGGGCGCCGCCACTGGAATCGGCCGCGCCATTGCGCTGGCCTTCGCACGCGAGGGCCGCAAGGTCGTGGTCTCCGACGTGGACACCGCCGGAGGCGAGGGCACCGTCGAGCAGATCCGCGCCACGGGCGGTGAGGCCCGCTTCATCCGCTGCGACGTCACCAAGGATGCCGAGGTCCGCGCGCTCATCGAGGGATGCAAGGAGGCCTACGGGCGGCTCGACTATGCGGTGAACAACGCCGGCATCGACATCGAGAAGGGCAAGCTGGCCGATGGCAGCGAGAGCGAGTTCGACGCCATCATGGCCGTGAACGTCAAGGGCGTCTGGCTGTGCATGAAGCACGAAATTCCGCTGATGCTCGCGCAAGGGGGCGGCGCCATCGTCAACACCTCCTCCGTGGCGGGCCTGGGCGCGGCACCGAAGATGAGCATCTACGCGGCCTCCAAGCACGCGGTGATTGGCCTGACGCGCTCGGCGGCCGTGGAGTACGGGAAGAAGAACGTGCGCATCAACGCCGTCTGCCCGGCGGTCATCGACACGGACATGTTCCGCCGCGCCGTGGAGGCCGACCCGCGCAAGGGCCAGCTCGCGCTCGCTGTCCACCCGGTGGGCCGGATTGGCAAGGTGGAGGAGGTCGCCGCGGCGGTGCTCTACCTGTGCAGCGATGCCGCCGGCTTCACCACCGGCATTGCCCTGCCGGTGGACGGTGGCCAGAGAGCGCTCTGAGCCCGCTCAAGGCTTCAGGAAGGGCCCGTCACTTCCAATCTTCCCCGGCGCGGGGTTGCCCGGCAGCTCGAGCACATAGACGCGCATGTTGCCCTTGCCCGAGACGGTGGCCGTCAACGTGCCGCCCGTCACCGTCTGCACGGTGCCCGTGACGGCATCCTTGTAGGTGCCATTCGGGATGCCGGTGAAGGTGGCACCGCTCGTGAGGGTGACCAGCGCGAAGCTGTCCACCCCTGTGGCCGTGTCCGTGAAGCGGCGCTTGAAGGCCATGGCTGACCCCGTAATGCCTTCGGTCGAGTACTGGCCCTTCTGGAGAGCGGGAATCTTCCGGCGGATCTGATTCAGCCGCTGCAGGTGTTTGACCAGCGGCTTGCTGAGTGTCTCCGCCACCTTGCCCGAGGCGCTGGACACCACGCCGTAGTCCGAGGCCGTCACGCTGCCCTCGAGGTTGTCTCCGTAGTAGGCGCGTCCGGTGGTGGCCAGCGGGCAGGTGGGGCCGCAGTCAATCTGCTTGCCCGCCTGGAACTCGATCTCCGAGCCATAATACAGCGTGGGAATGCCCCGGAAGGTCCACATCAGGCTCATGTTCTCGGCCCAGGCCTCGGTGCCACCCGCGTAGCGCGTGGAGGACTTGTTGGGCCCGTAGTCATGCGAGTCCACGTACACCACGTTGTAGGTGGCGTCGTTGTAGCTGTCGTCCGAGTCCTTGCCGTTCCAGAAGGCATTGCTCGCCTCGCCGAAGTTCATGTGCATGCGCATGTCGATGACGTTCATGCCCGAGAACTGGCTGTGGTCCGGTGCGTGGTAGGCGTTGCCCTGGAGGAAGGCATTGGTGGACGTCGGCTGAGCGGCCGTGCCCAGGCCCTGTTCGTAGTTGTACTGCTCGAGCGCGGCCGTCACGTCATTGGCGCTGTACTCCTTGCGCTCCTTCCACGTGAAGAACTGCGCGGAGTGGTTGACCGAGCCCCGGTTCCACTTGTCATTCACGAACGCGCCCACCTCGCCGAACATGTAGAAGTCCTTGCCCTTCGCGCCGAACTTCTGCTCGGCATGCTGGAGGGCCGCGGGCAGGAAACGCCGGTTCCACGTCACTCGGGGGATGTGGACCGCCGTGTCGATGCGGAAGCCATCCACGCCCATGTCGATGTACTTGTTGTACACGCCGATGAGGAAGCTCTGGACGGGGGTGCTCTCGGTGTTGAAGTCCGCCAGGTCCTCGTGAATCCAGCAACTGCGCGAGTCTTCGCCCTCCCAGTTGCCAATCCAGCACTGGTGGAAGTACTGCGCCGGGAACATGCCCGAGGTGGGGTTGGGCCACTGGCAGTTGTAGATGTGGTAGCCCTCCTGGCTGTAGTACTGCGTCACCGTTCCCCAGTTGGCGCACGTGTTACCGGCGGGCTCCGCCGTCGACCACAGGTCCCCGTTGTAATAGGACTTGCCGGTGTTCGGATCGAGGGTCAGCCCGTCGTACTCGAAGCCGGAGACGGGCGAGTCGTAATACCAGGTCCATTGGCTGTCTCGCAGGCCGAAGACCTTCGCGGTCCACAGCCCCTTGGCGCCCCAGCGACTGGAGTGATTGTAGACGACGTCCTGGATGATCTTCAGGCCCTTGGCATGGGCAGCGTTGATCAGATCCTGATACGTGGCGCCCGAGGACTCCAGGCGCGGATCCACCCGGTTGAAGTCCCAGGCGTGATAGCCGTGGTAGTCGTAGTCCGAGCGGTTCAGCACCACTGGGGTGATCCAGATGGCGGAGAAGCCCAGGGCCTTGATGTAGTCCAGCTTCTGGATGAGCCCCTTGAAATCTCCTCGGAACATGGGGTCGTTGTTGGCGGCGTTGCCCGACTTCACGTGCATGCTGCCGCCGCGGTTATTGGACGAATCGCCATCGTAGAAACGCGCCGTCATGGCGAAGTAGATGGAGTCCTCGCGGATGTCTCCGCCGAGCGGCTGCCCGGGAGACGCCGGGGGAGGCGCGGAGCCTGTCGTGGCCGAGGCGGCGGCGCTGGAGGCGGACTTGTTGTTGGCCGCGTCGAACGCCTTCACGGTGTAGCTGTACGTCGTCAGCGCCTCCAGGCCCGTGTCGCTGTAGCCCGTCGAAGTGGTGGTCACCGTCTTCGTGCCCTGGGTGCCGCCCGTCCGGGTGAGCTCATAGCCGGTAACGCCGCGATCATCGGTCGAGGCGGACCAGTTCACATCCACGCGGGTTCCACTCGCGGAGGCCGTGACGCCCGAGGGCGTCGAGGGAGGCGTGGTGTCCGGCGGGAGGACCACGCATGGCGAGGCGGCATTGGCGGTGACAACTCCATCCTTCACGGTGATGCGGCCCGTTCCGAGGGAGTAGTCCGCTCCTGAGTTGTTGTCCCAGGTGCCGCTGTTGTTGTTGAAGGCGGCCTTCATTCCCGTGGCCGAGCCCAGGCTCACGGTCTTCTTCACCCAATCCGTGCAGGCCGCCTCGTCCATGGCGACGCCGGGCACCGGGGTCCAGGTGCCGCCAGTGGGCGCATAGTGGATGTTGACCGTGCTCCAGCCACGCGTGCGCGTGTAGTAGTAGACCTCGGCCTGGCTGGCGGCGGGCGTGGTCGCGGACAGCTCGCTGCTCGCGGCGGACACGTTGCCCGCGGCGTCCACGGCCTTCACGGTGTAGCGGTAGGTGGTGCCCACCGTGAGGCCGGTGTCCGTATAGCTCGTGCCCGTGGCCGTCCCCACGGAGCTGCCATTGCGGAACAGCTGGTATCCCGTGACGCCAACGTTGTCGCTCGAAGCGGTCCACGAGAACGTGACCGAGCTGGCCGTGACGGCGCCCAGGGTCAACCCCGTGGGCGCGGTGGGCGCCTGGGTATCCGCCACGCAGGGAGACCCCGCGTTGGCGAGCAGCTGACCGTTCTTGATCTGGTGGGTCCCCTGGGTGGACAGGACGTAATTGGCGCCCGACTGGTTGTTGAGGTTGTCCCAATGGTTCTGACCATCGGTGAAGACAGCCTGGAAGGTGCTGGCCGTTCCCGTGGTGATGACCTTGACCATCCAGTTCGTGCACCCGGCGCTCATCTGCGCTCCGGGCACCGTCGTCCAGCTCCCGCTGGCGTCATGGTGGATGTAGACCGTGCTCCAGGCTTTGTAGGGCGTGTAGTAGTAGATCGTCGCGGTACCGGCGACGGCGGGCAGGCTCCACGCAGCCAGTGCTACCGCGAACAGGACACGGATTCTCCAACGTTGCATGACGTCTCCCCCAAAGGTTGTCAGCGCTCGAACGGCTCTTTCTGGTACTTCTCGCAGTGATGGCAATAGAGCGCCGTCTCGAGGAGCCCCGTCTTGCAATGCACGCACGACGTCCAGCCGCCGGCCTTGGCGACAGGCATCTCGAGAGGGGCGTCCCGGCAGGTGTCCATCCTGCACGCCGCGCACGGAACCGGCTCGCGAACGCGCGCACTCCGCTTGAACTGGACCATGCGGCGCTCTTCCACCGATTCGGTCAACGGTGTCTTGCACGAAGGACAGAGTACGTAACATCCATCTTTCGTGATGAACGGACTTTCCATGAAAACACCATCCCACGCAGCTTCATGGAGAGCCAGCGCCCTGTCTGGGATGACGTGGTGCACTATTTGGGGAAAACCATCACCCGCCGCGCGCGAGCCCTGGAATCGTCGCGGCGGCACTGACGAGATGATCGACGAGCAGACGCAACCGGGTGGTCGCCCGCGCGCCGCGCACGGTGAGCAGGTGGATGGGCAGGGTCGCGAGCGGGTGGTCCGCCAGCACGACGGACAGCTCGCCGCGCTCGACGAGATCGGCGACGAGCCACCAATGCGCCACTGCCAATCCGCGCCCAGCGAGCAGCGCCTCGCGGATCGCCAACCCATGGTTGACCTCGAAGTCGCCTTGCACCCGGACATTCACGGTGCCGCCATCCGGAGCGGTGAACGCCAGCCGGGCGATGTCGGGCCGGCCTGCGAAGCGGATCGCGTTATGGCTGGCAAGGTCCTCGGGGCGGCGGGGCGTGCCATGGCGCGCCAGATAGGCGGGTGTGGCGACGACGACACGACGCGCATCCCCGAGCTTGCGTGCCACCAGGGAGCTGTCGTGCAGGGTGCCGATGCGGATCGCCAGATCGAAGCCGTCTCGCACGAGGTCGGCGCGCTCATCGGTGAGGCTGAGGTCGATGCTCACACCCGGATGCTTCGCCTGGAACGCCAGCAGCCATCGGGTGACGTGCAGGATGCCGAACGCGGATGAGCACGTGACGCGCAGCCGTCCCGCCGCGGTGGCGACGGCGGCACGTGCGGCCTCACCGGCGCGGTCGACGAGCTCCAGGATGCGCAGGGCTTCCTCGTAGTAGCGGGTGCCCGCCTCGGTGAGCGCGCTGTGGCGTGTCGTGCGATGGAGCAGCCGAGTCCCCACGCTGGCCTCGAGTGCACGGAGGTGGCGGCTGATCGTCGATTGGCCGACGCCAAGCTCGCGCGCTACCGCGCTGAGGCTGCCGCGCTCGACGACGCGGACGAAGGTCTGCAGGTGCTGGAGCGCGGCGGTCATCTATCCCTTTTCCGGCAGACCCTCATGCATTCCATGCGAGTAGCGGCAAAATGGTCTCCGGTCTACCTCAAGGCGGTCCCCCATCGAAAGAGGCCGCCCATGAACACGCTCATCGTCCTTGCACACCCCGATCCCCGCTCGCTCAACGCCGCGCTGGCACGCCATGCTGCGGCGATGCTGGAGCGGGCCGGACACTCGGTACAACTCACGGATCTCTATCGCTCCGGCTGGCCGGCGCTGCTCGACCGAGGCGACTTCCTGCAACTCGCCGAGGGTGAACGGCTGCGCCCTGTCGAGGCGTCGAGCGTGGCCTATGCGACGGGTCGCCAGGCCCCCGAGCTTGCCGAGGAACAGGCGCGGCTGCGCTGGGCGGACCTGCTCATCCTGCAGTTCCCGCTGTGGTGGTTCTCCATGCCGGCGATCCTCAAGGGCTGGTTCGAGCGCGTGTATGCCTATGGCTTTGGCTATGGCGTCGGCGAGCACTCCGAGACCCACTGGGGCGATCGCTATGGGGAGGGCATGCTGACCGGCAAGCGGGCGATGCTGAGCGTGACGGCGGGCGGTTGGGCCTCGCACTACGGTCCGCGCGGGGTCAACGGGCCGATCGAGGATCTGCTGTTCCCCATCAACCACGGGACGCTGTTCTACCCCGGCTTCGACGTGCTGCGGCCCTTCGTCGTCTACCGGGCCGACAAGCTCGATGCGGCGGGGTTCGAGGCGGCCGCCTCGGCGCTGGAGCAAAGGCTGGGGACGATCATGAACGAGCCGCCCATTCCCTATCGGCGCCAGAACCATGGCGATTACCACATCCCCTCGTGCGAGCTTCGTACGGACCTTGGGAAGGAACGCTCGGGGTTCGCGCTGCACGTCGACGACGCGACCTGAGACCGACCGCTCCTCTCCTGGGACTCCAGTCCGCCACATCGAAGCTGGCCAGGAGGGGACGGCTTGGGCTGAACTGAGCCGATGTGGATGTTCCGCCTCGCGCTTCCCCTGCTGTTGGGCATCGGGCTTCTGGTGCCCTCCCCCTCCCACGCGTGCAGCTGTGCCGATGGGCAGGTGGTCTTCCCAAAGGAGGGCACCGTTCCGCCAAACGTCGTCTTCCACATCCGATGGTGGCGCCCGATTCCCCTGCGGCTCGTCGATGAGCATGGAGAGAAGATCCCGCTGAGCACCGAGCAGATCGGCGATCGGCTGCTGAGGCTCACCCCGAACAATCTGCTCGAGGGCGGGAAGCGCTACACGCTGGAGCCGGAGGGCAAGCCCCAGGATTCGAAGTGGCCTCCGATCGCGAGCTATAGGGTGGAAGGGGAGCCCGATACAACGCCTCCGAGCCCTCCCGCGGCGGCCCAATTCCACTATGAGCACACGCTCGTCAACTTCGGGAACAGCTGCAAGACCGAGCATGAGGGGTACACCGTGCTCACCGAGGGCGCCGCGGACGACCACACGGGCCGTGCGCAGTTGGCGACGCTGGTGGTATCCGCGAGCAACCCCGAGGAGGTGCTGGCACTGCTCCGGCCAGACGATGACTTCATCGGGCAGTCGACATGCTTCTACAACTTCGACGTCCAGAGCTTCGCGGGCGCCCAGGTGGCGCTGCGCAGCGTGGATCTCGCTGGCAACCGCTCGGCGCCAGGACAGGTCTTCGGCCTGCAGCAACACATGCCGCTGTGGATCTCACTGGTGCTGCTGACCACGCGCGGCCGTGTCCTGCTCATCATGTTCGTGTCGATCTTGATCGGGCTCGTGTTGCTCGTGGCCCGGGGTACTGGAAGACCATCGGCGACTCCCACTCGGGAGTGATGCCACAACCGTTACACGCGTTGAGGGTGGTGAGGAGAAGGACAGCAGGGAACGCCAGGTGAGCGAACAGCAGGCGGTGCAACGGAACCTTCTGGGACACAGGCCCCCCGGGCTGTAGCCCTCTGTGGGACTTCAAGGGAGAGCGCCGCAATCTTGCGAGGTGGGATGCGGAAACTTCTACCAGACAAAAGATCAGTCCAACCCCCGCGAGCTGCGCGACAGGGGATTGTTCCCATGCTCTCTCGGATATGCTCGTGGCGCGGCTCGCGGGACGGAACGAGTCCGGGCAAGGAGCGGAAGCATGAGGCCACGTCTCATCAAGGGATTCGTTGAGGGACTCGCTGTCCTCGCACTGCTGGGAGCCGCAGGGTGTGGCGAACCGCTGAACTCCTCTGATGGCCCGCCCTCAGACACCACCACCGGTGGCAACGTGGATGCCGTAACCCCGGGCACGGGCGATGACGTGAATGGCCGCGGTCCGCTCGAGTTCGTGGTGAGCAGCCACGACACCAGTGCGGTGACGGAGTACATCCTCCAGCCCGATGGAGAGGTGGCGAGCTGGCGCTACATCATCCCTCCGCAGGCCCCGATGCTGCTGTGGCCTCACGGGCTCGCGTTCCTCCCTGACGGACAGCTCATCGTCGCGGCCCGCGGTCTCCACCGGGTGCGGCGCTATGATCTCTCGACGGGCGCGCTGCAGGGAGAATTCGGCGCCTCCACGCCCATCGATACTCCCATCTCGACCATTGTCGGCACCCGAGGCCAGCTCTTCGTCACGAGCCTGGAGACCCACGCCGTGCTCGAGTTCAACCCGGCCACGGGCCGCTACCTGGGGTCGCCCGCTGCCCCCAACACGCCCGAGCTCAACCGTCCGGGAGGCGCCACGCTGGGCCCGGATGGCCTGCTCTACATCGCCAACGATGTGGCGAACACCATCGCCCGGCTGGATCCTGAGACTCGGCGGGTGGAGCTCTTTGCCCAGCCCCCGCAGGGGACCACTCCAGGAGGACTCACGTTCGGTCCGGACGGGAACCTCTACGTTTCGGATCAGTCCAGCTCGCGGGTCCTGCGCTTCGATGGGAGGACGGGTACCTACCAGGGAGTGTTCGTGACCCCAGGCAGTGGAGGCATGCGCCACCCTCTGACGCTGGCCTTCGGTCCGGATGGCGCCCTGTATGTCTGCAGCTACGAATCCAACGCCATCCTTCGCTTCGATGGTGAGACGGGCGCCTTCCTCTCCAGCGTCATTCCTCCCGGGCACCCGAGCGCCCTGGGCGGCCCCACGTGGCTGCTCATCCGCCGGGCCACGGGCGCTCCCAGGTAAGCACCCGAGCGGATCCCGTGGGACCTGCGCACGGGCTCCGTCGGCTCAACGCCCTGCTTCGCGGCGAATGAGGACGATCGTCGCTGGAGCGCGAGCGATCTGGAGCTCAGCACCGGTCCACTTCACACGGCGGCCGTCCACGAGCGCTTCGGACGGGCCGAAGAGATCGGCCGGGAGGATGAAACCGCCCGGCGGACGGGCCATCCCCTGAAGCCTGAGAGTCAGCCGGTCGCCCTCCGCCTTCATGGAGAGGCTCAGCGTCCCCCAAGGCGTGCGCTGATTCTCGATACGAACTCCGTCTCCGCGCAACCAGCTCTCCGGAACGCCTGCGGCGATGACGAGCGCATCGTCGTCTCGCCGCTCGTATACGAAGAGATCCAGGGCCGAGCGGATGAAATCGGAGGCAACCCAGCCATGCGGCATGTCGCCGATGAAGCGCGGCTCGCGCGGCTCACGGCCCACGACCTCTGCCCACTGGTTCCAGGCAAGGGGGCGGCGATCGCCCATGAAGAAATCGAGGGCCTGTCTGGCGCGCTCGCGGTTCCCGAGGCGGACGAACGCGCCGACAACGCGCCATTCATAGGGCGTGTAGTCCTTCCAGGAGGCAGTGCCATCGCGCCGCGCCGTGAAGTTCTGCCAATAGCGCTCGAATGTTCCTTCGAGGAGCTCCACGGGCAACTGGCGCCTCAACCCTCCGGGTGAGAGCGCGATCGTCGTCGAGGTGGCGTCGAAGTCTCCCAGGTCGGCGGCGCCGGCAAGATAGGGGATATCGAATCGGAGCGATGTCATCCTCAGGGAGGCCAGCAGATCGCCACGGAACTCATCCCGCTGCGCGGCGAGCCGCTCCCTCGTCTGGGCATCGCCGAACGTCGTCGCCAGCATGACGGCATCCTCGAAGCCGCGCAGCGTCCAGAAATCATCCCAGTAGGAGTAGGCGGGCTTCGCTGAATAGCCCTCATGCGAGATGGAAGGCGGCATGAGCCCGAAGAGGTTGCGCCGCTCCGGAGTTTCGAGGTGGGACGGTACGCGCTCGGAGAGGCGTTGCTGGTTCATGTACCGCGCCGCGGCCTCCACCTTTGGCCAGACAGCCTGGAGTAGCGCTCGATCGCCGGTATAGCGCCAGACCTCCGCCGCGAGGTGGATGAACTCGCCATGGCTGTCGTTCTCCGGCACGGGATCGGCTCCGCGCGCATCGACGCAGCAGGGGACCTTTCCGTTGGCGAAGAGATGCGTCGCGTACCAGCGCAGGTAACCCTTGGCCTCCTCCGAATGCCCCAGACGCAGGAGCGCCTCTGCGATCATCGCGCCGTCGCGGATCCAGGAACGCGCATAGGAGCGCGCACCGGGACGCAGAATCGGTCCATCCTGCATGATGAGGATGTGCGCGAGCGCGGTACGGAGAGCGTTCGTCACTTCACGTCCTCCACCGGCCGCATCCACCCTGCTGAGGGAGAGTTCCTTCCGCCAGAACGCCGCGACACGCGCCTCCTCTTCATCGAGCCAGCGTTCAGGCGCTCTGGGCGGCAGGGCAGGCGCGTCACCCGTCAGCGGCACGACGATGCCGAAGTGCTTCTCGCCGAGCGGAGGCAGAGCAACAGCGTAGGCCAGCACTCCCGAGGCGAGGCCTGTCTCATCTTCGACCGCGCGCTCGCCCGCAGCATCGGTCCGCATGAGGCGTTGCGGATAGGAGCCGCCGTCAAACGTTGAAGTGCCCGCCATGTCCGGGCGCTGGAGCGGGATGATGCGACGCCCATCCGCACTCATCACCGCGCCATCCCACGTCATCCGATGGATCGGGCTCACGCCGCCCTGCGTTGAGAGAAACTGTGTTGGCGGATTGACCTGCAGCGGGCGCACAGCCAGGGCCAGACGCAGCGAGAGCGGCTCGCGGGTGAGGTTCTTCAGTGTGTAACGGACCACGAGGCGATCCTTCCCGCGCTCGCCAGCCACGAAGGCGCGGGCCGTCAACTGCCAGGAGGGCCGCGTCCATTGCACGGACGGCATCGGCAGAGAGTCATCCGCGAGATGGTGTTTGATCTCGGCGTCCGCCCAGCTCGTAATGCCTTTCTCGTCGATGACGAAGGGCTCGATGGAGGGACCACCGCGACCGAGTTCGACCGCTCCGTCCTCCGACATGAGCGCGCCATCGCCGCCGCCCTTGACGCCCATCAACGTCCAGTAGCTCTGCTCGCCAGCGAATCCGCGCGGGTGGAGTCCTCGAGGCGCTTGGCGTGACAGCGCCATGAGAAAGGAGTTCGCATCGGCGCCGAACGAAAGTGGCTCGACACGAAGGTCCGCGAGTCCGAACTCCTGTCCGCTGGGATTCCGCATCCGGATGCGGATGAACCGGGCTTCCGACTCCGTTGCCATGATCGGATCTTCGCCACCATCTCCACCGCGGACGCGGCGAAGGAAACGCCAGCGGCTCCCTTCGTCGGAGAGCTCGAGTTCATAGTCGCGCGCATGCATGCCGGAAACCCACGTGAGTGTGAGCCCACCGAACTCGCGCATGCGGCCGAGATCCAGCGTCAACTCCTGCGTCTCCCGAGCAGAGGCGGGGCTGCGCCAGGCCGTCACCGGATCGCCGTCGACAACGAGCGGCGCAAGCTCATCCGCTGACGTTGCATGCGCGATGATCGGCGGTGGCTCTCCACCCTCAGCCGGAAGACTCCGGATCCGCAGTTGGTCGATCTCGATCCACCCCGCGCCACCGCCGCTGCCCGCGCTGACCACGAACTCGATCGCCGCGGCGCGGCGCAACGTCTTGTCCGCGAGGGGCCCCCAAGCAAAGGAGATCTGGCGCCGCTTGATGCGCACCTCGCTCCATTCGCGACCGACACGGAAGTCGCGCCGGACATGCCACCAGACATTTTCACCCGTGGCGTCCGTCAGCTTGAACTCGAGGTTGTTGGGCGCTGCCTCGCCACGCACGGCAAAGGCGAGCTCGAAGTTCTCCGGAAGCTCGAGCGGCAGGTCGCGACGCACGAAGGCGTATCCAGCGGACGGACCGAGATCAAAGGACATCCGGAGCGCACCGCCCTCCGCACCCGGCACCGGCGCTTTCGACACAGAGACACCATCCGATGCCGCGGTTCGCCAAGGGCTGATGTCATCAAAGGCGTCGAGCACCCTCGGCGCGAGAGGATCCGGCGCGGCCGCGGTGAGGAGGAGTGCCGCAGTGGCTGCGACGCTGCGCGCCATCACGGTACCCCCTGCGTTGAGAGCTTTCGTCATGAGCGGTCGCGGAGTCTCGCTCACACCGCGAGGCCTCATCACGCCGCGCAGCGTCATCGAGAAAACGTTTACGCCGAGGGAGAAAACGTTTACATGACTGATCAGCTCATGGCCCGGCTCGAGCGCAACAGCTCACAACCCAGCATCAGGGACGTGGCTCGCAAGGCCCGCGTCTCCATCGCGTCGGTGTCACGCGTCATGAATGGCCATGACACCGTGGGCGCGGAGACGCGCGAGCGCGTGCTGGCGGCGGTGCGTTCCCTCCACTACGTGCCGCACAGCGGGGCGCGCAGCCTGGCCACCCAGCGGACGAATGTCATCGGAGTCCTGCTGCCGGATCTGCACGGAGAGTTCTTCTCGGAGCTCATCCGAGGCATCGACGCTGTGGCACGCCAGCAGCGCCTGCAGCTCCTGCTGTCGAGCACGCACGGGGACGCGGCGGAGCTCGCAGTAGCCATCCGTACCATGCGCGGCCGGGTGGATGGCCTCCTCGTCATGTCTCCGCATGTCGATGCCACGCTCCTGGACAAGAACCTGCCGGGCGGCCTGCCCATCGTGCTCCTCAACAGCCCGCTGGAGGACACCCGGCATTCGACGCTGACCATCGACAGCTACCGCGGTGCACGTGCCATGGTCAGACATCTGATCAAGTGCGGTCACCGGCGCATCGCTCACGTGGCGGGGCCGGAGCTCAACCTCGACGCCCAGGAGCGCCTGCGCGGTTATCGCGACGAGATGTCCTCCGCGCAGGCACGGGTCGCGCCGCAGGTACTGCCGGGAGATTTCAGCGAGAAATCGGGCTACCTCGCCGGGCGGCGCCTCTCGGCCCAGCCCGAGCGCCCGGATGCAGTCTTCGCCGCCAACGATGTGATCGCCGTGGGGTGCATGGTCGCCTTCCGGGAGGCTGGTCTGCGCGTCCCCGACGACATCGCCGTGGCGGGGTTCGACGACATTCCACTCGCCTCGCTGGTCAGCCCCGCGCTGACCACGGTGCGCGTCCAGATCGCGGATCTCGGCCGGTCCTCGTTGGAGCAGCTCCTGCTCAGCATCGAGAGCCCGGAGAAGTCCCGACCCGTGTCGCGCACGTTGGTGCCCGAGGTGATGGTTCGCGAGTCTTGCGGCGCCGAGAAGCCGCTCAAACGACGCTCCCGGCGTCAAGCAGTGGAGTTGCCATGAACAGGAAGCAAGGCAGCAGAGTCGAGCGGATGTGGAGCGTGCTGGGGGTGGCCGTGTTGCTGGCGGCGATGCCGGCGCTCGCGCAGAAGACGACTGCGACCATCCGGGTGGAGCTCAGCTCGAGCAGCGGGACGACCACTGGTACGACAGTGGCCGCAGTGAATACGGACAACGGCGCCTCGGCCAAGGGCACCCTGCGCGCGGATGGTTCCTATCTGCTGACGGGCCTGGCGCCTGGTGAGTACGTGATCACCGCGACTGTGCCTGGCGGCAAGGAGGTGGACCGCTCGGTGACTTTGCAGGTCGGCCAGACGGTGGACCTGAAGATCAACCTCGAGGAGGAGGTCGCGCTCGATCTCGGCCAGGGCGAGACGCTCGTCGTGCAGGGCAAGACGACGGAGAGCTCGACGGCCGAGGTCGCCACCAACGTCAGCCGCGAGGAGATCGAGAATCTTCCCCAGGGCAACCGCAACTTCCTCAACTTCGCGGCGCTGGCGCCGGGCGTCCGACTCTCCAACGACGAGTTCAAGAAGAACTACTCCTCCGGCGCGCTCGACGCCAGCAACACCAACGTCTTCGTGGATGGAGTGAGCCTCAAGAACAACGTCATCGAGGGCGGAGTGGTGGGGCAGGACTCGAGCCGCGGCAACCCCTTCCCCCAGCTCGCGGTGAGCGGCTTCCGGGTGATCAGCCAGAACTACAAGGCAGAGTACGAGCAGGCCAGCGGCGCCATCATCTCGGCCATCACGCGCTCGGGAGGAAACGAGTTCCACGGCGACCTCTTCCTCTCCTACCAGAACAAGAACCTGGCGGCCCGGAACTACTTCGACGTGCAGCGGGGCTCCCTGGAGCGGCCGGATCTGCTGCGCTCCCAGTTCGGGGCCGCGATCGGCGGGCCCATCGTGAAGGACAAGCTGCAGTTCTTCGCGAGCTACGAGGGCAACATCCAGGATCGCTCGAACCTGGTGTCCATGGGCAACCCCACGGAGGAGAACCGGAGCCGGTTCGGCGAGTTCGAGGGCCGGTTCACGAGCCCCTTCCGCGAGCACCTCGGCTTCGGGAAGCTGACCTGGCGACCGGCCGGCAACCAGACCGTGGATCTCAGCGCCAGCCTCCGCAGGGAGACGGACATCCGCAGCTTCGGGAACCTGGTGGCGTTCGAAGGCGCGGAGAACGTGCGGAACAACGTGCTCACCGCCTCGGCCCGGCACCAACTGCGGCTGGACTCGCTGACGAATGAAGCCACCTTGCAGTACCTGGACTCGCAGTTCAACCCGACCTCCTCCAACCCCGGATTGATCGGACGGGACTACACGGGCGTCATCCGGCTGGGAGGCCGCGACACCACCCAGGACATCCGCCAGAGGGCGTTCACGCTTCGCAATGACCTGACGTTCGCGAACTTCGAGTGGGCTGGCCAGCATGTGGTGAAGACCGGCGCCAAGGTCTCCTTCCAGAAGTATCAGATTGAGCGCTCGCTCTTCGGCAACCCGGTCTTCCGCTACCGAGAGGACTCCGCCAACAACCTCAGCTACGACTTCCCGTTCGAGGCCTCCTATGGCGTGGGCGACCCGCTGATGGCGGCCAACAACACGCAGTTCGGCGTGTACGCCCAGGATGACTGGGAGATCGCCCGGCGACTCACCGTGAACGTGGGCCTGCGGTGGGATGTGGAGACCCATCCCCTGAACAACGACTATGTGACGCCCGACGATGTCCGCGCGGCGGTGGAGGAGCTCGCGCGCCTGGTCGAGCCCACGAACGGCCCCGACTTCTTCCGGGTCGACAACTACATCACCGACGGCCACCAGCGCCCCATCTTCCTGGGAGCGGTGCAGCCACGGCTCGGCGTGGCGTTTGACGTGCAGGACAACGGACGCACGGTCCTCTTCGCGGGCGCTGGGCGCTACTACGACCGGACGCTGTTCAACACGGCGGTGGATGAGCAACTCCGCCTGCGGTACCAGGTCCGCAGCTTCCAGTTCTCGCAGGATGGCACGCCTCGCAACGGGCAGCCGACCATCGCCTGGCGGCCCGAGTACCTGAGCAAGGAAGGCCTCGACACGCTGATCAACCAGGGCGTGGCACCGGCTCCGGAGATCTACCTGCTCGAGAACGACACCAAGCCTCAGTTCAGCGATCAGTTCAGCGCGGGTGTCCGGCAGCAGGTCGGCCCCATCAACACCTCGGTGACGCTCACGTACATCCACAGCCAGAACGGCGTCGGCTTCTATCCCGCGAACCGCCGGTCGACCGGTACCCGTGACTTCATCCCGACGCCGGGCGGCTTCGGCAACGTCATCATCTCCGTGGATGACCGGACCTCGAGCTACAAGGGCCTGCAGGTGTCCGCGGAGAAGCGCTACTCGAACGAGCTCTCGAAGTGGGGCATCCAGTGGGGCGCGTCCGTGGCGTACACGCTGGGCTACGCCCGGGAGCGCGGGTCGACCTTCAACTTCGACTACCCCACCGTCAAGGACAGCCCGTGGGCGCCCACCGCGACCGATGAGCGTCACCGGCTGGTGCTCTCCGGCATCGTAGGGCTGCCGCTGGAGTTCAAGCTGTCCACGTTGATCACGCTCGGCTCCGGCCTGCCCTACAACATCTCCGATGCCTCCAACGGCTTCGGGTCTCCCGATTTCGTGTTCCGCCCCAACGGCGGCCGTGCGGATGGCTTCATCCAGTTCAGCCAGGTGGATCTCCGGCTGGCGAAGGACTTCACGATCTCCGAGGGGCAGAAGATCAGCGCCTTCGCCGAGTGCTTCAACCTCTTCAACGCGAAGAACTTTGGCGGATATGACGGCTTCATCCCGCCGTCGGCCGAGCCGGCGAACCCGAAGTTTGGTGAGCCCTCGAGCCTGGTGGGCCCGCCGCGCAACTTCCAATTCGGCATGGGCTACAGCTTCTGACGAGGAGCCTCCCAATGATGGCATACCCCGGCCGTCACCCGCTCCTCTCCGCCATGGCCGCCGCACTGCTCCTGCCGAGCGCGATGGCGGGCTGCACCTGCAACAGCCCGAGTCCAGGCTCGAGCCCGAGCCCGAGCTCAAGCCCGGTCTCGAGCACCCCGCGTGTCTCCTCGCAGGAGCTGTTGGATGATCTGGAGGCGCGGACCTTCCGCTTCTTCTGGGAGACAGCGAACACAGAGAACGGCCTGATCCCTGATCGCTATCCGAGCCCGTCCTTCAGCAGCATCGCTGCGGTGGGTTTCGGGCTGACGGCGTACGGCATTGGAGTGGAGCGAGGCTACGTGAGCCGCGAGGCCGCTCGCGACCGGGTGCTCACGACGCTGCGCTTCCTGCGCTCCGCGCCACAGGGGCCCGCGGCCCGAGGCGTGAGCGGCCACCAGGGATTCTTCTACCACTTCCTGGACATGAAGTCGGGGCACCGCTTCGAGCAGACGGAGCTCTCCACCATCGACACCTCCTTGCTCATGGCGGGAGTGCTGTTCGTGCAGTCCTACTTCGATGGCGACTCGCCGCAGGAGGCAGAGCTCCGGAAGCTCGCCGATGAGCTCTATCGGAGGGTCGATTGGCACTGGGCGCAAGCGCGCCCTCCCTCCATCACGCACGGCTGGTTACCTGAAGCCGGCTTCATGGCCTACGACTGGAGGGGCTACAACGAGGCGATGTTGCTGGTCATCCTGGCCCTGGGCTCGCCCACGTATCCCGTCGAGCCGGATGCCTGGCAGGAGTGGGTCTCCGGCTACGAGAAGGCGTGGGGCACCTCCTTCGGCCAGGAGCATCTGCGCTTCCCTCCCCTCTTCGGTCATCAGTACACGCATGTCTGGGTGGACTTCCGGGGCATCCAGGACGACTACATGCGCGGCCGCGGAATCGACTACTTCGAGAACAGCCGCCGCGCCACGTATGCCCAGCGCGCGTATGCGATGGCGAATCCCGAAGGCTGGAAGGGATACGGCCAGGACATCTGGGGATTGACGGCCTGCGATGGGCCCGCCGATGTCGTGGTCGACAACCAAGGCCAACGTCGCTTGTTTCGCAGCTACGCGGCCCGCGGTCCGGAGCTCCATGACGACGGCACGCTGGCACCCACCGCGGCCGCCGCGTCCATCCCCTTCGCACCCGAGATCGCGATCCCAGCGGTGGTGGAGATGCATCGCCAGTATGGCGGGCACATCTACTCCACCTACGGCTTTCTGGACTCCTTCAATCCCAGCTTCTCCTACGAAGTTCCGCTCAAGCATGGCCGCCGGGTACCGGATTTCGGCTGGGTGGCTGGCGACTACCTCGGTATCGACCAGGGGCCGATCATCGCGATGATCGAGAACCACCGCAGCCAGCTCGTGTGGCGGGTGATGCGCAAGAACCCCTATCTCCGCGCGGGCCTCGAACGCGCGGGGTTCAAGGGCGGCTGGCTGGAGGAGAAGCGGTGACGGAGGCTGGCACAGGATCAACAGGGCCGAGCGCTCGCTGGCTCTCCGTCGCCGCGCTCGTGTGCGGCGTGGCCGCCTGTGCCAGAGGGGACTCGAACGAGATCGTGCTCGAGTTCTGGGCCATGGGCCGGGAAGGCGAAGTGGTGGCCGAGCTGACGCGTGGCTTCGAGGCCAGCCATCCAGGGATCCGCGTCAACGTGCAGCAACTGCCCTGGCAGGGGGCGCACGAAAAGCTCCTGACCGCCTTCGTAGGAGACGCGACGCCCGACCTGGCGCAGATGGGCAACACCTGGGTCCCCGAGTTCGCCACGCTCGGAGCGCTCGCCGCCCTGGATCCACCCGTCGCGGCGTCGGCCGTCGTCGAACAGGCGGATTACTTCCCTGGCATCTGGGACACGAACGTCATCGATGGACGGCTCTTCGGCGTCCCCTGGTATGTCGACACCCGGCTGCTGTTCTATCGGCGCGACCTGCTGGCCCAGGCCGGCTTCGACCACCCGCCCCGGAGCTGGGATGAGTGGCGGGAGATGCTCATCGCCATCAAGCGGCTGCCCGGCGCGGAGCACTATTCGATCCTGGTGCCGCTCAACGAGTTCGAGCCACTGCTGCTGCTCGGCCTCCAGCAGGACGAGCCCCTCCTGCGCGAGGACGGCCGCTGGGGCAACTTCCGCAGCCCGGGCTTCCGGCGGGCCCTGGGCTTCTACCTGGAGCTGTTCGAGAAGGAGCTGGCTCCGCGCGCGACCAACACGCAGATCTCGAACGTCTGGAACGAGTTTGCCCGGGGCTATTTCGCCTTCTACATCACGGGTCCCTGGAACATCGGCGAGTTCAAGCGACGGCTGCCCCAGGAGCTCGCGGGAAGCTGGATGACGGCACCGCTGCCCGGTCCCAGAGGCGCGGGCCTGTCGAATGCAGGTGGCTCGAGTCTGGTGGTGTTCGCGAACTCCCGGCGCCAGGAGGCAGCCTGGAAGCTCATCGAGTACCTGTCGCAGCCTGAGGTTCAGCGTCGCTTCTACGCGCTGTCCGGCGACCTGCCGCCCCGACGGTCGAGCTGGGAAGGCTCGGCGCTCAGCGGGGATGTCTACTCCGCCGCGTTCCGGGAACAGCTCGAGCGCGTGGAGCCCACCCCCAAGGTACCGGAGTGGGAGCGTATCGCCACCGAGCTGAGAATCGTCGCCGAGCAGGCGGCGCACGGAGCCTTGACGGTCGACGCTGCGGTCTCGGAACTGGATGCGCGCGCCGATCGCATCCTGGAGAAGCGGCGCTGGATCCTGTCACGGGAGGCCGGCCCGTGAAGACCGCGCACGCCGGGTGGGCGTTCGTGTCGCCCGCCCTGTTCATGATCGCCGTCTTCTTCCTCCTGCCGGTCCTCGCCGCGCTGGGCCTCAGCCTGACGGACTTCGACATCTACGCCCTGGCACGGCTCGACAACCTTCGCTTCGTCGGGGGAGACAACTACCTGCGCCTGCTCCAGACGCCGCTCTTCTGGAAGGCACTCGGGAACACGCTCTACTTCGTCGTCGCGGGCGTTCCGCTCTCGATCGGAGCTTCACTGGCCGCGGCGTTGCTCCTGCACTCGGCGGTGGCGCGCGGCAAGGCGTTCTTCCGAACGGCCCTCTTCGCACCGGTCGTGACCACGCTGGTCGCGGTCGCGGTGATCTGGAACTACCTGCTGCACACCCGCTATGGCCTCATCAATGATCTGCTCGGGCGGATCGGCATCCATCCGATCGACTGGCTTGGAGATCCCCGCTGGTCCATGCCAGCGATCATCCTGTTCGCGGTGTGGAAGAACTTCGGCTTCAACATGGTGATCTTCCTGGCTGCGCTGCAGAGCATCCCGGAAGAGCTGTACGAGGCCGCGCGGATCGAGGGCGCCACGGGGCTCCAGCAACTGCGCTTCGTCACCCTGCCCTCACTGGCTCCCACGCTGGTGTTGGTGAGCATCCTGACCATGGCGGGGTACTTCCAGCTCTTCGCGGAGCCCTACGTCATGACGCAGGGAGGTCCGCTGCAGAGCACGACCAGCGTCCTGTATTTCATGTACGAAGAAGGCTTCAAGTGGTGGAACCTGGGCTCTGCCTCGGCGGTGGCCTTCCTCCTCTTCCTCCTGATGTTTGGCGTAACGGCAGTGCAGTCCTTCGCCCTTCGCCGCTGGAGCGAGCCATGAGGACACGCTCGCGGACCCTGCTGGTGAATGCAGCGTTGCTCGCGGCCGCAGCGGTCAGCCTGGGCCCACTGGTGTGGATGGTGTCGGTGTCCTTCATGGCCCCGGGAGAGGCGAGCAGCACTCCCACACCACTGCTCCCTCGCGCCGCCACGCTCGAGAACTACCACCAGCTCTTCGCCCAAACGGGGATGGGCCGCAGCTTCGCCAACAGTCTGTTCCTGGCCACGATGGCGACGCTGCTGGCGCTCGCCTTCAACGTCAGCGCGGGCTATGCGTTCGCCAAGCTGCGCTTCGCGGGCCGCGAGCGGATCTTCCGGCTCCTGCTGGGGGCGCTCATCATCCCCGGACAGGTCGCCATGATTCCGTTGTTCCTGCTGCTCAAGCAGCTGGGGCTCGTGAACACGTACCTGGGCGTGTTGCTGCCGTCGGTGGCGAACATCTTCGGCATCTTCCTTGTGCGCCAGTACGCGCACTCCATTCCAGACGAGCTGCTCGAAGCGGCTCGCATCGACGGAGCGGGCGAGTTCCGCCTCTTCTGGTCGATCGTGCTCCCATCGCTCGGCCCCATCCTGGTGACCCTGGCGATCTTCACCTTCCTCGGCTCATGGAATGACTTCCTCTGGCCGCTCATCGTGCTCACCGATGACGACCGTCACACGCTCCCCGTCGCGCTGGCTTCACTGACGCGGGAGCACGTCCAGGACAGCGAGCTGATGATGGCCGGCGGTGTCATCACGGTGCTGCCTGTCCTGGTGTTGTTCCTGGTGCTGCAGCGCTACTACATCCAGGGACTTCTGGCCGGGAGCATCAAGGGATGAAGCCGCGCCCAAGCAACCGCCACTTTCGAGATCACCCACCCACCTTGAACCGGACATGACCACCACCATCGAGTTTCCACGCGGATTCCTCTGGGGCAGTGCCACCTCGGCCTATCAGATCGAAGGCTCGCCGCTCGCCGACGGAGCGGGCCCCAGCATCTGGCAACGCTTCATGCACACGCCTGGCCTGACGCCCAGCGGCGACACGGGCGATGTGGCTTGCGATCACTACCGTCGCTACAAGAGCGACGTGGCGCTCATGCGCGATTTGGGGATGCAGGCGTATCGCTTCAGCGTCTCCTGGAGCCGCATCCTGCCCCTCGGCAAGGGCGCGGTGAACCCGGCGGGACTCGACTTCTACGAGCGGCTCGTGGACGCGCTGCTGGAGAACGGTATCGAGCCCATCATCACCCTCTTCCACTGGGACCTGCCCGCCGCCCTCGATGATCGCGGTGGCTGGCTCAACCCCGACATCGCGAACTGGTTCGCTGACTACGGGACCACGCTGTTCCGCCGGCTCGACGACCGGGTGAAGAAGTGGGCGACGCTCAATGAGCCGTGGGTCGTGTCCGACGGCGGTTATCTGCACGGCCCCCTCGCTCCGGGCCACAAGAACCTCTACGAGGCGCCCATCGCCTCGCGGAACCTCATGCGGGCGCATGGCGCGGCGGTGCAGGCGTATCGCGCCACGGGCAAGCACCAGATTGGCCTCGTGGTGAACCTCGAGCCCAAGTACCCCGCCTCGGACAGCCCCGCGGACCTGGCGGCTACGGCTCGGGCAGACGCGTACATGAACCGGCAGTACCTGGATCCAGCGCTGCTGGGGACATGCCCGGACAAGGAGCTGACCGAAGTCTTTGGCGACGCGTGGGAGCCGTGGTCACCGGAGGCGCTGAAGCTGACGCACCAGCCCATCGACTTCCTGGGCATCAACTACTACACGCGCAACGTGACGCGCGCGGATGAGCGATCCTGGCCACAGCGGGCCGCGCCGGTGCGGCAGAAGCAGGCCACGTACACCGAGACGACCTGGGAAGTGTTCCCGCAGGGGCTCGTCGACACGCTCGAGATGGTGAAGAAGCGCTACGGCCCGATTCCCCTCTACATCACCGAAAACGGGGCGGCCTTCTTCGACCCACCGGTGGCCGAGGGCAACCGCGTCCGAGATCCGCTGCGCATCGACTACCTGCGCAAGCACCTGACGGCCGTGCACACCGCCATCCAGCGGGGAGTGGACGTGCGCGGCTACATGGTCTGGTCCCTGTTCGACAACCTCGAGTGGTCGCTCGGCTTCTCCAAGCGGTTCGGCATCGTCCACGTGGACTTCGAGAGCCTGAAGCGGACGCCCAAGGACAGCGCGCGTTTCTACTCGCGGGTGGTCGCCACGAACGGCGCTGCCCTGAGCGAAGCGGCGGACTGACTCAGGGCACCGTGAGATCCGAGGGCTGCCGCGGCGCCACCTCATAGGTGGTCTCGTACTGCGCCGCCAGCCCCACGACGGCGATGCGCTGACCCACCGTCAGCGCCTGCAACGTGGCCTTGTCGAGCCCCGCCGAAACGTGGACGAAGATCTGAACCTCCCCCGAGCCGTCGTTGATGTAGAGCTTGTAGCCGTAGGGGGAGTCGTCCTGGAAGGTCTGGGTCACGTTGCCGCTGACCTTCACGAGCAGGCCCTCGTTGGACTCGGTGACTTCGCCGGTGCTCACCTGCTTGGAAGTGACGTTCTGCGTGCCCTCGAGCTGTTTGACGTTGGCGGGCTCGGCCTCGAGGATGCGCAGCTTGTTCTGCTCGGCCAGCGTGCCGGTGACGCGCACCTTGGCGCCCAGACCAAAGCCCTGCTTCTCGGCGAGCTTCACGTAGATGCCGCCCGAGGAGTCCTGTAAGGCGAAGCCCTCATCGCCCATGGCGGAGACGAAGGTCCCAGGTGCAACGGAGACCGCGCCTTCGATGGTGACCGTGCTGCCATCGGCCTTGCCACGCGCCTCCTGGATGGGAGTGACTTTGGGCTGTTGCTCGTCATCGCCACAGCCAGACAACGCCAGGATGACTACCAGTACCAGTCGAGACATCGTGCGAAGTGTCATGGGACCGATCTCCTACGAGGTCCCCACCCAACACAACTCCAGATCAGTGCTACTGTTCTCTGGTGGCGACAGGAGCCTGTTGCCTTCCAGGGCATGACCCCAGCGCTCCCCTCTGTTCTCTCCCATGGCACGAACCAAAAGCCCGCTCTTCTGGATCCTCATCACTGTTGGAGGTGCCTCCGCGCTGTGCTGCACCGGCACACTGGGACTGCTGGCGCTGGGACTGATCAGTGGGCCCTCTGAGACGGGCGCTCCCACCGCCACGGCGGCAGGATCCGCCAGCCATGAGACTCGGGGCACCGGCAACCGTGGCGAGCCAGGAGGCTTCGCCTTCGACGCGCCTCAGGGATGGAAGACGCTTCCGGATGGACGGTTCATCCTCGAATGGCTGGACCGAGGTGACACCCTGGGCGTGGAAGCGCTTCGGCTGCAGAGCGTGCCCGGACTCGACGACGGCGAGGGCAAGGTCGCGCGCATGTGGGTTGAGCGCATCGGTGCGGACTGGAACGACGTGAAGCCGAACCCGCCTGTGATGCGGCGCTTCATGTCCAACGGTGCGCGAGCCTTCTTCACAGGGGGCACGGTGCACCACAAGGGCAACGGCCGGTCCTTCCGAGTGACGCTCTACCTGGTGGAGGCGGATGACCGCTTCGAGCCCCTGGTCTTCATCCAGAGTTACTCCACCCCCGGCGGCATCGGAGAGGCCATGTCCGCCTCGTTCTCGTGGAACACGACACACGCGAAGTTGGAGGAGGCACTGAAGGGCGTGCGAGGAAGCCCCGTGGGCCTGCCCCTGGTGGACGATGCCGAGATCGTAGGCAGCTTCGCTCACGGCTCCAACAGCGTGGCCCAGTGGGTCAACACCTATACTGGTGGCACCTCCATGACAGCTGTCACCTCCCACGCTGACTACACCTTCGGCGCGGACCACGCGTTCCAGTACAAGTTCGTCGGGGGCTCGGGACAGGTGGGGGCGATGACGTTTGGCCAGGAGAGCGACCAGGGCACGTGGAGCGTGAAACACGACGTGCTGACGCTCGCCGGAGCACAGCGGACACGCCGCTACCTGCTGTTGGGGGCTGCTCGCACGCCAGAGGGCAAGCGCACCCTCTTCCTCGTGCCCGAGCACCCATCCTGGTCCCTCAGCCCTGGCGCCATCGCCCAGAACGCCGAGCTGTACGTGGCGAAGGATTGAACCCCAGCTTGTTCACCAGATTTGAGTGGAGCTGTCAGTGACGTGCTCATGAGGTTGGCTCCCTCGAAATTACCGCTCTACCGAGCCACATCGGGACGCACGCAGCTCGCGCGCACGCGCCTTCTGTCCAGCGGCCTCCAGTGCCTTCTCCGCCAGCGCCAGTGCCTCCGCCTTCCCCCACGCATCTTCGCTGACGGTCGCCTCCAGCGCGGCCAACGCTGCGTCCACTCCGCTCTTCGGTTCGCGGGCCAGCACACTCCGCGCCGCCAGACACGCCAGCCGGCTGCGGAACAGGCCGAACCCGCAGCTTGTCGCTAGCGACAGGCCCTGCTCCGCTTCGCGCAGCGCCTGCTCCGGTTGCTCCTCCTTGAGGGCAAGCCGCGCCGCCAGCTCGTGGCAGCGCAGCAGCATCTCCACCTCATTGGAGGCGCGAGCCCAGGCACGGGCCAGGAGGAGGTGCTCGCCCGCGGACGCCACGTCATCCTCCACCGCCACCAGCCCCAGCACGGTGTGGCAGTGCGCGACATGGCCATGCCACCCCAGGTGCTCACAGGCCTCCAGGTTGCGCTGCGTCGCCTCGCGCGCGAGCTCACGGCGGCCCAGAGCCAGATCGTGCTCCGCCTGCCACAGCGCGCGGCGGGCCATCGGCGCACTGTCCAGCTCACGCGCCCGATCGAAGTGTGCATCCGCCGCGGAGTCCTCGCCCAGATCGTGCAGGACCAGCCCCAGCAGGGCGGTGGTCCGCGCGATGTGGCCCCAGGCCTCGTGCTCCCGGGCCACGGACAAGGAGCGCTCGAGCAACAACCGCGCGCTCGTGAGCCGGCCCCGCAACCGCTCGGTGTAGCCCAGCGTCCGCAGTCCTGTGACGAGCCCCCCCACGAACTCCATGCGCTCGGCGAGCCCCGCGGCCGTCTCATAGCAGCGCACCGCGAAGTCCAACTGCCCCAGCGCCCCCGCGTAGAGGCCTCCCTCATAGGCGAGCGTGTAGCGAACGCGCTCGGGCAGAGACTCGGGCAGCCGCCGAGGATCTCCCTCCGGCGCGAAGGTCGCCGTCAGTCGCGCGCCCCGGCTCATGTCGCCCAGCCGCAGGCCCAGGTGCGGAAAGCCGCCCAGGCTTCGTTCGTAGAGCTCGTAGGCCTCGACAGGATGGCCCGAGCGCAACGTGTGCAGCATCAGCGCCTCGTAGGCATCCAACATCGCGCCTTCCTCGGGCGGCGGGTGCGGGCGCATGTCGAGCCGGGCAGCCAGGCGATCGCGCTCCAGCGCGTGGATGTGCTCGGGTGCAACTCCCAGCAGCGACTGGAAGTAGTCCCTCAGGAAGGGGTGGGTGGAATAGAGCGCCTGCCCCTGTCGCGCCGCGAAAACGAGCCCCAGCCGCTCCAGCCTCGCCAGCGTGCGCCGCAGTTCGGCCTGTCCCATCCCCGAGAGGCTGCCGGCCAGAGCCCCTCCTGCCTGCGCGATGGCCTCCAAGGATTCTTCACCCACGCCTCCGCCGAGCACGCAGAGACGGGCGAGCAGGTCCCGCTCACGCTCGGGGAGCGCCCGCGCGTAGGCTGACAGCACCGTCTGGAGCCGACGCGCCAACGCATCGTCGCGCGCGGCCTCGGCCAGCGGCACCTCCTCGAAGCGCCTCACGTCCCCACCGAGGAAGCCTCCCACGTAGGAGCCAATCATCGACACGGAGAGCGCGTGCCCTCCTGCGCTCGCGGAGAGCTCTCGGAGGGCGCCGCCACCACCTCGCAGGCCCCAGAGGCGCAGCAGGTCCACTCCCTCGTCCTCGGAGAGCGGCGCGAGCGACAGCGTCCGCAGGCCGTTGCCTTCCCAGGCCTGGAGATCCACGAGTGGGAAACGTGAAGTCATCAGCACCCGCGCGCCTCCCAGCCCACGAGCGAGCACCGTGAACAATCGCCGCAGGGACGGGTCCTGCAACTCCCCTCGCGAGCGCCCATCTCCGCCGTCGGACTGCACCCGCTCCAGCCCGTCCAGCACGAGCAGGTGCGGCGGCCCTTCGCCGAGCACTTCCTGGAGCCGCTCGAGGCGCTCGCCCGGCGCGGCCTCCTCCCCTCGCGCGAAGTAGCGCAACGCCCGGGCGAGGAAGCCCTCGATGCGAGGGTCCTCATAGAAGCTCCAGACGAAGACTCCCCCAGGCCTCGGCTCCTCTCCCAGCCCCGCCACGAGCCGCTCCGCCACCGCTGTCTTCCCCGTGCCTCCGAGCGCCACGAGTACCACCCCGCGCGCTGGTGGCTGATCCGCCGTGGCCCACGCCGAGAGCCATGCGAGCACATCTCCGCGGCCGACGAAGTGGCGTGCCCGCTGAAGGGCATGCGCGAAATGGGGACTCAGCTTCTCCTCGAGAGAGGACACTTCCCTGGGCGCGGGCTCGGAGGTGGCAGGCGCTGGAGGAGCGGCGGCCGAGGGTGACTCGACGAGCAGATCCTCCTCGGAGAGGCCCAGCTCCGCGGCAAGCCGTTCGAGCATGCGCCGGCGCGTGGGGTGGCGCACCGAGAAGCCCCCGCGCGCATCGTTGACGGCGCCCGACTCGTAGCGGCGGTAGGTGCGCACATCCACCCCTACAGCTGCGGCGGCCTGCTCCTGGGTCAGGTTCAGGTCCAAGCGGGCCTGGAGCAGCAGGGCATGGTGGAAGAAGCGGGGCACGGAAGGCCATGGTGCAGGAGGCAGCCCCTGCCTGTCACGAGGCCCGGGGGTTCTGCCCGGTTCTGCCCGGTCCTGCCCTGGAGGGGAAAAGCCTCCCGGCGCATCTTGAGGGCATGAACCTCACCGACACGATGCAGCCCCATCCTTCCCTGCTCCAGCGGACGGTGCTGGAGGAGGAGGAGTCCATTGTCACCGTCTCGAACTTCCTATCCCCGCAGGAGTGCAAGGAGTTCATCCGGCAGACCCTGGAAGAGGGGTACGAGGAGGCGCCCATCACCACATCCCGGGGCTTCCTGATGCGGCCGGACATCCGCAACAACACCCGGGTGATGAAGGACGATCCGGTGCTGTCTGGACGGCTCTGGGAGCGGATGAAAGAGCTGGTGCCCACCACGCACCGGCGCATCGGCTCGTGGCATCCACACGGCCTCAACGAGCGCTTCCGCTTCTACCGCTACACGCAGGGCCAGTACTTCAAGTGGCACAGCGACGGCCCCTTCATCCGCTCGTCGCAGGAACTCAGCCTGTTCACGGCAATGGTGTACCTCAACGAGGATTTCGAGGGCGGGGCGACAGACTTCCAGTTCGGGCCCAGCATCACCCCTCGCCGGGGCATGTTGCTGCTGTTCGAGCACTCCCTGGTCCACCAGGGCGCGCCCGTGCGCAGCGGCTGCAAGTACGTGCTGCGCACGGACGTCATGTTCCGGCCTTGAGGGACACCCAGAAAGGGAGCACCCCACTGTTGGATATGACTCCTTACCAACCGCTGCGAATCCTCTTCCTGAGCACGGGTAATGCCGCTCGGACCATTCTCGCTGGCACCTCCTGCAGGGTGAAGATGACGATGCGCTGGGCCTAACCGAACTGGATCAGCCGGATGCTGCGATCCTCGGGAGTCTCTCCTCTGGGTCACTGCGGCTAGTACGAAGAGCCTACGAGCTCGCCCCGTAGATGGCAGCGCCCAAACGGTTCGGGCCTCAATGTGCACAGGGCTGCAACGGCAGCCCCCCAGAAGGCGGATGGAAGCGGAGCGGAGCGATAGCTCGTCACGATCTCAGCTCAGAGCGCAGTGCCGAGTATTGACACCGAGCTACCTCCTCATGGAAGTACCAGGCGCCGGAGTGCTTCTCGCCTTGCGTCCCAACGGGAACACCGAGGGCGGGCGGCGAGCGTCAGTCCGCGAACTCCTGGTGCAGGAAGGCGCTCGCGGCGTCCACCTGGAGGCCCAGTCCTGTCAGCATCTTGCTGAGCTCCGCGTTCACCTCCTCGGTGTCTTCCACCTCATTGGTGTCTTCCACCTCATTGGTGTCTTCCACCCCATTGGTGTCTTCCACCTCATTGGTGCCTCCCACGTCGACATCGACCACATCCCCCTCGGTGTCCACACTGGTGCCATCTTCCGCCTCGGGGGCGAGGCCGCGGAGATCGAACTCCTCCATGAGAATGGCAAGCTTCGCCTTGGCGTCGCGCGCCACCTTCGGGTCGCGGAAGTCCCCGGAGGAGGCCTCCTCGAAACGCTCCTGCTGGCGCGCGTACTCACGCTGCAGCCCGGCGTCCGGCGCGCGATGCTGCTTGAGCGCGTAGCTGGCATCGGGGCCCTTCTTCAACCCCTCACGCACTTTCATCTCCTTCGCGATCACATTCAGCTTCGCCTTCGCGCGCTCAGCGACAATGGGATCCTTGTGGGCTCCATGGGTGGCGTCCTTCAGCGTCGCCTCGTTGTGCTTCTTGCGCGCCGCCAGATCCTTGTCCGACAAGCCGCGGATGTCCTTCGCGTACTTCTGCTTCTGCTCGGGGCTGAGCGGCTTCGCGGGCTGGGCCACCGGAAGGTTGCCGCGCCGGACCTCGGCGGCGCGAGCCCTCTCCTCCTTCTGGATCAGGGAGAGCTTCTGGCGTGCGTCCTTGGCCACCTTGGGATCCGTGGCCACGCCGGTGGTGGCCTCCTGGAGACGCTCCTGCTGACGGGCCTTCTCACCCTGCAGCCCGGCCGCGCCCAGTTTGTGCGTGTGCCGCGCGTACTCGGGGTTGGGAGCGTGGGTGGCGTTCTTGCGCGCGCTCTTCTCGGAGTTCACCACGCCCAATTGGGCCTTCAGCTCCGCAGCCTTGCCCAGATCCTTGTGCGGGCCGGTGGTGGCATCCTTGAACTGCGCGCGCAAGTTCTTCTCGCGCGCCGCCAAGTCTCCCTGGGACATGCCCCGCACCTGCTCACCCAGTTGGGCGAAGGTGGTCGGCTTGGGGAGTCTGGCCTTCGAAGGCGCCAGGTGCGAGGCATGCGCGCCCCCGGTGAGGAGGTTGGGCCCCTGGCGCGTTCCGTGGGCCGGCTGGAAGCTGCTGTGGCCGGAGTAACCTGGCTGCCTAGCCGGTGCATGGGCCGCGGACCGCGAGGGTGTCTGAAGGGCGTTGCTGCGAGCCGAGTGGGCCGGTACAGACGCGCGGGGCGCCAGGCGACTGGCTGCCGGGTGATGCCCAACCTTGTGGTGTCCCATGTGCTCTCCTGTGAAAGGACGCTCGAGACCCTGATCAATGAGACTGACACCCAATCCGGATGGAATTGGAATGTCCCATGCCCTCTGATCTGTGATTGAAAGGGGGAGGCCCTGCGTCGAGCTTCCAAGCTGTTCATCACCCCTGAAGAGGCCACTGTACTCGTGGGCAGTTTGATGCCTGCCAAGCAACGGATAGCCACACCGCGGCTGGCTCGGAGTACTAGGTTCACTCGCCTTCGCCGCTGGGCGCGTCACCACCCCAGCTTCCCCACCGATCGGATCCGCTGACGGAACCATGCGGCAAACTTCTCGAAGATTGAAGTCGGGGCTGTAAGCCGCCAGGTACACCTCGCAGGCTCCGACCGTCTCGATGGCCTGGCGCGCACCTGAGACTGTGTGAGCGCCCAGGTTGTCCATCAACACCACGTCTCTGGGCCATAGCCAAGGGCACAGTCGCTCTCGCACGAAGCGCAGGAAGACACGAGCGTTGACTGCTCCTCTGTGCACCATCAGCTCTGAAGCACCTGGGCCTACCCACAGCAGGTGCGAGGCTGGCCCTGGCGCAAGGGCCACCCCATAGGGCTCTGGCTCACCGCGGCCGCGCGAGACCGGTGGCTGATGAAAACCGATCGGCCCCAGCGCATACTCTGGGTTCCGCTGAGAGTGTCCCAAGAAGAGGTGTACACTGCGGCGCGAGCTGGCCGCGGGCTCTCACTCCAGAGGACTTCTCCATGCCCCCGGTGCATCGCCTCCTGCTGAGCGCCTCGCTGGTGCTCGCCTCCCTCCTCACGGCATGCGACGGTGACCCGCCAGCCCAGGAGCTGACGTGCGAGCAGGTGGACTGCGGCCCCGGCACCTGCGAGCAGGCCGAAGCAGCGGCCGTGTGCATCTGCCCCACTGAATACGTCTCGACCGGGCACAACTGCCGCTCGACCGACCCTGGAGCGACCCACGAGGAGGCAACCTTCCTGGAGCCCAGCAGCGGGAATGAAGTGCTCAGCGACAAAGCGGATGTGGACGTCTTCGCCATCCACGTCCTGGCAGGCCGCATGTACCGCTTCCGCTGCTTGGTTCGAGCCCCGTCCGTGTACGAGCCTATCTGCCCCGTACGGCTGACGTCCGAGTCCGGTGAGGTGCTCCCCATCAGCTACTGGCGCGGCGTGGTGGGGTACGAGGCCACTACGACCGGAACGGTCTACGCGGAGGTTCGGAACATCCCCTACTTCGACCACACCCCTTTTCCCATCCCCTATGACTACACACTGGAGGACGTCGGTCCGGACCAGCACGGCGACACGCCCGAGACCGCCACCTTCATCTCCCCATCAACCGAGGGCGACGCGGGGCTCGAGATTCCCGGTGATGTGGACACCTTCGCCTTCGATGCGCAGGCAGGCCACGTCTACCGCTTCAGCAGCGGTCAGTTCTCCATACGGCTGCGCGGCCCGAACGGCGAAGTCCTCAAAGAGGAGGCTCGCGTCCTTGTCCGCGAGTTCACTCAGTCCGGCCGCTATACCCTCGAGACGTATGCGATCCAGGACCGCTTCAACGACGGCGTCGGCCCTTATCGCTACAAGCTCGAGGATCTCGGACTGGGCGATCAGCTCCCCAAACCTTGACTCCAGGTCATCAACGACACCCCCATTTCGGGCTAAAGAGCTGCGGGCGCATCGCGTTCCAATGTGTTTGCGAAGTCGGCACGGAGATCGGTTGAGTAGCCTCGGTAAGACGCGTGGAAAGGAGCCCACTCGGATGTTCCGGCAGTCGGGGCCTGTGGACAGCAAGGGTTGACCGAGGCGCGAGCCTGGTACTGGGCTTGCCCCGGTTTAGTGGACACGGGAGTTATGCTGCCAACCTATCAGGTAGTGCGGCCCGTTCATAGTCCCTCGGGCTCAGGTAGCCGAGGCTCGAGTGTCGGCGCTTGCGGTTGTA
>NZ_JAHXBF010000050.1 GCF_020103695.1 Hyalangium versicolor
TCTCGGACTTGGCCAGTCAGGCCTCCCTCTTCGGGGATGGCTCCCAGCTCGACGCCACTGCCGCGAAGCTTGGCACCATGCTCGACGAGCTCGGCCCGCGCCAGGTGGGCGATGCCTTCCGGCGCTGGGCAGCGGCCGCAGACCACGATCCAAGCCAAGGGACCCTGCTGGGCGATGACCCGACGCCGGCGTCGGCCCTCGCCGTGCTGTTCGGCCGGAAGACGAACCCACGCACCCGAGGCAAGAAGGTGACGTGTCCGCGCTGCGGCGGCTCCGGCAGAGTCTCTCCGTGGGCAGGGGTGATCGACTGGTGCGAGGTGTGCAGCGGGCAAGGGACGATCGCCGCGCCCGCTGAGGAGGACAGCAGACAACTGCGGCTGCTCAACCCGGCGAGAGACTCCTTCGCGTCAGTGGCGAAGACGACGGGCGCCCTCGTACGCGAGCTCCTCAGGAAGTATGCAGGTGCGGGCTTTCCCGCTCGGGTCGAGGTGACGCTGAAGGGGAAGACAGAGCGCAAGCTCGTCCTCACCTTCGCAGACCGCGAGCTCACCCAGGCCACGCTCCGCGGCAAGCAGGACGGTGAACTCCTGCAGGCGCTCCGCAAGGACCTCGAGCGCCGCAAGGCCTCCGTCTGACGGCCCCTGCCCAGGCCGCCCCGCGTCAATCCCCCCGAGAGGGGGGAAGCAGCCACCCCCGGACCGATGCCCACAGGGATGCCGGGGATGAGCGAGCACCCGGGCAGCCCGCACCGCCCCACCCCACCGCAAGGGCCCCCAAGGGGCCGTATTTGGTCCAGGACGCACGAAATGCGCCCTGGCCGGATCTCCGGGCCCTCCTCCGCACCCAATGCAGGCAAGGCTCCAGCGTTCGCGGCTAGCACTGCAGGCAGGGACGCAGAGGGTCCGGCGAGACTCCCTCAACGGCCAGCCTGCTGTTTGCCGCTCGCGTGCCATGGACGGCCGAGAGAGCGAGCTCTCAGGCGCTCGTACTCGCTGGCCAGCCACTGCCGGGCCTTCACATCACCGTGCTTCCAGAGCCGAGGCCAGAGGGCCTCGGGGCTCGTGAAGACCTGCAGGACCTGCAGGAGCTCGAAGCGCGTGAGCGCGTCGAGCGTCCGAGGCCACCCACGTCCCTTGGGGCTGAGGAGGCCGAGGGCGCATAGCGCGCGCGGGGGGAGGTCCACCACGCGAGCCGGGAGCCCCCGGCGGGCACCCGGCGGGTCGGAGCCGTGGGCCTCCGTGCCGAGGGCACCTCCCTCCGTAACAAGCAGAGCGGACGACGAGGAGTAATTATTGTTGGGGTAGTTGTCTCCTCCTTCTGGTGTCGGGCCCTTCCGGGCGCTGGCGCAGCGAACTGCCACTGCGCGAAAAATCGGGGCCAGAGTTGTCAACAGGCGGCCCACAACCCCCCCGGACTTCTCCACACCCTCGGCGCGGATCCGCCCCATGTCCCTGAGCAGCTCCGCGCCGCTGCGGGTGAGGTACAGCACACCGTGCACGTTGATCCGCTCGCGCTGCTCCCGGCCGCCACCCTGCCCCTTGCCCCGTTTCACATCGGCTGTGGAGAGACGCCCATGGGTGACGCGCTCCACCCGGCGCACGAACGCGTGACGCTCGAGCAGCCCGAGCTCCATGCCCTTGTTGAGGGCATCGCAGATCGTCGACGGGTGGCGCCCCAGCAGGATCGAGAGGAACCGGAGGGGCAGCTGCAGCCCGCGCCCCCAGAGGCGGCGCCGCTGCTGGGCCGCAACCCCGGGCAGCCCGTGGAACCCGAGGCACAACGCACACAGAGCGATCAGCGTCGCGGACACTCCCAGCAGGCGCTCCCGTTGCTTCAGCTCCGCCTCGTGCTCGCGAGCCAGGCCCCGCAGGCCACGGCCACGGCCGTGGCACCTCTTGCAACGCTGTGGCCTCTTGCTGAGAAGCTCCGGTACCAGGCCAAGGCCCCTACAGCGTTTGCAGTCGTCGAGGAGTTGGGCGAGATCCCACTCAACCGCGTACGACTCCGGCTGTGCCATCTCCTCCGGCTTCGGGAGGGCTGGCACATCAGACTCTGATCCCCCCTTCTCGCCACCCTCCCCCGGGGCTGCCGGGGAGGGTGAGCGAGAAGCCGCCGCCGCCACCCGTGAAGGAGTCACCGAGGAGGTGCCCCCTTCCTGTCTGCGGGCAACGCGCGCACGCAGTACACGCAGAGCCCGTGCTCGAGCTCGAGGGCAAGGTCCTCAAGATGTATACGAACCAGTGCCCTCGACACGCCGAGCTCAACGGCAGCCATCAGTGCGGCGTGCTGCTCACCGGACGCGCACGACGGTAGTGGGGGCGGACCCTCGACAACCCTGCGAGCCGCCATGAGGTCAGCAACGTCGGCCGCGGCGCGGAGCTCCGCAGCAATCGAGCGCATCGGCCGCCGAGCACGCCCACACGTGCACTTGCCGCTGTGGGCCCTCACGCCGCCACCTCGCGGAGGTGCTGCGGCCCGAGCTCCACCACATCGGCCGGATCCGCCCATGGCACCTCATCCCGTCCCTGTGGGGGCGGGACGAGGGTGAGCAGGGGCTTCACCTCGACAACGTCCGCAGGGTCGGCCCAGGGGAGCCCCTGCTCGTCCGCTGCAGCGGCCGCAACACGCGCGGCCTTCGGGGCAGCACGCCGACGTGAGGACGTGCGCCGTTTGCGCGGCGCACCTGGCGGCGTGGGCTCGAGGACGAGCGCCGGGCGCCCGGAGGGGGGCGCCGGCGGACGCGGGTTGCGGGCGCGGATCTCCTCGTCGAGCTCCCGCAGGTCCCTCGCTCGAGCCTCCACCACATTGAGCAGGTACGCGAGCCGCGGGGGCGCCTCGAGCACGGGCGGAGTGTCCTCCCACTGAGGAAGCGGCAAGGCCCCCGGTTCGCGCACGAAGGGACTAGCCATGACCTGGCCCCTTCGCTTCGAACAGGGAGAGTTGGTGAGGCTCTGCCGCAGTCGAGAGCTTCGCGTCTCGGTGAGGCGCGGCCCGCTGGCAGAGGCTGCCCTCCACCATCTTGCCGCCATGGTGCTGGCAGACGCTGTCCCCCTCCTTGTCAGGGAAGCGGCTCGCCTCGCAGTGCTTCGCGAGCCGGGCAATCTCTGCCCAGAAGTGCAGAGCCTCACCCATGGCCGCCCCCAGAGAGCGCACACCTGCTGCACAGCGTGGCGGAGGCGTTGGCCCAGATGCAGCCACCCGGACAGGGCAACGCATCCGTGCAGCCGCACCCACTGCACCTCGTACCCGAGAGCACGCTGCCCTCATCCTTCTGGTGGAAGAGGCGAGACTCGCCCGCCTCGTACACCCCAGCGGGACGGAGCTCGCTCAAGTCCTCTGCGTCCGGAGGGAACACGCCTGCATCCCCGGCCGTGGGCCCACCGTCGAGGTCCTCGTCGGCGTAGGCTGGACCAAGAGGCTCGGCGTTGAGCACTGCCAACAGGAAGTCACCTGCAGCGCAGTCACAGAGCGTGTCCCCTCCGTCTCTGTCGTCCGGGCCCGAGGGGAGCCTGCCGGTGTCGTGGCACCGGGAGCAGCTCGAGCGAAGGCTATGCATGAGCAGGCCTCTTTCCGAACTCCGCCTCTTCAACGACCGCACGAGCACAGGCCAGGCAGTACGCGTGGAGCTCCCAGCTGAACTGCATCAGGCAGGCGCGCAGCACGGCCCTCTCTCCGGGGACGAGATCGCATCGACGCTGACGGAGCTGCTCTGCAACCGCAGAGAGAGACACGACGACCTCCGCCATGGAACGCCGCTGGTGGCCGCACGTGCTCGGCGCGCGATCAGGCACCACCCTCTCGACCAGGCCGAGCGCGCACTGCTGACACACACCAGCCAGCTCAAAGCCCAGCTGCGACAACCTGCGCTTGAGCCAATGGCCGCCCCCGATGACGGGGGCAGCCATCTCCGAGACAGTGAGCACGTCCTCAGCGATCGCCTTGGCGGGGCGCTCGTGACGTCGGCAGCCCTCCCAGCCGCACACAGGGGAGTCAGCCATGGCTCTGGTCCCCCTCAACCTTCGCCCACTGTTTCATGAGCTCAGCCTCGTCGGCAGGCGAGACCACCTGGTCTATCGAGACTCGCTCCCACCACGAGGCGAGCTCAAGACGACCGTCAGCCCTGACGTGGATGGGGGCGCCACACTGCGAACCACGATCAAAGAGCGCCCACCTCAGAACGACGTAGGAGTGACGGCCACGAGGGGACTTCCACGGCCCGCTGAACACGAGGAACGCAGTCGCGTCCACGAACCGCGAGCGCCTTGCCTTCGCGAGAGCATCCTCTCGCGTCACCACTCTCCCTCGCTGGAAGTAGAGGCGCGCAGGACCCTCAAACGTGTCAGCCATGGCTCCGCCCTCCCTTCGGCTCGACGCGCTTGCGGATGCGGTGCACCTCAGTCCTCAGCGCCGCGACGACCCGCGCGAGGGTCCAGGTGACAGAGGCCTCTGTCATGCACCTCGCACTGCTGGGCACCGCCTCGAGGATGCTGCTTCCCTCCTCGAGGTCTCCCACGGCCGCCGCTAGATGGCCCCGCGCACGCTGGAGAGCACCCGCCGCCCGCTCCCGCGCTGCGAGCTCCTCAGGGCTGTAGAGGTTGAGCTCGAGCCCGCTCCGTTTACTGGCCATGGCTCACCTCAGGACGAGGGCGCGCGTCGCTCGCGTACTCGTTGGCGCACCACACGCAGCAGCTGTAGAGCTCCCTGCTCAACGTCATGACGAACTGCTGGAGCCAGTCGCAGCGCCGCCCCGGCGAGGCCGAAGGAAGGACGTGGTCGAGCACTCTGCCCGCGTCGCTCAGCTCCCGGTCGATGCTCGCGCGCGGACGCTGCGGAGTGCCGCACCACTCGCAGAGCTCAGCCATGGTGGGCATCCTCCGCTCCGCCCCCGCCGTGGCTCAGCAGCTCGAGCTTGAAGGCGCACGCGTAGCAGTAGCCGTTGATCTCCGACTGCAGGCGGGTGAGACGGCCCGAGACAACCTCAGCCAGTCTCTCGTCAAACTCCTCGACCGTCGCCGTTGGCGCGACGACCACGACGTCAGCAGCACGCGGAGCGTTCTGGACGTCGCGGAGGATGGAACTCAGAGGTCGCAGAGCCAGGTTGCAGGCCGTGCACTTGTCACCGCGCCGCCGGGGCGCTGTCGGCTGGCCCGTCATCGCGACACCTCCGGAGGAACCTGCAGGTGCCGCTTCGTCTCGGCACTCAGATCGAGCGGTCCGCCGTTGCGCAGCTGCAGCACGCGCAGCTGCACGGTGTGGAGCTGCAGCTGGAGTTCCTCCAGCTGCTTGAGGAGCTCAGGGGGGAGGGCGAGCATGGACAGGCCGCCGACGCTCTCCTCGAGCGCCTCTTGGGCCACTGCCAGGCCCACCACACCCTTCTCGCACCACCTGCGCGCCAACCCCGGGAAGGAGAAAGGTTCAGCCATGGCGGGCCTCCCACCTGGAGCGCATCTGCACCACTGAGACAAGCCGACGAATGTCACAGAGCCGCATCCACACGGCCGTGCGGTTGATGACTACCTCCTCAACGCGCTCCGGCTCGAGGCTGAGGATCTCGGGCTCCTCGAGGACCTCACCGAGCACCTTGTGGAGGTTCTCCGCCAAGGCCTGCGCCGTCTTCAGCTTGTCCAGCAAGGTCTCCGGCGGGGGCTCCGTCGGAAAAGGCCCAGTTCCACTCACGCCCGCGGGCAGCGTCTCCTCCTTCAACGCGTGGCCCGTCTCCACGTGGTGTTGACGACGCACCTCCGGATCAAACGTCCAGAAGGTGCACCGGGTGCACTTGTGGAGGATGGGCCTCACCTCAGTGGGCTCCCCCGCTGCGCTAGCCATGGGACACCTCAGCCAGCGCCGCTACTGCCTCACGCACCTCGGTATAAGGGCGTTCCGTCAAGCCCTCGGACTTGAGCTGCGCCTTGATGGCCGCCTCGAACGTGTCGAGGAGGTTGAGAAGGTTCTCGGCAGCAAGTGGGGTGAGCACAGCTGCTCGACTCCGACGGACCCGCGCCCCCTTCTGCCTCGAGATGGGCGCACCGATGCGGCGGGCAGCGACCTGGTACTCCTCCGAGCGCAGGCACCCCGGGCAGGTGACATCCGGCACAAGGGTGGCGACGCCGCCCGCGTGAACCTTGCGCATCGGCGTCCCGCACGCAGTCTCTTCCATGGTGCCGAACCAGTGGCGCAGCTTCTTGCGCTCAGCCATGGCGCACCTCCCCGGCCGACTGACCCTCTCGCAGAGAGCGCCGCACATCCCGCGCCTCTCGCCGGAGCTGCGTCACCTGGTCGATGAGGGAGCGCACCCGGCCGGACTCGAACGCGGCCGCCACACTCCCCGACTCCTGCCTTCGGGACAGAGGCAACTGCACGTGCTGCAGCACCTCGCGCGCCTTACCGAGGAGATGAGCAGCAAGCTGCAGCAGCTCGCCCTCGTCGCTCTCGTGGAGAGGCTTCTCCGTCCGAATGGAGGGCTTAGCCACGGCCCACCTCCAGGACGTAGAACGCCTGGTGCCCGCGCAGCTGCAGCCGCAAGCTCACCAGCTGCAGCGCCGCGTGCTCGAGGGCCGGTCTCTGCCAAGCCGAGGCTCGGTCAGCCATCAACTGCGGGGCAATCTCCTTCAGCAACTGCTCGAGATTGGCCGCCGCCTTCTCAGCCCTCCCCAAAGCCTCCGCCACCATGTACTGGCGGGGCTCCGGGAACCTGAAGGGGGTACGCACGTCCACTGTCGGCTCCGCCTTGCGGGCGTGCCGTTCCTGCTTCTTGCGAGCCATGGGAAGGGGCTCCTGGCGCCATCGGTAGAAACAGCACGGCCCCGGCCGCACCGGCCCCCAGCTCACACACTGGGGACAAGCACGACCGGGGCCGCCAGCCCCTTCCCGGTCTGGCGCCACTCACCGGGAAGGTCACCTGAAGCGCTACCTGGACGGTTGCTCCCTGCCCAAGCCGCGCATCACCCCCCCCCTCTCTGTCAGAGGGAGATCGGTGATATTGGGGAACCGACCCCTTCACCGCAGGTAGGGAAGATCCTCCCATGGAGCACCTCGACGCCGCCGAAGTCACCCGCTTCCTGCGGGGCCAGCTCCCGCCCGAGCGTGCCTCCCAGGTGGAGAGTCACCTGGCCACGTGCAAGCCGTGCGGGGAGCTGCTGGCCGCGGATCAGGAGGTCGTCACCGAAGTTCCGGCGGATCTCGAGGCGAGCTATGCCACCGGGGCCGCCTTCGCCGCTGGGTCCGACGCGGCCGACGCCGCCCCGCTCCCCTCCGAGCCCGCCACGCCGCAATGGATCAAGGAGGGCCGCGCGCCCCAGCGCGGCGAGCAGGTGGGCCGCTACCTGGTCCTGGAACGCGTGGGCCAGGGTGGCATGGGCACGGTGTACTCGGCGTGGGATCCGGATCTGGGCCGCCGGGTGGCCATCAAGCTGCTGCGCATGGACAAGCACCATGCCGAGGGCCGGGCGATGGGGCAGGCGCGCTTGCTGCGAGAGGCGCAGGCCATGGCTCGCGTCACCCACCCTCACGTCATCGCCGTGTACGACGTGGGCACCCTGGGCGAGGGCGTCTTCGTCGCCATGGAGTTCGTGGACGGCACCACGCTCAAGAAGTGGATCAAGGAGAAGCCGCGCCCCTGGCGCGAGGTGCTGGACACCTTCGTGGCGGCGGGCCGAGGCCTGGCGGGCGCGCACTCGGCGGGTCTGGTGCACCGCGACTTCAAGCCGGACAACGTGCTCATCGGCAAGGATGGGCGCATCGGCGTCACGGACTTCGGTCTGGCCCGGCTGGCCGAGGAGGGCGTCGAGCCTCCCCGCGCCGCGCTCCCCAACGGAACCCGGGTGGACGAGAGCCCGGAGCTGGCGCAGCTCACCCAGGAAGGCCACGCGGTGGGCACGCTCATGTACATGGCTCCGGAGCAGCGGAGGGGCGAGGCACCGGACGCGCGGGCTGATCAGTTCAGCTTCTGCGTGGCGCTGTACTGGGCTCTTTTCGGAGTGTGGCCTTTCGAGCGCCAGCGCTCGTCGAAAGACGCGGACTACAGCCCGGGCTCGTCGCACAAGGGCACCTCCCGGCCGAGCCAGCGCGCCGGGGATGAGCGCCCCGTGGATCCGAGCTCGGGTGCCTTCGAGCCTCCGAGCGAGTCGCGGGTGCCCACCTTCGTGCGGCGCGCCATCCTCCGGGGGCTCTCTCCCGAGCCGAAGGACCGGTTCTCCTCCATGGAGGCGCTGCTGTCTCAGCTCGAGTACCGGCCGCGCAGGGCCCGGCTGGTGGCGAGCGCGGCGGCGGCGGTGCTGCTGGCGAGCGTGGGCGGCTACGCGTGGTACGCGCACGAGGCGGCGGCCCGGCAGGCGCTGGTGTGCACCGGCGCGGAGCAGAAGCTGGTGAGCGTCTGGAATGAGGCGGTCCGCATACAGGTAGAGAACGGACTGATCGCCACAGGCAGCGCGCAGGCTTCGGAGGTGACCACGCGCGTGAAGAGGATGCTGGACGCGTACACGCGCGGCTGGGTGGAGGCGAGCACCGAGGCATGCCGCGCCACGCGCATCCGGGGTGAGCAGACCGAAGCGCTGCTGGGGCTGCGCGTGCTGTGCCTGGAGCGGCGCCTGAAGGACGTGAAGGCCGTCACCGACATCCTGGCCTCCGCGGACAGCGCGCTGGTGCTGAAAGCCGCGGACACGGTGTCGCTGTTGCCATCGCTGCAGGCGTGCGCGGACGTGACGACGCTGAGCCAGGTGGAGCCCCCTCCGGACTCGCCCCAGGCGCGGCAGGAGATCGAGCGGATCTCCGGACAGCTGTCCCAGGTCAAGGCGCTGACGGACGCCGGGCGGTACAAGCAAGCTGCGGAGCTGGCGGCGCCGGCGGTGGAGGCGGCCAGCGCGTTGGGGTATCGGCCACTGGAGGCCGAGGCGCTGTTCTACGAGGGCTCGATGGAGGCCCGCTCCGGCTCACCGGTGGAGGGAGAGCGACACCTGATGCAGTCCTTCTGGACGGCGATGGCCTCACGCAATGATCCGGTGATGACGCGCGCGGCGTCGGGGCTGGTGTTCGCGGTGGGCTTCAACCCGGACCGGCTGGAGGAGGCGCTGCGGTGGAGCGAGTTCGCCAAGGCCGCGCTGGCGCGCATGGGAGGCAACGAGGAGCTGGAGGGCGAGCTGTTCAACTACCTGGGGGTGACGTACACGCGGCTGGGTAAGAACGCGGAGGCGCTGGCGGCGTTGCAGCAGGCACTCCAGCGAGTGGAGCACGCGCTGGGGCCGGATCATGTCCGGCGCGCCAACATCCTGGGCAACATGGGCAACGCGTACCGGGACGAGGGGAAGTTCGAGGACTCGGTGCGCGTCATCACCGAGGCCATCGGCATCCGCGAGCGGCTGAGCGGCCCGAAGCACCCGATTGTCGGCTACCTCTACTACGGCCGAGCGCAGTCCCGGGTCCGTATGGAGGACTTCGAGAATGCCGAGGCCGACGCGAAGCGCTCCCTGGAGATCCACATCGCCGCGCGCGGCCCGGAGCACCCCGAGACGGGCGATGCCTACGACGTGGTGGGCCAGGTTTACCTCATGAGCAAGAGGTACCCGCAGGCGGTGGAGCCCTTCACGAAGGCGCTGGCCATCAAGGAGAAGGCGCTGGGCCCGGAGGACGAGGCGGTGGGCTACTCGGCCCTGGGGCTGGGGCTGGCCCACGTGGAGCAAGGCGAGGCGAAGGAAGCGCAGCCGCTGCTGGAGCGCGCGCTGAAGCTCACGCACGATCCGCGGACACAGGGAGACGCCTACTTCGGGTTGGCTCGAGCCATGGACGCGCAGGGCCGCAAGGGCCCCGAGGTGCTGGCGCTGGCCCAGAAAGCGCTGGACGCGTTCCAGAGCGTCAAGGAGGCCGACAGCGCGAAGGAGATCTCCGACTGGATCTCCCAGCACCAGAAGCCCGCGGCCTCCGCCAAGGGCCGGCTCGAGACGGCCAAGAAGGAACTGTGAGCTCAGTTCGAGGCTTGGGGGCTGCCTCGCCCCTCCTCGCGGATGCGGATGTCGCCGCTGGACGTGCCGAGCTTCACCTCCGCCTCGCTCGGCCTGTCGCCCACCTTCCCGTGCAGCTCATCCTCGTCGACGGTGCCTCGGATCCGGATGGGTATCTCGCTCTTCACGTTTCCGGATGACGTCGAGGCATCGAGCTGGAACGCCGCATCCGGCGCCACCGTCAGCGTGACATCCCCCGAGCTCGCTTCGATGTCCCACCGGGCCTTCGGCCCTGGCGTCGCGCGGACATCCACATCGCCGCTGGACGAGTCCACTTCGATGTCTCCAGCCACCCCCTCGAGCACCACGTTCCCCGAGGAGCTGCTCACCTTCGCCGAGCCCACCTGCCTCAGCTTCACCTCGCCCGAGGAGCTGTCCACCTTCACCTCCCCCTGGAGCCCGGACACCTCGACGTCTCCCGAGGAGCTGTTGACGAACGCCGACAGCTCGGGCGGCACCACCACCTCATAGTCGATGCTCACGCCCCCGAAGAGGTGCCCGCCTGTATCCACGTGCTTGCCCACCGACACCACCTGCCCCGAGCGCTCCACGGGCGGTGTCCGGGCGATCTGCTCGGCCACCTCGCGCGCCTTGGCCTGACTGCCCGCGTACACCGAGATCCGGCCCTTCACCTTGACCGGAGCCCCGGGAACACCCTGGATGCGCACATCCCCCGAGGAACTCTCCACCTCCACGCGCGTGACGGGCCCCTCCACCGTCTGCTCGAAGGACTGCTCGAACGCATCGCGCACCTCGTAGTGCGCACACCCTCCGCAGGCCAGCGCGAGCAATCCCACCCAGCTCAATGATCTCTGCATGACAGTCTCCTCATGTGGGACGACCGGGTTCTACGCCTGAACGGGTGTTCGATTGCACACCGGTAACACCGTGCAGGGGCTTTGCACTCACAAGGGCGCTCCCTACCTTGCAGATAGGTGCTGCCCACCTTCGGACAGCACCCGCGAACAGGAGCACCCATGGCGTCGACCCGGACCAAGAGCACCAGCAGCCGCAGCAAGAGCAGCAGCCGCAGCAAGAGCAGCAGCAGCCGCGCAGGCGGCAAGGCCACCAAGAACCCCCGCCAGTACAAGGCGCTCAAGCGCAAGGGCATGCCCAAGGCCCGCGCCGCGAAGATCGCCAACGCCGGCAAGTCCGCCAGCCGCAAGGGCGGCAAGCGCAGCAGCGGAGGCCGGGGCCGCACCAGCAAGAAGTAGCCCCTCCGCGATTCGAGGCGGCGATCTCGGCTCAGGCACGCCGCGCCTGGGAAGCAGTAGACTGGCGCCGTGCCCAGGCCGCTGCGGTTCATCCTCATCGCCCTCATCCTCGCCATCCCAGTGGTGGCGTGGTGGGCCCTGCGCACCACCTCCGGGCAAGCACCTGCCACCGGCGCTGCCTCCACACCGGCCGCGTCGGGCACCTCCGCGGCTCGGGCTCCGTCCACCTCGAAGGCAAAGCCCCAGGGTGACTCGGAGAAGCCTCGGGACTCCAAGCGCCAGGAGAGCGCCACCGGCCCGTGTATCGCGCTGGAGGTGACCGCCCAAGGCGTGCCCGTCCCATCCGCCCGCGTGGATGCAGCCCTGATCGAGGAGGCGGACACAGGCGACGAGAACGAGGCCCCGGACGACGAGGAAGAGGAACCCGAGGGCCCGGAAGAGGACTTCAACCCCGGGGACTACTCACGGGTTGTCGGGCCGGATGGACGGGGCCTGGGGTTCTGCGTGCCCGGCAAATACCTCCTCGCGGCCCATGCGCCCGGCTTCGCCCCCTCGGTCCTACAGATCGTCGAGCCCATCTCGGGCTCCCCTCCCGTGGCCCGGTTCCAGCTCCAGCCCGGCAACGCCGTGAGCGGACACGTCGTGGACAGGGACTCGCAGCAACCCATCGCCGGAGCCCGTCTCACCTTCTCCCCGGCCGACGACTTCGCCGTCGACAACGCATACCTCGTGCTCGAGGATCTCTCCTTCACCACCGACGCACGGGGGGCCTTCCACGCGGCCGACCTCGCCGCGGCCACCTATCGAGTCAGCGTCGAGGCAGCGGGCCACTCCCCGACAGAAGTGGAGGTCCGGGCTCCCAGGCCCGAGCACCTCAGCATCGAGCTCGAGGGGGCCTCGCGCCTCGAGGGGCAGGTCATCGACAACACCGGCGCACCTGTCCCCGGCGCGGAGCTCTGGGTGACTCCCCGCGGAATCATCGGCGAGGACAAGACTCCGAAAACGGATGCTCAGGGGCGCTTCTCCCTCGAAGTCGAGCCGGGCATCCACTCCCTCCTGGCGCATAGCAACGGCCTTGCGGGAAGGCTCGAGCGTGAAGTGACCGCCGTGCGCGGCGGCCTGGTCGATGGGCTCGTCATCCGCATGGGCCCCGCCGGCAGCATCCTCCTTCGTGTCTTCGCCAAATCAAGCCGGAAGCCCATCGAAGGGACGCGCGTGGCGGTCATCCACCACGAGTCGCGAGAGCAACGCAGCTACACGACGGATGCCAGTGGCTCGCTCCTCATCCTGAATGTCCTGCCCGGGGAGTACAGCTTCTCCCTCCGCGACTTCCGGGGGCGCCAGCACATCTCACCCGAGCAGACGGTCGTCCAGCCGGGACAGCAGCTCTCGGTCGAGATCGCCGCGGTCTCGCTCGCGGCCCTGGAAGGACACGTGACGGATTCCCTGGGCCGGCCCGCGGAGGACGCGGTGATCAGCGTCCAGTCCCTGGATCAGCCCATGGACGAGCCGCACCGGCCCTGGGCGGGCGCCGACGAGCTGGGCGAATACCACCTCACGGGGCTGGCTCCAGGGCGCTATCGGGTGGAAGCCAAGAGCACTCCCGACACGACCCCCGTCGTCCGCGAGCTGACCTTGAAGGAGGCAGAGACGGTTCGCGCGGACTTCTCCCTGCCGGAGGCCCTGGGGGTGGTGCAGGGAATCGTCCAGACCACCGATGGCAGCCCGCTGCACGATACGACCACCGTCACCGCCTCCGCGACCGAGGGCCCCCAGCAACGGCTCGCGTACGTGGATGAAGACACGGGCCAGTTCACGCTGCGGCTGATGCCGGGCACCTATTCGCTCAAGGCCGATTACTCCGCGGCGATGGACTCGGGCCCCGAGCAGGGCGTCACCGTCGAGGCCGGGAAGGTGGTCCAGGTGAGCCTCACCGCGCCGAACTCGGTGACGGAGACACAGGGCGTCGTGCTGAACTCGCGAGGCGAGCCTGTACCGGGCGCCATCGTGGAGCTCTCGGGCGAACTCGTCTTCTCGAGCACCCAGGCCGACAGCCAGGGACGCTTCACCTTCAGGACTGCCGCCTCCACCGAGGAGAGCGCTGGCGCCCTGCAGGCCATCGGCCAGGGGGAGAAGGGCGAGGCCCGGGGCGTGAGGCTGGGCAGCAAGCATGTGGTGGTGCAATTGCTGAAGGCTGCGGCCCTGCGTGGGCGCGTCGTCGCCGCGCGAGGCCCTCCGGTCCAAGGCTTCGACATCTCCGTGATCGAGCGGAAGAGCGATGAGGGACTGGAGGTGGTTGGCGAGACCAGCCCCTTCCACGATGACACGTTCGAGTTGGTGGATCTGCCCCCGGGAACACTCGACTTGCTGGTGACCACCCCGGATGGCCGCAGCGGCAGGGCCACGGTGCACCTGGCCTCCGGCCAGACGGCGAACCTGGAGATCCCCGTGGGGACGTTGGGCCAGGTGACGGGCAGACTCGTCACTTCTCCGGGAGTGCCCCGCTCGGGCTTCCTCTCCCTGAGTTCCGCAACGCACGAGTTCCGGACCGCCTATGCGAGCAGGGATGGGCGATTCGAGTTCCTCGGCGTCCAGCCCGGCTACCATGTCCTGCGGCGGGGACGGGAGGAGCGGCCCTTCACGCTCCATGAAGGGGAGAAGCTCGACGTAGGCGACGTGACCCTGGCGGAACCTTCGACGGAGGAGCCATCGACGGAGGAGCTATCCACGGATGAGCCATCGACGGATCCTCCGTGAGCACTCGAGCAGGCGAGGTCAGCCCATCCGACATGCGGAAGGAGCTGTGCCACACCCTACCAGGCAGGTAAGGTGCACCGCATCATGCCTTCAGGAGCCTTCGTCGGACGTGTCGTCCTCATCACCGGCGCCTCGAGCGGGATTGGCCGGGCCGCTGCTCGCGCCTATGCCGCCCAGGGCGCCCATCTGGTCCTCGCAGCGCGGCGCGAGGAGCTGCTGCGCGAGGTGGTGCGCGAGGTGGAAGGCCTGGGTGCCCAGGCGCTCGCCGTCCGCTGTGACATCACCCAGGCGGAGGACGTGGCCCGGCTGATGCGCGAGGCGGAGGCCCGCTTCGGTGGGTTGGACCTTCTCATCAACAACGCGGGGCTCGGGCTGTTCGGCCCGGTGGAGGCGCTGGCCGAGGAGCAGCTGCGCCAGGTGTTCGAGGTGAACTTCTTCGCGCTGGTGCGCGTCACGCAGGCCGCCCTGCCGCTGCTGCGCCGTCGCCCGGGAGGGCAGATCGTCAACGTCAGCTCCGTGCTGGGCCACCGGGGACTGCCCCTGCTCGGCGGGTACTGCGCGGCCAAGGCGGCGGTGAACATGCTCACCGAGTCCCTGCGCGCGGAGCTGGCCGCAGAGGGCATCTCCGTGCTGCTGGTGTCCCCGGGCTTCACGGAGACCGAGTTCCGGCAGACGCGGCTCCACGCCCAGGGCTGGCGGCAGAGCCCTTCGCCCTTGAAGCAGATGAGCGCGGACGAGGTGGCCGCGGCCATGGTGAAGGCCAGCCGGAAGCACCGGCGGGATACCGTCCTCACCCTGCCTGGACGGGTGATGGTGCTCGCCAATCGCTTCGTGCCGGGGCTCTTCGATCAGGTCGCTCGGCGGATGATTGACCGGATGGTCCAGCGGAAGGGCTCATGAGGAAACGCGCCTCTTCCGCGCTGGCCTCGCAGGCCGCGCCTGATACGGGACGGCTGGCCTCCATCCGCGGGCCCCTGTTGGCTTGGTACGACCGCGAGCGCAGGGATCTGCCCTGGCGCCGCACGAAGGATCCGTACGCCATCTGGCTGAGCGAGGTGATGCTCCAGCAGACCCAGGTGGCCACCGTCATCCCCTACTGGGAGCGGTTCCTCGCGCGCTTTCCCACCGTGGAGGCCCTGGCCCGGGCTCCGCTGGACGACGTGCTCTCCGCCTGGCGGGGGCTGGGGTATTACTCGCGCGCTCGCAACCTGCACCGCGCCGCGCAGGAGGTGGTGGCTCGCTTCGGCGGCCGGCTGCCCTCCACGGCGGAAGCACTGCTCACCCTGCCCGGCTTCGGCCGGTACACCTCGGGAGCGGTGGCCTCCATCGCATTCGGAGAGGAGGCTCCGCTGGTGGATGGCAACGTGGCGCGCGTCCTCTCCCGCCTCTTCGAAGTGGAGGGTGTCCCCGGAGATCGCGCCCGCGAGGCCCGCCTGTGGGAGCTGGCCGGTGCGCTGGTGCGCGGCGAGAGGCCGGGAGACCTCAATCAGGCCCTGATGGAGCACGGCGCCACGGTGTGCCGACCCGAGAGCCCGCTGTGCCTGCTGTGCCCCGTGCGCACCGCGTGCCTGGCCTTCCAGCATGGCCGGGTGGATGAGCTGCCTCCCGCCAAGGTGCGGGCCGCGCCCAAGCTGCTGACGCTCGCGCTGGCCGTGTGGCCCCATGAGGACACACTCCTGTTCGCCCGGCGTGCGGAGAAGGGGCTCTTCGGAGGACTGTGGGAGCTGCCCGCCGTGGAGGTGGAACCCGATGCTCCCGAGGCCACCGCCGCCACTCGTCTCTCCGAAGCGCTGGGAGTGCCCGTCACCGCGAAGGCTGAGCTCGGCACGGTGCAGCGCCAGCTCACCCACCGCACCCTGACCTTGAGGCTGCTGCGCGTCACCGGCCGCCAGCGCCCCTCCCGCGCTCCGGCCTTCCACGAGGTGCGCTGGTGCACCCCCGCCCAGGCGGAAGGGCTGGGCATGAGCACCGCCATGCAGCGGGCGCTCGAGGCCGCGGTCAAGGCGGGCGTGCTGGACCGCTGATCCGTCCCCGGAAGCAGTGGCTTGCGAATTCCGTGCATGACTCGCCAGTGAGGCCCCTCTTCCCTGTTGGAGCTCCTTTTCGGGAGGACCGCATGGGAATCATCGTCGCAGCCATCGTGTGCGTGGGCATCGCCGTGCTCCCCCAGAGCCAGGGCTATCACCTGGTGTTCGGGTTCTTCGCCGCCCGGTTCGTCACCGTGCTCGTGCTCGCCGGGGTGGCATCCTTCAGGAAGCTCCCCGGCCCGGACAGCCACCTGCCGAATGTGGGAGGGTGAACAATACCTGCGGTGTCGTGTTCACATCAGGACCCCTGGAACCGCGCACGATTTCCCCTCGCGCGCGGTTTCCTTGATGGTTCGCAGGCTGTTTTCCCCCCTCTCTGGAGAACCCATGGCCCGCACGAGCGCCAAGACCACGACCCCCTCCGACAAGGAGACCGGGAAGGCTCCCAACACCACCCCCAGCACGGCGGCCCCGGCCCCGGCGCGCACCGGCCCGGCGCATGAGCAGATCGCCCGCCGCGCCTATGAAATCTTCCTCGCGCGCGGCGGCCAGCCCGGCAACCCCGAGCACGACTGGCATCAGGCCGAGCGCGAACTGGCTCTCGGCCGGCAGTAGCCGCCGTCAGATGACGTAGAACTCCGGACCGCGCTCGGTGTCGAGCGTCTCGTGCAGGCGCCGCTGCGCGGTCCGCAGCTCCCCGAGGATCCGCTCCGCATCCTGCACCGAGCGCATGGCCAGTCCGCAGGCGGGCGTGAGCAGCATGTGGGCCAGCACCTGGGTGAAGCTGCGGTTCTTGGGCAGCGCCGCCTTGAGTGAGGCCTCCACCGAGTCGGACAGTTCCCCTACGTCATACGTCGAAGTGAGATCCGTGGGGACGATGCCCAGGCTCAGTGTCGAGCCCGAGGCCAGGAAACGCGCCAGCGCGTCGGTCTCCTCGAGCATCGCATCCAGGGACAGGCGCACGTCCAGGGACAGCACGTCCGGCTGCACGTCCAGCAGCGCGCCCCAGTCCGTGTTGCCGCAGCAGTGGATGCCCACCAGGGCGCCCTCGCGCTGCAGCGCCAGCACGAGGAGCTTCAGCTCCTGGAGTGCCAACAGGTGCCGGGTCTGGGTGCGCTGGAAGGCGTAGAGCCCTGGCTCATCGAGGAAGAAGAGCGGCGTGGTGCCGGTGCGCCGCAGCGCCTTCACCATGGCCAGCGAGCGCGCCATCACCAGCCGGTACAGGGCCTTGTCCAGGCCGGGCACCTCCAGCGTGGGAGTCCCCTCGCGGGTGCGCGCCACCGAGAGCACGGTGAAGGGGCCGGCGATCTGCGCCTTGGTCAGCGCCAGCTTGCGGTTCTCCACCTCCCACAGGAAGGGGCGCCACGCGCGGCAGCCCTCGGGCGTGGGCTCGAAGGCATCGAGCTGCCCGGAGGCCAGCGCCTCATCCAGCCGCTTCTCGAAGGCCTGGCGGCCGGCTTCCCACTGCGCCAGGTCCACCGTGCAGATGCCATCCTCGTCGAAGCTCAGGCCCGGCAGGCCCTCGATGGCCGAGGGGATCATGAACTCGGAGGGGTGGCGCAGCGGCAACTGGGGAAGAAAGGGGATGTCCAGCGCCAGAGCGGCCTGGAGCCCCATCTCCACTTGCGTATGCGGCATGCTCCCGATGCCCGTGCTGGCGCAGGAGGGGAGGAGCTGAACGGCACGGCGAATGATCGGCGCGCTCATAGGTCTCGCACTCTATGTCACCGAGAAGTAGTGCGCCTGAGGATGATGGAAGACGACGGCGGACACCGAGGCCTCCGGCTCCATCATGCAGCCATCTGTCAGCTGCACGCCGATCTCCTCTGGACGCAGTGCGGCGAAGAGGATCGACTGGTCCTCCAGCCTGGGGCACGCCGGGTAGCCGAAGGAGTAGCGCTTGCCCTCGTACTCGGCGCGGAAGCGCTCCAGCATGGTGATGTCCGGCTTGTCCGGGAAGCCCCACATGTTGCGCAGTTGGGTGTGCAGCAGCTCCGCGTAGGCCTCGGCCGTCTCCAGCGCCAGCGCCTGCACGGCGTGCATCTTGAGAAACTCGCCCTTGGCCTTGAACTCCTCGGACACCTCGCGGATGCCCCTGCCCGCCGTGGTGACGAACATGGCCAGGTGGTCCCTCGGCACGCCTCCGTCCAGTGGCAGCACGTAGTCCGCCAGGCACAGGCCGTCCTCCTTCTCCTGGCGGGGGAACTCGAACACGGCGGCCTGCGCTCCGGTGAGCCCGTCGAAGAGCAGCACGCGGTTGCCGTCGCTGCCGGCCTTGAAGAACTGGAAGACGGCGCGCGCCTGCATCACCCCGCCGCGCAGGAAGTCCTTGATGCCCTCGACGGCCTCCTTCAGCTCCAGCGCCTTGCGGCCCTCCTCCGTCTTGGCCAGCTCCGCCTCGGCCGGAGTGCCCAGCGCGCGAGACGCCGTGCGCAGGCCCAGGTGCCGCCCGTACAGCATGACGGGGTTGATGAACTTCCAGATGTGGTCCAGCGGCGTGTTCGTCAGCACGTGCCGCTCGTAGTCTGGCGCGGGAGGCACCTTCTCCAGGATGGAGACTTCCTTGCTGCGCTTGGAGTTCGCCACCGGGGCGGCGGCCTTGGGGCGCTCCTTCACCTCCTGGGCGAGCTTCAGGCGGCGCGCGGCCAGCTCCTCCTTGAGCTTCTCGTGGGAGGACGGGTTGACGATCTGCTTGGCCAGCTCCAGCCCGGTCATCGCGTCCTGCGCGTAGGCCACGGTGCCCTGGTACGCGGGGGCGATCTGCCGATCCACGAAATTGCGGCTGAGCGCCGCGCCGCCCACGAGGATGGGCAGATCCACGCCCGCGCGCTTCAAGTCTTCCGCGGTGGCCACCATCTGGTGCGCGCTCTTCACCAGCAAGCCGGACAGGCCGAGGATGTCCGGATGGTGCTCCTTCACCGCGAGCACGAGCTGCTCGGGCGGCACCTTGATGCCCAGGTTCACCACCTGGAAGCCGTTGTTGGCGAAGATGATCTCCACCAGGTTCTTGCCAATGTCGTGCACGTCGCCCTTCACCGTGGCGAGCACCACCTTGCCGCGCGAGGCCGCCTGCCCCTTGCTCATCTTCGGCTCCAGGTGGGTCACCGCGGCCTTCATGGACTCGGCGCTCTGGAGCACCTCCGCGACGATCAGCTCGTTGGCGCCGAAGAGCCGCCCCACCTCGTCCATGCCCTTCATCAGCGGGCCGTTGATGATCTCCAGCGGCGGGTACTTCTCCATCGCCAGGTCCAGATCGGCGAAGAGGCCGTCACGCGTGCCCTCGATGATGTAGCGCTGCAGCCGCTCTTCGAGCGGAAGCGAGCTGGTGGCCGCCTTCTGCACCTTGCGCTCGCGGAAGTGCGCGGCGAAGGGCGTCAAGGGATCCGCGCCCCGGTTGTAGAGGAGATCCTCGGAGAGCTTGCGCTCCTCGGCGGGCAGCGACGGGTAGCGCTCGAGCTTCTCCGAGTTCACCAGCGCCATGTCCAGACCGGCCTGGACGCAGTGGTAGAGGAACACGGAGTTGAGCACCTCGCGGCCGGCGGTGGGCAGGCCGAAGGACACGTTGGAGATGCCCAGCACTGTCTTGCACTTGGGGAAGCGCTGCTTGATGAGGCGCACGCCCTCGATGGTCTCCACCGCGCTGCCCGTGTACTGCACGTCGCCCGAGGCGCACGGGAACACCAGCGGATCGAAATAGAGATCCTCAGCCTTCATCCCGTACTTCTGCGTGAGCAGCTCGAAGGAGCGCTCGGCCACCTCGAGCTTGCGCTGGCGGTTGACGGCCATGCCCTTCTCGTCGATGCAGCCCACCACGAGCGCCGCGCCGAACTTGCGAGCCAGGGGCACCACCTTCTCGAAGCGCTCCTCGCCATCCTCCAGGTTGACCGAGTTGATGATGGCCTTGCCCTGGCTGTACGTGAGCGCCATGGCGATGACCTTCTCGTCCGTCGAGTCGATCATCAACGGCACGCGCACCTTCTTGACGACCACTTCCAGGAACTGGCGCATGTCGTCCAGCTCGTCGCGGTCCGGGTTGGCCAGACACACGTCGATGACCTGGGCGCCGCGCTTCACCTGGGCGCGGGCGACCTCCGTGGCGTCGTCAATCTTCCCGGCGACGATGAGCTCCTTGAACTTCTTGCTGCCGATGACATTGGTGCGCTCGCCGACGATGAGGGGACGCTCGTCATCCTTGACCTCCAGGTAGTCCACGCCGGACAGCGTGGAGCGAGGCAGCACCGTGGAGCTGCGCGGCTTGAGCCCCTTCACCGCGTCCGCGATGGCGCGGATGTGACCCATCTGCGTGCCGCAACAGCCGCCCACCACATTGAGCCACCCGTGCTCGCAGAAGCGCCGCAGCGAGCGGGCCAGCATCTCCGGCGTCTCCAGATAGTGCCCGTTCTCGTCCGGCAGGCCCGCGTTGGGCACGCAGGACACCGCGAAGGAGCTCATGCTGGACAGCGAGCGGAGATGGTCCGTCATGAACTCGGGACCGGTGGCGCAGTTGAGGCCCAGGTAGAGCAACTCCACGTGCTCCAGGGACGCGGCCAGGCTCTCCACGGACTGGCCCGCGAGCATGGTGCCCATGGGCTCGATGGTGCCGGACACCGCCACGGGGATGGCCCAGCCCAACTTCCGGAACGCGCGCTGGATGCCCAGCAGGGCCGCCTTGATGTTGCGCGTGTCCTGGCATGTCTCCACCAGCAGGTAGTCCGAGCCGCCGATGGTGAGGCCCTCGGCCTGCACCGCGAAGTGCTCCACCAGTTCGTCGAAGGTGATGCCGCCCGTCACCGAGATGGCCTTGGTGGTGGGGCCGATGGAGCCCGCCACCCAGCGCATCCGCCCGTCCTTCGCCTCGGCCTCCTCGGCCGCCTTGCGCGCCACCCGTGAGGCCGCGGCGTTGATCTCCAGCGCCTTGTGCCCCAGACCGAACTCATTGAGCACCAGCGGTGTGCCGCCGAAGCTGTCCGTCTCCGTCACGTCCGCGCCCGCGGCGAAGTAGTCCGCGTGGATCTTCTCGATGACGTCCGGCCGGGTGAGGACCAGGTGCTCGTTGCAGCCCTCGTACTCGGCGCCGCCAAAGTCCGCGGCCTTGAGATCCCGTGCCTGGATGAGCGTGCCCATGGCACCGTCCAGCACAAGGATGCGCTCGCGCATGGCGGAGCGAAGGGCCTCGACACGGCGGCCGTTTTCACCGGAGGGCGGCGGCAGGGGGGCAGGCAGGTGGCTCATACGGGTTTGACTCCGGTGAGGAGGAAGACACGGAACGGACTGGCTCCATCTCTCGCGTGGGCCTCGCGGGTGATGGATTGGAAACCGGCCTCTTCGAGCGCCGCTTCGAGGAACTCGGGCGCGAAGCCCAGATGCTTGTGGCCCAGCCGCTCGAGCACCCAGCGCTCTTCGTGCGGCATCAACTCCAGCACCACCACCTTGCCGCCCGGCTTGAGCAGCCGCGCGGCCTCCGTCAGCACCGCCGCGGGAGACTCCACGTGGTGCAGGCTCTGCGAGATGACGACGAGATCCCTTTCCCCGCTCGGCAGGGAGAGGCGGTGCAGGTCCTCGCACAGGAACTGGATGTTGGTGCGGCCCTCGCGAGCGGCACGCGCCTTGGCCTGCTGGAGCGTCTCGGGGTTCTGATCGATGGCCCAGACGCGGCGGGCCCAACGGGAGATGGCCACGGACAGCGTGCCCGTGCCACAGCCGAAATCCGCCACATCCAGCGGCGGCAGCAGCGACGCGAGCGCCCCGGCCCAGAGGAACCAGGACTGGCCGGGCTCCAGCAGGCGCTCGTTGAGGGCCTGGCGATCCTCTCGTGCGCGCAGCAAGTCCTTCAGCCGCGCCGAGTCTCCGGCCTCATCATCTGCCTCCTGGGCGAGGCGGATCAGCGGCCAGCGCGCATCCTCTCCATCCAGAGCGAGCGAGTAGTAGCTGTAGCCGGCCTGCCGCTCCTCGCGGATGAGCCCCAGCCCCTTGAGCTTGCCGAGGTGATGGGACACGGAGGATTGGGCGACGCCCACCAGGGACACGAGCTCCGTCACGTTCAGCGGGGCCTGCGCCACGAGGCGAAGGATCCGCAGCCGTGTCGCATCGCCAAGGACGCGAAAGGACTGGGAGAGCGTGTCCATATCGGTGCATCAACATATGTCGATTCCCGAGGCATGGCCAAGCGCTTTCCCGACGCATTGCGTTGCCCCCCTGGTCGCTCCTCGTCTATGTGGGCGCCATGCCCTCTCCCACCCTGTTCCAACACCTCGAAGGCAAGCGCATCGGGCTCGTCCTCTCGGCGGGCTACTTCGGCTTCTATGGGCACACCGGCTTCCTCAAGGGGCTGACGGCCGCAGGCATCAAACCGGCGGCCTACGCCGGCACGTCCGCGGGCGGCATGGTCGCGGCATTCGCCGCGGCGGACATGCCCATCCCGAAGCTGGAAGAATTGATGCTGAAGCAGACGCGGAAGAACTTCTGGGATCCGGATCCGATTGGCGCGGTGAAGGAGGTGCGGCGCGGGCACGGCTTCACGGGGCTGCTCAAGGGCGAGCGCTTCCGCAAGCTGCTGGAGGACTACCTGCCGGTGCCAACCTTCGAGGATCTGCCCCACCCGCTGCTGCTGGTGGCGGCGAACCTCACGGAGGGAACGCACGAGGTGTTCACCTCGGGAGAGTTGGCGCCGCGCGTCCACGCCACGTGCGCGTACCCGGGATTGTTCCGGGCGGTCCCCATCGACAACAGCCACTACTGGGATGGCGGGCTGGTGGACAAGGCGCCGGCACTGGCACTGAGTGAGAGCGCCATCGGCAAGGACCTGGATGCGATCCTGGTGCACTTCCTGCCCAGCCGGACGCGCAAGGTGCTGGGCGGCCCACTGGTATACGCGCAGGGATTGGCGACGGCCTCGGCAGCGCTGCGGCACGATCACTTCCGCCTGCAGTTGAGCATCCTCGAGTCGCGGAAGGTGCCTGTGTACGTCGTCACCTCGAACCTGCCGCCGGTGACTCCCACCACGCTGGAGCGCGGCTTCGATGCGCTCGATCAGGCGCGGCTCTCCGCGGAGCGCGCGCTGGCACGGCCTCCTCAGCGTTTCGAGGAGGCTTGAAACGGGAACCCGGCACGGCGACCGGACGAGGACCGGTTTGGACCTGAGAAGAGTACGGCATCATTACCCCTACCCCATGACGCCAACCGCTCTCGGCTCATCTCTCGGCAGGCAGGGGGCTCACTCCCACGCTGGCAGCCACACAGGAGGAGCCATGAAGCACGTGCTCGTGCTGTTGCTATGTTCTCTTTTGCCGGGCTGCGCACTCTTCCGGCGGCCACCACGCCCTGTCCATGCCCCTCCTGAGGAAGCGGCTCAGGTCCAGTTTCCCCTGGGACTTCCAGAGCAGGAGCGGCAAATCATCCGTGGCAACATTCTCAGAGCCGTCCAACTTGCCATGGATGACTTCCTGCCCTGGGACACCCGGCCTCACGAGGGAGCCAGCCCATTAGAGCTCTGCCTGTACCGGCGCGAAGCCTATGACGCGATCACGGCTCCAGGCCCCGAAGGCATCATCTTCGTCAGTATCGTTCCCAGCCCTCACGAATGTGACTTCGGCTCTGCCCCTGTCCTCGACCTGGGCGCCACCTACGCAATTGATGTACGCGGGTGGCGCATCCTGGCCATTCAAGGGCAGTAACCCATCCAAAGCGCGGGCGGACAGCACGCGCTGGGGATGCGCGTCAGAAATTACAGCGTGGCGAACTGGCCCTGGTTCTCCTCAGCCATCAGCTCGGCGAGGGCGGCCTTGAGCTTGTCCTTGGCGCGGATCTCCAGCTGGCGGGCGCGCTCACGCGAGAAACCGAAGTGCTCGCCCAGCTCGCTGAGGGTCATCTCCGAGTCACCCATGATGCGCTGCTCGATGATGAAGCGCTCGCGGGGATCCAGCCGCTGCAGGGCCTGGCGGACGCGGGTGCGGGTGATGTCGGCCTCCTGACGGTCGGCCACCTCATCCACCTGGGAGACGCCCTCGGACTCCACGAAGTCCAGGTGCGTGGAGTCACCCTCCTCGCCGATGGGGGCGTCGAGCGACAAGTCGCGACCGCCCATGCGCTGCTCCATCTCGCGCACGTCCGTGGCCTTGACGTTCAGCTTGCGAGCAATCTCCTCGGCGTCGACGATGTTGCCCTCGCCCCCAAGCTTCTCCAGCTCACGGCGGGTGCGAGCCAGCGCGAAGAACAGCTTGCGCTGAGCCTGGGTCGTGCCGAGCTTCACCAGCGACCAGGACTTGAGGATGTAGTTCTGGATGTAAGCGCGGATCCACCACACCGCGTAGGAGATGAGGCGGATGCCCTTGTCGGGGTCGAACTTCTGCACGGCCTTCATCAGACCGATGTTGGCCTCCTGGATGAGGTCGCTCACCTTGATGCCGTAGGAGCGGTACTCGTAGGAAACCTTCACGGCGAAGCGGAGGTTGGCCGTCACCAGCTGGTGGCCCGCCTGGTAGTCGCCCTGGCGGAAGCGCCGCGCCAGCTCCTGCTCCTGCTGCACGGTGAGCAGCGGGTACTTGCTGATCTCGGCGAGGTAGGTGGAGAGGGAGTCAGGGGAGGACAGGGAAGAGGTGGCCTGCATGGTGAATCCTCGGGGGCAAGGAGTGCTGGGAACTGCGCCGGAACCGCGTGCCCTTTCCCTTAAGCAAGGCGGAAGCCAACGCCCGAGTTCAGCCCAGCCCTAGGAATTACAGCCACTTGCAAGCAAACCCGTGCATGATTAGGGAGGAAAGGGAGTAAGTTTTTCAGGCCTGCCCCCTAGGCCCTGTTGCACGAATTCCGGTGTGGTGATGTCGTAGGATCAGCGCAAGGCTGAAATCCTGGGGCTACTGAGCGGGCTTACGTCCCTGGCCCCACATGAACGCTCAGCCTGGGCTGCCTGAACGTTCAGACAACCCCATCGGTGCAAACTGGCCTGTAGGAGAGCTCCGGTGCCGTGCTGTGCACCCTCACCTCAGAGAACCGGGATCCGCCGGAGCCAGTACCCTGGGCGGCGGCGAACATGCGCAACCGCCAGAACGATTATCCGTTCCTCGACCACAAGGTAGGGCAGCGCAAACGGAAACCGTCTCATAAGGAAGCGCCGGATACCCAATGATTCTGTGCGGGCCCCGGGCCAGAGAGGCCATGAGCGAGGAGACTCCGTGAGCATCCCCAGGGCACGGCCAAGTTCAGCGAAGAACTCAGCCCCGAGACCGCTGAGTTGCACTTCGTACCACTCGACGGCCGCGTCCACTTCCTTGTCCGCCGCTGGATGAAACTCGACGTGGACCTTCAACGCTGCTTGAGCCGAGCGCTGACGCGCGCTTCGACCTCCGACCATGGGACGGTCTTCACGGCACCGTCGATAACCTCTCGGGCCCGACGATCGAGCTCCTCCTCCCAGGCAGATTCCCCCCCCACTTCCTCTGCCTCCAGGCTGAGAAGCAACTTGTGCGCGAGCTCCGCACGCTCCTGGACAGGGAGCTTGAGCACATCCGAGAGCAGTTCGTCCTTCGTGGCCATCAGCGGAAGTCTATCGCATCTGCGAGCACCATGAGGCCCAGGGCCTCACCCCCGGATCGAATGCCGCCGGTGCTCCACCATCAGGCATCGGTCCTGGACCACCTGGATGCCGGCCTTCGCCAGCTTCTCGGCCGCCGCGTCGTTGCGGATGCCCGACTGGAACCACACCACCTTCGGCTTCTTCGCGATGATGTCTTCCACGTGCTGGTCGATGTCCTGCGGCCGCCGGAACACATCCACCAAGTCGATCTCCCCAGGGATATCCACCAGCCTCCGGTACACCGGCTTGCCCAGGATGTGCGTCACGTCCGGGTAGTAGACGGGCACCGGGACCACCTCCACCCCTGCCCTCGCCAGGTAGTCCGCCACGTAGAAGGCCGGCTGCCCCGACTGCTGCTCCGTCTTGATGCCCAGCACCGCCACCCGCTTCGAGCCCCTCACCACCTTCTCCACACCCGACTCGTCCTCGATCAAGTTGTCCTGGAAGTTCATCGCCGCGGCTCCTCCAGCATCTCCAGCTTCGTCTGTGTCGCGAGCGTCCATGTAGCGTCGCCCACCTTCGCGTGCACCGTTAGCGTGCGCCGCATCGGCACGAAGTACCCCCGTGCCACCACCTGCTCGCCCTCGCACGTCACCCCCGGCGTCAACCCCGGGCTCCCCGCCTCCTCCAACACCTCGCGCAACTCCGCCGGTGCATCCTCCGGCACCGCGTCCAGGCACTTCAGCCCCAGCACCAGCGCATCCCCCTGGTCCGTCAGCTCCGTCCCCGTCACCGTGCGCTCCAGCACATAGAACACCTGGCTGTCCCCCGCGGAGAACCCCTCCACCGCCCAGGTGTGCTGCCCCACCGTGAGGTTGCGCTGAAACAACCCGCCGTACTTCGCCTCCCACTCCCGGCGCGCCCGTGACTCCACCGAGTCCGCCGAGAAGAAGGACTCCAGCGCTCCGGCCTGCTGCCCCGCCGGCACCACCTGACGCAGCGCCTTCGCCCCCTCGTCCGCGTTGAGCACCTTCACGAAGGCTCCATCCGCCGCCAGCCGCACCCGCAGCGGAAAACGCGTGAGCACGTCATCCACCACCGTCTCCACCGGCGTGCCGCCTCGCGTCATCCGCGCCTGCGTCACCGCCTGGGCCAGTTGCCATCCGTTCTCGGCCGGCGTGAAGCGCGTCACGGTGGTCATCTCCACTTCCTCGGACTGCCGCGCGCCCCCCTGCTCCACCGTCCGAGTGCTCCGCACCCGCTCCGTCATGGCGCGATCCACCGGGGGCCGGAAGTCCAACCGCACGGGAGGGGGAGCTCCCGCTTCGGGCACCAACGAGGAGGCGGGCTTGGAGCAGGCAGCCAGCATCACGGCACAGCAGAACCAGGACAGTCTTCGGACGCGCATACGGCCGCGAACGCTGGCAGAAACCGCCAGCGCTCGCGAGCCTCTTCCACCGTCTCTGCTCAAGGATGACGGGTATGCCCCGCCGGAGCGTTCTCCACCATGTCCCGGCCGATGTTCCTCCGGTCTCTCACCACCCCGTCGTCATCCCGGAGGCCTCCGGTGGCGAACCTCCGAGCCGCCTCCGCGAGATCCCTCATCACTTCCTCCTTGGACTCGTAGCGCGAGCGCGGCAGGCACTTGAGGACGTTGATGACGTCGACGTCCGCGCCATTGTCCCCGGCGGCCCTCACGAGCTGCTCACGCCACACCGGATACTCCACGGCGTCCAGGTGGGTGGGGATCGACAGCGCCGGGTTCTCCGCCTGTCCGTAAGCCATCGTCTCTCTGCCTTTCTGCCCGGGTTTGCCATCCGGGCCCTTTCCTTGAACCTGGGGATGCTCCCTGCCTGCGACCACCCGGGGCGGCACGGCCCGCACCGCTCACAGGCCAGGCAGGCAACCGTCCCAGGGCCACTCCGAGGTAGATTGCTCGCCGCTGCCTCCTCCCCTGGAGACTCGATGCTCGCCACCTCCCTGCTCCTGGCCCAGCTCACGCTCGCCAGCACGCCTCCCACCCAAGCCCAACCCGCCACAGCGCCCGCTCCGGCTCCGACGGAGGCCACCGCTCCGGTGCCGGCCCCCGTGGCGGATGCCGCCAACATCTACGACTGGGATGACGCCTCCTTCGTGGCCCAGGCCGAGCAGGATTTGCAGTCGCTCCAGCGCTACGCCAACGGCCTGCGCGGACTGCAGGATCAGATCCAAAAGAACCTGGCGCTCTACAACCAGAAGCAGGACACCCCCTACACGCCCGAGCAGAAGCAGACGCTGCTGTCCACGTGGGCGGCCTTCTTCGACTACTTCGCCTCCACGGAGGTGATCCGCCAGCGCTACTGGGACTTCGTGAAGGTGCCGGCGCTCACCCAGCCGAAGAAGCACGCCTGGGGCTTCCTGCTCACGCACGGGGCGCTCACCACCATCCTCGCGCACGGGCTCACGTACGCGGAGCTCACCAACGGGCGCAAGCAGCTCGAGGTGCTCCTGGACGAGCCCTCGCCGGACTACGGCATCCCCGCGCGCGCCTTCGCCCGCTTCAAGGAGAAGGTCATCCACGTGGCCACCGCCACGCAGCTCTTCACCGGAGACACCTACCGCGAGCAGATCAAACCGGTGCTGTCCAAGTCGGGCGCGCTGAACTTCCAGCTGACGCCTTGGGTCCTCCAGGAGATGAAGCTCAACTCCAAGGTGGCCCGAGGCAAGCTGCTCAAGCGCGGTCCCTCGTACTTCACCACGGCGGCCAAGGACATCGTGACGGACACCACCGCGCGCGCCATCTTCCCCGTGCAGAAGTCCGTGGCCGAGTGGATGGGAGACACCAAGGTGCACCGCATCGGCAAGCCGCTCATCAGCCGCGAGCAGGTGGACCGCGTGATGGAGAAGATGGAGCCCGGGGACATCGTCGTGGTGCGGCAGAACTGGTACCTGTCCAACATCGGCCTGCCGGGCTTCTGGCCGCACGCCGAGCTGTACGTGGGCACACCGGACATGTGGAAGGCCTACTTCGACTCGGATGAGGAGGTGAAGGGCTGGCTGGCCACCCTGCCCGGCCAGCCGAAGACGCTGGGCGAGTACCTGGCGAGCACCTTCCCGGCCAAGTGGACCGAGTACACGGGCAAGGACTCGCACGGGGACGCCATCCGCGTCATCGAGGCCATCAGCGAGGGCGTGTCCTTCACCGGGCCGGAGCACGCCTTCCACGTGGACTACATGGGCGTCATGCGGCCGAGGCTCTCCAAGAAGGACAAGGCCCAGGCGATCGCCCGGGCATTCAAGTACCAGGGGCGACCTTATGACTTCGACTTCGACTTCTTCTCGGACTCGACGCTGGTGTGCACGGAGCTCGTGTACAAGTCCTACGCTCCCTCCACCGAGGTGAAGGGCCTGCGCGTCGAGCTGGTAAACGTGGCCGGCCGGCGCACCCTGCCCGCCAACGAGCTCGTCAAGCTGTTCGACCAGGAGTACGACAAGCCGGACCGGCAACTGGACTTCGTGGCGTTCCTGGACGGGCGCGAGGACAAGCAGGGTGCTATCGAGAGGGAGGCGCTCACCTTCCGGAAGAGCTACGAGCGGATGAAGTGGGACATCGCCCAGAAGTAGCCGGGCGCAGCGAGGCAGCTGGTATGAAGGAAGAGACAGCCCTGGAGATGCTGGAGCTTGCCCACCCGCTCTTCGAGCGGATGATTGCCCAGCAGCAGGCCAAGGTGATGCGGCTGGCCCGTGAGGCCGTGCCCAACATTGGCCCCGAGGATCTTCGCAATGCGCATGACTTCCCGGAACTCAAGGAACATCCGACGTTCGAGTACGAGGATGGCATCCTGGCAGGGCTCATCTCGGCGCAGATGGCCCTCCGGGCGGAAATCAAGGGCCGTCTCCCGGCCCGTCCCCCCCAGGCACCCTGACAGGCAGTCGCCTGCCTTTGCCGTTCGTCCTCGGGTGGGTTAGTCCTTGCTCGTGAACTTTCCCTCTGGATTCGGCTCCCCGCTCGCCCGGGAGCGGCTCGTGTCGGCGCTCGCCGCGGATCCGCCTCGACTGGATCTGGCGGCACTGGCGATTGCCACGCTGTCCAACCCCTCGCTGGACGCCCCCGCCTGTCTGCACACGCTGGATGCGCTGGCGGCCCGGGTGCAGGTGGAGGTGGAACGCCAGATGGAGGAGAACCCTTCGTTGGCGCGGCTGCAGGCGCTGAGGCATGTGCTGGCGGACATTGAAGGCTTCCGCGGCAACGAGCGGGAGTACTACTCGCCGGAGAACAGCTTCCTGGACCATGTGCTGGAGCACAAGGTGGGGCTGCCCATCACGCTCTCGGTGGTGTACCTGGAGGTGGCGCGGCGGGCGGGCATTCCGTTGTACGGGGTGGCCTTCCCAGGGCACTTCCTGGTGGCGTGCAACACCGGGGGGCACAAGCTGGTCATCGATCCGTTCCACAACGGGGACATCCTCACGGAGACGGGCTGCGAGGAGCTGCTCAAGCGGGTGGCGCCACAGCTGCGGTTCGATCCGGCGAAGCTGACGCCGGCGCCGGTGGAGCTCATCACCTACCGGATGCTGTCGAACCTCAAGCGGGTGTACCTGGAGCGCGAGGACGCGGAGCGGGCACTGGCGGTGGTGGATCTGCTGTTGATGCTAGCACCGGACCACCCGGGCGAGTTGCGCACGCGGGCGGTGCTGCTGACGAAGGTGGGAGCGTTCCGGGCGGGGCTCAAGGATGTGGAGCGGTGCCTGGAGTTGTCGCCGGAGGCTCCGGATCGCGAGCGGTTGGAGTTGATGGCGAAGGAGCTGCGCGAGCGGCTGGCGAACCTGAACTGAGCATGGAGGCGTTGTGTCCCAGTCCCCCCGTCCCTGGCCGCGGCTGCGCCGGGGGCTCGAGCTCGACTACCACATCTTGAAGGTGCGCACGGACGTGTACGCGGATCCGCGCACGCAGCACGAGTATCCGCGCGTGTTCATCGACACACCGGAGTGGTGCAACATCATCGCGGTGACGCCGGAGGATCAACTGGTGCTGATCCGGCAGTACCGGTTTGGCATTCAGGAGAACACGCTGGAGATTCCGGGCGGGCTGGTGGAGCGCGGGGAGGATCCGGCGCAGGCGGCGGCGCGGGAGCTGGAGGAGGAAACGGGCTACGTGGCGGGCCGGGTGGTGCCGCTGGGCTCGGTGCATCCGAATCCTGCGTTGCAGGGGAACCGGTGCCATTCGTTCCTCGCGCTGGACTGCGTGAAGCGGCACGAGGGACAGCAGGACCACGGTGAGGACATTGCCGTGGAGCTGTGGCCGCGCGCGGAGGTGCCGCGGTTGATTCTGGAGGGGAAGATCACCCACTCACTGGTGGTGGTGGCCTTCTTCCTGGAGCGGCTGCGGGCCGAGAGTGCCAGGTAGCGGGGAATCCTGCATGCTGGGCGCATGAGCGGAGCCTCCTCTGTGGTGCGCCTGGCGCTGGTGTTGAGCCTCGGCTTCGTGGCCGCCTGCGCCACAACTCGGGACAGTGCCGCCTCAGGGTCACAGGCTCGCGCGGTGAGCGTAAGCCCGCTGTCGGCAGGCCGCGTGCGGCTCTCCTTCGAGCCAGTGGTGCCCGATACACGCATGGAGGTGCTCAGCGTGGAGGAGGCACAGGCCGCGCTCACCGTCTTCCACTCGGCCGTGCTGGCAGACAGGCCTGAGATTCGAATCCTCCCACCGACGAAGCTCCGGCTGCTGGGCGAGGAGAGCGGCGGGGCATGGCAGCAATACTTGCGGGAGCAATTCCTCTCCCGCTTTGGCCGAGCGCTGCTGCCACTCCCTGAAGACCAGGAGCACAGCCGCCTCTACCAGGCCCTGAAGCTGTCCCCACGCTACATGGGGCAGGGCGTGCACGAAGCGGCCCGAGAGCTGTTCAGCTCGCCGGTGTTCCTGACCAGCGTAGTCCTCTCGGTGGCGGTGTACTTCGGCGCATGGCTGGTGCCCGAGCCCCTCTTCTCCAAGGCCTTCGCCGTCACGCTCACTGCGGCGCTCGCCATCACCGTGGGGATGATGGAGGTGGTGAATCTGGCTCTGGCCTGCCTGCGCCTCTACCGCGAATCCGAAGCCGCCAGGACGCCGCAGGAACTGGAGGCAGCCTCAGCGCACTTCGGCAAGGCCATGGGCGGTACGCTGCTGCGCGTGCTGGTGATGGTCGCCAGCATGGGCGTGGCCAAGACAGCCCCCACCCTGCCTCCAGGAGGACTGGGCGCTCTCATGGGAGAGCCCCTCTATGCCGTGGAGGGAGGATTGGCCGTGCAGGCTGCAGCCACGGCCCAGGTGGTGGCAGACGGCAGTCTCATTCTCAGTGGTGTGGCGACGGGAGAAGTGGCCTCACGCCTCTGCGGCGGCCTGGCCCTCTGCTCGACCATGAATGGCGGAAACGGGGGCTCGGGCAACAGCGCGAAACTCTCCACCCGGTATGGCCCTCCTCATACAGAGCAAAACCCGGCTCACAATGAAGCCATCGAGAAAGAACTCGCTGCCCGGGAGAAGGCTGGCCACACCCAGCTACGAAAGAACAAGACACAATTGAATGCTGCGGGACGAGCTCTCTACGAGCAAGAACCAGGGCACAGCCCCCAATCTCGCAGACCCGATGCGTCGTCGCTGAGGCCAGATGGAGTACGGCACAACACCAATTACGTCTCGAACCCACGAGATCTCACTCGCGAACTTGAGGCCTTCGAGGCCATGGTTCGGATGGACAAACGAGCCATCCACGAGTTGTACCTGATGGATGGCACGCTGCTCAGACGGTATGTACCGCCAGGCGTGAGCATTCCGTAGCAGCAAGGACCCGACGGAAGATGGCACACAAAATCGACGTGGCGAGGATCCGCGATGAACTGGTGCAGTCCTTCAGGTGGGGCGAAGAGGAGCGGGTCCGCTCCTTGATTCCACAGCTCGGCACGACCTCCCAACAGGTACGGGCTGAGCTGGAAGCCATGCTGGAAGCCCCGGATTCACTCGTTCGTCAGGCTGCCGCCTTTGGCCTGGGCGAGCTGGGAGGACCGGCTAGTCTCCGGCGACTGGATCAGCAGCTCGCTATCGAGGAAGCCCGAAACGACTACGACGGAGAGGCTGTCGTGGGGGATATCGTCCGAGCACTCGGACACCTCCAGGAGGAAGGAGCACGAACGAGCCTCGTTCGAAGGCTGGAGCGGTTGGCGACTCACAACGTGGAGCCCCCAGATATCTACGAGATTGCACATCCTCTCTGGAGAAAACGGCACCCGGATTTGATCGCTCCCGTTCGGAGGAGCCTCGAGCAACTCACGCTCCCAGCACCACACGGCCTGCATGGACTGCTCGTGCTGCTGGAGAATTCTCCGGACCAACTCAGTGCATGGGCCTGCGACTCGACAGTGCCTCTAGAGGAGAAAACAGAAACTCTCGCAGTACTCGCGGAGGATGTTCCTGACACGCTCGTGCCGACCCTTCCTGCGTTTATTTCCGCGGCAGAGCGCCTGAGCGCGCAGGAAGTGAGCCAGGACTCCAAGGTTGAGTCCTATTGTGAGTGTGTGCTGAGCCTGCTTCTCAGGGATCGGGAACGACTCCTCGCCACTCTCCCAGATGACGCTCGCGCAGCCTTACGCACAGTGGCCCAGAGGCTCATCCGCGCCACCTTCCCGAATCCATCCATCTCGGCTGCGATCGTATTGGGGTTGATTGGGCGCCACGAGGACGCGGCCTTTCTCGAAGCCCACAGCCCGGAATACCCGACCCTGGCCAAGGTCTTTCGTGACGCCGCGCAAACACTTCGCGACCGCCACTGAGAAAATCCCGTAGGCCCCAGGGTATTCTTTCCCCCATGAAGCTTGCTCTCCTGGGTGCCGGACGCATTGGCCAGATTCACGCCGCCAACATCCACCATCATCCTCGCGCGCGGCTCCATGCCGTCGTCGACGTCAACGCCGAGGCCGCGAAGTCTCTGGCCGATCGCTTCGGGGCGAAATCCTCCACCGATGCCGATGCCGTGCTCGCCGACCCCGCCGTGGAGGGCGTCTTCATCTGCACCTCCACCGACACCCATGTAGAGCTCATCCTCAAGGCCGCGAAGCGCAAGCTGCCCATCTTCTGCGAGAAGCCGATCGATCTCGATCTCGCCAAGGTGGATGCCTGCCTGGCCGAGGTCACCCGCACCGCCGTGCCGCTCGTGCTTGGCTTCAATCGCCGCTTTGACCCTCACTTCCGCGCCCTGCGTGACGCCGTCCGCCGCGGCGAGGCCGGGGATGTCGAGATCGTCAAGATCACCAGCCGCGACCCAGCGCCTCCGCCCGTCTCCTACATCCGCAACTCCGGCGGCATCTTCCGAGACATGATGATCCATGACCTCGACATGGCTCGCTTCCTCCTGGGCGAGGAGCCCGTCGAAGTCTTCGCCACAGGCTCCTGTCTGGTCGATCCCGCCATCGCCGAGGCCGGTGACATTGACACGGCCATGGTCATCCTCAAGACCCGCCGTGGAGCCCTCTGCCACATCGACAACAGCCGCCGAGCCGCTTACGGCTATGACCAGCGGATCGAAGTCTTCGGCTCGAAGGGCATGCTCCAGGCCGCCAACCCGCTGCCCACCACCGTCACCCGTTACACCGGTGAGGCCGTGCGCTCCGACAAGCCGTACCACTTCTTCCTCGACCGCTACCCCGAGGCCTACCGCGCGGAACTCGAACACTTCCTCGAGGTCGCCTCCGGACGCACGGAGCCACTCGTCACAGGCCGCGATGGCCGGGCCGCGCTCGTCCTGGCGGACGCCGCGCTCCAGTCCCTCAAGCAAGGCAAGCCCGTCCCGATTCCGCAGTGAGCGGGCACCACGGCCTCGCAGGGCCTGAGCGCTTCACCGTTCAGGCGAGCATCCGGTCCCGAACCCACTCCGCCAGTTGCTGGTACCCACCCAGGAACTGCCTCAGCGTGTGGACCGAGGCCCCGTACCCCGTGAACTCCTCGGGGCGCAGTCCCTCCTCGTCATAGGCCCGTCGAAAGTCCGGCAGCTTCCGGTGGAGCGCATCGACAATCACCGACGCCACGGGCTCGGTCAGCGTCCTGCTCGGCGTTAAATCCGAGCCGTTGAACTGCTTCCACCACCCATAGGGGATGCTCTGGATCGCTCCCGGGCCGATGAGCTCCGACCAGTGCAGGTGATGGCGATAGGCAGCCGCGAGCAGCGTGCTCCTGAACTTCCGCTGCACGAAGAGCTGGTGCGCCTTCTTGAACACCGCGATCCCCGCCCAGTTCAGATACCCCGGATCGATCAGCACGGAGTCCCGCTCCGCCACCCGCTTCATGTGGTCATCCACGCGCCCCACCATGATCGTCACGTAGGGATGGAGCCGCTCCCGGGGAGCACCCGCTCGAAGCGCCCGCTCCAGTCCCCGTTCGACCGCCTCCGCCGTGGCGAGCACCTGCGACACGGTGAAGCTTACCGTGGCGTTGATGTTGATGCCTCGGGCCGTGAGCTCCTCCATCGCGGCGATGCCCTCCTTCGTCGAGGGACATTTGATGGCGATGTTGGGCGCGAGCGCCGCGAGCGCCAGCCCGTGCTCGATCATCCGCTCCGTCGAGCGGTAGAGCTTCGGGCTCACCTGCACACAGAGGTAGCCCTGCCGGCCTTTCGTTGCCTCGTGGATGGGAGCCAGCAAGGCAGCCGCTTCCTTCGCCACGGCCTCGATGAGCCTCCAGGCCGCATCGTCCTCGGTGTCTCCAGGGTGTTCGCGCAACAGCCGGTCGAGCACTGGCAACCACCGAGCCTTGTCGCCACTCACGGCGGCGCCGACGATGACCGGGTTCGAAGTGGCGCCCACCGCGCCGTTCTCGATGGCCTCCGCCAGTTCCTGGGGGGCGCAGGAGTCGTTCCAGAACTCGGTCCCCAGCGCGACGGTCTCCAGCATCCGGGATGCGTTCACGGCTCCTCCTTTCACGAGTGGGTCCGAAGAGGGGAATCCGTCCCCCTGTCGTGCGCGGTCTGTCCGAACCTGTCTGCTAGTCCTACAGGTTTGGCGCAAGCCGGCGCCCAAGCCCCCCTTCGGTGGGGGCAACATCCTGGGAACCGGACTCAGACGCCCGCGGTCTCTCGGATGTAGCGACGGCCTCGGATCGCGTACTCGAGAGGGTTGGCCTTCGCGGGATCCTGCTCGGCCTCGACGATCCACCAGCCCGAGTAGCCCAACCTGGCCAGGTGCTCGAAAATGGGCTTGTAGTCGATGCCCCCATCTCCCGGCACGGTGAAGGCCCCCGCGCGCACGGCAGCCTCGAAGCTGAGCCGCTTCGCCCGAACCTCCTCCACCACCGCCGGGCGGATGTTCTTCAGGTGCACGTGCACCACGCGTGGCCCATGGGCTCTCAGCACCGCGAACGGATCCGAGCCCGCGAACGCCAGGTGCCCCGTGTCGAGCAGCAGCGAGAGCACCTTTGTCCGCTCCATCAGCCGATCCACATCCCGCTGGTCCTGGATCACCGTGCCCATGTGAGGGTGATAGGCCACCTTCATCCCCTCGGCGGCAGCCCGCTCCGCCAGCCGGTCGAGCCCCTCGTACACGCGCGTCCAGGCACTCGAATCGAGCAACTCCATCCCCGACGCGAACCGCAGAGGCTTCGAACCATCCGAGTGGATGGCATGGGTGCACTCGGCGACGATCACCACGCGGCTACCCGCGGCCCGGAGCCGAGCCACATGCGCATCGAAAGACTTCTCCTCGTCGGCATAGGAACGAGAGGCCAGGAAGGTGCTGTGCCACCCGGAGGCCAGCTTCAGCCCATATTTCCCAAGTAGCGTGCGAACCGAGTCGCCGTCCTGAGGGAACCGATGGCCGAGCTCGGTGCCCACGTAGCCGGCCTGCTGCATCTCGCTCAGGCACTGCTCCAGCGTGATGGACGCGCCGAGATCCCGGAAGTCATCGTTGCACCAGTTGATGGGCTGGGAGCCCACCTCCACCGCGAGGCCTTGGGGCATGGCTCTTCCTCTCCAAGCGCTGCATCAGTAATGGAACCGCTGCTTCTTCTTGGCTTCCTCGTACGCCTGCCGCTTCTCCTGCACCGAGGAGGAGGGACTCACCTCGGCGATGGGCACGTCCCACCAGGAAGTCCCGGGCAGGCCCGCGCTGGACTCCAGAGGGATGTAGATGAGGCAGCTCGTCGGCGTAGCCCTGGCATCGCGCAGCGCCCGGGAGAGATCCGCCGCCGTCTTCGCGGTGAAGGTCCGGGCCCCCAGACTCTGAGCGTTCTGCACGAAGTCGACGGCCAGAGGTTCACCCTCCAGGCGCCCTCCCCGCCTCGAACGAAACTCATTGCCGAAGCCCCGGCTCCCCGAGCCCCGCTGCAGGTTGTGGATGCACTGGTAGCCGTGGTTGTCGAGCAGGACGAGGGTGATCTTCGCCCCCTCCTGGATGGACGTCAGCAGCTCCTGGCTCAGCATGAGGTAGCTGCCGTCGCCCAGCAGCGCGTACACCTCGCGCTCGGGATGCGCGAGCTTGACGCCCAGAGCACCCGCGACCTCATAGCCCATGCACGAGTAGCCGTATTCAGAGTGGTAGTCGTCCGCTTCCTTCGAGCGCCAGAGCTTGTGGATGTCTCCGGGGATACCACCCGCCGCGTGCACGATGGTGGAGCCCGGCCCCGCCTCGTCATTGAGGACGCGGATGACCTCTGCCTGAGTGAGCCGGCCGTCCGGAGAGCGCGTCAGCTCCTCGCAGGTCTTCGCCCACTCCTCGCGAGCCTTGACAATCTCGGCGCCGTAGCTCGCCGGGACACGCCAACCCTCCAACACCTTCCCCAGTTCCTCGAGCACCAGCCGCGCATCCGCCACGAGCGGCACCGCCCCATGCTTGGCGGCATCGAACGCGTTGACGTTGATGGCGATGAAGCGCACGCCCTCCGCCTGGAACTGGGTCTTCGAGGCCGTCGTGAAGTCCGACAGGCGGGTACCCACCGTAAGGACGACATCCGCCTCCCGAGCGATGCGGTTGGCAGCACCCGTCCCCGTGACCCCCACGGCCCCGAGACACGCCCCATGGGCATCCGGCAGAGCCCCCATGCCCGCCTGGGAAACACCCACCGGAATGCCAGTCGCATCGCAGAAGCGGCGCAGGGCCTCCTCCGCCGCGGCGTAGTGAACCCCACCGCCCGCGACGATGAACGGACGCCGAGCCCGCCGCAGCAGCGCCGCCGCCTCCTCGATGCGCTCCCGGGCACACGGTCGGCGCTCGACGAGGTGGACCCGCTCCTGAAGGAACGACACCGGGCAATCGAAGGCCTCCGATTGCACATCCTGAGGCAGACACAGCGTCACCGCGCCAGTCTCCGCAGGATCCGCGAGTACCCGCATGGCCTCGGGCAGCGCATGGAAGATCTGCTCGGGGCGCTGAATGCGATCCCAGTACCGGGACACCGGCCGGAAGCAGTCATTGACGCTCACATCCATGGACTGCGGAAACTCGAGCTGCTGCAACACCGGCTGAGGCACCCGGTTGGCGAAGATGTCTCCGGGCAACAGCAGCACGGGCAGCCGGTTGATGGTGGCCGTGGCCGCTCCGGTGACCATGTTGGTGGCCCCCGGCCCGATGGAGCTCGTGCACGCAAACGTCGACAGCCGCCGCCGGGACTTCGCATAGGCGATGGCCGAGTGGACCATGGCCTGCTCGTTCTTCGGCTGGAAGTACGGCAGCCCCTCGTACTCCTCGAGCGCCTGACCGATCCCCGTCACGTTGCCGTGCCCGAAGATGCCGAAGACACCTCGGAAGAAGCGGTGCACCTCGCCATCCCTCGAGACGCGCTGCGCCTCCAGGAACCGGACCACCGCCTGCGCCAGCGTCATGCGAACGGTCTGGGCCATGTCAGCGCTCCCCCACGGTGCCCGGCTTCCACCCTTGCTGCTGGGCGTCGAGCACCCATCGGTGCTCCTCGGTGAACTCGAACCCGCGATAGAGGTTGTTCGGCTGGTGCCGCACCACCCACAGGTAATACATGCCGTACCCCGGCGCGGAGACCTGCGGGTGATCCACTCCCCCAAGAATCTTCACCGTGTCGTACTGCTTCACCTTGTACACGTCGTCGCCGAGTTCCGCGTGGCCGTAGCCCTGCGGCAGCGTGAAGCGGTAGTGGTACAGCTCCGTCTGCGCGTGGTGGTGCGGCGGATAGCTCGACCAACGGCCGGGATAGTTGATCACCTCGCCGACGACGAACGCCCCCTCGGGACGGTTGTTCGCATCGAAGGCCAGGCGCACCGTGCGCACCGCGGCCCCCTGCACGAGCCCCTTGCCCCGCAGCTCATCCTGGATATCGGCAGGAAAGAAGATGCGTGGAGCGAACGCCCGGGGATTCGTCGCGGACACCACGACCCACTCCAGCTCCTGGCTCGTGGCCTCGATACGGACCCGAGCACCGGCCGGCACGTGGACCACCGTGGGTGCCTCCTCAAAAAGCGAAGCCCGCGCCACGGAAGCCCGAGCCCCTTCCAGCTCCACCTCCGCCTGCCCCGAGAACAGGACCCAGGCCGTCTCCTTGGTGGTGCTCTCCTGGATGTGCTCGCCGCGCACCATCCGGTGGATGCCCAGATCGAGCCCCGTATCCAGCTCGACCTCCCCCTCTCGCGTCACCCAGGTCAGCCCCCGAGGGAATCCCCCTCGGTGCCGGGTGATGAGGGCCGCACTCGGGTGGGTGCTGACGGCCATGGCTCCTCCTCCGCGGGTCGAGCGCTCCGAACACCCCAGAAACTACCAGCCCCCCCGCTCTCCTTCCGAGGCGGGCCAGGGGCTTCTAGGGTGGCGATCGTGGCCTGGCCGACAGAAGACCCGCACCTCCACGGGGCCAGGCCTACGGCGTAGGAGTGAGCTGGCACCCGCAACCGCACGCGTCGAAGAAGGCCTCCTCCCCCGTGTTGCACACGAAGCGGAGCGCCGCGCACCGGTCCGGATCCTGCGACACATAGCGCCGGTTCGGATCCTGGTAGTTGCACGTGCTCTCCCTGTTCTGGCACCCACAGCCACAGTCGTTGAAGAAGGCCGTGGAGCCCTCGGGGCACTTGAAGAGGATCGCCGCGCACTCGTTGGGATCCCTCGAGACGTAGCTCATCTGGGGATCGGCGTAGTCGCACTTGGGCTTGTCCTCGGGGGCCACGCAGACACCGCCACAGTCACGTCCACCCGCGTTGGGATCGCAGTCGTCGCTGGGATCGTCCTCGCAGAGGAGCCCCTCGGGACACGAGATCGCGGCGAAGCCCCCGCAGAACTGGCCACCCGTGGGCGGCTTCGGCTTCCCGGCCAGGTCATCCCCCGAGACCGCGCTCTCCTGGGCGGCCTCCGCATCCGAGCATGCCACCTGCCCGACAGCACCCAGGCACAGCAGTCCCAGCATCAGTAATCGGATGGACATGACTCCCCCTTTCAGCCGAGGAGATTGGCTCCCGAGGCTCCATCGGGAAGGGGGCAGGCGGGCAGGCAGCCCACCCTGCGGAAGATCCTGGTCCGCTCGGCTCAGTGAGCCCAGAGCTGAACAGGCTGCCGTACCGCTGGCTCCACCCGCGTCCGGCCCACTGAGCGCCGGACCACCTCCTCACCGCCCACAGCTTTCACCTCACGGGAGGGGCGCGCAGATTTTTCCAGTGAACGGCACGCGCCTCTCCACCGCTCCAGGTCCGACGCTCCCATCGAGGGCCTGCCTGCCTGCTGGCCTCTCCACCCTGGACCGCTCCATGCCCTCGCCCGAGCAGACCTCGACCGCGCTCACGCCCCGGATCCCGGCCTCCGCAGGCAGAGCCCTGGTGTCCCCGGGGCGCGCTCCTACGACAGTTCGGCGGCGCTTCCCCTCCAGGTCCATCGCCCTGCGGAGTTCGCGCCGCTCTTCTCCGAGCCGGAGGGACGAGCGGCATGCCGATCTGCTCGCCACCTATCTCACAGAGGTCCGGCGCTATCCCTTCCTCACACGGGACGAGGAGCTGTCGCTGGCCCGGCGCGCTCGGCGGGAGGGGGATTCCGTCGCCCGGTTCCAACTGGTGAATTCCCACCTCCGTCTCGTGGTGACGCTGGCCCGTGAGCACCAACGCTCACCGCTGGCGCTGATGGACCTCATCCAGGAGGGCAACCTCGGCCTCGTGCAGGCGGTGGAGCGCTTCGATCCCGAGCGCGGCGTGACGCTGAGCGCCTACGCAGCCTGGTGGATCCGCGCGTACCTGCTGCGCTTCATCATGGAGAACTGGAAGTTGGTGAAGATTGGGACGACGGATGCACAGCGCAAGCTGTTCTTCCGCCTGCGCTCGGAGCAGCAGCGCCTGCTCGCCGCGGGCTTCGAGCCCTCCCCGCGACTGCTGGCCGAGCGCTTCCACGTCGCCGAGCAGGACGTCACCGAGATGGATCAGCGGCTGAAGCAGGATGATCTCCGGCTGGACGCACCTGCCCTTCCGTCCGGGGACGATTCACCTGCCAGGGTCCATGCGCTCCCTTCGGGAACCCCGGCGGTGGATGAGCAGCTGGCCCAGAGAGAGCTGACACGGATGCTACGGACCGAACTCGCTCGGTTCATGCAGCAGTGGGAGGACCCGCGCTGGCGCTTCATCCTCGAGCACCGGCTGCTGACCGACACACCGCTCTCATTGGAGGCCATTGGCCAGCACTTCGGCGTCAGCCGGGAGCGGGCCCGCCAGGTGGAGAGCGACCTGATCTCCGAACTCCGCGAGTTCCTCCGCCACCGCCTGCCGGACTTCGACTGGCTGCGAAGTGCCTCAGCGTCCGCACCGGCCTGAGCCTCGATGCCTGGGGAGCCCCGCTCAGCGCTTCTTCGGTGCCTTACGGTTCCAGGTGCCGGAGCGGCCACCGGACTTGTGCTCGAGCTGCACCTGCTCGATGACCATGCCGCGGTCCACGCTCTTGCACATATCGTAGACGGTGAGGGCCGCCGCGCAGGCTGCGGTGAGGGCCTCCATCTCCACGCCGGTGCGGTCCACGGTGCGCACCTCGACGCGGACTTCCAGACCCGCATCGAAGGGCGCAAGCGTCACCTCCACGCCGGACAGGGCGATGGGATGGCAGAGCGGCACCACATCCGGAGTGCGCTTGGCGGCCATGATCCCGGCGAGCCGGGCCGCGGCGAGCACATCGCCCTTCTCCACCTTGCCCTGCTGAATGCGCGTCAGCGTCGCGGGGAGCATCCGCAGGCGCGAAGTGGCCACGGCCACGCGCTCGGTCTTCTTCTTGGCCCCGACATCGACCATCTTCACCGCTTCACCCCTTGGGCGACGGCGGAGAGCAGGTCCTCGACGATGTCGTCGGGATCCTCCAGCCCTACGGAGACGCGGATGAGGCTCTCGCGGATACCGGCGGCGGCGCGCTCCTCGGGAGTCAGTCGGCGGGCGCTGGCGCTCGCGGCATGCATCACCAGCGTGCAGACATCCCCGAGCGAAGGCCCGGGCCGGGCCACCTTGAGCGCCTCGAGGAAGCGGAAGCCCTCGGGGCGGCCGGCGCCCTTGATCTCGAAGGCGACCATGGGACCGAAGCCGCCCTCGAGCACCTCGCGAGCCACGGCATGGTCCGGGTGCGAGGGCAGGCCCGGGTAGTAGACGCGCTCCAGCAGCGGAGACTCCGCGAGCCTGCGGGCCACCTGGGCGGCGTTCTCGAAATGGGCCTTCATGCGCACGTGCAGGGTGCGCAGTCCGCGCTGGGTGAGCCAGGCCTCGAAGGGGCCGAGCACATCCCCGCCGATGAGCCGCAGGGAGCGCAAAGGAGCCAACCGCTCCCGAGAGCCGCTCACGGTGCCAGCCAGGGCATCGCTGTGGCCGTTGATCCACTTGGTGGCGGACTGGACGGCATAGTCCGCGCCCAGTGAGAGGGCGCGCTGCCCATACGGAGACGGGAAGGTGGCATCCACCGCGAGCGTGGCGCCCACCTGCTTGCAGGCCTTCGCGATGGCGCGGAGGTCCGGCACGGAGAGCAGCGGGTTGGTGATGCTCTCGGCGAGCACGAACTTCGGCTTCAGCTCGAGGATGCGCTCGGGAGCCTTCGGGTCGCTGAGGATGAGCGCATGCAGCTCGACGCCCGAGCGGGCGCAGAGCGTCTTGTAGAGCAGACGGGACACGCCATAGCCATCGGCGGGCATGACGACCCGGTCCCCGGGCTTGAGGTTCTGTGCCTCGAAGACGGCGCGGAGGGCCGCCATGCCGCTGGCATAGGAGAGACACGCCTCCGCGCCCTCGAGCGCGGCGACGGACTCCTCCAGCAGCGAGGTGTTCTGGGCGCTGATGCGCGAGTAGACGTAGTCCTTACCGTCCAGCGCTCCGTCCAGCTCCTCGCTGCTGTCGAACCAGCCCACGGTCGACATGTGGATGGGGGGCACCAGGGGTTGGGACGTGCTGCCCACCACCCGGCTCCCCGCGTGCACCGCCACGGTCCTGGGACTCAGCCGCTTCTCGCTCATATCTCTCGTCTGGGAGTGGAGGCTGTGGAGTTACTCGCCCTGCTCGATGAGCCAGCGCTCGGCCTCGATGGCGGCCATGCAGCCGGTGCCAGCGGCGGTGATGGCCTGACGGAACACGCTGTCCTGCACATCTCCGCAGGCGAAGACACCCTCGATGTTGGTGTGCGTGCTGCCCAGCTTCGTCTTGAGGTAGCCGTTCTGGTGCGTCTCGAGCACCACCTGGAAGAGGTGGGTGGTGGGCGAGTGACCTATGGCGACGAACAGGCCCGTGGCGTTGAGAAGCTGGGTGTCGTTCGTCTTCACGTTGCGCACCACGGCGCCCGTCATGCCCTTCTCGTTGCCCATCACTTCGTCGACCACGGAGTTCCACATGACGGTGATCTTCGGGTTCTTGAGCACGCGCTCCTGCATGATCTTCGAGGCGCGGAACGTGTCCCGGCGGTGCAGCAGGGTGACGTGGCCGACGATCTTGGCCAGGTAGGTGGCCTCCTCCATGGCTGTGTCGCCGCCGCCCACGACGAGCACGTCCTGCTTCTTGAAGAAAGCGCCGTCACAGGTGGCGCAAGCGGACACACCGCGGTTCTTGTAGGTGTCCTCACCCTTGACGCCAAGCCACCGGGCGCTGGCGCCCGTGGCGATGATGACCGTCTCGGAGCGATAGCTGAGGCTCTCGCCCTGGATGAGGAAGGGGCGGGAGGACAGGTCCACCTTGACGACGTTCTCCATGTGGATGCGAGTACCGAAGCGCTCGGCCTGCTTCTGGAAGCGCTCCATGAGCTCGGGGCCGGTGATGCCCTCGGGGAAGCCGGGATAATTCTCTACATCGGTGGTGATCATGAGCTGGCCACCGGGCACGCGCTGAGGGTCCTCGAGCGTGGGTCCGCCCGCGAACATGACGGGCTCCAGGTTGGCGCGTGCGGCATAGATGGCCGCGGTGTAACCCGCAGGCCCTGAGCCGATAATGGTCACCTTGTTGATCTTCTCGTCCGCCACGACTGTAGCTCCTGCCGGAAGGGGGGGCCGGAAAGTACCAGAGCGCCTTGAGCGCGTGGTACGAAGGTGACTGCATGGATGCTTCCTTCCTCAAAAAGGTTGCGCTCTTCGAGGGCTTGACTCAGGGGCAGCTTGCCAAGGTGGCCTCCATCGCCCAACCCAAGCAGTACGAGGGGGGTGCCTTCATCTTCCGGGAGGGGGATGGAGGTCAGGAGATGTATGTCATCGCCGAGGGGCGGGTGCGCATCTCGAAGAACGTGCCGGGGATTGGGGAGGAGGCGCTGGCGATCCTGGAAAAGGGCCAGTATTTCGGGGAGATGGCCGTCATCGACGACCACCCGCGCTCGGCGGATGCCATTGCCCACACGCCGTGTACGTTGTGGGCCATCGAGCGGGCGAAGCTGGACCAGCTGATGTTCACCGACAAGGACTTGGCCTACGTGCTGCTGTGGACGTTCGTCCGCACCCTGTCCGAGCGGCTCCGGGAGACGGGGGACAAGATCAAGGCCTTCTTCGCCATCTCGCGCTTCTAAGGGGCTGCGCCGGCCGAGATCGACCTGCTCTCCTCCTCTCTGTGCGCTGTCAGGAGGAAGCGTCGACGGGAGCGCCACTGAAAAGAGGTAGCAGTTTCGAAGCGACCTCATCCAGAAACGCCTGGAGTCCACTTCCCTCCCCACGAGCGCGCAGGATCGCCAGGGAGGTCAGCGTCCAGCACCGCGCCTGCCGCTCACGCTCACCCTGGGTCAGAACGTCGAGCACCCTCTTGGGGCTGCGTCGAGCGTGCTCCTTCTTGGCCCCCAGCCTGTGAGCCTCCTCGCACGGGGAGAATCCCAGTTCCTGGCGAACCTCGGCCAACCGGGCTTTCTCATCCTCCGTCTCGGGGATGAAACCAGCGAGAACCCATGCCTCACGCATGGGATCAGGGCACCCCAAGAGGATGGCCCGCTGCTCCATGCGCAGCGCCTCCTTGCGTGCCTGTTCCAGGCCCACACGCCTCGCCTCTCCCTGATCGTCCATATCCCAGGCCAGGAGGACCACATCCACAACCGTTCCTTGCCGCACCAGCTCACGCACCACCAAGAAGGCCGTGCGCGCCATCAGGGCCCCAGCGGCCCCCGGCTGGCCATCAAAATGGCCCTGGGGTACGCGCACGCCGAGGCTTCTTGCGAGCCGGTTCAGCCTGTGCAGATCGAAGAACGCTCTTCCCTCTTCATCGCGTACCCACTCATGAAGCTGGCCGGCAACTTCGGCAGTCCCCCCAAGAAGATCGCCGAGCCAATCAGGCCCTTCCTCTCGTAGCACTCGCTCAACGAGTGCTGAGACTGTCTCGAAGTCCGGTCGGGCCTCACAAAAGACAAGCGTCCTGACCATTCTCAGCCCTCGCCCAGCACCCAGCGAGACTCCGGATCGAGAGTCCAGAGCTGCCCAGCGGTGAGCATGCCTTTCAACTGCGCCGCCTGGGGGTGCTCTGAGAGTCGGCGGTACGCCACCCCTCCCTCCTCCCGAGGAGCAAAGACCAGAACATCCGAGGGCTCCATCTCATCCAGGATGTAGGGTGAGTGAGTGGTCGCGACGATCTGAACCTCAGGGAAACCCACGAGCAGATTCTTGAGCTCTCGCATGAGCTGGGCTTGAGCCTGTGGGTGAAGAGACTGATCGATGTCATCCAACAACAGGACGCGGGGGCGAGTCGGGCTGCAGAGGGCCGTCAGGAGCGCCAGGGTCACCAGAGTGCCTTCGCTGGCGGCATGAGCCGGCACGTCGGCAGCATCTTTGAAGTCCAAAAACACCTTGTTTCCAACAATCGCGGTTGCCTCGGAAGCGCCCTGCGGTATCCGAACACGCCGGACCCGCACTCGCAGAACCGACGGGACAATTCTGCGCAGCTCCGTTTCAACCTGAGCGAAAGCCTCCTCGCGTTCAAGCTTCATCGCCGCGAGCACGACCGCTGTGTTGAAACCGTCGTGCTCGACGCTGGGAGTCTCCTCGGAACTGAACGAGACATCGGCGATCCTGCGGGCATCGAACCGGTAGAGCACGGCCGAGCCAATCAACTGGTTGAACTGGGAGTTTCGTCCCCAGACCTCCCGCAGGGGCGCCTGGATGCGGGCCTGCTGGACTTGAACATCGCTGTCCTCCACAGCCCATGTTCCGAGCACGAACGCCTCTTGCCCCAAGCCTTGAGGAAGTATGCTCACAGAGACGTGAGCCATGGCATCACCGGCGCCCTCCAGGTGAAGCAACCCGTCCACGGACAGGATGGGAGGTGTAGGGCTGGCGCGACGCTGGAAATCTTGAGGGTTGAAGTCGTCACGAAGCACCCCCGCAGGTGACTCGTTCACCAGTCGCGACAACAACTCAAGGGCCTGGAGCACACTGCTCTTCCCCGAGCCGTTCGGCCCCACGAGTACCGTGAAGCGGCCGAGTGGCACCGTGGTGTCCCCATGCCCTTTGAAGTTCTGAAGCCGAATCGACTTGATCATGCCCGCAGGCTTTCCCTCTCGAAATCGAGGCAGGTTAACCTACTCTCCAGAGGGCTCCATGACTGAAACGTACCGAATCGCACGGCTCCCCATCCGCCTGCGAGGCTACATCGCGCCGGATACCCGCTCGCAGTTCGAGGGCTATGTCGAGCCTGGCCGCTACTACGTGCTCGAGGAGAAGCGGAACTTCCCCAACCCGGACACCGACTACGTGCGGCTCGAAGTCCCCACGCTGACCGCGCTCGACTCGTGGATCTGCTCGCGCTGGCGCACGCAAAAGTACGCGGAGCTCCGCGACGAGGAGAAGCCCCCTCCCGCCCCGCGCATCTCCTTCAAGGATGACCCCCTCGCCATCCCCGAGGACCGGCTCGTCACCCTCCTCGAGAACTTCAAGAGCTACCGCTACGATCTCGACCAGGCGCGCTACCCATGGCCGCTCCCGGGCATCCAGCTCCCCTTGGCCCCGCCCCAGACCAACAACTGCTGCACCTTCGTCGAGGCGCTCGTGGTCAAGGCCTTCGCCGACGAGCACGGCCAGACCCTCGAGTGGAACCCCACCCGCCACCGGCAGATGATGATCGTCTCCACCGAGGACTTCTTCTCTCCCGTCACGGCGGCCATCGAGAGCGGAATGGGCCTCCATGCCCCCTCGGCGGATGTGCCTCCACATCCGTGGACGTTGATCCAGGGCTGGCGCAACCAGTGGCGCTCGGGCCACACGTTCCTGATCGTCGACCACCACTCAGACACCGACAAGGTCCTCATCCTGGAGTCCAACTCCGCCTACGGGCTGGACGGCGTGGGCTACCGAGGCATCGGCATGCTGCGAGACAAGGGCCTGCGTCCACCCGCTCAGTGGTGGAAGCTCGAGGACGTGTGGACCTGGCGCCGCGTCCAGTCCACGTACCTCTTCCGGCAACAGGCCTGGCTCAAGGTCAAGAACCGCACGCTCTCCGGGCTCGAAGGCGCCACCAGCTGACCCCCATCCATGGATCCACTCTGGATGCTCGAAGCGCCCTCCCCGCCCGCGGATGCCCGCATCCCGTACGGGGAGCATGCCTACCAGTTCGGAGATCTCCGCCTGCCTCCGGGCCCCGGGCCTCACCCCATCGTCGTCATGGTGCACGGAGGCTTCTGGCGCGCCCGGTACGATCTCGAACACGTGGGCCACCTGTGCGCGGACCTCACGCGGCGCGGCTACGCCACCTGGAGCCTCGAATACCGCCGCGTCGGCCACGAGGACGGAGGCTGGCCCGGCACCTTCGAGGATGTCGCGCGCGGAATGGACTTCCTGCCCACCCTGGCGAAGTCCCACCCGTTGGACCTCTCACGCACGGTGGTCATGGGACACTCCGCGGGCGGCCACCTGGCCCTCTGGCTCTCCGGGCGCCGCCGCCTGCCTCCTGACAGTCCGCTCTCCCGCCCGGATCCCTTCATCCCTCGCGGAGCCGTATCACTCGCCGGCGTGGTGGACCTGGTGCGCGCCCAGGAATTGCGGCTTGGCAATGACATCGTGACCGAGTTCCTCGGAGGCCCACCCGCCCAGGTCCCCGAGCGCTATCGGCTCGGCTCTCCCTCCGCGCTCGTGCCACTGGGCATCAAGCAGGTGCTCATCCACGGAACCAAGGATGACACGGTGCCGGACTCCCTCAGCGCGGACTACCACGCCCGCGCCACAGCGCTCGGAGACGACGTCCGGCTCATCCTGCTCCCGGGAGCTGGCCACTTCGAGGTCATCAACCCGCTCGCGCGCGAGTGGCCTCAGCTCGTCGAAGCGCTCGCCTCGCTCACCGGCTCTTGATGCTCAGGTTGCTGGCGCCGCCCGTCAGCTCGAAGTCGTACCGGTCCACCGCGCTCTTGAAGTCCGGGGTCTCCAGGCTCATCTGCCCGCCCACAGCGCCCAGATACTGCTCCTTGAAGAGCAAGGCGCTGGCGCCTCCCTTCAACTGCAGCCGCGCGGCCGCCGTCGCGGGGAGCGTAAAGGAGATGTCACTGGCGCCCCCCACGATGCGGACCGGGACGGTGCCCGAGGGCGGAGGCAGCGCCACCGCCGTCTGACTGGCACCGGACGACACCTCGAGCGACTCCAGCCGCGCATCCGCCAGGTTGGCGTCCAGCTTCGATACGCCGCCCTTCAGCTCGAGCCTCCAGGGGATGGAGGCATTGAGGACGATGTCCGCGCTCAGCTTGCGCCAGTCGAGCAGTGAGAAGCGCTGGTACTGGATGGAGACGGTGCCATCCTCCTCCTTCACGGTGGGCGGCTTGCCCTCGAAGCGCGCGGCGAACAGATCCGCCATGGCCGGCTCGGCCCGCAGCGTGACGTGCGAGGCCCCCGAGGTGAACTTCAGGCGCGCCCCCGTCAGCCCTCGGAGCGGGAGCGAGACCTCGCCGGGCGCGCTCGTTCCCCGAGCCCCCGTCTGGGCCCGCAGCTTCACCGTCTCCTCGCGGAACAGCTCCGCGCTCCGGTGCAGGAAGTCCAGGATCGCGTCCAACTGGTCGCCCGTGTAGCTGGAGATCAACGCCTCCAGCGCGTCCCGTGAGCTGCCCGCCACCTCATCGAACGCGCTGTCGTTGCGAGGCGTCACCTCGATGAAGACGTGCCGCCGATCCTTGGGATCGCGCACGCGCCGGGCCCACCCGCCCTTCTCCAGCCGATCGATGAGCCCGGTGATGGCCCCGGACGTCAGCCCGGTCAGCTCGGCCAGGCGGCCGGCGGTCACCGGGCCCGTGCGCTCCAGGATGCTCAGGCACTTCAGGTCCGTGAGGGTCATCCCCAGCCGGTCCGCCAGCGCCTGACTGAAGAAGACGTCCTGGTCGCTGAAGTCCCTCAGCTCCCGCCGAACCGCCTCGAACAACTCCGAGCGCTTTCCCTCACCACTTGACATGGCCCACTGACCCTCTTACCGTCAGAACATCTTAGTCACTAAGACATCTTGCCACTGAGCATTCAGGGGCAGCAACCTGGAGACAGGTTACCAGAAGCTCTCTCCGAGGAAACCCAGAGGAAACCGTATGAACGCGTCCCATCATGAAGGTCCGGTGTCGGGTGAGTCTCAGTCCTACCCTGGAGCACATAGGGGAGACTTCTCCGACGAGTCGCACATCATCTCTGCGCCGCTGGGCTCGGTGAGCCAGGGGCTGCTGAGGTTCACGAGCGGGGCTTCGCAGGTCAGCCTGCACGTGGAGCCGGAGATGCCGGAACTGTTCCGAGCCCGGTGCGCGGGCCCCTCGCCCCAGGTCCGGGTGAACGGGGGCGCGGTCACCTTCCAGTACCCGTTCTCGTGGGCGGACTTCTTCAGGCACGTGATGACGTGGGGAAGCCACGGGCTGGAGCTCACGCTCAACGGTTCGATCCCCTGGCAGCTCGAGTTCGGCGGAGGCGTGTCGAACATCATGGGGGACCTGAGCCAGCTGCGGCTCGGGGCGCTGGACGTGTCGGGGGGAGCCAGCCAGCTGTCGCTTCGGCTGCCGAAGCCGTCGGGCATCGTGCCCATCCAGATCCACGGCGGGGTGAGCCACGCGACGTTCCACCGGCCCGTGGGCACTGCGGCGCGCCTGGAGATCAACGGGGGCGCAGCCTGGCTGTCGTTCGACGGCAACCAGCTGGGCTCGGTGGGTGAGTACACGCGGCTGGAGAGCCACGCCATCGAGGATCGGCTCTCGCGCTACGAGCTCAAGGTCAGCGGCGGAGCCAGCCACATCACCATGGACACGCGCTGAGCGCCCTCTCCTTCCACCCGCCTCCCTTCGAGACCCTCTCATATGTCTCCCTCTTCTGATCCCATCGTCTCCATCAATGAAGTGACCAAGGACTACCGCTTGGGCAAGGTGGAGGTTCCCGCGCTGCGCGGAGTCTCCCTGCAGGTGTACCCGGGAGAGTTCATCTCTATCGCTGGGCCGTCCGGCAGCGGCAAGACGACGCTGTTGAACCTGATTGGCTGCGTGGACACGGCGACCTCCGGCGTGGTGAAGGTGGCCGGCAAGGACACCAAGCTGTTGCAGGAGAGCCAGCTGACGAACCTGAGGCTGCACACCATCGGGTTCATCTTCCAGAGCTTCAACCTGGTGTCGGTGCTCAGCGTCTTCCAGAACGTGGAGTTCCCGCTGCTGTTGCAGAAGAAGCTCAACGCGAGCGAGCGGCGCGGGCGGGTGATGGCGCTGCTGGAGCAGGTGGGGCTGGCGGGCCATGCGAAGCACCGGCCCAACGAACTGTCCGGAGGCCAGCGCCAGCGTGTGGCGGTGGCTCGGGCGCTGGTGACACAGCCTCAGATCGTCCTGGCGGATGAGCCGACGGCGAACCTGGACTCGGTGACGGGCCAGCAGATCATCGACCTGATGAAGGAGATGAACCGCGAGCGCGGCACCACCTTCATCTTCTCCACGCATGACGCGAAGGTGATGACGCATGCCAGCGCGGTGGTGCGGCTGAAGGACGGGAAGATCCTCGACCGCGTCACGCCCGCCGAGGTGGGCATGGCGATGGCGTCTGGGGCGGAGGCGCACTGATGGGCTCGCTCAAACTGCTCGTGCAGGTGGCCTTCCGGAACCTGTTCAAGAGCAAGGTGAACATCATCATCGGGTGCATCATCTTCTTCCCGTCCTGCCTGGTGGTGACGGGAGGGGCCCTGCTGGACAGCATCGACGTGTCCATGAAGCGCTCGATCATCGGATCGCTGGCCGGGCACATCCAGGTGTACTCGGACAAGTCGAAGGAGGAGCTGGCGCTGTTCGGTGGGATGCAGGGCGAGGCGGACGTCGCGGCCCTCGACAGCTTCACGCCCATCAAGACGGCGCTGGAGAAGCACCCCAACGTGCAGACGGTGGTGCCAATGGGGACCAACGGGGCGCTCATCCCCTCTGGGAACACGGTGGACCTGACGCTGGCGCGGCTTCGAGACCTGTACCGGAAGGCACGGACGGAGGGTGGGACGCCCGAACTCCGGGCGCAGATCGACAGTCTCAAGGCGCACGTGCGGCAGTTGGCGAACCTGCTCCAGTCGGAGCAGGAGACGCGCAAGGTGTTGGTACGAGACGACGCGCAGGATCCCGCGGAGATGGCGGCGTTGGAGAAGGCACGCTCGGATGCGTTCTGGGCGGACTTCGACAAGGACCCGCTCGGCTCGCTGGAGTTCCTGGAGAACCAGATCGCGCCGCAGGCGGCGGATGGGGACCTGCTCTACATCCGCTACGTGGGCACGGACCTGGACGCGTTCCAGAAGAGCTTCGACCGCATGCAGATCGTAGAGGGGCACCCGGTGCCACAGGGCAAGCGCGGCATGCTGCTGTCCAAGTACGTCTATGAGGAGTACCTCAAGCTGAAGACGGCGCGCCGGATGGACCTCATCAAGGAGGCGCGAGACCTCAACAAGAAGACCATCGCGGCCGACCCGCTGCTCCAGCGCTACGTGAAGGAGAACTCCACGCAGACGCGCGAGATCGTCTACCAGCTCGATCCGCTCAAGACCCAGCAGGCCGTGGCGAAGCTCCAGAAGGTCCTCAACAGCCAGGAGAAGGACCTCTCGAAGCTGCTGGGCAGCTTCCTGGCGGTGACCGATGAGAACTTCGACACCCGCTACCAGCAGTTCTACGAGCAGTTGGTGCCGCTGCTGGACCTGTACCGCATCCGGATCGGCGACTCGATGACCATCACGGCGTTCAGCCGCTCGGGCTACGTGCAGAGCGTGAACGTGCCCATCTACGGCATCTACCAGTTCAACGGGCTGGAGAAGTCGCCGGTGGCGAGCTCGGCGAACCTGATGGATCTGGTGTCCTTCCGCGAGTTGTACGGCTACCTCACCGAGGAGAAGAAGGAGGAGATCGCCCAGCTCAAGAGCAAGAGCGGCGCTGCCGAAGTGAAGCGCGAGGACGCCGAGGCGGCCCTGTTCGGCGAGTCCTCCCCTACCACGCTGGTAGCCGAGGCCACTCCCGGCCTCATCAACGAGAACGAGCAGATCACCACCACGGGCGCCGCCCTGCGCAACGAGGATCTCCTCCGGCGCGTCTACTCGCAGAAGGAGATCGAGGGCGGCATGGTGCTCAGCGCCGCCATCATCCTGAAGGACCCGTCGAAGCTGGACGCCACGCTGGCGGAACTGCAGCAGTCGCAGGAGCTCAAGCACCTGAAGCTGCGCGTGGTGAGCTGGCAGCAGGCCGCGGGCCTCATCGGCCAGTTCGTGATGATGATGCGCATGGTGCTGTGGGGGATCATCGCCATCCTGTTCGTGGTGGTGCTGGCCATCATCAATAACGCCGTGATGATGGCGACCATCCAGCGCGTGAGGGAGGTGGGCACGATGCGGGCCATCGGTGCGCAGCGCTCCTTCATCCTGTCCATGGTGCTGCTGGAGACGGTGGTCCTGGGCCTGGTGTTCGGCGGTCTGGGCGCGGGGCTCGGCAGCGCGTTCATCGGCTGGCTGCACACCGTGGGCATCCCCGCAGGCTCCGAGGAGCTGTACTTCTTCTTCAGCGGGCCTCGGCTGCTTCCGAACCTGGAAGCCTCGAACATCATCTCCGCCTTCGTGCTGGTGGTGGGCGTGTCCGTGTTCTCGACCTTCTACCCGGCCTTCCTGGCCACGCGCGTGTCACCTGTCACCGCGATGCAGACCGACGAGTGAATCCATGTCCCAGATCCTTCTCATCGCATACCGAAACCTGATGGCGCACCGCCGGCGCTCGGCGCTGCTGGGCGCCGCCATCGCCGGAGTGACGGCGGTGCTGGTCATCCTGATGGGCGTCACCAACGGGATGCAGGCCACCATGCTGGAGTCCGCCACCACGCTCATGAGCGGGCACGTCAACGTGGGTGGCTTCTTCAAGGTGACCGCCGGCCAGGCCGCGGCGGTTGTCACGGACTACCCGAAGCTCGTTGCAGAACTCCGCAAGGAAGTGCCGGAATTGGAGTACGTGACCCAGCGAGGACGCGGCTGGGCCAAGATCATCTCGGAGACGGGCTCGATTCAGGTGGGTGTGGCCGGAATGGACATCGAGTCCGAGCCCGGCTTCCGCAAGGTGGTGCAGGTCCGCGAGGGCAAGCTGGACGATCTCGCCCAGCCCGGCACCATCCTCATCTTCGAGGAGCAGGCCAAGAAGCTCGAGGTGAAGGTGGGCGACACTCTGACGATCGCGGCCCCCACCATGCGCGGCACCAACAACACCCTGGACGTGCGCGTGGTGGCCATCGCCGCGAACATCGGGATGATGAGCTCGTGGCAGAGCTTCGTGCCCAGCAAGAGCTTGAGGGATCTCTATCAGCTCAAGGATGACGCCACGGGCGCCATCTTCCTGTACCTCAAGGACATGAAGGACATCCCCGCCGTGCAGCAACGGTTGCGCGAGAAGCTGACGGCGGCGGGCTACACCGTCATGGACAACGATCCGCGTGCCTTCTGGTTCAAGTTCGACAGCGTGAACCGCGAGGGGTGGACGGGCCAGAAGCTCGACATCACCAACTGGGAGGACGAGATCTCCTTCGTGAAGTGGGTGGTAGGCGCCTTGGGGGCGATCACCAGCGGGCTGACGTTCCTGCTCCTGGTGGTGATCGCCGTGGGCATCATGAACACGCTGTGGATCGCCATCCGCGAGCGCACCCGCGAGATTGGCACGCTGCGAGCCATCGGCATGCAGAAGGGCCGTGTGCTGGTGATGTTCCTCACCGAGGCCTTCATGCTCAGCCTGGGGGCCACGGTGGCCGGAGCGGCAGTGGCCTCGGCGGTGTGCCTGTTCATCAACTCCCGGCAGATGGTGGCCCCGCAGGTGGTCCAGGCCATGCTCCTGACGGAGCACTGGTTCCTCAAGGTGGAGCCCGGCTCCGTCGTGTTCGCCGTCACGCTCATCACCCTGGCCTCCATGCTGGTCAGCCTCATTCCCTCCTTCCTCGCCGCGCGGATGAAGCCCGTGACGGCCATGCACCACATCGGGTGATTTCCCCATGACACCTCGAAACCTGCTGTCCGCCGCCTTCGCCGCGGTGCTGCTCGCCTCTCCGGTGGCCTTCGCCCTGGATGGCGCCGAGATGAAGAAGCTCCTGGGAGTCATCGACGACCGCCA
>NZ_JAHXBF010000051.1 GCF_020103695.1 Hyalangium versicolor
GGGCGCTCGGCTCAGGGCTCCACAGGCGAACTCCCGGGCGCTGGCGTCAGCTCCCCCTACCCACCACCGGCGGAACTCTGCAAGTCACCCGTTTCGAGCCGCTTACGCGTTTGGTGCTAGTTGCAGGGTGGGGCGGCCCTTGCGCGACTCCCTGGCGATGTACCAAAGGACATCCACCAGCGCAGCCCCCTCGGCAGGAAGCATGCGGGGCGGCAGCATCTCGACATCCGAGCGCACCGCGCTGATGAACAGGGGGCCGAGGAGCTGGGTCGGATCCTTCCAATATGTGTCCATGAGCCGGCAGGTCTCCGGCAGGAGCCGACGCTCCGCCGGTTTCTCCTCGGGCTTTGTCTTGTCCGCGCCGCAGAGCTGCTTCCCAATCCGGACCATCAGGACAGTGCTGAGCTCTCCCTCGGCCCGCTCCACCAGGAAGTCCGCCGTCCCCTCGACGAAGGCGGTCTCCCACCCCAACCCGGTACCGCCTGCGGTGACAGCCCCTGCGGTGGCCGCCTTGGTGGCCGCGAGGTTGCTTGGGGTGTCCGAGCTCTGCAGAGGCGTGGGCTCGGGTTTGATCTGGCCCGGCTCATAGCGCTGCGCGAAGGAAGGTTGAGCCAGACATGCTGCGAAGGTGAGCAGGCACAACGGAGCATTGATGCTCAGTGTTGTTTTCATAGAGAGAGCTGAGAGGGACTGGCAATGCGAAATCGAGAAGAATCCAGACGGATCGCGCACAGCAACTCGAAGAGCAACAGCAGAGTTCAACAGACAGACCTGATGCGTCGGGCAGGTAGGATGCGATTGGAGTATTCAGCGGTCAACGAGTCAGTTTTGACCTCGACTTCAGTTCACACGCGTGAATCACCCGCCCATGCTGCTCGCGTCAGGCTTTGTCACGATTTTCTGGGAAGTGTTGGGTGAGGGACGCTCAAGAGCTTCTGGGCGAACGTGAGGGCCTCGCAATGTCGTGCGCAGGCGAAACCCTCTCATGTTTCCCGGGGTGATCAGCGCCGGTGGCCGTATCCTCCTCGCCGCCGCCACCTTCCAGTGAAGAAGGAGCCGCTCCACATGAGGGAAGAGCTTCCCACTCCGAGCCCCGGCTGCCTCGGTTGACCGATGCGGAGGTGACACTGCCCTCGGCCTGGAGATGAACGTGGAACCTCGGGCGCCGCTCGCCCGCGCTTCCTCGCGCTCCCCGCGAGAAAGTTCGCGCTTTTGGAGGACCGTTTCTAGTCAAGGTGCCGAGCGCCCGCCGATCTCCGGGAAGCGCTCGTAGGCCTGCAGGAGGATATCCAGGTGCGTGGGGTTCTCGAGATCAAGTGGTGCATCCGTGAGTTGCACCACCCACCCACCCGACGCCGTGCACCGCGCGCGCATGAGCAGTTCTCCGTCGCGTGACGGGTCTGGGAAGCCGATGGCTTGCGCGGTCGCGGCCGACCAATAGTTCAGCCATCCGAGGTAATGCGGAATCTCAGGTGAGACGAGTTGCCATGGGAGGTTGAGTGAGGGGAGTCCTTTCGGCGGGACATGGGGACTATTCCCAGAGTGGCGAAACTGGTCCGACACTGTCACGGTCACCCCCTCTGGCAGCACATGCCCCCAGAAAGCCCGTGAGTTCTCGCCGATTGCCTCTATTACATCCACCGCAACCGCGACACCCGTTGCGGCCCATGGCAGGTTCGCATGGATTTCCAACTGTGCCTGACCACTCGGCGAGTTGTCCGCTGTACTTTCCCATCCCGTTAGGGTTACCCGGAACGCCGCATCGCCGTTGCGCAGGAGTGGGAAGCCCCCGTCCCTCCGTTCGCGGGAGACAAAGGCATCTCTATCTGGAAGGGGGATGCGCTGCCCACTGTCGGAGATCATCCAGCCCAGGTGCAAGCCGGGGAACGCGCGTTCCATTCCATGAACAATCTCCAAGGGACGGCTATCGTTCATCGTAAGAGCGGGAGCGTACGCGATAAGGTTGAGGGAACTTGATCGGGCTGCCATCTCAGCACCAATCCATGATGACAACTTTGAGGGTAGGGTCTTGCTTGAGCAGGGCCGCTTTGTGCTCGGCGCTGCGCACGCCGATCTTGAAGTCAAATCCACAGGCCCGGGCGAGCGTGCGTTCATGCTGCAGCTTTGGCACCTGACTTCTGACCACGATGTCCTGTAGGTCGTCCGTGTACGTGTCGAAATTGTCTGTCTTGACCTCCCACAGTGTGCGCGTGGCGAGTTGCAGCGCGTCGAAGTGCTTGCCATTGACGAGCACATCCCAGCCCGGGAAGCTGTTCTCCGGAATCCGGTCAGCGCATTCGTTGTGAGGATCATTGCCGCCACGATGCGAAGCCCGTCTGGGCGCGCACTCGGGTTGGCGGTCCTGCGGCGCCAGGGAAACTGGCGGATCTGGGGGTAAGCCATCCTTCCCCACGGGAGAGCCGTTCGGCTCGGGCTGTCGATTCGCAGCGGGTTCCTCTTGAGGGGAGGGGCGCGCTTGGGTCTTGGGCTTCGCACGCGCACGGGACGCACTCCGCTCATACGCATTCAGCCCCTCTTGGATGGCAGCGGCCACCACCACGACTCCTATGACAACCACCGCTCCTACTACGATCTCCGGTGCCACGAATACGCAGAGCCCCACGCCCAAGACCGCTGCATCCATGGATGCGACAGCGCACGTGCCTTTGACATCCCGAAACCTGACCCGGTCGTGGTCGAGCGAGTGGTAGCACCGCTCCGCCAGGACGGGCCATTCGTTGGATGCTTCTCGCACCACGCAATGCCCGTCATCCGTCCAGGGGAACTGCGCCGCTCGTTGCAGGTTGGCGAGCCTCGGATTCGGGGCTGGCAACGTTCCCGGGCCTGGCTCCGTTGTGGCGCAGGCCGACAGACACAGCAGGAGCGCGATGCAGGTTCGGTGAAGCATGGCCACGTCCTCTCAATCCGCCGCGGGGGCGCGCGGGTTCGCCCGCGTCATATCAGGCCATGATTTCGAGGTGGGGCTTGGCGGGACAACAGCGATCGATCGTGATACGCAGCCGCAGCGTTGCATCTCGCTCCTCACACCGAATGAGTTCATGGTCCGACTGATTCTCGGATTGTTTGCGCCGCCGCTTCTCCTCCTGGAGATCTCCGTGCTGCGTGGGCAGCCTCTGAGCGCATGGGTCCTGGTCAACACCGTGGTGTTCCCGGTGCTCCTCGCGCTCAGCATCGTGCTGCACGAAGCGGGGCACGCGATCGCTGCCCGCTTGCTCGGCCTGGAGGTGCCACGCATCGAACTCGGCCAGGGGCGGCGCCTCTTCCAATGGCGTTGGGGCCGCACGCGCCTCGCTCTGAACGCGTTCCCCAGCGCAGGGTTCACCTACTTGGCGGCTGACGGAGTCGGGGGTGTGCGCGGCCGCCTGTGGTTGACCATTGCCGCCGGGCCGCTCGTCACGGCCGCGATCTGGGGAGCCGCACTGCACGGGGCACCGCCATCTTCCGTGGGCGAGGCGATCTTCCCGACGGTGGCGTTCACGCGGGGACTTGCTGTCACAGAGGTGTTGGCCTTCGTCAACGGGTGGCTGCTGGTCTTCAACCTCGTCCCGCTCCCCACATTGAAGTGGCTCCCCTTGGGGAAGAACGATGGCGCGAGGCTGCTCTCGGTGCCGTTCGCCCCGCAGCGAGAACTGGACATGATGGCCATCTCCGCCGCGGTCGCGGAGGCCGAGGAACTGCGCTGCTCCGGCGACCTTCCGGGGGCATTGCGCGTGCTGGAGACGGCGCTGGCTCGATCGCCCGGCTCGTGGGTCGTGCGCAACTCGCTGGCCATCGTACGACTGCAGCAAGGCGAACTGGCCGCGGCGCGCGACTTGTTCTTGGAACTCCTGGACGAGGAGCCGCCAGTGCCGGCGCTGCGGTGGCTGATCCGCAACAACCTTGCGTGGGCGGACTTCCGGCTCCGTCGTGAGGACCTGCGCGGAGAGGCGGACACCCATTCCACCGCCGCACATTCACGTTTCCCTCGAGCCCCTTTCGCCCTCAGCACGCGCGGCGCGGTGCTCGTATGGCTCGGACGCGCAGCCGAGGCGGTTCCGCTCCTCGAGCGGGCGTACGCCATGAACAGCGAACCGGTGAATCGGGCGCTCAACGCGTGTTGCCTGGTACTTGCCGCCACGTCGCGAGGTCAGCACGAGGCCGCCCGCCTCTGGCTGGCGAGAGCGCGGGAGAACCATCCGGCGAGCGAGCTGTTGCCGGAGGCCGAGGCCGCGGTGGAGACGCTCGCGCGCGTTGCTGGTGGGACGCCGATGCGGACTCAGGAGTGAGGATGCCCTACTCCGTTCCCCGCGAACGCGGGCCGAGTTCCCGGGTCTTCGGGGGTTCACGGGAAAGCGGTGCAGCTCAGGCACACCTGTTGGGTAGGGAGGGGTGGGGGAACCCCTGGGTAGCCGGGTCAGGGGGACCCCAGTTCATGCATTTGTCACCGAGATGCCCCTTCACATTGTTCTGCAACGCACTAGAGGGCCGTGGGAACCTGGAACCCGCGTAGTCCACCGCTCATGCACCTTGGAGGGGTCACTTGAGCAATCCGTCTCGTTCATGTCGGCTGGGGCTTGTCGTCTTCACAGCCCTGGTCTTCGCATCCACAGCACTGGCCCAGGGCGTCACTGGCTCAGCACTCAGAGGAACAATCACCGACGCCGACGGGAAACCGCTCCCGGACGTAGCGGTCGAGCTCCACAACGACGCGACGGGCGCGAACTTCATCGCCGTCAGTGACGGGTCGGGTGAATACCAGTTCGACAACGTCCCCCCGGGTGGCCCCTACAGCCTCACCGCCAGCTCCGAGGGCTACTACGGCAGCAAGCGCACCGGGATGCAGCTGGTGCTCGGCAGCCGTATCCAGCTCAACGTCCAGCTGAAGAAGTTCGAGACCATGGAGGAGAACATCGTCGTCGTGGCCGCCGTGAACACCGACGAGCTCACGGATCGCGGCCGCACCGGCCCCTCTCAGACGCTGGACAGCAAGGAGGTGCTCGATCTGCCCATCCAGGGACGTAACTTCACGGATCTGATCTCGACGGCGCCGCAGGTGAGCGGCACCAACATGGCGGGGCAGAACAACCGCTACAACAACATCCAGATCGATGGCGCCTCCTACAACGATCTCTTCGGCCTCACCTCGAGCGGGACGCCGGGCGGTCAGGCCAATGCCAAGGCCCTCTCGATCGAGGCGATCGAGTCCTTCGTCATCCAGGTCTCTCCGTTCGACGTGCGCTACGGCAACTTCGCCGGCGGCATGGTGAACGCGATCACCAAGAGCGGCACCAACGATTTCCACGGCTCGGTCTTCGGGTACTGGCAGAACAAGAAGCTCGCCGGCAACCAGGATGATCCGACGTTCCTCGGCTACAACTCCTGGCAGTACGGCCTCAGCCTCGGCGGCCCGATCATCAAGGACAAGCTCCACTTCTTCATCACCACCGATCTCCAGGCGCGCAAGTCCTCCTTCGGAAACGCGTTCCAGATTGGCGGAGTGGATGCGGATGCGGACAGGGAGCGCGCCGGCTTCACCAACGCCGAGGCCGAGCGGTTCACCTCGATCCTGGCCGACAAGTACGGCGTCAACAACGCCGGGACGGCCCTGGCGACGGAGCTGAGGAACCCGGACCACAACGTCTTCGCCAAGCTCAGCACCAGCCTCATCCCGGGTAGCTACCTGGAGGTGTCCTACAACTTCGTGGACGCCCTGCAGGACTCGCTGACGCGGTCGCCGACCTCGCCGTCCGTCACCCGTCTGCGCGACGGCTACCAGCTGTCCAACAGCGGCTATGCGCAGGCCACCAGCAGCCACATCGGCCGGGCGAAGCTCGTCTCCACCTTCTTGGAGGGCAAGCTCTCCAACGAGCTGCTCGCGGGCTTCTCCATCCTTCGCGACAATCGCGATCCCGGAATGGACATCCCGCTGATCCTCGTGAAGGTCGGCCAGCTCGGCTCGGCGGATTCGTGGCTCGCGGCGGGCGCCGAGCGGTTCTCGCAGCTCAACGAGCTGGATCAGGACATCTACCAGTTGCAGGACAGCATCACCTACAAGCGGGGCGATCACGCGTTCACGCTCGGCACCAACAACGAGTACCTGAAGCTGCGCAACGCCTTCTTCCAGGCCTCCACCGGCGTGTGGGCCTTCAACAGCCTGGATGACTTCGAGGCTGGCAATGCGGTCGCGTTCCAGCGCCGCTTCGGGGTGAGCGATCTCCAGGAGCCTGGCACGGCCGCCTTCAACGTGTTCCAGCTGGGCCTCTATGCGCAGGACGAGTGGACGCCGTTCAAGGGACTGACTGTCACCCCCGGCATCCGCCTCGACGTGCCCTTCCTGTCCGCGGCCAACGTCAACCAGCGCCTGCTGGACAACGCGGCGTTCCCCATCGACACCGGCAAGGTGCCGAGCGGCAACCCCCTCTGGTCTCCGCGGCTCGGGGTGAACTGGGATGTGGACGGCGGGCAGACCGTCGTGCGTGGCGGCACGGGTGTCTTCTCGGGCCGGCCGGCCTACGTGTGGGTGGCCAACGCCTACAGCATCAACGGCCTGTCGCAGGTGGAGCTGACCTGCCGGCGTGACGTCACCAACGGCCAGGTCCCCGCGTTCACCATCGACCCGAGCGCCCAGCCGTTCGACTGCGCGGGCGGCACCAGCGCGCCGACGGCGCCCGTCAACCAGGGCGAGATCGACTACTTCGATCCGAAGACGAAGTATCCGCAGAACTTCCGCGTGGCGCTCGGCGCGGACCGGAAGCTGCCGTTCGGCCTGGTGGGCACGCTCGATCTGCTCTACACCAAGGACATCAACGGCTGGTACACGACCGACGAGAACCTCACCCGCCAGGAGTCGGACAGCGGCGAGGGCCGGGCGCTCTACGGAACGTTCGGGGCGACGGGCTTCCGCGCCAACCCAGCGCGCGTCGACAGCGCCAACCTCGCCCAGGCCGTGAAGGTGTTCAACAAGAACGGTGGGCGCGTCTTCAGCGGCACGGTGCAGCTGCGCAAGCGGTTGTCGGAAATCCTGGATGCCAGCCTGGCCTACACCTACACCGACGCCGTGGACCGGATCTCCCTCACGAGCGCGCAGGCGCTCTCGAACTTCCAGTTCTCGCCGATCGACGGGTCCATCCAGGACCGCAACGTCCGGCCGTCCGCGTTCGACCGCCCGCACCGCATCACCCTCACCGCGACGAGCTCCCTGCCGCTGGGCTTCAACGTCGGCCTCATCTACGTGGGCCAGTCGGGGTCGCCGTACACCTGGGTCGTCAACGGAGACGTGAACGCGGACGGAGTCAGCGGGAACGACCTGGTGTTCGTCCCGGCCAACGCGGAGCAGATCTCGCTGCAGGATCCCGCGCAGTACGAGGCCCTGGAGAAGTTCATCAACAGCCAGGACTGCCTCCGGGAGGCGAAGGGCGGTTTCGTCCAGCGCGGTGCGTGCCGCAACCCGTGGCAGAACACCGTGGATGTTCGGCTGGGTTGGAACTCCCCGGAGTGGATCAAGGGACAGCACCTCGAGGTGCAGGCGGACATCTTCAACTTCCTGAACCTGATCAACTCGGACTGGGGACTGTCTGAGCAGGATGCCAGCTTCGAGACCCACGCGTCGCAGTTCCTCCGCGCCGTGGGTTACGACGCCGCGAACAACCGCCCTATCTACACGTTCGCCGAGCCCACCTCGGTGCGGACGGTCGTCCTGAGCCCCACCCGGTCGCGGTGGCGCGTTCAGCTGGGCGCGAAGTACGTCTTCTAGCCGCCGTCTCTCCACTAGGCCCGCCGGTACGCGCAGCTCTCGCGCCGGCGGGCCGGGTGGATCTCCTCATGAGCAACGTCGACATCCCACGGTTGGACAAAGCACGTCTCAGGGCCTTGTTCCTCAAGGAGCTCGAGGCTGCTCTCGTCGCCGCCGAGTCGAAGGTTGCCCAGGCCCAGCAGACAGCGGCCGACTGGTCGCCGCAGAACAGGGCCGCATTGCTCGAGATCGAGACCACCCTGCTCGAAAAGACGAAGAGGACCTGCAACGCCCTCGAAAGCCTCCCGCTTGGGCCCTCGGGGGATGATGGACGTCTCCGCGAGGGGACGGTGCTGGTCTTGAAGGATCTCCGCAGCGGCGAAGTCATGTTCGAGCTGGTGCTGGAGCCTCCGCTGAAACAGGTGGAGGGCGAGCTCGCAGGCTTCAAGGTATCCCTGGGCCAGCCCCATCCCTGGTCGATGTACGAGCCTCTCGAACCCGGGAAGCGGCTGACGTTTTACGGCGCGCACGACTGGGTGGCAGGCGAGTACGAAGTCCTCGACCTCTACTGATACTCAGAGTGGAGGGCGAGCCTGTCACCGGCGCCCCTGGAGTCGCGCCAGCTGGGGTAACCTCCCGCGCATCCAGAGGAGAGCGCAGGGATGTTGGTCTCAGCGGGAGTCCGGCCACGACAGGGCCCAACTCGTTCGACCATGCCCACGGTGATCTCGCCGCCGGAGCTTCGGGCCGGTATCGGATGGCGCCGGGTGTCGACTCGCTCTTCATCAACTGGGCGTTCCAGAACCCCGCGCACATCCTCTCGGCGCGTCTGGACCTGTACTATCTGTCCACGGCAGGCATCGCGCACCTGTGGACCAAGACGATCAGCTGGAACCCTGGCGACTGCCCCGCCGTGGGCTCCACGCCCTTCACCGGCCGGCTGGATGACAACGAAGAGCAGCGCTTTGCCTCCCAGAGCCAGAACGTCACCGTCGCCTACCATCCGAGCCCTGCGTTCCCGACGGACCACCTCAACGTGCAGCAGGCTCCCTACAAGCTGGAGATGACGGTCGTCAGCGTCACGGGGGCCAACCTCCTGACGCGCCAGCGCTGGCTCTACATCGACGTGGTGGTGGACTCGATCGAGCTCTCCCTTGGCTCCTCCAAGTACATTCCCAAGCCGACAGGAGTCGGGGACAAGGGGTTCAACCGCCGCAATCTCGAGGTCTACTCCCACCTCGATGTTCAGTTGCCGGGCAGGAGTTTCCCAGCGGGGAAGGGGCTCACCTTTCCGAGGATCAATTCCAGATCTCGGTGTACTTCGCCTATGGCGGGAGGGCGGTGTGGGATCAGCCGCAAGCGGCGAACACCCCCGCTCACTTCATTCCCTACGCGGTCCCCAGCGCCAGCACGGACGTGATGACCGTGCGCCGTCGCGTGCGTATCGCCCGTCATTGGGTGCCACCCGGCACCTGGGGACTGGGTTCGGGACAGAGCAAGTTCACCTGGGAGAAGCTCGTCCAGGAGTTCAAGGGGAGTGGCATCGACTTCGACTCCTCCGCGGCAGTGCGCCCGGCGACCATGGACCGGGCTGCCTTCACCCGGATTCTCATGCAGGAAGTGGCCAAGAAGTCTGCGGCAGAGCAGGCCGTGTTCTCACCCCAGGATGAACAATTCCAGAGAGGGTATGCCATCAAACTCCGGACGTACGCGGAGCTCGGCGCAATCGCCCTTGGAAAGTACAAGACACATTTCAGCAATGACAAGAAGACGAACCCTGAGAGGGTGGCACGGCTTGTCGCGTTTCTGCGTACCTGTGCCGAGCTCAAGGGAGACCCGACGATCGTGAGGGACGTCGTTCCACTGCTGGGTGCCATTCCCTGGGGCTCCTGGAAAATGGCCATGCAGATCCTGGACACCGTCACGCATCCGGCCTTCAGGGCCCAGGCTGTGGATACCTCGCTGAATGCGTGCAAGACGGACGAAGAGATCAAACAGAAGCTGGTGCAGTCCATCCACGGCTATGCGGATGAGACTGCTTATCTCACCGTATGCAAGGATCTCACGCGAGATCTCCTCTTCAGCGTCTGCGGTCTGTTCATCCAGGAGCAGGCAGCCGATGAGCGGGGGCTCCATGTGTTCCAGTTCGATTTCGAGAACAACTTCGACATGTTCTCGGCCTCGGGCTGGGGGTTCGAGACCCCCTCCAACCGCACCCAGTGTCCGGAGTGCGAGAGTGCGCTCTCCGTCCCCAACAAGGCGAGCCGCAAGTGCGGCACCTGCAATGCCGTGCTCCGCGATGAGGCTTCCCTGATGACGCTGGTGCCGCTCTCGCTCGTGCGACCCCTGACGCTTCACGACGTCGTCAGCAACATGAAGGGCCTGTATGGCCTCGTGCAGAACCCCGACAATCCGAAGAATGAGGCGATCGCCAAGCGCTTCACCCTGGAGAGCATGCCCGGCGTCCGGGCGGAGGTGCTCGTGGCCCACGAGATGGGGCACCAGCTCTTCCTTCCCCACTCACCTTCGGGCTTCGATAGCAGGGACATCGATCAGACGGTCGAGATGGGGATGGCGCAGAAGGCGATCCTCGGAAAGTTCCTCGACGCGCTGCGCACCACCCCCGCGTTGCTCAACAAGCTCCAGGACGCGACGGATCCCGCCGGCGCCAACGTGGACTTCCACGACGCGGATCACCGAGCCTGCATGATGGGCTACAACTTCGCTGCACTCGCTCACATGCACTTCTGCACCAAGTGTGTCCTGCGGATGCGTGGTTGGAAGGGCGATTCGGTGGAGGCCCTTCCGTGACGCGCGGCCACACGGTCAGTGCTGGTAGGCTGCGCGGTCTCCTGGAGGGACATGCATGGCGGTGACAGCCCCACGTCTCTGGCTCGAAGGTGCGCTCGTGGATGCCACGGACGCGAAGCTGCCGGTCATGGCGCACGCTGCTCAGCGCGGGAGCCTCGTGTTCGACGCGGGCTCGTTCCATCCCACGCCGAGGGGGCCCGCGCTCTTCCGCGCACGCGAGCACATCGCGCGGTTCCTGAGGTCGGCACGGGCGGTGGGGCTGGAACTCTCCTACGGTGAGGAGGAACTGCTCCGCGCGTCCGTCGAGGTCGTCCGCGCCACGGGCCGGGACGAAGGCCTCGTGCGGTGGTCGGCCTTCTTCACCGCGGGAGCGCCGGATCTGCTGCCGCGCTCCTCGCGTGGCCATGTCGCCATCGCCGGCCAACTGCTTGAGGAGCCCGGAGTTCCGAAGCCGATCCGCGTCGCGACGTTTCCAGACGCGCGCAAGGCGGCTCCCGAGGCACTGGATCCTTCGGTGAAGGTCGGCGCGGCCTATCTGGGGCCGATGCTGCACCGGCGGCGCGCCAAGGCCGCGGGCGCCGACGACATTGTCCTCCTCGACCGGGAGGGGCACATCGCCGAGGCACCCGTCGCGAACGTGTTCGCCGTCGTTGGAGGGGCTGTGTGGACGCCGCCGCTGCGCTACGTGCTCGCAGGAATCACTCGGGATTCGGTGCTCGCCCTCGCTCGCGCGGAGGGCATCCCCGTGCGCGAGGAGCCGTTGCCACTCGAGACGTTCCGGAATGCGGATGAGGTGTTCCTCTCGGGGACGTCACTGCCGCTCGCGCCCATCAGCCACGTGGATGGACGCGCCCTGGGCCCCGCGCCGGGCCCTGTGACGGCGCGCCTGACGCAGCGGTTCCTCGCCATCCATAGCGGGAGCGACGAGGCATTCAGAGAGTGGCTCACGTACGTCTGAGTGCGGCTCCACTCGGGGCGCGGGCGGGCCTTCATTCCTCTGGGGGGACCACGTCCTCGAGGTACTGCTTCTTCACGGTTACCTTGTCCTGCTTCGAGGAGAGGACGACGTCCTTGTCCTTCTTCGCGTCGTACTGGAGCTTCTCGGTGATGCGCTTTCCGGTGAGCCGGTTGATGCTCACGCTCTTCGACTCGCCCGAGTTGCGGTCCGTCTGGATGTCATCCTGCCCGATGAGGAGCACGCGTTTGTCCTGGGGCTCATAGCGGAAGCGCAAGATGGTGTGGACGATCTCTCGCGCGCCCCGGAGCTGGTCGACGAGGATGATGCCCTTCTCGATCTTCACCTGACCGGGCCCCGGAGCGCTGAGGGCGCCTCCGCAGGTGGTGCAGTAGAGAACGCGATTCGAGACGCCTACCCGGTGCAGCTTTCCTCCCTGCTCCAGCAGGACCACGAGCGCACGCGAGTGGGTCTGGACCACGCCCTCCGCGTCCGTCTCGGGGCCGTCCTCGACCAGTTGGATGACCACGTCCAGGCTGTCATCCTTGTTCAGGTCACCCTTGTAGATGTCCTCGATCCTCCAGCCCTGGGGCACGAAGACCTTGGGATCCTGGCCCTCGCGAGGCACCTTGTTGGGATCGAGAAGCTTGGGCTCCTGGGCCAGCGCGGGAAGCGCACACAGCAGCAACAGCACGAGCGTTCGTGTCAGCATTCGGAGTCGCCTCCTGGCGGGTTGCTTCTTCACTTCTTCCCAGCCGGCTTCACGGCCACGAAGGAGAACCGGCCCGCCTTCTTGTCCCACTTCATCTCGCGGGGGTTCTCGCTGGGGCAGGGGGACTTCTTGCCCTGCAATTCGTCCTTGAGCATGTACTCGGTGACCTTGACCGAGGCCCGGATCGTAGTGCCCTGCCGCGGCAGGGTGTAGATGACTCCCTCGTTGATCAGGTTGGTTCTCATCGCCGGATTCAGGGCCTCCAGGCACTTCTCATCGAGGAAGTCCTCGATCTGCATCTCAAAGGGGAGCACGTGGTCCGTGACGGTCTTCCACTGATTGCCGGCCAACTCGGCGAAGGTGATGCCGCCCGAGACTGACACGCCGTCGAAGCTGCTCATGCTCACGGCCATGATCGGCGTCTTGTCCTCCTTGAGGAAGAGCGCCACCTGCGTCTTCGCGTCTCCTCCGCCGGTTCCCTCGTCGGTGAACTCGATGTAGCCGTTCTTGGTATCGACGGTGACGGAGATCTCGTCGTCTCCCGCCTTCGAGTGCGTGATCCAGCCGCTCTTGGACCGCGTCAGCTCGTACCGGGTGCTGTCGGGGAAGGCGGTGGCAGGGAGCTGCTGGTAGTAGTCCATCACACTCTTGGGCGTGTCTCCGGCGCCCGCTGCCAGCGTTCCCAACGCCAGGCTCAGCGCGAGGGTGGAGGAGAGCCGCTTCGATCGATTCGGGAGGTTCGAGGGCATGGGACTCTCTTCATAGCAGGGGGCCGAACGGGCCTCCGGCTGGCTGGAGGGGAGGGGACTTCGCCTCGGGGACCAGGAGACTTGCGCTGACTGACTGACCGGATTACTATTCTGGTCAATGAGTTCCGACCCTCGCACAGCCATCCTCAACGCCGCCGGTGAGGTCTTCGCTCGCTTCGGCTTCAAGAAGGCCTCCATGGAGGACATTGCCCGCCGAGCAGGTGTCGGCAAGGGCAGCATCTACCTCCACTTCGAGAGCAAGGAGGAGCTGTTCGAGGCCTGCCTCCGGCTCTCTCATGCGCAGGGGCTTGCCGAGCTCGAGACGGTCGTGCGTCGGGCCTCGACCCCCGACGGCCGGGTTCGGGCATTCATCCAGTGCAAGCTGGAGCAGAGCGCACGAACGCCTTTCGGGCAGCGTCTCCAGGCGGAGACGATCTTCGATCTGGGCACGCAGGCCCTGCACCTCGTGCCTGAGATGCAGGAGAAGGATGCCGCGGTGCTCGCGCGCATCCTCGCCGAGGGCAATGCGCAAGGGGTCTTCGCTGTCGCAGAGCCTCACCTGGTGGCGGCGGGGCTCGTGGAGACGCTCTCGGGGAGCGTCATCAAGCTGATGACGCAGGGCCTCAGTCCCCCGCATCGGGCAGCGTTGGACGCCTACTTCGAGATCTTCATTCGCGGCCTCTCGCCTCCACGCGAGGCGCCCCATCCCAAGAACTGACTCCCTGCACTTCCTCGTGCGTAGGGGTGAGGCGTTCGTGCGCCCGAAAATGACCAGAAAACCAATCCAGTCACCGGGTCTGGATTCCTGTCGAAGGCTCCAGACCCACAGAACAAGGAATGAAGCGATGAAGACGTTCGTGAAGTCGGCCGTGGTGGCAGTGGCAGTGGTGGCGGCGGGGTGCGGCGGGGGCAGCAAGGCCGCTCCTCCTCCTCAGGCGGCCCAGGTGGCCCAGAAGCCGGTGGGTGTGCGGGCTCTCACGCCTGCCACCCAGCTCGAGGCAAACGTCCTGCAGGCCACCGGCAGCGTGCGCTCCAAGCAGGAGGCGACGCTCAGCGCCCAGGGGTCCGGTACCCTCACGCGTGTCCATGTGAAGGTGGGCGCGCGTGTGAAGCGCGGCCAGGTGCTGGCTCAACTGGACACCTCCAATGCTCGCATCGCCGCGGATCAGGCGCGGGCCGCGAAGGCGGCGGCGGATGCGACGCTCGACGGCGCGACGGGGGAGGTGGAGCGGGCGCGGGCCCTGGCGCAGGCGGGTAGCCTGGCGCGCGCCTCCCTCGACAAGGCGGAGGTGGGCTACCGACAGGCTCAGGCACAGGCCGCCCAGGCGGCCGCCGCGTTCGCCAACGCGCAGGAGAACCTGCGTGACGCCACCCTCACGGCGCCCTTCGATGGTGTCATCACCAGCCGCAACCGCAACGAGGGGGACTACGTGTCGCCCGGCACGGCCATCTTCGGCCTCGTCAACACGCAGGAACTCGAGGTTCGCGCTCCGGTGCCCGAGGCCTTCGTGGATCGCGTGAAGGTGGGCAGCGTCGTCAAGGGCACGATCAACCCCTCTGGTGCTCCCTTCGAGGCGCGCGTGACGAGCCTGGGGGCCACCATCGATCAGCAGACGCGCACCGTCGAGGTGCTCGCGGACGTGCTGCCGGTCCAGAGTGCTGGCGGGGTGCAGCTGCGCGCCGGGGCGCTCGTGGAGATTGACTTCTCGGCCGCGGCCTCCTCCGAGAGCGAGCAGGGCCAGGCGGGGCTCTTCCTGCCCTCGCAGGCCGTGCAGGCGCAGGGCCAGCAGGGCTTCGTCTGGGTCGTGCAGGACGGCAAGGCGCAGCGCCGCGACGTCAAGGTGGAGCGCGTGCTGCCCGGCTTCGTGCGCGTGGTGCACGGGCTCGAGCCTCAGGAGCGCGTCGTCGCCGACGCGAGCATGCCGCTCCAGAACGGCACCGCGCTTCAGGTCGTCCAGTAGCTCCGGGCGGCCTTCCTCCTCTCTTCCATTTCTCTCTTCTTTCCGGACACCGTTCCCATGCTCCAGACATTCATCAAACGCCCCGTTTTCACGCTGATGTTGATGGCGGCGGTCGTCGTCTTCGGCCTCTACGCCTACCCACGCATCGGCGTGGACCAGTACCCCAACGTCGACATCCCCGTCGTCACCGTCACCACGCTGTTGCCGGGCGCGGACCCTGAGTCCGTCGAGAAGAACGTCTCCGATCCGCTCGAGGAGGCGCTCAACACGATCAACGGCGTGGACGAGCTCAACTCCATCAACCTGGAGAACATCAGCCAGATCACCATCGCCTTCAAGCTGGACACCGACGTGGACGTGGCGGCCCAGGACGTGCGTGACCGCGTGCAGGCCACGTTGCGCTCACTGCCCAACGGCATCGAAACGCCCGTCGTCGAGAAGTTCGACATCGGCGCGGCGCCCATCTTGACGCTGTCGCTGTCCGGCTCGCTGCCCATCGACGAGCTGACGCGCGTGGCCGAGGACGTCGTCAAACCCTCGCTGCAGAGCCAGCCGGGCGTGGGCAGCATCGGCGTGGTGGGTGGCCGCAAGCGGGAGATCCAGTTGGTGGTCGATCCGCAGCGGTTGCGCGGCTACGGGCTGGCCATTGGCGATGTGAGCCAGTCCCTCCAGGCGCAGAGCGTGGATCTGCCCGGCGGGCGCGCCACGCAGGGTGGGCGCGAGCGCATCGTGCGCCTGACGGCCGAGGCGCGCAGTGTCTCGGAGATCGGCGACATCATCCTGGCCAGCCCCAACGGCACCCCGGTGCGCGTGCGTGACGTGGCGGCGGTGGTGGACGGAGCCCAGGAGGCTCGCGGCCTTGCGCGCTCGGACACCGGGGCTGCCATTGCACTCGTGGTGCGCAAGCAGTCGGGTGCGAACACTGTGCAGGTGGCCGAGCTCGTCAAGGAGTCGCTCGCGGAGCTCAACTCCCAGCTCCCTCAGGGCGTGACGGTGAGCACCATCAGCGACAACTCCACCAGCATCCGCGCCTCCATCCATGCGGTGCAGGAGGACATGCTGGTGGGTGGCGTGCTCGCCATCCTCATCGTGCTCGTGTTTCTGCGCAACCTGCGCTCCACGCTGGTGAGTGCCATCGCGCTGCCTGTGTCCGTCGTCGGCACCTTCGCGGTGATGGCCCTGCTGGGCTTCACCTTCAACATCATCACGATGCTCGCCTTGACGCTCTCCATCGGCTTGCTCATTGACGACGCCATCGTGGTCATCGAGAACATCGTGCGCCACCTGGAAGAGGGGAAGACGCCCATCCAGGCGGCGCTCGATGGCACCCGGCAGATCGCCGTCGCGGTGTTCGCCGTAACGCTCGCCATCGTGGCCGTGTTCATCCCCGTGGCCTTCATGGAGGGAATGATTGGCCGGTTCTTCTACCAGTTCGGCGTCACGGTGGCGGTGGCGGTGCTCATCTCCTACGCCGTGTCGATGACGCTCACGCCCATGCTGTCCAGCCGCCTGCTCAAGGGGCACGGGCACGGGGCTCCGACGAATCGCGTGAGCGCCGCCATCGAGCGCGTGCTGGTGGGCATGGAGAACGGGTACCGGAGCATTCTGGGCGCGGTGCTGAACCGCCGCGGCCTGGCCATGGCTGCCGCCGTCGGCGTGCTGGTGCTGACGCTGGGGATGGCCCGCTTCCTCAAGTTCACCTTCATCCCGACCGCCGATAACGGCACGGTGCGCGTGACGCTCGAGCTGCCCGTGGGCTCCACCCTGGAGGACACCGAGCGCGAGCTCGGCATCGTGGCTCAGCAGGTGCGCGGCATGGAGGGAGTGAAGGAGACGTTCAGCACGGCGGGCGGTGGCGCCCTCGAGGAGGTGCACAAGGGCGAGGTTCTGGTGAACCTGGTGCCGCGCAAGGAGCGCAACTTCGATCAGGAGTCCTTCAAGGTCCGCCTGCGTGAAACGCTGGCGCAGCGCCCGGGCGTGTTGATGTCCGTGCAGGACGTCTCTGGCGTGGGCGGTGGCGGCCGCAACCAGCAGGTGCAGTACGTGCTGCGCGGTACCAACTGGTCCCAGGTCGTCGCTGGCAGCGAGAAGCTGGTCTCGGCCATGAAGTCCAACCCGGGGCTCACTGACATCGACACGACGTATCGCAGTGGCAAGCCTCAGTACGATGTTCGCATCGATCGCGAGCGTGCGGCGCAGCTGGGGGTGCCGGCTGCCCAGGTGGGTGCTGCCCTGCGCGCGTACCTCGGCCGCGATGAGTTCATGACGTACCGCGAGGGCGGCGAGACGTACGACGTGAAGCTGCGCCTGCCCGATGCCACGCTCGCCTCCCAGGAGGCGCTGGGGCAGCTCACCGTGCGCACCACGAGCGGCCAGTTGGTGGAGCTGCGCAACGTGGCGAACATCACCCCCTCCGAGGGCCCGGTGCAGATCGATCGCCTCAACCAGCAGCGCCAGATCACCCTGTTGGCCAACCTCGCGCCCGGCTACTCCCTGGGCGAGGCGATGAGCTTCCTCACGGCGCAGTCCCAGCAGGAGCTGCCCAAGGGCGTGACGGGGAGCTTCTCCGGCAACGCGAAAGAGATGGGCAAGACGGCCGTGGCCTTCGCCATGGCGCTCGGGCTGGGCATCCTGCTGCTGTACATGATCCTGGCCGCGCAGTTCGAGAGCTACATCCACCCGTTCACCATCATGCTCTCGCTGCCCTTCGCGGTCATCGGAGCCATTGGCGCGCTGCTGCTGTCGGGCAACGCCTTGTCGATGATTGCCCTCATCGGAGTCATCATGCTGATGGGCCTCGTGGTGAAGAACGGCATCTTGCTCGTCGACTTCACGCAGCAGCTGCGCGAGGCCGGCAAGAGCGCGCGAGACGCGCTGCTGGAGGCGGCGCCTGTGCGCCTGCGCCCCATCCTCATGACGACCATCGCCATGGTGGCCGGCATGGTGCCGGTGGCGCTGGCTCGCGGTGATGGTGCCGAGACTCGCGTGCCCATGGCGCTCGTCATCATCGGCGGCCTCATTACCTCCACGGTGCTCACGCTCGTGGTGGTGCCGGTGGTGTACTCGCTGCTGGACGGTCTCGCTTCGCGCAAGCGCCACAACAAGGCCGAGGAGCCCGCTGAGGCTCAGCCGGACGCGAGCCCTGTGCCGGGCGCTGTCTAGCTGCCGCTCTCCTCTGGAGCAGGGGGCGGTGGGGCAGGGGACCATGGCGGACCCCGCGAGTGCCGAGGCGCACGCCCTGGAGGCTCGGTTCGACGTGGCTGCCTCGCGCGTGGGCGTGGACGTCGCACGTGGGCAGCGCCGTGCCGTGGCCGCGCGCTATCTGCCAAACTTGGCCGCCACGGGCACCTACAACCTGAGCAATGCGGGAGGCTTCACCGGCCAGAACAGCAGTTGGAGCGTGGGGCTGGGCGTCTCTTGGACGCTCTTCGACGGTGGTCTGCGCGAGGCGCAGTTGCGCGAGGCATCCGGGCGCATCGCCGAGGCGAACGCCGCGCTGCGCGCCGCCGAGGAGAAGGCGCGCGACGAGGTGCGCCGCGCCCGCGACGATCTGGAGACGACGGAGAAGAACCTCACCACGGCGCAGGAGCAGGTCGTGGTGGCGCGTGAGTCCGCGCAGCAGGTGAAGCACAGCTTCGAGCTGGGCGCCGCGACCTACCTCGAGGTGTCGGATGCCAACTCGGCCCTCGCGCAGGCGGAGCTGGCGGCTGTCGCCGAGTCGCTCAACGTGCGCCTGGCCCGGCTCGAACTGGCACGCGCGGTGGGCGACTTCGATCCCACCCCGGCTGCTCCTGACACGGAAGCGGTGCGATCAAGTGCCTCCCAGGGGAGCTGAGCGACGGTGGGGGCGCCGGTCCGCTGCGGCGTGGCCGGCGGAGGTGAGCTGCTGGTGCGGCTACGCGACCAGCGCCGCCAGGCCCTGGAGCAGGCTCAGCGCTTGTTCACGGGTGGGGACCCCTGCCTCGCGCACGAAGTGCTCGGGCGGAGGCTGGCTGCCCACTTCATTCTCCAGCGCACGCAGTGTCTCTCGGCGAAGCTGGAGCATGCGCTCACGCTCTGGCGGGGTGAGGCGCTCCGCGGCCCAGGCATCCACAGCCCAGGCCAGCTCGGCGTGGCGCAGTTCGTCTCGGGAGATGGAACCCAGCGCGCGGCGTACCTCCGCGTCACCAGCGGTGCGCGCCTGCCAGCCCGTGACCAGGGCGCCGAAAGTCTCGCGCACGCAGCCTTCGACTGCATTCTCCGCGCACATGGCCTCCAGGGAGCGGGGCTGGAAGGGCGGAATGTCCACCTCGGGCATGCTCGATCCGTGGCGGTGGGCCAGGGCCTGCATGACGCGGGTGTGGCGCACCTCATCCTGTGCCGAGCGCCGTGCCGCTTTGACCAGGGCCTCCGGGGCGCCATGCGCGAGCAGCTCATCAGCAAGTCGGAGGAAGGCAGGGACCGAAGCCGCCTCCAGCCAGGCGACATGGGCATAGAGCGCGCCAAGCTCACACCCTGCCTCGTGCAGCCGTGCGTCCCGCAGCCCCTCCGGTCGACGGCCATCGTTGGAACACGAGTAGTAGTCGCACTGGGTCTTCATTCTCCCCTCATCCGAGATCGCCCAGCAGGCGATTGCGGTGGTGCCAGCGGAACTCTTGGGGCATTGGGTGCAGTTTGTGGTTCCGTCCGGATTGCGCTCGACGCTGTCGATGAAGCGGGGGGCTGGCCCCCCGCAGTCGTCGGTCGGCCCGCAGGCTGTCAATGGGAGGGCGGGCGCGGCCAGCAGCAGGCGGTACAGGGTGCTTCTCACTACGCGCGTCATTGGCATCAACCCATTCTTTCGGAAGACCATGGAACCCCCTTGTTTGGACGCTCCATGGGTTAGCAAGGGCTTTGCCAGCCTTCCGCCACTGTCCGAGACGCAAGCGAAGTGGATGCTCCAAGCAGATGGCATTGCTGCCATCCATGACCCGTGGGCCACGAATTTCTGAGCCTGCTGACGGAGCCGCCGCCAGCGCCAGTGCGCTATGCGTTTCGCTCGCTACCGTCGGCGCGCTGCGTAGGAGAGAACTCGACTCCATGTAGTGGGTTGTTCTGCATGGAGGCTGCGGGAATCGAACCCGTAACAAGGCAGAAGCAAAACCCCAAGCAGGTCGCGCTGTTACCGGCTAACGCCTTGATCTCACACCGGATCGTTTCTCCGCTCCGTCCCGTCTCGTGCGGGCGCGGGCGGACGAGAGGTACAAGTCGTAGTGCACCCCAGCCGGAGTTCATGGGACCCGAGCCCTCGATAGAGTACCTCGGCCTCCGAGCCCTCGAGCACCTGGAGCGTCATCCGCACCAGCCCTAGAACGCCTCCCGCTGCAGAGGCGTGATAACCTCCCTCCCCTTCGCATGCACACGGTCAGCGGCGTTGTCCCGTTTCTCGTGGCCCACGTGGCCCGAACCCTCGACGCGGATCCAGAGCCACTGCTGCGCGGCAGCGGGGTCGATGCCAACACCCCTCCGCGGGGTGACGCGCACATCGCAGTCGAGCGCTACTTTGAGGTCTGGCGGCGTGCGATGGCGCTCTTCGACCACGGTTTCCCGCTGCGAGTCGCCTCGGCGTTCCGGCACGAAGACAATGAGATCTTTGGCTTTCTGGCGATGAGCTGCGCCAACATCGGCGAGGCCTTCGATCGCACGCTTCACTACAGTCGCCTCTATACCGTCGGTGCGACGTACGAGATGGACGTCGACCGCGATGCGACGCGAATCAGCTGGCTTCCTTGGCCCGGCGCGCTCGACGACGTCGGCTACCGCGCAGCGATGGACTACCACATGGCCAACATGGAGCAGGCCATCCGCCAGCTCGGCCATTCGCCCCCGCGACCGGTCGAGGTTCGTCTGCGGCACGCCGCCCCGCCCGGCGCGACCGAGTATCTCTCCTTCTATGGCACCACGCCCCGGTTTGGGTGCCCGCGGTACGAGTTGGTGTATCCCGTGGGTCTGCGCGAGGTCGGCGTCACCACCTTCAACTCGCGGCTGCGGGATTACTTCGATCTCGAGTGCCGGAAGATGATCGAGAAGCTGGGTGCGGCAAATACGGTGACGGCACAGGTTCGAAAAACGCTGATCGGGGTGATGGACGGCGGGGACAGCGGAATCGAAGCGATTGCCAAGCGCCTCGGGATGAGCACCCGAAGCTTGCAACGCCGACTCGCCGAAGAGCAAACCAGCTACAACGACCTGCTCGCCGAAGTTCGCGAGGAGTTCGCCAAGCGTTACCTGGCACGCGGTACGCTCACCGCGAGCGAGGTGGCGTACTTGATTGGGTTCACCGAACCCCCCGCGTTCTTCAAGGCGTTCAAGCGTTGGACTGGACTGACCCCGCGCGAGTTTCAAGAGCGAGGCTGAGCGTCCGCGCGCGCCCGTGCGACTGCTGCCGGAGATGTTCTGAACATGAATCCGGCGATCAGGAACAATCCGAGTGGCAGCACCACGTTGCCTACCTCGGCGATGGGTGCGACCACCGAGGTCAGTTGGCGGAGCGCGCCGATGGCCACAATCGCAGCCGCAGAAAGCACGAGCGCTCCGCCTGTCCGTTGTTCCGAGCGCCACAGCGCAAACCCGATGCACGCGAACCAACCTGCGAGGGACAGCTCTCCAAGCAGCTCACCGAGGAGATTGCCCAGGTACCGGTTGGCAGCGTCGAACAGGGTTCCCAAGAGCTCACGGTGATCGGCGCTCGCCGAAGCCCAGCTCGAGGCGAGCGCGTCGTGAATCGACGGCCAACGCAACAGGCCGAGCATCATGGTGACTGCGGCCAGGACGGCCGCCGCTGCACCCAGCCGGGCGAGCCCGCGCCCACTGCCGTCCTCCAGCAGGGGCATCGACGCAATGCCGGCGAAGAGCAACGTCAGCGGCAGAGCGCTGTACAGAAGCCAGGCCGCTCGGAGGGTCGCACCGCCCGCGGCGAGGCGAGGAAGCACCTCGCCGGCGCCGTGGCTCAGGATGGCCGGATAGTCGAACGCTGCGTGGAGGTAGAAGAAAACGAGGACAAACCCGGCGGCACCCAAGACCAAGGCAATCGCGCCGACGCGTTGGAGGTTGCGCGTGAACATGGGGCGTGCTCCCTCACCACGAATAGCCAACGCTGAGCGTCGGGATGTAATAGGTGTCCCAATCCTTGTGGCGATCGTTGTCGTAGAGGCGATCACCCACCGCGACCGGCTGGTTGCCGGGTTGCGGCTTTTTCAGGTAGTAGAGCGCACCCACGCGGGGTGCCACGTACAAGCCCTTGTAGACCTTCCACACGTAGCCGAGCTCGAGGCCCAGCGCGAGTGAGTGGAGATCCACGTGCGCTCCGCTCTCTTGGTTGGTGACCCCCTGCTCTTTGATGTGAAACATGGCCTGGAGGTAGAAGCCTCTGTCGGTGCTCTGGGCAATGAAGTAGGACGCGTTGATTCCCAGCAAAGAGTTGACGCGCAGGTCGAAACCCTCGGGAACACCTCCGAGCGACGGGTTGGACAGGAAGCTGGCATAGCTGAGACCGGCGCGGAACGGGCCGTAGGTCACTCCGCCGGCGATCGCGGTTCCTTGTCGGAGGAAGGCGAGGACTCCAAGGTCAACCTCGGCATAGGCACCGAAACGGAACCCGTCGTGCGCCGGCGGGCTTGTCTCTGCCGCGACCGACTCGGCCGGTTCGGCCTGGGCGGTCGAAGCCCACAGAGAGAGGGAAACAGCGAAGAGGAGAGCGCGAAGCGTTTTGTTTGACATGGGCTCATCCTCACTCGTCGAGGATGAAAGCGCCTTGGCCGGGCCCGCCAGATCCGTGTCCGCGGGCGCCAAACGAATGCTCAGCCCGGAACCAAGATTGCTGGGCTTCTCGGGATGGAGGCGGCGGGAATCGAACCCGCGCCGGGCAGTGCGAAACCTCTAGCAGAATCGCGCCCTTATCTCGTAACCGCCCGGGATGCTTCGGAGTCGATATCCCTCCGCGTTCCATTCCTTCCCGTCCTGTCCCAGACCGTTCCACAGGTTCCTGCGACATACGTGCAACATGGCAGACGCCGAACCTGAGCAGGGTGGACCCGCCCGTCGTCCTCCATGAAGGGAGCCCACCCGCCCACGTCGTCAGGAAGTCGCGGAGATCTCGTGCCCCGCATCTCCACGTTCGCATCGATGGTAGCTGGGTCGCCTGTTCGTCAATCGTCATCAAGGCCCTGCCATCAAGCAAGCTGGCGATCACCGTGCTCAAGCACTTGGCCAGACTCACTGCCGCTCCTAACTTGTCACTGACAAGCGTGTGGGTCTCTGGACGTTACTCTTTTGGGAGTACTCGGGAGGGATGGGGCGCGAGCCGCGCTTAATTTTGCTAGGGGTGAATTCGCTGCGCGAACGCCCGCGCAAGATGACGAGGGCGAGCTTGGACGTATGGCAGCATTAGCGTTATCTGGGCGAGCGTCTCATGGATGCGCGTGAGGTCCACGCCCGAGACGAGCAGGCGCAGAGCCGTCACCCGATCAAGGAGCACTGAGCCGACGCTTCGTAAGGGACCCGGCCAGAGCGAGCAAGATCCAGGTGGCAGGGGAGGCGGGGCCGCTGGAGCAACTCCAGCCATAGTGGCTGCGCTGGATGGTGAGTGAGTATTCGGTGGCGGGTGGGCTGGTGTTGCCAGCTTCGTCCATAGCGGTCGCGGAGACAACGTAGTGTCCGAGTTCCAGTTCCATGGCAGGAGTGAAGCTCCAAGCTCCAGTTACCTCCGTCCTGACGGTCCCTATTGCTGTCCCATTCAGCGAGACTGTCACCATGGCATCAGCCTCCGCCGTGCCACCAATGGCTGGCCTTCGCGTATTGAGGAAGTGTTCAGGCCCAGTCACCTTCGGCGCTTCCGGAGGCACAGTGTCAACACTGAAGCTGAGGACCTTGGCAGTAGCGCTGACATTGCCCACCTCGTCCGTGGCGGTAGCTTGAGCTTGGTGGCGTCCCTCATTCAGCGCCGAGACAGGAGTGAAGGTCCAAAGCCCCTCTGCATTTGCCACGGCTGTTCCCGCCACGCTCCCGTCCAGCCACACTGTCACCCTTCGCCCCGCCTCCACTGTGCCTTGGACGGCTGGCCTCTGCGTATTGACGAGAGCCCCAGGCGCGGTGAGTTCGGGCGCCTTCGGAGCTGGCCCGTCCACGAGCACCATCTGCCCGGCGGAAATGCCCTGGGTCATGACAGAGAGGATGTAGTGGCCATTCGGCACAGCCGGCATCTGTAGGGGCACCTCTGTATCGGAGAACAAGCCGTGAGGAGCTACGCGTATCAGCGTTTCTCCCTCCACTGACATGAGGCTGACCAGGGGGAAGTTCGTAGCCGAGTTCTGGGTGTTGCCGCTGCTTGCCTCCGACCGACCGCGTAAACGGAGCCCAGTGATGTTGAATGTGCTCCCCGGCTTTTGCTTGGCGGGCGGCGCAATCACAGGGCGCCATTCCGAGTTGGCCCCCATGTCTTCGTACACCTCTGCGCTGTTGCTACCTCCACCTGTGACGAGCACCTGCCCATCAGTCAAGAGTGCCACTATGGGGTACTTGCTGCGGGCAGAGGTCATTGAGCCTGTGATAGCCCATCGGTTCGTTCCCGAATCGTATACCTCCGCGCTGGAGAGAGACGTGCCGTGGCCGTCTTGCCCCCCAGCCACGAGCACCTTGCCACTCAGGAGCAATGTGGTCGTGTGCAGGGAGCGAGCTTGTGTCAGCGAGCCGGCAGCGGTCCATTTACCTTGACTCGGGTCGCTCCCTTCACTCGGCTTGTACACCTCCGCGCTGGAGAGGGGCGCGCCGAAAGTGTCTTGCCCCCCGGCCACGAGCACTTTGCCTCCGGGAAGTGGCGTGACGGTATGCAGGGAGCGGGCCTGTAGTAGCGAGCCAGTCGTCGTCCATTGGCCTGTACTCGGGGCATACACCTCCGCGCTGGCGAGAGCAGAGCCGAGAGCGTCTCGTCCCCCGGCCACGAGAACCTTGCCGCTAGGCAGAATCACTGCGGTGTGGTCGGCGCAGGCGTAGGCTAGCGAGCCCGTAGCGGTAAACTGGCTCGTATCCGGGTCGTACACCTCCGCGCTGGAGAGGGGTGCGCCGAGGGCAACTTGCCCGCCGATCACGAGCACCTTGCCGCTCGGTAGCAGCGTTGCCGTGTGCAGGGAGCGGGCCTGTAGTAGCGAGCCAGTCGTCGTCCATTGGCTTGTACTCGGGTCATATACCTCCGCGCTGGCGAGAGCAGAGCCGAGAGCGTCTCGTCCCCCGGCCACGAGAACTTTGCCGCTCACCAGCAGTGTCGCTGTGTGGCCGGCGCGGGCGTGGGCCAGCGAGCCCGTAGCGGTAAACTGGCCCGTATCCGGGTCGTACACCTCCGCGCTGGAGAGGGGTGCGCCGAGGGCGACTTGCCCGCCGACCACGAGCACCTTGCCGCTCGGTAGCAGCGTTGCCGTGTGCAGGAGGCGATCGTGAGTCAGCAGGCCCGGGGTGGCAGCCCACTGACCCGTGCCCAGATCGTACACTTCCGCCCTGTCGTAGACGGTGTTCTCGTACCAACCCCCGGCCACGAGCACCTTCCCGTTGGACAGCAGTGTCGCCGTGTGGTTCATGTTGGCTGTGGCTACGGAACCTGTCGCGCGCCACCTCTCCGTGCCCGGGTCGTATATCTCGGCGCAGGCCAGGGGGATGCTGGTGCCCATACCTCCGGTGACCAGCACCTTGCCCGATGGCAACAGCGTTGCCGTGTGCCAATAGCGGGCCAGAGCCAGAGAATCCGTTGGCCCCCACACCCTCGTGCCCGAGTCATACACTTCCGCGCTGGTTAGAGCGCCATCTGGACCACGGCCACCGGCGACCAGTACTTTGCCCGATTGCAGCACCGTCGCCGTGTGGTTGTAGCGGGCTATGGCTGGCGAACTCGTCGGGTTCCACATGCCCGTATCTGGGGTGTACACCTCTGCGCTGGCGAGAGAGCCTTTAGGTCCAAAACCTCCAATGATCAGGACTTGGCCTGAGGGCAAGAGCGTTGCCGTGTGATGATAGCGAGCCATGGCCATAGAGCCTGTGGAATACCATCCTCCGGTCCCTGGGTCGTACACCTCCGCGTTGGCGAGGTAGCCGCCTGGGTTGGGACTTCCTCCAGTGACGAGCACCTTGCCTGAGGGTAACAGCGTGGCCGTATGTCCGGCTCGGGCCGTGGCTAGCCAGCTCGTGGGACTCCACACTCCTCTCTTTGGGTCGTATACCTCTGCACTGGCGAGATAGCCGTCCGGGCCAATGCCTCCAGTGACCAGCACGTTGCCTGACGGCAGCAGCGTTGCCGTGTGCCAATAGCGAGCCGTAGCCAGCGAATTCGTGGGACTCCACAGTCCCGTGGCCGGGTCATATACCTCCGCGTCGGCGAGGGGGGAGCCTTGTGGCCCACGGCCACCAGTGACCAGCACCTTGCCCGAGGGCAACAGTGTCGCCGTGTGTCCGTAGCGGGCCGTGGTCAGAGAACCTGTCAGGCTCCATCCCTCTGGGCTTGGGTTGTACACCTCCGAGTTTGTGACTGCACTGCCGCTTGGGCCAATGCCACCCGTGACCAGCACGTTGCCCGAGGGCAACAGCGTCGCCGTGTGCCCGTAGCGGGCCGTGGCAAGTGAGTTTGTGAAATTCCATTGTCCCTCACCCGGGTCGTATACCTCCGCGCCGGCAAGCGCTCTGCCACTGGGGCCGTCCCCTCCGGTGACCAGCACTTGACCCGAGGGCAACAGCGTCGCCGTATGCCTGTAGTAGCGAACCGTAGCCAGAGCGCCCGTGGGGCTCCATGCTCCCGTGCCCGGGTCGTATACCTCCGTGCTGGAAAGAGGGGTGTTGTTGGTGCCTATCCCCCCGACGACCAGCACCTTGCCCGAGAACAGGAGCGTCGCCGCTTGCCAGGAGCGGGCTGTGGCCAGAGATCCTGTGGGGCTCCACACTCCCGTGCCCGGGTCGTATACCTCTGTACTGGCAAAGCAGCCGTCTTGGTACTCGCCACCGGTGACGAGCACCTGACCCGAGGGCAACAGCGTTGCAGTATGGTTATAGCGGGCCGTGGCCAGAGATCCTGTGGGGCTCCACATCCCCGTGCTCGGGTCGTACACCTCCGCGCTCGCGAGAGGGATATTGGTCGCATCTCTTCCCCCGACGACAAGAACCTGACCTGAGTGCAGCAATGTTGCCGTGTGTAGATACGTTCCCGTAGCCAGTGAGTTCGTCGCGGTCCACGTCCCTGTACTCGGGTCATACACCTCCGCGCTGGCGAGGGCGCCACTCAGGCCAAAGCCTCCAATGACCAGCACCTTGCCTGACGACAACAGTGTCGCGGTATGCGCGGCGCGGGCCCTGGCCAGAGTGTCCGTGGGGCTCCACACCCCCGTGCTCGGGTCGTACACCTCCGCGCTGGCAAGGAGGGTATTGTTGGCGTCGAGCCCCCCTACGACGAGCACCCTGCCGCTGGGTAGCAGTGTCTCAGTGTGTCCATAGCGAGGCGTGGCCAGGGAACCCGAGGCGCTCCACTGCCCTGTAGCCATGGACTGGAGAGCTTTGGACGCAACCCTCTCGCTGGGTCCATATTCGTCCTCGCCCAGCGGTGCCTTGTCGCATGACAGACCCAGCAGCGCTGAGATCATGGCAAGCCGCGCAACGATCTCTAATTCCGTTCTTGGAATGAAAAGCATGAATGGCTCCTCAATGAGCGCCGACAGGAGATGCAAGTGGCGGACCTAGAGCCGGTTGTGCTGCTGCAGGGACTGGAGTCTGAAGGAGGAGGCCAGGAGTCAGTTGGCGCGCAGGCGTTAGTTGACGCGCAAGCCCACACGGCTGACGCGTCAGGAAGCCCTGTGCCGACGCCTGCTGGAGACGCTTGCTGGAGTTGCCCTGATTCCGTGGAGGGTTCTCGGAGTTGGGCCTTCAGGCTGCGGCCAAGAGCTTCTTTCCGTAGTTGATGGGCGACTGGCGATCGAGAGCGGAGTGGAGGCGATGAGGGTTGTACCAGCCCTCGATGAACTCGAAGAGGGCCACCCAGCGACTCTTTAAGATTGTTGGGCTTCTCGGGATGGAGGCGGCGGGAATCGAACCCGCTGCCGGGCGGTGCGAAATTCCTAGGACGCCCAGAAGGCCAGCAGGGCGCCCGCGGCGGTGGCCACCACGTTGACGGTGTCATTGCCCAGCCAGGAAACGCCCCGGAGTGCGCGGGTGTTCTGGCCGCAGCGGTGCACGCGGCGCTCGGTCTCCCGTCCACAGGCGTCGCACCAGCGCACATCCTGCATCGTGGCTCCCAGGAAGCTGTCCACCAGTGAGCCCACGACCCCTGCCAGCACGAGCCAGGGCAGCCACTGCCACGCTACGCCTGCGAGCAGCGCGAGGATTCCCACGAAGGCGGCGCCAGCGGTGGAGGCCAGCAGCCCCACTCCTGAGATGGCGCCCGAAGTGCCAGGGGCCGCCGGCCGCAAGGTGGTGATCATTCGGGGATGGGAGCGCGAGAGAACCCCCAACTCCGTGGCCCAGGTGTCCGCGTTGGCAGCGACCAGGGCGCCCAGCATCGCCAGCAGGAAGCGCGAGTCCCCCGTGAGCGCCAGGAGCACGGCGGCCAGCGCGGCCACTCCCCCGTTGGCCAGCGCCTGCCCCAGATCGCGCGTCCCCGTCTTGGCGTACTCGGCCTCCACGCTGGCCTTCCTGTCCCGGAAGGCCTTGGAGAGCGCGCTCGAGGAGAAGAAGAAGCCGAGCAGGGCCACCGTTCCCACCGCGCCCGCCAGTCCGAAGACGGGGGCCCCAACGACGATGGCTCCCAGCACGCCGCTGGGACTCAGCGAACCTCTCAGCCAGGCGGCTACGCCAATGATCAGGGCCAGCCCCGCGCCCAGCCCCAGGCCCGCCGCAGAAGCGATGGGAGTCCAGCCGAGCACGGCCAGTGCGCATAGCGGCACCCAGAGGTTGTCCCGTCCCCGGATGCCGAGGGCCTCGGCGCAGGTGGCCACCACGACGCACAACAGAGCCAGCGGCACGCGGGGCATCTCGGGCGCGAGGCCCGGCATCCACGTGAGTGCGGCGAGCACAGCCAGGAAGGTTCCCGCGAGCATCGCCAGCGAGCCCTCCAGGCTCTTGCGCTCCCCTCCGAGAGTCTCATACCGGTGGCGCCCGAAGCGCCGGCCCACCAGCGACGCCAGCGCATCCCCCACGACCATGGCCAGCACGGCGCCCGCCGCCACCGCGGGCCGGTCCCACGCCAGCCAGACGCACGCCGAGAAGGTGAGCGCGAACCAGACCGTTCCCAGGTTGTCGGGCTCGGTGTCCACCGCCTTCAGCAGGCGCTTGCGATGGATGACCCAGTTGGCCACCGATGCCGTCAGCGATGGCATCACCGCCAACTCCCGGTGCTCGAACAACTTCAGCGTGCCGAAGATCCACAGGCCTACGCTCACGTGAATGAACTTGCGAGAGACCTCTCGGGACACCCCTCGCCGCGCTGCCACCTCGCCCACCAGAACGCACGCGCCCACATAGGCATAGGACAAGAGGAGTGCCTGGAGATCCTGGCTCATGGCGCCCGAGTATAGGGCCACGGACGCGGGTGGTGGCTCGGAGCCCGTCCTACTGCGCGGAGAGGGTCTCGTTCAGCACCTGCCACAAGGGGCGGGTGTAGGGCACCATGTCCTGTTTGAAGTACCACCAGAAGAAGCCGCCCACGAAGCGCGGCTCATCGAGCTTCATGCCGTAGTAGCGGCGGATGTACTCGGCTTTCTTGCGGGAGTCCGTGGTGCCGCACTCTCCCATACCGAGCCGGGCCTTCGGGAAGAGCGTGGCCAGGTGGTGGAAGACGCCCTGCCAGTCGGGCTGACGTCCATCGCAGTCGTCCTCGTAGTAGCTCACCAGCACGTAGTCGAGCTCGTCGCGCATGGAGGCCGGCAGGTACTTCTCCACCCAGGTGAACATCTCGTTGTCCGCCGGAGCGCAGCCCTCGTTGTAATAGAGGGTGAGGGCAGTCAGACGCTGGCGCTGTTTGGCCTGGTGGAAGGCGTCCTCGATCTTGGCCACGACGGCCTCGGGCTCCCCGAGCCACTCGCCGTTGACCTCGTTGCCGATCTCCCAGATGTCCACGTGGGGCGAGAGGGCGTCGAGGTACTCGGTGACGCGGGCGCGATACTGGGCGGGCGAGTAGAGGCTCACGTTCGAGGAGTCGAGCAGCTCTCCCATGATCCAGCTGACGCGGTGGATGGACTCGAGGCTCTCGAGGTACTCGGAGGCAGGGACGTACTCGTCGAAGACGACGCGAGTGGTGGGCCGGTGGTTGAGCCGGCGCAGGGACTCGGTGATGGCCTCCAGGTCGTCCACGCTGTCCACGGTCACTCCGTAGATGCGCTCGAGCCCCGGGTCCGGAGCTGGCAGCTCCGGACCCGCCGACGAGTCTCCTGGCGGATGGGTTCGGGTACAGGCGAGCATTCCCGCCAACCCCAGCGTGAGGAGGGGCCACTTCATGGCTAGGGAATCAGCTCGTTCGGGCTGACGAACGTGAAGCCCTCCGCCTGGATTCCCTCCACGGTCTGCTGGAGCAGTTGGATGTCGAAGAAGGGATGGAAGTAGAAGCTGGCGAAGCCATCGCGCACGACCCGGTTCTTCCTGGCCGCGCGGATGATGTCCTCCGGCAGGCGCCGTGGGTAGCTGTAGAACTGATCGGGCTCGATGTTGCCCAGGTTCTCCGGGAGCACGGTGGTGTCGTAGAGATCCTGCACGACATACGGGAAGAGCTGCCCGAACATGTGCGCGGAGTTGATGGAGGTGTTTGTCAACAGCCCGCCGAAGTAGATGGCGCGCTCCCAGCGGGTATCGAAGAGCTCGGCGACGGCCCGCTGGCTGTTGACCGAGGCGGTGTAGTGCGGGAACTCGAAGATCTTCGGCGCTGGTAGCTTCGCCTTCGAGAACAGCTCCTGGCCCTTGTGGATCCGATCCTTCGCCCAGCCTCGCGAGTCCTTCGGCAGCGGGCCGAGGAAGTTGATGGAGTAGTCCTCGTTATGGGTGACCCGGAAGAACTCCGTGTCGTCCGCCGTCACGCCTGTGTAGGGATTGAGTTCATCCTCCCATTGATGGGTCCTGCCATGCATCACCATGACGCCTCCATGAGAGAGCAGGTATTGGATGGCGCTGACGAGCTCCGGGCTGGACTTCAGCGTGAGGTGCACTGGGGTGCCTTCGTTGTAGTAACCCAGGGGATCCACGTACTCGGGGATGACGCCGAATCCGAATGGCACATTCCTGGAGCACAAGTAGTCGGCAATGGCTCGCAGCGAGTCCGGATCCGTTGAAGGGTTGATGTCCTCCAGGCGGACCAGCGCGCGGTGCCGCTCGGGCGTGCTTGGTGCCAGGGCATCGAACAGCAGATCCGCGAAGATGAGCACGCGATCCTCCTCGGACATGTATGTGAAGGGGATCTCAGAGAGATAGGTGAGGTTTCCGCTGCGCAGTGCCCAGGGGAACGTCGAGCCATCTGCCCGGACTGCCTGCGCGAGCACGGTGACTTTCTGCGCGTCGCTGATGAGTGACTGCATCACGCCGGAGGCGTTGCCCGCGTAGCGGACCAGGTCCTGGCCCTTGTAACGCACCTGGGCGACCTGGGAGAAATCCAGGCCCTGCCAACGCCAGCCATAGCGGGCGATGAAGGCGCTGTCTCCGGCTCGAGCGGTGAGCTGCCAGATGTTGAAGCCACCCCAGATGACGGGCTTGTTCGTGAGCAACACGTCGTCGAGCAGGCACGTGGGCAGCGGCTCGTCATAGGTCGAGCCAAAGTAGAGGATGGCGGAGAATTTCTGTGCCTCACCGCACACGTAGGTGGTGGCCCTTTTGGCGGTCCAGCCGCCGAAGTGGCTCACCAGGTTCGCGGTACCCATGGCATAGAGTTCCCCGAGGTAGCCATAGGGGCCCGTGCTGTCGAAGAGGATGAGCGCTGGGGGAGAGGCCACTTCGTTCTCGGGCCCCTTCTTCTTCGTGGGACCCTTCCACTCCTTGGGAGTGCTGCCATCGTCCTGGACGCTGGTGAACATGGAACTGCTCACCGGCGGAGGGGCGGGGTTCCAGAGCAGGGAGCGAGTCACCTGCTCTGGCGTGGAGTGCTGGTGAGGCTGGCCCGCCAGACTCGGCTCACTCAGGCCGAGCAGAGCCACGAGGGCGAGCAGACCGAGCCCGCGCGAAAGGCACCTCCCCGTCGCGGCCCGAGATGCCTCACACCGTTGGGTTCGTTTCTTCCAGCTCATGACGCCTCCCCGCGAGAGAAACAGCCGTGGTCCTGTTTGGAATGCTGGGGGCCAGCGCGTCCGCCTGATCCCGCTCCCCGACGCGGGCCACCAAGTGGTGGGTGATGCGCTCGGCGGAGTGGCCATCTCCGTAGGGGTTGTGCCCCCGGGCCATGGCGGCGAAGCGTGCCGGATCTCGCAGCAGCCCCACCGTCTCCTCATGGATACGCGTGGGCGAGGTCCCCACGAGCCGGGCCACTCCCGCGGCGACGCCCTCGGGGCGCTCTGTCACCTCGCGCAACACGAGCAGCGGCTTGCCGAAGGTGGGCGCCTCCTCCTGGATACCCCCCGAGTCCGTGAGGATGAGAGAGGCCCGCTCCATCAGCGTGATGAAGTCGAGGTAACCCACGGGCGGCAGCAGGACGATCCGCTCCTCGCCGCCCAGGAGCCGGTGCACGGGCTCTCGCACCTGGGGGTTGAGGTGCACGGGATAGACGAGCACCACGTCGGGGCACTCACGCACGATGCGGCGCAGGGCATGGCACATCCCCTCGAGCGGCTCGCCGAAGCTCTCGCGGCGGTGGAGCGTCACCAGGACCATCCTCCGGTGGGCCAGCAGCTCCTCGGGGAGGCCGGGCACGCCTCCGCCCCGCGCGCGGGCGACCTCCCGCGCCGTCAACAGCGCGTCCACCACCGTGTTGCCCGTCACGGAGATCTGGCTTCGCGCGTAGCCCTCCGCCATCAGCAGCTCGGCGGCCTGCTGCGTCGGGGCGAAGAGCAGCTCCGAGAGCTGGTCAATGAGCTTGCGGTTGATCTCCTCGGGGAAGGGCGAGTACCGCTCTCCCGAGCGCAGACCGGCCTCCACGTGGCCCACCGGCACCTTTTGATAGAAGGCCGCCAGGGCCGCGGCGAAGGCGGTGGTCGTATCCCCCTGGACGAGCACCCAGGCCGGGCGGTGTTGCTGGATGATCTCCCGCATGCCCAGCACCGCCCGGGAAGTGACTTCATCCAGCGTCTGGCCCGGTCGCATGAGATCCAGATCCAGATCGGGCTTCAAGCCGAAGACCGCGAGTGTCTGATCCAGCATCTGCCGGTGCTGGCCGGTGGACACGAGCACCGGCTGCAAGCAGTTGCTCCGCCGCAGCGCCCGGACGACGGGCGCCATCTTGATGCCCTCGGGCCGCGTGCCCACCACCACGAGTATCTTCGCCGTCATGTCAGTTTCCTCTTTCACTGCCGCGGCTCGCTTGCCATGGCGCGGAGTTTTCGAACGGGCTGGAGGTCGCAAGGACCGCGGGGGGCTCCTCGGGCTGCGAGACGTGGGGGATGGGGCCGAGCTGGGAGATGACTTCGCCCGCCACCTGGCATGCGTCGAGCGGTTCGTGTTGCGCCGCCAGGGCCCCCGTGTTGGGGAAGGCATGTGTCGTCTTCAGCCAGCGCAGCGGCTGGCCGGTCACCCGGTGCCGGACGAACTGGAAGATGGCGCGGTTGGTGGCCATCAAGCTGATGAGGTTGCCCAGCATGAGGCGAGGCACGGACATCAGTGCATGCCCAGGCCCATACAGCCTGTTGACGGCGTAGAACTTCATTCCCAGCCTCCACACCAACAACAGGAGGTTGATGACGAGGATCCACGCCAGCCATGAGTCTTTGGGGGCGACATCATCCATGCTCCAGGGCTCTCCCACGGTTGCGCTCACCGACGTCCGCGCGAAGACGTAGGCCAGCAGGCCATAGGCGCCGAGCAGCAGGGCATTGGTGAGGAGCGCCTTGCGATCCCTCCAGAGGCAGTAGAGGACGGGCAGCGTTCCCTGCCAGCCGAGCTGCTGCCAGGTCTGCAAGGTGATGCCGAGAATCCACCGCGAGCGCTGCCGCACCGAGGCCCAGAGGTTGTCCGGGAAGTATTCGCGAGTGGCGAGGTACTCCTCGCGCTCGGGGACCCCCGCGCTCGAGGGCCCGGGGGCCTGCGCGGGGTGCGTCAGGGTCCGGCAGGCGAAGTGCACGCGTTTGCCGGCCAGGCGGAACTTGAGGCCGATCTCGTAGTCCTCCGTCAGGCTGGAGGTGCTGAAGGGCTGTTGCCCGTGCCGGCCGGCGATGTCCTCGAAGGCGTTGCGATCGAAGGCGCTGCCCACGCCCGCGGAGGGGATCAGCCCGTGCAAGGCCTCTCGTACCGGCATGTCCCGCAGGTGGTGCTCGGCGAACTCGTCGATGTACGTGGCGCCCACCAGGTTGCTCTTTGGCAGCTCCAGCGAGAAGACAGGCATCTGCACGAATTCGTGGCGGGGGATGAGCAGGCTGCACAGCCGCAACGACAGGGGATGGATCACATCCTCCGCGTCGTGCATGAGGAGGGTGTCGAAGCGCCGGCCGGAGCGTTGCTCCTCCAGGACGATGCCCTGGTAGACCCAGTTGAGACAGTCGGCCTTGGAGGTGGGGCCGTCATGAGGCAGCACCACCTTGTGCACGTTGGGGTGGACCCGACTCACCGCGTCCACTCGCGCCTGGGTCTCCTTGTCATTGGGGTATGTGCCGAGGAAGAAGTCGTAGTTGCTCAGCTCGTAGTCGAGGCTGCGCAGGTTGTGCTCCAGCATCTGCTGGATGACATTGGCCTCCTGCCAGGCGGGCACCATGATGGCGATGCGCCGCTGGGCAACCGCGCGCAGCTCTTCCAGGGAGAGGGTTCGCCGCTCCCGGCGGTGGAGTCCTCGCAGGAAGAAGTTGAGATCGATCCACAGCTCGTCCAGCCCGTTGAGGAAGATGCCGATGCTGATGGGATAGGCCAGCGTATGGGCCACCGTGTCGAGTGTGTCCATGTCTTAGAACTCGAAATAGGTAGAGGCCTGCAGGCGCAGGTCGGTGTAACGAGTCTGGGCAGGCAGTGGATCCACCGAGTGCCGTCCGAAGTAGAAACCCTCGTGGAGGGCGAGCTGCAGATCGACGCCAATGGGAGCCAGCAGCCGCCAGCGGTGGCCCACTCCCGCATCCGCCAGGTTGTTGTAGTAGTGGCCCAGTCGATCCGCGGCGGCGCGAGCCTCGAGCAATCCCTGCCAGAGCAACGGGCCGGTATGCAGCCAGGACACCGCGGCCCGGCCGCGGAGGAAGCCCACCACGTTGTGATTGAAGCGGCTGACATACACAGACTCGCCGTATGCGTCGGTACACGGCGCGAGCATGAGAGCCACCCCGGGAGAGGGACGAGGCCGGCAGCCCGAGGACTCCACTCCGAAGTAGAGGCCGGCCCGGGCATCGAAGGAGACGCGGCGGCGCCCGTCGTCCAAGAGATTGAAAGCGGGCCCTGCCTGCACGAAGAGTCCGGCCCGCTGGGACGCGAAGCGTGTCAACACCCCCAGGCCCGTGAGGGTGTAATTGTCAGCATAGATTTCAGGGACGCCCAGGTTGCCACGGCCGTGCGAGGCCATGTCTCGCGTCACCTGGGCGAAGAGATAGAAGTGCAGGTCCAGATCGAGGGACGGCCGGACGAACACGCGTCCACGCAGGGCGGGGACGAGATCCGCGGGGACCCCACTGCCGAAGGTACGGTTCCACCCCAGGGTGTCGAGGTAGAGATCCGCCCAGAGGTGGTGGGGCAAGGACTCCAACTCTTGCCGCGCCTGCTGCGCCAGGTGCGAGTCCGGCCCCTGGGATGCTTCCGTGAAACCCTGGCGGGCTTCCTCGAGCCTGCCTCGTGCCACCTGCAGGTAGCCCAATTCGATCGCGATGCGCTGGGAATCCGTCCCCAGTCCGCGAGCCTGTTCAAAGGCGGCCAGTGCCCCTTCGAGATCTCCGGCCTTCTTGCGTTGATAGCCATTTTCGAGGAGTCGCTGCACCTCCTGAGGAAATGCCTGCTTTTCTGGCTGCGGCTCTCCTCCCGCGAGAAGGAGGAACAGGACGCAAAGTCCCATGGAACATCTCTCCCAGCTGGCGATCGAGCTCTCGCCCGCGCCACCCTCTTGATGAGGGCAAATAGCTAGGGGGTGGGACCCCACTCCTCAAGTTGCCCTGAAGGGCTCCTGGGGTCCTTCTGACCTGGGAGGGAAAGAGGTGTCGCGGGATTTCGCCAGGAACCTGGAAGCGGTCAGTAGCCGAGGGAGAAGGGGATATCCACGGGAACGATGGGCCCGCGCAGATTTCCCTCAGGGCTCTCTTCCGTCCGGACCACGATGGACATCTCCCCGGACTCGAACACGTCCTCCTGCTTTCCGGAGAGCGGATAGCTCCCCTGAACGGAGTAGCTGACAGTTGCGTCGCTGCCGTTCTTGACGAACGTGATGCTCGCCACGGTGCCGTCGTCGCTTGCTCCTTCTCGGGACGGACCCTTCATGAGCACCTCCACGACGGTCTCCGGCGTATAGAAGAATCCGCTCTCGATCTCGACCTGGCCGGAAGCGGGCGGGCTGAAGTAGATGATGCCGTCTTCAGCGGGGCCAGCAGGCTTCGGGGAGACCGCGCTCAACGTCGCTTCATACCGGTCCGCGCCACCACAGGCTGTGATCAGCATCGCCAGTACCGCGAGGCAAGCCTGGGATTTCATGAGCGCACCTCGAGGGGCAGTGCCTTCAGACCACGGACTGTAACGCCAGGCAGCCACTCTACCTGCTCCGCGCGCAGGGAGAGCCTTCCGATCCGCGTCAGCATTGTCTCCAGGGCCAGCCGCGCTTCCACCCTCGCGAGCTGGGCTCCCAGACAGAAGTGGATGCCATGACCGAAGGCCAGGTTCTCCGGCTCGGTCCGATCGAGATCAAAGCGCTCGGCGTCTGGGAAGTGGTTCTCGTCTCTCAGCGCCGAGGCCAGAAGGACATACATCATGGCGCCCTTGGGAAGGGGGACGCCGCCGACCGTTGTGTCCTCGGTGCACAGACGTAACGTGGCCTGGACGGGGGGCTCGTAGCGGAGCACCTCCTCGAGGAATCGCGGGATGAGCGAGCGATCCGCGCGTAGCCTCGCCAGCAGCTCCGGCTCTCGGGAGAGAATCCAGGTGGAGGTAGACAGCAGGTTGCCCGTCGTCTCCAGCCCCGCGAGCAGCAGGAAGAAGAGAAAGCCCATCAGCTCCCGGTTCGTGAGCGGCTCTCCGTCCACACGGGCGCGGAGCAGATCGCTCACCATGTCCTCGCCGGGCTCGCGACGACGATGATCCATCACTTCATTGAAGTAGCGCTCCATCTCCTCCACGGTGGTGCGAGCGGAAGCCAGCAGCTCGGTGTCCTCCGGCCGAGACACGGAGAGGGCCACGATGTCCTCCGCCCACTTCTTGAAGCGCGACTGCAGAGAGGGATCCAATCCCATCAGGCCGCCGATGACGCTGGCGGGCAGGGGCAGAGCGAAGTCCTGCACGAAGTCCACCTCGCGGCGCTCCAGAATGCGGGAGGTGATGGTTTCGCAGGTGGCGCGGATGCTCGGCTCCAGGCGGCTCACGAGACTGGAGCCAAAGGCCCGGCTGACGAGCGTCCTCAACCGGGCGTGGTGGGGCGGGTCCTTCATCACCAGCGAGTCGGTCCAGGGATTGGAGCGGCCGAACCAGGGCGGCTCGACAGCGAACCGGAGTCCCTCGGAGGAGAAGACTCGCGGGTTCTTGAGGACGTGGGCGACATCCTCGTAGCGGCTGATCGCCCAGCCGGCGGGTTCCAGCTCGCAGACGGGCGCCTCGCGGCGCAGCTGGGCGTAGAGGGGGTAGGGGTTCTGCCGGACTTCGGGGAGTGACAGGTTCGGACGGCCGCTCGGCATGTTGGCTCCTCCTTCTCGCGCGATTCGCGCGGCGCGCTGGCGAGCTGGACCCGGCATGCGCGCTTCGGCACAATACCCTCGAAGAGGGCCCGAGCCCTCGCGCCGAGACCTCCATGCCCGCCTATCGCTCCCGCACTTCCACCCATGGCCGCAACATGGCCGGCGCCCGCGGTCTCTGGCGCGCGACGGGGATGAAAGAGAGCGACTTCGGCAAGCCGATCATCGCCGTGGTGAACTCCTTCACCCAGTTCGTGCCGGGCCACGTGCACCTGAAGGATCTGGGCCAGCTGGTCGCCCGCGAGATTGAGCGCGCCGGCGGCGTGGCCAAGGAGTTCAACACCATCGCCGTCGACGACGGCATCGCCATGGGCCACGACGGCATGCTCTACAGCCTGCCCTCGCGCGACCTTATCGCCGACAGCGTCGAGTACATGGTCAATGCGCACACGGTGGATGCGATGGTCTGCATCTCCAACTGCGACAAGATCACCCCGGGCATGCTGATGGCCGCCCTGCGCCTCAACCTCCCGGCTGTCTTCGTCTCCGGTGGACCGATGGAGGCCGGCAAGGTGTTGCTGCGCGGCAAGCAGGTCGCCCTCGATCTGGTGGACGCCATGGTCGCCGCGGCTGATGACTCCATCAGCGACGCCGAGGTGAAGACGATCGAGCGCTCCGCCTGCCCGACCTGCGGTTCCTGCTCGGGCATGTTCACCGCCAACTCGATGAACTGCCTGACCGAGGCGCTGGGCCTGTCCCTGCCTGGCAATGGTTCGGTCCTGGCCACCCACGCCGACCGCGAGCGGCTGTTCCTGGAAGCCGGCCGCCTGATCGTCGATATCACACGCCGCTACTACGAGCTGGAGGACGAGCGTGTGCTGCCGCGCTCGATCGCCACCTTCAAGGCGTTCGAGAACGCGATGAGCCTCGACATCGCCATGGGCGGCTCGACCAACACGGTGCTTCACCTGCTGGCCGCCGCCCATGAGGCCGGCGTCGGCTTCACCATGGAGGATATCGACCGGCTCTCGCGCAAGGTGCCGTGTCTGTCCAAGGTCGCCCCCGCCAAGTCCGACGTGCACATGGAGGACGTCCACCGCGCCGGCGGCATCATGGCCATTCTCGGTGAGCTGGAGCGCGGCGGCCTGCTGCACACCGACACGTCGACCGTGCACAGCGCCACGCTTGGCGAGGCCCTGTCCCGCTGGGATGTTCGCCGCGCCAACAGCGAGACCGTCCACACCTTCTATCGCGCGGCTCCGGGTGGTGTGCCGACGCAGACGGCCTTCAGCCAGAGCCGCCGCTGGGACGAGCTCGACCTCGATCGTGAGCGAGGCGTGATTCGCGACGTCGAGCACGCCTTCTCGCGGGACGGCGGGCTTGCGGTGCTGAAGGGCAACCTCGCCCTCGAAGGCTGCATCGTGAAGACCGCGGGCGTCGACGAGAGCATCCTGAAGTTCTCGGGGCCGGCCAAGGTCTACGAGAGCCAGGACGCGGCGGTCAGCGCCATCCTCGCTGGCAGGGTCGTCGCGGGCGACGTGGTGGTGATCCGCTACGAGGGCCCGCGCGGCGGCCCGGGTATGCAGGAGATGCTCTACCCGACGAGCTATTTGAAGTCGAAAGGCCTGGGGAAGGCCTGCGCCCTGATCACCGACGGCCGTTTCTCGGGCGGCACCTCTGGCCTCTCCATCGGGCACGTCTCGCCGGAAGCGGCTGAGGGCGGGCTGATCGGCCTCGTCGAGGAGGGTGACCTGATCGAGATCGACATCCCCAACCGGGCCATCCGGCTCGCTGTCTCCGACGCTGTGCTCGCCGAGCGTCGCGCAGCCATGGAGGCCAAGGGCGACACGGCCTGGAAGCCCGCCACGCGCAAGCGCAAGATCTCGGCGGCTCTCAAGGCCTACGCTGCTTTCACGACCAGCGCCGCCCGAGGCGCAGTCCGCGACGTCGACCAGTAGCGGCGGTGAGCGCGACGAGCGCTCCTGCCGTCTTCCGCCTGTCGGTATGAAGGCTGAGTGCTACGTCGGTGCTCCCACCCCGTAGCTCGCGATAGCCAAGACTCGGAGAACTCACGTCGGACGCTGGAAGCTGATCCCGGGTCGCTCCGTGGTGCCGTGGACAGCGGTCTCCGCCTCGCCGGAGCCGAACAGAACGTCCCGATCGCCCACACGCTTCAGGAAGGCGCCCGGTGTGAGCCCGACGAGCTCCCGGAAGTCGGCAATGAGGTGCGCCTGGTCGTAATAGCCCGCGTCCACGGCAATGCGTCCCCAGTCCTTCGAGGTCTCCGCCATCCGCACGGCACGCTGCAGGCGAACGGTCCGCGCGAAATCCTTCGGCCCGATGCCGACGTTCTCCATGAAGGCTCGGCGCAGATGCCGTGCCGTGACGCCCAGCCGCTCCGCCACGCTCTCCACCCGAACCTCGCCTCCTTCGATCAAGCGAACCGCACGGCGAGCGAGCCGTGCCGATGCAGGTTCGAATGTCTGCTGGGTACGAAGGGCGATCGCGTGAGAGAGCCGGTCAATCACCTCCGGCAGGTTTCGCGTTGCAAGGAGCTCGAGGAAGAGGTCTGCGCCCGAACGGCCCCAGACGTCCTCCAGCGGGATGATCTGGTCCGTCAGCGCGTTCGCGGTCACGCCCAGGAGCGGCGTCGACCAGCCGGGCTTGAACTGAAGGAGGACTGCCCGCACGACTCCGGTTGCATTCTTGAACAGCGCCCGCGTTCGCGGGCCCGCGACGCATACATCCCCTTTCCGCTCTCCTTCGAGCACTCGAAAGACAAGGGTCGTTCTGCCGTCGGGCAGCCGTTCAACGAGATATTCGCGTCCAGTGATTGGCACGGCAGCACGAATGTTCTCGACGAAGCGGGGAAGTGAGGACGTCAGGGCGGCAGAGTCCATCGTGCGCGGCATCCTCCTATTTTCGCGCGTCCTCCACGGCCCATCAATCCGGCGCGAAAGGAACTGAAAATGTCCGTTCCGTCCAATCAGAGGGCAGTTGCGGGAGATACGAATACGGGATGGACATCATGAGCAAACCGACTCCCGCAGGCATCACTCCCAACGCACCCACGCCGGTCCTCTCGGTCAGCCCCGTCGTGCTGCCAGCTCCTGGTCGCGCCGTCGAACTCCAGGTACGGGTCTCCGCACCCATGACTGGAGGCGAACTGCCCATCCTCTTGCTCTCGCACGGCCACGGCAACTCCAACCACCTCTCCTCGTTGAACGGCTACGGCCCACTCGCCAACTCCCTGGCGGCACATGGCTTCGTCGTGCTCCAGCCCACCCATCTCGACTCAAAGACGCTTTCCCTCCGGGACTCCGATCACCCCGATGCGCCGCTGTTCTGGCGATCGCGGGCCGAGGACATGAAGCGCATCCTCGACCAACTCGACGCGATCGAGCGCGCCGTCGCTGGGCTCGCCGGGCGCTTGGATCGAAGCAGGGTGGCCGTCGTCGGGCACTCGATGGGCGGGCACACCGCGAGTCTGCTGCTGGGCGCGCGGAGCAAGGATCCCCGCGACGGGACGGAAGTGAACTTCGCCGAGCCTCGGATCAAGGCGGGCGTGCTGCTCGCCGCGCCCGGCCGAGGCAACGCCCTCAGCAAGTTCGCGGCCGAGAATTACCCCTTCTTCTCGACCATCGACTTCTCCACGATGACGACGCCCGCGCTCGTGGTCGCCGGAGACAAGGACGGCTCTCCCATCTGACGGTCGCAGGCGCGGGCTGGCACGCCGATCCCTACTTCCTCTCCCCGAGCCCCAAATCCCTGCTCACCCTGTTCGGAGCAGAGCACGGGCTGGGCGGAATCGCGGGATATGACGCCGCCGAGACCACGGACGAGAACCCCGAGCGAGTGGCTGCCGTCCAGCGTCTCACCTGGGCCTTTCTCCGCACCGCGCTCTACCCTGGAGACTCCGCCTGGCAGGAAGCGCAAAACGCGCTGACAGGCGCAGCCAACCCGCTCGGACGGGTCGAATCCAAATGAGCATCCAGAAGCCCATCGAGCTCATCCAGGGCAGCACCGAGGAGTGAAGGGTCGGGAGGAGTGGTCCCTTGTGGTAGACCTGGACGGCCGCCTGCCAGGTCGCGAGCGGGTGAGTTTTTTCAAGAGGTTACGTGTGGCCATCCCGGCAGGCCTGGTGCTTCGCCTTCAAACTCGGAGGGACTGGTGGCACTGCGGGTGCATGATGCAGATCATGTCCGTTGATGGATGACGGGCCGCTCCCTGCTCCTCCGAGGAAGCTCATGCAGAACCCGGTCGCGCCAATGTCCCCGAGCCGCTGGTCCCATTCCTTCATGGACGGGATGCGGACGAAGATGGATCCGCTCGCCGACGCCGTCATCGAACGGCTGTTCACCGAAGCCCGGGTAGACAGCATCAACGGGCTGATGCGGACCCTGGTCGAGAACGATGAGCAGCCTTCGAGCAGGTTGCCACGCTACGTGAAGGAGTACCTCGCCCAGACGCAGGCGGATGTGCCGAAGCTGGACCGCGAGAAGCTGCGCCAGGGCCAGAAGTTCTTCGAGCTGTTTGGCCCCGAGGCGATGCTGGTCCTTGGCTTCTACTCTCTGCCGGCGTCCTACGCGGCGCGCAGGGGCGTCCAGGTGCTCTACCGCACCGGCTATCTGCACAAGCATGCGGTGCGCCGCGTCTTCGAGACAGCGCAGATGGTGGTGGACGTGATGGCCGAGGGGGGGCTGGAGCCCGATGGCCGGGGAGTGCGCACCGTCCAGAAGGTGCGGCTGATGCATGCGGCCGTCCGCTACACGCTCCTCCACGACGCCAAGAGCCCGTGGGACGCGCAGGATCTGGGTCAGCCCATCAACCAGGAGGATATGGCAGGCACGCTGATGACCTTCTCCTTCGTGGTGCTGGAGGGGTTGAAGATGCTCGGCGTCGAGCCCACCGCCGAACTGCAGGAGTCCTGGCTCTACACGTGGGCGGCGGTGGGGCGCATGATGGGCGTGGACCCGGAGCTGGTGCCGGCGTCCGTGGAGGAGGCCCGGGAGCTCACGTTCCTCATCCGGAAGCGGCAGATCGCCGCTTCGCCCGAGGGCGTGGCCATGACGGCCTCACTCATCGAGGGCGTGAGGCAGATCATTCCGGGGCTCCTGGAGGGCTTGCCCGAGAGCATGATCCGCTTCTTCCTGGACCAGGATCAGTGGCAGGGGCTCAACGTCGCGGACATGCTGGGGGTGCCCCAGCCGGGCTGGGCCTTCGTCATCCCTCAGGCCCTGAGGCGCCTTACCGGGCTGGTGGAGCGGATGGGGGACGCCAGCGCCGTCGCGGCCCGGCTGCTGCGCTTCCTCAGCATGAATCTGCTCGAGGGGCTGCTTCTGCTGGAGAGCAAGGGTCACCGCACGTCCTTCTCCATTCCGAAGTCTCTGCTGGAGCGCTGGAGGCACCAGCAGAGCGTCCTCATCGCGGCGCGCATGCGGGCTCCTTCTTCTCCTTTCGATTCCCACGTGCGGGGGTTTTGACCCAGGCCTCCGACGTGGCCGTGGCGGTGCCCCAGAAAAATCGCGCCCTTCCGCAACTTGGGGCCTCCTGCGGGCGATAACCTCCCTACAGTCTCACTTTACGAGGTTATCGAAATGCGGGTTTCCTCCGCTGCACGCACCACCCTCTCCGCCGCTGCTCCTTCGCAGCCCACCCTGAAGCAAGGCTCATCCGGCGCCGCGGTAAAGACCCTTCAGCAGGCCCTGGCCAAAGCGGGCTTTTCTCCGGGCGCGGCCGACGGCCAGTTCGGTCCGAAGACGGCCGCGGCCGTGAAGGCATTCCAGAGCGCCAAGGGCCTTGCCGCCGACGGCATCGTCGGGCCGAAGACGTGGGCCAAGCTGAACGCGGCAGGTTCCTCTACTACGGGTGGTAGCGGTCCCACGCTCAAGCAGGGCCAGAGTGGCGCTCCAGTGACCGCGCTTCAGAACCGGCTCAATCAGCTCGGCTTCAATGCCGGTGCGGCGGATGGCCAGTTCGGTCCGAAGACCACCGCGGCGGTGAAGGCGTTCCAGAGCTCGAAGGGCCTCGTTGCCGATGGCGTCGTCGGGCCGAAGACCTGGAACCAGCTCGGCATCACGGTGAGCGGCACGCCCACGACCCCTCCCAGCACCGGTGGCGTGAAGGGCAACTCCGCGCTCGCCAACAATGCCCGCGCGGTGGCGATGAGCATGGGTGGCTACTCGAGCCAGGGCAAGTGCGCAACGGGCGTGAGCCGCGCCATTCAGAACACCTACGGCATCAAGGTGTGGGGTAACGGCAACCAGATCGACGACAACCTGCCGAAGAACAAGTTCAAGCAGGTGAACATGTCGCTGGCCGACGCGCTGAAGATCCCCGGCCTTGTGCTCACCTGGGAGAAGACCTCCACGCGCCTCGGCAGCATCTACGGCCATACCGCTATCACCTCGGGCGACGGCAAGAGCTCCTACAGCGACTTCGTGGAGCAGAACACCCTGGCCGCGGGCGGCCGCAGCGGCCTCAAGATCTTCATGCCGATCTAGGTTTTCGGCCGCTCGGCGCCCTTACATCCTCCGTTACTGGCCCGTGACGGTGACGGTGGCCAGGACGGGGGTGGGGGAGGTCTGGCTCGGGCTCAGCCAGATGGTGCTGGTGCCGCCCTTGGGCACGTAGGGCCAGACGGCTGTGAAGGTGTTTCCGCCGCTGCAGGCCCAGACCTGCTGAATCCCGCCGCTGTTCTGAACCCACACACACATTCCCGTGTGGCCGGAGCCGGACAGGTTGTACGAGACCGTGGTGCTGCCAGCCTGGCCTTCGGGAATGGTCACCACCCTGGGAGATGCGGAGAGGGTGGGGGCCGTCCCCTGGCGCCCGGTCACGACGACCTGGGCGATGTTGGGAGAAGGCGAAGCGCTGCCTCCATTGCTGATCCACAAGGTCGTCGTCCCGCCAGCGGGCACATAGGGCCACACCCCGCTGTGTGCACCGCCACCGGAACAAGCCCAGAGCTGCACGCCGCCGCCCGAGTTTTGAACCCACACACACGGATCGCTGTAGTTGGTCGTGTTCCAGTTGATCGTCGTGGAGCCCGCCGGGAGTCCATAGGGCACCGTGACGGTCTGCGGCGAAGCCGAGATGCTCGCGGACTGCGGATAGCAATTCGTGTCGCCTGCAACGCAGGACACGTGCTGCATGACCGAGTCCGCGCCAGAACCCGGGCACGACGCGGGCAGGTTCATCTGGATCACCTGCCATCCTGGAGGAACACCTACCGCGGAGCAGTAGCGCAGGGTGCCGCCGACGGGGATGTCATAGTAGGACCGATAGGTGTATTGATTGAAGCACGCGCCGCCCGGGAGGCAGATGCTGTAGTAGCCGCTGGTATAGGGGTACGAGCAGGTCGGGACATTGGCCATCTGGACCACCGTCCAGCCGCTGGGCGGCAGAGGTCCCTGCGGAGTCGCACAGTTGGGACCCGAGGTGGCGTTCATGCCAATGCCGGACGCGTCAGACTTCGGCAATGCCAGGAACGGCAGGGTTGTGACATCCAATACATCTGGCGCGGTCGTCCCACCGGTCAAGGGTTGCAGTTCATGGGTTCCAGTGGGCGCCCAGGCGTCCCGGGCCAAGCCTTCATCGGCCTCGGGGCCTGCCACGGCGGAGCCCGCCAGCAGGGATGCCAACGCAAGGGCTGCGATCGTCATTGCCTTCATCAGATGGGTTCCTTCGGAAGTGCAGGGGACTTTTCCCCGGCAAATCCAAGGAGGACCCGCCTGAACGAGGTATGCAGGGAGAACCTGTCTTTCGTTCGGAGCGGAATTCACCGCTTGGGTCGGAAGAGCTGGTTGCTGCGGTAATCCCGGAATATCGAAAAACCCGAAAATCGCACTCATGGCCTCTCGAAGAGAAACCCTCTCTTCAAGGATGAAGACCGCCATGAAGAAGCACCTCTCTGGCTCGCTGGCTGTGCTGTCGCTGCTGTCCGCAGGCTCCTCCTTCGCTCATGGCTCCCTCGAGGTCCCCGTCAGCCGGGTGTACAACTGCTACAAGGAAGGGCCGGAGAACCCCAAGACCGCTGCCTGCAAGGCCGCGGTGGCCGCGGGAGGCACCCAGGCTCTCTATGACTGGAACGGGGTGCGGCGCGGGGAGGCCAATGGACAGCACCAGCAGCAGATCCCCGATGGCAAGCTTTGCAGCGCGAACAACGAGCTGTTCAAGGGATTGGATCTGCCCCGGACGGACTGGGCCGCGAGACTGATCGCCCCCAATGCCAACGGCCGGTTCGATTTCATCTATTACGCGACCGCACCCCATGCGTCGCGCTACCACCGGTTCTATGTGACGAAGAGTGGCTACAATCCCGCCCTGCCGCTCAAGTGGTCGGATCTGGAGTCCACGCCCTTCTGCGAAGTCGCCTCTGTTCCGCTCCAGAACAACCGCTACACGGTGAATTGTCCCTGGCCGGCGGGCAAGCAGGGCCGGCACGTCATCTACCATATCTGGCAGCGTTCAGACAGCCCGGAGGCCTTCTACGCCTGCACGGATGTCGACTTCGGCTCCGCGGCGCTCCAGGCCACGGAGTGGAAGGAATTGGAGCAGCAGGTCCAGGCGCATGAGGCGCTGCCCGCGGGGAGCCGGGTCACCTTCCGGGTGTTCGACCGGGATGGACGGGATGCGGAGCTTCACGATCTCTTGCTGACGGAGGAGCTGACTCCAGCAGAGAGCTGGCTCGTCCGGTTGGCCCGGCAGGTCAATGCCAGCTCTCGCTACGTGAGGGTGGGGACGCTGGGAGCCAAGGGAGAGATTGCCCCGATGGAGTCGGCCCAGGGCAACAGCGTCTACGTGAGGGAGGACGGGTACCGCTTCCAGATCGACGTCGAGAAGCCCGCGCCCACTCCGGACTGCAAGCATTGATGAGGTGAGTGCTTCGGGGGCGGCCCGCGATAGGCCGCCCTCGACCCATCCTCCCCCCGTGTCAGGGCTGCTCGCCTGGTCGCCCTTCTCCGCCTTCACCGTGTACTCGGGGAGTGCGGGTGACACGTGTCAAGCCTGAAATACGGCGTGCGGAGTCGCGGCTTCGGCCGTATATGCTGACGCCATTTGCTGGTGGCCGACCTCGCAGCCACCTGAGACAACGACGAGAGGCGTGGCATGGGAACGAAGCTCGACATCAACGGCGCGGTCCGCGAGGTGGAAGCCAGCGGCGACATGCCGCTGCTCTGGGTCCTGCGGGACCTTCTGCAACTGAGCGGGACGAAGTACGGCTGTGGAATGGCGCAGTGTGGGGCGTGTACGGTGCACCTCGACGGCAAGCCCGTTCGCTCCTGTGTCACTCCTGTCTCGAGTGTCGGTGAACGCAAGGTCACGACGATCGAGGGGCTGTCATCGGATGGTTCGCACCCCGTGCAGCGCGCATGGGCCGAGGCGGATGTCGTGCAGTGTGGTTACTGCCAGTCCGGTCAGATCATGACGGCCGTGGCGCTGCTCGACAAGAAGCCGGATCCGACGGACTCCGATATCGACGCCGCGCTGTCGGGCAACATCTGCCGCTGCGGGACGTACGAGCGCGTGCGCGAAGCGGTCCGGATCGCCGCGCGGCTGAAGCGAGGTGCCAGGTGACCGTCTCGCGACGAGGATTCCTCTCCGGTGCGGCGGCGAGTACGGCGGGGCTGGTGATCAGCTTCTATGTGCCGAAGGTGGTTCATGCCGCGCCCAAGGCCGCGCAGCCACCGCTGCCGTCCCCGAACGCGTTCCTGCGGATCGGCAGTGATGACTCGGTCACCGTCCTGCTCGCGCACTCCGAGATGGGGCAGGGCATCTGGACCGGCCTCGCGATGCTGATCGCGGAAGAGCTCGACTGTGACTGGTCGAAGGTGCGCAGCGAGCACGCACCCGCGGCACCGGTTTACGGCCACCCCGCCATGGGCATCCAGATGACGGGCGGGTCGACGTCCACGCACGGAGAGTTCGACCGGTACCGCAACGTCGGCGCGACGGCGAAGGTGCTGCTCCTGCGCGCGGCCGCATCCCGATGGAAGACCACGCCCGAGAAGCTCACCGCCGCGAACGGCGTGATCTCCTTCGGCGGCAAGACGCTGAAGTACGGCGAGGTCGCCGAGGAGGCGATGAAGCTGTCCCCTCCGAAGACGGTGAAGCTCAAGGATCCGAAGGAGTGGAAGCTGATCGGCACCAAGGTGCGCCGGCTCGACACGCCCGAGAAGATCACCGGCAAGGCGCAGTTCGGGATCGACGTCTCGTTCCCCGGTCTGCGGACCGCGGTCGTGCTGCGGCCGCCGGCCTTTGGCTCGAAGCTCGTGAAGTTCGACGGTGCCGATGCGCTGAAGGTCCCCGGCGTCGAGAAGGTCGTGCAGACCGCGAACGGTGTCGCGGTGATCGCCAGCCACTTCTGGGCGGCGAAGCTCGGCCGCGATGCCGTCCGCGCGGAGTGGTCGACGCCCGAGGGCGGTGGTGCCAGCTCCGAGAAGATCCTCGCCGAGTTCCGCGACCTGGCACGCGAAGAGGGCACGACCGTTGCCGACACCGGCAAGGTGAAGGAGAAGCTCAACCTCTCCGCCAGCAAGCTCGAGGCGTCGTACGAGGTGCCGTATCTCGCGCACGCCATGATGGAGCCGCTCAACTGCACCGTGAAGATCGACGGTGATCGCTGCGAGATCTGGACGGGGAGCCAGTTCCAGACCGTCGACCAGGGCGCTGCGGCGGCCATCCTGGGCACGACGCCCGACAAGGTCACGCTGCACACCACGTTCCTCGGCGGTGGATTCGGCCGCCGCGCGAACCCGGCGGCGGACTTCGTGTCCGAGGCCGTGATCGTCGCGAAGGCGGCCGGCGTCCCGGTCAAGGTCGTCTGGACGCGCGAGGACGACATGCGCGGTGGGTACTACCGCCCCGCGTTCGTCCACCGCGTCCAGGTCGGCCTCGACAAGGCGGGCATGCCCGAGGCGTGGCATCACGTCATCGTCGGACAGTCGATCCTCGCGGGCACGCCGTTCGAGAAGTTCATGGTCCACAACGGCGTCGACGCGACGTCGGTCGAGGGCGTCCCCGAGTCGCCGTACCTCGAGGAACTGAAGGCAAAGCACGTCTCGCTGCACTCCCCGAAGACCCCGGTCACGGTGCTGTGGTGGCGCTCCGTGGGCAACACCCATACCGCGTTCGCGATGGAGAGCATGATCGACGAGCTGGCGCACGCCGCCGGCAAGGATCCGCTCGCGTACCGCCTGGAGCTTTTGAAGGGCAAGCCTCGGTTCGCGCGCGCACTCGAGACGGCCGCGGCCAAGGCGGGGTGGGGAACGCCCGCCCCAGCGGGCCGGGCGCGTGGCCTCGCGGTGCACGAGTCGTTCGGCTCGATCATCGCCGAGGTCGCGGAGGTCTCGGTCGAGGGTGGCCGCATCAGGGTTCATGCGGTGACGGCGGCGGTCGACTGCGGAACCGCGGTCAACCCGATGGGAATCGAGGCTCAGGTCCAGGGCTCGATCGCGTTCGGGCTGACGGCGGTACTGCACGGCAAGCTGACCATCGAGGGCGGCCGGGTCGTCGAGAGCAACTTCCACGACTACCCCGCGCTGCGCATGTTCGAGATGCCGAAGATCCAAGTTCACGTGATCCCCAGTGACGCGAAGATGGGTGGCATCGGCGAGCCAGCGACCGCGCCCGTTGCACCTGCCGTCGCGAATGCGGTGTTCGCGCTTACCAAGCAACGGCTGCGCACGCTGCCGCTGCGTCTCGCATAGGACTTCCTTCGATGATGCGTATCTTCGTGACGCTCGTGCTCGTTCTTGCCGGATGTGGTGGCAAGCAGACGGTGCCTTCCGCGGGCGAGAAGCCGGATGAGGCCACCGGTGTGGTTGCGTTCGGGACCGTGCGCGCGGTGCTCCAGCACCCGCGTTGTCAGAACTGCCATCCCGCGGGCGATGCGCCGCTGCAGGGCAATGAGGGCCGCGTGCACGCGATGAACGTGCAGCGTGGACCCACGGGGCATGGCATGGTGGGTGCCGAGTGCACGACGTGCCACGGCCCGGCGAATCCTCCGAGCAACTATGGCCTCCATGTCCCTCCCGGCAACATCAAGGGCTGGCACATGCCGAAGCCTGAGGAGAAGCTCGTGTTCGTCGGCGTTGCGCCGCGCGCACTGTGCGAGCAGATCAAGGACCCGGCGCGCAACGGCGGCATGGACATGGCCGCGCTCCGCACCCACCTCGAGGACCCGCTCGTGAAGTGGGGGTGGAACCCGGGCTATGGCCGCGAGCCGGTGTCCACGCCGTACCCGGAGTTCATCGCCGCGTGGGAGACCTGGGCTGCCGCTGGCGCCCCGTGCCCCAACTGATCAGGCTGGGCGCGTTCCTTCTGCTGGGGGCTCGACGGTGTGCACCCGTTGGCCTCAGGCACGTGTCAGCCCTCGCCCGGGGTGGGAAGTCCTCTGGTTTGAGCGGCTGGGGATGGAATGTTTCGCATTCAATACGAATGGGTGGATGTGGGCTTGCCCCGGTTTAGTGGACACGGGAGTTATGCTGCCAACCTATCAGGTAGTGCGGCCCGTTCATAGTCCCTCGGGCTCAGGTAGCCGAGGCTCGAGTGTCGGCGCTTGCGGTTGT
>NZ_JAHXBF010000052.1 GCF_020103695.1 Hyalangium versicolor
CCAGCCGGATTGCCTCCGCCCTGAACTCGGGCGTGAAGCTCCGTCTCTTCCTTCGTTCCATGGGACACATCCTCTCGTGTTTCGACTCATCAGGGGTGTCCACAAAATCGGGGCAGGCTCATACTTCAAGACACCGCTCCCCTCGCGCAAGCCCATACCCGCTCCCACGCATGCGCCGGACACGGCGCCCCTGGGCGGTGCGCTCGTCGCTCGCTTCCCCGGGTGCATCGGCCTTCCTCGCTATAAGTGCTTCCAGCTGGAGCGCGTACGCTGTCGTGCACGAGGCCTGGGCCGACAGTCCGGGCATTCTCTTGCTGCTCACAAGACAGTAGGGTTATCGCGAGTCTGTGATGGCAACGGGGAGGACCACAGCATGAGCGATGGACCGCATCATCTTGCGGACAAAGAGGAGTTCAATCGCAGAGCCGCGAATTCCGCTCCTGAACTCGTCATTGGTCTCGTAGGTGCCATTGGCACGGATCTGACAGCCGTATCCAAAGCGCTCTCTGCGGCACTCACAGCGGAGGCGAACTACGACCCACGCCCCATCCGCCTCTCGTCCTTGCTGCACGAAATCGAGGGACTCGACACCCACCTGAGTTCCAATGGGGACAAGCACCTCTACTACAAGGAGCACATGCAGGCGGGAACCGAGTTGCGCGCAAAGATGGGATGCGCGGATGCGATGGCATGGCTGGCCTTGAGCGCCATCCGGGCTGAACGAAGCGACATGGTCAAGGCTGAGCGCCGCAGTACGCGTCGCGCGTTCATCCTGCATTCGCTCAAACGCCGGGAAGAGGTCGAGTCCCTTCGGAAGATCTACGGTTCCGCCTTCTTCCTCCTGTCTGCATATGCCCCGAGAGACAAGCGCGTCGACAAGCTCTCCCGAAGCATCTCCGAGAGCCGAGGCCTATGGCGCCCGATGGAACTGCGCAGCGAGGCAGAGGATCTCGTACGCACCGATGAACGCGAAATGGGCGACCCCATGGGCCAGGACGTTCAGCGGGCCTTTCCCGAAGCGGATGTCTTCATTGACGCGACGAATCCCAAGGAGATGGAGCGCAGCATCCAGCGCTTTGTCCGGCTCATCTTCGGCCACCCCTTCCACACTCCGACCCGGAGTGAGTGGGGCATCTTCTTCGCGAAAGCCGCTGCCATGCGCTCTGCGGCTCTGGGGAGACAAGTGGGCTCGGCCATCACCTCTCCTGCGGGAGAACTCATCGCCGTCGGCACCAACGAAGTGCCCAAAGCGGGAGGAGGCTTGTACTGGGAGGGAGATGAACCGGACGGGCGCGACTTCGTAGGAGGCGAGGACACCAGCGACCGGCACAAGCACGACCTCATCTCCGAGTTGCTCCGGCTCTTGCAGAAAGAGGAGTGGCTGACGGAGTCATACCGCGACCTGGATGTCCAGGAACTGCGCGAGCGGGTCCTCCACAAGGAGACAGGCCCCTGGAGTGACTCCCGGGTGATGAACCTCATCGAATTCATGCGCCCGGTTCACGCCGAGATGGCCGCGCTCATGGAAGCAGCGAGACGCGGTGTATCCGTGCAGGGTGGTGTGATGTACGTCACGACGTTCCCCTGTCATGAGTGTGCGCGGCACATCATCGCCGCAGGCATCTCGCGGGTCGTCTACATCGACCCCTACCCCAAGAGCCTGGCTGCGGACCTCTACTCGGACTCCATCGCCTTGGAGGGCTCCGAGGGAGGGTCCACCGGCAAGGTCATCTTTTCACCGTTCGTCGGCATCGCTCCCAGGCGGTACATGGAATTCTTCGAACTCAAGGGAGAGCGTAAGGACAAGAGCGGCAGTGTGCTCGCATGGGTACCTACGAAGGTAGTTCCGAAGCACCCAGGAAACTACACTGTGTACAGCCCTCTGGAGGCTGAACATCTCGCGCGATTCGGCTCCATTGTGGAAAGCATCGGCCTTAAATTCCGAGGAGCGGTGCAACCGCGTGAGGAGGAATCCAGTGAGAAAGCCGGGATGGCTCAAAGCGCAGATCGAGGACGCCAGGGAGGAGATTCGTAACTGGCCGCAATGGCTGCGGCAGGCCCGAGGTCTTGAAGCGCCGGATGACGCCCGCCCGAAGCAGTCCCAGACTTCTTCCGAGGAAACGGTCTCGAGAGACGTGCCCGAAGGAGTGAAGGCCTGAAGTACAGCAGGCCCGACTTGCTCGGGCCTCAAGCACTCTTGAGATGTGTGCCTAGAGTTCGAGTGCCGCTGTTTGCCGTGCGGTAAACGCGCATGAGCCCGCTGCATTGATGGGAACGAGGGCGCGCTCAGTGCACGCCCAGTCGCGAGAGGAGCCCGTCGACCAGGTCGGTGGCTCTCACCCGGTCCAGCAGATCGTCGACACGGGAGACTCCCGTCAATGCTCCGAACCGGCGCAGCAGGTCTGCAGCCTTGAATGCCGAGTCGATGCCTAGCAGCTCGAACAGGTGCGCGCGGCCTCGCTGATAGAGCACCGCGTCGAGGCGCTTCCACGCCTCAAAGGCCGCAGGCTCCTCGAGCGGCCAGATCGTGGCGCGCGTGGCCGTTGAGCCCATCCGGTCGAGGATCGCATTGGCCGCGCGCCGCCCTGCCTCGCAAGCCCCCTCCATCGAGGCCAGATTGGTGTGCGTGCGGACATAGTCGCCCGCAAGGCACAGGTTGGGGATCACGCTCGCCGCTTCGGGACGCACCTCCCAGGAACGCGGAGGATGGACCAGGAGCCGCGACGGGTTTCTCGGCGGCAGGCCCGTGCTGTAGTCGAGGTCCGCGTCCAGGTGGGCGGAGTGCAACAGCTCGTCGGTCAGGATCTGCTCATCCGCGTGCCTGCCATTGAGCGATGCCTTGAGCTGCGCCCAGACCTCGAGCTTGATCTCCTCGGGCGTGCAGTCCTTCGCGCGCTTGGGCACGAACGTGCCGGGCGTGTCCCACTCGGAGATGTCCACCGAGATCAGACCGCCCACCGAGCCGTCCCCAAACTGGCGCCGGAACAGGCCGAGCTCACGCCAGAACTGGGGCTGAGAGATCGAAGTCAGTGCCCACGGCGAGTCCGGATAAAAGATGTGGCCCCGGACCAGGGGCACGTCTTCGTAGAGGAAGAACTGGAGCCCCACCATCCACGACACCAGCTGATCGACATCGGCGGCGCGCAGGCGGGCCAGCGCCGGATCCAACGCGGCGAGCTCCGGCGTGATCAGCACCTGGGCAGCGTCGATAGGCACCGCGAGCACGTAGTGATCCGCGCCAAGTGCCTGGCCATCATCGAAGCGGACCTGCGAGATGCGTCCGTCGGTGACATCGAGCCCGCTGCACCGCACACCACCGTGGAGGTGCACCCCGAGGCGTCTCAGATAAGCCACCCAGGGTTCGAGCCACATCTGGCTCGTCGGTCCGCCCATCGTCCGGTCGTTGTTCACACCGCTCGTGGCGAAGTCGAGGAGCAGCTGTATCGAGATGATACCGATTGTCCGTGCCGAGCCGTGCTGAGGATCCATGGCCACCATCGTGCGCGGTACCGCGCGCAGTTGGCGCTGGAGCTTCGGCGAGTAGAGGTCCCCTCGGAGGTAATCCCACCATGAGAGCCCCTCGTACTCGCCGAGCCGGCGCTCATCGCTCGAGGTCATGAACTGGAGGATCTTCAGTCCAAACAGACTGACATCGGCCGCGTCGAAGTCGAGCTCCTGGAAGAACAGCTCGAGCGCCTCGAGCACGCTGTAGGGCTTGTCGAGACGCCGCCGGTAGAAACGGAACCACGTATCTTCGTCCACCATCGCAATGGCGCTCTCGGTAGTGGCCTTGAGGTGCTGCTCGACGTTGCCGTTCACACCGTTCGTCACCGGAGTCCGCTGCATCTGATCGATCACATGCCGGTAGAAGCGCGGGTAGAAGCGGAAGCCATGCTCGCCTGGCAGGTCGCTGCGCCCTCCCGTGCCGGTCCCGGCCACCGGCTGCGAGCGCGCTTTGCCTCCCCAGGCCGTTCTCGCCTCGAACACATGGACCTCGAGCCCGCGCTCGGCGAGCTCGTGGGCCACGGTCAAACCTGCGACACCTCCACCGATCACGATCACACTTGGCATGGAGATCCGTAGGGATGGGGATCCGCTCTCGACCAGGGGACGGAGGGGCACCTCAGTGGTGGTTGGATGACGGCCCTCATCGAGGCGAACGATCTATGCTCCCACTTCATGAAACCGCATGAACTCCTCCTGGCACTCCTGACGATCGCCAGCCCTGTTTCGTTCGCGCGGGCCGACGAGCCGCCCTACTTCTGCGAGAGTGGGGATCGCGGTCGGGATGCCCGCGACATTGCCTGGAACTCGGACGAGTGGCGCACAATCCAAGGCGCAGTGCTTCGCTACTGTGCTCGTGCCACCGGGGACGAGAAGGGCCATTGCCAGCACGTGGTTCCGCTCCTCAAGAACGCCCACTGCGGCTTCGAGTTCAACCCAGCCACGGACAGGTTTCCCGCGAACGTCGCCATGGGCGGCGCCTCCGACAACGAGGCCATCGTGTGGTACGCCCAGCTCGAGCGCGCAGGCGGAAAGTGGAAGGTGCTCAAGATCTTCTTCGATGATCTCGAGAGGCCGTAGCCGGAGCCCCCGCCACCCTGCCCGCGCGCTCACCCGAGCCCCTCTCGGAAATCCACGTGCTCGGCCCACTCCGGGTGGTCGATGAAGGGATTGCGGTTGCCCTGGCGCTCGAAGATGGCGTCGTTGCGGTGCCGCTCGTGCAGCGACGGCGGCTCCGCCTGGTGCCAGTTCAGCAGCACCGCCAGCCGACTCTCCTCGTACTCAGTGGAGGTGCGGTTGATTTCCCCCGGGTACCTCAGCAGGAAGTAGAGCGTGGCCCGCGCCACCGTCCCCTTGCCGCTCGTCGGCTCGAACTTGTTCGCCACCCGCCGCCCGCACTCCTCCCGCTCCACCTCCTCGAAGTCCGGGAAGTCGAAGTACGGCGTGTTGCCTCGGAAGCTGTTGCAGCCCGACTCGCACGCGAACAGGTGGTGCAGATCTCCCTTCATCGGCTCGCGCTTGCCAAACCAGGACTGGGGCACCACGTGCTCGCAGTTGTAGGGCAGCGCCGCCTCCAGCAGATCCATCCTCGCCGCCATCGCCTCGGAGCCGAGCAGCCCCTCGGTGGTCAGCACCTCGCGGAAGCGCTCGCCTCGTAGCTGGTCGATGCGCGCATCCTCTCGGATGAACTCCTCCGGATCGAACCCCTTGCCCGAGTAGATGCTGCGCAGCATGCCCTCCGGGCGCAGGTCCACCCACGGATAGACCTGGCTCATCGGCGCGTAGCGCAACAGCGTGCGGTGAGTGCCTCGCACGAGCTCACGAAGCATCTCGTAGTCCGGCTCATCCCCCACGTCCGCGTAGTAACGCTCCTGCGCGGCGAGCGAGGCGGCCTCGTCAAAGTAGGGCCGACGACGGGACCGTTCCAGCTCCGCGAGCGCCTCTTCGATCTCCGGCCGTGCGTGGGCGGAGACCTGGATGATGGGCCGGCGCGTCGGCGCCTTCCTGAGCGCGGGCGCGGGACGCGGTTCCACGGCACTACCGCCGAGCGCGGCACCGTCTCCCAGACTCACCTGGATGCTCACGCGCAGCGGCAGTGTCAGCGTGGCATTCCCTCCCGTGAGAATCACCCCACGTGTCTCCTGCGCCTGCTCCTTCAGCTCGCTGGGCGGCGCTTCGCCCTCCGAAGGTTCCTCGACGGACGGCTCGGAGACGTTCACCCGCTGCACTGGAAACCCACGGTTCCGTGGATCCAACACCGTCTCCGTGCCGCCTCCCTTCGCATCCCCCTTCACGTGCCGGGCCACGACCGTGGCGATGCGCTTGCGGATACCCGAGCGCGGGCGCGAGGACGTCTCAGGGTTCGCCGTGGATTCGAGCAGCTCCGCGCGCAGCCGGGCCGCCTCTCCCGAGACGGTCCGGGAACGAATGTGCCGCACCAGGCTGCTCACCCGCACGCCCTCGTTCGCCTTCCACGCGAGCAGCGCCGGGTCCATCCCGGGCTCCCAGGTCTCGCCGTCCACCGTGAGCAGGTGACCGTCCTCCGAACGCTTCGGCACACCCATGTGATGGAGCGCCACCACCTCCCACTGATCATTGTAGACAGGCGAACCCGAGGAGCCCGGCGCCGTGTCCGTCATGTAATGGGTGAAGTTATCGAGGAGATCGACGATCTGGTTCTCCCTCAGCGCGAGCTGCTTGGGCTCTCCGTTGGGGTGCTGGATGATGTTCACGTACTCGCCGAGCAGCACCTTGCCCGTCGCTTCGATGAGCCGGTTGAAGCCAAACTCGCTCAGTGCCTGCCCATCCGCCGATCGCTCCTTCACCGCCACCAGCGCGTAGTCGAGTTTCTCGTCCGTGATGAAGCAGGTCGCCGGATCCAGCTCGAAGAGCACCGAGGGCAGTGCCGCCCCGTCGATTCCGGACTGGTAGTTGAACTCGATCTGGCTGTGGCTGGCCTCCGCCGCACTGCCAAGCACATGGTGGTTGGTCAGCATCAGCCGGGGCGACACCAGGAAGCCCGTGCCGTAGCCCGTCAGCCGCCCACGCGCGTCGTTGATGCGCACCCGCCCCACGGTTCGGGACACCTTCAGGCCTCGCTCCAGGAAGCACACGCTCGTCAGATCGCTGCGCCCCAGCACCCGCTCGAACACCAGCTTCGCGGGCTCGGCGGTGCCAGGGACGATACGGGAGCGGACCTGCACGGGATCCGGGCACAGCTTGCCCTCCGCCGCGTCGATGCCCAACCGGCGCAACCGGGCCTGGACGCGATCGGAGCTGTCCACCTCCAGCGGAGTGCGATGCTCGTCCCGCAGCTGGTGCACCACCCCCTCGCGCACCCGACGCCGCTCCTTGTAACGCTGCTCGGTCTGCTCGAGCTGCCCCTGGACACGCGAGTACCACGTGCCAGGAAGCCCTCCCTCGGAAGCCAGTCTCAGTTCCGCCATGACGCCCTCCAGGCTCCGAGTCCCCTGGGGGACTCTCCCGCGTGGTGGAGTGGCGTGGGCGAGGATGTGACGGCGAGCCTAGAAATCGACCCGGAAGAGTGGTGCGTACGGGTACACGGAGAGCGAAGGAGGATACTCCGGCGCCGCATCCGCTCCCGAGGTGAGCACAGGCAACGGGCCCGTGCGGGTGACGGCGCCCGGCAGCATGTCCAGCTTCCAGCCCTCCGCCGTGTGGCGCAGGTAGCCAAGCACGGGCTGACGCGTCTCGGAGGGCCGCAGCTCCGGCGTGACGATGAGCTCCTGCTCCAGTGGCGTCAGTGCCGACGTGCTGGCCCCCGGTGTGGCGGCCAGACTCGCGGAGGGGAGAAGGAACACGATGAGTACGGAGCCCGCGACCGAGACTGCAAGCGCATCCCAGAAGCGCACCGCAGCGGACGTCATGCCTGCAGCCATGGGTCGCGACCTCCTATCTGGGAAACACATAGGAGGCAGGGAAGGTTCCCGATGGTGGGCCGCCAGCGCTCCTCGCGGGAGTGCCCGGCCTCATTCCCACCACGCTCCCGAGGCAGCGCGAGCGCCCCGAGAGCGAGCAGCCTCCTTCCTACTTGGAAGCGGGCACCTTCACCGGCCCCTGGGTGAGGAAGGCCTCGATGCTGGCGCCCTGAGCCGCCTTCTGGGCGATGCACAGGTCGATGCTCTCCAGTACCTGCGACAGCACTCGCGCTCCGCCCTCTTCCTTCCCGCTGCGCTCGCCGAAGTAGTCCGCCACGTCCTTGCGGTGCTCCGCGTCACACCAGGAGCCGCCCACGCGCGACAGGTGGGCGGCGAAGTCCTCCGGCAGCCGCGCCACGAGCGCGTCGTAGTTCTCCTTCACGAAGGCATACACCACGTCTCGCGTCGCGGGATGGTACGCGGCCCCGATCATCATCCACACCCACTCGCGCGCGTCGTTGGCCGGATCCAGCAGCATGGGGAGCAGCTGGCGGAGCAACTGGGGATCTCTCACACCGGACAGGCCGTGGATGAGCTGCTGGCGCAGCTTGCGCTCCTTGGCCATCTTCAAGGCCGCCTGGAACTTCGGAACGAACTCCGACCCGGCGTACTTCGCGGCGATGCCCAGCACCGTGCCCACCAACTCCGGATCCACCGCCCGGGGATCCGCCAGCCACTTCCCGGCCAGCTTCCTCGCCTCGGCGACGAGCACCGGATCTCCTCCCCCACCCCCCGCCAGCCCCAGCAGCAGCGGGCGCAGCAGGCGCGTGTCCTCGTTCTCCCCCGCGCGCGGAGTGAAGCCCAGCTTTCGGGCCCGCGCCCCATAGGTGTCCCGAAGGAAGCGGTGGAAGTCCTCCCGGCGAGCCTCCGGCAGTTGCCGCTCCTCCACCAGGCCCAGCAGCTCCAGCGAGGCGTTGAACACCTGCCGGTCCGTCTCCTGCGCGAAGCGCACCGCCAGAGAGAGCGCATCCGCCGCGGGCAACAGCCCGGCCTTTGTCAGTGCGTACGTGTCCCCAAGCAGCGCCACGCGCTCGGTGCGCGTCAGCCGCTTGTCCGCCGCCGTCACCAGCTTGCGCAGCGCATCGCCCTTCACCTCGGCCCGGTAGTAGCCCGCGCCTCCGGCGTTGGGGTAGAGCCAATCCGGGCAGGACTTCGCCTCGGGCAGCGGCAGCTCCGCGCGCTCTGTCTCCAAAACGGTGCAGGCCCGGCCCGTCGTCGCGCCCACGCCGTAGCGCACGCAGAGCGGCACATGCCAGGTCTGCGCCGCCACACCCGGCGAGCCCAACGGCAGGTATCGGCGCTGGGAGAGCACCACCTTCGGCGTCTTCCCCGAGCAGTCCATCACGGCGCTGACGACGGGAGCCCCGCCCTGATCCAGGAAGGTGCTCAGCACCTTGCCCACGTCCTGTCCCGCCTCGGCCGAGAGCGCATCCAGGAAGTCCTTCGCCGTGGCATTGCCGCGCGCATGAGCCCGCAGGTACCGCTGCACGCCGCGCTGGAACACCTCCCGCCCCAGCCACTCCTCCGTCATCTCCAGCACCGCACTGCCCTTGCCATAGGTGATGGTGTCGAAGGCGTTCTGGACGTCTCCGTCATTCTCGATGGGCTGGCGGATGCGCCGCGCCGACACCAGACTGTCCGACTCCAGCACGAGCGAGCGCATCTGCACACTCTGCACCGGTGCATCCCAGGTGGGCTGCCAGACCTCGATGATGCGCGGGGTGATCCACGTGGCGAACGCCTCGTTGAGCCACAAGTCGTCCCACCAGGACAGGGTGACGAGGTTGCCGAACCACTGGTGCCCCAGCTCGTGCACCTGCGTGTCCGCGAAGTCGCGCTGGCGCTCGGTGCTGTCCTCGGACTCCTTGGCCAGGATCATCTCCGAGTTGAAGGTGACCAGCCCCGGATGCTCCATGGCCCCCCCCAGCAGCGGCACCGCGAGGGTGTCCAGCTTCTCGAACGGGTAGGGAATGCCGAAGTAGTCCTCGAGCCGGGCGATGATCTCCGGCGTCACCTTCGCGGCGTAGGCACCCTCGGCGGCGCGGCCCTTGGGGGTGATGATGCGCGTGGGCACCTTGTTGCGGCCCGAGGGCGCGGCCTGCAGGAAGTCGAATGGCCCCACGGCGAAGGCGATGAGGTAGCTGGGCAGCGGCGGCGTGCGCGCGAAGCGGAAGGTGCGGCCCCCATCCGGCCGGGACTCCTCGGCCTGCACGGACGTGTTGCTCACCGCCACGTTTCCCTTGGGCACGTGCAGGGTCAGCTGCCAGGGCACCTTGAAGCTCGGCTCGTCGAAGCAGGGAAAGACGCGCCGGGCGTCCAGGGGCTCGAACTCGGTGAAGAGGTACCAGTCCCCGCCCTCCTGGTTGCGGAACGCGCCATCCAGCTCACGGGTGGAGGCCACGGCCTCGTAGGTGATGCGCAGGGTCGCCGGGCCCTTGGCCAGCGGGCTCGCGAACGTGAAGCCGAGGAATTCGTCCGTGCCGGGCACCTGCGTCACCGCGATGGACGCGCCCCCTTGCGTCACGGTGGCCTGTTTCACCGTGAGCGCCTTGCCGTTCAGCCAGAGCACCGAGGTGGGCTCGGCCACCTCGAGCGCCACCTCCTCCACGCCCTGGAAGGTCTCCGCGGTGGGGTCCACGGTGAGCTCCACCGTGTAGCCCGTGGGACGCACCGTGGTGGGCAGGCGCAGCCTGGGCGGCGTGAGCGAGGGTGGAGGAGAGGCCGGAGTCGCGGCCTGCGCGGAGGCCGGGGGAGCAGCGGTCTCGGCATCCGGCACGTTCTGCCGAGCTCCACAGGCTGTGAGCAGGCCCGTGAGGAGGAGAGCAAAGAAAGGAAGGAGGCGCATGGGGACGCGGTCTAGCGCGGCACGGCGCAGCAGGGGAGTGACTTCTCGTCGACTGGCCTTGCTCGCCTGTTCGCTTCGGTGTGGAGTGCGCCGCCGTGTCCCTGCCCGCAACCGTGCCCGCCCCCGCGGTCCATCCCATCCGGCTGACGTCCTCCCACCTGCGCCGAGTCATCGGCGAGCCGCCGGGCCCGCTCACCGGCTTCCTGGCCAACCTCGCGTTGCGCTGGGTGGCGGGGCTCAGCCGCGGCACGCGCGAGCGCCTCGTGCGCTTCGTGGGCGGGCTGGCCTACTCGCTGGGCATCCGGCGACGCGTCGCGTTGGAGAACCTGGCCATGGCCATGCCGGAGCTCACCGAGGAGCAGCGGCACACCATCGTCCGTGGCACCTACCTCACCATGGCGCGCACGGTGCTCGAGGCCCTGGCGGATCGGGACCGGATGCCTCCGGACTGGGAGAAGGAGGACGTGGTGGGTCGCGAAGCGTGGCTGGCGCTCCAGGCGCATCTGGCCACGGGCAAGGGCGCGCTGCTGGTGACGGCCCACTTCGGCAACTGGGAGATTCTGGGCGAGGTCCTCATCCACCGCGGCGTGCCGCTCAACGCGCTGGTGCGTCCCCTCAAGGGCGCGCTCAACACGCGCATCGCGGAAAACAGGGTGCGCGCGGGAGCCGGGCTCATCTACCCGCGCGGCGCCGTGCAGGAGCTCATCGACGCCGTCGGGCGCGGCGAGAGCGCGTACATGTTGTTGGATCAGGCCATCCCCACCAAGGGCGTCTTCGTGCCGTTCTTCGGCAAGCTGGCGTCCACCACGCCGGCCATGGCGGTGGCGGCGCAGCGCACCGGGGTACCCGCGTGGGTGGTGATGGGCGTGCGGGACGGCCCGCGCATGCGCGTGCACATCGAAGGGCCCATCCCGCCACCGCCGCCCGAGGAGGGCAAGGACCCCATCACCGAGCACACCGCCCTGGTCACCGCGGGGCTCGAGCGCATCATCCGTCAATACCCTGAACAATGGCTGTGGCTGCACCGTCGCTGGAAGTATGCGCCGCCTTCTCCCGGAGTATAACCCCCGCCTCACGCGCAGCAGCGGGTACCCATGTCGAAGCGGATCCTTTCAGTGGTTGTCGGGCTCACCGTGTGTTTCTCGATGGCGGCGGGCGCGCAGAGCTCCGTCCAGGTCGGCAAGGATGGGAGCGTCAAGGTCCAGTCCGGCGGGTCGAAAGTGGATGTGGGGGGCGGCAGGGTGAACGTCCAGACGGACGATGACGAGTCCAGCACCCCTGCCTCCGAGCGGGCCGCGGACGAAGCCACCCAGGACAGCTCGGGCTCAGAGGTCGAGATCACCGGCAGCGGCCGGAAGGAGACCCTCTCCTGCTCGGGAACGACCGAGGTGTCGATCAGCGGCTCCTCGAACGAGCTGACGATCACCGGCGACTGCAAGAGCGTCGAGGTGACGGGGAGCACGAACAAGGTGACCCTGGAGGGCGTGGGACGGATCGACGTCACCGGCTCCAGCAACACCGTCACGTGGAAGCGCGCCGTGGGCAAGGCCAAGAAGCCCAAGGTGAGCGCCACCGGAATCGGCAACAAGGTGTCCAAGGCGCCCTGAGGGCCTCCGACCCCAGGTCCGCGGGCTCAGGAGAGGCGCAGGAGCAACTCCGGGAGCCCGTGGACCTCGAGCGCTCGAAGCATCGGCGCTCCGGCAAAGACGAGTTCCGAGAGGCCACTCACGGCGAAGCGCGAGCGGAACGCCCAGTCGAAGCCCGGTGAGATGAAGTCGTAGCTGTCTCCATCCGGCAGCAGCGGCACCTTCCAGACCGAGCCCTGGAGGTACTGCACGAAGCCCCACCACTGCTCCAGCGTCGCACCCTGTCCCAGCGGTGCGTGGGGATGAAGGCGATAGCCGATGTGGTTGAGGTCGGGATCCACGACGTGCACGAATCCGCCGGGCGGCGTCAACTCCCGAAAGCGCTCCAGCATCCAGCGGTTGAAGCCGACGATCAGCTCGCGATTCGCGGCGTCGTAGAAGCCGAAGTCCGCCGGTAGCTGGAAGGTGCGAGGTTCACCCAGCCCGGACTCGGCAGCCTCGAAGCGGGCCAGCACCTGCTCCGGCTCGGGGTTCTCCAGCTCGAGCGCTTCCCAGGCATCGTGAGCATCCATACCGGGGCAGTCTGGTCCATCTCCGGCGTGGATTGGGTCATAATCCCAGCGTGTCTCGATGACCTCTGCCTCTGCCGCCATGGCGCTCGATGTCGCCTGCCTCGCGCACCCGGCCTTCAAGCCGGTGGGGACGTGCTCACGGTGTGGCCGCTTCGTCTGCGCCCGCTGTGAGACGTGGGGAGAACTCTGCGCGGCCTGCGAGTACCGCCAGCTCCGGGAGCTGCCTTCCCTGCGAACACGTGGGAGCCTGACGCGGTGGTCGCTGGGCCTTGTCACCGTCGGGATGGGGCTCGGAGCGATCCTCACGGGCTGGCTGATCTCCCGGCTCGACTCGGGCCTGGCGCCTGACGAAGCGGCGAGGACCTATGAGCGGCTCTCCCGCCTGCTGACCGCTCCGGTGGTCCTCGCCACCGCGCTGTCGGCGTTCTTCTTTCTGCGCTGGCTGCACCTGGCCGTGAGGACGGCGCGGATGCTCGGGTTGGATCCCGGGACGACGCCCGCGTGGGCCGTGGCCTGGTGGTTCATCCCGCTGGCCCACCTGTACGATCCCTATCTCGTGGTGCGCAGCTTGCGGCTGAGCCTGGGAGGTTCGCCCAAGCTGAACGCAGCGGTAACGGCCTGGTGGACTGCCTGGGTGCTCGGCGTCGCGGCCTGGATCGTCAAGGAGTACCTCTTCAGCACCCTCGACTCGGATCCCTTCCTACTCACGTCAGCGCTGCTCGCGGGCTTCGCCTCCCAGGTCATCCTCGCCTTCGGCGCGCTGCTCTGCATCGCCGTCATCGGTCACATCCAGCGGCTGACCGATGAGTGCCTGGAGGACGTGGCCGAGGCCGCCTGAGCCCAGGCGCTCAGTCCACCACCACCCGCCGCAAGTGCGCACCCAGCCGGGTCACCAGCTCGTAGTGAATCGTCTGCGCCCAGCCCGCCAGCGCCTCGGCCGACACCGTCTCGTCGCCGTCGTGCCCCAGCAGCGTCGCCGTCACCGGCCGCTCGTCCGCCGTGGCCCGCGTCACGTCCACGATGAGGTGGTTCATCATTACGCGCCCCAGCACCGGACACCGCCGCCCGTTCACCAGCACGTGCGCCTTGCCAGACACCAGGCGCGGGTACCCATCGAAGTACCCCACCGGAAGCACCGCGATGCGCGTGGGCTCCGAGCACCGGTACGTGCACCCGTAACCCACGTAGCTGCCCGCCGGCAGCCACTTCACCACCTGGCTGCGGCACCGCCACGAGAGCACCGGCCGCAGCGAGGGCACCTCGCCCAGCACCAGCCGCGCCGATAGCCGCGTCTCCGTCGAGGGCCACAGTCCATATAAGGAGATGCCCACCCGCAGCGCCTCGTAGCGGGCGCGGGGCAGCACCAGGCTCGCGGCGCTCGCGGCGATGTGCCGCTGCGGAGAATGCGCCGGGGAGAGCTGCGCCACCAGCCGCCCGAGCCCCGTCTCGAAGGCCTCCAACTGCGCCAGCGCGTACTCCTGCTCCGTCACATCCTCTGTATTGGAGAAGTGGCTGAGCACCCCCACCAGCTCGAACACGTCCCTCGCCTCGGCGAGGAAGCCCGTGTCCCGGGGAATCTGCTCCAGCGTGAAGCCCTCGCGCCCCAGCCCCGTGTCCACGTGGACGTGGACCCGCAGAGGACGCTCCAGCCGGGCCGCGCGCAGCACCGCCCCAGCCTCCCGCCACGACAGGTCCGCCACCACCGCGTCCACGCCCTCACGCGCCAGCGCCACCGCCTCGTCCGGGCCAATGGCCCCAATCACCAGCACCTGCCTGGGCGCCAGCCCGTGCTCCCGCTCGTAGGCCCGCACCGCCAGCCCGTCCTGAGGGTTGATGAGGTAGAGGATGTCCACCAGCGGGTGCACCAGCGGCAACAGCTCCCGGAAGCCGTGCCCATACGCGTTGCCCTTGAGCACCGCGCCCATGCTCCGCCGAGGCCCCGTGCCCGCAGCCGCCTCCAGCGCCCGGAACACCTCCACGTTGTGCCGAAGGGCCGGCGCGCTCAGCTCCAGCCAGGAAGCGCAGGCCGGAAAGCCGCCTGCCATGCCGCCGTGCTCCACCACATTCACCTCCGAGGGCCACCTGTGGCCCGCTGCCCGCACCCGGCGGGCTCCCCCCTCTTACCAGCAACCCGAGTGCCAGGACCCCAGGCCTCGCCATCCACCACCTGCCCGAGTGCGCAGCAGGCAGGTAACATCGCCTCCCGCCCCCGCGCGATACGAAAGAGCCTATGCGGACGCTGTTCATCGGAGACGTGCACGGCTGCGCCGACGAGCTGGATGCCCTCTTGAAGGAGTGCGGCTGGCAACCGGGCGAGCGCGTGGTCCTCGTGGGAGACCTGGTGGCCAAGGGCCCGGATTCGGTGGGAGTGCTGCAGCGGGCGCGCGAGCTGGGCCTGCAGGCGGTGCGCGGCAACCATGACGAGCACGTACTGCGCTGGCACCAGGGGCACCAGAAGCAGGGCAAGAAGCTCAAGCCCGAGCACCAGCAGGTGCTGAAGTCCCTGGGCCCCGCGGACTGGAAGTACCTGGCCTCGCTGCTCCTCTACATGCGCCTGCCGGAACTCAATGCCATCGCCGTGCATGCCGGGCTGGTGCCGGGCGTACCTCTGCGCGAGCAGCGCCAGGAGCACCTGCTCAACCTGCGCAGCATCGCCCCCGACGGAAAGCCCTCCAAGCGCGTGGAGGACGGGGACCCGTGGGCCAGCCTCTGGCCCGGGCCCGAGCTCGTCCTCTTCGGGCACGATGCGCTGCGCGGGCTGCAGAAGCACCCGCACGCCTACGGGCTGGACTCGGGCTGCGTCTACGGCGGACGGCTCACCGCCTACGTGCTGCCCGAGGGCCGCTTCTACTCGGTGCCCGCCCGCCGCGCCTATATGGACCTGAACGGCCCCTGAACTCTGGCCTCAGTGCGCCTCCTCCGCCCCCGTCAGCTCGCGAAGCCGGTCGAGCAGCTTCCACAAGTCGAACGGCTTCTGGAAGAAGTCGGCGCACACCAGCGGCGCATCCCGGGTGAGGATGGAGCGAGGCACGGCGCTCATCAGCACCACGGGTATGGACTGCCAGCGCGCGTCGGCCTGCAGCTCGCGCAGCAGCTCGCGCCCGTCCATCACCGGCATCATCACGTCCACGAGCGCCACGTCCGGGCGGACCTCTTGCATCCGGGCGAGCGCCTCGCGCCCGTTCCCAGCCGTCACCACCTGGAACCCCTCGTCCTCGAGGATGCCGGAGAGTGCATCGAGTATGGCGTGCTCGTCGTCGACGAGGAGGACTGTCTTCACTTCCTGCCCCCTCGGCGTTTGCGCACGGCGGGTTTGCGCTGGCTCCGCCTTCTCGTGGACGACAGGCCCGAGTCGGTCAGCACTGCGCCCGTGCTGTCGAAACGGCCCCCGAGGTGCAGGCCCTGATCATCGATGACGAGCTCGCGCAGGGACGGGTCATGCCCGCTCTCGCGCGTCTTGAGAATGGCGAGCACCCGCCGCAGCTCGCCCTTCCATTCAACCTGGCGCAGGAAGATGTGGTTCTCCACGAGCGCGGACAAGCCCTTGACGGGCGTCTCCACCTCGGGGCCGAAGAGCACCCGCGTCTCCTCGGTGAACACGGTCGTCACGTCCAGCGCGCGAAGCTCGTTGGTGAACGCCGCGAAGAAGCGGTTGATGCGCTCGGTGTGGACGGTGGACTCCTTGAAGCCCACCAGCCCGTCGATGAGCAGCCGCGTCACGCCCCGGCGTTTGATGGCCGCCAGAATCTTGACCGCCAATGCGTCCAGCACCAGCTCTACAGGGGGTTGCCAGAGCATCTCCAGCTGGCCATCGCGCACCGCGCTCAGGAGATCCAACCCGATGGCCTGCCCCTTGCCCACCAGCCGGGGCGGAGACTCATAGAAGCCGAAGTACAGACAGGGCTCCCCGTTCTTCGCGCCGTGGGCCAGGAACTGGAGGCCCAGCAGCGTCTTGCCGCTGCCCGAGGGGCCCATGATGAGCGTGGCGCTGCTGCGCTGCAGGCCGCCGCGGAGCATCACGTCCAACTCAGGCACGCCCACCTCCACTCGAGAGGTGTACTCCCCCGGCACGGCGATGGGGTCGGCCAGCATCGCCTCCGAGCGCGGGTAGACGGTGATGCCCTGCTGGGAGATCTGGAACACGTGCCGGCCGCGCAGGTGAGAGCTGCCGCGGAACTTGCGGACGATGAGCTCGCGCACGGCCCGCACGCCGATGAGCTCGTCCGTCAGCTCGATGAGGCCGTCCACCATGGTGTGCTCGGGGTGAACGTCCTCGGGGGAGTGGCCGTTGGTGAGCAGGAAGGTGGTACAGCCGATGACGCTCACCAGGGTGTTCAGCTCGTGGACGAACTCCTTGAAGGCCAGCTCGTTGGGCGCCGACGCGCTGGCGCTCACCAACCCGTCCAGCACCAGCATGCTGGCGCGGTGCTCGCGGATGAGCTGGCGCAGCAGCTCCAGCAAGCCCTTGAGCCCGTCCTGCGTCAGCACCCGGTAGGCGCTCACATAGTGCAGCGCCGAGGCCAGGGGCTCCTCGGAGAAGAAGGCCATGCCGCGCAGGTGCGCCAGCATGCGCCCATGCGTCTCCGCCAGCAGGGTGACGTAGACGACCCGGCCGCCCTGGGACACGTGGTGGAAGCAGATCTGATTGCCGAGGATGGTCTTCCCCGTGCCGGGCATGCCCGCCACGATGTAGGTCCCCCCTTGCAGAAACCCTCCGTCGAGCACGGCGTCCAGACCGATGACGCCGCTGGGGATGCGCGGGAGCAGAGGGGGAGCTACGGCCGTCATTGCGAGAAGCCTCGGTGCCCCATGGGAGAGAGGCTGAGACCCGCCAGGCCGCTCAGGCGGGCCGCCGGGGGCGCGGCGGGACGGGTCGCCCCGGCCAGGGTGCACCGGGGTGCGCGCAAGCTAGCACCCGAAGCATGGGAGGTGGGCCACTGTAAACAGTGGAAGGGCAGGCACGCGGTGGAAACGGTGCACGGAGAGGGACGAGGCGCCATCAGGTGGATTTGATCAGGCAACAACTGGCCATGCCGTGCACCGGCATTTTTCGGATCTGGGCTTAAAAATGACATGCCGCCCCAGGTAGGCGTCCACCAGCGGACACCGTGTCCCTGGAGGCTCGGTCGCGCGGACGCGAGCGAATCGGAGCGAAGCGTGCTTTCGTACCGGGCATGAGCCGATCCCTCTGCCTGCTCCTCGCCCTCTCCCTGCCTGCAGTCGCTCTGGCGCAGGAGCCAGGTGCTCCCGAGGCGCCTCCTCCTCCTCCCGCCGAGGCGCCGCCGCAGCCTCCTCCTCCCGAGGGCCCTCCGCCTCCGTGGCCTCCGCCCCCTCATCGGGCGCCTCCGCCCGCGCGGTCCGAGGAGTCCCTACCGGAGATGGAGACGCTCATCTCCGGGAAGGCCTCGCAGGGGGGCTATGGCGGCCCGGTATTCACGTACAGCCGCATCCTGGGCAAGGACGCCCTCCTCTTTGGCGGCCGCGGTGGTTGGATCGCCAACCACCACTTCGTCTTTGGCGTAGGCGGCTTCGGCCTGGTGACCCGCATCGCGGCACCCGAGGGCGCACCGGACATCGGCGAGCCACTGCGGTTGGACCTCGCCTATGGCGGCCTGTGGATGGAGTACATCATCCTGCCCGAGAAGCTGGTGCATGCCTCCATCGGCGCGCTCATTGGAGGCGGTGTCTCGGGCTACAGCCGGCAGGAGCGCCGGTTCCGGGACGAGCGCTCGGTGGAGGACGACGTCATCTTCGCCGCCGAGCCCGTGCTCTCGCTGGAAGTGAACGTGCTGAGCTTCGTCCGGGTGTCCGTGGGAGCAAGCTATCGGTACATCGGGAGCGTGGACCTGAGCGGGCTGCGCGAGAAGGACCTGAGCGGCTTCTCGGGCTCGTTGATGCTCAAGTTCGGCAAGTTCTGAGGCGCGGCTCCGGCCTCAGCCACGAGGAAGCACGAAGTCGGCCTGGACGGCGGCGTGATCCGAGCCCGCCAGGCCGCTCCCCGGCGCATCGCGCACCACCCGGAACGTGCCCGGGACGTCCTGCCCGGAGGCGTCGCGGGCCCTGTAGAGATGATCGATGGCCTGCGGCGCCCCCTGGAACCACACCGTCCCGAGGTCCTCCAAGGGCAGCTCGCGCGAGACCCGCTGGAGCGCACCGTCCTGCTCCAGCGCTTCGAGCGGCGGAGAGCCCGGCACATCATTGAGATCGCCCCCGAGCACGACGAGCGTCCCGGGACGCTCTGCGGCCACCGCTCTCATGATGTCGTGCGCGGCCTGAGCCTCCGCGTACCGGCGGCCCGGATCGTCATCCACCTTGGAGCGGAAATGGGCGGCGAAGACGATGACCTCGGAGCCATCCACGTCCAGGCGCACCTCGAGGAACTCCCGGGAGAAGACAGTGGTCGTCCCGTCCGGACGCGTCAGGATGCGTTGGGCCCGGTGGCGGCGCACCTCGCGCTGGGGATAGCGGGACAACACGGCCACATCCACCGAGGCGGCTGCGCCTATCTCTCCGAGCACCGCCGAGGAGAACTCCGGAGCCCGGGCCTGGAGCGCGTCCAGACATACCTGGGTCTCGATCTCTGAGAGCAACACCACCCCGGCCTTCAGCGAGGTGAGCGCCCTGGCGATCCGATCCACACGGGCCGCGAAGACCTGGGGCGTGGGCAGCTCCTCGTAGGCCGAGCCTCCGCAGCTCCCGGAGTCACAGACCGTGTCGAAGAGGCGATGTACGTTGAAAGCGGCAATACGGACCGTGCCAGCGGCTGGCTCCGGCTGGGTATTCGTGTCCGGCAGTGCGCCGCCATCTCCGGAGGGAGGCGCCGTGGAGCCTGGGCTCTCGGGGGCCAGACTCTGGCCCTCGATGCATGCATTCGAGCCCGCGAGCACGAGCAGCAGGCCCGCGAGGAGCCCGCTCCGACGAAGAAGGAACCGCGCTGGAACGCTCGGAGCACCGGGTGGTAGCACACGCTCGGAGATGGGAGTCCCCCTGTCGGCCGCACTTGTGGCGAACTGGTACGGCCAGCATACCAGTTGGCTGCGGTCTCGCCCGACAGGGGGCCCCCCCCGAGGCCCGTCAAATATCCCCGGGCGAGACATCCTCCGTGAGGCTGGCGCGCTGGAGTTCTTTCTGCTCGTCGAACTCCAGGCGGACGTTCAGGAGGTACTCGTCATCCATGCCCGGATGGGAGCAGGAGATGAAGCCGCGTCGATCCGGGAACGCCAGCTTGAACTCCAGGGCGTCATGGTCGACCAGGTAGGGCCCGAGGTTGCGGAACCGGACGGTGATCTGCCGGTCCTCCGTGAGCGAGACGGTGGTCACCAGACTCTGGACCTCGGGTGCGGTCTCGCGCGAGACCTGCACGGCGGCGAAGTACTCCGAGGGCAGTTGGGCGCCCAGGCTGGTACCTGGCTCCCAGGTGATTCGAATCAACGAGCCGCCGGCCGTGGGCTCGAGCCCATCCACGAGGCGTGGGTTCGTCATGTTGTTGCCGCTAGAGCAACTGTCCTTCGAGGCTGACGGCTCATCGTCGCCACAGCCCACCTGAGCCATTGCAACGAGCGCTGCAACGACCCACGGCGCGAATCTGGAATTCCGCATCGATCTGTCTCCCCCTTCTCCCGGCTGGAGCTCACTTCTTCGAGCCCGAGCCTCCCGTCCCAGTCTGCTGCTCTTCCTGCTTGACCTTGCCGATCTGATCCAGCTCCTCGTGGTTGTTGATCGAGAAGCGTACCAACGCGCGCAACAGGCGGTTGCGCTTCACGTTGCCGAGCACCTGCCGTAGGTCCTCGTACACCGTGGGGTCCGCGATGAGCCCGCCCACCGTGCCCTCTCCGTTGGCCACCGTGGAGGTGATCTTCTTCAGGTCCGCCGCGGCGCTCCCCAGGTCCGCGAACATGCCCCGCGCATCTCCATAGATGAGCTGGTGCACCGCGCCATTGGGACTCTGCTTCGCATCCTCGATGAGCCCAGCGAGCTGCCCGGCTGCCGCGCCCAGCTCGGTCAGGGCCTGAGCGCCATCCTTGCCATAGATGAGCGCGTGCGCGGTGCCATCGCCCTGGCGCACCTCGGCCAGCAGGGCCTCCACGTGCCCCACCGCTCCATCCATCCGCTGCGCCGCCCGGGACGCATTGGCCAGCAACCCTCGCACCTGGTTGCCTGTCTCCTTGTCATAGATGAGCGCATGCAGCGCGCCGTCCCCCTTTTCCACCTCCCCCAGGATCATCCGGAGGCTGTGGAGGCTGGCGGAGATGTCCTCGGCGAGCCGAGGGTCGGCATAGGTCTCCACCGCCGCCCGCAGAGAGTGGCTGATGGCCCGCGAGTCGTTGAGCACCTCGCTGGCCGCCTGCATGATGGCGTTCAAGTCCCCACTGGTGTCCGTGCGCAGCTCGCCTCCATCCGGTATCGGGGGCGACTTCGGGCTGCCCAGGGAGATGTCCACGGCCTTCTCGCCGAGCACTCCGAGGCTCGACAGCCGGGCCACCGAGTCCTGGCGCACGCGCTCCACATATTTCTTCGAGACCTGGATGCTCACCTGGATGCCGCGCTCCGCGGACTCCTCGGTGAAGTGGATGCCCACCACGCGCCCCACCTCCAGGCCTCCGAGCCACACGGGCGACTTGTCGCTCAGGCCCTGCACGTTGGGGAAGTAGGCGTGGTACGTCACCTGCTTCTCGAAGAAGCGCGTCTCCTGGCCGATGAAGAAGACGACCACGCCGGCCAGACAGAGCCCTGCGGCAACGAAGAGGCCCGCGCGCCAAGCCATGCGCCGCTCACGAGGAGTGGAGGTGAAAAGGCTCATGACGCCACCTCCCGCCCCGTGAGCTCCGCCCGCCGCGCATCGAGGAAGGCGCGCACTTCGGGCACGGTGGAGCGCTGCATCTCCTCGGGCGTGCCCACCTGGACGATGCGCCGGTTGGCCAGCATGGCGATGCGGTCGGCCACATCGAAGGCGCTCACCATGTCGTGAGTCACCACGATGGACGTACAGCCCAGCTTCTCCTTCATCGAGTTGATCATCGCGTTGATGCTCTGAGTGGTGACGGGATCCAATCCCGTGGTGGGCTCGTCCCAGAGGATGACCTCCGGGTTGGTAGCAATGGCGCGCGCCAACCCCACGCGTTTGCGCATGCCGCCAGACAGGTCCGCCGGCATCATGGCTTCGGTGCCGGGCAGGTTGACCCAGGACAGCTTCTCGGCCACGCGGCGGGCCACTTCTTCCGGAGGCAATTCCGGGAAGTGCTCGCGCAGCGGATAGGCCACGTTCTCCCCCACGGTCAGCGAGTCGAAGAGCGCCGCGCCCTGGAACACCATGGCCACGTGCCGGCGCACCGCGAAGAAGTCCTCCTCGTGGAAGCGAGTCAGGTCCTGTCCCTGGAAGAGGATGCGCCCCGCGTCCGGGTACAGCAGACCGATGAGGCACTTGAGCAGCACGCTCTTGCCCGTGCCCGAGCCGCCGATGACCACCAGCGTCTCTCCCGCGCGCACGGACAGCTCGAGGTCGTCATAGACGCGCTTGGGCCCGAACGACTTCTTCAGGTGTTCGAAGTGGATGAGCTCCTCGCCGGGTGCGGGCGGGTGGAACTCCAGGCTGGGTGTCGGAGCGGACAGGCGCATGGGCTAGAGGTAGAGGCTGATCTTGGTGATGAAGAAGTCGGCCAGACACACGGTGACGGAGGTGATGGCCACCGTCTGGGTGGTGGCGCGACCCACGCCCTCGGTGCCGCCTTCCACGGTGAGGCCCTTGAAGCAGCCCACCAGGCCGATGGTGATGCCGAACACGGCGCCCTTGATGACACCCGACACGAAGTCGCTCATGAACACCGTGTCCAGCGCGCCCTGGAAGAAGAGATCCAACGAGATGCCGTACTGGATGTTGACGACGAGCGCGCCGGCCACCAGGCCAATCACGTCCGCCAGCACGGTGAGCGTGGGCAGCACCAGCAGGCACGCCAGCACCCGAGGCACCACCAGCTTGCGCAGCGGATCCGCCCCGAGCGCGCGGATGGCGTCCACCTGCTCCGTCACGGTCATCGCGCCCAGCTCCGCGGCGATGCCCGAGCCGATGCGCGCGCCCACGGTGAGCGCGGTGAGCACGGGGGCCAGTTCGCGGAACAGCGTGAGGACGACAACGCGGCCCACGGTGTACTGCACTCCGAAACGCGCCAGGAAGAAGCCGAACTGCAGCGAGATGACGAGCCCCGCGAACGTGGACGTCAGCAGGGCGATGGGCATGGAGCGCACGCCCAGCGACTCGGTGTGGAAGACGAGCGCACCCCAGTCATACGGAGGGCGCACGGCGCGCGAGAACACCTTGCCCGTCATCACCATCATCGCCCCGAGCACTTCCAGCCGCTGGCGGATGCGCGCGCCCAGGGAGAGGCCACTCTCCTCGGGCAGGGGCTCGGTGCCGCTGTCCGTGCCAGCCTCCATCGAAGGCATGGGGGTCGAGGTGCTCATCGGTCGCGCTCCGTGTGGAAGCCCGCGAGCAGGGCATCGAAGTCCGGCATGCGGGCTTCGGCCTGACCGGGCGGTGCGACATAGGTGAAGTCGAAAACGCAACCGTCCTTCTTGAGGACGACGAGCTCCAGGTCCACGGGCACACCGTCCAGCTTCGCGGTGTGGCGAGAGCGCATGGCCTCGCGCCCGTCGAGCGGAACGAGTTGCTGGGACACCTCCTGCCGATCGGTGAAGCCCATCAGCAGGTGGCGGATGAGTACCGGCAGGGGCGGATCATCATGCCCCTCGCAGGTGGAGTTGATGGAGAGCGCCCGCCCCGTGTCCTGTTCGGAGAAGGCCAGGTCATTGCCCTCCACGAAGACGCGGTGCCAGTAGTTCGGCAGCTCGCCCACCTTGTAGCTCACCTGCTTCTTGGTGAAGACCGAGTCTTCGAAGCGCACGCGACGACAGCCCGTGGTGGCGAGCAGACCAGTCAGTGCGAGCAAGAGGAAAAGCCGCGTCATCGCTCCGTCTCCGAGGAAACGGAAACTAGGCACGGACTCCAGAATGCCTAGGGGCACCCGGAGGCAAGGGTTGAATCCGCGTCACGGGAAGGCCGCGATCCGGCCCGCCGCTCGCGGGAAACCGGGCTCCGAGGCCAGCGCATCCGCCCACCAGCCGACAGATCCTCCCGCGCGCGGCGCCTCTCACTCCTCGCAAGGGTCTGTAGCGACCTGTACCTGGGTCTTCCCCGGCCTCCCCACGCTTCAAGTAGGAAGAATCGGTGATGGACGAGTCCTGACCTCGAGCGGAAATCGAGAGAGCGGGACGCCGGGGCGGGCGGACCCGTCAGCCGACGGCTCAGGATAGATCACAAGTTTTTGCTCCTGGACCGACGCTTCTCGGCCAGCATCCAGCCGTTCTCCACCAGGAGGAGTTCTCGATAGCCGCGCCACAGCGTTTGCCAGCCGGGCGGGCCATTTCTTTTCAGATGGCCGCCACGACGCGCCAGGGCTCCCAGGGCCTGCGCCAGGGTGGGAGCAGTGGGTAGGTTCTTGGCCAAGTGGGCCACGATGAGGAGCTGGCGTGGGGTGAAGGCCAAGCTGGCAGGAGCGGTGGGGTGTGTGCGCTCCAGGGCGCGCAACAGAAGCAGTCGCCACGCGATGGGCATGCACAGCCCCAAGATGTTGGACAGAGCATGGAAGGATTCGTGCTGGCGAACTTCCACGGCACAGCCGGTCTTCAAGGCCTTGAAGAACTCTTCGATGAGCCAGCGCGCACGGTAGATGTCCACGACGCGCTGCACCTCGAGGGCGGTGTGTATCGGCTCGGTGGTGAGCAGAAACCATTCGACGGCGGGTTGTGCCGCCGGCGGCCGCGGCTCCCACACGCGTACCAAGTTGACCTCGATGCCTACAGGAGTGCGCCCTTTGGAGTCGGGCTTGCGCAGGCACGCTGTGGTGGAGCTGAAGGCCACTGTGGCCTGACGTGCCTGACGCTCTGGGTGGCTCTTGCCACCATAGGTGCGGGCCGTGCCAGAGCGCTCTGACAGCTCAATGTGGCGCTGGCCCTGCGCAGGCTGTTGCCGCGCCAGTTCGAACAGGTGCGTCAGCTCTCCTTGGTGGAAGGCGGCTCGATCCTGGCAAGCGCGAATGACGAACCGCGCTTGGAACTGGGTGGCGGCCTGGAGCACCTCGTAGATGTCGCCTTCGCGGTCCATGACATGGATGCACTCGAAGCGGCCAGCGCGCTGCTGTTCGATGCTCTGCATCAGCTCCAACCAGCGCCGCGATTGCTTGGGCCACGGTGGGATGTTGCCGGCTTCGGGTGGGTGCTGGCTCAACTGGTGCGGTTTGACTCGGCGGTGGGGGCCCAAGCGCAAGCCCTTCGGACCCACCGGGCGCGTGTAGAACTCTGCCCCCAAAGTCCCCAGTGGAATTCGCTCCCCCTGCGCAGAGACGGCGAGTGCCGCGTGCACAAAGAAGCCCTGGCCCAATGTCGTGGTGGGACCCAGCCCCGCTCGGTAGCTGTTTCCGGCAAACACGAACTCGGTCGTGTCATGAATGACGAGGCACTGGCCCACCTGGCACGCGCGCTCCAGGGTGGCCCGAACATGGCCCGACATCAGGTCCTGCCAGCCGACCGCCTCATTGTTGAGCAGTCGGTAGGCGGCCTCCAGGCTCGCCTCATCCTCCAGGGCGTTGGCCAAGCTGGCCGTGGGTTGCTGCGAAAGCCGAGCCACGATCTGGCCTGCCACCCGATTGCGCCGCGCATCCCCGAGCTCCCCTTGAGCCACTTCCTGCTCCACCGGCTGCCTCAGCCACTCGGACACGTTCTCACTCGCCTTGCTCATGCCGACGCCAGATCACGCACTGGGCCGCTTCGCAACCCCCAAGTGACTCTCTCAGTAGGTAAGAAAGAAGCCTACTTGAGAGGTTGAGATGTGGGGTATCCTGAGCAGCCGACGGGGGGACCCGCCCCGAGACGAGGGACCCGCGACCTGTGGGCCATACGGTGTCAGCCTCGAGAATCCACTCTAGGGCCCCACCAGCGGAGCTGCCTGGAGCGGAGGCAAGAGGATCCGGAACGTGGATCCGTGTCCCGGCGCGCTGTCCACCTCGATCTCCCCGCCCATCGACTGGATGGTGGCGTGGCAGATGGAGAGCCCCAGCCCTGTGCCCTCCCCCGCTTCCTTGGTGGTGAAGAAGGGCTCGAAGATGCGAGGCAGGATCTCGGGGGCAATGCCCTGACCGGTGTCGTGCACCTCGATGACGGCGCGCCCTGCTTCGTCCCTGCGGGTCGTCACGCGAATCTCATGATGCTCGGGCTGGCCCTCGGGGATGGCCTGAGCGGCGTTGAGCAACAACTGGAGGAAGACCTGCCCCAGGCGTCCCTCGTCCCCCAGCACCGGCTGTGACAGCCCGTAATCCTTCACCAGGCGCGCCCGGCGCCGCAGCTCCTGCTCCAATGCTTCCAGGGTCCGGTCCAGCACGGCGTGAAGATCCACCCTGCTCGGAGGCTCGGCCTGCGCGCGCGCCAGCGTCTTGAGCGCCTGGACGATCTTCCGCACCCGCTCGGCACCATGGAGCGCGTCGGTGAGCGCCTCGTCCACCTCCTGCCAGCGCTCGCTCTCTTCCTCGCGCCGCGGCAGATCCCTCAGCTCCGTGGAGAGATAGCGAAGGTTCGACAGAATGTAGGCAAGCGGGTTGTTGATCTCATGCCCGACACCCGCCGCGAGCGTTCCCACCGCCACCAACTTCTCCGCGTGAGCCAGCCGCTCCTGCGTAGCCTCGAGCTGTTGGAGCCGCATGGCCAGCTCCGCGGTGCGCTCATCCACGCGGGCCTGGAGCCGAAGCTCGCGCCTGCGCAACTGATGGAGGCGAAACCACACCGCGCCAGCCACCCCGAGCACGAGGGCCAGCATCCCCACCACGCGGAAGAGGAGCGTCTCGACGAAGCGAGGCTGCAGGAGGAACACCAGCTCCGCACCGCGCTCGGGCCCGCCACTGTTCGAGCCAAGCGCCTCGACGAGGAAGCGATGATGTCCCGGAGGAATGCGCGTGTAGTACGCGATGCGCCGCGCCCCCGCCGCCACCCAGTCCGTGTCGATGCCCTCCAGCTTGTAGCGGAAGGAGAGCCGATCCGGCGCGCTCAGGGCCGCGGAGGTGTAGTGGATCTCGACCCGGCCCGTTCCGGGAGGAATGCGCGTCCACTCCGATGCGGGAACGGAGCGGCCGTCCACCCACAACTCTTCGATGAGCACGGGCGGAGGAGCCGAGGAAGCAGGCTCCTGGCTCGCGTCATAGGCCACCGCGCCACGGATGGTGGGGAACCACAACCGGCCGTCGCGGGCATGGACTCCGGCGGGGCCACCGAGGGCATTGCACTCCTCGGCCCGCATCCCATCCTCCTTGCCGTAGGAGCGAGAGGTGACACGCGCGAGCCGACCGTCCGCGACGGCCTCCAACTCCTGCTGCGAGGCGCGGAAGATGCCCTTGTTGCAGCTCATCCACAGGTTGCCCTTCCCATCGGGAAGAATGGCGAAGACGACATCGTCGAAGAGCCCCTGGTTGCGAGAGAGGCGGACGAAGCTCCCGTTCTTCCAGCGGAAGAGCCCGTTGGTGGTGCCGACCCACAGCGAGACGCCATCGTCATGGATGCCTCGGACATCCCCATCAATGGGGCCGCCCGGAGAGGACAACGTGCCCGAGCGCCCCTGGGAGTACCAGGCCACGCCTCCACCCTGCGTCCCGAACCAGACTCCGCCCGCGGCCCGCCGCGCCAGCACGCGGCCGAGGGACCCGAGCACCTTGTCCCGGGGAGCGACGAGCGAGAACTGCCTCCCATCCCACCGCGCGAGCCCCTCCTGGGTGCTGACCCAGAGCGTGCCCTGCTCATCCTCATAGACAGCCTGGCCGAGCGGATTCCTCTGCGTCTGGCCCTCTTCGGGCAGCGTGCTGAAAGAACCCTCACTCCACCGCATGAGGCCCTTGCGCGTGGCGAAGTAGAGGCTCCCATCGCGCCCCACGGCGCTGCCAAAGACCATGTTGTCGAGGAGCCCCTCGCGCGTGGTCCACGTCGTCACCTGCCCATCCTTCCAGCGGCTGATGCCGCCGCCGAGCAGGGCGAACCAGAGGCTGCCGTCACGGGCCTCCACCACGGAACTCACCATCTCGTGCCCCAGTCCCTCGGAGGGACCATAGGGCGTGAAGGGAGCATCCTTGAGACGGTGCAACCCATGGGAGCCCATGCCCAGCCAGAGATTCCCTTCGGCATCCTCGATCAAGGCCAGGATCGACGCGTTCTCCAGTCCTTGCGCGGGGGACAGCACGGAGCGGCGGCCATTCGCCAGGCGCAGCAGGCCCAGCCCCCTGCTGGCCGCCCACAGCACCCCGTGATGATCCAGGAGCAGCTTGGAGATGGGGTTTCCCACCAGGCTCGCCTCGGGAACGGGGATCATCCTCCCATTCTGGAGCCGGTAGACGGTGCCGCCTTGATCACCCACCCAGAGGGTTCCCCGCGCATCCTCCACCATGGAGGACACCAGCGGAGGAGACCCCTCGAAGGACGGTCCTGGGAGGAACTTCGTGCCATCCCAGCGCTGCAGTCCCTGGGGACAAGCCACCCAGAGGCCGCCAGCCTCCCCCTCGGTGAACGCCAGCACCCGGTTGCTGACGAGCCCCTGCTCGGACTTCCAGACCTGGAACTGGCCTGCGGACAACCGCACGAGCCCGCTGCCCAGGGTGGCGATCCACAGGCTTCCGTCCCGGGAGGGCAGCAACTGATGCACATCGCGCTCGACGACACCCTCGGGGAGCGGCTGGGAGAAGAACTGCCCCGCGCGCATGCCCGCCATGCCGCGGTTCGTGTTGATCCACAGCGTGCCCTCGCGGTCCACGGCGAGGGCGGTGATGGTGCGATCCGGCAGGGCCGGCGTGTTGCCAGGATCGAAGACGGTGAAGCGCACACCATCGAAACGGACCAGGCCCTCGTAGGTCCCCACCCAGAGGTAGCCATCCGGCGTCTGAGCGAGCGCCTGACTGGTGTTCTGCGGCAGCCCATCCTCGGTCTGCCAGGCACGGTGGGGGAACTGGTTGAGCGCCTTGTCCGGATCCAGCGCCGCGGCGTCCCCAGCCAACCCAAGCACTCCCGCAAGCAGGCATGCCGCGAGCATGCGGGCAAGGAGAGAGAGGGAGGCAGAAGAGGGGCTGCGCTCCCAGCTGTGACGTCGGGGGACACGACACATGGCGTGGGCTGGAGATTCTACGATCGAGACCGCTCAGCGTGCATCCCTTGAGGGCACTTCGAGGCAGTGGCGTTCGGCTCGGAGCCGACATATGCCCCCGGTCCACTCACTCCATGCTCCGCCCTCGCCTCTACCTCCTGCTCGCCGCCCTGCTCTGGTCCACGGCGGGCGCGGCCGTGAAGCTGTCCACCCTCAGCGCCTACCAGATTGCCTCGGGGCGCTCGCTGATCGCGGCGCTGGTGCTGTGGCTCGCCTTCCCCGCGGGGCGCAAGCGTCCCTCGCTGAAGGCGCTGGGAGTGGCGGTGGCATACGCGGCCACGGTGGTGCTGTTCATCATCGCCAACAAGCTCACCACGGCGGCCAACGCCATCTTCCTGCAGGACACCGCGCCGCTGTACGTGTTGGTGCTCTCCCCACTGCTGCTGCACGAGAAGCCCTCACGAGGTGAGCTGACAGCGGCGCCCATCTTCCTGGTGGGCTTGAGCCTCTTCTTCCTGGATCAGCTCCAGCCGGGACAGATGCTGGGCAACGCGATTGCGCTGGGTTCGGGGGTGGCGTTCGCGCTGACCATCCTGGGACTGCGGGCGGTAACGGAGGGCCAGGTGGTGCTGGTGTGGGGCAACGTACTCGCGGGGTTGAGCGTGCTGGTGCCCGCGCTGAGCGGCCCCACGCCCACGTGGGTGGATGGAGGCATCCTGCTGTTCCTCGGCGTGTTCCAGCTGGGGATGGCGTACACGCTCTTCAACCTGGGCATCCGGCACACTCCGGCGGTGGAGGCCTCGCTGCTCATCCTGCTGGAGCCGGTGCTGAACCCGGTCTGGACGTTCCTCTTCGCGGGAGAGCGCCCCGGCCCCTGGGCGATCCTCGGCGGCGTCATCATCCTGCTGGCCACGGCCTGGAGAACGGTGCTGGGCGCACGCAGCGCTGGCGCCACCCCGATGAAAACGGTGGCCCAGGCTGGCGATGCACCTGTGAGAGATCCGGGGTGATCACTGAGCAGAACTGTGCGGATAGACATATCGTCATCCGCGTCGCACGCCGGGCCTGCGCCGAGGAAGACGACCGCTCCAGGCGAGCAGGATGAGCAACGCCAGGGGGAAGCCAGAGGAAGCGCTAGAGCATCCGCAGCCGCTTTCCTCGGGCGTGGGCTCGTCCGGAGTGCCCGCGTCCGGGTTCCCAGCATCTGGAGTGCCCGCGTCCGGAGTGCCCGCGTCCGGAGTGCCTGCATCTGGAGTGCCTGCATCCGGATTGCCCGAGGCCGCCACCTGGATGGTGACGGTGGCCGGGACGGAGGACTCCGCGGCATCGCGGGCCTGGAAGGTGAGGGTGTCAGTGCCCTGGAAGCCTGCGGCAGGCGTGTAGGTGAGCAAAGGCGGCGTGCCGGAGAGGGCTCCGTGCGCAGGCTGCGTCACCACGCTGAAAGTGAGCATGTCGCCCTCCGGGTCGTCGCCCTGCAGGGTGAGGGAGATTGACTGGCCTTCGGTGGTGAAGAGGCTCTGACCGCGCGCCACGGGCGCATCGTTCACCGGGGTGATGGTGAGCTGCACGGTGCTGGGTTCGGACAAGGCGCTGCCATCGTTGGCGAGGAAGGTGAAGCTGTCACTGCCGTGGAAGTTGGAAGCGGGCGTGTAGGTGAGCAGAGGCGGCGTGCCGGAGAGGGTTCCGTGCGCAGGCTGTGTCCCCACCAGGAACGAGAGCCCGTCGCCGTCGCCATCCGTCCCGGCCAGGGTGACAGACACGGCGGTGTCCTCCGCCGTCTCACGCGACATGGGAGTGGCCACCGGCCGGTCGTTGACGGGCGACACTGTGAGCGAGACGGTGGCAGGCGCGGAGGTGTCGCTGCCATCGGACACGGTGAAGGTGAAGCTGTCCGAGCCATGGAAGTCAGGGGCCGGCGTATAGCGAAGCTGAGGCGGCGTGCCCAAGAGCGCGCCGTGAGCCGGAGCGCTGGCGAGGGTGAAGGTCAGCCCATCCCCATCCGAATCACTCCCGGCGAGGGTCAGGTCCAGGGAGCCATCCTCCACGGTGGTGAGGCTCTGGGAGGTGGCAGCCGGCGGAGCGTTGTAGCGTACGAAGCGCATGCGTGCCCGGTCCGCGGGATGCCGGAACGAGGTGTCCCGGATCGAGTAGGCGAGCAGGAAGCCCCGAGCGCCTGCAGGGGTGAGCGAAGGCGCATCCCTGGGCATGGAATTGGCGGAAACGGTGAGGCCCTCTCCATTGATGGGCTGCACCCCGCCTTGGGTGCTGAACTGCGCCCCGTAGACCTCCGGGACGCTGCCGCGAGCGTCGAGCCAGGCGACGAGCGTGTTGGAGCCGCGCGCCGCTACCGTGGGCACCGTCTGAGTCTGCGCGGCGGTGCACACCGCAACGCCCTGGGGATCCAACACGGTCCCCGAACTGCTCACCCGCGCGGCGAAGATGTCCGAATCAGCGGTGCCACCCCGGCCATCCTCCCACGCCAGGGTGTAGTTCTGTCCGTTCCAAGCGATGGCCGGCTGCTGCTGGGTCAACGCCGCGGTGGAGATGGGGATGCCGGTGACATCCACCACCGTGCCGGTCCCGGTGACCCGGGTGCCATAGATATCGCCTCGGGTGGCCTGCTGGCGCTCGTCCCTCCACGCCACGAAGTAGTCCACGCCGTTGGAGGCCACCGCGGCCTCCGACGGTAGGAGAGGCCCTGCACCTCGAGGCTCACGTCCAGCGCACCCTGTCCTTCGGGCTCTCGCGCGAAGGTCCAGCTCTGCTCCACACCGTCATCGCCATTGCGCAGCGTCTCGACGGCCTCCTCCCGCGAGAGCTGGAGGCTCCCATCCGGGGCCAGCGCTCCACGGGCGGGCTTCCTGAAAAGGGTCTGGCCACCGCGGCGGATGCGCGCCGCCCCCAGCTTCAGGGGCGCCCCTCTCACCAGCGCCTGGGGAGCAGCAGGAGCGTGGAAGGGCGTGAGCGCCAGCCCGTCTGCGCCCGCTTGGACAGCGTAGGTGCCATGGTTCCCGCTCCAACGCCCGTCGGCCCCCAGGTGGAACGCGAAGTGCACCTGTCGCATGGCGCGTTTCAAGTCGACGGGGGGAACCGAGCCATCGTTCTGGGGAGCGCCATTCGCGGACAGACTGCAGAGAACGGCACACAGACTGCACAACAGCATCCAGGCTTTCAATGGAGGCTCCACAGGCCGATGGCTGGGACGCTCAGAGCATAAGAGAAATGGGAGGCGGGTTGAAGGAGAGGGCCGGAGCGGAGGGGCAAGGAGTGCCGCGGACGGGGGCCGCCCGAACAGTCAGAAGGAGGAGTGGGTCTGCGCGTTCCTCGCGCGGATGGCCTCTTCAGTCCTCGGAACGAGCGTCTCGAGCCCGGTCCTCACGGCCTCCGCTTGGACCTGCTCGATGAACGGGCGGAAGCGCTCGTTGTAAGCTCGAAACGCGAGCTCGAAGTTGCAGTCGTGATCTCGCATCGCATCCGCCAGTGCGGCCGCGCCATCGATGGCCAACGAGCCCCCCATCCCAGCGGCGGGTGAAGGGCAGTACCCCGCATCGCCCACCAATGCGACTCGGCCTTTCGTCCAGGAAGGCATTCGTATCTGGCACAGCTTGTCGAAGTAGAAGCTCTTCGCGTTCCGCACTTCTTCGAGCAGCTCCGCCGTCCTCCAGCCCGCCCCGACGAACTGGTCCGCGATGATCCGTCGTTGCTCCTCCTCATCGCGACGGTCGTACGGGATCTCCTTGTCGGAAGCGAACGCGAAAATGATGTCCGTGTTGTTCTTGTAAGCGTTGAGCATCACGGCCTTGCCCGGCACGTTGAACATCTGCGCGGTGTTCCGCTCGATGAGCAGCTTGTTCACGATCGTGATCGAGAAGTACTGCCCGAGAAAATACAGGTACTGGGCTTCGTCGCCGAACCAGAGCCTCCGCACGGAGGAGTGAACACCATCGCAGCCAAACACCAGGTCGAACGTGCGTCGTGCTCCCTTGGCGAACGTGGCCTCGATGCTGCCTTGCGTCCCGCTCAGCGCGGTCATGCTGTCGTCGAAGACGACTTCGATGTAGTCCTTCACGGCGTCGAACAGCATGTTCAGCAGAACGGTTCGTTCGATCTCGAACTCGCTGTCCGAAGGTGCTTCGCCTTCACCTCTCAGCACCAACGAGCGCTCCGTGACATCGCGCTCGTTCTTCATTTCCCACCGCTGCAGGCTCAATCGGTTCGACCGGATCTGATCGAAGAGGCCCATGCGCCGGACGATGTCGACGGTGTTGCCTTTGATGTCGACGGCCGTGCCGCCCGTCCGGAGCCCGCGCGCGACCTCCACGACGGTCACCTCGTAGCCGAGGCGGCTCATCCAAAAAGCGGTCGAGAGCCCGGCGAAGCTCGCGCCAGAGATGAGGACCTTCTTTCCATTCGCGCTCATGACTCCTCCTTTTGAGGGCCGCATTCTGGCAACCCTCAAGACCAGGAGATTATACTCGGTAAAAATTTTCGCACGAGATTCGTTGACCAAGTATAAAAAATCCGTGCCCCATGCCGGTGGCGCTTCGCTAGAGTCCGGCGCATGGGCGAGCGACGCGAGAGCAAGAAGCGCGAGACGAGGCAGCGGATCTCCGATGTGGCAACGGAGCTTTTCCTCGCGCGGGGCTTCGATGCGGTGACGCTCGACGAGATCGCGGCCGCTGCGAACGTCTCCAAGATGACGGTCTTCAACTACTTCGCGCGCAAGGAGGACCTCATGCTCGATCGCCAAGATGACTTGAAGCTGCTCTTCTTTCGCGAGGCGATCCGCGCGAGGCCGCAAGGGCAATCTCCGATTGCCGAGCTCCGCGCTCTCATGGGCAAGCTGCGAGAGCAGAAGCATCCGTTCGCCCGCTTCGACCGCCATACGGCTGACTTCTGGCGCTTCGTCGCGGCGAGCCCGTCGCTCGAGGCGCGGCTCCGTGAACTCAACGACGAAGCGGCTGAAGGGCTCGCGATCGAGCTCGGTGGTCCGAAGCCGGATGGCCTCGCGCGGCTCGCGGCCGGCATGATCGTGCTGACGGTGCGTACGGCTCGCCAAGAAGCCGTCCGCGTGTTCGAACACGGAGGCTCCGCGAAGAAGGCGAACGCTGTGTTCTTCGCCTTGATCGATCAGGGCTTCGCGGCCGTTCAAGGAATGGAGTCAAGGCCACCCGCTCGTACACATCCGGGCTGAGGTAGCCCAGCGAGGAGCGGCGGGCCACACTCTTCGTCAGGGGTAGAGCGTGCGCTTCAGTGCTAGGTCATGCTGCCATGCCTGGCGACTCACCCGTCCCACCTCCCGGCGGCTTGCCCACCCTGCACTTCCCCCCCGAGCTCCCCATCTCGAGCCGGGTGGAGGACATCACCGCGGCCATCACCGCCCATCAGGTGGTCATTGTCGCGGGGGCCACCGGCTCGGGGAAGACGACGCAGCTACCGAAAGTCCTGCTCGCCATGGAGCGCGGCCGCCCGCGCCAGATTGGCGTCACCCAGCCCGGCGTATCGCCGCGACGAGCGTGGCGGCGCGCGTGGCACGCGAACTCGGCACGGAGCTGGGCACGGACGTCGGCTACCAGATTCGCTTTGAAGACCGCTCGTCCCGGCAGACGGCCGTGAAGTTCATGACCGACGGGGTCCTGCTCGCGCAGATTCACAGCGACCCGCTCCTGAGCCGCTACGACACGGTCGTGCTCGACGAGGCCCACGAGCGCAGCCTCACCATCGACTTCCTGCTCGGGTGGCTCAAGCGCATCCTCCCCAGGCGCCCCGACCTCAAGGTGGTGGTGAGCTCGGCCACCATCGAGACCGAGCGCTTCTCGCAGTTCTTCGGGGGGGCTCCAGTCATCCAGGTGGAGGGCCGTACCTTTCCGGTGGACGTGCTCTACGAGCCACCCCCCGAGGACGCCGAGCTCGCCGACTCCGTCGCCGATGCGGTGGCGGACGTGCTCTCGCTCGACCCGGACGGGGACGTCCTCGTGTTCCTCCCCGGGGAGCGGGAAATCCGCGAGGCCGAGAATGCCCTGAACGCGCGCGAGCTCCGCGGCACGGTGGTGCAGCCCCTGTATGCGCGCCTGTCGGCCGCCGAGCAGTCGCGCGTCTTCGCTACCATCCCCGAGCGCCGGGTCATCCTCGCCACCAACGTTGCGGAGACGTCGGTCACCATCCCGGGGATCGTGTACGTCGTGGATACGGGAGTAGCGCGCCTGTCGCGCTACGACCCGCGCTCGGGCACCACACGCCTGCACATCGAGCCGGTCTCCCAGGCCAGCGCCGACCAGCGCAAAGGGCGCTGCGGCCGCGTGCGTGAGGGGGTCTGCGTGCGCCTCTACGACGAGGCGAGCTTCACCACGCGGTCCGCTTTCACCGACCCGGAAATCAAGCGCACCGGGCTCGCGGGGGTCATCCTGCGGATGAAGTCCCTCGGCCTCGGTGACGTCGAGGACTTCCCCTTCCTCGACCCGCCCCAGCCGAGGGCCATCGCCGAGGGCTGGCGGGTGCTCGAGGAGCTCGGGGCCATCGAGGGCAAGGAGCGCACCTTGACGCCGCTCGGGCACCAGCTCGTGCGCTTCCCGGTGGACCCGCGCATCGCGCGGATGATTCTCGCCGGCGCCGAGTACGGGTGCCTGGACGAGGTGCTCATCATCGCCGCGGCGCTCAACCTGCAGGACCCGCGCGAGCGGCCACGGGAGCTCGCGCAGAAGGCGGACGAGTTGCACCGGCGCTTCCGTGACGAGCACTCGGACTTCACGGGGCTCCTCAAGCTGTGGGCGTTCGTGCGCGAGGCCGAGGGCCGGGGGACGTCCCATCTGCGGCGCGTGTGCCGGGACAACTTCCTGTCCTTCCTGCGGGTGCGCGAGTGGCGGGACGTCCAGCGCCAGCTTGAGGAGACCGTCCGCGAGCTGCGCCTGCCGCGCAAGGGCCGGGGCGCCCCGTCGCGCGGGGACGCCCTGCACCAGGCTCTCCTCACCGGGCTCCTGTCCCGCATCGGCCAGTGGAATCCGGAGCAGCGCCACTATACGGGCGCGAAGCAGACGCGCTTCATGGTTCACCCCTCGTCGGCGCTCGCGAAAAAGCCCCCTGCCTGGGCGATGGCGTTCGAGCTCGTGGAGACGTCCCAGCTGTTCGCGCGCACCGTGGCGAAGCTCGACCCGGAGTGGCTCGCGGCGGCGGCCCCCCACCTGCTCAAGCGCAGCTACTCCGAACCGCACTGGTCGGAGAAGTCCGCGCGCGCCGTGGTGAAGGAGAACGCGACCCTCTTCGGGCTTCAGGTCTTCAAGGAGCGCCCCGTGGCCCTGGCCAGCATGGACCCCGCTCGGGCACGGCTGATGTTCCTCGATCATGCCCTGGCGCGCGGCGAGTACCGCACCCGAGGGGCGTTCCAGGAAAAGAACCGCCAGGTGCTCGAGCGCGTGGCGCGCCTGCGGGACAAGGCCCGGCGCAGCGAGCTGCTCGACAGCGAGGCGCTGCTGACGTTCTTCGACCAGCGCCTCCCGGCGGACGTGACGGACGGAGCGAGCTTCGAGGCCTGGCGCCGCAAGGCCGAGGCGGCCGACCCCGACGTGCTCGTCCTCTCGATGGAGGATGCCCTCTCGCACGACCCGGACCTGTCCCCGGCGCACTACCCAGACGCCATCACCTTGCACGGCGCGTCCGTGCCGGTGACGTACACCTTCGACCCCTCGGCAGAGGACGACGGCATCACCCTGAGCGTGCCGCTGCTGCTGCTCGCACAGCTGGTCCCGGGTGAGCTGGACTGGACCATCCCCGGGTGGCAGCGGGAGAAGCTCACCGCCCTGCTCGAGCAGGTCCCCCGCGCCCAGCGCAAGCAGCTGGGGCCGGTGCCGGACCTGGTCGACCGTCTCGAGAAGGAACTTGTGCCCTTCCGCGGGCCGATGATTCCAGCGCTCGCCCATGCGGTGTCCCGGCTGTGCGGCGTGGACGTGCCCGAGGAATCCCTCCGGGCGGATGCCGTGGCGCCGTACCTGCGCATCACGCTCCGGGTGCTCGACGAGCGGGGAAAGGAGCTCGCGCGGAGCCGCGACGCCGACGCGCTGCTCGAGCAGTACGGGGGACGTGCACGGGCGGCGCTGCGCAGCGTGGCACCGACTTCGGACTGGGAGCGCAAGGGGCTGACGGCCTGGACCTTCGGCGAGCTGCCCCCTGTGCTCACCCGGCGGGCCGGGGGGCTCGAGGTCCGCAGCTACCCCGCGCTCGTCGACCGGGGCGCTGCCGTAGACCTGGTGCTGCTCGAGACCTCCGCCGCCGCCGACGCGGCCACGCGCACGGGGGTCCGCCGGCTCCTGATGCTCGCCGCGCGCGGACACGTGGCTGTCAGCGCCGCGCGCATGCCGCTGCCCTTCCCGTCCTTGGACGGCGCGCCGCCCGCGCGGGGCCAGGCCGAGGCCTTCCGGGCGCTCCTCCTCGCACGCAGCGTCGACGATGCGTTCAAGCTCGCACCGGGTGCGCCGCTGCCCCGCACGAAGGTGGCCTTCGAGGCGCTGGTTCGTGATGGCTCACCGCGCATCGAGGATGCGGCCCGGGACTGGGCGGACGCCGTCATTGCCACCTCCTCGGAGCTCGCTGCGACGCTCGCTGCACTCAAGGCAGCATCCAAGGGGCCGAGCGGCGCGGCGGCCGTGCGAGACATCCGCTCGCAGCTCGGGCACCTGTTCCCCGCGAACCTCATCGAGTGGATTCCCCTCGTGCGCCTGCTGAACTACCCGCGCTACCTCCGCGCGGCCCAGGCACGGCTGTCGCGTGCGGTGGCAAACCCCGGCAAGGACGCAGGGAAGACGGCGCCCTTCACCCCCTTGTGGGAGACCTTCCTCGCCAGGCGCGCCACCGTGCGTGACCAGGAAGCGGCGCAGGAGCTGCGGTGGGCCTTCGAGGAGCTCCGCGTGGCCATCTTCGCTCCGGAGGTGACGACGCCCGTGTCGGTGACGGTGACGAAGGTCGGCGCAGCCCTCGCGGCGCTGCGTTAGGCAACAACGACCGGAACACGCTGGAGCGAAGACGCCATGAAACCTCGTGAGGTTCGCCCGAGGCGGGGGCACCAGGGACACCAGGCGACGTAAGAGTTCCAGTCCAGTGAAGAAGAGGTGCGTAGTGCCATCCGGCAGCGGTCGCTTCATTCGGTAGGCGATGCGGCCGTCCTCCGTTCGCGACAAGCGCACTGGATGAACGACACGGCCCCTGCCTGCGCACGACGGATGCCCTGCCTCCGCGCTCGCCGCCGTCACATGTGCCCGCTTCGCGTTGCAGGATGGGCACACCCTTCGCCCCTTGCACGAGAAGGCGACGAGAAGTTCGTCCTTGCAACTCTCACAGAGCACCCGCGCGAAGCCGCGCGCCAATACTCCGCACTCCAGGTATCTTGTGAAGTCCCGCTCCACGTAGAGCAACCCGCCGCTCTCAAGCGCTCTCCCTCTAAGAAAGGGAGCGGGGCTTGCATTCGGGGACCCAATCGGCTCTTGACGCACCCAAATTTGGACCCAATCCGGAGAACACATAGACGCTAAGGAGCGCCGGGTCTGAGCGGGTCTGCGAGCTGGTGCTGGGCCCTGTAGGCGGGAGGTACGAGGTGCCGGAGCGCGTGCCACGTGAATGCGGACCACTGCGCTCCCGGGGTGAAGCTGTCCGCTATCAGTTGGTTCCAGCGCTTGTGCGCCTCGCGGATACGGCCAGCGACCAGATGTTGTTCCACTTCTTCGATGCTCGGCAGCAGCGTTCGCACGTGGCCCTGAGCCCGACCCGCCAATTCGCTGAGCTGGAGAATTTCGATGGTTACTCTTCCCTCGTCCGTCAAGCCCAGGGGCGTCCAGATCCAGTCCCGCCGGTTGAAGCTGGTGTTCGTAGGGTACCACTCGATGTGGTCGAGCGGGTCTTCGGTTCCTGCCGGATCGATCAACAGCGGCCGCTCTTTGGACACGTCCGAGATGGGGTAGGGCGGCGGGAGCGAGAGGGGCGCCTTGGGTGCAAGGGCTTTGCGAGTCTTGCGGCGCAGCGGGAAGTAGTTCGCCTTGTGGCCTCGGTCATTGCATCGGGTGCAGGAGAACAGCAGGCTCGACCAGCTCCAAGCCAGCCACCAGTAATACCCCTTGTCGACGCGCTGCTTCTGGCCTGGGAAGTGCCTCCAGGCACCATCCTTGGGACGGTAGTGCTCGACCGGCGAGCTGCTGAAGTCCATTTGGCGCTCGCACCATGCGCACTTCTCGTGCTGGGCGAGGTACAGGGACTGCTTGGTCGCGCGAGAGTTGTAGCCTTTGCTCAGCATTTCCAGCAGGACGTCGGACACCCCCCCGTGCTGGTTGAAAACCTTCGCGGCGGCAGCCCGGTACCGGGGCGCGGACCTTTGAAGGCCGATGGGATCGGCACCGCGAGCGATGCGGATCACTGCGCGCTCCCTCGGTTTGCCGAGAGGTCTTCAAAGGCTTTCCTGCCCTCGGCTCTTCCGAGCCGCTGAATGAGTTCTCTCCGCACCTCGCCGTGCAGCTCCCTCAGCTCCCGGGACTGAGCGGCTGTCGGAGCGGGGTGGGCCGAGAGGACCTGGAGCCGCCGGAGCTTCTCCCCCAGAGGATTGGGCGTCATGCCTTCGAGTCCGAACCACGTCCGGTACAGCTCACCGCCAGTCATGAGCCGCGGATCGGGCTGATGCTCGGCGTCTTGAACGCCCGGACGGAACTGTCCTCCCCGGCGGTCCCAGCCCCCCTGGACGATGTCGCCCGTCTCCTCGTCCACCACGAGCCGGACCACCTCATGGGGAGCCAGCGATGACAGCACGACAGGGGAGTGGGTGGTTGCCACGAACTGCATGCGGGGGAAGACGCGGCGCAGGGCCGGAATGAAGCGCGCCTGCCAGGTTGGATGCAGGTAGAGGTCGATCTCATCAATGAGAACGAGCCCCTCCATGTCGGTGGTGTCCAACTCGGTCTTCGACTCCAGCAGAACGTGGCCGATGAGATCCGCGATCCAGGCGAAGGTCGACTGGTATCCGTGGGAGAGCGCGACCCCCGCGATGGCAACCGGGTCCTGCTTCCGGGCCATGACCTGGTAGAAGCGGTCGCTCTCGATGAGCGACATACTGGAGCGGGCGCCTCCCTGGCCGCGCAGTTCTAGGCGCGCCAGCCCCGGAAAGAGGTCAGCGCCTCCCAGCTTGATCGCTTGGTTCAGCATGCGGCTGAAGCGGCGTGAAGTCTCTCCTAGCCTGCGGCTTTCTCTCTGATCCTTCTCCAGGAAGTGATTCGCGAAGCCAATCGATGCGAGCTGCTTCTGCCGGAACAAAGGCTCCAGGCGCTCGATGGAAGGGCGAGTCAAGGTGGGCGTCTCGTTCGCATCCGGCAGCGCGCGCGCGATGCCATAGCCCGCGACGAACCAGAGCGGCGCGTTGGTGGCCCGAGCCTCGGCGAGGGGATCACGCGCCACCGGCTTCGAGGACTCGCCGCCATAGTGGGCATCGGCATCCAGGGAGGTGGTGCCGAACGGGAGGCTGACGCGAGAGCGAAGTTCCCAGCTCCCTGACTGGTGCTTGGCCTTGGGCGGCATCAACGGGTGGATCTTCTCGCCTCCTGCGATCGAGTCGGGACCGAACATGAACTGAACGTCGATCAACATGGACTCTTCTTTTCGCCGGTCGCACAGGTGTTTGACCGTAGCCCCAGCGAGCCCGCTGACCTCTTTGTACCCAGCCGCTGCCAGCGCGATGGCTTGGAGGAGCGTGGTCTTGGCCGTCCCGTTTTCGCCAATGAGCACCGTCCACATGCGGGGCTCACCGCGGTGCGTAAAGTCGAGTTCAAAGCGCCCGAGTCGCTTCAGGTTATCGACCTCAAGGTGGCGGATGTACATGGATGCACGGTCACATACGCGCATCCATGCCGCAAGAAGTAGGACAGTCCCCGTTGGGGGTTCAAACTCGCCACGAAGACGAGCCGCCTCCTCGCACGGCCAGGGACTCAGCGGACGTGTTCGATGACGAGCCATGAGACCTTGGGGCAGAGCATGCGGTAGGCTCCGGCGGCGTGGGCTCCCAGCCCAGCGTTCCTGACCCGGTACGAGTCCGTATCCGCCGCTTCCAGTTCGTCGTGGGACTCGGCGACTGGGAAGCACTTCCCGAGATGCCGGGCGAAGTCCTAGGGCTCCACGCGCATCTCGGGCTAGGCCTCTGGCAACGTGCGACCCCCTCTGCGAGCGACTTCGCGAGGGACGCCTCCTCCCCCGGAGGGCACGGACGCGCGGCGCCCGCGACGAAGACCTAGAGCAGCTCTGGGGGAGAGGAAGGATAGCCGAGCGCTCGTTGGCGAAAACAGAGGATCCAGCTCTGCCAACGCCTGGCAGTGACCTGACCTGCCCGTGCCCAAACTCCACGCTCACCAAGCCGAGGCCCAGCTCGGTCCTGGCAGTGGGCACGGGGTATCGTGCCTGTCGACCCTATCGGATATGCTGCACCTGTCCAGGCTTCGTCGCCTACCGGCTCAGGGGATGTCAATGAAGCAAGAGGTCGCAGTCAATCTGCGCGAAGCTTTTTCCAGCATTCATGCAGACGACCCCGCCCGCTCGCGCAGCATCTATTTTGCGTTTGAGAACTTTGTACTGGAGCTGCTTCGAACGCACGCAGAGTCACAGAGACGGTCTTTTCGTAGCAAGGTCCGTCTAGGTAGTCCGGAAGGCGCGCTGGAGCTTGATGCCGTTGCGCCTGAAGGACTGGATGGGATACCAGGACCTGCGGCCTTCGAGATCAAACTCACGAAGGATCCATCTGCATTACACGCCGCGCGCAAAGCAATTGAGCACGTCGCGCTCTTGCGTCATACAGTCAGGCTTGCGAGCGCGGTCATCATCCTGAACCGGAATTTGTCGCCTGAAGAGTTGGGGCGTCTTCAATCCGAGAATCTTGCCCCTGGTCTTCAAATCCAGGTCTGGGGCCCGAAGGAGCTTCAGCTCATTGCCGAGCAGCATCCAGAAACCGCTCGATTACTGATAGAGAATCTGCCGAACGCTGACACCGCAAAGGCGATTCAACGTGCCGCCACCGGGCAGGATGACGATTGGCGAAGGCAGACGCAGATCCTGCTCGGTGATCTGCACCATGCCTGGCGCAATAATGATCTCGTTCCCTTCCTCGGGGCTGGCGTCTCCATTGACGCTGGGATCCCCAGCTGGAATGGCCTGCTCAATCAGCTGCTTGTTGCCATGGTTGAGAAGATGGGCGACGATGGGAATCTGGCTCTGGGGGTCAGCACCGAGAAGCGACAGACTATTGCGCAGAGGCTCCAGAGATTGCAGGAGTCTTCCCCACTCCTCGCAGCACGGTACATCCGCTCCGGCTTGGGCGAGTGGTTCGTGACAGCGCTGGAGCGCGCTCTGTACAGCAACCTCAAGAGCGAAGCCCCGCCCCAGCTCGCTGCGTTGGCCCGCCTTTGCGTCCCGCGAAAGAACGGCAGCGGCGTCCAGGCAGTCGTCACCTACAACTTTGATGACCTCGTGGAGAAGCAGCTGCGAGAGAAGGCGGTCGAGCATCAGCCCGTATATCTCGCAGGCACTCGGGTCCCAGCTGATTGCCTCGCGATCTACCATGTGCATGGCTTCCTTCCCCAGCACCGGCCCGAGGGTGAAGACTCCGCCAGTAGCCTCGTGGTGTTCAGCGAGGAGCGATACCACGGGCTCTATAATGATCCCTACTCCTGGTCCAACATTGTACAGCTCAACCTCTTGTCGGATCACACGGGCGTCTTTATTGGCCTGTCAATGAATGACCCCAATCTCCGTCGCCTGCTGGAGATCGCCGCTAAGAACGAAGAGAAGCCGCGTCACGTCGCACTACTGAAGCGGCTCACGATCGAGAAGTTCATGGCGGATGAGCCAGAGACACAGAGGCCAGACTCTTCTCAACTCGACTCCAATCTTGCTCACATCGTGCTGGCCGCCCACCATCAACTCATTGAAAAGTCTGTCGAGGAACTGGGCGTGCGTGTCGCATGGTTCGAGGATTTTGGAGAGATCGCCATGATGATCGACCAGATCCGCCAGGGGGCAGACTAGCACTCGCAGAGTGCTCAAGAGGGACTGCAATGTCTTCAGAGAGCAATAATTTCCGGGACGGAAGAACTAACACCAGTGGCATGATGGACCTCCACTCCGGAGAGAGATGGGCATTCCTTGTTGAGCTCCATGGGCCCAATATAGGCAAGCCCTATGAGCTGCTGAAAGAGAAGGCCTGGACGCTTGGGCGCTCCGATTCCGCCGACATCGCGATTGAGGAGCAAAGCTTGTCGCGACGCCATGCCGTGATCAAGTACTCCGCTGCTGGAAGAAATTGGATCCTGGAGGATCTGGGATCCAGAAATGGCACCTATGTGAATGGCCTGCAGATCCTGCGGCCGGTCAACCTGAACGACGGCGACCGTGTCCAGCTGGCACACGTGCTTCTCCAATTCAAGTATAGCGACGTTGTTGAGTGGTCGCTCCATAACAAACTTTATCGCGACACCCTCACGGACGAGCTTACCAAGCTCCCAAACAAGAAATATCTGCTTGAGTTTCTGGGGCGCGAGTGCCGCAACAGCCTCCAGTCTGACCGCCCTCTCTCCCTTGCAATGTTCATGCTGGAGCAACCTGAATCCAGGAGTGGGCCTAGCCAGATACAGGTGGCGGATGCCGTGCTTCATGAGCTGGCACAGGTGGCAAAACGCTCGGTGGAAGAGTCCGACTGCCTCGCGCGATACGACGGGAGTGTGTTCGTGCTAGCCATGCTACAGCAGGACCCCAGGCGGGCGCGACATGAGGCAGAGACTCTGCTGCGCACCCTGGAGAACACGGCCATTGCCGTGAATGGGCAATCAACTTTCGTGAAGCTGCGTCTGGGCTTTGCGAGTCTGACGCCGCAAATGAGCAGGCCAGAGGACTTGCTTCAAGCCGCAAGGAGCGAGCTGACTCAGGGGAATGAAGAGCACGCCTCCGGCCCTGAAGTGCAAACCACGACGGACACGACGGTCGTAGCCAAAATGAACCCGGTGGCCGTAACCCGGGCGGACAGGGCTGTCGTCAACTTGCGCCCGATAGATGGGGTTGCCCTGATACGGCGGATCCTCGCGGCGCCAGCTCCTGGTGCGCTCGTGGCGTTTGAGCTTTCAGGAGAGAGCGCCCTTGCCGAAGTCATGGGCCCGCGAGGCATCGAAGTCTGGAACTCCGAATTGGAGCAGGAGATCGTGCGGCTCCTCAAGCCGGAAGAGTCGCTTGGCTTCTGGAAGAACCGGTACTTTCTCGTTGCGCTGGGGCCCGAGTCCAGTGCGAAAACAGGTCGAGCATTTGCCAGAGTGATCATGGACGCATGGACCAGGAAGCCAGTGCCAGAGCATGTCCGTGGCATACTCACCCGATCACTGCGCACTGCCACCTTGTCACCGGACGAGGTCCTATCTCATGGCGAGAGGAGTCTGGAGTTCTTGGTGACCGAGTTGTTAGATGACCCCAACGAGCGCGCTTACAATTCCGATACTCGTCAAGAGATGGCTCAGTCTCATCTTGGCAGATTGCCGTTTCCGCTCGAAGGGCCTTTGGCCCAAGTGGACGCACAGGCGACGGAACATGCCCGCGCGCATACGGTCGCGAACGCAATGAATGTCATGATCCGGTTCGTGGCTTCTATCGGTATTGCTCTTCTTCGAGACCATGCTGATGAGCCAACGCGTGCCGCAGGGATTGGCATTCTTCAACAGTACTCGGGGAGGAGACTCAGTTTTGATGAATGGTCAGGCTTCGCCCTGAAGATTTCCTCGCTCGTTTCGAAGATATCGGGACATCCAGTCGCGGCGGCGCTGCGCAAGCTACCAGCAACCATCTCTCCTCTTGACTATATTGGGTTCCGCCAAGCCGTTGCAGCTCTAAATGAAAATGCTTATCTTGTCAGTGTGGCAGGTGTCGAGCCATTCTCAATGACTGGTGACGCGGATGACTCCAAGATTCGTTACAGACTGTACAGCCACCAAGGCGCTTCTGCGCGCTTTCACATGATCCACGTGGCACTCGATGCCAAGCTCACGGGGGAATGGTGCTACCTGCTCGTTCCAGGAGCGAAGCCGCTCTGCCTTGCTCCCATCGTGCGACAGCAGATGTGCGAGAGGTGCAACCGCCTAGAGGTGTTCATGGCGGAGCAGCTCGTACTTGGCCCCCCGGGTGCGCCTGTGAGCTTCACGGGGGTCACTTCAGGTCACGAAGCTCTCGCCACCATCCCTCCCTTCGCGAGTTAGGAGCCGCGCAGGAATAAAGTTTCAGTTTGCGGGTGCCCGAGATCGTGCCCATCAATGTAGGCATGGACCTGGAGGAAGTCATCGCGGCGAAGTACCAAGCGCTTGAGAGCGGACTT
>NZ_JAHXBF010000053.1 GCF_020103695.1 Hyalangium versicolor
TGTCCTCTCCGCTTGCCTCCTCCGGCCGCGCCCACTCCCCCTTCCGCTCTGCTGCGTCAGGAGCTTCTCTGGGCGTGCTCGGCCGGTAGCGCAGCGAAGCGAACATCCTCTCGCTGCCCAGTAGGGGAGGCGCTCTGCCCGTGGCACAGCCCGCCAGCAGCACGCACACCACCACGTAGCACCTGCTCACTGCGGCCCAAGAGTTGACCGGATTCGAATCGCCCCCACGCATGGGGCCTCCCTCTCCGCTCTTCAGCACTCGTGCGGAGTCAGGGACCAGTAAAAGCGGGCACTCGAGGGAAGACCACGCCCTCCAAGGTCATCCCAAACGCCGCCTGCGCCCCGCCCCCATCCTGTAGGGACTGTCACAACTTCTGACCGGTCAGAACGGGACCTCCATTCTGACCGGCCAGCACCGGGCCCTCGGTAACTCTGCCGCCCGGTTGAAACACCTGGGCGGACGGGCCCCTCGATTTCCTGCCTCGCTTCGGCCTACTTGATGAACTCGCCCAGCGCGCGGGCGACGTCGCCCGTGTCCGGATCACTGCCGCTGAAGAGCGCTCCCGCGTCCCCGTTCAGCCGGTGGTAGCGGATCTGCTCGGGCGGCAGCGCGCGCAGGTGCACCGTGTACGAGGTGTTCATGTCCAACTCGAGCTCGTTCTTCTCCTTGCGGCCCACCAGGAGCACCTCCACGTGCCCCTTCAACCGGCGCTGCGGCTTGTAGTTGAGCATCGCGCTCAGCCCCGCCTCGTACATCTTCATCCGGTGCCGGAACAGGTGCTCCTCCGCCGGCCCCTTCAGGTAGCCGCCGTCTCGCACCAGCCCCGTGACGTAGTCGTAGCGCTCCGTCTCCGGCAACGAGCGGATCTTCTCCATCGGCAGCGGCACGTGGATTCCCAGCAAGCGCTCGAAGATGAAGTGGTGATCCTCGATGGCGCGCAACTGCAACGCATCCGTGCCCGGCAGGCACGCCCACGGGCGCAGGAACACCGGCATCACCTGCACCAGCATCGCCACCTCTTCACCCGCCTCCTGGAGCCGGCACGCCAGCTCGTACGAGGGCAGGCCACCCATGCAGAAGCCGCCGATGTAGTAGGGCCCGTGAGGTTGGAGCGCACGCAGGTGGCGCATCCCGTAGTCGACGACCTCCTCCACGGAGCGCAGGGGCTCGCGCTCCTCGTCGAAGCCCGGCGCCTGGATGCCGTAGAACGCCCGACGCTCGGGCAGGTGCGGCGCCATGTGGCGGAAGTACGAAACGCCTCCGTCCGTGGCGGGGAAGAAGAAGAAGGGCGGAACCCCCGCCTCCCCCTTCTTGAACTGGATGAGGTTGGAGGGCGTGTCCTTCGATGAGGCGTCGCGGTTCTGGATGAGCGCGCGAAGGAGTTCCTGCTTGGCCTGCGAGAGTGGTGCGGACATCGTCATGGACTGACCTCCTGGGTTGAAACAAGCCTCGACAACATGGACTGGGCCTCGTCTTCGCTGAGCTCCGCCACGGCGGCCTCCAGCGCATTCGCGTCACCGCTGCCCGCCGCGGCCTTCAGCCGCGCGAACTTGAGCGCCCCGGCGAGGCCCTTCACGGTGGGGTGGACGAACAGCTCGGACATGGGCACCGTCACGCCCAGCCGCTCGCGCACGGCATAGAGCAGGCGCGCCGCCATCAGGGAGTGGCCTCCCAGCGAGAAGAAGTCATCCCCCCGCCCCGGCCTCCGCCCCGGCAGCAGGTCCGCGAAGAGCGAGGCCACCGTCTCCTCCATGGGCCCCACCGGAGCCTCGTAGGCCGTCTCCGTGGGCAGCAGGGAGTGCGAAGCCGGAGGGAGCGCCTGACGGTGCACCTTGCCGTTGTGCGTGCGCGGCAGCTCCGCCAGCAGCACGAAGTGCGCGGGCACCATGTACGCGGGCAACCTCCCCTTGAGCCAGCTGCGCAACTCCTGCACCTTCGGATCCGCCCCCGGCGCCGGACACAGGCACGCGATCAGCTCCTTCTCCCCGTCCGCCCCGGCCCGCGCCACCACGGCCACCTCACCGATCTTCGGGTGCTGGCGCAGCACGTGTTCGATCTCGCCTGTCTCGATGCGATAGCCACGGACCTTCACTTGATCATCCAGTCTCCCGAGGAACTCCACGCGCCCATCCCCGCGTTGCCGCACGAGATCTCCCGTGCGGTAGCAACGCAGCGGCGTGGGGAGCACGCCCCCCGGGTTGATTGACACGAAGCGCTCGGCGGTGAGCTCCGGCCGATTCCAATAGCCCAGGGCCACGCCCTCGCCGCCGATGTACAGCTCGCCGGGCACACCCGGGCTCACGGGAAGCCCGGACCCGTCCAGCACGAAGAGCTGCGTGTTCTCCAGGGGAAGCCCCGCGAGGATGGGAGCACCTGGGAGCAGCCGCTCGCGCAGAGACCAGATGGTCGTCTCCGTGGGGCCATACAGGTTCCACAGCTCCGCGCAGCGCGAGGCCAACCAGTCCACCAGCTCGCGCGAGGGGTGCTCGCCGCCGCACAGCGCCTTGAAGCGCTTGCTGCCCGGCCACCCCCACGCCTTGAGCAGCGACCACGTGGAGGGTGTGCCCTGCATGGCGGTGACACCCTGTTCCAGCAGCAGCCGCGCCAGCCGCTCACCGTCGCGCACGGCATCCGTCTCGGCAATCACCAACCGCGCCCCCGTCACCAACGGTAGGAAGAGCTCCAGCACCGAGATGTCGAAGGACCAGGTGGTGACGGCCAGCAGCACATCCTCCGTGCCGAGCCCGGGCTTGCGAGCCAGCGCCCACAAGCAGCTCACCACGTTGCGGTGGCGCACCACCACGCCCTTGGGCCTGCCCGTGGAGCCCGAGGTGTAGAGGAGATACGCCGGAGCCTCCGAGGTCAGCTCCACGCGCGGCGGATTGTCGGCGCGCAGCGGCTCCAGCTCGCGCAGCGTCAAGACAGGAATCCCCGCCGGCACGGCGTTGGGAGCCGCCTCCTCAGCCAGCACGAGCCGAGCCTGGCTGTCTTCCAACATGAAGCGGATCCGATCCTCGGGCAGATCGGGATCCAGCGGCAGGTACGCCGCGCCCGCCCCCAGCACGCCGAGCACCGCGGCGAGCAGCTCGGAGGAGCGCTGTCCCAACACCCCCACGAAGTGGCCCGGGCCAATGCCTCGCGAGGACAGCTCCTGGGCAATCCCATGCGCCCGCGCCATCAACTCCGCGCGTGAAAGCGTGCGGCCCGCATACGTCACTGCGGGAGCATCCGGAGCCCGAGTGGCCTCCCCGCGCACCCACTCGTGGAGGCAGCGCTCACGCGGCCAGGGCTCCTGGGTCTGGTTCCAGCCGGCCAGCACCTCTCGCGCCCGAGCCTCGTTGAGCAAGCCCGCCGCATCCACCGGAGCGTCCGGGGCTGCGGACAGCCGCGTGGCCAATGTGGTGAAGGCCTCGGAGAAGCGGGGACCGAACTCCTCCGAGAACAGCGAGGCGCTGGTGAGCAGCATCCCCCGGGTGCCCGTGGGGCTCGGGGTGAGGTGGCACTCCAGATCGAACTGGCACAGCTGCGAGTCGAACGGATACTCCGTGCACTCCACCCCGGACAGCCGCAGCGGACGCGAGGCGTTCTGCATGCCGAAGAACATCTGGAACAGCGGGCTGCGCGAGGGATCCCGCCGCTGCCCGGCAAGCTGCACGAGCTGCTCGAAGGCCACGCCCTGGTGCTCGAACGCATCGAGCGAGGAGCGATGGACGTTGCGAACCAGTTCCGCGAAGGAGATCCCCGGAGACACCTCGGTGCGCACCACGAGCGTGTTCACCATGCAGCCGATGAGCGGCTCCAGCCCGCGATCTCCCCGGTTGGCGTGTGGCGTGCCCACCACCACGTCCCGCTGACGGCAGTAGCGCTGCAGCGTCACCATCAACACCGCGAACAACGCCGCGAAGGGAGTGGCCCCCACCTGCTCCGCCGCTCGCGCGAGCGCCGTGTCCACCTCGGGCGGCAACGTGAACAGGTGCTGCCTTCCCCGATAGTGGGTGATCGGCGGGCGAGGAAAATCCCCCGGCAGCTCCATCGAGGGCAGGTGCTCCAACCGCTTGCGCCAGTAGTCCAGCCCCGCGGAGGCGCGATGCACCTCACGCTCCCAGTCCACGAAGTCCGCGTAGCCGAGCTTCAGCTCCGGCAGCGCCGCAGTGCCCCCCTCCAGTCCGGCCCGGTAGAGCGCCTCCAGCTCCGAGTTGAGCAGCCCCAGCGACCACCCGTCCGCCACGAGGTGGTGCAGCCCGATGCCCCAGATGTAGTGCTCGGGCCCCAGCTCCAGCAGACAGGTGCGCACAGGGGGCTCGCGCTCGAAGTCGAACGGACCGGACAGCGCCCCACGCAGAGCCTGCTGCACCCGCTCCTCTGTGACTGGCCCCTCCAGGCGGACCCGCCGCAGCGGCAGCACCTGGCGCGCGGCGAAGAACTGCACCAGGTGCCCCTCCTGCTCGGAGAACGTGGCGCGCAGCGACTCCTGCCGATCCACCACCTGCTGCAGGGCACGCTCCAGCAACTCGGGCTGGAGCGGACCTCGCAGCGTGAAGGCCTGGGAGACCAGATACGCATTCTGATCCGGAGCCAACCGCGTGAGGAACCACAGGCGGCGCTGCGCGCCGGAGAGCCCCGTGGCGGTACGCCCCTCCAACAGCGGCAGCAGCTCCGCCTTATGGGTGCGCAGCGCCTCCTTGTCCTCCGCCGTGAGCACACCTCCCACGGCCTTGAAGCGAAGTTGACCCTCGGAGGCCCACAGCCTCACTCCCTTGCTGGTCAGCTGCCCCAGCAGACCCCTCGCGGTCATCACAGACTCCCCTCCTCCAGCGCCTCGGACAGCGCCTCGGCATTCACGGCGGGAGCGCTTGCCTGCCGGACATGCGTGCACAACGCCTGGGCCAGAGCCCGCAGGCTCCTGTCCTCCAGGTAGAGCGACACTGGAACCTCCACCTTCACGAGCGCCCGCATCCGATTGTTGAGCTGCATGGCCAGCAGCGAATCCAGCCCGAGCCGCTTGAGCGACATCCCCTCGGAGAGAGAGGTCTCCGCCAACTGGAGGATCGTGGCCGAGTAGCTGCGCAGCAGCGGCTCGACCAGGTCCGGCTCAGGCACCCCCTCCGAGGCGCGCAAGGCCTGCTCCAGTCGCACCACCTCGGGCGTCTCGGGCGCCTTCATGATGGGCGGCTCGGGAGCCTTCAGCTCAGGAACCTTCATGATGGGCGGCTTGGGAACCACCGCCACGCTGGAGACGAACTCCAGACCCTCGGGCCAGCAAGGGATGCGCTGCCAGGGATAGGCAGGCAGCGAGATGATGCGCCCGCCCCGCCGCTGCACCGCTGCCCAGTCCAGCTCCACACCGCGCTCGTAGAGCTGCGCCAGCGTCTCATAGAGGTAGCGCTGCCCCTCTCCGCGCCGCATCGAATGCAGCACCGCGGCCCGAGAGCCCGCCTCCGCGACGGTCTGCTCACTGGCCAGCCCCAACAGCGGGTGGGGCCCCACCTCGAGCAGCAGATCGATCCCATCGCGAAGCAGCGCGCGCACCTGCTCATAGAAGCGCACCGGCTGGATGACGTTGCGCACCCAGTGTCTCGGATCCAGCTCCGAGCCCTCGGCGATGGTGCCGGTCGTCGTGGAGTAGATGGGAATGGAGCCCACGCGCGGCGCCAGCCCCTCCAGCTCTCGCATCAGCGGCCCCTGCACAGCCTCCACCTGGGGGCAGTGCGACACGGGGAACTCGGGGCCGAGCACTCGCGCGAAGATGCCTCGGGTCTGCAGCTCCGCGGCGATCGCCTCCAAGGCCTCCCGCTCGCCAGCGAGGGCGAAGCTGCGCGGACCATTGCGAGCGGCCCGGCTGGCGCGCCCCTGCCACCGCGCGAGCACCGCATCCAGCTCCTCGGGCGAGCACTCCACCACGGCCATGGTGCCCCGGCCTCGTGCGGCCTCCAGCTGCCGGCTCCGGGCGCTGATGAGACGAGCGGCATCCTCCAGGCTCAGCGCTCCGGCCACGTGCGCGGCGGCCACCTCGCCCATGCTGTGGCCGATGACCGCCGAAGCGCGCACGCCCAGCGACTCCCAGAGCCGGCACAGCGCGACCTGGAAGGCGAACAGCACCGGCTGGGCCACGTCAGCCCGCTCCAGCACCGTCGAGCCCTCGGCCAGCTTCGCCGCGACGGACCAGCCCGTGTACCGGGCAATCGCCGCGTCACAGGCCAGCAGCGCCTGACGGAAGACAGGCTCACGCTCCAGCAGCTCGCGGGCCATTCCGTCCCACTGGCCTCCCTGCCCCGGGAAGACGAAGGCCACACGAGGCGGGTGCGTGGGCTCCAACCGCTCCGGGCGGGCCTGCTCCAGCGCTGCGCGGAGCCGCTCCCGAAGACTGGCGCGCGAGGTGCCGACCACGGCCACCCGATGTCCCAGGTGGCTGCGGCCGCACGCCGCCGTGTAGCAGACATCATCCAGCGCGACGGTCGGCTCGGCCTCCAGGAACTCCATCATCCCGGCCACCCGGGCCTTCAGGGCCTGAGGCGAGTGCGCCGACAGCGCGAGCACGTGCGGCGGGCTCAGGGTCTCCTCGTGCGAGGCCCTCGGACGCACGGGCACGCCACACGCCTGCAACGCGCTGGCCGCTTCGAGCAACGTCTCCCACTCCGAACCCTGGCGGTGCGTCGAGGTGACGACCATGCCGTCACGGCCCACATGGGCCAGGCACTGCTCCACGAAGCGCGCGAGCGCTGGCTGGGGGCCCACCTCGAGGAACAGGTCCTCGCCGTTTCGAGCCAGCATCTCGATGGCGGAGGCGAACTCCACGGGCTCGCGCAGGTTGCGAGCCCAGTACGTGCCGTCCAGCTCGCGCCCTTCCATGAAGCGTCCCGTCATCGTGGACAGCAGCGGAGTGTGCGTGGGCTGTGGAGAGATGCCCGCCAGTCCCTGAATGAACTCGGGGAGGATGGGCTCGATGAGCGCGCTGTGCGAGGGGAAGGCCGCATCCACGAACGCACAGCGCACCCCGGCGGCGCGCTGCTCGGTGGCGATGCGCTCCAGCACCGGGTGCTCGCCCGCGATCACCGTGGAGGTGGGGCTGTTGCACACGGCGATGGACGCGCCCTCGATGCCGTGGAGGATCTTCTCCACCTCCTCCCGCGAGCGCTCCAGCAACAACAGTCCGCCGTGCCCTACCAGCCGGCCCGTCAGCTGCCCCCGGAGGCAGACCAGGCGGATGGCATCCTCGAGGCTCAGCGCCCCGGCGACATGCGCCGCCGCTACCTCCCCCAGGCTGTGCCCCAGGACGATGCGCGGGACGACTCCCCACGAGCGCCACAACTCGGCCAGAGCCACCTGCACGGAGAAGATGGCGGGCTGCACTACCTCCGGCTCATGGAGCCGGGACTGTCCCGGAGGCGCCAGCAGCTCCGGCAACAGGGACCAGCCCACCTGCGCCTGGATCTGCCGCTCACAGGCCTGGAGGCTGGCGCGGAACAGGGGCGAGGCCATCAGCAACTCGCGCCCCATGCCGATCCATTGCGAGCCATGCCCGGCGAAGAAGAACACCGGCTGGCGCCCCTCCTCGATCCCCTGAGCCACCAGCTCGCGCAGCAGCTCCTCCATCCGCGGCGCGGAGGGCGGATGCGCCTCCTCGACAATCACGTGGGCGTTGGTGCCGCCGAACCCGAACGAGCTGACACCGGCGCGAGCGGGACCATCCCGCCGAGGCCACTCGGTCAGCCGGGTCTGCATCTCGAGCCCCAGCCCAGCGAAGTCGATCTGCGGGTTGGGCGTGCGGAAGTGCAGGCTCGGAGGCAACTGCCGGTGGCGCAGGCCGAGCGCCAACTTCATCAGTCCCGCGATTCCAGCGGCCGCCTCCGCATGGCCCATGTTGCTCTTCACCGAGCCGATGCGCAGCGGCCGATCCGCCGGGCGCCCCTGGCCGTAGACGGCGCCAATGGCGGAGGCCTCGATGGGGTCTCCCAGCCGCGTGCCCGTGCCGTGAGCCTCCACATAGTCGACGGAGGAGGGCTCCACGCCCGCGCGAGCAATCGCCAGGCTGAGCACGTTTCGCTGGGCCCGAGGGCTGGGCGCCGTCAATCCGTTGCTGCGCCCGTCATTGTTGATGGCGGTGCCGCGAATCACGCAGGCAATGGGATTGCCGTCCGCGATGGCGCGCGACAGGCGCTTGAGCACCACCAGACCGGCGCCCTCGGCTCGGACATACCCGTCCCCGTCCGCGTCGAAGGTGCGGCAGCGGCCGCTGGGGCTGGTGGCGCCGAACCTCGCCATCTGCACCATGCTGTCGGGCGCGAGGATGAGGTTGACGCCTCCGGCAATGGCCAGCGTGGACTCGCCGCTGCGCAAGCTCTCGCAGGCCAGGTGCACGGCGACCAGCGAGGCCGAGCACGCCGTGTCGATGGCCATGCTGGGGCCCTCGAGCCCCAGCGTGTACGAGATGCGGTTGGCGATGATGCTGTGATGCACGCCGGTGACGCTGTGAGGCGCGATGGTGCCCAGCCCCATGCGTCCCAGCAGCAGGGCGAAGTCGCTCCAGATGGCGCCCAGGAACACGCCGGTGGCCGAGCCCACGAGCGAGTGCGGAGGAATGCCCGCGTCCTCGAGCGCCTCCCACGTCAGCTCCAGCGCCACGCGCTGCTGGGGATCCATGTGATTGGCTTCGCGCGGCGAGATGCCGAAGAACGAAGGATCGAAGCCGATGACATCCCGGAGGAAACCTCCCTGCCGGCCCGGAATGCTCCCCGGCATGGACGGATCCGGATGGTAGAGCGCCTCCACATTCAGGCGCTCCGGAGGGATGTCCTCCACCGCGTCGCGGCCCGAACGCAGCAGGTCCCAGAAGGCGGCGGGAGTGTCCACCCCTCCTGGGAAGCGACAGGCCATGCCGACGATGGCGATGGGCTCCTGCGCTGCGGCCCGAGGCAACTCATGGAGAGAGGGGGTGTTCGCCCGACCTCCCAGATGAGCTGACAGCTCGGCGATGCTCGGATGCTCCCAGAGCAAGGTGAGGGGCACGGGGCGCCCCAGCCAGGTGGAGAGTCTCGCCGCCAGGGCACCGGCTCCCAAGGAGTCCAGACCCAACCGACGAAAACTCGCATGAGCATCCACTCGCTCGGGGGGGACGCTCAGAGATTCCGCAACAGCGGTGATGAGCCACCGGCGGATGCTGTCCTGTCCGTTCAGGTTGGGCACGGAAGATAGGAGGTGCTAGAGCCTTTACAACCCCCATAGCCCACCATGATTACGATGCGCCGTTCAACCTCACATGCGCGCAGTTGCACGCAGATGTGACGGGATGCATCGGAAGCCCCCCTTAAAACCTGTTTCACATGTTTCAGAGCCCGGTCCCAGACCGATCCAGCACACGACTCTACGGGCTGGCGATCGTTACGGTACTTCCCAGGTATTGTTGGAGAAGACCTCTGGGTTGGAACAGAACTGCTGATTTTACGATGGGTGCCACGAACCCCACCTCATGGGTCCGATCCTGATCCGAGAGTTGTGCAGCCCGCTGCACGGTGTTTCACACTCGGGTCTCACCTGGCGCCTCTTCTCTCGCGGGGTTGGCCCGGGCATGAGGGTTGCTGAACGGAAAGTGCATCCGCCGCCCGTGCGGCCAAACCTCCAGGAGCCCCCGCATGACGCCCCGCCCCCTGTCCCTCGCCGTCCTCGCCGCTGTCGCCACTGCCTGCGGCGAAGGGGCTCCCACGCAGGTGGAGATCAACGAGGCTCGGGACCGTGTCGATGTCGCGCTCGGCGCGGCGACGCAGGTCCGCGCGGGGCTCGAGCTGCTCGGCCTGCTGCCGGTGTACACGTGTGGCAACCCTCGCAGGAGCTTCGTGGGGCAGGCCACCGAGTCGCTCCAGGCCCAAGTGGGCTGTGTCACCGCCAGCACCGAGGCCCTGGATGCCAGCACCGACGCGGTGGTGCTCTCCTTCGCGGAAGCTGGCTGCGAGGTTCGCGGGCACACCGTCACCGGGCAGGCGGCCTTCAGGTACTCGGGAGGCGAGGACCGGATGGAGATGAAGGCGGACCTGCGTGGGCTTCAGGTAGATGGTGACTCACTACAGGTGGAGGTGGGGTATGGCACCTGCGGTGATGAGTCCCGCTACTACGCTCTGGCGGAGGGCACGCTGCCCCGCCGGTCCGAGTACACGTACCGGGTGGATGGGCAGGTGGGCGTGCGCGAGGGGCTACCGGTGCTCGGCGGCACCACATTGGTGTTCAACGGACCGGGCGAGTTCCACGGGCCGGCGGGCACGAACCGGCTCACCTTCACCGAGTTGGAGTACGAGTTGGGGGAGTACGCCCCGAAGGAGGGCGAGGCGCTGCTGGAGACGGCGGACGGGAGGACGGTGAAGGCGTCGTTCAGCCCGGCCCTGTGGCGATTGGGGAAGATGGAGCTGACGGTGGACGGCCGGGATCCGGTGACGGTGCCCATCGTCCGGTGAAAGCGGAGAGGCGCGCGGGCCCGACCTCCGGTAGGGTGCGCGGCGTGAGCGACGACTTCACGATTCCAGCGTTCCGCGCCGTGCCCCGCACGGGCGTCATCTATGTCACCACCGAGGCAGGCCGCCGAGGGTACCGTCCAGGAGACCCGGAGTGGTGCAACCTGGGCCAGGGCCAGCCCGAGACGGGCGAGCTGCCGGGAGCCCCGCCGCGGGTGGGCAAGGTCGCCGTGGACGTGGCGGACCTGGAGTATGCCCCGGTAGCGGGGCTGTGGGAGGTGCGCGAGGCGATCGCGGGCCTCTACAACCGGCTCTACCGCAAGGGGATGCCGAGCCAGTACAGCGCGGAGAACGTGAGCCTGTCGGGCGGTGGGCGCACCTCGCTCACGCGCGCGGCGGCGAGTCTGGGGACGGTGAACCTGGGCCACTTCCTGCCGGACTACACCGCCTACGAGGAGCTGCTGGACGTCTTCAAGGCGTTCACGGCCATCCCCATCCTGCTGGAGGGTGAGCGTGGCTATGCCTTCACGCATGAGGATCTGCGGCGCGAGGTGCAGGGGCGCGGGCTGTCCGCCCTGCTCTTCTCCAACCCGTGCAACCCCACGGGCAAACTGGTGCAGGGCGATGAGCTGGCGCGTTGGGTGGGCGTGGCGCGCGAGCAGGAGTGCACGCTGCTCATCGACGAGTTCTATTCGCACTACATCTGGACGGGGCGGCCGGGGCAGCTGCCGGTGGAGAGCGCCGCGCGGTACGTGGAGGACGTGAACCGCGATCCGGTGGTCGTGTTCGACGGCCTGACGAAGAACTGGCGTTATCCGGGCTGGCGCATGACGTGGACGGTGGGGCCGCAGAAGGTCATTGAGGCGGTCTCCAGCGCGGGCAGCTTCCTGGACGGTGGAGGCAGCCGGCCCCTGCAGCGCGCCGCGCTCCCGCTGTTGGAAGAGCAGCACGTGGTGGCCGAGACGAATGCCATCAACACCGCGTTCCGCGAGAAGCGGGATCGGTTCCACTCGCGGCTGGAGCGGCTGGGCATCCGCAGCGATCGGCCGCCGGATGGGACGTTCTACGTGTGGGGCAACCTGGCCGGGCTGCCGCCGCCGCTCAATGACGGCATGGGCTTCTTCCGGGCCGCTCTGGAGGAGAAGATCATCTGCGTGCCTGGGGAGTTCTTCGACGTGAACCCGGGCAAGCGGCGCGCGCGCTCCTCGCGATTCCGTACGTATGTGCGGCTGTCGTTCGGTCCGTCCATCGACGTGCTGGACAAGGCGCTCGAGCGGATGGAGGCGATGATCCTGCGCCACATGGGTACGCCCGCGAAGCGGTAGCGCGTTACCGGGGCACGCTCACGGCGAGCCCCAGCCTCGGCCCGCGACGGCCCACGCGTGGGACACCGAGCCCGCGCGGAGGGCCCAGAGCCGCTCGTGCAGGACCACCGAGGCGCAGACGTGGTTCGGCACCACGCGGACGCGGTCTCCCACACGAGGCCGCCAGTCCGTGCCCGAGAGATCCAGCAGCCCGTGTTCCTCGGACAATGATCGGAGCGTCACCTCCGGGCGATCGAGCAGGGCGCCATAGCCGGCAACGGAAGCGACGCCCTCCTCCTTCGCCAGGGCCTTGGAGCCCGCGTCGATGACGGCCTGTCCGGGAACGGCCGTGCTCACCACGGTGGCGAGCACCGAGTAGGCACACTCCCTCCAGTCACAGGCCCCCACCGCCGCGCTGTTGCGATCATTGAAGATGTTGATGCCGGGGCGGATCTCCGTGAGCCCTGCCACCTCGTGCGAGCGCCAGAGCGTGGGGGTGGAACCGCCGCTGACCACGCCAGGATGGAGCCCTGCATCGGACAGCGCGCGGGAGAACTCCTGGAGGCGAGTGGTCAGGTCTCCCAGCGCGGAGTTCTGAGCGTTCAGCGAAGAGCGGATATGTCCTGGGTAGAACGTGATGCCTCGATACTCCACGGACTCCGCCGTGCTGCTCTCCCGGGCCAGCGCGAGAGCCTCCGCGGGGCTCTGCACACCCACCCGCCGCATCCCGAGATCCAGCTCCACCAGCACCCCCACCGTCCTTCCCGCCTTGCACGCGGCGATGCTCAATCCGGCAAGCGCCTCTCGGGAGTCGAGCGCCACCGTGAGCCGCACCTGCGCGGGGAGCCGCATGAGCCGCTCGAGCCGGGCTGCTCCCACAGGGGGATAGGCGAGGAGCACGTCGCTGGCTACCGTCGCCATCACTTCGGCTTCATGCGGCGTTGAGACTGTAACTCCCGAGGCCCCGGCCTGGAGCTGGAGCGCCGCGAGTTCCGGCACCTTGTGTGTCTTCGTGTGCGGCCGCCACCGCAGGCCATGCTGCCGGGCGTAGGTATCCACGCGCCGCAGGTTGGCCTCCACGCGCTCCAGGTCGACGAGGGCGGCGGGCGTCTCCAGGTTCTCCAGCGATGGCCTCTCCATGGGCGCCCCACGATAATGCTTCCCGTGCCTTCCTTCATGACTTCGAGCGTTCCGTGAAGCTCTCACCTCGCAGGCTCGGCCTGCTCAGCGCGCTCTACTTCGTCCAGGGCTTACCCTTTGGGTTCCAGTCCATCGCGCTCCCTGTCTACCTGCGCACCCAGGGTGTCTCGATCCTGGCCCTCGGATTCCTGGGCCTGCTGGCGCTGCCGTGGATGTTCAAGGCGCTGTGGGCGCCTCTGGTGGATCGGTACGGCTCTGCCCGCATCGGCCGGCGCAAATCGTGGATCCTCCCGCTCCAAGCGGCGCTGGCGGGAACCTGTGCCGTGGCGGCATTCGTTCCCGTGCAGGGCGCACTGTCGCTATTGCTGGGGCTCATCTTCCTGATGAACCTCTTCGCCGCGACACAGGACATCGCGGTGGACGGGTTCGCGGCGGACTCGCTCAGCGCCGAGGAGCTAGGACTGGGCAACACGGCGCAGGTGGTGGGCTACAAATTGGGGATGATCACGGGCGGAGGGCTGCTGGTCTGGGCGAGCCAGTACATCGGCTGGCAGGGGCTGTTCCTCTCGATGGCGGCGCTCTGCCTGGCGGTGTTCGCGGTGACGGCCTTCGCGAGGGAATCCGCGCCCCAGGGGCATTCCTCCGAGCGAACGAGCTGGAAACAGGTGATGACGCAGCTCAAGGAAGCCCTGATGCTGCCCGGAACGCTCTGGCTGCTGATCTTCATCGCCACGTACAAGTTCGGCGAGACGATGTCGGATGTTCTCTACAAGCTCTTCCTGGTCGACGCGGGTATCCGTCCCGAGCAGATCGGGCTGTGGGTGGGCACGTGGGGAACAGCCACCTCGCTGGTGGGCTCGTTGGTGGGAGGGCTGCTCGCGACTCGGATGCCGCTGCTGGGAGCGCTCACCGTCACAGCCTCCTTGCGGATCTTCCCGCTGGTGGGCCGGTGGTGGCTGGCGAAGATGGGGGTTACGGATGCGGGCGTCATCGGCGTCACCATGGCCGAGGAGTTCTTCGGCGGAGCGCTGACCACGACGATGTTCGCCTTCATGATGTCGCGGGTGGATCGGCGCATCAGCGCCACTCACTACACGCTGATGGCGAGCGTGGAGGTGCTCGGCAAGGCACCCGGAGGCCCGCTTGGGGGGTTGCTCGTGGGCAAGGCGCATTGGAGCTATGCCCAGGTGTTCCTGCTGGGTGTGGCGCTCTCGATCGCCTTCCTCTTCCTCATCCTGCCACTGAGGAGACAGAGGAACTCCCCAGCCCCACAGCCCACGTCGTGACGAGAGGAGCACGGGAGGCCCTTATCTCCCCTGGCAGAGCCAGATCTCAATGTCCAACAACAGCCTGCATTCCGCAGTTCGATATGGTGGAGCGTTCATCCTCACGACGGTCTCCTCACCATGAGTTCGATTCGCCCGCCAGAAGACTGGAAGAAGCGCGGTCCAGACACCCTGGACATCCTGCTCTTCGTGCGTGAGCAACTTCAGCAGGGCGTCATGCCCGAGATGTTCTTTGGGCGAGTGGATGTCCACGCTCTGCTCGGATTCGTCGATGGGACCCACTTCACGCTCTATTGCCAGCACCAGCAGGACCAGCGGTATATGGACTTCATCACCTGGCTGCGCGACGTGAAGCACGAGTTCCCGGCAGGCGGTGGCTGGGCGAAGAAGTTCCTCGAAGACTGTCACGGCGATCACCGCGAGGCACTCGATAGGTTCTTCGACCGCATGGCCGAGTTCGCTGCGCTGAGAGGAGGACCGCGATGATGATCCTCCCCTCGAACCGGCTCATGGCAACGCCCGCGCCCGGTTAGCCGGGAACCGTGTGATGAGGGCGAGCGGGACGGCCGGTGCGGGAGGACCCGTCAACCGACGGGGGGACCCGCACCGAGACGAGGGGCCCGCGACCTGTGCCCCATACTCGCGCCCTGGCTTCAGCGCTTGAGCCACCGTACCGTCAGCCCTCCGATCACGAGGACCGCGGCCACTGGAAGGCCCCTCCGCAGGTTGTGCTCCCACGAGTCCACCCGGTCGGCCATCATCAGCATCATCCAGTGCCTCGCCCAGTGGTCCGGGTACTTGTAGGCCACCTTGCGAATCACCCCGCTGAGCCCCTTGGGCGGAGCCGCCGTCCCGAACACCGGCGGCATCCCCTGCCTGCCGCCGTGCACCATCACCGGATAATCCGAGTGTTGCGGCGTAACGGGCACCTGCGCCCCCGCCAGCGGCTGCGGCTCCAACTCCATGGGCACTCCGGGACGCTGGCTCGGATCCAAATCCGCCCCCCTGCCCTCGATTCCCTGTCCTTGCATGGTCGTGTCTCCTCTCGTCAGGCGTGTCCGTGAGGAGCGAGGACGCACTTGATGCAGCCGTCCCGCTTCTGCGCGAACAGGTGATAGGCGTGCGGTGCATCCTCCAGCGGGAAGCGGTGGGTGATGATGCCCTTGGCATCGATCCGCCCCGCCCGGATGTGCTCCAGCAGGTGCGGCATGTACCGGCGCACGTTGCACTGGTTCATCCGCAGCGTCAGGCCCTTGTTCATCGCCGACCCGATGTTGATCAGGTTCCATGGCGGCCCGTACACGCCGATGATCGACACGTTGCCGCCCTTGCGCACGGCGCTGATGCTCCAGTTGATCGCCGTGGGCGCACCGGCCTCCAACTTGGCCAGCCCCAGCATCTTGTGCATCGTCGAACCCTCGGCCTCCATCCCCACCGCATCGATGCACACGTCCGCCCCGCGCCCGCCGCACAACTCCCGGAGGTGCATCACCACGTCATCCACCTCCTTGAAGTTCACCGTCTCCACCTTGGCGAACTGCTCGGCGAAGGCCAGCCGGTACGGCACGTGGTCCACCGCGATCACCCGCCCCGCCCCCATCAGCCACGCGGACTTCATCGCGAACAGGCCCACCGGTCCCGCGCCAAATACCACCACCGTCTCGCCGCCCTTGATCTCGCCCATCTCCGCGCCCTGGTACCCTGTGGGCAGGATGTCGCTGAGGAAGAGCACGGACTCGTCATCCATATCGTCCGGGATCCTCATCGGCCCCACATCCGCGAACGGAACGCGCACGTACTCGGCCTGCCCGCCCTCGTAGCCGCCCGTGGTGTGCGAGTAGCCGAACACCCCGCTGGCCAGATCGCTCGACGGGTTCGAGTTCTCACACAGGGCCGTCAGCCCCCGCTGGCAGTAGAAACACGAGCCGCAGGAGATGTTGAACGGCACCACCACGCGATCTCCCTTGCGCAGGTTCTTCACCTCGCGCCCCGCCTCCTCCACCTCCCCCACGAACTCGTGCCCGAAGGTGCAGCCCACGCGCGTGTCCGCGATGAGTCCATGCAGCAAGTGCAGATCCGAGCCACAGATCGCCGCGCGCGTCACCTTCAAGATGACATCCTGGGGGTGCTCGATGCTCGGATCCGGCTTGGTCTCCACGCGGACCCGATAGGGCCCCTGATACGTCAAAGCGCGCATAGGCTAAGCTCCTTTGCCTTAAAGGGGTGAGGACTCCCCAACCCGGGAGCAAGGCACGCCCGTGCCAATCCCTGGGTGCCAGGGCGACCGGGCAGCCAACCTGGATTTGCAGACAGCTGGCTGGCTCCTCACGTTCCGTCCAAATGATCACTCCCTTCTCCCACCGCGCTCACGCAGGTGAGGTGCTCGCCCGCTCGCTCGCGCGGTTCGCGGGACGGCATGACGTCACCGTTCTCGGCGTCCCCAATGGGGGCGCGGCCGTCGCCTTCGAGGTCGCGTGCCACCTCGCCGCGCCGCTGGATCTCTGCTTCCTCGAGCCCATCGTCTCCCCCCAGGGAGATGTCACGCTCGGCCTGCTCGGCTGGCCGCCCGCGCAGCAGCTCCACGATTCCGTCATCAACGCACTGGGTGTCAGCGACGAGCCCCTGCGCCAGGCCATGGCCCAGACCTGGCGGCGCCTCCGTCAGAGGATCCACGCCCTGCGTCCGCCCGCGCCTCCGCCCGCGCTCCATGGGCGCACCGTCATCCTCGTGGACGAGGGGGCCTCCCAGGGCCTCCTACTGCAGGAGGCGGCGGGGCTGGTACGCCGCACGGGCGCTCGCACCGTGGTGGCCGCGGTGCCCGTGGGTTCGCGTGAGGGACTGAGGCTGCTCTCCCCAGACTTCGATGACGTCGTCTGCCCCTGGCAGCCCCTGCCCTTCGACGTGCTCCCGTCCTTCTATGGCGACTTCCGCCCCGTGGCGGACGAGGACGTGCGCGGCTTTCTCTTGCGAGCCTGGGGCGACTGGGGCCGCTTGGGCTCCGAGATTCCCGACGTCCCCTGAGCCTGGGGCAGCTCCAGCGAGCGCCACAGGTACCAGCTGGCCACCGTGCGCCACGGCCGCCAGCGCTCGCCGTGGGCCAGCACGTCGCGCGGCCGCGGGGATTCCTTCAATCCCTGCATGAGCATGAAGCCCTTGCGGATGGCGAAGTCATCCACGGGCAGCACGTCTGGCCGCCCCAGCCTGAAGATGAGCAGCATCTCCACCGTCCATTGGCCGATGCCTCGCACCTGCGTGAAGCGCTCGATGAGCTCCGCGTCGCCCAACCGGTGAACCTCGGCCAGCGTGGGGACAGCGCCCTCGCGGGTCTTCAGCGCCAGGTCCTTCAGCGCCGCGGCCTTGTTGGCTGACAGCCCCGCCTCGCGCAGGGCGGTGTCCGGCGTGGCCAACAGCGCCTCGGGCGTGAACCCCGCGCCCTGCCCCACCCGATCGCAGAGGCGGCCGAAGATGGTGGCCGCCGCGCGGCCGTGGAGCTGCTGGTAGACGATGGACTCAGCCAGCGCCTCGAATGGGCTGTGCAAGGGCTTGAGCGAGAGCCGGAACGGGCCCACCTGCCGCATCACCTCACCCAGGCGAGGATCGGCGCGGGCCAGCGCCCGGCGAGCCGAGACGGTGAACGCCTCCGGGAGCAGCAAGGCAGCGGGAACGGAAGCGGCGCGAGAGGTGGCGGGCATGGCGAACCATGCTGCCACCCTCGCGCGAGGACTGCACGCAAGTTCAGCTACAACCTCAGATGGGCGCCGCCTCGTCCGTCTGCATGGGGACCTCGTTGCGAGGCTCGGCCTCCATCAGCTCGTCGAACTCCGCCTTCATCTGGACGCCGAGCGCCAGGAGCTGATCGTCATTGAGGATCTTCCGCACCATCGGGAAGAGCTCCTTCTCCTCCTCCTCGACGTGGTGCTCGACGTTCTCCATCATCACCTTCATCTTGGCGCTGAAGTTCTCGTCATCCGGCTCCATGTCGAGCAGGTCCGCGATGATGCGCTTGACGGCCAGATGCTCCTCCACGGCCTCGCGAACCATGTCCTCGCTCTTCTCCGTCTTGATGGAGGGATAGAAGTACAGCTCCTCGATGGAGGCGTGGGCCGAGAGCCGGTCGGCGATCATGATGAAGAGCTCGCGGCGCTCCGAGCTCGCCCCGTCCCCCAGCTTCTCGAACTTCTTGAAGAGCTTGCTCACCTCTTCGTGCTGTTCCTTGAGCAGATCCAGCGCGTTCATCGGTTGTCTCCCTGCGTCGTGTTATCGCTGATGCCCCAAGGCTAGGGATGCCCCCAAGGGCTGGTAAGCCAGCAGCCGCGGCCTGCATGCCCGCCTGCCTAGCCGTCTCAGCATTGGACAGGGTGTGTGCGAGGCAACAGACTGAGACTCGGGCTGTTCGTAATTCACGCGATGCCACCGAAACCCTGCAGTCCCCAGGGGGCTGGCGCGCTATGAAGGAGGGGTGGTGGGGACCCACCATCACAGGAGTTGCGGGATGCCCGTCGCGAGAAACCCAGGGAGCACCAGCCTCGTCGATATCCTTGATCGGGTCCTGGATCAGGGCATCCGATTCGAGGAGCGCCCTCACGCGGCGCTGGCCGCGGCCCACCCGCCCCTGGAGCAGGGCCGCATCGTCATCGCGGCCGTGGAGACCCACCTGGAGCCCCCCGGTGCCTCACCTGGGAAGACGGGAACCGGAGTCTAGCGCCGTGCCGTCCACCGCCCCCCTGACGCCCCCCTCCGCGCCTGGGATCGAGGAGCGCTCCGAGTCGCCTCCTGCAGGTGCCGCTCAGGAGCGAGCCCTGCTGCGGCACCTGGTGGACGCGGTGGCGGACCCGCTGCTCTTCACCAGCCCCGAGGGCCAGGTCCTCATGGCCAATGCCCGCGCCCGCGAGCTGCTCGTGGCCGGCGAGGGAGCCAGCGAGGGCTACCGCCGCGCCGTGGAGCTCAACCAGCGGCTCTTCCACACCGCGCTGCTCAGCTCCATCACCGGAGGCGCCTCCCCCGTGCGCCGGCGCGATCTGTCCCTGGTGGATCCCGTCGAGGGCACGGACCTGCTCTTCGAGCTGGACTGCAACCTGGTGCAGGAGCCGGGGAACCCCGCGGGCCGGGTGTGCGTGCTGCGCAACGTGACGGACCTGGGGCGCGCCACCCGGGCGCTTGGCGAGAGCTACCGCCGACTGCGGGCCTCGGAGCAGGAGGCTCGCTCGGAGCGGCTGCGGTTGGATCTCGTGCTGGACTCGGTGGCGGACCCCATCATCCTCACGGATCCGGCCGGCGGCACGGTGCTGATGAATGATCCGGCCGAGCGCCTCTTCGCCGCCACGCATGACAGCGGCGAGGCCACCCGGCGGCGCGCGCATACCAACGACGCGCACCTGTCCTCGTTCCTCTCGCACCTGCTCTCCCCCGGGGGCGCACGGCGCTGGCGCGGCGAGCTGGCACTGGTGGATCCCACCACCGGCGCACCGCTGCCCATGGAGGGCATCGCCAGTCAGGTGCTGAACGACCAGGGAGAGCCCACCTCCATCGTCACCCTGCTGCACGATCGGACCGAGGCCCGGGAGAAGGCCCGGCTCCTGGAGCAGCTGACGGCCGCCTCCAACGAGCTGGAGGCCAAGGTGCACACGGCCACCGCGGAGCTGGCCGAGCAGAACGAGAAGCTGCGGCGGCAGGCGCTCCAGTTGGAGCAGGCGAGCGCGGCCAAGTCGCAGTTCCTGGCCAACATGTCCCACGAGTTCCGCACGCCGCTCAACGCCATCCTCGGCTACACCAGCATGCTGCTGCAGGGGGTGAACGGGGAGATGACGCCCCAGCAGCGCAAGAACCTGCAGCGCATCGACTCCAACGGCCGGCACCTGCTCCAGGTCATCAACGAGATCCTCGACATCACCCGCATCGAGGCGGGGCGGATGCCGCTCAACGAGACGGACTTCATGCTCCCGGAGCTGCTCCAGGAGGTGATGGCGGAGATGGACCCCATCATCGCGCGCACGAAGCTGACGGTGAGCACCGCCCTGGCGCCCGAGCTGCCGGAGGTGCACAACGACCGGCAGAAGGTGAAGCAGATCGTCCTCAACCTGCTGTCCAACGCGCTGAAGTTCACCCACGAGGGCTCTGTCCAGGTCTCCGCCGCGTACGAGATGGCGACCTCCACCGTCGCCATCTCCGTGAAGGACACGGGCATCGGCATCGCGCCCGAGCACCTGGAGAAGATCTTCGAGGACTTCCAACAGGTGGACAGCTCGCCCACGCGGGCCTACGGCGGCACGGGGCTGGGTCTGTCCATCTGCCGACGTCTGGCGGCGATGATGGGAGGCCGAGTGAACGTCCATAGCACTCCGGGGCAGGGTTCCACCTTCACACTGCAGCTGCCGCGACGTATGAGGCGTCCATGACGAATGCTTCGGCTGGAGACAAGCCGCTCGTGCTGGTCGTGGACGACTATCAGGACGCACGAGAGATGTACGCGGAGTACCTGGAGTTCTCCGGCTTCCGGGTGGCGGAGGCGACCGACGGCGCCGATGCGCTCGACAAGGCCTTCTCGCTGCTGCCGGACATCATCCTGATGGACTTGTCGCTGCCGGTGATCGATGGCTGGGAGGCTACACGCCGCCTCAAGGGCGACGAGCGCACGAAGAAGATCCCCGTGGTGGCGCTGACGGGCCATGCGCTCACGCAGAGCGAGGGGGCTCAGGTGGGCTGCGATGCCTTCGTGATCAAGCCGTGCCTTCCGGACACTCTGGTGGCGGAGGTGAAGCGGGTGCTGGCGGCACGGCCTGGGTGAGGCGCGGATGGACCCTTGGCCCGAGCCTGAAGGCTCACTCGGCATCTACGTCTATGGTGTGCTTCGCTCGCGGGTGGAGCTGAGCTTCGGCGCGATCGGGCTCGGTGTACCTCCGGCGGTGGTGGGAACGATGTGGGAGGGGGAGCTGGCGGCGGTGGTGTCCGCCGGGCCCGTGGGCGTGCCGGATCCGACCCGGGACAACGTGCTGGCGCACTATCGCGTGCAGGAGGCGGTGATGCGCGAGCACACCCTGCTGCCCACGGCCTTCGGGCTCACCGTCTCCGGGCGCCAGGAGGTGGTGGAGTTGCTGCGCTCGGGCCATGACGCCTTCTTGAGCGTGCTGGCGCAATTGGACGGGCAGATCGAGCTGGGGCTCAAGGTGCTCTGGGATCGGGACCTGATGCCCCAGGAGGCGGCCGAGCACGACGCGCGGACCATCGTGGAGGCGCTGCGGCCCCACGCCACGGCGGTGCGGGTGGTGAGCCCCATTGGAGAGCGGATGATCCTCAACGCGGCGTTCCTCGTGGCACGGGAGCGGGAGGCGGCCTTCGACGCGAAGATGCGCTCGCTGGCCGCGCAATTCGAGCTGCTCACGTTCCAGTACACGGGCCCGTGGGCGCCGTACCACTTCGCGGACATCCGCCTGCGGCGCGAGACCGATCGGACACACCTCCCGCCAAAGCCGGAAGCTGCTGAAATCTAGGCGATAACAGCCTGTCCATACCGCCATAGAAACGCCCCCTGGAAGTGCCTGCTCCTGCCCAAGGTGCTGGTAAGGTACGTACCTCCGACCCCATTGGCCCAGAAGGCACTTCACCTTGGCGCTCTACGAACAGCTCCTGCTCTTTCCTGAACGGGCAGAATTCATCGGCCAGTTCGAGGACTATCGGGTCCGGCTCGATCACTGGAGAGAGCTGTCGTCCTCCTTCCTGGAAGCGTTCAAGTCAGTCCACGACCGTCACGGCGCCGCAGTGCTTCTCGTGCATGGCGCTCAGGGCACAGGCAAGACGCTGTTCAGCCTCCAGTTGGAGAAGGGCTTCGAGCGTGCCAGGGCGGGGCGGATCGAGCCAGAGCGCGACAACCTGTGGCACACGCTCGTCGCCGACGAGCCAGGCTCGAAGGACATCATCAAGGCCGCGACTGACCACACCGCACTCCGCCGTGTCCTGCCTCAGAGTGATTGGCTCAAGGACGAACGCCGTTTCGCCAAGGACAACAGGCAGCCTGTGCGCATCTTCGTCATGGATGATGTCCACAAGGACGTGTTCATTCGGGAGTGGGCTGGCCTCTCTCAAGGCGAGTACCTTCGGCTCAAGGCAGATGGAAAGGAAGCCGTGGCATTGAGCTCCGCGGCGCAGCAACTCGTCGAGGACTGCCGCGGAGACTTCCAGCGCTCACTCTTCCTGCTGCTGTCAAACAATGCCGAGATGATGGGGCGACTGAAAGACCACCTGGACGAGTCCCATCGGGGACTGGCGACCCTCCTCGAGCTCCCTCTTCCCCAACCGGCACTCAAGGAAGAGATTGTCCGCCTACCGTGTCCTCCAGGGTGCGGAAGGCTTCACGGACTCCTTCCAGGCCATTGGTCGTGCCCTCCGCAGCGAGGCGGATAGAAAGGCTGACCGGAAGCGCACTGGACGCCCCGCCAACAAAAATCTCATCACTCTGGTCACTCTCGGAACAGACCCCCTGACCGCCAAGGCTTTCATGGAGGACCAGGAGTTGGCTGCTGAGGGGAGCGAGCACCATTACGGAAGCCATCATGCCGTCTGGCTGCTGAAGGACGCATGGGCCTCTGTCCTCGACACAGCTCAGGATGCCAACCTCTCGCGCCGAGCGCGTATGGTCGAATCCGAATTTGCCCTCCGCTGGGTGACGCTCGACATGACCGCCACCTATGCACTCCTCCACACGCCTCCTGCCCCTGGAGACCTCGGCGAGCGTGTGCTCGACGTCATCCGCTTCTTCCCGAGCATCGCCAAGCCGGACGAAATCAAGAAACAGTCCTTGAACTCCCAGAGGCTCGATGTCGACCTGAATACCGCTGCCTGGAATTCTGAGGCCATCAAGGACTTCTCTACCCGGTTTCGGGACCTGGGCCAGCGCCGCAGCGTTGAGTACGAGAAGAGCTTGGCTGCGCGCCTTGGGGACTATAGCCACAGCTTCCAAGTGCATCCGACCGTGAAACCGGACTTCATCCTTGGGGAATACACCCCCTGTGCCGTCACTCGAGCCCCTACTCACTCGCTGGAAGCGATCAGCGAGGCCATTCGCCGAACCTGTCATGCCATCGAGTTCACAGCTCATCTACAGGCAGACATGAAGGGGCTCGTCGAATACGTTCTGGACAAAGTCCAGCGATACGCAGAGCTGCTCGAATCTGTATAGAGGTTCCCTGCTTCCAGTCAGACCTTGCGCCAGTCGTCGTTCGGCAGCCCGTGCGCACCGATGGCTGCCATCGGCTACAGGCCTCCGTCGATGACAAGTAACTCCCCGGTCATGAAGACGGCCGAGGGGCTTCATGGTTCCTCCTGTGTTCCCGAGCGGGCCGCCCTTGTACTCCTTGAGACTCCGGCGTGAACTCTGCCCATGAACCTGCCGACCCGCCTGGCCTCGCTCCTCCTGCTCACCGTGATGGCTGTTGGCTGCGCCTCCCGTGGGTCTGCCATGACTGACAGTTCCTCCCCTGCCCTCTCGCCGCTCGATGCATGCGCCGAGCGCTACGTGAAGCTGGTGCTCGCGCTCGGCCAGCACGACTCCAACTACGTGGATGCCTACTATGGCCCCAAGGCCTGGGCGGAGGAGGCCAAGGCCTCACCCCTCTCTCTCGAGGAACTCGCAACGCGGGCCTCCGCGCTGGTAACGGAGCTCGAGGCCGTGCCCGTTTCCTCGGACGAGATGCTGGCACTGCGCCGCAGCTATCTCCTGCGCCAGACAGACTCGCTCGCCACCCGGGCGCGGCTGCTGCGTGGAGAGAAGCTGAGCTTCGACGAGGAGAGCCAGGCGCTCTACAACGCCCGCGCTCCCGTGCACACCACGGAGCACTTCGAGCAAGTGCAGGCCGAGTTGGAGCGCCTGCTCCCAGGGCCCGGCCCGCTGATGGACCGCATCGAGCGCTTCCGCCAGGAGTTCATCATCCCCAAGGAGAAGCTCGACGTCGTGTTCCGCACGGCCCTCGATGAGGCCCGCCGCCGCACGCTGGCCCATATCCCCCTGCCCGCCGGAGAGGGCATCTCGCTCGAGTACGTCACGAACAAGACGTGGAGCGGCTACAACTGGTACCAAGGAAGCGCGAAGAGCCTCATCCAGATCAACACCGATCTGCCCATTTTCATCTCCCGTGCCATCGATCTCGCGGCGCATGAGGGCTATCCCGGACACCACGTCTACAACGTGCTGCTGGAGCAGCACCTGCTGCGAGAGCGAGGCTGGGTGGAGTTCTCGGTGTATGCCCTCTTCTCGCCGCAATCGCTCATCGCCGAGGGCAGCGCCAACTACGGCATCGACGTGGCCTTCCCCGATGCGCCGAAGTACCTGCGCGAGGTCCTCTTCCCCCTGGCGGGCCTGGACCCCAAGCGCGCTGACCTCTACGTGAGCGTGGAGAAGCTGGCCCACAAACTCAACTACGCGGAGAACGAGGCCGTGCGCGGCTACCTCGATGGCCGCCTCACCCGTGAGCAGGCTCGCGACTGGCTGGCCCGGTACCGGCTGATGTCCCTGGAGCGTGCGACGAAGTTCATGGCCAACGCCGACGCGGTCCGCGCCTACGTCATCAACTACAACCTCGGCCGAGACATGGTGGCGGACTTCATCGAGCGGCAGGGCGGCACGGATGAGGCCCCCGACAAACGCTGGCAGCTCTTCCAGGAGCTGCTCTCCTCACCGCGCCTGCCCGGGGATCTCCGCTGAGCCGAGCCGGAGCCCGCTGCACGCGCTTTCGAGCGCAACCGAACGCTCAGGTGCCCGAGGCGACCTTGACCGCCTCGTTCACCACGGTCTCCAGGCCGCTGTGGAAGCGGACCCAACCCGCGGTGTGCTCGGTCTTCGCGTAGAACTCGCCCTTCTCGCCGCGAGCGACGGACAGGTAGCCCAGGGCCTGGGTGCCCTTGCGGTAGTCCACGCGGAACACCTCCTCCGGCGCTCCACCCGGAGGCTCCTCACCCCGGCCGAGCACGTCCACGGGCAGCATCCGCCAGATGCGATCGTGCCAGTTGTGGACGAACTCGTCCGGCTTGTCCGGCGCGGTCTGCGGCGCCACCGTCACCGCCTTGGGAGGCTTGCCGCTCACCACGAAGGCACGCGAGCTCTTGCCCTGGGTCACCGTGAAGCTGTCGTACTCCGACTCCTCGAAGGTGTGCAGGCGCCGATCCACCAGCCGGTTCATCCCGCCTTCGAAGTCCGGGAGAACCGCCGAGCCCAGCAGGAAGACCTTGTTGTCCTCGCGCAGCGCGTAGGGGCTGCCCCAGGCCGCACCCGCCGGCGCCGCGATCGTGAGCACCTGCTCCCGGCCATCCACCGTGAACGTCAGCTTGCGCGGGCTGTTCACCAACCCCAGCTCCTCGAGCTTCTTCGCGTCCAGATCGCCCAGCGCCCGAGTGCCCTTCAGCGGCGCGAGCCGGCCGAACAGCGTCTCCGCGGTCTGGTTGGCGCGCAGCTCGCGAGGCGGCGGAGGAGGAGGCGGCGGCGCGGGAGGAGCCGCTGCCACTCCAGCATCCCCGGCCCCCGTCGTGGCCACGGGCGCAGTCCCCGCATCCGTCGGGCCACTCGCCACGCCTCCATCCCCTACCCCACCATCGGCCGCAGCCGCGGGAGGAGGCGGCGGCTTCGGCTTGTCTCCGAGCCGCACCCAGAGCTCCCCGTCCTGCTCGCGGAACACCTCGACGAAGCGCGTGGCGTCGTCGTAGCGCACCCGCTGGAGCGCCCGCTTGGAGATGTCCAGCACGGTGACTTCGCCGGGCATGCCCTCCGGCTCCCGCTGCCAGGTGAGCAGAGCCGCCAGCAACCCCAAGGCCGCGAGCCCTCCCTGCAGCGCCACCCCTCGCGCGTTCATCGCGCACCTCCTTCCGGCACAGCCGGGGCGCGCCGGCCACGCCGACGCGTCACGAAGAAGCCCGCTCCGAGCACCATCGCGGGCGCCACCAGCACCGTGGCCCAGAACCAGACGACGTCCTGCTCGCGCGTGTGCTGGATGGGCACGTCCTCCTCACTGGACACTGCACCCGAGATGGCCTCCTCGCCCGTGAGCCAGCGCAGCGTGTCCAGCGCCAGGTACGCGTTGCCCAGGTTGGCCAGCACACCATCCGCCAGCGCATCCGAGTCTCCCAGCACCACCGCCCGCCCCGAGTCCTTGCTGCCCGTATCCTTCTTCTCCACCGCCACCATCAGCGGCCACGTGTTGCGCTGCTCGCCGGGATCCGCGGTGAAGTTGTGGTTGGGGTCCGGGAACGTCGCCTCGTGCGAGCGGATGGCCACGTCCTGCGTGATGCCCGGAGGCGGAGGGGTGATCGGCTCGACGGCGCCCGCGTTCAGCAAGGCCACCGGCGCCTGCCCGCTCAGCTGCGCCAGCGTGGAGATGGACGGGTGCGAGGAGTAGTTCGCCGTGCCCAGGTTGGCACGGTCGCTCTGCTGACGCGTGGCCCGGAAGTACACCTGGTCGTTGGCCAGCGTCGTGTTCAGGAACTTCACCCCGAGCGGCGCCAACAGCGATTCGTACGACGGCCCGTCCGGATCCAGCGCGATCCACAGCCGCCCGCCCTTGGTGAAGTAGTCGCGCAGGGCGGCCACTTCCTCCGGGAGGAACTCCTTCGTCGGGCCGACGATGATCACCGCGGCCGCATCGCGCGGCACCTCGGAACCCAGGCCCTGGGCGGCGCTCGTCGTCTGCACCATCACGTTCTGTCCGCGCAGCAGCTCCTTGAACTGGGAGATGCCCGGACGCGCCGTCTGCCCAGGGATGGGGCGCTCATCACTGCGCTCGCCATGGCCCTCGGTGAGGTAGACCACGCGGCGCGGCCGCGCCACCGTGAGCAGGCGCTTCTGGATCTCCTGATCCAGCCGCGAGAGTTGCCCGCGCGCCCGGTCGATATCCAACCCCGCCGTATAGACTTCGCGCTGCTCGCCGCGCGAGAGGACGACGACTCCGTTGGTGGTGACGCCGAGGGAGCGCGCCTTCGTCGGCTCCACGGCCTGATCCAGCTGCTCCACCTGGAGCTGGGGAGACTCCTGGCCCAGCTCGCGGAAGTACTGCGCCACCGCCTCGCCCACGTCGTTGGCCGGCGGGAAGAAGAGCGTCACCTGCAGCGGATCCGTGAGGCCACGGACGATCTTCCGCGTGGACTCACCCGGCTTCGCGGTGCGGAAGTAGGACAAGTCCCACGACACATCCCGCTGCGTGGCCACGTACATGGCCGAGAAGCAGAAGATGAGCACGAAGGCCGTCCCCAGGCCGGAGAACAGCGCCCCGCGCGCCCGGTCCGTCTCCAGCACCGGCGCGCGCACCATGGCCGCGGCCGAGGACTCCAGCAGCGCCAGCGGCACCAGCGAGAGCACCAGCAGCGCCGGGAAGAGCGCCTGGAACGTCACCGCCAGCTTCGGCGAGGTCTGCGACAGCGGCGTGCCCAGCACCCGCGCCCCCAGCTCCGACTGGGCGGTGAAGAGCAGCAGGCCCACGAAGCCCACCACGTAGCAGAGGAGCACCCAGCTCCACAGCACGCGCCGCTCGGCGCTGGCCTGCGACAGCTTCACGCCGCCCCAGACGATGATGCCCAGCAACAGCACGGTGCGCACCACCACGGTGGCGGTGAGCGCGGTGCCCGCGCCGGCAATGCGCTCGGCAATCAGGCCCACCACCAACACCACGGCGAAGGCAATGCTCAGAAGGAGACTGCTCGCACGGGAGTTCATCGCCACCTCCGCGCCTCGAGCACCCGCGTGGCTCCGAAGAGCGCCGCGTAGGTGAGCACGAGGTAGTAGGCCACGTCTCGCAGGTGCACCAGACCCGCCTGGAACGGCGGGAAGTGCTGGTTCCACAGCGACATGGCGCTGAATACATTGGCCAGCGGCTGCTCGGCGATGCGCGCCACCAGCCAGCAGAGGATGAGCGCCACCAGCATCACCGCCGTGAGGATGGCCGCCATCACCTGGTTGCGCGCCAGCGCCGAGCCGAACGTCCCCACCGCTAGCGACGCGCTCCCCAGCAGCAGCAGCCCCAGGTAGCCCGCGAAGATATGCCCCACGGACACCTTGCCGTGCACCAGGATGAGCAGCGGCATGTACAGCGTGCACGCCAGGTACAACGCCAGGAAGATCAGCCCCGCAAGGTACTTGCCCAGGACGATGTCCCTGTCCCGCAGCGGAGAGGAGTACAGCAGCGACAGCGTGCCCGCCTGACGCTCCTCGGCCAGCAGGCGCATGGAGATGAACACCGAGGCGACGATGGTGAAGCCGCTCGAGTAGTAGAAGAAGTTGGACAACACCGTCGCGGAGCGTTCGGCCGCCTTGCCCAGCGCGAACGCGTTGAAGAACAGCCCGTTCAACGCGAGGATCGCCGCGAGGATGATGTAGCCGCTCAGCGTGCGCAGGTAGCCCGCGAGCTCGCGGCGGGCAATCAGCAGCGCCTTCACGATGCCACCTCCGGGGCCCTGGCCCCTGCTCCACTGGTCTGCGTCAGCCGCAAGAAGATGGACTCCAGCCGCTGCGCGCCCCGGTCCAGCCGCAGCAACTCCAGCCCCGCTCCCACCACCGCCTGCGCCACCCGAGGCCTCAGCTCCGGCGAGGCCTCCACATGCAGGCCCACCACGCCGTTGTCCTCGTACGCCACGCTCACCGGCCCCACGCCCTCCAGCGCCGCCACCGCCTTGGCCTTCTCCCCGCGAACCTCCACCTCGATGGAGCCGCCGCCCAGCTTGCGCGCCAGCTCCTCCTCCGCCCCCTGCGCCACCAGTTGCCCGTTGTGGACGATGAGCAACCGGTCACACGTCTCGCTGATCTCCGGAAGGATGTGGCTGGAGACCAGCACCGTGTGCGTGCCCTTCAGGTTGCGGATCAGCTCGCGCATGCCGCGGATCTGCGCCGGATCCAACCCGCTGGTGGGCTCGTCCAAAATGAGGAAGGCGGGCCGGTGCACCAGCGCCTGCGCCACCCCCACGCGCTGCCGGTAGCCATGGCTGAGAGTGGAGATCAGCGCCCCGTCTACCTCGCGCAGCGCCGTCTTCTCCTCCGCCTCGGTGACGCGAGCACGCGTCTCGTTCGGCGGAACCCCGCGCAGCTGAGCGACGAACGCGAGGTACTCCCCCACGGTCATCTCGTCATAGAGCGGCGGCGTGTCCGGCAGGAATCCGATCCGCTTGCGCACCTCATGGGGATCGCGCACAGCGTCGTACCCATCGATGACGACGCGTCCCGAGGTGGGCAGAAGCACACACCCAAGGATCTTCAGCGTCGTCGTCTTCCCCGCCCCGTTGAGGCCGAGGAAGCCGATCACCTCGCCCTTGCTGATGGTGAAGGCGAGGTCTCGAATCGCCACATGCTCGCCGTAGTACTTCGTGAGCCCTTCGACCTGGATCATCCGGGACCCTCTGTACCCGCCAAAAAAGCGCGTCTTAATTCAAGCAGCGGTGAGAATTGTCAAGGTTGTTCGGGAGCGGGGCCGTGCGTGAACTGGAGCCCCTGCGTCGTGCGCCCCAAGGTGAAGCGCAGCGCGGATTCCAGCTCCGGGAGCATGAAGGGGTAGCCGTGGCGCTCGGCGAGCTCGGGGCTGACATGGGCGCCCGTCAGCAGCGTCTCCTTGCCCATCTCCCCGAAGAGCGCACGCACCGCCGCCGCCGGGAGCGGGAACACCGCCGGCCGGGAGAGCACCCGCCCCAGCGTCCGCGCGAAGTCCCCCTGGCGCACCGCCTGGGGCGACACCCCGTTCACAGGCCCCCGGAGCTCCGGGGTGAAAAGGGCGAAGTGGGTCAGGCCCACCACGTCCTCCAGCGCAATCCAGCTCATCCACTGCTGACCGCCTCCTACCGGGCCTCCACCGCCCATGAGAAAGGGCGGCACCATCTTCGCCAGCGCGCCTCCGCGCGCGTCCAGCACGACACCGGTGCGCAGGTGAACAACGCGGATGCCCGCTTCTTCCGCAGCCGCCGTCGCCGCCTCCCATTCGAGGCACACACTGGCCAGGAAACCCTCGCCCGGGGCGCTCACCTCCGTCAGCAACTCGTCGCCCCGGTTGCCGTAGAAGCCGGTGCCCGTGAGGCACACCAGCACCTTCGGCTTCTTCTGGAGACGGGCCAGGCCCTCGCACAGCACCCGGGTGCCCTCGGTCCGGCTGCGGAGGATGGATTCCTTGGCCTGGGGCGTCCACCGCTGGGCCACGTTCTCGCCCGCAAGGTGCACCACCGCGTCCACGCCCTCCAAGGCCGCCACGTCGAGCTCGCCCTTGGCGGGGTTCCACGCCACGTCTCCGCGCTCGGCGTTCGGGCGGCCTCGCACCAGCCGCCGCACCCGGTGCCCACCCGTGGTGAGGAAGGGAACCAGCGCACCGCCAATCAGCCCCGTGGAGCCCGTCACCGCCACCGTGAGCGGCCCCTGCCCGGAGAAGGCCGCGTGCCGCCGGAGATCCTCTCGCGTCACCGCGTGCCGGTACGCGAACATCCGCTCCAGCTTGCGCCGGATGATGCCGCCCCCGAAGGCCCGGCCCGCCACCCCCATCGGCGGCGTGTACACCACCTCGTCCTCCAGCACGGAGGACGAGGGGGGCTCGGGCCAGAACCGGTGGGTGTGCACCCAGCGCGCGAAGGGCCCGGACACCTGCTCGTCCTGGAAGAGCGAGCCCTCGATATATTTGGTGTGCCGTGCCTCCCACCTGGGCGCAACAGGCCCGATGCGTGTGCGCAGCACCAGCCGGGCGCCCTCACGGATGCCGTCGCCACTGCGCTCCAGCACCTCCACGGACTCCCAGGGGGGCGCCAGCCGCTCGAAGGCCCCTTCGCGGGCATGCCAGGCGAACAGCTCCGACGCCGCGACTGGCATCCGGCTGCGAGCGTCGAACATCAACGACTTGCCCATGACCCCTCCCGGCCGCGACAGTGCAGGACGCGCATGCTTACTCCGGAGCTTCTGAATCGCGCAGTGGAAATCCTCCAGCGGGGCGGAGTCGTCGCCCTGCCCACCGAGACGGTGTATGGCCTGGCCGCCAACGCCGAGGACGAGCTGGCCGTGCGCCGCGTCTTCGCCATCAAGGGCCGCCCCGCCACCCACCCGCTCATCGTCCACCTCGCGGGCGTCGAGGCCCTGCCCGACTGGGCCAGCTACATCCCCGAGCAGGCCCGGCGCCTGGCCGAGGCCTTCTGGCCCGGTCCACTCACCCTCGTGCTCCCGCGCACGCCCCGCGCCACGGATGCCGTCACCGGTGGCCAGGACACCGTCGCGCTCCGGGTCCCCTCCCACCCGGTGGCCCTCGCCGTGCTCCGAGCCCTTGGGGGCGGACTGGCTGCACCCAGCGCCAACCGCTTCGGCCGCGTCAGCCCCACCACCGCCGAGCATGTGCGCCAGGATCTCGGCAGCGAGGTGGACCTCATCCTCGACGGCGGCCCGTGCACGGTGGGGGTCGAGTCCACCATCGTGGATCTCAGCTCCGGCCCTCCCACCATCCTCCGGCCGGGAGGCCTGGCGGCCGAGGAACTCGAACGCGTCCTGGGATGCCCCGTCCCGGTACGCACTGCGTCAACGGTGCGGGTCTCCGGCAGTTTGGCCTCCCACTATGCCCCTCGGGTGGGCGTGGTGCTCGTGGAGCCCTCCGAGGCCATTCCCCGCGCCGAGGCCCTGCGGAGCCAGGGGCTCCGGGTGGGCGTGCTCGGTCCGGTCAACCTCACCCTCCCTAGGGATCTCCCCCGTTTCGACATCCCCGAGGATCCGGCCGGCGCCGCGCGCCTCCTCTATCTGCGCCTGCGCGAGGCGGACGAGGCGGGGCTGGACATGCTCATTGCGTGCCTGCCTCCGGCCCAGGGTTTGGGGATGGCGGTAAGGGATCGCCTCGCCCGTGCCGCGGCACCACGGCCCCCGGAAGCTTGATGCGCCGCCCACTCTCCGATATCCCGCCTCTGCCTGCTCGTAAGGAGCGTATCGCCGTGACGCGACGTCTGATCAGCCTCCTCCTCGCCCTGGGCGCCCTGGCCGCCTGCAACGACAAGCCGCCCGGACAGCTCGAGCCCATTCCCCGCCCCACCGACTACAAGGAGCCGGCCAAGACCGATGCGCCCAAGCCCACGGGCGCCGCGCCGACGGATCCCAACAAGGTGACGCTGCGCTGGAACCTGGCCAAGGGCACTCCCGTGGCCTATCGCCTGGACGGGACTCCCGAGGCAGCCACCTTCTATGTCCTCCAGCGTCCTGATCAGGGAGACCTGACCCTGCGGATGGCCACGAAGGGCTCCAAGCCCACCCAGGATCAAGGCACCCTCAGCGAGCGCGGCTTCATCCTGGATGGGCTGGGCGCCTCGGATCGCAACGTGGCCACGCTGGTGCTGGAGTTGCCCAAGCAGGCTGTGAGCGTGGGGGACTCCTGGTCGCTGGGCACCACGCTGGTGGACGCCGAGAACCTGGGGCGGAACTTCGTGCAGAAGAAGGCGGAGCGGCACAACACGGTGAAGCTCGCCTCGATCACCCCCGAGGGAGACGATCGCGTCGCGACGCTCGAGTACGATCTGCTCGAGCGCATCAGTGGCATCCTCCCGCCTGGCAACTCGGAGCCCCCGGCGGACGCCGCGGAGACGTCTCCCCTCAAGCCCGAGAAGGACAAGGGCAAGGGTAAGGGCAAGGGCAAGGAACCGGGGAAGGACCATCCCGCCAATGCCGAGCGGAACGTCACCACCGAGGTGACGTTCACCGGGCGGGGCGAGTTCCTGGTGAAGGCGGGCCGCTGGCGCTCCTGGGAGGGCACCCTCAGCTCGAAGACGGAGGGCTTCACCCCGGCATCCCCGGACAAGAACCCGACGCAGGTTCCGCCCGGAGCGCTCAAGCTGAAGCTCACCTCGCTGGACTCGGCTCCCGCGGAGCTGCAGTAGCCCGAGGCGAAGCAGTCGCGGCCGCGCCGGCTCCGTCCGCCTCTCTCACGAGGCGGACCACGGCGTCCACCCACGCCGGGTGGGCGTTCAGAGAGGGCACGAGCGTCAGCGACTCGCCGCCGCATGCGAGGAACTGTTCCCGCGCGCGCAGGCCCACCTCCTCCAGCGTCTCCAGGCAGTCGGCGACGAAGGCCGGGCACATCACCGCCAGCCGCTTCACGCCCCGCTGCGCCAGCTCCGGCAGCACCCAATCCGTGTACGGCTTGATCCACGGCGTGCGGCCCAGGCGCGACTGGAAGGAGATGGTGTAGCCCTCCGGGGACAGCCCCAGCCGCGAGGCCAGCCCGCGCGTGGTGGCGAAGCACTGCGCCCGGTAGCAGTGGCGGTTGACGTCCGTGAGCACGTCGCAGCAGCTGGCGCTGGACAGGCAGTGCTGGCCGGACGGATCGCTCTTGCGCATGTGGCGCTCGGGCAGCCCGTGGTAGCTGAAGAGGACGTGGTCCGCGCGCGCCTCGGCGATGACGGGCCGGGCCACCTCCGCGAACGCGTCCAGGAAGCCCGGGTGATCGTGGAACGCTGGCACCACGCGCACGGGAGCCACATCCCACGCCTCGGCCAGCACCTCGTAGGCCCGCGCCAGGGTGGAGGCGGACGAGGACGCGGCCTCCTGGGGATACAGGGGCATGACGATGAACTCGTCCACCCCACGCGCCCGGAGCTTCTGCACCGCGCTCGGCAGCGACGGGTTGCCGTAGCGCATGGCCAGCTCCACCTCGTACTCGCCCTGGAAGCGCTGGGCCACGGCGGCCGCGAGCTGCTGGCTGTGCACCAACAGGGGCGAGCCCGCTTCCGTCCAGACCTTCCGATAGGCCTCAGCGCTCTTTGCCGGCCGCACGGGGAGGATGATGAGGTTGAGCAGCAACCAGCGCCCCACGGGGTGGATGTCCAGCACGCGCGGATCGCTCAGGAACTCGCGCAGGTAGCGGCGTACGGGGCCGGATTGCGGCGCATCGGGCGTGCCCAGGTTGACGAGCAACAACCCCTTCTTCGGAGTGGGCATGGGCCTCAGTGCAGCGCGTTGGGCAGGGTGAGGGCGAACTCACCGATACGGGCCTCGAACTGCTGCCCGTTGGGCCGGACCATCTGGTAGCTGCCTCGCATGGAGCCGAACGGGGTGCGGAGCATGGCCCAGCTCGTGTACTCGAAGCGCTCGCCGGGCCCCAGCCTCGGCTGCTTGCCCACCACGCCTTCGCCCTTCACTTCTTCCACTCGCCCATTGGCATCCGTGATGACCCAGTGACGGCTGCGCAGTTGCGCCGGCTGGGTGCCCACGTTGGAAATCTCCACCGTGTACATGAACGCGAAGTGCCCGGACTCCGGGGCACTTCGCTCAGGCCAGAAGGCGGGCTTCACCGTGATGCGGATGCCCTCGGTGGTTGTCGTGGACATGCTCCCCACAATTGGCCGGGTTCTGCCCGGGTTGCAAGGAAAACACCTGGGGGGCGGTCGCTCCCCCGAGGTCCAGGCAGGTTGAACGCGGCGAGCCGGGGTTCTCCCCTTCCCGGGAGGCCATGCGGGCGAGTCAGCACCCGGTGCGCCCGAGGGACACCTGGCTTCCGCAGCATGGACGCTGCGGAAGCCGCACTGGTAGCGTCGCTGCTCCTTCACGGGAGGGACTGATGCGATGGCTCCAGGTGGCGGCAGGAACCCTTGCGGCGCTGTCGCTGACCGGCTGTCCCTCGGAGTTCGGCAAGGACGGCCGCGTCAACAGGGCCACCAAGAAGGACATGCTCGAACTCGTTCGCCACCACTGCGACAAGGATGAGTACGAGCGATACTGCGGTGGCTACAAAAAGGACACTCAGATGTGCCGCGACCACTGTGGAGAGTGATCGTGCGGGTGGCCCTTGCCGTGCTTGCGGGTGTGCTGCTGCTGCTGCCGGTCTTCGTGCTGCTGAGCGGTGCTCTGCATCCTGCGGTACCCCAAGAGAGCCTCGGGGGGAGACGCATCAGCCCAGTGCTGGATACAGAATCAGCGTTGCGCCTGAGCACGTACCACCGCACCTGCGGCCCCAACAAGCCATGTGATCCTCCGCTGGGCTGTGTTTGGGACACACGAATCTTCAAGCACTACTGCACCGACAGTCTCTGCACGACCGACGCACAATGTCCGGAAGGACAGGTCTGCCAGGCCATTGCCACGGATAATGACGGTCCACTGGTGAGGTTTTGCATTGCCAGGGGGCAGCGAGAGGAAAAGGAGCGCTGCCTCGCCCTGACGCTGGACCAGGCCTCCGCCTGCAAAGCCGGGTTGCTATGCGGTGGACACGGGGGGTGGTGCGCACGACCGTGCCAGAAGGGAGCCGCAGTTGCCTGTGACGAGAATTTCTTCTGCGCCGACACCATTCCAGAGCCAGTATGTCTACCCACATGTGAAGCGAGCGGTTGCCCAGCGGAACAGTCCTGCATTCGGGACGAAGAAGGCGCCTCCGCCTGCGTGCGAGTGTACGGCGCCAATTGCCAGCAGACGCCCTGCCCAGACACTCAGGTATGCGGCGTGCGCTATAACCATTCGCGTCCAGGATACGTGTGGATGGAGTGTGTCGAGCGGTGTGGAGAGGGTTCCCCTCCTTGCGCGGCTGGGAGGATTTGTGACGGGGGGGAGTGCAGAACCGCCTGCTCCCCCGAGCTCCCGCATGTATGCGGCGAAGGTTATCACTGCGCTCAGCTCGCATCAGAGGGGCCCTATACATGCGAGCCCAACTTCTAACCGCTGTGCCATCGAATGCCGCAGCCCCGCCTACGTCTCGGCGCGGAGCGCATCCAGCAGCGCCTCGTACTCTTCGTGGCACTCGGGGCAGTCCTGCAGGTGGTGCTCCACCAGACGGAGCGCCTCCGGCACCTCATGCCCCACGAGCTGCCGCTCGGCGTAGTCCACCACCTGAGCCAGGCAATCGTCACAGCCGATCTCGACGTCGCGGGTTTCTACCACCAGCATCAAGCCCGCTCGTTTGTGGCTTCCTGCGTGCCGTGGCGTAGACGCTGCGCAAGCCGCGCTGGTAACGTCGAATGTCCCTCGTGGGAGGACTCATGCGGTGGTTCCTATTAGGAGCAGTGGTCCTTTCAGTCCTGGTACTGAGCGGCTGCCCCTCGGAGTTCGGCAAGGACGGCCGCGTGGGCAAGGCCGTCCACCAGGATGCGCAAAATCAACTTGGCATCAGGCGCTGCTCGGATGCGTACAAGAAAGAAGTGTGCGAGGGACCCAGCAAGGATCCTGAGAAATGTAGGAAGTGCCCGTAATGAACTGGCGCACGCTCCTCAGCGTCTGCGCGGCCGTGCTCCTGTCGTTCCCTCTCGTGTTCCTGCTGAGGACCCTCTTCCGCCCAGAGTTCATCCCCGTGGAGCCGGTAACGACACGCATCAGCCCCATGCTCGACATCGCGCAACGCACGCGGTTGATGACATACGGCCGGAATTGCAACTCAAGCGCCGAGTGCGATCCTCCCCTGGGCTGCTTCTATGAATACCGGTACGGGCACGCGTACTGCACCGACAGCCAGTGCACCACAGATGCGCAGTGCTCCGAAGGTCAGGTCTGCAGCAAGCTCGCCACGCAAGATCATGGCCCCCTCGTGCGCATCTGCACTCCCGCAGGCGTGCGCCAGGAGGGCGAGAATTGTTTCAGGGTTCCGGACGATCAACGGAGCGCCTGTGCTGTGGGATTGCTGTGCGCCGGGAAGGACTACTGGTGCGCCCGTCCTTGCCACCCGGGTGAACCCGGGGAGTGCCCTGAGGGTTTCTTCTGTGCGGACACCACGCCCGAGCCCGCGTGTCTGCCCACCTGTGAGAAACAAGGGTGCCCCGCAGGAGAACAGTGCATCCAGTTCCGTGAGGGCGCCTCCATGTGCGCGCACGTGTATGGCACCAACTGCCAGCAGACACCTTGTGCCGAGAACAACTTCTGCTCCCCGATCACGAACCCAGCGCACCCCCGAAAGGTGTGGCTGCGATGTATCGCAGAATGCGGCAAGGACCATCCACCCTGCCCCGTTGGCACGGTGTGTGACGCCTACGAATGCCTGCCCACTTGCGACCCACAGGCTCCTGCATCATGCGCCGAGGGGTATCGATGCCGACAGCCCTGGCCAGACTCGCCTTGGGCGTGCCGCCCGGACTGGTAGTGGACTCAGGGGTTATGTCTCGGCGCGGAGCGCATCCAGCAGCGCCTCGTACTCTTCGTGGCACTCGGGGCAGTCCTGCAGATGGTGCGCCACCAAGCGGAGCGCCTCCGGCACCTCATGCCCCACGAGCTGTCGCTCGGCGTAGTCCGCCACCTGGGCCAGGCAATCGTCACAGCCGATCTCGACGTCGCGGGTTTCCACCGCTGCCTCGACGAGCGCCTTCACATCCTTGGGACTCAGTGCCATCTCCGTGGCTCCACTCATCAGTCGAAGGCCCAGTGTATGAAGGTCGCGGACAGGCCCGCCTCCACCAGCGCTCGCTGAAGCTTACGCCGGGCGTCGTGCCCCAGCTTGTAAAGCGCATTGCGGTTGGTACCAAGTTGGCGGGCAAGCTCCTCCTGCGGCATACCCTGGAGCTCCGCAACAAGTACCTGTCGTTGCCGGGGCGTCAGCTCTTCCTCCAGCGCGCGCCTCAGGGCCGCCAGGATGGCACGACGCGCGGTCTCCTGCTCTGGGGTGGGCGCCGGATCCATGAGCAGCTCGGGTGAGGGACCCGCCACGGGATGCACTGCGTCCAACGAGACCTCGCCCCAGCGCTGCCGCCTCAGCTCGTTGAAGGCAACGCGCATGGCGACGGCCATCGCCCAGCTCGTGAAACGTCCCTCGCCCCGAAACCCCTCCAGGGTGCTCAGCACACGCAGCAGGGCCTCCTGAGCGAAGTCCTCCACCAGCTCGAGAGCCCGCGCCTCACGCTTCGCCAGCGCCCGTCGCAGGCCACGCACCAGGAGCGCCCGCAGCTCCGCCCGGGCGGCATCGCCCTCGGGGTCAGGCTGGGCAAGGACTCTCACCCAGTCCGCGTTGGTGCGTTCAGCGGCGGACTCCATGTATGGCGTCGCTCCAGGAGAGGCCCACTCTAGACCTCACCGCACGGGCACTTCAGGATTTCCGGACCGCCCGGAGCGACTCGCCCGCGCTCCATACCGAAGATCCCAGCAGGAACAGATCCTTGAGCAGAAAGGCCCCCACCAGGCTCGTCATCGGCAAGGGGAAGCCAGGCACCCGCTCCCACACTCCCGGCATGGAGAACAGGAAGCTGAGCGTCGTCAGGAAGATGACCGCGCCGCCCAGGCCTCCAATCGCCGAAAGCCGAGGGGAGATCGGGCGCAGGGCGATGAGCGCCGCGACGAGCAACTCCGTCACGCCCATCAGATTGGAGACGACCTGGACGCTCAGAACCCCATAGAGCCAGCCCATGAAGGGGCTGGAGGCCACGAACAGCTGGATGGCCTGCGCCTCCGCAGCGGTGAACTTGAACGCCCCCAGGTAGAGGAGGATGCCGACCAGCCCGTAGCGCAGGATGCCACCACCCGTGGACTCCAGAAGAGGAGCCAGGCGGGCCAGCGAGAGCCGGCTCGCACTCCGGCGGGTCGGGAGATTGTCGTCATTGAAGGTGGTGGCGCTGCTCATGAGCTGACCCCTGCGGAGGCGGAGGCGGAAAATCCGCCCCTTCCACCAGAGAGGAGGCGATGAGCCCGGAGAGTCTTACCTGGGCTCGTGCATTTTTCTGCGAGCCTCGGGACCTCGCCCTGGGCTGGGAGTGGAGTCGCCGGGAAAGCGGCCATCTTGGCCTCGGGAAGTTTGCCTGCTTGCTCGGCGAGCACGTCGCCTGCGGCCTGTTCTCAAAGCCCTCTCTCGTCTGTTGCTGAGGGTGATCGAGCCGCAATGGACGTGCATCGCACAGACGCTTGAAGGTTGGAAAGGAAGGCATGTGATGCTCACGAACGCTCTCTGCAAGAGATTACTCTTGCTGTCGGTCTTTTCTCTGCCCTTGGCGGCTGTTGCTGATGGCATCAATACGTTCTCGGGTGCCACCTTCTTTACCTTCTCTGGAAACAGACCCGGTGCCGTATGGGGTCCATCCAGCGGCTATTTGACCGTTTGTCCCAACGATCTGCCTGAAAACGACCCTTCGTGTAAGGAGGGGAGTATCCAGTTCATCACCCCTCAGACGGTGATTTCTGGAACCGTCGAAGCCCCATCCGGTGGCGGCCAGATCGTTCGAGGCTCCATCGCAAGTGACGCCTACGGAGGAGATGCGCCCGTCCAATACGTGTCGTTCGTGTTCGAGTCCCGTAACTTCTTTTCAGTGAACCCCGCCGGCCATATTGCGATTGGTGCCCGGGCATTCATCCCCTTCACCGGGAGCGGGCTCGATCCGTACACGCCTGCGTATGGCACGGTCCTTCCCCATGCGTATGGAGATGGGATCATCCTGGGGTCCGTCTGCAACGGTGTGTCCAGAGGTGTTGCGGTCGAGCACTTCTGGGCTCCCTTCGGAGCCAATCCCTCCAATGAAGTCGGTGCATGCAAGAACGCGATATTCCAAGACTATCAGACGTATATTGTCAAAGTGGCCGTTGAAAACGCGGGCACGAATACCCGGCGAATCAAATACCAGATCACCCAAGTCTCGTTCTTGGGGGGAACGGTCGTGGCGCAGGATCTGCAAGGCACCGAGTTTCCGGATACACCGCCAGCCGGCTGGGGATGGTGGAGGCTGACGCAGCCAGCGCACAAGGCAAGCTGGTTCGTTGCCAATATCTTCACCGCACCCTCCACCCCTTGGTCGTTCCGCATCGCCAACTTCACTGCGAACACAGCGAACCAGCTGCCTGCAGGATTCTTTTACTGATTCAATGAAGCCGAGCTGTGGAGCTACACGGCGCCCCTCTCCCTCCATGGCGCCATTAACACCACCTCTACGATTCGAGCTCCTCGGGGATACGTGGCCGCACCATCTGGATGCGTGGCTCCGCTGATGGGACCCACGTCAAGAACAACATCGTCATCAATGACACGATGTCGAACAGCCTGGAGCAGATTTACTTTGACTCCTCCACGACGACCAGCCGATGCGTGAGCAACACCGCCGAGTGCGCCTCAGCGAACAAGTTCGTAGCGCGCTCGGGAGCTCCCGGTGCGGAGTACGGCAACGTCGGCACTGCCAACTGCCCCTCAGGCTTCGCGACAGGCACGGCAGCCGTCTGGTGCAGGGCCGCCCGCGACCTTGGATGGAATTACTTCACACAAGCAAACTGGACTCCTCCGGTTTGTCCATTGTATTCAAAAGGACCGAAGCCTGTCGAATACCCTATCGTTCGACAGTACCGACTGACGGCCGCATTGCAGAAAGTCGAGAATGCGAGGCCTCCGCTGCTACCTGCGATGACAATGCCTGCTGCATCACAAGGTTCGAACACGGCGCGGAGATCTGAGACTTTTTTGTCTGTGACGTACAACGTGCCAGGCCCAGGAGGTCCCTGCAACCCCGTGTCGCCCTTCTGCCCCTGGGGCCCTTGGGCACCCGTGTCGCCCTTTGCACCAGGCAGGCCAGGATCACCCTTGTCGCCTTTAGGACCCTGCGCCCCTGAAGCCCCCGTGTCCCCCCTGGGCCCCGGCGGTCCCTGCGGGCCAGGGTCGCCTTTGTCACCCTTGGGGCCAGCGGGCCCTTGCGGTCCTTCCTCCCCTCCAGGGCACCCAATGAGAAGAACGGACACGACGCAACACAAGGGCATCAACTTGCAATCCATTCTCGCCTCGCATGAGAAGTCTGACCTCAAGAATCAGAGTTCAGCTAAGATATGGAATGGCGAAGAGGAGGGGATGCCACCTAAAGTAGTATGGAAAGAGTACGACTACCGCGGTCCCCTCCACGCTCAAGGGTAGACGCGGAGTCAGTGAGCCGTTGAATCTGGTGCTGGAGGGAATTCCACCGCCCCCGGTATGCGAGCAATAGCTTCACTCGTCCAGCAGCAGCCGCAGAGGCGGCTGCGCCTCGGATCCGAGGATTCCCCGCATTCTGCGCGCCGTGGCGTAGACGCTGCGCAAGCCGCGCTGGTAACGTCGAACGTCGCTCGTGGGAGGACTCATGCGGTGGTTCCTATTGGGAGCGGTGGTCCTTTCAGTCCTGGTACTGAGCGGCTGCCCCTCGGAGTTCGGCAAGGACGGCCGCGTGGGCAAGGCCATCCACAACGACTCGCAAGAGAATCTGCTGGAACTCACGCGCTGCTCAGAGGAGTGGAAAAACAAGGTGTGCCATGGCCCTCAGATGGATAGGAAGGAATGCGAGCGGTGTGGAGGGTGAACTGGCGCACCACACTCGGGATCTGCGCGGGTGTACTTCTATCACTACCGCTCGTGCTGCTACTGGGAGCCCTGCTTCAACCTGTGAGCGGGCCCGTAGTGAAGGCAGAGGAGCGCATCAGCCCCATGCTCGACAGTGAGCAGCGCGCGCGGTTGATGACCTATAGGCGTGACTGCGAGTCGAGTGCCGAGTGCGAGCCTCCCCTCGGCTGTCTGTACACCGCCCGGTACAATCGCCGGTATTGCACCGACAGCCAGTGCACCCATGATGCGCAATGCCCAGACGGCCAGGTCTGCCGCAAGTTCGCCACGAAAGAGCATGGACCGCTCGTGCGCGTCTGCACCCCTGTGGGCATTCGCCAGGAAGGCGAGAGCTGTCACGACATCCCCTCAGACCAGAAGAGTGCCTGTGCAGCAGACCTGATCTGCGCGGGAAAGGATGGGTGGTGCGCCCGCCCCTGCCAGCCAGGCGATCCAGCACAGTGTCCCGAGGGCTCCTTCTGCGCGGACACCACACCCGAACCCGCGTGTCTGCCCACCTGCGAGAAACGAGGATGCCCCGAAGGCCAGCAGTGCCTCCGATTTGATGAGGGGTCCTCCCAGTGCGAGCACGTGTATGGCGACAACTGCCAGCAGACACCCTGTCCCGAAGGCCGGGAATGCCACATGCTCCCGACCCCGGCTCAGCCCGGCAAGGCGTGGCTCTGGTGTGTCGAGTTGTGCCGCAAGGATTCTCCTCGGTGCTCCGCCGGGAAGGTCTGCGATGGCTGGAAGTGCATCCCCGCTTGCGACCCCCAGGGCCCTGCGGTCTGCGCCGAGGGGTTTCGGTGTCGGAAGCAAGAGCCGGACTCGCTCTTGGGATGTCGCCCGGATTGGTAGCGGAGTTAGTGAGCAGTTGAACCCGGTGCTGGAGGGAAGACCACGCCCTCCACCGCGACGCTGCGCGCACCACCCGCCTCCCAGAGCTTGAGGGTATAGATGCCTTGAGCTTCCTTTTTGGAGACCTCGGCCTCCACCATCACGCTCTGGAGTTTCCCCAACGCGATCGGTTCGGCCTGCCAGGGCGGGAGCACCGGCAGCTCGCGCCCGTGCGCATCCACCAGCGTGGCGCCCTCAGCCACCCAGGGCGGCTCTCCGGAGAGGAGTTGCAGCCTCAGCTCCACCGCGACCCGCGTACCCGAGCGGTAGCTCCACACCCTCGCTGGCTCCAGCACGCTGCCCTTGCGCACGGTGTAGCGCCGTGGGGGAAGGGAGAGGTTTTCGGAGGCGACGCCGCCCAGGTCCCCACCCATGAGCCCCTCACTCACCAGGCCTCGCAGCCCCTCAGGCTTGCCCTGGGAGGCGCGCAATTGGAGGTTCTCCTCCTGGCACTGGCGCACCTGCTCCTTTTGCTCGGCTACCTCACGCTGGTAGGATTCCACCGTGCGCGGCTTGCGTTGCACCTCCACCTGCCGCGCCGCTCGGGCCGGGTGCACATAGAGTAGCACCATGGCCACGGCTGGCACCGCCCCATCTCCGAAGCGCACCGTCAGCTTGCGCCACTCTCCCGGCAACAGGAGCGCCGTGGGAAGGAGTGTCACAAGCGTCCGGCCCTGCACCAGTTGCACCTCTTGCTCCGTGGCCTGTACCTCCACCGCTCCAGGCTCCAGCGGCGTGTCGAAGAGCAGGCTGGTGGCTGTGTCTGGGCTGAGGCAGAGCACGGGCGGCGCACTCGACTCTGCGGAGAGCATCAAGTGCTGGAGTGCGGTCTCACAGTCCGGTGGACTGGCAGCAGCCTCCACCCCGGGCGTGGCGGCGAGCACGGCGGACAACAGCGGCAGAGCGGCGAGCACGGCGAGGTGACCTCCTAGGGTGGCAGGCGGCAACGTGTCCTGCCACGTCGGCTCTACCACGCCTCAGCGCCCCGCCACGCCTGCCCTGCTCGCGCGGCCTCACTCGAACTCGCGCACTGCTTCCACGCCGACGGTGGACTCGATTTCGCCCTCATCCGTCCGTGGCTGGTTCGACTCCAGGCAGACCGGGTACGTCTTGCCATCCTTGGTGGCCTGCACCCAGTGCCCATATGCCCGCTTCTCCGAGAGCATGATCCGCCCCGAAAGCTGGTACGGCACCTCGAGCTGCCCGAGGTCATCGCCCATGCGCAGCGTCGTCCACCCTTCCTTGATGGGAACAGGCCCCACAGGTCCCTTGTGCCAGGTGAAGATCCCATCCGCCCGCTTGCCGATGCGGATGCCCAACTGCTCCATGGCTTGCAGCGATCCCGGTGGACACGGTTCAGCTGTCACCGGAGGCGGGCGCACTTCCGCGCCAGGCCCGGTGCAGGCGGGGGCTGTGCAGGTGATGAGCAGGGCCGCCGCCTTCTTCGCGGCCCCCAGGCGCTTGGGTTGCTTCTGCTGCTCAGTCTTCACGGAAGCCTCAGGCTCTTGAGCCGTGGCGCCAGCGGCCACGGGCGCGGTGGGAGCCCCCTCGGTTTCGAAAGGGGCCTCAAGCCCAGCTTCCGGTGGTTTCAGAGGAGGCGCCACTTTCCAACCGCTCTCCCAGGTAGGCAGGCTTCCATCCCACCTGAGCAGGGGGCTCTGGGATGCGGACGTCTCGGCCGTGGAACTCTCCGATAAGGGCGCCGAAGCCAACCCGTGCCCCCGTGAAGCAAGCCACGCGGCGAGCCCTCCCAGCATCAGGAGCAGGCTCACCACAGCCACCTCCGCTATACGGCGCCGCCACGGCAAGGCCCGGCGGGCCGGAGCTTGGACGAAAGCCACGGGCAACTCCGGAGCGGCGTCTCCCGCAGGCAAAGGTGGCACGGCGGGAACGGCAGGCACATCCTCAGGCCCCGGGAGCCGCGGTGGCACGGCCACACGACCCGGCTTCGGCGCCACCGGGAGGACCGGCCGCTTGCCACGCCGCGGCCTGGAAGGCACCCTCGCCCATTCCTCCTCCTCGTCCATGTCCTCAGCTCTCGCCGGGGGGAGAAGGGGCTCCACATAAGGCTCGCACAGCGGCTCTCCCCACTCCGGAACCTGTCGCGCGAGCAACTCGTCCACGCCCCGCTCCAACCCCGCCGCGTCCGGCCTGGCTTCAGGCTGCTTCGCCAACAACTTCAGGCACAGCTCGCTCAGCTCTCGCGGCACCCGCGGGTTGCGCTCGTGCGGCGGCACCGGCGCCCGGCTGAGCACCCCATCCACATGCTCACGATTCTCCACCGGGAAGGGCACGTCGTCCGTCAACAGCCAGTAGAGCACCACCCCCACCGCGTACATGTCATCCGCTGGCCTGGGCCGGTACCGCGCTCCGTGCTTGAAGCCATGTTCCCGCATGAAGCGCCAGGCCTCGGGGCTGCGGTACTCCCAGGTGCCCGGCGGCATCGCCCCTCGCGTCACCGGAGCCGCCTGCTCGCAGCCACTCA
>NZ_JAHXBF010000054.1 GCF_020103695.1 Hyalangium versicolor
AAGTCCGCTCTCAAGCGCTTGGTACTTCGCCGCGATGACTTCCTCCAGGTCCATGCCTACATTGATGGGCACGATCTCGGGCACCCGCAAACTGAAACTTTATTCCTGCGCGGCTCCTAACGCCTCGAACTGACAAGGTATCGAGGCGTCGCAGGGGCTCGGGCGATCTCGCTCGCCGCGATCGAAACGCCGCGCTTGTCGGGTAGCCCCGCCGGTCACCCGGCGGAGCCCCCACGGATCCGGACGTGCGGAATTGCCGCATCCGGCTCTTCGGGTGTCGGCCTCGCTACGTTCCGTACCGGTGGACGATTCGAGGCTTCGGGAGGGGAAACTCCTCCAGCAGCTTCTCCATCGCCTGCCACCTCACGAAGCTCTTCTGGGAGCGGAGGGAAAGCCACTTGCGCCAGATGGCTCTCGTCCGATGCCAGAGCCGATGGAGCGCCCGGTAGTTCGACGTGACGCCGAAGTACGCGTAATGCCCATTCAGCTTTTGCATCAATGAGCGTTGTTGCCACTCGACTGCTGTCTCTCCCATCTCTGCCTACCTCCTGGGTAAGAGGCCCGGGGAGGGGGGCAGTTTTAGTGTCGCGAGGGGGTCAATTTTGCTGTCGCTCTACAGCAGGAACGCAATGGAACTAAAAAGTACCTCAGGGCTTCACTTTGGAGCCCGGGGACGTGTTCAGAACGAACTCTGGCTGAAGGCGGCTCTCGGCGGAACTCGTTACGTGCGGCTCCGGAGCCTGATGAACAGCGCGAGGATTACCACACAATAAATAGAGCTGAATCCCTGACCAGAGCTGGTGGCACAGCCATAATCCGGAGTTGTCGGCTCCGGAGCGTTTGGCACAGGTTGAGGCTGAGGTTGAGGCGATGATGAATTCGTGACACGAACGGTGGCCACGAATCGGAGCGAACCCCCAAGATGCATCGGGTACAACTCGTCGGTCGCGAGCCCCCGCGCGCCATTTCCCGGCCAAGGGTCAAAAACACCGCCCGCAACGATATTGGGGCCATAGGACGTCCTGAAATACTGGATCGCAGTCAACACCATCGCATGGCCACGCGCACCGATAACCAACGGGTGATCTTGGTCGAGTTCGCTCACAATCTGCTGATTGGTCAGGGCAAGGACTCCCGCATCCGCGTCATATGCACCGGTGAGGTGTGCGGCAAAAGGATTCCCGAGATCATCGACCCATTGCCGGTTGAGTTGGCGTGCCATGACGATGCCTGCTTGGGCAGGCATGTTTACCGGTGCGCCATAGACTTCGCTTACAATCCGGTCCTGCCTTACTGGGTGGATATAATAGCTGTAAAGCATAGAGATGCTGGCGGCCCAGCACCATTGAGACTGATACTGATTCTGGTAAGCCTGCTGCGCGAAGCGCGAGAAATCCACTTGGGAAGTACACAATTCTCCCTGTGGGGTTTGCTGGCACACCGTCGAGGCTTCCGCTTGAAGTGAACTCAAGGCGAGAAGGCACGGTACGAGTGTTTTCAACAATCGAGGCACGATCATTCCCCCTGTCTTTGTCTGTAAGGATAGTTCTTCAGAAGCACCTGCTGCGTGCGGCGCGAACCCTAGCAACGGAACTTCTGGGGATCAAATCCTGCCGAAGCTGAAAAGCCAGTTAGAGCTTCGAAAGGTATGATTCCTGCAAATATGAGAAGGTCGAGCAACACTGAACTCCAGATCTTGCTGGTGAAAGCGAATCGTCTCTTGGAGACAAACCGTACAGCAGGATGATCATGATGCCCGAATCGAGCTGCGGGGATTTCTGCAGCGGTTGAGCACGCTCCAATGGTCGGGTAGACCCGGGCGCTGACTGGCCCCGGGCCCCCCACGGATCCGGACGTGCAGAATTCCCGCATCCGGCTCTTCAGGCCATGGATTCGCTACGCGGGTTGGGTCATCCGCTTCGGCTGCGGGAGCGGGAATCGCTCCAGGAGCAGGAGCATCCGAGCCCAGCTCATGTTTCGGCGTTGCGAGCGACGGTTGAGCCACTTCTGCCACCGTCGGCGAACCTCGCAGTAGAAGTTCGAGAGCCCCCGCGAGTTCCCGGGGATTCCGTAGTACCCGTAGTGCCCTCGGACCATCTGCTTGAGGTGCTGCCATTGTTCCTGGATGGGACGGTGCCGGTTCCGGCGGCACCATGTGGCGACCGACTTCACCGCCCGACTGAATCGCGACTTGGACGTGGTCCGCCTGACGAACCACTTCCCCGCACGCGAGCGTGCCCAGTGGTGGTTGAAGCCCAGCAGTTCGAAGCTGCCAGGCTCCTTGCCGTCCCCACCCCAGGGACGAGGACCCGGTCGCCTGAACTCGACGAGCCGGGTCTTCTCCGGGTGGAGTGTCAGTCCATACCTCCCAAAACGCTTCGGGAGGACGTCCAGAACGCGGCGGGCATCCTCTTCCTGCGAGAACAGAATGACGAAGTCGTCCGCATAGCGAAACAGGAAGCTGGGGCCTTTCAAGCGCGGCCTCACCTCCCTGTAGAACCATGCATCGAGCACTTCGTGCAGGTAGAGATTTGCCAGCAGCGGAGAGATCTCGCCTCCCACGCAATGGAGCAATTCCACTGGAGCTCCTCCATCACGAGGGCCGAGCTGCTTGCTCGGACTGTAGACGACCGGAGGCGAAGATGATGCCCTCCAGGGCGGGTTCGGGTGTGCCGCGCGGTGGTCGGACGGATCTTTCGTCTGATGCCGCGGCGGCAAGCTTTCACTTTGCGGGTTCGCTTCGAGCCAGTGCGGCTGGCCCGCGAGCAGCTCCGCGTGGCGTACGAAATGGTAGCCCCCACACGTCGGGCGCTTGTCCGCAGTGCCCCGGAAGAAAAGGCCGAAGTGCCAGTCCTCCGCCAGGACAGCAAGGAGCGTCGGTCATGAAGTCGGTCGCCCTCTACGCGCGTGTGTCCTCCGCCCAGCAGACTCAGCAAGCCACCGTGGCCAGTCAGCTCGCTGCTCTCCAAGAGCGGGCGAAGGCCGATGGGCACACGGTGCTCCCCTCGGACATTTACATCGACGAAGGGTACAGCGGCGCGACGCTGGCGAGGCCTGCCATGGAGCGGCTGCGCGATCGGGTCGCGGAAGGCGGCGTGGAAGTCCTGTACGTACATAGCCCGGACCGTCTGGCGCGCCGCTACGCCTATCAAGTGCTGCTGCTTGAGGAGTTCGCCAGACAGGGCGTGTCGGTCACTTTCCTCAACGGTCCCGCCGGCCACAGCGCCGAGGATGAGCTGCTGGTTCAGGTCCAGGGGATGATTGCGGAATACGAGCGCGCCAGGATCCTCGAGCGCTGTCGCCGGGGCAAGCTGCACAAGGCGCGCAGCGGCATCATCAATCCGTTGGCGGGCGCGCCGTACGGCTACCTCTACGTGCGCAAGTCCGAGGAGGGGCCGGCCCGCTACCAGGTGCTGCTGCACGAGGCCAAAGTGGTTCGCTCCATCTTCAAGTGGCTCGTCGAGGAGCAGGCTTCGATCGGCGAGATTACGCGGCGGCTCTGCTCGCAGGGGGTACCCACGCGCAAGGGCCTGCCCCGGTGGGATCGGGCCACGGTCTGGGCCATCCTTCACAATCCGGCGTACATGGGGCGGGCTGCCTTCGGCAAAACAGAAGCTGTCGCACGAGGAAGGCTGCTGCGTCCCATTCGTGGCAAGGGCACAGTGCCCAAACACGCCAAGAGTGGCCATCGCGACAAGCCACCCTCGGAGTGGATCTCGATCCCTGTCCCTGCCTTGGTTTCGCCGGAGACGTTTGCGGCGGCCAGGGAGCAACTCGAACGCAACCGGCACCTGTCTGAGCGCAATGGGCGTGGACAGCGCTATCTACTGCAGGGCCTCACGGTGTGCGCCCGGTGTGGCTATGCCTACTATGGCAAGCGCGTCTCTCGCGCGTCCGCCAAGGGGCGGGCGCTGTACGGCTACTACCGCTGCGTGGGCAGCGACGGGTATCGCTTCGAAGGGGGCCGCATCTGCCACAACCCCCAGGTGAGAGTCGACCAGCTGGACGAGTACGTCTGGGACTCGGTGCGGCAAGTCCTCCAAGACCCTGCTCGCATCCTGGACGAATGGACTCGCCGTGGTGCGAGCGATGGCACCCTTGCAGAGCTGCATGCGCGGCGCGAGGAGGCCAAGCGAGCTTTCCGCGAACACGAGCAGACCTTGAAGCGACTGCGGGACGCGTACGAAGCGGGCGCCCTGGAGTTGGACGACTTGGTCGCCCGCAGCGAGCGCGTACGCGGGCGGCTCCGCTACGCGCAGCAGGAACTGAAGCGGGCCGAGGCCACGATCGCGCAGACAGTCGAATTGAAGGTCGTCGTTGGCCGGTTGCAGGACTTCGCAGCGCAGGTCGGGGACGGGCTGGACCACTTGGGCTGGGTCAAGCGGCGCCAGCTGATTCGCACGCTGGTCGCCAAGGTAGAAATCGATGAAGGAGGTGCAACGGTGGTCTACCGGGTGCCGACATCAGGAAATCCTCCTGGGCCCCCGCAGTCCCCAGAGGACGAGGGTGAGCCCGTACCTTCCGGCGGAAGTTGTCAATTGAGTGGGGGGAGAGATGACCCCACCCTGTGGAGTGCCCTCGTCCGGATGGTAGAGCATCCCGGCTTCGAGCACTCCTGCATTCAGCCACTTCCCGATCAGGCGCAGCAGCACGCCATCGCGTACCCGCTGTTGAATGATTTCGCGCAGGTGCTTGTGGTCCAGGGTGTCGAAGAACTTCTTGATGTCGACCTCCAGGACCCACCCTCCCGCCATCCGCACCGTTTGGTGCTGGAGGTCAGCCAACATCTGGTGCGCTGACCTGCCGGGCCGGAAGCCGTAGGAGCAGTCCAGAAAGTCTTGCTCGTATACGGCCTCCAACATCATGTGCACCGCCCGCTGCAGAACCTTGTCCTCGAAGGTCGGAATGCCGATGGGTCTACGCTGCTTCCCATCGCCCTTCGGGATGTGGACGCGCCGCACCGGGGGGGCCCGGTACGTCCCGGACTTCGCTCGCTCCAGCAGCGACCGGAGGTTCTCCTCCAGTTGCGCCGCATAGGCTTCGCTCGTCTCGCCGTCCACTCCGACGGCGCCGTCCTTGCGCGTCCGTCGGTGCGCTTCGCGCAGCCACTCAATATCCATGTGGTGTGCAAGCGTGGTGAGAGCTGCCTCTGGCTTGTCCTTCGCCAGCTTCGCTATCCGCTCGAGTTTCGTGAAGACGCTCTCGGAGCCCAGTGTCTCCTGCATCGTTCCCTCCAGCAGTTCCATGTCATGGCGTCCCCTTCCCTCCATGGGGTTCCAGTTGGGCCGGTTCCCCCACTTCTGCGGTACTATGAGACGCTCCGAATCCCGTCCGACCGTCCCTCCCCCGCTTCGTTTCCTTCGCGGAGCAGGTACCACCGCCACCCGTCTTTCGCTCCCGTGCGCGTCGGGCGCCCATCGCGCGCGGGCCAGGGTTGTTGTCCGGCTTCCCCAACCGGCTGTTTGACGTGGCGTCGTACGGGCCTCCCAGGTTCCTTGGGGGACCTTTGTGTGCATGCCCTGCTCTTCGACCCCGGTGGGAGCGCCGCGCCGGCCCGTTCTCTCAGCGCGCCGCTGCTGCCTTCCGCTCGTTTCAAGGCGTCGGCTCCCACAAGGAAGCTTTCGAGGCTCAATCACACGGCCTGCACACTCGCTGTCTACGCTTCGCAGCCAGGGTTACCCCTGCGCCACGCAAGACTCGCTTCCGGGTGGGGGCCAGCCTTTCCCGGGCGGGCTTCGCACCCGCGAGGTCCCAGCGTGAGGTTTCTGCTTTCTACATGGCTTCCTCCTCACCCAGGCTTCTCCTGGCGCACGAAACGATCTGCGGAAAGCGCGGGATTCCGATCGCGGGAAGTGCGAGAAAGCGCGGGCGTGGCGCCGCAGCGGCGTGAGGATCGGAGTGGTCCGAAAACTGGAGCGGTGTGGAGGCCGCAGGAGGGTGCTGGCATACCTGACAGCGCCCGGTGGGGTGCGCGCCATTCTGGAGCATCTGACATTTTACCTCTATGCTCTGTTCTGTCGTGCACAGGCTTGTGTCAAGGGACCTCCCTCTCACATACAAACCGTGCGCAAGCACACAAACACGCCAAGCCCATATTGATTTGAATATGCGAACCGCTTCATGTTCGCCCGACCTGCGCACACTGGCATGACAAAGGGACCTGCAATGCTTCGTCAGTTATGTATTGGGCTGTCGATATTCTTTGAAGCCTGTGTCACCGCACCACCAGGAACTGGCGGATCTGGTGATGCAACATGCGACTCAACCTGTTCTGCACAATATTTCACTTCGGAAATAGAAGGAAACTCGTCCGATTGCAATAACGGACCCAAGCGTATCTGCAAGCCTGTGGGATCAACAAATACATTCACTGCATGCGACGCGCGGTGCCCAGACAGTTATTACTCTACCCAAAAAGAAAAGAAGCACAAGGACTGCAATGGCGAACCTCGACTTCACTGCAAAGACGTTCCTATCGGCAATAATCTAACCACGTGCGATGCGACATGCCCCAACGAGCACTTCTACACCTCCAAACTGGAGGCAAGAAGTTCGAAATGTGATAGCGAACCCATTCGATACTGCAACTACGCTTCTGGCTCTTCTAGCTTAGATTCGTGCGACAATACGTGTCCTCAAAACTACCACTCCACCTCTATTAAGAGCGTAGCTTCAGACTGCGCCCACGGTAAACGCCTAGCATGCCGATACAATGGCGGCGCCACTTCATTCGATACGTGTGACTTACATTGCCCTGAAGGCTACACCGCCCAAAAACCCAAGGACAAGAGTTCAGACTGCGCCGATGGCGTCATGCGCACCTGCTCACGTTGAGCGCCTGAAGCAAGCATTGGCGTAGGAGTTCAGCGAGCTCTTGAATGGGCAGAACTACGGAAGACAAGGCTGACGAGGCAGAGAGCGGCGAGAGTCAATAAGCAGCAACTCCACCAAACTCCCTCAGAAGGTTCATAGCGGCGTCAGCTTTGCTATCAAGCGGGTAACATGGGCGCGATCTCCCGGAGACGTGGGCCAACGCTTCGCGTGACCGCAGCCAGTCTGACAAGGTAACGCCTCGAATTGACAAGGTATCGAGGCGTCGCAGGGGCCCGGGCGATCTCGCTCGCCGCGATCGAAAGCCCTCGCTTCCCGCAGATCGGCTCCATTCCGTCCTGTCCCAGTAGATTCCCCAGGCTCCTGCAACATAGGTGCAACATTGCAGAGGCCGAACCCTCACGCCGACAGAGCAGTCACCCTGTCGGCCAGGGCTGCAACGATCGCAACAGCCCAGCCCGGTCCAGCAACTCATGGACCCGAGTGGCCAGCTCTACGTGCTCTGGGGTGGAAGCGGTGAACCGCTCGGGGGTGAGGATGACGAGGGTGCCCTTGTCCTCCACCGGCTCGATACGCACAGGGACAGGCAGTGGGGGCACTGTGCCGCGCAGCCGCGAGAAGTACATCACCCAGCCGACGAAGGTATCTGGGGAAGCCCCCTTCGTTATCAATTCCTGATGCTCATAGGACGTGGCTACTCCCCATTCCGGGTCCCAGGCCAGGGCCATGGCGCACAGCACCTCGGCCATCACGGGAGCTGTCAGCACCCGATCTGCGATGGGACCTCCCTTGTGGGGCCTGAGCACGCAGTTCGATGGGAGCAAGGCGTCAGATGAGCCACACGCCCCATCAACTCCGGACATTTCTTCCTGGCTGTCACCTGTCCATAAGTGGAACGAGAACTCATCATCGCCTCGCTTCTCTTGATGCCCGAACAGCTCCTGGAAGCTCTCAGCGGTTGGAGTGAATGGGCGTTTGAGCGCTTCCTCAAAGGAACTTGCTGTCTTGCACCAGCGGGTCCACGCCGGGTCGCAGCGCCCCAGGAGGTGGAAGAAACGTTCCGCGCGTTGTGCGCAAGCCTCGGCGGATTCGGGCCGGGCGAGCCAGTAAGAGCCAACGTAGTAGGTTTCTCTCATGGCTCCTCAGGGGGTCGGGGCGATGGGGGGAACATGAATGACCTCGATCTTGAGCTTGCTGAGCGCGAACATCTTCCTGAGTGCACCTGCGAGTCTCTCCTCGGCCACGATCCACCGGATGGGCGTTCCGTTGGCGGCTTTGAACTGGCGCCTCGCCTGCTCAAGCATTTGGTCGCGCCCCTCGAAGAATTCGACAAAGTTCAAATCCTGATCGATCCACTTCGCGTAGCCGGTACCCTTGGCCTCGATGAGGCCCCTCCGGTCGAAACCGTCGAAGTCCACCTCCTTGCCACCCACCTTGACGCGGTAGGCAGTGCCTTCGGGTGCACCCGTCACCTGAGCCTGATAGCGGCGCGACTGTTCCGGCATGGACTCGTCCGCCTCGACCCATTCACCCGGGCCACCGGAGCTGGGGGGCGCGGCCTTCGCGCCCGCGTTGCCGCCTGAGATGTCGCGCGTCGCCATGGCGACGGCGTTGGGGGCTAGAGCGATCGTGACGCCCTCGGTATTGATGGCGACCGACTCCACCTGAGCCAGCGCTGGGGCTGTGAAGCGGATGCCCAGTTGCGCCTCGGCCACCACCGCCGCCTGCCCAGCCCCAGGTAACTTCGGCAGCGTCGCCGCCATCCCCGTCGCCGTGTTCCCCATGGCCACCATCGCCAGCATGACGAAGGCTCGCGCCGCCTTCTCCCCCATCGTGTCCCCGAACTTCTCTCCGGACGCGGAAATGGCCTCGAAGGTGGTGGCTTGGTCCACTTCCTTCATCAGCACCAGCCACCCATCAATGAGGCGCCACACCGTGTCCCAGCCCAGGTACGCCATGGCTCCCACCGTCAGCACCGCAGCGATCCCCTTGCTCACCGGCTCGGGCAGCGCCAGCAGAATGGCATACATGGTCAGGCCCCCGACGATTGTGGCTACCAATGCCTGGGGGCTCACCTGTCGGGCGAGTTCTTCCTTCATGGCTCCCAGCACCTTGCTCTGGGCGATGGCCATGGCCAGAGCGTACCTGGCATCCCCATCCAAGAAGGGCTTGTCCACCAGCAGCCGCAGGCAATCCCCGCCTTCCCACCTTTGCTCGCACCACAGCAGGTAACGGCGATTCAGCTCCTCGTCCTCGGGCAGCAGACGCAGGTTGTGGTGGCTGCTTGGCTCCGAGGCCATGAGCCGCTGGCTTCTGCCCTCATACCAGTACCAGCCGCTTCGCTCGGGCACTCCGAACAGCCGCCCGGCGTATTCCAGGGGCCGCTCCACGGCAGGCACGGAGGGCGCGTGCTTCGCGACGGCTTGCTGGAACTCTTCCTGGCTCATCTCCGCCTGTTCCACGTCTCGGCGAGGGGCGTGGACGCGGGGCTCGCCCCGGCCCGTGTCCAGCCGGACGATGTTCCTCGGGGTGCTGCACCCAGCGAGGGATGCGAACAGCAACACAACCGCCCAGCGCCGCATGGGGTGCCTCCTGGCCATGGCTCCCGCGCGCCAGGAGCACCACCCGAGATTACAGGGGCGTCATGACAGGTCCGTCAATCACGGGGGCTTGCGCAGTCCAGGCAGTTCAGGTCCGCCAGAGCCCTCTTCCCCCGGAGTGCAGGACGGCTCGGCGGAGGTCCTCCAGGAAGTGAAGACGTACGCGGACCAGAACAAGCTGTACTGGGCCTGAACTATCGACAACGTGCCAGCGGGGACGTACACGCTGCGCCTCGTCGCGCGCGAGGACACCGCCGACAACGAGCAGTTCAGCATCACGCTCTATACCAACAACGGGTCAAGTCCCACCTACAACCTCTGCCAGTTCACGACGACCTCGTGGAGCAATTGCAGCCAGACCGTGACCATTGGCACGTCGGGCGCTGTGCAGTTCCAGGTGAGCGACGCGCCGGGTTGGGAGTACGACAAGCCCACGAACGTCTCCGTCGACTACATCGCGCTCGTAAGGCAGTAGGCGTCTCGGGTCGGGCAGACCCGCTGTTCACTGTTACTTGGTGGGAGCGGCCTTCGGCGACGCGTCGAGCAACTGCTCGATCTTGTCCGCGAAGTCCGGCGGATTGGTTCGAACAGGAGGAACTGACTTCTCCTCAGGCGGCTCCACATTGAAGCGGAGGACCTTGCTCCAGGCCACGTTCGGGTACCGGGCCTTAAGCAGCGCGGAGTCCCGGTCCCACTCGTCCCGCCGGCTCAACTGCAGCAAGGGCTCGAGGCTCCGGTAATCGGGGGAAGGTCTCTGCGACGGGCCGAAGAGAAACTCCCCCAGGTAGAGGATCCCTCCAGGAGGGACCGTGAAGAGAAGGTACAGGTCGGGCCCGGAGTGATACTCAGAGCCCTCGGTCTCGAAGCTGGCGGAATCCAGCGCGTAGTCCCCCGCGGGGAGCACGAGCGCAAAGAGGTCTCCCGAACGCCCGAAGCCAGAGAAGTCGAATTCGTTCCCTCCCGGGAGGTGCTTCATGAAGAGAGTGCGCTCTTGCCGGGTCTTCTTGTCCCAGAACCTGAGCACGCAGGTGTGGTAACGGCTCGTGGAGGTGGCGCGGGCGAGCGAGCCGACCACCACTCCGGTGTCTTGGGACAGTTTGGAGAGTTGCTCCGGCCGAGCCATGTACGGCTTGGACGAGCCGCAGCCCATCCAGAGCAGAAGGCACCCCATCACTCCCCAGAAGCTGCGTCTTTGTGTCATGAGGGAACTCGGCTCATCGCGACGGGTGGCCCGCATCGAACCTACCCTACTCTTCGCCCGCATCGTTCTCCGGCGCACGACGCGCGTGTGACGTGGCGTGCGTTTGTGCTGCCCGCTCCCTCCGAAGGGGGAGGGGGCGGCTGGTTGAGCAGGCGTTTACCCGCTAGGGCTGCGCGGTGGGCACACCGACGTAGCCTTGGGCTCTCCGGCACGCGTCAGCGGCTCTCCTCTTCCTCTCTGCTCTCACCCGTTCCCTCCAACACTGCCCCTATCCGTCTTATGCGCCCACCCAGCCTATGCATGCCTCTGCCAGGGATGTGCGGAAAAAAGGGTCCGCAGAAACGCTGCATCATTTTCCCTGTCACCGGCTCTTGCTGGGTGCGGGCTGCGGGGCCATGCCCACGACAGTGTCTTTTTGATGGAGAGGTGCGCATGGGACCGGAGAGAGATGCTCAGGTGGCAGTGGTCGTGGTGACGTCGCTGTTGGTCATCTGGTTCTTCTTCAAGGGAATCGGCACCGAGAAGCGCTCGCTGAGCCTGGCGAACCTCGCGATGGCGTGTGGCCTGTGCGTGCTGATGCCCCAGCGGCAGCTCCTCCCAGAGGGAGGGACCTCGAGCTCAGCGCTGCTGCTCGGTGCTCAGCTCATGATGCTCGTCATCGGAGTGATAGGCCTGGTCCTCGCGGTGGTGGCGCTGCGGGCCCGCACGTCAGACGGCGGCACGGGCGTCATCCGGCCAGTCATTGCCTCACTCCTGAGCCTCGTACTGGCCACGTCGAGCGGGTCCGTCGCCATGATGAGCTGGAGGCTGAGTCCGATGAACAACCAGCCCTGGGAGTGGATCTCGGCGAAGTACAACTATCGCATGCGCCTGCCATCCTCCAGCTGCGTGGAGAGCCGGATGAAGGACATGGAGGACGTGGACGGAGCCTTCAACTGCCGCGAACAGCGCATGCACGTCATGGTGTCCGCACGACGGGCGAGCGCGGCCGGCTACGCCGCCGCCGTCGAAGAGATGCGTGCGAGCGGGCTCGGCTCGAACAGCAGGGCGCCGGTGCTGGAGACCACGAGCACGGAGGCGGGCTGGCCCTGCACACGCAAGATCCTCGTCGAGCCCGCGAATGGGGAGCATGGTCCCCTCCTGGTCTCCGTCGCCCTCATTCACTGGCCCGAAAACGGGCTGTTGTTCACCGTGGTTCTCGAAGGTGACCTCTGGACATCCTCAGAGGTGAACACGGCCATGCTGCGTGAGCACCTCACCCGCTCCGCGCAACAGCTCCAGCTCTCGCTCGGGCCCTCCGCCGGTGGAGAAGGCGCCTGAGGCCCGCCATGCTTCGAGCGCTCCTGATCGCCGGGCTGTGGTCCTCCACGGCCCCCGCACTCCCTCCCGAGGCCAGTCCCGCCCCGGAGGGATCATCCGCGGCCAGCGCCCTCCGTGTCAGCCTGCCCCAGGGTTGGAGCCTCCACACCATGAAGGAGGAGGGATTCCAGGTGGCGCTGCCACCGCAGCCCATGCTGCGGCGCCACACGATGCAGACGGCGTCGGGGCCCGCCCAAATCACGAAATGGGTGGTGAAGCGGGGGCATGAGGATCTGGTGGTGGGGGTGAGCCGCTTCGACCCGGGTGTCGTGAGCAAGAGCCCGGCGGAGCCTGGCGCGTTGCTCGCGAACCTTCGTGACGAGATGATGAGTGGCTTCCGTGCCACCCTGCGGAGTGACAAGTCCCTCCGGGTGGAGGGGCCTCCGGGCACATCGTCGTCCTACCCCGCGCGCGAATTCGAGCTGCTGCTGCCCGAGGACACGCACCTGACCGCCCGCATCATCCTCGTGGAAGATCGGCTGATCACGCTCCTTCATTCGACCAAGGGAACGTCGAACAAGAGCTTCCATCTCATGGTGGCCTCCTTCTCGTTCTTGTAGCCCCTTGGCCTCACTCCAGGCGCTCGCCTGACCCCTACAGAGGACGGACATGCGGCAGGTTCTGGGATGGATGATGGCCGCGCTGCTCTGCTGCGCGGCAGGGACGGCGTCCGGCGGGCAGTCCCCGGCCGAGCGGGAACAGGAGGCGCAGGCGGCCTATACGAAAGCGATGGCGCTCCTCAAGGAGGGCCAGTACTCCAACGCCATTCCCGTGGGTGAGCAGGCGCTCGCGTTGACAGAGGCCGCGCTGGGAGAGCGCGATCCCAGGGTCGCCCTCTGTCTGGACGTGCTGGGCCGTCTCCACCTGCTCCAGGGAGCCCCCCAGCGAGCCGAGCCACTCCTCCTCCGAGGGCTCTCCATTCGGGAGGCAGCGCTCGGAAAGTCCCACCCCGAGGTCGCCATCGGGCACACCAGCCTCGCCGATCTCTACAGGACACGGGGCCAGTCCGAGCTGGCCATGCTGCACTATCAGCGCGCGCTCGACATCCTGGAGGGGTCCTTGGGCAAGGACCATCTTCTCGTCGCCACCTCGTTGAACAACCTCGCCGGTCTCTATGCGGACCTGGAGATATTTGAAGTTGCCAGGTTCAACTTCGCGCGCGCCCTCACCATCAAGGAGAAGGTCCTGGGCGAGAACCATCCGCTCGTGGCCAACTCGCTCGTCAGCCTGTCCCGGGTCCTCATCGCTCAAGGTGAGTACAAGCAGGCTGAGCCACTCTTGCAGCGCGCGCTCGTGATCCAGGAAGCGGCCCTCGGCAAGGCCCATCCTGACCTGGCTAACACGATCAGCAACCTTGGCATCGTCTACCTGAAGCAGGGGTTGCAGGACCCGGCGGGGCCGCTCCTGGAACGCGCGCTCGGGCTTCGGGAGGCAGCCCTTGGCCCGGACCATCCCCTCGTCGCCCAGTCGCTCTACCTGCTGGGCATGTACCGCTGGGAGCAGCAGCGCCTCGCCGAGGCCGTGCCGCTCCTCACGCGCGCTTTCGCTCTGTCCGAGCAGTACTTGCGCGAGGAGATGGTCGAGTTCTCCGAGGTGCGCCTGGACCAGCTCCTCAAGCGTCTGCTCCTCCAGGAGGACAGCCTCTATGCGATGCTGCGCGAGCATCCGGACAACGCCGCCCTGCGCCGCTTGACCCTCGGCGCCGTGCTCCTGCTCAAGGGCCGCTCCGTCGCGGAGTTCGCGGAGACCACTCGCGTCATCCACCGGAGCCTCGGGGCGCGGGACCGCGATACCTTCCAGAAGGTGCGGGAGCTCCGCACCCAGCGGGCCGCGCTGTTGATGCAGCCCCCCAGCGTGCTCGCCTCCGCCGCCTATCGACAGCGCCTGAGCGCACTCTCCGACCAGAGCAGTGCCCTCGGGGCGGAGCTCGCCAGGCACTCCGCGCCGCTGCGCGAGCTGACGGCTCTGCCACCTCTCAGCAGGATTGTCGAGCAGGTCGCCGCGGCGCTTCCCAAGGACGGGGGCCTCGTCGAGTTCATCGCCTACGAGGAAATGTGGCGGCTCCAGGAGGCCATTCCCGAGGTCGATGCGCCGCTCCAGGTGGGGTACCTGGCGTTGGTGCTCGAGCCCGACGGGGACATTCGCACCGTCGACCTCGGGCCCGCCGAGCCCATCGACCGTGCCGCCTCGTGCCTGCGAGACGCCCTCGCGCGCCGCGACGCGGACTTCCAGGTGAGCGCCCAGGCCCTCTACCGGCTCATCTTCCAGCCCTTGATTCCCCTGCTCGGCGACAGCCACCGCCTCTTCCTCTCGCCGGACGACCAGCTCAACCTCGTGCCCTTCGCCGCGCTCCACGATGGCCGCCAGTTTCTTGTCGACTCCTTCGACTTCACCTACCTCACCTCGGGAAGGGAACTCCTCCCTCGCTCCGGGGCCACTCCGGCTTCACGCTCGGTGGTCGTCCTGGCCGATCCGGACTTCAGCGCGCGTCTCCCGGCAGCTCCGTCCGCCCAGAAGAACACGCAAGAGCTGGCCCAGGGCTCCACTTCCCTGGAAGGCTTTCTGTCCACTCGTGCCGGTCTGGCCGAGCAACCCTGGACGCCTCTTCCGGGCACTCGCCTGGAGGCCAGGGCCATCCAGCGCCTCATTCCCCAGGCCCAGGTCTTCCTGGGACGCGACGCGACCAAGGAGCGGCTGCTGCGCCTGCCCACCCCTGGCGTGCTCCACCTGGCCACGCATGGCTTCTTCCTCGAAGACTCACCCGCCCAGGAGAGGACTCGCGGAATCGCCCACTTCGGTGCGCTGGGTGAGGACAGGCTCGAGCAACCTCCATTCGATCCGCTGCTGCGCTCGGGGCTCGTGCTCGCCGGTGCTCGGGCCCGTGCCCCCGGCGCTGCTGGCACCTCGATGCCCCGGCTCGGCAGTTCCCTGGTCACGGCGTTCGAGTTGGAGGGGCTGGATCTCTGGGGCACCGAGCTTGTCGTCCTCTCCGCCTGCGATACCGGCCGCGGCAACGTCATGAGAGGCCAAGGGGTCTATGGCCTGCGACGTGCGCTCGTCATCGCGGGTGCGGAGACCGTGGTCATGAGCTTGTGGAAGGTCAACGACGGCACCACCCATCAACTGATGGAGGCCTACTACCACAACCTGCTGGCGGGGCAGGGCCGAGCCACGGCGCTGAGAGAGGCGATGCGTGCGCTGCGTGAGACCCAGCCTCATCCCCACTACTGGGCCCCTTTCATCGCCCAAGGACGCGATGCTCCCCTGCGTTCGTTCGCGAAGGCGAAGTAGTCCGCCGGCTCCCGAGCAGTCCGTCACTGACCCAGTTGCATCCAGGCACCGCGCTCCTACCGATGGCCTGGGTCCTGGAGCGAGCACCGTGGCTCCCGCAAGCGGGGGCAGAGCCGCAGCCCTTGGGCTCTCCGGCACTGGTCAGCGGCCCTCCTCTTCCGCTCTGCTCTCGCCCGTTCCCTCCAACACTGCCCCTATCCTTGCGCCTGGAAGCGCGACATCAGCACGCTGAACGAGTCACGGTGGGGCTTTGGGTTCAGCGGCCGCAAGCGCCGCAGCTGCCGCAAGCTTGTGTTGAGCCTGCCAAGGCGGCCCGATCGATCGGCCCATCGCATACAGGAACGCATCGATGTCCTCGCGGCCGAGCGCCACCGCCGCGTCGCGAAACACGCGCTCACGCTCGTACCAATGCACGGACCAACCGCGCCCTGCGGCCGCGGTCGCGAGGGCCTCGCGATACATGACGGAGTCAGCGAAAGTCTGCGCTCGATTGTCGGCAATCCGCTCTTCTACGGTCGGAGGAAGCGGGGAGCACGCGCGGATCGCAATGCGCGCAATCGGCACAGGCACCAACGCGGCCAGCGCCTCGAGTCCCTCACGCGCGCCGCGCGCTGCGGATGCGTGCACGCGCTCGACAAGTGCTACGGCTTCCGCCAACGAAAGCGCCCGCGCTCCCGGGGTGTTCAGGTAACGGCCCACCGCCCACGACCCTTCGTGGTGATGCGGGTGCGTTGGCAGACCGGGCTCGGTGAGATCAATGCGCCGGCGATCGAGGAGTTCGCCGCCGGGCGAGAGCGTGACCAGCACCGCCGAGTTGCCGTGCTCGACGACACCAACAGTCGCGGCTCGCTGCGTTCGTCCTCTCGCCACGTCTTCCTTCCTCCGGGGCGCACTGCTCGACGCGTCACTGTCGTTTCGAGCCCCGAGCGGACGATACGTTTGGTACCGCCAGCCACGCCACCCCATCCCAGGTAAACTGAGGCCGCCATGGAACGCGTCCGCCCTCCCCGCCCATCCGACGATGCTGCTCCCGAGCTCATCGGTCCTCTGCCGAGCTCCCCATCGCTGGCGGTGCTGCTGGACGCAGTGCGCTCGCCTGCTGTGGCGCGGGAGGACGTGGACGCGCTGCTGCAAGGTCTCGCCCATCCGCCGTCTGAAGACGAGTCTCCTCGCTCCCGCGCTGACTTCCTGCTGTCCCTCATCACGGCCCCCAGTGTGGGCGATCTTCAGAGCACCCAGGGCGTCACGGTGCGCACCGCCGCGGTACGCGCCCTGCTCGATCTGGGCTTCCCGTACGCGCTCGAAGTTCCTCCGGAGGCCCTCGCAGACGCCCTCTCCGCGCGCGATGCGACTCCGCTAGCCCAGCTCCCCCTCCCCGGCGCCATCGCCACGCTCGCAGGCGTCACCGTTCAAGCCGCGGAGCTCCTGCCTTCCATGTTCCAGATGGCGAACCGGCAGTTTCCCCCGGCGGCCTGGATGTTCCTGGTCGCCCTCAGTGTGGTGCTGGGGCCTGCCGCCATGACCGTGCTGAGCGGCTTGTTTCGGAAGCGGGGCCTGCTGATCTTCGGGCTCTGCATGATGGGACTGACGAGTTCCTTCTGGCTTTACACCTTCGTCACGCAGTTGCTCGACACCCCGTTCCCGCTCAACAAGTCGGCCACCTTCATCTCGCTGGTCGCAGGGCTCGGGTTCCTGCTCGGCACCTTCCTCTTGCGCCCTGGCGCATGGGGCAGCGACGACGAGACTCCAGATTCGCGTCGCTGATGCGCGGCTGCGGGAATTCCAACTAGTCAACTCTCGACGGTTTTACTGGTATTCCAGCTCGAGAAGCTGATAGTCCTCTGCGCATTTCCAAGAGGGCACAGCATGCACCCGTCACGGCACCGACGCTCCCCTTCCCTCCGCAGGTCATGGGCTCATCTGGCGATACTGTCTTGTGTCCTGATGCTCTGGCCTCCCACGGCCCTGGCGACCATCTCCGCCGTGGTGGTGAGCAATGACGCCACTTCCGTCAGCTATCAATTCCAATACACCGGGACTCCGGCCTACCTGCGCGCGTACATCGACGTCGACCGGAATGCCGCGACCGGGTTCTCGCAACAAGGGATTGGAGCGGACTACCTCCTGGAGAACGCCTCGCTCTACAAACATCTGGGCGGAGGTTGGAGCTGGCAGTTCGTCGCGACCGTGACTCACACGAACACGGGGGGCATCGCCCGCTGGACGGTGACTCGCGCGGACATTGGCGAAACCGCGAGCCCGAATGACGCGGACATCGTCTTCCAGATCGAATCACCTCTCGAGACGTCCGCGAAGTTCACTCACGTCTACAGTGGCGGGACGAGTTCCGGCTCGACGGTCCAGTACACCGCGAGCAGCGCCACCCTCGCCAACCCGGAGCGTGGCTTCTATCACCACACCGGAGACTGCGACAAAAGCGACTTCGTCCTCGCCACGCTGAAGGGCTACCGCGAGAGCCAGAAGATCACCCAGGTCCTCTGCATCTTCTATCTGGCGGAGTTCAAGAACAGCGCCATCAGCCAGGCCCAACTGGATCGCTTCCAACGACAGGCAAATACCGTCCGGTCCGCGGGGCTCAAGATGATCGTCCGGTTCGCTTACACCACCTCGACCGCTGGAGACGACGCACCGCTGAGCCGTGTCACCGCGCACCTGGATCAACTGTCGCCGTATCTGAGCGCCAACAGCGATGTCATCTCCGTGGTGCAGACGGGATTCATCGGGGCCTGGGGAGAGTGGTACTACACCCAGAACTTCGGGAACGCGGGGAGCGTCTCCCAGACTGACTGGAACAACCGCAAGGCGGTGGTGGAGAAGCTGCTCAGCGTCCTCCCCAGCTCGCGCATGCTCCAGGTGCGGACCCCGAAGTTCAAGCGCACCCTCTACGGCACGACGGCGCTCACCTCCTCTCAGGCGTACAACGGCTCCTCGGTGGCGCGCATCGGGCACCACAATGACTGCTTCCTGGCCAGCCCCGACGACTGGGGGACCTACGAGAACACGACCGTGGAGTACCCCTACCTGGCGGCGGAGACGAACTTCGTCCCCATGGGTGGAGAGACGTGCAACGTCAACGCGCCGCGCTCGCAATGCGCCACCGCGCTGAGCGAGATGGGCACGTTCCATTACTCGTACCTGAACACGGACTATGAGCCCTCGGTCCTGGCGAGCTGGACGAGCGGTGGTTGCAGGCCCGAGATGGACCGCCGGCTCGGCTACAGGTTCTCCCTCGTGTCAGGCAACTACCCCACGACGGCCACCCGCGGCGCGGCCATGCCCGTGGAGATCACGATCAAGAACGAAGGGTGGGCCGCTCCTTACAATCCCCGTTCGGTCGAGCTGGTCCTGCGCCACACCACGAGCGGTGCCGTCTACCGTTTTTCCCTGTCCGCGGATCCGCGCCGGTGGGCGCCGGGGACGAACACGACGCTCAGCCAGAGCATCACCCTCCCGACGACGCTGCCCACGGGGAGCTACGCGCTGCTGCTGAATCTCCCGGATCCGGCGGCTTCGCTGAACACCCGCCCGGAGTACGCCATCCAGCTTGCCAACGCGAACGCCTGGGAGGCCACCACGGGGTTCAACGCGCTCAACTGGACCGTGACCGTGCAGTAGACGGCGGGCGAAGTATCGCCATCCCAGCCAGGGTTGAGTGAGCATGAAGCCAATCCCGGTGACGATCTGGAACGGTGCAGCGACCCATCAGCCCGCGCGCGTTATTCCGTGCAGCACGGTGGAAAACGTCCGGGACGCGATCCGGCGGGCCCGCGCCGACGGACTCTTGCTCTCCGTGCTGGGAGGCGGACACGACTGGGCGGGCCGTGCCATCCGACCAGGAGGTCTGGTCGTCGATCTGCGCGCCATGCGGGACGTCCAGGTGGAGGGCGACACGGCCATCGTCAGTGGCGGAGCGACCGCAGCCGACCTCATCGCCGCGGCGGCGCCCACCGGCCAGGTGGCCGCGACCGGGACCGTCGGCGCGGTCGGAATGACTGGCATGACGCTCGGGGGCGGCTACGGCCCGCTCTGTGGAGCGGCCGGCCTCTCGCTCGACAACCTGCTCGGTGCTGAAATCGTGCTCGCCGACGGGCGCGTGGTGACCACCGACGCGCAACACGAGCCCGAACTGTTCTGGGCGCTGCGTGGCGGCGGCGGCAACTTCGGCGTCGTGACCTCCATGCGGTTGAGGCTGCACCCTTTCACCACGGTGCTCGCCGGATCGGTCCTCTTTCCGTTCGGGCAGGCTCGCGACGTTCTCGGGCGCTACGCCGAACTCGCTCGGACAGCACCGGACGCGCTCACGATGCACCTGGGCGTCGTCAGCATTCCCGACAATCCACCGGTCGTGTTCGTCAACCCCACGTGGTGCGGTGACGATGACGAGGGCCTGCACTGGGTGGCGCGCATCGAGGCACTCGGCGCTCCCATCATGTCGAGGGTCGAGCGCGTGCCGTATGCGGAGCCGTTGCGGCGCAACGACCAACTCTTCGCCGCCGACGGCCGGCGTTACTTCATCCGTACCCGCAATCTCTCCGCCCTGACACGGGATGCAGTCTCAGCGCTGGTCACCGCAGGTGAGGCGCGAACGTCTCCACTGAGCACCATCAGCATCCACCATTTCCACGGCACCGCGACCCGCGTTGCCATCTCCGACACGGCGTTTGGGTATCGCGGTGAGCACTTCATGGTCGAACTCATCGCTTCGTGGCCGACGGGCGATGGCACTGAACACCGCCGCTGGGCGGACGAGGCCGCGGAACTCCTGCGGCCCCACGCACTCCCTGGCGGTTACCCGAACCTCCTCGGACCCGAGCACTCCGACCAGATCGCCGACGCCTATGGTCCGAACACCGGCCGACTGCTGGCCGCCAAGGCTGCGTACGATCCTGACGGCGTCTTCACCGCGACGCCCCTGCCTCCGAAACATGCGTGACGATGTTGCCTGCTTCGCCACGCATGTATGTCTATGCGTTTCTACTGAATCTTTTCCCTGACAATCTTGCTCCACGTCTCCTCGCGGAAGGGAATGTCGTAGAGCTTGGGACCCACCATGCTCTCCTTGGCATGCATGAAGGTCAGATTGCGTCGACTGTCCCAATGAAGATGGATGACGCCCACCACGACGCGGGTCTTGGTCAGGCGAATGGGAACCTCCTCGCTATGCGAGCCATCATTCATGAGGCCATCCTGGCGGGTCAGGTACTGGCATCGATCGTCAGTATCCAGATAGATGTTACCGTTCTCGAGTTCCATCCACAGAAGCTCCGCGCTGTTTGGCATACTGGGTTGAATCGGAACCCCGCGATTGGTGGAGAATACGAACATGGGACTCCTCTGGCTTTAGTGATCATGGAACCGTGACAAGAAGGATCTGCTGAGTCAAGGTCACGGATGATGATCGATCTCGAGAAGCTTGCCGCTGTTCCCAGTCCCACTCCGCCTCGGACCTCAGAGTTCGAGCGCGGGATTGCCGATTCCATCGCATTCCTCGGCTCGGATGCGGCGCTGCGCGGCATCGAACTCGATCCGTACTGGCCCAAGTGGAACTCCCCGTGGTGGCACATGCTGTTGCTCCACGAACTCGGCGAAGCACGTCAGATTCCGGCGCGCGCTTCCGCTGCGATGGCCGCGAGGATCGATCGCCTCTTGCACCTCTTCCCAATCCACCCGAGCGATGCTCCGGGCGCCGACACGCAGCGCGACTGTGCCTGCCATTGCGCCCTCGGCACGATGTACCCGGTGCTGGCCGCGTCTGGCATCGACGTCGAGCGCGCGCTGCCTTGGGTCAAACCCTGGTTCGTGCGGTACCAGATGGCCGATGGTGGCCTCAACTGCGACGACACCGCGTACCTCCAGACCGGCGAGTGCCCGAGTTCGATGGTCGGGACTGTCGCGCCGCTCGAGGCCATGCTGCTCGGCGGAGCCGGGGCGAGCGAGCAGCGTGCCTTTGTTGCTCGCGCTGGGGGCTTCCTGATCGATCGTGCCCTCATCCACGGCTCACGGACCGTGCACAACGCCAAGGAGCGCAACTCGGCGGCGGCCTGGCGCGCGCTCACGTTCCCGCGCTTCTACTTCTATGACGTGCTGCGCGGGCTCGCGGTCCTGGTGCGGTGGGCCGAGGTGACCGAGCAGCAACTGCCGCAGGCCGCGGTCGCGACCGTCGTCAATGCCCTCGTCGAGCGCTGGCCCGACGGCATCGTGCGTGTCGAACGCCAGGCCCAGACAGGGATGACCACGATCCTCCCGACGGCCGATCGCTCGCCCAGCCCCCGCGCCGCGGCCTCGCCATTCCCCCTGCTCGACGCAACGAGCAGGATCGGCGAGCCGTCCGAGGCGCTGACGCGGCAGTGGTCCGAGGCCCGCGCCGGCCTGCTCCGGCTCGCCCAGGCGGGGCGCCTCGTCGCCTAGCCCCATCGCCGAGGCCAGGAAGGGGCCAGGGCCTTCCGGTGCCGTGCGCCATGTTCCACCTCCGCGCACCACCGAGCCCTGCTAACCTCTTGGCGCACTGAGGGTCTTGGTGACATGACACGATCACTCCTGCCGCTCCTGGGTTTATTGGTGGGCTGTGTAACCACGCCGGTGCAGTCGTCGGCACAGACCTCGCCCCAGGAGAATTCGAACGCCTGCACCCTCGACTTCGAGTGCCCCGGCGGAAGTTGCAGGTTTGGCGAGTGCTCACCGTTACCCCGGGATCCCGGGATAGGAGAAGCCTGCGTCAGGGGCCTGAACTGCGAAAACAACATCTGCCAGGGTGTTGACTGCCACTGAGCGGTGCGTCAGGCCGGGAAGATCCGGCACCGGCTCCGTTTTAGGGGCATGAGCGGTGGCAGCCATACAGGGGGGGAGCTGGTTTTGAAGGACGGGTGGACGGCGGGAAGCGGCTGGCGGCTGGCCCTAGGGCTGCCTGTCATGGGGCTCCTGGTGGTGGCCACCGTGCTGGGCTGGAGGGGATGGCGCCGAGGCTCGGGGCAGTGGGAGGCCTCGTGGCTCTCGCCAGAGTCCACGCGCACGCTGGAGGCCCGGCTGAGCCACCCCGGTGCGGATCTCCATCGCCCCTACCACGCGGTGGCCCGAGGCTCGGGGGGCACGGCGTTGGACGTGCCACTGGAGGTGCTCGCTCGAATGGAGGCGCAGGGGGATCTGCGCGGGCTGGCGGCCGCGTGCCTGCTGCGCGGTGCGCCGGAGCTGGCGGCCTCCTACCTGGAGAAGGCGGGCGCGTCGCCCGAGGTGGACAATGATCGGGCAGTGCTGGCGCTGCTGAAGGGCAACTCGGCGGGGGCGCTCGAGTTGCTGGACGAAGCCCTTCAGGGGCGTCCTCGTTTCACCCAGGCGCTGTGGAACCGCGGGCTGGCGCTGCGGGAGTTGGAGTTGTGGGCGCTGTCGGCCGAAGCCTTCGAGGCCGTGGCCGCTCAAGGCGAGCTTGGCTGGGCGGACGAGGCGCGGACACGCGGGCAGGCCATGCGCGAGCGACTTCGTGTCGAGCAGCAGCGATGGAACGACGCGACACGCGCGGGCCGGGCGCTCGTGCTGGAACGAGGGAGCGTTCCCGTCGAGGAACTCCAGGCCAGGCCCGACCTCTACCGCCTCTACTTGTATGACGCCATCCGCGCCGCGCCGGACACGCAGCGGCTGCGAGAACTGTGGCCGGTGGCAGAGACACTCGATGCCCACTTTGGGGGCAGCGCGCTGCGAGACGCCGTGCGTTGGGCCGAGGCGCGGGACTTCCAGCGCCGTGCGCCCCTGGCCGCGCTCTACCGGTTCGTCTTCCAGTATGAGCCCGTGCCCGGAGGCATGCCCGCGTACCTCGCGAAGCTACGGGCCACGGGAGAGGTGGACCTCCTCATGGGCACGCTTCTGTTCGCCGGCGAAGTGGGCAAGGACGTAGAGGCATACGCGCGGCTGGCCGAGCAGAGCCGTGACCCGTGGTTCCACCTGATCGCCGAGCACGAGCGAGCCAAGGCCGCCATCGTCCGGGGCGAGCTGTTCCAGGCCGAGCAGATCCTGCTGGCGGCGACGAGGCAGTGCCGGGAAGGAACCCTGGCCTACCGCTGCGGCACGCTCCTGGAACGGCTGGGCATGGTCTACCGCCGGCTCTGGTGGCTGCCCGAGGCCACGCGCAGCATGCAGGAGGCCCGCGGATTCTACGAGCGCAGTGGCATCTGGCCCTCGGAGAACGATCTCCACCTCCAGTTGGGGCAACTGGCTCGGTTGCAGGGACAGAACGTGCTGGCCCGGGCGCTGCTGGACGATGCGCTGGCACACTTCCCGGAGGACTGCGCCATCCGCCAGTTCGTGCGATCCAACGACGCCATGGCCCTGCTGGAAGACCTGCGCATTGAAGACGCGCGCGCGGCCATACGCGAAGGGCTGAGCTGCGGCCGCCTCAAGTCCACCGTGGGGGCCCTGGCCCTGTCCGAGCTCGCGCGCCTGCGTCCGGAGCCCGGGCAGGATTCGCAGATGCCCGCCGCCCTGGAGGCCCTGCGCCGTTCGGGGGGCATCGATCCGGGCGAGCTTGCGCTGCTGTCGCACAGCGAGGGGCGCCTGCTGCTCGAGCAGGACCGTGCTCGCGGCGAGGAACTGCTGCGACACACCATCGCCGAGACGGAGCAATTGCCCCGTACCAGCGCCGAGGCACGCGAGGCCCGGACCTACAGCTACACCGCCCTCCTGATGACGGCAGGGAAGGCGGGCGAGTGGCCCCGGGTGCTCTCGCTCCTGGGCGAGGAGGCAGGCAGCACACTGCCCACGCTCTGCCTGCTGGCCGTCACCGTGGACCGGGAGCGCACGCTGGCCCTGGCGCTCGGCCCTGAGGGGCGCCTGGAGACTCGCTATGATGAGAGTCGGCGGGAGCCTCTGGGCGAGGACGGGCGCGGCATCGTGCCCCAGGAACTCGCCTCGGCGCTGCGCGCCTGCGATCAGGTGAGCGTGCTGGCCCGTCCGCCGCTGCATGGCCGCGCGGGGCTGCTGCCGGATGACGTGGCCTGGCGCTATCTCACGCCTCGTACCTCCAGCCCTCCGCTCGCCCCGGTGCCGTCCCGGCGGCTGGTGGTGAAGGATGTCGAGGCGCCTCCCGCTCTGGGCCTGCCGCGCCTGGGCGCCTGGGAGCCCGCGGGCGAGGGCTTCACCGTGCTCTCTGGCGCGGCGGCCACTCCGAGCCGCGTGCTCGAGGCCATGACCGAGGCGACGGAAGTCGAAGTCCATGCACACGGGTTGATCAACCCCACCCTCTCGGATGCGTCGCTGCTGGTGCTCTCTCCGGAAGCCAGTGGCCGCTATGCGCTCACCGCGGGAGAGGTGCGCTCGCACCCGCTGCGGGGACATCCGCTCATCACCCTGGCCGCCTGCAGGGCCGCGCACACGGCCCACCACCTCCACGAGCCCTTCAGCCTCCCAGTGGCCTTCCTGGAGGCAGGGGCAAGGGCGGTGCTGGCGGCCACCGTGGACATCCCCGACGCGGAGGCAGGGCCCTTCTTCGTCGCGGTGCAAAACCGGATCCGCTCCGGCCAGAGCCCGGCAACAGCACTCCGGGACGTGCGCCTGGAGTGGCTGCGCGACAACCCCGAGAGCTGGGTGCGCGCTGTGCTCGTCTTCGAATGACTCGGTTTCATTCCCCGTGGTTCCACCTCAAGGAGAGACACCATGAAGAACACGCTGCTTCCCACCCTCCCGGCGCCGAGCCTGAGCGGATGCGCCGTCCTGGGGACGGGCTCCCGGACCGGAGGAGGCACGACTGTCCCGTCGGATGAGAGCGTCCCCAAGTCTCCCGCCGAGCAGGTCATCTCGGACCGAGGCCCGGTGCCGGACCTCCCCGCATCGACCCACATCGTCGTGGGGGTGTGCCAGGCAACGGGCGCGTACGTCGCCCTGGGCGTGGACACGAAGTCCTCGAAGTTCACCTTCCTGCTCAGCGGCAAGGAGCCGACGCGGCAGCAGGCCTTCCAGAAGTTCGAAGCGGCGAGCATCCCGGTGACGGTCTACACGGCCACCACGGCGCTGCTGCCGGGCAAGGAGGGAGCCACCATTGCCTTCAACCCCTGCTTGAACCTCCAGTCCGGAGCGCCGCGCGTCCCCTTGTCGACGTCGAGCAATGCCGTCGCGAACATCACGGAGGATCCACCGCCCTCGCCGAAGCCCACGGGTGGCGAGTTCAGCAACCGCCAGGCCTTCGAGGTCCTGAGCTGGAGGACGGCCTTCGCGCTGAACGGCGTGGGCCGTCCAGTCACCGAGGGCGCCTCGCCGTTCTGAGAGGACGCAGCAGCGTCTACAGGCCCCTCAGCGTTTGACGGGGCCGGACGGCGGCGGAGTGCTAGTGGAGGAGCCCAGCCTCGCGGCACTCAGCACCACGGAGGGCCCCGGCTCATCCAGGTACGCGGGAGCGCCGACGAAGAACTCCTTCACCCGCTGCTGGAACAGGGGCATCCGGCACTGCTCACCCACCAGCAGCACCTCGTCCACGTCTCCAGGGAACATCGACTTCTGGGACATGATCTGTTCGCACATCTTCAGCCCCGCATCGATCAAGGGCTTGGCCAGTCCATCCAGCTCAGCGCGAGACAGCGTCACATCGAAGTCCCCGACCTGGTTGCCCACCATGACGGCGAAGGGCACACGCACCCGTGTCTCCGTCTGCGTGGACAGCTGGATCTTCGCGTACTCGGCCGCCCCGGCCACCCGGTAGAGCGCGGCGGGGTTGTTCGCATCCCCAGCCAGCTTCACCCCCGTGGGGAGCTTGCGCATCAGCAGGTCCAGCACGCGCTTGTCCAGCTCGGCGCCGCACAGGGCCACGTTGCCCTCGGTGCCCAGCACCTGGCACTGCCGCGCCGCGTACCGCACGAGCGAAGCCTGGAAACGCCCCCCACCCCAGTCACACACCATGGCCGTGCGCTCCGGCTTGCCCTTGTGCTTCCCAAAAGCCCCCAGCGCCACGGCCGTGGGCTCGGAGATGGTGCGCTCCACATGCATCCCGGCCAGCGCGGCAGCAGCCGCCATGAGCTGGTTCAGCGGGTCATCCTTGCGAGTGGGAGGCTGTGTGAGCACCACCCGGTGCACGGGCTGACGCAGGAAGTTCTGAGCCCGCTCCCGGGCCTCGATCAGCAGCAGGGCCGCCAGCTCGCGCGCGGGAAACGTCCGGTCCCCGAGCACCACCGCGGGGAACCCATCATCCCCCTTCACCACCTTGCAACGGAGCTGGTCGTACAGCCACTTCACCTTCTTGTCCCCGTACGGCGCGGACATGAGCCCCTTGATGCCCCACACGGCCAGTGCGGGGTTGGCGGCCTGCTGTCCCCGAGCCGGGTGCCCGGTCAGGATGCGCCCACCCGGCCCGAGCGCCACGACGGAGGGCGAGCCCTCCGAGCGCTCCGCGGGGATGCACACCGGGTTGAAGCCCTGGATGGCCGCGACCCGGCAGTTCGTCGTGCCCAGGTCGACCGCGATGACGGGCCCGATACTGCGAGTGGAGGAATCCGGGGGACGAACACGATCGAGCGGACAGTCGGTGACGTGGGTCGGAGCCTGGGTCATCGCCGAGGCATTCTAGCGGAACCCAGCCGCGCACTTCTGCCCCCTATCTGAAAAAGCGAGGGCCCTCGCTCCCACTGGGGGAGGAGGGCCCTATACGCCTCCAGGGGAACCCGGAGAAGCGGGCTAGGCCGTCTTGGGCTTCATGTCACCCTTGCCGCGGGCCTCACGGGCAGCGGCGCGCTCATCCAGCCAGATCGTCAGCGGGCTGGCGATGTACACGGACGAGTAGGTGCCCACGACGATACCCACGAGCATCGCCATGGCGAAGTCCCAGATCTCTCCCACGCCGAAGATGAGCAGACCGACCAGCGACAGCGCCGTCACGAGCGAGGTGAGCAGCGTACGGGCCAGGGTGTCGTTGACGGCGATGTTGATGACCTCGGGCAGCGGCTTGCCCTTGTACTTGCCCATGTCCTCGCGGATTCGGTCGTAGATCACGATCGTGTCGTTGACCGAGTAGCCGATGATCGTGAGCAGCGCCGCGATGGCGGTGAGGTTGAACTCGCGCCGGCTCACCAGATAGAAGCCGGCCACCATCACCACGTCGTGGAGCATGGCGAGCAGCGCGCCCGGGCCGAACTTGAAGTCGAACCGGAACGCCACGTAGATGAGGATGGCCACCATGGCGTACACCAGGGCCGCGATGCCCTTGTTGCGCAGCTGCTTGCCGACCTGCGGACCCACATAGTCCACGCGGCGCTCCTGGAAGTCCGGAGCCGACAAGCCCTTGCCCAGCGCGGCCTTCACCTTGTCGGCCATGCCGCTGGCCACCACCTGGTAATCCACCCCGCCGCCCTGTGCCGAAGGCAGCGTGCGGATTTCCTGCACTCCCGTGCCGGAGGCCTCCACGGCCTGCTTGATGGCATCGGTCGACAGCGCGCTGGTCGCACGGACGTTGATGATGCCGTTGGACAGGTCCGGGTAGACGTTCTTCACGTTGCCGAGCGCGGTGATGGAGGCCTTGGCCTTCTCGGCGTTCTCCAGGGTGAGCTGCGTGACGCCGCCCATGCGAAGGAGGAAGGTGTTCTCGTCCGACGAGCCGATGTTCTGCACCGACACGTCATGCAACCCGCCATCCTCGGCGCGCTTGCGCACGTCGGCCGCGGAGATGGGCTGGTTGAACCTCAGCTCCACCACCGTACCGCCCGCGAAGTCCACGCCGAAGTTGAAGCCCACCGTGGCGATGCCGATGATGATCGCCAGGTTGATGAGCGTCGACGCGAAGATGGCAACCTTGCGCTTGCCGATGAAGTCGATGTTCGTCTTGTGCTTGATGAGGCGCATGGCGTCCCTTTCTCAGACCGAGACCGTCTGGGCGTTCCGGCCGTGGACGAAGTAGGTGGTGATGACGCGCGTCACGACGATGGACGTGAACAGCGACGCCAGCAGGCCGACGATGAGCGTCGTGGCGAACCCGCGGATGGGGCCCGTGCCCGTGGCGAAGAGGATGAAGCCGGCGATCAGCGTCGTCACGTGCGCGTCGAAGATGGTCCAGAACGCGCGGTCATAGCCCTGGTCCACCGCCTGCCGCGCCGTCTTGCCGTGATCGAGCTCCTCGCGGATGCGCTCGTTGATGAGCACGTTGGCGTCCACCGCGATGCCCAGCGTGAGCACGAAGCCGGCGATGCCCGGCAGCGTCAGCGTGGCGTTGAAGAGCGCCAGGCCGGCGAGGATGAGCAGGCCGTTGAGCAGCAGCGCCACGTCCGCGATGAGGCCCGTCTTCTTGTAGTAGACGGCCATGAAGAGGACCACGAGCGCCAGGCCCACCAGCGCCGCCAGGCTGCCCTTCTTGACGAGCTCCTCACCCAGCGAGGCACCCACCTGCCGGATCTCGCCCACCGTCACCGGGGCCGGCAGCGCGCCCGCCTTCAGCACCAGCGCCAGCGTGTTGGCCTCCTGGAACCACTCGTCGAACGACTTGCCACCCGCGCGGCCCATGGTGATGCGCGCGCTGCCTCCGCCGATCTTCTCGTTGATGCGCGGCGCCGAGTGCACGTAGTCGTCCAGGACGATCGCCATGCGCTTGCCGACGCTGGCCTCGGTGAGGTGCTCGAACTCGCGCGCACCAGCCGCGTCGAAGGTGATGTTCACCTCGGGCTCGTTGATCTGGCTGATGTTGGCGCTGGCGCTCTCCAGGCTCTCACCGGTGAGCGGCACCTCGCGGCTCACCAGGTAGGTGCGGTAGGACAGGCACTCGTTCTTCTTCAGTGGGTTGGCCACGCACTCCAGCAGCACCTGGCGGCCTTCCGGCACCTTGCCCTTTACGTAGTCCAGCAGCGGCACGCGGTTGGGGCTCGACAGCTGCGGGAAGCCCTCCTCGCTGATGACAGTGATGCCGGCCTCGGCGGGAGGCGGCGTCTTGTTGAACATCTCCTGGAAGAAGGCCGGGTTGGTGTCATCCACCATTCGGAACTCGAGCTGCGCGGTGGTGCCCACCAGCTCCTTGGCCTGCTCCGGATCCGAACGGCCCGGCAGGGAGATCTGGATCGAGTCCGTGCCCAGCTTGCGCACGTCCAGCTCCGCCACGCCCCACTTGTCGATGCGGTTGCGGATGACGAGCATCGCCTGGTCCACGGACTCCTGCTCGAAGCGCGTCACCTGGCTCTCGTCCGGGGCCAGCACCAGCTTGGCGCCGTCGCGGCTCACCTTGGTGAAGTCGGTGAAGGTGTTGAGCACCTCTTTCTCGATGGCATCCATGGTGCCCGGATCCTTGGCCGTCAGCGTCAGCTGCAGCTGCTCGGGATCCGTGTCCGTGGTCACCTCGCCGATCTTCTTGTCCTGGGAGACCCAGCGCCCGATCTGCTGGCCGCGGCGCTCGGTGCGCTTCTGCAGCGCCGTCTTGGTGTCCACACGCATCACCATGTGGATGCCGCCCTGCAGGTCCAGTCCCAGGTTCAGACGGTACTTGGCGGGGGGCGCGATCTTCCACGCGTCCAGCTTCTGCTGGAGCAGGGCGATGTTGTTGCGCTCCGCCGGAGTCATCTGCACCAGCGAGACATACGTGGGAATGAGCAACCACAGCGTCGCCAGCGTCACCGCGACGATCATCCCGAACTTCCACCACCAGCCGCGGTCCATTACTTCTCCTCCTTCTTGTCCTCGGGCTTGGCTGCGCCCTGAGCGTCATCAGTGACCGAACCCTTGGCGTAGATGGACCGCTTGAGCACGCGGATGCGCACCCCGTTGGCCACCTCCAGCGTCACGGTCTGCTCGGAGACGACCTGGATCTTGCCCAGGATGCCACCCTGGGTGACGACCTCGTCGCCCTTCTTGAGCCCCGCGAGCAGCTCGCGGTGGGTCTTCGCCTGCTTCTGCTGGGGCCGGATCATCACGAAGTACATGATGGCCACCAGGAGGGCGATGAAGCCCATGTTGACCAGAGGGTTGGCCCCTCCGGCCGCAGCCTGCGCCAGAATCAGGAAGCTGTCTGCCACGTACGGCCTCGTCGCTTGGAAAGGTTCGGACCCGACCCCGACCCGGGTGTGGGCAAAGGTCGACCCAGAAGGGTGCGCCTCTTAGCAGTAGCCTCCTTCGTGAGCAAGTGAACGCAGGAGGTTGCGGGCCCTTCCCAACACCTCGCCGTCCCCCGTGCTCAGCGAGCGCGGGTGCGCTCGGCCTCCTGATCCGCCGCACGGGCACGGAACTCGCGGGCGAAGGTGGCATAGCGATCCTCGGAGATGGCGCGGCGCACCTGGGCCATGAGGCCCAGGAAGTAGTGCAGGTTGTGCAGCGTGTTGAGCCGCATGGCGAGGATCTCCTGGGCCACGAAGAGGTGGCGGAGGTACGCCCGGCTGAACGTCCGGCAGGTGTAGCAGGAGCACGCGGGGTCCACCGGACGTGGGTCCTTGGCGTACACGGCATTGCGGATGACGACCTTGCCCTCGGAGGTGAAGAGCAGGCCGTTGCGGGCGCAGCGGGTGGGCAGGACGCAATCGAACATGTCGACGCCGGCCTCCACGCAGGTGACGAGATCCACCGGGGTGCCCACGCCCATCAGATAACGCGGCTTGTCACGCGGCAGCAGGGGCGCGGAGTAGGCGACGCCGGCGTGCATGGCCTCGGGGGTTTCCCCCACGGAGTAGCCCCCGAGCGCGTAGCCCGGCAGGTCCACGGCGCAGACTTGCTCGGCGTGGGAGCGGCGCAGGTCCTCGTGGAGTCCGCCCTGGACGATGCCGAAGAGGGAGGAGCGCTCGCGGCTCCAGGCCTTGGCGCAGCGGTGGAGCCAGCGCGTGGTGCGGGCCATGGACTGCTCCATGTACGAGCGCTCGGACTGTGCGGGCGGGCACTCGTCGAAGGCCATGATGATGTCGGCGCCGAGCGTCTCCTGGATGTCGATGGAGCGCTCGGGGGTGAGCATCTGGCGCGAGCCGTCCAGGTGGGACTGGAAGGCGGCGCCCTCCTCGGTGATCTTGCGCTTCTCGGCGAGGCTGAAGACCTGGAAGCCGCCGCTGTCGGTGAGCATGGGCCGATTCCAGGAGATGAAGCGGTGCAGGCCGCCCATCTCGCCCACGAGCGCCTCTCCGGGCCGGAGCATGAGGTGGTAGGTGTTGCCAAGGATGATCTGCGCATCCAGGGTGAGCAGATCGTCCGGGCCCACGGCCTTGACGCTGCCCACGGTGCCCACGGGCATGAAGATGGGAGTCTCCACGGGTCCGTGAGGGGTGTGCACGCGGCCGCGCCGCGCCTTGGAACCCGAGTCCTCGTGGAGCAACTCGAAGCGCACCAGGCTCGGTGCCACCCGGGTGTCTCCCCTGCCCTTCTGCTCGCCCATCGCTTACTCCGTCACCAGCATGGCATCGCCATACGAGAAGAACCGATAACCCGCGCTCACTGCCTCGCGGTAGGCCGCCAGGGCGCGCTCCCGGCCCAACAGGGCGCTCACCAGCATGACCAGCGTGGAGCGCGGCAGGTGGAAGTTGGTGAGCAGCGCGTCCACCTGGCGGAAGGTGAAGCCCGGGCGGATGAAGATCACGGTGTCTCCCATTCCGGCGCGCAGGTGGCCTGTCTGGGGATCCGTGGCGGACTCCAGCGTGCGCACCACCGTGGTGCCCACCGCGATGACGCGGCGGCCCTCGGCCTTGGCGGCGTTGACGGCGGCGGCCGTCTCCTCGGAGACGCCGTAGCGCTCCGGGTGCATCTTGTGCTTGTCGAGTTCCTCTTCGCGCACGGGGAGGAAGGTGCCCGGCCCCACATCGAGCGTCACCATGGCGCGCTGGATGCCTCGGGCCTCCAGGGCCGAGAAGGTGGCCTCGGTGAAGTGCAGCCCTGCGGTGGGCGCGGCCACGGAGCCAGAGGAGCGAGCGTAGACGGTCTGATAGCGCTCGGCGTCCGCGGCATCCGGCTCGCGGGTGATGTAGGGGGGCAGCGGCAACCGGCCGGCCTGGGCCAGCAGTTCCTGGAACGAAGCGCCCGGAGGTGCATGGAAGCGCACCCGGTACTCGCCGCCCCCGAACGCCTCGAGCACCTCGGCCTGCAGTCCGCTTGGGAAGTCGATCCGGGCCCCGGGCTTGAGGCCCTTGGAGGCCTGTCCGAGACACAGCCAATCACTGGCCTCGGGAGCCTGGGCGAGCGCAGTCGAAGTCAGCGTGCTGGCGGCGGGACGGACGACGAGCAGCTCCACCCGACCGCCGGTGCCCGCCTTGGCGCCGAGCAACCGGGCGGGGATGACGCGCGCATCGTTGAGGACGAGCAGATCACCCTGCCGCAGCAGCCCGGGCAGGTCCGAGAACTGGCGGTGCTCCCAGGCGCCAGAGGCCCGGCTCACGGTCATGAGGCGCGACGCATCACGCGTGCCCAGGGGCTTCTGGGCGATCTGGGCCTCGGGCAGCTCGAAGTCATAGTCGGAGAGACGGGACGACACGAGGGGGGCTTGTAGCAGCCTCGGTGCCGCCCCGAAACCGAACTCAGTAGAGCTGCTGGAGCTCGGCCCCCGGGTAGTAGTGGGAGAGGATTTCCTTGTAGCTCCAGCCGCCCTCCGCGAGCACCTTGGAGCCCCACTGGCACAGCCCGGCGCCATGGCCATAGCCCCGGCCAGTGAACTGGTAGCCGCGCGAGGTGCGCTCCACCTCGAAATCCAGGCTCTTGAGCTTGGTGTAGCCCAGGCGCTGGCGGAAGCGGGCGCCGTCCAGGGAGACCCCACCGGCGGTGGCCACGCGAGTGACCCGATGCGTGGCGGTGCGGCCGGCGATGCGCAGTCCGTCGGGAGAGCCTTCGAGCGCCTCGCGGAGTTCCTGCTCGCTCACGGTAGCGGTCCATCGGCTGGCGGGAAGCTTTCCACAGGGGCAATCGACGGCCTGGAGGTAGGGAAGATCGCGCTGGAGCGCAGCCTGGCCGGATTCGGTGTGTCCGCCGCACGAGGCATGGAAGTAGGCCTCGATGGGCGCGAGTTCATAGGTAAGCACCTCGCCCCGAGTGGCCTCCACGGCGGCACGGGTGCGCGAGTCCTCACTGTTGACGCCGCCGTACACCTGATGGAGCACGCTGCTGCCCATGTAGAAGGCGCTCCCGTAGGCCTCGAGCTTCTTCTGGAGGGCATAGGTGCGGGAGGCCACGGCCTGGGCCTTGAGGGCCTCCAGCGGGAAGGAGACGGGCATCTCGCTGCCGAGCACCGCCGCGAGGTAGTCCTCCAAGGGGATGACATTGATGAGCTGCAGACCATCCCGGTACAGGCGCACGACGACGTCTCCCCGGACCTCCATGTCCCCGGCGCGGATGGGAGCATCCCCGGGGACACCGGCGTCATCGGACACCCAGCCGGCGCGGAAGCGCACGGCGTCTCCGACGATGGGAGCCCCATTGAGCTCGAGCTTCCGTCCACGCCTCCGCACCGTCACGCGGCTCTTGCCGAGCGACTGGAAGGAGGCCTCCTCGACATCCATCCCCATGGCCAGCCCCTGGCCGCTCAGCAGGACCTCGTCTTTGCCTTCGCTCATGGCGATGCGCATCGTCTCCACCGCGAGCGAGGGCGAAGCCGTGAGCAGGACGAGGAGCAGTGCAACAGGGCGCAACAGCATGGTCCAGAGTGTAGGAGCCTCCGATCGCGGCTCAAGAAAACGGCCAGCGGATGAGGGAGACTGATGTGCCGATGCCCCCCGCCTTCGATCCCTCACAGCTGGCTCCCACCGCGATTGGAACCCTGCTGCGAGACCTGCCCCCCCGCCCGGCCGCGCTGCTCCGGAGACGCCTGGTCCAGAGAGCGCCCCTCGACGCGAGTGCTGCCTTCTATGGAGTGACGCCGGAGGCACTCTCGGTGAACCTGCTGCGGGAGGCGCTGTCACTGACTGCGACGGCAGGAGGAAGTGCCCGCCCGCCGGGGAGCGCCGAGGAGGAAGCCGCCTGGGCCCGTCAGCTCACGGCGGCGCTGGAGCGGGAGACGGCCCCGGTGAGCCCGGCCCTGGTGGACACGGTGGCGCTCTGCCGGAGACTGCTGGCGGTGGGCCCAGAGGTTGAATCGGCCCTCGATGCCGCCGAGCGCGCGGAGTCCGCCTCGCCCCGTCGCCAGCGGGAAGACCTGCTGCGACGGGTGGCGGTGGGGCTGCTGCTGGCACTGGCCGCCTGGTTCTACTGGACACGCCCTCCAGATCCCCCGACACCCCCACCCCGCTTCCTTCCCTCGGGGCGCTGAGCGCGCTGGACGAGGCTGGAGGAGGCGCATAAGGGAAGGCCATGCGCGCTTGCAGCCTTGCCCTGTTGGCCCTGGTGCTCGCTGGCTGTCCCAAGCAGGTGGAACGGGTGGCCGGAACGGACGACTCGCGAATCGACGACGCCTCGGCGCGGCTCGAGGAGTTACGGCTGAAGGAGGAGTCCGAGAACCTGTCCTGCGTGGAACGGTGCGCGGTGGCCCGGCAGACGTGCGCGGTGGGAGAGGAGCTGTGTGGGATGGTGGACGCCCACCCGGACCGGACGGACCTTCCGCCGCGTTGCATCCAGGCACGGGAGCAGTGCGCCCAGGCGAACTCGGGCTGTACGCGGTGCCAGAACGGCTGAATGAAGGGAGTCGGCCAACGAGCGGATTGCCCGGGTACCCCTCCCCCCCCTAGATTGAGGCAACCTTCGAGGAGCCGTCATGCCCCGCCCAACGTCTGTCCTGCTCGTCGCCTCCTGGCTCGCCGTGCCGGGGCTGGCCATGGCGCAAGAGGACCTCACGCCGCAGAAGATCGCGGAGATCCGGCGGGACGAGCAGGCCTCTCAGGCCAAGGTGAACGCGGCCTACGGCAACCGGAAGCCCTCGGAAATGAGCAACGAGGAGCGCGGCCAGGCGGCGAGGGAGCAGCAAGCGGCGGGCATGGCGGTGCTGGAGAAGCACGGGGTCTCGGACAAGGAGTACTCGCGTCACGTTGCCAGGATGGGCCGAGAGGAGAGCGCGGCCGTCGCCCGGGAAGAGAAGAAGCTGGACGACGAAGCGAAGGCGGCCCAGGCGGCGCGAGACGCCAAGGCGGCCGAGAAGAAGCGGATCGAGGAGGAGGGCCTGCCCCCCGACCAGATCCCCGTCCAGCGGGGCTTCAGCGACGAGAACCCGGTGGTGCTGGAGTCGACGGGGGATGATGTGGTGGAGGTAGAGGAAGGCCTGCCGGCGAGCGAGGAAGGCCTCGAGGCGATGCCCGCGGGAGACGCCACAGTCCCCGTCGAGGAGGCTGCGCCAGCGGCTCCGGCCCCATCCCACGGAAAGAAGTCGAAGAAGAAGAAGTAACCGGCGGGGCCTCAGCGAGGCCGGGACCGCCACACCTCGTCATAGGGGCAGGAGCAGTCGACTTCCTGGGGCTCGGGGTAGGCGTACTGCTGGCCCTTGAAGTTGCGGAAGATCGTCTCCCGTTCTCCGCGCTCCACGACATAGTCGGGCTGGAGGGTGACCTTGCCGCCACCGCCGGGCAGGTCCACTGCGAGGTGCGGCACCGCGAGCCCGGTGGTGTAGCCGCGGAGTTGCTGAAGGATCTCGACGCCCTTCGCGATGGGGGTCCGCAGATGCTCGCACCCTTCGGCGACATCCATCTGGTGGAGGTAGTACGGCCGGACGCGGATGCGCAGCAGGGCGTGATTCAGCTCCTGGATGATGCGCGCATCCGAGTTGAGCTGGCGCATGAGCACGGTCTGGTTCTCGACGGGGATGCCGTGGTCCACCAGGCGTTCACAGGCCTCACTGGCCTCGGGAGTGATTTCCTTGGGGTGATTGAAGTGGGTCACCACGTAGAGGGGCGCATAGCGCCGCAGCGTGCGCGCGAGCGAATCGGTGACACGCATGGGCAGACACACCGGCACGCGAGTCCCGATGCGGATCATCTCCACATGGGGGATCTCATGAAGCGGCGCGAGCAGCTCTTCCAGACGTGTGTCGCTGAGGAGGAACGGATCGCCGCCGGAGACGAGCACATCCCGCACCTCGGGATGGTTGCGGATGTACTCGATGCCGCGGCGCATCTGCTCCTTGCTGAGTTCGGCCTCCCCGCCCTTGGTGATGCGGCGGCGGGTGCAGTGGCGGCAGTAGACGGAACAGGTATCCAGCGCGAGGAAGAGCACGCGGTCCGGATACTTATGGACGATGGCCTCCTCGGGGCGCGTCTTGTCCTCTCCCAGCGGGTCAGCCAGCTCACCGGGGCGGATGCGCGCCTCCTCGCGCACGGGAATGGACTGCATGCGCACGGGGCAGAACGGATGCTCCGGGTCGATGAGGGACAGGTAGTACGGGCTGATGCCGATGCGGAACAGCGAGGCCGTCTCCTGAACGCCGGCGCGTTCGCTGGCCGTGAGCGACACATAGCGCTCGAGCTGTTCGAGGTTGCGGACGGCGTGGCGCTGCTGCCAGCGCCAATCACCCCACTCCGCATCGGTGGCATGAGGAAACAGGCGCTTGCGCCCTTCCGCACTCCCAGGGGCGCGGCCGGCCCGAGCCTTCGAAGGGCCTGCCGCTGGAACCACGGGAACCTGGCCGGACGAGTCCATCACGCGGCCTTGAGCTGCTCCCGCCACCACGCCTGGCCGGACTCGGGCAGGGTATCGATGGGATCGAAGTACTCGTACTTGCGATTGAGCGCATCGGGGTCATTGGCCTCGATGGCGGTGCGGTAGTTCTTGGTCCAGTACGAGATGCCCTTCTCCTTGTCGTACTCGGCGACCTGGTGGACCCAGCGCTTGCCGACGAAGGGCACGTCACAGACGATGCGCGGCGTAGCGAAGCCGGGCATGTAGCCCATGATGTCGTGCTGGAGCTTCTGGGCCTGGGCGACGGACAGGCGCCAGTGCTCCGAGTTGGGGATCATGTCGCACATGTAGAAGTAGTACGGCAGGATCTTGGCGTGGTCGAGCAGGGTGAAGCAGAGGTCCAGCAGGGCGTGGGCGCTGTCATTGACGCCGCGCAGCAGGACGCCCTGGTTGCGCACATCGCGGAAGCCCATGTCGAGAATCTTACGCACAGCCTTGCCCACGAGCGGAGTGAGCTGCTGGGCGTTGTTGACGTGGGTATGGAGCGCCAGGTCCACGCCGCGCTCGATAGACTTCTTGGCGAGCCGATCCAGCCCCTGGAGGACGCTGTCCTGGAGGAAGTGCTGGGGGATGCCCATGAGGCCCTTGCTGGCCAGACGGATGTCCCGGATGTTGGGGATGTCCATCAGGGAGCTGACGAACGGCTCGAGCTGCTGGATGGGCAGGTTGGCGATGTCGCCACCGGACACGACCACATCGCGCACGGTGGGCGTGCGGCGCAGGTAGTCGAGCATCTGCTCGTAGCGCTCCTTGGGACCGATGGCGAACTTGTGCTTGTGCACCTGGGGCACGTCATTGCCCACCAGGTCCATGCGCGTGCAATGGCCACAGTACTGGGGGCAGGTGGGCAGCATCTCGGCCAGCACCTTGGTGGGGTAGCGATGGGTGAGGCCCTCGACGACCCACATCTCGGCCTCATGGAGGCTGTCCCGGCTGGCCTTGGGATGGTTGGGCCAATCGGTGCGGCGGTCCGCGAACGCCGGGAGCATGTAGCGGCGCACCGGATCGCTCCAGAGGTCCTCCAGGTTCATGGTGTTGAGCATCTGCGGTGGGAGCAGGAGCGACATGGTCGCCCGCTCCTTCTGGTCGCGGTCGATGCTCTCGGCCAGGTCATCGGGGAGGAGGGAACCCAGGGCGGCCTTGAACTCGCGCAGGTTCTTGATGGTGTGCTTGCGCTGCCAGAGAGCGCTCTCCCAGTCGGCGGCGGAGACGTCCTTGTAGGCAGGGATGCGCCGCCAGTCGGGCTCGAGAAATTCCCGGCGGGTCGGGTACGAGATCGGCTGAGGAGCGGGGCCGGACTCGGCCGGCACTCGGCTGGGCTTCGTTTGCATGGCGACTTACCTTACCGTGAAGCTCCGTCAGCGAGAGCAGTCCCGCCGCGGTGGCCCTCCATATCGAACAATCGAGGAGGGTGACAGATGCCCGCTCACTCGATGGGCACGCCGATCAGCTTGGCCACTTCGGCGTCCGTGATGGTAACGGTCTGGGGCTTGGTCTGTTTGCCGTTGAGCTTGAAGACGATCTTGCGGTTGCCGAGCGGCAGGAGCAGCGGGTTGCCAATGGCCACGGGGGTGTCGCGCCCCGAGTACTTGCCATCCACCCAGATCTGGGCACCTGCGGGCTTGGTGCTCGCGGCGAACTTGCCCGTCTTGGTCGAGGCCTTGGGGGTGCTCGCGACAGGCGGCGGCTTGGAGTGCTCGACGGGCTTGGGAGGCGGCTCCTTGGGTGTTTCCTTGGGAGGTTCCTTCTCGAGCGCGACCTCGACCTTGACCTCGGTATCGCCTTCGGACTCAACCTCACCCGAGTACGTCTTGTAGCCGGAGCGGCGAGCGACGAACTTGTAGGTCTTCCCGATGGTGAGATTGGTGGCCTTGGCATTGGGCGTCTGGCCCACGGACTTGCCATCGACCTGGATCTCGGCACCCGAGTCTCCGACAAAGAGAGCCACGAACGTCTTCGGCTTCTCGGACTCGGGAGGCTTGGGAGTGTCCTGCGGCGTCTTGGGAGTCTCCGGATTCTTGGTACCGGACTCAGGAGTGCCTGGATTCTTCGCCTGCGTGTCGGGCGAACCGTCCCCTTGAGCCACCTTGTCGGGCTCAGGTGGCTTCTCCTGGGAATCGGGCTCCCCGGTACCTGCGCTGGCCTCGGGCTTCAGCTTCAGGACAACGGGGGCAGGCTTCTGGCCCGCGACGACGGTGATCGACTGCTCGAGCGGAGCGAAGCCGGGAGCTCCGGCGACCACGCGGTGCGGGCCGGGCTCGAGATCGATGACGGAATTCGGTTTGACGGGCTGGCCGTCGACGCGGAGCACCACCTGAGCGGTCTGAGGCTCTACAGCGAACATGACGCTGCCACTGCTGGAGCGGGAGGTGACCGCGACGATGATGCCGATCACGCCCAGGAACAGCACCGCGCCGCCAGCAGCGATGAAGACCTTGGGATTGACGGGCTTGCGGGGCCCTGAAGGGCTGGGCTTGGCGGGCTTGCCAGCCTTGGCAGGGGCTTTCTTCGCGGGGGGCGCCTTGCCCACCACGGGCGAGTCATCTTCTTCCAGGGCCTTGCTGCTGGAATCCGACTCCTCGGCCTCATCTTCTTCCGCTCTCTGGGAGCGGCCCTTGGCGGAACGGCCCTTGGCGGGCCTCACGCTGTTGTCCGAATCCTCTTCCTCGGCGTCATCACGATTCTCGGCGCCACCATCGCGAGAAGTGGGCGCCGGACCAATCATGGTGGCGCCACCGAAGTTCTCGGGTTCGCCGTCACCGATGACGACCTGGGGCTTGGCGCCATTCTTCCCCTTGCCACGAACGGCGGGCAGCGAACCGGTGGGCCTTGGGGCCGCCATGGTGGACTCGCTGGTGAACGGGTTACCCGTACCATCGAGCGTCTCGTTCTCATCGAGCGGAGTCTCTCCCGTGGGGCTGTCCTCGAGAGGATTGGCGTTCTTGCCAGTGGAGCTGTCGTCGAAGAGCACGCCCTCCGCTCCACCGCCGAGGGCCATGGAGGAGTCGACGATCTGGGTCTTGTCCCCTGCCCCATCCATCTCGGCGAGTTCCTCGGCGGAGGGAGGCGGAATGAGGGGCGGCGGAGTCTGGGCAGAGGAGCGAGATGCCGGGGGCGAAGGCTGCGGCCCCACGGGGGTGACCATGGACGGTTTGCGGTGCGCGCGCGACGGCGGCGAAGGAGTCGAGGTAACGCCCGAGGATTCGATCTGGTCAGGCTTCTCGATGGCTGCGAAGCGCTCCATCTTCTCCGCTTCACGCAGCATGTCTTCGGCGAAAGCCTCCTTCATGTAGGAGGACAGATGCTTGCCGGAGTAGATGGCGTCCCCAGCGAGGAGGAAGCGCATCAGGTCTTCCTGCAGATCCGACGCCCACTGGTAGCGCTCCTCGGGCTCGCGGGCGAGCGCCTTGAGGACGACCTTCTCGAGACCTGCGGGAATGTTCGGATTGAACTGGCGAGGCAGCGGGACTTCGGCGTTGCGCACGGCCTCGAGCGTGGAGAAATCCGACTCGCCGACGAAGAGCTTCTCGCCTGTGAGCATCTCGTAGAGGATGACACCCACGGCGAAGATGTCGCTGCGGCGGTCGATGGGCATGCCGCGGACCTGCTCGGGGCTCATGTACCCGAACTTGCCCTTGAGAATGCCAGCCTGAGTCTTCTGCGCGCGGTTGGCGGCCTTGGCGATGCCGAAGTCGATGATCTTCACATCACCCTCGTACGAGACGAGGATGTTCTGCGGAGACACATCGCGATGGATGATGGAGAGATCCTGGCCGCGCGCATCCTTCTTGCGGTGCGCGTAGTCGAGTCCCTCGCACATCTTCGAGGCGATGAAGACCGCCTGAGCGGTCGGCATGATCTCCTTACGGCGCCGGTAGCGCTCGAGAATGGTGCGGAGATCCCTTCCCGCGACGTACTCCATCGCGATGTAGAAGGTTTCGTCGTACTTCCCGAGATCGTGGATGTGCACGATGTTGGCGTGATTCAGCTGAACGCTGATCCGCGCCTCATCGATGAACATCGTGATGAACTCCTGGTCCTCGGCCATCGTCGGGAGGATCTTCTTGATGGCCAGGAAGCGCTCGAAGCCCTCCACGCCGAAGGCCTTGGCGATGAACACTTCGGCCATGCCGCCGACGTTGATGCGCTCGAGGAGCAGGTACTTGCCGAATGTGGTAGGCCGCTTCATCTCGTGGAGTCGCCTCGACCCGGGCAGCAACGGTGCCATCGGAGGCGGTGGAATGCCGGGCGGAGCCTACGGACTCTAGACGGAGCAGCAACGGTCCGTCAAACAACACTGCACTCCGAAATTACCCAGAGAATCCAGGGGCTTGGGAAGATTCTGGCGCTCGTCTGGCCCGCTCCTCGCCGTACCGGGGTACGAGGCAGGCCGCCAGGTCAGCCAGCGGCGCAGAAACCAAGCCCAAAAAAAGAAACGCCCCTGGAGCCCAGTGAAGGGCGCCAGGGGCGCAAGAGAAAAAAATCCGGCAGCGACCTACTCTCCCACGCGGTTTCCCGCGGAGTACCATCGGCTCTGGAGGGCTTAA
>NZ_JAHXBF010000055.1 GCF_020103695.1 Hyalangium versicolor
GAGCGATCCGCTCCCAGAGCGCATCCGGTACGAGGTCCTGAGCCATGAGGCTCAGGTGCTCATGGCCAGGTTCTCCGGCTACCCTCCCTTTCAAACCTTACTTTTGTTAGGCGCTCTTAGGGGCATGGCCTTGCTGTGCAGCGCCAGGTACGTGAAGAGCCACAGGTAGCGGAGCAGCGCCTTGCCCACGCCGCCCTGGGAGAAGGTGGTCGCCATCGGCGTGCCGTGATGTGGGGTGGAGATCGTCACCACGGATCGCACGCGCTTCACGAAGGCCGGAGTCTCCGCCGCCATTCGCGGTGAAACGATGCACCTTGCGTCCAGCCCGCCCGTGGAGTGCCCGACGAGGTGGAGTTCCGCGCCGTCCTCCGTCTCCGTTTTCGCCATCTCCTCGAGCACGGTGCGCGCACGCGCCAGGAGCCCCGAGGTGGGGGAGGAGCCCACGCAGATGACCTGTGCGTCGAGGTTTCGGGCGTTGAATCGTTGCTGGATCCAAGCGGGGACGTGCTGGAAATAGGCGATTCGTTCCTGTTCCTCGTCACCCATCTGGGTGAAACCGAAGAATCCGGGGATGAGGTAGATGCGGTGCCGCATGGCCATGCGGCAGTCTAACTTCGAGGTCAAGGCGGACGCCTCGTCCTCCAGGGTAGGGTCTCTGGAGTCGACCCCACGTCAGTGAATTTGCGCGACTTGCCGACTCACCTCATCTTGCCCCTGAACGCGATGTAGCCCGGGCTCAGCTCAAGCCCCTCCAACGCTACCTCCACCCTCAAGAACAAGTCTCGCCCATGCACCAGCGTTTCTGCTCCCTCGCCGCCCTGCTGCTCTGCTTCGCAGCCTGCACCTCTCAACCCTCTCAGCCCACTGGCTCCGTTCAGTTTGCTGTCTCCGCCCAGCGGGCCCTCTCCGCCAGTGACATCTCCCGCGTCAAGGTGACCGTCTCCTCCTCGGAGATGCCTCCCATCGTTGTCGAACTCGCGAAGTCCAATGGCATCTGGGGTGACCTCATCAGCAACATCCCCGCAGGCTTGGACCGTTCCTTCCTCGCTGAGGCCTTCGACTCCTCCAACACCAAGCGCTTCCAGGGACAGAGTTCCGGTGTCACCATCACCGCCAACCAGACCATTGCCGTTGCCATCACCCTCCAGGAGATTGCTCCGCCTCCTCCCTTCTCCAATGATGCTCCTGTCATCGACTCCCTCGTGGCCTCGTCCACCTCTGTCCAAACAGGTTCCTCTCTCTCCCTGAGCGCCTCGGTTCATGATCCCAACGCGGGTGATACCCTCACCCTGGCGTGGACCGCCTCTGGGGGCTCCTTCTCGGCTCCCTCTGCCGCTACCACCTCGTGGACGCCACCTGCCTCTATCGGCGTCCAGACTCTCACCCTCATCGTCACGGATTCTCAGGGCGCGGCCGCCGCCGTCTCCCTCGTTGTCAACGTTGTTTCGGGTGTCTCCACCGGCAACGCCGATGTGAGCATCTCCTTCAACCTCTTTCCCGTGGTCTCCAGGATCTCCACTTCTCTCAACCCCCTGGACGCCGGACAGTCCACCACCGTCTCCGCTACCGCCTCCGATGCGGATGGCGATTCCCTTTCCTACCAATGGGCCGCCAACTGCCCGGGCACCTGGACCCACGCCACTTCCAGCGCTGCGTCCTTCGTCCCTTCCGCCGTTCCGGCCGGAGCCTGTAACAATTGTCAGCTCACCGTCACCGTCGAGGACGGCCGCGGTGGGCAGACCACCGGCTCTCTCAGCTTTTGCATCGCCTCCTCTTCCATCAATCGTTTCCCTCCCGTCTTCACCCACTACAGCCCATCGGCCAGCGCGGTCGCTCCGGGACAGGCCGTCACTTTCGACGTCACCGCGATGGATCCGCAGTCCAGCTCCCTGACGTTTGCCTGGACTGCCAATACCGGATCGCTGGCTCCGGCGCAGAACACCGCCACCACCAGCCAGGTTGTCTGGACGGCGCCCGCCTGCGCTTCGTCGGCGGCCACCCCCATCGTCACGGCTGCCGTCACCAATGCCTTTGGCCTGTCGGCCTCCCAGGCTTTCTCCCTCTCCGGCTTGCCTGAGTGCGCGCCTACCTGGAGCGCTACCAACCCCATGCCCCAGGCTCGCAGGGGCCATACCGCCACCCTGCTTCCCTCAGGAAAGGTGCTCGTCACCGGGGGATTCGACGGTGGCACCTTCTCGGCGTCGGCGGCTTTGTACGATCCAGTCTCGGGCACCTGGAGCACTGCCGCCTCCATCCCCTCACCTCGCGAAGACCACACGGCGACGCTGCTGAACAACGGCAAGGTGCTCGTCACGGGGGGCTACAACGCGGGGTACCACGCTGATGCATGGTTGTATGACCCGGCTCCTGGCACCTGGAGCACGACTGTTTCCCTGACCTCGGCTCGCGGTTACCACACGGCGACGCTGCTGAACGACGGCAAGGTGCTCTTCTCGGGGATGGGATGGACAACCCCCGTCGCGATGGAGTTGTACGACCCGGCTACGAGCACCTGGAGCCCTGCCGCCTCCATGCCCACAAGTCGCTATGACCACACGGCGACGCTGCTGACCAACGGCAAGGTGCTCTTCGCAGGGGGACTCATCAACGGGCAAGGGAGCGTCTCCACTGCGGTGGCGGAGTTGTACGACCCAGCCTCGAACACCTGGAGCGCGACTGCTTCCATGGCTTCGGTTCGCGGAGGCCACACGGCGACACTGCTGAGCAACGGCAAGGTGCTCGTCACGGGGGGATATGCTAGCGGCAACTTCCTTGCGTCGGCGGAGTTGTACGACCCGGCTTCAGGCACCTGGAGCGCTGCTGCCCCCATGGCCTCGGCTCGTTCCGAGCATACGGCAACGCTGCTGAACAACGGCCAAGTGCTCGTCTTGGGTGGATACAAAGGACCCGTCCTCTCCTCGGCGGAGCTCTACACGCCCTGAGCGCACGACCTCCAGGGATTCGAGTGGCGGGGCCCTGCGCTGGCATCAGAGCGGAGGCTCCCGCGTGCCTTCAGCGGGTGGGGTGTAGAGAACGCGCGCGTGGTTCTCCTTGATGAACTCCTCGCGGACCAGGGCGCCACCTCGGCGGAGCATGACTCGCCGCCAGAGCTCGTTGTGCCGATACCAGTCCCCGCCGCGCTGCTCGAACCGGTGGTGGCGCTCGAACACGGTATAGGTGTGCTCGAGCTCGGCATTGCTCCGCAGTTCTCCCCAGAGTTCGCGATCCGTCAGCCAGAAGCGGAACTGGAGTGTAGTGGCCGTGTCATTGCGCAGCCGGAGGTCCACGTAGTTGTAGAAGATCGCCGCTCCCGACCCGAAGGGGATGGAGCGGTTCTGGTCCGGAAAGGGATCGAAGCTGTGATTGCTCCGCTCGGTGACCGTCAGCGGGCTGTGCAGCGCCAGCCAGTGGATCATGTTGGAGAGCTGGCAGAGCCCTCCGCCCACGCCGGGACGCACCCGGCCTTGGGACAGCTCCATGCCCTCGACGTATCCCTTTCGCCGCGTCGGGCGGCCCACCAGGCGGCAGAAGGAGAACGTCTCGCCCGGGCGGAGGAGCACGTCCGTCAGCCGCGGAATGGCGATGGCCAGGTTCCTCACCTTGTTGTGCTGGAGCCACATCTCGCTCTGGCCCAACTGCTTCAGCAGCCGTGACGAGTGCCGTTTGACCCGAAAGGGAAGGGGTGTCGCATCGTACTGGGAGCACCAGCGCTCACCCCCCAGATACCCCTCGATGTGGCGCCGCGTGCGCTTGAGGGAGACGGCCAGCGTGTACAGCAGGGGATGCAGTTCGCTGAGCCGTCGTCTCGCGCGGGTGGGAACGGCAGGAGACTTCGGAAGGTTCACGGAAGAGGCCCGGATGGGGAGTACTTGGGTTTGAGCGTGCTCCCCGGCCGGAGCTTGCCCTCGTCGTCGACGTCCGCGAGCACGGTAGGGATCGTCGTCCCGAGCATCTTCTTCCACCCCGGGCCCATCATCATCTTCGCGAGGATGAAGCCGCCGATACCCGTGAAGCCCGTGTGCTCGAACCGGAGCCGCGTGCCGCCCGCGTGCGGATCGAGTGTGTACGTGACGTAGGTCGGCTTTCCGTTGTCGTCGCCGATCCATGAGTAGCGCAGCACCGACTGCTCCCTGGCTTCGAGCACCTCGCATTCAACATACCCACGCCAACCTGGCTGCGGTTTCGCGACGAGCTTGAAGCGCGTGCCGACTACCGGCGCGAAGCCTTCGGGTCGCATGGACCAGAGCGCCATCAGCGCGGGATCGGTCAACGCACGCCAGACCTTCGCGGGTGGGTGCGGATAGTCGCGGACGATGCGGATGTCGCTCATCGAAGTTCCTCGAACGGCGGTGGGGGCTTTGGGGGCGGTAAGGGCGGTCATGGGGAGCGTCGTTTTGTTGAGGGAGGGGGAACCGGAGCCTGGGGATCGTCGGGCATGGCATCGAGCACCTGGCCGAGGGCGTCGAGCTGCCGCTCGATATAGGCGCGATAGCGGCCGAGCCATGCGTCGACCTCGGCGAGGGGCGTGGCGCGGAGGCGGTAGTAACGAAAGCGCCCCTCGGCGCGCTCCTCGACGAGTCCGCTCCTCTTCAAGACCGCGAGCTGCTGGCTCACGGCGGACTGCGTGACGTCGAGTGAGGCCATGAGCGTGGAGACGTTGCTCTCGCCGAGCGCGAGCGCATCGAGGAGTGCTCGCCGTGTGGGGCAAGCGATCGCTTGAAAGACGCTTTCGTCGCTCGCGCTCCGTGACATGCGTGGACATCATATTAGCGAATGCTAATGTGTCAAGCACTCCTCTCGGACATCGGTGTACCGCGCTTTCCGCGGAGCGGTTTCGATCAAGGGCTGGCTGAAGACTGATTCAGAGTGATGTCCTATGGCCAGCGGCGGATAGGCAGAGCGGGCTGCTTCCGGTGCAGACGCGCCTCGCCGGGCTTGGAATTCGGCTCCTTGACGATGTATCCGTCAGTCCCCAGGACGTAGCACACCGGGATGCGGTGTCCGTCCGGCAAGAGCATCTCGGTGTAGCGGCTGTAGATGGCGTCTTGACCGTCGATCGTGAGGCCTTCCGTCCACAGGTGCCCGTACAGGAGGGTACCGCCAGGCACAGCGTCGTTGGGGACCGAGCGGGTTCGCACCCGGCTGACAATCTTTCCTTCGTGGTAGGTGCCGATCGTGTCGCCGCCGGCAATGAGGGGCTGGTTGATGTCCAGGTCAACGTCGACGCGGCCAAGGTACTCGCCATACTTGACTCCGAAGATGTTCCTCTCCTCCATGAGCCGAAGGGCTTCGGGTGGGCAATCCTCGGGGATGGGCCGCAGTTGGGGCGCGGCACAGCCGGCGCCGAAGGTGGTGCACAGCCAGGCAGCAGCGGTCCTGACAGGCCATGAGTTGCGGAGGGTGGACACGAGCGAAAGTCCTTTCTCGAAAGCGGAGGAAGTCGAGCCGGGAGCGAGCCACTCCCACCCGGCAGCGAAGAGGCCCAGGCTCAGCAGCAACAGCCCGAGGCCCAGGCCGATTCTCCGCCATCTCTCCGTGCGGCGAGCAGCTTTCTCATCCAGGTCGCGCAGCTCCGTCTCCATCTGCTGGAAGGCACTGGAGAACTGCTCCAACTGCTCTCTCAGGGAGAGTTCCTCCGCCTTCTGCTTGCGGGCTTCCTGGGCCCTGCGCTCCGTCTCCTGCTGGTGGAGGCGGCGCTCCTCGAGTTCGTCCTGGGTCGCGGGCGCCGGGGCTCCAGGAGGGAACTCGAGCGGTGCCTTCCAGGCCTTGGAGGCGCGTCTCCTTCTGCGTGAGGGCCGCGAGCAGGGCCTCGGGGGTGTTGGCCCGCCGATCCACCTCCACCTTCGCGTCCATGACGTCCACCTTGGAGAGGACGGCGAGGACGGCCTTGGAGGGCAGGGCTTTGTCCTTGAAGCCCACTTGGAGGATGAGCCGCTCGCTCGGGCTCAGGTCCGTGATGGGCTCCAGGATGAGGGTGTGGTCACCGACGTCCACCCACCTGAAGCGCGTCCGGTCCAAGATGAGGCTGTCTCGGTCCAACGGGCCGTTGAACGCCACCAGGGTGGTGTTGCCCGAGGCCACGTACACCTCGGGGATGGGTTCGGAGGGTGTAGCAGGCAGCGCTGCGCGACGATCCTGGCGCTGCCGGATGGAGGGCTGGAGCTGGGCAGTGGCGGTGCTCGCCAGCAAGCAGAGCGCGAGAAGTGACCACGTCGTGGGTAGTGCCAAGGAAGCAAAACCTCCTGGGTCATGACCCTAGCAGAAGAGCGCCCGAGTTGGGGTATATGGAGCGGTCCCTGATGGCACCGGGCTGGCGTAAGATGGCTCTATCCGCAAGGGAGCGGGAGGTTGGACACGATGAACCCTGAGGGCGAGGCATCACTGCCGCAGTGGATGAGTCCACTGGACAAGCATGTTGTGGCTCGCCTGCACGCGGCAGGGTGGTTTCCGGGACGGACCGTTCCCATGGACGCCATCAAGGCGAAGCTGGAGGGTGCCGGCTATCGTGTTCATGCGCTCGCCGAGGCCCTCCTGGGGACCTTGGGCGGCTTGACCTTGCAAGGGTTCGAACCGCGTATCTTGAAGTTTGGTGAGCTTCCGGATGCGTTGTGGGTGGCGGCGGAAGAAGTTCCCTATGTGAAGAAAATCTTCTCGGACACCGTGTGCCCGGTTGCACTTGGTGCAGCGGCGACCCTCTTTGTGTCCGAGGATGGGACGTGGTGGGCGTTGGATGAGCTGTGGCTTGGCTTTTTCGAGATGAGCGGATTCGACGCCGCGATGCGCTTTATCCTGTTCGGGCATCGCGAAGTAGCCAGGGAGATCCACCCTCGGATGGACCTGCTTCCGCCCTCGCTTCGTTGATTGCAAAACGCAAGCAGATCAGGAGGAGAAGATGTCGAAGATTCGAGTCGGGGCGTTTTCACTTTCTCTCGACGGTTACGGTGCGGGGCCGGGGCAGGACCTCGACAATCCGCTCGGCCGCGGCGGAGAGGCGCTTCACAACTGGTTTTTTCCGACGCGGACCTTCCGTGAGATGCAAGGCCAGAGCGGAGGGACTACGGGACTGGACGACCAGTTCGCAGTGCGCAGCATGAAGAATGTCGGCGCGTGGATTCTCGGCCGCAACATGTTTGGACCCGTGCGCGGAGCATGGCCGGACGAGGAGTGGAAGGGGTGGTGGGGCGATGAGCCGCCCTATCACGTGCCGGTTTTTGTGCTGACTCACCATTCGCGCCGACCGCTCGTGATGAAGGGCGGCACCACCTTCCACTTCGTCACCGAAGGGATCGAGGCGGCGCTCGCTCAGGCGCGTGAGGCGAGCGGCGGCAAGGATGTGCGGATTGGCGGTGGAGTTGCGACGATCCGGCAATATCTGCGGGCGCGACTCCTCGACGAACTACACCTGGCGAACGCGCCGATCCTTCTCGGGAGCGGCGAAAGTCTGTTCGAAGGATTGGATCTACCCGCGCTCGGCTATCGCGTCACCGAGCGGGTTGCCACCGACGCGGCGACGCACGTCATCATCGCCCGGGAGCCGTAGGGTTACCCATGCCTCGGCCCTCCCAAACCTCAAGGGCTGACGGTCACACGCAACAAATCCATGTCTGCATATCCATTCGCGGAATTCATCCCGTACCGGATACGGAGCTTGACCGTATAGGCGGGTGCGACGGCGCTCAGAATGGGGTCTGCATTGAACAGCCATGCATCACTGTTCCAGCTAGCGAAGCCCGCACCTAGCTCCTGATCGTAAGTGTTATAAAAGTGGATGGAAACGGTACCAGCGCCCGATCCATTGCGGCTCTGATTCTGCACGAAGACGGTTTTCCCAGCCAAATTAGTCGGGCCAGGCAGGATAAAGGGGCTGAGTGCATAGACGCCTGGGTTCACGCAACCTGCAGGTATCCCCGTGGTATGGATTCGCAACGCCCATGCCCCTCCACCCGGGGCAGGATTGTCATTGAGGGTATAGAAGCGCTGGACATACCACGAACTGTCAGTAGCGCAGTTATTCCATATCGTCCAGCTCGAGAAGTCTGACGCCGACTCGAAACTATTCGCGTTAATCGGCAAACAACTTCCGACATCCGCCGCGCACGACATGCAAGTCTCGCCCGGCTCGATGACGCCATTTCCGCAAATTGAAAGAGAGGAAGTCTCGGTCGCAAGAGTGCCATCGCTGCTCACTCCCAACGGGTCACCAACGGTTTGATCAGTGCTTCCGCAGCCTCCAGTGAAGACTGTGCCCCCTGTCAAGAGTAGTGCAGCGGTCATCCACTTCATGGACTGCTCATTCCATAGACAATTCATGATCAAACTCCTCCTGATGCTCCAGAAGCTGACGATAGTAGAGGGATGGCTTCAATCCGACCAGGAGGATTCTGACATAAACCACGAAGGGGTGTACCTGCCATGTGCGCAAGTACCTTCGTTGGTTGGTCCTTGTCGCCTTGCGTCAACACGTGGCCCTGAGCTCCGCGGAAGCAGCTGTGCTTGGCGCAGATTCTTGCGGCCCAGGGCCATGTCGCGTGTCTGCCGCTCGGCATGCAGGCGGAAGTGTGCGCCAACTTCCTCGACATGCTGCACCTCGGCTTCGGGCGAATCGGGGCTTGAGGAACTCATGACTGCCTCACCAGCCCCTCGTAGTCCTTGAGCTCGAACGGCAGCGTCAGTGCACCAAAGTCAGGGAGGTCATCCGCAGCGGAGTTCTCTCCTTCGTCCGTCGGCTCGCCGGCAGCCGACGCTTGCAGACCGGCGTTCTGCTCGTGTTGCTTGACCGCGATGTCCTGGTTGCGAATGACGTAGTCGCGCAGTTCGCTTTCATACGAGGCGATGCCATTCGCCAGGTCACCCTTGTGCCTGGCGAGTTCACCGGCGAGAACGTATGCGCCTACCATCGCGACCGACGTGCCCTGTCCCGATGCCAACGCAACGCTATATCCCGCGTCGCCGACGAGCACGACGCGTCCGCGCGACCACCCATTCATGCGGATCTGGCTGATTGAATCGAAGTGGAAGTCGGGCGCCGTCATCATGTGCTCGACGATCTGTGGCAGCACCCACCCTCCGCTCGAGAGGCGCGCGGCCATGAGGCGCTTCTGAGCCGCGATATCACGGTGGTCGTACTCGATGGGCTCGGCGGCCGTGAAGCCGACATACGCTCGCGCGTTGGCATCCTTGCGCAGAGCCATGACCATCGCGCCGACATCGCTTCCCTCGTCCTGGTACATGACCTCCCAGCGCTCGAGACCGAGGAAGTTCGGCATGCCGAAGACCGCGACGTACGAATTGCCGAGACGGCGGAGGAATTGCTGCTCGGGGCCGAACGCGAGCTTCCGCACCCGCGAGTGCAAGCCGTCAGCGCCTACGACGAGCTCGAAGCGACGAGAAGCTGCGCGCTCGAACGTGACGTCGACCCCTGATGAGTTCTGCGTGAGCGACGCGACCGAATCGCCGAAGAGATACTCCACCCGGTTGCCCACGGCCGCGTGCAGCACGCGGCAGAGGTCGTCGCGCATGATCTCGACATCGGCGCTCTCGAAACGCCCGCCCGTGAGGGTGCGCTCCTCGCTCCGGTGGGTCTCCTTGCCGTCGGCGTCGACCATCGAGAACCCCGTCAGCCTGGTGCTGTGCTCGCGGAGCCTGGCGAGGATGCCCATACGCTCCGCGACCGTGAGCGCCGGCCCACGCACGTCGAGCGCCTGCCCACCCGGACGCAGGTGTGGCGCTCGTTCGACGACGGTGACGTCGAAGCTGTAGCGCGTCAGCCAGTAGGCGATGGTGAGACCGGAAACGCTGGCGCCGGACACCAGCACGCGAGGGAACCTTGGAGTCGTGGAGCTCATGGGACGTTAGGTACGCCTCCGGAAGAGAGCCGTCCAAGACATTGATTGAACGAGTATGATGCCTGTAGAGCAACGGTCGACCCCATGGAACTCCGACATCTGCGCTACTTCGTGGCCATCGCCGAGGAGCAAAGCTTCCGACGCGCGGCCGGACGGCTCCACGTCTCACAGTCGCCGCTGAGCCGGCAGATGCAGGACCTCGAGGAGGAGATGGGCGTCGACCTCTTCGAGCCCGAGGGGCGTGGCATCAAACTCACCTCCGCCGGAAAGACGTTCGCGGAGAGAGCCCGGAGCATCCTGGCCAGTGTCGATGCGGCCGTCGACGAGGCCAAGGGGGTCGCCGAAGGGAGGCTCGGCACAGTCGTCATTGGCTTCGAGACGGGGACGACCTTCATGGGGGCGCTCCTGTCCCTCGTCGCGGCGTTCCGCAGGCGGACCCCCCGCGTCGGTCTGCAACTCATGCCCATGAGCAGCCTTGAGCAGTGGGCGGCGCTGAGGCAGGGGACGATTACCTTCGGCTACGGTGCCTACGCGCCCAGTGACGACGCCTTGGGCCACCTGGAGATGAGCCGTGACCGGCTCGGGGTGCTTCTCTCTCCCGAGCATCGGCTCGCACGTCTTGAGAAGATCCGGCTTCGAGACCTCGAGAGCGAGCGCGTGCTACTCCAGCCTCGTCAGCTCTATCCGCGGCTCCACGCGGACATCATCATGGCGGCGCGCGCACAGGGTGCGACGCTGCACGTGACGGCGGAGGTGCTCGACCTGGAGGCACTCCTGGCGCTGGTGGTTATCGGCGACGCGATTACCTTCCTTTCAGAGAAGTTCTGGGAACCCGCATCGCAAGCCTCGTTGATGTGGCGGCCCGTCGAGGACCTCCACATCAACCTGAGTGAGTTCGTCACCTGGCGCATGGAGGACGCCGACGCGCCAATCGTGCGAGCGCTACTCGAGAGCGCACGCGAAGTGAGTCCGTTCCTGCAAGGCATTGGAGGCCGCACGCGCTCCTCCAAGGCCTCCCAGCGAAACCGTCACAGCAAGCGAGGCGGTCGACAGAGGGGCGGCTAGAACTGCGAATAATCCCACTGCTGCATGTCCTCGATCAGCTTCGGCCCCTTTGGTGTCCATCCCAGCCGCTGCTGTGTCTTCGCGCTCGACGCCGGCATGTCATGGGTGGCGAACATGGCAAACGGCCCAAGGTACGTCGCGGCTTCGTCCTTCGTGATGGACTTCACTGGCAGGCCCAGCCCCTTGGCGGCCGTCTCCACGATCGCCTTCATGCTCACGCCTTCTTCGCCCACGGCGTTGTAGCGAGCCCCGGCCTCGCACTGCTCGATCGCCAGCCGGTACAGCAGTGCCACATCGCTCACGTGTGCCGCAGCCCACCGCGCCGAGCCATCGCCTACATACACGGCCACACCGGCCTTCTTTGCCAGCGTCACCAGCGGCCCGACAAGCCCAGCCTTGTTCTGCGTGTTGTGCACCTGAGGCAACCGCACGACCCCCACACGAACACCCTGCTCAGCCAGCGCATCGGCGGCTTCTTCACTCGCCGCGCGGGCCATCGCCTTGCTCCCAGGATGCCGGTCCTCCTCGGTCGACACATGCCCCGGCTTCGAGACCCCAATCACGCCCGTCCCGCTCGTGATCAACATCGGGCGCTTCGAGCCTTTCAGCACCTCGCCCATGGTCGTGATCACCTTGCGGTCCGTCTCCGCGTTCTCCGCGAACTTCGAGAAGTCATGATTGAACGCCAGGTGGATCACCGCCTCCGCCTGCTCCGCGCCCTTGCGAATGCTGTCGAGGTCATAGATGTCGCCGCGATGCACCTGCGCTCCCGCTGCCGCCAGCGCCTTCGCGCCCTCATCCGAGCGCGACATCCCCAGCACCGTGTGCCCGGCCTTCAGCAACTCCGGCACCGTATGCGAACCGATAAAGCCCGTTGCTCCCGTCACGAATACACGCATCGTCCTGTTCCTTTCGCGATTCCGTCCAGCCGCTCCCGGCCACTCCAGGAAGTAAACTAAACCGTACCGTTTACTTTTGCAAGCCGCCCGCTCATCGCGCGAAAGTACGTTCCATGGCCCGACGTGGCGAAGAACTGCGAACCCACATCCTCTACGCCGCCAAGGAGGTCTTCCTCGAGCTCGGCTTCGAGCGCGCCTCCATGGACCAGGTTGCCGCCCGCGCGCAAACCTCCAAGCGCACGCTCTACGCCTACTTCGCCAGCAAGGAGGCCCTCTACCTCGCCATCGTTGAATACGTCCGGGGCGTCTCGCTCGAGCGCGTCAAGACGCCCGCCGATTACCCCGGCCCGCCGCTCGAAGCGCTCGCCCAGTTCCTCGCGCGCTTCATGCAATCCGCCCTGCACGGTCCCGCCATCCAGATGTCGCGCATGAGCATCGGCGTCGCCTCGCGTTTCCCCGACGGCGCCGCCGAGTACTTTGAAGTAGCTTTCCAGAGCGTCGCCGAGCGCATCGCCGTCTTCCTCCGGGGCACCTTCCGCCTCACGCCGCGCACAGCGAACGACGCCGCGAACGCCCTCCTCGGCCGCATCCTCGTCCCTCGCTTCCTCCGCGCGCTCTTCGCCGTCGACCCGCTTCCTCCCGCGATTCCCTTGCCCCCAGACACACCGCCGGTCTCTTCATCAGACCTCGGCCTCGCCCGCGAGCTCATCGCCGAGATCGTCGAACCCCTCATCGAGCACTAGCACCAAACGCCCGAAGGGCTCGAAACGGGTGACCGGCAGCATTCCGCCAAGGGTGGGGGGCGCAGTTGACGGCCGCGCCCGCGAGCCTGCTTGTGTGCAGAGCAGGAGCGAACGCACAGGCGTCCTACCGCAAGCGTTGTGCCCTTGCCATCCTATCTACGGAGTGGGTAGAGGTCGGCGTCATGAAGAATGGGTGGGCCATCTATAAAGAAGCCAGCGGCTTGCCCGAGGAGTAACGCTCGCATCGCAATGAGCCGTTTCACATCCGGGAGGTGACACGCCTCACAGCGCAGTCACCGCCTCTGCTGCCAGAAAGGTGTCAGCCAGGAAGCAGTGGTTTGTGGCTGCCTGGTGGTTGAACCCTGACCCTTGGAGACAGTCATGTTCTTGAAGCGACTCATCTCATCCACGTTGTGGATCAGCACTGCCTGCACGAGTGCTCTCGCGTTGCTCGCCGGCTGCGGTGGAGACGATCTGCGCTGCGGCGATGGCACCACGGAACAGCAGGACGTGTGCGTGCCAATCCCCGCGGAGCAGGCTCCCGCGTCTCAGGATACGAGCCTGACGATCACCTCTCTCAGCGTCCCTCACGAAGGGCCGGTGCACGAGAACCACACGATGAAGGCACGGGTGGGCTTCACGGGTAAGGGAAAGGGGGATCATTTCACCATCTCCCTGGGGCTGATGGAGGCGCCTCCCGCCCAGGGTGAACTCCCCGCCAACCTCTCCAACTGCCTGCTGACCGGCACGCACCTTTACGTGGCCGGGGATGAGCAGGAGCAGTTCATCGACCTGGACTTCACTGTTGGCTCCGACTGCCAGGAGGGCAAGACCCACAACTTCTTCATCTCCTACGCCACGGAGGGAAATGCCGGCCACTCCACGGGGCAGGCGATGGTCTTCAGCTCGCGAGACGCTCAGAACGCGCAGAATCAGCAGTGCCACAAGCCGAACGGCGAGGCCGGGTGCGTCTACGATATCGAGCTGAAGCAGAATCCGGGGCTCGACATGGAGATCACCGAGCTGAAGCCCTCGTCTCGGGTGGCTGTCGCCTATCCGGAAGAAGTGAACGGGCACTCGCAGCCGCTGCTGACCCTGGACACCGGCGTCATGCTGGAGGGAATGGAGCGCAATGGCACCGGCGTCATTCCAGGCGAGGGCATTCAGCTGACCTACAGCATCGCTCCCCATGAGGGCGACACCAATGACTGGCAGCCGCTCTTCCAGGACGACACGAACGAGACGGTCTCCCACCTGAGCCGCATCTCGCCCCAAGAGCCGCTGCACGTCTCCCACCACCTGCACGCAACTCCGGCCGTGTGGGAGAAGTTGAAAGGCACGTGGGCCCAGCAGAACACCTTCGACATCCGGGCCTGCCTGGATGCGTCCTTCTCGCAGTCGGGCAATGCCGAGAGCGCTGGCGAGACGGGCACGCTGAATGACTGCCATGCCGTGACCATCCAGCTCGTTCGTGCTCCCGCCCGCAGCGCACAGCAGGCGGGCACCCAGGCTTGGAGCTACAACTGGAGTCAGACCTACGGCGGCAGCAGCCTTTCGCTCACCCCTTCCTTCAACACGATCAACGTCGTCGATCTGACCGGCAGCCAGATTCCGCAGGCTGGCGGCAAGCCTCAACAGGGCGCCATGGCCCAGATCAGTGGTGCGGCCAACCTCGGCGGGCAGTACGCAGGCGCGCTGGGTCAGACGCCGCTGTTCCAGGGCTCAGCCCAGGCCGTGGCCTATGTGGCGCTCAACAACAGCTTCGTGTCGGGGAGCATCAACGCCTTCGGTGTGAACCTGTATGGCTTCAACAAGCAGGCGAACATCCCCAACCCCATCTACAGCCAGGACTGGAACGCGATGAAGCAGTTGTGCGCGAACTCCACCTATATCGTCGTCGCCATCCCGGTCTCGCTCCAGTTCTGCGGCAGCGGCACCATCGGCCTGACGGCGGAGCTCAACATCGGCAACTCCGGTGTGCAGGGCCAGACAGGGCAGGGAGGCCGCGTGCAGGGCACCGCCAGCCCGTATGCCAATCTCGCGGCATCCGCCAGCGCGTCGGTGGGCCTGCCAGGTGCCTCCATCGGGGTGCAGGGCAGCCTCACGTTGCTCGACGCCAAGGCGCCACTGGTCACCACGCTGGACTGGGGACTGACGGGCCTGTCGCCCCTGAGCATGAACATCACCGGTAACGTCTCGTGGGGCGTCAACCTCAGCACGCTCAACGGAGAGATCGACCTGGTGCTCACCTATCCGTCGGTGAACTGGTGCTCCGGATGGTGGGGCATCAAGTATCCGTGCGGCCCGTGGTCGAGCACCTACACGGATCCGCTCTATTCCTTCCAAGGGTTGCAGTGGAACTACCCGTTCCTCAACACCAACCAGACCTTGGCGCTGAGCCTCTAAGGAGCGAGTCATGCGCACGAGGACCTTTTGGATGATGGTGCCTGGCGGGTTCGCGGTGGTGATGGCCGGGGTGTTGTTCCTGGGGCTCGAGCCCTCACGCCAGACTTCGGGAGCGGCTGCGCCCACGAAGCTGGCCTGCAGGTTCCTTCCCGAGGAGCAACTGGAGTTCCGCGTTCGGGCCGTGGCGGACACGAAGGCGGGCTCGTCGAGCGGCGACACCCATCAGGTCCTCGGCGCGAGGATGAAGTGGCGGGTGCTTCGAGAAGATGGGAAGGGGAGCTGGCTCGTCGCTGCCGCGCTGGGCAGCGTTGAGCTGGTCGATGCGAGCATCACGGACCCAGCCTACCGCAGCTCGCTGGAGGAGCCCTTCCTCTTCCACGTGGGCCAGGACTGTGGCTTCCACGGTTTTGCGTTCCGCCCCACCACCGCGCCGCGGGCCCAGGCTCGCATGCAGTCGCTGCTGCAGAGCTTCGAACTCCGGCTACCCACACCCCCCACTCCCTCCTTCTGGACCGCGAGCCACGAGGATGGGCTGGGTCAGTACACCGTGCTGTACCGCAGGACCGGGGTCTCGGAGCAGGAGGAGCCGATGCTCAGCAAGACTCGCGGTCCCTATACGCGCATCACCAGCCCTGCCGCCGGTGCATTCAAGGCCGCGGTAGAGGGCTCCGTGTCCGAACTGGTCCTTGATCGGCAGGGACGGTGGCTTCAGCGGATGGAAGGCTCCGAGCAGCTCACGCTCTCCGCCTCCGGTAATATGCTGGTGAGCACCCGCCAGCAGCTCGAACTCCAGCGTGTGGAGGCCGAAGGACCCTTTCCCACAAACCTCGATCCCGCGGCCTTCGTCTCCTCCAACCCGGTTGCCGAGCAGAAGTACGAGCCGCCTCCTCCTGACCCGAGACTGCGCGACATGTCGCTCGCGGACGTCCTTGAGGAGATCACCTCGCTCCTCATGAAGCAGGATCGCCCGGCTCACGACATCGCTGACGTGCTGGCCCAGTACCTGCGCATCCACCCGGAGATGGCTTCCCAGCTCCTGACGGAGCTGCGGACGGGCAAGCACTCCGATCGCGTGCACGCCCTGGCCTTCCTCGCTCTGGAGATGGCAGGCACGGTCGAGGCCCAGAAAGCACTGGTCACGGCCATGCAAGATCGCGCACTGGGCACGATGGACCGCATGCGCGCGGCGGTGGCCTTGCCGGATGTGCAAACGCCCTCGCGCGACTCGGTGGATGCACTCATCGACACGGCCCGGCGATTGCGCCAGACCGGTGGCACAGAGGAGGAGCAGGTGGCCAGCACGGCCCTGAGGGCCGTGGGAGCACTGAGCCGGAGGGTAGAGGCTACCCAGCCCGAACTGGCGCAGCTCGCCCGCACGGAGATCCGCGATGAGCTCGCTGTGGCGCGCGGAATGAATGAAGTCACCTCCGCGCTGGATGCCGTAGGCAACACCGGCGACGAGGGACTGAGCGGCGAACTCGCTCGCTTCCAGCAAGATGACTCCTCCGTGGTCCGCTCCCGAGCCGCGCTGGCCTATCGGCGGATGGAGCCAGAAACCGCCACCCCTGCCCTCGCGGACTGGCTGGCGAAGGAGAAGGACGGGACGGTCCGGCAGTCCATCATCGATGCCATGCTGCAGGTCTCCCAGGCGGCAGGAGGGGCTCCAGCCTCGGAGTACATCATCGCGACGGCGACGACCCAGCTCGCTCAGGAGACGAACCCTCGGACGCGCGAACTCCTCATCCAGCTCCTGGGGTCCGCCGCACGGACTTCTCCCCAAGCGCGTGCAACCCTGGCTATGCATTTCCACCGCGAGACGGAACCGCAGTTGCTGATCCTCCTCGGGAGGTACATCGGCCCCGAAGATCTCCGCTGATGCGGAGAACTCACGCCATCGAGGATCTCCCCATGCGAGCCTTCCTGCTCCGGTTCACGCTAGTGGTGCAGAGCTGTCTATGGCTCGCATGCGGGAGTTCCACGTCTGCTCCCGACGAGACTCCATTGGAAGCTGAGGAGTGCAGGCAGGACGTGGAGCAGGACGTGGAGCAGGACATCGAACTCCGGGTGCTTGAGAGTGGCATCACCGAGTGGGCCGAGGTTCCCCTCGGTGGCGCACCAGGAGTGGCGCTTCGGATCGTGCTGCCTCCTGGTAGCGAGGCCTGTGTGCAGCTCGACACCGTGAAGGATCCAGCGGGTCTCCCGTGGGTCACCCCTTCGTCCTCTGGCATGGATCTGGGCAGCTTCTGTCAGAGCTGCCCGCAGCGGGTCTCGGTGGGAGCCGGGTCGGGCTTCTACGTCCTGCCCAGCAATGATCGGCCTCCGCCCAGGGCAGAAAGGCTCCAGATCCGCGTAGCCCTGCGAGACTGCGAAACGTTCCTGCCAGTGGCTCCCGGCACCGCGGGCCTGCCGAGTAGCCTGCGCCTCCAAGCTTTGCCTCTCCAGCCTCCCGCGGCCGGGCAAGAGGGCGTAATCCGTCTGGCATTGGCCTTCACCCCGGGCTCCGTCTTTTTCGACCGTGAGGATGCCAACGACACACTGGAGCAGGCAGTACAGATCATGAACCAGACACTCCGTCCAGGAAGACTTCGGATCGAAGTGACACGAACCCGCCGTCTCTCCACGGGGCTCGAGCCCCTGTCTCTCACACCCGGGAACGTGCGAGAACTGGAGCGCGTCCTGGGAATGCTGAGCACTTGCCCCAATGGACGCCCAGCAAGCCTGAGCCGCGAGGTACCTGTCATCTTCGCCGGATGTCTGCTCGAGGAAGATCCGGTATCACATCGCACGGAACGACCCCTGGGCCGCGTCACACACATTCCAGGTGGCATCACTCCGATGCAGGGGCTCGATGGCATCTTCTTGACTGGTGCGCACTGTGACCCTCCTGGGGCCCGGCTCGACTGGCCAGCAACGACCGTGGCGCGACTGCTCACCCATGAATTGGGCCATTTCCTCGGCCTGTATCACTCCGTCGAGATGGATGGCGTCCAGGACGATCTCAGCGACACAGGAGCCGACAACGTCATGTTCTTCAATCCATTGGCCACAGCGGCCCAGGGCTTCAGCCCGGGCCAGTTCGAGGTGATTCGCCGGCACCCTGCCGTCACCTCCGAGTAGCGCCCGGCACGAGATGGGTTGGAGGTCCGAGCCATCCGTCCGACGAGCACCGCATGCCAACACGAGTGAGTCCGCGCATAGAGCAATGAGAGACCGGTTGAGGTTGCGACCAGTCTTCTTGCTGGGCTTCTCGGGATGGAGGCGGCGGGATTCGAACCCGTAGGCGCTTCAGCGCGCTGAGGCGAGCCGACGCACCACCACGCCCGCGGCGTTCATCCCGAAGGCCGAGGTGACGAACACCACGCTGCCGTCAATCTGCGTGCGGTGATCGCAGGTGTGGAACTCGTTGTCCTGCGGGCAGACGCAGAGGAATCCGTCCGAGGCATCGTCATAGCGCAGCGGCACCGGCTGGCGGCGCGCCTCGATGGAGTACACCGCCGTGATGCCCGTGTGGCGATCCGTCTCCACCCCGTGCTTGCGCTTGAGTAGCTTGCGGATGTCCTTGGCGAACGGATCCATGTGCGTCTCGGACAGGTCCTCCACCCGGATGGCCGTCGGATCCAATCGGCCCGCCGCGCCCATCGAGCTGACCACAGGCACTCCCAGCGTCACGCAGCGGTGCAGCAGGTGCAGCTTCGCCTTCACGTTGTCGATGGCGTCCACCACGAAATCGTACTGGCCCGGTTGCAGCAACTGCTCGGCCAGCTCCGCGCGGTAGAACTCGCGCTTCGCCTCCACGCGCACGTCCGGGTTGATCTCCCGGCAGCGCTGCACCATCAGCTCCGCCTTGGACTTGCCCACTCCCTTCACCGTGGCGTGGAGCTGGCGATTGGTGTTGGTCACGCACACGTCGTCATGGTCCACCAGCGTGAGGTTCCCTACGCCGCTGCGTACCAGGCCCTCGACCGCGTAGCTGCCCACTCCGCCCACGCCGAAGACGATGACGCGGGCGGCCGCCAGCCGCTCCATCGCCGGGTCTCCCAGCAGCCGGCCAGTCCGGTCGAACCGCCGGGACAGTTTGAAGGGCCGGGCGAGCGTATTCGCACCGGTGTCCGGTGCCGTGGGTGCCGCCGGAGTCGGGGCCGAGGCAGGGGAGGTGGGGGCGGAGGCGGTGGGCTGCTGCGTGTCCATGGTGTCCCTCTATAACGCGACGCTTGCCTACCGCGAAGGTGGGGGAAAGGCTTCCCGGAAGAAGCGCCGGGCATTCGCGGTCGTCCGCTGGGCAAGCGCCTCCACCGGCTCCCCCAGCACCCGGGCCATTCCCTCAATGATGTGGGGCAGATAGCCCGGTTCGGAGCGCTGCCCCCGGTATGGCGTGGGCGCCTGATCCGGTGAGTCCGTCTCCGCCATCAGACGATCCGCGGGGATGGCTCGCAGGGCATCCAGCGGCTTGCGCGCCTCGGCCCAGGTGACCGGCCCCGCGAAGGAGAAGTGGCAGCCCTTATGGACGTAGAAGCGCGCCAACTCCACGCCTCCGCTGTAGCTGTGCATGAGGAGGCCCGCCTCGGGGAAGGGCTCCTCCTTGAGGAACTCGATCATCGCCGGGTGCAGCCGGTGACAGTGCATCAACACCGGCAACCCGTACTTGCGCGCCAGCGCCATGTGGCCTCGGAGCACCCGCACCTGCCGCTCCAGCGGTGCCCCCTCTTGCGAGGGCCCATCCAGTCCGCACTCACCCACCGCCACTGCTCCGCCCTGGGCCAGCAGCACATCCAGCCGCTCCAGGTGCTCCGCGTCCTGCTCGGGGGGAAGCTCCGGCAGCAGTTGGGGGTGGATGCCGAGCCCCACCTGCACTCGTGCGTCGCGCCGGGGCAACTCCAGCAACGGCTCCCAGGTGTCGGGGCCGACGGCGGGAATCACGATGCCGTGCAGGCCCGCCGCCCATGCACGGGTGAGGACATCGGACCGGTCCGGATCGAACCGCGAGGCATCGAGGTGGCAGTGGGTGTCGATCATGGAGAGCAGGGAGTCTCTGCCCCGTTGGGGGGCTTGTCACGCGGCCACGAGTCGACGTAGGAGAGCCCCCCTTGCTCCGGTGGCCGGAGCACTTCTTTTGGGAGGACACGGATGAAGCTCCCTGTCGCGCTCGGCTTCCTGGTCTTCGCGGGGTGTGCCACCTCGTCGTCGCAACACGCGCTCGTGGTGGAGCAAACCTCATCACAGGCGGGCGAGTCGCTGCCGGCCGACCCTGTGCGCCTGGAGACTCCCGCGGGAACGTTCCTCGTGAACCCGGCCCACGCCGAGGACTTCCACAAGCTGCTCGCGGGCGAGCCGACCTCGAAGCCCTTCTACGCCGCGGACATCACCGAGTAGCCGCTCGGAGGCCGCCGCGGACCGGCTCAGGGCACCACGACGATGCGGCGCCCGAGCGCCTTGGATAGCTGAGGCGAGGTGACGACCTTGAGGACCTCGCGCAACTCCCCGCCCGCCGTGTCGAAGGCCGCGGCGATGATCTCGCCCAGCGTGAGCGGCTCCGCTGGAGGGGAAGAGGCCTTCGTGGCCCGGGAGCGCCTCACCCGCCGGACGGCTCGCCGCAACGCAGGCATCACCCGCCGTCCCTGGCTCCGAACCGCCGCTCCTCTTCGTGGTGTTCCTGGCATGGCCATGGTGCTCCTCCCATCAAACTTCATGGGTTGTTCACCGGGTGGATCTGCTGTGACTCAGCAAGTAACAGGCCAGGCGCTCGTTTGCTTGGGTTCGTGAAAATTCAAACACTTACACTGGACCCAGGACCGAGAATGGGAGGGAAAATTTCCACATCCGCCGGTCCACCGTGGCAGCGGTGCCTCACTTCGTTGCTACTTTTCGTTCAACCGCCTGCCCAGGATTCAACGTTTCATTCAACGCCATGAACGTCCACGTCCTCTTCCACGACAACTGCTTCGACGGAGCGGCCAGCGCGGCCGTGTTCACGCGCTTCTACCGGGAGCGGTTCCAGCCGGACGCGACCTTCACCTACCGGGGGCTGACCCACAAGCCGGGGGCGGAGGGCATCGACCCTGCGGTGTTTTCCGGCGATGAGAACGCCATCGTCGACTTTCGCTACAGCCAGGACGGGCGGCTCACGTGGTGGTTCGACCACCATGTCTCCGCCTTCCAGCAGCCGGGAGACGAGGCGCACTTCCGCGCAGACTCGAGCGGCCGCAAGTTTCACGATCCCCACCGCAAGAGCTGCACGAAGTACCTGGCGGACGTGGCTCGGGAGCGCTTCGGGTGGGATGCTTCGCCGCTGGCGGACCTCATCCACTGGGCGGAGATCATCGATGGAGCGCAGTTCCCCAGCCCGCAGATGGCGGTGGCGCTGGAGGAGCCGGCGCTGCGCATCATGACGGTGCTGGAGGCCAACAAGTCGCCGGACCTCATCCCCCAGCTCATCCAGCGGATGCAGACGGAGACGCTGGCGCAGCTCGCAGCCTCGCCGTTGATTGCCCAGCCGCTGGCGCCGCTGCTCGAGCGCCACCAGCGCCACATCGAGCAGGTGCGCGCCAAGGCGAAGTACGAGAACGGGGTGGTGTTCTTCGATCTGGCGGACGAGGGCGTGGACAGCCTGAACAAGTTCATCGCCTACGCGCTGTATCCCGAGGCGCGCTACACGCTGTGGGTGGGGCAGGGCCCGAACCGGGCGAAGGTGTCGCTGGGCTCGAACCCATGGCGGCCGGAGTTGCGCAAGCACGACCTGGCGGCCATCGCCGGGCGCTACGGCGGCGGAGGGCATCCGGTCGTCGCCGCGGTGAGCTTCAAGCCGGGCGAGCTGGACAAGGCGCGCGCCGCGTACCGGGAGATCCTCGCTGAGCTCTCGGTGTGAGCCGGCGCTCGGTGCACCCCTGAAAACCTTGCCCGGTGGGAGGGATCAGGCTCTCATCCTCCCATGGAGACTCCCTCGATCCGTGAGCCAGGGCAGCCGCGCGCGCAACGTCCGCTGACCTTGCAGGACGCCAGGACGCTGGCCCTGGCTGCCCTGGGTGGTGCGCTGGAGTTCTACGACTTCATCATCTTCGTGTTCTTCACCACGGTGATCGGGCAGCTGTTCTTCCCGCCGGACACCTCCGACTGGCTGCGCCAATTGCAGTCCTTCGGCCTGTTCGCGGTCGCCTACCTGGCGCGCCCCCTGGGCGGCATCATCATGGCGCACCATGGAGACCGCACGGGCCGCAAGCGCATGTTCTCGCTGAGCGTGCTCCTGATGTCTGTGCCCACGCTGCTGATCGGTCTGCTGCCCACCTATGCCACCGCGGGCTACGCGGCGCCGCTGGCGTTGCTGGTGTTGCGCATGCTGCAGGGCGCGGCGGTGGGCGGAGAGGTCCCCGGCGCCTGGGTCTTCGTCTCGGAGCACGTGCCGAACCATCGCGTCGGCTTCGCATGCGGCACGCTCACTGCGGGCCTCACGCTGGGCATCCTGTTGGGCTCGTTGGTGGCCACGGCGATCAACAAGATCTACAGCCCCGAGCAGGTGCAAGCTTTTGCCTGGCGAGTGCCCTTCCTCGTCGGTGGCGTGTTCGGCTTCCTGGCCGTGTTCCTGCGCCGCTGGCTGGCCGAGACGCCGGTGTTCGAGGAGATGCGTCAGCGCCGTGCCCTGGTGCAGGAGTTGCCACTCAAGGCCGTGCTGAGCGGCCATGGCGTCTCGGTCGCGGTGTCGATGCTGCTCACGTGGGTGCTCACCGCCGGCATCGTGGTGGTGATCCTCATGACGCCCACGCTGATGCAGAAGCAGTTCGGCATTGCCCCGGCGCGGGCGCTCGAGGCCAACAGCCTGGCCACCCTGAGCCTCACCGTCGGGTGCATCGTCTTCGGACTGTGCGCGGATCGCTTCGGCGTGGGCCGGGTGCTGGGCGTGGGCTGTGTGGCGCTGCTGGTGACGACGTTTCTGCTCTATCGCGGCCTGGCGCAATCGTCCGAGCACCTCATCCCGCTCTATGTGCTCACCGGGGCGTGCGTGGGCGTAGTCGGCGTGGTGCCCACGGTGATGGTCCACGCCTTCCCGGCGGCCGTGCGCTTCTCCGGGCTCTCGTTCTCATACAACGTCGCCTACGCCATTTTTGGCGGCTTGACGCCCCTCGTCGTGACGCTCCTCGTCAAAACCACTTCGCTGGCGCCTGCGTACTACGTGGCGGCGCTGTGTGCGGTGGGGTTCGGGGTGGCCATCTACCTTCAGATTGTCGGCCGGAACCGGTTCGAGGCAATGAGTTCCTCATAAACTGATAATTTGGGTTTGTTACAGTTTCGTCGCATTCGTCACAGGCCAATTGCCTCTGCTTGGTGGCCACTGCGAGTGACAAGGAGTCACACTGTCGCAGCGATATTAAATATTATTTCCAAGCCGCGACAGCGCGTACACCGGGCAGGAGTTCAACAGCATGGGACCGAACGGCGAGGAGCCGGTCTGTAGGCAATGGGCGCATTTGCGGCACGGAGTTCTCAGGGGATGGCTGGTGTGGATCCTGGCGCTCCCCGCGCTGCCTGCGATGGCCCAGCAACCCGCCGAGGATGCTCCCACGCAGTCTTCGCCCGCGGCCGAGGAGGCCCCCCCCAGCAAGGACGGGCCCACTACCACCGGAAGCCTGGAGGACTTTCTTCAAGAGGAGGTGCCCCCGGCATCCGTGGGCTCCTTCGGCTACCGGCTCCGTCGGTACGGCATTACGCCCTACATCCACGGGGTGCTCGCCAGCAACCTCCTGCAGTTCAACAAGCTCGCGGGTGATGCTCCCGCCCGCTATGGCTCCGAGTTGCTGGATGCGCACCTCTACATTGGCGCGGACATCCTCGACGTCGTGGTCCCGGAGGTGTTCCTCGAGCTCGAGCCGCTTCAGTTCTTCGGCTCCGCCTTCCAGTGGTTGAATGTCCGCTACGCGCAGATCGACTTCCGGCTCCTGCGCGAGCATCTCGTGATGCGGACCGGCATCTTCCTGATCCCGTTCGGCACGTACAACACGTACTCCTATCCGCACTTCATCACGCGGCTGCCCGACCGGCCCGGCTTCTTCCAGGAACTCATCCCCAGTCCTTGGCATGAGGTGGGCGTCCAGTTCTTCGGCGAATGGGAGTACGCGCCGGGCCGGGTGTTGAGCTACGCCTTCTACGTCACCAACGGCCGCGTCCAGCCCGATTTCAACGATCCGTCCAATCCGAACGATGACGGCATTGATGAGGGCGGCTCCCTGGCCTTCTTCGGGCCCACCTTCGTCGAGGACACCAACAACGCGAAGTCGGTCGGAGCGCGTGTCGCCGTCGAAGTCATCAAAGGGCTGAGCATCGGTGCCTCCGCGTATACAGGTGCCTATACGGTGAATGGCGCGCGGCAGTTGAGCGAGCTCGGGGTCGACACGAGCTTCCAGCGCGGCCCGCTCTCCGTGGACGTGGAGGCCGCCTACGCCCACCAGCAGATCACCGACGGCGCGCTGGACAAGTGGGGCTATGCGGCGGTGGTGGCGTACCGCGCCCACTCGATGCTGGAGCCCCTGGTGGCCGTGGACGAGGTCCGTCTCGACGGGCAGCCCCAGAACGATCGCCGGACCTGGTCGGTCGGCTGCGGCTTCTTTCCATTCCCGGACAAGGTTCCCACGGCGGTGGGCCGCGCCGTCTATGGCGCTACCGTCCATCGCGGAGAGGGAGGGACGGACCACAGGCTCACCGTCGAAGTGGCCGTTGGTTTCTAACGGGGGCTTGCGATGATGAGGCTCCCCCTTCCTACTGCCACCCTCCTGGTCCTGACGCTGGCCAGTGGCCGTGCCGCCATGGCCGCCGAGGATCTGCCACCTGACCGGCAGGCAGCGCTCATGCTCCGGGTTCTTCCCTACGATCGGAACCTGCGCGAGCGCGCACCCGAAGCCGTCACGATCGCCGTGCTCTACCGAGAGGGGCGTGCCGAGTCCGAGGCCTACGGGCTCGACATGGCCGCTGCGCTCCAGGACGCCGCGCGCGGAGCGCAGATCCGGGGCCTGCCCGTGCGAATCGTCAGCATTCCCTATGCCTCACCTGAGGCGCTCGAGGCCGCCGTCTCGCGCTCCCAGGTGACGGCTGTCTACTTCTGCCCGGGGCTCACCGATGCCGAGGAGTCCATCCTGGGCGTCACCCAGCGCTACAAGGTCCTGTCTTTCTCCGGGCGCGAGAGCGATGTCCGCCAGGGTCTGAGCATCGGGCTGCTGCGACGGGGCTCGAAGGCGGGGCTGCTGGTGAACCTCCGAGCGGCCATTGCCGAGGGGGCCGAGCTGCAGCCCGAGATGCTCGCGGTCAGCGAGGTGCTGCGATGATCAGCGCCTGCAAGCGCTTCGTGAGCGCCCGGCCGCTCAAGGTCAAGCTGGTGGGGCTGGTCTCGCTCGTGGTGCTGGCGACGGCGCTCGTGCTCTCCGTGTCGCTGACGGGCTCGCTGACCTCGCAGACGGGGGAGCTCCTGCGGGAGCGGGCCACGAACCTGACCACGGTGATGGCGACCGTCGTCTCCGCGGCCGTCGATTTCGACAACCCGGAGGCGGCCACCGAGCGGCTGAGTGCTCTTTCCAAGAGCCCGGACGCTACCTATGCCGTCATCTATGCGCCCGACGGAGCGGTGATCGCCCAGTGGGGCGCGGTGCCTCCCAGTCCCGTCGTGCCACTGCCCGTCAACACTCTGACCACGAAGGACGAGAGCCACCTGCTTCATGTGGCGCTGCCCGTCGGAGAGGCGCTCCATGCGTCCCTGGTCGTCGCGTTCTCTCGGGCCGAGCAGCAGCGGCAGACCTCCGCGATCATTTGGGCCGCGCTGACGGCCTCGGGCGCGCTGCTGCCGCTGATGATCTTCCTGGGCTACCTGGTCGCGGCGGGCTTCGTGCAGCCGATCCGATCGATGACGTCCATTGCCGACGCCATCAGCCGAGGTGATCGCGTGGCACTGTCCCAGTTGCCTGCTCATCGCGTGGATGAGTCCGGAACGCTGGCGCGCGCCTTCCAGCGCCTCCTGCGCCAGGAGCACGAGCACCAGGCCATGCTCGAGACGCGCGTGGAGGAGCGCACGGTGGAGTTGCAGAAGGCCAACGAGGAGCTGGCGGTGAGGCTGAGTCAGCTCGCGGATGCGCAGGAGCAGCTCGTCCAGAGCCGGAAGATGGCCGCGGTGGGCCAGCTCGCCGGAGGCGTGGCGCATGAGATCAACAACCCGCTGGCGGTGATCCTTGGCTTCGCCCAGGGCATGGAGCGGCGGGTCCCCGACAAGGATCCCCTGCGGTTGCCCGTCACCTCGATCGTCCGCGAGGCGCTGCGCTGCAAGAACCTGGTGCAGGAGCTGCTCACCTTCTCTCGGACGGGCAAGAAGAACTTCGAGGCCGTGGAGCTGAATGCGCTGGTGCGCTCCACGCTCGTCCTCATCGAGGCCCGCGCGAAGACGCAAGGGGTGAAGCTGGTGGTGGAGCTCGCGGACGGGTTGCCGGGGCTCAAGGCCAACACGACCCAGCTTCAGCAGGTGCTGGTGAACCTGGGCACCAACGCCTTGGACGTGATGAAGGGCGGCGGGGCGCTGACCGTGCGCACGCGCTCGAATGAGCGGGGCGGCGTGAGCCTGGAGGTCGCGGACACGGGCGGAGGCATCCCGGCGGACGTGCTCCCGCGCATCTTCGAGCCCTTCTTCACCACCAAGGGCGTGGGCGAGGGCACCGGCCTGGGGCTCAGCCTCGTGTACGAGATCATCCAGCAGCACCGGGGCCACATCGATGTGGACAGCGCGGTGGGCCAGGGCACGCGGATGACGGTGGAGCTGCCCCTGGATCCCACCGCGGGGGCCGTCAGCGCATGACGATTCCGGCGGGCACGAGCATCCTGGTCGCGGATGACGAGCAGGGTATTCGCGACCTCTTCCAGTTCACCCTGGAGCCGCTGGGCGTCGAACTCGTCATGGCCGTCGATGGATGGGAAGCGTTCCAGATCATCCAGACGCGGAGCTTCGATCTCGTCATCCTGGACGTCCACATGCCCCGGCTGAGCGGCCCTGAACTGCTCGAGAAGATCCGCGAACTGCGGCCGGAGCAGAAGGTCCTCGTCGTGAGCAGCAGCTCGGATGCCTCGCATTCCTTCGAGGAGCGTGTCACCGCTTCGGGTGCTGCCATCTGCCTGTTCAAGCCGGTCGAGCTGGATGTGCTGCTCGGCACCATCGAGCGCACGCTCTCCGGAGAGTCTCCATGACCATTCGTGCCGCTGTCCTTGTCATCGATGATGAGCCGGGCATCCGCGACATGCTCATGTACGAGCTCTCGCAGGAGGGCTTCGACGTGGAGACGGCCGAGAACGGCCTGGCCGCGGTCGAGGCCGTGAAGCGCCGCAAGTTCGATCTGGCCGTCACCGATCTGAAGATGCCGGGGATGGATGGCGTGCAGACCCTGGAGGCGCTGCGCGCGCTGGATCCGGACATCGAGGTGATCGTCGCCACGGGCTACGCGAGCGTGGAGACGGCCGTCGCCTGCATGAAGCGTGGCGCCTACGACTACATCCAGAAGCCCTATGATCCGGCGGAGCTGACGCTCCTGCTGGAGCGGGCGAGCCAGAAGAACCACCTGCAGAGCGTGGTGGCCCTCTACGAGGCGAGCCGCGCGCTGCTGGCCACGCTGAAGCACTCGGACCTGGTGCGGCTTGTGGTGACGCAGGCCCAGCGGGTGCTGCGCGCCGATGACATCGGGCTTCTGCTGAACAGGGCGGACAGTAAGGACTTCGACATCCACCGGATGACGGAGGCTTCGCTCCCATCCGCGGAGCTGCTCACGGAGCTGGCGCGGAGGGTGAGCGCCTCCGGGACGGCGCTTCGGCTGCCGTCTCCGATGATGCCCATGGTCACGTCCTCGCGGGAGGGAGACTCCTACGCCTTCGCGCTCGTGTATCCGTTGGTTGCCCGCGACCGCCACCTGGGAGCCCTGGTGGCGCTGCGCCGCTCGCACTCCCAGGAGTTCTCCGTGTCCGAGCTCCAGCGCGGCACGGTGTTCGCCAGCCAGCTGGCCGTCTCCCTGGACAACGCGCGCCTGTATGACGAGCTGGCCCAGAAGATCTCCGAGCTCATGGCGACGCGCGAGCAGCTCGTCCACACCGAGAAGCTGGCCCTGGCAGGCAAGCTGGCCGGGGCCGTGGCCCACGAGGTCAACAACCCGCTGGCCTACGTGTGGGCGAACCTCGATGCCCTGCGCAACTACTCCACCGTGATGGGCGACCTGTGGCTCTCGGCCAAGGGCGCCGCGCAGTACCTGCGAAGCCTGGGCACTCCCGAGGCTCAGGTGCATGCCCTCGGTCTGGCCGGGGAGGGACAGGACGCATCGCGGAAGGATCGGCTCGTCCAGGAGATCGCCGAGGTCATCGACGAGACGTTGGATGGCGTCAAGCGCATCGCCGAACTCGTCGCGGGGTTCTCCAACCTTGCTTCCTCTCGCGAGGCCGCGTTTCCGGAGCAGGTCGACGTCAATGACGTGCTCCGCGAGTGTGTGGAGGCGCTCCCAGGTCAGGAGCGCCAGCACCTGCGTCAGCTCAGCATCGAGGCTCAGCCGTGCACGGCGCTGCTCTCGCGAGAGGATCTTCGCTCGGCCCTGCTCAACCTGCTGGCATTCCTCTGTGCGCCGGATCGCCAGCGGACGCAGAGCCAGGGAGCGCTGCGGGTTCGGACGACGTGGGAGGGCACGCAACCGGCGGTCATCTTCCAGGACGAGACCCTGACGCTGACGGAGGCCGAGCGCCACGGCATCTTCGATCCGCGCGTGGAGCTGGATCGCGAGGGCCGGACGATGCGCCTCAACCTCGCTTTGGCGTTGTCCTACCAGGTGCTGCGGCGCGGTGGCGCCGAAGTGTCCACCGCCCAGGAGCCAGGTCAGGGGCTTACGCTTCGGGTGCTCCTGCCGCCCGTGGGCGGGAAGTAGCGGGACTGTTGGCGGGTGTCACGGCGTCGGCCGGTCGAAGAACGAGAACCCGGCCTCACGCAGCATGCGCACCACGGTGAGCATGGGCAGCCCCTGGACGTTGGTGCGATCTCCCTCGAGCCGTGCCAGCAGCGCCTGCCCGGCGCCCTCGACGCGGTAGCTGCCGGCGCACCCCTGCCACTCGCCCAGGTCCAGGTACCGCTCCAGCTCCTCCGCCGCGAGCGGGTAGAAGGTGAGCCGGGACACTTCCAACGCCTCGGAGATGTGGCCACCGGGACCGACCAGACACACGCCGGTGCAGATGTCGTGGGTGTGTCCGAGAAGCTTGCCCAATTGACGCCGCGCGGCGTCACGATCCGCGGGCTTGGCGAGCACCTCGCTCTCGACCTGGACGAGCTGGTCCGCGCCGATGACCCAGGCCTCCGGGTGACGGGCGTGGACGGCACGGGCCTTGCGCGCGGCGAGCACCTGCACCGCCTCGCGGGCCGAGAGGGAAGGGGACACGTCCTCGTCCACTCCGGGAGCCTCGGCCTGATAGGGCAGGCCCAGTCCATCCATCAGGGCACGGCGGGCGCTCGAGGTCGACGCGAGAATGAGGGCTCTCATGGGAGCGCACCCTACGACGGACCCGAGCCGCCCGGCACCTGCGCTTCCAACCCAGGCAGGCAGGCGTGACGATTCTTCCCGTGCCGAGAGGGATGCCGTACCCTGCGGCGCCATGTCGCGGCGCGGTCTGCTCGCTGTCTTCCTGCTGCTCGGTGCCTGTCAGCGGAGCTCTTCGGAGCCTCCTCGGACGGCGTCTGTCCTGGATGCCGGGGTGGCCGCTGTCGCGCCGGTGACGGCCTCCCCCCCGGCGACCCAGGCCAAGCCCGACGCGTCCACGGCGGCCGTCACCGCGCTCTCCGTCTGCCACTCGGAGGGGAAGTCTCCGCTCGAGGCGGCGCGCCACTACTACGACGACGAGCGTTATGAGGAGGCCCTCTCCTGCGCGGCCCAGGCCGCCGCCCTGGAGCCCGACAACGCCGAGGCCCACGCCGAGCGCGGCATGGCGCTGTCCGCGCTGGACCGGGTGCCGGAGGCGCAGATGGCCTTCGCCCGGGCGCTCGCGATCGATCCAGACTCGCCGGATGGTCTGCTGGGTGCGGCGCACCTGTACGCGGTGGATCTGCCCTCCTCGCGCGAGCGGGATGAGTTGGGGCTGCTCTACTCCGAGCGGGGCCTGGCCAAGCCGGGCATGGTGCCGGACATGGTGGTGCAGTTCGCCCTCATCTCGGCCATGGCCTTCAATGATCTCGGCCAGGCGGACGAGGCCCTGGCTCGCGCGGCCATCGTCCTGGCGCACGAGCCCAACAACCGAGAGGCCACGTACGAGCGGGCCCTGGCGCTCTTCGAGCTGTGCCGCTTCTCGGAGGCGAAGGCCGCGTTCTCCGCGCTGCTGAGTGATCCGGAGCATGGGGCGCACGCGCACCAGCATGTGGGGCTGCTGCTCGAGCGCGAGGGCAAGTGGAAGCAGGCACAGGTCCACTTCGACAAAGCCCGCGAGCTGGCGCCCGAAGACTTCCCCGTGCCGCCCCTGCCCAGCGAGGCCGACTTCCGTACCCAGGTGGCAAACGCCGTGGCGGCGCTGCCCGAGGACATGCGCAAGGACCTGGAAGGCATCCCCGTCGCCGCCGAGGAGATCCCCGTGGATGATGATCTCCTGTCGGGGGAGCCGCCGCTGTCGCCGACGATCCTGGGGCTCTTCCGGGGCCCGCCGCTGGGCGAACCGTGCGACGGCTCGGAGACACCTTGCCGCTCGGTGGTGCTCTACCGGAGAAACCTCGCGCGCGCTGTGCGCACCCCGCAGGAACTGCTGGAGCAGATCCAGGTGACGCTGCTGCACGAGGTGGGGCACCTGCGCGGCGAGGACGACGAGGAACTGGCCGCACGCGGCCTGGAGTGACCATGGCCACCCGAGCCCTCCCCATCGCACGTGTGAGCCTCAAGGGCGCCAAGAGCCTGCGCCGAGGCAATCCCTGGCTCTACCGCACCGAGCTGACCGAGCCTCCCAACGTGGAGGCTCGCGGAGCGGTGGTGGCGGTGGTGGATCCGCAAGGCAACCCCATTGGCCAGGCCTTCTACGCGCAGCGCTCTCCGCTGGCGTTGCGCCTGCTCACGCGCCGTCCGCCCACCGAAGAGCCGGTGGACGAGGCCTTCTTCCGCCACCGCCTGGACGCCGCCCTGGCGCGCCGCGCCCCGTTGAAGCACCGGGATGGGCTGCGGCTGGTGCATGGCGAGGCGGATCTGCTGCCGGGCCTCTTCGTGGACCGCTATGGCGCGGGACTGACGGTGCAGACCCTCTCGGAGGGGATGGACGCCCGGAAGGAATTACTGGCGAGGATGCTGGTGGAGCGGACGGGCGCCACGCACGTGGTGTGCCGGGATGATGCCTCCGGCCGGGACTTCGAGGGCCTGAAGCGCGAGGTGACGCTGCTGCACGGCACGGGCGAGGCGCGCTTCACCTACCACGAGGGTGAGAACCGCTTCGAAGTGGACCTGCTGGGCGACATGAAGACGGGCGCCTTCCTGGACCAGGTGGACAACCACCTGCGCGCCGGAGAGCTGGCCCGCGGCGAAGCGCTGGATCTCTTCAGCTACCACGGGGGCTTCGCACTGGCGCTCAGCCGCACGTGCGACACGGTGCTCGCGGTGGAGCAGGACGCGAAGGCGGCCGAGCGGGCCCGCGAGAACGCCGCGCGCAACGGGCGCACCAACGTGACGGTGGACAACGCCAACGCCTTCGATGTGCTGCGGCGCTTCGCTGACTCGGGCCGCCGCTTCGACACGGTGGTGCTGGATCCTCCCGGCCTGGCCAAGCGCCGCGAGGGTCTGTCCACCGCGTTGCGCGCCTACCACGAGCTGAACCTGCGCGCCCTGAAGTGCCTGAAGCCGGAGGGGTTGCTCGTCACCTGCTCCTGCTCGGGGAAGCTGGGGCGCGAGGCCTTCGAGGAGATGGTGCTCTCCGCGGCAGAGGACGCTCGCCGTCCGGTGCAGATCCTCGAGCGGCGCGGAGCAGGGCTGGATCACCCGGTGCTCGCGGGCCTGCTGGAGACAGAGTACCTCAAGGCGCTCTACGTGCGCGCCCTGTGAGCCGGCTCACGGCTCTCGCTTGGTGGGCAGGGTGACTTCGAAGGTGGAGCCCTGGCCCTGCTGGCTCTCGACGCGGATCCGGCCTCCGAGCGCATCGATGATCTGCTTGCAGATCCACAGCCCCACGCCGAATCCGCTGTAGTTCCGGCCCGGGACAGCGCGCTCGAACCGCTCGAAGATCCGAGCCTGGTCCTCGGGCGGGATGCCGATGCCTCGGTCCCGTACGCTCAAGAAGACCCAGGTGCTATCGGCCGTGAGGGTGACGTCGATGGGCCCGCCCGCGCCGTACTTGAGCGCGTTGCTCAGGAGGTTGGAGAGCACCTGGTCCAGCCTCGCCCGGTCCCAGTGCCCTCGCACTCGGCTCTCGGCATATATCGTCAGTGGACTCTGGGCGCGCGTGGCCTCCTCGGCCATCCGCTCGCAGACCTCGCGCGCGAGCTCGTGGAGATCCACCTCCTCGAGCCGGAGCGCGAGCTTGCCGGCCGTGAGCCGCGAGAGATCCAACAGATCGGTGACCAGCGCCTCCAGGCGCTTGACCTGGCGCGCCACGGCATCGGCCTTGGCGATGAGCTGGGGCTTGTTGTCCTCGGCCTCCGGCGGGCGGCTCAGGTTCCGCTGAAGGGACTGGATCTGAAGCTTCATCGCGGCCAGCGGGGTGCGCAGCTCATGCGCGGCCACCGACAGGAACTCATCCCGCTGCGCGACGGCCTTCTGCGCGCGGGTGTAGAGCCGCGAGCGCTCGAGCGCCTGCGCGCACTGGGCCACCATGGTGGACATGAGCGCGCGCTCCTCCTCCTCGAACGGACGAGGCGTCGCGAAGCGGACCCAGAGCACGCCCAACACCTCGCCGCGCGCCAGCAGGGGCAGCGCCGCCGCGGCCTCGTACCCCGCCTCGGAGGCACTGGCGAGCAGCTCGGGAAACTGCGCGCCGTAGCTGATGAGATCCGAGAAGAAGAACGGTTTTCTCTCTCGGTAGGAGATGGCGACCGGGTTGTTCGCCGTGACGGGGAGGACCTGGAAGGCCTTGACCACGTGGGGCACGTGGGTGTGACCGATATAGGAGCGGATGTGCAGCTCGGTCCGCGACTCGTTCGGCAGCACGAGCGAGCCGGCGACGCCCTCCATGGCTCCCACGGCGAGGTGAGCGACGACCGAGGACACCTCCTCGGGGGTGGCCGCGCTCGAGAGCGCCGCGGTGACCTGTTGCAGCCTTGCCGTGCGAGAGGCGGCCTCGGCCAGCCTCCGGCGATCGTCTCCGTGCTCGAGCTGGATCCGCGCGCTGTCCAGCGCCATCGCCGTGCAGTCCGCGATCGCTTCGACCAGCTCCCGATCCGCAGGGGTGTAGGGCGGGCTGCCAGGATCGCGGGTGAGCCAGAAGGCCCCATGGACCCGGCTTCGGCCCGCCAGGGGGACCACCAGCATGCTGCGCACCCCCACCTGATCCAGATAGGGCTTGTACTCGGGGAGCGTGGTGGCATCCAGGATCGCGGCATCGACATCCGCCAAGAAGAGGGACTTGCCCGAGGCCATGACGCTGCCCGTGAACCCCTCCCCGACGCGCAGCTTCCGCGCCTGGTTGAGTTGCTCCAGCAGCAGGCGCCGCGCCGGATCCCGGTGCCGGATGGTGACGGGCTCGAGCGAGGTGTTGTCGTCCAGCAGGAGGAATGCGGCGCAGCCATCCCCGAGCACCGAGACGAGGTGGGCGCAGACCGTGTCGAAGACGAGATCGAGATCCGTCCTGGCCTCGGCCAACTGGCGCGAGAGATTGACCAGGATGCGGAGGCGTGCCGCCGCTTCCAGCACGGGCGGGCCGTGCGCGGAACTGCCCTCCGCGGAGATGCTGCCGCGCCCGTGCGGAAGGGGCATGCCAGTGCTCATGGAGGACTCGGGAAGGTGGACGAGCCTCCGGGGTAACAAAAATGCATGCAGCGGACAAGCCGTGGAACTGCCGGCAGTCCGCTGCTGGAACCTTGGCGAGCCACCCTCAGGCGCCCGCCACCCTGCCCGGGCTCACGCGCGGGGGCGATCCGCCTTCGCGTCGCGCTCGGCCGTGCGCGTCTTGCTGGCCTTGCCCTGATCAGCCTTGTTGGCCTGAGCGGTGCCGCTCTTGCTCGCCGCGGGAGCGGGGGAGAGGCTGAACCCGCTGTGCTCCGACTCGGCGCGGGAGGTGGAATAGACCTCGGCGCCGCTCGGGGTGACGTGCACGGTGAACTGGTGCGTGTCGCCGTCGCGCAGCTTGAGCGTCACCTGGCTGGTGCCCGGGTGCTTCGCGCGAATCTCCGCGCCGCTCTTGGAGGTGACGACCTCGATCACCGACTCGTTCGAGACGGTCACCTGGCAGCCCTTGCCGGGGAAGCCGAGGAACGACGTCTGCCCCACCCACAGCGCCAGCGGGCCGGCCCACGAAGCCGTCGAGAACAGGGCCACCGCGACCATCATCAGCTTGCCGGCGTTGCGAATCATGACGAGCTCCCTGGGCGTTTGTGGGCTGGCTGCTTTAATTGTCCGACATGTGGGCAGGAAGTTGCGTCGTGCTGTAATTCCAAGAGTTTCAGGGGTTTATAGAAAGGAAAAAGGGCCACCCCAGCACCCAGGGTGACCCTTTTTCTTACCTTTTTCGGCCCTATTTCAGGGGCGGAGCGGCCTAGTAGCGGTAGTGGTCGCTCTTGTACGGGCCTTCCTTGGGCACGCCGATGTACTTGGCCTGCTCGGGGGAGAGCTCGGTGAGCATGGAGCCCAGCTTGGTGAGCTGGAGGCGGGCCACCTTCTCATCCAGGTGGCGCGGCAGCATGTAGACGCCGGGCTTGTACTTGCTGGGGTTGGCGAAGATCTCCACCTGGGCGAGCACCTGGTTGGCGAACGAGGAGCTCATCACGTAGCTGGGGTGGCCGGTGCCGCAGCCCAGGTTCACCAGCCGGCCCTCGGCCAGCAGGATGATGCGCTTGTTGTCCGGGAAGATGATGTGGTCGACCTGGGGCTTGATGTTCTCCCACTTGTACTGCTTGAGGCTGGCGACATCGATCTCGTTGTCGAAGTGGCCGATGTTGCACACGATGGCGTTGTTCTTCATCCGCTTCATGTGCTCGTGGGTGATGACTTTGAAGTTGCCGGTGGCGGTGACGAAGATGTCGGCGTGCTCGGCCGCGTAGTCCATGGTGACGACGCGGTAGCCCTCCATGGCGGCCTGCAGGGCGCAGATGGGATCGATCTCGGTGATCCACACCTGGGCCTGGAGCCCGCGCAGCGCCTGGGCCGAGCCCTTGCCCACCTCGCCGAAGCCGGCGATGACGGCGACCTTGCCGGCGATCATCACGTCCGTGGCGCGCTTGATGCCGTCCACGAGCGACTCACGGCAGCCATAGATGTTGTCGAACTTGGACTTGGTGACCGAGTCGTTCACGTTGATGGCCGGGAACATGAGCTTCCCGTCCTTGGCCATCTGGTAGAGGCGGTGCACGCCGGTGGTGGTCTCCTCGGTGACGCCGCGGATGCTCTCGGCCGTCTTGGAGTACCAGCCGGGCTTGGCGGCCAGGCGCTTCTTGATGGCGTTGAAGAGGAAGGTCTCCTCCTCGCTGCCGGGGTTGGACAGGACGGAGGGATCCTTCTCGGCCTTGCTGCCCAGGTGGAGCAGCAGGGTGGCGTCGCCGCCGTCGTCGAGGATCATGTTCGGGCCGCCGTCGGCGAACTCGAAGATGCGGTGGGTGAAGTCCCAGTACTCCTCGAGGGACTCGCCCTTGTAGGCGAACACGGGAGTGCCGCTGGCGGCGATGGCGGCGGCGGCGTGATCCTGGGTGGAGAAGATGTTGCACGAGGCCCAGCGGACCTCGGCGCCAATGGCCTCCAGGGTCTGGATGAGGACCGCGGTCTGGATGGTCATGTGGAGCGAGCCCGCGACCTTCGCGCCCTTGAGGGGCTGCGTCTTGGCGAACTCGTCGCGGATGGCCATGAGACCGGGCATCTCGGTCTCGGCGATCGCGATCTCCTTGCGGCCCCAGTCGGCCAGCTTGATGTCGGCGACGTGGTAATCGGTGAACTTGGACAGGTCTTTGACAGCCCTCATTTGCGTTGCTCCTGATGTCAGGGGGCTGGGGGGAGGAGGCGGGCTCTCGCTCGCTTCCCGGGCCCACAGCCTCGAGTCAGCGAGCGCCGTTACAGAACCTGAGCCTGGCGGGGATTCGGCCCCGTTGCAGCGCTCCTCAGGTGGGGAACACCCTAATGGAGGAGGGGGCATGTTGGCCAGAGCCTTGAGCGGCCTGCCTGCCTGCCCCGCGGAGGGGCCGGGTGTTGCCTACATGCCATCCAGCAGGCCGAGGCGATCCTTCAAGCGCAGGACGCGCCGCACTGCCGCGTTGAGCTGCTCGGCCATGCGGGGATCGGACTCGGCCAGCCGGGTGAGGATGCCGAAGTAGTCGAGGCCGCCGCTCCAGTCGGGAGGCTCGGTGGTGAGGATGAGATCATTGCCGGCGAGGAAGGCGAGGCGGACGACTTCCTCGCGCTCGGCGCCGATCTGCTCGGCGAGGGCGCGGATGGCCACGTCATCGGTGATGGTGATCCAGCCGCTCTCGTGGGCCAGCGAGACGAGGGACGGTTCGAGGATGGCCGGCTTGGAGCCGAACTTCGAGTAGACGACGTTGGACATCATCACTCCGCCGAGGAACGGATCGGCGGCGCGGAACACGGAGGCCTCGGTGCGCACGCGTTGCTCGTCCCAGTCGACGGTGGCGCGCTCGTGGTCCGAGTCGGAGTCGAGATCTCCGTAGCCGGGGAAGTGCTTGCCGATGGCGGCGACTCCGGAGCGGGCGAGTCCGCGGGCGAAGGCGGTGGCCTTCTTCTTGACGATCTCGGGATCGCCCGAGAACGAGCGCCCGTTGCGGAACATGTGGCCGGCGGAGGCCACGTCGAACACGGGGGCGAGGTTCATGTTGAGGCCCACCTCGCGCATGGCCTTGCCCACGCGCACGCCCCAGGCCTCGACGTCGGACTCGGCCAGCTCCGCCATCTCTCGCGCGAGCGGCAGGTCCTTGAGGGAGGGGTGCCGGTTGAGGCGGTTGAAGCTGCCGCCCTCGATGTCCACGGCGAAGAAGGGCGGGACGCGGGCATGCTCGCGCGCCGTGCGGATGCGGTCCTTGGCGGCGTGGATCTTCCGCAGCGTGGGCCCGACGAAGAGCACGCCGCCGACCTCGACGGGGCCCTCCTTGCTGACCTGCGGATACGCGAGCAGCAACTGGCCCACCTTGTCACGCAGGGACAGGGACTGGAGGACGCGCTCCACGCGCGCCTCATTGGGAGTGCGCTCGGTCAGTGCTTTGTTCGTTTTCCCCTGCGCGGGAGCCTCGTGGAAGGCGCAGATCACGAGAAGCAGGGGCACGAGCGATGAACGAAGAGCACCAAACATGGGCCTTCAGTCTTCCACAAAGCGGTCGTGCTGCCCCTGGGCACGGAGGAGATCCGGGGCCTTTACGTCTACCCTCCTGGCGTGCGATCCATAACGCGCAAAACAAGTAAAAGCAGTAATTATGGAAAAGGAGAGTGCCATGGGAAAGATGAACTGGGGAGTCGCTGTGTGGGTGGGAGCGGCGCTGCTGGCGGGCTGTGGGGCAGAGGAGCGAGTAGAGGCGACTTCCGAGGGAGTGATCGGAGAGAGCCTGCAAGCCGAGCGAGCGGAGTCCGAGGTGGAGCGGATGCTCACGGTGCTGGCGTACTGCGATGACGTGACCACGTGGGATCCGGCGTGGACCGACTTCGAGAATCAGGTCCTCACCCTGGTGAACCAGAGGCGCGCCGCGGGAGGTTCCTGTGGTGGCGTCAGCAAGCCTCCGGTGGCGGCGCTCACGCTGGACACTCGGCTGCGCTGTGCGGCGCGCAAGCACTCGAAGGACATGGGAGACAACAACTTCTTCAGCCACACGGGCTCGAACGGCTCGGCGTTCTCGCAGCGCATCACCTCGGCGGGCTACACGTGGCGCGCGGCGGCGGAGAACATTGGCGCCGGATACGCCACTCCGGCGGCTGCGGTGACGGGATGGATGAACAGCACCGGTCACTGCAACAACATCATGAACGGCACCTACAAGCACCTGGGCGTGGGGTACTACAACAAGGCCGGCAGCACCTACCGGCACTACTGGACGCAGGACTTCGGTACGCCGTAGGCCCTGCCCGGTCACAGGCCTCGATGCTGCGGTATTTGTCACGGGATGCATTGTCTAAACCAATGCATCTTGTGGCATGAGCGGTGCTAGCACCAAACGCGTAAGCGGCTCGAAACGGGTGACTTGCAGAGTTCCGCCGGTGGTGGGTAGGGGGAGCTGACGCCAGCGCCCGGGAGTTCGCCTGTGGAGCCCTGAGCCGAGCGCCC
>NZ_JAHXBF010000056.1 GCF_020103695.1 Hyalangium versicolor
AGTACAACCGCCTCTTCGCCCACCCGTTCACTTGGTCCTGGACTCGCTCCAAGATGCACGCATGGATGGACCGACACCGGTCCTGACTATGTTGAAAAACTTGTCGGACACTCCACTAGCCAGCACCCGGTAAACCCGAGAATCCAACAGGGCAGGGGGCTGCTGGCCACCATTGAACGTGAGCACGGCTCGCCAGCGCTTCGAGATTGCTCCCTGAGACGCGCCGTGAAACTCAGGATCCGTCTTGCTCGGGAGGCAGATCATGCAGAAGCGGCAGCTCGGCAACTCGGACCTTTCCCTCTCCCCCATCGGCTTTGGCGCCTGGGCCATCGGCGGAGGCGGCTGGGCCTATGCGTGGGGCCCCCAGGATGACCACCAGTCCCTCCGCTCCATCCGGCGCGCGCTCGATCTGGGCGTCAACTGGATCGACACCGCCGCGGTCTACGGCCTGGGCCACTCAGAGGAGGTCGTCGCCAGGGCCCTGGAGGGCCGCTCGGGCCGCCCGTACCTCTTCACCAAGTGCGGCATGGTCTGGGACTCGAACGGCCAGGTCAGCCACAACCTCAGCGCGGACTCCATCCGCCGCGAGTGCGAGGCGAGCCTCCGCCGCCTCAAGGTGGACGTGATCGATCTCTACCAGATCCACCATCCACTGGAGCGCGACTCACTCGAGGGAATCGAGGAGGGCTGGACGGCCATGGCCGAGCTCCAGCGCCAGGGCAAGGTGCGCTGGATCGGTGTGTCCAACTTCAACGTGAAGCAACTCGAGTTTGCCCACCGCATCGCGCCCATCACTTCGCTGCAGCCGCCGTACTCGCTCATTCACCGCGACATCGAGCCGGAGGTGCTCCCGTTCTGCGAGAAGAACGGCATTGGCGTCATCGTCTACTCGCCCATGGCTTCGGGGCTGCTGACGGGCGCGATGACTCGCGAGCGCGTGGCCAGCTTCCCGCCGGACGACTGGCGGCGCCGAAGCCAGGACTTCCAAGAGCCGAACCTGTCTCACACCCTGTCGCTCGTGGAGCAGTTGCGGCGGATGGGCGCCCGGCACGGACGCTCGCCCGCGGAAGTGGCCATCGCGTGGACGATGCGACGCTCCGCCGTCACCGCTGCCATCGTTGGGGCTCGCAGCCCCGAGCAGGTGGAGGGCTTCATCGGCGCCATGGACTTCCAGCTCACTCCCGCCGAGCAGCAGGAGATCGAGGACTTCATCCACCAGCAGCAGTCCACCGGCGGCGAAGCCCACATCTGAGTCTCGCCCGAAGGCCAGGGCTCAGTAGCGGATGTCCATGCACACCTTCAGCACGGTGCCCTCGGGGAGCGCCGGCGTGGTGCGCAGGTGCAGCGACAACTGGGTCCTGGCCCACAGGTTCGTCTTGAGCTCGAAGCGCAGGCGCTGGCCCGGAGTCACGTTGGCGAACTCCGTCCCGCCGCCATCGCTGGACTGGACGTAGCCCGACACGAGCGTGCCCGGGATGGGGCACTCGATCCACGCGTTGCAGTCCAGCGTGAACCCCGAGCAGTAGCGCTTCACCGCCAGGTTCGCCAGGCCACCAGGACCCAGCTTCACCTCGAACGCCATGTTGGTGCGCACGTTGGCGTGAAGCCCCGGTACGCCCAGCAACTGGCAGCGCTTGTCGGCCATGCGCGCCATCGCCTGCGCGTACAGCTCGTCCGAGATGTTTGCGATTGCCTCCGTGAAGGACACTGTCGTCACCATAAGCCCACCTCGTCTCACCCCTCCGGGATGCCGAGCTGTATGCAGTGCAACGCAAGGGCCAGGGGAATTCAGAGGGAAACACTGCGTGTCTCCGATGGGATGGCCCCGCAAGCCTGAAAAACTTGCAGGGCTGCTCCCACGACGCGCTGTAAAACACAGCAGGCCGTCTCTGGCCTCGATAGCCCGTGAAGCAGGGTCACCGTAGGGCAGGGGCACTGACAGGTCTGTACTGCTCGGGACGTAGGGGCGCGTCAGCCAATCTGCTGGAGCAGACCGATGAGCTCGCCCAGGTGGGTCAGTTGCTTGAAGCGCGGCTCGTTCACGGGCGCCTCGCTGTGCTCGTAGGCCCAGGTGGTCTCGTGCGGCACGTAGACGCCCCAGCTTCCCGCCTGGATGGCCGGCACGACGTCGGACTTGAGCGAGTTGCCCACCATCATGCTCCGGCTCGGACCGTCGCCGTAGCGCGAGAAGATGCGCTCGTAGGTGGCCACCTTCTTGTCACTGACGATCTCGACGGCGTCGAACAGCTCCCCGAGCCCGGATGCGGCCAGCTTGCGCTCCTGATCGAAGAGATCGCCCTTCGTGATCAGGATGAGTCGGTAGGAGCCCGCAAGCTGCTCGAGCGTCTCCCGGACATGCGGCAGGTTCTCGACGGGATGGCGGAGCATCTCCCGTCCTGCCTCGAGGATCTCCCGGATGACGGACGCGGAGACCTGGGCATCGGTGAGCTGGATGGCCGTCTCGATCATGGAGAGCGTGAAGCCCTTGATGCCGAAGCCGTAGTGCTGGAGGTTGCGCTTCTCGGCTTCCAGTAACTGGGCCGTGACATGGCCGGCCTCCGCGTGTCCGGACAGCAGGCTCGCGAAGCGCTCCTCCGTCAGCCGGTAGAACTGCTCGTTTTGCCAGAGCGTGTCGTCGGCGTCGAAGCCAATGGTGGTGAGGACGGAGGAGCGCGGGAGCATGGGAGGCGGCCGGGGCTGTTCGGAGAACGCCGCCGTTATAGGCGAGCGCCGTGAGCCCTCGCCAGCCGAACACGCTCCCGATTGTCTCGGTCCTCCATGCCTCGCCTACGGCGAAGGGTGCACGCGGTAGTTGATGATGTCCAGCAGCGCCTGCTTGAGGCTATACCCGTCGTCGGCGGTGTAGTACAGGCCGCCGCCCACTTCGGCGGTGTGTCTCAGCAGGTTGCTGTTGATGCCGAAGCCCACCGTGTACGTGGTGACGTGCTGCTGGCCCGTGGTGTCGAAGTCACCAATCTGCGGTGGCGTGTTCCGCTGGAGATCCTTCTCGTAGAGCATCTTGGCCACGTCATCCAGGTAGTAGATGGGGCTGTCGTCCAAGACGTTGGTGGCATTGGCGCCCTTGTCGCGAGAGGAGGCAGAGGTGCCTGACTGACAAGGCAGGGTATCCGGGCAGTACACGGGGCCGCCATTCACCGTGCGCAGCCGGTCGGCCATCTGGGCGCTCATGTTGTCGCCGCTGGGCTCTCCGTCCGTGATGAGGATGACCTTGGGCGACTGGCAGCTCCAGCACACGCTGCGGCCTGGAGAGTCGAGCGGCGGATTCAGGAACCCAGCGGGGTAGTTGTAGTTGCTGCCGAAGTTGAACTGGGTCCGATAGATGTCATCGCTCGAGGAGAAGTAGTAGCCCACGTTGAGCAGCGACCACGCCAGCGGTGTGCCCGTGTTGAACTGCAAGGTGTTGATGGCGTCGATCTGGGTCGCGCGGTAGCTGGCGAAGGCGTTGGCGTCACCGGTGAGTTCCTGGCACGAGGGGCTCTGCGGCTGGAGCAGGGTGGAGAGCGAGGGGCTGGTGTTGGGGGCGAAGATGCTGATGCCCACCCGCACCCGCTGCAGATCCTTGATGATGGATTTGAGCACCGCCTTGACGCTGACGTACTTGGGTGGATTGAAGTTGAGGAAGCGGCCCCAGAAGATGAAGTCCGGGTTTTGCAGCGGCGCGGTGTCTCGCGCGGTGGCCTCGGGCAGCTTGTAGAAACCCTTGGTGCTCAGGCACGTGAGGCACCGGGTGTAATCGGTGGTGCGGCTGGTGTTCCAGTCGGGCACCTGGGACTGGCAGGCCTGCTCCTTGGAGTCCCATTGGGACGCAGGGGTGCTCGTGTCGGTCCAGTACATGTACCCATAGAACTTGCTGTCCTGGAACAGGAGAGGGAAGCCCTGGTCCGAGCCCAATCCGGTACCCGTGTCCGTCACCGGGTAGGCCGTGGCCGGATTCCAACCGCGGTTGATCGAGAATGCATCCAGGCGCGGGTTGTCGCAGCCGTTGGTGGTGATGTTGAAGAACTCGCTGTGCTGGCTGTTGACGACCTGGAGCAACTCGCGCATGGAGCCCGAGGTGTCGATGATGAAGTGGAGGTGAGTGCTGCTGGCGAGGGAGGGCGGGGTGTTGTCTGGCAGGCACGCATTCACGGGGCCCGCATCGGGCGCTCCCGCGTCGGGCGTGCCCGCATCGGGTTCTCCCGCATCGGGCGTTCCCGCATCGGGTTCTCCCGCATCGGGCGCTCCGGCGTCCTGGAGGCCTGCGTCTGGAACTCCCGCGTCGGGCGCTCCGGCGTCCTGGAGGCCTGCATCTGGAACTCCTGAATCCGGAACTCCCGAGTCCGGAGCTCCCGCGTCTGGAACTCCTGAATCCTGCACTCCCGAGTCCGGCGGGGGGGACTCAGGCTCCTCGGAGTTGCCGCAGGCAGAGAGCGTGAGCAGAAGCGCTGGGAGGGCCGCGCGAAGAACGAGTCGTTTCATGGTTGTTTGGGACACCCATAGACCATGAGCCGTTCCCGGTCTGTACCCTCCAGATCAGGGCAAAGAACCCAGCGGTGGAAAGGATGCTTTCCATGGTGTAAAGCATCCCTGTCATGTCCTCTTGGGAACCCAACCGGGTACGGCAGGTCCGCGAAGCACGGGGGCTCTCTCAGGTGGCCCTGGCCACCTCCTCTGGCTTGACACGGCAGAGCGTGGGAGCCATCGAAGCCGGACGCTCCATGCCCGCGGTGGATGTCGCGCTGCGAATCGCCAAAGCGCTCGATTGCCGCGTCGAGGATCTCTTCGGTACGCCCTCGGAGGATGAGTCGGTCCTCACCGAGCCCGCCTCGAGCTCCATCTCGGGACGCGTCGCCATGGCCCACATCGCGGGCCGGTGGGTCTCCTATGCCCTCGATGGCGAGGGGATGCGGATCTCCGCGGATGCGCTGGCTGCGGCCTCGCATGGCAGCCGGGTCCAGGTGAGCCCTGTTCGCGCTCCTCCCGAGTCTCGCGAGAACCTCGTCGTCATGGGCTGTGCTCCAGCGCTGGGGCTGCTCGCCGACAGACTCAACTCGCGTCCCGGACCTGGGCGCTTCCTGTGGATGCCCCGGTCGAGCACGGCTGCTCTGGAGGCGCTCGCCCGCCGGCATACGCACCTGGCTGGCGTTCACCTGGTCGATCCGAAGACCGGCGACGCCAACCTGTCCGAGGTTCATCGGCTTGCAGGGGCTGAAGCCCTCGTGGTGATCACGCTCGCACGCTGGGAAGAGGGGCTCGTCACTGCGCCGAAGAATCCGAAGCGGATTCGCTCCGCGGGCGATCTGGGAAGGCGAGGCCTGAGGCTCGTGGTCCGCGAGCCAGGTTCCGGTGCACGCCGTCTCCTCGAGCGCGAGATGCGCGCGGCGGGGATCTCGCTGGAGTCCACCAGTCCCTCGCGCATCCAGGCGAATGGACATCTCGAGGTCGCGCAGGCCGTGTCCCTGGGTGCAGCCGATACGGGGGTGGCGACCCGAGACGCGGCGATCGCCTTCGGGCTCGACTTCGTACCGCTCGCCGAAGAGCGCTACGACCTGGCGCTGCCACTCGACAGCCTCGCGGATCCCCGCGTTCAACGCCTTCTCGACGTGATGACCGCGGCGCCCTTCCGCCGCGAGCTCTCCTCCCTGGGTTACGACGTCCGGTCTTGCGGCGACCGCGTCGCGGAGCTCCCTGCCGCTTGAGCCTCGAAAGCAGGCCTCGAACATGAAGAAGTTGATGGTTGGAGTGGCCACCGTTCTCACGGTGGTCTTCGTCGGCTGCGCGAGCAGCAACCCGGGCCCCTCGGATGCCGGGTCGGTCGAGCGAGGGCCGAAGGTCCTCCCGATCGAAGGGGACCCGAACGGCCTCTGGTGGGACGACGCCTCGCACACGCTCTACCTGGCGGACGACAACGGGAACCGCATCCTCCAGTGGACCGACGCGGGCGGCTTTGCCTTCGTGAAGGGATTGCCGGCGGCAGCTCCCGAGGGCGCGGGGCTGGGGCAGCTCGTGCTCACGAAGGACGGGACGATCATCGTCACGCGCTTCGGGTATGGAACGACGGGGGATGTCGTCTTCGTGCCAGCCTCGGGCGAGCCGCAGATCGTCCCCGGGCTGGATCCCACGCGGCGCCGGATTGGCCTGACGGTGACCTCTGACGGGAAGCTGTTCGACTCCTGGTTCGTGCGTCTGGCGACGGGGGCTCGGGTGGGAGCCATTGGCGAACTCTCGCTCAGTGGAACCGAGCCCGAAGTCATCACGGGTTTGAAGAAGCCGATCGGCGTCCTGGCCGTGGGGGACTCGCTGATCGTGTCGGATCAGGACCTGGGGCAGATCCTGAAGGCTCCCCGCTCGAACCCCTCCGCGTACCAGGTCCTCGCGACCGTCGCGACGCCGGATCTCCTCGCGGCGGGCCCCGATGGATCCATCTTCACGGGCAGCACCGGAGGCAACCTCTATCGCATCAGCGCGACGGGGGAGACAGCGGTCTTCTCGTCGGGCTTCCAGCAGGTTCGAGGCGTTGCCTACGATCCGACCAACCGCCGTCTCTTCGTCGCGGATCACGATGGAGACGAGAGCAACGGCGTGAGCCACGTCCTGCACATCCTGCCGGTGGACTGAGCCATGCACCGCTTCGCGCTCGTGTTTGCGCTGGCCACGGGCCCCTGGCAGCTCCCAGAAGCCCATGCGGCATCGCTGGATGTCCAGGCGCAGGAGGAGGCCCCGGTCGAGCCGAAGGGCCCGGTCGAGGCTCCGTCATCACCAGAGGCGGGCAGTTCCCTGGAGACGCTGCTCTCACGAGGGTTGGGTCTGCGGCCCACCGTGCTGACCGAGATCGACTACCGGGTCTTTCCGTCCGTTCTCGAGGGCAACTCGGGGTTCGCGCTGGCTCATTTCCGGCCGGGCGTGCTCCTGGCTCCCACGGATTGGTTCCGGGCGGTGGGGACCGTCGAGTTCGCGGGAGAGTATGCGAGCATCCTCGACGCCTTCATGGCCCTGCGAGCAACCCCGTGGGCGGAGTTCTCCATCGGGTACTCCAAGCCGCCGCTCTTTCCCTCGTTCATCTACGAGGCCGATGCCTCGCTGCCATTCCCGGATCGAGCGCCGGTGATCACGTCCTTCCAGATCCGCCGCGATCTGGGCGCGGATGTGCACTTCACGCCGAGGAGCATTCCCCTCGAGGGCTGGCTTCGCGTCGGGAATGGCACGGGCAGTGCGCTCGGCAACGACAACGCGCTGCCAGCGGGCTACGCCTCGATCGAGCTGGTCCTTGGACGTGCGTGGGTGGGGGCCGCGGCTGAGCAGAGGACGTTCGGGCTGCGCCTCGGGAGCAGTGGCTTCATCGAGAGCGCGGGAGATCGGGACGGCATCACCGGGCAGACGCCGCTGGGCTTCCTGTACTACCGGCCCATTGTCGTCTCGGGTCTGCGCGGTGTCGTCGCGGGGCATGCCATCGCGTATGCCGGGCCGCTGCGCCTCACGGTCGAAGGTGCGACCGCGCGCGAGTCCCGCTCGCGGGACGATGACGGCAACCCCGCGACCCCGCGAATCGATCTGCCGACAGTGCGCTCCCATGGGCTCACGGCTGAGGTGGCCTGGGTGCTCCAGGGGCGTCCGCGGCAGGTGGGCGTGGCACCGCGAGGAATCGCGCGCCAGGACGGCGCGTGGGGCGGTGGCGCCGTGGAGCTTGCCGCGAGGTACGACGGGCTGTGGTTGGGTCACGGAGCACGCGATGTCCGGGCCGGAGGCTCCCAGGGAGGAGCGCTCGCGCTGAAGTGGTGGCCGACGGACTTTCTCACGGCGGCGCTGGCGGGCTACGTGACGCACTATGACTTCGGCCCTGTCGAGGAGCCCGATCGCCTCTGGTCGTGGGGCGTCATTGCCCGCACGAGCTTCTTCTGGGGCAACTCCGCCCGTTGAAGCGGCGTTCGTTCACTTCCGCCAGGCGGGAGAGGCGGGGGAGAGGGCTCCCAGGTACAGCAGCGCGTCGTAGCCCCACGTCACGGCCTCGGGCGTCTCGATGACACGCGACTCCGGGCCGAAGTCCTTGCCTGAGACGGGCACGGGCCCGCAGCTCGAGCCGCACATCCACGCAGTGCCGCCGCTCGTCTCCACGAGCAGGGTCTTCAGTGCCACTCCCTGTTTCGCCAGCCGCCACACCAGCGGGCGAGGGATCTTCACCTTCCGCGAGGCGTGGATGTTGCCGACGAGGAGCACCATGGGTTCCTCCGGAGCCTCGGCGCGCTTCTGGGCGACGATGGCCGCCATGTGCGAGTCCCGGTCCTGTCCCGCCGGGTCCCCCGTGGAGGGCACGTCCATGGTCAGCAGCCGGATGTCACGGCCGGCGGTGCGCAGCCGCCGCGCCTCGCGCAGCAGCCCGAGCATGCCCTCGCTGCTCCGGCCGTCCTGGTAGTCGCGGCGCCAGAAGGGCCCTTCGAGCAGCGCGGCCTCATCGCCCGTAGTGAGGAAGGCGTCCAGGCGCGGCTGCTCGTCCCGGGGGATCTCCAGCGTCAGCCACGTGGTCTTCCCACTCGCCGACACCGCGCACACCGTCTGCGCGACGATCCGGGGAATCTCCTGGGTCCCGTGCTGCTCCCCGATCACGAGCAGTCCATCGGACATCCACCGATCGAGATCGATCAGGCTGTCTCCGCATGAGACCGTGGGCTTCGCGGGCTCAGGGGACCTGGCCGGCTTCTGGGATTCCGCGATCACTCTTGGGGATGCGGCCTCCACCGTGTCCAGCTTTGGCGGAGCGGAACGGCACGCGATGCTCTGCAGCACGGAGAAGACGATCAGGCAGAGGGTTCGAGGCATGCCGTCTTCATACCCGCAGGCCGCATAGAATGTGCCGCCCCTTCACCGAGGTTCCTCATGCGTTTCACTCTCCTGCTGTGCGTGCTCGCTTCCACCCTGGCGCAGGCACAGCAGTCCTCGATGTCCTCACCGGCGCAGTCCAGCTCGCAGCCCGAGGAATCGAGCAGCAGTGCCGCCCCAGCGGACAGCGTCCCTTCGGTGGTCAAGCTGGCCAGCCAGAAGGTCACCATCCCCGCGGCGCGCATTCCGCTCACGACACTCGATGGCAAGGAGGTCCACCTGGGCGACTTCGACGCCAAGGTGGTGGTGGTGTCGCTCTGGGGCACCATCTCGCGCGACAACTCGTTCCTCGCGCAGTTGGAGATGCTCCGACAAAGTTACAAGGGAAAGAAGGACGTGGTCATCCTCGCCATCAACGTGGACCTGCCGAGGAACGCGGATGATGTGCAGGTGATCCGCGATGTGGCGAAGGAGATGGGCGCCACCTATCCCATGCTCATCGACAAGGAGCTGAAGCTCCTGGCGCTCGTCAACGAGAAGCTCCGCCCGACCGAGATGGAGCGCAACACGTTCCTGATCCCCCGCTTCCTCCTCTTCACCCAGAAGTTCGAGAAGATGGAACAGCCCCCGATGCCCACCGCCGAGGACGAGGCCGGGCAGGTGAAGGAACTGCGCAACGAGATCGAGAAGGTGCGGCTCCGCAAAAAGTGAGTCACACGTTGGACGAAGTCCTGCCCGTTCACGCTGGGTGCGCTTCGAGGTGACGGTGAAAATGCACCCTGGAGAGAAGCCTTCCCTCGGAAGCCAACATCCGCGTCCCCTGCGCTTGCGAGTCCTGGGGTACCGGACGCAGAGTGGAGGGGATCCCAGCGCGGCATGAGCCGCGGGGAAGCCGAGGAGGAACGGGCCCTTGCCGCTGAACTTCTCCATGCTGGCGCGGAGCGCGCTGAACGATCCCGCGGGCTTCATCACGCAGGTGCGCGCACCGCTGCTCATCTGGGAGACGCCTCCCGCTCAGGCGCACCAACTGGCCTGGGTGACTCAGCCCGGCGTGGCGCCGGAGCGCTCCTCGGCCTCCGAGCCCCTCATCTTCGAGGTGCGCAAGGGCGTGCATGCGCGGCCCTCGGGCCTGGGCTTCGGCATCACCGTGGGGCGCGCGGCCAACAACGACATCATGCTGGATGACCCCACCGTGAGCCGCTTCCACGCCGCCTTCCAGCGAGAGGATCGCACCGGTGTGTGGCATCTGCACGATGCCGAGAGCCAGAACGGCACCTTCGTGGGGGACGCCCTGGTGAATGCGCGCATCCCCGCGCCGCTCGCCAGTGGAGCCCGGCTGCGGTTCGGAGAGGTGAAGGTGCTCTTCCTCCTGCCCGAGGCCTTCGCGCCCTGGGTGCGGTCCCGCTCCCGGGAGTCCTGACCGTCTCCAGCTGTCAGCGCCCGTGCACTGACAGCGGAACCACTCGGCAGAGCACCTGGGTCAGGAGGTGGAGTCGACCGGTTACTCCGTCTCCACCGGCTGCGTGTTCCTCGGGGTGGGGCGCGGGGGGCGCCAGCTCAAGGTCAGCCGGGCGTAGGGCGCGGGCCGGGTGGGGTTGTTCCCCAGGTTCAGGGGATCCCGGTGCTTGTCGAGCAGCGCGTGGTCGTTGAGCACGTCGAGCCCGATGGAGGTGTTCAGCCAGAGGCTCCCGCTGCCCAGCCGGATGTTGGCGGTGGGGGCGAAACGCAGCGAAGTGGACCGCACGTAGTACGCCCCCAGCGCGCGTCCTTCTTCTGGAAGCAGCGCGTGGAAGACCTGCTGCTCGAAGACACCGATGAGGCCCAGCTCCAGCGTGTCCCCGATCTTCCTCAGCAGGGTGAACCGGGGCACACCGAGCTCCACGATGTAGCCCTCCTTGCGATAGACGAAGCTCAGCATGGGGATGACGGGAGTGAAATCGAAGGGCCACAACGCGACGAGCCCGAAGGTGAGCTTCTTGTCGGGGTCTCCGCCGATCTTGTAGTTCGCCATGGCGTAGCCCACCCACGTGGTGTCCATGCCGGGATCGAACGAGCCTCGGAAGTCGGTGCGCGTGCTGCCGACGGCTCCCGCGATGATCAGCCACCGGGGCGTGACGGGCCGGATCAGCGAGAGCCCGAGCTGGAGGCGGTAGAAGCTGCGGCTGAGTTGGTTCTCCGGGACGTTTGCCAGGACTCCCTGCTGCTCCAGCCCGAACCGGTAGGTTTCGAATCCCAGGGATGGCAGGAGGATGGACTTGCCCAGGAAGACGGGGGGCAAGGGGAGCCGGAGATCCAGCTGCCAGCGCTCGTCGAGCTTCCCGCCCTGCGTGCCAATGGCGGTACCGCGCCCGACGGAGATGCCGATGTAAGCGCGATCCTCCGAGGTCTGTGCACACGCCGCGCTGGCGAGCAGGAGCGCGGAGGCAACCACGAGTCCGGGCACCGGGGATGACACAGCCAATTCACACCGTCCTTTCGTGTGCACGGAGAGTGTACCGCATCCGCCACTCGGGAAGTTGGGAGGTTCGCGGCGGAACGGTTGGAAACTTCTTCAGCCGTTCGCCCCGTTCCTGCCTGCCATCCCAGGACTGAAGTTGAGAGGGATCGGGAGGCGCACACATGAAGACATCTGCGAAGGAGCCAGCGGCGGAGGATCCGCCCTGGGAGGTGCCTGCGAAGCAGCGGCTCTCCCTGCGGATCAATGGGGTGGAGAAGCAGTTGGACGTGGCGCCGTGGACCACCCTGTTGGATCTGCTGCGCGAGCAACTCGGGCTCACGGGCACGAAGAAGGGCTGTGATCACGGCCAGTGCGGCGCGTGCACCGTCCTGGTGGGCGGCAAGCGCATCAACTCCTGTCTGACGCTGGCGCTCATGCAGGAAGGCCACGAGGTGACGACGATCGAGGGCCTGTCCAAGGGTGACGCGCTCCATCCGCTCCAGGAGGCCTTCATCGAGCAGGATGCGTTCCAGTGCGGCTACTGCACCCCCGGGCAGATCTGTTCGGCGATGGGGCTGCTGGCGGAGGGGCGGGCCCGGACGGAGACGGAGATCCGCGAGCTGATGAGCGGCAACCTCTGCCGCTGCGGCGCCTATCCCAACATCCTGGCCGCCATCCAACAGGCGATGGGGAAGGGCGAAGGAGGAGGGACGCCATGAACCGCTTTTCCTATATGCGCGCGGAGACCGTCCGCGAGGCCGTGGAGCTGGCCGGGAAGAACCCCACGGCCCGGTTCATCGGCGGGGGGACCAACCTCCTCGATCTGATGAAGGAGAACGTCTCTCGGCCCAGCCAGCTGATCGACATCACCCGCCTGCCCCTGAAGCAGGTGGAGGACACAGAGGCCGGCGGCCTGAGGATCGGCGCGCTCGTCACGAACTCGGAGGTGGCCTACCACGAGCAGGTGGAGCGCAGATACCCGCTGCTCTCGAAGGCCATCCTGGCCGGCGCTTCGGCGCAGCTGCGCAACATGGCGACGACGGGCGGCAACCTGCTCCAGCGCACCCGCTGTTACTACTTCTACGATGTGGGCACGCCCTGCAACAAACGCGAGCCCGGTTCGGGGTGCGGCGCGAAGGCGGGCTTCAACCGCATGCACGCGATCCTGGGCACGAGCGAGCAGTGCATCGCCACCCACCCGTCGGACATGTGCGTGGCGCTGGCGGCGCTGGAGGCCACTGTCCACGTGACGGGCAAGCACGGCGAGCGCGCGATCCCCTTCGCCGAGTTCCACCGGCTCCCCGGGAACACACCGCACGTGGACACGAACCTGCGGCCGGACGAGCTCATCACCGCCGTGGAATTGCCTCCCGAGGGCTTTGCCCGGCACCACGCCTACCTCAAGGTCCGGGATCGCGAGTCCTATGCCTTCGCGCTGGTCTCGGTGGCCGCCGCGTTGGTGCTGGAGAGAGGTCAGATCCGGACGGCGCGGATTGCCCTGGGCGGCGTGGCGCACAAGCCCTGGAGGGATCTGGAAGCCGAGGCGCGGTTGATCGGTCAGCCCGCCACGCGGGAGAACTTCCAGGCCGTGGCCGAGGCGCTCGTCCGCGGGGCGAAGGGCTCTGGCCACAACACCTTCAAGATCGAGCTGGCGAAGCGGACCGTGGTGCGCGCCCTGGCACAGGCCTCGGGGCTGGAGGAACAGCGATGACGACTCCTCTCAAGCCGCTCGGACAGCCGGTCAGCCGTGTGGATGGACGCGCCAAGGTGACGGGCGAGGCTCGGTACTCCGGTGAGTTTCAGGTCCCGGGGCTCGTCTATGGCCAGGTGGTGTCGAGCACCATCGCCCGAGGGCGCATCAAATCGATCGATGCGAGCGAGGCGCTCCGGCTGCCGGGAGTGCTGCAGGTCTTCACCCACGAGAACCGGCCTCGCCAGGCGTGGTTCGATCGGAAGTACCGGGACGATGATGCTCCGTCGGGCTCGCCCTTCCGGCCGCTGCATGATGAGAAGATCGTCTACAGCGGCCAGCCTGTGGCGCTCGTTGTTGCCGAGACGTTCGAGCTCGCCCGCTATGCGGCCACGCTCGTCAGCGTCGAGTACGATTCCCACTCCCACCAGACGGATCTGCGTTCGCAGCGCGAGAAGGCGTATGCGCCTGATCAGGGCAAGGGCGGCTTCGAGCCGCCTCCGAAGCCACGGGGCCACGCGGACAAGGCCTTGAAGAAGGCCGCTGTGCGGATCGACGCGGAATACGAGACTCCCGTCGAGCACCACAACCCGATGGAGCCGCACGCCTCCACGGTCATCTACGAGAGCAATGGCTCGCTCACCGTCTACGACAAGACGCAGGGCGTGCAGAACACGCAGACGTACGTGTCGAACGTGTTCGATCTCCCCAAGGAGCGGGTGCATGTCCGCTCGCCCTTCGTGGGGGGAGCGTTTGGCTCGGGGCTCCGGCCGCAGTACCAGCTCTTCCTGGCGGTGATGGCGGCGCTCGAGCTGAAGCGCTCGGTGCGGGTCACGCTGTCCCGAGAGCAGATGTTCACCTTCGGCCACCGCCCGACGACGTTGCAGCGGGTGGCGCTCGGAGCCGCGGCGGACGGTGCGCTCGAAGCCATCATCCACGAGGCCGTCTCCGAGACGTCCCGCTTCGAGGACTACATCGAGGTGGTCGTCAACTGGGCGGGGATGCTCTACCGGTGCAACAACGTCCGGTTCGACTACAAGCTGGCCCAGTTGGACTGCTACACGCCCGTGGACATGCGTGCGCCGGGAGCGGCCGTGGGGGTCTACGCGCTGGAGTGCGCGATGGATGAGCTGGCCCACCAGTTGGGTATGGATCCCGTCGCGCTGCGCCTGAAGAACTACACGGATCGGGACCAGAACAAGGACAAGCCCTTCTCGAGCAAGGAGCTGCGTGCCTGCTACGAGCAGGGAGCGGAGCGGTTCGGCTGGGCCCGGAGGAGCGCGGCTCCCCGCTCGATGCGCGATGGCCACCACCTCGTGGGCTGGGGTATGGCCACGGGGATCTGGGAGGCGATGCAGCAGCCCGCGAGCGCGAAGGCCGTGCTGGGCATCGACGGCAAGCTCACCGTCAGCAGCGCGACCTCCGACATTGGCACGGGCACCTATACGGTGATGACCCAGATCGCCGCGGACACGCTGGGGCTGCGCATCCAGGATGTGACGTTCCAGCTCGGGGACTCCTCGCTGCCCATGTCTCCTGTCGAGGGTGGTTCATGGACGGTGGCGTCCGTGGGCACGGCGGTGAAGGAGGTGTGCGAGAAGATCCGCGACCAGCTGTTCAAGTTCGCCAAGAAGATGAAGGGCTCTCCGTTGGGCAAGGCGAGCCTGGAGGAAGTGACCTTCGCGGACGGGAAGATCCGGCTGACGGAGGAGCCTTCCCAGGCGGTGTCGCTGGTGGAGGCCATGCGGCATGGAGGCGTCCTCAGCCTCGAGGAGAAGGTGCTGGCCACTCCGAGCGCGAAGCAGCAGGCGTACAGCCGGAGCACCCACTCCGCGGTGTTCGCGGAGGTGAAGGTGGACGAGGAGCTTGGAACGGTGCGTGTCTCGCGCGTGGTCAGCGCCATCGCGGGAGGCCGGGTCCTGAATCCGAAGACCGCGCGCAGCCAGATCATCGGCGGGGTGGTCTGGGGGATCGGGATGGCGCTGGAGGAGGAGACGGTGATCGATCAGAAGCTCGGGCGCTTCATCAACCACAACCTGGGCGAGTACCACATCCCGGTGCACGCGGATGTGAAGGGGATCGACGTCATCTTCGTGGAGGAGGAGGACACGATCGTCAACCCGCTGGGAGCCAAGGGGCTGGGAGAGATCGGCATCGTGGGCGTGGCGGCGGCCATCTCCAATGCCGTGTTCCACGCGACGGGAAGACGCGTTCGAAGCCTGCCGATCACCCTCGACAAGCTGCTGTGAGGGCTCGGCAGGGGAGCGGTCTTCCCGTGGCTCGGGGGCGCGGGGCTACTTGCTCGGAGTTGGGGCGTGCTCCGGCAGGATCCGCTCCTGCTTCAGCGTCTGCCAGAATGCGGAGGGGATGGGCTGACGCATCAGCTCCGCGTTCTGGCGCACGCGCTCGGCGTTCTTGGCGCCGGGGATGACCGAGGCCACCACGGGATGGGCGGCGCAGAACTGCAGGGCCGCCGCCCTGATGTCCACCCCGTGTTGCTTGCACAGCGCGGCGATCCGGTCACGCGCGGCCACGAGCTGAGGCGGGGCATCCGCGTACTCGAACTGGTTGCCGCCCGCGAGCAAGCCGGAGTTGTAGGGGCCTCCCACGACGACCTTCACGCCGCGCGAGGCGCAGGCGGGGAACAGCGTGTCGAGCGCGGTGAGATCCAACAGGCTGTAGCGGCCGGCGAGCAGGAACACATCGGGGTCCGACTGCTCCAGGGCTTTCTGGCAGGCCTCGACGCGGTTCACCCCCAGGCCCCAGGCGCGGATGACGCCCTCGTCGCGCAGACGGGTGAGCGCTTTCGCCGCGCCGTTCATCGCGGTGGCGAAGACTTCGGTCCAGGCCGAGCCGTGGTGATCCTCGGCCAGGTCATGGATGTAGACGATGTCGATGCGCCCCACCGCCATGCGGTGCAGGCTGTGCTCGATGGAGCGGAGGGTGCCGTCGGCGGAGTAGTCGAAGCTCGCCCGGAAGGGCAGGACGCCGAGGAAGGGCCCCAGGTTCTCGGGAGCCTTGGGATCGGGAGTCAGCATCCGGCCGACCTTGGTGGACAGGACGTAGTCATCCCGCTTGAAGCGGCGGAGCGCGTGGCCGAAGCGGTGCTCGGACAGACCGGCCCCGTACATGGGGGCCGTGTCGAAGTAGCGGATACCGGTCTCCCAGGCGGCGAGCAGCGCACCTTCGGCCGTTGCGTCGTCGACTCGGGCGAACATGTTGCCCAGGGGCGCACCGCCAAAACCCATGGGACCGGGGGGAACGAAGCGTTTCGATGTCTCGGGCATGGCGAAGAGCAGTACCGAAGGTCGCTGCCCTTCGCCACCCGATTGATGAGGCCGCTGTCGCTTAGTGCAAAGCGCCGTCGATGGCGCGCAGCAGGGACTGGTCGCTGGTGGTGCTCACGTCTCCGGCCAGCTCCCAGATCATGATTCCGCCGTACTGCTTGGACAGGGTCGCCTTGGAGCGGATCGTCGGCAGGCCGTTGTACGAGTACTGGGCGCCGTTGGCGTTGATCCAGTCCGAGCCCGAGGCGCTCGGGTAGTTGGCGAGGATGTCCTTGTAGAGCACGTACTTGCTGCTCACGCCGCCGCAGTTACCCCAGCAGTACCCGTAGAAGGGAACACCGAGCACCATCTTGTTCGCGGCCACGCCCTTGGCCGCGTAGTAGTTGAGCGCGGTCACGGCCTGCGAATAGCTCGAGTGATCGCCAGGGCCGGTCCAGGTGCCCGTGTTGTCGTAGGACATGATGGTGATGAAGTCGAACGAGCGCAGGGTGGTATCGGACATGCCGTACTGCATCCACTGCGAGACGGCGGCGGTGACGGGGAGCCCGCGCGGCCGAGCCTTCGCGATCAGCTTGGCGATGAACGTGTCATAGGTGGCCCCCATGCGGTCGGGCGCCTCCACGTCCACGTCGATGCCGTCCATGTTGTTCGCGACGACGAAGTTGATGATGCGGTCGACGAACGCGTCGACCTTGTCCGGCTGGTAGAAGGGAACGATCTGCCCGTCTCCGCCGCCGCCGCAGAGCGAGGGGAACACCTTCACGCCCTTGGCGTGGGCGGCGTTCACGAGCGTGGCGATGTCACTGCTGGACGCCAGCTGGAGGTTGCCGTTGGAATCGCCGAGGGCGAAGGCCAGGTACACGTGGGTGAGCTTGGAGAAGTCGACCTTGGTGGCCCAGCTCGCGTAGGAGCCGTACCAGTTGGGCAGATAGCCCACGACGCGTGTCTGCGGCTGCGTGGGTGGGGGAGTCGTCGAGCCCAGGCCGGAAATCGTCAGCCGCTCCCAAGGGCCGAGCGCGGCGCCATAGGCGAACACCGTGCCGCCGCCGCCGTTCTCCGCGGACACCCAGTTGCCGGTGGTGACGGTCTGGAGCCCGACGATGTCGCCATTGGCGATCGCGCCGCTGCCGCTCTCCTTGACGATGCGGAACGTCTCCCAGCCTTGGCGATTCGCGCTGGCGGCGTTCAGCGTGGAGCCGCCGCCGTTGGCGGCCTGGAAGTACTGCCCGGTGCCCGCGATGATGAAGATCTGATCGCCGCTCTCGAGCGATCCGCCGTTGATGTCATCGATCGTGAACTGCTCCCAGGCCTGGGCGACGGTGGCCGTGGCGATGACCGCGCCGCCGCCGTTGTTCTGGGCACCGATGAAGCGGCTGCCGAGCACCGTCTTGAAGCTCACGCCAGCGGTCTGAAGCGCACTGGAGGCGGCCTGCGGAGGACCTTCTTGTCCTTCAGGCGAGCTGTCAGCGGGAGCACATGCACTGGAGAGGAACAGAGCAGCGGATGCAGCGCGGAGGAACGGCATTGAATGTTTATGACGAAGCATGAATCCCTGCCTTTGCCGGAAGAACGGGAAAATCGACTTCACGGCTAGAGAGGCAGGAAGCGCTCGGATCGGGTTGCAGGAATCGACAAGCCTGCTTCGAGGATGTGGGTGGGAGTCGGGATCGTGGAGCCAGGTCCAGGGCGGCCTGCGCGCTCAGGAGCGGGGGCTGGAGACCTGCGAGCGGTCATGCGGGGGATCCTACGCCCAGTTCTTGAACGGACGATAAACCGCAGTCTTCGCCCAGGGGACCTGAGTCAGGCCAGCTCGCTCGCTACTCGAGGAGGCTCTCATGAGGGGAACTCGACAGAAAATGCATAATTCGCCGCCTCAGGGACCCTTTATGTTGAGAGTGGGTCCCACAAAGCGCTGAGCGGCAGATGCTTTGTGAATGAAGGACCCACCTCGAGCTGAGAAAACCAATCACGAGGTGAAACATGAAGAGTTTTGGGACAGCTGTTGTCTGTGTGGTCACTTGCGCTTTTTTCCTGGGAGCGTGTGGCCCCGCGACCGAAGGTGAGTCACCGGAGGGCGCTACGTCAGAAGTGCCTGCGTCGACGAAACCCGAGACGTCTGACACCATCGATCCGAGCGCGTCCGAAATCGCGGACCCCAGAGTCGTGTCTGCACAGGGAGTCATCGGAGACCTGGGCAGTCTTGTAGGCTCGCCTGTCGCGACCTACGGCGGCATCTCCACTGCTTCCAACCAGTGGTCGGTCAATTGTAACGGCGGGTCGTCGCGAGACATCGCCTACGTGTGGACGGTTCCTGCAACGGGCTCCTACAGCTTCACCACCAGCGGCTCGGACTTCGACACCGTGCTTCAGATCCGCAACTTCAAGGCCACTTCGGAGATCATGGGCTGCAACGATGATGCAGGAAGTGGTTTGCAGTCGAGAGTCAACCTTTCGGGACTGATCAGGGGCTCGGTATTGCTGATCATCATTGAAGGCTACGCTGGCGAGTATGGCAATGCCCGTTTGAACATCGTCAGGAACTGACCCTTGCTGGGGTGCTCCTCTGGAATGGATGTCTGCTCTGGAGGAGCACCGGAAGTTTACCGGGATTCCACCGAATCGTGACTCCGCCGATGCACCGAGCGGGATAACGAGTCCCACGCTTTCAGGTGGGAGGAAAACATGTGCCGGTGGATCTCTGTCAGGTGGGCAGTGGCTGCGTGCTTCGCACTCGTCGTGGGATGTGGACAGGACCATTTTGACGCAAGTGGCGAGCAGGCCGGCTACTCCCTCGGTGTACAGGGAGCGACGGGCACGCAGACCACGTCCTTCCAGGATGGGGTATCGCCTTCTTCGAGCTACGCGGGCACGCGCGATGCGATGATCGAGGAAGAGAACTCCGACACCAACCATGGCAGCGACACCAGCATCTCCGCGAGTGGCGATACACCCGCGGGCAGCGGCAACGAGAACTACATCCTCTTGAAGTGGGATGTGTCGAGCATCCCGGCGAATGCCATCGTCCGCTCCGCTTCGATCGTCGTCACGGTGTCCGACAAGGCGGACCAGAGCTACGACTTCTACGAACTGACGCGTGAATGGACCGAGAGCCAGGTCACCTGGAAGGAGGCGGACAGCAGCACCGACTGGGCCTCCAACGGCGCGGACGGCGCGGGCGACCGGAACACGGCCTCGCTGGGCTTCATCAAGGCCTCGGCCACCGGGACGTATACCGTCACGTTGAATGCCCAGGGGCTCGCAGCGGTGCAGAAGTGGGTGACGACTCCCTCCAGCAACCACGGTGTCATCATTGCCAACAAGGACAATGACAACCGGCTGGAGATCCGGTCGAGTGAGTACTCGACCAAGTCCTCACGTCCCAAGCTGACCGTGAGCTGGGAGGTGTCCAGCACGGATGGTGGCACGGGCGGTTCGGATGGCGGAACCACGCCTGTTCCCCCCGCGGGGACCTACAAGAGCACCTGTGACGGTTCAGGCGGAGTGGTGATCGACGATACCCACTTCCTGAACTTCGACGATGAGTCGCAGGCTGCGCGCATCTACACCCAGGGCAGTACTGCCTCCTCCGTGCAGAGCAAGGACTTGAGCAGCGCGCTGGGTCTCTCGTCCTCGGACGAGGCGGACTTCGAGGACGCCGCTCGCGTGGGCAACCGCATCTACGTGACGACCTCTCACGCGCGGAACAAGGACGGCGAACTGCAGACCTCCCGCTACAAGTTCTTCGCCATCGATGTCTCGGGGACGGTGCCCTCCGCTTCGCTCCAGGTCGCGGGAACGTACTCGAACCTGCTGAAGGACATGCTGGATGCGTCCAACTGGCTCAGCACGGACAGCTCGGTCATCTCGCTCCTGAACGAGCGCTCGCGGCTGTCGGAATCCACGGTGGCCGAGCTGGCCCCGAAGGAGAAGGGGACTAACATCGAGGGGATGGCGGCACTGCCCTCTGGCTCGCTGGTGCTGGGCTTCCGCAATCCACAAATCGGATCCAGCGCGCTGATGGTGACGTTGACCAACCCGGACGCCGTGGTGGGAGGGAGCAAGGCGAAGTTCGGCCAGGCGATCGCGGTGAACCTGGGGGGATATGGCATTCGGGGCATGGCCTGGTCCCCGGCCCACAACGCCGTGTTGCTCCTCAGCGGCCCGCGTGACGAGAGCAATGGGCCGTTCGCGCTCTGGAAGTGGAGCGGTGAGGCGAGCAGCGCGCCCGTGAAGGTGCTGGATCTGACCGCTCCGTCCGCTTCCGCCCCAGAGACAGTGATCCCTCATGCCGGAACGAAGGATGTGCAGATCCTCTTCGACATGGGGGAGCACCTCATCGGAGGGGAGATCTGCAAGGACGTGTCGACCTCCAGCCAGTACTTCAATGACGTGACCGTTCACGTCGATTGAGCGCGCCCCCGCAAGCCCCCTTCCACTGATAGTGGCCATATTGATGCACCTCTTGCAAACTTGCACTTGGTGCATTAATCTCCCTCTCGTTGCTTTGAGGGACACGCCAGGGCTGCCGTCAGGCAGCTGGAAGGGAGCACGGGTTCATGGGCTGGAAAATCACTGACATGCCTCGGATGGACGGGCGAATCGCCCTGGTCACCGGGGGAGCGAGCGGGATCGGGTTTCAGGTAGCGCGTGAGCTTGGAGCACGAGGCGCGCAGGTGGTGATCCTCGGCCGCGATGAGGCGAAGGGCGAGCAGGCTGTCGCCGAGCTACGCGCTACCGGAGGGGATTTCCGATTCGAACAGGTCGATCTCGCCTCGCTCGATTCGATCTCCGCGTTCGCTGCTCGGTGGAACGAGCGCCCGATCCACTTGTTGATCAACGTCGCCGGCGTGATGGCCTTGCCCGAGTTCGCCCGCACGGTTGATGGCTTCGAGATGCACATGGGCACCAACTTCCTTGGGCACTTCGCGCTCACTGGCCGCCTGCTGTCCGCGCTCCGTGCGGGGCAGGCCCGCGTCGTGACCGTGAGTGCGCTCGTCGGCCGTTGGAAGATGGCGCGGCTCGATCCTGACGACCTCCAGGGCGAGAACCAGGCGTACTCGCCGATGGGGGCGTACGCGCGGAGCAAGCTCGCGGACATCATGTTCGCCGTCGAACTCCAGCGGCGCTTCGCCGAGTTCGGCATCACGAGTGTGGCGGTCGATCCGGGCACGGCGGCGACAAATCTCCAGCGGCACGCTCGTGGAGCCACGAGGTCGGTCGGGATCTGGCTCTCGAACACGATCGGCTATCCGTTGGATCGCGTCGCGGAGAACGTTCTGTTCGCGGCGATCATGCCCGAGGTTGCGTCGACGACGCTCATCGGCCCCTCGTTCTTCGTGCAGCGCTGTGCGTCTCCGAAGGACGTCGGCCTTCCTCCGTTGGCGAAGGACTCCAGCGTGCGCGATGCCCTCTGGGCCCAGGCGGCGGCACTCACGGGAGTGAGATTCGGGAGCGGCGACGCCACGCGGCGCGCATGATTCTCGCGATTCACCTCTCCAGCGAGCGCGACAACCATGAAGAATCCTCCCCCGGATGACGCCGTCCCTGAAGGACGGCGGGAACGTAAAAGACGCGAGACGCGCCAGCGCATCGTGGACGCCGCGATGAAGCTGTTTCTCGATCGCGGCTACGAAGCGACGACCATGAACGACATCGCCGACGCGGCGGATGTGTCGCGTCGCAGCCTGTTCGACTATTTCCCGACGAAGGAAGACGTGCTGTTCGCCGGCCAGGACGACTTCATCCCCGCGCTCGTGGAGGAGATGCGGCAGCGGCCGAAGGGCGAGCCGTGGCCGGTGCTCGTCGAGCACGCGATGGCGCGCGCTATCGAGGACGCGGCGACACCAGAGAGCTTCGCCATCGAAGCGCTCGTGCAGCGGACTCCGTCCCTCCAACCGAGGCGGCAGCTCAAGTACATGCGGCTCGAGCAGGCGATCGGCGAAGCGTTGGCTGAGCGAGGCAATAGTGGCGAGGACCGCCAGCGCGCCGCGCTGCTGGCTGCCGTCGTCGTCGCGGGGTTTCGGCTCGCGGCGAGCGCTCCTGGAGACGCTCGGCTCTCCGAAGGTGTTCACCAGAGCGTCTCGCGAGACTTCCGCGGCTTCTGGCAAGCGCTGCGTGACTTCGGAGAAGAGGGGCTCGCGCCTCGCACCCCGAGCCCCGCGACGCTGCGGCGACGGGACACTCCGCGCAAGAAAGGCAACCCATGATCGATCTCGTTCAAGGCTATTACACGAGCGAGCGGCAGACCGCGCTGCTGGGGCTGGGGCTGGGGCTCGCACTTGCGTTCATCGGAGTGGTCCTCTGGCGGACGTCGATGTCCGTCTCGCTCGCGCGCGGCATGCCCTCAGTCAGGTCGAATCCGAGCCCTGATTGCCACGGCCAGCCTGGCCCGTTCGAGACTGGAGCGCTGGACAGCGTTCCAAAGCCCGTATCTGAGCAGTGCGGTTGAGCTACTTCCTGCCGGAGGTCTTGCCCGCCGTTGGCTTCCTCGCCGGAGACTTTCCTTTCGACGGCGCCTTCCTGGCCGTCAGCTTCTTCGCGGGAACCCGGGTGGTGGCCTTCTTGGCCGGAGTCTTCTGGGAGGCCGCCTTCTGGGGCACGGCTTTCTTCGTGGCGGTGCGGGTGCGCGAGGAGCCCTTCACGCGCTCATATTGGGCGACGTATTCGTCAACGCTCACCTTGGAGATGGCTTCGCCGACGAGTTCCACGGGCAGGTCGTCGAGCGACTTGAAGCGCACGCACGACTTGCCCATGTCGAGCTTCTTCCCCGTCGCCGCGTATGCCTTCTGGAACCAGGCGGACAGCTTCGGGTCGCCGTAGACGCTCATCAGATACACGCTCATGTACTGCTTCTGAGATGCGAGAGCGGCGAGCATGAGCGGCTGGCCGTTGTACGTGTCCGGGAAGCGGGTGAGCGGGATGCAATAGCCAATCATCCCGAAGTGAATCCCTTCCTCGTACCCCGCTGGGAGGTTCTTCAGGATTTCGCTTCGCACTGTCTCCAGGGCCTGACGGCGGTCGGTGGGGAGCGAGGCGAGATACTGGGCGACGGTGGTGGCGGGCATGGTGGCGCAGCATGCCATGAGCGCTCGCGTGAGCGCTCGGGGGGCTCTCGCCTATTTGGAGGGGTTCAGCGTATCCCAGTAGCTGTGCAGGCCGCGGATGTGGTTGCCGCCGTCCACGGCGAGGGTATCGCCGGTGATCCAGGAGGCATCCTCGCTGCAAAGGAACGAGACCACTCCGGCGACGTCCTCGGCGGTTCCACACTTCTTCCCAAGCGGAGTGTGGGCGAGGAACTCTTCCGCCATGCGTCCCCGAGTCAGGCCGACCCCATCCGCGAGAGGTGTGCTGATGACGCCTGGGGCCACGACGTTGACGCGGATGCCGTAGCGTCCGAGCTCCGAAGCGGCGACTTTCGAGAGGTTGGCAAGGCCGGCCTTGGAGGCACAGTAGTGGGCGAGCCCGTCCGTGACGGCCGTCTGGTTGAGCGAGGAGATGTTCACCACGGCCCCGGGTTGCTTCGCGGCGATGAGCGCCCGAGCAAAGGCCTTGAGGAACAGGAACGGGCCCTTCAGGTTCACATCCAGGACATGCTCGAAGTCTGCTTCGGGCATGTCGATGAGGGGGCAGAGGGTGGCCGTCCCGGCGTTGTTGATGAGGATGCCCGGTACGCCAAACTCCCGCGTGGCGGTCTCCAGTCCTCGCGCGATGTCGTCCGCGCGGCACACGTCCCCGGCGAATGGCACGGCGCGCACGCCTCCCTCCGCGGCGCGGTTGAGCTGCTCCGCGGCTGCCTCCACCTTCGCCTGGGTCCTGCCAAAGATGAGGACGTTGGCTCCGTCCCTCATCAAGCGCGATGCGATTCCAGTACCGATGCCCTGCGCGGCGCCCGTGACGATGGCGCTGGTCGAGATGAGCTTCATTGAATTCCTCCACTGAGCAGCGACGCGATGCGCGCGGCCGAGGTCCCCAGCCCCGTGGGGCCCCCAGGCACCCGCACGCGCTTCCGGGTGTTGCGCAACTCGAATTCCTTGTAGCGACCCACCGCGAGGTGCCACTTGAGCACTCCCCCCATCCACTGCTGCAGCTTCTCCACGTACCTGTGCAGCTTCTCGCGGGCCTTCGCGTCGAGGCGGTAATCCTCCACGAGCGCGGGCAGCTCGGTGGCGACGATGTGCTCGAACTCCTGCATCCGCGCCGTCATCAAGTCATTGACGACCTCGACGGCCCTCGGCTTGTCGAGGTCGAGGAAGCGCTGGACGACCAGCACGCCGTTGTTGAGCTCGCCCTCGAACTCAATCTCTTTCTGGTAGGAGAAGATGTCGTTGGTCATCCAGGCGTAGTCCCCGGCCGAGTTCTCCAGCGAGCGCAGGGGCCGCGTATGGAAGATCTCCGGCGGAATCTCGTCGTCCTGCGACAGCCGGAGGGACAGGCTCATGAAGAAGTCCGCGCCGAACGTCTTGCGGCGCATCTCCACGTAGTCGACCGGATCCGGGATGCGGTTCTGGAGCTGATTGGCGAGTTCCCACAACCAGCTCTCGGCCATGTCCAGGAGGGCCTTGCGGAACAGATTCCGAGCGCTCTGGGACAGGGGCCCGGCGGTGCGAGCCCACATGTCGGCCAGTCCGCGCTCGACCGGGTTGATGGGGACTGCCGTGCAGGTGGCGGGGTCGTCTGGCAGGAACGTCGCCAGCCGGGCGATGAAGACCTTCGCCCCCGCCATGTCGCGGGTGTGCCCGTAGAACGCGGGGAAGTAGTCGTCGGTGTAGGTTCCCCAGACGAGCCAGCCGACGGTCAGGTCGAGTTCGGGGCCCGACATGTCCGGGTGGATCAACGCGCCGCACAGGGCCATGTCGGCGACGTCGAACGTGTGATCATCCCAGATGTACACGCCCGGAAGGCCCGGCAGCGGGTCCAGCAACCCCATCTGGCGTGCCCAGTCCTTGGAGTGCTTCCGCGCGGCGTCCAGGTGCGAGTTCACACCCGTGTTGTACGGCATGTAGAACTTGGGCAGCTTCACCGGGCCCACGGGTGTGTAGGGCACGTGGGCGAAGCTCTTGAACCGCTTCAACCCCAGGGAATCGGGCGACACGCGGAGGCGCGCCGCCGAGGTCCCCAGACCCGTGGGCGCGAGCGGGAGCGGCCCCTCGTTCCGGGTGCCCTTGTTCATGTAGCGGCTCGACCGCATGTGCCATTCGTGGCCGCCGGACTGCCAGTCCTGAAGCCCGCGGATGTACGTGAGGACGTGCGCCTGCTCCACTGGGTTCACGCCGAACTCCGCGAAGAGCGAGGGCAGCTCCGTCAGCGTCGTGTTCTCGAACTGATGGAGCCGCGACGTCAGGAGATCGTTGGTCAGGTTGGCGGCGCGCTGGGTATCGACTTTGAGGAACTTCTCCATCACCAGGACGCAGTTGGAGAGTTCCCCCTCCTCCAGGATTTCTCGCTCGTAGGAGAAGAGATCGTTGCGCAGGTGCACGCCGTCGGAGAACGAGTCCTTGAGGACGCGCATCGGCCGGGATTCCGCGATCCGGTCGGGAATCTCCGCGAAGACGGCGTGCTCCACGAGATCCGCCGACCACGGCGCCCCGCCCACCTTGCGGCGCATCTCGATGTACTCGATGGGATTCGAGACCCGTTGCACGCTGATGTTGGACAGCTCCCACGTGGACTCCTCGAGCAGGTGCTTCGTGCTCGTGAAGAACCGGCGCCGCCAGGCCTCGGAGCGATGGGGCACCGTGCGCGCCCACAGGTCCGCGAGGCCGCGCTCCACGGGATTGGTCGGCTCCGGCGGAGTGACGGAGAGGTCCACCGGCATGAACGCGGGCAACCTGTCGAGGTACTTCTTCGCCCCCTCGCGATCCTTCGTGCGCTTGTACAGCTCGAGGAAATGGTCGTCGAAGTAGAAGACCCAGACGTACCAGTCGGTCACCAGGTCCAACTCAGGGCCCGGAGCCTCGGGATGGGTGTACGCGCAGAGCAGGGCGTAGTCCATGGCATCGAACCGGGCCTCGTCCCAGATCTCGGGGGCGCTCCCGTCCTTCGGCTTGCCGATGATTCCCAGCTCCCGCGCCCACGCCTTGGAGTGCACGCGGGCCCCTTCGAGGTTGGGATTCAGGCGCGCCGGCCAGGGGACGTAGAAGTCTGGCAATTGAAAAGGTTGCTTGGCTTGCGTTTTCACGAATTGCCTTCTGGGATGGGGCCTGCGTGCTGCGCGCGTGCGCTGAGCAACCGCTGTGCCAGCGCCCGCCGCGGGCCACAAGACTCGCAAGGAGGCGGAAACAGGCGTTCAGAACCCGCGCGAGGGCGAAGAGCTCAGGCCGCTAACGTGTCAAAGGGGCCGGCTGACATGTCAGCGGCTCGGTTGACGTGTCAGCGGGCTCGCTCGGATTTTTCCCGCCGGGCCGTGAGCAGGTCGCCTGCGACCTATATGCCCGCTCGAACGCCTCAGCCATCGCTTATCGTGGCTCACCGCTGCCCCCGACGCCGAGAGCCCACGCCGATGACGCCCATCCTCTACTTCTCCCGCAACCCCAACCCGCGCCTCGCCGTCGCGGTGGCGAAATACCTCGCTGCGCCTGTTACCTACGAGTTTGCCGCGCCGCTGGCGCCGGGGCAGGCCGAGAAGTTCCGGCCGCTGAACCCGTCGCTGCGCCTGCCCATCCTGGCCGAGGCCAGCGGCTCGCTGTGGGAGGCCGACGCCATCGCCTGTCGGCTTTCGCAGCTCGTCGGTTCGGAGTTCTGGCGCAGCGGGCCAGAACTGCCGGACATGATCCGCTGGCTCAGCTGGAGCCGCGACAACTTCATGCACGCCTGCGACATGGTGCACTTCGAGCGCGGCACCAAGCAGCGCTACGCCCTCGGCGCGCTGGACGAGGCCCTCGTCGCGCGCGGCATCGAGCGTTTCCACGAGACGAGCGCCATCCTCGACGCCCATCTGAGCCGGCAAGACTGGCTGCTGGCCAGCGGCCTGTCCTATGCCGACTTCCGCATGGCCGTCTTCCTGCCCTACAACGACGTGGCCCGACTGCCGCTGGTCGACTACCCCGCACTGGCGGCCTGGCATGCGCGGCTGCAGGCCGTGCCGGCCTGGGCCGACCCGTTCGAAGGGTTGAACGCGCCCGCGCTGCCGCCGATCCCCGGCTGAACCACGACATGAGGTGGCCCAGACGGGACGAGACGGGCTGGTACGAGCGCAAGGCAGGTGAGCGCCACCGATGTGTATGGTTGGTTACTCGATCGCCATCAGCGCGTGCACGCGATGTTCCGGGCTCTTGATGCCGGGGAGTCCCGTGACCTCGATCTCCGCCCAGTCCACCGTGCCGGTGAAGCGGTTGTTCCCTTCGAGGTCCGGGCACAAGGGGCCGCCAGTCTTGTTGCCGACCATCAGGAAGGCGTCCACGTTGAAGATCACCGGATTCGTCTTTTCGAGTTTGCCCAGGCCGATTTGGACGTCGCTCTCCCCGTCTTTTCGGAAGAGTTTCACCGTGCCGCCCTGGCCGGTCTCCTCACCGCCTTCGTACGTGAACTCCATGCGGACCTGGTACGTGCCCGACGGCAGCCGCGAATTCACGTTCGCCTGAGGGATGGTGGTGATCTCGAGCCCCAGGTAGTTGTAGACGTAAGTGAGGATTCCATTTTTGGCATAGAGGCCAAAGCCGCCAAAATCGTTGCCACGGGCGAGGATCACGCCGTTCACGGGCCCAGATAGATCGGCTGGCACGGTGATCTGTGCGGTGATATTGAAAGAGCGGTTGAAGGTGTCGATCACGACCGGGTCGGCAACGAAACTCCCGTCGACATACCTTTGCTTGCGGGACGGGTCCTGGGGCGGGGGCAGGCGCTCTATCTTTCGGTCGTCGAGGGGGAAGACGTTGTAACGGGCCGCCTCGATCTGAAAGAGGTTCTTCAGCTCCGCTAGCTTGTCTGGGTAGACTTGGGAGAGGTCTGTTGCCTGGGTCCAGTCCACCTGAGGCTTGTCCGAGCCTGTGTCTTCCGGATTGGCGTCATACGTGTAGTAGAGCTCCCACTTATCCTCTGCGTAGTCCGGTAGGTTGTACATCTGCCAGGGCTTCGAGTGGAGGGTGACGGCAGTCCAGCCTTCATGGTAGATGCCACGATTGCCAAACATCTCGAAGTACTGGGTCCTGTGGCGATCAGCCGCCTTGTCTTCATTGAACGTGTAGAAGAAGCTCAAACCCTCGATGGGTTTCTGCAGCACTCCGTCGACGCTCAACGGCTCCGGCAGCCCGATGGCTTCGAGGACCGTCGGAAGCACATCGGTCACGTAAGCGAACTGGTCTCGCCTGCCGGCGGCCACCTTGATGCCCTTTGGCCAATGGACAATCATGCCGTTGCGAGTGCCTCCGAAGTGGCTGGCGACTTGCTTGGTCCACTTATACGGCGTGCACATGGCCTGGGCCCAGCCGATGGCATAGTGATTATACGCTTTCTTGGTGCCGAACTCTTCGATGTGATTATTGATGATATCGATCTGTTCCTGCTCCGACATCTCGATGCCGTTGAAGCCGATCATCTCGTTGAAGGTGCCAAGGAACGTGCCTTCGGCGGAAGCTCCGTTGTCGCCGAGGATGTAGAAGATGAGCGTGTTCTCGAAGATCTTGAGAGTCTTGAGCGTCTCGATCACCCTGCCGATCTGGTGGTCGGTATGTTCGAGGAAGCCGGCGTAGATTTCCATCTCGCGCTTCAGGGAATCTTGGACCTCGGCCGGCATGTCTTTCCAGGGCAGAATGTCATCTTCGTGGGGAGTTGTCAGTTTCGCGTCCTGCGGGATGACGCCTAGCTCTTTTTGGCGCTCGAACGTGGCCTTGCGCAGCTCGTCCCAGCCGGCGTCGAATTCCCCTCTGTAGTTGTTACTCCACTCTTCCGGGACCTGGTGGGGGGCATGGGTCGCGCCTGGAGCGAAATACATGAAGAAGGGCTTGTCCGGAGCAAGGGACTTCTGAGTCTCAATCCACTTGATGGCCTGATTGGCGAGATCCGTGGTCAGGTGGTAGTCCCCACGTTCTGGCATTTCGATGTAAGTCGTTCCATCGTAGAGGGTAGGGTAGTACTGGTTGGTTTCGCCGCCCACGAAGCCATAGAACTTCTCGAACCCCATGTAGGTGGGCCAGTGGTCGAAGGGCCCCGTGGTGCCAGTTTCCCAGGTGGGCACCTCGTGGCACTTACCGAACTGAGCCGTCGAGTAGCCGTTGTACTTGAGTATCTTGGCGATCGAGGCGGCGCTGTTGGGGATCATCGAGGTGGCGCCAGGCGCCGAGGTCGCCATCTCGGTGATGCAACCCATGCCGACGGAGTGGGGGTTGCGGCCAGTCAGCAAGGCGGCGCGCGTCGGACTGCACAGAGCTGACGTATGGAAACGGGTGTACTTGAGGCCCCCCTTGGCGAGCGACTCGGCTGTCGGAGTCTTGATGGGCCCTCCGAAGGGTTCAGAGGCACCGAACCCCACATCGTCGATCAGGATGACGATGACGTTGGGGGCGCCCTCGGGCGGGCGGATCGGTAAGAGAGGAGGGAATTCAGGCTGCGGGTCCACGGCATTGTACTTCGTCGGGCCGACATAGGGACGGTCGGGGATCGGCAAGATTTCGCGTTTGGGAAGGTCTCGATCCAACGGCATTGATAACTCCTGACTATGGGTCAACCAAGAAAGAGGGAGATGGGTTGATGGCGGGGAAAGGCCTGGACCGCCAGCAGCCAGAGGAGGTGCCGAACTGTGCCTGCGGGGCCACTTCTACTCAGAGTTTCTGGTCATGGATATTGGACCTAGTGCTTACACAGCGCGGGCTCAGCCTTGGCCCAGCCGGTCCACAGTCCGGCTCGCTGCTTGATCCGGATCAGAACCAGACCCGATGAACATGCCTCCCATTGATCAGGGAGTGGGTTGCTGGTTGTCGTTCCAGGCTCGAGTCAGGAACATCCGGGTCAGAAGAAAGCCTTGAATCACGCCCGCGACGACGAAGTACACGATGATGGCGCTGGCAAAGGTCCGTGCTTCGGACACGCTTGCGCTCTGATCCGGGCGAACGACCGCACCGCTGGCGAAGAAGTCGCTCAGGCGCTGCAGGATGCCTCCCAGTGCGTGGAACTCGACGAGGCCGACTCCGATCAGGATCTTCGTCAGCCAGTCCGACAGCTTCTCGATGTTCGTGTTCGGCACGTAACGCGCGGCCTTCTCGACGCCCTGCTTCCTCTTCAGGTATCTGGGCACTCCGAAGATGAAGCCTATGAGCGCGCCGGTGGACAGGCAGGCCATGGCCCAGAGCGAGGACACGGAGTGATGCCAGGGAGCTATGGCGATCACGGCGAAGCCTGCGATGTTGGCCAGGAGCATGACCACGGCCACGATGAGAACGGGCGAGAGGCGCCAGGGTTCCTTGGGCTGTACAGCGCGCGGTGTCTGCGAGGTGCTTTCGTAGAGCCAGTGAATCCAAAGAAAAAGCAACAGATTGTGGAGGACAACGACGGTTCGCGAGAGCCAGGCGGGCAGCATCGTTCCGAGCAGATCCTGGATCGCTGCGGTATCCGTCAGCAGGAAGGCTACGAACGGCACCAAGGCGACCAGCAAGACGAGCTGACCCAGGAGAGCCATCTTGCGCCAGCGTGCAGAGAGTGTGAGCACCCCCAGCGCAATCTCCAGAGCGCCCGAGGCCGCGAACATGAAGTCACGAGAGGAGCCCAGGTATTCGGGCATTTGTTTACCGGCACTGCCCGGACTCGCGAAGTGCGCGACGCCATAGATGATCCAGACGAGAGCGATCAGCACCGGACTTGCATCCTCCAGCCACGTGAGGACTTTGCGGAATCGCTCGGAGCGCTTGTCCGGCTTCGTTGCGGAACTCAGGACGAACACCACGAGCCCGAACAGAACAAGTGGCGTGATGACGTAGGCCATGAACGAGCCCCCCTGATTGGCCTGGACATGATCACGGTAGCCTCCATGACCGGCTGGCTCAACCGCGCCATCAAAAGCCTGTTTGAAAAGAGAACCTATCAGCTTGGCGGGGCAGCCCTGCGGGCGGCAGCCATGAACCGAACTGGTATGACAGGCATACCCACTGGCTCAGACCACGCCCGGAAGGGATCCCTGGCTCACGGTGGGGTAGAGGTGGGGCGGCGGTGGGGAGGGTAAGCGGCCGTGTAGCAAGCGCCTTTCCACTCGTATGCGTCGTCCTTGCAGGGAGGCCGCGCATTGAGGAGGAACCAACACCCTCCCTTGATGGTCATCTCGCCAAACCTGTCGCAAGGGGGTTTACGCTGGCCCTCCAGGGGCTCATCGGGCACAGGCAGGGCGAGCTTTTTCTGTGTGGTCTCCGTCGGCGTGGGAGCCTGCATCGGGACAGGTCTTGAGATGGCGTCGTCACCCACGGATACACCTTCGCCCTCACGGGATTGCTTGTCAGAGATGCGCGAGGGCTCGTCCGGATCATGGTGGAACAACGCCACGCTGAGCCCTGCGAGCAGCAACGCCAGCAGAGAGCCTCCCAACTCCATGGTCCATCCGGGTGGGCGCACTCGAAGAGGCGTGAGCTCGGCCTGAGCCGCAAACTGCTTTTTCGACGCCGGTGGCTTGGGCTGTTGGCTCGCGGACGCGTCCTCTTGCGCGGCGCGACGGACCACCTCCGGGCTCCGCAAGCGCAGGCGGTGCCCGAGCCCCCAGTCGAACAGGGGTTCGTGTGCTGCACGAGCTGAGTCTGCGGAAGCTTGCACCAACGCCTCGGCTGCTTCGCGTGCATCGCCGTCGAAGCGGCCATCGGGGAGCACGGACAGCAGGCGAAGGATGAGCGAATCCAGTGCCGGGCTCACGTGAGGGTTGAGCGCCCGGGGAGGCTGAGGGCCGTTGCCTCCCTCTCGCCACACCTCGGCACCGTACTCCTGAGGATGGGTGGAAGGCGGGTACTCGTCCGTGACCAGGCGGTAGGCCATGACCCCCAGGGCGAACAGATCATCGCAAGCGCTGGCGGGGTAGTGGACGGTGGGGTGACGGCGGAACAGATAGAGGAAGCCCCAGGCCTCGGGGCTGCGATAGGCGGGAGTGCCTGGGGGCAGCAGCTTCGAGGTGAGGGTGGTGGCACCCCGATAGTCCCCCGCGCCAAAGTCGGTGAGGAAGACGCGGCCATCGGCAGGGCGCACCAGGACATTGGCGCCCTTGACGTCCCGGTGCAGGCCGCCGACGGCATGGGCGGCCTGGAGGGCCCGAGCCACGTGCGCCAGCATCCCCGCGCACTGGGCGGAGGAAGGGTTGCGACGCGCGGCCCACTCGTACAGGGGCTCGCCGTCGATCCAGTCCATGACGAGGTAGGGGAAGGCTCCGGAGGGGTGTTTCCACACGCCCTGATCGTGGAACCCGGGCACATATGGGCTTTGGATGCGAGAGAGGAGCCATGCCTCGCGCTCGAAGCGGTCATCCTCGGGAGACACGGCCAGTTTGAGGGCGAAGGGGCCTGCCTCTTCGTGTCCGATGCGGTGGACGCGGTAGAGGGTGCCGTAAGCGCCGCGGCCCGTCCAGGCGAGGATGCGCCAGGGACCGAGCTGCATTCCCGGTGGGAGGCTGAGCGGGTCCACTTCCCGCAAGGATCGCTTCGAGCCCATGGGCGTTCTCCGACGAGGGGCCATGACCGCACCCGATTGCGTCACCCTACCTCAGAGGTCCTCAGCACGCCTGCCGCACGTTGCCCTCGGCTCAAGTCAGCGTGACCACTGAATGCCCACTGGTGGGCACTGGGGCATCTCCTCATGACTGTCTTGGTAAAAAGCCCCGCCCCCTGGCGTACCAGGGTGGGCGGGGCCTTCACCGACAGGGCATGTCTACATCGTCTCCGACGTCAGTTCCTCTTCGGTCAGCTTGCGCCGAGGCTAGAGCTGGGAGATCAACGCCTCGGAGAGCGTGGGCACCTCCGCCAGGGGGATGCCCTGGAAGTCGATCAGCGTCTTGCCCTCGTGGGTGCGCATCTGCACGCGGACCGAAGAGCCCTTGGGGAAGCGGCTCATGATCGCCTGGAGGTAGCCGTCATAGAGCGCCCGGTCTGCCTCGGGAATCGGCTGGCTCGGGGTGGTCGAGCGCTGGTGGGCCAAGGCCTTGCGCAGCTCGTCCACGGAGCAGGCGGAGAACGGCTTGGGAGTTGTCTGGCCGTTCGAGTCCGGGACCAGGATGGGAGTGTCGCCGGGGGTGTCGCTGTTCACCTCGATCTTGGCCACCTTCTTGTAGGTGAGCAGGAGCTGGAGGCGAGTCATGCCGAACTGGGTGCACACGGCCTCGTTGAAGGCGCGTGCCACGGCGCCGTACAGGACCAGGGCGGTGCGCGACACCTCCTGGATGTTGCCGCAGATGAAGTCGACGGCGTTCTTGTACGGAGTGCCCTCCAGGAGGCTACTGTCCACCACGTAGATGTAGAGCAGCCCCATGCGGAGGTGGTTGCGAGTCTCGTCCTTGAGGAGCTCCATCATGGTGGCGAGCACCTGCTCGCGGTTGAGGCCCTTGTAGGGATTGGTGATCGAGGTATTGCTAGAAGACACGACTTGTTTTCCTTTCGGAATGGAGGTTTACGAGTTGGTCCGGACCGCCCGGCTCAGCCCTGTCATCGAGTGACGGCGGGGGGATTTGCAGGCGGCGGGCCACTGTCCTCAGTCCAGGAAAGACAAGGCTTTGCGAGCGAGCACCCCTCCACGCGCGAAGCGCCAGGAGTCCAGCAATAGAGACTCACAGTCCACGATCAGAGACTGACGTAGGGGCGCGCAATGGTGAAAGGGCGTGAGCAGTGGGTGCCCACTGGTGGGCACTGGGGCTCAGGTTCCGGGACCATGGGCGAGGCCATACTCGGCCCGGTGCTCTGCCCAACTGGAGGTCTTCCCGTGAAGGGGGCTCTCATCCACTGCCGAGAGGCCCCAATCCCCTGGCCCTTGAGTCATCTATGCTGAGAGGGCGACCCTGACGCTCGGCACCGGCACGCCTTCTCGGCAGGCCGCCATCCCGCCCCTCTTTGCGTAGAGTGGAGGGGTGATATTGGAGTGGAGCATGGCACGAGAGGACCGACTTGAGATTCTGCGCGCCCGCGTGGCGCGCACCTTTCAGAATGGCACAGTGGAGCTGATGACTGGGCGTTTGCGCGCCATCGTGGGGCCCATAGCGCATGAGGGACTTGTCCGCGAGGCGCTTGAGGCACTGCGCAACGATCAGATGCCGACGCCCCGACAGCACGCGGCGCTGGAGCAGGCGAGAATCCAGGTCCTTCTATTGGCGAGGGGGAGTACTGGGCTTGTCCCCCGTGGACGAGGAGCGTTCTAAGGAGCCGCGCAGGAATAAAGTTTCAGTTTGCGGGTGCCCGAGATCGTGCCCATCAATGTAGGCATGGACCTGGAGGAAGTCATCGCGGCGAAGTACCAAGCGCTTGAGAGCGGACTTA
>NZ_JAHXBF010000057.1 GCF_020103695.1 Hyalangium versicolor
ACCGGTCGGTGACGCCGAAGACGGCCTGGATGATCACGTCCAGCGAGAGGGATTGGGTGAGGTGGTGGGCGGAGAACGGCTGCCCGCGCGGGAGCGCGTTGAGCCGCGCCAGCGTGAGGTCGCGAATGAGGGCGCCGTACGCCTTCATCCGCGCGCTGTGGAAGGGGGGCGCCTGGAGCTTGCGCAGGGCGCGGTGGCGATCGCCGGTCTGGATGAGGATGGAGTTCTCGCCGATGAGCGGCGCCATCAGCTTGGCGTAGACGGGATCGTAGATGCCGGGGTCCGCACCGAAGATGGTGCGGAGCCCCTCCGGCTCGCCGGTCACCACAAATCCGCACTCCAGGCCGGGGAGGTAGAACGGGTCGCCGTAGCGGTCGCGGCAGTCGCGGAACAGCTTGAAGGGATCCCGCATGTACCGCAGCTGCTGCAGGATGGCGCTGGGGGGGCCCTTCGGTAGCTTCGTCATGGGGTGAGTCATGGGAGGATAATCGCATGTCGATACCGCTGGGGTGTTTGCTGGCATTGCCCGAATGCCCACCCTCGCCGGTGTTCAGCCTGGCGCCCCTACCTTTCCCTGGCCGAGCCTCCCACGTAGGAGAAGCAACCTCCTGCCCGTCGATGAGCGCTGGTGAGAGCAGGTCCCGCGTTTGACCCGCTCGAACGGCGCCGTTTAGATCCCGGCATGTGGCAAGAATATTTCCTCAATCGGATCCGCGGCGCTCTCGGCGAACACCTGGGCGAGATGCCAGAGCAGGCGTTCACCGCCATGGTGGCCAGCTGGATCTATGACGTCACCGGCAATCAAGCCGATGAGTGGTGGGAGATCCTCGACTCGCTTCCTGGTTCGATGGAGGGTCAGATCCAGCGCTTCGTCGACGAAATGAGCGGCTGCTTCATTGAGAACCTCGAGTTCCTCGAGAGGTACGACGAGCTCGGTCCGATGATCGAAGACCTGAGGCGCCGCTACACCGATGGCGGCTGGAACGCGACCAAACTCCGCTTCCAGGAGAACCCGCACTACGCCTTCTTCGTACGCCATGTGCAGCGAGAACTGGTCCTGACCGTACCCCTGCTCTGCCTGCTGGGCGGTGAAATGAGCGGAGACATGTTCGGCATCGGCGCCACGATGAGCCTCAACCCCGACGCACGGGTGCTGATCATGCGAGGGACGGATCTCGCCCTCGATCACACCGGCGACATCGAGGGGTTCCTCAAGACCTGCGACCCCACGCGGGTCTACGTATCCACCAAGGACAAGAAGGCCAAGAACCTCAAGATCACGGAGATCTTCAAGACGGCCCGTGAGATCTTCCTGCCCATGCCCTACTACCTGGGCACGCTCTACCTGAGCATCCAGGGCTACTGGAAGGACACCCAGGCGCGCTCGTGGATCCGCGAGGATTGGGGCGTCTCCGACACGGGGGGCTTCTGGAACCAGTGCCCCACGCTGGTCAGCTGGCTGGTGGACACGGGGCTGCCCTTCGAGGAGATGAAGGGCGAGAAGGTCCTCGTCCTCTGGAGCCGATTCACCGGCAAGAAGGGAGAAATCCATGTCGAGCACGACACGAGCTTCACAGGCGTGGAGCAGCTGGCACTGGAGGCACTGGGGCTCGGGTACTATGTGATCATCACCGGCGATCCTCCGGTCGTTCACCTCGAGGCCAAGGAGGGCCGGGCGCGAAAGTTCGACGTGATCTGCGAGAAGCTCAACGCGAGCTTCAAGTCACCGCGCATCTTCAACCTCACCAACTTCTGGAAGAAGGGGTCCTGGGAAGGAACGTTCGGGAAGGGCCGGATCCATCAGTTCCGCCTCTATGAGTTGCTGCACCGCGCTTGCGACACGCGTCACCTGGGGATGCGCAGCGGGAACCTCGAGGCCATGGCGCTGATGGGCTTCTGCGTGCGCTACATGGAGGAGGTCAACAGCCAGGGTGGTGAACGGATGTCGGCGTGGCACAGCATCGGGCTCGGGTACGAGCGCATCCTGCTCAAGAGGCCCCCTACGCGCACCGGCCAGTGGGTCATCCAGCAATACCAGGGCAAGACGTACCCGAAGAAGATCAACTGGATCGCCGCCCGCAACCAGGGAGTCCAAGGCACCATCGGCGACCCCTCCAAGGTCAAGGCCAAGGCCAAGCCACAGAACGAACGGAGCAAGAAGAAGGTAGAGAGCAGGTCCAACGTGAACGACGAGGTGCCCAGCGTGGACTTTCTCCCGGACATGGAGCTTGAGCCGAAAAAGAAGGAGGACGAGAAGCCCTCTCTTGACGGCCTCAAGTCAGGCTTCGCAAAGACAGACCGGGCCCAAGTGCGCGAGTTCCTGGCCTCGCAGAACAGGTGCCCGGTCTTTGAGACACTGCCTGTCAACTGGCGCTCCCAGCTCATCTAGAGCACCCAGCGGAGTGCACTTGCAGCACATGGAGCCCCCGTGAAGTAGTCAGAGCTCAAAACAAAGACGGCGCGCCTCCCAATTTCCGAGAGGCGTCATCGGGGGAGTCCATGAGGTTCATTGCACTGGTGTCTGTACTGCTTCTGGCAGCAGGGTGCGCGACACCCCGTGTCGTCCATATCGATACGGGGAACGGCCAGGAAGTCGTCCACGAGTCGGTCGATGTCGCACCAGTCAAGGTGAGCGACGAGGAGTTCAAGTCAGCCCTCACGCAGCTCATCCTCGACTTGCGGATGGATGTGGCGTTCCGGGAAACGGAAGAGGCGGACAAGCTCGGGTGGGTACGGTCCAGGAGGTTGCTCGCATCCTCGAAGGGGCTCGCGGATCCTGGCTCGGGCAGTTCACCAGAGTCGCTACACGCACGCATTTGCCCCGACGCGGACGAGTGTTTGTCCCTGGTGGGTGGGACGGGGCTGACGTTCTCGCGCAAGGACCGGACATTGATGGCGCTCTCGTTCGCACTCGATACCGTGTGGGAGAGCGTCGAGGCCGAGGTCGGCAAAATGCTGAACCCAGCGGCGCTCAAAGCCATGGTGACCTCGGCCGCTCTGGCCTTGTTCCTCACCATCACCCTGCCCGAGCCGATCACCAAGGCCCTCGCGGTCGCGCTGACGGCGGCGATGGTGGCCTACCTCGGAGTGGTGCCGGTCTGGGAGATAGGGCGAGGTTTCGTCCAGTTGTGGGATGATGCGGGGACGGCGATGAGTGTCATCGAGCTACAAGACATCGGGCACAAGTTCGGGAGGGTATTGGGGACAAACGGCACGCGCGTCCTGGTGCTCCTGGTCACTGCGGCGCTTGGAGGAAGAGGGGCGATGGCAGCTCAGGGCCCCAAGCTTCCTGGATTTCCCCAGGCGGCTCTTCGCGCGGAGGCCGAGGCTGGATTCCAGCTTGGGGCGGCCCTGAATGGTGGCGTGACCTCCATCGCGCTGCCCGCGGCTGGAGTGCTCAATGTCGCGCTGGCCCCTGGAGCTACTACTGCCTTGGCGATGTACCAGGAGGGGAAAGTTCCAGGCGACGAAGAGGGGCCGATTCATCACATCTGCACGAACAAGAACTCGATTTCCGCTGCGACGGGTGGTCCGTGGACGCCAATCTGCGAGGACATCTTCAGGAAGGCGGGGATGAGTCTGGAGGATGTGGCAAACCAAGTACGGCTCAAGGGGCACGAGGGGCCACACACAGCGGCATACCACAAAGCAGTAGTGGGGCGCCTGCAAGATGCCGTGAGCCGATGCAAGACCCCTGAGACTTGTCGGCCCGAGTTATTGAAAGAGCTTGCGAAGATTGCGAATGAGTTGCTGACGCCGGGCTCAAGATTGCGGCGACTCATCGTGAAGGCGGGAGATTGAGGTGGAACGTCATTTCTACTGGGTGGATATTGCCGATGTGCCTCAGTGGTACATCACGACTCCCGTTCCAGCATCTGGAGGGGAGTTCGAGGAACCTTGGATGTTCACGGATGGGCGTGTTCTGCCCAACCCTGGACCCATCAAGGCTCAGGTTCGGAATCAGGGCGTGAGGCGCACTTTCATGTTCGCTGGAGTAGAGCGAGTGCCAATCGTCAGCGAAGCAGTTGGGAATGTCTTCAGGGTGCTTGCCCCTGACGACGTACAGTTATTCCCGGTGACGGTGGGGAGAGAACTTGAGAATTTCTTCATCGTCAACGCAACAAGACTTGTCGACTGCATTGATGAGGCGCGATGCGAGGAGATACAGCCGTACGAGCAGGATGACCCGCATCCTGAGCACAGAGGTGCATACCGTTGGGTCTACGGCTTGCGGATTGCCCCTGCAAAGAATGAAGGCGCACATGTCTTGAGGCCGAGGAAGTTCAAGACGGCGTTCATTGTCTCGGAGGAGGTCAAGAACGCACTCGAACAGGTCGGGAACTTGGGAGTGTCGTTCGAGCGTGTGACGGGCCCCAGCGGAGCACAAGATGACCACCGAGGGTGAATGGAAAGAATTCAAGGTCGGTGTGCCTTACGAGCCACCCAAGTTCAACCCCACCTGCATACCCCTTGGCCGCACCTATCATGTCGCGCATGTTTCGGTTGCTCACCAAATTCTTGCCCAAGGGAAGCTTCGCGCTGGTCTCATCCACGACAAGAGCAAGCTGAATACCCACCGCATCCTCGTGAACTGGTTCTCACCCAACAGCTGGGTCAACGGATCCCGATACGGGAACATTCAGTTCGCATTTGAGTGGTCGGAACTTGTCAAGGGGCTCAACTACTACTGGGTCGAGGCCATGACCTACAACGTCAAGGCGCCCAGACTCCTTGCAACGAGCAAAAACCACGATGACCTGCTCCAACGCTACGATCCAACGAAGGGAGACGGTCCCTGGTGGCATGACCCCAAGGAGGACAAGCATTATTGGAACTCGGAGATTACGCTAGAGTTAATGGTAGAGAGCGATGTTGTGCTATCTCGCTGTGTCGAGATCGAGTTCATTAAACATCATCCCAACTTCTGCTGTCTCGATTACCGTCGATGCTTGGAGCGCGATATGGCTGATTATCGCGCGGCCTTTCGGTTTTTGGCCGGCCACATCGCCGGCTTCGGTTTCGCCTCGTCCACAACGCCGGGGTGGTCGGGTCCGCCAATCAAGCCAAGACAGCTGAGTGATGCGTGGGAGTTCATGGAGAAAGTCTTGTCTCGTCGTGTGACGGCTCTCTCTCACGGAACCATTACAGCGCAAGATTCGGTTGCTCCAGTCTTGGCAAGGACTTTGTTTCGCACGTTTGCAGCGTCAGACCGGTCTGAAATCGACGTTGAGTCGTTAAAGCTCGTCGCCGCACTCTTTGCTGATCAAGGCGCCGTCCTTGATGCTTGTCAGGCCGAGTTCACGCGTGTCTTTGGGAAACTGGACCAGAGTCTGCCTTGAACGGGTAGCCAGCGCATGGCGAAGGAGCTGTTCCGGATGATCGGCTTCTGAGGGGCAGAGGGCATGCACTCCGACTATCCCGAGAACCTCATCATCGAGGAACGGACCCTGGAGGGTGAGAGGCTGGAGCTTGGCGCCAAGAACATCCGCTACTATCTCGGACCCAACCTGGTACTGAGGCGCTGTACGATCGTTCTACGGGTATCGTCCGAGCTCCTCCACCTGAACGGCCCACGGTTCATTGACTGCCACATCGAGGTCAAGAGACAACTCAAGAATGCCGTCTGGTACACCGCCCATCTAAAAGGCTGCCGTTTCACAGGGCGCCTCTTCTCTTGTGATTTCGGGCATGAGCCAGATTACGGGCTGATCCATCAGGATATGGGTGGAATCGAGGACTGCGATTTCACCGCTGCGCACCTCCACGCGTGCCGGTTCGTCGGGTGCGACGCTCGCACCTTGAAATTTCCTCGCTGGCCCTACTTCACCCTTCTGGACCCCTACCGAAGGAGCCGTGAGTTCGCCTCTATGACCTGGCCGCGAGAGATTCGTCCCTGGTTCACTGGCTTTGACAGATATCCCAAGGCAACCGCTGCCATGACCTACTCGGCCACAGCCCTGGCGAAAGAGGCGGGCGTCAGCGAAGACAGGATCAGGGCATTGCTCGAAGGCCACGCCGACGTCATCTATTAAAGGCGACTTGGGACGGCTCACTCTCCATCTTCCGGGTCGAGCCCCCACTCCTTCAGCCGCCTGTAGAGGCTGGCGCGGCTCAGTCCCAGCGCCCGGGCCGTACGCTCCCTGTTGTGCAGGAAGCGTCGCAACGTGTTCTCGATCACCTGCCGCTCCAGCCGCTCCATCATCTGCCCCAGCGTCGCGCCCATCGGCAGCTCGAGGTTCGCCAGTCCCTCCGGCTCGCGCAGCACTCCCGCTTCGAACGACACATCATCCACGTCGATCTTCGGTCCCTTGCGCAGCAGCAGGGCGCGGTTCACCACGTTGCGCAGCTCCCGGACATTGCCAGGCCACGTGTGCTGCTGGAGCTTGTCCAGCGCGGCCGCGGTGAACTTCACCGTCTGCCCTCGAGGCGAGTAGGCCCGCACGAAGTGCTCAGCCAGCGTCCTCACGTCTCCGGGCCGACGGCGCAGCGGCGGAAGCACCAGCGGAATGCCGCACAGCCGGAAGTACAGATCCTCACGAAACTTCCCGTCGCGGACCTGGGCCAGCAATTCACGGTTGGTCGCAGCCACCACTCGCACGTCCACCTGAAGCGGGCGCGTGGCTCCCACAAGTTTGACCTCTCCGTTCTCCAACACGCGCAGCAGCTTGGCCTGCAGCTCCAGCGGCAGCTCTCCAACCTCGTCCAGGAAGAGCGTGCCGCCGTGGGCAGCCTCGAAAGCGCCCTTTCGCCTCACCTCGGCGCCGGTGAAAGCACCCTTCTCGTGGCCGAACAACTCACTCTCGATCAGCTGTGGAGAGATCGCCGCGCAGTTGATGGGGATGAAGGGCTGAGCGGCACGCGGGGAGCAGTCGTGAATGGCCCGGGCCACCAATTCCTTGCCGGTACCGGACTCGCCCAGAATGGCCACCGTGACGGCCGAGGGCGCCACCCGCTGGATCAGCTCCTGGAGCTGCCTCATCGCGGCGTCACCGCCGATGATGCCGTAAAAGGACGTCTGCGGCTGCCCCCGAGGCACCGGCTCGAAGAACAGCTCCGTCTCTCCCACTCGCAGCGCGGTGCCCAGCGCGATCTCCGCCTCGAAGATGCGTGTGCTCCCCAGGAACGAGCCATTGGTGGAGTTCAGATCCACCACGTGAAAGCCGCCGTCACTCCGAGTCACCTTCAGGTGTCGGTTGGAGATGAAGCGATCCTGGATCACCAGAGCGTTGGCGGGATCCTTGCCCAGGGTGAAGGTGTCCTCGCGGATCTCATGAACGAACTCGGTGGTGCCCTGCTTCACTCGCACCTGGACAGGTGGCAAGTCCTGCTCGGGAGTCTCGCGGGATTGAACATCGGTGCCCCGCCCCACACCGGTGGGCCCATCCGACGCCCCTGCGCTGCTCAGCCGGAAGACAGCGCGCCACGAGCCGAGGCTCAAGTCCACCCCATCCGCCAGCTCTCCCTGCGTCATGGGCTTGCCGGCCACGAGCGTGCCGTGGCCAGAGAGATCCTCCATCAGGCAGAGCGCGCCGTCGTACTGGAGCGCCACATGCTGGCGGCTCACGGTGGGATCCGGGATGACGACATCACAGCTCTCCCCGCGGCCGAGCACCAGACGCGTGCTTCCCACTCCTACCCGGAGCACCTCCTCGCCTCTGCGAAAGAACACCAACTCCGGCATGAGTGCGTCTCCTGGGATTGCGGCAACCCGACACGCGCCGCTCTGAGCAGAGCGCTGGTACCGACCAGTCGGGACCGGACGGGTTCCCGTCCCCCGCCTGACCCTATGCCGAGAACACGCCTCAGGTCCTGGATTCTCGGGAGCGGGGATCGACGATGAGCCGCACCACCTCGATGACGAGCGCCACCACGACGAGCACCGAGGCAAACACCGTCGTGGCCACCACGACGACCGCCACCTGCTTCTGGAGCACAGCAAGCACGTACAGCTGGCCGAAGTACGGCAGGCCAAAGACGCGCTCCGCGGCGAAGGAGCCCGCGAGCAGCGCGGTGGCCACGGGGCCGATGGCATCCAGCAGCGCCGGCAGCACGTTGGGCAGGATGTGGCGGCGGAGCACCACCCCAGGCGCGAGCCCCTTGCTGGCAGCAGTGCGCACATAGTCGCGAGTCAGCTCGGTCTCCAGCGCGTCTCCGAGCAGCGTGCCGAGGAAGATGCCGGGCCACACGGAGATGACGAGCGCGGCGGTGAGCTCGGGGAGCATGTTCCCGCGCTCGACCACGGCGGGAGCCAGCAGGAGCGCGGGGATGAAGACGGGCGTCCCGAAGGCCACAGCGGGCACCGCATCCCCGAGCACCGAGAGCCGCCCACGCTTCCAGCGGTTCTTGAGCAAAGCGAAGCCCATCGCCCAGAGGAGCGCAAGCACGAGCGCCACCAGCCCCACGCCGACGCTGCCGGAGAGCTTGAGGAGCAGCTCATCGCCCGTAACACCCTGGGCGCTCGTGCCCAACCGCTCGCCGCGGAAGAGCTTCTCCCAGGGGCGCAGGAAGCCCAGGGGCTCGCCGATGCCGAGATCCCGCTGGTACGAAGCCGCCAGCTCCGGAGACACCTGACGCTTGGCATCCGACTCGGTCGTGAGCGGCAGGCTGGCCATGAGGAAGTACGAGGCCAGCGCCACGATGGGAACAAGCACGAGCTGCCGGCCGAGCCGGACGAAGAGCTGCCTCATGGCGAGGCACTCCCCTGCCCCGGTTCGAGCGCAAGCCGAAGGGACTTCAAAGCAAGGAAGTTGAACGGATCCACATCCAGGCCACGCAGCTTCGCCCGGGCGCGGTAGTAGCGATCCGGGTGGTACAGCGGAGCAATCACAGCCTGCTCCTCCAGAAGCACCTGCTGGGCCTGGACGTACAGCGTTCGAGCCCGCTCGGTATCAGCCTCCGCGTCGGCCTCCTCCAACAACCGCTCGAAGCGCGCCATGGGCTCGCCACCGGCCTGGGTTTCCCAGCCTGACTGATGGTTCCCCTCGCGCTCGAAGAGGGTGAAGAAGGTGTTCGGGTGCGCGTAATCGGCGCCCAGCCGGCGCATGTACAAGTCGTACGCACGAGGCCCCTCCGGAGTGCGCCGGGCCACCTCCGCCGAGAAGTCCGAGCGCGCATCGAGCGTCACCGTGATGCCCACCGTGGCCAGCTGCGCGACGATGCGCTCGGCGATGGCCACCTCCGGAACGAAAGAGTCCCCAGCCTTGAAAACGAGGCGCAGCGGGCGATCCAGTCCCGGCACGCCACGCAGCTCTTCACGAGCCCGGTCCCGATCGAAGTGAGGCAGGAGCGCAGCCTCCTCGGGGGTAGCGGCTCCAGGCAGCTCCGGCGGCAGCAACACATTCGAAGGCCGCACCGCGGGCAGCAGTCCCGCCAGCAGCGCATCCCGGTCCAGCGCACGGGAGATGGCTCGCCGCACCTCGGGCCGGTTCAACGGCGGGCGCTCGGTGTTGAAGACCAGGAAGTAGGTGGAGAGCAGCGGCTCGTAGTGGAGGTCCGCCGGGCGCTTCCCACGCAGTGCCAACGCGCTGTCGATGAAGACGAAGTCCACCCGCCCCCGCTCGTAAAGTGCCGAACCGATCTCCGACTTCATCAATGTCACCACGGGAGCCGGACGCTCACCGGGCCCCAGCGGCGGTTGGAACGCGGAGGCCGGGTTGTGCACCAGCCGCACCCGCTCACCGGCCCGATCCCATTGCTCCACGCGGTACGGCCCAAGCGACAGCGGCCGGCCCTCCCGAGGCCGATCGAAGTAGTCGCGGATCTCCTCGTCGGACTTCCCCACGAGGTCCGCGGAGGGCGCGGGGAAGAACAGGTAGACGTTGGCCAGGCGAGACAGGAAGTAGTTGCGAGGCCGCTCCAGCGTCACGCGCAGGGTCTGCGCATCCAACGCCTCTACCCCCGTGTGCTCGAGCGCCGCGAGCACCTTCTCCCCGGACGCCCCCTTCTCCTGCAGCTCCAGCGCCTCGCGAACCCCGGCAATCTCCGCCATCTCCCCGCGCTCGCGGCCGAGCATGGCCCGGCGCCAGCCGAAGACGAAGTCCTGGGCGGTCAGCGGCGTGACGCCATCGGACCAGCGCACATCCGAGCGCAGATGAAAGGTGTAGACCTCATGCCCCTGGGCATCGCGCACGCGCTCCCAGCGCTCGGCGAGCCCTGGCTGCACGGAGTTGTCCGTCCCCAGGGTGGTGAGCCCCTTCTGGGTGGCGAGCATGACCGGGTAGTTCGCCCAGCTGGCCGGGTCCGAGAAGCTCCAGTCCAGGGTGGTGGGCATCGCGGGGACGACGATCTTGATGCCGGGATCCGGCTGGAAGCCGCAAGGCCCACAGGCCGCGGCGAGCCACAGCCCCATGAGCGCCAGCACGAGTCGAGGACGAGAAGCCACCGGCGCGAGTTCTAGCGCGAAGGGCGGCAAAAGGAACGGCGGCAACACACCTGACGCCCCACCGCCCCGCTCGCCTGGACAGGATTCCAGGGAGCGCGGCGAGCAGGAGCCGCAAGGAGGGGCATGCCCACGCCCCTCCCCGCTCAGAGACTCACTCGACCTTCTTCAGGGGGCCCTGGTAGCTGGCCGTGCTGGTCCGCTTGTCGGCGGAGCACGGGCCGCTGCCGTCGGCCGGGCGAGCGCCGAAGAGCAGCTCGTCGTTCTCGAGCTTCACCAGCTCGTACTCCACGCCGCAGTTCTGGAGATCCACGCCCAGCAGGACACAGCCCTTGGTCACGGTGATGTCCTGGGCGACGTTCACGGACCACGGCTGCGCGCCGCACGAGTTCGGCGGAGCGCTGTTGAGGAACCCGTTGGTGCCCTCATCCTTCGTGGTCAGCCGCATCTTCCCGAGGGTGAACGCGGCGTCGTAATTGCCCGCCACCTTCGAGGACTCCTCGCCGATGGTGTACGGGCCCTCGGCCACGGCCACGACGGACGGAGTGGCGCACTTGTCGTCGGCGAAGAAGGTCAGCGTGCCCGTCCAGGTCTCATCCTGGATGTCGTATTCACGCTTGACGTAGAGGCTCGAGCCGTTGGCGCCCGGACGGACCTCGCAAGTGGTGCTGGCCCAGCGCCCCTTGATGTCTTCCTTGAAGCCGCCGCCACAGCTCACGAGCAGGGGTAGCGCAGCCAGAGACAACGAGGCAACCTTCAGGATCTGGATCTTCACGGGGACTCCTCCACTCGCAGGGCCTGGGGTTGAGGGGCGGCCCTGCGGCGGGCGGAGAATCCCGGAATTTAAGAAAACTGTCAAAATTCAACAAACCACAGGATTCCCAGGAGCAGAACCTCCTACCCCTGGGAGGGGACGCAGTGAGGGAGCAAGCCCTCACCGCGCCCTGAGCGCTAGGCCGGAGCGCCAGCCGGAGCCGGCTGCGCCTCCGGAACGCTCGGCCCCTTCAGCCCATCGCCGGCGGGCTTGCGACCGAACTCCTCGGGCTTCTCGAGCACCAGCGCCACGCGGAGAACATCGTCCACGAACTCCACGGGGATGATGCGCAGCTGGTCTCGGATCTTCTTGGGGATGTCCTTGAGATCCTTCTTGTTGGCCTTGGGGATGAGGACCGTCTTGATGCCGGCGCGGTGCGCCGCCAGGGTCTTCTCCTTCAGGCCGCCGATGGGAAGCACTCGCCCGCGCAGGGTGATCTCACCCGTCATCGCCACATCCCTGCGCACCGGGACCTTGGTGAGGGCAGACACGAGCGCGGTGCACATGGTGACACCAGCGGACGGACCGTCCTTGGGGATGGCGCCCTCGGGCAGGTGGACATGGATGTCGTAGTTCTCGAACACCTTCCGGTCGATGCCGAACCGGTCGGCGCGCGAGCGCACGTAGGACATGGCCGCCTGGGCGGACTCCTGCATCACCTCGCCCAGCTTGCCGGTGATGATGAGCTTGCCCTTGCCCGGCATGACGGTGGCCTCGGTGGTGAGGATCTCTCCTCCCATCTCGGTCCACGCCAGACCGGTGACGATGCCCACCTGGTCCTCGCTCTCGGCCACGCCGTAGCGGTAGCGCGGGGTGCCCAGGAACTTCATGGTCAGCTTGCGGTCCACGTGCATGTCGCGCTTGCCGTTCTTCAGCACGTCACGCGCGATCTTCCGGAACACGCCGCCGATCTCACGCTCCAGCGAGCGCACGCCAGACTCGCGCGTGTACCGGTGGATGATGGTGCGCAGCGAGTCGTTGGTGAAGTCCACCTTGAGCTCGGTCAGCCCATTGGCCTCCTGCTCCTTGGGGATCAGGTAGCGCCGGGCGATGCTGAGCTTCTCCGGCTCGGTGTAGCCCGCGATGCGAATCACCTCCATGCGGTCCTGCAGAGGACCGGGGATGTTGTGCATCGTGTTCGCGGTGCAGATGAACATCACCTTGGACAAGTCGTAGTCGAGGTCCAGGTAGTGATCGTTGAAGTTGTGGTTCTGCTCGGGGTCCAGCACCTCCAGGAGCGCCGCGCTCGGGTCGCCACGGAAGTCGGTGGACATCTTGTCGATCTCGTCCAGCAGGAACACGGGGTTGTTGCTGCCCGCCTTCTTGAGGCTCTGGATGAGCTTGCCCGGCATCGCGCCGATGTACGTGCGCCGGTGGCCGCGAATCTCGGCCTCGTCCCGCACGCCGCCCAGGGACAGACGGACGAACTTGCGGCCGGTGGCCCGGGCAATCGAGCGAGCCAGCGACGTCTTGCCCACGCCCGGAGGCCCGACGAAGCAGAGCACGGGGCCCTTGAGCTTCTTCACCAGCTGCTGCACGGCCAGGTACTCGAGGATGCGCTCCTTCGGCTTCTTCAGGCCGTAGTGGTCCTCGTTGAGCACCCGCTCGGCCTCGGTGACGTCCAGGCGATCCTGGGTCTCCTCGTACCAGGGCAGGCTGATGATCCAGTCGATGTAGTTGCGAACGACGGTGGCCTCGGCGCTCATCGGGCTCATCATCCGGAGCTTCTTCAGCTCCTTCTTGACCTTGAGCGTGGCCTCCTTGCTCATCCGCTTGTTCTTGAGCTTCTCCTCGATCTCCTGGATCTCGTTCTTGAACTCGTCCCGCTCGCCCAGCTCCTTCTGAATGGCCTGCATCTGCTCATTCAGGTAGTACTCCTTCTGGGTCTTCTCCATCTGCTTCTTGACGCGGGTGCGGATCTTCTTCTCCACCTGGAGGATCTCGATCTCGCCCTGCATCAGCTCGTAGAGCTTCTCCAGCCGCTTGGCCGGGCTCTCCGTCTCGAGCAGCGCCTGCTTGTCGTTCAGCTTCAGCGACAGGTGGGCGACGATGGTGTCCGCCAGCCGGGCCGGGTCATCGATGCTGGCCACCTGCATCAGCATCTCGGGAGGAATCCGCTTGTTGAGCTTGACGAAGGCCTCGAAGACCGAGTGCACGCTGCGCACCAGGGCCTCGAGCTCCACGCTCTTCTCGCTCTGCTCCTCGACTTCCTCCACTTCGACCATGAAGAAGGCGTCGTTGGGCTGGAACTTCTTCACCTTGGCCCTGCGCACACCCTCGACGAGCACCTTGACGGTGCCATCCGGCAGCGGGAGCAGCTGGATGACATGGCCGATGGTGCCGAAGTGGAAGATGTCGTCGGGAGTCGGGTCGTTCGTCTTGGCCTTCTTCTGGGCGGCCAGGAGGATGACGGCCTTGTCATCAGGGCCCTTGTGCGCCATTGCGTCCTTGAGGGCCGCGATGGACTTCTCCCGGCCGACGAACAGCGGCACCACCATGTGCGGGAACACGATGATGTCCCGAAGGGGCAGGAGCGGAACCGTCAGTCCCCGCTTCTTTTCATCCTTCTTGTCGTCACGTCCGAAGAACATTTGCTCGCCACCTGCCTGCTTGCCGACCGGAGTCGCAAGTCCCTAGTGAATTGCCAGCCCGTCTGCCAGGCAGACGGACGAGATACAAAGACGGTTCTATAACACGGTGAGTCTCTCTGCCGTTCCCCGGCTAAAGGTTGGGGAGCAGCCACCTGCCATCAAGGGAACACCCGTCCGTGGCCGAGCGTCCGCTTGCTTCACTGGGCCTCAGCCGTCGCTCCACCGGCCGTTCCCGTCATTTCAAAGGTCTGGAAGAGGAAGGCGAAGAGGTCCGCACTGGACTCGATCGCCTTGGCCACTTGATCCGCTCCGGTGTGGCCCGCGTTGGACTCGATGCGCAACAGGATGGGAGCGGCCTGTCCTGGGAGGTTCTGGACTGCGGCCACGAACTTGCGCGCGTGCATGGGGTCCACCCGGTCATCGTGGTCCGCGGACATCATCAGCAGCGGTGGGTATCGCACCCCGGCCTTCAGGGCATGGTAGGGCGAGTAGGCGTAGAGGACCTGGAAGTCCTTGGCATCCTCGGGAGACCCGTACTCGGGCACCCAGGTGCGGCCGCTGCCGAACAGGGGGTAGCGCACCATGTCCAGCAGGGGCACGCCGCACACCACGGCGCCGTAGAGCTCCGGCCGCTGCGTCATCGCCGCGCCCACGAGCAAGCCCCCGTTGCTGCCTCCGTTGATGGCCAGCCTGCCTGGCCGCGTGTACTTCTCGCGCACCAGGTACTCGGCGGCGGCGTGGAAGTCGTCGAAGACGTTCTGCTTGTGGTGCAGGCGGCCAGCCTCGTGCCAGGCCTTGCCGTACTCGCCACCGCCGCGCAGGTTGGCCACGGCGAACACCCCGCCCGCGTCCAGCCACGGGAGGATGCTGGCGCGGAACCCGGGCTGCATGCTCACGTTGAAGCCGCCGTACCCGTACAACAGGGTAGGCCGCTCACCGTCCCGCTGCAGCTCCTTGCGGTGCACCAGGAACAGGGGGATCTTCGTGCCGTCCTTCGACGGATAGAAGACCTGATCCACCGTGTAGCGCTCGGTGTCGACGGGGAGCTCCACCTTGGCCCACAGCTCCACCTTCCCGGTGGAGACGGACGTCTTGTAGACCTGCTTGGGGACGGTGAAGGAGCTGAAGAGGAAGAAGGCCTCGTCCTGATCCTCCAGCCCCACCAGGTTGCTGGCCGCGCCCACGCCGGGCAGCGTCACGGTGCGCACCGGCTTGCCCTCGAGCGTCGTCAGCCGCAGCTCGCTGGCGGCATCCCGCAGGTACTCCATGGCCAGGTGCCCGCCGACGATCTGCATGCTCTCCAGCGAGGCGACGGGATCCTCGGGGACGATCTCCTGCCACGCGGCCCGCTCGGGCTTCGCCGGGGAGACGCGGAAGATGTGCTGCCGGGGAGCCCCCTCATCGGTGGAGATGTAGAACTGGTCCTTCCAGGTCTGCAGCGCGTACCTCGCGCCCTCGCCCTTCACCAGCAGGCGGAAGTCCTTCTCTCCCACCCGCTTCCAATAGATGTCGTTCTCGCTCCAGCCGCGGATGACGTAGACGAACAGGTACTTGCCGTCGCGGCTGAGGTCTCCGGCGAGGAACGTAGTCGGGTCCCCGATGCGCGGGTGCACCACCGCGTCCTTCTTCGGATCCGAGCCCAGCACGTGGTGGCGCAGCTCCGTGTAGCCGGGCCGCTGGTCCACGGCGATGGAGGCGTCCACCGGGAGCCACTCGTAATAGAAGGCCTTGCCGTCCGGGGTCCACTTGGGGCTGGCGTACTTGGCACCGGGGATGACGTCCGTCTTGGACCACTCGCCCGTGTCCACGTCGAGCACGTGGAGCACGGCCTCGTCGGCGGCATTGGGGCGCTGGGCGAAGACCACCTTGCGCCCGTCCCACGAGGGGTTCCACACCCCGAGCGACACGGTGCCATCCTGGCTCCAGCCGTTCGGATCGAGCAGGACCTTCTCCGGCCCGTGCTCACCCTCGCGCCAGTAGATGATGGCCTTCTCCTGGTCCTTGTGGGTGCGGGCGTAGAAGTAGCGGGTGCCGCGGCGGATGGGGGCGGAGATGGAGTCCACGTAGAACAGCTCGTGGAAGCGGCGTGCGAGCGCGTCACGGCTCGGCACCCGCGCCAGCCACTGCCGGGTGAGCGCGTCCTCGGCCTTCATCCAGGCCTGGACCTCGGGGGCCTTCTCGTCCTCGAGCCAGCGGTACGGATCGGCCACCGAGACCCCGTGCAGGGTGTCCACGATGGGCTCCGAGCGTGTCGCCGGATAGTTCATATGTTGCGTTCCTTGCGGAAGAGAGACCGCCACGGCCTGCGCGGTGGCGGGAGCTGCGGCCGCAGGGGGCTCTTCGTGCAGCGCCTGTCGCGAGCCGGAGCAAGCGGCGAGCACCACCGATGCGGAGAGCAGCAGTCTCTTCATGGAGGATTCCAGATACAGGAAGGACCGCGTGCGGCCCACAAAAAGTGCGGGCCGGGACAACAGCCTGCACGCCTGCCTCCCATCATCAGTCCCTTGAAACACACAGGGCGCGTCGGATCCGCTCTCGCGGTTCCTGACGCGCCCCGTCATACCCCTGGGTGAGGGTCTACGCGGACTCCTTCTTGGGCTCTTCCTTGTCGGCGGCGTAGAGCACCACGGGCTCGCTCTTCTTGAAGATGACCTCTTCGGAGATGAGCACCTCGCGGGCCGTCTTGCGGGACGGCAGCTCGTACATCACGTCGAGCATGGCGGACTCGAGGATGGAGCGCAGGCCGCGGGCGCCGGCCTTGCGGCGGATGGCCTCGGAGGCAATCGCCTTGAGCGCCCCCTCGGTGAACTTGAGCGTCACCCCGTCCAGGTCGAAGAGCTTGCGGTACTGCTTGGTGAGCGCGTTCTTCGGCTGGCTGAGGATGTTCACCAGCGCGGGCTCGTCCAGTTCCTCCAGCGCGGTGATGATGGGCAGGCGGCCGATGAACTCCGGAATCATTCCGAACTTCAGCAGGTCCTCCGGCTCCACGTGCTTGAGCAGCTCGGTGAGGTTGCGCTGCTTCTTGGACTGGATGTCCGCGCCGAAGCCCAGGCTGCGGCCGCCCAGGCGGCGCTCGATGATCTGCTCCAGCCCGCCGAACGCACCGCCGCAGATGAAGAGGATGTTCGTCGTGTCGACCTGCAGGAACTCCTGCTGGGGGTGCTTGCGGCCACCCTTCGGGGGCACGTTGGCGATGGTCCCCTCGATGATCTTCAGCAGGGCCTGCTGCACGCCCTCGCCGGACACGTCGCGGGTGATGGAGGGGTTCTCCGACTTGCGAGCGATCTTGTCGATCTCGTCGATGTAGACGATGCCGCGCTGGGCGCGTTCAATATCGTGGTCGGCGGCCTGGAGCAGGTTGACGATGATGTTCTCCACGTCCTCACCCACGTAGCCGGCCTCGGTGAGGCAGGTGGCGTCCGCGATGGTGAAGGGGACGTTGAGGATGCGCGCCAGCGTCTGCGCCAGCAGCGTCTTGCCGCTACCGGTGGGGCCCAGCAGGAGGATGTTGCTCTTCTGCAGCTCCACATCGTCCATCTGGACCTTGGACTCGATGCGCTTGTAGTGGTTGTGCACCGCCACCGAGAGCACCTTCTTGGCCCGGTCCTGGCCCACGACGTACTCGTCGAGGATGGCCTTGATCTCGTTGGGCCGAGGGATGCGCAGCTTGGTGTCCTTGGTCTCCTCGCGGTCGATCTCCTCCGCGATGATGTCGTTGCACAGGCCGATGCACTCGTCGCAGATGTACACCGTCGGCCCGGCGATGAGCTTCTTCACCTCCTTCTGCGACTTGCCGCAGAAGGAGCAGCAGAGGGTCTGATTGTCTTTTCGTTCCACGTTCTTACCCGCCATGATGCCCTCGCTGCGCCTCTCTGGAAGAAAGCTTCCAAAAACCGTCCGTACCCCTGGCCCCGGCTCAATCTAGTCAGCCCCACGCCGGAACGTCCATGCACCTGGGCAGAAGTTAACAGCGTTTCGTAGGGGCCGCAGGAAGCACAAAGCCGGAGCGCGGGGGGCACATTCCCGCGGCTCCGGCTGGCTGCCTCGCGACAGTTCGCGCGGCTACTTCTTCTCGTCCTTGGCCGCCACCACCGGCTTCCGGGCGTTCTGGATCTCGTCGAGGATGCCGTAGATCTTCGCCTCGGACGCGCCCATGAAGTAATCGCGGTCGGTGTCCTTCTCTACCCGCTCAAGCGGCTGGCCGGTGTGCTTGACGATCAAGTCGTTGAGCTTGGCGCGCATCCGCAGGATTTCCTTGGCCTGGATCTCGATGTCGGTCGCCTGGCCGCGGGCTCCACCGAGCGGCTGGTGGATCATGATGCGGGCGCTGGGCAGGGCGTAGCGCTTGCCCTTGGCACCGGCGAGCAGGAGCACGGCCCCCATGGAGGCCGCCTGCCCCACGCAGATGGTGGACACCGGACACTTCACGTACTGCATGGTGTCGTAGATGGCCAGGCCCGCGGTGACCGAGCCGCCGGGCGAGTTGATGTAGAGGTTGATGTCCTTGTCCGGATCCTCGGACTCGAGAAACAGGAGCTGAGCGACGATGGCGTTGGACACGTCATCGTCGATCTCGGTCCCGAGCATGACGATGCGGTCCTTCAGGAGCCTGCTGTAGATGTCGTACGAGCGCTCACCCCGATGGGTCTGCTCGATGACGTAGGGAATGGGCATGAAGGGCATGTCGTGTCGACCTCGGAAGGACTCGGCGAAAGAGCCTAAGAATACTTCGCCTGAGCCTTCAGGAATTCAATGGTCTTTTCTTCCCGCAGTCGGAGGCTCAACCCCAGCCTGTCATCCGGGCGGCTGAAGTACTTGCGGATGTTGGACACCGGCTGGCCGGACTCGGTCGCCAGCTCTTCGATCTTCTTCTCGATGTCCGCGTCGCTCGCCTGGATGCTCTCCTTCTCGGCGATGGACTCGAACAGGAGCGTGCCCTTCACCTCCTGGACGGCGCGCTCGCGCATCTCCTCGCGCAGGCGCATGAAGTCCAGGCCCAGGTTGCGGACATCCAGGCCGGAGCGCTGCATCTGACGCAGTGCGCCCTCCAGCATGGAGTCGATGGCGCGCTCCACCATGGCCTTGGGCACCTCGAAGGGGTTGCGCTCGACCAGGGCCTTGATGAGCGCCTCGCGCTCCTCGTTCTCGACCTTGGACTTCTGGGTGGCCTCCAGGTTGGAGCGCACCTTCTTGCGCAGGTCCTCCGCGTTCTCCGCGCCGGCCTCCTTGGCGAAGTCGTCGTTCAGCTCGGGGACGATCTTCGTCTTCAGGCCCTTGAGGTGGAGCTTGAAGCGGGCCGTCTTCCCCTTCACCTCTTCCACCCGGTAGTCCTGCGGGAAGGCGTAGTCGATCTCCTTGGTGTCCCCGACCTTGACGCCCTCGAGGGCGGCGATGTTGGAGTCCACCAGCTCGCCCGGGGTGATCTCGGCGGTGACGCCTTCGGCCTTGCTGCCGGTGAAGGGCTGGCCGTCGATGGTGGCCTCGTAGTCCACGGTGGCGAAGTCACCGGCCTTGGCCACGTCGCGATCCGCCACGGGCTCCAGGCGGCTGCCGGACTGGCGCATCTTCTCGATCTGCTCGTTGACCTGGGCGTCGTCCACGGCCGTCTCGGTCTTCTTGAGCGGCACTTCCTTGTAGTCCTTGGCCTCGACCTTGGGTTTGACTTCGACGCGGGCCTCGAAGCTGAAGGGGGCGCCGGGCTTGAGGCCGGAGTTGGTGACCTGGGGCTGGCTCACCGGCTCCACCTTGTGCTGGGTGACGGCCTCCACGTAGGCGGTCTGCACGACGCGCTGGATGACGTCGTCCTCGACCTGCTCGCGGAACTTCTGCTCGAGGATGCGGCGGGGGACCTTGCCCTGCCGGAAGCCGGGCAGCCGCACCTGCTTGCCGATCGCCGTATAGGCGCGCGTGAGCTCCTCCGCCACGCGCGCGCTGTCGACCTCGATGGAGAGCTTCTTCTCGATGGGTGACAGCTCCTCGACCTGGACCTTCATGAACGCCTCGCTCGCCGGGCGGGGGCTCCGCGCCAGCGCCGGATGAGAAATGGTGAGTGGGAGGTGCGCCTTTAGGGGATACGCACGGACGGGTCAACGCGAAATGGGCGAGGAGGGAATCGAACCCTCACACCTTGCGGTACCAGATCCTAAGTCTGGCGCGTCTACCAGTTTCGCCACCCGCCCCAACGGCGCTGCGTCCTTCTACTCCGAAACGTTCCAGGTGTTCAGCCCCGGACGGCCTTGCCTGCTCACGAAGCGGAGGACCCCGGAAAGACGTCGGGGCTCCCTCATTTCTGAAGGAGCCCCGACAGTGAGAGCGGAGGGAATCGAACCCACAACCTATGGATTAAGAGTCCATTGCTCTGCCAATTGAGCTACGCTCCCGCATTGGCTGACCGAGCGGCGCTGTGACGCATCGCCAAGTGGCGGCGGTGTCTACAGAAGCCTGCCCGCGCTGTCAAAACGTTTTTTCGCACCCCCTTCATTCCGCTGATCCCGGCCCGCCCGTTCGCCCTCCGACCGGCGGAGGCAGCCGCCCATGCCGGAGCGATGCTCGGGATCACATGATCCGGGTGCTCTGTTGAACCACGCTGCGCCCCGTGATCGTCCCGTCCGGGACTTTCGCGGGAAGCATCCTCAGAGACGTGGTCGTAGCGCAGCACGCCAAGCAGGCGGACGGAGGTGTCCGCCTTTTCGAACGGAGAAGCACAGTGACGGAAGCACAGAACAAGGTGGAGACGTCCACGGCGGCCCAGTCGCCGTGGAGCCGGGAGCGCGTGGAACTCATCCGCAGGACGATCTGCCCCAAGGGGATTGGGGAGGACGAGTTCACGCTCTTCATCGAGCAGTGCAAGCGCTCGGGGTTGGATCCACTGCTGAAGGAGGCGTTCTGCGTGGGTCGCCGGCAGAACACCGGAAGTCGGGAGCGGCCCACCTGGACGACGCGGTACGAGTTCCAGCCCTCGGAGGCGGGCATGCTGGCGAGAGCCGAGCGCTTCCCGGACTTCAAGGGCATCCAGGCGAGTGCGGTGTACGCGGAGGACGAGATCATCGTCGATCAAGGCAAGGGAGAGGTGGTGCACCGCTTCAACCCTGCCAAGCGCAAGGGCGCGCTGGTGGGCGCCTGGGCGCGAGTGGTGCGAGAGGACAAGCTGCCGGTGGTGGTGTGGCTGGACTTCTCGGGCTACGTGCAGCAGACGCCGCTGTGGGCGAAGATCCCCACGACGATGATCGAGAAGTGCGCGCGCGTGGCGGCGTTGCGCAAGGCGTACCCGGAGGCCTTCGGTGGCCTGTACGTCCGCGAGGAGATGCCGGCGGAGGAGTACGAGACGCCAGCGCTCCACGAGGAGCCGACGCCCAGTACGGGCAGCGGCACGTACGAGGTGCTCGGGGTGAAGCCGGGTCCGGTGAAGGCGTCCTTCCCTCCCCTGCCGGTCGCGGCGAAGGAGGAGAAGGCCAGCAGCGAGCCGGCTCAGCTCACCATGGACGTGAAGGAGGAGGCGCCCGCCGAGACGCCGCGTCCCAAGAGCTCGGCGACGGTGGTGGCCTTCGGCCCCTACAAGGGGAAGACGGCCTCTGAGCTCAGCGATGACGAGCTGAGCGAGACCATCGACATGGCCCACGAGAAGTTGATGGAGCAGCCGAAGGCGAAGTGGGCGAAGGCGATGCGGGAGAACCTCACGGCGCTGGAGGCCGAGACGGAGCTGCGCTGCCGGGTGCCCTCGGCTTCCGCCAAGAAGGATGCGACCGCCGAGGCCTGATCCCCAGGCATGACGCATCGCTGAGAACCCGAACGCCGTGCTGGGGAAACCCGGCACGGCGTTTTTCATGGGCTTCGTCTACGCTCGCGGTGGGAGGGATTTCATGGCGCAGGAGAAGATCTACTTGGAGCTGTCCGAGGGCAGCGCGCACAAGTTCTACGAGGTGACGATCGACGGGAAGAAGCTGACCACGCGCTACGGGCGGATCGGCGACGCGGGTCAGTCCTCGGAGGCGAGCTTCCCCACGCCCGAGAAGGCGAAGGCGGAGGCCACCAAGAAGGTCAACGAGAAGATCAAGAAGGGCTACGCCCAGGCGGTGATGGGGGAGCGAGCGAAGCGCTCGGTCACCCGCCGCTCCGCGATGCTGGGTTCGAGCAAGCCGAAGCCCAAGGGGAACACGACCCGGCAGGCGCCCGTCCTGTGGAGCTTCCAGTCCGGCACCAGCGCGCTGGGCATCTCGATCGACAAGGATCAGTGCTGGGTGGGCAACGAGGCGGGGGAGATCTTCGCCATGGACCACCAGGGCAAGGTGCACCTCAAGTTCAAGCTGCCGGATGGGGTGAAGAGCATCGTGCGGGACTCGGCGTGGATCTACGCGAGCTGCGACGACGGCAACGTCTACGACTTGTCCGGCAAGGCGCCCCGGGTGGCGTACTCGATCGCGGAGAACGTGGACATCTTCTGGATCGACATCCACGACGGGCTGCTGGCGGTCTCGGACGCGCTGGGCAACGTGAGCACCTTCAACCACGAGGAAGAGACTCAGTGGTCGAAGAAGAGCAAGGGGGACAAGGGCTGGATGGTGCGCGTGGACGAGGTGGGCGTGTACCACGGGCACAGCAAGGGCGTGACGATGTACAACCGGGACGACGGCGAGGCCCTGTGGACGAAGCCGACGAACGGCTGGATCGGGTTCGGCTGGCAGGAGGAGGGCACGGTGTTCGCCTCCACGGCCAACGGGACGGTGCACCGCTTCACGAAGAAGGGGGACGTGCAGACGGTCTACAAGTGTGACTCGTACCTCTGCTCGTGCGCCACCGCGCCGGATGGCAAGTACGTCTTCGCCGGAGACGACCACGGAGCCATCTACTGCTTCACCGAGGAGGGCGAGCGGCTGTGGAAGCTGGACTCGGGCCACGGGGCGGCGCAGTCGATGCAGTACTTCGAGGAGAAGGTCTACGTGGTGACCCACTACGGGTACCTGGCCTGCATCGACGCCAGCGAGGCGGCCATCGCGGACGCGCAGCGCGGCGTGGTCCCCGAGGAGAAGGAGGTCAAGGCCCCCAAGCTCAAGGCGGTGACCGAGACGGCGCTGGAGACGACTCGAAGCGCGAAGGGCGGAGTGGTGGTGGAGTGCTTCCGGGATGGGAGCCAGCTCCGGGTGCGAGTGGTCTCTCCGGGCTTCGAGAAGGACTGGCACGTGCAGTTCCCGCGCGCCGCGCGTGAGGAGGGCGCACGCTACGTGGTGGAGAAGGTGCTCCCGTCCGCTCGGGGAGGTTTCTACCGGGCGCTCGGCAACATCCAGAAGCTGGTCACCTGAGCCCAGTGGCCTCGAGGGCACCTGCGCCTCTGCTAGACTCCCACGCCGGACGGAGGACACGGGATGGCTGAGCGGTCAGGAGCGTCGAACATTCTGGAGAGCGCGCTCGCCTGGGTGAAACAGCTGCCCTCGACGCTGTCGACGGATGTGGCGGTCGACGTGGGGCGCAAGCGGGTGCGGCTGTCTCACGCGCGGGTGGAGGCGCTCTCGCGGCAACTGCTGGCCCAATCGAAGGCGCTGGAGCTGATCTCCTGGGCATCCGGGCCGGCCGTGTACGACGTGCGGCTGTCGGTGAAGGGCTGGAAGCTGCGCGTGGAGACGACGCCGCAGCGGCTGGAGCTCTCTGGCGGGAATTACAAGCTGTGGCTGAGCACCCCCGGGAAGGTGGAGCTGGATCAGTCCGGAGCCGCCATGTCCCTGCTGGTGGGAGTGCTGCGAGCCGGCGCCGGACAGGCGGCACTGCGTCCCCTCGCGGAGAAGCTGCTGCCTCCCAACATCCAGTGGGATGGCAAGGTGCTGAAGGTGGAGGGCCAGCTCCCCAAGGGAGGCGCGGTGCCGGCACGGCTCTTCGAGTCCTCCTCGCTGGAGCTCTCGGCTGAGCACTCTCCGGAAGGACTGTGGCTGACGGCCGAGGCCTGGCCTGGGTTGATGGACCTGCTGCAAGCGGTGGTCGGCACGGATCTGCCGCGCAAAGCGCCAGGCACGTAGCGCGACAGCAGCGGCGCATAGGAAGTCCCTTCTTCGCATGATGGTGCCCTGAGCTCTCCCCCCCGAAAGGGGGGATGGGCCCTCGACGAGGCTTTCCCTAGCTTGTCGGTCACCGCATGCGGCTCCTTCCTGGCCATCGCTCGCAACATCCGCGCTCCTCTGGAGGCAACATGTCCGTCACGCCCTCGGGTTGGCTCAAGTCCTTCCTCGAGTGGCGCAAGACGGCCACACCCACGTTGCCGGATGGACGGCAGCTCTTCCGCTATCGCTGCGATGGCACCGAATTCGAGGCACTCCAGCGCTCGCTGCGCGGGCAACTCCGGGGGCGGCTGGACAACGCGGACGGTTGGACGGCGGCCACGTTCTGCCTGTGTGCCGCGGAGTGGTGGCGACGCAACTACCTCGAAGGGAGCTGGACCTGGAGGGGCATCCTCGAGGACTTGGGCGTGGAGCATGCGCCCCACCCCCAGTTGGCCCAGCTGACCGCGCGGGGGTTGTCCTACTGGAAACGGCCCATCCTCGAGCGCAACGGACGTCAGGAGTACCTCCTGTCTCTCGCGCTCGAGAGCGGCATGCCGCTCCGGCTCGTGGAGCGGCCGGACACGCATGTGGGGCGCTTCCTCCTGCGCCTGATCCAGGAGCTGCGCGACTTCCCCCATCCGAGCGCGCCCGCGCTGGAACTGGCGCAGCGCTCCAGCCATGTCCTGCCTTCGGCCCTCCAGCACGAGCAGGTGCTCATGCTCAGCGCCGAGCTCGCAGCCGGGGTGGTGTTGCTCCAGCGGCAGGTTCGTGGAGAGGAGGACCCCTACCAGGCCCTCGACGCCCGGGTACCGGATTGGCGAGAGCAGCTGCCTTTGAACATGCACGAGCAGACGGCGCAGACGCTGCTCCGCAGCCTCATCCAGGCCGCCCGTGAGGTCTCCGTCAGTCAGGGAGAGCTGAAGGTCACCACGCGTCTGCGTCCGTGGCAGCAAGGCTACCAGCTCGAGCGAGCCATCACCCTGCCCCGCCAGCTCTCCCAAGCCTGGCTCGCGCAGCTCCTCAAGCAAAAGGAGCTTCCCGCGCGCATGCAGCTCATCGCCCTCGCCAGTGACGGCACGCGGCAGCCGCTGGCCATGCTGACCCAGCGTTCGGGGACCGAGTACCTGGTGGAGACGTCCCACGGCACCTCCGCGCGGCTGTCCGGGGACACCTGGCTCGGGCCAGTGCTCCTGTCCGCGTGGTCCTCGGGGCAGGAGGTGGGACGGCACGTCCTGCCTCGGGGCGAGGCGCTCGGCGAGTTGCCGTGGCTCTTCGTCCCGGACCTCCAGGCGAAAGAGGAGAACACCTGGCGTCTCGCTGGCACGGGCTCCGGGCGGTTCCAGGTCCCCGAGGTGCTGATGGCCCTGCCCGAGCGCGCCACCCTGACCGAGCGGGAGCCTGGCACACGCTGGGAGCGGAGGGGCCCGCTCGTTGGCGGCCCCGAGGTCTTCCAGATCCACGGAAACGTGCAGGTGGTGCTCGCGGACATGGGCACCTGCCAGGTGCGCACGGGAGCCGATACGGACGAGGCGCAACAGTGCCGCCTGGAGGCGGAGCCCCGTGAGCTGCTTCCGGGGGTGGCGGCGTACCTCGGCGTCCCCGCCCTGCGTGTGAACTCCGCCACGGGGATCGAGCAGCGCCGCGATAGCCGGGAGTTGGAATACCGGATTGCGGGCGCGAAGACGTGGCGGCGTGTGGATGGCGCCTGCGTGGGCGACGTGAGCCTCCGTTACCTCTCCGAAGGTGCGCTGCTGTTCCAGACCCGGGCGCGCGTACTGCCTTCGAGAGCCTCTCTGCGCTCGCAACCCGAGGGGCCTCGTCAGGGCCGCCTGCGTCTCAGCGCACTCGAGGGGGCCACCGTGAAGGTGCCGCCCGTTCCCCATGTTCACGCGAACGTCCAGACACGAGGGACGGACACCGAGATCCTGCTGCGCTGCGATGGCGAGGCTCCGGACTCCATCTCCCTGGATATCGCCTGGCCCGGTGGGCAGTCCTGCTCGCTCCGGGTCCCCTTCCCGCGGCAATTCGTCGGCTTCACCGACACCTCGGTGCACCCGCTTCAGGATGGGACCCTCGTGCCGCTGGAGCGGCTCGGGCGCGTGCGTGCGCTCGTGCGAACCTCGCAACTTCAGGTCTCGGCGGAGCTGGAGGTCGCGCCAGGAGGAACAGCCCATCACCTGGATCCTTTCTTCCGCTGGAAGGTTCCCCTGCGCGGCACCTCCCCGGGGACGCTCGAGCTGAACCTCGGGGAACTCGAGTCCGCGCTGGCGAAGCGGCTCGCGAGTTTCGGGGACCTGGATGCGTTCTATGAGCTGCGGCTCCGAGTCCGTGGGGCGAGCGAGCCGCGCCCCGCCGTCCTGCGCGTCGGCCGCTACGATCTGACGCTGACGCCGGACCGGGAGATGTCCCAGGTGCGGTTGGCGGAGAGGGACCTGGCGGGAGCAAACGTGCCGGAGACACTCGCGGTGGAACTCCGCCCGCTCATCCATCCCGCGGCACCCGAGCGAGAGCTGGAGCGCGTGGGTCCGGGGGCCTGGAGCATCCCTGCGGACCTGGCGCCGGGGCCCTGGCTCGTCACGGGCCGGGAGGGGAGCTGGTACCGCGTGCGCCCGCTCCTCTGGAGCGTTCGGTCCGGGGACGCGGAGAGCGGGGAGCCCGTGCTCAGTCCCCTCCAGCGCGCGGTGTGCGTCTCCGATTCGCAGCGCCGCAAAGAGGCGCTGGACGCGGCGCTCGAGGCGCTCGGTAGCGACGCGAACCACCCGGACTGGCCCACGCTCCGCACCTACCTCCGCAGCGTGGGGGAGCTGCCTCCCGAGACCTTTGATGCCGTGAGGCAACTGGTCGACCACCCTCGGACGGCCGCGCTCGCCATGTTCCACCTCTCGGAACCGGACCGTGGCCGCATCTGGGTGGGGCTCGAGGAGCTTCCGTTCCAGTGGCCGCTCGTCCCCGCTCGGGCCTGGCTGGAGGCGGCGCGGGCCTGGCTCGGTTCTGCGTCGGCCCTTCCTCCAGAGCTCCGCACCAGCGTCGAGGCGACGCTCCACGCGCGCTATGGCGACACTTGCAAGATGATCCAGAGCCGCTTCGCCGGGCTGGAGGCGGTCCTCCACTGGATGAACGGGCGGCTGGTTTCCTCCGGTCTGTTACCCAGAGCGCGAACGCCTTCCGGAGTGTTCCCCACGGGGGCCGAAGCCTTCCGCCCGGCACTCGAGGAGGAACTGCAACAACTGCGGCGCGAGCACGCGGACGCCCCCTGGCCCCCCGTATCGAACTACGGCGCGTCCATCGAGGGTCCCCTGCGGAGCTTCCCAGCCAGCGTCCAGCGGCACGTCTTCCCTCCCCTGCAGGGCATCGAGGAGTCCCTGCCGCTACTCAATGCCCCGGTGCTCGCGGCGTTGGCGATGGTCTACGACCGGCGGCTCTCCGCGGAGACCCGGTTCGCGTTGAGCGCCCTGCGCGAGTCGCATCCCAGCTGGTTCTCCTTCGCGTTCGGTTACGTGGCTTCCCTGTGTCTCTACGAGGTGGAGTGATGAGTGAGGTCCTGGGTACGCAACTGTTCACCGCGCTCGCGGGTGAACTCGGGCATCGCGCGGCACGTGCGGTGATCAGCAAGCTGGGCCCCATTTCGGATCCGCTGCGGCAGGAGCTCTTCCGCCGGTTGGATGTCCCGGTAGGGACGGAGGGGGGCTTCCTGTCCGAGCCCGTGCTGGAAGCCACCTTCGGGTGGCACACCTCCCCGAGCTCGATGCAGCAGCTCTCCGGCGCTCTGCTGGACCCCAACCTGGTGGAGGCCATGGCCTCAGCGGACAACCCGGAGGTGGGCTTCCCGCGGGACCGGCATCCGTTCACGCACCAGGAGGAGGCCTGGAAGATCCTCCTGTCCGACAAGGTCCAGTCCGTGGTGGTGTCGAGTGGAACGGGGTCCGGCAAGACGGAGTGCTTCCTGGTTCCCATCCTGAGCTCGCTGGTGAGCGAGGCGCGCACGGCCGGGCCTCTCAAGGGCGTGCGTGCGCTGTTCCTCTACCCGCTCAATGCGCTCATCCACAGCCAGCGAGAGCGGCTCTCCGGGTGGACACGTCCGCTCAAAGGCAAGGTGCGCTTCTGCCTCTACAATGGTGAGACGCCCAACGACGCCCAGTCGCTGAGCGAGAACTCCAGGCCCGAGGAGGTGCTCAGCCGCCGCGTCCTGAGGAAGGCGCCTCCGCCACTGCTGGTCACCAATGCCACCATGCTGGAGTACATGCTGGTGCGGCACGAGGATCAGCCGATCCTCGATCAATCCCAGGGGATGCTGCGCTGGGTGGTGCTGGACGAAGCGCACACGTACATGGGTTCGCAGGCTGCGGAGGTCGCGTTGCTCTTGCGGCGCGTCCTGCATGCCTTCGGCGTCCAGCCCGGGAACGTGCGCTTCGTGGCGACCTCGGCGACGCTGAGCGGGACGGACGGAGACGCGGCGCGGAAGGACCTGCGTCGGTTCCTCGCGGACATCGCGGGCACGAGAGAAGAGCTGGTCCATGTAGTGGAGGGGAAGCGCTTCGTGCCTCCACTGCCGCAAGAGGAGAGAACGCGCTCGGAGGAACTTCCGGCCCTGGAATCGCTCAGGGCGCAGAAGCCGGCAGAGCGCTTCCGCATCCTGGCCCGCGCTCCACGAGCCCGTGCGCTCCGCGCGTTGCTTGCCAAGGGACAGGCGCAACCCCTCTCCGCGCTGGCCGCCGAGCTGCGAGACCTGCCCATCGAGAAGGTGACCGCAGCGGACCGGCAGGAGACATTGCGCCTGCTGGATGTGTCGCGCTCGGCGGTACTGGAGGACACGCCCTTCCTTCCGCTGCGCGGGCACTTCTTCCACCGGACCCAGCACGGGGTGTGGGCATGCTTCCGGGCGGACTGCTCGAAGCGGGAGGGAGCCCTCACGAGCCCGGACTGGCCCTTCGGCCGCATCTATTTCGAGCGCCGGGAGCACTGTGAGTGCGGAGCGAAGGTCTTCCAGATGGTGCTCTGCGGCGGCTGTGGCGCGGAGTACCTCCTGGCGCAGCAGAAGAGTTCGCAGGAGGACAAGCAGCCGCGCTTCGTTCCGCACGATCTGGAGCAGGAGGACGGCGCTGACGACGCGTTGGAGAGCGAGTCCGAGAATGACGAGGAGGAGGCCCTATCGATGGCTTCCGTCGCGGGCCTTCGGTTGCTCGGTCGCTATGGGCGCGCGGAGCCGCACAATCTGCAGACCGCTTACTTGGAGCCGGGCACGGGCGCGCTGGTGGAGCCCCCCTCGGGCGTCTCCGTGCGGTACCTGTTGCCTGATAGCGGAGCCTTATACTGCGGCCGGTGCAACGAGCGTGAGCAGGAGCCTGGTCAGCTCTTCCGTCCCCTGCGTGCGGGCGGTTCATTCTTCCTGAGCGTGGCCATCCCTACACTGCTCGAGCACGTCCCGGTGCTCAATGACACGAAACGCCTGCACCCCTTCGAGGGGCGGCGCCTCATCACCTTCACGGACAGCCGACAGGGAAGCGCGCAGTTCGCGCTCGGATCGCAGCTGGAGGCGGAGCGCAACCGGATCCGGAGCGTGCTCTACCACAAGCTCCAGGCGGACCGTGCCTCCGCCCGGCACAACTCCGGCCCCGCCGTGGATCAACTGCGCCAGGAGATCTCCGCGCTCGAGCCGGTGGCGGCGGCGAGCCCCGTTGTCGCAGGCATTCTGGAGGACAAGAAGCGCCAGCTGGCCCGCTTGTCCGCGCCCGCCGAGGGAAGGCTCTCCTGGGACGAGGCCGTCCAGGTGCTGCTCCAGGACACGGCCGTGAAGGACTGGATGTACGCGGCGTGGCAGCGGCGTGCGGGTGAGCTGCTGCAGCCGAAGGACTTCGCCCGGTTCCTGCTCTTCCGCGAGCTCCTCCGCCGTCCCAAGCGGCAGAGTTCGCTGGAGACGCTCGGGTTGGTGGCCATCCGCTACCCGGCCGTGGACAAGTTGGAGGAGCGTGATGCTCCGGCGGCCTGGCGTGCTCGCAGCCTCCCCATCCAGGAGTGGCGGAACTTCCTCAAGGTGGCCATCGACTTCATCGTCCGAGGCCGGACGGCGGTCCTCATTGATGAAGAGTTCCTGCGGTGGCTGGGACTGGCCATCAAGCCCAAGTTCCTGCTCGGGCCGGAAGCCACCCGGCCTCCTGTCATGGAGCGCTTCTTCCTCTGGCCGAGCGTGCCCAAAAATACCCAGATACGGGCCCGCCTGCCGCTCCTGCTCATCAACGCGCTCAACCTGAGTACCGGCTCCGAGGAAGACCGCGGCTTCATCAACGAGCTGTTGCGAGAAGCGTGGCAGACCCTCCTTCACCTGGGACTCCTGGAGCAGCTCCCGGACGGCCGCAAGATGAACCTCGCCCGGCACGCCGTGCTGGCAACGGTAGACGAGGCGTGGCTGTGTCCAGTGACCCGGCGTGTGCTGGACACCGCGTTCTACGGCCTGACGCCCTACATCACCCCGGAGCTGCGTTCCGAGGAGCTGCGGTGCACTCGCATCCAGATGCCCCAGTTGGCCTACCCCAACGGGAGGGACGGGGCGGATCGGGTCATCCCCATGCATCAGCGCCGGGCGTGGCTGGAGGGTGACGAGCGCGTACGGGCGCTCCGGGCGCGTGGCGTGTGGACGGAGTTCAGCGATCGGCTCGCGGCCTCGGCGGAGTACTTCGAGACGGCGGAGCACTCGGCGCAGCAGAGCGGTAAGCGGCTGCGCGAGTTGGAGGACCACTTCAAGCAGGGGGACATCAACGTCCTGAGCTGCTCCACCACCATGGAGATGGGCGTGGACATCGGCGGCCTGTCCGCGGTGGCGATGAACAACGCGCCTCCGGGGCCCGCCAACTTCCTGCAGCGGGCGGGCCGCGCGGGCCGGCGCAAGGAAACCGCCGCCGTGACACTCACCTTGTGCAAGGCCGTTCCGCATGGGGAGGCCGTCTTCCGCAACCCCATGTGGCCCTTCGTCACGCCCATCTTCGTCCCTCGGGTGTCGCTGCAGAGCGAGCCCATCGTTCAGCGGCACATCAGCGCGCTCGCGCTCACCCGCTTCATCTCGATCCAGGGGGCCAACGGCCTGGAACTCCGAGCGGGAACGTTCTTCCGCCCGGTGTCCGGGGGCTTCAGCCCCTCCGAGCACTTCGAGTCCTGGTTGAGCCGGAGCGACGGCGCCCCGGCGGACGCGTGGCTGACCCGAGGCATCCGGAGTGTTGTCACCGGCTCCTTGCTGGAAGGTATCCCCGAATCGCGGTTGCTCACCGGAACCGCGGAGCAGATGAAGCGTGCCCGCGACCGCTGGCGCTCCGAATGGGAAGCCCTCACCGAGCAGCTCCAGCTCGCAGGCGGTCCGGTGAAGGAGGATGGCCAGGCCGCATCGGCGCCCCAGCTCGCCCTCGCCCGTCAGCTGGGTCGCGTCGAGGGGGAGTACCTGCTGGGAGAGCTGTCCTCGCTCGGTTTCCTGCCGGGATATGGCTTCCCCACCGGGGTGGTGTCGTTCGTCAACACGACAGGCGAACAGCTCGCGCGCGAGGAGAAGGCCCGGAAGCAGCGGAAGACAGACGGGACGGGCGGAGAGAACGCCCAGCCGCTCACGCGCCGTCGCGGGTACCCCTCGAGAGATCTGCCCATGGCCCTGCGCGAGTACGCGCCGGGAACGGACGTGGTGGTGGACGGGCTCGTCTACCGCTCGGGCGGTGTCACCTTGAACTGGCACATCCCGGCCTCGGATCAGCAGTTCCACGAGCTGCAGTCCTTCCGGACCGCCTGGAAGTGCCGGTGTGGCGCCACGGGCTCCAGCAGTGCCGAGATCGACGCGTGCCCCGCGTGCGGCGCGGAGGCGAAATCGTTGCGCATCATCCACTATCTCGAGCCCGCGGGTTTCGCCGTCCCCCTGGGCTACAAGCCCCATACGGACCTGTCGGCGCAGAACTACGTGCCGCCCCGTCCCCCCTGGATTTCCACCGGTGGCGGGGCATGGCTCGCCCTGCCGAAGGCCGAGGCGGGCCGCTTCCGCTCCGCGCATGACGGAGAGCTCTTCTTCCGCAACGGCGGCGCGCACAGCCTGGGCTTCGCCATCTGCCTGGTCTGTGGCCGGACCGAGTCCGAGGAAACCGCGCAGGAGGAGCAGTTGCCCCTGAAGCTGCGTGGGCACTTCCCCCTGCGCGGTGGGAAGGCCCGGCTGGAGGACGGCCAGTGCCCGGGCAATGTCCAAGAGCGAGGCGTCAAGCGTCACCAGTGGCTGGGCACCACCGTGCGTACCGACGTGTTCGAGCTGCAACTGGCGGTCCCCCGAACGGGCCTCCCGCTCACCGACGACACCACCGCCGCATCCCTGGCCGTCGCCCTGCGTGAGGCGCTGGCGAAGAAGCTGGGCATCAATGAACGCGAACTCGGATGGGCCGCTGTTCCCGCGCTCGCCGCTCGAGGTGAGCCCACCCTCTCCATCATCCTCTTCGACACGGCCTCGAGCGGGGCCGGGTACGCAACGAGTGCTGGCGCCCACCTGCCCGCGCTCCTGAAGGCGGCGCGGCGCATCCTGGAGTGTCCTCGCAAGTGCGACGCCGCATGCCATGCCTGCCTGCTGAGCTACGACACGCAGCGGGAAGTGGAGCGGTTGGATCGCAACAAGGCCCTGGACTTGCTGGACCCGACCTTCCTCCAGGGGCTCGAGCTGCCACCAACTTGGGAGGTATTCGGTGCGCGGACGCAGCTCGAGTACGACCTGTTGGAAAACGCGCTCGCGCGAGAGATGCAGCGTGCGGAGGCGACCGAACTCCGGCTCTACCTCGGAGGGACGCCCGCGGACTGGGATGTGGTGGTGTGGCCGCTGCGCTCGAGGCTCCTGCAGTGGGCCGGAGCGGGGCGGAGCATCCGTCTCTTCCTTCCGGAGTCCCACCTGTCCCAATTGGGCGAGTCAGTGCTCAGCCCGCTCGCGGGACTCGCATCGGTGGCGAGGGTGGAGGTCCGCGCCATGAAACAGCTGCCCACGGTGGGCGGGCTCGCTCTGGCTGCGGAGGTGGGGGGAGACAAACGCCACTGGCGCTGGGCCTGGACCTCCGGTGGAGCCCAGGCGCCCGGAGAGCGCTGGGGAACAGGAGCGGGAGGCGAACACTGCGTGAGCGCCGCGGAAGAGGCACCGCTTCCCGCCGCCTTGGGAACACCCGTGCCCGAGTCACGTCTCCGTCCCGCCGTGCCAGGAGGCCTGCGCGAGCTGCCCATCCGGGGTGAGTTGGATGGCCCCATCCTCAGTGTCGGCCAGAGGTTCTGGGATCTGGTCTGCCGGAAGGCGCCCATCCTGAAGACGCATCTCGAAAAGAAGGTGCCCCTCGTGGAGGTCTCCTATACGGACCGGTACTTGCGCTCCCCGCTCACGGTGCGTCTGGTACGGGAACTGGTGCGGGCGCTCGCGGAGCGTCCCGGGGTCATCACTCCCGGCACGCAGGTGCTCGTGCGGACCACGCGGGTCGACGAATCCTCCCGCCAGCAGCCGGGACGTCAGGTGGAGCACGATTGGATGCGGACGGTGGACCGAGACACCGTGCTCTCCTCCCTGCTCAAGGACTGGTCGTTGCAGTTGCAGGTGGAGACGAGGGAGCGCGTCGCGCATGCGCGCACGCTGAGCCTGCGGTGGGCGGATGGGCAGCAGGCGCGAATCCGGCTGGACGAGGGAGTCGGGTTCCTCATTCCCGAGCCCCGGCGCTCCTTCGACTTCGGAGTGACGACGGCGGAGCAGGCCCGGAGGCTTGCCACCGAGACGTTCCGCGTGGAGCGCCGAAACAACCCAAGCCCGACGTACCTCTACGTGTCCGACGTCGCACCGTGAGGGGACTTGAGGGAGCGCGCTCAGAGGGACTTGAACGGTCGCGGTAGGGACGGCCCTTCGCCTCATCGACTCGGGCCGCCCCCCGCACAGATCCCAGCGTGCGCTGCTAACGCACTGGGCTCTTGCCTCGGATGCTGACGTCAAAGCGCACTGCGG
>NZ_JAHXBF010000058.1 GCF_020103695.1 Hyalangium versicolor
AGTCCGCTCTCAAGCGCTTGGTACTTCGCCGCGATGACTTCCTCCAGGTCCATGCCTACATTGATGGGCACGATCTCGGGCACCCGCAAACTGAAACTTTATTCCTGCGCGGCTCCTAACCGCGTCGGCGCCCTGGACTGGCTGATTTCGCGGCTCAATACCCAGCCCGCTCGTACCCCTGTCAACGCTTCACCTGCACCCTCACGAGTGTCGGCGCATGACTCGGGGCCATCGTGGGTTGCTAGCCCTTCGATGTACGACTCTTTCATTCGCAACTCCATGCCGGTTTATCCCGGCGCACTAAATGTTCGCCCAGCCTCATGGTGACGGGATGTCCGCCGCTCCTGAGCAACCAGACGGACAGCCCGCTTCCACTGGCGGTGGGCACAGGGCGCGCAGGACGCTCGCATAGCGTCCGCCTCGCGTCCTCCTCCGGCTCAGTAGGCCGCTCGCTCTCCTCTTCTCAGATGGGCACGGCGATCAGTTACGTCATTTCGATCGTGGCGTGGCCCATCAGTTCCTGGCTCACTTTGAGCGGAACGCCCCGCATCGCAAACAAGTGCCTCACGGCGGAGATACCGATCGCACGTCAGGACTTCCTCGACATTGCGGCGTTCCTGGAGAAGCACCTCGTGGGAGGTCGAGCGGCTACGCCCGGTTGACGGTCGGTCACGGTGAGCAGTACAACAACGGGCAGTGGCACTCGACGGGTGCCCGCCGCCCACACCGGCAAAGCCGAATCGGCACCGACGTCCCCCAACGCTCTCATCTCTGAGCGCTGCGGTCCTGAGTGGGCCACGACCGACGAAGGCGCTTTCCGAGGAGAGAGTTCCATGTCACGTCTCACGTTTACGCACGCCGAGGTCGAGCGCCTGAAGCGCTTGGCGAAGGAGGCGGCCAAGCAGGAGGGGCTCCCCCACCTGCAGTGGCTGAATAACTTCGCAAAGAGCGCGGGCTACATCGACTTCCGTGACCTGAAGCACCGCGCGAAGCCGAACTCGAAGGCGGGTGCTCCGCCGACGCAGTTGGCCCCGACCGATCCGCTGCCTCCACGCGTCGAGCACCGGAGCAAGCACCGTCTCATGAAGTTGGTCGAGGAGCACGGTCCCTGCCGTTCGCAGTGGCGTCGCGGCCCGGCGTTCGCTTACGACTGCATCCTGTGGAAGGGCCACGACGGCCCGCATAGTCGGTTCGAGAAGTCGTGGACCGACGCCGAGGGCTACATGCCGACGGCCGCCGAGATCCGCCAACTCGAACACGAGGAGGCGAACGGCATTATGCGGGAGTTCGTCCTGAAAGACGGTGAGTTCGTCGAGGTCACGCCGGACGACGGCGTCCGGAAGCCCGGCGAGGGTCGCAACAAGTTCCGCTACATGGAGGAGATGCTCGAAGCAGAGGACGACGACGAGCCCGATGACGAGACGTTTCCTCCGGGCGACGACGGCTTCGTCGATGAAGACGAGGACGATAGAGACGACGGCGAGTAGCGCGAGCCAAGGGCGGAGGTCTCGTTCGAGCCTCCGCCCTCGGTGCTCAGTTTGCTACCCCTTCCGCACGACCCGCGTCGAGGTCGTGGTCGCCGACTCGACGGTCCACTTGCCGCCCACATCGACCAACGAGCCGGTGGCGGCCGCCTCGACCTTCTCTCCGTTCTCGCCTTGCTCCTCAGGGGTCTCCCCAACGAAGGTAAGGCCCACGAGGAAAGTGATCCGCCCGCGCCCGGCCCAGCGCGAGCGCTCGATCTCACCCTCGTCGAACTCGAACGGCGACGCGTTCGTCTCCATGAACGCGCTGCTGAGGTCATCGTCCCTGACGAGTAGGTATCCGGCGATCTCCGTCAGCATGTCTTCCACGATCTGTTCTGGCTTCACGACCATTTTCTTCTCCTTTGGGGACCATCCCCATGGCCCTTTACAGAACCGGATCTGCGCGACCGGTCGCGGAGCCCAACTATTTTTAGATCCCGAGTGATTTCGGGGAGTTAGGCGTTTTTTTTGGTGTCTCCGTCGGTGATCTGCGGCCTTCGCGCGTGCTGTGACGTATCGGGAGGACAGGAGGGCTGTTGGGGGTAGCGGGTTGGAGCAGAGTGGGAGGTGAGGGCCGCTGACGGGTAGCCCATGAGCCGCACGCCGGGCCGGCGCAGAAGCGCGCGCAGGAAGACAGTGAGAACATGGCGCGCTAAGGGGCCGCCATGCGTCCGAGAAGCACGGGCCCGGGGGTTTTGAGCCGTAGAGGCGGCACCGCTGTTCTAGAGCCCTTGCAGCGGTGCGCGTGGTGCTCCCCGGGCGCGCTCTCTTGCCCGGCTTCCGCTCTTCCAAGCTGCGGTGCTCCTCCTGGGGCCGAGGTGGGCCGGGCTAGGAGCTGACCGACGCGGGCCCCCGGGTCCGAGTTGGCGCTGACGGACGCGCGCCCCCGAGCCGAGCTGGAGCTGACCAACGCGCGCGCTCCCGAGCCGAGTTGGGGCTGACCGACGAGCGCGCACCAGCGGGCCAAGTTGGAGCTGTACGATGCGCGCACCCATCGGGGCCGAGCTGGATCTGTACGATGCGCGCACCCATCGGGGCCAAGTTGGAGCTGACCGAGCCGAGTTGGAGATGTCCGACGTGGGGTAAATATTCGCTGTGCCCAGTGGTGAGGGAGGCCACCGTTCATGGGCCCGCAGCTGGACTGCCCCGCTCCACTCGCAGTGGGAGACGGAGCACGCGGGACTCTGACGCGCTGCCTGGATGACGTGCTCCACCATCTCGGCTGGCCGGTACCTCTTCCCTCCCCCTGATGGGACACGGCGATCTGGTACGCGCTGACGGCCCGCCCTCAACCGCTCTACCTCCTGACGGAATTGCTCCAACTCCTGCTCCATGGACTCCTACTCGAATGGAGCCCTGGTGCTGTCACGGCTCAACACCACTCGTCACGACGGGGTACGGCGAACAGATACGTCTCGTACGAGTCCGCTGTACCCCGTCGGGATACCGGGTTGATCACCGGTTTGCCGTGCCCTATCCGCGCCACGAGAACACCCTATCCGAGGCCGCGTAGGGCGCGCAGTCTTCGGTTGCTCCTCTTGGGAATCGTCACGCTGCCGTGGGTATTGATGGCTGCAAGCCGCTTGGATCCTCGATCCACAGCGAGCAGGCGATTGCGCGGCGGTTCAGGTGGCTGCGGGAGGCGAGCCGTAGCGGACCCAGCGCCACCAACGACGAAGGAACATGACGGCAACGGCCGGGAGAAAGGCCAGTAGCGAAAGGGCCGTGGTCCTCGGTTCATATGTCGCGGTGAGGGACGTGATGACCCATGCGCGCGTGGAGAAGTACTCGCCAATCTCCCATGTCCGCTCTGCATCCTTCGAGTAGCGATGGATGGCACATTGTTCCGGCTGCTGTTCAGGAATCCTCCTCTCGGCCTCCGCCGCGGCATCCGAGCCCCACCCACCTTGCAGGAGATCCCTTTCGGCATTGAAGAGGTCCATCAGTCGTTCACCCTGCTTGTCCTTCGCTGAGAGGAAGCACTTGCGGGCTTCCTCCAGAACGGAGTGGTCGTGCACCTGGATGGTCACGGTGGCGGCAACGGTGAGCCCTCCCATAGCGATGAGGAGCCACAGGAGAGAGAGGTAGAGACGGTGGAGCATGTTGGCCCGCAATATCAGCAGAGTTTGGGGACCTTGGCTTGACTGGGTATGGCGGAGCACGCGCAGTGGCGCTGCCCGACAGGTGAGGTAACGGTCGCTCGCCTCAGCAGGCAGGCCAGCTCAGCCCTAGGATACGGGGCACGGCAAACACTTAGGCAGCAAGAGATGGGGCAGTACGCCTTCTTGCGGGCTCCACCGGGTCTGTTTCACCTATCCGACGGAGGGAGCGCTCCACCAGCCCGAGTTGGCGCTGTCCGACGCGCGCACTCTCCATCGAGGCCGCGCAGCACTCTCTACTGTGCCCTGATCAACGCCATCGCGCGACCGCAAGCCCGTTGGCTTCCTTCGCGCCCACAGCATGACCGGGCTTGGATCCCTCTTGCTTGTCCAAGCCCAGATTGCGCCCGTAGGTCAGCTCGACGCAGATCGGCACGGTGCGCCCGCCTGGAAGCTGGGCACGGCGATAACGGCCGTAGATGCGATCTCCCGTCGTCCACAGGTGCCCCTCTAGCCGTGTCCCCTTCGGAGCTTTGCCCTCATCCCTGGCAAGCTCACCGGTCACGGGACCGTCATTGTGCACTGTGAAGAAGTCTTCATCTTTGGTCAGGTACTCGGGAGCCCTCTTGGTCACGTCAACGACGATCCCGGGCTGTGTTCCTCCTCCCATCCTCCAACCTAGCTCTTTCCGCATCGCGTCAACGGCTTCCTGGGGGCACGCCTCCGGCTCCGGGCGCGTCTGCACACCCGTGCATCCCTCTTCAACCCACGCGAGGGTGAACACGAGCAGCGCGCACCGCTGAACCTTCGAGAGCATGCGCCGGGGGCTGGCCTTCTGCGGGTTGGGCACGCCGTTGGTGAGGGTGGGTGAATTCTCGGGCAGTTGCACGGAAGGGCTCGCCTCCTTCTGGGTAGGGGGAGACGAGGGTAACTGAGCGGGGCGGCTTGTCGGCTTTTCGGCCAGCACGGGCGCGGGTGCGGTTTGCTCCACGGAGCCGCTCCGGGCCACGGGGGGCGGCTCCGCTGGTACTGGCCTGTGCAGTACAGAGGCGGCCACGGCTGCCGCGAGCACCACGAGCGCCAGCAGTCCAACGAGTGTCGGACGGCGCAACGCAAGACGCGCACTGTTGAGCGCAGCAACTCCGGCTCCCTGCACGGCGGAGGGGTGAGAGGGGATCGGCACCTCCACGCCCCCGGGCTGCCCCTCCTCGATTGGGGCGGGCCCCCCCTCGGCGGGTTCTGGCGGGAGTTGCGCGGAGACGAGGTGGGGACGGGTGTCGCGCCACTCCGGGCCCTCGCACTTCGCGAAATCCTCTAGCGGACGCCGCGCATCTTTCGCCGTCGCGGGCCGCTCCTTGAGCGAGGGGTGGAGCAACATCATCGCATAGGTGCTCAGGTCCAGCGGCACGCGCCCCTGGGTGACCTTGAACGGGGAAGCAGGAGCCACCGCGCCCTGGAGCGAGGGCCGATTCTTGCTGAGGTCGGGGGTTGGGTCCGTCAGCACGTCGTAGAGGTCGGCTCCGAGCGCGAAGATGTCATCGGTCGCCTGGAAGGTGTAACGCGCCTCCGGGTTGTGGAGGTTCTCCCGCCAGAAGCGCATCGCCTCCGGGCTGCGATTGCGTGGCGTGCAGGGGGGTAACTGTGCATCCGTCAACTCCGCGGCGTCCGCGTAGTCCGCCGCCCCGAAGTCGATGATCACCGGCTCGCCTTCCTTGGTGAGCATGATGTTTCTCAGGCTCAAGTCGCGATGGAACACGCCCCGCTCGTGCATGTGCTCCAACGCGTCAAACAGCTTGAGGAACACCACGACGTCTTCATGCACGGTGGGATAGGTCCGCCGCACCCACTCCCCCAGCGTGTAGCCGTCGACGAGGTCCAGGACGACGTAGAGAAAGCCCGAACGAGGATCCCCGCAACGACCGTGAGCCCACATGCGGATGATGTGGGGATGGTCGAGTTTCTGGAGGCAAACCACCTCGCGCCGTGCGCGCGCATCCGTCTGCTTCGGATCACCGCGCGTGTCCACCTGACAGGCCACCTTGAGAGCGAAGCGCTTCCCGTCCTTCTCCACCTCGTAGACAACGGCATAGCTGCCGCCGCCGATCTTCCGGACGATGCGCCAGCCATCCACCATCTGACCGGGCGCAAGATTCTTGGGATCCAATCGCCAGAACATGCCGAGCACCTCTCGCTTGTGGCTACAGAGTCACCTGGGGAACGGACAGACAGCGGCTCCCGTCAGCGTTGCAGACCCGCAGCGAGTGCAGAGCCTGCAGCCATGCTTCCGGCTCCCGCCCGGGCATCTCCACCTCAATGGCCACGCTCACCGTTCCGCCTGGGGGGATAGCTACCTGTCCAGAGAGCACCGCGCGGGCGCGGCGCGCCACTCCTCCCGCTGCGGGCGTGACTTCGGCCCATGCAGGCGTCCACGGCTCCGCCCCGGGGTTGCTCACTTCGAAGACAACCACCGTCCACGTTGACGCCGCGAGCACCCTGCACTGGTCGATGCGAAACTCGCCCTTCGCCCGGCGGCACTCCTGCCAGACCAGAACCATCATGCCGTCCGCGTCTACGAGCCCCGCGAGCGCCACGGCTGCCGGGCTTACGGCTGGGGGCCGCGCTTTCAACTCCTCCAGTTCCCCGCTCTGGGCCTCGCACCGCTCACGCGTGACAGCCAGTTCCACGCGGCACGCCTCCACCGTCTGCTGCGGGCGGCTGACACTGACCACGGTATCCACCTCACCCGGTTGCCCGGTGAGCAGGAACACGACGCTTTCAGGCGAGCCCTCGCGATAGGTGAACCGGAGCGCCAGCCGTTCCGTAGGCGCGATCGGCGCTGCGAGGACAAGCGTGATGCCCAGATCGCTCGGGTCGACTCTGGCAAAGCGGGCGCGGCCCTCCACCTGGACAGACTCACGCACGATCGGCGCATCCAGGACGATGAACGTAAAGGAGCCAGGCGCCAGGTAGATTAGCGGCGACTCGCCCGCTTTACCCGTAAGAACGATGGAGCGGGGACCCGAGCGCCCATCGGGCGCAGCCTGTGCCGTTGCGGCAATGCACCCCAGCAGGGAGGCGAGCGCGACGGCATGCAAGGGACTGGGTAGGAACAAGGCGAGCGAACCTCCTGGGTTGGCTGCCACAGTAGCAGACTGGAGACGCCCTCCTGCTCCGGGCGGGCATCCCGCCAGTCAGTTTCCAGGAGGAAGTGGACAGCCTGAACCTGGGGTTGCGCTTCACGGGAGCGGAGCGTGTTGGCTGCACCCGTACTGCACGCTCTCACCGGCACAAGCGAAGGGGCTGGAGCCATCGGGAAGCTTTCCCAGCGATTCCAGCCCCTTACAGGTGTGCGCTCAGAGGGACTTGAACCCCCAACCTGAGCCTGCCCCGGTTTCGTAGACACAGGGTTTATGCTGCCAAGCGACTCAGAACGTGACGGTGATGGGGGTGCCGATCTTGCCGTTGTTGTCTTTGATCAGCTCCGGCTGGTCCGAGTAGACGAAGGCCCCGAGGAAACCTCCTGGCGTGGCGTCCCAGAGATGTCCCTGGATCTCCAGCGGCTGGCACTGCCCCGGTTCGAGGACCGCGGTGTTGCCATCCCCCATGTAGAAATCCTGGGGCTCCCACGGCAGGGACGAATACAGGCCCTCGACGATGTCATCCTCGGACAGGATCAGTGTCACAGACGCACTCCTCGCCAAGGTGCCCTGATTGCACACCGACACCGCGGCGGTGAGCGAAGCATCCGGGGGCAAGCTCGCGGGGCCGGTCACAGCCGTCACCACGAAGTCCGGAGCCGAGCCGATGCCAATGCGACTGCCCACAAGGCTGTCATTGTCCCGGATCAGCTCCGGCCGCAGATCCAGGTTGGCCACCGCTCCCAGGTAGTACGCTCCGTCAGTAGGCATCGCGGCGGCTCCTGACACAGACACCGCCTGGCACTGCCCGGGGCTGAGCGGGTCCGTGTTCCCCGTTCCCAAGAGCAGATCCCGGTCCCGGGGCGGGAGCGAGGACACCGGCTGCGAGACGCGTGTGTCCGGGGAGACGAACAGATCCACCCGCGTGCTACCGGCCACCGTGCCCTGGTTGCACACCGTCGCCGTAGCGGTGAGCTGGCCGCCCTGGAGCACGCTGGGGGGGCCGCTCACCGCCGTCACCACGAAGTCCGGCTGCCAGCCAATGCCCATGCGACTGCCGATCAGGGCGTTGTTGTCCGGGATCAACTCCGGTGGACCGAGCCCGTCCGCGCTTGCCACCGCTCCCAGGTAGAACGCCCCCTCCGCCCCCCCACTCTGGCCCTGCACCGGCAGCGTCTGGCACGCTCCCGGCGCAAGCGAGCCGCTGGACATGCTCCCCACCAGCCGCCCCTGGGCCAGGGGTGAGAGGCCCGGCACGGGCGGCAGCGTCTGCTGATCGGGGGAGACGTACAGATCGATCTGGGAGACACCTGCCACGGTGCCCTGGTTGCACACCCTCACGGAAGCAGTGAAGGCGCCGGGCGCCGTGCTCGCGGGCCCGCTCACCTGGGTCACCACGAAGTCCGGCCCCTGACCGATGCCGATGCGGCTGCCCACCTTCGCGCTGTTGTCCTGGCGCTTCTCCCACCCGTTGGGATCCGGGTGCGCCACGGCTTGCAGGAAGTACGCGCCCGCGGCCGGAACCGAGGCCACACTCGGCACCGCGATCGTCTGGCACTCATCCTCTTCCAGCGGCAACTGCGCCGACGAGCCCGCGATCACCCCCTGAGCTTCGGGGAGAAAGGGCTCCGGCGACATGAGGAGGTTGTCCGAGGACAGCAGCAGATCCACCTGCGTGGTGCCATGGAACGAGCCCCTATTGCACACCGACACCTGGGCGGTGAATGGCTGACCCGGCAGCACGCTCGCGGGCCCGGTGACCTGCGTCACCACGAAGTCCGGTCCCCAGAAGGTGCTGAGGTGGCCAGCAGTGAAGCTGTTGTTGTCCTCGAGCAGCTCGGGGGTGGTGCGGTCCGGGTCGGCGATGGCTCCCAGGAAGTACAGGCCGTCCTCTCCCGAGAACGAGCAATGCACGAGCTGCGTCTCGCACTCCCCGGGCCAGAGGTAGCGGCTGTACAGGTCCCCCGCCCACGTCGCCTGGCCTATCCAGTTGACGTTGGGATCGGCCACGGAGAGGTGCTCACCCCAGGATTTGTACACACTGACCAGGGTGTTCCCACCCACGGTGCCCTGGTTGCAAACGGTGACCTTGGTGTCGAACGTGGCGACGCTGCTGATCAGATTCTCGGGGCCGATCACCGCCGTCACCACGAAGTCGGGCCGCAGGCCGAGGCTGATGCGGTGGCCCGTCCTGGCGTTGTTGTCCTCGCTCAACTCGGGCGTACTCTGGTCCGGGTCCACGACCGCTCCCAGGTAGGAGACTCCCGTCGGCCCAAGGGCTGAGCTCTGGATGGAAAGCGCCTGGCACCGTCCCGGCGCGAGCACATCGGTGGGTTGCGTTCCCACCCGGCGATCCACGCCGAAGGGCGGAGGCGTCTGGGCGTGCGGGGTGATGACCTCATCCGTGGACAGGTAGGCACTGACGGAGGTGCTCCCGCTCTGGGTGCCCTGGTTGCACACCGTCACCGAAGCGGTGAACGAATCGCCCGGGAGCACGCTCGGAGGCCCACTCACCGCCGCCACCACGAAGTCGGGCCGCAGCCCCAGGCTGAAGCGATCTCCCTGCTTGCTGTTGTTGTCTTCGATGAGCTCGGGCGTTGTGTGGCCTGGATCCGCCACGGCTTCCAGCGTGTACGTCCCCGTCACCGTGCGAAGCCAGGTGCTCACGGGTTGCGTCTGGCACTGGCCCGGGGAGAGGAAGTCGGTGGACACGGTCCCGAGGGACAGCGTGGGAGCCGGCGAGGAGCTGTCTTGAACTCGGGTCCCGTGCACCTCGACCTGGGTGCTTCCGCCTTGAGTGCCCTGGTTGCACACGGTCACCGAGGCAGCGAAGGGGCCCGAGCGTGCGCTCGGAGGAGCGGTGACCGCCGTCACCACGAAGTCCGGCAGCAGGCCCACCCCGATAGGACGGCTGCTGACGAGGACATTGTTGTCCTCGAAGAGCTCGGGCTGGGTGTTGTCCTTGTCCGCCACTGCCACCAGGAACCAGGGGCCTGCCGTGTCGACCGAGACCGGACCTGAGATCGCCAGCTCCTCGCACAAGGCGGGATAGGAGTGGTACAGGTTTGAGGCCCCCAGGAAGACCGCCGTGGGTGGAACAGGCAGCGAGACGGTCGGAGTCGGCGACAGATACACGGCCACCCACATCCAGGCCCAGGTCCCCCAATCCGTCCCCCGGTTGCACATCGTCACATGGGTGGTGATCTGTTGGCCCATGGTAGCGCTCACTGGGCCTGTCACCTTTGTCACCACGAGATCCGCCATCTCGCTGATGACGAAGGGGTTGCTGAACCGGGCGTTGTTGTCTTCGTCGGACTCGGGCTGGCTGTGGTCCGGGTCGGCGACGGCTGCCAGATGATACTCCCCGTTCTCCTGGCCCGTGCTCGGGCCGGACATCGCCAGGGTCTGGCACTGCCCGGGCTGGAGCAGCTCCGTGTTCGCGCTCTTCAAGAGGAGCGTTGTCGTCGAGTCCGGTGGAGGCGGCATGGGGCTGGCCGGGTCCGACGTCAGGAAGAGCGCCACCTGCGTGCTGCCGCTTCCCAGGCCCTGGTTGCACACCGTGACCTCGGACGCGAGGGAGTTGCCCGGGTGAGCGGTGATGGGCTCCGTCACCGCCGCCACCATGAAGTCCGCCGCCGCCGTCTCCGCCTGCCGTGCGGTGCTCCGGGGCGCTCCTGGAGAACTGTTCGAGTTCCCGCAGCCCGCGGCCGCCATCAGCACCACCACTCCGAGGATGCCCCTGATTCTCCCATTGCTTGCCTGTGGCACGCCTCACCTCGCGGAGGACTGCGGTTCGAGCCTGGAAGCTTGGCAAAGCGTGTCCTGCCATCCAAGCCACTTCCAAAGGAAGAGACGGAGGGGACCCGCCGGGAGCGACCGAGCCGAACCTGTCCAACTGTCCGACAGGTTTGCACCACGCGTCGCCGCCAGGGTATCTGTGAGGCTTGTTTGAATGGCCACGCACGACGAGATTTGCGAGACGATCGCCGCCGCGTTCGCGGACGCCGAGATGCCCTGCTCGGAGAAGGACCTGACCACGGGTGGGATCGATGGCCCGTACGCCGTCGAGCACTTCCTGGGCAAACGCCAGGTGGACGTCGAGTCGCACTTCCTACCGTCCCTCCACATGGAGGACTTCAGCTACATGACGACGAGGGCAGTCGCTTACTACCTGCCCGCTGTCCTGCGACTCATGATGAAGACGCCCTACGACTCCGAGCTGTGGATTTTTCTGCACGGCTTTCTCAAGCCGCGCGAAGGGCGCTACGCCCCGGGAGTTCGAGAACTCGAGCCGAGGCAGCTGCAGGCGATTTCGGAGTGGGCCAGCTATCTGCACGACGAGTGGCACGCGAACCCGCCGGCGCTGATTGATCCGCGCGACGCGTTGAAACTCGTCGCCGCTTACCGCCAGTGAGCGCCGGTCCCCGCCGCTTGGGCACCAGAGCATTCAGCTGACCCGCGTCGCGCGGAGCGCGTCCGGTGCTGCACGCCCTCACCTGCACAAGCGAAGGGGCTGGAGCCACCGGGAAGCTTTCCCAGGGATTCCAGCCCCTTACAGGTGCGCGCTCAGAGGGACTTGAACCCCCAACCCTTGGCTTCGAAGGCCAATGCTCTATCCAGTTGAGCTATGAGCGCTTGGGGAGAAAAGGTGGGCGGCCAACCGGAATCGAACCGGTAACCTCTGGAGTCACAGTCCAGCGCTCTAACCAGTTGAGCTATGGCCGCCGTGCTGCTTGCTGCTACGACTCGGTGAAACGGGCGGCTTCCCTATCGTGGAAGCCGGGGGCCTGACAAGGCCCAAATGCTCCAGGACGGTTGGCGCCCCAGGCAGGACTCGAACCTGCGACCCCCGGCTTAGAAGGCCGATGCTCTATCCAGCTGAGCTACTGGAGCCTGTACCGTCTGTTACAGCTATGTCGGGGCGAGAGGATTTGAACCTCCGACCCCCTGCGCCCAAGGCAGGTGCGCTACCAGGCTGCGCTACGCCCCGATCAAGACGGACATTCTTGGTGCATCGCGGACCGACGTGCAAGGTGAACCTGACGGACTTGTCACCCAGTCGTCTGGAGGCCTAGCAGAACCGGCCTCATCTTCCGGAACGCCTCCCCCCGATGGGACACCCCGGATTTCTCCTCCGAGGTCAGCTCCGCCATCGTCTTGCCCAGCGCGGGGATGAAGAACACCGGGTCGTAGCCGAAGCCATGCGAGCCCCTGGGCTCGGTGAGGATGCGTCCCTCACAGCGGCCCACCTCGATCCGCGCCCCTCCGCCCGGGAAGACCAGGCACAGGGCGCACTGGAAGGCCGCCGTGCGCCGGGCCTCCGGAACGCCCTCCAGCACTCGGAGCAGCTTCTGGTACCTCGCCCGGTCGTCCCCTTCCGCGTAGCGCGCCGAGTGAACGCCTGGTTGCCCGCCCAGTTCGTCCACGCAGAGCCCCGAGTCGTCCGCCAGGGCTGGCAGCCCCGACGCCTCGGCATAGGCCCGCGCCTTCTTCTCCGCGTTGGCCTCGAAGGTGTCCCCGTCTTCCACGGGCTCGGGGATGGGCGGCAGGTCCTTCAGGGACACCACCTCCACCGTGTCCCCTACCAGGCCGCGCAGCTCCTTCACCTTGCCTGCATTCGTGGTGGCGAACAGGAGCCGAGGCTTCCCCGCCGTCATCCCAACACCTTCGCCTGTGCCGCCGTGAGCTGCTGGATGGCCGCCAGGCCTCCATCGAGCATCCCGTCCAGCAGCTTCCGGTCGAAGAGCCTGTGCTCGGCCGTGCCCTGCACCTCGACGATGCGGCCGTCCCCGGTGGCTACCAGGTTGAGGTCCACGTCCGCGCTCGAGTCCTCCTCGTAGTCCAGGTCCACCCGCACCTCGCCGCCCACCACGCCCACGGACACCGCGGCCAGCGGGGTGAGCACGGGGATCTTCGACATCACACCCCGGCTCTGCAGGTTGCGCAGCGCCAGCACCAGCGCCACGTAGGCGCCGGTAATAGAGGCGGTGCGCGTGCCTCCGTCCGCCTGGATGACGTCACAGTCGATCGTCAGCGTGCGAGGCCCCAGAGTCGCCAGATCCACCGCCGCGCGCATGGAGCGGCCAATGAGGCGCTGGATCTCCATGGTGCGGCCACTCTGCTTGCCCTTGGCCGCCTCGCGCTGCGAGCGGGTGTGCGTGGAGCGCGGGAGCATGCCGTACTCGGCCGTCACCCACCCCGTGCCCTTCCCCATCAGGTGGGGAGGTACCCGCTCCTCCACGGAGCAGGTGACGATGACGCGGGTGTGGCCGAACTCCACCTGGGTAGAGCCCTCGGCGTGACGGTTCACACCGGGCGTCAGGGTGACAGGGCGAAGGTCCAGCACTCCGCGTTGGAAAGAACGCACGGGAAGCTCCTCGGTTGGAAAGAGAGTCGCTGTCTAGCAGAGCCGGGGACTCTCGGCTCAAGGAGAAGCAGGAGCCGCCACCGCCGAGCCCCCTTCCACCGTCACCGGCACCTCGGGCCGGGCGTCCCGCTTGCGCACCTCTCCCAGGAAGCCCTTCACCCCTTGGGCAATGGCCGAGATGAGCTTCTCCTGGTACTCGGCCTTTCCGAGCTGAGGCCCCTCCTGCGGGTGGGAGATGTAGCCGACCTCGATGAGGACCGCCGGGGACTCCACGCCCATGAGGACGAAGAAGGGTGCCTGCTGAACGCCTCGATCCGATGCGCCCGTGGCGGAGATGAGCTGCTGGTGGATGGAGTAGGCCAGCCGCGACGAGTCGACGTGCGCCTCCATGCGCGCCAGGTCATTGAGGATGAAGCTCAGCGTGGAGTCGCTCTGGACCGTATGGCTCGCACCGGCCTCCGCGTTCTCGCGGTCCGCCGTGGCCCGCGCGCTCGCGCCCGAGGCCGTCGCGGAGAGGAAGTACGTCTCGATGCCCTCGGCGCGCTCGCGCATCTTCTTCGTGGGCATGGAGTTGGCGTGGATGGAGATGAAGAGATCCGGCCGCTTGCTGTTGGCGAAGTCCACGCGCTGAGGCAGCGGCAGCGTCCCATCCTTCTCCCGGGTGAGGAACACCTGCGCCCCCATCTCGGTCTCCAGGCGCTCGCGCAGCTTCTTCGCGATCTGTAGGACGACTTCCTTCTCGATCAGCGTGCCCGAACCCTTGGCGCCCTCTTGCGAGCCGCCGTGCCCCGCATCGATGACGATGCGAGCACTTCGCTCGGCACGAGCAGAGGTGGCCACCAGCAGCAGCACGAGAGGGACGAGGGTACGAAGCTTCATGCCGCCCACGATGCTACCGAAGCCGAGGCCCCTGGGTGAATCCCACCCCAGCCTTCAGCCCACGACATCGATGCCCGGGCGGCCTCGCGCCACCTCGCCAATGAGGGCGGCTTCCACGCCAGCCTTGTCCAGCGCCAGCAGCGCCTTGCGCGCGTCCCGAGCCGGTACGGAGGCCAGCAGCCCTCCATTGGTCTGCGCATCCGCGAGCACCCACTGGATGTCCTCGGGGAGCCCCTCGGGGAAGCGCACGCGCTTGCTCACGTGGGCCAGGTTCGCCTTCGTCCCGCCCGGCACCACGCCCTGGCTCGCCAGCCCGGGTACCTCCTGGATGATGGGGATGCGCTCCAGCGCCAGCAGTGCCCGCGTCTTGGCCCCCGTCATCATCTCCAGCAGGTGCCCCAGCAGCCCGAAGCCCGTCACGTCCGTGAGCGCGTTCACCTTGAACTTCCCCGAGGCGAACACCTCTCCGGCGGAGCGGTTGAGCGCGGACATCACCTGCACCACGCGCTTCGTCAGCGCCTTCGAGGCCACGCCCCGCTTGATGGCGGTGGTGGCAATGCCCGAGCCCAGCGGCTTGGTGAGAATCAGCACATCCCCCGGCTTCGCGCCCGCGTTGGTAAGCACCTTCTTCGGGTGCACCACGCCGGTGACGGCCATGCCGTACTTGGGCTCGGGGTCCTGGATGCTGTGGCCGCCGAGGATGGGGATGCCCGCCTCGTCCGCCTTCGACTGCCCGCCCGCGAGGATCTTCTCGAGGATGTCGAGCGGCAGCTCTTTCGGGAACCCCACCAGGTTCAGCGCGAAGATGGGCCTGGCGCCCATCGCATAGATGTCCGAGAGCGCGTTCGCCGCGGCGATGGCCCCGAACTGGAACGGGTCGTCGACCACCGGCGGGAAGAAGTCCACCGTCTCCACCACGGCCAGGCCGGGCGCCAGACGGTACACGGCCGCGTCATCGTTGGTGGCGAACCCCACCAACGCCTGCGGTCCCTTCGCTCTCTTCAGTCGACGCAAGACCTGCGCCAGATCCGCGGGCCGGAGCTTCGCAGCTCAGCCCGCGCAGTGACTCAATTCCGTGAGTCGTTTGTGAGTGTGCTGTTCGTCGGCCATGGCGTCACCCCTGTTGCACGTACCCGCGCGAGATGAGCTGCACCACGGCCTCGGCCGTCAGCACGTCGTCCTGGTCCGCATGGTCCAGCACGCCGCCCAGGCTGCCGTAGTTGTTCACCAACTGGAGCACGTCCAGCAGCTCCGGCGTCAGCTCCTTGAGCGGAGCCGTCATCGGCTGGGCCAGCCGCATCGGCGAGGCCAGATCCGGCAGGTTGCCCTGGATGCGCTTGAACTCGTCCAACTGGCGCAGGGCGTCCATGAGGAGCGCCTCGGTGGACGAGTCCAGCTCCACCATGAACTCCTGGTTGTCGGCCGGGCGCAGCTCGAAGTCGCCGTGCTCCCAGGTGATGATGCGGTTGAAGCTCTTCTGCGGCCCCAGGTTGTGGTTCTCGTCGATCACCGCGTAGTACACGCGGCCCTGGCGCAGGTAGATCTTCCCCTCACGCTCACTGGTGATCACCAGCACGCCGTTCTTCTTGGACGTGTGGAAGAGCTGGAGCAGATCCGGCAGCGGGATCTCCTCGATCTTCCCCGTCATCGAAGACGTCTTCGTGGACCGGGCTGCCTGCGCCGCCGCCGCCTCCTCCAGCTTCTGCTTGACGACGTTCTCGTCCACGTTGGCCGAGTCCGCGCCCTGCTGGATGAGCTTGAGGATGGAGGTGCCGATGAGAATGCGGTCCCCCTCCTTCAGCCGCGCCTGCTTCACCTTCTCGCCGTTGACGAAGGTGCCGTTGGTCGAGCCCAGGTCCTCAATGGTGATGTTCCCGGCGCTGATCATGATCTTCGCGTGCTTGCGCGAAACCATGTCCTCGACGAGCACCATGTCCAGCTCGCTGGACCGGCCGATGACGATCTGCTTGTCCGCCTTCAGGGGGAACTCGCCGCCCTGATACTTCCCGGAGATGAATTTCAGGGCGTAGTTCTTCGACCCGCTCGGAGTGCTCACGTTACCGAGACCTCGATGAAGAGGGTTTCCATGGATATCAGCTTGCCTGCTCCGCCTTCCCCGTCCCCGACTCCTTCACCAGATTGAGGTACATCCGCGCGCTCTTGTTTTCCGGATCGCGCGCCAGCACGTCCTCCCACACCTTCACAGCCTCCGTCCGCTGGCCTGCCGAGTAAAGCGCGATTCCATAATGGATGCGACCCGGCATGAAGCCCGGATTCTGCGCGATGGCCTCTTCGAACTGCTTGATGGCCTCCGGGTGGCGCCCGGCGTCACGCAGCGCGTCCCCCAGTTTGATGCGGATGTCCACGAACTGGGGGCACAGCGCCAGGGCCCGCTGGTACTCGCCGATGGCCGGCTCCCAGGCGCCATTGGAGGCGAACACGTTGCCAATGTCCGCGTACATGTTGGCGATCTTTCCCTTGACGAAGGGATCCATCTCCCCGGGGGCGTTCTTCTGCCGGGCGAGGGCGTTCTGGTAGACCTCCTTCGCCTCGGCGTACTTGCCCATGTCATTGTAGATGACGGCCAGGTTGAGGGCGGCCTCCGTATACGCCGGATTGATGCGCAGCGCCGCCTCGAACGACCGCTGCGCCCGGGCGAACTGCCCCTGGTCGTGGTAGATGATGCCGAGCATGTTGTAGACGTCGGCGAACGATTGATTCTGTTCGGCGACCTGCGACAGGTACTGCTCGGCCTGCGCGTACTGCTTCTTGTCGAAATACCCCCGACCGAGGGTGAGAAGCTGCTTGAGAGCCTCGTCCATGTCCCTACCTCGCCAAGGCTGGCGATAAGACGGTTAGCCTACCTGAGGGCCGCCGAAAACAAGAATTCCTGACCACGCCGTTGAAGGATCAACCGGCTCTTTCCCTGTTGGCTCAAGGGACGGGAGGGGAGATCCCCCTCCAGGTGCCAGTCCTCGGTCACCATCGCCTCGTCCCGCTCGAGCCGGATGAACCATGCATCAGCCCTGTAGCGCCTCCGCTGGAGAGCCCGCAGGGTATCCAGATCCAGTTCTCCCACCCTCACCGACCCGTTGGCCTCTCCCCCGCCCGCGTCCCCCTCCGGTGGCAGCGACAACCGCGCCAGCGCCTCCCCATCTCCCGCATCCAGGGCTCTCCGGCGAGCCTCCAGCGCTCCGACGACCGCCGCCAGCCTCGGAGCCACCCGGCCCTCCGGCCCCCAGGTGCCGTCCCGGAGGACGAAGGGGATCTCCTCGACTCCCAGAGAGCTGACCTCGGTGTCCCCCACCGAGCCCGTGAAGTCCAGGGTGGCCAGGGCCATGGCCCGCTGTCCTCCGGGCTCCAGCTGCACGGTGATGCGATCGAACACGGCCTCGCGCGAGGTGAGTGGAGCCGGGAGTCCCGGGACGAGGAACTTCACCCCATCCCGCTCGAGGCTCTTCAGCTCGGTGATGATCTCGGGCTCGGGCCCGGCGGCAAACCCGAGCATGCGCGGCCCCACCACCACCAACAGGATGAAGGCGATCGCGGCGATGAGGATGCCGCCCAGCCGGCTCCAGTCCTCGCTGGACTTCACGAGCCGAGCATGCGCTGAGCCCGCTGCGCGGCGGGCGTGTTCGGCAGGCGCTGGAGGACCTTGCGCAGCGTCTCCTGGGCGTGATCCGGCTCCTTGAGCTTCAGGTACGCCTCATGGAGCGAGAAGAGGGCCTCTTCCTCATAGGGCGTCCCCGGGTAGCGGTTCAGCAACCCCTCCAGGCGCTGGGCCACGGCCCGCCAGTGCTCGCGCTTCCGATAGAAGGTGGCCACATACATCTCGTGCTGGGCCAGCCGGGCCTTCGCCTCGGCCTCGGCCAGCTTCGCGTCCTTGACGTACTGCGAGTCCGGATACTGGCGCAGGAAGTCGGTCATCGACCGGAGCGCGGACTGGACCTCCGTCTGGTCCTTCTCCTCCGAGGGCGGCAGGAGGAAGAAGTTGGACGGCATGTCCTTGAAGTGGGTGAGCGCGGCCCGGTACGCCGCGTAGTCCACCTTGGGGTGCGTGGGGTGGAGCTTGACGAAGGACTCGTAGCGCTCGCGTGCCTCGGGCCACTGCTCCTGCTCGAAGGACACGTCCCCCATCTTGAGCTCCGCCTCCTTGGAGGCCTCCAGGTAGGGGAACTTCGTCTTGACGAACTCGAAGTACTTCTCGGCGTTGAGGAAGTCGCGGTTCTCCAGCGCCTCGTTCCCGAGGTGGAGGTTCTCGTCGGCCTTGGAGGCGAATTCCGGGTCGCCCGCGCTCCGATCGAGCGAGGCACAGGCGGTGGAGAGCAGGAGGGCAGTCAGGCAGGTGACAGCGAGACGCATGGGCACGCGCGCAAGCTAATCGTCCAGGCCCGACGGATCCAGCGATGGTTCACCGAGCAGTTGTTGGACGACCTCCTCGGAGAAACCCCGGCTGAGGAGGAGACGTCCGGCCTTCGCATGCTCCTGGGGCTCCAGGCGGCGCCCGAGCAGCCCCCGGCGCTCCAGCAGCTGGCGGGCGGCAGCCAGCGAGTCGAAGTCCACCGAGCCGGTAGCGGCGGCCAGGGCCTCGCGAGCCTCCTCGGGGCGCAATCCGTGGACCTCCAGCCGCTGGAGCACCGCCTGGGGGCCCAGCCTCCCCTTCTGGAGCAGCGAGGCGGCCCGATCCCGGGCGAAGCGCACATCGTCCACGTAGCCGAGCCCCTGGAGCTTCTCCAGCACCTGCTCCTGCACCGAGGCGGAGAACTGCTTGCGCGTCAGGTAGAGCCGCAGCTCGTGCCGGCTCCGGGCGCGCACGGCCAGCAGCTTCAGGCATGCATCTGTCGCGCGCCGCACTGCCTCGGGGCCATCGTGCTCGGTGTCCATCGCTGGATCTCTAGCATGTGGTAACAGGCGCGGCATGCACCCCCTCATTGGTCGCTTCCTCAACCTCGAGGCCGCTCGGGAGACCCTCCGCAAGGAGAAGGCCGGCGAGCCGCTCGATGCCGAGGAACAGTTGTTCATCGCCGCCGCCTCCGCGCACCCGCATGAGCGCGCCGAGCTGCTCGGCGTTTCTGGCCGCAAACTCGCCTCGGATGCCCAGGCCTCGCTCGTGCTGCTGGCCACTCACACGGCCGCGCGCGCCATCGCACAGGACTCCAAGCTCGGCGCTGCCACCGCCAAGGCCCGCGAGGCGCTCACCTCCGAAGGCTCCAGCGAGGAGGAGACGGAGGCCTTCATCGCGGCCATCCTCCTGGAGGAGGCCTTCGGCTACGAGGAGGAGGTGGACACCTTCGACGCGGCCTTCGTGGAGGAGGCGCTCACGGAGGTGCCGGCGCTGGCGGCCCTCACCCGCGAGGGCGTGGATGCATTGATGGTGCGGTTCTCGGAGAAGGGCGCCACGGAGACGGAGCGGACGGCGCGGGCGCACATCGCCAAGAGCCTCTTCGACATTGCCTGGTCCGAGGGCCCGACGCCCATCAACCCCGAGCACATGGACCAGCTCGTGGAGTCGGAAATCGCGGACCAGTCCGAAGAAGTACAGGAGGCGCGGCTGCGCGCCACGGTCGAGCTGCTGCAGCTGCTATCCCAGCAGGGGCTCATCGGGCCCATGCGCCTGTCCCGACTCCGGGCCCAGATTGGCGACGAGGACGCCTGAGGGCGTCACCTGGATTACACGGGAAGTAAACCCTCCCCCTCGGTAGACTCCGCCTTCGTGAGCGAGGGTCCAGGGGGAGGAGCCCGCGCTCGTCTGTCCCCACTCCCCCCATAGGGGAAAATCCCTTGAAAACGACACGATCGATCCGGGCCCTGCTTGGCTGGACTCTCGCCATCCTTGGCGGCTGCAGTGACACCCAGTGGGAGAAGGCCGCGCAGCTTGGGGCCCCTCGCACCACGAGCCTGGGGCTGAACCTGGGAACTCCCAGCGTCCGGGACATCAACACCCGGCCCGCCCGGTTCCCACAACTCGGGTCCTATTCCGCGCCCCTGTCGAGCAGCGTGACACTCTTCACCGCGACCGACGAACTCCATGGCGACGAGCTGTGGCGAAGCGATGGGACCGAGGCCGGCACATCGCTCGTGAAGGATCTGGCGCCCGGCCTGGCCCACTCGGATCCCCGGTTCCTGACGCAGTTCCAAGGCCAGGTTTTCTTTGCGGCCCACAGTGATGGCTTCAGCGGGAGTTCCAAGGAGGCATTATGGAAGAGCGACGGCACCGCGGCGGGAACGGTCCCGGTGAAGCTCCTGCCCAGACTCTCTGGCAATGATCAGATCGGCGGCATGACCCAGGCAGGAGGGACGCTGTTCTTCATCTATGAGCAGGGCAATGCGCAGCATCTCTGGAAGAGCGATGGCACGGAGGCTGGTACCGTGTTCGTCCGGACACTGGGGAGCCCTGACAACGAATACAAGCTGCTTGCTGTGGGCACCACCCTGTTCTTCACCGCGAGGGACGTCACAGGCACACCCGAGCTGTGGAAGCTGGACGCTGGCGGGGCCGTGCGCCTCACGACGTTCACCCTGAGCACCAGCTACTACGCTCCAGAGCTCCTCGCCCAGGCGGGGGGCACGCTCTTCCTCGTCGCCGACAAGACCCTCTGGAAGAGCAACGGGACTCCCACTGGCACCGTTGTCGTGGCCACTTTCTCCTCGAGGATCACCGAGGTGGCAGCGGTCAACGGCACCCTCTTCCTCGCGAGCTATGGGGCCCTGTGGAAGAGCGATGGCACGACGACGACCCAGGTCCGCAGCTTCAGCAACGTACCGAGCGGGCTCGCCGCGCACGGCACGAGGCTCTACTTCGCCGGCACCGAGTCCGCCTCCGGCAGCGAGCTGTGGACGAGCGACGGCACGGCCGCGGGCACCTTCCTGGTCAAGGAGTTGGTCGCCGGCTCGGTGGGGTCGGAGCCCCGAGAGTTCTTCTCCTGGAACGGCGGGCTCTACTTCACCGCGTCGGTCGCCTCGGGCACTCGCTCCCTGTGGCGGAGCGATGGCACGGCATCAGGCACCGTATCCCTCAAGAGCTGGTCCGAGACGGCGGCTGCGACCCAGGCGTTACAGCAGTCCCACCTCTTGACCCCCGTGGGCAGCGCGCTGTTCTTCGCCCTGCCAGAGTTCCCTGACGATCGCCCCCCGCAGCTCACCTGGAGGACGACCGGAACCGCCAAGACGACTCGGGAGATGGCAGCCCTGTGGACGGGCACGCGCAGTTCCCAGGCCCGCTCCCAGGCGCTTGCCGTCGTGGGAGACAGCGTCTTCTTCGTCGCAACCGATGGAACCCCCGGTGAGTCGCTCTGGAAGAGCAATGGCACTCCGGCGGGCACGTTCCTGCTCAGGACCTTTGCGTGGATGGGCTCCGAGACTCCCTCCCGTTCAAGGACTGGAGCGGTCCGCGTGGGACAGACCCTCTTCTTCTCCGCGAACGATGGCGTCCATGGGCTCGAACTCTGGAAGAGCGATGGGACCGCTTACGGGACGGCGCTCGTCAGCGACATCAACCCGGGTGCGAACAGTTCCTACATCAATGAGCTCGTCGAGCTGAACGGGAGCTTGTTCTTCACGGGCAATGACGGCGTGCACGGCACATCGTTGTGGCGCAGCGATGGGACCGAGGCGGGCACCGCCCTCCTCAAGAGCGGAGGCACCTCCGGTAGTATCAGCGAGCTCACGGTGATGAACGGCGTGCTCTACTTCGTGGCCAGAGACGGCGTGAATGCTCCTGGGCTGTGGAAGAGTGACGGAACCGTGGGCGGCACGAGCCTGGTGAAAACTCCCCCGGGAAGCCGGTACTCCTACCTCAATCACCTCACGGCCGTGAACGGAACCCTGTTCTTCCATGCAGGGGACGGATACGCGGTGGCACAGCTCTGGAAGAGCAACGGGACGGAGACGGGGACAGTGCTCGTCAAGGACGGGCTCAAGGGCATCGCGGCGGCCTACCCGGCTCCTCAGCAAGGCCTGGCCTACTTCGTCGCGGATGACTCGACGAATGGCTACGAGCTGTGGCGGAGCGATGGCACGGCGACTGGGACGAGCCGACTCACGGACACCAGTTCCCTGTTCGTAACCGGGAGCCCGGGTTCCGTCACGCCCGTGGGCTCGGCGGTGGTCTTCGCCGCCTTCGACGACGCGCACGGCTGGGAGTTGTGGCGCACCGATGGCACAGCGTCGGGAACGAGCCTGCTGGTGGACCTGACGCCAGGTCCAGAAGACGGAGTGCTCGACCTGGTCAACATCCTCGGAGTGGAGGATCGTGGACTGGCGCTCTTCCCGGGTGTGGATGCGGCTGGAGGCTCGGAGTTGTGGCAGACCGATGGAACCGCGGCAGGCACCTTCCGGCGGCTCGATGTCGTCCCTGGCCCCGATTCCTCTGATCCCAACTCGCTGGCCCGGGTAGGAGACCGGCTCTTCTTCATGGCCGGCGACAAGACGTATGGCCGCGAACCCCGGTTCGTGCCCTTCCCCGCCGACCTGGGCTCGGCCACGGGAGCCATTGTCGTCCAGGGCTCCACCTGCGCCTCGCTGGGCCAGGTCACTCCGACTTGCACCAACAACGCCCTGGCGCCGGACACCTCGTTCTCCTGGACCGCGCCCTCGGCGGGGACCTTCGTGTTCACCACGGAAGGGTCCGGCTACGACACGAGCCTCGAAGTGACAGACCCGGTCTCCGGTACCTCCCTCGGGTGCAACGACGACACGGGAGAGACGCTCCAGTCCTCGGTGACCGTGAGCGTGTCCGCCGGGCAGACCCTGCTCATCAGCGTGGACGGTTACGACACGGAGTGCGGCGCGTTCCAGCTCGGGATCCACACCGCGCCGTAAGCCCTGGTAGCGCCAGCGACAGCATCCCCTCTCCCTCCGAGCATGGGAGGGAGAGGGACACAGCTTCCGGAATCAGAACCGCTCGATGCTGAAGTCGTCGTCGCCACCACCCTGCGCGGCGGCGGGAGGAGGCGGAGGACGCCCAGGAGCCGCAGGGCGCCCAGGAGCCGCTGCTGCCGCCGGCGGAGGCGGAGGACGCGCCCCCGGAGCCGGAGTCGCCGCTCCAGGACGAGCCCCCGCCGCGGCCGGAGGAGCCGGAGGCGCACCCGCCGGGGCCCCCTTCTGCGCGAACTGCGAGGAGCCCGGCACCGGGCGCTGCTCGCCGGACTTGCCGTCGAAGTTGTCCCACTTCGAGTCGGCCGTGCCGCTGACGCCCGAGAAGCGCAGCGCGAAGTCGTCCGGGTTCGTCGCCTGCCTGTGGGCCTCCTCGTACGAGACCAGGTTGTTGCGCACCAACCCCATCAGCGACTGGTCGAACGTCTGCATTCCGTACGTATCGAAGCCCTGCGCGATGGCGTCGTGGATCTCCTTCGTGCGGTCCTTGTCCTCGATGAGCTCGCGCACGCGCGCCGTGACACGCATCACTTCCACCGCGGCCACACGGCCCTTGCCGTCCGAGCGCGGAATGAGGCGCTGGCTCACCACCGCCTTGAGCACCGCGGACAGCTGCAAGCGCACCTGCTTCTGCTGGTGCGGAGGGAACGCGCCCACGATGCGGTTGATCGTCTCCGTCGCGTCCAGCGTGTGCAGCGTCGACATCACCAGGTGGCCCGTCTCCGCCGCGTGGAGCGCCGTCTCGATCGTCTCGTAGTCACGCATCTCGCCCACGAGGATCACGTCCGGGTCCTGCCGCAGCGCGCTCTTCAGGGCCTGCGAGAAGGAGAGCGTATCCACACCCACTTCGCGCTGGTTGATGATCGAGCGTTTGTCACGGATGAGGAACTCGATAGGGTCCTCGACCGTCATGATGTGGTTGGTCTCGTTGGCGTTGATGTGATCGATCATCGCCGCCAGCGTGGTCGACTTACCGGAGCCCGTCGTTCCCGTGACGAGGATGAGCCCGCGCTCCTCGGCGACGATCTTCTCGAGGATGGGCGGCAGCAGCAGGTCCTTGATCGTCATCACCTTGAAGGGAATGACGCGGAGCACGGAGCCAATGGTGCCGCGCTGCTGGAAGATGTTCACGCGGAAGCGGCCCAGGCCCGGAACTCCGTAGGCCAGGTCCACCTCGTTGCTCGCCTTGAACTTCTCCTTCTGGAACTCGTTCATGATGCCGAACGCCATCCGCGCCACTTCCTCCGGCGGCAATCGCTTGCCGTCCTTGAGGGGCACGAGGGACCCGTCCACGCGGAACATGGGCGGCAATCCGGCCTTGAGATGGATGTCCGAGGCGCCGCCTCGAAGTGCGATCTGCAGAATCTCGTTGAGTTCCATGGTCAGTCCAGAATGCTAGCACCGCCTCCGGGCCGGGCGAAGAGACCCCACCGGCCAAAGTCCAAAAGCACAACGGCGGAGGCCCCCTCGAAGGAGACCCCCGCCGCTTTATGGCTCCCATGAGGAGCAGGCAGGCTAGCGCTTGGAGAACTGGAACCGGCGGCGCGCACCCGGCTGGCCGTACTTCTTGCGCTCGACCGCGCGGGCGTCACGGGTGAGGAAGCCGGCCTTCTTCAGCATCGGACGGAACTCAGGGTTGAAGGCGCACAGCGCGCGGGCGATGCCGTGGCGGATGGCGCCCGCCTGACCGGACAGGCCGCCGCCCTTGACGTTCACCGTCACGTCGATCTTGCCCTTCTGCTCCAGAATCTCGAGCGGCTGGAAGAGCACCATCTTCGACGTCTCGCGGCCGAAGTAGTTGTTGATGTCGCGGCCGTTGATGATCACGTCACCGTTGCCGGCCTTGAGCCACACGCGGGCGGTGGCCTCCTTGCGACGGCCGGTGGCGTAGAAACCATTCTCAGGGTTGATAGGCATGGAGTTCTGCTCTCGTCATCAAAAGGGGGAGAAGGTTCAGGCCTCGACCGCGCGCGCGGCAGGCTTCTGCGCGGCGTGGGGGTGGGTGTCGCCCGCGTAGACCTTGAGCTTGGTCATCATCTGCCGGCCCAGCGCGTTGCGAGGCAGCATGCGGCGCACGGCGTTGATGATGATGTCCTCAGGGTGGCGCTGGCGCAGCTTCTCGAGGTTGGTGATCTTCAGGGCGCCCGGGAAGCCGGCCCGCGGGTGGCGGTAGTACTGCTTGGCCTGCTCCTTGGTGCCCGTCACCTTCACCTTCGCGGCGTTGATGACGATGACGTGGTCCCCGGTGTCGATGGACGGGGTGTAGATGGCCTTGTGCTTGCCCTTGAGCAGCGTGGCGATCTGGCTGGCGGCGCGGCCCAGCACCTTGTCCGAGACGTCCACCACGTGCCACTGGCGCTTGATGTCCGACGCTTTCGCGCTGTAGGTACTCTGCGACATTGTTTGCACTCCAAAACTCTGCTGCGGCAGCCGCGTGCGCAGGCCACCTGACATAGTCGAACCAACCGCGGGTCCTGCCTGAATACTCCAGGGTAAGGCCCGGAAAGGCCGACCCTCTTAGGAGGAGCGAGGGGGTAAGTCAAGACCGTGCCGCGATCAGGGGCCACAAACTTGCACTTTCCCTCCTACGTCGGCGCCGGTCCCCCGCCTGCTCCCTTGGTTGCCCCCTTCGCCTTGAAGCGCTCCTTCAGGTTGGCGAAGAAGTTCTTCTCCTGATCGGTCTGGGCGCCCGTCCGGGGGGCCTCCAGGTCGATCAGCTCCACCGTCTCGGGCGGCAGGTCCTCCAGGAAGCGGGAGGGCGTACTGGGGATGTCCTTCCCCCGCTTCACCCGGATGGCCGCCCGCGTCAAATAGAGCAGTTCCTTGGCCCGGGTGATGCCCACGTAGCAGAGCCGACGCTCCTCCTCGAGGTTCTGGGCCTCGCCCTGCATGCCTCCGTGGGGCATCAGCCCTTCTTCCATCCCGATGAAGAAGACCAGCCGGTACTCCAGCCCCTTCGAGGCATGCACCGTCATCAGGGTGACGCGCCGGTTGCCACCCGGCCCCTCTTCATCCTCTTCCTGCCGCGTATCCAGGCTCAGACGGTTCAGGTAGGTCAGCAGGCTGGCCTTGGGGCCCTCGCGCTTCTCGAAAGCCTCCAGCGAGTTCAGTACCTGGTCCACGGACTTCAGCTTCTTGTCCGCCGTGGTGGCCGACAGCGCCATGGACCGCGCCGCCTCCTTGAAGCCGATCTCCTCCAGCAGTTGGCGCGTCACGTGCGCCAGGTTGCCGCCCTCGAAGAGCCCCCGGTAGCGCTCGATCATCCGGAGGAACTCGCGGACCTTCCCTCCCGCTCCCGCCGGCAGGTCCTCGTACCCCTCGCTGCGCTCCATCGCGTCCCAGAGCGACAGCCCCTGCCCCCGCGCATGTCCGTGCAGCCGCTCCATCGTCACGTCGCCGATGCCTCGCGCCGGCACGTTCACGATTCGCAGCAGGCTCACCTCGTCCCTCGGGTTCGCGATCACCTTGAAGTAGGCGATCACGTCCTTCACCTCGCGCCGATCGAAGAACTCGCTGCCGCCCACCACCTCGTAGCCGATGCCCTTCTCTCGCAGCGACTCCTCGATGGGCCGGGACTGGCCGTTGGTTCGGTAGAGGACCGCGATCTCGTCCGCCGGGATGCCGTGCGCGATGTTCTTCTCGATCTCCCGCGCGACGTAGCGTGCCTCCTCCTCCTCATTCGGGCACTTCACCACCCGGAGCCGCTCGCCTCCCAGGCGATCCGTCCACATGCGCTTGGGCTTGCGCTCCGGGTTCTTCGCGATGACGGCGTTCGCCGCGTCCAGCACCATCTGCATGGAGCGGTAGTTCTGCTCCAGCCGCACCTCCTTGGTGCCCGGGAAGAACCGGTCGAACTGGAGGATGTTCTTCACCTCCGCGCCACGCCAGCTGTAGATGGCCTGGTCGTCGTCTCCCACCGCGCACACGTTCATCGACTCGCCGGCCAGCAGCCGCAGCAGGTCCATCTGCGCCAGGTTCGTGTCCTGGAACTCATCCACCAGCAGGTACCGGAAGCGCCGCGTGTACTTCTGCTTCAAGTCCTCGTGCTCGCGCAGCAGCCGCGCCGGCAGCACCAGCAGATCGTCGAAGTCCACCGAGCCCTGCGCCTTCAGCGCCAGTTGGTAGCCCGGGTAGACCATGTGGGTGATGAGATCGTAGTCGTCCCCCATCCCCTCCGGCTTCACCTGCGGCGGCAACCCCGAGTTCTTCGCCTTCGAGATGAGCGTCAGCACCTTGCGCGCATCGAAGGCCCGGTCATCGACCTTGTGGTCGCGCATCGCCCGGCGGATGAGCGCCAGCTGGTCTCCCATGTCCGCGATGGCGAACTTCTTGGGCCAGCCCAGCCGGTGGATGTCCTCGCGCAACATCTCCGCACCAAAGGCGTGGAAGGTGCACACCAGGACACCCTGTGCGCGGGGGCCCCCCATCTTCACCAACCGCTCCTTCATCTCCGTGGCGGCCTTGTTGGTGAAGGTGACGGCCAGGATGTTGCGAGCCATGGCCCCGAAGGGCCGCTCGTTCAAGAGGTGGACGATGCGATGGGTGATGACACGCGTCTTGCCGCTTCCGGCCCCTGCCAGCACGAGCAGGGGCCCTTCGAGCGTCGTCACCGCTTCGCGCTGAGGGGGGTTGAGCTTCGAGAGGTCCATTGCGCGCCGCGCCGGGATACCTTTTGATCGGCTCGTGCGCGAAATCAAATCCCATCTGGCCCTGCTCCTGCTGGCGCTCGCGCCGGGCCTGGGTTGTTCAGAGGACAGCCGCGCGAAGGCCGCCTCGGCCTCCGTCTCGGAAGCCACCACGGCCCCCGCACCGTGCGTGTACTTCAGGGACTTGGCGCCCTTCCTCCCCGAGTCCCTCGAGGGCTTCACCCACGCCTCCACCGAGGGCTCCACCGGCAAGTACGGCGAAGTCTCGGTCAGCGAGGCCGAGCGCACCTTCACCAAAGGTGAGGATCGCGAGGTGAAGGTACGCATCGTGGACACCACGCTGGGCGGGAAGATCGCCAAGGCCATCAAGGCGGCGGCCGAGGACGCGAAGCAGCGCCCGCAGAGCGACCCGACGGCTCCCATCTTCTGGGATGCGGCGGTGGGCTTCGTGCGCTACGACGCATCGGAGGCCACGGCCGAGGCGAACCTGCTGGTGGGAGATCGCTTCGTGGTGGCGGTGACGAGCCGAGGTTTCCCGGGCACGGTGGAGGTGCGGAGGGTGGCACGCGGCATCGACCTCGCAGGGCTCGCGCAACTGCGCTAAGTCCCCGGTGCGGCCTGCCCGCGGGCCGCAGGATCCGAACGCAAGGAGTCGCTCGAGTGAAGGAGAAAGGAACGCGCGCGCCTACCCCGGAGTCGCTCTCGGAGGAGGCAGCGGCGCGAGAGGCGGTGGCGGCGCTGGGCAAGCGGGAGTTCATGGACCAGTTCCAGAAGCTGGCGAAGGGGTTCGCCGCGGATCCGGGCAACCCGGGCTCGTACTCGTGCGAGGGTTGCCAGCGCTGCGCCAACTGCATGTTCTGCAAGGACTGCGACAGCTGCTACCACTGCACCCACTGCGTGCGCTGCGAGCTGTGCAACAACTGTTCGCACTGCGTGGAGTCGAAGAGCTGTCACGCGTGCGCCTACTGCGTGCAGTGCGAGAACTGCACGGGCAGCGCCTACCTGCTGCTGTGCAAGAACCTGCAGGACTGCAACTACTGCTTCGGCTGCGTGGGCCTGTCCAAGAAGGACTTCCACATCCTCAACGTGCCCTTCTCGCGAACCGAGTACTTCAAGATCACCAACCGGCTGCGCAAGGAGTTGGGCATCCCTTGATACGTCGAGAGCAAGACGGGTCTACTGCTTGGCCAGAATGCGTCCTTTGCCGTCAATTGCGTATTCCGCTCCAGCGTCGAAGACAATGAATCCGGGTCCACACTGAGAGAGGTCGGGCGCGAAGAGGACGTAGAACACATCGTCACTCGCTTGAAAGACCGTCGTGTTGATGTATTCCCAACGTGCGAGGCACTGTCCCTCGGGACTCTTTTGACTTTCTGGGGTCATGCCCGGTGGTCTGTAGTCATCCATCGCCGCTTTGAGCGCGACCATCATCGGGCCGGAGAGCCGCGCTCCTCCCTCCAAGGAGTTCAAGAATTGAACCTTGGCTCCCTCCTCGGGCGGCGTCCATTCCGGCTTCTCGTACTTGTAGTACCCGAAGTGCGAGCACCCCGTCACCAAAGCAGCCCAGCAGAACAAAGCGGGAAGACCAGGTCTCATGCGGCCTCGCTCAATCAACGTAGAGTAGGGGCCCTCCATGGGCCCCTGCACCTGGATGCTTCCATCTGGCAGGCGCTTTGCTCGGACATGGGGATTTGGAGCTGCACAGCTCAAAATGCATCCCGCGACCAATGCCACGCGGATGCGATGCGGCAACAAACCCATTATCGCCTCCAGCCATTACTAGCACCAAACGCGCTCCGTGCTCCCCGAGGGATCGGATGATGGTTCCCCGCTCTGGGAGGGCGGAACTTCGAGGGAGTAGAGGACGAGACGATCGTCCAGCCAGGGGAGGCGCAGTT
>NZ_JAHXBF010000059.1 GCF_020103695.1 Hyalangium versicolor
CAACTTCGCCCTTTCGGCTTCGTCCTCTTCCGCAGCTCCGGACTCCAGTGAGTCCTTTCTGCTTCTTGAGGAGGGGCGCGGCTTCTACTTCGTTTCCGCCCGCCCTGTCAACCGGTTTCGGTGATTTGTTCAACCCTCACCTACCGCCACTTCCTTCCCGGCCGTTTTCTGTTCAGCGGTGAACCGCTTCACTTCTTTCGTCCGGAGGGGCGCGGCTTCTACTTCGACTCCGCTTCCCCTGTCAACCGCTACCGGTGACTATTCAATCTGTCAGTTCCTCGAGCCCTTCTGGGCCGTTCTTCCGAACTGCCCTTCCCGGTCGAGGGGCGCGGCTTCTACTTCGTTGCCGCGTTGGGTGTCAACCGACTTCGTCGACTTTTCCATTCCCCGCCCGCTGGGCTCGACACCGTTGTGACGAGTCCGTCGCGCGGAGGGGCAGGATCACTACCGCTTCGTTACCTGCTCGTCAAATCCTTCTTTGATCGAACCACAGGTGATCAGCAGCGCCATGGTGTGCATGGCTCCCAAGGGTGAGAACCCCCAACTTCAGTCGGGCTCTTCCGAGGGACTTCCTTCCTCCCCGCCTGCCTGCTACCCGAAAGGGCAGGTGCTACAGGCCAGTCCGCTCGCCAACCGGCGGTGGGCCCTTCGTGAGGGCCGGCTCCGCCTTCCAGCTCGTCCCGAACAGCCGGTCGCAGAGCGGAAAGGTGATGTTGAAGTTGAAGTGCCCCATCCGCCTCAAGTCGTGGTGCACCGAGTGGTGCTTCCTCAGCTTCGCCAGCAACGGCAGGCGGGCCACCAGGTGGTCGGCTGGCAGGTGGTGGCAGAAGTGCAACCACTCGTAGGTCAGGAAGTAGCTCATGGCCGTCGCAACGAAGAGCCATCCCGCGTTCGGTGAGCCCAGCGTGAAGAGGAGTGCTCCTATCGGTGTCGCGATGGCTCCCAGGAAGAAGAGCAGCAGCACAGGCGGGAAGAGCACCATCCGGAAGTCATGGCTCGACTCGTAGGCCATCGCCTCGTGGGTGAAGAAGTGGTGGTGCTGCTGCGTGTGCCGCCGGTACACCAGCCCCAAACCCTTCGTCCGGTGATGCATGGGCCCTCGGTGCCCGAGGTACTCGGCCACGTTCGCCAGGAGAAAGCTCGCCGGCACCGTCAGCCACTCGAGCAGGCTCACCTCCGACAGCTGGCTCAGTGCGAGCCCAATCACCGCCAGCGAGCCCAGGCTCGTGAACCCGAAGTGCGCCCAGCCGCTGTAGCGCTTCCCTGGCTCCGTCCGCCGGTACTCCGTCCGGAACCTCTCCACGTGCTCGGGAAGGGACGCCGCGCCCATACAGCCTCCTGTGGACAGCCAAGCGCTCTTCCCTTGCCGGGCCGCGCGCTCAGTCCTTCTTCCTCTTCAACGCCTTCTGCAGCTTCTTCATCCGCTCCTGGATGAGCGTCCGCTTCAGGCTCGACAGCAACTCCACGAAGACGTGCCCGTCCAGGTGGTCGATCTCGTGCTGGAAGACGTGCGCCAGCCTCCCTTCCGCCTCCACCTCGTGCCACTGCCCCGTCTTGTCCTGGTAGCGCACCTTCACCTTCTTGAAACGCGGCGCCTTCTCCCACTCGTCCGGCACCGAGAGGCACCCCTCCTCCAGGGTGATCTTCTCCGAGCGCTCGAGGATCTGCGGATTGACGATCTCGAAGAACGTCCCATCCTCGCGGCCCACCAGGGCCACCCGAAGGGACTCGCCTACCTGGTTCGCCGCAATGCCAATCCCCTTGGCCTCCTGCACCGCCTCGAGCATCTCGCTCAACAGCTTCTCCAGTGCAGGGCCAAAGTCTGTGACTGGCTGGGTCGTTGAACTCAGTATCTTGTGGGGCCAGAGGACGATGTCGCGCGCCATGGCCCCACTCTGCCATGCCCGCGCGCCCATGCTGAGCAGAACCGCACCCGGCTCGTTCGCCGCCCTACACCTCCTACTTCACCCCGGACTCCTCGAGTCTGCTAACACACCCCCTATGCACCCCAACGCCCAGCTCATCCACACCCTCTACTCCGCCTTCCAGAAGCGCGATGGCGACACCATGGCCTCCTGCTACCACCCAGACGCCGAGTTCACCGATGAGGCCTTCGTCGGTCTCCGGCATGCCGGCGTCACCTCCATGTGGCGCATGCTCACCGAGCGCGCCAAGGACTTCTCGCTCGAGTTCCGCGACGTCCAGGCCGATGACCGCACCGGTCGCGCTCACTGGGAAGCTCGCTACACCTTCGCCTCCACCGGCCGGAAGGTTCTCAACATCATCGATGCCGAATTCGAGTTCCGCGACGGGAAGATCCTCCGGCACCGCGACCGCTTCAACTTCCACCGCTGGTCACGCCAGGCCCTCGGCACTCCCGGGCTGCTCCTCGGGTGGACCCCCTTCTTCCAGAAGAAGGTCCAGGCCACCGCTCGGGCCGGCCTCGACAAGTGGATGCGCGAGCACGGCGTCTCCGGCCCCTGAGTCAGTGCGCTGGAAGTGGCTCGGCGGACCCGGCCTTCAGGGCCTCGATGAGCAGCGTGTGCATGTCCAGTGACGTGCGCCGCGGGTTGCTCGCCTTCCCGAACAGCTCTCGATAGCCCTGGGCCGTGTAGGCCTGGAACTCCAGCGTGCCCAGCCGGTAGGTCGCCGACGGATCCAATCTCGTGTAGCCCGCCTCCGGGTGCGCCGGGTCCTTCAGGATCTCCACCTCCGCCGGCTTGCCGTCCCTGGCCGTGTACCGCACCCCGCTGAACTGGCTGAAGCCGTCCGCTCCCCGCCGCGACTCCACCAACACCAACCACTCCTGCAACTGCGCTCCGGTCATCTCCGCCAGCGCCAACACATTCCGGTACGGAATCGCCGCGTAGAAGTCCTCCACCGTCACCGCTCCCGCTGGCAGCCCTCCTCGGAACGTCGAGGACGTGGCGAAGAAGGCATGCGCCCCTGACGCCTGTCGCAGCACCTCCGTCGCCCACCTGCCGATCGGTGCCTCTCCCGTCGAGATGCCTTCGTCCGGCAAGGCTCGCGGCAGCCTCCCGAGCACCTCGAAACGCTCCGGCCGCTTCTCCTTCAGTCGCTGCTGCAGCTCCGCCACTCGCGCCGCTACCTCTGGATCCTCCGGACGGCTCGCGTCCAGCTTCACCAGCCCTCCCGTCACCTGCTCGAGCTTCTTCCCCTTGAATTGCAGCCGCACCTCCGAGAGGTAGGCCAGGTACTGGTACGGCGACACGTAGTACGTCCGCGTCCCCTCGATGAGCCGCAGTTCGCCCCGGTAGTGCGAGTGCGTTCCGAGGATGATGTCGATGCCGGGCACCTCTCTCGCCAGCGCCTCGTCGTCCTCTCTCGACTGGTGGCCGAACAGCACCACCGCGTCCACCTTCTCCCGCTCTCGCAGCTCCGTCACGATGCGCCGCGCTACCGCTCTCCCGTCCTCCCAGTGCGTCCCCGCTGGCAGGTTCTCCGCCTTCACCAGCTTTGCCATGTCCGGCCCTCCCACCGCGAACAGCCCCAGCCGGACACCTCCCACCTCACGCACCAGCCAGGGGTGCCCCTCCACCTGGAAGTAGGGCTCTCCGTCCTCCTTCACCAGGTTCGCGCTCAGCACCGGATAGGTGATGGATGCCCGGCACCGTTCGAACGCCTCTGTCCCGTAGTCCAGGTCGTGGTTGCCCAACGCCATCGCGTCCACCCAACCGTTGAACCACGGCCACTCCACGCATGGGTACTCGTCACTCCACGTGGGCACGCCCTTGTTCAACGTGTCACCACCCGAGAGCACCAACGTGTCGCCTCGCCCCTTCGCCTCCTTCAGGTAGGCGATGGCTCTCGCGACTCCGCCCCGGTTCGCCTCTCCCTCCGCCGTGAAGGGCACCGCATGCGCGTGGTAGTCGCTCAGGCCCACCAGCGTCACCGTTCGCGTCGTCTGGCAGGCCGTGAGCGAGAGGGGCAACAACAACAGCAGGGCGCGAGTCATGGGCCGCCACATGGACCACAGCCCTCGCCCCGAGGCAACCTCTGCCTGCTCCGAGCTCCGGCCTGCTCTCAGCGCTTACCGCATCGCCTGCTTCCGGCTCGGCAACGGCTCCAAATCCGGTGGCACCCAGCCCGCCTTCGCCGCCGCTGAGTCCAACGTCTCCTTCCGGTAGTGCCTCCCCAACATCCTCGAGTCCAGCAGCTCCGGATGCGCCGCCAGGAAGGTGTCGAACGAGCCCAACCCCGGCGTCTCGTCCAGCGCCACCTGCATCCGCTCGGCCCAAGCCCGCGTCATCGTCTCGTGGAACTTCCCTGCCGCTCCCAATGCCGTGGCGTAGTTGCGCACCAAGCCCCGGATCCGCTCCAGCCCCGCATCGAAGCCGTGCGCCCTCAGGCACAGCCACCCCAGCCTCAAGTGCCCCCGGTGCCCGAACTGATCCCCCGGGTAGCTCGCCGCCTCGATCGCCGCCAGGAACTCCGCGTCCGACAACTCCCTCGTGCTCATGCCACTCCTCCCTTCCGTCGCTTTCGAGGCGCCGCCCCCTCGCTCTCCGAGATCAGCGCCTCCAACACCTTCGTGAAGCCCTCCACGTCCCGCTCCCCCACCTTCTCCAATGCCGCCGCCTCCAACGTCTCCAGGTGCCGATGGACCCGTGCCCCCAACGCCTTCCCCGCCGCCGTCAGGCACACCTGGAAAGAACGCCGGTCCTCCGCTCGCAGCTCCCGCCGCACCAGCTTCTTCGCCTCCAGCCGGTCCACGTAGCTCGTCAACGTTGAGCGCTTGTGCGCAAACGCCCCGTGCAGCGCGCTCATCGGCGAGTCCCCCGCCTCCACCAGCCAGGCAAGCAGGTGGGCTTCCCCTTGGGACACGTCCAACGGCGGCTCCGCCGTCTCCAAGAACAGCCCGATGCGGTGCGTCGCCCGGTGCACTTCCAGAATGAGTCGAAGCGCTTTCATGCCTCCTTCTCTACCAGAATTCCATCTTCGGATATTCCGAATTCGTACCAATTGACGGCATGCGTCTCGCCCGAGCAGATGTCCAGTGCTCGAAATTCCCCAGCCCCTCCCCTGAACCGGGTTTGCGCGCTCCTGCGGTACGCTTCCGCTCGAACCCTCACCAGGAGCCGGGCCGTGGGCGCCAAGATCGATCCCGAACCGCACTCCCCCTCCCAGGGAAACCCCTCCAAGGCTCCTCACCTCCACCTCGTGAGTGCGGCCTCGCCTCCCGTGCAGAAGCTGCCCAACAAGCGCCCCCTCAACGACTCCGAGCTCCTGGCCGCTCGCAAGGTGTTCGCCTCGGCCATCCAGTACCCGCTCGTTCGCATCGAGAAGATGGGCTCCTTCACCGAGCTCATCAATGGCAGCCGCGCCTACACCCTCGCCAACTCCATCAACCTCCCCGGCAAGGCCTACGCCAACCCCTCGCAGTACACCTCCATCATCATCCACGAGCTCGTTCACGTCTGGCAGTACCAGCACGGCGGCTGGGGCTATGTCCCCAATGCCCTCTGGGCCCAGACGCTCGGCGATGGCTATGACTTCGCCAAGGCTCTCCGCCAAGGCAAATCCTGGGCGCAGATGAACCCCGAGCAGCAGGCCCAGATGATCCAAGAGGCCTTCCGCAGCGCCTACTTCGAGAACCCTGGCGCCCGCTTCGGCGTGCTCGCCAACAAAGGCTCCGTCGTCCGCGCCAGCTCTCAAACCCCTGACGGTTTCGTCGACTACACCTCCGCCCTCGTCGACGCCCTCGCCGTACTCCGCAAGGGCACCTGAATCCCTCGGGAACTCCGAGCAGGAGGCTCGCGGCTATTGCTGCGGGACTGGCTGCCAGTGCGGTTGCACCACCCGCTCCCCCGCGTCCGCCGGAAGTTCCAGCTGCTCCAAGTGGAACTGAGGCACCGAACTCCATGACACCAGCAGGACCGTGGCGCGGCCCGGTGGCAGAGACCGGAACTTCACCACGCCCTGCTCCCCCACCGCCAACACCCCCCGCGTCCGCCACAGCGCCAACGTCCCCACCGAAACAGGAGGAGGCTCCTGGCCCGAGATCAGGATCGCCGCGAGCTGCTCCCCCCCATCCGCCACCCGCAGCGCCACCGTCGCACCGTCCCTGGTCTCCTGGAAGTCCAACACCACCCGGCCGCTCTCGGGGATCCGCACCTGCCGAGGAACGAAGAGCGTCCTGAGGCGCAAGTCGGACGGGACGGCTCGCGCCGAGTAGAGGCCCGGCTCCAGCCCCGTACCCACTCCCGTGCCATCTCGCAGGGAGAGCACCTTCCACTCGTTGCCCTCCTCCTGCTCCAGCGTGATTTCCGCGCGCAGCAGCTTGCCCGCCGCGTCTCGAACCGAGGCCTCGATCCGCGCTCCCGCCTGGAGCCGCACCGTCACCTTCTCCTCCCCACCCCCCGCTCCCAGCGCCACCCGGCCCACCCGATAGTCCCCGTGGTACGCCACCAGCATCAGCGGCCGCTCCTCCACGTGAGGCACCTCGAAGGTGCCATCCGCCTGCGTCATGGCCAGGAAGCCCATCGCCCCGCGCAATTCCGGACCTGGAGGCAGCTCTTCGAGGCGCAGTTCCACCTCGGCCACCGGCGCGCCCGTCTCCGCGTCCACCACCCGCCCCGCCACCCGACGGCCTCCCCCCATCCGCACGTCTCCCAGATCCACATCCACCCTCTGGCGGACATTCACGCTCTTCACCAGAGGTGCGAGATCCTCCGCGGAGAACTCGAGGCGCACCTCGCCCGACTCATCGAAGGGCACCTCGAAACGGCCTCCCGAAGCCTCCTGGTCCTTGTGGTTGACCCTGAACGACTGAAGCGGTGCGCCATCCGGGCCGAGGAGCCGCCCCGTGATGCGGCCCTCACGCTCCAACACGATGCGAACCTCCGAGGACGCCTTGCGCACCCGGAAGGTGTTCTCGTCGGTGCTCTCTCCTCCCTGCGAGCGGGCCGGGACGAAGGTGTAGCCCTCTTTCGAGGCGTACACCTCGTATGCGTCCGCCACGAGGTGTTTCAGCGTGAAGCGCCCGTCCGCGCCCGTCCGCGCCCCTCTGTCGCGGTCCGTCCCGCACGAGACCATGATGATTCGACTCCAGTTGCCCGGAGCCGCGTCCGGATATTGCTGCTCCGCCTGGACGAAAGCGTCCGCGACAGGCTGGCCCTGGCCGTCCACCACCACCCCCGACAGCACATGCCCCTCCTCGAAGCGCAGCGCCACGTCCAGTTGCTCGGTGCCCTGCAGCTCGATGACCTTCACCGCTTTCTGCTCCACGCCATCGTGCTCCTGCGTGGCGTCCACCATGAGACGCCCGGGCATCAACCCACGGAAGGCGAAGCGGCCCTCTGAATCCGTCGAGACATTCCCCACGGAGATCTCTTCGCCATCCTTCTCCGAGCCCTCCTTCCACAGCGATACCGAGACGCGCTCCCGCGGAATGCCCCGTCCATCGGTAACCGTCCCCACCACCGAGGCCCCTCGGTGCAGGATGACTCGGACATCCTCGTCGGGCGCCTGGAGAGTCTGTTCCTGCGAGACGAAGTCGCCACCCTCGGTCTCCAGCTTCCAACTGCCTGCCTCGGGGACGTCCAGCGTGAACCAGCCCTCCGCGTCCGAGGTGGTGTGGAAGTCCTCGTAGGAACCGACCTCCCTCCGGTCGATTTCCGAAGTGTCCACCGAGAGCTTGATGTCCTCGAGTGGCTGCCCCTCGTCATCCACCACCCGCCCCGCGAGGACAACTGCACGCTGCAGCGTCAGGTCCATCGCTCCCATGTCCCGCCCGAGCTTGCGGGGCTCATCGAGATCCAGGTATCCCGCTCTCGAGACTTCAAAGTTGTAGGAGCCCGGCTTCACAGGCCCGATCCGGTAATGCCCCCGCGCATCGGTGGTGGACGTCCAGGATCGAAGGTAGTCCCTGTGCGGCTTCGCCTTGACGACAGCGCCTGGCACCGGGTGACGAGCCTCGTCCCAGACCGTGCCCTCCACCGTCAATGCCTCCCCCAGGTTCAGCACCACCTCCGGAGCAGGCTGCCTGGGAGCCAGCACATGCTGCGCGAGCGCATACCGCCCGTCCCGCTCCGCCGTGAAGTCGTATGCACACGGTTCCAGCTGCTCCAGGGTGAAGCGGCCCTCCGCGTCCGTCTTCAGCTTGCGCTCCGTGAAGCTCTGGCACTCCCAGGCTTTCACCGTGACGTCGGCTCCTGGCACCGGTGCCCCGTCGAGCAGGACCCGGCCCACCAGGTTCTTCGGGCGCACGAGCACCAGCTTCCACTTCAGCCCATCCAGGAAGTCATGGCTCTCGAACGTGGGCAGCCAGCCCTCGCTCGCGGCGATGGCTGCGTAGTCTCCCTTCGGCAAGGGGCCGACGCGGAAGCGCCCATCCGGCCCGCTCCGCGTGTCGAAGAAGCGCGTGTGCCGCTCGTTCAAGAGCGTCACCTGCGCTCCGGCCAGCGGCTGCTTGCCCTCGTTCAGGACGACGCCCTCCAGCGTGATCCCCTCTTCCAGCACCAGCTCCACGTCCTGCGCTCCGGCCTTCACTCCCAGCCGCAGTTGCGCTCCCCGCTCCCCGAACGCCCAGAGCGTGAAGTCCCCCTCCGGCAGCCTTTCCAGCTCGAAGCTCCCGTCCGCCGCCGAGACAGTCTCTCCATATAGGGGAGCCTCTCCCTCGCGCGCTCCGACAAGCTCCAGGATGAAACCGCGGGACTCCTGCATGCACTCCGGCAGCTTTCGGGCGTTGCGGATCGGGCTCCCGTCCTTGGACACGTCCTCGGGACACGTGAGCTCCGAGAGCGTCTCTCCCGGCATGGGCCGCGTCGCGGAGATCCGCACCCCCGCCACCGGGCCCCGTTCGTCTCTCACCGTGCCGCGGATATGCAGGGTGCCGCTCGGAAGTGGAGTGGGCTCGGGGCGGATCCGCTCCGTCTTGCCCCATCCGGTCTGGCTCGTGCGTGGTGCCGTCTTGGAGGCTTCGGGATGTGCGCCTCCCTGGAGGCTCCACCCCACGCCGATCATGACGACCACGGCCACGACTGCCGCAATACCCAGCACCCGCCTGCGCATGGGCCCCTCCTGCGAGGAGTCTCGCAAGCCCGCTCCCTCAAGGGAAGCCGGGAGCCTCCGTCACCCGCCCGTTCCGGCCTCCGGAGTGGCGGGCGCCGTCCGAGGCAGCGAGACCGTGAAGGTCGTACCCTCCGCCTCCGTGGAGCTCACCTCCACCGCGCCCCCGTGCGCCAGCACCAGCTCGCGGACGATGTAGAGCCCCAGTCCGATGCTGCGATCCGAACGGCTCGAACGGCGCTTGCCTCGCCGCAGCGGCTCGAAGATGCGCGGCAGCAGGTCCGCCGCGATGGGCTCGCCCAGGTTGTGCACCCGCAGCAGCACCCGCTCCTCCTCGCCCCACGTCTCCACCTTCACCGGCGTCTTCTCCGGGCTGTACTTCAGCGCGTTGCTCACCAGGTTCGAGACGACCTGCGCCATCCGGTCCGCATCCCACTGCCCCCGCCCGTCCCCATTCTGGCTCACCTGGATGTCCCGCTCGGCGTGTGTCGCGCGGTTCTCCTCCACCACCTGCAGCGTCAGCTCGTGCAGGTCCGCCGACGCGGGCCTCACCGGAATGCCGCCGCTCATGCGCGCCTGCGTGAAGTCGAGCAAGTCCCTGATCAGCCGCGTGGAGCGCTCGGCGCACGAGAGGATCCGCGCCGTCGTCTTCGACTGCCACGACTCCATGCCGTTGCGCTGCAGCATCATCGAGGCCCCCGCGAGGATGGCGTTCAGCGGCGCCCGCAGGTCATGGCTGACGATGCCCACCAGTTGCTGCTCGAACTCCACGCGCCGGCGCGCCTCGCTCAAGAGCCGCTGCCGCTCCTCCTCGGAGCGCTTGTGCTCGGTGACGTCCTGCATCGCCCCCGCCATGCGCACCGCCCGGCCTCCCGCCTCCCGAACGATGTAGCCCCGATCCGCCACCACCGCGAAGCTCCCGTCCTCCTTCATGAAGCGGTACTCGTCCTGCCAACGATCCGCCCGCGAGCCGATCATCGCCTGAATCCCCGTCCGGACCCGATCGCGATCCTCCGGGTGGATGCGCCGCATCCAGCCCTCCATGCCGCTGCCCAGCGCCTTCTTCCCGCAGCCGAACACCTGCTCCACCGCATCGCTCCAATGCAGCGTGTCCGTGTCCAGCTCCCAGTCCCAGACGACGTCACTGGTGGCCCGCATCACCAACTGGTAGCGCTCCTCGGACCTGCGCAGGGCCTCTTCCGTCTGCCGACGCCGCAGCTCCGTCTCCACCTCGCGCAGAGCCCGCTTCACGCTCGGGACCAGGCGCTCCAGCCGATCCTTGAGGATGTAGTCCGTCGCGCCCCGCTTGAGCAGCTCGATGGCGCGCTCATCTCCCAGCGCCCCCGAGACGAAGAGGAACGGCATGTCCGGCAGCAGCCGACGCACCGCGTTCAAGGCATGCAGGCCGTCGAAGCCCGGAATGTCGTAATCGGACAGGATCAGATCGTAGCGCCCAGGCACGAGCGCACCCAGGAAGTCCTCCCGGTTGTCCACCCGGTCCAGGCGGAAGACGAGCCCACTCTCCTCGAGCTGCAGGCGGATGAGCCGCGCATCCAGCTCGCTGTCCTCCAGCAGCAGAATGGCCAGAGGCTTCTCGGCGGGGGTGTACTCGAGCTCTGTCGCAGCGCTCCGCATGGCCCTACCTCCGAGTCGGCTGCGCGAGAGACCCCGGGGGTGGTTGGTTGACCACGGCCCAGAAGAGTCCCAGCTCCTTCAGCGCCCTGACGAAGTCCGGAAAGGCCACCGGCTTCACCACGTACGCGTTCACCCCCAGTCCGTAGCTGCGCGCCAGATCGCGCTCCTCGCGTGAAGAGGTCAGCATCACGATGGGGATGGATTTCAGGTTCGGATCCGCCTTCACTCGCGAGAGCACCTCGATGCCGTCCACCTTGGGCAGTTTCAGGTCCAGCAGCACCACGGCCGGGTTGCCGTCCGTCCGGTTCGCGTAGTCCCCCCGGCGGTTCAAGAAGTCGAGCGCCTGCTGCCCATCCCTCACCACGACGACTTCATTGGCGAGGCTGATCTCCTCCAGGGCCGCCATCGAGAGGGCCACGTCGTTGGCGCTGTCCTCCACCAGGAGGATTCTCTTGAGCTCAGTCATGGGAGTGCTCGTCTTTCCGGTCGGATGAACCGCGAGGCAGCGAGAAGTGGAAGGTGGCGCCCTCCCCCAGTCTACCCTCAGCCCACGTCCTCCCCCCATGGCGCGCGATGATGCGCCGCACGTTCGCCAGGCCGATCCCCGTCCCTTCGAACTCGTCCGGAGAGTGCAACCGCTGGAAGACTCCGAAGAGTTTGTCTACGTACTCCATCTCGAAGCCCACGCCGTTGTCCCGGACCCAGACTTCCACGTCCTCGTCCGTCTGGCGCGCGCCCACCTCGATGAGCGCGTGCGGCTTGGGCCGGGTGTACTTCAACGCGTTCGCCAGCAGGTTGCGCACCACCTGGCGCAGCAGCGCCGGATCCGCCTTCACCCGAGGCAGCTCCCCGATACGCCACTCGACGGCGCGCCCGGCCGCGTCGCTGGCCAGTTCGAGGCGCACCGCCTCCATCACCTTCCGCAAGTCCACCGTCTGCTTGTGCAGCTCCGCCCGGCTCATGCGCGAGAAGGACAGCAAGTCATCGATAAGCGTGCCGCCCTGCTGCGCCGCATGGATGATGGTCTCCAGGAAGCCGCGCGAGGTGTCGTCCAGATTCGCTCCCACCTTGCGCGACAACAGCTGGGCAAAGCCGGTGATGTGGCGCAACGGCGCTCGCAAATCGTGGGAGACCGAGTAGCTGAAGGACTCCAGCTCCTGGTTGGCCTCCTCCAGCTGCGCGGTGCGCTCGCGGACCCGGTGCTCGAGCTCTGCGTTGAGCTGGTTCAGCTCCGCGGCGAGCCGCTCCGCCTTGCGCCGCGCGAGCACCTGCTCCGTCACCTCGACGGAGAACGTGAGCACCCCCACCGTGTGGCCGTACTCGTCCCGCATGGGCTCGTAGTAGAGGTTGAAGAAGCTCTCCACCCGCTGGCCCGTGCCGTGACGATCCCACTTGCTGGAGAGTTCGCTCCCCTGGAAGGGCTTGCCCGTCTCCAACACGCGCCGCAGCCCCACCACCGCCTCCGGCTCATCCGCGAACTCGGGGATGACCTCGAGCAGCGGCTTGCCCATGGGGATGCGGCGGCCGACGATCTTCTCGTTCAGCGCGTTGGAGAACTCGAAGATGAAGTCCGGCCCGCGCAGGATGGTGATGCCCGCAGGTGCCTGCATGAGCAGGTGGTGGATCTGCTCGCGGTGGGCGCTCTTCAACGCCTCGCGTTCCTGGGCACGCAGCCGCTCCTCGTGGCGCCGCACCGACTCGCGCGCTCGGAACAGATCCACGAACACCGCCACCTTGGCGCGCAGCACCTCCGTCACCAGCGGCTTGCGAAGGTAGTCCACCGCGCCGTGGGCGTAGCCCTCCAGCAGTTCGCGATCGTCGCTGCTGCCCGCCGTCAGCAGCAGCACCGGCGTGTGGCGGGTGCGCTCACGGTCCCGCAGCATCGCCGTCACCTCGATGCCGCTCATGTCTCCCAGCCGCACATCCATGAGGATGACGGCGAAGTCCTCCAGCAGCGCGCACCGGAGCGCCTCCTGGCCAGAGGCCGCCTTCACGAGCCGATGCCCAGACGGCGCGAGCAGCGCCTCCAGCGCAAGCAGGTTGGCCGGGAGATCGTCGACGAGGAGGATGCTCGCCTGGGGGAGTGTGTCGAGCACCCTTGTCTCCTAGACCGTTTCGCGCGCCTCGCGCAGGATTCCCTCCTCCCGCGGGGCAGCGCTCTGACGGGAATACGACAGTCCAAACACGCAGTCCGTTCGGGTTTCGCACTGCGCGTGAAGAGGACGGACCTGGCGCTCCTATTTGTGGAGATCCATCCGGTAGCCCACGCCGCGCACGGAGCGGATCTCGAAGCGCGAGTCAGCCGTCCACTCCAGCTTCTTGCGCAGGTTGGACACGAAGTTGTCCACGGTGTGTCCGTCCACGACGACGTCCTCGCCCCAGACAGAGGTGAGGATCTGATCTCGCGTGAGCGCCTTGCCCGAGTTGCGCAACAGGTAGACGAGCAGATCGAACTCGGTGCGCGTCAGCTCCACGGCCTGGCCGCTCGCGTCCAGCAGCCGGCGCGAGTCCAGGTCCACGCGGAAGCGATCAAAGGCGAGCACCTCGGTGGGTGGGGTGGCCGGGGCTCCTCGACGGGACAGGACTCGGATGCGCGCCAGCAGCTCGCGCAGGCGGTAGGGCTTGGCCAGGTAGTCGTCCGCGCCCACGTCGAAGCCTCGCACCACGTCGTCCTCCAGCGTGCGCGCGGTGAGCATCAGCACCCGGCTGGTGGTGCCCGCCTGGCGCATCTCCCGGCAGAGCGAGCAGCCATCTCCGTCCGGGAGCATGATGTCCAGCACCACCACGTCGAAGGCAGTGGCCTTCCAGTGCGTGCGCGCCTCGGCCAGAGTGCTCGCGGCCTGCACGGCGTAGCCCTCCTCCTCCAGGTTGTCGACGAGCGTGAGGCGGAGGTTCGGGTCGTCCTCCACGACGAGGACTCGGGCTCCGGCGGTGGGTGCGTTCATGCGGGCGGGAAGGTGAGTTCGAAGGTGGTGCCCTCGGGGCTCGAGGCGGCGACGCGGAGGGTGCCTCCGTGCAGCGAGAGGATTCTTCGACAGATTGCCAGCCCGAGGCCACTGCCTCCTCGCGCAGGGAGGCCCTCCCTGCGGAGCCGGCGGAACTCCTCAAAGACGGCTTCCCAGCTCTCGCGGGGGATGCCGATCCCGTTGTCGCTGAAGCGCACCACCGTGGCTCCGTTCTGGAGGGCCTCCACTCGCAGCTCGACGGGTGAGCGTGTGGTGTAGCTGCAGGCATTGTGAACCAGGTTGGAGAAGAGCATCCGCAGCAGCTCGGGGTCTCCGGGGACGGAGACTCCGGTCAGGCCTTCGGATTTCAGCTCCACCTGCGTCGCAGTCTGGGCGGCGGCATCTTCCACCACGCGCTGGAGCAGTGGCTCCAGGGGCACCGGTTCGCGGCGGGACTCCCAGCGGCCCTTCTCCAAACGGTTGTACGTGAGGATGTTCTCCACCAGCCGGCCCAGCGCATCCGCCTCCGCGATGATGCGCGAGGGGTAGTTGCCCGCTCCCGGCATGCCACCCACCCGCCGCTCCAGCGTCTCGGCCATGACGCGGATGGCGGACAGTGGAGTGCGCAGTTCGTGGGAGACGGTGGAGACGAACTCCGAGCGCAGGGCCAGGAAGCGGACCTTGCGCTCGTGCGCCAGCACCGCCAGACCGATGATGGCCAGGGCCAGCGCTCCGCTGAAGCCGAGCAGTAGTGCCTTGAGCCGATAGCCGGACTGGAGCTCCGAGACCGCCGCCACCATGCGCGGGGACTCCAGTGCGATGGCCAGCGTGGAGAGCGGTGCGGGGGTGTCCGTGCGCGAGAGGACCAGGCGATCCTCTTCGTCCAGGAGCCCTCGGTGGCGCATCTCTCCTCGCACGGATTCGATGAGCGCGGTGGCGCCGACTCTCACGCCTCGTGCCCCGTCCCTTCCTGCAGGCTCGACGTACCAGCCTTCGGGCCGGAGCTGTGGCTCTGTCAGTGGGAGCGTGAGGGGGAGGTGCGCACCGGGCTCGGCGGTCGCTCGCTGGTTGAAGTCCACGTAGTCCACGTGGGTGAGTTCCGACAGGTGGGCGATGCGCTCTCGGAGGAAGGTGAAGTCGGCGCGTCCGAAGGCATCGCGGCGTTCGAGGAGCACCCGCTGGAGTCCTTCGACTCGCGAGCCGCTCGCGCCCTGCACGCCCTCCCGGAGGAGCGAGCGCATCAAGGTTGAGTCGGGCTGGCCGGTGGACTGGAAACGCTCCAGGAGCCACACCGTGGCGGCTGCGTCCTTCGCGATGGGCAGGACGAAGCGCGCGCGGTGGGCCAGCCAGTCTCGGAGTGTACGCTCCACGGCCGAGCGCTCGGAGGACCTCAGCGCGGTCAGGAAGTGATCCATCAGGACCAGCCGCTCCGCCCACGGCTCCTCGGGATCCTCCTTCGCGGCCAGCGCTCCTGGGCCCTGGGACTCCAGCGCTTCGTGGAGGGTGCGTGCGGGGGTGGCGTCATCTCCTCGCGGTGCCGAGGTCCGTGGCAAGAGCTGGCGACCGGCTCGGAAGAGGAGCACGTCCGAGTCCGGTACCAGCGGATCCACCGCGGCCTGCTGGAGCCGTGGTTCGGCCTCCTCCATGGCCTGCCGCAGCGAGTCCATCAGCGCCTGTCGAGCGTAGAGTTCGAGGGCTCGGCGCCGCTCCTCCAGGGCTCGACGGCCTTCCTCCCGCTCGCGGACGAAGATGCCGTGCAGCGTCCCCAGGCCCGCGGCGAGCACCGCGAGCCCCAGGCCGATGACCACGAGCATGGGCAGGAGTCGACGCCACATGGGCTAGCGCACCACCGGGGCGAGACATGACTTCCGAGAACTTCCCCGCAGCGGGAGCGCACAGCCAGGCATCTCCTCTCCCCGCCCATCCGCCAGCTGAGCCAATGCCTCCCTCATGCTAGATTTCCCCCTATGGCCAACGCGGACGACCTGCTCACTGACGCTTTGCAACTCCCGGTAGAGGAACGCGTCCGCCTCGTTCACAAGCTGCTCGTCAGCCTGGAGGACGAGGAGGCTCACCTGGATGCCGACAGGGCTTGGGCGCAGGAGGTCGAACAGCGCGCGCATGACGTTCTCTCCGGTGCCGTCGAGACCGAGGATGCCGAGGCAGTGCTTGATCGCATCTCCGCACGGCTGCGGAATGGTCATCGGTAGCGATCGCCTGTGCTCACGCGTCTTCATCCCAGCGCCAGTATGGAGCTCGATGCCGCGGCCGATTGGTATGGGTTCCGCGGGCCCGAGCTGGGTCAGGTCTTCATCGAAGAGGTGCGAAAAGCCCTCCGCGTGATCGCCGATCAACCCGGCACCTTCCCTGTCTGGCCTGGAGTGCACCACACCCCTCCTATCCATCGCTTCCTGCTATCGCGTTTCCCCTTCGCCCTACCGTACATCGTCGCGAACGAACGCGTCGTCGTGCTGGCTGTCGCGCACATACGCCGCCGCCCTGGTTACTGGCTCACCCGCGCTCGGCCATTCCTGCGCCAACCATGACCGTGTTCGCACCTCGCGAGCCTCAGCGCACCACCGGGACGTGATCGAAGTCCATGGTCTCCACGGGCGCTGCCTTCTCGAACCTATCCCCGCGCTTGTCATAGGACTGGGCCTGCTTGATGAGTTGGCGCAACTCCGTCACCTCCTCGCGCTCGCGCAGGCGCTCGGGCAGTTGTCCCCAGAGCTTCAACAGGTCCTCGTACTTCACCGTCCGCGCCCAGTACGAACCGCGCAGCTTCTCCGCGAACAGCGCCACCGCCAGCGACAATTGCGTGGGCCCCGACGCCGCCTCCAGGCTCTGGCGCACCATCGCCGTCGGCAGCGACTTCTCCACCTTCTGCGACGCGCCCGCCTCCAGCTTCGTGTCCGGATCCTTGTACCGGATGCGCAGCGTCGCGAACGCGGGCGCCTCCAGCGCCTTCGCATCCCGGAACTTCACCTCGTACAACGCCGTCACCGTGTGGCCCGCGCCGATATCCCCCGCGTCCACCTTGTCGTTCGCGAAGTCCTCCTTGTTCAACAGGCGGTTCTCGAAGCCGATCAGCCGGTAGCGCGACACCACCGCCTTGTCGAACTCCAACTGCACCTTCACGTCCCGCGCGATCAACTGCAGCGTCCCCGTGAGCTGCTCCACGAAGAGCCGCTTCGCCTCCGACAGTCGATCCACGTACGCGTACTGCCCGTCCCCCACCTGCGCCAGCCGCTCCATCAGCACGTCATTGTAATTCCCCATCCCGAAGCCCACCGTCGTGAGCCTCACCCCACGCCGCGCGTACTCCTTGATGGAGTCGAAGATGCTGTCCGCGTCCGTGATGCCATTGTTGGCCACGCCATCCGAGCACAGGATGACGCGGCTGACCGAGCCCTCCCGCGCCTGGCTCGCGGCGATCGCATACGCCATCTCCAACCCCGCCTGCACGTTCGTGGAGCCCTCCGGCTTCAGCGACTCGATCGCCGACACGATGGACGAGCGAGCCGTCGCGCGCGTGGGCTCCAGCACCGTCCGAGCGCTGTCGCCGTACACCACGATGGACAGCGTGTCCCGCGAGTCGAGCTGCTCCACCAGCATCGCCAGCGACTGCTTCACCAGCCCCAGCCGGTCCTCCCTTGCCATCGATCCGGACACGTCGATCGTGAAGACCAGGTTCGTGGGCAGCCGCTCGGACGCGCGCACCTCACGGCCTTTGAGGCCCACGTGCAGCACGTGGTAGCCCCGCCGACTCGGGGACGGGAACGCCTCTACCTGCACCCCAAACGGTGCCGAGCCCGGATCCGGGTAGTCGTACTTGAATGCGTTGATGAACTCCTCCACCCGGATCGCCTCCTCCTCCGGGAGAACGCCCCGCGACAGGTACGAGCGCGCCAGCGTGTACGAGGCCGTGTCCACGTCCACCGAAAAGGTCGAGACGTTCTCCTCCTCCGTGTCGATGGTCGGGTTCACCCCGTAGTTCTTGAAGTACATGTCCGCGAACGGCTTGCCGTTCACCACCGCCAGCTTCGAGAACTCCTCGGGCGGCGCCTGTTCGGCAGGCTGAGCGACCCTGTAGTGTGTTGGGGGAGACATGCTCGAGCAACTCACCCCAAGCGCCAGCGCCACAGCGAGCGTGGCCTCTGCGAGCCTCTTCATCATCGTCGCCTTCATGATGTCCCTCTCGCGCTCAGAGACCTGCCGTGGAGACCGTGACGGGGATTTGCCGCGCGGAGGGCTCCTCCTGGAGAGGTGCAGCGGCGGGTGGCACCTGGTGAGACGATACCACCGCGGGTGAAGGCTTCCGCTCCAGGCCCGTCCGCGCCGCCACGAGATGGCGGACCTTCCCCAGCACCTGGTCGGCCAGCTTCTGCGTGGCGCTCTCCAGCATCTGCTTCTTCATCCACTGCATCTTCAGCTCGTGGTGCCAGATGTTCACGGTGTCCCGCGCGTGCACACGCTCGTTCACCGTGAAGAGCAGCGTGCCCGTCTTCACGTCGAACAGCGTCGCCTCCAGCACTCCGGAGCTCTCCAGCGTGTTGCCCGGGATGAACAGCGCGCCCACGCCCGTCAGGTACCCCCACGCCGCCGGGTTCGCGTACGACGCGTCCACGAAGCGGTGCCGGTAGATGAGCAGGTAGTCGCAACGGTAACGGGCCGCCAGCTCCCGCAGGCCCGAGATGCCACGGTCCACCGGGAAGTCCGTGGACACCTCGCTGGCCAGCTCGAACGTGCCCGACATGTCGAGCGCATCCGCCAACGCCGCCGTGACGGCCGGCAGCGGCACGTCCAGGTCCAACGCATACGCCCCCTGCACAGGGACGATGCCCACCCGCGCCTTCTCCTCGAGGAACACCGGAGCCGCCAGCACCTCCCGAAGCCCCTCCTCCGAGATGCTGCCGGAGGTGTCCCGCGCGAAGCGATTCTCCGTGAGGATGGGAGGCTCGGCCGCAGCCTGGGCCGCGAAAACCATGGGCGCCAGTTCCGCAGGCAGCGGTGCATGGCCGACGGCGGCGCACCCCGTCCCGCTCAGCAGGGCCAGCAGCGCCATATAAAGGAGGAGGCTCGGCTTCTTCGAGGGAGGAGTCCGGCGAATCTGGGCGTGAAAGGAAATGTGCGACATGAGGTCTCCGTGCTTCCGGCCAGCAGTGACCGGGACGCATGGAAAGGTCTCACCGGAGGCCTCGAGAAGCCTCCAGGCCACCTCATTTGTTCCTCACGGTTTGCTCATGCGGGCCCGTGGCCCCTCCCCCTCCAGGGGCTCAGTAGCCGATGTCCATGCACACCTGCAGCACCGTGCCCTCGGGCAGGGCCGGCGTGGTGCGCAGGTGGAGGCCGAACACAGTGCTGCGCCAGAAGCTCGTCTTCAGCTCGAACTGGACGCGCTGGTCCATCCGAACGTGGGAGAACTCGGCGCCGCCCCCATCGCTCGAGTGGATGTAGCCGGACACCACGGGCGTCGCATTCTGCGACACGAACGCGGCACTGCAGCGCAGGGTGAATCCCGCGCAATACCGGTTTACGTCGAGACTCACCAACCCACCCTTCCCCAACGTCACATCGAAGGTGACGGTCGCGCGCGCGTGGGCCTGCTCCCCCGGCGCATGCAGCAGGTGCTGGCGCTGGTCCGCCATGTTCTCCTTCGCTCGCGTGTAGAGAACATCCGAAAACCCCGCCATCGCTTCTCCGAAAGTCATCGTCGCCATGAACCGCTCTCCAAGGACTTCTTACGTTGACGGAGAACGCTCAGTGCAACAGCGGGGCCAGGGGGAACTCCCGAGGGAGGTGTTCCCTTCCGGCCACCTCCCTCAAGCGCGCGCCACCGTCCCTGCCGCGGGCAGCGACTCGTCCCCCGTGGGCTGCGAGGCCTCCGCGAGCGCTTCGATTCGCAACAGCAGCTCCTCGATGTGGCTGCGCTCCACTCGCGCGGCGGACGGGTTGCCCAGGTCCGAGAAGCGCAGCAGCGTGAGCTGAGCGGCCAGGTCCTCCACCAGCCCGATGCTGTGCTCGAGCTCGGCGACTGCGTGCTCGTGCAGCCGGGCCAGCCGCTCCTTCACGCTCGCGGGTGCCGCGGCCAGCGCCGCCTCCATCTCCTCCAGGCGCCGCTGCTGCGAGCGGAGCCGCGAGATGAAGCGATCCAGGAGCTGATGCTCCCGTCCCTGTTCGCCCGCCCACGCACGCTCCACCGCTGCCTGCCGCCAGCACTCCTCCAGCTGGCCTACCACCTCATCCAACCTCCGAGCCCTCTCGCTGCGGCCCTCCTTCCGCTCGGACCCGGCGGCGGCCTCCGGCGCCAGCACCAGCGGAAGGACGAAGGGCCAGAGCACCACCGCGAGCAGGGCCTGGCTCGCACGCGCCGGGAAGGGGCCCGCGGAGCGGCGCACGAGGACGAGCACCGCCGACACCGCTCCCAGGACGACATAGGCCTCGAGAATCCAAAGCGCCGTCATGTCCGCCTCCTCAGCCCAGCGCGTTGAAGGCCCAGAAGCCCAGGGCCAGGGTGAAGGCCAGCATCATCCAGGAGATGCGCGCGAGGATGCCCACGCGGAACGCATCCTCCGTGCTCAGCTTCGCGGAGGACTCTCCCAGCGCCGAGCCCGTCACCGTCTCGGCCATGTGGCTCAGGAGCCTGTGGATGCGCGCACCCGCCGCCGCCCCGGCCAGCAGGAACGAGGAGGTGAGCATCAGCGGCCCGGCCCACTCGGGGTTGAGCCGCGTCAGCAGGTACAAGGGTGAGGCGAGCCCCGCCAGCAGCAGCGAGCCCGTCGCCGTCGCCGCCAGCAGCGCCGCCACCAGCCGCGCCAGGGGGACTCGGGCCGCCAGGAGGATGCCCGTGGCGTAGATGGGGCCGAGCGACGCCGCCAGCGACATCAGCACGTTCAGCGAGGTGAGCGCCGCGGCGCCCCACCATGCCTCCTTGCCCCGCGCCACGCTGGCCGCCGCGGCGAAGAAGCTGGTGCACCCGGCGATGATGCCCGCCGAGCCCAGCACCACGCCCTGCAGCCGGGAGGGATCCAACAGCCGCTCGGTGATGGAGGACGGGTCCCTCAGCAGATCCACCAGGAGGGACTGCCGGCCCACCGAAGGAATCGAGAACTCCACCTCGTGCAGCGGCGTGCGGTCCTGCGAGGACCAGGGAACGAACGGCGAGAGCGGTTCAGACCGTGCATGCATGGGAATCACCAGAGCCAGGTGTGGATGCCGAGCAGCGCCGTGTTGATCCGCAAGACGAACACGGCGCCGAGGAAGAAGATGAAGGCGCGCGACAGCCACCGCGCGGCCTTCGAGGAGTCGAGCGAGACGATGACGCGGGCCGGCAGCGCCGCCACCGTGGCCAGCGCGAGCCCCGGGACGAAGAGCAGCGGAATGGGCACGTCCATGCGCGACTTGACGGCCACCACGGCGATGAAGCCCATGAGCGGCAGGACGCAGGCGGCCACCACTCCGGCGGCCAGCAACCCGAGCGCCGTGGCCGCGAGGAAGGCGCGCGGAGGGATGCGCAGCCGCAGGTAGACGGCGAACACGGTGGTGCCGGGGACGACGACGAGCAGGGCCTCGAAGACGGCACGAAGCACATCGAGCCGCGGCACGAGCCGGAAGCCCGACAGCGTGATGCAGCCCGCGAGCGCCGAGGCCGCGGCCACGAGGAAGGTGCCGAGCACCGCCGGCGCCAGGGTGGCGGACAACGGGCGCCGAGCCAGCTCCAGCGCCGAGCGCGCCGGCCTGTCCAGCAACCGCAGGAGTGTGTCGATCAGGTGCGGACGGTCCACCGCCACACCCAGGGATGCAGAGCCCATGGGGCCTCCTTCGATGGCGCGTCATCGCGCCGCTCGTCGGAGGAGCAAGCCCCGTGCCCCGGCGCAGTCCCTGCGAGACAGGGCCCGAGAGGCGGGCTCGAATGAGTGGCGCGAGGCAGAGGTATGTAACGCGTTACACAGGTACCCCGGGCCGTACCCGCGCTCCGGCTGGCCGGGGTGAGCGGGGACGAGCGAGCCGTGGGCCGACCCGCGCGTCACAGACGTGCGTTCGCGCACTCCATCTGGTTGCCCGCCTCCATGGTGGAGGCGGGCTCACCCGGAGCCCCCCCATGGACACTCAAACCATCATCCGCGCGTGGAAGGACCCGGAGTTCCGAGCCCTGCTCTCCCCCGAGCAGCGCCAGGCACTCCCGGAGAACCCTTCCGGCAAGTCGATCACCGAACTCGACGACTCCGAGCTCGAGGACGCTGTCGGCGGATTCGTCCTCCAGACGGCACGAGTCTTGTGCAGCACGGAGACAATCCGGATCTGCCCGACGAGCACCGTGCTCTCGTTCCGCTACTGCCCCTCCACCCGTTTCGACTGCCCGGTCCCGCTCCCCTTGTGAGCAGGAACCCGGCACTCAGCCGATGTGCAGCTCCTCGCGAATGTCGTGCTCGTGGATCTTGTTGAAAAGCGTCTTGTAGCTCACCCCTAGCAGCCTGGCGGCAGCGGTCTTCTGGCCTCCCGCTGCCTTCAGCGCGGCGATGACTGCGGCCCGCTCAGCGCGCGCCACCGCCTCTCGAAGGGTGGGCACGGTCGCGGATGAGGCGGATCCCGGCTCCGGAAGCGCGGGCTCTTCCCGCGGCATCCCAGGCTCGGGCACAGCGGCGGCCTTCGGCTCGGGTGGAGGGTGAGCCCGGAGTGACTCCACGTCGAACCGGCCCAGGACCACCGCGCGCTCCACGAAGTTCTCCAATTCGCGCACGTTGCCCGGCCACGGATACGCCGCCACCCGCCGCAGGGTCTCCGCCTCCGGCCGAGGCGCCGGCTGGCCCTTCCTGGCCGCGTGCTTCTCCAGGAAGTGATCGATGAGGCCCGGGATGTCTCCGGCCCTCTCGCGCAGCGGCGGCAGGCGGATGGGGATGACCGCCAGACGATAGAGCAGGTCGGCTCGGAACTGCCCTCCCGCGGCCATCGCGTCCAGATCGCGGTGCGTGGCCGAGATGACACGGATGTCCACCTTCACGGCCTCCCGCCCACCAATGCGGGTGATCTCCCGCTCCTGCAGCACCCGCAGCAGCCGGGCCTGAGCCTCCAGGGACATGTCTCCAATCTCATCCAGGAAGAGCGTGCCGCCCTCCGCCGTCTCGATGAGCCCCTTGCGGCGGGCATGCGCTCCGGTGAAGGCGCCGCGCTCGAAGCCGAACAGCTCGGACTCCAGCAGCGAGGACGGCAGCGCCGCGCAGTTCACCGAGACGAACGGCCCATCCAGCCTCGGCGAAGCCCTGTGAATGGCTCGGGCCACGAGCTCCTTGCCCGTCCCGGACTCACCACGCACCAACACGGTGGCATCCGAGGCAGCCACGCGCGGCAGCAGCGCCGCCACGTCCCTCAGCCCTCCCTCCGCGCCGATGAGCGCCCCACCCTCCTTTCGCTCCTCGAGCCTGGGCGCCGCCAACTCCAGCTCCTCCCACCGCTGCCCCGCCTCGAGCGCCGCGCCCACCGCGGAGACGAGCCGCTCATTGGTGAACGGCTTCACGAGGAAGTCCGCCGCGCCCGCCTGCAGCGCCTGCACCGCCCGCTCCACAGTACCGAACGCCGTCACCACGATGACCGGGGTGCGCAGCCCCTGGGCTCGCAGCCTGTCCAACAGCACCAGCCCGTCCCCATCTCCCAGCTTCACGTCCAGCAGCAGCAGGTCCGGCGCCCGCCGCGAGAGGTACTCCTCCGCCGCGGCCACGGACTCCAGCGGGATGACTCGCAGCCCTCGCGCGCTCAGCACGTCCAGGTAGAGCTCCCGCAGGTTGCGCTCGTCCTCGACGATGGCCACCTCGGGCCCGCTCGCCTCGTTCGCCTCCTCCGTCATCGCCGCTCCTCCCGAGCCACAGGGCTCTCCTCGGCCAGCACGGGCAGCACCACCCGGGCCACCGCGCCAGCCTTGTCCTCCCGAGGCGCCAGACTGAGCCGTCCGCCCGCCGCCTCGATGGCCGAGCGCGAGATGGCCAGGCCCAGCCCCGTACCTTCCGTCTTCGTCGTGTAGAACGGCCGGAAGAGCTGCTCGCGGTCCACCTCCCCGAGCCCCTTTCCCTCATCGCGGACCTCGATCACCACACGGCCCTCCTCGCTCCGGGCCACCACCTCGATGCGTCCTCCCGGGCGCTCGCGCATGGCGTCGGCGGCGTTCTTCAACAGGTTCAGCAGCACGCCTCGCAGCTCATCCTCGTCCCCGACCACCTTCAACGTCGGATCCAGCCTCGAGACGATGGGCGGAATGTCCACCTCTCCCTCCGCCACCGCCACCGCCTCCAGCGTCACGCGGGACACATCCAGCGGCCGCCCGTCCCGCCGGCCCTTGGGTGCCCTCCCGAGGCTCAGCAGCTCCGCCACCTTCGAGTCGATGCGATCGCTCTCCTCACGGATGATGCGCACCGCCTTCTCGAAGCGCGCGCGCTGTTCGGGAGCGACGTAGGCCGGAGAGTCCCCGAGCAGCTCCGCGTAGCCGCGCAGGGCCGCCAGCGGGTTCTTGATTTCATGGGCCACGGAGGCCGCCAGCTCGCCCGCGATGGCCAGCCGCTCCACGCGTTCCAGGCGGCTGCGCAGCGCTGCGGCCTCGGCTCGGGAGGCCGACAGCAACCCCGTCATCCGGGCCTGCTTGGGGAACAGGAGGAACTCGAGCCCCTTGCTGATCTGATCACCCAGCCCCACGAAGAGCAGCGAGGCCAGCAGCGCCACCACTACCGTGACGGCCACCTGGCCCAGGTCCACCGGGTAGCCCAGCGCCCTCAGCGCCGCGACGACGACGAACGCCGCCACGATGGCCAGCAGCGCATGCGTCACCGCCCGCGCTACCGGCGGACGCACCTCCACCCGCTCGTGGAGGATGTAGCTGAGCGCCAGCGTCTCCGCGGCCAAGATGACGCACAGGAGCACCACCGAGCCCGGCGAGCCTCCCCGCGCCACCTCGATGCTCCCGCGAACCACGCAGACCAACAGCGTAGCGGTGACAACTGCTACCCCATGCCGCGACAGCCGCCGGATGGCCGCGTTCTCGTGCCGGCAGAGCAGCAGACGGACTCCGCCGACGAAACCCACCCCGAAGAGCGCCAGCAACTGCGGGAGCAGTGCGCCCAACGGCAGGCCTGTCCTGGCCGAGACGAAGGCCGTGAACCCGGCTCCCCCCAGCACGCAGAGCCCCAGGACGAGCACCAGGAGGCGGCGCACCCGCGAAGCCCCGAGATCCATCAGCGCATCCCCGGCGAAGCCCGAGATGGACAGCAACGCCGCCCAGCTGGCCGTGGTGCGCAGGGGCTCGCGGGTGGTGGGGTCCACCAGGAGCAGGAACCAAGCGAGCGCGAACAGCGTCACCCCCACCGGGCCCACGGCGAACAGGCGCTTGCGTCCATCGCTCCAGCCCGAGGCGAGCACGTAGCCCGCCAGCAGCGCGTTGAACAGCGCCACCAGGAGCGCGACCACCGACGAGGCAAGGAAGAACGACGGCATTCGAGGTCCCCGGCGGCGACGCACCCCCACCGATCAGCCCCCGAGGCTAATCCCCTTCCGGCCGCCCCGTGAAGGCACCCCCGGAGAGGACCGCATCCACCGCCGGGACGGGAGGATGGGCACCTTCGGCGACCCGCGGAGACAGGGACACTCTCCGGGCGCACTTGGGCCGAACCTGTATGCTAGTCCTACAGGTTGGTCCGAAGTCCGGCCGACAGGGGCTCCCGAGCCAGTGGCTCGACTCCGGCACTCCAGCCCGTGGCCCCCACCTGTTCGGAAGGTCCGCTAGTGGAGTGTCCGACAAGTTTTTCAACATAGTCAGGACCGGTGTCGGTCCATCCATGCGTGCATCTTGGAGCGAGTCCAGGACCAAGTGAACGGGTGGGCGAAGAGGCGGTTGTACTC
>NZ_JAHXBF010000005.1 GCF_020103695.1 Hyalangium versicolor
AAACTGCGCCTCCCCTGGCTGGACGATCGTCTCGTCCTCTACTCCCTCGAAGTTCCGCCCTCCCAGAGCGGGGAACCATCATCCGATCCCTCGGGGAGCACGGAGCGCGTTTGGTGCTAGCCATGGGTAGCTCTTCACAGGCTGCCGCGCCTCTGAGCACCAAAGGCAAGAAGGGCGTGACCTCGAAGGGGCAACCCCAGGCGCCGCAGGCCGTGGTGGATCCGCTCGGGACCGTGCAGGTGATGTTGGACGGCAAGCCGGCCACGGGCCTCTTCGTCATCTTCAAGAGCCTGCCTGCGGGCCAGGAGGGCGAGCAGAATCACAACCTGTACACTTTCGTTGCGAGGCTGGTGGAAGGGCAGAGGCCGCTGGATGGGACCCATCCTGAGCACGAGCAGCGTTTCGTGCTGGGTTTCGTGGACGAAGCGGGCTTCCTCCAGCCGGTGCTCCCCTTCACCAATCCCTGGTTCGAGATCCACGTCCAGGCTGTGTACCGGGCCAACAAGGACAAGGCTCCCAAGGTGAAGAAGGGAGAGCAGCCGTTGCCACCCCCTCGGAGTCCTCACTGCTGGAAGCTGGCGCCCCACACGAAGCTAAAGGTCTGCTATGTGCGCCATCCCAGTCCGGCGCTGGCTCGCGGCCTCACCCGCTACCTCAATGGCGAGTATGACCTGGATGGCTACGGCTTCGAGGACTGGGGCAGCCCTGACTCGTTGCTGAGGCCCGTTACCCTGAAGACGCGCGATGAGGGCGGCACGCAGGTGTGTTTCGACGTGCCCGAGGAGCCAGGTCACTTCTATCCACACGGCAGCTCCCGGTATGGGAGTTGGTTGCTGTACCACGGCATGCCTCACGCTCAGCACCCGGACGTGCGGGCTGCCGTGGAGCGACTCCAGGTGGATCTGGGAGTGCTGCGCTATCCCATCGCGGGTGGTACGCCATACACGCCCATCCGAAAGGGAGATGGCCTCAACGTCGGCGACTTCGATTTCAAGGCCATGGCTGCTACCCATGCCTTCCAGCTTGACGCCGTCGAGCGCAAGGCCTTCCAGGTTGCCGAGGCCGCGCGCGGGGACGCTCATGGCCGAGCCATGAATGCCAGCCCCGGAAGTGTGGTGGGCCCCAAGGGCAAGAAATACTCCTGGGCCTATCTGCTCGGCCGGGAGATCTCGGATGCCCCCATGCTGGCTGCGGATCAAATCGAGCCCGGCGTGGTGGACAAGGCGACCGCCAGCGCCATCGAGGCATGGATCTCCAAGGGCCTGCGCAAGCCGGGGAAGATCCTCATCGAGTTGTACAACAAGGACAGCGGCGCTGGGGGGGGCGGCTTTGAGTGGGCTCGGCCGGAGGTCACCTTCTCGCTCGAACTGTGGCGGGAACTGGTGCACTCGCTCGGCTGCGCTTACGGCATCTCCCTGAGCCACACCTTCAGGGATGTGGAGGCAGGTGGAGGTGTGGGCAAGGCCCGGTGTTCCATCCATAAAACGGGGTTGGCCGTGGACTTGTCCATGGTGGGAACCAAGTACATGGATTACTCGCGCCCGGTACCCCACTGGCCCATCCGCTATGAGGCGCACTGGGAGCCTTCCCCGCCCAAGCCTGTGAGAGAGGCGGAGAAGGCTCACGAGAAGGCCAAGGGGCAGCGGGAGGCGGCCGAAGAGAAGCTGGACTCCACGCACCGGAGGAAGGGCACCGCCGTCCAGGAGCGCGAGAAGGCACTCCAGGATGCCCGCGACCATCAAGCCGAGGCCCAGCGGCTCACGGACGAGGCGAAGCAGAAGGCCATCGATGCGGGCAAGAGCCCCGCCAAGGTGAAGCCCGCCAGGGTGAAGGGAAGGACCGCGGATGGCTGGTTGGGAGTGATCAGCACAGCGCAGACGCGCTACCAGCAAGCCGTCGATGAACTGGCGGCGATCGAGGCGCCCGAGCACCCCCTGCGGATGGCTATCGCCGAGAAGGAAGAGGAGGAGCGCCTACTGAAGGAGCGTCTGGAGGCGTTGCGTGCCTCGGTGAAGCCCAGCAAAGCGGACTATGTCATCAACTGGCGCCTGTATGGGCACTCCAGCCTGGATGTCTTCTCTCTCTCTCCTGCAGAGGTGAAGAAGCTGATCGCGCGGCAGCTGGGCGCGCCGGCGCCGGGGCTGGATGGCATGCTGGGGACGCTCCAGATCGAGGAGAGTTTCCGCGAAACCCTCGAAGCCTGCTTTCCCCATGCAGCCCTTGCCAAGCACTTCATCAACGAGCAGGTAGCACGCTGCCGGAAGGCGGCTGAAGAGTTGCTTGGCCTGAGCGGCGAGGATGTGCTGCGAACGGTATTCCGGAAGGATCTCCGCCAGTGGCTCTACAACCCGTTCGAGCCCGATGGCGGCAAGCTGGGCCCAGTGCTCACCCCCACCGCGGAGCGCACCCAGTTTATCGACTATCTCAACATCGCCGAGACCTCCAACATGGAGGGGACAAAGGGCGTGGCGGAGGCGAAGTCGTTCCTCAACTTGAGCCTGCTGGGCTGGCATTGTGGCCTGCTGCGCATCCACTCGCAGCGGGCGGGCTGGCGCGAGCCTAGTCAGGACATCTTCCTGGCCAAACCTCCAGGGCCCACCCAGCGCATCCCGGTGGATGCCGCGAACGATGCCCAGTTGGGGTTGGGCACCATCGTCGGGTTGATGGAGCGCATGCAGGAGGCAGGCGGCCAGTTCATGCGCAGCACCGTCAAGGTCATCAACAAGGATCGGGAGCTTACCCGAACGCTGGATCAGATTGACGTACCCTTCATGAAGGCCTGGGTCCGGCAGTTGCACTCCCTCGGCCGAGGCCCGCTCGCGGCTCGAGGCGGTAACCTTGCCGCTACACTCGCCGTGCCTACGGAGAGTAATTCCGCGCTGCGCTCACTGCTGACGGGGACCTTCAGCTCCAAGTACTTCCGACTCATTCACGCGGGCACGCTGCTGGACCTGAAGCTCTCCGCGCAGCCGGAGACAGGGGCGGATCTGATGGCGCGCATCGAGACCGCCATCAATGAGTTCGACAAGCAATCAACGGAAAAGACCCGTGAGGAAGCGGAGGCCCGGGCGCGGGCGGACGAGGAAGCCTCAACCTCCCCCAAGAAGAAGGGCCGCCGGCACGCCTCCAAGGCGGATGGGGTGACGGTGAAGAGCAAGCCCAAGTCCACCGTGCAATGGACCCTCCTCATCCAACCGATCTTCGATCTCGTGCTTTCAGACGCCGAGCCGCTGGCTTTCATCGACAAGGACTCCGTGGAGATGCCCACTCCGGGGGTTGGAAGAGCCCTGGAGTGGTGGCACTTCGAGGCCGCCGTCGCCAACTTCGGCACAAAGTGGGGAAGGCTGCTCGAGGACATCGGCTATTCGCGCGAGGTCCTCGCAGCCCCGGAGAAGCCGCCGGAGCTGGATGCTGCTCGATCCATCAGCATCTCCGGGCTCGGGTATTCCCCGGGCGAGGATCTCGACTCCTGCAAGGGCGGTGGCGGAGGTGGAAAGAAGCCGGAGAACCTCAATGAGTTCGAGGTCGCTCTGGACGAGCTGCCTCCTGCCGATGCCGAGGTGACGGAAGCGGCGGACGAATAGGGTAGGTAAGGATTCGCGCGGACTCCGTACCCCCGTCGAGGCGTGAATGGATCACGCCCTCTGGCAGGGACGTGCGATGACGAAGCCGAAGATGTGGGAGGGGGTCGGACTCCGTGAATGCATCCTTCCGATGCTCCTGGGGCTGATGGCCTGCGGGGAAGGCATGCAGGGGGGCACTCCAGAAGGAGCGCAAGACTCCTCGAACGTGAAGCAGAAACTGGCGCCCACCGTGAGCGCCATCCCGTTCGATTATCCCGTGGGGGATCGGATCACCGGGCCTGCGGGCGGCTGGGAGATCACCCAGTACATGGGGAACTACAACTCGAGTTTTGGTGGGCGGCACCTGGCCCAGGACATCTGGAACGGCAGCGACGAGGCCACCGCGCACCAGCCCATCTACGCCGTCGCGGATGGTGTCGTCGAATACGCGGGCCCCAATGACTCCCTGTACCGCTACACCGTGGTGATCCGCCACGACATCGGCAACGGACAGAGCGTGTGCTCGTTCTATGGGCACATCGACGGTGGCTCGAAGAACACGCCGCCGCCCGTCCACACGGGAGAGACGGTGACGCGCGGCACGCGGATCGCCAACGTCATGCGCTGGAAGGATTACTACCCCGCAGACGACATCATCTCCCACCTGCACTACTCGATCATCTCCGGCGAGTTGTGCGACTTCGTGGAACAGGTTGGCGGAAAGCTGTGTGGCTACGACAGGAGCACCGTCGATCTCAGCCCCGAGCCGTACAGCATGACGGCCATCAATGACATCTGTGGCGACTCGCACACCGACGGCTTCATCTCGCCCAGTCAGTTCATCGGCCGGAACAGGTCCACCACCGTGTTCGAGCCGCTCCCCCCGTCCAGCTACCCACCGAACTGGAATTTCGGCACGGGAGGCTCCGCCCTCGGTACGAGCATCGCTCCCCAGGGCTACACGTTGGAGGGCTCCGTTGCCGCCGAGAGTGAGTCCTTCGTCGTCCCCGTCAACGCCCAGAGCCTGCGCTTCGAGTACATCGCCGGCGACCTGCGTGACGGAAACTGGACCGGCCGCATCGAGGTCGAGGTGCTGAGCGGACCGGGCTTCGCAACGGTGACCCGGATCGACAACAGCCTGATCACCGGCACGGGCACTCAGGACTGGAAGACGGTCATCCTCGACCTGCAGCAGTTCCAGGGGCAGACGATCAAGCTCCGCTTCCGCAACTGGGATTGGCCCGGCAGGAGCCAGGTGCGCAACCCCAGCCTCCGCACGGAGACTCCCAGTTGGACTCCCTCGTTCACGGCGGATGTGCAGATCCGCAATGGCAGCGGCGCTCCGAACGGGCTCGGCTCCTACCTGCAGATACGCGGGTCCAACCACGCGACCAGTGAAGCCTTCACGATTCCCGCCGAGGCCCAGAGCGTGCGCTTCGACTTCCAGACCGGCGACTCTCGCGACGGCAACTACACGGGCCGCTTCTTCGTCGAGGTTCTGAGCGGGAGCGGGTTCATGGCGATCGAACGGATCGATGGGGACACCACGTTCGGCAAGCTCAACCAGGGCTGGCGGACGGCCGTGCTCGATGTGCAGAAGTTCCGTGGGATGACCGTCAAGTTCAGGTTCCGGAATTGGGACTGGCCCGGCCTCACGCGCATCGCCAACATCACCCTCAACATCGAGACGCCGGACTGGGTTCCCGGTGACAGCAAGGTCGTGCGGCTCTCCACGGCGTCTGTGCCCACGGACCCTGGCGTCACGGCTCCGGAGAACGCCACCTTCGAGCCCAGCACCCTGGCTCGCAATGAGTGTGCGATCAACTGTGACTTCAATATCGGTGGCAGTGCCCTGGTCTTGCAGATCACCCCGGATACCTATGCCCTGGAGGGTTCGGCCACCCAGGACAGCGCTCCCTTCCAGGTTCCCGCCAACGCGGAGACCGTGCACTTCGAGTATCTGGCGGGAGACTCCCGCGACGGCGCCTACGTCGGCACCGTCTTCGTCACCGTCGTGAGTGGCGACGGCTTCTCGGTGATCACCCGTATCGACGATGGAGCGGTTCGCGGGAGCACCACCCAGGGGTGGAAGGACGCGGTCCTCAACGTGCAGCAGTTCCAAGGCCAGACCGTCAAGCTGCGCTTCGGGAACTGGGACTGGCCGGGCCGGAGCCGGGTGAGGAACATCCTCCTCCACGAAGAGACTCCGCGGTGGATCCCATCCTTCCCGGCCAGCGTGAAGATCAAGAGTGACGGCGATGGCCTGAGCGGATCAGGGGCCTACCTGGAGCTGAACGGGAACGTGAGTGTTACCAGCGTGGCGTTCACGGTTCCGTCCTCCGCCCAGAGCCTGCGTTTCGACTTCCAGAGTGGTGACAGCCGCGATGGCTACTTCAATGGTCTGCTCCAGGTGGAGGTCCTCAGCGAGGCGGACTTCTCGAGGGTCACCCGGCTGGACGGGGCTCAACTGCGGGGCTCGACTACCGAGGGCTGGAAGAAGGCCGTGGTCGATGTCCAGGCGTTCCAGGGACAGACGGTCAAGCTCCGGCTGAGCAACTGGGACTGGCCTGGAAAGACGCGTATCGACAATCTCACCTTCCTGAGCGAGATCGATGGCTGGAAGCCCTCCAACAGCACCGCGGCCACCGTGGATGCGGCTTCGGAGCCGCCGACCGCGAACGTCCTCACGCCGCCCAATGGCACCTTCGAGCCGGGCCCGGCCTCCATCTGCATCTTCAACTGCGAGTTCTCCCAGCCGGGCACGCCCCTTGGCACCGTCATTACGCCCCCGAGCGGCGAGTTCACCGGGGCGGCGTTCGTCGAGAGCAGCGCCTTCGTGGTTCCCGACGCGACGCAGAGCGTGTGGTTCGATTATCAGGCGGGCGATTTCCGGGATGACCAGTTCCAGGGCGAGCTCCAGGTCTACGTCCTGAGCGGCCCCGACTTCTCGATCTCCACACGCATCGACAATGTCCAGCTCCGCAGCACCAGGAGCCAGGGCTGGAGAGGCGCTGTTCTGGACCTTCAGGCGTTCCGCGGCCAGACGGTCAAGCTGAGCTTCCGCAACTGGGATTGGCCGGGGATCGCCCAGGTCCAGAATCCCAGACTGCACCTCGACACGCCGGGATGGGAGTCATCCCTGGCTCCGAATGTCCAGATCCTCGACGATGCCAACAGCCGCGCCGGGTCCGGCCCCTACCTGCAGATCGACGGCAGCCAGTCCGCTACCAGCCTGGAGCTGGCCGTCCCTGCGGATGCGCAGAGCCTGCGCTTCGACTACCAGATCGGCGACTCCCGCGACGTGAGCTATGGCGGGCAGCTCTACGTCGAAGTGCTGAGCGGCGTGAACTTCGCGACGACGACGCGCATTGACGAGGGGCTGCTGCAGGGCACGCTCCAGCAAGGTTGGAAGAGCGCCCAGCTCGATCTGCAGAAGTTCCGAGGGCAGACGATCCAGCTGCGGTTCAGGAATTGGGACTGGCCTGGCCGGAGCCGCCTCGACAACCTGAGGATCGCCGTCGAGATCCCGGAGTGGAAGCCCTCCTCCGTGACGGGAGTGCAGCGGAGCGAAGACAGCAGCAGCCTCCCGGATGGGGCGGGCTACCTCCGGATCTCCGGCGCCCAGAGCGCGACGAGCGCTCCCTTCCGGGTGCCCCTGGGCGCGCAGAGCCTCGCCTTCGACTTCATGACCGGTGACTCCCGCGACCCCGACTGGGGAGGGACCCTCTACGTCGAGGTGCTCAGCGGGCCTGGGTTCTCGATTGCGACACGCATCGATCGCTCGCTCATCCAGGGGACGATCAGCCAGGGCTGGAGGAAGGGCGTCCTGGATCTGCGGGCGTTCCGTGGACGCACGGTCCAGGTGCGTTTCCAGAACTGGGATTGGCCGGGCCTGTCGCGCATCGACAATGTTGCCCTGGAGCACGATGAGAACACCGGGGCGACCTTTGTCCCTGCGCCAACCGGGAGCGGGACGCACCTGCTGCTGACGGGTGGCGATACCGTGACGAGCGCGCCCTTCAAGGTGGCCCCGGAGGCAGAGAACCTGCGCTTCGATTACATGGCCGGCGACTACCGTGATGGGAGCTATGGCGGATCGCTTCAGGTGTACGTCCTCAGCGGACCGGAGTTCTCCGTCATCACGCGCATCGACAATGGCTCGACGCAAGGCACCTTGAACGAGGGTTGGAAGTTCCGGGAGCTCGATCTTCGGAGCTTCCGAGGCAGGACGATCCAACTGCGCTTCCAGAACTGGGATTGGCCTGGGCGAGCGCTCGTCGACAACATCTCCTTCACGGGGAGCGCGACGGGGACACTGCCGAGCGAGAGCGATGTGAACCCCACCCAGACGTATGTGACGATCAACGGGGCTTCGTACGTCACCTCGGAGGCTTTCACGGTCACTGCTGGGAACACCGTTCGGAGCTTCTCCTTCCAGACGGGTGACTCTCGCGACGGTGCCTGGATCGGTCGGATCTACGTGGAGGTGGTGACGAACCCGGATGCCATCTCGGGGACGCGGGTCGACAACGACCAGATCTCTGGCCGGCTGATCGAGGGCTGGAAGCAGGGGAGTGTGGATCTGAGCGGCTACACGGGGCAGACCGTCCGGTTGCGCTTCCGCAACTGGGACTGGCCTGGGTTCACGCGGCTGGCGTTCACTCCCTGATCGCCTGACATGCGCCAGCCAGCGGCGTGCTGGCTGGCGGGGGGGCGGGGGCCTGGGTGGCCTCATGCTTCGAGTTCACCTGTGCCATACTCGCCCGCCCCTCTCTGCTCGAAAGAGCTTGAACGCATGTCGCGAACTTTTCGGCTCTTCTTCTTGTTCGTTGGAGCGCTCTGCGGAGCATGCTCGCATGTCTCCTATGAGGCGTCGCCGCGGGTGGCCCAGCCCGAGGTGACCGTTCCAATGGAACAGGTGCAGATCCTCGAGTCTGCTCCGAGTGATGCGTACGAGATGTTTGGTGAGATCACGGCCGTGGTCAAAAACCCGTTTGGCCCTGTCGATGAGGAGAAACTCCTGCGCCTCTTGCGAGAGGAAGCAAGCGAGAAGGGCTGCGAGGTTGTTCTCATTCGTGGCAGGGCCAGGAATCGCAGTCAGCGCGGCACCTCAGGCGAGGCCCCCACCGTCCTGAGAGAGGTCAAGAAGGTCCGTGCAGCGTGTATCCGTCCTGCGGCAGCAGGGGGGCCGCCGGTGTCGTCCCCCTAGACACGCGCTCGAGCAGAGGAGGTGACAGGTGTCCCACCGTCGAGGTGGATTCGAACTCGCGGAGCGGCAGGAGGGAATGCGCGCCCTTCGGGAGGCGCGGAGCCCCGAGGCGTTGGCGAAGCTCCTCGATGAACTCCCGGTGCTGCACGATCCGGTGTTTCACCAAGACGTCGTCCGGCTGCTCTCTCAGGAGCTACCAGAGGACGAGCGCCTGTCTGGGGTTCAGCGTCGGCATGGAGGGAATCTGGACCTATTCCTTCTGGAGTGATGGGGGCACCCTGGACCTGGTGTCCTGGCCCGGTTGGCGGGAGGACCTGAAGCGCCTGGAAGATCCGGACGCGCTGAGGGAATCGGGGGCCATGTGGGAGGTGCTGGAGCGCCTGTCGCAGCACCTTCTCGTGCCCGTGCAGGAGAGGCTGGAGGCCATGGCTCCGTCGGACCGCCTCCTCATCTCTCCCTCCCAGGCGCTCATGCATGTACCGTTCGCGGGCTTCCGTACCCGGGCGGGGATGCTCGCGGAGCGGGTCGTCCTCTCCCTGGTGACGGGAGCCGGACTCTTCGAGGCGTGCTTCGATCGGAGGCCAGGGCCCATTTCGTCAGCACTCCTCGTGGGCGTGCACCAGCATGACTATCGTCCCGCGCTTCCGTTCGCGCGGGATGAGGTGAAGCGGCTCGAACGGCTTTTCGAAGGCTCGGCGCGCAAGGTGCGCACGCTGCTGGATCGAGAGGCCACGGCCCGTGCGGTGCTATCCGCGGCCGCGACCTATGACGTCGTCCACTTCGCCTGCCATTCCCTGTGGTCACCGGAGGCGGCCATCAGGCCTCAGCTGGCGCTGTCCCCGGAAGTCGATCGGGAGCGTGGGGAAGACAGTGGACAACTCACGGACTGGCGCATCGTGGGAGAGCTGCGCTTGAAGCCAGGGGCGCTGGTCAACCTCTCCGCCTGCCAGAGCGCCCGGCAGAAGGAAGGGGGAGCGGGGGTACGAGATGGCCTCGTGCCCGCCTTCTTCCGAGCGGGGGCCGGTGCGGTGATCGCCACCCTGTGGAGCATTCGCGACGCACCCTCGCCCTGTTTCCAAGCCGCGCTGTATGAGCACCTGCTTGCGGGCCAGAGCCCAGCCGATGCGCTCGCGCTGACGATTCGACGCTGCATCCGAGGCGAGCTGGGACCCGCCCTTGAGGATCCGCTCGTCTGGTCCGCCTTCGTGCTTCATGGCGTGGGATAGGGCCGTGCTAGCTTGGAGCGCCAAGGAGATGACAGATGGCCCTTGGCAGTCCCACGAAAATCGGAGTGGTTGGCAGTGGTCTCATGGGAAGCGCGCTGGCGCGAGCCTTCGCAGCTCCGGGCCATGACGTGGCGGTCTGGAACAGGACTTTCAGCAAGGCTCAGGCGGTCGGCGGCGGCACCGTCGCATTCGAGAACCTGATCGAGGCCGTCTCCGGGCGAACGCTGATCGTCGTCTCCTTGTCCAACTATGCCGCCTGCTTCGAGCTGTTCTCGTCGCCGGGCGTAGCGTCGGCCCTGGCAGGCAAGACGCTCGTGCAGCTCACCAGTGGTTCTCCCGCGGATGCTCGCGCGGGGTTGGAGTGGGCACAGGCCCACGGCGTGGACTACCTGGACGCCGCGATTCTCGCCTACCCGAGCTTCGTCGCCACCGATTACGCGACGGTCTTCTACGCCGGGTCGCGCTCGGTTTTCGATCGGCACGTCGCCACGCTCCAGGCGCTCGCCAAGAACTCGATCTACGTCGATGAGAAGATCGGCGCTGCCGCGACGATCGACTGCGCGATCCTCGGGGCCTACTACGGGGGCTCCCTGGCACTCCTCCACGCTGCGGCGATGTGCCAGGCGGAAGGCCTGGACCCGAAGACCTTCTTCGCCCACAAGAACTCCTTCCTCGGGTTGATCTCCGTCACTGCTGACGCCGCGCAGGGCATGATCGAGCGCAACGACTTCGCTGGTGACCAGTGCAGTCTGAACACTCACGTCGCGGCGATCGAGCACATCGTCCGGCTGAGCCAGGATGCCCGCCTCAGCGCGCGTTTCCCCAAGGAGTTGCTCGATAACTACAAGCGGGCCGTCAGCGCGGGACTGGGGAGTCAGGAGCTTCCAGCGGTGTTCCGCACCCTGACGCAGGAGTGACGCCTGACGGCGGGGCTCGGTGCCGACGAGCACCGACTTCCCTCCGTTCTCCGCCGTGTCCATCTTCCCTGAAGAGAAGACGGGCCATATGGACACGGAGCGACCGAGACGGCGAGCCTCGGGATGGGCGAAGGCACGCATCTACACGGTGGGCCATTCCACTCGCCCGGTGGAGGAGCTGGAGGAGCTGCTCCACGCGCATGGCATCCAGACGCTCGTGGACATCCGCACGGTGCCGCGCTCTCGCACGAATCCCCAGTTCAACCAGGACATCTTTCCTCGGACGCTCGCTCGGGCGGACATCCGGTACGTGCACCTGCCGAGGCTCGGAGGATTGCGGCGCACGAGCAAGGATTCACCCAACACCGGGTGGCGAAACACCAGCTTCCGAGGCTACGCGGATTACATGCAGACGGAGGAGTTCGCGCGAGGGCTGAAGGAGCTGCGGGAGCTCACGGTGGATGGGCCGCTCGCGCTCATGTGCGCGGAGGCGGTGCGCTGGCGGTGCCACCGCTCGCTCGTGGCGGATGCGCTGTACGCCCGAGGGGTGGAGGTGCGGCACATCACCAGCCGCATTCGCGCCGAGCCACACAAGCTTACGCCCTTCGCGGAGCTGCACGGCACCCGGGTGCTCTACCCGGCAACCCCTGTTCGCAGCCAGTTCGGTGGATCGAACATCCATCGGTAGTCTTCACGAGCCGAGTTCCCACACGAGGACATGGCCCTGCGCGTCCACGGCCACCAAGTCGCGTCCGAGGAAGGCGAGCGCGACCACCGGTTCGTCGATCGCCCACGTTTCCAGCACAGCCCCGTCCTGCGTATCGTGCAGCACCACCGTGGAGCCCATGGCGACGGCCGCCCGGGGAGCCTCCCGTGACACGTCCGCCGCACGGATCCTGGCTCCCGCGTAGCCGGACAGGTGGGCCTTGCGGTAGCGCGTGGACACTTGGAGGACATCGCCGCTCCAGGACTGCTCCGCCGCTGGCAGCCACTCCACTCCGCGCACTGCGGGCCCTCGGGGCGTGCCGTCGGGAGCCCACTGCCGCGTCTCCTCGCCGAAGGCCGTGCACACCGCGTCCTCCAGGAGGCTCCTGCCAATGCGGGCTGAGAGAGGGGAGCGTGCGATGCCATGGGGCGCACGCACGTCCCAGCCTGCCGCGGCCAGCACGGGTAGGGGAGGCCAGCGGCGCACCGTTCCTTCTGCTCCCGCAGACAGCAACTCGCCCGTACGGGGCGCAACTGCCAGCGCGCTCACTTCTCCTGAGTGGGCCTGGAAGCGCGCGCGCCGTTCTCCCGTACCGGCGTTCCACAGGCAGATGACGCCCGCGCCGTCCGCGCTGGCATACAGGCTTCCGTCGGCGGAGAAGAGCCCCGCTGAGAGCGGGCCCTCCTGGGGGCCCACCACGGTGGGACGAGCCTGTTCCAGAGGCCAGCGCCACACCTGCTTGTCCCAGCCGCCCAGGAAGACTTCTTCATGCTTCGGTCGGAAGGCCACCGTGGAGAAGACGGGCAGTCCCTGGCTGAGCGCTCCAGGCGCCAGCAGGCGCTCGATGCGAGCGTCTGTGAGCCGGTGCACCGCCAGCCCCGCTGCGCGGCCGTTGCCCGCCACGGCCACGCGCTCGCGGGAGGTGTCCACGGCGAGTGCCCACATGCCCGCGGAGGGCTCCTCGTGCCGCACCTCGCCGTCCTGGATGACGAGCGTCGAGCCGTCGAGCCACACCTCCTGCGAGCCGGCGAAGGCGGCGGCCCACGGTCCCTCCGCGCCGCGCCGCGTTTCCACCGGCATCAGTGTGCGCGCGTCCAGCAAGAGCACGGAGCGATGGTCTCGCACCAGCACCCGCGAGCCATCCGCCGACACGGCGAGCACGCTCGCCCCCTCGCGGAACTGGCCAGCGGGCCGGGCGCGCAGCGGCGCCCCCGAGTTCGCGTCCCACTCCACGAGCCAGGCTCCCCAGGGCTCTCCCGTGGCGCCGAGTTCCTGGGCGAGCGTGGCATCGAGGTCTCCACTGAAGTGTGCCAGCAGGCGCTGCCCGTCCGCGGAGAAGGCCATGCCGCCGATGCCGCCGTCTCCCCCCGCCAGTTGCCCGAGGAACGCTCCGGGCGCCAGTCTCTGGCGGCTGCGCCAGCGAGGAAGCAGGTGGAGAGGATCGCCCGCGAGCCACTCCCGAGCGCTGGCGGCCCAAGGCGAAGGAGGCCACAGCATCTCGCGCGCGAGCGCTTGCGCGCCGGTGTGCTCGATCAGGTGCGCGCTCGCGAGGATGAGCGTGGCCAGCGCTTCATCCTCCGCCTCGGCTGCGGCGATGGCACAGGCCAGCCGCTGCTCTCCTGGAGTCCTCGCTTCAGAGAGGGTCTCGAATGCCTTCCGCGCGTGCTTCCAGATCCTGCTCACCCGGAACTCGCGGGAGGCTGAGACACGTGCTTCGGGCCGGTCCAGGTCCACGTGAACAGCAGGGCGCCCACCATGAGCATGAGATGTTGCACGACGATTGGATCGGTGCTCACCGTGAGCCTCCTGGACTGGAGCGACAATGCGCCATTCTGCATTCACGGTGTGTGAATTAGTGTGAAGCTCCATGCCCTGGTTCCGCTCTCCAATCTCCGGTGCAGTCCTCGTGCGTCGGATGGTCCCGGAGAGCGCGGTTTGGCGCAGCAGAGGAGGCAGCCGTGAGCACCCCTATCGTGCGAGAGGTACCGCTGGAGCACCTCTCGTCCCTGTCTGCCGCGTATGCCCTCGAAGGTGAGCCGCTGCTGGTTCGGGGCGCGGTGCTCAGTTGGCCCGCCCGGTCCTTCTGGACATTCGACAACCTGCGGCGGCAGCACGGGCAAGTGCCCATCCGAATCAGGGAGATCGACGACGCCGTCGAGGATCTCCGGCGGGGGCGTCCTCGAAGGTACACGCATCTGGGGGAGTTGCTGGAGCAAGCCGCAAGCGTGCGCGCGGAGGCCAATGAACGCGTGGGCTATTTCACCACTGGCGATTGCCCGATGGATGCAGGGCCTGACGCCCCGCAGGAGCAGCCGCCCGAGTGGCGCGAGCTGTGGCACAGCCGTTTTCGCCAGGACTTCCCCTTCCCGAGGCTTCCGGGGGCCCGCGCCATGATGCGGATCTGGATAGGAGGAGCTGGGCAGATTTCTACCTTGCACAACGATCGCTATGTCGGTGCGGTTGCCCAGCTTGTCGGCCAGAAGCGCTGGTGGATCGCACCACCGCAGGCCTGGGAGAGGCTGTACGTGCGTTGCCACTCCGAGGACTTCTGGTATGCCGAGGTGAATCCCTACAAGCGGTGGGACGCGTTGCTGCACCCGCGCTTCGGTGAGGTACAGGGGATTGAGTTCACACTCATGGAAGGTGACCTGTTACTGCTTCCGGCGCGCTGGTGGCACGCCGTGAAGGCAGTGTCGGCGAGCATCGCCGTGACGATGTTCCAGGACCTGCCGGGGCTGTCGCCGTTCCAGCCCTTGTCCTCCAGCGCTGCTCAGGTGTGACTCTCACGAGCGAGTGTGAGCCTGCCCCGATTTTGTGGAAGCGGCATTCGCGTATTCCCGACGCGCTTGGGCCATGGTGTCACGGTTTTCGAACGCCCATTCACGGCAAGTGTGGTGTAATCGTGAGACGCCTGGAGTGTGGAGGTAGGGGAGCGCCCCCACCTGCGCCGCCCCGGGCGTGGCGAGCTTCAGAAATCTCTGCATAGCCCAGCCTTTTACTTCCTCCTTTGAGGTGAGGCGCCGCTTTCGCTTTCGCGGACGGGAGTTATCCGCTTGCTCGCTTGCTCAATGGATCAGGGACGATGACGAATTCTCTACTCTAGATGTGCGCCGCATGAAGGTCATTGCCTCCGCGGGCTCGCCGCCACGCTTCCTCGCCTACTGAGCGAACAACTCCTATATCCCGGAGAACTATCAGCACACCAGATTGTCTCGGATGCAGGAGGGCAGCAGAGAACCATCAACCCCACACTCTATTGCAAGCCTGGGACCGTGCCTCCCTGCGCAGCAAGCGCACGATTGTTTGTCATTCAGCCATTCATATGGGGAGCAGAAATATGCGAAAGGTATTGTTCGTCGTGATGAGTTGCCTGGTGGCGTGCGGGGGGCCGGTGGAAGGTGAGGTCAGAGAGGACGAACTGGGCGTACAGCGCGACGCCATCGTCGTCTCGAGCGCGTTCTACGCGGGTAGCACGGTAACGCTGGGAGCAGGTGCCAACGACGCCGTATGGATCGTCAATCAGTCCGACGCACTGTGGCCGCAGAGCACGCGCCTCACCGCCACCGTCGCGCATGGCGGGGCGCTGAACGTAGCCAACAGCGGGCTTGACCACATCGCCATCTCCGTCCGAGGAATGTCCGCGGATGCTGGGCTTCAGTACCTGGGGTTGCCGCTCCAGACAGGCACGTTCCTCTTCGGTGAGACGGTGAGCAGCTCGGGCATGCCGCCGATGGCTCTCAGGGCACTCACCTCGGGCCGCGGCGTTACCTTCTGGGCTGTAGGCGCCCAGTTCTGCGCCGACAAGACGCGCCCGTGCGCGCTGTTCGAGAACTACACCTACAATTGGGATGGCCCGGGGCTCATCCTCAGATCGGTGCCACTCAACGTCACTTCGGCGCCTTTCAATGTCACGCTCACAGCCGACGCGTACGACATGTCTTTCTCGGTGACGCAGGATGGCGTCGTGAAGGGCAGCGCATCCTGCCGCTCGCTGACCGCCAGCAGCCTCTGCACGCAACAGCCGATGGATGCCGGCGCCGTGGATGCCTTCGTGGCCTTTGTGAACGCCCCCGCGATCGCGGGGCGCACCGTTGGCGCAACGAGCATTCAGGTGACGCACTCCGATCCACCCCTGTGCCCGAACTGTCAGCCCAACTGACGATCACGCTAGATCCCTACGAGGGGCGTCAAGCGGAGCGCATGGGAATACGCACCCGCACGGCGAAACCCGAGCCCGGCTGGCAGTCCACTTGCAGCGCTCCACCGATCCCCTCCACCCGTTCGCGCATGACGTGGAGCCCGGAGTGGGGGATCAGCTCCGTGGCACCCTGGCCGTCGTCTCGGGCCTCCAGGTCGAAGTGCTCGCCCTCCCGCTGCATGCGAATCCACAGATTCTGCGCCTGCGCATGCCGCGTCGTGTTGGTGATGATCTCCTGAACACAGCGATAGAGGACATGGCTCACCGGGCCGGCAGCCTCGTCGAGGTGTTCGGGGAGCGTCAGGTGGATCCGTGGCGAGGCGATGTGCTCGGTGAGCGAGCGCAACCGGTCGGGCAGCGGGCGCAGATCCGGGTTGCGCATCTCGGTCACCACGGCCCGCATCTCGGCGAGCACCTCTCCCACCATGGCGCGGGCCTCGCGCACGTGGACGGCGCCGGTCTCGGGTCCGCTGTGGCAGGCCACCTCCAGCTTCACCGCGAGCACCGTGAGGTGGTGGCCCACCGAGTCATGCAGCTCGCGGGAGATCTGCAGCCGCTCCTGTGTCCGCGCGTGTTCGGCGAGCGTCTCCCGTGCCTGGAGCAGCTGGGTGTTGACCTGGGTGAGCTCCGAGCGAGCCAACGACTCCTCGAGCATGGCGCGGGCGGCGAAGAGGGTGAAGAGCTCGAAGGCCGCGTACATGGCCGCCGCGCTGAGAGCGACTTCCAGGGACATGTCCGGGCGGAGCAGGAAGATGAGGGTGGTGCCCAACGCCTGCGCGATCACCCACACGGCGGCGCCACGCTGGGACAGCAGGAAGGTGGCAGCGGCGGAGGTGACGGTGAAGATGGCCGAGAAGGCCCCATAGGAGTACCAGGAGAGCCACAATCCCAGCACGGTCTGCACGGTGAGCAGGCCTATCTTCCAGCGTCGCCCCAGTGGCAGCAGGCACGCCGCGGTGTAGGCGAGCCCGAAGAGCAGGAAGGCGACGGTGCAGACCTGGCGCGCCGGTTGGGCGCGCACCTCCGGCATCAGCCAGAACTCGACCAGGTGTTGCGCACCCGAGCCCAGCCAGGCGGCGAAGCCACCCACTTCGAGCATTCGCCTGCGCGCGGTGGGAGCGAAGATCACCGCCTCAGCATGGCACAGTTCCACTCAGGTCGGCGCGAGCTCGGTCCTCCGTTAGACTGTGCGGCGGGGAGAGGTGAGCCGAAATGATCTCCGTGTTGCTGGTGGACGACCAGACCCTGATTCGCCAGGGCATCAAGAGTCTGCTGGATCTGACGGCGGACATCCGCGTGGTGGCCGAAGCACGGGATGGGGAAGAGGCGCTCGCGCTGATCCCGGCAACATCTGCCCAGGTGACGCTGCTGGACGTGCGCATGCCTCGGCGTACGGGGCTGGAGGTGCTCGAGGCGCTTGGACAGCGCGGTCCAGTGCCGCCGGTGATCCTGCTGACCACCTGGGATGATGACGCGGTGGCCGTGCAGGGCATCCGGTTGGGGGCGCGGGGCTTCCTGCTCAAGGATGTGACGCTGGAGCAACTCACGGAGTCCATCCGCACGGTCGCGGCGGGAGGCACCCTTCTGCAGCCGGCCATCACGCAGCGGATCCTGGAGGACAAGGAGCGCCTGGCCACCGCGTTCCCAAGCACGTCCGGCCCCGAGGCCCTCTCCCCGCGAGAGCTGGAGGTGCTGCGGCTGATGGCCGGAGGGATGAGCAACAAGGAGATCGCTCGGGCGCTGGGGACGGCGGAGGGCACGGTGAAGAACCAGGTCTCGTCCATCCTCCTCAAGCTCGGGGTCCGGGACCGGACGCGCGCGGTGCTGAGAGCCCTCGAGCTTGGTTATCTGTAAGCCGTGAGGCCGGAGGCGCCGGGTGCACCTCTCGCGTTGGGGTGTGACATCCGCCTCTATGACGATCGGCCTAGGTCACCCGGCCGAAGAGCCGCTTCCCGTGAGGACCGCGTCAGCCGCTTCTCAATAATCCGAGTGAGCGCTGCACACGCGAACTCGGAGATTTCCATGCGCATTGACGAAGGCAGCCGGCCAGCCCCCACGGGGGACACCCAGAAGGCCGAGGAAGCACCGCAGAGCAACAACGCCGCACAGGAGGCAGCGGACCGCGCGGCCGAGGAGGCTCGCCGCGCCGCGGAGGAGGCCCGTCGCGCGGCCGAGGCAGCCCAGCGCGCCGCGGAGGAGGCTCAGCGCGCGGCTGAGGAGGCCCGCCGTCAAGCCGAGTCCGCCGAACAGAAGGCTCGGGGCCAGCCAGGCTCGGAGAGCCAGCGCGCCGCGAAGGAGGCTCGCCAGGCCGCTAATGACGCCGCGGACAAGGCCCGCACGGCGGAGGTTCGCGCCCGTCAGACGCAGCAGCAGGCCCAGGTGGCCATGAAGCAGGCCAACGTCACCGCCGAGGCAGCCGGCAAGAAGGCCCCGTTCCCTGTACGCAACACCCTGGAACAGTCCGGCTTCGAATTCTCTTCGGCCGCGTCTCGCCGCAAGGTGACGGGCGAGACGCCCATGGTGCTGGCCACGGCCGCCAGCTCGGCCCTGGCGGCGGGGCTCTCGGCGCTGGCGCCCAAGCGCATGCCGTCGCTGGCCGAGGCCTCCGCGCAGATCCAGGACAAGCTGGCGGTGGGTACCCAGCGCATGGATGCGAAGCTGGCGGCACAGCTCGGCGCCATGCGCGGCTCGGAGACCTTCAAGGGCGCCTCCGTGGATGGCCTGCCCGTCTTCTTCCGCAACTTCAGCGCCCCTGGAGGATCCGCCGCCCGCCCGGATGCCCAGGTCTACACCTACCTGCAGCAGAACCCGGGCGCGAAGGAGGAGTGGCGCACCTTCGAAGTCACTGGCACCTTCGCCCACGGCTACAACGAGATGTTCCCCGGCCGCGCCGGCACCAACAGCGAGCTGGGCCTGCCCACCTCCGGTCGCGAGGTGATGAAGGACGGGCCCTACGCCGGCAAACCCTTCCAGAACTTCCAGAACGGCTCCCTGGTGGAGCTGCAGCCCGGCGTGCTCCAGCGCTTGGACCTCTCGGGCAAGGCTGCGGGCCAACCGTGGAAGGACCCCAAGCCCGTAGACCTCGACACCGCGGTGAAGGTGCCCCAGCCCGGCCAGGAGTCCGGCGCGGTGGGCGGCGTGGTGGGCCCCAGCGGCGTCAACCGTGTGCAGGGCAAGGACCTGTCCGCCGACGACATCCGCCGCATCATCGGCGACGCGGAGAAGGCGCGAGGGGCCAACTTCTCGCCTCTGAACGATGGTGACATGCCCGAGTACATCGTCAGCGTCTCGCGGGAGACGGGCGTGCCGGCGTGGCTGCTGCTCGCCCAGGCGCAGAATGAGACGTCCTTCGGCAGTGGCGCGCGGGGCGGGTACCGGCCGTCTGCCGAGGTGAACAACGTCACCGTGAGCGACGGCCAGCAGCTCTATGATCCACGCAATCGCCCTGTGGGCTCGGGCAATGCGTACAACCTCTTCAACATCCGCCCCGGCAGCGAGTGGCAGGGGGCTCATATCGAGACGGGCCGCGGCGGAGCCTTCCGCGCCTACAAGGACTTCAAGGAGTCCGTTCGCGACTACGCCAACCTGATGGCCACCGCCTACAAGGGCCTGCCGCTGGAGAAGCTCGTCAACAAGTACTACCCGGCGGGAGACGGCGACAACCGGCCGGAGCGCTACATCCAATCCATCACGGACTTCGCGGCGCGCAATGGCATCGACATCAGCCGCAACACCGTGGCCATCGGCTCCAACGCGCAGCCCACGAACATCACCTCCGCGGGCACGCCTGTAGGAACTGGCGGCGCGACGAGCACCGGTGCGGCGGGCGGGGTGAACTCGAGCTACGTCATCCCGGGCGCGGAGCAGGCCATCCAGTACGCCCTGAACCCGCCGCCCAACCCCATGAGCCAGGACGGCAGCTGGCACTACTGGTGCCTGGGGCTCGTCAACCGGGCGTACCAGAGCGCGGATCGGCCCATCTCCAACCTGAGCAAGCCCACTGCCTACCAGTCCTACCAGGCCTACGAGCAGCAAGGCCTCATCCGTCACGAGTTCCCGCCCCCGCGCGGCGCGATCGTCTTCTACGACTGGAAGAGCGATGGACAGAACATTGGCCACATTGGCATCAGCCTGGGAGATGGCACGCACGTGAACACCGCCACGAGCGGTGCCCCCACGCGCGTCAGCGATGTGAAGACGCCCAGCTACCTGGGCTGGGCCTATCCCACCGCCGCGGATGCCCAGGCCGCCGCGAAGGCTCCTGATGCCGGCTCGGGCGTCGGCTCCATGTCCAACGCTCCCCGAGCGCACAGCGCCCTCAAGTCCAACGTGGCTTCGGGCTCCCCCGCCGATCAGCAGGTGTCCGCGGCTCTCGACGAGGTGAACAACCCCAACGCCACACGCGAGTCCCTCTCACGCGCCTACAATGACGTGCTCGATGTCTATCCCTCGGGCAGCACACGCCCCACGGAGGCCACCGAGGCCCTGGTGAAGGTGGTCAACGCCTTGACCGACAGGGCGGCCACGCAGGCTGATGGCGCGGGCAGGATCCGCGACATCCCCAAGATCAACGCCGCGGGCGCGGAGTTGGTGAAGAAGCTCCGCGCCGGGGCCGCCGCGAGTGAACTCAGCCTTCCGTCCCGCATCGGCAACAGCAACGCTCGCAGCTCTGTGTCCGGGGCGGGGGCTCCGACGGGACCGGGCACGGTGGAGACAAAGGATCCCGTCACTGCCGCCGAGGAGCTGACGAGCCGCCTGCAGGCGGAGGTGGCCTCGGGCGGGAGCCCTCAGCGCATCCAGCAGCTCATCTCCCAGTCCCAGGAGCCTCTGCAGGAGCTCGGCAAGACACTCACGGCCGGGCCCATCGACTCGCGCGCGGCGGCGGCCCTCACGAAGCTCTCCGCGGCGGCTAGTGACGCTGGCCAGGAGGCCTCGGATGCCATCGCCCAGGCCATCGTCCAGGGCAACCCCCAGGCGCGCAGCTCGGAGCTGGTCTCGCAGCTCGACGCGGCCATCTCCCAGGGGAATGGCGCCGCGCTGGGCATCTCGCTGGCCAAGGCCTACCACACCCGGGGCAACGCGGAGATGGCGCAGGCCCTCGTCGAGACGACCAAGAACTCCGTGGCGATGCTTCAGAAATCCTTCGTCACCGCCGCCGGGGATGTCGACACGTTCAACAAAGAGGCGACCAAGCTGCTGGGCAACATCGCCCCGGGCCTGACGAATGATCAGCTCTCCGCGGCGCTCAAGTCCTATCGCGGGCAGAAGAACAACGAGAAGACCTTCGACGCATTCGAGGAGGCTTCCAGCAAGTACGCGCGGGCTGCTCGAGACTTCCCGCGCCTGGCAACCGATGAGTTCAAGCCCGTCTCGGCTGACTACGAGAAGGCCACGCCGGGCCTGCTGCCGGGTGCGCTCCATGCCGAGGTGAAACAGCTGGCCGGCTTCGTCGCCGACGACTTCACCCGGATGTCCGAGACGGAATCGGGCCGGGAGATGATCGCCAGCGAGCTGGAGAAGGCGGGCCGAGGACAGAAGACGGCCCTGGAGGACTTGAGCAACATCGGCAAGGACCTCAAGGGCGACTTTGTCGAGAAGCTCGGGGTGTCCGTCGCCAAGACGATCAGCGCGATCCAGGTCGGCCGGGCGCTGGCGGGAGCGCGCCAGGGCCGGGACACGAGCGCCATGCTCCAGGGGCTGGAGAAGAACGCCCACCTCTTCGGCATGAGCCGAGAGACCATGAGCGATCTCACCGAGGAGCTGGTTCAGCTCAAGCCGCCCGCCACCTCCGAGCAGATCAAGGCCGCGAGTCAGCGGATGAACCGGATCCTCGTGGACGCGGGCGCGGGGACTCCGGGCGCAGATCCCAGCTCCAAGCGGGGCCAGGCGCTGCGAGGGTTGTCGCTCGCGTTTTCCTTCGGTGCGCTGGTGGGCACGGGCCGGGATGCCCTCCAGGGAGACACCAAGGATGTCCTCAAGTTCGTGGGGGACTCGATGCAGGCGGGCGCGGACGCGGGCACGATGCTGCTCGAGAACGTGGGCGACGTCATCGACAAGGTCAGCAGGGGTAAGCTGTCTTCGGCCGCCCTGGAGGCCGCGGCTGGCAGGATCGGTGGGGTGGGGCAGCTCGTTACCGCCGTGTCCGATGGCATCTCCTCCATCCGCAACTTCTCCGAGGGTAAGTTCGGAGCGGGCATCGCGGATGGGACCCAGTCCATCGGCGGGGCGCTGCTGGCCGGTGGTGCGCTGCTGCAGGGATTCCCGGTTGCGGGCACCATCGCGGGGGCTGTCCTGGTCGCCATCGGCATCGGTACGAAGTACGTGGTGGGCCAGATCGACGACGCGGAGTTCCGCAAGACGCAGCGCGGCCTCCTCGATGCGGCCAAGGTGCCAGAGCGCACCATCCAGGCACTCCTCGACTCCAAGGTCGATCCCGAGCGCCTGCACACGCTGGGCGAGGAACTCGCCATCCCCGCGGAGAAACTCCAGCAGCTGCTGACCGAGAACGGCGCTCTGCTCACATCATTCGGGGGTTCGCTGGAGGGCATCACCCGGATGAAGAACGATCTGGGGCTGTCGGGAGACCAGCTCGGGGAGATGTTGGTGTCCATTGACAACACTTCGCCGCGCAACGACGACGGGTACCGGAACGGCGTTGCCTACTTCCTGCGGGAGCTCGTCCGGAACGGGTTGGCCGAGGGGAGCGCCCCGCGCACGCGCAGCGAGTGGATTCAGAGCCTGGAGCGGCTCAGGGCGCGGCCGGACCAGCGCCATGAGATCGCGCAGGCCGCGTTCAAGGCCTCCATCGACTACCTGAAGTCACTGCCTTGAGTTCAGACGCCAGAACCGGGCTGCAGCTTCGCCATGATCTCGCGCTCGCGTTGCTCGAGTTTGATCGAGGCGAGCGTCCAGTCGATGAGCTCGTCGACGATCGAAACGTCGAGACCAAAGGCGCTGGCGGCCTCCTTGACTGACGCACGCTCTTCATTCGCGATCTCGCCGTCTGCGCATGCCACCTCGACGAGCATGCGCAGCAGGGAGACGCGCAGCTCGCGGATTTCGATCTTGCTGATGATGTCGGTGAGGCGGCTGGGTTTCTGGAACTCCCGCTCGATGAGCGCGGCGACCTGCTCGTCGCGGGGCGACAGGCCGATGCCCACCACGACGTCATCGAGGTGCTGGCGCTCGTCTTCGGTGACACGGCCATCGCTCGCCGCCACGTTGGCCATGGCCTGGGCGAACGCCAGTAACTGCTCTCGGGGGTACTCGCGCGTCATGTCGTCTCCTGAGCGAGCGGCGCGCTGCTGACCGGAGCTCGTGGACAGAAGCGGAGCCGGGCTGCTCGGCGGCGAAGGATAGTGGGCGCCCGCGAGGACCGGAAACGGTTTTTGTCCACCGAGGTCCTCTCCGGACCGCTCAGTGCACCGTGGCCTTGAAGGAGTCCACGGTGACATCACCAGTGCCTTGATGCACCTCGCTCCCGAATTCGATCGAGGACAGATATTCGTTGCCCTGAATGAACCCGCGCGCTCGCAAGTAGTCGAAGAGCGGCTGGAGATCCAGGGAGCCGCTCATCATGGGCGTCTGCATCTGGAAGACCAGGAAGCGCCAGCCCTGCACACCGAAGCCCTCCGCCTTGTAGGTCTTGTAGAGGACGCCGTTGATCGTGATCTCCTCGACGAACCAGGCGGGGTTCCGGTCCAACCCGTAGCCATTGTAGGGCTCCACGGCGATCATGATCTCGTGTGTGATGGGCGTATCGTTGAAGGTCGGGTAGCGGTCCGCGTCGCGGGTCAGAAAGAGATCAAAGGTCAATTGACCGGTCCCCGTGTAGGAGCTTTGGGTGGACCACGAGCTTGTCACCTGGCTGATGGCATCGACCAGGATGGGCAGGTTCGTGTTGGGAGTCGGGGGGTACCCAGGCTTCTGACCAAACACGATCGCGGGATAGGCTTTGATATCATTTGGACCCTCCGGCCAGGTCCAGGTCCAGCGCGCAGAGACGGAACCATCCGCTGTCACCCCGCCGTTGGCGACACATTGAGAGTAGGGCCCGGAGACTCCCGCCCGGCCCCACTGGTTGTTATGCACCGCGTAGGAACCGGCCACCGGCAGGGCTTCGTCCTCGCAGTTCATGACAAAGGGCGTCCCGCTGACCGTGAACTGCTCGCGCGTCTCGTAGAGGAGCGTGTTCCACGAAGTGTCCCAGACTCCCACCCGGATGTCGTATGTGCCCGAGGGCATGTTGGAGGGGGATTGGAAGTCGAAGGTCAACGGTTGTGGCGAGCCCGCAGGGAGGTTCACGGGGCTGAACTCCTGCCGCGCGTACTGCGTGTTGCTGGCCGAGTCGTAGATCCGGATGTCGACGATCAGGTTCTGCAAGGTGATTGACGACATCAAGGTAACCGAGGCGGATTGGACCTGTCCCGGGGTGAGCGGGTTGCTGGAAATGGAAGAGCTCACGACCGAGACCTGCCGGACCCTGAACTGATTTCGGGTCTCGTAGAGGAGCGTGTTCCACGAAGTGTCCCAGACTCCCACCCGGATGTCGTAGAGGCCCGGTGGCATGTCTGGGGGCGATTGGAAGTCGAAGGTCAGCAGCTGTTGCGCGCCCGCCGGCAGGTTCACGGGGCTGAATTCCTGTCTCGCATACCGCATGTTGCTGGTCGAGTCGTAGATGCGGATGTCGACGATCAGATTTTGCAGAGTGGCCGTCGACGTCAAGGTCACCGAGGCGGATTGCAGTTGCCCCGCGATGAGTAAATCTTTGGAAACGGAAGAGCTCACGACGGACACGGAGGCTTCCGTGGTGGCAGGGGCCGGGTCCAGTCCTTCCAACGCGGAAGACTTGGAAGCCGGGGCGTTGCTACAGGCGATGAAGACGAGCGTCAGGGCACAGGCAATGAGTTGCTTGGGCATCAGTGGAGCCCTCCTGCCGGCGAGATCAGGCAAGCCGTGTGCCCCGCATCTGTCTCCCTGCCGACCTGATCAGCCTGATGCGAGAGGGAGCGTGGCATCTACTGACCTGTGTAGATGCCAATCGAGCCGGGCGTCGTATCCGTGCCCTGGAACCCGATGAGGATGCGGCGGGGAGTGCTCGAGCGATCCACCTGGATGTCCGTGACGCGCATATAGAGCAGGGCATTGGGCAACACGCCGCTGCCGTACTTCGTCACCGTGCTGCCTCGCACCCGGCTCAGGCCTCCACCCCAAGCTGTGCCTGCCCAGACGCTGCTGTCGAGCGGATCTCCCGTCACGGATGAGACATACCCATGGCCATCGATGAGTTCGGTGGACAGCGTGCGCAGCACCTGGCCCGTGGAGTTGAGCTGAGCCAGCCCCTTCGTGAAGCTGCCCACCCACACCGTCTCGTCACTTATCACCGACATCCCCGACACGTTGTCGTCCACCCGCTGCGCGCGGGTAGGGGGTGTGGGCTCGGACACCGCGTCTGGCCAGATGTCCAGGCGGTTCCACACGTACGAACTGCCCTCCGTCTCCACCTGGGCCTGCCAGTAGTTGTTTCCATTCGTGCCGTACCGGAACCGCGTTGAGCGGATGGCTCCGCCAATCCACACGTCCCCGTTCGAGGCCACCGACACGCCGTAGTACGCGTCCGTAAGCAGCACCATCTTCGTCCCGTCCGAGTTCCACCCGTTGATCGCAGGGTGCACGTGCTCCATCACTCCCGCGCAGCCGTAGTCCCAGGTCCCCGGCGCGCAGCTGTAGCCCGCGAAGTCCGCTCGGCCCCATGCGAACCCGTGGTTGCCGCCAAACCAGACACTCTTCGTTTTCGGATCGTAGGCGATGCGCAGGATGTTGCAGACCTTCTCGCGCCCTCGAGGCTCCGCCGCCACCTTGTTCGGGCCCGTGGACAGATCGTAGTGCACCACCTGGATGCCGCTGCCCGACAGCGTCACCCGATCCGCGTCGCCGCTCTTGTAGATGCTCGCGTCCGGAGTGCGTCCCGCCGCATACGCCTGGTCCCACTCGTCCTCGCACGTCGGCATGCCCGCCGCTGGCTTCTTGCCCTCGTAGCCGACGAAGGCGACTCCCGCGGGGCCTCCCGCGACCGAGATCACCTTCAGGTACTTCACTCCCGAGGGTGCGCTCCCATCCAGCATGTAGCCGTAGGGCCTCAGGCCGTCCGCCATCGTGAAGCGGCGGAACGTGCTCTGGCCCTTCTGGAGGACGAATAGCCCTTCCTCTCCGCCCGCTACCCAGATGTTGCCTCCTGCATCGGCGCTCACGCCGTAGACCGTCTGGGGACCGCCCTGCGCCGTGCCGTAGAACGTCCACTCACTGCCCGTGGGCGGCGGTGTGCTCGTGTTCAGCGTCACCACGAGCTGTGGCCGCATCGTCGTGTCCGAGGTGTTGCGCGAGTAGAACACCGTGCCGTCCGTCCCCGTGGGTGTCACCGCGAGGTTCACCGTGCCGTTCCCCTGCACGGCCGCCGTCACGTCCCACTCGACCCAGGCGTTCGCCGCCACCGAGCCCGCCGTCGACAGGAGCGTCTGCGGCGCGGGCTTGTTCGAGTAGGTGAGGGTGCTCTCCTGCCACGAGGAACTCGTGGTCGAGACCGCAGGTCCGTTGACGGTCGCATCCGTCGCGTAGAGGCGCAGCTTCGCGCTCGTCACCGTGCCGCTCAGCCCGCTCAGCTCGAAGCGCAGATAGGTCGCGTACTGCGGCGAACTGTCCACCTTGAGCACGCTGGAGCTCCCGTAGTTTTCATCCGGAGTCGCTCCTTCCACTCGCGCGTCAGCGATGGGAGTGAAGACTCGCGTCTCCGTGAGCCCTTGTTCGTCCTCTTGGAGGCTGCTCGCCCGCTCTCCCTCGCTGAAATCCCCGCCGCAGCCCGCCAGCACGCCCACCGTCGCGGCGCACACCGCCCACTTCATTCCCCGCTTCCACCTGAACACGCCCCTACCTCCATCCGGTCATCGGCGCGCCCTCCCTCGGGGAGGGGCGTCCGTGATCCGTGCTACCTGCAGGCGTGGTGCCGGTTCACGGGTGGATATCCGCAGGCTGGGCACGGAGGAGGGGAGGAAATCCGCTTCCATGCCCTGAGAAGGCCTGGAGCGCGCCAGGCCGGGGAGGAGCACTTGCTGGGAAGCTGGCTCCCGTTCCCGGTCCACGGTCTTTCCCGCGCGTCAGTCCGTCCTCCTCCTGGACTCGTCGCGCTCGCTCTTTCGCTGGCTCTTCGGCTTGCGGATCTCCTCGGGATCCGGAGTATGGCCGTGCACGCACTGCGCGAGAGCGGGCGGATCGAAGCACTCGAGCACGTTGTCATGCATCTCGCACCGGCCACGCGGCGTCGTCGCGCACTTCACCTCCGAGCGGTCCGACTTGCAGTCATAGCCACACGCGATCCCCGTGCCTGAGGTGAGGCATTGAGGCCTCGGGGTGTTCGCGCCGTACTCGTGGATGATGCCCTCCGGAGGATCCCAGCACCGCAGCTCGCCGTAGTGCTCCCGGCACACGCCGTAAGGTGTCTGCGCGCAGGCGACCTTTCCCTTCGCGATCAAGCAGTTGAAGCCGCAGGCCGTGCTGCCCGCCACTCCCTTGCACTCGGGGCGCAGGCCTTCATCCGGGGGATGGTGGATGGCAGCCGTCGGGGGATCGAAGCAGACGACCCGCCCCTCGAAGGTACTGCACGTCCCGTAGGGGGTCATCGCGCAGCGAACGTCGGCGAAGGTGGAGCGGCAGGAGTACCCACACGCCGACCTGTTATTGGCATTCAGGCAGGTGGAGGGCGGGATGTTGGGGGTGGACGCGAGAAGGGTGACACCAAGGAGTGTGAGGAGCATGAGCGGCCCTGACTTCAGAGAAGTTCCAGGCCCGCGACGAAGGGAGCACCCGGTTTATTCAATCCGCTCAGAAGAAGCCGTCGAAGACACGCCCGGAGGCCGCTCCGCCGATGAGGTTCTTGTTCGGGAAGGAGGTGGCTCGGTAGAGCGTGGAGCCGCGCTTCACGTTGGTGAACAGCAGCTTCATCTTGCCGCTCCCGTGAGAGCTGGCCGCCAGCCCCTGGCTGGCCAGCAGCCCGGAGATGCACTTGCTGCCCGCGAGCTTCCACGTCGTGCCGTTCTGCGAGCCGTACCCGGACGCACACGTCTGTGTCCCGTCGTACGTCACGGTGAGCTGGAGGAAGCTGAGGCTCTCCTGGTCCACCGTGTCCGCCGGGACGATGTCCACCTCGGCCGCCGAGGAGGCTCCGCCCGTGGCCGTGCGGTACTGGATGCGGAGCTTGTGGTTGTCCGCCGCCCGGCAGATGGCGAAGTAACGCGCGTTGGCCGCCGTGTCGGCGCGCGCCATGAGGCAGGCCTTGCCCCACTCATCCACGTGGCTGTTCGGCGTGGACACCGAGGCCGTCCACGTCGCTGTCACCGCGCTGTTCGTTTCGTGGGCGAAGAGGAAGCTGTCGCTGCTGTTCCACAGGTCGCCCGAGTTCACCTCCGCGCCGATGACATCCATCTGCTCCTGGTTGCTCGCGCAGTTCCAGCCATCCAGGCACTGGAAGGGCCACCCCAGGCTGTTGTGAGTCACCGCCCAGGTATCCGCGTGGTAGCTCACCTTGTCCGTGGCGATGTGGTTGACGTCCAGCTTCGCCACGTTGCTCCACGTCGTCGAGTCGTTCACTCCCCACACTCGCCCCACGAAGTTGGCCAGGTGCACGCTCGTGGCGAGCGAGGCGTACGGGCTCTCCATGTTGAAGAAGATGGCGTACTGCCGGGTTCCAATGCCCGAGGTGCTCGTCAGATCCGGAGCGACGAAGCCCATGCGGCTGGTCGCCGTGGTGCCATTCGAGACATATGTATTGAGCTTGCTGGTGGAGGAGGAAACGTCTCCACCCGTGAGGGCGAAGATGAAGCGGCCCTGCAGCTCCGTGGAGGAAGGCCAGGTGCAAGCACCCGTCACCGCCGCCTGGAGGCTGCTGACTCCCGCGCACCGCGCCATCACCTCCGACGGCTTGAAGATCCACGCGGCCGGCAGCTTGGCGGTGATCAGCGCATCCAGGTCCTGCGGCAGCCGGCCCGTCTCGAACGCATCCTTGAGATCGACCCAGACCGTGACCACCTCGTGGCGCGGGTTGGCCAGGTGGAAGGCGCGCAGCTCATCCAGGCAGTCCGACAGCCGATGGCACGTGGTCTCCGTGTCCCCATCCTCGTGGTACACGAACCAGTCGCCCGCCACCTTGGACCAGCCTGTCTTCCCGTTGTGGATGTCCAGCTCGATCGAGCGGATGCGGTGGTACACCAGCTGATCCAGCAGGGCCTCCGCGCGCTGATACGAGTTGTGGGACGACTTCTGCCGCAGCTCGTTGTACACAGGCTGGGCCTGCGCCACGGCGGACACGAACAGCGCGCACTGCGCCACCAGGATCGAGACGCGAAGCTGCATGGGGGCCTTCCTGCGAAGAAGCTCTCGATTCTCGCAGGAATCAGCGCTTTTGAGGAATTGCTTCCCTTTCGGGAAGTTCCTTTTTCAAAGAAAGCCCCCCTCGACGCAGCGCGGCTCAGCTCAGGTTCGGCAGCGGCCCGTCTCCGTCCTCGCCGAACTTCGTCACGTTCACCCCCACCGCGCCGAGCATGGACACGAAGAGTTTTGTGATCGGCACTCCAGCAGTGAAGTAGCTCATGTAGTCCTTGTAGACGACGTGGCGTCCCGGCCGGATCGTTCCTCCGCCTCGGCCCGCCAGCAGCACCGGCAGGTTCAGGGTGTCATGCAGGTTTGACTCGCCGATCCCGCTGCCGAACAGCACCACCGAGTTGTCCAGCAGCGTGCCATCCGGCTCCTGCACCGCCTTCATCTTCGAGAGCAGGTAGGCGAACTGCTCCACCTCCCACTTGCAGATGGCGCTGTACATCCGCTGGCTCAGGCTGCCCGCGGCGATGTCATGGCTCAGCGTGTGGTGGCCTTGGCTCACCGCCACCGTGCTGCCGTTGGTGTCCTGCACCGAGAGGAAGGGGTAGCTGGCGTCGTCCACCGCCTCGCCGTACATGAAGGTCGCTACGCGCGTCAGATCGCACTGGAACGCCAGCACCATCATGTCCAGCATCAACCGCACTTGCTGGCGCACGTCCGCCGGTTGGGCCGGCTTCGTGCCCGGGGTGCACTGCACCGGCCGCGTCTGCTCGATCCGCGTCTCCAGTTCGCGCACGCCGGTCAGGTACTCGTCCACCCGGAGCTGATCCTGCTTGCCGAGCTTCGACTGCAGCCGGCTCGCGTCGTCCTTCACGGCGTCGAGGACGCTCAGCCGCCTCCTCCGCCGGGATTCCAACTCCTGGGCGCTCTGGTTCGAGTTCATCCCCTCGAAGAGCCGATCGAAGAGGAGATCCGGGCGGATCTCCTTGGGCATCGGCGTGTTGTTCGCGCTCCAGGAGATGTTGTTGTGCAGCACATACGAGGTGCCGCTCTTCGTTCCCAGCTCCAGCGAGGGGAAGCGCGTGTACTGCTTGAGCTGGCTCGCCGCGACTTGATCCACCGAGATGCCGTTGCGCAGTGGCGTCTCCGCCACTGAGGTACCCGTGAGGAACGTGGACGTGGACGCCACGTGCCCGACATCCACCGGGGATGCATGGCTCGGTTTGTTCCCCAGGCCCGAGAGCACCAGGAAGTCGTTCTTGAGGGCCGCCAGCGGGGACAGCAGCGGGCTCAAGGTGTAGTTCTCACCGCTCGTGGTCGGGTACCAGTCCCCGGGGTACATGCCGTTGGGGACGAAGAAGCAGGCCATCCGCCGGGGCGAGGCCATCCCCGCCGCCTGGGCCCGTGCCAGCGATGGCGCCATCGCCTCCAGCACCGGCAGCGCCATCAACGTGCCGGCTCCTCGCAACAAGGTTCGCCGAGACAGCTCCCAGGACTTCTTCATGGCTGGGCCTCCTGCTGCGCGGTTCGCATCCGGAACTGGGGACTGAGCACGAGCTTCACCAGCAACTCCCTCATTCGATACCCCCGCTCCTGGAAGGACTGGGTGAGATCCTTCAGGGTGGACTCATCCGCGTACTCGGGTTGTCGGCCCAGCGCGTAGGTGAAGACCTGGCGCACCACGCACGCGGGCAGCGCCGGGTCCTGCTTCACCGTGCTCGCCAGCTCGAGCGCTCCGTCGAACGAGCGGCCATCCGGCAGCGTCCCGCGCGCGTCGATGGCGTATGAGCCGTCCGTCGCCCGCCAGGCGCCGATGGCGTCGTAATGCTCGAGCGCGAAGCCGATGGGATCCATGCTCCCGTGGCAGCCGGAGCACATGGGATCGCTCACATGCTGCTCCATGCGCGAGCGCAGGGAGCCCGTTGCTGTGGGCCCAGTGGGCAGCTGCGGAATGTTCGCCGGCGGGGGAGGGGGCTCCTGGCACAGCAGCCGTCCCAGCACCCACTTGCCGCGCTTCACCGTCGAGTTGCGCGTGGGCGTCGCGTTCATCGCCAGGATGCTGCCGTGGGTGAGGATGCCGCGCCGGTGGCTCTCGGGAGACAGCGTCACGCGCGTGAACTGGCTCGCATCGAAGGTGCCCGTCAGGCCGTAGTGCGAGGCCAGCGCCGCGTTCACGTACGTGAAGTCCGCATCCACCAGATCCAGGATGCTTCGATCCCCTTGCAGCAATTCGGAGAACACGAGCGCCGTCTCCGTGGCCATGGCCGGTCCGAGCTGGCGACTCTCATAGGTGGGGAACAGCGCGGAGGAGGGCTGGGCCTGGGCAAGCTGCCGCGTGCGCAGCCACTGGCTGGCGAAGTTGTCCACCAGCGCCTTCGCGCGAGCATCCGCCAACATCCGCCGCGTCTGCCGTTCCAACTCCGCGTCGTCCTGCAGCGAGTCGTTCTCCGCCACCGCGAGGAGTGCCTCGTCTGGCGGGCCGCTCCACAACAGATAGGACATGCGTGTCGCCAGCTCGAAGCTGTTGAGCGGATGTGTCTTCCGCAGAGAGAGCGCCGGATCCACCTCCACGCGGAACAGGAAGTGCGGCGAGGCGAGGATCGCCTGCAACCCCACGCCCAACGCCACCTCGAAGGTGTCGCCCGCCGAGCGGCTCTGCTGCACCTGCGTGAACAGCCGAGACACCTCATCCGCGGACAGCGGACGCCGCCAGGCCTTGCGTCCAAACTGCGAGAGGATCTGCTTCGCGCACGGTGTCTCGTTGGCTCCCGAGAAGTCACACGTGAGCAGCCGAGCGCGCCCGTCCGCGTTGGTAGGGGCCAGCGCCGACGTCACCAGATCCTCCGCCGCCAGCGCGTACTTCTCGAGCAGCAGGGGACTGATGCCCAACACCTGGGCATTGTTGTCGTAGCCGTCGACCTGATCGTCCGCTGGCAGCACCTGGGCCGTGGTGGCTCCGGGGCCGAGCAGCTCTCTCACCGTGTTCGCATACTCCGTCCGGTTGAGCCGGCGGAGCAGATGCGCCGGCAGGGAGCCCGAGCCATCCCGCCCACCGTCGTCCTCCTCTGCAGGGGGTTGGGAGTTCGTCCCCTGGCATCCCGCGAGCACCACCGCCAGGAGGCCCCAGGTGCTCCACCTTCCAAGAGAGACAGCGCGAGTCCGACGCAAGTTCTCACCTCCCGAGACTCAGTTTCCAAGAATCTTGGCACGAGTCGCACGGGGAGTGAGAAGGGAGTTTTCTCAGAGCCTCAATCCAGACATGAATTCAGGCAATGAGATTGGAGACTTTGGAGCTGGCTGGAATGTGAGCCTTGGGGCTCAGGGTTTTTTCGGGCCGGTGCTGACCTTGGCCGGAGGCGCCAGCTTCTGCATGTCGACCTTCTTCAGGCGCTTCATCACCTCGCCCATGGAGGGCGGTGGGGTGTCGTTGAGCTTGGAGAGCACGTCGCTGCTGGCGAGCTCGAAGGACTTGCCGCCCCGGCCCATGTACAGCGCGGCCTGGGTGAAGACCTGGTTCGCCTTGGGGCCCGACACGGGCATGTATCGGGTCAGCGTCACCACGTCCTCGTAGCCGTCGTCGTTCAGATCCTTGAAGACGACACCCTCGAACCGGAGGATCGGCCAGCTCTTGTCCGCTGGCGAGGGAGGCAGCGTGGTGAAGATCTTCTGATCCTGGACCAGGTGGAGCTGGAGCGGGGGGCTCGACGTGAAGTCCAGCACCGGCGCGAAGAGGAAGGCGCCGAGGCTCTTGGTCGACACATACAGCGCCTTCTTGGCGACGAGCTCCTTGCCCTCGAAGGTCGTCTTCAAGGCGGCCAGCTCTTTGCTCGAGGGCTTGCGCTGCTTGACGGATGCAGCTCGAGCCGCGCCGCCCAGCAGGCACAGCCCGAGGAGCACCGGGACGAAAGCCTTCATGCGACCCTCCGCTTTCATGCATCCTCCGTGAAACTTGTCTCCAGCGGCGCGGCCAGTATCACCCAGAAGGGGCCCTGCGTCGCTGGCCAGGGGCGCGTTGCGTCGGATCTCCAACCGGGAGGGTCAACGTTTACGACGAGCTTGAATTGTGGACGACGTTGGGCTCCGTCTTCAGTACCTGGGATCGACGCTCTTGGGGTTGTGGCGCACGTAGTCGATGGCCTGATCGCGATCGAGCCGCCCGCTCTCCATGAGGAAGCGCAGGGTGACCTGCCCCAGCGAGGTGAAGGGCAGGAACGCCGTGGCGAAGTCGGTCTCGGACCGATTCATGTATTGGACGGAGTCTTCGATCTCGCGGACGACCTGGGGCAGGGCGTTGTCGAAGGTGACGTGCATGAGGCGATCGAGGCCGCAGTAGGTGTCCGCTTCGAACTTCTTGAAGATGCGCGCGTTGCGCATCTGGAAGAGGCGCGTCGGGTTGTCGTCGACGATGATCACGCGGCGCAGCTCCTCGTCGAAGATGCGCAGATCCTTCGAGGGTTCGCGGATGGGAGAGCCCTTGCGTGGATCCGTGACGCCCTCGGACTTGTCCTGGAGGATGAGGTGCTCGTTGGTCAGGATGCCCGCGATGGCCGGGGACTCGGTGAGCGGGACGCCGTCGAGCTTCCACTGTGCCAGGTTCTCGAGGGTGGGCTCTTCGAGGTTGGCGGAGAAGAGGACCACGGCTCCGCCGAGCGCCTGGATGCGCTCGAAGGCCTGCTGCCAGCCCGGGGTGAGCTTCACGTAGCGCCCGGCGGGAGGTTTGCCCTCGCGGATGACGAGATCGTGGCAGGTGGCGCCTGTCTCGGGCGCGTAGTACTGGTCCCAGAGCGTCTCATCGAGATCGAAGACGACGATGAAGCGCGCCTTGCCGATCCGCTCCAGATCGAGGCGGCTCTGGAACTGGTTGTGGAGCACGCGGTCGAGGGCGGTGTTGAAGGCCTGGACGGGATCGATGCCGGGGGTGGCGCGGGTCAGATCCCGGTAGTGGTTCTGCAGCTCGACGGCCTGGGCGCGGACGAGCTTGAAGCGCTCCATCACGCGGCTCATGTTGAAGAAGCGCTGATCCCCCTGGTTCGTGTCTGCGTACTTGTCGACCCAGGCCGGCAGGGGAGGGATCGTCAGCGCATCGAGGTCGGCCATAGAGGCGATGCCGGCACCCGTGACGGCTGGGGGCTCGGAGGGCCGGGTGGCGGGAGCTGCCGCGCAGCCGAGGAGCGATGTGGCGAGCAGAAGGGGGAGGGAGAAGCGGAACATAGAGGAAGCTCCGATGGATGAGAGAGGGCCGTTCAGGAACGGTCCAGGGAGTCGAGTGCGGCGCGGACCTCGCGAGCGACGGTCAACGCTCCTGGTGTGTCGCCGTGAACACAGAGGGTATCAATGGTGCCGCCTCGGGCCAGCCGCACCGCGTTGTCCCGGGCGACCTGGGGATCGGTGATGACGGCACCGGGTTGCCCGCGAGGCACGAGCGAGCCATCCGGCAGCGTTCCTCGATCGGCAAAGCCCTCTCGGGCATAGATGAGCCCCGCCTCTCGAGCCGCGTCTCTCAACGCTCCTGAGCCTGGGCCCACGAAGGTGACCTGAGGACCGAGCACCTCCCGCACCGCAGAGACCACTGCTCGCGCCAGCGCTGCGTCCCGGTTCGCCGAGTGGTAGAGCGCTCCATGAGGCTTGGCGAACTCCAGCGATACACCGAGGGCCTGGGCTTGGGTCGCGAGCCGGGCGCACTGCTCGACGATCTGGGCACGCAGCACCTCGGGCGTCACATCCAGGGCTCGCCGGCCAAAGCCCTCGCGATCGACATAGGAGGGGTGGGCCCCGGCCCGAGTGCCATGGCGTGCGCACCGCTCCAGCGCCTGGCGAATGGATGCGTCATCCCCGGCATGGCCTCCGCAAGCGATGTTGGCCACATGGGCGAGCGCGTAGAGCTGCTCGTCCTCATCGGGGAGCTCTCCGAGATCGATGTTGAGCAGACACTTCATGGCTGCCGAGCCTCCTTCTCGAGCCACGTTTGCAGCTCCCTCGAGGCCTGTCTCGCTTCGTCGAGCGTGACAGCACGAAAGCTCACGCTGTCTCCGAGCCAGAGCTGCGCGAGCCTGGGCACATCAGCGCGGATGACGTGTCCGACTCGGGGATAACCTCCCGTGGTCTGTCGATCCGCCATGAGCACGATGGGCTGGCCGTCCGGCGGGACCTGGATGGTGCCGGGCGCCACTGGCTCCGAGAGCTGGAGCCCTCCCGTTTCCGTGGGCAGGGCAGGCCCTTCGAGCCGGTAACCCACGCGGTTCGAGCGCGGAGAGATCCGGAACCGCGCCGCCACGAATTGCTCCAGCGCCTCCGGGGGGAGACGGGAGCCCTGCTCGGGGATGAAGCGCACTACGTCCAGCGGCTGGTATCCGTGCTCCCAGACATCGTGGATGGCTCGGGCCTGGAAGGGGGGCTGCGGCTCCAACTCGAGCACATCGCCCGCTTTGAGGGGCCGGCCGCCGAGTCCCCCGAGGCCTGCCTCGACATCCGTTGCTACACTGTCGCGGAAGGACTGGGCACTCAGGCCGAAGCCACCGGCCACGGCCAGATACGCTCTGGCTCCTCGGGCTCTGGCTCCAAAGCGAAGCTGTTGTCCGGCTTGGGCCCTGTGCGCCTGATCCGTGGCCAGGGGTTCTCCATCCAGCGTGGCGCCCAACTGCGCTCCCGTAAGGGCCAGGGTCGTGTCTTTCTCGAACACCAGCTCCGGGCCCATCGCGGTCACCTCGAGTGCTGGAGCGCCCGCGGGGTTGCCGACGAGGAGGTTGGCCAGCGTCAGCGCGAGCGGATCCATTGCGCCACAGGGCGACACTCCCCATCGTCCTAGCCCTGGCCGGCCGAGGTCCTGGATCGTGGTGAACAGCCCCGGCTTCCGGACGCGGAGACTCACGCGGGAACCTCGCCTCCCAACGCTCGGTAGCGCTCCTCGTTGATGGGGACGAAGCGCAGCCTGTCTCCCACGCCCAGGGCGAAGGGGGGATCTGCCTGGGGTGAGAAGAGCTTCAGCGGAGTTCTTCCGAGGAGCCTCCAGCCACCGGGGCTTCGCTGGGGATAGATGCCTGTCTGCTGGCCACCGATGCCCACCGAGCCCGCAGGAACCGCGGTCCGTGGAGTCGCCAGTCGTGGAGAGAACAGCCTCGAGTCCAGTCCTCCGAGGAACGGAAATCCAGGTCGGAAGCCCAACATATAAACGAGGTACTCGGGCGCGGTGTGGAGCGCGATCAGCTCCTCCACGGAAAGCTTTTTCTCTCGGGCCAGCGGCTCGAGGTCAGGTCCAACCGAGGGGTGATACCAGACGGGGACCTCGACCTGACGCTGGTTCGGAGGTTCGGGCTGTGCTCTCGGGAGCGTGGCCTCCAGCCACCTGCGGACCTCCTCGGGAGCAACCTGCAGCGCATCATAGAGGACCATGACGCTCGCGTAGCCGGGCACCAGGTCCATCACCCACTTCTCCCGAGCCGCGTCCAGGGCTCGTAGCGCGCCGACGACACGGGCATGCAACTCCGGAGAGATGCTCTCCCCGAAGCGAACCACGAAGGCCGAGTCGCCCATCGGCTGGAGCCACTCCAATGCTCAGGCCGCCATCCAGAAGAACACCGCGGTCATCCGCCGGGTCTGGGGCTCGGTACCGAAGTAGCGCGTGGCCGAGTGCACCAGATCCGCTCGGTACAGCAGGAACTGATTGAACACGTTGGGAATGGAAAGATCCTCGCTCCACGCCTGCAGCGGCAGGCCAGTGATGCCCAGGGCCTCGCGCAGGTTGGCGTGCGGGGGAGGACAGAGGTTGCCGCTGAGTCCTCCGCCGGGCAGCCGCAGCCGGTAGAAGGAGGTTCCCGCTTCCGGGGGCGCATCCGGCGTCAGGTACAGCACCGCCGCGTACCGGCACAGGCGCAGCGAATCCGTGTGCGGCCTCGGGCCCGAGTCCTTCTCACCGACGAGCTGCACGCAGTTGTGGTTGAGCATGGTGCCCTCGGCGGTGCGCTCGGCCCAGAGCCGCGTGGCCCCGGTCTTCTCCTTCACCCACGCCTCCACGCGCTCCAGCTCCTCCGGCAGCAGCGCGTCCGCGGCGCGCATCCCCGGCCAGGTCTCCTTCCGGTAGGGCAGGCCGAAATCCCAGTGCTTCTTGGCCAGGCACCGCTCCCTCACCTCCATCGCATTGGGGAGCATCTGCTCCTGGATCCAGTAATCCCGTCCAAGTTGAGGCTTGCGGTAGGGCAGGGACGGGATGCGTGGGGGCCCCGGCGGGCGAGGTTGCATACCCCCAGAGTAGCCCAGATCGAAACGAACGCTTGCTTCTGTTCGCGTGTGGACATCTCTTTGGGGCCCGCGAGGAGCGCCCGGCGCAGCAATGCGCAGCCCCCGGGCCAGATGCCCCATGACAGAGAGACGGAACCTCCGGCACCTTGGACTTTTGGTGCTGGCGCTGTGCCTGACGAGTGCCCCGGCGCTTGCTCAGGGCAGCTCGGTGTTGCTTGGCAACGTGGTCGACACCACCACGAAGAAGCCCGTGGCGGATGTGGTGGTAACGGCCACTTCACCCAACCTTCAGGGTGAGCAGGTCGTCGTCACCGATGCCTCCGGTGCCTATCGCATTCCCCAACTCCCAGCAGGCGTCTACTCGCTGCGCTTCGAGAAGGAGGCCTTCCGGCCCTACGCTCGCGACGGCGTCACCGTCCGGTTGGACTACTCGGTCCGCGTCAACGTGGAGCTGATCCCCGAGGCCGCGCTGTCCGAGGAGATGGTGATCGTCGGCCAGGCGCCCACGGTGGACATCGGCTCCACGTCCACGGGCGTCAACGTGGGCTCGGCCTTCGTGAAGAACATCGCCGTCGTGGCGCCCACGGGAAAGGGGGCAGCGTCCCGTTCCTTCGAGTCCCTGGCGGAGCTGGCCCCCGGCGCCAGCGCGGACACCTATGGCGTCTCCGTGAGCGGCGCCACGTCTCCGGAGAACCAGTACATCGTCGACGGTGTGTCGGTGAATGATCCGGGCTTCGGCATCAACGGCACCCCGCTGAGCGTGGAGTTCATCGGCGAGGTCAACGTCATCAGCGGCGGCTACCTGCCCGAGTACGGCCGCTCCACCGGCGGCGTCGTCAACGCGGTGACAAAGTCCGGCTCCAACGAGTTCCACGGCTCCGTGTTCGGCAACCTCACCCCGGGCGGGCTGAGTGGTAACACCACCGAGATCCGCCAGGAGGCGGGCACCGTCTCCGGCCAGGCCTCGCTGTGGAACCTGGGAGACATCGGCGCCGAGCTGGGCGGCCCCATCCTCCAGGACAGGCTCTGGTTCTACGTGGGCGTCGCCCCGTCGTTCACCCGCTACCAGCTCGAGCGCAACCTCAACTCGCTGGTGCTGGGCGCGGACGGCAAGCCCCTGACGGACGAGCGCGGCTTCGCGCAGACGCAGCGCATCGATGGCACCCAGCAGCTCTACTTCGCCGATCAGAAGAGCTTCCAGTACATCGCCAAGCTGACCTACCTGCTCAACCAGGACCACAACGTCGCGGTGACGGTGACGGGCACGCCCTCCTCATCGGGAGGCTCGGGCCGCTTCGCCATCAGCGAGCGCACCGGCGCCCCCGAGGTGGAGCGTATCAATGGTGAGTACGGCGCTATCGCCACCGAGCGCTCCACCAACAGCCTGGACACCAGCGTCAAGTGGTCCTCGTCCTTCCTCGACAAGCGCCTGCTCTTCAACGCCACCCTCGGCTGGCACCACCAGAACCTGTCGATCCGCGCCGCGGACGGCACGGTGGGCGGTTCCATGGAGGGACTGGCGGGCATCTCCAACGTCACCTGGCAGCGGACCGCTCCGTCCCAGCACTCCATCGCCGAGTTCGAGACGCTGCCGGATCCCTCCGTATGCACCTCTCCGAATCCGGGGGTGACACCCACGCTGTGCCCCGTGCTCTCGTACCTGACGGGCGGGCCGGGCCGGCTGGATGAGTCCACGCTGGAGCGCTACCAGGCCAAGGCCGTGGGCACCTTCCTGGCGAACGCGGCCGGCCAGCACGTCTTGAAGGCGGGCATCGACCTGGAGCAGATGGTCTACAACCACACCCGCGCGGTGACGGGCCGCAGCGTGCTCATCGAGTCCGACGAGGGAGACTACTTCTACGACTACCGCCAGTACGGTTACCTGGTGGGCCCGGATCAGGTGATCATCCAGGACTCGCAGAGCCCCAAGTCCAAGTCCAACGCGTTCGGCGGCTTCATCCAGGACAGCTGGAGCGTCGTCGAGTCCGCCACCCTCAACCTGGGCCTGCGCTACGACACCCAGCAGCTCGTGGGCGGTGGCAAGACGGCGCTCGTGCTGCCCAACCAGTGGTCTCCGCGCCTGGGCCTCATCGTCGATCCCTCGCGCGCTGGCCGGATGAAGCTCTACGGCAGCTACGCCCGCTACTACGAGAGCGTGCCGCTGGACATGGTGGACCGCTCGTTCCCCGGTGAGCCCGGTGTGCGCTCGCAGAAGGATTCCACGCTCTGCGATCCGCGCGATCCGGCGCAGCAGCAGGGCATCTGCCAGAGCGACACCGCGCGCCAGCCCGCGCAGGATCCGCTGGACCCCAACCGCCTCTGGAGCACCGTGGGCGCGGGCACCACGATCGTCGACCCGGACATCCGTCCCCAGTCCACGGACGAGTTCGTCGTGGGCGGCGAATACGAGGTGTTCTCCAACTCGCGCGTGGGCCTGTCCTATACCCGGCGCTCACTCAACGTCGCCATCGAGGACATGAGCCGCGATGACGGGCAGACGTACTTCGTTGGCAACCCGGGCTATGGCTTCGCCAAGGACTTCGTGAAGCCCCAGCGCACCTACGACGGCGTCACGCTCTTCTTCCAGAGGACCTTCGCGGATCTCTGGCTGGCGCAGGTCAGCTACACGTGGTCCCGCCTCTACGGCAACTACGAGGGCCTGTTCCGCAGCGACACCGGCCAGCTCGATCCGAACATCAACTCGGACTTCGATCTCGTCTCGCTGCTGCCCAACCGCAGCGGCCTGTTGCCGGCGGACCACACGCATCAGATCAAGGCCTTCGGTGCCCGCGAGTTCGTCCTGCGGCCCGGCCTGAGCCTCAACCTGGGCCTGTCGTACCGGGGCAGCTCGGGCGCTCCGTACAGCTACCTGGGCGCGCACGTGGACTACGGCGCCGGGCAGGCCTACATCCTGCCGCGTGGCTCCGCGGGCCGCCTGCCCTGGGTGAACCGCTTCGACAGCCGCCTGGCCGTCAACTACACCCTGGCCAAGGACCTCGTCGCCTCGATCAGCATGGACGTCTTCAACGTCTTCAACTTCCAGACGGCCACGGCGTACGATCAGAACTACACGTACTCGCCGGTGCTGCCCATCGTCGGCGGCACCAAGGCCGATCTGCCCGGCAAGGTCATCGACGCGGAGACAGGCGATCCCATCTCCGGCGAGGCCATCAACAAGAACTTCGGCAAACCCACCGCCTACCAGGCGCCGCGCTCCTTCCGTTTCGGTGCTCGGGTGACGTTCTAGGCGCGCAGCTCCCAGGAAAGGTCTCTCTCCCCATGACTCGACGAATCCTCGGCCTGGTGCTGGCCACCGCCATGTTCTCCGCATGTGAGACGGAGCAGCCCGCCATCGGCTGTCCCGTGCAGAGCCTCGTGTGGTCCGCCACCTACCGGCCCCTGGAGGCGAGCAGCTGTCCCCTGAAGGCGGGCGAGCAGCTCGGCATCCTGAAGTTCTCCACGCCTTCGGGCGATGAGCAGCTGTCCATCAAGCCCGAAACGCTCGTGGCGCTCGACGAGCGCGATCCAGCGCGCGTGGCGTACTCGCTCGGGGCGCTGGCCAAGGAGTCCGACTCGGAGGGCTTCTGCTCCGCCTCGGACCTGGACGTCGCCGAGAAGCACGCTCCCGCGGTGGCTGAGCAGGGGCTGCCCTCGAAGGACATCGTCTACCGCTGGAGCGGCGTCCGGATCCTCGCGACGCCTCAGGCCCCCGGCACGCAGATGGTGGCGGAGCTCGAGTACACCGAGGACGGGTGCACCGCGAAGTATGAGGTCTGGGGCATGTGGCCCGGAGACATCGACTGCGCGGACGAGGATGGCGCTCCGAGCAACGCCCTCTGCGCGGCGGCGGGGACCATCAACCCGGACTTCGCCACGGTCTGCGATCCCAGCCAGTTGCGCTGCGTCCCTGCCCGGCGGCCGCCCTCGCTCAAGTGAGCGGCCGCACCGGGCCCGGGGTTACGGGTTGTAGGTGACGGTGTTTGTCGCCGAGCTCGTCCCGCCGGAGTACGTGGTCGCGTTGGTGAAGGACCACGTGCCCCGGCGGTAGGGCGTGCAGAGCACGTAGGAGCACGAGCTGGCGTCGAGGCACGTCTTGCTTCCGGAGCCCTGCGCCGGCCCGCTGTAGGTCGCGTCGATGGTGATGCTCGACACGGTGCCGTCACACGTCGTGTCGTAGTGGAAGCACATCAACCCCGAGCCGATGGTGAACGTGACGCCCGGAGCCGTGGCTGTGCACGTGACGGAAGTGGGGTTGGGTTCCGCGGTAGCCAGACCGAATGACGCCACGCCGATGAGCAGCATTCCCATCATGTGCAGTCTCCTGGGCTGAAGAGGGGCAGAGGTTTCCCCTCGCCCCGCATCCTCCCAGAGACGTCATTTCGGGCGCACGATGGGTGAAACCTCACCCATCACGTCGCGTACCGTGGATCCGGATTGTTGTGCTTCCAGCGCGCGCGGCTCACACGCGCGCTGCGTTATTGCCGGACTCCACTGCTTCCAGCTCGTCGCCGAACTGCACGTTCGCGGTCTCACCGGTGGGAAGGGAGAACGGGGCGCGGCCGATCTGCTGGGTGCCGAAGCGGGGGAAGAAGGGCGCCAGCACGTAATTGGAGAAGCACCAGGGGAAGAAGTAGCGCGGCTTGAGGTCCGGGTGGATCTCGGCCTCGATCTTCGCGTGGGCCTCGCGCAGGGTGCTCCAGTGCGCGCCCGGCATCTCATGGTGCGCGGCGTGCAGCGCGTTGTTGAAGAGGAAGAAGTTGATGGCCGCGCCCACCCAGCTGCGGCTGTGGTTGTGCTCGCTCCACGGATCGGTGTGCACGTGCTGGATGTAGTTGAAGAACATGATCGTCCACAGCGCGAACACGGCCGGGATCAAGAAGGCGAAGATCCACACCCGCGCGCCCTCGTGCGCCCCGTGCAGCACCATGGCCAGCGCCAGCAGCAGCACGTGTGTACCGGCCCACACCATGTACTGGGTGATGATCTGCCGGAAGAGCGCCGGGTTGTTGGTGCGCGCCTTGCGGATGAAGGCCTTGATCGGATCGCTCTGGTAATACGAGGAGACGAAGAAGTACGTGAAGGCCACCAGCGCGTTGTGCTTGTTGGTGTGGCGCCAGGTGATGGTCGCGTCCCCCGCCTTGTTCACGTACTTGTGGTGGTTCAGGTTGTGCGTGGGGATCCACGCGAACGTCGGGTAGCCGTAGAAGATGGACAGCCACATGCCGAACACGTTGTTCATCTGCCGGTTGCGGAACGTAGGGCAGTGGTTGTGGTTGTGAGCGATGACTCCCGCCGACAGCGCGAGGTAGCAAGCCAGCGGACTCAACCAGGGGATGAGTTCGGGGCGGGCGTACATCGATAGGGCCACCACGGGCATGGCGGCGCACCACAGCAGCGTCCGGAGGTCAGCGGAGTATCGGAGCATGGACTGGCCGTGTACCGCACCCGAGTGTTGAGTGGCCAGCATCTTCCCAGGGAATGCTCGCCCCCCCTGCGCGCCACTGTGAGGTTTGGCGTGCAAACCGGCACCCCCCCTTTCTTTTTTCCTCAGAAGCTGTCAGGGGGGCGGGTAGCTCGCACCGCGAGCTTGGAATGCCGGCGCACTCACCGTGCCCGGATGAGCAAGGAATCGAAAATGGCAACTGGTGTTGTGAAGTGGTTCAACGATGCGAAGGGCTTCGGGTTCATCACGCAGGACGGCGGCGGGGAGGATGTGTTCTGCCACCACACTGCCATCCAGGCTGACGGCTTCCGCAGCCTCTCCGAGGGTCAGCGGGTGGAGTTCGAGGTCGCCCGGGGCCCCAAGGGCCTGCAGGCGCAGAACGTCCGCGCGATCTGAGCTGCTGGAACTGAGCCGCTTCGCCACGCGATGCGGCTCGGACACACGGGGGCCTGCTCCTCGCCACGGGTGAGGGGTGGGCCCTTCGTGTTGCGGGGGCAGGCGGAGGGGCTTAGCGCGCGGCTTCCTTGGAGCCGACGACCGTCATGTTCATGCCGATCTGCACGGAGACGGGCTTGCCGTCGACGGTGACGGTCGTCTTTCCGTTGATGTACCAGCCGAAGGAACCGGTGGAGAACGACTTGACCTCGGCCAGCATCTCCTGGCCGTTGATGATGACCTTGAGGGGCTCGGCCTTCTCGAGGAACTGCGACAGCGACACGGGGCAGGGGGACTTGGCCATGGCGCGGGCACCCTAGCACCGGGGCATGGAGCCGGACCACTGGAAGGGGGAAAAAACCGAGTGGAATCAAGGGGAAGCCCCTACCTCGGGAGAGGGGTGGCCCTGCCTGCCAGGTTGCCTGCCTGGGGTAGGCGACGAGGCGCTCGGAGGGGGGAACGTCAGACCCCTGATTTAGACCTGAGGACGATCGAGATGGAGGTCGCCATGCAGGGTGAGATGATTCGCAGCGAGACGCCGGTGCCTACCCCCCGCCGCGCACAGCTCACTGCCGGGCTCCTGAAGGAGGAGCGCGAGCAGCATCAGGTTCTGGCCCAGTACGTGAAGCAGTGCATGATCGAGGGCACGGACTATGGCCGCATCGCCGGATCGGAGAAGCCGACGCTGCTCAAGCCGGGCGCCGAGAAGCTGATCGATCTGTTCGGCTGCACGCCCGAGTTCACCCTGGTTCCGGAGTTCTGCCACGAGGACTTCGAGAGCGGCTTCTTCAAGTACACGTTCCGTTGCCGCATCATCAGTCGGGAGCAGGGCAAGGTGCTGGCGGAGGGCTACGGTTCGGCGAACAGCCGCGAGAGCCGGTTCCGGTGGCGCGTGGCGAACCGCAAGTGCCCCGTCTGCAACAAGGACGCGATCATCCAGGGCAAGAGCGAGTACGGCGGTGGCTGGGTGTGCTTCAAGAAGAAGGGCGGCTGCGGAGAGAAGTACGCCTCGACAGACGAGCGCATCACCAGCCAGTCGGTGGGGCGGGTGGAGAACGAGGACATCGCGGATCTGGACAACACGATCCTGAAGATGGCGAAGAAGCGGGCCCAGGTGGACGGGGCGATCGCGCTGGCTCGCTGCTCGGACATGTTCACCCAGGACGTCGAGGACTTCATGCTGCAGGACCTGGGGAGCACGTCCGGGGCGCCGGCTCCGGTCTCGACTCCCAGCGGGGAGGCGGCGGGGGGGCATGAGCCTCTTCCTCCCTTGATGGCGGGCGAGAAGGCCCTCTCGTACGAAGTGGGGGCGAGCAAGGCCGAGGGAGCTCCGGTGCCTCTGACTTGGGGCGAGGCCAGCACGCTGGCGCGCGGGATTGCCGGGGCTCGGGATGCCCGGTCGCTGCGCAAGGTGGGCATGAGCATCAAGGAGGCTCGGGCCGGGGGGCGCATCTCCGAGCAGGAGCGCAGTGATCTGGAGAAGCTCTACCGCGCCAAGCAGCTGGAGCTGACGAACTCCTCGCGTCCCTCGATTCGCCGGGCCTCGTGATTCACGGTGCCAGCGTGATTCTCGGAGCGGGCTCGGGCGGGAAACTTGCGCGGCTACGGGCCTGTATCACCATGTGTGCATGTTCGATAACCGCTCCGTCCGCAACGCTCGCCGCCTCTCGCTGATGCTCGGAAATCGCCTCTCGGCGCACACCATGGATGTCTCTCCGGGTGGATTCAGCGTCGAGGCGCCCTTCGTCTTCATGCCCGGCTCGCAGCTCCACGGCACCGTCGAGGTGTCCGGCAACGAGCTGCCCTTCCGCGGAGAGGTGGTGTGGGCGCTCCCGGCCAGCCAGCCCGAGGCTCCCAGCCGCATGGGCGTGCGCTTCACCCAGGTTCCTCCCGAGGCCTGCGGCTTCCTCGAAGGGTAGACAACCCTTCCGCTCGCGGTGGGCGCTCTCGGGGCGCTCAGTCCCTCATGACTCCCGCGGTCTTCAGGACCTGGATCATCTCCTTCACCCGGAAGCCGTCCTTGCTGTCCGCCAGCTTGTGGAGCTCACGCCCCAGGGCGGGCGTATAGGCCTCGATGGCCGCGCGATACAGATCGTCCTCGGCGAAGGCCGTGTCCTCCAGCGCCTTGTTCAACAGCTGGAGCCCTCGGGGATCCTTCAGCCGCAGCAGCGCCGCAGTTCCAGCCGCCAGCGCGCGGGGACACTGCTGCGCCAGCTGATACGCCGTCTCTGCCGCATCCGGCGTCTTGACGTACCCCAGCATCGCCAGTCCGTGAGCGCCGAACGTACCCCGGCAGAAGACGAAGCGATCGATGTCGGCCAGTGCCTGCGGACTGCCTTGCCGCGCGGCGGCCTCCAACTCGTTCTCCTGTGCGAACATGTCACCGCCTTGGTAGGTCACCTTGACCGGCACGGCGTAGCCGGCATTGACCAGATCCGCCGCCAGCCGGTTCCGGTTCGCCTCCGGGAACTTCGGCAGATCCCTCACCGCGCGCCGGGCCGCCGCATCCCGCGTGCTCATGGGCAGCAGGTGCTGCTGGGTGAGGGGCACCACCAGCCCGGGCTCGTACTTCCCCTTCTTGGCCAACGCGTCATACAGCGCGATCGCGCACGCCGGCGCCAGGTGCGTGCTCTGCTCGGGGCCTCTCTTCATCGTCACTGTGAAGTCGTCGCCGCTCCGCCCCCAGCCGGAGATCTGGTACGTGCCCTTGGCCAGGCCCTCGACGAGCGCATCCGCCTGGAATCCGGCCTGATCGCACCGGGGATTCGGAGTCGCCCCCTCCATGCGCCGGACGAGCCGCTGCGCATCCTCGTTCACCCGCTCGCCCGTTCGGTACGCCGCGCAGCGTGAGGCGGGCTCCACCACGGAGAGGACCCGCGCTTCCTTCTCGTTTTCCAGCCGCTTCAGCGCCCCGGGCAGCGCTCCAGGCACGCTGGACGACACCATGAGCGCGAGCGCTCGATCGAAGGGCTCCTCCGAGCCGAGCAGCGATTCCCGCAGCGCTCGATCCTCCTGGAGCATCTCGGTGGCCAGCTTCACCGCGCTCAGCGGCAGTTGCGACCCTTCCAATCGGCCGGCCATGGAGATCCGCCCGCCGAACATGTGACACCCCACCTGCACCGCCGAGACGGACAGGGCCAGGTGTTCACCTCCGGCGCGAGCCACCTTCGCCAGCACGTCATAGCCCGCCGCCCCGTTCGAGCGCAGGAGGGTGGCCGCGCTCTTCTGCTGCTCCGGATCCTCAAGCTGGAAGACGGCCTTCCACAGCGCCTTGTCATCGGCGGCGTGGGCGGCTGCTGACAGACAGAGCAGCGTGAAGAGCAGGGCAGGCTGGCGCATGGGAACCCTCCGGGCAGGGACGCGCGGAGTCTCGCAAAAACGCGTCGGTGCCCGGAAGCCCCCCTGCTCCAGCGGTTCAGTGGATGTCGAAATCCTTGGGCGGTTCGATCCGGGCGTACTCCCGTTGCCGCTGGGTCTCTCGCTGGATGTCCTCCGAGAAGGTGGTCCGCATGTACTGCCTCAGATCTTCCCGATCGAAGTTCGCGTCCCGGTGGATGAGGAAGTCCTGGAGTTGATCCTCCAGCTCGCTGGCGTACGCGTAGCGCTCCCGCACGTCCTTCGCGAGCGCCTGCAGGACGATCCGATCCAACGGCCGGGGGACGAACGGGTTGTGCGAGGACGGCGGCGTCGCCTGTGCCTTGCGCGTCAGCTCCATGGTCGCCAGATCGCTGTCTCCCATGAAGGGGCGCTGGCCCGTGAGCAGCTCGTAGAGACACACCCCGATGGCGAACACGTCCGAGCGCCGATCCAGCACCGAGCCGTCAATCTGCTCCGGGCTCATGTACCCGATCTTCCCCTTGAGGATGCCGGGCTGCGTCTGCGTCACCCGCCCGGCCGCCTTGGCGATGCCGAAGTCGATCACCTTCACGTCGCCCTCGAACGAGATCAGCACGTCATCGAGCGACAGCCCGCGGTGGACGATGTTCAGCTCGCGTCCCCGGCCGTCCGTCTTGCGATGCGCGTAGTCCAGCCCCGCGCACATGCGCGAGATGCAGTAGCACGCCATGGGCAGCGGCATCGGCGTGGCCGCCCGCCGGAAGTGATCGAACAGCTCTCCCAGCGACTTGCCCGGCACGTACTCCTGCGACAGGAAGGGGTAGGGGCCGATCTGTCCCAGCTCGAAGGCCTGCGCCACGTTCGCGTGGAGCAACTGCAACCCGATCCTCCCCTCGTCGAGGAACATCGAGATGAACTCCTCGTCATCCGCGAAGTGGGGGAGGATCCGCTTCAAGGCCACCAGCCGGCCGAGCCCCTCGGCTCCGAACATCTTCGCGCGCCAGATCTCGGCCATCCCGCCAATGCCGAAGCGATCCAGCAAAAGGTAATCCCCAAAGGGAAGGGGCTGTCGCTTGGGTGAATGCGTCGTCAAGGTGTTAGCTCCTTAGGGCGCGTCATGAGGTTCCGTGGAGAGACGGCACCTCGGAATGGAGTCCCGGCGGAAGCGTTGCGCCTGTTCTGCCACCTCGCCCCCCGTGGCGCGTTCCTACAAATAATTGTCGCTGCGGTGGAAAATTGCGTCGTCACTTGCCATTATTATTCTGGAAATCAGTAAAGTTCGCAAAGGAGAGAAAATGCGTTTCAGCTTGGCGGTAATCGCGGCCCTGTGTGTCCTGGTTTCCTCGGGTAGGGCCGAGGCTGGAAACGATCACACACCCACCTACGTACTGGTCCATGGTGCGTTCCATGGGGGCTGGTCCTGGCAGAAGGTGGCGGAGAAGCTGCGTGCAGGTGATGCGCAGGTGTACACGCCGACCCTGACAGGGTTGGGCGAGCGCGCGCACCTGGCGCGGCCGGACGTGGGGCTCTCCACCCATGTGCAGGACATCGTCTCGCTGATCCAGATGGAGGATCTGCACGACGTCATCCTGGTGGGACACAGCTACGCCGGAATGGTGATCACCGGAGTGGCCGCGGCGATTCCCTCGCGCATCAAGAAGTTGGTGTACCTGGACGCGGTGATCCCTGAGCCGGGGCAGTCCTTCTTCGGGATGATCGGTTTCCCGGCGCCTCCCCCGGAAGTGACGATGCTGCCGTCGTTCCCGCCTGAGGACTTCGGGCTGACGGAGGACGATGACATTGCCTATGTCGGCGCGCGTCTGCGTCCGCAGCCGACGGCCACCTTCGAGGAGCCGCTGGTGTTCAGCTGGAGCACGCTGTCGAAGATCCCCAAGGCCTATATCCGCTGCACGGGGGAGTGGTTCTCTCGGGAGACGTTCAAGGCGTTCGCGGCCAAGGCGCGGGCGTGGCACTGGGACTATGACGAGATCGACTCGGGCCACGATGCGATGGTGACGGAGGTCTCGGACACGGTGAAGGCGATCCGCCGCGCCGCGCGCTGAGGAGGAACCTGCGCATCCCTTCTCCGGTCGTCTACACTGACGGCCGGAGGGGGCAATGCGCAAAACATGGTGTGTGCTCGCAGGGTGGTTGGTCTCCATGTCGGCTCTGGCGCAAGTCGAGCCACCGGATGCGCCGAAGGTCCCGGATGATGGAGGCCCAGCGCGCGTCTACTATGCACACTCCTATCTCGATGGCGCTTGGAGCATCGCCGGCCTGGGTGACCTGCTCTCGGTGCACGTGCAGAACTTCGATGCCCTGATGAAGGAGACGAGCAACACCTGCAACGGGATCATCCTCTTCATCGACGGAATAGCCATCCAGGGGTTGCAGCCGCTGTCGTGTGATGCGGTGAACGGGCACGTGCGGTACCGGTTGCAGCGCACCCCGAAGTCGGACGATATCTGGCACGGGCTGCTCGGGGGGCCGACGCGCTACGTGCGCCCGGTCAGCATCAGCGTGGGGGCCACGGACCAGTTCCCCCTGCCTACGAGCGTCATGGATTTCCAACTCGAGATTGTTCCTCGTGCGATGCTGTTCCTGTTCATCGGTCTGCTGGTGGGCGGGGCGCTGGCGTTCCTGCGGCTGTGCCGGAAGGGTGGGCTGATCCGCAGCGGCTCGCCGACGGTGACCATCGATAAGCGTCCCTACAACCTCGCGCTGTTCCAGATGGCCTTCTGGCTCTTCCTCGTGGTCGCGGCCTACCTCTTCATCTGGCTGATCAACGGGGAGCTCGACACGATCACGGACTCGGTGTTGGGACTGCTGGGCATCGGGACGGGGACAGCGCTGGTGTCGACGCTGATCGACAAGAACAAGCAGCCATTGACGGTCCAGGGGAGCAGCGCTGTGCCCCCTGAGGCCGGCAAGCCCCTGGAGTCCAGGGGCTTCTTGAACGATGTGCTCACGGATGAGACTGGCAACCTCAGCCTCCACCGTTTCCAGCTCTTCATCTGGACGCTGGTGCTCGGTGTCATCTTCTGTAGCTCGGTCTACAGGAGCCTCTCGATGCCGGAGTTCAGCGCCACTCTGCTGGGGCTGATGGGGATCAGCTCCGGGACGTATCTGGGCTTCAAGGTACCCGAGGGCAAGAAGGAAGCGGCTCCCACTGCTCCCGCAGCTCCCGAGGGTGGGGCGTCGTAGCGCCCCCCTTGGAGGGACGCTCCGGCCAGGGCTCAGACCGGCGAGGCTTCCACGATGGAGAGAGCCCGCCGGGTGGGCACCACTCGCACCAGTGAGAAGCCGCTGTCGGCCAGCAGCCCGCGGAACTCCTCCTCGGTGCGTTCGCGGCCACCCACGAGCACGAGCATCTCCAGGTCCAACAGCTTCGCCGGGTCCGGCGAGTTGCCGGGCTGCACGACCTGCTCCACCAGCAGTAGCCGGGCCGAAGGCTTCATGGCACGGCGACAGTTTCGGAGGATGGCGCCGGTGCGCTCATCGTTCCAGTTGTGGAGGATGTACTTGAGCAGATAGGCATCGGCGCCCGAGGGAACGGACTCGAAGAAGTCTCCCCCCACGCGTTCGCAGCGCGCATCGAGCCCATGAGCATTCACGGCATCCTGCTCATTCGCCACCACGGAGGGCCGGTCGAAGAGGATGCCGCGCAGGCCCGGGTGGGCGTTCAGGAGCGTCGCCAACAGGTGCCCGCGCCCGCCGCCCACGTCCACCAGCGTCCCCGAGGTGAGGAAGGCCCAGGCATCACGGATGGCGTCGTTCTCCACGGAGGAGAAGCTCGTCATCGAGTGATCGAAGATCTTCTCCTGCTCGGGGTTCTGGCCGAGGTACGTGTAGAGCGGCTGACCGACCATCTTCGCCATGGCCGGCTCTCCAGTGCGGACGCTCTCGAGGATTCCCTCGAAGGTGCGCCAGTGCCAGTGGGAGCCCAGCATCCGAGCCAGGGCGCGCATGGAGCCCGGAGTATCGCTGCGCAGGAACTGTCCCAGCGGAGTCAGCGCGAAGTGACGGGGCTCCGGCTCCGAGAGCAGCCCCACGCTCGCCAGGGCACGCAGCACCCGGTACAGCGCGGAGGCGTCGGTCTGGCAGGCCTTGGCGAGCTCCTCGCTGTCCCGGGGCCCGGAGGCGAGGTGGTCCGCGACGCCGAGTTCGGCGGCGACATAGATGGCGCGCAGGGACCAGAATCCGAAGATCATGTTCCGGAGGACAGCGGGATCCGCGGGTGGAGCGCCGGTGGGGGAGTCGGCCATGAATTACTCCTGAGGGGGGATTCAGCTCTTGCCGGCGAGCGCGCGGAGCTCCTTGAGCACCGTGAACGCGGTCTCCTTGTCCGGCATGATGTTGGAGGCGTACTGGTTGAGGCTGGCCTGCAGGCGGATGGCGGCGCGCGTCGTGTTCTCCGTGGAGCCGTAGCGGACGGTGGCCAGGGTGTAGCGAGCCGTCACTTCCTTGGCGATGGGGCCATACGCGGGCGCCATGTGGGCCGAGAGGTGGAAGTCCCGGATGTCGATGGCGAGGTAGAACTTGTGGGGCACGGAGCTGAGTGCTTCCCGGAGCAGTGAGGCCCACTCCTGGAGTGCCGAGACGCTGTCGATGCGAACGTCGATGCACGTCAGCACGTAGATGTCGTGGGCCTTTTCGTAATGCAGTGGCATCTTCATGGTGGGCCTTCTCCGGCGCTCAGCGCCGCCGGGCCCGCAAGATACGAGGCCCGAGCCTGCTCCGGGAAGAGTCCCCCACGACACCCCAGGGCTATCCCCAGTTCCCAGGGCTTCCAGGACAGGCGCGAGGAGCAAGTCCTCGCGCACCGTCCGTGAGGAGGGTTACCGGCGGGTGGCGGAGGCGCCCATCAGCGCCTGGGCCTGGGTGACGAGCTTCACGAACTCGGTGCGCTCCGTCTGGCCCTCGATGGCGCCCTCGGCGAGCTTGCGCGCCGTGGCGAGGCTCCAGTTCTGCGCCGAAGGGCTGTGGCGCAGGATGTCGGCCGTGGAGGCCACCGCCAGTGCGAAGCGGAAGTCCGAGGAGGCAGCCTCCGTCGAGGAGCGCAGCATGCTCCGCTCAAAGGGGAAGCTCTGCTCGGAGGCCTCGGTGCCGTTGGGGGCCTTGGCGCGGATGCGAACCGTGGCCAGGGGCTGCTGCTCGCCGGTCAGCTCGACTTCATAGATCGCGGTGACGTTGTGGCCCGCGCCGATCTCTCCCGCGTCCACCTTGTCATTGCGGAAGTCCCGGTCCGCCACGTCGCGGTTCTCGTAGCCCACCAGCCGGTAGCGCTTCACGGCCGCCGGGTTGAACTCCACCTGGATCTTCACGTCCTTGGCGATCACCTCGAGCGTGCCCGTCAGTTGCGTCTCGAAGACCTTCCGGGCCTCCTGGAAGCTGTCCACGTAGAAGCAGTTGCCGTTGCCCTTGTCGGCCAGCTTCTCCATCAAGTCGTCCCGGTAGTTGCCCATGCCGAAGCCGATGGTGGACAGCGTGACGCCCTCGGCCACGTGGTTGCGGATGCCCTCCAGCATGGAGTCCGCGGAGAGGTGGGGGCCGATGTTGGCGTCTCCATCCGTGAGGACGATGACGCGCGAGACGACGCTGCCCGAGGCCTTCTTCACCGCGTGGCGATAGGCCATCTCCATGCCCGATCCCATGGCCGTGCCGCCTCCGGACTGCAGCGAGTCGATGGCCGAGAAGATGCGCTGCTGATCGGTGGCGGGAGTGGGCGCCAGCACATCCTGGGTGGAGCCCGCGTAGGTGACGATGGCCACCGTGTCGTTCTCGTTCAGGTTCTTCACGGCGATCTTCATGGCCTCCTTGGCCAGGGGCAGCTTGTCCTGCGACTGCATGGAGCCGCTGGTGTCCACCAGGAAGACCAGGTGCGCGGGCTTGCGCTGCGAGCGAGAGACGACCTTGCCCTGCACGCCCACTCGCAGGAAGTGGCGGCCGGCGCCGAACGGGGAGGGCGCGCCCTCCAGGTGCACGGTGAAGGCTCCCTTGTCCGGCGGGGCGTAGCGGTACTTGAAGTAGTTGACGAACTCCTCCACGCGCACGGACTGGGAGGGAGGCAGGCTGCCCTGCGTGAGGTAGCGTCGCGCCAGCGAGTACGAGGCGGTGTCCACGTCCACGGCGAAGGTGGAGAGCGCGTCCTCTTGGGTGGTGGTGAAGGGGTTGGGCGCGTGGGCCTCGAACGTGTTTCCGCCTGCGGAATGGTTCAGCTCACTGGCATCGTCGTCCCGTTCCTCGAGGTCTCCAGTCAACGCATCCGCGGGCTTCGGCGCGGAGTACCGGTTGTCGGTCCGCCGAGCGACTTTCCCGGGTGAGACAGCGCCGAGGGCGACCGCCGAGGATGGGGGAGGCGGAGCCATGGGCTGCTGGCCCGTCGTGGGCCCGGGCATTTTCATCGTGACTTCTTGGGCGGGTTCGGCTGCTGGGGCGGGTGCAGCTGCCGCGGCAGGGGTGGCCGGTGGTGCCATCTTCTGCGCGAGGGCCTCGGGCTTGGACTCAGACTTGGAGCGGGTCGGGGTGGATTGAGTCTGGATGGGAGCGTCCGCCGGGGCGCTCTGAAAAGCGCACCCGGGGACGAAGCTCATGGCGAGGAAGGCACTTCCCCAACGGGACAGACGGCGCAGCGAGGACCGGGACATGGGAGGCTCCGCGTTCGAAGAGATGCGACTCGAACGCGCGAGCCTTTCGTTGGGTCTACGCCGCGCGAGATTTTCTGTCAGATGAAGGGCAGGGCCTTCTTGGCGAGGTCGCCCAGCCCACCGAGCGCGTCACCCGCCAGGTCGCCGACCTTGCCTCCCAGGTCCTTGAGGCCGTTGAGCGCGTCCTCGGCGGCGTCCACGCCGGCATGGGCCAGGTCCTTCAGCCTGCCGACGGTGTACTCAGCCACCGCGCCGCCCGCGGATGAGAGCTCCTTCAGCGCCGCCACGCCCGCGTCGCCGAGCCCGTGCAGCCCGTCGATCACGGCCTTGGCGCCGTCGGTGAGGTTGTTGGCCCAGGCCTTGGCGACGTCCTTCATCACGCCGACGCCGTCCTTGAGCAGCTGGGTGGCGGCGTCCTTGGCCCACTGGGCGCCCGAGTCCACCGCGCGGCCAATGGCCTCGGCGGCCTTCTTCGCCGCCTCGCCCGGCAGCTTGGCCATGTCCACGAGTGCCTTGCCCGCGGCCTCGGCGGCCTCCTTGGCGAACTCGGAGCCGCCCTTGGCCAGCGTCTCGAGCGCTTCGACTCCGGCCTCGCCCGCGTTCTTGAGCGCCTCGACGGCCTCACCGGCGTACTTCACCACCGGCCCGCCGGCCTTCTCGATGAGCTCGAGGCCCTTCTTGGCGAGCTCGCCGCCCTTCCCGAGGCCCCACTTGGCCAGGTCGAAGGCTTCCTTCGGGCCGTAGTAGGCCACCAGGTCCACCGCGCCCGCCGGGCCCTGCGCGGCCGCGCCGACGAGGTTGACGGCCTTCACCCAGTCCGGAGCCTCGTACTCCTTGCCCTCCTTCTGGGCCTGCTCCATCTTGGCCTTCTCGGAGGACAGGCCGATGTCGAGTGCCAGCTCGGCGATGCCGAAGGCCGCGCCCACGCCAAGGTCCACCGCCGCGCCCACGCCGGTGGCGTCGAGCACGAGCCCCGCCACCGAGTCCACGGCGTTGAGCTTGGAGCCGACCATGGCCAGGTAGCCGAGGTCCTTGTTCTTGTCGCGCAGCTCCACCGCCTCCTTGCCGAGGCTGACGGCGTCCACGAGGCCGGGGACGGCGCCCACGGCGGGGATGATCTTCGCGACGTTCTTGAAGACCTTGCCGGCGACGTCGGCGGTGAGGTCCACGCCCATCTTGCCGACGAGCTTGTCGAGCAGCTTGAAGCCCTCTCCAACGAGGCGGCTGTCGACCTTCTCGAGCACGGGCTTGAGCAGCTTGATGGTCTTGTTGAGCAGGTCCGGAGAAACCTTGGAGCCGAGCTTGGACAGCGAGCCCACGGCGTCGGCGTCCATGTTCTTCATGGTCTTGGCCAGGGCATCGACGGCGTCATCTCCGTCCAGGCCCTTGACCATCTTGGCCACGTTGTCGAGCGTGTCCGAGTTCTTGAGGACCTTGTCGAGCTCGTCCTTGTCCAGGCCCTTGAGGACCTTGCCGAGCTTGTTGGCGTCGCCCGGCGGATCCAGGGAGGCGAGCTTGTCGGTGAGGTTGCCGAGCGCCTCGGGCGTCTTCACCTGCTTGAGCACGTCGCTCAGTTGGTTGACGGGATCCTCGAGGTCGCCGATGGCGGACTGGCCCAGCTTGGACAGCTTCTCGGCCATGTCAGGGTTCTTGAGGGCCTCGTTGGCCAGCTTCGGATCGAGCGCGGCGGCTGTCCGGAGGAACTTGGTGGCGGCCTTGCCGTCCGGAGAGTCCTTCACCTGCTTGAGGACCTGGTCGAGCGCATCCGGATCGGAGACGTTCTGGATGGCCTTGCCGAGCTCGCTCGCATCGACCTTGTCCGCCGCCTCGGCGATGTCCGCGACCTGACCCGGGTTGAGGCGGGACTGCACCTCGGGCGGGAGGTTGCGCAGCGTCTGATCCTGGAGGTCCGCGCCACCCTGGATGATGGCGTCGGGGTTGGGGACGTTGGAGGCGGTGAGCAGATCCTTGAGCTGCTTGAGATCGCGGCCGACGCCCGGGAGCTCTCCGGCGAGCTGCAGGGCGGCGATGGCCTTGTCCTCGGGCTTGGTGTTGGGATCGAACAGGGTGAGCCCGGCGCCCGCGGCGCGGAATGCACCGTCTGCCTTGCGCAGCTCGGGGCCAAGCTTGCTGAGGGCTCCGGCGCCCAGATAGTCCTTGGCGGCCTTGGCGAGGCCGAGGGCGGCCTTGGCCTTCTTCTCGCCGCTGGCGTTCGGATCGGCGAGTGCCACGTACGAGTCGATGAGGGCCTTGGCGGCGGGCAGCTCGCGGTTGAAGACGCGGTTGCCCACTTCGCCGAGCCGGCGCTGGAGCGTCTCGGGGGGGAAGATGTTGCTGGCCTGCTGGGCGATGGAGAGCACCGCCGAGGCCTTCTCCGCATCCGAGGCGGGCGGCTCCTTGGCCAGGGTGCGCAGGGCGTTGCGGCCGTTCTGGTAGCGGACGAGGTTGGTGGCCTCGCGCTCGGTGAGCTGCAGCTTCTTGGCGCCCTCGGAGAGCTCCTGGGCCTCCTGGGGCTTCACACCCTCGGCCACGCCCTTGGCGAAGACGGGATCGGTGAGCGTCTTCTTCGCGGCCTCGTCGGTGCGGGTCTCTCCGGCGGACTGGATGACGCGCGCGAGCGCCTCCTTGTCCTTCACCTCGCCCAGCTTCGCGTCGGGGGCGTCGCCCGTCTTCGCCTGGTTCTCGAGCCGATCGCCCAGGGCCGACAGATCATTGCCGTTCTTGATGCCGAGCTTGTCGAGCGTCTCGCGGTTCTCTGGCTTGCTGGAGAGCAGATCGTACTGCTTGTCGGCGTTGATCTTCTTCTGGGTGTCCGCCTGGGTGGTGGGAGCCTCGGTGCCGAGGAGCTTCTGGAGCTCGTTCTTGCGCGAGGTGCCGTCGAAGGCCGAGGCGATCTCGGCCGGCTTGGCCTTCACCTCGTTGATCTGCTTCTCGGAGAACGGCGCGGGCTTGCCCTTGTCCGGCCCGGAGAGCTTGTTCGCCCGGACCATGGCCTCCTCGGCGCGCTTGGCGGTGACAGCGACCTTCTCCTCGGAAGACTGGAGCTTCTTCGTGGCGGCCTCGGAGGCCTCCTTCGCCTTGGAGGCCTGCGCGGCGCTCTGCTGCGCGGCCTTCTCGGCCGTCTTGGAATCCTCGGAGGACTTCTTGGACTCCTCGGGAGACTGACCGGGCTTCGCGGCCGCCTTGGAGGCCTCCGCCGCTGCCTTCTTCTGAGCCGCGGCCGCCTTCGCCGCTGCCTCTGCTGCCTTCGCCGCTGCTTCCGCCGCCTTCCGAGCCGCCTCTGCTGCCTTCCGGGCTGCCTCCGCACGCCGAGCTGCTTCCGCCGCCGCCGCTGCCGCGTCCGCTGCCGCACTGCCCCCCGATGTACTGCCACTCGTGCTGCCACCTTGGACCGGAGCCACCATGCGTTTCACGCTCTCAGGAAAAGGGAATTCCACGAATCATCGGAAGGAGGCCTCCAAATGTTTCGTCTTTACTGAGGGTTGCAGTGAGGTGTGTTCCCCACACCTCAGGATTTGAGAGAGCAGGGGGCCCAGAGAAGTTCAAAAGATTCCGGGATTTCAGGACCTTGGCTCAAGGAGCGCAGTCGAGCCTGGGTTCGGGTGCGTCCTGATCCTGGAATTGGAGCAGGCAGCGGAGTGCGTCGGGATCGGCGCTGTCGGTCAAATACACGCGGCGCCAGAGGATGGCGGCGACGCGCTGCGGCAGGCCGGAGGCGGGGGTGACGAGGGCGCGGCGGACGCCATTGGAACCGACGAGGGCCGCGTCCCGGGCCTGTTCGAGTTTGGCGATCTCCTCGGGGCAGCCTTCGGGGCAGTCATAGAGGAAGACGGCATGGCCATGCTCGAGGTTGTGGAGCCAGACGCAGGGGGGCTGCTCGGCGTCATAGGTCCGGCAGGCAAGGGTGTAGCCGCAGTGAGGTCCGGCGGTCGGAGGGTTCAACCCGTTGCCGCAGGCGGAGCTCTCGCACAGGACATGCGGGGCCGAGACCTCGGGAGCCACGGAGAAGGTGAAGCGCTCACACTCCTTGGGAACATCGGGTTCGGTGGAGCACGCCAGGAGTGGGAAGAGCGGGAGGAGGAGAGCGAAGAGGGGCCGAAGCATCTTCGTCCTCATAGCCGGGCTTCAGGCGTCGTCAACCATCGCTTGGCAATGCCCCATGAGCATTCCCGAACAACGTTTCAGGGTGCCTTCAAGAAGCGGTTCCTCTAGGGTCGCGCGCCATGATCCGACCCCTTTCTCTCTTGTCCCCCCTGCGTGCGGCCTGCGTGGTCGTGCTGTTGTCCGCCCTGCCTGTGGCGGCTCAGGCTCCAGGTGCCGCGACCCCTGCGGGCAAGGGCAAGCCCACTGCCGCGGATGCGAAGCAGTTCGCGGATCGCGTCAACGCGGACCTCAAGCGCCTCTTCACGAGGCAGGCCACCGCCGAGTGGATCAAGTCCACGTACATCACGGACGACACCGAGCAGAACGCCGCCTGGATCAACGAGGAGGTGCTGGCCTACATGAACCAGGCCATCAAGGACTCGCGCCGCTTCGACGGCCTGAAGCTGGATTCGGACACGGCGCGTACGCTGCACCTGCTTCGGGTGAACTCGCCGCTGGCCGCGCCCTCGGATCCGCAGAAGCGCGCCGAACTCACGACCATCGCCGCGAAGCTGGAGGGCACCTACGGCAAGGGAAAGGCCTGCAAGAAGGACAAGGCAGGCAAGGAGACCTGCAAGGATCTGGGCGAGCTGGAGGACGTGATGGCCGCCAGCCGCAACTACGACGAGTTGCTGGAGGCGTGGTCCGGCTGGCACCGCGTCTCGGTGCCCATGCGCCCACTTTTCGAGCGCTTCGTGGCGCTGAGCAACGAAGGCGCCAAGGAGATTGGCTTCGCCAACACGGGTGACCTCTGGAAGTCCGCGTATGACATGTCGCCGGACGCCTTCGAGAAGGAGACCCAACGCCTGTGGCAGCAGGTCCAGCCGCTGTACAACGATCTGCACTGCTACGTGCGCGCCCAGCTGACCAAGAAGTACGGCGCGGACAAGGTGCCCGCGGGCAAGCCCATTCCGGCGCACCTGCTGGGCAACATGTGGGCCCAGGAGTGGAACAACATCTATCCGCTGGTCGAGCCCTACGCGGGGCAGGCGAGCCTGGACGTGACGGCGTCCCTCAAGCAGCAGGCCTACGACTCCATCAAGATGGTGAAGACGGGCGAGTCCTTCTTCACCTCGCTGGGACTCAAGCCGCTGCCGTCTACCTTCTGGGACCACTCGATGTTCACCAAGCCGCGCGATCGCGAGGTCGTCTGCCACGCCAGCGCGTGGGACGTCACCTACAACAACGATCTGCGCATCAAGATGTGCATCAAGCCCACCGAGGAGGATCTCGTCACCATCCACCACGAGCTCGGGCACGACTACTACTTCACCTATTACTACCAGCTCCCGGTGCTCTATCAGTCCGGAGCCAATGACGGCTTCCATGAGGCCATTGGTGACGCGATCACGCTCTCCATCACCCCGGGCTACCTCAAGCAGATCGGCCTGCTGAAGGACGTTCCGAAGAACGACAAGAACCTCATCAACCTGCAGATGAAGGACGCTCTGGACAAGGTGGCCTTCCTGCCCTTTGGCTTGCTGATCGATCAGTGGCGCTGGGACGTGTTCGCCGGGAAGACGGCGCCGGCCGACTACAACAAGGCGTGGTGGGCGCTGCGTGAGAAGTACCAGGGCATCTCCGCGCCGGTGGCTCGCACCGCGGAGGACTTCGATCCGGGCGCCAAGTACCACGTGCCGGCCAACGTCCCCTACACGCGCTACTTCCTGGCCCGCATCCTCCAGTTCCAGTTCCACAAGGCCATGTGCGAGGCGGCGGGCTTCAAGGGGCCGCTGCACGAGTGCTCTGTGTATGGGAACAAGGAAGCTGGCAAGCGGCTCCAGGCCATGTTGGAGCTGGGGGCCAGCAAGCCCTGGCAGGAAGCGCTGTTCGCCATGACGGGCCAGCGCCAGATGGATGCCACGCCGCTCATCGAATACTTTGCTCCGCTCCGCCAGTGGTTGCAGGAGCAGAACAAGGGCCAAACGTGTGGCTGGTAGCTTCCCCTTGTAGACACGAGTGGAAGCCCCGCTTACATTCTCCTTGCTCTATCGGGTTTTTCTCGTAGGGACCGGACGGCGATGACCGCGCCCGTGAAGAAGGAAGAAGAGAAGAGAGCAATGGCTACTGGTACTGTGAAGTGGTTCAACGATGCCAAGGGGTTTGGCTTCATCACCCAGGACGGCGGGGGTGAAGACGTGTTCTGCCACCACACCGCCATCAACATGGATGGCTTCCGGACACTGCAGGAGGGGCAGAAGGTGCAGTTCGAGGTGGCTCGCGGCCCCAAGGGCTTGCAGGCCCAGAACGTGCGAGCGGCGTAAGCCTACTCTCGTTCTTCGTTGCGCATGAGGGTCCGATCCGAGAGGGTCGGGCCCTTGTTGCTTTCTGGAGGTTCTGCTTGCGAACGTTCCTGTCCCGCTCTGCCCGCCTGCTCCCCCTTCTGACGATGATCGGTTGTGCCTCCACGCCCGCGGGTGCTCCGTCGGCGCCGGTGGAGCCCTCGGGCGTGTTAGCCCCTGCTGCCTCGGAGGCCTCATCCATGAAGTCCGCCTCGAAGAAGCCCGACACCGCCGCGCTGAAGGCGGAGCTGGTGGCGAAGTATGGCGAGGCCCAGCGGGCGCGCATCGAACGAGGCGTGGAGCAGGTGGCCGGGCTGTGGCGCGAGGAGGATGGGGACCTGGCGGCGTTCGTCCGCGAGTCCTTCATCGCCGATCCGAAGATCCTGGACGCGACCTTCGATCGCTTCGAGCACATCTTCGAGCAGCTGGATGGGCACTTCAATGAGATGGGCCGTGAGCTGCGGTGGGCCACGGACATCGACATCGGGCCGCTGCTGCCGGTGGATCCGCTGCTGGCCGCGTACGATCCGAGCGCGCACCTCACGGACGATTTGTTCGGTTCGAAGATCGGCTTCGTGGTGCTGCTGAACTTCCCACTCACCACGCTGGCCGAGCGCACCGCGCACGCCAAGGACTACACGCGGCGGCAGTGGGCCGAGACTCGGCTCGCGGGGCGCTTCTACAAGCGCGTGCCCGCCGAGGTGCAGCAGGAAGTCTCGCGGGCGGGCGCGGAGGCGGATCTCTACATCGCCCAGTACAACGTGTGGATGCACCACGTGGTGGACGGCCCGGAGCGCCGCAGGCTCTTCCCGAAGGGGATGCGCCTCATCAGCCACTGGAACCTGCGGGACGAGCTGAAGGCGGACTACGCGGACAAGGAGCAGGGAGCCGCCAAGCAGCGGCTGATCGTCAAGGTGATGGAGCGCATCGTCACGCAGACGATCCCCGCCGCCGTGATCGACAATCCGAGGGTGGACTGGGATCCGATCACCAACACCGTGACGGTGGCGCCCGCGGACGAGGTGGAGGCGGATGCTCCCGCGCGGCCGGCCCAGGCGGAGACCGCCCCCGAGCCGGATACGCGGTACGTGCGGCTGCTGGCGCACTTCCAGGCTGCTCGGAAGGTGGATCCCTACGTGCCGGTGGCGCCCACGCAGATCGCCCGGGCCTTCGAGTTCCAGCGCGAGCTCTCCGAGGAGCGCGTGAAGGCGATGCTGACGCAGGTGCTCAGCTCGCCGCTGGTGCCTCAGGTGGCGCGGCTCATCGAGCAGCGGCTGGGGCGCAAGCTGGAGCCGCAGGATCTGTGGTTCAACGGGTTCCGGCCGGGCTCCTCGCGCTCGGAGGCGGAGCTCGACAAGCTGACGCGGCAGCGCTACCCCACGGCCGAGGCGTTCGCCAAGGACATCCCCCGTATCCTCCAGGGGCTGGGCTTCTCGAAGGAGCGCGCCACGTATCTGGCCGAGCACATCCGCGTGGATCCCTCACGCGGCGCGGGCCATGCGATGCAGGCGATGCGGCGCGGTGACTTCCCCCACCTTCGGACGCGTGTGGAGAAGGGCGGGATGAACTACAAGGGCTACAACATCGCCGTGCACGAGCTGGGGCACAACGTGGAGCAGGTGTTCTCGCTCTACGACGTGGACCACACGCTGCTGTCGAGCGTGCCCAACAACGCCTTCACGGAGGCGCTCGCCTTCGTCTTCCAGGCGCGGGATCAGGAACTGCTGGGGCTGGGCAAGCCGGACGCGGTGGCCGAGCGCGAGCGGGTGCTCAATGACTTCTGGGGCACCTGGGAGATCGCGGGAGTGGCGCTGGTGGATATCGCGGTATGGCACTGGCTGTACGAGCACCCGGAGGCCACGCCCGCCCAGCTGCGCGAGGCCACGGTGGCGATCGCGAAGGACACGTGGGATCGCTACTACGCGCCGGTGCTCGGAGGGCAGGGGACGCCGCTGCTGGGCATCTACAGCCACATGATTTCCTACCCCATGTACCTGCCCGACTATCCGATCGGGCACTTCATCGCGTTCCAGATCGAGGAACAGCTGAAGAAGAAGGGGCCCCTGGGCGCGGAGTTCGAGCGGATGGCTCGCTATGGCTCGGTGACACCGGACCAGTGGATGGTGAATGCCACGGGCGCACCGGTGAGCGCCGAGCCGTTGCTGCGAGCCACCGAGGCAGCACTCTCGCGCTGAGGGGCGCTCCGGACTACTGCTTGGAGGTATCGCCGGGGATGCTGACGAGCTCCACTTCGAACTCGAGGACGGCGTTCGGCGAGATCTTCGAGCCAGGGGGCGGGCGCTCGCCGTAGGCCGTCTTGGCGGGGCACGTGAGCTTCGCCTTGCCGCCGACCTTCATCTTCTGGACGCCTTCGGTCCAGCAGGAGATGACGCCATTGAGGGGGAACTCGGCGACCTGGCCGCGCCTGTAGGAGCTGTCGAACTCCTCGCCGCTGATGAGGGTGCCGCGGTAGTGGACGCCCACGGTGTCCTTGGGCTTGGGGCTGGGGCCGGAGCCGGCCTTCAGCTCCTTGTAGATGATGCCCGAGGGGAGCTTCTCCGCGCCCTTCTCCTGAGCGGCCTTCTCCAGGAAGGCCTCGTTGGCCTTGGTCTGCCGGGAGCGAGCCAGTCCCTGGGTGCGCTGGGAGTACTGATCCACCTCCACGGCCGCGGGGGTGCCGATGACGGCATCGGAGAGGCCCTTCTTGAGGATATCGAGCTCGGCGGGGCTCAAGCCGAAGACGGAGAGGCTTTTCCCGAACGAGTATCCGAACGCATAGATCGTCTTCTCGTCATCCGTCTGGAGCTGGACCGGGGCGGACGCTGGGGGCGGGGCGGCGGGAGGCGGAGTCTTCGCCTTGCCCTGGGCGTTCGCCGTGGAGGCCATGAGGCTGATCACCATCGTCGCCAACAACTTCATTCGCATGCTTCCTCCTCACAAGAGCCGCGGAACTATAGGACTGCCCATCCGCCCTCGGCCGTTTTCTTGCCAGGGCTCCATTTGCCTCTACCGTGCGGAACATCCTGCTTCACGTTGGGAGCAGGTTGTTGCAGCACGGGAGGGACGAGATGAGCGACAAGCGGAAGGCGAAGCGGGCACCCATCGACATCTATCTGAACAAGTACATGGGCGGAGTGCCCTATCTGACCCGCGCTTCCGACATCAGCGAGGAGGGCCTCAGCCTCGCGCAGCTCATCGAGCCGCAGCACAACGCCCGGCGGGTGGGCCTCCAGTTCCAACTGCCCGGTTCGGAGGAGGTCATCTACGCGGAGGGTGAGGTGGTGCGCGAGTGGGCCGAGCTGGACCGGGCTCGGCACGAGCGCTCGGGTGTTCGCTTCACGCTGCTCACCGAGCGGCACCGCCAGATGATCGACGCCTACGTCAGCAAGTTGGATCGCGGTAACTGACGCGCCGCGTCGCGGTCTGGGCTTCGCGAGGGAGACTCCCAGCGAGCGGGCGTGTTCACTGTGGGAGCACGCCTTGACTTGGTTGGAAGCCGGTCGATTGAATGGCCCGCCATTCAGTCGCATCGACTCGCCCCATGGGCGAGGACGGAGGCCCTCCCGTGAAGCGCTCGTTGTGGATGCTGGCCCTGGTCGTGCCGCTGTCGGCCGTCGCGCAGGGCAAGGATGCAAAGCCCGCTGCTAGCGCGGCTCCCGCGGCTTCCACGGCGAAGGTCGAGACAGGGGTCAATTGGGAGGGGCAGAGCCTCCGGGCGACGGGATCGGGAGCGCCCGACATGAAGGCCTCCAACCCGGCCCAGGCGCGGCTGGGCGCCGAGCGCGCGGCGAAGATGGACGCGTTCCGCAACCTGCTGGAGCAGGCGAAAGGCGTGCAGATCAGCGCCGGCCGCACGGTGGGAGATGTGCTGGCGAGTGACGAGATCCGAGGCCGCGTCGAGGGAGTCATCCGCGGCTTCAAGGTGGTCGACAAGCGCTACTACTCGGACGGTGGCGTGGTGATGGACGTGGAGGTGCCGCTGTCGGCGCTCACGTCGGCGCTGACGCCGGCCACGGTCCCGGCCATCGCGGTGAACACGCAGGGCGTGAGGAAGTACACGGGGCTGGTGGTGGACGCGCGGGGGCTGGGCGCGAAGCCGGTGCTGGCTCCGAGGCTGTTGGATGGGACGGGTAAGGCCGTCTATGGCGCCGAGGCCTTGTCGGCCGATGCCCGGAAGTCCGCGGCCGTGGCCGCCTGGTACAAGAGCATCGACGAGGCACAGAAGAGCGCGCTGGTGGGGGAGAAGCCCCTGGTGGTGAAGGCGGCGCAACTGCAGGGCACGGATCTGGTGCTGGCCGAGGATGAGCTGAAGAAGCTCAGCGAGGCGAACGCGTCGTTCCTGGCCGAGGGCCGGGTCGTGATCGTCACCCAGTAGCGCGAGCGAGGGCGGACATGAACGCGTTGAAGCTGACGGTGCTCTCCTGGCTGGTGGCGGCGGTGGCGCTGGCAGCCGACAAGACGCCCGAGTTCGTCACGCAGGAGGCCACGGGCGAAGCGGCCATCGTGGACAACAACCGCGACAAGGCGCTGCAGGATGCGAAGAGCGCCGCGCTGCGAGAGGCGGTGGAGCAGGTGGCCGGAGTGCTGCTCTCGTCTTCGACGCTGACGGCGAACAACCAGCTCGTGAGCGACAGGGTCTTCTCCCGGAGCGATGGCTACGTGCGCAAGTACGAGGTCCTCGAGAAGAAGGAGGAGAAGGGCGTGATGAAGGTGGCGGTCCGGGCGGAGGTGGGTACGGCCCAGCTCGACCGGGATCTGCAGGCGGTCAAGGCGCTCGTCGAGCGGCTTGCGGGCAGCCGGCTGCTGATCGTGGTGCAGGAGCAGTCGGTGAGTCCGGACAAGGTCATCACCGAGACGAACGTCCTGTCGCAGATCCTGGCGGAGACCTTCCAGAAGGACGGGTGGCGCATCATCGATCCGGCCTTTGCGGCGGGAAAGCTGGAGGTCTCCTCAGGAGTGTCACTGCTCACGCCGGAGAAGAAGGTCATCCAGGAACTGCGGAGCGCGGACTACATCGTCACGGGCAAGGTGACCCTGCGCTACGAGCCTCCGAAGGCCGCGTTCGAGCTGAAGGGGTACTACCCGGTGACGGGGGAGTTCGAGCTGGCGGTGTTCGCCACGGACTCGGGGACGCAGATCGCGCACGTGAGCGACAAGCTCACCAGCCAGGGAGTGCCGGTGTTGGTGTCCTACGAGAGCACGGCGCACGGCATCGCGAAGCTCCGGGGCCAGAAGATCGTCGATGAGGTGCGCAGGGCGGTCGTGGAGTACCTGTCGAAGTCGGAGCAGAACGGCAGCGCGGTGGTGGTGACGGTGCTGGGGCTGACGGACTACGCCTCGGTGAGTGAGTTCAAGAAGCTCCTGGGGCAGACGGTCACTGGCTTGAGGGACGTGAAGCAGGGAGACTTCATCAAGGGCAAGGCGACCTTCGACGCGCTTCTCGTGGGCTCCACGGATGACTTCGCCGATGCCCTGAGCCAGAAGACGTACCAGGGCAAGAAGGTCAGCGTGACGGGCGTGACGGCCAACACTGTCGAGATCACCCTGGCGAAGTGATGCGGAACTGGGGCTGGGTCACGGTGGTGTGTGGGGTGCTGGGGTGTGCCGGTCGCTCGGACGAGCCGGCGACGATGGCCCAGGCTCGGGAACTGCTGCGCAAGGCCGAGGCACCGAGTGGAGACGTCGTGCTCCGGTGCGAACCACCCGACGGAGAGGTCTCCTTGGACGGAGTCACACAGGGGCTGTGCAGTGACTTCAAGGGGTCGCCTCGGGGGCTGCGAGTGGGCGAGGGGCTGCACCAGATCGAGGTGAAGAAGGAAGGCTACTGGCCGTACACCACCTATATCGAGCCCCATGGGACCCGGGCCGTGTTGAACGTGCGGCTCCGGTCGATGGGGACCGAGATGACGCCCGAGAGAGGGACTCCGTGACGGGATGGCTCAGGTCGACTGCTGGAGCGTGGGGCGTACTCGCGGCCGTGCTGGTGCTGCCTGGGCTCGCACTGGCGAGCATCGGGAAGGTGTCGGTGCTGGAGGGGACGGCGAAGCGCACGAATGGCGAGGAGACGCAGGCGCTCGAGGTCGGTTCGGAGATCGAACTGAACGACACGATCGAGGTGGGCAGGGACTCCAACCTGAAGCTCACGTTGACGGACGAGAGCGTGATCATGCTTGCGGAGGGTAGCCGGCTCACGATCGACGAGGCCACCTTCGAGGGACAGGAGCGCAGGGGCTTCGCGGCGAGGCTCGGGTTTGGGAAGCTCTGGGCGAAGGTGAAGAAGGCGCTGGGAGGTTCGGAGGCGAAGTTCGAGGTGAAGACGGAGCGTGCGGTGGCGGGAGTGCGAGGCACGATCTTCCGGGTGGATTACGGCGACATGGCGCAGGCGATGGTGCCAGCCGATAAGCTGCGCATGGTGGTGCGGGTGGTGGAGGGGCGAGTGGTGGTAGCCGCGCGGGTTCCCAGGAAGGGCGTGCCGGGCCAGACTCCGCCGGCCGGCGGGGCGGCGGGGAAGGGTGAGCGGCATCAGGTGCCAGGACCGCGAGAGATCACCCAGGAGGAGTGGGAGCAGAGGTTCATCGAACTCAAGGCCCGGCAGCAGGTGGAGGTTGGGGAGACAGTGGAGCTGACGAAGCCGTTGGATCAGAAGGCAATGAGGGACAGATTCGGCCGTTTCGTGGAAGGCCACCCGTAGCTCGCAGACGAGGAGTCGTGTCATCGGACGTCGCAAGAAAGGCAGTGCTCGAGCGGTGAAGGCCCCCGAGGAGCGTCGTGAAGTCTCACCTCCGGTTCCCGAGGTTCCGGAGCCTGTGCTGCACGTCGTTCCATCCGAGCCACCCTCGGACCTGTCCGAGGAGGAGGCGCGGCGGATCGATCTCGCCTGGTCGGCGGTGATGGTGACGGCGCTGGGGCTGGTGTTCGCGCTGCTCTCGGTGTTCGGAGGGGTAGCGGTCCCGGTGTTGCTGGGATTGGCGGGTGCCTACGTCTTCAACCCGGTGGTCAGCCTGCTCGAGCGGCACAAGGTGAACCGGACGTGGGGGACCACGATCGTGTTCGCGGGCTGCACGCTGGCGCTGGTGGGGGCGGTGCTCTACCTCATCCCGGTGTTCCAGGAGGAGGCGGCCAAGCTGCCCGACTTCTTCCGCCAGGCGAGCACGCAGATCATCCCCCACGTGGAAGGACTGCTGGGGGTCTCGCTGCCGGAGTTCGTGAATCAGCGGACCGCGGAACTGGGCGCCAAGGCTTCCGAGTTGTTGCAGAGCGCCGGGCCTGCGGCGGCGCAGTTGGCGGCGCGCTTCGCAGGCAACACGGCGCGATTCGTGGCGACGCTGCTGGGGCTGGCGGTGGTGCCCGTGTTGGGGTTTTTCTTCTTGAAGGACTACCCGCGGCTGGTGGCGCTCGTGAGGGGGTTGATCCCTCGGCGCGCGGTGGGGCTGGCAAGCCGGCGCTTCTCCGAGGTGGATGACGTGCTCTCCGCCTTCGTGCGAGGCCAGCTGACTGTGGGCTCGATTCTTTCGGTCATCTACAGCACGGGCCTCTCTATCGCCGGTATCGACATGGCGATCGTCATCGGTGTCGTCGCGGGTTTCGGGAACATGGTTCCGTACCTGGGCACGACGGTGGGGATCGGGCTGGCGCTGCTGGGGCTGATGTTGTCCTGGCAGGGGCCGTGGCAGCTTGCCGTGGTGGCGGGGACGTTCCTGGTGGCGCAACTCTCCGAGGGCCTCATCATCACGCCGCGCATCGTGGGCGAAAAAGTCGGGCTGACGCCGGTGACGGTGATCATCGCGATCCTCGGCTTCGGCGAGCTGTTCGGCTTCCTGGGCATCCTGCTCGCGGTGCCGGTGGCCGCCATCCTGAAGGTGGTGCTGCGCGTGGTGGTGCTGCGGTACCAGCGGACGCCGCTGTATACCGGTGAGGCCCCCGGGCCGTGAGCGCCGCGGCCGTCCTGATCGTGGCATTGCTGGCCCAGGCGCCGACGCCCGAGCCGCTCGTCCTTCAGGGGTATCGGCTGCACCTGGTGGTGGATGAGTCCAGAGATGCGGACGAACTGCGCGCGTTGGCTGGCAGCGGAACCGTGCTCTGGCTGCGCACGAGTTCGAACACGCTGCGGGACTCCACCCTTGAGGCGCTGGCCCGGTTTCCCGAGGCCTACGTCCAGCTTCGCCCTCCCTTGAAGGAGGCGCACGTCCGGCAGCTTCGGGGAGCGCCGCGTGCAGGTGCCTGGCTGGATGCGAAGGTGCTCTTGGGGGCGGGGTTGCACTGGCTCGGGCCACGGCGGACGGCGGTGGAGATTCGAGGTGCTCTCGATTCGGAGCTTGCCCGCAAGCTGAGTGCACTGCGTCCCTCGCGGATCGTCTGGCAGCCCGGAACCCTGGACGTGAGCCTGGGGGACTGGGGGACGTTCGCCCAGCTGCCCGGGAGCAAGGTGCTGGCGCTGCCCGAAACTCCAGGGACCCTATGCCCTGAGCTCCCCTGGCGAGCGGCCCTGGCCACGATCTCCCTCCGGGTAGAGGAGGGGATGGGCACAGAGCCTTGCAGGCTGGGCCAGCGGGTCGTCATGAAAGGCTTCCCCAACGATGCAGCTTTGGCGCTGCTAAGCCGGGAACGCCCCACGGAGTTCGAGATCGAGGTAGGACCAGGGGAACGGGAACTGGAGCGGGCACGAGCCTGGGTTCAGCGGTTGGAGGCAGCAGTGCGAGGTGAGCGCAGGTGACGAAGCTCGAGCGCGTGCATGCGGAGATCATCCGCTGCCGGGCCTGTCCAAGGCTGGTGGAGTGGCGGGAGGAGGTGGCACGGGTGAAGCGCCGCGCCTACCGTGAGTGGACCTACTGGGGCCGGCCGGTGCCGGGCTTCGGCGATCCACGGGCCCGGCTGGTCATCATCGGCCTGGCGCCAGCGGCCCACGGGGCGAACCGGACGGGCCGGGTCTTCACCGGGGATCGTTCGGGGGACTTCCTCTACGCGGGGCTGCACCGTGCGGGATTCGCCAACCAGCCCACGAGTCAGCACCGGGACGACGGGCTCACGCTCACCGGGGCCTATGTGACGGCGTCGGCCCGCTGCGCGCCACCGGAGAACAAGCCGCTCCCGGAGGAACTGGCCCGCTGCGCACCCTTCCTGGACCGGGAGCTGGCGCTGCTGCCGGCCCGGGTCTTCTTGGCGCTCGGAGCCATTGGCTGGAACGCCACGTTGGTGGCTCTGGCCCGGTCGGGAGTGGAGCTGCCCACCCCCAAACCGGCCTTCGGTCACGGGGCGGAAGTCGCCCTGGCAGGCGGACGGACCCTCGTGGGCTGCTACCACGTCAGCCAGCAGAACACGCAGACGGGGCGGCTGACCCCGGCGATGTTCGACGCGGTCATGAACCGGGTGCGGCAATTGTTGGATACCGCGCCACCATGAAGGCCACCGGGTCAGGAAGAGGATCAGCGCGCGTCGGTGTTTCCTTGACAGCTGCGGGAGCCCACTGCTATTCCCGCCGCGCTTTTCAGGCACGGGTCGTTAGCTCAGCGGTAGAGCACTACCTTGACACGGTAGGGGTCAGTGGTTCGATCCCACTACGACCCATCCACAACTGAATTCACACAGCGGGCGGCACGGCTTCCAGCAAGCCTGCCGCCCGTGGCGTTTCGAGGTCTCGACAATGTCCGACATGATCACGGTGACGCTCCCGGATGGCAGCCAGAAGCAGACCGCTCGGGGGACGACCATCGCGGACTTCGTGCGTGACGGCATCGGCGCGGGGTTGGCCAAGGCGGCCCTCTTCGCCCGCGTGAATGGCCAGGACGTGGATCTGGCCCGGCCGCTCACCGAGGACGCGAAGCTACAGGTCTTCACCACCAAGAGCCCCGAGTCCCTGGAGCTCATCCGTCATGACGCGGCGCACGTGGTGGCCAGCGCGGTGCAGCGCCTCTTCCCAGGTACCCAGGTGACGATCGGCCCGTCGACCGAGGAGGGCTTCTACTACGACTTCTTCCGCGAGAAGCCCTTCACGCCCGAGGACCTGGAGAAGATCGAGGCCGAGGCCAACAAGGAGATCTCCCAGAACCTGCCCTTCGTCCGCAAGGAGATCTCCATGGACGATGCGGTGCGCCTCTTCGAGGAGAAGGGCGAGAAGTTCAAGGTCGAGATCGTCAAGGACATCGCGGCCAAGGGCGCCAAGACGCTGACGCTCTACAGCCACGGGGAATGGGTGGACTTCTGCCTCGGGCCCCACGGCCCCACCACGGGCCGCATCGGCGTCATCAAGATCCTGTCCTCGAGCGGCGCGTACTGGCGCGGTGACCACCGCAACCCGATGCTCCAGCGCGTCTATGGCACGGCCTTCTTCGACAAGAAGGCGCTGCAGGAGCACCTGACGCGCATCGAGGAGGCCAAGAAGCGCGACCACCGCAAGTTGGGCAAGGAGCTGGACCTGTTCCACTTCCACCCGTACGCGCCGGGCTCGGCCTTCTGGACGCCCAAGGGCACCACGCTCTACCAGACGCTCTCCACCTGGATGCGCCGCCTCACCGCCGAGCGCGGCTACGTGGAGATCAAGACGCCCCTCATGTTCAACAAGGGCCTCTGGGAGACGAGCGGCCACTGGGGCAAGTACAAGGAGAACATGTTCCTGGTTCTCGACAACGAGTCCGGCGAGCACGACTTCTCCCTCAAGCCGATGAACTGCCCCTCGCACCACCTGTTCTTCGGCTTCAAGCGCCATAGCTACCGGGATCTGCCGCTGCGCTTCCACACGCAGGACGTGCTTCACCGCAACGAGGCGGCGGGCTCGCTCGGCGGCCTCACCCGCGTGCGCCAGTTCGCCCAGGACGACGCGCACATCTACTGCATGGAGAGCCAGATCGGCGACGAGGTCCGCCGCTTCGTGCAGTTCCTCGATCACGTCTACAACGCCGTAGGGCTGAAGTACTCGGCCAAGTTCTCCACGCGCCCCGAGCAGCGGCTCGGCGACGACGCCACGTGGGATCACGCGGAGACGGCGCTGGAGGGTGTGCTCAAGACGCTCGGTGTGCCCTACGAGGTGAAGCCGGGCGAGGGCGCCTTCTACGGCCCGAAGATCGACTTCGACGTGTCCGACAGCATCGGCCGCAAGTGGCAGCTGGGCACCATCCAGCTCGACTACCTGGCCGCCCAGCGCTTCGAGCTCACCTACATCGGCGAGGACAACGCCGAGCACAAGCCGGTGGTCCTCCACCGCGCCATCTTCGGCTCCTTCGAGCGTTTCATCGCCATCCTCACGGAGCACTTTGCAGGTGCTTTCCCCACATGGCTGGCGCCGGTGCAGTTGGCGATCGTCACCGTGGCGGACCGGCAGTTGGAGTACGCCCGCAAGGTGAAGGAGCAACTGCGCGCCAAGGGCTATCGGGTGGAACTGGACGAGCGCGGCCAGACGCTGAACGCGAAGATCCGCGAGGCGCAGATCCAGAAGATTCCCTACACCCTGGTGATCGGCGACAACGAGGTGGAGGCGGGTGGGGTGGCTCCGCGCCGCTACGGTGGAGAGGACCTCAAGAGCATGAAGCTGGAGGCCTTCGAGGAGCTATTGGCCAAGGAGGCCGGGATCCCCTGAGGGGGTGGCCGGGTGTCGGCAGAGGTCCGGAAGTCGCTGACCTCCCTTGACTCCGGGTGGTAGAAAAGTATCTTGCGCGTCTTCCATGGGAGGGAGGCAGGCCCAAACTCCCGTATTTGGAGGATCTTCACATCGTCCGCGATCAAAGAACGAACCGCCGTATTCGCGCTCGTGAAGTCCGTGTCGTGGGACCGGCTGGCGAGCAGCTCGGTGTCCTGACGATCGAGCAGGCCCTGGAGCGTGCTCAGTCCGAGGGGATGGACCTTGTCGAGGTCAACCCCATGGCCAAGCCGCCAGTCTGCAAGATCATGGACTACGGCAAGTTCAAGTACGAGGAGAAGAAGAAGGCCTCCGAAGCAAAGAAGAAGCAGGTTGTGGTCCACCTCAAAGAGGTGAAGCTCCGTCCGAAGACCGAGGAGCACGACTACGAGTTCAAGGTCCGCAACATCAAGCGGTTCCTGGAAGAGGGCAACAAGGCCAAGGTCACCATCGTGTTCCGCGGTCGCGAGATCACCCACAAGGAGCTGGGCAGCGCGATCCTCGATGACGTGAACAAGGACCTGAAGGACGTAGCGGTGGTAGAGCAGGTGCCCCGTATGGAAGGGCGCCAGATGTTCATGATCCTCGCGCCCAACCCGAAGGTGGCGCAGCGCGCCAGGGATCAGGCCCGGCAGCAGGCGGAGGCGGCGGCGAAGGCGGAGGCGGCGGCGGGCAAGAAGCCCGAGGGCAACAAGGTGGAAGGTAACAAGGTGGAAGGCACCAAGCCGGCGGGTGGCAAGCCCGATGGCAAGCCAGACGGCGAGAGGCAGGAAACCCGGCCGGCGGGGGGCGAAGCGGCTCCTCCGGCGGCTCCGCAGAGCGGGCCGGCAGCCGGGGCGGCTGCGACGGGCGGGACGAAGTAGAGAGATTCGGCTGTCGGCTTCGGCTGTCGGCCTGTAACAGAGGCCGAAGGCTGGAGAGCTGACGGCAACAGAGAAGGAAGGACTGGGACAATGCCGAAGTTGAAGACCCGGAGTGCTGCGAAGAAGCGGTTGCAGGTGAAGAAGAGCGGCAAGGTGAAGCACGGCAAGGCCTACGGCAAGCACCTCTTCACCCATGCGAAGACCCCGGCCCAGAAGCGGCGCAACCGCGGCACGGGTCACCTTCGCGACATGGATGCCAAGAAGGTCATCAAGGAGCTGTTCCCCTACGGGGCGAACTAGCAGAACACGAACCATGGACCCTGGCGGAGCGGCGTGAGGCCTGCGCCGCGGGGTTCCCCACCTGAGCAGTCGAGGAGTGTGTCATGCGCGTCAAGAAGGGTTTCAAGGCCCGTCGCCGTCGTAATAGGATTTTGAAGCTGGCCAAGGGTTACCGTGGCCGTCGGAAGAACTGCTACAAGCGGGCCAACCAGGCCGTGGAGCGCGCGCTGGACTACGCCAGCCGCGATCGCGCGGTGAACAAGCGCAAGTTCCGCGCTCTGTGGATCGTCCGCATCAACGCGGCGGCTCGCACGGTGGGCCTGTCCTACTCGAAGCTGATCGCCGGGCTGGCCAAGGCGAAGATCTCCCTGGACCGCAAGGTGCTGGCCGACATGGCCATCGCGGATCCCGCGGGCTTTGCCGCCGTCGCCAACATCGCGAAGGCGGCCTGACCCACGCCCGGCCCGCGAGGCCGGTGCATAGAGCGCTCGGGAGGCTCCTGGTTGGAGCCTCTTGTGGCGAATGAGTACACGGGCTGCCCTCGCCAGGGGCGGCCCTTTTTTTTGCCCAGGCTCCACGGGAGCGCGGGCAGGGGAGCGAAGACATGCGGGATCGCTTGCAGGCCCTCGCGGAGGCAGCGCGGCGGGACATCACCGTCGCCTCCGAGGTGACGGCCGTTGAGGCGTTGAGGGTGCGCTACCTGGGCAAGAAGGGAGAGCTGTCCGGCGTGCTCGGGGGCATGGGCAAACTGCCTCCCGAGGAGCGCAAGGCTCTGGGCGAGGTGGCCAACCAGGTCAAGGCGGAGATCGAGAAGCTGCTGGGCGAGGCGCTCCAGCGCGCAGAGGATGCCGCGCTCGAGTCCGAGCTGAAGGGCCCCAAGCTGGATGTCACGCTGCCCGGGCGGGGTGTGGCTCCGGGGAGCCGGCATCCGGTGTCGCGGACGATGGAGGAGATCGTCCGGACATTCGGGCGGCTCGGGTTCTCGATGGAGGTGGGGCCGGAGATCGAGCTCGACTACTTCAACTTCGAGGCGCTCAACCTGCCCAAGGATCACCCTGCGCGAGACATGCAGGACACCTTCTACGTGGACGAGGCGACGCTCGGGCACGCGAAGAAGGCGGACAGTCCGGTGCTGCTGCGCACTCACACGTCCCCGGTGCAGGTGCGGCACATGCTGGCGAAGAAGCCGCCCATCCGCGCGGTGATGCCGGGCCGGGTGTACCGGCGGGACTCGGACATCACCCATACGCCCATGTTCCACCAGGTGGAGGGGTTGCTGGTGGACAAGGACGTGAGCTTCGCGGAGCTGAAGGGCTCTCTGGATGCGTTCGTGAAGGCGTTCTTCGGCTCGGACACGCGCACGCGCTTCCGGCCGTCCTTCTTCCCCTTCACCGAGCCGTCGGCGGAGGTGGACATCTCCTGTACCTCGTGCGGCGGCAAGGGCTGCCGCATCTGCAAGCAGACGGGCTGGCTGGAGGTGCTGGGCAGCGGCATGGTGCACCCCAACGTCTTCACCTCGGCTGGGTACGACCCGAACGAGGTGACGGGCTTTGCTTTTGGCATGGGCGTGGAGCGCATCGCCATGTTGCGCTACCGCATCGACGACCTGCGGATGATGTTCGAGAACGACGCGCGCTTCCTCGAGCAGTTCTGAGCGACGGAGAGGGCTGACCTGTGAAGATTTCGGTGAAGTGGCTCGGGGAGTACGTGGCGCTGCCGGCGTCGGTGGATGAGCTGGCGCGCAAGCTGACCGCGGCGGGGCTGGAGATCGAAGGCTTGGATCGTCCCGGTGAGGGGCTGCGCGGCGTGGTGGTGGCGCAGATCAAGGAGTCCGTGCAGCACCCCAACGCGGACAAGCTGTCCGTGACGAAGGTGGATGCGGGCGGCTCGGCACCACTGCAGGTGGTGTGCGGCGCGAAGAACTACAAAGTCGGCGACAAGGTGCCGCTGGCCACCGTGGGCACGAAGCTGCCCAATGGAGTGGAGATCAAGCAGGCCGCGCTCCGAGGCGTGGACAGCTTCGGCATGCTGTGCTCAGCGAAGGAGCTGGGGCTGGCCGAGGACTCCTCTGGGCTGCTCATCCTGTCGCCGGAGATGAAGCCGGGAACCCCAATCGCCGAGGCGCTGGGGTTGGATGACGTGGTGCTGGAGGTCAACGTCACTCCGAACCGGCCGGATGCGCTCTCGCATCTGGGCGTGGCGCGCGAGGTGGGCGTGGTGACGGGTGCGGCCTTCAAACCCCCCGAGCCCAAGCCAGCCGAGAAGGGCGCCTCCGCGGCTGAGAAGATCAAGGTGCGGATCGACGATGCGGCGCGTTGCCCGCGTTACGTGGCTCGCATCGTCGAGAACGTCACGATCAAGCCGTCGCCCCAGTGGATGCAGGATCGGCTGAAGGCCTGTGGCGTGCGTGCCATCAACAACGTGGTGGACGTGACCAACTACGTCAACCTCGAGTACGGCCAGCCGCTGCACGCCTTCGATCTGGAGAAGCTGGCGGGTCACGAGATCGTCGTTCGCTGCGCGAAGCAGGGCGAGAAGATCCGCACGCTCGACAACAAGGAGCGCACGCTCGACGCGGATGATCTGGCCATCTGTGACCGGGATCGTCCTCAGGCCATCGCCGGCGTCATGGGCGGCGGAGACAGTGAAGTAGGGGAGGGGACGAAGCACATTGTCCTCGAGTCCGCGCACTTCCAGCCCTCCAGCGTGCGTCGCTCGTCCAAGCGCCACGGCCTGCACACGGAGGCCTCGCACCGCTTCGAGCGCGGGGCGGACATCGACGCCGTCGTGCCGGCCATCGATCGGGCCGCGCAGCTCATCGCGGAGCTCTCCGGAGGCTCGGTGGCCCCGGGCCGCGTGGATGTGTACCCGAGTCCGAAGCCGCCCCGGCGCGTGACGCTGCGTTACGGACGCGTGGGGAAGTTCCTGGGCACGGCCGTGCCGGAGCCCGAGTGCCGCCGCATCCTCGGCGCCCTGGGCTTCAAGACCGTGGAAGATGGCTCCGGGCAGACGACGTTCGAGGTGCCTCGGGCCCGCGTGGACGTGGAGCGTGAGGAGGATCTCCTCGAGGAGATCGCCCGCGTGTTCGGCTACGACAACATCCCCGCGACGCTGCCTCGGGGACTGGCGGAGCTGGCTCCCGAGCCCGCCTCTGCCGAGGCCGAGCGGCGGGTGCGCCAGGCGCTCTCCGGCGCGGGGTTGAACGAGGTGGTGAACTACTCGTTCGTGGCGCCTCGGAGTCTGGAGGTGCTGGGTGGGAAGGAGGCCCCCGTGGCGCTCGTGAACCCGCTCAGCGTTGAGCAGTCGGCGATGCGCACCAGTCTGCTGCCCGGGTTGCTGGAGAACCTCTCTCGCAGCGTGCGGCACCAGGTGGAGCGGGTGGCCGTCTACGAGACGGGCCGTGCCTACTTCCGCGATCCGGAGGGTGGCCAGGGCCGGCGTCCTGCCACGCGCGAGGTGCCTCGGGTGGCAGGGCTCCTCTGGGGCCTGCGCTCCGGGCGAACCTGGACTCAGAAGGACGCCCACATGGACTTCTACGACGCCAAGGGCGCCGTGGAGGCCGTGTTCCACCTCCTCCACGTGGAGGGTGTCCGCTTCGCGCCCGCCGAGGCCCCCGCCTGGCACCCGCGCGCCTGCGCTCAGGTGCTGCTGCCAGATGGAACGGCGTTGGGCTACGTGGGCGAACTGCACCCGCGCATCACCAAGGCGCTGGGACTGCCGCAGGGGGTATACGCGTTCGAGCTGGACACCGAGCCCCTCTACGCCGCGGCACAGCTCGTTCCCGAGTACCACTCGCTGCCGCGTTTCCCGGCCGTGCTGCGCGACCTCGCGGTGGTCGTCCCGGTGGAGCTGCGCAATGACGAGGTGCGCAAGGTGATCCTGGAGGTGGGAGGGACGCTGGTGGAGGACGCCCTCGTGTTCGACGTGTACACGGGCAAGCCCATCCCCGAGGGGAAGAAGAACCTGGCGTACGCCATCCGCTACCGCTCGCCCGAGCGCACGCTCACCGACGCGGAGGTCAGCGAAGCGCACCAGCGGATCATCTCCGAGGTGAACCAGCGGCTGGGCGGGGCGTTGCGAGCCTGAATTCCTGAGTGAAGTCAGAGGGTTGACAGCCCTTCGGAAAGGCTGTCAGCATCAGTTGGGAGTATCGCGCTGAAGGGTTTTCCGAGGGAGCGTATGACGAAGGCGGACATCATCGAGGGCGTCTACGAGAAGGTCGGCTTCTCCAAGAAGGAGTCGGCCGAGATCGTCGAACTCGTCTTCGACACCCTGAAGGAGACGCTGGAGCGCGGGGACAAGATCAAGATCTCCGGGTTCGGCAACTTCCAGGTGAGGCAGAAGAAGGCGCGAGTGGGCCGCAATCCGCAGACGGGCAAGGAGATCGAGATCTCGGCCCGCCGGGTGCTGACCTTCCGGCCGAGCCAGGTGCTCAAGAGTGCACTGAACGGGGAAGCGCCGCCGGAGAACCACGCGGAGATCGACGCGCGGGAGGAGGAGGCGGACGACAATGACGAGTTCGACTCCGAGGACGAGTTCGGAGACGAGGCGGACGGGAAGTAGGAGCAGGGTCCGCCGGTTTTCTCACGGCTGCCTGCGGCTCTTGCTTGACGCTGGCGTCATGTGGGGGCATAAGGGCGGCCCGTTTCGGACGGGAAGTTTCGGGGCGTAGCGCAGCCTGGTAGCGCACTTGCTTGGGGTGCAAGTGGTCGCAGGTTCAAATCCTGTCGCCCCGACCATCGAAGGCCCTGGAGTTTCTGGCGAAAGCCGGTGACTCCAGGGCCTTCACTTTTTCGGGCGATACTCCATGTGTCAACAGGCTGTGCGGCCGGAGTCAGGTCTGTGTTTCTGGCAGATCCCGCGTCAACCCTGTCAGCTCTGCCGTAATCAAACTCAAGGTGTCATTAGATACCCGAGGCTCCGCTCGACTCCCCAACCAGGAAGACAGGGCCTTGGGTGTTCGCAGGTTTCACCCGAGTTCCTAGCGCCTTCCGCGTTTGTTCACCTCCCCACCGCAGCACGGCATCCGGGGATCGGCGATGATACGCATCTGTCAGGCTACCGCTCCGAGTGGAACCTGAAACAAACCCGCGCGCGCTTCGGTCCAGAGTTCGCGTCAGGGGGAGATGGATGCTCGAACTTCCAGGGTACTCGCTCCTAGAGCCTCTCCACCCCAGAGGCCCCAACCTCCTGTTCCGCGCCCTCCGCGGGGATGATCGCCGTCCGGTTCTCCTCAAGATGCCGCGCTCGGAGCATCCAGGATCTCGCGAGCGATCCCGCCTCGAGCACGAGTACTCCCTCTTGCGCCGCCTCGAGGGCACTCCCGGTGTCCCCGTTCCCCTCGCTTTCGAGGTGCACCAGGACCGCCCCGTCCTCGTCCTCGAGCGCGTCGAAGGCTTCCTCCTCTCCGAGCCGCAGGGCGCCGTCTTCGAGCCCGGCCGCTTCCTGTCGCTCGCCAGCGCCCTGGCCTCCACACTCGCCGAGGTCCATCGGCGCGGCGTCATCCACAAGGATCTCCAGCCCGCTCATCTCCTTCTTGCTCCCACCGGTCAGCCCTGGATCATCGACTTCGGCTGCGCCACCCTCCAGCAGGTCCAGCACGTCCAGGCTGCTCCCCTCCAGCTCATCGAGGGCACGCCCGCTTACATGTCCCCGGAGCAGTCCGGGCGCATGAACCGCACCCTCGACTACCGCACCGATATCTACTCGCTGGGCATCACCTTCTATGAACTCCTCACCGGCAGCCTCCCCTTCGAGGGCAAGGACGCGCTGGAGTGGATCCACGCCCATCTGGCCCAGGCCCCCACGCCTCCCCACCAGCGGGTGCCCTCCATCCCTCCCATGTTGTCGGCTGTCGTCCTCAAGCTGATCGCCAAGATGCCCGAGGAGCGCTACCAGAGCTTCGAGGGTCTCAAGGCCGATCTCGAGGCGTGCCGCGAGCGGCTCGCGCGAGGTGTCGGGGAAGAGTTCCCCCTGGGTTCCCAGGACTTTCCCGCGCGCTTCCAACTGCCTCAGAAGCTCTATGGCCGCGAAGCCGAGATCGATGCCCTCCTCAGTGCCTTCGAGCGCGTCACCCGTCAGGGCCGCTCCGAGTGGGTCCTTGTCCGTGGCTACTCGGGCATCGGCAAGTCGTCCGTCGTGCAGGCGCTGCACCAGCCCGTGCTTCAGCGCCGCGGCTTCTTCCTCAGCGGCAAGTTCGATCAGCTCCAGCGCGACGTGCCCTATGCCACGCTCGCTCAGGCCTTCAAGGGTCTGGTGCAGCAGCTGCTCGCCGGCAGTGACGCCGAGGTCGAGGCCTGGCGACAGCGGCTCCTGGAGGCCTTCGAAGGCTTCGGCCAGGTGCTGGTGGAGCTCGTTCCGCCCCTCGAGTGGGTGGTCGGCCGGCAGCCCGACGTCTCCGAGATGCCGCCTCAGGAGGCGCAGAACCGCTTCCACCGCGTCTTCCAGCGCTTCCTCAGCGTCTTCGCCACGCCCGAGCGTCCGCTGGTCCTCTTCCTCGATGATCTCCAGTGGGTCGACTTCGCCAGCCTCGAGCTGCTGAAGTTCCTCGCCACGCACCCCGATACGCCTCCGCTCCTGTGGGTGGGCGCCTACCGCGACAACGAGGTGAGCTCCTCGCACCCGCTCATGCTGAGCGTGGAGGAACTGCGCAAGGGGGGCGTGCGCCTGGGGGACATCTCCCTGGGGCCCCTGCAGCTGGAGCAGACGCGGCAGCTCGTGGCCGATGCCCTGCCAGGCACGCGCTCCGAGGTGCTACAGGCCCTCACGGACGTGCTGCAGGCGAAGACGGGCGGCAATCCCTTCTTCCTGCTGCAACTGCTGCAGACGCTCTACCAGGATGGGCTCCTCGTCCGCGCCTCGGGTGGAGGCTGGCGCTGGGACGAGGCCGGGGTGAAGGCCAAGGGGTATTCGGACAACGTCGTGGAGTTCATGGCCGGCCGGCTCCGGCAGCTGCCCGATCCCACCCAGCAGTTGCTGCGCCTCGCCTCGTGCGTGGGCAATGCCTTCTCCGCGCCCACCCTGGCCCTGCTCGGCAGCATCGAGGCCATCGAGCTGGAGCGCCGCCTGGAGCCCGCCCTCCATGAGGAGATGGTGGTGCAGACCGGCGGAGACCAGTACCGCTTCCTGCACGATCGCATCCAGCAGGCAGCCTACGCCTTGATCCCCGAGGCGGAGCGCAAGTCCCTGCACCTGCGGATCGGCCGCATGCTGCTGTCCAGCCTCTCTCCGGATCAGCTGCGCGAGCGCCTCTTCGACGTGGTGGGCCAGCTCAACGCCGGCGCCGAACTCATGGTGGAGAGCGACGAGCGCCTGCGCCTGGCTCGCCTCAACGCCGAAGCCGGGTGGCGCGCCAAGGCGTCCGCGGCGTGGCGCTCGGCCGTGGGCTACTTCAACGCCGTCTTCCCGCTGCTGCCCGGCGATCCTTGGAAGACGGAGCACGCGTTGGCCTTCAAGCTCCGGATGGATCAGGCCAGCTGCGAACTCATGGCGGGCCACGCCGCCGAGGCTCGCCGCATCGTCGACGAGCTGCTGCCTCGGGCGCTCGCGCGTCCCGAGCTCGCCGAGGCCTATCGCCTCAAGAGCACCCTCCACCTCGCCGCAGGGGAGATCCAGCTCGCGGTGGAGTGCCTGCTCGAGTGCCTGGAGCGCTTCGGCATGCCCATGCCTCACACCCCGACGATCGAGGAGATCCGGGCCGCCGATGCGGAGGTGTGGACGCTGCTGGGTGACAGGCCCATCGAGAGCCTCGCGGAGCTGCCTCCCATGGCCGATCCCGACATGAAGGCGGCCATGAGCATCCTGGCCGACCTCACCGTGCCGGCGCTCTACTCGGGTAGCAGCCTGCTGCCGTACCACCTGTGCCGCATGGTGGCCCTGTCCATTCGTCACGGCAACGCCGAGGCCGCCGCGCACGGCTATGCCTGGTTCGGACTCGTGGGCTGCGTGGCCTCGGCCGAGAAGTACCAGGAGGGCTACGCGTTCGGTCGCGTCGCCCAGCGACTCGTGGATCGGCCCGAGTACGCCGCCCACCGCAGCGCCACTCTGTTCATCCTGGCCCACCTCAGCCGCTGGGTCCGGTCCTTCTCCGTCTCACTCGGCCTGTTCCACGAGACGTTCCGCCACGCGCTCCCTCGAGGCGACTTCCGCAACGCCTGCTACTGCTGCGACAACATCATCATCAACCGCCTGCTCATGGGGCATGAGCTGGGCGACGTGTACCAGGAGTCCGTCGCGCGGCTCGAGTTCGTCCGCAAGGCGAACTACGAGGACGTCGGCACCTTCCTCACCATCTTCCAGAGCCACGTGCAGCAGCTGCGAGGGCTCTCGGATGCCCCCGGCTCGCTGAGCGGTGGCGGCTTCAACGAGAAGGAGTTCGAGGCCCGCGTCGAGAGCCGAGGCCTGCAGTTCATGGCCTGCATCTACTTCATCACCAAGATGAAGGCCCGCTACTTCGGCGGCGAGTTCGAGGCGGCGCTCCAGGCCGCGGATGCCGCCGACAAGCTGGTCAGCCACCTGTCCGGCCTCATCATCCGCTTCGACTTCCACCTGTTCCGCGCGCTGACCCTGGCGGCCTGCTTCCGGTCCATGCCCGCGCGGCAGGAGGAGTTCCTCTCCGCCGCTCGAGAGCACCACCAGCAACTCGTGGCGTGGGCCGGGCTGTGTCCGGAGAACTTCCGCGCGGCGGAGCGGATGGTCGCGGGCGAGTTGGCGCGGATGACCGGGAACACCGAGGAGGCCATGCGGGCCTACGAGGAGGCCATGCAGTCGGGCCGTGAGAATGCGCTGGCCCACCACGTCGGTATCTCCGCGGAGCTGGCCGCCCGCTTCTCCCAGCAACTGGGGTGGGTGACGGCCTCGAACTCCTACGCGCGCGAGGCCTGGGAGGCCTATCGGCAGTGGGGCGCCGAGGGGAAGGCCCGGCTCCTCGAGGTCCAGTGGCCGCGCGTGGCCATGTCTCGCGAGTCGGCGAACAACGGCACGGGCACCTCCCAGCTGGATGCGCTGAGCGTCGTCAAGGCCCAGCAGGCCGTCTCCCGCGAGATCGTCCTGGATCGGCTGGTGGCCACGCTCATGAGTGTCGCGCTCCAGAGTGCCGGAGCCCAGCGCGGAGCTCTTTTGCTGCGCCAGGGAGATCTACTGAAGGTGGTGGCGCTCTCGGATGCCACGGGCAGCAAGCCTCGCGAGGCCAACCAGGCCTTGCCGTGGACGCTGCTGTCCTATGTGCGCCGCACCGGCGAGCCCGTCGTCATCGACGACACGAGCCGTCCCCACGCGTACCTCAGTGACGGCGAGCTGCTGCGCAGCCACGCACGCTCCGTGCTCTGCATGCCCCTGCGCCGCAAGGAGGAGTTCTACGGGGTGCTCTACCTGGAGAACTCGCTCACCACCCAGGCCTTCACTCCCGGACGGCTGGCGCTGCTGGGGCACATCGCCTCGCAGGCCGCCATCTCCATCGAGAATGCACGGCTCTACACCGAGGTGCAGCGGGCCGAGGCCGCGCTGCGCCAGGCGAACGAGGAGCTGGAGCAGCGGGTGGAGGAGCGCACGCGCGAGCTGACGCAGGCCCAGGCCCAGCTCGTGGACACCGCGCGCATGGTGGGCATGGCCGAGGTGGCCACCAACGTGCTGCACGACGTGGGCAACGTGCTCACCAGCATCGTCGTGGACACGGGCCTCATGCGCCAGACAGTGGCCTCCTCACGGCTGGGCCGCATGAAGCAGCTGGCTTCGCTCCTCGAGGAGCAGCGCGAGGACCTGGTGTACTTCCTCACCAAGGATCCCCGCGGCAGCCACCTAGTGGATTACCTCTCAGGCCTGGCGCTGGAGCTGTCCCACGAGCAGGAGGCCCTGCTGCGCACCCTCGAGGACCTGAACAAGAACGTCAACCGCGTGCGCGCCATCGTCCAGATGCAGCAGACGTACGCCACCTCCACGCTCCTCACGGAGGAGTGCGAGTTGACCGAGCTGCTCGAGGATGCGCTGCGGCTCCAGCAGGGCGTCATGCGCCACGCTGGGGTGAGCGTGACGCGCGAGGTGTCTCCGATGCCCCGCGTGAAGATCGACCGCTACAAGGTGCTCCAGATCCTGCTCAACCTCATCAGCAACGCCTGCCACGCCATGGAGGGCGTGCCTCCGGATGACAGGCGGCTGGTGGTGCGGTTGGAGCCCAAGGGCGAGTGGGCCCGCATCCAGGTGGTGGACAACGGGATCGGCATCTCCCCGGATGTCCGCAAGAGGCTGTTCACCCAGGGATTCACCACCCGCAAGGCGGGGCACGGAATCGGCCTGCACTCCAGCGCGCTGGCGGCCCGCTTGCTGGGCGCGCGGCTGACGCTGGAGAGCGAGGGCCAGGCCAGGGGCGCCACCGCGACGCTGGAGCTCCCGGTGGAACAGCCCCTGACCGCCCCGGCGGAGATCGCCGAGGCGTGACGGCGGCCTATGCCTCCGAGGGCCGCCGCGAGATGCGGTACAGCACGAAGCTCATGACCGCGAAGCAGATGAGGCCCAGCAGCTGGTAACCCCCGCTGCCCAGGTGCTCGTCGAGCGCCTTCTCGATCGAGAGGCCGTTCATCGCGTTGCTGAGGGTGTCACTCCCAGAGAGGAGCGCGACGAGCACGCCCGCCAGCGCGCCGCCCGCCACCAGGCCCGTGGCGAAGAGGTTGCCGGGCCCCAGCTCGGACTCCTCCACCTTCTCGCCCTTGCGCGTGGCCATGTAGTCCGCCAGGCCCTTGATGGCGCCGCCCACGAAGATGGGCGCCGTGGTGGACAGCGGCAGGTACGCGCCCACCGCGAAGGACAGCGACTTCACGCCGCACAGCTCCATCGTGATGGACAGGAACACGCCCACCAGCACGAACTGCCAGTCCAGGTTGAACGAGAGCAGGCCCTTGATGAGCGTGGCCATCAGCGTGCCCTGCGGCGCGGGGAACTTGTCCGAGCCGATCATGTGCTCCACGCCCGCGGCCCGCAGCGCCTCGGGGGGCGTGTCCAGCATCTTCACGGTGATGCCGATCACCACCGCCGCCGCCACCGCGCCAATCATCAGGCCGATCTGCTGCGCCCGCGGCGTCGCGCCCACCAGGTAACCCGTCTTGAGATCCTGCGAGGTAGCGCCCGCGTTCGCCGCCGCGATGCACACCATGCCGCCCACGCACAGCGCCATGGGCTGGTAGGCGTCTCCCGTCCAGCCGATGCCGATGAAGATGAGGCAGGTGGCCATCAGCGTGGCGATCGTCATGCCCGAGATGGGGTTGGACGACGAGCCGATGATGCCCACGATGCGCGAGGCCACCGTCACGAAGAAGAACCCGAAGACCACGATCAGCACGCCGAGGAGCAGGCGACCGAAGATGGTGCCGGGCAGGAAGGGCAGGGCGGCCATGATCAGCACCAGCCCCACGCTGCCGAAGAGCACCACCGTCAGCGGCAGGTCCCGCTCGGTGCGCTTGGGAGCGGCGGCACCCGGGCCCTCACGCAGCGAGGCGAGGCTCTCCTTGAAGGCCGAGACAATGGTGGGCAGCGTCTTGAGCAGGGTGATGAAACCACCCGCGGCCACGGCGCCCGCGCCGATCTGCCGCACGTAGGCGCGGTACACCGCAGTGGCCGTGTTGCTGAAGGTATGCGTCACCGGATCCCAGCCGCCCGGGCCTCCCGCCTTGGCGATATCCGTGAGATAGCCCAGCTTCAGCAACTGCGAGGCGATGGTATCCGGCGGCACCAGCGAGGCCAGCAGCGGGATGAGCCCCAGCCATGCCAGCACGCCACCGGCCACCAGCACGCCCGCGATCTTCGGGCCGATGATGTAGCCCACGCCCAGGTACTCGGGGGTGATGTCTCCGTTCAGCGTGGCGGACGGGAAGTACTTGTTCTTCTGTGACGACATCAGCGTGGGCGTCTCGGCGATCAGCTTGAGCACCTTCTGGAGCAGCGCGTAGATGAACGCGAAGCCCACGCCCTGGAAGGCCAGCTTCGCCAGGTTGCCGCCCTTCTCGCCGGCGATGAGCACCGAGGCGCAGGCCGTACCCTCGGGGTAGGGCAGGTTGGCGTGCTCCTTGACGATCAGCGAGCGCCGCAGCGGCACCATCATCAGCGTGCCCAGCACTCCGCCCAGCAGCGCCAGGGTGAAGATGGTCCAGTACTCGAAGTAGCTCGAGCCGTTGCTCTGCGCGCTCAGGAAGAGGAAGCCGGGCAGGGTGAACACCACGCCCGAGGCGATGGACTCGCCCGCCGAGCCGATCGTCTGCACGACGTTGTTCTCGAGGATCGTCGAGCCTCCCAGCTTCTTGAGCACCGAGATGGCGAGCACCGCGATGGGGATGGAGGCCGAGACAGTCAGGCCCGCCTTGAGGGCCAGGTACACCGTGGCGGCGCCGAAGATGATGCCGAAGACCACTCCGATGATGATGGCCTTCGGGGTGAACTCGGCGACGTCGCTCCGGTCCGCGGAGATATAGGGCTGGAACTCGGCTTCCTTCTTCGAGTCGGCTGTGGCGATTTCGGACATGGGTTACCCAGGAGGGAGGGCGTGGCTGGCACCTTCTACAAGCCCAGGCCCCCATAAGCCAATCCCAGAGGGTGGGCTTGAACACGGCGGGGCAATGGCACACCCTCCCGCGTGCCATGCGACTCAAGGATGCCCAGGCCCTCGTGGACCGCTGCTTCGCCGGGATTCCCGAGGGGGCTGCGCGCCTCTCCGAGCCCGATGATCCGCGCTTCGCCGACCGCCCCAGCGCCGTCTGGCTGGAGTACCGCTGGTATGTGCACCAGCGGGGGCTCGCCGAGGTGTTCCTCAAGTGGGGACGGGTGAGCCCCGAGCGAAGCGCTGAGTCCGAGGCCTCCGTCGTCCGTGTCCACCTGATCGGGGACTCCAGCGGGCTCTCGGGGCGCGCCCAGGGCCTGCTGGTGGGCGGCACTCCGAGCCCGGAGCGGATCCTCGGGGTGTTCGGGGATGATGGAGTGGGCCGCGAGTGCGTCTCGTTCGGAGGCACCAACGTCACCCTGGAGCACTGGGTGAAGGGCGGGCCTCGGGAGATGCTGGACGAGGACCGGTACCAGGCGCTCGCCGGGGTCCTGGCCGATCCCGAGTCTACTCCCGAGGAGCGTCATGAGGCGGTGCAGCGGCTCTCCGCCGAGCGCAGTGAGCGGGTGGTCTCGGCGCTGCTCGGGTTGCTGGTGGAGCGCTCGTCGATCATGGCGCTCCGGGTGCTCTCGGAGTGGGGAGTGGTTCAGGCGCGTGAACCGCTGCGGCGGGCCCTGGGCGCGCTGGATCCGGACAACACGTCCGACCTGTGGGCGCTCACCGCGCTAGATCGCCGGCTGGAGGCCTGGGAGTTCATGACGCAGGGCGCCGGACCTGGGACACCTGGGCCGTGAGCCCCGAGGGCCCAGAGCGGGACAGACGTTCTCTTGGCGATCTGGGGCTCCTGGTGGGGCTCACCGTGGGGGCCTTCGTCGTGCGGTTCGCCCGGCTTCTGGAGAGCCCTGAGCCGCCCGGGACGGATGGCTACTACTACATCGTCCAGGTGCAGCACCTGATCGCCGAGGGGCGTCTCCACGTCCCGGACGCGAGCTGGGTCCTCAGGTTGTTGGGGCTGGCCGCATGGCTTGTGGGCGAGCCCATCCGGGGCGTGAAGGGGATGAGCGCGCTGTTGGCGGCCGCGTGCGTGCCGGCGGCGTGGTTCGCGGGGACTCGGCTCGCGCGGGCCTCGGCCTCCGAGGCGCCTTCTCTGGACCGGGAGCGCCTCGCTGGTTGGGTGATGGCACTCTGGGCGGCGGCCTCGCCGACCCTCATGCACCTGGCGGGGGACTTCCCGAAGACCCTCGGGGCCGTGGCTCCTTTGCTCATCGTGCTGGGGTGGGGCGCTACCGCGAGGCGTGGGTTCTGGGCGGCGCTCGGGGGCACGGTGGCGCTCCTGCTCGCGGCGACCGCGCACCGGCTCGGGGCTTCGATGCTCGGGTTGGGCGGGGTGGGGGCGCTCCTCGGGCTCGCGCTCCGTGGACGACGAGAGGCGCCAGAGCGCAAGTGGCCGCTCCTCGTGGCCGGGGGCGCCGCGCTGCTGGGGTTCATCGGGCTCACCAGGGTCCTGCCCAACCTGCTCCATCCGGGCGATCTCGGTAGGGTGTCCACGCAGCTCGATCTGTCGCTCGGTGTGCCGCTGCCGTTCGCCGCGTTCAGGCTCCGCACGACCCATCCCGTGCAGCAGGTGGAGTTGGCGGCGACGTGGGCCGGGCTCTTCCTGGGCCTGGTGCTGCTCTGGCGACGCAGGGCGTTACGCCCACTCGTCTCCGCGCTCCTGCTTCCCCTGGCCGTGTGCCTGTTCCCGCTCTGGCGCCGGGATGTGCTGGACCTGGGCTATCGCCTGTCCCTTCTCGCGCCGCTGCCTGCCGTGGCCCTGGCCGTCCTGGCGCTTCCGGCGCGCCTGTCCGTGCTCGTGCGCTCCCGGAGCGCCATGATCGTCTCACTGGCCCTGGTGCTCGTGGCGCGCTGGGGTTTCGATCCCACCCAGACCCCGCCATACGCGCGCTATCGCAAGCTCATCGAGAGAATCCCGCGCCCGCTGCCGGAGCTGCTGATCGCCCACCAGGGCATCAACTTCCTCTACGGCCACCTCACCTGGCACGAGGCGATGGCCTGGGCTCCCGAGCAGGACCTGGATCGCACGCGCATCGGCCGGATCGTCTGGGGCGTCCGGGATGGGGAGTGGATCACCTATGCCCCAGTTACGGAGGGGCTGCCCACCGCCACGCGGCTCGACTCCTCCTATCTCTACGTGCGCGAGGACGTCTTCGAGGCCTTCCTGGCCCGCGTGAAGGAGGAGGGGGATGAAGAACTCATCGAGCGCCTCAGGGACTGGCGCAACCCCTCCCAGATCCGTCCCGTGTCGATGCTGCGCAACCGCGACTGACGCGCTAGCGCGAGAACAGATCGGTCACCGCCGGGCCTCGCACGAAGAGGGCATCCACGGCCACCAGCTCCTTGTACGTGTGGCCCGCCGTCGCCAGACAGCCCACCGAACGCCCCTGCACGCCCCCGAGCCACTCGGCGGCCAGCTGCTGGAAGGCCTTCTCATCCAGGTCGGCCACGCGAGCAATCTCCAGCGTTCCTCCGCCGATCCGCGTGGACTCGGTCGACTTCTCCTCCACGTCTCCGTAGGGCACCCAGCCCGTCGTCGTCCTGATCACGTGCCGCCGCCCGTACAGCTCGATCGCTGTCCAGGGCTTCGCCGACTTCTTCACCACCCAGGCTCCGTCCAGGACCTCCTTGGACTCATCCACGCCCTTGTCCGGGTCGCCTTCCCCCTGGGTGTTGTCATAGAAGACGAAGGTGTGGTTGCTGCGCAGCTTCAGCGTGCGCACCACCAGCCCGCTCTGCTCCGCGCAGCGGTTGTACCAGCTCTGGTCCACGACCTTCGCGAGGCTCGTGTTGGCCAACTCGCCCTGGAAGACCTTGCGCCGCTCCTCCATGTCGGGAGTGCGCACCGTCAACGTGCCCTGTGCGTCCACGAGCCGCAGCTCGCTCAGGACGAGATCCGGGTACTTCGAGCCCGCGATGGCCTTGTCCACCGTCAGCTTGAACGTCTTGCCCTTGACCGGCGCGGGCAGCGAGATCACCTGCGGGCCGCTCTTGTCCCCCACCTTGAGCACGATGGGCGCTCCACCGTCCACGGACAGCGAGAGCTGGGCCACTCGGGCGTTCTTCTTGAAGTGATCCATCGAGCGCTGGTAGCCGTTCCACAGCTCCAACCCCTTCAGCTCCAGGGGCGAGTCCAGCGTGAGGGTGATGGACTCACCGGCGCCGGTGCCCTTGGCGCCCTCCACCCAGCCGAAGTCGGTCCGGCCATCGAAGAGGAAGCCCGGGTGGTAGGCATCCGCCGGCGTCAGCACCGACGAGGCCTGGATGCGGCCGGGCACACTGCGCGGAGGCTTCAGGGCCAGCGCTTTGCCTCCCTTCGAGACCTGGATCTCACCGATACAGGCCTGTGCGGGGGCGGGGGCCACCAGCTTCACGAACAGGGAGCGGTGCGCGAGCTCACTGAACGAGAAGACAGTCTCCTTGTCCGCGGTAACCGCCTGGGGACTGCCGATGGGTTGCCCATCGACCGAGACTTCGACCTGGGCCGAGGGCGAGCCCGCGCAGCCGCGAACCCCCACGGAACCGAAGGCGGTCGGCTCCTCCAGCCGCAGGAGCAGGCCCTCGTTCGAGGGATCCCCGTCGGGGCGCCAGCCGGCCGTCGGGTTGCCGTCCAGCACCTGTTCCGCCCCCGTGCCGGAGGTGGGCGTGAGGGCCTCCAGCGACGGAGCATCCGCGGCCAGTGCGGTGCACGCCACGAAGAGTACGAGGATCGCGGTAGGGTGAGCCTTCATGCAGGGTCTCCTCGGCAGGGACTGCTTGCTTTCCTGACGGCCGGACATACGCCCCCCAGCCTCGTGGTCTCCGGGGCGACTTCCGCCGTGCTGCGTTTCGATCTCACACACAACTTGCCACGTCTCCTGGCGAACCGAAGACGGGCAGAGTGATTGCATTGTCTTCCAGCCCGCATTCACAATCCACCGCGAAGCCCTTCCTTCAAGCCGTGGAGCCGCGTAGACCATGGCCCCCTGGTATTGACCCTGGCTCTGCTCGATGCGCCTCTCTCTCTCCCAAAAGCTCAGTCTTGGACCGCTCGGTGTGGCGGTTCTCTCGGGGCTGCTGACCTTTGGCTATCTTCTGCCGCGCATGCAGGCCGGCTTCGATGCGCAGGGCGAGGAGATCGGCGCGGGCTTGCCCTATGCGCTGGCGTCCACGCTGACGGAGCCGCTGACCTCGCGCCAACTCGAAAAGGTCCAGAAGCTCACCGATGAGGTCGCCGCCCGCTCCCGCGTCGCCTACATCGCGGTGGTGGATCAGGGAGGTGAGCTCATCGCCGCTTCGGGAACCTTTGCCCCCGTCATCCGCGAGCGAGCCACCGAACTCCTCAAGCAGGACGAGCCGCACTCGTTCCAGATCCGGGATGCGGAGATCCTCTCCTTGCGCGCCCCGGTGCGCGATGGAGCGTTGGGCTACATCCACGTGGGCTTCAACCGCTCCGCCGCGCGAGACCAGCTCCGGGAGCTCACCCTGCGCTTCGGCAGCGTGCTCCTCGGGGCCCTGCTGGCCTTCTGCATCGGTGCCTACCTCTTCAGCCGGCGGCTGGTGGCGCCCCTGCTGCGCCTCACCCAGGTGGCCCGGCGCATCGCCGACCAGGGCGATCTCCGCGAGGCCATCCAGGTGGACTCCCAGGACGAGGTGGGACAGCTCTCCCAGGCCTTCGCGTCCATGGTGAACCGGCTCAAGGAGGTGCTGCACGAGCTCCAGTTCTCCTCGGAGCTGATGACCCAGTCCGTGCGCGTGCTCAGCCACTCGGCCACCGACCAGAACAAGATGGCCAGCCGCTACGCCAGCTCCCTGCACGAGACGCAGACCACGGCCCAGGAGCTCCACCGGACCTCCAGCGATGCTTCCCAGACGGCCGAGTCCGTCCTCAAGGTCGCCGCGCGCGCCGACGAGCTGGGCAAGACGGGCAGCGCCGCCATTGGCGAGAGCATCAGTGGGCTCGTGGAGATGCTCGACCAGGTGAAGCAGATCGCCACGCAGATCACCTCCCTGGGCGAGCGCACCCGGCAGATCGGCGGCATCACCCAGACGGTGAAGGATCTGGCGGACCAGTCCCACATGCTGGCGCTCAACGCCGCCATCGAGGCCGTGCGCAGCGGCGAGCATGGCAAGGGCTTCGCCGTGGTGGCCCGGGAGATCCGAGCCCTGGCCGATCAGTCCATCCGAGCCACCTCGCAGGTGAGAGATCTGCTCGCGGACGTCAGCGAGGCCATCGTCACCACCGTGCGCATCACCGAGGAGGGCACCCATCGCATGGAGGAGGGGCTCTCGAAGATCCGGCAGTCCGGTGACAACCTCCAGGCCCTCTCCGACATCGTCCGGGACAGCTCTGCGTCCGTCCGGCAGATCGCCAGCGCCGTCAGCCAGCAGACCACCGGCATCGAGCAGATCTCCACCGCCGTGAACGAGCTGAACTCGCTGATGAACGACACCCTGGAGCGCATCACCTCGACCACCGCTTCGGTGGACTCGCTCCAGGCTCTCTCGGAGCGCGTCTCCCAGGTGGTTCGCGGCTACCGCCTCTGAGTCCTTGGCGGAGTGGGGGAGGGCAGCGGCTCAGTTCTCGCCGTTGCCCGTACGCGCCTCGGCGAGCACCGGGGCCGGAGCAGGACGAGCGCGCGGCCACAGCAGCTCCGCAAGGGCGCCAAAGGAACGAGCCTGTTGGGCATTCGGCTCGATGATGCGGGTGGCCAGGAAGGCCGCCGCCACGCGAGACACCGAGGACAGCAGGAAGAGCACCTGCAGGTTCACATACTCGTGCTGTCCCAGGGTGAAGTGGGTGGGCAGGACGCTGGCCAGTCCGCCGCCCAGCGCGGAGGTCACCGCATAGGCCAGTCCGCCCGCGGTGGAGAAGGCCGCCAGATAGAAGGGCCGCCCCTTCCGAGGCGCTACCGCCAGCGGCAGCGCGAACACCGCGAGTGCATGCCCGCTCCACAGCGTGCCCGCGAGCACCACGTCGAACACCAGCGGCCACAGCATGCCCGCCGTGGGGAACAGCCAGATCAGCGGCACCGCCGAGAGTCCCAGCGAGCACGCCAGCACCACCGGCTGCGCGCCCACCCGGTCGATGAGCCGACCCCACAACGGCGCCAGCAGCACGCGCACTCCCGCCACGGCCGCCGAGTACAGCGCCATGACGACGAAGGTCATCTTCAGGTTCTGCAGCATGTGCAGCGCGAAGTAGGGCGCTGACAGTCCCACGCTCGCGTTCCACGCCACCTGGTAGAGCAGCACCCGGCGCGAGTGCGGATCTCGTAGAGGCACCCGGGCGGCCTCGAAGTCCAGCCGGATCGCCGAGCTCCCGGGCGCCGGATCGTGCTGCCGGGACATCAAGAAGGTGGTGACGACGCCGACGATGCACGCCAGCGCCGAGAGCGCGGGCAGCGCCGCTCCCACCGCGCCGATCTGCTTGGTGCGGTCCAGGAACACGCCCGCCACCAGCGAGGCCAGCGTACCGGCGATGGTGCACAGCGCGGTGCGCCGTCCGAAGAAGCGCCCTCGGAGCGGACGCGGGACGAGCTCTCCCATCCACGCGACCCAGGCGTTGTTGCCCACCACGCTCAGCACCGCCGACACCGCGGCGATTCCCACCAGGAGCCGCTGCTGCCCGGCCAGGGACAGCGGCAGCCACGGCACCAGGCACAGCGGCAGTACCGCCAGCCGGGACAGGCACACCGCCGTGAGCGCCACTCGCCGGTGGCCGAACGTGGAGGTGAGCCACGCGGCTGGGAACTGCACGAACTGGGCGAAGAAGGACATGGACGTCATCACGCCCACGAGGAACGGCCCCAACTGCAGCGCGATCGCCCACGCGGTGAGCACCGTGGCGCCCGCGCACGCGGTGAACACCTCCGCGAACATCCCCTCCGCCACGGAGGCGCGCAGGGACAGCCTCAGCCATGGCTTCGCGCGCATGGGCCCGGTCTCGGCGTCCAGGGGCGGAGCGCTGACCAGCGGGGCGTTGGCGCCCGGCAGCGAGCTACCCGGGCGGAACAGCGGAATGGCGGTGGCGAGCGAGGCGAGGCTGCGGAGGAAGTGATGGCGCAAGGCGGCGGGAGACACGCGATCCACGGATGAAGAGGATTCTTTCTTTCTCTCTCACGGGCGCCGCGGCCACTCAAACCCTTCTCGACGCAGTGCGGCAGGATGGCTGGGGAGCAACCAGCTTGGGTGGCTTGGGTGGTCCTACACCGGTGCTTCTCACACCTGGCATCACACCGCTGGGACGCTGCGTGTGGCTCTCAGAGGATTCCCTTCACCGTTCACGCGGTCTTGAACTATATGAACGTCCCGAGGAGAAAGGTCTCTGCATGGAACTGGCTCGCGAACTGTCTGACTTTCTCGGCATTGTGGAGCAGCGCATTGTCGCCGCGCTGGCGGATGGGGACGCCGGGCCGGGCGTGAAGGGCGACACGTTGATGGAGGCCGCGCGCCACCTCGTGCTGGGTGGCGGTGGCAAGCGCGCCCGCCCCATGCTCGTGCGTCTCTTCGGAGATGCCGTGGGCGTGCCCGCCGAGACGCTGGTCGAGATCGCGGTCGCCGCGGAGCTCATCCACTCCGCCAGCCTCCTGCATGACGACGTGGTGGACGCCGGCATGTTCCGCCGCGGCCGGCCCACGGTGAACTCCCGCTGGGGCAACATCGTCGCGGTGATGAGCGGCGACCTCATCCTCTCCACCACGCTGCTGCGCCTGGTCCAGATGGACTCCCGTGTCGCGGAGACGGGTCTGTCCGTCGTCTCCGAGATGACCCGCGCGGCCATCGCCGAGGTCGAGGCGCGCGGTGTCATGGATCTGCCCATGCCGCAGCTGCGCTACATCGCCGAGGGCAAGACTGGCTCGCTGTTCGGCTGGTGCGGCAAGGCCGCCGCGCTGCTCGCCAAGAAGCAGGACGCCGAGGCGCGCTTCGACGGCTTTGGCCGTCACCTCGGCGTGGCCTTCCAGATCGCCGACGACATCCGCGACATCCTCGGCACGGACGTGGGCAAGCCGCAGTACGCGGATCTGTACTCGCGCTCGCCCTCCATGCCCATCCTCCTGGCTCTGGCCAAGGATGAGGGGCTGCGCCGCAAGCTGCGGGACGCGTGGGCCTTCTCCAGCATCGCTCCGGAGCGCGCTCAGGAACTGGGCGCCGCCATCATCGCCACGGGCGCGGTGGATATGTCGCTGGAGCGGCTGAACGCGGAGATCGTCTCGGCGCTGGACTTCCTCGGGCCCTACTCGGACACGGTGGGCGGGCAGGAGCTGGTGGGTTGGGCGCGCAAGCTGTCTGACGGCATCACCGCGCAAGTGCGGAGCAAGGTTGCGTGAAGGGCTACCTCTGGACAGGTGGCGTGACCCCGCCCGGTCCCGAGTCGCTCACGGCTCCGGGAGTGCTGGCGCCGTGGGAGGCCATGGCCGTGGAGGCCGTGGGCAACGTCATCGAGTTCTGGGGGTTCAAGCGCAACCAGGGCCGTGTCTGGGCGCTGCTCTACCTGCGGGGTGAGCCGCTCACGGCCGGAGAGATCGAGCGCGAGCTGGATCTCTCCAAGGGCGGCGTCTCCATGCTCCTGAAGGATCTGGAGCGCTGGGGCGTGGTGCAGCGCGTCCGGTCGCCCCAGGACTCCGTCTGGCGGTACGCGGCGGAGACGGATCTGGTCCGCATGGTGACGCACGTCATCGAGGAGCGTGAGGCAAGCTTCGTCTCTCGCATCCGCGCGGACATCGCCGAGTCCCTGCGCATGGCGCGGGAGTCCGGCGCGGTGGACACCGAGCGCATCCAGCGGCTGGAGAAGATGGCCACCCTGGCTGAGCACGTGGAGAAGGCCATCCGCCTGTTCATCAAGACGGCGCGGCTGGACGTGGGCGGCGTACTCGGAGCGTTCCGCGACGAGGTCAACGCCGTTCGCAAGAAGATCCGCTGAGCCCCTGAGAGGGGTTCGCGGCGCCGCGGAACTCCGCGGCCCTGGCAGCAATCCGACACAAGCCCGAAAAGAAATGCGCCGGCGGGAGAGTTCCGCGCCGGCGCATTCCTAACGACTCAGTACCTTCGAGAGAAGCCCCGGGGCGCCTGCTTCAGCGCCCCGGAGCCGGACTGCTCTAGGCCGCCTTGCGGCGACGGCCCAGCGCGTAGCGCGCCAGGACGAGCAGGCCCAGGTAGATGCCGGCGTCGGTGCTGGACGTCGCACCGCAGCCGCAGCCACTGTCGATCTCCGTGGACACGATGACCGGAGCGGAGGTCACCGAGTTGCCCGCGCCGTCGGTGATGACGGCGGTGATGACGTGCGTGCCACCCTGGGCGCTGTCGCTGTCCCAGCTGCCCGTCACCTTGGCGTCCGTGCCGCTGGCGATCTCGGCCCCGTCCACGAAGATGGCGATCTTGGTCAGCGTCGTGCCGGAGGCAACCGCGCCCTCGGCCGTGACGTTGACCTTGCCGGACACTTCCTTGCCGCCCTCGGGATCGGTGACGGTGACCGTGGGCTGTCCGAAGGCAGTCACGTTCGTCTTCACCGAGCTGGTGAGGCTGGCCTTGGCCGCATCCGTGAAGGTGATCGTCTTCAGGCCACTGCTCTTGAAGGTGACCTTGAAGTTGTTCAGCACACCGTCGACGAAGGTCGCCGTGGAGGAGAAGGACGCCGCGGAGTCGCTGCTCGACACCGTGACAGCGCCCGCGTACGAGGACGCGGTGTTGCCGTAGGCGTCCACGGCGGTGGCGGAGATCGTGGTCTCCTCACCGGCCGTCACGCTCGCGGGCAGCGACACCGTGAAGCTGGCCGCCTCGCTCGGCGTGACCGCGAAGGCCGCGCTCGTGGCGTTGTCGAAGCCCGTCGCGCTGGCCACCAGCGTGTAGCCACCGCCGGCCTTGTGCGCGGACAGGTCCGCGAACTTCGCCACGCCGTTGACGGCGGCCACCGTGGTGGTGCCGAACAGCTGGCTGCCCGTGGGGCCCTCGCCCAGCTTCAGCGTCACGGCGTCCGTGGCGCCCGTGAGCACGTGGCCCTGCGCGTCCTGCAGCTCCACCTCGATGGTCAGCGGCTTGCCCGCCTCCACCTTGTCCGAGGACGGCTTGAAGGCCAGCTTGTCCACGCTGCCACCCGAGCGAGGAGTGACGTCGAAGCCCACGCTGGTGGCCGAGTAGAGCTTCCTCGAGCCGATCACCAGGGTGTAGTTCAGGCCCTCCTTGCTCACGGCCAGGTCACTGAACGTGGCCACGCCGCTCACCGGGTTGACGTTGGTGGTGCCGCGCAGCTTGGCGCCGTTCGGGTTGCTGCCGAGCGCCGCCGAGACCGGATCCGTGGCCTGCGTCGCGATGTTGTCGAACCGATCCAGCACGGTGGCCTTCACGGCAGGGCTGATCGCGGCGCCAGCAACCGCGTCGGACGGCTGGACGTCGATGATGACACGGTACGGATCGGCCGGGGTGATGTCGAACCCATCGCTCTCGGCGTTCTCGAGCCCGTCCGCGTAGGAGATCAGCTTGTAGCCCGTGCCGACCTTGTCGATGCTCAGGTCGGAGAAGGTAGCCACGCCACCGACCGCCTCCACGGTGATGGTGCCGGACAGCTGGCCGCCATACGTGTTCTCGCCCAGGGTGATACCCACCTTGACCGAGGCATCCGTGGGGTTGTCGAACTGATCCAGGATGAGCAGCTGCACCGGCGGCGCGATGGCGTCACCGGCCTTGGCCGTGGTCGGCTGCGCCACGTAGCCCATCTTGGCCGGAGCATCCGGGGTGATGTTGAACGACGCGCTCGTGATGCCAGTGAGGCCATCGGAGCTGAACACCAGCGTGTAGCCCTCACCGACCTTGTCCAGAGCCAGGTCGAAGAAGGTGGCCACACCGCCCACCGCGGCCACCGTGGTGGCGCCAGCCAGCGTGGCGCCGCCCGGGTTGTTGCCCAGGGTCACGGTGATGGCGTTGCTGCCCGTCGAGACGACGTTGCCGAACTGGTCCTTCATGCCCACCGACACGGCCGGGGAGAGGGCATGGCCCGCCTTGGCGTTCGAGGGCTGGCTGACGATGGTCAGCTCGACCGGGGCACCCGCGGTGATGGTGGTGCTGGCGGAGCCGGTGATGGCCGGATCCGACGAGTCGCTGGCGGTGATCGTCTGGTTGCCCAGCGTGCGGAACGAGACCGGCACGCCGGTCGCCTGGCCCGCGGTGAAGGGCGTCGCGGACGGCAGCTGCGCCTGCGCATCGGTGCTGGTGAACGTAGCGCTGCCGGTGTAGCCGGTGGCCGTCTGGCCCACGGCGTCCAGAGCGGTGACGTCGAAGGTCACCGCATCACCCGCGCCCACCGGGGTCGGCAGGTTGGTGATGCGGTAGGTCACCGCCGGGCCCGGAGGCGGCGTGTTCGTGGTGCACGAGCCGTACGCGGGCGCGCTGAGGCGCACGTCGTCGATGTAGACGCCCTCGTAGGTCTGCGAGATGTCGCTGTGGAACTTGAAGCCGAACCACACCTTCTGGCCCGCGAGGGCCGTCAGGTTCACGGTGACGGCCTTCAGCGAGCCGTTGGCGCCGTTGTTCGTCTTGGTCCAGATGCGAGTGGTCGTGCTGCTCTTGAGGACGTTGTCGTAGCCACCGGCGGAGACGTACGGCGCCGTGGCGGACACGACGTCGCTCACCGCGGTCCAGGGGCCAGTCGCGCTGGCGGTGCTGTAGACCAGCCACGCGCCGTCGTACTGATCCTCGGTGGTGTACCAGAGGTTGAACGACATCGTCGGGTTGAGCGTGCTGGCCGGGATCTCGAAGCCGTTGATGCCCGCCGTCGTGCCGTCACCACCCAGCGACAGGGTCGCCTGCGTGCTGATCGGGTAGCTGCCGCCGCACGTGGCGCTCGCCGCGCCGAAGCGGTAGGCCTTCGTGGCCGACTGGTAGTGGCAGTTCGTGGTGATGTTGATCGTGCCCGCGGTGCCGGACTGGGTCGTGGCGATCCAGTAAGCGGCCGCGTCCGTCGGACGGTTGCTGTCCAGGTCATCGAAGTAGCTCAGACCCGTGCTCACCGCGCCCGTGGGGACGGCGGACTTCTCGACCTTGTTGCCCTCCTCGTTGGTGGCGTCGCTCGTCTCAGTGGCCCGGACCACGTAGTAGTACTTCGCCGCGTTGGTCAGGTTCAGGTCGTCATTGAAGCTGGTGCCACTGATGCCCGTGGCGATCTTGTTGGCGATCGACGGGGTGAAGCCCGGGGTGGTGCTGCGGTACACCGAGTAGCTCAGGGTGCCGCCGCACGTAGCCGTCGCGTCCGCCCAGGTGATCGTGTTGGAGCAGGTGGAGGCCGCGCCGTTGGTCGCCGCCGCGATGCCCGCGAAGGTCGGCTTCAGCTTGCACACGCCGGTGGCCGTGGCGGACACCTCGACGGAGTTGGTCGACTCGGCGCACGCCACGCCACGCACCACGTAGTAGTAGGTGATGCCGCGGGACACGTCCTCATCCACGAACTCGGTACCCGTCTCCACGGTCGCCACGCGGGTGTACGGGCCGCCCGCGGTGGTGGAACGGTAGACGGTGTACTTGGCGGCGCCGTTGTCGTCCCACTTGATCTGGACGTGGTTGGCGCCCAGGTCCGTGGCCGTCACATTGGTGGGCACCTCGCCCCGCTCGTCGCAGGAGTTGTACACCACCAGGGCGAAGTCCTGGTCCAGCGTGGCCGCATTGCCCGGCACGCCGTCCGAGTTGATGTTGGAGGCCGTCACCGTGACGGTGAAGTCGCCCTCCACGCCCGCGGGCAGGAACACGCTCTCCACGTTGTTCTTGTCGTCCGCCGTGCCACCCTCAACGGAGTTGGCGCCGGTGAACACGTTGCCCTTGTAGGTGTGGCCGCCAACCGTGACGGCCAGGTCCAGGTTGTTCTTCCACGCGCCGCCGGTGGTGGAGCCCGGCGCGTCCGTCCACGCCAGGGTGACGCGGAAGGGCAGGCTGGAGTCGGCGATCCCACCCTCGAAGGTGCGGGTCTGGCCGGTGGCGGTGAAGGTGTTGGTCTCGACCTGGTCATCGATCAGACGGGGGATGCCGTCGAACGCCATGCCCAGGTTCATCATGCCGAAGCCCTGGTTGTTGGACCAGAGGTTGTCGTTGGCGTCCACGCCCGTCATGTAGCGGGCGGAGTTCACCAGGAACGCCTTGGTCATGGCCGCGCTCGGCGGCGTCATGCCCTGGTTGATGAAGTACTGACGCACCAGCGCCGTGCCACCAGCGACCGCGGGGGTCGAGTGGCTGGTACCGGAGGAGGCCGTGTACCACTGCTGGCCGGAGGGGAAGAAGTCGCTGCCCGCGCCGGCGCACACGCCCGAGGCGTCAAAGCACGAGAGCGCCTTGCCCAGCGGGTTGGCCGGCGGGTTGGCGCGCTGGCTCGGATCCTGCGCCACGCCACCGGACACGTGCGTGCCGGGGGCGACGATCTCCGGCTTCTTGCGGCCGTCCGCGGTGGGGCCGCGGCCGGAGAAGTCGACGATGTCGTTGGCGCTGTTGGCGTCCACGTCAGCGACGCCGCAAGCATCCGCGCCGCCGAAGGCCTGCACGTTCTCCGAGGCGCCGACGGTGAGGACGTTCTTCGCGGTGCCCGGAGGCGCCACGGAGTTGGCGCCCGGGCCGTTGTTGCCGGCCGCAAACACGATCACCATCTCCTGGTTGCCCGGCACGTTGGGCTCGTCGAAGCCCGCCTGCTGCGCGTCGCGCACCAGCGAGTCGTACTGCTGGCAGTCGATGTTGTAGGTGTTGCCGCTGGTGTAGCCCCAGCTGTTGCTGCTGATGCGCATGCCGTCGCGGTAGGCGCGCGACTGCAGATCCTCGTACACCGCGTCGGTCCAGTCCGGCGCGAAGATGACGGATCCGCCCAGCTTCACGAAGGGCGCCACGCCCAGGCCGTAGGAGTAGCCGTCCGCATCCTGGAAGGGCGCGCCCGTCCGGTTCGTATAGCCGCCGACGATGTGGGCGTTCAGGGTGCCGTGGCCATCGCAACCCTCGGTCGTGTCACCGCTCGTACCCTCGATGCGGTTGTACACGATGCGGCTGGGGTTGCTGATGTTGCCGCCCGTGTAGTAGCCGAAGTGGTTGGGCGTCGTGGTGCCGTTGTCCAGACCGCTGTCGGACAAGTCCACGCCGAAGCCGGACGCGGTGAACTGCGCCTGGGTGAAGCCCTTGGCAGCCAGCCAGTCCAGCCAGCCCGGACCCGTCGGGGCGTTCCCGTTCAGGTGGCCGGAGATGATCATGTTCTGCCGCTCGTCATACTTGCGGGGCAGGGAGCGCGGCTGGATGGAGAGCACGTCCGGACGGGCGGCGATCTCGTAGAGATCCTTCACCGTCAGGTACGCCACCACGTTCACGTAGCCCTGCGCCTCGCGGATCGTCCCAGCGCGGTACTGCTTGGCGCGGACCAGATCCAGCGTGGTGCTGTTGGCTTCCTCGTCCTTGACGAGCTGGATGGCGTAGGTGGGCGTCTCGGCCTTCAGCGCGGACGGATCCAGCTTGTAGTCGTTCAGGTAGTCGCCGGCCCACTGGATGGACCGGGAGTCCGTCAGCTGCTTCTGCAGGCTCTGCAGCGCGGAGATGTCGCCGTAGACGACGTACGCGTTGTTGGGGATGTAGGTGATGAGCTTGACGCCAGTGGCCTCGAGCTCCTTGACCCACTCTTCCTTGATGGGGCCGGAGAACTGCACCAGCTTCAGGCTCTTGCCCGAGGCCGGCAGGCTCAGCCCGCGCAACGACTGGCCGTGGCGGGACGCGGTGTTGATCGTCCCCGCGTTGAGAAGGATGTCGTTGAAGTCGTCGCGCGTCTGGGCTCCCTGGGGGAGAGCCGCCATGGCCTTGTCATCGACCTGCACGACCTTGAAGGAGCCGTAGTCTGCGATGACCTGGAGGTTCGCACCCTGCTGCTCGAGCTTCTTCGCCTGCTCTGTGCTGAGCTGTACCTTGTGCGTCGTCAGTTGCGTACGGTCGGCCTCGCTGGTGTAGTCCTTCGCGGGCGCCTTCTCGGCATCCGCGCAGGCCATCAGCGACACCATCCCGACCAGCCCGAGCACGCGAGTGCTCTTGGCTCGGAAACCCATCCCGGGCTTCCGGGTTGCTGAGTTCGTCATGTGTTTTTGCCCCGACATCCGAGCGCGGCAATGGATGAGCGTGATCCACACGCGCTCGATGCGGACCCGGCGGAATGAGCACCCAAGGAGGGGTCAAAGGGCACTCATCCCACGCGGGACCCGTAACATGTTCGGCCTCCAAATTTCAAATGGCGAACATTTCTTCGGGGGTTCGTGTCCCGGATGTGGGATCTGGCGGAATAGGGATTCTCGCTTACTGAGAGAGCAGGGCAGAGGAAGACATGGACTCGCACTACGATCAGGTGATGAAGGCCCGGGAGTCGGCGCAGGCGGGAACGCGGCTGTACTTCGCGTACTCGACGATCCTGGACCGGGCCGCGTTTGAGGAGTGGCGATCGCAACACAGCTACGATTTCTTCCAGTTGCCAGAGGGGAAGCTGGCCGAGGCGCTGGAGGTGGACCTCGTCTACGACTTCCCGTCGCGGTGGTGGGGCGGACGCGTGGCGGGGTTGGCGGATGCGCCGGGCCGGAGCGTGTTCGGCAGGCTCTTCGAGATCCCGGGCAAGGACTGGCCCATCATCCAGCACAAGGAAGGCTTCGTGACGGGCATGTGCGTGGAGCGGCCGGTGCGCGTGCGCCTGGAGGGCCAGGCGGGGCAGCTCGTGGAGGCCACGGCGTTCACCACCTCGCCGCGGCGTGCCTCCACCGAGGGCCCGGTGAGCCCTCGCTTCATCGAAGCCCTGGTGCGAGGCGCCGAGAGCGCGGGGCTCCCGGCCGCCTACGTGGAGCGGCTGCGCCGAGGCGAGTAGGCAGGCTCAGCCCGGGATGAACCAGACCACCGAGAGGGGCGGGAGCGTCAGCGCGGCCGACGCATCCTGCCCATCCCACGGCTGGGCCTCGGTCTGGATCAGCCCCATGTTCCCCACGCCCGAGCCGCCGTAGTTGGCGGCGTCGCTGTTGAGCACTTCCTGGTAGGTGCCCACGCGGGGGAAGCCGACCCGGTAGCTCTCGCGCACGACGGGGGCGAGGTTGGCCACGCACACCACGTGGCGCCCTGGGGTGCGCGAGCGCCGGACGAAGGCGAACACGTTCGAGGACGCCGAGTCCGGCTGCAACCACTGGAAGCCCATGGGCTCGTTGTCCGCGTCATACAGAGCGGGCACGTCCCGGTAGATGCGATTGAGATCCGACACCATGCTCTGGATGCCCTTGTGCCCCGGATCCTCGAGCAGGTGCCAGTCCAGGCTGCGATCGCTGCTCCACTCGGAGTGCTGACCGAACTCGCCGCCCATGAAGAGCAGCTTCTTGCCCGGGTGCGCCCACATCCAGGCCAGCAGCGAGCGCAGGTTGGCGCGCTTCTGCCACGGATCTCCCGGCATCTTCCCGTAGAGCGAGCCCTTGCCGTGCACCACCTCGTCATGGCTCAGCGGCAGCATGAAGTGCTCGCTGAAGGCGTAGAGCAGGCCGAACGTCATGTTGTTGTGGTGGTACTGGCGGAAGATGGGGTCCTTCGAGAAGTAGAGCAGGGTGTCGTGCATCCACCCCATGTTCCACTTGAAGTGGAAGCCCAGGCCGCCGTCCTTCACCGGCTGGCTCACCTTGGGCCACGCCGTGGACTCCTCGGCAATCACCACCACACCCGCGTGCTTGCGGCTGATGGTGTCGTTCAGCTCACGCAGGAAGGCGATAGCCTCCTCGTTCTCGCGGCCGCCCCAGCGGTTGGGCACCCACTCGCCCGCGCGCCGGCTGTAGTCCAGATAGAGCATGGAGGCCACCGCGTCCACGCGCAGGCCGTCCACGTGGTACTCCTCGAGCCAGAACAGCGCGTTGGAGATGAGGAAGTTGCGCACCTCGTTGCGGCCGAAGTTGAAGACCAGGGTGCCCCAGTCCGGCTGCGTGCCCTGCCGCGGATCGGCGTGCTCGTAGAGCGCCGTGCCGTCGAACTTGCCCAGCGCGTGCGCGTCCTTGGGGAAGTGGCCCGGAACCCAGTCGACGATCACGCCGATGCCCTGCTCGTGCAGGTGGTTGATCAGGAAGCGCAGATCATCCGGGTGTCCGAAGCGGGCGCTGGGCGCGAAGTAGTTGCCCACCTGGTAGCCCCACGAGGGGCCATAGGGGTGCTCGGCCACCGGCAGGAACTCCACGTGCGTGAAGCCCGTGGCCTTGATGTAGTCGCTCAGCGCGGGGGCCAGCTCCCGGTACGTCATCGGCCGGTCGCCGTCCTCCACGATGCGGCGCCACGAGCCCATGTGGATCTCGTACACGCTCCAGGGTTTCTGCGTGGGCTCGCCCTCGGCGCGCTTGCTCATCCACGCTTCGTCCGTCCACGTGAAGCGGTGGAGATCGTGCACTACGGACGCGGTGGCCGGAGGCACCTCCGTGCGGAAGGCGAACGGATCCGACTTGAGCAGCGGCGGGCCGCCGTGGTTGGGCCGGATCTCGAACTTGTACCGGGTGCCCTCGCCGACCTCGGGGATGAACAGCTCCCAGATGCCCGAGGCGCCCATGCGCCGCATGGCGTGAAGGCGCCCGTCCCAATTGTTGAAGTCACCCACCACGGACACGCCGGCCGCCGTGGGCGCCCAGACCGCGAAGGACACCCCAGCCACCCCGTTGTGGTGGATGAGGTGCGCGCCCATGCGCTCCCAGAGCTTCTCGTGACGGCCCTCGCCCGCGTAGTACAGGTCCAGCTCTCCAATCGTGGGCAGGAAGCTGTACGGATCGCGCAGGGTGAAGGACTTGCCGCCCGGGTACTCCACCTCGAGCAGGTAGTTGAAGAGATCGGTGCGGCCGTTGAGCCGGGCCTCGAAGACACCATCCCGGCGTTTCTCCATGGAGATGCGCCCGCCGAAAGCGGGCACCACGTGGAGGGCGGTGGCGTTCGGACGGAAGGCGCGCACGACCACGCCATCTCCGTCCGGGTGGATGCCGAGCACCCGGTGGGGTTCCGGGTGCCGCAACTCGATGATCTGCTGGATCTCCGCGTCGATCTGCTGCCGGTCAGCGGGCTTCTTCACTTCGGCTCCTCCATCCGCAAGAGGGCCTGGACGGGGATGCGCACCCAGTCCGGGCGGTTCTGAAGCTCATACCGCACTTCGTAGAGCAGCTTTTCCAATTCGAAGGCGCGCAACATCACCCAGAAGGTGGCGTCGTCCGCCGGGAGGAAAGCCGCGCCGCGCGTGGCCTCGCGGTAGCCCTCCAGGAACGCGTCTCGCGAGGGCGCCATGCGCGGGGTGGGCGGGTTGCCCTCCAGCAGCACGGTGGCCTCGGCATAGTCGAACGAGCGCAGCATCCCCGCCACGTCCCGCAGCGGCGAGTACTTCTCCCGCCGTTGGGTGAAGGTGCGGGACGGCTCACCCTCGAAGTCGAAGATGATCCACTGGCCGTCCGTTCGCAGCACCTGGCCCAGGTGCAGATCGCCATGGATGCGGATCTTCTGTCCAGAGGGCGCCACGCGTGCCAGTCGCCGCGCGTGCTCCAGCAGCCGCTCGCGCTGGTTCTCGAGGTCCGCGTGCAGGCGGCCCGCGTCGGCCAGCGTCACCCCGAGCTCGCCCATGATGGACGCGCTCCAGCGCTGCAGATCCTCTTGCAGCACCGGCTCCGGAGCGAAGTCCGGCTCCTGGGGATCCGAGGACAGGGCTCGATGCAGCTCGCCCAGGCGCCGGCCCAGGTCTCGCATCTCTTCCAGGAAGGAATCCTCCAGCGTGCCCGGCTTGCGGAAGCGGTCCAGCGTGTACTTCCAACCGTCCACCGCGTTCGTGATGAAGCGGTGCACCAGGGCCGTGGTGCCCCCGGAGACGCCCTCCAGGTGCAGCGCGCCCAGCAGCGTGGGGTTGGAACGGAACGCGGTACGTGTGGCGAGGAAGCGCCCCATCTCGTACTCGGGGTTCACCCCGGCCTCCAGCTTGCGGATGATCTTGAGGATCACCTTCTCGCCGATGACAACGGAGGTGTTGCTCTGCTCCACCATGAGCCGCCGAACGGGGATGGGCTCGGGCAGGGACAGCATGCTCTCCGGGGTGTTGAGCCACTCGCCCCGGAGCTTTCCGGAGGCGGAGTTCACCTCGCGCTTCTCGCGGATGATCTGGAAGAGGGCGCGCAGGCACTCCACGTCCTCGAGCGCGTCATGGATGCCGTCCGCCATGGGCTTCACGGGCAGCAGGTAGCGCTCGGATTTGCCCAACTCGTACAGCACCTCGACGACGGCGAGGCTGAAGGCGCAGGAGCCGAAGTCCAGCGTGGCGTGATCCACCACGGACACGGACTTGATGGGCCACGCCTTGCCGCTGAACCAGCGCTGGTGCTTGAGATACTCGGGGAGCTTTGCGAGGTCCACGGGTGTCGTCACGAGGTCGTCCTTCCGGGAAGGGGTTTCTCCAGCCGGAACCAGAGGAACATGTAGGGGCCCAACGACAGTTGGTACGGCAGCGACGAGATGCGCGGGAAGTCCGTTTCGCCCATCAACTCCACGGGCACGCAGCCCTCCCACTCGCGCAGATCCAGGACGACCGGCTGCGCGAAGCGCGAGAGGTTGCAGATGATGAGGATGGTCTGCCCCTGCCACTCGCGGGTGAAGGCCAGCACGCGGCGGTTGTCCGGGTTGACGAAGCGCAGCTTGCCCAGCGCGAAGGCCGGGTAGCGCTGGCGCACCTTGATGAGCCGCTTCACCCAGTGCAGCAGCGACGTCTTGATACGCTCTTGGGCCTCCACGTTGATGGCCTGGTAGCCGTACACCGGATCGGAGATCACCGGAGCGAACAGCCGCGCGTTGTCGGCCCGGCTGAAGCCCGAGTTGCGGTCTCCCGTCCACTGCATGGGCGTGCGCACGCCGTTGCGATCGCCCAGGTAGATGTTGTCTCCCATGCCGATCTCGTCGCCGTAGTACATGACGGGCGTACCGGGCAGGGTGAACAGCAGGCTGTGCATCAGCTCGATGCGGCGCCGGCCGTTGTCCATCAGCGGGGCCAGGCGGCGGCGGATGCCGAGGTTGATCCGCATCCGGGGGTCCATCGCGTACTCCCGGTACATGTAGTCGCGGTCCTCGTCCGTCACCATCTCGAGCGTCAGCTCATCATGGTTGCGCAGGAAGATGGCCCACTGACAGTTCTCCGGGATGTCTGGTGTCTGCTGGAGGATCTCCACGATGGGGGTGCGGTCCTCCTTGCGCACGGCCATGAAGAGGCGGGGCATCACCGGGAAGTGGAAGCCCATGTTGAACTCGTCGCCGTCGCCGAAGTAGACGCGCACGTCCGCGGGCCACTGGTTGGCCTCGGCCAGCAGCATCTTGTTCGGGTACTCGGCGTCGATCGCCTTGCGCAGGCGCTTGAGGAAGGCGTGCGTCTCCGGGAGGTTCTCGCAGTTGGTACCCTCTCGCTCGAAGAGGTAGGGCACCGCGTCGCACCGGAACCCGTCCACGCCCATGTTCATCCAGAAGCGCATGACGTCCAGCATGGCGTCCTGCACCGCTGGGTTGTCGTAGTTGAGGTCCGGCTGGTGGCTGAAGAAGCGGTGCCAGAAGTACTGCTTGGCCACTGGATCCCACGTCCAGTTGGAGCGCTCGGTGTCCAGGAAGATGATGCGCGTGCCCTTGTACTTGTCGTCCGTGTCGCTCCACACGTACCAGTCGCGCTTGGGGCTCTTGGGATCGCGGCGGGACTCCTGGAACCAGGGGTGCTGATCGCTGGTGTGGTTCACCACCAGCTCGGTGATGATGCGGATGCCGCGCGAGTGGGCGGCCTCCACCAGCCGCTGGAAGTCCGCCAGCGTGCCGTAGTCCGGATGGACGGCGTAGTAGTCCGCGATGTCGTAGCCGTCGTCTCGCAGGGGCGAGGGGTAGTGGGGCAGCAGCCAGAGGCAGTCCACCCCCAGGTCCTGCAGGTACGGCAGTTTCTCGATGAGGCCTGGGATGTCCCCGTGGCCGTCCGCGTTCGAGTCATGGAACGCGCGGATGTGAACCTCGTAGATGAGGGCCTTCTTGTACCAAAGCGGGTCCTGTTCCATACGCCTCTCGGTGTCACTCGTAGTAGTCGAATGCCTGCTCGGTGCGGCGGAAGCGGTACACCGCCCAGATGGCTGCCGGCTGTTCCGGCGTGAGGAGCACCTGGGCGTGAGGACCCTGCCAGAGGCGACGCTCATCTGTCATCAACTCGTGCACCTGGTACGTCTCGTCGGGCTGGATCCCCAGGTCATGAAGCGGCACGTCAAGAAGGGCCTCCTGGGGAGAGAAGGGGTCCAGGCTCACCGCCACGAGCACCTGGCTGGAGCCGTCCGGCGTGCGCTTGCCGTAGAAGAGGACGCGGTCGTTGTCCGAGGGGTAGAAGCGCAGGTTGCCGTAGAGCTGGAGCGCGCGGTGCTGCTTGCGGGCGGTGTTGAGCTTGCGGATCCAGTCGCGGATGTGGCCGGGCCGTTCCAGATCCCAGGCCACCAGCTGGTACTTCTCCGAGTCGATGTACTCCTCCTTGCTGGGCAGCGGGCGGTTCTCGCAGAGCTCGTAGCCGCAGTAGATGCCGTAGGAGGAGGAGAGGGTGGAGGCCAGCGCCACGCGGATGCGGAACATGCTCGGGCTGGCGTTCTGGAGGTGCTCGGGGAGGATGTCCGGCGTGTTGGGCCAGAGGTTGCCGCGGAAGTAGTCGGACACGGGCGGCGAGGTGATCTCCTCGAGGTACTCCTGGAGTTCGCCCTTGAAGTTGCGCCAGGTGAAGTATGTGTAGGACTGGGTGAAGCCGATCTTGGCCAGCGCCTTCATCACCTTGGGACGGGTGAAGGCCTCCGACAGGAAGACGATGTCCGGGTGCTTCGCGTGGACGCGGCTGATGAGCCAGGCCCAGAACTGGAGCGGCTTGGTGTGCGGGTTGTCCACGCGGAACACGCGCACGCCCTGCTGGATCCAGTGGATCACGACGGACTCGAGCTCCGGCCAGAGCGTGTCCCGGGCGGGGCCCATCCAGTCGAAGTTGACGATGTCCTCATAGCGCTTGGGCGGGTTCTCGGCCGTCTTGATGGTGCCGTCCGGGCGGTGGAGGAACCACTCCGGGTGTTCCTTCACGTACGGGTGATCGGGCGAGCACTGGAAGGCGATATCCAGGGCGATCTCGATGCCCTGTAGCTCCGCGGCCTTGATGAAGGCGCGGAAGTCCTCCAGCGTGCCGAGCTGCGGGTGGATGGCCTTGTGACCGCCCTCGGGGCCGCCGATGGCCCAGGGGCTGCCCACGTCATCGGGCTCGGCGCGCAGGCTGTTGTTCTTCCCCTTGCGCGCGGTGCGGCCGATGGGATGGATGGGGGGCAGGTAGATGGTGTCGAACCCGAGCGACTGGACGTAGGGCAGCCAGGCCTCCGCGTCCTTGAAGGTGCCGTGGGTCTTGCCGTCGCGCACGGCCGAACGCGGGAAGAATTCGTACCAGGCGCTGGTGCGGGACTTCTCGCGCTCGGCGTCGACCTCCAGGACGCGCTCGTAGCGAGTGGCCAGTGAGCGATCCGCGTACCGGCTCGCGGCATGGGCCAGTTCGGGGGCCAGGGCGACGAAGACGAGATCCGGGGAGGCGGGCTGCTTCAGCTTCTTGGCGGCCTCGGAGAGGAGCTGGGCGTCCCCGGCGCTGAGGGAGCGAGCGCGTTCGGCGGCCCCTTCCAGGAGCGCGGAGCCTTCGAGCAGCTCGCTGCGCACGTCCCGGCCGGCGTCCACCTTGCGCTTGAGTTCGGAGGACCAGGTGGCGAAGAGATCCGGCCAGGACTCGACGGTGTACTGGTAGCGGCCGATGCGCGCGAGCGGGAATTCGGCCTTCCAGAGATCATTGCCGAGGGCCTTCATGGGGACCTCGGCCCACTCGGTCTGCTCGGGAGTGGCCTGGCGCCAGCGGATGACGGCGACGAGGACGTCGTGGCCTTCCTTGAAGAGATCGGCTTCGACGGTGAAGGACTCCCCGGCGATGCGTTTGACGGCGTGACGACCTGCGTCCAGTGAGGGGCGGACGCTCTCGATGACGACGCTTCCGATTCGTGAGGTCATAAAGAAGAGGCCGGCCCTTATCAGGGCCGGAGTCGGGTCTTCGGGCACCATGACGCGGGGACGTTGATCCCGGACGGCTCCGCGCATGGGGGCGTTGGAGAGTGAACGTTCCGGGGCGCCGGTGGGGTCGCCCAGGCGATGGGATCAGGCGCTGGCATCGGTGCTAAAAGGTGTGGCCCTACCCGTGGTTGCGGTATCCGGTCGCCCGATGGTGCCTTCCGATCCCCCCGCTACACGAGCAAGCGATCCAGCGGCCGACCGGGCGCTCTTGCAGCAAGTGGCCCTGGGCAGCAGCGAGGCGATGCGCATGCTTTATGCCCGGTGCTCGGGGCGGGCGTGGGCGGTGGTGCTGCGGGTGCTGGGCTCGCGGGCGGACGCGGAGGAGGTGCTCCAGGAGACGTTCCTGGAGGTGTGGCGTCGGGCGCGGGAGTTCGATCCGAACCGGGGTGGGGTGGAGACGTGGGTGACGACGATCGCGCGGACGCGGGCGATCGATAGAAGGAGGGCGCTGGGGACGGTGGCGCGGATTGCGGATGATGTGGCGCAGCAGCCACCGCCTGCGAGCGCCTCGCCGGTGAGTCCGATGGAGGCGGCTTCACTGGGGCAGGACCGGGCGCGGGTGGCCGCGGCGATGAGGGAGTTGTCGCCCGAGCAGCGCACGGTGGTGGAGCTGGCCTATTTCGAGGGCCTGTCCCAGCGGGAGATCGCGGAGCGGACGGGAGATCCCCTGGGCACCGTGAAGACACGGGCCCGGCTCGCGCTGGAGAAGCTCGCCACGTTGCTACAAGACGCCTCCCGAGAGTAGGCCGCACCTCAGTGCGGCCTCAGCGAGAGGACTGCTACGGCGTACTACGGAAGCAGTGACGTCCGGCGCAGCCGCTCGCGCAGGAGCTTGAGGCGCTCCTGTGGCTCGTAGCTGAACACCAGCCGGATGTAGCGCTCCGCCACCGACGAACCCCAATTCGTCATCGGTGTCGCCGCCACCTTCGCCTGCGACATCAGGATCGATGCCGCATCCGTGGCGCTGTAGCCCAGAGCGTGCGCGTCCAGCAGCATGCTCCAGCCACCCTCGGGGATGATCACCGGCAGCCCCTCGAGCTGCTCCAGCACCAGATCTCGCCGCTTCTTCCACTCGGCCAAGGCCGCCGGTACTCCCGCGTCCTCCGAGCGCAGTGCCACCTCCGCGCCCTTCTGCGCGATCCCCGGCGGCGCGATCACCAGATAGCTGTGCGTGTAGAAGACGTCCGTCATCACCTTCGGCGGGCCGGCGATCCAGCCAATCCGCCAGCCGATCATCCGGAACTCCTTCGAGACAGAGCCCACGATCAACGTGCGCTCCGGCATGCCCGTCAGCGTCGCCGGATGCCGCAGCGGCAGCCCGTCATACAGCACGTTCTCCAGCGCGGCGTCGTACAGCAGCCACAGGTTGCGCGTCACGCACAGCTCGCGGATGGCCATCCACTCGGCCTCCGACAGCACGTGCCCCGCGGGCATATTCGGATTCGAGATCACCATCGCCCGCGTGCGGCTGGTCACCATGGCGCGCAGCATGTCCAGGTCCAGCCGCCACTTGCGATCCACCACCTTCATCGGCACGAACATCGGCACGCCGCCCGCGAACGTGACCCGGTGGATCATCCCCGCGTACGTCGGGTCCGTGAGCAGCACTTCATCTCCGGGCTCGATGATCGCCAGCAGTGCCGAGATCAACCCCTGAGTGCCACCCGCCGTGATCACGATCTGCCGATCCGGATCGTACGAGAGGTTGCACTGGCGCTTGAGCCGCTGCGCCACCGCTTGCCGCAGGCTCGAGGCTCCGGTGAAGGGCGTGTAGCTGTTGGCCTCGTTGGTTCCTACGGACTCCCGCGTCGCCGCCACGGCCTCGGGCGGTGGCGGGAGATCCGTACCGAAATTGTCCAGGCGCAGTATCTCGGGATCCAAGGTGGCGTCGGACACCACTCGGTCGACGTTGAACCCCACCACGCGCATCATTCGGGACGGACGCATCTCTCCTCCGGAAGCGCCGACTATAGCCTCGGGAGGTAGGAGGAGTGGATCCGGTATCAGATCCCCCTCGTCTCCTTGCCTGGGGCGCCTTGTCTACATCTCCCTTCATTCGGACCGAAGGTGACGCTGTGGGTAGGTGCCGGTACGCTCCGCGTCCCAGTTTCCTGGAGGCGTTCCCATGAAAGCGGCTTTTACCCTGAGTCGTCCGGTGCTCCCTGTTGGCAGCTCGTCCAAAGTCGACGTGCTGGTGTCCTTCCGAGCCGATGCCCAGGGGCCTGCACGGCGAGGACTCAACCTGAGCCTGGTCATTGATCGATCGGGCTCGATGGCCGGTGCACCGCTGAAGCACGCGCTACAGGCCTCTCGCAACCTGATCGAGCGCATGGGGCCCGAGGACTGGATCTCGATCGTCGCGTACGACGACTCGCCGATGACGGTGCTGGCCCCGCAGAAGGTCCAGGACAAGGCGGCCATCGAGAAGGTGCTGTCGAAGGTGAATGCCGCTGGCTGTACCAATCTCACTGGGGGTTGGCAGGCAGGGGTGGGGCACGTGAAGGCGCAGCAGGCCCAGGAGCGCATCAACCGCGTCCTGCTGCTCACGGACGGTCAGGCCAACGTGGGCATCACCCGGCATGACGACATCATCTCGCGGGTGAAGGAATCAGCGGGCGCGGGCATCGCGACGACGACGCTGGGGTTTGGCAGCAGCTTCAATGAGGACCTGCTCATCGGCATGGCCGGGGCGGGAGAGGGGCACTTCTACTTCATCCAGTCTCCGGATGACGCCGAGGGCGTGTTCGGCATCGAGATGGAGGGCCTGTCCTCGGTGGCCGCGCAGAACCTGGTGGTGACGCTCCAGCCCGCGCCCACGGTGAAGGTGGCGAGCGTGCTCAACCGCTATCGCTTCGAGGCGCGTGGACAGCAAGTGGAGGTGGGGCTGGGCGATGTCTACACCACCGAGGATCGGCAACTCGCGGTGGAGCTGGCGGTGGATGCGGGTGCGACGCCGGGCACGGCGCCCCTGCTGACGCTGGCCTACAAGTACCAGGCGGTGGTGGACGGCTCGTTGAAGGAGTTCTCCGGCGAGCTTCCGGTGACGGTGACGCTGGGCTCGGAGGAGGAGGCCAACGCGCTGTCGGCGGACAAGAACGTGCTGGCGCAGACGAGCCGGTTGCGAATCGCCCAGGTGAAGGATCGGGCGGTCGAGCTGGCGGACCAGGGCGATCTCAAGGGCGCCTCGCAGCAGCTGCGCAACACGATCTCCGAGCTGTCCGCGAACATCGACAAGAGCTCGTTCGAGCTCATCGAGGAAGTGGATCAGCTCGAGCACTACGCGAAGCGGATCGAGTCGAAGAAGTACGACGCGGTGATCCGCAAGGAGATGCGCGATCAGTCGTACCAGGCGGGGACTCGCAGCCGGAACGATCTGGCGCTGCGCGGTACGGCTGGCGGTTCCGCGGACGAACTGGAGGCTGTGTCCAGCGCCGAGGGTGGCGTCATCGTGAAGTGCGAGCGCGAGGGCGGCAAGCTGCGCGTGCGAGCCGTCTCCGATGGCTATGACGCCAGCTTCAACATCCAGTTCCCGCGCAGCGCCCGCGAGGAGGGCGTGACATATGTAGTGGAGAAGTTGGTGCCCTCGGCCGACGGGACGTTCTACCGGGCGCAGGGCTCCATCAAGCGGCTGGTGGTGGCGGGGCAGGAGCGCTCGGCTCGGGCTGGCTCGGGCGGTGGGGCTCCGAGGAAGACGGGCAAGGCGTCCAAGGTGACGGGCTCGGCCAAGGATCTGCCCACCACGAACGCAGTGGGCGGTGGCGTCCTCGTCCAGTGCGTCAAGGAGGGCAGCAAGCTGCGCGCCCGTGTCGTCTCGGACGGATTCGATCCCAACCTCAACATGCGCTTCCCGCGCGACATCCGCGAGGAGGGGATCCTCTATGTCGTGGACGAGGTGATCGAGGTCTCCGGGGGCGGTTCCTACATCGCTTGCGGAGACATCAAGCGGCTCGTGCAGTGAGCCGGGGGCGGCATGGGTTCCGGGCTGGTCCTACCAGCGTACCAGTGGGCCCATGCCGCGCCCGACAGGGGCGCCTCGTGCCGCTATGCGCGGAGGCGTCCGCGGTTCATCGCGCCAGTCGCGAGGCTGGCGACGAAGAGCACCGCGGAGATGATGAGGAACCACTTCAGCCCCTCCACGGCGAGACCCACGCCGCCGAAGATGAGCGCCAGGAGCAGGAGTACGATGAGAAGGTTCATGCCCCTACGGTGGTGTCTCCCGTTCCGGAGACAAGGGCCCGGGCAGGGCGCTGGCTGAGCCTGCATGCCTGGTGTGCTTGGACCGGGCCGTTGTCCCAGCCCGCTCCGATGACTACTTCACGGGGAAGTAGCCCACCTGCGACACGAGCTTCTGGCCCTCGGCGGAGAGCGCGAAGTCGATGAACTTCTGCACCGCTTCGCTCGGCTCGCCTCGGACATAGAAGAACAGGGGGCGCGAGAGCGGGTACTTTCCGCTCAGGATGTTCTCCTGGCTTGGTGCCACCTCGTCCGCGCCGACCTTGATCTTCAGCTCCTTGATGCCCTTGGCGTACGCCGCGCCGCCGTAGCCGATGCCGTTCTTCTCCTGGGACACCGCGTTCACCACCGCCGCCGTGCCCGGCAGGGTCAGAGCCTTCTCCGTGTAGTCTGCATTCTGCAGCAGGTGCTCCTTCACGAAGACGTAGGTGCCGGACGAGTTCTCACGCGAGTAGACGACGATCGGCGCGTCTGGGCCGCCCACGTCCTTCCAGTTGGTGGTGTCTCCCAGGTAGATGCCCCGGAGCTGCTCGACGGTGAGCGAGGTGAGCGGGCTGGCCTCGTTCACGTAGAACGTGACGCCGTCCTTGGCGACGGGGATCTCCTTGGGCTCCGTCTTGAAGCGCGCGTGGACCTGCTGCGCCTCCACGTCCTTGATGGCGCGGCTCGCCGTGGCGATGTCCGTGGTGCCGTTCACCAGCGCCGCGATCCCCGTCCCCGAGCCGCCCCCTGTCACCTGCACGGGCGAGCCCGGGTTCTGCTTCATGTATTCCTCGGCCCAGCGCTGCACGAGGATGACCATCGTGTCCGAGCCCTTCACCGTGACGGCCTTGCCGCCGCCCGGTTTCGGGGAACTGCTCGCTTCATCCTTGGGGGAAGAGTCACTGCTGGCGGGCGACTCGGAGCGCTTGCATGCCGGCAGCGCCGAGACCAGCCCAAGCACGAGGAGCGAAAGGAGAGGAGTGCGGTGCGTCATCATGGAGGGCCATCTACTCCAGAGCCGCGTCTGCCCACGCGAGCCATTTCAGCGAAGGTTCGGCCCCGGACAGAGCGTCCTACCCCCTGTCACTCCCAAGCCTCGCAAGCCTGCCTGCCTGCTCCCAGGTTGGAAAGGGAGGGTGTGAGTAAACCTGCGAGATGATGGAAAGACAGTCCACCCTGGGATCGATTGAGCGCGGGCCGAGCCGGACCTACGCTAACGGGCCATGACCACCGTCGTGTTCCTCTCCCTGTTGTTGAGCGCGGCGCCGAATGATGGTTCGCCGGCCTCTTCCCAGTCCCTCGAGTCCCCGCCTGTGGTGGATGATTCTCCCACGGCGTGGTCCTGCACTGCGGACACGCTGCGCTCCGGCAAGGATTGCGTCTTCGAAGCCGAGCTGACGCCCTCCGAGCCCAACAAGGATCAGGCCGCCAACAACGTGCGGACCATCCAGCAACTGGGTCGCACGCTCTGCGCCGAGGCCGCGCGTGCCAGCTCGGAGGACGGCAAGCCGGACCGCAACCTCGCCGCCTCGTGCGAGAAGCGGTACTCGACCGCCGCCGAGCGCTGTGATCTCCAGGGCACCGTCCCCATCGTCGACACGAAGGGCCGCTTCGCTCCGGCCGCTCGCGCCTGTTACCGCGCCGTCTCGGGCGTGCTGCAGGAGACGCAGATGATGGCCACCGTGGCCGCGCCGTGCTGCCAGTGCGCCGCGCAGAGCGGTTGCCCGGGCGCGGGAGATCGCTGCTATGCGGATCTGACCCAGCAGAAGGCCGGGGCTTCCACCCTGGCGTGCATGCGTGATCGCTGCGCGGACTCCTGCTCGCTGGCACCTCCGGCAGCGGCTCCGAAGAAGGCGGCGGCTCCTCCCAAATCCGAGCCGCGTCCGGAGCCGGGCTCGGCCTCGCTGTAACCCACGAGACATGACTTCCATGGAACGAGACACTGTGAACCTGTCGAAGAAGCCGGGCTCTCGCCACGCATGGGCCCTGATCTGGGCCCTGTCCGTCGTCGGCTGTGCGACGCCCTCCCGCTCCAAGGAGGAGGATGAGCGGGACCGTCCGCCCCCGCCAGCCACCGCGGCCACCGAGCTCCCTCCCGAGCCCTTCAACCCGAAGACGTTCGCCAGCCAGTACTCGAACCCCTCCGCGTGCGAGCGTCAGGCGCGGCGGTTCCTGCCCACCTCGCGAGACGAGGCCTGGGCGGCGTTGAAGGCCTGCGTGAATGGCACCTACTTCACCCAACTGCAGTCGTTGATCGGCCAGGCCTGGGATCAGGAGATCCGCTCCCGTCCCGAGGCCGCGTCGCTGCTGGCCAAGGTGGTGGCCTTGCGCGGAGGCAGTGTGGAGGGAGACCTCCGGTTGCTGAACGATCAGCGCCTGCCGATCTTCTCGCTCTCCGCGGCCATCGCCCAGCCGGACACGTACAAGGGGCGCTACATCCTCGTCCGGGCCCAGGTGGGCGACATGAAGACCGAGGGGGAGAAGCCCACCGTGTGGCTCGTCGAGCAGGGCCTGGGCTCCGTGGCCAGCGAGGTGCAGGTGGGCCGGGCGCGCCGGCGGCACTCCTCGTCCACCACCTCGGGCAGCGTGGGAGGCGAGACGACGATCGGCAGTGGGAACGTGGGGGGCTCGATCTCGAAGGACAAGGTGACCCAGAACATCGAGACGGTTCCTCACTACGACAACATCTCCTCCGACACGGGGCGTGAGGCGCTCGGACGGCTAGCGAAGCCGGATCCGTTCCTGTCTCCGGGCCAGGACTTCATCATCCTCGCGCGGTTCGATGGGATGCGGACCACCTCGGGCTCGCTGGACGAGGAGGATGAGGGGGCGCGCATCCCCGTGTTGAGCATCGTCAGCTTCTACTCCCCGCACCCGCTCGTCGTGTACTGAAGCGGGTCGTTACGGGAAGCGCGCGAGGAAGGCCGCCAGCAACGGGCCTCCCGCGCGGGCCTCGGTAGGAGAGCCGGGGCCACCCTTGGGCAACTGGGCCCAGAGTTCCACCAGGGCCGGCCGCAACTCCTCGAAGGCGGCGAACGCTTCGGGAGCGCTGCCGAAGAACCGGGAATGGAGCAGCCACCCAGAAACGCCACAAGTGATCGCGTGGAAGGAGCGGCTTTCGTCCTGCTCCAGCGTCAGGCGCACCTGGCCGGCGTACTGCTCGTCCCACGTGATCGTCCCACCCTGGGAGCCCGACAGCCCCAGGGTGCTGCCTGCCTCGTAGGGCTTCCAGGACGCGTCTTCGCTCATGCGTGGCTCAATACCCCAGCTGCGGGGCTCTCGGCTCGGCCTCAGCCCGTGAAGGCCTGGCCGAGCGAGGAAGACGCAGCCACCAGCGCGGACTGGTAGGCGGACTCGGCGCGCAGCTCCTCGCCGAAGAGGCGCAGCATGGTGCGTCCCAGGCCCGAGGTGTCCTCCGGCCTGATCGCCGGCAGGGCCAAAGCGAACTCCAGGGCTGACTGGAAGCGATCGGCGGGATGGGGCTGGAGCGCCCGATAGAGGAGCGTCGCGCACGGCGAGGGCAGCCGGGAGATGCGCTCCCAGTGCGCTTCGCTGGGGCCCTCGGCAGCCTGGATGAGCCGATCGAAGTCGGTCTGCCCCTCGTAGAGCAGCTCGCCGGTGAGGCACCAGAAGATCGTCAGGCCCAGGGTGAAGAGATCCGCGCGCTCATCCACCTCGAGCCCTCGTGCCTGCTCCGGGGCCATGAAGCTCATGTTGCCCTTCACCAGCCCGGCGCGTGTCTGCGTGGTCCGGTGCGCGCTCTTGGCGATGCCGAAGTCCAGCAGCTTCACCTCGCCGTGTCCGGAAGCCAGGATGTTCATCGGCGACACATCCCGGTGGACGATCCCCAGCGGCCGGCCATGCGCATCCAGGCGCGTGTGCGCGTACTCCAATGCTTCGAGTACCTCCTGGGCCACGAAGAAGACCGTCGCGGGCTCCATCGGGCCGCCGTCTCGCTCGAAGGAGCGGCGCACCACCACGTCCAGATCCCGTCCGAGGATGTACTCGGAGGCCAGGTAGTACTCGCCGTCCACCTCGCCGAAGTCGTAGACGGGGATCACGTTCGGGTGGAGGAGGGTGGCACCGAGCCGGGCCTCATCCATGAACTGGGCCACCGCCTCGGGCTGGCGCGTGAGTGGCTCGTGCAGCCGCTTGATGACGAACAGTCGCTCGAAGCCCCCGGCGTTCCGGGCGAGCGCCAGGTACACCCGGGCCATTCCGCCCTCGCCGAGCGGCCGCAGCAATTCGTAGCGGCCGAAGGGCACGGGGGCCGTCAGCGTCGGCTCCGGGCGTGCTTGCGGCGGTGGCGCGGGCGTCGGCGACACGGCGGGGATGGCGGGCAGCGACATGGACAGGCGCTTGAGCTGGGCCTCCGCCGCGGCGAGCCGCTCGTTGGTTTGCGCCAGCATCTCCACGGTGGCCTTCTCCCGTTGGGAGCGCAGCCCCAACCAGAGCGCGGTGCCCGAGGCCAGCAAGGCGGTGAGCCACACGGGCACCATCAACGTCCGAGCCGCCCCCAGCGCCTGGGATGCCTCCACCCGCATGTCCTCCTGCGCGGAGAGAGAGTCGCGAGCTCCTTGTATGGCAGTGCGAGCCATCTCGACGGCGCGCGCTCGGGCTACCTGCTGCCCGCGAGCCTCGAGTCGCAACGAAGCGACGATGGCCCCCACGAGGACACACGTGGTGACCAGGAATCCCAGGATGCGTCGGTGCACGGGGCGCATGGAAGGTTCGAACCCTGTGCACGGTGTCAGGCACGGCAAGGGCTACATGCCCGCCGGATTTCGGCCACTTTCATCCAGAGAACGCAGGGCCTGCCCGGATGATCACTGGCGGGCGGTCGCCACGGTCCTGGCTTCGTGGAGCCTGAGCCCCTTGTAGGCGCCCCAGACCCAGCCCGTCCATAGAACCATGTAGATGACGAAGCCCCAGACGGGGAGCGGGGGCATCCCCTGGGGACGCTGCCCGCGCAGCTTGCCCACCACCTCTCGCAAGAGCATGTACCCGGCCAGGGGAGGAAGCGGGAGCAGGTTGAGCGCAACCAGCTTCGCCGCCATCACGCCCAGGGATGTCCGGAAGCCCAGCGGCCGGAGGGAGAGAAAGGCCTCCACCCGCTCGGCGGCTCGGGGCACGTTCACGAGTTGTTCGAAGCCTGAAAGGCAGGACTGCAAGGCTCGCGCGGGCGAGAGGCACACCACGGCGATCAGCAGCATCCCCAGCACGCCGGCGGAGATTGCCAGGAGCCGCCGGGGGAAGGAGAGCCGCAGGAAGGGGTTCTCCTCAGTTTCCTCGGGCGCACCGTCGGGAGTGAAAGAGACGCTGTTCCCGGAGGGAAGGGGCCCGAAGCTCCAGCGCATGCCCAGCAGGCGGAAGGAGAACAGGCTCGGCCCCTGGTGGAACTTCACCACCGTGGGCCGCACCCCCAGCGCCCAGAGCAGGGACACCATGCCCAGCCCGGTCAGCAGGCAGATGGCCGCCATGTGCAGCCACAGCCACGCGATGCCCGCCCAGGCAGACATGGGCCGAGTCGCTCGCGCGCTACGGCTGGGACTTCGAGTGCTTGTAGAACAGCACCAGGGTGTAGCAGTGGAACTCGTTGTCACTCGACTGGCAGACGACGCGGTCGACAATCTCCAGATCCGCGTTGCTCTTCATCCAGCGGGTGACGTTCTCGCCGAGCTCTTCTCGCTCCTTGGCCTTGGTGGCCGAGAAGACCTTCACGCCCGTGAACATCGCCGTCCCCTCCTATCTGACTGATACGACGTCGCTTCCTCCAGTTATCGCACACGCATTTACAAGGTGTCAAAAACCCGGCTTCTTCCGGGGCGGGGGTTTGCAGGTGGGAGAACGTGCCTAGATTTTCCAGGTCGCATCGAGGTCCGAGCCCGGGAAACGGGTCCTGGGGAGGGTGGGGCGACGGGGGATGGGTACGTGGACGTGAAGACCAAGAAGGATCTGGCCGTAGACTTCATCAACGCCATCCGGACCATGGATCCGGCTGCGCTCAACGCGCTGATCGTCAAGGAGGCGGGCGAGGATCTGGCCCAGTTCTTCCTCAACTACAGCGCCAACCTCATCTCCAAGGACCCCTCCCGGGTGCTGGAGAACACCTCCTCGCTGATGCTGATGGGCTACCTCATCCGCACCTATGAGGAGAAGAACGGCACCAGCCAGAAGGGCCTGTTCCAGTCCTACGCGTACGCCTGACGGGCGGCGGCAGGGGCGGCGAGACTCGACAGGCTCCGGCGAGCCTGTTAGGGAGCGGCGCCCATGCTGATCGACCTGCACGCGCACACACATCTCTCGAAGGGCTGTGACCTGGACCCGCGCGCCGTGCTCGAGCGGGCGGCGCTGTTCGGCCTGGATGGCGTCGCCTTCACGGAGACGAACACCCAGGACGGCTGCGACGAGCTGTTCGACATCGGCGCGAAGTCCAAGCTCAAGGTGTTTGTCGGGTTGGAGCTCATCACCGACAAGGGCCAGTACCTGTGCTTCTTCCCGAAGCCGGAGCTGGCGCCCGAGCCCGTCCAGATGTGGGGCAGCAACCGGGAAAAGCCCTGGAGCGCCGCCGAGTGCCTGCCCAAGGTGAAGGCCCTGGGTGCGGCGATCGTCGCGGCCCGTCCGTACGATAGGGATTTCCCCAATCCGCCCATGGACTTCATCCGCTCGCTCAACGTGTTGAGCGCGGTGGAGGGCTACAACGCCAAGGTGAAGCAGACGGCCAACGATCTGGCCGTGGAGGCCGCCGAGGCGCTCAAGCTCCCCTGCACGGGTGGCAGCGATGCGCGCGGTTCGCTGGACGAGGTGGGGCGCGGCGCCACCTTCTTCAAGAACCCGATCGCCAACCAGGCGCAGCTCGTGGCGGAGATCCTCAAGGGCGAGTTCTGGCCGGTGATGGCCGGTGAACTGCCCCGGCTGACCCGTCCCGGAGAGGCCCAGGCGGGCAAGGGCGGTGGCAAGCGGGGCGGGGGTGGAGGCGGCAACCGCCGTCGCCGCCGCTGATCTCGGAGGCCCCGGAGGCCCGTCTACTTGGGAGTCTTGGCGGGCGCCGTGAGCTTCGAGCCCGGGGACAGGTTGAGCGGGGGCGAGGCGCCCTCCTCGACTCGGACGAGCCGGCCATCGGTCAGGAAGGCATGGCGCCGGCCGCTCGGGTAGATCCACTCCTCGTTATGAACGCTGCCCTCGAGCGTGCGCTTGATCGTCTCGGGGTAGCCCCAGGCCATCTCCAGCGCCTCGGCGGGCATGTCCTGCACCGTCTTCTTCTGCCGGATGGCCTCGCGCACGGGCTCGCTGAAGGAGGCGATCTTCGTGGCGGGATCCTGGGTGGGCAGCGTGCGATCCACCTCCGCCAGGAACTCCTCGCGCTTCTGGAGGTGGGGCGGCAGCACGAGCACCAGCGGTGGGCCCTTCGGCGCGCCTTCGACGTCCACGTACACCCAGGGCCAGGTGCGCGGGGAGTAGAGGATGCGCTCGGTGACGGCCCACGCGGTGGGGAACTCCACCTGGCGGATGCGCACCTTGGCGCCAGCGGGCACGGTGGCCTCGATGCTGCCCGGGTGGATCGTCTTCCCCTGCGTATCGTTCAGCAGGAGCACGTCCTCGGGTGGGTAGGGCGTGAGCAGCCGCTTGGAGGCGTCCCCGAAGAAGGGGGTGATGTACATGGAGAGGCGCAGGAACCGGTCCGCCTCGGGGCCCGTGAGCGTGTGCTCCAACGAGGCGCGATCTTCCGGCGCGATCTGCGTGTGGGACTTGCAGCCCGATCCAAGCAGAGCGAGGAGAACGGCGAGCAGTCTCTTCACGAGGGCCTCCCGAGGCGTGAGCGCATGAGCGGCCCTGCTTAGCTCAGCGGGAAGCTTGCGTCAGCGGCTCGCTGGTGCGGTTGAGCGCGTGACACCCGCGCTGAGGAGGGCACACGGGGCCGCGTCCCTCGGGATCGGGGACGAGCAGGAAACGGCCCAGGCCTCTCGCGTCCGTCAGCTCCGGGTGACCGCACAGGGCACAGCGCCGAGGAGGGCGCTTGGATGGTGGAAAGGGCACGGGGCGGAGTGTGTTCCGCCCTCATGCCCCCCGCCAGTTTCCAGCCGGGCTACTTGCTCGCGGCCGCGGTTGCCGGCGCTGGAGAGCTGGTGCTCGAACTGCTCGTGGAACTGGTGCTGGAGCTGCTCGTGGAGCTGGGGCTCGAACTGGTCGTGGAGCTGCTGCTCGAGGACGACGCGCTTGAGGACGAGGACGAGCTCGAATCCGAGCTGCTGGAGCCGTCCTTCTTGGAGGAGCTGTAGAGATCGGCGTACCAGCCGCCGCCCTTGAGGACGAAGCTGGAGCGGCTGACGAGCTTTGTCAGCGAGCCCGCGGCTCCACACTCGGAGCACGTCTCGGGCGTCGGATCGCTGACCTTCTGCAGCACGTCGATGACCTTGCCGCAGCTCTGACAGGAGTACTCGTAGATGGGCATGATGGAACCTCGTCAGGGCAATGATTGATCGGAGTTGAGCTGCTCTCGCAGCGAGCCAGCCAGCCCCAGGCGCTCGATGGCGCGCAGGACCAGTTCTTGAGGAGCGCCGTGCTTGCGAGCCACGGCGAGGGAGAGCCCCGGCAGATCCCGAGCGCCCGGGAGCTCATCCCGCACGAGCCCTTCCAGCTCTCGGCGGAGCGAGTCCGTGAAGCGCTTCTTGATCCCCAGATCCGCCAGATACTTGTCGCGGCCGAGCAGATCCAGTCGCTGGGTGAGGTGACGCGCGCCGAGCGCCTCGCGGCGGAAGCGCTCGCGGATCTCCTCCACCTCCGGCTCGATCCCGAGCGAGCTGACGAGCCGCTGCAGCTCCGAGGGGCTCAGCCCCAGGGCCCACCCCACGCGGCCGGCCGCGCCTCGCTGATCGGTGTACGCGGCGAGGATGCCCTGCCGCTCCTTGGCGGAGAGCGCCTCCTGCAACTCGTGGCGGCGCAGCACGCTGTCCAGATCCACCAGGGTCAGCTCGCCCTTGGCGCCGTTGTAATGCTCGGCCAGGGACTTCAGGAGCGAGAAGCGGTGATCATTCTGCGCCACCGCCGAGTCCAGGATGTCCTTGCCCTCGGTGCGCAGCAGCGTCTGGTAGCCGCCCTTGGGCGCCGCCACCTGCGTGAAGCGGCCTCGAGGCTTGGGCAGATCCCGCTTCAGGAAGCGCGGCTCGGACTCCGGCGACTCCTCCTGATCGAACTCCGACTCGCGGCCCAGGGGACGCTTCCGGGGCGCAATGCGCTCCTGGACGGACTCGGTCTCCTGGCGAGCGGCCTTGCCCCCCTTGGCTCGGCCAGCCTCCTCGGGCTCGCCGGCCGGAGCCGGACGCGGGGGAGGCGGCGCGAAGGTGGGAACCTCCAGCGCGACGGGCGCGGCGACCACGGGCGTCTTCTCCTCGCGCACCCGGGCCAGCTCCTGGACAATCTCGTAGTACCCGCACGCCTGGCGCTGGGAGGCCAACGCGGGCGCCGTGCCCCGGAGGATGTCCACCACCGCGAAAGGCCCGAGCGGGGAGACCTCCGGCTCGGTGTCGGTCAAGGTGCGCACCCGGAAATCTTCGTCCTCGGTGATCAGCGCGAGCGCTTCACGGACTTCGGTCGGGGACGCCATCGCCTTGGCGCGGCGACAGAAGTCGGAGACGGCTACTGCTACCGGGGTCGGCACATCATCAGGCTGCCGTCTTCTCTGCCATTGACTATTCATGGAGAAACTTGCGGAAAAATGCTGATTTACGAGAGGCGATGCCTCTATCTTTCGCTGCGGACGGGTGTCAATGAGCCTGACGGTCTCCAATGTAAACAGCCAGGTGCTGGCGCAAGTCCAAGTGTATCTCTGGCCGCAGCTCGAGCAGGCAACCCGTCCTTCGACGGGTAGGCGGAGGTGGCGCGATGGGGGTTAGGACACGTGAAGTTCTGGAGGCTTACCTGCCTGAGGGAGGTGCTTTACCCGTGAACGAGGAGTCGAAGGAGGCGGTCCTCAACCGCTACATGGCGCAGCATGGGCTGAAGAGCACCCGGCAGCGCAGCTTGATCATCGACACCTTCTTCTCCATCGGCGGACACCTGTCCGTGGAGGAGCTCTGGAGCAGGGTCCGCGAGCAGGACACCAAGGTGTCCGTGGCGACGGTGTACCGGACCATGAAGCTGCTCAACGACTGCGGGCTGGCCCACGCGCGCAACTTCGGCGACGGGCAGACGCGGTACGAGGCGGCGGCCGGCCGCGAGCACCACGATCATCTCATCTGCACCCGCTGCGGGCGCATCGTCGAGTTCGAGAACGATCGCATCGAGGCGATGCAGGATGCGGTGGCGCGCAAGCATGGCTTCACGGTGACGTCCCACAAGATGGAGCTGTACGGGCTGTGCAAGGACTGCCAGCGCCCCGGGTCCACGCCGAAGACCGAGGCCTGAGCCGTGCTGGGCCGGGTGTTCGCATGTGCCGCTCTGGTGGGCCTGGCCGGGTGTAAGAGCGGCCCCGAGGCCGTGGAGGCTCCGGGGAATGGCTTCCTGGGAGCACTCGCGTTGCCCGCAGTGGGGCCGCAGCGGCAGGCGGCCACGGATCTCTCCGGACGCGTGGTGCTGGTGAACTTCCTGGCCACCTGGTGCTTCCCGTGCGTGGCGGAGCTGCCCACGCTCGAGGCGCTCCAGAGGGACTTTGGCCCCCAGGGCTTCCAGGTGGTGGGCGTGGGGATGGATCTGGAGGGTGCGCAGGTGCTGGCCCCCTTCGCCGAGCACTACGAGCTGCGCTTCCCGGTGCTGGTGGCGGATGAGCGGATCCGATCGGGGCAGAGCCCCTTTGGAACGATCGGCGCGCTGCCCACTTCGTTCATCCTCGATCGGCAGGGACGGGTGGTGGGCGCCTGGCAGGGAGTGGCCGGACACGAGGCCATGTCCCAGGCCATCGAGAAGACGCTGAAGCGCCGCTGAACCCGCGAAGGAGCCCCTGTCGGGGCTATCGCACATCCGACGCAGGCATGAAGAGCACCCGTCCTCCGGAGCGGCGCTGCTGTGCATGGGCCTCATGGCAGGAGGTCGGCGCGGGCTGCCGGTCGGGAGGCACCCCATCGAGCCAGAGGCGACAGAGGCCCGGCGGCGGCAGGCGGTCGGGAGGAACGCCATCGAAGTTGACCGGCCCGTAGTCGGTCGCACCCACCTCTCCGGTCTGGAAGGAGCGGGCCGAGGTGGCCACGATCACCAACCCCCCAGAGCTGCGCGCCGTCTGATGGGCGTACGGGCAGCTCATCGACGCGGGCTGCCGGTCGGGCGGGAGGTTCCGGTACCAGATCCGGCACAACCCCTGCGGCGGGACGCGGTCCGGCGGGACGTGGAAGTTCGCGGAGGCCGGAGGAGGCGCCGGAGGCTGATGGGGAGGCGGCGGACGGGGATGGGGGTGGCGAGGTGGAGGGCCTGGCGGCGGGGGGGACGGGGCTGGTTGGGGAGCGCGGTGCTCTCGTGCGGGCACCACGATGCAGCCAGTCGAAGCGAACAGCACGGCCAGGAGCAGGACTTGAGAGGTCTTCATGGCGCGTGTTTCTACTGCACCGGGAGTGGGGTGCTACATGTCTGGAGCAGTTTTCTTGCCCCCTCTGAGACCGCTGGTACCTTTCATGGGCTCATGACAGCGCGGAAAAAGTTCCTGGTGGTGGCGGCGGTGCTGGCGGGGGTGCTGTCCCTGGCCTCCGTCGCCGACGCCCGGGGCTTCCGGCGCTACCTGGCGCTGCGGCAGGACGTCGAGTCGCTCCAGGAGCGCAACCGCGCGCTCTCCGAGCAGAACGAGGCTCTGATGCGCGAGATCAACGCCCTGCGCAAGGAGCCCGCCGCCCTCGAGCGCGCTGCCCGTGAGGAGCTCGGTTACGTGAAGCCGGGCGAGATTGTCTTCCACCTGGAGGAGGAGCCATGAACGCGCTCTCGTCCATCCCGTTGATGCCCAAGGTCGTCCGCCACGCGGTGCGCTCGCTGCCCGCGGCGTCCGTTCTCCTGGTCTTCGTGCACCTGGCGCGCAACGGGTTCCGAGGCCTGAACCGCCTGGGATGGACCGAGGCCTTCTTGGTGCTCTTCCTGCTCGTGGGGCTGGGGTTGTCGGCCCTGAGGCGCCTGCGGCGCAGCGCGCTGGGCGCCCCGGTGGAGCTCCGGGACGATCTGGAGCTGGGCGGAGGGCTCATCGCCGCGGCCTTCATCGTGGTGGCCATCGCGGGCGGGGTGCTCTTCCCCATCGTCTACCTGCTGATGGCGTTCCTGGTGGCCTTCCTGCCTCGCAACGCGGGGCTGACGCTGCTGGGCGTGGCGCTGGTGTTCGACGGGCTCGTGACGCTGGGCGCGCCGTCCAAGAGTGGCAACTGGGCTTCGTTCGCCACGCACTCGCTCTTCCTGGCGCTCTTCGCGGGCCTGTACCACCTGGTGCTGTCCGCGCGGATCGCCGCCGCCCGCCAGGCCGAGAACGACGCCGTCCAGAAGCGCATCAAGGAGGTGGAGGAGCGCGCTCGCACCTTCCGCCTCATCAGCTCTGGCACCCAGGACAGCTTCTCGGGGATGAACCAGGACGAGAAGTGGCTGGTGGCCTCGGTGAAGGAGATCGAGGGTGCGGTGGGCGCGGCCCTCGAAGTCGCCGAGACGGCCCTGCGCACCCACACCTGCGCGGCCTTCCTGCTCACCTCGGATGACAAGAGCCTGAAGCTGTATGACTGCCGGTCCACCTCCGAGCGCATCCAGCGCGAGCGCTTCAACGCGGGCGAGGGGATCATCGGCGGGGTGCTCAAGCGCCAGGCGCCGGTGAGGATGAACTCGCCGAACGGGCTCAAGGGCATCACCTATTACGACGGTGGCGCGCCGCAGGTGTCGGCGGTGCTGGCGGTGCCCATCATCGAGGCGGGCGGCCTGGTGCGTGGCGTGCTGGTGGCGGACCGGGTGATGCACGAGCCGTTCTCCGATCAGGACGAGCGGTTGCTGTCCACCATCGCGGGCGAGGTGCTGCGCGCGATGGAGGTCGAGCGGGTGATGACGTACATCCGCAAGAGCCGGGACGAGAAGGATCGGTTCTTCCGCGCCATCGAGGAGCTCAACCGGGCCGGCAGCCCGGAGCAGGTGTTCGTCGCGGTGTTGGAGAGCGCGCGGCAGATCGCCAGCCTGGACTTCTGCGCGGTGACGCTGGTGAGCGAGGTGGAGGGCAAGCGGGTCCACAAGGTGGCGCGGATGACGGGCGTCACGGCGGCGGGCAAGGCGCTCGAGGGCCGCTCCTTCGCGGACAACAACGGGCTGGTGGCCAACGTGGTGCGCTACGGCGCGCCGCTGCCGGGCCGTGACATCAAGGCGATGGACCGGCAGGTCATCTTCGACGAGGAGACGCAGATCCGCGGCCTGGGCGCGCTGAAGATCTTCCCGCTCACGGCGGGCGACCGGATCCTGGGCACGCTGGTGGCGGGCTCTCGCAAGAAGGTGCTGGACCAGGATGTGCTCCGGATGCTGGAGGTGATGGCGATCCAGGCGGCGCAGGCGGTGCTCCGCGCGCAGCTCTTCGAGCAGATGGAGCGCATGGCCACCACGGACGGCCTCACCAGCCTGCTCAACCACCGCACCTTCCAGAGCAAGGCGGACGAGTATCTGGCGCAGTCCAAGCGCTACCAGCGCAAGGTGTCGCTCATCCTCACGGACATCGACCACTTCAAGAGCGTCAACGACACGTACGGCCACCCCATGGGCGACGCGGTGCTGCGCGGCGTGGCGAAGATCCTCCGCGACAAGGCGCGAGACACGGACATCGTGGCTCGCTACGGCGGCGAGGAGTTCGCCATCATCATGCCGGAGACGGATGCCAAGGGCGCGCTGGTGATCGCCGAGCGCATCCGCGAGGCGGTGAAGGCCGAGGTGTTCCAGACCGAGATGGGCCCGCTGAAGGTGACGCTGTCGCTGGGCATCGCCACCGGGCCGGACTACGGCTACGAGAAGCAGCAGCTCATCGACCTGGCGGACCAGTGCCTGTACCACGCCAAGCGCCACGGCCGGAACCAGTCCGTCACGGTGGCGCAGATGCAGGGCGGCAAGAAGCTCCAGGTGGCCGAGGCGGGGTAGCGCGCTGCACGCGGGGGCTGGCCCAGGATGCGCTGGTGGCCTCGCTCGTGGTCGGTCCTCGGGGACTGGAGCACTCGCTACACTGAAAATGAAACCGCCCCCCAGCCGGAGCCAGGGGGCGGAAGACCCGGCGTGCGCCGAGCCATCACCGGAACCCGCGGTCAGCGGGCCCGATGCGGGACATCAGCTGCCGCAGCTCACGGCCCAGGTTCCGTCCTTCACCTTGTCGCAGCTGGCCTTCTCGATACAATCCGCGAGCTTCTCCGCCGCGTCGGCAGCTGCGTCCGTGCACTCCGCGTCATCCCCGTCGTCGTCGCCGTCCGGAAGCGTGATGTCGCACTCCTTGTACTTGTCCTCGAACTTGTTCGCGGCCTTCTCGCACGCATCAGAGCAAGCGGTGGAGAAAACGGTGGCAACACCCAGCAGACCCGCGAACACAAGCTTCTTCATCGACATGTCATCCCCCTCCAGGGGCTTTTGGTAGGGCTTGGGAAACTCCAGCCCCCCTGTGGGTCCTTGCCGCGCAATGGCCAGCAAGGACTGGGTCGCACTTCACCCTGATTCAAATGAATCGTCCAGAACTCACCAGGGCATGGCCCCAGGGGTCGACCCAGGCCGCAACTTCCATTCCCTCATTTCGAGAATGTAGAAACGAGACGTACTTCGACCCCTTCAGGATTCCCCCCATGAGCCTCATCCAACGCGGCCTCAACCTCCTCCAACGCGTCCAAAGTGACGTCCAGCGCACCGTGGACAAGGCGCAGAGCGCCGTCAGCACCGCGGGCAAGGCGGTCCACCAGGGAGAGCAGAAGCTCGAGCAGTTCGTGGACGGCTTCGAGAACCAGGTCCAGCAGAAGGCGGGTCTGCTGGGAGGCCTGTTCGGCGGGAGCAAGCCGGACCTGGCATTCGACGGCAAGCTGGTGGGCGCGGGGGGCCAGACGTTCGCCCCGGGCACGCCGCTCAACCAGCTCCCGGGCGTGACGCCGAAGAACAACCCCAACCCCTCCGAGACGATCCTCTACGTCAACGGCATCGGCGACGACAAAGACAAGCAGGCCCGTAGCCTGCAGACGATCGCGGACACCACGGGCGCGAAGCTCATCGGCGTGCACAACGCCACCGAGGGAATGGCCGCCGACGTGCTCCAGTGCGTGAAGGACAAGCTGGACAAGGGCACCAACCCCGCGGTGGACACGCTGGCGGACACCCTCTACTCGGAGCTGAAGGCGGGGCGTTCGGTGCACGTGATGGGGCACAGCCAGGGCGGCCTCATCACCAGCCGCGCGCTGAACCATGTGGCCAACCGGCTGCGCCTGGAGGATGGGCTCTCGAAGGCGGACACCGAGAAGCTGCTGAGCAACGTGAAGGTGGAGACGTTCGGCGCTGCGGCCTGGTCCTACCCGGACGGGCCTCAGTACGTGCACTACGTGAATGGCAAGGATCTGGTCCCCGGACTGTTTGGCCTGGGAGAGCACAACGTCTTCGATCACGCCGGCAAGGATGCCGTGGTGCGCCGCTTCGACTTCGGCAGCAACCCGGGCCAGGCCCATGCGCTGGGAGAGGCCTATCTGCCCAACCGCGTCCCGTTCGAGGAGGCCCGCGCCGGCAAGGCGTAGGCCGCGCCCGCTACGACGAGGAACTGGAGAGCAGTTCCTCGCGGGCCCCGAGCGAGGAGCTCAGCTTCGGCAGCCCCTCCAGCATGGAGAACAGCCGCTGGATGTCGAGCGGCTTGTCCATGCAGGGATTGCGCGCCGTGCTCAGGAAGGCGCGCGTCTCCTCCGTGAAGGCGCCTCCCGTCATGAAGATGACCCGCCGGGCCTGCTCGGGAGCCAGCTGCTCCAACTCGTGATGGAACTGGGCCCCGCTCATCTCCGGCATCATCAGATCGCAGAGGATGGCGTCGAAGCGGCGGCCGGAGGTGATGAGCGCCAGCGCATCCTGGGCGCGGTCGAACGTGGTGACCTGGTGCCGTGAGCTCAGCAGCCGGCGCAGGGCCTTGCCCACCGCCGCCTCGTCATCGAGCACCATCACTCCCAGCCCCTTGCGGGAGTCCTTCGCCTTCACCTCCTGAGCGTCCTCCTGCTCCCGGGCCACGCGCAGATGGATCCAGAACGTGCTGCCACGGCCCGGTTCGCTGTCCACGCCGATGGTGCCGTCCATCTCGGATACGAGCCGCCGGCAGATGGACAACCCCAGCCCGGTTCCCACCCCCACCGGCTTCGTGGTGAAGAAGGGCTCGAAGATCCGCTCGCGCAGCTCCGCCGGAACGCCTGCCCCGGTGTCGCGGATCTCCACGCGGACCTTGTCGCCCAGGTGGCGGGTCACCACCCGGATCTCATGATCGTCCCTGTGGCCCTCGGGGATCGCCTGGGCCGCGTTGATGATGAGGTTGAGGAAGACCTGTCCCAGCCGCGCCTCGCCGCCGTGGACGCGGGGAATCTCCCCGTAGTCCTTCACGAGCCGGGCCCGGTGGAAGAGCTGGTTGTGCGCCATGCGCAGGGCTGAATCCAGCACCCGGTGCAGATCCGTCGGGCCGAAGTTCTGCCCCTCGGGCCGCGAGAAGATCTTGATGTCGCGGATGATGTCTCGGATGAGCCCGGTGCAGGCATACGCGTCCCGCAGTGCCTGCTGGAACTCGCCGGAGCCGGACTCCTGCTGGGCATGGGTGAGGCTGAACTCCAGATTCATCATCACCGAGGCGAGCGGGTTGTTCAGCTCATGGGCCACGCTGGCGGCGAGCATGCCCAGCGAGGCCAGCCGATCCGACAGCATCAGCTGCTCCTGCATCTTCCGGCGCTCGGCGCGCAGCTCCGCCTCGCGCAGCTCGCGGGCCACCGCCGGGCCCAGCCGCCCCAGCCGATCCTTGAGCACGAAGTCGTGGACACCCGCCTTCATCGCCGCCACCGCCACGTCCTCGCCGATCTTCCCGGACACGATGAGGAACGGGACGTCCAACCCCTTCTGCCGCAGGACGGAGAAGGCGCTCAGCCCATCGAAGTGGGGCAGCGCGTAGTCCGCGATGATGACATCCCACTTCCCGGAGCCCAGCGCGCGCTCCAACTCGTCACGCGTCTCGACGCGGGTGTGGGAAACCTCGTAGCCGCTGCGCCGCAGCTCGCGCAGCAGCAACAGGGCATCATCCTCGGAATCTTCCACCAGGAGCAGTCGAAGGGGGTGTGCGCTCATCCCGTACCTCTCATGGCGCGGGGCGCGGGCTCGTTGAGGACGAGCCAGTACATGCCCAGTTGCCGTACCGCCTCGAAGAACTCGGTGACGCCCACCGGTTTGCGCACGTAGCTGTTGACGCCCAGCTCGTAGCTGCCTTCGAGGTCCCGCTCCTCGTTGGAGGAGGTGAGCATCACCACGGGTAGCTTCCGGGTGCGCTCATCCTCGCGGATACGGCTCAGCACGGCGAGCCCGTCGAGCTTGGGGAGGTGGATGTCGAGCAGGATGACCTGGATCTGGATGTATGGATCACGGTTGGCATGGGTCCCTTCGACGAAGATGTAATCAATCGCCTCGGCCCCGTCACGCACGACGACGATGGGGTTGCGGATATTGCTCTTGCGCAGGGCCCGCAGGGTCAGCAGTTCGTCGTCGGGATTGTCCTCGACGAGCAGGATCACGCGATTCTGGGCCTCGGTCATGGGGTCGCTCCAGGGGGGACGGTGGTAGCGGGTGGCAGAGGGAGCTCGTTCAGCGTGAAGAAGAAGCAGGCCCCGCGCCCGGGTTGCCCCGTGCCCCAGATGCGCCCTCCGTGGCGGCGGATGATGCGCTGTACGGTGGCCAGGCCCACGCCGTTGCCCTCGAACTCTGCTTGGGAATGCAGCCGCTGGAAGACGCCGAACAACTTGTCTCGGTACGCCATGTCGAAGCCGGCGCCATTGTCCTTGACGAAGTAAGTGCGAATTCCTCGTTCTGGAGACACCCCGAACTCGATCTCGGCCACGGGGCGTTCGCGGGTAAATTTCCAGGCATTGCCCAGCAGGTTCTCCAGCACGGAGCGCAGCAGTTGCTGATCGCCCTGGTCCACGAGCCCCTCCTGCACGGTGAAGCGCACGGTGCGATCGGGGAACTGGGCCTGGAGCAGATCTCCGATGGAGCGGGCCAGGGCGGACAGATCGCACCGGCTGGCCGCCAGGGTCGTCCGGTTGACCCGAGACAGTGACAGGATGCCGTCGATGAGTTCGGCCATGCGCCGGGCGCCCCCGTGGATGCGCCGGAGGTAGTCCAGCCCCACCGCATCCAGGCGATCGGCGCAGTCCTCCGTCAGCGCGTCGCTGAAGCTGGCGATGCTGCGCAGTGGGGCTCGCAGATCATGCGCCACGGAGTAGGCGAAGGCTTCCAACTCGCGGTTGGAGAACTCGAGCTGGGCGGTGCGCTCGGCGATGCGCCGCTCGAGCTCCGCGTTGAGCTTGCGCACCTCCTCCTCGGCGTTCCGGCGCGCGGTGATGTCGGTGACCATGGCCAGCGCGCCCAAGTAGCTGCCCTGGTGATCGACGATGGGGGAGGTGGAGATGCTCGTCCAGATGAAGGTGCTGTCCTTGCGCTGGAGCTTGAAGTCATGGACCTCCGTGACGCCCTGGCGGCGATGCTCGACCTTCTGCTGGGCGAGTTGCCGGCCTTCATCGTCCATGAAGGTGAAGATGGGCCGCCCCAGCATCTCCTCCACCGTGTATCCGAGCATCTCCGCCAGGAACCGGTTGACGTAGGTGGTGCGGCTGGCCGCGTCGATGGTCCAGATGCCTTCACGGGCCGTCTCCACCAGGAGCTCGAAGCGCTCCTCGGTGCGGCGCTTCTCCTCCTCGTTCTCGCGGGTCTTGCCCATGTCCCTCACCAGCGACATGCCGCCGATGACCTGGCCCTGCTCATCGCGCAGCGGGACGCAGTCGCAGCGCATGTGCCGGCCCTGGGGCACGTTCACGTTGCGAATGAACATGTCCACATCTCGGATCACCTCGCCCTTCAGCGCCCGCCAGATGGGGAGCTGATCGACGGGAAAGGGCGTCTTCTCGTCCGCTCGGAAGATGCCCAGCGTGTGCCATTCCGAGGGAGCTACACCTGAGGCGCCCACTCCGAACAGGTGCTCGGCATAAGGGCTGGTGTAGATGAAGTTGCCCGCCGCGTCCGCGATGGAGACGCCTTCCGAGATGTTGTTCAAAATGGAACGGATGAGCTGCCGGTGCCGGACGTGGAAGAGCTCTTCATCCAGCTGAGCCGCGCGAACCGCGGAAGAGGGCGTGGAGCTCATGGAGCCCTCCGGGCAGCCACGCGGGGAGTGGCTTCTTCTGAGCGAACGGATGGGCGCGAGCACACCGGTGCTCGAAGGTGGTGTCTGGATTGTGGCATGCCCCCCCCAAGGAACCGAGGCTCCTGCACAATACCATACGGAAGTCTGAACGTGATTCTCACGGGGGAGGATTGTCGGTGCTCGTCAACCTCTTTCCAAGAAGCGGAGGCTTCGCCCCGAGACTTCCGCATTATGAAATGGACGCGGTGTCATGAGCGACCTGGCTGCGGAGCGGGGGCTTGCTCGACAGGTCCGCTGTTGCACGTGCTCGTTTTCGAGACAGACAGGTCCAGGTAGCGGACCGCGCTGGAAGGGGAGCCGCCGCACTCGCCAGACAGTCGCGGAGCCAACGTCGAAAAACAGGGTGATCCTGTTTTGATGAGGATGACTCGGTGCGGCGAGATCCTTGGCTTGCAAGCTAGTGTGTCAGGGATACACAATCCGCGCTCTTCAAACCTCTTGGATTGCTCGGCTTTCCCCTGTCCCGTGGAGGGATGATTCATGATGAGACTTGCTGTGAAGACCATCCGCTCGGCTGCCTTCCTGGTCGCCGCCCTGGCCGCGCCCGCGGTGTTGGCGGGAGCTTCGGATACCTCGGATGTGGCGTGTGGCAGCACCGCCGCGGGGTGGAATGTGCCCAACGGCGCGATTGTCCTCAGCCGTGGAGGTGGCGGAGGTCCCGTGACGGCGGTGCTGGACGCGGTAGGCGAGTACCGGACGCACTCCATGTTCTCGCACGGCCCGGGCGGAGATGTGACGCACGAGACGATGTACACGCCGGGCACCAACGGCTGGCCGACCTACTGCAGCACGCCGTTGAAGGTGGGCGAGCTGGCGTCGGGCTATCCCGGAGCGGCTCGTATCAACCAGGGCGGCATCTATCAGTATCTCTATGGCGGCGGCGGGTCGCTCCAGTACCTCTCCTACCAGCGCAGCCGCACCTCCGCCGGGTATGACACCAAGGGCGAGACGGTCTCCAACTGGCTGCTCACGTCGATGCCGACGGTGGCCACCGCCTCCAAGCAGAACGGGGGGCTGACGTTCCAGCGCTACAAGGGGCCCAACGGCAGCACCCTCAACTACGTGCTCTATCAGTACCGGGATCTCGAAGGCGTGAACGTGGGCGGCGCCGGTTGGAACAACGGCATGGTGTGCTCGACGCTGATCTCCCACGCGCAGTACCGCGCGGGCTTCCCGGCGATCGATGCGTATGTCTACAACCACTCGCTGTTGCAGACGGCGGGCAACTCGCTCTACAGCTCCGTGGAGAACGAGTGCAACACGGGCCTGGGCTTCTGGAAGGGTATCGGCTCGACGGTCACCTGCTTCGAGAACATCTGTGACGACGCCGGCCGCCAGGTCCGCAACTGTATGTCCGCGGGCCGCTGCGACACGGATGACAGCGGCGTGTGGAACACCATCTCCAACAACGCGGCCACCGTGGCGCGGTCCATCAGCCCGGATCGTCTGGGCGGCTGGAGCGGCCACCCTTACACTGGCTCAGGCGTGAGCCTGTGGGCCGCGGACACCTCGAACACGATCCAGTGGAACTCGGGCGGCAACGTCTACGGGTGCTGGTTCTAAGGACTGAGCAGTGAGCGTGAGCAGGAGACGGAAGGCGGGAATCGCTGCGCTCGGCGCGTGCGTGCTGGTGGCGTTGATCGCGTGGCTGTGGCCGGGGGACACGCCTCCGGAGGCAGCCCTCCCTCCACCCCCGGCCTTGCCGGGGCCGAAGCAGGCGGAGACCTCTCCGCCTCCTGCTCCGCAACCCGCGCCTCCGCCCGAGGCTGCCCCGGCGAAGGTGGCGGAGATCCCCGTGGATCCCGCCGCCCCGGTGGTGGACGAGGTGACCGTCGAGAAGACGGAGGTGTGCGAGGGCGAGGAGAACCTGGTCACCGTCCGGGCTCACACCCCGGATGGGACGGATCCCTTCCTGCACTATGTGATTGGCGGCCGACAGGGCCCGCGGGTGCCGGTGCGCTCGTGGATCGCGGATGACGGCGAGTCGCCGAAGCTCCAGGTGCAGGTGTTCGGCAAGGACAACGTCGTCACGACGGTGGACGTGCCGGCCTTCACGGTCAAGTCATGCAAGCCTGAGCGGATGGCGTTGATCATTTCGAACCTGCGGGCGAACACGTGGGGCGAGTTCGATTTCGAGGTGAAGCTCACCGAGAATCCGGCGCCGGGCAATGCGTCCTTCGTCCCGTTCCAGCCGCGCTCCTACGAGTGGTCCTTCGGTGACGGGGAGACGGCCACCACGGATCGGCCCTTTGTCACCCACAGCTTCGAGAACCGGAAGCAGGATGCGCTGTTCTCCAACATGCTCGTCGAGGTGAAGGTGCGCGGCAACGCGGACGAGCCGGTGCTGGGGCGCACCTCTATTCAGATGTTGAACCCGGCCTTCGAGGATCTGGCGACCAAGGGCGTGGTGACGCTGCTGGTGCAGCTCACGCCGCGCTTCCCGGAGATGGGCAGTGATGGGGTGGTGCGGCAGCGGGTCCGGTTGTTCCACATGCGGGACAAGCCCGTGTTCATCCATAATGCGCAGGTGTTCAAGCACCTGAGGAACCCCACGGCGCCTTCGCCGCAGCAGGTAGAGGATCCGTCGGCGCTGTTGGGCACCACCATCATCCCGCCGGGCCGAGGCATCGAGTTCGAGGCGAAGCTGGACACGAACAAGGAACCGGACGTGTTCTCGCTGGAGCATTCTCTGGAGGGCAAAGACTCGGAGGGCTTGCCGGTGCGCGGTACGTTCTCGGTGCTACGTCCGCCGTCTCGCCCCACGAAGGAGAACAGCAATCCGGTGATGGATCCGATGCTGAAGGCGAAGATCATCTCCGCGCGGAAGATCCTCAACCGGCCCTACGTGACGGATGAGGACTTGTGGGCGCTCGAACGTCAGGGCAAGTTCGCCGATATCAACGCACGCTTCCAGAACGAGCAGGGCGCGGCGCGCAGGGATGAGCCGCGCGAGCCCACGAAGGATCCCGGGCCGCCGCCCGAGGGCCCCACGGCCACTCCGGGTGCCAAGGACGAGCCTCGGCCGCACACGCCGCCGAAGCCAGGATCGCGATGACCGAGCTGGAACCGCTGCTCCAGCGCATCGAGCAGCTCACGCCCGCCTTCGGCAGGGCTCGAGATGATCTGACAGCGCTCACCACCCGGGCCCGCCATCAGGACTACAAGGGCGTGTTGCAGAACGCCCGGCTGGTGGTCGAGATGCTGCTGCGCTCATTGGTGACCACTGAGCTGAAGCAGACGCCGGGCAAGGCGATGCTCGACGAGCTGTTGGCCAAGTTCCGGCAGCAGGCCCATGCCGGAGTGGTTCCGACGAACATCCTGGCGCACATGGGGACAGTGCAGGCTTGGGGCAACCTGAGCTCGCATGACCATGCGGGAGGGCTCCACGAGCCTGGGGTGAAGGTCGGTATCGAGGAGGTTGTGACGAGCATCAACTCTCTCGTCGCGATCCTCACCTGGTACAAGGAGCGGTACGTCCAGGAGCCTGTCATTCCGGCGCCGGAAGTGTCTGCTGTGGCTGCTGATACAGCTGCGCAGCCTGGAGGTGGGGGCGCAGCTTCGAGCAAGCGCACGGCGCTCGTGGGCGGGGGGCTCCTCGTGGTGTTGGTGGCGGGACTGGGTGTCCTGGCGCTCCGGGTCGATCCGGTCCCTGAGCTTCGCAAACAGCTGGATGCGATCTCGGCCGAGAACGGTGAGCCGGTGACTCCAGTGGAGTGCCAGGAGCATGACGCGGAAGCGCTCACTGCGCTGGTCACGGTGGCCCCCAAGCTCTCGGAGCGCGCGGTCGCGAAGGATCGGAGTCAGCAGGCCGCCGAGGCGCTCGAGGCGCTCCGGGCCCGGGGGCAGGGGTGGCGCGCGGAGGGATGGTTCCACATGGCCAGGGCGAGCCTCCTGGCGGGCCACCCGGACGCCGCCGCCATGAGTGCGGCGCTCGACTGCAAGGGCTTCGCGGCCGCGGAGAACCTGGCGGGGAGGATGGCGGCGCTCGCCCAGGATTGGAAGGAGAGCGCGGTCCACTATGCGCGTGCCGCGGAGTTGGACGAGCACTTCTGGAAGCCCCGCTTCAACCTGGGGCTCATCCACCTGCAGGCCCAGCACGGGGAGGAGGCCGTTCCGCTGCTGGAGCGCGCGGCGGAACTGGCGCCAGAGGTGGCGGAGGTGTCCCTCTTCCTGGGGCACGCCTATGCGGCGAGAGCCTCGACGGCTCGGGCGGCCGGACGTGAGGCGGAGGCCATGGCGGATCAAGGCCGTGCGAGGGCCGCATGGTGCCGCGCGCGGGATCGAGGCGCTCCGCAGGCGCAGGCTCTCTGCACTCCGCCGTGAGGCATCACTTCATCAGCAAGGCGAGATCCGTGGAGGCGAGCACGAAGTCCGGCTGTTCCTTGAGTACCAGGCTCAGCTCCTGCTTCGCCGTCTCCACGTCCTTGCGGTCCTTGGCGTCCAGGGCTCGGGAGTAGCGCAGGGCGGTCTGGGCGGTGAGCTTGCGCGCCTTGCGCGAGGGCTGGGATGAGCCGGGCGTCTTGGACGGCTCGGAGGCGGGAGGCTTGGAGGGTTCAGGGCTCTGCGCGGCGAGTCCCTCCAGCACCTTGTGGATGTCCTGGGCGAGCTTCTGCTCGAGGGAGAGGAACTCGTCCGCGTTGCCTCGGGCGCTGTGGGCCCGGAGGATGGTGCCCGTCTTCACCTCGACGACACGAGCGGACATGACGAGGAGGCTCGTCTTGTCCATCTGCGTGTCGAAGTAGTCGCCCATGACGAGGTAGCGGGCCCCGACGAGCTGGCCGATGCGGGCGACGGTGGCCTGATCGAACTTGCTGGACTGGCCCAGCTTCAGCTCGTCCAGGATCTCCTGGAGCCGGTCGCGCTCCACGAGTTGCGCGGCGCCGAGGTCGGACAGATCCGAGATGAGCATCTGGGCCAGCCCCTTCTTGAGGACCTCCATCTCGAGGTTCTTGCCGCCATAGCCGAAGTAGAGCACCGCGACCGTGGGCTTGGCGGCGGAGGCGGGCAGAGCGAGGAGCCCGAGGAGGAGGCAGAGCAGACGCAGGGGCGAAGAGGAGAAGGAAGGCACGAAACAGGATTCTGTCATGGAGGCGCCTGTAAGCTGCAACTCATGGATGCAAAGCTGCGACAGGTGGTCGAGGCCCTGTCCCAAGAAGGCCAGGTCGAGTGGACCACCGTGAAACCCACTCCCGGAGAGGAGCCCGCCGAGAGGGAGCTGTACCTCAACGTGGGTGCGAGAGGAGAAGCCCTGCCGGACCACCCGCGCATGCTGTCCTGGAAGCTGCCGCAGTGGGGGAAGCGCTCGGCGCGCTCCACGACGGGCGTGGTGCTGATGGCCGAAGCGGAGTTGGAAGCTTTCTCCCAGGGGCTGAAGCGGAGGCAGTCCGAAGGTGGCCCGATGATGGTCCTGCGCGTCCATGAAGCGACGCTGGACGCGGTCGCGGCGGCGGTGTTGCTGATGCACCGGCTGCTCCATGGCCACTTCCCGGACGGGGCCGAGGCGCTGGGTGAGTACGTGGGAGCCTGGGAGCAGGGCCACACCGAGCTGGCGGGGGAGTACGAGAGCACCCTGGGCTCGGTGTTCTACGCGGGGCTGCGCCTGTGGCCGTCGCGGCAGGGGCGGCCCGCGCGCCAGGTGGTCGAGCTGATGGCCTCCGTGCTGGAGACGGCGCGGACGGCCGCGGAGCTGGCGGTCCTCCCGGCGGCGATCATTCCCCTGTCGATCTCCCGGCGGCTCAAGGCGGACGCACTGCTGTACCGCGCCGAGCTGTCTCGGGCCCAGCGCGTGCAGTTGGACATTCCTCTGAGCGAGGCGAAGGACGCGCCCATGCGGCGGGTGGATGGGCTCTTCCTCTCCTCGTCCCAGGATGTGACGGTGTTGAAGGTGCTGGCCCGGGGCGACACCGAGCACACCCACTATGGGCAGGGCTTCGACTTCATGGCAGTCCACGCTCCCGAGGCGGAGCAGGCCTATTTCCGGCACACCCTCTCGATCGCGCCGGAGCGGGCGGGGACGCTCTCGGATCTGGCGGGGTGGTTGGACACGCTGGAGGGGGAGCAGAAACCGGATGGGACGCCTCGGGCGCGAGGGACGCGGCGCTTCGGGCAGCAGCCCAATGACTATTCGGATCCCTGGTACTCGGATGGCTATGCCGGAGCCGCGGGCCGGTCCACGCTGGTGGCGCCTCCGTATGCAGGGACGCGCCTGACGCGACGGGAACTGTGGGAGGCATTGTGGAACCGGTTCAACGTGGGCCGGAACGTCCGCGTGCTTCGAGCCCACACAGTCTTCGCCAGGCCGTTCCTCTGGAAGGGCCCGCCGACGGACGAACTGCTCCTGGCTCAAGGCTTTCAACGCCGCAACCTCGCCAATCAGGCCGGTGCCTTCCACCCCGCGGTGGCCCAATCCTTCATGGGCGACTCACCGGAGGCGGACGTGGCGCACTACGAGCGCTCGGGGGATGGACAGACGGTCCATGTCTCGGTCTATCCGAATCGGCTGGTCGTGCTGTGGATCGAGCGCTCGAGGACGACCGAAACCTCCTTGTTCGAACTCGCCCAGGAGCAGGCCGCGCTCGTGGAAGGGCGAACGCTGTGGGAGCTGGCGCGGCTCGGTGAGCTGAGCCCCATGCTGGAGCCTCTGGGCCCGGAGCGGTGGTTGGTCTACGGCGCCTACCGCATCTCTCGGGGGCGCTCGTCGATGCTGGATGACTCGCGCTCCATGCAGGGGCTCTTCCACGCTTTGGCCTCGGGGATGGCGCCGACGCTGGAGAGGCTCCCTTCGGAAGCGGCGGCGGAGAGCCGACGGGTGCTGAGGGACGCGGCGGGCGAGACGGAGCACTGGCTGACGCCCACGGGAGGCGCCCGGCTGGAGTTGCTGATCGAGGCAGGGGAGGGGGCGCCGCTGCGGTGCGATCAGGACTTCCTCCTCTTCCTGCTGACCACGGGGCAGCGCTACTCGGCGTTTGAGATCAGCCGGCGGATGGCGGAGGTCGAGCAGCGCTACCGCACCTCACGCTGGCAGAGCCTGCGGCCGGCGCGGAGCGTGCGCTCGGACGTGATGCTGTTCACCAATTCCCTGTGGCACTCACGGGTGGGAGAGGATCCGGACTTCAATGCGCGCTATCTGGCCTGGCACTCGCTCCACGGGCTGCAGGAGACAGTGGCGGCGATGAAGGATCAGGCGTCGGAGCTGGACCAGTACAAGCGGGACCAGTTCGACCGGATGGTGGGGCTGCTGGTGTTCGTCTTCCTGCCGGTGAGCCTGGCATGTGGATTCTTCTCGGGAGCCCAGTTCCAGGATCTCAGTCCCACCGTGGGCATCCCTGGGACGACCACGGGTTGGTTCGTGTTCCTCGGCTACACAGCGGCGTTCACGGTGCTTGTCTTTGGCACGGTGGCACTCGCGCGATTGCTGAGTTGGCGCAGACGGTAGAATGACTCCGCGCCCGCCCGGCGGTGGGCCGTAGGACCCCAGTGGACCTATGGTCGGACCTTCACTCAATCCAAGGGTGCTTTCGAGAAGACAGAACTGGCGGCTCTCGGCGTGATGCGTTGGTAGCGGGCATAGGCGTCCACCAACGCGGAGCGAATGGCCCCCGCCTCCATCGGCCCGTGTCGAGCCACGGCCGCCGCCAGCGCTTCAAGGAGGTACGCCTCAGGCGCCATCAAGGTCCGAGTGAGCGCGACCGGCCGCGCCCCGAGGGACCGCAGCACCGGCCCGAAGAACTGCTCGCTCATGCAGGCCAGGACCACGACTGGACGTGACGCGGCGCCAGGGATGGCGCGGGTCTCGGGAGGAGCTCGGTCCATGAGTCGATCATGTCCAGCCCAGACCACGAGGTCCGCCGAGCTTCCTCCCGCTGCCGCGCTCAGGAAGTCTTCCAGGGCTGTGTCGATCCGGTCCCCTGCGTAGGCATGGAGCAAGAGCCGCACGGTCCGCTCACCCTGGGTAGGAGTGCGCTCGAGCACGAGTTCGCGAAGCACGGCAGCATCGGGTGCCGCGTCCTGGCGGCTCCGCACCCGGAAGCCGGGAGCGCGGGACAGGAAGCGCTCCGCGCCATAGGCTGCGCCCCAGTAGAGGTTCGCCTCCAGGGAGCGAGGCTCACCGGCGGCCGCACGACCACAGGCGATGAGGGAGTTGTCGCACAGCGGCACGAACACCTCGATCTCGATGGTATGGACCGGCGTCGCAGCGAGCAGGCCCAGCAGCCCGAGCGTGAGCACCATGGGAATCCTCCGGGAGTGACCTTCTGAGACGACCGAGGGCGGGGCAGGGTTCCACCCGCGAGCACGGCTGGCGCAACGTAGAGGCCCGCAGTGCGTGCTCCCTTGATGGTCAGTTCCAGTGAACGCGTCGGAGAAGTAGTAGCCTCCAAGCCTTCATGAGACGCCTCCCTCTTCTTCTCCTCGTCCTCGTTTGCGGCTGTAAGGGTGTTCCGCAGGTCCCCGACAAGACGCTCGTCTCTCCCAAGGCGAACACCCCACCCTTGCAGCTCTGCTGGGCGGAGACCGGCAAAACCGAATCCTGGGGAGGCTTCGCGACCGCGGGGATCCACACCACGCCCACCTGGAACGCGACGGCGTCCATTCTCGTCATCCGGCACCCGAAGGGCACCGTGCTCATCGACACGGGCAAGTCGTTCAAGCTCGAGGAGGAGAAGAAGCAGCTCTATCTCGTCGACAGCATCCTCGTGGACCAGATCATGGCTCCGCTCAAGGACGTAGCCACGGCGCCCGAGGCCCTCCAGAAGGTCGGCGAGGATCCCTCGAAGGTGAAGTGGATCCTCCTGACGCACGCGCACGGCGATCACGCGGGAGGCGTCGCGGACCTGCCCGGAGTCCCGGTGCTGGCGCCGAACGAGGAGCTCAACTTCATCCACCAGATGAAGGACGCCCACAGCTTCCACATGTTCCGGGATCAAGCCGAGGCGCTTGAAGCACGGGCAGTGCCGCTGCGCTTCAAGCACGAGCCCTACTCCATCTTCCCCGAGAGCGCCGATCTGTTCGGAGATGGCTCCATCGTCGCGGTGCCTCTGTTCGGCCATACGCCCGGGAGTATTGGCGTCTTCGTCAACGCGGGCCCCAACAAGCGCATCTTCCACGTGGGAGACATCGTCGTGGTGCGTGAGGGCTACGAGCGGCCCGCGCGAAAGGGCGCGTTCCTCGGAGTGACGGATCGGGATCCGGAGCGCGTCGCGTACACCGTGGGGCTGCTCCACCAGCTCCACGAGAAGGATCCCACGCTCACAATCCTCCCCGCGCATGACCGCGACGCTTGGCAGCAGCTCTTCGGCGCCGAGGCCCCCACGTGCCTCCCCGCCCCGAGCAGCGCCTCCTCAGCAGCAAGCCCGTAGGGCGCATCAGGTGTTCACGGTCCCGTCAGCGGTCTGTGAGGACGACACGGACCTATCCGTCGTGTTCACGCCCCGAGTTCTTGCTCCGGCTGCCGTAGCGGCCAGAGCAGGATGGCCATCCGCATGTAGAGCAGCCCCAGGCTCTGCAGCTCTTCCTCGGACAGCTCAATCGCAATGTGCAGGGCACTTCGGGGTGAGACGTCACCACCGATGCTCAGCCGTGCCCGGAAGCGCGGACGCAGAGGGTCTGGAACCGCGCTGGTGATGTCCCGTTTGTTGAGGTCGTCATCGTAGAGGTACGCCCACTCGTGGAGCTGTCGCCGCAGTTCATGCCGCAGCCGGGCCTCGGGCCCGAAGACTTGAAGGCACATCTGGAACAGCTCCGACCCGGCCTCGAAGCCGAGCCCCGCCTGGCCCACGGCGAACAGGGGATCCCCTGCGGCACGCTGGAGGATCTCCCAGGTCTGCTCCTCGTGCGCCTGCTGGAAGAGGCCTCGGGCCGTGAGGTAGCTCTGCATGGAGTCGTGGAAGAAGCGCACCTGGCGGGGTTCATGCCCAGGCCGCAGGTTCGACTCGTCCGGTATCAGGACGCCTGCCCGGAGCAGTTTCTGCATCCGTGCGTGTTCGGGCGCGTTGCGGTAGCGCAGGGCACGGATGCCGTTGGCCCAGTAGGTCCGCAGACAGAGCTCTCCCGCCCAGTCCAGGAGCTCCGTGTCCTCCTCGCCGGTCGTCGTTCCATCAGGGCTGTCGTCCCGACATCGACATCCAGCATCAGCCTGTGCCTGATCAGCCCAAGCCCATGCCTGATCAGCCCAAGAAGTATCCACCCGGTCCCTGTCACGAACAGCCCATGTGCGAACTGGATCAGCTCCAGGGATGGGAGACGGAGATCTACGTGGGGCCCGGCGCGACGCTGATGGTATCCCGGAGGGGGGGGAGAAGCCCTGAAGCCCATCTACGGAAAGGGCAAGTCCATGATCAAGCTGGACCCCTCGGTCCTGAAGGAAATGGACACATTTCAGATCTTCTGCCACTGATCCGCACTCACTCATGGACTGGGCAACGGGTGATGGGTGTGGTCCCCGGAGGGAGAGGCATCTCATTGAGGGTGAAGGAGAAGCAGGCTCCCTGTCCGGGCTTGCCCTCTCCCCAGATGCGCCCGCCGTGACGGCGGATGATGCGCTGCACGGTGGCCAGGCCCACGCCGTTGCCCTCGAACTCAGCCTGCGCGTGCAGCCGCTGGAAAACGCCGAAGAGCTTCTGCTGGTACGCCATGTTGAAGCCGGCGCCGTTGTCCTTCACGAAGTAGGTGCGCACGCCTTCGCCCTCCAGCTTCACGCCCAATTCGATCTCGGCCACCGGGCGATCGCGCGTGAACTTCCAGGCGTTTCCCAGCAGGTTCTCCAGCACGGAGCGCAAGAGCCGCGGATCGCCATGATCCACCAAGCCCGGCTGGAGGGTGAAGCGCACGGTGCGTTCGGGCTGCTGGTCCTGGAGTTGCTCGGCGATGGCGCGGGCCATGGACGACAGATCGCACTGGATGGCCACCAACGCGGTGCGGCTGATCCGAGAGAGCGCCAGGATGCCGTCGATGAGCTCGGCCATGCGCTGGGCCCCGCCGCGGATGCGCCGCAAGTAGTCCAGTCCCTGCTCGTCCAGGCTGGCGGCGCAGTCCTCGGCCAGCGCGTCGCTGAAGCTGGACAGGCTCCGCAGCGGAGCGCGCAGATCGTGGGCCACGGAGTAGGCGAACGCCTCCAACTCGCGATTGGAGAACTCGAGTTGCAGGGTCCGCTCGGCGATGCGGCGCTCGAGTTCCGCGTTGAGCTTGCGCGCCTGCTCCTCGGCATTGCGGCGCGCGGTGATGTCGGCGATCGTGGCCAGCGCGCCCGCGTAGCGGCCCTGCTCATCGTGGAAGGGAGAGGTGGACATGTTGGTCCAGATGGCAGTCCCGTCCTTGCGCTGAAACTTGAAGTCCATGACCTCCGAGATGCCCTGGTAGCGTCGCTGTATGCTCTCCTGGGCGAGCCGTTGTCCCTCTTCGTCCATGAACGAGAAGAGGGGCCGGCCGATCATCTCCTCCACGCTGTAGCCGAGCATCTCCGCCATGAAGCGGTTGACGTAGGTGGTGCGGGCCTCGGCATCGATGGTCCAGATGCCCTCGCGAGCGATCTCCACCAGGAGTTGGAAACGCCGCTCGGTGCGGCGCTTCTCCTCATCGCGCTGGCGCTCCTTGTCCATGTCCTTGATGAGGACCATACCGCCGATGATCCGCTCCTGATCATCTCGTAGGGGGGCGCAGTGGCAGCGGATGTGCCGGCCCTGCGGCACGTTCTCGTTGCGGACGAACATGTCCACGTCCCGGACGTCCTCTCCCTTCAGGGCGCGCCAGATGGGCATCTGCTCGGCCGGGAAGGGGGTATGCCCATCGGAGTGGAAGATCCCGTACTCGCTCCACGAAGGAGGCGCCGCCGCAGGGGTGGAGGGAGTGACGCCCAACAGCCAGGCGCAGAGGGGGCTGGCGTAGACGAATCTCCCCGTGACATCCGCGATGGTGATGCCCTCGGAGATGTTCTGCAGCAGAGCCTGGATGAGGGCTCGGTGCTGGACGAGGGAGAGTTCCGCGTCCAGCGGGTCCACCGCAGGAAAGGAGTGGGCAGTGGCGCTCATGGGCGCCTCCCCGAGGCAGTCCCCGGCTCAATCCCCGCTGGCTGAAAGGACAGATGCGGGCGCACAGATACCCGTGGAGTGTGTCTGGCTCCTGGCATGAAATCCCCCCCGGCGTGTCACCACGCCTGTCCAACCTGATACATCATTTCGAGCGTGTGAGGGGCTGGCCTGAACGGGCAGGTGAGGATCAGTCGGTCAGGCAGCTGACATTCCCGGTGGTGCGGGTGATGACTGGTGGCGAACAGCCCTTCGACGCGGTGCGGTGCGGCGTGGCCGGCAGGCGGGGGCCGGGCGTACGCGCGAGCTGGGGGTGAGCAGCTCCCGTCTAGGTGTTTAGATGCTCTTGTGAGCACGACGCGAGATCGCCAGGTGGGAGCGGGATACGACTACCAGTGGGACGTCAGTGTCCTGCTGTTGCTTACCGCCGTGCTGACGCCCCAACGCCGTGTGCGCGGAATCGACGAGGACTTCGACTGGCTTGGCCCCATCTCCGGTGTCCACCTGGAGGGAGACAGTGCGCGGGATGCACTGGAGGACTTGACCTTCCATGGTGTGTCCGGGAGGCATCTCCATCTTCAGATCAAGGAGCGTGAGCCCGACGGGACGTCCCGTTGGAAGAAGCGCGACGAGAAGCTCATCGAGTTCATGAATCGGGCAGCCGAGTACGCAGGGGTGCCCGAGCGAAGGTTCTCCTTCCTCACCAACGGGGTCTATGACGCCTCGGTGACGAAGTTGCTTGAAGCTCCGAAGGCGCTCGCGGCCTACCGGGATGCGGAGGTGGCAAAGCACTTCGCCAAGCACCCGGAGCAGATCCAGTCCGTGGAGAGGTACGAGCGGCTTGGGGACACGGTCCGGTTGCGCCGCTTCCTGGATGCCACGGAGTTGGGACCCGATCGGAAACCCATCTCGGGCGTCGCGTACCTGGCCATCCACAGGCTCTACGAGCTGGGAGTTCGCGCTCCGGAGGAGACCTATGGCCGGCTCTACCTGCGCGTGAAGGACCTTTCGATCCAGAAAGGCGGTTCACTCCTTACGGTGGATGAAGTCCGCCGGGAGATCCTCGCGCTCCTGGAACTCTCAGAGGCGGATCTGGCCCGACGACGGCATGTGATCAGTCTGATCGGTTCCCTCGATGACCCGCAGCGCGCCGCGCGGGGCCAGTTCTCCCTGAGCGACATCCGTCACGGCCAGCTCTTCTCCGACGAGGAGGAGTTCCAGCGGGCCGAAGAGATGCTCCGGCGCCACCGCAGGCTCCTGGTGCTGGGTCATCGCGCGTCGGGCAAGACGGTCTTCGTGGGGCAGTTGGGCGTTCGTGCTCAGCAAGCCGGTGCCTTCTCAGCCCTTTGGGACTTCGAGAATCTGGGCATCGATCTTCCAGTCCAGGCGAGTGACTATCTCGCGGATGTAGCGGCCGTCGCGAACGTGAACGGGACGCGGCCTCTGCTCGTCCTTGAGAACGTGCACCTGAACCCGTCCGCGTTCCAGATGGTGCTGACCCTGATGTCCTCCTTTCCCGGAATGGAGCTGCTTGCCACAGCTCGCGGTGATGGGGCTCTCCGAGCGGTCCTCTCCGACGCCCAGATGCGGGAACTGGAGCCGGCGACCCTTCACTTGGAGCGAGGGGCATCTCCTCGGGGGGAGCGTGTCCTGCTATGGCATCTCACCCAGAAGCGGAAGCTGTCCGGGAACGAGTTGCGCCGTGTCTACGCCTCGGTGAGCTGGAGTGATTACGTCGGCGATCTGATAGTGCTCGACGGGGTGTTGAAGGCATACGATTGGGCGAGCTACTCGCTCCCGGCCTGGGCAGTACACGCACGGCTTCAGGAGATGCTCCAGCCGATGTTGAGGGAGAGCAGCGGGGCGGATGATCTGCTCTACCTGCTGGCTGCGCTTGGGCGCTCTGGTGTATCGCTGGACTACAGAGCCGCCGCACGCATACTTGGCCGGTCCGAGGATGAGCTCCGGCGCCTGGTGCTCCTGTTGTCGGACGATGGCCTGATCGTGCTTGAGGCGGGCCAGTCTCTCGTGCGCTTCTGGCACCAGTCCATCGCGCAGCTCTTCTGGGAACTCTTCCGGATCGAGCGAGGCGAACTCGCGCGGGGCGCACGGCAGGTGCTTCGTCTGGAGGAGGCGTGATGCCAGGCGCGAAGCAGACGTTGGCGGACATCGTTGGTGCCGGGCCGGAAGCGGCGTTGAAGGAGACGGCCCAGACACTTGCACAGGCCTTCGTACCCGGCCGCCCTGCCGCTGCGGAGGAGCTTCGCGGCTTCATCCTGGCCGTGCAGGCATGGCTGGACGAAGGGGGCGCCCCTTTCCGCGAGCGGTTGCGGTGGGTGGAGTCGCAGGTCGACCCGTGGCTGCGACAGTTGAATCCAGATGCCGTCTCGGCCATGGCCGCCACGGTGTCCAACATTCGAGAGCGGATCCGGCTGCTAGCGATGTTCTTTGGAACTCCGATGAGGCACTTGCTCTGGAAGGCATTGGAGGACTCCGCAGCCGCATTCGCCGGGCTCCCGGCTCAGGTGACGCCGGAGGAGCAGTCCTCTCGGGAGGAGGCAGCGTTACGGCTGACGGACATGGCCGCCGCGCTGGCCGCTAGGGGAGAGGTGAAGGGGCTGGCGCGAATCCTCTCGCTCCTCCCGGTCTCCTTGACCGAGCAGGTCTTCGCCAGGGCAGGGCAGCTCATCTTCTTCGAGTACTGCGTGGAGGAGTGGGCGCGTGCACTCCCTCTCGCGGAGCCCGGCGTCGCGGATGCATTCGCCGCGGCGTTCGGCCGCAACGAGTCGGTACGGCTTCGCCATCTGCTCGAGGAACTTGTGGAGCATGCCCGGCGCCCGGCGCACCCTGTGCTGCCCAAAGGGCCATCCCGGCGCGAGGTGGAGGAGTGGTTCGTGACCTTTCGCCGGGCTTTGGGAAAGCGCTCACCTCAGCTCCAGCGGCGCGTGGAAGCCTTCACGACCTCGCTGTGGAGCCATGAGCGCGAGCTGGCCGCCATCCTGGCGGCTTACCTCAACGCACGTCCAATCAACCACGAGGAGGTGTTTGATCTGTTCTCCGCGCATTCGGAGAAGCGGAGGGAGGGCCACCCACCCTCCGATTGGAAGAAACCCTCGGTGATGACCTCGATCAGCGGCTCAATGCGCAGCAGATCGCTCTTCTCGGGGCCGGGAGCCAGCCCCAAGTTGGATCCTGCGGACTTCGATTGGAAGCCGGCCATGCGCGGAGTGGCCGAGCCCGTGCTCCGGGAGCTCATCCTGGCCCAGCGCAACCCAGAGTTCGCCCTCTCGTACATCGAGCAGGTCTGGCAGGCCGGTCACCCTGAATTCCATACGCTCTGCGAAAACCTCTCCGCGAGCGCAGTGTTCAGAAACCGGCTCCGGGAGACCTCGAGAACCATGGCCGCTGTCGTACTCATCAATCTCGAGAAGCTCCGGCACCACGCTCCTGCACTGAAGGTGCTGTTCAGCTCGCTCTTCACCGAGCTGTTGCCGGAGGTCCCGGTGGGATTCCTCCGCGGCTTGATGCATGACGTGATCATCTTCGATGAGGGCCTGTCGGAGTTGATGCAGCGAGAACTCAAGCACCGCTTTCCCAAGGTCGAGAGCGTCAATGAGTTGGAGGATCTTCTGGAGTGCGCCAGCGATCTGCTCTCTGACGCGGAGGTGGTCGCGGGGCTGGAGAAGGTTGCACTCCCTGCGCTCTGTCCTGACAAAGACGCCGACGCCGAGCCTCTGAAGGATTGGCTCTACGTGGTTACCCGGCTCACCGAGATGCGAGTCGGTGAGCCCGCCAAGAGGCTTCTGGCCTGTCTGCCCAGAGAGCTGTTCGGACGCATGTATCCCCTCGAGCCATTCGGCTTCAAGGATTACGACACCGAGTGGTTCTGCCTCCGGAGGCAGGCCTTGAAGAACCTCTTCGTCGAGGAATGGGCTCGCCATGAACCGGAGCAGGTCCAGAAGGCACTCCAGGATCACCTCGAGCGTGACTTCAACTTCTGGTGGCGGTGCCACTTCCCCGAGCGTGAACACAATGAGGATGTGACCGCTTCTCCCGTGTATGGCTGGCTCCAGATGGTTGCCACGCACTGTCCTGAGAAGCTCGGCACGTATCTGTCATCCGCGCTTCACCATGCCAGGGCGAGCCGCGGCCCCAATCATGTGGGGCCCAACATCCAGACCGCCGCCAGGCTCGTGAACGCATGGCTGCTCTCACATGGCGAAACAGCCGGGGAGGTGATGTGGAAGCTCCTCCTGGAGCGGTTCGTCCAACTGGCGGAGGATGATTACGAGAGCGCCGCAGCGGTTGCAGCGGTGGAACTGCCGGGACTCCCCGGTGAACTCGCTGCGTTCCGGAAACAAGCGGTGGAGGAGGTCCGGAAAAGGATGCACGCGGCGGGGAGTACCCTCTGGCAGGGGAGCCTCGGGGAGCTGCGGAATTTGCTATCGAAGGAGTCTCCCGAGCTGTTGGCGCTCCTGTCCTCCTCGTGAGCCCGGACCTATGGCCTCAGCCTGGGATTCTTCCCTAGACTTCCGGGCTGGAGAGCAGGAGCGTGTCGCGATGGGTATCTGGGACAAGTTGCTGGGCCGGGGCAGCACCCGCCAAGGATGACAGGAGCAGGTGCGGGGGACCTCGGAGGCTCAGGTGTCCGAGTTGCTCGACGAGGGTGTGAAACGGGCCTCTCGAGGGGATTATGAGGTTGCGGCGGAACGCTTCAACGCGGCGCTCGTGCTCGCACCCAACCACTCTCTGGTGCTGCTCAACCTAGGAAGCGTGTCCCAGGACCAGGGACGCCACGAGCAGCAGGGCGCCAACCGGCCGGAGGTGGTCGAGCAGCATGGCCGCAAGGCCGTGGACTTCTTCGAGAGGGCCCTCGCGGGCACGCCCCCGTTGTCGGCCCATCCCCGGACACAGGTGCTCATTCGCCTGGGGCGGTTGTGCAGCATCCTGGGCGACCACGAGAAGTCGCGCGAGGCCCTCTTTCGAGTTGTTCGCGATGCCGAGGCCAGCGCTCAGGCCAAGGACGCGGCGCGAGACGAGTTGGCCGCCATGCATGAGCGGCTGCTGGGCCTTCACCAGCGTCAGCACTCGGAGACCGAGGTGCGGCGCTACAACGCGCTTTGGGAGGAGGCCACCTCGCCCATCCAGGACTTGCTGGGAGGCACCATGGGCCAGCCCTCCGCGGGGGATGTGCGCCGCCTGGAGTCAGCGCGACCGTTGCTCCAGCAAGCGTTGGACCTGGTGCCAGAGAACTGGGCTGCGGCGTGGGTGTTGGGCGTAGTGGAGCGGCGCTTGGGCAACTACCCGCAGGGGTTGCAGTGGCTCAGCCGGGCTTTTGAACTCAACCCTTACAACCCCGACGTAGGCCGGGAGGCGTCTATCTGCGCGGGCCTTGCCGGGCGCATGGAGGATGCGGTGCGTTTCAGCGAGGCCGCCAGTGCGGTGAATCCCGACGATGCGGGACTGCTGGCCAACCTGGCGCTGAACCTGCTGGTGGCCGGGCGCGTCGCGGAAGCATTGCCTCGGGGGCGGGAGGCTGTGGCTCGCGCTCCTGGTGATTCGATTTCTCGGGCGGTGCTCTCGCTGATCGAAGAGGTCTCCTCGGGAAGGATGTCCCTCGATGAGGCGAGGCAGAAGGCGCTCTCGTCGAATAGGCCGTGACCCCACGCCCGTGAAGTCACGCGGCGGTGTAGCTGTTGAGGGCGATGACGGAGTAGGCGTTGTATCCCATCAAGTCCGCCATCTGCGAAAAGAAGCCCTTGAAGCCCTGAAGCTTGGTCTGCTTGTTTTGCCCCTTCCAGCAGAACACCCCCCGATTCGGGTCGAAGAAGTAGAGGATGTCGCTCTTGTAGAGCAGCCCCAGCGTGTGCCCCGAACCGCCATTGCCCATCAGGTGGATGAGCACGGCTGTACCGGCTCCCCACTCACTGGCTGCGGACTTGATGAACTGGCTGATGACCGCGCTCCGTGCCGCGACCGCCGTTGTCCCGAAGTCGCGGATCAGGGTTGTCCCCGCGCCGTACGAGGCCTGGAACATCGAAGACTCCAACTGCCGCAGCCGTGCGAACTTGCCGAACGACCATTGCAGGTCGTTCTTCTCGTTATCGGCCAGCGCGTCGAAGCGCTCCGGAGCGAGAATGCGCCCGGACTGCACGGAGGCGTGCCGTGGATCCGCGCGCAGCGACGCGAACGCCGCGCGCAGGTCCGCTCGGCCCATGTCGTTGGAGAATGGCTGATTCGCCATGTCCCGAGCCTGCAACCAGCGGTGCTGCTCGTTGGCCATCACCAGATACTGCGCGCGCATGAATCGCCCGATCCGATCCGTGCGGGCTTCGTCGTCCTGGATGTCGTAGAGCCACGAGGAGATCGCCTGCTCCGTGGCCCGAGTGCCACAGAGCCGCAGCCACTCGGCCACCAGCGCATGACAGGCGTTACCACGCTTGTAGATCCGATCCAGGGTCGCATCCTCACTCTGGAAGTAGGGGATGAGCACCTTGCCATCGAAGCGCCTGGCGAGCCTGTCGAACGCCTCGGCGTTCTCGGTGGTGAGACGGCCCAGCGCGAGGAACCTGGCATTGGCTTGAGGTGACAGGTGATAGTTCGGCATGGCCCCAATTATCTGAGGCCGAGCAGCGAAGTACAGGACGCCATTGGTGGTCCCAGCCGCCGGAGGAGGAGAGACCATGAGCCGCCACACCCTGGAGGAGTTCATCCAGCAGACGTCCCAGAAGGATCAGCAGCAGGGAGTGCTCGAGGCGGGATGGCGGAGGGAATCAGGCCTTGCCTGTGACGCGCACTGTGAAGGTCGTCGACTGCCCTTGGTGATTTGATCGCACTCGCCGGAAGCGCCAAGCGGTGGGTTCGATTCCCGCCGCCTCCACACTTTCTACGGCGTGATCACGGGTGGTTAGCAGTCCATTCCATCCGTGTTGCGTCAGTGTTGCGTGCCGGCGCAAGAGGCAGATCGAGAACACCGATCGTCTCTCGCCGGGTGTCGGGGCTCAGGTGGGCGTAGCGCATCGTCATGTCGATCGTGGCGTGCCCCATCAACACCTGGATCACCTTGAGCGAGACGCCACGCATCGCGAGATGGCTGCCGTAGGTGTGGTGCAGGTCGTGCCAGCCGATCCGCTCGGCTGATGCCCGCCCGCTTGAGGGGGCGACGCAGCGGTCGCTCCATCTTGCCCGCCGTGAGCGGCTGCCCGCTGAGCCGATGGACGTCGGCTCCTCCGCGCCGCGAAGTGCCCGCGCTACTCGCGGCCTACGCCGAAATGTCCTGGCTCGGGGCGATCGTCGACACGGTCGGCGATGCTTTAGCTGACGTGACGTGGCGCGCGTTCCAGCGGCGGGACTCCACGGCGGAGAGTTCTTTGCCGTCGTTGAGGAGATCGCAGGTGTGCCGGTCGGTCTGTGGCCGGTGCCGCCCGATTGCGTGCTCGCGCTCCCCGACCTGAGCAAGCGGAAGCCCGAGCGCACGTTCACGATCACGGCGGGCGGGCGCATGTTCACGATCACGGCCGCGAGCGTCGTCGACGTGAAGCGCCTAACCCGGATCGGTCATACAGAGGATCTCACCGCTGCTCAGGTCTTCGCGAGCACGGGCACGACCGCCGACGCCTACCTTGCCGACATCGACAAGGCGGTTGAGCTGCCGCTGACCGCGTAAGTGCGGATGGGCACTGCGGCATGGGTGATCCACCCGACCCGCGCGACGGCGCTGATGCAGCTCAATGACACGGGGATCTTCATCTTCCATCAGGAGATGCTCGACAAGGGGACGATCCGCGGCTTCTCCTTCATAATGACGACGCGCGTCCCCACGACGCGGATTACGTTCTCCGCCGACTGGCGTCAGTACCTCTGAGGGATCGACGAGGATCTGAGCCTCTCCGAGCACAACACCCGCGCCGAGTACGACGAGACGACGAACCGCGCGATCATGATGGGCGACTTCAAGCTGCGCCAGCCGAAGGCGTTCAGCTCGATCACCTACTAACCCGACGGCGTGACACAGGGGCAGCTCGCACAGTGCATACGGTTGCCTTCGGGCATTCTCGCCGGCCGGGCATGCACGTTCGTGCGGGTCGCGAGGAAAACTGCCAGTCAAGCGCGGTCGGCGCGGGCCGCACGCTGGATCCTGACTTGATGAAGGGGCACCCTGGGGGATGGGAGAACGCTCTGCTCGTCGCGTACCTGCTGCCCACCGGGCAGGTCGCGGCGTACAGCGTGCCGCTCGCCAGGGGCGCGCTTATCTGGGGCGGAAAGGTGTACCGCTGAGAGGCGCGTGTCGGGGCTCGCGGGGGCTTCACCGCAAGTCGCTTTTCGTTGAGACTGGGCCCCAGTGTGAATCCCCGCGCATGATTGAAAGGACGTGGGCCATGTCCCCCCGAACTTGCAGTGCCCTGCTCCTGTTCCTGCTCTCGGCCTGCGCGACGATGGATCCGAGCACGGGAGAGGTAGAGGCCCCGAGCCCGAGACTCGCCAATCTTCAGCGTGCGGCACTATACCCCTGGACAGATGATGGCCAGTGTGTGCTGCGCGAAGCCTCCAACGAATGGCCCATCCTTGCGGAGCGGTGCTTTCACGCGCTCGATCGCGACAGGGTCAGGTTTCGGGATGACAACAAGAAGTGCGCCGTTGCCTATGCGGATGCAGCCGCCCCCGCGGTTGTAGCCCTCTGTGTCTTTGCGGCACCCGAGATCGTCGTCGGTGCAGTGATTGTTGTTGGCGCGGTGGTGGTAGCAGCCGCCATCCAAGAGGGGATTGATGCTTATCAACGGAACGCATCCCGCGAACGCGCGAAGCCCAAGGATCAAACGCGACCTGCGCAGAAACCCGTGACGAAGAGTGAGCCGAAGCCGAAAGACCTGGGTCCGGACTGGATCCCACCCGTAACATCCGATTCAACGGAGCGCCCGGAATGCAAGCCCGTCCCGGTGCCGCACGCGGGCGGCAATGACCCTCACAACGACTGCGCCGACCTCATTCCACAGAACAGCTTCCCGGGCTGGGATGTGCTCGTTAATGGCAAGCAATTCGATGCACTTCAACTAACCACGCGCACGCTATGGGACGTTAAGACTGATAACTTCGACATACACTCGACTCGGTCTCAGGATTTTTTCGTGAGAGTGAAGCTGCCGGAATTGCGGCGCGAAGCCAGGCTTGCCGAGGAGTGCGGATATAACTTTATCATTGGCGTGAAGAGCGCTGCGCATAAGAGCGCGATCGAGAGCATGGATAAGAACCTCAATGTCGTCGTCATGAATTGGTGCTAAAATGACACTCGTGCAGCGGAGTGACTTCCGCATTACCGTCAATGCTCCTGCGCTTGTTGACGATGATGGGCGCCCGCTTGCCATTGTTCATGGAATGGAGAGTGCGTTTCCTGGATTGAGTTTGGGGTGGACGACTTCAGAGAAGAACGATCTGATCCCACTGCCTCACCGCGATCAATGGGTCGCGTCCAATAGGACTGATGGCGGGTTTCCGTTCCTTTGCAACGATGACGACAACCAACCTGTGACGGTGACCGGTTTGGAAAACCCGCGGGGACTTGCCGCAGGAAGCCCGCCACATTTTGAAGTTCATGCGTCGCTGCCACCACAGGCAGCCAGCCTCGGCGTGGCAGCAGATGTGCTGGCAGCCATTGGAGAAGGCGCACACGGGTACTGGGGGCACGCCACTCCATTCAGCGCGACCGTGGCGATTTCGCGGCAGACGATCGATCCAGTGCGGAAGCCAGGAATTCCGCCATGGGGGCTGCCAGCGCTCAGGTTCCCAGACTACATCCGCGCGCCCGAGATTCCGCATAACCTCGGATGGCTGAACTATTGGTCTGCCGCTGCCGCGAAAGCCATCGGGTTCCCGGACCCGGCTCGCGACGCCGAGTTGCTCAAGCGGGCGCGTCGCACGCCGTCGGGCGGATGGGTCGTGCAACTCACCGATGCGCCGCTCGACCTCGACAACCCCACCCACCTGGACGTGCTCAAACGCGCCTACGAGCGCTTCCCGGTGATCGGCGGGCGCGACTCACCGTGACCGCTCGGCTCGGGGCACACTGCGCGAGCGCTGGCGATGGATTGATCAGTCTGATCTCTCTCTCCTTGGTGGCTTGCATCACAACCCGCCGGGCAGACGTTGCTGATTTCCCCTCGAAATGAACGCGCTGCCCTCACCAGGCGGTGTGGCGATAATCTTTGAAGAAGTTGCCCCAGACGAACTGGCCCGTGTTCTCCGAGGAGATGACCGGATCCACCACGCGCGCCGCGCCATCCACGATGTCCAGCGGCGGGTGAAAGTCGAGATCCTGCTGCTTGCGATTCGCGAACACCACTGGGTCCTCGTCGGTCACCCAGCCGGTGTCCACCGCGTTCATGAAGATGCGGTCCTTCGCGTAGTCCGGTGCGGAGGTCAGCGTCATCATGTTCAACGCGGCTTTCGCCATATTGGTGTGCGGGTGCTTGTCCGTCTTCGTCCCGCGCGAGAAGCTGCCCTCCATCGCGGAGACGTTCACGATGTGGCCGGGCGAGGAGCGGTCGCGCATCATCAGCGGCTTCAGCTTCCCGCAGAGGATGAACGGCGCCACCGCGTTCACCAGGTGGACCTCCAGCATCTCCGCTGTGGAGACCTCGGCCAGCTTCATCCGCCAGGAGTTCATCAGCCGCAGGTCGACCTGCTGCAGATCCGCGTCCATCTTCCCCTCGGGAAAGAGGGAGCGCGTGTCACTCTCCTGCTCGAGCGCGTACGGGAGCAGCGATAGCGCGGCGGAGGAGTGGATGCCAAGCGCGGGATCACTGCTGCGCCAGGTGGGCCCGACCACCGAGGTGCCGGTGCCTGCTGTCCCCAGGGTGGAGCGCATCGCCTCGACGCACTGCTCGTGTCCAGCGAAGAGTGGGCGAGCCTCTGCCGGGAGCTCCTCGAAGCGGCGCAGCTCGCCCTCCAGCAGGTGCGCGTAGAAGCCCGGAGGGCGGCGCACCGTCTGCGCGGCATTGTTGATGAGGATGTCCAGCCGCGGGTGCACCTGCTCCAGGTGCCGTGCGAAGAGCTCGACGCTGGGGGCGTGCCGCAAGTCGAGCCCATGAAGTTGCAGCCGATGCGACCACTCCCCGAAGTCAGGCTCTCTCATGTAGCGCTGCGCGGCGTCCTTCGGAAACCGGGTGGTCGCAATCACCTGCGCGCCCGAGCGGAGCAACATCAGCGATGCTTGATAGCCGATCTTCACGCGCGCGCCGGTGATCAACGCGATCTTCCCGGACAGCGGAGCCCGCTGGGTTCGCTTGGCGTAGTTGAAGTCCGCGCACGTGCCGCACATCGAGTCGTAGAAGAAGTGCAGCTTCCGGAACATCTCCTTGCAGAGGTAGCACTTGCGAGGGACTTCGAGAATCCGCTCGGGCTCTTCCGTGGGCGGCGGCGGGGGCAGGGGTGGTGCCGAGAACACGGCGGTGCCGCGCAGCGTCCGGATCCCGGCCGTCGCGCGGACGACGCGGTCGTTGTCGTGCTTCGCCTGCTTCCGCTCGCGCCTCAGCGCCTTCACGAATTGTGACTTCGCCCGTCGATCCGGGTGTAGCACGCGCGAGGCAGCGGACAGGAGCGCGATCCGATCCGGCTCTGGGAGACGCGCCAGCAGGAAGCGGTCCTCCCCCATGGCCTCGAGCAAGCGCGTGCACCGGCGCACCTCGTCCAAATCGTCCGGTGGCATTGAAGCTATCTGGAAGTTCTTCATTTCTAGGGTGCATACCTTCGTGGGAAGAGAGAGGAAAGGGCATCCGCGTGGGGACCTTGTTGGGGCGCGGCACCGGCGAGGCCTTCCAGCTCAATGACGTGGAATCCATTCAGGTGCCCGATGCGGGCGTGAATAGCTCAGCGGAGGAGAGCGGCGCGATGGTGGTGTCCTGCTGGCCGCCAACGACGAGGATGCGCCCCTCTGGCAGCACCGTGGCCGAGAGGTTGCGGCGCGCTGTGCCCATCGTGGGCGCCTGCGTCCAGGTGCCCGTAGCGACATTGTAGCTCTCCATCGTGGAGGTGATCGCTCCAGAGCCGTCCGTGCCGCCTAGCGCCAGCACTCGGCCCGAGGGCAGCATCGCGACGGTGAACTCACTGCGCGCCGTCGTCAGCGAGCCCGTGGTCGTCCACGTGCCGGTAGCGGGGTTGTACAGCTCGGAGATTGCGGTGGGGACGCTGCTGGGCGTGAGTCCACTCACCACGAGGACCTGACCGTTCGGAAGCAACGCCGCCCCATGCCCGTAGTGACGAGAGTTCATCGTGCCGGTGGCTGACCAGGTGTTGGCGACCGGGTCATAGAGCTCGGCGGTGGCCAGCGCTTGCCCCCCCGTGTGTCCGCCCGCGACCAGCACTCTTCCGTCCGGCAGCAGGGTCGCGGTGTGCCCGAAGCGGCGCGTGGACATGGAAGGCCCCGACGTCCAAGTGTTGGAGCTCGGATCGTAGAGCTCCGTGGTCGTCATCCCCTGGGTGCCATCGAAGCCGCCGGTGACGAACAGGCGCCCGTCGTTCAGCGTCGTCACGGTGTGGCGGAAGCGGGCCGCCGACATGGACGCTGCGGCGCTCCAGGTGCCCGTGGTGACGTCATACTGCTCGGTGGTCGCTGTAGGGACGTTGCTGATCTCCCCTCCCGTGACGAGCACCTTGCCGGAGCTCAGGAGCGTGGCACCGTGTCCGTAGCGCTTCACGGACATGGAGGCCGTGGGCGCCCAGGTGCGCGTGGCGGGCGAGTAGAGGGCCGCGCTGGCTGTCCACCCCACGCTGTCGGATCCGCCCGCTACGAGCACCCGGCCATCCGCCAGCAGCGTCGCGGAGTGCTTCGTGAGGGCAGAAGGCAGGGAGCTGGTGTTCGCCCAGGCATCCAGAGGCGAGAGGGCTGGCCAGGTGTAGCCGACCTGGAGTTTGGGGCGCCGGCTGGCGACTGCCTCCTCACGCGAGTAGTAATCCGACGAATACCAACCCTGGTTTCGAAGCACGAACGAGATCCGTCGGTCCACGGTGTCCAAGGAACCCTGGACGACGGGGATGAGGCTTGGATCTTCGTTCACGCCGAGTTTGTCCTCGATCACGTTGCCGCCGGGGCCCCACAGGAACCACGAACCTAGAGGACCACCGGAAGAGGGCGGCCGGTTGTTGTAGGTGATGGTGTACTCACCCCACGAGTTGTCTGGGACAAGGTACGTGTAGACGTTGCCGTCACCGCCACCGGCGCCAACCCAATAGGACGTGGCCGAGAGTTTCACCGAGTGGACCTGCACACCGGTGGGGAGGCTTCCCAGGTTGAAGCGCAGGTAGATCTCATATGGGAACCAGGGATTGATGCTGAGGCTGCCGGCGGCGCCGAAGTTGTCGTTCTCCTCGTAGAACCCCCTCTTGGTGTAGCTGTCCGCCTCGGGCTCGAGCACCTGGACGAACTCGCATGAGCCGCTCACCCCGCTACTCGCGCAGTCCACCTTCTGTGCCACCACGGAGAGGGGCTCCCGAGGCGCAGAGGGAGCGCTGGTAGCAATGGGATCGCAGCCGGCTGCCGTCAGGGCGAGCGCGGCAGGCACTCCCAGGCGACGCCAAGGTGAGCGAGCAAGATGCTTGGGAAAGGGCATGGCGGCAGGGTCTCCATCGAACCCATTCATGGGTTCTCAAAGGATGTTCCCGGAGCATGCCCATCCGCGGTCCCTCAAGAAAGGCCAATAAAGGGCCCGTGGAACGCGCGTCAGGGCCGCAGCGGTACCCACCGTGGCGCCAACCCATCAGGACGGATGTTGTGCAACCGACCTGGTAAGTAGGGTAGGGTGTCGGCCCGCTCTGCCGGAGGCTCGCCATGAATCGCACCCCGCCTGATTCGAATGCTGGAGGACTCGTGAGTGACACGGAGGTTCCCCGTGTTGAACGCTTCACTGTGGGGCCGTGGCTCGTGCTGGATGAGGTCGATGCAGGGAGCTGCGGCTTCGTCTTCCGGGCCCGTGATGCACACCAGCAAGGCGGGCCTCTGGTGGCGCTGAAGGTGGCGCGCCATCCGCGAGATAGCCGCTTCGCGCGTGAGGTGGAGGCGCTCCAGCGCGTGCAGCACTTCAGCCTTCCCAGGCTGGAGGGGCATGGCGAGTGGGCGCACTCCGAGGGGCAGCGCCACCCATACATCGCCATGGAGCTGGTTCAAGGCCTGTCGCTCTACGCATGGGCGAAGGAATCGCAGGCGACGTCTCGGCAGTACTTGCGAGTGCTGGCTCAGGTGGCTCGAGCCCTGGCGGCACTGCATGCGGCTGGCTTTGTGCACCGCGATGTGAAGGGGGACAACATCGTCGTCACTCCCGAAGGGCGAGCAGTGCTGCTGGATCTGGGGTGCTGTTGGTATCCGAGCGCTACTCCTCTCACCGAGACGGCCATGCCTCCGGGCACCACGCCGTATCGGCCGCCGGAGATGCTGCGTTTCGCATGGCGCTTCCGCAAAGACCCGAAGGCCCGGTACGCGTCCCATCCGGCAGATGACCTCTACTCACTGGGAGTCGCAGCCTACAAGGCGCTGACAGGCAGCTATCTGCCACCGGTGACCGAGAGCGAGGAGGTACGAGCCAGGATTGTTCCTCCGAGTCAGTGGTGCACGTGCGCTCCGGAGTTGGAGGCCCTGGTGATGTCCATGCTGGCCGATCGTAAGAGCGATCGTGGCACGGCCATTGGACTTGCGGAGGCGTTGGAGGTGGCTGCTCGTGGAGGTGCCCACCTGGATCAGCGCGTGGAACTCCGTGGTTCCTCTTCCAAAGAAAACCGGACCCACGAATCGAGTTTACATGCATGGCTCCCTTGGGTCAGCGCCGGCATCGTGAGCGGGTGGATGGCGCTGGGAGCCGGGGCGATGTGTGGCTCGCCCCGTCCGGAGCCTCTGCCTGTTGCGTCGGACTGGCACACTCCGTCCGTAGACGTGCCGGATGCAGGAGTTGGAGAGGAAGCTCTACTCTCTCTTGTTCAGACTTCGAGGCCCATTGCGCCAGCATCCTCGGTGGCGCTTCCCATGCCGAAGGCGCCTCAGCCAGGTCAGAAGAAGCCTCCCTGTGAGCCACGGTCGGAAGTGGTCGTGATGGGAGTGTGCTGGGTCGTGTTGGGGGTGCGGCCTCCCTGCGAGACTGCCGGCTACGAGTACGACGGCAAGTGCCTCCGCGCGACATTCGACGCCCCGCGTGACCCGACCTCTGGAGGGCAGTAACTCCAGAGGCCGGGTCACCGTGGACTGGCAGTCAATCAGTACGACGACTTGGCCGTCATGTTCTGGTTGGTGACGGCCGTGCCCGTCCCGTTGATGATGTGGTTGATCGCCGCGCCCGCCGTGCTGCCAAGGAACACGCTGATCATGTGCTGGAACTTCACTCCACTATTCGAGGGCGACTCGATGGCGTTCTCCAGCACCACCGGGTTGTAGAATACGGAGTACACACCAAGCCCCCGGGCGTCATGGCTCGTCACCGTGCTGGCGACCTTGTAGGACGCGTAGCCATTCACGCCATCGTGCGTCCACGAACTCTGGTTTGGAACGTCGTAGGGGATCTCCGACTGGTAGAAGTAGGTCCGGCCCCCATTGCCATTCCAGAGCGTCTGGTAGCCCTCGAAGTGCTCCACGAAGAGACCGTACGCCGTCACGTTGTTGCCATTGACGGTGATGCCGTTGGTGCTCTTGTTCGTGGTCCAGCCCACGCCGTTGCCATGGTCGGCGCGCCACAGCCAGGTGTTGTCGAGCAGCACGTCATTGCTGTTGACGGTGACACAGCTCGTGGCGAGCCCGGCCCGCGCTCCGCCCACGCGGCACGCGACGTCGAAGAGCGCCGTGGGGTTGGCCGCGTGGCTGACCGTGCTCGTCGCGCTGCCCACCTTGAGCAGCACCGGAGAGTTGGTGGCACCCGCGTCGAAGAGCACTCCAGCCACGGATACGCCATCCACGTCCGCGATCGTCATGGCCACGTTGCCCTGATCCGGAATGAGCGTAGCGAGGCCGAGCCCCAAAATGATCGTGTTCGGGTTGTTCACCTGGAGGCTGCTCGCCAGGTGGTAGATGCCCGGGGTGAGGATGAGGTGCTTACCCGCGCTCAGCGCGGCGTTGAGCGTGTCGGCGTTGTCCCGGTCCGAGCGGGCGATGTGGAACTGGTCGATGGACAGGACCGTGCCCGCGGTCGTCCCGGCGCTCCACGTGGTGCCCGTGCTGTTGGTCCTCAGCGACGGGACCATGACCGCGAACTTGCCGGCGCTGTCGATGAACAGGTAGGGCTTCTCGCGGATGGTCGGCGTGGTGGCGACGACCGTGTAGACCTGATTGGGCCAGGTGCCCGACGGCGCCTGGGTGTCACCCACGAACACCATGTTCCAATTCTGGCCCACCCAATTGTTGAGGATGGTGTTGCGGGTGAGGAATTGCTGCTGAGTGCCGGAATTGATGGTGCCGTCGATCTTCGAGTCCGCGATGAAGCCGCCGCTCGACCAGGCATTCTGGTAGGCATTGTCCCAGAGGTTGATGTTTCCCTTGACGTGGATACGGCGCATCGTGGTCGCTTGCGAGACGGCCCACACCTCCGTGTTCGAGTCCTTCGTCGGGACGATGGAGAGGTTCTCCGTGCCGCGCCAGAAGTTCTGCGTGGCATTGCCCTGGAACCAGTCTGCCTTCGAGCGCACGGCGCCGGTGATGGTCACGCTGTCGGGGGACTGCCCGAGCCCGAACACGTTCATGTAGAAACCAACCCGCACGTCCACGTTGTATGCGCCTGGCTTGAAGAAATACGCGTAGCGCTGGTCGCCAAACTGATTCGTCTCCTGTTGCTGGAAGATGCGGTCCAGGTGGCTCTGGATCGTCGCCGCCGGCATGGTGGGATCGAAAACAAAGACATTGGGTCCGAAGTCAGGACCCGCGCCGCCCACCGGACCGCTGGCGACGATGTTCAGCGTGAGCGTCTCCCACTCGCGCGCCGAGGCGCCGTTGGCGGAGACGGTGCTGCCTCCCGCGTTGGCGGCGGAGAGATACTGGCCGCTGATGACTGTCTTCAGGGCGACCTGATCGCCACTGCCGATGGTGCCCGTGCCGTTGAGTTTCACCAGGGTGAACTGCTCCCACGACTGGGGCGAGGGCGAGACGACCTGGATGCTACTGCCGCCACCATTGGTCGCCGACGCCCATTGGCCTCCGTACCCCTGGAGCGTCACCACATCTCCGCTGACGAGCGAGCCACCGTTGACGTCCGTCAGTGTGAACGTCTCCCATTCCTTGGCGGCCGTGCTGTATGCCATCAGCGCGCCATTACCGCCCTGGTCCGCCACGAGGTAATTGCTCGACCAGGTCTTCAGGTTGACAGTCCACTGGGTGGCCATGATCGCCTGCTGCTGGCTGCCCATGGACTGCTCCTGCTCGGCTTCCGGTCCTCCGGCGCAGCTTGCACTGGCAGCCAGCAGGGTCAGGGCCGCCAGTCTTGGGATACGCGACCAGCGGGGCACGACAGGGAACGATGCATTTGGGGGGACTCGGCGCACAACGGCCTCCTCGGGGGTGGTTGGAGAAGGCCGCGTAAATCATTTCCCAGTTTAAACCGCAAGACTTGTTATTCCTGAATTAAGGCTCAGCGCGCTCTCCGCTCCGGAGGAACGAGTGGCTTTGTTTCTGGTGGAGGCAAGTGCCCTTCGAGTGAGGTAGCGGGCAGGGAAGGGGAGAGCGCTCCCACGTAGAACAGGCCGTGGTGGCCCTCCTCGGTAGGCGTTGAGAAGAGCCGGACGAAGGGAGTCTGCCCCGGGGCCTCGGCCACCCGCTCGCTCGGAGAGGCGCCGACGACGGCACACACGAGTTTGGCGTCGCGGTTCAGATCACACCCCCACCTCCGCCCTTGTGCATAGCTGAGATCGAGCACCATCAGCGCGGACTCGGTGCTCTTCATCCGCTTCGCCATGGGGACGAAATCCCGGTCCCAGGCCGTGCCCTCCGTGGTGCGTGTATGGGTGTTTCCGGCCAGGATGATGAAGATCTCCTCGGGCCGAGTCTGGCGCCGCTGCCGCCAGAGTTCCGCCAGCAGGGCGTCGCGCTCGGTGCCAGTGGCTTCGTCCGTGTCAAAGGCCACCACGGTGATGGGCAGGCCGGCGGCGCGCAGAGAGCGGACTCGGTCGATGAGTTCCATGATGGCGCGGCTGCTGCGGCCATCTTGATATGGCCGTCGCCAGAACACGCCGCGCAGCAACTCGTCTTGATCCGCGGGCGCGCCAGGGCTGGCCAGGTAGCGGTGGATGCGCTCCTGTTCAGTTCGAGGAATCGACAGGCCCAGGGCGACGCTGAAGCCGGTCTCGGCGGACTCGCACGCGGCGTCGCCCACGGCCGCCGGCGCCTCGTTACTGCCGAGCTGCTCACCGATGAGCACCGTCAGTCCAGAGCGCAGCAGCTCGCCGAAGCCGCGGACCTTCTGGGGACAGAGCTCCGTGGCGGAGCCCTTCCCGTCGATGTCCTGCTTCCAGCGGTCCAGGTAGAAGTCCGGGGAGCGCAGCGAGGGATGCTCCGATTGAGGGGCCAGCTCCTTGGCGACCACCTCGATGCCCGCTCCGGACTCCAGGCGGAGGGTGAGCTCCTGCTCCAGCTCCGGATCGCGTGTGCCGTGCATGAGGCCGCGCCGCTCGACCATCGCATCCGTCTGGAAGGCCACCCGGGATTTGCCCGTCACCGAGCTTCTGGCGAGCGGGTTGGAGTATTGCTCCCGCTGCTCCATCGCGAGCTTCTGGCCCCCGGTCTTGATCGCGATGTCGTTGCCGAAGACGGCGCGATTCACCCGGAAGATGCGGACCACGGATTGCCGAGGGCCCACACGGATGCCTGAGACGAAGTACCGCGAGTAGATGCCATTGCCCTGGGTCCCCTCGGAAGGTTGGAGCCACGTGGTGAGCAGCTGGCTCTCATCCTCGGTGGGTTCGAAGCCGTACCCCTTCTCGGCCAGTATCTTGCGCGTCTCCGCCAGGGCCTCCTCGAGTGGTTTGAGGAAGACGTGCTCGTAGCGGGCGCTCGTGGGCTCCGTGTCGGGCCGGGCGTTCCGGGCGCACCCGGCTATCAGGGCGAGGAGGCACGAGAGGACGAGTCGCTGGGGCATGCGGGCTCCGGGACGGCGGGTCTCCGGCATCCTAACGCCCCAGCAGCGGCTGCATATCGGGCTCTTGCCACCCACGTGGCTCGACCGGACTCGGACGATCCGAGGTACGAATACGCATGCGCATCGCAATGACAGGCACGCATCGGGTGGGAAAGTCGACGCTCATGGAAGAGCTCGCGGAACGACTCACGGAGTATCGGGCCGTCGATGAGCCGTACCATCTGCTCGAAGAGGAGGGTTACGAGTTCGCTTCTCCACCGAGCTTGGAAGACTTCATCGAACAGCTTCGCCGCTCGATGGAGTTGCTCGCAGACGAGGAGGGCGCGAGCAATGTGCTGTTTGATCGCTGCCCCCTTGATTTCATTGGATACCTCCTGACTCACGAGGAATCCGATGCGTTTGATCTGGAGGAGTGGCTTGCTCCGGTTCGCTCATCCGTTCAGACCCTGGACCTCGTCGTCTTCGTACCCATCGAGGATCGTGATCGCATCCGGATACCCGCGCACGAAGATCCCGAGCTGCGGGCGAGGGTGGACGAGAAACTCGCCTGGATGCTGCTCGACGACCCGTTTGAGTTGGGAGTGGAAGTTCTGTCTGTCCATGGCCCGATGACAGCGCGCGTCACACAGGTCCTCGAGCGTCTGGGGCGAGGGAAGTGATACAAATCGTGACGCATTCAGTCATCAGTTGAGTTGATATGACGCGTTGAGCCGAATTCGTATCGAGGCGGAATTCCAGCCTCAAAACGTTTCATTTCCTGACACTGGCACCCTTCACGATTTTGGTAGCGCTTTCAAAAAAAGGCGCTACTATCTGTGTAATCGGGTCTGCACGCGCTGTCCCGCTTTCTCTCGATTACAGGGACTGCGGCGTGCTCCCTAGCAGGAGAGTGCCCCCCTATGAAAAAGACGAGTCGGATTACGGGCTGGTTTTCTTTGCAATCGCGCCTCCTCCTAGCGGCGGGGCTCCTACCGCTCTTCTTCGCGTGCGGCGAACCTGGGGACAACCCAGAGGGGACGGCGGCGGTGTCGACCCAGGCGCTCGCACCGCCGACGTCGGAGCGCGTCACCATCGATCTGTCGGCCGGAATGCCCGGTCAGAACCGATGGCGCTACCTGAAGGGGCAGGACTCGACGACGTATGCGTCGCCGACCTTCGATGACTCGTCTTGGAGCCAGGTGGGTATCCCGCACGGTGCGAACTACCTGACCACCTTCCTCAACACCGTGTCGGGCGGCGGCGACGGGTACCTGGACGGCGGCACCCAGTGGTACCGCCTGAAGTTCACCCTTGGCACTCAGTACGCCAACAGCAAGGTCCTCGTGGAGTTCGAGGGCGCGCATACCGGCGCGCAGGTCTACATCAACGGCACGCTCCTGCCCGGGATCAGCGAGGTCCCCGGTAGCTCCCAGGCCTCGCACGTGATCGGCTTCCTCCCGTTCATCGTCGACCTGACCCCCTATGTCACGGCCAACGGCACGACGCAGAACGTGATCGCGGTCCGGGTCGCCCGGGGCGCCGCCTGGTTCAGGAATCCCGGCTTCTCTGGCGCCTTCCGCTTCGGTCAGGCCGAGGCAGGCCTCTACCGCCCGGCCAAGATGTTCATCACCAACAAGGTGCGCATCCCGCGCAACGTCTACTCCAACCAGAAGACCTGGGGCACCCACGTCACCACCGTCTCGATCGTTCCGTCCACGACCAGCACCGCCAAGGCCGAGTCGGCCGTCGTCGCTGTGCAGACCAACGTCCTCAACGAGACCACGTCGACACAGCAGGTGACGCTGACCACCCAGATCGTGGACGCGAATGGCACCCTCGTGGTCGCCGCACCGCCCATCACCCAGTCGGTCGCGCCGATGACGCCGAGCACGTTCCCGTCGTCGCCGACCGCGATGTTCGATCAGCGCATCACGGTTCCCAACCCGACGCTGTGGTACCCGAACAACAGCACCTACGGGAAGCCCTACCTCTACAAGGTCTTCCACGTCGTCAGCGTCAATGGCGTGGTGGTCGACTCGACCCAGACCACCCTCGGCATCCGGGTCATCACCTGGGACAAGAACTTCCCGTACTTCAATGGGCATGCGATGTACCTGTGGGGCGGATCGAGCCGCTATGACTATCCCGCTCTGGGCTCGTCGGTCCCCGAGGAGCAACAGTGGCGCGAGCTCGAGCTCTTCGCCGCGGGCGGCGGGAACCTCTGGCGCCCGGGCCACTCGTCCAGCAGCGAGGAGTTCGTCGATGCGGCCGATGCCTACGGCGTCATGATCGTCCAGCCGAGCGGTGACGGAGAGAACGGGTTCAACACCCCGGCCGCGGAAGACGTCACGCTCAAGAAGGAGCTGCACCGCGACATGATCATCCGCGACCGCAGCCACCCCTCCATCCTCTCCTGGGAGTCGAACAACGGCGTGACCAACCGGACGGTCGGGGCGGCGCTCATCGCCATCAACCAGCAGTGGGATCCCATCAACACGCGCGTCGCGGCGGACCGCACGCCGGATCCGGAGAACGGGTACATCCTGGGCTGCACGCTCGAGGGTTGCGAGGTGGGCGTCAAGAACCAGTTCCCCAACAACCCTGCCTGGGGCTCGGAGTATTGGGGCAACGGCCACGCGCGCGGGCTCGCCTACGACTACGAGGTCGCCTTCCTGGCGCCGTTCCTCAACGACTGGCGCAAGTCGAAGCAGGCGAATGCCTTCGGCATGGTGCAGTGGTACTTCGCGGATACGCCCGGAGAGACGGGCCTCTTCGCCGAGTACCAGCAGTACCGAGGCACTGCGCAGGAGGCGACCTACTCGAACAGCGTCCGCTCCATCGGCTCGTCGGCCGTGGACGCGAACCGGTTCCCGAAGCTGCTCTACTACGCCTACAAGGCCGCCTGGACGCCCTTCTCGCTGAAGCCCGTCGTCAAGCTGGGGCACCACTGGAACCGCTCCGGCCAGGTGTCCGTGAACGCCTTCAGCAACTGCCCCTCCGTCCGCCTGCGCATCAACGGCGCGGACCAGGGCACGAAGACCCCGAACCCGTGGAACTCTGACTCGAACTCGAACCTCACGCAGTCGACCACGCTGCTGCCGTTCCAGGCGAACTGGAACGTGGCCTTCGCGGCCGGCACGCTCCTGGCCGAGTGCCTCGACCAGTTCGGCACCGTGGTCGCGACCGACAAGCTGGTGACTGCTGGCGCGGCGGCGAAGGTCGTCCTCAAGGCCGTCCCCAACGTGGTGCGGCCGGATGGGACCTCCTTCGCGGTGACCGCCAATGGCTCCGACGCGGCCTTCGTGGTGGCCGAGGTGCAGGATGCGAACGGCAACGTGGTCCCCACGGCTGCCAACCTCCTGACCTTCTCCGTCAGCGGCCCCGCTACGTACCTGGGCGGTACCCAGCAGTACGTCTCCAGCGGCTCGAATGCCTACTCCACCTCCGGCGGACGCAGCTCCGTCAACTACCACTCGCCGGGTGACCCCGAGCTGCAGGCTGAGGGCGGCCTCGCCAAGATCGCCCTCCTGAGCCAGTTCACCACGGGCACGGTGACGGTGACCGCGACCTCTCCGGGCCTCACCGCGGGGACCGCGAGCTACACCATCCAGGCGGTTCCGTCCTTCCAGCCTCCGGCGTCGGCTCCGACGATCATCCTCCAGCCGTCGAGCACCGCGGTCACCTCCGGTCAGCCGGCCACGTTCACCGTCACGGCGACCGGCACGGCGCCGATGACCTTCCAGTGGTCGCGGAACGGCACGGCGATCTCCGGGGCTACCGGTGCGAGCTACACCACGCCGGCCACCACCTCCGCCGACAACAACGCCTCGTTCACCGTGAAGATCACCAACAGCCTGGGCTCGGCCACCTCGAGCGCTGCCACGCTCTCGGTGGTTGCCCCCGCGGCGGTCGCGATCACCACGCAGCCCGCCGGCAAGACGGCCTACGTGGGCCAGACCGCGACGTTCTCGGTCACGGCCACCGGTTCGCCGACGCTCATCTATCAGTGGCGCAAGAACGGGACGGCCATCTCCGGCGCCACCGGCGCCAGCTACACCACTCCGGTTCTCACCGCTGGCGACAACGGGACGAGCTACTCGGTGGTGGTGACGAACCCCGTCAACTCGGTGACCTCGGCTGCGGCCGCGCTCACGGTCAATGCCGCGATCGCGCCGACCATCACGCAGCAGCCGCTCAGTGTCTCCGTCCGGGCCAATGATCCCGTGAGCTTCTCCGTCACGGCCTCCGGCACGGCGCCGTTCAGCTATCAGTGGCAGTACAACGCCGCGAACATCGTCGGCGCGAATGGATCCACGTTCACCATCGCGCAGGTCCAGAACAGCGATGCGGGCAAGTACACGGTCGTCGTGAGCAACGCCGCGGGGAGCGCGGTGAGCGCCCAGGCGACGCTCACCATCGCCCCGCCTGGCACCAACCTGGCGCTGAACCAGACGGCCACGGCTAGCAGCACCCAGGGTGGAGGCCTCGAGGCGACCTATGCGACCGACGGTAACCTCACCACGCGGTGGGCTTCCGCCGGCGCGATCGATCCTTCCTGGCTCCAGGTCGACCTCGGCTCCGTGAAGGCCTTCAACACCGTGGTGCTCTACTGGGAGGCCGCCTACGCCACCCAGTACCAGATCCAGTACTCCAACGACGCGCAGAACTGGAACACCGCCGCCACCAACACGAACGGGCAGGGCAATGTCGAGACGGTGAGCTTCCCCACCGTCCAGGGCCGGTACCTGCGCATGTATGGCCAGGCGCGCGGCTCGACGTACGGCTACTCGCTGTACGAACTGCAGGCCTACAACGTGCCCCAGTGCGGCGGCTCGGGCGAGCGCTTCACGGTTCTGTCGAGCACGCTCGTGAAGGACAACCAGAGCGGCCTCACGTGGCAGCGAGCCATGACGACCTACGCGGATCAGGGCGCGCAGTACACCCAGTCCATCGCCCAGACGTACTGCTCCTCGCAGAGCATGCGCCTGCCCACTCAGGCCGAGGCGCTCGCCATCACCGGCACGAACTCGGCCGCCTGCGCGTTCCCGCTGCCGTGGAGCACGTGGACCTCGACCGCTGACTCGTCGGACGCGTCGCGCGCCGCCTTCGTCAGCTACACCGGCTCGTCGACCTGGCAGGTCGCGAACAACTACCCCGGCGGCGTGGTGTGCACCACCGGAACGACGTCCTCCGCGCCCACGATCACCACGCAGCCGACTGCCAAGACGGTGGCGGTGGGCCAGACCGCCACGTTCAGCGTGGCGGCGAGCGGGACCGGGACGCTGACCTACCAGTGGCGCAAGAACGGCACCGCCATCTCGGGGGCGACCGCGGCCAGCTACACCACTCCGGCGACCACGACGTCCGACAACGGCGCGCAGTTCACCGTCGCCGTCTCCAACTCGGGCGGGACGGTGGTCAGCAACGCCGCCACCCTCACCGTGACCGGCGGCACCTCCTGCACCGCGGCCCCCTCGACCCCGGGGACACTCTCCGCGACGGCCAACTCCTCCGCTCAGGTCTCGCTGTCGTGGGGCGCGAGCACAGCCGGCTCGGGCTGCGTTGTCACCTACGACGTCTTCCGGTCGACGACCTCCGGCTTTACGCCTGGCACCGGCAACCAGATTGCCACCGGGCAGACCGGCACGACGTACCAGGACGGCACGGTTGCTGCCTCGACCACGTACTACTACGTCGTCAGGGCAGTGGACGCGGCAGGGTCCTCGGCCTCCTCGAACCAGGCGAACGCGACCACGCCGGGCGGCTCCACGGGGACGTTGATCTCGCAGGGGAAGACGGCGGTGGTGTCGTCGGTCGAGGTGGGCGATGCGGCCGGCGCGGTGGACGGCAACCTGGGAACGCGGTGGGGCAGCGCCTTCACCAACAGCGAGTGGATCTACGTGGACCTGGGCGCCAGCTCGACGATCAGCCGGGTGGTGCTGACCTGGGAGGCGGCCTACGCGACCGGCTACCAGATCCAGACGGCGAGCAGCACGTCCGGCCCGTGGACGAACATCTACTCGACCACGACGGGTGACGGCGGCACCGATGATGTCACCGTGTCGGGCAGCGGCCGTTACGTGCGCGTCAACCTCACGCAGCGCGCGCTGACTGCCTACGGCTACTCCCTCTGGGAGTTCCAGGTGTACGGCACGACGTCGGCCCCCTCGGGGACGCTGCTCTCGCAGGGGAAGACGGCAGTGGTGTCGTCGGTCGAAGTGGGCGATGCGGCCAGCGCAGTGGACGGCAACCTGGGAACGCGGTGGGGCAGCGCCTTCACCAACAGCGAGTGGATCTACGTGGACCTGGGTGCCAGCTCGACGATCAGCCGGGTGGTGCTGACCTGGGAGGCGGCCTACGCGACCGGCTACCAGATCCAGACGGCGAGCAGCACGTCCGGCCCGTGGACGAACATCTACTCGACCACCACGGGAGACGGCGGCACCGATGACGTCACCGTGTCTGGCAGCGGCCGCTACGTGCGCGTCAACCTCACGCAGCGCGCGCTGACTGCCTACGGCTACTCCCTCTGGGAGTTCCAGGTGTACGGCTCTCAGCCGTGATGATGGGGAAGCTCCCCGCGCAATCTCGCGCGGGGAGCTTGTTCCTGCCGCCGCGCGTGGTTCGGAGGAGCGGCGGCAGATGAGGGTCCTGGGGTGACGGCAACCTGTCAGTGCCAGGTACCGACGCCGACGCCCCAGCCGAAGTAGAGGTGCGAAACGTCGATGCAGCCGCTGATGCGCCACGAGGTCTCGGGCGACGTCAGGCCGAAGACGGACCAGCGGAACAGACGTACCTCGGCCCCCGCGGTGCCATGCACGCGGGGGCCGATATGTTCGAAGCGGCTGGGCTCGAGGTAGCTGCCGGCGCGCACCTGCAGCCGGTTCTCGATGGGCTCGATCTCGGCGCCGACGCGGGGCGAAACCACGACATGGCGCCCGGAGTGCTCGATCTGCTGTGACATGAAGGACTCGAAGCCGATGGCATTCGAGGCCGCGCCGCTGATGAGCACCGAGCCGGTCAGGAGCAGCTTCGTACGTGGCAGGGCCTTGAATTGCTCGGCACGGTCCGGCCCCCACGGGAGCTGGAGAGGACGGGAGCCGAACTGGTAGGCAAGGCCCGCCTCGATCTCCCAGGGAAGCCTGATGGAGGAGGGCAGGTAGAGGTTGGCGACCCTCACGTTGCCCGCGTCGTCCGTGGTAGCCGGACCGCTGGGATCGAGCCGACCGTGGACAGGGGCCCGAAACGAAAGGGCCGCACGCAGCGGCAGGGCCAGCGGAGTCCATACGGCGCCGGCCTCGGCGCTGGCGCCGATCATGGTGGCGAGTTCGCTGTCGATGCCTGCATCGGAATCGATGACGAGAGAGACCGCGCGCAGGCCGACGCCCACCGCCAGTTCGCCGTCGAGCAAACTGCGTGCGACCTGAAGCTGGAAGCGACTCGCGTGCAGCAGGAGCATCTGCCCGTTCGCGTCCTGGCCCAGCGTGTAGGCTTGCAGAGAGGCGAGCCCTCCAACTCCCCAGGGGCCCCACTGGACCAGGCCTCCGAGCTGGGTGAAGACGAAGTCCTTGTAGGTGAAGCCCACCGAGCCGTTGTTGTCGAAGTCGGTGTTGCCCACCGAGCTGGGAAAGGTGAAGCCCAGCGACAGGTCGTAGTCGACGTGTTTTGTCGAGTAGAGCGAGCGCAGGGCCGGAGCGGCCGTGTTGACGCCCATGCCCTCGACGCCCTCCGCGATGGGAGCATACGCGCCGGCCAGGCCCGTCATCCGCACCGGCGCCAGCACCGGCCCCTGGAATACGTCGATCGCGTAGTTCGAGCTGGTCAGTGGCGGGTTGTCCGCGAGCGCCACGGGGCTGGTGGCAAGCACGGCAACGACCGCGATCGGGGCGATGGATGATGAGCGGGTCGAGAGCATGATGGTGCGGCTCACGGGCTGAGGGATGGCTCCTCTGCCTGGGGTGGCCCCTCGTGCATCGCCCGCGCGAGCTCACCCACGAGCGACACGAAGGCGATGGCTCCACCCACCAGGGCGAACACCAGGGGAAGCGCGAGGATCACCACCTCGGTGGCACCGCGCGTCGTGGAGATGACGAGCTTGAAGATCATGCTGGAGAACCCGGCAATGCCCAGGGTCCAACCCACCCACTGCGCTCGGCTCGCCAGCTCGGAGGCCTTCAGCACCCCCGCGGCCTGGTGGAAGGACGCCAGGAGGAACAGCAAGGCCACCAACCCGGCGGTCTGCGCGCCAGCCTCTACCCACGGCGCCTGGTCCATATAGGTGAACGCAGCTGAAACGCTCCCGGACAGCCGGAAGATGAGGATGACCGCCCAGACATCGAACACGCCTCCCGTGAGCCCGAGCCCGAGCGCGCTTCGCGCGTGTCCGCGCGCTCCAGAGGACTCGGGAATTTTCGAGTAGCCGAACAGTCCGACGAGCGCGGCGAGGCCGCAGGCGAGCGTGCCGAGGGTCATCACCTTGAGCAGTCCCAGGCTCGGCTCCTGCTCACCGGAGCGCGAGGCCAGGAACAGCAGCGGAGTCCCGATCAGCATCACGGCGATGCGCGCCAGGAGCGCACCTCGGTAGAGTGTCAGGCCTTCAGACGCGGCTCTCCACTCCGGCGAACTGGCGCGCTTCAGTTCCGCGACGAGTCCGTCCCGCGCACGCAACAGCCTGGAGCGGGAGAGGAAGAACACCGCCGCGAGCACCAGCGTCGAGGAGTACGACAGTGCATCCCTGACGTATGGGAGCCAGAGCCCGCCGGGACGATCCTGAAGCGGGACCTCTATCAGGGACCGCCAGTACGTTCCCACGAGGGCTCCCGCGATGGAGAAGAGGAGAGCAACCCCCCCGGGGATGAGGGGAAAACGGAAACCCCATGCCTTCGCTCCTGTCCCCAAACCCGCCAGGAGCAGCCCCCAGCTTCCATAAAAGAGCACGTAGGCGAGGACGGTGAGCGGCGACGTCAGAAAGGACGGGGTCCGCAGCGCCGCCAGCAGGGCCACCATGTTGAACACAGCCAGGAGTCCCCGTCCCACGAAGAACATGGCCGCGGCGGTGGCGAGGCGGCGGTGCGGTGGGGTCGATGCGGAAGCCAGCCGCAGCGACACGAAGGCGAACACGCTCATCACGCAGATGTCCGCGAGCGCGTTGAACCCCCAGATGGGGCGCATCCACCGCTCGAAGGTCTCGGACGGCAGGGAGAACATGTACCAGTTGAGCACCCGGATCAGCAGAGAGACTCCCGTCTCGACCACGAGGGTCCAGAACGCGAGCCTCATCGCAGGGGCGAGGCGAGCGACAGCGGCTGTGTCCGCTGAGGGATCAGGTGAGGGGACGGACTCGGTCATGGGGTGCTCCTCGATGGAGGGGGAGTCCTACCACCAGGCCACGCAAGATGAGGCTGTGGACAATTACCGCAGGCTTGTCATGACTTTTATATTAGACTTGATTTCCTTGTTTACGTCTGGTTTGAAAGCGGTTGCGGGCAAGACCCGTGAGCAGCCGTTCTCTTCCCCCCGGAGAGCCATGAACTTCAAAAAATTCAGCATTGCTGGCGGTATCGCCCTTTTCGCGTTCGGCCTGGTGGCGGAGGCCGCCTACATCTTCCACAACACGGGGACCGTCTCTGGCTGGAACTCGATCAACAGGGAGCACAACGGCTCGGTCAACGAGGTGACGAATGTCACCTACGAGGGACCGACGGCCATCAAGGTGACCCAGATCTACGATCCCTCGTACACAGGCCGCTATCACTCCGAGGTCGTGAAGAACAACGTGTATCGTCGCGGTGATACCGGCTTCTATGGCTTTGCGTTCCGGCTGCAAGCCGACTGGCAGTTCCAACCCCAGTCGTACAACATCGCCCAGTTCATCGCGGATTTCTCCGACACCGGCTGCGATGACTACATGCCGTCCAGCATGATCTGGCTCCAGGGCAATCAGCTCTACACGCGCGTCAAGTCGGGCTCTATCTGCAGCCAGAAGACCGTCACGTTCGGCAGCCTCGCCACCGTCACGGCGGGCGAGTGGCACAAGATCGTGATCCAGGCGAAGTGGGCGAGCGACAACACCGGCTTCTACAAGGTCTGGTACGACGGCACGAAGATCCTCGAGCAGTACAACCTGCCCACCACCGTCTCCGATGACCGGTACTTCCAGTTCCGCGTCGGCCTCTACGCGAACGGCTGGCACGACAGCGGGTACATGCAGGGCAGCCAGGGCACCCGCAGCATCTGGTTCGATGAGATCGGCGCGGGTACGACGTTCGCCGACGCCGACCCCGATCAGTGGTAGCCGCGATCCTGGGGTGATCGGCCTGGGCTTCGCCGTGTCAGGCGGCGAGGTGCCAGCGCAGGAAGCCCCGTGCGCGGTTCCACATGTCCGACCAGTCCTCCGAGCGCACGAAGTGGTCTGACTCGGGGTACTCGACGTATTCGACGTGCCGGCCCAGCCAGGGATGGTTGTCCCAGGATCTCTGGGCGAAGTCCCGGGCCCAATGGGCCGGCACCAGGTGGTCCCTTCCCGCATTCATCAGGAGCAGCGGATTGCGGGCGCAGTCCGCCGGGCGATGGACCGGCGCTTGCTGCATGAGTTGCCAGATCTCGTGCGTCATCGGCGCATCGCGGGGAGTCCAGTCCGGAGAGCCGAGGAGGGAGACCGTGGCCTGGACCCGCGAGTCCCAGGTCGCCACGGTCAACGCGGTGTATGCCCCCACGGAGACACCCGCGACCCCGATGGGGCCATGGCCCTCCCACAGGAGGTGATCGATGACGCGAGACACATCCGGCGCGGCCTCGAGGATGAGGCGCAGGATGTTCTCGTGGTACGCCGACGGGCCGCCGTTGCCCATGTGGTCCGTCCAGCCGTCCCATCGCCTCCCGTGATGCGGGGCATCCACTCCCACCGCCGTCAATCCGGCGTCCGCGAGCATGTCCAGATCGTAGCGCTGATCGTCCGCGTTCGATCTGAGCCCGTGCAGGAGGATGACGGCAGGGCCTGGGCGGGGCTCGTGATGCACCTTGAGCACCGGAATGCGTCCATCCACGGCGAAGCGGTAGTCGGGAGCCATGGGGAAATTGTGCCAGCGTGACAGGCCTGCGGTGAACGCCCCCCGGGTTCGGATGCCCGATAGTGAAAGAAAGCGAGTCGCGGCGTCACGGCTCGGTGGGAGCGCTTCCTCCATCGCCGGGTGGGAGGCACTGGGGGATGTAGTTCTTCAGGTAGCCCGCGAGGTCGCTCTTGCTGCCACCCAGCTCGAGGTAGCGCGGGGCGAACTCGTGGAACGTGGCGCAGTCGCCGAGGTTCGCGGAGGTCATCGCGGTGCTGATGAGGTGGTTGCGTAGGACATACACCGCCTTGGGCTCCTGTCCGCACTGCTTGTCCAGCTCGAGGAACATCTCGCGGGCGGCTTTGGCACCTTGGGTGATGAGGCGGCGGTTCTGTTCGTGGCCATAGCCCTCGCGAATGCCTCGTTCATCGCAGTCCGCCAGGGCCTGGCTGTATTGGGTCCCCGCATTGTCGCGGGCATTGGGGCCCACCCCGAGCGCCGTCTTGATCTTGTTGCTGATGGATTGGAAGAAGTTGGAGGTGGGGAAGCGATCCAGGAAGAGCTGCCACTTCGCGATGGCCTCCTCCGTCCGGCCTCGGAGCATCAACGCGTTGCCGTGCAGTTCGAGCACCTGTCGCACACGGCGCTCCTGATCGGAGGGCTTCATGCGCTCGCTCTCCTGGAGGGCCTGGTCCAGGAGCTGGAAGCCCTCCTTCAGGGCGGTGGGATCCTGGTCCGCCAGCGTGGGCCCCATCTGAGAGAGATCCGAGCCCTCTCGGAAGCGCCCCATCAAGAGGAACTCCGCCACGGTGAGCGCCGCGTCATCGTCGTACCGCAGGTAGCCGTACTTCGTCTGGCGCAGGAGATTCTCGTCCTCGGGTTGCAGGGTCAGACTCGAGTTCGGGGAGTAGGAGATGCCGTTGACGACGGTGTGAAAGCGCCGGAAGTGCTCGGAGCACTCCTGGAGGTACGCTCGCGCCTGCTCGCGCCACTGCTGCATCAAGGCCAGCGCCTGACTTTCGTGTCCGGGAAGGATGACGCCCGGGTATTTCGGCGCCAGGTGCGGTCGGAGGGCGTGGAGCAGAGACAGCATTCGAAGCTGCCGGTACCCCAGGAGCATGGAGGAGCCGGCCTCGTCGAGCTCGGACTGACGGTGGGATTCGAGGAACTGCTCGGCCCGCTGTCCGAGCGTCGTGTGCACATCGGAGAGGGCCTCAGTCCTTCGGGCCTCCGCGGCCTTGAGCCGGGCGAGGATCTGCTCATGGCGCTCGCGCGCGAGCAGGAACGTGGGGGCCTTGCTGACCACTGTGGCGAGCTGCTGGCTGGCCTCCTGGAGCTTGCCCTGATCCGCCAGATCGAGGCCCTTCGAGTAGCTCAGCAGGGTGTCCACGTCCGGAGTCCGGCTTCGCAGCCGAGGAGCCTGGGGGAGCTTCAGTTCCAGGCCCGTCAGGAACTTGTTCACCAACTGCTGCTGCAGATCGAAGAGCCGGTCCTTCAGGCCGGTGACCTGCTCTCCGAGGATGACGTTGCCGGACTTGTTCTCGACGAGCCGGATGTTGATGCGCAGCTGCGGAGCCATGGCGAGGAACGAGCCCGCCACCGTGTACTGTGCTCCGACGAGCTGGCCAATCCGCACCGTCGTCTTCGCGTCGAAGTACTTGCTCCGCTGGAGCTTCTGCTCGTCGAGGATCTGCTGCAGCTTCTCGCGCTCCACGAGCTGGAGTTCCTTCACGGTGGACAGGTCCGTGACCATCATGTCCGCGAAGCCCTTCTGCAGCACGTCGAGCGAGGCGTCCCCGGTGTTGTTGTCGAAGTAGAGAACGGCGACCACGCGCTTGGAGGCCGTGCTCTCCGCGCGCGCCGAGAGCGCCGGGACGAGCAGACTCCAAAGGGTCAGGACCAGCAGGTGGGACGTTCGGGCCATGGAGGCATTAGAGCACCGAACGTCCCACAGCGGTTGACTACAGGGACAGGTCGAGGCTCACCCGGACGCCGAACTGGCATGAGGCCGTGTTGCCCGAGGTATCCGTGGCGGTGCAGGTCACGGGCGTCAGGCCGGGGATGAAGAGCGTGCCCGGCGGGTGGTTGCAGGTGACATGGGTCGGGCCGCACGTATCGCTGGCGGACACCGCGAAGTTCACGATGACGCTGAGCTGTCCGAGGCTGATGGAGGCGTCCACCGAGATGGGGCAGGTGATGACCGGCTTCGTGGTGTCCACCACGGTGACGGTGCCCACGCACTGCGCGCTGGAGTCTCCATCGCTCGCTGTCAGCGTGACGGAGTGCTGCCCCGAGCCGAACGGACCCGCGGGCGACTCGGAGACGGAGAACGGGCCTGGCTGGTTGTCTGGATCATAGCTGCCGTTGTTCACGCTGGCGCTGGCGTGGCACTGGGCGTCCGCGGTGACCGTGACGTTCTTGCAGAGTGCCACGGGCGGCTCGTTCTCCGGCGGGGGCGGCGGGGGAGGGGTGCACGTGAAGTCCACCGTGGCAGAGGCGCTGTTGTTGGCTTCGTCGCACTCGGTCTGGCTGCCCGCGCCCGAACCATTGTCATCCGCGATCACGAAGAGCTCGCCGCTTCCGGCGGTGAGGGTTCCTGGGGACAGGGAGACCACGGTGGAGTCTCCGGCCGGGAGGGCATCTGCCAGGGTTGCCACTCCGATCAGGGTTCCGCCCGAGGCCGGGTTGCCCCGATAGAACGCCACCTGGAGTCCGGCCGCGACCGGGGCCGTGCCTCCATTGGTCACACGGGCGCTGAGCACCAGCGTCCCGTTCTCACCGCACGAGGCGATCACGCTCGAGGCCTGGACGATGAGATCGGAAGCCGAGTAGGAGACTTCGCCCACGTACCCGGCCACGTTGGAGCGGAAGGTGTTGAGCCGGGGCTTCTGCCACGGAATCACCGGATGGGCGGGGATGGTGCCATCGTTGTTCACGTTGGTGACCGAGTAGGCGTGCTGGTTCCAGATGCGCCGCGTGTGAGCCCAGCCCTCCTGTGTGTCGTGATACACGCGGATGCCGTGGTACGCCGGGGACGCCAGATCATTGGTGGCCACGACCAGGTCCGCCGCGAAGTCTCCGTCCACGTCCGCGATGACCGGGTTCTCGTGCGTGGTGCCCGAGCTGTGCTTCGTCTGGTACCGCACCGCGCCGGTGGCCGCGTTGTAGATGCGCAGCGACACCTCGTCCGCGTACACCAGCTCGAGGTTGCCATCGTCCTCGAAGTCGAACACGGTGGCTCCGGACTTGCCGGAGCTCCAGTCCTGGATGGTGCTCGTCCACTTCACCGTGCCGTCGCTCTTCAGGACACTCAGGGCGTTGTCTCCAACCACGGCGATCTCCGGCAGTCCGTCGTGGTCGACATCCGCCAGCGTGGGGCCGCCTCCGCAGCCGTTCGAGCAACCTCCCGGGATGTCCTTGCTCCACAGCAGGGTGCAGTTGTCATCCAGCAGGCTCACCTTGCCGTTGCCCGAGACGACGATCTCGCCCTTGGTGTCTCCGTCGAAGTTGCCCGCCGCCGACAGGCCGCTGGGGATGTCCGTGTTGGCGCACTTCAGGCTGCCATCGAACCGGTACACCGAGCGCCCGTTGATGACCTCCTGCTTGCCGTCATTGTCGATGTCCACCGCGAAGGACACGGGCCCCGTGTACTGCGCCCCGCCCATCCCGTCCGAGCCCACCCACTTCAGCGTCCCCGTGTTGCTGTACACGCGGTTGCCGTCGAGGATCTCCACCGTCCCATCGCCGTCCAGGTCCGCCAGCGATGGGCCGCCCCACTCGTTGTAGTCGAACGCGTCCTCCGCCGAGCGGAACTTGAAGGTGCCGTCGTTCTCGTAGCAGATGATCCCGCGCCCGTTGGTGGGGATGCCGCAGATCTCCACCTTCCCGTCGTTGTCGATGTCTCCGACCGCGATGCTCGCCGCCGCCTTGATGCGGTAGGCCGGATCCGTCACCGCCCACAGATCGTGCCCGTCGTTCCCGCTGATGGCGCGCAGCACTCCCTCCTTCCAGTCCACGTCATCGTTCGGCACGTCTCGGAAGGAGCTGAAGATGATGTCGGGGATGCCGTCCTGGTTCACGTCCGCGACGGCCGGCGTCATCATCACCTGGTTGTACTCGGGCAGGATGGGGCTGCCAGTCCAGGCCCACTGCAGCGCGGGCTCGAAGTGGGGCGTGAACGGGGGCCTGACCTCGCACGTATCCTCGAGGTTCCGTGTGCCCTGTGCCCGCGCCTCGTCCTCCGCACTCGTGCTGTCACATGCTCCCATGAAGGACAGCGCTGCCAGTGCAGCGAAGAGTCGCTTCCTGCGATTGCTCGCATACTCCGCACGACCTTGGGTGCCTCGTCCGTACACCATGTCGTATCTCCTCCGCTCTCGGGGATGAGCCCGCCGACCCGGCGCTCAAACTGAATTGCGCCAGACCGTTTTTTCGGGATCTCCACGGAGGGAGTGAGTTCGCGCTGCCTGGCTTCACTCGCAGGCTTTGGTGCGGAGCTACTCCTTGCCCGAGCCCTTCGGCGGGCCCTCGCTGCCCAACGGTGACAGCTTTCCGGACAGAGCTCCGGCCTGCTCGTGCGGCATCAAGTCCCGCGGCGAGCGGTGGTACTGCATCGGCGAGTAGTGCAGGAAGTTCGAGACGCGGCTGGTGTACAGGCACGCGTACTGCTCGATCTGGTAGCCGAAGCGACTGTTCTCGTTGCCTTCCTTGAAGAGCAGCCCCCAGTAAGGGTTGAAGCCTTCCTCCACGTCCCGCTCCAGCGTGTCGGCCAGCCCCATCGACTCCTTCAGGGCCCGGCGCACCACGTCCAGATCCGCCTTCAACCGCCGCCGCGCTTCTTCCTCACGGGCTCGCTCCTCGGGATTCTGCGAGTCGCGCTCCAGCCGCCGCTCCACCGAGTTCAGCGCCGTCTTGATCGCGTTCACCTCGTCATCCAGACGCGCGCGGGTGATCTCGATCTCCGACAGCCGAGAGATCTCCTCCCGACGCGAGTCCGTGTAGGTGATCTCGTCCTCGATCTCCTGGACGATCATGCACGTGCGCCACAGCGAGGACTTCTTCGACTTGAGGATATCCCCGTAGATGTGATCGCCCACGTAGAGGATGTTCTCGCCTCGGTGGCCGGTGAACTCCTCGAACTGCGGCAGGTTCCCGCCCGAATACACCTTGCCGCGCTCCAGGCTCTTCGCCTCGCCCACCACGCGGCCCGCCTCGGTGGAGCTGTCCAGCTCCAGGAACGGACGCTGATCGCTGAAGAACCCCGGCTTGCCCGCAGCCGTGACGATGAAGTCGAAGTAGTTGCGCCAGCTCGAATACTCCGGGAGCTTGTCGCCCAACAGGTACCGCATCACCGCGTCCGTGTAGTCCCACGCCGAGTTCGTCAGCAGGAACAGGCGCTTGCCCCCGGAGCGCAGCTTGTGCAGCGTGGGCCCCAGCTCCGGATCCTGGAAGATGTAGCGGGACAGATCCTTGCGCACCTCGCGCTTGAGCGAGTTGTCCCGGTGCACCGTGTCGATCGCCTCGCGGATGTTGTCGTACAGCTTGCCGTAGTCCACCCGCTCGCCCAGTGACTCCAGCAGCTCGATGATGCCCGCGAACAGGCACGTCTCCGGCAACGCGAAGAGCGTGTCGTTCCATGCGAACCGCGGATCACGCGGGCGGATGAGCTTGTTGCGGTACAACTCGCGCCGCACCTCGGCCTTCAGCGGACGCAGCCCGTGCCAACCGCGCCCCACATGCCCGAACCGATCCATCTTCAGGATGTTGCCGTGCACGCGGTCCACCGCCAGCCCGCGCATCACGAAGTGGTGATCGTAGAGCAGGTGGCCGATCACCGGGTTGTAGCCGTACTCGCCCACCAACTTCGCCAGCGTCATGTCGAACGACAGCTGCTCCAACCGGCGCATGTGGTAGATGGCCAGCGTGTAGTCCATGTCGAAGCCAATCAGCTCGACGGAGGACATGCGCAGGTTGCGGTTGACGAACACGTCCCGCGCCCGAGGCGCCTCCAGGCGCTCGCGAGGCTTGCTGAGCAGGCGGGAGAGCTCGGAGTCACTCAGGAGTTCTTGGGCTCGTCGGGCGGCCTCGTCGGCGCGAGCCCGGTTCAGCGAGGAGCGGAAGCTGCCGTGGAGGGGATCCTCGGGCGCCGGTCCGCCAGGGATGGGAGCATCTGCGGGTACAGTGGGTGCCAAGCGATCCAAGGTCTAACACGCGTCGTGCTCCCGAGCACCCGGACGGTGAGTCCTCCTTGCGGGTATCCGATGGAGCGTGGCACGCTCCGGCCTGCGATGCGGTCGCCAGCCAGACGCCAGCCCTCGGACGCCGAGATCCACGCGCGGCTGTCCGCCCGAATCGAAGCCCTGGAGGACCGGGTGCGTCGGCTGGAGTCTCATGTTCGACGCGCCGCGTCATCCGGCAAGGTGAGCTCGAAGGGCGGGACTTCGGCCAGGCAGGAGCGGCCTCGGCCTCGGTGCCCCGGGTGCACGCTGGAGCTGCCTCGGGGCCGCAAGAAAGAGACGTGCGTGTGGTGCGGATTTCACTTCTCCGCCGTCCGGCGCCGGGCGGGTAAGGGATGACGGTCTCGCGCTATCGGCTCACAGGGCAGATCGAGGCAGGCGACCTGGCTGAGCTCTACAAGGCTTCGCAGGAGCCCGGCGGCGACGTGGTGGTGAAGCTGTTCCACGCGAAGACGTCCGACCCGGCCTATGCGCGGGCGCTCGCGGAAACGTCGAGCGTGCTCAACCCGCTGCCGCACACGGGCATCGTTCGCTACGTGGACATCGGCTTCGTGAAGCAGCAGCTCGCGGTGGTCCGCGAACACGTGGAGGGCTACACGCTGGGCACCGCGCTCCAGCGGCTCCACACCAAGGAGGTCATCCTCCCATCGGCGCTCGCACTGTACCTGGTCATCCAGTTGTTGGAGACGGTGCAGAAGGTGCACGACGCCGGAGTCATCCACGGCGCCATCACTCCCGGCAACCTGCTGCTGTCTCGCGAAGGGCTGCCGAACATCTGTGACTTCGGCGCGCTCCGGGCGCTGATGGCCGTGCCGGAACTCAAGCGCGGCTTCGCCACTCGCGGCCGCAGCGCCTACCGCGCTCCCGAGGTGGGCCGGGGGGAGGATCCCACGGTCGTCTCGGACGTGTACTCGCTGGGCTCCATCGCCTACGAGCTGCTCACCCTGCGGGAGGCGGTGGTCTCCGGAGGCGGTCTCAGCACTCGCAGTGGAGGATTGCCGCCCCCGAGCCGCCTGGATCGCCGCATCAACGCGCGGCTGGATCCGCTCATCCTTCGCGCGGTGGATCCGCTGCCCAGCCGGCGCTATCGCTCGGCGGGGGACTTCGCCACGGCGCTGCGCAACTTCTTCTCCGCCAGCGGGGGCATGCCTGGCCAGGAGGAACTGCGCCGCTTCGTCCGCGAGCTCGTTCCCAACGAGGTGAACCTGTCCACGCTCGGGCCCGTGCCTTTCTCCGAGCCCTTCACGCTCACCCCCGTGTCCGGAGCGGAGATCGCCAACGTTCATGCCGAGCCGCTGGAGGCCTCGGTGGTGGCGCGGCCCTCCTTCAGCCGCTCGCTCAGCGAGGACGAAGCATCGGCGGAGACCACTGAAGCGCCCCCTGTCTTCGAGGAGTACAAGCCGGGGGACTGGGTCGCCCAGGAATCCACCCAGTTGGCACCGCCCAAGGCCGAGCCCTTCCAGGAGCCCACCCGGCTCAGCCCGCCCAAGGCCGAGCCCTCGGTCGAGTACACGCCCGTCGATCCACCCAAGGCCGAGCCGTCCTTCGACGCGACTCCCGTCGATCCGCCCCGGCCCGCGGCCTACCCGCCGCTGGAGCCCACTCGGGTCGGGCAACCGGCACCGGTGTCTGCGGCGGAGAACACCGAGCCGAGCCGCGTCGGACCCCTGGAGAAGGGCTGGGAGGCTCCCCCCGGCGCCGCACCTCCCAAAGGTCGCAAGCAGATCTTTTCGTCCGGTGGAGCCAACCCTCCCAAGGAGGGCACCTTTGTCGGCCGCAACCCCCGCATGAAGTGGGTGGAGGACTTCTCGGAGGAGAAGACGCGTCTCGCGGACGATCTCCCGGCCGAGCCCCCTCCGCAGTCCCCCAAGGTGGGGACGTCCTCGCGCGCCGCGCTTCCCCCATCGCCTCCGCCGTCCTCGCGCCCGCCGCCCTCACTCGTGCGCGCACAGACCTCCGAGGACTCGCCCCAGGTCTACGTCCCCAAGGATCGGCCGGAGGTGCCCATGCCTCCGCCCACGGCTGACAACATCCCCACAGGCGATGGGGGCCGGCGCCTGTTCACGGAGGAGCGCAACCTCCTCGCCATCTCGCGCCGCCGGCACAGGGCGCTGGGGTTGGCGGCGGCCATCGCGGTGGTGGGCCTCTTCGCCTTCCTGCTCGCCGTGTGGCGGTTCGAAGAGCCGCCTCCCGAGGTGCCGAAGGTCGAAAAGCCTCCCGCCAAGCCTCCCATCTTGGATCCGCGCGCGTCCGCCATCAGCGACGCGGTGGATCTTTACGGCACGTCTTCCAATTCCAAGCCCGAGCAATCCCGGCCCGCGGCCAGCGCTTCGAGCGAGCGGGAGGAGGACTCGGACGCCCCGAAGCCAGACGCCAACTCCGCCTACCTCACCCTGCGCACCAACATGCCTGCGCGCGTCTTCATCGACGGCGTGCTGCAGCGCAAGAGGACGCCGCTGGTGAAGTACCCGGTGAAGGCCGGCAATCACACCTTCATGCTGGAATCCGTGGGAACGAAGGAGCACGTCGACTTCAACCTTCGCCTGGAGCGCGGCAAGCACCACGTCGTCGAACAGAACTTCGAGTCCACCCCGAGGCGCTAAACAATGGAGCGGACCCGCGTCTACGTCGTCGAGGATCAACCCCAGCTGCTCAAGAACCTGGTGAAGGTGCTGGGCACCTTCGAGGAGCTGGAGGTGGTGGGCACCTCGCAGGATGGCGAGGAGGCCGTGGAGGACATCCTCCGGGTGCGGCCCCAGCTCGTCCTGCTGGATCTGGAGCTGCCCGGCCTCAACGGCATCCAGGTGACCCAGCGGGTCAAGCGCCGCGCCTCCGAGGTGGAGATCCTCATCCTCACCTCGTTCGAGGACGAACAGAAGGTGTACGAGGCCATCCAGGCAGGTGCCTCGGGCTACCTGGTGAAGCGGGTGGGGCCGGAGAAGATCCGCTCCGGCATTCGCGAGGTGATGGAGGGCGGCACGGTGCTCGAGCCCATCATCGCCCGGAGGTTCTGGAACTACTTCCAATCCATCCAGACGAAGCCGCCCGAGAAGAAGGAGAACCCCTGGGGGCTCACCCCCACCGAGTTCGAAGTCCTGCGCTACGTGGCCAAAGGGTTGTCCAACGCGGAGGTGGGGCAGGTGATGACGATGGAGCGGCGCACGGTGCGCACCCACCTGTCCCATATCTATCGGAAGATGGGCGTCAACTCGCACGTGGAGGCCGTAGTGTTGGCCCTGCGCGCGGGCATCGTGGACCTGTAGCGAAGCCGCGCCCCTCCTTATATAGGTGGGGATCATGCCCAAGGCTTCTCCGCGTCCCCCCGCTCCCAAGCCGGATCCCGCCCTCCAGTCCCTGCTCGAGGTTCACGAGGCCACGCTGTCCAACGGCCTGCGCGTCCGGCTGCTCGCCAATCCCCAGACGCCCGTGGTCAGCCTCTACACCTTCTTCCAGGTTGGCTCGCGCAACGAGCGCCCCGGCATCACCGGCATCAGCCACCTGTTCGAGCACATGATGTTCAACGGTGCCAAGAAGTACGGGCCCAAGGAGTTCGATCGGGTGCTCGAGTCGAACGGCGGCCGGTCCAACGCGTACACCTCCAATGACATGACGGTGTACTACGACGACTTCTCGTCGGATGCGCTGGAGACGGTGCTGGATCTGGAGTCGGATCGGATGCGCTCGCTGCGCATCTCGGACGCCACGCTCACCAGCGAGCGCGAGGTGGTGAAGGAGGAGCGCCGCGTCCGCGTGGACAACGAGATCACCGGCATGCTGGACGAGGAGCTGGGCACGCTCGTCTACAAGGCCCACCCGTACCGCTGGCCGGTCATCGGGTGGATGGCGGACATCGAGAACATCTCCCGCCACGATTGCGAGGACTACTTTCGCACGTACTACGCGCCCAACAACGCGATCATGTACCTGTCCGGGGACTTCGATCCGAAGAAGACCCTGGCGCTCATCCGCCGCTACTACGGAGACATCCCCAAGGGCCCCAAGCCGCTCCCGGTCATCGACGCCGAGCCGCAGCAGAAGGGCGAGCGCCGCGCCGTGCTCCGCCACCCGGCGCAGTCTCCGTCGGTGATGATCGGCTTCCGCGGCCCGCGCGCCACCGAGGCGGACACCCAGGTGCTGGATGTCATCCAGTACGCCCTGAACAAGGGGGAGGGGAGCCGGCTCGTGAAGAAGCTCGTCTACGAGCAGCAGCTCGCCGTGTCCGTGATGTTCGATTGGGGCTGGCGCATCGATCCGGGGACGGTCGTCTTCTACCTGGAACTCAAGCCGGACTCCGATCCGCAGAAGGTGGAGGCCGCCCTGTACGCCGAGCTGGAGAAGGTGGCTCGCGAGGGCCTCACCGAGCGTGAGCTGCAGAAGGCCAAGAACAACCTGCGCGCCGACCAGCTGCGCGAGCTTGGCACCAACACCGGCAGAGCCCATGCGCTCGGGCACTACGAGGCGCTGCTGGGCTCGTGGAAGGAGCTGCTCACGCTGCCCTCCCGCTACGCCTCCATCACCAACGAGCAGGTGAAGGCCGTGGCAGCGAAGTTTTTCAGTCCGGATCGGCGCTCCGTGGTGACGCTGCTCCCCGAGTCCGAGCCCCAGTCCGAGTCCGAGTCCAGCACCGCCGCCGCCTGATCCCCGAGGAAACCCGATGGCCCCCCGATCCCGAGCCACCCCGAAGAAGGAAAAGACGGCCGCCTCCCGCGCGCTCAAGCTCCCCGTCACCACCGAAACCACCACCTCCAGCGGCCTCCAGGTGCTCGCCGCCGAGCGTGGCCCGCTGCCCCTCGTGTCCGTGCGCCTGGTGCTGCGCGCCGGCAGCTCCACCGATCCGAAGGACAAGTTCGGTCTGGCGGACTTCACCGTGCGCCTGCTCCGTCGCGGCACCGCCCGCCTGAGTGCGGACGAGATCGACGAGACCGTCGAGTTCGTTGGCGCGAGCCTCGCCGCCGGCGTGAGCGAGGATCTGATGTCGCTCTACGTCACCACGCCCGCCGAGCACTTCCCGGCCATGCTCTCCGTGCTGGGGCAGCTCGTGCGCGAGCCCAGCTTCCCCGAGAAAGAAGTGGAGCTGGCCCGGGAGCGTTCGCTGGCGCAGTTCGCCAACGATCTGGACGATCCCGGCACCATCGCGGACCGGGCCTTCACCCGCGCGTTGTGGGGAGACCATCCCTATGGGCATGACGTGGGGGGCTCGGCCTCGCACGTGCGCACCTTCACCCGCGAGGACGTGGTTCGCTTCCACCGCGAGCGCATTGGCCCCAAGGGAGCCCTCCTGGTGGTGGTGGGCGCGGTGAAGCCGGAGGTGGTCGCCGCCGAGGCCGAGAAGGCCTTCGCGGGCTGGTCGCAGTCGGAGCAGCTCGATCCCCAGCCGGCGCCGGCCGTGGAGGGCATTGCCCAGGCGGGGAAGATCCTCATCGTGGACAAACCGGACCAGACTCAGTCCCAGGTGCGCATCGGCGGCCCGGGCTATCGGCTGGGCCACCCGGACTACTTCGCGGCCACGGCGATGAACATCGCGCTCGGCGGTGGCTTCACCTCCCGGCTCGTGAACGAGATCCGCGTGGAGCGCGGCCTGTCCTACGGCGTCGGCAGCTACTTCGACGCCATGAACGCTGGAGGGGCCTTCGCGATCAGCACCTTCACCAAGACGGCCTCCACGCGCGAGATCATCAACGTGGCGCTCGGTGAGGTGGCCAAGGTCCGCAAGGGCGGCGTCACGCCTCGCGAGCTGAAGTCGGCGCAGACGTACCTGGCGGGCCTCTACCCCATGCGCACGGAGACCAATGACTCCGTGGCCTCCATCATCGCGGACATCCGCGTGCACGGCCTGGGAGAGGATTGGGTGGAGAAGTTCCGGGACCGGCTGCGCGCGGTGACTCCGAAGCAGGTGAAGGCGGCGTCCGCGAAGTACCTGTTCCCCCAGGCGCCCGCCATCGTGGTGCTCGGCAAGGCCTCCGAGGTGCAGAAGCAGCTCAAGGGCCTGGGCCCCATCTCCGTGGCTCAGGTGTCGGAGTACGAGTGACGGCTCTCCGCGTTCTCCACGAGGGCGCGGGGCTGCTCGTGGTGGACAAGCCCGCCGGGGTGCTCGTCATCCCCGGCCGGGGCGAGGGAGGCCCCTCCCTGCGCGAGCAGCTCGAGGAGCAGTTGCGCCGCAAGGTCTTCGTGGTGCACCGGCTGGATCGCGACACCTCCGGGGTGCTCGTGTTCGCCCTGGATGCCGAGCGCCACCGCGCGCTCTCGCAGGCCTTCGAGGGCGGCCAGGTGCGCAAACGCTACCGGGCCCTGGTGGAGGGGAGGGTGGACGCGCCTCGGCTGGTGGATGCGGCGCTGGTGCCTGCGCGCAAGGGCCGGATGCGCGTGGCCCGGCCCGGTGAGCCCGGCAAGCCCTCGCGCACGCGAATCCGCCCCGTGGAGAGCTTCGAGCGCGCCTCGCTCGTGGAGGCCGAGCCCCTCACCGGCCGCACCCACCAGATCCGCGTGCACCTGCTGGAGATGGGGCACCCGCTGCTCGTCGATCACCAGTACGGCCGCTCCGAGCCGCTGCTTGAGAGGGAATTCGGTGGGGCGGGGGAGGCGCAGGTACTGGCAAGGACCCCCCTTCACGCCGCGAGGCTCGAATGGCCCGCCCTCCCGGGTGTGGAGCCCCGCGCCTTCGAGGCGCCCCTGCCCGACGACATGATCCGCACCTTGGATCTGCTGCGCGCCACACGTTCCAACCCCCCGAACGGACTGGTGTGAGATTTCCGCTTACTCCGGCTGCGAACAAATGTCGGAGCCACGAGCATGAAGGTTATTGCGGATTTTTCTAGATAGGCTAAACAAATACAGCACCGTGAGGGGGAGTCCATGTCGGGGTATCCCAGCGGGGATCCAGATCGGCAATCGAAGCGCAATGCGCACGCAAACGGGGCGCATCCGATGGCCGTCCTCTCCGCAACGCGTACCTACAACATGGCCTGTGAGATCACCTTGCCAGTTGGCAAGACACCCTTCACTCTGAAGAACGCCGATTCCGCAGGAAAAGGAACCCACCCGGGATTCGAGGTGAATTTCCTGCCAGTCCTTTCGTCGAACGGGCCGGATTACCGCAACCGTCGCATGCGCTGTGAGGCGGACACTCCCTGGGGTTTGTCGGCCTCGCTGACCCCGCTGTTGGCGCAAGGGCGCCACAGAGCAGTGCTGTAACCACACCCACACTCAACCTCGGAGCTGTCTCTCACCCTCGACGCCTTTGCATTTCTACGGTTTCCACCCACGCGCAAATTTCACAGTATTTGAGAATTTCCCTCTCAAGGGAGGAGTGCAATGCAGCAACTCAGTCGAAGTTGGAAAGGATTGATGGCCGCCGGGCTCCTGGCCTGGACCGCCGCTTGTGGAGGCGCCTCGCAAGACGCGTCGGAAGGCGACGGCCGGAGCCCGTCGATCAAGAGCAAGAGCTCGATGCCAGGCGCGATGCCCTCGGGATTTGAGGGCTCGGCCCTGCAGAAGCAGGTAGCGACGGCGGCGGCGGCCAATCCCCTGGCTCCCATCGTGACGCATTCCGGCTTCATCTCGCTGTCGGTGGACGGAGTTGGCACCAACGCCGCTTCGGGCACCGTGCAAGTCAACAAGCCCGCGGGCGCGACCGTGAAGGCCGCATACCTGGCGGCCGCCAGCACCGGCTTCTCGAGCTACCAGATCCCTAACGGCGGCGTGAAGATCGACGGCCTGGACGTGGGCTGGTCCAACTCCATCCAGAGCGGCATCAACTCGTGGAACCACTGGTCTGATGTCACCTCGCTGGTGAGCGGCAAGATCAACGCGGCTCCCGCGGGGCGCGTGAACTTCACCATCACCGAGACGAACACCTACAGCGTGGATGGCGAGATCCTCGCCGTCGTCTTCAACAACCCGGCCTCCACCACCGTCAACACGGCGATCCTGTTCTTCGGCGCCCAGAGCACCGGCGGTGACACGTTCCGCATCGCGCTGGCCGAGCCCATCGACAAGAGCGATCCCAACCTGGGCCTGGACCTGTCGCTGGGCATCTCGTTCGGCTACCAGGACGGCTCGGCCTCCGAGCGTCAGGTCAGCATCGTTGACGTGAACAACTCGCGGTTGACCTCGCAGGCGGGCGGTCAGGACGACGGCGTCTCCGAGGACGGCGCGCTGCTCACCGTCGGCGGCCTGGATGACTCCAACGCCAACCCGGCGCCGAACTCCACGGGCCCGGGCTTCCGGGGTGATGACGAGCTGTACGATCTGCGCCCGTTCGTCGCCAACGGCTCTACGCAGATCACCGTCGCCACGAGGAACCCGTCCAACGACGACAACATCTTCTTCGCCGCGCTGTCGCTGACCTCTGCCGCGGCCGTCGTCGGCGAGGGCATCGTCCTGGGCCCCACGACGGAGACGGGCCCGGTGGGCAGCACCCACACCCTCATCGCCACCCTGCAGGACAACAACGGCAACCCGCTGGCCAACCGCACCGTGACGTTCAAGGTCAAGGCGGGCCCCAACGCCAACATCACGGCCACCGCCGTGTCGAACGCTCAGGGCAAGGCCACCTTCACCTATACGGGCAACGGCGGCGCGGGCCAGGATGAGATCGTGGCCTCGTTCGTGAAGGCCAACGGTGAGACGGCCACCTCGAACTCCGCCTACCAGGCGTGGACGGCCACCAACCGGCCGCCGACCGTGGCCTGCGGCAACATCGTCCTCGAGACGGGCGGTGACACCTGCGGCGCCTCCGGTTCCATCAACAACGGCTCCTTCGATCCGGACGGTGACTCGATCAACTGCTTCCAGTCTCCCGCGGGCCCGTACGGCCCGGGCTCCACGGTCGTCACGCTGACGTGCGTGGACAGCAAGGAGGCCGCGTCGAGCTGCACCGGCACCGTGCAGGTGGTGGATCACGCCAACCCGACGATCTCCTGCCCGGGCAACCAGACCGCCGAGTGCGTGAATGGCGGCGCGGCGGTGACGCTGGGCCAGCCCACGGCGGGCGACAACTGCGGCGCGGTGAATGTGACGAGCAATGCTCTGGCCAGCTACCCGCTGGGCATCACCCCTGTGACGTTCACGGCGACGGACTCCTCGGCCAACACCTCCACGTGCACCACCCTGGTCACGGTGCAGGACACGAAGGCTCCGCTCATCACGGTGTTCGGTGATTCCCACATCACGATCGAGTGCAACGCGGATTACATCGATCCGGGCGCCGAGGCCACGGATGCGTGCGCGGGTGATGTGACGAATGCGATCGTGGTCTCCGGCGGCATCGATGCGGCGCACTCGGGCGACTACACGATCGGCTACACCGTGTCGGATGCCCTCGGCAACACGGCCACCGCGACCCGTACCGTGACGGTGGGTCCGTGCGAGACCTGCGTCGAGGTCAACCTGAGCGACTACAACCTGTTCCTGCTGGGTGACTACAACGGCGGCCATGACGTGGTGGGCAAGGTGGCGGCTGGTGGCAACATCGTCCTGTCGGACTTCGCGGTGGGCTCCGGCCTGGCGGCCAGCGACACGTCCAACGTGCTGGTGGCGGGCGGCAACCTGTCCGTCAACCGCGGCGCGGTATACGGCGATGCCCGCTACGGCGGCAGCTACAGCACCAACCCGAGCGTGGTGTTCCCGCGTGGCAGCGCGGCGCAGGGCACCCCGATCGACTTCGCGGCCCGCGGCGCGGAGCTGAGCAACCTGTCGGCGCAGCTGGCTGGCTTGAACGCCAACGGCACGAAGACCCGCTACAACTGGGGCGGCATCTACCTGACCGGCACGGACGCCACGATCAACGTGTTCAACGTGCCCGCCAGCGACTTCAACGGCGCGGCCCTGCTGGACATCAACGCTCCGGCCAGCTCGCTGGTGGTCGTGAACATCACGGGCGCTTCTGCCTCGTTCGGTGGCTTCGGCACCCAGTTCAGCGGCGGCGCGAACCAGCACAACGTGGTGTACAACTTCGTGAACGCGACCAGCATCACCGCCAACGGCTTCGGCTTCTGGGGCACGATCCTGGCGCCGAACGCGGACGTCACGTTCAACAACGGCAGCTGGGACGGCGGCCTGTACGCCAAGTCCCTCACGGGCAACGCCGAGGGTCACATCAACCCGCTCGGCGACCACAACATCTGCCCGCCGACCAACAACCGCTGAGTCGGTGGGGCTCGTGAGCGGGCCCCCTGACTCCGTTCGCCCTGCCTGAGTCACCTCGGGCAGGGTGAGAGAGGGCCCCGGCACTCACGTGCTGGGGCCTTCTTGCGTTCAGGGTCGGCTCAGGGCCGGCTGAGCAGGAACTCGTTCGACTGACCGATGTGCCCCGCGTAGTCCTCGACGATGAGCGCCATATTGCTCTCGGTGGAGTTCTCGGCGGTGAACTGCTGATCGAGCACTCCCGCCACGAACGGATCGCTCACCTTCGGGTCCACGTTGCCCTGGGTGGAGCGCACGATCACCCGGCCCTTGAACAGCGCCGCGTCAGGCCCCTGCGCCCGGATCCGGACGGAGAAGGGCTGGCGGCGCACCTGGGGGCCAATGGACTCGATCTCGAACCCGGTGAGGTTGAGCGGCGGCCGTACGTCGAAGCCCTGCTCGAGCACCACCTGGCGCCCATCCTGGAGCTGAACCTGCAGATCCTGCTGGCCCACCGCCAGCCAGGGGATGATGTCCACCGAGATGCGGCGACCGCCCTCCTGCGTGTCGAGGATCTCGAAGTCCCGGTCGGCGATGCGCACGCGCTCGCTACCGACCAGCTCCACTTCGTTCCCGCCATAGTCCAGCTTGAGCGGCAGCGCCCCGCCGAACTCCACGTTCAGTACAAACCGCGAGTCGGCCGGCATGCTCGACGGCTCCACGGACGCGATCGATGGCAGGGGAGGCTCGACCGAGCCACACGCACACCACGGCACGGCGAGCACCGACACCCACTGGCGCAATACGGACACCTTCACTCTTCCCCCTGGCTCCTCAGAGGACCTGCTGCTCGCCCCAGCGTCGCTCAGCGAGAACGGACGCGAAAGGGATTCGACAGCCCCTTGTGGCCTCGACTGTCCTCGACCAGAAGGTACACCCTGGAGTCCGTGTGGGAGATAGAGATCTCCTGCACGAGCACCCCGTTCGAGAAGGCATCCGGGCTGATGAACCTCATCAGACCCCAGTTGGCTCGGACGGATACGCGCCCCCCGAAGGACTTCGCGCCAGGCCCCAGGGCACGAATGGTGATCGGAAAGGGCTGGTTGCGGACCTGGTCCTGCACGTGATCGAGCTTGAAGCCGGTGATCTTGCGCCCGGTCTCAGGAGATGAGGGATCCGGGTCTTCCGGCTCGTTGCACCTGGGAGAACCTCCATCGCAGGGCTCCCCGGATAAGAAGGGGTCCGGCACCACCGAGAAGGCATGCTCGCGCACGGCCTCGCGGCCATCCGCCAGGGTGACCTGGATGTCGTAATCGCCCAGGGCGAGCTCCTGGGGCACGGGGACGATGAGCGTGCCGTCCGGCTCGGCGAAGGGGATGTCCACCTTCACTCCGCCGATCCGCAACCCCATGGCCAACTGCGCGGGATCCACGGACTCGTCGTCGTAGTTCACCACCAGGGGCAGCGCCGCATCCACCCGCACCGAGAGGCTGGCTGGCTCGCCGGCGCCGATGCGCTCGGGCAGCACCGAGACGATGGAGGGAGTGGGGAGCGCCTCGGGCCCGCAGGCGGAGAACAGGAGGGGCAACACCACGCAGGCGGCTCGCTTCATGGTACGTACCTCACGCCGAGGGAGGCGCCCGCGCCGCCGAGCTGCGCGCTCAGGCGGGATGTCTGGGCGGGGCCATACTCGCCACGAAACTCCAGCAGCAGGCTCACGCGGCCCAGGCGATAGGCCCCCTGTGCCGAGAGGAAGGCCATGGCGCCCAGCTTGCTCTCGTCGAAGGCTTGCTGGAAATCGCTGGAGACGTCGTGCTGGAAGGGGAGGACACCTGCTCCCGCCCGGCCATACAGGGACAGGGCCGAGCGCTGGAGCAGCGTCACCCGCGCCGAGGCCAGCAGAGGGCCCGCGAGCACGCGCGAGCGCAATGTGCCGTAGCCCTCGATCGTGGCACTCAACGAGGCCCGGCGGAATCCGACCTCCAACTCCGCCGCGATCCGCTCCTGCCAGAAGGGGAGGGGATAGGACGCTCCCAGGGCCACCGTGGGCCCGCGGTTGGCGCCTCCAGCGAAGAAGCCTCCCGCCAGCAGGTGCACTGCGAGCTTGTGCGGCTCGGCCACGGGCGACGGCGGGGGCGGAGCGACGGCCACGATCTGAGCAGGGGGCGCCTCGGCCTGGACCGCTGCCTGGACCTGGACGGTGTCACGCCCCTCGCGGCGCCGTGCCTCCACGGAGACGGTCTGCGCCTTCGCCGTGGGCTTCACCCGGTAGAGGAGGGGACCACCAGGCAGAGGCTCCAGGCTCGCTCCCTCCGCGGTGAGCTGCAACTGCTCGGCGCTGAGCGACTCCTCCCCTGCCACTACCAGCCAGCCACCCGAGTGGGGCAGGGGATCCGGAGTGAGCAGCGCGGCCAGGGGACGGTGGCTCGGTACATCGAGCTTCACCACGCGGTCCGTCTGCAGCGAGCCGCGCGTGGCCAGCACGTGCGCCTCCTTCATTCCGGGAGGCACCTCGACGGGCACCTGGGCCCTGCCGCGGCGATCAGCCTTCACCGGCCCGAAGCGTGCCCCGGCGATATCCATCACCACTTCCGCGCCCGGATCCGTGGTGACAGGCAGCGTCGTCCGGCCCAGCAGCGGAATGCGCAGGACCGCCGACTCCGGAGTGCCCTGAGGCCCGCTCACCCAGAAGACGAGCACGGCCATGAGCGGGTAGCGGACATCCGGAGGCGTCCACTGGAACTTCCGGAGCGCTCCGCCCTCCACCTCAGCCTGGGCGAAGCTCCCCGAGGAGGCGACCGCATGCACGGGTCCGCTCCCCTCGGGCAGGTGGACCTCCACCTCCACCGCCGTGTCCTGCCCCAACACCACGCGTGCAGGCGTCGCCCGGACCTCTGGCGTGGCCGCCGACGCGGCTCCTGGCAGAGCGAGGAAAGCGAGGGAAAGCACGAACAGCACGCGCATAAGGAACTCCCCGCGAGTTGACTCCCTCGCCGGGTCCCAGGTCAATCCTCTGGAGGTGAGGATTGCACCGCGGGGGCCTCCACTGCGGCCGCCTCTGTGGTCGAAGGTGAGAGGGGCTTGTCGGCAGGACCCGAGGGACGTGCGCTGGGCGGGCTGAAGGTGGGCTTCTGGGACGAGCCCCCACCGCGGCCGTGGACCAGCGTCTTCATGTCGGTCCGGAAGGTGATGTCCACCTTGTCCCCGCGCACCGCCGTCACCAGGCCCAGCCCATAGGCGGGGTGCTGGATCACCTGATCCACCTTGTAGGTGTCACTGGGGTTGTAGCGGGGCGCACCGGCGATGTCCTTGCCGGCCAGCTGCTCCTCGAAGGAGATGATGACCTTGTCGGCCTTGGTGGCTCGGGTGGAGCCGGACGACGCGGAGCTGCTGCGCGAGGAGGAAGAAGAGGATGCGGAGGAGGACGAGGAAGCAGACGGTCGATCCGTGGTGCCGGGCGCGCTGCGGTAGACGTGATCTCCACCGCAGGTGTTGCAACGCACTCGAGCGATCTTGGTGCCGACCATCGCGAGAATGGTGTGAGCCAGGGTGAGCTTGCAGCGGGTGCACTGCGCGTCGACCTCGCCGCCAACCTTGTAAGTAGCCATTGGGGTGCTCGGTACAGGCCTTGGAGGCCCGTGTCATGTGAAAAAGGGGGGCGCAACATAGCGATCCGCCCTAAGGAAGCACAACCGGTCTCCACCCGGGACTTGTGCCGCTGAACCGGGCACGTAGAGTGAGGCCCGACCCACCATGGCTACCGAGAACGCAGACAAGGCGCCCAAGGAGCCCCCCCTCCTCCTGCAGTCGATCGACAATTTCGGCAAGGGCGCCGCCAGCGTCATCACCAACATCGGTGGGGTGGCATACCTGGGTTTCCAGGTCGCTCGTTGGTCCCTCAAGCGACCGTACCGGCTGACGAACCTCTTCGCGCAGCTGGACTTCGTGGGGGTGGGCTCCATCTTCATCGTCGCGCTGACGGGGTTGTTCACCGGCATGGTGTTCGCCACGCAGACGGGCAGTGCTTTCGCGCTGTTCGACGCCGAGAGCATGGTGGGCCCTACCGTGGCGCTCACCCTGGCACGCGAGCTGGCCCCGGTGTTCTCCGCGCTCATGGTCACCATGCGAGCAGGCTCGGCCATGTGCACGGAGCTGGGCACCATGCGCGTCACCGAGCAGGTGGACGCCCTGGAGACGATGGCCGTCAACCCCATCCAGTACCTGCTGGCGCCCCGCGTCATCTCCGGCCTCGTCATGGTCCCGGTGCTCACCATGCTTTTCATCACCATGGGCATGGGTGGCTCGTACTTCGTGGGCGTGGTGATCAACGACATCTCCGCTGGTACCTTCCTCAGCCGCACCCAGCAGTGGCTGGATCCCATCGATCTCTTCGAGGGCCTCATCAAGGGCGCCATTTTCGGGCTCTCGGTGACGCTGGTGTGCTGCTACAAGGGCTTCAACGCCTCGGGCGGCGCCAAGGGCGTGGGCCAGGCCACCACCGAGGCCATGGTGACCAGCGCTCTGTCCATCTTCATCCTCGACTTCTTCGTTGGCGTGATGATGCACTGATGACCTCCGCCGCCCCCACGCCGGCCGCCGCGCGGCCGATGATCCAGGTCGTCGACCTGCACAAGACGTTTGGCGAGCAGAAGGTGCTCACGGGCATCAACCTCACCATTCCCGAGGGCAGCACGTGCGTGATCCTCGGGGGCTCGGGCTCAGGCAAGACGGTGCTGATGAAGCACATGATCGGCCTGCTCAAGCCGAACCAGGGCCAGGTGTTCGTGGACGGGGAGGACATCGTCCCGCTGGGGGACGCGGAGATGGAGCGCGTCCGCCGCAAGTTCGGCATGGTGTTCCAGGCCGCGGCCCTGTTCGACTCGATGAACGTCTACGAGAACGTGGCCTTCCCGCTGCGCGAACACCGCAAGCTGCCCGAGGAGCAGGTCCGCGAGCTCGTCCGCGCGAAGCTGGACCTGATGGGCCTGTCTCCTTCCGTGGAGGCCAAGTTCCCGGCGGATCTGTCCGGCGGCATGCGCAAGCGCGTGGGCCTGGCGCGCGCCGTCATCATGGATCCGAAGATCGTCCTCTATGACGAGCCCACCACGGGCCTGGATCCCATCACCACGGACTATGTGGACGAGATGATCCTGGAGGCGCAGGCCAAGCTGAAGGTGACCAGCGTCGTCATCAGCCACGACATCGCCTCGGCCTTCAACGTGGGGAACTTCATCGCCTTTCTGTCCAAGGGGCTGATCATCGAGTTCGGCCCGCCGGAGCAGCTGCGCAACTCCGAGAACCCCATCGTCCAGAAATTCCTTCAGACATGGTTCGGCAAGAACTAGGCCCGGAGAGGGAAATGCTGGCACGCCCGCCCCAAACCGCTATTGTCCACCCGGCCGGACCCCCTCGGAGCCACTCCAGGTGAAGAAGCTCGTCACGCCGTTCCGTGTAGGACTGCTGGTCATCGCAGCGGGTGCCTTCTTTTTTGCGTTCTACATGTTCGCGAGGAAGGGAGGCCTGAGCGACAAGGACTCCACCGCCGTGTGGGCCTACTTCCGGGATGCCTCGGGCCTGAGCGCCAAGAGCCGGGTGCAGATCGCCGGTATCCCCGTGGGAGAGATCAGCTCCATCACCCTGGAGGGCACGCGCGCCAAGGTGTGGTTGAAGATCCGCCGGGACGTGGAGCTGCACGAGGACGCGGTGCTCACCAAGCGCTCCGAGTCCCTGCTGGGCGACTTCCTGCTCGATCTCAACCCCGGCACCGAGCAGGCCCCGGCCATGCAGGACAACGGGCAGATCAAGCGGGTGATCGACAGCCAGGGCATGGAGGCCATCTTCCAGTCTCTCACCCAGATCACCGCGGACATCCAGCAGGTGACGGGGGCGCTGCGAGACGTGCTCGGCGGAGAGAAGGGCGCCGGCTCGCTGCAGCGCATCGTCGAGAACCTCATCCACCTGTCCGAGTCCGTGGACGACACGGTGCGCTCCAGCGGCGAGAAGCTCAACGCCATCCTCACCAACTTCCAGGGCGTCTCCGAGGATGTGCGCGGCGTGACGCGCGAGAACGAGGCCGAAGTCACCCGCATCATCGACAACATCGAGGGCATCACCAAGGACGTGCGCGAGGTGCTCAACACCGTGAAGACGGTGGTGGGCTCCAACCAGGGCGATCTCAAGGAGGGCGTGTCCAGCCTCAAGGACACGATCCAGAAGCTGGACCGCACCCTGGGCAACCTGGAGAAGATCACCGAGGGTGTGCGCAACGGGGATGGCGTGGTGGGAACGCTGCTGACGGACCGGCAGCTCGGCCAGAAGCTCACGGATGCGGTGAGCGACGTGTCGGACTACGCCACCCGGCTCACCGGCTTGCAGACGGAGGTGGGGTTGCAGGCCACCTACCTGGTGGCCCAGGGCCGCTCGAAGAACAGCCTCTCGTTGCGGCTCATCCCCAAGCCGGACAAGTACTACCTGCTCGAGATCATCGACGATCCGCGCGGCCTGGTGGAGGTGCAGGTGGTGCAGAACAACCCGCCCGCCTCCGGCCAGCCGGTGGTGCAGACGCAGAAGATCATCAAGGAGACCTTCAAGATCAGTGCCCAGTTCGCCAAGCGCTACTACTTCACCACGCTGCGCTTCGGCCTGATCGAGTCCACCGGTGGCGTGGGCGCGGACCTGCACTTCCTGGATGACGCGCTGACGCTGAAGATGGACGCGTTCAACTTCTCGGCGGAGGAGCTGCGCTACCCGCGGCTGCGCGCCACGCTGCGTGCCCAGGCCTTCGATCACCTCTTCGTCACCGCCGGCATGGACGACATCCTCAATGCCCAGCAACGCGACACGGCCACCCAGCGCCTGATCGCCGGCCGAGACTTCTTCTTCGGCGGCGGCCTCTTCTTCACCGACGATGACCTGAAGGCTTTGCTCCCCTCCGTGCCCGCTCCGTAGCGGTGGCGTCTTGACCTGAGGGCCGGAACGTCGTACCCCGTCGCGGCACGGATGCTGCCTGCGCGCCGTGCTGGAAGTCTTCACCCAGCATTACCCAGGAAGCATCATGTCTCTGCTCGTCGTCGGCTCGGTCGCGCTGGATTCGGTGGAAACCCCCTTTGGCAAGAAGGAGGACGTGCTCGGTGGCTCGGCCACCTTCTTCTCCACCTCGGCCTCCTTCTTCAACCCGGTGCAACTGGTGGCCGTCGTGGGCGAGGACTTCCCCGAGGCCCACGTCCAGTTCCTCCGCGCGCGCGGTGTCCACCTGGACGGCCTCACCCGTGAGAAGGGCCGCACCTTCCGCTGGAAGGGCAAGTACGGCTTCCAGCTCAACGAGGCGCAGACGCTGGACACCCAGCTCAACGTCTTCCAGAGCTTCTCGCCCCAACTGCCCGAGTCCTACCGCAACGCCCCCTACGTCTTCCTGGGCAACATCCACCCCGAGCTCCAGTCCCAGGTGCTCGATCAGGTGAAGGCGCCTCGGCTGGTGGCCGCCGACACGATGAACTTCTGGATCCAGGGCACCCGCGACGCGCTGCTCAAGACGCTCAAGCGCGTGGATCTGCTCTTCGTCAACGACGCGGAGATCCGCCAGCTCTCCGGCGAGCACAACATCGTCAAGGCCGCCCGCGCCGTGCTCTCCATGGGCCCCAGCCGCGTCGTCGTGAAGCGCGGCGAGTACGGCGCGCTGCTCTTCGAGCGCGAGCACATCTTCGCCTGCCCGGCCTTCCCGCTCGAGGACGTGTTCGATCCCACCGGCGCCGGCGACACCTTCGCCGGCGGCTTCATGGGCACCCTGGCCACCGCCGATCGCTTCGAGCCGGACATCCTCCGCCGCGCCATGGTCATGGGCAGCGTGATGGCCTCCTTCACCGTGGAGCGCTTCAGCCTGGACCGCCTGCGCGATCTCACCCGCCAGGAGATCCACCGCCGCTTCAGTGAATTCAAGCGGTTGACCCACTTCGACGATCTCGGCCCCCTGGAGAGCTGAGGAGAAGGCTGAAAAAACCGTCCTCCCGGACTTGACGGGTGTGGGTCCGATCCGTAGGGTGCGACCCCACTGTCATTTTCCAGGCTCTTGGAAGAAGATGGGGGCGAGGTCCGTGAGCGTGTCCGTGGAGGAAGTCGGGTCGATGGAGAACCGGAAGTTCGGGCGAGTGCCGTCCCGCATGCGCTGCTGGTGCGAGGGGGACAACGTCACCCTGTACTCGCGAGTGGGCAACCTGAGCGAGGGCGGTCTCTTCGTTCGCACCAGCACTCCGCTGCGGCAGGGCGTGCAGGCGACGGTCCGCCTGGGCGTGGGGGAAGAGGACGATCGGCAGGTGCAGACATTGGTCAAGGTGGTGTGGACGCGCCACAATGACAAGCAGTGGCCCTCGGGTATGGGGCTGAAGTTCGAGTCGCTCGATGCTGCGAGCCTGGAGCGGCTGAGGCAGATCATCTCGTACGAACGAGCGCGCTGGCCCGGGGCTTGAGCGGCCCGGAGGTCGACGGGGCGAGGCACACCACGCATGCGGATCGCGGTCATCTCCGACATCCACTCCAACATCGAGGCCCTCACGGAGGTGCTCCGAGCAGCGGACCGGCACAAGGTGGACCGGATCGTCTCGCTGGGAGACATCGTGGGCTACGGAGCTTCCCCCAACGAGTGTTGTGATCTGGTGCGCTCGGTGACGGAGGTGACGCTGCTGGGCAACCATGACGCCGCGGTGGCCGGGCGCATGGACTACTCGTACTACTACGACGCGGCCCGGCATGCGCTGGACTGGTCGGCCAGCGTGCTCCGGGAAGAGAACCTGGGGTGGCTGAGGAGCCTGCCGTACACGTACCGGATTGGCGAGGTGGGCTTCTGCCACGGCTCGCCCATCGAGCCCAAGGCTTACGAGTACATCTTCGCGCTGGAGCAGGCCCGGGAGCTGACGCCGTTCGTGGCGGAGCTTCCGGAAGTCACGTTCATCGGGCACAGCCACCTGTGCAAGGCGTTCGCCATCGGCAACGGCGAGGTGAACGACGTGGTGGCCCAGAAGTTCGGCATCCGGCGGGGCTACAAGTACATCATCTCGGTGGGCAGCGTGGGGCAGCCGCGGGACTACGACAACCGGGCCTGCTTCGTGATCTGCGACACGGACGCGCGCACGGTGGAGTACACGCGCGTGGAGTACGACATCGAGACGGCGGCGCAGAAGATCTTCGATGCGGATCTGGCGCTGAACTTCGGCAAGCGGCTGTTCCTGGGCGTCTGAGCCCGGGGCTCGGCGCTCGCCCGGCGCTCGTCCGGTGCTCTGTGGCCCGCCGAAATGCGGCGAGGCGGCCGGAAACGTGGCATAAACCGCCAACTGTGCGGATCCACAGCCTGACGACCCTGAGTCGGCCCCTCGTGGGCCTTGTCTCCACCGTCCTGATCGCGCTGGCACCGGCCGGGTGCAAGAAGGACTCTGGCCCGCCGTCGCCCGAGTACGAGCAGGCCCACCAACGCTTCAGCAAGATCTACGCGCAGAAGCTGGATCAAGCGTTCCTCGATCCAGAGATGGATGCGATCGACGCGCTGCTCGAGCAGGTGCCCGCGGACAGCATGGACGCGCCATCGGCCAAGGAGCTGCAGCAGCGCATCAAGGCCGGGCGGGCGAAGATGGAGGCGGCCCAGGAGGAGCAGCAGGAGGCCATCGAGTCGGCGCACCAGGTGGACTCGGTGCCCTCATCGCCCGAGCCTGAGGCCGAGCCCGAGCCCACGCCGCCTCCCGCGGAGCCGAAGGACGCGGGGACACCGGATCTAGGCCCGGTGGCGGGGTCGCCAGCGTCCGAGCTCACGGCGGGCTACCTGGGCTGCTTCCAGGCGGGCAAGCCCATCGACATTCAGGGCAAGGGCCTGCGGGACGCCTGGGAGATGTCCAGCAGGGCACGTTGCAGCCAGCAGTACCCGGCCTTTGTGGGACAGGTGGTGCTGGTTGAAGACGGGAAGGTCCTGGCGATGTTACCCAAGAGCGCCATTGTCACGACGTACAAGCTGCAGGACGGGGGAACGTCGACCGGGAACCCCAATACGGAGAAGAGCCCCGGTCCGACGAAGTAAGCCGGCCGCCTCCGCCTCCCACCTTCGAGATCTTCGCTCGCGATGAACGAACAGACCTTCATGAAGTTGATGCAGATCCTTCCCAAGTCCGCCCTGTCGTCGGCGGTGGGGGTGGCCACGCGGCTGCCCGCTCCGGCGCCGGTGCACCGCATGGCGATGAAGGCGTTCGCCAAGGCGTACCAGGTGGACATGCAGGAGGCCGAGCACTCGTTCGAGCGCTACTCCACCTTCGCGGAGTTCTTCACCCGAGGGCTGAAGCCGGGGCTGCGTCCGGTGGACGCGGGGGAGAAGGTGGTGGTTTCGCCGGTGGACGGGCGGGTGTCGCAGGTGGGGTACTCGGACAACGGGCGGTGCCTGCAGGCCAAGGGCATCGAGTACACCGTGGACGAGTTGCTGGGAGACAAGGCAGCGGCGGCGCCGTTCCACGGGGGAGCGTGGACGACGCTGTACCTGTCGCCTCGGGACTATCACCGCATCCACGCGCCGCTGGCGGGGACGATCACGGGCTACGCGTACATCCCGGGCGAGTTCTGGCCGGTGAACCCGGCGTCGGTGAAGAACAAGCAGTCGCTGTTTTGCGTTAACGAGCGGCTGGTGACGTACCTGGACACGGTGGCGGGCAAGTGCGCGGTGGTGAAGGTGGGCGCCACGTGCGTGTCGCGGATCAAGGCGTCGTATGACGACGTGCTGACCCATACGGGCAAGCCGGGGAAGGTGCACCAGTACGAGACGCACCTGCCGGTGGACAAGGCCGGGGAGCTGGGGCGGTTCGAGATGGGATCCACGGTGATCCTGCTGTTCGAGCCCAAGCGGGTGAAGTGGGACGACAGCCTGCAGCCGGAGACGGTGGTTCGGATGGGGCGGCGTATCGGGGAGATCGTGTGAGCCAGAAGATCAGCGGTGTGAAGGGGATGAACGATCTGCTGCCGGGCGAGCTGAGCTCGGACATGGCGCCGATCGAGACGTGGCAGTTCGTGGAGCGTGCGACGCGCGAGGTGTTCTCGCGGTTCGGTTATGGCGAGGTCCGCACGCCGGTGCTGGAGGACACGGGGCTCTTCGTGCGCAGCGTGGGCGAGGAGACGGACATCGTCGGCAAGGAGATGTACACCTTCGAGGACAAGGGCGGCCGTAGCCTGTCCCTGCGTCCGGAGGGGACGGCTCCGGCGGTGCGGGCGTACATCGAGCACTCGGTATCGAACCAGGAGCCGTTGACGCGTTGGTACTACGTGGGGCCGATGTTCCGGTACGAGCGGATGAAGACGGGCCGCTACCGGCAGTTCTATCAGATCGGGGCGGAGGCGCTGGGCTCGAAGGAGGCCGCGCAGGACGTCGAGTTGATGGACATGGTGGTGCAGCTGCTGGAGCGGATCGGGCTGAAGGACATCTCGCTGAACCTGAACTCGCTCGGGGATGACGCGTGCCGGCCTGCGTATCAGCAGAAGCTGGTGGGCTACCTGAAGTCGCACCGCGAGGAGTTGTGCGAGGACTGCCAGCGGCGGCTCGAGACGAACCCTCTGCGGGTGTTGGACTGCAAGAACCCGAAGTGCCAGGCGGTGGTGCAGGCGGCGCCGAACATCCTCCAGGAACTGTGCGAGCCGTGTAAGGCGCACTTCGACGAGGTGAAGCGGAAGCTGGACGCGCTGGGGATCCGGTACGTGGTGAATCCGCAGATCGTGCGCGGGTTGGACTACTACACGCGGACGACGTTCGAGTTCATCGCGGCGCACCCGGCGTTGGGAACGGCGAGCACGGTGGGCGGAGGCGGGCGGTACGACAAGCTGCTGAAGGCGTTGGGCGGGCCGGATGTGCCGGCGGTGGGCTTCGCGCTGGGGATGGATCGGCTGACGCTGCTGCTGAAGGAGAGCGGGCAGAAGTTCAGTGATCCTCCGGACCTGTTCGTGGCGGTGGCGGACGAGGGCTCCGCGGATGCGGCGTTCACGTTGGCCAGCAAGCTGCGGAAGGAAGGGCTGCGGGTGGAGTTCGACACGCGCGGCGGCAGCCTGAAGAGCCAGATGAAGCGGGCGGACAAGACGAAGGCGCGCTTCACGTTGGTGCTGGGACAGGCGGAGCGGGAGAGCGGCAAGGCACAGCTCAAGCCGATGGCGGGCGGTGATCCGATTGCGGTGTCACTGACCGAGGTGACTCAGGCCGTGCGTTCCGCGCCCCAGGCTCCTGCGCCCCAGGCCACTGCGGCTCAGGGCTGATGGCTACTTGTTCGCCTGTTCGGCATTCACTCCGACGACTCGAGTCTTGCCGTCCTTGTCGACCTCGAGCCGGAGCTGTGGCTTTTCCTGGGCATCGTTGATGATGATGCTCGCCACACCCTTCTCCACGCCGATGACGATGCGCTCCTTCCAGTCCTGGCGGAAGGTGATGTTGGGCTGTCCCTTGATGAGGCCGATGCACATCGCCTCGTAGCCCTCGGTGCTGTCGAAGCACAGCCCGTTGATACCGACGGGCTCGAGCATGCCCAGCCCACCCACCTCGTTTCCGGACGCGTCCATGAACTGGATGCCATAGGCCGTCACTGCGCGCTTGAGGCCCTTGGGATCTGGCAGCGGCGCACCAATGCGGAGGCGAGCCTGACCGTGCTCGTCGACGATGTTCACCTCTCGCACCGTGATGGAGTCTGTGGGTTGAGTCGAAGCCTTGACGCTTGAACACGCTCCGAGGGCAGACACGGCGCAGATACCGAGAACGATCGACACGAGACGACCAAGCGGTTTCGACATGGAGGGGTATCCTTTCGAAGCGTCAACCTAGAGGATGCCGTTCCCGTTCTGAGCCATGGCTGCGCGTTCATTGCGCCATGGTTGCGTCATGATGAACACTGCCAGGTGGAGTGCCTCGCGTCAGTGCTCGACTGGACAGCGAGCGGCAGTGGGCTCCCCTGTGCCGGGGGAACTAGGTTACCAGGGGGTGTACCGCGCAGGCTGGCTCACAGGGGACCGTGCCTGTTCGTGCGGAGAGGGAAGGAGCAGGCACGGTGGCGGCTCAGGGCTCCGAGCAGCAACAGACACGCGGAGGCTGGAGGTTCCTGCTCCGAGCGTTGGGGCACCGCAACTACCGGCTCTTCTTCGCTGGACAGAGCGTTTCGCTGATCGGGACGTGGCTCACGCGCGTGGCGACGAGCTGGCTGGTGTACCGGCTGTCGGGCTCGGCGATGTTGCTGGGAGTCATCGGGTTCTGCGGGCAGATCCCCACCTTCGTCCTCGCTCCCGTCGCGGGAGTGCTGGTGGACCGTTGGAACCGACACCGGCTGCTGGTCGTCACCCAGGTGCTGGCGATGCTCCAGTCCTTCGCGCTGGCGGTGCTGGCACTGACCGGCGTCATCACCGTCTGGCAGATAGCGTTGCTCAACGTGGTGCAGGGGCTCATCAACGCCTTCGATATGCCCGCGCGGCAGGCCTTCGTAGTGGAGATGGTGGATGATCGGGCGGATCTGCCCAACGCGATTGCACTCAACTCCACCATGTTCAACGGAGCGCGGTTGCTGGGTCCCTCCGTAGCCGGAGCGCTCATCGCGTTCGTGGGGGAGGGGGGCTGCTTCCTCATCGATGGCTTCAGCTATCTGGCGGTGATTGTCTCGCTGCTGGCCATGCGAGTTGCCCTGCGCCAGCGCGAGCAGAAGCGCCAGCATGTACTCACCGAACTGAAGGAGGGCTTCCACTACGCCTTCAGCTTCCCGCCCATTCGGGCGCTGCTCGGGATGCTCGCGCTGGTGAGCCTGATGGGCATGCCCTTCACGGTGCTCATGCCGGTGATGGCTTCGGAGATCCTGCACGGCGGCCCGAACACACTGGGCTTCCTGATGGCCGCCTCGGGGATGGGGGCGCTCTGTGGCGCCCTGTTCCTGGCCTCTCGCCGGACGGTGCGCGGCTTTGGTGGGGTGATCGTCGCGATGGCCTCGCTGTTCGGAGTGGGGCTCGTGGCCTTCTCAGCGTCGCGCAACGTGGCGCTGTCGCTCGTGACCATGGTGGTCTGCGGATTCGGGATGATGGTGACGACGGCCGCGAGCAACACAGTGCTACAGACCATCGTCGAGGAGCGGATGCGCGGGCGGCTGATGAGCTTCTACTCCATGGCCTTCATGGGCACGGCGCCGTTCGGCAGCCTGCTGGCGGGAGTGCTGGCCACCCACGTCGGCGCTCCCGTGACGATCGCCATCGGTGGAGGCGCCTGCCTCGTGGGCGCGGCGCTGCTTCGGTGGAAGCTGCCGGCCCTGCGCGAGCATGTGCGTCCCATCTACGTGCGGCTCGGGATCCTGCCCGAGGTGGCGTCGGGGATGCAGTCGGAGGCCAACCGCACGGGGGCAGCGGAGAATTGATAGCCTCAGGCTATTAGTAGAATAGAGAAGATATTGCGCAACTATCAGCCCGAGAGGCCATCCTTGCCAGTGACTTGCTGGAAGGAGGCTTGGGTATGGGGATCGCTTTGCTGGCCGCGCTGGGTTCGGGGGCTCTCCACGCGCTCTCAGGTCCGGATCATCTGCTCAGCCTGGCGCCGCTCTCCGTGGGCCGACGTCAAGGCGCCTGGCGTGTGGGCCTGCTCTGGGGGCTTGGGCACGGCTTCGGCACCCTCGCGGCGGCCGCCGTGCTCATGCTGACGCTGTCCATGGTGCACCTGGAGGGAATCGATCGCTGGGCCGAGCGCATCGCGGGGCTCGCGCTGCTGGTGATGGGGGCCTGGGGTGTGAGGAGCCGCGCGATGGCCGAATCTCCCCAGGTGGCCGTCAAGAGCGTGTTGGCCGTGGGGCTCGTCCACGGGGTGACGGGGGCGGCGGCGCTGTTGCTGCTCCTGCCCGCGGTTGTCTCCGGGAGCACCGCCTACCGTGCGCTCTACCTCAGCGGCTTCGCGGTGGGCAGCACCCTGGCCATGGCGGCGCTTACCTCGGTGATCGCGGCGTGCTCTCGGGCGCGCAAGGTGCCAGCGGCCTTTGGGACGTACGTGCCGAAGGCGGCCTCGGCGCTCTCCATTGTGCTGGGCGGCGTCTGGGTCATCGGCAGCATCTGAGAGGGCTGATAAGGTCGCGCGACTCGTGAAGCCGCTGCTGACCGTCATCGCGGGACCGACCGCCTCGGGCAAGACGGGGCTCGCCGTGGAGCTCGCTCGCCGAGCCGGAGGCGAGATCGTGAACGCGGACTCGCAGCAGGTGTACCGGTTCTTCGACATCGGCACGGCCAAGCCGTCGCTGGAGGAGATGGCCGCTGTACCCCATCACCTCATCTCGGTAGTGGATCCGAGCGAGGCCTTCTCGGCAGCGGAGTACCAGCGCCGGGCGGATGCAGCGATCGCGGACATCGCGTCTCGGGAGAAGCCGGTGTTCCTCGTGGGAGGTACGGGCCTCTACCTGCGAATCCTGCTGCACGGAGTCGTGGAGGCGCCTGGGGCCGATCCCGCGCTCCGGGCCTCTCTAGAGGCACTGGCGGCCGCCGAGGGCCGGGAAGCCGTGCACCGCAAGCTCGCGGAAGTAGACCCCGAGACAGCGGCCAGGCTGCCGACGCAGGATCTGGTCCGCACGATTCGTGCGCTGGAGATCCATGCGCAGACGGGCATCCCCGCCTCACAGTGGCGCCGGGAGCACGGCTTCGCGCCGGACCGGTATGCGTTCCGGATGTTCGTCCTGGAGCCACCGCGCGAGCATCTCTACGAGACGATCAACGCCCGCACGGAAGCCATGTTCGCACGAGGCCTGGTGGAAGAGACACGGGAGCTACTGGCGCGCGGGTACGCGGATGCCGCGCCCATGAGGAGCGTGGGGTACGTGCAGGCGAGAGCGGTGGTCGAAGGGCGGATGACGCAGGAACAGGCCATCCAGGACACGGCGCAAGAGACGCGCCGCTACGCCAAGCGCCAGCTCACGTGGTTCCGCAAGGAGGCAGGTGCCGTGCACGTACCTCCGCCCTACGACGCCCTTCGCAATCTCTGAGGCGCCTCGCGTCAGGAAGCGTAGCGGCCAGACTCCTCGTCGAGGGTGCTCTCCTGGACCCGAGCGGGCGGGGAAGCCGAGGCCGTGAACTCGTGCCCCATCAACAGCCGGAGCAGCCGAGCCGGCTCCACGGGCTTGGGCAGGAAGGCCTCGGCACCGGCCTCGAGGGCTCGCTGCCGCACGTGCGGCCGGTTCAGACCGCTCATCACCACGACCCGGGTGTGCCGGGTGAGCGGATGTTGCTTGAGGCCCTCGCACAGCCGCAGCCCGTCCACCCAGTGGAGCACCACGTCCAGCAAGATGGCCGTGGGCGGGCGTCGCGCCACCGCGCAGAACAGCGCCAACTCGTCCGCGAACGAGACCACCGTCGCGCCCGTGGACTCCAGCAACTGCGTCATGGCCTCGCGAGCTTCGTCATCGTCATCCACGACGTAATAGAGGTCTGGCTCCAGCCGGGGAATGGTTGCGGGGACCGGCTCGACCGCCGTCCTGAGCCATGAGCCCATCACCTCGCGCAGGCCTGCCCAGCGCGCGGAGGCCAGCAGCGCCAGCGGAGTCGGGGCCGCGAGCCCGAGGACTCCACCGCTGTAGACTCCACCCACCGATCCGCGCTTCCGCGCCGCCAGGAACGCCTCGGGGGCCCTGCGGCCCGCGCGCCTCAGCCACGCGATGGATCGAGCCCCCGCCGCCGCGTCCTCCATCAGCTCGGCGAGTCCCTCCCGGACGTACCGGCGCTCCAGACCGGCGAGTTCCAAGCCTCCATCCAGCAGCCCCACCGCGGCGCGGCTGCAGGTGGCCAGCGTCTCCGACAAACCGATCTGCAGCGGATGCCCGAGCGCCGCGGGCCCCACGACGACCTGACCCGGAGCCACCAGCGAGCGGCCGGGCCCGAAGGGCAGCCGGGTCGTCTCCAGCGCCGTTACCTCGATACCTTCCTCCAGGAGCCCATCCCGCGCCGCCATCATCAGCACCTGGCACAGATCGGCCGGAGTCACCGCAGGCCCGAAGGCGAGCGCGTACACCGAGTGCAAGGTAGGCAGCAGGAACAGTCCATCCACCGTCGGCAGGGGAGCGATCCAGAGCCGGGCCAGCGGGGAGAGCGTCAGCCGCGAAGTTCCCTGCCGCAACCGGGCCTGCACCGCGGCCACCGTGGGGGCTGCGCGGAACCCCGGGAAGAACGAATCCCCGAGCGAGCTACCTGCCCCCGTGGCCAGAGCCGCCGCGTGGAAGCGCTCGCCGCCCCCCTGGGCCCGGACCACCAGTGGGCCACTGTCCCGCACCGGAGCCGGAGCATCCGGAGCCGGAGGCTGGCGCTCCACGCGATCGACATGGCGGTGAACGAATCGGGCGCCCTGAGCGGTGGCGGCGGTGACCATCGCCTCGCGAACGATCGCCAGTCCGCCCAGTCCCTGCGGCCAGCCATCCACCACCCACAGGCCACCCGGAGGAGTGGGCAGCAACTCACGGCGCCCCTGAGCCAGGATCTCCACGCCGCGAAGTTCGAGCGAGCGCCACTCCATGGGCACCCGGCATCCCAGCGCGGCCAGGCGAGAGCGGCACTCGGGTGTCAGCACTACCGGAGGCTGAACGCTCTCCGGCTCGCCGTGAGAGTACACGCGCACATCCAGTGCAACCCCGCGAGCGCGGCCGTTGAAGAGCAGGGAGGCGGCCAGTCCCGCGCCGGCAATCCCGCCACCGATCACCGCCACCCTCGAGCCGCTCACCAACCTGCTTCCACTCATCCGCACCCTCGCTCGCCCTTTGATTCGTCTGCTCGCCACACCGCTTCAGTGCCGCGCCACCGCCGGAGGAGGAGCCCCCATGGAGGCTCCGTACACCACCACCCGATCGCGGCCCTCGCGCTTGGCCACATAGAGCGCCGCATCCGCCGCCTTCAGCAGCGCATCCGTATTCTCTCGAGGCGTGGTCTGCGAATGGTCCGCGATGCCCACGCTCACGCTCAACCCGAAGGGCGCCGGCCGCCCGTCACTGCGCTGCACGGTGACATTGCGCAGTCCGGCGCGGATGCGCTCGGCGAAGGCAGCCGCCTCGATGGCCGTCTGGTGCGGCAGCAGGGCGACGAACTCATCCCCGCCAAAGCGGGCCGCGAAGTCGGACTCGCGCAGGTTGCTCTTGAGGTGCGAGGCGAGCGCCAGGATTGCCCGGTTGCCCACGTCGTGGCCCATCCCGTCATTGATGGCCTTGAGGTGGTCCAGATCGATCACCACCACGGACAACGGATACTGGTAGCGGTTGGCGCGGCGGAACTCTTCTTCCATGCGCAGGGTGAGCGCGCGGAAGTTAGCCAGGCCGGTGAGCGCATCCGTCTGGGCCAGGACGCGGAGCCGGTGCTGGTGCTCGCTCTGACGCAGCGCACGGTCGATGCGCGCCAGCAATTCGCGAGCGCTGGCTGGCTTGTGGATGAAGTCCACCGCGCCCATCTCAAGGCACCGTTCCAGGGTGGCCTCGTCCGTGTCGCCGGTGAGGAAGATGACGGGCACGGCATCCGTGCGCACATCCCCCTGGAGTGTCTCCAGCACGGACAATCCGTCACCGCTGGGAAGGAAGCGATCCAGGAGGATCAGGTCTGGCCCATGCTCTCGAGCCAGCTCCACGCCGGCCTCGGCATCGGCCGCGGCCAGCACTTCGAACTTCGACACCAACAAATCCGAGAGACTGTCTCGAACACCCGCATCGTCCTCGATGATGAGGATGAGGGCCCGCTCACTGCCACGGCCGCGCCGTTCCATGCAACGCTCCGCTGCGCACGCCTGCCCTGGAATGGCAGGCCGAAGATCTCGAGCGCCACGCCCCATGAAGTGCTCCTGACGCCCTTGCGCCCCTCGCGCTTCCTGCTCCGCCGCCCGGTACTGCGAGCACTCGCTGTCAGCCGCAACCTTCACCCGAGACCTCCGGCTGCCAAGTCCGTTCCGTCTCTTTTTCAGCGCCCCTTCCTGGCAGGGAGGCGCATGGAGGACGGAGGAGCAAGCCGTGTGCCCTGGGGCAAACCCGGCGGCCGGAGTTATTTCGGGCGGTTGCGGTGACTGCTACAACTCACGTTGTACTCGCCCGGAAGACCTTCCAGCGTGGGAACTCGCGATGCGGTAGGAATTCCCGTACGCCGGAGAACGGATGGGGGCGGAACGTGCTGCCCTAACGTCGATTAATGAACTGCACGCGGCGGCCGCCGCCCCCCTGAGGGATCATCGGAGGCGCCTCGAGCCCGAACTGCCACCAGGTGGGCTCGTACGGCTTCATCTTCAGCCGCTTGTCGTTCTGCAGCTGGGTGAGGCTGGCCTTGAGCTTCTCGTCGGTGGGGTTGATCTCCACGGCGCGCGCCAGCACGCGCAGCGCCTTGTCCCGCTCCTTGATCTGCACGAGGCACCAGGCATAGGCGGCCCAGATGACCGCATCCTTCTTGCCCGTCTTCACGGCGGCCTCGAAGGAGGCCTCCATCCCCGTGTAGTTCTTTCGCTGGTAGTGAAGGGCGCCCTCCATGGCCTTGGCCATGTAGTTGCGGGGGCCGCTCTGGGCGAAGTGGGCCTGGGCTCCATCCAGGTCCTTCACCATGTACTTGAGCATGCCGATCTGGGCGTGGATCTCGGGGCCGACCATGATCTGCCACTTGTCGTAGACCAGCCCCTGCTCGAGCGTCTTCACGGCGCGCTCGACCTTCTGCTGGGCATCCTTCTGATTGGTCGCCTGGGTGGCGAACTCCTTCTGGACGGAGTCCATGAGCAGTTGGATCCGGTTGGCCACCCGGCGAGCCAGGAGGATGAAGGTGCCGACGAAGGCGAGCAGGCCGGGGATGATGCCGGCCCAGATGGGGAAGCCCGCCAGCTTGGTGGCCAGGACGATGGCGATCCCGACGCCCAGTGAGATGAGAAGGTTGTACATGCGCGGTCCCTCTAGCCATTTGGGGGCGAGGCCGCAATCTCCGGGTGCATAGGAGCGTCAGGCGCGCTATACGTCTGCCGGGTTTTCTGGAGCCAAGCAGGGCCCTCTGTCGAAATTGGTAGACGAGGCGGACTCAAAATCCGCTGCGGCTGACCCCGCGTCCCGGTTCGAGTCCGGGGAGGGCCACTCCGGTAGTCAGTCAGTGCGCGTCGCGCGGCCCACGAGGGCGCGCCCGAGGACGGAGCCTCCACGGCCCGTCCCACGGGGAGGAGCCGGATGAAGGTGCTGGTGGCCGAGGACGACGCGAGCCTGCGCGAGGGCATGAGCGATGTGCTCATGGAGCTGGCGGAGGTTCGGCCGGTCGACTCGGTGGATGCGGCGCTGAAGGCCCTCCAGCAGGAGCGTTTCGCGCTGGTGCTGACGGACCTCCGCCTTGCGGGCAAGGGGCAGGGGGGTCGGAGCATCCTGGAGGCGGCGCGGAGGAAGCTGCTCCCGGCGGCCATTGTCAGCGCGGCGACGCCGGAGGATCTCCAGCGGGCGTTGCAGCCAATCGAGCCGGATGCGCTGCTGGCCAAGCCTTTTCAGCTCGAGGACATGATGGCGCTCGTCGAGCGCTTCCTGGGGCTGTGCGGAGACGTGGAGCGGCTGTCGAAGGAGCGTCCGCCCGAGTCGGGCTGGGTGGAGGAGGCCGCGGGAGTGCAGATCCTCCGAGTTCCAGGTGGCGGTTCCAATCAGGGGTTGACCTGGATCCGCCTCCAGCCGGGAGCGAGCTACTCCTGGTCGCACCACCGGGGTCGTGCGGGGGTCTGGGTGGTGGAAGGATCTCTAGAGGTAGAGGGCGAGCGGCGGGAGGCTCCGCTCTATCTCTTCCTGTCCTCGGGAGATCTCCCCACGGTGAAGGCCGCGCAGGGCTGCCTGGCGGTGTCGCTGGCGATGAAGGGCTGAGGAGTTCGGGGACATCCGCTCGTGAGTTCGCTCTGGCCCACTCCTTTAGATCCCGCGAGTCTGGGGCGCCCGTCACGGCGGGCGGCCACGGCTGCCATCGAGGCGCATATCGCCGTGCTGCGCGGAGAGCCCTTGAAGGCCTCGCTGGCCACGGCGCTACGGGAGGCGGGAGGCCTGGGAGGCCAGGAGCGGCGCTTCACGGCGCTGGCGGTGCGAGAGTTGTCGCGGCATCAGCGCCTGCTGGATCTGGCGGCTCGGACGCTCGGCCATCCTCCGGGCAAGTTGGGGCTGACTGAGGATCAGGCGCTCGTGAGGTATGCGCTCTGGCGGCGGATCTTCTGTGGAGAGGGCTGGAGCCGGATTGGCCCCGAGGTGAAGTTGCCAGGGCCGGTGAGGCCGCGGACTATCAAGGATGATCTGCTCGCTCGGGTGGTGGAGGAGCCCCTGCCGGAGCCTCCGCAGCCAGAGACGGCCACCGAGCGCTTCGCCATCCGCTACTCGTTCCCGACCTGGCTGGTGGAGCGGCTGGCGACGCTGCACTCGGAGCCGGTCCTGGAGGGATTGCTCGCCGCGCTCGATGAGGAACCCGCGCTGCACTTCCGGGTCCGTCCCTCGGGGACGCGGGCGGAGGTGCTGGCGCAACTGATCGAGGAGGGTGTGGCCGCCGAGCCGGTGGACCTGGCCCCGGATGCCCTGCGGATCGCGGACTCGAGCCACCGCGTCTTCGAGACCAAGGTCATGAAGACGGGCCGCCTGCAGGTGCAGGACGTGGGCAGCCAGCTGATCGCCGAGGTGTGCCGTCCCCCCGAGGGTTCGCTGGAGGGCCTCACGGTCGCGGATGTCTGCGCCGGGGCTGGCGGCAAGACGCTGGCGCTGGCGGACATGGTGGGATCCTCGGGCCGGGTGCTGGCGGGCGATCGCTCCCGGCGACGACTGGCACAGGCCCGCGAGCGGGTGAGGGACCTCTCGGTCCGCAACGTGTCCTTTCCCCACCCGTTGCCGCTGGGCGGGGTGGACGTGCTGCTGGTGGATGCCCCGTGCAGTGGAACGGGCTCGCTGGGCCGGGAGCCGGATCAGAAGTGGAAGCTCAACCCGAAGGCGATCACGGACTTCCAGTCCACCCAGCTCGAACTCCTGGAGGAAGTCGGCCGCGAGGCCCGGCCCGGGGCGCTCATCGTCTACGCGACCTGCTCGCTGCTCCCCGAGGAGAACGACACCGTGGTGGAGCGCTTCCTGGAGAAGCAGCCGGGCTTCGTGTTGGAGCCTGTGGCCCCCGTACTGGGAGCGGAGCGAGCCTCGGTGCTCTGCGACGGCCCGTACCTGCGGCCGATTCCCCCACGCGTTCCGGGCGGGGGCTTCTTCGCTGCACGACTGCGCAAGCTCCAGGGTTGACAGTGCCCAACGGCACACGCTACGGACACTCCTGTCAGTTCTTCCGGGGGTAGCCCGCCTTGGCAGATGCGAAGCAGCCGGACGTGATGAAGCAGATTCAGCAGGCGTTCCAGACTGCCCAGTCGCAGCTGGCGCAGCTTCGCGAGCAGGTGACGCGGACGGAGGAGTTGGCCCGGTTGAACTCGCGGGGCAACTCGCTGCAGATGGAGAAGGACAAGGCGCTGCGCGAGTTGGGCGAGGCGGTGTGGCGGATGGTGCAGAAGGGCAAGCTGGAGCTGCCTTCCTCGCTCGCTCCGGTAGTGAAGTCGGTGGAGGTGGCCGAGCAGCGAGCAGCAGCTCACGCGGCCGAGATCACCGACATCCTCCAGGAAGGAGAGGCGGTGGCGGCGCGGTTGAAGGGAAAAAACGACGGGAAGGTGCAAACTCCACTAGCACCCAAACCGAAAAGGAAGTAGAAGGGCGCCGCTTTCGACGTTGGCCGCTCCCCAGAGCGGCGGCGGGACAGAATTTTGGGGCTATAGCTCAGCTGGGAGAGCGCTTGAATGGCATTCAAGAGGTCACCGGTTCGATCCCGGTTAGCTCCACAAAGAAGCCCTCCGAGGAGAAATCCTCGGGGGGCTTCGGCTTTTTGGCGCACTCCCACGAGCGGGCTCAGCCCTCGTCTTCGGATTCGCCTTCCGGCCCGCCCTCATCCTCCGCGAGGATCCGGTAGAGCGCGCGGCGTGCCTCGACGAGCACCTTGCGTGCCTCGGCGGCCTGCGCGGCATTGCCTCCGGATTGGACCTGCATCGCGGCCGAGCCGATGCTCCGCATGAGGTTCATGATGTCGAGGAAGCCTTCGGCTCCGGCCTGGTTCATCTGCTCCCAGGGGGCGGCGACTTCCTCGCGGTGCTCCTTCACGTAGGTCTGGCCCTTGTCGGTGAGCATGAACACGCGGCCGCCGCCCGACTCCTGGACCTTCACCAGCCCTTCATCCTCCAACTGCTGCAGGGCGGGGTAGACCGAGCCTGGGCTGGGACGCCACAGGCCCTGGCTGCGCTGCTCGAGCTCCTGCATGATCTGGTAGCCGTTGCGAGGCTGCTCCGCGAGCAGCGCGAGGATCCCCGCGCGCACGTCTCCGCGCCGGGCCCGAGGACCCGGACGGAAGCGATCCCACGGGAAGCCGCCTCGCCCGAACGGAGGGCCGAAGCCGAAGGGCCCACCCGGCCCCCCTCGTCCACCGTGTCCACGACGGCCGCCCATCGCCATCCGCTCGTGGATGGCGCGCTCGTCGATCCCGGGGCCCTCGAAGGGGCCAGCGCCAGGACGACCAAAGAAATTCCAGAAAGGTCCTCGATGCATGTGTGTCTCCTCTCGCGGATCGTTAGCTCGCGATAGGTAAACGATATATCGAGATAGCACGAAGTCAATAGGGCCTGGAGAGCGAGCCCAGGGGAGGAGGCTGGCTTCCCCGCCCGCAACGCAAACGGCCGGGCCCCTGGAGAGGAGCACCGGCCGTTCGGGAGCGAGGACGCTCGAGTTCGGGTCTACGCCTTGCTGGCGAAGATGTTCATCACGTCCTTGAGCAGCTTGATGGACTCGTCGCGCGGGCGCTGGAAGGCGTTGCGGCCCATGATGGAGCCGAAGCCGCCACCCTGGTGGATCTGCTTGATCTCCTCGAGGAGTGCAGGCGTCTCCTTGGCCTCGCCGCCCGAGAAGATGACGATGCGCTTGCCGTTGAACGCCGAGCGCACCACCTCGCGAATGCGGTCGGTCATCGTCTTGGTGGCGATGCCGGCCTTCTCGAAGGCCTTCTTGGCCTCGGGCTGCTCGATGACGTCCTGGGGCGGCTTCACCTTGATGATGTGCGCGCCGAGCTGAGCGCTGATCTGCGCCGCATAGGCGATCACGTCGATGGCCGTCTCACCCTCCTTGGACATGTTGCCGCGGGCATAGGCCCAGAGGATGGTGGGCAGGCCGTAGGACTTGGCCTCGGCGATGATGTCGCGCAGGTCCTGGTACTGCTCGTTGCGAGCGCCCGAGCCTGGATAGATGGTGTAGCCGACGGCCGCGCAGCCCAGGCGAACGGCGTCCTTCACGGAGGACGTCACCGCGGACATGGGGTTGGCCACCTTGGCCAGCGTGTCCGAGTTGTTCACCTTGAGGACGAGGGGAATCTCGCCCATGTACTTGCCGGCCACGGCCTCGAGGAAGCCGAGCGGCGCCGCGTACGCGTTGCAGCCCGAGTCGATGGCGAGCTGGATGTGATAGTCGGGATCGTAGCCTGCGGGGTTGGGCCCGAAGGAGCGCGCGGGGCCGTGCTCGAAGCCCTGGTCCACCGGGAGGATGACGAGCTTGCCGGTACCGGCGAGCGTGCCGGTGTTCAGCAGGCGGGCCAGGTTGGTGAGAGTGCCCGGGCTGTCGGACGGGTACCACGAGAGGATCTGCTTCACGCGATCGGTGTAGGCCATACGGCTCCTTGGTCACGGGGCCACGGCCACGGAGGCCGGCCCGGTCGGGGACGGGCGCGGATTGTGCTTCTCGCCCCGTAGAGCGCAAGGAGATCCGGCGAAAAAGTGTCAGCGCCCACACGGCCCCAGGCCCCTGGGGTTCGGAATGCTCCCCGCGGGCTGCCAGGAAACATAAAGAAGCGGTGACGAGGCCCTCACGAAGATGGATGCTGCTCCGCCGCGGTTCGTGCGAGCAGGCAGGGCCGCGAACGAGGATCATCGGTGAAACGGACAGGGCTCGGACGACTCGTGGGAGTAGGGCTGGCGCTCGCGGCCAGCACAGCGATGGCGCAGGGGATTCCTGGAGGTGCGCAGGGCGCGCCCTCTCCAGTGGGGCCAGGGACTTCGGCTCCAGCGGGGCAGGGGACTTCGGTTCCGGTAGGGCAGGGGGCCTCGGTTCCAGTGCCCGGAACGCAGGGGGGACAGGGAGCAACGCCCCAGGCGCAGGACGCGGCAGCCCAGGACGCGGTTCGCCCCGCGGAGCAACAGGCGCAAGTGACGGAGGGAGCACACACGCCAGTGAAGACTCCGCTCACGCTCGCGCAGTTGGTGGAGCGGGCGCGGCGATCGGACGCACGGGTGGAGGAGGCCGAGGCGGAGTTGCACCGGCTTCAGGCGCTCCAGCGGCAGGCCCACTGGGCATGGTTCCCCAAGTTCGAGACGGTGGTGGGCTTCGGCGGCCCCACTCCCGAGGCTCACAACGATGGGCTCGGCGGGCCACCGACGACGGAGGCGACGCTGGAGGGAGACTGGAACTTCGGCACGTTGGGCGTGACGTTCCGTGCCGAGGTCAACGCCCTGCTGCCTATCTACACCTTCGGCAAGCTCTCGGCGCTGGCGAAGGCCGGGGATCAGGGGCCCATCATCGGCGCGGCGCTGCGGGAGCGGGCTCGCGACGAGGCCGGCTTCCAGGCGGCACAGGCATTCTACAGCTATCAACTCGCGCGCTCGGGGCTTGCGCAGATCGAGTCCGTGGGCAAGCAACTGGATGACGCCGGCAAGCGCATCAACGACATGCTCCAGGAGCAGTCCGAGCAGGTGTCGAAGTCGGACACGTACAAGGTGAACTTCTTCCGGCAGGTGGTGGCGGCCCAGCGCAGTGTGGCGGAGCAGGGCCGAGTCCTCGCGCTGGCGGCGATCCGGTTGCTGGCGGGAGCCCAGGCCGACGAGTCGCTGGAGATCGCCGCGGTGGACCTGCCGCTGGAGGAGGATTACACGCCTCCCACGTTGGAGAAGACCCTCGCGGTGGCGGATCAACGCCGGCCAGAGCTGACGGCCATCCAGGCGGGCATCGCCGCGCGCGAGCAGGAGGTCCTCATCCGCGAGCGTTCCTACTATCCAGATCTCGGGATCATCGGCTTTGCCCGGTACGCGTACACCACCAACGCGACGCCGCAGAGGACTCCCTTCGCCTACGATCCCTACAACGACCGGAGCGTAGGCATCGGCCTCGCCGCGCGAGGCACCTTCGACATCCCCGTGAAGAACGCGCAGCTTGCTCAGGCTCGCGCGGAGCTGGACAAGCTCAAGGCCCAGCAGCGGCTGCTCCAGTCGGCCATCCACCTGGAGGTGACGAAGGTGCACAGCGATCTGCTGTCCGCGCTCGCTCGCGCCAAGGCCTACTCCGATGCGGAGAAGAATGCCCGGCGCTGGGCCACCGCCGCCTACGCCGCTTTCGATCTGGGCACGGGCGACACCCGAGAGCTGATGGATTCCTTCCAGGCGCTCGCCCAGGCTTCGACCGAAAAGTCGAAGGGATGGTTCGATGTCCGTGTGGGAATAGCGGCGCTGAACCGCGTCACCGGCACACCCCCGGCGGGGCCGTGAATAACAGCCTGCCTCCTCCTGTCGTCTCTTCCGACATCCACACTTGGAGATTCGAAAACGATGCTCGCACCTTTGATTGCCGCCACGCTGCTCGCTGCTGCTCCCGCGACACCTCTCGACACCGTCAAGGCGGGTAACGCGGACGTCCAGAAGGCCGCCAACGCGCCTGGCGCCACCGTCGATCAGCTCGCCGCAGTCGTGGAGAAGTTCGTCGACTTCGAGGAGCTCGCCAAGCGAGCGCTCGGGAAGCACTGGGGTGAGCTCAAGCCCGCCCAGCAGAAGGAATTCGCGGAGACGATGAAGGGGCTACTGCGCGCCTCCTACGCCCAGAAGGCCATCGGTCAGGCCAATGCCGACGTGAAGTACGGCAAGGAGACCATCAAGGGCGACGAGGCCACCGTCAACACCACCATCACCGTGAAGAAGGACCAGATTCCCGTCGACTACCGGCTCTACAAGACGGCAGGCAAGGGCAGCAGCTGGCGCATCTTCGACGTTGTCACGGACGAGGTCTCCCTCGTGGAGACGTACGCCGGCCAGTTCAGCAAGCTGTGGGACACCAAGGGCTACGAGGGCCTGCTCTCCACCCTGAAGGCCAAGCGGGCGCAGCTGGAGAAGAACGCCGCCAACACCAAGGCTTCGGATGTGAGCGCCAACGGTGAAGCGGCTGCGAGCACGGGCGCCGCCGATGTGAAAGCTCCCGCAGGCCAGAGCGCGCCGGCCGGCAAGAAGTAGCAGTAACCGTCAGTGCCCTGAGGCCCGAGACTCGCGGCCCAGGGCGCTGACCAGTCCCTGTGCGAGTTGAATGGCAGGAGTGAAGCCCAGCTCCTTCTCCGCTCGCTCCGAGGAGCAGGTCCACGCGGGGAAGGCCATCTCGCGGACCTTGTCCCGGTTGAGGATGGGGATGGTTCCCCGCACGCGCGCGGCGATCTCCGAGCCCAGCCCCACCACGTAGCTGACCGTCTCGGGCACCGGCACCACCGTGGGCTTCGCGCGGCCCATGGCCTGCGTGAGCGCCACGCAGAAGTCCTCCCAGCGGTGCTCGGCTCCGTCCGAGACCATGTACACGCCGACCGTCGCGTCGTCCGTGCGCAGCGTCTGGCCTCGCGTGGTGGCCGCCAGCAGCGCGGTGCAGAGATCATCCACGTGGATCAGGGAGTAGTGCTTGGGGCCGAAGCCGCTCTTGAGCATCACTCCGAGCCGCGCCATGGGCAGCATGGACGGCAGGAACTCCGAATCCCCCGGCCCGTACACGATGGGCGGACGGACGATCACGGCCGGAACCTTGTCAGCGAACTCGCGCACGGCCTGCTCACCGCCCAGCTTGCTGCGGCCGTACAGCGAGACGGGAGCAGGGGGCTCCTCCTCGCGCCGGGGACGCCCCGGAATCGAGGGCCCCGCGGCCGCCAGGGACGAGCAGTACACGAGCCGAGGCGGGGAGGGGAGCTCCGCCATGGCCTTCACCAGCCGCCGGGTGCCCTCGGCGTTGCCTTGGAAGTAGCCCTCGGGCCCGCGCGCCTTGGTGACGCCAGCCAGGTGGATGACGCAGTCCACGCCCTTCACGGCCTCGACGAGGCCCTCGCCGGTGAGTAGATCGCCCACCGCGCAGCGCGCCTTGAGCTCATCCAGCACACCGCGCTTGGACGTCTTCCGCACGAGCGCGGTGAGGGTGTCACCCCGCTCGACGATGCGGCGCGCGAGCCGCTGGCCGATGAACCCGGTGCTTCCAGTGAGAAGGATGTGCACGATGGAGCTCCCGGCTCAGAGCGCGCGCTCGAAGATGCGGTGCGTCTTGGAGCGCTTGCCGCCCATGGACTCGATCGCCCGGTTCACGAGGTGGTTGTCCTCGAGCGTCCAGGAGATCTCTCCGCCCTCGTACCCGAGCTGGTGCGCGATGCGCAGCGTGTCCAGATACAGGATGGCGTCGATGCCCCGGCGACGGTAGCCCTCCTTGATGCCGAGGGTGATCAGGCGCAGCCGGCGGATCTTCTTCAAGGCCAGCAGCATCTTCGCCAGCCCGATCGGGAGCCCGAAGGTGGTGAGCCGTCCGCCAGCAGCCTTGAAGGCCACGTTGGCGTCCGGGATCGTCATGGAGAAGGCCACCGGTTCGCCCTTCACCTCGGCGATCATCAGCAGCTCCGGCCGGACGATCTGCTTCAGATCCCTCGCGAGGTGATCGAACTCATGCTCCGTCATCGGAACGAAGCCCCAGTTCTTCTCCCAAGCCGCGTTGTAGATGTTCTTGATGAGGGTCACTTCCTCATCGAATTTCTTCAGGTTGACCGAGCGTACGGTGATGCCCTCCCGCTGGCGCATCTTCTCCGCGATGCGCGCCACCTTCTCTGGCGGCTGAGCCGAGGAGGACAGCTCGAAGGACCAGAGATCCTTGGCCTTGGTGAAGCCGTTGGCCTCGATCAGCGCGGCGTAATAGGGCGGGTTGTACGTCGTCATGATCGCCGGGGGCGTGGTGAACCCGTCCACCAGCAACCCGCACTCGTGGTTGGTGGAGAAGTTCATCGGCCCGATGACCTTGGTGAAGCCCTTGGTGCGCAGCCACTCTGAAGCCGCGTCGAACAGGACCCGAGCCACACCGGCGTCATTGATGCACTCGAAGAGGCCGAAGAAGCCCTCGTTGGTGCCGTGGAACTCGTTGTAGTGCGGATCCTTGATCGCCGCGATGCGGCCCACCACCTGGCCGTTGCGCCGCGCGAGGAACAGCTCCACCTCGGCGAACTCGAAGAAGGGGTTCTTCTTCGGGTCGAGGAAGTCCTTGCGCTCCATCTCCAGGGGCGGCACCCAGTTCGGGTCCCCTTGATAGATGGGGTAGGTCATGCGGACGAAGGCGGTCTTGTCCCCGCCGCTCCGCACGGGTGCCACCGTCACATCGGGAGGCACGGCGGGAAGGGAGACGACGGTCGATGACTCGGCGGGGAGGGCCATGTGAGGCTAGTTCCTTTCGGCCTGGTTGGCGTTGTGATCGTGGCCGTTGCGCATGAAGAAGTTGGCGCCCTTCTCCAGCAGCAGCCCCGTCAGCTCGCCCCGCTTCTCCCACAGGCGCATGGAGGCTCCGGGCAGCTTGCGCAGGTCCGCCGGCTGCAGATTGGCCGCGCGCCAGGTGAGCTGCTCCACGGCGTCGAAGAGCTTGCCGGCCATCTCGCGCGAGGACATGCGCGAGAGCGTGTCCAGCGTGAAGCTGTTGGGCTGGATGCCGTTGCCCACGGAGGTGGCAGCCCACTTCTCGGAGGCCTTGTTGGAGCGCACGCCGGTGCCCGGCCGGGCGATCTTCACCGGCTCGTACACGGTGGGGCGCGTCTCGGGGATCACGTCCATGCGCCGGCCGATCTTCTCGAAGGTGTCCAGCACCCGGTCCAGCTGCGCGTCCGTGTGCGTGGCCATGAAGCTGGTGCGGATGAGCGCGTGGCCGGCCTCGACGGCCGGAGGAATCACGGGGTTGGCGAACACGCCCGCCTCGTGCAGGGCCTTCCAGAAGCGGAAGCACTTCACCTGGTCGCCGATGTGCACCGGCACCACCGGCGTCACCGACACGCCCGTGTCGAAGCCCATGGCCCGGAAGCCGTTGTGCATCTTCTCGGCGATGTCCAGCAGGCGCGCGCGACGCTCCGGCTCGGACTCGATGATCTCCAAGGCCTTGAGCGCCGACGCGATGGAGGCCGGCGTCATGGACGCCGAGAAGATCACCGAGCGCGCCTTGTGACGAATGTAGTTGATGACCTCGAAGGGGCCCGCCAGCACGCCGCCCAGCGACGCGAAGCTCTTGGAGAACGTCCCCATCGTCAGGTCCGTCTCCGCCTCGAGCCCGAAGTACTCAGGTACGCCGCGGCCCTTCTCGCCCAGCACTCCCATGGAGTGGGCATCATCCGTCATCACCCGGGCGTTGTACTTCTTCGCCAGCTCGACGATGCGCGGCAGGTTGCAGATGTCTCCCTCCATGGAGAAGACACCGTCGGTGACGATGATCTTGCCCGCGTCGGGATCGGCCGCCGCGAGCAATTGCTCCAGGTGGTCCGTGTCGTTGTGACGAAACTTGCGCTCGGTGGCGAAGCCGAGGCGGATGCCGTCCACGAGCGAGGCGTGGTTCTGCCGATCGGTGAAGACGATGTCGTGCCGGCCCAGGATGGAGGAGAGCGCCAGGTTCGTCTGGAAGCCGGTGGAGATGACGAGCGCGGACTCGCGGTTGAGGAACTTCGCCAGCTTCGTCTCGAGTTCCTCGTGCAGCGCCAGGGTGCCGTTGAGCAGTCGCGAGCCGGAACAGGTGGTGCCGAACTTCTCGACCGCCTTGATGGCCGCTTCCTTCACGCGCGGATCCGCGGACAGGCCCAGGTAGTTGTTCGAGCCCACCATGATGACGCGGCGGCCTTCAATCTCGACCTCCGTCGCCCCGTGGGAGGCCTCGATGGACCGGAAGTACGGATACAGGCCCGTGGCCTTCGCGATGCGGTAGTCCTTCCAGTTACTGCACTTGTCGAAGACGTCGCTCATGGTGGTCCTTCTGTCTGCGTCGTGGGGATCCTGGAGCGGACTCGGGGCGCACATGGGGTTTCCAGATGCATCCCGGCCAGAGGCACCTGGTGCTGCGTGCGACCTCCTAGGGGCGACGCGGGGGCCGTGAATAAAGAGGCTTGCCAGGACTGTCAAGGCGCGAACCTTCGCGGGTATGGCAGCCGTGTCAGGGTATGGCCCATGGACATGAAGCTCGGAGCCCCTTACCAACACAACCCGTGAACTCGATCTTCCGAGGGAATCGAGTGTAAGTGCTGCGGTGTGGCTGGGGGGGGACTGGGGTCAGAAGCACCCAGGAAGGGCGTGAACACTGGATTTGTTGATGAGGCCCTGACAGATATGTGGCCGGAAGTTTGCTTTCGCCGGCCGGGCAAGGTGGAGCCAGGTGAACAATCTGAGGCAGCGGTGGTTCGAGCGGTTCATGCAGGCAGCCCTCAGGCGGCCGTGGTGGCTTCTGGCGTTGTTCACGCTGCTGGGGCTGGGCGGAGCGTTGCTGGCGTCACGGCTGGAGTTCCGAGGCTCCTTCGTGGAGTTGCTGCCCGAGGGTGCGCGCGAGGTGCAGGATCTGACGCGCGTGTCGCAGAAGGCGGGCGGAGACGGGTACCTGGTGTTGCGAGCCCAGGGCGCCGCGCCCGAGCAACTGCGCGCCTATGCCCAGGAGCTGCAGGGCCGCCTCGAGAAGCTGCCGCAGATCCGCTACGTGGAACACCACTTCGACGTGGGTTTCTTTCTTCACAACGGCCTGCTGCTTCAGCCCGCCGAGCGCCTCCATGAGCTGTACACGGATCTCTCGGCGCGGGTGCGCTACGAGGAGCGGCAGGCCAACCCGTTCTACGTAGAGCTGGTGAAGACGCAGCAGGTGCCGCCCACCTTCGAGGAGATCGAGCACAAGTACCTGCCCGAGTCTCCGGTGCGTGAGGATCTGGCCTCGGCGGACGGCAAGGAAGTGTACCTCTTCATCAAGCCGGCCGGGACGGCAGCGGACCTGGACTTCGCGCGGAAGTTCGTGGACGACTCGAAGGCCATGGCCGTGGAGGTGGCCCAGCGCTATCCGGGCGTCGTGGTGGACGCGACGGGCAACTTCCAGAGCCGCATCGAAGAGGACGCGGTGATGCGGAGGGACCTGTCCAACGCGGGCCTCCTGTCCGCGGCGTTGGCGGTGGCGCTCATCCTCCTGGCCACGCGGCGCGTGTCGGCGCTGGCGGTGGTGGGCCTGCCGGTGATGGTGGGGGTGCTGCTCACGTTCGCGTTCGCGCAGGTGGCCATTGGCCACCTCAACGTGGTGACGGGCTTCCTGGTGGCGATCCTGATCGGTCTGGGCATCGAGTACGGCGTGCACCTGGCCATGCGCTATTGGGAGGAGCGGCAGCATCAGGATGTGCACGGTGCGCTCTCCGAGGCGGTGAGGGGCACGTTCGCCGGCGCGCTGACTTCGGCCATCACCAACGCGGCTGCGTTCCTCGTGCTGCTGCTGGCGCAGTTCCATGCGTTCCAGCAGTTCGGGTTGTTGGCCGGCATGGGCGTGATGCTGGCGGTGCTCGCCGCGTATGGAATGGGGCCGGCACTGCTGTCCATTGCCGAGCGCCTTCGGCCCTTCCGCCGCCAGACGGCGGGCGAGGCGTCGCCCGCGAGCGCTCCGCACTCCAGTCCTCGGGAGGGCATGGGGCCGCGCTGGCCTACGGGCTTGGTGGTGGGGGTCGCGCTGGCGGTGGTGGCCTTCGCGGGGTTCTCGGCCTTCATGGCGCCCCGGCTCGGCTTCGAGACGGACATGCGCAAGCTGAAGGGGGATTCGCCCTCCTCGCGCTTGGACGATCACATCACCGCGCAGCTCGGCACGCCGCTCAATCCCGCGATCCTCCTGGTGGACAACCTGGAGCAGGCCCGGACGGTGCGGCAGGTCATCTCCGATGTCCAGGAGCGGCACGGCGCGGATTCCGTGTTCCTGCGCTCGGCGTCGCTCGTCGATTTGATCCCCACGGACGTGCAGCGCCGTCAGCAGGAACTCGACAACATGAGAGTGCTGCTGGCCAAGCTACCCGATGAGTTCCTGGCCGATCCTCGCGTGAAGAGCTTCCAGGCGATGTTGGATGCGAAGCCCTACGGGCTCGAGCAGTTGCCGGTCGAGGCTCGTCGGCGTTTCGAGGCGCTGGATGGCAAGGGGATGTTCCTGCTGCTGTTCCCGTCCGTGTCCAACTACGACACGCGGGATCTGCACCGGTGGGCCACGCAGCTCGACGAGGTGGTGGAGGGGGCGCGGGCGAAGGGGATTGATCTGTCGGTGCTGGACAGCAACCGCATCGCGTCGCGCATCTTCTCGCTGGTGCGCGGGGACGGCCCGTTCATCCTGGCAGCGGCGGCGGTGGTGGTGTTCCTGGCCATCTTCGCCAGCCTGCGCAGCTTCAAGCGGGCGCTGCTCGTCGCGGGGCCGCTGTTCCTAGGCATGGTGTGCCTGGCCGGCGGCATGTATCTGTTCGACGTGCAGCTCAACTTCATCAACGCCGTGGTGCTGCCCAACCTGCTGGCCATCGCGGTGGACAACTCCGTGCACCTCTTCCATCGCTATGAAGAGGAGGGGCCGGGCTCGCTGGGCCATGTCGTGCGGCACACGGGCCTGGCGGCGGTGGTGGCCACGCTCTCCAACGCCGCGGGTTACGGCGCTCTGTTGGTGGCCAGCCATCAGGGATTGCGCTCAATTGGACAGATTGCACTCCTGGGGGTCGTGTGCACCTTCCTGGGAACGACAGTGTTCTTCCCAGCGCTGCTAGCGTTGATCGAGCGTTGGAAGTTCCGCAAGGGAGCAGGGGCAGGAGAGGAAGCCGTGGTGCGGAGCCTGGACATTGGCGTGGAGAAAGAGCCCGCCTCGGAGTCTGTGGAACGGAAGACCGCATGAGTCCCTGGTCCATCGAGAGCTTGAGGTTGCTCGACGGTCGACGGAAGGTGCGTCTCAAGGCCGTGGACATCGTCATTGTCTTTGCCTGCTCGCTCGCCGCCCTGGCGCTCGTGGGGCCGGCGCGCTGGGCGCCTGGGGCGACGCAGTCCGCGATGGGCTTCACCTTGTTCGCCATGGGGCCGCTGGTGCTCCGGACGTTGGAGGAGGCCTGGCCTCGAAGGCGGCTGCTGCGCTGGGTGAGTGACTTCTGGCTGCTGCCGGTGATCATGATCGGCCACGAACTGCTCAACCCGCTCGTGGATGCTTTCTCCCCGGTGCTGAGGGACGCCCAGCTTGCGATGCTGGATGAGCGGTTGTTCGGTCTCCAGGTCTCGGTGCTGGTCTCGAACGCGGTGCCCCCCTGGCTGATGGACGTGCTGATGGTCTGCTACTACGGCCACTTCGTCTGGGGGCTGGTATTGGGGGTGGTGCTGTACCTCCACAAGCGCATCGCCGCGTTCGATGAGTTCCTGACGGCGCTCAGCCTGTTCTTCGCGCTGGGCTACGCGGCTTACATCGTGGTGCCGGCCATCGGTCCTCGGTTCTTCCTGTTGGACGCGTTCCCCGGGCAGCTCACGGGCGTCATCACGACCTCGTTCCTGGACTCGCTGATGCGCACGCCCGTCTTCGTCCGGGACTGCTTCCCCTCGGGTCACACGGGCGCCACGCTCGTGGTGCTCTTCTATTCGTTCCGGTTCTCGCGACGCGTGTTCTGGGTCATGTTGGGCCCGGGCGTTGGGCTCATCGTGGCGACGTTGGCGGGGCGCTTCCACTACGCCACGGACCTGGTGGCCGTACTGCCCCTGGTGGTGTTCGTCGTCGGGGTCTCCATGGCCTTCTCCCGGGTGGGAAGCCGCCGCCGAGGCTTTGCGACCGAGCGTTCCGTGCCCATGGACGCTATCGTGCGCCCCTAGCGCGCTGGCAGAGCTGTTGAATCGCCGGCCGCCAGGAGCCTCACGATGAGCCGGCCACATGCCGCGGAACGCGTCTCTCGCTTCGGCACCACCGTCTTCTCCGAGTTCAGCGCGCTCGCGCAGAAGCACGGCGCGGTGAATCTGGGGCAGGGCTTCCCGGACTTTGACGGGCCCGACGTGGTGAAGGAGGCCGCGCAGCGCGCGATCCGCGACGGCGTCAACCAGTATGCCATGGGCATGGGCTCCAAGGAGCTGCGCCAGGCCATCGCCGATCATGCGGCGCGCTTCCATGGCCAGAAGGTGGACCCGGACACCATGGTCACCGTGACCAGCGGAGCCACCGAGGCCATCCTGGACGTGATCCTCGGGCTGGTGGATCCGGGCGACGAGGTGATCTCCTTCGAGCCCTTCTACGACTCGTACGACGCGAACATCACCTTCGTGGGAGCCAAGGCCCGCTACGTGCCGCTGCGCGCCCCGGACGCGAACCATCCGGAGTGGTGGATCGATTGGGCGGAGTTGGAGGCGGCCTTCAGTCCTCGGACTCGGCTGCTCATCGTCAACACTCCGCAGAACCCCACGGGCAAGGTGTTCACCCGAGAGGAGTTGGAACGCATCGGAGAGCTGTGCACGAGACACGACGTGCGAGTGCTCTCGGACGAGGTGTACGAGCACATCGTCTTCGCTCCAGCCCGCCATGTGCGGCCCGCCACCATTCCCTCGCTGGCGGATCGGACCGTGACGGTGAGCAGCATGGGCAAGACGTTCAGCCTCACGGGGTGGAAGATCGGCTGGGTGATCGCGCCGCCGCCGCTGCGTGACGCGGTGCAGCGGGCTCACCAGTTCGTGACCTTCGCCACGGCCTCACCGCTGCAGGCCGCAACCGCTGCTGCATTGCGTCTTCCGGACAGCTACTTCGAGGAACTGGCGGCAGGCTACCTGGCGCGGCGCGAGAAACTGCTGCGCGGCCTGAGGGAAGCAGGCCTGCCCGCGCACGCTCCCGAGGGGAGCTACTTCATCCTCGCGGACATTTCCCACCTGGGTTTTCCGGACGACGTGGCCTTCTGCCGGCACCTTGTGACGCAGGTGGGGGTGGCGGCCATTCCGCCCAGCGTCTTCTATTCGCCGGAGCACAAGCACCTGGGCCAGGGCCTCGCGCGCTTCGCCTTCTGCAAGACGGACGGAGTGCTGGACGAAGGGGTTCGCCGCCTGCGTGATGGGCTCTCGAAGCCTCGCTGACAGCATGACCGGGCGCGTCTTGCGACCCCTGGATGCGGGTGCTACATCCCCGCGCCATGCCTGCGCGTACTGCTCCGAAAACCGCCGCTCGCTCCGTCTCCTCCCGATCTCCGAAGAAGGCCGTTGCCAGCCCGAAGGCTCGCAAGCCCTCGAAGCTCGCCAAGGTGGCCAAGGCTGCCCAGAAGGTGGCCAAGGCGGGCAAGGCCGCGGTGAAGAAGGTGGCCCCGAAGAAGAAGGTCGCGGCGGCGAAGACCTATGGCGCGGCGGCGGTGAAGACCGCGGTGAAGCAGGCGGGAGAGTGGGCCCGGGACGAGCTCGCCCAGGTGACGGCGAAGATGCCGCTGCGGCGCAAGCAGTTCGTCACGGACTCGGGCGTTCCCATCCCGGATGTCATGACGCTGGCGGACCGCAGGGACGAGCAGGCCGAGCGCATCGGGTTGCCGGGGCAGTTCCCGTTCACTCGCGGCGTGCAGCCCACCATGTATCGGGGCCGGCTCTGGACGATGCGCCAGTTCGCCGGCTTCGGCACGCCCGAGGACACGAACAAGCGCTTCAAGTACCTCATCAGCCACGGCATGACGGGCCTGTCCACGGCCTTCGATATGCCGGCGCTAATGGGTTACGACGCGGACCACGCGATGAGCCGCGGCGAGGTGGGCAAGGAGGGCGTGGCCGTCTCCTCGCTGCGTGACTTCGAGGTCCTCTTCGACGGGATCCAGCTGGACAAGGTCACCACCTCGATGACGATCAATGCGAGCGCGATCGTGGCGCTCTGCATGTACATCGCGGTGGGTGAGAAGCAGGGCATCCCGATGGCGAAGCTGGCGGGAACCATCCAGAACGACATGCTCAAGGAGTACATCGCGCAGAAGGAGTGGATCGTCGCGCCGCGGCCGGCCGTGCGGATCGTGACGGACATGATCGAGTTCTGCACGAAGCACATGCCCAAGTGGTACCCGGTGTCGATCAGCGGCTACCACATCCGCGAGGCGGGAGCGACGGCGGTGCAGGAGCTGGCCTTCACGCTGGCGGACGGCATCGGCTACGTGGAGGAGTGCGTGAAGCGTGGGCTGGACGTGGACGCGTTCGCACCGCAGCTGAGCTTCTTCTGGGACGTGCACAACGACTTCTTCGAGGAGATCGCCAAGTTCCGCGCCGCGCGACGCATCTGGGCGAACGTGATGCGCTACCGGTTCGGGGCGAAGAACCCGCGCTCGTGGCAGCTGAAGACGCACGCGCAGACGGCGGGTGTGTCGCTCACGGCGCAGCAGCCGTACAACAACGTGGTGCGCACGGCGCTGCAGGCCCTGGCGGCGGTGCTGGGCGGAACGCAGTCGCTGCACACCAACTCGCTGGATGAGACGTACGCGCTGCCCACGGAAGAGTCGGTGACGATTGCGCTGCGCACGCAGCAGTTGATCGCGCACGAGTCCGGAGTGGACCGGGTGGTGGACCCGCTGGCGGGCAGCTACTACGTGGAGTACCTCACGGACGAGATGGAGAAGCGTGCGCTGGAGTACATCCGCCGCATCGACGAGATGGGCGGCATCATCCGCGCGGTGGAGGAGCAGTACCCGCAGAAGGAGATCGGCGAGAGCGCCTACCGCTTCCAGCGCGAGGTGGAGCAGGGTGACCGGCTGATCGTCGGCGTGAACGCGTTCAAGGCGGACAAGGACGCGCCGATCGAGATCCTCCACATCGACGAGAAGGTGGCGGAGGAGCAGAAGGCGCGGCTGGCGCAGGTGAAGGCCGAGCGCAACAACGAGGCGGTGCAGGCAGCGCTGGCCAAGGTGGAGGCGGCGGCGCGAGGCACCGAGAACATGGTGCCCTCGGTGCTCGAGGCGGTGAAGGCCTACGCCACGCTGGGCGAGATCTGCGACGTGTTCCGCACGGTGTGGGGCGCGTATCGCGAGGGCGGTGCGTTCTAGACAAGAGCGGGGCGGAAAAGGATGGTGGGGTGTCTGGTCGCGTCCTAGCGTAGGGCGATGCGCCCCATTCTCCTGGTCGCCGCACTCCTCCTGGTTACCTCCGGGTGTGCCACGACGTCATCCGCGTCCGGCACTCCTGGCAGCACCGTAGGACTCGATCCGGAGCTGCACGGCTACCCGTATCCGTTCACCGCTCACGAGTTCACTTTCGAGTCGCAGCGGCAGCAACTCCGCATGGCCTACATGGACGAGCGGCCCGCCGATTGGAAGGGGCGCACCGTGCTCCTGCTCCACGGCAAGAACTTCTCCGGGGCCTACTGGGAGCCCACCATGCGGGCGCTCCTGGCCCGTGGCTACCGCGTCGTCGTCCCCGACCAGATCGGCTTCGGCAAGTCGACCAAGCCTGCCGCCTACCAGTTCTCGTTCGCCCAACTGGCCACGAACACCCGCGCGCTGCTCGGCTCGCTCGGCATCGAGCGAGTCACCGTGGTGGGGCACTCCATGGGCGGCATGCTCGCGGCGCGCTTCGCCCTCCTATACCCAGAGCAGACCGAGAAGCTCGCGCTCGTGAACCCCATCGGCCTGGAGGACTATGGCGCGCTCGTCGCCTACCGCAGCATCGATGAGTCGTACCGCCAGGAACTCGCAGCCACCCCTGAGAGCCTGCGCGAGTACCAACGCCAGAGCTACTACGGCGGTGAGTGGAAGCCCGAGTACGACCGCCTGCTCGAGATCCAGGCCGGATGGACCCGGCATCCGGACTACTCGCGCGTCGCATGGTGCTCGGCGCTCACCTCGGACATGGTCTTCACCCAGCCGGTGGTCCACGATCTGCCCCGGCTCCGCGTCCCCACGCTCCTCATCATCGGCCAGCGGGACCGGACCGCGCTCGGCAAGGCCTGGGCAAAGCCCGAAGTCGCAGCCACCATGGGCGACTACCCGAAACTCGGCCGCCAGACTGCTGACGCCATTCCCGGCGCCAGGCTCGTCGAGATTCCCGGCGTCGGACACCTGCCTCAAGTCGAGGACTTCGATCGCTACATCGAAGCGCTCGGCGGCTTCCTCGAATGACTTCCGGTGCCGGGACGACGGATGCCCTGGTAAATAGGATGCGGGTAGAGTAACCTCACAGGTCATTTCGTGAGGAGGGTGGTGGATGGGGAAGGACGATCGAAAGAAGCCCGCATCATACGAGGACATCGAAGCACTGCCGGTCGGGTGGGTCGGCGAAATCATCAGCGACGAGCTCTACGCCTCGCCGCGGCCCGCCTTCCGCCACCTCCATGTGGCCAGTCGCCTGGGCGCACTCCTGATTCCGCCGTTCGATCTGGCCCGCGGCGGCCCCGGCGGGTGGTGCTTCATGGACGAGCCGGAACTCCACTTCCGATCCAATGTCGTCGTCCCGGATCTCGCCGGGTGGCGCAGGGAACGCATGCCGGAACCTCCGGATGTCCCTTGGGTGACGCTCGCTCCTGATTGGGTCTGCGAGGTGCTGTCCCCCTCCACCTCCTTCATGGACCGCTCATGCAAGATGCCCCTGTACCGCCACGAGGGTGTCGGGCACGCGTGGCTCATTGACCCACTGCGCTTCACCCTCGAGGTCTACCGCAGCAAGAAGCGCGGATGGGCCCAGGTGGGAATCTACGAAGGCGGCGACATCGTCCACGCGGAGCCGTTTGACGCCATCCCCCTGGAACTGGCACTGCTGTGGATGCCGCCTCGCACTCGCGCGGCCCATCCCTAAGCTGTCGCCAGGGGCCCTTCTTGAGCTTCTTCGGTGAGCTGTACCTGCGCAGCACCCAGCCCTTTCTCTCGCCCGACGTCACCGCTCGCGAGGTCGCCTACCTGGAGCGGTGCTTCACCAGGGTGCCGCTCCCTGGCCCGGTGGTGGATCTCGGCTGCGGACACGGGCGCCATGCCTCCGCGCTCAACAGCTCCGGAGCCCTGAAGGGCAGGGTGGTGGGGCTGGAGCTGGATGCCTACTCCCTGGCCCACCGTCTGCCCGGCTTCACCGCCATCCGCGGCGATCTGCGCTCCCTCCCGTTCCAGTCCGGCTCCCTGGCCGGCGCCTATGCCTGGTACTCCACACTCTTCGCCTTCTCGGAGACGGAGCACCGCGTCATTCTCCGCGAGATCGCCCGCTGCCTCCGGCCTGGCGCTCTGCTCGTCTTTCAGTCCGTCCCCTACGAACGCCTCCGCCAGCAGCCCGGCGCTTCCTTCCAGGGCACGCTCCCTGATGGCAGCCTGCTGCACGAAGAAAGCGTTTTCGATCCCGACACCGGCGTGGACCACGGGCGAAGGCGCCTCACACTTGCAGATGGGCGCGTTCTTTCGGGTGTTTACAGCATCCGTTACTATCCTCTTGCAGAACTCGCTCAACTGTTGGAAGCGACGGGCCTCACGACGCGTTGGGTGCACGGCAGCCTGCAGGGTGAGCCGCTATCTTCCACCTCGACGGACCTCATTGTTGGAGCTGAGCTGCGACATGGCTGAGAGGAAGCTGCGTATTCTGGTGGCCAAGCCCGGTCTGGATGGGCACGACCGCGGTGCGAAGATCATCGCCCGGGCCTTGCGCGATGCGGGAATGGAGGTCATCTACACAGGGCTGCATCAGACGCCCGAGATGATCGTCAACGCCGCCATCCAGGAGGACGTCGACGCGATCGGCATGTCCATCATGTCCGGCGCGCACATGACGCTCCTGCCCGCAGTCATGGACCTGCTGAAACAAAGCAGGGCCGAGGACATCCGAGTCTTTGGGGGCGGGATCATCCCAGACGACGACATTCCTAAACTCAAGGGCTTGGGGGTGACCGAAGTCTTTACCCCGGGAAGCTCGACGCAGGACATCGTCCAGTGGATTCGAACCAACATTCCAGCACGCGCCTAGCCGGCTGGCTCGGCAGCCTCCCCCAGCGGGTCGACGTCTATGAGGTCGGCCCTCGGGACGGATTGCAGAACGAGCTGCGGACCCTGCCCACCCGCGACAAGGCCCGCCTCATCGAGGCGCTCGTGGCCGCAGGGGAGAAGCGGATCGAAGTCACCTCCTTCGTCTCTCCCAAGTGGATTCCCCAGCTCTCGGACGCCGAGGAGCTGCTGCGCCTGGTAGGCCGCAAGCCGGGCGTCACCTTCTCTGCGCTCGTGCCCAACCTCAAGGGCCTGGTGCGCGCCCGCGAGACAGGGCTCGAGGAGGCGGCCGTCTTCATCTCCGCCTCCGAGGCCCACTCCAAGAAGAACATCAACAAGACGATCGCCGAGGCGCTGGAGACCTCTCGCGAGGTCGTCACGGCCGCCGCTCAGGCAGGGATGCGCGTGCGCGGCTACCTGTCCACCGTCTGGGGCTGCCCCTATGAGGGCCACGTCCCCGTGGAGCGCGTGGTCGACATCTGCCGCAAGCTCGTGGACATGGGCATCTACCAGCTCAGTCTCGGGGACACGATCGGCGTGGGTACCCCGCGGCAGACCGAGGAGATCCTCGAGTCGCTCCTCAAGCACATCCCCGTGCAGAAGCTGGCGCTCCACATGCACGACACGCGCGGCACCGCGCTGGCCAATGCCCTGGTGGGCCTGTCCGCCGGAGTGACGACGTTCGATGCCAGCATCGGTGGGCTCGGCGGCTGCCCCTATGCGCCCGGCGCGGCGGGCAACCTCGCCACCGAGGATGCCGTCTTCATGTTCCATGGCATGGGCGTGGAGACGGGCATCAACCTGGACAAGCTCGTGGAGGCCGGAGAGCTCGCGCAGGAGCTCATCGGCCGGAAGCTCGCCGGCAAGTACCTGCAGGCCGCCCTGGGTGAGCGCGAGAAGCGAGCCTCGCGCCGGGCCAAGACGACCTGAGCCTGCCTCCGGTGGGCAGGGACGGCGGACGCTGGGGCCTCAGTCCGGCCTCAGCCCCTGGACCCGCGCCGCCGTTGGATGAGCAACACGAGCCCTGCCACCACGCCCAGCAGGGAGGCACCTCCCGGGCTCGTGCAGCCGCAGCCCTCTGCCCGCGGCGTCGGCTCGTCCTCCGGCAAGGTGCCTGCGTCCACTCCGGCATCGGGGAGCGGACCCGGGCCCGCATCGGGGAGCGGATCCGTTCCACCATCCGTTCCGGGGGCTCGGGCGACCACTACCGAGAACTGACACTGGCGGCGGTTGCCCGCGGTGTCCTGGGCCGTCACCACTACCGAGGTGTTCCCCACCGGGAAGACGCTGCCACTCGCGGGGCTCGCAGTCACCGACACCGGCGGAGAGAGTGCATCCGTCGCGCCGGGGAGGGTGAAGGAGACCTGCGCCCCAGCGGCGGACGAGGCCGTGGCCTCGATGTCCGCGGGGCACGCCTCCAACTCCGGCGGAGTCGTATCCTGCACGAGCACCTCGAAGGTGCAGGTCGCCGAGTTCGAAGCCTCATCGGTTCCCGTGATCACGACCAGGGTGCTCCCCAGGGGAAACATCGTCCCGGAGGCATGGCTGTACGTCACCTGGGGGTTGGCCGTCCTGTTGTCGGAGGCGCTCGCCGTGAAGCTCACCGTGGCTCCATCCAGCGAGGTCGCCTCGATGACAATCCGCGCCGGACAGACCAACTGGGGTGGATTCGTGTCCGGAAGATCCGCGATGCGAAGCGCCCAGAGCTGGTGTCCGCTCTCGCGATCCATCGCGTTGAAGTACACGAAGGCTCCCGAGCGCGTGAAGTCGCTGGGGTTCGAGGAGTCCGGTCCCGGCAGGATGTCCTGGAGCAGGTGAGTCCCGGCGACGGTACCGTCGCTCAGCCAGAGCTCGGCTCCCGAGGCCTCGGTCGCCGGAGAGAAGAGCACGTATCCATCCTCCTCGAGAGCCAGCAGGCTCGCGGACAAGAGCCCGCTCGTGGGGCCTGGGATGAAGTCCTTCAGGCGCGACAGGCCGCTGGCGGAGCCATGAGTGCTCCACAGCTCGTACCCGATGCCTGACTCATACGCCATGAAGGCGACCTCTCCTCGCACGGGGGTGATCAGCGCGGGATAGAGTCCCTTGGTTGGGTTGGCGGGACCCACCCGCTGTGTCCCAGCCGGAGTCCCATCCGTCTTCCAGAGGTGGCGCTCCCTTCCGTAGGGATCGAGTGAGATCGAGAAGAGGAGGGTGGAGCCGCTCTGCGTGAAGCCTTCGGGGTAGCTGCCGTCCGGGCCAGGGAGGATGTCCTTGAGCAGCCGAGTCCCCGCCGGCGTCCCATCGCTCTTCCAGAGTTCGCTCCCAAAGGTGGCGTCGGAGCAGTTGCAATAGAGCGCACCATTGAAGACGGTCAACCCACCGGGTTCCCCGCGAGCGATCACGTTCGGGGCGGGAGGAGAGATGTCCTTCAGGAGCTGGGTGCCGGCCACGGTCCCATCCGTCATCCACACCTGATGGCGGTAGGGCTCATTGGGAGCCAGAGCGGCAAAGTAGACCTTTCCCCCGAGGACGACGAGGGATGACGGGTCGGAACCCCGGAGCCCCGGGCGGATGTCCGCCAGCCGGTAGGTGCCCTCCTCTGTCCCATCGCTGCGCCAGAGCTCCGTGCCGGCGGTGTCATCGCTGGCACGGAAGATGACGAGGTTTCCCAGGGCCGTGAGCCACACCGGGTCCTGGGCTCCCGTCGCCGGATCCTTGACGCGGACTGTTCCTGCCTCCGTGCCGTCACTGCGCCACAGGCCTCGCTGCGTGGAGAAATACAGCGTGCTGTTCACGCGGGTCAGGAAGTTCAGGCTCGAGGGGGTGGAACCCGGAATGATGTCCTTGACGAGCACCGTGCCCGCCTCCGTGCCGTCGCTCTTCCACAACTCGTTGCCGTGCGTCCCATCATCGGCCGCGAAGAACAGCGTGCCATTCACGTCGACCATCTGCACCGCGGAGGATCGGGCGAGTGGGGGATCGATGTCCTTGACGAGCACGGTCCCGGCGGCGGTGCCATCGCTCTTCCACAACTCCCAACCGTGGGCGCCGTCATTCGCGGCGAAGAGCACCGTGGAGCCCAGGGCGACGAACTGCTGGGGCTCCGAGCTCGAGAAGCCTGGGTAGATATCCTTCAACTGCGCGGTTCCGCCCGGATTTCCATCGCTTCTCCAGAGCTCTCCATTCGATCGGAAGAAGAGCGAGCTGCCCACCACCGTGAGCTCCGAGGAGTAGCTGCTCACCCGATCGACCATGGTGGTCCCCGCCGTCGTCCCGTCCGTGCTCCAGAGGAGCTCCGCGCCACTGTCGCTCTCGTTGTTGAGGAAGTAGAGGCGATTGCCCAACTGGACGAAGTTGGAGGAGTAGGAACCCCCCGAGCCAGGCACGAGATCCTTGACGAGCACCGTGCCGTTCGCGGTGCCATCGCTCTTCCACAGCTCGTAGCCGTGCACCCCGTCCCATGCGTTGAAGTACAGGGTGTTGCCGACCGGCCAGAGTTCGACGCCAACCTGGAAGGTGCTGCAGGACGCGCAGGTGACGATGCCGGTGCCCGCCGCCGTGCCATCGCTCCTCCAGAGCCGGGTGCCGTGCTGACCATCGTCGTATGTGAAGTACAGCGCTCCGCCCATGGCGACGGGGGAATCGATGGAGTTCAAGCGGATGACCTCCGCCGTCCCCGCGGCGGTGCCATCCGTCTTCCAGAGCGCCCAGCCTCCCGGCCCCGCCGCGTAGAAGAAGAGCGCCGAGCCCACCGCGACCAGCTTCTGGGGAGACTCGATGGTGATCCCCGAGGGATCTCCCACCAGGACCGTGCCCGCCTGGGTCCCATCCGTCTTCCACAGCTTCGAGCCCGTGCTGCACTCCGTCGCGACGAAGTAGAGCGCCCCGTTGAAGGGCGTGAGCCACGAGATACCGGCACCAGTGCTCAGCCCCGGGCAGATGTACTTGACCTGGACCGTCCCGGCCTCCGTGCCGTCACTCTTCCAGAGTTGCTTGCCGTACGTCCCATCGTCGGCCACGAAGAAGAGGGTGCCATTCCAGGTCATGAGGGACTCGGGAGAAGACCAGCCCCGGCCCGGGTTGATGTCCCGGACCCGAACCGTTCCGGCCTCCGTGCCGTCACTCCTCCAGAGCTCGTCGCCAGCGAAGCTGTCGCCGGCGCGGAAGTAGATGGTTCCTCCCAGGGTGACGAGTGAAGACGCGCCTCCCCCCAGATTGGAAGCGTAAGGGGAGATCGTCTTGACCTTGAAGGCAGGGCCCGCCGCGAGCGGCTGCGCTTCACTGCGCGGATGGGGAGGGGACGGCCTGTCCTGGGAAGGTTGCGAGCAACCGCAGGCGACGAAGAGGAACGCGAGGATGAGGCCCGGCAAGCCGGTTTTCATGAAGGTGCCTTATTGGACATGCAGCCCGTGGCATCACGGGGTGTGCGGGGTCCAACGGCAGGTCGATTCGCGCATATCTTTCAGGGCGGCCGATGCTTGCGAAACGCAACCGGGCTCACGGCCGTGTCCCCCGCCCGCTCAGCTCTTGCCGAGCATGGACTGGAGCTGGGGCAGCAGGTCCAGGTGGGCCGCGGCGGCCTCGAGCATGCGCCGCTCCTTGCGGTCCACCCGTCCGTCCACCAGCGCCATCTGCACGAGGTTGGCGAGGAAGAGGTTGGCCTCGGCGCTGCCTCGGGCCGGGAGCCTGTTGAAGAGCGGGGTGCCGGAGTTGAGCGCCTGCTCCACGTTCGTCCAGGGAACTCCCCAGCGGGTGGCGCACAACTTGAGCAGCTTGCGCTCCGACGTCGCCACCAGGCCGTCCATGGCGGCCAGCGAGGCCATCATATAGAGGAGCCGCTCGCGCTCCTTGACGTCCAGGACGTTGTCCACCGCCATGGGCGCCGAGGCGGTGATGGCCGGCTCCTCCGGTCTGACCGCGCCGGCCGGGGAGGGGATACGGCCGCCCGCGGCCCGCCGCTGGCGCTCGCGTGCCTCCCACGTTTCCGTGAGGAACGTGAACGCCAGCACCCAGTCCTGCTCGCCCGCGCCGAGCCGTGCGCCGCAGAAGTCGCACGTGGTGGAGCCGCTGTTGGTCAGGGGCGCGTTGCATTGCGGGCAGCGATCGGTGGCCATGCCGTTGGAGGTGTTCGTCCTCGCGCCGTGCTTGCGCGTCAGCGTGAACACCCAGCGCTGTGGCACCGGGGGCAGTTGCGGCGGGCGGCCGGTGGCGGGGCCCACGCCCGAGCGCGCGCTCCAGCGGATCTCCACGTGGGCCATATCGTAGCCGTCCGGGTTGACCTCGAAGGCCCGAGTGGTGACGGCGCCCACGGCACACTCCAGGATGACGCGGCGCCGGCCCTGCTGGCTCAGTGACTCCAGCTCCTGCCCGAGCTGGGAGACCATCTCCACGTTGGCCACCTGGGCCATCCGCTGGGCGTCGCCTCGGCTCTGCGAGTCGATCCACCTCCAGAACAGGAGCGAGGTGCGATCCTCGAGGATCTCCAGGTTGAGCGCCGGATCCGCCTGCCGAGCTTCGCGTAGCCCGCTCACGTCGGCCGGGTGGCGGTTGAACTCCACGCCCTGGGTGATCTCCGAGAGCGTCCAGTCGTAGTTGCCGGAGTTGACCACGGCGTTGCAGTACTCGCAGACGTTCGCGGCGCCTCCTTTATAGGGCGCGCCGCAGTTGGGGCACTTGCCCTGGTACAGGTCCTGGCCGATCTTCGTCTGCGTGCCGGGCTTGCGGACGAAGGTCCACACCTCCGTGAAGTCGTCGTGAGGGGCCTTGCGCGCCGCGGCCAGCGCCTGTTCATTCGTGTAATTCGCGGGGACATCCGTGTCGCGCATCTCCGCGCGCACGCGGACGTGGATGCTGTCGAACCACTGGCTCTGCGTGAGCCCGATGAGCTGCACCTCCAGAAGTCGCACGTCCGCGATGGCGTCTCGTACTCCCTGGGCGGCCATGAGCTGCACCTGCACATCGAAGCGCTGGTACGTGGCGTCCGAGAGGAACGGGCGGATGGGGGTGAGCTCCCGCTTGAACCAGGCCTCCTGGAGCGCCGGGAAGAGCTGACGCACCTTGTCGAGCGTCGCCTTGAGCTCGAACTGCGGATCCCTGCTCTTCAGGGCCTGGACCCAGCCCTGGACGTCCTGGTCGGAGACCCGGGTGCGCTGGACGGCCTCGATGCGCTCGATGGCGCGCTGGGTGGCGCCCGTGGGGTGCATGTTGCGCCGGTAGAAGTAATAGAAGACGCAGCAGACGACGAGCAGCGGCACACCGATCTTCGGGTAGTAGAAGACCAGTTCGATCAGCCGGAAGAGGATGTAGATGAGGGCGCCGCCGTCCCCATCTCCTCCGGAGTCATCATTGCCCCGAGAGTAGTGCTCTCCTCCGCCGCCGCGAGCCAGGGCCACCAGAGGAACCAAGGCCACGAGGGGCAGCAACCAGGGGGCCAGGCGGCCCAGGCGTCTCGAAGCGGTGCTCATACCCATCCACTCTAACCGCTTCGGCCTTGCCAGGTGCGCGCCAACGCCGCAGGCTCCCCCGGTCAGCGGCGGCCCGAGACAGGGCCTGGAAGGGGAGAGCGAACATGCCGGAATTCAAGGTCGACGCCCGCGGATCCATCGAGATCTGGACCATCGACGGGGCAGACCGTCGCAACGCGATCAGCCGGGCCATGCTCCGGGAGCTGGGCGAGATGGTGGGGCGCGTCTCCACGGGGCGGCAGGTCCGTGCCGTCATCATCACCGGAGCAGGAGACAAGGCCTTCTGCGCGGGGGCCGACCTCAAGGAGCGCGCCACCATGAGCGAGCCCGAGGTGCGCGCCTTCCTGGACGGTCTGCGGCAGACGTTCCGGGCCATCGAGAAGAGCGACTGCACCTTCATCGCGGCCATCAATGGAGCGGCCTTCGGCGGAGGCACGGAGCTGGCGCTGGCGTGCGATCTGCGGGTGGCCGCACCGGCGGCGGAGCTAGGGCTCACGGAGGTGAAGCTCGGGATCATCCCCGGCGGCGGCGGCACGCAGCGGCTGGCGCGGCTCATCGGTCCGGGTCGAGCCAAGGATCTCATCCTCACCGGTCGGCGCATGAACGCGGCGGAGTCCTTCAGCGTAGGACTGGTGAACCGGCTCGCACCGGAGGGGCACCTGGTGGAGACGGCTTTCTCGCTGGCGGAGGCGATTGTCGAGAACGCGCCGATCGCCGTGTCCACGGCCAAGCACGCCATCAACGAGGGCACGGGTCTGGAGCTGGACGCCGCGCTGGCGCTGGAGCTGCGCAAGTACGAGGAGGTCCTCAAGACGGAGGATCGGCTCGAGGGCTTGCGCGCCTTCGCGGAGAAACGTCCACCGGTCTACAAGGGGCGCTAAGGGCGCGAACTCTGGGGTTGCCTTGACGGGCCGGCGAGAAGGGAATCCCGCTCCGAGCGTTCGGGTGCCATAATCGGACGGGTTCGGAGTCGTCTTCCTGTGGGGCGGACCATGCGGATACGTGCTCACTTCGACCACGCAGATGTTCCGGCGGAAGCTGTCGTCCTGCGCGCCAGCGCCCGGGAAGGGCTGTCCGAGCTGTTCGATGTCCATGTCGAGTTCTCGTGTGACAACCCGGACCTGGAGCTGGCCGGTCTCATTGGCTCGTCGGGAGCGTTGATCCTCGAGAGCATCTCCACGCAGGGGGCGCTTCCGCCTCGTTGCTTCCACGGGGCTGACCGTCAGCGCAGGGCTTCCGGATCCACCAGCCGTCGCAACCAGAGCCGGGTGCGCTTCTCCTCGAAGAATCCACCCCAGTACTCGGGGGGCTCCTTCACGAAACAGGGCTCCAGGGCCCGCGCGGCCTCCGCATAGGCCGCGGGGTAGCGCAGCGCATTGAGATCCCCGAGCGTGGGAGCCGACCCCGCCTGGACGAGCGTGGCCCGCCGCAGCGCATGGACTCGGATGGGCTGCGTCCAGGTCCGCTGCCGCAGGGCGGGCACATCCAGCTCGAGTTTCTGGGCGAGCTTGTCTCCCACCAGCGTGAGCCAGTTGCTGCCGGGCAGCCCCTCCGCGACGTGCCAGGACATGGGATCCGGATCCTGGATGTCCAACCCCAGGAAGCGCTTGCTCCAGCGGAACAGGCTCCAGAACGCGGTGGACTTGAGCCACTCGTTCCACGTCGCCATGTATCCCCCCACGCCGCTGAGCACGGGCCAGCGCTCGCTGATCTCCTGGGCCAACTGCAACAGATCGCCCGGGTCGTGACTGGGAGGGAGCAGGAGTTGCAGGAAGCCGCGACGGCCCCGCGCCTCATCTATCTCCTTATAGAAGAAGCCCACCTCCGGTGCCCCGAGATCATCCACGAGTCGGAAGGTGAACAGGTGCCGCACGCGCACCTCGGACCAGGGGACCGACAGCGAGCGCAGCAGGCCCTCCGTCGTTCGCGGCGTGAAGCGATGCCAGTCCGGCAGCATCGAGGTGGTGTACCAGGCCAGCCGGTCCACCGGAGCCACCTCCAGGTAGCGCGCGAGCAGAGCGGCGGCGCCCTCGCTGGCCCACACAAAGGGCTCGTCCAGGTAGAGCGTCAGCCCCAGGGACCAGCGCGCAAGGGTGACGTCGGGGCTCTCCAAGAGCACATCGTGACCGGGGCCTCGCGAGAGTGGCGTCGTCATGCTCGTCCAGGGACTCCCGAGGGTTCCATCCACCAGCGGTCCGTTGCCAGCACGAACAGACTACTGGCAACCTCCGTGGGGGTGTACGACCATCGCCTCGCCGGTTTCATGGGAGCGGCTCTCGCCCCGAGGAGAAGGACCGATGGATATCGCCCAAGTCGCCGAGACGGCGGAGAAGTTCCTGCAGGACTACCTGGAGAGCCACCACCACTTCACGCCGGACGAGGAGCTGGATGTGGACGATCCCAGCACCCTGCGAGTCTTCCTGTCGCGCGCGGTGCCGCGCTCGTCCCAACCCGGTACCATCATGTATGCGTTCGTGTACGGGCGGAAACTCCGCGAGGGTGATCCCGAGCTCAAGAAGCGGGTCGACCAAAGCATGGAGGCGCTGAAGCAGGCCCATCCCGAAGTCAACCAGTTCAAGACGCACATCACCTACCGTTCATCGGCCGGGGCTTGAGCCGGGTCCCCGGCGCTCGAGAGGAGACGGCGTGAAGCTCGCGCATGAATTCCGGCAAGCCAGCGGGCCCTCGGCTTGGGACTGCCACTTCCTGGCGGATCGCTGGGATGGGAAGGGCTGGGTGGAAGATCATGCCGAGTCCTGGGTGGGGCAGGTGGTCGGCGGGAGGATCTTCCCCCTGCTCGGACAGGTGGGGTGGCTGACTGGCCTGTGGCGCTCTCCCTCCGGAACCGTCTACGTCGCCGAGGGCAGCTACCTGCGGGGAGGCGTGCACATCAACCGGGCGCGCGATCCACTCCACCCTTCCTGGGAGTTCCATGCGCTGCCCTGTCTGGCCATGGGGATCTGGGGGTTGAGCGACAATCTGGTCCTGGCCTGGGGCCCCCGGATCGATCAGCAGAAACCCAGCCTCTTCCGCTGGGATGGTGCGAAGTGGCACGAGTGGTCCTCTCCCGGCAGCATCATCGCCATGCATGGGGTTTCCCCCGAGCTCATCTATGCCGTGGGCCGCGAGGGCCTCATTGCCCGGTGGGATGGCTCCGCCTGGCACCGGGTGCCGTCGTTCACCGAGGCCGTCTTGACGGGCATCCACGTCGTGTCCCAGGACGAGATGTACGCCTGCGGTGACAATGGCGTCATGGAGGGCTCGCTCTACGGCTGGTCCGAAGTGGTGGACTCTCCTGGCATGGTCGTGGATGTGGTGCGGTATCAGCGGCAGATCTGGCTGGCGGGTGAGGACGATGGGCTGCTGACGCTCGAAGGCCCCGCCTTGAAAGAGGCCGTGCCCGCGCTGCATGCCACCGCGTTGGATGCGCGCGAGCGGCTCGTGGTGACCACACCGGAGTTGCTGGCGGACACCGTGGATGGAAAGGACTTCCGCAGCATTCCCCTGGAAGCTTTCATCTCTGGAATCAGCCACCGCTCCCCATCGTGGTAGAGACTATGAGTGACGCGCCTACACCCGCTCCGCACACTCCAGCCAATTACCTCGAAGGAGGAGGGAGCACCTTCTTCTCGAGGAACTGCCAGCAACTGCTCATCAACGCCAAGCTCAACCCGGAATGGTTCGGTTCCTACTCGCACGTGGACAGGCTCTGCGACAATGCGCGGACCAAGTGCACCCGGTGGGACAACGCGTCGCCTTCGGAGCGCGCCTCGGGCGTCGCCAGCGACGGGACGCCGCTCGAGCGGCCCACGGCGGGGGATCGGTATCTGCGGGGGTGCCAGTCGGGACACCTCGTGCGCGACTCGAACTTCCGCGAGTCGGGGCGATCCACGGATGGCTTGAACCGCCCGGCCCGCGGAGATCCCTGCCGCAACCTCGTGGATGGGTATGTCAGCAACAATGCGCCCGCGGTTCCCCAGCAGGGGCGCGCCGCCAATCCCCGGCATGAGCATGGCCGCCACACAGGTCTCGAGAATGGGAACACCGCGGAGCGCCGGTGGAACAACTCAGAGATGGGGCGCCAGGAGGAGGAGTATCGCCAGCGCGATCGCCATGCGGATGAGGACAGCCGCACCAACAGCTATCTGAGCGATCACCGGAAGAAGTGGCGTGCCGCGGAGCGTGCCGCCAGGAACCAGCCCCCCGGAGCGGGCGCCGCCAGCGGGGCTGGCGCCGGAGCTTCCGCGAGCAGTGCAGGGGGACCGGGAGGCGCTCGGGGCTCGGGCCTGGGCTCCGTGCAGTCACCCACGTGCGCGCCCACCGAGGAGATTGACGGGAACACCGCCACCAAGTGCATCAACAACTGGCGCAAGAAGGCCGAAGAGCAGATGAAGCGCGAGGTGGCGGACAGCACGGATGACAACGCCGACCTCAGCACGCCCCCTGCCAACTTCCCTGGCAAGCGCGCTCCTCCGCCCTCTCATCAGGATCAGTACCAGGACCTGCTCAACCAGCGGGTGCGCACGGCGCGCGCTGCCTACAACGCGGCCAAGGGCACCTCGGGCGAGCCAGCCGCGAGGAGCGCGTCCATGCGAGCCGCCGCCGCGGCCAACGAATTCAGGAGTGCCCGGTGCCTCGCGGAGCAGGGGGCTCGGCTTCGGGGCGATCCCGGTGCTGGACCACCTCGGACCAAGGGCCGCGCCCGCTGAGCCCGGAGCTCCCGCGCGAAGGCCTCCCCTGCCAAAAGTGAGGCCGGTATGCAGCGGCCATCGCCGTGCCTACCGGCCTCGTTCAACCTGGACTCGAACTACGCGTGAGCGGTCTTCTCCTGGCCGATCGGGATGTTCTGCTTGTTCAGGTAACCCATGGCCTTGTCCTTGACCTGGGTGCGCAGCTCCGCGCCCGGGGTGGGGGCCAGCATCAGCGCCACCACGCTGCCCACCGCCGCGCCGATGATGAACACGCCCAGCGTGCCGATCCCGGCCCTGGCCGGCCTGTAGGTGGTGAGCCCCAGCGGATGCAGCACATCATCCGGATCGAAGTCCTCCCACTTGTTCCTGGCGAACTTGGGAATGTCGTTCAGGACCTTCTGTGCCAGCCACTTCCGATACAGGCTGCTCCTGGCAGCCAACTTCGCCTTCTTCGCGAACATGATGGTTCCCTCCATGGGCCGTGCGTTCGGGAAGCACCGCGCCCCAACGGCTTCGCTCCCCGTTGTGGTCTCAAGGTAGGCAGGGGTGCTCAGCTCGGCATCCCTGTGAAAAATCTTTCCTACCCACCCACCGGTCGGTAGGTCCGTCGCTCGTTCTACAACCCGTCCTCCGAGCGACACGGAGCAGCCAGCCGAGCCCCTTTCTGGTATGTGGCCCCCGCCATGTCCTACGACCAGAAGCTGCTCCAGAAGATCGCAGAGGTAGAGAAGGGTGGCGCCGAGAAGTACCACGCGAAGAACAAGGAGGCGGGCAAGCTCTTCGCGCGCGAGCGCATCCGTCTCCTCGTGGACGCCGACTCCTTCATCGAGGACGCCAGGCTCGCCAACAACGAGGAGCCCGAGCTGCCCTCGGACGGCGTCATCATTGGTCTGGGCAAGGTGGCCGGACGCACCGTGGCCATCATGGCCAATGACTCCACGGTGAAGGCCGGGAGCTGGGGCGCTCGGACGGTGGAGAAGATCCTCCGCATCCAGGAGACGGCTCGCACCCTGCGCTGCCCGCTGCTGTATCTGGTGGACTCGGCCGGCGCGCGCATCACCGATCAGGTGGAGATGTTCCCCGGCCGACGCGGTGCCGGTCGCATCTTTTACAACGAGGTCCACCTCTCCGGCTTCGTGCCGCAGATCTGCCTGCTCTTCGGGCCCTCGGCGGCGGGCGGCGCGTACATCCCGGCCTTCTGTGATCTGGTCATCATGGTGGACGGCAACGCCTCCATGTACCTGGGCAGCCCTCGCATGGCCGAGATGGTCATTGGCGAGAAGGTGACGCTGGAGGAGATGGGCGGCGCGAAGATGCACTGCTCGGTGTCCGGCTGCGGCGACGTGCTGGTGAAGACCGAGCCCGAGGCCATCGAGGCCGCGAAGCACTACCTCAGCTTCTTTCCGGAGAACTTCAGCCAGCTCCCGCCCGCCGCGGAGCCCAAGGCCCCCAAGGCCAGCGGAAAGCGCGTGGAGGAGATCATCCCCGCGGACCAGAACAAGCCCTTCGACATGTACGCGCTCATCAACGAGCTGGTCGACGAGGGCAGTTGGTTCGACGTGAAGAAGCTCTTCGCCCAGGAGATCATCACCGGCCTGGGCCGCATCAACGGCCGCCCCGTGGGCATCGTCGCCAACCAGCCCAAGTACAAGGGCGGGGTGCTCTTCGTGGACTCGGCGGACAAGGCCGCCCGGTTCATCTGGCTGTGCGACGCCTTCAACATCCCGTTGCTCTACCTGGCGGACGTGCCCGGATTCATGATCGGCACCAAGGTGGAGCGCGCCGGCATCATCCGCTCGGGCGCGAAGATGATCTCCGCCGTCTCCGAGGCCAGCGTGCCCCGCATCTGCGTCGTGGTTCGCAAGGCGTATGGGGCGGGCCTCTACGCCATGTCCGGGCCCGGCTTCGCGCCGGATGCCACCCTGGCGCTGCCCCAGGCGATGATCGCCGTCATGGGCCCCGAGGCCGCCGTCAACGCCGTCTACTTCAACAAGATCCAGGAGAAGCCCGAGGCCGAGCGCGCCGCCTACGTCCAGCAGCTCCGGGACGAGTACCGGGCGGACGTGGACATCTACAAGCTGGCCAGCGAGCTGGTGGTGGACGAGATCGTCCCCGGAGACCGGCTGCGTCACGAGCTGACCCAGCGCTTCGAAGTCTATTCGCGCCGCTACCAACCCCGGCCGGAGAAGAAGCATGGGGTTCTCCCTGTGTGAAGTCGCTCGGCCGAGCGTCCACGGTCCGACGCTTCCCGGCCCGTGCATGAGCCTGCGCCGGACGTTCCAAGAAGAGTAAGTTGAATTCCTCCCCGACGGGCTACCGCCCCGGCGGCCCACTGCGATTAGATGGTTTGCCCACCATGGATTTCGAACTCCCCGAAAGCCACCGAGCCCTGAAGGCCTCGCTCAAGGAATTCTGTGAGCGCAAGGTGAAGCCCTACGCCCGTGACTGGGACAAGGACGAGAAGTTCCCCCTCGAGGTCGTCCGTGAGCTCGGCCAGCTCGGCGTGCTGGGCATGCTCGTCTCCGATGAGTATGGCGGGGCGGCCATGGACAGCCTGGCCGTCGCTGTCGCCGTGGAGGAGATCGCTCGCTATGACGGCTCGCTGGCGCTCACCGTGGCCTCGCACAACGGCCTGGGCACCAGCCACATCCGCGTCTTCGGCAACGCCGCCCAGAAGAAGAAGTACCTGCCCAAGCTGGCCACCGGCGAGTGGCTGGGCGCCTGGGGCCTCACCGAGCCCGGTTCCGGCTCGGACGCTTCGGGCATGAAGACCACCGCCGTCCGCAAGGGCGACAAGTGGATCCTCAACGGCACCAAGATGTTCATCACCCAGGGCACCGTGGGCGATGTCTTCGTGGTGCTGGCGCTCAGCACCCCCGAGAAGCGCCAGAAGGGCGTCACCGCCTTCATCCTCGAGAAGGGGCTGCCCGGGTTCAGCCAGCGCTCCATCCACGGCAAGCTGGGCATGCGCTCCTCGGACACCGCCGAGCTCATCCTGGAGGGCGTGGAGGTACCGGACTCGGCGCGACTGGGTGAGGTGGACCACGGCTTCATCGATACGCTGAAGATCCTCGACAAGGGCCGCATCACCATCGGCGCGCTGGCGGTGGGGCTCGGCCGCGGCGCACTGGAGGAGTCCGCGCGCTACGCCCGCGAGCGCACCGCCTTCGGCCAGCCCATCTCTGAGTTCCAGGGCCTGCGCTGGATGTTCGCGGATATGCGCACGGAGCTCGATGCGGCCCGGCTGCTCGTCCACCGCGCGGCGTGGTTGGCGGATGCCGGGGTGCCGTACACGCAGGCTGCTTCGCAGGCCAAGCTCTTTGCTTCGGAGGCTGCCATGCGCGCCTGTAACAAGGCCGTGCAGATTCATGGGGGCTACGGGTACACCCGCGAGTTCCCCGTCGAGCGCTACCTCCGGGATGCCAAGCTGTGCGAAATCGGCGAGGGCACCAGCGAGATTCAGCGCTCCATCATCGCCCGCGAGATCTTCAAGGGCTGACGGATGGACGCCTCCCGGCTCGAGAAGCTCGGTTTGCGCATGGAGGAAGGCTCCTCCAGCCCCCTGGCACGGCTGGAGCTGCCGGAGGGCTTCGTCCTCGACAACCCCGTCACCCGGAAGCCACTGCCTCCGGTCACCTTCCAGATCTCGGACGAGGTGCTGATCCCCATTGCGCCACCGGCGGTGGCGGGGCTGCCGCCCGTGCCGCTGAACTCCGTGAAGACCCGGACCGCGCTCGCCCTGGCCCTCACCAGCGCCTTCGATGAGTTCCTCTTCCACCTCGAGCGCCGCTCCTCGCAGCTCCAGGCTCTGGGGCTCCATCCCACCGTGAACCCCGCGACGCTGGAGCTGTCCTCCGAGCTGGAGGCCGGAGCGCTCTCCTTCGTCCTGGCCATGGATCGGCAGGGCCAGTTCCGGGTGGCCCAGGCGTCCCGGCAGGGGAGTGAGCTGTCCGGCCTGCCCGAGTTCCGGTTCGAGCTGTCCGAGTTCCGGGACGGGGAGTCACTCGCCAGCTACCTGGCCGCGCACATCGAGGAGCAGCCCTCCCGTCCCCACGCCTCCTCGCCCCCGAGCCCCGGGCTGGTGCGCTACGAGGAGCTCGCCCAAGCCTTCGGAGCTCAGGCCGTGGTTCCCCCGCGCAGCGCCCTGGAGATCCTGGTGCAGTTGAGCGTGAAGGGAGCCACCTACCGCTTCGCCGCGGCCCGGGTGCAGGGCCGCACCTTCCGAGGCCTCCTGGCCGGCGCCAAGGGCAAGGTGTGGGCGGAGCGCTTCGAACTCGACAGCTTCCCTGGCATCGTCCATCTCGTGGCGGACCTTCTGAAGGTCGCTCCCGAGGATGTGCAGCTCCTCGGACCGGAATCGCCACAGGAGTAGGCATTGGCCATTGCGACACAGCTCTTTCAACGGGTGCTCGACGGCGATGTTCGCGCCGCCTCTCGCTTGATGCGGCACATCGATGACGGAGAGGCGAGTGCCACGGCGGATCTCCGCGCCCTGTTCCCCAAGACGGGCCGTGCCTACGTCATCGGCATCACCGGCTCGCCCGGCGCGGGCAAGTCCACGTTGACCGATCGGCTCATCGCGAAGTACCGCAAGCAGGGCAAGCGGGTGGGCGTCCTCGCGGTGGATCCCACCAGCCCCTTCACCGGGGGCGCCATCCTGGGCGATCGCATCCGCATGCAGGACCACGCCACGGATCCAGGCGTCTTCATCCGCTCGCTGGCCACCCGCGGCAACCTGGGTGGCCTGTCCCGAGCCACGGGCGACTGCATCCGCGTCATGGATGCCATGGGCCAGGACATCGTCCTGGTGGAGACGGTGGGCGTGGGCCAGGACGAAATAGACATCGCCCAGATGGCGCACACCACCCTGGTGGTGACGGTGCCGGGCATGGGGGACGACGTGCAGGCCATCAAGGCCGGCATCCTCGAGGTGGCGGACATCTTCGCGGTGAACAAGGCCGACCTGGACGGGGCCGACCGCATGGTGCGCGAGCTGCGGATGATGCTGGAGCTGCGCCACGCGGTGAGGGCTCCGGCCATGGACCACGACGCGCACCACCGCATGGTCCGCGCCAAGGCGGAGGGCCGTCCGGTGGAGGAGCCTCAGGGGCCTCGCGAGTGGGAGCCGCCCATCCTCAAGGTGGTGGCCGCCAAGGATCAAGGGGTGGACGCGCTGGTGGAGGCGGTGGAGCAGCACCGCACCTTCCTGGAGGAGACGGGGCAGCGCAAGGACAAGGAACGTGCCCGGGCCGCCATGCAGTTCGTGGCGCTGCTGCGCGAGCGACTGCTGCGCGGCGCCCTGGCGAAGCTCGAGCGAGAGCGGGGCCGGTTGGAGGAAGTGGCCGGCCGCATCGCCGAGCGGCAGGCCGATCCGTATGCGCTCGCCGAGGAACTGGCGAGCCAGCTCTCGGAGTAGGTGCGTGGAGAAGCTGAGCCTTCAAGAGCGTGTCCAGGCGTTGGAGCTCCGGCTGGGGGTGCCCATGGTCCGCAAGGATCTGGGTCTGGCCGCGCTGACACACAAGAGTTACTTCAACGAGCACCGCGAGCTGGGGCTCCAGGACAACGAGCGGCTCGAGTTCCTGGGGGACGCCGTGGTGGACCTGGCCATCAGCCACCGCCTCATGGAGCGCTTCCCCAACGCCTCCGAGGGCGAGCTGTCCAAGCTGCGGGCCCTCATCGTCAACGAGGAGGGGCTGGCGCGCATCGCCCGGGCCCTGACGCTGGGCGATCTGCTGCTGCTGGGCCGCGGCGAGGAGCTGACGGGCGGACGGGACAAGAGCTCCGTGCTGGCCGATGCCATCGAGGCCGTGATCGGCGCGGTGTACCTGGGCTCGGGGATGGAGACGGTGATGGCGCTGGTGGACCGTCACTTCTCGGACGCTCTGGAGGGCGTGGCCGAGGGCCGCAGCGGCCTGGACTACAAGACGAAGCTCCAGGAGGACGTGCAGAACCGGCTCAAGATGTCCCCGCGCTACCGGGTGGTGGCCGAGGCCGGTCCTGACCACGAGAAGACATTTGAGGTGGAGGTGTCCATCGGCTCGGAGCTGTATGCGCGAGCCACAGGCCGCAACAAGAAGGAGGCGGAGCAGGCTGCCGCCCGGGCCACCCTGGACATGCTTCGGAAGGACGACACCTCGAAGTGAAACCCCTTGGACGGGGGGAGGGTGGCCTATAAGGTCCCCCGCCATGTTCCGGATGATTGCGACAGCCCTGTTCCTGGTGGCCACCGTGGCCGCTGCGCAGCCCTCTCCCGGCCCCTGGACGAAGAAGGTCCAGGACGGCAAGGAGCTCTACGCCACCTTCAAGACGACCCAGGGCGACATGGTCGTCCGGCTCTTCTCGAAGGACGCTCCGAAGACGGTGGAGAACTTCGTGGGGCTGGCCGCCGGAGAGAAGGAGTGGACGCATCCGGGCACGGGCGAGAAGTCCAAGAAGCCCCTCTATGACGGGACGATCTTCCACCGCGTCATCCCCGACTTCATGATCCAGGGCGGCGATCCGCTGGGCGTGGGCACGGGAGACCCGGGCTACCGCTTCGCGGACGAGTTCCAGAGCGGCCGCACGTTCTCCAAGCCGGGCCTGCTGGCCATGGCCAACGCCGGCCCCAACACCAACGGCAGCCAGTTCTTCATCACCACCTCCACGCCCAATTACCTGAACAACCGGCACACCATCTTCGGCGAGGTGGTGAAGGGCTATGAGATCGCGGTGAAGATCTCCCAGGTCTCCCGGGACCCGAGCGACAAGCCGCTGACCCCGGTGAAGATCACCAAGATTGAGCTGAGCGAGAAGCCTCCGAAGGGCGTGGCCGCTCCGGCGCCGGCCAAGGGCGCCGCGAAGAAGGCCCCCGAGAAGAAGTAGGCATAGGCACTACACCACTCACGCGGGCCCGCCCAACCGGAGGGCCCCCAACCGCAGCGGGAGATGCACATGGGCATGACGGACGAGGCGAAGGCTGGGAAGGACCTCTATGCCACCTTCGACACCACCGAGGGGAAGATCGTGGTGAAGCTGTTCACGAAGGATGCTCCGAAGACGGTGGAGAACTTTGTCGGCCTGGCCACTGGCGAGAAGGATTGGACCCACCCGCAGACGAACCAGAAGATGAAGGGTACCCCGCTGTACGATGGGACGATCTTCCACCGCTGCATCCCGGAGTTCATGATTCAAGGCGGCGACCCGCTCGGCCGCGGGACGGGCGGCCCGGGCTACCGTTTCGAGGATGAGTTCCAGAGCGGCCGGCGTTTCGACAAGAAGGGCCTGCTGGCCATGGCCAACGCCGGCCCCAACACCAATGGCAGCCAGTTCTTCATCACTGTGGTACCTACCGCCCACCTCAACAACCGCCACACCATCTTCGGCGAGGTGGTCCAGGGCTATGAGGTGGCAGACCGCATCGCCAACGTGATTCCCAAGGGCCCGGGCGACCGGCCCACCACCGAAGTGCGCATCAACAAGCTGTCCATCTCGACGACCGCGCCGTAGCCCTCGTCCGCCAGACAGGCGGGCAGGGGAGTCCCCGGCGGGTCGTGCAGTTCCACGGGCCCTCCTCCTTATAGGAGGGGGCCCCAGATCACCTTCTCAACGATGGCTTCGAAGAACTACCGCAGCGGCTTCGCCGCGCTCATTGGCCGGCCCAACGTGGGCAAGAGCACGCTGCTCAATCAGCTCACGGGCGAGAAGATCGCCATCGTCTCGCCCAAACCGCAGACCACCCGCAACCGCATCCTGGGGGTGGTGACCCGGCCCGAGGGCCAGGTGGCCTTCATCGACACCCCCGGCATCCATCAGGCCAAGGGCGAGCTCAACCGCTACATGGTGGAGACGGCCCTCCAGGCCGCCGAGGAGGTGGACCTGGTCCTCTTCCTCATCGAGCCGCCTGGCGGCGAGAAGCCCGAGTCCTGGGTGGGCCCCGGCAACCGGATGATCCTCGAGCGGCTGCAGCGCATCGGCAAGCCGACCTTCCTGGTCATCAACAAGATCGACACCATCCCCAAGCAGAAGTTGTTGCCGCTGATCGATCTGTTCCGCAACGAGTTCCCGTTCGCGGAGGTGGTGCCCCTGTCCGCGCGCGAGGGGGACGGGGTGGAGAAGCTCTTCCACGTGGTGCTCCAGCACCTGCCCGAGGGCGAGCCCATCTTCGACGAGGACATGCTCACCGACCAGCAGGAGCGCACGCTGGTCTCCGAGTACATCCGCGAGCAGGTGCTGCGCCACTGCCGGCAGGAGATCCCATACTCCACCGCCGTGCTGGTGGACGTGTTCGACGAGTCCGAGCGCGAGCCCCGGCCGGGTGCCGCCGAGGGACAGTTGGCGGGGCTCATCCGCATCGCCGCCTCCATCTATGTGGAGCGTGATAGCCAGAAGGCGATCATCATCGGCAAGCAGGGGCAGATGTTGAAGACCATCGGGACGGACGCACGCAAGTCCATCCAGCGGTTGCTGGGGGCACACGTGTACCTCTCGCTCCGAGTCCGCGTGGAGCCTCGCTGGAGCGAGCGCCCCGAGGGGCTCAAGAAGCTGGGATACGAGTAATGAAACCGCTGGTCGCCATCGTCGGCCGCCCCAACGTGGGCAAGTCCACGCTCTTCAACCGCCTCATCCGCCGCCGGGCCGCGCTCGTGGAGGACGTACCCGGAGTAACTCGGGACCGCCACTACGCGGACGCCGAGTGGGGGGACCGGACCTTCACCGTGATCGACACGGGAGGCTTCGTCCCCGGAGACAAGGATCTGCTGCTCAGCGAGGTGCGCGAGCAGGCCCAACTCGCCGTGGAGGAGTGTGACGTCATCCTCTTCGTCACGGACGGCCGCGCCGGGCTCACCGCCGCGGACGAGGCCGTGGCCCGGCTGCTGCGCAAGAGCGGCAAGCCCGTGCTGGTGGTCGCCAACAAGCTGGACAGCCCGTCCGGTTCCATCCAGGCGCTCTCCGCGGACTTCTTCCGGCTGGGGCTGGGGGACGTGCTGCCGGTGTCCGCCGAGCACGGTCTGGGCGTGCCCCAACTGGCCGAGGCACTGCTGGACAAGCTGCCTCCGAAGAAGGAGGGCGAGGACGCCGAGGAGCTGCCGGACGACGGAACCATCCGCATCGCCATCATCGGCCGGCCCAACGTGGGCAAGAGCACGATGGTGAATGCCATCCTCAAGGAGAAGCGGCTGGTGGCCAGCGAGGTGCCGGGCACCACGCGCGATCCCATCGATTCGTCGCTCACCTATAAGGACAAGAAGCTCATCCTCACGGACACCGCCGGCATCCGGCGCAAGCGTTCCATTGCCCACCGGGTGGAGAAGTACTCCGTGGTGGCCGCCCTCAAGGTGCTGGAGCGCAGCGACGTGGCGGTGCTCCTCATGGACGCCACCGAGCCGGCCGTGGACCAGGACGCCAAGCTGGCGGGGCTCGCCGAGGAGAAGGGCCGGGCCCTGGTCATCGTGGTGAACAAGTGGGATCTCATTGGCACGGACCAGCGCCGGCAGGAGGCCTACCGTGAGGCGCTCAAGCACTCCCTGAAGTTCGTGGGATATGCCCCCATCATCTTCACCTCGGCCCTGAAGGGTTCCAAGGTGGACAAAGTGGTGGATATCGCCGTGGAGCTGGCCGAGCAGTTCCGGTACCGGGCTCCCACCCCCCAGCTCAACCGGTTGCTGGAGCACACGGTGAGCGAGCACCCGGCCCCCATCGTCAGCGGCAAGGCCCTGCGCCTGTACTACATCGCCCAGGTCGGTACGGCGCCCCCCACCTTCGCGCTCACCTGCAACTACCCGGAGCGCATCCCGGAGATGTACAAGCGGTACATCACCAACCAACTGCGCAAGACGTTCGATTTGAGGGTGCCCCTCCGGTTGCTCTTCAAGGAGCGGCCGGGCAAGGCCAAACGGGAGGCGCGCAAGCGTCCCCACCTCAAACAGGGCAAGCGCTGAGCGTGTTCGCGTTGACACCCCGGGTAGGCGCTCCGTAGATTGCGCCGCCTTTCGCCCCCCCAGAGAGAAGAAGAGGTCCAGCGACGTGGCCAATTCCGAGAAGATCACTCAGCGAGAGCTCAAGCAGCCTGACGCCTTTCAGCGCGTGGGCGCGGAGGCTCGCGACTGGTTGATTGAGCGCCAGACGCTCGTTGTCCTTGCCGTGGCCGTGGTGCTGGTGGGAGGCCTGGCAGTGGCGCTCATCAGCTACTTCTCCCACCGGGGAGAGTCCTCGGCCGCCAAGGAGCTGGGACAGGCGCTGGAGATCCTCGATCGCCCGGTGGTTGCCATGCCCGAGGGCGCCAACCTCACGCCGCAGGATGGCTCCGAGCCTCCCTTCAAGTCCGCCCAGGAGCAGGACCAGGCGCTGGTGAAGGCCCTCACGGACTTCCGCGCCGCGCACAAGGGCACCCGGTCGGCCACGACGGCCGCCCTGGCGCTGGGCAAGGCCGAGTATCGACTGGGCAACAATGACGGCGCGGTGGCCGCCTTCTCCGAGTTCCTCAAGGACGCCGCGCAGAACGATCCGATGCGCGCCGCGGCGCTCGAGGGCCAGGGCTACGCCTACGAGGCCCAGCAGAAGTACGACCAGGCGGTGGCCACCTTCGACGAGATGTCCAAGGTGGATGCCGCCGGTTACCTGGAGGGCATGGGCCAGTACCACCACGCCCGTATTCTCGTGCTCCAGGGGAAGAAGGACGATGCGGCGGCCATCCTGGTGAAGATCCCGGTCGAGCACTCGGGCAGCGCGGCGGCGCGGCTGGCCACGGAGCGCACGGCGCTGCTGGCGGCCGATGGGGTGAAGATCCCCGAGGCTCCGCAGCCGGCCGCCGCTCCCAAGGACGGAGGGGCATGACTCGGCGTTCGTGGAAGCGGTGGGTGGCGGGGGTAGGGGCCGTGGGGCTGCTGGGTGCGTGCAGCTCCGTGCCGATCCACGGCAATCCGGTCAGCTCCGAGCGCCAGCAGCCTCCCTCCAGCTTCTTCGAGGTGGACTGGTGGACGCCGCTCGTCGCGCCGACCAGTTGGGAGTACTCCCCGCGCGAGTTCGCCACTCCGGCGGTGGATCCGGACTCCGGGCGCGTCATCGCGCTCACGCGGGATGGAGTCATCCGGGGCGTGGCTCCGGGCGGCACGGTGGAGTGGTCGCTCAAGACGCCCAATCGTTTCGCGGCTGGCGCCACGGTGAATGAGGGCGTCGCCTACGTTCCGGGCGGTGACGGGACGTTGTACGCACTGGATGCGCGCTCGGGCGCGATCAAGTGGAAGTACGAGGCGGGTGAGTCCCTGGCGACGACGCCGGTGATGGCTGGCTCGCTCGTGCTGGTGGTCTCCGAGGCCGACACGCTCTTCGCGGTGGATACGGAGACGGGCAAGTGGGCCTGGCAGTACCGGAGGGATCCGCCCAGCGGGTTCACCATCCACGGTGTGTCGACGCCCCTGGTGAAGGGCGACACGGTGTACCTGGGATTCTCGGACGGGTACCTGGTGGCGCTGGACGCCAAGGGAGGCACCTCGAAGTGGGAGAAGTCCCTGGCCGGCGGCGCCACCGAGTACCTGGATGTCGACACGCAGCCCGTGGTGGATGACGCGGGCCGGCTCTATGTGGCCTCGTATCAGGGTGGGCTGTACGCCCTGAACGCTGAAACCGGGGATATGGAGTGGAGCTCCACGGTGGCGGGGATCACCTCGCTGCTGATGCGAGGGCAGATCCTCTTCGCCACCGGAAATGGCCGGGTGGATGCCTACCTGAGCGATACGGGCAAGCTCCTGTGGTCGCACAGCCTGGGCGAGCGGGCAGGGCAGATGCCGGTGATGGCTCGCGGGGTGTTGATTGTGCCCAACCAGCGCGCGCTGCTGTTCGTGGATCCCAAGACGGGCCAGTCCCGGCTGGCGTGGAACCCCGGGGATGGCGTGAGCGCTTCGCCTCATATCCAGGGTTCGACTGCCTACGTGCTGTCCAACAACGGCTACCTGTACGCGCTGCGGCTGCAAGGGAGCGGCGGTTGACGGGTGGTGGGCGCAGGACCGTCCGGGTGGTGGCGGCGTTGATTCCGGAGCCTGGCGAGGGTTCCCGGTTCCTGGTGCAGCAGCGGCTTCCAGGTGGGAGCCGGGCGTTGCTCTGGGAGTTCCCCGGCGGCAAGGTAGAGGCCGGAGAGACGGATGAAGCCGCGCTGGCTCGCGAGTGCCGCGAGGAGTTGGACGTGGAGCTCGAGGTCGGCCGGCGGCTCTGGGAAGGCCGGCACACGTACCCGGATCTCACGGTGGAGCTGGTGCTGTACTGGGCTCGGCTGGTGTCGGGTGAACCGAAGCCACTGGGAGCCCATGCGCTGCGGTTCCTGAATCCGGCGGAGATGACGGCGCTGCCTTTCTGCGAGGCGGACATACCGCTGCTGGATGACCTGGTGGCCGGAAGGATGGAGCTGCCGCGGTGATGTTGCAGCGGACGTTCCAGCACATTCCGGGCGTGGGGCCGTTCCGGGAGAAGGATCTCTGGGCGCAGGGCATCAAGACCTGGGATGACTTTCCGGCGGCGGGTACCGGCGCTCCGGCGATGACGCGGAAGATGGATGACGTGGCCCGCGAGCACATCGCCAAGGCCCGCGAGGCGTTCGAGCGCAGGGATTTGAAGGCGCTGGCGCAGGTGATTCCGTCCCGGGAGCACTGGCGGCTGTACCCGGACTTCGCCCAGGACGCGCTGTTCTTCGACATCGAGACGGATGGGAAGGAACAGCAGTTTCCCACGGTGGTGAGCCTGTTCGACAGCACGGGGCTGCACGTGTTCCTGCTGGACCGGAACATGGATGAACTGCCGGAGGCGATGGCGGCACGGCGGCTGTGGGTGTCCTTCAATGGCACGTGCTTCGATGCACCGGTGCTGCGCGATTACTTTGGCGCGAAGCGGTTCCCGACGCCGGATGCGCATATCGATCTGCGGTTCGTGACGAAGCGGCTGGGGATGGGCGGTGGGCTGAAGGAGATCGAGGACAGCCTGGGCTTGGGGCGGCCGCCGCACATGAGGGGCGTGAACGGCTGGGACGCGGTGCTGCTGTGGCGGGCGTACAAGGCTCGGGCGGACCTGGAAGCGCTGCGGTTCCTGGTGGAGTACAACCTTTATGACTCGTTCCAGCTCCGGACGCTGATGGATGTGACGTACAACAAGGGCGCGGACGAGCTGAACCAGGATGTGCCGCGGCTGCCGGTATTCGACCGCGGCGAGGTCCTGTACGACGTGAGCAAGATCATCCTGGAGCTGGGGCCCACGGAGCGGGACATGCAGACCCTGGCGCGAGTGCGGAGCCAGGACCGGGATCTGCGCGAGCTCTGAGGGCGTTACCGACGCTTTTTCTTGTCGTTCTTCTTGGGCGTCGGGGCCGGGGCGTCTTTTTCCTTTTCGCCGGCGATCTGGAACTCGAAGCGGAGGTCCTGGATTTCGCGGCCGAGCGTATCGGTGATGGTGGCTCCGGTCTGGGCGTCGATGACCACGGCGTACTTGTGGCCGGATTTGAGGGGGGTCGGTAGGGAGATCCGGTAGATGACACCGTCGGGGGTTTCGTCGGCGGAGTCGTCCGAGATCATGGCGCGTTCGACTTCGTCGAAGAGCCGGATCCGATAGTTGCGCAGGCCGATGGAGCTGCGGATTTCGATCAGGGACGTGGACTCGATGGAGGGCTGCTCATCGAGCGCCAGGGCGATGGGTTCCATGCCACCGTCGCCGACCTGGTAGCGGACCACGAAGGAGGCGGGAGGCGTCGCGGGAGCCGTGGCGCTGGCATCTGGGGGAGCTTCGACGGCGCCGCCATCCGTGGGGGTGGCGGACTGTTTGCTCGGGCATCCGGCCAGGGAGATGGACGCGAAGAGTGCGAGGAGGCCACGGCGGGAGAAACGCATAGGCCGGACACGGTACGTCCCACGGAGGGAACCGAAAAGCACGAAGACGGGCGCGGGAGGCCAGCCGTTGGAGGGAGAACCGGGGGCCTGGCGGCCCGGTTTCCCCTCTAGCGCGCTCTGGCGTTGAGTCCGATAAGATGCGTTATGTAAACTAACTAGGCGCCGGTTTTCGAGGCCCCCAGGCCAGCCCCCGGCTTGTTCCCGGACCCACCCCCAGGTCGATTCCCCTGTCCCGTCCCCGTCGATTTCGAGCCCGTTCCGCACCGCCGCGCTCATCCAAATTGACGGCCCGATTCGAGGTCGCTAAACGCTCAGGTCCCTTGCAGCTTGGAGGCGCCCATCAAGACGATTCTCACTGGCGACCGCCCTACCGGTCCGCTCCATCTCGGGCATTACGTCGGCTCGCTGAAGAACCGCGTCCAGCTCCAGCACCAGTACCGCACCTTCGTCCTCGTGGCGGACATGCAGGCGCTGACCGATAACGCCGACAACCCGGCCAAGGTCCGCCAGAACGTCGCCGAAGTCGTCATGGACTACCTGGCCATCGGGCTCGAGCCGAAGGTCGTCACCATCTGCCTCCAGTCCATGCTGCCCGAGCTCGCCGAGCTCATGATGTACTACCTGAACCTCGTCACCGTGGCTCGGCTCCAGCGCAACCCCACGGTCAAGGAGGAATACCGCCGCATCCTGCGCGCCCCCGCGGACACCCCCGAGGAAGAACTCCGCGAACTCGAGGCCCAGGTCCCCGCCGGTTTCCTCTGCTATCCCGTCAGCCAGGCGGCCGACATCACCGCGTTCAAGGCCCACCTGGTCCCCGTCGGCGAGGATCAGAAGCCGATGATCGAGCAGACCGTCGAGATCGTCCGCAGCTTCAACCGCACCTACGGTCAGGACGTCCTCGTCGAGCCCGAGGCCCTCATCCCTCAAATCGCCCGGCTGCCCGGCACCGACGGCCAGGCCAAGATGGGCAAATCCCTGGGCAACGCCATCTACCTCTCGGATCCAGCGGACGTCGTGGCCAAGAAGATCAAGGGCATGTTCACGGACCCCAAGCACCTGCGCGTGGAGGATCCCGGCACCGTCGAGGGCAACCCCGTCTTCACCTACCTGGATGCCTTCGATCCGGACGTCGAGAAGGTCCAGGGCCTCAAGGATCACTACCGGCGCGGCGGCCTGGGCGACTCCGTGGTCAAGAAGCGCCTGGCCGAGGTGCTCGAGTCCTTCCTGAGCCCCATCCGAAAGCGCCGCGAGGACTACGCCAAGGACCCGGCCGGGGTGATGCGCCTGCTCAAGGAAGGCACCGATCGCGCCCGCGAAACCACCGCCAGCACGCTCGCCTCGGTCCGCAAGGCCATGCACCTGGACTACTGGCCGTAGTTCCAGGGAGAGAGCCTCACCGTCAGTCCCTGTCTCACCGCGTCATGTCCCGGCTACCGAATTCCGCAGGTCGGATCGCGGTTTGGGAAGTCGCAGGTCTCGGAAATCAAACGCCCGCCCGCTCGTTCAGGGGCCTGGGATTTTCCCCGCTTGACCGTGGACTGGGCTTCCCGCAGAACGCGCGCACCCGGCTCCCCGGAAAGGAACCTTTCATGAAGCGTCTGGTCGTCGTTGCCGCCCTCGTGGGCGCGCTCCCCGCGCTCGCGGATGAAGGCATGTGGACGTACAACAACTTCCCCTCCGCCAAGGTGAAGGAAAAGTATGGCTTCGAGCCCTCGCAGCAGTGGCTCGACAAGGTGCGCCTGTCGTCCGCACGGCTCGCCGGCGGCTGCTCGGCCAGCTTCGTCTCCCCCAACGGCCTGGTGATGACCAACCATCACTGCGCCCGCGGCTGCATCGAGCAGCTCTCCAACGCCCAGAAGGACTTCATCGCCAACGGCTTCTACGCCAAGACCGAGGCCGAAGAGGTTCAGTGCCCGGCCATGGAGATCAACCAGCTCACCGAGATCACCGACGTCACCGACCGGCTCAACAAGAGCACCCAGGGGCTGACCGGCAAGCAGTACTCCGACACCCTCAAGGCGGAGATGTCGAAGATCGAGAAGGAGTGCGCCACCAGCGATCAGGTCCGCTGTGACGTCGTGACGCTGTACCAGGGCGGCAAGTACAACCTCTACAAGTACCGCCGCTTCCAGGACGTGCGCCTGGTGTTCGCCCCGGAGCACGCCATCGCCTTCTTCGGCGGCGACCCGGACAACTTCGAGTTCCCCCGCTACGATCTGGACGTCTCGTTCCTGCGCATCTACCAGGACGGCAAGCCCGCCCCCACGGAGAACTACTTCTCCTGGTCCAAGGCCGGCGCCAAGGATGGCGAGCTCACCTTCGTTTCCGGCAACCCGGGCCGTACCTCGCGCGGGCTGACCGTGGCGGAGCTGGAGTACCAGCGCGATGTGGCGATGCCCAAGGCGCTCATCTCCATGTCCGAGTTCCGCGGCATGATCAACGAGTTCCAGAAGCGCGGACCCGAGCAGCAGCGCATCTCGAACAACATGAAGTTCGGCGTGGAGAACGGCATCAAGGCCATGAAGGGTCGCGAGGCGGCCCTCGTCGACAAGAAGTTCTTCGCCTCCAAGGTCGCCGCCGAGCAGGCACTGCGCCAGAAGGTCGACTCCGATCCGGAGCTGAAGAAGAAGTACGGCGCGGCCTGGGACGAGATCGCCAAGGCCGAGGAGCAGCTCAAGAACATCCGCGATGAGCTGGTCTACATCGAGCAGGGCCAGGGCTTCGGCTCGAGCCTGTACCAGATCGCCAAGGCGCTCGTGCGCGCCGCGGACGAGCTGCCCAAGGAGAACGGCCAGCGCCTGCGCGAGTTCACCGACGCCGGCCTGCCGGCCTTCAAGGCCCAGTTGTTCAGCCCCGCTCCCATCTACCCGGAGGTCGAGATTGCCCGGCTGGAGTTCACCCTCACCAAGCTGCGCGAGGACCTGGGCCCCGATCACCCGTTCGTGAAGAAGGTGCTCGGCAAGGAGTCTCCCGCGACGATGGCGGCCCGCCTGGTCAACGGCACCCAACTGCGCGATCCCAAGGTCCGTGAGGAGCTGTTCAAGGGTGGCAAGAAGGCCATTACCGCCTCGCAGGATCCGATGATCAAGCTGGCCGCGCTGGTGGACCCGGACGCGCGCGCCGTGCGCAAGAACTACGAGGAGAACATCGAGTCGGTCATCAAGAAGAACAGCGAGCTGGTGGCCAAGGCGAAGTTCGAGATCTACGGCACCAACGTCTACCCGGACGCCACCTTCAGCCCGCGCGTCTCCTACGGCTCCGTCGAGGGCTACATGCAGGACGGCAAGAAGGTGAACCCCATCACCGTCATGTCCGGCACCTTCGACCGCCACACGGGCGAGGATCCGTTCAAGCTTCCGCAGAGCTGGCTGGACGCCAAGAGCAAGCTCAAGCCCTCCACCCCCATGAACTTCGTCACCAGCAACGACATCATCGGCGGCAACTCCGGCTCGCCGATGATCAACAAGAATGCCGAGATCGTCGGCCTGGTGTTCGACGGTAACATCCAGTCGCTCGGCGGGGAGTACGGCTTCGACGAGAGCGTCAACCGCACCGTCGGTGTCCACAGCGACGCCATCATCGAGGCGCTGCAGAAGGTGTACGGCGCCACCCGCGTGATCGAGGAGCTGCGCCCCTCGAAGCCGACCCCGGTGAAGACCAAGCCGGCGGGGTGAGCCACCTCGACGTAACCCCTTGAAGTCCGGAGGCTGTCTGGGGTCCCCCAGGCAGCCTCTTCTCTTTATAGGATGGGCTGAATGCCTTCGATCCTCGACAGCCTGCCGGAGCTGTACCGGAGCCTCTTCCCCTCCTTCTTCCAGGATCCGATCCCCGTCGAGACCAAGGCCACGTGCTCCTCGTGCGCCATGTGCGAGGCCGCCAACCCGGTCCGCATCGAGTCCGTGGATGGGGTGAGCCGGTTCTTCCGCCCGGATACCAAGTGCTGCACCTACCACCCTCGCCTGCCGAACTACCTGGTGGGCGCGATCCTCTCGGACACGGATCCCGCCATGGCCGAGGGCCGCCGGCGCATCCAGGAGAAGATCGCTCGCGGCGTCAGCGTGAACCCCCAGTGGATCAAGGCGCCCACCCGCTACAACCTCCTTTATACGAACGCGCGGCAGGCGTTCGGCCGGGCGCAGGCGCTCAAGTGCCCCTACTACGAGTCCAACGGGGGCCTGTGCACCATCTGGCGCTACCGCGAGGCGGTGTGCTCGACGTACTTCTGCAAGTACGTGGCGGGCGCCGATGGCCGGAAGTTCTGGATGACGCTGAAGACGTGGCTCACCCTGTCGGAGATCCAGCTGTCGCGCTACGCCCTGCTCCAACTTCTGCCGGACTACGTGCTCCTGGGTAAAGACAAGGCGGATGTCGCCACCGGGCCGCTGACGATCGAGGACCTCGACGAAAAGCCGCTGCCCGAGAAGGAATATGCCGAGCTCTGGAACCCCTGGGTGGGCCAGGAGGAGGAGTTCTACCGGCGCTGCTTCGAGAGCGTCCGCGCCCTGTCCTCCGAGGAGTTCGAGAACCTGCTGGGGCTGGATGGAATCGTCGAGCTGTCCATGCTCAAGCGGCTCCATGAGAAGGCTGTCGCACCGAAGCTCCCGAAGATGCTCAAGCTCAACCCGAGCACCACCATCCAGTGGCTGCCGGACGGGAGCATCGCCCTGGCGTCCTACAGCGAGTACGACGCGGTGGCGCTCCCGGGAGAAGCCTACGCCCTGTTGGTGGAGTTCAACGGCAGGGCTCCCGTGGAAGAGGTGCGCCAGCGGCTCCGGGACGAGAAGCAGGCCGATCTGCACGAGGACATCCTGGTGGAGCTGTACCGGCATCGCATCTTGGTCGACGCTCAGGCGCCGCAGCAGTAAGGCGCTCGCGCCAGGAGGGAAAGGATGTCTGAGTTCAGCCCTCACGGAAGGTCGCGATGACGGCGTGGTGATCGGAGGCCTCGCCCACGTTCACCACTTCGGCGCTGACGAGCCGCTCGGCCATCCGCGGTGAGGCGAGGACGTAGTCCGTGCGGTAATCGATCACCACACCGTTGTTCTGGCGCCGCGCCGTCACCCACTCGGTCGGCTGCTGCCGGTGGTAGAGCGTGTCGAGCCAGCCAAAGGACTCCAGCGTATCCAGCACCGAGAAGCGCGGAGGATGGCCGTACTTGTTCGTCTCCGCCTGCAGCAGGAGCTCCGCGAGGTTCGCGGGATAGGGATCCTTCCGGGACAGGGAGTTGAGATCCCCGGCCAGCAGGTACAGGCCCTCGCGAAAGGTGATCGGGTCGAGGAGATCGCACAGGTAGCGGGCCTCGACGAGACGTGCGTCCTCGTTATGGGCGTCGTAGTGCGTACCGAACAGCGTCACCGGATCGCCCGCATCGAACTGGCACTGGACCAGGCAGTGGCCGATCTGTCTCGGGTCGTTGTGGATCTGCACCGAACGCAAGGGCCGGCGGCTGGCGAGCGCCACGTGGTAGCGCCGACCGCTCCCGCGCGGACGCGAGGTCCCCAGGTGGATATGAGAGGCATCGGCTGGCAGCCCCAGGGCGGCGGCGACCTGGTTCAAGCGGTCGCCCGTCTCCCACCAGAGGCACTCCTGCAGGACGAGCACGTCCGGCCGCACTCGGGCCAGCAGCGCGAGGATGGCGTCGAACCGCTCCTGGCCTCCAAAGAGCACGTTGAACGTCATCACCTTCAGGGTCACGGCTGCCTCCTGGCACCTGCTTACCGCCATTGGCGGGGCGCGTGCACGAATTCCGGAGTCAGCATCGAGGGAAGGAAGGGAGGAAGTGAAGCGCCCGAGTGGAGAAGCCACTGAGTGCTGCTCGATTGAGAGTCGAGTGCCCTACCATTAGGCCACCCGGCAAAGCCGGGGTTGGATTCGAACCAACATGAGTGCTTGTAGGGCCTTTCCGGCGCCGAGCCCTGACACGCACGATTTCTCCAAAATCAGGTACACACCCCGCATGAGCCAAGACGTGCAACTGGAGACGCGCGGTCCGCTGGGAGTGGTGACGCTCGATCGCCCCAAGGCGCTCAACGCCCTCAGCCTGGAGATGATTCGCGCCATCCGTCCGCAGCTGGATGCCTGGGCCCGAACCCCCGAGGTGAAGGCCGTGGTGATTCGAGGCTCGGGCGGAAAGGCCTTCTGCTCGGGAGGAGACGTGCGCGCGGTGGCGCTCTCGCTGGGCAAGCCCCCGGCCGCCGGTGAGGAGCCCCTGCCCCGCGCCTACTTCTATGAGGAGTACGGCCTCAACTTCCTGATCCACCACTACCCGAAGCCCTACATCGCGCTTGTAGATGGCATCAGCATGGGCGGTGGGCTTGGGCTCTCCGTTCACGGCTCACACCGCGTCGTCACCGAGCGCCTCATGTTCGCCATGCCGGAAACGGGCATCGGCCTCTTCCCGGATGTGGGCGGGGGCTGGTTCCTCCCAAGATTCCCTGGCGAGGTGGGGACCTATCTGGCCCTCACGGGTGCCCGTGCCACGGCCGCGGACGCTCTCTGGCTGGGCTATGGCACGCATCACGTGGAGCACTCCCGGCTCGATGCACTCGTGCAGGCGCTGACGGAAGCGGACTGGGGCATGGGTGCACCTCGGGACGTGGCGGACCGGGTCCTCTCCTCCTTCGCCACGGACGCAGGCTCCGCACCGCTAAAGGCTCACCAGGAGACCATCGATCGCTGCTTCGCGGCGGACCGGGTAGAGAACATCCTCGCCGCGCTCGCGGCCGAGAGCACGGAGTGGGCCGAGTCGACCCGGGCCACGCTGGGACGCATGTCCCCCACCAGCCTCAAGGTGACGCTGCGCCAGCTCCGGAAGTGCCGCTCCCTTCCTTATGAGCAGATCGTCCCGATCGAGTTCCGGCTGAGCCAGTCCGTCACAGCGCACCCGGACTTCCGGGAAGGCATCCGGGCCGTGCTCCTGGACAAGGATCAGCGCCCTCGCTGGAACCCCGCCACCCTGGCCGAGGTCCGCGACGAGGACGTGGAGGCCTTCTTCGCTCCGCTCACAGGAGCGGAGTGGAAGCCCTGAGCCCTACTCCCACTCGATGGTGGCGGGAGGCTTCGAGGAGATGTCGTAGGCCACACGGTTGATGCCGCGTACCTCGTTGGTGATGCGCGTGGAGATGCGGCCGAGCACGTCGAACGGCAGCCGCGCCCAGTCCGCCGTCATCCCGTCCACGCTCGTCACGGCCCGGAGGACGCACGTCGATTCATACGTGCGCTCGTCTCCCATCACGCCCACGCTCTGCACCGGCAGCAGCACCGCGAAGGCCTGCCAGACCTCCGTATAGAGCCCCGCCTGGCGGATCTCCTCCTGCACGATCGCATCCGCCCGGCGCACCAGCTCGAGCCGCTTCTCCGTTATCTCGCCCAGCACACGGATGGCCAGGCCCGGCCCCGGGAACGGCTGCCGGCTCACCATCTCGTCCGGCAGGCCCAGCTCGCGGCCCAGCGCGCGCACCTCGTCCTTGAACAGCTCGCGCAGCGGCTCCACCAGCTTGAGCTTCATCTGCTCGGGCAGGCCGCCCACGTTGTGGTGGCTCTTGATGGTGACCGACGGGCCCTTGTACGAGACGGACTCGATCACGTCCGGGTACAGCGTGCCCTGCGCCAGGAACTCCGCGTCCTGCACCTCGCGCGCCGCCTCCTCGAACACCGCGATGAACTCGCGGCCGATGATCTTCCGCTTCTTCTCCGGATCCGTGACGCCGGCCAGCTTCTCCAGGAAGCGTGCCCGCGCATCCACCGTCCGCAGCGGCACGTGGAAGCGATCCACGAAGAGCGCCTCGACCTGGGCCCGCTCGCCCTGCCGCAGCAGCCCGTTGTCCACGAAGATGCACTGCAGCCGAGGTCCGATCGCCCGGTGCAGAAGCAGCGCCGCCACCGAGCTGTCCACGCCGCCCGACAGCGCGCAGATGACACGGCCCTGCTCGCCCACCTGCTGGCGGATGGCGGTCTCGGCCTCCTGGATGAACCCCTTCATCGTCCACGAGCCGCTTACCTTGCAGTCGCCGAACACGAAGGCCCGCAGCATCTGCTTGCCCTGCGCGGTGTGCACCACCTCGGGGTGGAACTGCAGCCCGTACACCGGCTTGGACTTGTGTGCCGCCGCCGCGAAGGGTGAGTTCCCGCTGCGGCCAATGGCCTCGAAGTCCGGCGGCAGAGCGTCCACCCGATCCCCGTGGCTCATCCACACCTTCACCTTGTCTCCCGGTGTGAACTCCAGCAGCGGCCCGCGCGCCGACAGCACCTCCACCTCGGCGGGGCCGTACTCCCGGTGGGCCGACCGGTCCACTCGGCCTCCCAGCAGCTTGGCCAGCAGTTGGAGCCCGTAGCAGATGCCGAGCACCGGCACGCCTGCTTGGAAGACATACGGATCGCAGCGCGGTGATCCCTCGTCCTCCACCGAGGCGGGGCCTCCCGACAGGATGATGCCCCTGGGCGCGAAGCGGCGAATCTGCTCCTCGGGGAGATCCGGGCGATGGATCTCGCAGTACACACCGAGCTCTCGCACACGCCGGGCGATGAGCTGCGTGTACTGGCTTCCGAAGTCGAGGATCAGGATCTTCTCTGCATGGATATCCACGAGGTTCTCCCCGGGCGTCGTTGACGGAGGCAGGCCCATACCGCTACAAACTTTCCGAGATCAATCGCTAAAACCCCACCTGTCAGTTCCGCTCCTGTCGAGGTCCTGGATGCATCGCCTGTCCGCCGCCGCCACCGTCTTCTTCCTGTCCGTCTCTGGCTGTGTGGCCCGGGAAATCACCTCGGATGAGCGGCTCGACCGCGAGACGTCCAATCTGTCGGTCAAGGACACGCCCAATGCCGGCGAGCTCGAGAAGGTCTCCTGCGAGAACACCGCCGAGGAGCTGAACAAGGCGCGCAACGTGAACCGCCCCGAGACGGACCGGCTCATGGACTACATTGCCCTCTACGACTCGCTGCGCAAGCGCACGCAGACCTTCGAGGAGGCGATGACGCGCAACCCGGACCTGCAGTACCGCGAGGGTGCCAACACCATCGTCAATGCCAAGGAGGTCTGCATCCAGCAGACCGCCGACGTCCGGGTGGAGTTCGAGACCTACATGCGTGAGCTGGTGGACGTCCCCACCGTCCAGGAGATCAAGGGCGGCAACACCGTCACCATCGCCCGCCTGGACTTCAACGCCCTGCGGCAGGCCATCGAGACGCTGGCCCCGGATGACAAGGACGCGCTGCTCAACCGCGTGGCCAATGCGGAGAAGAAGGTGGCTCCCTCGACTCCTGCCGCCGAGGAGTCCTCTCCCAGCGGCGGCAAGCGCCGCAACAAGTAGCCTGCCGGCCGAGGGCCCGGTGAGCTTCCCCGGACCCTCTCCCTGGCGCCCTACTCCACCCGGTAGTTGGGCGCTTCCTCGGTGATGATGACGTCGTGCACGTGGCTCTCCTTGAGCCCCGCCGAGGTGATGCGCACGAACTGGGCCTTGCGGCGCAGCTCCTCGATGGTGGCGCAGCCCACGTAGCCCATGCCGCTGCGGATGCCGCCCAGCATCTGGTGGATGTTCATCGCCAGGGTGCCCTTGTACGGCACGCGACCCTCGATGCCCTCGGGCACCAGCTTCACCGCGTCCACGTCCGACTGGAAGTAGCGGTCCTTGGCGCCCTGCTTCATCGCGCCCAGCGAGCCCATCCCCCGGTAGCTCTTGTAGCTGCGGCCCTGGTACAGGATGACGTCGCCGGGCGCCTCCTCGGTGCCCGCGAAGAGCGAGCCGATCATCACCGAGCTGGCTCCCGCGGCGATCGCCTTGACGATGTCGCCCGAGTACTTGATGCCGCCGTCCGAGATGATGGGGACGTCGTACTTGTCCGCCTCGCGGGCGCAGTCATCCACCGCGGTGATCTGCGGTACGCCCACGCCGGCCACCACGCGCGTGGTGCAGATGGAGCCCGGCCCGATGCCCACCTTCACGGCATCCACGCCCGCCTCGATCAGCGCCCGGGTGCCCTCGGCGGTGGCCACGTTGCCGGCGATCAGCTCGAAGCCCTTGAAATTCTTGCGCGTGTCGCGCACCCCGTCGATCACGCCCTTGGAGTGCCCGTGCGCCGTGTCCACCACGATCACGTCCACGCCGGCCTTCACCAGCGCGTCGATGCGGGCCTCACGGTCCGGGGACACGCCCACAGCGGCGGCACAGAGCAGGCGACCCTTGGCATCCTTGGCCGCGTTGGGGTGCGTGCGCCGCTTCTCGATGTCCTTGATGGTGATGAGCCCCTTGAGCTCGAACTCCTCGTTGACGATGAGGAGCTTCTCGATGCGGTGCTGGTGGAGGAGCTGCTGGGCCTCGGCCTGGGCGATGCCCTCGCGCCCGGTGATGAGCTTGCGCGTCATCACCTGCTCCACCTTCTGTGACAGATTCGTCTCGAAGCGCACATCCCGGCTGGTGACGATGCCCACCAGCTTCCGGCCCTTGACGACGGGGATGCCGGACACGCCGTGGTGGCGCATCAGCTCGATGGCGCGCGCCAGCGGGGCCTCGGGCTCGATGGTCACCGGGTCCACCACCATGCCGCTCTCGAACTTCTTGACCTTGAGAACCTCGAGCGCCTGCTGCTCGGGGGTCATGTTCTTGTGGATGACGCCAATGCCGCCCTCCTGCGCCATCGCGATGGCCGTGCGGGCCTCTGTCACCGTGTCCATGGCCGCCGACAGCAGCGGCATGTTCAGGCGCAGGTGGCGGGTCAATCGCGTGGAGAGCTCGACATCCCGGGGGATGACGGCGCTCTCGGCGGGCAGCAGGAGGACGTCATCGAAGGTGAGCGCGAGCCGGACATCGGGGTTCAGCATGAGGGCTCCGGGAGCGACGCGGGGCATCATCGCCCGGCGGGTGCGCTTCCATACGCGCCTGGGGACACGCTCGCAACGGTCCCGAGTGCCTTCCTGTCGGCTGTTTTGATGCCCGTTCCCCGTGGGTTCAGGCGATACTCTCCCCTACCCTCTCGTTCGGGATGAGGCTTTGACGGAATCCAATCAGGGGCCGATCGGGCTTGCGGTCAAGCTGCCCTTCGCTACCCCGGAAGAGTTCCTCGCGAAGTATGGCGCCAACGTCACGCGGGGCGGCATCTACCTGCGCTCGAAGACGGTGAAACCGCCGGGGACCCAGGTCACCCTGGATCTGAAGCTCTCCACCGGGGCACGCATCATCTATGCGTCCGCCGTGGTGCACTTCGTCACCGGGCAACAGGGCCAGGGCGTCTCCGGCATGGGGCTGCGCTTCCTGACGCTCGATCCGGAGACGAAGCGCTTCCTGGAGACTTCGGTCGCCGCCCTGCCCCACGGGCAGGCGACAACGCCCCCGGTTCCCCATGGGGTGGGAGAGCCTGACTACTCCATCCCACCTCTGGCTACCGAGGCTCAGCCGACGCCCGCTCCGGCCCCGCCCGCGCCTCCGGTTCCGCAACGGCCCATCGTCGTCAGCCCCGCGACGCCCGTTCCGCTGGCGGCGGTCCAGCGGCCACAGGCGGCTCCGGCGGCGACGCCTCCGCCGGTTCCCTCCCCGAGGACTCCACCCCCGGCTCCACCAGCGACCCCAGTTCCGGTAGCCGAGGCCCCGACGCCATCAGCGCCCCCGGTTCCTCCTCCGGCTCCACCGGCGACTCCTGTTCCGGTGGCTGAGGCCCCGGCGCAATCGGCGTCCCCAACTCCGGTGGCTCCTCCCCCTCCGCCTGCGCCGTCCGACTCCGAGGAGGTGCTGTCTCCCGACGAGCCTGAGATCATCGCCGAGCCCATGGCGGACGAGCAGGCGGCTGAGGCCTCCTCCGAGCCTCCTGCTCCGCCTGAGCCTCCTGCTCCGCCCGCGCCCCCTGCGGCTGCCGCTCCCGTTCCTCCACCCGCGCCTCCTGCGCCTCCGAACCGCCCGAGCGGCAGCCACGCGCCCGTCGTCTCGGCCCAAGCACCTCCGAACCGCCCGAGCGGCAGCCACACGCCCGTCGTCTCGGCTCAAGCGACTCCGAACCGCCCGAGCGGTAGCCACACGCCTGTTGTCTCGGCCAATGCGAGCGCCACCCCCACCGCGCCTGCGTTCGAGCCTCCCAAGGAGGAGCCCAAGCGCGAGGGACCGATCATTGGCATCGATCTGGGCACGACGAACTCGTGCGCCGGCTTCGTGCGCAACGGCAAGCCCGAGGTGCTGCGCAGCCGCGAGGGCCACAACACCGTGCCCTCGATCCTGGCCGTCAACGTGCGCGGGAAGATGATCATCGGGCACCCGGCCAAGGGGCAGATGCTCACCAACCCTCGGCAGACGGTGTACGGCGCCAAGCGGCTGGTAGGCCGTGCGTACAACTCGCCCATCGTCCAGCACATCAAGGAGCGCTTCCACTACGAGGTCGCCGAGGGAGAGAACGGCGAGGCGGCGGTGCGCCTGGGCAACCGCATCTTCTCGCTGCAGCAGATCTCCGCGTTGATCCTCCGGGAAGTGCGCGAAGTCGCCCAGAACCAGCTGGGCCAGCCCGTGTCGCGGGCGGTGATCACCGTGCCCGCGTACTACAACGACAACCAGCGCCAGGCGGTGCGAGAGGCCGGACAGCTGGCCGGGCTCTACATCGAGCGCATCCTCAACGAGCCCACCGCGGCGGCGCTGGCGTACGGCTACGGGCGCAAGCTGACCCAGCGGATCCTCGTCTACGATCTGGGCGGCGGTACCTTCGACGCGTCCGTGCTGGAGCTGCACGACACCGTCTATGAGGTGATCTCCACCGGTGGCGACACGTTCCTGGGCGGTATCGACTTCGACAACGCCATCGTCGAGTACCTGCTGGAGGAGTTCGAGAAGCAGCACGGCCGGCCCTTCCAGGGCGATCGCGTGGCCATGCAGCGCATCCACGACGCGGCCGAGCGCGCCAAGTGCGCCCTCTCGGAGCGCCTGGACATGCGCATCCAGGTGGCGTTCGTGACGATGATCGACGACACGCCGTACGACATCGACGTCACGCTCACGCGCAAGAAGCTCATGGAGCTGACCGAGAAGCTGGTGGATCGCACCCTGGAGGTCTGCGACGAGGTGCTCAAGGCCAAGGGCCTGGCGCCGAAGGACATCCAGGAGGTGGTGCTGGTGGGAGGCCAGAGCCGCTTCCCGCTGGTGCACGAGAAGATCACCAAGTTCTTCGGCAAGCCGCCCACCAAGAACGTGCACCCGGACGAGGCGGTGGCGCTGGGCGCGGCGCTGCTGGCGCACAGCCTGGGGCAGAAGGAGGGCGTCACCCTCATCGACGTGCTGCCCATGGCCATCGGCGTGGGACTGCCGGGCGGGCGCTTCAAGCACGTCATGGAGCGCAATGCTCCGCTGCCCGCGACGAAGACGTACACGCTGTCCACCAGCCGCGATCAGCAGACGGATCTCGAGATCAGCATCTTCCAGGGCGACTCGGATCGGACGGCGGAGAACGAGTTCCTCGGGACGCTGAAGCTGACCGGCCTGCCCAAGCGCCCACGCGGCGAGGTGCAGGTGACGATCACCTTCGAGGTGAACAGCGAGTCGCTGCTGAAGGTGACAGCGAGGGAGAACTCCACGGGCCGGGAGATCTCCAGCACCTTCAGTACCCGGGACACGCCCGAGGCCGTGAAGGCACGGCTCGAACAGGAGCACCCCGCCGAGTCTTCGCCCGCGGGCGCCGGGGCCCACAAGGGCTCGCACATGAGCCCTCCCCCACCCGAGAAGAAGGCGGGGGTGGTGGGCTGGCTCAAGGGGCTCTTCGGGCGGCGCTGAAGTCGGCTACTTCTGCAGCTCCGAAGCGTGGGAGTGGCCAGCGACGACCTGGTTCTCCGCGGCGTCCAGGAACGGCGAATGGGAATCGGCCTTCCCGCCATCCTGGGGGATGACGGGCACCACGGCCGCCTGCTGCAGAGCCTCCGCCGCCGCAGCCCGAGCCGCCACCGCGGCCCGGCGGCGACTCCACACGAACCACCCGACGCCGATAACGGCCAGGACGACCAGCACCGCGGTCTGGCTCCTCTTGAGCTGATCGATCAGGTAGTCCAGCTCGCTGCCAAAGTGGAAGCCGAGGAAGACGAACAGCGGCGCGGACAGGAGCGCGGCCAGCCCATCCCAGAGGATGAAGCGCCAGTAGGACATGCCCACCGAGCCCGCGGTGAAGTACGTCACCGCGCGAACGCCCGGCATGAAGCGGGCAATCATCACGATCTTCTGCCCGTGCTTCTCGAACAGGCCTTCGACCTTGGCGCGTTTCTCGGGGGTGATGATGCGCGCGAAGAAGCCGCCCTGCTTGCGCCCCACATTGCCGCCCAGCTTGCGGCCGAAGTGGAAGATGAGGCTGTCACCCGCGAGGATGCCCGCGAAGCCCACGGCCATCATGATGGGCAGGCTCGCGGCGCCCTTGTGCGCCAGGAAGCCGCCGAGGATCAGCGAGATGTCCTCGGGGAGCGGAACGCCAAGCCCGCACGCCAGGAGGACACAGAAGACCGTCGCGTAGGCAATGAATCCGTGGGTATTGCTCAGCAGATTGGTGAGTAACTCTTCCACGCTTCGTCCTTGGCTCTCGTTCACTTCCGAGGCGCATGCCCGGTACCTACCCGAGCCAGCCCCTCCAGCACCCAGCCATCAACCGGGCGCGGGTCTCCAAAACTCCCAGCCAGCGCCTTCAGCCCGAAGTAGCCCTCTCGAGTTGCCGCCTCGTAGGCCGCCTCCGGAGCTTCCAGGGCAGCCAGCGCCAGCGCCCGGCTCAGCAGCGCCACCGCGTACTCCCCCACCGTCGCCTCCCGAACCCCCAGCCCTTGCGCCTCCTTCAAGAGCGCCGGCCCTGCTGCCCACCGTGCCTGGGCTTGCTCGCTCACCCGGGTGGGGAGCATCAGCCGAGCGTACTCCGAGAGCGCTCGCTCCAGCTCAGGCGTCTTACCTGGACCTACCACCAGCGCCACCCCTGTCCCGGTGCGGAAGCCTCGCACCCACCCTTCCTCTCCGAGCAGATTAACCACCACCCGGACGCCCGGCCCGCTTTCTGGAACGCGGAGCAGACGCTGGGCACGTTGGAGCGGCGCATCCAGGACGGCAAGGTAGGAGCGCATCACTGATCGGTAGTCGTCGAACGTATCGGCTCGGAGGACAGGGACGGGCCACTTCGAGTCCACGAGATCGAGCAGGGCCTCGAGCCCCTCCAACTCGCGGAGCTCGGCGGGGACATCGGCCTCGTCCTCCATGCGGACGGCGAGGGCCAGGTAGCGCTCGAGCGGCAGCGGGTGGGTGTCGAAGAAGGCCTGGGCGCGCTGGAGCACGGCGGCATCGGCGCTCGCCAGGGCCTCACGGACACGCACGCGAGCGGCCGGATAGCGGTAGGCGGGGACGGGGGCCATGCGGCGCACGGGGCCTGCGTCGTAGCCAGCGCGGTTGAGCAGGGAGAAGAGCGTGAAGACACGCGCATCGGCCCGGAGTTCCACACCCGCGGGCGTGTAGACGCTGGCGAACCAGTCCGACTCGGCATGCGCCAGGGGGGCCCCGAGGGCCAGCAGCACGGTGATCACCTGGGCGCACGCACGCATGAGCGGCGTTCAGGCTAGCACGGGGGACTCAGGCGGCAGGGGCCTTTCCGACGAGCATGCGGAGCATCTCGCGGTTGTCGCGCGCCTTCTGGCCGAAGTACGTGACGATGCCCATGAGCAGCTTCACGCAGGCCTGGGGCTTCTGGATGAGGAGCTTCTGGAAGTCCGCGTGACGGATCTCCAGCGCGGACACATCGTTCATGGCGGTGGCGGTGCACAGCCGCTCGCCGATCTGCACCAGCGCCAGCTCTCCGAGTGGCTCACCCGAGAGCACATCCCCGAGGTTTACTTCCTCACCGGCCTGATTCTTGGCGCTCAGGCGCACCATGCCCTCACCGACGATCAGCAGCGATTCGCCCTTCTTGCCCTCGACGAACAGCTGGGTGCCCTTCGGGAAGGCGCGCGGGACGGCGATGCTGGCGAAGATCGCGATGCCAGTGTCGGTGAACCCCTTGAAGATGGGGCACGCCTTCAGCACTGTCTCGGGCACGATGGCCATGGGACTGCTCCTACCACGTCCTACCGTCTCACGTCAGTTTTGCATCACCCTCCGGGGGAGCCAACGGCCTCCCCTTACGACACTACGAGAGGAAACCGGTCAGGCTGGACCCCTGCCAAGGCCTCGGCCGGCGGAGGCGCCACGGTAGGAGCCATCACCACCACGGTCTGTCGGCCCATGAGCTGGTTGGGGGTGGCGCGCTCGATGAGGACCTTCACCAGGGCACCGGCGGGGGCGTCTCCGTCGAAGTTGACGGTCCGGTTCTCGGGGGTCCGGCCGAAACGCTTGGCGGAGTCATACTTGGAGTGACCCTCGACCAGCACTTCCACTTCGAGGCCTACCTGGGTGGTGGTGATCTCGCCGCAGATCTTCCGCTGGAGCTTCTGGAGGCGCTCGAGGCGGGCGATTTTCACCTCGTGGGGTACGGAGCCCCAGTCCTTCTCGCGCAGGGCGGCGCCCGTCTTGGGGCGGGGGCTGTAGATGAAGGAGAACTGGTTCTCGTAGCGGACCTTCTCGGTGAGCTGCATCGTCAGCTCGAACTCTTCATCCGTCTCGCCGGGGAAGCCGACGATGATGTCGGTGGTGACGGCGATGCCGGGCCGGGCCGCGCGGAGCTTCTCGAGCCGCTCCAGGTACTGCTCCACGGTGTAGTCGCGGCGCATCATCTTGAGGATGCGGTCAGCGCCGCTCTGCACGGGCAGGTGGAAGTGGGGAGCAATCTTCGGCTGGGTGCGGAAGGCGTCGATGAGCTCGTCGGAGAGATCGTGCGGGTGGCTGGTGGTGAAGCGCACGCGCTCGATGCCGGGCACCTCGGCGGTGCGCAGGAGGAGCTGGGCGAAGCTGATGCCGCCCTTGTAGGAGTTGACGTTCTGGCCGATCAGGGTGACTTCACGCACGCCCACTTGGGCCAGGTCGGCCACCTCGGTGAGCACGTCCGGGAACGCGCGGCTGACCTCGCGGCCGCGGGTGTGAGGGACGACGCAGAAGGAGCAGACGTTGTCACAGCCCTTCATGACGGTGACGAACTCGGTCACCTTGCCGCGCGAAGTCTCCGCGTTGGCGCGGGGGAAGACGTACTCCTCGGAGTCGACGAAGGCCGTCTCCACGACGCGCTCGCGCTCCTGCTCCACGCGGGAGATGATCTCCGGCAGCTTGCCGATGTTGTCGGGGCCGAAGACGAAGTCCACGTAGGGGACCTTCTTGATGAGGCGGTCCTTTTCCTGCTGGGCGACGCAGCCACCCACACCGATGAGGGCGCCGCGACTGACCTTGACGGGCCGGTAGCGTCCGAGCGCCGAGAGCATCTTGTCCTCGGCCTTCTCGCGGATGGCGCAGGTGTTGAGGATGATGAGGTCTGCGTCATCCGGGGTGGGCGTCGGCGAGTACGAGAGCTTCGCCAGGACTTCGCTCATGCGGAGCGAGTCGTTGACGTTCATCTGGCAGCCGAAGGTGTGGATGAAGTAGCGCTTCATGAACTTTTCCCGTTGAAAAACCGGTTCTTATGCGACGCCGGGCGGCGGAATGCAATCCGCAATCGGTATGACGCGGCCCGTTGCCGGGGGACGGCCCGGCGCATGCCTCGAATTCCGGAGGGCGAGCAAGCTACTGTCCGGCCCCGCAAAGGAGACCGAGACATGCGGCGCTTCGAGTTCACTGAGGGCTCGTCGAAGAAGTTCTGGGAGATTGACCTTCAGGACACCGGGTTCACGGTGCGCTGGGGTCGCATGGGCACCCAGGGGCAGAGCCAGCAGAAGTCGTTCGCCAACGCCCTGAAGGCCCAGGCCGAGCACGACAAGCTCGTCGCCGAGAAACAGAAGAAGGGCTACACCGAGGTGGGTGGTGCCACCTACACCGGGGCAGCCGCCATACCTGCTACCGCCTCGCCCCCGCCGGCCAGCCCCGCCGAAGTAGAGGTGAAGAGCCCTCCGGTCCCTGCCCCTGCTCCCACGCCTGCCTCCCCCGCGCCGATCAACTCCCAGCAGCCCATCTTCTGGAGCGACTCCCTCGTGCGGCGCGTGCACCCGCGACGAGGCGGAATGCAGGTTCCTGTCCGTCCCCTCCCCTCTTTGCAGGAGGCGTGGGCCTCGGTGAAGCAGCTGTTCGGGAGGTCTGTCCTGAACTCGAGCGAGCCCACTGCCAGACAGGGCGAGCTCGCCGCGCAGACGGTGGCCGCTGCGTCGCGGCTGTCCCGGAGCGAGCCCTCGATCGGGACACCTGAGGAGGACGCCGTCCTCCTGACCTTTCTGTCCGTCCTGCAGTACCCACGGACCTGGCACGACAAGGCCGACGTCGAGCCCGTCATCGACCTGCTGTTCTCCCTGGGAGGACCTGTCCATGCAACGCAAGCCGTGCTCCTGTCAGAGGGGATGCTGCTCGAGAACGCGTCCGCGGCCTGGGTGCTCCCCTCCAGTCAGCACACGCACGGGTATAGCCACCTGAGCCGGGGGGAGTTGCGCGGCCTGCCCCGGCTGCGCGCCCTGCTCGCCACGCAAGCCGATGACGCCGGCTACGCGGCCGCTCGAGACGCCGCCGCAGCGCTCCTGGCCCAGGCCACGGATGATCAGCGCCTCGGCGCAGCCTTCCTCTTCCCCACCGAGGCCACCTGGGGCCGCACCGAGGCCCAGGCCTTCGCGGGCTCGCCCTCCTATAGGAGTCCGCTGTTCCTCTGCTCGATCTCGGACCGGGACACGCTCAGCCTCGTGGCGCCCCATGTCTCGGGCGCCTACATGCTCGGTGGCTCCTCCTCGCAGGACTATCTGCCTTCGCTCCTGGAAGGCGTTGGCGTGGACTCCCTCCTGCTCCTGCGGAGCCTGGCCGGGCAGCAGTACTCCTCCGCCGAGGGACGGCGAAACTGGGCGGAGATCGTCTCCATCGTCAACGCGGATGAGGCGATGGAACTCCTGTGCGAGCACCTCTCCGAGAAGGAGGTGCTGCCCTTCGTCCTGGAGATGGCCCTCCGCTGGCCCGCCCGCGCCCTGCGAGTGCTGGTGCCCCGGGCCACCCAGCGGGGCAAGGCAGCGGAGGCTCCGCGCGTGGTGCTCACCACGTTCGTGCGCCGTGCCTCCGACGCCGTGCAGGCCGAACTGCCCGCGCTGTCCGAGGATGCTCGCAAGTTCGTCTCCAGCCTCCTGGCCGTGTCTGCTGGCCCCGACGTTCCCGACGCTCGGGCCGACCAGCTTCCGCCCGTGCTCGCCTCCCCACCCTGGCTGGTGGAGCAGTCGCCCACCGTCATCCCTGTTCTCGACGGCGTGAAGCCGCCCGAGCTCCCCGACACCCTCGAGTGGAACCCAGGAGAGCGCGAGGCATGGTCTCGTGAGAAGGGCTGGGAGCACTACGGGCAGTATTACTCCACCTACACCCCCGAGCAGTGGCACGAGGCCCGCAACCTGCCCCCGCAGACGGCACTGCCTCAGGCGAGCTTCTTCATCTTTGCCCCCGAGGACCTTGCCCTCCAGCACCTTGCGTACTTCCAGTCCCGGGACCGAGCGGATGAGACGTGGCTTCCCGCCATCGCCGCGCGCTTCGGACTCGCGGCCGCTCCCCCGCTCCTCAAGTACGTCACCGCCAAGAGAGGAGAGCTGTACCGCCTGCTGATGCCGTTCGGCGTCTCGCGGATCGCCCCGCAGGTGGCGGAGGCGCTCGTGGGCACCAAGAAGACCCGTCCCCTTGCTCGCGCGTGGCTGTTGCGCCACCCCCAGCACGCCGCCGCCGGGCTCCTTCCGGTCGCACTGGGCAAGCCCTGCAAGGCCAAGGACGCCGCCTGTGCCGCGCTGCGACTGCTCGCCGCCAGCGGGCACGAGGCCACCGTGCTCGATCTGGCCGGACGCGTCTCGCCGCGGGTGCGCGAGGCCATCGCCCAGGTGCTCGCGTTCGACCCGCTCCAGCTCTTCCCACAGGATCGGCCGACGCTGCCCGACTTCTTCTCCCCGGTGGCCCTGTCCAGGCCGCTGCTCGCCGATCGCTCCGCGCGGCTCCCGCTGTCCTCCATCGAGGCGCTCGGGACGATGCTCTCCTTCTCTTCCCTGGAGGAGCCCTATGCCGGCATCGAGCAGGTGAAGGCTGCGTGCGAGCCCTCGAGCCTCGCCCGCTTTGCCTGGGATCTCTTCGAGGCGTGGATGGTGGCCGGCGCCCCGGGCAAGGCGGGCTGGGCGTTTCAGGCGCTCGGCTTCTTCGGGGATGACGAGTGCGCGCGGAAGCTCGCGCCGCTTATTCGCCAGTGGCCCGGTGAGTCGGCCCACGCTCGCGCGGTGACAGGATTGGACCTGCTTGCCACCATCGGCACGGACGTCACGCTCATCTACCTCAATGGCATCGCCGAGAAGGTGAAGTTCAAGGGCTTGCAGGAGAAGGCCCGGGAGAAGATTGCCCAGATTGCCGAGACCCGAGGCCTGACGCGCGATGAGCTCGCCGACCGGCTCGTTCCGGACCTCGGGCTCGACGAGAGCGGCTCTCTGTCCCTGGACTTCGGCGAGCGCACCTTCACCGTGGGCTTTGATGAGCAGCTCAAGCCTTTCGTGAAGGACGCCTCGGGCGCGCGCCTCAAGGATCTGCCCAAGCCCACGAAGAAGGATGACGCCGAGAAGGCCCATGCCGCCGAGGAGCTCTGGAAGGCCCTCAAGAAGGACGCGAAGGTGGCTGCCAGCACCCAGGTGCTTCGGCTGGAGCTGGCCATGTGCGCGCGGCGCCGCTGGAGCGCGGAGGCGTTCCGCCAGTTCTTCGTCGAGCACCCGCTGCTCATCCACGTGGTGCGCCGCCTCGTGTGGGGCGTCTACACGGAGGACGGGAGGCTCGCCGCTACCTTCCGCGTGGCCGAGGACCGAACCTTCGCGGATCTCCACGAGGACACGTGGATGCTACCCGAGGGTGCACAGGTTGGCCTCCCGCACCCGCTGGAGCTCGACGAGAAGACGGCCGGCGCCTGGGGACAGATCTTCGCGGACTACCAGCTCCTCCAGCCCTTCCCGCAGTTGGGCCGCCCCACCTCCGTGCCGACGGCGGAGGAGCGCGCAGGCACGGAGCTGGTGCGCGTCAAGGGCCTGAAGGTGCCCACCGGCAAGGTGCTCGGGCTGGAGACGCGCGGCTGGCGGCGCGGTCCTCCCCAGGATGCCGGTGTGGTGGGCTGGATGGAGAAGGCTCTGGGCTCGGACCGAATGGCCGTGCTGGAGCTCGACCCTGGCCTCTACACAGGCATGCTCTCCGAGTCCCCCGAGCAGACGCTCGGCGTTGTCGTGATGCGTGATCCGGACACCTGGGGAAAGGAGGTCCGGCACCCTCTCGGGGAACTCGACGCCATCCTCTTCTCCGAGCTGGTGAGGGATCTCGAGGGGCTGCGTCCCTCCTAGGAGCTGCCGATGGTGACAACTCGGAAGAAGACAGCGGTCTCTCCCCTTCCCGAGGGCAGCGGCCCGGCGAAGGACGTCCAGCGCCCCCCGGCGGAGGTGCTGCACGCGGAGGAGCTGGAGCGGCTGCGTGCCGCGGACAGTGCGCCGAGGCCTCCGGGCTGGAGCCTCTCCCTGCAGGCGGTGCGGCGGTTCATCCTCGGGGACGAGGCGCTGGGCGTGCGGCGCAAGTTCGTGGGCCACCCGAGCCTCGTGGACCGGGCGATGGTGACGCTGGCCACCCACCGCGGGCTGATGCTCGTGGGTGAGCCGGGTACGGCCAAGAGCCTCCTGTCCGAGCTGCTCGCCGCCGCCATCTCCGGCACTTCCACCCTGACCATCCAGGGCGGTGCATCCGTGACCGAGGACCAGATCAAATACTCGTGGAACTACGCGCTCCTGGTGGCCGAGGGCCCCACGCCTCGGGCGCTCGTGCCCGCCCCGCTCTACACGGGCATGAAGGAGGGCAAGGTAGTGCGCTTCGAGGAGATCACGCGCTGCCCCCTGGAGGTGCAGGACTCGCTGCTCTCCATGTTGTCGGACCGGGTGCTGGCGGTGCCGGAGCTGCGGGGCGAGGACGCCATGATCTTCGCGCGGGAGGGCTTCAACGTCATCGCGACGGCCAACACGCGGGACCGGGGCGTCAACGAGATGAGCGCGGCCCTCAAGCGGCGCTTCAACTTCGAGACGGTGTTCCCCATTGGAGACTTCTCCACGGAGCTGGCGCTCGTGCGCGACGAGACGGCGCGGCTGCTGGCGCGCTCGGGTGTGCCGGTGACGCCCTCGGAGGATCTGCTGGAGGTGCTCGTCACCACGTTCCGCGAGCTGCGGGCGGGAGAGACGAGCGACGGCCAGGCGATGGAGCGGCTGTCGGCGGTGCTCTCCACGGCGGAGGCCGTGTCCGTGGCCCATGCGGTGGGCGTGCGCGGCTATTACCTGCGGGGGGACGGAGGTTCGGCAGCGGACCTCGTGGAGTGCCTGGCAGGGACGGCGGCGAAGGATAGCCCCGAGGATCTCAAGCGCCTGCGCGCGTACCTGGAGCAACGGGTGGCGCGCCGCGCCGGCCCCCAATGGCGCGCCCTGTACGAGGCCCGCCACCTCCTGCCAGGCTGAGGCGTGGGCATGCAGGGCACTCCGGGCCTCCATGTCGTCGGTGTGCGCCACCACAGCCCGGCGTGCGCGCGGCTCGTGGCGCACACGCTGCGGACGGTGCGGCCCCGCCACGTGCTCATCGAAGGACCGGCGGACATGAATGCCCGCCTGGACGAGCTGCTGCTGCCGCACGAGCTGCCCCTGGCCGTCTTCAGCAGCTACCGCGACGAGGCGCGGGCTCATGCCTCGTGGACGCCGTTCTGCTCCTACTCTCCGGAGTGGGTGGCCCTCGCGCAGGGCAGCGCGGCCGGAGCGCTCGTGCGCTTCATGGACCTGCCCGCCTGGAACAAGGCGTTCCACGGCGTGCGCAACCGCTACTCCGATGGAGAGCGCCGCACCGCACGAGCCATCGAGGCGCTCTGCCAGAAGCTCGGCCTGGAGGGCATGGACGCGCTGTGGGACCACCTCTTTGAGCAACCGTGCGAACTGGACGTGCTGGCGGAGCGGCTGCGCGTCTACTTCGAGTCCCTGCGGAGTGAAGAGGAAGCCTCCGAGCGCGACCAGCTCCGCGAGGCCTTCATGCTGACGCACGTAGAGGCCGCGCTGGCGGCGGAAGATGGGCCGGTGGTGGTGGTGTGCGGTGGCTTCCACGCGCCCGTGCTCGCGAGGGCCCAGCCCAAGCCGGGCGCCGTCTTCCCCGAGCCTCCGCGCCATGCCTCCGCGCGCAGCTATCTCGTCCCGTACAGCTTTCGCCGCCTGGACTCCTTTACCGGCTACGAGTCCGGCATGCCCTCCCCCACCTTCTACCAGGCCGTCTGGGAGCTCGGCCCCGAGGACGCGCCTGCGCACATGCTCCGCGTGGCCGTCGAGCGGCTGCGCGGCCGGGGGCAGCACGTCTCCGCGGCGGACCTGATCGCTGCCTCCGTCATGGCCGAGGGACTCGCCCGCCTGCGCGGACACCGGAGCCTGGCGCGCTCGGACCTGCTCGACGGAATGGCGGCGGCGCTGGTGAAGGATGCGCTGGACGTGGCCCTGCCGTGGACGATGCGCGGAGTCCTTTCCCCGGACACGGACCCGCTCCTCGCCGAGGTGCTGCGCGCCTTCTCGGGCGAACGGACGGGGCGGCTGAGCGAGCACACCCCGAGGCCCCCGCTGCTGGCCGACGTGGAGCGAGCCCTGGACGCGCAGGATCTGCGGCCCACCGCGCGAGCCCGGAAGGTGCGCGTGGAACTGCGCGAGCCAGCGGAGCTGGAGCGCAGCCGGACCTTGCACCGGCTGCGGGTGCTCGGCATCCCTGGCTTCACCCGGGACCAGGGCCCCACCTTTCCCACCGAGCCGGAGCTGCACGAGTCGTGGACGGTGGCGCCCTCGGAGGACTTCGTCTCCCGGGTCATCGAGGCCTCTGGCTGGGGTCCCACGCTGGAGCAGGCCGCCACGGGCCGCTTGGAGGAATCCCTTCTGCAAGCGGGGCCTGACCTGGGCCGGCTCGCGCTGCTCTTGGCGGAGAGCCTCTTCATCGGCGCGAAGACGCTGGCCGAGCGCGTCCTGGAGGCCGTGGCCGCGCAGGCCCTGCGCGAGCCGGATCTCTCCCGGTTGGGGCAGGCACTGGGGCGGTTGATGTCCCTCTGGCGCCATGACGTGCTGCTCGGGGCTCAGGGCTCCACGCAGGTGGGCGCCATCATCGTGGCTGCCTTCCACCGGGGACTCTGGCTCGTCGAGCAGCTCGATGGGCCCGCCCTCCCGGCGGACGAGCAGTTGCTCCGGGCCCTGGCCGCGTTGCGGGACACACTGCGCTTCGCGGGCCGGGCCCTGTCGCTCGACGCAGTGCATGCGACCGCCGTGTTCGAGCGCAGCATGGCGGATGTCCGCGCGCCGCCCGCCGTGCGAGGTGCCGCTCTCGGGGCACTCTGGTCCCTGTCCCACTTCTCCGACGAGGCGAGCGCCGAGGCCGCGGCCTTGCGAGCCATCCGCGCCGCCGCGCTCCCCTCCACCCTGGGCGACTTCCTGGCTGGGCTGTTCCTGCTGGCCCGCGAGCAGGTGGTACGCGCGCAGCCCGTCACCGCCGCGCTAGACGAGGTGCTCCGCGAGCTGCCCCAGGATGACTTCCTCATCGCGCTTCCGGCCCTGCGGCTCGCCTTCGGCTTCTTCCCTCCGCGAGAGAAGGAGGGCATCGCCCGCTCGGTGCTGTCGCTCCACGGCAAGGACCCGGCCGACGCGCGAGCCCTGTTGCGCCTGGAGGTGAGCCCTCAGGTCGTCGTGGCGGGGGCGGCGCTGGACGAGGAGGTGGAGCAGGTGCTGGCCCGATTTGGATTGCTCGAGCCCGCGGGAGGTGCGTGATGGCGCTGGACCCGCTGGCGCGCTGGCGCCTCGTGCTCGGAGAAGCGGCGGAGGGAGCGCTGGGCGGCAGCCTGGACGGACAGGGCCGCGCAATGGACGCGGCGCTCTCCTGGCTTTACGGCCGCGAGGCAGACCTCGCCGAGCGCGACGTCCGAGAGCGGCACGGTGGACTGGGGCCCTCCGCGCTCACCGTCCCGGAGTGGATCAACGAGGTCCACTCCCTCTTTCCCAAGGAGACCATCGAGCGGCTCGAGCAGGACGCCGTGGAGCGCTACAAGATTGAGGAGGTGGTGACGCGCGCCGACGTGCTCTCGCGGGTGGAGCCCAGCGAGACGCTGCTGCGCGCGGTGCTGCGGACCAAGCACCTCATGAATCCCGAGGTGCTGGCGGTGGCCCGCCGCATCGTGGAGAGGGTGGTGCGAGAGCTGATGGAGCGGCTGCGCAAGGAGGTCCGCAAGACGTTCTCGGGAGTGCTGGACCGGCGCCGCCGCTCGCCGCTGAAGGTGGCGCGCAACTTCGACTTCCGGCGGACGCTCCGGGAGAATCTGCGCCGCTACTCTCTCTCCGAGCGCCGGATCGCCATCGAGCGGGCCGCATTCTTCTCGCGCACGCGGCGATACACGGATCGCTGGCAGATCATCCTTCTGGTGGACCAGTCCGGGAGCATGGTGTCGTCGGTCATCCACTCGGCGGTGACGGCGGCCTGCCTGTGGGGGCTGCCGGGAATGCAAACGCACCTCATCGCCTTCGACACCTCCGTGGTGGATCTCACCCGGGACGTGACGGACCCGGTGGAGTTGCTGATGAAGGTGCAGCTCGGCGGCGGCACGGACATCCACAAGGCGGTGAGCTACGGCGCGGGGCTGATTGAAGCGCCTCGGCGCAGCATCGTGGTCCTCATCACCGACTTCTATGAGGGTGGGTCCGCCGAGCTGCTCGTGCGCCGGGTGAAGGAGCTGTGCGCGCAGGGGACGACGGTGCTGGGCCTGGCGGCGCTCGAGCCCGATGCGACTCCGAACTACGACCGCGATCTGGCTCGGCGGCTGGTGGACGTGGGCGCCCACGTGGGAGCCATGACGCCCGGCGAGCTCGCGGCCTGGATCGCCGGAAAGGTGCGCGCATGAGCCGCCCGGACCTGCTCGCCCTCACGCCGCAGGCCATCGCGAGCCTGTCGAACCTCGGGCTGGTGAAGCGCGCACAGAAGGAGCTGGAGCAAGGCAAGGGCCCTCGATTGGAGGAGCAGCCGGATGGAACGGTGGTGGGCGTCTTCGAGGACGGGAACACGGCGCGGCTCGTCCCGGGAAAGGGACTGAAGGACAGCCCCTGCACGTGCAACGCCACCGGCGTGTGCCGCCACCGGGTGGCCGTGGCGCTGGCCTACCCGGCGCACGCCCAGCAAGGCAGCACAACCCCGGCGGCCTTCGCAGCCGAGGAGCCCTCCCAGGAGCTGCCCTGGTCCCCGGGCTCGGTAACGGACGAAGTGCTGGCGGAGCTGCTCCCCCGCCGCTCGCTGGAGCGGGCCGAGGCCCTCCGTGAGCGCGGGTACCTCGCCCAGGTGCGCCGGGGAACGTTCGTGGGCGAGGACGTGCCCATGGTGTCGCTCGCCACCTGCACGGTGCGCTTCCTCGTCCCTCGGGATGTGGGCTACGCGCGCTGCGACTGCTCGACGGGAACGGCCTGCGAGCACCTGCCGCTCGCCATCTGGGCCTTCCGCGTCGCCGACACGAAGGACGCCACGGGCCGCGAGCTCACCGTCGAGGTGGCCGCCAGGCATGTCGCGGCAACGGAGGGTGGGCCTGCCCTGGACGCAGCGAGCGATCTGGCTCGTTTCCTCCTCTTGGAGGGAGCCCAGCACGCCAGCACCGGACTGGCAGGACGCTTTGCGGTGGCGCGCTCGGGCCTGGCGGAGGCGAAGATGGCCTGGCCGCTCGCGGCGCTGGAGGAGTTGGAGGATCTGCTCGGCACCTACGTGGGCCGGGGTGCCCGCTATGCGCCGACGAAGCTCGCAGCCACGCTGACGGAGCTCTTCGCTCGCGTCCGTGCCGCGAGGAGGAGCGGAGCCGTGCCTCCCCGCGCGGTGTTGGGAATGGACGAGGCCCCGGAGACGAAGCTCGACTATGCGCGGCTCATCTCGCTCGGGGCGAGGCTCCATGCCGATGGCCGGGAGCGCCGCGCGGAGGTGGTGCTGGCGGACCCTGCCACGGGAGGGCTCCTCGTGGTGCGCCGGGCCTTCACCTATGCGGAGCAGCAGACCCCCGAGGACGGCGCCGAGCTCGGCCGCCGGCAGGGCGCACCCGGTGCGACGATCGAGGCGCTCGCGCGGGGGCAGGTGGTGACTTCGGGGGCTACGCGCCTGCCCAATCGGCTGGTGGTGTTCTCCACGCGAGGGCTCCAGCGCACCTCGGTGACGCCACAGTCTGGAGACTGGAGCCTGCTGCCGGCGCCGATCCTGGTGACAGAGGTCTCCGTGTTGGAAGCCACCCTGCGTGCGAGACCGCCGCGTTTCCTGAGGCCCCGGCTGCTCGCCGAGAACGTGCATGCCTTCGCAGTCTCCCGGGTGGTGGACGTTTCCTATTCACCGGGCGCGCAAGCGGTGCAGGCGGAGCTGGAGGACCTGGGTGGACACAGCTTCTTCCTCGAGCTGCCCCATCGCCAGGTGGCGCCCGGGGCCCTGGATGCACTCGCCGAGGGACTCGCCGGGAAGCCCGGCCGGCTCCGTTACGTCTCCGGCGAGGTGCGGCGGACGGCGCGAGGACTCGTTGTCGAGCCCATGGCATTGTCCTGCGAGGGGGCGGGGGTGCTGGTGCTCGACGTGCAATCCGCCATCGCAACGGCTCCCCTGCGGGCGACAGGGGACGCAGCGCCCCTGTCACCGCTGCCAGCGGCCCTGGCCGAGGTGGAGAGCTGCCTGGCGGACGCGGTGCACCAGGGCTTGCGCCACATCGTCCCGGCCTGGACGGCGCGGCTTGGGGCCGTGGCGGTACGGGTGCGCGAACTCGGAATGAAGCGCCTGGCGGACGATCTCGGAGCGCTCGGCACGAGGCTCGATGCGGCGCGAGCCTCTGGACGCGCCACGGAGGAAGCAACGCTCACGACAACGTGGGCCGATGTTTCCCTCCGCGTCACGGTGGGGCTCGAACAGCTCGGCGCGTGATGGCCCCCACTCACAGGACTCAGCTGTTCAGCATCCTGGAGCATGGCCCAAGCCTCCTTCACCCGGCTCTGATTCTGCTGGGCCCACATGACGAAATGCACCGCGACGAAAGAGAAGACTCACCCCTTGCTGAGCACCTGGGTCATCCGGGTGTGGAGAGCCAGCAGCTTCTCCCCATACTTCCGAAGAAGAGCGATCGGTCCCTCACCGTAGCGTCGGACAAAGGTATCGGTCCGCTCCAGCCGGGCCATCTCGCCGCGGATACGTTCGCGGAGTTCATCTGCCTCGGAGCCCTTGGACTCGAGCTGCTTCAGCTTGTCCCGGAGCTTGCTCACGGCCCAGCGCTGTCCGCAGAAGGCTCGGAGGAGGGCCTGCCCTGCTTCCACATGCCGGGGGTCTGAGAAGCCCGAGGCCTTCAGTGCCTCCGTGTGGGCCCGGGCTAACGTGTCAGGGCCCTGATTGGCCTCGGCGATGGACAGGAAGGTCTCCTGGTAGCGGATCAGCCCTTCGAGTTCCTGCTCGGTGAACGGGTGCGAGGCGAGCCGCAGGGTCCGGTCATCCGCGGCCTGCACTCCGGGGTCGGCGGAGGCATTCCAGTTGTCGAAAAACGAAGGCATGTCGGTCTCCTCAAGCGGGAACGAGCTGGTCAGCGATGCGTGCGAGATCATTGACCGAGTTGACCACCACCGCCTGGTGGCAGTGCTTCTCGTAGGTGAGCATCTCGCTGTCCCCGATGCCCCAGTTGCCACGGTCCTCGGGGCAGATCCAGAGCACTCGCTTGGCCTTGCGCTGCAGGTCCTTCAGCGCCCAGGCGTTGTTCGGGTTGTAGTTGTTGCGGCCGTCTCCAATGATCATCACCGTGGTGCGCCGGGTGATGCTGCCCAGGTGGTCCCGGACGAACTCCGCCAGCGCCCGGCCATAGTTCGAGTTGGCGCTCAGCGAGACGGCCTTGCCCGCGGTGGCCAGATCGATGGCCTGATCGACGTCCTGCTCCTTGAAGAGCTGCGTCACCTCGCCCACATCCGAGACGAAGACGAAGGAGCGCACGCGCACGAACAGCTCCTGCAGCGTGTACGTGAACAGCAGCATCATCCGAGCCGCGTTGCGCACCGAGTCCGAGACGTCGCAGAGGACGACCACCTCGGGGCGCTCGGGGCGGCGCGAGCGGAACAGGGGCACCATGGGCACCCCACCCCACGGGAGGTTCCGGCGCAGCGTGCGGCGCACGTGAAGCGCCCCGCGCCGGTGCGAGCGCTGCTTGCGGATGAGCCGGCTCTTGAGCTTCTCGGCCAGGGTGCGCACGGCGGCCTGCATCTGATCGACCTCGGCCTGAGTGAGCAGGTGCAGAGGCTTCTCCGTCACCGAGTCCGTTCGCCGCCGGATCCGTGCCTCGGCCTGACGCTTCACTTCCTGCCGGGCCGCGTCCTCGATCTTGCGCATCGCGGCCGCGACGTACCGGGAGACGATCTCGATACCATCCGTGGACAGGCCCCGTGCGGCCAATTCCGCTTCCAGGGACTTCAGGTCCGAGCGAGCCCGCTCCATGCCTGCGCCCGCGAGCAACCGCCGGGAGAAGAACCCCGCCTGGAGGCCGGTCTCCATCTGGGACAGATCGAGCTGCAGCATCGCGGACCGGAAGATCTGCGCCAGCCGCGCCCGATCCCCCTCCACGATGGCCTTGGCCAGAGGGGACATCTCGGGGAAGAGCAGGTTCATCTGGTACAGCACCATCTTCAGCTCGTCGCCCTGGAGGTAGCCCTCCTCCTCGATCTGCTTCGCAAGCGACTTGTCGAGCGCCTCGAACGTCCTCGCCGCGCCCGAGAAATAGAAGTCGAAGGCGCGGTTGAACACGGGCACATCGAGCTCGCGCTTGACGAGCGTGGTGCGCAAAACGGCTCGGAAGACACCCCGCTCCCCCAAGCCGACCTCGGAGCTGGCGCGCAGAGCGTCCTGCACCTCGGATGTGCTCACACGCACGCCGTTCTGGCGGAGCACCTCAGCGAACTCGACGATGCGGGCGTCCACGCGGCCTCCTTCAGCGCTCGAACGACATCACGGCTTCCACGTGATGGGTCTGGGGGAACATGTCCACCACCTGGAGCGCCAGGGGCTTGTAACCCTCCTCCACCAGTCCTGCCGCATCCCGGGCGAGCGACGCCGGGTCGCATGCCACATACACGACCCTCTTCACTCCCAGTAATGATACTTGCCGTGCGAGTCCCGGGGCCCCTGCCCGAGGCGGATCAGCCAGGCAGAGGTCGAACCGCTTGTCCTCTCGCAGGAGCCCCTCGCAGACCTTCCGGGCATCCCCCTGGATGAAGCGGACATTGGCCACCCCACTCTCCCGAGCACTGCGCTGGGCCAACTCCACACCCACGGGGGAGGACTCCACCCCCAGCACCGAGGCAGCGGTGGCAGCCAGCGGAAAGGTGAAGTTCCCGTTACCCGAGTACAGCTCCAGCACCGAGTCGGTCTCCCGGGGAGCTAACTCGTAAAGGGCGGCGGTAACGAGGCCCACATTGGCCTCGGCATGGGCCTGGGCGAAGGAGTCCGGGCGCAGGTACAGCGGAACCTCGGGCCGCAGCGGAGACAGAGAGCGCAGTGCGGGCTTTCCGATGACGCGAGGAGCCCCCTCCTTGGGTACCAGCACGGCCCCTTCGAGGCGCAGCGCACGCACGGCAGCCTCAGTTGCCTCCACGTGCCGAGGCGTCACCGGCCCGGTCAGCATCACCGCAAAGGCGGCCTTGCCCCCCTCTGCCAGCAGGTGCGCTTCCTCGGCGTCTTTGGAGAGCGGCTTGAGCAGCGGAGCCAGTTTCCCGGGAAGCATGGCGAGGACTGGGGTGAGCGCGCCGCACTCGGTCACCGGAACCTTTTCGTGACTCCGTCGGCCGTAAAAAGCCAGGGCGCCCTTGGCGAAGTGCAGCACCGCCCGCCGCCGGTACCCGAAGTCCCTTGGCGCCACGAGGAGCGGGCGCACGGTGAACCGATCCCTTGTCAGGCGGCCCAGATGCTCCAGAGTGGAGAGGACGATCTCCTGCTTCGCGGCACGCTGGGCCGGTTCAGCGAGTTCCAGCCAGTCACACCCGCCACATTCGGCGCTCCGGGGGCATGGAGACGCGCGCCGGTCCTTGCTGGGCGTCACCACCTGCCGGAGCAGCCCTCGGAGCACCTTGCCCTGCTGCTCCAGGTGGACGCTCACGACGTCCCCCGGAAAGGCGCCTGGGACGAAGACGGTGCGCCCCTGCCAGGAGGCCACGCCCTCGCCCAGCTGGCCGAGGCGCTCGATGTTCAACTCGATGGGGGTTTCAGGGAGGTGCTGCACGGATGAGGGAACCCAGTGGAGAGGTTGCCTCACCCTAACCCAGAGCGGACGGGATTCCGTCCTAAACCTCAGCCCGCTGCCTGTGCCATGCCGAGGAAGATGGCCCCCCGGGTCTTCCCCTGCAAGATCCCCTCACTTGCGGCTGCCCCACTCCTCTGCGATGGCGGCCGTCAGCTCAGGGCATCTCCTCCACCAGAAGGAGGTTCTGTCCGCGGTTCCAACCGAAGTAGTTCGAGCCGCAGGCCGTTCCATTCGATGGGTTTACGGTTGTGGACCAGATGGCGAAGGTATGAGGACCGGGAGCGAGATCCCTCACCAGGCATGTCTGATTGATCGGATGGTGGTGTTCCTGAGCGCTGCTTCCAGAGTTGTACGACGATTGGCCAGTGATGCAGCCCGTGGGCTGCCCATCGACGTACAACTGGTAGAATCCCCAACTCCCATTGCAACCAACCGTCCCCCGGAATGTATCCGAGTAGGTCACACGGACTGTCTTCTGCGCGGCACTGACCGTGTACTGCACCTGACGTGAGCCCACCCCAGCCCAGTTCCCGCTCAATTCACCACTGGGCGAGCTTCCGTTCGTGTAGGCCAATTTTTGATTCTCGATCTCCTCGACTAGCAGCAGTGGGTAGGAGCGTTCCCATCCCAGGTAGGCTTCTGCACTGGTACTGCTAGAGCGGATCCAGACGTCAAAGGTATGGGCCCCCGCAGAAACACTTGGGAACACGCAAGTCATGACAATGGGGTGGTGGAAGTCACCATTTGTGCCCTGGCCATCGTACTGTCCCGTCGAACAGGACGTCTCGAATCCATCCATCTTGATCAAGACAGTGCCAGCGCTCATATTGGAGCTAATCCGGAACGTATCGGCGAGCGTGACCTTGAGTAGGGAGCTTGATGCCTGCTTTGTAAAGGTCACGGTTCGTCCAGGGGCTTTCCGAAACGTCGTGCCTGACACCGTTGTGATACCGCCCTCCGTAGAGAACCCGTACTTGGCCGTCGGGAGAAGCTCCTCCACCAGCACGAGATTTCGGAACGCGTTTACACCAACAGCGACTATGCCCCCAGATGAGAATGCCCAGGTATCGAATTCATAGAGGCCCGCAGGCAACGCTTCCGTGAGGCATACCGTTGCAAAAGGAAAGGAATAAGTATTGGTCCAACCGCTTGAATTCCAAACGTATTGGCGCTGAAAGCAATCGGGCGACACATAACCACTGTTCATCCTCAACCTGTAGTACGCAGATCCACCGTTGACACCCATGCCTGCGGCCAAGGTGTCAGAGATGGTGATCTTGAGCCGCGACGAAGCGCTTGTCTTGAAGATGCTCACCTTCCTCCCGGAGTTGAACCAGAAGCCAGCAGGCACCTCGCCGGAGGGATCGGTCGGCGCAGACGCAGCCCAACCGGTTGCGAAGGCAGACTGAGCCGAGCAGACATATCGTGTCTGGTTGACCTCACTCGCATCCAGCGTTCCATTGCGATCGGAGTCCAAACCACTGAACACCACTGTGCCGCCCTGGGCGCAGTTGGCACCCGCAGGTTCCGCCTCCAGCCGCACCAGCGCCTGGACACCGGGGCTCCCTGAGGCTCCGTTGCAGATGTAGGCCGTGCTCGACACCTCTCCGGGATCCAACTGCCCGTTCTGGTTGGAGTCCAACCCACTCTGCACCGCTGTGCCACCCTGGGCACAGTTGCTGCCCACGGGTTCGGAGGTCGTCCGCACCAACGCTTTCGTGTCACTCGAGTTGCCCGGTGCGCCATTGCAGACGAATGAGGTGCTCGTCACCTCGCCGGCTTCGAGCGTGCCGTTGCCGTTGCCATCCAGCCCGCTGCTCACCCGAGTGCCACCCTGAGCGCAGTTGGTACCCACGGGTTCGGCGTCCATCCTCACCAACGCCCGAGAAGTCTCGCCGCCGGAGGACCCGTTGCAGACGTAGGCCGTGCTCGTCACCTCTCCGTCTTCCAGGCTCTCGTTGCCACTGGTGTCGAGCCCAGATTTGACCTGAGTGCCTCCATTCGCGCAGTGGGCGCCGGGCGGTTCTTCCACGAACCGGATCAACGAATTGGACCTCTGTCCGCTCGAACCACAGGCGACGAGCAGCACTCCCAGCATGCTCCCGCCGAGCCGCATTCCCAGTGTCATGAGTGATAACCCTCCCGGACGCTCGCGTGCTCCCCTCGCCTCGAGCAACAGGCTCGAAGGGCTTGCAGGAACTGGAACGTCAGTACCTTTTCAAGGTACGTGGCCCGGAAGAGACTCTCTGTACCGCCAAGGTCGTACGCACTCAGCGCGTGTGCAGTTCCCCCAACTCAGGACTCGCCACCAACGGATCAGCCGTGCTCATCCGGAGGGAGCGCCTTGCGCAGGCGCTCCACGAACTCCTCGAGCCGCGTGCGCTTGTCGTCATCCACGCCCACGAACTCGATGGCCATGCCTGGTACCTGGTTGGGCGCCGAGTGGGTCTCGTTGATGCGCGTCACCCGCCCCGTGAGATCGAACGGGAACTCGGTGCCCGGCAGAGAGACGATGAGCTTCACGTGGGTGCCCACGGGCAGGGGCTTCTGCGTGTTGATGAAGAGCCCTCCCCGCGAGATGTTGACGGCCCAGTCCGTGACGAAGCCGGCCACGGTTCGATACGCCACCGGCAATTCGTATTCGAGCCGGGGGGCGGCTCGCGGCCCAGGGGTGGGCTTCTGAGGGTGTTCGGCCATGAGCGCTCCGCTGCGAGAGAGGCGAATGCTCGCAGCGGAACCGGGGACCGTCAACCCTTCAGACCTTCATCTCCCGTACGTCCGGAGCCACCTTCAGCTTCGGCTCGGTGATGCGCTGCACCTGCTCCACCGTCACTCCGGGTGCCAGCTCGCGCAGCACCAGCCCCTCCGGAGTCACGTCCAGGAGGGCGTGGTCCGTGACGATGTGGTGCACGCACTTGAGGCCCGTCAGGGGCAGCGCGCACTTCTTGAGGATCTTCGGCTGCCCGTCCTTGTTGGCGTGCTCCATGGCCACGTAGATGCGCTTGGCGCCCACGGCCAGGTCCATGGCGCCACCCGGGCCCTTCACCATCTTCCCCGGGATCATCCAGTTGGCCAGGTCACCCTGCTCGCTGACCTCCATGGCGCCCAGCACGGCCATGTCGATGTGGCCCCCGCGAATCATCCCGAAGGACAGCGCCGAGTCGAAGTAGGCCGCGCCCTTGAGCGCCGTCACCGTCTCCTTGCCCGCGTTGATGAGGTCCGGGTCCTCCTGGCCCTCGACGGGCCAGGGGCCAATGCCCAGCAGCCCGTTCTCCGACTGCAGCACGATGTCCACGCCCGCGGGGACGTAGTTGGCCACCAGCGTGGGGATCCCGATGCCCAGGTTCACGTAGAAGCCGTCCTTCAGCTCCTGGGCGATGCGCTGCGCGATCTGCTCACGAGTCAGTGCCATGGAGTCCTCACGCCTGCTTGCGGACGGTGCGCCGCTCGATCCACTTCTTGAGGTTCTTCGACTGGATGATCCGGTGCACGAAGATGCTCGGCACGTGGATGAGATCGCCGTCGATCTCCCCCGGCTCGACGATGTGCTCCGCCTCGACGATCGTCACCTTCGCCGCCATGCACATCATCGGCGAGAAGTTCCGAGCCGTCTTGCGGAACACCAGGTTGCCCCAGCGGTCCGCCTTCCAGGCGCGCACGATCGCGAAGTCAGCCTTGAGCGGCGTCTCCAGCACGTGGAGCCGCCCGTCGATCATGCGCGTCTCCTTGCCCTCGGCCAGCGGAGTTCCCGCGCCGGTGGGGGTGAAGAAGCCGCCAATGCCGCAGCCACCGGCGCGGATGCGCTCGGCCAGCGTGCCCTGCGGATTGAGCTCCACCTGCAGCTCGCCGGAGAGGAACTGGCGCTCGAACTCCTTGTTCTCTCCCACGTAGCTGGACACCATCTTCTTCACCTGCTTGTTGGCCAGCAGGATCCCCAGCCCCAGCTCGGTGGTGCCGCAGTTGTTGGAGATGATCGTGAGGCCCTTCACGCTCTTGCGGTGAAGTGCCTCGATCAGGTTCTCCGGGTTGCCGCACAGCCCGAAGCCGCCGCTCATCAGCGTGCAGCCATCCGGGATGTCGGCAACCGCCTCGTCCGCGCTCGCGAAGATCTTGTTCATGCGCTCAGCGCTCCACCATCAGAGCGATGCCCTCGCCGCCGCCGATGCACAGCGACGCCACGCCGCGCTTCTTGTCGTGGTCCTTCATCGTGTGCAGCAGCGTCACCAGCACGCGCGCGCCCGAAGCGCCGATCGGATGCCCCAGCACCACCGCGCCGCCGCGCACGTTCACCTTGGACGGGTCCAGCTTGAGCAGCCGGTTGTTGGCGATGGACACCACCGCGAACGCCTCGTTGATCTCCCAGAGATCCACCGCGTCCGTCTTCAGGCCCTTCTTCTCCAGCAGCTTGTTGATGGCGTCCGCCGGGGCGATGGTGAACTCCACCGGCTTGCGCGCCGCCTGGGCGTACCCGGTGATGCGGCCAAGAATGGTCCGGCCCTCGGCCTTGGCGCGCTCCTCGCTCATGAGCACCAGCGCCGCCGCGCCGTCGTTGATGGACGAGGCGTTGGCCGCCGTCACCGTGCCGTCCTTCTTGAACACCGGCTTGAGGCCCGCGATCTTCTCCGGCTTCGCGTTCCGAGGGCCCTCGTCCTCGGCGACGATGACGGTGTCCTCGGGCTTCTTGCCGGGCACGGGCACCGGGACGATCTCCGAGGTGAACAGGCCCTCCTTCTGGGCCTTGATGGCGCGTTGCGTGGACTCGAGCGCGTACTCGTCCTGCTGCGAGCGGCTCACGCCCTGCGAGGTGGCACATTCCTCGGCACACACGCCCATGTGGACGTTGTCGTACGGATCCCACAGGCCATCGAGGATCATCGCGTCCTTGAACTCGACGTTGCCCATGCGAGCTCCGCCGCGCATCGTGTGGCTCACGTACGGGGCGTTGGACATGGACTCCATGCCGCCCACCACCACCACGTCATAGTCGCCCAGCGCGATGGCCTGGGCGCCGGCGATCACGGCCTTGAGGCCCGAGCCGCACACCTTGTTCAAGGTGGTGGCCGGCACGGTGTCCGGGATCCCTGCGGCGCGCAGGGCCTGCCGCGCGGGAGCCTGGCCCACGCCCGCCTGCAGCACGCAGCCCATGATGACTTCCTGCACCGCCTCCGGCTTGACGCCCGCGCGCTCCAGCGCCGCCTTGATGGCGATGGCGCCGAGCTGCGGCGCCGTGAGCTTGGACAGAGAGCCCTGGAAGGCCCCGATGGGAGTACGGGCCGCGCCCACGATGACGACTTCACGAGCCATGAAACTGCCTCCTTGGGAACCGGGAATGCGAACAGGTGAGCCCTTATCACAGGGGTCAAGGCGTGTCGGTCACCCCCTCGCCTCAGCCCCCGGAAGGCATGAGTTCTGCGCTGGGCTCCCAACACTTGGGCTGACAATGAGTAACACCCCCGAGACACGGGGGCATACCCACATGGCCACCCTTCGCCCGACTCACTTCCGAGCGGGCTCGAAGAGGGCCAGGTGGGCTCCGGTCGGGTCCTCGATGAGTGAAATGCGACCCAGCCCCGGAGCCGCAATGAGGGGCACGGGAATCTGCCCGCCCAGCTCGGTGGCGCGATCGCACGCGGGCGTGAGCTTCTGCACCATGACGTGGGGCAGCCAGGCAGGGGTGAACTCCTTGTTCACCTGGATGTCGGCGACCTGGCCTCGGGCGCTGTCGTCGGTGGAAAACCCCACCTCGGTGCCGCCCAGGCCCTTGATCGTCGTCCAGCCGAAGAGCCTCCCGTAGAAGGCCTTCGCGCGAGCCAGGTCCGGCGTGCCCAGCGTCTCCCAGCAGAACTCCCCGGGCTTGGGTGCCTCCAGGGGAGGATCCCCTTGGAGATCCCGATACGCGACGACCACCGCGCCCGCGAAGTCCTGCACAGCAGCGAAGCGGCCCACGTGCGGAATATCCGTCGGGCTGTGCGCCACCGAGCCACCGATCTCCAGAGCCATCCGGACCACGGCGTCGACATCCGGAACGGACACGTAGCTCAGCCAGAAGGACTGGTCCCCCTGCTCGGGCCGCAGCTGCATGAGCCCGCCGATCTCCTTCCCGCCCAGCTTGATGAGCGTGTAGCTGCCGCCATCCGCGTGGGGAACGTCCTCGAACGTCCACCCCAGCAGCCCGCCATAGAACGCCCGAGCCTTCGCAGCATCCCGGGTCATCAACTCGCGCCAGACGAAACGGCCGTGCGTGTATCCGCTCTTGCTCATCTGCCCTCCCCTTCAAAGCAAACGGCCGGGCCCCCGCTAGGGAACCCGGCCGTCGAGACCTCCCGAAGGAGGTGCGAGCCTACTTCTTCAGCTTGCTCGCCATCACGTCGCCGAGGCGCGCCTTGCTGCCCTCGGCCTGCTTGCGGAGGTACTCGCGGTAGTCATCCGAGCCCTCGCCGATGAGCGCCTTGATGGACAGCGCCACCTTCCGGTCCTGGGTGTTGATGTCGATGATCTTCACATCGACCTCCTGGGCCTCCTGCACGACGTCGCGCGGGTTCTCCACGCGCTCCTCGCGCAGCTCGGACACGTGCACCAGACCCTCGATGCCCGGCTCGATCTCCACGAACGCGCCGAAGTCGGTGACCTTGGTGACCTTGCCCTTCACGCGGCTGCCCACCGGGGTGCGCTCGGACAGCGTCTCCCAGGGATCGGGCGTGAGCTGCTTGATGCCGAGGCTGAAGCGCTCGTTCTCGACGTCGATGTTGAGCACCACCGCCTCAACCTCGTCGCCCTTCTTGTAGAGCTCGCCCGGGTGCTTGATGCGCTGGGTCCAGGAGATATCGGACACGTGAACCAGGCCGTCCACACCCTCCTCGACGCCGACGAACACGCCGAAGTCGGTGACGTTGCGGATCTGGCCCTTGATGACGGAGCCGATCGGGTACTTGTCCTCCAGCAGCGTCCAGGGGTTCTGCTCGATCTGCTTCATGCCGAGCGCGATGCGCTTGGCCTTCGGATCGATGTCCAGGACGACGGCCTCCACCTCCTGGCCGACCTCCAGGATCTTGGACGGGTGCTTGAGGCGCTTGGTCCAGGACATCTCGGACACGTGCACCAGACCCTCGACGCCCTGCTCGATCTCGATGAAGGCGCCGTAGTCGGTGATGGAGACGACCTTGCCGCGCACGCGGGTGCCGACCGGGTACTTCTCGTCGGCGCGGTGCCACGGATCCTCCTGGATCTGCTTGAGGCCCAGGCTGACGCGCTCCTGCGTCGGGTCGAACTTGAGGACGACGACGCGAACCTCGTCACCCACGTTGAACATCTCGCTGGGGTGACCGATGCGGCCCCAGGACATGTCGGTGATGTGGAGCAGGCCGTCGATGCCGCCCAGGTCGATGAAGGCGCCGTAGTCGGTGAGGTTCTTGACCACGCCCTTGAGGACCGCACCCTCCTTGAGGTTCTTGAGGGTCTCCTTCTTCATCTCCTCGCGCTGCTTCTCCAGCAGCACGCGGCGGCTCAGCACGATGTTGCCGCGCTTCTTGTTGAACTTGATGACCTTGAACTCGAATTCCTTCGAGATGTACTGGTCCAAGTTCCGAACGGGGCGGATATCCACCTGGGAGCCGGGCAGGAACGCCTTCACGCCGATGTCGACGGAGAGGCCACCCTTCACGCGACCCACGATGGTGCCCTTGACGATCTCATCGCGCTCGCAGGCGGCGCTGATCTCGTCCCAGATGCGCATCTTGTCGGCCTTCTCCTTGGAGAGGACGACCATGCCGGTGTCGTTCTCACGGCTCTCCAGGAGGACCTCGACGGCGTCACCGGCCTTGACGGTGATCTCGCCGCGGGGGCTGGTGAACTCGGAGATCGGAACCTGGCCTTCGGATTTGTACCCGATGTCGACGATCGCGTAGTCCTTCGTCACCTGAACGACGGTGCCCTTGACGATCTCACCCTCCTTGAGGATGCCGTCACCACCGCGCTCCTTGAGCGACGCCTCGAACATCGCGGCAAAATCTTCGTCGCCACCCTCCGGTCCGATCTGCTGGTTCACGTTCTGCTGCATGAATAGAAAGTCCTTGGTCAACGGTACAGCTGCCCCTGTTTGTCACGAGTGCCATCCGCGGGGCGCGACGGAAGCCTCGTGTATCCCCACCCTGGGGACGATGTAGAAGCCGCGCACCCTAGACACCGGTTATTCCGGCAGTCAAGCGAGCACGCGTTTACTGTGATGAAAGACCGATAGGGCGCGCCCGAGGGCTGGTTGGCTCCTGGGGTACCCTTCTGCCACACCCTGGCGGACCGGACGCGCTTCCCGGCCCGTGTGGGGTCCTCTCCTTTTATGAACGCGCTCCCCCCGGGGCAACATGTCCGAGGGGATGGCCCGGGCAGGTGGGATGCTTGCCCGCCCGCCCGAGAGGCATGAAGACGACTGGGACGGCGACTAGAACCACCACTCGGCGCGCGCGCCCAGGTAGTGACCGAAGGTGCGAGGACCGAACGTGGCGATGTACGGGGAGACCGCGAGTCCGGCGGCCCCGGCATTACGCGCCGCCTCATTATAGACGGCCAGGGTGTAGATGAAGCGCAGGTGCGGACGCGCCCAGGCCGAGCGCTCACCCGACGGCACGAGCGTGGGGGCGATGGAGAACTTCACCTCGCCCGGCATGCCCGGATCGTCCACGCCCTCGGGGATCTCCTGCTTGAACGTCTGGTAGGACAGCTCGTTGATCAGGTGGAAGTGGTCGGTGAAGTACACGAAGGTGCGAACGCCCGCGGCGAAGACGGAGCTCTCGTTGGAGGCCGTGCCGAGCAGCCGGGGGCCGTCCGCGGCGCCCTTGCTGGACTGGAAGAGGGCGTAGGCGTTGAGGGTGAACATCGGGTTCACGTTGAAGAGGAAGTGATCCACCGCCTCGAAGCCCAGCGCGCCGGAGAACTTGCCATCCTCGTTCGCCAGACCCTGGGTGTCCCAGGTGCCGGACTTGTTGAAGGCGCCGTTGGCGATGCCGCCGCCCACGCGCAGGGCCAGCTCGTTGAAGCTGCCGTTGCCCAGATCCAGGCGGCCCTTCACGCCACCCACGTAGCCGATGTCGGAAGGCGCCGCGGCCTCACCACCGATGGTCGCCCGGGCGGCGGGCAGATAGTGGAACTGCCCCATGAAGGTGACCGAGTGCTTATCCTGCACCGGCAGCACGTACTGGGCGACGAACACCGTGCGCTGACGGGTGATCGACGAGGTGGAGTCGTCCGCGTTGATGACGTCCAGCGGGCCGCCCGTCTTCATCAGCACCGCCAGGTCCAGGCCCTTGTACTTGGCGCCGAAGCCCTGCGCGCTGAGATCGTTGAAGAAGAAGTAGTCAGCGATGTGGATGTCCGTGCTGCGGTAGAAGCGCGTGCCGACCCAGATCCTCAGATCCGGCACCAGGTTGCCCGTCTCGAGGTAGGCCTGGAACAGCTCGATGCGCAGCTTGTCCGTGAAGTTGTTGGAGAAGGCGGTGATGAAGGAGCCGTTGGTGGGGAACATCGACGGCGTGAGCACGAGCTGGAACCACGGCTTCGTGGGATCGTCCGCCACCGGCTTGACGATGTTCAGCTTGAGGGTGGGCTCGAGGTAGTCACCCTCCTCGAGGCGGCCGCCCAGCGTGTTGCCCAGCAGGTTCATCGACAAGCCGTGCACGAATCGGCCGCTCTGGGGATTCCAGGCGGTGCCGATGCGGCCGTACATACCGAATTCAAAGGGTCCAGATTCGAGCCCCGCCATCGCGGTAGAGGGAACCGCGACCAAAGCCAACACAGCGAGCAGCGAATTCACACAGGAACGCAGTCTTCGAGCAGAAAGCACGATACAGCTCCCAAGATGTTGAGGATGTGTGGAGTACGCCGAGGAGAGGGGGTTCTCCACGGTAGGGCCCCGACGAGCCGCGCCCCTCATAAAGCCTGATAGTTCACAGAATCAAGCCTGATGATCATGGGAAAAACATGATACGCATCCGCTGCCCACGTCGGGGCGGCGACATTGGCCGCAATGACTTGCTGCGTCAATCATTGACGGGCCGCGTCAGTTCGCTCGGAATCGCGGCCCGCGTCCCAACCCCGGGGCGCCTCCGCTGGGAGGAAGACTCGCAATGAAGAAGGTACTCGCAGGTCTCGCGGCCGTGGCAACGCTTTTTGCTCCGGGCCTCGCGCTGGCGGAGAAGCTTGTCATCGCCTGTGGCTCCGTGGGCCAGGAAGCGGATGTCTGCAAACAGGGCGCGGAAGCCTGGGCAAAGAAGACCGGAAACACCGTGGAGTTGATGAGCGTGCCGCAAGATGCGGGGCAGCAGCTCGCGCAATTCCAGCAGTTGCTGGCGGCCGGCTCGGCGGACGTGGACGTGATCCGCATCGACGTGGTGTGGCCGGGCCTGATGGCCAACAACTTCGTCGACCTGAAGCAGTACTTCGGCGAGGACGTGCTCAAAGAGCACTTTCAGCCCATCGTAAAAAACAACACGGTGAATGGAAAATTGATTGCCATCCCGTGGTTCACGGACGCGGGACTTCTCTATTACCGCAAGGATCTGCTGGAGAAGTACGGGCAGAAGCCTCCCACCACGTGGCAGGAGTTGGTGCAGTCGGCCAAGGCGGTGCTGGAGGGAGAGAAGAAGGCGGGCGATGCCAAGCTGGTGGGGTTTGTCTTCCAGGGCAAGGCGTACGAGGGCCTGACTTGCAACGCATTGGAGTGGATCGACTCGTTCAAGGGCGGGACGATCGTGGACTCCACGGGCAACGTGACGGTGAACAACCCGAAGGCGGCCGAGGCGATCGACTTCTTCGCGGGGCTGGTGGGCAACGTGGTGCCCAAGGGCGTGCTGAACTACCAGGAGGAAGAGGCGCGCAATGCCTTCCAGGCGGGCAACGCGGTGTTCATGCGCAACTGGCCGTACGCCTGGGCGCTGGTGAACGGCAAGGACAGCCCGGTGGCCGGCAAGGTGGGCGTGATGGCGCTGCCCAAGGGCGGCGCGGACGGCAAGTCCACCGGGACGCTGGGCGGCTGGCAGTTGGGCGTGTCGAAGTTCTCCAAGAACCCGAAGCTGGCGGCGGACCTGGTGAAGTACCTGACGGGCCCCGAGGAGCAGAAGCGCCGCGCGCTGGTGGCCTCGTTCAACCCCACCATCATGAGCCTCTACAAGGACCCGGAATTGCTCAAGGCCAACCCCTTCATGGGCAGCCTGTATGACACCTTCGTGAATGCGGTTCCCCGGCCGACCATCACGGGGGCGAAGTACAACCAGGTGAGCACCGAGTTCCGCAACGGCGTGTACGCGACGCTGACCGGCAAGGGCAAGGCGGCCGACAACCTGAAGAAGGTCGAGGCGAAGCTCCAGAGCCTCGGCAAGGGCGGTAAGTGGTAAAAGGGCGGTGATGACCCGCTCTACGACTCCGGTTGCCAACAGCACGGTCACGGGTGAGCCCGAGGCTCCTCCCTCCGCGCTCATCCGCCAACGAACCCGCGCTGCATGGATGTTCCTCGCGCCCACGCTGATCGTCATGGGCCTGGTCGCGGGATGGCCCCTGGCTCGCACGTTCTGGTTCGCGTTCACGGACGCGAACCTGACGGACCTGGGGGCCTCGCAGTTCGTGGGGCTGGACAGCCTCCAGTACGTCCTGGAGGACCCGGACTGGTGGACCACGGTGTGGACCACCTTCCGGTTCACCTTCGTCTCGGTGTTCCTCGAGACGGTCCTGGGGATGGTCATCGCCCTGGCGCTGCACGCGAAGTTCAGCGGCCGGGGCGTGCTTCGCGCCGCGGTGCTGGTGCCCTGGGCCATTCCCACCGTTGTCTCCGCGAGGATGTGGGCGTGGATGTTCAATGACATCTACGGTGTCGTGAACGCGATCTTCCTGAAGCTGGGGCTCATCCACGAGGCGCTGGCCTGGACGGCGGAGCCGGGCCTGTCGTTCGCGGCGGTGGTTGCCGTGGACGTGTGGAAGACGACGCCCTTCATGGCGCTGCTGATTCTCGCGGCGCTGCAGATGCTGCCGGACGACATCTACGAGGCGGCGCGCATCGACGGGGCGGGACCGATCCGGGTCTTCTTCCAGGTGACGCTGCCGCTGCTCCGGGGACCGCTGATGGTGGCCATCATCTTCCGCATGCTGGACGCGCTGCGCGTGTTCGACGTGTTCTTCGTGCTCACGGGAGGTAGCACGGAGACGATGCCGATGGCGGGCTACGCTCGGCAGCGGATGTTCGAGTACCAGGAGATTGGTGTGGGCTCTGCTTCCGCAGCGCTCTTGTTCGCGATCATCGCCCTGTTCACCGCCGTCTATATGGTGGTCGGACGGGTGAAGCTCACGGAGGCCTAGGACATGCGCTGGGTGAAGAAGATCGCGTTCTGGTTTCTGCTGGCGGTGATCACCGTCTACACGCTGTTCCCCTTCTACTGGGCGATCGTCTCGTCCCTGAAGACGGGCAGCGCGCTGTTCGAAGTGGACCCCTGGCCGAAGGAGCCCGCGTGGAGCAACTACGTGGCCGTCTTCACGGCGCAGCCCTTCGGGCAGAACATCTTCAACTCCGTCATCGTCGCCACGGCGGTGGTGGTGCTGTCGCTGCTGCTGGGGCTGACGGCCTCGTTCGCTCTGGCGCGCATCGAGTTCCGGGGGCGAGGGCTGTTGCTGCTCATGGTGCTCGGCGTGTCCATGTTCCCGCAGATCGCCGTGCTGTCGGGCATGTTCGAGCTGGTGCGCGCCCTGGGCTTCTACAACAAGCTGCCCGCGCTGATCGTCTCGAACCTGATCCTCACCCTGCCCTTCACGGTCTGGGTGCTGACCACGTTCATGCGCGAGTTGCCCAAGGAGTTGGAGGAGGCGGCCATCGTCGATGGCGCCACTCCGACGACGATCGTCTTCCGCGTGTTCCTGCCGCTGCTGGGGCCCGCCATGGCGACGACGGGGCTGCTGGCGTTCATCGCCGCATGGAACGAGTTCCTCTTCGCGCTCACCTTCACCCAGTCCGACCACGTGCGGACGGTGCCGGTGGCCATCGCCCTCTTCAGCGGTGGCAGCGCGTTCGAGACGCCTTGGGGCCTCATCATGGCTGCCTCGGTGATCGTCACGGTGCCGCTGGTGGTACTGGTGCTGATCTTCCAGCGGAAGATCGTCTCCGGCCTCACCGCCGGCGCGGTGAAGGGCTGACACGGGGCGTAGGCCCCTCTGCGCTCGTCCGCTGCGCTTGACCCTGGAGTGCTTGTGGGACAGTCTGCCCGCCCCATGTTGCTCTCTCGCACGCTGAGTGCGAACACCGGGACCCGTCCCTGGCCAGGCGTCAGATGGCTCGTCGTGCTTGGCCTGATGGTTGTCTGTGCCTGCACCGAGCGAGCCTCTCCACCGCCTGCTCCTGTGGCGCCGAGGCTGGTCTCTCTCTCCCCTGCCATCACCGAGGTGTTGTTCTCGATTGGTGCGGGGGACCAGGTGGTCGGCATCTCGAACTATTGCGACTTCCCGCCGGAGGCCATCCGGCTTCCTCGAGCGGGTACCGCGCTCACGCCCGCCTACGAGGCGCTGGCAGGACTGCGCCCGACCCGGATCATCAGTGAGCGCACCCTGAATTCGCGAGAGCAGGAACTGGCCGCGATCGCGCCCACCGAGTTGCTGTCGTGGCACAGCCTCGACGACATCGTGGAGAGCACTCGCAAGCTGGGACAGTGGACGGGTCACCAGGACCGAGCCGAAGAGCTCGCTCGCCGGCTGAAGGAGACGCTGTCGCGCCGCGCCCCACCCAATGCGCCTCGCGTGCTGCTCGTGATCGGAGGCACGCAGGAGCTCTCCAGCATCTGGTACATGAAGCCCAACTCCCTTCATGGTGCAGCGCTGGAGGCGGCCGGGGCCCGCAACATCATCGAGACGCCCTCCTCGGGGCCGCCCAACCTCTCGATGGAGCGCGTCATCGAACTCAATCCCGATGCCATCCTCGTCCTGGTGTCCGGTGAGTTGGATGAGGCGGCGCGGCAGAGCTATCTGGATGCCTGGAAGAAGCTCTCCACCCTCAAGGCCGTTCGGTGTGACGCGGTCCGGATCATCTCGGGCAAGGGGGTGCAATCCGTAGGCCCCCGCATCCTCGAGCTCGTCGAGCGGCTCCGTCAGGAACTGCCTTCCGTGCCCTGTGCCAAGTGATCCTGCTCCGACGATGCTGGATCTTCAGCAAGTCACCCTGCACCAAGGCACGAGCACCGTCCTCGATGATGTCTCGCTGCGGATGTCGCCCTCGGACTTCATCGCCGTCGTGGGCCCCAATGGGGCGGGCAAGAGCACCCTGCTGCGGGTAGCGCTCGGCTTGCTGCGGCCGACCTCCGGGACGGTCCGGGTGGAGGGAGTCCCCGTCCATCATCTCGCGGCACACGAGCGTGCGGCGCGGTTGGCATGGTTGCCTCAGCGGCTCGGCATCACCGAACCCATCCCGGTCCTCGAGTTGGTGGCCGCGGCACGCTACCGGTTCCCCGAGTCCCATGCGGCTTCGCTGGAGGCGGCTCGTTCCGCGCTGGAGCGGGTGCAGGCCAGCGCTTTCGCCTCTCGGACGTACACCCAGCTCTCGGGCGGTGAACAACAGAAGGTGGCCATCGCGGCATTGCTCTCCCAGGAGCCCCGGCTGGTGCTGATGGATGAGCCCGCCAGCTACCTGGATCCCGCGCAACAGATAGAGCTCTACCGACTCGTCGGCCAGCTGTGGCGCGCGGGGCTGGGGATTCTGTGCGTCACGCATGACGTCAACGTCCTCTCCCACGCGGTGGAGCCCGAGGAGTCGCGGCGGATCCAAGTGGTGGGACTCGAGGCCGGGAGGATTCGGTTCACAGCCCGCTACGACGCGCCGGAGCTCGGCGAACAGCTTGGCAGCCTGTTCCGGGTGGAGGTCCAGTCGGTCCAGCTTCACGGACGACGGTTCTTCGCCAGCGGTCCGCTCTCGGCGAGGCAGCCATGAAGAGGCGGATCCTGCTGCTGGTCGTGGTCAGCATCGGCATCCTGGTGGCGGCGCCCTTCGTGGGTCCTCCCCTTCCGGCGGGGGCAGAGGACTTCGTCTTCTGGCACCTGCGCATGCCGCGCGTGCTGATGGCCGTACTGGTGGGGAGCACGCTCTCGCTGGTGGGCGTCGTCTATCAGTCGCTCTTCTCCAACCCACTGGCCGCGCCGAGCACCGTGGGCACCACGGCCGGCGCGATGCTGGGCGCGGTGGCCGCGCTCGTGCTCGGCGCCAGCTTCCATGCCTGGGGCGTCTCGTTCATCGTCGGCGCCGCATTCCTGGGAGCCATCGGGGTCAGCCTGCTGGTGGCCGCCATCGCAGCGCGCAGGAGGGTCCGGATCAACGATCTCGTGCTCGCAGGCCTGGCGGTCTCGCTGGCGGCCAGCTCGCTCTCCACGGGGCTCCAGCAGTCCGCGGACTCGGCCACGTTGGCAGCCGCCATGCAGTGGTCTCTCGGCCACCTTCCCCAGGTGGGCTACCGAGGAGTCCTGATCCTGTTGCCGTTCTGCCTGATCTCCTGCGCGGGACTGCTGGGGCAGATCCGAAACCTGGAGGCGCTCGCGTGGGGTGAAGAGCTGGCCTATGCCCGCGGCGTGAACATCCGCAGGCTCCGGGCGAGCGTGATCGGGCTCGCGGCGCTGGGAGTCGCGGCCTGCACCGCCTGGTGTGGTCCCATTGCCTTCGTGGAGCTCATCGTGCCTCACCTGGTGCGGCTGGCCCTGGGTGCCAGCAGGCGAATCATCCTTCCCATGTCCGCCGTGACGGGAGCGGCCTTCCTGGCCGCGTGCGATACCGTGGCGAGGATCCTCATTCCCGGGAGGGATCTGCCGGTGGGCATGCTTACCGCCGCGATGGGAGCGCCGCTCCTGGTCCTCCTTCTCACCCGCCAGGTCCGCACGCAGGGAGCGATCCATGGAGGCTAGAGCGACGCCCGCCTTCATCATTGCAGGCACGCACAGCGGAGTGGGCAAGACGACGACCAGCCTGATTCTCATGGCCGCGCTCCGCGGTCGTGGCTATCAGGTCCAGCCCTTCAAGATCGGGCCCGACTTCATCGATCCCGGGTACCACCGGCGGGTGACCGAGCGGAGCTCCATCAACCTCGATCTGTGGATGATGGGACTGGCCCCTCTGCGCCGGAGCTTCTCCACGTTTGCCTCCGGGTCGGATGTCGCGATCATCGAGAGCATGGGGGCGCTCCATGACGGAGAGAACGGGACGAAGGAGCGGGGCAGTGCCAGCTTTCTCGCCAGGAAGCTGGGCATCCCGGTGGTGCTGGTCATCGACATCTGGGGCATGACCCGAAGCACGGGAGCCGTCCTGAGAGGCTTCATGGACTTCGATCCCCGCGTGCGGATCTCCGGGTTCATCCTCAACCGAGCTGGGAGCAAGCGGCACTACCAGATGGTGCTCGACTCTCTCCCACCGAAGCTCCAGAAGCTCTCGCTGGGGTACATCCTCCACACCAACGAGCTTGCCATTCCCGAGCGGCACCTGGGCCTGCTGACCGTGGAAGAGAACTCGCTCGGAGAGGCCTGGGAGCGGAAGTTGCGAGAGGCCGGGCAGACGCTCGATCTCGAGAACCTGGAGCGGCGCTTCCGCATCGTCCGGCGGCGAAGGGCCGCAGCCTCTTCTCAGACGCCACGGTTCGCGGCCCGGTGCCGGCTGGCGGTCGCCAGGGATCAGGCCTTCTGCTTCTATTACCCGGAGAACCTCCAGATGCTGGAGGCGGCCGGGGCGCAGCTTCAGTTCTTCAGCCCGGTGAAGGACGCTCGGCTTCCGCCTGGAACCGATGGCCTCTACCTCGGAGGCGGCTACCCCGAGAGCTTCGCGGCGGAGCTGGCACGCAACACGCCCATGCGTGAGGAGATCGCCGCCAGAGCCCACCAGGGAATGCCCATCTATGCGGAGTGTGGAGGGCTCATGTACCTGGGGCAAAGCCTCACGGGCTTCGATGGCGCCCGCCACCCCATGGCCTCCGTGCTGCCGCTCGACTTCCTGATGGACAGCAAGCACCTCTCCATCAAGTACGTGGAGGTCAAGACAACGCGTCCCACACTCCTGGGGCCCGCCGGCACCACGGCACGCGGCCAGGAGTTCCATCAGTCTCGAATCCTTCACACTCCCAGGAGTTCGCGTGGCTATCGCGTAACGAGCAGCATGGGAGAGCAATTTAGAGAGGGATTCCTTTGGAAGAACGTCCTGGGCAGCTATGTTCATCTGCACTTCAGGTCGAACCCTTCCATTCCAGACAACTGGATCAAGAAGTGCCTGGAAAGCCGATAAGACATCCTGCCGCGACCTGAGTGACGAGCCACAGTTCACCCAGACCGGGAGTCACAGGCATGATGACGTGGATGATGCGGGGGCATCTGCCCTTGTTGATGTGCGGCCTTCTGAGCACGAGTTGCGCGGGTTTCTTGAAGCCCAAGCCCCCACCTCCCGCCACCGTCAAGGTGGCCACAGTGCACTTCGAACCCCAGGAGGGCCAGGTCGATCAGAACCGCCAGCGGTTGGTGCAGCTGACTGAGGAAGCGGCCAGCCATGGGGCCCAGATCATCGTCCATACGGAGATGGCCACCTCGGGCTACTCGTTCTTCAGCCGGGAGGAGATCTCGAAAGTCGCGGAGCCCATCCCGGGGCCTTCCACGCAAGCCTTGGGGGCGGTCGCCAAACACTACGGCGTCTATGTGGCCTTCGGACTTCCGGAGTACGAGGCCAAGACGAACCTCTACTACAACGCGGTGGCACTCATCGGGCCCGATGGGAAGGTGTTGGGGGTCTACCGCAAGCGCAACAACCTGCTCGAGGCCTCCTACAATGCCGAGGTCTTCGCGCCCATTCCGACCTTCGACACGCCGTATGGGCGGCTGAGCATCGTCATCTGCGCGGACATGTTCTACTCGCAGTTCCCCCGGCTGGCGGCCATCGCGGGCACCCAGATCCTGTTGGCACCGGCTAACGTGGGCATCACCACCGACTTCGTGAGGGTCCGCACCTTCGAGAATGACTTCTCGATGATCGTGGCGAACCGCTTCGGCAAGGGTGGGCAGGGCAGCAAGAAGGTCTTCTTCAATCAGGACTCCTTCACCATCCCCTCCCCGTTTCCCTACGACTTCAGCTACGACTCTCGCAGCATCATCATGACGTCCACGGGGCAGGTGCTCGCGGATCTCTCGCAGCCGCAGATCGCCATCGGTTATGGCGAGCTCCCCGTCCGCGAGCAGAGAGTCTTCCCGGTGGTCCGTCGCCCAGAGCTCTACTCGCTCATCGGCCAGGACACGCTGGAGTCCTATACCTTCAGCCAGTTCGGGCTCCCGCCCGTTGGCATCTTCGCCGCGGCCGCGGTGGATCCCGGGTCGTCCGCCACTCCCTGGGATGCCGCATTGGCCTCGGCGAACAGCGCGCTCGCGGCGGCGAAGCAGGCGGGCTACACGCTGAGGCTGATCGTCTACCCCGCCAACTACTTCCAGGCCCCTGATCCCACGGGCCTGCAGGCGCTCCAGGCGTTCTCCACACAGTCCAACGTCGATCTGTTGCTCCACTTCGGAGCCGCCGCTCCGCCGGAGAGCCGGCTCCTCACACCCTCCGGGCAGAGCTACACCTATTTGCGGACGCACCGCGCCAGGGACGAGCAGATCCCGCTTGCGAACAATTACTGGATCATCGACCGGGACTACGCCCGCGTGGCCTTGCTGCAGGACAAGGACATGTTCGCTCCCGAGACCTCCACGGTCATGGCGAAGCTCGGCGTGGACGTGGTGGCCATCAACGCGGACACCGACTCCAGCGTGCTCAGCCCCCTGTGGCAGAGCCGGACGGGCGACTACCTGCACATCGTCGTCGCCAACCTGCACGGCAAGGAAGGCATCTACCTGGGCGGCTATCAGTCCAACCCCAGCTTCATGGAGGCCGATGGCCGCGTGCTCATGCAGCTCAACACGCAGCACGTCCGCTCCAAGAAGGAGCCGCGCTTCCTCGACTTCCAGCAGATGCTCCTGCCCTGCGGGAAGGACAACTGCTGAGGGACTCTCGCTCCTGGCCGGCCGGTACGCGCGGCTAGGAGTTGAAGAGCTTGAGGGTCTCGCGGGCGATGACCATCCGCTGCACCTCGCTGGTGCCCTCGTAGATGGTCTGCACGCGCGCGTCACGGAAGTAGCGCTCGACGGGGAACTCGTCGATGTAGCCGTAGCCACCGTGGAGCTGCACGGCCTTGTCGCAAACCCGGTTGGCCATCTCGCTGGCATACAGCTTCGCCATGGAGGCCTCTCGCGTGAACGGCTTGCCCGTCTCCTTCAGATAGGCCGCCCTCAGCGTCAGCAGCTCGGCCGCCGAGAGCTGCACCTTCATGTCCGCCATCATGAAGCGCGGCACCTGGAACTCGGCGACGGGCTGTTTGAAGGCCTGGCGGTCCTTCGTGTACCGCACCGTCGCCTCCAGCGCCGCCCTCGCCACACCACAGGCCTGCGAAGCGATGCCGATACGCCCACCGTCCAGCGCCACCATCGCCAGCTTGAACCCCTCCCCTTCCTTCCCCAGGAGCTGGTCCGCCGGAATGGTGCAGTCCTCGAACGTCAGGCTCACCGTGTTCGAGGAGCGCAGCCCCATCTTGTCCTCATGCTTGCCGATGATGAGGCCCTTGGTTCCGCCCTCCACGATGAAGCACGACAGGCCCTTGTTGCCCGGCTGCTGCGAGGTGCGCGCCCACACCACGATCACCCCCGCGTGCGCGCCCGAGGTGATCCACTGCTTGCTGCCGTTGAGCACCCACGTGTCGCCCTTGCGCACCGCCGTGGTGCGCATCGCAGCCGGATCAGAGCCCGCATGGGGCTCGGACAGAGCAAATGCTCCCACCACCGCCTCGCCCGAGGTCAGCTTCGTGACGAACCGCTCCCGCTGGGCCTCCGTCGCGAACGCGTGGATCAGCTCCGCGCACATGTTCGTCACGGACATGGCCACGGACGTGGAGGCGCACGCCGCGGCGATCTCCATCATCGCCAGCGAGTAGGCGACCACCCCCGCCTCGGCTCCGCCGTAGCGTGCCGGGAGGTTCACCCCCAGCAATCCCAGCTCGGCCAGCTCCTTGAAGAGCGCCGTGGGGAAGATCTCCTCGCGATCGAAGGTGCGCGCCTGCGGGGCCACCTTCTCCTTGGCGAACTTGCGCGCGGTGTCGCGGATGAGCGTCTGGGTCTCGGTGAGCTCGAGATTCACGGGAGTCCTACTCGATGGCCGTCAGGTTGAACGGATACTCAATGGGGTGGTCCTTGCCGTCCGGCGGCTTGGGGAAGCTCATGGACGTGAGCACCGCCACCACGCAGTCGTGCAGACCCGAGTCCTTCAGCGTGGTCCCCTTCTTCATCACCCGGGCGTCCCTCACCAGTCCCTGGTCGGTGATGACGAAGGACGTCATCAGCTTGCCCTCCACCTTCTTCGACTTGGAGGCCATGGTGTCCTCGTAGCACTCCCGGATCTTCCCCTTGTGGTGCTGGATCACCTGCTGGACCGAGTCCGGCGTGAAGGGCAGCCGGCTGGGGTCGAACTCGGGCTCGGCGGGCTTCTGCGCGGCCGGAGCCGGGGCCTTGGCGGATTTCCCCGCTGGGGCGCCCTGCGCGAACGTCACCTGGGAAGCCAGCAACAACAGTGCGATGAGGGACTGCTTCATACCTACTCCTTGAGGACGTTGGCCGAGATGACGATGCGCTGGATCTCGCTCGTCCCCTCGTAGATCTCGGTGATGCGCGCGTCGCGCACGTGGCGCTCGGCGTCCATCTCCTTGCTGTAACCCATGCCGCCGTGGACCTGCAGGGCCTTGTTCGCCACGCGGCTGGCCATCTCGCTGGCGTACAGCTTCGCCATCGCGCTCTCCGCCGAGTGCCGCACGCCCTTGTCCTTGAGCAGCGCCGCCTGGTGCACCAGCAGCCGGGCCGCGTCGATCTCGGTGGCCATGTCCGCCAGCATGAACTGGATGGCCTGGTGATCGCGGATCGGCTTGCCGAACGTCTTGCGCTCGCCCGAGTAGCGCACTGCTTCCTCGAAGGCCGCCCGGGCGATGCCCAGCGCCTGAGACGCGATGCCGATGCGCCCTCCGTCCAGCGTGCTCATGGCGACCTTGAAGCCCTCGCCCTCCTTGCCCAGGATGTTCTTCGCCGGCACGCGCATGTCCTCGAAGAACATGGAGCAGGACCAGGCCGCGCTGATGCCCATCTTCTTGTCCGGCTCAGCGCGGATGAAGCCCGGCGTGTTGGTGGGAACCAGGAAGGCGGTGATGCCCTTGTTGCCCGCCTCTTTGTTCGTCATCGTGAACAGGACGATGGCGTCCGCCTTGGGGCCGTTGGTGATCCAGTTCTTCGAGCCGTTGATGACGAACTCGTCACCTCGGCGCACGGCCACCGTCTTCTGCGCCGCCGCGTCGCTGCCGGCCTCGGGCTCGGTGAGGCCGAAGCAGCCCAGCTTCTCGCCGCGGGCGAAGGGCACCAGGAACTCCTGCTTCTGCGCCTCGGTGCCGAACTTCATCACCGGATCGCAGTAGAGCGAGTTGTTCACGCTCATGATGACGCCGGTGGAGGCGCAGCCGCGGCTGATCTCCTCCATGGCGAGCGCGTAGCAGACGTTGTCCAGACCGGCGCCGCCGTACTGCTCGGGGACGGCCACGGCCAGCAGCGAGAGCTCCGCGAGCTGCTTCACCGCCTCGGTGGGCCACGCGTGGGTCTCGTCCCACTTGCGGGCGTTGGGGATGAGCTCTTTCGCGGCGAACTCACGACATACCCGCTGGATGTCGCGCTGGATGTCGGTCAGCTCGAAGTTCATGGCACTCCTGGGGAAGGTGGCCCGTCTCCATAGTATGCGGCGGGCCTCGGGGGAACACCGACCGTCAGTCGGAGACACCTGAGCCCGGGTTGCCGCGCCTATTAGAGACCGACCGGTCGGAAGGGCCCTGGGGCGGGAGGCGTGCCCCAGGGAACACTCCGCGTGGAACTGTCAGGCGCTCACTTGCCCGTGAAGCCAGCGGGGCGCTTCTCGAGGAACGCCTTCATGCCCTCGCGCTGGTCGTCCGAGCCGAAGAGGGCCGCGAAGCCCTGGCGCTCCAGCTCGTTGGCGGCGCGCAGGTCCTGGTCCGCGCCGAACTCGATGACGCGCTTGGCCTGGGAGATGGCGAGCGGGCCGTTCTTGAGGATCTTCTCAGCCACGGTGCGGCAGTGCTCCAGCAGCTTGTCGGCAGGCAGCACGTCCAGCACCAGGCCGTACTCCTTGGCCTGGGCGGCCGTCACGTGGGAGCCGCTGAAGATGAGCTCCTTGGCGCGCATCTTCCCCACAAGGCGGGTGAGGCGCTGCGTGCCGCCGAAGCCGGGGATGACGCCGAGGGACACTTCGGGGAGCCCCAGCTTCGCCTTCTCCGAGGCGTAGATGAGATCGCAGGCCAGGGCCAGCTCGCAGCCGCCGCCCAGGGCGAAGCCGTTGACGGCCGCAATGGTCGGGATGGGCAGGGACTCCAGCAGCGCGAAGGCGCGGTGCCCGAGCGCGGCGAACTCACGGGCCTGCCCCGCGGTGATGGTGGACATCTCGGAGATGTCCGCGCCCGCGACGAAGGCCTTCTCCCCTCCTCCGGTGACGATGAGCACGCGGGTGCTCTCATCCAGGGAGCGGAGGGCGGATTCGATCTCCTGGAGCGTCTGGCTGTTGAGGGCGTTGAGCGCCTTGGGCCGATCGATCGTGAGCGTCGTGATGACGCCCTGAGTCTCCAGCCGGATGTTCTGGTAGGCCATGGCCATGTGAGATCCTCGGGGGTTTGAGGGCACGGACGGGTGCTTCCGTCCGCGCGTTCATACCACTCCCCAAGTGGGCTCCAAGGGCGATCTCAGGAGCCTGGGTCTCCAGCGCCTTGCAGCGAACGTGGAGGCGCTGAGTTCGCGGCTCAGGGCTCGGCCCACTGCCTCAGCAGGTTGTGGTAGACGCCCGTCAGCATGACCAGCGAGGGGCTCTTGGGCACCTCCTGGTTCAGCTGCATGATCGCCGTATCGAGATCGAAGAGCAGCGCCCGGTGGCTCACGTCCCGAATCATGCTCTGCACCCAGAAGAAGGACGCCAGCCGCACTCCTCGTGTCACCGGCGTCACATGGTGCAGGCTCGAGGCAGGATAGATGATGAGATCTCCTGCCGGCAGCTTCACCGAGTGGCTGCCATAGGTGTCCTCCACCACCAGCTCGCCGCCGTCGTAGCTCTCGGGCTCGGACAGGAAGAGCGTCGCCGAGACATCGGTGCGGATGCGCAGGGGGGTCCCGGTGATCGGGCGGATGGCGTTGTCCACGTGCGACCCGAAGGTCATTCCTCCTTCGTACCGATTGAAGAGCGGAGGAAAGACCCGCTGCGGCAGCACGGAGGAGATGAACAGCGGGCTCCGCTCGAGTGCCGCCAGCACCACATCCCCCAGCTCTCGTGCCGCCGGGCTGTTCTCCGGGAGCTGCAGGTTCTTCTTCACCTGCGCCGACTGGTGGCCGGCCGTGCTGCGGCCGTCTTCCCAATCCGCCTGGGTGAGGATCTGCCGGCAGCGGCCAGCCTGCTCGGCGGTGAGAACCTGGGGGATGTGAAGCATCATGGTTAGAACCGGTACTTGCCTGCGATGCTCACCGTCCGCCCCTCGGCCGGCACGGCGTGCCCGGAGTAGTACTGTGCGTAGTAGAGCTTGTCGGTGAGGTTGTTGAGGTTCAGCTGGAGCTCCGCCTTCCCCCACTGGTAGCCCGCGAAGGCATCGAAGCGCCAGAAATTCGGCACCTTGGTGAACGCCTGCGTCGCCGACGTGGGGTTGTTGACCGTTGTCACGCTCTGGTACACGGCGCCGCCGCCCAGCGTGAGGTTCTCGATCACGCGGTACGTCGTCCACAGCGACAGGCTGTTCTTCGGCGTGTTCGGCAGCGGCTGGCCCTCGAGATAGTCGTTGGTGTGCTCGAGGATCGCCGAGTGGATGTGCGTGTAGTTCGCGAACAGCCGCCAGTTCTCCGTGATCGTCCCTGCTATGCCGACGTTGAAGCCCTCCGAGCGCTGCTTGCCCTCCAGGATCTGCGGGGGGCCCTCGGGGTCCGTGTTCGGCACGCGCCCGTTCGTCTTGGTGATGCGGAAGAGCGCCCCGCTCAGGCCCAGCCGATCCTCCAGCAGGTCCGCCTTGGCGCCGAACTCGAGGATGTTGTTGCGCTCCGGCTCCAAGCTCTCGAGCCCGGATGAGAGCGTTCCGGCCTCCGCCGAGGGGTTCGCCGAGGTGCCGTACATGGCGTAGGCGCTCGTCTTCTCCACCGGGTGGAGGACGATGCCCGTGCGCCAGTTGGCGAACTTGTCACGGCTCTTCAGCGGGGAGACCACCCCCGCGGCGTTCGTCGAGGAGTAGTCCGTGCCGAAGATGTCGTAGCGGATGGAGCCGACGAGCTCGACGTATTGGGTGATGCCGAGCTGCTCCGATGCGTAGAACGCCACCGTCCGCTGGATGCTCGTGTTGGACGTGGAGAAGTTCCGGGCGACGACGGAGAGATCCGGCTCGGGATCCGGATCGCGCAGGTCCGCGGGCAGGTTCGTGCCCGTGGGCAGGCCCGTAGCCTCCAGGTTGTAGCGCGTCTGATCGCGCGTCTCGCGCGACAGCTCGAGCCCGATGTTCGCTGTGTGCTTCAGGATTCCCGTGTCGAACACCCCGCGGAGATCCAACTGGTCGACCAGGTACGAGTTGTCCGTCCCCGTCTCGAAGCGCTGCCGTCCGATGGTCGTGGGAGCAGCGGCCGGAGTGAGCCCACGCGGCGCCGTGGGCCGGGCGAACCGGTCCACCCGCCCGTAGCGCAGCGTGTCCGTCAGCAGGAAGCCGCCGCCGAAGTTGTGCTGGATCCGGCCGGTCACGATGTTCGCGTTCACCCGCTCGGTGTCCGAGCCGTCCACTCCGTAGAAGGTGTCACGCGCCACGTCGAGGGTGTTCGAGACCGGGTAACCGTTGAAGTAGGGCTCGCCGTAGTCCGGGACGCTGTCCTCGTGCTGGTAGAGGTAGTCGGCGTCGATCGTGGTGTTCTCGCCCAGCTTGTAGCGGAGCGAGGGCGACACACCGGCGCGGTTGGCCTCCACGTGGTTGCGTCCCGCCACGTCGGCCAATTGCCCCGCCGCGTTGATGCGGACCTGGAAGCGGTCGGAGACCGCCTCGTTGACGTCGATCCCCACGCGGCCCGAGGGCGCCGTGCCTCCCGTGACGTACACTTCCTGGAAGGACTGCCGCACCGGCTTCTTCGTGGCCAGGTTGATCGCGCCTCCCGTCGAGCCTCGGCCGAACACCACCGAGGAGGGCCCGAAGAAGACCTCGACGCCGCCGAGGTTGAAGGTGTCGCGCGTGTACCAGCCCAGATCGCGCACGCCATCACGGCTCACGTCGGTCTGCGCCGAGAAGCCGCGCAGGATGAAGGTGTCTCCCTGCCGGCCACCCTCTCCCGCGCTGACCGTGATACCCGACACGTTGCGCAGGGCCTCGCGGACCGTCGTCGCCTTCTGCTCCTCGATGACCTTCTCGGGCACCACGGTGACGGTCTGCGGCGTGTCCACGAGCGGCGTCGGCAGGCGCGTGATCGAGCTCTCCTCGGCGCGGTAGGGCTCCGCCTCCTCCTGCACCTGGACCGTGGGAAGAACGAACTGGCCCTCGGTGCCCTCCGGCGTCTTCTCGGTGGCTGCTTCACTGGAGGCCGCCGCCGGAGCCGGGGACGGCCCTTCCTGGGGAGCAGCAGTCGCGGGCTGCTCCGGGGTCGCGAGCGGTTGCGGCGCAGGCGCGGGACGAGGCTCCTCGGAGACCTGGGCCGCCGGGGTGTCCGTGCGAGCGGGAGTCTCTTGGGCGACCGCACCACTGGCGGCCAGGGCTGATGCGAGGCCCACCGCAGCCGGCCCCCAAGGACGCAGCGAACCGCGCAGTCCTCCCGAGTGTCCCTTCATGGAGCGAACGCCCGCCCCGACGGTCTTCGACGACGACATGTACTTCCCTCCCTCTGTGGTACCAGCGCCCTGCTCCGTGGAAGGCCCCGGTATCTCCATGCTATTCTGATAATGATTACTAATATTGATATTGGTGCGGAGACTGAATTTCGAGCTGGCTCGCAAGACTCGTGCGGTTCGGCACGAGCCCTGTCTCAGACTCAGGCTGTGGTCTCTGACTCGGAGACCGACGCGCTGGCAGGGGCAGAAGACGAACTTCCCGCGGACGGAGCCACGCGGGTCCCTCGGCGGAAGAACCGCCTCCAGGACAGAGCGAAGCCGGTGTACATCAGGAAGACTCCGCCGAGCGACGCCAGCCCGGCGATGAGCTGGCCCACCCACCCGAATGCTTCACCGGTGTGCAGGAAGCGCAGCCAGGTCCGGATCTGCCGGCCGCTGCTGTAATCGGCGAATGTCTCTCGTTTCAACACCTGGCCCGTGAAGGGGTCCAGCGAGACCGTAGCGGAGGCGAACAGAGGCCACGAGTCCTCCTCCTTGATCGAGAAGTTGATCGCCTGTCGGCCGCCGCCACGTCCCTCGCCTCCACCCTGGCCACCGCGAGACTCACCGCCCTGACCGCCTCCGCGCCCCTCGCCACGCCCCTCGCCGCGTCCCGCCCCCTCGCCCCGTGCCTCACCGTTGCCAGGAGCGCCACCAGGAGCGCCACCGCCCTGGGCCCCGCGAGGAGCATTGCCACGAGGGCCGCCTCCGAAACGAAGCGTGATCGTCTCCCAGGCGGACGCCTGCTTTCGCGCCTCAGCGAAGAGCGTGTCGTAGCCGAGCGGACTGGCCCCCGGCGTCGGCTCGGGGACCTTGACCGACGGCTGTGCGAACGGCCCCTGCTGCGCCGGAGGCTCGCTTCCCGTGAGCTTGAAGATGAGATCCGAAGCCCACTTGTAGGACATGACCATGCCCGAAACCGTCAGGACGATGATCACGGGCAGGGCCCAGAAGCCGATCGAGTTGTGCCAGTTGAAATCCCGCGCCTTGCCGCGCAGCCCACCCTTGAACCAGAGAACCGGGCGCACTGTGCGCCAGGTCCACTTGCGAGGCCACCACAGGTACAGGCCGGAGATGGCCAGGAACAGGAAGGCGGCATTGCAGACGCCGGTAACAGCGCGGCCCACTCCGCGGTTCTCCTCACTGGTACCGAGCCACCGGTGCCACTCCTCCACCTTGTGGAGGAAGGCGCGCAGGCCCCGGGCGCCCATCTCGTGGATCTCACCCGTGTAGGGGTTCACGTAGACGCCGCTGGCGCGGCCGGTGCTCACCAGCACGGCCGAGGTCGGCTCTGAGTACATCGTGATCCCCGAGGGAGGAGTCTCGGGTCGGGCCGCACGGACGCGAGCCAGCAACTCATCCACGGGGAGCCGGGTCGCCTCCGGCGCGGGCACCTGCACGTGCCGCGCATCCCGGTCCGCCCACTCGACGAGCTGCGATTCGAAGGCGAGCAGCACCCCGGTGATGGACATGATGCCAATGATGATTCCAGCAACGATGCCCGCGGCCAGATGAATCCAGAAGAGGATGTTCCGAAAGGTGCTTTTCATGGCCGCTTCCTGCGGTGCTTCACTTCAGGGAGAACTGAAAGGGGATGTCGACGATCACGCGTACCGGCCGGCCCTGGCGCCCGAGCGCTGGGGAGAAGCGCCACTGGCTGACGGCGGACACGGCCGCTGCATCGAGCTCCGGAATGGAGCGGATGACGCGGGTGTGCTCGGGTTCGACGCGCCCGTCGATCCCGATGATGATCCGCACGAGGACCAGGCCTTCGATGCGGCGGGATTTGGCCTCTCGGGGGTATGGGGGCTGGATCTGCTTGAGCACGCCCGGAGCGCGCGACACCTGCTTCAGGTCGACGGCGTCTCCTCCCGAGACGACTCCCAGCCCCGAGCCGCCCGGAGTCGTCACCGCGGAGTTCACCAACCCGGCGACGACGCCCGTCACTGCCTCGGAGCCCGAAACCTCCTCCTCGGGAGCTGCTTCCGGAGTGGGGGCCTCCTCGGGCGTCTCCTGCACAGGAGTGGGAGGCTCAGGAGGCTTCTCGGCGACAGGTTCCGGCACGCGAGGCGGCACGAGCGGACGCGCCGCCCGCGCGCGCACCTGGGGCGGCACGCGCTGAGGCTTCGTCACAGGAGCGGGCGCGACACTCGCCGCCTGGGCCCGAGGAGCCATGGCGGCGAGAAACACCACCTCTGGCTCCTGGGGCGGAGATGGCGGCTTCGGGACAACGCGAGGCATGGCGATTCCAGCCGCGATCGCCGCCACGTGAACGAACGCGGCGATGAGGAGAGCCCATCCCCACCGCTCCCACTCCCCTTGCCCAGAGAGGGCCTCACCCATGCGGAAGACCCGCACGGGAGACCGGACTTCCTCGGGCGGAGAAACAACGCCTCGATTCATTTCGATGACGTCGATATTGAGAATCGTTCTCAATTTCACGGCCGCAGAAGGTATGTCCTCATGGGTAGGGTCGTCAATCCATGAGAATCCAATGTATTTAAGTTTTTTAATACTTGTAGAAGCCGCGACCGCTCTTCTTGCCGTACCAGCCGGCGTCCACGTACTGGCGGAGCAGCGGGCACGGGCGGTACTTGGAATCGCCGAGTCCCTTGTGGAGCACCTCGGCGATGTAGAGGCAGGTGTCCAGGCCGATGAAGTCCGCCAGTTGCAGCGGGCCCATGGGCTGATTGGTTCCCAGCTTCATCGCCGTGTCGATGTCCTCGGCAGTGCCCAGGCCCTCCATCAGCGCGAAGCACGCCTCGTTCAGCATGGGGATGAGGATGCGGTTGACGATGAAGCCCGGCATGTCCTTGGACACCACCGTCGTCTTGCCCATCTTCTCGGCCAGCGCGCGGGTCTTCTGGTACGTCTCGTCCGAGGTGGCCGCGCCGCGGATCAGCTCCACCAGTTGCATCACCGGCACGGGGTTCATGAAGTGCATCCCGATCACCGCCTCGGGGCGCTTCGTGGAGGCCGCGATCCGGGTGATGGGGATGGAGGAGGTGTTCGTCGCCAGCACGCCGCCCGGCTTCACCACCGCGTCCAGGTCCTGGAAGATGCGGCGCTTGAGGTCCTCGTTCTCCGTGACGGCCTCGACGGCGAAGTCCACGTCTTTGACTTCGGCGGGGCTGGTGGCGGTGGCCAGGTTCGCCTCGGCGGCCTTGCGCTTCGCGTCATCCAGCTTGCCCTTCTCCACCAGCTTGGCCAGGCCCGCCCGGATGCGGTCCGCGCCCTTGGCGAGTCCCTCCTTGGAGACGTCCACCAGCGTGACGCGCAGCCCTGCCACCAGCGACACCTGCGCGATGCCCGCGCCCATCTGCCCTGCCCCGACGACGATGATGTGCTCCGTTGCCATGGCGTCTCCTGCTCCAGCCAAGAGTGAAGTGCGGGCGCTATAGCCCTCGCCCTCGGAGGGGTCAACGGCTCGCGGGCAGCCGCAGCGTCCGCAGGACGTACTGCTCCTGACCGATCGTCAGCGGCTCGACCAACGGGGGACGCGTGGGGTGCCCTTCCTCCTTCACGAAGATGAGCGCGCGGTAGGAGCCCTCGGGCAGATCGACCTTGAGAGTCACCTCGTGGGGCGGCGCGGCGGTGAAGAAGCGCTCCTCGCGCTTGATGATCTTCCCGTCCTCGCCCGTCACCTGGAAGTCCATGGCGCGAACGGTGCTCCATCCCGAGCCGTCGAGCTGCCACACGAGCTCACGCTCGGGAGTGCTCGTCACCTGCCACAGCCAGATGCCCAACGCCGCCAGCACCAGCAGGGGCAGGCGCTTCATCAGCGGGTGGTTCCGCCAGCCGGGTCGCGCTTCCGCCTCCAATGTCACTCCTTCTTGTGCCGCTTGCCCTGGCGCGCGTTCAGCTCGGAGACGACCACTCGAGGCGATGCGGAGCCGCTGGCCGAGGACTTGGACTTGGGCTCCTCCTTCTTCTCGTCCTTGGCCTCGTCGGCGGGCACGAGGCGGATTTGCGCCCTCACGTCCAGCGTCATCCCGGACATGAGCTTGATGAACTCCTCGCGGAGCTTCTCGGACTGGAGGAAGCGGCGGAGTTCCTCGGTCAGGACGTGGCCTACCTCGTCCTTCGTCTTCTCCGCCTGGGAGATGATGAAGCCGAGCACCTCCTTGGGCAGCTTGAGCTGTCCGGCGAGGTTTCGGATGCCCTCCTCCGTCATGAAGATGGCGCCCAACCCGGCCACCGCCACCTTGCGAACGAAGCCCGGCATGAAGCCGGGGCGGCCCTCGCGGCCACCGTTCGGCAGCTGATCGTCGTCCAGCGGATCCTGCGGATAGTCTTCGCTGTCACCAGCCATGAGGGACCTCGGGGACTGCGGGGCTCAGCGCGCTTGCATCACCGGCAGCCGGACCGCCCGCGCGCTCTCCGCGGAAACCCGGCCAGCGACGTTGCGAGCAACCTCCATGAAGGCCTGGGATTCCGGGCTGTCCGGCGCGCCCGCCACGACCGGCACCCCTGAGTCTCCCGACTCACGGACCTTCAGGTCCAGAGGAACCTCACCCAGGAAGGCGATGTTGAACATCTCCGCGGCCTTGCGCCCTCCCCCGTGGTTGAAGATGTGGGTTGTCTTGGAGCAGTGCGGGCAGACGAACTGGCTCATGTTCTCGACGATGCCGAGCACGGGGATGTGGACCTTGTCGAACATCTGCTTGGCGCGGACCACGTCCGCCAGCGCCACGTCCTGCGGCGTGGTGACGAGCACCGCCCCGGCCGCCCGCACGCTCTGGGACAGGGAGAGCGCCACATCGCCGGTTCCCGGCGGCAGGTCCAGGATGAGGTAGTCCAGCTCGCCCCAGTTCACGTCCCGCACCAACTGCATGAGCGCGCCATGGAGCATGGGCCCGCGCCAGATGAGCGCCTGATCCGCCTCCACCAGGAAGCCGATCGACATGACCTTCAGGCCGTACTTGCTCATGGGGGTGAGCGTCTTGCCGTCCGGGCTGACCGGGCGCTCGGTGATGCCCGTCATCAGCGGGATGGACGGGCCGTAGAAGTCCGCGTCCAGCAGGCCCACCTTGGCGCCGTGCTTCGACAGGGCCACGGCCAGGTTCACCGCGACGGTGCTCTTGCCCACGCCGCCCTTACCGGCACCTACGAGGACGATGTTCTTCACGCCTGGCAGCAGGGCCTGGCCCTGGCCCGGAGCCGCACCGCCGGTGGCGCGAACCTGGGCGCCCCACTCGATCTCGAAGGACTTCAGTCCGGGCACGGCCTTGAGCGCGGCCTCGGCGTCCGCCTGGATCTTGCCCTTGAGGGGACAGGCGGGCGTCGTCAGCTCGATCTTCAGCTTCACCGTGTCGCCGGTGAGGCGCACGTCCTTCACCATCCCCGCCTTCACCAGATCCACATGCAGCTCGGGATCCATCACCTTCGACATCGCCGCGAGGATGTCGCGCTCGGAAACGCTCATCAGTACACCTGAAACCTTTAGGAAATCGGGCAGTTGCGAGCCCTGAAGGGCGCGGAGGATGGCCAGCCGCCCCCAGGGCTGTCAACGACGTTTAACGGGCCCCACCCCTCACCGCACGCTTCGAGCCTCTGCTCGCCTGCATGGCACCGAGAAGGCCGAGGCTCACTCGATGGCGGCCACGCGGTACTCGCCCTCTTCCAGCACCAGCCGCACGGCGCGATCGGCCCCCAGGGGGAAGGTGGCTTCGCTGCCGGTCATCTTCACGTTGCCTCGGAGCGCGAGGCGGGCACGGCGCATGCGCTCCTTGGCCAGGGGCTCGCGCTGGAAGTCCTCCCGGAAGCGATCCGGTGTGTAGCGGGCGCGCAGCGGTCCGCTCAGGAGGCTCCAGGCCTTCTCCCAGTCCCGGGCCTCCACGGCATTCAGGAAGCGCGTAAGGGCGGCCTTGGCGTCGTCGGAGGGACGGGTCTCGACGATGCGCCAGGTGTCCTGCCGGCGCTCCATGATGAGGTTCGGGCCGTGGGCTTCGAGCTCGTCGGCACTGGTGCGCACGGAGGCGGCGCGCTCCCGGCGGACCGAGGCGTCTCCATAGCGCTCCCGGAAACCGGACTCTCCCTCGGGCAGCCCGGTGGTGAGGGCATAGGCTCTCGAGAGATTGTTCTCCTCCAGCGCCTTCGCATAGGACTCCGCGATGGACGAAGGCCCCTTCGGCGTGGCGCAGCCAGCGGTCAGGGCCAGGATCAGGAGCGGTCGGAGAGCGGGCTTCATGACGCGCGGCAGCGTAGCAAAAAACGAACGCGCCCCGCGGTGGACCGCCGCCCGCTGGCTGGGCGACGATCCGCGCGAGGCGCGAACAGGGACTTCTCGTTCCTCTTAGTAGCCGACGTACGCCCCGCCCGAGTGGACCGCCTTGATGCCCGGCACGTTGGACACCGAGCCGTAGCGCGCGATCGCGTAGCGCACGCCCGCGATGATGTTGTCCACCGGGTTGCGGATGTTGTCGTGGCCCGGCAGCTTGTACGAGTCGAAGGTCGGCTGGATGGTCTGCATCAGACCGATCGACGGCGTGCCCTTGGCCGCGTTGGAGTCCCAGTTGTTCTGGGCGTTCGGGTTGCCGCTGGACTCGTGCTGGATGATCGTCGCGATGTCCTGCGGGTTGATCTTGCTGGTGTCCACGCCGGCCTTCTGCAGCTCGCTCAGCGCCTGCTTGATCCAGTCGCCCACCTGGCCCTCGGGAACCGGGCCCGCCGCCTGGGTGCCCTGCGTCCCCTGGGTGCCCTGCGTGCCGCCCGTCGACTGTCCGCCCGTCTTGCCGCCGGGCCCGTCAACGAACTCGTCCTTGCTCCCCGGGATGTTCAGCGTCTTGCCCGCGAAGATCTTGTTGGCGTCCTTGATCGAGGGGTTCGCCTTCATCAGCGCATCCACGCTGGTGTGGTTGCGCTGCGCGATCTTGCTGAGGGTGTCGCCGGACTGGATGCGGTAGCTGCCCATGAGTAGGTCCTCGTTCTGCGGAGAGCTTTTGTACCGATTATCGCACTTACCTGGCGAGAGTTGCGCCTACCTTCTCAGAATTGCGCGTACACCCTATCCTGCGTGTGTCGATCCCCCCATGAGCACGATCCACATCCTTCGAGACTTCTACTCCCCGCAGGAAGGAACGACCCGAGCCCTGCGCATCTACATGCCGGACGGGTACGAGCCCTCCTCGGACCGGCGCTACCCCGTCCTCTATATGCACGACGGGCAGAACGTCTTCGCGCACCCAGAGTCCGCCATCTATGACACCTGGTGTGCGAATCGGGTGCTGGACTCGATGATCCACGAGGGGCAGGTGGAGCCGTGGGTGGTGGTCGCCATCGACTCCTCCCCGAACCGGCTCTCCGAGTACTCCCCCTGGGATGAGCCTCGGAGCAACGTGCAGGCTCGCGGCGAGCCCTATGTGAGGTTCTTCGTCGAGACGCTCAAGCCGTGGGTGGACAGCAACCTGCGCACGCGCCCGGAGCCGGAGTGGACGGGCGTCATGGGCTCGTCGCTGGGCGGGTTGATGTCGCTGTACCTCGGGTGGACGCACCCACACCTGTTCGGCCGCATCGGCGGCATGTCCCCGTCGGTGATGTGGAGCTACGGGCGCCTGTTCCACCAGTGGACGTCCCATACCCATCGCTGGACGCGCATCTACCTGGATGCGGGCACCTACGAGAACGTGGATCCCGTGGGCTGGCCGATGCTCTATGGCGATGCCACGCGGGACTTCTACTTCCACCTCAAGACGCTGGGGTACGCCGACCACGAGCTGGCCCTCTTCCTCGAACCCGAGGGCCACCACCACGAGCTCGACTGGCAGCGGCGCCTGCCCACCGCCTTGAGCTGGCTGCTGAGCTGAGCGCCTCGGGGCCTGGCGGCACCCGGGCGCCCCCGTGGCTCAGGCGGGCGCCTGGATGAAGGAGATCGCCTCGCGCATGGCGTCGAGGTCCTGGTGGCGGCTCAGGTAGATCTCGTTGCCCAGCGCGCTGTGGAAGACGGCGGGCAGTTCCCGGTGCTCGAGCAGCGCCGAGCCCAGGCGCGACACCACCTGCGAGTGGGGATGTTTGTACGCGCGTCCGGAGCGGCGCGAGGTGTGACAGACGTAGTACTTGCGCGTGTACTGGAAGTTGTCCACCTGCTCGCCCGTGAGCATGCGCGCCCAGAGCCGGTACACGTCGATGTCGCACGCGTAGTTCATCATGTCCGGCAGCACGCTGCCGGGCGGACGCAGGTTGGCCTCGAGCGCCGCGTAGGAGCCGTCCTCGAGGCGGAAGAACTCCAGGTGGAACCAGCGCTCGCGCAGGCCGAGCGCCTCCACGGTGCGGCGGCCCAGCTCATCGAGCGCGGGAGGCAGATCGCGCAGGCTCCAGATGACGAGCTCGCGCTGCTCGAGCACGGACTCCATGATGCCGTTGCTGTACTCGTGGCTGAAGGCGCAGATGACCTTGCCCTGGCGGTCCACCATGCCGTCATAGGTGACGATGGTGCCCTTCACGTACTTCTGCGCCGCATAGTTGGGCAGAGGCTGTGAGAAGGCGGCATCCACCTCCGCGTCGCTCTTGACGGTGAAGGTATGGGCGGCGCCGACGCCCACGTCGGGCTTGAGGACCAGAGGGTAGCCCACGCGCTGGCCAAAGGCCTTCACCGTGGCGGCGTCCGTGGCGGCGATGGCGTCCGGGTGGGCAATGCCTGCCTGCTTGAAGAGATCATGCATGCCCAGCTTGGAGCGGAGCGAGCGCAGATCCGCGGGCCGCAGGCCGGGCACGTGGAAGTCCTCTCGCAGCTGCGCCTCGACCTCCAGCCAGCTCTCGTTCAGCGAGTCGATCCGGTCGATGCGGCCATTGCGCCAGGTGAAGTAGCCGACGGCGCGGAGCATGGCCTCTTTGTCATCGAGATGCGGGACGAAGAAGTACTCGGTCAGCGCGTTCTTCAGCTCGTGACGTAGGGCGTCATACGGAGCGTCGCCGATCCCCAGAACGTTGACACCGCGCTCACGCAGGGCGGTGACGAAGTGGATGAAGTGATGGGGAAAGTGGGGCGAGATGAAGACGACGTTCATGGTTCCGCTAGCACCCTCCTGCCTTGCAGGATAGCGAAGTTCTCGTTACGGAGCGTATCTGTTTTGCGCAGCGCGTCGACCAGACGCCCGGCCGCCTCGCCTCGGAGCCCTCACCCATCCTGCCGGGTCGTGAATCCGGCCATGGACCAGGAAGTGGGGCAGAGCGCATACAGGCGAGTGCTCGACATGCTCAGCAGGACTTGGAGCAGCGTGAAGCGGCGCTCCCCCGAGCTGTAGAGGGCCAGATCGAACTTGCCGGGCGGGACCTGGGCCAGATCCATGGCATGGCGGCAGGCCTCCTCGAAGCTCGACGAGCGATCCACCAGGCCCGCGGCGAGCGCTCGGGTGCCCGAGTACACGCGTCCCTCGGCTCGCTCGTGGATCTCCTCCTTGGTCCGGCCTCGCGCCTTCGCCACGTGGGCGAGGAAGGCCTGATAGGTCTCCTCCACCTCCGCCTCCAGCGAGGCGCGCTCGTGAGGCGTGAAGCCTCGGGATGTGGAGAAGATGCCGGCGTTCTCCCCGCGGGCGATGATCGTCCGCCGCACGCCCAGGCGCTCCATCAGCCCGGAGCCCTCGAACTTGCCGGCGAAGACGCCGATGGAGCCGATGATCGCGTGCGGTGCCGTCCAGATCGCCTTGGCTCCCAGCGCCGCCATGTACCCGCCACTGGCGCAGACCTGATCCACGTAGGCGATCACCGGCTTCTTGCGGGCCACGCGCTGCACCGCCTCCAGGATCAGCTCCGAGGCCAGCGCCGAGCCCCCCGGGCTGTTGATGTAGAGCACCACCGCCTTGGCTCGCTTGTCCCGCCCTGCCGTGCGCAGCGCCTTCACCACTGACTCCGCACCGGCCGTCTTCATGCCGATGCCACCGGACCCCTTGCCCGGGACGATCATCCCCGAGATCGTCACCAGCCCCAGCTTCGGCCGCCGCTTCGCCGGCCGCCACTTCACCGGAGGGAACGGCTGTGTTGCCAACCAGGTAGCCATCGGCTCGAGTGGCTCCTCGGCATCGTCTGGATCCTTCTCGTCCCTCCGACGTTCGTCCAGGCGAGCCGGGAGCTCCGCCTCGCTGCAGACGGCGTCCACCAACCCTGCCGTCACCGCGCGCTGGGCACTGTAGGGGCCGCTGTCGATGATCGCCCGGACCTCCTCGGGCGTGCGCTTGCGGCCTCGGGCCACTGTCTCCACGAGATCGGCGTAGCGCTCATCGAGGAAGGCCTCCAGCGTCTGGCGCTGGATGTCCGAGACATGGGCGTGGGTGAACAGCTCCGGGGCCGTCTTGTAGTCACCTCGGCGGACGAAGTGGGCCTGGATGCCCACGCGAGAGAGCCCCTCGCCCAGCGCCGTCGCCTCGGCGGCATAGCCCACCAACTCGAGCCTGCCTGCCGGTGCCAACAGCACCTCGTCCGCGGCGCACAGCACCTGGTAGCCCAGGTTGTCCACGCTCACGGCCCAGCCCACCACCCGCTTGCCCGCGGCCCGGAAGTCCGTGAGCAGCTTCACCAGCGCGTCCTTCTTCGCGGAGGCGACCTCGAGCCCCTCGAGTTCCAAGAGGATGCCCTTCACCTTCGGGTCCTTCGCCAGCAACCCGAGCGCCTCCTGGAAGGACTCCAGAGAGGAGACGGTGGCGGGCTCGGGGCGCGAGCCGCCCGGCCAGAACCGGCGCTGGCGCTGTTCGCGGTAGGGCAGATCACCGGAGAGCCGGAAGCGGACGAAGGGGGGACGGTGCCGAGCGGCCAGCAAGCGGAACGGCAGCCCCAACAGGGTCCGTACCCCCAGCAGCAGGTTGGCGAGAGCGACGAAGACGAGGCGCACCATGAGGGCCCGAGGGAAGGAGTCGACTCGGCGCGTAATGGACGGACGCGACGGACGCAAGCCTTGTTCCACCGGGGTGTGCGCATGGCGATGGAGTCCCCGGAGGCTTCCCTGCCCGCTCCGGCGGCCCCGGGAGCCGCCTTCCCAGCCTCAGAGTGGCTCTCCAGGGCCCTACCCGTGGTAGCATCCGGGGCCATGCGTACGCTCTCGCGACTCGTCCTCCTGTCCGCCCTGCTCTCCGGCGGTGCCGTTCTGGCCGGCCGCCCCGTGCAGGACTTCCAACCACCTCCCGAGATGACCGAGGAGGAGAGGTCCGCCCTCAAAGCCCAGCAGCTCGGGGGCAACATGAACGCCTACGGCAAGGACATCCAGATCAAGGAGACGCCGGTGCCCTGGGCCGCCATCGGCCTGGCCGGGCTGGTGTTCCTCGTCGCCGCGCCGTTCGCGCTCCGTGCGTACCGCAACACGACGAAGGACATCGCCGACGCGAACACCTTCGGTGTCTCGGGAGGCCAGCGCGCCGAGGACGAGTCCTAGGCGGATGGCGTCTCGGCCGGGCGGACCTCCACCGCGCCGCCCGGTTCCACGGCGACCTTCACGGGCAGGAAGCGCTCGAGGACGCGGGCATGCGTCGTCAGGTGCTCCGTCACGCGGGCCGCCGTGAAGCGTGTGGTCCCCGGAGCGGCCGGGCCCAACCGGCCTGAGGCCAGCAGCGCCGCCGGGAGCAGGAGCTGATCCCCGAGGTGCTCGTCGATGGCTCCTGCGGACTCCATGAAGCGAGCCACGGCTTCGGCGGCCTCGCGCCCCACCTCCTCCGCGGGCCGTCCCCGCTCGCCCAGGGCGGTGAAGCCGGCGAAGGTGTTCTCGAACTGCGCCAGGATGAAGGTGACCGTCCCTGCCGAACCGGTGACGGGCAGGGCCCGGTTCTGAGTGCTGCAGTAGAGCCCTCGCTCGCGAAGCGCTGCCTCGGCGGCGCGGGACTGGCGATCGGCGATCGAGAAGGGCAGCCCCCCCACGAAGGAGCTGACGGTGATGTCGTGGAGCGTACCGCGCGCTGGGAGATCCACCAGCCGCGGAGGCTCGGCCGGAGAGGCGATCTCCGCCTGGAACTCACCGCCGCCCTCTGGATAGAAGCCCGCGTGGGTCAGGCTCAGCGAGGCGTGCAGCCCGTAGGCATGCATCACCGGCAGCCAGACGTTCACGAGGTAGTGGTAGCTGGGGCTGTGCGGCAGGTGCGTGCCTCCGCGCAGGGTGAGCTGCCCGCCTCCGGCGAGCGCCAGGGGGAAGAAGAGGCACTGGAAGAGCAGCGGGGTGCTGCCAGCGGTGCCCACCTCGAGCAGATAGTCCCCTGGGCGTACGGGACCGGGGGTGAAGGTGAGCTCCGTGGCCCCTACGGTGGCCCCCTCGCTGGTGCTGGAGCTGAGGGCCTCGGCGCCGCGCACACACGCCAGGTGTTGGGGGCGCAAACCGGGAGGATCCCGCCGTTCGCGCAGGCGGGTGATGTGGAATGGCCGTCCGGTGATGAGCGACAGGGAGAGCGCCGAGCGGAGGATCTGCCCTCCCCCCTCGCCTTCGCTGCCATCGAGCTGCACCGGCCCCTCTTCGGGCCGGCTGGTGCCGGTCATGATGTCCCTGTGCGGCGATGCGTGAGAGATGCAGCGTAGCAGAAGCGGCTGGGATACTGTCCGCGCTTCGTGGCCCTAGCCATCTTCCTGCTGACGTACGTCTTCATCGCCGGGGCGCGTCTGCCCTTCCTCAAACTGGACCGCCCGGGCGGCGCGCTGCTGGGCGCGGTGCTCATGGTGGTGCTCGGCGTGGTGACTCCCGCCGAGGTCTTCAACCACAGTGAAGATCCGTCCCGCCACGCGGTGGATCTGGACACGATCATCCTCTTGCTGGGGATGATGTTGCTGGCGGCGTACCTGGCGCAGGCCGCCTTCTTCCGGACGGCGGGGGCGTACACGGTGCGGTTGGCGCACACGCCTCGGCTGCTGCTGGCGGCGGTGACGGGCATCAGCGCACTGCTGTCCGCCTTCCTGGTGAACGACACGGTGTGCCTGATGTTGACGCCACTGGTGCTGGCCGTGGTGGAGGATGCGCGCCTGCCGCCCGCGCCGTACCTGCTGGCGGTGTGTATGGGGTCCAACAGCGGCTCGGTGGCGACCTTCACGGGCAACCCGCAGAACATGCTCATCCAGGGGGCCTCGAAGCTGTCCTACTCGAGCTTCGCTGCGTACATGGCCCTGCCAGCGGTTCTGTCCACGGCGATCGTCATCATGATGCTGCTGTACCTGTTCCGCCACGATCTGCCCACGAAGCGCTTCGAACCCCAGCCACCGCCGCCGCCGATCGACCGGCCCCTGCTGGTGCTGACGATGGCCGTGCTGGTGGCGGTGGTGGTGGCCTTCTTCCTCGGCTTCCCGATGAGCTGGAGCGCGCTGGCGGGATCGGCGGTGGTGATGGCGCTGGCCCGGCGCGAGCCTCGGTCCATCATGGAGCGGGTGGACTTCGTGCTGCTGGTGTTCTTCGCCAGCCTGTTCGTCGTGGTGTACGGGGTGAACAAGCACGGCTGGGCGATGGAGATCCGAGCGCTCTTCGAGCCGCTGATGGCGGGGCCGCCGTGGCGGGAGACGTTGGGGTTCGCGGCGCTGACGCTGGTGGCCTCGAACCTCTTCAGCAACGTGCCGTTCGTGATGCTGGCGCGCACGTGGGTGCCGGGGCTGCAGAACCCGGAGCTGGGCTGGCACGTGCTGGCGCTGTGCTCCACTCTGGCCGGGAACCTCACGTTGATTGGAAGCGTGGCCAACCTCATCGTCTTCGAGGCTGCGCGCGGCAAGGTGAAGATGTCCTTCATGGACTACTTGAAGATCGGCGTGCCGGTGACGCTGCTGAGCTTCATCGTGGGGCTCGCGGTGCTGCTGGCCGAGCACGCCCTGTTCTGACGGTCTGTGGCTCTATTGGGTCGGGCCGTCCAGAACTTCTGAGAGGTGGGTGGCGCTGACGGCTCGCTCGAGCCAGCGCTCCAGTGTGGCCACGTCCATGCAGCTCTGGATGCGCTGGCGGGATGCGTCGTCCACGGGCAGGCCCCTGGCGGCAAGCAGGCGGAGCACGGCCTTGGCCAGGCCCTTGGCTTCCCCCCTGGCCTCCCCTTCCGCCAAGCCCACCTGCCGACCACGCTCCTTGAGGATCTGCTCCATCGTTCGCATCAGCGCCTCCGCCCGTTCTGACTTCATGATGGAATGTAGCACACGCCTTACGGCCTCATGGGCCTGCTCGTCCCCGAGTTGGTGCAGGTAACGGACAACTCGATACAGCGCCTGCGGTCCATTGGGAGACGCGTGCACCCGAGCGAACAACTCACCCCAGTCAGGAAGTCTCTGGGCAAGCTGTTCAGATCCCGCAAAGCGAAGCACCAGCAACCCCAGCGGCACCAGGGGTGGGCCAGGACGAGAACGAATCCTCTGTTCGCTCTCAGTCGACAAGTCGTCCACCCTGTACTCGAAGCGTGCTGCCCATCCAGCGGCGGAGACTCTCCGTCTCATCTGGGAGCCTCTTTCTCCCGTAACAACCAGTCCCACCCGTGGTGTCGGCCCCCCCATCCCCGACGCGCCTCCTTGCGTGTACGCTGCCGCTCAGCAAGTCCACCGGGAGGTCATCATTCATGGACCCGATGTTTCTCAAGGACGTCGAGGCTCACCAAGGCGTCGGCCACTATGCGTCGATGATCCAGAGGTGCCGCGAGGCAGGTAAGCCCTTCCCTCGCATCTGGCACCTGTTCGCATTCAAGCCCAAGGTCACCACTGCGCTGTCCGCCCTCTCCGAGGGGATCATGCGCGGCCCCTCACCCCTGCCCTCTGGCATGCGCGAACTGATTGCCGCGTTCACCTCTCGCGGCAATCACTGTTTGTTTTGAATGCACTCTCACGCCGCGGTCGCGGCGAAACTGCTGAATGACGACAAGAAGGTCCAGGCTGTCCTGGAGAATCACCTCACCGCCCCCATCTCCGAGGCTGAAAAGGCCCTCTTCTCCTTCATCGACAAGGTCAACCTGGCTAGCGCGAAGATCCGCCAGGAGGACGTGGACGCATTGAAGGCCGTCGGCTGGTCCGACGAGGCCATCTACGACGCCATCAACGTCTGTGCGCTCTTCAACTTCTACAACCGCTGGATCGATGCCAACGGTGTGGGCCACCACTCGGCCGAGCTCTATGCCTTCACCGGCGTCAGGCTGGCCCAGAGCGGCTATGCCGACCCAGGCCACACGCCGGAGAAGACAGGCTGAGCATCACTCCGCTCAGGGATCCGGATCCGGCAACTCGCCCGCAGGCAGCTCCGGATCCGGCTTCTGCGGGGGTGGAGGTTGCTGGTTCTCCCGCCCCGTGCGGTTCGTGCTGTCCGGCGCCGTCATCTCCGCTCCCTCCGGCAGCGGCGCTCCACCCCGGCGATCCTTGGGCGTCAGATCCTTCGCGAACTGCTCCGCCACCCCGTCCAGCAGCGAGGTGATCCCCTGCCGGAACAGATCCGGATCCTTGCCCACCCGAAACGGGTCCAGGTGCGGCGCCCCGATCTCGATCTGGTCCGCCGAAAACGGGCGGCGCCACAGCTCGCTCCGGTTGTCCAGCCGGAACATGCGCCCATAGCCCTTCAGGTATGCACCCGCATGCCCCTTCTCACTGCGCATGCCGTAGTCCTGGATCACGAACTCCACCACCACATCCACTCCCAGCGGCACCAGCAGATCGTAATCCGGTGCGTTCGCAGGCACCTCCTCCACCAGGAAGCTCTCCAGCGCCGAGGCAACCCTTGCCGGATCCACGACGTTCGTCCACGGCCGCTCGCGCGGCAACTGGTTGATCGTGTTGACGCGCAGGCGCTCGGAGATCTCGAAGCGCGTCACCGCCTTGCTCAGCTTCGCCTGCAGCCGGCGATCCGCCTCCTTCGGCTCGAGCTTCTTCAGCTTCTCTCCGTACGCATCATCCTCTCGGAACACCAGGGCCTTGGGCCCCGCTCCATCCTCGATCCGCGAGATGAACGCCGGCTGCGTCACGCGGTCCAGCTCCGCGCCGGCCAGCCGTGTCGTGGCACACCCCGAAAGAAACGCCAGCAGGACTAGGAACTTGCATCGCGCCATACCGCACACATACCTCAAGGCACGCCACCCGGCCCACTCTCGTCGGCTGGGGATGTGATCCGTTCGACCGCTGCTGGTACCCTGGGGCTGTGAGCCCTCCCTCCTCGCCCCCTCCCCCCATGCGCAAGAAGCGGCTCGGCGAGATCCTCATGGACGCCGGCCTCCTCACCGAGACCCAGCTGCGCTCGGCCCTGGCCGAACAGCGCAAGTGGGGCGGCAAGCTGGGCCACACGCTGGTGCAGATGGGCTTCGTGGATGAGAGCTCCATGGTCCACGCCCTCTCACGCCAACTGCACATCCCCGCCGTGGAGCTGGATTCGCTGACTCCGCCCGAGCACGTGCTCAAGCTCTTCCGCGTGGATCTGGCCGAGCGCTACACCGTCTTCCCCATCGCCGCGGACACCACCCACAAGACGCTCACCCTGGCCAGCGCGGATCCCTCCAATGTGGATGCTCTCCAGGAGCTGACCTTCCACACCGATCAGAAGATCCAGGTCGTGGTCAGCAGCGCGTCCGCCATCGAGCGGGCCATCCGCAAGCACTACTACGGTGGCATCAGCAACCACACTGCCGGAATGGAGAACTTCGGCATCCGGGAGCCCGTCTACGATCTCGCGCCGCCGCCTCCTCAGCGGATGACGTCCGCGCGAGAGGCCGACCTGCAACAGCGCATCGAGGCGCTCACCCAGCAGGTGGCCGATCTGCAGCAGATGGTCGCCAACCAGGCCCGCTCCCTGAGTGCACTCATCGAGGTGCTGGACACCCGAGGCGCCGTCTCTCGCGAGGAATACTTCGCCGTGCTGAGGGGTGCTCCCAGGAGCTAGGGGGAAACCCTCCATTGTGGATGGCGAGACGGAGTCTCTATGCTTCCAGCATCGGAGGATGCCCGCATGGGACAGACCCTCACCTCGTCGCCGATGGGAACGGGGGACACGGAAATGTGGGAGCACCTCTCGCGGCTGATTGTCGAGGCGCGAGGAGGCGCACTGCTGCTCCGCCGTGGCCTGGTCGCGGCTCTCAACGAACGCATCCAGAGACTTCCCTCCGAGCTGGGGTCCGATGCAAGCGCGTCCCTGCTGAACCGACTGCTGAACGAAGGCTGCTTGGAGGGACTGCAGGACGACACCGGACAGATCTCCACGCACGTGGCCGCGCGAACCCTGATGGGCCTGGGCTTCCCTCATGCCCTGCACGTGACGCCGGAGCAGTTGGAGGCATTGCACCAACAGAAGCTCCGCCCCACACGGCTGTCAGTCCCCACGGTGCCGATCGGACTGACGCTGTTCGCCACCCTCCTCGTTCATGTGAGCCTCCTCGCCTCGGGCGTGGATTCGCGCTCCAGTCACACCATGGCGGGACTCCTCGCGGAGATGCTTGGCTGGTTGGTGGTGGGCTCTCCAAGCGGCGGTTTTGATTGCCTGGTGGGTTTTTCTCTACCTCCGCCTCCGCCGCCCGCGGTGGATCGATATGCGGGTTACATGCTGTGGAGCCTCCTGGTTTTCTTCCTCGCGAGGGGAGTGGGACGTTTCTCATCCGTGCGCCCAGTTGGGGTGATTGTCTTGACCTCGCTGTCGACGATGGGGCTCATCATAGGGCTCGCCGAGAGCACGGGAGGCACTGGCTGGAGCTCGCTCGTGGCCGCTGGGGGCCTCGCGATCGTCACGGTGCTTCTCTCGAGAAAGGCCCAACCTCTCTTCTCCGATGAGGAGCAATAAAGGAGACGGCCCGCTAGACGAGCAGCTCGTCCGCGGTCAGCTCGATGACCTGGCTGCCCGTGAGCGCTTCGGTCCGGCGCAGCCGTTGCTCGGAGAGCTCCGAGACGAGCACGAGGATTTGTGGGTGCGTGAGGATGAGCGCGTCGAAGTCCTCGCGCGGCAACCGCAGCAGGGACGTGCGCCGGGTGGCCATCACCGTCGCCGTGGCCGGCGTCTTCGAGAGCAGGGAGATCTCCCCGAAGAGCTCTCCTTCCTTCATGCGAGAGAGCACCTGATCGCCCTTGCGGGCCTCCACCTCGCCCGAGAGCACCACGTAGAGCCCGTCCGTCCGATCACCCTCACGGACGATGATCTCGTTGCGCTTCACCTCGCGGGCCCGGAACTTCTCCACCAGCGCGCGCCGATCCTTGCGTCCGAACGGCTCGAAGAGCGCCGAGGTGCTCATGACGTTGGAGAGCATGCGCTCGCGGCAGAACTTCTTGAGCGCCCGCGCCACTTGCGGATGCTGCCGCGACAGCTCTGCTAGCACCGGAGCCGAGATCTCCAGGAGCTGCGTGTCCTCCGTCGCGCTCTCCACCGAGGCCATGCGCGGAGCACCGGACAGCAGGGCCATCTCACCGAAGAAGGCACCGATTCCCAGCGTCGCGAGCTCCTTGCGCTGAGTGCCCTCCTGCCGGAAGACACGGACGCTGCCTTCGCAGATGACGTAGAAGGAGTTGCTGTGGCTGCCCTGCTCGAAGACGCGCTCGCCCTGCGAGAAGCGGCGCAGCGGGCATCGCTCGAAGAGCTCGATGAAGGCGTCTTGGGGCAGATCCGAGAAGAGCGGGATGCTCGGCAGCGTGCCTGCCGCGGGTGCATCCGCCACCGCCTCGTCCGTGAGGCTGAGGATGCTCTCCTCCTCCCGGCGAGCAGCCTCGGGTGACTGTGCGGCGCGCTGCTTCACGCCGGAGATCGCCGCCTCTTCCACGGCCTGCAGCAGCGTGTCCGCTTCCGAAACCAGCTCCGTGAATTCCGACACCGAAGCGGGCGGCGCGCCAGGCGCTGCCACCGCCGAGCGTCCCGGAGCGGGCGTCACAGACATGTCCGGCATGCCCGGCTCGGACGCCCGGCGCGGCCGAAGCCCCGGAGGTGCTGAGCCCGAGGGGGCAGCGGCGATCGCAGCCACTGCACCTGCAAGGGGTACCGAGGGTGCGGCCACGGTCGGAGCCGCCGCACTGGGAGCCAGTATCGAGGGTGCGGGCGTTGCGGGCTCGCTCACGGCCGTGGGCCCGGGGAACAGCGGCTCGCTCAACGCAGCCCACGAGAGTTTCTTCGTCCCACGCCCCAGATCCACCTCGAGCGAGGTCTCATCCTGCGAAGCAGCTGGAGCCTGCTGGGTGGGCACAACTGCCGCGGGCCGGGAAACGGGAGCGGGCCGCGGAGGCTCCAGCGGTGCAACGGAGGGAGCCGCAGGAGGGCGCGGCGCGGAGCCACGAGGAGCAAGTCCCGGCGGAGTGGCACTGGCTGCGGGGGCTGCTGGCTCGGGCGCACGCGGTGCCGACACCTCAGGCACCACAGGTGTGGACGCCGCTGGGGCGGAAGACGGCGCCGGATCCGGCAAGGAGGGTCCAGGTACCGGAGCGGTGGAAACCGGTGGCGAGACATGGACGGGTTGGCGGACTTCCGGCTCCGGAGCAGGCGACGGCACCTGGGGAGCCAGAGGTGCAGCCTGAGCCTCGACCGGTGCAGCCGGAACCGCACTCTCCGGCTCGGAAGCGGGCGCGACCGCTACTCCCTGAACGACGGCGAGTTCCTCGTCGGGAGGCTCCTCTTCTATCTGGGTGGGTCTCTCGGGAGGAGACTCCGGGATCTCCAGCGGCGCATGGAGCGGAATCTCCATGTGCTCGGGGATGGTGCTCCCCCGCTCCGCAGCCTCCGCAGCCGGAGGAGGCGGAACAAGCACCGCTCGTGCCTGAACGGGCGCGGGAGCAGCAGCGGGCTCATCCTCCTCGGGCAGCTCGAGCGGTGCCGCGGACGGCCCCATCGAGACGCCCATGTTCTCGGTAAAGCTGGGAAGCTCCACACGGCGCGCGGGCGTGGATGAACGCTGAGGCCCCCCTTGGTCTCCGGCGCTCTTGCGCGCATACAGATCCGCCAGCATCTGCTGCACGCCCTTGTGGGCGGGATCCAGCTCGAGGATCAGCTTGCTGGCGGCGATGGCTCGCGGCAGGAAACCCTCGCGAGCGAAGCCCGTGGCGGCGAACTGGTAGGCCGAGATGGCGCGGTCCTTCTGGCCGGCCTTGGCCCACGCGTCCCCCATGCGCAGGCGGGCCTGGTAATCCTTCGGCTCCGCCTTGCAGTACTCCTCGTAGATTTCTGCGGCTTTGGAGAAGCGGCCCTTGGCAAAGGCCTCGGTGGCCTTGTCCCTGAGCTTGCGCAACTCCATATCAGTGGGCCCCCTCCGCGACGGTGCCGGTCTTTGACAGAGCCGCGCTCACCGCTTCTCGGACACGCCGATAATAGTCGCTCTTGAGCGCGTCCAGGGCTTCCGCCTGCGCATTCGTGCCGATTTTCTTCAGCGCTGTCACGGCGGCGACACGGACCTCCGGCAGATCGTGGTACAGGTCGCGAGCCACCGCCTCGGCAGCCTTGGTGTCGCCGATCTCCCCGAGCGCCAGCAGCACCTCCCGCCGAGCCACGCTCGCAGGGTCCTCCAGGGCCTTGAGGAGCGTATCCACCGCGTCCTTGGCCTTGAGCCGGCCCAGGATGCTGGCGGCCAGCACTGCCTCCGCCCCACCGTCGTGCACCACCGCCTGCAGCGCCTGCGAGGCTGAGGCCGGAGCGCCGAACTGATCCAGCGCGTCGAGCAGCACCAGCTTCTCGCTGGAGAACTGCGGCAGCAGCGACACGAGCGCGTTCTGGCCCGCCTCGCCCTGCTCCGCCAGCGCCTGGGCCAGTGCCTTCTGCAGATCCCGCTCGGCCTCGAACATGCCGCCCTTGGCCGCCTCGACGCCCTCGGGCCCCAGCCGCGCCAGCCCCACCAGGCCCGCGGTGCGCAGCGTCACGCTGGAATCCCCCGCATAGCCCTTGAGCAGCTCGAAGGCTCCCGGCGCCTTCACCGCCCCCAGCGCGCGCAGCACCGCGGCGAGCGGCTCGAGGCTCAACGGCTCCACATCATCGTAAAGCTCCGAGGGCACGCGCGGCTGGACGACCACCCGGCCCGCCTCGCGAGCGCGCTGGGCGTTGAGGGCCCGAACGCGATCGAGGAGCTGGCTCTGCTTCGCTGACCGGTCATCCCCCGGCAGGCCATGCTCATTGCTCGGAGCCGGAGTGGGCGCCGAGGGATCGAACCCGGCGCCATAGGTCAGCGGCAGCGCCGTGGTGACCCAGTCCTGGCGCGGGCCTTCAATTGCCTTGAGTTCCTGCTCGTAGAGCTTCTGCAGCGCCGGAGCCGCGGAGGGATCCCCGATGGCCGCCACGGCCTGCACCGCCAGCATGCGCTGCGCTGTGTCCGCCGACGTGAGCAGGGGCAGAACCTTGGGCAGCGCCGCCTTCGCCGCCGGCCCGAGCCCGATGACCGCCTGCAGGCCGCTCTCGATACCGGACGAACGGGAGAGCCGCTCGTTGATCGCATCCAGCGAGCACCCGCCCCGCGAGCGCATGTCCTGGGCCGCGGAGATCGCCTCTCTGCGAGCCCCTTCCAGGGCAACGGCGCACAGCGCCGCATCGGTCTCTGGCGAGCGAGGCAGCGCGGCGATGGCATCCGTGGCCAGCCCGCTCACGGCGCTCTTCTCCACGGCCACGGCCTGGAGACGCGGAACCGCGATCGGATCCTGCAGCTTGCGCAGCGCCGCGATGGAGGCCTCGCGCAGCTCGGGGAAGCTCTCATCCAGCAGCGGTGCGATCGCGGGTACCGCGCGCCGATCGCCCGCATCGCCCAGGCCTCGAACCGCGGCGGCGGCCATGACGACCTGGCTGTCACGCACGAGCGGCATGAGCCGGTTGATGGCTTCGGGGCGCCCGCTCTTGCCGAGCTCCTCGGCGGCCCCGACGCGCTCGGGGAGCGTGCCCTCGTTGAGCGCGAGCAGGTTGCGCTCCCAGATGGCCTTGGACTCGGCGGCCACGACTTCGGCCATGGCGCCGGGCACGTTGGCGGACTTGAGCGCCTGGACGATGACCTGGCGCGTCTTCCGGCCCCGGCGACCGTACTGAAGGGTGAGGTACGCCTTGGCCTTGTCGTTCTTCACCTTGGCGAGCGCCATGGCGGCACGGCCCTGGACATCCTCATCCGAGTCCTCAAGCAGCTCGCCCAGCAGATCCACCACGCGGGGATCCTGGCTCTCGCCAAGGGCGGCAGCGGCCTCGCCTCGGACGATGGAGGCCATGTCCTTGGCGGCGCGGGTGAAGATGACCAGATCGTCGGTATTGCCCAACTTCGCGAGCGACTTCACCGCCAGGGCGCGGACCTCGGGCCGAGGGCTCTGGAGGTCCGCGAGGAGCTGATCGCGATTGCCCTGGCACCCGGCCAGCAGCAGCAGGGACAGGACGACGGCAAAGGGGCGTACGCCGGTTCTCATCGCGCTCCGAGAAGGAAAACGGTGGATGGGCGATCGCTTATATCAGCCCCGTTGGAAAGAACTCAGCGTCACCGGGGTCGGCGGGGACCACCAGGCTTGCGAGGGCCTCGGCTTCCGCCCGGTCCCGGGCGATGAGAGTCCCAGGAAGCCCCCGGCTCGCGCTTCTTCTGCTTGCGCCAATCCGTGAAGCCTCCGCCGCTCTCTCCGCTGCTCTCCGAACGAGCGCCTCGGCGCTCCGGCCGTGCGCCACCACCCAACCCACCCGAGCGGGGTGTCCGGCCGAAAGCGCCAGTTCCCTTCGAGCGCGGCCCTGGAGCGGCCCCCTCACCGCGGGGGCTCCAGCTCTTCCGGGCGGGGCGCTCTCCAGCTTCGCCCCGAGGCTTCCACTCGCGACGCTCGGGACGGCTCGCGCCCTCCCCACGAGGCGCCCACTCCTTGCGAGCAGGGCGGCCAGCCGACTCCCCGCGAGGCTTCCATTCCTTGCGGGCCGGACGATCGCCCTCATCGCGAGGCTTCCACTCGCGACGCTCGGGGCGCCCTGCTCCCTCCCCCCGAGGCTTCCACTCGCGACGCTCGGAGCGCTCTGCTCCCTCACCGCGAGGCTTCCACTCGCGACGCTCGGGGCGCCCTGCTCCCTCTCCCCGGGGCTTCCACTCCCGGCGCTGAGGACGCTCACCCTCTTCACCCCGAGGTTTCCACTCCTTGCGAGCAGGGCGCTCACCCTCGGCTCCCCGAGGCTTCCATTCCTTGCGAGCAGGGCGCTCACCCTCGGCTCCCCGAGGCTTCCACTCTCGGCGCTGAGGACGCTCGCCCTCCTCTCCGCGAGGCTTCCACTCCTTGCGAGCAGGGCGCTCACCCTCGGCGCGGGGCTTCCACTCCCGGCGCTCGGGACGACCCGCACCCTCGCCACGAGGCTTCCACTCGCGCCGACCGCCACCCTCCTCTCCTCGGGACTTCCACTCGCGACGCGCAGGACGCTCAGCACCCTCGCCACGGGGCTTCCACTCCTTGCGCTGGGGACGCTCGCCTTCCTCTCCGCGGCCACCCGCGCGCGAACGCCCGAAGCGGGCCAGCCCCGTACCTCCTTCGGTCCGAGCCTTCCCCGCGGACGCACGCGCGGGCCGAGAAGCCGGACCCGGCCGATCGGCCTCCGCCGTCTCCTGCGCCCGGGGCAACTTCACCACCACGGGCTCGCGCTTCTCGACCTCCGGCTCGAAATCATCACCGCCATCATCCGCCTCCGTGAACCCTGGAGCGGAGCGCCCATGCCTCCGGGGAGGAAGGCCAATGGCCCCCTCGGGCGGCGCCGTCCGAGCCTCGGCCACATCCTGCAGCAGCCGCACCTCGGAGTTGGTCAGCGGCCGCAGTTCACCCGGCCGCAGCCCGCCCACCGCCACGCCCGCATACGCAGGCCGGTACAGGCGCACCACCGGATGCCCCACCGCCGCGCACAGGCGCTTGATCAGGTGAGGCCGGCCTTCGGCGACGACGATCTTCAGCCATGTGTTGCGCTCAGCCTGCTCGAATACCTCCACGGACAGCGGCGTGGCCATGCCGTCCTCGAGCCGCACGCCTCCGCGCAGCTTCTCCAGCGTGGCCGAGTCCGGCCCGCCCTTCACCTTGGCCAGATACGTACGAGGCACCTGGAAGCTGGGGTGCGTGAGCTTGTGCGCCAGCGCTCCATCGTCCGTGAAGAGCAGTGCGCCCTCGGCGTCGTAGTCCAGGCGGCCCACGGGGAACAGCCGCTTGCCGGCGTCCTCCACGTAGCTGGCCACCGTGGGGCGGCCCTGCGGATCCGACAGCGTCGTCACGACGCCCGCCGGCTTGTACAGCAGGTAATACGAGGTGTTCTCCGGCGGAGTCACCAGCTTCCCGTCCACCATCACCAGGTCCGTCCCGGGCTCCACCCGGCTGCCCAGCTCGGTCACCGTCTCGTTGTTCACCTTCACCCGACCCGCGGTGATGAGCTCCTCGGCGTGCCGGCGCGAAGCCACTCCCGCGCGGGCCAGGTACTTCTGAAGTCGTTCAGCAGCCATGAATCACTACTTTCGTGCCCGTCACTCGGGCTTGGGTCCCGCGGTGCCGCCTTCAGGCGGTTGCGGGGTCGTGTTCGTCAACAGGCCGGAGGCGGCCTTCTGACTCTTGTCGGCGGCCGAGATGGCCTCCTCCAATTCCTCCAGCGCGGCCTCCGAGGCGGCAGCGCTCTTGTCCAATCGCTTCTGGAAGCCCGGATCCGCCAAGGCCTCCACCGTTCCCTCGACCTTGGGAGCCGCCGAGGTCTCCTTCTCTACAATGTCCTGGTGCTCCTGCGTCAGCTCGTGGAACTCACGCAGCGTGGGCAGGGCGGACAGATCCTTGAGCGCGAAGAACTCCAGGAACTCGCGCGTGGTGCCATAAAGGATGGGGCGCCCCACCTCCTCCTTCTTGCCCAGGATCTTCACCAGCTTGCGATCCATCAACGCCTTGATGACGGCGCCGCAGTCCACGCCGCGGATCTCCTCCACCTCGGGCCGGGTCACCGGCTGGCGGTAGGCGATGATGGCCAGCGTCTCCACCGCGGCCCGCGTGAGCCGCTGCGGCTTCACCCGCAGGTAGCGCCGCACGTACTCCGCCGAGTGAGGATCCGTGCGGAACTGCCACCCGCCCGCCACCTCGTGCAGCACGATGCCATTCACGCCATCCCGGTGGAGCCCCGAGATCTGATCGAGCGCCTTGGCGATCAGCTCGCGATCGATACCCGTGGACTCGAAGAGCTGGTCCACCGTGAGCGCCTTGTCGGCCACGAAGAGCACGCTCTGAAGCACCGTGCGGATGCGATCCTCCGAGAGCTTCTTGCTCTTGGCGACGAGCTTCTCGAAGGACGTCTCCAGATCCGGCCCGGAGTCCTCCTCGATGGCGACGGCCTCCACCTCGTCCAGATCGCTGTCGTCGCCCGGGCCTGTCACCGCGGCGATCTCGTCCTCGGAGAAGGGTCCTGGGCCTCCAGGCGTCCCGGGAGGCGGGGCCTCGGTCGTCTCGTCGGTCGGGTTCCTACCGGTAGTCACTGTCGTCCACCTCCGTGGGGACCAGCTGCTCCAGCGCGTCGCCGTTGGGCATCAGGAGGATCTCCTTCAACGGCTCCTCCTGGAAGACGCGGATGAGGCGGCGCTTCACCATCTCCAAGATGGCCAGGAACGTAATGACGATCTCCTGCCGCGTGCTGCCCTCCGGGAACAGGCTCGTGAACGTCACCTGCTCCTGACCCTTGACGCGCTCAACCACGCGCAGGGTGGCCTCCGAGAGAGTCAGGCGCTCGCGCACCACCTCATGCTGCGGCTTGGGTGCCAGGCGCTCGAGCACCCGGTCCAGCGCTTCAATCAGCTTGAGGACCGAGAACTCCTGCAGCCCCACCTCTTCCTCGGGGATGGGCACGGCCTCGACGGGCACGTTGCGCGTGAACACGTCGCGCCCGAGCAGATCCTGTTTCGCCAACTGCTCCGCCGAGTCCTTGTACTTCTGGTACTCCAGCAGCCGCCGCACCAGTTCCGCGCGTGGATCTCCCTGCTCCTCCACGACGCCGGTATCGGTGGTCTCCACCGTGGCGGCGTCCTGGCGCGGCAGCAGCATGCGGCTCTTGAGGTGAGCCAGCGTGGACGCCATGACGAGGAACTCGCCGGCGATGTCCAGGTTCAGCTCCCGCATCTTCTCGAGGTACTCGAGGTACTTCTCGACGATGAGCGCCAGCGGGATGTCGAAGATGTCGACGCGGTGCTCCCGGATCAGGTGGAGCAGCAGATCGAGCGGGCCCTCGAAATTGGGCAGAACAATACGGAAGGCGTCCCCTGGCGAGCGGGGCGCCTCGGCATCGCTGGAGCCCTCCTCGGGCGGCGTGCGGCTGGCCTCGGTCACCGGACGTCCTTCAGGCACTTCACAGGCCTACCCCCTTAGCAGCGCCCTCCTGGAGGGTCAAACATTCGCCGGGTCTGCCGCACCCCACGCCGAAGGGCTCACGCACCTGTTTGCTCGCGATTTTCACCCGCACTCGCAGAGCACCCGTCCCCGTACCGCCAGAGCCCTCCAGCGACGGACAAGCTGTCTACAGAACACTTTTCGTGCTGGTTCAGGCATGCATTCCCAGCAAGCCACTCATACCCGGGCGGCTGAGACTTCTCAAATTCTGGAACATTGTGACAGCCCAGCAAATGCCAAGTGAAATCAACGACTTGAGCATTTGTTAAAGCGTTATTAGCCTTTTGAGCAAGCGAGCAGGCCCCTCGCCGCCAGGAGACACGCATGGAGCACTTCAAGGGGAGCCTTACCCATTACTCGATGGAGGTGGTGATCCCCGCTCTGCTGTCTCGCAAGGCCGTAGGGACTCTGCGCCTCGAGCGGGGCTCGGCGATCCGCTACTTCTTCTTCCAGGAAGGCTTCCTCGTGGGCGAGGGCTCCAACACGCCCAGCGAGCATCTGTCTCAGATGCTCGTGGATCTGGGCATCCTGGACGCGCCCCGAGCAGCGCTGGCGTACGAGGCGGCGGAGCTGGCGAACATGCCGTATGGCGCCTATCTGGTGCGGCAGCAGTTCGTGGAGATGCAGCGGATGTTGGAGGTGCTCGAGCACAAGGCTCGCGAGGCCTTCTTTGATTGCTACAACTGGGACTCGGGCGAGGTGGAGTTCACGTTGCAATTGCCGTCGCTGGTGCACGCGGTGGAGCTGAAGCTGCCGCTGACGAGCCTGCATCGGGACGCGGTGGCGCGAAAGCGCGAATGGAAGATGTTTCGAGACATCTTCCCGGCCATGGACACCACCTTCCGCGTCTTCCGTGAGCACGCGGTGGGGCACTTCTCCGAGGAGGAGTCCGTGCTGATGAAACGCTCGGAGGGCGGGGCCATGCTGGCCGAGCTGCTGGCGGCGGGAAAGGAGTCGCGGATCTTCGTGGCGCGGCGGCTGCTCCACCTGTACCGGCGCGGGGTGCTGGCGCCGCAGCGGGGGCGGGAGCCCACCATGGGCGAGTCGCTGCAGGAGGCCGAGCTGCTGGAGGCCGCCCGGAACTTCTTGGAGGCGGGCAAGTACGAGCACGCGATCGCGGTGGTGGAGCAGGTGCTCGAGAAGGGGCCGGTGCCGGAGGCGCACGCGCTGTACCGGGAGGCGGAAGTCAAACTGACGCTGGCGCTGTGCGACGAGCTGTTCTCGATGGACGGGCGGCTCATCTTCGAGCCCCTGCCCCGCCCCATCCCCTCGTCGCTCACGGCGGATGATCTGTACCTGTACTCGAAGCTGCGCGGCTCGACGACGATCCGGCAGGCGCTGCGCACGGCGGCCATGGGAGAGGCGGCGGCGGCCCGCTCGGTGCACCGGCTGCTGGCCACGGGGGTGATCCGCATCGGCCCGACGCAGGGAGATCAGGAGCCGATGCGAAAGACGGATCCCTACGGCTTCCTTCCCCAGATGGAGGAGATCCTAGCGGCGCGTCGCCGTCAGCCGTAGAGCTTCTTCAGCTCGACACCGTCCCGGAGTTCGTGGACGGTGGAATAGGTGTGCGCGAGATCGAGCTCCACGTACACCTTGTCCTTGTCCAGGAGGGCGAAGCTGGTGGAGACGCAGAGCTGCTCGTCCCCGACCCGCTCATAGCCCTCGCGCACCACGTCATGGCCGTAGATGGCGATGCTGCCCCCCAGCGCCGAGAGGAAGGCGCGGGCCTGCTCGGCGGAGGCCATGCGACTCCAGAGCGTGGCTCCGAGCACGGGGACGTGGAAGAACTCGTCGATGCCCATATAGGCATAGCCTTCCAGCTTGATGTTCTCCAGGTCCTTGGGCCCCGAGAGGCGCGCGGCGGGCGCGGCGTGCAGCAGCACGGCCCCGTTGGGCGCCACCGCGATGACCGGGAGCTGGTTGACGAGGGTGCGCAGGGCCGCGGTGGGTCCGGGCCCCATGCGCTCCTCGAGCACCTGGGCTTCGTCCATGTGGAACTTGGCCGTGCGAGGCCCGCCCACGTGAGCGTGCTCGTGGTTGCCGAGCAGGCAGTGCACCCGCCCGGGGTAGCGGTCACGTGCCTCGAGGAACTGCCGCACCACCTCCGGGGACTCGTCCTTGTAGGGCGTGCCCAAGTAGTCCGGCCACTGTCGCTCCGTCTCCTCGTCCGGGCCGTGGATCAGGTCCCCGGTGAACACGAGGACGTTGTCCGAGGGGGACTCCTCGAAGAGCTCCAGCATGCGCCGGAAGTCCCGGAGGTTTCCCTGGATGTCGGTGGCGACCAGGAGCCGGCCGGAGGCTGGGAGGCGCAGGAGGCGAGAAGTCACGCCCACCAGCGTAGATGGAGCTGAGACTTCTTCAAATCTCCTGCCCGCGGAGCAGTGACTCGGGAACATCGACATGGCGAGAACGCAACCATTCGCCCAGGGCCTTTCCCTGCGGATCGAAGCGCGTGGACGACGAGACCCCCTCTCCGAGCAACCCGTCGATGACGAAGTTCAGCCCCCGGAGCTGGGGGAAGAGGTGCCGCTCGATGGGGAAGGCGGCAGCCTCGGGGAGCAGTTCGCGGAGCTTGTCCGGCGTGAGGGCATGCGCGAGCCATCTCCAGGCCTCATCCGTCCGGGCCCAGACACCGATATTGGCCGTGCCCCCCTTGTCGCCGCTCCGCGCGGCGACGATGCGGCCCAGGGGCACGCGGCGCACCGGGCCCGAGGGCAGCGGCTCGGGAAGCGAGGGCGACTCCACGGGTCCGAGGGCGAGCGTCTTCCCAGGCGGAGGGATGACGGAGCGCGTCCCATCTGGGAGGACGGCGACGTGCTCCACCTTGGCCGCGTCGACATAGGCCGGGGTGTAGACACCGTAGGGAGCGCTGTCGGCAGGGGGCGCCGTCATGGTGAAGCCGGGATAGCTCCCCAGGGCCAGCTCCACCGCCGCTCCGCTGAAGGCGCGTCCAATCACCTTTGCGTCGGAGTCCTTCACCACCACCCGCAGGAACGCCGCCGCCTGCTCCTCCGTGGGCGAGTCCTCGCGGTCCGTCCGGACGAGCGTCCAGTGCATCTCCTTGGGCTTGCGGACCAGCGCCGCCTCGAGTTGCTCACGGGTCAGACGGGCCTTCTCCTCGATATCGAGCCCGACGAGGACGAACGTCGCCTCATTGCGGTACCCGCCCAGGTGGTTGAGGCAGACCTTGACCGTGGGCGGAGGTGGCTCGCCGCGAACGCCCGTGATGCGAACGCGGTCTTTGCCCTCGGAGGACAGGGAGACGGTATCGAAGCGGGCCGTTGCATCGGGCCCTGCGTACCTGGCCCCGGTGATCTCGTAGACGAGCTGCGCGGTCACCGTGTCCACCGTCACCGCTCCGCCTGTGCCCGGGTGCTTGGTGATGACGGAGCTGCCATCCTCATGAATCTCCGCGAGCGGGAAGCCGGGACGGCGAGCGTCCAGCTCGGTGAAGAAGGAGTAGTTGCCTCCCGTGGCCTGGGCGCCGCACTCCAGCACGTGGCCGGCGGCCATCGCCCCAGCGATCCGGTCCCAGTCATCCGTCTTCCAACCAAAGTGCGCGGCCGCCGGGCCCACGACGAGCGAGGCATCCGTCACGCGCCCGGTGACGACGATGTCCGCTCCCGCGCGCAGGCACGCGGCAATCCCCCACGCCCCCAGGTACGCATTCGCCGTGATGGGAGAGCCCAGGCCCAGGGCGTCGGCATTGCCGGAGAGATCGTCTCCCTCCACGTGCGCCACCTGGGCCTTCACGCCCAACCGCTCCGCGAGCTGGCGGAGCGCCGTGGCGAGCCCCACGGGGTTCAGTCCACCCGCGTTGGTGACGATACGGACCTTCTTCTCGATGGCGAGCGCCAGACACTGCTCCATCTGGCGGAGGAAGGTCTTCGCGTAGCCGAGATCGGGATCCTTCATCCGATCGCGGCCGAGAATCAGCATCGTCAATTCGGCGAGGTAGTCACCGGTGAGGACATCGAGCTGCCCGCCTTCGAGCATCTCGCGGACGGCCGAGAAGCGGTCTCCATAGAAGCCCGAGGCATTGCCGACACGCAGGGGGGACGTGGCCATGTGTTCTCCGCTCAGCTACGGCACTTCACATGGCCCTGCTATCTACACCAGCCTCCTCACGGAGGCGCCGCATTTCCGGGAGGCTGTGACAAAGCGCTCCCCTGCCCCCGAGCCTGGGCTGGGGAAGCCCCCTTCGTCTGTTGAACCATGATCACGGAGGTGTGGCCCTTGGCCTCCACCACCCGGACGGACCAGGCCTGGGCGTCCCGCTTCCACGTGGCCTCCTCCGAGCCCGGCAGCGGGTCGTCCTGCTGGAAACCAGCCTGTCGCATGCCCTCGCCATACAGCTTCACCACCTGGGCCCGAGGCCCGTCGCACAGGAGCGTGATGACGCGCGTGACAATCTGTCCGTCCCGGGAGCCCGTGCTGGAGGACTGCTTGCAACCGGAAGGGACAAGGGGCGGCGCCGGGTCCGCGACCCGGTCCGGAGACTGCCCCATGGGGGCCAGGGCCAGCATCACGAACGAGCCCTTGCCGTCCGGCTGAGCCCACACGAGCTTCTGGATCATCCGGTCCGGATCGATGCCGACGATGACCCACTCGGGCTCGCTGTCGGCGATGGGCAGCTTGCCCGGCACGAGGTTCTGAGCCTTGAAGGCCTTGACGTAGAACGGGATGACGGTGCCCGGCGGATCCTGCGTCCGGAAGGACACCGCCTGCATCCCATATCGGCCGTAGAAGAGTTCGTCCCCCACGGGCATCCAGGACTCGGCGCCCGGGTAGAAAGGGAACTCCGGACGCAGCGCCTCGAGCGCCTCCTGGGCGCGCACGGGCTGAGCCACCACGAGCAGCAGCAAGGCCAGGGTCAGGCGCATCAGTTCGTTACCCAGCAGGGCATGCCCAGGTAGCACCCCGAGCGTGGCCCGGACACGTAGGGGTTGTTGGGCGTGGTGTAGATGTTGTCCGACCCGTTGGACGTGGGGATGCTGCGCCGCTGGTCTGCTCCCTGGAAGTAGAGCACCGGCTTCGGATGGGGCAGGCTGGTCCGCAATCCCGCCTCCGCGAAGCCGATGCCCTGCGAGTCCGCGGGGGCTGTCTCGGCATTGTCCAGTTCGGCCGCGGCCAGGTACATGCGCTCCACTACGTTGAAGTACTCGGCATTCTGGGCGCCCGTCATCATGTGCGGCCGGCCGTCTCCCACGGCCCAGTCGTCCACCAACACCACGAAGCCGTTGGAAATGGTGCACCGGCCCTGCTCGTTGGCCACGCCCACCGCGCACAGCCGCAGCTCCAGCGGACCCCCACCTCCCGAGGTCCGGAAGTCCGCTGGGTCGAAGACCGCCTTCTTCTCGCCCAGCAGTTGGTACTGCGTCTGGGACAGGGGCGTGGTGCGCACGGTGATGCCCGCTTGGCCCTTGATGCCGTAATCCCGGCGCAGCAGGCCCGCCGCATCCATCTCCGCCCGGGGGCCCTTGGGAGCCCCAGCCGGAAACACCGGATCCAGGTGAGGCTGGAAGGTGCTCGTCATGTCATAGGTGTAGAACTCGACCCGAGCACGCGCTCCCATCGTCGGGCGCGACACCGGCCCGTCTCCTCCCACCCCATCATCGCCGCGAACTCCCGGGCGCTGCGGCTGCTCCGGATCGGGCGTGGTGGCGAGATCCAACGTGGGAGACAGCACAGCGAACGTACCCACGCCCTGCACGGGAGAGAACGGGTTGAGCCGACGGTAGCGCCGCTCGGTATGGTCCCGGACGTCGTCGGCCACCTGCACCACGCGGTTCACGTAGGCATCCGCATTGGACGCGCTGTTGCTCTGCGAGTTGGCGTAGCGGTGCACGCGCAGGCCCGTGCTGTCCCACACCTCGTGGATGGCCACCTGCTGGATGCGCAGGCCCAGCAGCAGTGCATCCGAGAGGTAGAGCCCATAGAGCAACACGGGGATGAGCACCACCAGCGCGGCGGCGAACTCCGTGGTGGCGGCGCCACGGTGGCGCGCGAAGCGAGGGGTTCGCATCCGAGACTCCATCACAGCGCGGGAGGAACTTCCGAGGCGATCGCCTGGGTGGCGGGATAGCCGCTGTCGGCCAGGATCTGCTGCGCCGTGGGCCACTCCGACTGATTGCCACCGGTGGTGAACAGCTCCAGCTTCGCCCGCCAGAAGGGGTTCATGAAGTTGGGGCGCTCGGCCCAGCTCTGCGCGCCGTTGGGCGAGTTGAGCGGAGGCCGGTGGTAGTACGTGAGGCCTCTCGCCAGCGCTCCCATCACCCCCACTCGCTTCTTGTCGAAGACCTGGTGGTCCCGCCCCCGGCGGCCGCCGCTGGTGATGCCCAGATCGTACTCACGGCCCGCCCCCGAGACCCCGAAGCGGAAGCGCCCGCGCAGCTGCCATGGCATGCGGTCCTCGTTCCCGCTGGCCTCGGTGCCGATGCCTTGCGGCTGGGCCTCCATCAGCACCCAGGTGGATGGCTGGTTCTGCAATTGCTGCTGGATCAGGTCGCCCGGGTTGAAGTGCGCCACGGACGGATAGATGGAGATGGGGAACGCGTCTCGCGGGTTGACCTCCGGGCGGTGCTTCACGAAGGTGCCTGGCAGGGAGTCGTTGCTGGCCGTGTGCACCTGGTGCAGTGGATTCTGGAAGGAGAGCGGCGAGGAGATCCGCATGGCGCTCTGGGCCGTGCGCGTGCGCGACTTGTTGCACAGCGCTGTCACTCCCTTCGCCGTCACGTCGATGTCCGTATAGGCCCCGATGGCGCCGCTGAACTGTGTACGGGGGTTGGTGCCATCGAAGGCATTGCCGTTGCGGCGCACCTGGTTGCGGATGGAGTTGTTGCCAGAGATCCCCGCATTGGCCTGGATGGATTGGGCCTCACCGCGCACGTCGGTGATGTTCGTGCTCTGGAACAGCAGCGCGGCCGCCACCGCCCCATTCACCTGGTGATCGTCGAGATGGGGCATGTTGTAGCGGAACATGAGCTGGAACTCGCTGCCGAGCCGGAAGTCCTGGCGTGCGCCCCAGTCATACCGAGCCCCGTTGGCGGCGCTGGAGATGTCGTTGATCCCCTGCCGCATCCAGTCCGCCCCGAAGGAGCCGTTGTCCGGGTGCACCTGCACCACCGGTAGGCCCAGGGGATAGGTGACGCGGGTGAGGGCCTTCCAGGTGGCAGCGCTGGGCGCCTCTTCCTCGGAGGGCCACACGTGAGCGCTCAGCCGATTGCCATAGGGGGAGTTGTCGCTCCCGTCCTCCAGGTCATCCAGCTTGTGGCGCACGGAGTTGGCCACCATCTGGTTCTTGATGACCTTCTCCAGGCTCTGCCAGGCCACGCTCTGCGCGTCCGCGAGCGACATCGCGGCGTTGTAGTGATGCCGGGCCGCCAGATCCATGCCCCACCACTCGTGCTCGGAGAGCTGCAGCGCGGCGTGCAGGATCGGGTGGAACATCTGCCGCCAGCGCGCTCGGTCGCTGCGCACGTGGCCCGCCACCTGCCGCATCAAGCAGCACGTGGGGTTGAAGAGGTTGCACGTGGAGGCGTCGCGCACGTCTCCCCAGGCCAGTTCGGACTGGCGCAGCGTGTCGTCCACCGCGGTGACGTAGCTCAGCTCGCTGTAGAGCAGCATCGTCCCCGCGAAGTGCGCCGCCATGGCCCGGTTGGTGATGGCGAAGAAGTTGAAGGTGCGCGCCTCGGTCAGCGCCGTGGAATAGGCCGCGGCGTCGGCAGCGGCCTGAACCTCTATCTTCAACCGCACGCCCTGGTAGACGTTGATGATGCCCATGAGCGCCAGCGCGAGCACCATCCCCGTGGCGGCCATCATCACGAGCGTCTGTCCCCGCCGTGCGGAGCGCTTCAGAAGAAGGTGAATCGACATGCGTCACCCTGGAAGCTCTGAGGCTGGAGGTTGGACATGAGCCGCATGGACCAGGTGGTCCGGATGGGCAGCAGGAAGGCCGGCGAGTCGCTGCGGGCCGCGGTGATGATGTCATTGAGCTGCTCGCGTTGAGGACCCTGGGCGGATTTTGGGTCCTCGCGCCAGGCCATCATCAGATCCACGCCGGGGCCGTAGGTGGTGGCCTGCCACGCCTGGTGGATGAGGCGGTTCACGAACGGCACCCGCAGCTCATACCAATACGTGAGCTGGAGCGTGACGTGGTACACGCCGCCGGTGCCCTCCACCAGGGAGTCAAACTGGTAGTTCGGATCGAACAGCCCTGGAGGAAGGTCCGGCCGCAGCACCTGCAATTCGAGGATGGAGGGGTTGCCTCCGGGAGGGGGCCGGTTCGTCGCCGCCCAGTGCTCCTGGTAGCGATTGCCTCGGACCCCGCTCCATACCCGCTTCACGCCCTCGGGCGTATCCGTCCTCCCCAGCGTGGGCATGAGAGCCTGGAGCGCCGCGTTCGTCATCCGCTGGCAATCTCCCCGACCAATGGCTCCCGCGCGCGTGGCTCGGAAGGCGGCGTACTCCGCCGTGAAGCGGGCCTCGTAGGCCTGGAACATCTGCAGGATGCCCAGCACGGTGAACACCATCATCGGCATCACCAGTGCTGTCTCCACCAGGACCTGGCCCCGTGCCCGCCGGGCCCTGCGATGCCTGGCCACGCGGCTCATCAGCGCTTGGAACCGAGGGTGGGAGTGATGTCCATCCGCTCCCCGCCCGCGGACGTGTACCCACTGACGTGGAACGTCTTCGCCTCATTGACGGGCTGCTGCTTGGCATCCCTGCCGTAGAGCTGCGTGAAGTTCTTGCCCGTCATCGGCTGGCTCTTGCCCTTGCGATCCTTCACCTCCACGCGCTCCCAGGTCATGCCGGAGAGCGAGGCGGCCGTGGCCTCCACCTGCTTGGCCTGTGTGCTCTCCACTCCGACGCGCTTCTTCACGCCGTTCTCGGTCTGCACGGTGAACTGATCGATGGAGGCCACGCGCTTCAGGGAAACCGACGCCTCGTTGCGGCCCAGGACGTTGGATGTGAAGGGGTACTTCTTGGCCGCCTGCCCCTCTCGCTGCACCGAGAAGGTGACGTTGTCCTTGGTGCTTCCCGGGGTGCGCTCCACGCTCATGTGGACCTTCTCCCCCGCGTAGAAGTAGCGGCTCTGCTCCGTGCGCTGATCGAGCTGCAGGTACTCATTCTTCTTCTGGAGCTTGCCCGTCTTCGCGTCGACCGTCGGCTTGCCCTTGGCGTCCAGCAGCGGCTCGTCCACCCGAGCGAAGGGTGTGAAGGCGAAGTGCGGCACCATCTTCTTGGCGTCGCCCTTGAACTCTTCGCCTTTCTGGTTGCGCAGGACGTTGTCCTTGCCCAGCGAGTAGAGCTGCTCGTTCGTGGGCGGCTTGCCGCTGTTCTGCACCTCGGGGGACACGAAGGTGGGGAACCCGTTCTTGTCGAAGCGCCGCGTCCACTGCAGCCCGATGTCCGCCTCGGCCTCCACCTTGGTCTTGTCGATCTTCGTCGACGCGTGCGAGCCCAGGTACACGCTGGGCTTGTCCAGCGGTCCGGTTTGCGCGAGCTCCCCGTTGTCGAACATGCGGTTCGGATCCGCCTGGAACCGCGGGAGGGTGACGGTGGCGGAGATGGACTGGTTCTGGTCGCTCGAGCCGCTCACCACCTTGCGGTAGTAGGCCCCTGGCACGTCCTCGCCCTGGCGGAAGCCGGGACTCGTGAGGGTTTTCGCCTGCGGCTCGAAGGCATCCGCCACCTTCGACAGGATGCTCTGGAGCACGGAGGCCTCGATATGGGCCGGGCTCTGAGCGACGGTCTGCTTCTGCGTGGACTGGGAGAGAGACGGCGTGAGGGTGCTGCCGGTTCTTTGAATGTTCATGGAGTGCTCCTTCTTGAAAAAAAGGAAGCACCCCCGGGAATTGTTTTGCATTTCCGCGATCTGATTCGCCGGACTTCCTGAACTTACGCGGACTTGGCTAACGTACCTGTTGGCCCATGTGGCCTCGACCCCATGCCTACCTCTCCCTCCGAGTTGGTGCAGGCCTTCGTCGCGGGTGCGGCACGCCCGTGCCCACCTGAAGAGTTGGAAGCGCTGGGAGGGCTGCTGGTGGAGAGCCTCTCACGGTGCCAGCAAGCGTGGCCCGAGGTGAATCTGGCACCCGAGGTTTTTGCCTCGCACCTGGGCAAGTGTCTCCCGCCAGGCGAGGCCCCTGTGCCGGGGCTGCGTGCCCTTCTCTGCGAGGACCTCTACCTGGCCCTGGCGGCGTTGCAGGAGGATCGCAGCGCACTAGCAGCGCTGGAGCGCACCGTGTTCGCCCCGGTGGAGCGAGCGGTGCAGCGCGTGGATGCGGCGGAAGCCTTCGTGGACGAGGTGATGCAGCTCACGCGCCTGCGGCTCCTGGTGGGCGAGACGCGCCACGGGCCGCGTCTGGGCGACTATGCCGGCAAAGGGCCGCTGAGGCGCTGGACGGAGGCGGTCGCGGTGGGCGTGGCGGTGTCGCTCAAGCGCCGGCCTGATCGCACCACGCCCCTTGATGACGCAATGATCGAGTCCGAGTTGGGGACCACCGACGCGGAGCTGTCGCTGCTGCGGCAGCGCTACCGGCCTGCCTTCCGGGCCGCCTTCGCCGAGGCGCTCTCTGGCCTCTCCGCGCGCGAGCGCAACCTGCTGAGGTTGAGCCTGGCTCAGGGGTTGGGGGTCGAGGCACTGGGGGCACTCCACCAGGTGCATGCCTCCACCGTATCGCGCTGGCTGGCACATGCCCGGAGCAAGCTGCTCGAGGGGACGCGCGGTGGGCTCGCACGAAGGCTGGCGTTGGATCCCTCGCAGGTGGACAGCATCATCCGGGTGCTGGATGGGCACCTCGAGCTGAGCTTCTCCGCCCTGTTGAAGCAGGAGGACTGAGCCCATGTCTGATCCCACTCCGTCCTGCCTCACGGAGCTCGAGCTGCTCGATCTGGCTGACGGCATTCCATCTCCTGAGCTGCGCGCCCGGGCGGAGGCTCACCTCGACGGCTGTCCCTCCTGCCGCGAACAGCTCGCGGGCTTCCTCCGGGCCAGGGCTCCTTCGGTCGTCCGAGCGGGGGCAGATGCTCCATCAGTGGCGGAGGTGACTCCCCCGACGCAGCTGGCCCCGAGACCTCCCGAGTCCCCTGCCCCACAGTTGGAACTCCAGCGGGGCACAACGGTGGGCCGCTTCCTGATCCTCCACGCCGCTGGGACAGGGGGCATGGGCACTGTCCATGCCGCCTACGATCCGGAGCTCGATCGCAAGGTCGCCCTCAAGTTCCTCCACGCTCCCGGAGGCACGCCTCTCGTGGAGAACGCCCAGGCTCGCCTGCTGCGCGAGGCTCAAGCCACGGCGCGAGTCTCTCATCCCAATGTCATCACCCTCTATGACGTAGGGCTCCACGAGGGCCATGTCTACATGGCCATGGAGTACGTCGAGGGCTCCACCGTGTCCGAATGGTTGAAGGCGGCGCCTCGCTCGTGGCGCGAGGTGCTGGCCGTCTTCCGCGCCGCGGGCCAGGGGCTGGCCGCCGCCCACGCCGCCCAACTGGTGCATCGGGACTTCAAGCCGAGCAACGTGCTGATCGGCAAGGATGGCCGTGTCCAGGTAACGGACTTCGGCCTGGCCCGGCTGGCCACTTCGAGAGAAGACGCTGCCACCCAGGAGAGCCTGGAGCTTCTGACGAAAGTACCCGCTGGCACTCCTCCGCGCCTGCACGAGGCGCTCACCCGCACAGGCCAGATCGTAGGCACGCTCCAGTACATGGCTCCCGAGCAGTTGCGCGGGGCTGCTGCGGACGCACGATCGGACCAGTTCAGCTTCTGCGCCGCGCTGTACTTCGCGCTCTTCGGCCAGCGGCCCTTCGAGCCGCGAAGGATGCTGGACGCGCTCAAGCAGACGCGCACCCGAGACACCGCGGAGCCCCAGACGGCTCCGCTGCCCTCCAGCAGCCGCCGAGAGCGCAAATCCTTCTGGACGGGCTCTCGGGAGGCAACGGACAAGCTCCCACCGCTCATCCAGGAGCCGCCCCGCGAGCCACGGATCCCTGGGTGGCTCAAGCAGGCAGTCATGCGCGGGCTGTCGCTGTCCCCCGAGGACCGCTTCGCCTCGATGGAGGAGCTGCTCACGCACCTGTCCGGGCCTCGTTCCACGACGCAGCGATTGTGGGCCGCCGCCATCGTGGGAGTCATCGCCCTGGTGGCCTACCCGCTGGCCTTCCATGAACTCTTCACCCAGCCGGATCCCTGCGCGGGGGCTGAGCGCAAGCTGGCAGGAGCCTGGGATTCCACCACGCAGGAGCGGATTCAGCGCGCCTTCCTCGCGAGTGGCCGGCCCTATGCCGCCTCCACCTGGGAGACGATGCGCAAGGCCCTCGACGGATATGCCGAGCGCTGGGCGCGGATGCAAACCCAGGTCTGCCAGGCAACGCACGAGCGCATGCAGACCGCGGACACCGGGCTCGCGGCGCGTCAGGACTGCCTGGAACAGCGACGGGTACAGATGGAGGCGCTGGCCCAGGTGCTGGCCCAAGCAGACGGCCGGATGGTGGATCGGGCCCAGGACTCATTGGGGGCCTTGCCCGCCCTGGAGCGCTGCGCGGATGTAGAGGCCCTGACACGCACCGTCCGGCCTCCCACGACCTCCGAGGCCCAAGCCAAGGTGCAGGACCTGCAGGCTCGACTGGCCCGGGTGCGAGCGCTGGGCACCACCGGCAAGCACGCCGAGGCACTGGCGCTGGCGGAGCCCCTCCTCGCCGAGGCCCGGGAGCTGAAACATGCGCCCCTGCTGGCAGAGGCGCTGCACGAGGTGGCGTCGTACCGGGCGAAGACGGGGGATGCGAAGACGGTGACGTCCTTGCTGTTGGAGGCGTGGTGGGCCGCGGAGGCCGGGCGGGAGGATGCGCTGCGAGCGGAGATGGCCTCGGAGCTCGCGTACCAGGTGGGCTTCATGGAGGCGAACTCGCAAGGAGGCCGGCAGTGGGGCCGACACTCGCAGGCGGTGCTGGAGCGGATGGGAGGAGATGACGCGTTACAGGCGGATCTCCAGCTGCGCCTGAGCGCGGTGGCGGCACGGGAGGGACAGTTCGCCGAAACCAAGGATCTGATCGAGCGCGCGCTGGCCCTGAACGATCGGGTGCGAGGGCCTCGCCACCCGAAGCGGACCTACCTGCTGACGAACCTGGGCAACGCCTATACGGATCTAGGCCAGCCGCAGCGAGGCCGGGAGCTGCTGGAGGAGGCCCTCAGCCTCCATGATCAACTGTTCGGAGTGGGGCACCCCGGGTCAATCGTGATTCGCATCAACCTGGCCTCGGTGCTCACGCTCCTGAAGGACTTCCAGGGTGCACAGCACCAGTTGGAGCAGGTGATCGCCGCAGCGCCCGCCTCGATCGGCGCCGGGCATGTGCTGACAGGTCACGCGCACCGGTTGCTGGGCAGCAACTTCCTGGAAGCGGGCCAGTTCGCGGAGGCGCTCCAGGCGCATGAGAAGGCCCTGGCGATCCTGGAGAAGGCCCTGGGCGCGGATCACCCGGACGTGGGCTTGGTGCTGTGCAACATCGGGCAAGTCCACGTGAAACAGCACCAGGCCAGGACGGCACTGCCCTACCTCGAGCGCTCCCTGGCCATTGGCAATCCCAATGCAAGCTTGTTGGCGGAGACCCGCTTCGCCCTGGCACAGGCATTGATGGAATTGGGCCGCAGCCCGGAGCGAGTCCGGGAGCTGGCTCGGCAGGCCCGGGAAGACTTCCAGGCCGCCGACATGAAAGAGCAGACAGCGCAGGTGGAGCAATTCCAGACCCGGCTGGCCGGCACGCTCACACGCTAGACATCAGACAGACGTGCTACCGGGAGGACTCGTAGCACGCGTTCTGCGGCGGGATGTTCAGATACCAGGCCGCGGTCATTTCCTGGCGCAACTGCGAGCACACCGCCTTGAAAGCCGACTGCTTGGAATTGCACTTCGGGTCCATCTCGCTGCAGGTCATGCTGACGTCACCACAGCTCCCGACCCAGGTGGCGTAGACAGCCGGGGCGGCTGTGTCGCGGCTGCAATCCGTGCACGCCATCCCACTCAGGTCGAACTTGCCCAGGTAGTCAACAACGGCCGATGGATAATCCGTGATGATGGCCGCCAGCCCTCCGTGGTTCGCACACTGACGCTCCCCATTCTGCTCGGGACAGTCGAACTGATGCCCGCCGGCAGTGCAGATGGACTTGGTTCCATCGTTGCAAAGGAAGCTCGTATATCCATTGACGCAAATGATCTTGTAGGCCGAGCTCACCTGCGGCACCAGAGCCACGAAGACAGCCATGGCGCCCAGCGGAAGGCGGAGCCGAGCCATGAGCTTGCGAGTCCATGCAGCGGGAAGAGCCAGATCAAACATGCGTGCACCCTCTTGCGTTGGTGGCCGAGATTTCTGTCTCGGTGAGACAGGCAATACAGTAAGCCTGTTTTTTGAGGGTGAAAATGCTTTTATGTATACGTAGGGTTTACCCTGATTTCGGGTGATTGGGGATTTCCTCAGGGAGTGCGCTCACGCTTGCGCGAGCGCGACTGTGCTGGGTGAGTGACGCCTTCACTCCGTGGGTGATGCTGGTCATACACAGCGCGCAATCGGGCGCTGTTGACATGCGTGTAGATCTGCGTTGTCGACAAGTCCGCGTGGCCCAACATGGCCTGGACCGCGCGCAGATCCGCCCCGCGTTCCACCAGATGCGTTGCGAAGGAGTGGCGCAGCTTGTGAGGCGAGATCGGTTTGCGAATGCCTGCCTTGAGGGCATAGCGCTTGAGCAGCTTCCAGAAGCCCATGCGCGAGAACGGGCCTCCGCGCGGCGTGACGAAGAGCGCTCGGGACTCCTTCTTGCCCAGCAGGAACTGCCTCGGCCCGGCCAGGTACGTCTGCACCTTCTCCACCGCCGTGCGCCCCACGGGCACCACGCGCTCCTTGGAGCCCTTCCCCTTCGCCACCAGGTAGCCCGCGCCCAGTTGCACGTCGTTGATGCCCAGCGAGCACAGCTCGCTCACCCGCAGCCCCGTGGCGTACAGCAATTCCAGCATGGCCTTGTCCCGCTGGCCCGCCGGGTTGCGCTCGTCCGGAGCCGCGAGCAACTGCTCCACCTCCTCCAGAGTGAGGAAGCTCGGCAGCTTCCGCGCGGAGCGCGGTGTGTCCAGATCCTCCGTGGGATCCTTCTCCGCCAGCTTCTCGGCGATCAGGAACCGGTGGAAGCCACGCAGGGCCGCCAGGTGTCGCGCCTGGCTGCGGCGGGACAGGCCTCGCTGGCCCAGGCGCCGAAGGTGCTCGGACACATCCTCCTGTGTCACCCGCGTCGCGTCTTGAATCCCGATCGCGCGCAGATCCTCGAAGTACACCGTGAGATCGGCGGCGTAGGCGTCCACCGTCTTGCCAGACAATCCACGCTCGGCGCGGATGAAGGCAATGAATGCGTCGAGCAGCCCTTCCATGCCGCCAGGGTAGCGGAGCGGTGCGCCCTGGCAACCTCGCGGCGGCTCATCCCTCCTTGCCGTCCCCCTCCTTGTCACCCTCCCCCGGCTCCGCGAGCTCTCCCGCCGCCGCGGCCTCCGCTTGCGCCAACGCGGCCAGCACCCACGGCCACCCCAGCAGGGCGTTGCCCGGAGACTTGAGACACGCGTTGGCCACCTCCAGCACCTCCTGGGGCCGAGAGCGCGCCGCCAGCATCATGTGCTCTCGCAGGAAGGGGTATGGCAGGTAGCTCAGGTTGTGGTGCACCACGGGAGACCACCGCAGCGTGGGCAGCCCCACCCACCGCTCCATCGCGAAGGCCGCGGTCTGGACGAGCGACTCCACCAGGAAGATCTGCAACCGGAACGCGGCCACCAGGTACGCCACCAAGGCGCTGGCCGCCACGGCCCCGCCGAAGTGCCACTCCTTCCCCATGCCCCAGACGACCATCGGCACCAGGCTCAGCACGATGGCTCCCACCTGGACTCGGTTGATGGACAGCCCCTTGCCTCGGGAGAGCGCGCCGATGCTCCCCGCGCACATGCCTCCCACCAGTCCCAGGCAGCCACCCATGATGATGCCGGCGACGCCGCCCATCCTCGGCCCGAATGAGCCCGCCACCACCGCGTGCAGCCCTACCAGCGTGGCCTGGCTGGCCAGGACCCCCATGAGCGTGCCGGCCGCCAGCCCCGACGAGAGCGCCAGGAACAGCCCCATCAGCGAGCACAGCACCGCGCTCACCCACCACCCCGGCTCCAGGCTCAACCCGAGCGAATGCACGGCCACGCCCAGAGCCACCGTCACCAGCGGAGAGACCACCAGGAGCAACAGCAGCATCCTCCGCGCGTAGAGGCCCGCGGCGCGGCTGCCCTCGGACTGCTCTCGCCACAATTGGCCTACGCGTCCACCCGGGGAGCGGATGCCCGCCCCATGCAACCGGTAGTGCAGATCCACCGGCAGCCACAACAGCATCCACAGCAGCTTGACCAGTCCGGGGATTCTCTCAGGAGCATCAGGAGCAACCTCATGTGAGCTCTGGAGATCCACCGTGCGGCTCCCTTGCCCTAGGCGTCCAGCCGGCCCTTGCCCTGCCGGAGTATCTCGAGCGAGTCGCCGATCAGCGACACCACCGTGGAGGGCTCCATCAACGTCACCCCCCCGTCGAGTATCAGGTCGAGCCCGTGCCCGAGCTTCTCCTTGATGTCCCTGGCGTCGATGAGCGGTTCGCCTTCTTCATCCGTCGCCGAGGTGGTGATGAGCGGCCGCCCTAGCTGCGCCGCGAGCGCTCGGGCCAGCGGCGCGTCCGGAACGCGGATGCCCACCTGCTTCTGCTTGGACATCATCACCTCCGGCACGATCCGCGTCGCCTCGAGGATGAAGGTAAACGCTCCCGGCGTCAGCCCCTTCATGGTGCGGTAGGCGAAGTTGCTCACGTGCGCGTACTTCGCCACGTCCGACAAATCCGGGCACAGGAACGACAGCGGCTTCTTCTTGTCCCGCCCCTTCAGCTGGTACAGCCGTTCAATGGCTTTTTTTGAGGTCAAATCACAACCCAGGCCGTAGTACGTATCCGTGGGGTACGCGATGAGGCCTCCGCGCTGGAGCACCTCCACTGCGCGTGTGACATGCCGAGGCTGTGGGTGCTGGATATCCACCTCGAGGATGGGGGCTGCCATTGCACGTCTCCTGAGCGCCGTAGATTACGCCGTCTGCGGGCGCTCGTCGCCTCGCACCTCGCCGCTGCGCTCCAGGGCGCGCCGGGTGAGCACGGGGCCTACCAATTCATGGGTCGTAATCATCGCCACGATGAGCACTTCCACCTGGGGCCCGAAGTCCGGGAACGTCCGGGAGATCAGCGCCGCCAGGCCGAATGTGACACCTGCCTGTGACACGAGCCCCATCCACAGGTAGCGCCGCAGCCGGGGATCCTCCGCGGGAGCGAAGCGGCGGCAGGACTGGTGGATGGCCAGCGCGCGCACCACCACGAGCAGCAGCGCCGCCGGCCCGACTGTGACCAGCGTGGAGAGCTTGAGCCCCGCGCCGGCCGCCGCGAAGAAGAGCGCGAACACGGGCAGGCCCGCCAGTTGGATGGCGTGGTGGATGCGCTGGCCCTCGCGCTCGTCCAGGTTGGCGATGATCGCCCCGGCCGCCAGCGCCACGAGCAGGGGGGACAGGTGCAGCCGCGTTCCGCCCTCGGCCGCCGCGAAGCACAGTCCTACCAGGAACAGGGGCAGCTCGCGGTTGACCCGGCGCATGTAGATGAGCATCACCACCGCCAGCAGCGCCCCCACCCCCACCGAGCCAAACAGCTCCCAGCCCACTCCACCCACCAACCCGCGGAAGTCGAAGCCCCCGCCGAAGCTGGCGCGCGTCAGTCCCGCCGCCACCGCGAACGCCACCATCACGAACAGGTCGCCGATGATGACCAGGGCCATGAGGAACTCGGTGAAGGAGCCCTTCGCGGAGGTCTCCTGCACGATGGCGATCGTCACCGTGGGCGAGAACGACACCACCACCGTGGACACCAGCGCGCTGACCGCCAGCGCCTGGGGCAGCGTCATGGACGCCATGAAGGGCAGGAACGGCTTGAGGGCCAGCAGTGCCCCGAAGCAGACGGCGAATGTCACCCCGCACACCGCCGAGCACAGCAGGGCTACCTTGGCGCCCACACGGCGGATGAGCCCCAGGTGGAGCTCCGTGCCCGCCACCAGGGCGATGAGGCTCACCGCCAGCCCCTTCACCAGCTCCAGCCCCTTCACGCCCTCGCCCGGAAGAAAGCCCAGCGCGTAGGGGCCCACCACCACGCCCACCAGCAGGTAGCCCGTGAGGCGCGGCAGCCCGACGCCCTTGGCCACCTTGCCAGCGAACATCCCGCACAGCAGCAGCGCCCCAGCCGCCAACATCACCGAGTTGCCCGTGTCCACGCGCCACAACTGCACCCGGGAGATGCCCGCCAGCAGCGCGATGAGCAGCCCCAGCCGGATGATCGCGCCGCTCATGCCGTGCCCCCCGTCGTCGCCCGGGCCGGCTCCAGCACCTGCCGGAACGCCCGGCTCGCCAGCACCTCGTTCACCACCGCCCCCAGCGCCACCACGTCGAAGATGGGCTGCGTCTGCTCTCCGGGCACCAGCATCAGGTATTGCACCACCAGGCACAGCGCCAGGCCGCCCTGGGCAATCAGCGCATAGCCCAGCTTGGGCGGCAGCTTCAGCACGCCCCCCGCGAAGCGCTGGGCCAGCGAGCCTCCCAGCACCTTGCCCACGAAGCGCAACGCCACGTAGCCCGGTAGCAACACCCAGGCGTTGACGTCCCGCGCCTCCAGGTGGCAGCCCGCCAGGAACACCATGATGAGGTACGTGGGCCGCTCGAAGCGCCCGAGCGCCCGCGCCACCTGCTCTACCGCCCGGCCTCCCACCAACGCCAGCGTCGCTCCGCAGGCCACTCCTGCCAGCAGCGCGGAGACTCGCAGGTAGGCGGCCGCTCCCCCCACCAGCGCCACGCCGCCCAGCATGACCGCCGTGAGCTCCGCTGGATCCTTCAGCGCATACGTGAGGAAGGCGACCAGCGCCCCGCACAGCATGCCCAGCAGCAGCGCCAGGCACACCAGGCCCAGGCCCTCGGCGGGGTTGGCCGCCGCGCCCATCACCAGAGCAAGGGCCAGCACGCCCAGCCCCACCCCATCATCCAGCATGGTCAGCAGCGCCACGGCCAGCCCGCGCGAGCGCTCCATCCGCCCGCTGCGGTAGCCCAGCACCGCCAGGTGTCCCGAGGACAGGCTCGCCGCCGCGCCGAGCAGAGCCGCCCCGCCCACCGCCGGTAACAACGGCACCCCCGTGGCGAACAGCAACGCCGCGGCTACCGGTACCGCCACGAAGAGAAAAGCCACCCCCGCGTGCGCCAGGGCCGCGGTGAACACCTGCCGAGGCAGCAGCCGCAGCAAGCGAGGCTCCAGGTTCAACCCCAGGATCACGCCCGCCGTGCCCAGGCCCAGGGCCACCACGGACCGCAGGCCTTTCAGGTCCGCAGGCGTGAGGACGCCGGCCAGCCCTGGCCCCAGCAATGCACCGAAGAGAAGGAAGATCAGTCCGCTGGCCGCCAGGGGCGCAACCCCGGGCAACCGGCTGGGATCCAGCAGCGTCCGGCTCGAGGCGAGCAGCGAGAGCGCCGCAATGGCGAGGAAGACGAGCAGCGCTTGCACAACCTGGGTGCTTACACCGCCCCGGTGTTCCCGTCACTCCCGGCGCAACACCGGCGCGGCGATCACTGGCAAGGCGATCAGCCGGCCCATGGGAGGCTCATCCGCGTCCATCTCCAGTTGGACACGTTGAACCAGCCGCTCGACTTCCTCCGCGCTGGATTGGGGGAGCAGGCTCACCAGCACGAGCCGATCCTCGTCCGCGCCCAGTGCCAGACTGCGCAGGCCCGCGAAGACAGGCACCTCGGCCGACAGGGCCGCCGCCGCACTCCGAGCGCGCAGCACCAGCGGCTCCGGGATGCTGAAGTCCCGAAGCCGGCGAATGGCCCGCTCGAGCTGCTCCACCTGGTCCAGCAGCGTGATGAGGAGAAACACGGGCCCGTCTTACCGGGTCCGTGCCTCCCCGTCACTTACTCCCGATGGGGCTCCTGCCCCTCGGCAGGCGCCGGAGGGGTCGCCGTGCTCTGCTCCTCCGCGGGCTGCTCCGGCTGGGCCATGGCCGCCCGGGCCGCGCGCTTGCCCTCTTCGATGAGCTTCTTCACCTTCTGCCCACCCTTGCGGCCAATCTCCTCGTAGAAATTCGGCCCGCGGGTGGCCTTCACTCGGTCGCCACCCTTCTTGCCGATCTCCTCGTAGAACTTGGCGCCGCGCTCGGCCTTCACCGTCTCGCCGCCCTTGCGGCCGATCTCCTCGTAGAAGGAGCGCCCTCTCTCGGCCTTGACCGTGGCACCTCCCTTGCGGCCGATCGTCTCGTAGAACTCGCGACCTCGCTCGTTGCGGACGGTCTCTCCACCCTTCCGCCCCGCCTCAGCCACCGTCATGCTGCCCTTGTTGTCCTTGTCCGACATGTCGCCATCTCCTCTCGTTACGTCCCGACGCCTCGCACGGTGCCCCTTGCCTGAAAACTTGGGACGGAAGCGCCCCGATGCAAGCAAGCTCCGTACACCGCCAGCCGTTCCCACCCGACACACCACACCAGAACCCCAATGATTCCGTAGGGTTGCCAGGCTTGCTGGGCGTCCTAGCCGAGCTGATGCCTGTCCGGCAGGACGCTTCTGTGTTGAGAACACGCCGCGCCACATTGCCGATTCCCTGTCTGGTGCCCCACCTTCTCCGCGGAGACTGTCGGACAATGTCGGGGAGGTGAATGTGGCGAGGGTTCAGGGGCTGAAGGGGTGGCTGCGTGTCCTGGCGCCCGTGGGGGCGTCCATCGGAGGCCTGGTGCTGCTGCGCCTGCTGGGGCCGGACGTGATCGACCAGCAGCAGTTGCACGCATTCCTGGAGCCCTTGGGGCAGGCCGCCCCGTTCGCGTACATCCTGGCCCTGCTCTTGCGACCGGTGACGTTGTTGCCCGGCACGCTGTTCGCGGCCGTGGGCGGCATGGTGTTCGGCACGCTGATGGGGACGATCTACGCGATGATCGGCAGCTTCCTGGCGGCGGTGCTCATCTTCGGACTGGCGCGCAAGCTGGGGGTCCGGCCGATGAAGCGGCTCGCGGGCGAGCACTATCCGGCGTTGGCCCGCGCGGCGCGCAAGCATGACTTCCAGTTCACGTTCCTGGTGACGATCAACCCGCTGCTGCCCACGGACATGATGCTGGCGGCGGCGGCGGCCTCGGGGGCGCGGTTCTGGCCTTCGGTGTCAGGGATGCTCCTGGGCACATTGCCGGGCACCTTCCTGATGGTTCAGTTCGGCAGTGGGCTGGCGCAGGGCCGCGCGGTGATGACGTTGGTGTCGGCCGCGGGGTTGCTCGTGTCCTTCGTGCTGGGAGGCTTCCTGGGCCGCCGCGTGTACAGGGAGATCAATTCGGGGCTACCGGAGCCGGAGGAGCTCTCAGTCGAGGTACCTCCAAGCTCTGGACTGCCTCCGCCGCGCAAGGACGGACTGCCCTCGCCGTCATGAGCGAGGCAGGTCAGTCGACCTTGGCCACCTTGTTCCGGTCGCCGAGGAAGTCCTCGACGCCCTGGGCGATCGCCTTCGCCACCGAGTCCTGGTAGCCCTCGGAGGTGAGCCGCTCCTCCTCCTCGGCGTTGGACAAGAAGGCCGTCTCCACGAGGATCGCCGGCATCTTCACGCCGAGCAGCACGTAGAAGAGCGCCTCCTTCGTGCCCAGATCCTTGATGTTGGAGTAGTCGTGGGTCAGCTGTCCCACCAGGCTCTTCTGGACCGACGAGGCCAGCCGCGTGGACTCGCCCGTGTTCGCCTTGGTCGCCAGGTCCGCGAGGATGAACTGCAGATCGCTGATCCCCTTCTCCGTGGAAGAGTTCTCCCGAGCCGCGAGCCGGATCGAATACCGATCCGAGGAGATGTTGAGCGTGTACGTCTCCACGCCGTGGAGCTTCGAGCTGACCGCGGAGTTGCAGTGGACGGAGATGAACAGGTCCCCGCGAGAATCATTGGCGAACTGCGCGCGGTCCTCGAGCCGGACATAGCGGTCCTCGTCACGGGTGAGGATGACCTCCAGGCCCCGATCCTTCAGCTCGTCCGCGAGCTTCTGGGAGATGGCCAGGGTGATGTCCTTCTCGCGGGTGCCTCCCTTGCCGATGGCCCCCGTGTCGTGGCCGCCATGACCCGGATCGATGATGACCCGGCGCACCTTGAGGCCCAGCTGCTCCACGAGTGTCAGCTCCGCACGGCTCGACACCTTCGCGGCGGCCTTCATGCGAACCTCGGCCAGGTGCTTGTCCAGCGCGGGGATGGTGGGCACGGGCAACGGCTCCACGGAGGACTTCGACGGCGCCGAAGCCACAGCGGCCGGCGCGGGCTTCGAGGACACCGGGGCGGACGCGACAGGCGCGGCGGGAGCGGGCCGGGACTCGTTGGTCTTCGCCGGAGCAGCAGCCACCTCCGTGGAGGACTTCGCGGGCGTGGCGGCAGTCGTGGCCGGGCTGGTCATGGCAACAGCCACCTCGGGAGAAGCCTTCGAGGCAGGCGCCGAGCCCGTGTCAGCCTTCAGCGGAGTGATGACCACGATGCGAGGAGCCTCGGCATCCTTCGCGGCCGAGGAGTCCGTGGCGGAAGACATGATGGCGGGCGTCGCCGGAGTCGCATCGCGAGCGAGCTTGGAGATCGCATCCACCAGCGCTCCCGTCCGCTCCGGCTGCGACTGCGGAGTGGCGCTCTCTGCCACGGCGGGCGCAGGGGCCTTGCGCGAGGGCGCAACCTTCGGCGCGGGCAGCGAGGCAAGCAGTTCCTTCAGCTCACGAGCCCGATCCCCCTTGCCGTTGACGGCGAGGGTCTCGGAGATGACGCGACGGGCGGACTCGGGCTGCTCCTGGCGCTCCAGGTAGATGCGAGCCAGGGACAGCGCCGCGTCATCCGCGAGCCGGTGCCGAGGATGCGTCTCCACCAGCTTGGAGTAGTCCGTGACGGCGGCCTGCAGATCCTCCGGAAGGAAGGAGATGCGGCTCAGCTCGCTCCTGAGCTCACCGGCGGTGAAGAGGGCATCCGGAGAGCGCTCGCTCTTGGGGAAGTCCGTGGCCACGGACTCGAAGAGGTTGGCCACGTTGAGCCAGTGGTGCCGCAGTTTGCGCCGCGCCGCGTCGCCCTTGAGGGCGTAATAGGCCGTGCGCGCCTCCTGGTACGCCGCTTCGGCCGCGTCCCGCTTCGCCGCGGAAGCGACACTCGACAGCAGCAGCAGGCAGAGGGCGAGGCGCGTTCGCATGAAGCCTCCGGACACGAGGAGCAAGAGCTACAGAGGTGTGTCATGGGCTCCTGGCACCCGCAAATTTTCGGCCCTCCCCTGCTCTGGCGGATCAACGAATCCAACCGAGGGTGCGGGCCAGATCCTCGTCGATGACGCGGGCCCAGTCCGGCTCCCGAGGCACCACGGCGGCGAGCACCTTCGCTCCATTGCGCACGGGGGCACGACCGGGGCGGGCACGGGCGCGAACGGTGAGCTTCTGGTCCTGCCGGATGTAGCTGGCGGGGAAGACGATCTCGCGGCGCGTGTCCGGCAGCGGACCATCCGGAGTGAGCCACACGAGCGCGCCCAGGCGCAGCGGCTCCAATTCCGCGCGGATGGTGCGGCGCAATTCGCGCAGGAGGAAGAGGATGGCGCCCAGCGCCCCCACGCCCAGCCCCCAGGGCAACAGATTGACGGCACCGGAGTGCTCGCGAGCAAAGCGGGCCTCGCGAGGCCGATCCGGCTGGTTCGGATCCACCAGCAGCGTCACCTGCGCGCCATGCCCGAGCCCCTCGGCATACTCGGCGGAAGTGCGCACCCCGTTGATGGTGTACTGCACGCCTTCCACGGCGTAGAGCACATCAATGGCGGCCTCGGCATCCACCCGCTTCTCCATGGGCGGCAACCTGCGATCCGCCACCAGCCCCACCACCTCCTGGGCGCGGGCAAAGAAGGAGCGCTCCTTCATGAAGAAGCGCCCGGCCACCCCGGCCCCGGCGCCCAGCACCGCCATGAAGAGGAGTCCCAGGGCGATCGTCCGCAACAGCCGCCCCACGGCGCCAGGCACCTGGGAGAAGCGGACGCGCCGGGGGGCATGGGGAATGGCGAACTGCACGGGCGGCCTCCTTGGCTCGCCCCCCTTTTACTTCAAGTCCTTCTGGAGCCGAGCCAGCAGGTTGAGGGCCTCCAGCGGGGTGGTGGTGTCCAGCGAGGTGTTGCGCAGCGCCTCCAGCACCTTCGCATGCGAGGCCTGCACCGCGGGAGTCGCCTGCGAGCCCGCCGCCTCACCGCCAAAGAGCCCGAGCTGCCCGGCCGAGACCCGCGCTCCGCGCTTCACCGCGACGCGAGGCCGCCCGGCCTCATCCAACTCCCCGGACTCCAGGTTCTGGAGGATGTCCCGAGCCCGAGCCACCACCTCCTGCGGCAGACCCGCCAGTTTGGCCACCTCGATGCCGTAGGAACGATTGGCCCCACCGGGTACCAGCTTGCGCAGGAAGAGCACCTTGCCGCCCTGCTCCTTCACGGCGATGCACAGGTTCCTCACCCGGGTCTTCTCTCGCGCCAGATCCACCAGCTCGTGGTAGTGCGTGGCGAAGAGCGTCCGCGCGCCGACCTTGTCGTGGAGGTGTTCGGCCACCGCCCAGGCGATGGAGAGCCCGTCGAAGGTAGAGGTGCCGCGGCCGATCTCGTCCAGGATGATGACGCTGCGACGCGTGGCGTGGTGGAGGATGTGGCTCGTCTCGGTCATCTCCACCATGAAGGTGGACTGCCCGCGCGCCAGGTTGTCCGCGGCGCCCACGCGGGTGAAGATCCGATCGCACAGGCCAATTTGCGCCGCCTTGGCCGGGACGAAGCAGCCCGCCTGCGCCATCAGCACCGTGAGCGCCACCTGCCGCATCACGGTGCTCTTGCCGGCCATGTTGGGGCCGGTGATGACGAGGATCTGCGCGTCCGCCGAGTCCATCCGGATGTCATTGGGGACAAAGGACTCGCTGGCCCCCAGCACGCGCTCCACCACGGGGTGCCGCCCGCCAGTGATGGAGACGATCTCCGAATCATCCACCACCGGCCGCGTGTAGCCGTACTCGGCGGAGCATCGGGCGAACGACAACAGCGCATCCCCGGTCGCCACGGCCTCAGCGGCCGAGCGGATACGAGGCGCGGCGGCAACCACCTGCGCCCGTAACTCCTCGAAGAGGCGCAGCTCCAGCGCGCAGCGGCGCTCCTCGGCGGTGAGGACCTTCTCCTCATACTCCTTGAGCTCGGGGGTGATGAAGCGCTCGGCGCCCACCGTGGTCTGCTTGCGGATGTAGTCCTGGGGCACCAGGTGCTTGTTGCTGTTCGTCACCTCGATGAAGTACCCGAAGACCTTGTTGTAGCGGACCTTCAGCGAGGAGATCTTCGTGCGCTCCCGCTCCCGAGTCTCCAGCTTGAGCAGGTAATCCTTGCCGGAGGTGGAGAGCGCCACCAACTCATCCAGCTCCGCGTTGAAGCCCTGGCGAATGATACCGCCCTCTTTGATAGTCACGGGAGGCTCGTCCACCACCGCACGCAACAGCAGCTCCGCCAGCTCCGGCAGGGCGCTGAGCGGGCCGGCCAGGGCCTTGAGCAGCGGCGCCGAGCACCGGGCCAGCGCGGCCGCCAGCCGGGGCAGCTGCGCGAGCGACTGTCCCAGGGCCCGCAGATCCCGGGCGTTGCCCGCGCCCAGGGAGAGCCGGCCACACAGCCGCTCCATGTCCGCCACATCCTTGAGCAGCGTGGTCAGCTCCTCGCGCCACACGCTGCGCTGGGACAGCTCCTCCACGGCATCCAAGCGGGCGTGAATCTCGGGAAGGGCGCACAGGGGCGCGGCGAGCCACCGGGCCAGCTTCCGGCCGCCCATGCTGGTGGCGGTGCGATCCAGCACGCCCAGCAGACTCCCCTTCCGAGCCCCATCCCGGAGCGTCTTGAGGACCTCCAGGTTGGCCCGGGAGGACTCGTCCATGAGCATGTGCCCGGACCGCTCCATGCGGCTGAGCCGGTCCACGTGGGCGGCGTTCGTCTTCTGGGTGTCCTTGAGGTAGCGCAGGGCCGCGCCCGCGGCGCCCGTGGCCAGCGGCGCCTCGGCCAGACCAAAGGCCTCCAGCGAAGCCACCGAGAAGTGCCCACGCAGGAACACGGCCGCCCGAGCAGGCTCGAAAGCCGCCTTCTCCAGCTCCGTCACCGAGGGCTCTCGCGGCAGCCGCGAGGACAGGAACGCCACCTCGGGAGCGCCCCGTTGGCCCTCGGGCACGAGCAACTCACGGGGCTCCATCCGGGCCAGGGCCTCGACCAGCTCCTGAGCGCTCGGTACCTCGACGGTGAAGAACTCACCGGTGGAGGCCTCGAGCAGCGCGGCGCCAAAGCCCTTCTCGCCCCAGTGCACGGCAGCCAGGAAGTTGCTGGCCCGAGGCTCGAGCACCTCTTCATCCAGCACCATGCCGGGGGTGATGATGCGCGTCACCTCGCGCTTGACGATGCCGGGGCCATTGGGCTCCTCCATCTGATCGCAGATGGCCACCTTGAGCCCCTGCTCGATCAGCCGGGCGATGTAGCGGCGCGTCGAGTGGTAGGGCACCCCGCACATGGGCACCTTGTCCTTGCCCTTCGCGCGTGAGGTGAGGGTGATCTGGAGCAGCTCCGAGGCGCGCACGGCGTCCTCGAAGAACATCTCGTAGAAGTCGCCCATCCGGAAGAAGAGGATCGCCTCCGGGTGAAGCGCCTTGGTCTCCATGTACTGGCGCATCATCGGCGTCAGCGAGGCGATCTCGCGCGCCCCAGCGGGCTCGGCACCGTTCTCCATACCCTCCAGGTTGGACTCCGGAGCGGCCCCGGAACCGGCTTCCTTGGCTGTCTTGACCTGCGTCACACCCATGGCTTCCCTTCTCTCACGCCCTCCGTCGCGGATCAACGCGTTCGCATCCTACCCGCTACGTCACCTGAATCTCACCTCTAACACGGCCTGCCGACATTGGCCCTCCCTCCCCGGCGAAAACGGTTCACGCCCGGCCCTCAGGAAGGCAACCTACCGGCCACCTATGGAGCCCCGTCCGCCCCCACCTCCCGTGCCTGCCCTCTTCAAGGTCGCCCTCGCGCCGCTCCAGGCCTTCTTCCGTCTGGAGGCCAGCAGCGGCATCCTCCTGGCCCTGTGCGCGGTGGCGGCCATGCTGTGGGCCAACTCGCCGTGGGCCTCCAGCTACACGGGGCTGTTCGATGCGCCCCTGGCGCTGGAGGTGTCCGGGTTCCGCGGCGCCTTCACCTTCCGGGAGCTCATCAACGACGCGCTGATGACGTTCTTCTTCTTCCTGGTGGGCATGGAGATCAAGCGCGAGCTGTCCGCGGGCGAGCTGCGCACCCCGGCCCGCGCGGTATTGCCGCTGATCGCGGCGCTGGGAGGCATGCTGGTGCCGGCGGGTCTCTATCTGATCTTCAACGCGGGCACGCCGGCGGCGGCAGGCTGGGCCATCCCCATGGCCACGGACATCGCCTTCTCGATTGGATGCCTGGCGCTGGTGAAGTCGCGCGTGACGAATGGGCTGGTGGTGTTCCTCACCGCGCTGGCCATCTTCGACGACATCGGCGGCATCATCGTGATCGCGCTCTTCTATGGAGCGGGGGTGCACTGGGAGTGGCTGCTGGGCTCGGGCGGCGTGGCGGTGGCGATGGCCGTGTGCAACCGCTTCTATGTGCGCAACGGAATCCTCTACGCGCTGCTGGGCGCGGCGCTCTGGTACGCCATGCACCACGGAGGGATCCACGCCACGCTGTCGGGCGTGGTGCTGGGCATGTTCATCCCGGCCCGGCCGCTGCGCCGGGGGCGAGAGGTGCTCAACGAGTTGTCGGCCTACATCACGCGCCGCGGGGACGAGCCCGAGGACGAGACGGTGCTCGGCGCGCAGATCCTCCACATCGAAGAGGCGCTCGAGGACATCGAGCCACCGCTCAACCGCTTCGTGCACCTGTGGCACGGCTGGGTGGCGTACGGGATCGTCCCACTGTTCGCGCTGGCCAACTCGGGCATCTCGCTGGAGGGCATGTCGCTGGCGGATCTGGCCAGGCCCCTGCCGCTGGGAGTGGCCGTGGGGCTCTTCGTGGGCAAGCAGACAGGGATCTTCCTGTTCACCTGGGTGGCGGTGAAGCTGGGCGTGTCTCCGATGCCCGGAGAGGCACGCGCCTCGCAGCTGCACGGGGTGGCGGTGGTGGGAGGCATTGGCTTCACGGTGGCGCTCTTCGTGGCCACGCTGGCCTTCCCGGGACAGGCGCAGCTGCTGGCCGAGGCCAAGCTGGGAATCCTGCTGGGCTCGCTGGTGTCGGCGGTCGTGGGCTATCTGCTGTTGCGCTTCGGCCCCGCGCCGAAGACCGTCCCCGCTGTGTGAGCCACGCACCAGAGCGCCACGGACAGAGGCACTGACCGTTTGCGGGCCTGTCGTGCCCGTGGGAAGGTGCACGCCGCGTGATACTCCAGGACCTGAACCGCGTTCGTCAGATCGCCGTCATCGCGGCGCGGCACGGCTTTGCCGATCTCACCGAGCGGGCCGGACTGTGGCGGATGCTGGGCCGCAAGGAGAAGGTGGAGATCTCACCGGAGGCGCAGCGGGCCTCCACGGCGCGGCGCTTCCGGATGCTGCTCAACGATCTGGGCCCCACCTTCGTCAAGCTGGGGCAGATCCTGTCCACGCGTGGGGATCTGCTGCCCGCCGAGTTCGTCGACGAGCTGTCGATGCTCCAGGACCAGGTGGAGCCGATCCCGCTCGAACAGGTGCACGCGCAGATCCGCGAGTCGCTGGGCAAGGATGTGCAGGAGCTCTTCGCGACGATCGATCCCACTCCGCTGGCGGCGGCCTCGATCGCGCAGGTGCACCGGGCGATGACGAAGGCGGGCGACGCGGTGGTGGTGAAGGTGCAGCGGCCGGGGATCTCGGAGCGGATCGACTCGGATCTGACGGTACTGCGTTCGCTGGCGCGGCTGCTGGAGGCGGTGATCGAGGAGACGGGTGTGTACACCCCCACGGGGATCGTGGACGAGTTCGACAGGGCCATCCACGAGGAGCTGGACTTCGTGAACGAGGCCTCGAACATCCGGGCGTTCCTGGCGAACCACGTGGACCGGCCCTATCTGAAGATCCCGCGGGTGTACGACGAGCTGTCGAGCCGCAAGGTTCTGACGATGGAGTTCATCCAGGGGGTGAAGATCAGCCAGTCGAAGCTGACCGAGGAGGAGCGCAAGCAGTTGGCGAAGAACATCCTGGAAGCGAGCTTCCGGCAGCTCTTCGACGACGGGCTGTTTCACGGGGATCCCCACCCGGGGAACATCCTGCTGATGGAGGACAACCGGCTGGCGCTGCTGGACTTCGGCGTGGTGGGGCGGTTGACGAAGCCGATGCAGGAGACGCTCGTGATGCTGTGCATGGCGGTGGCGCTGAAGGACAGCGACTCGGTGGCGCGTATCCTGTATCGGGTGGGCGTGCCGGACTCACGAGCGAACCTGGTGGGCTTCCGCAACGACATCGAAGGCATCCTGGGGCAGCACCTGCCGACGACACTGGGTCAGGTGGAGACGCGCAAGCTGCTGAGGGACCTGTTGGACCTGGCGGTGAAGTACCGGATCCGGATTCCGAAGGAGTACGCGCTGCTGAGCCGGGCGTCGGTGTCGACGGAAGGGATCATGCGCAGCCTGTACCCGGAGATGAACATCCTGGAGTTCGTGCTGCCGTACGCGAAGGAGCTGCTCGCGGGCCGGTACGATCCGAGCCAGCTCCAAGGCGGGTTGATGCGCACGCTGCTGCGCTTCCAGTCGCTGGCCACGGACCTGCCGACACAGTTGTCCCAGATCCTGCTGGATCTGGAGTCTGGGAAGTTCACGGTGACGGTGCGAGCAGATCAGTTCGACAAGTTGAACGAGAACCTGCGCACGGTGGCGATCATCGCGTTCCTGGGGCTGTGCGCGTGCGGATTCATCGTAGGGGCGTTCCTGTCATTCGCGCAGAAGCCGTGGATGTACGACGGCGTGCCGGTGCTGGGAATCCTGGGCATTGCCCTGGCGGCGGCGTTCGCGGGCGGGGTGTTCACCTGGTACCTGTTCGGCAGCCGCTTCCGGAAGGTGAGCGTGAGCCGCTGGCTCAAGAAGAAGCTCCGTTAGGCTGCACAGGGCCGTTTCGGCGCGCGGAGGACAAAGGCCCTTTCCGTTGTGCTCTCGTGGTGCCACGCTCGCCACATGCCCCGCTTGCTCCCGCTGGCACTGCTGGTCGTTCTCTCCACGGCGTTGCTGGGCAGCGACTGTGGCGACGCCGAAGCAGTCCCACTGGAGGAGTTGCGCGCGGACATCGCCCCTCCCTTCGACTACAGCCTGTACTGCGATGCGCAGGGGACCCTGGTGGGCAGGAAGTCCGCCGTCCTCCTGGTGCACCGCACCGCGCACCTGGAGCAGGTGTACGCCGCATCCCTGGCCGGAGATGAGCGGGCCCACAGACTCTTCACGCAGTTGGAGGACACCCTCCGTCGCTCTGGCACGGAGCTGGCGGACGAGGCCTTGGGGGTCAAGTGCAGCACGGCCCCCGCGTGCGCATTGCAATGGCAGTTCCTGGATGAGCTGATTCCTTCTCGTGAGCCCGGCGGCATTCGACTGCGAGAGCTGTTGGCTGCCAGCTTCTCTCGAGAGGCGAAGCTCAAGGGGGTGCGCAATGCCGCCGTGGACGCGGTCCTGAACGTCCTGCTGGCGGGCACTGTGCTCAAACAGGGCCTTGCGGAGACCCGAGCGGGAGTCACCGAGACCAGGCAACTGGCACAGGAGATCTCGGTCGAGGAGCGGCTGGCTGTGTCCGGTGTCGAAGGCCGCATGGCAGAGCGAGAGGTGGCAGAGGCCCTCGCCGCGCACCTCGCGGAAGCTGAGGCACAAGAGATTGGAGCTCGCTGCCCAGCACGCATCGAGGTGCTCGCACGTTACCGACCATCACGCGGCCAGCCACCCACGGGAATAGAGGCCAACAACCCACGGTGGCGGGACTATGTCGCGTACTGGGAGCGGCGCTACGAAGAACTCACGGGCCAGCGATCACTCGCGACGGGAAGGACCGCGCTCAAGCCGCCGCTGACCTGGGACAGCTACGAGGCACTGCTCGGTCGGTTCCAAAGCGCACTCCAGTTCCAGCGCAACGTATCCAGGGCACTGCGCCACGAGGCACAACAGGCCCCTAACCAGCGCGTATGGCTGAGAGGGCTGGAACGCCCCATCATCGCGGAGAACGTAGGATTGGCTCATGAGGGGCGAGCCATTCCTACCTACGTAGACCAACTCGTCGTGGACGAAGCCACTCTCAGCCCCGGTCAAAGGCCTTCCGTCCACTCCTTTAGCGACAAGCAGCACGATTTCTCGTCCATGAACATCGATGAAGCACGAGCGAAGCTCCAAATCGACATCACGGAAGCACATGCCAAGTACGGCGGAGCCGTCGAGGTGCGCAGGCCCAGCCACCCTCTCTTCGAGAAGAAGGTCATCGTCTCCCGGGTGCATCTCGTTTATGACGGCAAGGGGCTCTCAGCGCAGATGTGCAAGGAACTCACAGCCGAAGCAGCCTTGCGCGGAGTCGAACTTCATTTCCATGTCCCATGACGATTGGAACAAATCGGACGACTTCGTCCTGTACCTCTCTTCGCCAGTGAATCCGTTCGATCGGGGATTCGAGGGCCTGGAAGAAATATTGGCGGTCATCGAGTCACTCGACGACGGGCTCCGCCCGGACTTGGTGTCTCTCAAGCGACGCGTGAAGTACTCACGTCAGACAGTGCGCCAGAGGCTGCGCGAGGCCTTCGTCGTCAATGGCTATGCACTGCGGTTCGTGCGCTCCCATCCGCCACAGACAAACGTCCTGCTCAGTTCCTGGGCTGGAACCGAGCATGCAGGTTTCTCCGTCGAACTGCGGATCAGCCCCTTGTCCTTCCTGCGCACTCCTGAGCGCTCCGAGGAGTATGTCGAGCACCTCGTGGATTTCGTTCGCGCCTTGGCGGCACGTCTCCCTATCTCCTATGGCAGGGGGCATAGCCAGACGGACTTTTTCCTGAGCAGTGACCCTCTTGCGGCGAGCGTACTCGCGGCACCTCGCGTCCAGGAAGCTTTCTGGCTCAACGTCTACGGACCGCCCATGCTGGAGCAGGTTGGCCGTCAACGCGCGCTGAGTGCCCCTGCGACGCTCATCGAGCAGCTTCCTGGTGGTGCGATCCTCTTGCTCACCCGCCCAACTCCCACGGACTTCGACTCCGAGGAGGCTCGTCTCGCGCAGGGCCGCACGCTTGTTCATCTGAGACCCGAACTCGACCTCGAATTCACTCTCGCCACCCTGCGCCAGCGTTCCCTTGTCTTCACTCCTATTCCCATCCAGTTCGATCCCGATGTGGCCGACATCCTGTCCTGGGAGGTGGAACTGCGAGGCCTCGCGAACAAGCGTCAGAACGTCGAACTCTTCAACCGATACTGTCCTCCCCCCATCTCCGAGTGGCTGCCTGCGTCGCAGGCTCCTGAGCCGGACGTGGAAGATGTCAAGGCCGCCATCGACTCCTTTGCGAGCGTCTACGCCGAGCAGCTCATCGCCCTGTTCCACAAGGAAGAGCCGGTCGTCATGGACGGGACTGTCGAAGCCCTGCCCCGCATGGATTTCCGCCTCTGGCACTTCCAGTGGGCGAAGAACCTGAGCCCCGAACAGCGAGAGACGCTTGTGACCGCGCTGGGGGGATGGCTGGGTCGGTACCTGGTGGACCTGCTTGGTGGACGATGGGTGCCGCGCCGCAGGTTGGAGGAAACCGCCGTCATCATTGGTGATAGGGCATGGCTTCCCTTCCTGCGGGCGCGCCATGCTCTCCAGAATGTGGATGCCCCACTCGACTACTCCTGCTCGCAACTCTTCCGCGAGGCCCAGCGTCTTGCAGGGCAGAAGCCCCCCTGAGCGCCCTGCCCACGCGTGCTCGCCTGGCGCACGACCAGTCGGGCACGCGCTGACGCGAAGGGTCTCCGTGAGCACCGTTAGGGGCACGACACCATCCATGCAGGAGGGGGAGATGTCGACGCTGAACGTGACGCGAGGGCCCGACTGGCAGCGGATGTCCCAGAATGTCCGAGCCTCGGCACATGGAGGTTGGGTCGAGCGCTGCGCACGACTCGGTTTCACGGCCCAGGGAGTCGTCTACACCATCATCGGCTACCTGGCTCTGCGGCTCGCGCTCGGTGCAGGAGGCGGCCAAACCACCGACGCTCACGGCGCCATCGAGCGCGTTGCCGATCAGCCCTTCGGCGTGTTCCTCCTCGCCCTGCTCACCGTCGGCCTTGCTGCCTTCGTCACATGGCGCTGGGTGCAAGCCCTCGTCGATCCCGAACACGAGGCCTCGCACGGCAAGGCCCTCGTCAAGCGCGTGGGCTGGTTCATCAGCGGTGCCATCTACGCCGGGCTCGCGGCCAACGCCGTGAGGCGCATCCTCGGCCGCGCGCACCCTGGTGGCGACAGCGCTCGCAGCTGGACGGCGAAAGCCCTCAGCCAACCCATGGGACAGGTGTTCGTCGCCATCGTCGGGCTGATCATCATCGGCTACGCCGTGAAGGAACTTCACAGCGCATACACCACGCATTTCCGCGACAAGCTCGACCTTCAAGGCCTCACCGCGCGCCACTCCAGCACCATCGTTCAGCTGTGCCGCTTTGGACTGGCAGCCCGCGGCGGCGTGTTCCTCCTCATCGGAGGCTTCCTCGGAAGCGCTGCCCTCCACTCGAACGCTCGAGAGGCCAAGGGGCTCGGCGAAGCGCTGGCCACCCTGGCCCGCCAGCCCCACGGCGCCGTGCTCCTGGGGGTCGCCGCGGCCGGGCTCCTCGCCTACGCGCTCTACCTCTTCCTCCTCGCTCGCTACCAGCGCATCGGCCCCTCTAATCAGGCTCAGCACCAAGTTTCAGCCTACCGGTGAGATTGGGTTGGATTTTGACGCGACGCACCATAAGCTTGCGTTCCCCTGCTTTCGCGATTTGCCGTAAACAAGGGGAAGCACACCTTCGGGGGCGTTCATGCTTCAGCCGCGAGGTCAGGGGGGAAGACCGAAGCCCGATGAAGAAGGGCGCCTGAGGGCGCTCCACCGACACCTCCTCAATGAGGAGCCCGATCCCGAGTACGACGCCATCGTCCAGCTCGCGGCGGCGATCTGCGAGGTGCCGATCGCACTCGTCACCCTGGTCGACCGGGATCAGCTGCGGTTCAAGGCCCAGGTCGGCCTGTCGAGAATCCCCCAGGTCGAGCGCAAGGACTCCTTCTGCAGCCGCGTCGTCGAACAGGACGGCCTCTTCCTCATCGAGGACACGCAGGCCGACCCACGCTTCCAGGACCACCTCAGCGTCCGAGGCGAACCCCACATCCGCTTCTACGCCGGCACGCCACTGCACACCGAGGAGGGTTTCCGGATCGGCGTGCTCTGCATCATCGATCATGTCCCACGCCAGCTGACCGCCGTACAGCTGCGCTCCCTGGAGCAGTTGGGGCGCCAGATCGAAACCCACTTCCGCCTGCGCCTCCAACTGCTCCAGGCGCACGAACGCAACGCCGAGCTGGAACAATCCCGCTTGCGCCAGCTCTCGCTCACCGAGACGCTCGAAGCGGAGATCCAGGAGCGTCAGCGTGTCGAGCAGGAACTGCGCACCCAGCGAGAGGTGCTGAGCAGCGTCCTCAGCCACATTCCCCACTCGGTGTTCTGGAAGGACCGCAGCGGAACCTTCCTGGGCTGCAACGATGCGTTCGCACGCCGGTTCGGGTACGCCTCGCCCCGAGACCTCCTTGGGAGGACGGACCACGACTTCGGCTTGCCGCTCGAGCAGGTCCAGGCGTTCCGCCGCGATGATCTGGAGGTGATGGACAGCGGCCGCCCGAAGCTCGACATCGAGGAACCCGTCCGAAGCAAGGAGGGAATGGATCGCTGGCTGCTGACGAGCAAGGTGCCTCTGCGCAACGCGGAGGGGATGGTGACGTCCGTGCTGGGCATCTTCACGGACATCACCGAGCGCCGGGAGCAGGAGGCCGAACTCCAGCAGGCCCTGCGCAAGGCCGAGGTCTACGCCGCTCGCCTGGAGTCCATGGTCTATGAGGCGCGCGCACGCACCCGCCGCCTCATGGAGGTGTCGCTGGACGCCGTCTTCGTGCTCGACGTGGATGGGCGCATCGTCGAGGCCAACCCGGTGGCCCAGCACCTCCTGGGGCTCGAGCCCGAAACGCTCGTGGGCCGCCCCTTCGACTCCCTGGCCCCCGAGCCGGAGCAGCTCTCCCTGAGGAAGGCCCTGGCCCAGCTGCGCCCTCACGGGACGATGCGCCTGGATGATCAGGGTCTACTCACCGCGAAGGGCAACCGCCTGGCCGTGCAACTGCTCGGGTCGGTCCAGGACGAGGGCGAGTTCCTGCGCCTGCTCATCGTCGCGCATGATCTCACGGAGCGCCGGCGCTTGGAGCAGCAGGGCATCCAGAACGATCGCTTGGCCGCCATGGGCGTGCTGGCCGCGGGCATCGCCCACGAGATCAACAACCCCACGGCCTACGTACTCAGCAACCTCGACTTCCTGCGGCAGTGGCGAGACGATCTGGAACAGCACCTCGCGTCGCTGCCCGCGCTGCCGGACCCCTTGAAAGACGGGCTCGCCGAGACGCGCCAGATCCTCGCGGACTGTATCGACGGGTGCGCCCGCATCCAGGACATCGTCCGCGGCATGCGCCACCTGTCCCATCAGGGCCACCCCGACGAGCAGATGCTCATCGACGTGCACACCACCCTGGACTCGGTGCTGAACATCTCCCAGGGCGAGCTGAAGCACACGGCGAGGCTGGAGAAGGACTACGGCCCGGAGCTGCCACTCATCCTGGGCAGCGAGGGACGGCTGGGCCAGGTGTTCCTCAACCTCATCATCAATGCCATCCAGGCCATGAGGCCCGGCGTGCCGCGTGACAACCTGCTGCGCGTGCGCACCCGAGCCGACGAGCGCCACGTGCGCATCGACATCTCCGACACGGGCCACGGCATCCCCAAGGAAGCCCTGCCCCACATCTTCGATCCCTTCTTCACCACCAAGCCGGCGGGCGTGGGCACGGGCCTCGGCCTGTCCATCAGCTACGCCATCATCCAGAAGATGGGCGGAGAGATGAGGGTGGAGACTCAGGTGGGCAAGGGCACGACCTTCTTCCTGCTGCTGCCCATCCACGAGCCGGCCTGACTCACACTCCCAGTCAAGCGCTCACCCTCCCCCCCTTGCGCGACACGTGCGCATTGGTTAAAGCATTCACCAAATGAATCCGCGTTCAAAATCCGAACGGCCCCTCAAGGAGCGCCTCCGGGAAGCTGTCCGAGAAGAGATCCTGGCCTCCGCCGAGCGCGTGTTCGGGGAGCGGGGCCTGCAGGGAGCGAAGATGGAGGAGATCGCGCTCGGGGCCGGAGTCTCGGTGGGCACGCTCTACAACCACTTCGAGGATCGCGAGGCCCTGCTAGGCGCGCTGATGGACGAGCGCCGCGCCGAGATCAGGGCTCGACTGGATGAAGTGCTGGAGCAGACGCGTGCCGAGTCGTTCCGGGATCAGCTCACCCAGTTCCTGAGCGTGTACCTGGATCACTTCGGGCGTCACCGGGCCTTCTTCACCATGCTGGTCGACGACGAGCTGCGCTCGGGCCGGGGGCGCATGCGCGGCCAGACGGCCCTCAAGGAGATCACGGCCCGCCATGGGCTGCTCGTGGAGCGAGGGCTCGAGCAGGGGGCGCTCCGGAAGGAAGACGCGACGCTCTACCCCGCTCTCCTCGTGGGCTTCCTCAAGGGCTTCTTCACCTACGCCGTGCAGGACGAGGCGCAGGCCATCTCTCCCACGCTGGTGGAGGCCATGGTTCGAACCTTTCTCGAAGGCGCAGGTGCACGCAAATGAGTGCCGCAGCAATCACAGCACCCACAGCCGTGGGGTTGTCGCGTCCTCCCCCCGTGAACAAGTGGCTCGTCACTCTGTCGATCTCGTTCGGCACGCTGATGGGAGCCATCGACGCGTCCATCGTGAACGTCGCGCTGCCGCACATCCGAGGCGCGGTGGGCGCCACGGTCCAGGAGATCACCTGGATCAGCACCGCCTACTCCATTGCCCTGGTGCTCGTGATGCCGCTCACCGGCTTCCTCGGGCGCCTGTTTGGACAGAAGAACGTCTACCTCTTCTGCCTCGTGCTCTTCCTGGTCGGATCGGCGCTCTGTGGTGTGGCGACATCCCTGCCAGCGCTGGTCTTCTTCCGCGTCCTGCAAGGCCTGGGAGCCGGAGCGCTCCAACCCACGGAGCAGGCCATCCTCCGTCAGACGTTCCCTCCCAAGGAGCAGGGCATGGCCATGGCCCTCTTCGGCATGGCCGTCATGCTGGGGCCGGCGATCGGCCCTACGCTGGGCGGCTACATCGTCGATCACTGGCACTGGTCGTGGATCTTCTTCATCAACCTGCCGATCGGCGCGCTGGGCCTGTTCATGGTCGCCAACTTCGTCCACGAGGATCCGGAGATCCGCGCGGCCAACCAGAAGATGGCCACGGCGCAGCGCCAGAACATCGACTGGTGGGGCATCGGCCTGCTGGCCGTGTCCATGTCCACGCTCGTCTACTGCCTGGAGGAAGGTTCCGCCCACGACTGGTTCCAGTCCAAGCTCATCGTTGGCTGCTTCCTGGTGGCGGCCTTCACGCTCGCCGCGCTCATCATCCGTGAGAGCACGGCTCCGGCCCCGGCAGTGAACGTGCGGCTGTTCCGCGATCCGGTGTTCCTGTCCGGCACTGTCATTGGCGGGCTCATGTTCGCCATGCTGATGGCCAACATGTTCCTGCTGCCCATCTTCATGCAGGAATTGCTCGGGTTCACCGCGACACAGTCGGGCATGGCGCTGATGCCTCGCGTGCTGGTGATGATGGTGGCGGTGCCCATCGTCGGCCGCATCCACAACAAGTTCCCGCCCCGCCTGATCGTCAGCGTGGGCGTGCTGCTGGTGGCGTATGGCTCGCTGCTGATGAGCCACCTCACGCTCCAGTCCGGCGCGGGGCAGGTCATCGGAGCCCTGGCCTTCCAGGGCGTGGGATTCGCGTGCCTCTTCGTGCCGCTGACGACGATCGCGCTGTCGAACGTGCCCAAGCACCTGATGCCCGACGCCACGGGGCTCAACTCGCTGGTGCGTCAGCTGGGCGGCGCCATCGGCCTGGCGGTCTTCGGGAGCTTGATCAACCACAACGCGACCATTGCCCGCGCGGGAATCGCCGCGCATGTCACCGAGACGAACCCCCTGGCCCAGCAACGGCTGCTGATGGTGCAGCAGGGGCTCATGGCGCGTGGCTTCGATGCGCAGACCGCCCACCAGGCCGCGATCGCCAACGTCTATGGAGCGGTCACCCGCCAGTCCATGGTCCTCTCCTTCGACAAGCTCTTCCTCCTGGCTGGCATCCTGTTCCTGGTGGTGATGCCTTTGCTCGTCTTCCTCAAGTCCAACCGCGGCGGACCCGCCGCTGACATTCACATCGAGGCGTGATCTCCATGTCATCCGAAGCCACTGCATCCCAACCCCTCCCCGCCGCCCCGACTCCCCTGCCCTCCGCGGCCTCCGCGGCCAACCGGGCCGCGAAAGGCAAACGCGCCTTCTTCGTCCTCGGAGGCATCGCCGCGGCGGTGATCCTCGCCATCGGCGGCTACGCTCTGCTCACCCATGGCCAGGAGACCACTGACGACGCCCAGATCGAAGCGGACGTGGTCCCCATCTCCGCGCGGGTGAGCGGCGCCGTGCTGAACGTCCCCGTGAAGGACAACCAGACGGTGAAGGCTGGCGACGTCCTGGTGGAACTGGACCCCGTGGACCTGCAGGCCCGCTTGGATCAGGCGCAAGCGGAGTTGGCCACGGCGAAGGCCCAGGCGGACGCGGCGCGCGCGCAGGAGCAGGTGGCGAGCGCGAACGCCAAGGGCGGCCTCCACAGCGCCAAGGCGGTTTTGTCTGGCTCCTCGGTGGCCGTGTCGAGCGCGGAGGCCCAGGTGAGTGTGGCGCAGGCGGCGCTCGAGCGAGCGAAGACCGAGGCTCACCGCACCGAGCTGGAGCTGACCCGCTTCAAGCAGCTGCGCGACGCGGGCGCCATCGCCCAGCAGCAGTTGGACAACTCCCAGGCGGGATATGACTCGGCGCAGGCGGCGCTCTCCCAGGCCAACGCGAACCTGCTGGCCGCGCAGGAGGCCCGGCGGGGCGCTGTCTCCAAGGTGGCCGAGGCAGAGGGCCGCGTGGCACAGACGGAGAACGTGGATGCGCAGGTGGCGGCGGCGCACGCGGCCACCGAGCTGGCCGAGGCCCGGGTGAAAGCGTCTCAGGCGGCCCTGACGCTCGCGGAGAACCAGGTGAACTACACGAAGATCATCGCGCCCACGGACGGCATCGTGTCCAAGCTGGGCGTCCACGCGGGCCAGCTTGTCAGCGTGGGCACTCCGGTCGCGGAGCTCGTGCCCGCGCAGACGTACGTGGTGGCCAACTTCAAGGAGACACAGATCGGCGAGATGCACCCGGGCGATCGCGTGAAGGTCGAGATCGATGCCTTCCCGGGCCACGATCTGGAGGGCCAGGTGGAGAGCCTGTCGGCGGGCACGGGCGCTCGGTTCTCGCTGCTGCCGCCAGATAACGCGTCTGGCAACTTCGTGAAGGTGGTGCAGCGTGTCCCGGTGCGCGTGGCCTGGAAGGCCCCGCCAGACATTGCTTTGCGCGCGGGCCTCTCGGCGGAGGTCACCGTCTACGTGGGGAGCGCTGGCAAGAAGTAACGGAAACTTCACACCGCGTCATGGTAAGCAGGGCCGCTCTGGTTGAAGCGAGCCTTTGTCCTGACGCGGCTCCCAATCGCTGACTCGCCTCCGCCAGACGCCACAACGCGTCGTCTGGCGGGGGAAACATCTTGAAGGAATCAGCGACTCGGACACCTGCCCGGTGTTTCCTGGCCACCTGCGCCCGCGTTCTCGGGGTTACATGGCTCGCAGCGCTTTTGGCGTGCGGGGGTTCAGGGGAGCGCTCCGCGACACCCAAGCCCGAGGGCTATCGCGCAGGGCTTCCGCGTCACAAGGTGCAGCTCAGCGCGGAGCAGGCGAAGCGGCTCGAACAGTCCGGAGTCAGCGCCACGCTCCTCGGTGACTACGGCTCCTTCAAGGTGATCGAGGTCGACGACGCGGCGTTGGAGTCCCTCCCCGAGGGTGCCCAGAGCCGCGACGACCTCAATGATCTGTTGCTCAATGCGGGAGTCATCGACACCGCATCCGCCCATGGCCAGTCCTTGCGCGGGATGAGCGTGCCGGTCTTCGGCAAGCGCCTGCACATCGTGCAATTCGCCGGCCCCATCCAGGAAGCGTGGGTCCAGGAGCTCGAGGCCACCGGCGTCAAACTCATCACCTATATCCCCAACAATGCATACATCGTCCATGGCGATGGGCCCTCGCTGAGCCGGCTGCAGAAACACATCCCCTCTGCCCGAGCCATCCAATGGAATGGCGACTACCTGAACGACTACAAGCTGGATCCATCCATCCAGACGCGCCAGGTGCCGACCTACGCCATCCAACTCATCCAGGATGAAGAAGCCAACGGCCCGACGCTGGACCTCATCCGTGCGAGGCAGTCGCGCGATGGGACGATCGGCAAGGCCCTGGGTTATGTGAATGTGGTGGCGTACCTGACGGTGAAGGATCTCTACGAGATCGCCGCCCGCCCGGACGTGCTCTCCATCCAGCCGCGCTCCGAGCCGCGCAAGCTCGACGAGCGGCAGAACATCATCCTCACCGGCCAGTTGACGGGGAACAGCCCCTCGGCACCGGGGTATCTGGCGTGGCTGGCCTCCAAGGGCTTCACCCAGGCGCAGTTCAACGCCTCGGGGTTCGGCGTGGACCTGACGGACAGTGGCATCGACAACGGCACCACGGCGCCCAGCCACTTCGGCCTCTATGAGGGTGGGAACGTCGGCAGCGCCAGCCGCATCATCTACAACCGCATCGAAGGTGCTGGCGGTGGCTCGACCCAGGGATGCGATGGCCATGGAGCCCTGAACGCGCACATCATCGCCGGCTACGCGAACAAGACCGGCGCACCCTTCCAGGACGCGGCGGGCTACTCCTACGGCCTGGGCGTGGCGCCCTTCGTGAAGCTCGGCGGCTCGGTCATCTTCGGACCAAGCTACACCAGCCCGGTGTATGAGGATCTGCAGTCCCGCGCGTACCGCGATGGCATGCGCATCAGCAGCAACAGTTGGGGCCTCAGCAGCGACACCAACTACAGCATCGACAGCCAGCAATATGACTCGCTGGTGCGTGACGCCCAGCAAGCGGGCCATGCCGAGCCCAACGTCCCGGGCAATCAGGAGATGGTGATCGTGTTCTCGGCCGGCAACGACGGCCCATTCGCGTACACCGTGGTGCCGCCGGGCACCGCCAAGAATGTCATCACCGTGGGGGCGTCCGAGAATGTCCGTCCCTTTGGCGGTGCGGATACGTGCGGCCTCGCTGACACGGGCGCCGACAGCGCCAACGACATCGCCGACTTCTCTGCTCGCGGCCCGGCCTGGGATGAACGCAAGAAGCCGGATCTCGTCGCCCCAGGCACACATATCTCCGGAGGCGTGCCCCAGGCCGCCGGCCAACGTGCCAACCCACCCGCCAATCCTCTCGGCCAGAGGCTCTCGTGCTTCAACGGTGACGAGGTATGCGGCGGACCGGGCGACATCGTCTACCCAGCGGGACAGGAGTGGTACACGGCCTCTTCCGGCACCAGCCACTCCGCCCCCGCCGTCTCCGGTGGCGCGGCGCTGGTACGCCAGTCCTTCATCAACCAGGGCATGCCGCCGCCAAGCGCGGCGATGACCAAGGCGTACCTGATGAACTCGGCCCGCTACCTGACGGGCGTGGGCGGCAACGACACCTTGTGGTCCACCAGCCAGGGCATGGGGGCGATGGATCTAGGCCGGGCCTTAGACAACACCCCACGCCAGGTGGAGGACGAGAGCGCCGCGAACCTCTTTACCTCCACGGGACAGACACGCACCTTCAACGGCGTGATCGCCGATTCCACGCAGCCGCTCCGAGTCACCCTGGCGTGGACGGATGCGCCAGGTTCCACCACCGGAAACGCGTGGAACAACAACCTGGATCTGGCCGTCACGGTTGGCACGAGCACCTACAAGGGCAACGTCTTCACGGGCGCCTCCTCCGTCACGGGCGGCACGGCGGACGACAAGAACAACGTGGAGAGCGTGTTCCTCCCCGCCGGCACCGAGGGGGCGTACACCGTGACGGTGACGGCGGCGAACATCAACTCGGACGGTGTTCCGGGCAATGCCTCGGCGCTGGACCAGGACTTCGCCCTGGTGGTCTACAACTCCTGCTCCACGGCTCCGCCCTCCCCGCCCACCGGGGTCACAGCCACGGCCAACGGCAACAACCGCGTCGACGTGAGCTGGGCGCAGAACGGGGCGGCTTCCTACAACATCTATCGCGCCACCACCGCGGGCGGTCCGTACACCCGCGTGGGCACCGCGACGGCTCCGCCGTACGCGGACAGCACGGTGTCAGGGAGCAGCACCTATTACTACGTGGTCCGCGCGGTGCAGTGCACCGAGTCCGCGAAGTCCTCCGAGGTTTCCGTGACGCCGAGTGGCCCTCCGGGCCCGGCCGTCGTCTACAAGCTGAGCGGGCTGCCTGCCTCGGTCCAGGCAGGCACGGCGGCGCCGTTCACTCTCACCGCGATCGATGCGGTGGGCATCAACGCCACCGGTTACAACGGCACGGCAGTCCTTACCAGCTCCGACCCGCAGGCCGTGCTGCCGGCCAGTGTGACGTTCTCCGCGGGCGTGGCAACCGGCGCGGTGTCGTTCCAGAGCCTGGGCTCGCAGACGCTCACCGCGACGGACACGTCGAATACGACGCTGACTGGCAGCGGCAGCACCACCGTCACTGTGGGCCCCGCGGCTGCGCTGGTCTTCCTCACCCAGCCGACCCATACCGTGGCAGGGGCCGCCATCCTGCCATCGGTGCAAGTGGGATTGGTGGACCAGTTCGGCAATGCTGTCTCCACTGGATCCCCCAGCATCTCCCTCGCATTGGGAAACAACCCGGGCGGCAGCACTCTGTCCGGCACCACGACGGTGACAGCCATCAACGGTGTCGCCACCTTCAACAACCTCTCCCTCAACAAGGTGGGAGCGGGCTACACGCTCGTGGCGAGCAGCCAGGGGTTCGAGGGTGCGACGAGCACGGCCTTCAGCGTCACGGCGGGCGCGGCCACCAGCTACTCGCTGGCCCTCGTCCCGAGTTCGACGGCGGGTCAGGAGCTCACACTCTCCGCCACGGCTCATGACGCCTACGGAAACCTGGCTGCCGACTATGGCGGCACGGTGAAGGTGACCAGCTCCGACACGAAGGCGTCCTTCGCCGCCAACGCGCGGTTCGTCCAAGGCGTGTTCCACGACTTCAAAGTGACGTTCAAGTCGCCGGGACTGCAGACGATCACCGTGACGGACTCGGAGAAGAACAGCCTGAGCGCGACGGCCCAGCTCACCATCATGCCGGTGGCTGAGCCGACGGCGACAGTGACCGAGCCTGCGGGAGGTACGGTCGTCTCCGGCAACGTCACGGTCTCCGCGACGGGCGCGGTGGCCCAGGGCACGACCCTGGTCAAGCTCGCCATCCTCGTGGATGGATCGGAGATCGCCAGCAGCTCGGAGACGGTCGTGAAGGGAACCTGGGACAGTTCCAAGGCCGAGCCCGGCTCGCACGTCATCACCGCCGTCATCACGGATGGCGCGGGCAACGTGGCCACGTCCACGCCGGTGATCGTCACCACCGAAGCAATCGAGGGCGGCAGTGACGACGAGAGCGGTTGCGGTTGCGGAGCCACCTCGGGCATGGATGCCAGCATCTACCTGGGGCTGCTTGCCCTGGCGCGGTATGCGCTAGGGCAGCGGCGGGCGAAGGTGTGAACTCAGAACGAGAGCCACTCGGCCGACGAGATCTTGTCTCCGAAGCTGATGTCGTGGAGGTTGATCGAACCGGTGCCGGTCAGCTCCTTCGAGGCGCCACCAAAGTTCGAGTTCTCGTAGAGCCGGACCCGGTGCCCCGGTGGAATGCAGAACCGCACCGAGGAGATCTTGTCGTTCAGCCCATCGACGGAGCCGAAGTTCGCCCAGTTCTTCGAGAAGCGATCGGGATAGTCATAGATGAAGCCCCGGTCCGAAAAGTCGGAGTCATCGTAGAAGTCCACGAAGGCCTGGTTGATGTCATCACCGCAGGCGGCGTTGGGGAAGATGCCGCGATACTCGATCATCTTGACCGAACCGCCCGGTCCATCGTCCGCTTGCTCTGCGACATAGAGCAGCAGGTTGTGGTCCCTGTCGACGAAGGCGCCGCCCGCAGCACCGAAGTTGCACTGCCGGGCGCCGTCGTTGCTGCAATAGAAATGCTTGGAGGCGACGTGCTGGAACGTCACGCTGCCGGCGAGAGACACCGAGTAGAGGTGGGCGAAATCCTCGTCGAACGCCCCCCACCCGAGTCCGCCAATCAGCGTGCCGATCATGAACAGCTGGCCATTCGAGCAGTCGGTGATGAAGTTGAGGTTCTGGAACGAGCCCCAATGCCCCGAGGGCACCTCCGTGTCCTGCCACACATCATACGGCTCCCAGCCGGTGGTCAGGATGTTGGTGCCGGTCGAGAGGAAGAACTCGAGCGTCTTCGCATCCCACTGCCCGAGCACGAGCATGAAGCGCCCATCCGCCAGTTTCGTCAGGGAGGCCGTCCCCGCGGCGGTGCTCGCGCCCTCGACGGTGCTCAGCTTCACGGGAGCGGTGGGTGAGCTGAAGTCATAGAGCACGACCTTGCCGTTGCCCGGGCCCTCCTCCATGGGCAGGGCCACGATGTTGCCAATGGCCTGCATTCCGCCGCCGTGCGCATACCCGTCATCGAGGGGCAGCGCGGCCGCCGCGTAATCCAGCACGAGGGGAGTCGTGTCCTCCGGCTCGTTGATGGACGTCGAGAGCCGGTTGGAGCGGAAGCGCCGGCCCGTGGTGGTACGGGACCCCATGTACACCGTATGGGCCACGTTGCCATTCGCGCCGCGGTCATCCCGCTTGGAGACCACGAGGTAGCGGCCAAAACCGGCCGTCAGCCGCTGGATCCCCTCCCAGTGGTTGCTGGAGGGGTACGCCACGTTGAACGAGCCGCTGACCGGAGGGTTGAACCCCAGAACCTCGCCATGGTCCCGCATGTTGTTGAACGTCGAGACGACGTCGTTGACGCACAGGTTGCAGTCGAGGCTTCCCCAAGTACACCCTGTGTAGCCCGCCAGCGCCGTCTTGCACCCGAGCAAGGGGTTGGAGTCTCCAGGCCCGGTGTTGATGGCGTAGACACAGACCTGCCCGTTGCCCACCGGCCAGTCGATGCGCACATGGAAGCCGTGGGAGTCACCGTAGCCGGGATAGGCCGCCCCGACATCAGGCCGATAGACATTGGCCGTCGCCGCGGTCAGGTAACTGCCGTTGACGTACAGGTGCACGTCGATGGACGCACTCGTGTTCGGATCGAGCGTCCATCCCCGGATGACCAGATTCGGTGACTGACTGGTATCCCAAAGGATTTCATCGACCACACCGATCGGATTGTTGGCCAGCGCAGGCAGCGCGGCCAACGCCGCGACAACAGTCACGACCTTTGCAAACGCATTGAGTCTCACATCATCCTCTGACGGCAGGCGGGTTCTCCCCGCGAGTTGGAAGGTCAGGCTTCAGGCCATTTCCTGGCGCCGACGCAGGAACAGCAGCGTGCCGGCCACGATCACGAAGGCCAGGGCGGATACCGCGAGAGACACGTGGGTGTTGGTGATGCTCCCGAGGAGCCCCACCGTGACACCGCTGAAGGTCCTCAGGCCGGAGGCCGACATGCTGAAGAGACCCAGCACCCGGCCGCGGATGGAGTCCGGCGCATTCAACTGCACGAGCGCCTGGGTCATGCTGCTGAAGGAGAGCTCGAAGAATCCGGCCAGGAAGAGCACGAAGATCGCCACCGGGTACACCCGCATGAACGAGAACGTGAAGAGCGAGCACCCCCACAGCAAGGCAATCTTCAGCGCGGAAGCGGGCGCCGTCGGCAGCCAGCTTCCGCGCGTCTCGAGCAGGATGCCCGCGAGCAGGGCCCCGGCCGCATCTGCTCCCAGCAGCAGCGTATAGGCCGTGCCCGGGTCTCCGTGGCCCAGATCCTGGGCGAAGCCCGGCATCTGCGCCTGATAGCTGTTGCCGATGAAGAAGGACGCCGCCCCCGCGAGCAGCACCATGGCCGCGACCACGGGCATCCCTCTCACGTCACGGATCGTCTGGATGATGTCAGCCAGGCCTCGCACGGCCCGCTTGGGGCCCGTTGCCACCCCCCGGAAGTGCCTGCCATAGGGCGCGCTCACCAGCCAGATCACCAGGGGCAGATAGAACACCGTGTTGAGGAAGATGCCCCGGGTCGGTCCGAGCACCTGCATGATGATGCTGCCCACACCGGGGCCCACCAGGACTCCCAGGTACCGGGCCGTCGCGTTCAACCGCACCGCGCTGGCCAGGGAGGCGGGGCCCACAATGTCATAGAGCAGCATCTGGCTGGAGGTGCCCCACAGGACGCCCGCGCAGCCATGGATCGTGAGGAGCACCATCGCGTGCCAGAGCTGCAACGAGTCCGTGACGAAGAAGTATCCCCATCCCACGGAGGCGGTGATGAAGAGCACCATGCCGCACTGGATGAGGCGCCTGGAATCGAACCGGTCATTGAGCGCGCCTACCGGCACCGAGAACGCCAGGAACGGCAACCAGTGGGACACCACCGCGAACCCGCCCAGCGCGGCCGAGTGGAATTTCTGGAATGCCACCCAGTAGCTGATCACGTGCTCGATGTTGTCGGCCATCATCGCCAACATGAACGTGAGCAGGAAGGTTCGATAACCCGGGATGCGAAGTGCGCTCGAAGGAGCAGGCGCTGTGGGTGCTGCGGAGGTCATGGGGGTCACGCACAGGAGAGCGAAAGAGGGGCACTTTACATCAGGCCTCCTCACATCGCAGAAGGGCCATGTCCGGCACGAAAGCCCGGACACAGCCATCGAGCAGGAGCCCTCATGAACGCCCCTTCCCCCTTCGCAACCCGCGTGACCGCGCAACTCCCCGACTGGCTCGTGAAAGAACTGCCCAGGTACAACGTGCCCTTACCCACCGCAGAAGATCGTGTCCGCCTCGTCAACGCGCTCGCGGCGCGCAATTACAAGGAAGGCAATGGTGGGCCGTTCGCGGCGCTCGTCGTCGAGCACTCCACAGGTGAAATCCTTTCACTTGGCGTGAATGTTGTCTTGAGTTCGTGCCTTTCCTCCGTGCACGCGGAGGTCATGGCGCTTTCGCTTGCACAGACGCGTCTGGGGGCCTGGGATCTGGGCGCAGCGGGTGGGCGCGAGCTCGAACTCGTCGTCAATTGGCGCCCTTGCACGATGTGCTATGGCGCGCTCGTCTGGTCAGGCGTCAAGCACCTGCTCCTCGCTGGTGACGGCCCTGAGTGCGAAGCACTCACGGGCTTCGACGAAGGCCCCATGCCCTCGGATTGGAGAGCGGAGCTCAAGGGCCGTGGCATTAGCGTTACCTCGGGAGTGCTGCGCGATGAGGCGATTGCCGTCTTCGCCGAGTACGGCCGCTCTGGCGCGATCGTCTATAACGCTCGCGGAACGGGCTCACGCCGACAGGATTGAGCGGCTCTCACTTTCTTAGCAAGTCCATGCAATCCCTGACGCAGCGCGCGTTGGGCTTGCAGCCTTGCGATCGTCCCAGGCTCGAAGATTCCACCTATAAAGGATTGCTGGTTTTCCTTGTTCTGAGTTGCCATTGGGGAAACCTTCATGTTAGGGATCCGCCCGGCCTCTGGCCAAACACCAAACAGACCTAGGAGTCGTGCGAATGACGAGGAACGTGAAGCGTTTCCTGGCCCTCCCCCTGCTTGCCCTTACGCCCGTGGTTGCGGTTGCCGCGGAGCCCGCCGCGAATGACTTCGTCTCCAAGCGGTCGGAGTTCACCCCTCTCCGCCCCGCTGAGACGGTGGAGCTGCAGGTGATGAAGGGCGAGGGACGGCCTGCTCAGATGCTGGCGGACGTCGCGGAGACCTTCTACATCGGGAACTGGACGGGCGTGGTCACCTACGCGGGAGGAAGCCTGACGGGCTCCAGCGTGCCGTTCCCGCTGCCCAACCCCCTCAACTTCACCACGCCGTATACCTATTCGGGCGCGGCCCAGGCGCTCGTACCGGCCCTCACCCCGTGGACCCAGACGTTTGGCTATACCACCAACCCGGCCGACCCCTATGGGCAGGCGAAGACCTGCATCTGGACTGTCAGTGTCACCGTCACCGGCGGTGTCTGTTCGGGGAGTGTGAGCGTGACCGCGTACGGCGCGCAAGGCGGGCTGTGCTTCATCGACACCGGCTCGTCCATCGATCCTGCCTCGTGCCAGGCTGTCGTGGGCGTTGGCCTCCAGTGATCTGAGGCAGCGTCTGCCTTTCCCTTGACGCACACCATGGTGGGAGCCCGCTCCCACCGTGGTTGTCATTGCGGGCTTCCACCTCAACCAGACGCCGTCGGATCAAGGCTTCGGCGGGTTGAAGAGCTCGCGAATCCGCTCGAGCCACTCCTTGCGGGTGAGGCTCCGCGCAAGCGCGTCCGGGATGTTCTTCGCAGCCAGGTTCCGCAGGTATTCGGGGATCTGCTCCCGGTCCTCGGGTGACAGGTAAAGGATGAGAGATATCCAGTCGAACGGGCATCCGAATTCCTCTCCAATCGCTGCGAGCTCTTCGAACTCGGAGAGGCTCAGCGTTGGAGCTTTGTCCGTATGGATGATGCGGTCACAGAGGGTCTCGAAGGCAATGACTCGCTCTCCGTACTCCACGAATTCGCGAACATCCTCGAGCCCCTGCACGCGATCCTCGAGCTCATCGCAGAGTTCGAGCAACTGTGAGGTCCGCCGCTCATGGCGAGCGCTCTGGAGGTTCGACGATTCGAACCGGAACGTGAGATCGGGCCCCCGCGTCTGGGGCTGCCATCCCTGGGAGAGCGCGTGAAGGATGGCCTCACGGACTACCCACGGGGAGATGACCTGGCCGTGATCGACCCAGGTCACCATGCGCTGACCGGGCGAGTCCGCATCCTCGACCACGATGCCCAGCCCCGGCTCGTCAGCCGACGTGACCCGCCAGCGATACCGCACGCCCTCGACCGTCAACAACCGGGTTCCTTTTTTCGCGAGCCCCATGCCGTCCCTTTCCCATCGGCGTCCGTGCTCACACGGTAGACTCCTGAACCTCCCATCCTACCCGGAGGTCCAGCCATGCCACTGAAGTACCTGCTGCCCGAGGACCAGATCCCCCGCCACTGGTACAACATCATCCCGGATCTCCCCTCGCCTCCAGCCCCCGTGCTGCACCCGGGCACGCTCCAGCCAGTGAAACCGGACGACCTGGCGCCTCTCTTCCCCATGCCCCTCATCGAGCAGGAGATGAGCAGCCAGCGGGAGATCCTCATTCCCGAGGAGATCCGTGCCGCCCTGGCGCGCTGGCGGCCCTCGCCGCTGTTCCGCGCCCTGGCGCTGGAGCAGAAGCTCGGGACGCGCTCCCACATCTATTACAAGTACGAGGGTGTCTCTCCGGCGGGCAGCCACAAGCCGAACACCGCCGTGGCTCAGGCCTTCTACAACGCGAAGGCGGGCGTGCGGCGCCTGGCCACCGAGACGGGCGCCGGTCAGTGGGGAAGCTCGCTGGCCTTCGCCGGACAGCTCTTCGGCCTGGCCGTCACCGTCTATATGGTGAAGGTGAGCTACGAGCAGAAGCCGTACCGGCGCTCGCTCATGCGCACCTGGGGCGCCGAGGTCTTCGCCTCTCCCACGGACAAGACGAACTCTGGCCGCGGCATCCTCGGGCAGGATCCGAAGAGCCCGGGCTCGCTGGGCATCGCAATCTCCGAGGCAGTGGAGGATGCAGCCACTCACGAGGACACGAAGTACGCGCTGGGCTCGGTGCTCAACCACGTGTGCCTGCACCAGACGGTGGTCGGCCAGGAGGCCCAGGAGCAGATGAAGCTGGCCGGCGAGTACCCGGACGTCGTCATCGGTTGCCACGGAGGAGGCAGCAACTTCGCGGGCATCGCCTTCCCGTTCGCGCGGGACAAGATGCACGGCAAGCAGGTGCGGCTGGTGGCGGCCGAGCCCACGAGCTGTCCGACCCTCACCCGGGGCGTGTACACCTACGACTTCGGCGACACGGGGAAGATGACGCCGCTGATGAAGATGCACACGCTGGGGCACGACTTCATGCCGCCGGGCATCCACGCGGGAGGACTGCGCTACCACGGCGCCAGCCCGCTGGTGTCCCAGCTCGTGGCCGCCGGCCTGGCCGAGGGCGTCGCCTACCCGCAGCGGGCCTGCTTCGAGGCCGCCGTCCTCTTCGCTCGCGCCGAGGGCATCCTGCCCGCGCCGGAGAGCTCGCATGCCATCAAGGCCGCCATCGAGGAGGCACAGCGCGCCGACGCGGAGGGCCAGCAGCGCGTCATCCTCTTCAACCTCTCCGGGCACGGGCACTTCGATCTGGGCGCCTACGATCAGTACCTCGCCGGCCAGCTCGAGGATTTCGAGTACCCTCGCGAGGCCGTGGAGGCGTCGATCGCGAAGCTGCCCAAGGTGGGTTGATCGGATGCGTGTCCGCTGAGCGCCAAGGTGCTATCTCGGCACCATGCAAAGCATACCGGCGCGCCACCGTGAGTTCCTGACGACTGCTCTCGACGCCTGGCGGTCCCACCCGGGAATCCTGGGCGTCCTCGCGGGCGGCTCATTCCTGAGCCGGAGCATGGACGAGTTCTCGGATCTGGATCTCGTCCTCGTTGTCTCGGACACGCTGCGGCCCCAGATTGCCCAGGAGCGGCTCGGGATCGCTCGAGTCGCCGGCCCCCTGCTCCAGGGCTTCACGGGCGAACACGTGGGCGAGCCCCGCCTGCTGATCTGCCTCTATGGACCGCCGCTCCTCCATGTCGATCTGAAGTTCATCTCGGTTGCCGAACTCGGCTCCCGAATCGAGGATCCGGAGATCCTGTTCGAGCGTGATGGCGTCATCTCGGAGCGCCTGCGCACGACCCAGGCAAAGCCGCTGGAGGCCCCGTCGGCGCAGTGGATCGAAGACCGCTTCTGGGTGTGGATCCACTACGGCATCGACAAGGTCCGGCGCGGAGAGATCTTCGAGTGCCTGGACATGTTGGCGTTCCTGCGAGCACAGGCTCTCGCTCCGCTCATTTCGCTCGTGGACGGTGGGCTGTGGCGAGGAGTGCGGCGCCTCGATGCCTCACGCCACGCCTCGGCGCTCTCGCGGGTCTGTGCGCAACCCGATCCGAAGGACTGCTTTCGCGCGCTGAGCGCCGCTGTCGAACTCTATGCCGCGCTGCGAGGTCATCTCCCCGCGGCAGCGGCTCCCACGCCCTCGCCGGCGGAGCCCACCGTTCGCGCCTATCTGGCGGAGGCAGTGGCCCTGCAATCATCGCCGTAGGGCAGGTCGACGCAATCGGAGCAGGAGTCCTGCGTACAGAGGGAGCAATCTCTCACTCCGGAGCCTGCCCATGCGCCCGTTGTCCCTTTCCACCCTGGCTCTCTGCAGCATCCTGTCCCTGCCCGCACTCGCGGAGGATACGGGGAGCTCACAGGCTTCCCCGCCCAAAGAGGCCAAGGACAAGAAGACACCTCCGCCTCGCGTGCAGTGTTCCATCCATTCCAAGGATGGCAGCCGCGCCGTCCAGGGCGTCAACCTGGTCGTGAACGCGGGAGAGAAAACCCGAGACGCCGTGGCAGTGGACGGGGACGTCCTGATCCGCAAGGGCGCCGTGGTGGAAGACGTGGTCGCCATCCACGGCAAGATCACCATCGAGGAGGGCGCCAAGGTGAAGGGCGATGCCGTCGCGCTCGGTGGGGAAGTCCGGCTCCAGAAGAAGGCCCGGGTGGAGGGGGACGTGGTGGCGCTCGGCGGCTCGCTCCAGATGGATGAGAGCGCCAGCGTCGGAGGCGACAAGGTCAGCTTCTCCCTCTCCTTCAACGGAGATGAACTCGCGCAGAGCTTCCTCGAGAAGGCCCTCAAGAACTCCGATTGCCAGATCACCCTCCGAAGTGACGACAACGACAACGACGACGATGACGACGACAAGGATGACCACGACGAGTAGGCATCCCTGTTTCGAACCCCACGGACCCGAAGCGAGGGTTTGACGCACTGAGTTGAAGATCGAGCTGGGCTCTCTTGCTCAGTCGCCAGCCTCCAGGACAGCCGGGCCCCTTGGTACCTGCCGGGTTGTTCTGGCGTAGGGGTTGCCGCTTTTTGCGGCTATCTTTCGCGCACCCCTCGCCAAGGAGGCTGCAATTCGTATCGGAGTTCCTCGAGAAATCCTCCCGGGTGAGCGGCGCGTTGCTGCGACCCCCGAGTCCATCCGCAAGCTTCGTGAACTCGGCTTCGAAGTCTCCGTCGAGAAAGGCGCGGGCTCCGATTCCGGCATCTCCGACGACGCGTATGCCGCGGCGGGCGCCACGCTGGCCGACACGGCCGACGCGCTCTGGAAGGCCGCTGACGTCGTCGTGAAGGTTCGCCCGCCGACGCCGGAGGAGGCTTCACGGGCCCGGCCGGGCATCACGCTCATCTCGCTGCTGCAGCCGGAGCGCCATCCAGAGCTCCCCCCGGTCCTTCAGTCGCTCAAGCTGTCGGCCATCGCGCTGGAGCGCATCCCTCGGGTGACGCGCGCCCAGAAGATGGACGTGCTCAGCTCCATGGCGAACCTGGCCGGCTACCGCGCCGTGATCGAGGCCGCACAGCACTACCAAGGCTTCTTCAGTCCACAGATCACCGCCGCGGGAGCGACTCCGCCGGCTCGCGTGCTCATCATCGGTGCCGGCGTGGCGGGACTGGCCGCGATCGCCGCCGCGAAGTCCCTGGGCGCGGAGGTACGCGCCTTCGATGTGCGCGCCGCCGCGCGTGAGCAGGTGGAGAGCCTGGGGGCCAGGTTCCTCCAGGTCGACATCCAGGAGAGCGGCGAAGGCGGGGGCGGCTACGCCAAGACGATGAGCAAGGAGTTCATCGACGCGGAGATGGCCCTGTTCCGCCAGCAGGCGGCGGAGGTGGACATCATCATCACCACCGCGCTCGTGCCCGGCACCCGGGCGCCGATCCTGTTGCCGCGGGATGTGGTGGACAAGCTCAAGCCCGGCTCGATCGTCGTGGACATGGCTGCCGAACAGGGCGGCAACTGCGAGCTGTGCAAGCCGGGGGAGATCGTCGAATTCAATGGGGTGAAGATCATCGGCTTTACGGATCTGGCCAGCCGCATGGCTGGCACCGCCAGCCGCTTCTTCGCCAACAACCTGGTGCATCTGATTACGGAGATGGGCGCGGGCGACAAGTTCCACGTCGATCTGGAGAACGACGTGGTGCGCCCGGCGCTCATCACCCACGGGGGCGAATTGCTGCCTCCACCGCCGCGCAAGGAGCCCTCCCCGGCCGCGCCGGCCAAACCCGCCCCGAAGCCGCCTCCCGCGGATGCGAAGCCTCAACAACAAGCCATCATGGCGCCCTCGCGCCGCGCCTGGGGCACGACGATCGGCGGCTTGCTCGTGATCGGTGTCCTGTTCGTGTTGGGCCGCTTCGCTCCCGAGGACTTCCTCAAGCACTTCACCGTCTTCATCCTGGCGTGCTTCGTGGGCTGGCAGGTGATCTGGAGCGTCACTCCGGCCCTGCACACGCCCCTGATGAGCGTCACCAACGCCATCAGCGGCATCATCATCATCGGCGGCATGCTCCAGATTGGAAGCGATGTGGATCTGGCCTCCATCCTGGGAGCGCTCGCCGTGCTCGTGGCCGCCATCAACATCTCGGGCGGCTTCCTGGTGACACAACGCATGCTGAAGATGTTCCGGAAGAATCCCGGAGGTGGCGCATGAGCGGCATCACTGCCATTGCCTACCTCCTGGCGGGCGTGCTCTTCATCCGCAGCCTCGGAGGACTCTCCAAGCAGGAGACGGCGGCGCGCGGAAACCTGTACGGCATGGTCGGCATGGCGCTCGCGGTGGGCGTGGCCGGCATTACCTGGCTGCTCACACGGGAAGGCTCGTTCGGAGCCGGCCTGCCGCTGCTGGTGGGCTCGGTGCTGGTGGGCTCGGTCATCGGCTCGGTGCTGGCTCGCCGGGTGGAGATGACGGGCATGCCGGAGCTGGTCGCCATCCTTCACAGCTTCGTCGGATTGGCAGCAGTGCTGGTGGGCATCTCCTCCTATCTGGCGCCTCGCGCGGGCGCTCATGAGCTGACCGGCGCGGCCCATATCGTCGCCATGGTGGAGATCTGGGTGGGCGTGGCCGTGGGCGCGCTCACCTTCACGGGGTCCATCATCGCCTGGGCCAAGCTGCGGGGGAGCCTCTCCGGCAAGCCGTTGCTGCTGCCAGGCCGGCATGCGATCAACGCCGCGATTGCCGCGGGGATTGTCGGCCTGGCCGTGCCCTTCGTGGCAGCCAGCGGGCCGGGCGCTGGCCTGGTGTGGCTGCTGGTGATGACGGTGCTGGCGGGCCTGCTGGGCATCCACTTGGTGATGGCCATTGGCGGCGCGGACATGCCGGTGGTGGTGTCGCTGCTCAACAGCTACTCGGGGTGGGCGGCGGCGGCGGCGGGTTTCGTGCTCGCCAACGATCTGCTCATCGTCACCGGCGCGCTGGTGGGCGCCAGTGGAGCGATCCTGTCCATCATCATGTGCCGGGCGATGAACCGGTCGATCCTCAACGTCGTCTTCGGCGGCTTCGGCACGGGGGATGTGAAACCGTCCGTGGGGCCTCGCTCGGGCGAGGTGCGCGAGCTGTCCGCGGACGAGACGGCGGCTCGGCTGAACGCGGCGAAGAACGTCATCATCGTGCCGGGCTACGGCATGGCTGTGGCGCGTGCGCAGAACGCCGTGGAGGAACTCACGCGAGAACTGCGCGAGAAGGGCGTGAACGTCCGCTTCGCGATCCACCCGGTGGCGGGCCGGCTCCCGGGGCACATGAACGTGCTGCTGGCCGAGGCGGGCGTGCCGTACGACATCGTCCAGGAGATGGAGCACATCAATCACGACTTCGCGACCACGGATGTGGTGCTGGTGATTGGCGCCAACGACATCGTCAATCCGGGCGCATTGGATGATGCGTCCAGCCCGATCTACGGGATGCCGGTGCTCGAGGTGTGGAAGTCCAAGCTCGTGGTGGTACTCAAGCGCGGCATGGCGGCGGGCTACGCGGGAGTGGAGAACCCGCTGTTCCTCCTGGACAACACGCGCATGCTATTCGGCGACGCGCGCAAGTCCATCGAGGCGCTGCTGTCCGTGGTCGGCAGATCCAAGGCAGCGTGATTGGAGCCCTACCCCTCTGCGTCCTCGGGATCCGGGTAGGACTCCAGCTCCTCGTCCTCCTCCGCCTCATGCGCCGCGCCGCGCTTCGCGTGCCCGCTGCGCGCCGGTGCCGCCTCGGGAGTCACCACGTACCACTGGCGGCCCTGCTGCTGCCGCTTGAGCAATCCCTCCTGCTCCATCGCCTCGAGCATCTTGGCGAACGTGGGGAAGCCGTGATCCCGCTCGTCGAAGTCCGGCTCCTTGCGGACAATGGTCTCCTTGATGAGCGACGGGTTGATGGGGCCCGCCGCGCTCCCCAGCAGCCGCTTCACCACCGATCGAGCAATATCCGGAACCTTCGGACGCCCCTTCTGCGCACCCGCGGGCGCCTCCGGCTCGTGCGCCTTGCTCCCATGCCCCTTGGCGCCACGGTGTCCGGAACGTGAGCCGCGCGCCGGCTCCTCGGCGCTGACCGAGTCGCCCTTGTCCTTCTCCCCACGGGCCTGTTTGGGGCGCAGGTACAGGAACTCGTCACATGCCTTCACGAAGAGCGGCGACGTGGAGCCCTTCACCGCCAGTCCGATCACCGTGCGGCCGTTCTCGCGCAGCTTGTACGCCAGCGGACAGAAGTCGCTGTCACCCGAGGCGATGACGAACGTGTCGATGTGCTCGCGCGCGTAGCACAGCTCCAGTGCGTCGATGACCAGGCGCATGTCCGCCCCGTTCTTCCCCGACCGGGTCGAGGGCGGCACATCCAGCAGCTCCACCCCGTACTCGTGCAGGCGCGTCTTGGCGTCCGGGAAGCGGGACCAGTCGCAGTAGGCACGGCGGAACACCACCTTGCCCTTCTCCAGCAGGCGGTCGAGGGAGGGCTGCAGATCAAAGTTCGCGGCGCTGATGCCGGTGTTGGTGACGAGGTTCTCGAAGTCGAGAAAAAGGGCGATGCGGTGCTCGGTCTGTCCGTTCAAGGGCCGTCTCGGAGAGGGCTGGGGCGCCAGGTTGGCGCGGGCTCAGGAGAGCCGGAAGAGCTACGGCCCCACCCTACTCTCTTCCCGAGAGGCCGTGGGGCTTCTCTCTTATCTACGGCTGGCCCTCCGGTGCCGCCACCACAACAACCCCATGATCCCGATCACGAGCACCACCGGGACCATCACCGTCCCGAAGTTCATGCCCATCGCGACCGGCATGTTCCCACCAAACTCCTTCGCGTCGATCGTGAGCGGGACCTGCATCGTCGAGATGATCTGCGCGCCAGCCTTCCGAGCCGCATCGAGGTCCCGCCGGTGGGTATTGAGAGAGAGAATGTCGAGCGTGTCACGCGAGGGGATCAGGTAGACCACCGCGCTGGCCGTGTTCGCCCGCAAGTCCGACTCCGGCAGATCCGTCGTGTATTCCCAGCGGGCCACCGGAACAGTCCCCACCTTTTCGAGGGTGTACGGACTGGCCTTGCTGTCGACCAGGTGCGTCGAGGCCCCGAACTCCTGGGACAGGTTCTGCATCGTGCCTTCGATGAAGCCTTGGATCTGCTGATCGTACATCTGCCCGATCCCGGGCCTCGGGATGCTCGCCACCGTGAGGACGAGCACATGCTCAGGCTGCCGGAGGACGACTTGCGCACGCACGTTCTTCCGCTGGGAGGACTCCACTTCTTCCCGAGGAATGCCCGCGCACGCCTGGGGATCGAACGCCGAGGTGGGAATGCGGATGCAGACCGTTGCCCCCTCCAGGCTGAAATCCATCGAGAGCTGTGTCTCGGGATTGACCGTGAGGCGCTCCGCGAACGCCACCGAGCCCGCGAGAAGAACTCCGAAAAGCAGACTCCGGCAGGCATGGTTCCGAGCGGGGCCTCTCGTGGCCCAGGCTGGCTGACTCATCCGCTCACGATAGCCCGGACGTGACTCGAGCCCCTCTGATCCGAAGGGGGGCTCGACGAAAACCAGGGTATCGCGAAAGATGGGCGTCCATGTAGGTAGACCGCGCCGAAGGCTCGTGCGTTGAAGCAGTCCTCGGACCGTAGAGGAGAGACCCGTGTACACCCCACAACGCCTGCTGCTGCTCACCGCCTTCCTGGTGCCCTTGCTCGCCTCGGCCCAGGGGCTGCTGCTGCCTACCACCCCCAACGCCCAGCCCCTGGCCATCAAGAGCCAGCGCGTCAGCGTCGAAATCCAGGACGGCACCGCCGTCACCCGCGTGGAGCAGGTGTTCGAGAACAACGGTCCCTCGCAGCTCGAGGCCCACTACATCTTCCCCCTCCCCAAGGGCGCTGCCCTCTCCGAGTTCTATCTCTGGATCAACGGCAAGAAGACCAAGGGCGAGATGCTCGAGAAGGAGAAGGCCACCAGCATCTACGAGGGCATCGTCCGCCGGCTCGCCGACCCAGGCCTGCTCGAGTACGTCGACACCGATGTGTTCCGCGTGCGCGTCTTCCCCGTCCCCGCTCGGGGTGAGCAGAAGGTGGAGCTCACCTTCAGCCAGGTGCTCAACTACTCCAGCGGCCTCTACCACTATCACTACCCACTCGGCGCCACGGCCAAGGCCCAACCCTCCGACTGGCGGCTCGTGGGCGGCAAGGCGACGCACGACTTCACCTTCAGCGCCAAGCTGTCCAGCAAGACTCCTCTGCGCAGCATCTACTCGCCCACGCACCAGGTCGATGTGTCCCGCCGTGGCGAGGCCAACGCGATCGTGGGCATGGAGCAGGTGGGCCAGGCCGATCTCTCGAAGGATCTCGACCTGTACTACTCCGTCTCGGACAAGGCCGTGGGCCTGTCGCTGCTCACGTACAAGCAGGCCGACGAGCCCGGCTACTTCCTGGCCCTCATCGCTCCCAAGACCGAGGTCAGCCCCAACGAGATCGGCGCCAAGCGCGTCACCTTCGTCATCGACACCTCGGGCTCCATGCAGGGCGGCCGCATGAAGATCGCCAAGGACGCGCTCAAGTACTGCGTCACGCGGCTCAACCCCCAGGACACCTTCAACGTCGTGCGCTTCTCCACCGACGTGGAGCCCCTCTTCCCCGGGCTCAAGCAGGCCTCCCAGGAGAACATCCAGAAGGCCGTCTCCTTCGTGGAGCAGATGGAGGCCCTCGGCGGCACGGCGATCGACGAAGCGCTCGTGCGCGGCCTCCAGGACAATGACGGCAAGTCCCCCACCCCTCACCTGCTCCTCTTCATCACCGACGGCCAGCCCACCATCGGCGAGACGGACGAGGGCGTGATTGCCCAGCATGCCAAGGACGGCCGGAAGACGAAGACGCGCGTGTTCACCTTCGGCGTCGGCGAGGATCTCAATGCGCGCCTGCTGGATCGGCTCTCCGCCGATGGCAACGGCACCTCGGACTTCGTCCGCGACGGCAAGGAGTTCGAGACCAAGGTCTCCAGCTTCTACGACAAGGTCAGCAACCCCGTGCTGGCGGACCTGGCTGTCGATCTGTCCTCCATCGACGCGTACGATCTCTATCCGCGCAAGCTGCCGGACCTCTTCAAGGGGACGCAGCTGGTGGTGATGGGTCGCTACCGCAAGCCCGGGGACGCCAAGGTGGTCCTCACTGGCTACGTGAACGGCGACAAGCGCACCTTCGATTATGGCACCACGGCGCCCCGCGAGGCCTCGCGCGACGACTTCATTCCCCGGCTGTGGGCCATCCGCAAGGTGGGCTTCCTGCTGGAGGAGATCCGCCTGCGCGGCGAGCGTCCCGAGCTTCGCGACGAGGTCATCACCCTGGGCAAGAAGTTCGGCATCGTCACGCCGTACACCAGCTACCTGGTGGTGGAGGACGAGCCGATGGTCGCCAACAACAACATGCCGCCCCCGCCTCCTCGTCCGTGGATGGATCGATCGGCACCTCGCCCGGGCTCGGCGCCCGTGCCGGAACCTGAGCGCAAGGCGGAAGCCGACGGGGCTGGAGATGACTTCGATGACGTCTTCGGCGCGAAGAGCGGGAGCACAGGTGGCGGCTTGCGCGGCGCGATGGCTCCCTCGGCCGCAGCCGCTCCGGCCGAGTCCATGACCATGGCCGAGGGCAAGGGCGCCGTAGCCGTCTCTCGCGCCACGAAGAAGATGAAGGAGCAGGAGCGCGGCCCCTCCGCGAGCGACCCAGTGCGCGTGGCCGCGGGCCGGACCTTCCTCTTCCGTGATGGCGGCTGGATCGACTCCGAGGCGCTCTCCAACCCGGGCCAGCAACTCAAAGTGAAGTTCCTGTCCAAGGGCTACTTCGCGCTGCTCCAGGCCCGGCCAGAGCTCAAGGATGCGTTCGCGCTCGGCGACCGGGTGATGGTGCGAGTGGCCAAGGGCAAGAGCATCGTCATCGGGCCGGACGGTGAGGAGGACGAAGGCAAGATCCGGGCCTTCCTCAAGTAACCCGGCACATCGGGCCCCGGGCCCTGCCTCCCGGGGAGCATTGTGCTGAAAATACGGGACCATGGCAGACTTTGAGGTAGGACAGGGGGGCAGGTTCCAGGCCCCCCTGGGAGGTCCCGATGGCGGAGCGGCGGCAGCACCGGAGATTCAAGAAGCAGTACACGGTCCGGTTCGGCACCACTGATCTGTCCAAACAAGGAGTCACCGGCGACATCTCCAAGGGCGGCGCCTTCATCCTCACCCGGGACCTGGTGCCGCTGGACACGCGGGTGCACCTGCAGGTGCAGCTGGACCCGAAGAACTTCGTGCTCTTCGAGGGGATCGTGCAGCGGCACCGGAAGGTGCCTCCCGAGCTTCGTCAGGTGGATGCGGGGGGCTTCGGGGTGCGCTTCCTCTACCCGGGCGAGGTGGTGGCGGACATCGTCCACCAGGACACGACGACATTCGAGCTGCACTACGCCTCCGCCGAGGAGCTCCAGGCGGCCTACAAGCGCGAGCTGCGGGCGGGCGGGATATTCATCCCCACGGAGAAGCCGCTGCGCATCCAGGACAAGGTGATCGTCTCCTTCTGCCTGGACTTCGCCAACGCGACGGTGGAGCAGGAGAGTTCGGTGGTGCACATCGCCCTGCCGGGCAACACGCGCGCGGGTGTCTCCGTCGTGTTCACCGACAAGAAGGCGCTCGAGGAGCAGCTCAAGCCCTTCCTGCCCGCGCCCGAGAAGTAGCCGCCCGCCTTCGCGTGTCTACTGGGCGTTCGCCGAGCTCAGCGTGAACGCCACACTCACCTGCTTGCCCGAGCCCACCTCCACGGGCGTGGGGCTTGCTGGATTCGTGGCGAACGTCACCCCTTCAGGGCCGACGATGGACGCCGAGAAGTCACCGGGGATGAGGAACTTGAACTGGGCCTCGAAGGTGCCATCGCTGTTGGCATCCGTGAAGGCCACCGTCTCCACGGTGCCAGCGGTGTTCGAGAGGGACGCCCTGAAGTCCGCCAGGGTGACCGGCAAATCGTTCACGCTGGGCAGGATGACGTCGGCACCCTTCGTCAGCGTCAGCGTCACCGTGCTGCTGAAGGTGATCTCGGCGGCCTTGATGACGGGGCTCATGACCCACTGGCCCGAGTTGCCCGCAAGCCGGCCGAAGCTCTGCGCCACGTCGAAGTCCACGAGGATGACCTTCTGGTCACCCTCCACCTCGAGAGGGTCTGCGATCTTCACCTTGAGGCCGGACTGCCCGTAGCTGGGCATCCGCAGATCGCCAGCGACCTGCGCGCCCATGGGCAGACCTTCGCAGCTCGGCGACGAGGCGTGTATCCGCGAGGAACCCTCCTCCTCCTCGACCTCGATGAAGGCGCTGGTGATGACGAAGCGCAGCTCCTTGTAGGTGCCAGAGGGAACGACGGCGTCCTTCACCAGATCGGCGGTGTCGTTCGCCAGCGTGAGCAGATCGGTGGTCTTCGCCTGGTTGAGCAGAACGACCCGGTTGTTCTCACCCTCACCCAGCAGCTCGACCTCGGAGATGGTGACGACGGCGCGCTTGAAGTTCCCCGGAGCGTCGGTGAGCTTGATTGTGACCTTGCTGTCACCCCTACAGCCGATGAGCCCGAGCGCAAGAGGCAGGAGGCAGGAAGCCAGGATGTGGATGCGCCGCATGGATGTCTCCCAGTGAATACCTCCAACATCGGCGGAGAGACCGTCCCGCGAGACCATCGGCCACGGCCCGACACACCGCGAGCCGCGGAGAAACACCCAGCCTGAAGAACTTCCACGTCTCTATTTCTGACCGCGGTGACACATCGTCACCATGTGCGGGAGACAAGACCAGAGCAGCGGCCAGGAGCACGTGTTTCATGCTCCAGGCCTACGCGAGGCCGCGCACGCGCGTGAACCGCTCGGCACTCCGAGTCCCAGCGCGGATCAGCTCTGCGCGGGGTGTACTTCATCCTGCGCTGGCTTCTGCTCGCGGCCGAAGAGCCGTCCCAGTCGCGCCTTGGCGCGGTCCGCCACGACATAGAAGGCAGGGACCACCAGGAGGCTCAACACGGTGGAGACGGACAAGCCGCCCAGCACCGCGATGGACATGGGCTGACGCGTCTCGCTGCCCGCACCGAGCGCGAGCGCCGCTGGCACCGCCGCCATCATCGTGGCGATGGACGTCATCAGGATGGGCCGCAGCCGCACCGGCCCCGCGCGCAGCATGGCCTCCACGGCATTGGCACCCTGCTCGCGCTGCTGCAGGGCGTAGTCCACGAGGATGATCGAGTTCTTCTTCACGATCCCCATCAACAGCAACAGGCCGATCATGCTGAAGATGTTGAGCGTGGTGCCCGTGGCGCCCAGCGCGAACGCGGCTCCCGCCACCGACAGCGGAAGGATCGTGAGCACCGTCACCGGATGGAGGAACGAGTTGAACTGCGAGGCGAGCACCATGTACGCCACGCCGATCCCCAGGAAGAGCGCGAACACCAGGCTGCTCATGGACTCGCGGAAGGCCACGCTGGCGCCGCCGAGCACCACGCGGGTGCCTCCTGGCAGCTCCTTGGCCAGCTTCTCCACGGTGCCAATGGCTTCCTCCTGGCTGGCGCCCGGAGCCACGTTGGCGAAGATGCTGATGGCGCGCTCGCGCTCGCGGCGGGTGATGGCCTGCAGCGCCGGACGCTCCTCCTGCTGCACCAGTGAGGAGAGCGGCACCAGCTCACCACTGGCGGTGCGCACCTTGAGCCGCGAGAGATCCTCCGGCCGCGAGCGCTGATCGGCCAGCAGCCGCAGCCGCACGTCGATGCGCCGCCCACCGGTGCTGTACTTGCCCACGCGCACACCGCCCACCAGTGAGTTGATGGTGGCGGCCACGGACTCGATGGAGATGCCCAGATCCGCGGCGCGAGCCCGATCCGGAGTGATGCGCAGCTCCGGCATGCCGAGCTGGTAGTCCGTGTCCACGTCCACCACCTTGCCGCTGGCCTGGAGCTTGTCACGCAGCTCCATGCTGGCATCCACCAGCTTGTCCCAATCCGAGCCACGCACGCTGAACTCCACTGGGAAGCCTCGCTGCGCGGTGAAGCCGCTCTGGGACAGGTCCTGCACCACCGCGCGCAGGCCCGGGTACGAGTTGAGCTCCTTGCGCAGCAGTTGCTGGAACTGCGCCTGGGGCATGCGCTGGTCCGGTGGCTTCAGGGTCACCATCAGGTTGCCCGAGTTCACCGCCGAGCCACCGCCTCCCATGCCGCCGATCACCGCGAAGACCTTGTCCACCTCGGGACGGCTGGCGGCGAACTCCTCCGCCTTCTGGAAGAGCCGGTTCGTCTCATCGAGACTGCTGCCCACCGCCGTCTGCAGGCGCACCGACAAGCGGCTCTGATCCTGGGAGGGAACGAACTCGGCGGACAGCGCCTTGAAGGCCACCCCCGAGGCGGCCAGCATCAACGCCGCAGCCGCCAGCACCCACCAAGGCCGCTTCAGCGCCTTGCCGAGTACGCGCTCGTACAGGTTCTCCAGCTTCACGAAGCCCCGGTCCACCATCAGGCCCACGCGCCCCCGGTGCTCGCGCCCGGCCCGCAGCAGCTGGGCGCACCGGGCCGGCGCCAGGGTGATGGCCTCCAGGTAGGACAGCAGCACCGCCACGCAGAGGGTGACGCCAAACTGGAGGAAGAACTTGCCGATGATCCCCTTCATGAAGACAACGGGCAGGAAGATGGCCACCACCGCCAGCGTGGCCGCCAGCGCCGCGAAGGTGATCTCGGAGGTGCCCTCGCGCGCGGCGCGCACCCGTTCCTTCCCCATCTCCGCGTGCCGGTAGATGTTCTCCAGCACCATGATGGCGTCGTCCACCACGATACCCACTGCCAGGGCCAACCCGAGCAAGGTGAAGGTATTGAGCGTGAAGCCCAGGAAGTAGATGACGGCCACCGTGCCCAGCAGCGACATGGGAATGGCCAGGATCACGTTGAGCGTGCTGGACACCGAGCCCAGGAACATCCAGCACACCAGCGCCGTCAGCGCGCATGCCAACAGCAGCTCCACCTCGATCTCGTGGACGCTCTCCTCGATGAAGCCCGTCGAGTCGAAGTTGATGCCCAGGATCATGTCCTTGGGCAGCTCCTTCTGGAGCTCGGCCAGCACGGCGCGCACGCCCTGGGCCACGCCCACCGCGTTGGCGCCACGCTGCTTGCGGATGCCCATGCCCTGCGCGGGATTGCCGTCCACGCGAGACAGGCGGCGCACGTCCTCGAAGCCATCCTCCACCAGCGCCACGTCGGACAGGTACACCGGCGAGCCCGCCTGCTGGCGGATGATGATGTTGCGCAGCGTCTCCAGATCCAGCGCCTCGCCCATGACACGAACGTTGACCTCACGCCCCTCCGTCTCGATGCGCCCGGCGGGCAATTCCACGTGCTCGCGCTGGAGCGCGGCGATCACGTCCGTGACGGTGAGTCCCTTGGAGTCCAGCTTCTGGGCATCCACCCAGATGCGCACGTTGCGCTCGAGCGCACCGCCCAGCGTCACCTCGCCCACGCCCTCCACCGTCTGCAGCTTCTCCTTCACGCGGTAGCGCGCGTAGTCACTCAGCATCTGCGGCGAATAGGGCCCGGACAGCCCGATCCACATGATGGGCTGGTCCTCGGGATTCGTCTTGGAGATGACGGGCGGATCCACGTCCTCCGGCAACCGCCGCTGGGCCTGGCTCACCTTCGTCTGCACGTCCTGCAACGCCAGGTCCACGTTGCGGGACAGGTCCAGCTCCACCGTGATGGAGGCACTGCCCTGGCGCGCCGTGGAGGTCAGCGACTTGACGCCCTCCACCTGCATCACCGCCTCTTCGATGGGCTCGATCAGATCGCTCTCCACCGCCTCGGGGGACGCGCCCTCCCAGGTGACGGAGATGTTGATCGTAGGGAAGTCCACGTCCGGGAACTGGCTGATGCCGATACGCTGAGCGGCCACCAGTCCGAAGACGATGGTGGCCGCCATCAACATCCACGCGAAGACGGGCTTCTTGATGCAGGCCTCGGTCAGGCTCATTGCGCGGCCCCTCCGCTACCACCGTTGTCTCGGCCCACCGGTTGTTTGCGCGGCTCGCCCGACAACTCGGGCTTCGCACCCTCCGCGATGCGCACCGGGGCTCCGTCTTTCAGAGCCTCGGCGCCGCGCACAACAATGCGCTCTCCCGGCTTGATGCCCTCACGCACCTCCACCCGGCCATCCGCCGTGCGCAGCCCGAGCTCCAGCACGCGCTCACGCGCCTTGTCTCCCTCGACCACGTAGGCCAGGAAGCCGCGCTCGCTGGGCCGCACCGCCGTCTGGGGGACAACTGGTGCGCCCTTCGCCGTGGCCACAGGGACCGCGACGGTGGCGAAGGCTCCGGGCCGCAGGGATTCAGCAGACTCCTTGGACACCTCGGCCGTCACCGGCACCATGCGGCTCTGATCGTCCGCCGCAGCCGCCACATAGGTGATCTTCGCCTCATAGGTGCCGCTGTCCGAGCGCACCGTGAAGCGCGCCGCCATGCCCGGCTTGATCCGCGCCACGTCCGCCTCCGGCACGCGGAAGCGCAGCAGCAACGGATCGCGGCGCAGCAGCGTGGCCAGGACATAGCCCGGCTGCACGTACTGGCCCGTCTGCACCGTGCGCGTCTGCAACACCCCGTCCATGGGCGCCTTCACGTACGCATCGCGCAGGTTCAGCTCCGCCTGGTCCAACGCCGCCTTCGCCGCGCTCACCTCTGCCGCCGCCGTGCGCGCCCGCGTCTCGAAAGTCTGGAGCTCCTCCGCAGGCAACAGGCCCGGGCGCTGCTCGTTCACCGCCGCCCGCCGCTGGGCTCCCGCCTGCGCCTCAGAAGCCGAGGCCTGCGCCTTCTCCAGCGCCGCCTTCGCCGCGCTCACCGCCAGGCTGTAGCGGGTGGGCTCGATCTCCGCCAGCACGTCGCCCTTCTTCACCGCCTGGCCCTCCGTGAAGCCCACGCGCTCCACGACTCCCGCCACGCGGGCGGTGATCTGCACCCGTTCGAAGGCCTCCACGGAGCCCACCGCGCTCACCACGTACTCGACGTCCTGGACATCAACGGGAGTCACTTCGACGGGGAACTGCATGGCCCCTCGGCCCCCTCCGCCTCCCGCCCCCCCGCCACCGCCCTTGCCTGCCTGCGGACCTCCGCCCGGGGCGCCTCCCGCATCCTTGCGGCCACAGCCTGCTCCCAGAGCCACGGCCACGGCCACCACTGCCAGCAGCCCCTTCGCACGCATCACGATCACGGCTCCTTCCCGAGAGGATCGAGTCCCACAGCCGCCCGGAGATCCAACAGCGCCACCCCCAAGGTGTAGCGCGCACGAGCCGCCGCCACTTCCGCCTCGAACAGGCGCAGTGAGGCGTCCGCCACAGCCAGCGCGGTGGACAGCCCCTGTCGATAGAGAATCCCCGTCTCCTCCGCGTTCTTGCGAGCTTGCGCCGCGGCCAGCTCGCTCTGCCGAAGGGCAGCCTGGGAGTTGCTCAGCACCACCTGCGCCCGCTGGATGTCCACGCCCACCCGGCGGGTGAGCGCGGTGGTCTCCAGTTCCAGGGCCTGAGCCAGCGCCACCTGCTCGCGCCGCTCCGCGTACCGCTCACCCCCATCGAAGAGGTTCCACGTGAGATCGAGCGCCAGGAACCCGTCCCCCGTGCGGCCGGCGAGGCCCGGCTCATTGGTGAGGCGGTACTGCCCGCTCAACCCGAGCGAAGGAAACAAGCGGGCCAGCGGCTCCTGGGCGGAGGCCTGCTGAGCCTGGACCTTGAGCCTCGCGGAGAGCACGTCGAGCCGCCGCTCCTCCGCCCCCTGGCCCAACACGTTGAACGAATCCGGCGGCCGGGCCGCCTCGGCGAGCACAGGTTCGGGCAGCGCCAGCGGTCCCTCCACGGGCGTCACCAGCAGGAAGCCCAGCTCGATGCGGTTGGTGTCGGCGTCGCCGCGAGCTTGGGCGAGTTGCACCTCGGCGCTGGAGAACTCCAGCTCGGCGCGCGTCACGTCATTGGTACTGGCCAGGCCAGCCTCGGCCCGAGCCTTCGCGTCCTGCAGGCTCTGCCGGGCGAAGTCGAGCCGCCGGACGGACGCCTCGTACACCTGCTGGGCCCCCAGCGTGGCCAGGAAGGCATCCGCCGCCTCGAAGGCCACCAGGCGCCGTGCCTCGCGCGCATCCAGGCCCGCGGCCTGTCCCTGGAGCTTCGCGGCCCGGTACAGCGGAAAGCCGCGCGCGTCGAACACCGTCATCCGAGCCACGGCCGTGGCGCCCAACGCATTGCGTCGCTGGCTCACCACCTGCTGGCCATCCACGTCGCGCACCGACTCGCGCATGCGGCGGGTGTAGGTCCCGGTGACAGTCAGCTCGGGGAAGAAGAAGGCCCGAGCCCGTGCCACGCGCGCGTCCGCGGCCTCGGCTCGCTTCTGGGCCGCCAGCGCCGTCTCATTGCGCTCGGCGGTCAGCGCCACCGCGCGCTCGAGGGTCAGAGGCTCGCCCTGAGCCTCCTCCAAGGGTCGGGCCCCGGGCTCCGGACTCTGCGCTGCGGCTTCCAGAGAACCCAGGGCCAGACAGGCCCAGATCGGCGCGACGAGGAAAGGTCGAACGGTGAACATAGCGAAGGTGAAACGAGCGCGTGCGCCCCAGAATCCTCCACCGCTCCCTTTATTCCGATCCGCCGCGCCGAGCGCCCTCAACGAATGTCTCGAAGGAGCAACGGGTCACCCGCGGCGGTGGGGTATTCCAGGCTGAGAGTGAACTCCTCGGTGCTGCCCATTTTCTGCTCGAGCTTGTCGCACACCGCACTGGTCCCACACTTCAAGGGAGTGGAGTCGATCAACGCATAGCCACTGGCGCGAGTGCCCGTGAGGTACTCCCGATTCATTCCAAGATCGACCACCGCATCAAACGGAGCGTGCTGCGTCTCGAGGACTTCCTCCACCACGTAGCGAATCGAGGAACCATCCGCGGGAGGATTCTTCACCTCGTGCTCGGAGATGCGGACTCGCTGGATCACGCCCCAGCTGAACTCGAGCCCTTCAATCTCATGGAAGATCGTTCGCTCCCCGGTCTCCCGGTTGACGCCTATCGGGCAGAAGCCGGGGCCCACGCCCTGGCACGCCAACTTGGCGGGGGAGATCCCGTACTCCACTCCCGATTCCCCGCACCCGGCGAGCCCCAGCACGACCCCAGCCACCAGGAACCCAATGCGCTTGAACGGCCTCATGTGTCGCTCCTCGAATCAGCTCGGGGCGCCGGCCCCTACCTCACCTCCGAGCCCACTTCAAAAAACTGAACTCCTTGCCAACCAGGATGTTCCGGAATGGCGCGAGCGTCCTGATCCAGTGCGCTCCAAAGTGGTGCATCCCGGTGTCCCCATTCCTGCCCAACACCTGTGATTCCGATTGGTTACAAACTGGCATCATCCCTGCTCTTACGCCTGAACGTCAGCGGTTTACACGAAAACGTCAGCGCGGTCCCAGGGGCCGTGAGAAATCTCGAGGAGGATCACCATGGAAGTCCGGTTCTTCGGCGTTCGGGGCAGCATCGCGGTGTCGGGGTCGCGCATCGGTGGCAACACGGCGTGCGTGGAGGTGACGAGCCAGGGCCACCGGCTCATCCTCGATGCGGGCACGGGCATCCGCACGCTGAGCGAGATCATGATGCGCGAAGGCCCGCCGCAGAAGGCGACGATGTTCTTCTCGCACCTGCACTGGGACCATGTGCAGGGCTTTCCCTTCTTCACGCCGGCCTATCTGGGCTCGACAGAGCTGATGATGTACGGGCCGGGCGCCAACGGGGATCAGGCGCTGCAGAGCGTGCTGGCCAAGCAGATGGAGCCGCCCAACTTCCCGGTGCCGCTGAGCGTGCTGCGCTCGAAGATGGCGTTCGGCTCGGCGATGCACGGCCAGCCGATCGAGGTGGGGCCGTTCAAGGTGACGCCCATCGATGTGCCGCACCCGCAGGGGTGTCTGGCCTACCGCGTCGAGGCGGACGGGCACACCTTCGTCTATGCCACGGACGTGGAGCTGTCGCGGGACGGGCTGACGGCGGACGTGGGCCGGCTCATGGAGGGCGCGGACGCGCTCTGCCTGGACGCGCAGTACACGCCGGATGAGTACTCGGGGAAGGTGGGCATCCCGAAGAAGGGCTGGGGCCACTCGACGATGGTGGATGCGGCCCAGGTGGCCACGGCGGTGGAGGCCCGGCGGCTGCTGCTGTTCCACCATGACCCGGCGCACAACGACGATCTGGTGGAGAACATGGCCGAGGAGGCTCGGAACCATTTCTTCGCGACAGAGCCAGCGCGGGAAGGAAAGCGGCTGGTGCTAGGCCGGACTGCGAGCGAGTGAGGACGGGCGGCGCGATGCTCTACGAATGCTATGGTGGGAGCACGGCGTTCGTTCTTCCGCCGCTACCCACCATGCCCCAGCCTTCGGATGTCAGCCAGGTACTGCTCTCGGTGGGAGGCCTCGTCGGGCGAGAGGTCGACCTCGACGCGTTCCTCCAGACGCTGGTCGATCGCATCGCGGTGACGATGCAGGCGGATCGCGGGACGCTCTGGCTGTTGGACCCGGCGCGTGGGGAGCTGTTCTCACGCGCGGCGCACCTGCCCGAGGTGTCGCAGATCCGGGTGAAGCTCGGGCAGGGCGTGGCGGGCCACGTGGCGAAGGTGGGCGAGGCCGTGAGCGTCCCGGATCCCCGGGGCGAGCGCCTGTTCTTCGCGGACATCGATCGGCTCACGGGCTACAAGACGACGAGCCTGCTGGCGGTGCCGCTGCGAGACTCGGAGGGCGCCATCTACGGCGTGCTGCAAGTGCTCAACCGGCGAGGCGGAGATCGCTTCACGGAAGAGGACATGGAGCGGCTGACGGCGATCGCCGCGCAGGTGGGCACGGCGCTGCAGAGCACCAGCCTCTACCAGGAGCTGAAGCGCGCGAAGGATCAGCCGCAGGCGCCGGTGGGCTACTTCTTCAACCGCATCATCGGCGAGTCTCCGCAACTCAAGTCGATCTACCGGCTGGTGCAGAAGGCGGCGCCCACGGACGCGACGGTGCTGCTGCGCGGAGAGAGCGGCTGCGGCAAGGAGCTGTTTGCGCGGGCGATCCACGTCAACGGGCCGCGGCGGGACAAGCCGTTCGTGAAGGTGGATTGCGCGGCGCTGCCGGCGACGCTGATCGAGAACGAGCTGTTCGGCCACGAGAAGGGCGCCTTCACGGGAGCGGACCACCGGGTTCCGGGCAAGTTCGAGGCGGCGGATAGCGGCACGGTGTTCATCGACGAGCTTGGCGAGCTGCCACTGCCGGTACAGGGCAAGTTGCTGCGGGTGTTGCAGGATCGCGAGTTCGAGCGCGTGGGCGGTACGCAGACGGTCAAGGTGGACGTGCGCATCGTCGCGGCGACGAACCGGGACCTGGTGAAGATGGTGTCCGAGGGGAAGTTCCGCGAGGATCTCTACTACCGCATCAAGGTAGTGGAGATGATGCTGCCGCCGCTGCGGGAGCGCGGGGCCGAGGACATCGAGCGGCTGGCGCGGCACTTCGTGGCGACGGCGGCGAAGCGGCACCGGCTGAAGCCGCCGCAACTGAGCTCCGTCGCGTTGGAGCGTCTGAGGACCTACCGCTGGCCCGGCAACGTGCGCGAGTTGGAGAACTGCATCGAGAGCGCGGTGGTGCTCTGCGAGGGGGAGATCCTCGAGGAGCACCTGCCATTGCCCACGGTGGACCGGACAATGCCTGTGGCGGGAGCAGTGTCTGAGGTGGCGCCAGCCAAGACAACGCCAGGAAATCTGCTGCCGTTGGCGGAGGTGGAGCGTCAGCACATCCTGCGTGTGCTGGAATCGGTGAAGGGCAACCGCACGGCGGCGGCGAAGGTGCTGGAGATCGGCCGCAACACGCTGGCGCGGAAGCTCAAGGAATACGGATTCGCGGACGAGGGGTGAACCCCTGGGCCGGGTAAACTGAGGCCATGACTGTCCCCTCTTCCCATCCGCGACGCGTTCCCTATTCCGGTATCTGGCTCGAGAACTTCAGCCTGACGGCTGTGAGAGGCGGTGCGCTGCTGGCGGGAGGCACGGAGTGGCAACCTGATGGAATCGGCTCCAAGCCACGGGCATCCGAAGGGGCTGCGCTCTGGGATGCCTCGACCGAGGAGTGGCGGCCCGTGCAGCCTCTTCCCTCCGCACGATATGACCACGCGGCTGTGCCCCTCCCCGACGGGCGCGTCCTGCTCGTGGGAGGACGCACCAACGAAGCCCCGGAGCTGAACAGCACGCTCATCTGGGAGCCTGAGACCCGAAGTTTCCGTGAGGGTCCTCCGCTCCGTGAGGCACGTTCCCATCCTGTCGCCGTGACGCTGCCGGACGGAGCGGTACTGGTGCTGGGCTCCGAGTTCGACGACGACATGCAGCGTGGCACGCGGGCGGAGTTGCTCCGCCCGGGAGCCAGAGCGTGGGAACCTGCTGGGCAAACGGTCCACATCTTCCACGTGGGTCCCGTGTGCGTGAGCGGCCAGCGCGTGGTGATCGCGGGAGGCCGGGACAATGGCTTCGGGTTCGCGATCATCGATGGAGTGCACTACGCGCCGCCGTTGGCTCAAAGTACCGAGATCTGGGAGCACGGCGGCCGTGCCTGGAGAGCCGCGACCGGACCATTGCTTGAGCCCCGAGATGATCCTGCGGGCGTCACGCTCTCGGACGGGAGCATCCTCGTCGTGGGGGGGTGGCACGAAGGCCAGGTCCTCACCAGTGCGGAACAATGGGACCCGAACACCGAGCGATGGAGCCCAGCAGGGTCTCTGTCGATTGCACGCTCCAGCTTCACCTTGACCGCGCTGCCCGATGGACGAGCGGCGGTGTCGGGCGGGCTGGGACAAGGCCCCTTCGAAGAGGTGACGGCAGTCGAGCTCTGGGATCCGCAGCGCCGCGTCTGGTCACCAGGAACGCCTCTTGCGCAGGGGCGCGCGGGCCACAAGGTCGTTCCCGTGGACGCCGGAACATTCCTGGTGGTGGGAAACTCGCGTCCCACCCCAGAAGCTCCCCCGGAGACGACATGGGAGGTGTGGCGGCCCGCTCCGTAACGCGTTCGAGCTGCCCCTCGCCGCGCACTCTGGACCCACTGGTGTGCTGGTAGGACCAGGCGGCGTCAGAACATGCCGCTGTCTCCCTACCCGACGGGCGCGTGCTGATCATGGGAGGACGCAGGCGGTGGCACGTTCCTGGTGGCGGGTAACTTGCACCGCGCATCGGCAGGTCCCTCGGAGACGATCTGGGAAGTGTGGCGGCCCGTCCCTTGACGAACGGGCCGCGCGCTACGTGGCCCGTCCCACTCCGACGACCCGCCGCATCAGCAACTTCTGCAGCAGCACGAACATGAGCAGGAGCCCGCCGATGGCGACCCGGGTCATGCCAGAACTCGTCATGCCCTCGTAGGTCGTGATCGACGTGAGGATGAGCCCCAGCATCAGCACTCCCACGAGCGTGCCGAACACCGATCCGACTCCGCCTGCCAGAAGCGTCCCGCCGATCACCACCGTGGCGATGGCATCGAGTTCCATGCCAACGCCCTCCAGATGGCTGCCGCTGGAGAGATAGAAGGTCAGCGCCGCACCAGCGAACGACGCGCAGAAGCCACTCAGCGCGTATACAGCGATCTTCGTGCGCCGCACGGGCAGGCCCATCAGCAACGAAGCCTCCTCCCCTCCTCCGAGCGCGTAGACGTTCCGGCCGAACGGCGTGAAAACCGCGACGTACCAGCCGACCAGGACGAACAGCAGGAGCAGGATCGCCGTCATGGGCAGCGGCCCCAAGCGCGTGATGGCGATGGCCGTGTGGCGCGGGTCCGAGATGGCGATCGACTCCAGGTGGATGATGAACGCCAGTCCGCGCACGAAGAACATCCCCGCGAGCGTGACGATGAACGGCTTGATGCTGGTCGAGTGGATCACCGCCCCCATCACCGCACCGAGCACTGTCCCGGCCAGGACGGAAGCTCCGATCGCCGCCAGCACATGCCAATGGTGGTCCATGATGAGGACGCCAATCAGCACGCTGGAGAAGGACATGACGGCGCCAACGGACAGATCGATCCCGCCGGAGAGGATGACGAACGTCATGCCCACCGCGACGATGCCGAGCACCGCGTTGTTCGACAGGAAGTTGATGAAGACTGGCAGCGAGAAGAAGCCGTCGTACCTCACCGCCGCGATGGCGTAGAGGAGCACATAGGCCAGGACTCCGGCCATGACCGTGACGTGCTTGCGGAGGAAGTTCACGCGCTGCCCTCCACCGGGCGCAGGCGCCGCATCAGCCGCTCGAACGAAGGTGTCTGCATGTAACAGACGCCGAGCGCCACGACCGCCTTGATGATGAGCGTGTGCTCGGTGATGACCCCGCGCATCTGCAGCATGATCGTGAGCGTCTGGATGAAGGTGGCCCCGATGAGCGAGCCCACCAGGTTGGCCCGGCCCCCCGTGAGGCTCGTGCCTCCGAGAACGACCGCGAGGATGGCATCCAGTTCCAGGTAGAGCCCCGCGTTGGCGACATCGGCCTCCTTGATGTCCGCAGCAGCGATGAGCCCGGCCAGCCCCGCGCACAGCGAGCACGCCATGTATGCCAGCATCCGGATGACATGGACCCGCAGGCCACAGAGCCGGGCCGCCTGCGGATTGCCACCCATGGCCTCGATGTAGAGCCCGGTTGCGGTCTTCCGCAGTAGCAGCCCCACAACCAGGGCCACCGCCGCTACAAGGAGCGCCGGGAACGGCAGGCCCAACACGGTGCCGTTGCCGATGAACTCGAACGCCGGGATCTCGAAACGGACCTTCTGGTCATGCGTGAAGGTCTGCGCCACGCCACGCCCCATCACCAGCGTTACCAGCGTGACGATGATGGGCTGGATGCCCGCGTAGGTGACGAGCGCCCCGTTCATGGCGCCCACTGCCAGAGCCATCCCCAACGCAAGCACGATCCCCAGGGGAACGGAGACGCCATTCTCCGTCATCAGCAGCGCCGCCACAGCCCCCGCGAGCGCCATCACCGAGCCCACCGACAGATCGATGCCACCCAGCGCGATCACCAGCGTCATCCCAACGGCCAGCAGCATGACCGGGGCGCCGTTCTGGAAGATGTCGATCAGCGTTCCAAAGAGCCGCCCATCCCGGAGTTCGATCCGAGCGAACCCCGTGGTGAAGAGCATGTTGAAGATGAGCAGTGCCGCCAGCGCCACGAGCGGCCAGAAATTCCTAGAGCGCATGCTTGTCCTCACCCGCAGCCATCTTCGCGACCCCGGATACCTCAGCGGGCTTCTCCTCGCCCGCGATCACCTTCATGACCTCGGGCAGCGTCGTGCGGGAGAGTTCCCCCACCTTCTTCCGATCACGGAAGACGGCGATGCGGTGCGAGATCCGGAGCACCTCCTCGAGCGCGGCGGAGATGAAGAGCACCGCCATGCCCTTCTGGGAGAGCTGGTGGATGAGGCGCTCGATCTCGCCCTTGGCGCCGACATCGATGCCACGGGTGGGCTCGTCGAGAATCAAGAACCGAGGTTCGTATGCGAGCCACCGGGCCAGGATGACCTTCTGCTGGTTGCCGCCGCTGAGCAGCCGCACCGGCTGCTCCACCGAGGGCGTCTTGATGCCCAGCTTCGTCACGAACTCCTGAGCCAGCTTCTCCTGCTGCGCCCGAGACACGGTGAAGCCCAGCTTGCGCTGGACGACCAGCGCGATGTTCTCCCGCACGGACAGCTCGGGGATGATCCCGTCGGCCTTCCGATCCTCGGGGAGGAACGCCATCCCCTGATCGATGGCCTGGCGCGGACTCCGGAGCTGGCTGCCGTTGACCGTCCCCTCCTTCGCGTGGTCCGCGGCGAAGATCAGCCGAGCCGCCTCGGTGCGCCCAGAGCCCAGCAGTCCGGCAAAGCCCACCACCTCGCCCGCATGCACGGTGAGATCGAAGGGCTCCACGCCGCGCCGAGCCAGCCCCTTGGCGGACACCACCGCGGGACCCTGGCTCTCCACATGAGGTTGCAGCGCGGGCTCCACCTCCTCGGGGACCTTGCCCAGCATGTGCGAAACCAGGTCCAGCTTCGACAGCTGCGAGGCCGCATACGTCCCAACGAGCGTGCCATTCCGCAGCACGGTGATGCGGTCGCTGACGCGGTAGACCTGCTCGAGGAAGTGCGTGACGAAGACGATGCCCAGCCCCCGCTCCTTCAGCCGCGTGATGATTCCGAGCAGCAGCTCGGTCTCGTGGCTGTCGAGACTCGAGGTGGGCTCATCCATGATGATGATGCGCGCCGCGGTCTGCACCGCGCGGGCAATCGCCACGAGTTGCTGGACCGCGGCCGACATCGTCCCCAGCGGCTGATCGACAGGCACCCGCAGATCGAAGGTGGCGAGGATCTCCTCCGCCTTCTTGCGCATGGTCCGCCAGTCGATGCCGTACCAACGGCGCGGCGCCCGGCCGAGGAACAGGTTCTCCGCGACGGTGAGCGAGGGGACGAGGTTCAGCTCCTGGTAGATGGTGCTGATACCCTGGCGCTGGGCGTCCCCTGGAGAGGTGGGACGGAAGTCGCGCCCCTCGAAGGTGATCGTCCCTCCGTCGCGGGCATAGACGCCTGTCAGGATCTTGATCAGCGTCGACTTGCCGGCGCCGTTCTGCCCCATCAGGGAGTGCACTTCCCCCGCACGAACATCGAGGTCCACGCCTGCAAGGGCGTGGACCCCGGGGAAGCGCTTCTGAACGCCTCGAGCGACGAGGAGCGGCTCAGTACTCACGAGTGCCGATGACCTGCGCGGCGTTCGTCTGCTCGAAGAGCTGGTCCTTGTTCTGGATGAACTTGGGGACCTTCTCGCCCCCGCGGACCTTGTTGATCGTGTCGAACACGAGCGGCCCCATGAGCGGGTTGCACTCGACGGTGGCGTTGAGCTTGCCGGCCACCATGGCCTCGAAGGCGCCCTTCACGCCGTCCACGGAGATGAGGGTGACGTCCTTGCCCGGGTTCATGCCGGCCTCTTCCAGGGCCTGGATGGCGCCCAGGGCCATGTCGTCATTGTGGGCGTAGACGGCCTGGATGTTCTTGCCGTCCGACTTGATGAAGGCCTCCATGACCTCCTTGCCCTTGGCGCGGGTGAAGTCGGCGCTCTGGCTCTTGATGATCTTCATGTCCGGGTACTTCTGGAGGATCTCCTCGAAGCCCTTCTTGCGATCGATGGCGGGCGCGGCGCCGGTGGTGCCCTGCAGCTCGTAGATGTTGGCCTTGCCGTTCACCTTCTTCGCGAGCCACTCGCCCGCCATACGCCCCTCCTCGACGAAGTCGCTGGCGATGAGCGTGGTGTAGAGGCTGTCGTCGCTCACCTTGATGCCTCGGTCCACGAGGATGACCGGGATGTTGGCCTCCTTGGCCTGCTGGAGGACCGCCTCCCAACCCGTCTCGACGACAGGGGCCAGGACGATGGCGTCCACCTTCTGCGCGATGAACGAGGTGAGCGCCTGGATCTGCTGGGCCTGCTTGCCCTGGGCGTCAGCGAACTTGAGGTCGATGCCGCGCTTCTCGGCCTCGCCGCGGATGGACTTGGTCTCCGCCGTGCGCCAGGCGCTCTCGGCGCCCACTTGCGAGAAGCCGATGACCAGCTTCTTGGCAGCCGCGGGAGCCGCCGCTTCGCCCGCGGGCTCTTGCGGCTTGTCCGAGGACTGCTTGCTACAGGCCACCAACCCCACCAGGGCAACCGCGATCATCCATCTCATGGGTGTCTCCACACGCGAACGGCGGCCCCGAGGAGCTCGCCGGAACAGTGAATTGTGAGGCTCTATACGCAATGAATCGCGGCCGGGCCAGCACGGAACCGCAGACTAGTTCTTCAATTCGTAGACATGGAAATAGTCGAACGTGGCGGTGAAACCCCGGCCTCCCAGGGAGATCAGGCCGATCTTCGCCTCCGAGCCGAACTGGTGGGTCCACGTCCCGGCGCGGCTCCAGAGGACGCCATCCCGGCTGGAGTAGGCCGTGTACAGCTCTTCCTCTCCCTGGGGGGTCCGGGCGATCCGCAGCCACATCGTCTCGGCCGTGGGTCCCCCAAGGGTCTCGCCATAGCGCGGGTAGCCTGGGGGAACGTCCGGTCCCACCTCCTTGGCGAAGGCGACCTGCCGCGTCTCCCAGTTCGAGAAGTGGACCAGCCGGACGTAGTGGTTGTCGTCGCTCTGGATGATGAGACCGGCCTGGACGTAGTTGTGGCAGCAGCTCGTGGGCGGCAGGTTCAGTGAGAACTTCGTCTCCACGAGGTAGTCCCCTGAAGGAGCCGGCCGCCAGAGGACGGAGGCACTGTTGTTGTCCTGGTAGAGGTCCGCATCCTGGGTGTCGAAGTGGAAGGTGCCGTTCTCCACACCATAGGTGGTCGGATCTGGCGGGCGCGTCCAGGTCCATGGCGAGCCCAGCGCGGAGCCATCGAACTCATCCGAGGCGGAGGCAATGAGATTGCCCGGCTCGTGCGGCTTCTCGAGGACCGGGGTGTAGCGGCTCCGGGTTCCAGCCCTGGCGGCGGGCGCGGGTTGCTCGGAATCCGAAGGCCCCTGCCCTCCTCGAACCACGGGCCACTCCTCCACCCAGTCCAGCGCATCCATCAGGGCCTGACGCTTGAGGGGGAGTCCTCCGTGGGAATCGGGGGCGAGGTAGGGGTCTGTCCTGTCGACAGCGTGGTAGATGATCCAATCCTGGCCACCGGAGTCCGTCACGACGGTGTTGTGGCCCGTGCCCACCCAACGGTTGCCATTCATGCCGAGGACAGGAGTGCCGCCCACGCGGTTCGTGGTGAGGGGCACGCCCTCGCGATCCAGGAAGGGGCCCCATGGAACCTGGGAACGACCCGCGAAGACACTGTAGCCGGTGAGCGGACCGTTGCAGCAGTTCGCGGAGGATGCCAGCAGGTAGTAGTAGTCGCCGTGCTTGATGACGTTGGGGGCCTCGTACCGGTTGGCGACGGTCACCTCCACCTGGGAATACGGATCGGAGATCAGGCCATTCGCCGAGAGCGCCCTCACGGAGACGCCTCCGTAATAGCTGCCGTAGTAGATGTATCGATCGCCGCTGTCGGTGATGACGACCTCGGGGTCGATCACGCTGCGTCGGGACAGGCCACAGCAGGGCGCCTCGTGGGGCTCCACGGCGGGCCGCAGCTCCTGGGTCCAGGGACCGACAGGGCTGTTGCTGGTGGCGACGCCGATCGCTTCGACGTCGTCGTCCTGGGTGCTCTCCAGGGTTCTCACCACCGTGTAATACAGAAAATATTTGCCCTTGAAGAAGACAACCTCGGGCGCCCAGATATCGCTGTCAGGCAACGCATAGACAGGCAACTCGGAAAGCGCATCGCCGACGTATGTCCATTCCACCATGTCGCTGGACTTGAACGTGGGGATGAAGTGTTGCTTGTAATTGCCCGACGAGTCCTTGTCCTGATCGTTCAGGGGATCCGAGGTGCAGTACAGATACCAGGATGTGTCACCTTCCTGCTGTCCTCGAATGACGGTGGGATCCGGGCAGTTCTCGACGAGCCCACCGGTGGCAGGGATCGAGATCTTCAGGGGGTTGGTGAAGGAGCGGTTGACGAGGGTGGACTCCTCAGGTGGAGGAGGCTGCGGCGGCTTTTCGTCTTCCGAGCAGGCCACGGCGGCCAACACAACAAGCACCGGGAACCACATGCCTCCGCGGCTCCCACCTCGAGGTGAGGACGGCCCTCTCCGCATGTCCACTTCCCCTTCCGGGTAACAATGTTCGCGACTCAGGGATGCCCCGGTTCAGGCATCACGCAAAAGGCCGCGCATCTCATACAGAGCGGCAGAGTGTGTCAAGGCCAACAACACACCGCGCCTCCGGGACATCTCGGCGGGCTCTTGTACACACGTTCGATATCCATGCGGCTCGTCACGATCCGTGTTGATTCATGAACATTGACGCAAAAAGTCATACATCTCGCGACTCGGGAGGGCGCTGCCGTGGCTGGCTTTGATTGACCCGTGAAGGAGCGGCACCGTAGTCTGCCGCCCCCCAACCCAGGTGCTCTCCTCATGCGCTCACGCAGCGTGTTTGTTTCTGCTGCCCTGTTTTCACTGACCGTGCTCGCGGCGCTCTCCGCTCCGAGCTGTTCCTCGGACGAGAAACCCACTCCTGAGAATCCCCAGGAGCCACCCTCCTCGCTCCCTCCGAACCCAGCACCCCCTCCCCTCGCCATCACGAACCCGATCCTGCCGGGCGACTACGCAGATCCATCGGTGGTCCGCGTGGGAGAGGAGTACTGGGCCACGGCGACGTCGTCGGAGTGGGCGCCACAGTTTCCGCTGCTCAAGTCGAAGGACCTGCTCCAGTGGGAGATGGTGGGCACCATCTTCCAGACTCCACCCGAGTGGTCCGAGGCGAACTACTGGGCGCCCGAGCTCGTGGTGGATGGGGGCCGGTACTTCGTCCTCTACACGGCGAAAAAGAAGGGCGGCCCGCTGTGCGTGGGCCTGGCGACGGCTTCGAGCGTCTCGGGTCCGTACACCGATCACGGTGCACTCGTGTGCCAGGATCTCGGCTCTATCGATGGCGCGCTGATCCGCGACGAGAACAACAAGCTCTTCCTCGTCTGGAAGGAGGACGGTAACAGCCAGGGGCTGCCGACCCCCATCTGGGCGCAACCGCTGGCCGAGGACACGCTCCAGCTCACGGGTGAGCGGACGGCGCTGATCCTCAATGACGTGCCATGGGAGGGGCAGCTCGTCGAGGCTCCGCACCTGGTGCGGCGCAACGGCTTCTTCTACATGTTCTACGCAGGCTCCGGGTGCTGCGGGAAGGCGTGCAACTACGGGGTGGGCGTGGCCCGCTCGAAGAACCTGCTCTCCGGCTGGGAGAAGAACCCGCTCAATCCCATCCTGAAGACCAATGAGGCCTTCCGGTGCCCGGGGCACGGCAGCGTGGTGACGGACGCCTTGGGCCGGGACTACTTCCTGTATCACGCGTATCGCACGACGGACTCCGTGTACGCAGGCCGGCAGGGCATGCTCGATCCCATTACGTGGGACGCCAACGGCTGGCCCTCGATCAATGCGCGCAGGGGGCCGGGAGGACAGGTGTTGGCGAAGCCCGCGCCCTTCTTCGAGGACTTCACCTCGGCGACACCCGTTCTGGGTTGGCAGTGGCCGAACGGACGCAAGCCCGTGACGAGCATCTCCGAGGGCGAGCTGACCCTGGCGCCTCCGGCCGCGCAGGCAGCGGATCGCGCGGGGGGCGTGCTGGCCCGCTCCTCCCCTTCTGGGAACTACGCGGCCGACGCCGTGCTGGACGTGAGGGCGCTCAGCGATGGAACGGTGGCGGGGCTGTCCGCCTATGGGGATCTCGACAACTCGCTGGGCATTGCCCTGAATGGGGGGCAGTTGGAGCTGTGGCGGAGGCAGGGAGCGAACACCACCATTCCGTTCACCGCTCCGGCGCCTGCGGGCAGTAAGCTGTACCTGCGCATGACGGCGAGGCAAGGATACCTGTACCGGTTCGCGGTGAGCACGGACGGCACCACCTGGACGAGCGTGGGTGGCGAGCTGAATGGGGACTACCTGCCTCCCTGGGATCGCGCTGTGCGGGTGGCTCTGACGGCGGGAGGCGCCACGGGGGCCTCCGCGAAGTTCGACTCCCTGCGCATCACCCCGCAGTAATCACCGAGAGCTGACGTGGCCTCTTCCTTTCAAGAGCTGTTCGGGCACCCGCCGGAGGTTGTTGCCCATGCCCCCGGGCGGGTGAACCTGATCGGCGAGCACACGGACTACAACGGCGGCTTCGTGCTGCCCATGGCGATTCCGCAGCAGACACATGTCGAACTGAGGCGGAGGACGGATCGCCGAGTCCGGGCCTTCAGTGCCAACAAGAGCCAGCCGGGCGAGATCCTCGAGTTCGAGCTGGGCCAGGAGTCCGTGGGCAAGAGCTGGCTGGATTACGTGCAGGGAGTCACCCAGGTGCTCCAGCGCCAGGGGCACACGCTGTCGGGGTTCGAGCTCCGCGTTCAGTCCGAGGTTCCGCTCGGGAGCGGGCTGTCGTCGAGCGCCTCGCTGGATGTGGCCATCCTGCGGGCGCTGCGGCAGGCCTTCTCGCTACCGGTGGATGACGTCCAGCTCGCGCTGCTGGGGCAGAAAGTGGAAGTCGACTTCGTTGGCGCTCCGGTCGGAGTGATGGATCCGATGGCCGCGAGCATCGCCAGCGAGGGGGTGGCGCTCTTCCTGGACACCCGGGAGATGCGCTTCGAGCGGGTGCCACTGCCCGCGGGACTGGACCCGATCGTCATCAACTCGGGAGTGGCCCACAACCATGCGGCGGGTGACTACCGGGTCCGTCGCGCGGAGTGTGAGCGCGCCGCGGAACTTTTGGGAGTTCCACAGCTCCGGGACCTGTCCGAGGCGGACCTGCCTCGGGCCGAGAAGCTGCCCGAGCCTCTGGGCCGGCGCGTGCGCCACATTGTGACGGAGAACGCCCGGGTACTCGCCACGGTCGAGGCGCTCCGAAGCGCGGACCTGCCCAAGCTGGGCACCCTCTTCTACGCCTCGCATGACTCCCAGCGCCTCGACTACGAAGTCTCTGTGCCCGAGATTGATCTGCTTGTGGGGCTCGCGCGCGAAGATGCCGATGTGTATGGCGCGCGCCTGACCGGCGGTGGGTTCGGGGGTTCCGTCGTCATGATGGCACGGGCTGGAACCGGAGCCGCCGTGGCTGCACGGATCGCCAGGCGCTACGCGGAGCGCTCGGGCCAACAGCCGGCAATCCTGGTTCCCCAGTCAATCGAGCACTAATCAGTGTTGAGGCCCATAGTACGCGACATCACCCTTGAAAGACTTGTTGAGAGCAGACTCGAACGTCTTCGCAGGACGCTCTTCGAGACTCTCGACGATCTCGATCATCCATCCTGAGTTGAACGCCATGGATTGAGCAGCCGGCAACTTCGATAGTTTTTTACGAATCTCGTCCGTGAGGCGATTCGGGCCCAGATAAGTGAGCGGCAGAAGATGGGACGGCATCTTCGAGGTGCTCACATCAATAGAACGAGGCATGGAAAAGGAATTTTCCGACACAGCCAAGGAGCTATTCATGAAGGCCACGCTCGGGTTGAGCTCTTCAATGAGACGCTCCATCTGCTTCAGACCAAATTGCCATTGACTGCTCAACTGATCTTCAATGCCATTGAAGTAGATGTGCACCATCAAGAAGTCCAGTCCCTTCCTCGGCGTGACTGATCTGCTCATCGTCAGCGCGTAGGGGTATTTGACACTTGGATGCTTGAAGCTCACTCGGAATCCAGGCGCCCTGCCCTCGACAAAGTCACTGTCTTTTTTGAAGCATGGCTCAAACGACTTCTTCTTGAACTTGAGCAAAGACCGTGCAACCGCTCTCAGCAATTCATCAGATGTCGCGGCTTCGCTGTTCTCCAAGTAGAGCGATAAATTGACACATGAATCCTTGTCTTCTTCGTCCTTGGCCTCCTTGGAGACCTTGCTGCTTCTTTTCACTTTGACCTCTGTCCAAAATCTCAAGAACCTCTCAGCGGACCAGTAGATCCGGTCTGGCACGGCCTTCCAGAGAGAAGGTCGGCCACCGTGGATCGACTGTCAGGATCTCATACCCCTGGTCGCTGACCACCACCGTGTCCTCGATCTTCGCCCCCGGCAGTGACGGGTTCCAGGCCATGGCATTGCTCGGCTGGATGATCACTCGCGAGCCCGGCACCGCTACGTCGTCTCGCGAGAGGTAGCCGCAGGAGCCTCCCTGATGGTGGAAGGCTTCAGCCCCCGGATGGCCACTCGCTTTGTACGCCTCGACCATCGCGGCGTAGACCTCTCCGAGCGACGTCCCTGGTCTCGAAGCCCGGAATGCCGCGGCTTCCACCCGGGCCACGTCCGTCACGAACTTGCGCTCCTCCGCCGTGGGCTCGCGGAAGTACACGAACCGGGTGAGGTTGGCGAAAAGGCCATGCCGACGCGCGCAGAAGACCAGCATCGCCCGCGCTCCCAGCCGCTCCCCACTCGCCGTGGCATGCCGATGCAGGGGGAGCCGGCGCTCCTCTCCCACCAATGTCAGCGCGGGGTGGATTCCTCGCGCCCACAGCGCCTCGGCTCCTGCTCCCGCGAGCTGCCAGCCCGTCCACTCCGGCTTCGCCGCCAGCAGGACCTCGGTCATCGCCTCCGCCGCATCGCGCCCGAGCGCCCGGTACCGCTCCAACTCCTCGGGAAGCAGCGCGTGTCTTGCGTCCACCAGCTCGGCGGGCAACGGCACCTCCTTGCCCGACGGCCGATCTGAGGCCACCGGCCTCCCTCCCCGCTTCGACTCGATGAAGCTCTCGCGCTGGTCGCGCGCGGTCCAGGGACTGGACCACACCGGAAGGCCACGCGGCACTTCCTCCTCTTCCAGTCGCGCCGCTTCGATGGCGTCCGTCAGCACCCAGGCTCCCTCACGGGTGATGAGCACCTCCGCCACGCCAACATCAGTCGTGAGCAGCACCACATTCGAACCGCCGCAGGTCGCCCACGCGAACCAATCCACACCTCGCAGGCGGACCGCCCCCAACTGGTGCTTCTCCAAGATGGCCCTCACGCGGGCCAGCTTCAATTCCAACTCTTTCACTGCTCCCTCCTGTCGCTTCTGGGGAACTCCCGCCCCAGAGCCTCCACCCCCACCTTGTGCACGAAGCCTCTCACGCAGCCTGGAGACCACGAACTCCATATCCTCAGGCGCCTTCACGGGCTCGAACCTCGACGTCTTCGGATCCTTCCTCGGGGTCTCGATGAAGGCCACGGGAAGCAGCGGACGGCCATCCTCCTTCACCAGCGTGCTGGCCTCTCCCGTCACCTGCTCGAGCTGCAGGACTTCCTGGCCCTCCACCTTCTTGCGGGCCACTCGATAGGGAACCTGGATGTCATTCTCCAGGAGTGCCTCCAGATCAAAGGTGATGTCGTTGGTCGAGATGAGCGCGTGCTTGGTCGAGTCGACATGCTCGATGAGCTGGAAGTGCTCTCCGATTCGGACGGGCGCCGCTCCCGTATCCAGTGCCCCGGTGGGGCTGGTGCGAGAGGTCACCTCGACCGTCATCGCCTTCCCCAGCTTCACGTGGAGCCCGACGATCAGCGGATCGAGCGTGGCCCCCATGTTGTCCACGTTGGAGAAGAACACCTGGCGGACACCTCGTTGACGAAGCTCGGCTGCGGTGCCGCTCTCACGAAGCGCCCGGAAGAAGTCTCCATGGCCCGAGGGTGCGAGCGAAGGTTTGCCATCGGCTCCCCGGAACAACTCCCAGTTCGGTGTCAGCCGCGGCAGCATCCGCTGCCGGAACAGGAGGATGTCTCGGCCGAGCCCCCGCTGCGAGACATAGGCCTCGATTCCCTCGTGCGTCAGGGGAGACGTCATCAGCGCCACGGGCACGGAGGCGCCATAGCGCTGCCCGACCTGACGGATGTTCTCCAGGCGCAGGTCCAGGAAGGTACGTCCATCGAGCAGCGGAACCAGTGCCTTGACGCCTCCGCCAAAGCGCGTCGCCGCGCCTCCTACCACGATGGCGACGGCCACCTCTCCCCGCCGCAAGGCTTCCTCTCCCAGTCGCAGACACTCTTGATGCAGCGGTGTCCCCGACTGGGGCATGGGATGGAGATCGGAGGCAGCCAGAGGCTGAGGCTCCGGGGCCGCCGCGGCAGGAGCCTTGCGCTGGCTCTCCTGCTGAAGCCGGGTCACCAGTTGCTGGAACTGCGCCGCATCAACTCCTTCGGGCATGTCGGTCATGAGCGCGCGCCTACTTAGCCCCGACCCGTGACCGCATCAATCTCCGGGAACAAGCCCCTACGCCAGAGTCATGGGGGTGTTGGCTATGCGCCGGTTATCCGGGCCTGGCGAGCCGCCCTCGGGAGGAACGGCGGGGGCACAATGCCCGTAGTAGGCGGGCCTCTCCAGCCGGGTTACCTTTCCCTCATGCCCCGTTGGTTCAACACCGCAGGCCCCTGCAACCCGGCCGATCACTACATGATCCCGGCCCTGCGGCGCCTGCCCGAGGTGCACTCCCTCATCGATCAAAAGGGGTATTTCGTCCTTCATGCGCCCCGGCAGGTGGGCAAGACGACCGCGCTGCGGACACTCGCTCAGGAACTCACCCGGGAAGGACGATTTGTCGCTGCCCTCGTCTCCATGGAGGTTGGCGCGGCCTTCACACAGGATGTAGGTGCGGCGGAAGCGGCGATTCTCGCCATGTGGCGAGGCTCGCTCGAAGCACAGCTGCCGCCTGGGTTGTCTCCCCCGCCCTTTCCAGATTCCGCTCCCGGCAGCCGTATCGGTGCCGCGCTCACGGCCTGGGCCAGAGCCTCATCGAAGCCCTTGGTCGTCTTCCTGGATGAGATGGATGCACTCCAGGATGAGGTGCTGATCTCCGTGCTCCGCCAGCTCCGCGCGGGGTACCCGGACCGTCCCAGCCATTTTCCTTCCTCCCTGGCCCTCATCGGGCTGCGAGACGTCCGCGACTACAGGGTGGCCTCGAGCGGAGGCTCCACGCTGGGCACCGCCAGCCCCTTCAACATCAAGGTCGAGTCGCTCACCCTGCGCAACTTCACCCGTGACGAAGTGGCAGAGCTCTATCAGCAGCACACCGCCGACACAGGCCAGCGCTTCCTGCCCGAAGCTGTCGACAGGGCCTTCTATTGGACGCAAGGCCAGCCCTGGCTGGTCAACGCCTTGGGCCGGCAGATGGTGCAAACCCTGGTACCGAATCGCACCGAGCCCATCACCTCGCAGCACGTGGACGCCGCGAAGGAGATCCTTCTCCGCCGCCAGGACACCCACCTGGACAGCCTCGCCGAGCGCCTTCGGGAACCTCGCGTGCGGCACATCCTTGAGCCCATGCTCGCGGGACGTGCTCTGGACGACGTACCCGCGGATGATCTGCGCTTCGTGCAGGATCTGGGGCTGGTCCGTCTTGCGCCCACGGGCGGCCTCGAGGTCGCCAATCCGCTCTATCGCGAGATCATTCCTCGAGTGCTGGCCAACACCGCGTTTGCCTCACTTCCTCCACAAAATGTCACATGGCTACGCGCCGATGGCCGCCTGGCCATGGATCGTCTCATGGAGGCGTTCCTCGCCTTCTGGCGCCAGCATGGCCAGCCGCTGCTTGGCACCGCGCCCTACCACGAGATTGCACCCCATCTGGTGCTGATGGCCTTCCTGCATCGGGTCGCCAATGGAGGAGGAACCGTCGAGCGTGAGTACGCGATCGGCACAGGTCGCATGGATCTGTGCTTGCGCCACGGCCCGGACATCCTGGCCCTGGAACTCAAGGTCTGGCGCGACGGAGAGAAGGATCCTCTCCATGAAGGACTGTCTCAGGTCGACACCTATCTTGCTGGCTTGGACCTCGACAGCGGCTGGCTCGTCATCTTCGACCGCAGAAGCAACCAGCCTCCCATCTCCGAACGGACACACGCCACGTCCGCCACGACGCCCACCGGCCGCAGTGTCACGGTCGTGAGGGCCTGAGCCCCCTCACAAAGTCCGCGAGAGCACGAACGCCGCGGCCACCGAGAGCGCTCCTGCCGCCGAGAAGAAACCCCAGGCCCGGCGTGCCAGCTCGTGCCCCGTCCCCGTCCCTTCATTCCCAAGCACCAGCATGGCCGGACCGCCCTGCTTGCCTCGCAGCACGTAGGAGCCCGCCGCCGGTCCGCGCTGCAACTCGCCCACGACCAGGCACGGCTCGCCAATCTTCCCGATCCGCTCGTAGGACAGCACCTCTTCCACCGGCCGGCCCTGGACCAGCTCTCCAGCCTCCGGCTCCACGAGCCGCGGATCCGTCTGACACCGCAGGACTCGCACCGGCGCCAACATCGTGGAGGGCGAGTAGCTCACCGCCGCTTCCGTCTTCTCACCTCGCAGCGTGATGAGCAGCGAGTACGCTCGATCCTGGGACAACAACGACCCCTTGTTCCCCTGCGCAGCCGAGGTGCGCAACTCCGCGTCATAGAAGGCGCACACCACGCCTCCCGGAGAAGTCACCGGCTCACTCGCCCCAAGCCGCCCCTGGTACACCCCCCAACCGGGCTCCCGGCCTGCTCGCAGCTCCGCCACGGCTTCGTCCAGGCTTCGAGGCGCCGAGCCCTTCAGCGCGTCCGCGCGCAGCCGCGCCCGCGAGCCCAGCAGCGCCAGCCCCGCCGCCGAGCCCAGCAGCGCCAGCCCCGCGCCTCGGCCCAAGACATCCAGAGAAACCCGTAGCGACATGGGCACGTGATCCGTCACCAACGCCACGGACACAGCGGCCAACAACCCGAACCAGGCCAAGGGCCAACGTGGCATGAATGCCCGCGCGTCCTTGCGCCCGAAGGCAAACGCCACAATCACCAGCCCGCTCAAAGCCGCCGCGTACAGCGGCGCCAGCATCATCCTGACATCCATCCCTTCCCCCGCGGCTGATGGAGCGCGGCCTCAGCCACACGCCACGCCCTTCGAGGGTGGGGATGCTGCAATCACCATGCAAGGCCACGCCGCCCCGGCGGAGTCGACCGTCGGCAGGTGGACCCTTCCGGAGCAGGCCTCCGTTCACTCCTGGGAGGTGCCGGCCACCTTCCGCTTCGGGCGCTCGGCCGAAATGCCCTTCACTGTCAGGTGGCTGAAGCTGCAGGACAGGTTGCGGCACCCGAGGGCCACCTTGCCCACGCGCCCCTCCAGCCCATGCAGCATCTTGTACGCGAAGCGCCTGTCGTTCACGTACGCCTCCGCCATCACGCCGTTCTTCTTCCGCGTGAGCTGCAGGCGCACCTTGAAAGGACCCTTCGTGGGCACCGGCATCTCGTCCGCCGTGAGGTTCTCCAGATCCTGGGAGCTGTTGCCCACCACCTCCTCGCCATCCTCCTGGATGTAGCGCCAGGACAGGCGCATGCCCACGTCCGGAATGGCGAACGCCGATACCTGCAGATCCTTGATCCGGAACGTCAGCTCGCCGAAGTGCTGGGCATCCGGCTCGTCCACGTACTCGGGCCCCAGCTTCTTCACGTCCATCTGCACCTCGGCCGTGAAGTCGTCGCTCAAGAAGTACCGGCGCGCCACGTACGTGCGCGGCAGGAAGCGCCCCTTCGGGCCGATCTCACTGCCCCCCTGGATCACCTTGAGCTTGCCGTCCTCCAGGCGCCAGGAGCCGGACCACGCATTGAGCTCCTCGTCGCCGGGGACGAACTCCACCGTCAGTTGCGAGAGCCCGTCGGGTTGAGTCGCCTCCACCATCTCGGAGGTGACCCGCAGCTCGCTGTCCGTGTTCGGCGGCCAGGGCTTCTTGCCGTGCTTCACCGCGATGCCCGACGTGCCGATCACCACGCCCTTGTCGCCGCCCACGTGCAGGTCCACCGGGCCGATGACGGCACGCACCACGTACGCCAGGACGATGAGCCCCCCCACCACGGACAGCCCCGTCCGCACGTTGCGCCAGCCCCCGTGGAGCTTCTTCGCCACGGTGCGCGCCACGGAGTCCCGCGCGGGCTGCGTCCCCGGAGACGAACCCACCGCGAGCGCCGGCCCGGACCCCGAGCCCAGCATCTCCTCGAGCGCCGTGCACACCTCGGAAGCCGTGGCGTAGCGGGCATCAGGCTCGTTCTCGAGCAACCGGGCCACCACCTCGTCCACGCGAGGATCCAGGCCGGGCACGCGCTCAGAGGGCATCCGGAACCGCCCCACGGGCAGCTCTCCGGTGAGCACCTCGTAGATGACCACGCCCAGCGAGAACAGATCGGCGCGCCCATCCACGCTCCGGGCATCCCGGCGCTGCTCCGGGGCCATGTAATTGAGCGTCCCCATGGCCACCGCGGTGGCCGTCAGGTTCAGCCGCGAGTCCGGCTGCCGGATGCCTGCCAGCCCGAAGTCCGCCACCTTCGCGTGGCCCTTCGCATCCACCAGGATGTTCTCGGGCTTCAGATCGCGGTGGATGATGCCCTTCTCGTGCGCGTACTCGATGGCTCGCGCCACCTGGAGCAGGATCCGAAGGCCCTGCTGGGGAGTCAGCCGGTTCACTCCCACCATGTCGCGCAGGGAGCGGCCCTCCACGTACTCCATGGCGAAGTAGTAGTTATCCCCCGCCACCCCGCGATCGATGATCTGGATGATGTTGGGGTGGCTGAGCGCCGCCAGCGCGGTGGCTTCCTTCTCGAAGCGGGTGACGAACTCGGGATCCTTCGCCAGCCGCGGCGGCAGCAGTTTCACCGCCACCGTGCGCGCCAGCGACTGCTGCCGGGCGAGCCACACCTCGCCCATGCCTCCCTGACCGAGAAGCTCGATCAGCTCGTAGCCCGGCAGCTCCACCTTGCCACGGGAGACGAGCGTCCCATTCTCTCCCACGCCGTTCTCCGGCTCCTCGGCCTGGGCGACCTGGGAGCCGCGCACCAGCGTGGCGGAAGACACGTCCAGTTCCACCATCAGCGGTTGGCTCGGAGGCAACACGCCGCCCCCGGGCATCGTCGGGATCGCCTCTTGCGGAGCCGGTACCACGCTGCTCGCGGCCATCGCCGCGCCGTTCCGCCCCGCGCCGCTCCCGATGGAGGAGGCCTGGACGGCGGGCATCTCACCGACCGTGGGCCGAGTCCCCACCGTGGAGGGCACGCTGCGACGCACCTCGAAGCGGATCCCGCAGCGGCACAGCAGTCGCTGTCCGCTCACGTACACGCTGATGTCATGCGTGCGATGGCAGTTGGGGCAGGACTGGGTGATCATGCATCCCGGACAACGGTGCGCTCCGAGCCTGTCACCCGGAACGTCTGGACACCCTTCTCCCGGCCCTTCACCTGCAAGACGGGGAGCTCATCCGCGAAGAACCCCGGCCCCGCCTTCTGCATCGTCGTCCCCGTGGCCAACACCTCGCCCCCCTTGGCCAGGCCGCACAAGCGGGACGCCGTGTTCACCGTATCGCCGATGGCGGTGAACTCATGGCGCTCCACGCTGCCCATGTAGCCCACGACCGCCTGGCCGGTGTTCACGCCGATGCCCACCTCGATGGGCTTGCGCCCCTGGGACTTGCGCTTCTCGTTCAGCTCGTCCACCGCGTCCATCATCTCCAGCGCCGCTTGCAGCGCGCGCGCCGGATCGTCCGGGTGCGACAGCGGCGGGCCCCACACGGCCATCACGCAGTCGCCGATGAACTTGTCCAGGTTGCCCTCGTGGCGGAACACCACGTTGGCCATGGCGGTGAAGAACTCGTTGAGCATCTCCACCACCTCTTGCGGAGAGTCGTTCTCCGCCAGCGTGGTGAAGCCGCGGATGTCCGCGAACAGGCAGGTGACTTCCGCCAACCGGCTCTGCGCCAGGTCCTCGGTCTCGCCCTTGATCACCGCGTCCGCCACCGCCTTGGACAGGAAGCGGCTGAGCTCGGCGCGGGTGATGGCCTCGGCGCGGATCTGCTCGGCCAGCGCCGCGTTCTCCAGCGCGATGCCCGCCTGCGCGGCGATGCCCGTGAGGATCGTCAGATCGTTCTCGGAGAAGGCATTGATGCGCTGGCGGCTGTCCAGGAACAGCACCGCCTTGATCGAGCCGTTCACCGTCAGCGGCACCGCCATGGCGGACCGGATGCCCTGCGCCACGATGCTCTCGGCCGCCGAGAAGCGCTCGTCGATGATGGCGTCCGCGGTGAGCACCGCCTTGCCCGTCTCGACCACGCGGCGCAGCACCGTGTCCGACAGCATCACGTTCATCGGCTTGCCCTGCCGGTGGTGCACCGCCACCGGGTTGAACTCGCCGCCCGGCCCCATCGTCAGGATGACGCCGTTGTCCGCGGGCAGCAGTTGGAACGCCACGCGGATGATCTGATCGAACAGCTCCTGCTGCGTGCCCGCCAGGCTCACCTGGCGGTGGAACTCGTAGGCGATGCGCAGCTTCTCGTAGTCGCGGCGCAGCGCCTCCATGTCACCCAGCTCGTCCGCCGGGCGGAAGTTCTGCGGCCCCTGGTCCATCTGCGCCAGGAACGCAGGCACCGAGCGCGGGTTGGCCACCACCGTCACACCCGCGGGCGCGGACGGAACCGAGGGCGCATCCCCCGCGTGGAAGGTGAACTTGGAGCTGCCCAGCGAGATCTCGTCCCCGTCGCGCAGCCGCATCTCCTTCACCCGGCGCCCGTTGACGAAGGTGCCGTTGGAGGAGTTGAGGTCCTTCAGGATGAAGTCCCGTCCGGACTGCTCGATGATGGCGTGCTCCTTGGAGACCTCTCGGTCCACCAGCCGCAGCGTGTTGGCCGGGTGGCGGCCCAGCGACGTCTTCGGTCCGAGCGGAAACTCCCCGAGCGTGCCGTCCGCGAACATGCCCGTCAGGCGCGGCCCGCGCATCGTCTTCGGCGGAGCTGGGGAAGGAACGGAAGCTTGGGTCACTCGACAGACCTCACCGGTGGGACACTAGCAGACGGACTCATTCCGGGGGAACGGCTCTGGGTGGGACGCGACGCCTGGCAGCCGTCCATGGAATCCCCGGTTATCAGGGAGCACGTTCGGGTTCAATCTACCCGGGTTGAGTCGGCGCTCGGCCGCTGGGGAGCCGAGTTGCGGAAGGCGATTCCTACCGCCGGGTAGAAGGTGGCACCTCCCAGGTTGCGTGTCTCTCCGAAGAGCAGCGGCTTGCAGAAGGTGTAACCGCCAGTGATCTCGGCAAAGAGATGGACGTACTTGTAGCCCACGGACACGCCGAGGGTGGAGCCGACGAACTCGCTCTTCACCGTGGCCGGCAAGCTCGCGTCGAAGCCGGACACGTCCTTGCCCTGCTCGGCGTAGTTGACGAGCTTCTCGTCCAGGCTGGTGCGGCTGTAGACGTACTTGGGAGCGGCGTACAGGCGGAGGATGTCGCCGAAGTCCGTGCTCATGTAGAGCGGCACCTCGATGTCGTAGCGCTTGAAGTCGTCCACCTTGACGATCTTCATCACGTCCAGCACGGGGCTCTTGAAGGTGTGGCGTGAGCCCCCGAGCCCGATGGCCATGTCATAGGACGTGCGCCGGTTCTCCGGGACGTTCTCCCCGTCGCCGCCGTGCAGGAAGCGGAACTTGGTATCCAGCCGCAGGGAGATGCCGCTGTAGCGCAGACCCACGTCCAGGTTCTTCACCACACCCGCGCGAATCATCACCTCGTTGACGATGCCCGGGGGCGCCACGGCCAGGGCCACACCCGAGGTGAGGAGACGCTGTTGGTCCTCCTCGGAGAGCTGGACGGACTCACCACTGTCCACGGCGTCCTTGATCTTCTTGCCCTCGTTGATGCCGAGATCGATCGCCTCGCCGATCTGCCCCACCGGGATGAAGGCACCGGCGCCGAGCGAGACCTGGAACTGGCCCGGGGCGAGCGGCTTCGCCGTCTGCAGGGTGGAGAGGTTGGAGGCACAGCCCGTCGCGAGAGCCAGGAGGAGCAGCGGGGGAAGGTATCTCATGGCCCGGAGGTTATGTTCTTCCGGGCAGTGCTGTCAGGGCCCCCGCAATTCGCACCTTCAATCCGCGGGCCCACGCTGCTAAGGGGGCTCTCGTGCGAATCAAGCAAAGACCCGAGGACTTCTCCGTCAAGGAGTCCTTCCGCTTCGACGAAGTGCCAGGTGGGCGCTTCCGCGTCTACCTCATGGACAAGCAGAAGCTGTCCACCTTCGAGGCAGTGGACCGCCTCCGAGACGCCTTTGGCCTCAAGCCAGGCTCCATCAGCTTCTGCGGCCTGAAGGACAAGCAGGGCCGCACCGAGCAGCTCATCGCCGTGGAAGCCGCGGACGTCGAGATGCAGGAGCCCAATCTGCGCCTGAAGTACCTGGGCCGGACGGACAAGCCCCTGTCGGCCGCCAACATCACCTCCAACCGCTTCGCCGTCACCGTGCGTGCGCTGGAGGAGGCCGCGCTGGGGCCGCTCAACGTGGCCTCCGCCGAGGTCAACCGCCTGGGCGTGGTGAACTACTTCGACAGCCAGCGCTTCGGCTCGCTCAAGCACGGCCAGGGCTTCATCGCCAAGGATCTCATCCGCGGCGACTTCGAGGCCGCGCTGAAGAACTACTTCGCCAAGCCCTCGGAGCTGGACCGGACCGAGGACGCCAAGGTGAAGCAGTTCTGGCGCGACAACTGGGGCCGCTGGGACGCGCGCGTCCCCTTCGAGGGCTCGAAGAAGTACCACCGGCTCCTCCGCTCCCTGCGCGAACACCCCACGGACTACGTGCGCGCCTTCCTGCAGATCGACGCGGACTACCGCGCGATGCTGCTCTTCACCTACCAGAGCTTCCTGTGGAACGAGGGCGTGCGGCGCTACCTCCAGTTGCTGCTGCCGCGCGAGCACCTCTTCCCCCTGCGCTACCAGGCCGGCACGCTCCTGTTCCATCGCGATGCCAGCCCCGAGGTGCTCCACACGCTGCGCGAGAAGGCCTTCCCCCTGCTCGGACCGGATTCGGCCTTCACGGACCCGAAGATCGAGGAGGCCGTCCACTGGGTGCTCGGCCGCGAGAAGCTCGCGCTGAAGGACCTGGTCATCCAGGAGGCGCGCAAGCTGCTCTTCTTCAAGTCCGAGGAGCGCCCCGTGCTCGTGTTCCCGCACAAGCTGGTGCTGGGACGCCCGCAGTCGGACGAGCTCAACCGCGGCTCCATGAAGATCAACGTCGCCTTCACCCTGCCTCCGGGGGCCTACGCCACCCTGGTGGTGAAGCGGCTGTTCCACTTCAACTGGCGAGAGGACACCGCGCAAGAGATCCGCGCCTCCCAGCGCCCCCGGCTCACCGAGGCGGATCAGGAGGAGTCCGCCAGGACCCGCCCCACCGGGCGCATGCCTCCCCGCCCGTCTGATCGCTCCCCGGCACCGCGCGAGCCCGCCCTCGCCCGACCGGCCCCCGAGTCTCGCGGGCCTCGCGAACCCTCTCCCGGCTTCCGGGAACGGCAGCGGAAGAAGAAGGAAGCCAAGGCCCAAGCCCGCGCGGGCATGGCGGATAAACACCCGAAATCACAGAATAAAAAGTAGGAGTCGCAGATGAGAGCAGCCAGGCTCACGCCGGGGCGCAATGGGGGAACCCATGGTGCGTAGACCAGGACGTGAACGCTCTCGCCCTCAATCCTCTCGGGGACGTCGCTCAGGCCATCGGGTCGCTGATGGCTGAGGAGGCCCCCCCGCTTCCCTGGAAGGCGGACGTGCAGGCCGCCCGCCGAGGAGATCCCAACGCCTTCGAGGCGCTGGTGCGCAGCGTCCAGCGCGCGGTGTACGGCCTGGCCCTTCGCCTGCTCAACAGCGAGGCCGAGGCAGCCGAGGTCTCCCAGGAGGCCTTCCTGCGGGCCTACCAGAACCTGCACCGCTACGACGAGTCGCGTCCCTTCGATCTGTGGGTGATGGCCATCACCCGCAACCTCTGCCTGGACCTGCTCCGGCGGCGCACCAAGGTGCGCACCGAGGAGCTCGAGCCCATGAAGGAGGTGCTCCCCAGCGGTGAGGCCTCGCTCGAGGAGGGGGCGATCGCCCGGCAGGAGCGCCAGTCCCTCGAGGAGGCCATGGCCACCTTGTCAGTGGAGGATCGGGAGGTGCTTGCGCTCTACTACGTGCAGAAGCGGACGACGAAGGAGATCGCCCAGATCCTGGGCTGCGCTCCTGGCACGATCATGGCGCGACTGTTCCGGGCCCGAGAGAAGCTGCGCAAGAAGATGACGACGGAGGAGCCCACATGACTCCCACCCCCCAGTGCCCCGATCTCGAGGTGCTCTTCATCGAGTTGGAGGCGGGCGAGGGCCCCGCGCTCGATCACGCCGCCGACTGCGCGCTGTGCAGCGCCATGTTGGAGGAGCACCGCCAGTTGGAGAAGGATCTCTACCGGCTGGCCGATCCGCTGCCTCCTCCCACGCTGGTGGCCAATGTGATGGCGCGCGTGGCCACCGAGCCCACGCCCCTGCGGCGCGAACTGTGGTCCGGCGTCCCCATCCTGATCGCCTCGCTGGCGGTGGGGCTGGGGCTGCTGATCACCAATGATCGTGCACTGTCCCGGCTGGGGGCGGCGCTCGCCTCGCTCTTCACGGATGGCAAGGCGCTGCTGCAGGGGCTCGCCAGCGGAGCCAACGCACTCTGGCTCACCGCCGCCGGCCCGGTCGCCGTGCTGCTCGTCCTCCTGCTGATCGTGTCCCTCACGGGCCTCAAGCGGCTCGTCGGCACCGGACCCAACCCTTCCGAAGCGTGAGTGTTCCCATGAAGATCGCCGCCCGACTCCTGCTCCCCACCCTCCTTCTTGGCACTCCCCTCGCCCTGGCGGCCGAGACGCCCAAGCCCGCTGCCGCCGAGGCTCCGGCCGCGAAGACCATCGACGTGAACTTCCGCGGCTCGCTCCAGGACGCGCTCAAGCACATCGCCGAGGACGGCGGCCTGAACGTGGTGGCCACCGGCGCGCTGGAGACCACCGTCGAAGTGCACCTGAAGGGAGTGACCGCCGAGCAGGCGCTTCGCACCATTGCCCGGACCTATTCGCTGCGCCTGGATCAAGAGGGCTCCATCTTCACGATGCGGCCCCTGACGCCCGCGGAGAAGGAAGGGACTGCGGCGAACGCGGCCCCGCCAGCGGCTCCCCCGGGGCTGCCGAATGGGCCACCGCCCATGGCCGTGGCCCCACCGGTGCCGCCCGCGCCGCCGGCTCCTCCTGAAAACGCCTCGGAGGAAGCGGAGGAGGCCGAGGAGGCAACCGACACGGCGCAGGCCCAGGAGGAAATGGATCCGAGCGAGATCCGGGACCGGGTCCGCGAGGAGGTGCGCAAGGCCCAGCATCGGCGCAAGCAGGATCGGGACGTGGTTGCGCGCGGCCATTCCCTGGAGGTGAAGGAGGGCGACTCGGTGGACAACGCCGTGGTGTACGGCGGCAACCTGGTGGTGAAGGGGCACGTGGAGGAAGACGCGGTGGCCTTTGGCGGCAACCTGGAAGTCTTCGGCACGGTGGAGGGAGACGCGAACGCCTTCGGAGGCAACGTCGTCCTCCACCCGAACGCGGTGGTGGAGGGGGATGTGTCGGCCATCGGCGGCACGGTGATCCGCGAGGAAGGCGCCAAGGTGGAAGGCAGCACCCAGTCCTTCGGCGGCAGCCACGTGGGCACCATGGTGGCGGGCGAGGTGAAGAAGAACCTCAAGAAGGAGTTCCGGCACGAGGATGCCTCCGGGGATGACGACGAGGACGATCATCCGGGCAACGGGTTGCCCTGGTTCATCATCAAGTTCGCGGCGCTCTTTGGGCTGGGGTTCCTGGGGCAGTTGTTCTTCCCCTCGCGGATGAAGGAGCTGTCCGCGGAGATCAAGGCGCAGCCCATCAAGAGCGGGATGGTGGGAGTGCTGGGCTCGCTGGCGCTGATCCCGATCTCGCTGGTGCTGACGATCACCATCATCGGTGCGCCGGTGGCCGCGGCGCTGTGGCTGATAGCGATGCTGGTGACGGTCCTGGGCTTCACGGCGGTGGCGAGCGAGATCGGCCTGAAAGTGCCAATCCTCCGGGGACGGAAGACGCAGGCGGTGGTGCTGGCGCTGGGGCTGTTGATCCTGCTGGGGATGACGTCCATCCCGGTGATCGGCTGGTTCGTGCTGCTGGGAGCCTGCTTCATGGGCTTCGGGGCCGCCATCCTCACCCGGTTCGGCCACCGGCTGCGGGGCATCCCCGAGCCGCTGTCGAGGACGACGGCGGGCGTCTGAGAGCCTCGCGCTGAGTCGCATCTCAAGGGGGTCGATCCACTCCGGATCGGCCCCTTCGCGTTTCAGCTGGCCTGTTGCATCCCTTCTTGCGCCGCGCGACGCATCGCGTCAGGCCTCCCCAAGCTGCCGTAGGGGCTGCCATCACCCCCACTGGTGTTCGCTGGGCACTCTCCCTCCCGGCGCCCTTTGACTGCCTCCGGCCCGTGGGCGAAGGTGCGCCCACCCATGCGACGCATCCCTGATGCCTCCCCCCGTGGCCGGGCCATCACCGTGGACCTCGAGGGCGAACCCGTCCCCGCCGTCGAGGGCGAACCTGTGGCGTGCTCCCTCATCGCCGCCGGAGAGACCGTCCTCGCCCGCTCCATCAAGTATCACCGCCCCCGCGGCGCCTACTGCTTCGCCGCCGCCTGCTCCCACTGCCTCATGCGCGTGGACGGCCTCCCCAACGTCTATACCTGCCGCACCCCCGCTCGTCCCGGCATGCGCCTCGAGCGACAGAACGCCTTCCCCTCCGCCAAGGTCGACCTCTTCGGCACCATCGACTGGTTCTTCCCTCGCGGGCTCGACCACCACGAGATGTTCGCTGGCGTCCCCGTCGCCGAACAGGTCATGGCCAAGGTCGCTCGTCAGCTCGCCGGACTCGGCCTCCTGCCCGACCAGGAAGCCCCTCCTCGGCTCCCGGCCCGCTCCCTCCGCACCCGTGTCGCCGTGGTCGGCGGCGGTGCCGCGGGCCTCGCTGCCGCCAAGGTCCTCGCCGCTCGCGGCATCCCTTTCCTCCTCCTCGAGCGCGAGGAGCGCATCGGTGGCCGTCTCACCCGAGGCGCCCCGCTGAGCGACGATCCCGCCCTCCCGGAGGTGGCATCCTTCCCCCAGGGCAGCGTCCTCACCCGCGCTCACGCCATCGGCCTCTATGATGACGAGGGAGGGCGCTTCCTCGCGGTCGTCGCCCGGGAGCCCGAAGGCCTGCGCCTCCTTCAAATCCACGCGGACCGATTCCTCCTCGCTCCCGGCGGCCACCCGGGGATCCTCCCCTTCGAGAACAACGATCTTCCCGGCGTCTACGCAGGCCGTGCCGCCAGCCTGCTCCTGCGCGAGCACGGCGTGGCCCCCGAGTCCGCAGCCCTCGTCGGCTGGGGACCCGAACTCCACGCCTTGGCCCGGCTGCTCGAACAGAACGGCACCCAGGTGGCCGCAGTGGTGGATCTCCGAGGCCCCCTCCCCGCCTCACCCCATCCCAAGGCCTGCATCGGCAGCGAGCCCAAGGCACATGGCCTCAAGGCTGTAGGCGCCTTCAGCTTCGTGCCCCAGGGCGGCCGACGGAAGAAGGTGGACTGCGACGCCGTGCTCATCTCCATCCCCACCAGCCCCAGCTTCGAGTTGGCTCGGCAGGCCGGCGTCACCGTGGACTTCGACGCCGAACGCGGCCTCTTCGTCGCCGTGGCTCAGCAGGACGGACGCACCGCCTCGGAGGACGTCTTCGTCGCGGGAGACATCACCGGCGGCGGCACCGCCAGCGAGGCCGCGGCCTCCGGCACTCGCGCCGCCGAGGCGCTCATTGGAGGCCTGTCATGAGCAAGGCGCTGATCTGCTCCTGTGAGGACGTCACCGTCGACGACGTGCGCCACGCGCTCTCGCGCGGCTACTGCGACGTCGAGTCCGTCAAGCGCTACACCGGCTTCGGCACCGGCATCTGCCAGGGCAAGAGCTGCCTCGCCGCCGTGGCCGCGCTCATCTCCAAGGAGGGCCCCCTCAAACCCCAGGGCATCCAGCCCTTCACGCCTCGGCCTCCTGTCTACCCCACCGAGCTGTCCCTCTTCGCCAGCGCTCCCGTGGACCTGTCCCAGCCTCCCGTGGGCGGCGTGCCCGAGGAGCTCGCTGTCTTCCCTCCCGCCCTGCGTCCCTCCGCGCCGCTGCCCTCGAAGGCGAAGGTTGTCATCATCGGCGGCGGAGTCATGGGCCTGGCCCTGGCCTACAACCTCAGCCTGCGCGGAGAGACGGACATCGTCGTGCTCGAGCGCGGATACCTGTGCGCGGGAGCCTCCGGCCGCAACGGCGGCGGCGTGCGCATGCAGTGGGGCACCTCCGCCAACATCGAGCTGGCCAAGCGCTCCATCGATCTGATGAAGCAGTTCGCCCGCGATCTCGGCATCAACGTCTGGTTGCGCCAGGGCGGCTACCTCTTCCTCGCCAAGACCGAGGCCGTGGCGAAGCGCCTGGAGCGCCACGCCACGCTCCACAACAAGCACGGCGTCCCCACCCGCATCATCACCGCCGATGCCGCCCGCGAGATCGTCCCCGGACTGACGATGAAGGGCGTCGTCACCGCTTCCTTCAATCCCGAAGATGGCGTCATCTTCCCGTGGCCCTTCCTCTGGGGCTACGCCCAGCACTGCCTCAAGAAGGGCATCAAGGTCGAGACCTTTACCCACGTCACCGGCTTCGACATCTCCAACGGCCAGGTGCGCAAGGTGAAGACGGACCGGGGGGACATCTCCTGTGACACCGTGGTGCTCGCCGCCGGCGCGTGGAGCCCCGAAGTCGCCAGGCTCGCCGGCATCCAGCTCCCCAACGAACCCCACCGCCACGAGATCCTCAGCACCGAGCCCCTCAAGCCCTTCCTGGGGCCGCTGGTGTCCGTGCTCGACTCGGGCCTGTACTTCAGCCAGTCCATGCGCGGAGAGATCGTCGGCGGCATGGGCGACCCCAAGGAGCCTGCGGGACTCAACATGGGCTCCACCCTGCGCTTCGTGGCCCGCTTCTCCCAGGCCCTCATGGAGCAGTTGCCCAAGGTGGGCCACGTCAAGGTGCTCCGCCAGTGGGCCGGCTGCTACGACGTCACCCCCGACAACAACCCCGTGCTGGGCCGCACCCCGGGCCTCGACAATCTCCTCCAGATGTCCGGCTTCGTCGGCCACGGCTTCATGATGGCCCCCGCCGTCGCCGAGCGGATGGCCGCGTGGATGGCCTCCCACGAGTCCGATGAGCTCTTCGAGCGCTTCAACCTCCGCCGCTTCTCCTCCGGCAAGCTCGAGAGCGAGGACATGATCATCGGCTAGGACCTAGGGGTTTTCCCTGAAGCAACTCAGGACAGATTTCTTCTTGGCCTGTCCTGAAAACGGCCAACATGACGCACTGCACTAAATCCGCGAACCTCTTGGGAAAATGCTCTCGGATTGTTCACTTTCTTTACAGTCAGTGAGAGCGCACCGGTGCTACATCGCTCCATGATGCGCCGCGTCCAAAATCCCATTTCCTAGGGAATTCGGGTAATTACGTGTCCGGCACGGCACGTGCTAATCAACAGGTGCAGATACGTTCAATCCGGGTGCAACGACCGACCGCTGGCCGCTCACCTGGGAAGAAGCCGTATCGCGGAATCCCCCCGCTCCCTCGTGGAGCGGTCCGCGTTGTGGACTGGGTGAATCCCCCCACTCTGTCCTGCGTTGTGGCGGCAGCCTTCCCCCGGGCTGCCGCCGTTTTTTTTTCAGGGACTGGAGGCGATGAGCGCGCCATCCATCACCGGAGCCTGGTGGAGACGGGCTCGCAGGAGTGCGCCCGGTGTGACCCCCGTCAGGCCCCTGAACTCGGTGATCAGGTGGGCTTGATCGTAGTAGCCGACCGCCGCCGCGATGGCTCCCCAGTCTGGAGTGGCGACGCGTGCCGAAGCACGCAACGCACGCTGGAACCGGACGACCCGCACGAACTCCTTGGGCCCCACCCCCACCACCTCGTCGAAGGCCCTGCGGAGCTGCCGCTCGCTGACGCCCAGGCCACGAGCCAGGACACTGACACGGGGAAGCTCCACGGCGTCCGTGATCGCCCGAATGGCCCGCCGCACGACGTACGCCGAGGCAGGCTCGAACACGTCGCCCCGACAGAGGCGCTCGGAGAGCGCGTCCTCGAGCAGCCGCAGCCGCTCGGTGTTGTCCGAAGTCTCCGCGACCCGCTCACAAAGCTGCGCGCCGTCAGCCCCCCAGAGCGTCTCGATGGGCAGGATGCGGTTGGTGAGTTCGGACATCGGCACGCCGAAGAACGGGTATGCCCTGCCGGGCTTGAAGCGCACGGCGATCGCTTGCGGCACCTCCTCGGCCAGCTTGCGAAACACCCGCAGACGCGTCCCCATTGTGTGGACCTCGCTGCCCGTGTCCCGGATGCGAACGATCAGATCGACCTGGCCGTCCGGGAGCTTCACGTAGGGGTCCGCACCCGCTCCCCGCGTGACGATCCGCAGGCCTTGCACGAAGCGCGAGAGCGTGTGTCTCGGCGCGAGCTGGATGGACGAAGTGCTCACTCACTCGAGCATGGTGCACCGCCGCACGGCGTTCAACCCACGGAGCCCTCGGCCCGTGTGCGATGGCCGATTTCTCCAATCGATTTCCCCGCGGCGCTCCTAGGTATCCGCCCCAAGGAGACAGCCCATGCGAGTCCACCACATCAACTGCGGAACCCTGTGCCCCCCGAGCGCGCGCTTCGTGCTGGGAGAAGGAAGCCTCTTCGAGCGCGCGCGCATCGTCTGCCATTGCCTCGTGATCGAGTCCTCCCAGGGGCTCGTCCTGGTCGACACCGGCCTGGGGCTGCACGACATCCAGGACCCGAGCCGCCTGGGGCGCAGGTTCATCACGCGCAACGCACCGCGCCTCGATCCCAGCGAGACGGCCGCGGCTCGCATCGAACAGCTCGGCTTCCGGCGCGAGGACGTTCGCCACATCATCCCCACGCACCTGGACGTCGATCACGCGGGCGGGCTTTCGGACTTCCCCACCGCCGCGGTGCACGTCTTTGGCGACGAGCATGATGCGGCCCTCGCGCCAAACGGACACCCCAAGAGGTCCGGCTACCGGCCCGCACAGTGGGCACATGGTCCGCGGTGGACCCGCTACGCGGTCGACGGCGAGCGCTGGTTCGGCTTCGAGTCCGTGCGGGTGATCCCAGGCCTGTCCGAGGAGATCCTGCTCGTGCCGTTGGTGGGCCACTCGGAAGGCCACTGCGGTGTCGCGGTCAAGAGTGACCAGGGCTGGCTGCTGCACGCGGGCGACGCCTACTTCCACCACCGCGAGATCGACCCGGTGGCTCCCCGCAGTCCGCTCGGTCTGGCGCTCTTCCAGCGCCTCCTGTCCACGAACAACACTTCGCGCCTCGCCAATCAGGCCCGCCTCCGCGACCTGGTGCGCGATCACGGACAGGAGGTGCGCGTGTTCTCCGCGCACTGCGCCACCGAGTTCGCGCGCGACATCGCGAGCCCGCAGCCTCTCCGGTGATCAAGCCGGCGAAGGCCACTCTTCCTTCGGCACCGAGGCCCCCTCTCCCAGGGCGGGGACCTCGGTCTCGAAACGCCCTGGAAGCTCGCGCCCCACGCGTCTGCCCAGCGTCCGCCGCACCGCTCGCGGGAGCCGAGGCAGCAGCGTCATCACCCAGCGGTGACCTCTTCCCGGATAGACAAGCGGGGCCCCGCGCTCGAAGGCCGCCAGGGCCTCGCGAGCGCACCGTGCCGCGGAGACCAGGAACAACGGACGCGGCTCCCGAGGCGCTCCCCCCGGCAGGGGCTCACCGTCATCGATGGGGCCCGGAGCCACCTGCGTGACACAGATGCCCGTACCCTCCAGCTCCAGGCGGAGCGATTCGATGAAGCCATCCAGGCACCGCCGGGTGGCCGCGGAGGTCGCCGCCCCCGGCAGGAAGAGCTGGCTCGAGCCCGCGCCCACGAACAAGAGCCCTCCCCGGCCCCGCGCCATCATCGGCCCCAGCAAGCGGCGCGCGAGCATCAGCGGCGCCACCACGTTGCTCATGAGCATCCGCTCGATGCTGCCCCACCGCTGTCGCGCGAAGAACCCCCGTTCGTCCGCGCTGGCGGCACTCACCAGCACATCCACCGAGATGAAGTGCCGCGCCAGCTCCGCGAGCATGTCCCCCACCTCGCCCGGCCGGGACACATCACACGTCAGCAGCACCACGCCGAGGGTGGGGTTGTTCACCTGCAGCTCCGTGCGCAGCGCCTCCAGCCGCTCCGGCTCCTGGTCCACGAGCACCAGGGTCCGTGCCCGGTGAGCAAGCTGCCGTGCGAGCTCTCTCCCGACCCCCGAGGCAGCCCCGGTAATGAGGATGGTTCCTGCGTCGATGGGGGGATGCATGAGCTCCTCCTGGCTGGGGGGTGGAAGATGCGCTCCTGGCAGGCAAACCTAGGTCCTTCCCTCCGCCTGCGCACCTCCAGCCCTCCCGTCAGCCCAGCTCACAGCCCGGTGCTGTAGAAGCCAGGCGCAAAACCTGCGCACTGCTCCAGTTCCCCCGAAAGGCTTGCGTCCGGGCAAGCGCTTCCCCCTGGGGAACAACTGGCATGCTTCTTCCAAGAACGGAGGGCAATCCCCACCTTTAGGGGGTTCAGGAGGAAGCCTCATGCCCGCTCCGTCTCGCGTTCTGGTCCCTGTGGATCTCTCGGAAGGCTCCCGAGGCCTCATCGACTACGCCATCCAGTTGGCCACACCGTTCAATGCGGAGATCGAGATCATCCACGCCTGGGAACCGCCCCAATATGTGGCCCCGGATCTACTCGTGGCCGCGCCCGGCTGGAACTCGCAGTCACTCGAGCAGGTGGCCGTGGATGCCGCCACCAAGGAGCTCAACCAGTTGGTGGAAGCGGCGCAGCGCTCCGGCCGCCCGATCAAACATCGGGTCGTCGTGGGCGAAGCGGCCGCTACCGTCTTGCGCGTCGCCGAAGAGGGCAAGCACGACCTCATCATCATGGGCACCCATGGCCGGCGTGGCCTGCCTCGCCTGCTGCTTGGGAGCGTGGCCCAGAAGATCGTCGCGCGGGCCCACTGCCCCGTCCTCACCGTGCACCTCTACGACGCGGCGAAGTAGCCCCGTCCCCCGCGCCCCCCTCACCCGCCTCGCGGTTGGGAGAGGGGGGATGCCTGGGCCGCCGCTCGCTCGCGACGCGCCCTCAGCACCGTGGGAACGCTGAGCACCAGCATCGCGGCCATCACCAGCAGAGCACCCACGAGGGCCACCGCACGCGACGCTTGCTCACCGCGTCCACGATCGGGGCGAGCACCAGCACTCCGCCTCGCATCATCAGCATCATGAAGGCGAGATCACGTCGATGAGAGTGCGCGTCCAGGAGTGCCTCCAGGCAGGAACACCCGTCTTCTGCAAACCCGGCGCCCGCGTGCCTCAGGGCTGCCAGGACACGTCGTACGTCACCTCATCTCCCTGCCGGGAGGAGAACTGCACCTCGATCCCCTTCACACCGCACTGAGCCACGGTCCCGTGAACGAGCCCCTGGTAGTAACCGGGACGGCTCACGAAGTTGAACCACAGGGAGTAACGGGTGGGACCGAGCCGCTCCAGCCGGGTCTCCGTGAAGTTGTTCGCTGTCCGGAAGGTGCGGTTCATGCGCTCGAGGGTGCGGTGCGGCCCGATGGTCCACAGCAGCGCCTTGAGCGGGCGACCCATCAGCGTCTGGTTGTAGGTCGCGATGAAGGCCAGGCCCAGATCGATCTGGGCTTCATCCAGCGCCAGGTCCGGCCGGCGATGCCGTGCCACGTAGTCAATCAGCGCGGCGTGCACCGCTACCGGGTACGCGGGGAGCAGCGGCTTGCTCAAGTCAATGCCCAGCGCATCGAGCGCGGCAACCTGCTCGGGAGGAGCAGGCCGCTCCAGAAGCCGCAGGATGCTGTCCATCGTGTGTTCGAAAACGACCTTCTCAGCCACGCCGCCTGCGTATCATGGTTCGCGATACACACGACACATCTCTTAGTAGAGGTCCTCCAGGACCACGGGCGACAGTGGCCGGGAGATACACGCGAGGACATGTCTCAGGGGACGCTCCTGGGGCAGCAGGCAGTTGGGCTCCTCCATGCGGACCTCGCCCTCGACCAGCCTGAGCCGGCAAGAGCCACATCCACCGAGGGTGCAGGAGTACTGCAGCGACAACCCCGCCGAGAGTGCCGCCTCCAGCACTGTCATCCCAGCGGGCGCCACGAAGCGGCGAGGCTCCCTTCCTCGGAGCCGGATTTCCACAGGCTGCGGAGCGAGGAGTTCGGCGGTGGGGGCGGAACTCTGGCGCAGGTGGGGCCGGGTGAAGAGCTCTTCACGGATGCGCTCAGGCTTCACGCCCCAGGAGTGCAAGGCGGCTCGCGCCTCCACCAACATCGGCTCGGGGCCACAGATGAACCACGTAGCCGGACCGGCCTCCAGCCCCGGCAGCACCGAGAACTCATCCTCCAGCACGTAGCGGTTCAACAACCCCACTCCGCCCTTCCAGCCCGAGGGAGGCTCGGAGAGCACCAGGCGTAAGCGGAAGCGATCCTCGTGGGCTCGCGCGAGCGTCTCCAGCGCCTCCCGGAAGATGATGTCCTGCTCGCGGCGGTTGCCATAGACCAGCGACACGCTCGTGGTGGGCTCCGTCGCGAGTGCGGTGCGCGCCATGGACATCAGCGGAGTGATACCGCTGCCTCCCGCCACCAACACCAGGTGGCGAACCGCACCGTTCCCCGGCGCCGCGGTGAAGCTGCCGGAAGGCCCACGCACCTCCAAGGTCATCCCGGGCGATGCCCGATCGTTCAGGAAGTTGGACACCCTCCCGCCCGCCACGCGCTTGACGGTGAGGCTCACGCGCGAGGGCCCTTCGGCTTCGGGCGCGCACGACGCGGAGTAGGCACGGCGCAGCGGCACCCCATCCACCGTGACGAGCACCGTGAAGAACTGTCCCGGCACGAAGGTGACGGGCGCGCCGCTGGGATCCTCCAGCACGAGCGTCACCGTGTCGGGTGTCTCGCGAATCACCCGTTCCACCCGCAGGGTGCGTGCTCGGAGGATCGGGCCTGGGGAGGACTCCAGGGGCGTCGAGATGCTCACGAGAGCATGGAGTACCGCCTGGAACCTGGGAGCGTCCAGAGCCCCCACGGCGGGTCTGCCCGGACTCGGAGGAGTGGTGGCCACACTGTCTCCGTACCTCGGAGACCATTACACTGCGGGCGTGTCCACCGCGCGCCTCGTGCTCTGTCTCACCGTGCTCGCCTCGAGTCCGGCTTTCGCTCAGACAGCCGACGACCGTCCCGTGGCCTCGCCCGAGACATCGCCCTCACCGCCTCCCCTCATCCCCGCGCACGAGGCAAGCCCTCCAGAGTCTCCCGAGGGCGAATCCATCCCTTACAGGTATCGTCCCGCCCAGGTGGATCGGAACTCCACCCGACGCCTGGTGTTCGAGACGCTGGCGGGAGCGGGAACCGGCTTCGTGGCTGGCATCGCGGGCGCCTTCGCTGGGTTCCTCCTCGTCGAGAACGAATGCGACGATGCCGACTGCGCCGTCCCCGTCCTCGGGGCCATGAGCCTGGGGATCGTGGTCGGCACGCCGCTGGGCGTCTACGGAGTCGGTCGTGCCATGGATGGCCACGGCCAGTACTGGGCCTCTCTGGCGGGCACGGGAGTGGGCTCGCTCGTGGGGCTCGGGCTGGCCTACGGCTTTGCCCTCCTCAGAGCCGATGCGCTCGTCTTGATCAGCCTCTTCGTGGGGCCCCTCGCGGGAGCGGTCATGGGCTACGAGATCTCCGACTCCAGCGAGCGAGCCAAGGCCCAGGTTCCCGCGAGCCCCTCTCCAGTCAGCTCCGGCGTCCGGTACGTGCCCATGCTCAGTGTCACCCGTTCGGGAAACGTCCTCGGAGGCATCGTGGGGCAGTTCTGATGCCCCACCTCTCCGTGGGTCTCCCGCTCAGCGCGACTTGCGCTTGGGCAGACGCGACTTGACGGCCGGAGCAGGAGTCGGCACCGGAGCCTCGGCATGCGCTCCGAGCCATGCATCGATCTCCGCCACCTCCTTGGGCTTCTCCAGCCTCACGTAGAGTTCGCGGGCCTTCCGAGCCTCCTCGCGGGACGGCCCTGGCGACGGCCCCGAGTCCCAGAGCGCCTTCGCCAGCGCGAACCCTGTCTGAGCCAATCCCTCGGGCTCGGTGTCCGCATAGGACAGCGCCTTGCGCAGCGGCTCGATGGCCTCGGCGGGATGTCCCTGCGCCAGCAGCGCCTGGCCCACGCCATCGTACGAATAGGACAGATCCGGGTGATCCTCGCCCAGCACCTTGCGCTTGATCTCGAGGGCCTCGCGGAACGTCTTCACGGCCTCGTCGTAGCGCTTCAGCGCGATGAAGCTCATGCCCAGCTCATCCAGCGTGTCGGCCACGGCGGGATGCTCCGGCCCTTGCGTGGCCCGGCGGATCTCCAGCGCCTGCTGCACATGCTCCAGCGCCTTCTCCAGATCACCGCTCTCGCGGTACGCAGTGGCGAGCATGGTGTGGCGCGTGGCCACCTCCGGGTGCTGCTGGCCCTTGGCCGCCACCGTCTGCTGGAGCGACTCGTCGAGCAGCGAAAGGGCACGCGGGTAGTCCGCCATGCGCAGCGCCGCCAGCCCCAGGCCATGACTCACCTTGGCCCGCTTGGGATCCTCGGGCCCCAACGTGGAGACCGCCAGCACGCGCGCCTTCTCGAAGTAGTCGCGGGACTCCTGGTAGCGGCCCTGCAGCAGCGCCACGTAGCCCAGGTTCCCCATCAGATCGAGCGCCAGCGGTGCCTCGCCGCCCAGCCGGCTCAGGATCGCCTGCCCCACCTGCCCCCAGCGCTTCGCCTCCTCGGGGTGGCCATTGTTGGCGAACACGTAGATGAGCTTGGTGACTGCCTCCAGTCGGAGGCGATCGGCGTGGCCGGACTCCGCCGTGTCGAAGGACTGCTCGAGCTGGGTGATGCTGTCCTGCGCCTCGCCGCTCTGCTGGAGCAGCCAGCCCAGGTGGTAGCGGAGCTCGGCCTGGAGCGGCAGATAGGAAGTGGCCACCACCTCGGGCTCGAGCTTCCGGGCCAGCTCCACTCCGGCCTTGTAGCGGCCCGCATCGTGGAGCGCCTTCACTTCGGAGATCCGCCCGTCCAGTTTCTCGATGCTGGCGCGCAGCGTGGGGTCCGCCGGCAGGGGTGGTTGCTCGGCCAGAGACGCAATGTCCTGGCAAGGCTGCAACGAGGGCAGTGCCGCGGCCGCATCCACGGCGCGCTCCACCACCTTGGCGTCCGCCTCGGACAGCAGGCTCGTCAGCGCCCCGAGATCCTTGCGGCGCCGATCCAGGCACACCATCCGCATGGCGAGCAGCTCCTCTGTCTGCTCGCCGCGCACGCGGGTGGCCTCGCACGCCTCGGTGTGCATGTGCGACCACGCACCCGCGTACCCGTCCAGCGCGCGCACCACCTTGAGGGCCGTCTCCGCCGCGAAGGGCTTGCCCGTGGCCGTGAAGGCAGCCTCCAGCTTCTGTCGCGTCTCCGGGCTCCAGGCGGAGGCCACGATCGAGTCCGAGCCCGCGCACACCCGGCTCTGCTGGTAGAGGTACAGGCCCACGCCCGCCGAGGCCAGCGCCAGCGCTCCGGCCGCCGCGAACGCCCCGCGCCGCTGCACCCGGCGCTGCTGCTGCGAGAGCGCCTCCAGCAGGGCGTCCATGGAGGGGAAACGATCCTCCGGGTTCAGCGACAGCCCGCGCATCACCGCGCGGCGAACCCAGGTGGGGATCTTCGCGTCGGTGGGCGGCTCCTTCGCAGCGGACGAGTGAGGCAGTTGGCGCCAACTGTCCGCGGCGCCCGCGGAGGCCCGAGAGGTCTTTGCCGCTGTCCTCGCCACCTGCCGAGGCTCGAAGGGGCGCTTGCGGAAGAGCGCCCAGTACAGCGAGGCGCAGAAGCTGAACTGGTCGGCCCGCCCGTCCACGCCCTGCCCCAGGTACTGCTCAGGCGGCATGTACTGGGGCGTGCCCATGACGATGTCGCCGTCCGGCAACTCCAGCGCGAGCGGCTCGCGAGCCTCTCCGCCCTCGCGCGGTGCGTCCTCACCCGCGAGGGACTCTTCCTCGGCCTCGGCCAGCTCGGCGATGCGCGCCAGGCCGAAATCCAGCACGCACACGCGGCCGGTGTTCCCGACGAGCACGTTGGCTGGCTTGAAGTCCCGGTGCACGAGTCCCGCACCGTGCGCCGCCATCAGGCCCCGGCCCGCCTCCAGGAAGACGCGGAGGATCTCCTGCCAGGAGTGTTGCTCCTTGCGGATCCACGTGCTGAGGGTGCGGCCCTGGATGAACTCCATGGCCACGAAGACCTGGGAGTAGAACGTCCCCACGTCATAGACGGCGATGACGTTGGGGTGGGAGATGCGGGCCATGGCCTGGGCTTCCCGCAGCATCCAGGCGCGCGCCGAGTGCCCCTCAGGGGTCTGCCGATCCGGGCGCAGCAGCTTGAGGGCTACCTTGCGATCCAGATCCGGATCATAGGCGGAATAGACGACGCCCATGCCGCCCTGCCCCAGGGGCTTGAGCAGGACGTAGCGCTCGATGCGAGTGCCACGCGGGAGGTCGAAGTTCTCATCCGGCCCCTCCGCCGTCGGCTGGGAGGCCGCGCTCGAGGACGCTCCGGATTGAGCCCGGGAGGCGGTGGGACGCGCCTCGCGGGTGGGCATGTCGGGAGGGGCTTCGATCCATGGCCCCCGGGGCTCGGTCTTGGAGTCCTCCATGGACATGGGCTCTTAGAACCCGTCGCCCGTCATCTTCTTGCCGATGCCCGGATCCTTCATGTCCGCTTCCCGGATCTTCTCGAGAACGAGGCGGTCAACGTCAGAGGTGCTCTGCTCGAGCTTCGCCAGGGTCTCATAGGCTCCCAGGTCGCCCTTCGCCTTGCCCTCCCGCAGCTCGCGAACGAACGCGTCCACGTCCTTGCCGGGCGGAGTGACGGACTCGGCCTTCGGCTCCTCCTGGGTGGTGGGCTTGTCGCCGTAGCGAACGTTGAGCTCGTAGTTGTTCTTCTGCTCGTTCGCCTCCATCTGCGAGTTGAGTCCCTCGGTTGGAGGCTCCTTGAACTCGGTATCGACGCCCTCGAGCACCTCGTCGGTGGCGGTGAATGCGTCCGGGTTGGGAGTCTCCAGGGCTGCCGAGTTGGCGGCGTTCGCCGTGGTCGCGGCCACGGAGGCGACGGCACTCGCCACATTGGACAGCGGGGTCCCCGAGGAAGTCACAGTGGACTGTGCCGTCACGGTGCCCGTGGCTTCGGCGGTCACGGTCACGGTCGGTTTCGTCGCCTCGGTGGAAGGAACGTCTGAAGTCACGGCCACCGTCGGCTTCGCCGCCACCGTGGGCGTCTCATCCGCCGTAGGGCTGGCAACGAGAGCCTCCGTCTCGGTAGGCGTCTCGTCCTCCGTGGGACTGAGGACAGACTCCTCCGTCTCGGTGGGCGCCTTGGTCAGCGAGGAACCGAGGTCGGGCACCTCCGCCTCAGCTGGCGTCTGGGACACCACCGTGGGCTGCGCCGTCACCGTAGGCTGCGCCGTCACCGTCGGCGTCCCGGTCAGCGTGGGGCGGGACACGGAAGCCCCCACCTGGCTCACCGTCTGAGGCGTCACCGTCGGCAGATTCGTCACCGTCGGCTTCTGGAGCAGCGTGGGATCGATGACAGGCTTCGCCGTCTGGGTCGGCGTGCGAGGCGCCACCGCCGGCAGATCCGTCACCGTCGGCTTCTTGGTCTGCGTGGGGCTGATGACGGGCATCGCCGTCTGGCTCGGCGTCCGAGGCGCCACCGCTGGCAGATCCGTCACCGTCGGCTTCTTGGTCTGCGTGGGGCTGATGACGGGCATTGCCGTCTGGCTCGGCGTCCGAGGCGCCGCGGACGTGGCGGACGCGGTCGTGGCCGAATTGCTCTCGAAAGCCGAGTCCCCCAGGTTGAGCGAATTGCTCTGGCCCGTGAGAGGAGCGAGCGCCGAATTCGCCGCCTTGAGCGTGGCGGCCTCCTTGGGGCTGGCGACGGGGATCAGCATGCCACCATCAGGCGGGGCCTTGAGAACCGCCTCCTGGAGCTGCTTGGGCGTCACCGAGTAGGGCTTGTCGTGCAGGGGATCCGAAACGATGTAGTTCCCGTTCCGGGTCATCCCCTGGATCAGGACGTAGTGCGCACTGTCCTGGTTCGCCTTGGGGTCCGACGTGCGGACCTGGGCGATGACCATGTGGCCCTGGTTCAGGTGCTGCCGGAGCTCCGAATCCCGGTAGTTGGCGCCCAGGGCGTCGCCCGCGGGGGGCACTCCGACGCGCCCCAGCATCCGCGCCACGCCCTCGGGGTCCGTGCCCTCGCGGGTGACGATGTCCTGGCCGAGCTGGTTGATGAGCTGGGCGTCGGAGAGATCGCCCATGCGCCCATAACCCCGCGCCACCATGGCCACCACAGCCGGAGCGCAATTATACGGCCCGTTCACATAACTCTGATCAACCCCCTTCGGACGAAGTTGATTGATCTGCGGAACGGGCTTCCAGCCCTTGGCTGCGGCGTTATCGCCCAGAGGGGCGGAGGAGGACTTCGACGACTGCAGCTGGGAGCGAAGGAGTACGGTCATATTTCAGAACCCTTCGGTGGATCTGATGAGCCGTCTTCTTTTTCGGAGGAAACGCGCAAGAGTTTCCTGTTCCCCGACGATTTCTTCGATCAGGCGGGCTCTACCCCCTGGGTGGAGCTGGGCTCGGAACCCGTCAGGGGGAGCAGAGAAGCGCGCAGAGCAAGGATCTGTTCGCGAGCCAACGCCTTCAATCGCTCCACGTCCGCCAGGGTCATGCCCTGAGTGGAAATGGGGGTGCCCACCGTGACGAGTCCTTTGGAGCGGGCGAACCGCCAGGAGTGCTTGGGCAGCGCGCGCCGCGTCCCGCTCACCGCCAGGGGCAGGATGTCCGCGCCCGTTTCGATGGCCAGGCGGAACGCCCCATCCTTGAAGGGCAGCAACTCGTCGGTCTTCGAGCGGGTGCCCTCGGGGAAGATCATCACCGGCACCCCCTTGGCCAGCCACTGGGCGCAGCGCGCCATGGCGCCGCGGCCGGACGACTGATCGCCGCGCGTCACGGGGATGTCTCCGGCCAGCCACATGCTCCAGCCGACGGCAGGGATCTTGAAGACACTGGCCTTGGACAGCCACTTCATCTCCCAGGGGAGATGGGAGATGAGGAAGGGGTCCGCGTTGGACTCATGGTTGCTGACGCACACGGTGCGCGGGGGCAGCTGCTTGGGCACGGGGCCGTGGATGCCGAACTGCCAGAACGGGGTCAGCTTCGCCGCCGTGACTCCGATGAGACGGAAGCACCGCCCGACGATCAACTTGCGGCGATCGAAGGGCCAGGTGAGCAACGCGACCGCCAGCTGGACGAAGAAGCCCACCAGCGCGACCAGACCGACCTCCAGCCACGTGTAGATCGAGAGCAGAGCATTCATGAATATCCGGAGCAGTTACCGGATCTTCGGATCCAGGTCCACGCTCACCGGACAGTGGTCCGAACCAAACACGTCAGGATGGATCGCCGCGCGCTGCACAAAGGGCATGGCGCCGTGGGAGGCCAGCACGTAATCCAATCTCCAACCAATGTTTCGCGCTCGAGCATCCAGCCGCTGCGTCCACCAGGAATAGTGCCCGCCACCCTTGTGGAAGAACCGGAACGTGTCCACCCAACCGGCGCGGATCCACCGGTCGAACTCCTCGCGCTCCTCGGGGCGGAAGCCGCTCGTCTCGCGGTTGTCCTTGGGGCGGGCCAGATCGATCTCCTGATGCGCCGTGTTGAAGTCGCCCACCACGAGGATCCGCTCTCCGTCCCGACGCGCCTTCTCCAGCCGATCGAAGAGCCGCCGGTAGAAGTCCAGCTTGTAGGGGATGCGGCTGTTGTCCCGGTTCTTCCCATTGCCGTTGGGGAAGTAGCCGTTGACGATCGTCAGCCTCCCGAAACGAACCAGTTGCAGGCGCCCTTCGGAGTCCACTTCCTTGACGCCCAGCGTCGTCTCCACGTCATCCGGCTCGTCCCGGGCGAAGAGCCCCACACCGCTGTAGCCCGCCCGCTCTGCGGACACGAAGTGGGTGCGCCAGCGCTTGAGGGAGCGCAACTCCTCGGGGATCTGCTCGTGGCGTGCACGCACCTCCTGCACCGCCACCACATTGGCCCGAGCCCCGGAGAGCCAGCGCTCGAACCCTTTCTTGTGGACCGACCTGAGTCCGTTCACGTTCCAGGAGACGACTCGCACCCGTCTCTTATGGCGCACCCAACCCGGGAGGTCCAGTCGAAATCATGGCGCCATGGACGGGGGCTCGATCCCTCGCTCGACCAGGAAGGTGCGGACGGCATCCGCGATCTCGCTGCCGGCCTCCACCAGCCCCGCGTGCCCTGCATCCGGAACCAGCAACCATCGGGCCTGGGGCAACACGCGTCGCATCTGCTCCATGTCTCCGAGGGGAACGATCTGATCGTTGGCCGCCGCGATGATCTGCGTGGGCACCTCCACCTGGGCGAACACGTCCCACGCATGCCCCACCATGAGGCCCTGGAGCGTCTTCCAATAGGCTTCGGGGCTCATGCGTCGCAGCGAGGCGAAGAACTCCTCCACATCCGCGCGAGGGGCCCGCGCCCGCAGAGAGCCCATGAGCCGACCTGCTGGGTAGGCGATCGGGCTGGCCAGGATGGCATGGATGGCGGGAGCCAGCATCGGTACCAGGGGTGAAACCTCATCCACCACCCGCCGCAGCGCCTTCTGCCCCATCTTCGCTACCCTGCCCTTCTGCCACGTCAAAGCCGCGCCCGGAGCCCCCGCGATGAGCGTCATGGCGGGGACCAGATCCGGCCGCCGGCGGTACAACTCCAGGACGATGCGAACGCCCATGGAGAAGGCGATGTGGTGTGGAGGCCGCCCGTCCCCTCGCCGCATCATCTCCTCGGTGACGCGCTCCAGATCACCCACGTGGATGGGCACTGAGTAGTCCCCGCTCTGAGACTCCTCGCTGTGGCCGTGCCCCCGGTAGTTCCAGTGCACCACCCGGTGATCCTGCTCGAGGTTGGCGACGATGTAGCGCCAGAAGTTCTCCGAGCTGCCAATCCCATTGGTCAAAAGGACAGGAGGCCGGGAGCTCATGTCCCCCTCGACACGCTCATCGGGCAGGTTGCCGCAATGGGTGTGGTACGCAATCCGGGTCCCATCCGGGGCAGTGACGAAGCGAGTGAGGCGGCGATAGGGCATGGACTTCGGAATACATGGTGCGGCGTGCCTCGGGGTGCAAGCTTTCCTGCTTGCCTACCAGCCCCTCGCGGGATGCTGGACGACACGGCCCAGGCCATCGAGAGTGTTCCCGTGAGCACTCCGCCCCCCCGCGAGTCGAGATGAGCATGCTGTGCGTGGATCCCAGCCGCTTCGATGTGGCCCCGGCGCTCGCCCACTATGCCGAGCACGGCTACGCCCGCCTGGGCATGCTGCTGGACGACGCGGGCCTGGCCGCCCTGCGCGAGCGCGCGGATGACCTGATGCTCGGGCGGGTGGCCTACCCGGGCATGTTCTTCCAAATGGATGCGCCCACCGGCCGCTACGAGGATGCGCCGCTGGGGCTGGGCTGGCAGGGGCCTTCGCTCGACTACCGCAAGCTGGAGAAGTTGGAGCTGGATCCGCGCTTCCGCGCGTGGCTGGAGAACCCCCTCTTCGAGCGCATCGCCCGCGCCTGCATCCCCGACGACATCGTCCTCTACCGCGCCATCCTCTTCCACAAGGGCCAGGCCGGCGGCAGCAACCTGCCCTGGCACCAGGATGGCGGAAAGCTCTGGGGCATCACCCAGGAACCCGAGTTGCAGATCTGGACCGCCCTGGACGACGCGCCCGAGGACGGCGGTTGCCTGGAGGTGGTGCCCGGCAGTCACCGGGGAGGGCTCGTCACTGCCCTGGGCGGCGTCATCCCTCCGGATCGCGTGGCCGCCGCCGAGGCCGAATCCCGTCGGCTGCTCCTACCCGCCCGGGCCGGCGAGGTGCTGCTGATCCACAACCACCTCTGGCACCGCTCCGGTCCGAGCCGCACGGGACAGCGGCGCCGTGCCTTCTCCACCTGCTACATGAGCGCGCAGATCCGGTGCGTGCGGAAGAAGAAGGCGCCTCGCGTCTTCACCCCTGTCTTCCGTCACCCGCCTGCGGGGACCGCTCCAGGGAGCTCAGGATCGAGGGGTGGATGAGGAAGTAGCCGCCGCATCCTCCGCCGTGCTCGAGGGCAGTGCGGACGTCGAGTAGGCCGCGCGGAAGGCTCGCGCCGAGGGGAAGAGGACCCGGAACGTCGTTCCGTGGCCGACCTCGCTCTCCACGGAGATCTCCCCGCCGAAGCGGGTGATGATGCCCTGGCACACGAACAGCCCCAGCCCCGTGCCCACGCCCACCGGCTTGGAGGTGAAGAACGGATCGAAGATGCGCGCGCGCATCTCTGGAGGGATCCCACCCCCGGTGTCGCTCACCTCGACGATCACGTGGTCCTGCACCGAGCGCAGCTTCACGCGGATCTCATTGCGCTCCGGCTGCCCCGCGGGGATGGCCTGCGCCGCGTTGATCAGCAGGTTGAGGAACACCTGCCCGAAGCGCCCCTCGTTGCCCTCCACGGGAGGCACATCGGCGTAGTCCCGCACCACCGTGGCGCGCGAACGCAGCTCTGCCCGGGCGATCGTCAGCGCCGACTCGATCACGTTCTGCAGGTTGACGGCCGTGGGCGCGTCGTCCTCCGCGCGCGAGAACGTCTTCAGATCGGCCACGATCTGCTTCACCTTGTTGGCGCCCATGGAGGCCTCGCCCAGCACCTCCTCCGCCTCGGACAGGCGCCCCGGGGGCAGCTCGCCCGCCAGCGTCCGCAGCTCATTGGCCAGGAACGCCAGGTTGGAGATCACGAAGGTCAACGGTTGGTTGATCTCGTGCGCCACGCCCGCCGCCAGCGTGCCCATGGCGACCAGCCGATCCGACAGCACCAGCCGCGCCTGCATCGCCTTGCGCTCGGTGAGATCGCGCGCGCTCACCACGGTGGCCGGCTCGCCGTCGAACACCAGCGTCATGCGGCTCACCTCAGCAGTCAGCACCCGCCCGCCGCGCCGCTGGAAGCGCATCTCGCTCGTGCCCGACTGAAGCTGCGCGGGGGCCACATCCAGCGCCCCCTCGGCCAGCGTTCGATCATCCGGGTGCACGTAGTTCAGCACCGACGTGCCCACCAGCTCCGAGCGCTTCAGCCCCAGGAAGCTCAGTGCGGACGGGTTCACATAGACGAGCGAGCCCCCCCGGTGGACGAAGATGGCCTCCGGCGAGCCCTCGATGAGCGCTCGGAAGCTCTCCTCCGAGCGACGCAGCGCCGCCTCGGTCCGCTTGCGCTCGGTGATGTCCAGGGACACCGCGCCCAGGAAGCGCCGGTCGGCCCCATCCTTCACGATGAAGCGGTAGGTGAACCAACAGCGCTCGGTGCCGTCCGGCGCGGGGATCAGCTCCTCGGTCGCCGTGGGTTGCCCGGACTCGAGCACCTCGCGATCGCGCTGCCGGACGATGGCCACGGACTCCGCCGACATCAGCTCATGATCCGAGATCTTCGGCAGCTCCGCCTGAAGTACCCGGTAGAAGCGCCGGTAGGGCTCGTTGGCCCAGACGCGGCGGCCCTCGCCGTCCTTCATGTACGCCAGCGCCGGGCTGTTGTTCATGTAGGAGGCGAACAGCTCCTGCGTCTCCTGCAGCGCCGTGAGCGCCGCGGCCCGCTCGGAGGCCAGCGCCTGCTTGGCCTCGAACTCGGCGGCGTTGGACATGGCCGAGGCGAGGATCACCGCCAGCAGCTCCATCGTCCGCAGTTCCTGCTCCGTGAAGGCGTGCGGCCGCTGCGAGAGGATGTTCAGGGCCCCGACCACCCGGTCGCCATGCCGCAGCGGCACGGAGATCATCGATCGGATCCCGATGCGCCGTGTGGCCTCCTGGTTCACCCGCGTGTCGCGATCGGTGTCCGCTGCGTACAGCACCTCGCCGCTCAACAGGGCCGCCCCCGTCAGGCTCTCGTACACGGGCAGCCGGAAGCCCTGGAAGGACGTCACGCAGCCCACCGTGATGCGGTAGACCAGCATGTTGCCCTCCAGCATCCCCACCGCCGAACCGTCCGCGTGGCACAGCGATCGAGCGTGCTCACAGATGCGCTGCATCACCCGTTGCAGCTCCAGGCCTGCATGCAGCAGCTCGCTCTGGAGCTGGACGATGTCCGTCAGCCGGGCCACCTCGCCTCGCCCTCGCTCGCGCAGGGAATGATCCGACGCGGCGCGGCGATGGTTCAGCAGCGTCAACCGGGCCTGCACTTCGGCAGGGGCGAAGGGCGCCACCAGGAACTCGTCCACTCCGGCCACCAGCAGCAGCGACAGCTCCTGCTCCTCCATCGACGCCGCCAGGCCCAGCACCAGCAGCCCATGCGGAGATCCCGCCCGCAGCATCTCCAGCCACTGCGCGCCCTTGGCCAGGCGAGAGGACTCCACCGCGACCACGTCCATGGGCTCGTGAGCGAGCATGCGCCCGGCTGCAATGGGGTCAGGCTCGACTGCGACGTCGTGACCCAGGCGCTTCATCTCCCCGACCAGGGAGTCGTATGGGTCAGCAGTGACGAGCAGAATCCTCATTTCTCAGGGCCTTGGAATCCAACCGTTGGGGAGTAAACCAATCATTTCGACCCCTTCTGAAATAGTCCAGAACGAACCCGTCTCCAGGGTTCGAGATGTCGGATGGTAGGCTCCCAGCCGTGTCTGGAACCCCAGGTGTCCTGGTCGCCGAGCAACCGCACTACCTCCCATGGCTGGACTTCTACGAGCAGGTGGCGCGCTCGAGCACACTGCTCGTGCTGGATAATGTGCAGTGGCTGAGGCGGGGTTGGCAGCGGAGGACGCGGGTGGCGCTGCCGCACCACGTGCCCACTCCGGCGCCGAGCGAGCCGGGCTTCCAATGGTTGAGCATTCCCCTGGAGGGAGCACATCGGGACAGCCTGTTGTCGGAGCTGTCGGTGGACGCCAGCCAACCATGGGCTCGCAAGCACCTGCAGGCGATCACCACGCTCTATGGAGGGCGGCCGTACTTCCGCAGCCAGGTGCTGCCTCGGCTAGAGCCCTTCTACGCGGAGGCGGCCCAGGCGCGAGGGCCTGGCTCGCTGCTGCGCACGCTGCTGGCCAGCATGGCGGTGTTCTACGAGCCACTGGGCCTGGCACCGAGTGTGCGGCTGGCCTCCACCCTGGATCGCTCGCACCCGGACAAGACGGGGCGGCTGGCTTCGTACTGCGTGCAGATGGGCGCGGACACGTACTACTCGGGCACGGGCTCGACGATGTACCTGCAGCCGGCGGCCTTCCGGGACGTAGGGGTGCGGCTACTGTGGCAGCGCTTCCGCTACCCGCAGTACCCGCAGGGCCGAGAGGGCCGCTTCGTGTACGGTCTGTCGATCGTGGACGTGCTCTCCAACGTCCCGGTGGACGAGGTGCGCGAGTGGCTGAAGCCCTCGCCCTGGGGCCCCTTCGCTCCGCCAGCGGGCTGAGTCAGCCGGCTACGGCGTGCCTCCCGGAGGTGGCAGGCCGCGTTGGGGTGTCTTGTCGAAGCGGACGAAGTAGCTGCGCACGGCGCGATCCAGGAGCACCGGGTTGAGCTGCGGCGGGATGCCCAGGTAGTTGGCCATATCGATCACCTGATCGAGCAGGTCTCTCGGCTGGCAGGCGGCGAAGGGGCGGCCTTGGGGCCGGTAGTGCTTCTCGATGAGATACTCCACCATCTCGGGATCGTACGGGACGTTGCGCTTGTGGCAGATGGCCTCGAAGATCTCGAAGAACTGCCCCTCGTCGGGGCGCTGCACCTCGAGCTTGTAGCGGACGCGGCGCAAGAAGGCGTCGTCCACCAGATCGGTGGGCTCCAGGTTGGTGGAGAAAGCGGTGAACACGTCGAAGGGCACCTGCACCTTCTTGCCGGTGTGGAGGGTGATGTTGTCCACATCGCTCTCGAGCGGGACAATCCACCGGTTGAGCAGATCCGACGGGGAGACCTTCTGCCGCCCGAAGTCATCGATGAGCAGCATCCCGTTCATGGCCTTCATCTGGAACGGGGCCTCGTAGTACTTCACCTCGGGCGAGTAGACGAGATCGAGCATCTCCAGGGTCAGCTCGCCGCCGACCACGACGAGGGGGCGCTTGATGCGGACCCAGCGCCGATCATACGGCTGAGAGCCGGGCTCATCCTCGACGGCCTTGTGGAGGATGCCATCGTAGAGACGGACGATGAAGTCGTCGATCATGATGGCGTAGGGGATGAAGATGTCCCCCTCGAAGCAGTTGACCATGCACTGGCAGATGGCCGTCTTTCCGTTGCCGGGGGGGCCGTAGAAGAAGATGGCTCGCCCGGAGTTCATCGCGGGGCCGATGCCGTCGAAGATGTAGTCGCGGATGCTGAGGTCGCCGAACTTGTCCTCCATACGCGCGCGGGTGATGCGGTTGCCGCGAATGGTCTGCTTCTTCACGGCGTAGACCCAGTCCTGGATGGGCACGGGCGCCGGACCGTTGTAGCGGTTGCGATCGAGGATCTGCCGCATCAGCTCGGTGGCGTACGAGGTGAGCTGGTAGATCATGGTGGACCGGCCGACGCCGGAGGCTCCGCCGCCGCGGATGTCCAGGTACTTCTGGCGGCGCAGTCCCTCGATGACTTCGTCCACGATGGCGGAGGGCAGCTTGAGGCGGCTGGCGAGATCCATGCCGCGCATCTCACCGGCGAAGAAGACGGCCTTGAGGATGAGCTCCTCCACCATGGAGACGTTGAGCCCCGCCTCCTCGATGTTGCGCGGCTGCTGGGGAAAGAACGTCTTGGAGGGCGCCGGGGAGGGCTCGAGGGCGCGGCGCTGGGCGGTGCCGCCCATGCGGCGCTCGGGGCTCGGCGGCGGCGGCGGCGCGGCGGCGCGACGGTCGGGGCCGGGGGGCGGAGCAGAGACGGCTCGGCGCTCGGGCCCGACGTAACCCGTTTGGGCGGCTCGGGTGGCCTCTGACGCGGGCGGGAGGGCAGGCGCGGCGCCGGTGCCTCCCTTGGGGCGGGGCGGAGCAGCCAGCGGAGGCGACGGAGGACCCGGAGTGACAGGGACGTCGAGCGGGGTGACGCTGCGGTTCAGGTCGGTGGTGATCTCGGGAGGCTCGAACCCCGGGGGAGTTCCCGGCCTCTTGAACTCGGGCATGGGAGCAGCCTACCCCAAATCCTGGAATTCTCCGCTGGGGGTGATGCTAACTTTGGGGCATGAGCTTCTTCCAGGAACCGCCCCGCCTCGGCAACCAGTACGACGACGACTCCCTGCTGCAGTCCTACCTTGCCCGCAAGCTGCCGGAGGAGCTCCGACGCTCTGTCACAACGGAGTTACGGGAGCTGGGAGAGCTGAGTGGGAAGTACTTCTATGAGTTCCAACTGCGGGATCGGCTGAACGAGCCGGTGCTGACCCAATGGGACGCGTGGGGTCAGCGGGTGGACCACATCGAGCTGACGCCGCTGTGGAAGGAGGCGGAGGTCCTCACGGCGAAGCGGGGGCTGGTGGCGGTGGCGTACGAGCAGAAGAGCGCGGAGCTGAGCCGGGTGCACCAGTTCGCGCTGAACTACGTGATCCAGCCGTCGCTGGACGTGTATTCGTGCCCGCTGGCGATGACGGACGGGGCGGCGCGGACGCTGTTATCGCTGGGGAACACGGAGCTGATCAACCGCGCCCTGCCCCACCTCGCGTCTCGGGATCCGGCGACGTTCTGGACGTCGGGCCAGTGGATGACCGAGCGGACGGGCGGCTCGGACGTGGGGCTGACGCAGACGGTGGCGAAGCAAACGCCGGAGGGCTGGCGGCTGTACGGGACGAAGTGGTTCACGTCGGCGACGACGTCTCAGATGGCGCTGACGCTGGCTCGGCCGGAGGGCAACGGTCCCGGAGGCAAGGGGCTGGCGCTGTTCTTCGTGGAGACGCGGAAGGCGGACGGGCGGCTGAACGGGATCCTGATCAACCGGCTGAAGGACAAGCTGGGGACGCGGAAGGTGCCGACGGCGGAGCTGACGCTGGACGGGACGTTGGCGGTGCCGGTGACGGGGCTGACGGATGGCATCCGGAACATGTCGTGGATGCTGAACGTGACGCGGACGTGGAACGCGATGGGCTGCGCGTGGGCGATGCGGCGGGCGATGGCGTTGTCGAAGGACTACGCGGCGAAGCGGGTTCAGTTCGGGGCGAAGCTGTCGGAGAAGCCGCTGCACGTGGACACGCTGGCAGGGCTGGAGGCGGAGACGCACGGGGCGTTCCTGATGGCGTTCCGGGCGGCGGAGTTGCTGGGGCGGATGGAGGCGAAGGTGGCGAGCGAGGAGGAGTTGCTGCTGCAGCGCCTGGTGACGCCGCTGGCGAAGCTGACGACGGGCAAGCAGGCGGTGGCGGCGACGTCGGAGGCGGTGGAGGGCTTCGGCGGAGCGGGCTACGTGGAGGACACGTACTTGCCGCGGCTGCTGGCGGACACGCAGGTGCTGAGCATCTGGGAGGGCACGACGAACGTGCTCTCGCTGGACACGCTGCGGGCGTTGGCGAAGGAAGGATCGTTGGACGTGTTCCACACGGACGTGGAGAAGCGGCTGGCAGCGGCGAAAGACTCGGGGCTGAAGCCGTGCGTGAAGGCGGCGGAGGACGCGCTGGAGCACGCGCGGAGCTGGGTGTCGGGCTCGCTGGCGAATCCGATGGGGCTGGAGGCGGGAGCGCGGCGGTTCTCGCTGACGCTGGGCCGGACGCTGGAGTTGGCGATGCTGGTGGAGCACGCGCAGTGGTGCCTGGACAACGGCCACGGTCCGAAGGTGATGGCGGCGGCGCGGCGGTTCGCGCGGCACGGTGTGGATCTGATTTCAGACGTGGACTTGGACGACTCGCGGCTGTTGGCATAGCGCAAGAAGTAAAACAAATCCCAAGAGCGCCCCCGCCACCTGCGGTGGGCGCAGGGACTGCCATTCTAATCAACACACATGCCCCGATCCCAAGTCACGATCATGGCCGCTCGCCTGTTCATATCGTTCTTGCTCTTGACGCTCCTCGCTGCCTGCAGAACCACACGCGTGGTGTATCTCGACACAGGCGAGAAAACGCCGCACGCGCATATCCCTCTCAGCGATGCAAGCGCACCAGTAGAGATAACGGGAAAGGAACTCAAGCACATTATCAAGCAGCAAGCAATGAGGTTGAAGAATTCGCTCAATCCCGAGAGAGACGCCCGGCAACTCTTTGGGGTCACACCTCGCAGCGGCTGGTACGGATACACACAATATCAAGGGGTCACACCTCTCGAAACTCAGCCCTCACCCTCCCAATGGGCTCCATCTGATGTGCGAATAACCCAGGAGTACGTGAGACGCTGTGAGGCTTCTGGAAAGCAGCGGGATTGCCTGAAGCTATTGCTGAACAACCCCGTCATCACAGAGGACGGCCGCTATACGCTTGCCATGTCTTTCGCCATGGAAGAGGTACTGCCTGAGATGATGGAGTCTTTCAAGGACATGGCTGACCCAGAGGCCATCAAGGCATCCATTCTCTGGGCAATGACAATCTACGCTGTCTTGTGGATAGCGCCTGAACCGATCTCCAAAGGATTGGCAGCCGTCGTGACAGCCGGCTTCATCTGCTACGTCGGAGTGGACACTTTCTGGACACTCATTATGGGGTGGAGAGCCCTGATTGACGCAGTGGACCGTGCCACCTCGTTTTCGGAGATACGCGAAGCCGGAAGAAAATACGGCAAGGTGATGGGAAGAAATGCTGCGCGGGCGTTCGGTCTGCTCCTGTCAGCCGCCATTGGTCAGACGGTATCTAGCTTCTCTGCCTCAATCCCGACTCTGCCCGGTTCAGCGCAGGCTTCGGTGCTTGGAGCGACGCAAGCAGGAGTCCGTCTTGCGAACATCGCAGAGGTGGAGACGGTAGCCGTGACAGCGGATGGTATCACCATTGCCCTCGCTCCCACTGCTGTCGCTGCGGTGGCTGATGGCCTGCGGGGCGCAGCTTCCAGCCCGGTGGATGCAGAGGGTCACGAGCACCACATCGCCACCGACAAATGGACCGATGCGGCTCACAGTGGCGGCCCCTGGACACCCAAGTTCGAGGAGATCTTCGACCGCGCGGGTATGTCGCTGAATGACCCTGCCAACAAGGTTCGCGTCCGTGGCCACCAAGGCCCTCATCCGCAGGCGTATCACGAGGAGGTGTACGAACGCTTGGACCGAGCAACATCCATGTGCCGACCCCTCCAGCAGTGCCAGCAGTTGCTCACTGCGGAACTCAAGAGATTGGCCAGCGAAATTTCCACGCAGGGCTCTCGGCTCAACAAGCTCGTGACCCGAACTGAGTGACGAGGGGACTCACCGTAGGTATGAGATACTTCAAGCTATCGGAGGACGTCCTGATCCCAGGACGCTGGGAACTGAGGGCTCCACGGGATGAACAAGGACAGAAGATCTGGACCGGGCGATTCCGGAGAGGTGAGCCTGTTAGCTTGAATGGAGCAATCCGGATTCCCCTGTCGCGCCCTGGTAAACCGCTGGATTTCTCGGTGGCTGGAGCAGCGGTTCCCATCGTCCACGAGAAAGTGGCGAGCATCCTCCGCCGATTGGCTCCGAACGACGTACAGCTCATCCCAGTCAATGTCGAATCACAGCCAGACGAGTACTGCGCGCTCAATACTCTGCGCGTGGTGAGATGTATCGATGATGCAGCTTGCGAAGAAGTGCAGTATTGGTCAGACGAGGATGGCCAGCCGGAACTTGTGGGGGAATACCGTGTCGTCGCTGGCCTGCACATTGATCCCACAAAAGTGGACGACGCAAAAATCTTCCGCCCATGGGGCTGGCCAGTCGTTCTCCTCGTGTCCGAGGAGGTCAAAACCGCCTTCGAAGAGGCAGGGCTCTCTGGCTCAAAGTTCACCGATGTGACCGGTCCAGAGCGTGTCCATCAGAAGGAGTCCTACAAGGAGCTGACGCACGAAAAGCTGATGCACCAGGTGGACGCTGCTCGCGAAACGGCCTTCCGCTCACTTGGAGAACTCGAAGCGGAGGCCCTCGTTCCCATTGCCATGGGGGGACCGCTGTGGCCGGGTCACAGACAGGCGTGGCGCACCATCCACCGCTCAGGCAGCCACACGCTGCTGGCCACGGATGGGATGTCAGATCCGTTCATCGACCGGAGGGAGCCCTCAGCGGGTTTCGGCCTGGAACTCGTCATCGAGACGGACGAACCTGTAGAGCCCGTAGCGGGGAGTTGGCCCTTACGGTTGCTTCAGCGCGTGGCCGACGAAGTGGCTGAACATGAGCGAGTGCAATGGTTGCTCCTGAAGGGGCTCATGTCGATGGAGGTCTCGGGAGAGAACATGCCAGAGGCATTGGTCACCGATGAAGGACGCGTCGCGGTGTTGCTTGGCCTCGAGTCCAAGGGCATCCCTCGGGGCTTCATCACCCCCGCCGGTGAAGTGCGACTCGTCACCGTGAAGGCGCTACTTCCGGCCGAGTTGACCTATCTCCTCGATTACGGCCGGGGAGGCGACTCAGCGCTGGCAACGCTGTTCACGGAGAACGGCCAGGAGCACATCTGCCGCGCCACCAGGCAGCCCGTCGTATGATCCTGCCTTAAACGAGGAGTGTATGACCCAATCCAAACAAGCAACCGTGCGCGCCCAACCGCTGATCGCTGTGCGCGACGTGAAGGCCAGCAGCGCCTGGTATAAGGCCCTGCTCGAAGTGGAGTCCTCTGGGGACCCGGATCATCCACACCGGCTCATGTATGACCGGCTGATGAGCGGGGACACGCTCATTCTCCAGATCCACAGATGGGACGACGAGGAGCATCCCAACCTCACGCAGAGGGACAACGTACCGGCTGGACATGGTGTCCTCGTCTGGTTCGAAGTGGACGACTTCGATGCGGCCGTGGAGCGTGCGCGGAAGCTACGAGCAACAGTGGTCGAGGAGCCGCATGTGAACCCGGCGCCCCAGCACCGGGAGATGTGGCTCCGGGATCCAGACGGGTACTACGTGGTTTTGGCGAGCCGTGATGGGGAGGCGGCGTAGCGCTCTACTCGAGCCCGGCATCTCCGGATCCGGTTTCAGAGGGAGATGCTCCTCCTGTCACTCCACCATCGTTGACCTGTTCCGTCTCACGTACTGCCCGGACCCGATGAAGCCCGACGCACTTTCCCTCGAACGAAATGAGCGAGAGCTCGACCTCGATGCACTCGGGTCCCAGTCCGTTGAGTTCCTTGGCGAAAAGCGGGAAACGTAGGGTGCGCCCATACCAGTACCCTGGCTCGAGGATGAGGAGGTCTTCTTCCCGGCCACGAGGTGGGAAAGCATCCATGACGAGGAACGGAACGTTCTGGCGTGTCTGACAGTCCAAGACAGAGTTCACGTTCACATCGATGTTCGAGAACAGTCGCTTGTCCAGGCGCAGGCGCTCTCCCTCGGCACCCACAAGAAAATGCCCGGAGAGATACTCGCCGTCATAGTGGACTTCTTGGAGTTCTATCCTGGCACGTAGCGGCCGCTGCCCACAGCCCGCCAGTCCCGATTCCTGCGGCATTAAGGAGGTGTCAGCCGGAGTGGAAGGTGCCGAGTTTCGAAAGAAGGGAACCCCTGTGCATGCAGCGACCATCAGGAGTGCCAGTGGAGCCATCTCTCGATGAGTCATTTGCTGGAGGCAGGCAAAGATACTGCTTCGCTGAGCCTTCAAGCCTTCATCCTCACCGCCCGTCGATGGAGCAGTGCCTCGACCAGCAGCAACACCACGCCCAAGATCAGCGCCGTGGGACCAAACCAGTCTCCCCAGGCCACCATCAATGTGCCGATGTGCTCGGTCGGCGGGATCGTCATCGCCACTCCTGCCTGCTGACCGGTCTGTATCTCTCGGACGATCTCGCCCGTCGGAGTGATGTAGGCCGAGATGCCGGAGTTCGTCGCCCGTACCTGTGGCAATCGTGTCTCGATGCTCCGGAACGCCGCCAGCGTCAGGTGCAGCTTCGGTCCCGCCGACGTCCCGAACCACGAGTCGTTCGAGAGCGTCACGATCAGCTCCGCCCCCTTGCTCACCGCCTGAGCCACGTAGCCCGGGAAGATGGCCTCGTAGCAGATGAGCGGCGCCACCTTCAGCACCCGGCCCCCGCGCAGCGGGAAGTTCAGCGACTGCGGCCCAGGCCCTCGCTTCCAGGTCCCCAACCACGGCAACAACCCGCGCACCCAGGGCGGGTCCATCACGTCAGGCACCCACTCTGTCAGCGGGAAGAGCTTCGTCTTGCGGTAGACGCCCAGTTCCAGCCGCTTCTCCTCCGGGTTCCCCACCGGCCCCAGGAACATCGCCGCGTTGAACTCGCGATCGTGATCCAACTCGTACGCACCGAAGATCAGCGGGATCTGGCGCTCGCCCACGAACTGCGCGAGGTCCTGATCGAACTCCGCCCCATCCTGGCTCTTCGGCGAGCCGAACGTCGTCGGATACACCGTCTCCGGCCACACGATCAGGTCCGGCTTCGAGTCCTTCAGCAGCTCGTCCGACAGCTTGTAGTGCGTGTCCAGGATCATCCGGAGCGCGTCGTACATCCCCTTCTCTGCCGCCAGCCGCCCGTAGTCCGTGATGTTCGCCTGCACCACCCCGACCGTCAGCCCTGGCCCTGCTCCCACGCGCTCGCTGACCTGTCGATAACGAAAGGCTCCATACCCGGCGAGCACCGCCACCAGCGCCACCAGCACCGTCGCAGGAGTTCGCAGTTCCCTCTCACCCGGCCACTTCCAGCCCCGAGCCGAGAAGGCCTTCACCACCGCCAGGATGCACTCGTTTCCGAGAATCAGCGCCACCGTGAGGCCATGCGCTCCAGCGATGTCCGCCCCCTGCCGCAGCCAGACAGAGCTGTAGAGCCCCTGCCCCAGTGTGTCCGCGAAGAGCTTGGGCCATGCCCATTCCGTCCCCACGTATACCAGCGCTCCGATCAGCCCTACGCGCAGGAACGCCCGCTCCGGAGCCATCCGCCGCGCCAGGTGTCTCGCCAGCGCCGCGGTGATGAACTGCGGCTGCATGAACGGTCCGAACAGCAGCAACGCCAGCCAGAACATCCACATCGCCGAGGAGTGCGCGTAAGCCCCCAGCGCCTCCGCGAACCACCCGAAGATCACCACCGTGAAGACCACGCTGAGCACCAGCCCCGCCGCCAGCGCCTGCCGCACCGTCCGCGCCCGATCCAACACCGCCAGCCACGGCACGAGCGCCACCCAACCCAACCAGCCCCAGACCGGCTCGATCTTCCCGAACAGCCACACGCCCAGCGACGTCGCCACGGCCGCGAGGAGCATCTCCCCGAACCGCCGCCCCACGGACAACTCCGAACTCATGGCTTCGGCTCCACCTCGTTCGGATGCTCGGGATTCAGCATCCGGATCGGCAACCCCGGAGGCGCCAGCTCCGGCGGGACGATGCCGTTCTCCGGCACCTTCATGGGTTGGCCATTCGCATCCAGCGGAGGGTTCTCCGGGCTGAACATCAGGATCGCGGGCAACCGCTCGCCCTCATCCGAGGCCTGGTAGTGACGCACGTAGCCGGGAGGCAGCTCGAAGTCCTCCGGCACGATGATCCCCACCTTGATCGGATCCGTCCCAGGTGCAGGGAACAACATCATCCCCGAAGGGGCATCCCCGGGTTTCGGCATCTCGTAGAGCCCCTCGGGGAGCTGCTCGAGCACCTCCTCCGGTACCGCAGCCACCTGCTCCTGCACATGCTTGGGCAAGGCCTTCACCACCGGACGAGCAGGACGAGCAGGCTCCGGAGGCGCGGGCTTCGCCACCAGCGGGGCGGTCCTAGCCACCACCGGCAGGCCCTCCGCCTCCGGCGTGTCGAACATCAGCCACACGCTCAGCGCCAGGGCCGCGCACGTGAGAGCAATCCCGATCCCGAGCACCCACGCGACGCCACCTCCCGCGCGCCGTTGCTCGACCCGGACGACTCCATCGCTGTCGACGTGCCGCTGTGGGGCCGGGGGCTGCGCCGGCATGCTCGCTCAGGACCTCCAGGCTCCGTATAGTACCGGCCCCTCCCATCGAGGCCAATCCGCCCCACGCGGAGCCTCTCGCCTCCCACGAACCCCATGCACGCAGCAGCCGAGCCCGTCCCGCCTCCCACTCCCGGCGCTGACGCCGCTCCCCGCTTCCAGGTCCACGCCTGGCGGCCCGCCCTCCGGCTCCTCGCCATCGCGGCCCAGACCATCGGCACGGGAAGCCTGCTCTACCTGGCCGCTGCCGCCTTCCAGGGCTCGCTCGAAGGCCTGGAGCCCCTCGTCCCGTTCGGCCTGATCCTGCGACTCGCGCTTCAGCTCGTGGCGCTCCTCCTCCTGCCTTGGGCGCTCGCGGCGCTGCTGCGGCGCGTCACTTCCGGCACACTCACCGTGGAGCCCTCACGGCTCGTGCTCCAGCTCCGCGGCGTGCACTTCGAGATCCCCCGAGACTCCGTCTCCAGCGTCGAGCCCTGGAAGCTCCCCCTCCCCGGCGCCGGACTGGCGCTGCGGATGAAATCGGGGCGCCGCTTCCAGTATCAGCTCCAGGTGGAGAATCCCGCCGCGCTGCTCTCGACACTGGGCCTCACGCTGCCCACGGCAGCCACGGCGTCCGCACATCCGGGAACGCGCTTCGGCCAGGCCCTTCACGACTTGCGGCGACGCTTCTGGGACAAGCCCGCCTTCAAGTTCGGCCTCTTCCCGCTGCTGCCCACCGGCGTCATGTTCCGCGCGCACCAGTACATCACCTTCGGAGGCCCCTTCGGCGAATACGATCTGCTCGGGCTCGCGGCCTACCTGAAGACCTTCGCGGCCTTCTGGCACAGCTTCGCCCTCGGCCTGCTCCTGTACGCGGGCGTCTGGCGCATCGCCGCCGAACTCCTCGCATTCGGCCTCACCTGGCTCCTGCCCTCGCGCGCTCACGGCGTGCGCCAGTTCGCGGAGTGGGTGTGCCGGCTCGCGTACTACGTGGGCGCCCCCGCGATCATGGTGCAGCCCTTCCTCTGAGCCCCGGAAACACGAAGGCGCGCCCCCACTCCCGAAAGGAGCAGAGGCGCGCCCGGAACTCAGCGCGCGAGGTGCGTCAGAGCACTACGGAGCAGAGGGGTTGTACGTGGAGATCGACCAGCCCGACTTCTCATGGCCCCACTTGTTCCACTCGGTGTTCTTGCCGCTGACGATCTGCGCGTCCGTGAAGTCCGGAGTCGCCGAGCCCGAGCCCGTGCTGATCGTGGACTTGTAGTAGGTCGGGTGCGTGTCATCCGACTGGAGGTAGTCGTAGCTGGCGCTCGCGCTGGCGTAGTGCGTGTTGGAGTCACGCAGCGTGGCCTTCAGCGCGAGAATCCGGTTGACGTAGGCCGTCTCGCTCTCGCCGGCCTGGAAGCGCAGGGCGTCCACGTCGATCTGGCCGTCGCCGTTGGAGTCGTAATCGCTGCCCATCATCTCCGCGAAGGAGTCCGCGCACTTGAAGCCATACGTCGCCGCCAGGTTGCACGCGCGCCAGTTGCTCTTGAGCAGGTACGGCAGGAACTTGTCCCGGCGGTTGATCGTCGCTCCCGTGCTCGCGTCCTTGCAGCTGGTCTGCACGTTGTCCGCGTTGTAGCCCGGGTAGTAGATGTTCATGATGACCTTGACCTTGGCCGAGGTCGCGTACTGGTTGATGGCTTGCATGCCCTTCTCCATGTACGTGGTGCATGCGGCCAGCGCCGAGTCCAGGCCGCTGTAGCTACACGTGCCCGTCTGGTCCTTGAACGCAGTGCGAGCTTGCAGATAGTCGTTGCCGCACATCTCGAACATCACCACTTTGGCGTTGGTCGCCTGCATGTACGACTTCTCGGCGATGATCTTGTTGTTATAGATGTCGTCGGCCTTGGCGCCGGACTTGGTGCGGCGGACGACCTCGATGTTGGCGTTCCACTGCTTGCCCAGGTACTCGCCGCTGATGTACGGCTCGGCGCGGCGGGCCACGCTGAACAGGCCGCCGTTGTAGCCGGCGAAGATCGAGTCGCCGTAGGCCACCACGCGATAGGTGCTCGTCGCACCGGTGCGGTTGATGGTCCACGAAGTGTTCTGGTTGATGGTGCTGGCGGCGGCAGAGCCGCTCACGACAGTGGCTGCCATTGCGCACGCCGCGGTAGCGCCACGCAGATTGAGACGAAGGGACATGACTGCCTCCTAGGCTCCCGGGGGATGGGAGGCGCGCAGGGTACAGATGGCCCACCGTTCATTTCCAGGAAAAACAGTACAAATTCCAATAAACAGCAAGTGACGCATTGCGCTAACAAATAACTCAACCCGTGAACCTCGCGCAGTGCGTCATGAGGCGTTTCAGCCCAGCAATCCCTCCAGGGCCATGACTCGCTGCGTCTTCACATTGATCACCTTGCCGGTGCGCTCCAGCACACCCTCTCCCACGACGAAGAGGGCGCCGTGGATGTCGCGGCGGCAGCGTTCGTAGACATCCGGAGGCACCACGAGGTTGGCAATGCCTGTCTCGTCCTCCAGGGAGATGAAGCACATGCCCTTGGCGGTGGGAGGCCTCTGTCGGGTGATGAGCATTCCGCCCACCGCCACACGCCGGCCCGGGTTCACCCTCTTGAGCCCCTCGGCGGACACCGCGCCCAGCTTGCGCAGAGCGGGACGCAGCAACTCCAGCGGGTGCTTCTCCAGGGAGAGCCCCACCGTCTCGAAGTCCGCTTCTACCCGTTCGGCCACGCTCATGGGCGGCAGTTCCACCTGCGTGCCATCCATGGGCAGCCCGAAGAAGAGATCATCCTCGTCCAGCGGACCCAGGGCCTGGATGTCCCACAGCGCCTGCCGCCTCGAGCCGCACAGCGCGGCCAGCGCTCCGGCCAGCGCCAGACGCGTCAGCTCGTGCCGGGGGATACGGGCCCGCCGTGCCAACTCGCCCACGCTCGCGTAACCCTGCCCGCGCGCAGCCGCCACGCGCTTCCCGGCCGACTCGTTCAGCCCGCGCACCAGGCGCAGCCCGAGCCGCAGCACCCCGCCCTCCTCCAGCGTGCAGTCCCAGTCCGATTGACGCACATCCACCGGACGCACCTCCACGCCGTGACGCTTCGCATCAGCCACCAGCGTGTGCGGCGCGTAGAAGCCCATGGGCTGCGAGTTGAGCAGCGCCGCGCAGAAGGCCTGCGGGTAGTGGCACTTGAGCCACGAGGATGCGTAGGCGATGAGCGCGAAGGACGCCGAGTGCGACTCCGGGAAGCCGTAGTGCGCGAAACCGCGGAACTGCTCGAACAGTTCCTCCATGTACTCGCGCGAGTAGCCCCGCTTCACTCCGCCGTCCACGAAGCGTATGCGGTAGGGCTCAAGCAACTGCTCGGCGCGCTTGTGGCCTAGAGCCCGGCGCAGGCCGTCCGCCTCGCCCGCCGTGAAGCCTCCGGCCACCATCGCCAGCTTCATGGCCTGCTCCTGGAACAGCGGCACGCCCAGCGTCTTCTCGAGGATGGCGCGCACCTCGGGCGTCGGGTATGTGGCCTCCTCCTTGCCCTCCCTGCGCCTCAGGAACGGGTGCACCATGTTCCCGATGATCGGCCCGGGGCGGATGATCGCGATCTCGATCACCAGATCATAGAAGGTGCGCGGCTTGAGCCTCGGCAGCATGCTCATCTGCGCCCGGCTCTCGATCTGGAACACGCCCACCGAGTCCGCGTCGCAGAGCATGTCGTAGACCTTCGGATCCTCCGGAGGGATCGTCGCCAGCGACAGCTCCCGGCCGAAGTGCTGGCGGATGAGCGCGAAGCACTTGGCCACCGCCGTGAGCATGCCCAGCGCCAGCAGGTCCACCTTGAGCACGCCCAGCGCGTTGATGTCGTCCTTCTCCCACTGGATGACGGTGCGGCCCTTCATCGCCGCGTTCTCCACGGGGATGAGGTCCACCAACGGCTCACGGGTGATGACGAAGCCGCCCACGTGGATGGAGAGGTGGCGCGGGAAACCCTCGATGTCCTGCGCCAGCGTGAGCGTCTGCCGCACCCGGCTGTCGAACGCGGACAGCCCCGCCTCGGCCAGCACCTCGGGCGTCACGTCGAAGCCGTACGCAGCCGACACCTTCGAGAGCCGATCCACCTGATCCAGCGACAGCCCCAGCGCCTTGCCCACCTCACGCAGGGCCAATCGTCCCCGGTAGCAGATCACCTCGCAGACCATGCCGGCGCGGTGACGGCCGTGCTTCTCGTAGACGTACTGGAGCACCTCTTCCCGGCGCTCGTGCTCGAAGTCCACGTCGATGTCGGGTGGCTCCTTGCGCTCCATGCTCAGGAATCGCTCGAAGAGCAGCCCCATGCGCACCGGATCGATGGCCGTGATCTGCAGCGCATAGCAGACCGCCGAGTTCGCCGCGCTGCCTCGCCCCTGACAGAGGATGCCGCGCGAGCGCGCGAAGTGGACGATGTCCCAGAGCGCCAGGAAGTAGCCGGGGAAGTCCAGGGCCTCGATGAGCCGCAGCTCGTGATCGATCTGCTTGCGGACATCGCCGGGCAGGCCACCCGGGTAACGGAACGCGAGACCCTCCTCGGTGAGCACGCGCAGGTGATCCATGGCCGTGCGCCCGGGAGGCAGATCCTCCTCGGAGAAGTGGTAGCGCAGCTCATCCAGCGTGGCGTGGCAACGGCTGGCGATCTCCAACGAGCGCTCCAGCACCTCGGGGCGGTCCCGGAACAGCCGAGCCATCTCCGCGGGAGACTTCAGCGTGCGCTCGGCGTTGGGCTGCAACCGGGTGCCCGCCTTGTCCACCGTCGTCTTGTGGCGGATGGACGTGAGCACATCCTGGAGCGGCTGCCGGCGCCGGTGGTGGGTGTGCACGTCGTTGTGCGCGCACAAGGGCACTCCGAGCGTACGCGCCAGGGCGTCGGCCTGGGCCTCGCGCGCCTTGTCCCCCGCGGACAGCGTGCGGCACAGCCCCACGTGGAAGCGGCCGGGGAAGGCCTCGGCCAGGGGCGCCACCTGCTCGGCACGCGCGGGGTTCGGCAGCAGCGCGATCAGGCCCTCGGAGCGCTCGGCCACCTCGCGCCAGGGCAGCCCCGCCTCTCCCTTGGGGTGCGTCATCCGGCTGGCCGACACCAGGCGGCACATGTTGGCGTAGCCGGTCGAGTCCATGGCGTAGATCACCACCGGAGGCCCGTCCGTCAGCGTCAGCTCCGTGCCCAGGATCAGCTTGAGGCCATGCTCCTTGGCCGCCAGGTGCGCCTTCACCACGCCATACAGTCCGTCCCCATCCGTCAGCGCCAGCGCCTGCAGCCCGAGCCGCGCGGCCGTGGCCACCAATTCCTCCGGATGGGAGGCGCCTCGGAGGAACGAGAAGTTGGAGCGGCAGATCAGCTCGGCGTACACAGCCCCTAAGTTACTGGACGTGCGTTCAGACCGCAGCCAGGAAAGATCGGCAAATGTCGAATCTCTGGGACTTCCTACCGGTCCGATTTCCGGACCGGTTTGCGGGACACAGAAGTGCGAGCCCCATATCTATCTAGAAGAAAACCTGGGGGATGGGCAGGTTTGACAGGACGCCGAGCCCACTGCCAAACAGGAGCCCGACATGGAGCTGACTCCCACCGACTGGCAGCTGTGGATCATCGCGGCGCTCGTACTCGGCGCCCTGGAGATCAAGCTCTCTGGCTTCGTCACGCTCTGGTTCGCGGTCGGCGCCCTAGCCGCGGCGCTCGTGGGAGCGCTGGGGCTGGGCATCAACGTACAGCTCCTGCTCTTCACGGTGGTGTCGGTGGCTCTGTTCGCCGCCTCTCGGACGATCTTCAAGGAGGCGTTCATGCGCTCGGCCAGCCCCTTGAAGACGGGGGTGGAGGCAATGGTTGGCCAGGAGGCCGTAGTGACTGAGGCCTTGTCGGATCCTCACGGAGGAACTGTTCGGATCAATGGAGAGCTGTGGACGGCGCGCTCGCTGTCGGGCCCGGTGCCCGAGGGCGAGCGGGTCACCGTCGAGCAGGTGGATGGATTGAAGCTGTGGGTGCGGCGCCCCTCCGCGTCGCTCGAAACTTCCGCAGTCCTGAAGAAAGAGAGAACGAAATGACGGTGTTGCTCATCGTCGCGGCGCTGGTGGTGATCTTTGCCCTCATCACCGGTATCCGCATCGTGCCGCAGGCCAAGGTGATGGTGATCGAGCGGCTGGGGAAGTTTCACAGCGTGGCGCACAGCGGCTTGAACATCCTGATTCCGTTCCTGGACAGCCCGCGCCCCATCGAGATGCGCACGGGCAACCGCTTCATGCGCAGCGCCATGGTGGATCTGCGCGAGCAGGTCATGGGCTTCGAGACCGTGCAGGTCATCACCCATGACAACGTGACGATGGAGGTGGGCTCGGTCATCTACTACCAGATCGTCGATCCGGCGAAGGCGCTCTACCAGATCGAGAACCTGGCGATGGCCATCGAGCAGCTCACGATGACGAACCTGCGCAACATCATGGGCGGGCTGACGCTGGACCAGACGCTGACCAGCCGCGAGACGGTGAACACCAAGCTGCGCATGGTGCTGGACGACGCCACGGAGAAGTGGGGCGTGAAGGTGACGCGGGTGGAGTTGCGCGAGATCGAACCGCCCGGAGCCATCAAGGAGGCCATGGCCAAGCAGATGACGGCCGAGCGCGAGCGCCGCGCCGAGGTGACGAAGGCCGAGGGCGACAAGTCCGCGGCGATCCTCCAGGCCGAGGGCGAGAAGATCTCGCGGATCCTGCGCGCCGAGGCCGAGCGCGACGCGGAGGTGGCGCGCGCCGAGGGCCACAAGCGCGCGGTGGTGCTGGAGGCCGAGGCGAAGGCGGAGGCCACCCGGCTGGTGTTCGAGGCGGTGCACTCGGGCCGGGCGACGCCGGAGGTGCTGGCGCTGCGCTACCTGGAGACGCTGCAGGAGTTGGGCAAGGGCAACAACAAGGTGTTCGTCCCCTACGAGGCCAGCGCGGCCCTGGGCAGCGTGGGCATGCTCAAGGAGCTGTTCAACAAGGAGGGCGATGCCACATCGTCTCCGCCGCAGCAGGGCCGGCCCGCGTCGAACCTGGGGGATCAGACCATCCGGGTGCAGAAGCAGCCGGCCCCGATCCCCGTGCGCCGGGGCCCGCCGATTCCGCAGGATGAGTAGTCTCCCTGGCTACTTCGCCACGGAGGCTGTCGTCACTCCGTAGATCGCGTCGCGGACCTGGGTTGGGAAAACACCCGCCATGCCCTCGAAGGCCGTGTTGGTCAGCGCCACCACGGTCACGCGCTTCTGGGGATCCACGAACCAGGTGTGACCGTAGGCACCTCCCCACTCGTAGGTCCCTGCGGACTGCGGGGTGTGGGCCTGGGCCGGATCGAGCACCACCGCGGCACCGAACCCGAAGCCCCAACCCAGGCCTCGGGCGTTGATGGGAAGCGTGCCCGTCTGGCTGGTTCCCACCAGTGAAGCCGTCTTCGCCGTCAGCACCGGTCCGCTGCCCGTACGCACCGACTCGAGGAACTTCACGTAGTCACGGGCCGTGCCCACCATTCCGGCGCCACCAGAGGGGAACGAGCGCGGATCGAGCGCTCGGGAGGGCGAGAAGCGGGCGCCCGCTCCACCAAAGGGGACGACCTGCGGATCGCCCATTCGCACGGGCTCCGGCTTGCCATCGGCATAGGGCGTCGCGAGCCGCGCCACGTCCTTCACGGTGAAGCCGGTGTCCGGCAGGCCAAGAGGCGCGGTGACCAGCTGCTCGACCACGCGCGGCAGAGGCGCCCCGCCCGCCTTCGCGACGACCGCGCCCAGCACATCGGTCGCCACCGAGTAGCCCCACTGCTTCCCCGGCTCATAGGAGAGCGGGACGGAGGCGATGCGCTTCAGGTTCTCTTCCAGGCTCAAGCCCGGCTCATCGAGCCCGTCGGAGACACCAGCCCGGTGGTATGGCCCGTCTCCTCCGGGCTCGAAGAAGCCGTAGCTCAGCCCCGCCGTGTGGGTCAGCAACTGGCGCACGGTGATGACCGCCTCACGCCCGTCCGCCAGCTTGGGCCGGAAGTCCGGGAGCCACTTGGAGACAGGATCGTCCAGCCGAAGCTTGCCCTGCTCCACCAGCTTCAGCGCGGCCACCGAGACGATGGGCTTCGACATGGAGGCCAGACGGAAGATCTCGTCCTTCTTCATGGGCCGCTTGGATTCGCGATCGGCCAACCCCGCAGCGCGCTCGTAGACGATCTTGCCGTCCTGCGCGACCACCACCACCGTTCCGACGATGCGCCGGTCCGCCAGCGCCTGATCGATGGCTCGGTCCAGTCGCTCGGTGAGCGACGGAGCCTGCGCGAAGGCAGGGCCCGCCAACCCCAGGAGAACGCTGGCCACTGCCAACAGGTATCGAGATGGAAGACTCATATGCGTGACGCCCCTATATTTAGAGTGTTCGCTACGAATTAACCCGGGCCTCATCCAATTTCCAGAGTGATCGCTATGAAAAAGAGCACTACCCCTTCCAGGCCCCGGGGCCGCCCTCGAGGATTCGACCGCGACGTGGCGCTGGACCAGGCGCTCGATCTGTTCTGGAGGCGGGGTTACGAAGGCACGTCCATCGCCGATCTCACCGAGGAGCTGGGGATCACTGCGCCGAGCCTCTACACGGCCTTCACCTCGAAGGCGGACCTCTACCGGGAAGCGCTGGAACGCTACCGGGAGCAGCGGGGAACATTCACGGCGCGCGCCCTGATCGAGGAACCCTCCTTCAAGGAGGCCATGACTCGAATGCTGCGCGATACAGCCCACGAGTTCACACGTCCTGACCGTCCCCGAGGGTGCATGGTGTCCACCGCAGTCCTCACCTGTGCCTCGGAGAACGAGGATGTGGCCCGGCACACAACGAGTCTGCGGAACCAGTCTCTGGACATGTTACGCACGCGGATCGAGAGAGCGATCGCCGAAGCCGAGCTGCCCGCCGAGACCGATGCCGAGGCGCTCGCCCGGTTCCTCGGTGCCGTGATCCAGGGCATGTCCGTGCAGGCCCAGGACGGTGCGGACGAGGCCACACTTCTCACCATCGCCGAGACCGCGCTGAGGGCGATCGACTTCCAGAAGCAGTAGACTGCCCAACCTCCGCCCGAGGAGTCTGGAATGCCGAAACAGCCGTGGTTCTGGGGGATGGCCGTGCTGCTGTGGAGTGCGGCCTCTGCTGAGGCAAGGCCCCAGCCCTCCACGGAGCCCATGCGGCTCCCACCCGGCGTGACGAAGGTCATCAACCTCCCACCGGGGGTGCGCGGCTTCGCCATCCGCGACGAGGAGCTGCTCCAGGCGCGTCCCATCGGCAACCGTCAGCTCGCGGTGTACGTCTCGCCCGAGAACCAAGGCGACACCCGGCTGCTCCTCTTTGGCCCCGAGGGTCCCATCCGCACGTTCGACATCCGCGTGAGGCGCATGGATGTCTGGCAACGGGTCTGTGATCTGTGCAGGTTCCTGCCCCCGGATTCGCTGCTCGAGCTCGATATCGCAGGGACCACTTTCATGGTGCGTGGGCCCGCATTGTCGCTCGACGACGCGCGCGGAGTGAGGCTCATGCGAGCGATCTACCCTTACATCTTCGTCGACGTGCAGCTGGTCGATCGGGCGTTGCGCGAAGCGCTCCTGCAAATCAACCACGAGCTGTGGCGCGCGGGTTTCCTCGATGCGAGCGCCATCGTGGTAGGAGATCGGGTGGTGCTGACCGGACGATTCTCCAGCAGCACCGATGAGGCCCGCGCGCACCTCACCCTCGCCCCTTACGCCGAGTGGCTCGAGGATCGGCTGCTGCCTACCCCCGAGCCAGCGCCCTGAGCCCGGAGGCCCAGGGCACCTGTCGTCCACCCGCCTCTACTTCGTGTGCTGGAGGAACCAGGAGTAGAGGTCGACGTTGTACGGATCCCAGTTCGGGTTGGTCGGCCTCTGCATCCCCCTCAGATCGTAGGTGATGGTCCACGAGTCGTGGAACTCGTCGGGATAGAGCGTCAGCCGGGTCTCCACGGGAGGCACGCTGCAGTTCCTGATCGTCTGGACACCCGCGATGTCGAGAGAAGCGAGCGTCTCTTTGTTGTCGTCCTTCTCACCGTGGAAGACCCACATGGGAACTGTCGCGAACTGCGCGCAGGAGATGCCACCCCAGAGGGCATTGCCCGCGATCGGCGACACCGCGGCGAACTCCACCGTGCTGCCATAGGTGTTCACGTAGCTCCACGTGGCGATCCCGCCCAGGGACAGGCCCGTGAGGTACATCCGGCTCTCGTCCACGCGGTAATGCGCCTTGACGAAGTTGAGGACATCCCGGATGAAGTTTGGCTCGTACCAGATGAACTGCGGGGACACGACGATGAACTTGTCGTGCGCGGCGAACGTCCCCGCCTGGATCTGGCCGGTGAGGCCCTGCCCCAGCAGCTTCGACAACTCCGACTCCCCGTTGCCTCGCTCACCCAGGCCATGGAGCATGATGATGAGCGGCCACTTCTTCGTCGGGTCCGCGTCGTACTGGCTCGGCAGGTACTCGTAGTAGCCGAACGGCGGCTGCGTGCCGAACCTCGTGGAGCTCTTCTTGACCGCGGTCTGCACACCGTAAGGCACCGGCCCGTTGGGCGCCGGGTTCACGAGAAGCGTGGCCTCCGCCGTGGCGCTCGCCCCGCCGTTGTCCGTGACCGTCAGCCGGAACTTGTACGTGCCCGCGACCAGCCCCGAGACAGTCGCCGTCGCCGTGGTCCCACCGCTGATCGTGGCCGTGTTCGGACCGGACACCTGCGTCCACTGATAGGAGCTGATCGTCCCATCCGAATCCGTACCCGCTCCGCGCAGGGTCGCGGTCGCCGTGGGCAGGGTGATGGCGCCCGGAGGCGTGATGGACGCGACAGGCGGCTGATTGGGAGGCGGCGTTCCGTCCGCCAGATAACCGTAGATGAGGATCTCGTTCACGCCCGCGTACATCCCGCGCGAGTACTGGATGTAGCGCGTCGTGACGGAGGTGAGCGGGAAGATCCTCCACTGCTCCCAACCCGTGCTCTGGCTGGTCACCTGCCGCGTCCACTGACCCGGGCTACCGGTATCGAAGTTGACGGCGTCCGTGCTGAAGGTGTCGAAGTACGCCACGTGCGTGACGACGTACTGCGCGCCCAGATCGATGTAGAACCCCGCCGGGTAATCGGCCGTATTCCAGCTCTGCTCGCTCCAGTTGGTGGTCGGCTTGCCGCCGGTTCCCAGGACCGGATCTCCCGCCAGCGTCTGCTCATCGAATGCGGTGGAGTAGTTGCCCTGGGCCGGCCTCGCCGGATCCAGACGGACCATGGCCGCGGTGATCGGGATCTTCGCCGTCACCGAGGCAGCCTGTCCGCGCTGCGAAGCATCGGTCTCCAGCGGTGACTCCGACTCGAACTCTCCCGAGCACCCCACCAGCCCCCACAAGCAGAGCAGCGCGACCAGTCGTCTCATCCAGGCGTCTCCTCGACATTCGGCCTCGCCATCCCGCAGGGGCGAGGCAGGTGAATGCAGTGACCCTGAGCAATTTCCACGCCCCTGCCCGGAATATTCCATTTTCCATAAAAATCATGGATTTAATGGATTGCTGGTTTACCCCAGGCGGGATGTTGCTGGTGTGACGGCCCCCCTCAGAGTGAGGGGAGCACCCCTCAAATCCGCGAGACGTGGGCGGCCGATCGTCCTACAAGTTCCCTGGGCTACGGGTGCCTATTCCGGGGTGAGCCATGAAGAAGCTGATCAACCGTCCGCAAGACGTGGTCACTGATGCGCTGCGCGGCATGGCCGCCGCTCACGGGGATCTGGTCCGGGTGAACTTCGAGCCCCACTACGTGGTCCGCAAGGACGCGCCAGTGCGCGGCAAGGTGGGAATCCTCTCGGGCGGAGGCTCGGGACATGAGCCCATGCACGGCGGCTTCGTGGGCCTGGGCATGCTGGACGCGGCCTGCCCCGGCGCGGTGTTCACCTCCCCCACTCCGGATCAGATGCTCGCGGCGTCCCAGGCCGTGAATGGCGGCACGGGCGTGCTGCACATCGTGAAGAACTACACGGGTGACTGCCTGAACTTCGAGATGGCCGCCGAGCTGGCTCGCGCCGAAGGCATCGAGGTGGAGCAGGTGCTCACCAATGACGACGTGGCCGTGCAGGACAGCCTGTACACCGCGGGGCGGCGCGGCGTGGGTGTCACCGTCCTGGTGGAGAAGCTGGCCGGTGCGGCCGCGGAGCAGCGTCGCCCGTTGAAGGAGGTGGCGGAGATTGCTCGCAAGGTGAATGCGCAGGGCCGCAGCATGGGCATGGCGCTCACCTCGTGCACCGTGCCTCATGCGGGCAAGCCCACCTTCGAGCTGGCCGAGGATGAGATGGAGCTGGGCATCGGCATCCACGGCGAGCCCGGCCGCCAGCGGGTGAAGCTGGCTCCTGCCTCCGAGGTGGCCGCGATGCTGGTGGAGCCCATCCTGGGCGATCTGCCCTTCAAGTCGGGCGACTCGGTGCTGGCCTTCGTCAACGGCATGGGCGGCACGCCCTTGATCGAGCTGTACATCCTCTATGCCGAGGTGGCTCGAATCCTGGAGGCCAAGGGGATCCGGATCGCTCGCAACCTCGTGGGTTCCTACATCACGTCCCTGGAGATGGCGGGGTGCTCCGTCACCCTGCTGCGAGTGGATGACGAGCTCATCCGGCTGTGGGACGCACCCGTGAAGACCCCGGCCCTGCGCTGGGGCGTCTGAGCCTTCTCCCTTCCTCCGAGTCCACCGAACCATGCCCATCACCCGAGACGCCATCGCACAGTGGATCCAGGCATACGCGGCCGCCATCGCCGAGCAGAAGGACGCCCTCACGCAGCTCGACATGGCCATTGGCGATGGAGACCACGGGGAGAACATGCACCGCGGCTTCCAGGCAGTGCGGCTCAAGCTCCCGGCCGTGGCGGAGCAGGACATCGGCACCCTGTTGAAGACGGTGGCCATGACGCTGATCTCCACCGTGGGTGGGGCGAGCGGACCGCTCTATGGGACGCTGTTCCTGCAGATGGCGACGCGGACCGCTGGCAAGCAGGAGCTGACGCCCTCGGAGCTGGCCGAGGCACTGAAGGCCGGCATCGATGGCGTCATCTCGCGAGGCAAGGCGGCCCTCGGAGACAAGACGATGATCGATGCGCTGCACCCGGCGATCGAGGCGTTCCAACAGGCGCTCGGGCAGGGAGCGGAGCTGAAGGATGCGCTGAACAAGGCGGCCACGGCGGCCGAGCAGGGCCGTCAGGCCACCATTCCCCTGGTGGCGCGCAAGGGCCGGGCCAGCTACCTGGGTGAGCGCAGCGCGGGCCACCCGGATCCGGGAGCCACGTCGTCGCTCCTGCTGATCCAATGCGCCGCCAGGACCCTGGGTTGACCTCCGCCACCGAGACTCGCGCCATGGTTGGACTCGTCATCGTCTCGCACAGCAGCCGGCTGGCCGAAGGCGTGGCGGAGCTCGCGCGAGAGATGGCCGGCCCCGAGGCTCGCATCGCCACCGCGGGAGGGCTCGAGGGACCGGACTCGCCGCTGGGGACCGATGCCACCCGGGTGATGCAGGCCATCGAGCGCGTGTACTCGGATGCGGGCGTGGTGGTCTTGATGGATCTCGGGAGCGCGGTGCTGAACGCCGAGCTGGCGCTGGACCTGCTCCCTCCCGAGTACCGTGAGCGAGTGGTGCTCTGTGGCGCGCCGCTGGTCGAGGGCGCGGTGGCTGCGGCGGCACAGGCGCGCGGCGGAGCCACGCTGGAGCAGGTGGCCGCGGAGGCTCGTGGGGCGCTGAGGGCCAAGCAGGAGCAACTCGTGGAACCTGCGCCGCGCCCTACCCCGCCTGCGCGGACCACGAGCGGGCCCGAGCTCACGCTGCGCCTCACCGTGCCCAACGCGCTCGGCCTGCATGTCCGCCCGGCCGCGCGACTGGCTCAGACGGCGATGCGGTTCACCGGAGATCTCCGGCTGCGCAACCTCACCACCCACAGCGAAGCGGTGGAGGCCCGGAGCATCAACTCGGTGATGATGCTGGGGGTACGCCAGGGGCACGAGGTGGAGTTCATCGCCACGGGTCCGGAGGCCACCTCCGCGCTGGAGGCACTGCGCCAGCTGGCCGCCATCAACTTCGGAGATGAGCCGGCCGCGCCGCGTCCTCCTGTCCCGCAACGGAGCTCTCCACCGGCGCAGGAAGACTCCTCACCGTGGCTCACGGGCATCCCTGCCGCTCCGGGCATCGCTATCGGCCCGGCGGTGCTGCTCCATCCTCCAGCAGAGGAGAGAGACACGGGGGCGGCCGCGTCACCGCAGGAGGAGTGGACCCGGCTGCAGCGGGCGCTCGCCACCGTGCGGAAGGAACTGACGGCAATGCGTGCCTCCGTGGCCCTGCGTTCGGGCAGTCAGACCGCGGGGATCTTCGAGGGCCACCTCCTGCTGCTGGGAGATGATGTGCTGCTCCGAGCAGCGCACGAAGCACTCCATGCCAGGGCCCGAAGCGCCCTCTCAGCGTGGAATGGGGCCGTGGAGGCGATGGCCCTTCGCTATGAGGCGCAGGAGGATGAACTCCTGCGCTCCCGAGCGGCCGATGTCCGCGACGTGGGGCGCCAGGTCTCAGCGGTTCTGGGGGGCGCCGCTCCTCTGGCCGGGAACCTCGCGCTCTCGGGCATCTTGATCGCCAGGGACTTCGCGCCCTCGGACGTGGCTCGGCTGGACGCGCGCAGTGTCCAGGGGCTGTGCGCGGCACGTGGGGCGGCCACCAGCCACGCGGCCATCCTGGCGCGCTCGCTGGGCATCGCCGCTGTGTTCGGCCTGGGAGACGCGATCCTACAAGTGTCTGAGGGCACGCCCCTCATCGTGGACGCCACGGCGGGGCGCGTGTGCCCCCGACCCGAGGAGGAGTTGCTGGCTCAGTACCAGCAGCGCGTCAAAGAGGAGGAGCGCTCCCGGAAGGCGGCCCTCGAGCTGCGCGCTCAACCGGCCCTCACCCGTGACGGACGCCAGGTGGAGGTAGCCGCCAACATCAGCAACGCGGCCGAGGCCCGATCCGCGGTCGAGGCTGGAGCCGAAGGCGTAGGCCTCTTCCGCACCGAGTTCCTCTTCCTGGGGCGGCCGGCGGCACCGGATGAGGACGAGCAGTATCAGGCCTATCGCGATGCGGCCGAGGCACTGGAGGGCCGATCGCTGATCATCCGCACCCTGGACATCGGAGGCGACAAACCCCTGCCCTATCTCGGCATGAGGAGCGAGGCCAATCCCTTCCTCGGCCTGCGAGGCCTGCGCTTCTGCCTCGCCCACCGAGAGCTCTTCTCGATCCAGCTCCGAGCCATCGCGCGCGCCGCGGCAGAACATCCCATCCGCGTCATGTTCCCCATGGTGACGACGCTCGAGGAATGGCGAGAGGCTCGCGCCCTCTGGAACGAAGCAGCCCGTGCCTTCCCCGAGGCTGCACGCACGGAGGTGGGGCTCATGCTCGAAGTTCCCTCCGCGGCGCTCCTGGCGCCCCACCTGGCGGAGGAGGCCAGCTTCTTCTCCCTCGGGACGAATGACCTGACGCAGTACCTGTTCGCCGCGGAGCGAGGCAACGCCAGCGTGGCTCACCTGGCGGATGCGCTGCACCCGGCGTTGCTGCAAACAGTGGCTCGAGTGGTCGAGGCGGCACACGCCCGGGGCCGGTGGGTGGGCATCTGCGGTGAGCTGGCTGGAGACGTGCTGGCCACTCCCCTGCTCGTCGGGCTCGGCGTGGATGAGCTGAGCATGAGTGCTCCCGCAATCGCTGCCGTGAAGCAGGCCCTCCGCACCTGTCATGCGGCAGAAGCGCGGACGCTGGCCCAGCAAGCGCTCGCCTGCCCCAGCGCGGCGGAGGTGAGGCGTCTTCTAGGCCCCTGAGCCGGCAAGCGCCTGCTCGTCCCCTACCCCATCGGCAAGGAGGCGAGCTGCCATGCCATGCCGCAGCAGCGTCAAAGGGCATCGGCGTGCCTACCCTCCCAGCAACGGGAGGCTGACACGGTGCGCGCCGTGAGCGCTCCCACGCACAACAGGGGGAGCTCCCATGATGCTGCTGCACGAGTTGCACCCGTCCGTGGTCCATGCCCCGCTGGTCTTGCTGCCCACGGCCACCACTGCTGATCTGATCGCGGTCTTGAGCGGAGATCCCGCCTGGGCCCGGGTAGGCCGCAGGCTCTGGATCGCCGGCGCGGCGAGCGCCCTCTTCTCGGGCCTGGCTGGGTTGGCCGCCTCGCAGGAGGTGAAGCTCGACCCACCGCAGGCGCGAGACATGACGTTCCTCCACGGGCTGGGCAACGCCGTCATCACCGTGAGTGCCATTGGCGTGACGCTGTGGCGGTTGCGGCGTCCCCCCACGCTCGGCCAGGCCCTGCTCGGCGTGGTGGCCAACATGGCGGCGATCTACACCGCCAGTCTGGGCGGTAAGATGGTCTACGAACTGGGAGTGGGCATCAACCCGATGCCGGAGGGAGTCGCCTCGGGAACGACGAAGGGCCCCAGGCTCCTGTCTCGCGAGGCGCCCGCCGCGCTCGTGCGCGACGCGCTCCAGGGCGTGCGCTGGCTGTTCACCCGGGCAAAGAGCCTCATCACCGGCGATCAGCCTCTGGCTCCGGGCGCCGAGGGCCTCCGCCCCAACGAGGAGTTCCCTCCCGCCGTGGCCAGCGGCAACTCCTCACCGGAGAGCCGGGTCCACCTTCACTGAGGCCAGGCCTCGCACCCTGCACCACCTCGGTCAGTGCATGGACCCCATGGGCTCGGAAAAAAAAATGAGCCGCTCGTGAACCCAAAAGCCGCTGCGGTGTCTTCACCTCCGAAGACTCGCAGCACGGAGGGACGAGCATGGTGAACGCATTCATCGAGGGTGGCTTTGGGATGTACCCCACGCTGTTGGCCGGACTGGCGCTGTTGGCCGCGAGCATCCAGTACTCGCGCCGTCCCGAGCGCCGGTACGTACCGCTGTTGTTGTCACTTGGTGTGTTCACGCTCCTCGCGGGCGGCCTTGGCTTCATCACGGGAGTCATGACCTGCCTGACCTACTACGCGAGCGAGGCTGTCCGTGACCCGATCGTCCTCACCCTGGGGGTGAAGGAGTCGCTGAACAACGTCGCGCTGGCGCTGCTGCTCAGCGTGATGTCGGCGATCTTCGCCTCCGTGGGGGCGTGGCGCCTGTCTCGCCATCCGCAGCCCGCGACCGCGCACTGACAGAGGGCGCGGAATCGTCGTCACATGCAGGGGGTTGCATGCGGGACGGCTTGAGCCTATATCTTTCGCCGTCTCCGACCTGTGCGAGGTTGATACTCCATTGAAGATGAACTCCTGAAATCCGCGGCCCCGAGCCTTCCCTTCGTCGAGCCCTGCGCTCGACCGGATTCAGGAGTTCCTTCATGTCATCCCTTCGCGCGCACGGCGTGTCTTTCGCTTATTCGGATGCTGTCTCCCTGCTGACCGACGTGGAGTTCCACCTCTCGCCTGGCTGGACGGGGCTCGTGGGTGCCAATGGCGCCGGCAAGTCCACGTTGCTCCGGGTGCTCTCGGGCGAGCTGAAACCCACCGAGGGGCACTTCCAATACGAGCCTCGTGATCCCGCCGTTCGGCTCTGTCCTCAGAGCGTGGAGGAGCTGAGCCCGGAGATCAGCGCCTTCGCGGAGGCGTGGGATTCGGTGTCCCGGCGGGTGCTCGGGCAGCTCGGGCTGGAGCCCGGCGCGCTGGAGCGCTGGTCCACGCTGTCGCCGGGCGAGCGCAAGCGGTGGCAGATCGGCGCGGCGCTCGCGAGCGAGCCGGACGTGCTGCTGCTCGACGAGCCCACCAACCACCTGGACGCGGAGGCGCGCGGGTGGCTCATCTCTGCGTTGCGGCGCTTCCGAGGCATCGGGATCGTCGTCTCACACGATCGAACGCTGCTGGAGGAGCTGACCACCTCGACGCTGCGCGTCCACGCAGGCGGAGCTCGACTCTGGCCCGGGGCATACTCCGCTGCGCAGCAGCACTGGGAGTCCGAGCGTGAGGGCCAGCTCGCCTCCCGGCAACAGGCGCAGGAGCACCATCGCCGATTGCAACGGCAGCTCGACCAGGCTCGCCGGGATCAACAGGCTGCCGCGGCGCAGAAGAGCACGGGCCGGCGGATGAGGAACAAGTACGACAGCGACGCGCGTGGGATGGGAGCCACCACGCTCGCGAGCTGGGCGGAGGACCGGCTGGGGACCAACGTGGGAGTGCTGCGGCGGGAGACGGAGCGAGCCGCGGAGGCCATAGGCGAGTTCCAGGTGGACAAGACGGTGGGACGTTCGGTCTTCGTGGACTACGTGCGCTCTCCGAACCCGTGGCTGTTCACCCTGGAGAATGCGCCGCTGCGCGCGGGGGATGTGGAGTTGTTGGAGCCGCTCACCCTCTCGGTCGGCCGGGAGAGCCGTATCCGGATCGAAGGGCCGAACGGGGCCGGGAAGACGACGCTGCTGAGAGCGCTGCTCACCCATGCCCGGGTGCCGCTGGAGCGGGTGCTCTACCTGCCACAGGACGTGGGAGCAGAAGAAGCCACGGCTGCGCTCGAGACGGTACGAGCACTGCCGCCCGAACAGCGAGGGCGGGTGTTGTCCCTGGTAGCCGCGCTGGGAGTGGATCCCGAGCGGTTGCTGGCTTCGGAGCAGCCGTCACCAGGAGAGACGCGCAAGCTGCTGATGGCCCAGGGCCTGGGGCAGCACGCCTGGGCGCTGGTGCTGGACGAGCCCACCAACCACCTGGATCTGCCCTCCATCGAGCGGCTGGAGGCGGCTCTTCGCGAATACCCGGGAGCGTTGCTGCTGGTGACACACGACACGCACTTCGCGCGTCAGTGCACCACGGAGCGGTGGCTCGTATCCGGAAGGACGATCACGATGTCCACCGACTGAGGAAACCCGCGCTCACGCCGCGCGCCAGTCACTCCCATCAATCCCGACGAACTCCACCTGGCAGTTGCCAGGGGGAACGCCGTCCACCCGGATACGGCCCCTGTCGTCGGACACGCGCTCGCGCACCGATCCATCCGGCAGCTTCAGCCGCACACGCTGCCCCGCGACCGGTTCACCCTCCTCGTCCTCGAGCTGGATTCCCACCCAGCTCGTGGGCTCGGAGTCGTTCTTCCAGTCATCCTCCTCCGCCTTCTCACGCTCCGGGAGGATGAACACCGGCCGAGGCACCCGGAGCAGCGCCAGCCGTCCGCTCTCGAACGCGCCCTCCAGCTCCAGCCACATCTGCTCGAGGAACTGGCGCCGCTCGAACATGGAGGGCCCCGAGCGCTGCTGCCCTCCCAGCGCACCGTAGACCTCCAGCAGCGTCCGCTCCGCCGCCGAATCTCCCCTCAGCCCGCGCAGCCGCCAGCTGACGGTGTTCGCCGGGATCCGCTGTCCGTCCTCCGAGGAGTGCAGCTCCAGGCTCCGGACGACGAGATACTCGTCCATCAACCCTCGCAACCTCCACGTCCGCCGGTAGCCTGCGTTGTCCGCCATGGGTCTCCCCTGGCCCTCAGTCTACCCTACGGCAGCACCTCGGTCGCCCCGGGCTCCAGCAGCTGCGTCCACACCGAGGGCCTGTCCACCGACATCCGGCTCTGGTTCACCTGGATGAGCCGCTCGTCCTGCGCCTTGCGGAACAGCCGCGCCGGAGACGTGGGCTGCTTCGGATCGTTGTCCTTCGCGGCGATCTGCTCCGCCACGTGAATCCCATCCGGAGCAACCGTCAGTGCCGCGGAGAACTCGTACTTGCGCAGCCACCGGCTGGGCAGCGTCTGCACACCGTTGCGGCTCAGGGCGATGTTCGCCGGCTGCAGGCACTTGCCGTCCTGTCCCACCAGCGGCTCCGCGACGAACCGGTTCCCCCGCAGCGGCATGAGCCGGATCATTCGCTGGCACGTCTTCGGATCGTCCTTGCCCCAGCACCGCTCGCCATCCACCAGCAGCACCTCGATGCCGTTGATGCGCTCCAGGCGCAGCCGCGTGCTCTTCGGCAACGCCTTCAGCGTCCCCAGCGCTCGCACCGCCAGTCCTCGCGGCGTGGCCTCCACCAGCGCCACCGGGCCGATGGCCTCCCCATTCGAGAACCGCCGGACGATCGCCCACACCAGCTTCAGGTCCAGCCGCATCTCGGTGATGATCATCTCATCCACCGTGAGCGGCTGGATGGGCAGCGGCGTGCCCTCGGGCTCCGTCACCGCGCACTCGCCCGGCGCCGGGTCCTGCCAGAGGATCGGCGTGCCCATGCAGTCCGTGGGAGGCAGCGGCACCCGGCCCGTCGACTGCTCATACCCGTTGATCAGCAGTTGGAAGAGCGCCTCGGGCTTCCACACCGCCGGAGAGACCACCCGCATGGTCGACGGCAGCTCCGAGAAGCACAGCGCCCGCACCACCGGCTCGCGCACCGGAGCCTCGTGCTTGCAGCTCAGGCTCGCCACTCCCAGCCCCACCAGCAACCACCGCAGGGCCCAAACCCCGCGCATCCCCTTCGACGTCATGATTCCTCCTCGGACTCGCCCGCATCCGAATCGTCGCCCTCGCCCGCGCCCCCCTTCGCCGCGTCGCCCACGATGGCGAGGTACGCCTTGGCGAACTCGGGCCCAAACAGGACGGCCGTCAGCTCCCGCTCCTCCTCCAGGAAGGCGCGGTGCTGCTCCGTATACTTGTCCCACTGCTTCGACAGGTTGAAGGGCCAGATGCCACTCACGCCCCGGCTCAGGAACTCCGGGCTCAGCCGCTGCAACAGCCCCTTCACGCCCTCGCGCATGCCGTTGAGCAGCGCGATCTGGTGGATCATCACGTCCACGAAGCCGCCCATGAGCTCCTGCACGCGGCTGGCACCCTCGGGCACCCGGAAGTCCAGCAGGTAGCGCAGGATCTCGCGCGTGCTCCGCATCCGCGTGAGCGGGTTCTGATCGTTGGTGACGGGCACCGCCATCTGCTGGCCGAACTGATCGTGCCCCTGCCGCAACTCGATGAAGGCCTTCCCGAACGTCTCCAGCACATCCGCCAGGTGCTCCAGGAAGCGCCCGATGTCCTCCTCGGACTGCAGCCCGCGGTTGTCGGACAGGTACGAGCGGACGAACCGGTTCAGCTGCTCCCGGGCCACCACATCCACCCGGTTGCCCGGGCCTCCCGCGGGCGCGGCCCCTCCCGTGAGGGGCTCCACCTGGACGGGGCGCCCCACGTTCTTGGCGATCTCCTGGAACATGGGCTCCTGCGCCATCTCCGGCATGCGGCGCTGGAGCTGAGCAATCAGCTGGCCGCGATCCTGCTCCGGCAGAGTGTCCACGCCCCGAGCCAGCCCCTGGTGCAGCATCTTCCAGGAGGTGCGGTACGCGTTGTACAGCGGCACGAGCTGCTGGATGGTGCTCTGGAGCGCCGCGGCCCCGCCCGGCGCCTGGGGCAACAGCACCGGGATGCTGCCCACCGTCTTCTTCCGCACCAGGGCGGGAGGAGGAATGGGCGCGGGCTTCTTCGGCCCCGGCGCCTCGTCCTCGCGGACCGTGCGCAGATCCAGGGACGTGGCCTCCTCGCTCCCGTCCGCCGTATCCCCATCTCCGTCCGGAATGGCCTGAGAGATGATCGTCCGAGGGCTCCTGTTGGTGACTTCCTCCTCCTGCTCCAGGAGGCTGTCGAGGCTCGGCAGGAGCGAGGTGCGCTGCTCCAGCTTGCGGTCCTGGACGGGGGTGGGCTTGAAGCTGAGCGCCTCTCCCTTTCCGGTCCCCTCGCTCATGATGTCCGCCAGCGCGCGGAACTGGGTGAGCCGGCCCCCGTTGTCCTTCACCGCCTTGGAGTCGCGGGAGAACTCGAAGTGCACCGAGCCGATGGACACCTCCATGCCCGGCACGACACGGGCCGGCACGTTCTTCTCGATGCGCTTGCCCCCGACGATGACGCCGTTGGTGGACCCGAGATCCACGATGGAGATGGAGCCCTTGTCGAAGCGCACGAGCGCATGAAACAGCGACACGAAGGGCCGGGAGATGGAGATGTCGTTGAGCTGGTTGCGGCCGATGCGCACCGGGGACGTGGTGAAGACGTACTGCTTCTCCATCGGCGGCTTGGACTCCACGTCCTTGATGCGGATCACCAGGGGAAGCATGACCTTCTCCTATGCCGAATGGCCGAGGCAGCCAAGGGGGTGCCCCGCGAAGAGGAAGCAAGAACGCCAAAGGGGGCCTCCGGATCCCCCGGGGCCCCCTTTTTACGCGTGCTGAAACGCGCTGTCCCCCCCTATTATCAGGCGTTGGAGAAGGCCAGGTCCCAGTCTCCACTGGGGCTCAGACCCACACGCAGGTGGGTAGGCGTCGTGCCGCCAGCCAGGTGCTCGAGCAGCTCCCGGGACAACTGGGGCATGAGCGAGGCGCGCAGCACGTGGTCCACGTTGCGGGCGCCCGAGTCCATGTCCGTGCAACGCCGAGCGAACTCCTCCAGCACCTCGGGTGCGAACTCCGTCTTGATGCGGTGCGAGGTGTGCAGCCGGCCCGCCAGCGAGTTGAGCTTCATGGCGGCGATGTCCTTGAGGATGTCCTTCGCGATGGGCACGTAGGGCACCACGGACATGCGCGCCAGCAGCGCCGGCTTGAAGTGCTTGGTGAGCGCCGGCTTGATGGCCTCGCGCACGGCCTCGATGGTCGGCGGCTCGGGGGCCTGGAACATCTGGGTGATCACGTCCGTGGCCAGGTTGCTGGTGAGGATGACGATGGTGTTCTTGAAGTCCACCGTGCGGCCCTCGCCGTCATTGAGCACGCCCTTGTCGAACACCTGGTAGAAGAGGTTGAGGACCTCGGGGTCCGCCTTTTCGCACTCGTCCAGGAGCACCACGGAGTACGGGCGCTGGCGCACGGCCTCCGTAAGCATGCCGCCCTCGCCGTAGCCCACGTAGCCCGGCGGCGAGCCGATCAGGCGCGACACCGTGTGCTTCTCCTGGAACTCGGACATGTTGATCGTGGTGAGGAAGCGCTCGCCACCATAGAGGGCGTCCGCCAGGGCCAGCGCCGTCTCCGTCTTGCCCACGCCGCTGGTGCCTACGAAGAGCAGCACGCCGATGGGGGTGTTCGGGTTGCGGATGCCCGCGGTGGATGCGCGCACCGTCTCGGCCACCGTGCGCAGCGCCATGTCCTGGCCTCGCACGCGTCCGCGCAGCGTCTCCTCCAGGTTGAGCACGGCGGTGAGCGAGCTGGAGCGCATCTTCCCCACGGGGATGCCCGTCCACCCGGCCACCACGCGGGCCACCACGTCCGCGTCCACGTCCGCGTGCACCATGGGAGACTCGCCGCCCAGGCGCTGGAGCGTCTCGCGCGCCTGCGCCACCTGGGCCTTGAACTTCTCCTTGTCCGCGGGCTCCTTGGCGGTGTTCAGCTCCGCCACGGCCTTGCTCAGCGTCTCCACGGCGGTGCGCTGCTCCTCCCAGCGCCCGCGGATCGTCGCTACCTGATCCTGCACGGCCTTGAGGCGCTCCTCCACCGGCGTCTCATCCTCCGGCGGCGGCTTCTGTCCGGCGGCCAGCTCGCGATCGCGGGCGGCCTTCTCGCTCTCCAGCGAGGCCAGCTTCGCCTCCAGCTCCACCAGCTCGTCCGGCCGGGCGTGCTGCTCCAGCTTCACGCGCGCGGCCGCCGTGTCCAGCAGGTCCACCGCCTTGTCCGGCAGCAGGCGGCCGGAGATGTAGCGGTGCGACAGCTCCACCGCGGCTACCACGGCCTCCTCGCGGATGGTGACGTTGTGGGCCTTCTCGTAGACGGCGCGCAGGCCGCGGATCATCAGCACCGCGTCCTTCTCCGAGGGCTCGTCCACCTTCACCGGCTGGAAGCGGCGCTCCAGGGCGGGATCCTTCTCGAAGTACTTCTTGTACTCGGTCCAGGTGGTGGCGGCCACGGTGCGCAGCTCGCCGCGCGCCAGCTCCGGCTTGAGCAGGTTCGCCGCGTCTCCGCCGCCCTGCGGCCCGCCCGCGCCGATGAGCGTGTGCGCCTCGTCGATGAAGAGGATGATCGGCTTGGGTGAAGCCTTCACCTCGGAGATGACGGCCTTGAGCCGGTTCTCGAACTCACCCTTCACTCCCGCGCCCGCCTGCAGCAGGCCGAGATCCAGGCCGAGCAGATCGACGTTCTTCAGGGACTCGGGCACGTCTCCCTTGACGATGGCCAGCGCCAGGCCCTCCACCAGCGCCGTCTTGCCCACGCCCGGCTCGCCCACGATGATCGGGTTGTTCTTCCGGCGCCGGGAGAGCACGTCGATCACCTGACGCACCTCGCGATCGCGGCCGAAGATGGGATCGATCTTCCCGTCACGCGCCTTCGCCGTGAACGAGGTGGTGAAGCGCGAGAGCGCCTCCTCGCCGCGAGGCGCCGGAGCTCCACCCGCCGGAGCCGCCGCCGCACCCGCGGCAGCCACCTCCGAGGCCTCCTTGGAGGTGCTCACCACCTCTTCGAAGGACTTCTTGAGCGCCTCGGTGGAGATGGCATCCAGCTCCGGGTACGACTCCGCCGAGTAGCGAGCCGACCGGGCGATCCACTGCGCCATCAGAGCGCCCGAGCGCAGCCGCAGGGCGCCGTGCTCCAGCGAGGCCAGCAGCCACGCGTCCTCGAACCACTGGAAGAGGCTCTCGGAGAACACCGGCCGGGCGGCATTGCCCGAGCGCAGCGCGCGCAGCGTGTCCTCCACGCGCGTCAGGACCTTGGTGCGATCCACCTGGAACTGACGAAGGATGAGCGAGGCCTCGCCCTCCTCGTCCTCCAACAACTGGCGGAGCATGTGCTCGGGGATGATCTCGTAGGCGCGGGCACTGCTCGCCCGGGCGACGGCTCCCTCCAGCATGCGCGTGGCAGTGGAGGTGAGACGCCGGACGAGGGTTTTCGGTTCAACACGCATCAGGAGGCTCCTGTACGGGTGCGAGAAAGGTTTTGTGAAACGCTAGGGGCTCGCTGGAGCCCCTTGGGCCACGGGCGACGGTAGCGGAACGATCCGAGTCCTCAAGCGAGGAACCGCGGCGTGGCGTCCGCCTAGATAGGTATTGCGTCCGAGCTTGGCCGGTGCCTTGGGCCCCAGGCGGAAGGCGCCCAGCACCTCCTCGCTCACGCCCAGCTCCAGGGCGCACTCGAGGGGATCGCGCACCACCAGCGTCACCACCTCGCGCACCAGCGGGCTCAGATCGCCCTCGGGCAACAGGCGGTGGTACGTGGAGCCGTCCAACGGGGCGATGCCGATGATGAACTTGCCGGCGCGATCGAAGAGCTTGCCGCCGAGCATGACGTTGCGGCCCAGTTGGTAGTTGAGTTTGCCTAGCTTGGTGCGCTGCTCGGTCTCTACATCCACCCAGCTCCCGGCGAACTGGCGGACGGAGACACGGGCCTCGCCCAGCTCGTTGCGCAGCACATCCGCCAGCGCCAGCTCCAGCGTCCGAGCCGTGCGGGCCCGCGTGGCCAGCAGCGGAGCCAGGCGCAGCAGTTGGGCCACGGACAGCCCCACCAGGGGACCGCGCTCGTATGTGTCCAGGCCGGCCAGCGCCAGCACGCGGCGGGACCACACGTCATCGCCCGCGCGCGTGGCCTCGCCCTCGGGCATGTAGCGGGACAACGCCCGGTACAGCAGCGACAGCAGCCGGTGGTGGAACAGATCCAGGAAATGCCGCCTCAGGGGCCGGTCCGGATCCTCCTGGGCGATCTCCTCGACCATGTAGCCCGGCAGCGGAGACGAAGCGCCGGTGAGCCCCAGGAACGTGGTCACCACCTCGAAGATGTGCTTGGGACCGTTCTGATCGTCGCCCCACTCCGACACGCGCGGCACCAGCCGCACCTGGCTCACGTCTCCGGAGCTGAAGGTGAGCGAGGGATCATGCCGGAAGCGGATGGCCTCTTCCGCGGGCGGCCCATCCCCGCCCACGCGCACCGCGCTCGACGTCAGCCGCTCCAGCAGCGCCACCAGCGGCAGGAAGCGCACGTCCCCAGCGGCGAACTGGAGCGCCGCATCCAGGCGGAAGCGGACGGTCTGATCCCCGCCCCCCTGCGCCTGCACATGCATCGCGCCCGACGTCAGCCGTTCGAGCCGGGACGCGAGCGACAGGGTCGCGAGCTCTCCGGACTCCTCGTCTGGCGACTCCTCCGCGTTCAGACGATCGGCTGACGGCCGTTGCGTGGGGGCCACCGGTACTCCACCTGAGAGGGTTGGATGCGCAGGTTCATCTCGCTGAAGGCGTTGAGGCTCACATAGGAGGCGAACATCTCATCCAGCACGGCCCCGAAAAGGAACGCGTCCCCCAGCCCGGTGAAGCCGGCCTCCTCCACGTCGACCGTCACCTGGGAGCCGCGCACGGGAGCGCCCTGCAAGAAGCGCGTGGCGGGCTTGCCCGTCACGTTGCGCAGGGACTCGACGCGGAGCTGGTTGGCGCGCGCCGCCGGCTGGTCCGCCGTCGTCTGGAAGTTGTAGAGCTCCAGCAGCGCCTTCAGTGCTCCAGGATCCATCAACGAGCGCTGGTTCAGCGCCAGGTGCGACAGCAGCCGCCAGTGCAGTTCCGAGCCCAGCGGCGGCCGCACGGGCTTGGTCACCGCCATGAGATTGCGGAACTTCGCCGTCGTGGGAGACGCGGGCGTGGGCATGCTCAGATCGCCCACCTGCAACCGCGAGGGAAGCGAGCGGTTGGTGCACGTCAGATCGATGGACAGCGTCTCCTCGGTCGCCGTGGGCATGGCGTCTCGCGGGCTGCCCAGCGACAGGAACGTGTCGATGCCGTCATTGAGGGGCGACAGCGAGCGGCGCAGCCGGAAGAACCGCGCGTTGTCTCCCTGGTTGTGCGCAAAGTCGAAGAAGGGCCGGTAGTCCAGCCGATCCGTGCGCCCGGCTTGCAGGCCGGTGACGGTGTCCACCGAGTAGACCTCCATGTGCTCGGGGTCCAACCCGGCGGCGCGCAGCAGGTGCTCGTGCCCCATCGTCCCCACCCGGATGGGATCCGAGGACGTGGTGAACAGGTTCACCACCGGCGCGCAGTGCAGCTTGAAGATGTCCTTGGGCACGCGCCCGGGCAGCGGCGGCGGCCGCTCGAACTCGAAGGCCACCTCCAGCCGCTGTCCCGTAATGGACGCGGCGGCCTGCAGCCCGCGCACCTCGATGAAGAGGAATTTCTGCGGCAGCGTGAAGTACTCCTGCAGCAGCCGGTAGCCCTCGGGAGCGCGCGCCGGCCACGGCAGCAGCTGATCCTCGGGAGCAAACCCCACCGCGCGAACGCACGAGGGCGGCAGCCGCACCGGCTCGCTGCCCGCCGCGCCGCGCACCAGCACCGACTTGCAGTGCCGCAGCAGCCACACCAGCAGCGTGGAGCTCACCGCCGGCTCGCCGTGGATGAAGAGCGAGAAGCCCTCCTCCTGGAAGATCTCACTGCGCCCCTGCTCGGCCACCTGGAACTGCACGCGCAGCACCGGCGCCAGTTGCGTGGACTGATCCAACACCGTGTCCACCAGCGTCAGTGGCAGCAGATCCACCGGCCGCGTGGTGCGGAACACGCACGTCGTCCCATCCACCGGCTTGGAGCCCACCTCCGCGCCCGCGGGAATCCGCGAACGCCCGCGCAACAACCGCGCATGAGGGCTGAACTCCACCACCGAGCACGCGGGCAGCACGCGCAGGTAGTGCGGCAACAACAGGTCCACCAGTCCGTGGACCACCTCGGGCACCGCGTCGTCGATGCGCTCGCGGATGCGAGCCGTCAGGAACGCGAAGCCCTCCAGCAGCCGCTCCACGTCTGGATCGCCGCCGCGCTCCACGAGCATGCCGGCCAGCGCGGGGTTGGCGCTGCCGAATGCCTTCCCCATCTCTCGAAGATATGCGAGCTCGCTCTGGTAGTACTTGCTGAACACCCGTGGCTCCCGCCTGTCACCGGCACGCTCACCAGACTTCGACCTTGCCGCCCGAAGTCATCTGCGTGCGGAACCGCAGCACGCCTCGGGCGTTCCTGTCCGCGGGCTGCGCGGTGATCTCGAACCGCACCACCAGCGGATCCTCGTCCGGCACGTGACGGACGCTGACGTTGCGCAGGCGCGGCTCGTACTCGAGCACCGTGGCGCGAATGGTCGCCTGCAACGTCTGAATGGCCGACGGAAAGGAGTGAACCAAGTCCGAGAAGTCCACCACTCCGAAAGTCGGCACCGTGACCGAGTCTCCTTTGCGCGTATTGAGCAATACCCGCAAGTGCTCGATGATGGAGGAGGAGACGTCCGCGTTTCGCGAGGACGTCCCTTCCTCCGACTCGATTCGTGACAGAAGCCCGCGCCCCGCCACTGTCGTGTCCTCCCGAGTCCTGCCCACCGCGCTTCCGCTTCAACCCGGAGAGCGGCGAGCCAGCAGACTCAGCGCTGCGCGTCCCAGGTGTCCTCGTGCGTCACGCCACCGTTGGTGTACGTCCAACCGATGGTGTGGAACACGAAGGTGATCTCCTCGAGGGGCGGCTCGGTGGAGCTGGCCGGCACGAGGGTGTCGGGGACCAGCTGCTTCATGCTGGCGATGCGGCCCTTCTTGAAGTTCACCGTGTAGAACTGCTCGGTGGTGCCGTCACCGGTGGGGTTCGGGCGGAAGAACTTGAAGGTGGCCTCGACGGCCTGGTTCTCCGTCAGCGCCTTCATCAGCAGCGGCGAGGACTTGTCGATGCGCTTACGGATGAGCAGCGGCTGGTACTGGCGGCGGCCAGTGGCCAGGCTGGAGCCGGCCTCGCGCGCGGTGATGACGGACTGCTCGTAGTAGACGCACTCGATGGAATCCTGGCGTCCGAGGCTCACCTGGGTGCTCTCACCCTTGATGTCCGTCCCGTTCGCCTTGAGGTAAAGGTGTACTGTCTCGGCCATGGCTCTCTTCTCCTTCTTCGACTGCTCGTTTGGTGACTGACTACCCGGGACGATGAGCTGTCTCGGAGGGCCCCCCTCCCTGGTGAGCCCGGAACTGCCAATGTAGCCGCCGGATCCCACATCCCCGGCCGCTTGGGGCGCCATTAGGGATTTCCCTTAGGCGCCCCCACAGCCGCTATTCCTTGTCGAGCTTGCCGACGAGGGACAGCGTGAAGGATGCGCCCATGTACTTGAAGTGCGGGCGCACCTGGAGGTTGCAGCGGTACCAACCGGGCTGGCCCTCCACATCTTCCACCTTGATCTTCGCCGTGCGCAGCGGGCGCTTGGAGCGCACCGAGGGCGCCGGATCATCCATGTCCGCCACGTACTGGCCGATCCACTGGTTGAGCTCACGCTCCAGATCCGAGCGCTCCTTCCAGCTGCCGATCTGCTCGCGCTGCAGCACCTTCAGGTAGTGCGACAGGCGGGACATGATGAACATGTACGGCAGCTGCGTGCCCAGGCGGTAGTTCGTCTCGGCCTGCTTGCCCTCGGGGCTGTTGCCGAAGAACTTGGGCTTCTGCACGGAGTTGGCCGAGAAGAAGGCGGCGTTGTCCGACTCCTTCCGGAACACCATGCCGATGAAGCCCTCCTCGGACAGCTCATACTCGCGGCGCTCGGTGAGGAGCACCTCGGTGGGGATCTTCGTCTGGATCTCGCCCATGGCCTCGTACTGGTGCAGCGGCAGGCTCTCCACCGCGCCACCCGCCTGCGGGCCGATGATGTTCGGGCACCAGCGGAACTTGGCGAACGAATCCACGATGCGGCTGGTCAGCGCGATGGAGGCATGGCCCCACAGGTAGCGATCGTGCTGGCCGACGACATCCTCGTTGAAGTTGAAGGACTTCACCGAGATCGTCTTCTCGCCGTAGGGCAGCCGCAGCAGGAAGCGCGGCATGGCCAGGCCCACGTAGCGCGCGTCCTCGCTCTCGCGGAAGCTGTGCCAGCGCGCGTACTGCGGACCCTCGAACAGCGATTTCAGGTCCTTGAGGCCCGGCAGCTTCAGGAAGGACGTCTCGCCGAAGAACTCCGGCGACGCGTTGGCGATGAACGGCGTGTGCGCCATGGCCGCCACGGCCGCGCACTTCTGCAGCAGGGCCACGTCCTCCGGGCCGGGCCCGAAGTCGAAGTTGGCGCAGATGGAGCCGTAGGGCTTGCCACCGAAGACGCCGTACTCGTTGGAGTACACCAGCCGGTAGAGGCCGGACTTCACCGTCTCCGGAGCGTCCTCGAAGTCCGTGAGCAGGTCTTCCTTGGTGGCATTCAGCATCTCCACCTTGATGTTCTCGCGGAAGTCCGTGCGATCGATCAGGAACTTCAGCCCGCGCCAGGCGGACTCGAGCGCCTGGAGCTTGGGGTGGTGGAGGATCTCGTTGACCTGCGCGCTGAGGCGGGCATCCACCTCGGCGATCATCGCGTCCACCAGGGCCTTGTCCACGCGCTCCGCGGAGCGGCCCGGGGCCAGCATCTCCGCGATGAAGGCCTGCACTCCCTTCCGGGCGACGTCATAGCCGTCGTCGCTCGGCTTCATCTTGGTCTCGGCAAGGATCTCGTCGAGCAGGGAGTTCTGGGTCTCGACAGTCGTTGCGGCGGCAGTACCCGCCTTGGCATCAGTGCTCATCCGTGTTCACGCCTCTCTGTGCTTGCGCGGCGGTGGCTACTTCTTCTCGCCCAGTCCGAGCTCCGCCATGAGCTTCTGGCGGCCCTCGGTGTCTCCGAGCAGCGCCTGGATCTTCTTGCGGAAGGCCGGCACGTTGCCCAGAGGACCCTTGAGGGCGTTGAGCGCGGCGCGCAGCTCGAGCAACTGCTTGAGCTGGGGCACCTGGTTGACGATCCCCTCGGGGGTGAAGTCCGCGAGGGTCGAGAACTTCAGCGCCACCGACATCTCCGCGCCCTTCTCGTTGGAGAGCTTGTCAGCGACGTTGATGTCCAGCCCGAGGTTCTGCTTGGACATCACCTCGTTGAAGTTGGACTTGTCGATGTTGATGGGCGCCCGCTCTTCGACGGGGCGATCATCCTTGCGGCCGGTGTAATCCCCCACCATGAGGATCTTGAGCGGCAGCTCGACTTCGGCCTGCGCGCCTCCGGTCTCGGACTTGTAGACGATGTTGACGCGTTCTTTCGGCGCGACAGACCCTTCCTTGCTCACCTCGTGACCTCCTGGTTGGGAACTCGTTGATCCCGCGCGGACTCACCGTAAGAGGCCCCCCCTCTCACAGAGACACCCTCAGGGCAGCGCTGGGATCGATCAGGCATAGACGATGATACCGGGCGTTGAACTCCGACACCAGACCTTCAGCCGCTTTGGGCTGAGGGCGGGAAACCCCTAACAAACCTTCCAGACACTCGGCGGTGAGCGCTGGCTCCCACACATCCAACCCCCGCTCGACCGCCTCGCGATCGAGCGCCTCGTAGAGGGCGCGCGCTACATTACCCTGGCCGCTGGCAGCGCAAAGTTTTGCGAGAGCAAGTCTGGCTTTGAAGCGCTTGCGGCTGGAGCTGGCCTCCTGCACGCGCTTCTGGAGCAGGGCGATGGCCTCGGGGGCCTTGCCGCCCCCCAGGAGCTTGCGCGCCTCCGAGAGCGCGGCGGCCTCATCATCCCCTTCCCCAGGATCTGACGCGTTGGATGCGGGAGCACTACCTGACGCGGCGGCCGGAGCCAGTTCGGACTCCAGCCAGGCCCGAGTTTCTCCGTTGGCCGAGGGCGATCCATCCCCGAACAGGAACTTGGGGACGGCGGGCATGCGCTTGAGCCACGCGCCCAGCTCGACGAGCAGCGACTGACGGGCGGGCCCGAAGGTGGGACCCAGCTCGGCCAGTGCTCGGGCGCTCAAGTAGTGCAGATCCACCCAGAAGCGGTGCTGCATCAGCGCGGACTCGGACTCCTCCAGCACTTCGGCCCACTTGCCGTTCTGCGCCATCTTCTCGAGCTGCGTGCGCAGCGCCGGGGGCGGTGCGGGGATGGACGTCTTCCCGCTGGCATCCGAAGGCGGCGGCTGCACCAGGTGCAGATACAGACCGACGCGCAGCATCCGGTAGGACTGCGGATCGGTGGCCACCGCGCGACGCAGCGTGCCCGCCGCGCTCGCCAACGCCGAGCCTGTCTGGCGAAGGAAGTCGGTGACACCCTCGGCGCCGGACATCGTCGCCACCGGAGGCGTGCTGATGGCCGCGGGCGGAGGCGCCGCTGCGGGCACCGACACCGGAGCAATGGAGGGCGGCGGAGGAACCGTGGTGGTGGGCTTCGTCTCGACGGGAGGCGGAGGCGGAGGCGGAGGGGCATCCGCGGGCAGCGAGGCCTTGAGGCGCTGGACGCTCTCCAGCAGCGGCCGGATGGCGGGACCATTGGCCTCGAACTTCTGCCGGGACACCTCAGCCAGACGCGCGGCGGCGACATCGAGCGCCTCGACGCGCTCGCGAGCTCCACCATCCAACTGCGTATCGCCCAGCGGCTTGGCCGTGCGCTCGATGAGCCAACCCAACGCGTTGACGCGGCCACGCAGACGCGCCAGCTCGGGGAAAAGGCCCTGCCAGTACCGATCCATCAGCTCGGAGACGACGACGAGCCCGGTGGCGAGCCCATCCAATCCCTGGGTCTGATACAGGCCATAGGCCAGGTACGTGGCGATGCGCAGATCCTTGGAGACGGACTGGAGCACCTTGCCGCTGGAGTCCAGCACCATGTTCCAGTCGATCGCGCCACCCGTCACGGCCTCGAGCTTGGCCATCTCGGTCACGACGGCCTCGTACTGAGGATTCGTCTTCGCGTTCGCGCCCGCCGGGGCCGCTGCGGAGCAGGGCTCGATCCAGTTCTTCGCCTTCTCTCGGAGTTGTTCGATCGAGACTGCCATGTCACTTCTCCCCCGTTGGACTCCACTCAGCTGGCGAATGCCAGGATCACCGATTCCGCCGTGGAGCTTGCGTCATCCAGGGCCTGACGCTGTTTTGAATTGAGAGCCTGCTTCGCTGTTTCAATGGCGTTGGTGGCCTTGGTCCGCAGCGGCCACAGCTTCATGCTGGAGTGCTCGCGCTTGGCCAGGTGCAGCAGCAGCGTCGACGACGGCGGACCCAGTGACACCAGCAACCGCGGGCTCGGGCCCATGTGCCAGAAGAGCGCCGGCGTCATCCCGCGCCACTGCAACATCCGCCGCGCCATCTCCACCCACGGATACGGCCCCGTAACCTCCGGGAAGGGACAGTCCAGCGTGACGCCGGGCTTGGAGGGCTCCTTCCCGCGCTCGGCCGCGCACGCCATCATGAAGGTGCGGAAGGCGTAGTACTGGGCACCCGGAGGAGCACCGTCGCCGGTGAACTGCCCCACCAGCGCGGAGGCCGGAGCCGCCACCGCCCTGCGCCGGTACGTGTCCGCGGCGGAGGCATCTCCCGCGGCGTGAGGCCCCAACCCCTCCAGGCGCTTCATCAGATCGTCCGCGGAGAGCTTCGCCGCGTCCGCCAGGAACTTGCGCGCCTCGGCGAAGAAGGCCTGGTGCGAGCCGTGCAGCGTGGCGGCATTGCCAGACACAGGGCCCAGCTCCAGCGGCACGTAGACGCAGAGGGGGAACTGGCGCCCCACCTTGTCACTGCTGGGGGCCATCATCCCCACCAGCGCCTGACGGCCACCGGCGGCGGTGTAGACGAAACAGATGGGCTCGGCAGGCAGCGTGAGGTTGGCGCGACGAACGGCCTCGTGCCCCTCCTCCAGCCACTTGTGGAACTGCGCCGAGACAGGATCCGCGGCGTTCCAGCGGATGAAGTCTCCCTGACATGGCGCCTTGCCCAGCAGCGCCACGGCGTTGGCTTTCACCCCGAACATCCGGCCCCCCTTCCGATCGTCCGCGGAGGACTGACCCCCGATGCGCGGAACGGCTGGAGCATCCCGGTACCGGGTCCCGGGGACGGCCCAAAGAAAGGCGTGGCGGTGCGCGCGGGGCGGAAGTCGATCACCACATCCGCGCCCACGGAGGGCATCTTCCACGTGACGGAGAACACGCGCGCGCCCCTGTCCACCTGCGGCGTGCCGGCCTCCATGAGGCGGAACAAGCCCCACTCTCCATCCTGATCGAGCGTCTCGATCTGCCCGCGGTTGTTGCGCACCTTGATGAAGGCGCCGGACTTCTTCCCATCACCGGGCCAACCGAACGGGTACCACTCCTCGGGACCGTTCTTGTACTCGACCGTCTTGCCGTCCACCGAGAAGGTGATGGAGGCCAGCTGCGGCGAGGGCCGGATGTGGATGGTGAACTGCATGCCGGGCTCGCCCGCCTTGGACGCGAAGAGCGAGGTGGTGATGTCGTCCGCGCGCTCCAGGAAGCTGAACAGCGCCGGACCGAACGTCACCCCGCCCACGCCGCGCACGGGCTTCCACTTGGCGCCCACCTTGCGCACGTTCTCCTTGAGCGAGGCGTTGTAGAAGGACCACACCGTGCCGGAGTCCGGCCGGTAGAAGTCCGCCACGTCCTGCAGCGCCGCATCGTGCCCCGTCTTGTTGAACGGGTAGCGGCCCAGGAGGTTGCGCTTGAAGGTGTCCGAGACTTCGCTGCACCAGCCCTGGTTGAGCTCTCCGCCCACCGCGCCGCTGACGGCGCTGGAGGCTGTCTCGAGCGGCGGCATCAGCAGCTTGTTGAGGAACGGCCGGATGTTGGGGTCCTCCTGGCCATTGATCTGGGACTGGGCGGCCACCTTGGCGGTGGACAGGCGCGCCACCAGCGCCTTGTTCTCGGAGGGGTTCTCCACGAACTGGCGGAGCGCGTCACGCACGAACACCAGCTGCTCCTGGTACAGGTCCAGCTGGGTGGACTCGGGCGGTGCATCCTCCGTCGCGGGCTTGGGAGGCACGCCGAACTTCACCAGCGAGTCGAACGCCGCCTGCACATGGAGCGCGGTGTACTGGATCTCCCCCGTCTCCTCGCCGCCCGGGACGAGCCTGGCTCCGATGGTCATGGCGTCCTTCTGATCCTTGGTCGCCTTCTTCTCGAGCTTCTGCTTGATCTTGCCGAGGATGTCCTCACCGGCCTCTTCCACGGCGCTCTTGTTCGGCAGCTTGCTGTTGAAGGAGACCGCCTGGAACAGGCGGGCCAGCGGCGGCGGCTTGCCGCGCGTGAACTCCTCCAACTCCGCCAGCACCTCGGCCTGTCCATTCGGCCGCGACACTTCGACCGCGTCCAGGAAGGTCTGCCACTCGTTGATGTACGTCTCGAAGTAGAGGGACTCGAGCTTCTTGATCTGGCGCTCGATCTCCGCGTCCGTGAGGTTCTTCGTGTCCCGGTTGAGGACCCAGAGATCCGCGTTCTGAAGCGGATTCTCCAACCGCTCACGCACCAGCTTGTCCCAGCCCTTGCGAGTGAAGGCGGCGCGGACCAGGCCCTTGGACTTGATGTTGGCGGCGGTGCCTCCCAGGATGCTGGAGAGCTTGAGATCGAACTCGCGCCCCGCGTCCGCGATGATCTGGTTCAGCAGCAGCCGCTCGAAGGGCAGCTTGCTGAGGGCCGTCCGCGTGTCACCAATGATCTTGTCGTTGCGCGTGAAGGCCAGCGACGGGTTGGCGGCCAGCAGCTTCAGATAGAGATCCAGGTGCTCGCCGAGCATGCGCTGACGCTCGGCGCTCTCCGCGAAACCGGAGCGGTTGCTCCAGCGATCCACCAGGTGGTTGACGAGCCACCCACGCTCGTCATCCCCGATGGCAGGCTCGGCCTCCGTGCGCGGCCCGGTGAGGAACAGGTTGAGCTTGAGGAGCGTGAAGAAGCGCGCGTACTCGCGTTCGTCGGGAGCCGAACCTTCCTCGCCCTCGTGCTTCTTGGCGAAGGTGTTCAGATCCTTCATATCCTGGACGAGCACGGGCTCCACGAAGGTGCGCCGCACGGCGGAGCCATAGAAGCGGCTCAGCGGCTCGAAGAGCGCATCGCCCCGGTACATGCCGAAGCGCATACCCGTGGGTGGCCCCTCTTCCTTGTTCTTGCGCAGCTCGTCGATCCGATCGCGCAGCACCTTCAAATCTTCCACCGCGATCGAGGCGGTGGAGGCCGTGGCCGCGGTCGCCTGCTGCGCGAGGAACAGGGTCCGGATGTCGTGGATCAGCTCGCGGTTCTTGAAGAAGGCGATCGTCGGAAACAGGAGGATGAGCACCGCGAGGAACAGCGCTCCGCCCGCGTAGGCGTACTGGACCTGCCGCTGGCGCCGATCCTCGGCCGTGCTCTGCACCGCCAGATCCTGATCCGGGAAGATCACGTTGGCGAAGACGTCCCGGAGGAAGTAGCTGCGCGCCTCCACCGTGGAGGACTTGGAGCTGGACGGCAGCGACTGCCGGATGCCGAAGGCGTCCGCCATCGCGTTCATCACGCGATCGATCGGGCTGCCCTCCTGCGTGCCGCTGGTGAAGTACACGCCGCGCATCACCGGCGTGTCCGCGTAGACGTTCTCCGCGAAGAGTGCCTGCACCATGGCCGCGATGTTCTCGCGCAGTCCTTCGAACTGCTGCGGGAAGCGGTAGATGCGCTCGCGCGTCTCCGGGTGGCGCTCCTGGCCCAGGCGCTGGGTGCAGCGCTGCTCCACCACCTCGGCCAGCTCGTCGAAGCGCTCGCGGAACAGCCCGGCCAGATCCTCGCCCTTCTCCATCACCGGAACGGTCGAGCCCCAGATCTGCCCACGCTCGGACTTGGCCAGATCGCCGAACACATCCACGAAGCCGGCCAGCAGGTCGCACTTGGTGAACATGAGGTAGACGGGGACGATCATCTTCAATCGCTCCATCACCTCGTCCACGCGCTCGCGCAGCCGCTGCGCCAGTTGGATGCTCTCCTCCTCATCGATGCCGATGATGTCACCCACGCTCACCGCGACGATGAGGCCGTTGACCGGCTTCTTCGGGCGGTTGCGCTTGAGCATGTCCAGGAAGCTGAACCACTCGTCCCGGTCATCGTCCTCGGTGGTGTAGCGGCCGGCGGTGTCGAGGATCACCGCCTCGTTGGTGAGCCACCACTCGCAGTTGCGCGTACCGCCCACGCCCTTCACGCCACCACCGCGCGAGGACAGGTACGGAAACTTGATGCCCGAGTTGCGCAGCGCCGTGCTCTTACCGGAGCCCGGCGGGCCGATGATCATGTACCAGGGCAGGACGGAGAGGGCTTCCTTGCCGCCCCGGCCCCGCGCCAGCTTGGACGTCTTCAGCGCGGCGATCGCCTTGGCGAACTCCGCCTGCATCTGCTGGACCTCTTCCTGCAGGTCCGGCCGCGCGTTGGCCGCATGCGCATCCGCCTGGGCCGCCAGCGCCTTCTCGATGTCTCCCGCGGCCTTGGCCGCCTTGATCTGGCGCACCGCGATGAGCGCGATCAGCCCCAGAACGATGAGCATGGTGACGGCGATCGCGATCCAGAACGGCAGCTGGAACACGATCACCACCGCCCAGATTGTCGCGACCGCCAGCGCGGCAAAGATGTATTTGAGCATCCGCTGGCTCCGTCAGGGCTTGGCGGCCGTGGAAGGCGTGGAAGGAGAAGATGTGGAGGAAGCCGCCTCGATCTCGTCGACGAGCGACGAGACGCTGCTGCTCAACCCGAGCCGCAGCCCGCCGTACACGAGCAGCGCGAAGACGACGACGCCTCCGGAGATGGCCAGCAGCGGCAAGGTCCGCTTGGCCGCTTTGCCACCGCCGTCGGGCCTGTCTCCCTTGGGTGACAGCGTCTCCGTGTCGAACTTGAACGAGGGCGCCAGATCCCGCTGGAGCTGCTCGATGAGCTGGAGCAATTCGAGCTCGCCGCCGCGCACGCGGTAGCGGCCCTGGAACCCGAAGATGAGGCACAGGTAGTAGGCGCGCAGCGCCTCCGTGCGGCGGGGATCCTTGCGGATCTCCTGGAGCTTGGTGAAGAAGCCCTCGCCGGCGCGGTTCTCCTTGAAGTACTGGAACTGCAGCAGGTTGGTGAGCCAGTACTCACGGAACTCGTCGGACTTGCTCAGCGCCAGCTCGTCCGCGAGCGCGACGAGCGCATAGGCGATGTCGTCCACGTCCTGCTGGGGCAGGCCCTCGTCGCGAGCGCTGCGCATCATGTCGCTGACGAAGGAGCGCAGGCGGTGTTGGACCTGCTCGGGCGCGGGCAGCGAGCCAGGCTCGGCCTGGCGGATCTGCAACAGCGCTCCGAAACAGTCCTTGGTGATGACGTTGAGCCTGTCCATGTATCAGCGCCCCCTGCTGCCTTCCCGCTTCCCGGGCACGCCCATCAACTCCAGCTTCGTCCGGGTGGGATCGAAGGGTTGCGGCAGGTAGATGGCGAGCGTCTGGTCCTTGATGGCGTCCTTCCAGTACCGATCGGTGATGTCGAGCAGGAAGTAGACGACCTTCGGTTTGACGGGGACCTCGGGCGGAGGCCGGAACGTCACCTGGAGCGGCACACCGGGAGTGGCGGCCTGGATGATGTTGTGGATCTCGTCCCAGCTGGCGATCTTCGCCAAGGCCGGGAGCTGATCCGCGGTCTGCTGCTCGAGCAGGTGATCGGCCTTCACGGAGAGGATGAACTGGGTGCAGCGCGCCAGCCGCTCGTCCTCGAGCCGGCCCAGGTGCATGCCGTCCTTGCGGGACTCGAGCGCGATGGCCACGGTCTGCTCCAGGGCCACCGAGCGCAGCAACCCCTCCAGGCGCTGGAACAGGCCCTCGAAGGTGACGCGCAGGTTGGTGTACTGGAACTTGGGCAGGTTGGCCGGATCCGAGTCCGCCGAGAACGTGGAGAGCTGCCCGGCGGCCTGGCACAAGAGCAGGTAGAGGAACTGCGGCGACATGTCCGCCGCCTCCACCGCGTGGGCCACCTGGGGGATCAGCCCGTTCAGCGAGCTGAGCTGGAGGAACTTCGTCACGTCCGCGCCGGTGAACTCCAGCGAGGCCTCGTCCCGGTGGCGGCGCGTATCGGACAGCTCGCGCTGCTTGCCGTGCATGGACTTCAGCAGTTGCCGCAGGTTCGCCAGGATGTACGGCGACGCGGAGATCCGCAGACACGGAGGAATGTACGAGGGCGCGAGCACCGCCGCGCCCGTCTTGTCGCGCACCAGCTCGCCGATCTTGATGACCTCGTAGTCGTCGCGCGGCTCGGTGCCGAACAGGAAGCGGATGTTGCGCTGGGCGAAGGCCACAGCGGACGTGGACTCGGTGGTGATCAGGTCCGCCACCGAGCGGTTCACCACGCTGAAGCGCGGCGCCGTCGTCGTCCCATCCGGGTTGCCATAGCTGGCTACGCCGTCGCGCTCGCGCGCCACACCCAGGTACACGTCGAGCGACTTCTTCGAGGCGCCGAAGTGCTCCTCGATGGGCCGGCCCGCGGGCTCCTCGGGCTGACCGCGCTCGAAGGTGACGGGCAGGCCGTCCGGGAGGATGCCGAAGAAGCGCAGCAACTGGAGTTGCCCGGCCGCCAGCGCCTTCTCATCGACCTCCATCTCCACCACGCCCCAGTCATAGGGCGTCATGGCGCCCAGCCGGGCCGCCAGGAGGTTCTCGTGGTACAGGTCCGCCTGCTGGAGATGATGGGGATTCATGAACATCCCCTCGGACCACACGACACGCTGCGGAATCTTCATCCTCTCCCCTCCGCCCTGCCCCGGGCCTCGACCCGGTAATCCTCGAGATAGAAGTAGAGCGGAGGCGGCTTGGCCCCCGGCTTCTTCACGGCGGCGCAGAGCTCGGGAGTCACCTCCGGCAGCCGCTGGATGGAACGCCACACCTGGCCCGCGGGCCGGCGGAACAGTCCCAGGACGACGACGAAGGTCGCCTTCGGATCACGCGCCAGCTGCCGCGTCAACGTCTGGCCCGGCTCGAGCGTCAGCTCGTCCGTGGCGATCAGATCGTCCTCCAGGACTTCCTTGGGACGTTGCCACACGTCCTGGAACTCGGACGCCTCCAGGCGCCGGATGTCCTTGAGTTGGAGCACCTGGACGATGGTGGAGAGCGAGCTCCCCCGATCATCCGGATTGAGGCGCTCACTCGCTTCGAGGAGAACGGAGATCGGAGGCGGCTCCTTGCACGGCTCGGGCGCGGCAGCCGCGTGGGCACAGGCCCCCAGCCACACCGCGAACCCGAGCGTGAGCGCCATCCGCCACCCGCATCCCCCCCAGCTGCCCCAGTCCCGCTGCCTCCCGGCCAGCATGCAAACCCCTGTCAGAACACGTGGAAAGCGGCTGAACGCTGCCACACCGAAACGTTCAGTTCAAGGCAGCGGCCCAATTGAGGGATGTCCCCCAGGGAGCCCCCCCAGGCAGGTGGCCGCGCCTCGAACGGCTCACCTGGACCCGGTACGTCGGGGCCTGGCCCCTGGGGATGCACCGGCGCCTCCGAGCGGCAGGCAACGCAGGGAGTCCTGACCCGTGTGCTTCAGGGTTCTACCGGCCTGTGTGCCACCTTCTCGAGGACCGCCTGCTGGGCGCGCACCGCTTCCTCGCCCTTCCCTGCAGGGACGTTGAAGAAGCTCAACAGCACGGCATCCGGGAACTGGGGTACGGGCGGCTTGATGGCGAACAGGAGCTGATCCCCCACCTTGGCCGTGGTGGCGTTGCCCCAGGTGAGGAAGCTCACCTGTCGAGGGAGCGTGCCGTGGAGCTGCTTCTCCACCTCGAGGCTGATCCGCACCCGCGAGCCGCGAGTGCCCTGGTTGAACGGCTCCACCTTGGACACCTTGCCCAGGGCGACACAGCCGCCCTGCTCCAGGATGCCCTGAAGTACCTCTTCCTCGATGACCTGGACCGGGTTCTGCACCGGAGACTCCTTGGGCGATGAGGCCGAGCAGGCGAAAAAGAGAGACAGGGCGCTCACCGCCCTGAGAGCGCGCCGGGTCATCGCCATGAGGGCTCCTCGTCCACGGTGTGCCACTTGCGGTGCAGCGCGAAGGCCCGCCCCAGGGCTCCATTCACGAGCACCTGGATGTAGTCGCGCTCGACGCGGACTCCGTTGACGACGTGCCCCCAGCGGGCCACGAAGACGGCTTCGCCCGCCTGCTCCTCGTAGTCGGCCACCTCCAGGACGGCGTCCTCCGGAGGTTGGGCGACCTTCTGCGCCACCTCGAGCGCCTGGGCCTTGGTGAGTCCCCGGCCGCACCGCTCGGCGAAGGCGGGAAAGAGCCACGAGTTCTGGGCCCCTGTGACAGGGCTGTACTTCGTGGAGTACTCGGAGATCCGCTGGTGCATCCCGAAGGTCACCCGCTTGTAGGTGCCCTTGCGCTCCACGGCTTCCGGGCGCGCCTGGATGAGGTACTGAAGGTACTGGACGGCTTCGGGAGTTCCCTGCCGCTCCAGATCCCGCTCCAGCACGCGGAAGACGGTGGCTCGGGCGCGTTCGATCGCCTCTGCGTCCTCGGGAGATGTCTCTTCCGCCATGCCTTGCTCCGTTCCCGGCAGGGGCCCCTGTGACGTCTAGCGCGAGCGCTGGACGCGGACCACCTCTCCTAGCTTGTCATCCACTGCCAGCTCCACCCACCGTCCCTGCCCCAGCCCATAGCGAACAAGCCACACGAGCACGTCCCGCACCGGCGAGGGCTTCTCCGGATCTCCCGTCCCCAGCTCGATGTACTGCAGCGTGGCCGAGTCCACTGGGGCCTCGGGGGGAACATCCTTCGCCTCGCGGGCGGCATCCGCGGCCGCCACGGCCTGCTCGCGCGTCACGGCGCTTCATCCTCCACGGGTAGGACGGAGATGACGGCGCGCCGTGCAGGGTTGATGCACACGCGCAGCCCCTGGGATGGCTCCTCGCGGGGGACGGCCAGCAGCAGTTCGAGGCTCCCCTTCTCTCCCTCGCGGGACTCCACCAGCTCCAACCCCGGGCGCAGCAGGCCGCTGTTGCGAGCGATGGCGAGGGCCTCTTCCTTCGTCAGCGGCTCCCAGCGGCACTTCTCCCACTTGTCGTGGTCCACATAGCCCACGACGCGATCCTCGGCGTCGAGCACCACCTCGAACTGGCCATAGCGCCGCCAGAGCACCAGGGACCGATCGGCCACGTAGCGCAACTCGACGGGATCCCACGTGAGCGCCGCGTCGTCCGACTGGGCAATGGGCTCTGCCAGGAAGTCGCCGGTCAGGTGCTGCTGGGCGAACGCGAGCCCCTCTTCGATTGCCTTCTTCTGGAGCGTTTCGAGATCGTGCAAGGCCATCCGGACATCCAAGGCTGACTACTTCAGCAGCGAGGCGACGCTGGTGACGAAACCAGCGATGGCCCGGCCCAATGCGGTGAAGGGCTGGAGTAGCGGGTGATCGATGGAGCCACCTCCCTCGCCGAAGAGGACGGGCCGCATGCTGTGGTAGTACGGCGCGCCCGTGTCATAGAAGACGGCGGGGATCTTCGCCGGATTGAACGAGTAGGAGTCCCTCCACTTCGTGTAGAAGTTCCGAGCCATCGCGCGGGCATCGTTATCGGGGATGTAGCAGCGGAAGGCCAGGTAGTTGCGCGTGCCGCGGTTGACGAAGGCGTCTCCGAGGCTCCGCTCCCAGCCGGCCACGCACGTGTCCACATAGACGAGGTAGCGAGGCACGCTGGTCACGTCCCGCTTGTTGCGGACATCCGTGTCCTTGAAGGAGTTGCCTGGCTGGTTCTGCGAGGCCACCGCGACGATGACGCTCTGCCAGTTGCCGCCGGGCTGGGAGTGCGGCGGGTTGTTGTTCGCCGGATCGTTCAGACTGGTGCCGGTGTTGCGGTCCTGCACGTCGCCGTGGCTGGCGTGGTGATAGGCGTAGGTGTTGCGCAGCAGCAAGCCCCAGTGCCGTATCGGCACGGTAGCGCCAGACAGCGCGCGGGTGCCCACCTTGTGGTGGGCCTTGGCGCGAATGAGGCCAGCGATCTCGTTCATTTCGGCCCCGGTGGTGAGCCCGCCGCCCGCGACCGTGTCCGCCACCGCGTCACTGACCACCATGTGCCAGTACTCGACCTGGAGCGTCTTCGCCTTGTCCTTGCCAAGATCGGAGGGGCTCGATCCGGTGAGTCCCTTGTGGGACATCTTCACCCGAAAGAAGAACTGGGGGCAGTCCCAGGGATCCCAGGGCAGATGCTTCGCCTCGAAGGTCCACACCGGAGGCTGACCTGTCTTCTTGTCCAAGACCTTGTTGCCCTGCACCACCAGATCCGTGAGGGCGCCCACGCGCGCGCCGGTGAGGCAGTGGTGGATCGAGATGAGCGCGCGAGTGCCGGAGGGGACGTTCTCTGTCTCCACCTGAGGGATGATCTTGGCATCCGCGGGGACCGCGCCACCGGGAGGGGCTCCGCTGTTGTGGTTGGGGACAGCCTTGTTCTTGTCCCACTTGAGGCTCTTGATGACGGGAACGGGATCCTTCTTCGGCTCCTTGGGGGCTTTGCCCTTCTTGCCCTTGAGGCTCTTCTGCGAGCCCGAAGAGATCCGCTTCACCTCCCCGCCCTTGATCTTCGTCTGGCTGCTGTCCAGGGTGATGGTGCTGCCCGTCCAGGCGATGTTGCCGGACTGCTCGACGCTCAGCACGACCTTGCCGCCCACCGCGAGGGTGAGCTTGTCCGCCTTAAGCTCGAACTCCTGGGCCATCCACGCCAGCCCGCCCGTGATGGAGTGCAGCGCGTCTCCCTTCACCGTCTCCGTGAAGTCCTTGCCCACCTCCAGGTCCAGCGTCTCGGGGACGGACGTCTTGAACTCACCGAAGATCTTCGAGGATCGATCTCCATCGACCGTCTCCTCGCGATCCAGGCGCACCAGCTCCGTGGATGAGCCGCCCACCTGCTCGGCTCGCAGGCCGATCACGGCCTCGTTGAACCCAAGCCCCACCGCGATGGAGTAGGCCCCACCCACGGTCAGCGCCTTGGCCCCGCCCACGGTCTCCATGGAAGCCATGGCCCCCAGGAACGTCAGCGTCCGAGCCACCGTCACGCCCTGGTGGTTGGCCACGTTCTCGGAGTGATCGCCGGAGATGTCGAAGGTGCGGTTGCCCATCACGGAGATCGACTGGTTGCCCTGGATCTCGCGCACATCCTCCAGTTGCACGGAGAGGGCCTGGTTGCCTTCGACGGTCTGGGTGCGATCTCCGCCGACCGTCAGGGACTCGAACCCGCCGATGCGCTGCGTCTTGTCGTTCTCGACCCGGATCTCCCAGTCCTTCTGGCCGTGGAGGAAGATCTGCTCCTCGCCCGTAGCGTCCTCGAACAGCAGCTCGTTGGAGCCTCCGCCACCGGGGCTGGAGTTGGAGCGCAGCGTGCTCTCTCTCCGTTGTAGACCGTGCCCGTCACCAGCGGCCGATCCGGATCACCCTCCAGGAAACGAACGATGACCTCCTGACCGATGCGCGGCAGGTACAGCGCGCCCCAGCCCGCACCGGCCCAGGCCTGGCTCACGCGGATCCAGCACGAGCTCTTGTCGTCGCCCGGCGCCTCGCGATCCCAGTGGAAGCGGACCTTGATGCGGCCATGCTCGTCGGTGTGGATCTCCTCGCCCGGAGGGCCCACCACGATCGCAGTCTGCGCGCCAGCAATCGTGGGCCTCTGCGTGAGCCTGGGCGGGCGGTAGGGCACCGCAGCGGGGATGGCGTGGAAGCGGCTCTGGTAGGCGGCGTGCCCTCCCGAGTGCTCCACCGAGACCAGCAGGTAATCTCCCTCGAAGGTGGCGTCCGGATGCTCCGTCAGCGTGAAGGTGCAGCCGGGAAGCAGGCGCACGCTAGAGCATTCTCCGTCACAGCGCTCGGTATCATGCCGCAGCTCCTCCAGCCGCACCTGCGCCAGGTCCCGGCCCACTCCGGGCTCCTCGTACTTGCCTGGAGAGTCGTAGACCTCCAGCTCCGTGTTGGCGTTGGCCGCCTGCTTCTTCGCCGTCAAGTCCATCGACGGCTGGACGAAGTTGAAGTCCCGCAGCACCGCAACACCCGGACGCACCCGCGCCGCGCGCTCCAGCGCCAGGACGTGCTCCTCATCACCCTCGGCGCCCGTCGACTCTCGGAACGGCAGGCGAGACTCTCCGGGAATGGGCGTATGCGAGTTGGCCCCATCTCCGAGCACCAGCGTGTGGGCGTCCTCGGTGTGCTCGAAGAAGAAGAAGATGCCCTCGGACTCCAGCAGCCGGGAAACGAAGTCGAAATCCGACTCGCGGTACTGCACGCAGAACTCACGCGGCGAGTAGCTGCCCTCCAGGCGGGCGCCGTGCGCGATCCCCGCATCGCCGAGCACCTGCTGGACGATCTCCGGGACGCTCTTCTGCTGGAAGATACGGCTGCGGCGCACGTGGCGGAGCTTCCAGAAGTCGGGCACCAGCAGCACGCGGTAGCGCATGCGCCCCTGCCGCTCACCCAGCGCTTCCACCCGGCCGATCATCCCATGGACGAACCGGGAGGCCCCATTCACGCGATCATGCAGTGAGAGCAACACCTGCTGCGCGAGCAATTCCTGCGGTTGGATGGCTGTCTGCCCGGTCGCCGCCAGCTCCACCGTAAAGGCGAACGCACGCGACAGCTCTTCTCGCCCGGAGAATGCAGTCACGGCGAGATCCTGCGAGGTATAGGGGCCGCCCTGGAACTCGAAGGCGATGCGGCGGGTCTCTTCTCCTGGGCTCACATCCTCCCCCGGGGCAGCGCGATGCAGACCGACACGGTACCATGAACGCGCGTCACGGGTGGACGCACCCGAGACAGACATCTATCGTCCACAGTGCTTCCGTTGCCATGGGGGATTTCCCGGTGAGACCAGCCAGCGCCCTGACCGCCAGCGAGCCTGAGTTCGAGTTCGAGGCAGGCCCCTTCACCCAGGGAGAGCTCGCCGTCGTGGAGTTCGAAGCGCGAGAAGGCCTGTCCAGTCCCTACCGAGTGGATCTGATCTTCACCGCGGAGCAGGACATCCACGTGGACGCCGCCGAGCTGCTCGGCCAGCCTGCCGCCCTGGTCGTGCACCAGGGCGATGACATCCGCTACCTGCACGGTGTGCTCTGCGAGCTGAGCCGCTGGAACCAGGGAGGAGGTCCCCAGCGCAACCGATATCGGGCCGTGCTCGAGCCTCGCTTCCACCAGCTTCGCCACACCCGCCGCAGCCGCATCTTCCAGCAGAAGACCATCCCCGAGATCATCCAGGAGCTCCTGGACGCGGGGAAGGTGAAGCACTCGGTGGAGTTGCAGGGCTCGTACTCGCCCCGGAATTACTGCGTGCAGTACCGGGAGTCGGACTTCGACTTCATCTCGCGGCTGATGGAGGAGGTCGGCATCTTCTACTTCTTCCGCCACGAGCAGGGAGAGCACGAGATGGTGCTGGGAGACTCTCCCCAGGCGCACACGCCCATCCTGGGAGATCCGCTCCTGCCCTTCCGGGATCCCGCGGGCATGGCGGCGGATGAGGAGTGCGTCTACGAGATGACGGGCAAGCGCGAGGTGGTTCCCGGAGCGGTGGCGCTGCGGGACTTCGACTTCGTGCGGCCCTCGCTGGACATGTCGGTGGACGACCAGGCCTCGGACGGGGACACGGCGCTGGAGGTGTACGACTACCCGGGCAAGTACGAGGATCCGGGGCCGGGCCGAGACGTGGCGAAGATTCGGCTCGAGGAGCTACGAGCCACCGGGCAGCTGGCGTGGGGCCAGTGCCAGAGCCGCCGCATGATGCCGGGGTACAAGTTCGAGTTGACGAACCACGCGGAGCCCGAACTCAACCGGGAGTTCCTGCTGCTGTCCGTTCATCACGAGGGCTTCCAGCCCGAGGTGCTCCTCTTCGAGCAGCAGCAAGGAGGAAACTCGGACCGCAAGCCGTACCGCAGCACGTTCCACTGCATGCCCTCGGACGTGCCGTACCGCCCAGCGCGAAGGACTCCGCGTCCCGTCATCCCCGGCCCGCAGACGGCGATCGTGGTGGGCCCCTCTGGGGAGGAGATCCACACCGACGAGCACGGCCGCGTGAAGGTCCAGTTCCACTGGGATCGCGAGGCGCCGGGCGATGACAAGAGTTCGTGCTGGATCCGGGTGAGCCAGGCCTGGGCGGGTCCGGGCTGGGGTGCGCTGTACCTGCCGCGCATCGGCCAGGAGGTGGTGGTGGACTTCCTGGAGGGCGATCCGGATCGGCCGCTCATCACCGGTCGCGTGTACAACGGGCACAACCCTCCTCCCGCGGATCTGCCGGCGAAGCGGACCCAGAGCACGCTGCGCTCGGATTCCAGCCCGACCAACGGGGGCTTCAACGAGCTGCGCTTCGAGGACGCCGCGGGCGAGGAACAGATCTTCCTCCACGGCCAGAAGGACCTGGACATCGTCATCGAGAATGACAAAGGCCAGTCCATCGGCGGCAACGAGACGCTCACGGTGGCCAAGGATCGCGAGCGGGCGATCAGCGGCAACCAGTCGCTCAAGGTGCAGGGCAACGACGAGACGACGGTCATCGGCAACCAGAGCGTGGAGGTGAAGTCGAACCGAGACACGACGGTGGCCGGCAACCACACGGAGACGGTGGGCGGCTCGCAGAGCATCGAAGTGGGCGGGACGCACACGCTGTCCGTGGCGCTGGCGTCGGCGGAGACGATCGGCCTGGCCAAGGCGCTCAACGTGGGCGGGGCCTACGCCGTCACCGTGGGCGCCGCGATGAACGTGGCGGTGGTGGGCGTGAAGGCCGAAGAAGTCGGCGGTTCCAAGAGCGAGCTGGTCGGCGCGCAGAAGACGGAGAAGATCGCCGGCTCGCGCACGCTCACCGTGGGCAAGGAGATGACGGAGACGGTGGGCGAGTCCCGCACGCTGGAGGTGGGCAAGGATCTGACGCTCACCGTGGGCGGCATGCTTCAGCAGGTGACGAAGAAGACCCACAAGCTGTCGGCCAAGGAGATCAGCCTGGTGGCCGAGGACACCTTCACCATCAAGGTGGGCTCGGCCTCGCTCACGTTCAAGAAGAGCGGGGACATCGTCATCAAGGGCGCCAAGATCGAGATGACCGCCAGCGGCGACGTCATCATCAAGGGCAGCAAGATCGCCGACAACTGAGCGCGGCGAGCCAGGGCCTCAGCGCGACAGAAGCCGATCGAAGGAGCGGGTCAACGCGTCCGAGCGCAGGCCTGCGGCTGCCTGGGCCTGACTCCGCTGCAAGTGCGTCCATGTCCGGGATTCGATCTGACAGGCGCCCTGGCTGCGGATGGCCAACTCCCAGGCGAGCACGGGACGGCGACGCATGGACTCACCCTCGAGCGCGGCGCGGACGAGCTCCACGGAGAGAGGCTGCCCACGCAGGTAGCGTCCGGTGGGCTCGAAGTGCTTCCGCGCCTCCTGCCACCACCGCTCCACCCGGACTATCTGGACCTTGCCGGGGAGCACCTCGGGCCCGGGCAACAGCTCCTGGACGGAGGAGTCCACCGCGGGCGCCGCTTCCTCCTCTTCTTCGGACTCGGCTTCCGCGTCGAGGAGCTCCTCGTCGAAATCCTCCTCGTCGAGCTCCTCCTCGTCGATGAAGGGAGGCCCCAGCGGCAGTCCAGTGATGGCCGCGAAGGACTCGGCGGCGAGCCGATCCCCTACTTCCTGCAGGCTCTGGAAGGCCATCTCGGCTGCCTCGAGCTTCCCGCTGAACCCCAGCGCCCAGAGCACTTCGTCACGCAGAGAGGGATCGCCCAGCGCCTTCGCGAGCGCCTCCAGATCCTTGCCCTCCCCTCCCATCGCGAGCGCGAGCAGGGCCACCCGAGGCACCTCTCCGCCCTCCTCCAGGAGCTGGCGGCACCGCGTCCACGCCTGGCGGCTCCCCAGGACGAGCCCCGTCTCCAGCGCCGCATCCCGCACCCGCGGCTCGCTGTCCCCCAGCCCGATGCGGACCCATTCCTCCGCGATCGCCCGAGAGGCGAACCGGGCACACCGGACAGCCTCGGTACGCAGGGAGATGTCATCGCCCAGCTTCAGCTTCCGCAACGCCTCGCCGGCATCCGACTGACGGAAGCGCAGGGCGGCAAGTACTCCCGCCTGCTCATTCGGAGGCAGTCCGGGCAACAGGCGCGCGAGCCCCGGGGAAATATCCTCGCGGGGACTCAACTCCACGGCGCGGCGAATGCCGGAGATGAGCTCCTCGGCGCCCTCGGCCAGCCACTCGAACACGGTCTCCCGCCAGTCCACGTCCTCGCCCCCCAGGAGGGCCAGCCCGGCCGCGCTGATGGCGCTGAGCTCCTCCCCCTGGAGCGCAGGGAGCAGGAATCGCTCGGCCACGGCCCGACCTCCGAGCACGAGCGCATCGAGGTGCGCAAGCAACCGGCGCTCCTCGCCTTGCGCCACCTCGGCCAACACATAGTCCGGGGCCCACAGGGCGTGCTCCCACTGGGCCCAGAGGAAGGCGGCGTCCTCGAGGTGCACCTCCATCACGTGCCAGGGCACGGGAGGGCGACGGTACTTGGGAAGTGCTGGGGACCTGGCCACGAGCACGGCATCCTAGCCGCATCCGGTGCACTCCCCTATGCTCGGGAGCGTGGGGCGGCACATATGATGGGATGGGTGAAGACGATAGGGCTCGCAAGCTCGCTAGGCCCGCTGATCCCTGCCTGCGCGGCGTTCCGGGCGGGTGTCGCTCGGCCGTCCGAGGCGCCCGACGCGGAGACCTTCTTCCCGGGCGACGAGGAACCCGGCACGGTGTCCATCCACGCTCTGCCAGCGGCCACGTTCGGCTTCTCGGGCGTGGGCCGGCTGATCGCGCTCTTCACCGAAGCCCTGGCGGACCTGGCGACCCGAGAGGACCTGGGTGCGCTCGATGCACAAGCGGGGCTCTACGTCGCGCTGCCAGATCCTCAGGAGCGCGGGTTCACGACGGGCAAGGAGCCCGACGATGAAGATCCGGAGACTCCCGAGGAGCGCGTGGCGGCACTCGGAGCCCGCGTGGTGGAGGGGGCGTTCTCCGCATCGGGCCAACCCTGGAGAGGCACTCCCGCACGGCTGTTCCACGGCGGCAACGCGGCCTTCGCGCAGGCTCTGGCCGCGGCGGGAGAGGATCTCGAGCACCGCCGGGTGACGGCCGCCCTGGTCTGCGCGGTGGACAGCCTGGCCTCTCCCGAGACGCTCAACTTCCTTCGGGATGAAGGGCTGCTCAAGACGGAGGACCACCCCACGGGCCTGATCCCAGGGGAGGCTGCCGTGGCCCTGCTCTTGAGCCCGGCCTCGGCGTCACGAAAAGCCGAGCAGAGCACGCCCGTGTTCCTCCGCAGCGTGGCGTTGGACGCGGATCCTCATCCGCTGGGAGCGGAGCGCCCCACGGACGCCCAGCCCCTGGCTGACTGTGTCATCTCCGCTCTCGGCCCGCTCGCGCCCCAGGCCCATCCCCCGCTGCTGGTGTCCGACCACGACGGGCAACACTGGCGAGGCCATGAGTGGGGCATGCTCCAGGTCCAGCTCCACAGCCGCGAGCAACGGCTGGCGGAGAGCTCGGCATGGATGCCGGCCCAGAGCTTTGGCCACACGGGCGTGGCCTCGGGAGGACTCGGCGCCGCCGTGGCACTGCGGGCCTTCCACCGAGGCTACGCCCCTGCCCCATCCATTATCGTGCTCTCGTCTTCAGACACGGGAGAGCGCGCGGCCATCCACTTCTCTTCCGAGGAGCCCTCGGCTCCCGGCCGTCCCCGGCGGTGAATCCCATGCCTCCTGATGTCATCGAAAATACGGCGTACTCCCAGAAGATCGCGGAGGGCTACCACAAGAGCCTGAAGCGCAAGGAGCAGTACAAGCGGGAGCAGGAGAAGAAAAAGAAGAAGAAAAAGAAGAAGGCCGCAGCGGCCACGCCGCACGCCAGCACGAAGGAGCCCCTCACAGGAGTCCTCGCCAAGGGCGACAAGTATGCCCAGCGCGCGCACGACTACCTGCTGACGGATGGCGGCCGGAACAAGGTCTACCAGGATCTCTCCCACGCCCACTTGGCGCGGATCCCGGCCAAGAAGCTGGCCAACTACAAGTTCCCAGGCGGCCCGGCCGAGAACTTCAACCCCTCCGCCAAGACGCGAACAGGCAAGAAGGCGGGACAAGCCTTTCCCTACGTCTGGGAAGCCCACCACATGCTGCCGGGCTCCGCCTTCTACTTCGAGTTCAACGGAAAGCCTTGCTTCACCGCGCCGCAGCGCCGGCTCATCCTCCAGTCCGAATACAACATCAACCACGGGCACAACATGATCAATCTGCCCGACCAGGCCTGGGCTGTTCCCATCCACCGTCTGATCCAGCACCCTGGGGATCATGAGAACTACACGGGGCTGGTGATGAGGAACCTGCGCGAGCTCTCCCAGAAGCTGCAGGCCCTGGCGGATCGCGGACAACCTCACGACAAGCTCAAGGAGAAGATCTTCGAGAAGCTCCGCGAGCTCGAGGACGAATGCTGGGACCTCATCGTCAAGTTGGGCCGCCAGAGCGTCAAGAAGGTCCTGGCCGGCAAGGTCCTTGTGGAGGAATACGTCCGTTACGGCACCAAGGAGTCGCCCAAGAAGTACAAGTGGGGCGCGCTGTGCTGAGTGGGATCGGGAGAAACGGGAAATGAACTATTGGGTTCTCAGTATCACCAACAACGACGGCGCGGTGCTTGCCGGGTTCCCTCGGAGCAAGATCAAGGACTACCGCTACAACGAGGGGCAGAGTCTGGCCAAGGAGTTCCCCAAGAACGCTACCGTCCAGTTCGCCGACAAGTTCAAGGATCGTCGCAAGCTCTACGATTTCATCGCCAACTTTGAATCGGGCCTCTTTGTCTCCAGCAAGGTGCGCACCCTCCTGGAGGAACTCGAGAGCAAGGATCTGGAGTTCCTGCCGATCACGGTCAAAGACCACAAGGGAGCCGTGGCGGCTGACGACTATTTCATCCTCAACCCCATTGGGAGCCAGGACATCATCGACATGAAGAAGTCGAAGCTCGTCATGGACACCCTGATCGATGGGGAGATTGGCCGCATCAAGAAGCTCGTGCTTCAGCCTCGATCCGTCGACAAGGAGGCGCATCTCTTCCGCGCGACGAACAAGCCCAGACTGATCATCATCGACGATACGGTCCGCAAGGCCTTCGAAAAGAATGGCGTGACGGGCTACCGCCTCTTCAAGGCGGAGGGATGGGATGGCCTGGAGCTGGGAGGCGACGAGGACGACGACGATGCCCTCTAAAACTCCACAGCTCCAACTGGATTGCGCCCTATCGCATCTGGCTTAGCAACTCGACGGCAGGCGCGATGGAGCAGAACGCGGCTCGCGGAGCGGTGTCATCCGCCCGGGCAGGTCGCAGGCTCGAGGTAGAAGGCTTCCCACGAGCCACCGTCGGCGGCATTGCAGACACCCCCGTTGCCGCCATTTCCACTTTGGATGGGAGCGCCGGTGGTGACCTCCTTCCAGTGGCGCGCAGTGCCCGTCGACGATTCGAAGCCATAGCGATTGCGGCCGCCGTAGACGCCGCAGTCGTGGCGGGTGAACGGCTCCGCCGTGCCGAGCGTGGCGCCCACGGTGAGCTGGTCCGCGACCACCCCCAGGTACGCACCGCTCGAGCCTTTGAGCTTGTATTGCGTGCCGCTCGTGACGAGCTCGAAGATCTCGCCACCGGTCTGCGTCGTGCTGAGAGCGGCCACCTTGCCCGCGCTGTCGACGGTGAGCCAGTTGTCGGTGCGCTCGCTCTGGATGCGGAAGCAGCCCGCGCTGCCGCTGGACTCGATGTGGCACGTCGCATCGCAGCCATCGCCCGAGCTGGTGTTGCCGTCGTCGCACTGCTCGCCGCTCTCTATCGTGCCGTTGCCGCACACCGGGCCGGTGCTGCTACCCGGGCAGGTCACCGGTTCGAGGTAGAACGCCTCCCAGGCACCGCCATCGGCCGGGTTGCAGGCGCCGCCATTGCCGCCGTCACCGCTCTGGATCGGCTCGCCCTCCGTGGTTTCCTTCCAATGGGGCGCACTCCCCGACGAGGACTGGAAGCCGACACGCGTGCGCCCGCCATAGCCGCAGGCAAGCTGCGTGAACGACTCCGCGCTGGCGAAGTTGGCGCTCATCGCGAGCTGGTTGGTCACCACCGCCATGAACGCGTCGCCCGAGCCCTTGAGCTTGTACTTGGTGCCAGTCGGAACGAGCTGGAAGATCTGCCCACCTGCCTGCGTCGTGCTGCCGGCGACGACCTTGCCCGCGGTATTGACGGTGAGCCACTTGTCGGTGCGCTCACTCTGAATCTGGTAGCAGCTCCCGCCCGAGATCTCGACGAACGTGGCCGTGTAGGTGGCAGCGCTGCTGGGCGTGGTGAAGGTATGCGATTGCGCGCCGCCGTCCGACCACGACGAGAACTCCCAGAACTTTCCGTTCGCGTACTGCGGCGAGTCGACACCCACTGAGCGGACGACGCCGACCACACCGGTCGTGTCATGCGGCGCAGCGAAGGGCCGCCCGTCCATCAGCACCTGCAGCCCGCTCGGCACGCTGGTCACCTGGAGCGATACCGTGACCGGATGAACGTCGCGATACGTCGTGTGAGTGAGGCCGACCGAGTCGCGCACCGTGAGCCACACGCGATACCAGACGTTGGAAGAGCTCTCGCCGATGTTCGGGATCGGCCAGCTCCCGCTCGCGACGCCGGAGGTATCGGGCATGGCTGGATGCGTGTGGGTATCGTGGTGGAAGATGATGGTCCAGGTCATCGCGCTCGGCGGCAGCGCGCCATCCTCCTCGTCGCTGGCCGAGCCGGAGAACGCCAGGTTGGTGGCTGCGGTGTAGGTTGCTCCCGCGACCGGCGTCACAATCGTGGCCACCGGCGGTTTGTTGGTCGTCACCGTCAGCACTGCATCGGCGCTGGTGGCCGAGCCAATCCCGTTGGTCACGATCACTCGGAAGTGCGCGCCGGTGTCGGCGAGCTGCGCGGCGTTCAGCACGTAGCTCGCCGAGGTCGCACCGGTGATGTTCACGCCGTTCCGCTGCCATTGATAGGTGAGTGGCGGCTCGCCGCTCGCCGACACCGTGAAGGTCGCCGGATAGCCGACCGACACGAGCGTGCTCGCTGGCTGCTGTGCGATGCTCGGCGGCAGCGACGCGGTGTAGGCGATGCGACCCACCTGACCCGAGCCGCGCGCCAGATAGTAGAGCGCGCCGTCGGGCCCCACATCGAGATCCACGGGCCCCGAGATGGCCGTCGCGAACAGCGAGTTCGAGCCGGAGTTCGGGTCGATGCGCGAGATCCAATTGTTGGTGTAATCCGCGAAGAAGTATTGCCCGACGTACGCGCTGGGAAACGCCGAGATCGGTGGGTTGTAGAAAGCACCACCAGCGATGCAGTTGCCGGCGGCCGTGCCGGAACCATGCGGGTACGCGAAGAACGGCTGCGTGAGCTCCGGATGATTCGTGAAATAACCTTCAGTGATCGGCCAGCCGTAGTTGGCACCGGCCTGGCCGCGGTTGATCTCTTCCCAGCCGCCTTCGCCCACGTCGTTGATGAACAGGGTTCCCGTGCCGGGCTGAACGGCGAAGGTGAAGGGATTGCGCAACCCCATCGCCCAGGTCGCCTTCGCGAGCCCCGTGGCGGTCGCGTAGAACGGATTGTCGGTGGGGATGCTGCCGTCCGAGTTGAATCGCAACAGCTTGCCAAGCGGCGTATTCAGACTCTGCGCATTGGAGGAGACCGCATTTTCACCGACCGAGACGTAAAGCTTGCCATCCAGTCCGAAGTGAACCGCACCTCCGTTATGATTGGCGGCATCGAGAGTCGGAAAATCGGCGAGCACCAACTCGCTCCCCGACACCGCCACATTTCCATTGGCGGTGAAGCGGCTGAGACGGTTGTGAATGCTGCCAGCAGTCGACGTGTAATAAACATACAGATAATGGTTGTTGGCGAAGTTGGGATCGAAAGCGACGCCCATCAACCCGCGCTCGTTGTCGTCGTCCACGGCGAGCGTCACGAAAGGAGTTGCCAGAAGTTGGCCATTCTCGACGATGCGCAGCGAGCCGTTTTTCTCCGAGACGAACAGGCGCCCGTCGGGCGCGAAGGTCATGGTGGTTGGTCCCTGGAGGCCACTGACGAAGACGGAGTCGGCGAAATTGGCGTCTTGAATGACCGCGCTCGCACGCACGACCGCGAGTTCTGGCGTCGACGGCGCCGACGATGTCGAGCAACCCACGACAAGAGAAAAGACTGCGAACACTCTAAAAGACAACATGGGCGACCACGCCCGCACACTTGTTCTCATCTGTGATTGCATCGCCACTTCTCCCGACAGAATCGCACCCTTCACCCGCAGTGAACACAGACTATAACCATGAGATATACATAAGTCATCTCCAGAAGCGAGCCACGGTAAGGAGTGTCACTCCTTCCGATTAGGGTTGACCCATCCGTTTCCTGGGCTGGGTCGCCGCCTTCTTTCGCTTCGTCACCTTCTTCCGAGCCGGCGCCTTGCGCTTCGGCGCGGGTGGATCCTCGTCCTCCTCGAGCCAGTGGACGAAGCGCTTGATGCTCACGAGCCCCAGCACCGGCCGGTCCCTGCCATCCAGGAAGCGGATGGCGTCCCTCCCCTTCGAGAGCCCCACCTGCATGCAGTAGAGGGGCATCTCCGTCCCCTTCTTCAGATCCTTCATGGTGGCGTCCATGATCTGAGGGTGGCGCTCCAGCACCTCGTCCATGAAACCACCCAGCGGAATCAGCACCCCCTGCTCTCCCTTCCGAGCGGACAGGAAACACGGGGTCTTCTCCTTCAGCACCCGCGCGACGATGTCCGCCGGCTTCTCCTTCAAGCAGTTGGCTTCGAACATGGGTAGGCTCCTGAAAGTCTCGGAGCATATATGGCCCACTTGAAATCCCTCCGTGCGGATGCAGCCCTCCAACTCGAAGGGCTCATGGACGATTTCAGGACCAGCGCGGATCGCGACACCCTCCTCGCCCAGGTCCAGGACATCGTCCATTGCCTCCATCTGATCGGCGTGGCCACTCTGCTCGTGGATGGCAACCCCCAGGGCTTCTTCCTCAACCTGTGCCGCGCCGCCGAGAATGGCCGTCGGCTTCTGGCCCTCCTCCACTCGCGCCAGCTCACGCCGCCCCCGGCATCCTGGAACATGCCCCTGCTGGCGGCGCTCGCGGCTGGGAACTTTCCTCAGGCGGATGCCATCGTGTCCGTGTCCACCACCACCTGGCAGCACGTCGAGGTGCGCGAATACGAGGACGAGTTCCTCTGGGCCGTCATCCTCCAGTCCCTCGCCCGCGCGAAGCCGGCGCCCGCCTCCACGCTGGAGCCGTTGATCGCTCGCCTCGAGAAGGTGAGCAAGAAGGAGTATGGCAGCCGGTGCGCTCTGGCTCGGGCGATGCTCGCCCAGGACGCGGACGCCTTCGCCCAGGCCTTCTCCGCCACCCGGCTGGACTACGAGATCCAGACCGAGAAAGCGGCCAAGGAGTTCGGCACGCCCGTCACCCCGTTCGCACCCCACCGCTTCCTGTGGCTGGAGGGCTTGGCCCTGCTGCGATTGGCCGAGCGCGCCGGGCTCGTGCTCGAGGATGCGGACTACCGGTACTGCCCGCCGCTCGCCCGAGTCCCCATGACGGCGCGGTATGCGGACGACTGGGCCATCCCCGCGAGCTCCAGCGCCTGAGCCTGCCGGGCGGGAGGCTTCAGTTGATCTGGACCTTGCCGCCCTTGATGCGCTGCACCCCGGAGGCCACCGTGAGGATGTCCGCTCCGCGCAGGACAATCTTCCCGTCGCGGCGCAGGGTGATGCTGGCTTTGCCACACTCGAGGACGACCTCTTCCTGTCCGCGGATCACTACTCGCTCGCCATCTACGAGCGCCTCCTCGGGTACCAAGGGGAGCGGCTCGGCGAGCACCGCGTCGATGAGCGGCGTGGCGCTGGGTGCAGCCAGGAGCGTGACGAGGATGGGCAGCCCTGGATCGCCGTTCTCGAACAGGAGGAGCGCCTGCTGGCGCTGATCAGCGGCCCGCGCCAGGGTGTCCGCATCGATGCCCGCCGATACCCGCGCCACCAGCGGCCCTCGCGTGTTGCCCGGGTAATCCACCCGTGGCGAGCCGTCCTCGGCGGTGCCTACCACCGAGCCCACCCGAGGTTCACGGATGGGCTCCTCCAAGGCGCGGCCCGCAGGCTGTCTGGCGTCACGCGTGCTCATGTCGCTGACCTTCCCCGCCCGAGCGCTCCGGCGCTAGAGGTCCTTCTCGCAGAGGAGGCATTTGGCTTTGTCTCCGGACTTGCCCAGGCCGATGACGGGCCCCTGCAACACCGGGAAGGGCGGCGTGTTCTTGTCGTTGTGGAGCATCAGATCGAAGGAGCGCGCCACGCCCTTGCCCTCGAAGTTCACGTCGAAGGAGTAGTTGACGAACTCGGCCTTGCCCTTGGTCTTGCTCGAGGCCACGCCACCGCCCGCGGTGCCGGCCTCGTCGCCGGAGCTCGTCTTGAAGTTCGAGTCCGCGATGCACACGGGCTTGCCGTCCACCTTCACCTTCTTGGTGCCTTTGTCGGTGTCCGAGGACTGGGCGATGTTGGGGTACGGGATGGGGATGGGGCCACCGGGGCTCGGCGTTTTGCACACGTCCGGGAAGGCAATGGTCGTCCCGTTGGTGTCCTGGTTCACCACCGACAGCTTGTTCACACCCACGCTGGTGCTCATCTCGAACCCTCCGGGCTCCGACTGATGCCACGCCGAGCCATTCTACCCCGCCTGTGAGACGGATGCCTGGGGAGGGCCCCACCGCTCCGAGCCCTCGCAGGTCACCTCCAGCGCCTCGACCTCGGTGGGCTCCCGGGCGAGCACCAGCAGCCCTCTCCACAGGAGGAAGAGCCGCATGGCGTCGGTGTCGATGATGACGGTGTCCAGGCGAAGTTCGAGTTCCTCGTCGGACTCGTTCTTGCGCCACACCTGGACCCGGGGCGGCGGCAGTCCTGGGAGGTTGAACGCCAGCCGGCCCTCCGGGGTGGCGTTGACGATGACTCCGGACTCGTTGCCCTGGAGGTATCCGGGGGCGATGAGCCCGGGAGAGGCGGCGTTGAGGAAGCGCCGGTCGAAGTCACGCGGCAGCAGTGGCTTGCGGGATTTCTCCCAGGCCGCGTCATAGGTACCGGCGAAGGAAGCGCGGGGCTGCCAGTGGGGACCGAGGAAGCCGAAGCCCGCGGGAGGCGGAGTGTCTCCCCATTCCTGGATGAGCTGGGTGGGATCTTCGAGGTTGGGCAGGCGGATGCCCTCCTCGAAGCGGCTGCCGTTGACGCGGAACCCCGTTCCCACGGGATTGCGAGACTCGAACGAAGGCTTCGCCTCATCCGAGGCGCTGCGGTCCCTGCCTCCGAAGGCGCGCTCGTAACGAAGGGGGATGCGCTCGAAGGGAACTGGCTTCGTCATGGCGATGCTGCCCAAGCTCTTGAACCACATCCGGTCGCCGATCACCTTCACGCCCTTCTGCAGCGAGCCGAGCTTCAGCGCGACGAGCAACTCTCGGGTGCCTCGCTCCTGGGCGTGGGCATGGCCCACGAGGACCACATCCGTGGATGGCTTGAAGAAGGCCCCTTCGGGCTCATAGCGATCGCTGGACTCATCCGAGTCATCCCACTTCTGCCCTGCCAGCTCGAGAGGCGCCTGTTCTTCGGCCAGGGTCAGCTTGCCTTGGGGGCTGAGCTCGAAGGTGGCCTTGAGCACGGGGACGAGCAGCGGCCGCAGCTCTTCGTCGGCGAGGAAGAGCGGCTCGAAGGTGAAGGGCGTGAGGTTCTCGGTGCTGGGATGCCCCATGCACTGCGTTCTAGCAGGAACTGCTCGCACGTCGTCAGCGGTGCTCCCATGTGGTCCAGAGCTTCGAGCAACCCACCGAGCGAGGAAGCACGAGCGAGGCGAAAGAACGTGCGAAGTAACCTCGGGACGGCTCCGGGGTTTTCTCTGCAGACACCGTTAGAGCCGCCGGGGCTCTGACGCTTGCAGTTACATCTGAGGAGAAACACCCATGCGTATCAAGACCGCCGTGCTGTCGACCGCCCTTGCCTCGCTGATGCTCGCCACCTCCGCGCTCGCCGCCGAGACCCCTGCTCCGCAGGGCCAGGAGATGCGCTCGGGCGAGTGCCATGGCCGCAAGGAAGGGAAGATGTTCCGCAGGATGGCGTTCATGGAGCGCCGGCTGGATCGCGCCGTGGAGAATGGCCGGTTGACGCAGGTGCAGGCGGACCAGTTCAAGGCCGAGGCCCGCCAGCTCCGTGACGATCTGCAGGCTCAGCGCCAGTCCAGCGGCGGACAGCTCTCCGACGCGCAGAAGGAGCAGTTCAAGCAGCGCCACCAGGCCCTGCGCGAGAAGGTGAAGGCAGCGATGAAGGCCACCGCGCCTCAGGGGGCGTGAGGCCTCAGTCGAAGAGGCCCTGGAGATAGAAGCGGCCGTCCTGCGCGTCCCGGAAGACCCAGGCCGGCCCCAGACCCTCGAAGTGGACCCGGTAGTAGTCCCGGCTGAAGGGGGACTGTGCCCACCACTCACCGCCCAGGCGTTCGGGGCCGGCCATCGCCATCACCCGGCGCCGCTTGCCCAGCAACCACGCCGCGAGCAGCTCGCCGGACTCCGTCATCTCGGCGTCCAGTGTGGCGGGCTGTTCCAGCAACCGAGAGGGACGCTCCTTCAGCGCCTCATCCACGGGAACATCCACCTCTTCTTCCGGGAGCAGCTCTCCGGCCATGCCACGCGTGGCCGCTGGAGGATGAAAGGCCCGAGTCGCGTAGGCCTCCTCCGGGCGATGGACAGCCTCCAGCGAGGCAGAGAACAACGTCTCCTCGCCCAGCGTCGTGGCGAGCCGGGACAGCACCACCTCCAGTGCCGCATCCCCTTCCGGCGTGTCACCCAATGCGAGTTGCTGGCCTCGATCCTCGTTGTGCTCGTCCACCCGCACCGAGATCGTCGCCACCGGGTTCTCCAGCCGCAGATCCGACAGCCGGTGCTTCGCCAGATCCAGCAGCAGCTTCGCGCGCGCCGTGGGCCGAGCCAGCGTGAGTGGCAACTCCAGCAGCCCGGTGGGATCCAGCTTCAGGATGAAGTTCAACCGCACCGCCGCCCGGCGCCGTCCGGCCAGCCGCGCGCAAAGCCGATCCAGCACCGTCTTGAGTGCGAACTGAAGGGGCTCGAAAGACTCAGCGGGCCACTCCAGCGTCATCCGCTCCTCGAGCACCTCTTCCAGCGCCGCTGCGACGAAGGGGGTGTCATCGCCTCCCGTGCAGAGCGTGTGCGCACGCAGACCCGCCGCGCCACCGCGAGCCACCACCGCGCCCGCCGGCAGCGCAGCGACCTCTCCCAGCGTGCTGAGTCCGAGCGCCGCGAAGGCCTCTCGCTCCCGTCCTTCCAGCGCAATGAGCGGCAAAGGCGCCAGTGCCCGGGCACTCCCGCCTTCGGGGATCACCATCACAGGCCGCGTGCCATGACGAGCCAGGGCGCGCGCCGTGAACAACTCCGAGGCCACCACCGCCCTGCCCCGATAGCCATGGCCCGAGCACACCTCCAAAGCTCGCAGGCACAGCCCCTCCTCACCGCCGAAGAGGTGCGCCGCGCTCGCGTCGAACCACATCCCTTCCGGCTCTGCGAGCTGGAAGCCCGGCGCAACGCACATGAGCGCTTCGCCTAGGGACGTCAACGCGCGAACCTCATCCTCGTCCCGATAGGGGAAGTGCTGAAGCGAAGGCTCCAGGGCCGTCGCGGCCGTCAGCGTCATCCCGGCCCGAATCCCGGCCTTCAGGGCGCTCGACGAGGCGAAGGCCACCCGCCGCTGGCCTCGCACCTCCTCCTCCAGCGCGAAGGGCTTCCCTGCCAGCTCGGGCATCTCGATGACCCGGCGCTGCGCCGGGAAGCGCGAGAAGTGTAGATATCCGAGCCGCATGAATCCCTCCCGTCCCCTTTCTCAGCGCGGCGAGGTGCCAGTTCCCAGCTTGGAACGAAAGGACGGCATCGGCGCATCGCGCCCAGGACGCTGTCCCAGGATGCCGCATCCATTGCGCCGCTCCCAGGAGCGCGCTCGATGGAAATCCGGCACGAGATCCTCACCCGTCGGCATCTCTCCGGCCAGCAACACGGACTCGTCACCCTCGGGTTCCAGCGCGGGATAGAGCGAGTGCCACGGCATCACGGCTCGCGTTCCCAGCCCTCCCTGCCGGCTGCGCACCACCTCCACCGCGAGCCCTTCAGGCCCCAGGGACTCGGTCCGCATGCGCGTCACCCCGTCCGCGGGAGCATTCGGAGAGGACAACAACAACAACAGGCTGCCCCCACGAAAGGCCGCATCCGCGAGCTTCTTCCCTTCCGCGAGCGACAGCCGGACGCCGGAGGACTTCCCACCCGCGAGTCCCTGGGTGAGATCCAGCACCACGCATGCGAACGCACCGCTCCGAGCGAGTTGAACCGCCGTCCACGCGAGTTGCGAAGTCTCCTTGGGGCGAATGATGAGCAGTCGTGACAGATCCACGCCCATGGCAGCGGCAGCCGGGGGATAGAGTTCCTTGGGTCCATCCACCCAGGCGCACAGGCGGTTCTCGCGATGGGCCGATGCCACCGCGCGCAGAGCCAGACTGGTGCGCCCGGAAGCGGCTGCACCACACAGTTCCAAGGCCTGGCCCAGCGGAAAGCCACCAGAAGGAAGCAGCGCGTCCACCTCGGCGACTCCGGTACGAAGCGTGGCCAGATAGCTCCGGGGCGCGGCCTGCAGCTGGCGGATCCGCTCGCGCAGCTGTTCGACCACTGCTCCCGTTCGCTGTTCCGCCGTCGCGCTCATCACATCTTCTCCGGGCCGAGCAGATCTACACGCTCGTTCAGTATGCTCACGGATCTGACACACGGCACGAAGGACCCACTGAGGTGGCCTCATTCGAGCGGAGGGGGCTCACGCGATCCGCGCGGGATCACGAGCGCGAAAGCCCTCGATCCAACCTCACAGGCCAGATGGCAGTGAGCACCAGCCCGAGGCGCCCCGTTCAGCAGGCCACTCTCCGGCCGAAGGAGAACTCCGGGATTCCTTCAGAGAATAAACGAGCGGAGGCCGATTTACCGGCCTGGGATACGACGCACCTGAGTCGGAGGCCGACAAACCGGCTTGGGATCGATTGGGAGAGCGGGACGGCCGGGGTGGGAGGACCCGTCAGCCGACGGGGGGCCCCACACCGAGACGAGGGACCCGCGACCTGTGTCCCCCGGAATGTGGGCCCGTGCCATGAGCCCCCGCGTCACCGTCTCCTACTCCGCGCAGAACACCCGTACCTCGATGCCCTGATCATCCTGCCGGCGCAGACAGTCACCCCGGAAGAAGAGGCGCGCGGGACGCTCCTCGCCGGACGCGTCGTAGCGCAGATCCCCTCCGGCCACGCTGCACGTCTGCACCGTGCCGTCCGCACGCGTCACCCGCACCTGCGCCAGCCGCGGATCCGGGAGGTTCATCACCTCGATGCTCTGGGAGATGGCCGCCAGCCCCGCGATGGAGACCAGCGTGTCGCGGTAGCTCGACTTGCAGATGGAGTCCAGGTTCTCCAGGCCGCTGTTGAAGCGCTCGGCCATGGCGCGCTGGCGGAACCCGGGACCGTACGACGTCGGGCACCCCACGTTGCGCACATACGTGCCCTGGGGCGTCACGTCCTGCACCAGGCCCACGCTCTTGTCCGTCAGAGACACCGGGCCGATGGTGGCCCACAGCATCTCGCGAGCAGCGCCCTTGCTGTCCCGCAGGTTCTGGAAGATGTCGAAGTACTCGTCCACGGACGTCAACTCCGAGGCCTTCTCCGAGCAGAAGTCCCGCGACGTGTCCTCCGTGAGGAACACCGGTGGCGGGCGCTGCATGGAGCTGCAGTCCTCCTCATCCGTGACGACCACCACCAGCAACCGAGACCCGTCCCGCAGGAAGCCACCATTGCCACCCTGATCCAGCGACGTGGTGGCCAGCGAGGAGGCTACCGCCAGCCGCACCGCCTCGAAGGGCGTCTCCTGGCCGCTGCCGTTCGTCTTCTGCACCACCAGCCGGCGAAACTTCTCCAGCACCTCCGGATCCGAGCCCTCGATGTACCGCTCCGAGCTCGGCTCCCCGCTCGCTGTAGGAACGGGCCTCAGCCGACCCGACTCTTCCGGGTACTCCCGATAGACTTCGCGGTTATTAACAAACGCACGTTGATAAACGGACGTCGTGATGACGCCCACCCGGAAGTCCTGCGCCACTCCGCCCCCTTGCCGCAGTTCAGCCAGGAAGGCCGGTAGCTCGGTGGCGATTCCCGCCTGCTCCTCCGCCATCGAGCCAGAATTGTCGATGACGAAGAGGATGTCCGTCTTCTGGGCGGAGATAACGGGTGCCTCGGACTCGCAGGTCCCAGGCACTGTCGACCCCGGCTCATCCACCGGGGAACTGCATGCCAACCCCCACCCCAGGGCAGCGGCCAAGAGCATGGACTGAGCAGGCGTACGAAGCCTCACGTGGGTTCCCTCCGGATCAGGATCGCGCGACGCACCAGGACGCGCCGCATCAGAATGCCATGAAGAAGGTGTCCAGCATGCCCCACCTGCTACCGCTGCGCGACAACCGTCCTGCAGGTGAACTCCCCACTGGAAAAATGCACGGAGCGTTTGCCATGGGCGTTTTGGTTGCTACGTTGGGTCAACTGGCACAGAAGAACAGTGTGTAATCAACAGCCCGACACCCAGCCGGGCGCTTAGAGGGTCGAAACCACATGTCTGACGAGAAGAAGAAAGGCTCCGCCGCCAGCGCCATGCCGACGGCCATGGCTCCTCCGGGCCTTATCAACAAGGAGGACATCCCGCAGGTGCTTCCCATCCTGCCCCTGCGGAACTCCGTGTTCTTCCCGGGTGGTGTGCTCCCTCTGGCGGTCGGCCGCCAGAAGACCATCGCCCTCATCAAGGACGCGGTCCGCGACGACCAGGTCATCGGCGTCGTCACCCAGCGCCGCGCCGAGGAAGAGGATCCCGGCGCTTCGGACCTCTACAGCATGGGGACCGTGGCCCGCATCGTGAAGCTCCTGAAGATGGGCGAGGACAACTACTCGCTCGTCGTCCAGGGTCTGGCCCGCTTCCGCGTGCTGGAGCTGGTCCAGGAGGCCCCCTACCTCAAGGCCCGCGTGGACGCCGTCGAGGATAAAACCTCGTCGGAGAACGTCGAGGTCGAGGCGCTGGGCATCAACCTCAAGAAGCTCGCGCGTGAAGTGATCGAGCTCATGCCGGAGCTGCCCGCCGCGGCCACCGAGCTGGTCGAGTCGATCACGCACCCGGGCCACCTGGCCGATCTCATCGCCGCCAACGTGGACGTGCCCATCGAGGAGAAGCAGGCCGTCCTCGAGACGGTGGACCTCAAGGCGCGCATGAAGCTCGTGCTCGAGCTGCTCAACCGCAAGCGCGAGATCCTCAAGCTCTCCAACAAGATCGACTCCGCCGTGAAGGGCGAGATGTCGAAGACCCAGCGCGAGTACTACCTGCGCCAGCAGCTCAAGGCGATCAAGGAAGAGCTCGGTGAGATGGGCGAGGAGGAGGAGGAGCTCGACGAGCTGCAGGAGCGCCTGAAGAAGGCCGGCCTGCCGCCCGACGTGGAGAAGGTCGCTCAGAAGGAGCTCAACCGCCTGAAGACCATTCCGGCGGCCTCCAGCGAGTACACCGTCGCCCGCACCTACCTGGACTGGATCGCGGATCTGCCGTGGGCCAAGGTGTCCGAGGACAACCTCGACATCGAGAACGCCCGCACCGTCCTCGACAAGGACCACTACGGCATCAAGAAGGTGAAGAAGCGCATCCTCGAGTACCTGGCGGTGCGCAAGCTGAAGAACGACATGCGTGGCCCCATCCTCTGCCTGGTGGGCCCGCCGGGTGTCGGTAAGACGTCGCTCGGCCAGAGCGTCGCCAGGGCCACCGGCCGCAAGTTCGTCCGCCTGTCCCTGGGCGGCGTGCGCGACGAGGCGGAGATCCGTGGGCACCGGCGCACCTACGTTGGCGCGCTCCCGGGCCGCTTCATCCAGAGCATGAAGAAGGCCGGAACCAAGAACCCGGTGATGATGCTGGACGAGATCGACAAGCTGGGGGCCGACTTCCGCGGCGACCCGAGCGCGGCGCTGCTCGAGGTGCTGGATCCCGAGCAGAACAACACGTTCAGCGACCACTACCTGGATGTGCCGTTCGATCTGTCCAAGGTGATGTTCATCGCCACGGCGAACCAGCTGGATCCCATCCCTGGGCCGCTCCGTGACCGCATGGAGATCATCGAGCTGTCCGGCTACACCTTCGAGGAGAAGCAGAGCATCGCGCGCATCCACCTGGTGCCCAAGCAGCTCAAGGAGCACGGGCTGAACGGGGACCACATCGAGATCCAGGACGAGGCCCTGCTGATCCTGACCACCTCGTACACGCGCGAGGCCGGTGTGCGTAACCTCGAGCGCCGCATCGCGGACATCTGCCGCGCGGTGGCGGTGGAAGTGGCTGGCGGGAAGACCGAGAAGCAGACGATCAACGGCGAGCGGGTCAAGGAGATCCTCGGGCCCGAGACGTTCTACTCCGAGGTGGCCGAGCGCACCGAGGTTCCGGGTGTGGCCACGGGCCTGGCGTGGACGGCGGCCGGCGGCGATCTGCTCTTCATCGAAGCGACGAAGATGGCGGGCAAGGGCGGCATGACGCTCACCGGCCAGCTCGGCGACGTGATGAAGGAGAGCGCCACCGCGGCCCTCAGCTACCTGCGCAGCAAGGCGGAGGCGTTGGGCATCAACCCGAACTTCCTCGAGAAGACGGACCTGCACCTGCACTTCCCCGCGGGCTCCATCCCGAAGGACGGCCCCTCGGCCGGCGTCACCATCCTCACCGCGCTCACCAGCCTGCTGACGGGCATCCGGGTGCGCAGCGATACGGCGATGACGGGCGAGGCCACCCTCCGCGGCCTGGTGCTGCCGGTGGGCGGCATCAAGGAGAAGGTGCTCGCGGCTCACCGCGCCGGCATCAAGCGCGTCATCCTGCCCGAGCGCTGCCGCAAGGATCTGGTGGACGTGCCGGATCAGGCCAAGAAGGAGCTGGAGTTCATCTTCGCCACGAAGATGGACGAGGTGCTGGACGCGGCGCTGGAGAAGTCGCCGTTCAAGAGCACGCCGGGCACTCCGGCCGGTGGCGAGCAGCCGGGCACTCCGCTGCCGGGTGCCACCACGGACGCCTCGCCGGAGATCCGGGCCGAGGCGGTAGGGGTCCGGAACTAACGGTTCCCCTTCGCGGTCCGTAGCCTTCTGAATCGGGCGGGTTCCTTCCGGGGAGCCCGCCCGTTCTCTTTTGAAAGGGAGGAGCCACACGATGAAGTACGTCAACTTGGGCCGGACCGGAGTGAAGGTGTCCCGCATCTGTCTGGGGTGCATGAGCTACGGCACCAGCAAGTGGCGCCCGTGGGTGCTGGATGAGGAGGCCGCCCAGCCCTTCTTCCGCACGGCGGTGGAGCGCGGCATCAACTTTTTCGACACCGCGGACATGTACTCGGTGGGCGCGAGCGAGGAAGTCACGGGCCGGGCGCTGAAGCGCTACGCGCGGATGGAAGAGGTGGTGCTGGCCACCAAGGTCTTCAACCCCATGGGTGACGGGCCGAACATGAAGGGCCTGTCACGCAAGCACATCATCCAGGGCTGCGAGGCGAGCCTGAAGCGGCTGGGCGTGGAGCGGATCGATCTGTACCAGATCCACCGGCTGGATCTGGGCACGCCCATGGAGGAGATCCTGGAGGCGCTGAACCAACTCGTACGGCAGGGAAAGGTCCTCTACCTGGGCGCCAGCTCCATGTATGCGTGGCAGTTCGCACGGATGCTGAGCCTGTCCGAGCGGAACGGCTGGGCGCGGTTCGTCTCCATGCAGCCGCACTACAACCTGGTGTACCGCGAAGAGGAGCGCGAGATGCTGCCGCTGTGCGAGGCGGAGGGCATCGGCGTGATCCCCTGGTCCCCGCTGGCGCGCGGGATCCTGACGGGCTCGCGCAAGTCCTCCGAGGATCGGGCCTCCACCACGCGCGCGGGCACGGATGAGTACGCGGTGAAGCTCTACGATCAGCCGAGTGACTGGGATGTCGTGGAGGCAGTGAAGAAGGTGGCCACCGCGCGCGGGAACTCGATGGCGGAGGTGGCCCTGGCGTGGATGCTGGCCAAGCCTGTGGTGACGGCTCCGATCATCGGCGCGACGAAGCTGGACCACCTGGAGGCCGCCATCAAGGCGGTGGACGTCAAGCTCTCCAAGGAAGAGATTCAGGCGCTCGAGGCCCCCTACAAGCCCCACGCAGTGCGTGGGGTGTAGTCAGGGCTCCACGCGAGAGACACCCACTCCGAGCGACTCTCGCGCCAGCGCGTCCGAGAGCAGGGTGTCGAGCCGGAAGGCGAGCCGCGCCTCCTGCACCACCTCCCGCATCTCCTCCTGGGAGAGCGGGAGGCTGTCCAGGTAGCGGTTCACCCGGTGGCGCAGCGGCTCCAACGATTCGGCGCTCGTGGCCTGGTAGAAGGCCGTTCCGTCCTCGTCGCCCAGATCGAAGGCTCGGGCTACCTGCTCCTTCAGGACCGGGCCGGCCAGGATGTCCCGGGTGTAGCGCACGTAGGCATGCGCCACGAGCAGGTGCGGAGCCACCAGGGAGAGCTGGCGAATCCGCTCCACATGCAGGCTCGTGAGGTGGGTGGGCCGTGGCGCCTCGGGCCACGCGGGGCCCAGGAAGCAACGCAGATCCGCCTCCAGCGACTGGGAGCGCCAGAGCTCCGGCAAGAGGAAGCCCCCCACCACCGGGTGCGTGCAGAGGGACTCCAGCGCCACCTCCAGCGTCCCGTACACATCCAGGAGGCACTGCAGATACGTGACGTAGTGGCGCCCTCGCACCAACTGCCCGTACACGCTGGTCCCCCACGTCCCTCGGAAAAGACTCCGCAGAAAGGGCGTCTGCTCCGTCTCCCGGCGCGTCGCCGCCGTCCCCTCCTCCAGCCGCACCGACAGCGGGATGCGGACCTGGGACGATTCGAAGCTCAACACGGCAGCGGCAGGCATGATGACCTCCCTGGTGAATTGATAACGATTCTCAAAATCAAAATCATAATGCCCGTGATGGGCCCCAAGCGTCAAGCCCCTGGTGGCGAGGGACCAGCCAACTGGTACGACAGGCATACCAGCTGGCTCTCCTTGCGCCGCCGAGGGGGGCTCCGCTCCCTGCCCCCCTTCGTGGGCGGGGCCCGGAATGTGAGAATGCGGGAACGCCTCGGTTCGCCCGGGCGTCGGAATCGCCATGTCGAGAGTCTTCACGCTGCTGCTGGTCGGGCTCGGGCTCGTGGGAGGTGTGCAGGCCGCTCACGCACAGACAGCCTCGAACGCCCCCTCTGGGGATGCGCCTCCCACGGCCCTCCCCTCCTGGCCCGCGCCGGGTGCTCCACTGAAGGTGCTGCCCTTGAACGTGCCCAAGGGCTTCCGGAAGCAACGCATCTACCTGGACGCAGGCCACGGCTACCGCGGCAACCGAGGCAACTCGTCCGTCACCTGTGAGGAGGAGGCGGACTTCACGCTCCGGGCCGCCGAGGACCTGGCCCGGCGGCTGGAGGCGACGGGGCACTTCCTGGTCCGACTCAGCCACAAGGCCGGGCAGAACGTCGCCTATCGCAAACGTATCTCGGAAGCGGAGGGCTGGAAGGCGGACGCGTTCGTGAGCATCCACTCGGATGCGCGAGGCTCGCCGAGTTGGTGGGAGGGCGCTCCGGGCAAGCAGTGTCTCCGCCAGGACTCGACGCCAGGCTTCGGCGTGCTCTGGGCGGACGACACCGCCGAGCCCCTGAAGACGCAACGCATGGCGCTGGCCCGAGCGCTGGCCCGGCAGCTCGGCGGAGCAGGCTTCCTGCCCTACGACGGCGTGGACTACGTGAACCTGTACGACGGAGACCCCGAGCACCCAGGCGTCTTTGTGGACCGGCACGAGCCCCGCTATCGCATCATGATGCTGCGCCGTCCGCGCATCCCCTCGGTCATCATCGAGACGCACCATGCGCTCGACTTCGAGGAGGCCGCCCGCTGGAAGGAGAACCGGACGCTCGAGGCCTTCGCCGCAGCAGTGGCTCGAGGCCTGGTCGATGCGCTCTCCAGCCCTGCCTCCCCTGCCCTACCCGTAGCCACCACGGGGGTCGCCGATCAGCAGTAGTCCGTCACGCCCCCTGCTCCCGGTTCACTTGTCCTTCGCGAGCTCATCCACCTGCTTCTGGAGCTCTCCCGACTCCTGGAAGAACTCGTCCACGGAGGAGGCCGGCACCAACCGGAAGGAGGCAGGCAGCAGCGAGCGAGGGAACTCCAGTGACGTGCTGAAGTCCTCGTTGCCCAACAGCTCTTGCGCCTGGATGAGCGTGGCGAAACCCAGGACGATCGCGCTGACCATGACTCCCAGCCTCCGCGAAGCCCAGCGCGTCACGTAGCGCAGGTGCCAGAACAAGCCCCACCCGACCAGCGCCAGGTAGAGGGTCAGCCCCAACAACTGGTGCGTCGCCTCCCACCCGAGCGTGAAGCTCAGGATCATCATGAAGCCTGGGATGCACATGAACCCCAGCATCACCAGGCTCCCAATGGCCCCGTGGGCGCGGAAGTGGAACTGCCGGCGCGCGATTCGGCTCGCGATGGACCAGACGCCCGCCCACACCAACGCGAGCGCCGTGGGCAGCAGCATCGAGAACAGCAGCTCGCCCCAGTCCGTCTTGTCGTAGCTCGTCAGGTAGCTGGAGATCAGCGAGGCCAGCATCGCCGCCCCCAGCGCGGCCAGGAAGGTCTGCGGACGCTCGAAGAGCCGCTGCCGGGGCCCGACCGGAGCCTCGGCCGCCAACGCCTCCGGTACCGCGTAGCCGCGCCCTCGGAAGCGCAGCACCGTGTCCCCCACCATCACCCGAGCATCCTGGGTGAGCACCATCTCGGCCAGCCGCGCCCACGGCTCCATCCGGAAGGAGCCATTGAGGCTGCCCAGATCGCGCACCACCACCCCGCCGTCCTCGGTCCGCTCGATGCGCAGGTGCACCGGGGATACCTTGGGATCATCCAGGATCACGTCGTTGGTGTAGCCACGCCCCACGGTGATGGGGAAGTGCTCCAACCGGTGTCGAACGTGAACGGCGTCCCCCTCCAACACCTCCAGGAAGATCACTTCGTCCACGACAGCGCCTCCAGATAGTGGCGGGCCAACTTCTGCGCGTTCTCCGGTGAGAAGCCCGCCAGGGTGAGGCTCGTGTCCACGCCCTGGTTGCCCATGGGCAGCGCCGCGGCGCGGAGCACCAGATCGTACAACCCCGGGAACTTCTTGTAGGCCCGCAGGCACAGCGCGGCGCGCAGCGTGAGCCCTCCCGAGTTCACGAACTCCGAGTGACACCGGAAGTTCGTCACGTCCTCGCGGGTGGCCTCCACTACCGAGGGATCTCCCGCGAAGAAGGCGCTGTACAGCGCCGAGAAGCGCAGCGTCCCCAGCTTCGTCGAGGACAGGTGCTGGTGGCTGTACGACACCGCGCCCGTGCGGTGCTCCGAGGAGAGGAACAGATCCTCCTCCGACGAGCACTGGTAGTTCGTCACCGTGTATTGCGCCTCTGGATCGTGCGGCGTGTCTCCCCAGCATTTGAGGAACGGCAGCCACCGCCCCGGTACCCGGTAGGGCCCCAGCGCTTGCTGCGGCAGGGGCGTGGCCAGCAGGCGTTCGGTGATGTGCTGCTGGTGTTCGAGCAGCTGCATGCGCACGGAGGCCATCAGCGCGGCGGGCTCCGAGTCCTCCGGCTTCGCCGCCATCGCCCGCAGCAGCAGCGCCCGGGCGTGCTCCACCGGAACGAGGAAGCCCACCTGATTGCCCATGGTGGCCACGTTGACGCCCACCACCCGGCCCTCTCCGGTGAGCGTGGGGCCTCCGCTCATGCCCGGGTTGATCGAGCCGGTGAAGTGCACCCGATCATAGAGCGCGTCCTGGACCAGCCCGTTGTAGGTGCCCTCGACGATGGTGGTACCCAGATCGCGCGGGTTGCCCATGGCAAACAGGCGCGCCCCCTGCGGCGGTGGCTTCTCCAACAGTTGGAAGAAGTCCGCCACCTTCTGGTCCAGCCGGATGACGGCCAGATCATCCACCACGTCCACATCGAGCAGCTTCACCGACACGGGCTCCTGCCCGTCCCGAACGAGCTCGGCGGTGTAGTCCTCCGGATGGACCACCAGATCCGAGACGACGTGGTAGTTGGTGATCGCGTGCCCGTCGGCGCTCACGAAGAACGCCGAGCCGATGGAGGACTTGGTGCCCGAGCGGCGCTCGATGATGCGGACCTGGGCCACGCGGCGCTTGATGCGCTCGAACAGCTCGTGCGTGGCGGGCGGCAGGGTGGCGATCGGCAGCTGCGGCACGGCTTCCGGGTCATCCGCGTCCGGCGAGGGCGCATCCGTCTGTTCTGGCCCTGGGGGAGGCGCGGATGCGGGGGGCTGCGCGGGCACCGGAGCCTGCGCGAGGACAGCGAGGACGAGGAGAGCAACCATGTCCTCCCCACAGTAGCGGAGGCGCGGCCTTCCGGGGACGGACTTGAGGCCATCCGCTCGAATGCAACCTCCCAGGTCACTCTCGCGGAGCCTGGACTGACAACTCCTTGCGTCTCTTTCGTGATCGGCGTTCTCTCCTGGGCTTGAATGCCCGAACCAACTGGAGACTGCCTCCCGTGAAAATGCTCCCTCATGCCCTGGGCCTCTGTGCCCTCCTGCTCGCCCTGCCGCTCTACGCGGCCACTCCGGATCCCCTCGAGAAAGGGACGGACGATCACGAAGCCCAGATCCTGGGCTGGTCCGCCGACGGCAAGCGCTTCGTCCTGCGGCTCTATCTGCGCGTGCCCTTCATTCCACGCCCGGTCCTCAGCACGCCGGTGTACTGCGAGGGTTACGTCAACCACGAGGGCAACGACTTCCAGGGCGCTCTCGTGTGGCTCGTCTATGAGCGGAGCCGGCTGCTCGCCACCCTCCCCATCCTCGATCTGGAGCCCTGCACGCCGGTGGACGAGGTCCAACAACGGCTCGCGGCCGCGAAGAAACGGCTGAGCTCCCTCGGCATCCAGCTGGACAATCCCGGCAAGGAGATCGTCGCCGAGATCAACACCTCGAGCATCACGGTGAACGAGGGCACGCAGGCCCCCTACAGCATCGAGTACGAGGAGCGCTCCACCCCCCAACCCTCGGACCCGCAGGCCGGCAAGCAGCGCGGCACCCTGGAGCAGCAGGTCTACGTCCGCAAAGGTACCTCGAGGCAGAAGGTGCTCAGCCGGAAGTCCTCCTATGAATACGAGACGGCCATGGCCGGGTACATGAGGACGGGGCTGGATCGGGTGTGGCTGTCGCCCTCGGGCTCGACGGTCGTCGTGCTGGCCCAAGAGCGCGTAGGCAACATGAGCCGAGGCCGCAAGTCCCTCCGGCTCCTGGGCGTGCTGGGCTGGTCGGGCGGCTCGCTCAAACCCCTCTGAGTCCGGAAAAGAACATCCGGGGCGTACCCGGCTCGACGCGTCAAGCGGGAGGAAGCCCACCGCTCGCCCTCGCTCGAACGGTGGCCTCCCCTAGCCATGCTCCCATAGGATGGTGCTAGGTAGTCGAGACTGGGCCCTCGCCCAAGACCCATCCCGATCGAGAGAGTGACGTGGGGACTTACCGGATCGTCCAGAAACTCGCCGCCGGAGGCATGGCCGAGGTGTTCCTCGGCAAGGTGGTGGGTGCCGAGGGATTCGAGAAGCCGGTCGCCGTCAAGCGCATCCTCCCGAGCTACGTCCAGGACGCCGCCTTCAACGAGCTGTTCCTGCGTGAAGCCAAGGTCTCCATGCTGCTCCAGCACGCCAATGTCGTGCAGGTGCTGGACCTGGGAACCGTCGGCGGCCAGTACTACATGGTCATGGAGTTCGTGGAGGGCGAGAACCTCCGCGCGCTCATGCGAGCCTCTCGCACCCGCAAGGTGTCGCTGGGCCTGCGCGAGGTCTGCTTCATCACCCAGCAGGTGGCCGATGCCCTGGCCTACGCGCACTCCCGCACGGACGCCTCGGGCGCGCCGCTCAACATCGTCCACCGCGACGTCAACCCGTCCAACGTGATGATCGGCATCAACGGCGAGGTGAAGCTCGCCGACTTCGGCATCGCCAAGGTGGCCGACGGGCACATCGAGACGGAGGCCGGCGTCCTCAAGGGGAAGATCAACTATCTGGCCCCCGAGCAGGTGCTCTCCAAGCCGGTGGATCAGCGCAGCGACATCTTCCTGCTGGGCCTGCTGCTCTATGAGCTGATCGCCGGCAAGCAGCTGCTCGAGGGCACCCACCTGCAGATCGTCCAGCGGCTGGGCTCCTTCAACGAGCGCGCCCTCGAGCCGCTCCCCGGAGTGCCCGCGCCCCTGTGGGCCATCCTCCAGCGCGCCCTGGCCGCCTCGCCCTCGGGGCGCTTCCGCACCGCTCGCGAGTTCTCCGAGGCCCTCCAGAACTTCCTCTTCGATCACCGGCTCCGCGTGGGCCCCGGAGACATCGCCGCCCTCTTCTCCCGAGCCTTTCCCGAGCGGCGCTCGCCGCTGGAGGATCTCGTCGGGGTACGGGGAGAGGAGATCCACCTGGATGGCCGGGACACGCCGCGCGGCGCGCCGCCGCCCGTCCTGCGGCCCGAGCCTCGGAGACAGCCGGGCGTGGGCAATCCTCCGGTGCTCCGCCCCCAGACGCTGCCCCCACTGCCAGCGCGCAACCCGTATCCCCCTCCCCAGGAGCGTGTGGCTCCCGAGCCACCGACGCGGGTCCTGCCTCCCCAGGATGCGCAGCCAGTTCCCCAGGGGAAGCCTGTCCCACGCCCGGGCCGCAAGCGCATCGGAGACATCCTCGTCGCGCGTGGCTCGCTGCCCCAGGAATGGCTGGATCAGGCGCTCGTCATCCAACGGCGCAAGGGCGGCAAGCTGGGGCAGATCCTCATCGGGGAGAAACTGCTGGACGGCGAGGAGCTGGTCCGCGCCCTCTCCGAGCAGTCCGGGCTGCCCCACATCAGTGACGAGCGGCTCCAGACGATGGCCATCCCGGAGGATCTCATCAAGCTGATGCCCATGGAGCAGTGCGAGAAGCTCTGCACGGTCCCCGTGGTCCAGCGCGGGAGGGAGCTGTACTGCGCCATGCTGGAGCCGCGCGACCTCAAGGTGCTGGATGCGGTGAAGTTCGCCGCCGGCGCCGTCACGGTGCACGGGCTGTTCGCCACGGAGTCCGCCATCCGCCGGGCCATCCGGCGCTTCTACGGGAGCAAGGACGAAGAAGTCTTCCTCGGAGATGTCGGCAACGGGGACACGACCATGAGCCGCGAGCGCGTGCTCAACTTCGTGGAGCGCTTCACCGGCCGTGGCGCCTACTACATCGATGGCGAGGCACTCGAGGCGCAGGCTCAAGGGAACGTCGAAGCTTCGCCGCCCTCCTCTCCCGCTCCAACGCCCACGCCCGCGCCGGCCGCGCAGCCCGTGGCCCCCCCCACTCCAGCGCCCATCCCTCCGGCGCGCATGGCCTCAGCCGCCAACATGCCGCGGGCTCGCATGGTGCTGGTGGTATCCGACGCATCGGACGCGTCCGAGACCGCGGTGCAGTTGCTGCTCCAGCAAGGGATCGCGGCGGCCACGAGCCCGGCTGCCTCCGCGGAGAAGGCGCTGTCCCTGGGAGGTTACGATCTGGCCCTGGTGCTGGAGAGTGCCATCGAGGAGCCCGGTGCCGTGGCGGAGCGCCTGCGGGCATCCCACCCCGACGTGGCGGTGCGCCTGCTGCCCTCCTTCAGTGCCGCACTGCTGGGAGAAGGCGGTCCGCTCGAGCGGCTACTGGCCACGCAGGCCCGGCTGCTGGAGAGCTCCCTGGCCATGCTCGGAGGCAGCGGCGGGCTGGCACCCCTGCTGGTGAAGTTGACGCGCCGGTGCGCGGCTCGACTCGGCGCGAGCAGCGTCGAGGAACTCCTGGCGGGCACGGTTGCCGCGGCGCTCCTGCTGGCGGCACGGTTGGAGGAGCCCTCGCACTTCGTCCTGCCCTCCCTGGAGCATGCGCGAACCCTGGTGGGCAACGAGCTGCCTGAGGTCTCCGAGACCCTCGGCGCGGTGCTGACCGAAGGAGCCCACCGGGGGCCTCCCGCCGGGCGCGCGGCACTGGCGGTCCTCAGCGCTGTGGCCTTCGTGCTCCAGACCCAGAGCGCCCAGCCGACTCCCAAGGAGGCGGCCGAGGCCCTGTCCAGCCTGCGAAACAGCCCGCGGCTCACCCCCGCGGCCCTGGAGGCCCTGGCCCTGGAGCTCGGAATCGGCATGGCCGGCAGTGGCTCGGCGCCGCGCATCGTGGTGGCCGAGAGCGACACGCCCACGGCGATGACGTTGCAACTGCGCCTCATGGCCGAAGGTCTGGTCATGCAACGGGCCCGCACGCTGCCCGAGGTAGAGCGAGCCCTGGCAGGTGCACAGGCCGCCATCCTGGAGTCGCCTCTGCCCGAGGGTGACGTCTTCGCCTTCATCGAGAACCTTCGAGCTGCCCCCGCAACCGCCCGCTTCCCGATCTTCCTCATCGTGGGCCGAGAGGATCACGCCGTGGTGACCGCGGGCCTCGACGCGGGAGCTGATGACGTACTGGTCCGTCCCGTGAACATCGAGGTGCTGATGGCCAAGCTGCGCCGCGCCATCTCCCACCGTCCGCCTGCGCAGCGGGTGTAGCCCCGCTCGCGGTGCGCTACTTGCGCAGGGGCGTGACCACGAGGAAGCCGCTGAACGAGCCAGCGGTGTCCGCCCTCCCGCCTTGGAGCGCGGGCGGATACAGCCGCGAGATGTTGCCATCCAGGTACAGCGCGTCCGAGCAGCCGAGCTGGGTTCGAAAGAGCTCGGCGAACGTCTCCAGCCGCACCGGCGCGGCCGACAGGACGATGTGGATGCGCTGGGGGTTCTCCACGCCGACTCCGCTGCGGGTGGCAGTGCCCTTGGAGTCCTTGAAGCCCGGATGCATCTGCCCCGCCAGGAGCAGGAGCGGACCAGACTGGGTCGCCTGTCGCGGCTTGCTGTCGCCGCGGTATTGCGAAGCGTCGACGATCCGCGCGCCCTCCGAGCCGAGCAGGAAGACGCCATTCGGCTTCCAGAAGAAGTTGCCCTGACCTGTCTTCGGGTTGATCGGCGCCAGTTCCCGGCCGTCCTGGACGAACACCCCCGTGGGCACCAGTCCCGGCTCGAAGATGCCGGCGTTGGTGGCGGCCAGGAGGCTCTCTCCCTGCTTGCTCAGCCACTTCTCCAGCGCCTCAAAAGTCTCCAGCGCATGGCCCTGCTCATCCTGCCGGATGAGCCGCACGGAGGCTCTCTTCAGATCCACGGTCACCACGTGGAAGCTTTCATCCTGGAAGCGGACGGTCCGCGCCTCGATGGGCGAAGCCTGTGCCTCCTTCGAAGTGGCGGGTGGTTTGGCCTCTCCGGCCAAAGAAGGCACGGCCCCCAGCGCCAAGGCCCACACGACGATTCCCAGGACTCTCACACGAACCTCCCAGCATCCATGAGCGCGACGATGCCATCTTGATTGGAATCCTCGGTGAGGCAGACTTTTCGCTCGCCGATGGAGATTGCGAATGTCGCTTCCCAACTATGAGACGGTGGATGGCTCGACGCCGGAGATCACCCCTCTGGCAGCGGAGCACGGACGGCGATTGCCGCTGTCCGCGTTCACCCTGCTGGCTGGCGGAGATGCCTTCGAGTCTCGAGGAGGCAAGCCTCCCGCCGACGGAGCCACACGCGCCCGCTCGTACTTCAAGGCCCAGGTGACGCTGGTGCCCCACGGCGCATCGCCCGAGCACCTCCAGCGCGTGGAGGCGGACATCGTCCGGCAGCTCTCGGGCAACCTGCAGCTCATCGGGCGGATGGAGGCATCCCGGCCGGTGACGATCGATCTCATCCCTCCGGGCCAACCCCTGGCGAAGTACGGCTACCCCCGCTCCGTGTCGCCTCGAGCCGCGGGGCTGTTCTGGGATCACCCGGACTGGGAGCGGGCCCGCATCGCCCTGCGCCAGGACAAGTTGGACTCGGAGCCGCACCTGGTCTTCCACGAGATGGCGCACGCCATCCAGGGCCTGGCCTTCACCCAGGAGGAGAACGATCTCGTCTACCGCACCATGCTGCGCACCTATCGCAGCCGCGCCATGGTGGACGAGGTGTTCGCCCTCTACAGCGAGCGGGAGTTCATCTCCACCGTCACCGCCCATGATCTGCGCGCCCCCGGCGTGTACGGCATGGCGCGCCAGCGCTGGAACGAGGAGCACCTCTTCACCCGCTTCGTGCGCAACCTCTACTTCCCCTACAAGCCGCTGGCGGGCCCGGCCTCGGGCGGCGGTTTCTCCTCCTTCGGCTGAGCCCGAACAGGCCCAGGTAGGGAAAGTGGCGCCTGCTGGCCCGGGAGCCCTTGACAGTGCATCCGCTATAACGGATATATAGACCATCCGCTTTCACGGACGATTGTCCGATAACGAAGAGGATGTCACCCATGAGCGCCGCCGTCATTGACCTGCAAGACTTCCGCAAGAGGCGTGAGGCCGAGCAGTGTCAGATGGCGCGCCCTGCCCCGATTCGGCCTTGGCTCCCGGTCTGGGTGTGGGTCATGGTCTGGCCCGCATGAAGTCCGTACGGGAGAACACCGGACGCAAGGGTCGAGGGGACGCTCCGCGCCGCAAGGCAGTGGAGTCCGTCCCCAAGGTCGCTCTGCACACGCCTTCCGAGCCAACGGCTCCCGAGCCCTCTGACGTCCCATCCCCCGCTGCCTCTCCTGCCCAGGGCGAAGAGGCTTGGACGTATGAGGTTGCTCACCCGGATGCCGATCAGGATCTGGCCCCTGTCGTGGGCCGGAACCTGCGGAAGCTCCGTGTGCAGAGAGGCCTGTCGCTCGAGCGGATGGCCAAGGCCTCGGGCGTGAGCCGGGCGATGCTGGGCCAGATCGAGCTGGGCCAGAGCGCTCCGACCATCAACGTGCTGTGGAAGATCGCCCGGGCGTTGGATCTGCCGTTCTCTGCGCTGATCACCACCACGGGAGGCGCCGGGACGCGGCTGATGCGTTCGTCCCAGGCCAAGCGGCTCACCTCGCACGACGGGCGCTTCGTGTCTCGGGCGCTCTTCCCGTTCGACGAGCCGCGGCGGGTGGAGTTCTACGAATTGCAGCTCAAGGGGCACAGCGAGGAGCGGGCCGAGCCTCACCCGCCGGGCACGCTGGAGAACATCGTGGTGACGCGCGGCACGGTGGAACTGGAGGTGGGCACCGAGCGCCACCTGCTGACCACCGGTGACGCCATCCTCTTCGAAGCGGACAAGCCCCACGTCTACCGCACCGTGGGGCCCGAGGACGCCATCATGTACCTGGTGATGACGTACGCCGAAGAGGTGGGCTGAGCCGGAACTACTTGCTCATGCACATCATCATGGGCATGCCGTTGCACATCATCATCATCGGCGCGCCCATGGCCATCATGGAGTTCATGGCGTCACAGCACTCCTTCATCATCGCCATGTCCTGACCGTCCATCGGCATCATCTTGCACATCATGCCGTCCTTGGTCATCTCACAGGTCATCCGGCACATCATCGGCGCCATCTGACGCATCATCATGGGCATCATCATCGGCATGCCCATGCCCATGCCCATCGGCATCATCGTCGGCATGCCCATGCCCTGACCCATCATGGGGTTCATGCCCATCATCCCGCCCATCATCATGGGGTTCATGGGCATCATCCCGCCCATCATCATGGGGTTCATGCCCATCATCCCGCCCATCATGGGGTTCATGCCCATCATCGGCATGGACTGCTGGGGCATCGGCATGGGCATCGGCATGGCGTTCGCGGTCATCATGTTACGGGTCTCTCCTCCCGGCTTCCCGGGGCGTGAAGGAACGCCATGGAGATAGGGCAGCTCTCGATGGAGAGCGAGTGCCCACCGAGGCCCGCCTGCGTTTTCCTCCGAGTCAGCGGAGACCTGGCCGGGAGCAGCGGAGGAGTTGTTGATTGGCGCGGATGCACGTCTGCTGATGCGGACAGGGGCGCCCGTGCTCGATGAACATTCCCGTCACGGATCGCACACGGAAGGTGCCCCGCAGGGCGAGCGGGCTCAGTCTTCCGCGTCAGCGTCCTGGGTCTTGTAGGCGTTCTCCAGCAGGGCCCAGAGGATCTTCACGCCCAGGTTGGGCTGTTCGCGCGCGAGCTTCACGAGGGACGCTCGGCTGAAGCGTAGGGCCTCGCCCTCGGAGACGGCCCGACAGGACATGCGGGAAGGGACGGTGCCCGCCAGCGCCCGGTTTCCGAAGAAGGTGTTGGGGCCCTGTTCGATGCTGCCTCGGCCGTCGTGGGCCACCTCCACGCGGCCGGTGACGACGACCCAGAGCGCATCGAGGGGCTCACCGCTCTTGAGCAGTTGCTCCCCGTCTTGAAAGGGCCGTCGCTCGCTGGCCTGGAACAGCTTCTTGAGCTCGGTGCCGTTCAGCAGGCCAAACAGGGCGGATGCCTTGAGCGCATCCATGCCCTCCATCATGTAGAGCGGGTTGACCGCCAGTTCCGTACGCTCGTTGTCGTTGCTCTGTGCCACGCGCCCCTCCCGGCATGTGTCGAGCCCCAGACGCTAGAGGCAAAGCCGCAGGCCGGGCAACGCCTGGATGGAGCCTCCTCAGCGCCGGAAGAGCCTCCGGACCGGTCGGCGAAGCCCCGGCAGGCCCTGCCGCGCTCGAATCACCGTGCCGAGCACCAGCAGCCCGATGGCCATGACGATCTGTCCACCGAGGATGACGCGGTTCACGTCAATGGCCGGCCTCCAGCGGACGAGCCCCTCGCGGATGACGAAGGCCCCCGCGGGCCGGGCCGAGAGTCCAAAGCCGCTGCCGGCTCCGCTCCCCTGTTCCGAAGGCCCCTTGCCCTCTCCTCCGCCACCTCCACCCCGCACCTTGGCCGCGGGAATGATGATGGCATCGCCCTGCTGGACGGGTTCGCCGAACACATGCCTGGCGTTGATGTCACCGCGGGTCTTGTCGAGCAGCTCGCTCACATCCATGGCGTTCTCCTCCCGTGAAACTTCCGCTGCTCAGGTATGCACTCGGGTGCAGGGGATGAGGTGGGAGGGAGCCGAGCACTTCCCAAGACGGATGCGCGTTGTGGCAGGCAGGCGGCTTGGATTTGTCAGGGGGCCTCGGGATACTGGTGCCCTCACGCCATGCACCCTGTACGAGGGGGGAACTTCATGAATCCGGAGAGGCGTCCGCGCACGCCGCCGTGGACTCCGTGGCTGGTAGCGTTGGGCCTGATGCTGCTGGCGCCGAGGAGCTGGGCTCAGAGCCCCCCTGTCGTCACGATCATCCCGCGCTACCCGGCCCAGGACTCGGCCCCCACGGAGGTTCCCGGCCCGGAGGCCCAGGGCAGCGTGGGCTCGCTCACCGACCGGCAGCTGCCGGCCAGCCAGGAGTTCCTGCTGCGCTACCCGGCCTCCAGCGACGTGGAGCAAGGCGTCGGATCGCTCGAGGTCTGGCCCGTGGCGGAGGATGCCAGCCGGGATGATTCCGTCACGGCGGACGCGGAGGTGCACACCGCGCGCAACGTCAGCCTGGGAGACGCGAAGTGCACCCAGCCCACGGAGAACGGAAGGCAGACCTACCTGCTCGGCATGGTGCTGAAGGAGGAAGGAGGCCGGAAGTTCCTCGAGGCCCAGGTCCCCGCGCTCCAGGTGGGACAGAAGTTCTGCTTCCGGGTGACTCCCAGCTTCTCGCTGACCTCCACGCAGGCCCAGGCACTGGCCGTGGGAGCGACGATGGAGCTCGTGACGGCCTTCATGGCCTCGACCGATCAGCGCTCGGGCTGCGATGGGCGCGATGATGCCCCGTTCCAGGCGGCACTCGTGAACGCGCTGAAGGCGCAGAAGTACCAGGGCAATGTCTTCAATGTGACCCAGGCCGCGCAACTGGCTCAGCGCAGCTACCTCGCGGCGCTGCAGGGCGCGCAGCCCAATCCATGCCTCGAACTCACGAACGCGCTGAACAGCGAGCCCTCGATGCTGGCCATGGTGGATGCCCAGCGCCGGGTGCTGGCCGCCGAGGCGCAGCTCCAACAGCTCCCGTTGCAGCTCCCGGCGCTGCGCTCACCCCTGGTGAGGCTCTCCTCGGGGACGATCGTCGAGGCTCGAACGCTCGCTGCACCGGGCAAGCAGGCGGAGATCGAGTTCGCGGCGGCCCAGCTCGATGCACGCTCGAATGATGTCGCGGAGTGGACGGCCTCACTGAGCGCCTGGGCCACGGCATTCGGGACAGTGGCGGCGGCGCAGGACAAGACACAGGCGACCACCCAGCTCCAACAGCAGGTGGCGAGCAGCCAGCTTCCCAAGCCCGCGGGCTTCGAGGCGTGGAACGGCCGCACCTTCGTGCCGACGGCGCAGTTCGTGAAGGAGCCCGGCGCGGATCTCGATGCCACGATTGGCACGATCCAGTTGCTCCCGGCGAGTTCCGAGCGCAACCAGTGGATCACCGTGCTGACGGAGCTTCGGGCCGCCCGGCAGAATCGGGACGCCGCGCAGAAGGCCCCCGCCGACTATCAGGTGCGGCTGGCGACGAAGATCAAAGCGGTGAGAGATCTCGTGCTCCAGGCATTCTCTCGGGAGGATGTTCGTAGGGCGCTCGTGGTGAGCGGCACCCGGACCGTGATGAACCCCATCGCCGGGATTGGGCAGACTCCCTCCAAGGCGAACTTCGCCTCGTTGGATCTGGGCGCGGTGTTCGCGTTCCCCGGGTTCGATACGTGGGTCCTGCCGTATGTGGGGTTGAATGTGTACTCCGTGCCCGTGGACCGGACGATCGCTCCCGGGGAGCTGACGGGGACGACGCTGGAGCGGATCCGGCAGCGGGTGTCGATAACGATTGGCACCACGCTCACGGCGCCTACGAGCGCGGGCCGGGCGCTCGAGGCTCCCTTCTTGGGCCGCTATCCGCTGATCGCCGTGGGGTACAGGTTTGGCGGGTACACGCGGCTGGTGGCAGGCAGCGTCTTCTTCAATGTGAATGACCCGAACCCTGCCTCCGCGCACAAGTCGCTGCACGCGGCACCGTTCGCCGGAGCGTCACTGGATGCCGATCTCGTCGACATCCTCACCAAGAAGTTCTGATTCGAGGATCGCCCCATGGGGACCCTGCAGATCTTTCTCTCCGATCCCATCCGCACCGGGCAAACGAAGTCCGCTGTCGTCAAGGTGGATGGGGTGTCCAAGGGAGGCGAGGTGGAAGTCACCCTCTGCCAGACCCAAGGCCAGCAGCCACTCTGGGGGCCGGAGACCGTGAAGGGAGTCGCGGACACGAGCGGAGTAGCGTTCGTCATGTTCACCGTGACGCTGACCGGGCCGAGTTCCATGGTGTGCCTCAAGATCACAGCTCGGGACTCGCTGGGGACCTTTTACGAGCCAAATGCTCACAGCTTCGAGGTGCTTCCATGAGAGGCGCGTGGCAGGTGGGAGTACTGGCGCTGGGGATGATCGCGGGCTGCGGAGCGGATCTGGACTTCGTGCCTCCGGAGGAGGTGCTCGTGCTCTCGGCGTGTCCCGAGGGCTCGCGTTGCGAGAAGGTGGCGGATGGGCGCTCGCGCATCACGGTGGAGGCCTGTGTGCCGGACAGTGTCGACACGCCGCGAGCCGATGCCCAGGTGACGCTCACACTGTCCTCGGGGAGCTGGGAGGGGCTGGACGCCACGGCACGGGCGGTCTCGGCATCCATCAAGACGGATCCCTGCTTCAGGCCGACGATCGTGACGAGCACGGCGTTGACCACGCTCCGCGTGGACGCCGAGCTCGTGGGGGTGCGGCAGTTCATTGAGATTCCGTTGCAAGCGGCTCCGCTCACGGCGTTGGAGCTGGTACCCGCGCCGCTGCAGCCACGGGCGGGACAGGAGACCCAGTTGCAGGTGTCGGTGCGTGCGGCGAATGGCGGCCTGCCGACGCAGGGAACGCGGGTGGTGTTCGCGATCGAGAGTGCCGAGCCTGCCACGGCCCAGGTGGGACTCTGGCCGGATCAGACCGAGTTGGATACGCGGGGGCAGGTGGTAGCCCGGCTGTTGCCCTCGCTGGGGGTGACGCAGGTAAACCTCCGGGTGCAGGCCTTCCCGCCGGGAAGCTCCGCACCAACGCTCGAGAGGACCTTCAACCTCGTGGTGACTGCTCCCTGAGGCGGGCCATGACACCGGCACAGAACAAGGCGCTTGTCGCGAGGCTCTTCGAGGAGTTGATCAACGAGCGAAACACTTCTCGAGTCCACGAGTTCCTCGCTCCGGACTTCGAGCGGCACGACATCGGCCAATTGTTCCCGGATCGCTCCGGGGCCGAGAGCACCAAGGAGCACGTGGCCATGCTGTTCACCGGGATCCCGGACCTGCGCATGGACGTGCTCGATCTCGTCGCGGAGGGAGATCGGGTGTGCGCGCGCTACGTCGCCTATGGCACCCACACCGGCGAACTGCTCGGCAGGCCGGGCTCGGGAAAGCCCGTGCGCTGGGAGGGCATCAACATCTACCGCTTCGTTGACGGCAAGATCGTCGAGACGTGGCAGCTCGGCGATGGCATGCGGCTCCTCCAGCAGATTGGAGCCCTTCAGTCCTGAACCAGGCCGCCCTGGAGGCAGAAGGAGTGACCCACCCGATTTGGTCCGCGGCTGCCCCGTGGGATGATGGGCCTCCCGCCGGTCTCACAGCGCCCTCATGAAACGCAAGCTCGTCGACTACTTCCGCCGGATCGCGCCTCTGTCGGACGAGGAAGCCCAAGCCATCCTGGACAGCATGGTGGTGAAGACCTGCCCGAAGGGCACGCACCTGCTCATGGCAGGCCAAGTCTGCACCGAGGCCTACTTCGTCCTCCAGGGCTGCGTCCGCCAATACTACGTCGTCGACGGTGAAGAGCGCAGCAACGGGTTCTTCACCGAGGACGATTGGGTCCTCTCGATTCACAGCATGATGAACGGGACCCCGGCGGATCACTTCCTGGTCTGCGCGGAGGACACCACGGTGGTGGTGGGCACCGAGCAACGCGAGCAGGACCTGTATCGACGCTTCCCGCGCTTCGAGAGCATCTCCCGGATGGTGATGCAGAAGGTCCTGGCGGAACAGCAGGAGCGGTTCGCCTCCTATCTCACCGATGGCCCGGAGCAGCGCTACCTCAAGCTCTCGAAGACGCGGCCGGAGATCTTCCAGCGGATTCCCCAGTACCAGCTGGCCAGCTACATCGGCGTGAAGCCCGAGTCGCTGAGCCGGATCCGAAAGCGCATCGCCACGCGCGGCAAGCCGGTTACGCCGCGATGGAAGGCGTGACCGTCCGGAACCCCTTGGCGATGAGCCAGCCGCCGAGGAACAGCTCGAACAGGCCCCCAAGCCCGGAGAAGAGGATGCCCCACGGCAGCCCGAAGAGCTCGAACACGGACCCCAGCGCCAGAAGCCCGTAGCCCACCGCGCCCACCAGCGGGAGGAACGAGGGCAGAAGCCGGGACTGGTACAGCGACAGGCAGAACGCCACGCTGCCGGCTCCCAGGATGATCATCGCGAGTTGGTAGGCCCAGAAGTTCCCCTTCGAGAGAAGTTTGAACAGGAGCACCAGCTCCGACGTCGTCTGCCCTTGCGCAGATTCTGCGAGCTGCAGGATGGACAGAAGGAACACCACCCCGACGAGGAGGAGCAGCGCCTCCATCACCCGCGTGCAGACGTACGCGACGGCGATGCTCGGGCTCCGCTCGCGGAGTATCGGAAAGAACAGCACGCCAAGCCCGACGACGGTGATGGAGTTCAACAGGAGCAGCAGCGTGCCCCCGACGAACGGCGCCCTCTGACCGACCATCGCAGCCAGGTGCTCCGGCTCCTTCAGGACGGAGGTGACGAGCGCGGTGCCGATTCCATAAACGAAGAACGGAAGGAGAAAGAGAATGCCCAGGGAGCGGGAGTGAAGACGGGTGGTGTTCATCGCGAGGGTTCCAGAACGTTCAGCGAAGTTGTGGCCTCGAAAGTAGAGAAGGGCGCCCTCGCCCGCATTGATAAGGGTTAATAAATGCGAGCCCCCCGCAGTCCAAGTAGGGCCTGGACTGTGGGAGGGTCGTCCATGCGGTCGTGCTAGAATGTCGGGTGGAAACATGTTCAGGCGGGCCCGCGCCTCGCCTCCCCGAAAGAGCCCGACATGCTTCATGAGAATGTCCGCCCGGCCTTGCGTTCTTTCCGTCCCTGGCCGTGGGTGCTCTGCCTCCTATGGCTGAGCTCCAGCGCCTCGGGCCCCCAGGACTCCCAGGCCTGGTCCGCCGGCACGTCCACGCCAGGTCGCCAGCAGGATTCCCTCCTGGCGACTTCCGGCTGGAGCCCCACCGGCTCCATGGCCACCGCCCCGCTACAACTACACGGGGACGCTGCTGCCCGATGGCAAGGTGCTCGTCGCGGGGGGCTACAACGCCAACGGGGGCAAGGGCACCTGGGCCGCGACGGCCTCGCGACTGGTGCGGAAACGATCGCGCTGGCCGCGATCGCTACGCCGCGCTTTTTGAAGATCGTCTCCAGCAGATCGTAAGCACAACAGCAAAAACACTAGTGAAGGGGGCAGTATGTCAAGGCAGGCGATTCAGGCACGTGCGAATTCAATCAATGTCCCGTACCTGCTGCACTTTACCCGCGTAGTCAACCTGCCTTCGATCATGCAGCATGGCCTCTATCCTGTAAGCCGAGTTGCTACGATTGGGGTCACGCCCCAGATTAATGACGAACTGCGGCTGGATGGGCACCTCGATGGAACCTCGCTGTCCATCGCCTTTCCGAACCACCGCATGTTCTGGAAGTACCGCCACGCAAACGAAGAGGTCGAATGGGTTGTGCTCGCCGTCGATCCTTCAGTGCTTTGGCTGAAGGATTGCGCGTTCTGCCGTCATAACGCCGCCGATGCGCGAATCAGTTGCCAACCGATAAATCAACTGAAGACCCCCGCTGCCTTTACTGGCATGTTCGAAGAGATCGAGGGCTTGAAGACTCGACAAGAGCAGAGGCTGAAGCCATCTGATCCGACAGACGAGCAAGCCGAGGTACTGGTGTTTGACGTAATTGAACCAAGTCTCATCTTCGGAGCTGCCTTCGAGAACGCTGCAACTCGGGATGCGTATCAAGGCAGCCTTGGCAATCGGAAGATTCTCGTGCAGCGTGAGCGTCAGGGGTACTTTGCCGCGCGCTCGTATGTGCGCTAGGATCAAGAGATGGCAGAAAGACCCCTATTCATTCCAGCCACAGAAGGGCCAGCGCTAGTTAAGACGAAGCACGTTGAGTTCCAATGGTTCCCCGGCATGGCAGTATCACAGAAGCAGAAATCTGTCGATTCGCTGCACGCTGCTGCACGCAAGCTGCCGGGCATCAGCAAGGTGCTGGAAGTATCCAGCAAGTCCCGCGAAGAACTCGGGGTGGCGCTTAGCGCGTTCAACCTGACATTTACCACAGTCAAGTACAACCGCACCTTTAGCGTGGAGTGCGCCTATCAAGGCAGCAAGGTCTTCGAGCGCGGCGGCCCCTATGTCGATATCTTCAAAATGACCTCGCGCGAGGCCAAGAAGGATGAACGTCTGCGCTCGTCGGGACGACTTATCGGCTTCCGCTTTTTCGGCACTGATTGGGGACTGGAGCCGCAGACCGCGTTCTATGACTGGCTCTACATCAACGCATTGAAGAAGCAACCCAGCATCACCGAGCAACTTTTAGACTATTCGGCCTTCACCGACATTGAGTTCAACCCCGAGCGCTCGATCAACTGCCAAGCGTACTCGGTCGCGTTGTATACCTCTCTACTCAAGCGCGGCCTGCTGGAAGAAGCCATGTCCTCCAAAGAGGCATTCCTGCGGACAGTCGGCAAGGCGGCCATCAGCAATGCTCGGCAAAACGAGACAATCCAGAAGGGCTTTCGGCTCTGATTTGCCGGCAGCGTTATACGCAGCGCTTATGCGCTTCGCGCAGAGCCGAACGAGTTGCAAACAGAGCAGTCGATTAGAGGGGTTAGTGAACTGCCTCGTTCCCTCGAAGGTAGAGGACCGTGAGTATCCATCAGATAACATAAAATACGTCTTTCTCCTCCACACTCACCCATACGACACACCCATCTCCGTGGACGACATCCTCTTTCTCGAGCGCGAAGGAGCGCGACACGGCTTCGACCCTGAAACCCAAGACGGAAGAAAGCTGAGAATCTCCATTGTAGCCTTTTTCTCGCACGACGACGGTCCCCCCGCTTGCGATGGCTTCTACATCTACTCGGCCCAGACCACTCGGATCTTCAAATGGACTCACAACCGAGGCCTTCTGGACTGCGAGCAGGCCCATGTCCTCGATTGGCGTGATTATGACAACTTCGATCTGAGCATCACACCGTCGGCGGCGCCCTGCTCGGGCAAGGGGGCTCCATGAGAACTCCATGCCTTCTGGTTGGCATCATCTCATTGAGCTGCGTAAAGAGCCCCATGCCTCCCCTACCGTCGGAGGGGGAAGATGAGTCCATTGTCTTTCCGGAGTTCTCCGGCCCGGCCGCCGATGGGGTCAATCAGCCTGGGTCATATGATGTGGATGGCGCGACGCTGCAGTCGCTCTTGACCGCACTCAACGATTTCCTACCGGCGGAGTCCCGGGACCCATCGTGCTGGAACAGACCCGATGCCTGGCGCTACCGAGTCATCCGCCAAGGAGATACTTTCTTCATTCGCATCCAAGCAGATCCGGCTTTTTGCGCGGGCAAGCTCATGATGCTGGACTCTGGTGCGCAATACGCGATCAGCAGGGATGGCCGAATCCTCCGACGCTTGTTCACAGGCCAGCCGGACTGGACTCCAGGTTCGGAGACTCCAGACGCTGGCGACGACACAGGAGATGCCGGCAGGAACATGGCCCCTGCGGATGCCGACATTGCCGACGTTCTGGAGTCGACCTGGAGCGAGTCTCGGGCATGGCTGGATGGTGGTTTCAAATCGTCTCGTCCGAATCCACAGCATGATGGCCTCGGCACTTCGGATGGTGGTTCTCGTCGGGACGGCGGGGTGTCGCCAACTCCGGTCAAGTGACTTGCTCTTGGACCCGGAGCGTTTTGCTCCGGCCCTATGGCAGTTTGGGGGCGAGCCGCCGTTCATTAAACGGCCATGTCCCTCGTTCAGCCAACGATCAAGCGTCGGAGGTTGTGCGCCTGCCTCCCATCCTGCTAGGTTAGGTGAGCTATGCGCGACTCCCTACCCTGCCGGTCTGTCCTGCTTGCCGTTCTCGTGTCCTCGGTGGCCATGGGCCAAAACGGCGAGTCCCGCGTACGGAACCTCTACCTCTCCGACGATCCACGAGACGAAGCCCCCCGAGTGAACGTCGGCGGTTGTGTTGCCACCGTCCTCCGCTTCGAGCAAGCCGTTGATCCGGTCCGGACGAAAATGCTCGGCTGGGAAGGGTGGTTTGAACCCTTGTTGGTGGGTGGCAAGTCGGTAGTGCTGGTGCCGCTCCAGAAGATCGCGCCCGAGGACCGCTTTCTCCTGCGGGTAGCGCTAGCACCAAACGCGTAAGCGGCTCGAAACGGGTGACTTGCAGAGTTCCGCCGGTGGTGGGTAGGGGGAGCTGACGCCAGCGCCCGGGAGTTCGCCTGTGGAGCCCTGAGCCGAGCGCCCG
>NZ_JAHXBF010000060.1 GCF_020103695.1 Hyalangium versicolor
CGGGTGATCGCTACCTGGCTGCCTCGGTGCCCCACCTGTCATCGCTCCAATTCTCAACATTCCTCACGCCACCGACCAGGCCTCCCGGCTCACCCTGCAGGCCCCTGATGCAGTAGTGCTAGTCCCGCTAGAGTCGGCAGCCGGGCGATCGAGGCCATGCCACCCTCTCCTCTCTGTGGTACGCGTCCGGTCCGGAACGGAGCAGGCGCCCGTCGCTCGTGGTAGGGCTCGGGACGCGGCACCCACCCGTCCCTCTCCCGCTGCCCGAGGGAACCTCTGCAAGACATGAAGCACCGATATGACGTCATCGTGGTGGGTCTCGGCCACGCCGGTTGCGAGGCCGCTCTCGCTTGCGCTCGCATGGGCCTGGAGACCCTCGGCCTCACATTGAAGCGCGATCGCGCCGCCGTCATGAGCTGCAACCCCGCCGTCGGCGGCACCGCCAAGGGACACCTCGTCCGGGAGCTCGATGCGCTCGGCGGTGAGATGGGCCATGCCGCCGACCGCGCCGGCACCCACTTCAAGACCCTGAACGCCTCCAAGGGCCCTGCCGTCCAGGCCACTCGTGTCCTCTGTGACCGAGACGCCTACGCCCGCATCGTCCAGTCCGTCCTCTTCTCCCAGCCGAACCTCACCGTGCACGAGGCCGAGGTCTCCTCCCTCGTCGCAGAGGGCGGCCAGGTGGTTGGCGTGGTGCTCGGCGATGGCACCCAGGTGCAGGCCCGTGCCGTGCTCCTCACCACCGGCACCTTCCTCCACGCCCTCATGCACGTGGGCGAGAAGAAGGAGGTGGGCGGCCGGCTCGGAGATGAGGCCGCACGAGGCCTCTCCGACTCGTTGCGCTCCCTGGGCTTCTCGCTCGGCCGCTTCAAGACGGGCACCCCCGCACGCCTCAAGCGGGACTCCATCGACTGGGACGCCGTGGAGCCCCAGCCCGGAGACCTGCCTCCACGCTTCTTCTCGTGGCGCACGCGCCGGTTGCTGCCCGTGGGCGAGCCCATTCCGCTCCAGCCCGCCGTCACCTGCGGAATCACGTACACCACCCTGGAGACCCACCGGCTGCTGCGAGACAACCTCCACCGCTCGCCCCTGTTCCAGGGCGACATCGTCGGCCGAGGGCCTCGCTACTGCCCCTCGCTGGAGGACAAGGTGGTGCGTTTCGCCGCCCGCGAGCGGCACCAGGTGTTCCTCGAGCCCGAGGGCCCCGACTCGCCGCTGGTGTACCCGGCGGGTCTGTCCACCAGCATGCCCGCGGATGTGCAGCTCGAGTTCCTGCGCACCATCCCCGGTCTCGAGCACGTGGAGGTGGTCCGCTTCGGCTACGCGGTGGAGTACGACTACTCGCCCCCCACGCAGCTGTCCTCCACCCTGGAGACCAAATCCGTGCGAGGCCTGTACTTCGCCGGCCAGCTCAATGGTACCTCCGGCTATGAGGAGGCCGCCTTCCAGGGGCTCTACGCCGGCATCAACGCAGGCCTCCAGGTGAAGGGCGAGCCACCGCTGCTGCTCGGCCGGGACGAGGCGCACGGCGCGGTGCTGGTGGACGAGCTGATCACCAAGGGCGTGGACGAGCCGTTCCGCATGTTCACCAGCCGCTCGGAGCACCGGCTCAAGCTGCGCGAGGGCAACGCGGAGCTACGCCTGGCCCGGCACGGCCACCGGGTGGGGCTGGTGCCGCGCGAAGCGCTCGAGCGGGTGGAGGCTCGGGCGCGGGCGGTGGCCGAGGAGGTGGCGCGGCTCAAGCGCTCCGGTCTGGCGCTGCGGCTGAAGCGTCCCGAGGTCAGCTACGCGGCGCTGGCCTCTGAGGCGCGCGAGTGGCCCACTGTGCCCCCCGAGGTGGCCGAAGAGGTGGAGGTGGAGGTGAAGTACGAGGGCTACATCGCCCAGGCCGAGCGCGCGGCGGCTCGCGAGGCCGAGGCGTGGGATGGTTGGGCCATTCCCGCCGGCTTCCGCTTCAACGAGGTGCGTGGCCTGTCGACCGAGGCCGTGGAGAAGTTCACCTCGCACCGGCCGGGCACGGTGGGACAGGCCCGGCGCATCCCCGGAGTCACCCAGGCCTCGCTGTCCCTGTTGCTGGTCGCCCTGAAGAAGGAGCGAGCCGCCAGCTGATCAGCGCCCGTGGGCGATGCGGCGCAGCTCGGCCGCCACACGGGCCTTGGTCTCGCGTCCCTCGGCCACGGCCATGGTGAGCTCGTAGAGCGCCTCCGAGCCATGCTCGAGGGAAATGCCGTTCAGATCGAGGAACACGAGCGCGGCCAGCAACCCAGCCCGCTTGTTCCCATCCACGAACGGGTGGTTGCTCACCACGTGGAACAGGTAGGCCGCCGCCATGGCCCACACATCCTCATGCACGAGCTGCCCGCCGAACGACGCGGCCGGCTGCGCCAGCGCCGACTCCAGCAGCCCCTCGTCCCGAAGGCCGGCGCCTCCGCCAAAGCGCTTCAACTGCATCGTGTGGATCTCTCGCACCTCGTCCGGGCTCAGGAAGTCGGGGCTCATAGGGCCAGCTTCCTCAGCGTCTCGGCGTGCCAGGTCATCAGCCGCTCCGTCGCTCCGCGCAGCCGCTCGAGCCGGCTCTCCCGGGCCGGCCGCACGAGGATCACCTTTCCATCCGTCCTCACCTCCAGCGGCGTGTCCTGATCCACGCCGAGCAGCTCCAGCAGCGCCGGCTCGAGGACGAGCCCCTGCTGCTCGCCCATGGGTGTCAGCTTCTTGATCATGATCAGCCCCCGCGTGTGACGGTTCGCGACCTACCGTAGGGGCATAATTGAGGGGTCGGCAATCAGAACGCTTGGATCCGAAGGCCTCCTGGGTGTATGTGCTGGCCCCCCCGCGTTCCGGCCCCTCGCCCGGATCCGAGGATACTCATCGGGTCGGATCTCTCTCCCCCACCGTGTCAAGTTGGTATGTCCCAGTGCGCTCCAGAGCACGTTTCCCAACTGTGAAACCGTGGGCTTGATCGCAGGCGCCCTGTGGAAAACGTGTGGATAACCCGCGCTTTTCTGGAGCGATCAAGGAAATCAGCCACTTGCAGCTAGGGGGGCTGTGGAGGATCTGTGGATAACACCCGCTTCTTTGATCAGCTCCAACAGGGGTGTCGCGCGCTCGGGGTAGGACTCGGAGAGGACGTGCCTTCGAAGCTCCAGCGCCTCATGAATGAGCTGCTGAAGTGGAATGCGAAGGTGAATCTCACCGCCATCACCGCGCCCGAGGAGGTGCTCGAAAAGCACTTCCTGGACTCACTCGCGGTTCTGCCCGAGCTGGAAGGCGCCGGCTCGCTGTTGGATCTCGGCGCGGGGGCTGGCTTCCCGGGGCTGCCGCTCAAGATTGCGCGGCCGGCGCTCACGGTGACGCTGGTGGATGCGGTGGGAAAGAAGGTCGGCTTCCTCAAGGCCGCCATCGCTGCGCTCGGGCTGAAGGATGCGCGCGGGCTCCATGCTCGCGCCGAGGGCAAGCCCGAGGCCGAAGGCATTCCCCGCGCCGAGGTGCTCATCGCCCGCGCCTTCATGGATCTTCCCGACTGGCTGAACCTCGCGCCCGCTTACGTGCTGCCGGGAGGCCGCGTGGTGGCGATGCTCGGCAAGGCCCAGCCCGAGTCCGAGCTGCAGGCCCGCGCCTCGGAGCGCTCCCTGCGCCTGGTCTCCTCGCGGCAGTACCAACTGCCCTTCTCCGGCGCCGAGCGGCAGATCGCCGTCTTCTCCCAGGCGTGAGCCACCTGCGGCCCAGGTGACGGGCGCTGGCGCTGATCAGGGATGAGGCAGGCTTCGGCGCTCGCGGATCAGCGCGAGTTCCACGCCACGGACTCGGATTGCAGCGCGAGGATGCGCGGGGCCCTGGGCAACGCTCCCCCCGCCAGGCAGGCGGATGCTCCCGAGAGCGTGAACGTCGTTGAGGCCGACAGCCCCTGAGCGTTCGTCACCGTGGCAGTAATGGACGGCGTGGTGCCCGTCAGTACGCAGGGCGACGGCGTCCACTCCACCTCGCTCTGAGAGGCCTCGGCCACCGGTGTCCCCAGCGTGCCCGTGTTCGCCGTCCAGGTGATGGAGAGTGATCGGGACTGCGGATCATTCGCCACCACGCGGAAGGTGACGCGGCTGCCGGGGAAGGCGCGCAGGTCGGATTGGAAGGTGCTCGTGATGCGAGGCACAGCCTGCGCCTCAGAGGTTCTCGCTCGCGGCGCGGGAGGGACTCCCACGGGTTCAGTGGAAGCCTGGGTGCACCCGCCCATGATCAGACCCAGTACCGCCAGCAGGCCACGGCCCTTCCAACAGCTGTGCGCGTGCATGGCGTGCCTCCTGGCGCCTCGCTCGCGAGAGCAGGCAGGGCGCACAGTGTAGGAGGCATTCGGGTGTCGGCCAGTTTTCAGCGCCACGCGAGGTTCGGAGAGATGGAGCCCCGAACGTTCCGAGACAAGAAGGGCCGCGCGAAGACGGATCACCGAGGAGTTGGAGGCGGGGGCGGCTCTGGCGGAGCCACGCAAGGCACAGGGGTACCGGGAGCCGGGTGAGCTACGTGCGCGGGAGCAGGGCTCGTGGCACGGCCCGTGACAAGGCCGGCGCCAAAGAGCAGCAACGCGGCGCTGATCCCGAGCGCCACCGGGACCCAGCGACGCTTCAGGGGTGAGGCAAGCGGATGCTCGGGGGCATCCAGCGCGCGAAGTGCCTCCTGTGCTGAGGCAAAGCGCTGCGAGGGATCCACCGAGGTCAACCGGGCGAGGAACTCGCGCAAGCCGGAGGAGACATCCACCCGCGAGAACAGTGCACCCTGCCCTGCTTGGCGCAGCTGAGGGTCGTGCTCCGAGGAGAGTGCCTCCACGAGTGTGACGCCCATCGCGAAGAGATCCGTGGTGGCGTCCAACTCACCGCTGGTTTGCTCGGGAGGTGTGTAGTGGGAAGCCTCGGGGCTGGCGCGGCCGCGCACCCAGCCCGCGCCGAAGTCCACCAGGAAGAGCGCGCCATCCGGACGGCGGATCAGGTTGGCGGGCTTGAGGTCGCCGTGGAACACCTGAGGCGAGCGGCTCTGCAGGTACCGGAGGATGTCGAGGACCTGACGAGCGAGCTCGCGGGCCTCGAGTTCGGTGAAGTGGCGGTTGGAGAATTCGTCCTCGAGCGAAGTGCCTTCGATGAACTCCTGCACCAGGTACAGGCGGGTCTCGGCGCCGAGCCCGAGCTGGAGCATGTCCAGGTAGCGCGGGATGCGCGGGTGGGTGAGGGTCTGGAGCTGCTTTGCCTCCTGATGGAAGGCGCGGAGCGTGGAGGCGCTTGGCTCGGAGGAAAAGGACAGCTCCTTGAGGACGATGAGCCCATCCGAGTCATCGGCGAGATAGGTGCGCGCGGCGCCACGCTGACCCAGGAGCTGGCGCACTCGGTACGTTCCGACACGCACGGCGACGCCACAGTGGACGCAGCGTTCGCCACCTGCAACCTGGTTGCAACCGGGGCAGATGCCTGAGGGAGGGAGCGAGCCTGTCATCGAAGTTCTTCCGGGTCCTGACGACATGAAGCGGCCTCCACCACATCTGGTCCCGCATTCTCTGTCGGGCCGGGGGCGGGGAACAAGGGCGCGGGTGGACGGTGTGTCCGAGTGAAGAAGATGTGGAAGTTCGCGAGCAATCATTCGGCGTTTCCGCGATGGGGCTTGGTGCGAGGATTCGTGCGCGAGGGTTTCGCGAGTGGAGCCCTTCATCGTGCTGTGCGCGAGTGGCCTGTTGGGCAGACATCGATCGAATGCTTCGTGCTTTACGCGACGAATGAGCGGAGGTGGAGGTTCCGCGCGCTCAGCCGCGGACGAGCCGTGGTGCCGGGCATCCGATGGAAGCGAGTGAGCTGTGAGCGAGCAGGGTGCTGATTGGAATGGAGCGGTGGTCGGCGGTTCGCGCGGACTCCGATGAGCGGTTCGTGTTCGGCCAAGAGGATGGACGGATCCTGGTGCTGGCGTGTGAGGCTCGTGGCTGCCGGCGTGGGAAGGAGCCGTTGTGGGCGCGAGGTGCTCGATGTCGCGGGCGTGTCGTGGATGAGGACCGCAACCGCGCGGGGCTGAGCGGAGAGTCAGAGCAGGCCTCGCATGAAGAGTGTCTGATCAGGCTGCACGGATGGGGAAGGGAAGAGCGGAATGGCTGCACGCAGTTCCTGGTACGAGGGAGGTGACAATGCGCGTGTGGCAGGCGCCGTCCACGTACCGTGTTCCATGGGGAACCACCGAGGCTCATCCGGTTCGCTGCCATCTACGGGACGAGTGCTGCTTCACGCTGAAGTCTGATGGCCGCGCTTGCCGTCAGCGTGAGCAGATGCGGTTGTGAAGGGGGAGCCTGTCGGGCGCGGTTCGAGCCAAGTGGTATGCCTGTCGTACCAGGCCGGTCCCGAGTCGCCGCCAGCCGACTGGTTCAGCACAGTGCTTCGAGATGCGGTCGAGAAGGGGGAGTCTGTCGGGCGCGGTTCGAGCCAAGTGGTATGCCTGTCGTACCAGTTCGCTCCTGAGTCGCCACCAGCGAACTGGTTCAGCACAGCGCTTCGTCATCGCGCATCTGCTCAGGCGGCAGCGGCATGGGCCTGCCGCGGAACTCACCCTTCGACGCGCACGTCAGGAAGAGATGCTCCGTTGGCTGACTCCTGCTTGAGGTGGTGCTCGAGACTCCTTTTCCGCAGGAGAGAGTTCGGACGGCTGCGTGGTCATCGACAGGCTGATCAGCAGGGAGGGTGGAGCTCCACGGAGTGCTTCGCGGATGAGGGCTTGCGCTGGAACATTCGAGTTCAGCGTGAACCTCGTGCTGGCACGCGAGGAACGTGAGTGACCGGGCTCGACTTGTTGGAGCGCTCCAGTCTGATCAGCAGCTCAGGATGTTCAGTGGATGGCGGAACCTCACGATGGGGAAGGGCTCTGCGGGAACGGGTGCTCTCTTCCTTCGCCTCGTGTTCCGGATGAAACGTCAGGGGCTCGCGGCGTGGATGAGCGCCAGCGCATGAGCGGTGCTCGCCCAGCGCTGTTCCACGTGGAACGGAGTGGGCCCGTGAACTGGGTGTTGGCGACGCGCTGTCTCCGTTGTCTCTGCTCCACGTGGAACGTGAAGGCACAGGAGTCGATGAACGTGAGCGCGCGAGCCAGAGAGTCTGCTGACTGTGCTTCAGGTGGAACGTGGCGAGATGAGAGTCGATGAGCGCGAGTTCATGAGCTGGGCTCCGGCGTGGCCTCATTCCTCATGGACCGGTGAACGCGTTTGGAAGCGAGGAAGTGAATGCGCGGAGCGCATTGTTCGCCTGGGCTTGGTCCACGTGGAGCACTGAAGGCGAGCTGGGCGCGCGAAGCTCACGGCTGCCTGCTCGTGTTCCACGTGGAACGCTGGAGATGCGTGAGGAGGATGAGCACGAGCGAGCCGCAGCGGATGCCTGTTCCTGTTCCACATGGCGCGCTGAGAGCAGAGAGCGAATGGGCACAGCGCACGAACCTCGTCGCCCGCATGTGCATGTTCCACGTGGAACGAAGAGGACTCGTGAGCTGGCTCTGCGCGGAGTGGAGTCTGCACCTGGCGTGCCTCCATGAGCTGCCTGATCACCGATCCGTGCGTGCTCCACATCGAACGCCGTCGGAGCTTCATGACGAACCGTCAAGACTGCGAAGCAAGCGCAGCGCTGTGCACGTTCCACGTGGGACATGGAGACCTGCGAATGGCCGCGGCTCGTTCAGCAAGGATTGGCTGCTTCATGCTGTTCCACGTGGAACGCTCACGCAGCAGTCGGGCATTCAGCCGAGCCCGCGAGTTCGAAGCTCCGGCCTTGTTTCGGGCGGAGCAGTCGAGATGAAGCAGCCAAGGCGCAGACACACCGGCTTGATCAATCAGCACGCCGGGCCTGATGCAGGACGCGCGTCGCAGCTCAGTCGTGCGGAGGGTGCCCCCAGGCTGTTCCACGTGGAACGTTCTGCACGAAGGACCCAGGCCGTGGCTGGCAGGCCCGAAGCTCCCTCCTTGTTCCACGTGGAACAAGGGTGCTCGATGAGCCTGAGCCAGGCCTGAGCTCAGATGATCAGCCGCCCCTCACAGTCTTGTGCACAGCGCGCGTGGGATGCCCACGTTCGTGGAACGTGAGCAGAGGAGTCGTTCAGTTGCCGGGCGAGCAGGTCCTAAGCTCGGTCCATGTTCCACGTGGAACACGCGTGCGCGAGGAGCTCGGGCTGCAACGGCGCCGGGCTGATCAACTCTCCCTTCCTGGCCCATGAAGAGCATGGATGAGCATGCGGCCGACGCGCAGAGAGGAGGTTGTCGGCGTGGACCTGTTCCACGTGGAACGTGCGCAGAGGAGTCAGTCCGCCGCCAGTCCAGCAGGTTCGAGACGCGTGCTCTGTTCCACGTGGAACAGGCGTGAGCGAGGAGTTCGGGCGGGCTGATCAACCATCTGTTCCTGGCACATGAAGAGGCGCCATGAAGCTCCGACGCCCTTGTGGCCGGAGTGAAGAGAGAAGGCTGTTGGCGCGGACTTGTTCCACGTGGAACGTGCCCGGAGGAGCAGGCCTATGGCGCGCCCCATGCGGCGGGCCTTCTCCCTTGTTCCACGTGGAACAAGCGCGGGAGAGGAGTCGGAGCGGCAGGAGACAGCGGGTAAGCAGTCATTCCTCCGATTGCTCGCGGAGGTCTCTGTGCGGCCAGGCTGACGGTGTGGAGCGGGAAGGTGTCCGTGGGGTTGTTCCACGTGGAACTTGAGTGAGCTCGCACGAGGATGCCGCGCGGTCTCGCGGCGCCCGTGTTCCACGTGGAACCTCTGTGCTGCGCATGAGGGCGCGGATCCATCGCAGGGGCTGAGTCTTCAGACCCAGCAGTCGTGGGAGGCGCATGCGTCGGCAGCATGCAGTCACGCGGTCCCGAGGCCGACCGTGTTCCACGTGGAACCTGCATGCAGACAGTTCTGTGTCGCGTCCTCTTGTGGAGTTGTTCCACGTGGAACTTCTGCACTGGCAGGCCAGACATGGATCCGGCGCGGGAGGCCGGCCCGCGGAAGTGGAGCCGATGCGGAGCCTCCGCATCGGCAGGGCAGGGTGACGAAGTCTCCGCAGCCGCGAGTTCCATGTCTGTCATCTCAGGAGCCCCATGAGGAGCCGCCCGGTGGCAGGGGAGGGGAGCGTGCTCCACCGCGCCCGGTCTGCGGAGCCCCCCGCGCGATGCCGACACATCTCCGTGGATCCGGTTCAGAAGAGCAGGTCCGTGGCGCGGGTCCGTTCCACGTGGAACACCCCAAGCCCCCGTTCAGAACACGCCCCGCGGACCCCCGTGCAGGCCCTCCTTCAGGCCCGCTCCGGAGCCCCTCCGCAGCACCCCAGTCGGGGGGGAAGCAGGCTCAAATTGCCACTAGATCGGTTGGCCGTTTGGTGGCTCAATGCGCCCGCACTTCCGGGCTCCCGGTGGCACTCCCACCACGCCATCCGGGCTCCCGAAAGTGCCTCGGAATGCAACGCGGAACCCCGGACACCGGGCACCGAACAGGGATGGGCCAAGTGGGTCGAATCATCTGCATCTCCAACCAGAAGGGCGGCGTCGGCAAGACGACCACCGCCATCAACCTCGCCGCCAGCCTGGCCTCCGCCGAGCGCCGCACGCTCCTGGTCGACATGGATCCCCAAGGCAATGCCGGCAGCGGACTCGGCCTCAAGCGCGATGCCCTCCATGGCACCATCTATGAGGCCCTCCTCAATGGTCGCCCCATGAAGGAGCTCCTCCACCCCACCGAGCTGCGCTACCTCCAAGTCGTCCCCGCCACCCCGGACCTCACCGGCGCCGAAGTCGAGCTCGTCGCCCAGGAGCGTCGCGAGTTCCGCTTGCGCGACGCGCTCCGCCCCCTGGCCAAGGAGTACGACTACATCCTCATCGACTGCCCGCCGTCGCTCGGCCTCCTCACCCTCAACTCCCTGGTCGCCGCCGACTCCGTCCTCATCCCCCTGCAGTGCGAGTACTACGCGCTCGAGGGTCTGTCTCAGCTCACCCACACCGTGGACCTGGTGCGCAAGGGCCTCAACAAGGACCTGAAGATGGAGGGCATCCTGCTCACCATGTTCGATGGCCGCGCCAACATCGCCAACCAGGTCGTCGACGAGGTCCGCGGCTACTTCAAGGACCAGGTCTTCGGCGTCGTCGTCCCGCGCAACGTCCGCCTCGCCGAGTGCCCCTCGTTCGGCAAGCCCATCATCCTCTATGACATCAAGTCCAAGGGCTGCGAGAGCTACCTCGCCCTCGGCCGCGAGATCATGAACCGCGAAGGCAGGAAGCCCCCCGCCCGCAAGGTCGCTTGATTCAGACACTGACCCCAGGGAACTTCCTCAACCTTCACCCTCCCGCCGCCTCCTTAATAAGGACACTCCCTATATAAGGAGGGGCTGAGGGCCCCGGCGCTCCGGCGCCACCGCGGAGAAGACGTGTTGAACGCGAACGCAGACAAACAGAAACGGGCCCTAGGCCGAGGCCTCTCGGCCCTCATCCCTCAGGCCGGCCCCTCGGCTCCCGCGGGCGGTGCCGTGGTGGCGGAGCTCCCCACCGCGCGCAATGGCGTGCTCAAGCTCGCCATCGAGTCCATCCACCGCGACAACGCCCAGCCCCGTCGCTACTTCGATGAGGCCAAGCTCGCCGAGCTCACTGAGTCCATCAAGGCCCAGGGCGTGCTTCAGCCGGTGCTCGTCCGCAAGGATGGATCCGGCTACAAGCTCATCGCTGGTGAGCGCCGCTGGCGCGCCGCCCAGGCCGCGGGCCTCAAGGAAGTCCCCGCACTGGTGCGCGAAGTCACCGAGGCCCAGGCCTTCGAGCTCGCCCTCGTCGAGAACATTCAGCGCGCGGACCTCAACCCCATCGAAGAGGCCGAGGGCTATCAACGCCTCGTCGATGAGTTCAAGCTTACGCAGGAGCAGATCAGCCAACGCGTCGGCAAGGAGCGCTCCACCGTCGCCAACGCCCTGCGCCTGCTCGCGCTGCCCAACGATGTGAAGAACCTGGTGGCCGATGGTTCGCTGAGCATGGGGCATGCGCGCGCCCTGCTCGGTGTGCCCCGGCTGCCGGAGATGCAGGCCTTGGCCGTGCAGGTGGCCGAGAAGAAGCTCTCGGTGCGCGACACCGAGAAGCTGGTGCAGCAGAAGCGCCAGCACAAGAAGGATGGGGGCAAACCCCCCAAGCAGAACCCTCAGGTGAAGGCCCTGGTCGAAGAACTTCAGCGTCGATTGGGAACCAAAGTGCGTCTCACCGAGCGGTCTCCAGGGAAAGGAACTTTGGAAGTCGACTTCTTCTCGTACGATGACCTGGACCGTCTCTTGAAGCTTCTCAGGAAGGAGTAGCGCGTGGCGCTCCTCGGCGGGAAAAAGGACGAAGCACCCAGCAGCAGCAGCATCAGCAAGCCACTGTTCAAGCGGGAGGAGGATTTCGTGTCGACGCGTCCAGGCGACATTCACACGCTGCTCGGCAAGGGGAGCGAGTTCACCGGAAAGCTCACCTTCGAAGGTCAGGTGCGGATCGATGGCAAGTTCAACGGTGAGATCTTCACCAAGGACACCATCGTCATCGGAGATGGGGCGCGCGTGGAGGCCACCATCAGCGCCGGCACCATCATCATTCACGGCACCGTGGTGGGGAACATCACCGCCGCGCAGATCATCGAGCTCAAGTCGCCGGGCCGCGTGAAGGGCGATCTCACCACCCCCGCGCTCACCATCGAGCGCGGCGCCTCCTACGATGGTACCTGCAAGATGGAGGGTGGCCGGACCACGGCGCCTCCACCGGGCGGCGACAAGAAGTAGTGCCATCTCCCATCCACAACGCGCTCCTGGCGGCGGTACTGGCGCTCGCGCCGTTGGCCGCTGGGTGCTCGAAGAAGAAGGAGGAGCCTGCTCCCTCGCCTGCAAGCGGGGCGGCCGCAGGCTCCACCGAGCGCCTGTCCACCCCGCGCGCGGGCGTGAAGGTTCCCCTGCCGCCAGGCTGGTCGGCGGTCGTCGCGGCGGACGGTAGCTTTCAGGCAGGGCCTCCGGATCAGCCGGTGCTGCGCGTGGACATCCGCCGCGGCGAGGGCGAGAAGATGCCCACCGTCGAGGAGCTCACCGACTCCATCCGAAAGCAGTTCGCCGACTTCCAGGTCTCCATTGATCAGGAAGAGGGCGACGCGCAGGTGGTGCTCATCCGCATCACCGTGGCTCCGAAGTTGGCGGATGGCGGGCTGGGGCAGCATGGGCCCGCGCTGCTGGGGGCTCGGCGGGCAGGGGACGATCTCTTCCTCTGCGCCACGCTGCCCGGTGCCACCACCGAGGATGTCCTGTTGGCTACGGACGCCTGCCGCAATATCTCTGTGCAGGCGGCGCCTCAGTGAGCTCATCGTAGAGCTGCCTGCTCGGACACCTGCCAGGAGATCATCCATGGACTGGAGAGCGAACCTCGTCGAGGACGAAGCCGCGGTGCAGGACATCCTCCGGAAGTCGCACCGAGTAGCCGTGCTCGGCATTCGACCGGAGAGCCACGCCCACAAGCCCGCTCATTCCGTTCCTCAATATCTGCAGGCGCACGGCTTCGAGATCATCCCCGTGCCCACGCAGGAAGGGGCCGGGGACACCATCCTCGGGCGCCCCACCTACCGCAAGGTCGCGGATGTGCCGGGAGAGGTGGACATCGTCGAGGTGTTCCGCCGGCCCGAGGACATCGATGCCCATGTGGAGGACCTGCTGGCCAAGCACCCGAAGGTGGTGTGGTTCCAGCTCGGCATCCGCAATGACGCGGCGGCGGAGCGGCTGGCTCGAGCCGGCATCCGCGTGGTGCAGGACCGGTGCATGAAGGTCGAGCACGGCAGACTCGCCCACGCTCAGGCCGACTCCTCGCACCCGTAGCACCCAGCGGATCACACAGGGGCATGTCCTGTGGATCCGCACACCCTCGGAGGATCTCCCACCCGGGAGTGGGCTTCGGAAGGTGGGCAGCGCTGCCGGTGAGCACTCCTCACACGCAGTGGGGCTTCACGTTTCCGAAACGAGTTCATACCCTGTATCCTACGCCTTGGAATTGGCCTCCCCCCGTTGGGCACCTGCCCCGGTGCCCGCGCTTCGAGAAGGAGTGAAGCAATGGCTCTGCCCGAGTTGCTCTCCCCCGCCGTCAGCGTGGTTGGGGTTCTCCTTCTGGGACTGCTCACCGCAGCCACGCTCGTGGGGACACGGGCCCGCCCGCAGCCCGTGCCCGTTCGCCGGGACTCTCCGCGCCGCCGGCGCTGAGCGCCCAAAAGCCGTGAGCCCGGAAAGCGTCGGGAGACCGATGCCGGGCGACGTGTATCCTGAAGCTTGAAGTTCGCGGCCCGCGTGCCGCTGGAGGCAAGGAGTTCCCCGCCTCGCGACACGCTCCGTGGGCCCTTTCAGCGCTTGAAGGACAGCGAGAGCGCGAAGTCGCCCGCGGCGTCCGTCCACCACTCCGAGAGGTGCAGCCCCGCCTCGGCCAGCTCGGCTTCCACTTGTTCCGGACGGAACTTGCAGCTCACCTCCGTGCGCAGCACCTCGCCCCGAGCGAAGTTCACCGAGCGACCCAGCGCCGCCAGCCGCACCACCTGCTCACGCTGGGAGATGAGCTGCATCTCGATCCAGCCGTTGGCCTCGTCGAAGGGGGCCAGGTGCTCGAAGGCTTCCACGTCGAAGTTGGCGCCCAGCTCGCGGTTGAGCACGCGCAGCACGTTGCGGTTGAACTCGGCCGTCACGCCCGCGCTGTCGTTGTACGCCGCGAAGAGGCGCTGACGACACTTGATCAGGTCCGTTCCCAGCAACAGACATTCGCCGATGGCCAGGCCGTCGGCCACCTCGCGGAAGAAGTGCGCGCGCTGCGCGGGCTTGAAGTTGCCGATGGTGCCTCCCAGGAAGGCCACCATCCTCTGGCCGCTCCGAGGCAGGAAGCCCAGGTGGCGCTCGAAGTCGCCCACCACCGCGTGCACCTGGAGCCCCGGGTACTCGCACGCCAGCTTCGCGGCCGCGTCCCGCAGGAAGGCCTCGCTCACGTCGAAGGGCACGAAGCGCCGCAGCCCCTCGGCCTGGAACGCGTTCAACAGCAGCCGTGTCTTCTCGCTGGTGCCGCTGCCCAGCTCGATGAGCGTGTCCGCGCCGCTGATCCGCGCAATCTCTCCCGCGTGGGCCTCGAGGATCTCCCGCTCGCGCCGCGTCGGGTAGTACTCGGGCAACCGGGTGATGTCGTCGAAGAGCTGGCTGCCGCGCTCGTCATAGAGCCACTTGGGAGACAGCTCCTTGGGGCGCGTGCACAGCCCCGCGAGCGCCTCCTCGCGCAAGGCGCGCAGTGCGTCTCCCGGCCGCACGTGCACGTCCACCTCGAGAAGCCGCTCACGTGTCAGCCCCAGCCCTTCCGTCATCATGCTGAGCTCTCTCATCTCGCGTCCCTCGCACAACGGAAGCCGGCGAAGATCTGCCGGCGGATCGGGTAATCCCAGTTGCGGAAGCTGTTGCGCACGGCCACGGGCGAGCTCGCCCACGCGCCGCCACGCAGCACCTTGTATTCAGAGCCGAAGAAGACCTCGGAGTACTCGCGGTAGGGGAAGGCGCGGAACCCCGCGTAGCCCCCGAAGTCGCTGGCCGTCCATTCCCACACGTCCCCGAGCAGTCCCCATACGCCGTCCGCGCTCCGTCCCTGGGGATAGGAGCCTACAGGTGAGGGGCCCCACGTGTCACCTGATAGGTTGGCTTGTTCGGAGGCGGGTGCAACGTCGCCCCACGGGTGCTCGCGCGGCGTGCCGTCGCTGCCCTGCGCGGCCTTCTCCCACTCGGGCTCCGTGGGCAGGCGCTTGCCAGCCCAGCGCGCGTACGCGTCCGCTTCGTACCAGCACACGTGCTGCACGGGCTCGTCCTTCGGGAGCGGTTCGATCCAGCCGAAGCGCCGGCGCAGCCACACGTGCTGTCCCTGAGGCAGCCAGAACTGCGGGTGACGGAGGCCCTCGGCCTGGATGAACTCCCAGCCCTTCGGGTGCCACCAGCGCGGATCCTCGTAGCCACCCGCCTCCACGAAGACGAGGTAGTCCCCATTCGTGACGGGGTGCGCATCCAGGAGGAAGGGCGGCACGTCGACCACGTGGGCGGGTCGCTCGTTGTCGTAGGCCCAGGCGCCGTCGCTGCCGAGGCGCACCGGGCCGCCGGGAATGAACACCTCGTGCAGCGGCGCGGAGGCTGGCTGCGGACGAGGGCGGGCTGCCGGGCGGTACTCCCACGTCGTCATCAGCTGCAGCGTGGCGGCGAGCGTCTCCGCGTGCTGCTGCTCGTGCTGGGCCACCATGCCGAACGCGAAGCCGTCCTTCAGCAGCGGTTCGGGCGAGTCCTCAGGCACTCTGTCCAGGTGCTCGCGGACGGCCTGGCGCACGCGCGCCGCGTAGGCAAAGGCCTCGGCGGGCGTGAGCAGCGGGAGCTGAGAGCGGGTGCGGCGGGGGTGCTGGAAGGCGTCGTAGATGGCGTCGAAAGAGGCATCCGTGAAGCCGCGGCCTCCCAGGGCGCGCAGCAGCCACTGCTCCTCGTAGTTGGCCACGTGTGCCATGTCCCAAACTAGTGGGGACATGAGCGGCGAGTGCTGGCGCAGCAGCTCCGCCTCCGGCAGTCCAGCCAGCATGCCGAGGGTCCGCGCGCGTGCCGCCTCCAGCTCTCGCCAGGCGCGGACCTTCCAGGAGACTTCCGTGACGTGCTTCGCCGGTGCCGCGATGCCGCTGCCAGACATAACCCCCCTCCGGAAAAACTAGGGAGGCACCCCAGCGCTGAGGAGCGTCTCCCCGTCATCGTCGTGACGGGAGTGAGCCACTCCACGCCTGAACCGTTCGTCGCGAACAGTTTCTACCCGAGTGGGGAATGGCTCGTGGCTCGAGTTGGCGGACTCGAGCACCAAACGTCCGGAGGCAAACGGCGAGGGCTCTGACGGCAGCGTGCCGGGCACGCAGGCTGCCGATCAGCGGACGATCTTGATGTTGAACTCCGCCGTCTTCAGCGTGCCGAAGAGGCGGATCCACAGCGGCAGGTAGGACTCGGTGCCGCGTGACTGGGTGATGTCGCCCAGGTCCAGGAGGTGCTTCCAGCCGAACTGCGTCTTGAGGAACTCGCCCACCGAGGACTTCGCGGCCGCGTCATTGCCGCAGATGAACAGCTGGTGGTCTCCGCCGCCAATCTTGCCCGGATCCACCATGATGGAGACCGTCACCGTGTTGAGCGTCTTGACGACCTTCGTCTCGGGCAGGGCGGCCTGGGCCAGCTCGCCCAGCGAGTCCGTGTTGCCCGCGAACAGCGTGGGCGGCATGCCCTTGGAGAAGTCCAGCGGGTTGGAGATGTCGACGAGGATCTTCCCCTTCAGGCCCGGGGCCGCGGCCTTCAGCGCCTCGAGCGAGCCGGTGCCGTTGGTGCAGTTGAAGACGAGCTCGCCAAAGCCCGCCGCGTCCGCGAACGTGCCCTGAGAGGCCTTGGCGCCCGCGCTCTGCGTCCAGGCCACGGCCTTCTCGTTGTTGGCCGTGCGCGAGCCCATCTTCACCTCATGCCCGAGGGCCACCAGCTTGTTGCCCAGGGTGACACCCACCATGCCGGTACCGAGGATTCCGATCTTCATCGCGTGCTCCTTCTGAAACGGTGCGAGGCGAAAGCTAGCGGGGAAGGAGCAAGGTTGAGAATCCCGCGCCCGTTCAATCCTCCGTCAACTTCCGGTTAACAATGCGGGCATGGACTTGTTCTCGGGAGTGCTCCCCTTTCTTCACACCGCCGAGGAGCGCAGCTTCCGCAAGGCCGCCGCGCACCTGGGGGTGACGACGGCCGCCGTCAGCAAGGCGGTGGCCCGGCTGGAGGCGGAGCTGGGTGTCACGCTGCTGAACCGCACCTCGCGCCACGTGTCCCTCACGCCGGAGGGCTCCGCCTTCCTGGAGCACTGCCGTGAGGCGGTGGCGCGCATGCAGGCCGGGCGTGAGCTCGTCGCCCAGGCGCAGAAGGTGGCCGAGGGCGAGCTCAAGGTCTCCATGCCCCTCATCCTCGGCCGTGTCGTCGTGCCGGAGCTGGGGCGCCTGGCCGCGCGCCACCCGCGGCTCACCTTCAACCTCTCGCTCACGGATCGCTTCGCCCGCATGGCCGAGGAGGGCGTGGATGTGGCGGTGCGCATCGGCGAGCTGGAGGACTCGAGCCTGGTGTCTCGCACGCTGCGGGTGCCGCAGTGGGTGACGGTGGCCTCGCCCGCGTACCTGGGGCGCCATGGCACGCCTCGGCACTACAAGGAGCTGGAGCGCCATGCGTGCCTGAAGTTCGTCACGCCCTCGGGCGTCAGCCGCGAGTGGACGTTCCGCGACAAGCGCGAGGCCCGCGCCCTCACCGTGCGCACGCCGGATGCGTTCCGCATCGACCACGGCGAGCTGCTGGTGGAGGCCGCGTTGGCCGGGCTCGGCATCTGCCAGGCCTTCGACTTCATGGTGACCGAGCACCTGCGCGCCGGCCGGCTCGTGGAGGTGCTGGCCCCGTATGCGGCGGCGGGGCCTCCCATCCGCGCGCTGTGTCTGCCGCGGCGCCAGTCCACGCCGCGGGTGCGCGTGTTCCTCGACTACCTCCAGCAGCTCCTGCGCCGCGAGGAGCGCTGACGGCTACGACGGCTACTCAGGTGCACCGCAGGCCAGCCACTGCGAGAGCTTGCGCCGATCCTCCACCGATGGCTTCTCTCCATCCGGAGGCATCTCCTCGTTGGTGACGGTGGCGCTGGCGCCGGCCATCTTGTCGATGTCCTTGGACTCGGCGCGGATCTCCTCGAGGGTGTTGAAGTTCACGTCACTCGGAGCGCCGTGCCGCGCCGAGCCCATGAGCGCGGTGTTGTGACAGCGCAGGCAGTAGGTGCCCATGAAGGTCTGCCCGAAGCTCTGGTACGTGAGCGTGTTGTCGGTCGGGCACACCATTTCGGTGGCCTTTCCTTCTCCGCAACCGGTCAGGGAAAGGACAGCGGCGCTCGCGAACGCGCCCAGGACTGAAGCCAGACGAGAGGGCATACGGGAAGTCTCCTGAAGGGGGCCCGAGAGGACGGGCGCAACCCACCCGGCACGATATGGAAGCGGGCTTGGGCTGCAATGGACGCCAGGGAAGCGTCCCGTCTGATCCGCGACATGCCTGCTCGCTCACCCCGCGAGTGAGGAGGCCGCCCCCAGGGGCAATCGGTCTGCCCTGCGTCCGCTGGATGACAACCCTTCTGTGCAGAGGGCCTGGACGAGGCCCGTTCCGCGCTCGCGAGCAGCGTGAGCACGCACGAGGAGGCACGGCATGGCTTGGTCCAGGACTCCGTGGTCGGCATGGAATGGCCTGGGCTTCGGCCTGGTGGCGGGTGTGGTGTTCGCCATCGCCGAGTGCGTGGCCTCGATGGCGGGCGGGCAGGGAGTGCTCACGCCGGTGCGCTTCGCGGCCAGTGTGCTGCTGGGCGCGCGCGCGCTGGTGGACATGCCGCTGGGGCTGGTTGTCGCCGCGGGGCTGGCGGTGCACCTGGGGCTCTCGGCGTTCTTGGGATTGGCGTACTCGCTGATCGACGCGCGGCTGTCTCCCGCGCTGCGGCCCAAGGTGGCCCACCAGTTGGCGGTGGGCATGCTCTTCACGCTGGTCGTGTGGGTGGTGACGTTCCAGTTCGTCGCACGCGGGTACTACCCGTGGTTCCTGGGCGTGGATCAGTTCTTCCAGTTGGTGATGCACGCGCTGTTCTTCGGCGTGCCGCTGGGGCTGCTGTTCGCGGCTGCAGAGAAGCGGCGGGTGGCCATCGCCGTGTTTGAGCAGGGAGTCTCCGAGGAGCGCACGACACGCCGGGCCGACGGGGGAACACCGGACTGATTCGGGAGGAGAGGACGATGCGATACGCGATGTGGCTGGGGTGCGTGTGGCTGGGCGCGAGCGTGGCGGGCTGTGGAGGCGTGCGCGCGGAGGCGCCGCTCATCGACGAGAAGCCGACGGCGGCGAGCGCGGGCGAGGGCGGTGGGGCGGAGATCGACACGGGCCGGTGGGCCTCCATGACGCGCACGCCCAAGGCCGAGCAGGAGCGGCGCCAGCTCTACGAACAGGTGGCGAAGGACATTGGCCTGGAGAAGCCGCGGAGTGGGCAGGGAGGCTCGGGCTGGGAGGGCACGGGCGGCGGTGGACGGGCGGGGAGCGAGCGGCGGAGTTGCGACGAGGTGCTGGCGGCCAATGAGCCCGCGGCGGTGGTGTCAGGAGAGCTGGACTACGCGATGGATGGGGTGTTGACGGTCAACGTGCCAGGGCAGGGGCCGATGAAGCTGCTCGCGGACGAGAGCACGTGCGTGGTGCAGAACCATCGGGTGCGCCCGCTTGACGCGTTGCAGGTGGGCACGGAGACACGGGTGTCCTATGTGCTGGTGAACGGGCTGCCCACGGCCCGGGTGCTGCGCGCCGAGCCCGAGCGTTTCGTGCATTGACGCTGCTGGAATCCAGGCCGCGAGACAAACTCTTGGGGTAAGATGGTGTGACGTGACCCTGAGGGTTACATCTCTGGATGCGCCGACCCCCGAGGCGCTGGACTGGATTGACGAGACCCATGGACAAACCCCTCTCGAGCATTCTCGGCGCCGCGGTGCGCATCGCCCGGGTGCGGGCTGGGCTGACGCAGGAGGACGTGGCCGAGCGCATTGGCATGGCCTCGGAGGTGTATGGGCGGATGGAGCGAGGGCAGATGCTGCCGCGGGTGGAGAACCTGCGCCGGCTGTGCCTGGTGCTGAACGTGGCGCCGCAGGAGTTGCTCGGCCTGGAGGCGATGGGCCTGGGCAAGGTGGACTCGCCTCGGGAGGAGGCGAAGCCCCGGCCGGATGACACGGCGGACATGCGGCGGTTGGTGCGCCGGCTGCGCAGGCTCAACCCCACGCAGGTGAAGCTGCTGAGCCTTGTGGCTGGAGCGATGCTGAGCAAGGGCAAGCCGGCCAAGGGACGGAAGCGGGCCTCTTCGGCCCAGCGTGAGCTGGAGTGACGGGTGTGTGAGTAGGTAGCCCTGTGGCCTACCTGGTGGGTTCCGGCTCCTGGGAGGAGCGGGGGCCCGGGTGGGGAAGGGTCCGCGCGTCGTGGCCGCAACCTCCCAGGTGAGCTGCGCTGGAACACAGCCCTCTTGTAAACGAATGAACCGCTCCGACGCGGCCAGAGGCCTTGGCCCTCGCCGCTCCCGAGGAACTCCATGAAGCGCTCATTGCTCTGGGTGCTCTGCGCCTTGCTTCCAGCCTGCGCGTTCTTCCGACGCCCGCCGCGGCCTGTCTACGCCCCGCCTCAGGAAGCGGCGGCTGTCACATTCCCGGTGGAGCCGCTCGAGCTCAAAGGAAGTGTGACTGTCTCTGGCAACCTGCTTGCGGCCGTCGAGCTCGCCATGGAGGACTTCCTGCCTTGGGACCTTCGAGTGCCCACGGGAGCAACGCCCCGCGAGGTATGCCTCGCCAAACGCGAGACGTATGACGTCATCGCCGCTCCTGGAGACGGCGGCCTGGTCTTCGTCCAGATCTGGGTGCGCCCTGGTGCGTGTGAGGGCCCCATGGCCGTCGATCTCGGCGCCTACTACGCCATTGATGTGGTGCAGCGGCGCATCGTCGCTGCGCGCCGCTGAGGTGGCTGAAGCGGGGGCCTACGTGAGGAGCGCTACCGGTGCGAGGCTGCCGCCAGGAGAGAGGCTCGCCACTGGCGGGTGCTGTCGTCCTGCGGCATGGCGGCGTCGAAGTGGCCGGCGCGTACCAACTCCACGAGCCGCGTGTCGCGGGCCAGGAGGTGCGGTACGTCCCAGGGGAAGGTGAGGGCGGGCTCGCGTGCTCGCTGGAATTCGGGCGTCGCGGCCAGCTCTTCGAGGAACCGCGAGTAGGTGTCGAAGAAGCGGTCCACGTTCGACGCGATGGGTAGGAGGAAGGGGCCATCGAGTTCGTAAGTATCTGCGTGAACCACGGGCTGATGGCCCTGCGCATCCGCCAGACTCGAGACCGTGGCGTAGGTATAGGCCAGGAGCGGTTCACCTGCGAAGATGAAGAGCGGGAGTTGGACGCGCGCTTGGAAGTTCTCTCGCCACCAGGTGTTCTGACTCTCCAGGCTGTACTCGCTGTCGTCATTGCCCGCCAGCACCACTCCGGCGACATCCGTCGCGAAGGAAACCTGGCTCCACCGGGAGTAGAGGGAGGCCAGGACAGGATCGAACGCGAGTCCATGCAACATCGTACCGGGGGCAGGTGCCGCTCGCGTCGGTGGCCTCGTCATGTGGGCCAGACCGAGGCGGCGGCATACCTCCATCAAGCGCTCCAAGCCAGGTAACTCCATTGATGATGTCCACCTCGCGCTAGTTGGGAAACAACCGCTCCAATACCCGGATCGCAGCTCGCTCGGCCTCCTCTAGAGAGCGCGTCGCGCCGGGAGGAGTGCCCGCCTGGTGATACCAGGCAAGAAACTGGTCATCGATGACCCGAGTCGTCTTCAAGACGTCCGTGGCAGTCGGGTCCGGGCGCAGCTGGCGGAATCGGATCCATACACGGTTGATATGTCCATGCACGACCTGCTGCACCATGGCGATGTTGCTAGCAGCGTTGATGTCTTCCTCTGCGAAGAGGTGAGCGTAGTCCAGCGGTTTCCGATGATGAATGGGCAGGGCGGCACCTCTATCTTCCAGCAGTTGCCTCAGTTCTGGGTGCAACGTCTTGTAGTACTCACGAGCTGAATCACGGAGCCGTTTCTTGGCTTGGGGGTCCAGCCGTGTCTGGACGAGCTGCTCGACTTGTTCCACTAGTGGAGTGTCCGACAAGTTTTTCAACATAGTCAGGACCGGTGTCGGTCCATCCATGCGTGCATCTTGGAGCGAGTCCAGGACCAAGTGAACGGGTGGGCGAAGAGGCGGTTGTACTCG
>NZ_JAHXBF010000061.1 GCF_020103695.1 Hyalangium versicolor
AATAGGCGTCGACGTCAGCCGCGAGCAGATGGCCGCCCTTCACCTTGAGCGCTCCAACTTCCATGGTGAGTGGAATTACACCCTCCGGCCAAACTGAAACTTTATTTCTGCGCGGCTCCTTGGCGGCATGTTCTTTACGATGCTCTTCAAAGCCGTGGGATTGACCGAGAGCAAAGAGGAAGTTGAACGCATCGAGTGCCAAGGAGAGTCGTTCGCGCTCTTCTGGGGAGGTTGTCTCTTCATGAAGCCGCCCCAGAAGCTCCATGGTCTCCAGCATGAAATCTACAATCTTCATGGCGATACCCCCGCCATCAAGGGTTCGACCTCAGCAGGGGGGCTGGCCAGGAGTACTGCGGGTGCGAGAATGACAAGCCCTGCTCCGGCGGAGACCACGACAAAAGCAACCCCCGCGATGATGACCACGCTTCCCAGCAGGATCGCCTTGTGGTTGCGCTTCAGCCAATGCATTCTTGGAGACACTCTCGATTTTCCTCATCGCAGTCCCGATTCCAACCACCCATGACAGGCATGATTCGCCGAGCTACGGAACGCGCGCTGGGCAGGAGTCGATACCGCGAAAGATCCACCTCCTCGGCAGGCTGCCAGACATGGGCAACGGTGCCGTCGGGCATTTCCCGGATAAAGAGCACGTAGCGGGTCAGTTCTTCAGTGCTGTCAGGCGCGAGCTGGCGGGTAGCGCTGCAAGAGACAAGCAGGGCGCACAGCAGCGAAGCGGCGATTCGTTCCAGGGTCATGCAGGCTCCGCGCCGGACACCTAATGAAGCGCACCAGCATGGTCTGGCGCGACGACTTCGCCGCCAACGTCTCCCAGGGCTACGATGAGACGGGCAAGCTCGAGCCCCATGACCGGCGAGAGAGCGTGCGTGCCGCGGGCTCCATGGACACGACCGTGGAGGACTATGCGAAGTTCCTCGCGGGCCTCATGCGCGGCGAGGGCCTGTCGGCCAGGGCACGAGCCGAGATGCTGCGGCCGCAGATCGCCATCTCCTCGGCCCACCAGTTTCCAACGCTGTTGACGGAGACCGATGCGCGCAACGAGGTCATCTCCTTGTCCGCCGGGCTCGGCGTGGTGCTGTTCAACGGGCGCGCCGGCCCGGCCTTCTTCAAGGGAGGCCATGACGAATGGACCGATAACTTCGCGCTCTGCCTCGAGCGAGAGAAGCGGTGTGTGCTGCTCATGGCCAACAGTGTGAAGGGGCCCACTGTGTTTCCGACGCTGGTGAAGAGTCTCCTGGGCGAGACGGATATGCCCTGGCGCTGGGACTACAACCCGCCGCCCGAGGAGTGAGCCATCCGGCGCGACTGGAGCCGCACCAGCCTCAGGGGGGTGAACGCGACGCGCTCTGGGGAGTGACTCCCTGAAGGGGTGTGTCCTGGCCCATGGCGATGAAAGATGCCCAGAAATAGGGATGCGGATGTCTCTGGCGCAGCGTTCTCATCGCCGCTCGCAGCGCGGCGGCGCGTCCCTGGCCGGCGAGCAGGTTGCGGTAGTAGGTCTCCATGAGGTGGCGGGTCTCTTCGTCCCTGACCTTCCACAAGCTCGTCACGAGGGTTTGTGCGCCCGCGACCATCACGGCGCGGCGCAGGCCGTAGACGCCTTGGCCGAGCTTGACGTCACCCAATCCGGTCTGGCAAGCGGAGAGCACCACCAACTGCGTGCCCCACAGGTCCAGGCCCGACAACTCCAGGGCCGTCACCAGCGAGTCCTCGCGCCGGAAGTCTCCGGACGGAGTCTCCGGAATGCGAGCGCCCGCGAGCACCAGCCCCGAGCGCAACAGCGGGTCGGGGCTCCGTTTCACAGGGCCCCCTTCACCCACGGCACCGAAACTGGCCGGCGAGCGCGTGGCCGCGACAGCCTTGGTGTCTTCGAGGAAGAAACCATGAGTGGCGATGTGCAGTACGCCAGGTGCCGACAGCTTCAGCAAGGCCTCCTTGCTGGCGGCGCGGCCCATCAATACCTGGGCTTGGGGCAGCATGCGCTGAATGGCCTCGGCCTCCTGGCGCGTACCGGGCAATGGACGCCAGGGCGCCTCGACGAGCTCCGAGCGGAATGTGGAGAAGAAACGCTCGATCGATGCGGAGCGCTCGGCTTGTTCGGGAGCCTCCTGCATGCCCAGTGCTCCCGGAGAGGGAGCGGCGCTGAAGTCAGGATTGGCGAGGACGACGACCGAGCTGGCTGGAGCGCTCTCTTTGGAATGCGGCAGCAGGTCCTTACCCGACGTGAGGTAGGTGATGTCAAAGGCGTCTACGAGGAATCGCCGGCCGTCATGAAGGGCCGCGAAGGGAACGAGTGACAGCTGGCCTTCGGGAGAGAGGAAGAGCCGCTGCGCCTTGCCCAGGAGCGGGAGCAGAGGTTGGAAGGCCTGCTTGTAGAGGGCTTGCGCCGCGGGTTGATAGGTGGGGGACTGGCGAGCGAGCGCGTGATGCAGGCGCAGAGCCGCGCGATCGATCGGCCCGGCATGCCCAAGATCCAGGGCTTGAGTGTGGCCATCCGCGAAGAGCAGGAGCGCGAGGTAGCGCAACTTGCTGGGAACTGGTGAGGGGAGCGTTCCGGGAGTCGGAACGAGTGGGATGTCCTGGTACGCGACGAACTCAACGAGCACGCCGTCAGCGGGAAGCGCTGCGGCCACTCCCTCGATGAGTTCCGAAGGCTGGGGGAGCGCGAAGAGCGCACGCAGCGGCTTCGAGTGCCGGGCGAGGTCGGCCTCGAGGGCATCACCCTGTTCGGTGAGTTCCTTGAGGCGCTGCGGGTAGTCCGCCGGGGGCTCGGAGTTGCCCAGCGCCAGGGACGCCTGTTGGGTGCGCACGGCGCGCAAGCGATCGAACAGCTCACGATCAGCCGGCCCCAGGCCGCGGTAGACGATTCGGGACGTGTCGGAGAGTTCTTCGATGGAGCGGCCCTTGCGGAGGAGCGCTGCACAGAGCGCCAGGCGCCGTACTTGCTCGTTGTCCGGGTAGGCGCGGACGAGCGCATACAGGCGTTCTTCGTCAGTGCGCAGGAGGGCCAGGAAGTGAGCCAGACGGTTCTCGGAGAAACCAAGGACTTCCTGGCGCAGGTGTTCCTCGGAGATGGTGAAAGCACGTTCAAAGATTGAGACAGCCTCATCGAGGCGATGCTGCGCCAGGCGAAGGCGGGCGAGATCCGAGAGAGTGTTGGTGAGGTCGGGATGGTTCTTGCCGAGTGTCGCTTCATAGGTCGCCAGTGAACGTTCAAGGAGCGGTTCCGCGAGCACATATTGTCCCTGCTCCAGATACAGGGCGGCGAAGTTGTGAAGAGTCAAGGCGACCTCCCGATGGCTCTTGCCGAAGAGAGATTCCTTCATGGCGAGAGAACGCTCATACAGCGGCTCAGCTTGCTCTCGGTGCCCCTCGAGCGCGAGCAGATCCGCAAGGTTCAGCAATTGATCGGCAACATCCGGGTGATTCTTGCCGAAGGTCTTCTCAGCAATCTCAAGGGCACGCTCATAGAGCGGCTCAGCACGTGTATAGTCACCCTGGATTTCATGGAGAGCTGCAAGGTTGGAGAGGGCATCGGCCACATCGGGGTGGTCACTGCCAAGAGCTTGCTCCCGCATGGCGATGGCTCTTTGCAAGAATTGCTCGGCATGCGGATAATCGCCCTGTGCGGTATAGATGGTCCCCAAGTTGGCTAGAGTGCTGGCAATGTCAGGATGGTTCGCTTCGAGAACCTTTTCCCGAATGCGGAGTGCGCGCTGAAAAAGGGATTCGGCTTGCTCATAATGTCCCCGCAAAAAGTGGAGGTTTGCGAGATTGTTGAGGGATGAAGCAACACGCGGATCGTCCTCGCCGAGCGTAGCTTCATGTATCGACGTGGCGCGTTGGAGGAGAGACTCGGTACGATCATACCGACCTTCTTCCATGTAGAGGTTGGCAAGATTGTGGAGTGCTGCGGCGACACGAATGCTGTTGCTTCCTGAAGTCGTTTCCCAGATGGCCAATGCACGTTGAAGAAGCGGCTCCGCGCGTTCGAATTGTCCCTGGTTCTTGTAGAGGATACCAAGGCTGTTGAGCGAAGCGGCCGTGTCTGTATCTTCCTTGCCAAGGGCTGTTTCACGGATCGTCAGTGCGCGCAGATGGAGTTGTTCGGCGAGTGCGTAGTGTCCCTGTTCCATATGAAGGATTCCAAGCAGGCTGACGCATTGGGCCACGTCGGGATGCTCCGTCCCGAGGACGGCCTCCCGCAGGTTCACGGCTCGCTCAGCGAGCAGTACCGCTTCTGGGTAGTTGCCTGCCTCCTCGAGTTTGCGCGCCTCATCAAAAGCCTTTTGTGCCTCAAGGAGTCGAGCATCCGTTGGAGCTGTGCTCGCAGAGGTGCATGCTGCACAATATAGGACGAGAATCGCCACTGTAGAGAAGACTCTCCGCATGCTGCTCCCCATTGGCAGGATGGTTTGCTGCGTCCAAATGAAGCGAGGACTGCTCTCTTATGCTTTCAAGACCTCACTGAGACTCAGGCCGAAGTCACTCTCGATGGCTCTCATGAGGCTCGTGAACTCATTCGTGGACAGGCCAAGGCGCTCGCGGACCAAGCGCTTCGTCTCCACATGAACCGCCTGCCGAGCGCTCTTGAGCCAGCGCGACACCGTTGACTGATTCACGCGGAACAGCGTGCTCATCTCGGTCATGGACAGCCGCTCGACGAAGTGGAGCCGGAGCTGATACCGCTGCTCGGCTGACAGAGAGGCAAAGGCCTCGCATAGTGCATGACGGAACTCGGGGCGATAGCGGTGCTTGATGAGATAGAGTTCCGTGTCGGCGCCTGGCGCCGGCATGGCTTCAAGGACCGCCAGCACATTCTCGGCCGGGGCCTGCCGGATGGAAGTGCTCTGCCGGAGAGCCATGCGCAGGGCCATGACGCGAATCCAACTCAGCAGCGCTCCCCGGCCTGTGTACTCCGCGAGGTGAGGCCCCGTGCCCTGGCTCCCCATCAGAAGATGGATGCGGACCAGCTGGCAGACATCGTCGAGCACCACGGTGGGCATGTTGAGGTGCCCGAGAAGCGCCGGCAGCTTGGCCAGATAATGGCTCTCCAGCAAGGGGATGGCCGCAGGCACCTCATGAATGCAGGCGCAGGCGAGGTAGAGATCAGCGAGGACGAGCTGATCCAGCCACTGCATCAGTGGACGGCCCTCGCTGCCTTGGGGCAAACGCTGGGCCAAGTGGCGGATGAAGGTGTTCGCGGGCAGGCTGAGCTGCGGCCAGGGATCGCGTCCAGCTTCCCATGCACACTGGAGTTGGACTTCGAGTTCGTCGGCGTTGGCCGGCACTTCGATGCGCACTGGCGCATGTCCGACAAACATCATGGTGAGGGTGGGGGGCTCCTGCATCGGCCTCATCCTAAGCACCGCGACGTCCAGCCCGCATTGAACCCTTTCAGAAAAAGTCAGGATTGTCTTCTTTTCATGAACTGCACCGGAGGCCGGTTCCATTCATGGCTGGGAATAAACACAGTCGGGTCCCCTCGTCGGAGCCCGCACGATGTCTGAATCCCAGTTGGGTCAATTGCCATGCCTGAACAATGAACTCCTGGCCAGATTGGTCGATGGCCAACTCCCATGGGAGGACTTGTTCCGGGCGCACCGTCACGCGGCGGAGTGTCTGTCCTGCCGAGAACTCCTGGCTGCCCTCGCGCGCGAGGGGATGCTCCCCGCGCTCGATGAGGAAGGGCACCGCGATAGCTCGAAAAGACTCTCATCTCTCGAGAGTTCCTGCGAATGGTTTGACAAGGGTTGGATACCCCCCACCGAGTTCGATGAGTTCCGTCTGGAGCGTCCGCTGGGGCGTGGAGCCATGGGTGTTGTCTACCTGGCTCACGATCGCACCCTGGACCGACAGGTAGCGGTGAAGTTCCTGGCTGCGGCGCGGCCTCGAGCCCAGCTTCGCGAGCAGTTCTGGAACGAGGCCCGTGCCATCGCGCGCGTGCAACACCCCAACGTCGTGACTGTGTTCCGCGTGGGCGAGCTCGGCGACAGCGCGTATATCGTCTCCGAGTACCTCGCGGGCCAGAGCTTGGAGCGCCTGTCCTTGCCGCTGCCCTGGCGACGCGCTCTCTCGTTGGGGCTGAGGCTGGCCGGCGGGCTCTCCGCGGCGCATCGCCAGGGTGTGCTGCACCGGGATCTCAAGCCTGCCAACGTCTTCCTGACTGTCGAAGGTGAGGTGAAGTTGCTCGATTTTGGTCTCGCCGAGTTCTTCTCCGCGGGTCAGTGCACGGCTTTTCGAGGGAGAGGGTCCCCGGTGGGCACGCCGCGGTACATGGCGCCCGAACTCTTTCGCGGCGAGCCGGCGACGCCGCGAAGCGACATCTATTCCCTGGGGCTGATCTTCCATGAGTTGTGCACTGGTGCTCTTCCCCCTCGGCAGCGGAGCTCCCTTCTCTCATTGAAGGCGGGGCAACGTGACTCCGAGCTGGAAGCGTCTCGTACCCCGGGCAACAGCCCGTTGCATGCTCAGTGCGTGCCGGGGATCGACCCCGACTTCGCCGCGATCATCGAGCGTTGCCTTCATCCGGAGCCAGGCGAGCGCTTTGCCTCGGCGGCAGCCCTCCAGGCCGCGCTCGAGGAACTCCAGGAGCCGGGAGTGCTCGCCGCAGGCAATCCCTACCGAGGGCTTGCGCCCTTCGAGGCCGAGCACCGGGCACTCTTCTTCGGGCGCGATGCCGACATCCACGCCGTGCTGGAGCGCCTGCGCCATCAACCGTGTCTCCTCATCGCGGGTGACTCGGGAGTCGGAAAGTCTTCGCTGTGCCGCGCCGGAATCCTGCCCCGCGTCACCCTGGGCGCACTGGACGAGGGCCGGGACTTCAGCATCGTCACACTGGAGCCTGGTCATCGGCCGCTTGCGGCCCTTGCCGCCGTGCTCGCACCGCTGCTGGGAGAGACGGAGAAGGAGCTCGAAGCTTGGCTGGCCGAATCTCCGGAGGAACTGGGTCAGAGACTCCGAGCGGCCTACCAGCAGGGAAGGGGACTGCTACTCGTCGTCGACCAGCTCGAGGAGTTGGTGACTCTCAGTGAGCCCTCTCAAGCGGCGCGCTTCGCCAGCCTGCTGGGGGAACTCGCATTGCCTGCATCCGGTGTACGTGTGCTGCTCACGGTTCGAGGCGATTTCCTCACGCGCCTTGGGGCGCTCCCCGGTCTGGGCAAGAGCATCGAACGCATGCTCTACCTGCTGCGCCCGCTCACGCCTGACGGGGTGAGAGAGGCTATCGTTGGCCCCGCGCGCAACCGCGACGTAGTCTTCGAGTCCGAGGCACTCCTCCAGACGCTTGTCGAGGCCTCCTCTCACGGGGCGGGCGGCCTCCCCCTGCTCCAGTTCGCGCTGGCCGAGCTTTGGGAGCGCCACGATTCCGCGAGGGGCTGCATCACCCATGCTTCCCTTGAGGAGATGGGCGGCGTGGCCGGTGCGCTGTCCCGGCATGCAGATGCCGTGATCTCGAGACTCGATCGAAGCACCCAGCAAGCCGCGCGTCGTCTGTTCGGTCGTCTCATCACAGCGGAGGGGACGCGCAGCGAGCGGAGCGAGGAGAAGCTCATTGAAGGCTCGGACGAGGCACGCTCGGCGCTGCGGGCACTCGTGGAAGGGCGTCTCCTGCATGTGCGCACCTCGGGTGGCCGGGCCAGCTACGGGATTGCCCACGAAGCGCTCATCGGATGCTGGGGCACCCTGAGGCACTGGCTCGACGAGGATGCTGGCCAGCGTGCGCTGCGGCAGCGCATCGAGGCGGCAGGAGCGGAATGGGAGCGCCTGGGACACACGCCGGACCTTCTCTGGCGGGGGCAGCCGCTCGACGAAGCCCGGACGCTCGACTCCTCTGCACTGGGAGCACGCGAGCAGGGCTTCCTCCAGGCTTCGCTGCGTGCCGTACGCCTCCGGCGATGGAGCCGCTGGGCCGCCGCGCTCCTCCTCGTGCTCGGAATGGGGGCAACGTACGGGGCATCGCTCCTGAAGACGCGGCTGGAAGCGGAGCGTTTCGCCAGCAGCCGCCTGGCCGCCGCGAAGAGTGCCCGGGCCCAGGGGCAGGCATTGAGTGGGCTAGCCAGGGCAAGCCGCGAAAGGTCTCTCGCGCTCTTCAACAACCACGAGGACTCCCGTGCTGGGGGGGAGAAGGTGGCTCGGGAAGTCCGCCAGAGGGCGGAGACGAGCTGGGCTCAGGCTCTGGCTGAATACCAGCAGGCCGATGAGGCCTTCGCGGAGGCTGCGGGTGCACTCGGGGATGTCCTGGAGCGAGTCCAGGGACATACGGGAGCCCGCCAGCTCCGCATCGAACTCACCTATGAACGTCTCCTGCTCGCCGAGCACTTTCATCGCCCGGACGAACAGGCCCGGCTCTTGAAACAGTTCAAGCAGCTGGCTGCAGGAGATCCGGAATGGCTCCAGAGGCTCGAGGCTCCAGCCCGGCTTGAGGTCGAGACGCGTCCACCGGGGGCACGCGTTGAACTCACGCGCTACATGGACGACGGAAAGGGGTTGCGTCGAGAGCCCATCGCGGGGCAAGCGCCGGCTGATTCAACACCCATTGTGTGGGAGAGGTTGCTGCCAGGTTCCTACCAACTGCGCTTCACGCGAGAAGGCCATCCTTCCGTGGAACTGCCCCTCTTGCTTGAGCGAGGCCAGCGCAAGCAGGTGCAACTCACGCTTCCCGCTCAGATCCCCGACGGTTACGTCTACATCCCACCCGGTTGTTTTCTCTCGGGCAGTGACGATCCAGAGCCGATCCGGAAACTTCTCCTCAGCGCGCCGATGGAGCAGAATTGTCTTCTCCTGGAGGCCTACCTCATCGGGCGGACCGAGGTAACCCTGGGCGATTGGCTGGAGTATCTCGACACCCTGCCGCCCCAGGCGCCGCAGCGGCACCTCTTGGAGGCTTTCCAGCAGGGACTCGACACAGGGGTCAGGCTCAGGAAGTTGCCTGACGGCGTCTGGTGCTATTCCCTGTGGCTTGGCAATGGCCGGATGCTCACGGTGCGCGAGGGGGAACGCCTTCGCTACCCCAAGCGGAGCCATCATCAGGAACAGGACTGGCGCCGCCTGCCGGTGACGGGGCTCTCCTCTAAGGACCTCCAAGGCTATCTCGCCTGGCTCGACCGCTCCGGGCGCCTGCCGGGCGCACGGTTGTGCACGGAGCTTGAGTGGGTGCGCGCCGCCCGCGGTGCCGACGATCGGCGCTTTCCGCATGGGAACCGGCTCGACAAGGACGAGGCCAACATCGACGAGACCTACGACCGCGAGATCGAGGCCATGGGACTGGACGAGGTGGATGCCCATCAAGCCTCGGTGAGCCCCTTCGGCCTGCAGGGCCTGGCTGGCAACGCGTTCGAGATGACGCGGCCCCTGACACTCGAGCTCGGCGACATCGCCCTGCATGGAGGAGCCTGGTACTTCGGTGAAGTGGGCGCGTTGGTCGCCAACCGCCAGGCCTTCGACGCAAACTTCCGCAATCCCATGGTGGGCCTGCGCCTGTGCGCGTCCGTTTCGGATTGATAGCGCCTCTGACACCCGTTCAATCACACAAGGAGTCTCACATGAAGACCTTGCAGCTCATCCTCGGTTGCCTGCTGGCTGGCGCCTCTGTGTTCGCGAGCCCACCTCGAGACAGCTATCCGAAGAAGGGGAGGGCGCTCCCTTGCCAGGGCCAGGATCCTGAACGCAGCGTGTGGCCTAATGGCAACCTCTTGTGGGGGACCGGGCGCACAGAGGTTGGGAAGGAGAAGAGCAGCGTGCTGGCCGCCGTGGATGCCAGACGGGGGAGGCGAGGGGCCTTCCTGCTGAAGGGCGTACACGTCAAGGAGGGGCACCTGGCCGCCACGCCCTTTTTTCCCAAAGGACTCGTGGGCGCGGTGTTCCAGGGTATAGCCAGTGATGGCCACCCTGTGGAGGTCGCGCTGTGCGGCGCTGAGCCCGTCGCTCAAGATCCCGCGATGGTCTGGTATCGCATCGAGATCTGGAACGCGGGCACCGAATCCTGGGAGAACCCCTGTGTTGCCACGCAACGGGTTCCCGAGCCTCGGGCTCTCGCTGTGAAGGGCGTCTGGGACGAGACAGGAGCTCGCCGTGACAACCCGGATCAATTCACCTTCGCATGCGAGAACGGTGCGATCGCCAAGTGCGTCACCTGGGGTTACAAGCCCTGGGAGGTGATGGAGGGCCGCTCGTTGCAGCAACTGCATCAGGCCTGCACTCGCATGGCCCGAGCCGACTATTGCGGAGATGGGCACAGCCACACCCTCCATGACACGCCCATTGACATGTACGATGACCTCTCGGTGCAGACGCGGGCGCGGGAAGCCACGGAGGGCTGGGAGCCGGAGCGGGCGAACTTCGAGGCTGCCTGGACACCTGACGGCGCGTGGTGCCTGTCACACACGCGTGATGGGCAGGCCGCCGAGACGATTCTGGCGCAGTGTCCTGGACGCTTCGAGATGGCGGAGGAGGCGCTGGGCGAAGACGATCGCTGCACGGTTCGCCGCAAGGGGGAACGCGTTGAGTCAGTGCTGCTGCGCAACCGCTCATACTACAAGACCCGCCCGAGCCTTCATGAGGGAGCGGTGCAGTAGCCCATCTCGAACAGGATGGCCCTGCCGCCGCCCATCCTCAGTCGGAAGCGAGGGAGGGAAAGCCCGCACGGGCGCGTACGGCGTAAGAATGGAGGAGCCACTTCTCTCCACGCCTCAGCAGGATGCAGTTCCTCGCGTTAGGCAAGAGCGCCTCTTCCATGAGGAGTCGCTCATCCTCCTCGAGCGAGGTGGCATAGCCTGCCAGTCGCCTCTCACATCCGGTCGCGAAGGCGGCGTGGAGTCTCTCCTCATTGCGTTGGCTCAGCGGCATCTTCGCCCGGGTGAGCGCATCGGGTGCGGCCTCGAGCACGGCGAACTCCTCGGCTCCTGCCTGGGCCACCCGCAGGAAGGCGAACATCTCGACCATCCCCTCGGCATCATAGGTGCGCGATAGCTTGAAGGAGCGCTGCTCGTCCGGCCTGGACAGCCCCAGCAGCCGTGCCACCTCGCGCGCGCCTGTCCCCATTCGGTGCAAACGCACCAACTCTCTCAACCTCTCCATGTCGACTCTCCGCTGGCTCATTCGCGCGCCCTCTGCAGCACCGCTCCGGCGGTGCTCCGTGGCGCACGAGGATGCACGGGATGACTGCTGGGGTAGGCCCCCAACCCACCTACCCAGAACGTTTCTTTCTCATCTCTCTGGCTTGGAGGGTCCGCCGCCCGGACTTCTCTGACGAGAGATCCGCCCCCAGGTAGTACCCGAACGTGGAGGGAGCGCTGGCGCTCAGCGTGATGGAGCGCGTGGCGCACGCGTTCACGGCGAGCGACGCTCTCGTCAAGGTGCCCAGATAGGTGCCCTCTGGAGGCTTGAGAGGCGCGGGCACGCGGAGTGACGTTGTTGTCCTCGATCAGCTCCGGGCGCACGTTGAACTGTCACCACCGACGAGGTTTGGTGCCATTTCCACCGATCTTACCGAGGACCATAGATCCATCAGATCACCGGAGCCCTGAGATCCACCGAATCACCGAGGGGCACGAGAGCCACCGTGCAC
>NZ_JAHXBF010000062.1 GCF_020103695.1 Hyalangium versicolor
AGAACGACGCCTGGCCAGAGACTACGAGCGAAAAGAGGAGTCGTCCGAAGCCTTCGTCTACCTGGGGATGATCCGACTGATGCTGGGCCGCCTTGCCTGAATGCCTTGCCTCAACACCCTCATAGAACACGCCGATGGCGCCACGCTTCTTCAGGGCATCGAGGATCATGTTCAACGAGGTGCCTGCGCTCCCCTCGTCGCCCATGGGACCATCGTCGAAGGTCAGGATTGCCTTATACGAGCCACTCATGCTTCCCCCTCCAGCCCTCGTGAAGGAATGCGAGCCGTGCTCACCTCAGCAAGTGGTGGGGAGGGTGTCAATCGAGCTGTTCTTGCGTGCACTTCTACGGGGCAGGCTCACCTTTCTTGTGGGGGCGGAACGCAGTGGCCTGGAGGTGACGAAGGTCGACTCCTGACTGAGGAGGGTTGGTCGGAATAAGAGACCCGGCAGGTAGGTAATAGAACAACCTACCTTCTGAGGCAAATGACCTGTTCCTCCCCTGCTGAGCAGCCGACGAAGCGGCGACGTGTGCCGCGCGATTCCACAGCGCGATTCAAACAGGACGATGTCCCGGTGCTGGCGGCCGCAGAGGCGATGGTGCCAGCGGACCATCTGGCACGGCGGGTGCGCAAACTGATGGAGGGGGTGGACCTGTCGCAGGTGGAAGCCCAGTACTCGGCGTTGGGGCGGAGAGGATACGCGCCTCGGCAGTTGCTGTGCTTGTGGGTGTACGCCAGCTTGAGCGGGCTGCATCACGCGACGAAGTTGGCGCGTGCGTTGGTGACAGACACCGCCCTGAGGTTGTTGTCGGGAGGCCATGCCATCAGCCGGCCGGTGCTCAACCGGTTCCGGATGAGCCAGGCCGCCCTGTTCCAGAAGGTGCTGGAGCAGACGGTGAAATGTGCGCTGAAGCACGGGTGGGTGGATGCACAAGACTTGGCAGTGGACTCCGTGCGCCTGCGAGCCCATGCCGACCCCGGCCAGGTCCGCATCCTCCAGCAGTCCCAGGAGCGACTCAAGGAGCTGGCCCGCGTGGATACGGCCACCTTGTCGGAACTCGAGCGGCACCAGCACCAGCAGAAGGTGACCCGGCACACTCAGGCCGTGCAGTTGTGCACTCAGGCCCAGGCCGCCTCCGTGGTGCTCACCAGCCCCGCCGCCGCTCTGATGCAGTTCCCAGGGGATGTCTATCTGCCAGGGCACCGCCTGACTGTCACGGCCAGCGGGACACAGAGTCGGATGGTGGTGGGCGTGCTGCTCAACGCGGCTGCCAACGACACCGGCTTGCTGGAGCAGGCACTGGCCCAGGCCCGCCACATGCTGCACACGGTGGGTTTGCCCTGGGTCGTCCGCCTCCAAGCCGCAGCCGACGCAGGCTATTGGAGTCGACAGGATCTGGCCTTTGCCGCAGCCCATACCGGGTGGCTGGACGTCCTGATCAACGAGAAGGAGCCCAGCAGTAAGTTGGGCAAGAACTACTTCCGCCGGGATGCCTTTGAACTGCGCTCTGTTGAGCAGGTGCTGTGCCCGGCCAACAAACCCATGCTGGGCCCCAGCTACGACAAAGCCAAAGCAGCTCACGTCTATAAAGGAGATGACTGTGAGCACTGCCCGCTTCATGCTTCGTGTACTCCCTCGAAGCAGCGCCAACTCGTGGTCAACTGGGACTACGAGAAGCATCAGCGGGCCATGCGTGAGCGCATGAGCCAAGAGGGGGCTCAAGCCCGCTACCACCGGCGCATGGCGACCGTGGAACCTGTCTTCTCCTATTTGGAAGACAGCATGGGCTTCCGCCGCGTCTCCTCTCGCAAACCCTCCACTGTCACCGCAGAGATTCTCCTCAAGTTGGTGGCCTACAACATCAGCCGCCTGTTCGCTTGCAGTAGTCTTTGGTGTGTCGGCCTCCTACTCAGGCCGACGGGCTGCTCCCTCGGTCGGAGCCCAGCCTTCATCCTTATTCTTATTCTGATCAACCCTGCTAGTCAGAAGTAGCGAGCGGGTGGCGGCCTGCGAGCTGCACCGTCCGCAAGCGCGGACGCCCGTTGTCGTGTGCGAGGAGCACGCACGCATCCTCAGATCGTTTCTCCCGAACAGGGAAGTGGTGCAGTGACCCGCTGGAGAGAAGTATCCTCAACCCGAGTGGCCCTCTGCTTCTGAGGGAGCTTGAGGTGCGCCGTTCGCTGACTTCCATCGGAGTGATCTTCGTCTGCATCGTCGCGGCGTCCTCCGTGGAGGGCTGCAAGCAGAGCAGCACGGCTCCTTCAGCAACCCGCGAGGGAGCGAAGAGCGATGCGGCGGCGCCTCTCGCCCAGGCCCCACCCTCAAGTCCTTCACAAGATGACGGTTCAACAGCCCTTCCAGAGGGCTGGGAGCCTGCCATTGCCTTGGCATTCAGAGGGGGGCCGGCAGCAGGGAAGGTGGACTTCAGCAACCAGTACGCCTCCTCCATCATGCTGCTGGAGGCCGCCCGCCACCTCTATGCGAATTGGGGGCGTTCATGGGGAGGGTTTGGTACAGCTTCAGGAATGGACAACAATCCAAGGAAAGGCCGGCTTCGCTCAAGATGCGAAGGTTCGAGGGTAGGGTTCGCGTTCATCCTGCCTTCAGACTAGAACTGGATGAGAGCGGTGCTATCGTGTCCACCGAAGCGGATCTCGCCCTCATCGTTCTGGACACCCCTGTGGCGGAGTCCCTGCCGTTCGTCCCATTTGCCGATACAGAAGTGTAGGAAGGCGAAATGCTCGTCATGGCGGGCTACGGCGACGATCTGCGCTTCCGAGACGAGCCCTACCTCCGCTATTTCCGGCGCAACCAAGTCACCCAGGTCCAGGGAAGGTCAGACGGGAAAGTCCTCTATGAGCAGCAGGGGGCTTTCGTCTACAACGGGCACGCAGGTGGGCCCTGTTTTCGAGAAGACAAGAGCCAGAGATGGCTCGTGGGGATCGCCAGCGTTGGCTCCGAGAAAGAACTCGCCTTCACGAGTACGTATTTCTTCAGGGATTGGCTGCGCGCCGAACTCCAACGGTTGGGGGCCACGGACTTCGCTTCGACACCTGCATCCCAGCATCCCCAGTGAGGAACAGCGGAGCATGACTACTTGGCCGCCACCCGAATCCTTCGGGAGCCACGCGCCACCACTTGGCCACTTTTAAGGACTTCACATACCATTGCGTGCAGTCCCTTATAGCTTGTGTGTTCCCAGTGCACGGTCTCTGAACTGATAGCCTCACGCCTCAACTGGTTGGCTGCTGCAGCCTCATCCCCAGTGTTTCTAACCACCCAGCGGACCTCGAAGGGGCGTTGTAGCTGAACGCCCTCAATCGAGAACTTCAAATGCATCCCCTTGGGCAAGGCAACATTGGCGTCGCGATAGCGGAACTTGATGGGACCCTCCTGGGAGGCCGCAACATCAACCACCAACGTGAGTGGGACGACCGTCTCGGCTTTGGCTAGCTCCTTCAGTTCCTCTTCGGCATCGTCAGCAGCCTCGCCCCAGAATGGATGGTTGAAAACCTTTCCCCAAGCTCGGAGGGCCTGGGGATAGGTACATGCCGAATTCTTGAGGATTTCAAGCTCCGGCAGTACCCACTCCAACCGCTCGCGCAGGCGCTTCATCTGAGCTTTGTACTCGGGTTTGCTAGTGAGAAGTATGCTTGAGTCCAGTGGGCTACTTACATCTAACTGAGATTCTAACCGGATCAAGAGTGCCTTCAAGGTGTCGTACAATGCCATGTCGTCGCGAGTGTTGTTGGGACGATATACCTCCGTTGTTACGGCAGTGAGAATCATTCCACCCGGAAGGCTCCACTTGGTTCGTGAGCGCGCGAAAGCCTTTACCCAGCGAACCACTCGGCGCAGTTGCCCCTGAGAAACGGACACCCAAGGCCAGTCCGAGTCGGGACTCTTGTTCGCAACGGCAGTCGTGAACCAGTTCTTGATGTCTTCTGGGTTCCGCTTCTTCCAGTCCGAACTTGCGTGCTCAAGCCAAGTTCCTTCCCAAAAGCTGGACATCTCGCGGTAAATGGCCATGTCCACGTGCGGGCCATCGGCATACCAGACCGTGACTGCGTTGGTGCGTGCCTCCGGGTCCTTCAGGAAGTTGCCATTCGTGGCCAGAATGGCGTCCGCTACGCGCTTACGTGCTTCCAATGCGGTGGTAGGTAGGTTTTCTCCCTTGAAGATCACGGCGACGTCAATATCGTACTCGTTGTTGGGGTGCTGGTTCAGCGTCGACATCGCGTAACTGCCTTGGTTTACCGCTCTCTCGTAGGTGCAGTACTCTTGACGTCTTTCGTCCCCGAGCTTCTTGAGTCCTTCCTCCAATCGCTTCAGGCAGTTTTCTCGGTACTCGGCAAGTTTATCTCTTCGGGTCTTGCCGAGGCGGACGTGCGTCTCGTAGAAGTCGTTTAATGCTTTGTGAACGCCGTACATTGTAGAGTGTCCATCATTGTTCTGATTGTGCTCTTAACTTTACGGGTGAGAAGTCATAGGCAAGCAGTTAGCCACAGTCCCACCGAGGCTTGACTCATGCCTTGTTCGGATCTCCAAGGGTGTTCCTGCTCCACATGGAGTTGGTTCCCTCTATAACCAAGAGCCTGTCATTGGCGTCGATATAGGCGCGAAGATGGTTGAAGACCTCTTCCTTGGTGTTGTTCACATTCAAGGCCCAGACGGATTCAAGCACTCGCTGGGCGTTGAGTTCCGTGAGACGCTGAGTAATGCGTGGGTAATTCTGGCCGGGTCGTACCAGGTCGTACGCGACGTAGAAGATAGTCATGTATGGTCACTTTGGTGAGAGTCAGTTCAGCGATGATCTGAAGACAGCATGCTTTGGTTGGAGGGCTTGGTGGCGCTACCCACATAGGTTGAGTGCTCGCGTCATCTCCCCCGGAAGACTTCATCCTGCCGCAGGGCTAATCTCTCCGGCGGGGACCCGTCCCCTCTTCAATGAGAGGCGAGGGTTCTACATCCGCCATTACGGCGGCCAAGCTCTCGGGTTTCAGCGGAGTGTCCCGTCGCCATGATTCCAGCAAAGCTGCTCGCGCCACCCGCTGGAAGAGATCTGAATACGAATAGGGAACGGGTCGCTCGCTCTGCTTCACCAGCCGATTGATGTCAGCCACCGTGTGCGGGCACCCCGCGAGGAGTTGCTCGAAAATAGCCTGGCGCTCGGTGGCTCCCGGGCGGGAGAACTCGAGGACGAGTGCGGCACGGCGCCGGACCGCAGGGTCCAGCGAACCGATCCGATTGGTGATCATCACGACTCCGAGTCGATGCCCTTCCCGCTGCAGCAGGTCGAGCTGCTTGATGAGTACGTTGAGGCCTGCTCGATCCTCGTGGTGCGCCTGAAGTTCCGCACGACTGAGCGCGAGATCATCGGCCTCGTCAATGACGAGAAGCCCGTAGTCCTTGCGAACTTTCGCCTTCGCCTGGGAGAAGGCGTCGGTGATACGAGCCGAGAGTTCGCCCACCATGCCTGTCCCACGGATATCGGAGGGCGTCTCGAGCACCACGACCTTCGATCCCAGCTCTTTAGCCACGGGCGTGCCAACCGAGGTGGCGAGTGCGGTCTTTCCGCAGCCCACCTCACCGCTCAAGATCACGAGCGGTGTTGACCGCCTGGCCGACTCCGCCAGGGGCAGGCCGTCCGGATGGTGGCGCTTCAACCACTGCTCGAGCCGCTCCGGCGCGAGTAGGAGCAATAGCTCATCCCGCAGTTGCTGCTTATGTATATCGATGCCGAGGAGGCCATCGAAACGCTCCTGCGCCTGCTTCGAGGGGTGCAGTGATTCCAACAGGTTCAATGGAGCCATTACCAATCCCCCACGCGATTGCGAACGACGCCATACCCGTCGCATGAATAGGCTCGGTCTCGCGTCTTTTCTCCCTTGAGGTAGGTGGCGGGAGAGGTCCAGTTCCGTGCCTTGATCTCCGCCTCGATCTCGTCCTGTAGCGGGCGCTTGAACGACACGATAATTGAAGCTGTGGTGCCATCCGGGAATTCATAGAGCTGCATTCCCCCAGACCGGCCTGCTTCCTGGAGTGAGCCATCATCGCTCACGTCGTAGTGGAACCCGCGGGCGCGCTGGCCCGGTACCTCAAGCTGCAGCTCGAAGCTGGAGATCACCTCGCTGGACAACATCCAGGTGAGATCATCCCGCCACTTTGCAGCCCGCTCGTGGGATGTAAAGCCCCGCGTTGCGAGCGCCGTAATGTCTGCGAAGACGTGCTTCATCACCTCGCGGACCCGGGCCTCTGTGGCCGTAGAGCTCATTGAGGCCGTCTGCGATTGCGTGTAGGTCACGAGTTCTCCTCGCAATAATGCTTGAAGGGATTGCCGAACAGTTCGACGAGAGCCTCCAGGCTCTCTCTGTCGTCATCCCGGTGGTCCGCCGCAATGGCGCGGTTGATGGCGTCGAAACCTTCCTCGAGCCAGTCTCCGAGTTCCTCGATCTGGAACGAGTTCCACTGCGAGACGATGTTGTTGTTGGCGTTGACGGGGTCGAGCACCGTCCAGAGTGCGTCGGGCGACGCCAGTGGCTTGGGCCCGAAGTCGGTGAAGGTCACCAATTCTCTTCGTCGCACCGTGCCGGCGAGCAGATCGAACCAGCGCGCGAGGGTGCCCGCGTAGGTCTCCTCAACCGCGCAGCGGTCGTACGTGTGCGCGCATAGCAGGTCGAGCAAGATGGATGGCACGTCCTCGATGACGCGGGCATGAGCCTGTCGGAACTCCCGCCACCACTTCAGCAAGCGGACGCACTCATTGAAGTGGACGCGGCCCGGCAGCTCATTGCTCGTGCCGTTGCGCCGGGTAACGAACTCGATGTGCTTCTGCACGGAGGTTCGGCGCCTTGTTCCGTCGCCGCGCAGCAGGATCTGCGCCTCATCGTTCCCCGGGACCGCCTGCATGGGGACCAAGTCGTAGCGAAGCTTGTTGGCCGCGAAGTCTAGTTGGATGGAGCTTTTCGTGCGCTTCCGCTTCGTCTGCGGATAACAAATGTCGGCGTAACGATCAAAGCGTCCGAGGAGTTCGTCAATCTGCGCGCCGTTTTCGTCCTTGGGGGAGATGACGAACGGCAGATCTACGTCCTGCCCTTCGACCGGGGAGTCGCCCAATAAGTGTCTTCGCAGACCGGTCTTCTTGGCGAACGATCCAGAGTTCGGGGTCGATCGCACCGTCAGTCCGTCCTTGTCGGCTTGGTTGCCGATCCGCTCGCGGATGTCGCGTGACTGTTTGATAATGAGTTCATCCTTGTCGCCACCGCGAATCCAGTCGACAAAGCTGCTCATTCGGCGGTGCAGGGGGCTACGTGTGCTCAACTGTGCCATGGGGACCTCTAACTGGACCGTTCGCCCTTCGGGAGGTTATGAATGTTGCTATTTGAAGATCTTGATGGAACGTCGGCCCTCGAACGCCGCCTGTAGACTGAGTCGCCACTTGTAGCGGGGCCGCTCCGAGGGAAGGCCGTAGTTGTAGACGAAGCATTCAGGCAACCAGCTCGCAGTGAGCGCGTCCCCCAGGTAGAAGGCTAGGCTCACAGGGACTGAAGCGAAGAGGTGCACGCTCGCGGGACGGCGCTCCGGGTCCATGTTGGAGGTGATGTGCCTGTTGAGCGTCTCGCGAATCACCTGCGCATAAGTCTTGAGCTGGTCTTCGCGCCGCACGCTGCCCCGCCCCGTTTTCGCGAGCGCGAAATGCAGATCCAGCATCACGTCCGAGTCAGGAAGCACTTGCCGACAGTCATTCAGGTCGATGAGTGCGGACACCGAAACGCAGATCCGGGCCGCCTTACCTGCCTCTCGCGACTGCACATCCACGTTCAGCGGAGGAGGCGGGATGTCCGACTCAGGATCCCACCGGAAACGGCCCGAGACGTCTTCGAAGACGTGCACCTGGCGGTTCTGCGCTAGGTATCCCGCTAACACTGCCAGCGGTACGAATGGGAAGCCGTAATAACCGATATCGGCATCCCTCTTCACGAAGGTACGCCGGAGATCGCCATCTCGCGCCGCCAGTCGCTTCACCTCTGCTTCCAAGTTGCTCCAATCGCGCTGTTCCAATTCGACGGTTTGGTTGATGGGTACCGTGAGAGGCTCCCGACCTGCGAAGAAGGCGGGCGAATCCTCCGGTCTTGGCTGCTCAGTTGCCTGCTTATAGGCCTCGTGGCGGATGAGGATGAGCGGCCGTTGCGGTGGAGCAGACACGGGCGGCAGCCCGCTGGAGATGGGGGACGTGTCCCGGGCCTGGCTACCAAACTCTACCTTCTGAACCGATGAGGTCGAAGGTGCATGCTGGAGCAGTTCTCCTGCTGCCCCGGTGCGCATGTATAGGGCAGGGGTGCACCATTCAAATGAGCCAGGCACGTTCGAGCGCATGGCCAGCCGACCTTCGGTGACCGCGCCGTCAATCAAGCCATCTTTCGCGAGGCTGGTGTAGAACTCTGCAGTAAACGCCCTCGCAGCCCTATCGGAGATCGCAAACTGCATGTGTCCTTTCGGCAGGAGTGCGTGATGCCGCGATCCTCGGTGGGTAGACTGGGGTACGGCACGGCTTGCCGTTCTGAGCGAGAGGCCGTGGCAAAGCGGCGGGTTGCCCACCGCGCGCTGA
>NZ_JAHXBF010000063.1 GCF_020103695.1 Hyalangium versicolor
TCAACTCCTTCGTTCCTTCAATCGTCCGTCCCATGCATCCTCCCGCCAGCCATTCGACTGGGCAGGGCACGGTACGGACCTTCTCCAGGTCAGATCACGCACGCTTGCCGAAGGGACACGGATCGCTTACGTCCGCGCAGACGGTGCCGTGGCCTTCTACCCGGTACGGTTCCGGGGGGTGCGCTTGTATGGGCGGGCAGGGAGTACAGGTAGTCACTCAGGATCTGCGCTCCCTGCGATACAGCAGCCTCGATGGACTACTCGATCACCCCCCGATTTCCCGCTGGAGCTTCGCCACAACAGAGTTTCCGAGCCGTGGGAGAGTGACCGAGCAGCGCTCCTCACGTGAAGCGTAGAACCACATTCCTGACAAGGTCATCAACAAAGGCCTCCGCTTGAACCTGAGTGACAACAACATCGGAAGGATGGGCTGCAGAATTACGCTTGGCGAGTTTCTCGGTGAGAACCTTTGCGATATCGCCGGTGATAATACCTGCCGAGCGGCAAATCTGGATCACCTGCGACTCCTTTAGCTCGGCAAATTCCTCCCGTTTGCCGATCGCTTGAATCGTCGCCTTCTGATGCTCCTTGCTAAACGAGAGTGGCCACTGTGCGTTAAAGGCTGCGAGATGGTTCTTGAGGATAAACAGGCAGAAATGGTCGAACGTGAGGTTCCATGTCATGACTATCGCTGCCCGGAAGGCACCGCACCGAAGGCACCGAATCGCCTCGTCCAGGAAGGCTCGCTCTGCCAAGTCGGGTACTTTTGCAGGCAACTCCGCGAGCAACTTGTCGACCTGGACCGTTATTGGGCGCTGGCCGTACCGTTCCTCGTAAGAATCGCGAACCCCTTTTTCCAGGCGATACCCATTGCTGTCCTTCAAGAGATCGCGCTGCTGAACGAGCTGCGCCACCAGTTGGTGGATATTGCCCGGTTGGGAGAGGTTTAGCGCCTCGTAGCGGCTGCGAAGGTCGCTGACACTAAACCTCTCCTTGCGATCCTTTGAGTGCAGGGACCAAGCGAAAAACCTGATCTTCTCTGCATGGGTCCACTGATCGAATCCCGCGATGCTATTGACGAGCTGTTCCATTGCGTGTTGCTAGCCGTTCGGCGTCTCGTTGACCTTGCCAAGCCCAACGTGCGTAATCTCGAATTCCCCCTTGGCCTTGCCGCTCCTAAACCAGCCCTGCTTCTTCATCGAACGAAGCGGAGAGCCGACGTCGTCCGGAACGTTCCACGACATCCACCGAAAGCACGTATAGATGTGGTCGGTCGTGATGGCGTCGATCTTGAGTTCTTCCTTCAGCCAAGCGGCAATAACCAAGTACTTCTTGCTGTCGGTGTCGGGGTTCTTCTGTGCGATGAACGCCTTGAGAGGAGTGCTGCCGGCATTGAGGTCGAGGTTAAGGATCGTCGGCGTGCGGTGCTGACGGATGGTCTTCTGCCGCCCGCTGCTGGTGTCTTGGCTCGCCACAGGCTCGTTGTTCTCTGGCTCGCTGTGCTCGACTTCAGCATCGACCTCTGCCGGCGCCAGCTCATCGAATGTCATTTGGTCGTCGCTTGCAGCTCGCGTTGCATCAGTCTTGGGAGCGAGAGTTCGCCCAGAACCGCTGTGGACAGGCTTGAGGGTAGTGCCGTTTGCGCGATTGAGAGCAGCAGCGATGTTGCGAAGACCTTCCTGGATGGCTGGCGTACCGCCTTCCACCTCAAACTCAAGGAAGCGAAACTTCACCCGGCCCTTCTCATTGTTACCATCCCGATTGCGCACTTCCATTTCCTCCGTTCTGACTACATTGAATGCCTAAGCCACAGCATTCCGACGTACTGCGCCCTTTGGACTGACATGGCGTGAGCGTACGTCAGCCGACTGCACATCTTACGCTTTTTTATCGGCGATCGTTGAGGTGCAGACAGACAGCCAAAAGGAAAACAAGGATATTTTTGGATCTATCGCCAGAGCCGCCAAACCAAGAAAATATGAGAACCAAGAAGGGCTGGGCAGCCGCCCCCACCAAGATCGTGCCTGTGACGCCGCGCCGCTCCTGTCGCGCTCCGGGCCGTATTGTTGCGCGCCTGCCCCCTCCGGGCTACCCCCTCATAGCGGGGCCCACTTGAGTTGAGCGACCTCCTCCCTCCACCCCATTGAGCCCCGCTGTCAGTGTCAGGGGGTGCTGGCGTACTCCAGAACGGGCCAGCCTTGACCCACGGCCCCCCGCTTGATTGAAAGGACGCAGCCATGCCTCGCCGAACTTGCAGCGCCTCCCTGCTCCTGCTCCTGCTCTCGGCCTGCGCCACGATGGAGCCGAGCCCGGGAGAGCCAGAGGCCCCGAGCCCGAGATTCGCCAACCTTCAGCGTGCGGCGCTGTACCCCTGGACAGATGATGGGCAGTGTGTGGTGCGCGAAGCCTCCAACGAATGGCCTATCCTTGCGGAGCGGTGCTTTCACGCGCTCGATCGCGACAGGGTCAGATTTCGGGATGTCACCAAACGATGCGCCGTTGCCTACGCGGATGCAGCCGCCCCCGCAGTCGTGGCCCTCTGTATATTTGCCGCACCCGAGATCGTCGTCGGTGCAGTAGTTGTTGTTGGCGCGGTGGTGGTGGCAGCCGCGATCCAAGAGGGGATTGATGCTTATCAACGGAACGCATCCCGTGAGCATGCGAAGCCCAAGCCTCAGACACGGCCATCCAGCGAGCAGGAACCCGTCGCGAACAGAGATCCCGCGCCGAGGGGCTTGGGGCGGGACTATCTCCCACCCGTAACATCCGATCCCACAGAGCGCCCTGAGTGCAGGCCCGTCCCGGTGCCGCACGCGGGCGGCAATGACCCGCACAACGCCTGCGCCGACCTCATTCCGCAGAACAGCTTCCCCGGCTGGGACGTGCTTGTTAATGGCAAGCAATTTGACGCGCTGGTACTTGTTACGCGGACTCTATGGGACATCAAGACTGATAATTTCGACAAGCACAATCCCCACTCTCAGAAGTTTTTTATCAAAGTGAAGTTGCCAGAGTTGCAACGCGAAGCCAGGCTCGCCAAGGAATGCGGCTATGACTTCGTCGTTGGCGTGCGCAGCGAAGCGCATAAGGCCGCGCTAAGCCTCGCGGATCGCAGCCTCAAAGTTGTCGTCATGGACTGGTGCTGAAATGGCTGTTAACCAGAATGATCTTAGCATCATCGTCTACGCGCCCGCGCTCCTGGATGACGATGGGCGACCCCTTGCCATCGTCCATGGAATGGAAGGTGCGCTTCCTGGCTTGCGGTTAGGGTGGACGCTTTCTAATAAGGAAGACTTCATTGCATTACCTCACCGCGATGAGTGGGTCGCGACAGACAGGACAGACAACGGCTTTCCCTTTCTTTGCAACAATGACAAAGACCGCCCCGTGACGCTCTTTGGGCTGGAGAACCCGAACGGGCTTGCCGCAGGAGGCCCGCCGCACTTCGAAGTCCATGGGGCATTGCACCTGGACGGAGCCGGCATCGCGGCGGCAGGGGATGTACTGGAAGCCATTGCGGAGGGCGCACGCGCGTTCTGGGGGCACGCGACCCCGTTCAACGCGGGGGTTGAGATCGCACAACAGACGAGTCCCACGCTGGAAGGGCCTCCATGCCCTCCCCGGGGGCTGCCAGCGCTCAAACTCCCAGGCGAGATCCGTGCGCCTGAGATTCCGCATTACCTCGGCTGGCTGAACTATTGGTCGGCCGCTGCCGCAGAAGTCATCGGGTTCCCGGATCCTGCTCGCGACGCCGAGCTGCTCATACGGGCGCGGCGCACGGCTTCGGGCGGGTGGGTCGTGCAGGTCACCGATGCGCCGCTCGATCTCGACATCCCTGCGCACCTGGACGCGCTCAAGCGGGCCTACGAGCGCTTCCCGCAGATCGGCGGGCGCGACTCACCTTGACCGCTCAGCTCGGGCCGCGCTGCGCGGGTGCTGGCGATGGTAGGGTGCAAATCCAGGAGGTCACCCACCTTTGATCGTACCCGTCAGATTGGCCCTTCTGCTCGCTCTCTTGCTGGGGGCTGCCGCGCGAGCCGAAGCCGCGCCGAGCCGCACGAAGCGAGATCGGCCCGTCGCCGTCACCGGCAGCCCCGCCGAGCCCCTGCCCCAGATCCACGTCGCGCCTGACGTGCCCACGGTCCTGCTCTTTCCCGGCGACATCCTGAAGAAGACCCTCACGGTCGACGAGTCCCGGATCCGGGTCGTGGACACGGGCGGGCGCTCGATCATCGTGCAAGCGGTGGTGGATTACCGGCCCGACGAGCGGCAGGAACTCGAGGTTTTCTTCGCGGATGGGCAGGCGCCTGCTCGGGCGGCGTTCGTGCTCGTAATGGATCCTGCCGAAGTGGACACGCGGATCGACGTGAAGCGGCCCGAGCCGCCGAATGGAGCCTGTCCGGTCGAAGTGCCGCCCACCCCCCGACCGGAAGACTTCGTGCGGCTGGGCTACGTGGGCGAATCCGGCGTGCCCACGGCTACGCTCGACGGAGCCACCAATGAGACGCAGGGGCTCAAGTCGGACCCGGGCGTGTCCTATCGCGGTAACGGTTGGGTACTCTTTGACGTAGCGATCACCAACCTTCCCGGCCGCCCGCCCTTCTCGCCACGCGAAGCAACGCTGAGGGGGAAGGATGGCGTCACGCTGCGGGCGCTTCGCGTGACGGCTGAAAGGGACACTATCGCCCCCGGGGAATTTGCCCGTGTGCTTGTGGTGGCAGACGTTCCGCCCCCGAGCGCAGGACTTGTCTTCACTCTCGAAGTGCTCGGGGCCGATGGCCGTAGTCTTGTGATTCCGCGAGTGCCCCTCCCGGTCGCCGTGACGGAGGGCAAGCGATGAGGACTCTTCTCAGGCTGCCTTCCGGCCTGTTCATTGACGGCTGGCACGTGTTGAAGGAACTCGGCAACGGTGGGTTTGCCGTCGTCTATCTCGTTGAGAAGAACGCGCTGCGTCGCGCGGTCAAGGTGGCGCGGCACCGTCAGGCCAGCGGGGACGACAAACAGACACACGCTCGCTTGAAGCGCGAATTGACGGTTCTTTCGATGCTGGATCATCCGAACATCGTCGCGCTTTGCGGCCATGGGTACGCGGAAGCAGGCAATTTCTACCTCGCTCTTGAGTATGTGGATGGCTGGACGCTCGACGAGTGGAAAGAGCGCAAGCACCCCACCTTTCACGAAATCCTGCGCGTCTTTGTGAAGATCGCCGCCGCCCTGGCCTACATGCACAGCCGGGGCATCCTTCACCGGGATTTGAAGCTCGCTAACGTGGTGATCCGGAAGAGCGACGGCGAGCCGGTGATCATCGACTTTGGCTGTGCGACATACGAACAAGCAGCCGATCTGACCGAGAGCGGACTTCCGCCCGGAACCGATCGCTTCCGTGCCCCCGAGCAGTTCACATACCTGCGCGAGCACAGGGAAGAGCGCCGGGCGAAGTATGCCTTCCAGGTAGCCGACGAAATCTTCGCCGTCGGCGCGATGCTCTACGAACTGCTAACGGACCCGCGACCGACCGAAGAGCGCCCGCGCGAGACTCTCAACAGCCCGTTCGATCCGCCCACGCCGCCCCGGGCTCGGAACCCCCGCGTGCCCGAAGCGCTCGGCGATCTCGTCGAAAGCATGCTGTCCCGCGATCCCGCAGACCGCCCTGTTGATACCGACGCGCTTCACCGCGAGCTGGCCGAGTTGGAGGCGCATCCGGGAGCTGACTACCAGGCGCTCGCGCATCCCCCCTCGGAGCAGCGTCGACCCGAGCGGCCCAACGTTGGCGAGCCGGTCGAGCAGGACGCGGGCCGATGGAGCAAGCTGCGTGCGTTGGGCGGCAGGGTGGGTGCCGTTGTCCGTCGCTCGGGGAAGCGGCTCGCGGTTGGCGCGGTTGCTGCTGTTGCGCTTGCCGCTGTCGCTCTCTGGCTCCGTCCCCAAACGCCTGAGTCAGTGGCCGAGCCCATCGTCGCCACGAGCCCGACGCCCCCGGCAGCCGCCCCTGATATGTCACCCCTCGCCCCCGCGCCTGTGGTGGGCACATTGCCAACACCCGCCCCTGTATCGGAGGAAGGTTCAACCGTGAAGACACCCCCACCCGAAGACCCGAAAGAAGCACGCCGCCAGAAGACCTCTTCCGGCTCGGACATGCGCAAAGTCGTGCCGTTCGTGTGCTCCCTCGCGGCCGGATGCACCGGCGTTCCAGTCAAGCCCGATGCGTTCACCTGCCCCGAGGGCGCGGTCGCAACGCGAAAGCAGCTTCACTGGGGAGAGACAGAGCGCTTTAGCCTCGTGGTGGATGACCGATACGATCCATGGGGGGACGTGTGGCTTCGCGCGGGCGACACTGTTGTCGGGGTTCTTCCAGAGGGAGCAACCCCATCGCAGGCCCAAATAGCCCCCCCAGGAACGCGCTTTCTCGGCGGTAAGGAGCCGCGCAGGAATAAAGTTTCAGTTTGCGGGTGCCCGAGATCGTGCCCATCAATGTAGGCATGGACCTGGAGGAAGTCATCGCGGCGAAGTACCAAGCGCTTGAGAGCGGAC
>NZ_JAHXBF010000064.1 GCF_020103695.1 Hyalangium versicolor
AAAAAAGAAACGCCCCTGGAGCCCAGTGAAGGGCGCCAGGGGCGCAAGAGAAAAAAATCCGGCAGCGACCTACTCTCCCACGCGGTTTCCCGCGGAGTACCATCGGCTCTGGAGGGCTTAACTTCCGTGTTCGGGATGGGAACGGGTGTGACCCCTCCGATATAGCCACCGGAAAAATGGTGACAAGCAACATACGAAGGCAGAAAGGATTGCTGCTGAGAAGAGAAGCTGGTGCCGTGATTCTCTCGGGCCAGTGCCGCCACTTGGGGGCGCACCGGGCCTCGATCTTGGCCTCGAATCCCTTACTCCCCCTGTGAAGGGAGCGTGCAAGAGATGAGGATAAAGTAAGCCGCACGAGCAATTAGTACCGGTTAGCTCAACGCGTTACCGCGCTTACACACCCGGCCTATCAACGTCGTAGTCTTCGACGGCTCTTCAGGGGCTTGCGCCCGGGATACCTGGTCTTGAGGTCGGTTTCCCGCTTAGATGCTTTCAGCGGTTATCCAATCGACACATGGCTACCCAGCGATACCACTGGCGTGATAACTGGTACACCAGAGGTGTCTCCAACCCGGTCCTCTCGTACTAAGGTCAGAGCCTCTCAAGTATCCTACGCCCACAGCAGATAGGGACCAAACTGTCTCACGACGTTTTGAACCCAGCTCGCGTACCGCTTTAATTGGCGAACAGCCAAACCCTTGGGACCTGCTCCAGCCCCAGGATGCGATGAGCCGACATCGAGGTGCCAAACCTCCCCGTCGATGTGAACTCTTGGGGGAGATAAGCCTGTTATCCCCGGAGTACCTTTTATCCGTTGAGCGATGGCCCTTCCATACAGGACCACCGGATCACTATGACCTGCTTTCGCACCTGCTCGAGATGTCTCTCTCGCAGTCAAGCTCCCTTATGCCATTGCACTCGACGCCCGGTTTCCAATCGGGCTGAGGGAACCATCGCGCGCCTCCGTTACTCTTTGGGAGGCGACCGCCCCAGTCAAACTACCCACCAGACAGTGTCCCAGTCCCGGCTGACGGGACATGGTTAGACACCAGAAATCAACAGGGTGGTATTTCACCGTTGCCTCCACCGAACCTAGCGGCCCGGCTTCAAAGGCTCCCACCTATCCTACACAGTCAATCCCTAGTGTCACTGTCAAGTTGTAGTAAAGGTTCACGGGGTCTTTCCGTCTTGCTGCGGGTAAACTGCATCGGCACAGCTATTTCAATTTCGCTGAGTCCCTCTCCGAGACAGCGCGGAAGTCGTTACTCCATTCGTGCAGGTCGGAACTTACCCGACAAGGAATTTCGCTACCTTAGGACCGTTATAGTTACGGCCGCCGTTTACTGGGGCTTCGGATCATCGCTTCGCCTTGCGGCTGACGAATCCCCTTAACCTTCCAGCACCGGGCAGGAGTCAGACCCTATACGTCGGCTTGTCGCCTTCGCAGAGTCCTGTGTTTTTGGTAAACAGTCGCTACCGCCATTTCTCTGCAACCTCTCTCGGCTTCGGTTGTACACCTACACCTACCAGAGGCCCACCTTCTTCCGAAGTTACGGTGGAAATTTGCCTAGTTCCTTGGAGGAGAGTTCTCTCAAGCGCCTTAGGATTTTCTCCTCACCCACCTGTGTCGGTTTACGGTACGGACACCCTCTAAGCTCCCTACGGGACTTTTCTTGGAAGCGTGGCATCAACGACTTACCCCTTGCGGGGCGCCATGGGGTCTCGGGGATAGCTGCCACGCCTTTAATCGTACGTGACACCCCTACACCTTTGGACCAGTACAACCACCACCTGGCTCGTCTAGCCTTCTCCGTCCTCCCTTAGTTCAACGCTTAAAAGATGGCGCAGGAATATTAACCTGCTTCCCATCATCTACGCCTTTCGGCCTCGACTTAGGCTCCGGCTAACCCTGGGAAGATTAACTTGACCCAGGAAACCTTGGGTTTACGGCGAGGGGGTTTCTCACCCCCTTTATCGCTACTCATTTCGGCATCAGCACTTCCAACCGCTCCAGCAGCCCTTACGGTCTACCTTCGCTGCAGTTGGGACGCTCCCCTACCACCATGCAAGTCAAAACCTGCATGATCCGAAGCTTCGGCACCAGTCTTGAGCCCCGTTACATTTTCGGCGCGGCCTGTCTTGACCAGTGAGCTATTACGCTTTCTTTAAAGGATGGCTGCTTCTAAGCCAACCTCCTGGTTGTCAATGACCTGCCACATCCTTTCTAGTGTTCACTTAGACTAGATTTGGGGGCCTTAGCTGTCGGTCTGGGTTATTCCCCTCTTGCCAATGGACGTTATCACCCACTGACTGCTTCCCGAGATAACAGTTGTCGGCATTCGGAGTTTGGTACGGTTTGGTAATCTGGTGAGACCCCTAGCCGTTCCAGTGCTCTACCTCCGACACTGAATTACTCGAGACGATACCTAAATATCTTTCGGGGAGAACCAGCTATCACGGAGTTTGATTGGCCTTTCACCCCTACACACAGCTCATCCCAGAGATTTTCAACTCTCATGAGTTCGGACCTCCATGCGGTGTTACCCGCACTTCATCCTGGCCATGTGTAGATCACCCCGCTTCGGGTTATAATACACGCAACTCGTCGCCCATTTCGGACTCGCTTTCGCTCCGGCTCCACCTAACGGCTTAGCCTCGCTACGTACATTAAGTCGCCGAATCATGATGCAAAAGGTACGCCCTCGCACTGGGTTGCCCCGTAGTGCTCGGACTGCTTGTAGACATGTGGTTTCAGGTTCTTTTGACTCCCCTCACCGGGGTTCTTTTCACCTTTCCCTCGCGGTACTTGTCCACTATCGGTCGCTCAGTAGTATTTAGCCTTACCGGATGGTCCCGGCAGATTCAGACAGGATTGCACGTGTCCCGTCTTACTTGGGTACCCCGCTCGGCCTCAGTTCGTTTTCGCGTACGCGACTATCACGCTCTCTGGTCAGCCTTTCCAGGCTGTTCCGCTAACAAACCAAGGTCCTACCGCGGACCCGCAACCCCGAAGCCACTTGCGTGGATTCGGTTTAGGCTGTTCCCGGTTCGCTCGCCACTACTACGGGAATCACTCGTTGTTTTCTTTTCCTCAGGGTACTGAGATGTTTCACTTCCCCTGGTTCGCTCTTTCCACCCTATGAATTCAGATGGAAGTAACGCAGCTATTCGCCGCGCTGGGTTTCCCCATTCGGACATCTCCGGATCAACGCTCGGTTGACAGCTCCCCGAAGCTTTTCGCAGCCACCCGCGTCCTTCATCGCCTCTGAGCACCTAGGCATCCACCACACGCCCTTAGTAGCTTACTTACCCTGATCTCTCGTCTTCACGCCCACCTCCCGGCGGGATTGTCGAAACTCGAGACCAAGATCCAGGCCCCCGCTCTTCGCGGCGAGCCCGAAAGAATCACTTGCTTGATGCTGACTCCCTGCTGAAGGTTCACGCCTCTCGGCGGTTACCCTCTCCCTGGGAGTCAACTTGAGAACTTCTCTTGACTCAGCAGAAATCTTTAATTCTGCCTTCGTATGCACTTGTCAAAGAACGCTTCCCTTCCACCTGGCGGTGGAGAGGAAAACTTGTGGAGCTGATCGGGATCGAACCGACGACATCCAGCTTGCAAAGCTGGCGCTCTCCCAGCTGAGCTACAGCCCCTCGAGGCCCTACATACTGCCACGAAACCTTGGGGGAAGCCATGTGCTGGCGGCGTCACCGCATCCTCTCCGTTGAGAGGAGTTGGTGGGCCTAGGTGGACTTGAACCACCGACCTCGCGCTTATCAGGCGCGCGCTCTAGCCAGCTGAGCTATAGGCCCAGAGAGGCTGGCTGCGCTAAGCGGGAGAACCCGATTGTCAGCATCCAGAGTGTCAAAGAACCGAGCCAAGCTCGGCCCTTCAAAACCAAATAGCAAACCCTTATGACGATTGCGTAGCTCTTGACCTAGTTGACCACGGCGGCCGAAGCCGCCTGGTGCACCCTGCGCTGCTCGAGGCAGTGCCGTGCACCCGGTCTCCTTAGAAAGGAGGTGATCCAGCCGCAGGTTCCCCTACGGCTACCTTGTTACGACTTCACCCCAGTTACCGATCACTCCTTGGGCACCTCTTGGTGAGGTGACTTCTGGAGCAATCGACTCCCATGGTGTGACGGGCGGTGTGTACAAGGCCCGGGAACGTATTCACCGCAGCGTGCTGATCTGCGATTACTAGCGATTCCGCCTTCATGGAGTCGAGTTGCAGACTCCAATCTGAACTGAGACCGGTTTTCTACGATTGGCTCCCCCTCGCGGGTTTGCAGCGTTCTGTACCGGCCATTGTAGCACGTGTGTAGCCCTGGTCATAAAGGCCATGAGGACTTGACGTCATCCCCACCTTCCTCCGGTTTAACACCGGCAGTCCCTCTAGAGATCTCCTTGCGGAGCAACTAAAGGCGAGGGTTGCGCTCGTTGCGGGACTTAACCCAACATCTCACGACACGAGCTGACGACAGCCATGCAGCACCTGTCTCTCGGTTCCCTTGCGGGCACCCTCTCATCTCTGAAAGGTTCCGAGGATGTCAAGACCAGGTAAGGTTCTGCGCGTTGCGTCGAATTAAACCACATGCTCCACCGCTTGTGCGGGCCCCCGTCAATTCCTTTGAGTTTTAGTCTTGCGACCGTACTTCCCAGGCGGAGAACTTAATGCGTTAGCTACGGCACCGCGGGGGTCAACTCCCACGACACCTAGTTCTCATCGTTTACGGCGTGGACTACCAGGGTATCTAATCCTGTTTGCTCCCCACGCTTTCGCGTCTCAGCGTCAGTTACCGTCCAGGTGGCCGCCTTCGCCACCGGTGTTCCTCCCCATATCTACGAATTTCACCTCTACTTGGGGAATTCCGCCACCCTCTCCGGCACTCAAGCTCTGCAGTTTCGGGCGCACTTCCTCAGTTGAGCTGAGGGCTTTCACACCCGACTTGCAAAGCCGCCTACACGCGCTTTACGCCCAATAATTCCGAACAACGCTTGCACCCTCTGTATTACCGCGGCTGCTGGCACAGAGTTAGCCGGTGCTTCTTCTCCCGGTACCGTCAAACCTGAAGATGTTAGCTTCAGGGTTTTCGTCCCGGTCGAAAGTGCTTTACAATCCGAAGACCTTCATCACACACGCGGCGTTGCTGCGTCAGGCTTTCGCCCATTGCGCAAAATTCCCCACTGCTGCCTCCCGTAGGAGTCTGGACCGTGTCTCAGTTCCAGTGTGGCTGATCGTCCTCTCAGACCAGCTACCCGTCGTCGCCTTGGTGGGCCATTACCCCGCCAACTAGCTGATGGGCCGCGGGCTCATCTAGAAGTGATAGCTTGTATACAGAGGCCACCTTTTCCCTCAGGGACCGAAGTCCCCGTGGGCTTATCGAGTATTAGCCAATCTTTCGACTGGTTATCCTCATCTTCTAGGCAGATTACCCACGTGTTACGCACCCGTGCGCCGCTCTACTAGGATTGCTCCATTCGCGCTCGACTTGCATGTGTTAGGCACGCCGCCAGCGTTCGTTCTGAGCCAGGATCAAACTCTCCAATTGTATTCTGTTGAGTTGAACTGGCGTCAGCCTGGCTTCCGGCTAAGGAAAGCCTGGCTCGCTGTTCGTGGCACCCCGGCTGCCGCTCTCGCGACGGCTCTTAGGGCACCTTAGAAATTGACTGCGAAGCTTCCGCAATCGTCTACTTCTTGGGCTTGCTATTTGGTTTTCAAAGACCGAGCCGCTTGTACTGCCTCACGGCTTTGTGCTAGCGTCCCGATTCTCATCGGGTTTCCCCTCAACCGCGGGGGCGATTCTTTTATTCGAGGCCGCCGGGCTTGTCAACTTCGCCCTTTCGGCTTCGTCCTCTTCCGCAGCTCCGGACTCCAGTGAGTCCTTTCTGCTTCTTGAGGAGGGGCGCGGCTTCTACTTCGTTTCCGCCCGCCCTGTCAACCGGTTTCGG
>NZ_JAHXBF010000065.1 GCF_020103695.1 Hyalangium versicolor
ACGACGCCTGGCCAGAGACTACGAGCGAAAAGAGGAGTCGTCCGAAGCCTTCGTCTACCTGGGGATGATCCGACTGATGCTGGGCCGCCTTGCCTGAATGCCTTGCCTCAACACCCTCTTAGTCTGCGGAGAAGCGGATCCCGTCCAAGGAGAACTCAGCGCTCGCTGCTATGGCAGAGAGCTGCACGCGGCCCAGCGTGTCGATGGTGAGGGAGCGGAGCAGTCTCGAGTTGTCGCCGATGCTCCACACGCGCTTGGTGTCCGGCCGGACCGGAGTGGGCAACGTGAAGAGGTTGGCGCCGACCGCTCGGGCATGGCTCAGTGCCTTCGCCATGCCGCGTAGCTCCACCTCGCCCAGGTCGTTGTAGCGGTATCGCACGGCGCCGTACACGGCGAGGTTCGCGTCCACCCACGAGTTCTCTCAACTCACCGCTGTCCACGTGCCCCACGCAACTGAGCCTGCCCCGATTTTGTGGGTACCCGTGATGAGTGGAAACACGAGAGGATGTGTCCCATGAAACGAAGGAAGAGACGGAGTTTCACGCTCGAGTTCAGGACGGAGGCAGTCCGGCTGCTGAGAGAGGGCACGAAGTCACTGCCCCAGGTGGCCAAGGAACTGGACCTGACCGAGTCGGCCCCGAGGCTCTGCCCGGTTTCGTAGCCCCAGGGATTATGCTGCTAGGATTTTGGCCTACCGGGCTTACCGAGATGGGCGCGCGCGCGTCCTCCACCGGCTTCGCGGGAGCCACGACGCGCCCCCTTAACTGGCCCAGCAGACCCGCCTGGGGCGCGGGAGCGCTCCACGGGCTCTGCAGGCGCTCCTCGACGCGGGAGCGCCCCACGGGCCGGGGCCCCCGTCCGACGCTGGCGTACCCCACGTGGCTCGGCTCACCTCCACCGCTCCACTGCAAGCCCGTTCACTTCCTTCGAGCCCACAGCGGCCCCGGGCTTCGAGCCCTCCTGCTTGTCCAGGCCCAGATTGCCTCCGCTGATCAGCTCAACGCAGATCGGAACGGTGCGCCCTCCTGGAAGGTGGGCACGGCGATAGCGGCCATAGATGCGATCCCCCGTCGTCCACAGGTGCCCCTCCAGCCGTGTCCCCTTCTGGGCTTTGCCCTCGTCCTCGGCAAGCTCACCCGTCACAGGCCCGTCCTTGAACACTGTGTGAGCGTCCTCGACCTTGGTCAGAGGGTGCGGGGTTCCCCCCTTGGTCAGGTCAACGACGATCGCGGGCTGCTGATAGCCCACGCTCCACCCTAGCTCTTTTTCCATCGCGTCCACGGCATCTTTGGGGCACGTCTCCGGGTCCGGGCGCGTCTGCACGCCAGTGCAGCCCGCTTCAACCCATGCGAGGGTGAACAGGAGTAGCGCGCACCTCTCCACCTTCGACAGCACGCGCCGGGGGCTGGCCTTCTGCGGGTTGGGTACGCCGTTGGTGAGGGTGGGTGAATTCTCGGGCAGTCGCACGGAAGGGCTCGCCTCCTTCTGGGTAGGATGAGACGAGGGTAACTGAGCGGGGCGGCTTGTCGGCTTTTCGGCCAGAGCAGGCGCGGGTGGGGGTTGCTCCGCTGGGGCGCTGCGGGCCATGGGGAACGGCGCCGCTGGTGCGGACCTGTGCAGCAGCGAGGCGGCCACGGCTGCCGCGAGCACCACGAGCGCCAGCAACCCCACGAGTGCCGGACGGCGCAATGCAAGGCGCGCACTGTTGAGCGCAGCAACCCCCGCCCCCTGCACGGCGGACGGGTGAGCGGGGATCGGTACCTCCACGCCCCCGGGCTGCTCCTCCTCGACTGGGGCGGGAACCCCTTCGGCGGGTTCTGGCGGGAGCTGCGCGGCGACAGGGTGGGGACGGGTGTCGCGCCACTCCGGGCCCTCGCACTTCGCGAAATCCTCCAGCGGACGCCGCGCATCTTTCGCCGTCGCGGGCCGCTCCTTGAGCGAGGGGTGGAGCAACATCATCGCATAGGTGCTCAGGTCCAGCGGCACGCGCCCCTGGGTGACCTTGAACGGGGAAGCAGGAGCCACCAAGCCCTGGAGCGAGGGCCGATTCTTGCTGAGGTCGGGGGTTGGGTCCGTCAGCACATCGTAGAGGTCGGCTCCGAGCGCGAAGATGTCATCGGTCGCCTGGAAGGTGTAACGAGCCTCCGGGTTGTGGAGGTTCTCCCGCCAGAAGCGCACCGCCTCCGGGCTGCGGTTGCGCGGCGTGCAGGGGGGCACCTGTGCATCCGTCAACTCTTCGGCGTCCGCATAGTCCGCCGCCCCGAAGTCGATGACCACCGGCTCGCCTTCCTTGGTGACCATGATGTTTCTCAGGCTCAAGTCGCGATGGAACACGCCCCGCCCGTGCATGTGCTCCAACGCGTCAAACAGCTTGAGGAACACCACGACGTCTTCATGCACGGTGGGGTAGGTCCGCCGCACCCACTCCCCTAGCGTGTAGCCGTCCACGAGATCGAGCACGACGTAGAGGAAGCCCGAACGAGGGTCCCCGCAACGGCCGTGAGCCCACATACGGATGATGTGGGGGTGGTCGAGTTTCTGGAGACAGACCACCTCGCGCCTTGCGCGCGCGTCCGTCTGCTTCGGATCACCGCGCGTGTCCACCTGGCAGGCCACCTTGAGCGCGAAGCGCTTCCCGCCCTTCTCCACCTCATAGACAACGGCATAGCTGCCGCCGCCGATCTTCCGGACGATGCGCCAGCCGTCTACCATCTGACCGGGCTTGAGATTCTTGGGATCCAGTCGCCAGAACATGCCGAGCACCTCTCGCCTGTTGCTACAGCCAAACCTTGGGAACGGACAGACAGCGGCTCCCGTCAGAGTTGCAGATCCGCAGCGAGTGAAGAGCCCGCAGCCATGCTTCCGGCTCCCTCGCGGGCATTTCCACCTCAATGGCCACGCTCATCGTTCTGCCTGGGGGGATGGTGGCTTGCCCGGAGAGCACGGCGCGCGCGCGGCGTGGCTCCCCTCCCGCTGCGGGCGTGACCTCGGCCCACGCGGGCGCCCACGGCTCCGCCCCACCGTTGCTCACCTCGAGGACAAGCACCGTCCACGTTGACGCCGCGAGCCCCGTGCACTTGGCAGCGCCAAACTCGCCCACCACCGTGTTGCACCCTTCCCGGAAGGCCCCAACCCGCATGCCCTTCACGCCCACGAGCCCCGCGAGCGCCACGGCTGCCGGGCTCACCGCTGGGGGCCGGGCTCTCAACTCCTCCAGTTCCTTGCTCAGCGCCTCGTATCGCGCCCGCGTGGCGGACAGCTCGACGCGGCACGCCTCAACGGTCTGTTGCGGGCGGCTGACGGCGACCACGGTATCCACCTCACCCGGTTGTCCGGTGAGCAAGAACACGACGCTTTGAGGCGAGCCCTCGCGGTAGGTGAACCGGAGCGCCAGCCTCTCTGTAGGCGCGATCGGCGCTGCGAGGACAAGCGTGATGCCCAACTCGCTCGGGTCGACTCTGGCAAAGCGGGCGTGCCCCTCCACCTGGACAGACTCACGCATGATCGGCGCATCCAGGACGATGAACGTGAAGGAGCCAGGCGCCAGGTAGATCAGCGGCGACTCGCCCGTTTTACCCGTGAGAACGATGGAGCGGGGAACCGAACTCCCAGTGGGCGCAGCCTGGGCCGTTGCGGCAAGGCTCACCAGCAGGGATGCGAGCGCGGCAGCATGCAAGGGACTGGGTAGGAACAAGGCGAGCAGACCTCCTGGGTTGCCCGCCACAGTACCAGACAGTGGACGCCTTCCGCGCCGCAGCAGACCTCAGGCGGCCTGCGCGTGGGCGTCAGGCGGGGCCCGGCTGAGGAGTTGCGGGCGGGCCCAGGCACAGCGGATCCCACACGTACTCTTCAGTGGGAATTGAGCCTGCCCCGATTTTGTGGACACCCCTGATGAGTCGAAACACGAGAGGATGTGTCCCATGGAACGAAGGAAGAGACGGAGCTTCACGCCCGAGTTCAGGGCGGAGGCAATCCGGCT
>NZ_JAHXBF010000066.1 GCF_020103695.1 Hyalangium versicolor
CAGCGCGCGGTGGGCAACCCGCCGCTTTGCCACGGCCTCTCGCTCAGAACGGCAAGCCGTGCCGTACCCCAGTCTACCCACCGAGGATCGCGGCATCACGCACTCCTGCCGAAAGGACACAGCGATCCCGAGTTCGTTCTCCCAGCGCCCACGGCTCCCTTCATCCACTTGGGCTCGAGCGCGCGACTGCAGCCGAGCGCGTCGGCGTCTGCGTTGCCCTCCTGGAGGGATGCTCGAAATGCTGCGGCCTGTGAGAGTGCCCGAAGGCAACCGTAAGCCCGGGGGCTCCACACTCGTCGGCGACCTTCGCGGCATGGTGCTTCGGGAGCACCTTCGCGATCTGATGACCGTGCATCAGCCGCAGGTTTCCTCGCTTGAGGGGCTGAGCAGTCTCGGGCACCCACTCGACGCCGAGCCGCTCGAAATCAAGATCGGCGGAGAACCGTTCCCAGAACCCGACGACCACTGATGGCGCGTTCGTCGACAACATCCGTAGCGCGGCGTTGTCGTGGTTCCCTTCCAAGACGGTGAGCTTTGCGCGGGGGGCAGGTCTTCCGCATGCACTCTGCGGGCTGCCTCGGTGTCACGCCGTCGGGTTAGTAGGTGATCGAACTGAACGCCTTTGGCTGGCGCAGCTTGAAGTCGCCCTTCACGATCGCGCGGATGGTCGTCTCGTCGTACTCGGCGCGGGTGTTGTGCTCGGAGAGGATCAGATCCTCGTCGATCCCGTAGAGGTATTGCCGCCAGTCGGCCGAGAACGTGATCCGCGTCGTGGGGACGCGCGTCGTCATCACGAAGGGGAAGCCGCGGATCGTCCCCTTGTCGAGCATCTCCTGACGGAAGATGAAGATGCCCGTGTCCTTGAGCTGCATCAGCGCCGTCGCGCGGGTCGGGTGGATCACCCATGCCGCAGTGCCCATCCGCACGTGCGCGGTCAGCGGCAGCTCGATCGCCTTGTCGATGTCGGCGAGGTAGGCGTCGGCGGTCGTGCCCGTGCTCGCGAAGACCTGAGCGGCGTCGAGCTGCGCGAAGAGCCCCTTCGGCGCGGCGCCTGTGCCGTCACCGTTGAAGCCCGCATCGTCGAGCCCATCGGCCACGGTGGCGCGGATGTCCTCGCCGACTCCCGCGTCGCCGATTCCAGGGGTCCGCAGAAGGTCGTTGCTGATGTCGGTCAGCACCATCCCCTTGTGCGCCTTGAGCACGATCTTCCCGTACTTCGGCGCGCTCTTCGGGACGGTCTCCCCCTCGCCGACCCACTTGAAGACCGAAGTCCCCGTCTGCATGCCCATGTGCAGCTCGCCCTTGAACGGCTGGGTTCGCACGCAGAGCTTGAGCAGGGCCGCGTCGGGCCGCAGGAACTCGATCACTTCGCCGCTCTGTTGGATGGGCACGAGCACGCCCGCCGAGTCGAACTTGCTGAGCTGAACCGCCTTCTGCACGTCGGCATTGCCGAAGAGCTTCGCGGCGTCGATCAGCTCGGCCGCGCTCGTGCGGCGACCCAAGGCGATGACGCTCTTCGTGAACGCGCCGAAGTTCGCGACGCTCGCGTAGACGCTCCCCTCTCGCGTCGCCCGGTCTTTACCCACGCGGCCGGGGGCGCTTCGGGCCGCAGCGTCGATCAGCTCACGCGCGACCTCGGGGCCGAGCGCCTTCACCATCTCCGTGATCTGCTCGCGAATCATTTCTTGTCACTCCCTCGGATGTATTGCTTGAACGCCTCGACGAAGCGCTGCGCGGCTTCGGCGGCGTCGAGACCCTTCGCCTTGTCGTCTTCCTCGTCGTCTGCCTTTGGCGCGTCGGCAGGCGGCGGCTCGCCCGTCTCGGGCTTGCTCTCGTTAGGGGCGGCGGGCTCTTCGCCAGTGTTTAGCTTTGCGCCCTGTGCGTCGCCCGCGTCAGGCTTGTCGTGCTCGTCTTCGGGGGGCTTCGCGTCGGCGCGCGTCGAGCAGCTCAACAACCCGCTGCGCTATGCGCTCGACGATGTCGTCCCCCTCGCCGTCGAGAGACTTCGCGCGCAAGGCGCGAGCGTTCACCGGGATCGTGACGATCGAGACTTCGAGCAGTTCTTGAGCGTCACAGTCGAAGCCGCCCCGCTCGTTCTGCCGATAGTGCCCGGGCAGCATGAGGTAGCGGACGGAGACAGCGTTCAGGATGCCTTTTGCGACCTTGCGCTCGACGCGCTTCGCGAAGTCGTCGTCGTCGTCGAACTCGACGTCGATCATCAGCGCGTTGTTCTAGGCGTAGACGCGCCCCTTCCCGATAGGCAGCGCGGGTTCGGCTCCCGTGCGTGCAGCCTGCGCGCCGTCGTCATGGTTGAAGAGAACGACGCCGTTCGCGTTGTACGCATCGACGCGCCAACCTTTGACGCTCAGCCGATCGCAGTAGCGATCGAAGTCCCCATCGCTCGCCTTGAACGTGTAGACACGTCGACCGCCGTCAGCTTCGACAGCGGTCAGCGCAACCGCATCCTTGCGAACGGCTGCGAGCTGAAGAGAGCGTGTGATCGGTGTGGGCATCGCACCCGGTAAATGGGTGCGGATTTCTCGCGTGGTTCAGTCACCGCTAACGGCGTCGACGTTCGCTTCCCCCAAGCTGCCAGCGGCCGGGGTCTGTGACTGCTGCGGCTCGTTAGGTTTCTGACCGAGCAGCAGCTCAGCGAACCCCTGACGCTCGGGGTGCGGCCTGAACCCGGCTTCGCTTCGCCACTCGTCGAAGGTGAAGGCGCTCGGAAACGTGCCCATCATCCGCAGCCGGTGCTCGCGGTCAGCGGGCACGGGCGAGTCGTAGGAACGGATCACGTCGTCATCGAAGCGAGCCGCTATGTGCTTCTGCATCGCGGCGAGGAAGACCTCGGCACGCGGCTTCGTTGTCTGCTCTGCCAGGTGCTCGCGCGGCGCGCTTGCTCTTCGCGCTCGTCGCCCTGACGAGCTTCACGTTGATGCTCACGCCCATCTCGGCGGCGACCGTACTGATCAGCGTCTCGACCATCTCGCCGCCCGTGTTCACTTCGACGACGAGCGCGTGCCGCAGCCGGTATGCCGGGCCGTGGAGCCACCAGACGCGAGAAACGGCACGGCGGGCCTGTAGAGGGCTCCAGGAGCACGGCGGCCGGTGCTCGGGCGGGTGCGGTGCTGGGGGCAGGCAGCGTCACCTCGGGACCGTGGTGCATGGCGGAGTGCGCTTGCTCGGCCCGTAGCAGCAGCTCGGTGGAGGACCCACCCTCCGGTAAGGGCGTCGTTTCGCGAAGTTTTTCGGGGGGGCCGTCAACAAAACGCGGCGCGTTTTTTCTCAAAATTTCTTGAGCGTGTGTGCGCGCCGAGCAAGGTCTAGGTCCGTCCGTGACAGGGAATCCGAGCGGGGGGGGGTCGAGAACACCCCAGCGACCATGTACGCCTTGCTTGTACGTCTACCCTTGTCGCCTCTACCGTACTCCAGTAGATCCGCTTCGCTTAGGAGCCGCGCAGAAATAAAGTTTCAGTTTGGCCGGAGGGTGTAATTCCACTCACCATGGAAGTTGGAGCGCTCAAGGTGAAGGGCGGCCATCTGCTCGCGGCTGACGTCGACGCCT
>NZ_JAHXBF010000067.1 GCF_020103695.1 Hyalangium versicolor
TGTCACCACCGACGAGGTTTGGTGCCATTTCCACCGATCTTACCGAGGACCATAGATCCATCAGATCACCGGAGCCCTGAGATCCACCGAATCACCGAGGGGCACGAGAGCCACCGTGCACCGGGGCGCGAGAGCCATTCATCGCTGACAGTCATGGCCTCTCGCTGACTGCACATGAGGTGACGTTGCGCCGGAGCGAGCGCAGCGAGCGGAGGCGCCCTGAGCCGCGGATGGAAACTGGCAGAAGGGTGGTGCCGGGTTGAGGCTGTCGCCGCAGTGAAAGAGACGGGCGACCTGGGGACAGGCCAGGCCGCCCAGCGGGTGGAGCCGCCGTGTCTCGAGGTGGCTGAGACTGAGGCTGCCAGGGCCCGCTGTCGAGTTCTCGGCCACTGCCCAGGTGGAGCTTCGACGACGCGAGTGCAGACATTGTGGCAGGCGCTTTGTGGTGTGCCGTCCGTGTGACCGGGGTCGGCGGTACTGCGGTGCCAGGTGCAGGGAGCAGGCTCGCCAGGCGTCGGCTCGCGCAGCGCGCCGGCGGCACCGGCGATCGCCTGAAGGGCGCGCCGACCATCGTGACGCGGAGCGTGCACGACGCGTGCGCCGCCGAGAGCGCGTGGGGGATCAGTCTTCCGAAAAGTTTGTGGGCAGGGCACTTGGGGGCACGCATGTGGAAGAGAGAGGTCTCCTCGATGCCGTGGCACCCGAGAGCCGAGGCGAGCTGCAAGCAGCTGAGACAGTCGTTCACCGGCAGGCCGTTGAAGCAGCGCGGCCCGCCGAAGCAGCGAGGGTTTCAGATGCCACCGAGTCAGAGGGCGCGGCACGACCACCCGAGCAATGTGCTTTCTGCGGCCGAAAGGGAGAAGCGCCGCAGGAGCGCGTGGCGGCGCGCGGAGCCTGCCGCGCAGAGGAAGGAGCTGAGCGTGAGCTGGGTGGAGCGCGGGCCCGGGAGCCATCATGCCGGTGGGTGATGAGCGGCAGGCGGAGGTGCTCAAGCTGCGGTTGGTGGACGGGTTGTCGGAGCGAGCCATCGCCCAGCGGCTGCACATCTCGCGAAACACGGTACGCAAGTGGGTGGGCAGTGCGCCACAGAAGCCGCAGTCGGCACCTGCGCCGCGCACCTCGTTGTTGACGCCGTACGAGGCTACGCTCAAGGCGTTGTTGGACGAGACGCCCGAGTTGAAGGCCCCCGCGGTGTTGGAGAAGCTGCGAGAGGCAGGCTACCAGGGCGGCATCAGCATCCTGCGAGAGAGGCTGAGGCGGCTGCGACCGGGCCCGCGCGAGGCCTTCCTGACGCTGAGGTTCATGCCAGGGGAGGCAGTGCAGGTGGACTGGGCCGACTTCGGCTTCGCATTGACCGGCGTACCGCGCCGGGTGAGCGCCTTCGTCATGGCGCTGTGCCACTCGCGCTACCTGTACCTCGAATTCGCCTTGAGCCAGTCCATGGGCAGCCTGCTGCGACGGATGGAGAGGGGCCTGCGTTTCTTTGGTGGGACGACGCACGTGGACATCTTCGACAACATGAGGACAGTGGTGTTGCAGCACACGGACAAAGGCATCGTCTTCAACAGCACCTTCCTGGAGTACGCGCGCAGCCGCGGCTTCGCCGTGAGGGCCTGCAACGTGGGGCGCGGCAATGAGAAGGGGCGGGTCGAGCGTCCCATCGGCTTCATTCGCGAGCGCTTCTGGCCAGGCCGACGCTTCACCGACTTGCTGGACTTGAATGTCCAGGCGACGAAGTGGCGGGACGAGTTCGCCAACAACCGCGTGCACGAGGTGACGGGCAAGGTGCCTGCCCTTGTCTTCCAGCATGAAGAGCGGCCGGCGCTGCACCCGTTGCCCCAAACTCCCTTCGAGACAGACGACATTGAAAGCGCCGCAGTGACGAAGTCCTTCCGGGTCCGCTTTGACAGAAACACCTACTCAGTCCCTCCACGGCTGGTGGGACAGTCCGTGGTCGTGCGTGCCGATGACGACTCGGTGCGCATGTTCTTGGGGCCCAAGGAGGTGGCCCGTCATCGCCGCGATTGGCGCGTGGGGCAGGACATCGAAGACGCGGCACACCGACAGGCTGCGCTTCAAACCAAGCCGGGCGCTCACCGACCGGGCCTGCCACCGATGTTGCAGGCCATGGGCGAAGTGGCTGAGCGCTACTTCAAAGTGGCCGCCGCAGGGACGAAGTCTCTGCACCGCGAGACGGTGCGCCTGGTCTTCCTGGCCGAGGTGTATGGCTCCCAAGTGACGGCCGAGGCCATGACTGACGTCATGCAGTCCGGCCACGTCGGTGCCGACTACGTCGAGTACGTCTTGCGGCAGAAGAAGGGCCTGGTTCCAGGCGCAGCACCGCTGAAGCTGGGTCGGCCCGAGTTCGACGAGGTCTGCCTGCCAGAGCCGGATCTGTCCATCTACGACACCCTCACTCCGCCCTCGCTCACGCGTGCACCGCAGCGAAGCGATGAAGCGGAGGTCGACTCGTGAAGCCCGAAGACGACGCCATCGAGCTGGTGCGCGAGAAGCTCAAGTGGCTGCGGCTACCCGGCATGGCTGGCACGCTTCGCGCCCTGCTCGAGCAAGCCGGGCGAGACAACCTCACCGCGTGCGAGGTCGTCAGTCGCCTCTGCGACGAAGAGAAGACCAGCCGACTCAAGAGTGCCGTCACTGCCAAGGTCAAGGGCGCCCGCTTCCCGGAGATCAACACGGTTGATGGCTTCGACTTTGATTTCGATCCCGTGCGCAAGAAGCTGAAAGCCCGCTACCTCGCGCTGCACGACGTCACCTTCCTTGAGAAAGGCCTCAACCCGCTCTTTATCGGGCTGCCGGGTACCGGCAAGACGTACCTGGCTCGAGCTCTGGCTTGGCGCGTGTGCCAGACCAACCGCCGTGTCGCCCTCGTCAGTGCGGCGCGCCTGCTCAACGAGCTTCATGGCGCCGAGGTCCACGGGGGCCTGGAACGCGCTCTGCGCCGCTACGTCCGCGCGGACCTCCTTGTCATCGATGACTTCGCTGTCCTCTCCATGGATGCGGCTCAGGCCAAGCTGGCCTTCCAAGTCATCAGCGAGCGCTACGACCACCGCCGATCGACCTGCATCACCACCAACAGGCCCTTCAAGGATTGGCCGAAGGTGTTTCCTGACGCACTCAACGCTCAGGTCATTGCCGAGCGTCTCACCGAGCGCGCGGAGACCTTCCTCATGGACGGAAAGGGCTACCGTATCGCTCGGACCTGACGGCCAGCGGCCGTGCTCCGCCCTCGACCGGCGAGGTCTTCAGCCCGCCTGCACCGTCTCCGACGAGCGCATCGGCCCTGCGCACTCTTGGCGCTGTCGGCTTGGGCGGAGAACTGCTCTGAAATCGCCGGGTGGTTCACTGGTCCTCGGTGATCTCGGTGGAACTGGTTCACCCCGACCTCGGTGGCGACA
>NZ_JAHXBF010000068.1 GCF_020103695.1 Hyalangium versicolor
CGATGAGCGGCGCCATCAGCTTGGCGTAGACGGGATCGTAGATGCCGGGGTCCGCACCGAAGATGGTGCGGAGCCCCTCCGGCTCGCCGGTCACCACAAATCCGCACTCCAGGCCGGGGAGATAGAACGGGTCGCCGTAGCGGTCGCGGCAGTCGCGGAACAGCTTGAAGGGATCCCGCATGTACCGCAGCTGCTGCAGAATGGCGCTGGGGGGCCCTTCGGTAGCTTCGTCATGGGAGGATAATCGCATGTCGATACCGCTGGGGTGTTTGCTGGTATTGCCCGAACTCGCTTGCGCCGGGGCCAAGCTCACACCTGCCGTGGGCAAGCCCAGGTGCTCCAGTATCGCTCGCACTCCCCTGCCTGCCTTCACGTACGCAAGAACTCGCCGCCTGCCTCTACCCCTCGCGCAGGCCAACACGTCGAAGTCCAACGTCCTCTTCAGCAACCCTGCCCCATCCACTCGCGCCGTCCTCTCCTTCATCCGCTCCTTCCTCGCCGCTGCCTCACTCCCCGCTCTCGCCTCCTCTGCTGGGGGGAGCACTTCCGGACACAGGGGGGACCGGCTCTGGAGCGAGATAGGCTCCGAATACGGGGCAGGTTGCTAGCTAGTTCTTGTCCTTCGGCGGATTAGGGTCGTTGCCGTAGCTGTTGCGCTTGCCGATGGTGCCATCCATGTTGTGGATGTAGTGCTCGGACTTGTTCCCCATCGCGAGCCTCCTTCCTTTTTCGACGGCCTCCTCTTTCGCAGCGTGCCTGCTGAAGACCTCGCCATACACCATGACCTTATCATGCTTGGCTGCGGGCGCTCGCGCATCTTCGAGTTGCTGAGCGGCGGAGCGCTACGACGCGGGCCCAAGGTTGGCAAAGCCGCGATGATCTGCGCGAAGAGTCTATAGATGGTGCGCCGCACATTGAGCTTGTCGTGTTGCAAGTCGAGGTCGGCCCATAGGAGCCTGATCATTTCCCCAAGCCGCAGCCCATCCTGAGTGCCACGAGGATCAATGTGCGCCACTCCTGCACAGCAGCGTTGATCAGGTGCTCGGCTTCCTTGAAGAAGAGGGAGTCAAAGGTGGGTTCGTCCGTCTTGAACAGTCTGACGCGCGGAACGTGTTGGCGCGGCAGACCGGTGTAGCAAGGCTGAAACGACATACCACGCAGGTGGTACAGCCCTGACTATCCACCTCTCATACCATGGCCTGACACATGGCACTCTGACCGTGTGGAGGCTGGGGTTTCATGGCTCCTTCAGACAATGAGTTCTTCGATAAGGCCAAGACACTTACTCCTCTTCGGTCAGGGCCGCAGCCTGTCACAGGGATGATCCCAAGCGCTGGCGCCAGCGTCGATCTCGTTTCGAAGATGAGCAATATGGAGAAGCTGCGCCGAACGGTGGAGTATGCGCTCGCTCTTCCTACGCTGTCTGTGGAGATCAAGCGCGCGCTCGGCGAGTTCCTCAATCCGGAGAATCTCGCGATCGCCGCAGGGGTCATGGTGGTTTGGGCTGCCGCACACTTCTTCGGAGTGGGCGAGATGGTGGACGTCATCCTCGTGGGCGTCACCTATGCCACATTGGGCGTTCAAGGAATGCGGGGCCTCGCGGACCTCGTGGAGTTTGGCCACGACGTCATCAACGCGGAGAGTGACTTCGATCTACGCCGTGCGGCCAACAAACTGGCTCGAGCCTTCGTCGCGCTAGGAGTGGAAGTAGTCATGGCCCTGCTGCTCCGCAAGGCGCAGATCAAGCCCGCCGGTGCCAAGGACGCGCCGAGTTTGCGAGGGCAAGTTCTCAAGACGGATGTCCCTCCCAGCACTCCAGTGACTGGCGGTGGAAGGCCGGGCCTTCCTGCTCAGCCGGAGATGCGCCACCCCATGACCGAGGGGTCGCGGAGCCGTAGCCCCCTCACTGAAGACGAAATGGCGTCAGCCCGGGCCTATGCCGAGAAGTTGGGAATGCCGGCAGACAAGATCAAGCAAGACACCCCCACATCCTGGGGTGAGGCTTTTGGTGAGGAACGGCTCTACATTGGTAATGACCTGAAGCCCACGCCGGCAACCGGGAAGTCGTTGTCAGCCAATCAGCGTGTCAGCGAGCGAGGGGCTATTGCTCATGAGGTCGTGGGCCATCGCGAGGCGAGCATGTTGGGCCGTTCGCAGACGCCTCGCGATTACGAGGCGTGGAAGGCACTCTCACCCGCGGAGCAACACCGCCTGACGCAGTTGGAAGAGGCGCAGGCGAGCCTGCGGGCCGCAAAGTTTGCTCCAGATCTGGAGAAGAGCGAACGGAAGATTCTCTTCAAGGATGCTATGGAGCGCCTGGATAAGATTGGGATGGGGGTTGACGACGTGCCCAAGTTGAACTTGTTTCTCGAGAACAGGGTGCCAACCAAGCCATGAGCCACATCAAGCCAGAAGAGGAGCCTGTCCTGCGGGCGATCCGGGCAGTGAAAGAAGGGAAGACCCCACAAGAGCGGTGTGTATTCTGCGGGGGGAGAATCGAGGTCGAGGGAGCCCCGCCGGGAGGGCCCTTCTCGCAGTTCTATTTCACCTGTCCCTGCAAGAAGTCCTCCGGTTTCCTGCGCGGTTTGTGAGCCGTCAACCGTTGGGGGTTCATGGGCTCCCTTCCAACAGGCAGCCCGCGCTTCAGAGCGTGGGGGCGAGCTGCTCGGCGGCCACACAGGACGAGCCGTAGAGTCCCGGCCCGCCTACTCGTGAAGATGGAGGCTGCTGGGTGGAAATGCCTGTGGACCGGGAGAACTGCGAGGCGGTGACGTTCAGCGGCTACATGGGCAGCATGTTCAAGAACAAGTGTTACATGCCGGTCCTGTCCCACGGACGTCAACCCAACTCCAGCCCCACACTCCCGCCGTGAGCCTGGCTTGGAACTGTCATGAGTCGGCAGGTTCGATTGCCGCCGCTCCCAAGCAGAGCAACTCGCCGCTTTCAAGGCGCCGCCCTCTGAGAACTGGGGCGGCGCTTGCATCTCGGGACCCAATCCGGTTTTGGGGGACCAAAAGCTGAGACTTCTACCGTAACGATCGGATGTGACCTGGGAGATAGGGTGAGCACGCTGTGCATCTGGGGCGCGGACGGAATCCCGTGGGACGCAGGTCCAGGCGGACCTGGCTGTCGCCAAGGCGCGTGATGCCCTGGTGGAGTGTCGAACGCGGCTCATCAACTTCACGCGCGGGCTGGAAATCGGGCAAGGCCGGCCGGCCGTGCGCCTCGACGCATCATTCCAGCGCCAGCTGGATGGGCCGGGAGGGCCCGACCACGGCGTTCCGCGCGACGACGCGGATGGCCGGGTCGCCGTGGA
>NZ_JAHXBF010000069.1 GCF_020103695.1 Hyalangium versicolor
AGGCGTCGACGTCAGCCGCGAGCAGATGGCCGCCCTTCACCTTGAGCGCTCCAACTTCCATGGTGAGTGGAATTACACCCTCCGGCCAAACTGAAACTTTATTTCTGCGCGGCTCCTTACCTCGAAGAGCGTTTGCGCCTGCTCCGGACCCTCAACCCCGGGGACACACTCCAATTTGGCCTCGATCCATTGGCCGAATATCTCGCGGGGCTGTACTTGGTTGAGACGCTCGGAGCAGATAAGGAGGCGTGGCTTCGATTCCTGGCCGAAGCGAAGGCCAAACTTGGCGTACCGCAACGAACTCAGGGTTTCCTGCTGGCGATTCGGGACTGCTACTTGGCCAAGGTTCCTGGTGCGACAGAGTCCCACTGGATGCCGCTGGAACTTGCCGGGTTGGCTGGGTTGGATCCAGCGCTGCTCCAGAGTGCCCAGCGTCTCCAGCGCATCCGACGTCTCATCGCGAACCTCACCTTGCCGGATCCCGAGGATCGTCTTCAGGCGACATTGGCGCTAGGGCGCCTGGGAAGGACCGCGCCGGAAGCGGTTCCGGCCCTGGTGGAAGCCTTGAAGGATGCTGACGCAGAGGTGTGCCAGGGAGCTGCCAGAGCGCTGGGAATGATGGGAGCGGCGGGACGTGTGGCGGTTCCGGTTCTCGTGGAAGCCCTGAAGGATTCCCGGCCTGGAGTGGGCCGGGCGGCTGCTGAAGCGCTGGCGCGCATGGGGGAAGCCGGGCAGGCGGCGGTCCCTGCCCTGCTGTACGCCTTGAAGGCTTCAGACACGGCAATGCGCAAGGGCTCTGCAGGAGCGCTAATGCGTATGGGAATGGCCGGGCGGGTGGCGGTCCCCGCCCTTTTGGAAACCCTGATGGATTCCCACGAGGAAGTGCACCCGTTGGCCGCACTAATGCTGGGGCTCATGGGAGAGGCTGGTCGCGCAGCGGTTCCGGCCCTGGCGCAAGCCCTAAAGGACCCTCGCCCTGAAGTACGCGGGCAGGCCGTATTCACGTTGGCGCGCATGGGAGAGGTCGGGCAGGCAGCGGCTCCGGTCCTGATGAAAATCTTGAAGGATTCAGACACGGCAGCGCGCAGGGGAGCCGCAGAGGGGCTGCTGCGCATGGGGATGGCCGGACAGGTAGCGATCCCGGCCCTGGCGCAAGCCCTGGAGGATTCCGACGCGGGGGTGCACCAGCTGGCAGCACTGACGCTAGGGCTCATCGGAGAGGCTGGAAATGCATTGGTCCCCGGCCTGGCGCAAGCCCTGAGGGATTCCGACGAACAAGTGCGCAAGCAGGCCGCAGATGCGCTTGGATACATCGAAGGGGCCGGAAAGGCAGCGGTTCCGGCCTTGGTGAAAGCCTTGAAGAACTCCGACGCTCAGATACGCGGGGTGGCCACGTGGGCGCTGGAGCGAATGGAAGGGGCCAAGCAAGGAGCGCTCCTGGCCCTGCTTGAAGCTCGGAAGGATTCCGATGCTAAGCACGCCGGCGGACGAGCTCCTGGGAAGGGAAGAAGAGAGCTATCGCGGCGCTGAGCAGGCCCCGAGCGCCTGATTCGAGAAACCACGAACCGCCCGTCCGGGCGACTGCGCGAGTGGACTGGAGCTTCCAAGCTCGTGGCCCAGATGGCAGCGCCCGGCCGGTTCGGACCCCAACATGCACCGAGTCCCTGCTGGGCCTCACCCAAGTGCGGATGGAAGCGTGGCGGAGCGGCTTCTCGACAGGACGCAGGTTGCCATGCAGGGCCGGCACTTGACTTCGAGCGGCCTCCTCATGGAAGTCCAAACGGGGTGTGCGCTCCTTGCTCGGCTCCTCCACCGTCGCGGCAAAGGCGGGGCTCGCCTCCGTAAGCCCCGGCTCCGCCCGTGCTCGAGGGAACTCCCGTGTCCACCCGGATGACGGGCTGAAAAGAAAAGGCCCCGCGTCCCTCTCTTTGGGAACGCGGGGCCGGGTCTAACGGCGAGGAGCTTGGCCCGCTTCATGCGTCCAGCGGTACGCCTTTCCACCCCAGCTGAACGTAAATGTTCGCTCGGCCCCGCGGTGATGGGGTGTCCACCGTTCCTAAGGGCCCGTCTTGGTTGGCCTCATTCTTGGCAGCCTGCTCCACGGGCAAGGAACGACCTGGATGCCCTACCGAAACCGGCCCTCAGTAAGACCAACCGTAGTCCAGCGCCAAACTCGTGAAAGATGCCTGAATCGTCCATTTCGCTCCTGACTCCCCAGGAATGACCATGAGGTTGATGAGTGACTCAAAGGTCTCCCATTTCCAAACAGGCTCGTTTGCGTACGATTCATGTCTCATGGGAGTGCCGTAGATCTTCGCCAACTCCTCGGCACATTCACGTGCAACGGTGTGCGCCTCTTCTCTGGAAGGACTCTCGACAGACTCACGGACACCCTGGAGCAACCCTTCCCGGAAGTCGAAGCAACATTGAACACGCCTCTTGAAGAATTGCGAGTCGACGTGAGCGATCTGCATGCTCGTGCCACGGCCTCTCTCAATCTCATACAGCCCCCCAACGTCATGGGATGTCATGAGCCATAGCGCCTTGCCATATCCTTCGAACGCTGGCTTTCCCAACAGGTCGTAGCCCTTACGCTTCATGAACGTGACCGCGAGGCCTACGTCTTTTTCGCGGGCGTAAAGGTGGAGGAGGATCTCACTCGCAAGGGTCTGCCAAAAGAAGTCCTTGTACACAGTGCGTATCGCCTGTCCGAATTCGTTCGCGAGCGTATCGAAGAGGGCATGGTGCCCTTCGACAAGGCTGTCCTTATCGTAGGCCGTCGCTAACTCAACCCGAACTTGAACAAGCCGGCTCCCATCAAAATAGAAGTGCCCGGTACTGGGATGCCCCTTGAAAACAACAGGGCCGACAAGTCCCCGAGTAGCCCCAGGCTCGTGACCCACGAACTCAGGGGGGCGGCCGTCCCCCTCAGCGACCTTGGTGAAGATGCGCTTCACCTCTTCCAGCCGCATGTTCCAGCGCAGATTGTTGAACGTCTCCTGAGGACTTCTCCGGCTTGGTTCTGTCAGCATCTTGTCGCCCTGGTGAGTCATACCCCCCGGTGAGAGTCCCTAGCACCAAACGCGTAAGCGGCTCGAAACGGGTGACTTGCAGAGTTCCGCCGGTGGTGGGTAGGGGGAGCTGACGCCAGCGCCCGGGAGTTCGCCTGTGGAGCCCTGAGCCGAGCGCCCG
>NZ_JAHXBF010000006.1 GCF_020103695.1 Hyalangium versicolor
CTGTAAGTCCGCTCTCAAGCGCTTGGTACTTCGCCGCGATGACTTCCTCCAGGTCCATGCCTACATTGATGGGCACGATCTCGGGCACCCGCAAACTGAAACTTTATTCCTGCGCGGCCCCTTACGGACTGCGCTCGGTGGGGATTGCTCGCCTCTACGTTCACGACGATCGCTTCGGGCCCTATGCGCGCATGACGTGGGTCCCCCGCCAGGATGCCAACGCGGCCGAGGAACTCCCTCGTCTCAGTTTTGCTCCGTACGACGCCGGTTATGACGAGTTCGAGCAGCCGGTCTCGATTCACGAAGCCTATGTGCCGCTGTACCCCAAGCTCCGAATGAGCGCTACGGACCTGGTGTTGATGGCGAGCCAGTTGCTGCCGCTCGTGCGCTTTGTTGCCGGGGAGGGCCAGCGGGACGAGCTCCTGGTCGACCTCCGCTTCGTCTTGAACGGGCGTTATTTGAGTGAAGCGCATGGGTTTGGCCTGTCACCGGATCGGACCGAGCAGCTCGTCTCGACGTTGCTCTTGCCCCGCTACATCGGCGTCATCCGATTCTCTGTGGGAGACAGGCGCTTCCTGGACATCCTCTGTGACACCACCGACATTCCTCGGGCTCCTCCTGCATGGGCTCCCGTACTTGCCTTCATTCCAGCAGACGAGGGCCTCAAGGAGGCTTTGAAGAAGTTTGCCGCGAAGAATGGAGATGCGTCGGTCATCTGACCGGGCTCCGAGGTGCTACACGCTCTGAGCCGTCTAGCGGGCGCTGCGCAGCCGCGTGTAGAGCGTGTCCGTGAGCAGGAACCAGAACTGCACGTAGCCCACGCTGAGGATGTCTCCGTCCTTCAGCGTGGCCTCGCGGTTCACGACGAGCGTTCCGTTCAGGAATGTGCCGTTGCGCGAGCCGAGGTCCTTCACCGTGCAGCGGCGCTCGGCCTCATTCCAGCGCAGCACGGCGTGCTGCTTGGACACCGACTTGTCCTCGAGCACCACGTCACAGTCCGGCAGCCGCCCGAACGTTATCGAGTCCGTCTCGCCCAGGGGTGGCAGCGTCGCGACGAGCAGGTTCTCGAACTCGAACAGCAGCGTGAGCATCCCCTGTTCGATGGTGCCTCGGTTGGCCGTGTGCGTCGGAGCCAACGTCTCCGAGGACTCCTCGCTTGGAGGCCGCTGGATGAGTGTGAAGGGCCCCAGTTGGCCGCGGAACTTCTCCGCGGACAGGGACGCGCCGAGCGTTCGCAGTTCCTTGATTGAAATCACAGCCGGTTTCCACCTCTGATCAACGGGCTGCCGCGCATCATGCCATCAGAAGCGCACCCTGAGCACCTGGGAGTCAGGAGGAGTGGGGGTGTCTCGTCACGGCGCGCAGGTCCGCCCGCCGGACCGACTTCCCACGGAGAGTGACATGGACCTGATCGTCGAGACGGACATCGGACGCGATGCCGATGACTTCTTCGCCTTGCTCTACCTCGTCGCGGCGGGGGTCCACATCCGAGCCATTACCATCTCCCCAGGCGATCAGGATCAAGTGGCGGTGGCCCGCTTCCTCTGCCGGCAGGTGGGCCTGGACATCCCCGTGGGGAGCGCGGGCCCGGAGAGGGACAAGTCCAGCGTGGGCGGCGTGCACGTGGACATCCTGAAGAAGTACGACTGGCCGAAGCGCCTCCCTCCCGATGGTCACGGCCACGAGATCGTCCGGGACACGATGGCGAAGTACCCTGAGGCCGAGTGGTTCATCATCGGCCCAGTGCAGAACATCTCGGGCTACCTCAAGAGTGACGCGGCGTCGTTGCCCCGGCGAGCAACCATGCAGGGGGGCTTTGTGGGCTACCACCTGTACGCGCCGCCCGTGCGGCTCCGCAAGTTCGAGGGGCTGGAGGCGGTGGCCACCTTCAACCTGAATGGAGACGTGAAGGGCGCACAGCGCTTCCTCTCGCAGGACATTCCCCGGCGGTTCGTGGGCAAGAACGTCTGTCACACCATGGTCTACGACCGGAGGATCCTCGAGCGGCACCTCGCGCATGCGCCCCGGACGCGCGCGATGGAGCTCTTCCTGGAGGGCATGAGGCTGTACCTCGAGGGAGCTCCCGAGAAGATGTTTCACGATCCCACCGCTGCGGTCTGTCATCTCCACCCCGAGGTGGGGACCTGGATCCAAGGCGAACTCTTCCGCGAGAAGGGCGGCTGGGGCACTCGGGCGGGAGGGAGGGACCAGATGCTCGTGGACCTTCAGCGCGAGGCTGTCTGGGACCATATCTTCACGGGCACGTGAGAGGGGCCCGGGTAGGACGTGCCGCGTCATGACCGTCCGGGCAGGACAGAAGCCCTGACCGGGTAGGATCTTGAGATTGACGGGCTCCAACCCCGGGAGGAACCTTCGCGCGATGAGTCAAGCGGAAGGGATGAAGGGGAGCCTCGCGAGCAAGCTGGGCTGGGCTGCGCTCGCCGTTCTGGGCGCGTTCTGTCTGGGCACGGTCGCTCTGCACCGAGGCGAGTCGATCAACGCCACATGGCTGGTGGTGGCCGCTGTTTCCACGTTCATGATCGGCTATCGGTTCTACAGCCGCTTCATTGCCGAGAAGGCGCTCCAGCTCGATCCCACTCGCACCACACCGGCGCGGCGCCACAACGATGGGCTCGATTACGTGCCCACCGACAAGTGGGTGCTCTTCGGGCACCACTTCGCCGCCATCGCGGGCGCTGGGCCGCTGGTGGGGCCGGTGCTCGCCGCGCAGATGGGCTACCTGCCCGGCACGATGTGGATCCTCTTCGGAGTGCTGCTGGCCGGCGCGGTGCAGGACTTCACCATCCTGTTCCTGTCCATTCGCCGGGACGGCAAGTCCCTGGGCGACATGGTGCGCATGGAGATGGGCCCCGCCGCCGGTGTGGTGGCGATGATCGGCGTGCTGATGATCATGATGATCATCCTCGCCGTGCTGGCACTTGTGGTGGTCAAGGCGTTGGCCTCCAGCGCCTGGGGCACCTTCACGGTGGCCATGACCATTCCCATCGCCCTGCTGATGGGCGTGTACCTGCGCTATCTCCGGCCCGGCCGGGTGCTCGAGGTCTCCGTCATCGGCTTCGTGCTGCTCATGCTGTCCATCTGGCTGGGTGGCCGCGTGGCCGACAACCCGGCGCTGGCTCCGTTGTTCACCTATGACGGCCGGGCCCTGGCGTGGATGCTGATTGCGTACGGCTTCTGCGCCTCGGTGCTTCCGGTGTGGCTGCTGCTAGCGCCTCGCGACTACCTGTCCACCTTCTTGAAGATCGGCACCATCCTGGTGCTGGCGGTGGGCATCGTCCTGGCCCGTCCCGAGCTGCGCATGCCCGCGATGACCAAGTTCATCGACGGCACCGGCCCTGTGTTCTCCGGCAACCTCTTCCCGTTCCTCTTCATCACCATCGCCTGTGGAGCGGTGTCCGGGTGGCACTCGCTCATCTCCTCGGGCACCACGCCGAAGATGCTCTCCAACGAGAGCGAGGCGCGCATGGTGGGCTATGGCGCCATGCTCATGGAGGCCTTCGTCGCCATCATGGCGCTGATCTCCGCCACGGTGCTGCAGCCCGGGGTGTACTTCGCCATGAACTCTCCTCCGGGGCTGATTGGCACCACGGTGGAGAACGCGGCCCAGGTGATCAGCCAGTGGGGCTTCGTGCTCACTCCCGAGGTGCTCACCCAGACGGCTCGGGAGATTGGCGAAAGCTCCATCCTGTCTCGGGCCGGTGGCGCGCCGACCCTCGCCGTGGGAATGGCGCAGATCCTCCACGGGCTGGTCGGCGGAGAGGGGATGATGGCCTTCTGGTACCACTACGCCATCCTCTTCGAGGCGCTGTTCATCCTCACCACCGTGGATGCTGGCACCCGCGTCGGCCGCTTCATGATCCAGGAGCTGGCCGGTCTGGTCTATGCGCCACTGAAGAGAACGGACTCCTGGGGCGCGAACCTCATCGCGACCGTGGTTTGCGTGGCCGGCTGGGGCTACTTCCTCTACCAGGGCGTGGTGGATCCGCTCGGCGGTATCAACACGCTGTGGCCGTTGTTCGGTATCGCCAACCAGATGCTGGCCGCCATCGCGTTGACCCTGGCGTGTGTGGCGCTCGTGAAGATGAAGCGCGAGCGCTTCCTGTGGATCCCCGCCATTCCCACCGCGTGGCTGGTGCTGTGCACGCTGACCGCTGGCTGGCAGAAGGTCTTCAGCAGTGACATCCGCGTCAGCTTCCTCGCCCATGCGCGCGCCTTCTCCGCGGCCCGGGACAGCGGCAAGGTGCTCGCTCCGGCGAAGACGCTCGAGGAGATGCAGCGTGTCATCACCAACGACTACGTGGACGCCAGCCTCACCGTCCTCTTCATGCTGGTGGTCGTGACGACGCTCGCGTTCGGAATTCGCGCCGCGCTTGCGGCCCGCCGCTCGGTGGCTCCAACAGCGCAGGAGACCCCTCACGTGCCCCTGGTGGCGGACTCTTGAGATGTGGCTCTCGCGCGATGAGCTGAGGGGACTGTGGCGTCGGGCCGTGCAGACTGCTCGGCTGATCATTGGCGTGCCCGACTACGACACCTACGTCCAGCACATGCGTGTGCACCACCCGGAGCGGCCGGTGATGAGCTACGCGGAGTTCTTCAACGAGCGGATGCAGGCTCGCTACCGTCGAGGCGGTGGGCGCTGCTGCTGAACTGAGTGGGTTGCGAACTGGTATGACAGGCATACCGGTTGGTTTCGGTCTCGCCCGACGCGGGTTCCTCCCTGCATCCCATCGCCTGCCAAACTGCTCACTGGTGAACAGTGGGAGTCCTGCGGAACCACAGCTCTTGTGCAAGAGAATGGAGCCCTTTAAGTCGCGCTTTCCTTGATAATCAAGGAAATGAAATTGCATTTGCACAGGAGCCAGCACATGCGCGCACGCGGAATCGCTGCGGGACTGACCGGTCGCCTCATTCTTCTCTCCACGCTACTCGGGATGAGTGCCCACGCCCTGGACAATGGCTTGGCGCGGACTCCGCCCATGGGGTGGAACAGCTGGAACAAGTACGCCTGCAACATCAACGAGACGCTCATCAAACAGCAGGCGGATGCGATGGTCAGCAGCGGGCTCAAGGCCGCTGGCTATCAGTACATCAACATCGATGACTGCTGGCAGGTCAGCCGAGACGCCAATGGCAACATCGTCGCGGACTCCACGCGCTTTCCCAGCGGCATCGCGGCGCTGGCGGACTACGTCCACAGCAAGGGCTTGAAGCTTGGCGTCTACACGGACATCGGCACCGCCACCTGTCAGGGCCGGCCCGGCAGCCGTGGCTACGAAGTGAAGGACGCCAACCAATACGCCGCCTGGGGCGTGGACTACGTCAAGGTCGACTGGTGCAACACGCCTGGCTACGACGCTCCGTCGAGCTACGCGGTGATGCGAGACGCCCTCGCTCAGGCCAGCCGCCCCATCGTCTTCAGCATCTGCAACTGGGGCGTCCAGTCACCGTGGAACTGGGGCCCGAGCACCGGCAACCTCTGGCGCACCACCGGGGACATCAACGACAGCTGGGGCAGCTTCACCGGCATCCTCGACAGCAATGCCCAGCACGCCGCCTCCGCCGGGCCCGGGAGCTGGAACGATCCGGACATGCTCATCGTTGGCCTCTACGGCTCCAACGGAGTGGGCGGCACGGGCATGACGGACACCGAGTACCAGGCCCACTTCAGCCTCTGGGCCCTCATGGCCGCCCCGCTCATCATGGGCAATGACCTCACCAACATGAATGCGGCGACTCGCAACATCCTGATGAACAGTGAAGTCATCGCCGTGGATCAGGACCCGCTCGGCATCCAGGGCAGCAAGGTCGTCGACAACAACGGGCTCCAGGTCTGGTCGAAGAAGCTGACTGGCTCTGGAGTTCGCGCCGTGGTGCTGTTCAACCGCTCCGCCGCCGCCGCCAACATCACCGCCAACTGGAGCGACCTGGGGCTCGCCGCAGGCAGCGCTACGGTCCGGGATCTCTGGGCGAAGGCGGATCGCGGCTCGTTCACCAACAGCTACACCGCCAATGTCCCGTCTCACGGCGTGGTGATGCTCAAGGTCGTCGGCACCGAGGTCGTCGTGCCGGTGGGCACCACCTATCTGAGCGATGACACCTGGTCCCTGGCCTCCAGCGGCTGGGGCCCTGTCGAGCGCAACCTCAGCAATGGCGAGCAGGCCAGCGGTGATGGGCGGACGATCACCCTCAATGGCGCCACCTATGCCAAGGGGCTCGGCATCCATGCGAACTCCCAGGTGGACTTCAACCTCTCGGGTCGGTGCTCGAGCTTCACCGCGGATATCGGGCTCGATGACGAGGTGGGCAGCAACGGCAGTGTCATCTTCCAGGTCTGGGGAGACAGCACCAAGCTGTACGACAGCGGGACGATGACCGGCGCCTCCGCGACCAAGAGCCTCAGCGTCAACGTCTCCGGCAGGTCCACGCTCAAGCTCGTCGTCACGGACAATGGCGACAACGATCAGTACGACCATGCGGACTGGGCCAACGCGCGCATCACCTGCGGCAGCACCGCCACCTTCGAGGCGGAGGACTCCGCCAACACCCTCGCCGGAGGCGCCGTGAGGGCCACCTGCCCTGGGTGCTCAGGCGGCCAGAAGGTCGGCTTCCTGGGAAATGGCGGCACGCTGACCTTCAACAGCGTCTACGTCCCCGTCGCCGGCAACTACACCCTCACCGTCTCCTATTCCACCGCCGAGGTGCGCTCCCTGTCCTTGCGTGTCAACGCAGGGACGACGGCGACCTACAGCCTGGCCAGCACCGGCAGCTATGACGTGCCAGCCTCCTGGCAGACCACCGTGAACCTGAGCGCGGGCAACAACACCCTCCAGTTCTCCAACGCTTCGGGCTGGGCGCCCGACCTCGACAAGATCAGCGTGCAGTAGGTACGGCGCGCAGGGCCCGAGTCCTGGAAGATTTCAGGCACACCGTGGTGATTGACTCGGGTCCTGCTTGCACTACGCTCGAAGTAGGGTCGGCGATCGCCGCCCGAGCACCCGTACAACTCACACGTCAGAGACCTGGCTGTTCAGGAGGAACGATGCGCCTCTGGAAGAACCTGCTCATGGCCTTGGCCATGTCCGTATTCGCGGCGTCGGTGGCGGAAGCAGCGGACCCGAAGGATCCGAAGGACGTGAAGATCGGCTTCGTCGTCAAGCAGCCCGAGGAACCGTGGTTCCAGGACGAGTGGAAGTTCGCGGACATCGCCGCCAAGGAGAAGGGCTTCACCCTCATCAAGATTGGCGCAGAGGACGGCGAGAAGGCCCTCTCAGCTATCGACAACCTGGGAGCCCAAGGCGCGCAAGGCGTCATCATCTGCACCCCGGACGTCAAGCTGGGGCCCGGCCTGGTCGCTCGCGCCAAGGCCAATCAGCTCAAGCTGATGACCGTCGATGATCAGCTCGTCAACAGCAAGGGCAAGGCGCTCGAGGATGTGCCCCACATGGGCATCTCCGCCACCAAGATTGGCGAGGCCGTGGGTCAGGCCATCGTCGATCAGATCAAGGCACGCGGCTGGAACGTGAAGGACGTGGGTGCCATCCGCGTCTCCTACGACCAGCTCCCCACCGCCAAGGACCGCGTCGAGGGCGCCATCTCCGTGCTGAAGCAGAACGGCTTCCTGGCGCAGAACATCTTCGACGCGCCGCAGAGCAAGACGGACACCGAGGCGTCCCTGAACGCCGCCACCGTCGTCCTCAACAAGAACCCCAACATCAAGAAGTGGGTCGCCTTCGGTCTCAATGACGAGGCCGTGCTCGGCGCCGTCCGCGCCACCGAGGCCGTGGGCCTGAAGGGCACGGACGTGGTGGGCGTGGGCATCGGCGGCTCGGATGCCGCCATCAACGAGTTCAAGAAGCCCTCGCCGACCGGCTTCTATGGCTCCGTCATCATCTCGCCCAAGCGCCACGGGTACGAGACGACGCTCAACATGTTCAACTGGGTCCTCGCCAACAAGCCGCCGGAGAAGCTCACCCTTACCTCCGGCAAGCTGGCCACCCGCGATACGTATGTGGCGGTCCGCAAGGACCTCGGGCTCCAGTAGGCCGGGCGTATGACGCCCTTCCTCGAGTTCGCCCACATCTCCAAGAGCTTCCCCGGCGTCCGGGCGCTCCAGGATCTCAGCTTCGCCGTGCCGGCAGGCCGCGTCATCGGCCTGCTCGGCGAGAATGGCGCGGGCAAGTCCACGCTCATCAAGATCCTGGGGGGCGATTACCGGCCCGACTCCGGTGAGATCCGCATCGCGGGCAAGGCGCAGCATTTCACCTCGACGCGCGACTCGATCCTCGCGGGCGTCACCATCGTGCACCAGGAGTTGCAGCTGGTGCCCGAGCTGACGGTGGCCGAGAACCTCATGCTCGGCCGCTTCCCGTCACGTTTCGGGATCGTCAGCTTCCGGGAGATGTCCGCCAAGGTCGGCTCCGTGCTGCGCGAGCTCGGCATCGAGGTGTCGCCAGATGCTCGGGTCACGGACCTGTCCATCGGCGATCGGCAGATGGTGGAGATCGCCAAGGCCGCCATCTTCGACGCGAAGATCCTCGCCCTGGACGAGCCCACCTCCTCGCTCTCCGCGCACGAGAGCGAGATCCTCTTCCGGCTCGTCCACCGCTTGCGCGAGGCAGGGAAGATCATCCTCTATGTCTCGCACCGCCTGGATGAGGTGTTCCGCCTGTGCGACAGCGCCGTCGTCCTTCGTGACGGCAAGCTGGTGGCGCACCACGAGACACTCGAGGGCCTCACTCGCGACGCGCTGGTGCGCGAGATGGTGGGACGGGAGATCCAGAGCATCTGGGGCTGGCGGCCTCGGACTCCGGGGGAAGTGCGCCTCTCTGTTTCGGGCGTGAACGGCTCGCGCCTGACGGCTCCCGCGAGCTTCGAGGTCCGCGCGGGGGAGATCCTCGGCTTCTTCGGACTGGTGGGCGCGGGCTGCAGCGAGCTGGCGCGTCTGCTGTACGGTGCCGACAAGCGCCAGGCGGGAGAACTCCGGCTCGATGGCGCTCCTGTACGGATCGATCACCCGAGGAAGGCCGTTCGCGCGGGGCTGGTGCTCTGCCCGGAGGACCGCAAGGCCGATGGCATCCTCCAAGGTCAGTCGGTCGAGGACAACATCACCATCTCCTGCCGCCGCCACTTCTCGCCCTTCGGCATCCTGAACCTCCGCAAGGAGGACGAGGTGGCGGACACCTTCATCCAGCGGCTGGGGGTGCGCACGCCGTCGCGCTACCAGGACATCGTCAACCTGTCGGGAGGCAACCAGCAGAAGGTCATCCTGGCGCGCTGGCTGGCCGAGCGCGGCGTCAAGGTGCTCATCGTCGACGAGCCCACCCGAGGCATCGACGTGGGCGCCAAGAGCGACATCTACAAGGTGCTCTACGAACTGGCCGACCAGGGCGTGGCGCTCATCGTCATCTCCAGCGAGCTGCCCGAGATCATGGGCATCAGCGACCGCATCCTGGTGATGTGCAATGGGCGCATCTCGGCCGAGTTCGCGAGGGATGGCTTCACCGAGGAGAAGATCCTGGCGGCGGCACTGCCCGACCGCTCGGTCGCGTGAGAGGACGTGGAATGGAGCGCCTGAAGCGGGTCGTGCTCGGAGAACAGGGGCTGGTCATCCTGTTCCTGCTGGCCCTGGTGATCGTCTCGATCTTCGTGCCCAACTTCATGACCCAGCGCAACGTGCTGGGCCTGCTGCAGTCGGTGGTCACCATCGGCATTGTCGCGTGCACGATGATGCTCTGCCTGGCGTCGCGGGATTTCGACCTGTCCGTGGGCTCGACGGTGGCCTTCACGGGCATGACGGCCGTGATGATCTCCAACAGCACCGAGAGCATCCTTATCGGCATCCTGGCCGCGCTGGCGGCTGGGGTCGTGGTGGGGATGGTCAATGGTGTGGTGATTGCCCGGCTGCGGATCAACGCGCTCATCACCACGCTGGCGACGATGCAGATCGTCCGCGGCCTGGCGCTGATTGCCTCGGATGGGCGAGCCGTTGGCGTGGATGATCCCGCCTTTTTTGATATCGCCCAGACGGCACCGCTCGGCGTCCCGGTGCCCATCGTCGTGATGGTGCTGTCGTTCGCCTTCTTTGGCTTCGTCCTGAACCGCACCGTGTTCGGGCGCAACACGCTGGCCATCGGCGGCAACCCGGATGCCTCGCGGCTGGCTGGCGTCAACGTGGGCACCATCCGCATCTGGATCTTCAGTCTCCAGGGGTTTGTCTGCGCGATTGCCGGCATCCTCCTGTCCTCGCGCATCACCAGCGGTCAGCCGAATGCGGCACAGGGGCTCGAGCTGTCGGTCATCTCCGCTTGCGTCCTCGGTGGCGTGTCGCTGGCCGGCGGGCGGGCCACGCTCTCGGGCGTGGTCGTCGGCGTGCTCATCATGGGCATCGCCGAGAACGTGATGAACCTGCTGAACATCCAGGCCTTCTATCAGTACGTGGTCCGCGGGGTGATCCTGCTGCTGGCGGTGTTGCTCGACAACCTGCGCACGCGGGCGACGGGCCGACGCGGCTGAAGTCGCACGCCTCGAGGGCGAGGACCTGCCTGCGGTGGTCCCCGCTGGCGGCGGGCGTGAACCGAACTGGTATGACAGGCATACCGGGTGGCACGAACCACGGCAGGTGGCATCCCAGGTGGCAGCCCACTTCCTTGCGGAGGTCGGCTTGTCCGCCGCGAGATTTGCCCCGCAGGCCCGCGAGCCCGGTGTTAGGGAAGGGGGAATGGAAGGTCAGGGGATGGGAGAAGAACACGCGCGGCCGGGGCACATGAAGCCCGGCCTGGTGTGGCTGATGGCGGTGGCTTCCGGCATGACCGCTGCCAACCTCTATTACAACCAGCCGCTGCTGGGAGACATCGGGCGCGAGTTGGGCGCGTCGGGGAGTAGCCTGGGCTGGGTGCCCACCATGACGCAGGTGGGCTACGCGTCGGGCATGTTGCTCATCGTCCCTTTGGGGGACAGCCTCGAACGGCGGCGCGTCATCGTCACCATGACGAGCCTTGTCAGCCTGGCCCTGGTGGGCGCGGCGCTGGCTCCGGGCCTGGGATGGATGGTCGCGGCGAGCTTCGCGATCGGCATCACCACCTGCGTCCCCCAGTTGCTCGTGCCCTTCGCGGCCCACCTGGCTCCGGCGGCCGCGCGCGGGCGCGTGGTGGGGACGGTGATGAGTGGACTGCTCATCGGCATCCTCCTGTCTCGCACGGCGGCGGGCTTTGTCGGCACGCACCTGGGCTGGCGGGAGATGTTCTGGATCGGCGCGGCGCTGATGCTGGTGCTGGCGGTGGTGCTCCGTGTGGCGCTACCGGCTCAGCCCGCGGTGGCGGACATGTCCTACGGCGCGCTCCTGCACTCGCTCGGAGGCCTGGTGCGGAACGAGCCCGTGCTGAGGCTTCACTCGCTGATCGGCGCGCTGACCTTCGGCTCGTTCGGTGCCTTCTGGGCGACGCTGGCGCTGTACCTCCAGAACATGCCCGAGCACTACAGCCCCCAGGTCGCCGGGTTGTTCGGCGCGGTGGGCGTGGTGGGCGCCGCGGCGGCTCCGCTCGTGGGGCGCTATGCCGACGTACGTGGGGATCGGAAGATCAACATGCTGGCCATCAGCGTGCTGCTGGTGTCCTTCGTCGTGCTGGCGCTGCTCGGACAGTGGCTGTGGGGCATCGCGCTGGGCGTCATCCTCCTGGACCTGGGAGCCCAGGCCAACCACATCTCCAACCAGACGCGCGTGTTCGCGCTGCGCCCGGAGGCCCGCAGCCGCCTCAACACCATCTACATGGTGAGCTACTTCGTGGGAGGCGCGACCGGCTCCTGGCTGGGAACCGCCGCATGGATGCGCTTCGGCTGGGCGGGAGTCTGCCTCGTGGGCGGAGGCATGGCGCTGGCGGGGCTCATCGTGCTGGGGCTGGGATCCGCGCGCATCGCACGAGCAGCCGCCAGGGGCGCGTAGTCCTGGGGTTGGGCTCCATGGCACCTCAGGGCGCGGAACCCTCCTGGGCGGGCTGGGACTCGCGCACCTCCCATGCATCCTCCAGGCGGGTGGACAGCCAGAGTTCCACGTACTTCCTTCGAGGCTCCGTGGGCTCGTCCGAGCCCGTCACCGTGGAGAAGCTGTGGTGGATGAGGCGCAGCCCCACGTCCGGGCGCACCTCGCGCACCTGCGTATAGAGCCAGCGCGCGTCGCCCACCGTCGTGGTGTTGGGCGCGATGCACACCAGTGTGCCGTTGTACCTCAGCTCCCCGAACAGGAGCCCCGCCACATCGGAGAATGGAGGCACCACCTCGCGGAACGACAGGGAGCGGTGCGCGTCACACTCCACGGAAAGCGGCGGGCCGTAGAAGAGGACCTCGAAGTCCAGGAAGGGGCGCAGCACTTCCGGCCGGGTGACGTCACCCTGGACGCACTCGATGCCGCGCTCCTGGTTGGCGGCGACGATGGCCGGTTCGAGATCCAACGCCCTGTAGCGCGTCACCCCGAGCTGCTCGGTATAGGCCGAGTACTGGCGGCTGCAGTCCCCGCAGCACAGCTCGCCCACGGCGCGGACACCCTGGGGGAAGAACTCGCGCAGCACCTCCACGCGCTGCTCCACCGTCTGGCGGTTGGTTCGAGCAAAAGAGCGTCGGCTCAGGTCGGGGGTGTGGAAGGGTCCGCTCATGAAGCGCTCCTGTCGCAGAACCGAAAGGATACATCGGGCGCTCTCTCGTCCCGATGCTCATCTGCGCACAGGGCGAGTGTTCCCATGCTTTGCCCGTGCACCTCTACCGCGGCGCTGCCAGCTTTGGTGAAGCAAGCAAGGTCACGACCGGTGGGGCTGGAACACGTCCTCAAGCAAGGGCCTGCTGGAGAGGCCGGTTCCTGGGGAGTGGAAGATCGGCCGGAGGTGCTCTGGGGTATGGTTAGCATCGCCGAAATCATCAGACGCCATCATGACGAGATTCTCGAGTCTTGGGTGGCGCAGGCGAAGAGGGCTGCGTCTGCTCGGGGCCTGACCCAGCCCGAACTCACCAACATGATGCCCGTCTATCTGGCGCTGCTGGCCCAGCACGCTCCAGGGGCGCCTGACAGCGCCAGCGCCAGCGCCAGGCGCCGGGAGCTCATCGAGGGGCACATCGGGTGGCGTCTTCGCCAGGGTTTCCATATCGCGGAAGTCGCCGCCGAGTTTGCGCTGCTGGGCCAATGCATCTCCCGGTTCTGGCGAGACCGCTCCCCCACCGAGCAGCCCGCGCCCGAGGAGATCGAGTGGCTGTACGGGGAGCTGAATCACGCCACGACCCTGGTGACGGACCTCTTCCATGAACACATGCGGGACGATGAGCAGACGGAGAAGCGCTACCTCCGTCTGCTTCGCTCCATCGCAAACGAGTCCTTGCGGACGCCGGAAGTCTCCTTCAAGGAGCAGCTCAGGGACGTCATGTTGCTCGTCATGGAGGCCATGGGGGCGCAGACGGCGGCCCTCCTGCTCTATGAGCCGCACACCAACCGGCTCGTCACCACCGCCTCCGTGGGCGTGGGCAATGGAGAGTTCGAGCAGTACGTGGTGTCCCTGGGTGTCTCCTCGTTCGCCGGCAAGACCGCGGAACGGGAGGAGCCGACGACCATTTCGGACGTGGCGACCACCACCCTGGAAGTGGGGGACGCGCTGCGGCGCAGTGGCATTCATGGTCTGCTGGGGGTGCGGCTCCCTCCCCGCTTCAAGCTCCTGGGGGTGATATACGTCGGGACCTCCGAGGAGCGGACGTTCACCGCCCGGGAGGGCCGGCGGCTCGAGTCGCTCGCGGAGCAACTCACGCTCCAACTGGACAATGCCCAGCTCTACAAGGATCTCCTGCTCCAATCCGAGGACCTTCGCGTCGAGCGCGACCTGCGCGAGCGGTTCGTCTCCGTTCTGGCCCACGATCTCCGAGGGCCGTTGGCGTCGGTGAAGGCGGCGGCCCAGCTCCTGCTCCGGCAGGCCGAGGCGCTGGGCACGCGGAAGGATCTCGCCAGCAGGATCGACCGGAACGTCCGGCGCATGGACCAGATGATCCGGGATCTGCTGGATGCCAGCCGTGTCCAGGTGGGGGGCCAGTTGCCGCTCCGGCTCGACACCTGTGAGCTGGACTCTGTTGCCCGCGAGGTCCTCGAGGAGCTTCGAGAGGTCCATGGCGACCGGTTCATTCTCGATGCGGACAGTGGGGTGCGGGGATGCTGGAGCGCGGAGGAACTCGGGCGTGCCCTCTGGAACCTGGCGGTGAACGCGATCAAGTATGGCGCGAAGGACCGGCCCATCACCCTCACGGTCCGGCGAGGCCCGGCGGGTGCCTGGTTCTCGGTCCATAACGAGGGGCCGGTGATCTCCCGAGAGAACCAGGCCCACCTGTTCGAGCCTTTCTCCCGGTCGCATGGCTCGCCCACGAATGAGGGCTGGGGGCTGGGCCTCTTCCTGGTCCAGAGTTGCGCGCAGGCGCATGGCGGCTCGGTCAGGGTCCAGAGCGAGGCCTCCGCGGGGACCACCTTCACCGTGGAACTGCCCTGGGACGCCCGTCCGTACCAATACAGCGTCTCCGAGGGGACTTCTCAGGAGGGGACCGCTGGAGCGCCACTCGCTTACTGAAGCACGTGGCTACCAGGACAGATTGAACGTGCAGGAAGCCGCCCCGCTCTTGCGGCAGCTCCCCGGCTGGTGCTCGACGCGCACCCACAGCGAGTCCACCGGCCGGAAGCGCTCACCCAGGGCCTCCAGCAGCCCCTCATCCAACGAGCACGGGTAGGGGTTGTCGCACAGCATCTGCGCGGTGCGCGGCCCCACTTGCGAATAGCGGTAGCCGCCAATGCTTCCGGTGCCTCGGTGGTTCATCCGGTAGGCCATGTCCACGGAGCGGAAGCCGTCCTCGATGGCTTGGATGTTCGGAGGGAAGATGGCGTTCTCCGGAATCTTCCGCCCCACGGCCTTGATGGTGTTCGGGCCGATCTCCTTCCCGATGGCCTCGAAGACCACGAGGAACTTGTCCATCGGGTACCACCTCTCCTTCTCGAGAGGAGCAATGCCTTGTGCCGCCAGCATCTTCAGCGCGCGATTCTGGGTGATGGACATCGCCGCGACGACGGCCATGATGGCCTGACCATTCACCTCGAACTTCGATACGGCTAAGCGCTCGGCCATCTCGACACCCCCTATCCGGTAACGAGGTGAATGCGAACCACACGCCTCTCGTGCACTCGGACCTGAGAGATTTGATGCGACTTGCCCGGTGACATGCAATTCCCCCCTACCGGGGAGCGCTGCTCGGAGCGGGGGCCTCGAGCAACCGGAGCGCCGCTTCGAGCACCTCGTCACGCCCGGCCCGCAGCCCCTGTAGCGTGGGGCGGACCCGGAGGTGCGGCTGGACGCCCAGGCATTGCAGCTGCGCCCCGTCCAGGTGACGGATCTCCGCCCCGCTGAAGAGGAAGTTGATGCCGCCGGGCAGGGAGAAGTCGGTGATGTCGCCGTTCGCTCCCGCACTGGGACTGCCGACGAAGGTGGTGCCGTTCACAGCCTCCAGCAGCAGGGCCACGCTCTCCGCCTGGCTGATGGTGCGCTCGTCGATCAGCGTCACCGTGCGGCCCTGGTACAGGGGGACATCTCCTCGTGTCACGGGAGAGCGCATCTGGAAGCTCATCGCCTGCGAGGCCCCCTCCACCACGTTCCAGAGGGCGAGGTTGGCGTCTGTTGCCTTCCGGGTGTTGAGGTATGGGGCCATGCCCCAGAGACCTTGAGGGTAGCCACGCAGGTCCAGCACCAGGGCACGGGTCCCCTTGAGTTGCTCGAACATCGCTGGCACCTCGGCGGCGCGCAGCAGGCCCAGGCGCACCAGCCCCACGTTGCCCGGTAGCACCCGGAAGGCGGGGCCATTCTCCGTGTACTCCTTGCCGAGGTTGTCGCGGCTGCGGCTGATGGTCACCTGTCGTGCCTGTCCGTCCGCGCCTCGGACCGTCAGCGTGGAGGTGGTGTCCACAGGGCCTCCGAGGGCACGCCGCAGGACCTTGAAGGCGCGATGGGACGGTGTGGAGGCGGTGACGTATGGTGTCAGCCGCTGGACCCGGGTGGCGATCGGCTCGCCGTCGATGGCTTCCACCACGTCTCCCACCCGGAGCCCAGGCGCCGCGGAGGGAACCTCGATCTCCACGACGACCATCTTCCCGTTGATATCGAAGACGTTCAGCGGCGCGACCCAGTCACCCCAGAGCCGGGTGAGCTCCGGGTGATCCCGCAGGAAGACGTGCCCGTCCTCCACCCAGGTGGACAGCTCCGCCACCGCGAGCACGTACTCGCGAGCGTCCCGCGCGGCTTCGAACTTCGGCAGGAAGTGGACCAGTGCTCCCTGCCAGTCGTGCGCGAACAGCCTCAAGGTGGGGTGGAAGAGCCGGATGACGTTCCAGGCGCGGATGGCCGCCAGCTGCCTCAGGGCCCGGTTCGGGTAGGCAGACTCCTCGTAGCGCTTGTCCGGTTTCCAGAGCGCGCGCGGCAGGGGCTCCGGCCGTGGAATGCGGGTGGGGACCTTCCACCCCCGGCGCGCCAGCTCCAGGGCCTTCTGGAGGGCAGCGTCCGAAGCATCTGCCGCGGGCCGTTCCGCGAGGCGCTCGTCCGCACGGAGCGGGACGGTGAACTCGCTGACGCGCACCCAGGCGGTGAGCCCTTCTCCCAGCTTCACCTCGAGCCGTTCCGCCCCCGAGCCCTGGCCGAGCTCTCCCTCGGAGAGGATCCGCGCGAGTCCCCGTTGCTGGAGTGCCAGGGCCACGGCGGGCACGACCGTGCCGGTGTCGAACAGGAAGACGAGGGGGCGCGGCCCGGGGCTGGCCTTGCCCGTGACGATGTCCTCGGAGAACTCCGTGAAGGCGATGCCGTAGCCCACGGGGATGCCCACCTGGGAGCGGTACCCGTCGCGGCGCACCATGCGCTGGGCGGGTGTGCGCAGCTCGCCCTGGAAGAGCTGGGGCGCGATGAGATCGAGCGCGTTGGCCATGCGGTAGGGGCCTCGCTCGTCGGTGAGGGCGCGGGCGCGCATGTCCACCACCACGGCTCGAGCCCGCTGGAGATCCGCGACGAGCGGCGCGTACGCCGGGGCGAACGAGCTGAGCGCGGGAGGACTCGCGGCGGCGGTGAGGTTGACGACCAGCACCTCCTTCTCCCAGGCATGCAAGGGACGGGGGTTGCGGGCGGGCCGAGCCTGGGGCTGGCTCGAATCCCAGGGCTCGACGCGGGTGGCCGGATCCCCCACCGTGTCCAGCATCTGCTGGAGGGCGCGAGCGTAGTCCTCGCGGCTGCGCGCGGCCTCCACGCGTGGGAGTGCCGCAAGCAGCGCCGCGTCCCAGTCGAGCTCCTGGCTGGCGAGGGTCGGATGGCGGTAGCGCACCTCGCCCCAGAGTTCAGCGAGACCGTGCAGGCGTTGGAGGCGCAGCGTCTCGGCAGGAGGGCTGGCGGATTCCTCGGCGAGGGCGGGGAGGGCCGAGAGCAGGAGCGCACAGGTGGAGAGCGCGGTGAGCGAGAGCCTCATCCTTCCAGCCTATCCGCGGCGCATGAAGGTCAGCGCATTTCTGCTCAGGGGCTTTCCCGAGTGCTGTCGCACCATTGCGCTACTTTGTGGGCTGCACCTGTCTATTATCGGAAGTTCGGAGGGCACCCATGCACGCGAGAGAGGAGCGTTCCAATGCCCAGCGTCGCCGTGATCCTGCTGCCCGGAATCCTGGGCAGCCCGCTCGTGGGGAAACGAGCCGGTGATGTTGTCTGGCCCGTCCACGACGAGGTCACGCTGTTGGGAACCGTTTATGGGAGGAGCGCGCTGGAAAAGGCCGGGTCTTTTGCGGACCCCATCGACGGCACTTCGCCAGGCTTCAATAGCCGAACAGCGCTCCTGCCCTCTCCCAACACCCCTTTCGCGGAGAGCCGTACGAAGAACGTCGCCGGCCTGTATCACGACTTCGTCACGAAGACGAACGATGCGAACGTCGAAAAGAGAGGCGAAGGGGGAGAATCCCTCTCGTTCACGCCCGATGTCTACGTCCTCAATTACGACTGGAGCCGGTCCACGCTCGATAACGTCGATGCCATCTGGAATGGAACCTCCGAGATATTGAAGAACAGCCTGCACAAGGCCTTCATGTACGTCGCCCATAGCATGGGGACGCTCGCGGCTCTGGCACAGGCGATCCGCCTGAAGCAAGGTTCCTTACCGCCCCATCAAGCCGCCTTCCTGGGGAGCGTCGTCGTCGCGGGTCCGATCATCGGCGCGCCAGAGACCCTCCGGCGGGTCGTGAACGGCGTCGCGGCCGCCTGGTACAACCCCAAGGAGAAGCTCGTCGCGAAACTTCTCGCCGAAGAAGGTTGGAAGTGCGCACTCCTCGTGCCGCACATCCCGGGGTTCTCGGATCTCTTCTGGTTCGACTCCGGAGATGACGTGGCTTCGCAGGTGTCCAAGGTGATGGGGTACCACTTCGCGGAGAGCAACCCGCAGTGGAAATGGACTTTCAGCGGAAGGGTGCATTGCCAGAGCTGGAGTTACGGCAACCAGAACATCCAAGCCCTTGTCAAACAGATGAGGAGGAACATCAAGAAGGGCCGTCAACTCAATACGTGGATCAAGTCGGAGCACAAGGACTGGACGGAGAACACGGTCGCGGTGGCCCTGAAGGGCAGGCAAACCCTGACGAAGCTGTCCCTGAAACTCGACGATATATATGTGGATCCCCCCGTTCCCACCTACGCGCTCAACGAGTTCGGGGACGGGACGGTTCCGTTGACCTCCCAGACTTTTGGATGCGCCAAATGGTGGGTCGTCCCAGGGGGCATCGATCATGGCGACGCGCTGACGGATCCTCGAGTCTGGCCCTCCGTGTACACCGCCATGAACCACCTCTACGGGGAGGGATCATCGAAGGGCTTGATCTCATGAACTTCGATACACTGCGGAAGGCGCTCCAAGGGGACGGCACGGGTGTGCGGCTCACCTATGACACGCTGAGCGACGAGCGGTTTCGCGGAGGGTTCGCGGCCCTCTGGGGGCCAGGAGGAGCCATCCGGATCCCCGGCGCGAAGCCTGTCGTCCACGAGGCGGATCAGTCAATCACCATCACCGGCGGGGCCGAGTTCCCCCAGGTGATGGAACCCGGCGGAGAAGCAGCTCCCTTCGGCATCGCGATCGCGGCGGTGCCCTGCGACCTGACGGCCGTCTTCACCCTGATGGGCGACGGGCAGGTGCAGGCCATCCTGTCTTTCAGCGTGCCGGCGGGGCACAGCGTCCAGAAGCTCTTTCCGAACCTGCCCGCTGCCTATGAGTCCGAAGGCGATGGCGGTGCCACGTCACTGCCAGATGTCTTGCCGATCCTGTGGGGCGAGGCCTTGAGCGAGCTCCGGCTCGTTTTCAGCACGCACCTCCTCCCCGGCGAGAACCCGCCGCTGCACGCGGGCCTCAACCTCCGCGCGAGGTGGACGCCGGCCAGGTTGACGCCTCCGCAGGGCACGGAGCTGGACCTTCACGGGCAGCTCGTGTTGCCGGATCCTCGAAAGCCAGCACCACCGCTCGCCGACGACGCCATGCCCTGGGATGAGAAGGCCGGCGAGCCGCTCCCCCCCGGGATTCACCTGCGCGCGGCGCTGCGCGAGCCACATCCGCTCTGGGGACATGGCACCTTCGCGGATCCTGCCTTCGTCTTCTATTCCCCGCTCACGCGCGGTGGGCTCCTGCGAAACCTGAGCTACAGGCCCAGGATGGCCTATCTCGGGACCGTCACCCTTGGAAAGCTTCATGGCAAGGAGGTCCGCGGGAGCGGCGCGCTCAGTGCCCACACGTGGGACGCGTTCGCGAAGGACGTGCTCCTCGTGTGCTCCTTCCAGGATGCCGCGCTGACGAGCGTGGGAGACGTGCTCACCCTCGCCAAGGATCTGCTGCGGCCGGACACAGCGGTGGACGTCCAGGTGCTGCCAGAGAGCGTCACGGTCGACGCGACCCACGCTCCCAGCCTCGAGAGGACATTCATCCGCCTGGTGAACAACGCGCCCGTGGCGGCCGGGTTCACGATCGGTCTGGGCAAGGCGGCGACGTGGACCGTTGTGGAGAAGGAGATCACGGCCGGGCTCACGAAGGTCCGCGTGGTGATCGCGAAGGGGGGCTCGGGTGTCAACGCCTGGGCCACGCTGACGGGCCAGCTCACGATGTGGAGCGCCGTGCTCGAGGCCAGCGTCGAGGTGCCCGGGTTCCTCATCCGCGCCCGGCAGGTCGGCGACATCCAGGTGAAGCTGCCGGACATCTTCGACCGGCAGGCCCACAGCGGCTTCCCCCGTCTCCAGGGCCCGAGCCTGGTGATCAAGGACATGAACCTGAGCGTGGCTCCCGCGCTCAAGTCCTATCGATTCTCATTGGGGATCCAGGGGGCCCTCTCTTCGCAGGACAAGCTGCCGGAGCTTCAGCTCACCCTGTCCAACGATGAATGGGCTTTGCATGGCTCGGGGGGCGAGAGCGGTGGTGGCCTGAAGCTCGGTGAGCTGCTGAATGAGCTGCTGCGGGCCATTGTCCGCAGCCAGGACGACCAGGGGCTCCCGACGAGCGTCACCTTGCCCGAGGTGCTCCAGAGCTTCACGCTCACGGGCTTCATGCTGAGCGCCCGCCGGGCCCCTGGCTCGACGTCTGGGAAAGGCAACCAGTACACGTTCTCCTGCGAGGGCACGTTCGACGTCGCCGACAAGCCGGTGCGCGCGGGTGTTCGCATCCAGTTCGCGCAGCAGCAGAACACGTACGCGGGCTGGCTCTTGGTCGGTGGCCGCCGCTTCTCGTTCACGGTCGAGACCACGAAGGGGGCCGAGCCCTCGCGCCAGCTCGTGGCGGCTTACAGTCATCCGGGCAGCGAGAAGCTGGGGTTCGGCGAGCTCCTTCGGGATGTGCTCCCGCTCTCCGAGGATGTGGCGAAGGACCTCGACGTCCTCCAGATCGACCTGAAGAGCGCCTTCTTCGCCTCCATCAAGGCGCCCCAGAAGAAGGTCCTCCTGGGGGTCGATCTCAGTGTCGGGTTCGATTTCAGCAAGCTGCCCCTCATCGGAAAAGGCATCTCCGTGGCGTATGAGGACGGTGCCGGTATCGACGATCTCCAGATCCTCTATGCCTCTCCGGATTTCAGCACGAGCGAGGTCTCGAAGCTGAACAGCCTCCTGCCGACGGAGATCACCCGCCTGCCGGAGGGACCTCAGCCCTCGCCCGGCGCCGGCCCCAATCCTCCCGCCCTGAGCCGGGGGCTCAACATCGCCGCCAACCTGAACCTGGGCGGTGCACCCCGACCGCTGAGCTTCCCCACGGCCAGCAGCGCCGGAGCCCCGCCCGCCAACCCAGGCACCCCGCCTGCTCCTGGCACGGACAGCGCCACCTGGTTCAGCGTCCAGAAGACCCTCGGCCCCGTTCACTTCGAGCGCATCGGGGTGGACTATCGGGACAAGAAGCTCTGGGTCCTCTTCAGCGCGTCGATCCGCGTGGCGGGATTGACCCTCTCCCTGGATGGCCTCTCCCTCGGCTCACCGCTCACGGAGTTCGAGCCCTCGTTCTCTCTGGCGGGCCTCGGGCTCGACTACACGCAACCGCCGCTCACCCTCTCGGGCTCGCTCCTCCGGGTGCTCGCGCCGGACGTCGACTTCCAGTTCGACGGCACCGTGGTGATCCGCGCGCAGGAGCTGGGGATCGCCGGGATCGGCTCGTTCGCCCAGACGAAGGCGGGCGACGCGTCCTTCTTCGCGTTCGCCCAGCTCGAGATGCCCCTCGGTGGACCCCCGCCCTTCTTCGTCACCGGGCTGATGGCCGGCTTCGGCTTCAACCGGAGCCTGGCGATCCCGGCGATGGATGAGGTCCAGCGCTTTCCGCTGTTGCTGCTCGACAAGAAGCGGGACGACGTCCTGAGCATCCTGGAAGGCCGGACGGCAGGCCCCGGGGGCGGCGTCCCTCGCCGCTGGATCACCCCCCAACCTGGGGCGCTCTGGTTCGCGGCGGGCCTGACGTTCACCTCGTTCGAGCTCGTCCACTCGAGTGCTCTCCTGGTCGTGGAGCCGGGGAGCGATCTCACCGTGGCGCTCCTCGGGCTCTCGACGATGCAGCTCCCGCTGCCCGCGGAGAGCTCCGAGTTCACCTATGCCTCTGTCGAGCTCCAGCTCAGCGCGGTCCTGAAGCCCGAGGCCGGTGTCTTCACGGCGGCGGCCCTCCTGAGCGCCAACTCGTACCTGTTCACGCCGAACTGCCGCCTGACGGGAGGGTTCGCCTTCTACACCTGGTACGGCAAGCACGTTCACGCGGGGGAGTTCGTGCTCACCCTCGGCGGCTATCACCCGGCCTTCGGGCCGCCGGACCATTACCCGAAGGTCCCCCGCCTCGGCTTCAACTGGCCCGTGAGCGACAACGTCTCCATCAAGGGAGACGCGTACTTCGCGCTCACCCCGTCGTGCGCCATGGCGGGCGGAGGCCTGGAGGTCCTGTTCCACGACGGCAGCCTGATGGCCTGGTTCACGGCGCACGCCGATGTCCTCATCTCGTGGAGGCCCTTCTTCTTCTCCGCGAGCATCGATGTCGACATCGGCATCGGCTTCCGGCTCAACCTGGGCGCGTGCTCGAAGATGATCACGCTCTCCATCGGCGCCTCGCTCGACCTCTGGGGCCCACCGACGGGGGGCGTGGTGCATGTCCACCTGGTGATCTTCACCTTCTCGGTGCGCTTCGGCTCCGATGCCGCCCACCAGAACGATGAGAAGGAGCTCGACTGGGCGAAGTTCCGGGCCCTCCTGCCCGCGAGCAACGTGTGCAGCCTCGCGCCGGGCGAGGGGCTGGTGGGCACCGCGGACAGCGACAGCGCCGCGAACAGCAACAGCAAGAAGCGCTGGTTCGTCCGGCCGCGGGGCTTCAGCTTCACGACCCAGTCCGCCATCCCCGCGAGCGCGCTGCAGGTCGACAACCATGCCCCGGCTGCTCACGCCGCGACGGCGATCCCCATCCGCCCGATGAACAAGGCGGCGCTCACCTCGACTCATAAGATCAAGGTCGAGCGAGACGGGGAGCCTTCGTTCAAGCCGGTCGGCTGGTCGTTCGCCCCGATCACGCGCAAGATGCCCGCGGCGCTTTGGAGCGCGCCACCCATCCCTTTCAAGCAGAGCCCCGCGAAGCCGAGCAGCGACGTCGTGAACGGCATGCTGGTCGGATACAGGGTGACGATGCCGGAGCCCACGTTGGGCAGCGCCGTCGGGCCCATCGCCTTCTCGGTGCTGAACGAGGAGTATCTCGACCCGGGGCAGGCGCCGCTGAGCCCTGATGTCGAGCGCACCGCGGCGTACGCGCCCGTGGCTTCGACCGCGACCATCGGCGAGATCGCCGACATGGCTCGAGGCAGTGCCCTGAGCGGGCGTGAGGAGCTGTTCGGCTCGCTGAAGAAGGTGGGCGTGTATGGCGGAGAGAATGGCAAGGTCGAGCGGATGGCGGAGCGCGCATCCCACCTCTTCGCCGCCCCTCCGATGCATATCGTCCAGGGCGCACCCTGATGCAGACGAAGCAGGACGGAGGAGCATGAGCACGGCCAAGGACCCCACTCCGATCCCGGTCGGAGACATCGCTTTCTACGACAACGACGTCCCCGTCCCTGCGGGCAGCTATCGGGTCTCGGTGGAGCACACCCTCTTCGAGGGCCGCCAGCAGGTGAACACCGAAGGGCTCGGGGCCTCCCAGGAGATCGTCGTCTGCGCGCCACAGTTCTCTCTCGAGAGCTCCGAGGCCGTCAGCCTGCATCCGCCGAACGCATCCAGCGGGCGATTCGGAGAGGAGCTGCCTCATGTCGTCCTGCGGGAGCCGGCGCTCCCCTGGGAGAGGGCATTGTCGGGCGCCAAGGACGGTCCGGCGCCCTGGCTGGCGCTGCTCGTCCTCACCGAAGACGAGATCCTGAACGGTCAAGGCTCCCCCACCCGGGCCCAGACGTCATCGATCGAAGCGTTCTTGAAGGAGGATGGCGCGATCCTGAAGCCCCGCGTCAAACGCGAGGCCGACATCGACGAGAAGACCTCGTGCAACTTCGTCGAGCTCTCCGTCCAGGTCTTCGAGGCGGTGGTGCCTCGCCTCGAGGAGCTCCGCTTCCTGGCGCACTGCCGGCAAGCCAACCTCGCGGACAAGGCCACGGTGGAGCAGGACCCCAACGGCTTCTTCTCCGTGGTGGTCGCCAATCGCTTCCCCGCCAGGCCTCCGAAGGGCGTGCCAGCCGTCAAGAACATCGTCCACCTCGTCTCCGTCGAGGGGTTGGAGCACCTGCTGGTCAAAGCCCCTGACTTCGGCGGGCACAAGAGCGTGGCCCTCGTGTCCCTCCTGAGCTTCACGTTCCAGTGCCTCGCCGATCACGACGCCGACTTCCGAGGCCTCGTCCAGGGGCTCGTGGCGCCGGAGCGTTCGAAGGCAGGGATCGACCCAGACAGGCTCTGGTTGCGCCTCCCCGTGCCGGATGCGCCTGGGGAGAGCGCCGCCGCGAAGGAGATGGTGGCGCGTGTGAAGCTGGGCTTCACGCCGCTCGAGTACCACACGCGAACGGGTGAGCAGACCTTCGCCTGGTACCGCGGGCCGCTCGTGCCGGTCTCGACCCAACCCCTGGTCAAATCCGGGCCGTTCCTCACCGCCGATGCCGCGATCGCGTACCAGCCTGCCTTCGGGGTCTTCGACATGTCACTCGCCGCGGCCTGGAACGCGGGCCGCTCCGCCGCGCTCTCCGACCGGGTCTTCTGTCAGCGGCTGCTCGACTTCCGCAGGCGGGCGCACAGGTTCACGGATCAGCTCCTCCATCAACTCCAGAGCAGGTACTTCCTCTCGAAGGACCAGATCGACAGCCTGAGCACGGACACCCGCGTGGAGGATGAGCTCCTCTCGGTCCTGAGCACGGAGCTTGTCGAGGCGCTCGGCGCCCCGATGGCGAAGCTCATCGCCCCGAAGGCCCCGCACCGCGCGCCGCCGCAGGGGGATCCGAAGGCCGCCGTGGCGGACTTCCTGGGCACTCCCGCGGTGCAGGAGAAGATCCAGCACCTGGTGAAGGACGACCTGCTCGGCGTGGCCGAATGGCTCGCCCGTCTCCTGCTGCTCGAACCCTTGCCCTTCAACAGCCTCGTCCCCGACGAGCGCATGCTGCCGGCCGAGTCGCTTCGCTTCTTCTACCTCGACAACAACTGGATCGAGGCCGCGCTCGATGGCGCGCTCAGCCTGGGTCTGGAGTCCAGCCGGCAAACCTTCTTCCACCGGATGACGCGCGATGTCCTGCACCAGGCCGCGTTCCGGGCCGCCCAGGCCGCGCGCGCGCATCTCCAGGGCTCGGATCCGGCGCCCAAGGAAGGCGGTGTCATGAGCGGGCTGTTGCTCCGCTCGGCGCTGGTCTCGGGCTGGCCCCACCTCGCGGTGCGCCCATATCTCCCGGACGGGAAGACGATGCTGCGGATCCTGCGCATGCATCACCTCTCGCCGAGCGTGCTCCTCTGCCTGTTCTGGGGCATCCCGAGCACCGTCGAGCTCAGCGAACCGCAAGAGGGGTTCCGCTTTGGCACGGACGACGACGGCAACCTCACGCTGCGCAACCCGATCGCTCCGGCCAAGGCCGGAGATGCCCCGGTGGGCCAACAGATCGGCAAGCCCTTCTCCCTCTCCAAGCCCCCGGAGAAGAAGCCCCCCTACACCCGCGGCGCCGAGAGCCGCGTGTTGGACCTCTCGCCCGGCAGTGAGACGGGCCTCGTGCGGGCGGTCGAACATGCGCTCGCCGCCGCGGCGCCCGGACCGATCGGCCGATTCGGTCCCGCCGAGTTCGCGCTCCAGATGATCAAGGCGCCCGAGGCCATCCAGTTCCCGTCGAGGAGCAAGCCATGAGCAGCACTGCCCCCGCCCTGGTCGTGCCGATGAGGTGCGAAGCCCTGGTCGTGAACGAGGGCGTCAAGAGCCAGCACGGCTTCCGCTGGTGGACCTTCAATTACATGGGCCTCCAGCATTTCCACAGTCCGGAGCCCGTGGCCCTGGATGGCGGCGTCGGCGGACAGAAGCCGGGCGTGTACCTGCACTGGACACTCCCCGCGGAGCTGCGCCAGAGCACGCAGGATTCCATCACGGGCACGATGAGCTCTCCGCTTGTTCCCAACCGCTACCTCGTGGTCCGGCTCTCGGGCACCGCGAAGCGAGAGGCCCGAGCGTGGGTGCTTGAGAGCGATTGCCCGTTCACGGCGCAGGTGAAGAGCGGTGACGTGGCGCACTCCTCGGAGTACCTCGTCGACGAGGCGATCGTCCGGATGTGGGCCGCCAGCGGCGATCCCTATCGCACGTCCTTCAAGTCCGCAGCCAGGGACCCCGCGCTGTTGATCGCCAACCTTGGCGTGGCGTTCGACGGGGCCTCCGGCTGGAAGGAGCGTGCCGCGACGTGCATGTTCCTCCAGGCGATCGCCCCGGCGAATCCTCACTTCTCGGGGTACTTCCCCCACCATCAGGGCGTGTTCGGGTTCTACGACGAGCTCCACGGCGTCGATCACGACACCCTCAGCTACTATGTCATCGGCTGGTACTCCGATCCGGCCAGGGATGCTGAGACGCTGGCGAAGCTCGGCTTCACCCGGGCCGCCGGAGCGGAGGGCGCGGCGACGCGAAGCCTCTACTCCGGCGCGGTCTTCCAGCTCGCATGGGACCGCAAGGGGGCGGCTCCTTCGCCCGATCCCATCGAGGACATCCACACGAGCGGCCGCCTGAATGTGGCGATCGCCAACAACACCATCGACGCCTTCTCGGCCCTGGTCAGCCAGCAGGTGAAGGATCCCGACACCTCGGCGCTTCTCCGCGCGTTCAACTACGATCTCCTGCCCATCCTCAACGACATCAACGGAGACGCGCTGCTGGAGGAGCGCATCCGGCAGGAGTGGTTCTCCCAGTCCGCCGGTGGCTATCGCTGGGCCATCACGGACCGGAAATCGGACGGGGGCGCGTCGACGGAGCTCACCGCGGAGGAGGCCTCCTGGCTTCAAGAGCTCAACGTCCGCCAGGGCCAGCTCGACGCGGCGCTCGAAGAGGTGTTCTCGCTCCAGTGGAGGCTCAGCGAGCTCTGGCACAAGAAGGGGTATCTCGGCGACAAGGTCAACGTCCGGCCAGAGCCTCCCATTGATCCCGACAAGTTCGGCCCGTTCCTCCAGGAACTGGAGAAGAACCTCGATCCCGACCAGCAAGGAAGCGTCGCCGCGGGGCTCGTTCAGAAGCTCGGACATGTGAAGGGTCTGCTCGCGCAGGTGCCGCAGCCCCGTTGGGAGAACGCAAGGACGCGAGAAGAAGCACTGCAAGCGGGGATCCTCGCGTTCGCGGAGCTCAGGGCGCTCCACCCCAGCAAGATCCTGAAGGCCGTGGCCGCGCCGCGCTATTACCGCGCGAAGAACCCGGTGGTCATCCTCTCGGGCGTCGAGCCCCCCTATGCGCCCGATCCGGGACAGGCAACCACGGTCCGGACATCGACCCAGCTCGTGACGGCGCTCCAGGCCAGCGGGAAGACCCTCTCGCGGGCCACGGCCGGAGCCGCGATGCCGGTGCTGCCAGGGCTCGCCGCGCTGCCCGACCTCGTGGGGGCGCTCTTCGACGAGCTCTTCCTCCTCGATGTCGCGAACGCCACCGCGCTCGCGGCGGCCGTGGGGCTCCCGTCTGGAGAGGACCTGTCCAGGGTCATGAAGGCGCGTGCCCCGGGAACATATCAACCCGCCTCCTGCGTCCTCCCCGCGATGCCCCTGGATGGGTGGAGCCAGCCGTGGGCGCCGCTCTTCCTCGAGTGGAAGGGAGCGTTTCTCCCCATCCCCGGTGATGGCGGGGCCTGGACCTTCGACGGCACCGAGTACCATTTCAACGGCAGCGGTGAAGCGCAGAAGCCCGTGCAGGTCGGCGGCATCTCGCTCCTCAGTCCGCATGCGCAGTTCGTCTTCGGTTCGCGCCTCAAGAAGTTCCTCCAGGAGTACGGAGCCGGGCAGTCGAAGCTCGCGGACCTGTCCCAGCAGATCGAGAAGATCTTCCATTGGAAGTTCCTCGCGCAGGAGCTCGTGGGCTTCCATGACAGCCTCGCCCTGCGCGATGGGCGTGCCCACCGGCGCCCGCTGCGCTCCGAGGCCGTGGGCCGCGACGCCCGAAGCATCGCCGAGCTGATGGGCCACGACGACGGCCAGACCGGTGGCCGCGATGCCTTGCCTCGCGCCCTTCGCGGGAGGGTGAGCTCCCTCCCGCTGATCCCCAATGGAGAGCCCCCCGTGTTCCAGGGGATCCGCCAAGGGCAGTTCTACTTCTCGGATCTGATGCTCTACGATCGCTTCGGGCGGGTCCTGTCGTTGATCTCCTCGAACACGTCCAGCGGCCTCCACGACTTCGAGACCTTCCCCGCCGTCGTCGATCCGGCCTTGGTTCCGGCGAAGGACAAGAGCCTCAAGCCACGGGTCCACGCGATGGTCGAGCTGCCGCCGCGCCCCATCCAGGGCGGCCGGATCGACCTGCAGCTCGTCGACAAATCGGATGACACCCGGCTCCTCTCGGAGGCGCCCGACGCCTGCCCGGTCTGCGCCTTCCTCATCCCCAATCATCTCGAGGGGAGCCTGCTCGTCCATGCGCCGGATGGGCGCAGCCTGGGCGAGATGCGGTTGGTGGTGGGACGCGATGGCGTGACGCGCACCGCGGAGTGGGCGCCCTCGGCGCACGGGGATGTGAAGGGCATCGAGGAGCTTGAGAAGATCTCCCCCCACCTCGCCAGGATGCTGGGCGCGCAGCGCTTCCAGAGCGAGGCCGGGTTCCGGGCCTTCCTGGGGGCCATCGACGCGACGCTCTGGACCATCGATCCGATCGGTGGCCGGGCCGATCAGGACCTCTCGACTCTCGTCGGCCGTCCCCTGGCGCTCGTTCGTGCGCGCCTGCAACTGCAGCTCCAGGGAGCGCCGTTCCGGGACACGGGCTGGGATGCGACCTTCGACAAGAGCCCGCCCGGGTACCTGTCACAGAAGTTTGCTCTTCGCGTGGGCGATCAGGCGACCCGGCAGGATGGCACCCTCGGGTATTACGCCGACGCCGCTCACGACAGCTTCAACAGCGTCGCCGCGCCCGACGCCGCGCTGAAGCAGGACTACGTGAAGCCGATTGGACCGCTCGGGAAGGGGCAGAACTATCTCCACCTCTCGTTCCAGGAAGGCACGTCCGCCTTCGTCACGCTCCTGGTCGATCCCCGCGCCGAGGTGCACATCGCGACGGGCATGTTCCCGATCAAGAAGCTCACGATTCCTCCCCGGTTCGTGGATGAACCCCTGTCCCGCCTGGAGATCGGCTTCCGCATGGGGCCAATCCTGACGGCGGTCCGAGCGCCACTCGAGAAGAACGCGCCGCCAGCGATCACCTACCCTCGTCCCGCCGAGCAGGGCGGCGAGTGGTCCTGGTGGGAGCTCGACAAGGACCAGAAGCCCGTGCCCTACGACATGCTCAAGGCCTCGACTCATGCCGAGCTGCCGCCCGAACCGACTACGCTCCGGGACGGCATCGCGCAGCTCGTCACCCGCCTGAAGCCCGGCACTTGAGCCGAGCGCCGCAGCCCGACAGCGTGATTCACGAGGAGCCCCGACATGACTCTCGACGATTCTTCCCCCCTCTTCGACTACTTCATCGCGACCCAGCAAGCGCCCTTGCAGGCGAGCACCTCGGACACGCCGACGACGGGCCTGCTCACGATCTATGTGAAGAGGAAGGGCTCGGAGCCGGCATACACGAATGAGATCAGCATCTACGTGAGGGCGGACTCCGAGGCCGGGGCGCTGTTCCAGTCCGCTCCCTCCTCGGCGATCAACACCGGCGATTGGGGGCCAGCGACCACCAGGCTGGTGCGGGGTTCCGAGGTGGGGCTCTCCTCGGGCTCCTGGGCTCATTACACCTTCAGCGCCCGCGACCCGAAGTACTACGATGTTCCAGGCAACCTCGTCTTCTGTCTGTCCGGCCCGGTCTCCACCTTCACGGGCTCGAGCGAGGTGCACATCTATGAGACGTCCGGGACGACCGACGATCCTTCCACGTTCACGGACAAGGAGCTGACAACGACGGTCGACGTCGTGGCGCCGGCCTTCTACCTGAAGAACCTCATCGCGACCGCGACGGGGGCGCCGACGGTGCCGAGGACCGAGTTCGACAACGGGGCGGAGATTCAGCTCTCGTGGGAGAGCAACGGCACCTACTTCGAGGTCTACCGGAAGGGTGACAGCAAGCCGGTCTACCAGGGGAGCGAGACGTTCTGCCCGCTGCCCGGGCTCGCCACGGATACGACGCTGTTCCTCGTCGCCTCGATGACGGGTGATCCGGGCCAGGACGAGCCCTCGGGCGGCTACCAGGCCATCTCTCTCTACGACGCGCTGACGATCACCATCAGGAACCCCGATCTGACGCCGAAGACGGTCAAGACCACGCAGGACGTGACGGTCGGCGGCGCGCTCTCGGTGACGGGCCCCGCCACGCTCGATCAGGGCCTGCTGGTGAAGTTGCCAGACGGAGGTGGGCAGTTGCGGTTCTCCAACAAGCCCGAGAACCCCTGCGTCATCGCCACGAGCAGCAGCGATGAGAAGCGGCCAGCCCAGAGGCTCAGCCTGATGGGCCCGTATCAACAGGACAAGAACTCCAGCCAGCTTCCGCAAATCCATCTCGACGCGAACGAGACCACGCTCAGCGGCGCGGTGACCATCGCTGGCAAGGCCACGCTCAACGGAGCCGTGGCCATCAAGGCCCCCGTGGCCAGCCCGCTCTACGTCACCGGGAACATCAACGACACGAAGACCGGGATCGAGTTCCGGCACACCAACGAGTCACAGGGGATCGGGTTCACCTTCAACACCATCTACGCGACGGGCAGCAACGCGGACCAGGACCTCATCCTCAAGCCCAGGGGCACTGCAGCCGTGACTGTGCAAGGGCCCCTCTCGGTGCAAGGGGCCCTCGGGGTGCATGGGCCCCTCGGGGTGACGGGCATCCTCACGTCCGACCAGCTCTCGCTGGGGCAGATGGATCCCAAGAACGGCAAGTACGTGTACGTCTCGAAAGGGCTGCACGTGAAAGGCGAGCTGCTCTTCTGGTGGGATGCGGACAAGTGCTGGAAGCAGATCCAGAACAGGGCGAACGATTATGCGGGCTCATACACCTGGACGGAGGACACGCAATTCAAGGCGCAGGTGCGCGCGGTCGATCACGCGCTCGACAAGGTCAAGAAGCTCCAGGGTGTGTACTACCAGGTGAACGAAGCGGGGCTCCAGCATGTCACCCGTGACGTCGAGGAGAGCGTGTCCGCTGGACCCGAGGCCACGGCGGAGGAGAACGAGCGCGTGTGGGGCGCGGAGCGAAAGAGGAGGCGTGACGCGCTCGCCGGCGACCGGATCGGCATGGTCGCCCAGGATGTAGAGAGGACCCTCCCGGAGATCATCCGCACCGACGAGGGAGGCCGCAAGACGGTGGATTATGGCCACCTCACCGCGGTGCTGGTGGAGGCCCTCAAGGAGCAGCAAGCGCTCATCGAGGAGCTGAGAAGCCGCCTCACCGCCCTCGAAGCGTCAGCCGGGCCTGCCGCCAGGTGAGGGCGTTCAGGCAAAGGCCACGGCGAAGTCGCGCGCCCAGTCCTCGAAGCGCCGGGGCTTGTGGCCGAGCACCGCCTCGACGCCATTGGCCAGCATGGCGGAGCCTCCCGCGCGCACGAACGCGCTGGCTTCGGCGGCGATATCGGCCTGGGCTTCTGGCACTCCCGCGGCAATCATCTGGGTGCGAGCGGCCTCCACCGTGAGCTCAACCGCCTTGAGGGGGCGCTTGAGCACCCGGGAGAGCACCTCCAACTGCTCCTTGGCGCTGAGCAGCTCCGGCCCGGTGAGGGTGTACACATTGCCCGCGTGCTGGTTCGACGTGAGGACCGCGGCGGCCACCGCGGCGATGTCCCGAGGGTCGATGACGCCCTGCTTGCCGTCACCCGTGGCGATGGGCACCGGATTGCCCGCGCGGATCGCCGGGGCCCACCGCAACGTGTTCGACGCGAAGCTCGACGGGCGCAGCAGCGTCCACGCCAGTCCCGAAGTCTGGAGGGCCTCCTCGCCTGGGCGGTGCCAGCTCCCTACCTTGAAGGTGGAGTATCCCTCGGCGCTCATCCCCGCCAGCTTCACCATCTTCCTCACGCGGCTCCGGATCGCTGCCTCCACCATCGCCAGATCGTGAATGGCCACCTTCGGCCCGGGCGCGCTCAGCAGGAACACCGTGTCGATGCCCTCGAGCGCTCGCAGGAGCGAGGCTCGGTCCTCGAAGTCGCCCCGGACGAACTCGATCTCGCCGCTGACAGGGGGACGGACCTTCTCAGGGTGTCGCGTCATGGCGCGGACCTTCGCGCCCTTCGCGCCGAGCTGCTTGACGAGCTCTCGCCCCACCGTGCCCGTGGCACCCGTGACCAGAATCATCGAGCCCTCCTTGGCCTACAATGGCGTTCATGATTTCGCATCAGCTATGCGGAACCAGGACTCCGTTTATATACGGAGCCCAGGTTCCGGTTGTCAATCTCATGAGCCGGGGTGTGCCATGAGCGCGAGCAAGTCGGCTCCGCGCCGGGAGCGGAAGCAGAGCCCGAGCGCCCAAGACAGCGCGGACGCGCTGCGTGCGGATGCGCGGCGCAACCGGGATCGGGTGCTGGAGGTGGCGCGCGAGCTGTTCGCGTCCAAGGGGCTCGCGGTGGGGATGGACGACATCGCGAAGGAGGCCGGGGTGGGGGTGGGCACGGTGTACCGCCACTTCCCCACCAAGGAGTCCCTGTTCCAGGCGGCCGTATTGAGTCACATGGAGGCGCTCATCGAGGACGCGCGCTCCCTGATGGAGGCCGCGGATCCGGGGCAGGCCTTCTTCGACTTCCTGGAACGGCTCGTCGAGCAGGGGACGGCGAAGAAGAACCTCATCGATACCCTGGCCCAGGGCGGTGTGAAGGTGGCGGCTGCTCCGCCCGAACTCTCCCGGGAGTTCCGGCGTGCCGTGGACGCGCTGCTCACCCGGGCCCAGGAGGCCGGTGCCGTCCGAGAGGACATCGAGGCTTCCGAGATCGTCGCGCTGGTGGGCGGCGTCTTCACGGCGGTGCAGCGCATGGGAGGCGACAGCCGCTCGCGTCGCCGGATGTTCGACGTGATGTGTGACGGCCTCCGCGTAAGGCCCAGCCCCCAGGGCAAACTCTAGAGGAGCGTGTCCTGGTGCTCGAGTGTGGCCGCGGTCAGGTCCATGGGGCGCGCGTAGGGCTCCAGCACCCGGGCGTATTCGCGTAGCAGCGTCTCGGGGGCTTCCACCTTCTGGCCCGTCACCATCGCCTTCAGCATGAGGGCATTGGTGACTCCCTTGCCTCGCGCGTGGTTGTTGGTGATGACGTACACGTCCTCCACTCGCGCGTGCGCGGCGACCTCCTTCGTCCGCTCCGCCCACGGCTCCAGCTCCTTCGCCGAGTACAGGTAGTCATACCGATCGATGGGCGACTTGTGGCGGAACCACTCCTTGTAATTGCGCCCGTGCACGCGCACGTAGCCCACCGCCGCCGTGGCCCGGGCGCTCGGGGCAATCGAGTCCTTGAACAGCGGCTGGTCGATGTTCACGAAGCCCAGCCCCCGCTCCACCAACTCCGCGTAGTACGAGGGCTCGTTCCACGAGGCGTGCCGCACCTCCAGCACCAGCGGGAAGCCCTCGAACGCCGAGACGATGGCGTCCACGTGGTCCCGGTTCGCCGGCTCGTTGCGGAAGGACCAGGGGAACTGCACCAGCACCGCGCCCAGCCGCCCCGCCTGTTGCAGCACTCCCAGCCCCACGCGCGCCCACCGCACGTCCTCCGCCGTCCACGGCTCGGAGCGCTCGTGCGTGAAGCGCTTCCACAGCTTCGCCGTGAAGCGGAAGTCCGGGTTGAACTCCGTGCGGTCCAGCCACAGGTGCGCGTTCTTCGGGGTGATGGGCGCGTAGAAGGACGTGTTGAGCTCGACGGTGTCGAACAGCGTCGCCATCGCCACCAGCGGGTCGAACTCCTTGGGCCGGGGCTTCGGGTACACCACCCCCTCCCAGTCCCTGTACGTCCACCCAGCGGGCCCGAACCGGATCATGTGGCCTCCTCGGAGCCGGAAAGGGCTCCCGACGCACAAGGTAGGCACTCGGACGGCCTCCCTGGCTGCCTGGCCGCCCGAGTCACAGGCAGTGAGGCGGGACGCACGCGCCGTGAGCTGTTGCAAGGTGCGGCGCAACCGCTGCGCACCGTGGCGGAATGCTCGCAAAGCGTGCGTGCCCGGGGGCCGCATCTTCTTGAATTCGTTGGGGAATCGTTGGCCCTGGGAATGCAATTGAGAGAGGGTGAACCGGCCCACGGGGCCACAGCCGAGGCGTCAGATGAACCGACCGCTGCAGATCACCTACCGGGGTATGGATCCGAGCGAGGCCATGTCCGAGCACATCCGGGACCAGGCGGAGAAGTTGGAGCAGTTCTTCGATCGCATCGTGGGCTGCCATGTGGTGGTGGAGCAGCCGCACAAGCACCATCGGCAGGGCAAGCTGTTCCATGTCCGCGTGGACCTCCACGTGCCCGGCAAGGACATCAGCGTCGGCAAGGAGCACGCCGAGCGGCAGACGCACGAGGATCCGTATCTGGCCGTGAATGATGCCTTCGAGGCGGCGCGTCACCAGTTGCAGCACTACGCGGACGGGGTGCGCGCGCACCACTAGGTTCGTCCCGGGCACGCCGGCGGCTGCTCACTTCGGGCTGTCGGCGCGCTGCACCAGCTTGTGGGCCAGGGCCCGCGAGAGGTTGAGCAGCAGCAGTGCCGCCGCGCGCGAGCTGGAGTCGATCAGCGCGCGGAGCGACTTCTCGCTCAGGCACAGCACGCGTGCCCCCGAGCCGGTGGCGCACACGTCGCTGATGCGTGACGAGGACAGCAGGAAGGCCACCTCCCCGAGCACCTCGCCCGCGGTGGGCGTGGCCACCACGCGCTCCCCATCGCGCACCTCCAGCGAGCCGGAGAGCACCACGAAGACGGTGCGCGCCACCTGCCCTCGCCGGATGAGGTAGTCCCCCGGAGCGCACTGGATGACGTGGCTGCTGGCCAGCACCGCCTGCAATTCCTGCTCGGAGAGCCCGGCGAAGACGGGGGGACGCACCGGGCCCATCAGCTCGTGCACCTGCCGCCAGTAGTGCTCCGGATCCGTGAGCTCCTGGCTCAGCACGTCCCGAGCCGCCTCCAGCAGCGGCGCCACGCGCGCGGGCACCTCCGAGCGCCCATCCATGGGCAGCAGCGTCCGCAGCGGCGAGCCCACCCACTCCATGTGCTCGCGATCCCGCAGCACCATCACCAACGGCACCATCACCCCGAACTCCGGGTGATCGAACGTGCCCAGGTAGGGCCGGAAGCCCAGCGACATATAGAGGTTGAGAAGGTGCGGCTGGCAGTCGCAGAAGGCCAGCTCCAGCCCCTCGTCGATCAGGAAGCGGGTGACCTCGTGAATGAGCCGGTAGGGCACGGTGGTGCCGCGCATGTCCCGGCGCACCATGAAGCGCCCCACCACGGACAGTTGCTCTAGCGGCACCAGCGGCAGGAAGCGCTCCAGCGCGAAGCGCTCGGTGAGGGACTCGGGGATGGCTCGCTCCCGGCCCAATTGCACCCGGAGCGCCCCCACCACCTCGCTCTGGACCTCCGCGTACAACTGGTGCGCCGTGCCGTCGTCCTCGTCCTTGAGCCAGTGCAGGGAGTGATCCGCCTGGCCCTGGTAGAGGTGCATCTCCTCGACGTAGGTCGCGTACCTCAGCCGGTAGATGGCTTCGCGCTCATCCTCCGTGCGGGCAAAGCGAACCTCGACGTCCATCCAGGAAACCCCCAATGCGCCCCCGAACCTATCAGCGAGCGAGGTACCCGAGCGTTCACTTCCGGATGCTGCCGCACCCAGGATGGCCTTCCGGGCAGCACTTACCCCTCTGCCTGTGTCGCCTGTCCAACCTCAAGTGGGGCGTTAGGACAGTGATGGCGATCCAATCGCGTTAGCCTGTAGCAACAAGAGTCGCGGGGGACTCCCGGGCAGTCCGGTCGGTTCTCTCACATGAACTTACATCTTTTTGGGTAACCGCGAGGCAATCGACACCATGAAGGAGAGGCTCACAGTCCTGGTGGTCGATGACGAGCACCCGGTGCTCATCACCGCTGCTGCCGTGCTGTCCGAAGATTTCCGGGTGCTGACGGCGCAGGATGCGGCGGCGGCCCTGCGCCTGCTGGAGCGCAACACCGTCGATGTGGTGTGCACCGACTTCAACATGCCGGGGCAGAACGGCATCCAACTACTGCGCGAGGCGACGGCGAAGCAGCCGCACCTGTCGGGCGTGCTCGTCACCGGGCACGCCGAGTATCTGGAGAAGCGGGACAAGTACGAGGCGCAGGGGCTCTACTACCTGCTCATCAAGCCGTACGAGCCCGCACGTCTGGTGGAGATCGTCCAGCGGGCGGCGGAGTCGGCCCGGCTCAAGCGGGTGATGAGCTCGCTCTCGTCGGAGCTGGGGGCCTGGAAGCGAGTGATGTGAGATGAAGGGCAGGCTTCCAGCGGGGCGCGGGAGCACGCTGCTCGTTGTGGCCGGAGTGTTGTGGCTGGCCGCGGTGCTCGGAGGGATGGCGGCGTTGGCCCGTTACGCCGCCACGCCGGGTGAGTTCCACGAAGCGCCCGCGCGCTGGCCCGCGGACAGCCTGCTGCACCCCACGCCGGGCCGTTCGCTGCTCGTGATGCTGGTGCATCCGCGCTGCCCCTGCTCTCGCGCGAGCCTGGGGGAGCTGGCGACGGTGATGGCGAGGGCTGGTGGGCGCGTGGACGCCTATGTCCTTTTCCACCGTCCCGAGGGCGAGTCCAATCGCTGGGTGCAGGGCGAATTGTGGGAGCGCGCGGCCTCCATTCCGGGCGTCACCGTGCTCGAGGACGTGGGGGGCGCGGAGGCTCGGCGGTTGGGCGCCACCACCTCCGGGCACGTGCTGGTCTTCGATGGAGAGGGACGGCTGCGCTTCAGCGGAGGGATTACCCGTTCGCGCGGGCATGCGGGAGACAACGCCGGGCGTGACACGGTGGAGGCCTTGCTGCAGGGCCGCGAGGAGGAGGAGGGGCGGCATCCGGTGTACGGCTGCGCGCTGGAGAGCCCCGCCGCGCCTCGCGAGGCGGTGGCGTCACCATGAGCCAGACACTGGTAGAGGAGGGCACGCCCGCGGAGTTCGAGGAGCGTGCCGCCCGGCTCCTGGCTCAGCACCAGGATGAGGTGTGGCGGCGGGTGGATCGGCTCTTTGCCCGGCTGATGATGGGGCAGTGGGTGGTGGCCATCGCGGTCGCGTTGCTCTTCTCCCCGTACGGGTGGGAGGGCAAGGTTCGCTCGGTGCACGTGCACGTGCAGGCGGCGGTGTTCCTCGGTGGCGCGCTCAGCCTCTTTCCCTTCGCGCTGGTGTGGCTGCGGAGCGGCACCGCGCTCACCCGCCACGTGGTGGCGATTTCCCAGATGCTCTGGTCCGCGCTGCTCATCCACCTGACGGGGGGCCGCATCGAGACACACTTCCACGTGTTCGGCTCGCTGGCCTTCCTGGCCTTCTACCGGGACTGGCCGGTGCTGCTGAGCGCCACGTGCGTGGTGGTGGTGGACCACTCGCTGCGCGGCCTGTTCTGGCCCGAGTCCGTTTACGGCACGCCGGATCCGGAGTGGTGGCGCCTGCTGGAGCATGTCTTCTGGGTCTTCGCCATCGATCTGGTGCTGCTGTTCTCGTGCTTCGGGGCTCGGCGGGAGATGCGCGAGATGGCCGAGCGCCGGGCGGCGGCGGAGCTGGCCTCCGAGCGCGAGCAGGAGAAGTCTCGCGAGCTGGACAAGGCGCTGACCGAGCTGCGGGACACCCATGAGCACCTCATCCGCGTGGAGAAGCTGGCGGCGGTGGGGCAGCTGGCGGCGGGCGTGGGGCACGAACTGCGCAACCCGCTGGCCGCCGTGCGCAACGCGCACGCCTATCTCTCCAAGCGCCTGGCGAAGCCGGAGGAGGCGGCGACGGATGCGCGCGTGCCTCAGTTCCTGGCGTTGATGGACCGGGAGCTGAACAACTGTGCGCGCATCATCTCGGACCTGTTGGACTTCGCGCGGGAGCGGGCGCTCAGCCTCCAGCCGTGCCCGCTGCGGCCGCTGGTGGACGAGGCCATGGGCGTGGTGCCTCCGCGTGAGGGCGTGCGGGTGCTCAACCAGGTGCCGGAGACGCTGCCGGTGCCGGTGCTGGATCGGGAGCAGTTCCGGCAGGTGCTGATCAACCTGGTGCAGAACGCGGTGGAGGCCATCCCGTTGGGGCGGAGCGGGGAGGTGGTGGTGCGGGCCGACGGAGGTGGCCCCGAGCCCCTGCGGGTGCGCGTGGTGGACGACGGGGGCGGCATCCCCCCGGACGTGCTGCCGCGCATCTTCGAGCCGCTGTTCACCACGAAGAAGCAAGGGACCGGGCTGGGGCTGTCCATTGTGGCCACGCGCGTGCAGCGCCATGGCGGTACACTCCAGGTCGTGAGCGAACCCGGTCGTGGCAGTGAGTTCATCATCCAGCTCCCGCCCGCTGTGGCGAGGGCGGCCTAGGAGGCCCCGTGAGCACGGCGCGCATCCTGGTGGTGGATGACGAAGAGTCGATGCGAATCACCCTCGCGGCGAACCTGGAGCTGGAAGGGCACCAGGTGGTCGAGGCCTCCACGGGCGAAGAGGCGCTGAGCCTGGTGAAGCAGCAGCCCGTGGACGTGGTGCTGGCGGACATCCGCATGCCGGGGCTGCACGGGGTGGAGCTGAACCGTCACCTGCGGCGCGAGCAGCCGGGGCTGCCCGTGGTGCTGATGACGGCGTTCGCCCAGGAGAGCCTGGTGGATGATGCGCTGGCCGAGGGCGTCTTCACCGTGCTGCACAAGCCCTTCGACGTGGAGCACCTGCTGCGGACGCTGCGGCGCGCGGCGCGCACTCCCGAGGTGCTGGTGGTGGATGACGTGAGGGATGTGGCGGAGGCCACGGTGGAGGGGCTGCGGCTGTGCGGTGTACGCGCGGAGGCCGTTTACGACGGGGACGCGGCGGTGGAGCGCATGCGCTCGGGGAGCGTGGACATCTGCGTGGTGGACCTGGTGATGCCGGGGATGACGGGCCCGGAGGTGGTGGAGCGGTTGCGAGGGGTGGGGCAGCCGGTGGGCTTCATCGCCGTGTCCGGGCATGACGTGCCAGAGATGATGCGCCAGGTGGCCGCGCTGGGGGACGTGTCCTGCATGCGCAAGCCCATCTCCATCCGGGAGCTGGCCCAGACAATCGCGCGAGCCCGTGGACGCGCGTTGACGAGGAACTGACATGGACGAGCAAACTCCAGGGGTCGAGGCCCGCGAGCGCGCGGCGGTGGCAGAGGTGCTGACGGCGGTGCTGCGCCATGACTTGCGCAACCGGTTCTCCAGCATCCGCAACGCCTCGTACTATCTGATGAAGCAGACGCAGAAGACGGACCTGTGGAAGGCGGATCCACGGGTGGAGGTCTTCTTCCAGCTCATCGACCGTGAGCTGGCCTCGGCCGAGGAGCTGCTGTCGGCTCGCAACCTGGCGGTGCTCCCGGCGGCGCAGGAGCGGGTGGTGCTGTGCGATGCGGCGGAGCGGGCGTTGGCGGTCTCGCACATTCCTCCGGCCATTCGCGTGGAGCGCACCTGGCAGGACAAATCGCGGGTGGAGGGAGATGGAGAGAACTTCGCCCTGCTCACCCGCTGTCTCATCGAGAACGCGGTGGAGGCGATGCCCCAGGGCGGCACGCTGGGGGTGCGGACGCTGCAAGGCGACGAGGGGCGCGTCATCCTCGAGGTGACCGACACCGGTTCGGGGATGAGCGACGAGCAGCGATCGCGGGCGTTCGAGCCGTTCGTGACGACGAAGCCGGGGCATGCGGGGGTGGGGCTGTGCATCGTCCAGCGGCTGGCGCTGCGTGGCCGGGCGTGGGTGGAGCTGAAGGCAGGCGAGTCCGTGGGCACGCGGGCGCGGGTCTCCTTTCCCATCGCGGAGGAGCCCGGAGCCGCTGGCGGAGTGTGAGCGAGGAACCACGGAGGGGGGACCCATGGAGAACTCGGGAGCACCGCGGCGGAACCTGCTGCTCGTGGAGGATGATCTGGCCAACTCGCTGACGCTGTCGGCGCTGTTGGAGGACGCGGGCTTCACCGTGGTCATCGCCGAGTCCTGTGCGCAGCTCGCCGGGTGCCTGCAGGGGCCGTCGCGGTACGACGCGGTGCTGCTGGACTCGACGCTGGGGGATGGAGACGGGTGGGAGCTGATTCCGTTGATTCGCCGCCAGCTGCCCGAGGCGAAGCTGGTGCTCGTGTCGGGGCAGCAGAGCTTCGGTACGCGAGCCCCCGTGGATGCCGTGTTCCAGAAGGGAGAGCAGGTGAGCGAGCTGCTGGCGTGTCTGGAGCGGCTGCTGCACCGGTAGCTCGTCCGAGGCGGCGCGTGGGCCTCCCGAGGTGGAGGACTGTCCTGGAGGGTGGTTGGAGCACCCGGCTCCCGTCACTATCATGTCCAGCAGGCCATGGACCCTCGCTTCCCCTTCACTTCCTATCCGCACGGCTGGTTCCAGGTTGCCTGGTCCGATGAGCTGCCCATGGGGGGAGTCATGCCCCTGTCCTGTTTCGGCCGCGAGCTGGTGCTCTTCCGGACAGAGGATGGGGTGGTTCATGCGCTCGATGCCTACTGCCCACACCTGGGAGCACACCTGGGCCATGGGGGACGTGTCCAGAAGGGCAACCTGCAGTGTCCCTTCCACGGTTGGCGCTTCAACGGCCAGGGGACCTGCGTCGAGGTCCCCCACGCGGGCAAGATTCCTTCCGGCGCGAAGGTGCGCGCGTGGCCGGTGCACGAGCTCGACGGCATCATCCTCGTTCACCATGGGCCCGAGGGCTTGGAGCCGCCCTGGCGGGTGCCGGAACTCCCCGAGGCTCGCTCCGAGGGCTGGGTGCTCTTCCAGAAGAAGCAGTGGCGCATCCGCACCCACGTGAATGAGATCTCCGAGAACATCGCGGACTCCACCCACTTCCAATACGTCCACAGCCTGCTCTCGCAGCCGGTGAGTGAGTTCTCCTCGCAGGACCATGTCTTCCGCATGGACTCGAAGGTGGTGCAGCCCACTCCGCGAGGTCCGGTGAACGGCCGCATCCAGGCCGATGCGTATGGGCCTGGCTACTGGGCCATCCGGTTCACGGGCATCACCGATGTGACGTTCATCTCCGCCGCTGTTCCGGTGGGGCCCGAGCACGTCACCCTGAGGCACACCTTCTTCGCCCGGCAGCCCGCGTTGCCGGGATCCAGCCAGAATGTCGTCAAGGCGCTGGTGGCGGAGATCATCCGGCAGGTGGAGGAGGACATCCCCATCTGGGAGAACAAGATCTACCGGCCCAAGCCGTTGTTCTCACCGGAAGAGCGCTCCATTCCCGCGTTTCGCCACTGGAGTCGCCAGTTCCTCGGAGAGTAGAAGCGCTCCATGCCCGAGCGCACCTATTCCCGCCCAGTCCAGGTCCTGAGGACGGTGCTGGCCGTGGGATGGGCCATGCTCTCGCTGGTGGTGTTCATCCCGGTGGCCCTGCTGGCGCTCCCGTTGGATCGGCGCCAGCGGGTGCATGACGTCTGCTCCATCCTCTGGGCGCGCGGCATCCTCGCGCTGGTGGGCGCGCGGCTGACGGTGCGTGGCGCGGAGCAGGCCTTCCGGGACGAGCGGTACATCATCGTCGCCAACCATCAGAGCCTGCTCGATGCGATGGCGGTGGTGGCGGCGCTCCAGCCACGTACCTCCGTGCGCATGGTGGCCCGGCGTGGGGCCTTTCGCATCCCGCTCATCGGGTGGGCCATGCGGCTGTTCGGTCACATCTCCGTGGATCCGCGCAGCATGCGGGCCTCGTTGCCCGGGCTCCAGCAGGCGCAGCAGGGGGTGGCTCGGCGCTGGTCCACCGTCTTCTTCCCGGAGGGGACGCGGAGCCCGGATGGCAAGGTGCGCCCGTTCCACAACAGCGCGTTCCACATCGCCTCTCGTGCGGGGGTGCGCGTGCTGCCTGTGACAGTCTCCGGCGCGTTCGAGATCATGCCCCGGCACAGCAACTTCGTGCTCCGGACAGGAGAGATCCAGGTTCTCGTTCATCCCGCGGTGGGGCCGCTGGAGCAGACGCATGATGCGGCCGTCGCGGCGTCCACGGCGTGTCAGCAGATCATCGAGGCGGCGCTCCCATGAGCGGCGTGTCCCCCACGCCTCAGGGGTGCAGCTTCTCGTGCCGGGCGAACATCTCGACGAAGGTGGCGATGTGCCGGGCGCGCGTCTCCGCCTTCTTCGCGTGGTGGAGACGGAACAGCACGGCGTAGCGGTTCCTTGAGTTCAGAGTGGCGAAGAACGCGGCGGCGCGCGGATTGGCGGTGAGGGCCGCGGACAGATCGTCGGGCACGGTTGCGCTCTTCGGCGAGTCGTAGGCAGCCTCCCAACGCCCGTCCTTCTTCGCGCGCTCGACCTGCTCGAGCCCTGCCGGCTTCATCTTCCCCGCCGCGATGAGCACCAGCGCCTTCTCGCGATTGATCTTGGACCAGATGCTCCGGGGGCTTCGTGGGGTGTATCGCTGGAGCCAGGCGGTGTCATCGAGCCGCTTCGCCTGACCATCGATCCAGCCCCATATGAGCGCCACCTCCACCGCTTCCTGGTAGGTGATGGAGGGGATGCCGGATGCCTTGCGGGCGAACTTCAGCAGCACACCGCGCGAGGATGCGTGGTTCTTGTCGAGCCAGTCCGACCACGCCTCCGGCTTCGTGAAGGAGAGGATCGGCAGCTCGCCCTGCGTACCGGCCTTCTTCGCGGCCGGCTTCTTCGCAGACGCTTTCTTCGCCGGGGCCTTCTTGGCTGGAGCCTTCTTCACGGTGGCCTTCTTCGCCACGGTCTTCTTGGGTGCCGCTGCCTTCTTCGTCTTCCCGTCCTGCTGCGTTGGACGCATCCGACCCTCTCGTGGAGTAGGCGCCCTTTCTACCCGTCGAGCCTCCAGCGTGCACTTTGAACCGTGTCGGGCTGCGCTCCCTGCTCCGCTCCCAGCTCCGAAGATGTGTCCGGTGAAGCAGGCTCGGGTGCTTTCAGGTAGGGCTCCGCGGAGGGGAGGCGTACCGCGAAGCAGGAGCCTTTGCCCAGGCCTTCGCTCAGGGCCTCGATGCGCCCTCCGTGGAGCTCGACGATCTTCCGGGCGATGGCGAGCCCCAGTCCACTTCCACCCGAGGTATCCGTGCGGCTGCGAGCCTTGTCCGCCTTGTAGAACCGGTCGAAGACGAAGGGCAGGTCCTCCGGCGAGATGCCAATCCCCGAATCCGTGAGCCGCACGAGGGCCTGTTTGTCCTCGAGCCGCAGCTCGATCCCGATCTTCCCGCCCGTGGGAGTGAACTTGATCGCGTTGTGGACGAGGTTGGTCCAGACCTGGTTCAGCATGTCCTCGTCCGCGGTCTGGTACACGGCGTCCAGGTCCGCCTCGATGTCGAGCCCCTTGGCCGTCCACTGAGGCTCGGCGGCCAGGACCACTTCGCGCAGTTGGCTGTCCAGCCGGTAGCGCCGCGGGACCGGGGCGTGGGCCTTCGAGTCCAGCGAGCTCAGCCTCAAGAGGTTCTCGCTCAGCCGCGAGAGGCGCCGGCTCTCGGCCTCGATGGTGGTGAGGTAGTGCTGACGGGTCTCCTCGGACAGCCCGCCTTCTCTCAGGGCCTGCGCGAAGCCCCGGATGGAGGTGAGGGGCGATTGGATCTCGTGGGAGACATTCGAGATGAACTCCTGGCGCATCGCCTCCATGCGCTGGAGGGCTTCGGCCACCTGGTTGATGTTGACGGCCACCTTGAGGACCGGGTTCTCCCGAATGTCATCGTCCGCCTCCTCCACCGGGACGCTGACGGAGAAGTCCCCTCGCGCGATGCGGCTCAGCGCGTCGTTCAACACGGTGAAGATGGTCATCCGCCAGTTGAAGAAGGCTTTTCCGATGAACTTCATGATGAAGCCGAACAGGACGAGCGAGACCACCAGATCGATGACCTGGCTGATGTAGGGAGAGAGCTGCACACCGAGGGCCGCCAGGGCGGCAGCCTTGAGCCAGGACACCAGCGTCCACTCCGCGATCAGCCCTGCCAGGAAGGCCAGGGTGACGAGCACGGCCCTGAGGCGAGGCGTGCGCTTCAGGGAGGGTACCTTCACTGTGCGAGCTCCAGTCGATAGCCCAGGCCGCGGATGGCGGTGATGCGATAGCCGAAGCGCTCCTCGGGGAAGCGCTCGCGCAGGCGGTTGACGTGCACGTCCACGGTGCGATCCGTACCCTCGAAGTCCGGGCCCCAGACGGCTTGGATGAGCTGCTCCCGGCTGAACGTCTTCCCAGGCGAGCTGCCCAGCTTGAAGAGCAACTCGAACTCCTTCATGGGGATGGTGAGGCTCTCCGTGCCCGCCTGGATCAGGTACGTCTTCCGGCTGAGGAAGAGCTTGCCGACCTGCACGCTCTGCGAAGCCTCGATGCGGTAGCGCTTGAGCAGCGCCTTGACCCGGGCCGCGAGCTCCGCGGGCTCGAAGGGCTTCACCAGGTAGTCATCGGCCCCGAGCTCGAAGCCCTTGAGCTTCTGCGACGTCTCTCCCTTCGCCGTGAGCATCAGGATGGGGACGTCTCGCAGACGCTTGAGCTCCTGGCAGAGCTGCCAGCCGTCCATCTTCGGCATCATCACGTCCAGCACGAGCAGGTCGGTCTGGGTCCGCTCCAGCAGGTGCAGGGCCTCCCGGCCGTCCGAGGCCTCGACGACGTCGAAGCCCGCGGTCCCGAGGAAGTGCCGCACCACCTCGCGGATGTGGGGGTCGTCATCGACGACCATGATCCTCGCCATGCGCCCTCCTGGGTTCACATTCTACAGGGAACACCCCGCGAGTCAGGCACGTGCCTCTCGGAGGTCGTGGGGGCGGAGCTGCTGCTCGGCGAAGCTCCGGTAGAGCTCGTGGCTGTTCACCAGCTCCGAGTGGGTGCCGCGCCCCGTCAGCCGCCCCTTCTCGACGAAGAGGATGAGGTCGGCGTCCATCACCGTGGACAGGCGGTGAGCGATGATCAGCGTCGTCCGGCCGCGCATCAGGTTCTCCAGGGCCAGCTTGACGAAGTGCTCCGAGGTGCTGTCCAGGCTGGAGGTGGCCTCGTCCAGCATGAGGATGTCGGGGTTGCGCAGGAACGCCCGGGCAATCGCGATGCGCTGCCTCTGTCCTCCGGAGAGCTTCACGCCCCGCTCGCCCACCTCCGTGTCATAGCCGTTGGGCAGGCCCTGGATGAACTCGTCGGCATAGGCCAGGCGAGCGGCCTCGGCGAGCTCCTCATCGCTCGGCACCCGGTCGAGGCCATAGGCGATGTTCTCGCGGATCGTCCCCGCCATGAGCGGGCTCTCCTGGGGGACGTAGCCGATGCGGCGGCGCCACGAGGCCAGGGAGAACTCCTTCAGCGGCTTCGAGCCGATGAGGATGGTCCCGGAGTCCGGTTCATAGAAGCGCTCCAGGAGCGAGAAGAGGGTCGTCTTGCCCGAGCCGCTCGGGCCGACGATGGCCGTCACCGTGCCAGGCTCCAGGCAGAAGCTCATCTCCCGGCTCACGGGCTCGCCCGGCAGGTAGCTGAAGCTCACTTGATCGAAGCGGATGGGCAGGCGGGCCGCCTCGAGGTGCACTCCCTCCTCCGGCTTCTCCTCGGGCGTCTCCAGCAGGGTGATGATGCTCTGGGTGGCGCCGCGGGCCTTCTGGAGCTGGACGAAGAAGTTGGTGAGCTGACCCACGGGGATGACGGCCTGGATGAGGTAGAGGATGAAGGCGACCAGGTCTCCCGCCGAGAGCTGTCCGGACGAGACGAGCAGCCCGCCATAGCCGATGACGAGGACGAGCAGGCCCATCATTACCAGACCCATCATCGGCCCGACGAGCGCCTGGACTCGACCCTCCTTGAGGCCGAACTGGAAGAGCCGCTCGACGGTCTCCTGGCCCTTGCGGTACTCGCGGCTCTCGGCGTTGGAGGCCTTCACCAGGCGGATCTCCGACAGCACCTGGGCGAGCAGGGCGGTGAAGCGGGCGTTCTCGTCCATCGCCCCGATGGCCACCCGGCGCATGTTGCGAGCCAGGGGCACGATGATGCCGATGCCCACGGGCAGGGCCACCAGCATGACGAGGGCCATCTTCCAGTTCAGGGAGATGAGGAGGCTGACCGAGCCGACCATGGCGAGGATGCCCGAGACGAAGCTCGAGAGGTTCTCGGTGATGAGCGCCTTCACGACGGCGGTGTCGTTGGCCATGCGGGAGATGAGGTCTCCGGTGCCGTGCGCGTCGAAGTAGCGGACGGGCAGGGCGAGCTGCTTTTTCCAGAGCCGGTCTCGGATGCCGACGACGATGCGCTGGCCCACGAAGGTGAGCAGGTAGAGCGAGATGCTGCTGGTGGCGGCCTGGAGGGTGAAGGCCGCGGCGATCAGCGCCATCTGGCGGTAGTTGAGGGCGGCCAGCGAGAAGCCATCCACCAGGTTCTTGGTGAAGAGCGGGACGAAGAGGCTCACCAGCGTCGAGCTCACGCTCAGCACCAGGGCGGTGATGAGCAGGGGCAGCGAGGGCTTCGTCGAGGCGATGAGGTGGATGAAGCTCTTGAGGGAGGCGGCGCCGTGGGGCGCGGGTACATCCCTTGTCAGGCGGTCGCGTGGGTTCATGAGAAGAACCCTACGCCCCGATTTTAAACGGACGATAAACCGCGCGCCGGGCGTTTCTTCGGAGGGCTCCGCTTGCCCTGGGCCGCGTCGAGCTGCTTCACCAGCTTCTGTGGCGCCTTGAACCTCCAGCCTTGCTCGAGCCTGCGGCGGCACTCGGGGGCGCGCAGCTTCGGCAGCCGTGCCAGGACCAAGGCATAGCCCCGGTAGTGGTCCGTGATGAAATAGAGCTCCGGCATCGCCTGGATGAGGAACTCCTGCTCGTCGACGCTCTCGAGCATGAAGACGACCGACTCACCGTCTTCCTTCAGGCGCACGAAGCCCTTGCCGCGGACCTTGAGCGACGGTGTGCCGTACCAGAGGCCCTCCTCGACCTCGGGCAGCTCGGCGCCCAGCTTGACGAGTTGCTCCCATGTCATGGGGTCATCCTAGAGCCATCAGGGGCTGCGCCCGAGGAGGAACCCCGTCGGGCGAGAACACGGCCAACTGGTATGCCTGCCATACCAGTTTGGACCCGGTGCGGCCGACAGGGGGCCTCCCGTCTCAGGAGGACCCGATGACGCGGTGCTCTCTGGAGGTTGGAAGGACGCGCTGCTGAAATTGGGCTGAGGGCTGAAGAGCGCGTACCGTGCGCCCTCGCCGCGGCCAGCTCCCTCTGCTCGTTCCGCTTCGATACATGTCCTCAAGCGTCCTGACTGGGCGTGGCGTACGATCTTTCTGGAGGTCCCCCCGCCATGCAGAGTCTCAGCCCTTCACCGGCTGTCGAGTTCGATCTCGGAACGGTGTCACGCGCCCGCCTGCAAGGACGACTGAACCTCGTGGATGTTGCCGGCCACGGCTGGCCGCGTCCCGTCGCCACACCCGAGGAGATCGCTCAAGCGGAGCAGGAGTGTATCGCCTGGGCGGTGAAGACGGGGCTCGTACGCAAGGGAGAGCCCTACTTCCACAAATTCTGTCAGTCTCGGCTGGCCGCGCTGGCGGCGTGCACGCTGCCGGATGTACTGCTCCGCCGCTCGGTGTGGTTCATCCAACTGCAGGCGTTCATCTTCACGCTGGATGATGCGCTGGACAATCTGATCGACGTGCGCGCCGAGTCCCACTACCTGAGCTACGGCCAGCTCCAGGAGGTCTTCGGCCTCTTCATGCGGTGCCTCATGGGAGAGAGGCCTCGTGTGGAGGGGCATGCCGCGGACTTCCCGCTCATCGAGCCGTTCCTCGAGGTGCTCCTGGAAGTGCGCCAACGCGCGCTCGAGAGCGGGATGGAGCTCTCCTGGTTCATCGCCAGCATGGCCCAATATTTCGAGGCGCTGGCCTGGGAGCATGGTGCTCATACCGACGCGGGCTACTCACCCTCGCTGTCCACGTACATGCACAACCGGGAGCAGACCATCTCCTATGTCCAGTCGATCGAGTCGTTCCTGATCATCCAGGGCGTCTCGCTGTCCCCCATGCGCCGCCAGCTGCACCCCGTGAAGCTGCTGCTTACGAATGCCTGCCGCCACGTCATCCTGATCAACGATGTCTTCTCGCTGGCCAAGGAGATTGCTTGCGGCGAGCTGGACAATGTCTTCCTGCTCGATCAGGGAAATGAGCGCAGCTCGCTGTCACAGCGCTTCCACACGCTGCTCGACCAGCTCAACTCGCTGGCCGCCGACATCACCCACATCACGCTCAAGCTCGAGGAGTCCTTCCCCGAAGACGGGGACCTGCTGGCCTACGCGACGACCATCATCGACAGCGTGAACGGGCACATCGCCTGGTACGCCAAGAGCCGGCGGTATGGCCGCTTCGTGCGGCCTCCCACCCTCATGGGCCTGGAGGCCAAGGTCATCGGCCAGTGAGCCCCACGCCTCATGCCAGCGTGCCGGTGAGCTGGCCCGAGGCGATGGCCTCGGAGATGGCCTTGCGCTTGAGCTTCCCGCTCGTCGTCTTGGGCAGCGCGCCCGCCGCCACCAGCATCACGTGGTCGATGGTGATGCCGTGGGCCCGGAGCTGTTCGCGGATGCGCTCGCCCAGGGCCACCTGGGCCTCGGCCTCCAGCTTCGTCTCCGCCAGCACGTAGGCCAGCTCCGTCTGCCGCTGCTCCGAGCGCACGCCCACCGCCGCCACGCACCCGGCCCGCACTCCCTCCACCGTGGAGGCGATCTCCTCGAGGATGGACGGAATCAGGTTGTGGCCACCCTTGATGATGAGCTCCTTCTTCCGGCCGGTGATGAAGAGCGAGCCCTTCGCCTGGTAGCCCACGTCCCCCGTCCGCAGCCAGCCCTCCTGCACGGCGGCCGAGGTCAGCTCCGGCTCCCGGTAGTAGCCATCCATCAGCGTCGCCGAGCGCACGAGGATCTCTCCCTGCGTGCGCTCCGGCACCGACTGGTCCTGCTCATCCACCAGCCGCACCTCGGTGTGGGGGATGGGGCGGCCGACACCCGTGAGCCCCAGCGACCCGGGGACGGCCTCGCAGGGCAACGCCCGGCCTTCGCGCTCCAGGGCCACGCGGTCCACGTGGTCCACCACCGTGGGTGCCAGCTTCTCCGGGAACGTCACCGCCACCGTGGCCTCGGCCAGCCCGTACACGGGGAAGAAGGCCTCGGCCCGGAAGCCGCACGGCGCGAACTTGTCCGAGAAGCGCCGCAACAGCTCGGGCGAGATGGGCTCCGCGCCGATCATCGCCACCTCCCACGCGCTCAGGTCCAACCCCGCCTCGCGCGCCCGGTTCGCCAGCCCCATGCAGATGGCGTACGCCGAGGGCGGCGCCGCGCAGATGGTGCCTCGGAACTGGCTCATCGTCTCCAGCCAGCAGAAGGGCCGCTGCCGGAAATCCAGCGGCGACAGCATGTGCGCCGGGAAGTCGTTGAAGAAGGGGAACAGCAGTCCCCCCAACAGCCCCATGTCGTGGTGCAGCGGTAGCCAGGAGACCGCCACCGCATGCGCCGGAGAGGGCAGGGCCCGGCTCATGCTCTCCATGTGCAGCATCACCTTCTCGTGCGAGAGCACCACGCCGCGCGGGTTGCTGGTGCTGCCGCTGGTGAGCTGAACGACACAGGGGCCCGGAGCTGCTTCCGGCTCGGGTTGGAAGGAGGACGCACGGCCCTCCTCCACCAGCGAGTCGGCGATGATGAGCGCGAGCCCCTCACCGCCGCTGTCTCCGGCCATCTCCGCCAACATCCCCGAGAGCACCAGCGCCTTCGCGTCCAGCTTCTTCGCCGTGATCCTCAGTTGCTCCAGGTAGCTGTCCAGGTCCGCCAGCCGATACGGCACGCCGAGGATGCTCGGCACCGCGCCCAGCGCCCACACGCCGAACAGCGTGCTGACGGAGGGCCGTACCTCGGGCACCAGCAGCAGCACTCCATCCCCTGGGCGTACGCCCCGAGCGTGGAGCGCCGCGGCCACCGCTCGCGCCTCCTCCCACGTCTCGCCCCAGGAACGGGACAGCCACGCGTCCCCCTCCTTATAACGGATGGCGAGCTTTCCCCCCTCGGCCTGCGCCCGCGACCGCAGCAGGCCGGCCAGCGTCCTGGACCCACTCACTTCGCGCTCCCCGGAATGGGCCAGCCCGCCACGTGCACCTTGGGCGCGCCCTTGGTCGCCAGGATCATGTACTCGAGCGCCGTGCGCTTCGCGAAGGACAGCTTCGCCACCATCATGTAGCCCTGGAGCACCTTGGCGAAGCCGGGGGCCATGGACTCGATGTGCTCGCGGTTCTTGCGCACGTTGTCGATCCAATACCCCAGTGTCTGCACGTACGAGCTCGTCAGGTCCTCCACGTGCAGCAGATCCAACCCCGCCTGCTCGATGAGCCCCAGCTCCTCCGACAGCGTCAGCAGCCGGCAGTAGCCCAGCGCCGTGACGAAGATGTAGCGCGTGGCGCTGCTGTCTCGGTCCCCGCGCTGCTGCGCCGGGAAGTAGCAGTCCGAGATGAACAGCCGCCCGCCCGGCTTCAGCGTGCGCCCCACCAGCTGGTGGATGGTCTCCCGGTTGTGCATGTGGACGATGCTCCCGGAGAAGAGCACCACGTCGTAGCTCTCCGGCGCCGGGTTGAGCTCCTCCACGTGCTTGAGCTCCACCTTCACGCGGTCCGCCACGCCCCAGTCCTTCGCGCGCTGCAGCGCCACCTCGCGCTGCCTGCTGCTCAGGGTGATGCCGTGGAAGTCGCCCTGCGTGTGCTGCGCCAGGTACAGCAGCAGGCTCCCCCAGCCGCACCCCACGTCCAGCACCTTCTCCCCGGGCTGGATGTTCAGCTTCGCCGCCACCCGCGCGAACTTCCGCTCCTGCCCCGTCTCCAGGTCTTCCTCGGGAGACAGGAAAACCCCCGTCGAGTACGCCAGCCGCTTGTCCAGTACCAGACTGAAAATCTCGGGGTTGTGCTCGTAGTGCTGAGCCACCTCGCGGGCCTCGTGCGCTCGCTGCTCCTCCGGAGTGCGCTGGGCGGCGACGCGCTCGTCCGGGTGCCGCAGCCCCAGGTTCGTCGTGGCCGTCGTCATGAGGGCTTCCCCTTCTGCTGGGACAGCAGCTTCGCCACGAAGCGGGCCAGGTCTTCCACCGTTCGCAGGTTGGCCTCCGCCGGAGACGCCATGTCCGGCATGGCGAAGCGGAAGCGCTCCTCCAGGGCGATGTTGATCTCGATCATCGCCATGGAGTCGATCCCCAGCCCGCTCTCGAGGCTGGCCGTCAGTGGGATTTGTTCCACCGGCTTCTTCAATGCGCCGGCAATGATGTTTCGGACTTCCCGGCCGATCTCCTCGAGCGGGACATGGTCTGCCACGGTGCTCTCCTCGGTTGTCGTGTGGAGCACCGGGCCGGGCAGGCCGCGCGCCGTGCATCTGCCTGCCTCGGAGGGGCCCCACCAGTGGGTGGCTCGAAAGTTAGGCCGCGGACTGGGGGCTTTCAACGAAAGATGGCCCTCGGCTCTCCCACGCGGGATGTAGCGGGTTGAGTCACAGGCGCCCCGCCTTTCTCCTGGGTCGCTTTCTCTGGATTCGCTTCAGTCGCCTCAAGCTGGCATGCTTGGACTTTTCCAGGACGATGGCACCACCTCCGCCGGAAAAACCCGACGTGAAGAGTGTTCCCGGCGCGCTTACCCCGGGGACGCAGGTGGGGGCGTACGTCATCGAGGACACGCTGAGTTCCGGCGGCTTTGGCGTGGTGTATCGCGCCCGGGACTCCGAGCAGCGGCTGGTCGCCATCAAGGTCAGCAAGCACTCGGCGAAGTCCATCACCGCGCAGCAACTCGTCTGGCAGCAGAACGAAATCGAGGCGCTGGCGCGGTTGCGGCACCCCTCGCTGGTGGAGGTGCTGGGGTACGGCTTTCTGGAGGATGGGCGCCTGTACCTGGTGATGGAGATGGTGCACGGCGTGGTGCTGGGGCACTACCTGCAGGAGAAGGGCCCGCTGGAGGTGCTCGAGGCGCTCCAGCTCACCCGGCGCATCGCCGAGGCGCTGGCGTACTGCCATGAGCTGAAGGTGCTCCACCTGGACCTGAAGCCGGCCAACATCATTATTACGGATCCCGTGGAGCCGAAGGTGAAGGTGCTGGACTTCGGTCTGGCACGGCTGTCCAACGGGTTCCGGACGCACGAGGGCGGCCCCATGGCGGGGACGCTGGCGTACATGGCCCCCGAGGGTTTCTTCGGCACGGGTGATCGCTTCACGGAGAAGGCGGACCTCTACGCGCTGGGGACGCTGCTGTACGAGATGCTCTCGTGCATCCTTCCGTTCCCCAGCAACTCCTCGTATGCGGCGCTGGGCTCGCTCAAGCGCGCGGGGAAGATGACGCCGCTGGAGCAGGCCGCGCCGCTGGTGCCCTCGCCGGTGGCGGGGCTGGTGCGCTCGCTGCTGGATCCGGATGTGGCGCAGCGCTTCGGCGGGGCGAGCCGGTTGGCCGCGCGCCTCAAGGGGATCTACTTCGACCTGCTGCACGGCAACACCGGGGATGGGGTGGTGGTGTTGCCTCCGGAGATGGTCACCGACGACGCGCCCTTCGTGGGCCGCGCGCGCGAGGTGGCGCTGCTTCGCGAGGCGGTGGATTCGGTGGGGGACCGGCAGGGTCGCTCGCTGATGCTGGTGGGCGAGGCGGGCATGGGCAAGAGCCGCCTCATCTCCGAGGTGCTCCTGGCGCAGGAGGTGAGCGCGCGGGTGTTGGTGGGGTACGGGCGGTGCCGGCAGTTGGGCGAGTTGGTGCCGTACTCGCCGCTGCGCGAGGCGCTGGGGCAGATGGTGGAGTTGTTGATGGGCATCCGCAGCGAGCCCGGGCACCGCGTGCGCTATGTGGCGGGGCAGGCGCTGGCGGGCGAGGCCCAGGAGTTGCGGCGGTTGGTGCCCGAGCTGAGCCGGTTGCTGCCCGAGGGCTCCGAGCGCGAGAACGAGGGCGTCATCGTCCAGGGCCTGGGCGCCGAGCGGGTGGGCAAGGCGCTGGTGCACCTGCTCACGGCGTTGGGAGCGGCGCGGCCGCTGGTGCTGGTGCTGGAGGATGTGCACTGGGCGGACGATGGGACGCTGGCGGTGCTCTCTCGACTCACCGCGTCGCCGCCTCCGGGGGTGCTGCTGCTGTGCACCACCCGTCCGCCGCCCCGGCTGGCGCGCACGGGTGAGCTGGAGATGGTGACGCTGGAGGCGCTGGGTCCCGAGGAGAATGACCAGCTGCTGGCGAGGCTGGCGGGTGGGGCCAGTCCGGCGGTGGTGAAGGCGCTGGTGCAGTCGGTGCCGTTCCTGGCCAGCGGCAACCCGCTGGTGAGCGCGCAGATCATCCGAGACTTGCAGGTGGGCGGGTACCTCTCCCGGGAGCAGGACGGGAGGATCCGCCTGTCGGACCGGCTGCGGGGCGAGTACCGGCCTCCGGACTCCGTGTCCACGGTGGTGGGGCGCGCGCTGGAGCGGCTGGACGAAGAGGTGCTGCGAGTGCTCCGGGTGGCCGCGCTCTTCGATCGGCGGTTCCGGCTGTCGGACCTGGAGGCGTTGGGCCTGTTTGCTCCTATAGAGGTGCGGGCGGCCATCACCGCGGCGGAGGAGCAGCGGCTGTGCGTGGTGTCGGGAGACCGGTGCACCTTCGTGCACGACACGATTCGCGAGCGGCTGGCATCGGACGGGCGGCTGGAGAACGTGGCGGACATCCACCGGCGCATCGGCGAGCGGCTGCAGCAGCGAGGGGCTCCTCCGGGGACGCTGGGCTACCACTGGGAGAAGGCGGGCCAGCCGCTGCGGTCCGCGGGCGCCTACCTGGAGGCGGGGCTCGAGGCGGACCGGCTGTTGGATCCCATTGGCGCTGGCCAGCACCTGCGCAAGGCGTTCACGGTGGCCAGCTCGCAGCCCGTCTCGGCGGAGCGGGACGAGCTGTTGGTCCAGTCGCTGCATGGGTTGGTGCGCATCGGCTGTCTGCTGGGCAGCGCGGCCGAGATGCTGCGGTACCTGGACCTGGGGCAGGCGATGCTCGATCGCTGCACGCCGGAGCAGCGGCTGGCGCTGAACAGCTCATGGGCGCGGGCCTACTATGCCCAGGGCAACTTCCCCAAGGCGCTGGAGTGCAGCGAGACGTGCCTGGATCTGGCGACGGAGCCGCACCTGCGCTCCTACCTGTACGCGCCCTTGAGCATCATGGGGCGGGCGCTGTCGGGCTCGGGGCGGTTCGGGCCATCGATCCTCATGCTCACCGAGGCGGCGGCGCAGTCGGCGGAGGCGGGCGAGTACGTGGAGCAGACGCACTCGGAGGGCATCCTCGCGCTGTCCCTGGCGTACTGCGGCGAGTTCAAGAAGGCCCGGGAGTATGCGTCCTCGGCGGCGCGGATTGCTTTGCGGTTGGGCAACCCGGTGCGGATGGCGGCCTCCACCTTTTATTACTCCGTCATCGCCGAGGCGGAGTTCCGGTGGGATGAAGGGGTGCAGCGCAGCGCGGAGCTGCTGGCCTTCAGTGAGGCCCACGGCATCACCGGGCTGTATGTGTGCATGGGTACCTTCTATGCGGGGCGGCACCAGTTCCACATTGGCCGGTTGGATCGGGCTCGGCACCTGCTGAACCACGCGCTGGGGTTGGCGAAGCAGCAGGGCACCTTGTACGGCAGCTCCCTGGCGTATGCGTACCTGGGGGATGTGGAGTTCGTCGCCGGCCGCCAGGTCGAGGCGAAGGCGGCGTACGAGAAGGGGCTGGAGCTGGCCAGCGCCGGGACGATGGACGAGCAGGCCGCGCCGCTGTGCCTGATCGGGCTGGCGCACCTGCATGCGCTCTCGGGTGGGACGGTGGCGCAGGTGCGGACGTGGGCGGACGAGGCGATGGCGCGGCTGCGGGCGGTGGCGAACCTGAGCAACCAGATTCCGACGCTCCAGCGGTACGCGGAGGCGCTGGAGGAGCTGGGGGATGTGGCAGGAGCGGCCCGGCTCTATGAGGAGCGGCAGGTGCTGGTGAAGAGGATGGGGCTGGTCGAGTGCGACTTCTGGCCGCGCATCGTATCGGGTCCGCAGGTGGAGCCGCTGCCGCCGCGGCAGTACTGGAAGAAGGCCAGCAGTTCGCGCCTGTCGTCCTCGAGCCTCCGGCCCAGCAGCCAGGAGGACTTCAACGCGGAGACGGTGGTGCGCGCGGCCGCCCCGGCCCCTGCGAGTGGTGGGGAAAACAAGGGCTGACCCCGGGGCCCGGGCCTCACATGTCGGGCTGGCACGGCCAGGGCTGCCGCCCGCTCCTGTGTGCCGCCGGACGCACCCGTTCTTCGTGATGAGCCACGCGGGCCACACCGCGTGCGTCCATGCAGCCGCGCGCTCGCGTTCGTGCTCCTCACGCTTCACACGCGCACAGAGCGGAGCACCTTCGTGAACATCCGCCCACGCGGTGGGTATCCGTCATGCATTGCCTCTCTCGCGGAGAAGGCATCCATGAACATCAAAGAGAAATTGAAGGCCATGAACATCCCAGAGAAGTTGAGTGAAGGTGTGAAGCAGGGCGTCTTCCTGGTCCGCTCCGGACTGGGCGCCGTCGTCAGCCTGTTCCGCTGGTCCATCTTCACCCCCAAGGGCCGTCGCCTCACCGCCGGGCTCGTCGTGGCGGGCACCGTCGGCCTCGTCGCCGCCTCGCGCCCCGTCACCCTCATCGAGCCGGGCCAGGTCGGCATCCGGATGAACCTCGTCACCGGCAACACCGCGGAGCTTCGCGAAGGCTGGGCCCTGCTCGTCCCCCACATCCACCGGCTCCGCCTCTATAGCCTCAAGGACCAGGTCTTCCGGCCCGACCGCAGCGCCAATGCCAGTGGCCCCGCTCCCTTTCAGTCCGCTGAGGGCCTGTCCATCGGCGTCGAGGTCACCCTTCGCTACGCCCTCGACTCGGCCCGCATCTCCCAGTTGGCCGCCTCGGTGCCGGACGATGTGGGCCGCGAGCTCGTCGAGCCCGTCATCGATGGGGTGCTCCGCAGTCACTTCGCCCGGCACACCGTCCGGGAGATCTTCGCCACCCAGCGCATGGAGATCCAGAAGGCCCTCTTCGACGAGATTGCCCCCCTCCTGGCCAAGGATGGCGTCCTCCTCCGCTCCGTCACCCTGGGCAACGTGGACCTGCCCCAGCAATACCGCAACGGCGTGGAGGCCCTGCTCGCCGAGGAACTCAGCGCCGAGAAGATGCGCTACACCCTGGACCTCAAGGAGAAGCAGATCAAGGAGACCGCGCTGAGCGCCGAGGCCGAGAAGGTCCGCCGCGAGAAGGTCGCCGAGGCCGCCGCCAGCGAGGAGATCATCGCCGCCAAGGCCAAGGCCGAGGCCATGCGCCACATCCTCCCCTTCAAGGAGAAGGAGATCGAACAGCGCCGCCTGGAGGCCGAGGCCGCCAAGGTCAGCCGCATCACCCAGGCCAGCGCCGAGGCCGAAGCCCGTCGCATCGAGGCCGACGGTGAGGCCGACGCCCGCCGCAAGCTCGCCGAGTCCGATGCCTACCGCATCGAGGCCACCGGCAAGGCCTCCTCCGAGCAGCTCGCCCGCGAGGCCGACCTCATCACCAAGAACCCCCTCCTCATCCAGAAGACCCTGGCCGACAAGCTGTCCGACAAGATCCAGGTCATCATCGCTCCGCCCCAGGCCGGTGGTTTCATCGCCGGCAACCTGCTGGGACAGTCCTCGCCGAAGCCCCAGTACGCCAGCGCCCCCGGCTCGCGCCGCTCCGAGTCGAGCGACGAGTCCGAGTCCGGTTACGCGTCCGAGGGCACGCAGCAGCAGGAGGAGTAGGCCCCATGCTCGCCGCCATTCTCACCATCGCCCTCGTGGTGCAGGACCAGTCCCCTCTGCGCGCCTCGCCCCAGGATTCCGCGCCCCGCCAGGCCACGTTGTGGCAGGGCGAGTGGCTCGAAGTCCGAGGCGAACGCCAGGGCTTCCTCCAGGTCTACGACCACGGCCGGGAGCGCCCCGGCTACATCCGTCCGCAGCAGGTTCGCGTCTACCGCCTGGAGGAGTCCAGCGCCCCCCAGCTCCAGGCCGTGGTGGAGTTCCTCCGGGACACCTCGGGAGCGGAGGCGCTGGGCATCGGCTACACGGCGGCGTTGCTGAGAGCGGCGAACTCCTCCCAGGTCGGCCCCGAGCTCTTCGATGCCATGGGCACCTTCGCGGACCGACTGGCCAAGCGGGCCTCCTCCCGCAAGTCCAATGACGAGGCCCTCGCCGCGCATCTGGACGTGGCCGCCAGTTACGGGGTGAAGCTCGTCAGCCTCGAGCAGGAGGGCCGCACCCGCCTCTGCTACGACGGAGAGGCGTTCCGCCGGGTGCTCGCGCTGGGAGGCACCCCCGAGGCGCGGCTCCGGGCCGCACTCGCCCTCACCCGGCCCGAATGCATCGACCCTGCGCTCCGGCAGGTGGAGCGCCAGGCCCTCGACGAGTGGCGAGCCTCGGTGCTGGAGCAGGTGGACACCGGCACGCTCCCGGCCTGGCAGGCCAACCGCCTCCACCTGCGCCGGGCCGAGGTGTACGCCGCGCTGGCCTACCAGTGGGCCCGTCGCGGCGAGGCGGACAAGGGCGCCAAGGCCAGTGAGCACTCCGTGGACGAACTGGCGCGGGTGCTGAAGTCCGAGCTGGCGGACGAGGACCGCTCCGCCTACGCCGTGGCCGCCGTCCGGGTAGCTGCCTCACGCTGGGCCTCCGTGCCCGCTCCCGAGACGCTGGCCGCCGGTCCGCGCCTCGAGCTGGCGCCCGGCAAGCCGGGGGAGACGTGCCTGCGCCTCGTGGACGAGAAGAGCACCGGCACACCGCTGGCCACCCAGTGCACCTATGGACTGGTGTGGCCCAGCTCCATCCGCCGCTCCCCGCAGGGCACCTCCGTCACCGTGGCCGTGCAGCTCCTGGAGGGCTGGACCGAGCTGTGGGTCTTCCACCAGGAAGGAGATGGCTGGCTGCTCGACGCGCTCTCCCCCGCCACGACGGAGCCGGGCGTGGGCTACGTGGAGCTCGCGGGCTTCACCCCGGATGGCTCCCGCGTCCTCGTGGCGCGCGAAGCCCTGGTGGAGGGCCGCATCAAGTCCTCCTTCCAGGTGCTCAAGCGGGACACGCTGCTCCCCGAGAAGACGGCCGAGCGGCCCGACGACTCGGGCACCTTCAAGCGCTGGAGCACCGCCGACTGGCGCAACCGCACCCTCGCCGTACGCTGAACCCGCGCAACCCCTCAGTCCCAGCGCTGGATGTCGAGGATCGTCGCCCGGCCCGGCTCGCGGAAGAAGACGAGCAGATCCTGCGGCGTGGTCTCCTTGGGCGTGAACAGCTTCGCGTCCGGGTGCCCCGCCCACTGCATGCAGAGGGCAATGGACTCGCTGCAGAACATGGCCTTCGAGGAGCGGAAGGGGTTGCGCCACTTGCGCTGCAGGAACCTGCCGAACTGAACCACGGACTGGCCGATGAGCCCGCCGAAGTCGTAGACGCTGCCCACCCACTCGCCCAGCCTGAGGAACCCGGGATCGAGCGCGAACGCGGGCTCCACCAGCGCCACCACCCGGTTCTTCTTCACGAAGCGAGGCCAGGCAATCAGCCGGAAGCCCAGCTCGTGCGCCTCCAGCACCATGTCGCACTCGAAGTCGTCGTCCCAGTAGACGAAGAAGCTGTGACTGCACTCGCTGTTGGTGAACCGCCGCACCAGCCACGAGACGGGGTTGAAGTGGCGCGGTGTCGAGAACCCGATCAGCGTGGTCCGGCCCTTGGCGATGGGAACGACTTCGCTCATGCGGCGCTCCTCCCAGACGCGCCAGTCTAGCCGCTGCCCGCCAGCTCCGGGCAGGTGGGTCTGCCATGTCCCAGCTTTCGCGGGGTACCCCCTGTGCTGGACACTAGGCGCTCCATGGGAACACGGAGATATCGGCGGCCGCCGGGGGCAAATGGACTCCTGGGGCTCTGGCTCATCGGAGTGCTGGGGTGGGCCCTGCCCGGCCTCGCGCTCGAGCCGAACCGGCGCACCTCCCAATACAACCATGACAGCTGGCGCAGCGAGAACGGGCTGCCGCAGAACACCGTCCTCACCGTCGCCCAGACGCCCGATGGCTATCTCTGGTTTGGCACCTTCGAGGGGCTCGCCCGCTTCGATGGGGCGCGCTTCGCCGTCTTCGACCGGAGGAACTCGCCCGAGCTGGCCGAGCAGGAGATCCACGCCCTGGTGGTGGATGCGACGGGCGTGCTCTGGGTGGGCACCAACCTGGGCCTCTTCCGCTTCGAGGGAGGCCAGCTCCACCGTCCGCCCGAGGCCGGTGCGCTGGCCGAGGCCGGCATCCGAGGACTCGCCGTGGACGGCAAGTCCGTGTGGATCAGCTCGTCCATCGGGCTGGTGCGAGCGCCGGTGTCCGGCAAGGGCCCCTGGCGGTTCTACACGGTCCAGCAGGGCCTGCCCCCTGGAGGCACCGGGGCCGTCACCGGGGATGGGGAGGGCGGCGCGTGGGTGGGGGCGAATCAGGGCCTGGTCCACGTGTCCGGGGAGACGATCTCGGTCACCCCCTGGCCCTGGAAGAGTGACCCCAAGCCGCTGCGGGCCCTGGAGCAGACCCGCGATGGCATGTTGTGGGTGGGCTCGACCAACGGTCTGTTCTCCTTTCGTGACGGCCGCTTCACCCAGTACGGCCCGGAGCAGGGGGTGCCGGATGCGCCCGTGTCGGGGTTGCTCGAGGATCGCGACGGCAACCTGTGGGTGGCCTCCGATCGCGGCCTGCTGCGGCACAACGTGGTGGGGTTCACCCCTTTCACCGGCGCCAAGGTGCTGGCGGGAGACTCGCTCCGGGGCCTGATGGAGGATCGCGACGGGCGCCTCTGGATCGGCACGTGGAATGACGGCGTCCATTACCTGAGCAATGGCCCGTTCGTGACGATCGGCGAGCCCGAGGGCTCGCACCTCGACGGCGTCCGATTCGTGCTGGAGACCCGGGACGGCACGCTTTGGATGGGCTCGGGCCGAGGCCTGGAGCAGGTGAAGGACGGAGCCGTCATCCAGGTGGGATCGACGATGGGGCTGCCGGACGAGAGCATCGCCTGCATGGCGGAAGGCTCGGACGGCGCGCTCTGGGTGGGGACGCCCACGGGAGCCTGGCGCTTGACGGGCGAGCGTTTCGTCCGGGCTCTCGGGCCCGAGCAGGGCGTGCCCGCGGACATGAGCATCTTCGCGATGGCGCCGGAGCCGGGCGGCATGTGGTTCGCCACCTCGGAGGGGCTCGTCGAGCTGCGCGACGGACGCGCTGTCCTCCATGGCCAGCGGGAGGGCTTCACCCCCGAGATCATCCTGCCCATGATCCGCGAGGACTCGGGGACGATCTGGTACGGCACGTACACCGGGCTGGTCCGCTTCGCTCGAGGCACCTTCACCCGCTTCACCAGCAAGGACGGGCTGGCGGGAGACACGGTGAACATCCTGCATGTGGATCCGAACGGAACGCTGTGGGTGGGGACCACGGCGGGCGTGTCCCGCTTCAAAGAGGGGCATTTCCGATCGATCACCACCGCGCAGGGGCTCCCAGACGACACGGTCTTCACCCTGCTGCCGGACGAGGACGGCTTCTTCTGGAGCAGCAGCAACAAGGGCATCGCCCGCATCAGCCACCAGGAACTGGAGGAGGTGGCGGATGGCCGGCGCGAGCGGGTGAACGGCGAGCTCTTCGACGATGGGGACGGGATGCGGGTGGGCGAGTGCAATGGCGGCTCCCAGCCCTCCGGGTGGAAGACGCGGGACGGCCGCATGTGGTTCGCCAACCTGCGGGGTGCCGTGATGATGAACCCGAGGGATCCGCGGCTTCGATACACCTCGCCCCAGCCGCGCATCGAGGAGGTCCGTGTCCAGGGAAAGCCGGTGGAGGTGGCCGAGCGGCTGGAGCTGGAGCCGGGGCAGCGGGACCTGGACATCCGCTTCACCGCCATCATGGTGGAGGGGGGCTCGCGGGTGCAGTTCCGCTACCGGTTGGAGGGGCACGACAGCCACTGGGTGGAGGCTGAGGGCCGGCGGGTGGCCACGTACACGCGCCTGCCTCCGGGCACCTATCGCTTCCAGGTGGAGGCCATGGATCGCCAGGGGCGATGGGTCGAGCCGGGGGAGGTGCTGGAGGTGACGCTGAAGCCCTTCTTCTACCAGGCCGCATGGTTCTACGCGCTGTGCGCACTGGGAGCGGGAGGGCTCGCGGCGGCCATCTATGGTTGGCGCGTGGGCCGGCTCAAGCGGCGCGAGCGCTGGCTGGAGGCCCGCGTGGAGGAGCGCACCCAGGAGCTGGCGCGGGCCAACTCGGAGCTGGATGCGAACCTGCGCACGCTGCGCGCCACCCAGTCCCAGCTCGTGCAGGCGGGGAAGATGGCCGCCGTGGGCACCCTGGCCGCCGGCGTGGGGCACGAGATCAACAACCCGCTGGCCTACATCGTGTCCAACCTCGAGCACGCGTGCGAGGAGTCGGAGACGCTGTCGCGGATGGCGGAGGGCTCCGAGCCCCTGCGCGAGCGGCTGCGCGAGATGCAGCAGGTGCTGCGCGAGGCCTTGCAGGGCGCGGACCGGGTGCGCCGCATCGTGCGAGATTTGAAAACGTTCTCACGCCAGGACGAGGACGCGCGCGGCCCGGTGGACCTGCGGGCGGTGATGGACTCGGCGGCGAAGATGGCGGCCGGAGAGCTGCGCCCGCGTGCCCAGCTCATCCGTGAATACGCGGCGGACGTGCCGCAGGTGGAGGGCAACGAGGCGCGGTTGGCACAGGTGTTCCTCAACCTGATCATCAACGCGGCCCAGGCGTTGCCCGAGGGCCAGCCCGAGAAGAATGAAGTCCGCCTGGTGCTCAAGCGTGGCGCCGAGGGGCAGGTGGTGGCCGAGGTCCGGGACACGGGCTGCGGCATTCCTCCCGAGGTGCTCGGCCACATCTTCGACCCCTTCTTCACCACCAAGCCGGTGGGCGTGGGCACCGGGTTGGGGTTGGCGCTGTGCCATGCGTTCATCACCTCGATGAGCGGACGCATCGAGGTGGAGTCCCAGGTGGGGCAGGGAACGGTGTTCCGGGTGACGCTGCCCGCGTCGAGCGTGCCGGCGCCCCGCGCACCGGTGGTCAGCGAGGCCCGCCCCCCTGGAGAGCCGGCACGCGGCCGGGTGCTCGTGGTGGATGATGATCCGCTGGTGAGCGCGGCGCTGCGCCGGACGCTCGCTCGGGACCATCAGGTGGAGATGCTGGTGAGCTCGCAGCGGGCCCTGGAGCTGCTCTCCTCGCCCGAGGGGGACTTCGACGTCATCCTCTGCGATCTGATGATGCCGGAGGTGACGGGCATGGAATTGCACGCTCACCTGGAGGCGGTGCGGCCGGACCGGGCGCGGCGGATGGTGTTCATCACGGGTGGTGCGTACACGCCAGGAGCCAGGTCCTTCCTGGAGCGGGTGCGCAACCCTCGGGTGGAGAAGCCCTTTGAGCCCGAGCGGCTGCGCAGTCAGGTGCGCGAGTGGGTGAACGCGTCCATCACATCCTCGCGGGGCTGACTCCAACCCTCCGACCGCGCGACGACCCCGCGCGGCACAACCCCAAACGAGGAAATTCCATGACCACAGCCATTTCAGAGCCCACGACGAAGGGTGTTTCCCTGATCGACGCGAACACCTTCAACGTCCAGAACCGGCGCATCTCCGTCTCCTTCTCGGCGACGAGCATCACCGGGGATCCGCTCTTTCACTACAAGGATCGCGAACGCGAGGTGAACGCTCGGGGCGACGATATTCGCCAGGTGGAGACGGAGATCGGCACCCTGGTCACCATCACGCTCAGGCCGGATGCGGACGCGGGCGCGCTTTTGTTTACCCTTCTAGTCCCGCGGGTGGTCCTCGCCTCCCCGGTGTACGAGCAGGCCATCACCACGCAGGGCTTCTTCACGCGCAGCCAACTGATTCCCCATATTCTGGCCAGCGCCCAGCTCCAGACGACAGACGTCGTGGAGCTGAAGGGCACCGCAAGCTTCGTGGTGTCCTGAGCCCTGAAACGCCGAGAGGCTCCCACGTGGATGGGAGCCTCCCGGTACTTCGAACCTTCAGGTCCCGCTGTTACCAGAACGGGTTCAGGTCGACGTCCACGCCGAAGACGCTCACCTCGCCGTTGGTCGCGTTCTTCACGGCGTCGAACGCCTCGCCGGCCAGGCGGCCCACCTCACCGCCCAGCTTGGCCAGGCCATCGAGCGCGCCCTTCGCCGCGTCGATGCCCATCTTCGCCAGGTCGTTCAGGTAGCCCACCGCCGTCTCCGCCAGCTTGCCGCCCGCGCTGGCCAGATCCTTGAGCGCATCCACGCCCGCGTCACCCAGGTCCTTGAGCGCGCCGAGGATCTCCTTGCCGCCCTCGGTGAGGTTCTCGGCCCAGGCCTTGGCGACGTTCTTGAAGGACTCCACGCCCTCCTTGAGGAGGTCCGTGGCGAACTTCTTGGCCCAGTCCACGCGCTTGTCGACGAAGTCCTTGATGGCGGTGGCGGCCTCGGTGGCGAGCTCTCCGCCCTTGCGAGCGATGTCCGAGAGCGTCTGCCCGGCCCATTCGCGCACCTTGGCGGCGGCCTCGCCGGGGTTCTCGGCGATGTACTTGAGCGTCTCCACCGCCTTGCCGCCCGCGTCCTTGAGCGCCTTGACGCTGGCCTCTGCGACCGCGAGCCCCTGGGCACCCAGGTTCTTGAGCCCGTCCCAGGCCTTCTTGGCCAGCTCGCCGCCCTTGGCCATGATGTCCGTGAAGGCCTTCTTGGCCATCTCGCCCACCTCGCCCGGGTGGGTGGCGGCCCACTTGAGCGTCTCCAGGCCCTTCTCGCCCAGCTCCACCGCCTTGTTCATCGCGGACTGGAGCGCCGTCTTCGCGCCGGAGATGAGCTCCTTGGCCTTCTCGGCCGCGGCGCCCTTCAGGTTCTCCCAGCCCGTCTTGAGCGCGTCCAGCGTCTCGGCGGCCTTCTTCAGCACCGCCTCGCCGCCCTGTTTCACCAGGTCGGCGCCGGACTCGATCATGTTCTTGATGCCGTCGACCGCCATCTTCGCGGCCTCGCCCGGGTTCTGGGCGATGTACTTGAGCGTCTCGAGGCCCTTCTCACCCAGCTTCTTCGCCTCGTCGATGACGTTGCCGAGGACCTTCTTGGCCTCCTCGGCGATCTCTCCGCCCTTCTCCATGGCGGCGTTGAACGCGTCGGTGGCCGTCTTCACGACGGCCTCGCCGTACTTGGACGGGTTGCGGATGACGTCGGCCATCTGGTGGATGAAGCCGGCCGTCGTCTTCAGCCCATCGCCGGTGGCCTCGGCGGCGCTGACGCCGGCGAACTCGGCGAGCTTCACCGCGCCCTTGGCGCCCTTCTCGATGCCCCACTGGGTGAGCTGAGCGGCGCCTTCGGGCCCGTAGTAGGCCGCCAGTGCGGCCATGCCCTGAGGCCCACCGAGCGCCGCGGCGCCCAGGTTGACCGCCTTCATCCAGTCCGGAGCCTGGTAGTTGGCCGGGTCCGCGTCGAACTTGGCCTTCTCGGCGCCGTAGGCCAGATCGAAGCCCAGCTCGGCCACGCCGAACAGCGCGCCCGCGGCCAGGTCCACGCCCGCGCCCACACCGGTGAAGTCCAGCACCGTGCCCACCACCGCGTCCGTGGCGTTGAGCGTGGCGCCCACCGTGGCGAAGAAGCCCAGGTCCTTGTTCTTGTCCCGGAGTTCGGCGGCGTCCTTGCCGTAGTTGTACGCGTCGATGAGGCCGGGGGCCGCGCCCACCAGCGGGACGACCTTGGTGAGGTTCTTGAGGACCTTCTCGGCCACCTCGCCGGTGATCTTCACGCCCAGCTTGCCGAGCACGCCGTCCAGGGCCTTGAGGCCCTTGGCCAGCAGCTTGCCGCCGCCCTGCTCCAGCGCACCCGAGGCCGCCTTGAGGCCCGTCTTGAGGATGTCGCCGTCGACGCCGTCGGTGAACTTCAGCAGGAGCTTGAGGTCATCGGCGCCCATGTCCTTGGCGAGCTTGCCGATGAGCGCGGCGCCCTCGTCATCGAGCTTGGTGGCCAGCGTGCCCAACTGCTCGAGCACCTTCGGATCCGAGATGGCCTTGGTGAGGGCCTCGTGCTCCATGCCGCCCAGCGACTTGAGCAGCCGCTTGCCAGCAGCCTCGTCCAGCTTGCCCAGCTGGCCGACGAGATCGCTGACGGCCTTGGGATCCTTGAGGCCCTTGAGCACGCCCTCGAGCTCGTCCGGACCGACCTTGGTGGCCACCTCCTGGAGGCCCTTGAGCTGGTCGGGCGTGAGCTTCTGGGCCACGGCGGGATCCAGCCCCTTCACGGCGGCCTCGGCCAGCTGCGCACCCTGCTCGGCGACCTGATCCGCGTTCTTCACGCCGAACTGCTTGAGCGCGTCCTTGAAGCCCGTGAGGTCCTTCTTGAGGTCGGGGATCTCCGCCGCGAGCTGAGCGCCGGCCAGGGCCTTGTCCTGCAACGAGGCGTTGGGATCCAGCAGGGTGATGGCGGCGCTGGCGGCCTTGAAGGTGCCATCCAGCTTGCGCAGATCATTGGCCAGGTCCGGGAAGGACTTGCCGGCGAAGTCCTTGAGGGCCTCGGCCATGCCGAGCGCGGCCTTGGCCTTGTCCACGGGCCCCTTCTCCGGGTCCATGAAGGTGCCGATCGTCTCCGCCAGCTTGGCGCCGGCGGGCAGGCCGTTGAGCGCGTGGTTGAGGACGCCCTTGAGGTCCTCGGGCTTGAAGATCTCCGCGCCCGCGTTGGCCAGCTCCAGGGCGGCCTTGGCGCGGTCGGCGACGGTGGCGTCCTTCTTGGTCAGCGTGCCCAGCGCGCCGAGCGCGTCCTTGTTGGTGGCCAGCTTGACCAGCTTGTTGTCCTTGACGCCGAGCTTGTCGAGGACGTTCTTCATCGTGTCCGGGAACGTCCCGGCCAGCTCGCCCAGCGCGGTGGCCTTCTCGGAGAAGTCGCCCTCGACGAGGGACTTCATCGACTTGTAGGCCTTCTCGAGCGTCTCCTTGGGCTTGTCCTTCAGCTCGGGGAAGTACTTGGGCAGCTCCTCGGGAGTGGCCGGGAGCTGGGTGTTGCCCTGGCCCGGCTGGGCGCCGCCATCCAGGTTCACCGCGTTGGCGGGGGTGTTGGCGCTGAACTCATCGCGGGTGGGGGCGGGCTGCAGCGTGCGGCCCTGCGTCTGGGTGCCCGTGGGGCCTTGCGTGGCCTGGTTCTTCGCGGCCTGCTCCGCGGCCTTGCGAGCGGCCTCCTCGGCGGCGCGGCGCGCGGCTTCGGCAGCGGCGCGGCGTGCAGCTTCGGCAGCGGCGGCGGCGGCGGCGGACGAAGAGCCGGAATCAACGGGACGGGACATGGGACTTCTCCTTCAGAAAGAAAAGAGGCTCAGGAATTGTCCGCGCCCCCCAGAGAGCAGTTGCGATCAGCGCACGTGGCTGGCGTCTTTTTTTGCCTGGAGGGCGGGATTTTGACGGTGGGACATGGACGTGGGTATCCGCCCATGTGCGCTCTCAGAGTGCATGGCCCCTGAGAGGGTTACTTGTGCCCTCGCGGGAACCCCGGATCAGGCGAGACGCTGGGTTGCCTCGGAGAGTTGTTTCTTGAACTCGGGGTGAGACTCGCGAGAGGCCATCTCGGTGAGAAGATTTTTCAGTCCCCGGCGCAGGGCGAGGTTGGCGACGAGCTCGCGCACATGGCCGTCGGGGTGCGAGGCGTACTCGCGCAGGTCCTTCTCCGCGGCGGCGTTGTCGCTGGCCAGGCTGTCGAGGCAGAGCAGGGCGAAGGAGAGCTTCGCGGGCTCGGTCGCCTTGGGGAGCGCGGCGCGGATCAGCTCGGGCGGATCGAAGGGCAGGCCGATGAGGGCGCCGGCCACATCCACGGGGAGATCCTCGGGCAGGTGCATGCCGAGCCGCTCGTTGAGGCCCTTGATGAGGGAGGCCTGCTTCGCGGCGTGGTAGCGGACCTGGGCGACGAAGATGTGTGCGCCGGGGGCGACGTTGGCGTGGGCCTCGGCGCGGAGCACGGACTTGGAGAAGAGGGAGCGGAAGCTGAAGGAGGGCAGAGCGGCGGAGTCCTGATCGCGGTAGCGGCGGATCATCGTCTCGCCCTCGGGGCCCCTGGGCACGGTGTCGAGGTACGGGTCCTTCTTGAAGGCGCTGCCCCAAGCGGTGCCATCGAGGAAGGCGGAGGCCTTGTAGCGGTCGTGGAGCTGGATCAGATCGATCTTGTTCACGGCCCCGGTGCCGATGAACGCGCGCACGGTGCTCCCCATCTTCTCCTCGGAGGGGGCGTATTTGAGGAAGTAGGGCGCGAGCGCGTCCTTGAGCGTGGCGGCGGTCTGCCCGGCGCCGATCCAGAGGAAGGGCGGGTGCACGGGAGACAGCGCCACCTTCAGCTCGTCCGGAGCCTGCTTGCCGAGCAGCAGCCAGCCGCGCGTCTTCTGGCCCAGCCGGTCAGCGGTGGCGGGAGTCTCGGCGACGGGGATGAAGCGCGCGGCCTGCTCCTTGGCGGCGTTGAAGGCCGCGTCCGGGAGGTGGTGCTGCACGCGCTCGTCACGCGTCTCGTACCAGCTCGCGAGCTCGACGCGCTTCGCCTCGGCCTCCTCGGGAGTGAACCAGCGGATCCCGGACTCGGTGACCTTGGGATCCTTCTTCAGCGCTTCGAACCATTTGGGGTTGGGGAGCGTGGGCACGCCCCATTTCTAGCACGGGCCCCCGTCGCGACTCAGCCCAGGGCCACGGGCAGGGCCTTGAACCCTCGGAAGGCGACATTCTCCAGGCGCTCGGGCTTCTGCAGCAGCTTCATGTTCGGGAAGCGGCGCAGCAGGGTGCGCAGGGCGATCTGCCCCTCGAGCCGGCCCAGCGCCGCGCCCAGGCAGTAGTGGATGCCGAAGCCGAAGGCGATGTGGCGGTTCTCCTGGCGGCGCAGCTCCAACCGCTCGGCCTGGGGGAACTGGCGCGGATCCCGATTGGCCGCGCCGATCATCAGGAAGACCTTCTGGCCCTTGCGCAGCGTCTGCCCGTGGATCTCGAAGTCCTCGGTGATGACGCGGCTGAGGCGCTGGATGGGGCTCTCGTAGCGGAGGATCTCCTCCACGCCGGCGGTGAGCTGCTCGTCGGAGCTGAGCATGACTTCGCGCTGCTCGGGGTTCTTCAGCAGCAGGTGCAGGCCGTTGGCGAGCAGGTGCGTGGTCGTCTCATGGCCGGCGAAGAGCACCAGCGAGCATGTGGCGAGGACTTCCTGCTCGGTGAGGATGTTGCCGTGATCCTCGGCGGCCATCAGGGTGCTGAGCAGATCATTGCCCACGGTGCTGCTCTTGCGGCGCTGGGCGATGGCGCCGCGGAAGTACTCCTCCATCTCGACGACGCCGGTGCGCATGAGGTCCAGCACGTCCGGGGTGTACTTGGTGGTACCGAAGAAGGTGGCGAAGGCGTTGGCCCACTGCCGCAGCTTCAGGCCGTCCTCGCGGGGGATGCCGAGCATGTCGCCAATCACGGCCACGGGCAGCAGGTTGGCCACGTCCTGCACCATGTCCATGCGCCCTTCTTTTTCCGCCTTGTCGAGCAGCAGGTTCACCTGCTCCAGGATGAGGGGGCGCAGGTACTCCACGAGCCGCGGGGTGAAGGCCTTGTTCACCAGGGAGCGGATGCGCGTGTGGTCAGGCGGATCGATGAGCAGCGCCCAGGAGCTGAGGCTGGCGACGACGGGGGCCAGGCGCTCCTTGAGGGCGGCGGGGAGCATGGCTCCGAAGGCGCCCGCGCGGTTGGAGGAGAGCCGCGGATCCTTGAAGCCGCCCTGCACGTCCTGGTAGCGCGTGAAGAGCCAGCCGCCCCAGCCTTCACTGAAGTAGGCGGGGGCTTCCTCTCGGAGTCGCTCGTAGGTGGGGTAGGGGTCCACCTGGAACTGGCGCGTCATCAGGCCGTGGGGATCGGATACCTCGGGGGTCGCGGACATGCAGGCTCCGTGGTGCTCGGGCGGGAGGCGGAGCCTACGTCTCTTTTCGAGCAGAGCCCAGCAAGGATCGGGTGGCAGCCCTGGTGGGGGAGCGCTACTCATGCGCGCCACTCAACCCCGTTCCCTGGGAGCCACACATGGCACTGAATGCCTATCTCACCCTCGGCCGCTCCGGCCTGCGCGTCAGCCCCTTCTGTCTCGGAGCGATGACCTTTGGCCCGGATCTGGGCTGGGGCAGCAGCGTGGAGGAATCCACGGCCATCCTGGATCGCTATCTCGAGAAGGGTGGCAACTTCATCGACACGGCCAACATCTACACGCGGGGGCATTCGGAGAAGATCCTCGGCGACCACATCGGCCGGGTTCCGAGCAAGCGCCACCGCGTGGTCATCGCCACCAAGTTCTTCAGCAATCTGTTCGCGAGCGATCCCAACGGCGGCGGTTCGGGCCGCAAGTCGATGATTGCAGCGCTCGACGAGTCCCTGCGGCGATTGCAGACGGACTACATCGATCTGTACTGGATGCACTGCTACGACGTTCACACGCCCATCGAGGAGACGATGCGCGCGCTGGATGACATGGTGCGGGCTGGCAAGGTCCGGTACATCGGCTTCTCGGACACGCCGGCGTGGAAGGTGGCGCAGGCGCAGATGCTGGCCCAGTTCAAGGGCTGGTCTCCGCTGGTGGCGCTGCAGATCGAGTACTCGCTGATGGAGCGCACCGTGGAGGGCGAGCTGGTGCCGATGGCGCAAGAGCTGGGGCTGGGCATCACCCCGTGGTCTCCGCTCAAGGGCGGGGTGCTGAGCGGCAAGTACACGCGTGAGAACGCGGGCAAGGTGAAGGCGGCCCGGGGCGCGCGGGTGGAGGACAACCTGACCGAGAAGGCCTACTCCCTGATCGACGTGCTGCAGAAGGTGGCCAAGGAGCAGGACACCACGGTGGCGCGCGTGGCGCTGGCGTGGGTGCAGAGCCGGCCGGGCGTGGCCTCCACCATCATCGGCGCGCGCACGCTGGAGCAACTGGACAACAACCTGGGGGCGCTGGAGGTGAAGCTGACGCCGCAGCAGGTGGCGGCCCTGAACGAGGCGTCCAAGCCGACGCTCGACTTCCCCGCGGCGTTCGTCCAGAACGCGCCCGTGTTCATGCATCCGGGCCTGTCCGTCAACGGCATCACCGCGCCGCCCCTGGCGATCCAGCCCAAGAACGACAGCGAGCGCTGGTAGCCAGGTGACCCGGCGATCAACTGTCCCACGCGAGGCGGGACTGTTGATCGTCGATGAAGTCGAGGACCACGGACGGGAAGATGGCGCGCTCGCGGTCGAAGCCATCGCGCGAGATGGCGACGTAGCCGTGCCCGAGAAGGTGGTGCTCGATGACCGTCTCGAACGCGGCCTCGGAGTGTCGGGGCGTGCTCGTCACGGCTCCTCCTTCCTCCTGCGGGGGCGCTTCGACTCGATGCGCTTCACCTCAGCCTCGAAGTCGCTCTCGAACTCGCGGTCCTGCCGCACGCGGAACTTGTCGTACTGCTCCTCGGCGAGGCGTTTGGCCACCTCCGCGGAGACCTTGCCGGCGTTCGCGAGCACCTCGTACTCGTTGAACTGCAGGAACGCGTCGAGCTTCGCGACCCAGTCCGCCATCCTCATCGGGATCTGCCGCGCGGCTTGGTTCTCGGCGTAGTCGAGATACATCGACACGATGCGCTCGAGCTCCTTGATCTCGCGCTCGATCAGGTAGTTCTTGGCGACGCTGACATCGCTCTTGAGGATCTTCCCCTTGGGCGCGTTCTTCCAGGTGGTGAGCCCCATCAAGGGTTTCTCGGCGTCGGCGCGCTCGGCGATCAACTCCGCGGCGGTCTTGCCGGTGACCGCCCAGTGCAGCTTGTTCTGCACGGTTTTGAAGAACGTCTGTGTCGTCTCCGCGTGCTTGTCGTAGTCGATACTGCACTGCTCGTAGATGTCGGTGATCTTCAGGTAGAACCGCCGCTCGCTGGCGCGGATCTCACGGACCCGCTCGAGCAGCTCGTCGAAGTAGTCCTTGCCGAAGCGCTTGTTCAGCTTGAGCCGCTCGTCGTCGAGGACGAAGCCCTTGACGATGAAGTCGCGAAGGGTCTGGGTCGCCCAGATGCGGAACTGGGTAGCCTGCGCGCTGTTGACTCGGTAGCCGACCGAGATGATCGCGTCGAGGTTGTAGAACTCGATCTCGCGCCTAACCTCGCGATTTCCTTCGCGTTGAACTCTCCAAATTCTTCGGAGAGTTGCCTCCGGGGTCAGCTCCCCCGAGGCGTAGACTTCCTTCAGGTGGTAGCTGACGGTGCGGATGTCGACGCCGAACAGCTCGGCCATGCGTCGCTGGTCGAGCCAGAAGGTATCGGACTCGTAGAGCACCTCGACGCGCACGGCGTCATCGGCGGTGCGGTAGAGGATCAGCTCTCCTTCTTGCGGGGTCTGGTCCGTCACAGTTGCCCTCCGGGTCGCGCTTGGAGGTTCCCGTTAGCGTCAAAGCTGTTCGAGCAGGTGCCCACGAACGCCGTGCGCAGTCGTGACCGCATGTTTCCGTCGGTCGCGAAGACGGTCCACCATGAAGGCAGGGAACTCGCCCTTCTGGGCCATCGTGTAGACGGTTTTCTCCGCGACCTTCAGCAACTGGGCGACCTCGGGCAGTGTGAGAATCTCGTCCGGCATTTGGACCAGGCTCCACCTGGGCAGCGATTGGTAGACATTGCCAGCCGCCGTCAGGGTACACCAGGGATTGCGGGGGCTCAACGTTCTCGGGGCGTCGTGCTTCTCGGGTCCACCTCACGAGTCTTCCGGACGAGGTTGCAGGCACATGAAAGGTGACGGCGCTTCGGATCGTTCACTGCGAGAGCGGGCGGGCCTGAAGGGCGGTGAGGAGCTGGAGACCTTGCTGTCCCAGGCACTGGAGGCGGGCCGGGCGGCATGGCCGGGGATCTCGCTGGAGGCCGATGCATTCCTGCGTCACATCGCTCGGCACGTGCCCAACGGTGGCTCGCCCGAGGAACACCTCCGGGAACTCCGTGCGGCGGAGCTCTACCTGGCCTGTGCCTGCGCGGCGCAGGTGCCCGCGGCGCTCACCGCCTTCCAGGAGCGCTTCAGCATCGAGGTCGATCAAGCCCTGCGCAAGCGCAAGGACACTCCGCTGCAACCCGATGAGCTGCGGCAGGTGCTCTGGGAGAAGCTCTTCGTGGGCCGGCCCGGGGCGCAGCCGAAGATCGCGGATTACTCGGGGCGCGGGCCGTTGGGAGCGTGGGTGCGCGTGGCGGCGGTGAGAACCTCGCTCAACCTGCGCGAGCAGGGCGCGCGTGAGGTTCTCGTCGAGGTGGAGCGGCCGGTGTTCTCGAACATCCCGACGCCGGATCCCGAGCTGGCCTTCCTCAAGTCTCGCTACCGGGCCGAGTTCAAGGAGGCGCTGGAGACGGCGATGGCCGAGCTGCCGAGCGATCAGCGCAACGTGCTGCGGCTGCACTTCCTGGATGGGCTGAGCATCGATCGAATCGGCGCGGTGTACGGGGTGCACCGCGCCACGGCGGCGCGCTGGGTGCAGAAGGGCCGCGAGGCGCTGCTCGAGGGCACGTGCCGGCTGCTCTCCGAGCGCCTCCAGGTGACGCCACCGGAGCTGGAGAGCATCCTCGACATGGTGCGCAGCCAGCTGGACGTGAGCCTCGGAGGGCTCATGCGGGAGTCGAAGCCGTAGGCGGGGCTTCAGGACTGCCACGCCACCATGAGCCGCTGAGGCCCACGGTTGAGCAGGTTGGGCAGGTACACGGGAGGCTCGCCGGGCACCAGGCGCAGGGTTGGCAGGCGCCGGGTGAGCGTCTCCAGCGCGATGCGAGCCTGGAGCCTCGCCAGCGGAGCCCCCACGCAGAAGTGCGTCCCATGGCCGAAGCCGAGGTGCTTGGCCGCGCTCTCGCGGGCGATGTCGAAGCGGTCGGCGCGTTCGAAGACGTCCTCGTCCCGGTTGGCCGAGTTGAAGAGCAGCAGCAGGCGCGAGCCCTTGGGCACCGCGGTGCCGGACAGCGTCACGTCCTCCTGGACCGAGCGCATCATCGCCGAGGCCGGCGCGTCGTAGCGCAGCACCTCTTCGATGGCCTGGGGCACGCGGGAGGGATCCTCGCACAGGGCCCGCCAGGACTCGGGGTAGCTCAGCAGGTGGAACACCGCCAGACCCATCAGGTTCGTGGTGGTCTCCTGGGCCGCGAACACGAGCACGCTGGCCAGGTTCACCATCTCCCGGGTGTCCAGGGGCTTCTCGCCCTCGATGCGGGCCTCGATCAGCGTCGTGAGGATGTCGTCCGGACGCGGGTGGAGCCGGCGGTCCTCCACGAGGTTCCTCAGGTAACGCCAGTAGGAGGCGATGCGCTGGGCCCGCTCAAGCTGCTGCTCGTGTGTCTGGCCGCTGTTGAAGAGGAGCACGGGCTCCTCGCACCACTTCTTGATGCGATCCATGTCCTCCTTGGGAATCCCCAGCAGCTCGGTGGCCACCCGCATGGGCAGCGGATAGGTCAGCCGCGCGACGATGTCCGTGGGCCCCGTCTGGCGTTCGAGGACGTCGAGGTACTCATCAGCGATCTGCTGGATGCGGGGCGCCAGGGCCGCCATGCGAGGAGCGGAGAAAGCCTTTCCCACGAAACCGCGGACGCGCGTGTGGGCGGGGGGATCGTCTCCCAGCAGGGGATAGTCCTGGGTGAAGCCCGCCTCCTCCAGGACGCCGTTCACGTCGGCTGGGAGCTGCATGGGAGAGCGAAGGATGTCCTGGGAGCTGAAGCGCCGAGGGTCTCTCAGAATGGACAGGACGTCCTGGTACCGGGTGATGAGCCAGAGGTGGAACGCCGGGGCCAGGACCACGGGCGCCTCGCGCCGCAGCCGAGCCAGGAAGGGATGCGGATCATCCAACTGAGGCCGCTCGAGCGGCCGAAAGTCCAGCCCCAGGGTGTCTGCCATTTCGAGGAATCCTGCAAGGATGCAAGGTCATCCGTCAAACGGATGCTAGACTTGCCTCGTCGGGAGCATTGGGGGGTGACACAGGCCAACCTTTCATGAGGACCCATGAGTTCCCTCTCGACACCATCGCCCCCCGAGGCAGGTTCATCCCCGGGCGCGAAGAGCCAGACGCCGGAGCTACCCGACGCCGATCCAGAGCAGGTCCACCGTGGCATCCAGGCCATCGCGGGGTTGGGACCGCTCGCGGTCAACATCTCGATCTTTGTCTGGTTCTGGGGGCAGTGGACGAAAGTCCTCGCGGTGTTGGCGGTGGCGGTGGTGCTCACCGCGGCGAATGTGTGGCTCCTGGAGCGGCTGGCGAAGCGAGTCTCCCGCGAGGTGGTGGAAACGGTCCGGATGCTGCTGAACGTGGCGGGCTGCACGGTGAGTGGCCACTTCACGCGATGGTCCCCCTTGGTATGGGTCTTCATCGCCTACAACCTGCTTTGGTTCCACGGGTTGGATCGCTGGGTGCGCCCGCGCGTGGCGGTGTACCTGGTGTTGATCAACGCGTTGGCGCTGTGGGATGGCTCGGCGCCGGTCCTCGCGCTGGCGTTCAGCCTGCTGGGCTTCTTCGGGTATCTGCTCACGGAGCGGCGGGACTCGCTGTTGCGTGGGGCGCTGAAGAAGGTGCTGGAGCAGCGGGCCCGCCTGGAGAAGGCCCAAGAGGAGATGCGCCGCATGCACTCGCGGGCCATCGAGCAGGAGAAGCTCTCGAGCCTGGGGATGATGGCGGCGGGAGTGGCGCACGAGATCAACAACCCGATGAGCTTCGTGGCGAGCAACGCCCATCAACTGCTGAAGGATCTCCAGCAGGAGCCCACGCTGCCGGAGTCGCTGAAGGAGCATCGGGACGAGGTGTTGCCGGCGACGCTGGAGGGCATCAAGCGGGTGAACGCCATCGTGGCGGACCTGAGGCGCTTCGCGCGGGGAGATCCGGAGGCGTTCGTCGAATATGACTTGAACGCGGAGGTGCGGATGGCGCTGCGCATCGCGCACAGCCAATTGCGCCACTGCCAGGTGGAGAGCGAGCTGGGAGAGGTGGGGCCGGTGGTGGGCCGTTCTCGGCAGATAGGGCAGGTGCTGGTGAACCTGTTGGTGAATGCCGGGCAGGCCACCGCGGAGCGCGGGGTGGTTCGCATCTCCACGAAGCAGCAGGGGGAGTGGGTGCGCATCGAGATCCGCGATACGGGGACGGGGATGTCGCCGGAGACGCTGCGCAATCTCTTCCAGCCTTTCTTCACGACGAAACCGCCGGGCACGGGCATGGGGCTGGGGCTGGCGGTGGTGCACGGCATCGTCACCTCGCATGGGGGCCGCATCGCGGTGGAGAGCCAGGTGGGGAAGGGGACGTGCTTCCTGCTCTCGCTGCCGCGCATGCCGCCGGAGCAGCCGTATGCGGCGTCCGCAGTCGAGGTTCACCATTCCTGAGTGGGCGCGGGGTGTCCTGACAGGAGGGGAGTGTGCAGGGCACTCGACGATCCGGTGGGGGTGTACCGGATAGCGGAAGGAGTTCTTGCTCACCGCTGAACATGACGGTGGCGCACCCGCCCCGTGTTCTTACTTTCTCACGGCTTATCAGGGGTCGGGGCAAGTACGGGTCGGGGGTGGGGCGTGGTCGAGAATCAGACGGAGTTCGGCGCTGGGGTCTTCGGTCGCGGTACGGAGTGGAAGGCCCGGCCGGCTGGCAGCGTCCAGGAGGCTGTGCAAGAGGCGCTCGATACAGAGCTGGATGCCTATCTGGATCGCGAGCTGTTCGTGCAGCCCGGCCCGGAGGGAGAGCCGACGCCCGAGGAAGTGAAGTCCGGGGAGCGTCTGCGGAGCGTGCTCGCGTTGGCGGCCGAGGAGGAGCAGTGGCTGCGCACGATGCCTCCTCCGCGAGCGCCTGCCGAGGACCCGGAGGAGTTCGAAGAGGAGGAGTGTCCCGTTCCGGAGCATTTGAAGCCGGTCTTGGAGGAGGAGCCTGTTCCGCCGCCGTTGCCGGTGGCTGTGGAGGCCCCATGGATTCCACCTCCTGCACCGTTGCCTGGGTTGGCCGTGGTACCTCAGCTGGCGCAGCCGGGTTGGAATGTTCCTGGCTTTGTCGTTCCACCGGCACCGGATCGCACGCCGTGGATCGCGATCGGCGCTCTGATCGGAGTGAGCACCGCGAGTTTGCTCGTGGCGGGAGTGCTCTGGATGGAGCGGGACAGCCTGCCCGATCGGGAACAGGTGATGGCTGCGTACGTGCCTGCGGGCACCGTTACTGCGGTACAGCCCGCTCTCATGACGCCGGCTCCCGAGCCTGTCCTCACTGTGAAGGACTCGCCGCTCCCGCCGAAGCCGGAGCCGGTCGTCGAGGCTGTGAAGACCGTGGTGAACTCGGAGTCCGCTCCCACTCAGGGAGCTATTGCCCAGGCTGCGGCGAGCGCCGCGCCGGTGAGCTCACCGGCGCCTGGGGCCATTGCCCAGGCTGCGCAGGAGTCCTTGCGACCCGCAGAGGAGACGGGGACTCAGGTGGCATCGGCCGCAAGGGGCGGAGAGGTGCTGAAGACGAGCACCCAGGCGGAGACCGTCAAGCCGCGTGAGCCGGCCAAGGTCCGGCGAGCCGCAGCCGTGCAGGAGCGGCGCGACGTCGAGGATCCGACTCTGGAGGAGACGGAGGAAGAGACTCCGTCCATCCAGCCCGTCGTGGCGAGCGCGGCACCTGCCGAGAAGCCTGCTCCGGAGCCGGTAGCTTCGGCGGAGCCAGGGGAATACGAAGAGTTCGACAAGGACTTTGCTCGGGAGCTGGGTTTCACGAAGGACGCGGTTCGGAAGGTGCCGGAGTCGAAGGGAGTGAAGTCGGTGTGGATCCCGCCGGAGCCAGCCCAGAACCTCCGGGAGAGCCTCACGCCGGAGGACATCCAGAGAGTGGTGGTCACGAACCAGCCCGCGATCACCTCATGCATCCAGCGGAACAAGGAGGCCATCCCGGGCTTGAACGGGGGCCGGTTCATGATGCGGTGGTTCATCTACCCGAGCGGCTCGACGTACGGTGTCGCGATGGAGACGCAGTCCCTGCGCGGCACGGCACTGGCGACGTGCATCGAGGGACTGGTGAAGGACTGGAAGTTCCCACAGCACCGGGCCCAGATGGGGCCCATCCGCTTCCCGTTCGTCTTCTGAGGTCAGGGGCTGCTACCTACGACTTTCCGAGCTGCTCATCCCAGTCATAGAGCAGCTCAAGGAGATGAGCAGTGAAGGCTCCGGACACACGCTCGAAGGCCGCAGGCTCGAGCATGGAGAGACGGTGCCTCAAGAAGGCAGGGTCCGTCAGGCGCTCGCGGTGCTTCAGCCCTCGCGCATGCGCGAGAGCTCGCGGCATCTCCCGAAGGATGGCCTCTGTGCTGTCGTCCCGCGTCGCTTGTGCCATTCGCGTTGCGGACACCGCCAGGCGCTTCTCGATTGAAGCTTCGTCTAGCGGAGCCCAGGCCTCCATGGCCCAGTCGCAGGAGGCCATCATCAGCTCTTCGAGTGAGAGCTCGGCGTTCAAGGACTTGAAGCGGTAGCGCACGGAGTGCAGGGGCTCCCAGAAACGCAGCACTGCATGGAGGCGCGCTGCCATGCGCCCCGCACTCATCGGGGCTTCCTGGGAGACCGCGTAGTACAAAGCACCCCAAGCAGTTTCGCGACTGAACGTTTCGTAGAGATCGCTCACCTGTCGCGAGTTCTTCCAGTCCAGGGCTTCGCACAAAGCGTCGGTCACGCCTCCCAGCAGGTAGAGCCGCCATGCGGGATGCTCGCGTTGAAAGTCGGCGACTTCGTGGAGCACCAGCACTTCGGCGGGGACTGCCAGCACCTCACGGGCGGCGGGAAAGGAACCGTCCTTCTGGTATTGCTCGGCGCATCGACGCCCCTCGGTTCGCACCTTGCGCTGGACCGTGAGAAAGGGGCCATGAAGGAAGGACGGCAGTTGCAGCGAGGACGGCTGTCCGGTCTTCATGGGGCGTGTCCTATCAAACTCCGTGTCACATGCCCCTGGCTGCAGCGGGCACTTGTGCCGGAACTGGCGGAGCAGGTGGGGGTGCCCGAAACGGGACGACCTGACCGCCTCCCTCGGCAGGAGGCTGGGCCCCAGAGCCTGGGCTCAGCCGGCTCAGGATGGCTCCCGTGAGGACTACCTTGGTGCCCTCACCCAGGATGTCAATGACGACGCCCACCGCTCCGCTGAAGGTGGCGAGTTTCTCGCGCCGGTCGACCATGCCTTCCACGGCCTGTCCCACCCATCCACCGTACTGGCGCATCTCCGCTTCGGTGAGGGCGATCCACTGTCCCGTATCAGAGGCCTCTGCCACTGACTCGAATCGCTGTTGGCTGCGGGTCCATCGGTACTGGACCACGCCGGGCTCTGTGGTCTGCCACTCCAAGCGCCAGATGTATTGGCCTCGAGCGAAGCGGATGAGTGTCTCTCCGCTGAAGTCCGTGCCAGCGGAGAAGCTTCTGCCCACCTGGCAGGCCCGGTTCAGTGCGGCCAGATAGAGCCGCACCTTTTCGTGACCTTCCTGAAGACCTCGTTCGTTCCAGGGTTTGATCTCGAAGACGCTTCGTCGGGTGACGTCGGTGATGTGGGGGCGCAGCTCCCGCTCTTGAGGGAGGAGAAGCGAGATGTCCGCGAAGTCCGTGCGCCGGAGGATGCCGACAAGATTCCAGGTGTTGTAGAAGACCTGATTGCGCGGGTGGTTCACGCTGTACATGTAGGCGATGAGCCGGTGCGCGGCGTGTCCGAGAAAGAACTCCCACGGAGCCTGCGAGTTCGGATTCCGGCCAGGGACGTTGTAGCCCTGAGGCTGGCCTGTCGATTCCCCTCCCGTTGTGGAGCCGTCGCTGGAGGCCAGCAGGATTCGCGGCTGCACCGGAACAATCCGGAGCCTGGAAGGATGCCGCGCCGAACTGGCTGGCGAGAGCGTTGGGGCGCCGGGAGAAGCGGGCGCATCGTTGGGAAGGGTGGCGCAGCCACTGAACAGGCTCCCCAGGAGCAGCACCACCCACGGAAGGGCGGACCGGCGCTCTCGCAAGGTCGTGAGCTCAACCACGGGGGGTTACTGCCGGGCCTGAGCCATGAGCGCTGCCTTGAGCAGTGCCTCCACCATGGGCACGCGGCTGGCTTGGCCCGTGCCGGCCAGCGCATACGCGGTACCGTGATCCGGAGACGTTCTCGGCACCGGCAGCCCCAGCGTCACGTTCACCGTGCGCTCGAAGTCCAACGCCTTCGCCGGGATGAGCCCCTGGTCGTGGTACATCGCCAGCACCGCGTCGTATGGAATCTCATCCGGCTTCGCGAAGAGTCCATCCGCCGGCAGCGGCCCATACGCATCCACCCGAGCCGCTCGCGCCCGCTTGATGGCCGGAGAGATGATCTCCACCTCCTCGCGCCCCAGCAGCCCGCCTTCGCCCGCATGGGGATTGAGCCCCAGCACCGCGATCCGTGGCCGGCGCCCCAGCACCCGCTTTAGCTCCCGTGAAAGCAGCGCGAGCTGTTCGGTGAGCTTCTCCACCGTGATCAGCTTCGGCAGCTCCGATACGGGCACGTGGTTGGTGGCCAGCGCCACGCGCACCCGCGGCCCGTCCATCAACATCAGCACCTCCACGCCGAAGGCCTCCGCCAGCACCTCCGTGTGGCCCATGAACGGAATGCCCGCCCGGGAGATCTGCTCCTTCGACACTGGCGCCGTGCACAGCGCGTCCACCTGTCTCGCTCGCGCTGCCTCGATGGCCGCCTTCACATAGGCGTACTGCGCCTGCCCACCCGCGCGCGTCGGCTTGCCCGGCTGGCGATCCTTGTCCGCCAACTGGGTCACCTCGCACACCGTGGGGCCTACCGCCCGGCCCAGCGTCTCCGGAGTCACCCGCGCATATCGCTGGAACACCGGGAAGCGCGCCAGCGTGGGCCCGTCTCCGAACACCACCGGCACCAGCGCCTTTCGCACCCGAGGCAGCTCCAGCGCCGCTGCCGTCACCTCCGGGCCGATGCCTGATACGTCTCCCAGGGAGATACCCACGATGGGCCGCAGCATGTCCTCGCTCCCAATGGTTGTGGCCATGTTCCGAGGTGATGGCCTTTCTCAGCTCTATACTAACGTCTCCCGAGGATTCTCCACCGACCATCGATGAGATAGTCCGCCCCTGCGTCCAGAACGAGCGCCCCTGGCGCGCACTGCGACAGATCGGCGAAAAATGAGACGAAGAAGAGATCCTCGCGCACTTGTTTCACCGTGGCATGATACGTCTCTCGTTGCTCAAGACATCGGAGGACCGGATCCTTTTCCCTCTCTGGATTCGTTCCTGGTGGCAGGAAGTCATTCATGGCCACGTCAATAGCTTTCAGCATGGCGCCGGTGAGTTGAACGGCTCCTTCGTGCGAGTCCGGAAAGTCGACTTTGGAGACCTCCGCAGGGGATGCCCATACCGACTTGGGATATTTGTAATACCCGAAATACCCACACCCAGTCAGCATTGCTGAACAGTAGAGCATGAGCGGAAGCAAGAGCCTCATGGGTGCACCCGTGATCGCCGCATGTTTCGCCTTGCTCCATGAGGCCCATCGACCTCGAGGCGCTTGTCTGGCAACCGGTGTACACGAGCATTCGGGTTGGGACTCGCGCATCCCAGCGACCCGCCCAGCAGCCACAACACTCCAACCCAACACAGTGGGTTTCAAGGAGTCTGCAGGAGTTGTTCTACAGGCAAGGAGGAGACGCCCTGACGCTCAGAGCTTCACCTCGATGTTCGCCTTCTTCCGCAGTTCCTGCACGTACTGCTCGACGAACTTCTCCGTCTTGTCCTGCCGCAGCTGCGCCTCCAGCTTCGGGCGCATCTCCTCGTACGGCGTCACTCCCACCGCGCGCCGCTCCTCCACCTTCAGCACGTGCCAGCCGAAGTTCGTGCGGATCGGCTCACTCACCTCGCCCACCTTCAGCGAGAACGCCGCCTTCTCGAACGCCGGCACCATCACCCCGCGCCGGAAGAAACCCAGGTCGCCGCCATCCTCCTTGCTCGGGCCCTCGCTGCGCGCCTTCGCCAGCGCCGAGAAGTCCATCCCCGGCCGGCGCGCCTCCTGCGCGATCGCCTCCGCCTTCTTGCGAGCCTCCTCCACCTGCGCGGGCGTCGCCTTCGGATCCACCGACACCAAAATGTGGCGCGCGTGCACCTCCGCCTCCTCGCCCTCCAGCTTCGCGAACTGCGCGTAGGCCGCCTTCAGGTCCTCCTCGGAGATCTTCACCTTGGCCGCCACCTTCATCTGCATCAGCCGGCCCCGGGCGATCTGCTTGCCGAGGAACTCCTTGTAGCTCTTCATCGTGTAACCCTCGCGCGCGAGCAGCTGCTCGAACTGCGCCGGGTCCGAGATGTTGTTCTGTTTCTGCACGTCCGCCATCGCCTCTTCCACCTCGGCGGACGTGACGCTGATGCCCAGCTCGCGCACCTCCGCCTCCACCAGCTTCTCGGCGATGAGCGTGTCCAGCGCCTGCTTGAGGAGCTGGTTGCGCGCGTCGTTGCGCTTGCGAGGATCCCGCTCGGCCGCGACCCGCGCCAGCTCCGGCGCGGCCCGCTGCTGCACCTCGGACAGCGCGATGATGTCCCGATTCACCACCGCCGCCACCCGGTCCACCAACTCCGCGCGCGCCACGCCGCCCACCAGGAACGCAATCGCCGCGATGACACCCAGCCACGTCTTCATCTCATTCCCTCATGCCGGCCCCCGGCTCTCCCCGAGGCCTGGCGCGCGTTCTACTCCGCCACCGTCGGTTGCGGTACCGGCTTGCCACGGATGACCTGCAGCGCCGACTCGTTCACCCAGATTTTGGCCTTCTCCCGAAGTTCCTTCTCGAAGGCCTCCTGCGCCTCGGCCTGCTTGGCCTTCACCAGCCGCGCCTCCACGTGCGAGCGCACCTCGGTGAAGTCCCGCTTCCGCCCCGGCTTGAATTCGATGACCTTGAACAGGTGGTAGCCGTACTCCGTGGACACCACGTCCGACACCTGCCCCGGCCGCATGTTGAAGACCACCTCGTCGAATGCCGGAGGCATCTGCCCCCGCGGGAAGAAGCCCAGGTCCCCGCCCACCTTCGCGTCCGCGCTCAGCGAGTAGCGGCGCGCCAGGTCCGCGAACTTCTTGCCGGACTTCAGCTGTGCCTGCACCCGCTTGGCCTCGTCCAGCCCCTTCACCACCAACTGCGCGGCGTGCACCTGCTCGGGCTCCTGGAAGTCCGCCTCGTGCGCCGCGAAGTACGCGCGCAGCTCCTCCTCCGTCACCGCCACGCGCGAGTACACGTGCTGCGAGAAGAGCTTCTCGATGATGAGCCGCTGGGACTCGCGAGCGCGCAGCTCGGACAGAGACAGCTGCCCCTGCGCCAGCGCATCGCTGAAGCTGTCCGTGGGGTAGTCGCCCGTCAGCCGCAGCATCTGCCGGTCCACCTCCTCCGGCGTGACGGTGAGGTTCTGCAGCTTGGCCTCTTGCAGCAGCAGCATCCGCATCACCAGCGTGTCCACGAGGGCGCGCTTGGCGGGTTCTATTTCCTCGGGAGTGCGCTCCGGGGCCTCGGCGAAGGACAGCTCCCGGGACAGCTCCTGCTCGAACTCGGCGCGGCTGAGCACCTCGCCGTTCACCGTGGCCACCACGCTGTCATCCGTCTCCTGCTGAGGAGGCTTGTTGCAGCCCACCGCGCCCGCGGCGCCGAGCACCAGGGCGAGGAGGAGAGAAGAAGTCAGGGGAAAGGAGCGCATGCAGGCTCTCCTCTACGAGGGACACGAGAGAAGGGCAACCGTGCCGCCAGCCCTCTCGCCAGGGAAGGTTGTCTTCATGGCACCGCTCCCCCGGAGGCCATGGGAGCAGGCACCGTGCCGGGCATCGGCCCCGAGGGTGCGCGCATGGGCGCCTTCACATCCACACCCACCCGGCCGAGCGCCGCCTCATCCACGGAGAGCTGCTGGCGCCGGGCCACGTCCTCCAGGAAGTTCGCCCAGGCCTTCGTCTGCTTCGCGCTCCGCAGCCGTTCGGCGAGCTGCTCGCGCACATCCTCCAAGGAGAGGTCCACCGCAGGCATCCGCCCCTGGAGCTTGAGGAGGTGGAAGCCCTGCTCCGTCTGCACGGGGCCCACCAGGGCGCCGGACTCCGTCAGCCCGCGTGTCGCCTCAAGGACCTCGGGGCCGTACGTGCGGGCAAGGGCCTCGTCGGACAGGAAGCGCATGTCCCCGTCCAGCGGCTGGGTGCGAGGCTCCTCGCTCTGCTCGCGCGCCAGCTTCCGGAAGGTGTCGAAGTCCGTCAGCGGCACCGCGCGCAGTTGCTTCATCCACTCCTCCGCCTTCGAGCGGGCCGCGGCCACCTTCGCGGCCTCCCCTCGCGGCGCGGCCAGGAAGATGTGCGAGAGGCGCACCTGGGCCGGCCGGGAGAAGTCTCCCCGCTGGCGCGCATAGGCCTCGGCCACCTCGGCCTCCGTGACGGTGGCGGGGGCCTGCTCCAACTGCTGGCGCATCAACCGGTTCACCAGCGCGCGCTTGAAGCTGGCCAGCACCTCGGGGTCATCCTGCAGCCCCCGGGAGAGGGCCTCTCGCGCGAGCATCTCGAAGCGGGCCATGCTCTCCACATACTCACGCTTCGCCTCGGGTGTCTGGTAGCGCTCGCGCAGGGCGGGACTCATCTCCAGGAAGCGCTGCTCCAGGGCCTCGGCGGTGAGGCCGTCCCCCTGCCAGCGCACCACGGGGGTGCCGCCCTCCTGCCGCGTGGTGCGCACGTCCACCACGGCCCGGCCAGGGGCCGGAGCGCGCTCACACGCCGCGAGCATCAGCGAGAGCAGGAGCAGGGAACGAAAGGAGGCGGGCATGGAGACGGGCGCTCGGGGCTAGCACGGCGGGCGAGCCTGGACAACCCAGGCCTCGGGCTCAGACGCGGCTCGCGTGCGCGGAGAGGAACGTCTCCACCAGCGGGAAGATTTCGTCCGGTGCCCGGCGGCCCAGCACCAGGTCCGCATGGCCGTAGTCCTCGGCGAAGCCGTGCGCCCGGCCGGCGATCACCAGCTTCACCGGGCCCCCGAGGTGCTCCTTCGCGCGGGCCACCGCCAGCGGGGGGGCCAGCAAATCCCGGCTCCCACCCAGCAGCAGGAAGGGCCTGCGCACCTCGGCCAGCGGCACCCGGTAGTCGAAGCTCCCGTCGTACGAGGTGAAGGCGTGCGTGTCGATCCACCGCGCGAACTGCCGCACCACGCCGCCGGACAGGTCCGCGGGCACGTTGGCCAGGGCCCGGCGCACCACCTCCGAGTCCATGTTCTCTTCCAACATCATGTACCGCGTCAGTGGCCCCGGCGGCGCCCCGAAGAAGGCGATGTTGGTGATGCGCCGCGTGGGGATGCTCGCCAGCCGCAGCAGCGGCTCGATGCGGCGGATGAAGACGCGCAACCCCGGCTGCACCGCGAAGGTGAACGGGCTGCCCATGGTCACCGCCGCCCGCACCGGGGCCTGCGGATTGCGCGCCAGGTGCGCATACAGCATCAACCCGCCCTTGGAGTGCCCCACCCAGAGCACCTCCTTCGCCCCCGTGGACACCACCGTGCGGATGGCCGTGCGCACATCGTGCTCGGCCTGATCATCGAAGTTGAACTCCGCCGCCGGCCCGGCCAGGCCCCGGCCTCGCAGCTCCATTACCCACGTCTCGAAGCCCGAGCGCGCCAGGTACCGGGCCAGGCTGTAGCGCTCGTCGAAGTCCATGTGGAAGCGGTTGGCTCCCAAACCATGGCAGAGGATGACGGGCTCGGCGTACCGGCGCTCGCCGCGCGCGTGGTAGCGCCCCAGGGCGATGCCCGCTCCATCATCTGTAGGGACCCGATACAACTCGTCGGGCCGGAACGGCAGCGTCAGCAGCCCTTCGCCGCCGCGGCTCACCGCCCGGGAGAAGAGGTCCGCCATGCGGACCAGCCTCGGCGCCTGGATTCGCTTCACCCTCCAACCATATGCCCTGCTACGTCGGCCGCCGCGTTGAAAAGTGAGCAATGAAGGAGGTCGGCAGGCCGGTTGCAATACTCCCCCCCAGAGAAGGCCAGGGAGGCTCTGAGATGCAGCAGAAGGGAACGAACGAAGAAACGGCTGTACCGATGAATGTCACCGTATTGCCCACAGATACGCTTTTGTGTGCCCTGCGGATCATGGAGAAGCACCAGATTCGCCTTCTTCCTGTCGTGGAGACGACGGGAGAGCTGCTGGGGCTCATCAGTGAGACCCATATTCTCGAAGCTTGGGAAGAGGATCCGCTGCGGCTCGTGTCCGAGGTGATGGCTGAGTGTGGCCCGCCTGGGGAAGAAGGGGTGGAGGGCGAGGGAATGCGAGTTCCCCTCACTCCGGGCTGGGAGGGCGTGGAGCGGGCGTACAGCAGTTGAGCGCCGGGCCGTTGCGGTAGAGTCGCACGCGTGTCGGACGCCTCTCGCGGTTGGACCGTCTACATGCTGCGCTGCCGGGACGGGACGCTCTACACCGGCGCCACGAATGACCTGGAGCGTCGGTTGGCCACGCACGGGCGGGGGAAGGGCGCGGCGTACACCCGGGCCCGCCTGCCGGTGACGTTGGTGTGGAGCGAGCCTGCGGAGGACCGTGGCGCCGCGCTGCGCCGGGAGGCCGCCCTCAAGCGCCTGTCCCGAGGAGAGAAGCTCCTGCTGATCGCCCCCGCGCGAAGGGGCCGGCGTGCGGCCTCGCGGGCCTGAGCGCCGGAGCGGGAGCGGAAGGGCTCGGCTGCCTGCTTGGAGGGCATACAACTGTGATTTCAGGTACTTGACGCACCGTGGCTCTCCATGAGAATGGACTTTGCCAGTATTCCTGAAATCATCGGGAAGTGAGTTTTCTCGTGGATTCTGCCCCCCGGAGTGTCGGGGACCCCCCCGCTGTGCCGGAGCCTGCCGCGTCGGGCACGAGCCTCTCCGCACAGCAGCGGCAGCGCGCCGTGGTGGTCATGGCGGCCACGAACCTGCCTTTCTGGGGCATCGACGTGCTGGCCGCGCAGCCGCGTGTGCCGTGGGACACGTTGGCCATCCGGGTCGGCTGGACGGTGCTGACGCTGGTGAGCCTATTGGCGGTGCGGCTGCTTCTGCCCCTGCGCCGCCGCGGCGTGGTGGGCTGGGCGCTCACCGGGGTGCTGCTGCCCAACTTCTGCATGGCGCTCGTCATCTGGCGGCTGGGAGGGAGCCGGGGCCCGGTGTTCGCGTGGCTGTGCGCGATGCCGTTGATGAGCATCTCCCTGTCGCTGGGCGCGGTGTCCCGCTCGCTGGTGGGCGTGACGGCGCCGCTGGTGGCGGGGCTCACGGTGTTGCTGCTGGAGGGGCGCCCGGCGTCGCTCGTGGCGGTGTGGGGGCTGCTGATTGCCGCCTCGGGGCTGGTGGCGGTGCAGGCCTCGTACTTCTACGCGCGGCTGAAGAAGGACCGGATGGAGGCGGAGTCGCGCCGGCGGGTGACGCAGGAGGCGCTGGTGGCCGCGCAGACGCGGGCGCAGGAGGCGGACCGGCTGGCGCAGGTGGGGCGGTTGGTGGCGGGCGTGGCGCACGAGGTGAACAACCCGCTGGCCTTCATCCAGGCCAACCTGCGCTTCCTCCAGGAGGAGTTGCCGCGCGAGGGCCGCTCGCCGGAGGACTGCGCCGAGGTGCTGCGCGAAACGCAGGCCGGGGTGGCGCGCATCCAGCAGATCGTCCAGGACCTGACGGCGATGGCGCGGGGTGCGTCCGAGGCCGAGGGGCCACGGGAGGTGGGCAGCTGCCCGCTGCCGGGCGTCATCGAGGAGAGCATGCGGCTGGCCTCGGTGCGGCTGAAGAAGCTGGCGGTGGAGGTGGAGGTGCCCACGGAGGTGCCTCGGGTGCGGGCGGACGCGCGGCGGCTGGGGCAGGTGCTGCTCAACCTGCTGCTCAACGCGGCGGACGCGCTGGAGGAGGCGGGGGTGGCGGGCCCTCGGGTGGCTCTCAAGGTCCAGGCCCGGGAGCAGCGGGTGTGGCTGGTGCTGGAGGACAACGGTCCTGGCTTCGCACCGGAGCACCTGCCGCAGTTGTTCACCCCCTTCTTCACCACCAAGTCACAGGGCAAGGGGACGGGGCTGGGGCTGGCGCTCTCGCGGGAGTACGTGGAGGGGTTCGGCGGCTCGCTGCGCGCGGAGAACCGGCCCGAGGGTGGGGCTCGCTTCACCGTGGAGTTGCTGTCCGACTGAGCTCCGCGACTTGGGGACGAGAGGGGTGTGGGAGCCGTCAGGCCGCGGCGGAGGGAGTGGGGGCCGTGGGCGGAGGCGTGGCCCGCTGCTTGCGGGCGCGGGCGCGGACGAAGAGGATACCCAGCACGAGGAATGCCACCGCCCCGATGCCCGAGCCGATGAGCTGGGCGCGGAAGAGATCGCTCGAGATGGTGCGCACCACCTCTGGCAGGTTGCACACCGTCTCGGTGGCCAGCGAGGTGGAGTTGTACCAGGCCATGAAATAGGGGGCCGTGAACGAGGCCACCACATTGCCGATGAAGGCCCCCGCGAGCATGAAGGTGAGCAACGTCTTGAGCGTGGCCATGCGGGGGTCCCTCGGAAGGTTGGCGGGTGAGCATCATTTATATGCGCGAAGGGCCTGCGCAAAGCCCGGACCGTGCTATCTGTGGCCCATCGTGCCGCTCCTGCCGCTCGCTGCCCTCTTCGGGCTCGTCACTGTCGTCTGCGCCTTCTTCCTGTACCTCCACGCGTTCCGTCGCAGCGTGGGCACGGGGATGATGGTGCTGCTCATTCCCTGCTACATCCTCTTCTACGCGTTCAGCCAGTTCGAGCACCCGCGCAAGAACCTCATCCTCGCGGGGTTCTTCGGGTGCTCGGTGCTGGCGGCCGTGTTTCTGGGGCTCGGAGCGCACGGCCTGTCCCGGATGATGATGGGCATGCCGGCGGACTACTGAGCCCGGGTGGGGCCGGGGTGAAGGCCTGGCGCAGGGAGGTGCGGAATCGTCACGCCTGAGCTCGCTGGGGCGCGCTGCGCGAAGCATCCGGACGTCGCGGCGGTGGCACCGTGCTCGCGCTGCGGCACCTTCCTGTGCGGTGACTGCGTCGAGGTGATGGACGAGCAGGCCTGGTGTGCCGACTGCGTGGAGTGGGTGCGCAAGAACGGTGCTCCCTCGCGGGTGGTGAGGGCGATCTTCGTCCTGAGCGTCGTCGGCATTGTCGCCTTCCCCATCTGCCTGCTGGTGGTGCCGGTGGCGCAGGGGCTTGTGGGCGGAGTCGGGCTGATGGTGACTTCGCGAGAGCTGCGCCGCATCCGGCGCGGCGAGGGGCCGCTGCGAGGCCTACGTCAGGCGAAGGTGGCGCGAGTGCTGTGTGCGGTGAACCTGCTGCTCATGCTGCTGTGGTTCGCCGCCGTCCTCTATGGCCTCTATCGCCGGGGTACGTGAGGCGAGCGCGCGCCGCGAGTCTAGGGCGCGGGAGGCACCTCACCCGCCTTCACCTTGGCGATGAACGAGTCGATGAGGCGGCGCGCGATGCTCACGCGGGGCGGGATGCGCGGCAGGTTGTCCACGGTGAACCAGCGCGCCTCGGCGATCTCCTGTCCATCCACCTGCACCTCGCCGCCCGCGTACTCGGCGGTGAAGCCCACCATGAGCGAGCGCCCGAAGGGCCACGGCTGGCTGCCGAAGTAGCGCAGGTTTCGCAACTCCACGCCAACCTCCTCCTTCACCTCGCGCACCACCGTCTCCTCCAACGACTCGCCCGGCTCCACGAAGCCGGCCAACGTGCTGAAGAACGGCTCGGGGAACTGGGGCGAGCGCGCCAGCAACATCGTGTCACCGCGAGTGATGAGCACGATGACTGCCGGAGAGATGCGCGGGTAGTACGGCGTGCGGCACGCGGGGCAGCGGCGCGCGCGCTCGCCGGGGACCAGCTCCGTGGGTGTGGCGTCCCGGCCACAGAAGCGGTGCGTCACATCCCACTCGGCGATGGCCAGCGCCCGCCCAGCGGCCGACAGCAGCTCCTCGTCCACCTTCATGAACAGGCCGCGCGCGCCCATCAGCCGCATGCCCGCGGGCGGCTCCTGGCCTTTCGGGTACGCGGCTGCATAGCAATCCACGCCATCCAGGGTGCCGATGAAATGCGCGTCCTTCACGAGTTCCGGGAGCGACGCGCCCTTCGGGAAGAAAATGGCGCCCTCGCGTTCCTCCACGAGGAGCTCCAGCCCATGTGCGGCGAAGATGAAGGCCTCCTCACGGCTGCGAGAGGGAATCTCATGACCTGGGACGAAACGGGGAGTGCTCACGGTAGGCACCATACCGGGGAGCCTGGCGGCTTGCAGGCCTTGGGTTCGAACCTGATACATTGTCTTGTATCAGGCAGAGCCTCTCTGGCGGTTGCGGAGCGGTTCGCTGGGCGGTGGGCTGGTGCCCGTTGCCCGTCCCAGGGAAAGCTCCCCCGTCCGTGACGCCGCTCAATTCCTGCGCGCAAGGGTCCGCTCCGTTATCACCCTCACCAGCCGGGGTTGGGTCGGACGCCGGGAGGTTGCGACGGGGTGCGTACATGCAACGACGGGGGTCCATGCTGTGCGGGTCCCTGGTGTTGAAAGGGACCCGGCCGTGAGCTTCCTGCGCAGCCTCCAGGGGAGGATCCTGCTGCTCTTCTTCCTCCTCGACGGGGCCACGGTGGGGGCGGTGCTCCTCATCGTCTCGGGTTCCGCGAGTCAGGGGCCTGGGCGGAGCATCCTGCTGGGTGCGGGCATTGTCCTGGCGCTGCTGCTGGCGGTGGCGGCCGTCTGGGGCACGCGGCGGTTGCTGCGTCCGCTGGAACGCATCGAGGGCACGCTGCGGCGCATCGTCGATGAGGGAGACCTGGGCCAGCGCGTGCGCCTGGAGTCCTGGGACGGAGTGGGCTCCATCGCGCGGACGCTCGATCAGATGCTGGAGAAGCTGGAGCACCGCACGGCGGAGCTGGAGCGCTCGCGAGACGAACTCGCCCTGCAGGCCCACATCACCGCGGCCTCACCGGCGGCGATCGCCATGTGTGATTCGCAAGGCACGGCCCGCGTCTGGAACGCGACCGCCGAGCGGCTCTTCGGATGGAACCAGCAGGAGATCTCCGAGTGCCCCTTCCTGGAGCGGCTGGCTCCCGCGGGCCGGCAGATCATCCTCACCGAGTTGATGGCGAACGCCAGCGACACGGGGCCGTGCGAGCTCGAGGTCGGCCTCGTGAGCCGGACGCTGGGGCTGATCCCCGTGCAGTTATTGGTGATGCGGATCTTCGACTCGGCGGGCCAGCCCCTGGGTTATGTCTTCATCATGAGGGATCAGCGCGAGGTGAAGCGGCTGCGCGAGTCCCTCGTGCAGTCGGAGAAGATGGCGGCCATGGGCACGCTGGTCGCGGGGCTCTCGCACGAGCTGAACAACCCGCTGGGCATCATCCTCGGCTTCGCGCAGGGTTTGGCGCGGCGCGACACGCTGGATGAGAACTCGAAGGCGGCGGTGGCCGCTATCGAGCGGCAGGCCCAGCGCTGCGCCCAGCTCGTACGTTCGCTGCTGGACTTCTCGAGCAACAAGGTCACCTACCGCGAGCGCATCGCGGTGCCCGTGCTCTTGGAGAAGCTGCGCCAGCTCACCCAGGGCAAGGCCCAGCGCGAGAACATCCAGCTGGAGATCGACGTGCCCGCGCAAGGCCTGCCGGAGCTGGAGGTCAGCGTTCAGGAGATGGAGTCCGCGCTGCTGAACGTGCTGGCCAACGCCCTGGACGCCACGCCGAGCGGCGGTACCGTGAGCGTGAGCGCCCGGGTGGTGGCCGAGGATATCGGCGTCGAGGTGATCGTGGCCGACTCGGGATGCGGGATGTCCGAGGAAGTCCTGCAACGGGCTTTTGATCCCTTCTTCACGACCAAGCCAGTTGGACAGGGGACAGGGCTCGGGTTGTCCATTACAAGGAACGTGGTCGAGGCGCACGGTGGCGCCATCGACGTGAAGACGGCCCCGGGAGCCGGGACGACGGTCCGGCTCTGGATCCCCGCGACACGCGCGCCGGTCCAGGCGCACCGCACGGAGGCGAACATATGGAAATGAGCCCCATGGTCCATTCGCCCGAGGCTTCCGCGGAAGAGCCGGCCCGCCCCTGGGAGACGAGCGCCGGGGGGCTGCCCGCCTCGCGAGGCTCTTCGTCCTTGCCGCGCCGCAGCGTGCAGGAGCTGACGCCCGGGGGTGGCATCTCCGTGCTCGTCATCGACGATGAGCCGGACATGCGCGAGATGCTGGCCTTCTCGCTGCCGTCCAACGAGTTCGAGGTGGTGACGGCCGACGGAGGCCGCGCGGCGGTGGAGGTGCTGGGCACGCGCCGCTTCGACGTGGCCATCACCGACCTGAAGATGCCGGGCATGAACGGCGTGGAGACGGTGGCCGCGCTGCGCGAGTTGGATCCGGACATGGAGGTCATCGTCGCCACGGGCTACGCGAGCCTGGAGACGGCGCTGGCCTGCATGAAGCACGGCGCCTACGACTACATCCGCAAGCCGTATGACATTGCCGAGCTGCGTCACCTCATCCTCCGCGCGGTGGAGAAGCGGCGCCTGCGCTCCCTGGTGCCGCTCTATGAGGTGAGCTGCGCGCTGCTGTCGCTGCGGACGCGGAGCGAGGTGCTGGCGCACCTGGGTGAGCTGGCGCTGGATCTGGTGCCACACCAGGCCTTCCGGCTGCTGTTGCCGGAGCCGGGCACGGACGAGCTGAGCATCGTCGCCTCCACGGATGGGCTGGAGGTGCCCGCCGGGGCGCTGCGCGAGCTGGCGCGGCGCTCCATCCAGGGCCAGGAGCCCGTCTGCGGGGTGAACAGCTCTCGCGACTGGCCCTTCTCGCCGGTGGATCGGGTGGGCTCGGCGCTGGCGTACTCGCTGCAGGTGGGGGATGCGCCCGCGGGCAGCCTCATCCTGCTGCGAGGCGTGGGGCAGCCGGTGTTCTCGGTGTCGGAGCTCCAGCGCGGCAGCCTCTTCGCGGCGCAGCTGGCGCTGGCGCTGGAGACGGCGCGCCTCAACGGCGAACTCGAGGCCCGGGTGAAGGACCTGGAGGCCACGCGCGAGGAGCTGGTGAAGGCCGAGAAGCTGGCCACCGTCGGCAGGCTGGCGGCCGGGGTGACCCACGAGCTGAGCAACCCGCTGGCCTTCACCAAGGCCAGCCTCCAGGCGCTGACGTCGTACTCGCAGGACGTGAAGTCCCTGTGGACGACGGCTCGCGAGGTGGCCGAGGCGCTCTCGGGCCGGGAGGAGCCGGGCCTGGCGGAGCTGGCGAAGAAGCTGCTCACCGCCGCGGGCCAGGAGACCGAGTACTCCATCCGGGACGCGGAGGAGGCGGCGGGGGACGCCATGGAGGGCATGCGCCGCGTGGAGGCGCTGCTCACGGAGCTGCGAGCCCTGTCCGGAGGCGGCCCCATTGCTCCGACCGAGCGCATGGATCTGGTGCCGCTGCTGACCGCGTGGATGCGAGAGGATCTGCTGACCCGGCCGCTCCAGGTGGAGGCCACCGCTCCCGTCTTCGCCAAGGTGGGGCGCAATGATTTGGAGTCCAGCCTGGCCCGCATCCTCGCCTTCCTGTGCGAGGCCACGCCGAGCAAGTCCGGCGTGCGCCCTGGGCCGCTGATCATCCGGGCTGGCTATGAGAATGGCCGCCCTGTCGTGCAGATCGAGGATCCGCTGCTGGGGCTGAGCGAGGCGCGGCGCGCGGAGATCTTCGATCCGCACATCCAGGTGGACTCCCGGTCCGGGCAGACGATGCGGCTGAATTTCGGACTGGCGTTGGCCTGGAGGCTGCTGCGCCGCATGGGCGCGGACCTGAAAGTCTCACCCGGAGCCTCGGGAGGCAGTGCCTTCCGGCTCGTTCTCCCGGCGGCCGAGTAGGGACCAGCAGGCCATGGGTGGACAGATTCTCATCGTGGATGACGAGCGGGACATCCGCCGGCTCCTCAGCGACATGCTGTCGCTGGAGGGGCATGAGGTGACCGAGGCCTCGAATGGAGTGGAGGCGCTGGAGCGGCTGCGCAAGGCATCGTTCGACCTGGTGGTGACGGACGTGCGGATGCCCAACCTGGGCGGGGTGGAGCTGCTGCGCCGGGTGCGCGAGGCGTCTCCGTCCACCGAGGTCATCATCGCCACCGCCTACGCCGAGCTGGACACGGCCATCGAGTGTATGCGCGCGGGCGCGTTCGATCTGCTGCGCAAGCCCTTCAAGCTCCAGGAGCTGTTCTCCTGCGTCTCTCGCGCGCTGGAGAAGCGCCGCCTCAACGTCTCCACGGATCTGGTGCGGCTGAGCCAGGTGCTCTTCGAGCAGAACGCGCTCGAGCAGTTGCCGCGCGCCATCGTGGACAGCGTGCGCTCGTTCATGGTCGCGGATGCGGTGCTGCTGGCGCTGCCGGACACGGACGGCAAGCTCCAGGTGGCGCACGCTCACGGGCTGGCGAGCGAGGCGGAGACCGCGCTCTGCCTGGCGCTCGGCGAACAACTGTCACGGCTGCTCCCTCAGGATCAGACGCCCGCGGTGCTCGGGCCGCTGGGAGGAGACTGGCGCTTCAAGGACTTCCAGGAGCTGCCCTCGGAGTTGTCGTGCCTGCTGCTGCCCCTGTCCGCGGGAGAGCGGCTGCTCGGGGTGCTGGTGGTCCTTCGCCGCAGCGAGGCGCGGCCGCTGAGCCGGGGAGAGCTGGATCGAGCCTCGCTGCTGTCCGCGCACGCCGTGCTGGCGCTGGAGAACGGGCGCATGGCGGGACAGCTCTCCGCCTCCGAGCGGATGGCCTCCATGGGCCTGGTGGCGGCGGGGATCAGCCATGAGATCAACAACCCGGCCAGCTTCGTGCTGAGCAATCTCCAGTACGTCCACCAGGAGCTGGCGGCGCTGGGCCGGGTGCTGAACCCGACCTTCGACGGGCGAGCCGAACCGACCGGGCCCCTCTGGGGAGACCGCGAGCAGGAAGCCTTCGAGGCCATCCAGCAGGCGGTGAGCGAGGCGCACGAGGGCGCGCGTCGCATCTGCGAGATCGTCCGGGACATGCGGGCGCTGTCTCGGGTGGATGAAAAGGCCGCGGGGTGGTTCGAGCTGAACGAGGCCATCCGCTCGGCGCTGCGCATCACCCGGGCGGAGACGACGCCCGCGGCCACGGTGATTGTCGAGCTGGCCGAGGGGCTCGAGGTGAGGGGAAGCCCCAGCCGGGTGTCCCAGGTCTTCAGCAACCTGCTCATCAACGCGGCCCAGGCGTTGGCCGAGTGGAAGGGCGCGCGCAGGGAGATCCGCGTCTCGTCCTACCGGGCCGGAGATCGGGCGCTCATCGAGGTGGCGGACACAGGGCCGGGGATTGCTCCGGAGCACCTGTCGCGCGTCTTCCAGCCCTTCTTCACGACGAAGGGGATGACGACGGGCACCGGACTGGGGCTGTCCATCAGCCGGGACATCGTCCGCCGGCTGGGCGGCGACATCGAGGTGCAGAGCGAGCAGGGGGTGGGCACCGTCTTCACGGTCTCTCTGCCTGCGCGTCCCATCGAAGGGACGTGATAGATGGCGTCCTCGGGCCGCTGGAGGCCGGAGGGACGCGATGCCGCAAGACTCCGCATACATTGGTGTGGGCGAGCCGGTGAGCCGCGTCAACGACGCGCTGGAGAAGAAGGGTCCCCTGGGCGAGTTCGCGGCGATGAGCCGCGGGGTGTTCTCGCAAGTCCTCTCCATGGCGCAGCGAGGGATGAACCCGGCCTCGAACGCGGACTGCGCGAAGTTCGCTCTGGCCGCGTGGCGGGAGACGCGCGAGCGGCAGAACCTCTTCCTGGCCGAGGAGTTCCCGGCCATCCAGTTCCTCGCCTGGGACAGGCTCTTGAGCCGCCGCCGCCGCCACATCGTCCTGCTGGTGCACAACGTCTCCAGCAAGAAGCGGTGGCTGGCGCTGGCGAAGCTGGGGCTCGGTCGGCGGGTGGATCATTTCCTGTGCCTGTCGCCGCACAGCCAGCGCGTGCTCGTGGAGGAGTATGGACTGCCGCGCGAGCGCGTGTCCGTCATCTACTCGCGGGTGGACACGGCGTACTTCCAGCCGCAGCCCGGCCAGCCCACGAAGCGGCAGGTGTGCGCGGCGGGCGCGGTGAATCGGGACTACGACACGCTCATCTCAGCGGCCACGGGACTGGACGCGGACGTGAAGATCGCCGCGGACACGGTGTGGCGCTACTCGGTGGCGGGCAAGGACGGAGCTCAGTCACGCACGCTGCCGTCGAACGTGGAGATGCGCTCGTGGGGCAACTACGCGAACCTGCGCCAGCTCTACGCCGAGTCTCGCGTGGTGGTGGTGCCGCTGGCCCGGCCCATCATCAGCGGCATCACCGTGGCGCTCGAGGGCATGGCCATGGGCAAGCCCGTCATCCTCACGCGCAACCCGTACGTGGAGGGCTTCATCGAGGAGGGCGTTACCGGCTTTCACGTCGAGCCCTCCAACCCGGCTCAACTGCGCGAGCGGATCCACTGGTTGCTGGAGCACCCTCAGGAGGCCGAGGCAATGGGCCGCAAGGGGAGGGAGAAAGCTGAGCGGGACTTCTCCGTGGAGCGCTACGTGGAGCGCATCCTCGCGCCCTTCGGTTCACCGGCCACTATCAGCCCGTGAGAAGACGAGACGGCACGGTGTCGACACGTCGCGCAACCCGCTCCCCGGAAACCCCGAAAGCTCACTCCCGGGAAAACCTGTTGGGGAACCGAGCAGACAACTCCAGAGGTTGTCTTCTGCGCAAGTGATGTTTTTTGATCACTGGTCTCGTACTCGCCTGTAATCGCCTGGGAAGAGGGGCGATTTCTACCGCGAGCGAAAAGGGCTGGACCTGATGGGTGGGGCGGCTCGCACAATTTCCAGCTTGCTTGCGTGCACTTTTCGAGGGCCCATACAATCTTCGCTGGTCCAGAGCGTGGTGGTGCCGTGATTTCTCGCCCACTTCCGCAGTTGGGCGGTGTCACCCCCGGGGGATGTTTCCTGGGTCGTCGGGAGCTTGGCATGCAATCCGCATCGGTCCACAAGGAAGTCTCCGAGAATGCGCCGGCCGGTGAGGCCGTGAAGCCGGCGTCGGCTCCGGAGGCGCCGCGTTTGATCGCGCCCGCCACGGCGGCGGTGCAGAAGGCCACGCGCGGCCGCCTGGCTCCGGGGTTCGCGGCGAAGTTGAACCTGCTGGTGGATCTGCTGTTGGTCGTCGTGGCGTTGATGGGCTCCACGGTGCTGATGGGGCACGCGCTGCAGTTGGGCAACTTGGATCTGTGGCTGCTGCTGGGCGTGGCGGGCCTGGTGTGGCTGCTGCTGGGCACGGCGCTGTGCCTGTACGATCCGCGCTTCTCGGACCGGGCGCCGCTGGATGACCTGGCGCTGGTGTCCATCACCGTGGTGTCCGTCACGGGGCTGCTGTACCTGGTGCGCCTGCTGATTGCGGGCGGCATGCCCGTGGTGGCGCTGAGCTTCTTCCCGCTGCTGTTGTGGCTGAGCGTGGTGGGGCTGAGGCAGTTCGTGTTCCGGCGGCTGGCGGTGCGCGAGGAGCCCATCGACGAGGCACTCATCCTCGGCATCGGCGCGATGGGCCGGCTGACGGGCGAGCACCTGGCGGAGCACGGCCGCCGCCGCGTCACGGGCTACCTGGCCTTCAGCAACGAGCAGACCAACGCCAACTCGCCCAAGCCGCTGCTGGGCAAGGTGGGCGAGCTGGAGGATGTGCTCTGCCGCGTGCCGGTGGACGTGGTCTACATCTCGGGCAACGTGCAGAAGCACGGCCAGGAGATGCAGGCGGCCATCAAGCTGTGTGAGCGCTTCGGCATTCCGTTCGCGCTGCCGGCCCACCCGTTCCGCATGGACCGGGCGCGCCCCGAGCACAACCACGCGGTGGCCGACGGCTACCTGCACTTCGTGACGTACGCGCCGAGGCCTCACCAGATGGCCATCAAGCGCCTGTTCGACATCATCTCGTCGACGGCGGGCCTGGTGGTGCTCTCGCCTCTGCTCATCTCGGTGGCCGTCATCATCAAGCTCACCTCGCGCGGTCCCATCTTCTTCCAGCAGAAGCGGGTGGGCCTGCACGGCAAGCCGTTCAACATGCTCAAGTTCCGCTCCATGGTGGTCAACGCCGAGGAGCTGCGCCTCAAGCTGGAGGCCCAGAACGAGCAGTCCGGCCCGGTGTTCAAGATCAAGAACGACCCGCGCATCACCGGGATTGGCCGCTTCATCCGCAAGTATTCCATCGACGAGCTGCCGCAGTTGCTCAACGTGCTACGTGGCGAGATGAGCGTGGTGGGCCCGCGCCCGCCGCTGCCCGCCGAGGTCGAGAAATACGCGGCGTGGCAGCGCCGCCGACTCTCGGTGCGTCCGGGCCTCACGTGCATCTGGCAGGTCTCCGGCCGCAACCAGATCTCGTTCGAGGAGTGGATGTACCTGGACATGCAGTACATCGACAACTGGACCCTGCTGACGGACCTGGGGCTCATTCTCAAGACGGTCCCGGTCGTGATTACTGGTAACGGAGCCAGTTGATCAGCCCCCGGGGCCGCCCTCCTGGGTAGGGAGGGTGCCAGCCCGGCGGCTCGGTGCGGGGGCGGGGAGGTTGCCCGCGAATTGACGTGGGTGTGGGGCTGTCGTTCACTGGCCTGGATCCCAACCGCAGCCGAGCCCATGTCCACGCAGACCCCAGATTCGAGTGCCGCGGCGTCTCCCCCGGCTCCGCAGCCCGCGGGGCTGGACGTGGCGACGTCCATGCGCAACGCCGTGAAGCTGGGCGGCTCGCTGATGGTGACGTACGGCATCGCGCTGGCGGTGCGCCTGCTGCTGCCGCGCGTGCTGGGCCCGGAGGCCTTCGGCCAGTTCAACTGGGCCTCGGAGGGCTTTACCGCCGTCTTCTTCGTGCTCGCCGGGCTGGGGCTGGAGGTCTACATCCGCAAGGAGGTGGCCCTCCGGCCGCAGCACGCCAGCGAGTTCTTCGGCGGCACGCTGCTGTTGCAGGTGCTGATGGCGGTGGTGCTGCTCGGCGTCATGCAGGGGTTGATGCACCTGGAGGGCAAGCCGGAACCTCTGCGGCTGTTGGTGTTGCTCCTGGGCTTGTACCAGCTCTTCTTCCGATGCAACGGGACGCTGGCGGCGGTGCTGCACGCGAGGGAGCGGGTGGATGGGCTCTCGGTGGCGAACATCGCCACCAAGTGCGTGTGGGGCGGTGGGCAGTTGCTCGTGCTGGCGCTGAAGCTGCCGCTGCCGTGGCTGGGCGTGCCGATTCTCGCCTCGGAGGTGGTGCGGGCGGCGGTGCTGTTCCGGCTCTCGCGGCGGCACGCGGGCCTGGAGTTCCGGCTGGACACGAAGGGCACGCGCGAGGCGCTCACGGGCGCGCTGCCATTCTTCCTCAACGAGGCGGCGCTGGCGGCCAACGGCCCCATGGGCATCTTCCTGCTGGGCTTCCTCACGAACACCACGGAGGTGGGCTGGTACGGCGCCGGGTGGAACCTGGCGGGCATGACGCTGATGGCGGCGCCGGTGCTCACCTGGGTGCTGATGCCGCTGCTGGCGCGCGCCGCGGCCCACTCGAAGGAGGAGCTGTTCCGCCTCACGCGCCGCACGCTCGAGGCGGTGTGCGCCTTCTCGATTCCCCTCACGCTGGCCATGGCGCTGGGCGCGGATACGTGGATCCACCTGGTGTACGGCGAGCGCTTCGCTCCGGCCGCGGCGGTGCTGCGGCTGCAGGCTCCCATTCTCGCGCTCACCTACGTGGCCATGGTGTGCGCCGCGGTGCTCACCGCGCAGGGCAAGGGCTGGTGGGTGACGCGCACTTCGGTGGTGTCCATGGTGCTCAACTCGGCCATCAACCTCACGCTGACGCGGCCCTTCCTGGCGTGGTTCGGACCGGTGGGAGGCGCGTGCGCCTCGGCGCTGGGGCTCTTCATCTGCGAAGTGGTGGCCGTGGCCCTGCTGGTGTGGGCCGTGGGGCGGCCTGCCTTCGACAGGCAGAGCCTCACGCGGCTGGCCAAGACGCTGATCATCTGCGCCGTGGTGACGGGCGTGCACCTGGCGCTCGTGGACCTGGGCCCGCTGCGGCTGGTGGTGGGCGCCAGCCTCTACATCGTCCTCGTGTTCGTGACTGGCGCGGTGCGCCTGGATGAGCTGCAAGGCCTGCTGCGCGTGGTGCGCCGGCGGGGCGCGCCGGTCCAGGCCCCCTCGGCGTGAGTGGGAGCTGAAAGATTTATGATGCGTCGTTCGAACTCCTCTCCCTTCCGTCTCCTCCCGGCCGTGTTGCTGGCGCTGGCGGCTTGCTACACGCCGGGCCGCTTCATCTGGGTGGACGACTACCGCGAGCCGCCCTCGCTGCAGGACGAGGGCTACATCATCCGCAAGGGTGACAGGCTCTACATCAAGGTCTGGAACCAGAACGAGCTGACGCTCGACAACGCGCTGGTCCGGGACGATGGCCGCATCACGCTGCCGCTGATCAACGACGTGGACGCGGCAGGGCTCACGCCGCCGGTGCTGGCGCGGCGCATCGAGGAGTTGCTCAAGCCCATGGTGAGCAACCCCGCCGTCACGGTGCGGGTGACGGAGCCCAAGAAGGTCCAGGTGGCGGTGCTGGGCGAGGTGAAGAGCCCGGGCATGAAGGAGCTGGAGCCTGGCTCCGGAGTGCTTCAGGCGTTGGCACAGGCGGCCGGCTTCACGGACTACGCGCAGCAGGACGGCATCTACGTGCTGCGCCGCCAGCCGGACAACCCCACCCCGCTGCGCATCCGCTTCAATTACGAGGCGGTCAGCCGCACGCAGGGCAAGGGGGCAGGGTTCGTCCTGCGCACCGGCGACGTAGTCGTGGTGGAATGAGCCGATGGCGGTCCTTCCTGCATTGGTGACGAGCATGGTGCTGGCGAGCTCGCCAGCCATGCGCTACTCGTCCCAGTTGCGCATGGAGAGCTTCCTGCGCACGGCGAACCTCTCGGAGACGCAGGACCGGGCCGTCATCGAGGACGTGGTCATCACTCCTCGCGGGCAGGTCATCTTCTACACGCCGCGCATGGAGCTGAAGGCCATCCTCGAGCCGCAGCTCCTGCTGCGCCGCTCCTTCACCCAGCCCACGCTGGAGGTGCTCACCTTCCTCTTCCTGCGCGGCGAGTACCAGGTCGCTCGCGGCTTCAAGACGTGGGCCCTGGAGTCGCTGACCTACGGCTACTTCCCCTTCGAGGACTTCCGCGTCCCCGCGCCCACCGACAACGGGGGCAGACGCCTGTTGGATGCCAGCAAGTACGCCTACTCGGAAAGCATGGTGGGCTTCGACTACACCGGCATTCGCCGCACATACATCGGTGTCGCGGGGGGCCTCGTCTTCAACGGCCTGCTGGATCCACCCACCACGCCGCACAATCCCAAGGACCGGATGACGCCCGCGCAGGTGAGCCCCGAGGTTCGGGCGCAGGCGTTCCACTCGGTGACGCGCCGCTTCGTCCTCGGGGGTGAGATCTACGCGCGGGATGTGAATTTCTCCACGGACGCGCACCTGACCGTGGCCCAGGCGACGCCCATCTTCCAGTACCTGTTCACGCCGCTCATCAACGGCCGCTTGCAGATAGGCGCCGCGGTGGGAGAGAGCCGCCCGCAGCAGGCCGAGGGGCTCCCGCTACCGAACCAGGACATTCTCATGCCCATCGGGGAGGCCGCGCTCCAGACGCCCGTCCCGGTGGGCTACCACTGGCCGGTGACGGCCAAGCTGGCGGTGCGCTACGCCTCCTTCGTGAATGCCTACAGCACCGCCTTCTTCCCGCGCGCGGAGGGCAGCTTCGCCCTCCAGTGGAAGGGCCGCCGCCAGGCCCAGGTCGACCTGGAGCTCTCCGCCGCACAGGCCGTCACGGATGGCCCTCACAGCCGCGATGGCGAAGAGCGCCTCTCGTTGAAAATCCAATGGCCGCTCACTCGCTCTTCGGCCGTGGTGGCGTCCGGAAGACTCTTGAGGCTGAGAGAATTTTTGATCGAGGACCAGCCCATCTATAAGTGGTTCGCGGGCGTTGGATTGGTGATCCGCCAGGAGAATGGTAGGCTTTAGTCCCACCAGGTCATGAAGAAGTTCCTGCTGTTATCCGTGTTGTACGCACTGATTCTGCTGCCGAGCCTGGCGGCGCGAGAGCGTCATCCGGTGCGGGGCGTCAAGAAGGCCATCCTGATGATGGTCATCTTCAATCTTTGTTACGCGTTTGCTGTGCTCGTCATCTGGCCGCGGCTCGACGATTAGGAGAGGACCCGGAACTCATCCATGGACGTCTCGCAACGCACGGTCCTGGTGGTGGAGGACTCGCCCCTGTTCCGAAAGATGGTGGGCGAGTTTCTGCACGCGCTGGGCATCTCGCGCGTCCAGGAGGCCTCCAACGGGCGTTCGGCGCTCGAGATGCTGGCCCACAGCCGGCCGGACCTGGTGTGTCTGGACCTGACGCTGCCGGACGTGTCCGGGTACGACGTGTGCGAGTACATCCGCGGCCAGCAGGAACTGGAAGGGCTGCCGGTGTTGATGATCAGCGCGCGAGGCACGTTGTTGGATCGCGCGCAGGCGGAAGAGGTGGGGGCGGATGGGTATCTGACCAAGCCCTTCACCCAGGAAGAGTTCGTGCAGCAGGTGCTGCGCCTGCTGGCGAGGGCGGCTGAGGCCACCTCGGGAGGTAAGAGCCATGTCCGCACCTCATGAGCTGCCCGAGCCCGAGCGTGATCAAGCCCCCATTTTCGACTGGGAGCAGATCCGCGACTACGTGGGGTACGTGCGCCACGCGGTGAAGCGGCACAAGTGGCTGGCGCTGGGCACGTTCCTGGTGACGGCGGTGCTGGCCATCTCGGCGGCGAAGCTCTTGCCTCGCACCTGGTACGCGGAGAGCAAGCTGCTGCCGCGCCGCACGGCGAGTACCATCATCCCCGGCCTGGTGAACCCGGAGCGCCCCAACATCCTCAACCCGGATCCGCCCAACCCCATGCGGCCGGTGAACGACGTGGACGGGCCGACGAAGGCCGCCGCGGAGGCGGTGCTGCGCCAGGACAACCTCGTCAAGCTCATCAAGGACTTGAATCTGCTGGACCGGTGGGAGGCCACGCGCCCGCCGCTGCTGCGCTTCAAGGACACGGTGATGCGGATGCTCACCTCGCCGCCGGACGAGGACGCGATGATGGACGGCATGGTGGGCACGCTCGAGAAGAAGATCTCGGTGAACACCAATGACGGCAAGGTGGCCATCGGGGTGGAGTGGGGCGATCCGCAGCTGGCCTACGAGCTGGTGGAGGCCGCGCAGCAGAGCTTCCTGGACAAGAGCAAGGAAGAGGAGCTCAGCAGCATCAAGGACGCCATCACCATCCTCCAGGAGCACGAGCAGCTGGCTGGCGTGGCGGTGAAGGAAGCCTACGAAGACTTCGCGCGGATCTTCTCCGACATCATGGTGGAGCGCCGGCGCGCGGTGGGTGACCCACGGTTGCTGCCGCGCTTCAGCTCCACGGACCAGGAGCTGGCGCAGTTGCGCTTCGCGATCCGCACCAAGCGGCGCGCCATCGCGGACGCGCAGGTGCAGCACAACCAGCGGATGACGGAGATGCAGGACGAGCTGGCGCAGAAGCGTGAGATGTACGCGCCGGACCATCCGTCCGTGGTGGAGATCGAGACGAAGGTGGCATCGCTGCGCCAGGGCTCGCCGCAGGTGAAGGCGCTGCAGTCCGAGGAGAAGGAGCTGCTGGCCGAGTACGCGGAGCTGGGCGGCAAGTCCATGCCGTTCCCGGACGAGCCGGTGCCCGACCCGTACGGCCTGGAGCGCGTGCTGATGGGCCTGTTGCCGGCGGTGTCGGAGAACCCGAGCGCGAAGGTGGCGGGCGAGCTGCTGCAGAGCCGGCTGAGCGCGCAGCAGCAGATCCTCAAGCGCATCGACTCGGCGAAGCTGGAATTGGACATCGCCTCGAAGGCGTTCAAGTACCGCTTCACGGTGCTCACGCCGGCCGAGTTCCCGCGCAAGCCCATCAAGCCCAACGCGCTGGTGATTGCCATGGGCGGCATCTTCGCCGGGTTGATCCTGGGTGTGTTCGCGGCGCTGGCGAAGGACGTGCTCAGCGGCCGGGTGCTGGAGAGCTGGCAGGTGGAGCGGGGGTTGGGCGTGCCCGTGCTGGCGGAACTGGACCGGGGTCCTTCGCAGTGAGCGTCATGGAGTCTGGGGTGATGCCGTGATGTGGGCCGATGTTCTGCTCCTGGTGCTGGCGCTGCCAGTGGTGCTGGCGTGCGGCTACCTGCTGCTGCTGACGGTGATGTCGGCGGACATGGAGGCGCCGCCGCGCGTGGCGCCACGCCTGAAGTTCGACATCATCGTCCCCGCGCACAACGAGGAGGGCGGCATCGCCTCCACGGTGGCGAACCTGTCCGCCCTGGACTACCCCACGGCGATGCGGCGCATCCTCGTGGTGGCCGACAACTGCTCGGACTCCACGGCGGAGCGGGCGCGCGAGGCGGGCGCCACGGTGCTGGTGCGCCACGACACGGAGAAGCGCGGCAAGGGCTTCGCGCTGGCGCACGCTTTCGAGCACAGCCTGAAAGAGGGCTTCGCCGACGCGGTGGTGGTGGTGGACGCGGACACGCATGTGTCGCCGCACCTGCTGCACTCCTTCGGCCTGCGGCTGGAGGCGGGAGCCAACGCCATCCAGGCGCACTACGGCGTGCTCAACCCGAACGCCTCGTGGCGTACGCGGTTGATGGCCATCGCGCTGGCGCTGTTCCACAAGGTGCGCTCGCTGGGCCGCGAGCGGCTGGGCGTCTCGTGCGGCCTGCGCGGCAACGGCATGTGCTTCAGCCACCGCGTCATCCGCGAGGTGCCGCACGACGCGTTCTCCATCGTGGAGGACCTGGAGTACGGCATCCGCCTGGGCCGCGCAGGCCACCGCGTGCACTACGCGTGGGAGGCCGAGGTGCTCGGGGAGATGGTGTCCTCGGAGAAGGCCGCCCGCTCGCAGCGCCGCCGCTGGGAGGGCGGACGCTGGGCGATGACGAAGCAGTTCGGCGTGCCGCTGCTGGGCGAGGCCCTGGACAAGCGCGACGACGTGCTGCTGGACCTGGCCATGGACTTGCTGGTGCCGCCGCTGAGCTACGTGGTGCTGGGCGCGGTGGCGGTGACGGCGGCCGCGGCGGGCCTCTCCGTGTGGCAGGGGCACGTGGCGTTCAGTGCCTGGGCGGCGGTGTTCTGCGTGGCCAGCCTGGGCGCATACGTGCTGCGCGGCTGGTGGGTGTCGGGCATGGGCGCGCGCGGACTGCTGGACCTGATGCGGGCCCCCTTCTATGTGATGTGGAAGGTGTGGCTGATGGTGGCGGGCCCTCGAGACAAGAAGGGGGAGTGGGTGCGGACCACCCGCGAGGCGCGCAAGCCCTGAGCTCGCGCCCGAGTGGAGCCCCCTGAGGACGATGGAAGCCTTCCTCTCCCGCACACCCGTGTTCCTTGTGCTGCTGAGCGGCGTGGTGATGGCCACGCTCGGGCTGCTCGTCCTGTTCCCGGCGGTGGCGGCGCTGCCCATGATGGCGGCCATGCTGCTCTGGGTGCTGGCCAAGGTGCCGGTGCGCTACCCCGTCCTCACCCTGCTCGCCATCCTCCTCATCATCGACTGCGCCGTGGAGGTGCCGTACTCGGGCCACTGGAGCTCACCCGTCTCCTTCATTGGCCGGCTGTTCTTCATCAACCTCAACGTCGTCACCGGCGTGCCCGGCCTGGGCTTCACGCTCATCGACCTGGCGGTGTTCGGGCTGATCGCCCTCTACATCTACCGCCAGGCCATGGGGCTGAAGACGGACGAGAAGATGACGCGGCTGCCCCGCCCGCTGATCATGTCGCTCCTGCTCATCCTGGCGACCATCACCTGGATGTACGTGTGGGGCGTGGCACGCGGCGGAGACGGACGCCCGGCGAAGTGGCAGCTCCAGAAGCTGCTGCTCATGCCGATGTTCGTGCTCCTCTTCAACGTCTCCATCAGGGGGCCCGAGGACTTCCGGCTGCTGGCGAAGATCATCGTCGGCGCCGCCTTCACCAAGGCGTTCCTGGGCGCCTTCTTCATCGTCTTCATCGCCCGGCCCCAGGGGCTCTACACCGAGTACGCCACCACGCACTCGGACACGATGATCTACGTCGCGGGGCTGGCCATCGCCCTGGCCCAGTGGACCGAGGAGCCCACCTGGAAGAACTTCCGGCGCATGGTGATCATCGCCAGCGTCATCCTCATGGGCATGAGCTACAACGACCGCCGCCTGGCGTACGCCAGCTTTGATCAGGCCGTGATCGCCATGTTCCTGATCAGCCCGATGACACGGGTGAAGCGCTATGTCACGCGCGCGTGCCTCGCCATGTCGCCGCTGATCCTCGCCTATATCGTCATCGGCTGGGCCAACCCGACGGGCATTTTCTCGCCCGTGAACACGATCAAGTCGATGATCGTCGGCGAGCACAACGACACCGGCGAGATGGATTACCGCGACGTGGAGAACTTCAACCTCATTTCCACCTGGCAGAGGAACCCTCTTCTGGGCACGGGCTATGGCCACGGCTTCGACGAAGTGATGAAGCTCGCGGACATCTCGCACCTGTTCGAGGACTACCTCTATCACCCGCACAACTCGGTGCTGGGCCTGCTCGCCTTCGGCGGCGTGGTGGGCTTCACCGGGGTGTGGCTGTTCGTGGCCCTCACCGTCTACTTCGCCGTGCGCTCCTACAACCGCACGCGCATCCCGCACTGGCGCGCGGCAGCCATGGTCGTGGTCGCCATCGTCTTCGCGTACATCAACCAGTGCTTCGGAGACATGGGCATCACCAGCTGGTACGCGATGATCCTCATGGCCCTGGCCGTCACCGTCTCGGGCAAGCTGGGCACCCTCACCGGAGCCTGGGCCCCGGTGGCTTCGCCTACCCCCACGGAGCGTGCACCCTTGCTGGGATCGTCGGTGCAGGAAGGAGCTGAGCGCACATGAGCCGCAAAGGAGCGCGTTCAGCACGAGCGGAAAGGCGGGCTCTGTCTGTTGAATCGCATGATCCTGCCCCAGGGGCACCACTGGGCAGCAGCCCGAAAATGAGTAGACTGGATCTGTCTATGTACGAGCCGACTGACAATTCGGGAGCTGGCTCGCCTCCGAGAGGAGGCGACGGGAACGGCGGCAAGCCGGGACCGGGTCGTCCGCGCCCCTGGTCTGTCGTCCGGGGCACGCCGACGCCGGTGCCCATCGCTCCGGAAGAGCCCTCCTACAACGAAGTCATTCCCAGCTCCGCGCCTCCGCCGGAGCCCATTCCCACCGAGCTGCTCCACCTGTGGACGCTGCTCACCCAGCGCGAGAAGTGGAACTCGCTGGTGGTGGTGCCGGCGCAGCCGGGGGCCTCGGGCCTCATGGCCGCGCGTGCCATCGTCGAGGTGGGCAGCCAGTACCGTGAGCGCCCCATCCGCCTCATCGACGCCGAGGGGCTGCCTCCTGGAGCGGGCTCGCGTCTGGTGCGGGACATGAAGGCCTTCATCGAGCAGGGCGGCATGGTCGTCTGCTGCATCGACTCGGTGCTCACCAACCCCGTGGGCCTCGAGGTGGCGCTGGCCGCCGAGCGCGCGCTGCTGTGCGTGCCGCTGGGCTCCACGCAGTTCTCCGCGGCGCGCAGCACGCTGGAGTTGATCGGCAAGGCGCGCTTCCTGGGCAGCGTCACGCTGCAGCAACGGGTGGGGAGCAGGAAGTGAGCGACTCCCCCTCGGCGGGCTCGGATGCTCCGCCGCGGAACAAAGCACAGCGGCCTCGGGTGAGCGTGGTGATGGCCACGTACAACCGGCTGGCCCTGCTCCCGCGGCTCCTCAAACAGCTCGCGCAGCAGACGCTGCCTCCCAGCGACTACGAAGTCGTGGTGGTGGATGACGGCTCCAAGGAGCCGGCGCAGGGGCCCCTGGAGGCGCTGGCTCGCGAGCTCCCGTACGCGCTGCGCGTGGAGACGCAGAAGAACGCGGGCGCGGCGGCGGCCCGGCACCGCGGCGTGCTCGCGGCTCACGGCGACGTCGTCATCATCACCGACGATGACATGCAGGTGCCGGAGGACTTCGTCCAGCGGCACCTGGAGCAGCACCCGCCGGGCTCGCGCCACGTGGTGCTGGGGCGCATCGATCCGGATCCGGCCATCGACGACATGCCGCTCTTCGAGCGCTGGTACGCGTACCTGCACGACAGACTGGCGCGCCGGCTCCACGAGGAGGGCGCCCACGGGTGGAACCTGTACACGGGCAACGTGTCGTTCCGCCGTGAGGACTACGTGGCGGTGGGCGGGTTCGATCCGAAGCTGAAGCAGTCCGAGGATATTGAACTGGGCATCCGGCTGGAGAAGGCGGGTTGCCAGGTGCGCTTCTGCAACGACTCGTACGTGCTCCACGGCTCGGACCACACGAGCTTCGAGAAGTGGCTGGCGCGGGCGCACCGCTACGGAATCATGGACTCGCGGCTGGCCGATCGGCACTCGGACGTGCCGCAGGTGGATCCGTGGCGGATGCTCTTCGAGATGAACGCGCTGGCCCGGCCGCTGCTGGCCACGGCGGTGGCGCTGCCCGGGCCGACCAAGCCAGTGACGGACGCGCTGATGGGCGCGGCGAAGCTGGCGGACCGGCTGGGGCTCGAGCAAGTGGCCTTCAAGAGCACCTCGGTGGCGTACACGATGGAGTACCTGCGCGGCGCGCGTGCGGAAGCGGGCTCGTGGCGGGAAGTGGCCCGGCGCATCGCGCGTTACCGGCAGGCGTCCACCCAGGCGGGAGCTGGTGCCGGGCAGGGCGCGGAGAAGGACTCGAGCGGAGAGCCATGAGACACGGAACCGGAGGGCGCCGCGGACAGGGCCTGACCGGAAGCAGCAGGATGGACCCGAGGCCGTGGGTGGCCTTGCTGGTGACGTGCGCCGCGCTGCTGTCGGCTTGTGAGAGCGATGGGCCGCGCATGGCGGCTCCGATGCCCGCGAAGGCGCCCGAAGCCGCGCCCCGGCCGAGCCTCACGCTGGAATTGCAACAGGTCATCTACCAGGACGGCGTGAAGCCGGGCTGGGAGGACGCGGGCTGGTCCGAGCGCGAGGTGCGTGCGGGGCCCGCGAAGGTGATCATGGCGGACATGGGCGGGTGGATGCTGAAGCACGCCGGTCCGCTCAAGGGCCGCTTCGGTGGCCTGGCGCTCCGCTACAAGGCTCCGAGCGGCTTCGGCGAGTTCCTGGAGGTCCGTCTGGACTCCGAGGGCAAGACGGCATTTCCGCGCGTACGGGTGAACGCGCGCCACGTGCTCGCGCAGGACGGCGACTGGGTGCAGTTGCTGATCCCCATGAGCGAGCTGAACCCGGACGCCAAGCCCTTCGATCGCGTGGTGCTCCGGGCGCACAAGAAGGTGGGCTCGGACTGGGTGGAGTTGGATCAGTTGGGGCTCACGCACCCCGGGGCGATGATGGCCGAGACGGGCTCGGGAGCGGCCTCGCTGACGCTGGTAGAGGTGGCATACCAGTCCGGCCTCAAGCCCGGCTGGGAGGCCGCGGGCTGGACCGAGCGCCAACTGGAGATGGGCGGCCCGGCGAAGGTGATGATGGAGGGGCTGGGAGGCTGGTCGCTGCGCCGGATGCAGCCGCTGGAGGGCCGCTTCGCGGGCCTGGCGTTCCGGTACAAGGCTCCGCCCGAATATGGGCAGTTCCTCGAGGTGCGGTTGGACTCCGGGGACAAGACGGTGTTCCCGCGGGTGCGCATCGAGGCCCGGCACATGGTGAGCCGCCAGGAGGACTGGGTGCAGGTGCTGGTGCCCTGGGCGGAGCTGAATCCGAAGATGGAGCGCTTCGATCGCGTCATCATGCGCGCGCACAAGAAGGTCGGCACCGAGTGGGTGCAGTTGGATGCGCTCGGCTTCACGAGCGGAGAGGCCACGGCGATGGGCACCCCGGCCGAGGGCATGGTGCGCACTCCGATGGGGCCCCCGAAGCCCGCGAGCCTGGCGGTGGACTGCACGGCGCCGGGGTACTCGATCAGCCCGCGGATCTACGGCATCGCGTTCAATGCGCTGAAGGAAGGCAAGGGCACGGATCAATGGGAGATGGGGGCCACGGTGCGCCGCTGGGGCGGCAACCCCACGAGCCGCTACAACTGGAAGTTGAACGCCTGGAACACGGCCAACGACTGGTTCTTCCGAAACACCGCGCCCGGAGACAATGCGCAGTTCGGCTATGACGAGTTCCTCATGGCCAGCCGGGCCCACGGGATGGATTCCGCGCTCACGTTGCCCCTGATCGGCTGGGTGGCCAAGGACACGCGCTCGGTGAGCTTCCCGCTGGCGAAGTTCGGCCCGCAGCAGCAGATGGATCCGGAAGTGAAGGAGGCCGGCAATGGCCGCTCCTCCTCGGGCAACGAACTGACGCCGCTGTCTCCCACGCAGACGAGCGTGCCGGCCCCGCCCGAGTTCATCGGCGAGTGGGTCCGCTCCCTGCGCCAGAAGGACATGTCGCGCGGGCGCAGCGTGCAGATGTACTTCCTCGACAATGAGCCGATGCTGTGGAACTCGACGCATCGGGACGTGCACCCGGCGCCCACCACGTACGACGAGCTGCTGGAGCGCACCATCTCCTACGGCACGGCGGTGCGCGAAGCGGATCCGGACGCGGTCATCGCCGGACCGGCGGAGTGGGGCTGGACGGCCTACTTCCGTTCTGCGGCGGACGTGGCCAAGGGCGCCTCGGCGGATGCGGACCGCAAGGCTCACGGCAACATGCCGCTGCTGCCCTGGTACCTGCGCAAGTTGCGCGAGCACGAAAAGAAGACGGGCGTGCGCCTGCTCGACGTGCTGGACGTGCACTTCTACCCGCAACAGGAAGGCGTCTCCTTCGACAAGGGCGAGAAGACGGATCCAGAGACGGCGGCGCTGCGCATCCGCTCCACGCGCGCGCTGTGGGACTCCAACTACAAGGACGAGTCGTGGATTGGAGAGCCCGTGCGGCTCATCCCCCGGCTCAAGAAGATGGTGGAGGAGAACTACCCGGGGCGTGGCCTCGCCATCGGCGAGTACAACTTCGGCGCCGCCCGGCACATGAGCGGCGGGCTGGCCCAGGCCGAGGCCCTCGGCCGCTTCGCGGAGGGTGGACTCACCGCGGCCTTCTACTTCACCTACCCGCCGGCCCGCAGCCCCGCCTGGTGGGCGTTCCGCGCCTACCGCAACTTCGACGGGCAGGGCGGCAGCTTCCAGAACACGTATGTCCCCTCGAGCGCAGGGGAAGGCACCTCGCTCTTCTCCTCTCGCAGCGACGATGGGCGGCGCGTGGTGGCCGTGGCCCTCAACCTGGAGCCGGACACGGCTCGCAATGCCCGGGTGGACCTGAAGGGCTGCGGCATGCTGAAGGGCGCCCGGGTGTTGACGTACGCGGGTGAGGCCAACGGCTTCTCCGAGCGCCCCGCCACCGCGGTGAGCGCCGGCATGCTGGAGGCGCAGCTGCCGCCCTACTCCATCACGGTGCTGGACTTGACGCTGGAGCCGTCGAAGCCACCCGCGAAGGCTCCGCAGGCGAAGGGCCGGCGGCCAGACGCTCCTTGAGGCGCAGGAAGCGGCTCTCGAAGTAGCGGTAGCTCAGGCCCGCCATCACCACCGTCAGCGCCAGGGTGAGCGCGAAGTTCACCTCGAAGCCCTGGCCCGGCACCGCCCGGCGCACCACGTTCAGCGCCAGCATGTGCATCAGGTAGATGCCGTAGCTGATCAGCCCGATGTAGCGCACCGGCCGCAGCGCGAGCACGGGCATGAGCCAGTGGTCCGTGCGGATACAGGTGGCCGTCACCAGCCCCGCCATCAGGCTCGAGGTGAGCCAGAAGGGCGTGCCGTTCGTCCCCACCGCCAGCAGCACCAGGACCATCATCAGCGGCGCGGCCCACGCAGGGCCGAGCATGCGGTACACCCAGGAGAAGCCTCGGCGCGAGTGGACCGCATAGGCCGCCAGGCACCCCATGCAGATGGAGGGCGAGAAGCTGGCCAGGATGCGCACCGAGAGCACCGATTCATCCAGCATCCCCGCCTCCACCGCCCACGGCGCCCAGACGGCGATGATCAGCAGCCCCGTCATGAAGAACACCGCGCCCCAGCGGTGCGCCAGCCGCATGACGCCGGGCCACAGCAGGTAGAACTGCTCCTCGGTGGCCAGCGACCAGGCGAAGTAGAAGATGATTCGCTTGTCTGGTTCGAGCATGACGAACCAGTTGGACGTGTACGTGAGGAAGGCAGGCAGGTTGCGGAAGAAATCCGCCTTCTCCGAGCCGCCCTTCTCGAACAGCAGCGTGAGCACCACGTACGCACCGAGCACCGCGTAATACAGCGGGAAGATGCGCAGCGCGCGCCGGCCGTAGAAGCGCGCCAGCGAGATGTGCCCGTGCGTGTCCGTCTCTCGCAGCAGCAGCGAGGTGATCAGGAAACCGCTGATGGCGAAGAAGAGCGACACACCCAGGTAGCCTCGGCCCAGAAAGCCCGAGTGGTGTCCCGACACGTGGTAGGCCACCACGAGCATGATGCTCAGGCAGCGCAGACCGTCGAGCCCCGGGAAGATGCGGGTGCGCAGGAACTGCTCATGGGCGCGGGCGGTATCCATCCAGGGACAAGGAACGCGCACTTTACAGCGCGCCACAAGGGGGGGTCATCCGGAGTGCTCACCACCCTCGGATGCCCGAGGGCCGACCAGGCGCGTTACAGCCACGTGGGAGAAGAAGACGGGAATTCCCAACAGATACCGTTTGGCCAGACGCTGGGGCTCCAGGTAGAGCCGATACACCCACTCCAAACCCGTGTTTCGCATCAACTCCGGAGCCCGGCTTACTTTGCCTCCCAAGAAATCCAGGATGGCACCGCCATTCACGATGAGTACGGGTTGAGACAGGTGCTCGCGCAGCCGGACGGCGATGTCTTCCTGTTTGGGCATGCCCATGGCGAGGATGATGAGCTCCGGCTTTGTTTCAGCGGCCAGCTCCAGATACTTCTCAGGCGGCGAGAAGCCGTCGTGGCAGGCCACCACGTTCAAGCCCTCGTCCTCCAGCTTCCGCCGCGCCGTGTCGAGCCAGGGTGAGCGGGTGCCAAACAACCCGGCCCGGCGGCCTCTGTACGCGCGGGCAATCTTGGGGATGAAGTCCGTGCCGTTCATGTTCAGGCCGGGCGCGTGTCCGAAGGCCTTCAGCCCCAGCTTCACGCCAATGCCATCGCGCAGCAGGAGATCCGAGCGCAGCAGGCTCTCCAGCATGCCCGGCGTGTTCCACCCCAGGTTGGCCGCGTGCGCGTTGACGAACGAGACGATGTAGGGCCGCTCGGGGTGCTGCAGCCGCTCGAGGAGCGCGTCATGGGCCCGCTCGTCTTCGATGAGGTGGATGCGGCGGTGCAGCTCGAGGAAGTCACGCGTGCGTGCGGCCAGCGTGCGCTCTGGGGTACCCGTCATGCCTCCTGGCTCCTCCCGCCGGGGAACATAGATGAGCCGAGTGTCTTGCGCATATGGCGGTGAGGGACATTCACCTCGGTGAAGGGCTCGCCATACACCTCGTAGCCGAGGCGCTCGTAGAAGGGGACCACGGCGGCCCGGGCGTGCAGGTGCACGTGCGTGAAGCCTTTCCGCCGCAGCTCTTGCTCCAGCGCCACGACGAGGCGCGCGCCCAGCCCGCGGCCCTGGAGCGACGGGTGCACGGCCATCTGGAAGAGGCGGCCCTTAAGGGCATCCTCGGGGTGGAAGAGGACGCAGCCGACCACCTGGGTGCCCTGCTGAGCGACGAGGTGGAGGCTCTCTGCCTCGAAGGGGAAGGTGACGGCCGAGCGAGGGAAGCCCAGGGGTTCGCGCAGCACGCGGAAGCGCAGCTCCAGCTCCTCGGGGTAGAGGGCGTGCCCGGGTTGGATGAAGTGCAGCGTGGGGGGGGCGCGGCGCCGGGCAGCCTCGGTGAGGTAGGCACGCACGGGAGAGGACAGCGGCAGTTGGAGCGCGGCGTCCACATCCATGAAGGCGGCCCACACCACCTCGCGGCGATCGATGGTGACCTGTGGCTCGGCTTCCACCTCCACCTCGACGAAGAAGACGTGGTCGCGCTTGAACTCGTCCCAATCCACCACGTCGTAGGTGGGGCGCAGTTGAGCGGCGTCGAGCGTGAGGCCGACCTCCTCGCGGAGCTCGCGCAGGCCCGTCTGGACGTGGGACTCGCCAGCATGGGGGCCGCCTCCGGGCATGCTGAACTGGCGCTTGTAGGAGTTCTGTAGCAGCAGCACGCGCCGGCCGTGCCACACGCCGACGAAGACGCCTTCAATGGAGGGGCGGCGCACGAACCAGTACGCCATGGCCAGCGAATAGGCGCCGCGGTACGCCACGCGCAGCAGGGCATCGGTCACCTGTCGTGCCGCCTCGCGGGCCTCGGTCAGGGTGCTCATTCAGTAGGAGCCGGTGAGCTGCAGGGTGAAGGTGCGGCCGTATTGGGGAACGGGCATCGCGGAGGTTTCCGAGTTCACCGGCAGACGGTACTGCGCGTCCAGCAGGTTCTGCACGCCCGCGAAGTAGCGGAAGCGCGAGAACTCTCCCGACAGGCCCACGCCCAGCAGCAGCGCCTCGCCGATCTTCGGGCCATCCTCGTCGCTGTTGCGAGCGCTCTGGTAGGTGGCCTGGGCGGCCAGCCGCACCTCGCCCGTGCCCAGCGGCAGCAGCATGCGGCCGGAGACGATATGGGCGGGCTTGGCGTGCTGCACTTCGTCCAGCACGTGGCGCAGGGTGACGTAGGAGTAGCTCAAGTCCACCAGGAGGAAGCGGCCGGGTTGCCAGTGCACGCCGGCCTCGGCCCCCCACGCGAGCGTCGTGGTGGAGCTGTTCTGGAACAGCACGCACTGCAGGGTGCCCACGGGCTCTCCGCACAGGGGCGTTGGCAGATCGTCTACCGCCAGCGTCACGAGGTTGGAGATGCGGTTGTGGTAGCCCGCGACGGTGAGGCGCAGCTCGTCCGTCAGATCGTGCGAGTGCTCCAGCTCGAAGGTGGTGATGGTCTCCGGGGACAGCCCCTCGGCGGGCCGCTGGGTGGCGAAGAAGTCCTGATAGAAGAGCTCGTAGACGTTGGGAGCCCGGAAGGCCCGGCCGGCGACGAGCTTGGTGAGGCCTCCGCTGTACGGCCGCCCGATGAGGGCCAGGCGGGGGGTGATGGGCAGGGAATCCAGGTCCAGGTACTTGTCCGCGCGCAGGCCCGCGGACAGGATCAGCCGCGGGTGGAGGCGCCACTCGTCCATCAGGTAGAGGGACAGCAGCGTGCGCGTCTTGGTCGGCAGCGGCACGCCTCCTCCGGTGCCATAGCTCTCCTGCTCCACGCGGAGCTGCCCCTGGCCCTCTGTACCCACGGTGAGGTGGTTGCCGTCGAACAAGGCCAGCCGGATGCGGGCCTCGGCGGAGACCCAGTCGGCGCGGCCGCCCTCGGACTCCCGGGTGAGCTCTTCGTCGGCATCGTCCTTGCTGTCCTCGTACATCCTGTCGCCGCGGTAGCGGCTCATGTCGAAGGAGCCACGCACGGAGATGTCGACGCTGTCGCTCAGGACGCGCTCATAGCGCGCCTCGAAGAAGCCCCGCGTGTCCAGCGACTGGGTGCCCTTGGCGCCGATGACGCTGCCGAAGGGGCCGGTGGGGATCTCCTTCACGCGGCTGTTGATGCGGCCCATGAGCGTGAGGTAGCCCAGGCGCGCATACAGGGAGCCGCCAAGGGTTCGCTCGCCATCGAGTCCCGCCACGCGGGTGGTGGGGTCCAGCAGCGTCGTCTCGGCGCCCGTGGCGCGCATCACCGCGGCGGACAGGAGCACGGAGCGATTCTGGCCATCCTCCCAGCCCGCGGAGGCCCGCAGGCCCGTGGTCCCGAGCGCCCCCACCGCACCCGTCACCTCCACGTGTCGCTCCACGCCCAGCGATTCACGGGGCACCACGTTGATGACGGCGAAGAATGCGCCCGTGCCGTACAGCGCGCTGCCCGGGCCGCGGACGACCTCGATGCGCTCGACTTCCTCCAGGTCCACCGACAAGTCGTGCGCCGCGTAACCCTGGCCGGCCCACACGTCATTCATCGAGTGGCCATCCCAGAGGATGAGGATGCGGGTGTTCAGGTCTCCGGGTGGGGAGAAGCCGCGCACGCCCACATAGGTATAGGTGCGGTCATCGGAGAGGAAGAAGCCGCGCACGCCCGCCACGGCCTCGGCGAGCGTCCGCCAGCCGAAGGAGCGCAGCTCCTCCTGGGTGAGCACGGTGGTGGAGGCGGGGGCCTCGTCCACGGAGGTGAGGCCCTTGGAGGCGGCGCGCACGGGCGGAGGCGCGTAGCGCAGCTCGGCGTGGATCTTCACCTCCTGGTCGGCGACCACGGTCACCTCCTGCCGGAGGGGACGCACCTCGAGGCTCTCCACCTCGAGGATGTGTTCGCCCTCGGGGAGGGTGACGACGGTGGGGGTGAAGCCGGCGGGCTTGCCATCCACGCGCACGGTGGCGCTGTCGCGGTTGGCGGTGACGACGAGACGCCCGGTGGGCCGGGCCTGGGGGCCCAGTGCCACGGGGACCTTCACGGTGCCATCGGCGGGGACCTCGACGACGATCTGCGCCGAGGCGTGGCCGGGCGCGCGCACGTACAGCACGTGCTGTCCGGGCGGGAGGTTCAGCTTGCCAGGGACCTGGGCGAGGGCCGCGCCTTCCGAGGAGGTGCGCACCTCGGCGCCGGCGGGGGTGCCGGAGAGCTCCACGGTGCCGGTGATGAGGGCCAGCGCGAAGTCCTGCGAGACGGAGCGGCCCCTGCTGACGACGACGGAGGCCTCGGCGGGGCGATAGCCCTCCTTCTTCACCATCACCGTGTGGCGGCCAGGGGACAGCGCGAGCGTCTGCGGCGAGCGGCCGCGGCTGCCCAGATCCGCGCGATCGATGTAGACCTCGGCGCCATCGGGGGTGGTGGCCACGCGCACGAGCGCCACCTTGGGGCGGAGTCGCTCCAGCGCGCGGCGGACCTCGGCGGCATCCTCGTCGGGGAGGGGCTCTCCGGCGAGCAGATCGTCGTAGTAGCGGTAGGCCTCGTTGAAGCGGTTCTGCGCCTCGTAGCAGCGGGCGATGTTGAAGAGGACGTTGCGGTTGGGGACGAGGCGGTAGCTGTTGAAGTAGGAGCGGAGCGCCTCGTTGTAGTTACCCTTGGCGTAGGCCTCGTTGCCGAGCTCGAAGGCCACGTCCGCTTCATCCGCGGTGTTGTTGGCCAGCGCGAGGCTGGGGGCGAACAGCAGCGACAGGGCGACCAGGGCGGAGCGAAGCGAGGGCATGGGGCGCCGGCATTCTCCCTACCTGGAGCGGTGAGGTCCACGGTCGGACACGCAAAATCCGCTGTCAGCCCGGGCAGGCAGGCGAGCACCGGCGCGGGCGAGCGCTCAGGGCCGCGGGTTCAGGGCGGTGGCGAGGGTTCGGGCCGCGGCTTCCAGTTCCTCGTTGGAGCGGTGCTCGGAGGGAGGCGCGTCGAAGACGGCGCGGCCCCACAGGTGCTGCGGTGTGTCGGGGAAGCGAGGCACGAGGTGGAGGTGGAAGTGGCGGAGCACGTCGCCGATGGCGAAGGCATAGGCGTGCTCGGCTCCGAGGGCCTCGCGCTGGGCGCGCATCACCCGGGCGGCGAAGGCGCCAAGCTCCCGGGCCACGGACTCGTCCAGATCATAGAGGGCGCGGGCGTGGCGCTCGCTGGAGATGACGACCCAGCCGGGCACGGGGCTGGGCGAGGCGACGCCGTGGAGCACGAGGCCGGGGGCACGGGCGATGATCCCGCCTGGCGGGCGAGTGGCTCCACTGACGATGGCGCAGCCCAGACACGGATGGTTCACGTCGATCATAAGGGAAAACCGTATCAGTGACCCAAGGAGGCAAGCGCGTCCATGCCCTTTCGGCCGAGCGGCCCAGGGACGCGACAGGTTGATCCAGCGGGCACGACCTTGACGCCGCGTGCCGGAGTCGGAGAGTGTCGCCCCGCCGCCAAGTGTCGCGGCGTTGACTCTTTAGAATGACTTCAAAGGTGGGGACGATGAAGAAGCTGGTGATGGCCCTCGTGCCGGCCATGGTGCTTGGCTGCGGTGAGTCGGAGGATTTGAACGGGGACGGGATTGCGGATGGGGTTCAGGATCCGAACAACGTATCGGTGGTGGTTCCCGCGACTCCGAAGGGCACGGTCTCCGGCCAGGTGCTGAGCACCAGTCTGGTCCCGCTGACGGATGTCACGGTGTCGCTCACCATCGGTGGCACGACCGCGGACTCGAAGAAGGCCATGACGAACGCCGAGGGCAACTTCGTGTTCAGTGACGTGCCGGCGGGTGCCCAGGTGCTGCTGACCTTCAGCAAGCAGGGCTATGCCACGCTGCGCGCCACGTCCGAGGTACCTTCGTCGGCCGGCAACGTCCCGATCAACAACGGCAACGCGAGCTTTGGCCCCGTCACGCTGGCCCAGCTCAACGGCTCGCTGCGCTTCCAGGTGGTGTCCCCGACGGGGCAGCCCGCCGCGGGCGTGCACGCGACCATCGAGGCCTCTCCGGCGGGCACGGTCGTCCTGGGCAACTACGAGTACACGCCGCAGTCGGTGAGCACGGTCGTGGTCGAGGCCGTCTCCAACCAGGACGGGCTCCTGGTGTTCGAGAACCTGCCCTCGGCCGCGGAGCTGGCTCGCCTGCCCAGTGGCAGCTACAGCCTGTGGGTGTCTCCGCTGGATGCCAACGGTGACGGTATTCCGGAGAGCGGCGGTTTCGTGAGCAACTACCCCGGTGCGAACGTCGTCGCCAACAGCACCATCCGCACCATCAGCCTGCCCTATGCGCGCCCGCAGGCTGGCGTGCTGGCCATCGAGAACAGCAACGTGGGCAGCCTCCGGGCCGCAACCGACTATGACCCGCTCCGGAACATGGTGAAGCCGGGCCAGCCCATCTACCTGTACTTCAACCAGGCCGTGCAGTCGGACTCGCTGCTGGTGCGCCTGACGGACGAGTACGCCAGGGAGTCGTTGCCCATCACCGCGACGGTGGGCAATGGAGGGTACTCGGCCACGCTCACTCCGGGCTCGGGCGTCATCCAGGAGGGCAAGGAGTACAACCTGAACTTCCGTGCCGTGTCCCGCGAGGGTGGCTCCGTCCTGAGCCCCACCTCGGCGTTCTTCTTCGGTGGTGAGCCGGCCAACTCCCCGCCGGTGAGCATCACGGAGGTTCGCTACCAGGAGACGGTGGCGCCTCCTGCCGCGGGCGCGACGCAGATCAACAACGGCGAGAAGGTCTATGTGAACTTCAGTGCTCCGCTGGCACGCACCTTCAGTGGTGCCGTCTATGCGCAGGTCTTCTTCAATGCGGACATCGATGGCAACGGCAGCATTGGCAAGGGGTCCAGGGGTGAGGTGGGGAATGACAGCGGTGAGGGTTTTGACCTGATCGCGGATGAACCCACGGGCCCCTACCAGACCAGCACCAACCGGCCTGAGCTGCCGGTCTTCTCGATCGCGGCTTCGGGGTACACCACCCGGTACTCGTTCACGTTCACGACGACTCTGACCGGCGGTCTGAGCGCCGCCAACTTCCCGCTGACGGTGGCGTTCTCGAAGCTGCCGTTCCGGACGACGGGCACCTACCAGAGCATCTGGGGCGAGCCGATCACCGGGGATCTGTCGGCCACCACCGCCGTCCAGCAGCCGGCCCCTGTGAACACTCCGTGATGGGGTGAACTGAACCCACACGGTATGTCGTGCCGCCGCCCTCTCGGGACCTGGGTTCCGAGGGGGCGGTGTCGTTTTCCCGACATACCTACAGCGCGGCAGTGCACTCCCCATCCGGGGGGGGGAACGGGCAGCAACGCCGGACCGTGTATAGAATGATCTCCGCCCGCTTTTCCCCGTTCGCCGGAGAGTCCTCGCGCCATGAGCCAGTCGGCTACCCATCCCCTTCCGCCGCCCGTCGACGAGGGTGCCAGCGACGTGTCCTCGCCTTCCAAGAAGCGCGTCCTCGTCGTCGATGACTTCGACGATGCGCGCGAGATGTATGCCGAGTACCTGGAGTTCGCCGGCTTCCAGGTGGAGACGGCTCGCAACGGCCAGGAGGCCGTCGAGAAGGCCCAGGAGGCCTCGCCCGACATCATCCTCATGGACCTCTCCCTGCCCGTCATGGATGGCTGGGAGGCCACCCGCCTCATCAAGGGCGACAACCGCACCCGTGACATTCCCGTGATGGCCCTCAGTGGGCACGTCCTCGCCGGCAGCGAGAACCATGCCAAGGAGGCCGGAGCCGACGAGTTCGTCGCCAAGCCCTGTCTGCCGCAGGATCTGGAGAACAAGATCCGCAACATGCTCAAGCCCAGCAAGCCGAAGGACAAGCGCTAGGCTGCTGACATGCACTGGCTCCCGGGGCGGCTTGATTGCCGAGGCCCGGGCGCGTAGGCACCCATCGTGGCCTCTCCCGCCTCCCGCACGCCTCCCGATACGTGGACTCCTCCCGAGGAGTTCGATGAGTATCGTCTCGTGCGCCTCATCGGACGCGGGCGCACGGGGCGGGTGTATCTGGCTCACGACACGCTGCTCGAGCGCCCCGTCGCGGTGAAGTTCATCCCCGCCCTGGGGCAGAATGCCCTGGCCCGCTTCCTCGTCGAGGCCCGCGCCGCCGCTCGCATCCAGCACCCCAATGTCGTCACGCTCTACCGCGTGGGGCAGCTCGAGGATCAGCCCTACCTCATCTCCGAGTTCATCCGCGGCGTGAGCCTGGACCGGCTCGCCAAGCCTGTGCCCTCCGAGCGTGCCCTGTCCATTGGCAAGGATCTGGCGCGCGGGTTGAGCGCGGCGCACCGCCGGGGCGTGCTGCACCGGGACATCAAGCCCGGCAACGCCGTGCTCACGGAGAGCGGCGAGGTGAAGCTACTCGACTTCGGGCTGGCCAAGCTGCTGGATCCCTCCGCCTCGGCCGAGGAGGCCAAGCGTCCGCCTCGCGCGCCCGTTCCGCCCGAGCTGCCCGCGGAGATGGATCCCGAGGCCAGCCCCGGCTTTGGTGCGCGCTCGTTGGACGGTGTCTTCCTCCCCTCGCTGCCTCGGGGCGCGCTGGTGGGCACGCCGTATTACATGTCTCCCGAGGCCTGGGCCGGCGAGGATCTCACGGCGCGCAGTGACGTGTACTCGCTGGGCGTCGTCCTCTACGAGCTGTGCTCGGGCAAGGGCCCCTTCCGGGACGTGCCCTGGAAGGAGCTCTCCGAGGCCGTTCGCAACCGGGATGCGCGTCCGCTGGCCGAGGCCGCGCCGGGCGTGGAACCGAACTTCGCCGCCGTCATCGATCGCTGCCTGCGGCGCGAGCCCTCCGAGCGCTACGCCTCCGCCGCGGCGATGCTGGATGCGCTGGAGCAGATCGGCCGGGACGATGGCGCCGCGGGAGTCATCCCCGAGGGCAACCCCTACCGCGGGCTGCAGGCCTTCGAGGCCGAGCACCGGGCCCTCTTCTTCGGCCGCCGCCGCGAGCAGCGCGCGGTGCTGGAGCGGCTCAAGGGCGAGCCCTTCCTGCTCATCACCGGCGACTCGGGCGTGGGCAAGTCCTCGCTCTGTCTGGCCGGCGTCATCCCCCTCATCACCGAGGGAGCCCTGGAGGATGGGAGGCGCTGGCGAGGCGTGCGCCTGGTGCCGGGCCGCCGTCCCGTGGCCGCGCTCGCCGCCGCGCTGGCGCCCGTGCTGGAGATGGAGGAGGAGCTGCTGGCCGCCTTCATCCACGCGGAGCCGTCGGGGCTGGCTCGGCGGCTGCGTGCGAAGCTGGGCGCGAAGGAAGGGTTGATCCTCTATGTGGATCAGCTCGAGGAGTTGGTGACGCTCGCCAGCTCGGAAGAGGCCACCCATGCGGGCCTCGCGCTGGGTGAGCTGGCCGAGGGCGTCACCGGTGTGCGGCTGCTGGCCACCGGCCGTAGCGATTTCCTCACCCGTCTCACCGCGGTGCCGGGACTGGGCGCCGAGGTGCCGCGCGCGCTGTATCTGCTGCGCGCGCTCACGCCTGAGGAGATGCGGGAGGCCATCGTCGGCCCGGCCCGCGTCAAGGGTGTGAGCTTCGAGTCCGAGACGCTGGTGGACACGCTGGTGGCCTCCACCGCCGTTACGGAAGGTGGCCTGCCGCTGCTCCAGTTCGCCCTGGCTGAGTTGTGGGAGGCGCGGGACAAGGCCGCTGGAGTCATCACCCAGGCGGCGCTGGACGGGCTGGGCGGTGTGGCCGGAGCGCTCGCACGGCACGCGGACGCGGCCGTGGACAGCCTGCTGCCGGATCAGCGCATCGCCGCGCGCGGGGTGCTGCTGCGCCTCATCACCGCGGACGGCACGCGCGCACGCAAGACGGACCGTGAACTCGTGGGCGAGGATCCCCGCTACCGCGCCGCGCTCGAGGCGTTGGTGAGGGCCCGCCTGCTGGTGGCGCGCGAGGCGGAGGAGGGCACCTCCTACGAAGTGGCGCACGAGGCGCTCGTCACGGGCTGGAAGACGCTGGCGCGCTGGCTGGTGGAGGCGGCCGAACGCCGCGAGGTGCAGGCCCGGCTGGAGGCAGCAGCCGCGCACTGGGAGCGCCTGGGCCACACGCGGGACGTGCTCTGGGGGCCTCGGCAGCTGGCCGAGACTTCGGTGCTGGACCCGAGCGAGCTGACGCGCCGCGAGCTGCAGTTCCTGGAGGAGTCCCGCCGCACGGTGGTGCGCAGCCGCAGGGCCCGGCGCGTGCTGGCCGCGGGCTTCCTCGTGCTGCTGGCGCTCGTATACGGCGGCGGGCGGCTGCGCGAGCGGTGGCAGCTGGATCAAGAGGTCCGCGAGCAGTTCGCCGAGGCGACGCGGGGCTTCGAGGAAGCTCGGGAAGAGCGTGATGCGCTGAGCGCCGAGCGCACCGAGGCCTTTCGCCTCTATGGCTCCGGTCACAAGGCCGACGCGGACAAGCTGTGGGCGCGTGCGATCGATCATGGAACGCAGGTCCGCCAGCGCTTCGACACGGTCGCCTACCAGTTGGAGCGCTCGCTGGGGCTGTCCCCGGATGACCACGACATCAAGCTCAAGCTGGCCGAGTGCCTGTATGAGCGGGCCCTGCTGGCCGAGCAGGAGGGAGAGGTCGTCGCGCTGCCCGCGCTGCTGCAGCGGCTCCGGCTGTATGACCGGAATGAGGCGTACTGGCAGCAATGGAACGCTCCCGCCCGGCTCTCCGTGGAGACGGCGGCGCCCGACGCGGTGGCCGAGCTGCGCCCCCTGTCTCAACAGCCAGCAGGAACCCTCGAGCCGGGAGAGCCCGTGCCGCTCGGTCCGGCTCCTTGGAAGGATGTCCCCGTGGCGCCGGGGTTCTACTCCCTGACCGTGAAAGCGCCCGGCCGAGAACCAGCGAATCTCCCGGTGCACCTGACGCGCGGCAAGCCGTTCCTCCTCATGGTGCCGTTGCCGGCCGTGGGTTCGCTGCCCAAGGGGTTCATCTACGTGCCCCCGGGCCCTGTGCTCTTCGGCAGCGGGCTGGACATGGGGGTGCGCGACTTCTTCAACACCATCCCCCTCCACGAGATGGAGACGCCGGGCTACCTCATCGCCCGCTACGAGACGACCTACGCGGACTGGATCGCCTACCTGGATGATCTGCCCGAGAAGGAGCGCGCGGTGCGCACGCCCGCCGTGGGCGCCTCGTACATGGGCGCGCTGCGGCTGACCCGCGAGCAGGGCACCTGGGTCCTGCACCTGCAGCCCAGCTCTGCTCCTCCTTATGTGGTGCGCGCGGGGGAGAAGCTCCGCTACGCCAAGCGAGATCGCCGCGGCGAGCAGGACTGGCTGCGCATGCCCGTGACGGGCATCGCCTTCGATGACGCGGAGGCGTACACGAAGTGGCTGGCTCGCACGGGGCGTGTCCCCGGCGCCCGGCTCTGCTCGGAGCTGGAGTGGGAGCGCGCCGCGCGCGGGGTGGACGGGCGCGAGTTCCCCCATGGCAACCGGCTCGAACCGGATGACGCGAACGTCGACCTCACCTACGGCAAGGAGCCCGGTGGCTTCGGGCCGGATGAGGTCGGAAGCCACCCCCTGTCCCGCAGCCCCTTCGGTGTGGATGACATGGCAGGCAACGCGTGGGAGTGGGCCATTGCCTGGTTGCAGCCCAACAAACCCATGCTGCGCGGAGGCAGCTACTACTACGCCTCCAACTCCGCCCGCTCTTCCAACCGGGAACTTCCAGAGCGAACTTTAAGGGAGCTTTCCGTGGGTCTCCGGGTATGCGCGGATTCGCCAGTCCGGTAGATATTGCTGCCGGCGGGGGAGCGCACCTGGCAAATGCCGGGTACCGGACGAAGATTCTTCCTCGCCAGTCCTTTCAGTAGGCTCGAATGCCCGCAGGTCGACGGTGCAAGTGCGCCGGAGCCTGCGTGAGGATTGCTGCTTGAAGCCTCGCTGCACACCGTCCCGCAAGTCGGATCAGGGCAGTGGAGGCTTTCCATGGGTACTAAGGGCTTGGTGGGGGCGGCGCTGGCCGCTTGGGTGGTGGCGGGGTGTGGGGTGTCCGAGACTCAGGGAACGGACTCTTCTTCCCTGAAGACGGTCAAGGCGAACGTGGTGCACGAGAACGGAGTGGTGCTCAACGGCATCAACCCCAACGGCACCCTGCTCAACAAGGTGCTCGTCTCGGTGCAGTACGACAGCGCGCGGATCCCGGGAACCGGTCGCCCGCTCGAGCAGGTGTGGCTGATGGGCTCCGAGTTCCACGGCCTGCGGAACCAGCAGGAGCTGTCGGGTCAGGACTTCCGGCAGGCGCGCTTCTTCGGTGATCTGGACGACGGCTCCCGGGTGGCGTTGCGCATCGACTCCGTGACGCAGGGTACGGGCACGGACTCGGACGTGTGGTCCTACCGGGTCTCCTACCAGGAGCCGCAGGATGGGCAGTGGTACCCGCTCTGCAAGACGCTGGATGGCACGGTCTCCGATGCGATCGCCCTGGAGGGCCAGTGGAACTACGGCCAGGGCGTGACGGGGGGCGGCTCGAAGGTCTACTCCTCCACCAGCTTCACCTTCGCGTGCGACGGCTACGCGTTGGCCAAGTGCGTGCGCTTTGGCTACAAGCCCTGGGACTCGGTCAACGGCGTGAGCCTGGCGGACTACCACCAGTCCTGCACCCGCCTGCTGCGCGCGGACTTCTGCGGCGACGGCACTCCGCACACCGTCAATGGCAACCTGGTGAACATCTATGACTCGGCGAGCGTGCAGACGGACGCGGAGAACTGGGGGGCCGAGGCCGAGTGGAATGCGAATGGCGCCTCGTGCTTCACCTCGCACAACCGCTCCACCACGCCGATCCAGTGCGCGGACGGCCGCCTGGTGAACTCGTGTGGCCAGGGCTTCTCGTCGAACACGCTGCTGATCAGCGAGACGCCGTGAGGCGCTAGCGCGAGAGCAGCGGGCTCGATGGATGGATTCGAAGGCCGGCTGCCTCGTCCGGGAGCGAGCAGCCGCCTGACACACCGCGTGCACCCCTCTGGCAACTCACTATCTCAAGCCTGAGTCTCTACTGACCGCGAACCGTCAGAGACAGGGGCACCGGCGATGCGACATGGGCCGAGGATCGAGAGAAGCACTCGGGGGATGAGCAGTCGGGCAGGCGTGCTGGGCGCCGTCCTGCTCGGCGCCTGCCTGCTGAGCTGTGGTGGGGGGCAGGGCGAGGCAGCCCCCGCGGAGTCCGAGACGTCGGTGACGTTGGGCGAGGAGAACCTCGCGAAGGTAGAGCCTCAGGAACTGCGGAGCGGTCCGGCCATCTCCGGCACCCTGCGCGCCCGGCAGGCGGCCTCCCTTCGGGCCGAGGTCGCTGGCCCCGTGCTGGAGGTGAAGGTTGATCAAGGGCAGGCGGTGAAGCGCGGGCAGTTGTTGGCGCGCATCGATGACGTGGCCTTGCAGGATCAGCTGCTGGCGGCGCGCTCCGCGGCGCGGGTAGCGGAGAGCGCCCTGCGGGTGGCGGAGACCGAGGAGAAGCGCAACGAGATGCTCTCCAACGCCGGAGCCATCGCGCGGCGGGAGCTCGAGCGGGCCCAGCTCGCGAGGCACCAGGCCGCCGCCCAGCTCTCGGATGCGCAGTCCCGGCTGTCGCTGGTCCGGGAGCAGTTGGGCCGCACGCGCATCGTCGCTCCGTTCGATGGCGTGGTGAGCGAGCGCCAGGTGAACGCGGGGGATGTGGTGCAACTGGGCGCGCCCCTGATCACCGTGGTGGATCCCACCAGCCTGGAGCTGGAGGCGTCGGTGCCCGCGGAGTACGCGGGGCGCATCCAGGTGAAGACGCCGGTCACCTTCCGGCTGCCCGGAAGCGCCGAGCAGACTTTCTCGGGAGAGATCGAACGCATCAACCCGGCGGTGGATCCGTCCACCGGGCAGGTGCGCATCTACGTGACGATCCCCAACGTGCGGCAGGCGCTGCTGGTCGGGCTGTTCGCCCAGGGGCGGGTGGCCTCCGAGGCCAAGGAGGCGATGGCGCTGCCGCTGGAGGCGGTGGATCTGCGCACCACGCCGCCTTCGGTGCTGCGCATCCGGGACGGCAAGGTGGAGCGGGTGACGGTGAAGCTGGGGCTTCGCGATGAGGTGGCGCAGCAGATCGAGGTCCTCTCCGGGCTGCAGGAGGGGGATGTGGTGGTGCTGGGTTCGGCGCGTGACCTGGTGGAGGGCACGCGCGTGGAGGTGTCCCAGGCGCAGCGGCCCTCGGAAGCCGACCAGGGGCCGGCCACGCCGGTTCCGCGCTGAGGCAGCTCCTCCAACCCCTTTCGCCTTCTTCGAGGAGCCGCCGTGGTCATCTCCGATTTCGCCATCAAACGTCCCATCGTCACCATCACGTGCATGGTGGCGCTGGTCATCTTCGGGCTCGTCGCGCTCATCAACCTGGAGACGGACGAGTTCCCGGATGTGCAGCAGCCGGTCATCGGCGTCACCATCGTCTACCCGGGAGCCTCGCCGGAGACGGTGGAGCGCGAGCTGGTGGACCCCATTGAGGACGCCATCTTCAGCATCAGCGGGGTGGACAGCGCCAAGACGATGGCGGCGGCCACGGACGGCCTGGCGCAGTTCACGGTGTTCTTCGACTACGAGAAGGACATCCAGCAGGCCTCGCAGGACATCCGGGATGCCATCTCCAGCAAGCGGGCGGATCTGCCGCAGGAGATGGAGGAGCCCATCCTCACGCGGTTCGATCCGTCGGACATGCCCATCATCTCGCTGACGCTGACGTCGGACACGCAGCCGGCGGCGGTGCTCTCGCGCATCGCGGACCCCATGGTGGTGAGGGAATTGCGCTCGGTGGCGGGCGTGGCGCAGGTGACGGTGGTGGGCGGCGTGGAGCGTGAGCTGACGGTGGAGCTCAAGCCGGCGGCGCTCCAGGCGGCGGGGCTGGGCGTGGCTGAGGTGGTGCAGGCGCTCCAGGCCCAGAACCTGGCCGCGCCGGTGGGCCGCATCACCGGGAAGCTGGAGGAGGAGACCATCCGCCTGAAGGGCCGGCTGGAGTCTCCCGAGGACTTCGCCAACGTGGTGGTGGCCGAGCGCAACGGACGGTCCATTCTGCTGGGGCAGGTGGCCACGGTGCGGGATGGGACGGAGGAGCCGCGCACCCTGGCGTTCTTCAATGAGAGCCAGGCGGTGGGCATCGACGTGCTGAAGGCCAAGGGCTACAGCACCACCGAGGTGAGTGACCTGCTGAGGGCGCGCGTGCAGGCGCTGCAGCCAAAGCTGCCCGAGGGCGTTCGGCTGGAGATGGTGGTGGATGCGGGGACGCGGGTGTCCGCCGCGGTGACGAACGTGGAGGAGGCGCTGGTCGAGGGCGCCATCCTCACGGTGCTGGTGGTGTTCCTCTTCCTGAACTCGTGGCGGTCGACGGTCATCACGGGCCTGGCGCTGCCGGTGAGCGTGCTGGCCTCGTTCATCAGCGTGTGGGCGTTTGGCTTCACGCTCAACACCATGTCCCTGCTGGGCCTGTCGCTGGCGATCGGTATCCTTATCGATGACGCCATCGTGGTGCGGGAGAACATCGTCCGGCACATCGAGATGGGGAAGGACCACTACAAGGCCTCTCGCGAGGGCACGAGCGAGATTGGCCTGGCGGTGGCGGCCACCACCTTCTCGATCGTGGCGGTGTTCGTGCCCATCGCCTTCATGTACGGAGTGGCGGGGCAGTGGTTCAAGCCGTTCGCGCTGACGATTGCGTGCGCGGTGCTGGTGTCGCTCTTCGTGAGCTTCTCGCTGGACCCGATGCTCTCGGCGTACTGGGCGGACCCGCAGGTGGAGAAGGGCGCGCGCAAGGGGCTCATCTCGCGGACGCTGTCGCACTTCAACCACTGGTTCGATCGGCAGGCGGACCGCTACAAGGGAGTGATTGCCTGGGCGCTGGACCACCGGCTGGCCATGGTGCTGCTGGCGGTGGGCTCGCTCGTGGGCGCCCTGACGTTGCAGGGGACGGTGGGCGGCGCGGGGTTCGTGCCGGTGAGCGATCGCAGCGAGATGGAGCTCCTGGTGGAGACGCCTCCCAGCTCGAACCTGGATTACACGCGGCGCAAGGTGGAGGAGGTGTCCCGCCTGGTTCGTGCGCACCCGGAGGTCGAGTACACGTACTCCACCATCGGCACGCCGCTGCCGCTGCGCTCGCCGGGCGTGGATCAGGCATTCGTCTACGTGCGGCTCAAGCCCAAGAGTGAGCGCACGAAGAGCCAGGAGGAGCTGGGCCACATCCTCCGAGACGAGGTACAGAAGCTGGGCGGGGCGGATGTGTCCGTCTTCACCAGCGGCTTCGGAGGAGCGTTCAAGCAGATCCAGCTCGAGCTGCGCGGGACGGATGCGCGCACGCTCAATCTGCTGGCCGAGCAGGTCCAGCGTGAGGTGGAGAAGGTGCCCGGTGCGGTGGACGTGGGCCTGTCCACGCGTGGCCAGAAGCCGGAGCTGGAGGTGGAGCTGCGGCGAGGCATCGCAGGGCAGCTCGGGGTGACGGTAGGGCAGGTGGCTCAGGCGTTGCGGCCGGCGTTCGCGGGGTTGGACTCGGGGGACTGGGTCGATCCCACGGGGGAGACGCGGGATGTGATGGTGCGGCTGGTTCCGGAGGCCCGCACGCGGCCGAGCGATCTGGCGCAGCTTCCACTGGTGCTCCCCAGTGGGCCTGGAGGCGCGCCCGTGGTGGTGCCGTTGGGACAGGTGGCGGACATCCGGGAGACGCTGGGCCCGGCGCAGATCAACCACCTCAACCGGGACAAGGTGATCAACATCCAGGCGAACGTCGAAGGCCGCTCTCTATCGGAAGTGATGCGGGACATCCAGGCGCGCGTGCAGAAGGTGCGGCTGCCAGCGGGCTACCAGCTCTCCGAGGGAGGTGAGGCTGCTGACCAGGCCGAGGTCTTCACCCGGGTCTTCACGGCGCTCATCATCGCGGTGGTGCTGATGTACCTCATCCTGGTGATTCAGTTCGGGTCATTCCTGGACCCGCTGGCCATCCTCGTCTCGCTGCCGCTGTCGCTCATCGGCGTGGTGCTGGCGCTGCTCATCACCGGGGACACGCTGAACATCATGAGTCTCATCGGCGTCATCCTGCTGATGGGCATCGTGGCGAAGAACGCCATCCTGCTCATCGACTTCGCCAAGTGGTCACACGAGCGGCGGGGGCTGTCGCTGCGTGATGCGCTCATCGAGGCCGGACGCATCCGCTTGCGGCCCATCATCATGACGACGTTCGCGCTGATTGCCGGCATGGTGCCGGTGGCGTTGGGGCGGGGCGAGGGCGCGGACTTCCGTGCTCCGCTGGGCCGCGCCGTCATCGGTGGCGTGATCACCTCCACCCTTCTCACGCTGCTGGTGATCCCAACGGTGTACGAGATTCTCTCGGATACCCGGAACTGGATCCTCCGGAAGTTCCGGCGGTGGTTCAAACGAGACAAGGCCGCGCCGCCGCAAGAGGGCGGAGGCGGAGTGCCTCGGCCGGTGCCCCAGGCTCCACAGGAATGAGAGGAGAGCCCTGGGCGCGGGCTTGCGCCAAACCTGTCCAACAGGCAGACAGGTTCGGACGGACTGAGCCCGGGAGGGGGGCGGCCAGACGGCTCGGTCGATGAAGGCCGAGCCCTCCATTTCGACGGTGAGTCTCGGGAGGGGAACTGCACGCGAGACAGATCAGTAGGGAGGAGGGACGCTGATCAATGGGGGTCCGTCGCTCTCGATGAGCCAGCGGGGGAGGAGACTTCGGTTGAAGACGTCAGCATCGTCCCCCTCGCCACCGGGAAGCCCGTCGGCTCCATCAGTCCAGACTCTCGGCACTCCCCTCCCAAGAGCGTAGTGATACGCGGTGCCCCAGGGATCTATCGGAAGGCGCTCGAGGGCTTGGTGTGAGACCAGGGCTTGAAGCCCCTCGGTTGTCGAGGGGTAATGCCCCGAATTCCTTCGATAGAGCTCAAGAGCGTGGCCGATGTTCTGGATGTCGGACCGTGCATCGTCCTGCTTGACCCTCGAACAGATGGAGGTCGGCACGAAGAACACGAAGCCCACGGCCATGAAGATGCCTGCCACCACGTTCACGGCCACGAGGGCCTCTCTCAGGTGGTGCCGCCAGCCGAGCCAGTGCATGGGATGAGGTGTCGTCATGCTCGATGCCCAAGCCTGTTCATGGGCTGTGCCAACGCTGATGTTCGAGGACCTGTACGAAGGCACACTGCGTGGCGGACCTCCTGTCACAGGCTGTCAGTACCCATCTGTCATCCTGGCAAGGCGCGTGTCAGGGCCTCCGAGAAGCCTGCGTCGCCGCCCTCGAATCTCGAAAAGGAGACACACGATGGGATGGGCAACGGAGGCGCTTCGCGCGCTGGCCAGAGGAGAACAGGTGACGATCCGGCCTCGCGGAGGCTCGATGCGAGGCCGGATCGAAGATGGGCAACGCGTCACGCTCGGCCCGGTCGACCCCGCGACGGTGCAAGCTGGAGACGTGGTGTTGGTTCGCTGGAAGGGTGGGGTGCTGTTGCACCTGGTGAAGGAGGCCACGGGTGACCGGGTGCTCATCGGCAACAACCTGGGCCGGGTGAACGGTTGGGCACGTCGCCAGGACGTCGTTGCGCGAGTGGTGCAGGTCCACCCCCGCTGAGCGGCATCGGCTATGGTCCCAGGAGCAAGAATCGCTCGGGGACTTCATGGCTGAACGGATCTGGTCGGACGACGTGTGGGCGAAGATGCGGAAGCTCGTGGCCGAGGCACTCGAGGCACTGGATGTGCGCAACCTCGTCCTGGGCATTCACGACTCGAGCTTTCCCAGCGACCCCACGGAAGATCTCGGCCGGGGCTCTCCCTACACCCGAGGCGCCTCCGGCTTCCTCGAGTTCGTGCGCGCACTCGGCTTCACAGGCATCCAACTCGGGCCGCAGGGGCAGACCTCCGAGTCCAATGCCTCGCCCTACGACTCGACGCTCTTCTCACGCAACATCCTCAACGCCCCGCTCGCGGCGCTGACCGAGGAGCCCTGGGGCCGGTTGCTGAGCCCCGAGCGTCTCGTGGCCCTTGTGATCATGCGTCCCGAGGGCTCCTGGCCCGGAGCGGGTTACCGCTATGCCTTCCGAGCCCAACAAGCCGCGCTCGACGAGGTGTGGACCACCTTCCAACGCGAGCGGGCCCGGCAGGATGCACCCCCTGCCATCCGTGAGCTGGCACAGCGCTTCAAGTCCTTCTCGAAGGAGCACCGAAGCTGGCTGATCCGCGATGCCCTCTTCGAAGTGCTCGCGGTCAAGCACGGCCAACGCGATTGGCGCCGCTGGGCCGGACAGGGAGAGGCTGCCCTGGACGCACGGCTCTTCGCCCCAGCCCTTGGAGAAGAGGAGGCGAGCGAGGCCCGTCAGCGCGCCCTGATCGCCGAGCACTCGGAGTTCCTCGAGCGCTATGCCTTCTTCCAGTTCCTCGTGCACTCCGCCCACCAGGAGCTGCGGACCCGAGCAGCAGGCTGGGGACTCAAATTCTATGGAGACCTGCAGATCGGCTTCTCGCTGGAGGACGCATGGTCCTGGCAGGGGCTCTTCCTGCGCACGTACTTGATGGGCGCTCCGCCCAGCCGCACCAACCCCGAGGGCCAGCCATGGAACTATCCAGTGCTGGATCCCTCCCGCTTCTTCGAGCCGCGCGAGGGACTCTCCGCGGAGCGGCGGCCCGGCCCCGTGCTGCGCTTCATGGATGCGCGCATGGACAAGATGCTCGGGGAGTATGACGGACTGCGCATCGATCACCCGCACGGCCTCGTGTGCCCCTGGGTCTACCGCTCGGGCGAGCCCGATGCGCTGCGCGCGGTGCAGACGGGAGCACGTCTCTTCGACTCGCCAGCACTGCCGGACCACCCGGAACTCGCCCGCTACGCCATCGCCACGCCGGAGCAGATCGACGGCACGGCGCCGCGCTACGCGGATGGCTGGGTCCGCTCGCTCACCCCCGAGCAGGTGCGCCAGTACAGCGTCCTCTTCGACACCATCGTCGCCTCGTCCCGGCGCCACGGGCGCGAGCTGACGGACCTGCTGGCCGAGGTGCTCAGCACCCAGCCCTATCCGCTCCAGCGCGTGTTGGCGCAGTACGGCCTGGGTCGCTTCCGCGTCACCCAGAAGGCCAACCTGGAGAATCCGGCCGACGTCTACCGCAGCGAGAACGCGGCCCCCGAGGACTGGGTCATGGTGGGCACGCACGACACTCCGCCTGTGTGGCGCGTCGCGGCCCGGTGGCGGGAGACCGGCACGGAGCGCGCTCAAGCGGACTACCTGGCGTCGCGCCTGCACCCGGAGCCCGAGGGCCGAGAGGAGTTCGCCCGCCGGCTCGTCGAGGAGCCGGGACTGCTCGTGCAGGCGAAGTTCGCGGACCTCTTCGCCTGCCGGGCGCGCAACGTGATGGTCTTCTTCGCGGACCTGTTCGGGATGCTCGACGTCTACAACGCGCCGGGCAGCGTGAACGAGGAGAACTGGACCCTGCGCGTCCCGGCGGACTACCCCCGCGAGTACCAGCAGAAGCTGGCGAGCAACGCGGCGCTCAACCTGCCTCGGGCGCTGGCGCTGGCGCTGCGAGCGGGCGGAGAGCCCTCCCGCACGCGCCACCGCGAGCTCATCTCCGGGCTGGAGCAGGTGGCCGACGCGCTGAAGAGCCCCTGAGCCGGGCCCTCACTGCTGCACGTCGACGACGAGGCGGGTGGGCTCATGTAGCTCCATCACCCGGTACTTGTTGGGGTGCGCGTTGCCGAGCACCCACGTCACCTCACCCTCGAAGTCACAGGTCCGTTCCAGCTCCTGGATGACGGGCAGGGCCGCCTTGCGCTCGAGCTCGGTCACCGTCGACTTGCCGCCCTCATGCGCCTGGGCAGGCAGCAGGCGCACCTCGAGCCATGCCTGGCCCGCCACTTCCGTGGGGTTGCCCGAGCCGCACTTGGTGATCGGCTTGTCCACATACTGGAGCTCGTAGCCGGGCACCTGCGGCCCGTCGAACTCGAACACCACGCGATCGAAGCCCTCGTTCCGAGCCGCGCGCACGGAGCGCAGCGTCACCGGCGACAGCCCCTGGCGCGCCAGCTTCACGCTCCCGGCGGTCCACTCGCGATTCTTCGCATCTTCGGAAGCTGCTTGCCCTTGAGCGGGGCTCGGGCTCGGCGGGGGAGCCGCGGTGTCTACGGGCGCTGCAGGGGGCGGCGGCTCCGGAGTGGTTGTGGGAGCCGGAGTGGGCGGGGGCGCCGGAGCGGGAGGATCCTCTTTGGGGGTTGCGGGAGCGGGGCTGCCGGTCGCCGGCAGGGGGGCAGGCTCTTCCTTCTTCGAGCACCCCACCGCCGCCAGGCAGCCCGCGAGCCAGAGCCACCGCATCCCACGTCCGAACCCTCTCGCCAGCGTCATCCGTCACTCTCCTGGAGGCCTGTGTCCTCGACAGGCCGACGGCCTCCCTCTCGCATGGGAGGCCCCGTGCATTCCAGTGTGGAGTGACAGGCGCCTCACGGCGCGGGCACGAGCGTCCCCGGCGCGGCGCGGAGGATGAACTGCAGCAGCGGTCCATCGATCTTCCTCACGCCGCGGTACTCCGGAATCGAGGCCCGGGGGAAGAGCACGTTGCTGGCCTGGAACGCCGTCAGCGCATCCTCGAGGTTGTCGTTCCAACGCCCATCCATGGAGCCATGGTAGTAGTCCAGGTCGCGCAGCTCGTGTTTCAGGCTCCGGATGGTGGAGTCATCGAGCGTCACCTGATCCGCGGGATCCGCCGGGGCCACCTGCCCCAGGTACCGGTAGAGCTCCTCCTCCAGCGCCGCCAGAGCGTTCGCCTTTCCCGACACCGAGGCATCCGCGAGCAGCGGGGTGACGGCGCTCAGCGGAGAGACGGCGGACCAGACCCGCAGGGTGGCGGAGCGTTCGCCGCGCGTATCCCGCCCCACGCCGATGCCCGCCTTGAGCGCCGCCATCAGCCGCATCGCGAGGCTTCCGGAGGCCCGCGTGAAGCCTTCCGCCATGGCCTGGCAGATGGCCGCATTCGTCTGCCCCGCGGCCTGCACGGCGTAGGTGGCACCCGCCACCGCGCACCGCTGCGTCCAGCTCGCATCGCCCGTGAACTGCCCCACGCGCACCGTGCCGTGGGAGTCCAGCGACACCACACCCACCTGGCGCATGGCCGCGCCCGGATCCGCGGCGAGCACCGCGGTGAGCGCCGCTTGCGGCGTCTCGCCCGACTCCACGCGGTCCATGATGGCCTGCGCCTCGTCCGTGGAGGGCAGCATCTGGGACGCCACCGCCACGCGCGGCCGCCCATGGGGCACCGTCGACGACGTGACGGGGAAGGAGATCACCGCCACGCCGCACGATTGGGTGGCCGCATCACACGCGACGATGGAGCGCGTGCCGAGCACGTTCAGGTTGAGGGTCGGAGTGCCCATACCCCCTTCCGCGGAGGCCGAAGCCGCCACCAGGAGCATGGACAGGAGAAGAATCGATCGAGAGATGTGCTTCATGGTGTGGGCCTCGGAAACGGCGCTTCCAACGGGCAAGCGAGTCCTGAGAGCGTTTTCATCCTCTCACTTCCTTGAAGAACAGCTCTCCACGGGAGAGTGAGGATGTCTGATTATATATCACTCTCAGACAATACATTTATTTCCGATATTCACCGGTTTTGCAATGGCGCTCTCGGGCAATCCAACGTTGCATGGTGAAGCGATGAGACGTGGGTGATCAGACACTCAGGGAGGGGGTCTCACGCGACGCCAGTCATTCTCAACCCGCGAGGGTAATAATTCGCTGACAACAACCCACCTTTGAGGTATCAATGCGCCTCACATGTCGGGGGGGCTGGCTTCATGCGCGGACAGTCTCGGTTGGCGCCCCCCTGTCAGGTAATCCAACGTCTGGAGTTGCCGATGCCCTCCGCGCCATCTGTCTCGGAATCGTCCTGCGCAGCCGAGTTACCTGCCGCTCTCAAGCACGGCGCCTGTGGCCTGGAAGTCGAGTACCTGCAGCGTCAGTTGGAGGAAGCAGGCTTCTCACCGGGCGCGGTGGATGGCGTGTTTGGTGCGAAGACGAAGGCGGCGGTGATGGCGTTCCAGCGGGCGCGCGGCCTGGAGGTGGATGGGGTTGCCAGTCCACGGACGTGGGCGGCGCTGGACACGCGCCGGGGCTCGGGGCTGCGGCCCATCCTGAAGCGCGGGGGGGGTGAGCCGGCGGTGGTGGTGCTGCAGAAGGTGCTGGCCACGCACGGCTTCGATCCGGGCTCCAAGGACGGCGAGTTCGGCCCGAAGACGGAGCGCGCCGTGCTGGCCTTCCAGCGCGCCAAGGGCTTGGAGGCGGACGGTGTCGTGGGCCCCAAGACGTGGAACGCACTGGGGATGACGGCGCCTCGCTCCTTCCCCGCCGTGACAGGTCCGATGAAGGGGATTCCCCCAGCGGCCCTGGCCGTGGGTGCCAGGCCCTACCCCGTGTAAAGCAGTACCTGGACGTTCCATGCAGGCTCCATGGATGCTCCATGGATGCTCCACGGACGCCGCGCGGCGTGTATGGTCGCGCGTCCTTGGCGGCATGCGCCCCCGGCGCCCATTGGAGCGTTCTCATGGCCCTTGATCTCACCACCCTCCTCCCCAAGCGGGATGACACCTTTGTCGGCACGATGGCGCGAGGCCTCGTGGGCAGCGAAATCCTGCGGATCGCCGCGGAGATCCGCGAGCTGACGGCGCAAGGCCGCAAGGTGTGCAACCTCACCGTGGGTGATTTCAGCCCCCGGGAGTTCCCCATCCCCACCCAGTTGAACCAGGGCATCGCGAGTGCGCTGCAGGCGGGGGAGACGAACTATCCGCCCTCGGACGGCGTGTTGGATCTGCGCCAGAGCGTGCAGCGCTTCTACGAGCGGGCGCTGGGGCTGAAGTACCCGCTGGAGGGCATTGTCATCGCGGGAGGCGCGCGGCCCATCATCTATGGCACCTACCGCACGGTGCTGAACGAGGGCGACACGGTCATCTACCCGGTGCCCTCGTGGAACAACAACCACTACACGCACATGATGGGGGCGAAGGACACGGTGGTTGTCACGGCCCCCGAGCACGGCTTCATGCCGACAGTGGAGCAACTTGCTCCGCACCTGTCGAGCGCCCGGTTGCTATGCCTGTGCAGTCCGCTCAACCCCACGGGGACGATGATCAGCCCCGAGGTGCTCAAGGCCATCTGCGAGCGCATCGTCGCGGAGAACCGCGGGCGCAAGGAGCGGGGGCAGCCGCCGCTGATCCTCATGTACGATCAGATCTACTGGACGCTGAGCTTCGGCGGGACGAAGCACGTGACGCCTGTGGAGTTGGTGCCGGAGATGGCGCACTACACGGTGTTCGTGGACGGCATCTCCAAGTCGTTCGCAGCCACGGGCGTGCGAGTGGGGTGGGGCGTGGGCCCGCCGGCGCTCATCTCCCGGATGCGGGACGTGATTGGTCACGTGGGGGCGTGGGCGCCCAAGGCGGAGCAGGTGGCGGTGGCGCGCGCGCTGGATGACGTGCAGGGCACGGCGTCCTTCATGGAGACGATGAGGCGCCGGGTGGACGAGCGGTTGCTGGCGCTGCACCAGGGCTTCACGAAGATGCGCGAGGCCGGGCTGCCGGTGCGAGCCATCTCTCCCCAGGGTGCCATCTACCTTTCGGTCCAGTTCGACCTGGTGGGCAAGGCGGGGCTGAAGACAAACGATGCGATTCGCAAGCTGCTGCTGGAGAAGGCGAGCTTCGCGGTGGTGCCCTTCCAGGCGTTCGGGCTGATGGAGGACACGGGGTGGTTCCGGCTCTCGGTGGGCGCCGTCTCCATGCAGGAAATCGAAGAGGCGCTGCCCCGGGTGGAAGCGGCCCTGCGTGCCGTGCTGGGTGGGTCCTGAGAGCCCTCGCTCGCGCGGCAGGCGGGCAACGGGAATAGCTTCCGAGGGTAGGGGTTGGGGCGGCGGTAAGCTGCCCCGAGGATTGCGACCTTCATCCATGCTCAAGCGATTCGTCGACGTGCGGGAGGAGGAGCTGAAGGCGGTCCTCTGGTCCTTCCTCTACTTCTTCACGTTGATGTGTGGGTACTTCATCCTCAAGCCGGTGCGTGACGAGATGGGCACGGCCGGCGGGGTGAAGGATCTCAAGAAGCTGTGGACGGCCACCTTCGTGGTGATGATGGTGGCGGTGCCGCTCTACTCGGCGCTGGTGGCGCGCTGGCCTCGCAAGCGCGTCATCCCGTTCGTCTATCGCTTCTTCCTGCTCAACCTGTTGGGCTTCTTCGTGGTGCTGAAGCTGGGGTTGGCCAGTGGGATGGTGGCGCGGGCCTTCTACGTGTGGCTCAGCGTCTACAACCTCTTCGTCGTCTCCGTGTTCTGGAGCTTCATGGCGGACCTGTTCGTCAGCGAGCAGGGCCGGCGCCTCTTCGGCTTCATCTCCGCGGGCGGGACGGCGGGCATCCTCGTGGGGCTGTTGTTGGTGCGGGAGCTCGCCCACCCGCTGGGCCCCGTCAACCTCATCCTCATCACCGCGGCGCTGCTCGAGGTGAGCGCGCAGTGCGTCCAGCGGCTGTCGTACTGGGCCCGTGACGTCCAGTCGCCGCCCTCGGTCGGAGCTCCGGTGGGAGGCGGCGTGCTGTCCGGCCTCAAGCTGCTGGCCACCTCGCCCTTCCTGCTGGCGCTGGGGCTGCAGACGGTGTTCTACGCCGTCACCTCCTCGTTCCTGTACATCCTCCAGGCGAAGCTGGTGGACACGGTGGCCAGTGGCGCGGCGGCGCGCACCACGGCGTTCGCCAACATCGAGCTGTGGGTGCAGGTCCTCACCCTGTTGATCCAGGCCTTCGTCACCGGGCGGGTCATCTCCCGGTTGGGACTGGCGGCGGCCATGGCCGTGGCTCCGGTGCTCACGGGCCTGGGCTTTGTGAGCCTGGCGCTGGTGCCCGCCATTGCGCTCTTCGTCGCCGTGCGCTCGCTGCGCGGCGCCGCGCACTACGCGCTGGAGCGCCCCTCGCGGGAGGTCCTCTTCACCACGGTGACTCGCGAGGAGAAGTACAAGGCCAAGAGTTTCATCGATACGGTGGTGTACCGAGGAGCGGACGTGGTGGGGGGCTGGATGGAAGGTGGAGTCTCCGCGCTGGGGCTCGGGGCCTCGGGGGTGCTGTTGGCGGCCGTGCCCATGGCCGGGCTGTGGCTGACCATCTCCATGTATCTGTCCCGGCACTCGCGGGTGAGAGGTGGCGCGCCAGTGGCCCCGCTGGCCTCCGTGTCGGGAGACGCTCCGGCGCGTTGAGGGTTTCGAATCATCTGAGGAGGGGGAACACAGCCATGACGCTGTCTCGCAGAGGTCTCATCCAGGGAGCGGCCGCGGCCGGCTCGTTCTGGGCGGTCGGGTGCGCATCCACGAAGGAGGGGGGCTCGTCCACTCAGGGGGCTCCCGTTTCGAAGAAGAAGATCCTCATCCTGGGTGGCACGGGTTTCCTCGGGCCGGCGCTGGTGGAGGCGGCGCTTCCCCGCGGCCATGCCCTCACCCTCTTCAACCGCGGCAAGACACGGCCCGAATTGTTCCCCACGGTAGAGAAGCTCCATGGGGACCGCGACGGCCACCTCGAGGCCCTGGCAGGCCGCAAGTGGGACGCCGTCATCGACACGTCGGGTTATGTGCCTCGGGTGGTGAAGGCCAGCGCCGAGCTGCTCGCGCCCAACGTGGGGCAGTACGTCTTCATCTCCACCATCTCCGTCTACAAGGACATGGACCGCTACGGCATCGACGAGAACTCCGCCGTGGCCACCGTGGAGGATGAGAAGACGGAGGATGTCTCCCAGCACTACGGCGCCCTCAAGGCCCTGAGCGAGAAGGCCGCCGAGGCCTCCATGCCTGGCCGTACCACCGTCGTCCGCCCGGGCCTCATCGTCGGCGAGGGAGACCCCACGGACCGCTTCACCTACTGGCCGGTGCGAGTGGCTCGCGGCGGCGAGGTGCTCGCTCCCGGCGATGGCGCTGACCCGGTGCAGTTCATCGATGTGAGGGACCTGGCCGCCTTCATCCTTGGCCTGGTGGAGCAGCGCGTGGTGGGTACCTTCAACGCGGCAGGCCCCGCAAGCACCCTCTCCATGCGGGGGCTGCTCGAGGCGTGCAAGACGGCCAGTGGCAGCGATGCCTCCTTCACCTGGGTGGAGGCGGACTGGCTGGTGGAGCAGCAGAAGGTGATGCCGTGGCGGGACATGCCGGTGTGGGTCCCCCGAGAGGGCGAGGACAAGGGCATGGGCCGGGTGAGCAACGCTCGGGCCCTGGCTCGGGGGCTCACGTGCCGCCCCACCGTGGACACCGCGCGGGACACCCTGGCCTGGTTCAAGTCCCAACCGCCCGAGCGCCAGGCGAAGCTGCGCTCAGGGGTGACTCCCGAACGGGAGCGCGAGGTGCTCGCCGCGTGGCACCAGCGCTGATCAGAAGTCCCGCAGGAGGAGCTCCTCCGCGTACTCGGCCGTCACATCCCGGTACACGGAGACCTGGCCGAAGTTGCCATCGGCGAAGGCTACTGGCCGCGATGTCCAACGCACCATGCGCCCCGGAGGCTGCCGGAGTTCGAAGTCCTCACGCCCCACGTACGGGCCCTCCGGGAGGATGAGCATGCGCCGCAGGAAGTCCGGGGGATCCGCGAACCGCTCCGAGAAGCCGCGAAGGAACTCCTCGCGGTTCATGCCGATCAGCTCGGACACGGTCCGATCCGCGATGGCGGCCATGTACTCATTGGCGAAGAGAATGGTGCGCTTGTGGTCGAGCAGGAGCACCGCATCGTCCAGCCCGTTCAGTGTGGCGGCCAGGACGTCCGCACGCAGGCGATCCGCCGCATGTGCGCCGCGCGAGGCATTCAGCGCGTCCTGACTCTTGCTGAGCTGGGAGCGCAGCTCGAGATCTCCCGCCACCCGGCGCGCCAGCGCCACCAGCGCGTCCACCTGTTCGGAGGAAATGGACAAGGGTTTGTGATCGAGGATGCACAGCGTGCCCAGCACCGTGCCCTCCCGGGTGATGAGGGGCGCGCCCGCGTAGGAGCGGAACAGGCCCTCGCGCACCAGCCGGTTGGTGGAGAACACCGGGTGGGTCGCCGCGTCGGGGACGATCAGCGGCTCGGGTTGGTCCGCCTCCACCACGTGCGCGCAGAGCGCGACATCGCGCTCCGTGCCTCGATCCTGCAGCACCTTGCCGCCGATCCCCACGTGGGCCTTGAACCACTGCCGATCCTCCAGGACGAGCGAGAGCAGCGCGATGGGCACGTTGAAGGCACGCGCCGTTTCCTGCACCAGGCTCTGCAACTGCTCGTCCGGAGGCGCATCGTCGACGAGCCGCAGGCTGGCGATCTTCGCCAGGCGCGCCTGCTCCCGGGTGAGCAGCGAGGGATTCGTGGAGGAGGCGCTTGCCCGGGGCGGCGCTCGGAGGATGGGAGGATCCAACGCGGGGAGTGCGGGCAGGGCGGGCAGTGGGCTCGGGGGCGCCGAGGCGGAGGAAGCCGGGGGCTCGGGCAGCTTGCGGCCAAGGACGCGATGGAGCGCCCGCCGAATGGACTCGATGGGCGCCGCCTTGGCGAGGACTTCGTTGATGCCGAACTCCTCTTTCCGCTCGAGGGCCGCGGTCCGCATCTTCACGAACGAGGAGAGGACGATGACCCGGACGTCGGGCGCATGCTTGCGGAGCTCGCGGATCAGCTGAAAGCCGTCCACGCCCGCGAGGGACAACTCCGTGAGCACCAGAGCGGGCGCCTCGTCCCGAAGCTTGAAGGCTGCCCTGGCAGCCACCCCATCCTGGGCGGCCACGGGCTCGAGGCCGGCTTCGGCCAACAGCGCGCGGTACTTCGAGGAACAAGCGGTATTCGGCTCGACGATCAGTCCCCAGGCCATGGCCGCTCTACCTACTCACCCTGCCTGCCCGCCGCAACCGGACCCCTCAAAAAGCCAAGGGGGATGCCCCTCATCGAGGCATCCCCCCTGCCGACCTGTGCGCGGTTCCGCTCCCCCCTCCCGGTGAGCAGTTCCGCATCAGATCTCCCGACCGAAGTGTCCCGCCCGGCATGCGGAACACTATTCCTCCACGCCCTGGGATGGCGGGGCCCTTGGCTTCCCCGTCATCCTTCCACTTCAGAAAGGGCCACCTGGACGGTGGCGTTCAGCGGCGCTCCACCAGGACGGCCAGCGCTCCCCGGTGCCGGTGGAGGGTGAAGACCCGGCGGACTTGCCGGCGCGCCACGGCCTCGGGAGTGCTCTCCCGGGTGGGCAGCAGCGAGGCAAGCAGAGTCCTCCCCTCCACCACCACACGCACCGAGGCTGTCACTCCCACCGCCTCCAGGGCCCGGAGCTGGCTGCGCTTCGCATGAGCGAGCACGGCCAGCGGCGAGGCCAGGCGGATCGGAACCGTGACGAGAGGGCGGGCCACCCGCTGCGAGCGGGTCTGTCGCTGGGGAGCCGGGGCACTCGCGCCGGACTCTCCGAGCAGGACCGTCCGGGCCACCCCCCCTCTTGCTTCCCCCCGCCGCGAACGGTGCTGCGAAAGCGACTGCATGCTGGTCTCTCCGTTGATCGAGCCTTGGTGATTGCGCATTGGAACGACTCCCCCCGTGCCCTCGCGCACCCGGAGGTCGCGCAAGCAGCGAGGAGGATGATGGACAAAAGGGCCGCCGGAGTTTTCCTGGCCAGCGCCAAACACTTGCGTTCGGACGCCACGCTTGTCAGGAACCCGCGGCCCGGGCTGCGCCCCAAGTCTCGGAGTACGGGCGCTTCACCCGAGGTGCGAGGTAGGCTCCCCGGTGGCACAGGGAGCAGCCTCATCAGGTAGGACCTCAGAGAGGAGCACGATGTCGGTCCAGCACGATAAGGAAGAGGTTCGTCCGGGGGGCCCGATCGCATCGAGGCGGGGAGGATGAGGTAGGAGGGGAAGGCATGAGGTGGGATGCGATGGGCGCAGGACGTGAAGCGGAGAGGACCCGAGAGGTGGGCCGCGAGGGGGCTCAACGGGGTCGTGCGTCCGTGCTCGCGGTGGTGGCGGAGAAGCCGGCGGTGGCGCGGGACATCGCTCGGGCGTTGGGGGCCTCGCAGCGGGGCGAGGGCTGGTTCCGAGGCAATGGCTATGTGGTGACGTGGGCCATCGGGCACCTGGTGGGGCTGGCGCAGCCGCACGAGATGCGGCCCGAGTGGAAGCGCTGGAGCCGCGAGCAGTTGCCCCTGCTGCCTCGCGAGTGGCCGCTGGTGGTGGCCGAGGGCACGCGCTCGCAGTTCTCGGTGGTGCGCGAGGTGATGAACGCGGCTGAGGTGAGCGCGGTGGTGTGCGCCACGGATGCGGGGCGCGAGGGCGAGCTCATCTTCCGGTACATCTACGAGGCGGCCGGGTGCCGCAAGCCGGTGAAGCGGCTGTGGGTGTCGTCGCTGACGGAGAGCGCCATCCGCGAGGGCTTCCGGCAGCTCAAGGAGGGTGGGGCGTACGACGCGCTGGCGGATGCGGCGAAGGGGCGCAGCCGGGCCGACTGGCTGGTGGGGATGAACCTGTCCCGGCTCTACACGCTGGGGGGCGGGGAGGTGTTGTCGGTGGGGCGGGTGCAGACGCCCACGCTGGCGATGGTGGTGGAGCGCGAGCTGGTCATCCGCGACTTCGTCCCCGAGGACTATCTGGAGGTGGTGGCCACCTTCGCGCCCCAGGCGGAGGGTGTGCCCAAGGGGACGCACTACCGGGGCACGTGGTTTCGCGAGGTGGATCCGAAGACGGGGGCGCGGCTGCCCGAGGGCGCTCGCGAGGCCCGGCGGCTGAATGCGGACGGGGTAGAGGCGGGCGAGGTGATGGCGCGGGTGCGGACGGGGCGGGCGGCCATCGAGTCGCTCACGTCCGAGACGAAGAAGATGGCGCCCCCGCTGTTGTACGACTTGACGGAGCTGCAGCGGCACGCGAACCGGCTGTATGGCTTCAGCGCGCAGCGGACGCTGGAGCTGGCGCAGGCGCTGTATGAGCGGCACAAGCTGCTGAGCTACCCGCGCACCTCCAGCCGGCACCTGTCGACGGAGATGGCGGCCACGCTGCCCGATGTGGTGCGGGCGATTCGCGGGCCGTACCAGCCGCTGCTCGCGCCGGGCACGGGTGAACGGCCCCTGGGCAGGCGCTTCGTGGATGACGCGAAGGTGACGGACCACCACGCCATCGTGCCGACGCCCACGTCTCCGGATGATGTGAAGCTGTCGCCGGACGAGCGCCGCATCTATGAGCTCGTGTGCCGCCGGTTGCTCGCGGCGTGGCACGAGGACCATGTCTGGTCCGTCACCACGGTCATCACTGCGGTGAGTTCACCCGGAGCGTCCGGTGGGCCCGAGCGGGTAGATCGCTTCCACAGCTCGGGCACACAGGTGGTGCGCGCCGGGTGGAAGGTGCTGGATGTGGGCGGGGCGAAGCCTCCGAAGGAGCGTCCGGGCAAGGCCGAGAAGGAGGAGGGCGAGGGCCGGGAGCCGGAGGAGGATGCGCAGGATCTGCCCCCCGGGCTGCAGAGCGGACAGCCCCAGCGAGTGGAGGATGTGGAGGCGGTGAAGAAGCGCACGCGCCCGCCACCGCGCTTCACGGACGCGTCGCTGCTGACGGCGATGGAGACGGCGGGGCGGACGCTGGATGAGAAGGAGCTGGCGGACGCGATGCGGGAGACAGGGCTGGGGACTCCGGCCACGCGTGCGTCCATCATCGAGGTGCTGCTGGAGCGCGAGTATCTACAGCGCCGGGGCAAATCGATGGAGGCGACGGAGAAGGGCATCCGCCTCATCCAGGTGGTGCACCCGGACGTGAAGACCCCGGCGATGACGGGCCAGTGGGAGGCGTGGCTCCAGCGCATCGAGCGTGGGCGAGGGGACCTCTCGGATTTTCTTCGGAGCATCGAGGCCTATGTCATCGAGGTGGTGGGCAAGGGGCCTGCGGCTGTTCCGCCCAGGACGCCCCCTGCCCCTCGCGCCCCCGTTTCCTCGGCACCCGTGGGGGAGGAGCAGCGGGAGGTCCGGGAGCGGCCTGTTGCTGCGGCAGCGGAGATTCCTCCGGTCGCGGCTCGGGCTGAGACCGGGTCGCGCTCCGCGAAGCCTCGGGCAGAGTCTGCTTCCACCGCAGCCTCCTCACGTCCTCGGGCGGGAGTTGCGCCAGCGCCGGGAGCTTCCGTTTCTCGTCGAGAGCCCCGTGAACCCACTCCGCCCGGAGAACTTCGGAAGCTCTTGAAGGAGGCTTTCGGCTTCGAGGACTTCCGTCCGTACCAGGAAGAGGTCTGCCGAGCAGCCACCGAGGGCGAGGACCTGCTGCTGGTGATGCCGACGGGCGCGGGCAAGTCCCTGTGCTACCAGCTCCCGGGCCTGGCTCGGGCGGGTACCACGCTGGTGGTGAGCCCCCTCATCGCGCTGATGGAGGATCAGGTGGCCCGGCTCCAGTCACTGGGGTTCGCGGCGGAGCGCATCCACTCGGGGCGGGACCGGGCCACGTCACGGCAGGTGTGCGCGGACTATCTCGAGGGCCGCCTGGACTTCCTCTTCATTGCTCCCGAGCGCCTCGGCGTCCCTGGCTTCGTGGAGCTGCTGGCCCGGCGCACGCCCTCGCTCATCGCCATCGATGAGGCGCACTGCATCTCGCAGTGGGGCCATGACTTCCGGCCGGATTACCGGCTGCTCGGGTCACGGTTGCCCATGCTTCGCCCGGCACCCGTGGTGGCGCTCACCGCCACGGCGACTCCGGATGTGCAGCGGGACATTGTTCAGCAGCTCGGATTGAAGGGCTCCCAGCGGGGCGGCGCGGCTCGCACCTTCATCCATGGCTTCCGCCGCACCAACATCGCCATCGAGATGCGCGAGCTCAATCCCGGCCAGCGCGGCGATGCGATCCGCGATGTGTTGTCCGAGCCATCGAGGCGTCCGGCCATCGTCTACGCCTCCACGCGCAAGCATGCCGAGCAGCTCGCGGAGCTGCTGAGCTCGGAGTTTCCCGCCGCCGTCTATCACGCCGGCATGCAGCCCGCGGATCGCGACCGCGTCCAGACCGCCTTCCTCGAGAGCCGCATTGAGGTCATCGTCGCCACGACGGCGTTCGGCATGGGCATCGACAAGCCGGATGTGCGCACCGTCTTCCACGCCGCGCTCCCGGCGAGCCTCGAGGGCTACTACCAGGAATTGGGCCGCGCCGGCCGGGATGGGAAGCCGTCTCGCGCGGTGTTGCTGCACTCGTACATAGATCGCCGCACCCACGAGTTCTTCCACCAGCGCGACTACCCGGATCCCTCGGTGCTGGAGCAGCTCTTCCGGGGGGCTCGCGCCGAGCTGGAGCCCAAGGAGGCCCTGCAGGCCCGCATGCGCGGCATGGATCCCGAGGTGTTCGACAAGGCGCTCGAGCAGCTGTGGATCCATGGCGGCCTGGAGGTGACTCCGGACGAGATGGTGCGCCGAGCCCGGCCCGGCTGGACGGCCTCGTATGCCGCGCAGCGCGAGCGCAAGCTGCTCCACCTGGAGCAGATGGGCCGCTATGCCGAGTCCTCCGGCTGCCGGATGCGTCACCTCGTGGAGCACTTCGGTGATGTGCAGGACTCGGGCAAGCCGTGCGGCCTGTGTGACGTGTGCTCCCCCGATGCCTGTGTCACCCTGCGCTTCGCCGAGCCCGGCGAGGGTGAGCTCACGGCCCTGGGACGCATCCTCGATGCGCTCCATGAGCGGGATGGGCAGGCGACAGGCCGCCTGCATCGCGAGCTCTTCGGAGAGTCCCTGCCACGCCGCGAGTTCGAGCGGCTCGTGGGCGGGCTGGTACGAGCGGGGCTGGCCCGGTTGGGCGAGGACTCGTTCGACAAGGACGGACAGCGCATCACCTTCCAGCGCCTGACGCTCACGCCCGAGGGTCAGCGCACCCGCGTCATCGAGCCGGACCTCGTGTTGTTGCCCATGCCGCTCGAAGCGAAGTCTTCGAAGAAGCGCCGCCTCCGGAAAGCCAAGGGCGAGGGCAAGCGCCCGGAGAAGCGCAGGCGCTCGGGGACATGGGAGCCCTCGGGCGCGCGAGGGGCTTCCGTGCGGCCGCACTCCTCCCGGCCCATGGCGAACGCTCCCGCGAGCCGCTCCCGCGTGGCTGCGGCTCCCGGAGCGCTCACGGTGGTTCCAGACTGGGAGGATGACGATTCGGCGGTGACAGGAGCAGAGCCCTGGGATGAAGAGGCCGACCTCGGCGTGCGGCGAGGCCGGGGTGGCCGCCCGGGGCCCGGAGAGCCCAGGCCTTCACCCGCGCTGGTGGAGGCCCTCAAGGCCTGGAGGCTCGCCGAGGCCCGGCGCCGCCGCATCCCCGCCTTCCGCATCCTCACGGACCGGGTGCTCGGCGCCATCGCCGCCGTGCGCCCCGTGGACAACGAGGCGCTCATGTCCATCCAGGGCGTGGGGCCGAAGCTCATCGAACGCTACGGCTCCCAACTCCTGGCGCTCGTCGGCCGCGTCAGTTGATGACGGGCACCACCTCGGTTGTCCACTGGGCGATGTGGTTGGACGTGGAGATGTCCTGGATGGGCAGGACGAAGGCCGGGTAGCTCGGATCCTCTCCGCGCGCCACGGCGTCCGGATCCACGGCGGAGAGCCACAGCAGGGTGCCACGCGGGTTCTCATCCCCACCGCCCGGCGGGTTGCGCAGCCCGAACTGGCGCGTGGACGAGAAGGTGAACCACAACAGCCGCGCGCTCGACGTCTTGTCCCGCTTGTAGACGAAGGGCGCCCACTTCGGGAACGAGTTGGTGAGCTGGCTCGTGCTGTCCCGCTTGCCCCGGGCGTTGGCGCGGGCCATGTCGATGGGCGTGGCGCCCGCCTCAGCCTTCACCGCGAACAGCTTCGCGCTCGGGTCGCTGTCCGCGTTGCAGTTCTTCTCGAAGCTGGAGCCGCTCGTGGGGCAGGTGGACTCGTCGTACACCACGAAGCTGCCATCCGGGGAGAAGGCCGGGTAATAGCGATTGCGCCCGTCCTGCGGGGGCACCAGCGTCACCGGAGCCTCCCAGCCCGACTGTCCCAGCGTCGTCATCTGGATGGAGCCCTTGCCGAAGCGCTGGTTCGTCCCCTTCACGCCCATCCTCACGTAGGCGATGCGCTTGCTGTCCGGCGCGAAGTCCGGGTGGTTGGCCGGGCTGGTGCTGCTGCCCGTGCCGGTGAGGCTCGCCTTCTTCTTCCCGGTGGTGCCGTCGAAGAGCATGAGGTTGAAGTCGGTGGCCCCGCTGTCCGCGTACACCCCCGCGTACTGCGAGCCATCCGGATCCCACGCCTCGAAGATGCTCTTGTCCGGAGAGCTGCTGCTCGTGCCGAAGGGCGCCATCAGCTCCTTGCGGCCCACGTCCAGCAGCACGAGCCGGCCGTCATTCTGCCCATTTGCCTCCGCGACGATCTTCTTTCCATCCCGAGACAGCGCGTGGCAGCCGATGCAGTTGGTGCCGACCAGCTCGGGGCCGACGTACTTCTCGCTCGTGGCGCGCGTCCAGCTGGTGAAGTCGTAGCGCATGATGGCGGTGGCGCCCGAGGTGGTCCAATAGTACAGGCCGCCCGTCAGGTCCTCCGCGGAGAAGCTCAGCTTCAGCGTGTCGGCCGTGCCCACCGCCGAGCCGGTGTCATCCGTGCCGCGCAGGGTGATGGTGAGGGGCTCGCCGCCGCGGTTGGTCTCCGCGAGCCACGCCCAGGTGGTGCGCTCCGGTTGATAGATGCAGCCGCCGTTCAGCGGGTTGGGGCAGCGCAGGTACACGGTGACGTCCGTCACGCTGTTGCGGAAGGACAGCTCGAACAGCGTGTTGCCGGTTCCCGGCAGGAAGTGCACCTCCTGGCCCCGCATGTTGGGAGGCATCATCACGCCATCGTTGGGGTAGACGAGGTCCGGCTTGCGCGAATCGCTCGCCGGGCCGTTGAAGCGCGCCGCGGCGTCGTCCGGCACGTTGTTGGAGGCCGGGTCCTTCACGGCCGCGCGGACCTTGATGCTCAGGCCGGTGCTGACGCTCAGGGCATCCACCTTGGCCGTCACCGTCGTCGTGCCGCCCTGGTTCAGCACGCTGTGGAAGGTGGCGGCCTGGAAGCCGCCGAGGAACGGGTTGTCCACGGACAGGGTGGCCTTGCCGGTGATATCGCGCTGGCCCTTCTCGAAGGTGCCGATGACCTTGTAGACGAGCTCACTCGGCGTCTTGCCGGCCTGCACCTCCAGGACGGCGTCCGCGGGTTCGATGGAGAGGGACTTCAGCCCGTCGATCGAGTTCGGATCCGTGTCCGTGCCGTCGGAGTCATCCCCCGAGCAGGCATACAGAGAGACTCCGAGCAGGGCCGCGAGCAGTGTGATGGGGATCAATCTCATGCGGCGCATTGTTCCGCATCGCTCCAGGAAGCGAAACCTCCCACGCTCGAATGATCAGAGATAGGGCGACAGCAGCCGGGCGAGCCCGTCCCTCAGGCGGATGGGCAGCGAGCGCCGCTCCACCTCCTCCAGCGTGAGCGGCCGCGCGCGAGAGAGCCGCTCGTCCACCACCGTCTCCAACCTGCGAGCCAGTTCCGCGTCGTAGCACTCCACATCGAACTCGAAGTTGAGCCGCAGCGAGCGCGGATCCCAGTTCGCCGAGCCGATCAGCGACCACATGCCATCCACCACCATGAGCTTGGCGTGATCGAACGGTGGCGCGGTGAGGAAGACGCGGCACCCGGGCTTCATCACCTGCCACAGTTGCGCCATGCTGGCCCACTGCACGAAGGGCAGGTTGCCGCGCTCGGGCAGCAGCAGGTCCACCCTCACCCCGCGCAGCGCCGCCACGTTGAGCGCGGTGATCAACCCCTGATCCGGCAGGAAGTAGGGCGTGATGATGCGCACCGAGTCCCGCGCCGAGGCCAGCGCGCCCAGCAGCGTCCAGCGGACGTTCTCGAAGTCCTCGTCCGGCCCGTCGGGGATGCCGCGTGCCATCACCGGGCCAGCTGGCCCCAGCGGAGGGAACCACGCCTCTCCGGACAGCCGCTCGCCCGTGGTGAAGGCCCAGTCCTCCGCGAACGTCTCCTGCAAGTGTCCCACCACCGGGCCCTCGAGCCGGAAGTGCAGATCCCTCGCGGCGTCCTCGCCCGGCAGGAAGTGCGCGCGGATGTTCATGCCTCCGGTGAAGCCCACCCGCCCGTCCACCACCATCACCTTGCGGTGGTTGCGCAGGTTCATGAAGGGGAGCCGCTTGGGCATGAGCGTGGGCAGGAAGCGCGCGGCCCGCACGCCCGCGCGCCGCAGCCTTCGGGTGATGGGCGGCCACGTGTAGCGGCTGCCCAGCGCATCCACCAGCACCCGCACCTCCACCCCGCGCTTCACCGCCTCGCTCAGCGCCTCCACGAAGCGCCGGCCCGCCATGTCATTGTCGAAGATGTAGCTGCACAGCGAGAGGGACACGCGCGCGCTGGCGATGGCCTCCAACATGGCAGGGTAGGCGTTCGTCCGGGACTCGAGCACGGTGACGCGGTTGCCCGGCAGCAGCGGCCGATGCACCACCGCGTCCACCACCCGGGCCAGCGAGGCCAGGTGTGCCCCCGAGGGCAGGGCCTCGGCCAGCGCCTGGGCTGTGAGCGGCACCATGCTTGGGGCGGGCTGGAAGCGTCCATGCTTCTGCCGCGACGTCAGCGAGCGCGCCCGGCGGCGGATCCGGTTGATGCCCAAGAGCAGGTACAGCACCGCGCCCAGCACCGGCACCAGCCAGATGAGCCCCACCCAGCTCACCGCCGCGCGCACGTCCCGCTTGCGCAGCACCGCGTGCCCGGAGGCCAGCACGCTCACGAGCACCGTGAGCACCGCCACCACGTGCGGTCCCACCTCTCTCACCCGTTGGAGCACGTCCATGGCAGGGCAATATGGGGCGGCCTCCCCGGGCCCGCCGGGCCAGTCGCTCGGGTGACTGAAAACAGGACATTCCTGTTCCAAATCAGGACGGCCACGAATCTGTGAAAGATTCACCGTAAATCCAGTGATTTGGCGGACGCTATGTCAAAGGGCTTGGCAATTTCAGCAGGGGTGCGTGGAGCCTGAGCGCTCCGGGCTTGTCATGCCCTCCCGGGTAAACATTGATTTTTCGTTAGTCGAGGCTCCTGGCCTGAGAGTTGCTCATGGGACAGCGCGCGCCGGACGCGGCTGAAGGTGTCCCGGGCGTCCGGCGCAATCCCCCGATGTGTTCCCAAGGAAGACCGATGCTCAAGTTCCGTTCCGTTGCGATGGTTGCGGGTGTGGCGCTTCTCGGCGTGGCTTGCGGCTCCCAGGAGGAGATGCCGCAGGAGCAGGCGCCGATGTCGTTCGAGGAGTTCAAGGCCTCGCTGACCCAGGAGAACTTCCCGGACGGCAAGTACATCTTCGATCACGACATCGCCCTCGAGGAGAGCGAGCTGCAGTCGTACTACGACAACAACGTGGCGCCGGGCGTCGGCGCGCACTCCGGCTCGCTGGCTGTCTACTATGTGGGCGGTGACATCAAGTGGAGCTCCACCGCGGCGCGCAACATCACCTACTGTGTGAGCAGCAGCAGCTTCGGCTCGCGCTACAACACGGTGGTGACGGCGATGAACAGCGCCACCGCGGCCTGGGAGGCCACGGCCAACGTCAACTTCGTTCACTCCAGCACCTACGACAGCAACTGCACCGCGAGCCAGACGGGCGTCGTGTTCGACGTGCGCCAGGTCAGCGGCCAGGGCTATCTGGCCCGCGCGTTCTTCCCGAACTCCAGCCGTTCGGCCCGCAACGTCCTCATCGACTCCAGCTCGTTCGGCAGCATCTCGCCCTACACGCTGGCCGGCATCCTGCGCCACGAGCTGGGCCACACCATCGGCTTCCGCCACGAGCACACCCGCCTGAGCAGCACCGGCTGCTACGAGGACGCCCAGTGGCGCGCGCTGACCTCCTACGACGCGAAGTCCGTGATGCACTACCCCCAGTGCGCCGGCACCAACACGGGCGACCTCGTGCTGACGAGCCTCGACAAGAGCGGCGCCCGCTCGTTGTACCCGTAAGCGCTCTTCCCGCTTCTACACGGGCCGCATGATTCGCGGCCCGCTGCGAGGGCCGGTGTCGCACTCCTGACACGAGGAGGGCGGTGCCGGCCCTTGTCGTTTTCCACACACACGCCCAGCCCGCGCTCGCGGTGTGGCCGATTCGGGAGGGCTTGGGTCAAACAAGCAGTGGTGGGGGGGAACCACAGGGGCGAGCTCCTTTGGGGGCTCGCCCCTCGCAGTCTCCCCTCCCGTCAGGGGGAGGGCTGGGAGCCCGAGAGCTCGTCGATGGCCTGGGAGGGCTCGAAGAAGATGAGCGTCTTGGTGTGCTCTTCGTCTTCGATGTCCAGGCACTCCAACTCGCCGCTCTCGCCTTCGTCCGCGTAGATGTGGTTGGGGCTGAAGATGCGGTGGGTGATCTCCTCCCCGGGACGGCCCACGGTGATTTCAATCGCTCCCTGGTCGCTGCCCTTCTCCACGAAGGAGATGTCGATGAGGGGCAGGCGCTGGGCCAGCGGCTGCTCTCCTATCTCCGGGCTGGAAGCCTCGATACGGACTCCCTGCGCGCGGGTGATGCTGCTCAACAGGGTCAGGTAGTCAGACCAGACCTCGCGAGGAATTTCTCGAGTGTGGTGCATGGCGGCCTCCGGCGTCTCCCACTCAGCGTAAGGACGGCGTGGGCACGAGGCCGTCCGCGAAGGCCCCTCGGCCGCTCATCGAGAGGAGCGCCGATGGCCTGTTCCGCTGGCTGCTCTGGGAGGCGAGCCGAGTGGCCAGTCCTCCGCCTGGGCGCGTCACAGCACGCGAGCGGCGCGGGCCTCCTCCAGGGTGTACTCCCGCCCGGCGGTGGTGGAGGGGCCCGTCTTCTGGATGAGCCACGCGCTGAGGCCCGGCGGCATGTAGAAGTCCTCCTCGAAGGAGGACAGACCCAGGTGGAGCAGGTAGTCCTTGAGCATCTCAAAGGTGAAGCGGTCCCTCACCCGGCGCGCCTGGTACTGCTCCACCTGCTCGAAGGGGAAGGGCTCGCCGGAGTGGCCGAAGGTCCATCGTCCTCCATCGTTCGCCGCATAGATGGAGCGTACATAGTTGAGGCTCTTCCCCGGCTGCTGCGGGCCGAACACATCCAGCATCACCGAGCCATAGCGGCCTCGGTCCCCGCGCAGCGTGTGGGGCACGGCGACTACCCGCAGGCACCGGATGCTCAGCTTCCGGGCCATGACGCTCATGGGGCTGGCGGCATCCGTTCCAGTCCACTGGTTCTCGACGTAGGCAGCCCAGGTGCTGCGCGTCGGGATGAACAGGTATCGCTGGTTCTCCCCGCCACTCAGGGGCAGCAGGCGGGAGAGGACTTGCTCCAAGGTGCCCGAGATGGGGAGCAGCTCAATGGTGAAGTCACGGGACGTGACCAGTCCTCGCTGCCACGTGGCGAAGGTTTGCGCCGCCTGCTCTGCCCCCACTTCCAGAAAGCCTATCTCTTCGGTGACAGGCGCCCAGCGGTCCTCCAGCAGTAGCCCCTTCATCTCTTGCATCATTAATGCACACCTTCTTGCTCAGGGATGATGAGCAGGATGACTTCGCTTTCCGGATCGTTGGCGGTGAGGCGTGACTGGTGAGCAGGGCCACGGCCCGAAGTAGGCGCGTCGTACTCCACTCGGATACCACGGCCCGTACATGGCTCGTCTCGTCAGCGGCGTGCGCCCCAGGCGCGACGAGGACAGCCATGACCAAGAGACTGACAGTCGCAGGGAACCGCAAAGGCCGGCTCGCGCTCGGGCCGCTCAGAACCTCAACGCGCAGGCTCTACCCCCAGGCACCACAGGTCTCGTGGGCGGACCTGGCCGATAGCCAAGCCTCACATGCTGTTTCCGCAGGGCTCCAGAACGTCCCGGGTGAGCCTTTGTCCTCTGGCGTGGAACCTCGAGGCCAATCTGATAGGTTACCCCGCACGATGCGGAACTTCCTACCCTCCCGGTTTGCCCTGCTCGCTGTTCTCGTTGCGTCCGTGGCGATGGCCCAGGACGACCAGCCCCGTGCGCGGAGCCTCTACCTCTCCAGTGATCCGCGAGACAGGGTCCCACGGGTCTACGTCGGCGGACGTGTCGCTACCGTCCTCCGCTTCGAGCAGGCTGTCGATCCCGCGCGGACGAGCCTGCTGGGGTGGAAGGGCTGGTTCGAGCCGCTGCTGGCGGGCGGCAGCTCGGTCGTGCTGGTGCCGCTTCAGCGGATGACGCCCGAGGACCAGTTCCTCCTCCAAGTGACCTTGGCGGATGGAACGGAGCTGCCCTTCACCGTGACGGCGCGGGAGAGTGGGCGGGTCGATCAGCAGGTCAACGTGTTTCCCGACCGCGAGTCCCTGGATGCGCTGCGCTCTCGCGTTTCCGACGCTGAACGAAGGGAGCGACAGCTCCGGGAGGAGAACGAGCGCTACCATAAGGAAGAGGTCTCGGTGAATCATGCCCTCGCCCAGCTTCTGGCCAACGGCGGTCTCAAGTTGACCCCGTTTGATCAGGAGCAGAAGTGGGTGCTCAAAGGTGAGGGGGTAGAGGTGACGGTTCGGGTATTGACGAGCAAGACCGTGCAGAAAACGGCCGTCCTGTTCGCCGTCGTCAACCAGGACCCTTCGGAACTTTGGAAACTCGGGGAGGCCCGTTTGTCGACACTGGTCGGATGGGAACCGAGGCCGTTTGCTCTACGAGAGGAGAAGGCGGAGATCGCCCCGGGAGCATCCGGGCGGATTGCTATCGTGGCGGATGATAGCGTCTTCGATTCGAAACAAGGGCCCGAGAAACTTGCCCTCGAGCTCTTCCGCTCGGACGGAATGCAGCAGGTCCAGGTCGTCCTGGAACAGCAGATCACGCGGAGGTAGATCCTCCCTTCATGACCCTGACTCGTGCTTTCCTCGCCTGCTCCATCCTCCTGCTCTTCACGCTACTCGGTTGCGCGACGACCCCAGGCGATGTCTCGCTTCGCCTGGACGGGAGCCCTGGGCCGGAGGACTGTCCAAAGGACGCGCTCCAGGCAATGCGGATTTTGGGCCTGCACGTGGGGGATGGCGCGTGGGTTGAACTCGACATCAATCAAGACCATGTCAGCCCCATCACGCTCTATGAGGGGCCCATCGAGAGCATGTTGACCGAGGAACTCGGTCCGCTCGGCCGATCCACGAGGCTCTATGGGCGAGTCTGGACGGGTGGTCCGCAGGTCGTCGTCCGGTACTACGAAGCACACCCACCTCATCAGGAGAAGTTTCCCATCTGCGCCATGGCGCGACTCTCGAAGGGCCAACTGAGGAAACGCCCCGGGTCAAAACCCGGGACAGCCATTGTCGAGTTCTCGAGTGCAGGGGTCGACGTCGTTGACTCGTTCCGGTGAGCTGTCCCTGCCCGGTCGGACTCGCCGGACTGATACCGCAGCACATTGCGTGGGCCCTGAGTAGTTGGCCCTTTTCAGGTATCCGCGAGTCGCCATTGATCGAGACGTATTACGCTGGCTCTTATTGGCTCGCCCGTCCTGAGTCTGCCGAGGCTTGCGCACGGCGCGCTGCGCGCTTCTTCCACCTCCTGGGGCGCTGCGACCCGGCGTGGACTCGCTGGTATGAGCCGGCGGACTCCTTCGAAGAGGCACGAGAACTCCAGTTCGCTACAGACGCGGCGAGCTTCCAGAAGCTGTTCGCGCGGAAGGAAAACCAGATCGGTGACAGCTTCTCATTCAACCTGTGGACGGGTGACGACCTGGACGAAACGTCCGGCGTTGACGGGAGGTGCGGCTCAGCGCACCTCAGGGTTTCCTCAGCCTGCGTACTCAGGCCCTACGCGGAGGGGCCGATCAGCGAACGGATGCTGACCGCTCCCGTGATGACCGAGGTGCTGCGCGCCATGGCCCTGGCCTGGGACCCGGAGTGGGGAGTGGTCGCATCACACCAATACGATGACCTCATATCGGAGAAGGTCATGCCCGCCGGCGCCTCGGTAGGCTGGGTAATGTACTTCTCGCGGCTGCGCGGCGCAGTGCCCCCTCTGCCCGCTCCTGTGCATATCGAGTCTGTGGAGGACAAGGGCACCCTGGTCATCCTCACCCCCGAGCGGTTCACCGCGTCCAGCCCAGAGCACGTCGCGCTGGCTGCTCGCATCCACGAGCTGCTGGATCGGGCTGGGCTGTTGCGGCCATTGCAGCCGTGGCCGGCAGGTTGACTGTGTGACCGTTTCGAGACCTGTGAAGGCAGTGGGCCATGCCTGGAACCGCAGCACCGCGCCCCTCTCCTTGAAGGAAAAGCCCTTTACTGCCTTGCAGGTCGCGCCTACCAGTGAACACCCAGGCTCGGAGCCAGCTCGAGTAGGCGTGGACAGTACTCCTCGGAAAGAGAGACGAGCATTAAAGAGATGCCCATGGAGCGAGCGGAGAAGTCACGGGCGGCGGTGCCTCGACTGGGCGCCTGGGTGGAGCCGGGAAACCGGGTGCGGTGGCGCGTCTGGGCGCCGGGTCATCGGCAGGTCGACGTGGTCCTGCATGACGCGGAGGGCAAGCCAGGCCGGGTGCTGCCCATGGGGCCGGAGCCCGGGGATTGCTTTGGCGCCGTGCTCGAGGGCGCCGGAGCGGGCGTGCGCTACAAGCTGCGCGTGGACGGAGAGGGCCCCTTCCCGGATCCCTGGTCCCGAGCACAGCCGCTCGGCGTTCACGGGCCCTCCGAAGTCGTGGTGCCGGACTTCGAGTGGACGGATGTGGGCTGGAGAGGCCCGGATCCCGAGTCGCTCGTCATCTATGAGGTGCACGTGGGCACGGCCACGCCCGAGGGCACCTTCGAGGCGCTCATCCCCAAGCTGAAGGGGCTGCGCGAGCTGGGCGTCACCGCCCTGGAGCTCATGCCGCTGGCCAGCTTCCCGGGCTCGCGTAACTGGGGCTACGACGGCGTGGATCTCTTCGCGCCGGCCCACGTCTACGGCGGCCCCGCGGGGCTGCGCCGGCTCATCGACGCCGCGCATGCGCACGGGCTCTCCGTCGTCATCGACGTCGTCTACAACCACTTCGGTCCGGACGGGAACTACCTGCGCTGCTACTCGCCGCACTATTTCACCGGTCGGCACCACACCCCGTGGGGCGAGGCCGTCAACTACGACGGCGAGAACTCCGCGCCCGTGCGCGAGATGGTGCTCTCCAATGTGGAGATGTGGATCCGCGACTTCCACGCGGACGGCCTGCGGCTGGATGCGGCGCACGCCATCGTGGATGACAGCTCGCCGCACCTGCTGAAGGAGATCGTCTCCCGGGCCCGCTCCTCCGCGCTGGATCGGCGGGTGCTCGTCATCGCCGAGGACGAGCGCAACGAGGCCCGGCTGCTGCATCCCGCCTCCGATAAAGGCATGGGGCTGGATGGCGTCTGGGCGGACGACTTCCACCACCAGCTGCGCCGGGCCTTCGCGGGAGACAGCGAGGGCTACTACCAGGACTACACCGGCAGCGCGGAGGACATCGCGCGCACGCTCCGGCAGGGCTGGTTCTACGAGGGCCAGGAGTCCAAGAACCTGGGCCATGCCCGAGGCACCTCGGCCAGCGGGCTGCCGCCTCGGGGGCTGGTGCACTGCATCCAGAACCACGATCAGGTGGGCAACCGCGCTCATGGAGAGCGGCTCGGGCACGATGTGTCCCCGGCGGCCTTCCGCGCCATGAGCGCGCTGCTGTTGCTCTCGCCGTACACGCCGCTGCTCTTCATGGGGCAGGAGTGGAACGCGAGCACGCCCTTCCTCTACTTCACGGACCACAACGAGGAGCTGGGAAAGCTCGTCACCGAGGGCCGGCGCAAGGAGTTCGCGGGCTTCGCTCGCTTCGCGGGAGATACGGTGCCGGATCCCCAGGCCCGCGACACCTTCGAGCGCTCCCGCCTCGATTGGAGTGAGGCCGAGCGTCCCCCGCATGCCCAGGTGCGTGCGCTCTACCGGGAGTTGCTGCGGCTGCGCGCCACCGAGCCCACGCTCACGCAGCGTCGCCGGGGCAATCATGATGCGCGAGTCCTGGGCGAGAACGCGCTCGTCCTCGAGCGCCGGACCGTGGAGGAGCGGCTCCTCGTTTTCATCAACGTGAAGGGCTCGCTGGAGCATTCGTTCCCCGAGAGCGCCAAGGCCCAGGTGGTGCTGTGGAGCGAGGCTCCCCGCTTTGGCGGCTCTGTCGAGGTGCCGCCCCTGCGCGAGGGCGTCATCCGCATGGAGGGCCCGTCAGCCCTGGTGCTGCGCCTGCCGAGCTGAGTGCGGCGGTGGGTCCATTGTTACTCCATCCGCTCGGGTAGCTGCATTGCAGGATTCCGCTTGAGCAACGACAGACATGTGGGCTCCGAGAGCCTGCACATGCGGGAAATCCAGCCTCGGCGGTCGGCTGCACTGCCGACGCCGCAATCTTGAAAAGGCGGTGAGGTGCAGTTAACTCCTCACACTCTTTGTCTGTTCAGATGCGGCTGTTGTCGAGGGGGGAGGCTGGCTGTTTCCCCAAGGGCAAGCGGGTAGGCTTGCGGGTGTGCGGAGGCTGTGGCTCCGCTCACGGTCGGATGTCGCGCGTTGGAGGATCCAGACATGCCCAAGGCAGTGTTCTTCGAGTCCCCGAAGCTCTTCCGAGGTGTATGCGGCTGGGAAGCGGATGAAGCGCTGCGAGTGCTGGTGGAGGTGGAGCACTCCCATCCCGAGGGCAGCATGGCGCTGCGCGCCGTGAGAGACCTGGATGGCTTCATCATCGACTTCGAGTGGATCTACGCCAACCCCGCCGCGGAGCGCGTGCTGAGCTGGCGCGTGGGCGGGTTGGTGGGGCGCAGGCTGCACGAGGTGCCGCCGGAGCTCGGGCTCGCGGGCCAGTTCGAGGCCTTCCATCAAGTGGTGGAGACGGGCGAGTCCTGCCAGCAGGTGTTCCCGCACTCGTGCGAGGGATTCGATGGGTGGTTGCAGGCCACCGTGGCCCGGTTCCGCGATGGCGTGTTGGTGCGCCTGAGGGACATCACCGCCGCCCGGCGCGCGGAGACGGGACTGCGCGAGACGCGCGACCGGATGGTGGAGATCCTCGAGAACCTGCCCGAGGGCTTCATCTCCGTGGATGAGCAGTGGCGCTATACGTACATCAATCGCATCGCGCTGGCGCTCAAGGGCATGCCGCGCGAGAAGCTCTTCGGCCGGGACCTGTGGGCCACCTGCCCGGAGCTGCAGGGGACCATCGCCGAGCGCGAGTTCCGTCGGGTGATGGTGGACCGGGAGTCGGCCTCGTTCGAGCTGGAGTACGTGGACGGCGTGTGGCTGGACGTGCACGCGTACCCGTCTGGCACGGGCATCGCCATCTTCTTCCGGGACTCCACCGAGCGGAAGCGGGCGGAGCGGGAGCGCGATGCGTTGCTCGAGCGAGAGCACTCGGCGCGGCTGGAGGCCGAGGAGCTGGCCCGGCAGCGCGCGCGAGAGCTGATGACGGCCCAGGAGAAGCTCGTCCAGTCGGAGAAGCTGGCCGTGGCGGGCCAGCTCGCGGCCGGCGTGGGGCACGAGATCAACAACCCGCTGTCCTTCGTGATGGGCAACATCCACTTCGCGCTGGAGCAGATCACCACCCTGCCGGATGAGCCGGTGCGCGAGGCGCTGAAGGAGACGGCCGAGGCGCTGGAGGAGGCGCGCGAGGGCGCCGAGCGGATGCGCGGCATCGTCCGGGACTTGAAGACGTTCGCCCGAGGCGACGACGTGCACCTGCGGCCGGTGGACGTGCACGCGGCGCTGGAGTTCAGCCTCGCCATGGCGATGAACCACATCCGCTACCGCGCGCAGGTGGTGAAGTGCTTGGGGACGGTGCCGCGGGTATGGGCCAACGAGGCGAAGCTGGGCCAGGTGTTCCTCAACCTGCTCGTCAACGCGGCGCAGGCCATCCCCGAGGGGGACTCGGCGCAGCACCGCATCGTCCTCACCACGTACACGCGTGAGCACCAGGTGGTGGTGGAGGTGACGGATACGGGCAAGGGCATGTCGCCGGATGTGCTGGCCCACGCCTTCGAGCCCTTCTTCACCACCAAGCCCCAGGGTGAGGGCACCGGGCTGGGGCTCTCCATCTGTCACGGCATCATCCGGGCGCTGCGCGGAGAGCTGACGGCAGTGAGCACGCCGGGCAAGGGCAGCACGTTCCGTGTGGTGCTGCCCACGCGGGGCGCGGAGACGGAGGTGGTGGTGCCGTCGCTGGCCGCCGCGCAGGAGCTCTCGTCCGTGCAGGGCAAACGGGTGCTCGTCATCGACGACGAGCCGGGCATTGCCTCGGTCATGCGGCGCATCATTGGCCGGGGCAACGAGGTGGTGGTGTCCCACAGCGGGCGCGAGGCGCTCGAGTTGATGGAGCAGGACTCGGAGTTCGACCGCATCTTCTGTGACTTGATGATGGCGGACCTGACGGGCATGGATGTGCACGCCGAGATGGCGAGGAAGCACCCCGAGTGCCTGCCGCGGCTCGTCTTCATGACGGGCGGCAGCTTCACGGCGCGAGCGCGCGCCTTCCTGCAGAACTACTCTCACCCGCGCATCGACAAGCCGTTCGATCCGGAGGTCATCCGCCGGCTGGTGGCCCAGTCACCGCCCCGCGTTTGAGCGGCGGGCGTAGAGCCCATCAGGATGACCGGGCGCGTCAGCCTTGGTAGCGCTCGGCGGTGCGGTAGAGCTGGGTGAGGGAGAAGTCGAGCAGGGACTGGCGCGAGCGCAGGTACTTGAAGGCGCGCACGAAGGGCAACCACACGCGCTGGCCCACGCGCACCTGGGCCTCCTCCAGCTTCTTGCGAGGAATCCACTGGCCACCCAGGTGGCGCACCAGCACCTCGCCCAGGTAGGCGCCCACGCTGGGCATCGCGCGCTGGTCGATGAGGTGGCGCTCGAAGATGCGGGGGAAGTCCTCCCACCAGAGGTGGAAGTCGAGGTCGGTGAGGGATTCGGGGCTGAGCTTGAAGAGCGAGGGCACCTCGGTGTGGCGCATGGCCACCGTGTACTCGGCCAGCAGCGAGTAGTGCTCCAGGGCGGCCTTCATGTCCGGCACGTCCGAGGGCAAGGCGGCGTGGGTGGGCAGCCACTCCTCGGGCTCGGGGGGCGGGTGGGCGTTGAGTTCGGCCACCTGTTGCTGGCGCCTGGCCACGCCCGCCTCCTCCACCAGGCGCGCGAACAAGGGGGCCACCTCCGGCGGGAAGCGCGGCTCGACGGGGACGAAAGCGGCGTTGCGCTCGTGCAGCGCGCGCAGCACGGTGTCGTAGTCCAGCTCCGGACGCAGGTGCACGTGCGCCCGGGCCTGGGCCTTGCGGGCCTCCTCGCTCGTAAAGTCAGCGGCGGTGGGCCACGTCACCAAGAGGATGGAGCCGTTGGGCAGCTCCTCCACGCGGTGGACCGGCGTGGAGAGCATGCGCTCACGGCCCACTTTCTCTACCAACGCAGGCCCGAAGACGTTGAGCCAGCACACGTCGTAGATCTTGTCGAAGCCATCACGCAGCGAGGTCTGCTGATCGCGGCCGTAGTCGGGCGAGCCTGCAAGGTGCTCATCGGCCCCGCTGTGGGCGATGGCATGAGACACGGGGTAGTGGGAGGACCAGGCGCGCACCAGCTCCACGAACCTTCGGCAACGCTCCTCCTCGTTGAAGAAGGTGAGCGGTTGCACATGGAGGGAGACAGACAGCGGTCGGGGGGACTGAACCAGCCCGCACCAGAGCGACGATGACATGAAGGGAGAAGTGGTGTGATAGAGCCCGATGCTCGACGTGGACTTGCCGCGCTCCTCCGCCCAGGATTTCCAGACGGCCGCACGGGAGTATTTGCGGCGGCGCTTGCCCTCGACGACGTCTGGCATCCATTCCCCAGCGTACTCCTCCAATGCCTCGAAGAAAGGCGTCAGTGCGCGCTCGGTGTCCAACTGGAAGTCGAAAGTCCCGTCCCAGGAGAGGTCAAGGCTGTCCTCTACATCCAGGTCCTTCATCGTCAGAAACTTCATCGAAACAGCACCTCCACGCCCGGAGCTTCCTCCTTCGCGGCCTTCACGGCCCTGTCCAAGCCATTGCGTTTCTCCGGCAAGAGGATGCCCCCCTCGTAGACCAGGCGGATGCGCTGCACCACAGCAGTCTGTCGGAGCGCAGGCCGCCGAATGTCCACCGTCCCCCCATAGAAGTCCAGGGCCGCTCGGGCATCCGTTGTTACCTGTGCGCCCAGGGACTTTTCCTCCAACGCTCGGAGGTAGCGACTCTTGAAGCTGAAGGTCTCCACGCGAGGTGCCTGGCCTGCGGGAGGCTGCTCCTCGATGACGAGCGCGTCCACGTAGCGCAGGCCGGGCACGCCTGGCTTGGACAGGCCCACGTGTGTCTCGATGTGCGGCTGGTGGAAGTCCTGGAGCCACTGGCGCTGCGCTCGCGGCAGGTGGGCATCCCCGCGCAGCACCTCCACCGTGGCACGCTCGAAGGCCAGCCCTCGGGCGAACGTCCCGTGCATCCGCTCGTAGGCTTCCCACCGCAGCGGCCCTTTTGTGGCCTGGCCCTGCTCCAATTCCGTGAGCCGCGCCTGCCGGTAGGCGCGATAGTCCTCCCACAGCGCGTAGCCCTCCGGCACTCCCGGCGGTGGAGTGGAGAGCGTGGCGTGCAGCTTCTTCAGCAGCGCCACGTCCGTCGGCAGGCGCGGGCCCTGCGCCTCCAACTCGGCCAGTTGTAGCTTGGTCTGAAGCACCTCCGCGCTCAGGCCGGCCGCCTCGTCCACCAGCGAAGCCAGGCCGCCCAACGCTTCTCCAGCGGCGGCCTTCGGCTCGGGAGCCCCCGGACGCTCGGTGCGTGCCTCGGCCAGCCATGCTTGCGCCCGCCCTACGTTGCCCTGGGCCTCGCACAGCGCCACGGCGGCCTGTTCGCCTCCGGCGCCCACCAGCACCGCCGCTTCTCGGCTGGCGCGCACGTACCGGGCCAGCTCTCCCACGCCCTCCACTCCCAGCCGCTCCGTCAGCTGCCACGCCACACTCCGCAGCGCCTCCAGCCTCAGCTCCGGGAGGGAGAGCCGCGCTCCTCCTCGTGAGGCGCGGGCGACCTTGCCCTGTGCGTGCAGCGCCACCAGCAGCGCCGCCGGCGCCAGCTCCCGCGTGGCTTGCTCGTACTGCCTCTCCGCCAGTTCCCCCAGTCCGTGCGCCGTACCCGCAGCCAGGTGGTAGAAGCCCAGCGGTACCCCGAAGGTGAGCTGATCGAAGGCGCCCAGCGGCATGTTGGAGGCGGAGAAGTGCTCCTCGGCCAGCGCGCGCTCCAGCGCCCAGGCGGCCTGCTGGTAGACCGGGGGCAACTGTTGGAGCTGCACGGCCATGTTCGCGTAGCGCGCCCCATCGCTCACGGGGCTGCTGTTGAGCGCGTCCGCGGCGGCTTTGCCCAGCCCGCGCAGCACGTCCGAGCCCTGCTCGGCACGCTCCGGATAATCGGAGAGCTTCAGGCCGCGCCGCGCCAGCTCCCGGCGCACCGCCTCCATGTGCCCCAGCGTCTGGCTCAGCTCCTTGTCCTGTGCCAGCACCCGCAGCAGTTGCTGCAACTCGTCGTCGAAGCTGGTGTGGACAATGAAGAGGGCGAACACCTGGGCGTAGGCGCTGTAGTCCCGCGTGGCCTGGAGCAGGAAGGCAGCGCGCCTGGAGACGAGGGCCCGAGAGGCCTGGGCGTCCACCAGCGGCCCCAGAGCGCCCAGCCGCACCGCGCTCCAGTCCCCCAACCGATCCACCAGCCGTGCCATGCCCACGCCGCGCTGCAACGCCAGGTACTCGCTCACCGAGGGGCACGCCAGCAGCGGTGCCAGCAGTTCCTCATCGCTGCTGGCCTCTTGCGGCCAGCCCTGTGGTTCGGGGCCACACGGGGATGTCGCTTCGCCTCTCTCTGCCTGCAGCGAGGGCCCTGGTGCTGCGGGAGCAACTGCGCCCCAGCGCAGCGCCAGCTCTCGGCGGTGCGCCCGCAGTTGGTAGAAGACCTCCGAGCCCGGCGGCACTGGCACCGTGGCGCAGCCGGTGGCCAGCATCCACGCCAGCAGAGCCAACGCCCCCACGCCACAGCCTCGTGGCGGCAGGGCCCGGTTCCCAGCCATTCTCATGAGAAGCCCCCCTTCGCACTGCCTGGAGGGCCCACGTTAGGGCAGTGCTGTTCTCAGTGGCGACGACACCCGACGTCGTGTCCGCCACGCGCACCTGCCACGTCGCCCACTGCGCGCACGCTTCAGTTCCACCGCGCCCCAGTGACTGGATGCCCGTGGACCCACGTGGGCCGGCTCAGCGGCCCTTCTTGATGTTGAGCGAGGAGTTGCTCGGCGGCGTGGGCTTCTTGAGCGGAGGCTTCACGGTGTTGGTGGCTCGCCGCTCCAGCTCCACGAGCAGGGTGGGGGCGTTCGCGGCGGACACCTGCCGCGTCGCAGGCGAGTACCCCTCCAACGACAGCGTCACCGACGCGGGCGGCGCATCCGGCGCGAGAGACAGCTTCAGCGGCGTCACCCCGAGCGGCTGTCCGTCGAGCTGCACGGACGCACCCGTGGGCTGGGTGTCGAGCGCCAGCTCCACCTTCCGCGGCTCGGGCTTCGTCTCGGGCGGCTTCGGATCCCCCGGCTGCGGAGACTTGGAGTCCCCCGGCTGCGTCGGCTGAGTGACGACCTGCACCGGCTGCTGAGCCGGATTCGCCTGCGCGGGGTTCTGACGCAGGAGCACGATGGCGGCACCGGCAATCACCAGCACCGCCGCGCACCCCACCGCCACCGGCACCACGGGGAAGCGGCGGGAGGCACCGTCCGGCTTGCCGAGTGACTGCGTGCCTCGGGTCTGCTCGTGCCGGGGCGTGGGCGCGGGGCCGATGAGGGCATCCACGCTGTGGCGCGAGCGCGTACCCGGCTGCGCGGCGCGCGAGGGCGTGGACGGATGGCCCGGCAGCCCGGAGCGGCTGCGCCCGGAGGGGCTGGACTTCTCCTTCGAGTCCAGGTCCGCGTCCTCGGCGAGCGCGTCCAGCTTCGCGGGGTCCGCCTCCGCGGCGATGCGCTCGGCATACAGCTCGCGCAGGTACGCGGACAGGTGCGCGGTGCTGGCTGGCAGCCGCAGCTGGATGATGTAGTCCTCCAGGGCCAGCCGGAGCGCGCCGCAGTCCGGGTAGCGCTTGTCCGGGGTGGGCGCGAGAGCGCGCATCACCACGTCATCCAGCCCGGGCGGCAGCGTGGAGTTGATCTGCGAGGGCAGCGGCACCTGGCAATCCTTCACCAGCCGCAGCGTCATCAGGTCCGTCTCGCCCTTGAAGAGGCGCCGGCCAGTGAGCAGCTCCCACATCACCACGCCCAGAGCGAACTGATCGCTGCGCGCATCAATGGACTGCCCGGAGGCCTGCTCCGGAGACATATAAGGATACTTGCCCTTGAGCACTCCGGTGGCCGTCTGGTGGCTGCTGCCGGCGGCCTTGGCCACACCGAAGTCGATGATCTTCACCGCCCCGTCGAAGCCGACGAGGATGTTCTGCGGGGACACATCCCGGTGCACCAGCCGCAGCGGTTGGCCCTGGGCGTCCCGGGCCTTGTGGGCACAGTCCAGCCCCGAGGCGGCCTCGGAGATGACGCGCAGCACCACGCCGGGCGGCAGCAGGCGGCCCTTGTGCCGGGCCTGCTTGTCCAACCGCCGCACGTCGTCGCCCTGCACGAACTCCATGGCCAGGCAGTGGCGCCCCTCCACCTCCAGCAACTCCAGGATGGTGACGAGGTTGGGGTGCCGGAGACGGGCCACCAGCCGCGCCTCCTCCAGGAACATGGTGAGGAACTCCTCATCCTCGGCCAGGTGCGGGAGGATGAGCTTGAGCACCACAAGACGCTCGACGGCGCCGCGTTCACGCGCCAGGAACACCTGGCCCATGCCGCCGGAGGCAATCTTGCGCAGAAGCTCGTACTTACCGAATGCGACGGCCATTTCTCACTCTACGATACTCTGGTCTCTAGCAATCCGTGAAAGCCCGTCTTTCTATCCGCCCCCCAAGCGAGGAAGCGGACAGTCCCGAGGGGTTGGGATGCCCCCCAGTGGACACTGAAAGTCAGGCCTTCAGCTTGTACCCGGAGCGAAGGGCCAGGTAGGCCACGGCGGTGGCGACCACGGCGAGCCCCAGGAGGATGCCGCCTCCGAGCAGGGGCGGGAAGATGCTGCGGCCAAGCATGCCGTAGCGCAGGCCCTCCACCATATAGACCATGGGGTTGAAGAGGCTGATGTGGTTCCAGGGCGAGGGCAGCTCGCGCACCGAGTAGAAGACGCCGCCCAGGAAGGTGAGCGGCATCATGACGAAGGTCGGGAAGAAGTTGATCTGCTCGAACTTCTCGGCCCACACGGCCGCCAGCATGCCCAGCACGCTGAAGACGTAGGAGGCGATGAGCAGGAAGTACACGGCGACCAGGGCGTGCTGGAGGCTGAAGCCGGTGAAGATGGAAGCCACCGCCCAGGTGAGCCCGCCCACCACGAGCCCGCGCACCATGGCGCCGCCGATGAAGCCGGCCATCAGCTCGCCGGGGCCCAGTGGGGCCACCAGCAGGTCCACCACCGTGCCCTGAATCTTCGTGATGAAGAGCGAGGAGCTGGAGTTGAGGAAGGCGTTGTTGGCGATGCCCAGGAAGATGAGGCCCGGGACGATGAAGGACAGGTACGGCACGCCCTCCACCTCGTGGACACGGGTGGAGATGGAGTAGCCGAAGACGATGAAGTAGAGCGTGGTGCTGATGAGCGGCGAGAGGACGGTCTGGCCCGGCACGCGCATGAAGCGGCGGACCTCCTTCGAGAACAGCGTCTTCATCCCAAGGGTGTTCATAGGTATCGGGGCGGGGCGGATAGGGGCTCGGAGTCGGCTCAGGCGGGCTTCTGGGGGCGGCCGCGGAGGATTTCGATGAGCACGTCCTCCAGGCGGGAGCGGCGCGTCTCCACGTCGGAGATGGGCAGGCCCTGGGCATAGAGGGCGCGCAGCAACTCGCCGGAGGGCGGGGTGCCCTCGCGCTCGACATAGGTGAGCGTGCGGCGGTCCTCGGAGAGTGTGGCGTTGAAGCGGCGGCTGGCCTCGGGCAGCTCGGCCTGGGGCTGCTCGAAGGTGACGACGAGGCGGCGCTCGCCGAAGCGGCGCATGACGGAGTGCTTGTCCTCCACCAGGAGCAGGCGCCCATCATTGATGACGCCCACGCGGTCGGCCAGCTCCTCGGCCTCCTCGAGGTAGTGGGTGGTGAGGACGATGGTGGTGCCCTCGGCGGCCAGCTTGCGCACGTAGGTCCACAAGTCGCGGCGTAGCTCCACGTCCACGCCGGCGGTGGGCTCGTCGAGGAAGACGAGCTTGGGGCGGTGCACCAGGGCCTTGGCGATGAGGAGCCGACGCCGCATGCCGCCAGAGAGGGCGCGGGTGACGGCGTCCTTCTTGGCCTGGAGGTTGAGGGCGGTGAGCACCTCGTCCACGCGGGCCTCGTCCCGGGGGCGGCCGTAGTAGCCGAGCTGGATGTGGAGCGACTCGGCGACGGTGAAGAAGGGGTCGAAGTTGATCTCCTGGGGGACCAGGCCCACGTCATAGCGAGGGCCGACGGAGTCCTGGTCCAGGTCCTTGCCGAACAGGAGGATGCGGCCGCTCGTCTTCTTCACCAGGCCGCAAATGGAGCCGATGAGCGTCGTCTTCCCGGCGCCATTGGGGCCCAGGAGGGCGAAGATTTCCCCGGGCTGGATGGTGAGGTTGACGTCGGACAGGGCGGTGAGCTTGGCGTAGCTCTTGGTGAGGCCCTGAAGCTCGAGGACGGGGGCTGGCATAGAGGAGGCCGGGCTTTAGCACCTCCAGGAAGTCTGGCGCTACACTGCGCGTCCATGCTCAATGTGCGGGAACTGCGGTCGTTGGCTTCGCAACTCACGGAGGCCTTCTTCTGCAATCAGATTGGCCCCTTCGTCCTGGTGCAGAAGCCGCCCCGGCCGGTGGTGGAACAGATGGCGATGCGGATGGGGGCGCAAAGCACCTTGTTGGCCACGGGGCCAAGCCTGGAGGCCATGCAGTTGGCGGTGATGCTGCGCTTCGACGAGCTGCTGGTGGCCAGCCTGCCGCCGTTGCGGAGCACGGACGTGCTGACAGTGGGGCGGCTGCCGAGCTGCGATCTGGTCATCAATGACCCATCGGTGTCGAAGGAGCACGCGCGGCTGTGCTGGCACGGGAAGGCGGACAGCTGCACGGTGGTGGACCTGGCGTCCATGAACGGCACGCAGATCAACGGGCACCCGCTGGCGCCGCACAAGGAGTTCTTCGTGCAGGACGGGGACCTGGTGCGGTTCGGGGACGCGGACTTCGCGTACATGACGGCCGAGTCGCTCTGGGGCCGGCTGCGCCGCTGAGGCCCTGACGGGCATCGCGGGGGCGGGCGGGATGTTCTCCTCCGGTGGGTGGGTGGGAGAGTTCCTTGCGCTGGGCTTTCCTCCTTAGTATCCGCCACCGTTCCACGTAGGTACGTCGTCCACCTGGAGGCACGAGAACCCGATGGCCCAGAATTTCATCTTCACCATGCAGGACCTGCGCAAGGTCAAGGGTGGGAAGGACATCCTCAAGGGCATCTACCTGTCCTTCTTCCCGGGCGCGAAGATCGGCGTCATCGGCCCGAACGGCTCGGGTAAGTCGACGCTGCTGCGCATCATGGCGGGCGTGGACAAGGAGTTCTTCGGCGTGGCCAAGCCGGACCCGGGTGCTCGGGTGGGCTTCCTGCCGCAGGAGCCCCAGCTCGAGCCCACGCTGGACGTGAAGGGGAACGTGGAGCTGGGCCTGAAGAACGTGCGGGACTTGCTGGACCGCTTCAACGCGGTGTCCGCGAAGTTCGCCGAGCCGATGAGCGACGCGGAGATGGAGAAGCTGCTGGCTGAGCAGGGCAAGCTGCAGGACGCCATCGACGCGGCGAACGGGTGGGAGCTGGACCGCACGCTGGAGATGGCGATGGACGCTCTGCGGTTGCCTCCGGGCGACGCGGACGTGGCGAAGCTGTCGGGTGGTGAGAAGCGCCGCGTGGCGCTGTGCCGCATCCTTCTGGAGAAGCCGGACCTGCTGCTTCTGGACGAGCCCACCAACCACCTGGATGCCGAGAGCGTGGCGTGGCTGGAGCAGGCGCTGAAGGACTACAAGGGGACCATCGTGTGCATCACGCACGACCGGTACTTCCTGGACAACGTGGCCGAGTGGATCCTCGAGCTGGACCGCGGCGAGGGGGTGCCCTGGAAGGGGAACTACTCGTCGTGGTTGGACCAGAAGCAGAAGCGGCTGGAGCTGGAGGAGAAGGCGGAGAGCCATCGGCAGAAGACGCTCAAGCGCGAGCTGGAGTGGGTGCGCGCCAGTCCGAAGGCGCGGCAGGCCAAGAGCAAGGCGCGCATCTCCGCGTACGAGGATCTGCTCAACCAGACGCAGGAGAAGCGCGAGCCGACGGGTGAAGTCACCATTCCGCCCGGGCCGAGGCTGGGTGGGCTGGTGGTGGAGGCCAAGGGGCTGCGCAAGGCCTTCGGAGATCGGCTGCTCATCGACGAGCTGAACTTCAAGCTGCCGCCGGGTGGAATCGTCGGGGTGATTGGACCGAACGGCGCGGGCAAGACGACGCTGTTCCGGATGATCACCGGGGTGGAGACGCCGGACGCGGGCGAGCTGAAGGTGGGCGAGACGGTGAAGCTGGCGTACGTGGACCAGAGCCGCGACGCGCTGGCGGGTGACAAGACGGTGTTCGATGAAGTGAGCGGCGGGCTGGACCACATCGACCTGGGGCGGGCCGGGCAGATCCCCAGCCGTGCATACCTGGCGGGCTTCGCGTTCAAGGGACAGGACCAGCAGAAGCGGGTGAAGGACCTGTCGGGTGGCGAGCGCAACCGGGTGCACCTGGCGAAGATGCTGAAGAGCGGTGGCAACCTGCTGCTGCTGGACGAGCCGACGAACGACCTGGACGTGGAGACGCTGCGGAGCCTGGAGGATGCGCTGCTGAGCTTCGCGGGGTGCGCGGTGGTGATCAGCCACGACCGCTGGTTCCTGGACCGCATCGCGACGCACATCCTGGCGTTCGAGGGAGACAGCAAGGCGTTCTTCTTCGAGGGCAACTTCGAGGACTACGAGGCGGATAAGAAGAAGCGTCTGGGCGCTGACGCCCTGCAGCCGCACCGCATCCGCTACCGGCCGCTCACGAAGAACTGAGCGACGTTCCAGGGGAGGGGCCGCTGATGATCCGGAAGGTGTCGTTCCGCAATTTCAAGGCGTACCGCTCCCTGGACGTGGAGTTGGAGCCCTTCACGGTGCTGGTGGGCCCGAATGCCTCGGGAAAGACCACGCTGTTGGATGGGCTGCGTTTCATCTCCCAGTTTGGGGGGATGATGGAAACTCCCGATATTGTGGAGCGCTACCCCCAGGAGGAACTCCAGTCGTACGGTGTCAGTGCCCCCGTGGAGTTGACCATCTCTGGCAGATGGAAGGACACGGAGGGAATGGCACGGGTCTCCAGCAAACCGGGAGTACTGGCCAGAGATAATGGGCACGTCAGCCTGCTTTTCTCGATCTCAGGGCAATGGAATGAGAAGTCGTTTCCACCTCCCAAAGACGAGGGACAACCGGTTTACGACCCTCCACTGCATGAGTTCCGTCGCGCATTGACCTCGACTGCGGTCTTGCGATTCGAGTCACGGAAGCTTGCGGAGGCCTCATACAGCGAAGAGCCTGTTCCTGAGATTCAATCAGACGGCTCGGGACTTGCGTCTGTTCTTGCCCACCTCAAGCTGAGTCAGGACGAGATCTTCGAAGAGATTGAGCAGGCGCTCAAGCAGGTCGTGCCAGCCGTCAGGCGTATTCGAATCGATCGAGCCATTGTGGCGAACGCGCCAGATGGTACCCATCGCTCGGACAAGCTTCCATCCAAGCTTTGGGGCAATCAGGTTGTGCTCGACATGAAAGGCGCTAAGGGGGTTCCGGCAACAGCCGCAGGCGAAGGAACCCTCATGGTGCTTGGATTGCTTACAGTACTCCGAGGGCCCGCCCGTCCTCGGCTCGTACTACTGGACGACGTCGAACTGGCGCTTCACCCTGCGGCTCAAGCCAAACTCATTGAAGTGCTGCGCTCCATCCAGAAGCGCGACCCTGAGCTGCAAATCGTTGCGACAAGCCACTCCCCGTTCATCTTGAACTACCTCGATCCAAAAGAGGTTCGGATGACCTTCCTTGCGGAGAACGGGTTCGCTCGCTGCGAGAAACTCACCGCCCATCCCGAGTTCGAGAAGTGGAAGGACCTGATGAGCCCGGGAGAGTTCTGGAGCACCGTGGGCGAGAGTTGGCTGGAGAAGGCGGGCGATGCCAGTGCCAGCGAGTGAGCCCGCTTACGAGTTTGGTATCGTCTGCGAGGCTCGCGCGGACCAACTGACAGCGTGTGATCTCGCGGACCGCGCATTACTGGCCAGCATCGACTGGCTTGGGCCTGAGATGCTGGACTCCCAGCGACAATGGCGGGGGCTCGGTTCGACAGACCCGTTCTTGAAGTGGGCTTCCGTGCGAGCTGAGGCGGAACGCTTGGGACTTCGAGAGAGCACTTGGGGCCAGTTCAACGGGAAGCCGGGTGCACCCGATGCCTTCATGGCACGCAAGGCTCTTCTGCTCTTTGCCGCCATGAGCCGGCGTCCGCATGCCGTCCTCCTCGTTCGTGACAGTGATGGTGACGCGCGGCGGCGCGTGGGGCTCGAACAAGCGAGGGATGACAAGCCTTGGCCTTTCAAGGTCGTCATTGGCGTCGCGCACCCCAAGCGAGAAGCGTGGGTACTCGCGGGCTTTCAGCCTCAAAACCCCGAGGAGGTCGCGCGCCTTCAAGCGCTTCGAGCACGTCTCTCCTTGGATCCCATCCTCAAGTCCCACGAGTTGGACGCGCGCAAGCACGGTGCGAAGACCGACATCAAGCGTGCGCTCAATGAGCTGATCCTGGGAGAGGCAGAGCGCGAGCGCCAGTGTATCAATGAGACGGCCCTCGATGTGCTGGAGGAGCGCGGCGACTCCAACGGGCTGGCTGACTTCCTGGGAGAAGTTCGCCAGCGGCTCGTTCCCATTCTGAGCGGGCGCACGCCGGAGCAGTAGGGAGATGGCTCGATGGGAGTTGAGCGTTCCGCTGGATGAGGCGTCTCCGACGCCGCTCTTCGTCCAGATTGCCCGGGCTCTTGCGGAGGACATCCGGCGCGGACGGCTCAAGCCCGGGGCCGCGCTTCCGGGGAGCCGCGCGCTCGCCACCACGCTGCGCGTCCACCGCAATACCGTTCTCGCGGCCTACCAGGAACTCGAGGCCCAGGGGTGGATCTTCACGGCTCCCGCGCGAGGTACCTTTGTCTCCGCTGCGCTCCCGGACGTGGAGCCCTCTCCTCTCACTGAAACCCCGCGCGCTCGGAAGCTCGATTCTGTTGGCTTTCCTCTGGAGCCTCCTCTGGAGAGCCGGGACACAGAGGAGTTCCCTCGCGGGGCGCTCGTGATGGCCTCGGGGACTCCGGATGTGCGGCTCCTTCCTGTCGAGGTGCTCGCTCGGGCCTGGCGCCGGGCGTTCAAGCTCGGAGGTCAGCGCCTCCTCGACTACGCAGGGCCGCAGGGACACCCGCGCCTGCGTGCCGCGCTGGCCCAGATGCTCGCCTCCGTGCGCGGGCTCGCGGCGACGCCGGACTCCCTGCTTGTCACCCGAGGCAGCCAGGGCGCGCTCTACCTCGCAGCCCGTACCCTCGTGCGTCCGGGAGACCGTGTCGCCGTGGAGGCCCTGGGCTATCACCCCGCGTGGCAGGCTCTCCGGTCCGTAGGCGCTCAGCTCGTTCCCATTCCTGTCGATGACGAAGGCCTCCGCGTGGACAAGCTTGAGGCTGCGGCGGCTCGGCAGGGGCTTCGGGCTGTCTACCTCACCCCGCACCATCAATACCCCACCACCGTCACGCTCTCTCCCGCGCGTCGGCTCGCGTTGCTGGCCTGGGCGCGCACCTCGGGCTGTGCCCTCATCGAGGACGACTACGATCACGAGTTCCACTACGACGGTCGGCCCGTCCTTCCGCTCGCCAGTACGGACCAGGCCAATGTCGTCATCTATGTGGGCACGCTTTCCAAGGTGCTCGCTCCGGGCCTGCGCGTCGGCTTCCTCTTCGCGCCCACGCCGTTCATCCGTCGCGCCACCTCGATTCGCGCTGTCGTGGAGCGCCAGGGAGATCTCGTCGCCGAGTACGCCCTTGCAGAGTTGCTCGAAGAGGGCGAACTCCAACGCCATGTTCGCAAGATGCGAGGCGTCTACCTTTCCCGCCGCGATGCCCTCGTTGAGGCGCTGAGCCAGGAGCTGTCCGGTGCGCTCGATTTCACCGTGCCTGCCGGAGGCATGACGCTCTGGGCTCGCTGCGCCCCGAAACTCGACGCCGCCGTCTGGGCCAGGCGTGCCCGTGATGCGGGAGTGTGGTTCTCCCACGGCGGTCAGTACACGTTCGATGGCCAGCCATTCCCCGCCCTGCGCCTCGGCTTCGCGGGTCTGAAGGAGACGGAGTTGCGCGAGGCTGTCCGGCGGATGGCACGGGCTCGGCCGCGGAGCTGAGCCTCTTCCGGGCGCGCCCTGAACCAACTGGTCCACCTGTCATACCAGTTCGACCCAACTCCGCCGCCGACGGACTGCCACCTCAGACCCGGCCCGGGGCCTCAGTCGAGCACAGCAAGGAAGACCCCTTTTGAACCGGTCTGAACCAGCTGGTCCACCTGTCATACCAGTTCGGCTCAACTCCGCCGCCAGCGGGCTCCTGCTTCAGGCTCGCCCTGGGGATGAGCTGCCGGAACGGGACGCTCCTTCCGCTACGAGAGCAGCCGGTCTACTTCGGCGAGTTCCGCAGCCGTCAGCTTCCAACCGGTAGCAGCGGCATTGCCCTTCACCTGGGCCGCCGAGGTCGCTCCAGCAATCACGGTGGCCACGGGCTTCCGCCCCAGCAGCCACGAGAAGGCCAGCTCCAGCAGCGTATGCCCTCGCGACTCCGCGAACGCGGCGAGTGCCTCTACCCTCTCGACCCGCTCCTCCGTGAGGAAGCTGGAGAAACGTCCACCGTCCGTGATGCGCGTGCCTGGAGGAAACGGCCGGCCCTTCCGGTACTTCCCCGACAGCAGACCGCTCGCTAGCGGGAAGTAGGGGATGAACGCCAGGCCCGAGCGCTCGCACTCGGGCAGCACCTCCCGCTCCGGCTCACGGTTCAGCAGGCTGTACTCGTTCTGGACGCTCACGAAGCGCGCCGCGCCCTGCTTCACCGCCGCTGCCGCCTCCCGGATCTGCTCGGCCGAGAAGTTAGAACAGCCGATCTCCCGCACCTTCCCCTCTCGCACCAGCACGTCCAGCACGCCCAGTGTGTCCGCGATGGGCACCGATGGATCCGGCCGGTGGAGCTGGTACAGATCGATCCGATCCGTCTCCAGTCGGCGCAGGCTGTCCTCCACGGCCCGCCGGACGTACGCGGGAGCCGCCCCCCTGCGCTGCTCGTCGATCTTCGACCCGAACTTCGTGGCCAGCACTACCTGCTCGCGGCGTTTCCCCAACGCACGGCCGAGGACCTCCTCACCCTTCGTTCCGCTGTAGGTGTCCGCTGTATCGAAGAAGTTGATGCCCGCCTCGAGCGCTGCATCCACGACCGCCGTCGTCGCCTGGACGTCGAGCCTCACCCCGAAGTTGTTGCACCCCAGCCCTACCACCGACACGGACAGCGAGCCGATCTGTCGTCTCTCCATGGTTCGTCCCCTTACCCCATCACCCATCGTGGCCACATGCGGCTCAGCGCAGGAAGGCCTCCGCCAGCAGTTCGTAGGAGCGCAGACGCTCCGCATGGCCGTAGGTGTTGGTCAGCACCATCACCTCATCCGCGGACGTGCGCTCCACCAGCGCATCGATCCGGCGCTTCACCGTCTCCGGAGAGCCGAAGATCTGCATCGCCCGGATGGATTCCGCCACCTCTCGCTCGAAGGGCGAGTACACATAGGCCAGCGCCTCCTCGGGGCTCGGCAGCCTCGCACGCTGGTTCGTCCGAGCCCGCACGAAGGACAGGACGATGCTCGAGGCCAGGCGCTCGGCCTCCGCATCCGTCGGAGCGCAGACGACCGACACCGTCAGGATGGAATGGGGCTTCTCCAGCACACCCGGAATGAACTGCTCCCGGTAGGCCAGCATCGGCCCATCGGGAGGCTCGGGGCTGAAGTGCGCCGCGAAGCCAAAGGGCATCCCCAGCCGGGCCGACAATTGCGCGCTGAACCCGCTCGAGCCCAGCAGCACGATGGGCGGCAGCGGCACATCCTCCGGGAGCGCCTTCACCGGGCCGAACGGGTGCCCCGGCGGGAACTGGTTCTTCCCAAAGGAGATCAACTCCACAAGCTTCTCCGGGAAGTCATCCACCTCCAGGGCCTCCCGCGTCCGCCGAAGCGCCAGCGCCGTCCGAGGATCCGTGCCCGGCGCCCGGCCAATCCCCAGATCGATGCGGCCCGGGTACAGCGCCTCCAGCATCTTGAAGGCCTCGGCCACCTTGAGTGGCGCGTGGTTGGGCAGCATCACCCCGCCGGACCCGACGCGGATGCGCGTGGTGGCCCCTGCCGCCAGCGCAATCATGATCTCCGGCGTCGTGCTCGCGATGCCGGCCAGATTGTGGTGCTCGGCGAACCAGTAGCGCGTGTACCCCAACCGATCCGCCAGGCGCACCAGTTCGAGGCTCCGGCGCAACGCCTCGTGGCTGGTCGCGCCTTCCGGGAAGGGGATGACATCCAAAATGGAGAGAGGAGGGCTCATCAATCTCCTGGATGCCCCAAGCGGACCCTCGTTTCTCCGCCCGTGGCCAGAACCTCCCCTCTGCCCGGGAGTCAACGTCTCCGCCGGGTGGGCCATACCCACCCCGTCGCTGAGCCGATAGAGGGCGTGGGGAGAGGGGCTCGGCTGGATATCTCCTTGACAAGGAAGTGGGCAGTGACCGATCCCGCGCTATCGTCGGCCGTACGGGAGCACTGGCTCCGAGCACCATGAACTTCGTCTTCATCTCCCCCCACTTTCCGCCCCAGTTCTTCCACTTCGTCACGGCGCTGCGAGAGCGTGGCGTCAACGTCCTCGCCATCGGCGACACCCCCTACGAGACCCTGCGCCACGAGCTGCGCAACGCCCTCCGCGAGTACTTCTTCGCCCCCAACCTCCACGACTACGAGGCCCTGCTGCGCGCCGCCGGCTACCTCACCTGGCGCCACGGCCGCATTGACCGCATCGAGTCGCTCAACGAGTCCTGGCTGGCCCAGGAGGCGCGGCTGCGCGAGGACTTCAACGTCTTCGGCCTGAGGCCCCCGGACATCCAGCGCCTGAGGACCAAGTCCGGCATGGCCGCCGTCTTCCGCGAGGCCGGCGTGCCGCACCCCGAGCTGGAAATCGTCCAGAGCGCCGAACAGGTGAAGGCCTTCGCCCAGCGCGTGGGCTATCCGCTGGTGCTCAAGCCCGACGTGGGCGTGGGCGCCGCCCACACCTTCAAGGTCAGCAGCGACGCCGAGGTGGAGCAAGCCATCCCCCGGCCGCCCATCAACCCCTACGTCGCCCAGTCCTTCGTCAAGGGCACCATCGTCACCTATGACGGCATCGTGGACCGCGACGGCCAGATCCTCCTCACCCTCAGCCACGAGTACAGCGATGGAGTGATGGAGGTGGTGACGGAGAAGCGGGACATCTCCTTCTGGAGCCTCAAGCAGATCCCCGAGGCGCTCGACACGCTGGGCCGCAAGGCCGTGGCCGCGCTCGGCCTGCGCGAGCGCTGGTTCCACCTGGAGTTCTTCCGTCTGCCGGACGGCGGCTTCGTCGCGCTGGAGGCCAACCTCCGTCCGCCCGGCGGCTTCATGACGGACATGATCAACTACGCCTGCGACATCGACGTGTACCGGCTCTGGGCGCGCGTCGTCACGGGCGATCCCGTCACGGACTTCCGCTACAAGCCCAAGTACCACGTGTGCCACATCGCCCGGCGCGCCGGCCGCCCCTACCTCCACGGGCACGCCGAGGTGGTGCAGCGGCTCGGGCCCACGCTGCTGCAGCACAACGCGAACCTGCCCTCCGTGTACCAGGCCGCCATGGGCACCGAGCTCTACCTCACCCGCCACGTGGACCTGGAGCGCATGCACGAGGACGTGCGCTTCATCCAGGCCCTCTCCCAGTAGCGAGGCTCAGCTCAGCAGCCAGCGCAGCGCGAACGGCAGCCGCCGCTGCCAGTCCTTCTCGTTGTGCTGGCCGCCTGGATCCAGCACCAGGATCAGCTCGTGGTCGTGGTAGCCCAGCTTCTTGAGGTGCGCGTAGAACTCGCGCGTCCCCTCGCCGTAGTGGAGATCGAACCCACCCGCGTCGATGTACTCCGTGCTGCCGGCATCCAGGTAGATGCGCGTCCACTTCTGGCTGTGCTCCCGCCACTCCTCGAAGAGCTTGCGGTGGCTCCACATCACCGTGGGCGACAGCCCGCCGATGCGGCCGAAGACCTCCGGGTACTTCCACCCCAGGTACAGCGAGATGAGCCCGCCCAGGGACGAACCCATGGCCCCCGTCCACTCGGATCCAGGCCGCGTGCGGTACACCCGGTCCACGTAGGGCTTGAGCTGCTCCACCAGGAAGCGCGCGTACAGTTGCCCGCGGCCCTCCACCCGCCCCCGCGGCTCGTCCCACGGCGAGTACTCCTGGAAGCGCCCCAGCCCCGAATCCACCGCGACGATGATCCACGGCTCCAGGCGGCCCTCGCCCACCAACGCCTCCATCGCGTGGTTGGTACACCACGTGTCGAACACCGCCGACTCTGGATGCGCGAACACGTTCTGCCCGTCTTGCATGTAGAGCACGGGGTAGCGGCGCGTGCCGTGCTCGTCGTAGCCGTCCGGGGTGTAGATGCGGAGGGTTCGGTTGAAGCCCTCCTGCGGAGAGGGAAAGTCGCGGATGATGTGGATGTGGCCCATGGAGAGCGGACGGAACCTTAGATGGCTCCGCGCCTCGGGCCCAACCCTGAAGTGCAGGGCTCTGTCAGCTATTGCTGATTTCCCGGGGCCCCAGAAACTGGAGCGGCGGCCAGCGGCTGGTAGATACAGAGGTCACGACGCCCTCCACGGGAGACGAGACGATGGAGCTCCATCCGCTGGAACTGGCAACCCTGCTCATGGTGGCCACGCTCGAGCTGCAGCAGGCCCGCAGGGGGTTGGATGGCAGCACCGAGGCGCGGCAGCGGCTGGAGGCGGCCTTCGCGCGGCACCTGGCGGCGCGGGATGTGGCCGGCGAGCTGCTGGCCATGAGGATCTCCCTGGCGCCTCGCGTCTGACGTTTCCCTGAGACTCCCAGGAGGGGTGAGCTGCCAGCGGATGGCGTGCGCTCCCATGTCCGCCCGCCCATGACGGCGGGGCGCCCCTTTCGAGCAGACAGGCTCTCGATCCAAGGATCTCGCCATCATGCCGCGCCATGCGCACATTGGCAGGCGATCCGGGAGAGACGGAGGACGACCGGTGTGATGGAGACCGGGCAGGCGGTCCTTCTGGTGGGAGAGTGGTCCTCATGAGCCCGTGCGACCCGTCGAGCGAAGGACTCGCGGACTTCCTGCAGGCACGGGTCCGGGACATCGCCTCGCGGTGGGAGGAGCGGGTGGGCCAGAGTCTCTCGAGGCCCCCGGCTCGCGGGGCGCTCCGTGACGTGCTGCCGGAGTTCATCGCGGCGGTGGGCACGGCCCTGCGGGAAGGGCCCGCGCCCAGGGACTCCACGGTGGACTCCCAGGTGGGTGCCCTCGCCGAGGCTCATGGCCGTCAGTGCTTCCACAGCGGGCTCGATATCGCCACGGTGGTGCTCGAGCACTCCCTGCTGCGAGACGTGATCCTCGACACCCTGCGGGACGGTGCCTGTTTGATGGAGACCGACGCGCTGCGGGGCCTCCTGGATGTGCTCACCCGGGCCAGCGCGGAGGCACTGCGGTGCTATGCGCTGGAGCGCGAACGGGCGCTGGGCACGGACGAGGCGCCATCCCAGTCCTGTAACGCCGAGGTACCCACTGCCAGCCTTCCCCGAGACGAGACGCGCGAGCGCCTGAGCTGCGTGCTGTCCACACTCCCCGTGATCCTCTGGTCCTTTGACACCCACGCGGTGTTCACCCTCTGCGAGGGCCAGGCGCTCGGACGGATTGGCATCACCCCGGACCAGATCATCGGCCGGTCCGCCTTCGAGCTCTTCAAGGACGAGCCTCAAGTCCTCCAGGCCGTCGAGCGCTCGTTGCGGGGCGAGGCGTTCACCGAGGAGATGGAGTTCCGAGGGGTCAGCTTCGAGGTGAGCCTCCTGCCCGAGCGGGGGCCGAACGGCGCGGTGGTCAGCGTCTCGGGGCTGGCGCTGGACATCACCGAGCGCCTGCGCGCCGAGGCGGAGCTACGCCAGTCCGAGATGCGCTACCGCCTGGCCAGCATGGCCACCAGTGACGCTGTCTGGGACTGGGACTTCAGCACCGATCAGGTGCACTGGAGCGAGATCTTCTACCGGCTCACCGGGCACGCACAGGACGAGGTGGATACAGCCCTCGAGTGGTGGGCCGAGCGCGTGCACCCCGATGACCGTGAGCGGGTAGTAAGCGGCCTGCACGCCGCCGTGGCCAACGGGAGCACCCACTGGGTGGACGAGTACCGCTTCCGGCGCGGGGACGGCTCATACATGTGTGTCAGCGACCGGGGCTACGTGGTGAGGGACTCACAGGGCCGCGCCGTGCGGATGGTGGGCGCCTTCCAGGACATCACCGAGCGCCGGGTGGCCGAGCAGGAGGCGCAGCGGCGGGCCGACTTCGAGCAGCACCTCATCGGCATCGTCAGCCATGACCTGCGCAACCCGCTCAACGCCATCTCCATGGCCGCGAAGCTGTTGCTCAAGCAGGAGGGATTGGGCGAGCCGCAGCGCCGCTCCCTCCACCGCATCGTCAGCAGCGCCGAGCGCGCCACCCGGATGCTGCGGGACTTGCTGGACTTCACCCAGGCCCGGCTCAGCGGCGCGCTCCCCGTGGATCCCCGGCCGTTGGATCTGCACGAGCTCACCCGCCAGGTGACGGAGGAGGTGCAGCTCACGCACCCGGACCGGCGGCTCGTCGTGGAGCGCAGCGGGGATGGACGCGGAGAGTGGGACGCGGACCGGTTGGCCCAGCTCATCACCAACCTGGTGAACAACGCGCTCACCTATGGAGACGAGCACTGCGCCGTGCGGGTGCGCACGCACGGGTGGGCGGACACCGTGGTGCTCTCCGTGCACAACATGGGGCGGCCCATCCCTCGCGAGCTGATGGGGCAGCTCTTCCAGCCGCTCAAGCGAGGCGAGGGCAAGGGCGGGCGGGGCAGTCACTCCATCGGCCTGGGGCTCTTCATCGTCAAGCACATCACCGATGCCCACGGGGGCCGCATCCGCGTGGACTCCAGCCCGGAGAACGGGACGACGTTCACGGTGAGCCTGCCCCGGCATCCTCCCCAGGCGCGGGCTCCGGCGCGCTCGTGAGCGGCGGCGATGAGCGGGTGGCGGCGCGCAGCAGCGGACGAGACAGCAGCGCCGCGAGGACCACCATCGCCAGGGGCACCACCCCCGACATCATCAGCGCCACGCGAGCGCTGGAGTGCTCGAGGAGCACGGCCGTGAGCGCGCTGCCCGCGCCGATGCCCAGCGACCAGCAGGCGCCGTATACCGAGAAGCCCTCGGCCTGACGATTCGCCGGGAGCGCCTGCTGGAGCAGGTACGTGAGCAGGCCCGACAGCGGCGCCAGGGGGAAGCCCGCGGCGGCCAGGGCCAGCGCGGTACCCGTCACCCCCTCCACGAATCCGAGCGGCAGCAGGAACCCGCTCCAGATGGTGAGCAGCACCAGCGCGCGCACCAGGGCCTGCCGCGCCGAGCCCGGCCGCGCGAGTCCCGCGTTGAGCAGCCCGCCGATGGCGCTGGTGACGGACAGCAGCGCCGCCAGGGGACCCCACAGCTCCGCGCGCGAGCCCAGTTGCACCAGCCGCGGAGGCAGCCCCGAATCCACCATGCCCCAGCTCACCCCGGTGACGATGACTCCCACGAACACGATGAGCGGCAGTCCGCGAAGGAAGGGGGCCAGGTCCAGGCCTGTCCCCGGCGCGCTCGAACTGGGAAGCGGCTCGCGAGGAGGCATGAGCAGGTTGGCGCCAATGGCTCCCAGGGCACACACGGCGATCAATGCCAGGTTGAGGCTCGAGTGCGCGAGCGCCACCAGCCCCACCAGCGGCGGGCCGGTGATCCACGTCACCTCGATGAGCACCGCGTCGATGGCGAAGGCGGGCGCCAGCAGCCCGGCAGGCAGGAAGGAGGGCAGCAGCGCGCGATAGGCCCCGCCGGCGCCGGCCGGGATGACTCCCAGCAGCAGTGACAGCACCAGCAGCACGGGCAGCGGCGCATGAATTGCGCTGGCGATCGAGACCGCCACACAGAGCCCTGCCAGCGCCAGCAGCGAGGGGCGCAGGGAGTCCGGCAGGCGACTGCGATCCATCGCCCTACCTCGGAAGGGGGCCGCCAGGGCCGCCCCGGCGGAGTAGATGCTCGTCATCCACGCACCGGCCGCGAAAGAGCCCAGGGCGGCCTGCCCCGCGAGCAGCAGCGCGAAAGGCATCATCGTCGCGCAGAGCCTCACGGCGGTCGCCGCCAGCACCCACCGGCGCCAGGTCGGCATCCTCCAGAGATCACGCTGGGACTGGAATCCACCCTGCGGAGGGGTCGCTTCAGACACCCCACACCTCCCGGCTCACGGTCTTCAGTAGCATGGCTCCTTTTACCTACCTCTGTAATTTCCCGGAGGCCGAGAATGAAAACGTTAAAGAGGGTCTTCTGAGACTCACAGCGAAAAACCGTTGAGTGCCAATGAGCCTCCAAAGGGGGTCATTTGGACTCCATTGGACGGCTTTTTTAGGGCTCTTTTGACCCATGGGTGTCATGAGGGACTCAATTGCTCGAAGGGCCACGGTGGGCACAGCGCCTCCATGCCCGCCAGGGTACTTCGGGTGATGGATTTTCCCGGGATGGATTCGCGTGTGAATTCCGGCCCTTCGCGTGCGGAGTTTCTCGAAGAGGCACTCAGATTTCTTTGAATTCAAGAATTGCAGCTTAAGGCGGTAATTCGAGGGTGAGGACCTGGTGGGTTGTGGGACCCGGCATGTCTCGATGAATCACCGCCGTGGCATGAGCCCTGCTCATTCGGATGAGCAGCTGGGAAGACCCTTCAACTTCGCGAGAAATGCTCATGCCCACGGTCCGCTTCGCAGGTGCTGGTGCCTACGTCCCGTCGAGAGTCATCACCAATGAACGCATCGCCAAGGCGTTCCCGGGTTGGTCGGCCGAGCGGATCCTGGAGAAGACGGGCATCGTCGAGCGGCGCTACCTCTGGGAGATGGATGAGAAGGGCACGGCGATTCCTCCTCCGGAGAATGATTTGCCCATCTACCCGGCCTCGAACACAGACATGTGTGAGATTGCCCTGCGCAAGGCGCTGGGGCAGTCCGGGGTGAACCCGAGCGAGCTGGACGCCATCTTCCTCGTCACGTGCACGCCGGACGAGCTGAACTTCAACCACGATGCAATGCAGCTGCACCGGCGCCTGGGTTGCCGCACGGACACCTTCGCGCTGGTGGTGGATGATGGGTGCGGAGGCACCCCATACATCATCGATATGGCGGCGAAGATGATGGAGGGCGGCCGCTTCAAGACGGTGGCGGTGGTGGCGTCCACGCTGACCTCCCCTCATATGAACCGTGAAGTCTACACGGACGAGATCCTCCCCGAGCCGGGTCACAAGCCACTCAATGCCTTCCTCTCCGCGTATGTCTTTGGAGATGGAGCGGGCGCGGTCATCCTGCGCGCGGACGGCGAGGAGGGCACGGGCATCCTGTCCACGCTGTCCGGCAACACGCACGAGGAGCTGGTCATCCGCCGCGGCGGTGGAGGCATGAAGCTGCCGTACCAGGGCCGGGTGCGTCCGGGCGACATGGCCTTCGTGGTGAATGGGCAGAAGGTGGCCGAGAGCTACCCGCTCTACATGAGCCAGTGCATCAACGGGGTGCTGGAGAAGCACCCCAAGCTGCGCTCCGAGGTGAAGCGCTACTACTTCCACCAGCCCAACCGGCGGTTGATGGAGTTCTTCATGCAGAAGGCGGGCCTGCCGGCCGAGCGCGTGGCGATGAACGTGCACCGCTACGGCAACACCTCCGCGGCGGGCATGCTCATCCTGCTGGCCGAGGACATCGAGTCCGGCCAGGTGCGCCTGGGCAGTGGAGATCTGGTGCTCGTGGCGGCTGTGGGAGCCAGCGTGCACTACGGCGCTCAGCTCGTGCGGTTGTAGTCGTGTGAAGTGAAGTGGGGGGCGGCTCGTGGCCGCCTCCGTGTGGTTCCCCGTCCTCGTTGGTCCCCGTCATCCAGGAGTTGACTCATGCCACGCATCCCCGTCTGCGTCGTGTCACTCGTGTTGTCTCTCTCTGGCCCCGCGCTGGCGGGAGAGGTGGTGTACCAGTTCCAGACCGAGGAGGACCCCAAGGCCGCGGCGAACCCGGGCGCGTGCCAGGGCGCGCCCTTCCAGTCGAACGTGGCGCTGTCGGGGATCATCTCCGTGCCGGAGAGGGGGCTGGCGGAGGGGCGGGTGGAACTGGGAGCGGCGAGGCACGCGGGGGCCGCGCTGGCGTGCCTGCGCATCACGGATCGCACGTTCGCCGAGGGCTCGCAGGCAGACATCTACGCGAGCTTCGAGCTGCCCGAGGGGCACTTCACGGCGGTGGGCCACTGCACGGCGGTGAGCAACGCGGTGCCCCGCGCGGGCGTGGTGCTGGCGAGCTGCGCGCTGAAGCTGACGGAGTTCCCGGCGGGCTACGCGGGAGGCTCCGCGACGAGCGCGAGCGTCTTCAACCCGCTCCACCTGCCGGGCTATAGCACCGGCTCGTTGTGGACGCTGCGGGTGTTCGAGTCGATGCCCGCGGTCGCGGCGAGGGCCCACGGTGAAGCGCCGTAGCCTGTGGAAGACAGATGGGGCAAGTTGGAGGAACTGATCAGGAGCGTGCATGGAATCCTCGAAGTCCACTGAAGCCGCCACCCCTGTCGAGCCGCCCGAGCCCGAGGTGCTGGGTCGGCTGGCCGCGAGCAGCAATGCCTTCGCGGTGGACCTCTGGAACCAGCTTCGCCTGCGTGAGGGCAACCTGACCGTCTCTCCCGCGAGCATCTCCCTGGCATTGGCGATGGCCTGGGGCGGCGCTCGGGGCGAGACGGCCGCCGAGATGAAGCAGGTCCTCCACTTCGAGGGCTCGGCCGATGAGGTGATGGCGTCGGCGGGGCAGCTGCTCCGGTCCTGGAACACGTCCGATGGCTTCGCGATGCTGCGAGTGGCCAACCGCCTCTTTGGCGAGCGGAGTTACGCGTTCGAGCAGCCGTATCTGGAGCAGACCCGGGCGGCGTTCGGCGCTCCCCTGGAGCCGATGGACTTCGGGGCCGGTGTCGAGACCTCGCGCCAGCACATCAATGACTGGGTAGCCCGGCAGACCCAGGAGCGCATCAAGGGGCTGCTCCCGCCGGGAAGCTTGAAGCCCGGGCTGACGCGGCTCGTGCTCGTCAACGCCATCTACTTCAAGGCGCTCTGGGCCTATCCGTTCCAGGGGAGCAACACGCGGCCCGGACGCTTCTTCGCCACGCGGACCCGGATCCAGGAAGTGCCCCTGATGCAGCGCATGGGGAACTACCGCTTCGCCGAGCTGGACGGCGTCAAGGTGCTGGAGGTGCTCTACAACGGCGAGGACGCGTCGATGATCCTCGTGCTCCCGGATGAGATCGACGGGCTGGCGGCCGTCGAGCAGCGGCTCACGAGCGCGCGGTTCTCCAGTTGGATCGACGCCCTGTCGCGCGAGCGGGTCGATGTCGTCCTTCCTCGCTTCGAGATCAGTCCCGAGGGAGGCATGGAGCTGGGCGAAATCTTGAGCGGGATGGGGATGCAGAAGGCGTTCGATCCGGGGCGGGCGGACTTCACGGGCATGGCCAACCCGCGCAACCCCGAGGAGCGCCTGCACATCAGCGACGTGTTCCACAAAGCCTTCATCAAGCTCGACGAAGAGGGCACCGAGGCGGCCGCTGCCACCGCGGTCGTGATGGCCGCGCGGTCCGCACTGAGGCCGAACGCGCCCAAGGAGTTCCGGGCGGATCACCCGTTCCTGTTCTTCCTGCGAGACACCCGCTCCGGGATGGTCCTCTTCATGGGCCGCGTCGCGGATCCAGCGAGCAAGTAGCGGGACTCAGCCGGGGGGCAGGGAGGCTCGGCGCCAGCGCTCCACCTGGGCCACGTGCTCCAGGTCTCGGGGCCGGGCTCGCTCCCGCTTGAGCGTGAGGAGAGTGTCCAGGTCCATCACGGGCAGCTCCTGGAGGACCGTGGCCTGGGAGATGAGCGCGTCGAGCGAGAGGTCGTCGTGCTCGTAGGTGCCGTCCATCACCAGAGCGCCCTTCCTGGCCCGGACGTAGTACTTGCCGCGCAGGTGCTCGGGGTTCAGCGGGGGCGACACTGGCTCGTTCCAGACCGTGAGCGCCCAGCCTTCCCGCTCCAGCGTGGCGGCCCAGCGCTGGAGGTTGTCCGGCGTGGGGAGCAGGAACAGATCGCAGTCTGGGACGGGCTCGCCATCCAGGGCGTCCATGTACAGCCGCAGGGCGAACGAACCACAGAGGGCGAAGGCTACGCCCTGCTCCCTCAATCGGTGCAGCACCTCCAGATAGGCGCGGTGCTCGGCCGGCAGGGAACTCATGCGGTTCGCAGGAGGACCTCTCGCTCCGGATCCCAATCCGCGCAGAGGTTGCCGTTGGCGTGGAAGACGAACTTGTGGATGACGCCCGAGCGGTGCCGCGCCTTCATCTCCTGGTAGTCCGACGCCTCGAACGTCACACGGCAGCGGCCTCGCCAGCGCATGAGCACGTTCCAGTAGTAGTAGCCCTGGGTGAGCTCCACGGGCTCGAAGTCGGAGTTCCCGCGCAGGGCCTCTGGCAGCAGTGGGCCGAGCAGGGACTCGATGGCCACGCGATCGCGCTCGATGGTGCGCTGGGTGCCGTTGGGACGATAGAGCCCGTGCAGGCGCGAGAACTCCCGGAACACCACATCCGTCACACCCAGCTTCTCCACGGCCCACGTCAGGTATGTCTCCACGTCCCCAGGCGTCGCCACTCCCGTGCGCTGGACGATGCACACCAGCCGGACCGGCACGTGCTCGCGTGACGCTCGCACCGTCTCCTCGAAGACCTCTTGTCGCGCGATGGGCTGTCCGGCTCGGAAGCGCATGATGCCGTCGTTGCGTGCGGCCTCATGGTGGTGACGGGAGAGCTCCACCCGCGTCAACCCGTAGCGCGCCAGGCGTGGCAGCAGCACCGCGCCCGAGGTCTCCCGGGTCAGCCCCGCCGCGTTCGAGTAGAGGACCTTTTCTTCCACGAGTCCCTCGGGGTGGCGCTCGTGGTCCTGGAGCACGTCGACCACACCGAGCAGCCACTCGGCCACATCCGTGGCCTCCAGCCCAGAGAGCGAGATGCCCAGCGGGAGTCCGCGGAGCTCAACCAGGGCCCGCGCGAGTCCCTCGTGGTAGCCCGGCCCCGGACGGAGCGAGGCAGAGAGCCGTTGGGAGTCCCGAGGCCACAGCGTCTCCGAGCAGAACACGCAGCGCGCCGAGCACGGCTGCGCCGATGCGAACGGGGTGAACGTGACGGGGAGCGCCACGGACCACTGGCGTCCTCCCAGCATGTGCTCGCGGAGCAGCTCGGGAGGCGGCACCTTCCGGCGCACGGGGAGATCATCGAGGTTCAACAGAGGAGCTGCGAGCGCTGGAGCGAGCATGGAGACTCGACCATTCTAGCGCGCCTGTGTGGTTGCTCGCAGGCAGCCCGGCCACGGCCTCCAGGGCAATCCCCTGGCTGGCTGTCTCCTGTCCCTGCTGACCGGGGAGCGATGGCTGAAGGCCGGGACGCTGGGTGCTGTTGAGACGGTATCGCCTGATCCGGATGGCCATGCCTCGACTGCGTTTCCACGCCAGACTGCTGCTCGCCTTTGGGGCTGTCCTCCTGCCCATCCTGGGTCTGCTGAGCGCGGATTTCTTCTCGGGCCTGCGCAGGACCCAGGAGACCATCCTGGAGGCGCAGGGAATGACGGCCCAGGCCGTCGCCGTGCAGATCACCGAATCCTTCGAGTCCGCCATCGAGTTCGGCCGGGCCGTGGCGCATGATCCGCTGGTGCACGGTATGGATCCGCACCAACTGGATCCGCACCTCCAGGACTTGGTCCGGAAGAGCCCTCTCTATGATGCCATCGGTGTCTACGACGCCAGCGGCGTCAACCAGGGGTGGGGTGAACCGGACACTCCCGCCGAGCCTCGGCTCCACATCGGTGATCGCCCGTACTTCCAGAGAGTGATGGCCACCGGGGCTCCAGTCATCTCCCAGGTGATCGAGCTGCGCCGCCCCAAGCGCATGGCCGTCATCGTCTCCGTCCCCATCCCGGGCGATGGAGACAAGCCGCCCATAGGCGTCGTCAACGTGGTGATGCAGACGGATCTGCTGGAGCAGCGTTACCTGAACGCCCGCCTCCAGTCGGGCCAGGAACTCCTGCTGGTGGATCCGGCTGGCCGGTTGGCCTTTCTCACCGGGCACCCTGAGCTGGAGTTCTCCCAGAGCAACGCCTTCTTCACCTTCGCGCCCCTCTATCTCGCGCTGTCGGGCACGCCGGTGAAGCTGGACTCCTTCACCCATCCGTTGAGCCATCAAGCCTCCCTGGGAGCGTTCGTCCCGACGCCCCGACATGGCTGGGCAGTCGGGGTGACGGCGCCTCGGGATGTGGCGCTGGCTCCGCTCTATTCGTGGCTGCGCGCGAAGTTGGTGGGCTTCGTCGGCATCCTGCTCCTGAGTGCTCTCCTGTCGGCCATCCTCGCGCGCTTCTATGCGCGCCCCGTGCGGCGGCTCCAACGCGTCGCCCGGGCACTGGGGCAGGGGGAGATGGCGCAGCCGGTGTCCATCCAGACGGGGGACGAACTGGAGGTGCTCGGAGTTGCCTTCAACGAGATGGCGGCGCAGGTGGCACAGCGCCAGGCGGAGGTGGACTCGCTGCGCGCCCAGGCCGAGCAGCATGCCAGCCAGCTCGATGCCATTATCGCCAGCGTTCCGGACGCCATCCTCCTGGCCAGCCCGGATGGGCGGCTCGTCGATGCCAACCCGGCCGGACGCCAGTTGCTCGGGTTCCAGGATCGCTCCGAATTGGGGCAGCCGCTCTTCGAATACCTCCAGCGCTACGCGCTGCGGCACGGTGACGGCCGCCCCATGACCCTGGCCGAGCTGCCCTTCCAGCGCACCCTGGCCGGGGAGACCTTCACCGACGTGGAGATGCGCCTGCGCACCCTGGATGGGAAGGAGCGGCTGGTCAGCGTCAATGGCTCGCCCGTGCGCAGTTCCTCCGGGCAGATCATCCTCGGAGAGACGGTCCTCCATGACATCACCGATCGGAAGCAGGTCGAGGCGGAGCGGGCCCGATTGCTCGATCGGGAGCTGGCCATGTCCCGGATCAGCCAGGCACTGGTCCGTGAGGTGGAGCTCGAGCGGATCGCCCATGTGGCCATCGAGCAGAGCCTCCAGGCGCTGGGAGCCGACGCCATCGGCCTGTGGCTGGCGAAGCCGGAGCACTCGCAGCTCCTGATGATCTCCTCGCATGGGCTGACGGCGCGGGTCCGCGAGGTGCTCCAGCACGTGCCTTTCGATGCGCCGCTGCTCACGGCCCAGGCGGCCCGGCGCGAGACGATCCAGGTCATCGAGAGTGTGCAGTCCGACGAGGTGCCCTCGCTCTCTCGGAAGATCGCGATGGAGGAGGGGTTCCGGGGCATGGTGGCCATTCCCCTGCACTCCCGAGGAAACCTGGTGGGGGTAATGACGTGCTTCACGGACAGCCCGCGTCACTTCACGGCTCGAGAGCTGGAGTTCCATACGATGGTGGGCCAGCTCTTCGCCATGGCCATCGAGAAGGCACGCCTGTTCCAGGAGGTGCGCGAGGCGTTGCGGCTGCGGGAGGAGTTCATGTCAGCCGCGGCACATGAGTTGCGCACGCCGGTGACCACCATCCAGACCTGGGCGGAGATCCTCACCCGCATGGAGGTGAACTCGGCGCGGCAACAGAAGGGGCTCATGGCCATCTCGCGGAACACGCGTCGGCTGGCGCAACTGGTGGAGCACCTGTTTGCCGCGGTGTGGATGGCACCGGGGCTGCCGAAGATGGAGCGCGGCCGGTTCGATTTGGGTGCCGTAGTGGGGGAGAAGGTCAAGAGCGTCTCTCGGACCACGGAGCATCCGATCCACGTGGACGGCGCGGACTCGGTCATTGTCGATGGCGATCGCGAGCGCATGGGAGATGTGGTGGCGCACCTGTTGGAGAACGCCATCCGGTACTCGCCGCCCGGCGGGAGGATCGAGGTGGAGTTGCAGAGTGATGACCGCGAGGCCGTGGTCTCCGTGCGAGACCAGGGTCCTGGGATTCCACCCGAGCGGCAGCCCCACGTCTTCGAGCCGCTCTACGAGCCCCTGCCTCCCGGCGCCACGGGTTACACCGGAGTGGTGGGGCTGGGGCTGCACCTGAGCTGGCAGATCGTCGAGGCGCATGGCGGGCGCATCTGGCTGGAGAGCCAGCCTGGTGAGGGCACCACGTTCTGCTTCAGCGTCCCCATGGGCGAGTCGGACTCGTTGCAGTGCGCCAACGCTTGAGGTGCCGCTTCAGGGACGCACTCGCGCGGCGATGGCGTCGGGGGAGGGTCTGCGCACGTCCCAGGCGAGCCCGAGCCGTTCCAGCAGGCGGATCATCAAGCCCGAGGCATCCACCTGCCACCAACGGAAATTCGTGAAGGCCGAGCCGGGGAAGGTGTGGTGGTTGTTGTGCCACCCGGCCCCCAGCGTGAGCACCGCCATCACCGCGTTGTTGCGGCTGTCATCCCGGGAGGCCAGCGGCTGCGTCCCGATCGTGTGCGTCACCGAGTTGATGGCGAACGAGGCCTGCTGCACGAGAGAGAAACGGACGAAGCCGCCCCACACGAGCCCTCGCCACGCGCCCTCCCACGAGCCGGTGACGAGTCCTCCCACGAGGGTCGGCAGTGCGAGGCCCAGCAGCACCCAGAGCCCATAGCGCTGGTTGAGCCTCAGTAGCAGCTCATCGCGCAGCAGATCTGGAATCGTGCGGACGAGCCGGTGCTCCTGCGTCTGCTCTGCCGCGGCGAGCACGGCCTCGGGGTCGGCGCGGTGGAGCTGGAGGAAACGGCTGAAGGTCGCGACGGCAGGCGAGTCCAGGTACCAGAGGAACTGGGACCAGAAGAACCCTCGCACGCGCTGCCACAGGCCCTGCCTCCCGAGCGTGGGGGAGTGCAGATCGCCCGGCACATCCGTGTGAGCGTGGTGCCAGCGGTGAACGGCGCTCCACAACATCGCCGAGCCCTGTCCGGCCATCGAGCCGAGCACGAGGAGCAGGGTGCGAACCGTGCGCGTGGTCTCGAAGGTGCGGTGGGCGTAGTAGCGGTGGAAGCCTAGCTCGATGCCCGTCATGGTGAGCAGGTACATCCCCACGAGTAGCCCCACGTCGAGCGCGCGGATGCCCTCTCGCAGGAAGAGCCACACCCCGTAGCCGAGCCCCAGCAGGGGCAGCCCCTCGACCATGAAGAACAGCAGGGCGCGCCGCGCTCCGCCTAGACGCTCGTGTGCGTCTCGCAGGCCTGCGCCGGAGTCCTGGACGGGACGTGCTTCCACGGGTGGAAGTGCTGCCCTTCCGGCTTCTGGGAGCGCGGCGGCTTCTGGGGAGGAGAGGAGCGGGGAGGGCGGGAACTCGGCCAAAGCGGACCCATCATGGCCGAGCCGGTATCCTGATGCGAAGCCCCAGGGAGGCGCTCTTCGTGAGGAGTTGACTGGCAGAGGCCCTGCTGGCCAGGCGAATGGCGCCGGGTTGCGTCACTGTCGGGGGAGAGACATGACACCGACTTGGGAAGGCGAGCCTGGAATGGGCCTGCAGCCAAAGGAGGAGAAGTCCTCGTTGACGGTGGCGCATTGCCAGCCCTGGGGGCAGGAGTCGGCCTGGTTGGGATCACAGCTTTGGAAGCAAGTGCTCTCAGTGGGCGCGCCGACGCCGCAGACTTGTCCTGAGGGGCAGCTGTCCTGCTGAAGGGGGTTGCAGCGCGCGGCACACCAGAACACCGCTCGTCCTCTGGACAAGCGCATGTTGCAGCGCTCGCCCTGAGCACAGGGCTGCTCCGGGCACTGTCCTTGGACACTGTCGAGGCACTGGTAATCGGTGTCGTTGAGGCGCTTGCAGAGCTGCCCTGGGTTGCAGCCAGCCACGCGGCAATCGGCAAAGCAGGCACCTCCGTTGAGGCCCTGCTCACACTGGAAGCCGTCTGGGCAGCCGCCCGCATCCTGCTGTCCACAGGGAGTGCTGCACTCGCCACGGTGGCACACCAGGCCCTGCTGGCATGCGCCGGAGCGAGAGACGAAGAGCAAGTCACAGGGCTCTCCCGCCTTGCGCTCTCCGGCCTCGACACACCTGCGAATGACAGGGCCGCTGACGCCCGCGGTCACGGCGCGGCACACCCGCTGCCCTGAGCACTGCTCGTCCTGCTGGCACTCAGAGGGCAGGCATTGGGTGCGGCGTGTCTGCTGATCGGCCACGCAGCCGGAGCCAGCGGGGCAGTCGCCATCGGTCCTGCATGCGCCGCAGTTGAGCAGGCCGCCTTCGAAGGAGCAGCGCAGAGAGGCGGCCGGCAGCCCATCGGCTCCCCGCTCACTATGGACTGGGGGCAAGCTCACGCTGCTCACAGAGGCAATCTGCGGAGAGGAAGACGAGAGGTTGAGCTGTGAAGGCAGCGAAGGCATCGCGGGCAGCTCATTCATGGAGGACTGCTGCGCCTGCCAGGACTTCGCGACTCCCGCCGAAGGAAGAGAGGAGAGCGAGGGCTCTTGAGAGGAGGAGTTCTGCGCAGACTTGGAAGGAGAGGGAGTCTGGAGGGGCTGCAGAGAGGGCACATTCCCAGAGTCCTGGGCAGGGCTGTGCAGGAGCTCGCTGGAGGAAGCCACCGCCAGTACCATCGCCGCAGAGGCAACCATTGCCGTCAGCACGGGCACGATCACCTTGGTGCCTGAGGTCTCACGCCCCATCTGTGCCGGATGCTCTCTCATGAGCGGCTTGGCTTTCTTGGTTTCTCGATTTCCAGACTTATAGCGTATTCGCCATTATACAGCTCTGCCTGGAGGAAAGATCAATACTCCTTGTGGTCCATTGTCGGAGGGCTTTGCCCCGGTGTTGCGAGGGACGTGACCTCCCAGGTCATTTAGAAGACGCAGGGGTTGATGCACTGCGTCGTGTACGACGTTCCTTGGAACCGCTTCTCTTGAAGTCACCAAGAACTCTCCCGCGTCTCCACGACCCCTGAGGTTGTGCCTGGGACATCCAACCTAACACGTCCTGCCGGCTTGTTCCAGTCGCAGGGAACTCACTGTCGGGGGAGAGACATGACGCCGACCTGAGAAGGCGAGCCTGGAATGGGCCTGCAGCCAAAGGAGGAGAAGTCCTCGTTGACGGTGGCGCATTGCCAGCCCTGGGGGCAGGAGTCGGCCTGGTTGGGATCACAGCTTTGGAAGCAAGTGCTCTCAGTGGGCGCGCCGACGCCGCAGACTTGTCCTGAGGGGCAGCTGTCCTGCTGAAGGGGGTTGCAGCGCGCGGCACACCAGAACACCGCTCGTCCTCTGGACAAGCGCATGTTGCAGCGCTCGCCCTGAGCACAGGGCTGCTCCGGGCACTGTCCTTGGACACTGTCGAGGCACTGGTAATCGGTGTCGTTGAGGCGCTTGCAGAGCTGCCCTGGGTTGCAGCCAGCCACGCGGCAATCGGCAAAGCAGGCACCTCCGTTGAGGCCCTGCTCACACTGGAAGCCGTCTGGGCAGCCGCCCGCATCCTGCTGTCCACAGGGAGTGCTGCACTCGCCACGGTGGCACACCAGGCCCTGCTGGCATGCGCCGGAGCGAGAGACGAAGAGCAAGTCACAGGGCTCTCCCGCCTTGCGCTCTCCGGCCTCGACACACCTGCGAATGACAGGGCCGCTGACGCCCGCGGTCACGGCGCGGCACACCCGCTGCCCTGAGCACTGCTCGTCCTGCTGGCACTCAGAGGGCAGGCATTGGGTGCGGCGTGTCTGCTGATCGGCCACGCAGCCGGAGCCAGCGGGGCAGTCGCCATCGGTCCTGCATGCGCCGCAGTTGAGCAGGCCGCCTTCGAAGGAGCAGCGCAGAGAGGCGGCCGGCAGCCCATCAGCTCCCCGCTCACTATGGACTGGGGGCAAGCTCACGCTGCTCACGGAGGCAATCTGCGGAGAGGAAGAAGAGAGGTTGAGTTGTGCAGGCAGCGAAGGCACTGCGGGCAATGCACTCCCGGAGGACTGCGCCTGCCAGGCCTGCGCGGCTTCCGCCGAAGGAGAAGAGGAGAGCGAGGGCTCTTGAGAGGGGGCGTTCTGCGCAGGCTTTGGGGAAGGAGAGGAAGAGGGAGCCTGGAGAGGTTGCAGGGAGGGAATACTCCCAGAGTCCTGGGCAGGGCTGTGCATGAGCTCGCTGGAGGAGGCCACCGCCAGTACCATCGCCGCAGAGGCAACCACTGCCGTCAGCACAGGCACTGTCACCTTGGTGCCTGAGGTCGCGCGTACCATCAGCAGGACTCTGAGCTGTAGCAGTAGATCGTGTTCCCATCGGAACCACAGCCACAGGGATACCTGTCCTCACAGATCGCACGCTGCGCGTAGGCCGCAACACCGCCCAGCAACGCGCTCCCTATTCCCAGAATGACCAACCAATGGAGAGCCATCCGGATATTCATGTTTTCCTGACCTTGCGGAATATGGAGGTTTATTATGTTTGGCTTGAAAGATATGGTCAACTAATCTTGCAAGTATTTTCGGCCTCTCCTTTGAAGGAGTTGCCCGCCACATCTGACGGAAGGCTTGACTCACCACGTCATGTGGGTGCCCAGCGACCCAAGGGCATGGAATGGCACTGGGCCGCGAGAATTCGGCCTCGCGAGGAGGTGCTACTGCTCGTGGAGTGACACGGTTTGGCCAGACTCGTCGATCCGCAACCACAGCAGGCGTTCCCACTCGGCGATCAACTGAGCGGGATCACCCTCGACGGAGAGGCCATTCGCCATCCCACCGTCTTGGAGCTTCACGAGGTGGATGATGCTCTCTGGGGTGCTCACGGCGACCTGCAGCGTATTGCCCGTGGCATCAAGGAACCGGATGGTCTGGCCTATAGGAAGTCTGCCCGGCAATAGCTCGCTCCAGAGGGGGCGGTCTCCTCTGGACAGGTGGAGCCACTTCCAGGTTGCGGCAATGGTCTGTTCGTCATTGGGGCTGAAGGCCACTGCCCATACAAAGCTCTCATAACGCAGCGGCGGACCTGCTGCCTTTCCTGTCTCCACTCTCCACACTCGCGCTGTACGGTCCAGGCTTCCGGTCGCCACCCTCTGCCCATCCGCGCTGAAGGACACGGTCACCACGGACTGCTCATGGCGCAGCGGTGCTCCCACGGGCTGCCCCGTTTGCGCATCCCATACCTGCGCTGTGTCGTCATCACTTCCCGTCACCACCCGCTGGCCATCCGGGCTGAAAGCCACGGTCACCACATTGCCCCTGTGGCGCAGCCGCGGCCCTATCGACTGTCCCGTTTGCGCGTCCCAAACCTGCGCCGTGTCGTCATTGCTTCCTGTGACCACCCGCTGGCCGTCAGGGCTGAGGGCCACGGCTACCACATCGTCCCCATGATGCAGGAGTGGCCCTACCGGCTGCCCTGATTGCGCGTCCCACACCTGTGCGGTGTTGTCCTCGCTTCCTGTGACTACTCGCTGACCGCCTGGGCCAAAGGCCACCGCCCTGACAACCTCCTGATGGCGGAGCGGCGGCCCCACGGGTTGCCCCGTTTCCGCATTCCATACCTGCGCAGTGGTATCCCGGCTTCTGGCCACCACGACCCGCTGGCCGTCAGGGCTGATGGCAGCGGCCCTCACGAAGTTCTCTTCGCGCTGCCCCACCTGACCCGTCTGCGTGTCCCACACCCGTGCCGTGTCGTCATCACTTCCAGTCACCACTCGCTGGCCGTCGAGGCTGAAGGCCACCGCCCTCACAGCTCGCTGATGGCGCAGCAACGGCCCCAACGACTGTCCCGTCTCAGCGCTCCAGACTTGCGCCGTGGTGTCGTCACTGGCCGTCACCACGCGTTGGCCCTCGGGGCTGAAGGCCACCGCCCTCACGGCAGCCTCATGGCGCAACGGCGGCCCCACCTTCTGCCCGGTCCGCACATCCCATACCTGCGCCGTGGTGTCACCGCTTCCGGTGACGACCCGCTGGCCCTCGGGGCTGAAGGCTACCGCTCTCACGGAGCGTTTGTGGGGCAGCGGCGGCCCCACCTTCTGCCCCGTCTGTGCATCCCATATCTGCGCCGTAGTGCCTTCGCTAGCGGTCACCACCTGCTGACCATCGGGGCTGAGGGCCACGGCCATCACGAAGCGCTGATGACTCAGCGGCGGGCCCACTGGCTGACCGGTCTCCGTGCGCCACACCTGCGCTGTACCATCCAGGCTTCCCGTCACCACCCGCTGGCCGTCCGCGCTAAAGGCGACCGCCACCACATCATCCCCATGGCGGAGCGGTCCTCCCAGCTTCTGCCCCGTCCGCGCATCCCAGACCTGCGCAGTGTCATCATCACTTCCCGTCACCACACGCAGGCCATCCGTGCTGATGGCCACTGCCCTGACGGAGAGTTCATGGCGCAGCGGCTCCCCTACCGGCAACCCCGTGCGCGCGTCCCAGATCCGCGCCGAGTCTCCATCGCCTGCGGTCACCACCCGCTGGCCATCGGCGCTGACCGCCAACGCCTCGAGGTGGGGCATCCCTTCTCGTGCGGGTTCCTCTCCCGCGCGGCGTGCCGTCGCCAGCAAGCGGCGATAGTCTTCACCGATCAGCGCCATCACAGACTTCCTGCGTGCATCCGTCGGGTTGGCCCGCAGAGCCTTCAACCTCCAGAGGAGCGCTGCATCCCGAGCCTCTCTTCGCTCGGCCCCAAGGGCCTTGCGCTCCAGGAAGCGAGCCCAGGCCTCATCTGCCTGCTCCTCACGGAAGGGAAGATCGCGCAGGAGTTGGTATGTGTTCCAGGCGGGAACGTAATCCTCGGAGGCCTGCTCTAGCCGTTGCAGCAGCGAGTCTGGATAGAGCACGCAGAACCCGATGGCTAGGCTCAGCAGGATCCCAGCCACCCCGGCTGCAGTGGCGACTCTCCCAGTGCCCCAGCGTGTCTGGGGCTCGGGGGGGATGACCGCCTGGACCCAAGCATCGGTGAAGAGCTTCTGGTAGAGGGGATTACGGACCACGAGCTGCCCCTGCCTGTCCCGCTTCACGAGCCCCGTCAGCTTGAGTTGATTGTGCAGGGGGGTATTGCGATCCACCTCTTTTTTCCCCCCCCAGATGCGGCGATAGAGCTCCAGGACCGACCGCTTGTCGCCCATCCGCTGGTCGATGAACCGCTGCACCTGAGCGAAGTGGGGATCTCCGCGCAACGCCTCCAGGCTGGAAAACATCTCCGCCATGGCTTGTTCCACCTCACCGGGGGAAGTCCGCTGCTTGCGGGCCAGCTCGCTACACGCATAGAGCGTCAGGAAGGGATGCCCTCCCGTCCATCGCAGCACCTCCTTCACCAGCCGCTCCCCCGCCGATTCATCCTCTACGACGGCCTGATACAGCTTTCGCAGGTCGTCCCGCTCAGGGTCGAAGTCGCCCAGCTCTACCAGCTTGCCAATGCTATATGGCGTGGTGCGGCGGTCCTTGATGAGCTCGTTGGCTGTGGCCACCCCCAACAGGCAGAAGGTGAGGCGCGTGAAGCCCCCTTCCTGCGCGCGCTCGTTGTACATGGAGCGCAACGCCACGAAGAAGCCGTCCGCATAGGGCAGCTTGAGCGTGGCGTCGATTTCATCCAAAAAGACAACCACGGGTGCATCCAGGCGAGCCACCTCCTCCAGAAAGAACTGGAGCAGGCGCTGATTAGGCGAAGCCTCCTGTCTTGCATCCCACCAACTCCGCACATCGACGGCCGGATTCAACCGCCGCGCGATCACATGGAGGATGCGGAAGTACCATTCGTCCATCGTTGCTGGCACCGGCCCCGACGACAGCATGGCCATGTCCACCTCGGCCACCCGCACGCCCCGCTCCACCAGGCATGCCTGCGTGCGGATCACCAGGCTGGACTTCCCCATCTGCCGCGGGCATAGGACGTTGCAGTATTCTCCCCTCAGGAGATAGTCCAACAGCTCATCATCCGCGGGACGGGCGATGTAGACGTGTTGCGTGCTGTTGAGTGTCCCTCCGGCCTGCAGCTTAGGCTTTAGGGGGATGACCGCCTGGACCCAAGCATCGGTGAAGAGCTTCTGGTAGAGGGGATTACGGACCACGAGCTGCCCCTGCCTGTCCCGCTTCACGAGCCCCGTCAGCTTGAGTTGATTGTGCAGGGGGGTATTGCGATCCACCTCTTTTTTCCCCCCCCAGATGCGGCGATAGAGCTCCAGGGCCGACCGCTTGTCTTCCATCCGCTGGTCGATGAACCGCAGCACCTGCTCGAAGTGGGGCTCTACGCGCAACGCCTCCAGGCTGGAAAACATCTCCGCCATGGCTTGTTCCACCTCACCGGGGGAAGTCCGCTGTTTGCGGGCCAGCTCGCTACACGCATAGAGCGTCAGGAAGGGATGCCCTCCCGTCCATCGCAGCACCTCCTTCACCAGCCGCTCCCCCGCCGATTCATCCTCTACGACGGCCTGATACAGCTTTCGCAGGTCGTCCCGCTCAGGGTCGAAGTCGCCCAGCTCTACCAGCTTGCCAATGTTATATGGCGTGGTGCGGCGGTCCTTGATGAGCTCGTTGGCTGTGGCCACCCCCAACAGGCAGAAGGTGAGGCGCGTGAAGCCCCCTTCCTGCGCGCGCTCGTTGTACATGGAGCGCAACGCCACGAAGAAGCCGTCCGCATAGGGCAGCTTGAGCGTGGCGTCGATTTCATCCAAAAAGACAACCACGGGTGCATCCAGGCGAGCCACCTCCTCCAGAAAGAACTGGAGCAGGCGCTGATTGGGCGAAGCCTCCTGTCTTGCATCCCACCAACTCCGCACATCGACGGCCAGATTCAACTTCCGCGCTATCTCCTGGAGCATGCGGAGGTACCAGTTCTCCACCGTTGCTGGCACCGGCCCCGACGACAGCATGGCCATGTCCACCTCGGCCACCCGCACGCCCCGCTCCACTAGGCATGCCTGCGTGCGGATCATCAGGCTGGACTTCCCCATCTGCCGCGGGCATAGGACGTTGCAGTATTCTCCCCCCAGGAGATAGTCCAACAGCTCATCATCCGTGGGACGGACGATGTAGACGTGTTTCGTGCTGTTGATCGTCCCTCCGGCCTGCAGCTTAGGCTTGCTCGCATCGCTCACCGGGCCCCTCCAAATGCCCGGACATAGAGCTCACAAGATGCGCGGATGCGCCCCTCCTCACGCTGGCACAGCCCGGCGCCCGACAAGCGCTGGAAGGCGTCCTCGTCGGGAACTGTCCCGTACTCGATGATCTGCTTCATCGCCTCGAGCAGCCGTATCGTGCCTCCTTGCGTGAGCTGCTTCCGTAGCCCTCTGAGGTGGTCACGGAACGGCCCGCCATCCTCGTGAGCCTTCTGCTTCAGCTCGTCGAACTTCACCCGCCCACGCCCCGTCATCAGGTAATAGGCCACATGCATCAAGTGGGGATTGCCACCCAATAACCTGTGGAGTTCCTCCACCTGCTCCGGCTTCAAGAAGTCGCCATAGCGGCGATTGAATTCCAGGCACTCCCGCGTCCCGAAGGGTTGGAGCTTGATGGCAGAGACGACGGAGAAGGGCGAACGGTGGGCGTCGGAAATGAGGAGGTAGGGCTCGGTGGAGATGACGAGCGCAATGCCCAGGCGAGCCCAGCGGGCGAGAGCGTCCGCTGAACGCTTGTTATGCCAGTACCTGAACAAGTAGAAGAGGTCTTCCTGGTAGGGCCTCCCCAGTACCCGGTCCACCTGATCGAAGGCCAGCACCAGGGGCTCCTGCACGGCCTGGAGCACACGATCCTCGATGAAGTGGCACATCTCCTGGTGACTGCCGATCTCGGGCTTGAGTTCTGGAGGCAACTCCAGGGCCCTGAGTATCTCCGCTGCCAGGAAGTTCAGGAGCGAGGGGTAGTCCCTCAGCACCCTCTCTTCAAACATCAAGAAGTCCAGCTGGACAGTCCGCTTGCCGCTCTGGCGGCACTCCTCGAGGTAGCGCCCGAGCAGACTGCTCTTGCCCATCTGCAAGGGTGCCTTGATGACCAGCGTCTCTGCCTGCTGTTGGGCAATGCCCAGTGCTTCGTCATCGGACCGGCGAGGGATGTATGCGGGGTCGTCGGTCCGGAGTGGCCCGCCCGGTTGTCTTTGGGGGCGCGGCTCCACCCTGTCGGCAGCGGACGCGCCTCCTTGCGCCTGTGCTGGAGTCGCTCCTTCCAGGTCGTGAGTTGCGTAGTACTTCATCGGCTCTCGGAGATGAGCCGAGTCAGGGAGGAACTCATGGTGCTTCGTCCATATGAAAGGCCAGATCCGGAGCTGGAGCTTCCCGTGCGGGCCCGCATAGACGGCTCCAAAGTTGAAGCCGAAGGGGACAGGTTTCTCCTTGGGAGCAGGCACCTCGTGGAGCGCGCCAGAGGCAACATGGACGAACCTTCTCCCTCCGCTTCGCTGAGTCGACACGGATTCCAGCTCGTGAAGGTGACCACTGAGGAAGATGTCGGCTCGGCTCTCCAGCCAGAGCGCCACCTCAGCCCCATCTCCGAGCCAGCCCAAGGGGTGGTGTGCCAGAGCGATGAGAAGTTCGTCAGGGGTCGAGTCCTTGAACGCCCGGACAAGCTGGCGCCGGCCCATCCAGAGCTTGCCCTTGTCCTGATCGTCATTGGCCAGGATCGCCGTGTTCAATCCCATCAGACGCACTGGAAGCCCAGATCGGGCTGTCAAGGCATGGACCCAGCACAGGGCGTCTTGGGGCGCTCCGCTTCCAGCATGTGGATTGAGCTGCGCGGCCATCTCTCGGTAGGGCTTCATCCTGCCTGCCAGTAGCTCGCGCACGGGAGCGTCGTCGAGCACATCGTCGAGCCGCCGGGTCCCACTGCGTATCTCCTCGAGCTTCTCCACTTCCCCTGGCTCCTTGAGCCGAGGGGCATCATGATTACCTGGCACCAGGTAGATGTTGTGTGATTTGAGGTGCAATTGATCGGTCAGCCGCAGCAGCCACGATGACGCTTGCGAGTATTCCTGGCGTCCCAAGGCATCGCCGCTGAAGCCGATGTCCCCTGTAACGAGCACCGCCTCTGGCGACGGCGCCCCCCAGTCCTTTGCCTTGAGATAGTCTCGCTCGAATTGATTCAGCACCAGCTCCCGGTGAGCACGCTCGGCAGCGCTGCCATGGCCGAAGTGGATGTCCGAGAGATGGAGCCACGAGAACAGCGGCTCGTTGGAGCTTTCCATGCGATTCCCTGGGTAGGCCTATCCGACAGAACCACAATCCCATGCCAGCTTCCTGCGAACGTCAAGGTCACACCGGCTACTTCTTTCTCAGCTCACGCTGCGGAATTCTTGCCAGCGTTCGTCTTTGGCATCTCGGTGCGTGAGAGGAATCGGACGCGAAATGGGAAGCCCGCTTCCTCAAGGGAAGGTGATCCCCGAGATGATGAGGTTCCGAGTCCCATCCTCGCCCCACACCTTGAGGGTGAAGCTCCCCTGCGTTTCCTCTTCCGTTGCTTCTGCCTCGATTACCACGCGCTGTTCCTTCGACCCGAAAGTGAGGGGTGTGCTCTGCCAGGGATGCTGCACGCGCAGCGCACGGTGATCTCGGCCCACCAGTTCCGCGCTCACCGCTCGCCAGGGCTGGATGCCATCGGGAACCTCCAACCACAGAACGATGGCGACCGTGCGGGTGGAGCGATAGCTGATGGCCCGAAACACCTGGGCGAAGTTTCCGGGGCGCTTCCCGATGCTCGTGAAGATGTTCTTGTGAAGGAGCCCCCTGTCGTCCAGGAGCCCGGTGGCCAGCAGGCCAGTGAGGCCCCCGGGGCTCTCCTTCTCGGCGCGCAGCCGCTCCTGGACCTCTCGGCACTGGTGGAGCTGGGTCTCCTTCTCCTGTATCTCGTGCTGGTAGGACGCCAGCGTGCGCTTCTCGCGGTACACCTCCACGAGGGGCTCCACCTTCCCAGCGTATACTCCTAGCCGGAAGGCGATGCTCGCTGGGGCTGCACCGTCCTTGAAGCGCACTATCAACCGGAAGCGCTCTCCCGGCATCACGCCCTCTGAAGGCTCCAACCGGAGCATGGTGCTCCCCGCATCCACCAGCGTGAAGCGCTCCCGCCCGTCCAGGGTGATGCCGCCGGGGAGGAGCTCCGCACCGTGGAAGATGATCGTGGTGGATACCCCTGGGCCGATGCATAGCTCAGGCGCCTCTCCAGCGGGTTCCGCCTTCAGCTCGATGCGACGTGTTCCTGTCTCGCAGGGCAAGGCCAGGGGCTGCGCACTGGCGGTAGTGCCTACAAGCAGCGGCAGCGCTAGGAGAGCGGCGGGGAACGAGGCGAGCACGGAACAGAACCTCCTGAGTAGGGACTGGACGTAGTGTCCTGGGAGGTCGCCTCTATCATGCCTTTCCTTGTGCTTGGAGTCACCTCACTTGAAGCGATCCACCACTCTCACCGACGCAGAGTTCACGACCCTCGCCTCGTCGTCCGTCGAGACCTCTATTGGCATTCCGCGCTCGTCATCGCCGCCCAGCAACTCCAGGCAGACAGGCCACGTACGAGGGCCCTTGTACTCTTGCGCTAGGGTGAAGCGCCCGTACACGCGCTCCGCGCCGATGAGGAGCCGCCCTTTGAGGGTGGAGCCCGCAGGAATCCCCTCGAAGGGCCCGTTCACGAGCCTCAAGGTCGCTTCCCCCTCCTTGACGAACACCCGGTCGAGACCTTGAGCTGGGTTGAGTAGCGCAAAGTGCACGTCGCCAACGTGGATGTTCAACCCGGCCATGGCCTCGAGGGCGCCACGAGGGCACTCCTCAGGAGCGTTGGGACGCAGCTGAGGCGCCGCGGCGGGGGTGCAGCCCAGGGTGGCGCAGACGGCGCCCGTGGCCACCTTCTTGCCCACGGGGCCCAGGCCCGGGGAGCGGGGTTTCTGCCGGGAGGGCATGGCGGGAGTGTCGCGTGTCTTCATGGCGGAGGCATCCTCGGGAGGCACCGCGAGAGGGGCGGCGGCCGCAGAGGTGGGCTCCGGCTCGGACGGAGCTGCGGCCCGCGAAGCTTCCGGCTCCTGTCCAGCAGGCGCTACTTCCTGACCAGTACCCGGCTTCACCTGGTGGGCATCAACAGGCTGAGCCTCGGGCTCGCGTGGAACGCGCTCCCTCCGGGAAAGAAGGAAGAGGCACAGGCAGACGACCACCCCCAGCGCACCGGCCCAGAGCGCCGCCCGCCCCAGGGCATGGAACGCCACGGGCCGCAGAGGCACGGCGGCCCCCGCACCGGAGCTGGAGGGCGCCAGGGCCAGCGGCGCGGCGGGCTCTCCTACGCCGGGGTTGGGCTCGGGCGGAGGAGGAGGCGCGCGAGGCAGGTTCCTGCCCATCATGAAACGGCCCACCTCCTGGAGCCGCACCGCCCAGCGCGCATCCGCCGCGGCCAGCTGCTCCGTCAGCTCCTGGCACAGCACTACCGCCCCCGCGACTCGCTCCTCGGGGCGCTTGGCCAGCAGGCGCAGACACAGCTGGCTCAACTCCACGGGCACGCGCGGGTTGCGCACGTGCGGAGGCACCGGCGGAGTGTGGAGGATGGCGGCCACCCCGTCCTCCTCCCGGTCGAGGTAGAAGGGGCGCTGGCCTGTCAGCAACCCGTAGAGCACCACGCCCAGCGCGTACACGTCATCCAAGGGGCCGGGCCGGTAGTGCGCTCGCGGATCCGCCTCGTGCTCCTCGGCGAAGCGCCATGCCTCCGGGGCCCGGTAGTCCGGCGTGCCCGGCGGCAGCACCGCCACCGTGACGGTAGGCGCCCGTGCGAAGTAGCCCGCGCCGAAGTCAATGAGCACCGCCTCCCCGTCCGCCTCGCGCACCAGGATGTTGGCCTCCTTCACATCCCGGTGGACGACCCCTTCCGCATGCGCCACCGCCAACGCCCGGGCCACGCCCAGCACCTTGCCCGCGACTTCCCGTGCGTCCGGATTCCACTCGTGCGCCCAGTGGTCCAGCGCCTGTCCCGGGATGAACTCCAGCTTGAGCACCAGGAACTCGGAGGACTCCTCGGGCCAGAGGCAACTCCCCCAGAGTCGTACGATGTTCGAGTGCCTCAAGCGTAGGAGAATCTCCTGCTCGCGCTGGGCCCAACCTCCGGCGCGTGCCAGGGCCATGAACTTGAGCGCGTACAGCATGCCAGCGGGATCACGGGCGCGGTACACGGCACCAAAGCCCCCCATATCCACCAGTCCCTCCACGGTGCAGCCCAACAGCTCCAGCCCCGGAGCCACCTTCGGTAGAGGGGGCAGCCTCATGGCGAGCCCTTCAGGCGAGAGCGCCGCCGGGGCATGTGGGCGCTGGGAGAGTGGGCCGCTGGCATGGACACGCCTTCAGGTTGTTGACATACTACCCATCAGGTCAGCCACCAGCAACCCTCCCCAACAGGACTGCTCACTTCCATGACTGACATGCTTGCTCCGGGCACTTGCGTCCATGGTTGGAAGGTCATTCGGCACCTCCGAGAGGGCCGCCACGGTGCGTTCTACGCGGTAGAGCGTGACGGGCAGCCCTTCGTCTTGAAGTGGCTGGGCTCCTCCCAGAAGAGTGGTTTCTTCGAGCCACCCGAGGTGCTCGCCGAGCGTGAGGTCACCTGCCTGAAGTTGCTGCGAGGCCCGCACGTCGCCGCTCTGGAAGCACAGGGGCGCTGGCCGGAGGAAGAGGGCGGTTCCTTCCTGGTCCTTCAAGCCGTGGAAGGGATGACGCTGACCCAGTGGTACCACCAGTACGGGCCCACGGCCCGGGACATGCTTCACGTGTTCCTGGGCATCACCTCGGCACTCTGCGAGATGCACCGCAAGGGCGTGCGCTATCCCAGCATCTCCAGCGGAGACATCACGGTCCGCAAGGGGCGCCTCGAGTCCGTCCTCACCGACATCGGCGGAGCCTTCCCGGGCTGGGGAGCGCTCACCAGCGACGAGATCGGCGAGGATCTCCATGCCGTGGGGGTGATGCTCTACCAGGCGCTCACGCGCAAGAACCCGGGGCCCTACGCACCGCCGCCCCACGTCGTCAATCCGCGAGTGCCTCGGGAGCTGAGTGAGGTCGCCATGAGGCTGTTGGCCCCGGGGCCCACTCCGATTTCGTGGATGTGAGCCACGCTGAAAGTGGTTCGTGCCACAAGTATGTCGTCCATGCATCGGGGGAGGACTGGCAGGCGGCTTGAAATGAGGAGCCTGGGTGCCGCAGTCTGTCGCCCCGTGGGCTTTGCCCACGGTCTCCTACCCTGACAGGACGAGCCCCGATGCTGCCTGTACTCCTGGCCCTCTTTCTGACCCAGACGCCGCACCCGAACCCTCGCCAGCAGGGCGTTCCCATCGGCAAGGGCACGAAGCTGGCCAAGGTCGCCCTCACCGCTCCCTCCGGTGGCTGGACGGTGGACCGGATGATGCTCGTGGAGGGGACGCTCAGCGACACCACCATTGATCCGGTGGTCGTCTCCATCAATGGAGACCGCTACCTGATGCGCACCTACAACGGGCGCTTCAGCCGCAAGTTCCCGGCGGCCAGCGGCAAGAACATCGTCACGGTGATGGCCACCAACCAGGCCGGCACGGCGCAGGCGCAGGTGACGACGTACGCGCAGATTCCGCCCGTGCCGCTCAAGGCCATCCTCACCAGCGACACCGAGGGCGTGTACACGGACCTGCACGTCTACGAGCCCACCGACAGCAGCGTCACCAAGGGGGCGAATGGGCTGGAGCTGGAGGGCGCGAAGATGGCGCACGTGTACTGGGCCAACACGGCCAGCCCCAGCGGTGGCACCTTCTTCCTCAACGAGCAGGGCGGCGACTTCGACCAGCCCGCCTATGGCCCCTACCTCTATGTTCACCGGGCGCCCCCCAAGGGCATCTACCTGATCGCCACCAACTACTGGCCGAGCGGTGACAAGGCCCACACGGTGGCCACGCTGAACGTGTCGCTGTTCGAGGGCACGCCCGGCGAGGTTCGCCGCATGGTGCGTATCCCCCTGGCCACGCCGGGCACCACGCGCGTGCTGGCGTGGATCAACATCCTCGGGAACAACCAGGCCGAGGTGTACGTGCCCACGGCCGATCCCAAGCCCACCGGCCCCACGTGGCCCAAGAACCTCGATGACGCCGCGAAGAAGGTCTCCTCGGGCAACGAGGGTGAGGGCGACGAGGGCGGCTATGAAGGAGAGGGCGACAGCTATGGGGGAGAGGGCGAGGGCGAGAACTCCGAGGGTGGGGACTGACGCCGTCTGAGGCCCTCGATGCTCGCTCTGTTGCTCACCGTGGCGCTCGTTGCCTCCACGCCTCCGGCCGCCGCCGCGCCTGAGACGCTCTCCGCGTCCGGGAATCGCGAGGCTCGGGACGTGCTGCTGCGCCGGGAGCTGGGGCAGGTGGCGCTGGCGCAGATCGAAAAGTTCGATCCGGCTTGGCACCCGGACCAGCGGGACTGCGCGGGGCTGGTGCGCTTCGCCTATCGCAGTGCGCACAAGCGTTTCTACCCGGAGCGGCTCGCGCGGCCCCTGTGGCTCGATGTGCAGGGACGGCCCTCGGAGTTCGCGGACGCGGAGACGCTGCTCACGCGCAGCTTCGTGCCGCTGGGCCGCGATGAGGCCACCGCCGAGTCCCTGCGCACCGGAGATCTGGTCGCGTTCCGCCAGGAGCACGATTCGGGCCCCGTTTTCCATTTGATGCTGGTGGTGCGCCCGGAGGACAAGGCGCACGCCCCGGCGCGCGTCGTCTATCACCCGGGCGAGAAGGGCGCCGCCGTCCGCACGGGCGTGCTGCACCGGCTCGTCACCGAGGCGCCGCTGGAGTGGCGCCCCGTGCCCCAGAACACTGCCTTCCTCGGTTTCTTCCGCTTCAAGGAGTGGATGCCATGAGTTCATCCGAAAACCCGCCGGGCGCGCCTCCGCCCACGGATAAAACGCCAACGCCGGCCTCACCGCCGCCCGGCGGTGGTGCCTCCAAGGCGATCCTCGTGGCGATCGTCACCGTGCTGGTGACCGGCGCGGTCGTGGGTGCCTTCGTGCTTGGCCGCCGAAGCGGGAGTTCGGGTTCGAGCGGCTCGGAGGGAGCGGGCCCCAGTGGGCCGGGCACTCCCAGCGCGGGCGCGACGGTGGAGGGCATGCCTCCGCCTCCGCCTCCCAAGCCGCTGAGTGTCTCCAGCGAGGGGCAGCCCGCGGTCTGGGTGGACGTGTACTCCCCGGCCAAGGTGCGCGGTGCGCTCGTGCAGAACCGGTGGCTCCAGGAGCAGCTGAAGAAGCCGCTCGGCCAGGGCTTCGCCAGCTCGTGGGCGGCCTTCTTCGGCTCCACGGGTGAGGACCTGAAGGCCTCCTTCAAGGGCGCGGTGTTCGACGTGGTGGCCGGGCAGTTGCTTGACTCGCCGTTCCGCGCGCTGTGGTTCGTGGGCGGCAGCGACACCAACGCTCCGGCCTTCATCATCCCCAGCCCCAGCGGCAGTGCCGTCACCGCCTACGAGAGCATGGACCAGGTGACCAGCCGTGGCGGCTTCACTGCGGCCTCGTGCCCGGAGGGTGCCACCGTCAAGGCGCCCGAGGGGGGCTTCAAGATTTCACGCTGGCTCGTCGGCGAGCAGTCGCTGTACGCCGGGCGCGCCTCGGATCGGCTCGTGGTGGCGAGGCAGCCGTCCATGGTCCTGCGCGGCCTGTGCGTGGAGCTGACGAAGCTGGAGGCGCCCTCGGGTGTGGACCTGGAGCTGGGCTTCGACAACGAGGTGCTTGGGCGTGAGATGGCGTTCCTTTCGCACGCGCTGGGGCTGGCCAATGGGACCCGGCTGCAGTTCGCCGCCGACGGCAACAAGCTGGTGGCGCGCGGCATCGCCGGTCCGCTGAAGGAGCAGGTGCGGCTGGATGCGCAGCCGCTCTCGGAGGATTTGCTGAAGCTGGTGCCCGCGGACACGCCGGTGTTGATCGCGCTCCAGTTGAAGCTGCCCGAGTCGCTCGAGGGCTCGAAGGTCGGCGCGTACTGGAAGGGCGAGGACGCGGGCCAGGTGCGCACGCGGCAGATCGCGTTCGTATGGACGCCGCGCGGGGATGCGGACCTGGGCCACGAGTTCGCCATCCTCTGGGGCCGGACGGAGGACGCGGCCGCGCTGAAGACCATGTTCAACGGTGGCAACGGGCTGGTGCAGGCCACGCTGTGCAAGCACCAGGTGCTGGCCTCCGCGCCGGACGTGTTGCAGCGGCTGCAGAAGGCCTGCGAGGGCCAGAGCCCCAACCTGATCAACGCGGCGGGGCCGGTGGTGAAGGGCCTGCGAGAGCCGGGCTCGGTGACGATTGGCGTGAACACGGGCCCCCTGCTCAGCCACTTGCTGGCGGACGGGTACTGGTCCGAGCAGCAGCTGGGGAAGAACAAGCCGGTGCCGAGCTCGGCGCCGCCGGAGATCGAAGCCGCTCGGCGTGATCTCGAGACACTGCCGTATGTGGGCCTGCGCGGCACGGTGCAGGGCAATTCGCTGGTTCCGGGAGGGTTTGGTTCATGAGGTACTCCTCGCGCATTTCCCTGTTGGCCGCGCTGACGCTGGCCGGCGTGGCTGCGGCCAAGCCGCTCTACATCACCGTGCCTCGGGCCTATGGCACCGACGAGCCGGTGGCGGTGGACGTGGCCTTCAACAGCAAGGGCCCCGTGGAGCTGCGGGTGCTCAAGCCGGACAACCTGGAGGCCTTCATCCAGGCGCAGGGCGACATGCGCCGGGCCTACGAGGAGCCGCCCGTGCTGAAGAACCCGGGCCGCGCGCTCAGCCGGGGTCTCAACGCGGTGAAGGTGCCCAGCACGTACCTGCTGTATTCCTTCAGCACGGAGTTCCGCGAGGCTGTCTCCGAGTCGCTGCCGAAGCGCGGCCCCGAGGACACGCCGCCCACGCTGAACAAGATGGCCGAGGGCCCGGACAAGCTCATTGGCGTGCCTCCTGGCTTCACCGTGGCGCGCAGCCAGTGGCTGAACCTGGACCTGGGCGGTGGCGGCGTGGACTTCAGCGTCCCGGGCTTCGCCACGTACGGCAGCAGTGGCTTCCAGGAGCGCCGGGTGATGTTGGCGCCGCTGCCTGCGGGCACGTACGTGCTCCAGTTGGTGCAGGGCAAGGTGGAGGGCCAGGTGGTGCTGGTCGTCACGGACCTCACCGTGCAGCTCAAGCAGACGGACGGACAGGTGCTGGTGCGCGTGGCGGGGCGGGATCAGCAGCCGCGCGCCGGAGCGCAGGTGCAGGTGTTCCTGCCGACGGGCAAGGGCCCCGCGGGCAAGACGGACGACAAGGGCGAGGTGACGTTGGCCGTGACGGAGCCGCGCCTGCTGGCCACCGCGACGGTGGAGAAGGACACGGCGCTGGTGGACACGGACTTCTACTCGTCGCTCGCGGTGGCGCCGGACGTCTTCATCTACAGCGATCGGCCCATCTACAAGCCGGGAGATACGGTGAAGTTCCGCGGCGTGCTGCGCCAGCCGGACACCTTCCTCGCGCGGATGTTCACGCCTCGGAAGAAGGAGGTGCTGGTGAAGCTGGAGTCGGCCGAGGGCCGCGAAGTGTCCACGCGCGTTGGGGTGGACGAGTTCGGCAGCTTCCACGGCGAGATGAACGTGCCGGAGGACCTGGGCACGGGCGTGCTGCGCATCAACGCCTCGGTGGACGACCAGTCCCACCAGTCGGAGGCGCGCGTGCAGGACTATGTGAAGCCCACCTTCTATGTGGAGATGACGCCGGAGAAGGAGAACATCGTCCCCGGCCAGACGCTGAAGGCCACGGTGCGGGCGCGGCGCTACGCGGGTGGCGCCCCCGATGGCGCGAAGTACGAGGTGTTCCTCTATCGCTCGCTGCTGGATGCTCCGGCGTGGGTGGATGACGCGGGCAAGGGAGGGGCGGGCAGCGCGGTGACGTACGGCACGGCCTCCACCACCGAGGGCAAGCTCAGCGTGCCGGAGCGGCTCTACTCCACGGTGGCCGAGCGCGGCGCGGAGGGCGATTCGTGGGAGAGCGCGACGAAGTTCGACGAGAACGGCGAGGCCGTCATCGAGATCAACGTGCCCGCGCTGCAGCCGGGCGAGGAGCGCCTGCCGTACCGCTACACGCTCACGGTGCGCGCGCGGGATGATCAGGGGACGTTCGCCAACGCGAGCGCTTCCTTCTTCCTGTCGGACGTGGAGGTGTTCGGCGCGGGGAGTTTCTCGGACGCGGTGGTGAAGAAGGGCGGCGAGGCCACGCTGGCCGTGCGCGCCACGACGCTGTCCGGCAAGCCCTACGGCGTCACGCAGGCCGAGGTGGAGTTCGTGCTGCGCAAGGCGGACGGCAGCGAGAAGAGCCTGGGCAAGCGCTCGGTCACCACGGGGGCGGATGGCGTCGCCCGCGAGAAGGTGCCCACGGGCGATGTGGGCACGGTGCTGGCGCGGCTCACGGTGAAGGACAAGAACGGCAAGGCATGGACGGGCGAGCAGTCCATGCTGGTGATCGGCGGCAATGACGAGCCGGTGGCGCGGGTGGCCAACCTGACGCTGGCCTCACTCTCGGGCACGCTGTCTCCGGGGGACACGGCGCAGTTGGTGGGCCTGCTGCCCGATGGCTGGGGACCGAGCGGCAAGGACTCGGGGCCGGTGTGGATCACCTATACGGGCGCGGGCCTGTTCGGCACGAAGCTGGTGAAGCAGGACGGCCGCACGCTGGTGCATTCCTTCCCGGTGGAGGAGCGCTTCGGCAGCGCGGTGTACGTGTCCGTGGCGTACCCGACGGCCTCGGGCCGCTGGGAGGAGCGCACGGTGGCCTACCGCATCGTCCCGGCTGAGCGCACCCTCTCGGTGAAGCTGGAGCCCCGCCGTGCCGAGGCCACTCCGCTCACCGAGCAGGTGATCGACGTCCGGGTGACGGACAAGGACGGCAACGGTGTGGTGTCGCAGCTCTCGGTGGGCGTGGTGGACAAGGCCGTCTACGCCGTCCAGACGGAGTTCCGCCCGAAGGTGCTGGACTTCTTCTACCCGCCAGCGCGCAACAACGTGTCCAACTTCTACTCGGCCGAGTTCCAGGGCTATGGCTACGGCGAGGCGCTGGCGCGCAAGATGGCGGGGCTGCCGGATCACGCGTTCGCCTCCATCAAGCCGCCCACGCGCAAGGCGAAGGATGAGGAGCGGGATACGGCCTTCTGGCAGCCGAACGTGGTGACGGACCGGGACGGTCGCGCCACGGTGCGCTTCAAGCTGCCGTCCAACCAGACGCTGTGGGTGGTGACGGCGGTGGCGGCGGACACCTCGGGTCGCTTCGGCGAGGGCACGGCGGAGTTCGCCACGCGCGGCGGCCTCAACCTGTACGCGGCGCTGCCGCAGTTCCTCCGCGCGGGGGACGAGGCGCTTGCCTCGGTGCGCCTGTCGGCGGGAGCGGCCTCCAAGGGCAGCCAGGTGCTGGACGTGAAGCTCGCCTCCGCAGGTGTGCTCCAGGCCAACCAGACGCAGGAGAAGGTAGAACTGGGCGAGGGTGGTGAGAAGGTCATTCCCCTGCCGATCAAGGCCACGGCTGCGGGCTTCGCCGAGCTGGCGGTGGACGTCACGGGCGGCAAGGATCCTTTGAAGGATCGGCGTGCGCTGCCGGTGCGGCCCGCGGCCCTGGAGGAGCCCGTGAAGGTATCCGTGTGGGGTGGCGGCGAGCTGTCGCTGCAGGCGGCGAACACGGCCTCGGTGGCGGATGTGGAGCTGGTGCTCCAGCCGTCGCTGGTGGACGCGGCGCTCACCAACGTGCGCGAGCTGCTCACCTATCCGTATGGATGCCTGGAGCAGCTTGTCTCCACCACAGTGCCCAACGTGGCGCTCTACCAGACGCTCAAGAAGGTGGACGCTCTGGGCAAGCTGGATCCGGAGAGCCAGGCGCTGCTGGCCGAGGCGCGCAGCCGCTCGGTGCAGGGTACGGCTCGCATCCTCTCTCTGGCGGTGAAGGGCGGTGGCTTCACGTGGTTCGGCGGCTACAGCACGCCGGATGTGGCGATGACGCTCATCGCCCTGGACGGCCTGGCCTACGCCTCGGAGGCGGGCCTGGTGGACGCGAATGACGGCCGGCTCACGGAGGCCGCGCGCTGGCTGGAGGCGCAGGAGAACCTGCCCTTCGAGTACGACGCGACGCGCGCCTACGTGCTCTCGCGGCTGTACGGCGAGCGGCAGGCGGCGCGGGTGCGTGCCCTGATCGACCGCGCGACGCCGGGAGACCTGTACCCGTTGGCGCTCTCGGTGCTGGCCGCGGAGAAGGCAGGAGTGATGAAGGAGCCCGCGTTGCAGGCCCGCGTGGACTCGCTGGTGACGGCGAGCAACGAGGGCTTCGTGAAGCTGGCGAGCCTGAAGACGTCTCCCGAGTCCGAGGCCTTCTTCCACTACCCGCTGAGGCGCGTGGGCCTCACCGCGCTGCTCGCGCACGCGGCCTCCTTCGGGAAGCTGGACGTGGACAAGGCGCGCCGGCAGCTGCTGGAGCTGCTCAGTCAGTCGGATCTCTCCACCTTCGATCGGAGCACCGCGCTGCTGCACTCGCTGTGGCTCATCGAGCGGGATGCCAAGGCCTTCAAGAAGTTGCCGCCGCCGGAGGTGAAGGGCGCCAAGGGCACGGTGAGCTTCGCGCCGCGAGGCATGGGGCTGGTGGCCACGCTCGAGCCGGGGACGCGCTCGGTGAACGTGGGCTCCTTCGATGGCGTGGCCACGCTGCGCGCGAAGGCCCTGACGCCGTTGGCGGACGTGCAGCCGAGGGCCGACGGCATGAGCATCGAGCGCCGGTATTACGTGCTGCGCCCCGAGGGTAAGGTGGCGCTGGCGGCCGGTGAGCAGGTGGCTCAGGGCGAGGAGGTGTTCGTCGAGCTGACCCTCGATGCGCGCGGCGACAACAAGGCGCGCTCGGCGTACTACGTGGTGGAGGACGCGGTGCCGGCGGGCTTCGTGCCGCTCATCGAGGACAAGGAGTACCGGGGCGCGCCGTACTCGCTGAACCTGGCGCCCGAGGCCCTCAAGCGGCGCGTGCTCAGCCCGGAGCGGGCGACGTTCTTCTTCGAGGAGCCGACGTGGTGGAGCGACAGCCCGCGTTCGGTGGGCTACGTGATGCGGGCCCAGTTCGCGGGCACGTTTACCGCGCCGCCGGCCTCCATCGAGGACATGTACGTGGCGAGCCTCCGCGGGCGGACGAAGTCGGACGTGTTGGCGGTGAAGCCCTCGGAGAAGTCGCGAGGCGACTGGTAGCGCATGGGGTGGGCCGCGGTGACGGCCGCGCTCCTGGCGGCCACCCCGATGTTCCTCACGCAGGGCGACGTCACGCCCGAGGCCGCCCTGCGTGCCGAGGCCGAGGCTTCCTGGAAGGAGCTGGAGGCGAGGTACGCGGCCGAGGCTGGAGGGCTCCCCACGCAGCCACCGGCGCCCATCCGCCTGCAGCGGGGCATGGGCCTGCCTCCGGAGCGCAATGCCCAGAGCCGGCCCGGCCTGGTGGAGCTGCGGCAGAACACGCCGGGAGTGCTGGAGGATCGGCTCCGCGTCGCCCTGAAGCACGAGCTGGCGCACCAACTGCTGTGGTGGGCTTGTCCTGCTGCCTCGGAGGATCGGCTCTTCCATGAGGCCTTCGCGCTGGTGGTGAGCGGCGAGCTGCCCGAGTGGAGGGACGGCCCCTATCAATCGCTCAGCGTGTCGGCGGCGGAGCTGGCCCGCTCGCCCTCGGTGGACACGCCTCGGGCACGCAGGGCGCTGGCGCGCATCCTCGGGGAGGACCGAGGCTTTCCCCAGGCGCTCTCTCGCAGGCTGAGGCAGTGCCAGGATGGGGCGCGGTGGGCAGTGCCGCTCTCCATTGATGAACTGGCGGATGTGACGGTGAAGGCCGCTACGAACGCCACGGTGGTGGTGAGCCGCCACTCGGGAGAGGTGCTGTTCTCCGAGGGAGACGTGCAGCGCGCGGTGCCCTATGGCTCCACGTTGAAGCCCTTCGTGCTCGCGGGGAGCTCTCAGCCGCCGCTGCTGACGCCACGCTCAGGCATCCAGGAGTGGGCATGCGGCCAGGGCTTGCCAAGGCAGGTGGACGGGCGCACGGCGCTGCTGCGCTCATGCAACGGGTACTTCCTGGACTGGGAGGCGAAGGGAGGGGCGGCGCCGGACTTCGGTCCTTGGGGCGCGGTGCTGTCCGCGGTGGGGCTCACGGGAAAGCCAGCGGACATGGCGGATGCCATCGGCTTGCGCTCCACGCTGGCGCTCTCGCCGTGGGGCATGGCGCAGGCGTACCGGCTGCTGGCGGAGGCCCACCCGGAGCTCATCGAGTGGATGAAGGACAACGCCGCGAGGGGAACGCTGTCGGACCTCCCAGCTTCGCCGGCGTATACGGGCGTAGCGACGAAGACAGGCACGGTGCGAGACGCGGCGAGCCGGCCCCAGTATGGGTGGATCGTCGCGGTGGACGCGGACCTCGTCGCGGTGGCGATGCGGCCGGGGAAGATGCCGCGCAGCTTCGCCGACGAGATGCCCCAGGTGCTGGCTCGGGTGCGCCAGCGTCCGGGCCTGGACGCGGCGCGGGTGCAGGTCCTCGGCCTGGCCTCCTCCGGGGACGTCGAGGCGGCCTGTCAGGGAGTGGGCTTTGCGATCAACCAGGGCCAGCCGCGCGCCGTGCCCCAGGGCTTCTCGAGGATGCGAGAGATGGTGGCGGGCGGCCCAGCGGTCTGCCTGGGCAGTCCATGGCGGGTGCGCGTGCCGGGGCTGCCCTCACAGGGGCGCGACTACGCGGGAATCTTCACCTGGTCCTCCCCGCCGCCGTACCGGCCTCCGCTGGGCGTGCCGACCACCGAGCGTGAGCGCAATGCGCGCCGGGGCTCGGATTTCCTCTTCCGCACCACGCGCCTCCAGTACACGGCGGGAGTGGTGGCCTCGGAGGACGCTTCGCTCAAGGGAGAGGCGCGCGTGGCGCTGGCGCGGGTGGTGGCGCACAACGAGCGGCACGCCGAGAGCCGTCACGGGGGTCGCCCCATCTGTGACACGACGCACTGCCAGGCCTTCCTCGGCACGGTGCGAGTGCAGCCGGAGGAAGAGAAGGCGCTGGGCCTGCCGGAGTTGCGCTGGAAGGAGTGGCTGCTCTTCTCACAAGGGGGACAGGAGCCCTGGAGGGAGGTGCGTCCCCGGGCAAAGGTAGAGGCTCTGCTGGGGCCGGGGCTCGCGGCACTGCGCTTCGACATGGGGCGCGTCTTCTTCGTCAAGGCACAGCAGGAAGCAGGCGCCACCTACGACACCACCGAGTCCCTGCCGTGCGAACTGCTGCGCTCGGGACTGAAGCTGCCGGCGTGTCCGCGCACAGCTTCCTTCGACGGGCCGGACATCCTCTTCGAGGGCCGAGGCCGGGGCCACGGCGAGGGGCTGGACGTGGAATCCGCGAAGGCGAGCGGCCTGCGCAGCGACGAGATCCTTGAGCGCGCCTACGCGCGATGAGAGCTATAACGGACACGGGTGCTCGGAGGCGTGATGGAACGGAACCTCTTTCACATCACTCACATCCGCAATCTTCCGCAAATCCTCGATGAAGGAGGGCTGTGGTGCGACAGCGAGTGCGCCAGGCAGCGGGTCTCCCCCGTCAACATCGCCTACGCCGATCTCAAGGTGGCGCGGGCTAGGACGAGAGTTCCCGTTTGCAAGCGAGGCACGCTTGCGGACTACGTACCCTTCTACTTCGCTCCGCGCTCACCCATGCTCTATGCCATCCACAAAGGGAAGGTGGAGGGCTATCAGGAGGGGCAGGAGCCTGTGCTCTACCTGGTCGTCCGGACGGAAGCGATCCGTCAACAAGAGCTGCCCTTTGCGTTCACCGACGGCCACGCCGCCACTCCCTTCAGCCAGTTCTTCGAGGACTGGGCGCACCTGGAGCTGGTCGACTGGGAGCTCATGAATGCCACGTACTGGAAAAACACGGATGAGGACGGCGACCGCAAGCGCCGGAGGCAAGCGGAGTTCCTCGTGCACCGCTTCCTCCCCTGGGACGCGGTGCGTGAAATCGGGGTATGCACGGAAGCCGTCAGGCAGAATGTCGAGCGGGTGCTTGCTCGGGCGCCCCATACGCCCCAGGTGAATGTCGTACCCGATTGGTATTACAGATAAAAAGCAGTGCCTTCATTGAGGCGTTGAAACGAGGGGAAGGCATCTGGAAGATGGAACACCGGCCATGATTGAGGGAGCGAGCGGAAACCTGCTGGACGCGGATGTCGATGCCCTGGTGAACACCGTCAACACGGTCGGTGTCATGGGCAAGGGCATCGCCCTTCAGTTTCGCATGGCCTTCCCCGAGAACTATGAAGCGTACAAGCAGGCGTGCGCCCGAAGCGAGGTCCAGCCTGGCCACATGTTCGTCGTCCCCACGGGCGCGCTGACGGGCCCTCGCTTCATCATCAACTTCCCGACGAAGCGTCATTGGCGGGCGGGCTCTCGCCTCGGGGACATCGAGGCTGGCCTGGAGGACCTCGTTCGCGTCATTCGCGAAAAGAACATCCGTTCCATTGCGGTGCCTCCGTTGGGCTGTGGCAACGGAGGCCTGCGCTGGGAGGATGTCGAGCCGCGCATCCTGGCAGCGCTCTCGCCGCTCGAGGATGTTCGTGTGCTCCTCTTCGCTCCTCAAGGGGCACCGCCTGTTTCCGCGATGAAGGTCCGCACGCAGCGCCCGCGCATGACACCGGGGCGGGCCGGCATGCTCCAGCTCCTGGAGCACTACACCCACGCTGCGACAGAGGGCTCCACGCAGCTCGTCGTGCAGAAGATCGTCTATTTCCTCCAGGAGGCAGGAGAGCAGATGCGCCTCCAGTTCATCAAGGCTCAGTTCGGACCCTATGCCGAGGCATTGAATCCGGCCCTTCAGCGCATGGAGGGTCACTTCTTTCGTGGCTACGGTGACAGGTCTCAACCTGCGGACATCTACCCGCTTCCCGAGGCGGTAAAGGAGGCCAGCGCGCTGCTGAGTCAGCACCCCCAGACCCGGCAACACGTAGAGCGGACGCGGGAGCTGCTCAAGGGATTTGAGTCACCCCATGGACTGGAGTTGCTCGCCACGGTTCATTGGGTCGCCAGAGGGAACTCTGGCCCGGCGCGTGAGCTTGAGGCCGTGACGCGCGAGGTCCATGCATGGAGCGAGCGCAAACAGCGAGCGTTCTCACCCTTCCAGATCGAAGTTGCGTGGAAGCACTTGCAGGAACTTGGCTGGCTCTGACGAAGCGGGACGGAACCCGAAGCCTACGGCCCGGCGGGCGGTTCGAGCGGCAATTCCACGGTGAAGCAGGCCCCCTGACCGGTCTCGCTCTGGACGCGGATGGTGCCACCCAGCGCCTCCAGGATGGTCCGGGTGATGTAGAGCCCCAGCCCCAGTCCGCCGTAATTCCGCTCGGACACCGCGCGCTCGAACCGCTCGAAGATGCGCACCTGGTGCTCGGGAGCGATGCCGATGCCGTGATCCCTCACGGTGAGGACGAGGCGCTGCGCGTCTGCATGCATCTGGATGTGGATGGGCTTGCCGGCCCCATACTTGATGGCGTTGGTCAGCAGGTTCTCCACCACCTGCTCGAACCGCATTCGATCCGAGCGGCCCGGCAGCGCATCGGGCGTCTCCACGGTGAGGCGTGACTCCGCCCGGGTGGCTTCGGGCTCCAGCCGCGCGGCCACCTCGCGGACCACGGCGGAGAAATCCACAGGCTCCCAGTGGAGCTTCATCTTCCCGGAGCTGATCCGCGACACATCCAACAGGTCTCCGATCAGATCCGACAGCCGTTTGATCTGTTTGCGCGCCGTCTCCACATTCGTGCGGGTCTTCAGGACAAAGGGGGACTCGGACTGGGTCGCTGCCTCGCGTGCGAGCGTCTGGAGCTTGAGGCTCAGGGAGGTCAGAGGTGTCTTCAACTCGTGGCTGGCCACGGAGAGGAACTCGTCGCGCAGCCGCACGGCGGTGCGGACGGTCTCCTCCGACCTCCTGCGCTCGGTGACGTCGAAGGCGAGCACCACGAAGCCGCGCACCTGGCCGCTGGGATCCCGGTCCGGCATGTAGCTGGACTGGGTGAACACGGATCCTCCGCCCTTCAGCGGCAGCTCGCCTTCGTATTGAACAGTCTCTCCCGAGAGGGCGCGTTGCACGGGGTCCCGGAACCGCGCGTAGGCCTTCTCCCCGATGAACTCCAGGATCGTCTTCCCCAGCAGGTTCTCGGGCTTGATGCCGAACCAGGTCTCATAGGTCTCGTTCGCGAAGCGGTAGCGCTCCTCGGAGTCGATATAGGCGACGAGCGCCGGCAACGCATCGGTGATGGTCTGCAACTGCCTCGCGCTGCGCCGGGCCTCCTCGCGGCTGGCTTCCACCTGCTGGCGTGCCAGGACCTGCTCCGTCACCTCGGAGGCGAAGATCATCACTCCATCCACCTGGCCGCTGGGGCCTCGGCGGGGCTGCCAGACGAAGTTCCAGTACCTCACCTCCACCTGGTCGGTGGCATAGACGCCGGGAAGGCACAGCTCCTGGCCGGAGTGGGGCTGCCCGGTCCGGTAGATGGTGTCGAACATCTCCAGGATCCCCGGCGGCAGATCCTTCACGACCTCGACGAGCGGCTTGCCGAGCACCTCGCGCTTGCCCAGCAACCGCCGGTAGGAGGCGTTGACGAACTCGAAGACGTGCTGAGGCCCGCTCAGGATGCCGATGAGGGCTGGAGCCTGCATGAAGAGATCATTCAGGTAGGCGCGCTGCGCCTCGGCCTCGGTCCGGGCTGCCTGCTCGCGGGCCAGGAGCTGGGCTCGCTCCGCCTCACTGGCCTCGGCTCGCTGCCGCGCGGCGATCTGCGTCCACGTGACGGCGCACACCAGCAGGCTGAGCATGAAGCCCAGCGCTCCCACCAAGGGCGCCCAGGGCGTCAGCATGGAGCTCTCGAACGAGGGCCGGGAGGTGAAGACGACCGTCCACGGACGTCCTGCGAACTCCAGGCGCCAGGTGTGCGTGAAGGACGGGACCTTGTGGATCCCCTTCTCGGCACCGGCCGAGTCATAGAGGAGCTGCTCGGGGTCGGCCTCCGCTCCGTCATAGATGCGAAAGAAGACGCGCGGGGGATGTTCGGGCGGGAACATCGCGTCGAACAGATCCTTCGCGCGCAGCGGGCTGTAGACGAACCCCTGGAGCATGGCCAGGCGCTCCGCCTCGGTGGTGGGAACGAGGCCGCTCCGATACACGGGCACATAGAGCAGGAAGCCTGCCTGTTGCTCCAGGTTCGTCTCCTGCTTGAGGACGACCTTCCCCGAGAGCGCCGGCTCGCCGGACAGCCAGGCCCGCTCCATGGCTTCGCGGCGGGTGGGATCGGTGAACATGTCGTAGCCGAGCGCCGCCTCGTTCCGGGTGTTGAGGGGCTCCAGGTAGATGACCGAGTGGTACTCCGCCCGGGGCTGATCGGGCCAGATGTGGAAGGAGGACATGCCGTTGGCCCTGAGCCGGGCGGTCCAGTCCTCCTTCTCGTTCGCGGAGATGCGCTGGCTGAAGCCGAGACCCAGGACGCCGGGATCGTGCTTTCTCAGCTCCAGCCGCTGGACGTAGAGGCGGAACTCCTGGGGCGTGACGAAGTCACTCGCGGCGAAGAGGCCCGCTCCTCCCCGGAGCAGGCTGATGTTCGAGTCCAGCTGGGCGGTGATCCGGTCCTGGGTCATCTGGACATGACTCTCGAAGCGGGCGGCATCCCGGCTCTGAGCAGTGACCAGGAACGTGGCCATGCAGGCCCCCGCCAGCAGCAGCGACACGGCCAGCACGGCGAGCGCCGTCAAAGGGAATCGCCTGAAGGGGGGGGGAGCGGCGGTGTTCACGGGAGCGAGGATGGTTCCAGATACCATTGAACCCACCCTGCGTACTGCTTCTGGCCGGGCATGGAGAGGATTCAACAGATCACGTGGAGGCACTCCTGCGAACCTTGCGACGACGTCGCTTTGCGCCCACGGGTTGGCCGAGCCCGAGCCTGCGCACCATGGCTCGCACGGTGGCGCCCGGATCGGCCGAGCGCCCGCGCCCCACCTCTCCCAACAACTCCGCCGCGCGAGAGGCGTTCCCCCCAGAGCGCTCGAGGGCCAGGGTGAGGGCGAGCCGCTCCAGCGCCTCCACCTCCGTGCGCAGGTTGAAGGTGCCCGCATCCATGCCACGCGACATGGCCGCGGTGTCCAGGCTGCCGTGGGCGGTGTGCTCGGCGCCGCGCCGCAGCACGCGCCGCGGCAGGTCCGAGGGGAGGATCTCGTTGCCCACCCGCTTGTAGACGAGCGCCTCGAAGAGGACGTTGCGCAGCTCGCGGATGTTGCCCGGCCACGGGTAGGCCTGCAGCGCGACGAGCGCCTCGGGCGTCACATGGATGGGGCCCTGGGGCGCACTGGGCTCTTCTCGCTGGAAGCGGGCGATGAAGTGCTCGATGAGGGGCGGCAGATCCTCCTGGCGCTCGCGAAGGGGCGGCAGGTGGATGCTGACGATGGCCAGACGCTCATGGAGATCCGCGCCGAAGACGCCCCGGGCGATGAGCTCGCGCAGATCGCGGTTCGTCGCGGCGACGATGCGGAAGTCCACCTGCCGCGGCTCGGACTCTCCCAGACGCGTCACCACCCGGTCCTCCAACACGCGCAGCAGCTTCATCTGCAGGGACAGGGGCGTGTCGTCGATCTCGTCGAGGAACACCGTGCCGCCGGCCGCCGCCATGAGCTGCCCGTCGAAACCCTTCGTGGCGCCGGAGAAGGCGCCCTTGGCGTAGCCGAAGAGCTCGCCCTCCATGAGCTCGTTGGGAATGGCCGCGCAGTTGATGGGCACGAAGCGTCCGCCCCGGCGCTCGCTCCAGGTGTGGAGCAGGCGTGCGGTGACCTCCTTGCCGGTGCCCGTCTCACCGGTGATGAGCACGGGCATGGAGGTGCGCGCGGCACGGGCCACCTGATGGAGCGCGGCGCGCGACGCGGTACTCCGAGCAACAAAGGTGGGTGAGGGAGCGGGAGCCGGTTCTGGTATGGCCATCTCCGCCAGCCGGGCCACGAGGCGCTGCGCCGCATCGGGAGCTCCCAGCCACAGCGCATCGTAGGCCCCCGCGAGCGCCGCCTCCGTGGCGAGCAGAGGGGACAGGCGCGCCTGACTGGCCCACAGCCACGGCACTCCGGGCACGAAGGCCGCAGGCAGCCGGGTCGCGGTGGGAGTGCAGACGACGGCCACGTCCGCCACCCCACGCGACACCAGCCGGTGGCCCTCCGAGGCGAGGAGCGAAGTCAGCGAGGGCGGAGGGGGTGGACCCTCCCAGCGCACGGTGGCCATGGCGTCATTCAAACACGGACCAGACCGAAATCAGATTCGGTTGGCACGCCAACGGCGGGGATGGCCTTCAGCAAATCCAACCGGTTGGGACTGGCAGGGCGGATGCAGACAGGAGGCTCACCCTCGAAAGGAAGGGCATTCATGTTCGAATTCATCCAGGCCCACCTGCTGCTCCTCACTGGCGCCATCGTGCTGCCCGGGTTGGCCATCTGGCTCATCTTCGGTCTCGGCACCTGGGTCATTCGGGAGGGCGAGTCCGGATTGATCATCCGGCGCTTCGGCCGGCAGCTGTCTCCGGGGCGGCTCGTGGCGCGCAAGGGAGAGGCTGGCTACCAAGCGCGGATGCTGCCTCCAGGCTGGCACTTCGGGCTGTGGCGTTGGCAGTACAAGGTGGTCCGTGTGCCGCTCGTCATTGTGCGGCCTGGAGAGATGGCTCTCGTGGTCGCCAAGGACGGCGAGCCGCTGCCCGCCGAGCGCATCCTTGGAGAGGTGGTGGAGTGCGACGACTTCCAGGACGCGGAGGCGTTCCTCACCAACAGAGGCCAGCGTGGCCGCCAGGCCGGCTTCCTCACCGCGGGCCACTACCGCATCAACCCGGCGCTCTTCGACGTGGTGACGACGGCGAACGCCGTCAAGCACGGCATGGACGCCAGCCAGTTGCGCGTCTTCCAGGTGCCCGCGGATCGGGTGGGCATCGTCACGGTGCTGGACGGCAAGCCGGTGCCGGCGGGCGATCTCGCCGGTCCCGTGGTGGAGGCGCATGACAGCTTCCAGAACCCGCAGGTCTTCATCGATGCGGGCGGCAGCCGAGGCCTCCAGGAGGAGGTGTTGATGTCGGGCTCGTGGAACCTCAACCCCTGGTTCGTGCAGGTGGAGCTGATCCCCCTGACGGAGATCCCCATCGGCTACGTGGGGGTGGTGGTCTCCTATGTGGGGCGCGAGCACGTGGACGTGTCCGGTGACTCCTTCACGCACGGCGATCTGGTGGAGAAGGGCCGCAAGGGCGTGTGGGTGGAGCCGCTGCTGCCCGGCAAGCACCCGCTCAATACGCGGGTCATGAAGGTGGAGTTGGTGCCCACCACCAACATCGTTCTCAACTGGGCCAACCGCACCGAGTCCCACAAGTACGACGACAAGCTCTCCAGCATCCACGTGCGCAGCAAGGACGGCTTCGGCTTCAGCCTGGACGTGTCGCAGATCATCCACATCAGCATGAAGAACGCGCCGCGCGTCATCTCGCGGGTGGGCAGCATGCAGAACCTCGTGGATCACGTGCTGCAGCCCACGGTGGGCAACTACTTCCGCAACTCGGCGCAGGAGGTGACGGTGCTGGAGTTCCTCTCGGCGCGCAGTGACAGGCAGAAGCAGGCCTTCGATGCCATCCGCAAGGCCATCCAGGTGTACGACGTGGAGTGCATCGACACGCTCATCGGCGACATCGTCCCTCCTGCGGAGCTGATGAAGACGCAGACGGACCGGAAGATCGCCGAGGAGCTGCAGCGCACGTACGAGGTGCAGCGCATGGCGGAGGTGAAGCGGCAGGATCTGCAGCGCGAACTGGCCATCGCCAACATCCAGGCGGAGGTGGTGCGCAGCGAGCAGCAGGTGCGCATCAGCGAGCAGAACGCGCGGGCCCAGGTGGAGTCCGCGCGCGGCGAGGCGCTCTCGGTGAAGGCGCGGGCCGAGGCGGAGGCCGAGTCCGTGCGCATGGTGGGTCTGGCCAAGGCCGACGCCGAGTCGCAGACGGTATTGAAAGTCGGCGCGGCCAAGGCCGAGGCCGAGGCGGGGCTGGTGCTGAAGGTCGGCGCGGCCAAGGCCGAGGCTCACCGCCAGGGCCAGGATGCGCTCGGCGCGGCGGGGTACACGGCGGTGCAGATCGCCAGCATCCTCGGCGAGCACCACGTGAAGCTGGTGCCGGACATCTCGGTCGGCGGCAACGCGCAAGGCGGCGGACTGGCGGAAGTGCTCATCGGCCGCATGCTCGCCTCGAGCGCCCAGGGGCTCTCCGCCCCGGTTCCGCCCAAGTCATGAGGTAGGGCCCGAAAAAACCGCAGCGGGCCCCCTCTGCATCATCCCCCGAGGATGCAGAGGGGCAGGCCCGCTGCTCACTGCCCACCCCACTCGGGTGCGGACTGCTGTGATGGCATACGGCCCATCACTCGCCCCCGGGTGTCCGCGTGCGGGTGGCTTGAGTTGCTCCCGATTTCCGAGAGCGCCTCATGTATTCCGGATGCTAATGCACGTCGTAAGCACCCGGCAACTTCTTATGGCCCTAAGGGCGTGTTTACTCGATGTTTTTTCCCGGTGCGCCCTCGGGGCGGAATCTTCTAGTCTCATTGCGGACGGGAATCAAGGATTTCATGTCTAATCAGACTAATTAGCCGAGGAAGAGACCCGGCAGGTGGTGTGGGGGAGTGAATAGCCGTGCCATCATCCGAGCGCTCGGCCCGGATGCTCTCCCGAGAGAGCGGGGCGCGAGGAAGAGTGAGCCTGGCTGTCGAGAGGGACCCGCCGCGCCATGATTCCGTTCAACGAGTTCAAGGGCATCGAGGTGTCTGGACGCAACGTGCTGGGGCTCGTGCAGGCGTTCGGGCAGTTCAAATCGATCGCCAGTCAGATCCTGCTGGCCGAGGGGATTGGGCAGAAGGGCCCGGACGGCATGGTCGTCGTGGAGCCCGAGTCCTGGTACCCGTTCGACGCATTTCTGCGAGCCTTCGCGCGAGCCAGCCAGCATATGGGTGACTCGGTGCTGCACCAGATTGGCGTGTCGGTGATGAAGAACGTCGAGTGGTTGCCCAGCGTGAAGGACGTGAAGTCGATGATGGAGACGATGGACGCGGGCTACCACATGCATCACCGGAAGAACGGCCGGCCGATGTGGGATCCGACGACGGGGAAGATCAAGGAGGGCATCGGGCACTACCGGTGGAAGCTGCGGGAGGATGGCTCGGTGGAGGTGGAGAGCGACAACCCGTACCCGTGTGCTTTCGATCGGGGGATGTTGTTCGGGGGCCTGCGGCGGCTGCACACGGTGGGCGCCGTCCTCCACGACGACAGCCAGCCGTGTCGCAAGAAGGGGCATTCGTCCTGCGTCTACGTGGTCAAGGGGTGAGCCAGGGGGAGTCCATGCGCACGTTCGATGAGTACAAGGGGATCGAGGTCTCGGGACGAGTCGTGTTCGGGCTGGTTCAGGCGTTTGGCCAGTTCAAGGGGCAGGCCAGCCAGTTGCTGCTGGCGGAGGGAATCGGGACGAAGGGGGCGGATGGTTTGGTGGTGGTGGATCCGACGGCCTGGTACCCGCTCGACGGATTCATGAGGGCGTTCGACCGGACGGGACAGCAGATGGGGGACTCGGTCCTGCATCAGATTGGTGTGTCGACGGCGAAGACGGCGGAGTGGGCGCCCAACACCACGGATCTCAAAGGGGTGATTTCGCAGATCGACCAGGGCTATCACCTGAACCACCGCAAGTTTGGGAAGGTGATGTGGGATCCGGCGACGGGCTATATGCAGGAGGGCATCGGTCACTATGTGTACCGGGCTCGTCCGGATGGATCCATGGAGGTCCAGGCCAACAATCCGTACCCATGCGCTTTCGATAAGGGACTGCTCTTTGGGGCGATGCGCGTGCTCGACACGGTGGGCGCCATCATTCATGACGACTCCCACCCGTGCCGCAAGCGGGGCAACAAGTCCTGCACGTACATCATCAAGGGTTGATCAGGGGGAGGAACATGCGGACGTTCGAGGAGTACAAGGAGATCGAAGTCTCCGGGCGGGTGGTGTTCGGGGTCGTTCATGCCTTCGGCAATCTCAGGGCGCTGGCCAGTCAGTTGTTGCTGGCGGAGGGCATTGGGGAGAAGGCGGATGACGGGATGGTCATCGTGGACGCGATGGCCTGGTTTCCGCTCGATCGGTTCATGAGGGCGTTCGACCGTGCGAGCCAGCAGATGGGAGACCCGGTCCTGCATCAGATCGGAGTGTCGACAGCGAGGACCGCGGAGTGGACGCCCAACGTGAGGGATCTCAAGGGGCTGGTCCCGCAGATCGATCGGGCCTATCACTTGAACCACCGCAGGCTCGGGAAGGTGATGTGGGATCAGGCCACGGATCAGATGCAGGAGGGTATTGGCCACTACGTGTACCGGGCTCGCCCGGATGGCACCATGGAGCTCGAGGCGACCAATCCGTACCCGTGCGCCTTCGACAAGGGACTGCTCTTCGGCGCCATGAAGGTGCTCCACGCCCAGGGCGCCATCCTCCACGACGCGACCCATTCGTGCCGCAAGCGGGGCGACAAGTCCTGCACCTATATCGTCAAGGCGTAGAACGCGCGGCTCGCGGGCCGGGAGGCACGTGCTCCGGTGTTTGAGCTGGAGGGAGTCTCCAAGCGATTCGGTGTCACCCAGGCGCTGCGGCCGGTATCGCTGAAGCTGCCGCCTGGGCGCACCACGGTGCTGCTGGGGCCGAGCGGGTGTGGCAAGTCCACCCTGCTGCGGCTGATGAACGGGCTGCTGCGTCCGGATACAGGCCGCGTCCTCTTCGATGGGCAGCCGCTGGCATCCGAGCAGGCGGCGGTGCTCGCGGTGCGCCAGCGGATGGGCTACGCGCTCCAGGGAGGTGGACTGTTTCCGCATCTCACGGCGCGGCAGAACGTGGACCTGATGGCCCGGCACCTGCGGTGGCCCGAGGCACGGCGGCAAGCCCGGCTGGCGGAACTCGTGGAGCTGACGCGCTTTCCGGCGGATGCGTTGGAGCGATTTCCCGGACAGCTCTCGGGAGGTCAGCGTCAGCGGGTGGGGCTCATGCGCGCGTTGATGTTGGAGCCGGACGTGTTGTTGCTCGACGAGCCGCTGGGGGCCTTGGATCCGATGGTGCGCTCCGAGCTGCAGGCGGATCTGCGGACCATCTTCGCGCGGTTGGGGAAGACGGTGGTGCTCGTCACGCATGATCTGGCGGAGGCGGCGTTCCTCGGCGAGCACATGGTGCTGCTGCGTGAAGGGCAAGTGGTGCAAGAGGGACCGCTCTCCGAGCTGGAGGCTCGCCCGGCGGACCCTTTCGTCACGCGCTTCATCCAGGCGCAGCGGCTGCTGACGGAGGGGCGCGGGTGAGGGGGCTGCTCGCGGGCGCGTTGCTGGGGCTGCTGGGGGTGTTGGCTTGTGCTCGTGGGCACGAGGACACCCGGTCCGAGGTGCGGGTGGGCTCCAAGAAGTTCACCGAGTCCGTCATCCTGGGAGAGATGGTGGTGCGGCTCGCCCGGTTATCCGGGTCGCATGCGGTGCATCGGCGGGAGCTGGGAGGGAGCACCGTGCTCTGGGAGGCACTGAAGCGCGGCGAGCTGGACGTGTATCCCGAGTACACCGGTACCCTGCGCCAGGAGTTGTTTGCATCGCGAGGCCTGCGGACGGATGACGAGTTGCGCGCTGCGCTGGCCGCCGAGGGGCTGGGGATGAGTCGGCCGCTCGGGTTCAACGACACCTATGCGCTGGGGATGAAGGAGGCGGAGGCCGAGCGCCTGGGCATCCGGCGCATCTCGGACCTGCGCGCGCACCCGGAGATCCAGTTCGGGTTCAGCAACGAGTTCATGGAGCGCGCCGATGGCTGGCCCGCCCTGCGCGACCGTTACCAGCTACCTCAGCGGGAGGTGCGCGGGCTGGATCATGACCTCGCCTATCGCGGGCTGGAGAGTGGGGCGATCCAGGTGGCAGACCTGTACTCCACCGACGCGGAGATCGCCGCCTACGGCCTGCGCGTCCTGGAGGACGATCTGAAGCACTTCCCCGCCTACGACGCCGTGCTGTTGTACCGGGAGGACTGGGCGAAGCGGGGCCGGAGTGCACTCGAAGCGGTGCTGCGGCTGGAAGGGCTCATCTCCGAGAGGGAGATGGTGCAGCTCAATGCGCGGGCTCGCCTGGAGCGTGTCCCCGAGACGCAGGTGGCCTCGGAGTTCCTCGTGCGGAAGCTAGGCATCGAGCCGGAGATGGGGACGGACAGCGTGGCCTCGCGGGTGTGGCGCCGGACGCGGGAGCATCTGTTCCTGGTGATCGTGTCGCTGCTCGGAGCGGTGGCGGTGGCAGTGCCGCTCGGGGTGCTCGCGGCGAAGCGGGCGCGAGTGGGACGGGCGGTGTTGGGGCTGGCAGGCATCATCCAGACGGTGCCTTCATTGGCGCTGCTGGTGGTGATGATCCCGCTGCTGGGAATCGGCTCTCGGCCAGCGATCGTGGCGCTGTTCCTGTACGGGTTGCTGCCCATCGTGAGGAACACGGCTGCGGGGATCAGCGGCATCCCAGGAGACATCCGCGAGTCCGCCGAGGCCTTGGGCCTTCCCTCAGGCGCGAGGTTGTGGAGCATCGAGCTGCCGTTGGCCGCACCCTCAATCCTGGCTGGGATCCAGACGGCGGCCGTCATCAACGTGGGCACGGCAACGCTGGGGGCATTGATTGGGGCGGGGGGCTACGGACAGCCGATTCTCACGGGCATCCGCTTGGATGACACGGGGCTCATCCTGGAGGGCGCGGTGCCTGCGGCGCTGCTGGCCCTCGTCGTCAGTGCGCTGTTCGAGCTCATCGAGCGTCTCGTGGTGCCCCGCGGACTCCGTGTGTCCCAGGCACGGTGAGAGAAGGCTCGTTGACTCACCTGAAGGGAATCAGGATCGGCCGGCCAGGCGCGCCGTGAGAGCCTCGCGGTTCTCCACGAACCAGAGATGGGTTCCGCGGTTCGACTCGTAGACGAAGCTCTGGAGCGCCCGGCTGCTCGCCACATGGACCGAGATGTCGCCCACGATCACGAGACGGAGGCGATAGTTGACGCACTTCTGGGCGAACTCGCCGGCCTCGCCCGATGCGAGCTTGAAGAAGGATGCCTCCAAGCGCTCGACAGGGATGGCGATCAGGGCGACGTCATGCTCCCAGGCCAGACTGATCAGATCGGCAGCGTCCCGAAGCGGTGGCCCCTTCGTCGGCAACTCGAGGAGTTGGACACCGTGAACGTTGCTGACCTGGGCACTCGTGCTCATTCGAAACCTCGACTCACTCGCCTTGCTGTTCCTGTCACCCTACGCCAGAGCTCGAAGCGGAGGCCGTCCGCTCCGGGCTCGGACGCAGCTCCGCCCTCGGCGCATCCTCCGCCAGTCCCGCCGCGCACAGCCGTATCAGCGAGATCCACACCAGATCCGCCAGGAACAGGTGGACAAGCTGCATCCACACCGGCGCTAGCAGCACCAGGTTCAGGACCCCCGCCGTCAGCTGCACCACATAAAGGATGCCGAGCACCGTCGCCCCTCGCTTCACCTCCGCTGTGGGTCGCAGCCGGGCGAGCAGAGAGCCCACCGTCACCACCAGTGCCCCCACGCCAATCGCCACCAGCGGGTGCAGCACTCGCAGGCGCAGCAGGATGTGGGCCGTCTCGGACATGTCCTGCTGGAGTCCCTCCGTCAGACTGGTCGCGGGGAAGAGCGTGTCCCCCAGCGCCGCGATGGCTCCCGTCACTCCCAGCAGCGTGAGGGCCGACAGCCCGGTTGCCACCAGCGCTCCGGTCAGCCCCTGGCCTCGCAGGACCAGCCGCGCGCGTCCCCCCGCGAACCAGGCCGTCAACGCCTGGGCTCCGATGAGCAGGAAGGTGTTGATGAGGTGCACCGCCATCCAGAAGGCGCGGGCGATGGACGGGTTGTGCGCTACGTACTGCAGCAGCACCAGGCCCGCCCCGACAGCTCCCTCCGTCAGCATGAAGACAAGCTGGAAGACGGCCGCGCGCCGCACCGGATGCCCCTTCGCGTGCGCGCGCAGGCCCCACACGCACAGCGCCACCGCCAGTATCGTGGCCAGGCCGCTCGTTACCCGGTGCGTGTACTCGATGAGCGTGGCAACGGTGGGCGCGCGGGGGATGACCACCCCGTTGCACTGCGGCCAGTGCTCTCCGCACCCAGCGCCCGAACCCGTGGCTCGCACGAAGGCGCCCCACAGCACCACCGCCAGCGTGTAGGCGAGCACGGCGTAGCTGAAGACCTGGAAGCGGCGAGACGAGGCTGGGTAGGTCATGGTGGGGCGACCCCGGCGGGAAGAGGGCTCCTCCCTAACTCACTTCGGCTCCGAACGCCTCTTCCCCCCGGGTCCTGCCTCCCGGCTTGCTTCCTCTCTTCCATCAGCTGGTGTGCTCGCAGCCAGCACCCCCCGTCCACGTTCTCGGACTGTCACCGTCCAGCCAGCGAGACGGTTCCCCGGGGAGGCTCGCCCGAGTACCACCCACTGCGAGCAGCCTGACGCCCGAATTGCCTGGGAGTCTGGGCACTTGCGCACGCAGCCATCCGTATCTGGAGCGCTGGCACGCGGGATGCTTCAGCCCCTCACGACGCCGGGCGCTGACGACGCACGGCGGCTCGGGAGTCCAGGTCAACATTCCCGAGGCGAGCGTGGGACGTATCCCCCTGCGTCCCACGCTCGCACGATGTGCTTTCCTTTGGGGTGATGGGCGCGGCGGAAGCTCTCCCGCTGGAGTGGCGAGCAAGCTTCTTCCCCGAGAGCCGGGAGAAGTGGTTAGCCTCACCCCGTGCTCCCCGATCCTCCCAAGCCGCCCCTTCCTCCGGCCCCCCTCCAAGACCGCCTGCAACGGTTGGAGCAGGCGCTGGCCGAGGGCCAGGAGCGTCAGGCGCAGGCACTGGAGGCCTGGGTCCGGGAGATGGGCCGCCTGCCTACCCACAAGGAACGCCGGCAATGGGAGAAGCGCTGGAGGAGGCAGGCGAAGCACGATGCCCATCGCGCGGAGAGGGAGAGCCGCAAGGAGCAGAAGAGGGCTCAAGAGGAGGCTTCGCGCAACCCTCTGCTGGGTGTCATGTTCGCGATCGGCGCGCTGGTGACGTTGGCCATGGCCCTGCGGCTGCCCAACATGTGGTGGCTCATCTTCATCGCTGTCTTCGTGTTCGGGCAGAAGGCCGCGCGCCATCTCATGCCAGGGCGCTCCGTGCCCCAGCAGTCACTGGGAGAGGGTGAAGCGGCGTCGCTCCCGGAATCTCAGCAGGCTCCCATCGAGGCGGATCCCCGGATGGCCCGGGTGGATGCGCTCTGCGACAAGCTGCTGGCGGAGCTACGGGGAGGCCCTACGGTGTTGCGCGAGGTGGTCCACTCGCCCGAGCAGACGGTGCAGGCGCTGCGCAAGAGCTGCCACGAGTTGGCTCTCCGCGAGCGCAAACTGCGCGCCCTGACCTCCCCCGAGGACGAGCGTCGGCTGGCGGACGAGCACGCGTCCTTGTCCGCACGCGTGGAGGCGGAGAAGGACGCGGTGGTGAAGGAGCGGCTCGCCTCGGCGCTGCGGGTGCTGGACGAGCAGCGGCGCCAGCGCGCGGAGCTGGCCACCTCAGCCTCGCGGCTGGAGGCCGAGCACATGCGGCTCTACTACACGCTGGAGAACCTCTACACGCAGGTGCTGCGGGTGCGCACGGCGGACTCGGCCTCGGAGGACGTGGCGGGAGCCGGCCTGCGCCAGAGCGTGGAGCAGCTCGGCGCGGAGATGGACGCCGTGACGGAGGCGCTGGAAGACGTCCACCGCGCCCCCGACACACGGGTGCCTACTCGTTAGCCGACGCCTGGGTGGGCGCAGCCACGGTGCCGGCGCTGATGCGCACCGTCTTCGCGTTGAGGAACTCGCGCAGTCCGTGCAGCGCCAACTCGCGCCCGTGTCCCGAGGCCTTCACCCCGCCGAACGGCAGCCGCGGATCCGAGGCGACCATCTGGTTGACGAACACCATGCCCGTCTCGATGCCATCGATGAAGCGGCGCGTCTCCGCCTCGTCGTGGGTCCAGACGCTCGCGCCCAGGCCGAAGGGCGTGTCATTGGCCAGCGCGATGGCGTGGTCGATGTCTCGCGCCCGGTAGAGCACGGCCACCGGGCCGAACAGCTCCTCGGTGGCGGCGGGCGAACCCGGCGCGGGTTCCGAGAGCACCGTGGGCGGGTAGTAGTTCCCCGCGCCCGTGGGCAGCTTGCCGCCCACCAGCAGCTTCGTCCCCGCCGAGACGCTCTTCTCCACCTGCGCATGCAGCCCCTGGCGGATGCCCTCGGTGGCCAGTGGGCCCACCTCCGTTTTGGCCTCCATGGGGTCGCCCACCACCGCCTTGCGCATGCGCTCCACGAAGCGGCGCTCGAACTCCGGGTAGATGGACTCGTGCACGATGAATCGCTTGGCCGCGATGCAGGATTGGCCGTTGTTGATGAGCCGCGCCTTCACCGCCGTCTCCACCGCCAGCTCCAGCTTCGCGCTGGGCATGACGATGAACGGATCGCTCCCGCCCAGCTCGAGCACCACCTTCTTCAGGGCTCGCCCGGCCTGGTTGCCCACCGCCCGCCCCGCGCCCTCGCTGCCCGTGAGGGTGACGGCCTTCACGCGCGAGTCATCAATGACGCGGGCAATATCCCCCGTCTCGATGAGCAGCGTCTGGAAGGCGCCCTTGGGGAAGCCCGCGCGCAGGAACAATTCCTCCAGCGCCAGTGCGCACTGCGGCACGTTGTGCGCGTGCTTGAGCAGCCCCACGTTGCCCGCCATCAGCGCCGGAGCCGCGAAGCGGATGACCTGCCAGAACGGGAAGTTCCACGGCATGATGGCCAGCACTGGCCCCAGCGGCAGGTAGCGCACGTAGCTGCGGTCCCCGCCCACGTCGATGGGCTCGTCGCGCAGGTAGGCCTCGCCGTGCTCGACGTAGTAGCGGCAGGCCGTGGCGCACTTCTGGGACTCGGCCTTGGCGGCCTCGAAGGGCTTGCCCATCTCCTGCGTCATGATGCGGCCGAAGTGCTCGGCCTCCTTGTCCAGCAGCTCGCCGGCTCGGGCCAGCCAGCGCTTCCGGTCCGCCAGGGACGTCTGGCGGTAGGAGCGGAACGTCTCGTCGGCCAGCCTCAGCCGCGCTTCGACTTCCTCCGGAGTGTGAGCGGTGAAGGTGCGGATCGTCTTGCCCGTCGTCGGATCGATGGTCGCGATGGCCACGTGCGTTCCTCCCAGAGCGCAGTGATAGCAGCCTGGACGCGGAGAACAACGGGGCAGGAGGGAGGGGAGCCGAGGGTCCAGGCGTTCTGTGCACTTCCAGGCGGCCGTGAGGTTCTCGCTCTGCGACAATGCTGGGAATGCGTAAGGTGGAGGGGATGCGGTATCGCTTCCGCGAGTGGAGAACCACGCTGAAGAGCGCGGATGGAATCCGGCTGCTGGGGACGCTGCTGGTGCTCGTCGGCTGCTGTCTGGGCTTCGTCGCCCTCGCGGACGAAATCCTCGAGAAGGAGACCCAGGGCTTCGACGAGGCCGTGGTGCTCGCGCTGCGCCGGGCGGATGACCCGTCGACTCCCATTGGCCCCGTCTGGCTGCGAGGCGCGGCCCGGGATGTGACGTCGTTGGGAGGCGTGACGGTGCTCACGCTCGTCACGCTGGCGGTGTGCGGCTTCCTGGCGCTGGTGCGGCACTTCCGCTCGTTGCTGCTGGTGCTCGGCTCCACGGTAGGCGGAGCGGTGCTGAACTCCCTGCTCAAGGCCTTCTTCGCCCGGCCACGGCCCACGGTGGTGCCGCACCTGACCGAGGCTTCCGCGCCGAGCTTCCCCAGCGGTCACGCGATGCTCTCGGCCATCGTGTACCTCACGCTGGGCGCGTTGTTGGCACAGCTCACCGAGAACCGGTGGCTCAAGGTGTACGTGTTGAGCGTGTCGCTGGCGCTGACCTTCTTGGTGGGGCTGACGCGGGTCTTCCTGGGGGTGCACTACCTCACGGACATCCTGGGTGGATGGATGGCCGGCCTGGCCTGGGCGCTCTTCACTTCGCTGCTGGCTCGGGCGGCGAAGCGGCGCAGCCCGGGGCTCCGAGAAGAGGTGCGCACCGGCGCGGAGGTGCCCGACTCCACGAACCCGTGAGGGTCTGCAAGAGGGCCAAAAGGGAAGCTCTGGCGCTGTCCTCGTGTGTGGACCCAGCAAAGCGAGCAGTGGCATGCTCTGCGCGTTCCGGGTCTGGGGGGCCCTCTGGATGCGCGCTTCTATGGAGGTGAGCCCGCGGATGCGAGGTTGGGTGGAGGGGTGGATCGCGCGGCTGAGCCCGGCTCGGGCTCGGGTCCCCGTCTTCTATGACGAGTCCTACCGCCTGCCTTTCGCGGGGCTCGAGCTCTCCACCGGCATCGAGCCTCGCCGCGTGGACTTCACCACCTGGTACCTGTTGGAGATGCGGGTGCTGCACCGGACCGAGGTGCACCGCCCGCAGCCCGCCTCGTACGCCCAGCTCTCGCGCGTTCATGACGTGGCCTACCTGGAGTCCCTCGGCCGGCCGGAGACACTTGCGCGCATCTTCGCAGTGGATCCCTCGGATGTGCCCGTGGACACGGTGCTGGACACGCTCCGCCGCGTCTGTGGCGGCACCGTGGAGGCGACTCGGATGGCGCTCGCACGCGGGCGCCCGGTGGCCAACATGGCCGGTGGCTTCCACCATGCGGCCCCAGACCATGGCGGAGGCTTCTGCGCCGTCAATGACATCGCCGTGGCCCTGACCACCGTTCGCTCCGAGGGCTTCGACGGGAGGGCGGTGGTGGTGGATCTGGACGCCCACCCTCCGGATGGCACAGCCGCGTGTCTCGCGAGCGATCCGAAGGTGTGGATCGGTTCCATCTCCGCGAGCAACTGGGGAGGCCTGTCCGGTGTGGACGAGGTGCTGATGCCGGAAGGGACCGGTGACGCGGAGTACCTCGCCAGCCTCGAGGCGCTGCTGGACCGCATGCCTCGCGCGCAGCTGGCCTTCGTCATCGCGGGCGCGGACGTGCTGGGCGGAGACCGCTTCGGCCGCCTGGGCCTCTCATTGGAAGGGGCACGTCAGCGGGATCGACTCGTGGCGCGGGCGCTCCGAGGAGTCCCGTCCGTGTGGTTGCCTGGAGGCGGCTATCACGCGGACTCCTGGAAGGTGTTTGCTGGCTCGGTGCTGGTGCTGGGCGGGCGCGGGCACCAGTCCATCCACGAGCGGTTCGATCCCCTGAGCGCCCGTTTCCAGCACATCTCGCGCTTGCTCTCGCGAGAGTCGTCCACGGACTGGGAGCCCATTACTCTGGAGGAGCTCGAAGGCTCCTTGGGACACACGGTTCCGCACGAGCCACGGGTGCTGGGCTACTACACGGCGCAGTCCCTCGAGTACGCGCTCTTTCGCTATGGCCTGCTGCCGCACCTGGAGCGGCTGGGCTACGGCCAGCTTCGGGTGGAGGTGAGCACCACGGGCACGGGCGATCGCATCCAACTGCTGGGACGCGCGAACGGACGCGAGCACGTGCTGGTGGATTGTGTCCTGGCGCGGCAAAGCCTCGCCCAGGAGGACTACCTCTTCGTCAACTGGCTCACCTTGCGTCACCCGCACGCGCGCTTCAGCGCCGTGCGGCCCCAACTCCCGGGCCAGGAAGTGCCAGGATTGGGATTGTCTCGAGAAGCGGGGGAAATGCTCATGCTGATGGGGGAGCGGCTGAAGCTGTCAGGGGTGGCCTTCCGGCCCATGTGGTACCATCTGGCTGTCGTGGCTCGAGCCCGATTCCGGTTCGTGGACCCCATCCGCCAGGGCCGCTTCGAGGCCTTGATGAGGGACCTGGCGCACGTGCCGCTGCTGGAGGCCACGCGCCTGGTGGCCGAGGGGCATGTGCGGCTCAACGGCGAGCGCTACTCCTGGGAGTGCCACGACATGGTGTCTCGCCGGGCCCCCATGATGGACGACGCGCGGTTCATCTCCCTGGAGCGCGAGCGCTGCCACTTCACCGTGGATGGGTGATGGGGTTCAGTGCGTGATCGCGAGGATGCGCCACGTCTTCGTGTCGATGATGTAGTTGGCGCCGAAATCGAGAATGGGGCCCATGCCCATCTCGCACGGCCCGGGGCGCGGCCAGATCTGCACGAAGACCACACCGTCGGCCCCGGGGGCCGCACTCATGTCGTAGGACTCGCGCTTGTAGAGGCACTCCTCACGGGGTGTGGCGTCCTTGGGGGGAGTGAGATCCCAGGGGCGGAAGTCCTCCATGGCGAGCTGCATGGCGACGAACAGGGGACCTGTGACGCTCACGCTCCCTTCGAGATTGCGCGGCTCCGGTGGGAAGGTGATGCCCGTGGCCTCTTGCGGCGGCGCATAGACAGGACGTGGCGGGCGCCGGAAGAGCGCGCAGGCGGGGAGCAGGGCGCAGAGCGCCAACAGCAGGGGACGCTTCATGAAGTTCCTCAGGAGCGGCGCGGGCTGGAGCCGCTGGCCGCTGGGGCGCGGTTCAATCGTTGACAAGGGTGACCCGTCCGCTGGCTTTGTTTTCGGGCTGGATGAGGCCGATGAGCTTCCAGCTGTTGCCGCGGCGCTCGTACAGCTCGCCCGGGCGGTCCTCCTTCAGATAGGGGACCAACTTCTGGATGTGGCAGGCCTTGTCGAACTGGATGCGAATCGAGAACACCTGGGTCGCGGCGAGAAGGTCCGCCTTGCTCTCGACCATGGAAGAGGGAGACCAGGGGTGACCGTGGTAGTCGGCCAGGGGCGCTGGCTGGCCTCGAGCATCCACCACCTGCCGTGGCACGTAGCAGTTCTTCTCTCGGGGAACGCGTCCTATCTGCGGGTCTCCGAGGGGAGAAGGGTGGCTGGCGTAGTAGGTGCCGTCGCCCAGCGAGTAGATGAGGCCGCAGTACTCCCGGCCATGGTCGCCGAACCGCGCGCCCGGCAGCTCCATGACGGCGGGGCACAACTGATCAATCACCTCATCTGGATCCTTCGAGGGGTGGATGGCCTCCCACGGTCCCGTGACCCAGACCTGCCCGTCTTTGAGGCCATAGGTGGCGCTCTCGGTCGCCAGCCCGGAGCCGCTGGCGCACCCCGCCAGCCCCCACCACAGCAGCATCAGCCCGGGGGGAAGCCGCATGCGCCAACTCCTGGAAGAATAGGAAATCAAGTCATTGGCCAGTTTACGCTGAAATCTGTAATTCGTGCAATGCACGACCACGTATCAGGTAGGGGGGATTCCTCACTCATCAGGTCAGGGACATGAAGCGTCGAGTCTGGACCACCCTACCTCATGGGTTGGGCGAGTGCCCAGGCATCCTCGGAGAGAGGGGCTCCGGTGACCCGGAAATGTGTGCACTACCAGTGATCTCCAGGCCCTGGTGAACTGGTCGCGCCGCCCGTACATCACAGGATGGTGCGTGCTGAGACGGAGTGGAGTAGGGGCCGGCGGCGGAAAGGGCGGAGCGTCACCAACCTCGAGTGGTGGCCGGGCTCGCACCGGTCCGGTCTCATGCAATGAGAGGGAGGAGTCGTTTTGGCGGATGAGCGGGGTCCAGGATCGAAGTCTTCCGGGCGCCCGGAGCAGCCACCGGAGCCTCGCTCGGGTGAGCCGCGCGGAGCTTCGGGCCCTGCCACTCCGCTGACGGCGGAACTCGAAGCGGACGCGTTGCGCTACCGCTTGCTGGTGCGGCACCTGGGCGCGGTGGCCTTCCAGCTCGATGGGTACGGCCGCTTCACGCTGCTCGGCGCTTCCTGGCGGCAGCTCACCGGAATGCAGCCCTCCTCCACGCTCGGCACCTCGCTCGTCATGGCCCTGCACCCCATGGATCGCGAGCGCATCGAGAAGCAGGTGCGCGCCATGGTGACGCGCGAGGCGGACAGCTTCATGGAGGAGGTGCGCGTGCTGACTCGCACGGGCACCTGCTGGGTGGAGTTGTTCGCGGAGGCGTCACCGGCCGCGCCCGGAGAGGTGGTGGGCTTGCTGACGGACATCTCCGCGCGACGGGCGACCCAGCAGGCGGTCTCCACCCGGGAGCGCTGCCTGTCCGCCGTGGTGGAGGTGCAGCGCCGGCTGCTGGCGCACGAGTCCGAGGGGGACCTCTACCCCAGCGTCCTCGAGCCGCTGGGCCGCGCCGTGGGGGCCAACCGGGCCTACATCCTGGAGGCGCACCAGGACGAGCTGGAGCGGCTGCGTGTCTCATACAAGGCCGAGTGGTGCGCGCCCAACATCCCCGGGCAGCTCGGCCTGCCGGAGCTGAAGGACTTTCCCCTGGAGGAGGTGCTGCGGCTGGACCATGTGCTGCTGCTCCGGGCGGGCCAGCCCCTGCAGTTCCTCGCCTCTGACTGTCCGCCCCGGCTCCAGGCGAACCTGGCGGCCCGGCGTGTGCGTGCCGTGATGCTGTTGCCGCTGAGGATGCATGGGGATCTCATCGGCTTCCTGGGCTTCGACAACTGCGTGGACGCGCGGCCGTGGGAGGAGGGGACGGTGAGCCTGCTGGCGGGGGCGGCGGCCGCGCTGTCGCTCGCGTTGGAGCAGCGCACCTCGGACGCGCTGCGGGCGCGCACCGAGGCCACCCTGCGCAGCACCGAGGCCGGCCTGCACCTGCTCATCGACGGCTTCCCGGAGCCGGTGCTCGTGCACGCGGAGAACCGCGTCCTCTACGTCAACCCGGCCACGGTGAGCTACCTGGGGCACGACACGCCGGACACGCTGCTGCGGCGCCCGGTGCTGATGCTGGTGAAGGTGGAGGACCACCCGGCCATCCTTCGCCACATCGCCGAGGCGATTCAGGGCGTGTCCGCCCGTGCGCACGAGGTGAAGCTGCTGCGCCGGGATGGCCAGGAGCTGGTGGCGGACCTCGTTACCCTGCGCGTCACCTTCGACGGGCGGCCCGCGCTCGTCACCCTGGCGCGCGACTTCACCGAGCGCAAGCAGATGCAGGCGCGGCTCATGTTCAGCGATCGCATGGCTTCCATGGGGACGCTGGCCGCGGGCATCGCGCACGAGCTGAACAACCCGCTCTCGTACGTCATCGCCAACCTGGACTTCGTCCACGGCGACATGGCACCCGGGCCCACCAACGCCGAGCGTGTGGATGAGTGGCGCAATGTGCTGGGCGACGCGCGCGAGGGCGCCGAGCGGGTGCGGCAGATCGTCCGCCAGCTCAAGTCCTTCTCGCGCGTGGACGAGGAGCGGCAGGAGTCGGTGGATCTGCACCGGGTGCTGGACTCGGTGGCGCAGATGGCGGCCAGCGAGGTGCGTCACCGGGCGAAGCTGGTGAAGGACTACGGCGCGCTGCCGCCCATCGTTGGCAACGACGGCAAGCTCTTCCAGGTCTTCCTCAACCTCGTCATCAACGCCGCGCACGCCATCCCCGAGGGGAAGGTGGACACCAGCGAGATCCGCCTCATCACCCGCACGGACGAGAAGGGGAACGCCGTGGTGGAGGTGCGCGACACGGGCAGCGGCATCCGCCCCGAGAACATGGCCCGCATCTTCGAGCCCTTCTTCACCACCAAGCCGCAGGGCGTGGGCACGGGGCTGGGGCTGGCCATCTGCCATTCGCTGGTGCGCGCGCATGGCGGGGACATCACCGTGGAGTCCACGGTGGGTAAGGGGACGACGTTCCGCGTGACGCTGCCGCCCGCGGCGGGCGCTGTCTCCTCGGTATCCGCCCCGGCCCCGGTGCCGACGGCCGCACCCACGCGCGTGCTCATCATCGATGACGAGCCGTCCGTGGCCGCCGCGCTGGGCCGGATGCTGGAGGGGCACTCGGTGGAGATAGCCAACGGTGGCGTCATGGGCATGGAGCGGCTGCTGCGCAGCTCCTACGACATCGTCTTCTGCGATCTGCTGATGCCGGTCCGTTCGGGCATGGATGTCTACGAGGAAGTGACCACCCGCAATCCCGCCCTGGCCCGCCGGTTCATCTTCATGACGGGCGGTGGTTTCACGCCTCGCGCTCGAGAGTTCCTCGCCAGCGGACAGCATCGGGTGCTGGACAAGCCCTTCGGCAAGAAAGACGTGCAGCGGATGATGATCGAGGTGCTCTCGCGCGGCAGCTAGCCGCGGCTCAGCTGCAGGTGCCCGTGGAGTTGCATGTCTTCTTGCACTTCTCGCACGTCACGCCGTTGCGCCCACAGGCGTTGATGTTGTTGCCGGGCGCGCACACGTTGCCGTTACAGCAACCGCCGCACGAGGTGGGGGTGCACTCGCACTTGCCCGCCACGCACTCCTGGCCGAAGCCGCACGCCGAGGCGTTACCGCACTTGCACTGACCATTGATGCACTGGTCCGCGGTGATGGGGTCACACGCGGGGCCCTGCCCGCAGACACAGGCGCCCTGGGGAGAGCAGGCGTTCGAGGTGCGCGGATCGCACGTCACACAGGCGACGCCGCCCGTGCCACAGGTGTTGAAGGCGGGGGAAGTGCAAATGCCGTTCGCGCAGCAGCCGCTCGCGCAATCGGGGCAGGAGCCTCCATTCGGCTCTCCATCCGGAGAGGCCGGGTCCAGGTGCACGGTGATATCCACCTCATCCCCCTCGCGGACCTCCACCCGGTTGGTGCCGAGCGCTACCCGCTCGCCCTGACGCATGCCCTCCACGGTGAGCTCCGCCTCGGCCTTGCCCTGAACAGAGGACAGCAGGATGCGGAACGTCTCGCCGTTGGCCAGCAGGCGCTCGGGTTGCTCCGGCAGCACATGGGGACCGATGCTGCTGCCCGCGACGACGCCCGACACGAGGAGTTGGTCCATCTGTATCGAGGACGGAAAGTCGATGGTGACGTAGAGCGCCGTCCCGACGGAATCCCGGCACGCGCCGACCACCAGCCCCATCACCAGCAACCACAGCCCGCAGAGACTGCCGACCTTCCCGGAGGCCGCACTCCCCTTGCGTTTCCCATGTTCCATGAGGCTCCCACGCTAGCCGAGGCCCTGGTGCTCACTGAGGGCGGGGCGGTGCTTGCTCCCTCTCCCCGCGTTGAGAAGGTGACGTTTCCATCCACGAGGGTGGATGGGAGCCGACACTGCCCTACTAGAGGACGCAGTCCTGAGTCACGGGCACGGGCGTGGAGGGCAGCGCACGCGCGGGACGCAGCCTTCGCACGTGCTCTCGGAGCTGGGCCGAGGGGTTGATGAACTGCAACCCGACGCCCGGGGACATGCTCCATGTCTGGGCCTGCACCGAGTCCACGTGCCGGACCACCTCGCCCACGCACTCCACGGGCTGGCCGTCGAGAATCAGCGTGAATGCCAACTGGGTGAAGAGCTGGGGGAAGGGCTCGGAGCAGCACAGGAAGAGCCCGCCCCGGCTCAGTTCGGTGCACTGCACCGTCACCTCACCGGCTCCATTGCGGCGGCGTACGCGGGCCTCCCATGTTGGGGGGGCCTGGAGCTCCGTTCGTGGCAGGTGCGCGCGGGGAACGCGCAGGGACACGGTGGGAGAGGGTATCGGAGTGCTCGCGCGCAGGGCCTCGGGGATGGGCGAGGGCGCGGGCACGGCCCGGGAGCGTGTCGAGGCGCTCATCGCCGCTTCCATGGCCTGCTTGAACTCGAGCGCGTGAGCGAAGCGCTCCGAGGGGCTGCGTGCCAGCGCGCGCAGCACCGTCTCCGAGAACGCCTGGGGAATGCACGGGTTGAGCGTGTGCGGCGGCACCGGGCCTGGGGCCGTGGGAGATAGGACGATCTCCGCCACCTGGCCGCGCGGATATGGCAGCCGCCCCGTGGCCATGAGGTAGGCCGTGACCCCGAGCGCATAGATGTCCGCGCGCCCATCCACCGGTTGCCCCGTCCACTGCTCCGGAGCCATGTACGCCGGAGTGCCCAGTACCGTCCCCACGGCGGTGAGCTTCGCGTTCATCGAGTCGCGCGCCTTGGCCACGCCGAAGTCCAGCACCTTCAGCGAGGGGCGCTCAGCCCCGTCGCGCCGCACCACGAAGAGGTTGTCCGGCTTCAAATCCCTGTGCACCACGCCCGCGTTGTGCGCGGCCTCGAGCGCCTCACAGGCCCGGGCCAGCAGGTGCGTGAGCAGGGCCGGCTCCAGCGGCCGGGGAAGCTGTGACAGCGGCTCTCCCTCCAGGTACTCCATGACGAAGTAGTGGAGCCCGCCCGGGGCCTCGTTGATGTCGAAGATGCGGACGATGTTCGGGTGGCCCACCACGTTCACCGTCTTCGCCTCGGCGTAGAAGCGCGCGCGCAGGGCTGAGTCCTGGCTCAGGTGCGGGTGCAGCACCTTGAGCGCCACCCGCGCGCCAATGCGCGTCTGCTCCGCCTGATACACCGTGCCCATGCCCCCCGAGCCGAGCCGCCGCACCACGCGGTAGTACCCGAGCGTCTGGCCCACCAGATCCAACGCGGGCGCGGGCACGCGCGGGGCCTTGGGGGTGGGAGCAGGCTGGGGCCGTGCGGGGCTCACGGGGGTGATCTGGCCTGATTGGCTCCAGTGCACGTTTCCGCACAGCACATCGTCGGCATGTTCGGAGAGACAGAGCTCGCAGCGCATGGGGGTCGGAGAACCTGGATAAGGGGGATCAACCCGATGCCCTGCAAGACATGTGCTTCGTCTCGAAATGTACGAGACGTAGAATCCGAGCGGATGGCGCCTCGCTGCGCACGGAGGTTCGCGGCATTGCGGTGACAGACGGTGGACAGGCCCACTCCGTCACCTGAGGTGAGACACCATTTCGTTCAATGGACGATCTGTTGTTCTTTCCATCTCGTTCGATGGAGGACGGAGCCCGAGCCCCTCTTTCGGGGAAGAAGGGGCAGTGGGAGGCGCGATGCGTCAGGTGCGCTTGCGCTTGCCCTGGGACTCCCAGGGCTCCGCGTCGATGCGCACGCCCACGTACGAGGGGAAGCGAGGCACGCCGTCGTTGGAGAGTTCCTGGTAGCGGAAGGTGATGATGCTGCCGAGGGCGGGCGGGTTACCGCGCTCTGCGTCTGACAGACCCGTACCCACCGAGAAGCGGGTGCCGTTGCGCAGCTCCACCTCGAGTGCTCCGAGCCGGCCCTTGTGCCGGCCCGCGCCGGGCTGGTGGCCGATGACGCGCGCCTCGTCATCCTTGAAGCTCTTCACCTTCAGCAGCGTGTGCGAACGGCCCACCTCATAGCGCGAGCCCGGCTGACGCAGCATGAGGCCCTCGCCACCGAGCCCCTCCACGCGCGCCAATTCCGAGCGCAGGTGATCCACACCCTGGCAGGTCTCGTGCGGGAGCCACTCGGCATAGGGCGGAGCCACGTCGTCCACATATTGCTGGACGTGGGCGATGCGCTCCTCGAAGGGAGCGTCCAGCGCGGGGGCGTCGAAAATGACGAAGGCCAGCTCCTTCCAGTCATCACTCATGTCCTGCCGGCGGACGATGCTCACGGTGCGCTGGAACTTCTTGCGCCCGCCGAAGAGCTCTCCGTCGAGGGGGTGGTCCGGCAGCTTCTCGGTGAACCAGTCCGGCGCGTAGAAGGGGTTGCCCTGGCGCGAGAGGAAGCGCGTCCCATCCCAGTAGGCGCGCACACCATCAAGCTTCTCGCTCATCCACCAGCCGGTGAGGTCCGTGTCATTCTCCCACGAGTGGGCCAGGAGCACCGGAGGGGCCTTGCCGTCGCTCGCGGCCGTGCTGGCACGCTTGGAGGTGGCCGCCCGGTTGGTGGCGCGGTTGGGAGCGTTGGCCGCGGCCCGGGAGGCCGCCGCGCCGATGCGAGCGTCCTCGGCCTCATCGCCGCGAATTTTGCGCAGGTGCTTGCAGGTTCTGCGCTCGATGGGTTCGGACTGGTTGCGCCAGGCCGGGCACGAGCACGAATACACACCACCGGTGTTCTTCAGGATGTACGGCTTGGCGCCCGAGCCTTTGACTTCGACCTGGCCGCCATTTGGGATATCAGCCACGCGTTTGAACCCCTCACAACGCCGCGATGCTGTCGCGGCGACGAGGTGAATCGTATCCGGCAGGTCTGACGTGGACGGAGGACCTGAGAGGGCGGGTCAACGGTAGCCCTCCTCGAGGGTAGCGGCGGCGGGGGAGATGCCTCACCATGGGTGCAGGCGAAGCGAGCAGGGGAGCAGACACGTGGTGATCATCCTCATGGGAGTGTCAGGGGCTGGGAAGACGACGATTGGCAAGGCGTTGGCCCGGGCGCTGGGATGGCGCTTCCTGGAGGGAGATGACTTCCACCCTCCCCAGAACGTGGCGAAGATGGCCACGGGCATCCCGCTGACGGACGAGGACCGTGCGCCCTGGCTCGCGCGGCTCCGGGAGCTGATCTCCGAGACCCTGGCGCGCGGCGAGGACGCGGTGCTGGCGTGCTCGGCGCTCAAGCAGAGCTACCGCGAGCAGTTGACGGTGGATCCGGCGCGGGTGCGGTGGGTGTACCTGTGGGCGCCGCGAGAGGTGATTGCCGGCCGGTTGGCGGGCCGCGTGGGGCACTTCATGCCGGTGAGTCTGCTTGACAGCCAGTTCCAGGTGCTGGAGGTGCCCCAGGAGGCGGTGCCGGTGGACGTGACGCCTGGGCCCGATGAGGTGGTGGCGACGATTCGCGCCAGGCTGGGGCTATAGGTTCAGTGGCGTGCTCAGGGAACGCGCTCCACGGTGGCGCCCAGGCGCTCGAGCAATTCGCGGTACCACGCGAAGGCCCGCGCGGTCCGGTCTCCCAGTGTCTTTGCGCCCCAGATGATGGTGAGGGTGCGGCGGGTGTCCGCGTTCGTCTTCGTGCGCTGCGCGTCCTTCACAGCGTTGGCGCACGGGCCGTCCGCGTCGAAGAGGCACAGCAGCCCGTCCAGGTCGATGGTCTGTCCGGAGGCATTGAAGACGTACTGCGAGCCGGCCGGGGCGATGCCCAGGCGGAAGGGCGCCTTGGCCCGGTCGAGGTCCACCACGCTGATGGGCAGTCCGCTGTGCAGGGAGACGGCGTTGCAGATGTCCACCGCGGCGTTGATGGAGCCCAGGGAGCCGTCTCCGGCGGCGCGTACGAGGTACTCCGAGGCGGGCTTGCCTCGGCCGGTGGGCTTGTAGCCGCCGTGGCGCAGCAGGTCGCGGACGACGCCGCGCACGGTGTCATCGCTCGAGAGCGGTGCGGGGGCGTCCAGCTTCAGGAACGCCGTGAGCCATTCGGGCGAGGGCAGGGAGGACATCGGCCCTGGCAGGGTGGTGGTGAAGGCCAGGGCATCCAGCAGGGGGTGGGGGTCGATGGTGAGCACGGGGGGCACTCTACGGTGCTCGCGGGCTATTCGAAGAGCCGACTGGCGAGCCGGGCGAGCTGTTTGGCCTTGCCCGTGTAGGGAGGGAAGAAGAACTGCGCCAGCGATGCGCGCCCCTGGCGGAGCACCGCGCGGGCGTGGCTGAGCTCTCGGAAGCCCACCTCGCCGTGGTAGGCGCCCACGCCGCTCTGGCCCACTCCGCCGAAGGGCAGGGCTGGGTTGACGAAGTGGAGCACGACATTGTTCACCACGGTTCCGCCAGCGGAGGTCTGCCGCAGCAGCCGCTCCACCGTCTCCTCGTCCTGGCTGAAGATGTACATGGCCAGGGGCTTGCCGCCCGCGCGGATGGTGTCCACAACCGTCTCGAGCCGCTCGTAGCGCAACACCGGCAACACGGGGCCGAAGATCTCCTCCTCCATGATGGGAGCCTCGGGCGTCACATCGGCAAGCATCGTGGGAGAGATGTAGCGGCTGTCCGAGTCCACCACTCCGCCCGTCACCACTCGGCCGCCCTGGGCCACCGTGCGGTCCAGCAGCTTGCTCACGCGGGAGAAGGCCGAATCATCTATCAGCCGGCACAGGTCCGGGCTCGCGCGCCGGGCCTCTTCGGTCTTGCCGTAGAAACGCTCCAGCGCATCCTTCGCCGCGGCGAGGAAGGCTTCCTCCCTGGATGCGTGCACGAAGATGTAGTCCGGCGCGATGCACGTCTGCCCTGCGTTGAGGAACTTGCCCCAGACGACGCGCTCGGCTGCTGCCTTCACGTCCGCCGTTGCATCCACCACCACCGGGGACTTGCCGCCGAGTTCCAGCGTGACTCCGGACAGGTGCCGGGCTGCTGCCGCCATCACCTTCTGGCCCACGCGCGGTCCACCCGTGAAGAAGAAGTGATCGAAGGGAAGCTGCAGCAGCGCTTCGCCCACCTCGGGGCCTCCCTGTACGGCTGTCACCTCGGAGGGATCGAACGTGTCGCGTACGAGCTCTGCGAGAAAGGCGGCCGTGTGCGGGGTCTTCTCGCTGGGCTTGAGCATCACGCAGTTGCCGGCGGCCACGGCCGTGAGCAGTGGGGCGATGGCCAGGGCGAACGGGTAGTTCCACGGAGCGACGACCAACACCACGCCCTTGGGTTCGTAGCGCACCTCGCTGCGGGTGCCGGCGAGCAGCAGTGGCGTCTCCATCCGTTGCGGCTTCATCCACGACTTGAGGTACTTCATCGTGTGCGCCAGCTCCATGAGGACCGGGAGCACTTCGGTGCTCTCGGCCTCGGCCTGGGGCTTGCGGAAGTCGGCATAAAGGGCGTCCGCGAGCGCCTGCCGCCGAGCGAGGATGTTCGCCTTGAGGCGCTCGAGCCGCGCGAGGCGCTCCCTGGCGGTCGTCTGGGCCTGTTCCCAGCGGCGTGCCTGGAGGCGCTCGAAGGCTTCCTGCAGCGGTTGCTGCGTCCCCGAAACTTCGTCCGTCCTCACGAGGCGCATGGCCTGCTCTCCTGTTTTTTCGGGCCCCCAACGCCTGGAGGGGTCCTCGTCTTCCCGTGCGAGCCACCTACTTGAGCCAACGACGCGGGGGGACGGCAAGCCCCTTCCGCCCGTCCCCGTCCTTCTCTGGACCAACACGTCCTACTGGGGGGAACTCATGGCCACGGGCGTGAGGTTCTTGCACGGCTGCATGCCCGGGAGCAGGGTGGGCAGCGGCTCAGGCTGGCGGAGGCCTCCCAGCGCCGCGGGATGGTAGAGGAAAATTCGCAGTTCTTTGGAAGGAGCGCTCCGTGGCCGAACTGAAGACGAAGAAGACTGCCGCCAGCGTCGAGGATTTTCTCGCGAAGGTCAGCCCCGAGAAGAAGCGGAAGGACGCGCTCGCCCTGTGTGAGCTCATGAAGAAGGTGTCGAAGTGCGAGCCCAGGATGTGGGGCGCAGGCATCATCGGGTTCGGGGACTATCGTTACCAATACGCGAGCGGTCGCGAGGGCGACTGGTTCGTGGTGGGGTTCTCGCCCCGGAAGCAGAACTTCGCGCTCTACATCATGCCGGGAGTGGACGCCTACGAGGCCCTGGTCACCAAGCTCGGGAAGTACAAGACGGGCAAGTCGTGCCTCTACATCAACGCGCTCGAGGACGTCGACGTCGCGACCTTGAGCAAGATCATCCAGAAGGCTGTCGCGGACACGAAGAAGCGGCACGCCTGACGTGCCACGTGTTGTCGTGGGCCGACTCCTGGGGTAGGGTGGCTTCGGCGTGGCAGAGGGAGCATACCCCTGCGAGGAGTCAGACGTGCCGGGTAGGGTGCAGCGTCATGCCATCCATGCAGCACGAGGGGCTCCTGCTCCTATTTCGAAACCGTCCGACACTGGCTCCCAAGCTGATGCGCGATGTGCTGGGGTTGGAACTGCCTCCTTATTCCGAAGCTCGGGTGGAGTCTGCCGAGCTGACCGAAGTGGTACCGACTGAGTACCGCGCGGACCTCGTCGTTCTGCTGTTGGAGGGCACGCCAGTCTTCGCCATCGTGGTGGAGGTGCAGCTGTCGCGAGATGAGGACAAGCGGAAGACGTGGCCGCTGTATTTGACAAGCCTGCGCTCGCGAGTGGGATGTCCCACGGCACTGTTGGTGGTCGCGCCGGATGAGGCAATGGCTCGGTGGTGCGCACAGCCCATCCCGCTGGGCCACCCGGAGTTCGTGCTTCGGCCCCTGGTAGTGGGGCCCGATGCCATCCCTGTGCTCGTTGACGAGCAGCAGGCGCGCAGGGACCCGGAGCTGGCGGTGCTGTCAGCTCTGGCACACGGGCACGAAGCGGTGGGGCAGGCCATTGCCCAGACGGTGATGGCGGCCGTGGCGGGGCTTGAAGCCGAGCGGGTCCGCCTTTACGTTGATCTGGCCTTGTCCTCGCTCAGCGAGGCGGCCCGTCGATCCTTGGAGGCACTGATGCGGAGTGGCAACTACGAGTATCAGAGCGAGTTTGCGCGCGAGTTCGTGGCCAAGGGGCTCCAAGAGGGACTTCAGAAGGGGCGCGAGGAGGGGCGCGAGGAGGGACGTGAGGAGGGACGTGAGGAGGGACGTGAGGAGGGACGTGAGGAAGGGAGGCAGGAAGGGCGCCACGAGGGCGAGCGGACCGCTCTGTTCGAGGTGCTCGATGCCCGAGGTTTCGAGGTAGACGAGGCTGTCCGACAGCAGATCCTGGACTGTACCGACCAGGACCAGCTCAAGAGCTGGCTACGCAAGGCAGTGACCGTCGAGTCCGTGCAAGAGCTCTTCTCCAAAGTGGCCGCTTCCAAGCCCGATGCAAGCAAGGCCGGCAAGCAAGGCCGGACTACGAAGGCTTCCAAGTCCCGCTCCAAACGGTGACGCCGTTCAGCGGGTCTCGAGCCCATGTAGCAGCGTCGTCAGCGCGTCCGTCAGTTCCTGTGTGAAGTCCACACGCAGCAGTGCCATGTGTGGCAGGTCCATCACCTCGCGCATGGCTGGAGCCACGTCCGCCATCTGCCGCAGCCCCGTGACCAGCGCTTGCAGGTGGATGAAGAAGCGTGCGCCCTCGCCCGGTCTCAAGAACTCCAGCCGCTGCTCCAGCAACTCCCCCGTGCTCACCGTCGACTCCAGCAACCGCTCCTTGAAGCCCCGGACCTGCTCCGAATCGACGTTCTGCTCCAGCACCGGTTGCCGCAGCGCCAGCAGCCGCGTCAGCGTCTCGTGTCCCTCCAGAGATTCGGCCACGGTGCGCGCCAGCTGTGGTCCCGTCCACTGCTCCTCTCCACCACCCAGCAACCCCTCCAGCTTTTCGAGCCAGGCGAAGAGCAACTCCTCAAGCAGCGCCAGGAACAGCGCCTCCTTCGTGGGGAAGTAGAGGAATACCGTCCCCTTGGCGAGCCTTGCCCGCTCCGCCACATCCGCCACTTTCACCGCTTCGTAGGAGGTGGCCGAGTAGAGCGCCAGCGCTCCATCCAGGATGACCCGCCGCCGCGCCTCCTTGTCCTCCTCCTTCCGCGCCCGCCGCCGCAGCGGACGCTTCGTCTTCGCCATCCCGTTACTGACCATGAGTCATGCGTAGGTGACTCGAGGTCAGTCGTCAATGACCCTGGGTCATTTCTTCGTAAACCCGCAGACTCGCTGTGGGAGGTAAATGTGCGATAGTGTGGGCTCATGATGCGAACCCTTGAAGCGGAGCTGCTCCAGGGCCGCGCGCTCTATCGCGAGGTGGTGCTGGCCAAGCTGGCGCATGCGCGCGAGTCGGTATGGATCGCCACGGCCAATGTGAAGGCGATGCTCGTGGAGCAGGGAGGCCGCTTCGCTCCGGTGCTGGAGCTGTTCGAGACGCTGGCGAAGCGCGGAGTGGCACTGCGGTTGCTGCACGCGGAGCTGCCCAGCCGCCCGTTCCGCGAGGCCTTCGATGCGAGCGAGCGGCTGGTGCGCGGAGGCCTGGAGCTGAAGGTCTGTCCGCGGGTGCACTTCAAGACGGTGCTGGTGGACGGAGCCTGGGCCTACCTGGGCAGCGCCAACCTCACGGGGGCGGGCCTGGGCGCCAAGGGTGAGGACACGCGCAACTTCGAGTTGGGCTTCGTCACCGAGGACTTCGACGTCATCGACCGGGTGACGGCCCTCTACGAGGCCGTGTGGAGCGGCGCGGAATGCCGAGGGTGTCGGTTGCGCAGTGTCTGCCCGGATCCGATCTTGCCCCCGGGCGCGCGAACGGAGAAGAAGGCATCGCGCGACCGCATCCGCCTGGGCCACGCCCGGCGCCTGCGGCGCTGACCTCTCTGGAGATCCAAATGAAGCTCTATTTCCATCCGCAGTCCCGTTCCACGCGTATCCGTTGGATCCTCGAGGAGCTCGGCATCCCCTACGAACTGGCGCCGGTGGACTTGCTGAAGGGCGAGCAGAAGGAGCCCGCCTATCTGAAGGTGCACCCGATGGGCCAGCTGCCGGCCATCGAGGACAGCGGATGTCCCCTCTTCGAATCCGCCGCCATCATCATGCAGCTAGCGGACAAGTACCCCGAGAAGGGGCTGGCTCCCGCGGTGGGTACGCAAGAGCGCGGCGAATACTACCAGTGGATCCTTTTCGCGATGACCGAGGCCGAGCCTCCCCTCATCACCATCGTGCAGAACACCCGCTTCCTTTCGGAGGCGGACCGTTCTCCCGCCGCCGTCGACCGTGCCACCAAGCGCTTCAAGGCCGTGGCCGCGGTGCTGGAGGAGCGCATGAAGGGCCGTGACTTCATCGTCGGCAACAAGTTCTCCGCCGCCGACGTGGTGCTTGGCGGCGTGCTCTTCTTCGCCAGCAGGGTGGGGCAGCTCGGCGATGACACGCCCACGCTGAAGGCCACGCTGGAGCGCCTCATGGCGCGCCCGGCCGCGAAGAAGGGCTACGGCGGATAGGCCGCGCTACTTGCCAGGCGGGCTCTCCTGTGGGGACGGCGGCGCCTTGCGCTGCTGGTCCCTCCAGTTGCTCGGAGAATCGCCCACCAGCTTCCGGAACAGGCTGCTGAAGTGCTGCAGCGAGGCGCACCCCACCTCGACCGCCACCGCCGTCAGCTTCATGTCCGTCTCCAGCAGCAGCTGCTGCGCGGTGCGCACCTGCACCGCGTTCAACTCCGCCTGGAAGGACGTGCCCGCCTCCTTCAGCCTCCGCTGGAGCGTGCGCTCGGACATGCCCATCTCTCGCGCCGTGTCTGCCAGGCTCGCCTCCACCAGCTTGGGGCGCAGCACCCGGTGCAATTGCAGCAACAGCGGGGACTGTCCCGTCGCCTCCATCACCAGCTGATTCAGCTCTGATTGCAGCGCCGCCGCCTTGGCCTCCTGCACACCCAGCCACGAGAGCGCCTCGTTCGACTCCGTGAACACCCGGCTGGGGTAACGCGGGCTCAGCAGGCTGTAGAACCCACCCACCACCGCGCCGATGATGCCCTCTGGCCGCACCAGCGCCTGCCGCTGCACCGAGGCCGCGAAGTCCTCCTCCCGCTGCCGCATGTAGTTCACGAAGAGCCCGAAGGCCGACGGATCCGGAGACTCCAGCCGCCGCAAGTCCACCAGCGAGCGGTGCGGCGCATGCGGCGTGCGCTCCACGTCCAGCACCTCGATGAGGCGCCGGATGAAGGGCTCGTCCGGACGTTGCCACGCGATGAACCCGCACAGGTCCGCCGAGGCGTACCAGTGCAGGAACCCGTCGCCGATCAGGTAACGGCCGATGGGGTCCCGGAGGTAATCGTCGACTCCGTCTGCCGATCGCACGGCTCGGCAGAATAGCTCCGGATCACCCGCGCCACGAACAACGGATTGATCGGAGAGAGCGAGGTTTGCAGTGTTGGACGAACGCGTGCCGACGCCGCCAGCTCCCGGGTGGCCGTCGGCAGTTCCTGCCACGGCACCTGCGGCCAGAAGTGGTGCGCCTGATGGTAGCCCGCGTTGAAGAAAAAGAAGTTATAGAACTTCGAGGTCGACGTCACGCCCAGAGAGTCCCGGCGGCTCGAATCCGACTCGAAGTGCGCGGCCAGGTTGAGCCAGAAGATGCTCACCTGCCCTACCAGCAGCATGCCGAAGAAGGACAGTCCCAGCGCCGGCTCCCAGAAGAGCAGCCCCAGCAGCACCCCATCCACCACCACGAAGTCCAGCACCAGCTCCAACCGGTGGGTGCGCGTCTTCGTCGCCCGCCACACGTTGGCCACCAGCTCCCACGGCCAGAACCACTGCTTCAGCGTGTTGCGCAGCAGATAGTGTACTACGCCTTCGCTCGGTAGCCGCTGCCCCCAGTCCCCGGGCCCGTCGTTGTACTTGTGGTGGTTGAAGTGGAACAGGTAGTAGCCCCGGTACGGGAAGCCACAGGACAGTCCCAGCGTCCGCGACACCACCCACTTGAGCACCCGCGGCTTCGCGATGGGCACATGCATGTGGTTGTGCAGCACGGAGTAGTTCCAGAACAGCACGGCCCAGCCCAACGCCAACATCCCCAACCGGCCTGACCAGCTCAGCTGGTCCCAACTCCATACGAAGGCGGGGAACCAGCCCCACCACAGCGCATGCACGGCAAGGCTCGGCAGGTCCAGCGAGGGCGACGTCGTCTGGGGGGGGCGCATGGAGGCGATGTACGCCTCGGACGCCCCAGGTCGCTTCTTTCCATGCGCCAAGAAGTTGCGAAAAGGCGAAAAATCTCCGGCGCGCGGGCGCCCCTTCCTCGGGCGTGCTCACGAGGAAGCGGGCGGCCTCGGCTCAGCGGATGGCGCCCGCCACCTGGCTGATGAGGCGCAGCTGGGCCGGCTCGAGCCGACGCAGCGTGCGCAGCACCCGCCGCACCTCGGGACGCTCCCCATACTCCGGCGGGTCCTCGGCCACCGCCACCGGCTTATCCGCCGAGGCGACTCCGAGCAGCACGTCCGAAGAGCAGTTGAGCACCAGGCACAGCCTGCGCAGCGTCTTCACGCTGGGCAGCATGTGGCCTCGCTCCAACCGTCCATACACTTCCGTGGCGATGCCGACGCGCTCCGCCACGTCGGCTTGAGTCAAATCCAAGCGCTGCCGTGCGGCTCGCACGGAGGCTCCAATGATGCCTGCCAGTCGCTGTTCCATGGCTTCTGACACCTGAGAAGAAGGGCGTTGACCCTCGTCGCCGCGACACGCGTCGTCGAGGGAGTCGTCGCTCGTTGTGAGCGACGGCGTAAGAGGGACATTACGGAGGGCGTCTGACATCCCAGGATCCTCGTAGCCGCCCTGGGAAGACCTTCCGCGCACACCGGACGCGCACACCCCGTGCCGTCCCAGTGCCGCGCCGTGCACAGTTCAACCCGTGCCGTCGTGAACAGGCGCCGAGGCCGATTTCTCGGCTCCGGATCCGCCCGCGGAATGATCAACCCATGGCGTTGGAAACGTGTTCCGAGTCGGTTCCCCGAACCCGGATCAACTTGGTGGACGATCAACGCATTCCATCACGAAACCCTTCCGAGGCCGATTTTCCGGCTCCGGAGCCCCTTTTCACTGCTGAGTCTGTGGGCTCTGTCGGCGCTGATCAACCCTGCCTGATGGGATGGCCGGGCAGCATGGCGAGCGCCTCGTGGCGCGCGAGAATGATCCGCTCCGCCATGGTGGATCTGATCATTCGACGCGCGACGCCGTGCGCGGGTCGCCGCGAGGTTCACGGCGCAGCCGTCCTTCCACGGTGGCTCCCGGTCTGTCCGAAACTTCACCCAAGCGCACGGGCCGCTAGTGGGAAGTGCTTAGGACCCCAGAGCAGGGTCCCAGGCGAGGGGCCGAGCCCATGTCTGGAGGTACACCCCTGCCATTCGCGTCTGGGGCCGAAAAATCGGCCCGCGCGGCGTTGTCAATGGGCTTGGGGTCCGATCAGAAAAAAGCCCCAGCTATTTCGGGGGTTTACCTGCCACGAGGGTCTGACATAAGGTCCCGCCCCGATGCCACAGGTGGTCAGAGGTGTCCGCAGGAGGAGGCCCCCACCGAAAGCACCCAGCGCCTTGAGCGCCTTGACGGTGGAGGGCTGTTCAGGCCGTGAGTGATGAGCGTCCGGACGCGCTGCTCAAGAGCGCACTCGAAAAGATCGTCTACTTCGAGGCTCGTGCGGATCAGCTCCACCATGAGCTGGAAGCCGCCCGGAAGGATGGCGAGCGGCTCAAGCGCGAGCTGGCCGAGACGGGGCAGCGCGAGATCGTCCTGAGGCGTGAGCTTGCGGAGTTGGAGGTGCGCCTCAACCGCTCTCAGGCCGAGCGCGACGAGCTGGCCCGTGTCAACTCGGCGCTGCGAGGCGAGCGCACCCAGCTCATGGGCAAGCTGCTCGATGCCAGCCGCATCCGCACCGCGGACCAGGTGCCCGAGGATGATGCGGACAATGACCTGGGCATCGACCTGGCCTCGTTCATCTCGCAGCTTCGGAGTGAAGTGCTGACCCGGCCGGAGGGAGCGTCCACGCCCTCCATGTCCGTGGAGGCGCCGGTCGCTCGGAGTACTCCTACTCCCGTGGCGGTGAAGCCCCTCTCCGAGCGGCCTCCTCCGCCCGTGCCCGATGAGGACGAGCCCCTGTTCCACGTGGGCTCGCCTGGCTTCGCGATGGCCATGGCGTCGGCGCCCAAGGCGGCCTCGGTGACGGGAGCGTCGCCCGTGGTGCAGCAGGCGCAGAGGTTCTTCTATGAGGGCCGGCTTGGCGTGAGCCCACAGCAACTCGCCGAGCTGTCCGGACACGTAGGCCCCGCGGGCAGCGCCGACGAGACGCTGTTCGGCTTCTCCGTGCGAGAGCTGTCCGCCGCCGACCCCGCCGCGCGCATCCGTGCCGCCGAGCGCCTCAAGGCCCTGGCCCAGCCCGCCGCCGCGCCCGCGCTGGCCACCGCGCTGCACGCGGAGACGGATCCCTCCGTTCAGGTGGCGCTCATCCAGGCCTTCGCGGGGCTGTGCCGGGAGCAGGGCGCATCCGTCGTCTCTCCGCTGCTGGCCTCGCCGGTGGCCGAGGTTCGCATCTCCGCGCTGAAGGCCCTGCTCTCGCTGGCTCCCGATGACGCCGCGCCTCACCTGGCCCAGGCGATGAAGGATCCGGACCGGGCCGTGCGCCGCCGCGCCTCGCTGCTGGCGCTGGGCCTGGAGGGAGATGCGGCGCGACGGCTCGGCGAGGAGGCCATCCACGACACCGACCCCGAGGTGCGCAGCCTCGCCGCTCTCGCGCTGGGAGCCGCCAGTGGTGAGGGGGCCCGGACGCTGCTGCTCGATGCGCTCCTGGACTCCGAGGTTCGTGTGCGCAAGTCCGCCGCGCAGAGCCTCTCGCGCATCCTCGGTCATGATGTGTCTGCCGTGGTGAAGATGGACGAGCCGCAGCGCAGGCGAGAGGTCCGCCGGCTCGCCACGCTGCCCGCGCAGCCGGTGCGTGCATCGCTGGCTCCACCGCCGCCTCCGCGTCGCGCTCCCGTCGAGCTGGCTCCCGCGGCTCCCGCCGCCGTGCGCGCTCCGGCCCAGACCGTGGCCGCGAAGACCGTAGCCGCGCTGCAGGTGCCGGCTGCTCCGGTGGCCCCGACCGCTTCTCCCGCGCAACCGGCTCCCGCCCCGGCGGTGACGCTCGCGCGCTCTGTTCCCGCCTCCGCCCCCGAGCGCTCCGGTTCCGCCCGTGTGGCCCTGGCCGCCATGGGAACCCGGCCCGCGTCTCCACCCGCGCCCGCGCCGAGCACTCCCGCTGCTCGCCCCGGACCGTCGCCCGTGGAGGCACTTTGCTCCTCGTTCATGGCGGACATCCGCGCGGCCATCCGGGGCCGCTCGCTTGGAGAGTTGACGACCGCGCTCTCGGCACCGGTGGAACTGGCCCAGGAGGCCCTGACTCTCCTTCTTGCCCGGGGGGCTGTGATACGGCGGGGGCACAAATACTTCGCGGCATGAGGCGAGGTGCGCGCCCCGCGCGTTCAACGAAGGGTTTTCGATGGAAGCTCCAATCTACAGCGCCAAGCAGGTAGCCGAGATGCTCGGCGTGTCTCCCAAGGAGCTCTCCGAGGCGCTGAAGAAGGACGACTACACCCCGGATGACCTGTGGGAGCTGCGCGCCACGCTGCAGAAGTACCCCGACGTCATCAGCCACCGCCGCCAGCTGTTCCTCAACTTCAAGGGCGGTACGGGCAAGACGTCCCTGTCCACCTCCTATGCGTGGCGGCTGGCCGAATTGGGCTACGCGGTGCTCCTGGTGGATCTCGACAGCCAGGGCCACGCCACCAAGTGCCTGGGCTACGAAGGCGAGGACTTCCCCAAGACGCTCCAGGACGTGCTGGTCCGCAAGACGCCCCTGGCCCAGGTCATCCAGAAGTCCACCCTGCCGAACCTGGACTTCGTGCCCTCCAACCTGAGCATGTCCACGGTGGACCTGTCGCTCATGCCCATGGCCGGGCGCGAGTTCAAGCTGCGCAATGCCCTCAGGGAGGTAGAGGCCCAGTACGACGTCATCGTCTTTGATGCGCCTCCCTCCTTCGGTCTGCTCAACCTCAACGCGCTCATGGCGGCCAATGACTTGTTCGTCCCGGTGCTCGCCGACTTCCTGTCCTTCCATGGGCTGAAGCTGCTCTTCGAGACCGTGCAGAGCCTGGAGGAGGATCTCCAGCACGTGCTGGACCACGTCTTCATCGTGGTGAATTCCTTCAACGCCACGTTCAAGCTGGCCAAGGAGGCGCTCGAGGCGCTGCAGACGCACTACCCCGAGTACCTGCTGCCCACCATCATCCGGCAGTGCACCAAGTTCGCGCAGGCCTCCAGCGAGGGCCGCCCCGTGTTCGTCGCCGACCCGACCTCCAAGGGCGCTACCGACATCCAGGCGCTCATCAACCACGTGCTCCCGCAAATGGCCGCCGCCGCGCCCAAGGCCGGCTCGAAGGCCAGCTGACCTTCTCACTCCTTTCCTCCACCGCACCCTTTCCGCTTATGAAGAAAGCCTTCGAACAGAACGTGTCCCGCGCCAAGCCGAGAGTCCGCCTCGGTGCGCTGACGGGTCTCCTGGAGACTCCCGAGTCCGCCGAGTCCGGGGAGGCCGCCGAGTCCGTGGCCGAGGCCGCTCCCGTCGCCGAGGCTTCCGCGCCCGCTCCCGCCGACCTCTCCGCCGAGGTGCGAGCCCGCATCGAGCGTTCCCGCGCGCCGCGTCCCACCGCCGCCGAGGCCGTGAGCGCAGCCCTGCGCTCTCCGCTGTCCCAGAGCGAGGCGCATGCGATGGCCGCTGTGCACCAGGAAGTCTTCGGTGCCACCGCCGATGCCCCGCGCGTGACGGCCGTGGAGCCCGAGCCCGTCGGCGCTGCCTCGTTCACCGCGCCCGCCGAGGCGGCTGCACCGGCCGCGGTGATGGCACCCGTGGCGCCGCCGGTGGTTCATGCGGCTCCTGCTCCGATGGTCACGCCGATGGCACATGGAAATGCTCCGGCGACGGAGGTGGAGGTGCAGACGCCGCCCTCGCCCCATGAGGAGATGGCTCCGGAGGCCCGCCGCGAGCGGCTCAAGGAGCGCCTCAAGGCCGTGCGAGAGAACCCGCGCCCCGAGCCGCTCCCGGCGTCCGTGTCCGAGGCGGGGATGCGCGCGGTGGAGCGCATCAACGCGCTTCAAGGCGAGCTGAACCGGCTGAAGGCGCTCAACCTATCGCTGACGCAGGAGCTGGAGGCCGCGCGGCGGCAGTCGGAGAAGGCGACGGAGGAAGCGCGCCTGCGCATGGATGAGGCGCGTCGGCTGGCCGCGGAGATGGAGGGCCGGGTGAAGCTCCTGGGCGACCTGGAGCGCGAGCTGGCGGCGCTGGAGGGCGAGCGGGACGAGGCGCTGCTGTCGCTCCAGGAGTCACGGCAGGCGCTGCAGGCCTCCAGCACGGAGCGCGCGGCGCTGGAAGAGGAAGTGGCCCAGGGCAAGAAGGCACTGGCCGACAGCCTCTCCGAGGAGGAGCGGCTCGCCACGGAGCTGGAGGGTGCCAAGGATGAGGCCTCCTCCCTGCGACGAGCCGTGGAGACGCTCCGGAGCGAGCGGGACGTGCTCGCCCAGCAGGTGGCGGCACTGACCGCCGAACGCGCCGAGCTGCTCGATGCGCGCAAGGCGCTGGAGGCCGTGCACCGCGCCCTCAGCCAGGCCACGGTGCGCTGAAGCTCGCCGTCAGCCCCTTCCTCACGGAGGCGGGGGCATGCCGCCGTCGAAGCCAGGCGGAGGTCCCATTCCTCCATCGAAGCCCGGCGGAGGGCCACCGCCACCCCCACCGCTGCCCCCCGGCACGTTGCACAGCGTGTCGGAGAGAGACGAGCGGATGACCAGCGTCTTCCAGGCCAGCATCGCGCCATCCGCCATGCGCTGCGTCTGGAACAGGTAGTCGCCCACGCTGCTCGCGGAGATCACCGTGTCGGTCGAGTTCGTCGTGTCGCGCGGCCCCCGCGCGTTGTAGAGCGGCTGGGTATTGACGATCTCGTCGTTCAGCGTGTCGTCGAAGAAGAGCTGCGACGTGACGTACTCGCTGCCGTTCACGCGAATCGTGAAGTGGATGTGGATGGTCCGGCTGCTGTACCAGCCCGGGAAACACGTGTCGAAGTCCACCCGGCCGTTCGCATCGGTCGTCTGCACTCCGCGAAACCACCGCGCGGAGGTGGCCGAAGGATCATCCGCGGTGCAGAACGTGCTGGCGTCCTCACCCGAGTAGAGCCCCTCCGGCGCCGCGTGCCAGATGTCCACCTCGGCGCCCGGGATGGGCTTGCAATTCGTGTCCACCACGAGCAACGCCATGCGCACGGGCAGGCCGTTGTGTCCCTCGCTGATGTCCTTGCGGACGAGCGTGTTCGCATAGCAGGGGCCCAGTGTCGCCGCGCACGTCAGCGCGCACACCGTGCCGATACCCGAGGCAAACGGATCCGCGTAGCTGCCCGTCATCACCGCCGTGCCTCCGGTGGCCCATGCTGTCGCATCCGTTCCCGCATCGGGTGTGCCTCCCGCATCCGGCGTGTCGGTCCCGTCACCGGGGTTCTCGTCATCGCCCGAAGAGCAGGCAAGGAGCTTGCCGAGCGGTGCGACCGCCAATGCCATGCCGATGCCGCGGAGAATCCTGCGGCGCGTCACTTGCTCAGGTGTGGGGTGGTTCTTGTCGTCTTGGCTCATGGTCGGTTCCTTTGGAATCGAACTTCGAGAGCCAATGTCTCAAGCGGTTCTTAAGCACCCCTGACACGGAGGTTGCGGAGTGTTTCGAGTGAAGGATCCCTCACTCCGCGTTTGGGCGGCACGGCGCGAGAACCGTGCCACCCTGGCAACCATCGCTCAGCCGGAGATGATGGCGCCGTTCCGCACGTGGACCGTCTGCGTGGTGAACTGCCCCCGGAGTTCCTCCGCCGTCCGGCGCGAGTAGTCCTTGTGCACCTCGGTGCTGGGGATGAAGTGGTAGGTCGCCACCGCCTCATCCGCCTTCACCTCGAGCACCACGAAGCCATGGCTGTCCGTCTTGTTGACGGCGAGGGCGGGGTTGGCTTCCTTCAGGGTTTTGTCGGTGTCGACCGCGATGTAGCGATAGATGGCACTGCCTTCCGAGAAGCCCGCCCCCATCACCGCCGTGCCCGCCTCCTCCTGGATGGCGCTGGACGAGATGGCCGGGGCCGTCAGTGTGGGCACTCCCTCCTCCACGGACGCGAACGCGGCGTGGATGTCTCCGGAGATGACGAGCGGGTTGCTCACGTTGTTCTTCAGGTACGTGAGCAGCTCCTTCTTCTTCGTCGGGAAGCCGTCCCACTGGTCCGTGGTGAAGTAGTAGCGCTGGCGCAGCGAGGTGTCCGGGATGTCTGTCTTGTTGCTCAGGTCCAGGACCAGCGAAGAGAACGACACCGAGCTGACGATGACCTTCCAGGTGTTGGTGGCCTTCAGCTTGTCCTTGAACCAGGCCTCCTGTGCGGTGCCCAGCACGTTCTCACTGGCCGTCTGCGTGGCCAGGTAGCGGACGTACGAGTACAGGTCATACGTGTCCTTCACCACGATGTTCCGCACGCCGCGCTGGTCGAACAGGCCCAGCTTGCCCATGTGCACGAAGGCCACGCCTCGGGGCTTGTTGGCCGGTGACACCACGAGCCCCGAGGCCGGAGCCCCCGCCGCCGCCAGCAATTGGTTGACGTAGGCCAGCGCCAGGTTGCCCTTCACCCAGATGTCCGCCTTCGCCGTGGCCTCATCGGACGACAGCCCGGACTGTTGCGCGAGCGCGATGTACCCCAGCCGCAGAGCGCCCTTCACTTGCGCGTACTCCGGCGCGTCCACGTCGATGTACGAGAACAGGTCCGAGTTGAATGCGTCCGCGTAGCCCGTGGCCGCCAGCGTCGGCGCGTCGATGGCCACCGTTCCGGGGAAGGCATCCTCGGGGACGAGGTGATCGGGCCGGTATGTGCGGTAGTCCGTCACGATGAACCGTACGTGCTTGCCGAACTCGAAGTCCCGGTAGATGTGCGTATCGGGGTACTTCGGCTCGCTGTTCACGTCGATGACGCCCTGGGACGCGCCGGACGGATTGGCCTCGATCGGGAGGAACTCGAAGAAGGCCTGCTCCGCGTTGCGCCGCCGCTCGTCCTGACGCTCGGTGCGGCGCCCGTTCTCGTACGTGGCGTTCGAGCCCCAGCAATCGTTGGAGAACTCGTGGTCGTCCCACATGACGATGAACGGGTAGCGCTCGTGCAGCTTCTGGATGATGGGGTCGGCGCGCACCGTCTTGTAGATGTCCCGGTAGTTGGAGAGCGAGGCGGCCGCTCCGTACTGGAAGATGCCGCTGTGCTGCACCAACGCCGTCGTGGGCTCGGTGAATTGGATGCCGCGCAGGGTGTTCGTGGACTGGAAGGCCGGGTCGCCCGTCGTCTCGTAGATGTAGTCCCCGAGGAAGGCGATGAAGTCCAGGTCCGTGTCGAGCTGCAGCAGCCGCGCCCACGAGTTGTAGTAGCGGCCCACGTAGTCCTGGCAGCTGGCGAACACGAACTTCACCGGCACGTCATCGGTCGCGCTGGGCGCCGTCTTCGTTCGGCCCACCGGGGAGACGAACTTGTCGCCGCCGTTCTCGTGGATGAAGCGGTAGTAGTAGGTGGTGCGTGGCTGGAGGTTGGTGACCTTGATCTTGATGGCGTTGTCGTGAGTGGCCTGGGCCGTGAGGCCCTGCTGCTGGAGCACGAACGAGCCGAAGTTCTCGTCGGTGGAGACATCAAGGGACAGCGTGATGTCTCCGGCTTGCGCCGGGTTTATCGCGCGCGTCCACAGCACGACGCTGTTCGGGCGTGGCTCTCCCGAGGCTACTGACTGCGGGAAGTACGCACGGGACTTGTCCGACTGTGTATCGACCGTCGTCTCATCGTCGCTGCATCCAAACGCAGTCGTCGCCGCGACCGCGACGATAGACTGCAGGATGGTGCGACGGTGCATCTTCTGGGACACGCAATCCTCCAATCGGCCGGGCCTCCGGGCCAGCGGCGGCGGCAGCGTATCCCCCGCGACCTCGGAGCGGAAATCGCGGGCCCATGGCTCAGTGCGTCGTCACGCCTCGTCCCAGGAGCGAAGCGCGGTTCACTTCAGCGAGGCGAACGCCGGAGGCAGCGGGGGACTCACGAGCCCCTCCCGGTTGGAGGCGAAGTCGGAGAACTCCTGGTCAGAGCCCTTGTTCGCGTTCAGGAGCGCGACGAGCTTCTTCTTGCGGTCCGTGCTGCGTGGGTGGTGCGCGAAGAAGCCCCGGCTGTCGGGAATCCGCGAGAGGAAGGTGACGTACTCCATCGGATCGTAGCCGGCGGAGACGAGCATGCGGACCGCCTCCTCATCCGCGGCATACTCGTCCTCCTTGTCGAGGCCGCTGTTGGCCAGGTCTCCCACGAGGTCGTCCGCGAAGCTGCCCAGCAGGTCGACGTGGTGGTCCAGGTCCAGCTTTCCGTTCCACGTCTTCCGGAGCGAGTCGAGGCTCTCGGCCACCTTCGGAGAGAGCTGGCTGCCTCCCAGCGAAAGGATGTCCTTGCCGGCCTTGAGGAACGCCGCCTGCTTGCACTGCCGGACCTTGACCTTGGCGTACTGGTTGAGGACATGCCGCTGGGTGATGTGGGCGATCTCATGCGCGAGCACGCCCGCGAGCTGCGCCTCGTTGTCCACAGTCTGTAGGAGCTTGCGGGTGACGAAGACATAGCCGCCCGGCGTCGACAGTGCGTTGACCGCCTCGTCGTTCTGGAGGACGCCGAAGGTCCAGCGCAGTGTGGGCCGCGGGGACTGCGCACCCAGGTTCCGGCCCACCGTGTTGAGGTACACGAGGAGCGACTCGTTCGCCTTGCGATCGATCAGCCCCCCGCCCTGCTGCACCCAGTTGAGTGCCACGGCACCTCCCAGCGCGTACTCCTCTTCGATCGAGGGCTGGGTCTGGAGCTTCTCGCAATCGCTGGACTCGTCATTGGCGAGTTCGGCGCTCTGCGCCGGCTTGGGGTCGACGCCCGCCTTCTTGGCGACGTTTCCCATCGTCTTGGAGACGGCAGCGCAAGACAGCGCCAGCAGGCCGAGTCCCAGGACCGAAGTTCTCAGGAACATGCGAATCATTTGGCACCTCGCTTGGCCGTGGTGTCGCGCGGGCCGACCACCGGGAAGAGGTGAGCCTCCTGGGCATGCTTGGAGAGATCCTGGGGTTTGATGTCATCCGCGAGCTTCTCGAGCGCCTCGAGTTGATCCACGGCCTGCGAGAAGCCGGGAGTCTTCGCCCCCTTCTCCTTGCCATACGCGATGGCACCCTCGCTCAGGCCTCGCACCGCGGCGCCCGAGCTGGCCAGGGCCTTCATGTCCGCGCTGGGAGTCCCGTTCTTGGTCGTCAGTTCCATGTTGGGGGGCTTGGTGGAGAGGTTGGATTGGAAGACGACGCCCGCCGTCTTGCCGTCCACCTCCACGCGGTGCCACTGCTTGTCCTTCGCATCCGCGCCCAGCCACTTCACCTGCTGGCCGGGCTGCAGGACGGCCTTCACGGTGGTGCTGGGAGGCGGAGCCGCCATCAGCCGTGTGTTGCGCGCCTTCACGTACAAAGTGCCGTTCACTTCGACCGCCAGGGCCGCGCTCGCGGCACACAGGGCCAATGTGGCCATCAGCCAGCGTGCTCTCTTGTGCATCGCGTTCTCGCTTCCTCTCACTTGTCCAGGCTCGTCACCCCATCCCAACCGGAGGGGGGCGGCATCTCCACATATTTCTGGCAGCGCGCCAGCAACGAGGCGGTCGGGCCATCCTCCGGATCCTTCGCCAACCGCGCCTTCAACAGGCTCGCTGCCTCCGCGAAGCGCCGCTTGCGATACAGCCCCAGCGCCTCGTGGTAACGCTCCACCGTCTCGCGCTTCTCCGCCGGCAGCTCGCCCTTGAGCGCCAGCAATTCGTACACCGTCACCGCCTCCGTCTTGCCCGCCACGCGGACCTGATCCAGCTCTCGCGCCTCGATGGCGTCCTGCGCCAGCTGGTAGGTGCGGGGGCCGATCATGATCAGCGAGCCGTAGGCCTTGTTCGCGCCCTCCAGCCGGGAAGCCAGGTTCATGCCGTCGCCCATGGCGGTGTAGTCGAAGAGCTGATCGCTGCCGAAGTTGCCCACGAAGAGCCGGTCGCTGTTGAGGCCGATGCGCGTGTACACGTCCGGCAGGCCCTGGTGGCGGAAGTGCGCGCGCAGCAGCTCCACCTCCGATTGCACCACCAGCGCCGCCTTGCAGGCGCGCACCGCGTGGTCCGAGTGGTTCACGGGCGCGCCGAACAGGCACACCACCGCGTCCCCGATGTACTTGTCCAGGCAGCCCCCCTCGTGCAGCAGCGCCGTGCTCACCCGTGTCAGGTACTGGTTCAGCACGCGCACCAGGGAGCGAGGGTCTTGCTTGAAGCGCTCGGAGAAGGTGGAGAAGCCGCGGATGTCGCTGAAGAAGGCGGTGATCTCCCGCTCCTCACCGTCCAGCTTCGGCAGCTGGTTCTCCTCAATCATCTGCTCGATGAGCCGCGGTTCCATGTAGCGGTTGAAGGCCTGGCGGATGAAGGCCGCCTCGCGGCTGGCGAAGAGGTGGTTGAAGGCCATGGCGCCCATGCACGCCAGCAGCCCCGACGCCATGGGCAGCGCCGAGAGCACATGCACCCGGCTCTGAGCCAGGGAGGCGCCCAGCACTCCATAGACGATGACCACCACCACCGCTACCCACGCGAACTCCAGCGCGGGCACCCGCAGCGTCATGAGGAGCACCGCCGACACCAGCGCCAGCCCGAGCCCGAACAGCAGGCTCACCCAGAAGGGGGCCTCGGTGACGAAACGCCCGGCCAGCAGGTTCTCCAGCACCGCGAGCTGCTTGCTCACCCCCGGTGTGGACGCCGAGAACGGAGTGGGCTTGTTGTCCCCCAGTCCCACCGCCATGCCTCCGACGACGACGATCCGGCCTCGGAACAGATCCGCGGGCAGCATCGTGGGCTTGCCCTGATCGCGCAGCGCCCGATCGTCCAGCACCGCCACGACAGGGATGACGGGGAACCGATCGTGCAGCATGCCTCCAAAGTCCAGCTCGGCGCTGCCATCCGGGTTCACCTCGAACGTCCGCGAGCCCAGTTGCAGCGTCCGGCCCGAGAACACGAGCTCCGTCGCCCCGAACAGATCCGCCGCCAGCGCCACCGGGAGCGTGACGTAGGTGTTGTCCCCATCCGTATAGGCGAAGCGGGTGCGGCGCATCCTCCCGTCCGGATCCGGCTCCACCTCCACCAACCCGAAGCCCGCCGCCTCCGGGAGCAGCGACGCGATGGGAGGCACTGGACGGTAGCGCTCGCGGAAGCCTTGCTCGGACTCGTATTCCAGGAGGGGCAGCTCGTGCCCATTCGTCCGCACCGGGAAGGTCAGCGCCCGCGCCGCCTCCAGCGGATCCGTGGGGGGTTGGACGTCGTTCTCGTCTACCTCCTGGAACTCCTCATTCCCCGAGGGCGATGGAGGGGCGCTGCCTCCCGCGCTCCCAACGGCGGGTGGTTGTGGCACCGCGGGAGGCAGGAACGGCCGCGGTACGTGGACCGGGTCGATCTTCGGCAGCGGGGCCGCCCGCGGATGCGTGGCCACTCCCATGTAGATGGGCAGCCCGGTGGTGCGCAGCGCCTGGGCGAAGTCGAGGTCCGCGCTCGCATCCGTGTCGCGCTCGTCCATCACCATGTCGAAGAGCACGGCGCGCGCCCCTTCATGCGCCAGTTGCTCCACCACCCGTGCCCACAGGCTGCGCGTCCACGGGTAGTTGCCGAAGTTGCGCGCGTACGAGGGGTTGTTGCGCACCCCGTCGAGGCTCGACTGGTCGATGGCCACCACGACGATCCCCGTGGAAGGGCCCGCCCGGGTGAAGTGGGTGAGGGCGCTGTCATACAGGGCGCGCTCCAGGGTCGGCAGCCACAACAGGCCGCCCTTCCAGCACAGTGCGGGCACCAGCGTGCTCAGCACTGCTACCCCCAACATCAACGGCAGGTGGTTGCGCAGGCGCAGCCGTAGGACCTTCCAGGTGTCGCTTGCCATCCGCTCCTTCTTTGCTCTTGCGGACTCTATGCCACCTCTTGGAGCGCACGGCATCCGCCTCGTGGCGAAGTCATCCCTGGGAGTCCGCTCGAGCAGGCATCCAGGCGAGCCACCTCACACTCCAGCGGGCTCCAGGCAGTGGGCCCTTCTCCATTGCCGCGCCCTGTCACGCGCCCGAGCTTTAGCCCGATTCGTTCACCTCTCCGCCTAAAGGAGTCAGACGTGGCCCTGGATCTCTTCAAGGAGAAAGGGGTACCGCTGGATCGTCAGGTGTTCACCTGGAAGGACCTGGTTCAGCGCCCCTATAGCAAGCTGGATGACGACGCCTTCACTCGCGTGCGAGTCATCCTCATGAACGGAATCGAGGCGGATGCCCTCCGCTTCAAGCACATCGTGGCGCGCCTGAACCGCGAGCTGCGTGAGCCGCTCGCGCTCGTCCGGCGCGTGGAGCACCACCAGCAGACGCTGGTCAACTGGCTCAACCCGGCGGACCAGAGCCCAGTCGAGACGACCATTGGTTTCGAGCAGGTGGCCATCGAGGTCACGGCCAGCGTGGCCCTCAAGGAGCCGGACCCCTATCTGGCCCAGGTCTATCGCTTCGGCCTGCTGGAGGACTTCGATCACCTCTACCGGTACTCCGCCCTGTACGACCGGCTCGAGGGCAAGGATCCGAACTACCTCATCCAGTCCTATTCGGACATCCGGCCTGGACGGCCCACGGCGGTGGAGCACCGCCATCCGTTGGATGACCTGCGGCGGCCTTTTGACGTGAGCACGGCGCACCCGCTGTCGAAGATCCATGCGCTGCTCATCACCGCGGCCGAGTTCCAGACGCACGACTTCTACATGACGATCGGCCCGATGTTCGCCGATCCCCTCGCGCGCCAGCTCTACGCGGAGATCGCCTCCATCGAGGAGCAGCACGTCACCCAGTACGGCTCGCTGGTGGACCCGGGCCAGTCGGTGCTGGAGCAGTGGATGCTGCACGAGGCCATGGAGCTGTACTGCTACTACTCGTGCCTCCAGTACGAGGGCAATTCCCGCATCAAGGGCATCTGGCAGCGCATGGTGGACTACGAGCTGGGCCACCTGCACTACGTGATGGAGCTGTTCCAGCGGATCGAGGGAAGGGACCCGGCCGAGGTGCTGCCCGCCACGCTGCCGGATCTCATCGACTTCAAGAGCCACCGCGACTTCGTGCGCCGCACGCTGAACCAGGAGGTGGATCTGCGCGCCCGTGGCACGGAGATCGTCGACAAGGCGGAGCTCCCGCCCGGGCACCGGTCCATCATCTACCGGGATCAGCTCAACTCCGAGGGTTCGCCGAGCGAGATCGCCGCCGCGGGCTACCAGTGGACGCCGGGCACCGAGCTGACCGTGCGGGTGCAGAACGTGGGCGTCGGGCCGGAAGGGAGGCTGCAGCAATGAGGAAGTCATCCAGTGAGGTGGGGCTCAACCGCACGGGTATCCAGACTTCGCCCGTGGACAGCAAGGAGCTCATCGAAGGCGCGCGCCAGGGGCTGCCGAGCTCGCCGGGCACCGAGGCCGGCATCGCCGAGGTGCGCATCGCCTACGCGAAGGAGAGCGACAATCTGGGCACCGTGCCTGTCCCGGCCACGCTCAAGGGCGTGTTCACCACCGCGAAGGAGATGCTCAAGGGCAACAAGCCCACGGTGTTCATCGACAAGCTGGGCGAACGGCTCGGCTTCGAGCGCTCCGGGGTGAGGCTCTATGAGGCCGCCCTGTGCAAGTTCGACATCCACGGGACGTGGGAGGGTGGCCCCTCGCGCGAACAGCTCGAACGGATCATGTTCGACGAGCTGGCCCATTTCAATCTCATCCGCGAGGCGATGGAGAAGCTGGGCGCTGATCCCACGGCCCTGACTCCCTCGGCGGATCTGGTTGCCGTGGCCTCCAAGGGCATCCCGGCGGTGTTGGTGGATCCCCGCACCAACCTGGTTCAGTGCCTGGAGGTGCTGCTGGTGGCGGAGCTGACGGACAACGCCGGCTGGGAGCTGCTCATCGAGCTGGCCCAGGGACTGGGGCAGACCGATCTCGCTGAGCGGTTCGAGGTGGCGCTGGGCGCCGAGGCCGAGCACCTGTTGCTGGTGCGGCGCTGGCTCATCGCCGGTGTCACCGGTGAGGCCGGAGTGAGGGTGGAAGCGGGCATCCCCGCTCCGTGAGACGACGCAGGAGAACCGGCTCCCCGGGGGAAGCTCCTTCCTTCGGGGAGTCTTCATGCATTCCCATCTGGAGGACAGACGATGCAACAGAGCCCTGCTTTGAAGAGCCCTTCCTTGAGAACCGAGTCCCTCGCGGCGCTCGGGGTGTTCAGCGCGCTGACCGCGGGGGCGGGTGCGCTCGGCGCGACGGTGACGGACCATGGAACCCAGAGCTGGTACCGGTGGTTGCGCAAGCCTCCGTTCCAGCCTCCCAGCGCCGTGTTCGGACCGGTGTGGACGGTGCTCTATGGGCTCATCGCCCTGTCGGGCTGGAGGGTGTGGAACCAGCCGGCAGGTCCCGCGCGCTCGCGTGCCCTGGGGCTGTGGACCCTCCAGCTTGGCTTCAATGCCGCCTGGTCCTGGCTCTTCTTCGGCAAGCGGCTCAAGCGGACCGCGCTGGCGGACATCGGAGCGCTCGGGGTCAGCATCGCCGCCTACATTGCTGCCGCTCGGAAGGTGGACCGGACGGCCGCGGTGCTCGTGGCGCCCTACCTGGGATGGGTGTGCTTCGCCAGCCTCCTCAATGAGGAGATTGTCCGCCGCAACCCCTAGCGGAAAATCCCTGGAAAAACCCGCCGGGAAGATCGGCGGGTGCCACCGTTCTCGAATTACATGAGCGCGGTTGCCCTACAGCGTGCTGGTTTGTTCGGCGCGTCCGTCTTCTTTCGGAGCTTGACTCCCTGGGAGCGGACGGACCAGCCTGCCGCCCGCGTGGATTCCCGGCATTTCCCACCTTCGGCTCCTGACAGCGCGTGGTTCGCAGCCAACGCCCCGGAGCATGAGCCCGTCCTCCGCGCCGCCGCCCTGAAGCTGTGCCGCAACGCCTCCGAGGCGTCGGATCTCGTTCAGGAGACCTTCAAGCGGGGGCTCGAGAAGCTTGGGGGCTACAAGCGGGGCACGGATTTCCGGGCCTGGCTGCTCAGCATCCTCCGCAACCTGTTCATCGATCAGTGCCGCTCGAGCGCCCGCGGGCAGCGGGCGGACGTCTCCGCCGAGGACCTGCAGGAGCGTGTCGCCGCGCCCGAGCCGGAGGCGCAGCCCGCCTGGGCGGCCATCAGCCCCGAGCAGCTCCGCGAGGCACTGGAGCAGATCCCCGAGGAGTTCCGGCTCGTCTACCAGCTCCATTCGCTGGAGGGCCGCTCCTATATCGAGATTTCCGAACGGCTGGGCATTCCCAAGGCCACCGTGGGCACGCGGTTGATCCGCGCGCGCCGGCGCCTCAAGGAGTTGCTGCTGCCCGTAGTATCCGGAGGCGAGGCATGAGCGGCGTGTCCGACATGGGCGATGACATCCATGACCTCGTGCACGCCTTCGCGGACGGGGAGCTGGAGCCCGCCGAGGCCGAGGACTTCCGCAAGCACCTGGGCACCTGCAAGCAGTGCCAGGAGGAGCTGGAGGATATCCTTCAGCTCCAGTCCCTGGGCGGGCGGCTGGCGGAGCTGGAGGGGAAGCAGGCCTCCATACCGACGGAGCCCGTGCCGTCGAAGGAGGCAGCCCGACCGGCGGAGGCAGCCCGGATGGCGGAGAGCCCTCGGGCTTCGGAGGGGACTTCGCCCCGCGCCTTTCGCCCCGCGTGGAGCCGCCGTCAGCGCGCTGGGCTCACGGTGTTGCTGGGCGGCGTTCTGGCCGCGGCCTTCGCCGTGGTCGTGCTCCGCAATCCGGGGGGCGGGACGGAGGGAGTGGGGCCCGAGGCGCTCGCGCTGGCTCCCACGCGCTCCATGGAGGCGCGCCTGAGCTATGGCGGCGCCAGCGGCTGGCGGCCGTATGGAGTGAAGCGCTCCGGCAACGAGCGCCCCGTGGAGGTGGTGCCGCTGGAGACGCAGGTGAAGCTGGAGAAGGCGGGCGATCTGTACGGCCTGGCCACCACCTTCCTGCTGAGCGGCGAGCGCGAGCGGGCCGCCGCGTATCTGGGCAAGCTCTCGGCTTCGCCCGAGGTGGACAGCGACCGCGCGGTGGTGGCGCTCTCGAAGGGAGAGCTGGAGGAGGCCCTGACCCTTCTGGAGGGCGTGCTGGAGAAGGCGCCGAACCATGCGCCCGCGCTGTGGAACCGGGGCCTCGTGCTGCGCGAGCTGGGGCTGGACCTGCTGGCCGCGGAGAGCTTCGGCAAGGTGGCTGCTCTCAACGAGCCCGGATGGAGCGACGAGGCCCGCGAGCGCAGGACCCTGCTTGAGCGCAAGCACCAGGAGCGTCAGAGCCGGTGGATGGCCGTACGGGACGCTGGCAAGGCCATGGCGGAGCAGGGCCCGATCCTGTCATCTGAGCAGGTGCGCGATGCCCCGCCCCTGGCGCGTCGCTACCTGTACCTGGCCGTCTGGTCCGCGCCCACCGCCGAGCGCGTCCGCGCGTTGATGCCCGTGGCTCAGGCCCTGGATGCGCACTACGGCGGGCGCGTGCTGCAGGACTACCTGGAGCGCACCACGCAGCGTGACTTCTCCAAGCGGGCTCCGCTCGCCGCCACCTTTGCCCAGGTGCTCGCGGGCAAGCTGGAGCCGGGTGCCTCCGAGGGCTTCATCCGCCAGCTCCAGGCCTCGGGCGAGCAGGACATCCTCCTGGGCGCGCTCCCGCTGCTCGACCTGATGCCTGCGCGGGTGGAGCTCTACCAGGCCGCCGCGCGCGCGGTGGGAGACCCGTGGTTCCTGACGAACGCCGAGCTGCAGCGGGCCAAGGCGCAGTTTGGCGCCAACGAGCAGGCCCAGGCGGAAACCACGCTGCGCGCCGCCATCGCTTCGTGCGAGCAGCAGGGGCTGGATGACCGCTGCGCCGAGCTGGAGCGAGCGCTGGCCGAGCTCTACACCGCCGGGCACCGGCTGCCTGAGGCGCGTGAGCACGCCCTGCGCGGGCTGCGCTGGGTCCAGCAGGTGAACGATGCGGGTATGGAGGCCCAAATGCTGCAGGACCTGGGGCAGATCGCCCGCCTCCGCGAGAGCCTGGCTCTGTCGCGCGCCTACCTCCAGGAGGCGGCCCTACTTCAGCCGGAGGACTGTTCCAAGGCGCAGCCGGGGTCGCGGTGCGCCACGAGCGTGCCTCCACTCTGAATCGAGCCCCGCACTCGCTACACCGGTGCCTGGCCGGGCCGGCCCTCGTGCGAGGTCGCGGCGAACTGCTGGAGGAACCAGCTCCCCGCCAGCCGGGCCACCTGATCGAGGGCTCCCGGCTCCTCGAAGAGGTGGGTGGCTCCAGGGATGAGCTCCAGCCGCTTGTCCGTGCGCAGCGCATCCAGCGCCTCACGGTTGAGCGGTATCACGGGGAAATCATCTCCTCCCACGATGAGCAGCGTGGGAGCGTGGACATGAGGGAGCAGGGGCCCAGCCAGATCCGGCCGGCCACCTCGGGAGACCACGGCCGCGATGCCCTCGGGCTCACGCGCAGCGGCCACCAGCGCCGCGGCGGCCCCGGTGCTCGAGCCGAACAGGCCGATGGGGAACTCTTGCACCTCGGGCTCCTCCATCAGCCACTGCTTCGCTCCAATCAGCCGCTGCGCGAGCAGCTCGATGTCGAAGCGCAGGTGCCGCGTCCACCGCTCCGCTTCCTCCTCCTCGGGTGTCAGCAGGTCCATGAGGAGCGTCGCCAGGCCCGCTTGCTGGAGAACGCTGGCGACGTGCCGGTTGCGAGGGCTGAAGCGGCTGCTGCCACTGCCGTGGGCGAAGAGCACCACGCCCAACGCCTGCTCCGGTACGGTCAGGCTGCCCTCCAACAGCACGCCGGGCTCCGCCGCCACCTGCACCTCGTGCTCCGAGATTCCGCGCGCATTCATGCCTGGACCCTCCTCGAGACTCCTACCCGTGAGTTGGGGTACCGGATGAGCGGCAGCAAGGGCCCTGCATCGGCTCGCTTCGCTGGCTGCTCGATATTGTTGACGGGACAGTCCAGAATCATTACACATGGGTCATGGCACGTCCCAAGGAGTTCGATCGCGACGAGGCAGTGAAGCGGGCTGTGGCCGTCTTCTGGGAGAAGGGCTACGAGGCGACCTCGACGGACGAGCTCCTGCGCGCCATGGGCATCGGACGCCAGAGCATGTACGACACCTTTGGCGACAAGCACAGCCTCTTCCTCGAGGCGCTGCAGCGCTACAACGCCGACTCCCAGGCCGCCATGGTCGAACGTCTGCGCGCCGGGACTTCTCCTCTGTCCGCGCTTCGAGACGTCCTCCTGGCCATCGCGAATGAGCCGCCGGCCAGGAGGGCTCGGGGCTGCATGGGCGTGAATGCCATCACGGAGTGCGCACAGGCGGACCCGGAGGTCGCCTCCCTGTCGAAGGCCAGCGGGCTGATGTGTGAAGCCACGCTCGAGAGCGTCGTCCGGGAAGCCAAGCAGAAGGGCGAGGTGGCCACTCATGTCGATGAACGGGCGGCGGGCCGCTTCCTCCTCAACACCCTCCAAGGCCTCCGGGTCAGCGCCAAGGCAGGCGTCTCCCCGGAAGCCCTTCGAGACATCGCCCAGTTTGCCATCGAGAGCCTGAGGGCTCGCTAGGAAGTACCCAGGACCGCGCGTCCGTCTTCGCACGCCTGATTCTGGACTGATGTGTCAATAACGTCATCGGCGTGGCGAGCCACGGCGGTGACGCTCACCCATGGAGTCCGCACATGTCATTGGATCGCTACTATCTGCTCGGCCGTTCGGGTCTTCGGGTCAGTCCGTTGGCCCTCGGCACGCTGACCTTCGGAACCGATGGAGCCCGAGGCTCGTGGGGCACGAACAAGGAGACTTCCCGAGCTGTTTTCGACCGGTACCTCGCCGCGGGCGGGAACTTCATCGACACCGCCGAGCTCTACACCCACGGGACGAGCGAGGCGATGCTCGGCGAGTTCATCTCCGAGGCGCGCGCAAGAGACCGGGTCGTGCTGACCACCAAGTTCGCCTACTCGCTCGAGCCCGGCAACCCGAACGCCAGCGGCAATGGCCGCAAGAACATGATCCGCGCCGTGGAGGCCTCGCTGCGCCGCCTGCGCACGGACTACATCGATCTCTACCTGCTGCACACATGGGACCGCATCACCCCCGCCGAGGAGGTGGTGCGTGCGTTCGATGATCTCGTCCGAGCCGGGAAGATCCGCTACGCGGGGCTGTCCGATGTCCCCGCCTGGTACGCCGCGCGCGTGCAGACCCTCGCGGAGGCTCACTCCCAGGCGCCGTTCATCAACATCCAGCTCCAATACTCGCTCATCGAGCGGAGCATCGAGCCCGAGTTCGTGCCGCTGGCGCAGTCGCTGGGCATGGGCATCACCGCGTGGAGCCCGCTCGGCCTGGGCCTACTCTCCGGCAAGTACCGGCCAGGTGAGAGTGGCGTCCAGGGCTTCGGGCGGCTCATGAAGGATGCGACCGCGCAGCAGCTGCGGCTGTTCAGCGAACGCAACTGGCGGGTGGTCGCCACGCTCGAGTCGGTGGCGAAGCAGGTTGAGCGAAGCATGGCGCAGGTGGCCCTGAATTGGGTCGCGACCCAGCCGGGCATTGGCTCGGTCATCCTCGGCGCGAGCAGCGTGGCGCAGCTCGAGGACAATCTCGCCGCGCTCGACTTCGAGCTCCCGGCGGAGCTGCGGCGGCAACTCGATCAGGTCAGTGCGAACCCATCCTCGTTCCCCTACTCCATGTTCGAGGATGGGTATCAGTCCGGGATGATCGGCGCGGCCGTCAGCGACAAGCCGGTGCGATATGCAACACCCGTAGGAACTGGCAACACTGCCTCCGCCCCGTGAGCTCCTCCGAGCCCGAGGTGCATGGCGCCTCGGGCTCTCTTGGGAGCCCTCAGTTGCGGAAGCGCGTGGGCTTGAGCGGGTTGAGGGCCAGCATCACCGCGAAGTAGCGAGCCTGGACCTCATTGGTGCAGCGAACCTCCTGGATGCGTCCGCCCATCTTCACGCGGATCAGCCAGCCGTCCTTCTCACGAGTCAGGGTGGGGGTCTCGGTCGTCATGGCGTCCATTTGCTTGTAGTGATCCTCCCGCTCCTCTCTATTAGCAGCCCGCGTGCCAGCCCTCGGGACATGGGATTGCGGGCGGTTGAGCGAGGGGGGCGATCACCCACGGACACCCGGCCTGTCATTCTTGCAGCCCCACCTGCAAGACTTTCAGTGGACGGAGTGCTCGGACGCCTGCTCGAGGGAGCCTTGCTTCTGCTGGAGTGTCGGTAGCGCGACATAGAATGTCGAGCCGCGCCCGACTTCGCTCTCCACCCAGATGCGGCCGCCGTGACGCTCGACGATGTCGCGGCAGATGTAGAGCCCCAGCCCCAGCCCCCCGTACGAGTGCGTGGAGACGTTGCGCGCGCGGAAGTAGCGCTCGAAGAGGTGCTGCTGCTGGTCGGCCGGGATGCCGATGCCGGGGTCTCTCACGGACAGCAGGGCCAGCTCGTCCCGTGGCTCCAGGGCCACGTCGATGGTGCCCCCATCCGGGCTGTACTTGAGCGCGTTCTCCAGCAGGTTGGCGATGACCTGTTCCAACCGGTATGGGTCCCCGAGCACCTGGAGCGGCGTGGAGGAGGGGTGGAAGGCGATGCGGTGCTCGGCGCCGTGGGTGCCCTCCGTCACGCGGATGACATGCTCGGTGAGTGCGTCGAGCCGCGTGGGCTGGGGGTGCAGCGCGAGCCCGCCGGACTCGATGCGCGAGGCATCCAGCAGATCGTTGATCAACGCGGTGAGTCGCAGCAGGTGCTGGCGGGCGTGGCGCAGGGAGGAGGGGTCCGCGGGCTCGCCTTGCTCCAACCGCCGCTCGAGGCTGGCCAGGCGCAGCGAGAGCGGAGTGAGCGGTGTCTTCAGCTCGTGGGAGGCGACGGTGAGGAAGTCATCCCTCACGCGAATGGCCTCCTGCGCCTCGCGGTAGAGCCGGGCGCGCTCCTGCTCGGCGGCCTTGCGCTCGGTGATGTCCTCTACGATCGCACCGATGCCCAGCAGCCGGCCGTCCTTGCCGCGGACGGGATAGAGGCTGGAGGCCCAGTGGTGCACCGGCCCGTCCTCGTAGAAGTCCCGGCTGTTCATCTCGAGGTGCTCCAGCGGTTTGCCTGTCTCGAGCACGTCTTGGAGCACCTGCTCCAGCTTGGTGCCTCCCGGACCGAGGATCTCTCGAGGCCGGCATCCGATGTGCTCATCGGCGGGCTTGCCATTCATGCGCGCCAGCATGTCGTTGACGCGCACGTAGCGCAGATGGGAATCCAGGAAGGCCATGCCGATGGGCGCGGTGCGCAACAGCGTGTCCACCAGGGCGGACTGGGTGGCGCGTTCCTCCTCCATGCGCCGCTGCACGGTGACGTCCTCGATGATGCCAATGCCTCCATTGAGCTGGCCGTGCTCGTCGTAACAGGGCGCGAAGTGGACGCGCACGGGCGTCACCTTCTGGGCGGTGACAGAGGCGTAGTTGCCCTCGTAGTAGGTGTGCTGGCCCGTGAGCGTGGCGCGCACGCAGCTCATGATCTGCTCGTCCCTCAGGGTGAGCAGGTTGAGCCCGATGAGCAGCCGCTTCGACGAGCCGATGATGCGGACGAAGTAGTCGTTGCACAGGGTGATGACGGGCGTCTTGTCGAAGTGGAGGATGCCCAGCGGGGCGTTTTCGATGATGGCCTGGTAGAGACGGTCGGCGGCGCTGAAGGGGCGCGTGGCGCTGGCGTGCCCGTCGTGCCAGAGCTGGAGGGAGACATCCTGGGCGAAGGGCTCGGGGGTGAAGCTGGGGGACTCGGGGACGCGGCGCAGCGAGAGCACGAGGCGCTGGTGCTCATCCTGGCCCGCCCGGCCGGCGGTCACCTCGAGCAGGAGCTCCTCGCCGCCCCGGCGCTGGAGGGGCAGGAGCATGGGACAGCCTCCCCGAAGGGGCTGTCTGTCGAGCAGGTAGTGGAACAGGGGGCAGCCATCGACGTGGTGCAGGCGCTGGGGGACGAGGAGGGTGAAGGGCCGGCCGCGCAGTTCCTCGTTCGTCCAGCCGAGCAGCCGCTCGGCGGGAGGGGTGAGGTGGACGATGCGCTCCTGGCCATCGCAGGCCACGAGCGGGTCGGCGATGGCTTCGACGAGCAGCTTGAAATCGTCAGCGGCTGAGCGCGTCACTGACGGGCTCCTCCCAGAGTGCGCGGGGCTTCGCAGGCAGGCGCTGCACGTGCGCGAGCGAGCCTCCTCACCCGGGTGCGGGTCGCTCGGGAAGGGCGCGCATCCCTCCTGGTGGGAGATTAGGCATGGAGAGGGAGGCTGGATCAGCCGGGCGAGCAGGGGCTGCGTCCCGTGCACCCACGCGTGTGGGCCCGGGCCTCAGCGCTTGCGCCGTCCCCCCTTCGTGCCCGTGCGGGACCTTCGCGCGCGAGGTTCATCGGCCTCCAGGTGGAAGCGCTCACAGTTGGAGGTGAAGGCGTCGGTGAGGCGGCGCGCGACGGCGGGCTCGGTGGTGAGGATGCTGAAGGGGTGTTCGCGGTTGCGGAACTCGCCACAGAAGAAGGTCGCTGTCGGCGTCTTCTTCAGCGGGCGGCACGTCGTCCAGGAGGCCACCGGATGCTCCTGGAGGAGGGTGATCAGCGTGTCGATGGAGGCGGGAGGCTCGTCGGGGCCGTGGGTGCCGTTCCGGATGATGCGCGTCTGAGGGGCTTCGCGTGTCTTGGGCATGGGCGATCGGCAGAGGCGCTCGGCCTCAGGCGCGGCGGCCGGATTCGGTGGTGATGTCGTCGGCAGACAGGGGGATGCACTCGGGGAAGACGCCGGGCTCCGTGGCCGTGACGTGCTCCTGGCTCGAGCTGGCCGCGGCCAGCGAGGTGCGGACTTCCGCGGCGGCCTCGGCCGCGCCGTACACCGAGCCGCGCGCGGCGAGACAGGCACGCAACTCCACTTCCAGCTCCGCGGCCGTGGAGGGACGGGCCGAGGGCTCACGCTGGAGCAGGCGGCGGAGGATGTCTCGGAGAGGCTCGCTCACGGGCTGAAGCACCCGCTCCAGCTCCTCCGGGCGATAGGTGGCGGCACGGAGGATGAGTTCGTCCACCTCGTCCGGCAGCGCCGCTGCGGCGGCGGTGAGGAGTGCGCCGAGCACTTGCTCCTTGATGGGGGCGGTGAGCGTTTCTGGCAGTGCGTCCCAGGCCGAGGCGTCCAGGTTGTAGAGGTGATTCCAGGTGGCCAGTTCCAGGAGCACCAGACCCAGGGAGAAGAGATCCGACCGTGCATCCAGGTTGCCGCCGAGCAGGGCCTCGGGCGCTGCGAAGTAGACGTTGCCCCGGGGACGCGGGAGCGTGGTGGGGCGGCGGCCGGGGAGGCGCGAGTGGGCCAGGCCGAAGTCCGTCAGCGTCACCTCGCCGAGCGGCCCCAAGGTGATGCCCCGGGGGTTGAGGTCGCGGTGGAGGATCTGGAGCGGATGGCCCTGCTCGTCCACGCGCGTGTGGGCGTGGTGCAGGGCGCGGGCGACCTCCACGCCCACGTGGAGGACGAAGGCCTCGGAGAGATGGACGCCGCACATCATCGAGGCGGTGAGGAGCGTGTTGAGGCTCCAGCCCTCCACGAAGTCCCTGACGACGAAGAAGTCATCCGGAGTCTCATGGCTCCGGTGGACGCGGGCGATGTTCGGGTGCTGGAGGTAGGTGGCCAGGCGGACCTCTTCCTGGAGGCGTGTACGGATGAGGTCCCGTGTGGCGGCGTCCACGTCCGTGAGTGGCAGGCGCTTGATCACCACCTGTCCCCCGATGGAGCGGCCCGTGCGCTGGCGCGCGAGCACCGTGGACTCACCGTGGTGACTGGTTTCCAGCTCGCGGAGGAGTTCGTAGGAGACGCCATCCTGGGAGAAAAGGATGACGCCCTGGGGATGCCAGGGGCGTGATGCGGATGACATGGGAAGCGCCTCCGTCGCTTGACGAGGACCCATCGTTGACAGGGAGGATACTACCCATAACGTAACCCAAAAGGGAATGACCCACCAGGTTATCCGTTTGCTGTGGGGGTGGCGGGCGCGCAGGGCGCCGGAATGTAAAGGAGGGTTACAGGGCCCCTCTCAGTGCCAGCGCTCGGTGAAGCAGGCCCCCGCAAAGGGCATCAACAGGGCAGCGCCCTCCCGAGGGTCGGGGCGATCTTTTGGCCAGCCCGCGGCATTGTTTTCGTTGCACAGCTCCACACAGATGGGGACCGTTGTGCCATCCGGACGGCGAGCGCGTGTGTACCGCCCGAAGACCAGGTTGCCTGGAGCGACCCAGAGATGCCCCTCCAGGAGGGTGCCTTCGGGGAGCTCTCGGGCATAGACGCTATCGAATTCACTGGTGATGGGGCCGTTCTCGTAGAGGGCCACCTCTGTGCTGTCGTCTTTGTTGCGCTTCTTCGGGTCGAGCACGATCCCGATGTAGCGGCTGTAGTCATTGGGTTGACCGAACTTCCTCATGAACTTCATTGCTTCCTCGGGGCACTCACCGGGCTCAGGACGGGTGTGGACGGTGGCACAACCCATCTCCAGGAATGCCATCGTGCCGATCAGCGCGGCGCACTGCGTGAAAGTCGGCTTGGGTTTGGGGCTCACGGGGCTCACGGGGGTGTCCTCCTTGGGGAGTGGGCGCTGCTGTGGAGCGTGGGATGCTGGAGTCTCCGCCGGAAGGTCTACTCCCCGCGCGCCGAAGAAGGTGATGGCTCCGAGGAGCAGGGCCAGCAGCGCGCATCCCAGGAGAGCGGTCCGTGCCCAGCCCTGTCTGGACAGGCCCTGGCGGGTCTTGGGAGGAGGGAGGGCTGTCCTGCGCCGCGCCGAGGGTGGGTACACCCGCTCATCCCAGGCCTGGTCCGGGTCCGCCTTCAGCTCCGCCAGGAAGCCGCGCAAGGTGCCGGCGGAGGGTGGCCGGAGCCGGGGATTCGGGTTCAGCAGGGCCATGGTCAGATCGCTCAGCGCGGGGGGCACCCGCGGGTTGACCTTGACGGGCGAGGGCGGTGGCAGCGCCTCGTTGTTGAGAGGCAGGCGCGCACGCCTCTCGGTGGGCAGCGGGTCCGTCAGGATGTCATACAGGGTGGCCCCGAGCGCGAAGAGCTCATCCGCCGCCTGGTAGGAATAGCGTGCCCCAGGCTCGTGCTGGCGCTCGGCCTTCAAGGCTTCCGGGCTGCGGTAGCGCCGCGTGCCGGGGGGCATACCCTCCGTCAGTTCCTCAGCCAGGGGATGTTCGCCCACGCTGAAGTCGGTGATCACGGGCACGCTATTGCTTCTGTGCACCATGATGTTGGAGGGCTTGATGTCGCGATGGAAGATCTTGTCCTGGTGTGCGGCCTCCAGCGCGTCGGCCACGGGCTCCAGGAGCGCGACCACCTGGCGGAAGGTGGGGTGCGCGTGCTCCGCCCACCCGGCCAGTGTGTCCCCGTCCACGTAGTCTTCCACGATGAAGAAGAAGCCCTCTCGAGGATCCAACCAGCGCCCGTGGCCCCAGACCCGGACGATGTTGGGGTGGTTGACCAGGTTCAGGCAGGTCATCTCCCGGCGGATGCGCTCATCCGTGTGCGCCGAGTCCCCGCTATCCGCGCGGTGCTGCGCGATCTTCAAGGCAAAGTCCTGTCCCCGCAGCTGGGCGCGGTACACGACTCCGTAGGCGCCCTGGCCGCGTTTCTCCACCACTCGCCAGCCTTGGATGAAGGTACCGGGTGGAAGGTTCGTGGGATCCGGCTGAGAACTCATGGGTGACAGGGCCTCCGCGAGCGTCTACTCGAGCTCGGGGCTGGGGAAGGACAGACAGCGCTCCCGGGCGCTGTCGCACAGCGTCAGGTCATGCTTCGCACCTGGCTCCCGGAGCTTGCCGGGGGCGGGCAACTTCAACTCGATGGCGATCTCCGCTTCCGCTCCAGGGGCCACGGCGGCGTTCGCCGGGAAAACCATCCACACGCGTACACCTGGCGCGGCGGGAGTCAGAAAGGCGAGGGTGGGTGTCCAGGGCGCCGCGCTCGTGTTCCGTACGCTCAGGGTCAGCACCACCCACCCTCTCAGACGGTACGTCCTTCCACGGACGAGAGTGAGCGGGCCTGGGCTGTCACTCTTCGGTAGGTACGTCCGCAAGATCCATTGATCGAAGCTGCCGGCCAGTGCGAGGGCGCCCGGACTGCGCTGGGACTGGAGCTCCTTGAGTTCCTGGCTCTGGGCTTCACAGCGGGCGAGTGTGGTGGCCAGCTCGTGCTCGCAGGCATCCGCGGAGCGTTCCGGGAGGGCGAAGTCCACCCGTGTATCCACCTCGCTGGGATGGGGGATGAGGAGGATGACGGCTTCGCGCCCATCCGCGAAGACGAGATGAAGGGCCAGGCGCTCGGTGGGGGCGAGTTCCAGGGCGGGTTCGAGGTAGAGGGCGCGCTCGCCGACGTCCAGGCGTGTGAAGCGCTCGCGGCCCTCCAACTGGGCGCTTGCCAGAGGGGCGTTGAAGAACAGGGAGGAGAGCACCCCCGCGGCCACGCGTACCTGGGGCGCGGGAACGGTGGGGCCGCGCAGGAGGGATGCTTGCCGTTCCTTCTTCTCGCGAGGTGCGCGGGACTGGGCGGACGTGGCGGCCGCCCACAGCAGACACGCACACGCCAGCCACGCTGTGCTGGGTAGGGACATTCTGATAGGACCTCTTGGGTTGAGGCTACCAGAACGCCGTGTTGCCGTGCGGCGGGAGGTGGCTGGAGCGGGTTGGGCCACTCAGTCGAGGAAGCGGCGTTGGGTTCGTGTGGACGGTGGTCTATGGAGAATGGGCGCGCGAGCGCGGAACGGAGGCGCCGTCCGACCTACCCAGTGGAAGCGATCCTCCAGAAGCACGGCGCAGCGATCGCAGTCAGCGCGATCGTTTTTCCTCTGCATGCCGCAGCGAGGTCGAGCCAGCTGGCGCTCCCAGAGTTCAAGCTTCTGGGCGTCCATGCGCTCGAATTTCCTGCTCCAGGAACGTGCGACCAGATCTCGCACGCGTTCCTGGAGGACTGTTTCCAGTCAGTGCCAACGGTCGCTCTGACTCACCAGCCCATTGGGGGCTTCATGCCCTAGTAATACCCGGCGTAGGTCGCGAAGCAGCCACCCGGGGAGTTGCCGCATGCGGATTTCCAGTTGTTGCATGCCCAGGCCGCGTCGCTCGGTTTATGGCCCCACCAGATCGCGACGGTGCCCTGGTAGGAATTGTCACGCACGCGGTAGCAGTACCAGACGGTCGTCAGACCCGCCGTTTGTGCCAGCTCCTGCGTTGGCTCGATGTCGGCCTGTCCTTGGGGCTGCATATCCGGTTGAGACGGCATCTCCGGCTCCTGACCGCCGTCGCTGGGTTCGGCTCCGCAGGCAGTGAGCATGGACGCACCAACGACCGCACACAGCAGGGACATCATCGTAAGCCTCTTCATTTCTATCTCCTCAGTTCAGTGCTTCGTGTGAGTTCGCTCCGTGCCGCCATACGGCTGTGCGCACCGATGCAAACGCCACGGTGAAACCACTCACCGTGTCTGGATGTTTGTCGCGGGCGGCGTTGGATTGCTCTTGCGCGCCGCATGCCACGTCGCCATCCCTGGCGTTGCGCGCATCTCCGTCCACAGCCGTGGACAAACCGTCTCTGGGCGTAGACGGTGGCAGCGGACTCCTTTCACTCCTCAACACGGCGCACCTCTGTCGAGAGCCGCCTTCTCGCATTCTCATCCGGTGTGGTGCTGACCAGACACTTGCCTGACATGACGGCAACATGTCGGTCCATGCCGGATCACTTCGTGAGGCCGGTGGCCACACGGTTCACAACTCCCTGCTGATAGGGTGTGTCCATCTACTGCCTGCTGCTCTGTCTCGCTCTGCGGATAGGAGGACGAGGAGTGTTCAGTCGAGGAAGCGTCGCTCCCAGCGAGGAACATCCTGGCGAGGCAGGCCGGCCATGGAGCCATGGGGCTCGTGGAAGAGCCAGGGCTCTAGGACTTGAGCCAGCTCTCGGTATGCGGGCAGGGTGTCACCGTGCTCGGTGTCGCCGGCTTCGGGCCATGGCCCGAGTGTGACGACGGCTCGGTCCTCGCCCAACTCCTGGACGGTGGTGTTCGGGGAGTGGAGACGGGAGCGCAGGGTGGCGCTTCCACCCAGCTCGCCCAGCACCGGCTGGCCAAGAAAGGTCAGCCACTGGGGGCCGATGACACGGGTGCCGATCTTCCACGAGCGTCCGCTCAGATCAGGAATATCCAGGCCCGGGTAGCGGAAACAGGAGGAGGCGATACGTCTGTCGACGCCAGCCATGTCCAACTCGCCAAGGAAGGACAGGCCTGTATGACCTGAGCAGAACGGCAGCGCGGCAGCGAGTTCCAGTGCCAGCTCGCGCACGCGGCTGGGACCATGCTCTTCCAGGAATTCGGAGGGGAGCCCGAAGCTGACGGCGCTGACGGCGGAGGCATTGTCGAAAGCGGAATGACCGTCGACGGACCTGCCTCGATATTCGACCCGGTACCTGCATTCGAGTTTGGAGCCATCCTGTAGGTCCAGGGAGGCCTGCGGATCTTCACGCAACTGGCTCCAGATCAGCTCCCATCCCGAGGCGTCGAGAGCCTGCCACTCTCCGTCTCTATCGGCGTAGAGCCCGAGAGCTCCTGGACCCACCGCGCGCAGGTAGGTCTTCAGCGCGTGCTCCAGGGACTGGGCCAACTCGACATGGGCATGCCTCATGTAGAAGGTGATGCTGAGGCCTTCACGGACGAGGACATATCCGTTCTCAGCCAGGACGCGGATGCGTGGAGGGTGCTCGCTCATTCCATGACACCGAGATGAGGTTGCACGCGCCTGGGAGTGACCTTCAGCGCGCGCTCGTAGAGTTCGTTCTGAAACCTGTTTTCGTAAGGGTGCCCCTTGGGATACTGCCTCCAACGAACAGGCTTGTCTGTGTTGACGCAAGGGAACTTGAAGTCGAAGACGAGTTGGATGTGGAGAGGCTGGCCTGGCAAGTGAATGACCACGTCAGGCTCGATGGTGCCCAGAAGTTCGGCGGCTCGGCCTTGGGCGAGAAGGGCCTTCACCTGCTCAGGAGAGAGGAATTCGGTCTCACCGGTGGCGGGGTTGTAGCGATAGCGGGCAGAGAGGGTGAAGCCGCCAGGGGTGAGCTGTTGGAGCCGTTGCTCGGCGCACTGGAGAGCCGCGGTGTGCTGGAGGCGGCCCAGGAGCATGGCGCGCGTGACGGGCTGCCCCCGTGCGTCGTGCTCGACGACCTTGAGACACTCTTCACGGGTAGGGCTGCGCTGGAAGTGTTGAAACATGACGTCGGAGCGAGCCTTGTCAGCGCACTCCTTGAGAGCCTGCTGGATTTGAGCCTCGAGGGTGGCGTCGATGACGACCTGGATGACCTTGGCTGCGGCAGCGATGTTGAGAGCGGCGGAAGAAGGCCCGGAGAAGGGAGGAGGGACGCTGGGGAGTTGCTCTCCGGGTTGAGGCTTGCAGAGGAGGGGGTGAGTGCGACAGAAGTTGGAGGGAGAGTCGACAGTCTGTGAGTACTGGGTGGGAGCAGGGCGGGGTGTGACGCAGGCGGTGAGGAGTGCGCAGGCGGCGAGGACGGCAGACCCTCGGGACAGTTCACGGTGGGTTCGTCGCATCGACACCTCGCGGATGGGGGTGCACGAGAATAGCTCAGTCGAGGAAGCGGCGCTCCCAGCGAGGAACATCCTGGCGGGGAATACCGGCCATGGATCCATTGGGCTCGCGGAAGAGCCAGGGTTCCAGGACGCGAGCCAGCTCGCGGTATGCGGGTAGGGTGTCGCCGCGCTCGGTGTCTCCAGCTTCGGGCCAGGGACCGAGCGTGACGACGGCTCTGTCACCCTCCAGTGCTTGGACAGTGGTTTCTGGCGAGATGAGGTGGGAGCGCAGGGCGGCGGCTCCGCCCAGTTCACCCAGCACTGGTTGGCCGAGAAAGGTCAGCCATTGGGGGCCGACGACGCGGTTTCCCAGATGCAGGGAGCGCCAGCTCATTCTCGGAATGTCCAGACCTGGGTAGCGGAAGTAATAGGGAGAGACGTGTGGGGCGACGCCAGACAGGTCCAGGTCTCCGTTGAAGGAAAGGCCTGCATGGCCGGAGCAGAACGGTAGGTGAGCCGCGAGTTCCAGGGCCAGCTCGCGCACGTGCCCTGGGCCATGCTCTTCGAGGAATTCAGTAGGCAGCCAGAAGCTGACCGCGCTCACGATGTTCGCCTTCTTGAAGAGCGGGGTGTCTTCCAGGGTTCTTCCCCAATACTCGAAGCGATACCTGGTCTCGGTGTTGGAGGCGTCGAAGAGTTGAATGGCAGCCGAGGAGGGAGCACGCATCTGGCGCCAGACAAGTTCCCAACCTGCAATGTCGAGGGGCTGTAACTCCCCTTCATCATCGGCGTACCAGCCGAGGGCGTCGGCACCTACGGAGCGCAAGTAGGCTTCGAGTGCCAGGTGCACTTTGGGCGCGATGTCGTCATGGCGGTGGCGCATGTAGAAGGTGATGTCCAGCCCCTCACGGACCACGACAAAGCCATTTTCGGCCTGAATGCGAATGCGGGGGTAATGCACGCTCACCTGAAGGCTCCGATATGGGGTTGTACGCGCCAGGGGTCTACCCTCAATACCAGTTTGTATGCACTGTCTTGCGACACCTCTTGGAGGGGATGGCCTGAGGGGTATTTCCGCCACGGAATCGGTTGGTCCGTGTTGACGCAAGGGAACTTGAAGTCGAAGACGAGTTGGATGTGGAGCGGCTGGCCGGGCAGGTGAATGACCACGTCAGGCTCGATGGTGCCCAGAAGTTCGGCGGCTCGGCCTTGGGCGAGAAGGGCCTTCACCTGCTCAGGAGAGAGGAACTCGGTCTCACCGGTGGCGGGGTTGTAGCGATAGCGGGCAGAGAGGGTGAAGCCGCCAGGGGTGAGCTGTTGGAGCCGTTGCTCGGCGCACTGGAGCGCTGCGGTGTGCTGGAGGCGGCCCAGGAGCATGGCGCGCGTGACGGGCTGCCCCCGTGCGTCGTGCTCGACGACCTTGAGACACTCTTCACGGGTAGGGCTGCGCTGGAAGTGTTGAAACATGACGTCGGAGCGAGCCTTGTCAGCGCACTCCTTGAGGGCCTGCCGGATTTGAGCCTCGAGGGTGGCGTCGATGACGACCTGGATGACCTTGGCTGCGGCAGCGATGTTGAGAGCGGCGGAAGAAGGCCCGGAGAAGGGAGGAGGGACGCTGGGGAGTTGCTCTCCGGGTTGAGGCTTGCAGAGGAGGGGGTGAGTGCGACAGAAGTTGGAGGGAGAGTCGACAGTCTGTGAGTACTGGGTGGGAGCAGGGCGGGGTGTGACGCAGGCGGTGAGGAGTGCGCAGGCGGCGAGGACGGCAGACCCTCGGGACAGTTCACGGTGGGTTCGTCGCATCGGTGCCTCGCGAATGGGAGGGCGTGACGATAGCTCAGTCGAAGCAGCCCCGGGGGTTGCCCTCAGCAGGGGTCTTGACCGTCCTCTCCCACGCGACGTAACAATCACGGTCGCGGGTTGCCCCCTCCACCGTGGCCGGCGGATGAGAGCACTCCGGGGGCCTGAGTCCGCCGAGGAGAAGCATCATGAACGGCCACGGGAGCCTGACGTGCATCCTGGCATGGGTCTGCGTCGCGGCTTGCGCGGATCCTTCACCCGCTCGGGAGGCTCCGCACTCCCAAACCGCAGCGCTGGTGGCGCCCTCCGGCGCACTGGGCCAAGCCCGCCTCGTCGCGGACATCAACACGAGCGCCCGAGAGGTGCTCAGCAGCAACCCCGAGGACTTCATCGCCCTGGGGGACACGCTGGTGTTCTCGGTCCAGGGCAAGCTGTGGCGCAGCGATGGGACCGAGGCGGGCACTGTCCCGCTTCGAGGGCTGAGCGTCCCACCCGTGGATCCGGGCCGCCCCAGCCGCGTCCTCCTGGGAACCGCGCTCTACTTCGTCGCCAGCGACGGCCAATCCGGCGAGGAACTCTGGCGGACCGATGGCACCGAGGCCGGTACCGTGCTCGTGAAGGATCTCTTTCCGGGCCCAGGCTCCTCACGCCCGCGCGAGCTGACGAACATCCAGGGGACTCTCTATTTCACCACAGCCCCCTTCGCAGACGGCGCCGCCTATCCCATGTCCATCTGGAAGAGTGATGGGACCGAGACTGGCACCGTCCTCGTCAAGACGTTCCCCGACGTCTTCACGAGCGCCTTCCTGGACTTCACCGCCGCCAGAGGGACGGTCTTCTTCATTGGCTATGAACGCGGGTTCTACTCGAGTCTGTGCAAGACGGACGGCACCGAGAAGGGCACGGTCCTCGTCAAGGACATCACTCCCAACTGGGCGCCGACTCCCAGCATGCTGCACCTGACGGAAGCCGGTGGGCTGCTCTACTTCAGCTTCAATGATGGCTCGGGGCCACAACTCTGGCGGAGCGACGGGAGCACCAACGGCACAGTGAAGTTGAGGGACGTGTGGCCGGGCTTCACCGGGCAGATGCCCTCGGATCTGATCCAGGTCGGCGGCCTGCTCTTCTTCGTGGCGGATGGCCCCAGTGGCCGGGAACTCTGGCGCACGGATGGATCCGCTCAGGGCACCTGGCTCATCCAGGATCTGCGGCCCGGCCCCCAGGGCTCGAAGCCGGCGGATCTCACGGACTGGAACGGCACGCTCTACTTCAGTGCCGACGATGGCTCGGGCCGCGAGCTGTGGAAGACGGACGGCAGTCCCGAGGGCACCGTCAAGGTCACCTCCCTGCGGCCATCGGGTGGGGCCAATCCCACGCTGCTGAAGGTGTTTCAGGACCGGCTCTACTTCACCGCGACGCTCCCCGAGTCCGGCACTGAGCTGTGGCGCACGGATGGGACGGCCGCGGGCACGGAGCTCGTGCGCGAGGTGAAGCCCGGCCCCGAAGGCGCCAACCCCCGCTCCCTCACCGTGGTGGGCGGTACGCTCTACTTCAGCGCGAATGATGGCGTGACCGGGGCAGAGCTCTGGAAGACGGACGGCTCGGCTGAGCGCACCGTGCTCGTGAAGGACCTGCTCGTCGGGCTGGCCCACGCCTCCCCGACGAACATGTTCGCCTACCAGGATCGGCTCTACTTCAGTGCAGAGGATGGCCTCCACGGCAGCGAGCTGTGGACCAGTGATGGGACAGAGGCCGGCACCTTCATGCTGAAGGACGTTCTGCCGGGGCCCGAGGGCTCTCGTCCCTATTCGTTCTGGAGCACAGGGAAGCCTCTCTACTTCGCCACTACGCTCACGCCGAACCTGCCGTGGTTCTGGATGTCCGATGGAACGACCGCAGGGACGCTCCCCGCCCTGGATGATGACGCCATCTCGCAGTCCTTACAGCTCAATCAGGGGCTGAGGGTGGGCGAGCAACGGTGGATCCTCGAAAAGGCGGAGCCCAGCACCGGACTCGAGCCGTACGTCAGTGACGGAACGAAGGAGGGCACCGTGCTCCTCGCAGACATCTCGCCCGGCGCGGTCTCCTCCAGGCCGGCCTCCTTCGCCTCCGAGGGGGGGCCCATCTACTTCGTCGCCAATGATGCCCGCTGGGGCCACGCCTTCTGGAGGACCGATGGCACCCCCGGCGGAACGGTCTCGATCGATGACTCCATCGGGTACCCGCGCAACAAGTACCTAGCCCCCGAGCAACTGGCCGTCCTCAATGGGAGCCTCTACTTTGTCGCCTGGGACGAGCGGGACCATGGAGCGATCTGGCGGACGGACGGCACGGTGTCCAGCACGTTCCTCGTCAAGGATCTGGTGCCCACGCTGGGGGGCTCGGGAGTCTTCTCTCCCTTCAGCCGGAACAACGGCCTGCTCTTCTTCATCGGCAACAGTGTCAACGCGGAAGGACTCCTTCGCCGGAACCTGTGGAGGACCGATGGCACCGAGGCCGGCACATTCCCCGTCACGGACATCCGCCGTTACTCCCTCCTGTCCATGTCGAACCTGCTCGAGCGAGAGGGTCTGATGCTGCTCATCGTGGAGGACTTCGATACGCGGGAGCGGATCCTCTGGCAGTCGGACGGCACGGTGGCGGGGACGTACCCTGTGCCTCTTTCCGTCCTGCCGCCGGGTTCGAAGCTGGCCCTGCCAAGCCTGGCGCGCCTGGGCGATGAGCTCTACTTCTCCGCGAACGATGGAGTGCATGGCTTCGAACTCTGGAAGGCTCCCATCGTTCCGCCCGCGGGCCGGGCTCCTGGGGTGCTCCGTTGCCCGAAGAACGTGCTCGGCTCGTCCGAGGGCGCGGCAGGGGCGCTCGTCACCTGGCCCGAGGCCACCGCCGCGGATGGCAGTCCCTTCCCAAGCCCCGTGAGCTACAGCGTGGCCCCAGGCTCACGCTTCCCCGCGGGGACCACTCTCGTCACCGCCACGGCCGATGTAGACAGCCGGTTGGCTTCCTGCTCCTTCCTGGTGACGGTGGCCGATGTGGAGCCTCCTTCCGTGTCCTGCCCTCCGGATCAGTCGGCGCAGGCCTCCGGGTCCAAGGGGGCCGAGGTCTTCTTTCCTTCCGCGCAGGCCACGGACGCGTTGGGGCCTGTCTCCCTCGTGGCCACACCTGCCTCGGGGAGCTGGTTTCCCGTGGGGACCACAGAGGTCGAGGTCATCGCCACGGATGCTTCACACAACACGGCTCGTTGCACGCTCCAGGTCACGGTCACCGCGCTGCCCCCGTCAGAACCTCCTTCGGAGCCTCCGGATGATCCGCAGCCCCCTCCAGATAATCCGCAGGCTCCTCCTCCGGGTAAGACGGTGCTGGATTGCTCCTCCACGGGCTCTACTCTCTGGACCCGTGGGACCTGGGCCATTCTCCTGCTGGTGCTGTGCATGCGGCGCCGGGGTAGTGGCCTGAAAGGGATGAGTCACAGGTCCTGAGCTGGGCGTCTGTCCGGCTCCCTGTCCGGCGCCATCTTTCCGAACCTGTCTGCTAGTCATACAGGTTCGGTCCAGGTCCTCACTTCACCCATGGGAGACGATTCTGCCCCAGGCGCGGAGCGACAGGGCTTCGTGGGCTCGGGGCAGTCTCCTGAGCCACGCGGGGTCGAACGTGAACAGGTGGAACATCACCATACCGAATGACAAGTCCGCGAAGCCAACGACCAGGATCAACCCGAGGTGCATCAGGAGCATCCCGAGCCAGAGGAACGGGCGCAGCCGTGCGAACAGCGCGAGCGGAAGGAAGAAGAGCTCGAGTCCGAGGGCACCGTACGTGAGCACGGCATGGCACGGCCCAGGTAGCGAGAGCAGCAGGTCGCGCGGCAGGCCGGGACGTGCCAGTGGGCTCTCCAGCACGGCGACGATGGCCGTACCGTCCAGCCAGCTGGGCGAAACGAGCTTGGTGTATCCGCTGTAGGAGTAGCCGGCCGCGAGCATCAGCCACGCCGCGAGGTGCAGCGGCTGAGGAAAGCGCCACCCCGCTGCCGCTTCCGGTGAGGCTCGCCCGTCTACGCTGCCGTAGGGCCTGGGGGGCAGGAACACGTGCGCGAGCAGCATCCAGCCGACGTACGGCAGGCTCGGGTTGGAGATGAGCGGGTTGCGATCGAAGAGGGAAGCCCAGATCCACCAGAGCAGGAGCGCGGCGAGACGATCGCGGATGCCCAGCGCGAACAGGACCGACAGCAGTGACGCGGCCACGAGCACGCCCGTGACGAAGGCGGGCGCGTCGCTGATCCAGAAGACGCCTGGGAAGAGGCGGAAGAGCGGGCTCGCACTCGAGGGGAGCGCACCCGCGGAGGAGAAGACCTCCTCGCCCCAGGGGATCAAGTGCGCGAAGTGGATGGCCAGGTACACGCCGAACAGCATGCGCACCAGGCTGTACTGCCCACCGGTCCAGCCGTTGTCGCGGCCGAGGAGGTGCTTCAGAAGCATGGGGCCTCGATGAGCAGTGGGAGCTCAGCCGGAATCCGTGTGCCCGGGAGAGGCTCGAAACGAACGCGGAAGGGGGAACAGCGCCCGGGTGCCGGGATCTCCAGCTCGGAGAGCAGCCTGCCAGGGCCGCAGAGCGCATGGGCCATGATGGGATCGCGCAGCTCGGGAGGCATCACCGGCCCATAGGCGAGAGCCGCCCCGTAGACGTTGCGGCGATTGTAGGGCCCGTCGAGGTGGGCGGTCGTCTCGGCGGTGATGGGGACTGACCGCGGGGCGCCGCCGCAGTCCGTCCACTCCAGGAAGAAGCGCGTCGAATAGGTCTCAAAGCCTCGCACCGCCGAGAAGACCTTGGGAGCAGGGGAGGCGCATGTGGCTGCTGCCAGGCCCTTCAAGGCGGGAGAACCCAGCAAGTCTCCGGCCATCTGCGCGAGGCCCAGCACACTCAACCCGATGGCGGAAGCCAGTCCCAGCCTCGAGCTCATGGCTTCGGCTCCGGCGCGGGTTTCTGCGTCACGTCCACGCCGGTGAGCATCTCGGCGAGGCGGGTCTCGTTCTCGGCGCCGAGCCCGCATGTCTTTTGCCACTCGGGCGGGTTCCGGAGCGTGCCGAACATCCAGTCGAAGAGCGGGAGGTCACCGTAGTTGTACGCGTGCAGCCCTTCCTCGTGGTGAACGCAATGGCTCTCCGGCCGCTGGATGATGTAGCCGAGCCAGCGAGGCGTCTTCACGTTCCAGTGGTAGAGCAGCTCGGCGAGCCCACTGAGAAGGAAGGCGCCCGTGCCAGCCTCCGGGGACAAGCCGAGCGCGCCATAGAGCACGGCGCTGGAGATGACACCATTCACGGCGATCTCGATGGGGTGCTTGTAGAAGCTGGTGACGATCTCGAGTCGCTGGGGACTGTGGTGGAGCTGGTGGACCCAGCGCCAGAGGAACGGCACCTCGTGGCGCCAGCGATGCCACCAGTAATAGACGAAGGAGTGGATGAGGTAGCCGACGAGGGCCCCGCTGATGGGCCCGAGCCCTCCCAACAGTCCCGCACCGCGCGCCTGGAAGAAGCCATCCGCGACGCGCCCGACGGTGAAGATGCTCAGGGCCTGGATGCCGTTGAGCGCCAGTGCTCGCCCATACCAGTGGGCGACCTTGGGGAAGGAGCGGCCAGGTCGCCTGGCCTCGACGAGCATCATCCAGAGGGCTGCTACGAGAACGACGGAGGCCACGAGCATGGGACAGATATAGGTTCCCATGATGCACACCGCTTCGAACTAATGGGTGCGTTGTCGATAACCTGGAGTGGATGATGCCCTAGAGAGACAAGCGCCACTTGCCGCCGGACTACAGTGTCAGGAATTCCTGAGGATGATGGACGCTTCAGCTCCTGCGACAAGTCGACATGAGACTGATCGGGTCTCTGGTTGGCGCAGCGCAGAAGGCGCTGGGATTGGAGACCTTCAAGGACTGTGTTCAGGCCCTCCAGAAAGAGCGACAGCGGCAGGGACTTGTGCGCACGCGCGCTAGATGATGCCCAGCTCCTGCCGCTGGAGTCCCGGACTACGTGCTTGAGCCGTCCAGCGAAGTGCTGAGGTTCTGGATCGCGTCCCGCAGCGCCGGGGTGTCGTTCTTCTTGGCGTCTTCCAGCGAGAAGGGCTGGATGCCGTGCGTCTTGGGATGGAAGTCGGAGGCATCGCGCACAGGGCGGAGGTCGACGAGCAGGTCCCTCGGGTTGAGCTTGGCGGGGCTATCGTGCACGGGGCCAAGGTCGACGAGCAGGTCCCTCGGGTTGACCTTGGTGCGGGAGGGGTCCTGTATCGGGCCGTGGTCGATGACGAAGTCCCTCGGGTTGAGCTTGGTGCGAGAGGGGTCGTGCTGCACCGGGCCGTGGTCGATGACGAAGTCCCTCGGGTTGAGCTTGGTGCGGGAGGGGTCCTGCACCGGACCGTGGTCGATGATCAGGTCCCTCAGGTTGACCTTGGAGCGGGAGGGGTCCTGCGCCGGGCCAGGACCAAGGAGGTCCTTCGCGTGGGTCAGGGATTGGGAACGCTCTGGGGCCGGAGGAACGAGGTTGATGAGCTGGTCCCTCGCGTTGGCCAGGGAACGGGAGGGGTCCTGCACCGGACCAGCGCCCAGATCCGCCACGGCCCCCGACAGGTCCAGGGGCTTGTTGTTCACCACGGGCCCATGATCATGGAACGCAGGAATGACCGTTCCCAGCTTCGGCGAGCTCGGGCTGAACTCGTCCCGAGGCATGCTCAACGTCGGCAGCCTCTCGGCGACCGGACTCGAGAGCCCTTCCACCGTCGCGGTCTTCAGTTGCGGCTGGAGCGCCTGAGTCTGCTCGGTGGACTGCAGGGACACCGGAGGCAACGCGGGGCTTTGGACGGAGCGGATCATGGGGAGGTCCTTTCGGGAGCCGTACTTCGTGGCGATAGCCCTGTCCTCAGCAACGGATGTGCCAGCACCCGTGAAGCTCGGTCTCGGTCCCTGGGGAAGGGGCCTCGCTTGGGAATTCGCGGGGGTAGCGTCCACTCCCGAGGCTCCCGAGGCTCGCTTCGACCTCGGTTCCTGGTGACAGCGCTCACCACTCGGGTACCCGAGTCATCAACCCCGGGCGCGAGGTGCACATCAGGGCCCCGGAACGCGTAGGCTCCAGACCGTGGTTCACGTCCTCTTCTTCTCCGACAGGCAGGTGCGCGACAAGCTCTTCGCCCTCGTCGACGGCACGCGGGGATTGCTTGTCATCAAGGGCGTCCGCCATGGCCCTGGCATGACTCCCCCCGAGCAGCGCGAGCCCTTCGACACCCTCGAGGCCAGCTTCGGCCATGCCGTCACCCAGGTCCTCGTCGCCGACGAGGGCTCCGTCGAAGGCATGTGGCGCGATCCACTCGGCGACCTCGGAGCCCGCCTCTACCCGAACAACAAGGAACAGGCCTACGTCGCCTCGAGCAGCTACCTCCTCCTCGAGAACGGCCGCCCTCGCGCCGTCGTCCGCAAGCGCGAGACCCCTCGCGAAGACCTCTGGTACCTCCAGGAGGCCCTCAACCAGCTCTCTCCTCGCATCCCGCCACCGGATCCAGCTCGCAAGCCCGGCCCCCGCAAAGCCCGAGTCCCCAACGCCTCCCGCCGTCCGCCCGTCTCCGAGCCCACTCCGCCGAGAGGCACTCGCGCCGCCTCCTACGCCGAGCCCGAGCCCGAACCCGCTCCCCCGCCGCCGCCCGCCCAGAAGGATCCGTGGACCATCCTCGGCATCGCGCCGGGCACCTCCAGGGACGAGGCCCGCCGTGCCTTCCGAACCCTCGTCGCCCAGTACCACCCGGACAAGGTCGCCCACCTCGCCCCCGAGTTCCAGGAGCTCGCGGAACGCAAGACGCGCGAGCTCCTCCAGGCCTGGGAGCAGCTCGAGAAGTCGCTCTCCTGAACCCGCTTCGCCGCTCAGCCCCCGTTCGTCACCGGCGGAGAGACCGGCACGCTGCCATCCAACGTGAAGCGGGCAATCAACGGCATGTGATCCGACAGCCCGAAGAACCGGCTCGTCGCGTCTCCGAATGGCCGCGTCCCCTCCATGTCCACCCACCGCACCCCCGCCCCCGAGAACAGGTGGTCCAGGTGCATCCGCATGTGCATGAAGCCCGCCGTCGGGAACCCGCGAATCAAAGACGGATCAATCTGCCCCACCGCCACCTGCGCGCACGTGAGATGCGCCTCCTCGCTCAGGTACCGGAACACCGGCGAGGCCGGCGGTGAGTTGAAGTCTCCCCCCAGGATGAACGGCTCGCCCTGCGAGTGCTCCAGCAACAACCCCACCAGCTTGCGCGCCTCGTGCAGCTGGTTCACCCCGCGCCCCATCTTGTCCTTCGTCGACCAGAACTCCTTGGCGAACGGCGTGGGCAGGCTCAGGTGCGTGTTGAACACGTGGAAGGCTCGCCCATCCCCCACCTGCTGCAGCCGCATGTGCGCGCAGATCCGGCTCTGCTTCCGCTCCTTCAGCCGCTCCACGTGGTGGTACGTAATCTGCGCCGGCGCCTCCACGTTGTGCCGGTCCACCCGCAGCGTCTTCCGGTTCACCAGCATCGCCAGGCCCGTCGTGTACAGCGAGAACGTCCCCAGCTTGTAGTGGTGCGCCGGAAAGTAGAACGCGTCGTAGGGCATCTCCCGCCCCTGCGTTCCGAAGATCTCCTCCATGCGCCCCATGAAGGCCTGCAGCTGCGTCTCCCCCGGATGGCTGGGGCGGTGCGCCACGGAGCTGCGGAACGAGGTCGTCTCCACCTCCTGCAGGCAGACGACATCCGGCAGCGGATCCAACGCGGCGATCGCCGAGGAGACACGGCGCTTCGGCCCCACCGTGCTCGCCAGGCCGCGGAGCGCATGACCGAAGTAGCGGACGTTGTAGCTCACGATTCGCAAGGGTGTGTCGGCCATAGCCGTCAGTCACATTAACCAATGCCCCTCGCCTCGGGTGCTGGGGAGTCCTTCCAGCCAACACTCCGCTCGCTGGCTGACAGGCTGCCCCCCGGCGGAAGGGCCTGCCCCCCGGCCCTGGGGGATACCCCGAAGAGGACCACCTCTCTCTTGCCTGCCCTCCAGCCCACCTGATAGTGCGCCGCCCCGACCGGGGCCCTGGGCCACGGGGGGATTCTCCGCCACGCGGGCCGGCCGCAGCGGAGGGAGCGCCACAGCGCTCTTTTCAGGAGAGAACACACATGCGTTTCATGAATCGGGCCGTTGCCATCGTCGCCGCCACCACCAGCCTCCTGGGCTGCGGCGGCAACAGCCAGCCTTCCATCTACCGCGTCGCCGTCGACACGCTCAGCGCGCAGAACATGCCCGTGGCCTGCTACAGCGCCGGCAACGCGCCGACCACCATCACCGACAAGGTCACCAACCTCGTCGATGAGAAGCAGTGGGTTGTCTGGGAGGGCATCGACGACACCTTCTATTTCGAGCCCGGGAACATCAACTACACCCTCGCCGATGCCCACAGCGTCGTCATCTCCGGGGACGGCATCTCCGGCAGCAAGAACGATGACGGTGCCTACGTCTTCACCAGCGAGCGCACGCAGACCGCGTCCGCCAACGAGCAGTACGTCACCTCGGCCGTCTACACGATCGAGGAGCTGGGCAAGACGCTCAAGGGCACCCTGGTGCTCACCTCCAGCTGCGCCGGCAGCAACTGCGCCGGCACGCCCTCGTGCAGCGTCACGCTGAACTTCTCGGGCCGGAAGATCGACGGCGACCGCTACTTCACCTACGGCAGCGGCAGCGGCGGGTAGTCACTCCACCTCCGCCACGCTCCCACCGGGGCGCGGGAGGCAGGCGGGCCCCGGCTCGCGGGCCCTCGGCACCCCGGTGGATGGGCGCAGGCCTCCCAGGCGAGCAGTCCAGGCGCGCCGGGCGGCCGAGAATGTTAAAGGAGGAGGTAACACCATGACGCCCACCTCCTCCCGCTTCCGTGGCACCGAGAAATACCTCTCCAGCGAGGGTCTCCAGGCCGCCGTCAACTGCGCGCTGACCCTGCAACGCCCCCTGCTCGTGAAGGGCGAGCCCGGTACCGGCAAGACGCTGCTGGCCGAGGCCATCTCCGAGGCTCAGGGCCTGCGCCTCATCCCCTGGCACGTCAAGAGCACCACCCGCGCCCAGGACGGCCTCTACGTCTACGACACCGTGCAGCGCCTGTATGACTCGCGCTTCGGCGATGGCGACGTGAAGGACATCCGCCGCTACATCCGCCTGGGGCCCCTGGGTGAGGCCTTCTCCTCCCGCGAGCGCGTCGTGCTGCTCATCGACGAGGTGGACAAGGCCGACGTCGAGTTCCCCAACGACTTGCTCCACGAACTGGACCGGATGCGCTTCCGCATCATGGAGACCAATGACGAGGTGGTGGCCACCCAGCGCCCCATCGTCGTCATCACCAGCAACAACGAGAAGGAATTGCCCGACGCCTTCCTGCGCCGGTGCGTCTTCCACTTCATCGACTTCCCGGACGCGGACCTCATGCGCCGCATCGTCGGCGTGCACCACCCGGGCCTCGAGGAGTCCCTCACCGAGCAGGCGCTGAAGATCTTCTACGAGCTGCGCGGCTTCAGCCGCCTGCGCAAGCGCCCCTCCACCAGCGAGCTCATCGACTGGATCGCCGTGCTCAAGGCCAGCGGCGTCCAGAGCCTCAAGCTGGAGGAGAACCTGCCCTTCCTCGGCGCGCTGCTGAAGAAGGAGCAGGACCTCATCGCCGTGGCGGAGGCGTTCGGCAAGGGCCGCCGCACCCGCGCCTGAGCCAGGAGAGCACGCGCCATGTACCTGCCCTTCCTCTATGAGCTGCGGCGGCGCGGAGTGCCCGTGGGCACCCAGGAGGCCCTGGCGCTCGCGGGCGCGCTCCATGCCGGCCTGCACGACAGCTGCCTCGACGGCTTCTACCACGTGGCGCGCGCCCTCCTGGTTCACTCGGAGACGCAGCTGGATGCCTTCGACCAGGCCTTCCTCTCCCACTTCAAGGGCGTGGAGTCCGCCGGGCTCGAGCTCACCCAGGAGTTGATGGACTGGCTGCGCGACGCGCGCGAGCGGAGGGACCTCACCCCCGAGGAGCAGGCCCTGCTCGACTCGCTGGACGAGCAGGCCCTGGAGCGCCTCTTCCAGGAGCGCCTGAAGGAGCAGCGCGAGCGCCATGACGGCGGCAACCGGTGGATCGGCACCGGTGGCGCCTCGCCGTTCGGCAACGGAGGCGCCGGGCAGAAGGGCTTCCGCGTGGGCGGTACCGGCGGCCGGCAGGGCACCGCCATGATGCAGGCCGGCGAGCGCAGGTATCAGGGCTACCGCGACGATGTGGTGCTGGACACGCGGCAGCTCGAGGTGGCCCTGCGCAAGCTGCGCGCCTTCGCCCGAGAGGGCATCGCGGATGAGCTGGACATCGACGAGAGCATCAGCGCCACGGCCCGCAACGCCGGCGAGCTCGAAGTCGTCATCCGCCCCCCGCGCCGGCCCAACACGCGCGTGGTGCTCCTGATGGACGTGGGTGGATCCATGGATCCCTACGCCGCCCTGGTGAGCCGGCTGTTCAGCGCCGCCAGCCGCGCCACCCACTTCAAGGAGCTGCGCACCTACTACTTCCACAACTGCATCTACGGCCGGCTCTACGGCACGCCTCAGCTCACCGGCGGCACCACCGTGCCGGAGCTCATCGCCCAGGTGGGCAAGCACCACAAGCTCGTCATCGTCGGCGACGCGTACATGGCTCCCTATGAGCTGGGCATCCGCGCGGACGCGCAGGGCCACTACTCACCGGATGGGCTCGAGGGGCTCGTGTGGATGATGCAGCTCGCGCAGCACTTCGAGCGCAGCGCCTGGCTCAACCCGGAAGCCCCTCGCATCTGGCCCGGCAGCACCATCGCCACCGTCGGCCGCGTCTTCCCCATGTTCCACCTCACCGTCGAGGGGCTGGGTGAGGCCGTATCCCACCTCACCAAGGGACGCACCGCCAAGGGCACCACCGTCCGCCGCTGAATCCCCGCATATAAGGATGCGGGCCGTCCCATCCCCCTCGGAAGGAGGCTCAAGTAGGGCTTTTGCCTACCTGAGTTTTCCACAAGTTGCTCCATGTAGGTGTAACAACTTCCCCTGGGCTCAGGGGGAGGAGCGGGAGAGGCAGTAGCGCCGCGTGACGTCGACGAGCTCGTGGACCTTGAACGGCTTCTGGAGGAGGCCGGACACCTGCATGTCCTCGATGAGCTTTCGGGCATCCCGGAAGGCGGAGATGACCACCACGGGGATGTTCGCGAGCCCCGGGTGTCGGAGCAGCTCCTGACGGAAGGTCTTCCCGTCCATCCGCGGCAGCATGAGATCCAACAGGATGAGGCAGGGCGGTGGTTCAGGCTCGCGCAGCCTGTCCAGGGCCTCGAGCCCGTTCTCGGCCCCCAGCGGCTCGTAGCCGTGGTCTTCGAGGATCTCCATGATGCTCTCGCGGATCTCGAGATCGTCCTCCACGACGAGGACCCGGTTGGACGAAGGCATCAGTGCAACTCTCCAGGCCTGGCCTGCTCCTCCCGAGCAGAGGCCCTGGGCACGAGCGGCAGTCGAACCGTGAAACAGGCGCCCCCCTCGGGCACGTTGCGCACGGTCACCATCCCATCGTGCGCCTTGACGATTTCCCGGACGACGTAGAGGCCCAGCCCCAGCCCGCCGTAGTGGCGCATCTCCGCGGCGCGCTCGAAGCGGTCGAAGATGCGCGGGAGCGCCTCCTCGGGAATCCCCGGCCCCTGATCTCGGACCTCGAGCACCGCTGTCTCCTCCTCGCGCACGAGCGACACGTCGATGGGCGTCCGGGCCGCGTACTTGATGGCGTTCGACAGCAGGTTGGTCAGCACCTGCTCGAGCCGCAAGCGATCCCATGTTCCCAGGATGGCAGCGGCCGCCTGGACGCTGAGCGCGCAGCCCGCCCGCGCGGCGGAGTCCCGGAGCCGCTCGGTGACGTCGTGCACGGCCTCGGCGAGATCAAAGGGCTGCGGGTTCATCTCGAAGCGGCCGGTGGTGATGCGCGAGACGTCCAGGAGCGTCTCGATGAGGTCCGCCAGACGCTCGCTGCTGCGCGTGGCGCGGTCCACCTTCGTGGTGACCTTGGCATCCAGGTTCGCCAGCTGGTCGCGCAGGCTCTGCAGCTGCAGTTGCAGCGCGGTGAGCGGCGTCTTGAGCTCGTGCGAGGCGATGGACAGGAACTCGTCACGGAGCCGGAGCGCCTCCTGGGCCTGGGCGACCTGCACCCGCTCGGTCTCCAGCTTCCGGCGCTCGGTCAGGTCGCGCGTCACCTTGGCGAAGCCGCGGTGCAGCCCCGTGGCGTCGCGCACCGAGGTGATGATGACGTGGGCCCAGAACGTGGTGCCGTCCTTGCGCAGCCGCCACCCCTCCTCCTCGTAGCGGCCCTCGCTCAGGGCGACCTCCAGCGCGCGCTCGCACTTGCCGGCCAGCACATCCTCCTTCGGATAGAAGAGGGCGATGCTCTGGCCGATCACCTCGTTCGCGCGGTAGCCCTTGAGGCGCTCGGCACCGACATTCCACGTCATGATGTGGCCGGTCGGATCCAACATGAAGAGGGCGTAGTCCTTCACGCCCTCGATGAGGAGGCGGAAGCGCTCCTCGCTCTGGCGCAGTTGCTCCTCGGTGACCCGGCGCTCGCTGAGGTCCCTCGTCACCTTCGAGTACCCCAGCAGATGACCTGTCGCGTCACGCACGGCGGAGATGACCACGTCCGCCCAGAACTTCCGCCCATCCTTGCGCACGCGCCAGCCCACGTCCTCGACGCGCCCGTGCTCCGCGGCCATCCGCAGCAGGTGCTGGGGCCGGCCCGCGAGCAGATCCTCCGGGGTGTAGAAGCGGGTGAGGGGCTGTCCGATGATCTCCTCCGGGCGATAGCCCTTGATGGCCTCGGCGCCGGGGTTCCAGGTGGCCACGCGGCCCTGGGCGTCGAGCATGAAGATGGCGTAGTCGCGAACGCTCTCGACCAGCATTCTCGCCTGCTCGTTGATGTCCCAGGGGCGCTGCGAGGATCCTCCCGGTTGGGGGACGGGGGCTCGCGTCTTTTCGGTCATCAAAGCTCCTGAGAACTTCAGGCGTGCCCGCCACCGACTCGGGAGAAGCCCTGGATCCTGGCCGCGTCACGTGCCGTGAGCAACTGTTCGGGATCGTCCATCACAATCAATCTGGGGTCGCGGACTGCCAAATACAAGCCCTTGAGCGGGGATTGATGTGTTGGATCTCGCGAGGTGCGGATCGCGTGGCAGACTCGCGCACTTCTCGTCTCCAGGAAGGATTCACATGGCCCGCTCCCGCAGGGAATTCTTGTCCGGTACCGCGGTGGGAATCGCAGGCATGGTGGCTGCAGAGGGCATTTCCGCGGAGGCGGCAACTTCCGATGCGGGTGTGCCCTCGTCCGCGCCTCCGGGGGCTCCGCCTGCGTTTGGCACGGCGCCGCCGGTGGGGCCCACGGTGGGTGCGAGCACGTTCACCGAGGCGGAGAAGCTCATGCAGGTGCAGTACACACCGGCGGAGCGAGCGCAGGCGGCCAGCAACTGGAGCAAGACGATGGCGCCGCTGTACGAGTCGCGGGTGGGGCCTCGCAAGGTGGCGCTGGAGCCGACGCTCGCTCCCGCGTCGACGTGGGATCCCCTGCTCCCTGGGCTCGTGGCCGGTCCGGCGCGCGACCGCTTCGTGCGGAGCAAGGGGGCTGCCAGTCCACTGCCGGCGAAGGACGAGGACATCGCCTTCGCGCCCGTCACGGCGCTCTCGCGGTGGATTGAGTCCCGGGCCCTGACTTCCGAGCGGCTCACGCGCATCTACCTGGAGCGGCTCCAGCGTTTCGATTCGAAGCTCCGGTGCGTCATCACGCTGACGCCGGACCTGGCGCTGGAGCAGGCCCGGCGCGCGGACGCGGAGATCGCCGCGGGGAAGTACCGGGGCCCGCTGCATGGCATCCCGTGGGGCGCGAAGGATCTGGTGGACACGGCGGGCATCGCCACGACGTACGGCGCCGAGCCGTTCCGCAACCGCGTGCCTACCGTGGATGCGGTCACCGTGGATCGGCTGCACCGCGCGGGAGCGGTGCTGGTGGCCAAGCTGAGCCTGGGCGCGCTGGCGCTCAATGACATCTGGTTCGGCGGGGAGACGAAGAACCCGTGGCTGCTGGAGGAGGGCTCCTCGGGCAGCAGCGCGGGGCCGGGGGCGGCGACGGCGGCGGGGTGCGTGGGGTTCTCGCTGGGCAGCGAGACGGGAGGCAGCATCATCTCTCCGTCCATGCGCTGCGGCATCACCGGGCTGCGGCCCACGTATGGGCGCGTGCCTCGCACGGGGGCGATGACGCTGTGCTGGTCCCTGGACAAGTTGGGGCCGATGACGCGCGGCGTGGAGGATGCGCTGCTGGTGGTGCGGGCGCTCTCCGGACCGGACGCGGGAGACGTGGCGAGCGTTCCGAGCCGGCTGGACTTCGACGCCAACGCCCCCGTGAAGGGGCTGCGCGTGGGCTACTTCCCGGGCTGGATGGAGAAGGCCCCGGCGACGGAGGTGGATCGCGCGGCGCTGGAGACGCTGAAGCAGCTGGGGCTGACTCCGGTGGAGGTGCGCCTGCCGGATTGGCCCTATGGCTCGTTGAGCGTGATCCTCTTCGCGGAGGCGGCGGCGGCCTTCGAGGAGCTCACGCTGAGCCACGGCGTGGACGCGCTGAAGATGCAGGTGGCGGACGCGTGGCCCAACCTGTTCCGGCAGGCGCGGTTCCTGTCCGCGGTGGACATGGTCCAGGCGGACCGGCTGCGGCGCAAGGTGGCGCAGGAGATGGCGCGCGTCATGGGCGAGGTGGATCTGCTGCTCGTGCCCTCGCTGCAGGAGGACATGCTGACGATCTCGAACTTCACGGGGCACCCCTCGCTGACGCTGCGCACGGGCTTCGTGGAGGTGGGGCAGGCCCGGAGCGACTGGGCGCCGGATCCGGCACGTCCTCTGCCTACGTTCTCTCCCAAGCGCCGTGTGCCGCACGGGGTGACGCTGATCGGGCGGCTCTTCGACGAAGGGACCCTGGGCAGGGTGGGCATCGCGCTGGAGCGTGCCTCCGGTGTCGCGGGGGAACGGCCTCCCGGGTTCTGAGCGACATTTCTGGAAGGATTCCGTTGCAACCCGGAGAGAGGCTCACTACGTCGGGGGCGCCTGATCTGCTGGCACCCCACCCGAAGTGAATCGAGGAAACGCCATGGCTCCTGTCACCATCTCGCCGCTGTACACCGCCACCGCCACCGCCCAGGGAGGCCGCAACGGCCGTGTCCGTTCGTCTGACAACGTGCTGGATCTGCCGCTCGCGATGCCCAAGGAGCTGGGAGGTGCGGGTGGCGCGGTGACCAACCCCGAGCAGCTCTTCGCGGCGGGCTACTCCGCGTGCTTCGAGAGCGCGCTGCGGCTGGTGGCCGGCAAGGCGGGCAAGAACGTGAAGGACGCGAGCATCACCGCGGCGGTCACCATCGGCAAGACGCCGGACGGTGGCTTCGGGCTGGCGGTGGAACTCAAGGGCAAGCTGCCCGGCCTGTCCAAGGAGGAGGCCGAGCAGCTCATGCACACCGCCCACACGGTGTGCCCCTACTCGAAGGCCACGAGCGGCAACATCGACGTGAAGCTCTCCGTCGAGAGCTGAGCCGTGGTGGCTCGGGGCCTCTCCGCTCGAGAGAGGCCCCTGGCCCGTGTCACTCGTCCGAGCCCTCGGGCTCCGTGTCGATCTCGTACCGCGACACCTCTTCGTAGATCTGCCGGTGGTGGCGGGTGACGTAGCCGAAGCGCTTCTCCGACTCGGCCTTCAACTGTTTGGCCGCGTCGCTGGCGGTGTAGCGCTGGAGGGCCTCCGCGCTGGCCAGCTCGTAGTGGCAGACGTAGCGCGCCCAGCCATCCTCGGCGTTGATGGTGTCCTTCCACTTGCGGCACGCGAGGAATCCTGGCTGACGAATCACCTCGGGGACGTGGACCTTCTCGTGCCACGCGTGCCACGCGTCCTCGGAACCGGGAGCCACCTCGATGGTGACGATGTAGAGCACGGGCTTCACTTCGCACCTCCTACCCACGTACCCCAGCCGATGAGCTTCTTGGTGAAGGTCGTCGTGCGCTTGCCATTGGCGCCCACCGAGTCCACGGACTCGGCCAGCGGGTTGAAGCGCGCCACCTGGTTCAGTCCATCGAGCGATGGGTGCCAGGGATCCTCGGGGAGCGTCTCGGAGAAGATCTGCGGATTGCCGCCCGCGTTCTCGGGCCTCTCGTAGGTGAGCGAGGGGATGCCGCGCCCGCTGACGGAGAGGGTGTTACGCGCCTTCACCGGCCCTCGCGCCTCCGCGCCAGGGGCAGGGGGTAGGAGCAGCGAGAGGGAGTTGAGCAGCTCCTCCTCGATGGGAATCGGGGCGGCGCCGGCGAAGCTCGGGCAGGGGCCCTCGTTATTGGTGGCAGGCACGGGGCCGGAGCTGGACAGGAAGTAGCCGCGCTCGGCGGCGTAGCAGTCGCGCTGGACCTGGGCGCCCTGGCCCGAGTCCACGCTGGTGTCGGACCAGGTGCCCGGGCCGAGCGGATACTTCATCTCGGGAGGCGCGGCCGTGGAGCCCTCGGTGCCCTGGCGGAGCTCCACGAGGGTGAGCTGTGCGCCGCCGCTCGCGCCGAAGCCCGAGAGGGTGGTGCTGGACGAGAGCAGCCCGTTGGTGAGGTACAGCGCTTCAGGGCTCGCGGCGTAGAGGCGGTCCTCCAGCGGCCCATCGCTGGGCCGGTTGTCCTGCACGAAGCGGAGGGCGTCCCAGGTGCGGCCGACGGCGGAGATCTGCTCGGAGGCCGCGGTGCCTCGGGGGGGCTCCCTCAGGGAGCGGTTGCCTTCCATGCTCATGGGGAAGAGCAGCTCCCGGGCCAGCTGCGGGCGACTGAAGGGCTTGCCGGCCTCGTCCGCGACGGACAGCTTCAGCCACACCCACGGCCGCTGCACCGCCACCACCTCCAGCGCCAGCTTCCCGGCGATGGCCGTCGCCTTCTTGGTGTTGGGGTACGCGCGGTTGGCGGAGAAGGCATACACCACGCGGTCGCCCACCCGAGCGCGCTGCCAGGCGGAGCTCCCCGTGGAGGGCTCTGGCTGAGGCGTGGCCGTCGCGGGCGACTCCTGGGAGGGAGGCGGCGGAGCGGTGGAGGTATCCGGCACCGTTTGTTGTTGAGTGGTCGCGCAGCCCGCGCCGAGCGCGAGGGCCGCGGAGCCCACCATGGAGAAGACAGCGGTACGTAGGTTCATCTCAGGTTCCCCGACATGGATTGAGGTGAGACATGAAGGCGCGGATGGCCTCGGGATCGACAGGAGTGCCCTTCACATCGAGCTGATCGAGGGGCGTTTCGGGTGACGGATCCGGAGAGTGCCAGAGGCCCATGCGCAGCAGGTTCTGGCCTGGACACTCAATGAAGGTGAGCGAGTTCAGCCCGGGCCCGTCGTCTTCGTTCTGGCTGCTCCTCAACACTCCGCGCTGGCTCAGGTAGAGCACGCGGCGCCCATCGAGCTGGAGCACGCCACGGCCGATGATCTCCCGGGTCTGGATGTCGATGTGGTTGCGCCGGAGCACGGAGGCGTCATCCGAGCGGCCCTCGAGGAAGGCGCGCAGCTCCTCCACGTCCTTCAGCGAGGAGGCCTTGATGAAGAAGTAGACGAAGGTGCGGACCGGAGCCTGCTCGGCCTGTTCGCTGGGCTCTTGGGGCTCGCCGCTCATGAGGAGGGCGACGTCCATGATGGCGGGGACGCTGAGCGCCACGACCGCGCTGTAGCCTTCGGGCAGGTCATCCGCGCCCAGCGTCTTCTTGGCCATCTCGGTGCGCTTGACCGGATCGGCCATGTCCTCCGTGAACTCCTTGAACTTGCTCATGCCGAACATGACGGCGGCGACGGTGCCGCCGATGCCCAGCAGCAGCAGCACGCCACAGCCAATGCCGACATAGAGCCACGGTGAGCGCTTCTTCTTCTCAGTGGGTTGCATGGTGTCCTCCCCGGGGGGGACTTGATACACCGAGCCTCGACGAACCCCAATCAATCTCCTGGAGGCTCTCATGTCCGCCGTTCTGCCCATCCGCCGAGTCGTCCTCTACAAGCACGGGGTGGGGTATTTCGAACGCAAGGGGAAGGTGACGGGGAGCGAGTCGCTGAGCCTGGACTTCAAGGCTCGGGACATGAACGACGTGCTCAAGTCGATGACGGTGCTGGACTTGTCGGGGGGCTCGGTGTCGGCGGTGAGCTACGACTCGACGAAGCCGCTGGAGCAACTGCTCCAGGAGGCCACCATCCGCATCCCCGAGTCCGGCAGCCTCACGGCGCTGTTGGGGCAGATCAAGGGCGCGCGGGTGCGCGCACGGGTGGGCGGCAAGGAGAGCGTGGAGGGCATCATCGTCGGGCTGGAGTCGCTGCAGATGGTGGAGGGCAAAGCTTCGGTGGTGCGGCCCTTCTTGTCACTGTTGGTGGGGAGCTCGCTGCGGACGTTCGATGTGCTGGAGATTGCGGAGCTGGAGTTCCTGGACGAGGCGGTGCGCAAGGATCTCGAGTTCTACCTGGCCACGGTGTTGAGCTCGTACAAGAAGGACAGCAAGCGGATGTCCATCCTCACGGCGGGAGAGGGCGAGCGGGAGCTGTTCGTCAGCTACGTGCTGGAGTCGCCGGTGTGGAAGACGAGCTACCGCATCCTCCTGGAGGAGAAGGAGCCGCCGCTGCTGCAGGGCTGGGCGCTGGTGGACAACACGGGGGACGAGGATTGGGTGGACGTGGACCTGGCGCTGATTGCGGGGCTGCCGGTGTCGTTCGTGCATGACTTGTACAACCCGCGCTACTTGCGGCGCCCGGTGGTGGAGGTGCGGACGGAGGCGGCCGCCGCGCCGGTGATTCCCGAGGAGTCCTTCGGGGGGGCGAGGGCGGAGGTTCTTGCCGATGAAGGGGGGGATGGCGCCATGTACAGCGCCGCACCTGCGGCAGCCGAAGCGCCGATGACGATGACGATGGCCGGGCCAGGCTCCGGAGCGCTGAGGCAGAGGCTGATGCGCGAGGTGGCGGAGAAGAGCGTGCAGGTGAAGACGCTGACGAAGGAGGTGGGGGACCTGTTCGAGTACCGGGTGGATCATCCGGTGACGGTGCATCGCAATCAGAGCGCGCTGGTGCCGATCCTCCAGCGGCCGTTCGAGGGGCGGCGGGTGCTGCTCTACAACCGGGCCACGCGGGAGAAGAACCCGATGGCGTGCATCGAGCTGAAGAACACCACGGGGCTGACGTTGGAGGGGGGGCCGGTGACGGTGATGGAGGCGGACACGTACGTGGGCGAGGCGATGCTCGATACGATGAAGCCGGACGACACGCGGTTCGTGCCCTACGCGGTGGAGTTGAGCTGCACGGTGGCGGTGGAGGAGTCGACGGAGGACGGGCCGGTGTTCCGGTCGGTGGTGAACCGTGGGGTGTTGGTGGTGGAGCACTACCTGTTGCGGCGCGCGAAGTACGTGGTGCGCAACAAGGGGAAGCGGCCGGCGACTCTGTTCCTGGAGCACCCGCGCTCGGTGTGGGAGCTGAGGGAGACGCCGGAGCCAGCGGAGACGACAGAGGGCTTCCTGCGCTTCAAGCTGGAGCTGGCGGCGGGGGAGAGCCGGGAGTTTCCGGTGACGGAGCGCACGCGCGGGGTGGTGCAGTACTCGTTCAGCAGCATCAGCTCGACGGAGGAGATCTTCTTCTACCTGAGGAAGAGCTACATCGATCAGAAGTTGGGGGATGCACTGAAGGAAGTCATCGCGCTGAAGGAGCGGGTGGTGGCGCTGGGGCAGGAGGAGCGGCGGCTGACGGAGGAGCGGGAGCAGCTGTTCAAGGACCAGGAGCGCATCCGGTCGAACATCGAGTCCTTGAAGAGCGGTGCATCGCAGCGGGAGCTGGCCGAGCGCTTCGTGGCGAAGCTGAGTGAGCAGGAGAACCGGCTGGACGCGATCAGCGTAGAGCTGGAGAGGCTGGCGAAGGAGCGCAAGGCGGCCAACGACGAAGTCACGCGCCGCATCCAGTCGTTCAGCTACACCGCCGAGTTCGAGCGCTGAGGCGTAGGCATCCGTGCTGGGAGGGTCTGTGCGTGAGGCTGATTCCCTCCACGAGGCTCTAGGAGGTGACCATGAGAAGACGCGAATGGGGCGCACTGTTCCTGGTATGGCTGACCGCTTGCGCTGGCTCGCCCCAGAGATCAGCCACGAGTCTGGACCCATATGAGGCGGAGCTGAAAGCCCTCCGCTACGAACTGCAAGTGCTCACTTCGGGTGCAGTGGATACCGAGCCGGTGGAGGTGGACGAGGACGATTTCCAGGGAGCCGCGTCGGTGCTGGCCCGCCATGTGCCAGCTTCCGAACGGCCCCGAGAGACAGCACGCTGGCTGATGGAGGAGGAACTCCAGGCCGATCTGCTGGCGGAGGTGGAGTACGGGCGCGTGGTGCGGCTGGTGCCACTGGAAGAGGACAGCTCCCTGTCCGTCGCCTCGAACGCGAAGCTGCTGGTCGGCTATCAGCACCTGTGCGCGGAACAGTACGAGGGAGGCGATTGTCTGGGGCTGACTGCGGACGGACCCGTCCTGGACAGGGACGACCGGCGCACCCTGGCGCTAGCCTTCGCCTTCGGCGGGGTGCTCCAGGAGACGCGCGCGTCGCTCAAGCAGATGGTGAGTTTGCGGGCGGTGCTGGCGCTGGTGGTTGGCGCGGCCATGCTCTACTTCATGCTCTGGATCGTGCCCGAGCCCGTGACGAAGGGCGTGGCCGCGCTGATCTCCATCGGTCTCCTGGCGTGGCTGGGAGCCCAGACGCTGTGGGAGCTGATGGACGGGTGGGGGCGGCTGGTGACGGAAGCGGACCGGGCCACCACCTTCGAGGAACTGGAGAAATCCGGGCGGAAGTTCTCCAAGGTGATGGGGGAGAACACCGCGCGGGTGGTGGTGCTGGTGGTGACGGCTGCGGTGGGCGGGGGCGCGGCGCGGTTCTCACAAAGACTGCCGCTGATCCCCGGCTACGGGAGGGCGGCAGCTCAGGCTGAGGCACAGGGGATGAGGTTGGCAGCGGCGGGAGAGGTGGAGTCCGTGGCAGCCCCTGCCGAGGGCACCTTCACGCTGATGGTGCGCAGCCCCGGTAGCCAGGCTGCGGCGGCGGAGGCACGAGGAGGTGTCGTCACCATCATCCGTCACCAGGGAGGCAACCGGCAGGTGCTCTGCAATAACAATCAGCGCTGGCACGTGCCGGCGGGCAGGTCCATCAAGGACATTCCACCTAGAGACCCTGTCGGCGACGACCTTGTGGCTGCCGCCAAGGTGTATCGCGAGCAATGGGGCAGAGAAGATTTGAGCCGAGAGGCAGCACTGGCTATCACCAACGCCAGAGCCAAAGGGGAGCACTGGTTGGCGAATCTCCTGGAAGTCGAGGCCCGGGGGCGCTTTGTGCACGCTCAACTGAAGCTGAAGTTCCCGCACTTGAAGTGGAGTCACAAAGGCGTCGACGCAGTCGATCCGACCACTGGCATCAAGTACGAGATCCTCACCCGCACCGAATCGAACATGGCCAGACACGGTCGGCGTATGGCAGAGGAGTTGTTCCGGATGATCGGCTTCTGAGGGCAGAAGGCATGCATTCTGAATACCCCGACAACGTCATCATTCAAGACCAGACCCTGGAGGGTGAGCGGCTCGAGCTTGGCGCCAAGAACATCCGCTACTACCTAGGGCCCAACCTGGTACTGAGGCGCTGCACCCTCGTTCTTCGAGTGCCTTCCGATCTCCTTCATCTCCCCGGTCCACGGTTCATTGACTGCAACATCGAGGTCAAAAGGCAACTGAAGGAAGTGCGCTGGTACACAGCCCATCTGAAAGGCTGCCGTTTCACAGGGCGCCTCTTCTCCTGCGACTTCGGGCGCAGGAGGCCAGATCCCGCGCTTCCCTATGAAGACGTGGGGGGGATCGAGGACTGCGACTTCACTGCGGCGCATATCCATGGATGCCGGTTCGTCGGGTGTGATGCCAGCACCCTGAAGTTTCCTCGATGGCCTTACTTCACCATTCTGGAGCCCTACCGGAGGCGCGAGGAGTTCGCCTCCGTCGCCTGGCCGCGAGAGCTTCGTACTTCGTTCACCATCTTCGATATGTTCCCCGAGACAACCGCCGCCATTACTTACTCTGCGACGATCCTGGAGAAGGAGACGGGCGTCAGCGAAGACAGGATCAGGGCCCTGCTCAGAGGCCATGCCGACGTCATCTATTAGGTGGGCAATCTCCTTGTCTTCCAGCCGCCTCAGCTCTTCACGATTCGCAGCGTCACTGCAGCTTCTTGCTGCCGCGTGATGGGCACCAGCGCAGCGGCATCGCCCACTGGCTGCTCTTCCTTGAAGGCCGTCACCTCCACGTGGATGCGTTCGCCAGTCTCCGGGCCTGGCTCCAGGCCCAGCGTCAGGGGGAAGCGCTGCTCCGCAGTGAGCGAGTACTCCTTCTCGAGCAGGACGTTCGTACCGTCCTCGTCCGTCACGCGCACCTTCACCTTGTCCACGTCGTCCGGGATGCGCAGCGTTCCCTCGGGCCCCACGGCCTCGATCGTGAGGAACACCGCGCCCTTGCCGCATGCCCCGAGCACCAGCAGCCCGAGCACCACGCCTGCCCAACTGATCCGCGAGAGGGTCCTCACTTGAGCGGCTCCATTCCGAGCGTCCCGGGTCGGACCTCCGCGCTCCGGTTGAGCAGCACCGGCGTGGCCACCGCTGCTGCGGCTCCCACGCCCACGGCCGTCCAGAACACCCAGCTCTTGTACAGCGGCTGCGAGGCCGCGACCTCCACCGTCTCCATCGTCAGCTCCAGCGGCGTCTCCTCCGAGCCCACCGACGCCAGCAGCGCCCCGCTCGTGTCACGCGCTCGAACGAAGTACTCGATGGTCCGCTTGCCCGCCGGGCCCGGGAAGGCGTTGGGCACGTTGCCGGAGAAGGCTCCGTTCTCTCCGTGCGCCATCGCCATCTGCGAGTAGCCGCTCTTGCTCCCCCGTGGACGGTAGTGAAGCGTCATCGCCGTGACTCGCTCCGCGCCCACCACCACCGTCACGTCCACCGTTGTCGTCTCGCCGAGCATGCTGGGCTTGGGTGGCGCGTGCTGGAGCTTCACCGCCAGCCGCAACCGGTACGTCTTCTGCGCGTTCGCGAAATACGAGCGGATCTTCGGTGAGGCCCCACCCGTCAGCGCGTAGTCCGGCTTCAGCTCCAGGATGTGCAGGAAGGCTTCCTCTGCCTGGGCTGCGTCGTCGAAGGCGGAGTGGGTCAACGCCATGAGCTGGTAGATCTCGATGCGCTGCGCCTCGGTTACGCCCTTCACGGCGAGCGCGAACTCCAGCTTGGGGATGATCCCCTCGAACTGGAAGCCGAGGTAGAGCTGGCGAGCCTCTTCCAGGTACGGGTTGGGCGGGCCCTCGGTGGGGGCGGCGGCTTCCTCCTGAGGTGGCGCCGAGGGCGTCGTCTCGGGAGTCACCGGTGGAGGCTCATCCAGGGGCTGCGAGGGCTCCGGGCTCGCCTCTTCCACGGGAGGCATCGGCACTTCGACAGGGGCCTCCAGCGCGGGCTTCTTCTTCTTGCCCTTCTTGCCCGAGGCGGACTTGCCCGGAACGAGCTTGCCGGAGGGAGGCTTTCCGGGAGTGATCTTGCCGGTGGTGACGAGCTTGCCGGAGGTCGGCTTCTTCTTCCGAGTCTTGCTCTGCGTCTGCGTCGAGTCGATCTCGGCGCTTGCGAACCTGGGAGCCCAGGCCACTCCCAACATGAGGAGCACGGCCAGAGAGTGTCCCGCGGACACTCGCGCGGTTCGAGTCATCAGACCTCGTCTCCTTCCTCCAGCCACGAGCAGCAGCAGGATCGCCGCCAGCGGCAGGGGCGAGCTGCTCCCGACCCCGCAGCCCAGTCCACCCTTGGAGTCGGATCGGACCATCACCGTCACATAAGACGGTGCGCTGGTCAGATCCCCGTCTGAGACGCGCAGGCGGACCGTGTACGCCCCGGCCACCGTGGGCGTGAACGACGGCGTCGCGGTCGCGGCATCGTCAAGCGAGGGTTCGCTGCCCGTGGGGAAGCCCGACACCGTCCATTCGTACGTGAGCTTGTCGAGCGGATCCTGGTCGTGGCTCTTGCTACCGCTCAGCAGCACCTTCGCCCCCACCACCGCTTCCATATCTGCGTCCGTCACCGCCACGGGCGCCGTGTTGTCCGCGCCGTGCGTGCTCACCAGCACATCCACCTCGTCGGGCACGCTGGGAGTCTCTCCATCCCAGACGGTGAGGCGGAAGCGGTATCGGCCCTGTCCGGAGGGCTGGAACGACGGGTGCTCGCCAGCGCTGGTCAGCACCACCGGGCTGCCCCAGATCTGCTCCCAGACATAGCGCAGCGCGTTCCCGTCCGGATCCGAGGACCCCGAGCCATCCAGCGTCACAGGACCGCCGATCGTCACCTGCTGATCCGCTCCAGCACTAGCGAGCGGCGGATGGTTGGCCTCGGTCGTGACCTGCACGAGCACACCGGAGGGAGCCGAGCGGCCCTTGCCATCCGATGCGATGAGTTCGAACCGCACGAAGCCGGGCCGTGTCGGCGTGAAGGTGGGGCGGGAGGCGTGCGCGTCATCGAGCGTTGCGTGAGGCCCCGAGATCTGGGTCCACTCATAAGTGAGCACGTCGCCATCCGGATCCGTGCTGCGAGTTCCGTCGAGCTGGATCTCCGTGCCCACCACCGCGGAGCGATCAGAGCCAGCGCGGGCAATGGGACGGCGGTTCACCGCCGGGTCGTCAATCTCGAAGGAGACGGTGTCCTCGGCGCTGGTGACCTTGCCATCGCTCACCGTCAGGCCCATGACCACGGTGCCTGCTCCAGTGGCCCGGAAGGTGGGCGTGGCCAAGTTGGCGGGCACGGGAGGATCCGCGGGGCCCGAGACCCTCCGCCACGTGTACGTGAGCGCATCGCCGTCCACGTCGTAGCTGCCGCGGCCCTCGAGGGTGACGGGCTTGCCCAGCTCGCCCACACCGTCCGGCCCAGCGGAGGCGACAGGCTCGTGAGTCGTCACGTTGGGGTTGATGGCGAGCACCTCCGTGAATGCCGGGGCACTGGCCACCTCGCCATCGTTCACCACGAGGGTGAGGCCATAGCGCCCATCAACCGTGGGCGTGAGCCGGGCCGAGGGCTGATCCGCATCCGCCAGGGTGGCGTTGCTTCCGCCCAGCTCCACCGCCCAGTTCCACGTGAGCGCGTCTCCGTTCGGATCGTCGCTGCCGCTGCCATCGAGCGTCAGCTCCGAGCCCACCCGCACCACATGCCGCGCTGGCACAGATGCCCACGGAGCCACATTGCGGATCGTCACCGAGGTCCGCACCGGATCGCTCGGAGTGCTGCTGGAGGTGGCGACGAGCTCGAAGGTGTACGTGCCAGCACGAGCCCCCAGGAACCACGCCGTGGCCTGGCCCGCCTCCTTCAGCTCCACGGGCACTCCGTCCACCTGGGTCCACTGGAAGGCCGGTGTCCGGCCCAGCGGATCCGTCGCGGAGCCCACGAGCGTCACCCGTCCCGGAGGCAGCGTCCGGTCCGAGGGCGCCGCGGCCGTGGGCTTCGGATCTGGGATGTCGATGAACACCTCATCCGTTGACGAGCTCTCGCCATCGCCCACGGTGAGCGTGAGGGTGTGCTTGCCCACGGGCAGGTCGACGCTGGCGCGAGCACCCCGGCCGAGGACCGTCGAGCCCTCGGACCACGCGTAGTCGAGCACGTCTCCATCCGCATCCAGCGAGCCCGTGCCATCCAGCGTCACACGCACCACGGCCGCAGTGGGCGGAACGGTCTGATCCAGACCCGCGTTGGCCACGGGGGGCGAGTTCTCGATGAAGACGGGGCTCGACACCTCGGCGGTGCCGTAGTCGGTGCCATCCTTGGGCCGCACCCGGTAGTACCAGACCTCGCGCTTGCGAGTGGCCGACGCGGGGACCACGGTCTGGTCGAGCAACGAAGGCTGTTCGAGGCCATTGCGGTACCAGCGGATCTCCGAGCCTGACTGCCGGTCTCCATCCGCATCCGCATAGGTGAAGGTGGCCGTGAGCACATCGTCCGTGAGCGGCTGCGACGGGCTGACGGTGGCACTGGACGCGGAAGGCGCCGTGTTGCCAATCACCACCGGAGCGGAGGTCTGCTTCGCACCAAACGCAACGCCATCCTTCGGACGCACGCTGAAGCTCCAGGCCTCGCCCTTTCGAGCAGTGCCCGCAGGCACCGAGCGCGTGTCATTGAGAGTCACCACGGGCTTGCCATCGCGGTACCACTCGAGCTCGCTGCCGGACTCGGCATCTCCATCCGGGTCGCTATAGAGGTAGTTGGCCTGGAGCACATCCTGGGCGGTGGGAGAGAACGGGGTGATCTGCAGCGCCGTGGCCACGGGGGCGGAGCTGCCCACGATGACGGAGGTGGACGTCACCAGCGTGCCGAAGGCCACACCGTCCTTGGGCTTCACGGTGAAGTACCAGGTTTCTCCGGCCTTGGCGGTGCCCGCGGGGACGGTGGGCTGCCCGAGGAGCGCGGTCTGCTCCGCGCCGTTCTTGTACCAGCGCAGCTCGGTGCCCTGCTGCGCGTCATCGTCCGCATCCGAGTACGTGTAGCTGGCCACCAGCGCATCCGTCGCCCGGGGAGACAGCGGCGACAGGTTCACGTTGGTCGCCCTGGGAGGCGTGTTGAGGATGAGCGCGGGCGCGCTGGTGGCGAGCTGACCGAAGTCCGTGCCGTCCTTGGGCTTCACGGTGACGTACCAGCTCTCTCCCTTGGTGGTGGCGCTGGCCGGCAGCGTCTTGAGCCCGAAGTACGTGGGAGCCTCCACGCCGTTCTTGAACCAGCGCGTCTCCGTGCCCGACTCCGCATCCCCATCCGCGTCGAGGTACGTGTACGTGGCCACCAGGTTGTCATTCGTCCCAGGCTGGGTGGGCTGGATGGAGAGGCTGCTCGCGAGCGGAGCGCTGTTGGCGATGGAGACCTCCGCCGAAGTCTGTGGCGTGCCGAAGTCCGTGCCGTCCTTGGGGCGCACGGAGAAGGACCAGCGCTCGCCCTTGGCAGTGACGCCCGCGGGCACCGAGGCTGCGCCGAAGAGGGACGTCTGCTCCACGCCGTTCTTGAACCAGCGCAGCTCGCTGCCAGCCTGGGCATCCGCGTCCGCATCGGCGTAGGAGTACGAGGCCGTCAATGCATCGCCCGCGTTGGGCGTGGCGGGTGTGATGGAGAGGCTCGTGACGACGGGCGGCGAGTTCAGGATCGTCACCGTGTTGGACGTCACCGTGGAGCCGGTCGCCGTGCCATCCGAGGGCGCGACGGTGAACTTCCACGCCTGTCCCTTGGCCAGCTTGGAGGGAGGCACCGTGAGCGCATTGCGCAGCGAAGTGTCTTCCACGTTGTTCTTGAACCACTTCACGCTGGAGCCGGACTGCGCATCGCTGTCCGCATCCGTGTACTTGTACGAGGCCGTCAGCGTGTCGGTGGCGCGCGCGCTGGCCGGAGCGAGCACGGCCTGGGAGGCCACGGGTGCGGTGTTGACGATCGTCACCACGGAGGAGGTGGCCACCGTGCCGAAGTCCACGCTGTCCCGGGGGCGAACGGTGAAGTACCAGCTCTGCCCCTTGGCGGCGGTCCCCGCGGGGACGGTGCGCAGGTTGGCCAGAGAGGTCTGCTCCACGCCGTTCTTGAACCAGCGGATTTCGCTGCCGCTCTCGGAGTCGTTGTCCGCGTCGGAGTAGGTGTAGCTGACAACGAGCGCATCCGTGGTCTTGGGCGAAGCCGGCGTCACGGTAGGAGTGCTCACGGCCGGAGCGGTGTTGCCCACCGTCACGGAAGGCGCCGTCTGGAGCACGCCGCACACGGGCGTGTTGTCGCAGGGGCGGACGGTGAAGTACCAGATGTCGCCCTTGGTGGTGGCGCTGGCCGGCACCGTCTTCAGATTGAGGTAGGCCGTCTGCTCCACGCCGTTCTTGAACCAGTGGAACTGACTGTTGGTCTCCGGCTGGTTGTCCGGGTCCGAGTACGTGTAGCTCGCGGTGAGCACGTCATCGGTGCGCGGAGGGCTGGGCGTGATGCGGACGTTGGTGACGGTGGGAGCGGAGCTGCCCACCACCACGGTGGTGGACGTGACGAGTGTTCCCAGGTCTGCGCCGTCCTTGGGGCGCAGCGTGTAGTACCACTGGTCGTTCAGCGTGAACGGCCCCGTCACCGTGCGCAGATCGTTCAGCGAAGTCTGGAGGGTGCCGTTGCGATACCACCGGATCTCCGAGCCCAGCTCCGAGTCGTTGTCCGGATCCGCGTACGTATACGAGACGCTGAGGTTGGAGCTGGAGCTGGGCGAGGCGGGGGTGATCTGCACGCTGCTCGCGGAGGGAGGCGTGTTGGCGATCGTCACCACGGGAGAGTTCACGCTGGCGCCCAGGCTGGTGCCGTCTCCGGGGCGCACGGTGAAGTACCAGACCTGGCCCTTGACCGTGGCGGATGCGGGCACGGTGAGCTGGTTGAGCAGCGAGGTCTGCTCCACGCTGTTGAGGAACCAGTGGATCTCGCTGCCGCTCTCGGTGTCATTGTCCGCGTCCGAGTAGCCGTAGCTGGCGGTGAGGAGATCGGCCGTTCTGGGAGACGAGGGCGAGATGGTGGGCGTCGCCGCGACCGGCGCCGTATTGAGGATGGTGACCGTGGGAGACGTCTCCAGCCGGCCGGGCTCCAGGCCATCGCGAGCGCGGACCGTGAAGTGCCATTGCTCGTCGCGAGTCGTCGCCGACGCGGGAACCGTCAGCACACCGAAGTAGGCCACCTGCTCCGTGCCGTTCTTGAACCAGCGCACCTCGGTGCCGCTCTGCGCGTCGCCATCGGCGTCCTGGTACGTGTACGTGCCGACGAGGGTGTCCGTGGTCGTCGGGGCGGCAGGGTTCAGCGTGAGCGGAGCAGCGGTGGGGCGGTTGTTCGCGAGATAGACGACGACGCGGTGGTTGCTGGTATCGGCCGCGTAGAGGTTGCCCACGGCGTCGATGGCCACGCCGCGCAGGGTGCACAGGGACGCGGGGCCCAGGCCGCCCGCGTTGCACGAGTTCCCCGTGGAAGTGGACTGGCCGAAGAGCCGGTCCGCGCTCACGTCGGTGGAACGCGGCGAGTTGTACTGGACGACGCGATCCGAGTCCCGGTCAGCGACATAGAGGTTGCCGGCCGAGTCCACGGCAGCGCTCCAGGGGGCGCACAGGCCGGTCTGGCTCGCGGAGCACGAGGCGCTGGTCATCGACGACTGGCCCACCACGAGATCCGCGACGGTGTCCGAGGAGCGTGGCGCGTCGTACTCGAGGACGCGGTGGTTGTCGCTGTCGGCCACGTACAGCCGCAGGGAGGAGACGCTGGTGTCCAGCGCGAGCTGGTTGGGTCCGCACAGCGAGCTGGCCGAGCGACCGCTCCGGTTGCAGGTGGCGGTGGAGAATCCGCCCGCTTGCCCGAACACCGCGTCCGCGGTCACATCGGTGCTCCAGGGGTCGGAGTACACGAGGACGCGGTTGTTGTCGTGGTCGGAGACGAACAGGTCATTGGCGGGGCTCACCGTGGCGCCGGAGGGGTTGCACACGGTGATGGCGCTCGGGCTGGAGAGGGCGCGGTTGCACGAGCGCGAGGTGTAGTCCGCTTGGCCGATCACCTTGTCCGCGACGGTGTCGGTGGTGAAGGGCGCGTTGTAGAGGAGGACGCGGTGGTTCGAGGTATCGGTGACGTAGACGCGGCCGGTGGAGTCCACGGTGACGGCGTTGGGGCTGCACAGGCTGGAGGCGGAGACGCCCTGGCTGTTGCAGCCCGAGGTCAGCAGATCCGGCTGGCCCAGCACGAGGTCCGCGGGAGAGCCGGTCTGGAAGGCGGTGACATCCGCCCAAGCGAGCACGCGGCTGTTGGAGGTATCCGCCACGTACAACCGGTTGGGCGTCACCGACGTGTCGATGGCCACCGAGGTGGGCGAGGACAGGCCCGTGCCATCCACGAGGTTGGAGCCGGTGAAGCGGAAGCCGGTCTGCCCGAGCACCGCGTCGGCCACCAGGTCCGTGGACAGGGGCGTGGTGTAGCGCAGCAGCCGGTGGTTGCCGCCGTCCACCACATACACGTTGCCGGTGGAGTTGACGGTGATGCCCTTCGGGTTGCACAGGGTGAGCGCGGAGGCGCCGCCGCTGTTGCAGGTGCTGCCGGTGAAGACCGTCTGCCCGAAGACACGGTCGGCCACGGTGTCGCCGCCGGTGGCGAACGGCGCGTTGTACTCGAGCACGCGGGCGTTGGTGTCGGAGACGTAGAGGTTGCCCGCCGCATCGCTCGTCATGTCCGCGGGGGTGCACAGACTGGAGGCGCCCAGGCCCGCGCCGTTGCAGACGCCCTTGGTGAAGTCAGCCTGGCCGAAGACGCGATCCGCGGCCTGCCCGTTGGTGAAGGTCACCGAGTTCCACGCCAGCACGCGGCTGTTGGACGCATCCGCCACATAGAGCCGGTTGGGCGAGGAGGAGCGATCCACATGCACCCCGGCGGGAGCGTTGAGGCCCTGGTTGTCGATGGAGTTGCGAGCGGTGTTGGCGAAGTCCGTCTGCCCCAGGACGCGATCCGGGGTGGTGTCATTGCCGGTGGCGAAGGGCGCGTTGTAGCCCAGCACGCGGTGGGCGGAGGTGTCCGAGACGTAGAGGTTGTTGGAGGCATCCACCGCCACGGAGGGAGCCGAAGTCAGCAGACAGGTGGCGGAGATGGTGGAGCACCCGCTGGAGCTCGAGGTGAAGCTGGACTTGCCCACCAGCTTGTCCGCCACGGTGTTGGTGGTGAGCGGCGTCTGGTAGCCGAGCACGCGCGAGTTGCCCTCGTCCCCCACCCAGACGTTGCCCGAGCCGTCCACTGCGACCGAGCCCGGATTGCACAGCGAGGAGCTGGTGAGGCCCGCGGCGTTGCACGTGCCCACTGTCATGCTCGCCTGGCCGAACACGAGATCCGCGATCGTGTCCCCGGAGGCATACGTGTACACCAGCACGCGTGAGTTGCCGTAGTCGGCGATGAAGACGTTGCCGGCCGCATCCACCGTCACCCCGCGCGGGGTGCACAGCGTGCCGGAGCCGAGGCCGCCCGTGTTGCAGCCAGTGTCCGTGGGGTTGGCCTGGCCGAACCCATCATCCGCGACGGTGTCTCCCGCCCGTCCGCCCTCGTAGTAGAGCACCCGGCTGTTGCTGGTGTCGGCGATGAGGAGGTTGCCCGCCGAGTCCAGCGCCACGCCCCAGGGGCCGCACAGCGTGGCCTCGGACGCGCCTCCGTTGTTGCACGTCGCGCCGGTGAAGGAGGCCTGTCCCCATACCTTGTCGGCCAGCTTGTCACTGGCGAAGGGCGTGTCGAAGACGAGCACGCGGTTGTTGTTGGTGTCAGCGACGAAGAGGTTGCCCGCCGCATCCACCGTCAGGCCGCGAGGGAAGCACAGCGTGCCGGCCCCGATGCCCCCCGTGTTGCATCCGCTGGACGCCGCGTCCGGCTGCCCGAGGATCCGGTCCGCGGGGGCACCGTTGGAGAAGGCCGTGGCGTTGCTCCAGCCGAGCACGCGGTGGTTGTCCGTGTCCGCCACATAGATGCGATTGGGCGTGACGCTCCGATCGATGGCCAGCCGGGACGGGTTGGACAGGCCGCGCGAGTCCACGATGTTGGGCAGGTTGCCCGCCATGCCCGTCTGCCCGAGCACCGCGTCCGCCACCACGTCCGTGAGCGGTGCGTTGAAGCGCAGCACCCGGTGGTTGCCCTGGTCCGTGACATACAGATTGCCCGAGCCATCCAGTGACAGCCCCACCGGCGTGCACAGGGTGGAAGCGCTGGGTGTGCCTCCCAGGTTGCAGGTGGCCGTGAGCATGTTGCCGCCCTGGCCGTAGACCCGGTCCGCCCCCAGGTCCATGGTGAAGGGCGAGTCGAACTCGAGCAGCCGGTTGTTGCCGCTGTCCGCCACGTACAGATTTCCGGCCGCGTCCACCTCCACCGCCTTCGGATTGCACAGCGAGGTGGCGCTCACGCCCGTGGCGTTGCAGGCGCCTCGGTACGGGTCGCTCTGCCCGAGAATCTTGTCCGCCGGAGCCCCGTTGGCGAACGCGGTGGCATCCGCCCAGGCGAGCACGCGGCTGTTGGAGGTGTCCGCCACATACACGCGTGGCGGGCTCACGCTGGTGTCCAGCGCCACCCCCTCGGGTGCATTCAGGCCTCGGCCATCGAGCAGGTTGACGGCGTTGAAGGTCGCCGTGGTCTGCCCGAGGAAGAGGTCTCCCACGTTGTCGATGGGCAGGCGCAATCCCTGGCGGGTGGTCGCCAGGGAGGAGGGCAGCGGCTCGGGCTCGGGGGGCTCGGGAGGCTGCTGGCAGGCAGCACTGAGCAACACGAGCATGGGCAGCAGCAGGCGCGCGCTCGGGCTGAGGGCGCGGAGGGATGAAGCCATGGGGGGACCGTGGGTAGGGCGGATGGGAACAACCTACCGCAGTCGGGTGGGGACGCGCCTCCCCGGGTCGGATTGTGCTCGGGGCCCCCCGTTCCGATACAGTGATGTTCCTCATGACCCAGCAGTTCGGAAAGTACCTGCTGCTCAAGCGGTTGGCGGTGGGCGGCATGGCGGAGATCTGGCTGGCCAAGCAGCTCGGGCTCCAGGGTTTCGAGAAGCTCGTGGTCGTCAAGCGCATCCTCGACCAGCACGCCACCGAGAGGGATTTCGTCCAGATGTTCCTGGACGAGGCGCGGCTGGCCGCTTCGCTCAACCACCCCCATGTGGTGCAAATCTATGACTTGGGTCAGGAGCAGGCGTCTTTCTATATCGCCATGGAGTTCATCGCGGGGCATGACCTCCTGGCCATCTTGCGCAAATGCAAGCACGCCCAGGCCCCGTTGCCCCCGCCCATCGCCGCGCGACTGATTGCCGGAGCGTGCGAGGGCCTCCACTACGCGCACACCCGCAAGGACAACGCTGGCAACCCGCTGAACATCGTCCACCGCGACGTGTCCCCCTCGAACATCCTCGTCACGTACGAGGGCGGGGTGAAGGTGGTGGACTTCGGCATCGCCAAGGCCGAGACGCAGAGCACCAAGACCGAAGGCGGGAAGATCAAGGGGAAGTTCAGCTACATGTCCCCCGAGCAGATTCGCTCGGTGGCGCTGGATGCGCGCAGCGACGTGTTCGCGCTGGGCATCGTGCTGTACGAAATCCTCGTGGGCCGGCGGCTCTTCAAGCGCGAGAACGAGCTGGCCATCATGCAGGACATCCTCGAGGGGGAGATTCGCCGCGCCTCGGAGCTGCGAGCGGATGTGCCTCCGGCGCTGGATGAGATTCTGGAGAAGGCGCTGCAGAAGGACCGGCGCCGCCGCTTCGCCAGCGCGCAGGAGATGCAGCTGGCGCTGGAGAAGTACCTGGCCAGCACGGCCGAGCCACCCACCAGCGTTCACGTCTCGCAGTTCATGCTCAAGCTGTTCGCCGAGGAGCACACCGCCTACCAGGCGCTCCTGCGCGAGCTGCCCACCGCTCGTCCGGAGCAGCTGGTCCACATCATCGAGCAGGGGCACCGCACCGGCACGGGCAACTCGCAGGTCTCCGGCTTCACGGATCCGGGGGCGGAGAAGGTGGACGGAGAGCATCGCACGGCGGTGCTGGATGCGGTGAAGCGGCCCTCGGAGCGAAAGAAGGTGGGGACCCTGGCCGCGCTCGCGGTGGCGGGGGTGGCGGCGCTGGCGGGCGTCGGCTTCGTGCTCACGCGCCCCTCCGCTCCGCCGCTGCCGGTGGAGGGAGAGCTGACGGTGGAGAGCGATCCGCCGGGGGCCGCGCTCGTGGTGGATGGCATCGCGTCGAAGGTGACGACGCCGGGCACGTTGCGGATGCTGGGGTTCGATCAGGACATCCACGTGCGAGTCGAGAAGGAGGGCCGCGAGCCTCGCGAGGTGACGGTGAGGCTCACCCGGCAGGCCGCGAGCAAGACCATCTCCGTGATGCTGCCTCCCGAGCAGGCGAAACCCGGGGCCATCTCGCTGGAGACGGAGCCGCCGGGGGCCTCGGTGGTGCTCGACGGGAAGCAGCTGGAGGGCACCACGCCGCTGACGCTGCCCGAAGTGGCCTCGGGAGTGGAGCACCTGATCCGCATCAGCCTCGCGGGCCATCAGGACGAGGCGGCCACGGTGAAGGTGGAGCCGGGTGCGACCGCCCCGGTGAAGCTCGCGCTGAAGGCCCTGCCGCCGCCCGAGCCCGAGCCCACGGCGGAGGCCATCTCCGATCCGCGAGGCAAGAAGGGCAAGAAGGAGCTCCTGACCGGTGAGGTGGAGATCTCCAGCACGCCGCCCGCGGACATCTTCCTTGGGAGCAAGAAGCTGGGGCACACGCCTGCGACGGTGAAGCTGCCGGTGGGCAAGGTGGCGCTCACCTTCGTCAACGCCGAGCTGGAGCTGCGCCAGACGACCTCGGTGAACGTGGATGCGAAGGGGAAGTCTCGTGCTGCTGTCGAGTTCCGGAAGGGGAAGATCGCCGCGGACGCCAGGCCGTGGGCGGATGTCTACATCGGCGAGCGGAAGCTGGGCACCACGCCACTGGCGCCGCGCGAGGTGTACGAGGGCAGCTACACGGTGCGTCTGGTGAACAGCGAGTTGGGCGCCATCAAGGCGGTGAAAGTGGTGGTCGAGCCGGGCCGGACCACCGTCGTGCGAGAGCAGCTCCAGTAGCCTTTTGATCCGGGAGGGCGGGTTTTCCCCCCGCCCTTCTTGGGTGGGAGGGTCGACGACTGCCTGTCTGGTTGGCCCGAGTGGAACGGCGGCCACCCGGGTGGTAGGGTTTTGTCACCTCATGACTGCGTTGATGAGCAAGGCCACTCGCGGGATGTGGACCCTCACGGGAGTGGTCCTCGTGGCGGGTGTCGGTTCCTTCCTCCTCCGGCACGTGCCCCTGGGCCTGGAGACTACGTTGAAGAGCGCGGGGACGTACCTGCACACGGCGCTCTCGCCCCTGGTGTTCCTCAGCGCGGGGTTGGCGATCGCACTGGGGGTGGGCTCTTCGCTGGTCACCGCGTACGCGCGCCGCGCGCCGCCGCCCATGGCGAAGCGCCCGGCACTGTCTCCGCTGGAGGTGGTCAACGAGGACGTGGCCATCCAGGTGCGCGAGATGCTGGTGGAGCTGGGCCAGTTCCTGCGCGGCGTGGCCACTTCGCCGGATCCGGACATCATCGTGTTCATGGAAACGCTGATGGACGGGGCGATCCGCCTGGGCGCCAGCGACGTGCACATCCATCCGCTGGAGGCGGGCACGCGCATCGCGTTCCGCGTCCACGGCGTGTTGGAGGAAGTGCTCACCTTCCCTCGCGAGCACCACCCGCGCCTCATCAACCGCATCAAGGTGCTGTCCAAGCTGACGCTGTACAAGCTGGACAAGCCCCAGGACGGACACTTCCCGCTCTCCACGCAGGAGGGGCCGGCGGACATCCGCGTCTCGGTGCTGCCCACCAACCACGGTGAGGCGGTGGCGCTGCGTATCGCGCGCACGGGCGTGAAGCTGCCGCAGTTGAGTGCGCTCGGGTTCCCCAGCGGGTTGCACGAGAAGTATCAGCAGATCCTCCAGCTGCCCCAGGGCGTCATCTTCGTGGCGGGCGCCACGGGCAGCGGCAAGACGACGTCGCTGTATGCCTCGTTGGGTTACATCAAGGAGTCGCGTGGCGCGCTCACACGCATCGCGACCATCGAGGATCCGGTCGAGTTCGACGTACCGCTCTTCGCGCAGACGCAGGTGAACGCCGAGCAGGGCTTTACGTTCGCACAAGGCCTGCGCTCGGTGCTGCGCCAGGATCCGAACGTCATCATGGTGGGTGAGATTCGCGATCCGGAGACGGGGCGCACGGCGATCCAGGCGGGCCTGAGCGGCCACCTCATCCTCACGACGATCCACGCGAACTCGGCCTCGGGCGTGTTCAACCGCCTCATCGAGATGGGCGTGGAGCCCTTCCTGTTGGCCTCCGCCACGGTGGCGACGATTTCGCAGCGTCTGGTTCGCGCGCTGTGTCCGCACTGCCGGACGCCCTCGCCCATCAGCCCCGAGGAGGCGGTCCGCCTGGACTCGGCGGGCCTGGAGCGCGGGACGTTCTATAGCGCGGTGGGCTGCCAGCGCTGTGGCGGCAGCGGGTATCTGGGGCGCACGGCCATCTACGAGATGCTGGCCGTCAGCCCGGCCATTCGCGACGGCATCAACGCCAAGATGCCGACGCCGCGGTTGCAGGAGATCGCCATGAAGGAGGGGATGGTGCCGCTGTTGGCGGCGGGGGTGGAGCGGGCGCGGGCTGGGGCGACGACGCTGCGCGAAGTGTTCCGGGTTGTCGGTGGTTGAGCCTGAGGGGCGGGGAGAAGAGACGTGAGCAACTCGCATCCATCCAAACCTGACTGGCCGTCTCCCCCGGTGGGTGGGCAGCCCCGAGACGAGCTCCAGGACGCCCTCATGGGCCGCACCCAGGAGACGGAGCACGTCCAGTCCCGGTTCTCCACCCTGCAGGGCCCGGGAGGAGACGAGGAGGGGCAGGGCAGCGCGCATCGCACCGGCTCGTCCGGAACGGTGTCGGTGCACCAGCAGCCGAGGGAGAAGATCGAGACGTTCCTGCCCTCGACGGAGGGGGGAGCGTGGCGGGTAGCGGCGGCGCTGAAGCTGGGCGCGGCGGGGTTCTCGCTGATGGCGGTGGCGCTGTTCGCGCTGCCGGAGCTCGACCGTTCGTTCCAGTTGCCCACCGCGCCCGAGACGGCGGAGGTCATCAAGACGACGTACAAGACGATCGCGCCGGCGCTGGACACGCCTGCGCCTTCCGCGGATCCGGATGAGGTCATCGCCGAGCAGACCACCACGTTCGACGGGGCGGCCATCCTGGTCGTGGAGTCCGAGGTGCCGAACGCGGCTGTGCGGGTGGACGGCAATGACCAGGGGAACACGCCTGTGTCGCTCACGCTGGACTGCCTCCCGGGCAAGCCCATCAAGGTCGAAGTGACGCGCAGGGGCTATGAGCGGGCGCAGCGGGTCACGTTCTGCCGTACGAACACGATGATCAAGTTGTATGCGCGGTTGAAGAAGATCGAGAAGAAGCCCGGCGCGCCGAAGTGAGCCGTGTCGGGCAGTTCATCCGAGACGACGTATGGCCACCCTTCGCATTCTCCACCTTTCCGACTTCCATCAAGGGCAGGGAGGGCAGCAGATCCTCTGGCCTCACGTGAGGGCAGAGTTCGAGAAGGACCTTGAGAAGCTCCACGTCCAGACCGGGCCGTGGGATCTGGTGCTCTTCACCGGGGACCTGACCCAGCGCGGGACGGAGGCGGAGTTCCAGGCGCTCGACCAGACGCTGAAGAAGCTCTGGGAGAAGTTCGCGACCCTGGGCTCCAACCCCGAGCTGTTGTTCGTTCCGGGCAACCACGATCTGCAGCGCCCGAAGTCGACTTCCTCGGTCGTGAAGGCGCTGACCCTCTGGAAGGAGGATGAGGAGATCCGGAATGCCTTCTGGAGCGAGCCCAAAGGGGAGTACCGGAAGGCTGTCGCTCGGGCCTTCGAGCCCTTCACGAAGTGGGCTCAGACGCGGTACGCCCTGGGAACGCTGGCGCCCAAGCAGGGGCTGCTGCCGGGAGACTTCTCGGCCACGGTGACGCGGAATGGTTTGAGCGTGGGGGTGGTGGGCCTCAACTCCTCTTTCCTGCAGCTCAGCGGCCGGAACTTCGATGGCGAATTGCACGTGGATGTCCGGCAGTTCAACGCCGTCTGTGACAACGATCCGGTGGGGTGGCTGGCGCGTCACCCGGTCTCGCTGCTGCTGACGCATCACCCGGTTTCATGGCTCAGCCCGGCGCCCAAGGCCGAGTTCCGGGAGATGATCGATCGGCCTGGGAACTTCCTGGCTCACCTGCATGGGCACATGCACGAGTCCACGGCTGTCTTCTCCAGCGAGGGCGCAGCCCGGCCTCGGCGCAGGCTGTGTGGCGCCTCGCTCTTCGGGCTGGAGGAGTGGGTGGATGCCCAGGGCAAGCACGTCCAGCGCATCCACGGCTACAGCGCCATCCAGATCGACGTGGACGGCACGCAGGGCAGGCTCACGATTTGGCCCCGGAGCCTCGAGCTCAACGTGAACTCGGGCCATCGGCGCATGGTGCCGGACCAGCGCCAGTATGACCTCGGAGATGACGGGTCCTTCTCCGTGGCGTTCGAGGTGGCAGCTCCTTGACCTCGTTCGGGCTGCTCCACCTGTCGGATCTGCACCTGGGGAATCCCGAGCGCGAGCCGTATTCCGCCCAGGATCAGGCGCGCTTTCTGGAGGACCTCCAGAAGGCGCACGAGCTTGTCGGCCTGTTCGATCTGGTCGTCATCAGCGGGAATCTCACCGACTCCGGTACTCCCGAGCAGTTCGCGCGAGTCGAGGGTTTCGTGCAGAAGCTCTGGGAACGGCTCGGGGAGCTGGGCTCTCAGCCGAAGCTGCTGACGGTTCCGGGCGAGCGCGACGTCCAGCTTCCCAGCGAGACCGACACCGAGGTCCTGGCCCTGGCGGCTTGGGAGAGCAACTCGAAGATCTCGGAGGTCTTCTGGAGCCAGGACGCGCACGCCATGCGCAAGAAGGTTACGGAGGTCTTCGCCCCCTACCAGTCCTGGCGAGCGACCGGCGAGAGGCCGCGAGGCCTGTCCCCCACCGAAGGACTGCTACCGGGTGACTGCTCGGCATTCCTGAAGAAAGGCGATGTGCAGCTGGGGCTGGTGGGGCTCAACACCAGTTTCCTTCAGCTCTGGGCAGAGCAGCGCTTCCGGATGGAGGTAGACCTCCGGCAGCTCAATGCGGTGTGCAGCCCTGATCCTCCGGCCTGGTTTGAGAAGCAGGATCTCACGCTGCTGATCACCCACGGGGCACAATCCTTGCTGAGCAAGCGCGCGCTGAGTGCCTACAAGGAGTTCATCTACCCGCCCGACCGCTTTGCGCTGCACCTGTTCGGGCGCTCGGACGAGTTGCCCAGGCTGGAGAGGCTGAGCGGTGCCGGGAGCCGCTGCTTTCTGCCGGGGTTGTCACTCTTTGGCCGAGGGGGGGCTTCGCGCGTTGGGTACCAGGTCGCCCGGATCGAGGTGGCTCCCACGGAGGTGCGCTTCCAGGTTCACACCCGGCTCGCCCAGAAGAACCTGAACGCTGGCTACACGCGCTTCGTGCTGGAGCCTGAGGTGTGGAAGGAATCCATTCCGCGTGTCCCTCGGAATGCGGCGCCTGTGCTCCCGGCCACGCCAGAGCCCATCCTCGATGAGGTGCTGAAGATCCTCGCGAGCATCGATAGGCCAGAGCCCCTCTGTCAGGCGCTCCAGGCGCTGGGGCAGGCACCTCCTGCTCAGCAGGAGGCGCTTCGCCGTGCGCTCGCCATGAAGCTGCTCCAACCCCAGGAGGCCTCGCTCGCCAGCATCAAGGAAGCATTTCAGGCTTTGTCTCCGCTGCAGCGCGTCCTCAGGGAGCAGTTCCTCCGGCTGCTGAAGTTGATCACCCCCTTCCGCTGGGTTCCGGCCAAGGCGGCGCGGATGCTCGCGGACGTGACCCAGCGTGCCCTGGAGCAGCGGGTCGTGGGGCTCAACGCGGAGGACCCGGACTTTACCGGGCGCATGTACGCATGCAGAGCGAACCCCGATGACACTCCTCACTGGGATCTCATCCTGCTCTCGAAGCTCTATGAGGGGTCCTTCGAGGAGATCCAGCGCCAGATCTACGATTGCTTGAAGTCTCGCTTCGATCTTGAGACGGATGCCGCGGTCGACGACGAACTGGGAATGCTGGAGGACACCTTCAAGACGGCGGTCTTGGTGCTGTTCTCGGCTCCCTCACTGTCACGGGGGGTCCTCCGGCAGCTCCAGCAACACTTCCGAACCCTGACGTTCCTGCTCTTCACCGGTACGGGAGAGCCTCCCGCGCCCGTGGATGTGCTCTTGCCTCGGCTGGATCCGAATCAGGAGCGCGAGGTGCAGAAGCTCCACCATGCCGCCAGACGGCTGATTGACAGGCAGCAAGCGCCTTCCAGAGGCTGAGCCATGACTGTGTCGAACTACAAGAAGCGCTTCGACCCCACGCGTCCGGTCGTGCCCATGACCCCCGCGGCGGAGAGGCAGGGGCGTCTCGGCGATCGCCGCGATGGCGAGCTCTACGAGTCCACCGAGCAGATCGTTCTCGCCGTGAACGTGGCGATGGCGACCGGCCGCCCGCTGCTGCTGCGCGGTGCACCCGGCTCGGGGAAGTCTTCGTTGGCGCCGTGGGTCGCCCGGGTGATGGGGTGGCGGTACTACGAGGATGTCGTCTCCTCTCGCACGCAGGCGAGGGACCTGCTCTGGGTCTTCGATGCAGTGAAACGGCTGAGCGATGCCCAGGCAGGAGAGGCCGGGGAGGAGTTTCGCTATGTGAAGCCCGGCGTCCTCTGGTGGGCGTTCAACCGCGAGAGCGCGGTCCGGCGCGGGACTCCGCCGGATGCCAAAGTGGACAATGCCCAGGAGCCCAATTCCAGGCTCAACGAGAAGCGTCAGGGCATGCCGGCCGTGGTGTTGATCGACGAGATTGACAAGGCGGATCCGGACGTACCCAATGACTTGCTGGTACCGCTGGGCTCGCTCCAGTTCACCGTGGGCGAGAGGCCTCCCATCGTTGCGGCGCATGCGCCCTTCGTGGTGCTGACCTCCAACGACGAGCGGGAGCTTCCAGCGGCTTTCCTCCGGCGCTGCGTGGTGCTGGAGCTGCCCATGCCGGACAAGGAGCGGCTGCGGCGCATCGCGGTGGCGCACTTCGGAGAAGGCAAGGAGGCCCTGGCGCTCTACGAGCGCGTCGCCGACAAGGTGGAGGCGCTCGCCAATGAGGCGAAGGCTCAGGGCCGGCGTCCCCCCAGCACGCCTGAGTTCCTGGACACGGTGAAGGCCTTCCGTGAGCTCCAGACCGAAGGCCTCGCGAGCGACGACCTGCTGGAGCAGTTGTTCCAGGTCACCCTGCGGAAGTCCTAGGCCGCGAATGGAGCCGCGCTCATGAACGCCATCGGCCTGGGAGATCTCGTCACTGCGACACGCCGCCTGGCGACGGCGGATCCAGAGGTGTTGCGTCAGGTGGCGAGCCTGCTCGGGTTCGAGTGGCCCCTGGCACCAGAGCCGCCCGCCGCTCTTGAGCCACCACCCACCGAGCCCTTGCCCCTGGGCGCGGAGCCCACCCAGAAGCCTGTACCTCCGGTGGAGGCTGCTCCGGTGGTGCCCATGCCGCAGATGGGACCGCTCTTCGACTCTTTCACGACGATCGAGCCTTTGGAGGATGCGCCGCTGCGCACCCCGGTGTGGCTCAAGGGCGTGGCACCGATGGCGCCTCCTTCTGCCGCTCCCGGGAGTCTGCCGTTGGAGCCGCTCTTCGCGTCAGCGACGAGCCGCCATCTGCTCACCACGGCACTGCGGACTCCCAGTGGAGAAGGCCCGCCCGATGTCGAGGTGCTGATCCAGGTGCTCTCTCGGGGAGAGCCAGTGCGCACCTTCCCCAGCCAGGAACTGCCCACCTTGAGCAGGGGGGTGCACGTGCTGGTGGACAAGGGCGAAGGCATGCAGCCCTTCACACGGGATCAGAGAGAGCTGCTCGCCCAGCTGCGTCGCGTGGTGGGCTCGGAGCGGGTGTCGAGCACGTCCTTCATCGGCTTGCCGGGACGGCGGACGCCGAGGGGGAGAGCGCTCGTGCTTCCTCCTCGTGGCACACCCCTGCTGCTGCTGACGGATCTGGGCTTGGGAGGTCCCGCATATTCATCGTCCAGGGCGAGCCTCGACGAGTGGATGGCGCTCGCCAGGAAGTGGGGTGCAACCGGCCATCCGCTGGTGGCCTTCGTGCCCTATCCTCCCTCGCGATGGCCTCGTGAACTCACGAAGCTCATCCGCATCGTGCAGTGGGATCGTCACACGACGGTGGGCCGGGTCCTCTCGGCTTCCGCGCGTCCGAGGCGGAGGTCGTGGTGATCGAGGAGGACCTTGCACTCTCACCCGAGGGGCTGCTCAGGGACTTCGAGCTGGGAGCGCCTGACGCGGCAAGGCTCGCGCGCTGCCTCTCGCTGGCCTCGCGCATCGAGCCGGAGCTGCTCCGCTGGATGAGGCTTCAGCTTCTGCCGGACATGGATGCGGCTGCGGAGGCGACCCTCTGGTTCAGCCCGCTCGTCCAGGTGCGCAGCGTGGCGGGGCTCGTCCTCGTTCCCGAGGTGGCGCGGGTGCTCCGAGCCGAGTTGGTCCAGCAGGAGCCGCTGTTCGCGCGGGCATGGCGGGAGTTGGAGCGCTTCCATCGCGCGGCGCCGAGGGCGGTTCAGATCGAGGAGCGACTTCTCTATCTGTCCCTGCGTCCACGGTCAGCGAAGGTCGATGCGGAGATTCAGCAACTGCTAGCGGAGGTCAGCCAGACTCTGGCGACGCCGGGACGTGAGGGTGTCGCTTCCTGGTCTCTGCAGATGTTGGCGCAACTGCCTCCTCGCATCCTCGAGACCGATGCGGCGAGACGGGTCTCCGTGCAGTCGCACCTCATCGTGTCCGGAAAGCTGGAGCTGGCCCTCGAGCCGAGAGTAGGGCTTCCGGAATGGTTGCCGGGCTTGATGCCTACGCATCTGCCTCACATTCCCATGTATCTCCGGCTGGATGAGCGGGCCCTCTCGGTGCATGGCAACGAGCAGCCGGGGGCTGTTCGTGTGGATGTGCCGGGGACGAACCCACTTCTACTGGAAGTGGAGGCCGGAGGAACCCGGCACCTGCTCGCGTTCGAACCCGGAGGAACCCGGGCTCTGCCCATCACCCAGGAGTCGGTGGAACTCCGGACGGTGACAGGGAAGCGCTTCCGTCTCGGGAGGCGCCTAAGGGAGGGAGCTCGGACGCCGGAGAATCGGCTCATGGAGGAGCAGCGCGAAGAGCTAAGGACACATCTCTCCAACTGGCCCTTCGTCGGCGTGGCAGACGAGGACAAGCGGGTGACGGAAAGGGTCCTCGAGGGACTGCATCGCTTTGGGCTTCGCACGGTCGCTGGCGCAGCGGTGGCGGCGGTTGAAGCAGCCTGGAGACTCATCTCACCTCACGATGATGGCGAGGCTCCAGACGTCCTTCGGTTCATTGATGGCGAGGCTCCATACATCAACCGGGTCATTGAAAAGAGCTTGGATGTAGCGCGGAGAATCCTGAGCCAGAGAGTGGGGGAGACCGCTCCGTATTCGCTCAACTCTCTCACGGAGCTGCACCGCCTTGAGGCGCTGAGCCGGAGCCACGTGCTGTGGTTGAAGGGCCTCTGCGCGGAAGCAGCGATTGAAGCAGCGCTGGCGGCATCCGCGCTCTTCGGAGATGCATGGTCAGTGGAGGAGACCACCCAGAGAGCCGTAGAGGCGATCCTGGCAGCCACCCAAGCTGTGTCACTGCTCAGCGAACACCCTGAGCCGTTCCAGCCGATTCACGAAGCCATCAAGGCCGAGCTCCTGCGCGATCCGCCGCAGGTTCCGGCCACCTGGTCGCCGAGCGGTCTCTGGATCCGGGTCGTGGGAACAGCCCGGTACGAACTCTCGAAAGTGGAGGAGTGGACCGCCGACAGTCTGGGGCGGGCGCTAGCCCTGCATGGGCATCGGCTCGTCACGGACGGCTCGCAAGGAGCTGCCTATGGGGTGGCCCGAGCCTATGTGGCGCAGCTCGCTTTCCTGGGAGTGCCTGTCGAGGACAACCTGGTTCACATCACTCGCGGGAGAGAGCGTGCCGACTTTCCTCAGGGCCGCGTCTACAGCACGCAACTCCCTGACAACGTGTCCCAGCACCTCAGCGCCACCATCATCATGGGCGAGGCGCAGGTCGACATGTCGCTGCTCGAGCAGGAGCGCCATGCAGGCGTAAGACAGATCCCGTTGGCCTGGTCAGGGGAGGCGGCGAAGGAGCTTTTGATTCGGCAGCCGGATCTGCTCACCACGAGGCGGGCCCGGTTCCTGGGTTCGATGGTTCGTGGCCCTGAAGATGTGATGCAACTGGTCGAGCGCGCCGTGATGGTCGCGTCCACACCGCCGCGCAGCAATCACCCCATCAGCGAGAAGGCCTTCGCCGACGGCATGTTGGGGCTGGTGCTCTCGGTGTTGGGGCCTGGCCCGTATGGGGACGGGGTAGATGATTACCTTCGTGAACTCAGTGATGCAGCGAAGGGCTCAGACCTCCGGGACAAGGGCATTGATGTGGCATGGGGGGCTCTCTTCGCTGCGCTGCCTCAGCAGGCTCAATGGCTTGCCTACGACTTCGTCCGGATCTGTCTGCTCCAGCGCCACCATGCTGGGATGAGGGGCGTCGCGGAGTTGCTCCGCCACGTGGTTGAGGAATTCGCCTTGGTCCCCGCTTTGGGCGCCTTGGTTCGGGAGATCGGGGATTTCGACCTCTGGGCACCGCGAGAGGAGGTGCTCCTCCTTGTGGACGAAGCTCGCGCATTGCTCGGGGCGACCGATGCAGTCGAGCGCTGGCTGGACGCCAGGGTCGGCATCACCCGCGCGGAGCTGGAGTTCCGGTTCGTGGTGGCAGCTGTCAGGGAGACTGCGGTTGCCTATCTCGGGTCGCAATCTTTTGGTATCGCGGATGTGCTTGCTGAGGAGTTGAGGAAGGATCTGAGGCCCGCGCTCTCCATCGCTCGTCCTGACTTCGTCCATCACCTCGTGACAGCATGGGACCAGGTGGCCGTGCGGGTTGTGGCCTATGTCTTGTTCCAGCTTCAACCCGGGCTGGCCACGTCCGAGGCAGTGCTTGATGCGTTGATGAGAGAGCGGTCCGAGATTGCGCGAGTCGATCTCCGGGCGCTATGGCAGTTGCTGGTGGCGCTGGAACAACCGCCGCCGCAGTGGAGAGACGACGAACGCCGGGCCGTGGCGGAATCACTGGCCGGTCTGCTCTCCTCTCGCCAACTGCTTGTCGTTCTCGACACCCATCCTCCAAGCTCGCATGATGACTGGGAGGGAGCGTGCAGGGAGCGCGTGAAGGCCCTGCTCGCTGGCCCCTTCCGGTCCGCGCATGAGGAAGTCGAGGCGTTCGAGCAGTACGCCCGGAAGTACGAGGAGACGCGCGAGACACAGCAATTCAGCGCCACGAGGACCCAGGCGATGAACCTCCTCGTTTTCGAAATCGGTACGCTGGTGAGGCGAACCCGGCTGGTGCCCGCGGAGATCAAGGCGCGGTTCGAGCTGGGAACTCCAGGGGATCGGCTTGTCGCGTTGGCCATGGTGCGGTTCCAGCCCGAGCCCGAGTGCTTAGGCATCGTGCTGGGAGGGATCCACTCCAGCATGTCCTCCTTCGAGCAGTGGACCGCGCTGAATGCAGCCAAGGAGTTGGTGCCCCTGCTCAATCGCATTCAGCGGCGGGGGCTCGTGGATGCGCTAAGGGAACAGCGCAGCGGCAGGCCCGGCGCACTCATCACGAAGGATGACAGCAGTCGTTGGATCCTGAGTGGTCAGTTGATCGAGGAACTCCGCCAACTGGAGCTCTCCTCCACGTCAGGCGAGCAGCCCTGGGCGCGGTACTACAGGCGGTGGTTGGAGCTGGGCTCCCTGGATCTGGACGATCGCTTGAGGGTGCTGTCCGCAGGGACCCTGGTCGAAGAGATGCTCGAGGAAGCAGGTCGGCCACTGGGAGTCACCGGTGCTGCTTCCCTCATTGCCAGGCGCCTGCTTGCCGATGGACGGCTCTCGGAGGAAGAGCATCGAGCGTTCCAGAACTTCTGGTCCCTTCGGAACGAGATTGCCCACCCGTCGGCGCAGAAACCCGTGCAGAAAGATGATCCGCGGCTGCAGCAGATGCTCGATTGGGTCTTCACGCTGGTCAAAGTCTTCTCATGAGGCGGAGTCAGGCACTCCCAATGAAGGCCACCAAGGCCTTCAGCACGGCCTGTGGATCCTCCACCATGGGGTAGTGCCCGATTCCCTCCAGCGACACGATGTCGGGGCGAGGCACGAGCTCGCGGTAGCGCGCGGCCATGTGCGCTCCTGAGACAGGATCCGCTGCTCCGTTCACCATCCGCAGCGGGACACGGGTGCGCTGGAGCGCATCAGTCCAGCGGGCGCGGTGACGGTGCCGGTCCGCCATGAAGGAGATGAGCCGGTGCGAGATTCGCGAACCGCCGTTGTAGGTGATGGCCTCCCAGAACTCGGCCAGCTCCTGCTTCGAGGGCCGGGTCCGCTCGCCGAAGATGGCGGAGAAGCTTCGCTCGAAGGAGCGCTGGTTGAAGAACTGCGCGATGAGTGGCCCCAGGGGACCCGCCAGCAGCCGTTGAATCAACCGAGGTTGATAGACCTCGGGGAAGAGGCCTCCATTGAGGAAGCACGAGGAGCGCAAGGTGAGCCCCGGCTGTCCGCTCTTCTCTCGCTCCAACTGGCGCGCGAGCAACTCCTGGACGATGGAGACGCCGAAGTCATGGGAGAGCACGTGCGCATGCGTGACGCCGAGCGACTCCATCAGCCGCTCGGTGAGCGTGGCCTGCTCCAGGATGGAGTAGACGTGCCGCGCAGGCTTGTCCGAGAAGCCGTAGCCGAGCATGTCCAGGGCGATCACCCGGAACCGAGGAGTCAGCTCGGGCCAGAGGCGGGACCAGTCCCACGACGAGGTGGGGAAACCATGAAGGCACAGCAGCACGTCCCCTGTGCCCTCGTCGCGGTAGAAGATGCGGTGTCCTTCGAAGATGAAGGTCTTGCCTGTGCGCTTCCAATCCTCGAGGTGCATGGGGACTCCTGAACTGGTACTGCCAGCATACCGGTTGGCTCGAACCGCGCCCGGAGGGGACACCCTCGGGGACTGGCCTGAAGGAGATGAGCGTCAGCCAAAGTACCGGCCGAAATCGTCTCTCAGAGAGACGTAGGGGAAGTGCCGCTCGACGACCTGCTCCAACTCGTGCGCAGTGCGGATCTGCTGGGGTGCACCTGGCGCGGGGAAGCCCTCGAGGGAGAGCACATGGCCCTCCGCGAGGACCTCCAGCATGGCCTCGAACAAGGCCACGCCCGTGGCATGGCCCGAGGCGACGTCATAGGAATAGGCGGCGTCGGAGAGTGCCGCATACGTGAGCGTCTTGTTCGCGCGCAGGGAGTCCTTGAGGTGCCTCTTCACGTCCTCCAGGCCAGCACTCACGGCCGGTAGACCTCGGTGCCGGCCACCACGGTGAGACGGACCTGGCCGGTGAGGAGATCGGAGGGCTGCGCGTCCACCGGATCCACCGAGAGCGCGACGAAGTCCGCGTCCATGCCGGGCTGGAGCCTGCCGCGCTCCTTCTCCGCGAAGGAGGCGTAGGCGTTGCCAACGGTGAAGCCCTCGAGCGCTTCCTCTCCGCTGAGGCGCTGGTCGGGGAACCATCCGCCCGGGGGCTGGCCGGCGGCATCCTGCCGGGTGCGTGCGGCATAGAGTCCGGCGAGCATATCCGGTCGCTCCACGGGGAAGTCGCTGCCAAGCGCCAGCGGTGCACCCGCGGCCTTGAGGCGCTGCCAGGCGTAGGCGCCACGGATGCGCTCGGGACCCACGCGCACTTCGGCCCAGGGCATGTCACTGGTGGCGTGGGTGGGCTGGACGCTGGCGATGAAGCCGTTGGCGCCCAGCTTTGTGATGTCCTCCAGGCGCAGGACCTGGGCGTGCTCCACGCGGTGCCTGCCGGAGCGCACGCCCTCGGGGCCCGCCACGCGCAGCAGCGTGTCGATGACGATCGTATTGGCGCGGTCACCGATGGCATGCGTGGCGACCTGGAAACCACGGCCGATGAAGGCGCGGACGCGGGCTTCGTATTCCTCGGGGCTGATCAGGAGCAGGCCGCGCTGGGCTGGCTCATCGCTGTAAGGGGAGTGGAGCGCCGCGCCTCGGCTGCCGAGCGCTCCATCCATCATGAGCTTCACGGCGCGCATGGTGAGCTTGTTCCCTTGGAAGGGGCCCTGCGCGAGGAACTTCTCCCGGTCGGAGTCCATGCCAGCGGCCATGGCATAGACGCGCAAGGGAAGGCGGCCCTCGGCGTCCCAGCGCTGGAGGAGGTGGAAGGTGCGCAGGTCCATGCCAGCGTCATGGACTCCGGTCATGCCGCCCCGGGCGCAGGTGGCGAGCGCCGCGGAGAGCTGCGCGGCGAACTGCTCTTCGGTCGGAGGGGGCATCACGGTGTCGATGAGGCTCATGGCGTTGTCCACGAGGACGCCGGTGGGTTCGCCGTCAGGGCCTCGGACGATGCGACCCCCCTGCGGGTCAGGGGTGTCACGGGAGATGTGGGCCCGGCGCAGGGCCTCGCCGTTGACCCAGAGCGCGTGGCCGTCGATGCGCGACAGGGCGATGGGAGTGGAGGGCCAGCCGGCGTCCAACTCGGAGCGGGTCGGGAACGCCTTCTCCGGCCAGTCGTTCTGGTCCCATCCCTGGCCAATGAGCCAGTCTCCCTGGAAGGCGGAGGAGGACGCGCCCTTGAGACGCGCGAGGGCTGTCTGGCGGGAGGTGGCGCCAATCAGCGAGACGGCGGAGAGGGCGCGGCCGAGCCCAGCGAGGTGGCCATGGCCATCGGTGAGGCCAGGGACGATCGTGGCATCTCCGAGGTCCACCACGCGCGCATCACTGCCAGCAGCGGAGAGCACCTCGTCACGGTTGCCGGTGGCGAGCACCTTGCCATCACGGACGGCGAGGGCCTCGGCGAGCGGGCGCGCGGGATCGAGCGTCCGGATCCGGTGAGCGACATAGACCGTGGTGGAGGAAGAGGAGGACGCGGAGTCAGGCGCACGCCGGGCACAGCCAGCCACGCAAGCCAGGAGGATCACCGCCGAGAGGGCACAGCGGACACGTAGCATCGAGACACCTGTGGAGGTTCGCCCCGGGCGTCGGGGCGAGGCGCGCCACTCTCGCGCACCTGAGCCGGACTGGCTACGACGTCCGTGTTCCTGTCACGGGTGGTCCGGGTGGAGCCGGTGCCGCCACCCCGTACGCTGCGCGGTGTAGTTCCGGTTCTCGAACAGCTTGATGAGCGCCATGCCCGCCACGAAGCCGCCGATGTGCGCCCACACCGCGACGCCTCCTGATGCATCCGCCCGGATCGTCGTGAGCTGGGGCAGCCCCGTAATCACCTGCAGCCCGAACCAGTAGATGAGCACCAACCACGCCGGCACCGAGAAGATGCGCAGGATGAAGAAGATGGGTACCAGCAGGTTCACCCGCACGCGCGGGTAGAGCACCAGGTACGCCCCCAGTACTCCCGAGATGGCACCCGACGCTCCCACCGTCGGCACCGGAGACGTGGGATCGATCGCCACGTGCGCCCCTGCCGCGATGAGCCCGCAGAGCACATAGAAGATGAGGAAGCGCAGCCGCCCCATGCTGTCCTCCACGTTGTTGCCGAACACCCAGAAGAACAGGCAGTTGCCCAGGATGTGGCCCCAGCCCCCGTGCAGGAACATGGAGGTGAGCGGCGTGAAGATGTTGATGGGCTCGTTGTCGACGATGCACTGCAAGTTCCGGCTCAGCGGCACCTCGAACCCCAACGGGGCCCGGCCCGTCAGCTCGCCCGGCACCATGCCCCACTCGCACACGCTCCGGGCCAGCGCCGTGCTGTCCAGCCCCGCCTTCTGGAGGAAGATCCACACGAAGGCGATGAGGCTCAGCAGCAGGTACGTCATCACCGGGGTGCGCAGCGTCGGGTTGTCATCACTGATCGGAATCATCGCGTGTGTCCATCATGGTCACAGCGAGGAGAAATCGTCAGCCATCAGCACTGCGCTTGTGCGGAGCCTGACGTCCCGCCACTCCCAGCGCCCGAGGCGCTCCCAGGCCGGGTAGGGTGCACGGCCATGGTCCCTCTCGCATCCCTCTCCTTGCAGCTGCCCTCGTTGCGCATGCAGGCGCTCGAGGCGGGACCGGCGGACGGGCCCCTCGTCCTCCTCCTGCACGGCTTCCCGGAGCTGTCCGAGAGCTGGCGTGAGGTGCTCCCGGTCCTCGGTGCGGCGGGCTTCCGGGCCGTGGCGCCGGACCTGCGCGGCTACGGCGGCACGGATCGCCCCCGGTACGGGTATGACCTGGGCACGCTGGCGGCGGACATCTACCAACTGGCCCGCCACCTCCAGCCCGACCGGCCCGCCCACATCGTGGGGCATGACTGGGGCGGCATCATCGCCTACCACCTGGCCGCCCATCACCCCGAGGTGGTGGATCGGCTGGTCGTCATCAACGCGCCCCACCCGGAGGTGATGACTCGGCGCCTGTGGAAGCCGGACCAGCTGGCGCGTGCCTGGTACATGTTCTTCTTCCAGCTCCCCTGGCTGCCGGAGCGCATTCTCTCCAAGAATGGGGGAGAGCGCGTCCCGCAGCTCATCCGTCGTGCCCTGGTGGACCCCACCAGCGTCTCTGACGAGCGCCTGAAGCCCTACGCCGAGAACTTCTCGAAGCCCGAGGCCGCTCGCGCGGCGATCGACTACTACCGCCACGCCCTCCGCGACGCGTTGAAGCCCTGGCACTTGCGGCAGAGGAGGAACGGCTACCCGCGCATCCGCGCACCCTTTCTGCTCATCTGGGCCGAGGAGGACATCGTGCTCGGGCGCGAGCTCACCCATGATCTGGAGCCCTGGTTCGAGCAGCCCCCCCGGGTGCGCTACCTGTCGAACGTGGGCCACTTCGCGACCCTGGAGGCTCCCGAGCAGGTGTCCGCATTGCTGCTGGAATTTCTCGGGCGTACAGCGCCTCGCCCCACCCTTCATGTGCCCACGGACTCCGCCCCTCTTGGCTAGCGCGGAGGCGCGTGCTTGAACACGGGGGCTTTCCTCTCCATCCCGGAGCCAAACCATGACGATGACGAAGTCCCCGCTCGCGTCCACCGCGCTGCTGCTGGTGGCCGCCCTCGCCCTCTCCACGGGCTGTGCCGCGAACCGCCGTGAGGCCTACATCCAGGAAAAGGCGAGCACCCACGTCTACCGCCAGCCGATCGCCGAGGTATGGCCCAAGGCCAAGGAGGTCCTCGTCGAGGAGGGCTACTCCGTCATGGAGTCCAAGGGCGGCGCCTTCGAGATGGTGACGGACTTCCAGATGCAAGGCGCGCCCTCGTCTCTGGGCACCGCCTATGCGCGCTACCTGGTGCGCGGCATCGAGAAGGGCCCCGGCCAGTGCTCGGTGGAGTTCCTCAAGCTGTCCCGTGTCGAGTCGCGTGGCGCCCACGACGCCAACACCGGCAAGGATGCTCAGACCACCGCCTCCGACTCCACCAGCCGCGACTACGTCATGGAGTGGAAGCTCCTTCAGAAGGTGGACCCCGAGGCCGCCAAGGCGCTCGAGGCCGAGGCCGCCCAGAAGGTGCAGTAGCCCCCTCAGTCCCGCATCGGCACTTCCACGGTGAGCCCGTCATGGGCCACCTCCACCGGCCCCTTGTACTCCTCGCGTGCCTGCACGAGCAGCTTCGAGGGGTCGGTGTCGTGCCGGCTGGACAGGTGCGTGAGGATGAGGCGCCGGGCGCCCGCCTCGCGCGCCACTCGCGCCGCCTCGCGCGCCGTGGAGTGCCGCGTCTCCAGCGCCCGCTCCTGCTCGTCGTCGCTGAAGGTGGACTCGTGGATGAGCAGGTCCGCGTCCTTCGCCGCCCGCGTCAGCGAGGCGCACGGCCGCGTATCCCCGGAGATGACCAGCCGCCGCCCGCTGCGCGCCGCGCCCAGCACGTCCTCGGGCCGCACCGTGGTGCCGTCGGCCAGCGTCACCGATTCGCCGCGCTGCAGCTTGCCGAAGTCCGGCCCCGAGGGAACGCCCAGCGCCTTGGCCTTCTCCACGTGGAAGCGCCCCGGCCGGTCGTCCTCCGCCAGCACGTACGCCAGCGCGTTGATGCGGTGATCCACTCCCACCGCGTGCACCGTGTAGCCTTCGCGCCGCACGCTGTCGCCGTCCTTCAGCTCGACAATCTCCACGGGGAAGGCCAGCGCCTCCACGCCCAGGTGTACCGCCTGGTGCAGCACGCGCTTCGCCGTGGGCGGGCCATACAGGCGCATGGGTTGCTCGCGGCCCATCATCCCCAGCGTGCGCAGGAACCCGATGATTCCCAGGTAGTGGTCCGCGTGGAAGTGGGTGAAGAACACCGCGTCCACGCTGAACCCGGTGCCAAAGCGCACCATCTGCCGCTGGCTGCCCTCGCCACAGTCGAACAGGAGCAGGTCCGTGTCGGCCTTCACCGCCAGTCCGGACAGGTTGCGGTGCAGCGTGGGCTGCGCTGCCGAGGTGCCAAGGAAGGTAAGCCTGAGGAGGGACATGCCGGCGCTTCCCACGAGAAGAGGACCTCCCGCTGCGCCCGGGCCCTCGAATACACGCAGGGTACGCGGACGCTCGCGTGGCGGCCATTTATCAGGTCATCACGCCCCCGTGCTTTCCTGACTGACGCTTCGTGCGCTATGCAGCCGCGCTCCTGTCCCATGCCTGACTCCCTGACTGTCGCCCCCACCTCGGATCCGCGGCGCGTGCGTGCGCCGGATGGCACCCTCCTCACTCCGCCTTCGGGCTGGGCTCTGCTGCCCCCTGGAGATGCCGGGCTCACTCGCCGCGTGAAGGCCGCCGGCCCCACCTGGACGGTGGTGGAGAAGAAGGGCCGCAAGACGTTCTCCCGAGGCGTCTGGGCCCCCGAAGCCCACATCTCCGCCGCCCGTGCGGAGCTCGAAGTCGAACGCGCCACTCCCGCCTACGCCAAGCGCCGCGCCTCGGACCAGGCCCGCCGAGAGCGTGAGCAGGCCGAGTACGAGGTGGACTTCGCCAACGCCGTGCTGCGCTTCCTCGCCTTCGCGCCCACCTTCACCAACCACGCGAAGCGGCTGGCCGTCATCGTCACCAGCCACGCGGCCCCCGTGGGCAGCGGCACCGTGGCGCGCACCGAGCGCATTCCCGTGGAGCGCCGCGCCGAGGCCGCGGTGATTGCCTGGCTGCGTCACCAGACGACGGGCTATGACGACATGCGCATTGCCCGGATGAAGGGCGCCCGCCGCGAGGTGCGCCGCGAGCTGGCGGAAATCTCTCGCGCGCTGCTGGACGTGCACCGCCGGGACACGCCCCACACTGCCGCCACCTGCCCCCTCTGCTCCTCCCTGGAGAAGAGGTGAGATGATTCCTACATTCCAGAAATAGCCGAAAAATAAACCTATGTGGCCGTTCCCGAATGGCCAGGGTCGACCCTCTCGACGCCTGTAGCCATCCCCTGACGTCGCGAAGAGTGCTGGTGGCCGAGGTTCCGTTCGGCCAGAGCTTCGCGAGTGCTACGAGGGCGCTCTCGTTGAAAGCAGTCCTCGCGCATCCGAAGTGACGCCTCTCGGGCGGCTCCTCTCTGGGGGCCGCCCTTTTCATTTCGTGGGGTTACGTGTCCGTGGGCCGGCGCGGCTTCAGTGTTTGATAAGCCTGACCGGTGAGTCAGTGACTCGTCGTTCAGAAATTCCTGGGCGATTTATGACCAGCGGGTTAATAACTGGCCCGCCATGGCTCGCCCCGCTGATCCGAATGCCCGCACCGATCTCATCTCCGCTGCTCGGGCGGAGTTCGTGAAGAAGGGCCTGCGCGGGGCTCGCATCGAGGACATCACTGCCGCGTGCGGCTTGTCCAAGGGCGCCTTCTACCTGCACTTCGCCTCCAAGGAGGCGCTGTTCGGCGAGGTGGTCGATCAGGTGCGGGCCACGCTGGACACGCTGTCCCACGAGCGCTTCGAGTCCATGGAGCGCTTCTTCACCGAGCACGGCCGTCCGGACGCGAGGGATCTCGCGGAGCGCAGCGAGCGCCTCGAGCGGTTGGTGCGGCTCGAGACGGAGCTGGATCTGCGCACGCTCGAGGTGATGTGGGACTACCGGGACGTGATGCACGTGCTGCTGCGCGGCAGCCAGGGGACGGAGTACGAGAACCTGTTCCCGGTGCTGGTGGACCGCGAGGTGGAGCGCGTCGCCACGGACTGCCGGCGGCTGCAGGAGATGAGCACCTGCCGCTCGGACGTGAACGCGAAGCTGTTCGGCACCGTCATCGTCGGCACCTACGCGCTGCTGGTCCAGCAGATGACCCTCATGCAGGAGAAGCCGGACCTGGCGGGCTGGGCGAGCGAACTCCAGCGAATCTTTCGAGAGGGTGTGATGCCCCGGGACACCGCTCCCGCGCCGGTCCGCGCGCCGCGCGCCGCCGCCTCTCGCACTTCCACGCGCCAGGGCTCGTCCCGCGCGCACACACGTCACACTTCGAGGAAATCATGAAGCCCACCGTCACCCGCGTTCTCGTTGCCACCGGGGCGCTCGTCGGCGCGCTCTCGCTGTCCGCCTGTGAGAAGGCGGATGCCGCAGCCCCGGCCCCCGCGGCCTCCACCGCGCCGGTGCCGGTGGTGAAGCTCATCGAGTCCAAGACGACGCAGGCCACGCCGAGCGAGGAGGTGACGGGCTCGCTCTTCCCGTCCCAGGCGCTCCAGGTGGGCTTCGAGGTGGGCGGCCGGCTGGAGTCGGTGCAGGTGAAGAAAGGGCAGGTGGTGAAGAAGGGCCAGGTGCTCGCCACGCTGAATGTGGAGATCGTCGACGCGCAGGTGGCGCAAGCCGAGGCCGCTGTGGCCGCCGCGCAGGCGGGTGCCGCCATGGCCGAGGACGTGGCCGGCCGCAACGCGAAGCTGCAGGAGCAGGGCAACGTGAGCGACCTGCAGAACCGCACGGCCGCCACCACCTCGCAGCAGGCGAAGGCGCAGTTGATGGCCGCGCAGGCGCAGTTGGCGCAGGCTCGGGCCGCCCGCCGCCGCCACGAGCTGAAGGCGCCCTTCGCGGGTACCCTCATCGACGCGCCCGAGCAGACGGGCGCCACGGTGGCTCCGGGCGTGCCGCTCTTCACCCTGGAGTCCCTGGACACGCTCATCCTCAAGACGACGGTGGCGCAGCCGGCGCGGGCAGTGCTGAAGCAGGGCAGCAAGGTGCGCGTGGAGGCCATTGGCGGCACGGCCTCCTCGGACGCGGCGACGGTGAGCCTCATCCTTCCCTCGGCGGACGCGAACACCCGGCGCATCCCCGTGGAGATCGCCGTGCCCAACTCGGACGGCCGCTTCGTGGCGCACACGCTGGCGCGGGCGGTGCTGGCCATGGGTGACCAGCAGGACATGCAGGTGCTGCCGGCCTCGGCGCTCTCGTCGGCGAACGGGGACCATGTCTACGTGGTGTTGCCCTCCGGCGAGGCGCGCCGGGTGGACGTGCAGGTCATCGAGCGCCGCGCCCGCGAGGTGGTGGTGAAGGCCGCCACGGCGCTGGACAAGGTCATCGACTACCCCGGCGCGGGCCTGCAGGACGGGACCCGGGTCTCCGTGAAGTAGGGCCGCCTCTCTTCCTTTTCTCGCAGCCTCCGCGAGCCTCTCATGTTCCTGAGTGACGTCTCCATCCGCCGGCCTGTGTTCACGGCCATGATGTCCCTGTGCCTCATCGTCCTCGGGGTGATGGGGTTGAAGCGCCTGGGCACGGACCTGTACCCGGACGTGTCCTTCCCGTTCGTCATCGTCAACACCGTGTACCGGGGCGCGGGCCCGGGAGAAATCGAGACCCAGGTCATCAAGCCCATCGAGGACTCGGTGGCCGGCATCAGCGGCGTGGACAAGATCCACTCGTATAGCCGCGAGAACCTGGGCACGGTGGCGGTGCAGTTCACCCTGGCCACGGACCTGGATACCGCTGTTCAGGAGGTGCGCGACAAGGTCGCCATCGTGTCCAACAAGCTGCCCGATGACGCGGATGCGCCGGTGGTCAGCCGGGTGGACCTCTCGGCTACGCCGGTGCTCACCTACGCGGTGAGCGCGGAGATGTCCTCGCAGGCGCTGCGCAAGTTGATCGACGATCGCATCAAGCCGGCGCTCGCGCAGTTGGAGGGCGCCGCCGAGGTGCGTGTCACGGGCGGTGATGTGCGGGAGGTCCAGGTGGACATCGACCTGGACAAGGCGCGAGCGGTGGGCGTGGCTCCGGTGGAGATCGCCCAGCGCATCGGGATGGAGAACCTGAACCTGCCCGCGGGCCGGTTGCAGCTGGGGCCCAGCGAGCTGACGGTGCGTTCGCTCGGGCAGTTCCGGAGCGTGGAGGAGCTGCGCGCCATGCCGGTGGCCAAGAGCCGCACGGGTGCGCAGGTGCGGCTGGATGAGATCGCCGCGGTGACGGACGGCGTGGCTGAGCGCCGCACCACGGCTCGCCTCAACAGCAACGACGCGGTGATCCTGGAGGTGGTGAAGCAGCCGGGTTCGAATACGGTGCAGGTGAGCGACCTGGTGAAGAAGAAGCTGGCGGAGCTGGGGCCCTCTATGGGCAACGGCTTCAAGGCGACGCTGCTCATCGACCAGTCGGAGCTCATCCGCGAGAACGCGAAGGAGGTGTGGATCGCCCTCATCTTCGGCGGCGCGATGGCGGTGCTCATCATCCTGATGTTCCTGCTGGACGTGCGCGGCACGTTCATCTCGTCGCTGGCGCTGCCCACGTCGGTGGTGGGCACATTCTTCGTGATGTACCTGCTGGGCTACACGCTCAACCAGATGACGCTGCTGGCGCTGTCGCTGGCCATCGGTCTGCTCATCGACGACGCGGTGGTGGTGCGCGAGGCGATTACCCACCGGTTGGAGCAGGGCGAGGACCCCATGTCCGCGGCGGCCAGCGGCACCAAGGACGTGGGCCTGGCGGTGTTGGCGACCACGATGTCCCTGGTGGCGGTGTTCATCCCGGTGGCGTTCATGCCGGGCATCGTGGGCCAGTTCTTCCGGCAGTTCGGTGTCACCATCTCCGTGGCGGTGCTGGTGTCGCTGTTCATCTCGTTCACGCTGGACCCGATGCTGTCGGCGCGGCTGGCCAAGGCGCGCAAGCCGGGCGAGGTTCACAAGGAGAGCGCGGTGGCTTCGGCCATCCGGCGCGGGCTGGACGGCATCGAGCACGTGTACGCGCGCATCCTGGCCTGGGTGCTGAGGCACAAGTGGACGACGGTGGGCATCACCGTGCTGGTGCTGGTGGGCTCGTTCGGGGCGGCGAGCCGGCTGGGCGCGGAGTTCATCCCGGCGGAGGACCGCTCACAGTTCCTGGTGGACCTGCAGCTTCCGGACTCGGCGAGCTTGGCGGAGACAGAGGCTCGCACCGCGCAGGCCGAGCAGCTCCTCAAGGGCATCCCCGAGGTGGTCGACATCTACAGCATCGTCGGCCTGAACGGAGACGTGAACAAGTCGCGCCTGCGCGTGCTGACTCAGCCGAAGATGGAGCGCAAGCGGGGCATCCAGCCCATCAAGGAGGAGGCGCGTGGGTTGCTCGGGCCGGCGCTCGTGGCGACGCAGGTGAACCTGGCGGATCCGCCGACCATCGAGGGTCTGGGTGACTGGTACCCCATCATGGTGCGCGTCACCGGGCCGGACCTGGCGCGCGTCAACGTGGAGGCACAGCGGGTGGCGCAGATCCTCCGCGACATTCCGGGTACGGCGGACATCCGTGTGGAGTCCAACCCGCCCAAGCCCGAGCTGCAGATCCAGATCGACCGGGCGCGCTCCACGGACGTGGACCTGAGCGCCGCGACGCTGGCGATGCAGTTGCGGCTGGCCATCGGTGGCGACGTGGCGGCCAAGCTGCGCGAGGGCACGGACGAGACGGACATCCGCGTGCGGCTGGCGGAGAAGGATCGCGCCACGCCGGAGAAGGTGCGGCTGCTCGAGGTGTACACGCCGCGCGGGCTGCGGCCGGTGACGGACGTGGCGGAGGTGGACCTGAAGGACGGCCCGAGCGTCATCGAGCACGAGAACCGCGAGCGGCAGATCGCCATCTACGCGCAGCTCGACAAGGGCGCGGCGCTGGGAGACATCGCCACGACGCTCAAGGCGAAGGTGGCGGAGACGAAGCTGGCGGCGGGGTACTCGATCTCCTTCGACGGACAGATGAAGAACCTGGACGAGCAGAACGACGCGTTCGGCGCGGCGTTCGGCCTGGCCTTCGTGTTCATCTACATGGTGCTCGCCAGCCAGTTCGAGTCGTTCAAGCACCCGTTCACCATCATGGTGTCGCTGCCGCTGGCGCTGGTGGGCGCGTTGCTGGGCCTGGTGGTGACGGGCCATCACCTGTCGCTGGGCGCCATGATTGGCGTCATCCTGCTGATGGGCCTGGTGACGAAGAACGCCATCCTCCTGGTGGACGGAGCGCTGCAGCACCTGCGAGCGGGTGACAGTGTGGACGAGGCACTGCTGAAGGCAGGCCCGCGGCGTCTGCGGCCCATCCTGATGACGAGCGCGGCGATGGCGATCGGCATGGTGCCCACGGCGGTGGGCCAGGGACTGGGCGCGGAGTTCCGCGCGCCCATGGCCATCTCGGTCATCGGCGGTGTCATCACCTCCACCTTCCTGACGCTGCTGGTGGTGCCGGTGGTGTTCGCGGGCATGGAGCGTGTGGGCTTCTTCCGGAGCCGCAAGAAGCCCGAGCCGAAGCCGGAGCTGGCACCGGTGACGTCCGTCGTGGAGGCGAAGGAAGAGCGCGCCGCCTGAGACTCACGCTCCAGCCGGAGCGCCTGAATGGACCATCTATGAAGACCTCAGTGATTGACTCGCGTGGCGCACATGTCGCCACGCACACCCGACGTGTATCGCTCCTGGTGGCCACCGTGATGCTCGCGCCACTCTCTGCATCCGCGCAGGCTCCTGCTGCTGCCGCGCCCTCGCAGGCTCCCGAGTCCGCGGTGCCACCGGTGGCAGTGGTGGAGGCGTCGGCCCGTGGACGCCAGGTGGCTCTCAAGGAGGCCTTGGCCCTCTCGGCGAAGCAGAGCCCGGACATCGCGGCAGCCCGCGCCCAGGCGGAGCTGGCTCGCGCCTCGGTGGGGCGGGCGTGGGCGGCCTGGAAGCCGGATATCACCGCCACCGGCCAGATCGTCCACACGAGCGCACCGTCCTCGCTCGACTTGGGACAGTTCGTCGGACTGGTAGGACAGGTGTACCAGATTCCGCCCCAGAACCTGGGAGCCCTGCCTCCACCGGTTCCCATCGTGGGAGTGAATTCCCGGTACGCGACGTTGCAGATCTCCCAGCCGCTGTTCACGCCGCAGGGTGCGTTCCTCATCGGGCCGGCGCAGGCGGGCAGTGAGGCGGCGGCGCTCGGGGCTCAGGAGGCTCGTGAGCAGGTGCTGCTCAACGTGGCGCGCACGTACCTGGGGCTCCAGGGCGTGGAGCAGCTCATCGAAGCGGCTCGTGAGGCGGAGGCAGTGGCTCTGAAGCGTGAGAAGGACGCGCGGGCGCAGCTCGAGGTGGGCATGGCGGTGGAGGTGTCCCTGCTGCGAGCCCAGACGGAGACGGCGCAGGCGCGAGCGCAGTTGGCACAGCTCGCGGGACAGCGGGCGCAGCTCCTGGCCATGCTGGAGGCGCTGGTGGGCGAGCCGGTGACTCCGCTGCCTGCGGGAGCGTCCGGCGTGGAGTGGGGTGGAGTGAAGGACGAGCAGGCGCAGCCGTGGGAGCAGACCTACTCGGTGCGCAGTGCGACGAAGGCGTTTGAAGCAGCGGAGGGAGTGCTGCGCTACGACCGCTTCGCATGGCTGCCGAGCGTGGCGGCGGTGGGCAAGGGCAACTACAACTCGAACACGGGCTTCAGCGGCCAGACGACGAGCTACGACTTGATTCTCGCGGTGACGGTGCCGTTGTACGACCGCGGGCTGCGCTACGCGGCGAAGCGCGAGGACGAGGCGAAGCTGGCTCAGGCGAAGGCGCAGCTCGACGGGAGCCGGGCGAAGGCTCGGGCCACATGGGTTGCGGCGCGGGCGAACCTGGAGGCCGCGCAAGCGGCGCTGACGCAGGCGGAGGCCCAGGCGCAGCTCGCGGCTCGGGCCCAGAAGCAGGTGGAGGCCTCAGCCCGAGCAGGCGTCGTCACGAACCTGGAACTCTCGGATGCGGACAGCCGTCGCTTCCTCGCCGCGAGCGCCGCGGCTCAATCCCGGGCTGCGGTGGACATCCGCCGGGCGGAGCTGGCCGCGGCGGAGGGACAACTGGCCGCGCTCGTCCAGGCGGAGTAGCCATCAGCTTCGAGCACTCCCTGAGGAGCCCTACCGGTACAGCGGCGTCATCCCTTCCAGGATGGAGTTGAACAGCCGCTGTCCATCCGGCGTGTCCGGGCACAGCCCGCCCCACACGAGCGTGGTGCGCTCAGCCACCGGCCGGAAGTACATCTTCCCGCGCATGCGCACCGGCTCGTAGCTCTCGCGCTGGCTCGATAGGAAGTGCTCCTCCGGCACTCCGAAGACGGCGTAGTACGTCAGGTCCGGCGTCACCGCGTCCTTCATCCGGTGAAGCCCGCTGGGGATGATGCAGGCCACCTCGGCCGTGTGCCAGAAGCCCTCCTTGCCCTCCCTCACGTCCTCCACCTGGAAGCACATCCGCGAGGGCGGACACCCCAGGTTCCCCGCCGTGAGGAAGTTGTAGTCCAGCCACGGCACCTCGAGCATCTCGTCCACGTTCGGCCGCCCGTCGCCGCGAAAGCCCCACGGGCTCCCATCCCGCTTGTGCGAGCGCACCCCGTAAGCACCGTAGAAGACGTTGTACCAGGGGCTGTTCGGGTCGAAGTAACTCGAGCAGCTCGCCCCGCTCGCGAAGTCCCCGATGGTGAAGATGACCATCAAATCGAACAGCCGCTTGAGCTCCTCGGCCTTGAAGGGCTCTCGCGCCACCACGCCGATGGAGCCATCGTGCAGGGGGACCGGCGCGTGGATTCCCGTGTCGTGGAGGAAGTTCCTCTGCCCAGGCAGGGGCGTGGCCCGCATGGCCATCGCGGCCAGTTCTCGGTGAAGACCCATGAGACTTGCTCCGCGCTAGGAGGCTCGGGGGAGTAGACTACTCCCATGCAGGAGAAGCTGGTCTTCGATCAGACCCTCGAGGGGCTGTTCGTCCGGGGACTCGAAGGCCGGATCACCCCCTCCTTGCGGCACCACCTCCGCGACGTGGGCGTTGACCTGGACCGCAAGCTCCTGCCGGCCTATCCCTTTGAAATCTGGTGCTCTTGTGTGCGCGTGGTGGCCCGGGAGCTGTACACCGGAGCGCCCGAGGAGCAGGCCTACCGGGCCCTCGGGGAGTGCATGGTGGATGGCTACCGGAGCACGATGATGGGGCGGGCGCTGTTCAGCGTCCTGCAGTTGCTGGGCCCCCGGCGCGTGCTTGGCCGGGTGCAGCAGAGCTTTCGCTCAGGCAACAACTACACCGAAGTCCACTTGCAGGAACTGGCCCCGGGCCACCTGGAACTCAGAGTGAACGAGACGGGGCCCACCCGCTACCTGGTGCAGGGGGCCATCCTGGCGGGCCTCCGGGGGTGCGGCGTCCGGGAGGCGCGTGTGGAAGTCCACGGTTTCACTCTCGAGGATGTCACCTTCCACGTACTCTGGCGGGAGGATTGAGGCGGCCGGACCGGGGGGAGGGCTGGCTGTCCGTCCGTGTAGCAGGCGACGGGCCCTCCATTCTTTCAGGACCAGACGGGTAGGCTCGGTGATAAGCACGGCTCGGCTGTTGTTCAGAGTCTTCAGGCTTCTCACATGACCAGAATGCTCACAGTGCGGAGTGGCCCTGCCCACTCCACCTTCCGTCGGGACAAGCTGCTTGCGCTCTGCCGCGAGCGGGTGCCCGAGGTCGCCACGCTCTACGGCGAGTTCATGCATTTCATCGAGCCGCATGAGCCGCTCTCCGACGCCGAGAAGGAGATCCTCTTCCGGCTCCTGGAGTATGGCCCGAGGCTCATCATCGAAGGGTGGGTGGGGAGCCGGCTGGTGGTGATGCCACGGCCAGGCACCATCTCTCCCTGGTCGAGCAAGGCGACGGACATCGCGCACAACTGCGGCCTGCGCCGCATCAAGCGCATGGAGCGGGGCATCGTCTACTTCGTCGGGGACAAGGACGGAGAGAAGCTCTCGCGCGAGCAGCTGGAGCGGGTGATGCCGGTGCTGCACGACCGGATGACGCAGGTCGTCGTAGGCCGGATGGACGAGGCGGAGGTGCTCTTCGCCGAGCACACGCCGAAGCCGCTGGCCACGGTGGACGTGCTGGGCGGAGGGAAGGCGGCGCTGGCGGCGGCCAACCGCGAGCTGGGGCTGGCGCTGGCCGAGGATGAAATCGACTACCTGGTGGCGCGCTTCGGCGAGCTGAAGCGCAACCCCACGGACGTCGAGCTGATGATGTTCGCGCAGGCCAACAGCGAGCACTGCCGGCACAAGATCTTCAACGCGAGCTGGACGGTGGACGGGGTGCAGCGGGAGCGCTCGCTGTTCCAGGCCATCAAGAACACGTACGCGGTGCACAGCGAGGGCGTGCTGTCGGCGTACAAGGACAACGCGGCGGTCATCCAGGGCTTCGAGGCGGAGCGCTTCTTCCCGGACGTGGAGAGCGGCGAGTGGCGCTCCCAGCGCGAGCCGACGCACATCCTGATGAAGGTGGAGACGCACAACCACCCGACGGCCATCTCGCCGTACCCGGGAGCGGCGACGGGAGCGGGCGGAGAGATCCGCGACGAGGGAGCCACGGGGCGGGGTGCGAAGCCGAAGGCGGGGCTGACGGGCTTCACCGTCTCGCACCTGCGGATTCCCGGCTACGAGCAGCCCTGGGAGCGGGAGTACGGCAAGCCCGAGCGCATCGTCTCCGCGCTGGACATCATGCTGGAGGCGCCCATCGGCGGGGCTGCGTACAACAACGAGTTCGGCCGGCCCAACCTGTGCGGCTACTTCCGGAGCTTCGAGGCGCAGGTGTCCACGCCCGAGGGTGTGGAGGTGCGCGGCTACCACAAGCCCATCATGATCGCCGGAGGCCTGGGGAACATCCGGGCCTCGCACGTGCAGAAGGGGAAGCTGCGGGCGGGGGACAAGCTGATTGTCCTGGGCGGGCCGGCGATGCTCATCGGGCTGGGCGGGGGCGCGGCGTCCTCGCTGGCGCAGGGCGCGAGCGCGGTGGACTTGGACTTCGCCTCGGTTCAGCGGGACAACGCGGAGATGCAGCGGCGCTGCCAGGAGGTCATCGACCGTTGCTGGATGATGGGCGAGATGAATCCCATCCGGTCGATCCATGACGTGGGCGCGGGCGGGCTCTCGAACGCGGTGCCGGAGCTGGTGCACGACAACGAGTTGGGTGGGGCGCTCTCGCTGAGAGCCATCCCCAACGCCGAGCCGGGCATGTCTCCGGTGGAGATCTGGTGCAACGAGGCGCAGGAGCGTTACGTGCTGGCGGTGGCGCCGGAGAACCTGGAGCGCTTCGGGGCGCTGTGCGAGCGGGAGCGTGCGCCCTACGCGGTGCTGGGAGAGGCCACGGCCGAGCAGGTGCTGAAGCTGGAGGACAAGCACTTCGGCAACGCGCCCATTGATTTGCCGATGGACGTGCTCTTCGGCAAGCCGCCGAGGATGCACCGGGACGTGAAGTCCCGTCCGCTCACGCACGCTCCGGTGAAGCTGGACGGGGCGGAGCTGGGAGACATGGTGGCGCGAGTGCTGGGGCACCCGACGGTGGCGGACAAGTCCTTCCTCATCACCATCGGAGACCGGACGGTGTCGGGCCAGACGAGCCGGGACCAGATGGTGGGCCCGTGGCAGGTGCCAGTGGCGGACTGCGCAGTGACGCTGACGACCATCACCAGCGACACGGGCGAGGCCATGGCGATGGGCGAGCGGACGCCCGTGGCGCTCATCGACGCGGCAGCCTCGGCGCGGATGGCGGTGGGAGAGGCGCTGACGAACATCGCAGCGGCGCGGATCGGCAAGCTGTCGGACGTAAAGCTGTCAGCCAACTGGATGGCGGCGGCGGGCAGCCCGGGCGAGGACGCGAACCTCTACGCGGCGGTGCACGCGGTGGGCATGGAGCTGTGCCCGGCACTGGGGCTGACCATTCCGGTGGGCAAGGACTCCATGTCCATGCGCACGGTGTGGGAGGAGCAGGGAACGCGCAAGGCGGTGACGGCGCCGCTGTCGCTGATCGTATCTGCGTTCGCACCGGTGCTGGACGTGCGCCAATCGCTGACGCCGCAGCTGCGAGAGCTGAACGAGGACACGCGATTGCTCTTCGTGGACCTCGCGAAGGGGCAGCAGCGCCTGGGTGGCTCGGTGCTGGCGCAAGTCTACGAGCAGGTGGGGGCCGGGTGCCCGGACGTGGAGGACCCGGCGGTGCTGCGAGGCTTCTTCTCGGCCATCCAGGAGCTGAACGCGGCGGGGCTGGTGCTGGCGTACCACGATCGCTCGGACGGCGGCCTGCTGGCGACGCTGTGCGAGATGGCCTTCGCGGGACACTGTGGCCTGGACGTGGAGCTGACAGGGTTGGGGAAAGACGCGCTGGCGGCCCTTTTCAACGAGGAGCTGGGCGCGGTGCTGCAGGTTCGCGCGGCGGACCTGGGACGCGTGCGCGAGGTACTGGCGCGGCATGGGCTCGGAGCCCAGGCTCATGAGCTGGGGCGGCCTCGGACGGAGCTGGAGGTGCGCCTGCGCCACGGGGAGCAGACGCTGCTCGCGGTGCCGACGATGGCGCTGCGTCAATACTGGTCTCGCGTCAGCTACGAGATGCAGAAGCTCCGGGACAACTCGAGCTGCGCGGAGCAGGAGTACGCCGCGAAGTGCGACGCCGAGGATCCAGGGCTCTCGCCGCGCCTGGCGTTCGATCCGAAGGAAGACGTGGCGGCGCCCTTCATTGCCAAGGGGGCGAGGCCTCGGGTGGCCGTGCTGCGCGAGCAGGGCGTGAACAGTCAGATGGAGGCGGCGGCGGCGTTCACCCGCGCGGGCTTCGCGGCGGTGGACGTGCACATGAGCGATCTGCTCTCGGGGCGCGTGTCACTGAAGGACTTCGCGGGCCTGGTGGCGTGCGGCGGCTTCTCCTATGGAGACGTGCTGGGGGCGGGTGGAGGCTGGGCCAAGTCCATCCTCTTCAACTCCAGGGCTCGGGATGAGTTCTCGGCCTTCTTCGAGCGCCCGGACAGCTTCGGGCTGGGCATCTGCAATGGCTGTCAGATGATGGCGCAGCTCAAGAGCATCATCCCAGGGGCGGAGCACTTCCCCCGGTTCGTGCGCAACACCTCGGAGCAGTTCGAGGCGCGGCTCTCGATGGTGGAGGTGGCCGAGAGCCCCTCGCTCTTCTTCCGGGGGATGGCGGGCAGCCGGATGCTGATCGCCGTCTCGCACGGAGAGGGGCGCGCGGAGTTCCTGAACGCCGAGGAAGCGGCGCGAGTGAACGGGCTGGGGCTGGTGACGACGCGCTTCGTGGACAACCGCGGTCAGGTGACAGAGAGCTACCCGGCGAACCCGAATGGCTCGCCCTTCGGCATCAGCGGCGTGACGACGCAGGATGGGCGCTTCACGGTGACGATGCCGCACCCGGAGCGGGTGCACCGGACGGTGCAGCACTCGTGGCGCCCGACCGAGTGGGGTGACGAAGGCCCATGGATGCGGCTCTTCCGCAACGCTCGGGCGGCTTTGAAGTAGCGGAGAGGCGCAAGCTCACGCCAGGGCTGGATGAGCAGGGCAATCAATGGCAGCCCTGCCGGCCGCGTCTGGTCCGAACTGGTATGACAAGCATACCAGTGGGCAGCCCACGAGGCAGGTCAGGCCCGGTGGCTGCTCTCGCCCGTCACCACCGCCGAGCCAATGAGGTGGGCCAGCCGCAGCGGCTCCGGGACGAGGCCCCGGTCCGTGACTCGCGCCAGGGCATCCGCCACTTCGGTCGGCTCCGCACCCTGCACCTGGAACGTGAAGCCTCCCAGCTGATGGATGGGCCCCGCCCGCCGAATCAATGCCAGCCGTTGCTCCGGACGTGGGAGCCTTTGCAGTGCGCGCTCCACCGCATCCATGTCCGGCAGCCGCCGCATCACCGCCACGCAGGGTCGCTTCAGCCGGGCCGCCAGCTCAGGCAGGTCCACCACGTTGAAGCCGCCAAAGGCAATCCCATCCAACAAGACCAGATGAAGCTGAGGCAGGAACTTGCCTCCCTCGAGCAGCCGGCACACCTCGCGCGTCGCGCTCCTCCCATCCTTGCGCACCCGTCCCCAGACGAGCCCCTCGAAGCGCGTGCCGCTGCACACCACGCCCACCACGGGCACCGAGGCGCCAGGACGGCGCAGGAAGGGACCATCATCGAAGCCAATCACTCGAGGCAGGCGAGGCAGACGCATGCGAGGCAGCCTGAGCCCGCGCCGAGCCGGAGGGAAGCCCTTGCGCCACGAAAAGCGGAAGCCCGACCTCCGTGAAGAGGCCGGGCTCCGGGTGCATCACCTGGGGTTGTTTCTCAGGCCGCGCGGACGTTCGCGGCCTGCAGTCCCTTGGGACCGCGGGTGACCTCGAACGCCACCCTCTGGCCCTCGGCCAGAGTGCGGAAACCATCCATGTTGATCGCGGTGTGGTGGACGAACACGTCCTCGCCGCCACCATCCTGGGTGATGAAACCGAAGCCCTTCGCGTCGTTGAACCACTTCACAGTACCAGTTGCCATGAACCTTCTTCTTTCGTTGCGAGACGGCTGTTGCCGCCTTTTTCCCAGCCCGACCTGGGCAATGCCTCACGTAGTCTGACTTCTCAAGAAAGTCGAGAGGACAACGACTTTCTTTTCATTCCGGTCTCCAAGCGTGTCATCTCCCACCCCCCAGTATCCCCAATTCCTCCCAGAACAGGCAGGTGAGTGAATGAGCGAGCAAGGCCCGCAGGCCCGAGGCACCACCGTCCGCGCCGCGCTCGAGGCCGCGCTCGCCGCCGCCCCGGAGCAAGGCCTCACCGCGAGAGAGCTGTCCGGCGCGGTGGGCATCTCGGAGAAGGATGTGGCCGAGCACCTCTCCCACCTGGAGAAGTCCCTCAAGGCCTCGGGGGGCCGGCTGCAGGTGCTGCCCGCCGAGTGCATCGCCTGTGGCTTCGTCTTCCGGGACCGCAAGCGCTTCACCCGGCCGGGCGCCTGCCCCGAGTGCCGCTCCACCCGAATCGACCCGCCCGCCTTCCGCGTCGAGCGCTGAGCCACCCCGCAAAGCAAAGCGGCAGGGCACCCGGAGGCACCCTGCCGCTCGAGAGACTTCAGGGAGGCGTGAGGCTTAGGCCTTCACGGGCTCCTTGGCGCCCTCGGAGCTGCGGATCGGCGACTCGATGCGCATGCCGAAGAACGAGCGGTACACGAAGAACATCGAGAGGATGAAGAAGACCACCGCCAGGATGTGGGTCAGCGTGCCCTGGCCGGCCTTGTTCAGCTCCACCGACAGCTCCACCGCGAGCAGGCCGAACAGGGTGGTGAACTTGATGACCGGGTTGAGCGCCACGGACGAGGTGTCCTTGAACGGGTCGCCCACCGTGTCGCCCACCACCGTGGCCGCGTGCAGGTCCGTGCCCTTGGCGCGCAGCTCCGTCTCCACCAGCTTCTTCGCGTTGTCCCACGCACCGCCCGCGTTCGCCATGAACACCGCCTGGTACAGGCCGAAGATGGCGATGCTGATCAGGTAGCCGATGAAGAAGTACGGCTCGGCGCACGCGAAGGCCAGGGTGCTGAAGAAGACGCCCAGGAAGATGTTGAGCATGCCCTTCTGCGCGTACTGGGTGCAGATCTCCACCACGCGCTTGGAATCCGTCACGCTCGCCTTCTCCACGCCCTCCAGCTTGATGTTGGCCTTGATGAACTCCACCGCGCGGTAGGCGCCCGTGGACACCGCCTGCATCGAGGCGCCCGAGAACCAGTAGATGATCGCGCCACCCGTCACGAGGCCCAGGAGGAAGGGAGCATGCAGCAGCGACAGGTTGCCCAGGTTCGCCGTCTGCAGCGAGATGATGCCATCGCGCGTCTCGGTGCCGACCAGCAGCACGATGATGGAGAAGATCATCGTCGTGGCGCCCACCACCGCCGTGCCGATGAGCACCGGCTTGGCCGTGGCCTTGAACGTGTTGCCCGCGCCGTCGTTCTCCTCCAGGTACTCCTTGCCCTTCTCGAAGTCCGGCGTGAAGCCGAAGTCCTTCTGGACCTGCTCCTTCACGTTGGGCACGTTCTCGATGAGCGACAGCTCGTACACGCTCTGCGCGTTGTCCGTCACCGGGCCGTACGAGTCGACGGCGATGGTGACAGGGCCCATGCCCAGGAAGCCGAAGGCCACCAGACCGAAGGCGAACACCGCCGGGGCCAGCATCAGCGCGGGCGGCACGGAGGTGCTCACCCAGAACGCCGCGCCCATCAGGCCGGCGATGATGATGCCCATCCAGTAGCCGGAGAAGTTACCCGCCACCAGACCAGAGATGACGTTGAGGCTCGCGCCGCCCTCGCGGCTGGCCGTCACCACCTCGCGCACGTGGCGGCTCTCGGTGGAGGTGAAGACCTTGATGGCCTCGGGGATGATGGCGCCCGCCAGCGTGCCGCAGGTGATGATGAGCGACAGCTTCCACCACAGGGTGGAGTCACCGGCCAGATCCGGGATGAGCAGCTTGCTGACGACGAAGGTCAGCACCAGGGACACCGCCGACGTCAACCACACCAGGAACGTCAGCGGGTGCTCGAAGTTCATCTTGTCGGCGGTCTTGTACTTGGCGCCCTGGATGGCCTCGTTGACGAAGTAGGACAGCAGGCTGGCGATCACCATCACGATGCGCATGGTGAAAATCCACACCAGCAGCTGCACCCGGTAGCCCTCCGGCACCGCCAGGAGGATGAAGGTGATGAGCGCCACGCCCGTCACGCCGTAGGTCTCGAAGCCGTCCGCCGAGGGGCCCACGCTGTCGCCCGCGTTGTCGCCCGTGCAGTCCGCGATCACGCCCGGGTTGCGCGCGTCGTCTTCCTTGATCTTGAAGACGATCTTCATCAGGTCCGAGCCGATGTCGGCAATCTTGGTGAAGATACCGCCGGCGATGCGCAGCACCGAGGCACCCAGCGACTCGCCGATGGCGAAGCCGATGAAGCACGGGCCCGCGTACGTGGCGGGCACGAAGAGCATGATGATGAGCATCAGCAACAGCTCGGTGCTGATGAGCACCATGCCGATGGACATACCGGCCTGCAGGGGAATCGCGTAGGTGGGGTAGGGCTTGCCGCGCAAGCTGGCGAAGGCGGTGCGGCTGTTGGCGAAGGTGTTCACCCGGATGCCGAACCACGCCACGCCGTAGCTGCCCGCGATGCCGATGAGGCTGAAGACGAGGATGGAGACGAGCTTGAGGGGAGCCTCGCTCAGCATGTGCTGCAGGAATCCGAAGTAGCCGACCATCACCACCAGCAGCAGGCCCCACAGGGCGATGATGAACTTGCCCTGGGTGACGAGGTACGTCTTGCACGTCTCGTAGATGAGCTCGGAAATCTCCAGCATCGACTTGTGCACCGGCAGATTCTTCAGCTGGGCGTACTGGAGAAAGCCGAACACGAGGCCGATCACGCACACCACGATGCCGCCGAGCAGCAGCTGGTGGCCGTTGAGGGCGTTGTTGAGAAACGACTGGGAGGCGAAGTCCGGAAGGATGAGGTCCGCCTCGCTGGCGCGGGCGGTGCTACCGGCAAGGACGGCCAGGGCTCCGAGAACCCGGGCGGCCGTGCCGGTGACGCCCCTGCGAAGGGCGTCCATCCGTGAAACGGTGGATGTCATGGGGTGCAACTCCTCAAGAGACTCGTCTGTGACTCGAAGCCCCTACGGGCGCCGCGAGCCGGGAATGAACAGGAGAATGTCGAGGGGTTGGCCGCCAGCGAGCGGGGACACCGCGCGCCGACGCTTCAGCACAGCCTCGCCCTTCGGAGCCCGAAGAGCCCAGAAGGCGGCGGCCGATTAACACGGGCACGGTGTGAAAGTCGAATTCAACGGTACGACACCGTGCGGTAACATGCCGTCAGGGCTCGACCCAGGACCTTTGGCTTCTCAACGAAGGTCCGGGAAACCCGGCTTGCCTACATCCACGGTTGAAGGGCAGGGGCCCTCCCCCAAGGTCCTCGGTCTCCCCTAGGCCGCCACCCCGAGGGCGTCCCCCGTTCGAGCCATTCCTCCACGCATCGCTCGGCTGTCCCCCAGCACCAGCGCTCGTGACCCATTCGTGGCTCCCCCGCCCACCTCACTCCAGCCCCCGCCTTCTTCCCCCCACCTCGCCCTGACCGACCCCTGCCCTTCGAACCGCAGGCTGTCCTTCTGCAAGGGCATTGCCAGCACCGCGGCGCGGCAAATCTCTTGAGAAGACAGGGGGATGGGGGGTGGTGAGGGGATCCCCCGGGGGACGGAGGCCCGTAAAAAGCTCCGGGTGCCGGGCCCCCAGGGTGCAATCCCTCCAGGTTCGAGCGTGGACTAGTTCACCTTGATCTGGATCTCTTTGAGCGTCTCATCCCCGCGGATGACGCTGATGGTCCAGGCGCCCGCCTTGGTCAGGCGCACGCTGTTCCACCGGATGCTGCGCCAGCCCTCGCTCTTGAGCTTCACATCCTTCGTCTCGCGCACCGTGGCGCCCTGCTTGGTCTGGAGGGCCACGTCCTCCACGGTGTCGTTCTGCGGCACCAGGTAGTTCTGCAGCACGGTGATGGTGGTGTTGGCCTTCACGCCGGCCGCCGGATCAATTTCACCGATGCACTCGAACTTGGTGGGGCCTTCCTTGCCCACCTCGGTGCAGAGCTTCAAGTCCACGAGGATGGGGCCCTGGCCCTGGCCCTTGTAGAAGTAGTTCCACGTGTCGCGGACCGCGTCGGCGCTCGGCTTGTTCACCGGCGTGGCCGGAGCCGCGGGCGGAGTCGCCGGCTGGGCCGCATCCTGCGCCAGCGCCAGGGGCGCTCCAGTCAGGGCCACGAACACCACGCTCCGAGTCAGCATCTTCTTCATTTGAAAGAATCCCCTCCGTTGAGAGCCGACCGAGGCCGGCTCGGGGGCTGCGTCTAGCACGAAACCCTTCGAGGGCAACGCGAGCGGACATGAGGCGAGGTGGGTCCGCTGTCTCCTGTGTGGGGCGCCTGGCGGCTGAATACGCGGCGAAGCGAGCCCGTTTGCCCTGGCATGATCCGATCGCTCCTCGTCGTCATGCTCGCCTTAGTGGGGGCCTGCTCGCCTGGCAGCGCGCAAGCACAGGCTCCGAGCGGGACGGTCCGCGCCGCCAGGCGCTCCTCCGCACCGACAGGCAAGCAGATCGCCGCCAGGGCCACCCAGTTGGTGGGCGTGCGCTCCTTGCGCTCGGTCGATCGCTCGGTGCCGGATGACTGCACGGGGCTGGTCCGCCTGGCCTACGAGAAGGCAGGCATCGAATTGATGGACGGCAGCGGCGTGCGCGGTGCCAACGGCGTCTCGTTCATCTTCCAGCGGGCGCGCAAGCTGGGCGCGGTGCACCGCGATCACCCCAAGCCTGGAGACATCGCCTTCTTTCGCGAGACGTATGACAGGAACCGGGACGGGCGCCGCAACGATGGGCTCACGCACGTGGGCATCGTCGAGCGCGTGGAGCCCGACGGACAGGTCATCCTTGTCCACCGCGGCAGCAAGGGCGTGGCCCGCACGAGGATGAACCTGAAGCACCCCACCACGCACCGCCAGAAGCGCGGCGGCACCGTGGTGAACGACTACCTGCGTGCGGCGTCTCGAAAGCAGCGCGCCTGGCTCACCGCGGAGCTGTTCGCGGGGTTTGCCTCGCCGGATCCGTGGATCCGCGCGCGGCGCGCACCCCCGGCGCGATAGACGCTTCACTCTCCGTTGGAATAGGGCCCTGGCGAGCGCTCCGATTCGGGTTTACCTCAGTCGCAACGGCTCGGGTTTGCCGCTCAAGTGCGCATGCGGCCCGGGTGTCTGTCCGAGCTGGCATGATCCGAGTCGATGAGGTGCTCATGAGCTGTCCCGTTGCCTCCGTGAACCGCGCGCTGTGCGTGTTGGCCGCCGCGTGGATGTTGATACCCGTAGGGAGACCGGCCGCGGAGGTGAAGGCCGGGCGGGAAGAGCCGGTGGCACTTCAGCAGGCCTACGAGTCCGCTCGTACCGAGCACCTGGAGGCAGCGCCCGCGGAGCCGGTGGACCCCTGCAACCTCGGCCCGTCGCGCGCGTTCCTCGCCCCGCTCTGTCTGGCCATCACCCCGTCGACCCGGAAGAGGCCCCCCCGGGTGGTGGCCGGCCGGTAGGGCGGGGAGGCCCGCAGCGAGGCCGGGTCAACACACAAGGCGTTCTTGAGTACAACGCCAGGGGCAGGGGTTTTGCGCTAAGAGAAGGGGGATGTCCTCCTCCGAGAACACACCCCTCCTTTCCGGGCGACTGGCCAGCGGTATTCCGGGGCTGGACGAGGTGCTGGGCGGGGGACTGCGGCGCGCGGGCATCTACCTGGTGATGGGACCACCGGGCGCCGGCAAGACACTGCTGGCCAACCAGGTCTGCTTCCACCAGGCCCGCCAGGGCATGCGCTCGCTCTATGTCACGCTGCTGGCCGAGCCCCACGTGCGCATGCTCGAGCACCTCGAGCCCATGCGCTTCTTCGAGCCGCGAGCCCTGCCGGACACCGTCTGCTACGTGAGCGCGTTCCAGGTGCTGGAGTCCCAGGGGCTGCACGGGCTGCAGGAGATGCTGCGCCGCGAGATGCGCCAGCGCGAGGCGGGGCTGCTCGTCATCGACGGGCTGGTGCAGGCCCAGGAGCAGTCCGCCAGCCCGCGCGAGTTCAAGAAGTTCATCCACGAATTGCAGACCGCCGCGAACCTCGCGCGCTTCACCGCTTTGCTGCTGTCCACCTCGGGCACCGAGTCGCAGGCCTCGCCCGAGCAGGCCATGGTGGACGGCATCATCGAGTTGCACGAGAGCTCCTACGGCGTTCGCGCCCACCGCGAGCTGCGGGTCCGCAAGTTCCGCGGCGGCGAGAACCTGCCGGGGCGCCACGTCTTCCGCATCTCCGATGCGGGCCTGGAGGTGTTTCCCCGGCTGGAGTCCCGCATTCACCGCCAGCAGCCGGTGGATCCGGGCTCGCAGCGCGTCCGCTTTGGGATTCCCTCGTTGGATGCCATCTTCTCCGAGGGCCTGGCGGCGGGCTCCACCACCTTGTTGCTCGGCCCCACCGGCAGCGGCAAGACGCTGCTGGGCCTGAGCCTGCTGGCCGAGGGGCTGCGCCAGGGTGAGCCGTGCCTCTACTTCGGCTTCTACGAGCCGCCGGACCGGCTGATGAACAAGGCCGCCAAGGTGGGCATCGAGCTGCGGCCGGCGGCGGAGGCAAACAGGCTCTCGCTCCAGTGGCAACCACCGGGGGAGTACGAACTGGACGTGCTGGCCTCGCGCTTGCTGGCAGCGGTGAAGGCCCACGGAGCCAGGCGGGTGTTCGTGGACGGGCTGAGCGCCTTCTTCGACGCCACCACCGAGCCCGCGCGCCTCAGCCTCTTCTTCGCGGGCCTCACCCACGAGCTGCGTTGCCTGGGCGCCACCACGGCCTTCGCCCTGGAGACCTCCCAGGTGTTCGGCCCGGAGCTGCCCGTGCCTGTGGGCAGCGGCATCTCCGCGGTGGCCGAGAACCTCTTCTTCTTGCGCCACGTGGAGCTGCGCTCGCGCCTGCACCGGCTGGTGTCCGTCCTCAAGGTGAGGGACTGCGAGTACGACACGACGCTGCGCGAGTTCACCATCTCCTCGGGGAGCGGCATCGCCGTGCAGGGGCCTTTCGAGGGAGGCGAGGCCATGCTCACCGGGGTGGCCCGCCAGACCGGGGGCGACTCCTCTCGGGAGTGATTCTCGAAGGCCTGAGCGCTCGACAGGCGAACCGTGGCACGATAGCCCTGAGGCCTCATGTTCCACGTGCTCAAGCTCGGTCCTGTCCAACTCACCCAGGACAGCACCAACGTGTATCTCCGGGTGACGCCCACGGGCGAGTTCTCGCCGCCCGTGTTCGATCGCGACGATCTGACGGGGGTGCAGGCGGTGATCCAGGGTGTCGAGCCCGGGAACGTGAGCTGCGAGCCGGACCTGGCGGCCGTGGCGCAGAGCCTGGGTTTGCGGGTGGAGCCGCCCCCGCAGGAGGTGCTCTCCGCGCGCGCGGCCATCGCCACCTTCATGGCGTGGGAGCAGCGTGGCGTGGCGGGGTTGGGGGCGGACAAGGCGCTGCTCTTCGTCCAGGCTGGCACAGAGTTCTGGGAGGCTCGCCCCTGGACGCACTGGGATGACTCCCAGCCCTTCCACGTCACCGTCACCGGCCCGCTGTCGCGCACCTACGAGGGCAGCATCTTCGGGGGAGAGAACGGCGGCGAGGGGATTGCGCTCTACGAGCAGACGGGTGCGCTCAAGGTGCTGATGGATCTACAGGGCAGCGGCCACGGAGATGCCGCCACGCAGCTGCCTGCCATCGGCCTCACGCTGGACACCCGGCCCAGCTACGCGGTGGCCGCGCTCGCCGCCGCGGGCCGAGCGCCTCGCCTGCCTCTGCCGCTCAAGACGGGGCCCGGAGGGCTCTCCATGCCCTCTCCCATCGAAGCGCTGGTGTTGGTGGCCACCCTGCGGGGCATGGCCCGCCTGGATCCGAACCAGCGCGAGGCCCTCAGCACCATCGTCTCCGGCACCGAGCAGATGGTGATCCGAGTAGTTGCTCCGCAGCCGCGCATGCGCAACTGACGGTTGCCCGCAGGGCAAGCCAAACAGCATGGCCGGGAACTGCCCTTCACTCAATGTGTGTGGGTCCAGGGTAAACGTCCGATAGCGGACGAACGAGGCAGGGGACTGTCCCCTACCCAGCAGCCGAGCACGACCCGGGGACTGGCGCATCCTCCCGCAATCAAAGAGAACTCTGCTCCGCTCAGTATTCCCAGTCCACGGCAAGGGACCGCTTTGACCGTCGTGGGCCAGCCAGGGGCTCGAATGCGCACCCAGAAGACGACTTCAACCCGGAAGACTTCCCGTCCGGTTCCCCGGGACATGGAAGTTTCCTCCGACACGCTCGACGAACGTCAGTTGCTCCGAGTCCTCTCGGCTGTTCAGCGCGGTGACTTCACGGTCCGGATGCCCGTGGACACGGTGGGTATCTCCGGCAAGGTCGCCGACACGCTCAATGACATCATCGACCTGAACGAGCGCATGGCGAAGGAGTTCGAGCGCATCGGGACGATGGTGGGTAAGGAGGGCCGTATCACCCAGCGCGCGACGCTGGCGAACTCGGTGGGTTCATGGGCCGACTGCGTCGAGTCCGTGAACATGCTGGTGGCCGACCTGATCCAACCGACGTCTGAGATGAGCCGCGTGATTGGCGCGGTGGCCAAGGGCGACCTGTCGCAGACGATGGCGCTCGAGGTGGATGGCCGGCCCCTCAAGGGCGAGTTCCTCCGCACCGCCCGCCTGGTGAACGGCATGGTGGAGCAGCTCGGCTCGTTCGCCTCGGAAGTGACGCGCGTGGCGCGCGAAGTGGGTACGGAGGGAAAGCTGGGCGGTCAGGCCAAGGTGAAGGGCGTGGCCGGTACGTGGAAGGACCTCACGGACAACGTGAACTCCATGGCCAGCAACCTGACGTCGCAGGTGCGCAACATCGCCGAGGTGACGACGGCGGTGGCCCGTGGCGACCTGTCCAAGAAGATCACCGTGGATGTGCGCGGAGAGATTCTGGAGCTGAAGAACACGATCAACACGATGGTGGATCAGCTCTCGTCCTTCGCTTCGGAAGTGACGCGTGTGGCGCGCGAAGTGGGTACGGAAGGAAAGCTGGGCGGCCAGGCTTTCGTGAAGGGCGTGGGTGGTACGTGGAAGGACCTCACGGACAACGTGAACTCGATGGCGTCGAACCTGACGTCGCAGGTGCGCAACATCGCCGAGGTGACGACGGCGGTGGCCAACGGTGACCTGTCCAAGAAGATCACCGTGGACGTGCGCGGTGAGATTCTGGAGCTGAAGAACACCATCAACACGATGGTGGACCAGCTGTCCTCGTTCGCCTCGGAAGTGACGCGCGTCGCTCGTGAGGTGGGTACGGAAGGAAAGCTGGGCGGTCAGGCCGAGGTGAAGGGCGTGGCCGGTACGTGGAAGGATCTCACGGACAACGTGAACTCCATGGCCAGCAACCTGACCGCGCAGGTGCGCAACATCGCCGAGGTGACGACGGCGGTGGCCAACGGTGACTTGTCCAAGAAGATCACCGTGGATGTGCAGGGTGAAATCCTCGAGCTGAAGAACACGATCAACACGATGGTGGATCAGCTGTCCTCGTTCGCCTCGGAAGTGACGCGCGTCGCTCGCGAGGTGGGTACGGAAGGAAAACTGGGCGGTCAGGCCGTCGTGAAGGGCGTGGGTGGTACGTGGAAGGACCTCACGGACAACGTGAACTCCATGGCCAGCAACCTGACGGCGCAGGTGCGCAACATCGCCGAGGTGACGACGGCGGTGGCCAACGGCGACCTGTCCAAGAAGATCACCGTGGATGTGCGCGGTGAGATTCTGGAGCTGAAGAACACGATCAACACGATGGTGGACCAGCTCCGCTCCTTCGCCTCGGAAGTGACGCGCGTGGCGCGCGAAGTGGGTACGGAAGGAAAGCTGGGCGGTCAGGCTGTTGTGCGCGGCGTCGGTGGAACGTGGAAGGACCTCACGGACAACGTGAACTCCATGGCCTCCAACCTGACGGCGCAGGTGCGCAACATCGCTGAAGTGACGACGGCGGTGGCCAATGGTGACCTGTCCAAGAAGATCACCGTGGATGTGCGCGGTGAGATCCTGGAGCTGAAGAACACCATCAACACGATGGTGGATCAGCTGTCCTCCTTCGCCTCGGAAGTGACGCGCGTCGCTCGTGAGGTGGGTACGGAAGGAAAGCTGGGTGGCCAGGCCGTCGTGAAGGGTGTCGGCGGTACGTGGAAGGATCTCACGGACAACGTGAACTCCATGGCCAGCAACCTGACGGCCCAGGTGCGCAACATCGCCGAAGTGACGACGGCGGTGGCCAACGGAGACCTGTCCAAGAAGATCACCGTGGATGTGCGCGGAGAGATTCTGGAGCTGAAGAACACGATCAACACGATGGTGGACCAGCTGTCGTCGTTCGCCTCGGAAGTGACGCGTGTGGCGCGCGAAGTGGGTACGGAAGGAAAGCTGGGCGGTCAGGCCATCGTGCGCGGCGTCGGTGGAACGTGGAAGGACCTCACGGACAACGTGAACTCGATGGCGTCGAACCTGACGTCTCAGGTGCGCAACATCGCTGAAGTGACGACGGCAGTGGCTCGCGGTGATCTGTCCAAGAAGATCACCGTGGACGTGCGCGGAGAGATTCTGGAGCTGAAGAACACGATCAACACGATGGTGGACCAGCTGTCCTCCTTCGCCTCGGAAGTGACGCGCGTCGCTCGTGAGGTGGGTACGGAAGGAAAGCTGGGTGGTCAGGCCGTCGTGAAGGGCGTGGGTGGAACGTGGAAGGACCTCACGGACAACGTGAACTCGATGGCGTCGAACCTGACGGCGCAGGTGCGCAACATCGCCGAGGTGACGACGGCGGTGGCCAACGGAGACCTGTCCAAGAAGATCACCGTGGACGTGCGCGGTGAGATCCTGGAGCTGAAGAACACGATCAACACGATGGTGGACCAGCTGTCGTCGTTCGCCTCGGAAGTGACACGTGTGGCGCGCGAGGTGGGTACGGAAGGAAAGCTGGGCGGCCAGGCCTTCGTGAAGGGTGTGGCCGGCACGTGGAAGGACCTCACGGACAACGTGAACTCCATGGCCAGCAACCTGACGGCGCAGGTGCGCAACATCGCCGAGGTGACGACGGCGGTGGCCAACGGTGACCTGTCCAAGAAGATCACCGTGGACGTGCAGGGCGAAATCCTGGAGCTGAAGAACACCATCAACACGATGGTGGACCAGCTGTCCTCGTTCGCTTCGGAAGTGACGCGCGTCGCTCGTGAGGTGGGTACGGAAGGAAAGCTGGGCGGTCAGGCCGTGGTGAAGGGCGTGGCCGGTACGTGGAAGGACCTCACGGACAATGTGAACTCCATGGCCACCAACCTCACCACCCAGGTGCGCGGCATCGCCAAGGTGGTGACCGCGGTGGCCAACGGCGACCTGAAGCGCAAGCTCGTCGTGGACGCCAAGGGCGAGATCGCCGAGCTGGCCGACACCATCAACGGCATGATCGACACCCTCGCCGTGTTCGCCGACCAGGTGACCACGGTGGCCCGTGAGGTGGGTATCGAAGGAAAACTCGGTGGTCAGGCCCGCGTGCCCGGCACCGCCGGCATCTGGCGCGACCTCACGGACAACGTGAACCAGCTAGCCGCCAACCTCACCACCCAGGTGCGCGCCATCGCCGAGGTCGCCACTGCCGTCACGAAGGGTGACCTCACCCGGTTCATCACCGTGTCCGCCCAGGGCGAAGTGGCTGCCCTCAAGGACAACATCAACGAGATGATCCGGAACCTGAAGGACACCACGCGCAAGAACACCGAGCAGGACTGGCTGAAGACCAACCTCGCCAAGTTCACCCGCGTCCTCCAGGGCCAGCGCGATCTGCTCACCGTGTCCAAGGTGATCCTCTCGGAGCTCGCGCCGCTGGTGGATGCCCAGCACGGCGTCTTCTACATCTCCGAGCGCATCGAGGGAGAGCAGGTCCTCAAGCTACTCGCCAGCTACGCCTACCGCGAGCGCAAGGGCCTCTCCAACGTCTTCAAGTTGGGCGAGGGCCTCGTCGGCCAGTGCGCCCTGGAGAAGGAGCCCATCCTCCTCTCCGATATCCCGGACACCTATATCCGCATCAACTCCGGCCTGGGCGAGGAGGTGCCGCGCAACATCGTCGTCCTCCCCGTGCTCTTCGAGGGTGAAATCAAGGCCGTCATCGAGCTGGCCAGCTTCCACAAGTTCAGCGACGTGCACCTGGGCTTCCTCGAGCAGCTCACCGAGTCCATCGGCATCGTGCTCAACACGATCGCCGCGAACATGCGCACCGAGGCGCTGCTCAAGCAGTCCCAGGCCCTCACCGAGGAGCTCCGCAAGCAGCAGGAAGAGCTCACCGAGACGAACAAGCGCCTGGAGCAGCAGGCCAACTCGCTCCAGCAGTCCGAGGAGCTCCTCAAGCGGCAGCAGGAGGAGCTGCGCCGCACCAACGAGGAACTCCAGGAGAAGGCCAAGCTGCTCTCCGAGCAGAAGAACGAAGTGGAGCGCAAGAACCTCGAAGTCGAACAGGCCAAGCGCGCCCTCGAGGAGAAGGCCGAACAGCTCTCGCTCACCTCCAAGTACAAGAGCGAGTTCCTCGCCAACATGTCCCACGAGCTGCGCACTCCGCTCAACTCGCTGCTCATCCTCAGCCAGACGCTCAGCGACAACACCGACGGCAACCTCAGCCCGCGCCAGGTCGAGTTCGCCAAGACGATTCATGCCTCCGGCGCGGACCTGCTGGAGCTCATCAACGACATCCTCGACCTGTCGAAGATCGAGTCCGGCACCATGACGGTGGACGTGGGCCCGCTGCGCTTCAGCGACCTGCGCGAGTTCGTCGAGCGCACCTTCCGCCAGGTGGCCGACAAGAAGGGCCTGGACTTCAACATCCAGGTGGCCCCCGAGCTGGCCCTGGAGGCGCAGACGGACGCCAAGCGCCTTCAGCAGGTGCTCAAGAACCTGCTGTCCAACGCCTTCAAGTTCACCGAGAACGGCCAGGTCACCCTCGGCATCCAGTCCGCCCGGAGCGGCTTCTCGGCCGATCACCCCATCCTCCGCACCGCCCCTACCGTGGTGGCCTTCGTCGTCAAGGACACGGGCATCGGCATCCCCAAGGACAAGCACCAGATCATCTTCGAGGCGTTCCAGCAGGCGGACGGCTCCACCGCGCGCAAGTACGGCGGCACGGGCCTGGGCCTCTCCATCTCGCGCGAGATCGCCCGGCTGCTGGGCGGAGAGATCCGCCTGGAGAGCGAAGTGAGCAAGGGCAGCATCTTCACCCTCTACCTGCCGCTCAACTACGTGGCGCCTCGGCCCGCGGAGTCCGGGAGCGTCGTGGACAAGGCGATCGCCGGCGTCCAGGCCCTGCCGGTTCCCACTCTGAGCACCGTGCCTGCCCCTACCCCCGCTCCCGTGCCTGTCGCGGAGGTGCCCCCGCCGCTGGTCACCCGCCGCTTGGACATCGAGGACGACAGCGCCGCGATTCTCCCGGGCGACCCGGTGCTGCTGGCCATCACCACCGAGCCGGACCATGCGGCCCGGCTGCGCTTGGCTGCGCAGGGCGTGGGCTTCAAGATGCTCGTCTCCACCGAGGCCGAGGCCGCGTTGGAGGCGGCTCGCAACACCCGGCCCGTGGCCGTGGCCGTGGACCTGGACCTGCCGGACATGGCGGGCTGGGTGGTGCTGGACCGGCTCAAGCATGACGCCGCCACCCGCGCGCTGCCCGTCTACACCCTGTCCGAGAGTGACCACCGCGAGCGCTCGCTCACCCTGGGTGCGCTCGGCCACCTTCGCGCCGCCGCGGACCCCGAGGCCGCCGCGCACGCCCTCAAGGACCTGCGCGACTTCGTGGACCGCAAGGGCCGCAGCCTCCTCATCGTCGAGGATGATGAGGTGCACCGCAGATCGCTCGTGGAGCTGCTGGGCAGCGATGACATCCACACGGTCTCCGTGGGCACCGCGGCCCACGCGGTGAACGCCATCGCCGAGCGGCGCTTCGACTGCGTGGTGCTGGACTTGGGGCTGCCGGACATGCCCGGCGCGGAGCTGCTGCGCAAGCTGCACACCGAGCACGGCCCGGCCACTCCGCCCGTCATCGTCTACACGGGCCGCGAGCTGTCTCGCGCCCAGGAGACGGAGCTGCGCCGCGTGGCCGAGGCCATCGTCATCAAGGACGCCCAGAGCCCCGAGCGCCTCCTGGAGGAGACAAGCCTCTTCCTCCACCGCGCCCCCGCCCAGATGCCCGAGCCCAAGCGCCGCATGCTGGAGAAGGCCCGCCACATGGATCCGCTCCTGGTGGGCCGCAAGGTGCTCGTGGTGGATGACGACGTGCGCAACATCTTCGCCCTCAACACCGTGCTGGAGCGCTACGGCATGAAGGTGGCCTTCGCGGAGAGCGCCAAGGATGGCATCGCCCTGCTGGAGCGCGAGGCCGACGTGGAGCTGGTGCTGATGGACGTGATGATGCCGGAGATGGATGGCTACCAGGCCATGCAGGCCATTCGAGGCATGGAGCGCCTGGCCCATATGCCCATCCTCGCGCTCACCGCCAAGGCGATGAAGGGCGACCGCGAGAAGTGCCTCGAGGCCGGCGCCTCCGACTACATCACCAAGCCGGTGGACATCGACAAGCTGCTCAGCCTGCTGCGCGTGTGGCTGCATGCGCCGCGCGGAGGGGTGCCCAAGGCGCAGCGCACGGAGGTCTCTGAGTGACAGCCGTCACCCACAGCGCGGAGCTGGAGACGCTGGAGCTGGAGCTGCTCCTGGAAGGGGTGCGGCGCCACTACGGCTTCGATCTGCGCAACCATGCCCGGCCGCTGATTCTGCGGCGGCTGCGACACCACCTGCGCGAGGAGCGGCTGGACACCTTCTCCGCGCTCCAGGCCCGCGTGCTGCACGATGCCGAGGCCATGGAGGAGCTGCTGCGCGCACTGGCCTGCCCGCCGGACTCGCTCTTCTCGGATCCCGCCTTCTTCCAGGCCTTCCGCGCGCGGGTGGTGCCGGTGCTGCGCACCTACCCCTCGGTCCGCATCTGGCACGCGGGCTGCGGCTCCGGTGAGGACACCTACGCCCTGGCCATGCTGCTGATGGAGGAGGGGCTGTGGGGGCGCTGCCGGCTCTATGCCTCGGATGCCAGCGCGGGGCTGCTGGCGGATGCTCGCAGCGGTGTGCTGGCGCTCCCGAGCGAGCAGGACGTGAGCAACTACCAGGAGGCCGGGGGCCGGCGCGCGCTCGCGGAGTACTACACCCGCGATGGCAACTGGGCCGTGGTACACCCATCCCTGCGCGACAACATCTTCTTCACCCAGCACAACCTGGCCACGGATGGCTCCTTCAATGAGTTCCAGGTCATCCTCTGCCGGGACACGCTGTTGGCGTTCAATCGTTCGCTGGCCAGTCGCGTGCATGAGCGCCTTTATGAGAGCCTGACGCGGTTCGGCTTCTTGTGCCTGGGGCGCAAGGAGACCGTAGCTCGCACGCCCTACGCGGCGGCGTACGAGGAGCTGGAAGGCACGGGCCGCGTCTACCGGAGGTCGGCATGAGTCCCCTGGGGCTGCTGGTGGTGGGTGCGCCGCGAGGCGCCTCGGCGGAGGTGGAGGCGCTGCTCGCCTCGCTGTCTCCGCGCCTCTCCGTACCGGTGGTCCTCGCGCTCCACCGCGGCCCGCACGACTTGCTCGCCGTGCCGCTGGGGCGCCGCTGCCCCCTGCCCGTCTTCGAGCCCGATGACAAGGAAGAGCTGGTGGCCGGCCGCGTGTACCTGGCGCCCTCGGGCTATCACCTGCTGGTGGATCGCGGAAACATCTGTCTGTCTCGCGAGCCCGCCGAGCATGGGCAGCGCCCCGCCATTGATCCGCTCTTCGAGTCCGCCGCGGATGCCTACGGTCCGGCAGCCGCGGGTCTGCTCTTCGGCGAGCACGAGGATGGCTGGGCGGGGATGAGCACGCTGCGGGCCCGTGGCGGGCACGTCGCCGTGGTGGGGGAGGGTGAGCCCGTGGACGGTGTGGAGCGGGTCCGGCTGTCCGAGGTGAACGCCTGGTTGGCGCGGCTGTCCTATGCGCCGCGAATGAAGGTGCAGCCGTGAGTGCGCAGTTGCCTCGGGAGAAGGTCCCCATCCTCCTGGTGGATGATCAGCCCGAGGGGTTGATGGCGTTGGAGGCGACCCTGGCGCCCCTGGGGCAGCAGATCGTCGTCGCCCGGAGCGGCCGCGAGGCGCTGCGCCAGTTGCTCAACCAGGACTTCGCGGTGGTGCTGCTGGACATCGTCATGCCGGGGATGGACGGCTTCGAGACGGCGCAGCTCATCCGCGAGCGCGAGAAGAGCCGCAACACGCCCATTCTCTTCCTCACCGCGCTCTCTCGCGGCGAGGTGCCCGAGTTCCGCGCCTACGCGGTGGGCGCGGTGGACTACCTGCTCAAGCCCTACGAGCCGGACATCCTCCGCTCCAAGGTGAGCGTCTTCGTGGACCTGTTTCGCAAGACGGAGATGCTGCGGCGCCAGGCCGAGGCGCTGCGCGAGGCCCAGCGGCGCGAGCACGAGCGCGAACTGGCCGAGGCCCACCAGCGCCTGGAGGTGGAGCGCTCGCGGTGGCGCGAGGAGCTGCTGCGCAAGGAGATGGAGACGGGCCGCAACCAGCAGCGGTGGCTGGAGGCCGTGCTCACCACGTTGCCCAGTCCGCTGGCCCTGCTGGAGCCGGGCACCGGGCACATCCTCTTCGCCAACCGCGCCGCTCAGAGCCTGGCGGACGGCGCCCTGGTCTATCCCGAGGCGCGGCGCCTGAACACGGAGCTCGTCTTCACGGACTCCGAGGGCAAGCAGTTGCCAGACGAGTCCCTGCCCGCCGCGCGCGCGGCCCGGGGGGAGCTGCTCTCGGGCGTGCCCGTGGAGTGGAGGCGGGGCGAGCAGCGCGGGGCGGCGCTGGCCTTCTCCTCGCGGCTGCCTCCCATGCACGGCCGTCCGGAGACGGCGCTGCTGGCCCTGCTGGACGTGACGGCGCTGCACGTGACGGAGCGCAATCTCCAGCGCGCGGTGCACGTGCGGGACGACTTCCTCTCCATGGCCAGCCACGAGCTGCGCACGCCGCTCACCTCGCTCAAGGTCCACGTCCAGGGCGCCCTGCGCGCCGCGCACCGAAGGGGCGAGGAGCCGCTGCCCGTGGCCCAGTACGTGGCGAAGCTGGAGACGCTCGAGCACAACGTGAGCCGGCTCGCCCTGCTGGTGGACAACCTGCTGGACATCTCCCGCATCCACACGGGCCGGCTGGACTTCGAGCTCGCCGAGGTGGATCTGGCGGCGGTGGTCCGAGATGTAGCCTCCCGTTTCTCGGAGGAGGCCTCGAGCGCTGGCTGCACCCTCTCGGTGCGCGCGGAGAACCCCGTCGTCGGCCGCTGGGATTACAGCCGGGTGGATCAGGTGGTGACCAACCTGCTCGCCAACGCGCTCAAGTACGGTGCCGGTGCCCCGGTGGAACTCGCCGTGAGCGAGGAGGCCTCTCATGCCACCCTGGAGGTGCGCGATGGGGGCATTGGCGTCCGCGAGCAGGACCGCTACCGCATCTTCGAGCGCTTCGAGCGCGCCGTGCCCCACGAGCACTACAGCGGCTTCGGGCTGGGGCTGTGGCTCGTCCACGAGATCGTCACCGGCCTGGGAGGCTCCGTCACCGTGGAGAGCCCCCCCGGCCAGGGAGCCCTCTTCCGCGTTCTGCTGCCCTGGTCGCGTGAACCCCAGGCGACCGAGTGGCGCAAAGTCGCCCAGGGGTGAACATCCCCGCTCCCCCTGGAAAAGAAATAGTTGATTTACAAAGCATCGTGGGCAAGTTGGGTGTGTGAGTGACGCGGTCATCCCCCCGCGGGTCCAGCGCTTCATCGCGACGCACATCGACTCCATCGAGAAGCTGGAAGTCCTGCTCTTGATGCGGTCACGGGCCGAGCGGGAGTGGACGGCCCGAGACATCAGCCAGGAGCTTCGCATCATGGAATCCTCCGCCGCCGCGCGGTTGGAGGACCTGAGCACCCGCCGTCTGCTCGTGAAGGCCGAGGGCTCGCCTGCCCTGTATCGCTACAGCCCGGCCAGCTCCGAGGATGCCCAGGACATCGCCCAATTGCAGGACACCTACAGCACGCGCCGGGTGAGCGTCATCTCATTCATCTTCTCCAAGCCCCTGGACAAGGTGAGAGGATTCGCCGATGCGTTCCGCCTGAAGCGGGACAAGGACGACGGCCATGGCTGAGGCGGTCTACATCCTCTGCGCGTTGACGAGCGTGGCGTGCGCGGTGCTGCTGTTGCGAGGCTACTCGCGCTCGCGCATGCGCCTGCTGCTGTGGAGCGGGCTGTGCTTCGCGGCGCTCGCCATCAGCAACATGCTGCTCTTCGTGGACCTGGTCATCGTGCCGGGGCCGGAGATTGACTTGTCCGTCTGGCGCAGCTCCCTGGCGCTGATCGGGATCTCCACGCTGCTCTACGGCCTCATCTGGGACTCGCAATGAAGAGCGGCATGATCAACACCATGATCCATGGTGGCCTGGTGATGGCGTGCCTGGCATGTGCGCTCTTCTTCCTGCGCTTCTGGAAGCAATCGCACGACAGGCTCTTCGCCTTCTTCGCGCTGGCCTTCGGGGTGATGGCGTTCAACTGGATGTTGCTCGCGCTGCTCCAGGTGGATGACGAGCGGCGCCACTACCTCTACATCATCCGACTGGTGTCCTTCCTGATCATCCTCTACGCCATCTGGGACAAGAACCGGGCCGGGCGCGGCAGCAGTTCCTGAGGGCGAGTGCCTCGGAGTGGACAGTTCGTGCGCTCTGTTCCGCAGGCGGGCCCACCTGTCCGCCTGCCCCCCTACGGGGAAAGAAGACGTTCGGCACCGGATCCACTTGCCGCTTCTCGGCTCAATTCGCATGTCGTCTGGGCCGTGCGCTCCGCGAGCGGGGGTATCCGACATGTGGGAAGAACTTCCAGTCGCGAGCATCCTCCTGGTGGACGACCATCCGGCGAACCTCGTGGCGTTGGAGGCGGCGCTGGAGCCGCTGGGGCAACGGCTGGTGAGGGCCCGCTCCGGGGCGGAGGCGCTCCGGTGCATCGCGGAGGAGGACTTCGCCGCCATCCTGCTGGACGTGCAGATGCCGGAGCTGGATGGGTACCAGACGGCGCGGCTCATCAAATCGCAGGAGCGCAGCCGGCACGTGCCGGTGCTCTTCCTCACGGCCATCCACCGGGACGAGCGGCAGGTGCTGCGCGGCTACGCGCTGGGCGCGGTGGACTACCTGCTCAAGCCGCTGGATGCGGACGTGCTGCGCGCCAAGGTGGCTGTCTTCGTGGAGCTGTACCAGCGACAGGAGCAGCTGCGCCGGCGCGAGGCTCGGCTGCGGGAGCAGGAGCGCGAGCTGCTGGTGCGCCAGGGAGAGGCGAACGCGCGCATCACCCTCCAGGCCATGCCGCAGGCGGTGTGGGCCACGCGGACGGACGATGATCAGGCCTGGTGCAACCCCGCCTGGGAGCAGCTGATGCCCGGGCAGAAGAAGAGCGGGCCGAGAGAGTCCTTCCTGGAGGCCGTTCACCCGGATGAGCGTGCGGCGGTGGAGGCCGGCTGGCGCGAGGCCCTGCGCACGGGACACCCGTGGGAGGCCCAGCACCGGATGGGGACTCCGGAGGGCTGGCGCTGGTACCGCCTGCGCGTGACGCCGCTGCCCCATACGGGGACTCGGTACCCTGGCTTCATCTGCACGGCGACGGACATCGACGACGAGCGCCGCGGCCACCAGGTCTCCCAGTTGCTGTCGCACGCCAGCGTGGTGCTGTCCTCCTCGCTGGATTTCCACGCCACCCTGGCTCGCCTGGCGCAGTTGGTGGTTCCGCGCTTCGCGGATTGGTGCGCGGTGGATGTGCTGACCGAGGAGCAGGCCGAGGCGAGGCTCTGCCGGGTGGCGGTGGCTCACGTGGACTCCGGCAAGGCGGAGCGGGTGCTGGAGCTGCACCAGCGCTTCCCTCCGCTGCAGGGCGGGCCGTTCGGCGTGGGGCGGGTGTTGGACTCCGGGAGCCCCGAGCTGCTGGTGGACGTGCCGGACTCGCTGCTTCGGAGGATGGCGCCGGAGCCGGAGCACGCGGCGCTGCTGCGAGAGGTGGGCTGCCAGTCGTGCATCCACGTGCCCATGCGCGCCCGCGAGCGGACCTTTGGCGTGATCACCTTCGCCATCTCGGGCGCGCGCCACCGCTATGACGCGAGGGACCTGGCGCTGGCCGAGGAGCTGGGCCGCCGCGCGGCGGTGGCCATGGACAACGCGCTGCTCTACCTCGAGGCCCAGCGGGCCCAGCGGGTGGCTCAGGAGGCCAATCGGCTCAAGGACGAGTTCCTCGCCACGCTCTCGCACGAGCTGCGCACCCCGCTGACGTCCATCCTCGGGTGGACGCAGATGCTCCTCAAGCGGGACGACCTGGACGAGGCAGGCCAGCGCCGTGGGCTGATGATCATCGAGCGCAACGCGCGGGCGCAGCGCCAGCTGGTGGAGGATCTGCTGGATGTGGCGCGCATCACCAGCGGCAAGCTGGTGATGGACCTGAAGGAGGTGGCGCTGCGCGAGGTGGCGGAGGCGGCGCTGGAGAGCGTGCGGCCCACGGCGGAGATGCGCGGCGTGCAGCTTCAGGCGGAGTTGGAGGCGCTGAGCGAGAACGTCTTCGCGGACGCCACCCGGTTGCAGCAGGTGCTGTGGAACCTGCTCTCCAACGCCATCAAGTTCACCGATCGGGGTGGGTGCGTGCGGTTGAGCGCGCGCCGGCGCGAGTCCCTGGTGGAGCTGGCGGTGCGCGACACCGGCAAGGGCATCCCGCGCGAGCTGTTGCCCCACGTCTTTGAGCGTTTTCGTCAGGGGGAGATTGGCCGCGAGCATGGGGGCCTGGGGCTGGGGCTGGCCATCGTGCGGCACCTGGTGGAGCTGCACGGCGGCTCGGTGGAGGTGGTGAGCGATGGGCCGGGCTCGGGGGCCACCTTCACGGTGTGCCTGCCGCTGCGGGCCAGTCGGCAGGAGCCCTTCACCGGGCCAGAGCCCGTGGTGCGTGTCCCGGGGTTCGCGGAGGCCAAGGGGCGGCTGCTCGTCTCCGACGAGCCGGGCTCGGTGGCCGCTGCGCTGCAAGGCCCGGCTCTCCACTGAGGTGACGGGCCCGTGACGAGTGCCGCGAGGCTGAAAGTTCTTCCTTCCGGGGGCTGGCATTCCTACCGGCTGTCACGGGGGACTCATGCCCTGCGGTAGGAGATCGATTCACGACACTGTCCAAAATCCGAATCCGATCAACCGGTTGACTGAGGTTACAGCGGACACCGGGTGTGAGCGGAAGTCGGCACGGTTGTCGCATTGGGGACGTGGGTCCGGGCGCGGGTGGGAACCCGGACAGGTTTTTCCCCGTCCCCACCTCGGAAGCCCGCTGTGCACGCATCCCTCCCTCTCTGCCACTGCGCGAGTCCGCATCCTGAGTCGGCCGAGTGCCCGACGCTGATTCGTTCGGGCAAGGCGGCGGTGGACACGCGCCGTGGGGCCGGCCTGTCCTGGGCGCAGGAGAGCGAGGCGGACCACTTCGTCGGGCAGAGGTTCGGCAGCTTCCAGGTGGTGCGCGAGCTGGGCCGGGGCGGTATGGGCACGGTGTGGTTGGCCGAGCACACGCTCATCCAGAAGCGCGTGGCGGTGAAGGTGTTGCACGCGCACCTGGCGCGAGAGCAGCGGGTGGTGTCTCGCTTCCTCTCGGAGGCGCGCACGCTGACGCTGATCCAGCACGAGAACGTCGTCACGCTGTATGACTTGGACATGCGGGAGGGGCGCCCATACCTGGTGATGGAGTACCTGGAGGGGCAGAGCCTGGCCTCCTTCGCGAAGGGCCCGCTGGAGCCGGCGCTGGTGGTGGAGCTGCTCTCGCAGGTGTGCGACGCGCTGGGGGCTGCGCACGCGCATGGCATCATCCACCGGGACTTGAAGCCCGCGAATGTGTTCCTGGTGCCGGGAGCGGATGGGCGGCACCGGGTGAAGCTGCTGGATTTCGGGATCGCCAAGCTGCTGACGTACCCGACGGGGATGATGCCCACGCAGGATGGGGCCGTGCTGGGCACGCCCGAGTTCATGGCGCCCGAGCAGTGTGGCGGCCTGCCGGTGGATGTTCGCACGGACCTGTATGCGGTGGGGGTGATGGGCTACTTCCTGGCGACGGGGGTGCTGCCCTTCACGGGGAGCCACCCTGCGGAAGTGCTGATGGCGCACCTGGTGAAGGCGCCTCGGTTGCCGCACGAGGTTCGCCCGGAGGTGCCGCAGGCGCTCTCGCGAGTGCTGGCGCGGGCGATGGCCAAGCGGCCCGAGGATCGCTACGGCTCGGCGGCGGAGCTGCGCCAGGCGCTGAAGGATTCGCTGGCGGCGGGGCGGGAGACGCTGGCGCCGTTCACCGTGCGGGTGCGGGTGAGCGGTGAGTCGGTGTCCGCGGAGCTGCGCGGTGAGCGGGTGGGGCGGACGGGATTGTTCCTCCACACGCAGGCTCCGCCCCCGCCGCTGCTGCTGGACGTGGGGTTGTTGCTGCGGCTGCCGGGAGGAGAGCTGGCGTGCACGGGGCAGGTGGTGCGGCACGTGTCTCCGGAGCAGGCGCACCAGTGGCACATGACGCCGGGCTTCGCGGTGCAGTTGCGAGACACGGCACCGGGGTTCCAGGAGGCCTTCGAGCGGCTGCTGGCGGGGGAGCGGGTGGCACCGCAGACGCCGCCGGTGAGCAACGTGCAGGAGGATGCGCGGGCGGAGGCGGTGCTGCAGCGCTTCGCGAGCCGGTTGCAAGGGGACCACTACCGGGTGCTGGGCGCGGCATGGGACGCGGACTTCGACACGGTGCGAGTGAACGCGCGGGAGGCGCGGCTGGCGCTGGAGCCGTTGCTGAAGCTGCCGTTGGCGCCGGGGCAGCGGGCGAGGGTGGATCGGGCGCTGGGGCGCGTGGCGGAGGCCTTCCACGTGCTGAGCCACCTGGAGCGGCGCGCGGAGTTTGACGCGGAGCTGCGCAACCTGGAGGGAGTGCAGCGCTGTGTGTCGGCGGGGCTGACGGTGACGGCGCTGGAGGAGTGCCGCCGGCGGTTCCTGGCGCGCAACCGGGTGCCAGAGGGGCATGTGACGCTGCACCTGGCCACGGGAGATGCGTTCGCCACGCAGGGCAAGGCAGCGGAGGCGCTGCGCTGTTACGAGGCGGCGCTGCGAGTGGATCCGCTCCACCTCGAGGCGCTCAAGCGGTGGCGCACGGTGCGGGCCCGGCTCAAGAGTGCGCCTGCTGCTTCGGCGGCGACGGGACGCTAGGCCTCTTTCCCAACCTTGTGAGACACAGCATCGCTGAGACCCAGTAGTCTCTAGAGCCTGCACCCCTCTTTCTTTTGGGTGCGCCTCCGCTCCTTCTTTCCATCGTGCGGAGGCTCCGAGAGATACCGAAGCGCAAGACCGGCAGGAGATTGCGGCTTTCAGGGAAGCGGCAGCGCAGTACCTTGAGAACTCAAGGGAAGTACGGCAGACACGTCCAGAAGTCGTTCTGGTATCTGGTGGCGATCCTGTTGTTCCCAGGCCTGAGTGTACGGACTATGGGTGTCCAACCGTAGTGGTATGCGAAAACGCCAAGGCTGTTTGCTATGCCACCCACTGTGGCAAAGGGAGTTGCAACCTCTGCCCGTCTCCCATGCCGGAAGCATTCAAGCACCTCGTCTTCAAGCAGTGGTGCGAGTTCGAATGCGTGCGCGGACCGATCCGGATGGGGACGGTGATTGGCTTTGTCCCAAGCATTGGAAAGGGCTTCATAGGCTCATTGGGATGCCCACGAGAGTAGGACTCGAGTTGCTGCCAGGGAGAAGCTTGCTCCATGCCTTCACCACCCGAGAATGATGCCATCCGCATTGGGAATGCGCTCAGTACTCTGGGCCATCTGGCTGCCAGCCATCCCCTAGAGGAGATTCGGCGTTCTAGCGGCGACGCGAAGCTCAGGGAGATCATCCAGGAAGCCGCTGTTCTGCTGCTGGATATGGTGGTGCACGAGGAAATGCACAACCCGAAGGTGGTTCCTCTCGCTGTTGAGGCCAAAGCTGCGCTCTCGCAGGTACGAGACCTGGTGCAATCTGTCGATTGGGATGACGTGGAGCGTGTACAGCGGCTCAAGGCGTATGCGTGCCAAGCCCTTGAGGCCCTGGGATTCGGGGTGTCTGAATGAGTCCGCCGCCGCGTTCCTGAGTTCGGTAGGGGTGGAGCCGCGGTGAAAGCGTGAAAGTTCGGCGCAGACAACTCATCGCGTTTGATAGGCTGGGGACAACCTATGAGGTCCCTTCGCCTTGTTCCCACTCCCACCCCGTCTCCCGCTTTTCGCGCTCGCCGCCGTACTGGTGAGCCTTGCTGGTACGGCACTGGCTGCGCCCGCTGCCCGCTCCGTCGTGCTCACGGGTAAGGCTGGTGAGTCTCCCTTCATCGCTCTGGCGCTGGGGACTTTCACACTGCTCGTTCTGGACGCGCCCATCGTGCGCGAATCCGTCCAGGTGGAGGGCCGGGCCCGTTTCTCCCGAGTGGATCCGGCAGATCAGGGCATCACGCTTGCGCTGGCAGAGCCGCTCGGGCCCACGGAGCGGTTGGCGCTCCGCTTCTCCTATCGCGAGGGGTTCCCAACGAGCGTCGTGTTCCTGCTCACTGGGGCGCAGGGTGAGGCGGATACCGTGGTCAACGTGAGCCGCCCGAAGCAGACCCTTGAGGTGTGCCGCGAGGCGCTGTCCGCCACGCGCGAGCGCTGGGAAGCCCAGAGCAGGGAACTGGAGGACCTGCAAGCCCGACCCCCGGTGGCAAGCCCGGCCGCCATGGCGCTCGCGGGGTTCCTCGATGCGAAGGGGGTGCAGGCCACGGAACTTGAGCGAGCGTGCCTCCGGGAGGCAACAGGTGAACTTCGCCCCGTGCACTGCAACTCCTTCCGGGCTTCAACGTGGGCTGTCGTGGTCCTCGTGGTGAGAAACACTGGAGCAGCGCCGTGGACTCCTGAGTGGGCAGAGGTCTCCCGAGGTGCAGGTGGGGCGCCACGCCGTGCCCGTACAGTGCTGCCAGCTCACGTCACCATCTCCCCGGGTGGCACGGCCACCTTGGCTGTCGAGGTGGCGATGCCCCTGGGGATTCAGCAACCAGGGCGGCAGGAGTTGTACTCACTGCGGGTGTGTGACGTTGCCGGCAGCCGCTGTGTCGTCGTTTCGAACGTAACGCTGTAACGACAGCGAGGTGCGCAGCATGGTGGCCCAAGTGGACCCAAGGGAACTCGAGCCCGGCCAGTGGGTGGACGGCTGGCTCATCGTGCGGAAGATCGGCAGCGGTACCTACTCCGCTGTCTACGAGGTAGAGAAGGATGGGAAGCGCTTCGCACTCAAGGTGGCCTGCCAACGCGATCAGAACAGCGATCCTCTACAGACGGAAGCGCGCGCGAAGCGTGAGGTGGTCTGTCTCCAGCACCTCAACCATCGCTATATCATCCGGATGTGGGCCCATGGCTGGTGGCCAGGACCCTGCTCGGGCTTCATCTATATCGTCCTGGACTTCGTGGACGGCTATACATTGGGCAAGTGGGTGGAGCGAACCCATCCGACACTCCACGAAGCGGTCGTCCTGTTTCGCAAGCTGTTTGACGCGCTGGCGTACATGCACGAGCGGGGCGTATCCCACCGTGACCTGAGCCTGCGAAACATCATGGTCACCCACAAGGGTGAGCCCGTCATCATCGACTTTGGCGCGGCGGATTACGCGGCCGCCGAGGAGGTGACGGATGCGCCCTTGCCCCCCGGGACACCACGAAACCGCAGCCCGGAGGCCATGCGCTTCTGGAACGAGAACCGGCTCAACCCGAAGGCGCGTTATTCCTTCAAGGCGACCGATGACATCTTCGCGCTGGGAGCCGACCTCTACGACGTGTTGACAGATCCCGCGCCCGAGCGCAGCAGCGAGCGCCACCCGCTGGGGGGCATGATGCCTCCTCCTTCCCCATTCAGGCTCTCCCAGGGGCGGGTCCCAGAGGAGCTGAGTGCCTACTGTCTGATGCTCATTGCTCGCGAGCCAGAGGGGCGGCCCGCGACGGCCAAGGACGCGGGCCGCCCGCTGGAGGGCTTTGAGCGGTATGAGGGACCGCCGTGGCGCGGTGCACCCTTTCACCCGGTTGCAGCGCAGTTGCCGCCAGAGCCCGCTGCGCAGTTGCCTGGGCCGGTCCATGCGGGGCTTTCCCAGGGAGTGGCGGATGCACCGCCTGTAAGGGAGGCGGTTGTGGTGAAGGGGTTGCGCTCAGGGATGCGCCGCCGGGTATTCGCCGGAGTGTTGGCGTTGACATCCCTGGTGGTCCACCCGGCCGAAAAGCCGACAAGCCTCTCCGCTCGGTTACCCTTGGCTCTTCCTACCCAGGAGGAGGCGAGCCCTTCCATGCGACAGCCCGAGAATTCCCCCACCCCCACCAACAGCGGCTCGAGCCCGTCCATGGCACAGAGGTCGAGTGACTGGCGCGTGCTCTCGAAGGCTGAAGCATGCGCGCTCCTCGCGTTCACCTTGGCGTGGATTGAAGCAGGCTGTGCCGGTGTGCAGGCGAGGCCCGATCCAGAGGCATGTCCCAAGGGGACCCGGGAGACGATGTGGGAAGAACTGGGTTGGGACGTGGGAGATCAGCCCCTCATGGTTGTTGACGTCACAAAAGGAGGTATCCCCAGAGAGAGAAGGGTGAAGGTAGAGGAACTCGATACAGTGTTCCAGGACGGCCCTGTGACAGGTGCTCTGTCCCGAGCGCTCGGGAAGGCTCCAGAGGGAATCCTGTTGGATGGCCACCTCTGGACAACGGGAGACCGCATCTACGGTCGCTATCGACAGGCCCGTTTCCCGGATGGGCACGCCGTACCGATCTGCATCGAACTGGCTGACCAGCGCATCGTGGGCATCCCCAAGGAAGCGGGCTCGAAGCCTGGTGCCGTTCGAGGCCAGAAGGAGGTCCAAGCCGAAGTCGTCGATCGATGGCGGTAGCCGCGCCCAGGCCTGCCGCGCGTCCAACCCCAGACGTCTTTCACCTCTTTGGGCACATGTCAGGTAGTATGCCGCTCCATGGCGCGGCGCCCTCGGGCGCTGCGAGGAGCCGAGTCCGCATGGCCACTGCCCGAAGTCGCTGGAGCTTCCCAGGCGTCATTCTCTTCTCCCACGGCGAGCTCTCGTACGAGGTGGATCTCTCGCATCGCGTTGTCGAGGCGTGGGCCCAACCGCAGCTGGGCGAGAAGACCGTTCTCGCGTGGGAGTGCAAGAACGCGAGGCGCCTGCGTCAGGTCCTCGTCCGCAGCTTGCCCTCAACGGGGGATGATCCAGAGGCGCTCGCGCGCATGCGTGCGCGGTTGCGTGAAGAGGCGCGTCTGGCCACGTACCTGCACCACCCCCGGATCGCCCGGATTTTCGGTCTCCACGAGGTTCAGGGCGTTCTCCATGTCGTGTCCGAGATGGTCGAGGGCATCTCGCTCAACACGCTGATCACCTACTCGCTCATGCGCGAAGCGCCCATGTCCCCCGCGTTCTGCATGTACCTGGGCGCCGAGATTGCCAGCGCGCTGCACCACGCGCACACCTGCACGGATGAGCGGGGTACCCCGCTGGGCATCGTGCACCGCGACGTGAACCCTGGCCGCATCTCCTTGGGGCCGGAGGGCGAGGTAGGGCTGACAGACTTCGCGCGCGCGCGGTCCCTGCTCCCGGGGCGCGTGGCGACGACGTTCCCGCGTCCTCGAGGAGATGTCTTCTACTCCTCACCCGAGGCACTGCTCGGCGAGGAGCTGGATCCGCGCTCGGATCTGTTCTCGCTGGGGCTGGTGCTGTTGGAACTGGCGACCTGGCGCCATCTCTACAACACGGCGAATGCACGGCCCTCGGATCTGGAGAAGGCGCTCACGCCCGGGGTGAAGGCGCAGGTTCTGGGCGCCACCCTCACGGCGATGGAGGCGAAACTGCCGGGACATGCGGAGGACTGCATCCTGCGCGCCGCCACGTTCGCCCCGCAGGACGTGGAGGAGCTCACCGAGCCGCTGCTGGCTCCGTTGCGCTTCATCCTCCGCGGATTGATTCAGCGGAACCCCAACGATCGCTGCCCGTCGGCGGCGCAGCTGGAGGTGGAGCTTCGGGCAGGTCTCGCGTCGCTCGGAGTCCCCTATGGCCCTACTGAAGCGCTGGAAGAGATACGCATGACGTTGGAGGGGGCTCGCGGGAAGCGAGGTGTCATGGAGCCCACGAGTGAGGGGCGGCCGGGCTGAGGGCGCTCTAGATCCCCATCGTCCAATCCCAGTAGAGCGGCTGACACGAGAAGGGACCCTGCTCCCAACTGCGGCTGCAATGATAGCCCTCACCGCACGCCTCAGCAGTGCTGCGAGGATCGCAGGCTGGTAGGCAATGCCAGCCATCGCAGACCTTTCCAGCGCCGCAGGGGGGCTTGCCTTCACCGCAGGGTTCGACACACTCCATCCACACTTTGCCGGGATACGCCGGCTCTCTGGCGACATGGCACTCAAGGCCATCAGGGCAGGGGGTCTGCTGGCACTGGGGGCCATAGACCTGAGCGCACATCGAAGCGCCCTCCTCGAACGGGATGCACTGCTGGCCCGCGGGGCATTCGCGTGTCGCGCACGTGGGCAGACACAGGGGTTGGGGAACGGTATCCGCGCAGAAGAAGCCTTCGGAGCAGTCTGCGTTGTCGCCCAGACGGCACGGTCGGGAGCACCAGGAGTGTTCGCGGCCGCCACACAGCCATGTGGCTTCGCAGGCGTTCCTCTTGTCGTCCGGAAGCTCGACGCAACCTTCCCCTTCCTTGCGTGGGCCCACGGGGATGCACCGGCGAACCTGCGGTCCTTCTCCCCAGGTGGCAAGACGCCGACAGACGTCGCCTTCCAGGCACTGCTCATCCGTCAGACACTCGCTGTCGGTACAGGTTGACCGTGGGTAGCGGGGGTCGAACAAGCAGCCGAGCGGCGGTTCACACTCTTTGCCCGGCCCGCAGCGCCGCCCATATGTCTCCAGACGCATGCGTTGATTGGCGGTGAGGATGGGACTGATACGCATGCCGGAGGGCCCATCCGCTAGCACCTCTGGCCTCAGCAGCGTCCATAGCAGCACCAGCAGTGGTACTGGCAACAGAACTCCTGCGAAGACGGCCGCGCTCCTGTGCCAGCTCGCTGCCCGCAATCACGGTCCTCCGCATTCGAGACACGCAGTCGAGTTCTCCTGGCCAGGCCCGCAGACCTCCTTGCGCCGTTCCACCGTACATTTCTTGATGCCGATGACCTGGTTCTGCGCGTCCTTATGCACGGCCCTGTCGATGCGGCCACCCTTGCCAAAGTCGGAAGGACAGCCGAACAACGCGAGCGTAGAAAGGACCATGATCGTTGCTTGTCGCCGCCGCATCGGTTCCTCCCGTGACGGGCTCGCGACGCTACCAGCGCGGCTCCCACACCGTCCACGCCGCGGCAGATAGGCGCCACCCAACCGGATGAGGATGGTACCCCAGTGGGGGCGTATGACTGGGAAGCTACCAATCCGGACGGCACGCAAAGGGCGAATCCGGCCTGGGCTGCCGACATTGAAACCCCTCGGCACAGGTGGCAGGGCCCTGTGGGTCACACGCCGGTAGGCATTCATATGCGTCACAGACCAGGCCAGCCGGGCAACGAGGGCGGTCATCGCCGCACTCCGGGACACATCGCAGCCATACCTTTCGAGGCTTCGATGGGTGGATGCGCGGGGTGCAGAATTCACCCTCCCCACAAGGAGACTGCTGGCAATTGGTGCCATACACCTGTGCGCAGAGAGAGGAGCCCTCGCGGAACTGGATACATTGCTTCCCTGCGGGACATCCTTGTTTCTCGCAGGTGGGCAGACATGCGGGCTCGGGCGTGGTGTCCGCGCAGAAGAAGCCCTCGGGGCACTGCGCAGGCATTCCCGGGTGGCATGGGTGGGCGCACCAATAGTCCTTCCCAGCGCACAGCAGTCCCGCTGCGCAGGCGTTCTTCGGATCGGAAGGAACAGGGAGACAGTTCTCGCCCTCCTGGCGCACGCCTACAGGGCCGCAGATACGCACGAGCGGTCCGTTCTTTTCCGTGGCGAATCTGCGGCAGACCTGGCCCTCGGAACACTGCGCATCCGTGGTGCATTGGCTGTCCGTACAGTACGCGTGCCGATAGCGCGACTCGTAGAAGCAGCCCAGCGGTTGTTCGCAGTCGGCACTCGACTCGCAGTTCCGCCCGTAGGTCATCAAGCGCGCGCGTTGCTCGATGTCGAGCATGGGGCTGATGCGCTCCTCTGCTGGTGGCACGGGCTTGAGTTCAGGTTGAAGGAAGGCTCGTAGCAGCAGGATGAGCGGCAGCGACATAAACGCGCCCGCGCAGACGCTGAGGAATGTGCGCCAGTTCATCCGCACTCGAGGCATTTCTGGTCATCCCGTTGAGGGCCTTCACACACCTCTTTTTTGTATGCGTCCGAGCAGCTCTTGATGCCGAGCTGCTCCTGGCCATCTTTGTGCACGGCCCTGTCGATGCGGCCGCCCCTGCCGAACTCAGAGGGGCAGCCGGTCAGCGCGAGTGTTGAAAGGACCAGGAGCACGATTGGGAGTTGCTGCATGAGTCCATCCCGGGAAGAATCCTCGACGCTAGCAGCGCGGCTCCCACAGCGTCCACGGCGGGAGCCGGGCCTTCTACCCAGCCCCGGGAGCGGAGCGCGGCAGCCACACGCTGAACGTGGTCCCCTCCGCCTCGCTGGAGCGCACCTCGACGCGGCCCCCGTGGCTCTGCGCAATCTGCTGGACGATGAAGAGCCCCAACCCCAATCCAGACGTCTGAGAGCCTCCGTCCGTGCCGCGCCGGAAGGGCTCGAAGATGCGGGGCAGCAGCTCCGCCGGAATGGGCGCGCCTCCGTTGTGGACGTCCACCCGCACCGCGTCTCCCTCATCTCGCAGCACGAAGTCCACCGGACTGTCTTCGGGGCTGTAATCCAGCGCGTTCTTGCCCAGGTTGCCAAGCAACTGGGTCAGCCGGTCCGGATCCCACTCGCCTCGCAACTCTCCTGTCGCGCTCAGTCGGAGCTCCCGCTGCGGATTGCCCGTCTCGAGTTCCTCCAGCACATGCTGGCAGAGCGAGCGCAGGTGCGCCGGGCGCCGGGTGATGGGGATGCCGCCCCCCAGCCGCCCGCGCGTGAAGTCGAGCAGATCCGCGATCATCCGCCCCATGCGCTCGGCGCTGGTGACGATTCGCCGCACGGTCTTCAAGTGCTGCTGGAGCACGCAGTCCGAACGGATCAGCGCATTGGCTGACAGGAGGATGGCGTTCAGCGGATTGCGCAAGTCATGCGAGACGATGCCGATGAACCGTTCGCGGAACTCCGCCGCCTGCTGCAACTCCGCCTCGACGCGCTTGCGGTCGGTGATGTCGGTGTTGATGGCGACGGCTCCGACGATGGTGCCCCCAAGACGGACGGGGGCGGCGGCACAGCGCAGCACCACCTTCCTGCCCGTGAGGAGGTGACGCGAGCAGACCTCCCGCGTGGTCGGCTGCCCCCGGAAGGCCCGCATGAAGGGCTCTTCCTCTGGTGTGAGCCGGTGCCCGTCCTCGACGGAACGGTTCTGGAGCCGCTCCCCCAAGGTGGCGACATTCTGGTTCAGCTCCTCCAGCGACTGGAACCCCAGCATCTCCAAGGCCCGGCGGTTGGCCTGCTTGATGCCCGTGGCATCCCCCACGTACAGGGCATCCGGAATGCTCTGGAGGATGGCCTCCAGGATGGCCGTGTTGCGCGCCAACTCCTCCGCGGCGTCGAGCGCCTCGAGCCGCAGGCGCGCCTGTTCCAGCTCCTGGGTGGAGGCCTGGAGCTCCTGGCCCTGGTGTACGAAGGCGGTGACGTCCTCCACCTGGTGCAGCAGGTAGAGCACCTCTCCCTCGCTGGAGAGGATCGGGGTGTTGGTGGGCTTCCAGTACCGCTCCTCGAAGCCGTCGCCTTCGGATGCCGGGCGTCGGATGTCGTACCGCTGCACGGCCATGGTGTCCGTCGAGCGCGTGGCCATGGCCCGTTCGAGCGAGGCCCGCAGGTTGTGCACGCCCGGGGCATGAAGAGCCGCCAGGTTGTCCGGAAACACGTCGAACAAGGGACGGCCGAGGACACCCTCACGGGTCGTCATGGTGGCACGCAGGTAGGCATCGCTCACGGCCACGAGGGTGAAGTCCGCGTCGGGCAGGGCGCAGAAGTACAGGCCGGGGCTCTTCTCGAAGAGGCGCTGGAAGTCAGGGGGAGAGGGTTGAGGCATGACCACCCCATCCAAGGACCAAGGGCATCCGCTGTCCGAAGAATGAGCACCAAGTGGGATGTCCCCAAGACTTCTGGGCCCAGGAGCGGGACGGGCAGGCAAGCGAGCGAACGCCTCGCCTCGCGATGCGCCGGCCCCTCTTGCGTCTGGCGACAGCCTCCCCGTTAATCATCCCATTCATGGCCTCCTCGGACTCCGATGACAAGCTCCCACCGCAGGGCCGGCTGAACCGGCTGCGCAAGCTGGCCGGACTGTCCGCCCAACTCGGCGCGGATGTCCTCAAGAGTGGAGCCAAGCGCCTGGCCGGTCAGGACCCGGACCTGCTCAGCAAGGGAATGGCCGAGAAGCTCGTCGCCACCCTCGGAGACCTCAAGGGCGCCGCCATGAAGTTCGGCCAGGCCGTCTCCATGGATCCGGATCTGCTCACCCCCGAGGTGCGTCAGGTCCTCGCCCGCCTCCAGAACCAGGCCCCCGCCATGGGCTATGACTCCGTGGCCCGTGTCATCCGCCAGGAGCTCGGCGCTTCCCCCGAGTCCCTCTTCCGCGAGTTCGACCCGCAACCGCTCGCCGCTGCCTCGCTCGGACAGGTGCACCGAGCCGTGCTCGAAGACGGCCGCCCCGTCGTCGTCAAAGTGCAATACCCCAGCGTCGGAGACTCGCTTCAGGGCGACCTGGACAGCCTGGGCCTCGTGGTGAAGACCGTCTCCAAGACGTCCAAGGCCATGGATGGCACCGCTTACTTCCAGGAGCTGCGCGAGGAATTCCTCCTGGAGCTCGACTACCGCCGCGAAGCGCGCCTGTGCCAGGGCTTCGCCCAGAGCGTCTCCCGGCTGCCGGACCTCAAGGTGCCGGACGTCATCTCCGAGCGCAGCTCCGAGCGCGTCCTCACCCTTGAGTTGCTCGAGGGCCAGACGCTCAAGGACTGGGTCGTCACCGAGCCTCCACCCGAGGAGCGCTTCCGCGTCGCCCGTCAGCTCATCCGCGCCATCTACGGGCCCTTCTTCTGCGCCGGAGAGATCCACGCGGATCCACACCCGGGCAACTTCATGGTGATGAAGGACGGGCGGCTCGGGCTGCTGGACTTCGGCTCCATCAAGAGCTTCTCCCCGCGCTTCGTCGACGCCAACAGGCGCATGTTCATCCAGGCCGTGAACCTCGAGGCCCTGGACATCCTCGGCCTGAGCCGCGAGGTGGGCTTCACACTCGAACTGCCCGAGGCCGAGGCCGAGGAGCTCATCCACGAGGTGCTCCGCATCGCCGGCCGGCCCATGCGCTCGCACGACTACGACTTTGCCTCCTGCGAGATCAACCGCGACATGAAGCGCCACTTCGCCAAGAACGCGGTCCGCTTCCTGAAGATCCGTCCGCCCCCGGAAGCGGTGATGTTCTTCCGCTCCACGGGAGGGCTGGCGCAGAACCTCCGCCTCATCGCCGCGCAGGGAGACTTCCGCCGCGTGTACCAGGAAGTGGCAGCCCTGTTGGGCTGAGCCTTGGCCGGAGCCACCCGGGGCGCGGAGGCAGCACGCCTGTTCGGTTGCTCACATTCCCAGAAGGTCAGGTGCACGACGGGCGCCCCATGGCTACGTTCGAGGCCAAGAGGCTCCGTCCATGCGGCACCCACGACTGTTCTACACCCGCGCCGCGAGGAGGCGCCTCCAAGGGCTGCCCGCCGAGGTGCGGCTGCACCTGGAGAACCACCTGGAGAATCTCGCCCTGCTGGTGAAGGCGAGTCCTCCGGAGCGGTTACCCCAGTTCCTGGCTCGGGTAGAAGAGGGCTTCGTCACTGCGGTGAAGGGGGTGCGCGTGCTCTTCGTGGTCGACGCCACGGCGCGCACGCTCCTCATCCACCGCATCGAAGTGTTGCCCGGGGACAGGCCGGAACCTGCTCCGCCCGCCCCATGAGGTTGGCTGCGCCCCAGCGGGCGCGCCCCTACTTGTTGATGGCCTGATTCGTCGTGCTGGACGTGGGGCTCGTCGCCGACCGGCCTCGCTTGTAGAGGTCCGTCAGCTTCTTGGCCAGGTCCGCACCCTGCACGCTCTTGGAGATGTAGCCGTCCGCACCGGACGACAGGGCCAGCGAGCGCAGCTTCGACTCGTCGGAGGCCGAGTAGAGGATGAACTTGGTGCCCAGCGGGGCTTGCGCCCGCGCCAGCGACAGCACCTTGTCCCCGCTCAGCGCGGGGATGTTCACGTCCAGCAGCACCAGGTCCGGTGCCACCGAACGCACCAGGTTGGACACGCCTAGCGACGAGCGGTGCGTCCGAACATCGAAGCCGTACGAGGAGAGTGAACGTTCAGCGAGCACGAGTTGATCCTGGTCGTCGTCGACAACGAGGACGCGGATCTTGGTTTCCGACATGGTTCCCCCAGGGGGCAGGGTTCGTCGAGTCAGGTACCAGGATTATGGCCTCTCTCGTCCACCCATTGAAGGGGGGGTGTGATTCCACCCGTTCAATCCGGGCAGCCGAGCATGCTTCTCCCCAGAAAACGGTGAAGCGCTCAACCCGCCCAATTACCGGATAGTCCGTCATCCTGCCCAGGAAACTGCGGGCAGACGGGAATTGTGCAGGCAGGAGTGGAGTGTCGCCCCGACAGCCCTGCTTCTACCGCTGCTTCTTCCGGGGACGCGCGGTGCGCAGGGAGCGCTGGGGAGCGGGCTTCTTGGGTTGCTCCATGGCGGAGGGAGCTTTCTGGGGCTCTGAAGCCTGGAGGGGGAAGTGAAGGGTGAAGATCGCGCCTCCTTCCTTCCGGTTGGCGGCGGTGATGGAGCCCCCCGTGCGCGACATCACCCCGTAGGCCATGGACAGGCCCAGGCCCGTGCCCTGGCGGCCCTTGGTGGTGAAGAAGGGCCGGAAGATGCTGCGCAGGTGGGCCTCGGGGATGCCCGTGCCCTCGTCCTCCACGGAGATGACGACCTGGTTCCTGGCCACGGTCCCGCGCACGAAGATGGTGCCGCCACGGGGCATCGCGTCCCGGGCGTTGAGCAGCAGGTTGATGAAGACGTAGCGCAGGTCCGTCGCCGAGCTGTTCACCCGGGGCAGCAGGGGCAACTCCACCTCCACGCGCAGCGCGATGCCCTCACGCTTCGCCCGGAGTTCCAGGTCGCTGCGGGCGATCTCCGCCGCCTCGTGGATGATGTCGGCCAGGTGCACCTGCTCGCCGGGTGGCTCCGGGCGTTGCTGCGCGAAGTCCTGGAGGTGGCGGATGCGGGTGCTCGCGTCGCTGACGATGCGCACCAGCGCGTCCAGATGGGCCCGGTGGCGCTCGGCGAACTCCGCATCCCGTTCGATGAGCTCCAGCCGCAGCTTCATGGCGTTGAGGGTGTTGTTGAGATCATGCGCCACGCCGGAGGACAGCTCGCCCAGGGCGCGCAGGTGCTCCTGCTGGGCGAGCGTGGCGCGGGCCTGTTCCAGCTCCTTCTCGGCCTGGACCTGCGAGGTGATGTCATGGGCGAGCATCAGCACGGCCCGGTAGGGGCGGCCCTTCGTGGGAGCCCCGACGCGCTCGGTGCGCACCTCCAGCGTCTGGACGCCGGCCTGCTCCTGGTAGCGCTCCACGAGCAGGCCCTGCTGCTGGGGAGACTTCAGGAGCAGAGAGGCGGACTCGGCGATCTGGCGCAGCGTCAGCAGCGCGGTGCCCTGCGGCTGGCCTTGTTGCACCCGGTACCAGGGGCCGCTGCGCGACAGCTCATGCCAGCGCTGGTTGGCCAGCATCACCACGCCGTTCCCGATGAGCGCCAGCGCACTTGCGCTCGTCTCCATCGCCCATGTGGAGAGCGTATGGGTGGAGATGTGCTCGTCATTGCGCAACTCCAGCTTGTGCACGAGCTTCTCGTGCCGGGCCAGCAGCTCCTGGTACTTGCGCAACAGCCTCTCTCTGTTGGCCGTGAGAAGCTCGGCCGTGGGAGGGCGCGGTGTCTCTGGGGAGGGGCGCCGAGAGGTCATCGCTTCAATCGCTCCTTGAGCTCACGGTTCTCCTGCGCGAGCCCGGCCAGGCGGGGGTGTCCTCGAAAAGGAGGACGGCACCCAGCACAGAGCCAGATAGGCGCCACGAGTCTTGCAACGGATGGCGGCCATGCGCCGCGGCGCTGCGTCTCATGCACGGCCTCTCAGGTGGGCAAGGACGAGGCCATCCTATCAGGTGAGCCGCCGTATGTTTCCTCTATGGAAGGGGCTGGCCATTGTCCGGCGGTACAGTTCTTTCTGGATTCGGGAATGGCCACCGTGGGGATGTAGGAAAAGGCCCCCCTTCATCCGCTCGCTCAGTAGCCGTGGCTTATGACTCCCGGTGGGAACAGCTGGCTCAGCCCGAGGGGGGAAGGGTGGTGGTCCTCGTCCACCTGCCTGTGGACGGGGCGGGGCTCGGACTCAACCTCTTGGGATCGCCTGTTGAACACTGCGGAGTGGGACGCTCCAGGTAGCCCTTTCTTTCCCGATCTGCACTGCCCTTAGATTTGTAGGTGCGCGCCAAAACATTCGGGGCCATGCGTGTGCCCCAGGCTTGGAGGGTCAGCGATGCAAAGAGGGTCTCCCCTGCGGATTGGTATCCTCGAGGATCAGCAGATCTTCCTGGAGAGTCTGGTGTCCCTTCTGGAGCTCTCCGGCATCCAGGTGACCGCGCGATGTGCCACGGTGGAGGACTTCCTGGCGCAGACGCGGCAGCAGCCGCCAGACGTCGCGTTGGTGGATCTGCGGCTGGAGCACCGGGATGGCTCCGAAGTCTCGAGTGGACTCCGGGCGGTGGAACTGCTGCATGACTTCCATCCGCAGGTGCGCGCGCTGGTGCTGTCGGGCAACCGGGACCCGGCGGAGGTGGAGCGCTGCCTGCGTGCCGGGGCGGCCGGCTACCTGTGCAAGCAGAACGTAGGGGGCGCCGAGCTGCTGGAGGCGGTGGAGCGGGTGGCGCGCGGCGAGCGGCTGGTGCCTCCGGAGCTGTTCCCCAGTCCCGTGCAGATGGATGAGCTGTCGCCCACTCGCGGAGCGCTGGGGCGGCTCACCTCCCGCGAGCGCGAGGTGCTGGGGTACATTGCCTCGGGCGCGGACAACCTGAAGATCTCCGTGTGCCTGGGCATCACCGAGCGCACGGTGAAGGCGCACATCACCAGCATCTACCGGAAGTTGGACGTGGAGAACCGCACGCAGATGGCCATGCTGGCCTGCCAGTTGGGAGTGGAGCGCCCGGTGAACGCCTGAGCTTCGCCTGACCGTCCAGCGGCCAGGGGTTGGCGGCAGGACGGAGTCTCCGACCCGGGGACAATAGGTGAAAGCGGCTTGCATCCCCATTCTGGAGGTAGCACGGCGGTGAGATCCCTCCTTCCCTGCCTTCTCTCGCTGCCCGTGCCCCGCAGGACGTTGTCCAGCGGGCCGGGGTAGAGACGCTTCCTCCCCTGCCCCGGTCCGCTGTTGCCTGGGCGTCCCTGTCTTGACCTCGTGGTGCTGACCTCGTAGACGGGCTGGAACCCCGTGTAGGGGGCATGCCCATGAGACTCAAAGTTGCCATCATCGGGGGTTGTGGCCATGTCGGCCTGCCGCTCGCGCTCGCCCTGGCTCCCCACCACGAGGTGATCATCTACGACATCAACGCGGCGGCCGTCGCGCAGGTGAAGCGCGGCGAGATGCCGTTCCGCGACGAGGGCGGCGAGCAGGCCCTGCGCGAGGCGCTGGCGCGAGGCCTCATCGTCACCACCTCGCCGGAGCACCTGTCCTCCTGCGACATCCTGGTGGCGGTGATTGGCACGCCGGTGGACGAGCACCTCAACCCGTCTTTCGCGGTGTTCGACAAGCTGCTGGCGCAATTGGACGAGGTGCTGCGGGATGGGCAGGCGCTGGTGCTTCGCTCCACGGTGTACCCGGGCTCGTCCGAGCGGGTGCAGCGGCACTTCCGCAAGAGCGGGCGCAAGGTGGAGGTGGCCTTCTGCCCGGAGCGGGTGGCCGAGGGCGTGGCGTTGCACGAGATTCGCAAGCTGCCGCAGATCATCTCCGGCTTCAGCCCGGAGGGGGTGAAGGCGGCGCGGGACTTGTTCTCGCCGCTGGAGGTGGAGCTCATCGAGCTGTCTCCGCTGGAGGCGGAGCTGGCCAAGCTCTTCACCAACGTCTACCGGTACATCTCCTTCGCGGTGGCCAACCAGTTCTACATGGTGGCCTCCGAGTGGAACATCGATCCGTACCGGATTCTGCACGCGATGAAGAAGGACTACCCGCGCGCGGCGCACCTGCCGATGCCGGGGTTCGCCGCGGGGCCGTGCCTGTTCAAGGACACCATGCAGCTGGCGGCCTTCAACAACAACCAGTTCTTCCTGGGCCACTCGGCCATGCTGGTGAACGAGGGCCTGCCGCAGTTCGTGGTGCAGCAGATGCTGGGGCGCTGGCCGGACCTGGGGCAGAAGAAGGTGGGCCTGTTGGGCATGGCGTTCAAGGCGGAGAGCGATGATCCGCGCGAGTCCCTGTCGTACAAGCTGAAGAAGATCCTCGAGCTGCACGCGGAGGAGGTGCTCACCTGCGACCCGTACGTCGCGGACGCGCGCCTGGTGCCCGAGGAGCAGGTGCTGGAGAAGGCGGACCTGTTCGTCATTGGCGCTCCGCACAAGCGGTACAAGACGCTGGACTACCGCGGCAAGCCCGTGGTGGACGTGTGGAACCATCTGGGACAAGGAGGCAAGCTGTGAAGGCACTCGTTACGGGCTCTGCGGGCTTCATCGCGGGCTACCTCGTCGAGGAGCTGCTCGCCAACGGCTATGAAGTCGTGGGCATCGACAACTTCTCGAAGTACGGCCCGGTGGAGAAGAGCTACTCGAAGCACCCCCGGTACCGCTTCGTCGAGGGCGACGCCAAGGACGTGCGGCTGATGAAGGAGCTGGTGGCCGACTGCGATCACCTCGTCGCGGGCGCGGCGATGATTGGCGGCATCAGCTACTTCCACGAGTTCGCCTACGACTTGCTGGCGGAGAACGAGCGCATCATCGCGGCGACGTTCGACGCGGCCATCTGGGCGTTCACGAACAAGAAGCCGCTGAAGAAGATCACCGTGCTGTCCAGCTCGATGGTGTACGAGAGCACTACGGTGTACCCGACGCCGGAGGGGGCGCAGCTGAGCTCGCCGCCGCCGATGTCCACCTACGGCTTCCAGAAGCTGGCGTGCGAGTACTTCGCCCGTGGGGCCCATGAGCAGTACAAGTTGCCGTACACCCTTGTCCGTCCGTTCAACTGCGTGGGCATTGGCGAGAAGCGCGCCAAGAACGACCGCGAGGTGATGAGCGGCAACGTGAAGCTGGCGATGAGCCACGTGGTGCCGGACCTGGTGCAGAAGGTGGTGAAGGGGCAGGACCCGCTGCGGATCCTGGGCTCTGGGGACCAGGTGCGGCACTACACGTACGGTGGGGATTTGGCCAAGGGCATCCGCGTGTGCATGGAGCACCCAGCGGCGGTGAACGAGGACTTCAACATCTCCACGCCCGAGTCCACGGACGTACGGACGCTGGCCACGGCCATCTGGAAGAAGCTGAAGCCGGGGCAGCCGGTGCGGCTGGAGTCGGATCCGCCCTTCAAGTACGACGTGCAGAAGCGGGTGCCGGACGTGAGCAAGTCGGAGAGGGTGCTGGGGTTCCAGTGCGCCACCTCGCTGGACAAGATGCTGGACGAGGTGGTGCCGTGGGTGAAGCAGCAGGTGGAGCTGGGCAACATCTAACGCGGGAGGAGACGGTGTCCGCATCGAGTCCCGAGCGCTCGTTGGCCGAGCCTGATCTGCACGTGGTGGTTCCGGTCTACAACGAGGCGGAGAACTTCCGGCCCTTCTACGAGAGCCTTGCGAGCAAGGTGCGCACGCCGTTCGATTTGCTCGTCGTCTATGACAAGGACGAGGACACGACGTTGCCGGTGGCGCGGGAGCTGGCGGCGAAGGATGCGCGCATCCAGCTGGTGAAGAACGAGGGGCGTGGGGTGTTGGGGGCGCTGAAGACGGGGATGCGGCGTCCGAGGGCGGGGGCGGTGCTGGTGACGATGGCGGACCTGTCGGACGACCACGGGTGCGTGGACGAGATGTATGAGCTGTACCGGCAGGGGAACGCGGTGGTGTCGGCGAGCCGGTATGCGCGGGGTGGGGCCCAGCGTGGGGGCCCACTGGTGAAGGGGTTGTTGTCGCGAACGGCGGGGGCGAGCCTGCGGGTGTTGGCGGGAGTGCCCACGTGGGACGCGACGAACAACTTCAAGCTGTACAGCCGTGAGTTCCTGGGGACGGTGGAGATCGAGTCCCAGGGGGGCTTCGAGCTGGCGCTGGAGCTGACGGTGAAGGCGCACCTGCAGGGGCGGCGCATCGCGGAGCTGCCGACGGTGTGGACGGACCGGGTGGCGGGCAAGAGCAACTTCAAGTTGATGAAGTGGCTGCCGCACTACCTGCGCTGGTACACGCTGGGGGTGCGAGGCCGGCTGGTGCCGCAGTCCGCTCGGCGGTGAGGGCGGCACGGCGAGGCTGTCAGTCCGCTCGTCCGATGCCGCTCCGCCAGTATGAGGGCCTGCGCCGTTCATGGGCGAAGGCGAGGACCTGAACCTCGTCTCCGCGCTCTCTGAAGATGACGAAGTATGGGAATCCCTGCAGGCGTAGGCGCCTGACCTGAAGGCGTTCCGGCGCTCTCGGGACCATGCTGCCATGGCTGCCCGGGACGCTCAGGCGCTGCAAGGCTTCATCGACCGACTGAAGGAAGCGCTCGCTGAGGCCGAGACGCTGACCCTCGTACCACCCGACTGCCTGCCCGAGGTCTACCTCCGCTTCGGTCGAGAGCCTGACGCGCCGCTCAGCGACCACCGGGGGCTCTCTGGAGGCGAGCTCGCACCGTGGCCCAGTCGGTCAACTCTGACTCTCCAGAATCCACCCGATGGACCCTGTGCTCGAGTTCCTCTGCCCAGGCTTTCTCCAGGTCACCTGGAGATTCCTCGCGCTCGACGCTCGCGCTCAGCTCGGCCGCCAGGTACGCCCGTTCCTCCGCGGGGAGATGAAGCGCCTCCTCCAGCAATTTGCGAGCGCGATCGTCCATGGCACTGAGCATAAGACCGCCCTTGGCAGGCGTCGAGCCGCGCAGGCCGTGACCCCGAGAACCTGTTCTCAGGACGGCAACGCAGCCTGTAGGGCTGCTTCAGGGCTTCGTGGCGACCACGAGCTCGAACGGGCCCGGCAGCACCTCGGGTGCTCGGAAGCCGAGCTCTTTCAGCGCCACCAGGTAGTACTCCACCTCGCGCAGCCGGCTCACACAGCTGTCCACGCCCATCAGGAAGTAGGACCAGAAGAACTGCGCGGTCAGGCGCTCGGGCGTCCGGAACTCCTCGCAGATGAGGATCCGCCCTCCAGAGGGCAGCGCCGCGTACGCCGCCTTCATCAGCTCCCGTGCCGTCTCCGCCGGCCAGTCGTGCAGCACGCGCACGAACGAGATGGCGTCATAGCCGCGAGGCAGCGGCTCGTTCAGGAAGTCTCCGCCCACGAAGCCCATCCGCGCGCCCAACTGGTGCTTGTCCCGCGTGCGAGCCACCAGCGCCTCGGTGGCCGGCAGGTTGTACACATCCACCGTCAGCCCTGGGTGCTGCTCCAGCAGGTGCGCCGCCAGCGTCCCATCCCCGCCGCCCACCTCCAGCAGCCGCTGTCCCGCGCTCCACAGCCTGCTGCCGTGCGTGCGGAACACCTCGAGGATGGGGCCCAACCCCGCGGCCATGCTGGCCTCGAAGCCCGCCACCTGCTCGGGCGTCTGCGGCGGCCAGTCGAAGGACTCCCGGGGCATGCTCCGCTCCCCGCGCAGCACCTCCGGCAGGTGGCCATGCAGCTCGCGCCAGCCGTACTTCTCCCGGTCCCGCTCCAGCGAGGCCGGCCCCACCACCTTGTCAGCCGCCGCGCGCAGGCCCGGCACCGCCGTGTAGCGGGCCTCGATGAGCGCATCCGTCTTCTGCTCGCGCTTCACCAGCCCCAGGCTCTCCAGGCAGTCCAGGAACTTGTAGAGCCGCCCCGGCACCATGCCGTACTTCTGGCTCAGCTCGCCCAGCGTCACCGGGCCGGCCTCCAGCGCCTCCAGCATCCCCAACTTGTGCGCCGTCTCCACCACGTCGATCGCCCGCGCCCCATTGAAGAGCAGGTGCAGCAGCGCGCGAGGCGTGAACTCCACGCTGCTCATGCCTTCTCCCTCCGGGCCTCGGCCACCAGGGCGTCCATGAAGCGGTCGACTTCCTCGAGCGTGTTGTAGAAGTGCGGCGCCACGCGCAGCGCGCCCCGGTAGCTGCAGATGAAGCCCCGAGCCACCATCCGTCGCGCCACCTCCGCATCTCCCTGGAAACGCAGGGCCACAACGCCAGCGCGCCGGGAGTCCTGCCGTGGCGTCACCACCGTGAGGCCCGCCTCCTCCGCGCGCTCCATCACCCGCGCCGTGCACCGCAGCGAGTGCGCACGGATGGTGGGCATCCCCACCTGCGCCAGCAATTCCAACCCCACCCGCGACAGCTGCGAGGGCAGCACCGCGGGAGTCCCGCTCGCCAGCCGCCGGGCCGTGTTGGCCCAGTCTCGCGCCGGCTCGAAGTTCAGCGGGTTCTCCCCGGCGATCCACCCCGTGGCCGCCGGCCGCAGCGAGGACAACAGGGCCGGGCGCACGTACAGGAAGGCGCTCTCCGTGGAGCCGCACATCCACTTGTGCGCGCCCCCGAGCAGGAAGTCCACGCCCAGCGCCTCCACGTCGATGGGCACAGCTCCCACGGACTGGTACGCATCGACGATGACCAGGGCCCCCACCTCGCGCGCGCGCTTCAGCACGGGCGCCAGGTCCACCAGCGCCCCCGTCGCGAAGCTGGCATGCGCCAGGCTCACCAGCAGCGTGCGCTCGTCGATGGCGGCGCACAGCCGCTCCTCATCCATGCGCCCGTTCTCGGAGGGCACCACCACCGCCTCCGCCCCGTAGCGTCCGAAGCCCTTCCACAGGAAGGGCACGGTGGGGAACTCCAGATCCGTCGTCACCACGCGGTTGCGAGGGCTCTGGTAGTCGAAGCACGTGGCCAGGCGCCCCAGCAGCGTCGTGAGGTTGGTATCCGTCACCACCGAGCCCGGAGCCCCGTTGATGAAGCGCGCCACCGCGTCCATGTACCCGAGCCAGTCCGCCCACCAGCCCTCCCACGCCTCGTCCCGCCAGTTCAGCAGCGTCTGCGAGTAGCGTTGGAACACCGCCTCCATGCCGCGCGGGAACGCGCCCGTGGAGTTGCTGTTGAGGTAGGTGCACTTCTCCAGGATGGGGAACTCCGCCCGTACCGCCGAGAGCGTGGTGTCCATGTCAGTACGGTCCCTGGTCCTTCGGAGGGCGGTTCCACTGGGCGCCAGCGGAGGCCGCGGAGGCGTCTTCCTGGAGCTGAGCCGCGCGGCGAGAGGTGGGCGGTTCAGGCTTGGACCACGGATCGTTCGGCTCCGCGGTGGGGGCCGGAATCGGAGCGGGCGTGGGGGTGCTGGCGATGTGTCCGCGGCGAGGCGGCTCGGGCTTGGACCATGGATCCTCCACGGGGGCCGCCGGAGGCGCCACGCTCGGGGCCGGAGCCGCATTCACCGGAGGATGGGCATTCGCTGGAGGGTGAGCACTCGTTGGAGGGTGAGCGCTGACTGGAGGATGCGCACTCGCCGGAGGATGGGAGTTCACCGGAGGATGAGCGTGCATTCCGGGAGGATGGCGCGCCGCGGGAGGAGCGCTGTCCGGGGAAGCCATCTCCACGGAGGCCGCGGCTGCGGCCAGGGCCTGGGCCGAGGCCGCAAGGGGCGAGGGCTCCTCGTCGAATGCCACCACAGGCGTGGGGTTGGGCGCGGCACTCGAGGCATGGGCACTCACCGCCTCGGCAATCAGTCCCGAGCTGGCCGGAGCCTGAGGAGACACCGCCGGATACGTCCCCGAGGCTCGCTGCGTTCCGGGCGCGTAGCCGCCATCGCGGCGCCACGCGTTCGTCATCTCCACGCGCACTTCCCACAGCTTGCGGAAGAGCGGCAGCGTCATCCGGCCCGCCAGCACCTGCGTCGGCAGTCCGTCCAGTGCCTTGATGGAGCGGTCCACGCCGATGATGCGGCGCACCATCTGGTAGTGCGTGTACAGCCACGTCTGGAACAGCTCGTCCAGGTCCACGAACTGCTCGCAGATGCGCTTCAAGTCCTCCGCGCCGAACGAGCCGACTTTATAGACATCCACCAGCCGCAGGTTGCGCCGGCGCAGCACCCGCTCCAGCGCCGCCTCCATGGCGTCCGCCGACAGGCGCATGGCGTTGTACCCCGGAGACTCCTGCCCGCTGCCGTTGCCCAGGCTCCGCCGGATGATTTGATACGTGTCCGGCGTCATCGTCTCCAGGATGTTCATCTCCGCCACCAGGCAGCGCATGGCGCGCAGCATCCGCTCCAGCCGGCCGGTGGAGGGCCACAGCAGGTCGCCGTCCATCTCGGCGACCACCTCCACGGCCTCCTGGGAGATGAGCTTGAGCCACAGCTCCTGCGCCTGGTGCGTCACCTGGAACAGCAGCTCGTCATGGTGGACGAGCTCCTCCGACGGCGTCTGCAGGTGCAGCAGCGTCCCCGTCTTCAGGTAGACCTCGTAGTCGAGCTCTCCCTTGCCCACCCACTTCTTCAGCAGCGGGTTGAACATGGGAGACTCCAGTTGGCGGCGTAACTTTTCAGCCTCACTGTAGTCTGGGGTACGCAAGGCCTGAGCCCTCCAGGTGCACGGGCAAATTCAAGACAAGACAGACAGCCGAGTCAGCGAAACAGCAGCGAATTCAGACGAGCGGCACAGGTGCCGCGCGGGGCTTGTCACAGAAGGACTCGATCTTCCGGGCAAGCTCCGCGCCCTGGACGCTCTTGGAGAGGTATCCGTCCGCTCCCGAGGTTCTGGCCAGGGAGCGAAGCTGGGCCTCATCCGAGGCCGAATAGAGGACGAACCGGGTGTTGGCCGGAGCCTGGGAGCGGGCCAGCGACACCACCTTGTCTCCCTTGAGGGAGGGGAAGTTCACGTCGATGAGGACGACGTCCGGCGTGGACTCCCGGATGCGGTTGGCCACACCCAGGGCCGACAGGTGCGTCTCCACCTCGATGCCGTGGTTCTTCAAAGAGCGCGCCACCAGATCCAGCAGATCCGGGTCGTCATCCACCACGAGCACGCGCAGCTTCCCCTCAGGCATGGCTCTTCCCCAGGTGCTTGCGGATCGTATCCAGCAGCTGGTCGCGATCCAGGGGCTTGGTGAGGTACGCGGTGCAGCCAGCGGCCAGGGCCTTGTCCTGGTACTCGCGGCCCGCGTGCGCGGTGACGGCGATGACGGGGACCTTGGAGATGGCGGCCGGCAGGGCGCGGATGCGGCGGGTGGCCTCCCAGCCGTCCACGCGGGGCAGGGACAGGTCCATGAGGACCAGGTCCGGCGTGTCACGCTGGGCGCGCTCCAACCCGTGCTCACCGTCCTCGGCCTCGAGCAGCTCGTAGTTGTTGCCGAGGTAGCGGCGGACGATGTCGCGGTTCTGCGGGTTGTCCTCCACGTAGAGGATGCGCGGCGGACGCCCGTTGATGGCGGCGCGCTTCTGCAACAGCAGCGTCTTGGCCTGGCCAATCACCTCGTCGATGGCGTGGCCACCCTTGCGCACGAAGGCGATGAGCCCGTCACGCAGCGTGGACTGCTCGTGGGGGCCCAGCTCCTTGCCGGTGAGCACCACCACCGGCATGTGCAGGTTCTCCGAGCGCAGCCGCCGCAGCACCTCGAAGCCGTCGAGGTTGGGCATCATGAGGTCCAACACCACGAGCACCGGCGGGGAGACGCGCGCCTTGAGGAGCGCATCCTCACCGCTGTGGGCCTCGGAGGTGGAGAAGCCGGCGCGGCGCAGGCTGCGGCTGACGAGCTCGCGCGTGCTGGAGTCGTCGTCCACCACCAGCACCTCGCCGCTGGCCAGGGCCGCGTTGCCGAGCGTGCGGGTGACCACTTCCACCAGGCGGTCCGGCTCCACGGGCTTGACGAGGTACTCGCACGCGCCCAGCGAGTAGCCGCGCGCACGCTGCTCCTCCACGGACACGAGGATGACGGGGATGCTGGCCAGCGTCGGCTCGCTCTTGAGCTGACTGAGCACGGACCAGCCGTCCAGCCGGGGCAGGTGGATGTCCAGGATGATGGCCTGGGGCTTCGACTCGCGCGCCAGCCGCAGCGCGTTCACGCCGTCTCCGGCGGGGATGACCTTGAAGCCCGCGGGCTCCAGCTGGCCCTGCACGAGCTGCTGCATGAGCGGATCGTCATCCACCACGAGCACCGTGCTGCCAGCGGCGAGCGGCGCCAGCTTCGCGGCCACCTCCTCCACCGCCACTGGTTGCTCGGTGGTCACGACTGCGGAGGGCGGAGTGGCCATGGGCCCAGCGCTCTCGAGCACGCCGGCCAGCCGCACCGTGAAGGTGGAGCCGCGGCCCAGCACGCTGGTGACGTTGACGTTGCCGCCCAGCACCTTGCTCAGCTCGCGGACGATGGCCAGGCCCAGGCCCGTGCCGCCCACCTTGCGCGTGGTGGAGCCGTCCACCTGGCGGAACTTCTCGAAGATGTAGTCGACCTGATCGGACGGGATGCCCACGCCAGTGTCTTCCACCGTCATGACCAGCTCGTTGCCCTCGGCCCTTGCCCCCAGCGCCACCTCGCCGGACTCGGTGAACTTGGCCGCGTTGCTCAGCAGGTTCAACATCACCTGCCGCAGCTTCAGCGCGTCCGTCTGCAGGTAGCGCGCGCGCTCCTCGATGTTCATCGTCAGCGCGACGTCCTTGCCCTTCAGGTACTCGCGCACCGTGGCCAGGCACTCCTCGGCCAGCTCCTGCACGTCCACGCGCTCGACGACGACTTCCACGCGGCCCGCTTCGATCTTCGACAAGTCGAGGATGTCGTTGATGAGCGCCAGCAGCGTCTTGGCGTTCGTCTTGACGACGTTCAAGTCGCGGCGGCCGTGCGCGGTGAGGCGGCTGCCTTCCTCGCGCATGAGCAGATCGCAGTAGCCGATGATGCCGTTGAGCGGGGTGCGAATCTCGTGGCTGAAGTTGGCCAGGAACTCGCTCTTGAGGCGGGCGGCGGCCTCGGCCTCGCGGGCGCGCTCCTCCTCGTTGCGCTTGGAGATGGCCAGGTCCGTGGCCAGCCGGTCCAGGTCCTCGTTCTGCTGACGGATGATCTCCATCTGCAGGGCGCGCTGCTGGTAGCTGGCCAGCGAGCGCGCGGACACGGACCGCGAACGCTTGAGCTCCTCGAGGCTCTCGGCCAGCTTCTTGTTGGCCGACTCCAGCTCCACCTTGGACGCGCGCAGCACCTCCTCGCCCTGCTTGCGCTCGGTGATGTCCTCGGTGACGCCCATCACGTAGAGGACTTCGCCGTTCTCATCCACGAGCGGCACCTTGCGCGTGCCGAACATGCGGTCCTGATCCACGACGCGCGCCACTTCGTCGAACACCTTGATGCGCTTGGTGGAGATGACTTCGCGATCATCCTTCACGAAGGCATCGGCCTGGACCTGCGGGAAGTAGTCGTGGTCCAGCTTGCCGACGAGCCACTCCTTGGTGACCTTGAAGGAGTCGGCGAACGTCTTGTTGGCCACCTTGAGCCGCAGCTCCTTGGCATCCTTCACGAAGAGGATGAAGGGCAGGCTGTCGATGATGGTGTTGAGCAGCCAGTTGGTCTGCTTCAGCTCGGCCTGGGAGGACTCGTGGCGCTGCTGGCTGGAGCGGATGCGCTGCTCGCGCGCGAGCACCAATCCCAATCGCCCCAACTGCTCCTCGGTGAGGTAGTCGCACGCGCCGGCCTGCGTGGCGGCCGCCAGCGTGTCGTCGCTCCACTTCAGCGACAGCACCACGAAGGGCGTGGTGCTCGCCTTCTCCTTCCACACCGTCTGCACCTGCGAGAGCGGCACCGCGGGAGACTCGGTGCCGATCACCGCCAGCGTCCACGGCTTGCCCAGGGCCGTGCCCAGCGCCTCCGCGCTGGCGGCACGCTCCACCTGGGCCTGGGGCGCCACCTTTCGCAGCGCGGCCTGGACCTGTTCGGTCTCACGCTCGCTGGTGAGGAGGAGGATGCGGTAGGTAGGGCTTTCGGTTTGCGCGGTGGGGGAGAGGCTCATCAGTTGGATCCGAACGCCAGCACGGTCAGCGTGGTGTTGATGTGGAACCCCGAGTAGATCTCGAAGTGCACATTCATTCCAGCCGCCGTGGGCGCGGAGCGCAAGGTCTGGGCTAGCTCCGGTATCTTACCTGTAGCGCTCGCGTACCACATTCTGCCACCGCAATGAAACAGGAGGGCTGCCTGGGGGTTGTGCACCCGCCTGGGCAGCTCCTCCGTGAAGAAACTCTTGGTCATCCCGGCCATGTCGCCCAGCTTCATCAGCTCCAGCTCGGAGCCCTCCTCCAGGAGGTTGGCGAAGAGGATGGAGTTGTCCTCGAGGATGGGTTTCCAGGGGGCGCGGATGAAGTACTCGCGTCCCACTCGGAGTGCGGTCGGGCGGACAGCGAAGCCCTTGGGGGTGCCGAACTCCAGCTCCGCCGGCTGGCACCCGAGCAGGTCTGCGTAGCGCAGGGCCGCTGGCTTGCCGTCGATCTCCAGCGCGCGCGTGTGCGTCTCGTCGACCTTGGTGATCGTCATGCGCTCGCCGGTGGGCAGATACCAGTGCGAACGGAGCGCGGCGAAGGGGGCGTTGGTGCGGAAGAGCGCGACGATGACGCCGTCGGTGGCGACCTCGCCGTCCACGTGGAGCTGCGCGGACTGCTGTTTGTCGTCACTGGCGCCGCCGCCCACGAGCACCAGCGTCTGGTTCTTCTCGAGGATGCCCAGCAGCAGCTCTTCCTTCTTGTAGCGGAAGCCGTCGTCAATCACGAGGCCCACGTACTTGCGCGGATCCAGATCCGCCTGCCGCACGCCGAGCTCCTCGCAGGCCTTGCGGATGGCGGCGGCGCCCGCGGACACGGCGTCCGTGGAGAGGCCTCCACCCAGGCCCAGGCCCACGTCGAAGTCGCCTGCGAGCGCGCCAAGCACCACGGTGCCGGAGTAGATGCCGCTGTTGTCCAGCTCGCCCGCGGTGGTGGCGCCCATGAGGCGGCAGCCCTTGGGCAGGCGCTCGCGCACCGCGCGGTTGAGCGCGCTCTGGTCGCGGTCACGTGAAGCGAACAGCGTCACCAGCTTGGGCTGGAAGCCGCCCAGTTGCTTCAAGAGATCCTCCGCGGCCGCGACGGGCTCCTTCTCCGAGGTTCGAGCCGTCTGCATCTTCACTTGCGCCATGGAGGTCCTCCTGAAGGGGTAGGGCGGCTAGAGGCCGCTCTTCGGGTGTGTAGTGTGGCAGGTACTGGTGCACTGCTGGAAGGACTCCCGTCCACCGCCCACGTACATGTGCTGAATCGGGCCGAACTTGTCCTCATGCTGCTTGGTCCAGGTCTTGTGGCAGGAGAAACATGCAGCCTTGCTGGTGCGCTGGATGCTGGCATTGTTCAGGTGGCACTTGGAGCACTGGGCCAGGTCCGCGTCCACGCGGTCCGAGCGCGAGTGGATGAAGTGCACGCGCACGAAGATGGGGCCCTCGAGTTCGAAGCCCAGGGGGGCGTGGCAGCCGGCGCACGCGGCGCGGTTGTCGTTGCCGTGCAGCACGTTGGCCAGCTCGCCGCCCTGGCTGTGGCAGCTGTTGCACGGGCCCGTGGTCAACGGCGCCGTGGTGCGCGTCTTGGTGCCCACCTGGATTTCAATGGTGGTGCTGGCCGGCAGGTCCTCGCCCATGTACACGCGGCGGCCCTTCACGGTGACCAGGTACGTGCCCGGCACGGCGTTGGCGGGCAGCTGGTAGGTCCACTTGTCGCTCACCGGAGCGGCCCAGCCCAGGTGGGCCGGATCGAACGCGCCGCCGAACAAGTCGTTGCCCGGGGGGAAGGTCTGGAACTGGGAGAAGACGCCATCGCGCTCGAAGGTGCCCAGCGTCTGCACGTCGTTGGGCGCCAGGAAGTCTGCCATTTCAACGATGGACCGGATGGGCTGGATGAGCTGGGCCGGCCCGATGATCTGCGTCATCAGCATGCGCTCGCGGTGCTTGCGCCGGTAATAGGTCGTCGTCGGATCGAAGAAGGCATTGTAGTACTGGATGCCCGACTCCACGGCACCATCGATGACCTGATTATACGTGGGAAGCGAGCCCTGGGGGTGGAGACGGCGCCCGGCGCCATCCTTCAGGGTGAGCTGGAACTGGATGGCCGCACCCGGAGCATAGGTGCCATCCGCGCGGGGTGGGGTCAGCGCCTTGACGTCGATGTTGAAGCCGTAGTCGTAGGCCGGGTGGGCGTCCTGCTGCACGGGGATGGTGTAGGGGGCCACCGGGCGCAGGGACCAGCGCACGCGCAGCGCCTTGGTGCGCGAGTTGAGGGTGAAGACCTTCGACTTGCAGGGGGTGCGCGCGTTGCGCAGCTCCACCAGCGCCTCCTCCTGGAAGTCGTTGGCCCCCGCGCAGTTGGTCAGCGAGGTACAGTCGTACGTCCACTGGATGGCGCGGAAGCGGCGGACGAAGAAGTCGTCATCGTCCCGCGTCCTGTCGTTGGTGCCGGCGTTCAGGATGATGGGCAGGGCCGTCAAGATGCCGTTCTTGTCCACCTGCTCCACCATGAAGTAGCTGGGCAGGTTCATCCATGCGGCGTCCCGGTAGAAGCGGCGGCGCTTGTAGCCCTCCGGCCCGGCCAGCATCTCGAAGGCCTGCTCGGCCATCTTCAGGCCGCCCCAGCCCAGGCCGCTGAAGTCACCCGTGCGATCCAGGCCGTTGACGCCCTCGTCCTTCGTGGCGGTCATGCTGGCGCGCAGATCGATGATGTTCACGTAGTAGGGCTGATTGGCGCGCAGGGTCAGCGGGGTGCCCTGGCCGTTCTCCACCGCGAGCGCCAGGCCGATGGGAGGGGTGGCCGGGCGGCGCTCGCCATCGTCCCCGTCATCATCCTGGTCATCATTCTGATTCTGCACCGCCTGGGCCTGGGTGCTCAGGCCTTCCTCGGAGGGGGCCTCGTCCTGAGGCTGGGGGCCGCACGCGACCACGAGGCTTGTGAGCGCAACGAGCAGGAATCGTACGCCTGGCGACCTGACCTGGTGAGTGGTCTCGAGCGTCGTTGCCAGTGGTGCTGTTGTCTCACGCATGGTGGCCCCTCCTGCGAATCACTGGAGTCAGAGGCAACTCCAGCTTTCTGTTATGTCCCCTGTAGCCTCTGCTAATCAGAGAGTACTAGAGATTCGTCATTTCCGGCTTTGCCGGGAAGAGATTGTTTCGAGCCATAAAAAGAATATCCGTTTCGAACAGAACAGTTCAACAAGGAAGAAAAATATCCGGATGTGTTGAACGTAACTCGTCCTAAACCGGCCGTTTTTCCCTCTGGAACTTGAGAAAACAGGACGTTTTGGGATCGCAGTCGACACGACTCGAAATGCACTCCGCCCGGCTTTTCTTGACTTCCCCAGATGATTCTCACTCTCAAAAAAAGGATCTCACGGAAAGCCCTGGTGGGTGGATGCACCCGAGGAGGTATTGAGGGCGCGCGCGGAAGGGAGCAAAGGCGTGGAGATGAATGGGGGTGAGGTTCGCGGAGCGCGCAGTGACTGCGCCGTGTGAGCGTTCTCGCGGGGAGCGCGGAGTGACTCAACAGGTTGGCTTGGTCGAGCGATGCACGTGAGCCACCCGAGCGACGGAGCGGAGTGCCGCGGAATGGCCTTCGAGCGAGTGCGGCGTTAAGAGGCGAGCCCTTATGCCACTCGTCGAAGGTATCAAGGTTCGCTATCTCCCCCAGCCCGAGTGGGGCGTGGGTCATCTGGCCATGCTCGAGGAGGGAGGCGCCAAGGCGGTCGTCTTCTTCCCTGCTCGCGAGGACGCGCCGGTGCTCGTGTCCACGAAGGGCGGCGCACTGGTGTCCTATGCGCTGCCGGCCGGTGAGCCCATCGTCACCACCAAGGGGCGGCAAGCCACGGTGGTGCGCGAGGAGCCCGGCGCGCGCGGCCTGCGCCGCTATGTGATTCGCTACACGGACACGGGCGAAGAGGACGAGATGCCGGAGTCCGAGGTGCGCGCGCTGCCGCCACGCTCGGATCTGCTGTCCACGCTGCGAGAGGGCCGCGTAGGGGACGCCAAGGCGTTCATGCTGCGCAAGCAGGCGCTGGTGCTGGATGACGAGCGGCGGTGCGACGCGCTGGGCGCGCTGCTGGCGAGCCGGGTGATGGTGAAGCCGCACCAGGTGGGCGTGGTGCAGCGCGTGTTGTCGGCGCGGCGGCCGCGCTTCGTGCTCGCGGACGAGGTGGGCCTGGGGAAGACGATCGAGGCGGGCATGGTGTTCAGCGCGCTTCGGCTGTCGGGGCTCGCGCGGCGTGTGCTCGTGGTGGCGCCCAGCCACCTTACGGTGCAGTGGCTGGTGGAGCTGTTCCACAAGTTCAACCAGCTGTTCACGCTGATGGACTCGGACCGGTACGCGCAGTCTTTGAAGGAGCAGCCGGATGTGTCTCCGTGGGCGCGCTTCCCGCTGGTGGTGACGAGCCTGGAGATGCTCTCGCGCACCGAGGAGCACCGGCAGGCGGTGGCCGAGGAGGACGCGTTCTGGGACCTGGTCATCATCGACGAGGCGCACCACCTGAAGGGCGAGAAGGCCTTCGAGGCGGCGGAGGCGCTGGCGGGCAACAGTTGGGGCCTGCTGCTGCTCACTGCCACGCCCATGCAGTTGGATCCGGCGGAGTACCATGGGCTGCTCACGCTGATCGACGCGGCGACGGCGCCCACGGTGAAGGGGTTCGAGCAGCGGTTGGCGCGGCAGGAGGAGCTGTCCAGCGCGGTGCGCGCGCTGCTGGAGGGCAATGAGCCGGCCAAGGCGGTGAAGGCGCTGGCGAAGCGTTTCCCCGAGGATGCGAAGCTGCAGGCGCTGAAGGAGCGGGACGCGCTGCTGGAGCACCTGGCGGAGACGTACAGCTTGTCGGATCGGCTGGTGCGCAACCGGCGCGCGGTGGTGGGCGGGTTCTCCACGCGGCGCCTGCACCGTCATCCGGTGAAGCTGTCGGCCGAGGAGTTGAAGACGCGGGATGCGGCGTTGGCGGCGCTCGCGGGCTCGAGCCTGCGCGGTGCTCCGCTGGCGAACTTGCTGCGACGGCTGGAGTCCAGCGCGGCGGCGTTCACCGGGGCGGTGAAGGCAAACCCGGCGCTCAAGGAGGCGGACCTGAAGCTGCCTTCGCGGGATGCGAAGCTGGTGGCGTTCCTGGGTGTTCTGCGCGGCATCTGGGCTTCGGAGACGTCGGCGAAGGTGCTCGTGTTCACCGAGAGCCGCGACACGCTGGAGGCGCTGCAGACGGAGCTGGGGCGCGAGGGCATCGAGGCGCTCGGCTACCACGGTGATTTGCCGCTGGTGGAGCGGGACAGGCAGGTGGCGCGGTTCCGCGATCCCGAGGGCCCGCTGGTGTTGTTGTGCACGGAGGTGGGCGGCGAGGGCCGCAACTTCCAGTTCGCGCACCACCTGGTGCACTACGACTTGCCGTGGAGCCCCGCGACGGTGGAGCAGCGCATCGGGCGCCTGGATCGCATCGGGCAGACGAAGCCGGTGGAGATCCATGTCTTCGATCCGGCGGGCACGCTGGCGTCGGACGTGCTGATGCTGCTGGCGGACGCGGTGGGCGTGTTCGGCGAGACGGTGGGTGGCTTGGACGCGGTGCTGGAGGAGGTGGAGGACCGGCTGGCGGACCTGGCGCTGCTGCCGCGCGAGTCGCGCGTGGCATACGCGGCGGAGCTGAAGGCGAAGGTGGAGGCGGCTCGGGCGCAGGTGAAGCGCGCGTATGATCCGCTGTTGGATCTGCGCTCCTTCGACAAGCCGGCGGTGGAGCGGCTGGTGAAGCGTGCGCAGGCGCGCATGGGGATCGAGGAGGAGGACGAGGAGGAGGAACAGCCGCTGGAGGACGGGATCTGGGGCGTGGCGAGAGACCTGGACGAACGGTTGGAGGAGACCGTCACCGAGTTGGCGAAGCGGGTGGGCATCCGGGTGGACACGGACGATGAGGTGGAGGCCTTCCAGTGCGCCTTCCACTTCGGCCACGCGCTGAATGTCGAGGGCCTGCCAGGACTGGACGTGATGGAGGACCGGACGGTGCTGGGCACCTTCTGGCGCGACACGGCGGTGGAGGCGGAGGAGCTGGAGTACTTCGCCACGGGGCACTCGCTGGTGGAGGCGCTGTTCGGATTCCTGAGGGATGGACCGTACGGGCGCAGTGGGTTCCGCTTCCTGGAGAAGCGTGGGCCCCTGAAGGCACGCGGGTTGGAGTTGCTCTTCCACGTGCAGTTGCCCGAGCCCGAGGACACCTCACCGGGTGCTCGTGTGCCGAGCCGTCAGCTCGCGCGGTTCCTGGAGCGGACGTTGTTGCACGTGGCGGTGGCGGAGGCGGCGGGCGGGCCGAAGGCGGACGCAACCCTGTTGCCGGTGCTCGAGGCGGAGGGGCGTGCGCTCAAGGGCGACGAGGTGTCGCGGGCGTTCCCGAACGTCGGCGCCTTCGTGGACGTGGCGGTGCCGGTGGGCCAGAAGGCCGCCGAGGCGGAGTTGGGCAAGCTGGCGGCGAAGGCGAAGAAGACGATCGAAGCCGAGCGCGACGCCGCGGTGGATCGGATGCGACTGTCGCTGGGCCATCAGGGCTTGAAGGCCGAGGCTCTGGAGGAGCAGTTGGATGCCGAGCGCACCCACTACGATCGCCTGCTGAAGGCGCTCGCGGGAGCGAAGGTAGTGCTCGACTCCGCCTGCGGTTTCGTCATCAACCGCTGAGTTCTACCCGCTGGCAGTGGCGCCCCACCACTGCTGGCGGGCTCGTTGGCATCGACCGCCCAGGTTCTTCAAGCGCGCTCGCGAGGCCTGCATCCTGACACGATGCGGCTCTATCGCTTTGGCGGCGTTGCGCTACTGCTGTTGCTCGCGGGATGCGCGTCACAGCGCTCCTTGGGTGGGTCTCAGCGGTATCGGCAAGACCGCTCTGCTACTGCACAGGGCTTCTCTGATGCAGCAAGACCCGGGCAGGACATCGTCGATGTCGATTTCGAGGCATCAACGCCCCAGCAGGCGGAGGATCTTCGTCGGCGTGGTGTGGAGATGCCCCGCGTCTCTCAAGCGACAGCGGATCCACGCACGCATCGAGACTTCGTCGACCTTCGTGTCACCGCTGTGGGCTTTGGCATCACTGCGGGCGGCTACCTGCTCTACTGCGATGGGTTGCCGCTGCCCGTTCTCGTTCCGGAGTCCCAGGTCGATCTCGGACTGACGGGCGCTGCACCGCTGAACGCGTCCATCTACCCGGACCGGGATGGAGCTCTGGCGGCCATCACAGCCAATGTTCCCGCGTCGAGACGAGCTGACATCTACGCTTATTACCGTGGGGCAGGTGGTGCGCTGATTGTTCCCACCCTCTTCTCTCCTGCCACCACACCTCGAGTTGCCCGGACGATGCTTGAGGTGCGGAAGCAACTGGCCGAGACCGTTCAGCGCGAGATGAAGGTCTTGCTGGTGGGACTGGCGGGGACCCGGGTTCTGCAAGGGGTCTTCTCGCGAGTGCTGCGAGTGGGCCTGGAGCCCGAACTCCGTCCTCTACGTGGGAGTGGAGGTCGTGAGGGCGAGGTTGCGGCACCGCGACAGCCAATGTCTCGCCCTGCCGAGACAGAGGAGCTTCCGGCTGCTCGGGGGACCGGGCCAGCGCAGCCGCGCCCGACGCGAGTCGCCGTTCCGGAGCAAGGCAAGGCAGGCAATCCCCAGGCGTCTGCTCAGGCTCTGAGGGAGCGCGAGGCAGTCCCTGAAGCGCCACTGCCGGCCTTCCAGCAGAGGATCCGCGACGTCCTGCTGGAGGAACATCCTGGCTTGCATCCCAGGGTTGCCACAGAGGCCGCACGCGGCGGAAAGAACGTACAAGGGCCAGGGGGAGAGGGAGCGGATGTGACTCTCCTGAACGGCGGTGGACGCGAAGTATCCGTTCACCACGGTGAATTCACCCTGGACGCACTGGGCGGGCACCTTGTGAGGAAGGCCGGCCAGGATCGAACGACGGAGATCTACTTGCAGATCACCTCACCCGGAGCTTCACACGAGGCTTTCTTGCAGCTCATCCCCCAACTGCGCAAAGCGCACGGAGATCTCCGCGGGCGGTTTGTTCGAGTTTTCGGCCCGCATGGTGAGCCGTGGTGGAGTGGCTTCTTTGGAGGCCCGGGCTAGAGTCGCTCCATGGGTTTCTCCCTGGAGGTTTCCGTCCCGCTCGTCACCGATGGAACCCTTGGTGATGTTCTTGCTCCCGCTTTTGGAAGTGGCTTCTTCCAGCCCGTAGCCGTAGGAGCCATTGAGTGGCACAGCGTCGGCGATCACTGGTTCCTGGCGGGCTACGCGCTCGAGCGCTTTCTGTCCATGCACCTGAGAGTGAGGCTTCCGACTCCGGCATCCATCTCACTCTTTACCGGTCAGGATGCCGAGCTGAATGCCTATCAGCAGCAGTGTGCTGACGCCGTGAGGCGCACCAGTCCCCTGGACCAGCGCTTTTCTCCCTTCGAGCGGGTGGATGCGCAGCTAGGTGCGACAGTGCTTGAGCCGAAGCACCTGACCGAGGACGCCCTGGTTGCGCTCACGCGCTGGGCCACCCGTTTTCCCAAGGCGACCCTCTACGTGTTCGGAGCTGTTTCCCTTGCGCTCCAGAAACCTGAAGGAGCCATCTGGGCCCGGCTGTTTCAGGAGGTGAGTTCCGCCGGGGATGGCCAATGGGAGACTCCCTTCCTCCTGCTCAAGCTCTACCTCGCGGACCCCTTCGTGGAACGGCGGCTCGTGCTGAGGACACAGTCCTACGTCTGGCTCCAGCAGGCGCAGGCGCTCGGTGGATGCGTCACACCCGATGACGCGGATACGAACCTACAAGCGCTGGCTTCCTTCGCGCGCACCCTGGCACACGGGAATCAATCAAAGCTCCGGGCTCCTGAGCTCTCCTGCGACGGGCGGTTCTACACGCGTGAGGAGCCGCGGCTTCGAGCCGCGTTCCACGACTTGCTCCGAGCAGAGTAGCTTCATGCGAAAGTTGCACTCACGCTGACTCGTGAGTGGGGCGGCTCCATCCGTCACCCGAGAGCGGTAGGCTTCGGGTGTGAGCGAAGAGGAAGCCTCCAAGGAAGGTGCATTAACGCTCGCGTTCCTGCGCGAGCTGGCTCATGTATCGGATGCTCCGGTGAGCGAACTCTCCTCGGACACGGCTGTGTCCGGCAAGGTCGAGCTCGTTCGCGACTGGAACTCGAAACGCTTCGTCCTCCAGCGGCAGCTCGGCTCCGGTGCGTTCGGCGTCGTCTTCGAGGCCCACGACCGCGAGCGCAACGCGACAGTGGCCCTCAAGCTCATGCGGCGCAGGGATCCGCAGGCGCTCCTGCTCTTCAAACAGGAGTTCCGCACGCTCACGGGGATGGTTCACCCAAACCTCGTCCAGTTCTACGAGCTGCACTCGGATGGTGAGCAGTGGTTCCTCACGATGGAGTTGATCCGGGGCCGCTCCTTCCTGGACGCGGTGCGCACTCCGGCGGGAACGCTGCCCCCGTTCGACGAGGAGCGCCTGCGGGACACGCTCCGGCAGCTTGCCGAGGGGCTCGGCTTCCTGCACGGCACGGGGAAGCTGCACCGCGACATCAAGCCGTCGAACGTGATGGTCGCGGAGGGAGGCCGGGTCGTGCTGCTCGACTTCGGCCTCGTGACGGACATGGCGGAAGGACGTCAGGAGGCGATGGGAGCCGGCACGCCTCGCTACATGGCCCCCGAGCAGGCCGCGGCCCGCCCCATCGGCCCCGCGGCGGACTGGTACTCCGTGGGCGTCATGCTCTACGAGGCGCTCGCAGGCCGGCCGCCGTACATCAAGGCCCCTGCCAACGAGCCTCCACCGCCACCGAGCACCTTTGCCCAAGGCGTCCCGGAGGATCTGGAGACGCTGTGCCTGGACCTGCTCGCCCCCGCTCCTGAGCAGCGGCCCTCGGGAGTCGACGTGCTGGAGCGGCTGGCGAAGTCCGAGCCCCGCCCTCGCCCGCGAGAACGCTCCACCGCCCCCAGTGCGGCCTTCGTCGGACGCTCCGCTCATTTGAGGAGGCTCGATGGGGCGCTCGCGGATTCGCAGGAGGATCGCACGGCCATCGCGTTCCTCCACGGCCCCTCGGGAATGGGCAAGAGCGCGCTGGCGAACCGCTTCCTCGAAGACCTGTCAGCCCAGGGCTCCGAGCCGGAGCGCGTGGTGCTCTCAGGCCGGTGCTTCGAGCAGGAGTCCGTGCCCTACAAGATGCTCGACAGCCTCGTCGATGCGCTCTGCCGATACTTGAGGCGACTGCCTCGTTCGGAGCTGGAGGCGTTGCTGCCACAGGACCTGGGTGCCCTGGCGAGGCTCTTCCCCGTGCTCGGACATCTCCCCGGAGCACCCGTGGCGGCCCGGTTGGAGACGGAGGAGCCAGCTCAGCTCCGAAGGCGCGGTGCATGGGCGCTGCGAGCGTTGCTCGTGGCGCTCGCACGGCGCGGGCCCCTGGTGCTCTTCATCGATGATCTCCAGTGGGGAGACCTCGACAGCGTGGCCCTGCTGCTGGAGGTGTTGCGCCCCCCATCGGCTCCGGCCCTGCTCCTGCTCGCCTCGTACCGGCAGGATGAGGCGGACACGAGCCCGTCCCTCTCGACGCTGCTCCAGGCCCTGCGCCAGGAGCCCTTCTCCGCCCTTGCCGTGCACGACGTGGAGGTGGGCGAGCTGGAGGCCGCCGAGTCGGAGGAGCTGATGCGAGCGCTGCTCGGCACGGGCGCGCAGGGGCTCCCGTCGGCTCCCGTGCTGGCCTCGGAGGGGCGCGGCAGTCCGTTCTTCCTCACGGAGCTGGCCCGCTACATCGAGGAGTCCTCGCTGCCGGATCCCCGTACCGAGGCCAGCACGGGGCCCGGCGACATGCCGATGGGACTGGAGGCGGTCATCCAGGCCCGCCTGCAGCGGTTGCCCGAGGCGGCGCGGCGGCTGCTGGAGGTGATCTCCGTCGCGGGCCAGCCGCTGGCGCGCACGAGTGCCTCGCGCGCGGCTTCGGGCGCTCTGGGAGGGGAGGAGGAGCTCCAGGCCCTGGCGCTGCTCCGGGCCAGCCAGCTGCTGCGCGTGCGGCGAGTCGAGGGACGGGAGGAGCTGTTGCCGTACCACGATCGCATCCGCGAGGTCGTGGTCACCCGGCTCCCTCTCGATATCCGCCGGGGACACCACCGAGGACTCGCCCTGGCGTTGGAGGAGTCCGGGCACGCGGAGCTGGAGCAGCTCGTCTTCCACTTTCGCGAGGCCGGCGAGCTGCCGAAGTCCGCGCGCTATGCCGTCCAGGCCGCCACGCGCGCTCATGAGGTGCTCGCCTTCGATCGCGCGGCCCGGCTCTACCGTGCGGCGCTCGAGACGGGGACGCTGACCTCGGAAGAGGTCCGTGTGTTCAAGAGCCGTCTGGGAGAGGCGCTGACCAGCGCCGGGAGGCCTCGGGAAGCGGCGCAGGTGCACCTCCAGGTCGCGGAGTCGAGTCCGGCGGACCGAGCCTTCGTGCACCGGCGGCAGGCCATGGAGCAGCTCCTGCTCGGTGGCTACATCGAGGAGGGCATCGAGGTGCTCGCCCAGGTCCTGCGAGAGGTCGGGCTCTCACAGCCCTCCACCTCCTTGGGAGCGCTGCTGTCGCTGGTGGTGCGCCGGCTCCGGCTCGAGCTGAGGGGCTTCGACTTCCAGCAGCGGCCCGCTTCGGCGCTGTCCGAGGACACGCTGCGGCTCATCGACACCACCTGGGCCGTCGCGCTGGGGCTGACCGTCACCAACCCCATCCGCGCCGCGGACTTCCAGATGCGGAACATGCTCCTGGCGCTCGAAGCCGGTGAGCCGTACCGCATCTCCCGAGCCATGTCCCTGAGAGCCCTCACGCAGGCCTTCAGCAACGCTCGGGACACGGAGAGGACCGAGTTCCTGCTGCGCCGGGCCCGGGAGCTCGCCGAGCAGGAGGCCCATCCCCACGCGCTCGGAATGTCGTTGCTCAGCGCGGGCCTCTACTCGATGACGCAGGGGGACTACCGCAAGTCCGAGTCGCTCCTGCGAGAGGCCACCACCGTGCTCCAGGGCCGCTGTGCCGGGGTGCCCTGGGAGCTGGACTTCGCGAGGACGCAGTGGGCCATCGTCCTGTGGCAGCTCGGTGAGGTTCCCCGGCTCGCCACGCTGGTGAAGTCGCTGATCGAGGATGCTCGCGAGCGAGGCAATCTGCACTGCGAGACGATGGTGCGGCTGACCACCGACTACCTCGTGCACCTGGCCGCCGATGAGCCCGAGCGGGCCCGGGAGACGTTGCGTACGGCCATGCGCGACTGGCCTCAGCGCACCTACCAGGTCCAGCACTACCGGGACTCGGCGGCGCAGGTGCGGCTCGCCCTCTACCAGGGAGAGCGGCAGCGGGCCCTCTCCGTCATTCGCGGCAGGCGCTTCCTGCTGTTGCGCTCGGGCCTGATGCGCGTGCCCGCCCTCCGCATCGAGTCCCGGTACTGGGGCGCGCTGGTGGAGCTGGAGGCCGCGCCTCGCGGCGACAAGGGAGTCCTGCGTCAGGTGCTCCGCGCCGCGCGAGCGTTGGAGCACGAGCGCTTGAACTGGGCCGCTGCGCCGTTCGGTACCCTGCTCCGTGCGGGCGTGGCCTGGAGACAGGGCAACGAGGCCGAGGCGCTCCGATGGCTCTGCCTGGCGGAGGAGGCGGCTCGAGCGCACGGCATGGCGCTGATCATGACGTCCATCCAGCGCAGGCGGGGCGAGCTGCTGGGCGGAGACGAGGGGCAGGCGCTCATTCACCAAGCCGACGCATGGATGGCCCGCCAGTCGGTTCGCGCGCCCGAGCGGCTGCCGGCCATCGTCATCCCCTCCATGTCGAAGCAGCGGGACTGAGACGCGGGCTCACTCCTGGGAGATCAACCCTTCCTTACGGCCCTGCTCGACGAGCCGGTCCTTCAGGAGCTGGAATCGCTTGCGCAGCCGCTGGGACTCCTTGGTGAGCTGCGCATCGGAGACCTCGGCCTCCTCGCCGAGCATCACCCGCGCCAGATCCTTCCACTCCAGGCCCTTGTCGATGCGCAACACCAGGAGCGTGCGGTCCTCGGGAGGCAGGCTGTCGCGCAGCTCCGCCAGCTTGCTCTTGGCCTCGGTGCGCAGATAGGACTTCGTCTGCGTGCGCACGTGCTGGGCGATGGCCGACAGGGCCTCGGAGTCCGGCATGGGCGGGTGCAGCCGCTCGCGGAAGCGCGCATTGCGCTGGAAGCTGATGGAGACGTTGCGCGCCAGCGTATAGGCCCACGTGCGCAGCGAGCAGGACCAGGTGAAGCCTCCCAGCCCTCGCCAGAGGCGCTCGCTCCACTGCGCGAACACCTCATCGGCCACTTCGTCATCCCGATGCGTGGCCAGCAGGACTCCGAGGATCTCCGGGCCGTAGCCACGGATGGCGGCCTCCGCCGCGCGAGCCGGCTGCCCCTGCTCGCACAGACGGCGGACCACGCGCTCCAGCTCTTCGCGCTCTTGGGGCGTCATCAGGCCTTGAGCTTCTCGCGCAGCGCCTTGGCGCGGCCCTGCATGTCCGGATCCAGGCTGGTGAGCTGGATGGACTTGAGGCGCTCGTCCAGGCTCTTGGGAACTTTCGTCTTCAGCTTGCCCTCGGCCTCCATGGACTCCAGCTTCGCCAGGGCCTTGTCGGCGATGCGCTCGCGGGGGTGGTCCAACAGGCTGTCCAGGAAGTACGCGTCCTCGGGCAGCTCCGGGTACTTCTCCAGGTACTCAATGACGCCCTGGACCCAGGCCTGGCGGGACTCGGCCTGCTGCAGCTTCTGCATGGCCTGCTTCTGCGTCTTGCGCTTGCCCTCGGGGTCGAACTTCTCGGCCAGCCCCTGGGGCAGCTCGCCTCCGGTGAAGAGGGCGTCCGCGGCCGCCTTGTACTTCTGATACGAGGCGCTGCGCTCGATGCGCTGCTGGGCGGGGTCATCTTGACGCGAGTGGCTCTTGCTCTTGCCTCGCATCGCGTCGATTTCGCGCCAGCTCTTGTTGCGCTTGCCGGAGAAACCGCCGCCCTCGTTGTCGTCCTTGTCTCTTGCCATCCGTCAACTTCCCTTCCGGGCCTTCCACAGCGCCGCCAGCCCGCGTCGCACCAGGGTGCGCACCCGCGCGAGCTCCTCGGCTGCGAGCGGGTGCTCCTCGTCTTGCTCCGCCTCGAACAGCGCTTCGTCCGCGTAAGCGGTGAGGGGCTGGGGCACCGGCGGAGCCTCCGTGTCCTCCCTCGTCAGCACCGCCGGGTCCACACTGGCAAGTCCCGGCGGCCAGCCCAGCTCCAACATGGCGTGCAGTTCGAAGAGCAGGTGGCGGGCTGCCGCATATCCTTCGTCCGTGAGGCCCATGCCGTCAAGCTCGCCCAGCAGAGCGTCCTGCCGGTTGTCGAAGGAGTGCTCCCGCCGCGTGCGCTCCTTGGGGTCGTCCTCCAGATAACGCCAGGCCAGCTCCACGAATTCGCTCCCTGGCTCGCCGGGGGCGAAGGGAGGGGGGCGCACGGGCTTGGGTTTCTTCGGCCGGGGGGGCCGGGGCTCCTCCTCGGTGCGGATGGGCTTGCCCTCGGCCACCAAATCCCACAGCCCCAAAAGGTTCTCGAACAGCCGCTGGGCCACCTCGGGCGAGGCGAAGCGGGGCTCTTTCGGGAAGAGGGTGGGAATGACGGCGGCGTGGGGCTGGCCCTCGGCGCGAGCGGTGCGCATGCGGACGATGACTTCGGAGGTGTCACAGGGGCTGCCGGCCAGCTCCAGCAGCCCGTCGAGCGCCTCCGCGCCCTCGAAGTGGTGTTCGAAGTCCGTGCCTCTTCCCCGTGAGCGGCTCATGGGGAGCGCACGCTAGCCCCGAGAGCGGGGAGACGCACGTGCGCATGCTAGGCTCCGGCCACGGATGAACACCCCCTCGCCAGAGAAGCTGAAGTCCGCGGTGCAGGCGCTCTACCAGGTGCGAGCCGTGGAGGGGCCCCCCGGAGACCATGGACAGCGCTCGGTCTGGCACATGAGCACGCATGGGGCGGAGCTGTTGTCGCTGGTGGACCTGGAGGGCCGGGTGCAGCGCCAGGAATTGACGCTGCTGGACGACCACTATGTGTGGACCAGCGGCGAGGGCCTGCGCACGGGGCGGGTGGAGCCGGACAGCGCCTCGAAGGCGGCCGCGGCCGCGGCTGTCGTGCACACGGATCCCCAACTGGTACCCGGGCGGCTCATGCGGGCGGCGCTGGCGCTGGAGACGTACGACGGCGAGGACCGTTACATACTCCACATCAAGAGGGTCCTCGCGCTGGCGCGAGAGGGCCTCGAGCTTCGGGATGCCTCCGTCGTCAAGCTCTCGGAGGAGCGCTCGCCCGAGGCGGTCCCCGCCGCGCCGGTGGCTCGGGAGGTGAATCCGGGCTCGGAGGCGGTGCCGAATGTTCCCCGGTCCTCGAGTTCCGAGGGGGTGGTGATGCTGGTGGTGTTCGGCGTGGGCCTGGTGGCGGCCATCGTCCTGTTCATCTCGCTGCTATGAGCGGCCACGGCGGGCCGAGGAGCGCGGCGGAGAGGCGTCTGCGCGCGGCGGGGCCCCTGGCCTTTTCGCAGCACCTGCCACTTCCACAGCAGGGGAGAGCTCCACAGGGTGTCCGTGCCGCCGTTGGCCGGTAAGGCCTCGCGGGAGTCCGGGTCGAGCACGGCGACGGGAGCGGCTCCGGCCAGCTCGAGCACATCGACCGCGGCACTGAGCTGGCTCAAGGAGGTGGTGTCCGAGACCTCCAGCCCCACGAATGTCCCCGCGAGCACCTCGGGGATCTCCGCGGGCGCCGCTTGAAGGGAGAGGGTGAGCGTGCCGCTGCCCTGCGTGGAGGAGAGGTGGAGCTGGCCCTGGGGTTCCATGCGGGCGCGCCAGCTGAGCTCACGGGCCTGGGGCAGGGCGGACGGCAGCAGGAGCTGCAGCATGCCCACCCTCGCCGCGAGCAGGGAGAAGAGAGGCCGCCGGGACTCGAACCACTCCAGCATTGCGGGAGGGGCGGCGTGAGGTTGTTGTCCCATGAGGACCACGGAGCGTGCACCGGCCAGGGAGCTGGCGCGCAGGAGCTGGCGCATGGCGCTCCCGGAGAGGCGGGCGTCGGCCAGCAGCGGCAGCACGGGCTCGGGAGTGGCTCCGCTGAGAGCGGGCTGGCCCAGCGCGGTGGAGTGGAGAGAAGAGGACAGGGCCTCGGCGAGTGTTCTGGCTGGAGCGCTCCAGGGCAGACGGGGCCCGGTGGAGGGGACGACGCCCTCCAGGGTGACCAGGGCCGCGAGCGGGCGAGGCGTGGAGGCTCGGAGGGTGGAGAGGGTCTGGAAGTCCGACGGGAGGGTGGGAGCGCTGAGTCCGGCGGCGCGGGCGCTCTGCTCGGCGAGGCGCAGCGGGTGGCCATCCAGCACGAGCAGGGCAGCGACGGCGGCCACGAGGAAGGCACTGCCCATCCAGCCTTGCGCGGGGGGTGCGGCCCGGCGGACCTGCCATATCAGGAGCACGGCTCCCAGCCCGGCGAGGAGGACTTCACAGGTCTTCCGGATCGGGCTCAGGTTCGACATCTCCTGGGCGGCCGTGCTCAGGAGATTGATTTGCTCCGTGACGGGGGTGCGCACCACGCGGGAGAGCCCCTCGAAGAGGGCGTGGGCCTCCAACGCTCCGGCCAGGGAGAGGGCGGCGAGCACGAAGGCCACGACGACACCGAACATCAGGCTGGCGGTGCGGCCTCGCGGTGTGGGGAGCCATGGGGCGTTGGAGGAGGCTCCGGCGATGGCGAGGCCCAGGCCCAGGCCCACGAGCAGGGCCGTGCTCATCCACGCGCCGAGCATGCGCGAGGCCATGGCCTGGCCCACGCCGAGTGCCAGTGCGCTGCGGGCATCCGGAGCCTCGAGCTCACCGAGCGCCGTGACGGTCCGGCTGACGATGGCCTCGGAGCCGAGGAGACCCACCGTCCAGGGCAGGGTGGCCATGCCGAGCATGACGGCCAGGGGCACCATGCGCCCGGAGCCGGTGTGACAGACCATGACGGTGAGGAAGGCCAGCTCCACCAACCCCGAGAGCATCACCAGCGAGGCGAACGGCCCCGATGCGTGGGTGATGCGGGAGACCTCCTCGGGCCCGCCGCTCCAGGCCACGAGGAGTGCGGAAGCGAACAGGACGGCGATGGGCGCGGTCGCAGCCGCAACCACCCCGGGAGGAAAGCTGGGTCTGGCGGTAACGAGCATTTCCCGAGAAATTAGGTACTCGGGGTAAGTCGGGTAAGTCAGACCGGAGGCCGACCGATGAGCCAGTAGACGACGGTGAACAGGATCCCGACGATGGGGCCGAGGAGGGCGCCGAGAATGATGAGTCCCATGCAGTTGCCGGGTTCGCAGCCGATGTTGGCATGGGCGAAGAATCCGAAGATGAACATGGGGAGGTTGAAGCCGAGAACGAACAGCCCGAGCCCGCGCACGACGAGGCCGCGATACCAGGTGCGCGTCATGAGGCGGAAGACGACGGGGACGAGGAAGAGGGTGGTGGTGGCGGCGGTGGCGATGGCGGCTTGACGCGCCGTGACGGCCCAGCAGGCGGTGGCGGCAAGCGCGAGGGCGGGCACCAGCAGCAGCGAGTTGAGGTTGAGCGGGGACGGCTCGTGCGACATGGGGAGGCCACGGTCGCAAAGCAGGGGGCGCGGGGCAAGAGCGCAGGAGGGACTTGTACCTCAGGCGGCTACGGCGCCTTCTCCCAGCAACTGCGCGTAGCGGCCCTGGCGTGCCACCAGCTCAGCATGCGTGCCGGACTCCACCACCCGGCCCGCGTCCAGTACGACGATGAGATCCGCGTCCCGCACCGTCGAGAGCCGGTGCGCAATCACGAGCACCGTGCGGCCCTTCATCAGCTCCACCAGGCCCTCACCCACGGCTGCCTCGCTCGTCGCGTCCAGAGCGCTCGTGGGCTCGTCCAGCAGCAGCACCGAGGGACGGCGCAGGAAGGCCCGTGCCAGCGCCAGCCTCTGCCGCTGTCCACCTGAGAGCCTCGAGCCTCGCTCGCCCACAGGCTCGTCGAGTCCACCCGGCAGCGCCCGCACGAAGTCCTCCGCGTGCGCCAGCGCCAGCGCTTCCCATACCTCCGCATCCGTGGCCTCTGGATGGCCCAGCAGCAGGTTGTGGCGCACCGTTCCGGAGAACAGCACCGGCTCCTGGGGCACCCACGCCATCTGGGCTCGCACGCTCGACGGTTTCAGCTCTGTCATCGGCACGCCATCCCAGCGCACCGTTCCGCCGCTCGCGGGCAGGAAGCCGAGCAGCACCGAGAAGAGCGTCGTCTTCCCCGCGCCCGATGCGCCCACCAGCGCCACGCGCGCACCCGCAGGTACCGTGAGGCTCACTCCTCTCAGCCCCTCGCGGCCGTCCAGGTACGTGGCGCGCACGTCCTCCAGCACCAGCGCCTGGCCCAGGGCACGGGCCTCGCGCCCCTCGTCTGGCGGAGAGGGCTCGTCCGCGATGGCGAAGAGGCGCTCGGCCGCCACCAGTCCCGTGAGCACCTGTGACAGCGTCCCGCTGAGCGACTTCACCGGTTGGTAGAGCAGCAGCGCCGCCGCGATGAACGAGAGCAGCCGCCCGGCCAGCGCGGGCTCGGTCGCCACCGCGCGCGCTCCCCACATCACCACCAGCGCCACACCCACAATCCCCAGCATCTCCACCGTGGGGCTGACGGCCCCTCGCAGGAACAGAGAGCGGCGCATCTCTCCCAGGTACCGCTCGGCCTCCGCGTCAAAGGTGGTCAGCGCCCGAGGTACGCCTCCATACGCCTGCACCACCGGCAGGTTCTGCAACTGCTCCGAGGTCAGCGAACTCAGCGCTCCCAGGCTCGCCTGTGAGCGAGTGGCCACCTTCTTGAGCGAGCGCGCGAAGCGCGACACCGGTACCACTGTCGCCGGCATCACCACGAAGGTGAGCAGGAACAGCTTCCCATCGATCAGCGCGCACGTGACGAGCAGCGAGAGGATCTGCAGCCCATCCTTCACATATGAGGACAAGGCCTGCGTCACCGAGAACTCCACCAGCGGCACATCCGCGGTGAAGCGCGAGAGCAGCTCGCCTGAGTGCCGCCTCTCGAAGAACGCCGGAGGCTGGGTGAGCAGCCGCGAGTAGAAGAACCCTCGCAGATCCGCCATCACCCGTTGCCCCAGCCGCTGCATCCACCCGCCCTGGAGGAACTGCGCCGTCGCCTTCACCGCCGCCACCGCCACCACCAGCAGCGGCAGCCGGCGCAGCATCTCTCCCGGCGGCAGACTCCACCCCGCCACCGTCACCGCCTCGCCCGTGAGCACCGCGCGCAGCAGCGGCCCCACCAACCATGCGTACGCCGACGTCGCCGCCGCGGCCGCCACCGAAGCCCCCAGGCCCGCGAACAGCAGACGCCGGTACGGCCGCAGATAGCTCAACAGTCGACGGTAGAGCTGGGGAGAAGGACGGGGCGCCACGGAGGCGCGGACTCTCTCACTCCAGCGGCCCTCGTCCAAGGCGCTTCAGAGCGCGCGCAACGCTTCCTCGCTTGCTGTGCGGCCCTCCTGCCACCGCACGGTGGCCTGAACGTTGCTGTAGGCGAGTGTGGCGGACAGCTTTCCGACAGCCATGGACATCAACGATACGAACCAAAAAGAGGCGCTGTTCAGTCCAGGCTGTGAGCCGGTGGTCGAGGACGAGGAGCGCCGGCGGCTCCTGTGGCTCATGGCTGAGTACTTCCGAACAATCGGGTACACGGACATCAAAGCGAGGCTGCCGGGCTTCATGCCCCCGCCCATCTTGTCGGGAACCATCGAGGACCATCGGCCGGACTTCACCTGTCGGCAAACGGACTCGGCTCGCACGCCCATCATCCTGGAAATCGTGACCCCGGAGATGGTCGAGGATCCCCTCACGGAGAACCGGTGGAGCCTGCTGGCCAGTGCGGCCAAGCTCTACAATGCCGAACTGCACTTCGTCGTTCCCAAGTGGTCCGCCATCGGCCCGGTGGACCCGGCACTCAAGCGCCGGCTGGCCCGCATGGAGCTGACGGCCAACCGGGTGTGGATGGTCTGATCGGCGGTTCGCGCACGCCCCTGGATTGCTGGCTCCAAACCCTGCGTTATAGTGGATCAGGGTTTTACGCAGGCTGAAAAGGCCAATAAATCCAGGGGTTTGACGCGATGCCAGCGGCGGCGGGACAGAAGCGCGACTATTACGAGATTCTCGGCGTCCAGAAGAACGTCAGTCCTCAGGAACTGAAAAGTGCCTTCCGGAAGGTGGCACTCCAGTACCACCCGGACCGAAATCCAGGGAATCAGGAGGCCGAGGAGAAGTTCAAGGAAGCCTCCGAGGCCTACGAGGTGCTCAGCGATCCGGAGCGCCGCGCCCGGTATGACCGGTTCGGCCATGCGGCCGCCGGGGGCCAGGGATTCGAGGGCTTCGGCGGTTTCCAGGGCGTCAACATCAACGACATCTTCGGGGACATCTTCGGAGAGATCTTCGGCGGAGGCCGCGCGCGCGGAGGCCGCGGAGGCCCGGGCCGCGGTGCGGACCTGCGCTACAACCTGGAGATCTCCTTCGAGGAAGCGGCGTTCGGCTGCCGCCCCAAGGTTCCGATCCCGCGTCCGAAGAAGTGCGAGACGTGCAGCGGCTCGGGGAGCAAGAGCGGCCTGCCTCCCAAGCCGTGCGCCACGTGCGGCGGCGTGGGCGAGGTCCGCTTCACGCAGGGCTTCTTCGCGGTGTCGCGCACCTGCACCGACTGCAACGGCACGGGCGCGGTGATTCCGGATCCGTGCTCGAAGTGCCGGGGCTCGGGCAAGACGCCGAGCGAGGAAGTGATCGAAGTGAGCATCCCGGCCGGCGTGGACAACGGCACGCGGGTGCGCCTTGCGGGCATGGGCGAGCCGGGTGATCGCGGCGGCACTCCCGGAGACTTGTACGTCACGGTGATCGTCCGCGAGCACCCGCTGTTCCAGCGCGAGGACTACGAGGTGTTCTGCGAGGTGCCCATCTCCTTCACGCAGGCGGCGCTGGGGGCGAAGATCGACGTGCCCACGCTGGACGGGAAGGTGAAGATGACCATCCCCTCGGGCACGCAGTCCGGCAAGGTGTTCCGCCTCAAGGCCAAGGGCGTTCCTCACCTGCACAGCCAGCAGCGCGGTGATCAGCATGTGCGCGTCATCATCGAGACGCCCACGGAGCTGTCCGCCAAGCAGCGCGAATTGCTGGAGAAGTTCGCGGAAGCCTCGGGCGAGGAGTCCCATCCCCAGGCCAAGAGCTTCTTCGACAAGGTGAAGGAGCTGTTCGGTTAGGCCTCACGCTTCTGAATACCTCGGTGTAGCCGCGCCTACCTCGGTGGTGGGCGTGGGCCTGCTCAACCTTCGACGGTTCGTCCAGCGCCAGCACGCGCGAGTGCCCGCGACTCGACGTTCGTCGAGATCATACTGAGCGGGCACTCACCAACTCGCCAGGCCATGCACATCTCGCCCGCCACCACCACCAGGTCGGGGGGAGTTCACGTGGCCTTGTACCGACTCGTCCGCAAGCTGGCCGCGGGCGGCATGGCGGAAGTCTTTCTCGCGAAGGTCGTCGGAGCCGAGGGCTTCGAGAAGCCCGTCGCGGTCAAGCGCATCCTGCCCTCGCTCGCGCAGGACAAGGAGTTCATCGAGCTGTTCCTGCGCGAGGCCAAGCTGACGGTCTCCCTGCAGCACGCCAACGTCGTCCAGGTGTTTGATCTGGGTGGGGCGCGGGGCCAGTACTATATGGTGATGGAGTTCGTCGACGGAGAGAACCTCCGGACGCTCCAGCGGGCCGCCGCCGCGCAGCAGGTGGGGCTGGGCCTGCGCGAGGTGTGCTTCATCGTCCAGCAGGTGGCCGAGGGTCTGGCCTATGCCCACGAGAAGCTCGACGCATCGGGCCGTCCGCTCAACATCATCCACCGCGACATCAACCCGTCCAATGTGATGATCGCCAGTGCGGGAGAGGTGAAGCTCGCGGACTTCGGTATCGCCAAGGCCGCCAACGTCCAGAGCGGCACCCAGGCAGGCGTGGTGAAGGGCAAGCTGGGCTACCTGGCTCCGGAGCAGGTGCGCGGTGGCACGGTGGATCAGCGCGCGGATCTCTTCCTGCTCGGGCTGCTGCTCTATGAGTTGCTCTCTGGCCAGCAGCTGTTCAGTGGGCCGGAGTACTTCCAGATCCTGCGCAACATCTCGTCCTTTGATGTGAAGACGGTGGTGCCGGTGCCCGGCGTTCCCGCGCCGTTGTGGAGCATGGTCACACGCGCCCTGGCGCCGGATCCGGTGGCTCGATTCCAGCGCGCGCGGGACATGTCGGACGCGCTGCAGAACTTCCTCTTTGATCACCGCCTGCGTGTGGGGCCTCAGGACGTGGCGAGGCTCTTCGCCCGCTGCTTCCCGGGACGGCGCTCACCGCTGGACAACTCGCCGGCCGGGACGGTGGAGCCTCGGGGCGAGGAGATCCGCCTGGGGATGGAAGGGGGATCACCGCCGGCAGGGTCTCGCACGCTTCCAATCAGAGCCGCGTGGCAGGAGCCGCAGCGCCCCGCGGCGCCGAGGACGCCTCCTCCCATCCCGAACGCTCCGCAGCAGCAGGCTCCGGCGCCTGCCGCGATGGCTGGGGCCAAGACGGTGGCCATCCGCACGAACAGTCGGCCGGAGCTGCAACGCCCTGCCATGCCTCCCGCGCAGGGACAGGTGGCAGCAGCCCATCCCGAGCCGGGCCGGCGACTCACGCCGGTGCCGCTGCCGCAGAAGCCTCCAGAGGCTGCACCTCGCATCGTGTTGCCTCCGCGCTCGGCGACCGCCCAGCTTTTGCAACTCGGTGCACTGCGCCCGCGTCCGTCGGTGCGTCGCCCACTCGGAGAGCTTCTGCTCGCCGCGGGGAAGCTCTCGGAGGCGCAACTGCGAGGCATGCTCGAGCGGCAGCGCCGCGAGGGCGGCAAGCTGGGAGAGCGGCTCGTGGCCGAGGGACTGGTCACGGACGAGGAGCTGGTGGCCGCCATTGGTGAGCAGCTCGGCATTCCGTTCATCGCCGAGCACCAGTTGCGCACGCTGCCCGTGCCCACACCGCTGCTGTCGCTGCTGCCGATGGAGCACGCTGAGCGCTTCGAGGCCGTCCCGCTCACGCTGCAGGGCAAGGAGCTGTTCTGCGCCATGCGCGAGCCGCAGAACCTGGATCGGCTGGATGAGCTCCAGTTCCGCACCGGCTATGCCGTGAGGGGCATCCTCGCCAGCGAGGGTGCCATCCGCCGCACCATCAACCGCTTCTATCGAGGCGAGGAGCCACCGGTCGGACTCGACTGGGGCAATATGATGAAGGTGAGCGCGTCGGAGACGCAGGTCGGCGTGACACCCTTCGCGGACAAGCACACGCGCACCCGCGAGCGCGTTCTCGACGAGGAGGCCTTCTCGCCGCCTCCGCCGCAGTTGCCGCCACTGCAGATTCCGGAGCCGGCAGCGCCACCTCCTGCCCCCGCGCCGCAGCCGACGCGGGCTCCACCTCGCTCCCTGGCGCGCATGCTGCTGGTGGTGGCGGATGATCCAGAGCAGCGGGACGCGGCGGTGCGCCTGTTCTCGCGGCAGGGCGTCGCGGCCGCCGGCAGCTCCAGTGCGGAGGCCGAGCGCGCGGTGGCCCTGGGCGGTATCGAGGTGGCCCTCATCGCGAGTGACACCCTTCAGGACACGCCTGCGGTGGTGGCGAGACTGCTCGTGGCGGCTCCTGGCATGGAGGTGCGCGTGCTGCCCTCGCTGGCCGAGGCACTGGGTGGTGAGGCCGGGCCGCTGGGGCGTGCGGCGCGGCTGCATGCCCGGGTGTTGGATGCGGCCCTCGCGGCCCTGGGCGGCGCGGGGGTGCAGGGCGCGGTGCTGGCGAAGCTGGCCCGGCGCCTGGCGCTTCGGCTCGGAGCGGGCAGGGCGGAGGCCGAGCGGGCCTCGGCCGCGGCCTATGCCATGGCCTGCGCGGCGCGGCTCGAGGGCAAGGACTCCTTCGCGAGGCCCAAGTGCGAGGCCGTGCGTGCAGTGCTTGGACGGGATGCGGGAGAGCTGGCCTCGGTGCTCGGCGCTCCCACCGAAGGTTCGGGTACGTCTCAGCCTGGCCGCGCGTCCCAGGCGCTCACGGCCGCGACAGCGCTGATGGAGACGCTGGGCACGGGCGCACTCACGCCGGAGAATGCCTCGCGTGCCCTCGTGCGCTTGAGGGAAGAGGGGCGGGTGCCCGCCACGGCCCTGGAGGCCCTGGCCGCCGAGGTGGCTGAGCTGGTGCTCGGGGATGCCACCTCGCCCACTCTGGTGTTGGCGGAACCTGATCCGGCCCGCTCCGCCACCTTCCAGGCTCGTTTCCTCGCGGAGGGCGTCAGGGTGCTGCTCGCGGAGTCGGCGGCCCGCGCTCGAGAGTTGGTGGCGGGTGGTGCCCAAGCATTGGTGGTGGGCTCTCGCCTGCCGGACGGGGAGGGCGCCGCACTCACCCGCTCGCTGCGCTCCTCCGGGCCCACGCTCGAACTGCCCATCTTCCTGCTCGCTCCTCCCGAGGATCCCAGCGTGGTGGAGGCGGGGCTCGATGCCGGAGCGGATGACGTGCTCACCTACCCGGTGAACCCGGACGTGCTCGCGGCCAAGGTGCGCCGCGCCCTCCAGCCCCGGCGCTCCCTGTCGGCGGTCGCGGGATAGGAGTTCGAGGTGGCTGCCCCTGGGCGGCGCTGGAGGACCCAACTGGTAGGACCGCCATACCAGTGGGGCCGAACCGCGCCCGGAGGGTCTCCTCTCATGGGCTCCGGCCTCCCGGCAGAGCAGGGAGGCGAGCACTCACGGCGCGATGTCCGATAGGAGTCGCTGCGTCACCCGCACTCCGGGCCTCACGGTGCGGTTCGCCGCCCGCAACTCCGGGATAACCCCTCGGAGTGTCAGGCACTTGGAAGGGGCACGGGCACTGCAGGCGCCGAGACGTTTCCCCCGGAATCTTCCGGTCTCTCGATTGTCGACGGAGGCGCACCCACACTGCTATGCACCCCCCCACCATGGAAGTCCTCCCCACTACGCGCCGTGCCCTGGGGCTGGCGCTGGCACTGCTGCTGACGGCCTGTCCGAAGACGACCCAACCCGTGAGAGGAGGCGGTAGCGGCACCGAAGGTCCGCCTGAGGAGGGCACCACCTTCCTGACGAAGCCCCGCGTGGAGGCGAGGAAGGACTCGACGGCGGATGCGGCGCTGGCGCAGGCCATCGAGAACGCGGCCCGGGCTCCGGACAAGAAGCAGGCGGCCGAGGTGTTCCTGGGCGTCCGCAAGGCATACCCGGAGACCACCGCCAGCCAGGAGGCGCTCTACCGCGCCGGTGTCCTCTACTTCGAGTCCGAGGACTACGCCAACGCGCGGAAGACCTTCAACGAGCTGCTCTTCGAGAACCCGCTCTTCTCGCAGGCGGAGGACGCCAAGCACAAGCTGGCCCTCTCCGCGCTGGAGGTGGGCGCCTACCGGGATGCCTACCAGACGCTCTCCAGCCTCGCCGAGAAGGCGGAGGGCGCAGAGCGCCAGAAGCTCATCGCGGACGCCGAGCGCGCCGCGGAGGGCGCGGGCCTGTACGGCGCGGCGCTCGACATGGCGGTGAAGGTTGCCGGAGACGCGAAGACGCCCGAGGAGCAGTCCGCCGCCGTGGCCCGCGTGGAGCAATTGGTGGAGGGCCGTGCGGCTTTCATGGACATCGCTCGCGTGGCGGATGGCATGTCCCCGAGGCACCCGGCCTGGCCCGTGCTCACCTTCAAGCTGGCCCGCATCTACTACCACCTGCGCGACTGGACGCGGCTCGAGGAGACCCTGCAGCGCTTCCTCCAGGAGGCCCCCAACCATCCGTTCGCCGGGCAGGCCCGGGAGCTGCTGTCGCGCTCCACCCGTCGCGTGGACGTGCGCCCCAAGACGGTGGGCGTCCTGCTGCCCATGACGGGGCGCTTCAAGCCCATCGGCGAGGCGGTGCTGCGCGGCGTGCAACTGGCGCTCAATGGCAGCGACATCGAGCTCGTGGTGAAGGACACCCAGGGCGAGGTGATGCTGGCCGGTCAGGCCATGGAGCAGCTCGCCTTCGACGAGGGCGCCATCGCCGTGCTGGGTCCGCTGCTGCCGGATGACTCGCGCCGCGCCGCGCTGGTGGCCGAGGAACTCCAAGTGCCGCTGCTGACGATGACGCGCACCGAGGGCATCACCGATATCGGCTCCTACGTCTTCCGCAACATGCTCACCAACTCCGCGCAGGCGCAGGCCATCGCGGACTACGCGATGAAGACGCGCGGCTTCAAGCGCTTCGCGGTGCTCTACCCCAACATCCCCTATGGCGTGGAGCTGGCCAACGGCTTCTGGGACGAGGTGGTGCAGAACGGCGGCACCGTGCGCGGCGCGGAGAGCTATGCGCACGATCAGACGACGTTCACCAACGAGGCCAAGAAGCTGGTCGGCCGCTACTACCTGGAGGATCGGGCCGACTACCTTGAGGGCATGCGCGACTTGCAGGGCGAGAGCCTGGACGCGTTCCGCAAGCGCAAGGCGGTGGAGAAGCTCAAGGGCAGCGTGGAGCCGGTGATCGACTTCGACGCCATCTTCATCCCGGACGACTGGAAGCGCGTGAGCCTGGTGGGTCCGGCGCTCGCGGTGGAGGACATCGTCACCAACGCGTGCGACCCGAGGGACCTGGAGCGCATCCGCAAGACGACGGGCAAGAAGGACCTGAAGACGGTGACGCTGCTGGGCACCAACACGTGGAGCAGCCCGAAGGGGCGCTCGGGGTTGCCGGAGCTCATCGAGCGCGGTGGCAAGTTCGTCACCTGCTCCGTGTACGTGGACGGCTTCTTCGTCGACTCGCAGCGGCCGCCCACGCGCAAGTTCGTCCAGGCCTTCCGCGAGGCCTACAAGGACGTGGACAAGGAGCCGGGCCTGCTGGAGGCCATCGGCTACGACTCGGCGCTGATGCTGCGGCAGATCATCCAGAAGCAGAAGCCGGCCTCGCGCAGCGACATGCGCGAGGCGCTCATCAACCTGAAGAACTTCGAGGGCGCCACGGGCCGCACCTCCTTCGATGACAAGCGCGAGGCCGTGAAGCCCCTCTTCCTGCTGTCCGTGGACAGCAGGGGCGTGAAGGAGCTGCCTCCCGAGGCGACTCCCGCGGCGGGAGGCTCGGGAACATGAGCCGTATGCGTCTCCTGCTCGCCGCGGTGCTGGTGTTCGGGGTGGGTTGTGCGCATGGGCCTCCCGCGCTGTCGGCGGATACGCTCTCACGGCTGGCGGAGTCACCGGGCGGCTACCTGGCGGGAGACGCGAAGGGGCTCGAGGACGGGCCCTTGCTCAACAACAAGGATTTCGTCTGGTCCCTGGCCTTCTCGCCGGACAGCTCGCGCGTGGCGTATACGCACCTGGGCTCGAAGTTCTACCTGCTCGGCCTGTGGAAGCTGGGCACGCCGCCGGAGCTCGTGTCCGACAAGAACGTCAACTCCTACGAGTACGACTTGGAGGCGGTGGCCTTCTCTGCGGACAGCACGCTGCTGGCCACGGCGGGGCGTGACGGGGAACTGCGCCTCTTCGATGCCGCCAGCGGCGAGCCCAAGGGCCGTATCCTCACCGAGGAGCCGCTCACCGCGGTGGCCTTCCACCCCAGCGGCCGCTACATCGTGGTGGGCAGTGTGAAGGGGCTCGTCTCGGTCTTCACCGTGCCGCAGCTCTCCTTCGCCTTCGAGTCCCGTGCCCATGCGGGGCAAGTGAGTGCGCTGGTCTTCGCGCAGGATGGGACACTGTACTCAGGGGGCTGGGACAAGCACCTGCGCGTGTGGGCCACCCGTGAGGAGGCGCTGCGGCCAGATCAGGCCCGGGTGATCTTCGATCGGCGCGGTGGCTTCGCCGTCGTGCGTGGCGCCGTGAACGGCAAGGCGCAGGTCAGCTTCGCGCTGGATACGCGTGCTCCGGCGATCCTCCTCACCACCGAGGCAGCCACCCAGGCGGGCATCGACGTAGCCTTCCTGAAGGACACGCTCACGGTGCCCACGCCGCTGGGCAATACCGTGGCGAAGCTGGCGAAGGCCCAGTCCCTGCGCTTCAAGTCCCTGCCCATGGAGGGAGTGGACATCGCGGTGTGCGACGTGTGCGTGCCCACAGGAGCCCAGGGTGTGCTGGGCGCTCCCTTCACCGAGCGCTTCGACATCGCCTTTGACGAGTCCACCCGCGAAGCCATCTTCACCGCGAAGGCGGGCTCGGCCCCTGGAGCGGAGACGCAGGGCCTGGTGCTCGCGCCGCAGGCGGACTTCAATTTCGAGGGCTACGTCAACGACGTCACCGTGGATGCCAAGGGTCAGCGCCTGGGCGTGGCCTTCTCGCAGGACAAGGCCGAGCGCACGCGGGCCGTCTACGAGCGCGAGAAGAAGGGCGTCGAGGAGCCGAAGGGCCCCTTCAACGCGGGCGCGCTGGTGGAGGCCTCTTCCGGGAAGATCCTCAAGAAGTGGTCCGTCCACGGCGGCGTGGTGTCCAGCGCCAGCATCTCGCCGGATGGGCACTCGCTGGCCACGGGCGGCTGGGACAAGAACCTGCTGCTCTTCTCCGAAGGCCAGGAGCAGCCCGTGGCCGAGCGCGAGTTCGGTTGGTCCGTGCGCCGGGTGAGCTTCAGCCCGGACGGGCGCTGGGTGGGAGTGGCCGCGTGGACGCCGCAGAACCCCATCGGCGATCAGGAGAGTGATCCGGCCGCGGCGCTCTTCCAGGTGCTCTACGCCTCGCCCACGGTGGAGCGGCGCTGACTAGAAGTTCTGGGAGATGGAGCTCGCGGGCAGCCCGCGGGCCTGGAGCGCCTGCACCACGCCCGTCACCATCTCCTGCTGGCCGCAGACGAAGGCCATCGTGTCGGCGGAGAGCGGCTCCTCGGCCAGGTGCCCCTGCACGTAGCCGGTGAGCCCCTGCCACCCACTGGCGCCGGGCTGACTCACCGTGCGCACCACGTGGATGCCGGACTGCTCCCATGCCTCGAAGTCCCGCGCGTAGGCGAACGCGCTCGGCGTGCGAACGCCGAAGTACAGCGTCACCCGCCCATACTCCCGGCGCTCCCGGCGGATGCTCTCGATGACGGAGCGGATGGGAGAGATGCCCGAGCCCGTGGCGAACAGGAGCAGAGCCTTGCCCCGGGCCTGCTCCAGCGGGAAACCGCGGCCCTCGGGGTGGCTCACCTCGACCGAGGCCCCCATTGGCAGGTGGATCAGTGCGCTCGTCAGCGGGCTGCCCTCCTTCACCAGGAAATCCCATCGCCCGGAGTTGCCCGGCGGGGAGGCCAGGGCGAACAGCCCTTCCTCGGGATGGCCGGGCAGACGCAGGTGGACGTACTGGCCAGGACGCTGATGGGCGCCTCTCAGCGGGGTCTCCGAGAGATCGAGCGTCAAGTCGGTCAGCCCATCTGCCGAGGGCGAGCGGGCCACCAGGGTGGCCGGGTGCCATTGCGTCATGTCTCTCCCGTTTTAACCCGCGAGCAGGCCGGACGCTGCCCTGGTAGCCTTGGAGGGGTGAAGGCCATTATCTGGTTCGTCCTGTTCCTGCTCGGGTTGGCCGGGGTGCTGATCCCGATCTCCTATCTCTACAACGCGAGCAAGCTGCCCACGATGGACAGCGAGTTCGACATCGAGAAGAAGCTCAAGCACAGCATCGAAGGCGAGCGGATGAGCCTCGTGGCTGGCATGTACGTGAAGCCGGATCGCTCCATCGAGTTCAACCACCCGGACTTCACCCGGCTGCCCAAGGATCTGGTGGCCCTCTACATCACCCAGATGGGGTGCCCGCGCTTCTTCCAGACGCCGCGCGAGGACGGGACGGCGTGGGCCTGGCGGCTCTTCCTGGGCCTGGCCACGGGCGGCCAGCCTCCCGGAGATGGCGGCTGTGAGCGCATCCTGGCCTTCCGCATCGCCTGGAAGCTGGGCGTGCGCGACAACACCGAGCTGACGGTGGCGGCCAACAAGATCCACGCCTTCCTCCAGAAGGATCAGCTCATCGCGTACGACCTGGCCATCATCACCTTCGAGCGCGGAGTGGTGGGTGTGGAGGACGTGGCCTTCAAGCTCTTCGGGAAGGAGCTGGACAAGCTCTCGCTGTCGGAGCTGGCCGAGCTGCAGCTCGTGCTGCCGCCGTACGGCTACTACAACGATCTGAAGACCTGCGTGAACCCCGCCATCATGAAGCAGAACCGGGACCTCATCCTGAAGTACACGATGAATGCGCAGCTGCTCAGCCCGGACAAGGTCAACAACGCGATAGCTCAGCCGGTGTTCTGCACGCAGCGCAAGTAGGCAGGGCCCCCGCTCGGGCGGCGCGGAGCGCTCCGGGGCCTACTGCCGCTTCAGGAGGTTCTTCTCCAGGAAGTCGAGCGTCTTGGCGACCTCGCGGAGCTCCTCGGCGTCCCGTGCCTTGCGCGTCTCGGCCCGCATCTCCTTGAACTTCTTGCGGGCCAGATCCGCGCCCTGGATCTTCTGGCCCGCGGCGAGGCGCGCCTCCAGGTCCCGCTCGAGCCGGTTGATGTTGTCGAGCATCTCGGACGCGCCAGGGACATTGCCTCCAGGAGGCCGGGGATTCTTGGGCTTCGGCGTCTCGGACTGGGCCACGGTCTTGCCCTCCTCCGGCGACTTCGGAGGCTCGGTGGGCGTGACGGTGGGAGGCGGAGTCACCGGGGTTGGCGCCACCGGCGGCGTATCGGGCGCTGGGTTGGTCCCAACCGGTGCCGGCTGAGGCGGTGTCTGGGGCCCGGTCTTGTCGGGAGTCGTGGCCGGGTTGGACGGAGTCACTACGGCCGGAGGCTTCTCGTCCGTGGAAGGGTGGCTCCGATTCCAGAACAACAGCCCGAGAGCGGCCAGGACGGCGACAGCGCCACCCAGCACAGGCAGCAGGCGCCGCATGGGCGAGGGCCCGCTCGCGGCACGGAGCTGCGCGGGGAGCACCTCGGGCGCGATGGAGACCGGACGCGACTTGGGGCGCGGCGCCGCGTCCTCCACCTTGACGATCTCATTGGGGATCGTCTCGGCCTCGGAGTGCTTCGGGACTTCCGTCGTGGGAGCCCGGGAGGCCACCTCGGTCGAGGGAGCTGCCGGGGGCGCTGAGGCGGCGGCAGCGAGCGCGGCGCCGGCGAGAGCCCCCGGAGCGGGCTCGGGCGGGAACGCGGTGGGCGCCGTCCCGGGCGTGGGAATGCGCGTGCCGCCGGTCGCTCCATTGTTGGCGGAAGTCTGCGCGCGCGTGGGCCGCAGCATGGTGCGGCGCAGCCGGTGCAGTTGTTGCCGCAGGGCGTCCGCGGAGCTGGGGCGCGCCTCGGGATCCTTCGTCAGCATCTGCAGGATGAAGGCATCCAGCGCGGGCGGCAGCTCGGGGACGAACTCCGAGGGCCGCGGCGGGCGCGCATCCACGTGCTTCATGAGCAGGTCCACCGGCGAGGTGCCGATGAAAGGCAGCCGGCCGGTGACCATCTCGAAGGTGACGACGCCCATGGCGTACAGGTCCGTCATCGGGCCCACGGCCTGGCCGCGGGCCTGCTCCGGCGCCATGTACTCGGGCGTGCCCACCACCATGTCCGTGCGCGTCTGCGCGGTGCGCGCGGTGGCGCCGCTCTGGCCCTGCTTGGCGAGACCGAAGTCCAGCAGCTTCACGTAGCGCGTGCCGCCCGGCTCGCGCACGAGGAAGATGTTGCTGGGCTTCAAGTCGCGGTGCACCACGCCCGCGCCGTGAGCGGCACCCAGCGCGGCCAGCACCTCGTCCAGGATGGAGAGCGCCTCGGTGGGCGGCAGTCGTCCCTTCTCGGCCAGGTAGCCATCCAGCGGCTGCCCGTCGAGGAACTCCATGACGATGTACTGCCGTCCGTCCGGCACCTGGCCGAAGCCGAAGATGTCGATGATGCCGCGGTGGCGGATGGCGTTGACGGCGCGGGCCTCGGCCAGCAGCCGGGCCACCTGTTCGGGGGCTTGGGCCAGCTCGGGGCGCAGCACCTTGACGGCCACGCGCTTGCCAATGAGCGGCTGGATGCCGTCATAGACGAAGCCCATGCCGCCCACGCCGATGCGCGAGCGCAGCTCGTACTCCCCCAGCTTCATGCCAATGAGTGGATCTCGCGTGGGAGGTTCCTCTCCCCACAGGGAGGAGGCAGGTGCGGAGGATTCCATGTCCGTCGGGGCCTGGGCGGCCCTCGGCGGGGCCTCCTCGCCCCAGGCGAAGGGAGCGTTGCGGCCTCGGGAGGGGGGCTCATCGCCCCACACCTTCGCGAGCGCCTCGATCTGCGTGTCATCCTCGTCCCGGGCCATATAGGACGAAAGAATCACGGTCCCATCCCGAGGGCACACACCGGCGCCGGGCGGAACTTCGAGACCACAGGTTTCACAAGTGCGCGCGGAGGCCATCGGGGAATTCAGGGCTCGCAGCCTAGCAGACTGCGGGACTGTCGCCGATCTGTCGTCTCTAGGAAAGCAGACAGGCCGACAGGCGCTCTGGAGCGCCTGTTCATCCACCCTGTCGGGTAGTGTGGCCGGGATTGACGCTGAAAGCGGGGACAGCGGCAGGCCTGACGACGGATCCGCAGTGCGTCATGCGTGGGGACGCTACCTTGTGAGTCCTCGGGATCTGCGGAAGCCAGACGCCCCATCAGGGGACCCCTTCGGGTTGTGAGGGTTCTCTCATTCGACTAGCAAACACTGGCGAGGTGCTGGCAGCGATCATGGGTCCCCCCGGTCCCACCTTTACCGCCACGGTTAGCTTTTACGGCCGCGCTGTGGATGTCTGTGCAATGTCAAGGACACCCGTGAGTGTTGTTCCTCGTTCCAGGCTGCCCACCGTCTCCGCCGCTTCCGCCGTTGCCTCCAGCACCTCCATTGCCCACTGAGGCATCAAAGGCGCCCGAGTAACCGGCATCCGGGCTGCACCAGACACCGATGGAGGGACCGCCACCGCCGCCACCACCAGGACCACCGGGGCCACCTGCACCACCGGGGCTCCCTGCACCACCGCCTCCGCCATAGGAATTGTAGGAGGGGCTCGTGATGGTATCTCCCACACCGCCCGCGCCCCCCGGGCCGCCCGCTCCACCCGGGCCTCCCTCACCGCCGTTCCCGCCTCGCCCGCCACCCCGCGTGCTCAGCACGGTGTCTCCCTCGAAAGCCACCTGCGAGTGGACCAGCAGCACCGCAATGGAGGCACCGCCGCCGCGTCCCCCGCCGCCGCCGCCGCCGCCGCAGCCACCGCCACCGCCACCGCCGCTTCCAGCGCCTGCGGCACCAGCAACGGTGCCTTCTCTCTTGCAGGCCCCTCCGCTCCCGCCGCCTCCACCGCCACCGCCCGGGGACCCAACGCTTCCGTTGCCACCATTCTGGGTCGCGACCCACATGGTGCCGTTCAGTTCGCCCTCGCCTTCACCGCTCGCACCGCCGTTGCCCTTCCCTCCGGGTAGACCCGGCTCGCCCACGCCACCATCCCCTGCCCTGCAAATGAAGAAGCCGGAGCCGCCGTCCACCAGAGAACCCGCTGGGCCTCCCGCTCCTCCTGGGCCTCCGCGCCCGGAGGGCTGTCCCGGATCACCCGGGACACCGGGCGAATAGGAGCCGCTCACCCCATCCTGACCGTTTCCACCCGAGGCATCCCCATCAACGCACAGACTGACGCCTCTGGCGCCGAACCCACCTGCCGCCGCCATGATGGAGTTCCCTCCATCCATGCCTGCTCCGCCGTCCGCGCCTTGGGGGCCAGTGATTCCTGGGAGCCCCTCTGCTCCCTGGCCAGCCGTGAAGGTGCCGTAACGCAGCACGACGCCTTGGGAGTTGATGACTTGCAGAGCGATGGAAGGAGTACCCCTGTCCGTCGCGTTCGCGGAAGAGACGCTCAGCCGGTCCAGCACCATCCCAGAGCCTTCGGGGATGCCTTGGATCGAGAGTCCGATCGTGCCGCCATCCAGGTGCGTCACGTAATCACTCTTGCGCTTCCAGTTGTCGCGACCTCCATAGGCGCCATACAGGGACACCTGGGTGTCGAGCATGAGCCCTGTCTCGTTGTAGATGCCCTTGGCGAGATACACCAGTCGGGGGGCCGTTCCCTTGCGGACTCGATCCAGCGCCTCGCTGAGCGTCTTCAGAGGTGCTGCCGCCGTGCCCGCAGCTCCCTCCGAACCGCCGGCAGGGTCGACGAAGATTCCACCATCCGCCATGCCGTCGACACCATCACAGTTGGTGTCCTCGAAGGCATCATCCGGCGCGTCGTCGTCGCTCGTCTTGACGCAGTCCTCGGTGGAGCCCTTGCAGCGGTCCTCGTCGAGACACTTCTGCTCTGCCTTGTCGAAGTCGAAGCAGCCCACGGCGAAGACGAGGCCGCCGAGGACTGCCAGGGTGACGCGGGGTTTCCAGGTCTTCAACATTGAGATCCTCACGGCAACGTCCCCACCACCCCGATCATGCCTCCACCCGGGCCCACGGCGACGGTGGGGCTGACCGGCGCCTTCTTGGCGGGGAGGAGGTAGAGCACCGCGCTCGTCACGACGCCGGCTGCCGCAAGCCCGAAGGACACCCGGCTCAGCAACTGGTTCCGACGCCCGTCACTCGCGAGTTTGTTCCCGTCGAGCAGGGTGCCATCGCCACCCGGCGTCGTCAGCGTGTCGTAGTTGTCCTTGGCCTGGAGATAGAAGTACGTCCCCGCGCCCGCGAAGACGACGCCACCCGCGGCGGGAACCCAGGCCCACGGATGAGCCGACGGCTCCTTCTTCTCGGGCGGCTTCTCCGTGATCGGCGGAGGCGTCACCTCGGGCGGCTTCACCTCAGGAGGCTTCGTCTCAGGCGGCTTCGTCTCGCCCGGCCCCACCGCGACGGGCGGAGGCGTCACCTCGGGAGGCTTCGTCTCGGGAGGCTTCGTCTCGGGCACCACGCTGCCCGGGCGCAGATCCTTGATCACCGCGGGCACCACCACATCGAGGGACTGGGTGAGCGCATCGAGCATCCCATCCTCCCGGACCCCGGGGATGAGGTGCTCGGCCACGAGCCCACCGTCCTGTGTCTTGTAGACCTTCGTGCCCACGCGGTAGCCATCCATCCGCTGTAGCAACTCAGCCACCAGCACCACCTCGCTCTTGGCGGCCTGGCCGAGCGCGGTGAGGCACTTGAGCTCCGTGCGCTTGCACTTCAGCAGCGTGCGGCGCTTGGCCGCGGGCAGCTTGCGGAGAACGTCCTTCATCCGCACCACGGTGAGCCCCCTGACCCGGGTCTGCTCGGCGACGTGCTCCTGCGCGAACTCCACGACGTGCGCCGGCACACCCGCGGTGTCAGGTGGGGCGATCAGCACACGGATGGGCTCTTCCGGCGACGCGGGAGCCTGGTTGAGGAGGACCAAGGACAGGAGAAGGGGTGTCAGCACGGGGCGACTTTCTCCTCATGCCGCCACTAGAGCAAGACTGTGGCGCTTCGCCCGCCTCTCCAGAGGCCTCTCCCGGCGAGCGCTGTCACTCCGAGTTGGGGGCCCGAGCACTCGGTTCATACCTCTGGGTGGTGGGAGAGCGCCCTACTACTCTTCTGGAAGCAGCCGAGGGAGGGAGCACGCCCCAGCAGCGCGAGGCGCGAGCTCACCGGCGAGGCCGCTCGGGAGGAGGCGAGCGGATCTGCGTCTTCTCCCCGTTCTTCGGGGCTCCACCGGCGTCCATGTCTTCCTCGTCTGCGGGGGGACGCGGGGGAGCACCGCCCGGAGCGGGAGCGGGACGGCGGGGAGGCACGGCCCCGGGGCGTACTGCGTTGGATGCACCCGTGGCCGGGCGAGCGGGAACGGGCGCGGCAGGGCGACGCGGGGGAGGGGACGCCGGCCGGGAGCTGGAGGCCTCGGCCAGCAGATCCTCGGCAATTTCCACCTTGGGCTCGTCCTTCGGAGGCATGCCCGCGTGGGTGGGCACGTCCTCGGGTGGAGCGCTGAAGTCGTCGTCTTCACCCCGAGCGAAGGGGTTGCGGGTGGGCGGCGGCGTCTTGTCCTCATCCGAGAGAGCATCCGGCGCGGGTCTGCCCGCGGGGCGCGCCTGTTGGGGAGCCGGGGCCGGCCTCGAGGCGGCGGGAGCCAGAGCAGGCTTCGAGGAGGGCAGGTTGGCGGGCACCTGCACCTGCACGGGAAGCGAGGCGGGAGCCGCAGGCTGGCCATCCTTGCCCTGGCGCGCGTCAACCTGGAGCTTCTTCTCGAAGTCGAGCCACTGCTTCTTGTACTCGGAGGGATCCGGCCGGCCCTGCTCGCGGTGCTTGAGCGAGGGGGCCCAGCGCACCTCGTAGGAGGAGCCGACCTGGAAGGTGGGGGGCGGCGGCACGCCGTAGGTGGCCGGATCGAAGAAGGACTCGTCCAGGTCCGTGAAGCCGTAGGCGCGGGCCTTGCCCACGAAGGTGGGGATGATGCCGGTGGGCGCGTGATAGCCCAGCACGTGGCCCTCCTCGTCCTTCGTCACGGGAGTGAAAACGAAGATGTCCTGCGTGCGGTAGTCGCCCTTCTCGTTGAGGGGGAGTACCTCGGACAGGGCAATCGTCTTTCGGCTGCCGTCGTGGAGGCGCTCGCAGCAGACGATGAAGTTGATGGCGCTGGCGACCTGGGAGCGCACGGCGACCATGGGCAGCTCCACCGCGGACATGAGGCACAGCGACTCGATGCGGCGCAGCGTGTCCGTGGGGGTGTTGGCGTGGCAGGTGGCCAGCGAGCCGCCGTGGCCGGTGTTCATCGCCTGCACCAGGTAGAAGGCCTCGCCGCCGCGCACCTCGCCTACCACGATGCGGTCCGGGCGCAGACGCAGGGCCGAGTGCAGCAGGTCTCCCATGTCCACGCCGCCCTTGCCGAACTTGTCCGGCGGACGGCTCTCGAAGGCCACCAGGTGGGACTGGTTGAGCTGCAACTCCGCCGAGTCCTCGATGGTGAGGATGCGCTCGTCATCGGGGATGAGCGAGGAGACGATGTTGAGCAGCGTCGTCTTGCCCGAGCCCGTGCCTCCGGACACCAGCATGTTGAGCTTGGTGTGGATGCCCGCGTCGATGATGCGCGCCATCTGCGTCGTCATCGAGTTGTATTTGATCAGCGCCTCGATCGTCAGCTTGTCCTTGAAGAACTTGCGGATGGAGATGGTGGTGCCGCGCCGGGCGATGGGCGGGATGACGACGTGGATACGGCTGCCGTCGGGCAGACGCGCATCGAGTCGCGGGCGCTCCTCGCTGAGGACGCGGCCGACGAACTGCGCCATGTTGCGCGCGGCGCCCATCAGGCCTTCCTCGGAGAAGGCGGCGTCTGTCTTGGAGAGGCGGCCCTTGCGCTCGATCCAGATGTCCTGGGGGCCGTTGATCATGATCTCCGACACCGACGGGTCGTCCAGGTACGGGAGGACCGGCTTCAAGAAGGCGCGGAGTGACTCGTTGTACATCGACATGGCAACCCCGAGGCTAGCGCGGGCGGAGCCTGGAACCCAAGCGCCCGCGGATGCTTCCCTGCAGGGGGGAGGGGCGGCCTACATCCACCCGAGCGTGTGTATGCCCAGACCCACCCCCGCGGCGGCGGCGATGACGGCCATGGGAGCCAGCCGCGCCTTGGAGCGGAAGAGCACAACGAGGGCGGCGGCGAAGACGAGCCCGGTGGGCACGTCGCGCACGGCGGTGCGCAGCAGGGGCAGCGCGGTGCCGGCGATGAGGCCTACGACGCCCGCGGTGACGCCCTCGAGGAAGACGCGGGCGCGAGGGTGGTGCAGCAGGCGCTCCAGCGGATCATGGGCCAGCAGCGTCATGGCGAAGGCGGGGGCGAAGATGCCGGCCGTCATGGCCAGCGCGCCGGGCAGGCCTCCGCCCATGTAGCCCACGAAGGTGCCAAAGATGATGAGGGGGGAGGGCAGCATCCCGCCGAGCGCAAGCCCATCGAGGAACTGGGCATCGGTCATCCACCCGCCACGGATCACCGCGTCATTCTGGAGGAAGGGGATGGCGGTATAGGCGCCACCGAAGGTGAGCAGGCCGGTGCGCAGGCCGGAACCGAGCAACGAGAGGGTGCTCGGGGCCGTCCTGACGGCAGTTGCGGCGGTGAGCGGAGCGGCGATCTCGGGGGTGTGGAGGAAGACGAAGCCCACAGTGGCGGCGGCACACGCGACGGTGAGTCCGAGCGCCGCGGCACGGAGGCCGGTCTGAAGGAGCACGGCGGCGAGGCCCGCCCAAGCGAGGGCAAGGGTGAAGTGGACGCCGAGCAACTGGGCGACGGCGGCGAGCAGCGCGATGCCAAGGAAGGCGCGCTGGGTGAAGGCGTGGCTGCCGATGCGGTGGACGGCGCGGACGATGAGGGCGGCGACGGCGGCCTGGACGGTGGTGAACGCCGCCTTGACCCCGGGCGAGTCGAGGCCCAGCCGCACATAGAGCCACGAGCACAGGAGCATGAGGAGCAGCCCGGGGAGCATGAAGCCGAGCCCGGCCAGCAGGCCTCCCACGCGGCCTCGGGAGAGCAGGCCGAAGTAGACGCACAGCTCATGGGCCTCGGGGCCAGGGAGGATCTGGTAGAGGGCCAGGGCGCGGTGGAAGCGAGCGGGGGTGACCCACTTCTCCTCCTCGACGAGCTCCTGGCGAATCATGGCGATCTGCGCGATGGGCCCCCCCCAGGCGAGCAGCCCGAAGCGCAGGAAACGCCAGAAGAGGCGTGGGAGCGGCTCGCGGGGAACGTGGGCATCGGGCGCGGAGGAGTCGTGCGCCTCAAAGGGATTCAAGGTATCTCCCCATGCCCATGACTCTGTGGTCTCCCAAGCCTCTCGTCCAGCAACGAGCATGCAACCGGTTTTTCACCCAACCCGGCACGTAGGCGTGCTTGAATGTGACGTATGAGGGAGGGTGCATGAGGGAGATGCTGCCGGACGATTGGCGCGCGGTATTGAAGGAGACGCTGGAGTCCCCCACGTTCCGCAAGCTCGAGCGCTTCGTGGAGGGGGAGCGGAAGCAGCACACCGTCTATCCCCCCGAGGAGGATCTCTTTTCGGCGTTCCGGTTGACACCGTACGAGGGCGTCCGGGTGTTGTTGCTGGGGCAGGATCCGTATCACGGGGCCGGGCAGGCGCACGGGCTGGCGTTCTCGGTCCGGCCAGGGGTGGCACTGCCGCCCTCGCTGGTGAACATCTTCAAGGAGCTCCAGAGCGACCTGGGGATGCCGCCACCCACGAGCGGCTCGCTGGTGCGCTGGGCGGAGCAGGGGGTGCTGTTGCTCAACGCGGTGCTCACGGTCCGTGAAAGCGAGGCCAACAGCCACGCGGGGCAGGGCTGGGAGGACTTCACGGATTCGGTCATCCGGGCGGTGAATGCGAAGCCGGAGCCGGTGGTGTTCCTGTTGTGGGGCAACTACGCGCGCAAGAAGCGCAAGCTCATCGACACCGGGCGGCACGACATTATCGAATCGCCACACCCCTCGCCGCTGTCAGCCATGGGAGGCTTCTTCGGCAGCCGTCCGTTCAGCCGGATCAACGACGCGCTGGTGTTGCATGGACAACCGCCCATCGACTGGCACCTGCCCTCGGAGGCTACACGCGGTTCGCGTTCCTAGCCGTGCCTGTGCGCTGTCCGACAGTCATTGGGGCAGGAATGCCCGGCGACCCGACAGGTTGGAGCAGGATGGGGGTGATCCATGTCCCAGATCGGCGTCCCATCCGCGAGTCTTCTCCCGAACCACCGGGACGCTCATCGTTCCGAGGGGCGTGACGCGCGAGATGAGGGCATCGACACCGCCCTCTTCGAGCAGATGGCGGAGGGCGTCACTGTCTTCCGGCGGGACGCGACCTACCGATACGTCAATGCATTCGCCGAGCGCCTTCTTGGCAAGTCGCGGCAGGAGCTGGTCGAGCACTGCATCTGGGACGTCTTCCCCGGGGCAGGGGAGAGCGCATTCCATCGTGCGTTCCTCCAGGTCGTCGAGACGGGCCATGCGCTGGAGATCGAGCACTGTTACAAGCCCTGGGACCGCTGGTTCCGGCAGCGGCTCTACCTCCGCGGCGAGCTCATCTACGTGTTCTCGCAGGACGTGACGGAGCAGAAGCGTGCCGAGCTCGAGCGCGCCGAGTCCTACCAGTTCACCGAGCAGCTCTATGAACAGGCGCGGCTGGCGCAGCAGCGCGCCGCCTTCCTGGCCAGGGCCAGCGAGGTGCTGGCGTCCTCTCTGGATTCAGACGAGATCCTCCGCAGCCTGGCGTATCTGGCCGTTCCGACGCTCGGGGACTGGTGCGCGGTGGATGTGGCCACGGATGAGGGCGCGGTCCGGCGGGTGGCCACCGTGCACCTGGAGGCCGAGCGCCTCGCTCAGGGAGAGGCATTCCAGGCGAAGTACCCCGTCACCCTCGAGGACCCCCACGGCATTGGCAAGGTGCTGCGCACGGGTATCTCGCAGTACGTGCTGGAGGTCTCGGACGAGCTCCTCGACCAGAGTCTCTCGGACCCCGAGCGCCGCCACGACGTTCGGGAGCTTGGGGTCAAATCCATCATCATCGTCCCGCTCAGCAGCCGGGGCCGGACGCTGGCGGCCCTCTCGCTCATCTACGCGGACTCGAATCGGCGGTACACACAGGCGGATGTGCAGCTCGCGGAGGATCTGGCCCGGCGCGCGGCGACGTCCCTGGACAATGGCCTGCTCTATAAGGAGGCCCAGGAGGCCATCCAGGCGCGAGACTCTTTCCTGTCCGTCGCCTCCCACGAGCTGAACACTCCGCTCACTTCGCTCAGCCTGAACATCCAGGCGCTGCAGCGGGCCCTCCAGCAGGCGTCCGCGGGCTCCAGCACTCCACTCCAGGAGACGGCGACCGTGAAGCTCCAGGCGGTGCACCGGCAGATCTCCCGCCTGGCCAACCTGATCCACGAGCTGTTGGACGTGTCCCGCATCACCGCGGGCAAGCTCCGGCTCGAGCCCGAGGAGGTGGAGCTGACCTCGCTCACGCGCGAGCTGGTGCCACGCTTCGCGGAGGACCTCTCCCGGGCTGGCTGCGAGCTGAGGATGGTGACCCCTGAGGCGCCCGTGGTGGGGTACTGGGATCGGCTGCGCGTGGAGCAGGTCCTCCAGAACCTGCTGTCGAACGCCCTCAAGTACGGGCCGGGCTTTCCCATCCAGCTCCACATCTCCGCGGACGCGCGGTCGGCCCGGGTGGTGGTGAAGGACAAGGGCATCGGCATCTCGATCGAAGATCAGTCCCGGCTCTTCCAGCGCTTCGAGCGCCTCGCCAGCGAGCGGCACTACAGCGGATTCGGGCTGGGGCTGTGGATCGTCCGGCAGATCCTGGACGCCATGGGCGGGAGCATCCACGTGGAGAGCGCTCCGGGGCAGGGCTCGGTCTTCACGGTGGAACTGCCGCTGCGCCCTCCGCCGCTCTGCTAGGGTGGAGGCGTGTGGCTGCTCTGGGGAGTCCTCCACTTCATCTGTGCGGTGTTCGCCGTCACCGGCATCGCGTTCCTCGTCGCGGGGCTGAAGGACGCCTGGAAGGCGGCCCGCACCCGGAGCTGGCCCACGGCTCCTGGCATCATCGTCTCCGCCGAGGAATTGCAGCACTCCCGGCAGATGCCCGCCGAGGCCGGAGGCGGCTCCCGCATCCACTATGAGGCGCGGATCCACTACGAATACACCGTCGGCCGAGTCCATATCGGCTCGACGGTTGTAAGGCTCGGCCCCACGGAGTCGACCCATGAAGTGGGGGTGCAGTCCACACTCGCCAGATACCTCCCTGGCCAACAGGTCCGGGTCTCCTATAACCCAGGGGATCCGACCGATTCGGTCCTCGAGCCGGGCCTTCGCCCTCTGGATTTCACTCGGGCTATCGTGGGGCTGGTGCTGCTGGGAGTTGCGGTGTCGATGGAACTCGTGGCGCGCTGGTTCGCCGCGAAGGTGTAGGTCTCTTGGCCCATGAAAACCTAACGGGTGCAATGGGATCAAAATGATCGCGGCCCTGAAGCAACCGCCCCCCCAACCCGGCGATAATCCAGCAACGACTCATTCCTATCGAGGTTGCCGTCATGTCCGTCCGCTCTACGAACTCGTCTGGCTCCGGCCTGGTCAATCGTTCCACCACGCAGGACAAGCCTGCTGCCACGTCCGAGAAGAACACGGTGGCGCAGCCGAAGTCCTCGGGCCTGCCGGACCAGTTGCAGAGCAGCTTCGAGCGGAGCGGGGAGATCAACCGGAACTGGAACAAGACGTACAGCTCGGACCGCCCCATGTACACGCCGAAGCTGCCCACCACGGGCGTGGGCGGGGCGCTGGCGGGCCTGCTGGGCAAGCTGCCGAAGCTCACCAAGGAGGGCAGCTTCGAGAAGGGCGTCTCCGCTTACAAGAAGGAGGGCAGCTTCGGAGACCCGAACGGCGTCGCCTCCGGTACGTACAAGTTGAGCGCGCTCGAGGCCTCGGTGAATGGCAAGGGCTCGGTGACGCTGGAGAACGGCGCCCTTTCGGCGCACGGTGAGGTGCACGCCCAGGCCACGCTGCTCGACGCGGCGGCCAACTTCCGCGCGAAGCTGGGCCCGGTGTCCGCCGACGGCGAGGCCCACGCCTACGCGGGCGTGAAGGCCAACGCGAGCGGCGACGCCATCATCGATCCGATCAACGGCAAGTACGTGCTGGATGCCGGTGCGGATGCGTTCGCGGGCGCCCGTATCGGCGCGTCGGCCAACGTGAACCTGGGTGACTACGGCGGCGTGCACGGCACTGCGGAGGCCTGGGCGGGCATCGGCGTGACGGCCAAGGCGCACGTGGGCCTGGAGAACGGCCGGTTCTCGGCGCGCTTCGAGCTCGGCGCGGCGCTCGGCCTCGGCTTCAAGCTGGGCTTCGGTGTCGACATCAACTTCAAGAAGATCGGTGAGGGCATCAAGAACATCTTCAAGAAGCCGGTCGAGATCGTGAAGAACGTCGGCGAGAAGGTCGGCAACTTCTTCAAGAGCGCGGCCTCGGGCGTGACGAACGCCGTGAAGGACGCGGGCCACGCCATCGCCGAGGGCGTCAAGTCGGTGGGCAAGGCGGTGGGCGACACCGTCAAGAAGATCTTCAGCGGCTGGTGATGTGAGCCCGGGTGGCGGGCCTGTTGTCGCGGTCCGCCATCAAGCCTGAAGAACCTTGGAGGGGCAGGGGCGCGGCTCGCGTCATCTGCCCCTTTTCTGTTATCTGGGACTGCATGAGCACTCCACATTACGAGACCCTCCTGAAGTCGGGTGATCTGGTGCAGGGACGTGCGGAGGCCGAGGCGGCCCTCAAGCGCGATCCGAAGGACCGCCGGGCCCTGCTGGCGCTGGCGAAGCTGGCGGCGTTCGAAGGCGACGAGGCCCGGGCGGAGTCGCTCCTGGCGCGCGCGGCCGGTGGCACCCAGAAGGACGAAGAGGACGCCATGCTGGTGAAGGCGGCGCTCCTCATGCGGAAGGGAGATCCGCAGGCGGCGGGGCAGCTGTACCTGAAGCTGGCGGAGGATCCGCCGCGCGCCGAGGCGCTGTACGGCGTGGGCTTCCTGCTGGCCGAGGCGGAGGAGAACGAGCTGGCGCGCAAGGCGCTGCAGAAGGCGGTGGATCTCGAGCCCCAGGAGGCCGTGTACCACTTCCAGCTGGCGCGGGTGCAGTTCGCGCTGGGGCAGATGAAGGAGGCCTTCGAGCACCTGGAGACGTCGCTCAAGCTGAACCCGGCGCACATTCCTTCCTACGTGGTGTTCGCGATCGCGATGCAGGCGGGTGGTGAGCTGGACGCGGCGGAGGACATCCTGCGCCAGGGCCTCAAGGCGTTCCCGGAGGATCCGTACCTGCTGCAGTCGTTGTGCAACGTGCTGGCGGCGAAGGGGGACTGGGCGGGAGCGGCGGAGGCTGCGGAGAAGCTGGCGAGTGTGCAGCCGAACCATCCGGCGGCGATCAGCAACCTGGCGCGTTTCCGGATGGTGCAGCGCCGGTTCGGCGATGCGCTCTCGCTGTGCCAGGCGTTGGCGGAGCGGGGGATGGCCACGGTGGAGAGCCGCTCGGTGGAGGCGATGATCTACGAGGCGATGAATCCCCCGGATCTCGAGGGCGCGGCGGCGGCATGGCGCGCGGCGATGGCGCTGGATCCGAAGGAGTGGGGGGCGGCCAACAACCTGGGCAACCTGCTCATGCGGATGCCGGAGCTGCCGGACGCGGCGAAGCAGGCGCGAGAGGTGTTGGAGGAGGGCCTGCGCCGGAGTCCGGATCGTCCCGAGTTGCAGCTCAACCTGGCGCTGGCGTGCATGAAGCTGGGCGACAAGGCGAAGGCGAAGGAGTTGGCGAAGGTGCTGGTGGGGCGCGGGCCGTCGTTGGAGGAGTCGATCCGCCAGCAGGCCGAGCAACTGCTCAAGCACGCCAACTGAGCACGGACGCCCGAGGACGCAGGCGCTGCCTATGACTGGACTGCGTTGGGGCCGGGTGTGGCTGCTGGCCCTTGTTGCGTTGGTGGCCTGCGCGACACCCTCTATCCGAGCGAATGAGCCCGCTGGGTGCGAAGAGGCGGCGGAAGCCGTCTCCTTCGAAGAAGCGTGCGTGGAGGAGAGCAGCCTGCTGGTGCTCTGCGCCGGAGAGCGCTGTGGGCTCTACCGATGCCGCGAGGTGATGGAGGCCTCTTCTGCTGGGCGTGTGGTGCTCGCCCGGGGGGCGGTCTTGGCGCTACCCCAGGCCCAAGGAGGGGCGCAGCGATACTGGGGGAGCGCGCAGGAGTTGCCACAGGACTCGCGCCCGGTGTTCATCATTCCGTGGGATGCGAAGCCAGAGCTGCTACCCAGCCAGAAACAGGCGCTGGAGGCGGCGGCTTCTGAACGCAAGAAGCCACACGAGCGGCACCCCATCTTTCCGCAAGCGTTCAGGGCCTGGTTTGCCGAGAGGGGCATCGACATCGACGAGTACGTGATGCCGCTGGCGGTGGAGAAGCACCGCAGCATTCATCGTGGGGAGCGGGGAGGTCCTTGGAATGATGCATGGCGGAAGTTCATCGAGAGCCACCAACAGAGGGTGACGAAAGCCGAGATCTATCGGTATGCGGGACAGCTCCTCTACGAGTTCCAGCTGTTCGGCCCCGTGGTGCCGTATTGGAAGCAGCCGCCACCGCTGTCTTCGGGGCAGTGAGGGGCTATGCGATTCTACTGGCTGCGCAGTGTCCCGCATCCGCGTTACTCGGGCTGGTACACGTACGGGCACAAGTGGAGCTTGCCTGGCGTGCACTGTCCTGCGTGCCATGACACCTGGGCGGCGACAGGACATGCCTATCCCTCAGTGGATCTGTCGCATCTGCCCGCTTCCGAGCAGAAGAAGTATCTCCCTCGAGTGGAGGAGGACTATGCGGAGTTCGAGCGGCTGCGCGAGCAGGTGCGTCCGCTGGTACCTCCTGGAGTTCCCCTCTGGCCCGGTACCCAGCTCGGCCCGATGAATGGCGCGGCCCAGGGAGAGTTCGCTCCGCTGGTCCTGGTGAATTCATGGGAACTGTTGATGTGGCGAGAGCGGTTCGAGCGCCTTCAGGCCGAAAGTTTGATGGGCCTGAAGGGTTGCCGCACGGAGTTGCGCTTCCGCAAGAAGAGCCCGCCGGAGTTGCTGGAGATGGAACTGCTGCCCAGGGGAGAGCTTCACCCGGAATGCCTGCCTCCACGCCCGCCACCTTGCCCGAAGTGTGGGGGAGATGGCTTCAAGCTTCCGGATGAGCCTGTCCTGCTCGAAGCCTCTCTACCGCAAGATCTGGATCTGTTCCGGCTGGCCGGAACGATGATCCTCGCTACCGAGCGCTTCGTGGAGACCGTGCGGCGCCTGGGCTACGAGCAGGACATTGCCTTCCGCGAACTATCGGCGCGCTGAGTGGCCTACCATTCCTACGGAGCGCAGTAGGTGGCCCGGTCGAACACGCCTGTCACCGTGATGGTGGAGCCGGAGCGCACGACGAACTCGCTGGCGCCCACGTGCGTGTCGGCGTTGCACCAGTCATAGGTGTAGCCCAGCCCCGTCCACGGGTACTGCGTCGTCTGCCAGAAGCCATAGCTGTACGAGTAGTTGCCGTTGATCCAGTTCTTGTGCTCGGTGGTCGCCGTGGGCGGGAACGTCAGGCTGCACGAGGTGTCGTCGATCTCCGAGTCCGGACACGGCCGGAACATGTCGCCAGGCTTCACCCACGCCTCCACGAAGAAGCGCGCATTGTCCGCATCGCCGGCCGGGGGCAGGCCGAGGAACTGGTTGATGCGCGGGACGATCTTCTCCGCCGACAGCGTCTTGCACAGCTCCTGGACCTGGGGCGCCGCCGTCATCCACACCTCGCGCGTCAGCGTCATGTCTCCCGGCTGGTAGCCCGTGAAGGTGGTCCAGATCGCCATCCGCACCGCCGTCTTGTCCGCGTTCCAGATCAGCTTCGGGTTGGACGGGGTGATGGCCCATAGGCCCGTATAGACATCCGCCGCGTCGGGTTCCGCGGCATCTCGGACTCCATCCGAGTAGGTCTGCGCATCGCACGTCAGCTCCTGCGGCGGAAGAGGCTCCTGGGTGTCATCGCCGCCGCAGGCAGTCAGCGACAGCAGGGCCGTGATTCCGGTCAGCCAGTGGATGCGAAGCAGGTTCTGCACGTTCATTCGGTTCTTCTCCTCGGAGGGGGTCGAATCAGCCTTGGGGGCTGGGGTGTCTCAGGGGTTGCGAGCTGGTCTGCAGTTCGCGTGCCTGTCTCCCAGGGAGGGAGACCCGCTTCGAAAGAGAGAGGCCACGGGTGGCGAGAGCTACAGCGCCCGCAGCAGCGGATCCGCACTCACCTCCAGGCCTCCACGGACAGTGCCGGGCGGCGCGACATGGGCCCCACCGATAAACGCGTTCGTGGTGGGGGCCACGGTGAAGGCATAGCGCCCCGACGCGTTGTCGATGACGAGATCGCTGAAGGAGCCCGTGATCTGAGTGCTGCCATTCAGGCAGAAGTTGCTGACTCCAGAGAAGGGAGAGCTCGAGTCGAAGCTCACGGAGACCTCATCCGTTCGACCGTCGATGACGAAGCTCACCGTATCGCCTGGCCTCGCGACAGGAGGAGAGGGGTGGTAGCTCACGCCTTGAGGTTGGATGTAGACGGTCAGGATGGCCATATCGCGCGCAGAGTGCAGGCGTCGTACCGCCCTTGATGCATCTCCCAGGATGGAAGGCCTCCGCGCCACAGGCGGAAACCGACGCGGCTGACACGTCAGCGGTATGTCACTGACGTGTCAGCGTGGCCCTCGATCAGTGAGCCTGCGAGTGCGTTGAGAAGGCGGAGTCGAGCAATCCAGCCGACTCTGTTCTCCGGTGAGAGACACCCTGAGACCACCGCAGGTTCCACCCTGCGTGAAGGTCCTTCGAGCACTCGGAATGAGACTGGCTTAAACTCGTCCCATGGCGAAGACCGCACCCCGCAGCAAGGCCCCTGCGAAGAAGAAGCCCACCCGCGCCGCTGCCTCCAAGCAGCGCACGCCTCCTGTGAAGGCGAAGCGGCGCGAGACTCCCGTAAAATCCACTCCGGTCCGTGAGACTCCCAAGAAGGCTCCCCAGCCTCTCGAGGCTGTCGTTGTCGAAGCCGAGATCGTCGAGCCCCAGCCCACTCCGAAGGCGCTGCCCGCGGGCGAGGCCGTGGACAAGGGCCGCGCGCTCCCCTTCGAGATCGATCCCAAGCGCGTGGAGGAGAGCCTCAAGAAGCTCCAGGGCGAGATGGTCCACTGGGCCAACAAGGGCCGCTACACCAAGGTCCGGTTCAAGTTCCGGGGCAAGCAATTGCTGCCGGACCTGCCGCTGGCCGCCGTGGTGGCCGCCGAGGGCCTCAGCTTCTATTGGGGCGGCATCCTCCGGGTCCTCATCGCCAACGTGGTGGGCAAGAGCGTGCTCCAGGTGGAGTTCATCAACGACTCGGAGAAGCGGGTCCAGGCCGGCAAGGAGGCGCTCCTGTCCGGTGACGTGGACCAGGCGCTCGAACTCTTCCGTGAGGCCCTCTCGATGGACCGCGACAACGCCGCGGCCTACCTCAACGAGGGCGTGGCGCTGAAGCTCAAGGGAGACCGCGACGGAGCCCTGGTTGCTTTCGAAAAAGCCAGGGAAAAAGACCCGGAAGGACCCATTGGAACCGAGGCCGAGCGGCTCGCCGCTCCCCTGCGTCCCAAGAGTGTTGCCTAGCCTCTCCCACACCGGCCGGGCGGACCTGCCAACACCCCCCCGTTTCCCCTGTTGACGCAGGAAGATCCGAGGGTTACGAACGCTCCCACGCAGCGCGGAGGCCCTCCTTCTAGCGGCCCCGCCCCTACCTTCCAGAGCGTTCAAAGCCCATGGCCGACGACACCACTGACAAGCCGGCAACGCCCCCCGCGCCCCCTCCGGGCGGCGTTGGGGAGTTGATCCCCGTCAACATCGAAGACGAGATGCGCCGCTCGTATCTCGACTACTCCATGTCCGTCATCATCGGGCGCGCGCTGCCCGACGTGCGTGACGGCTTGAAGCCCGTGCATCGCCGGGTCCTCTACGCGATGCACGAGTTGGGGAACACCCACAACCGCGCGTACAAGAAGAGCGCCCGCGTGGTGGGTGACGTGATTGGTAAGTACCACCCGCACGGTGACAGCGCGGTGTACGACGCCATGGTGCGCCTGGCCCAGGAGTGGAGCCTGCGCTACCTGCTGGTGGACGGGCAGGGCAACTTCGGCAGTGTCGACGGCGACTCGCCCGCGGCCATGCGTTACACGGAAGTGCGCATGGACCGCCTGGCCGAGGAGCTGCTGGCGGACATCGACAAGGAGACGGTGGACTTCGGGCCCAACTACGACGACTCGCTGACCGAGCCGCTCGTGATGCCCTCGAAGTTCCCCAACCTCCTGGTGAACGGCAGCAGCGGCATCGCCGTGGGCATGACGACGAACATCCCGCCCCACAACATGGGCGAGGTGATCGACGGCACGCTGCACCTCATCGACCATCCAGAGTCCACCGTCCAGGACCTGATGAAGTTCATCCCGGGGCCGGACTTCCCCACCGCGGGCATGATCACCGGCCGCGAGGGCATCCTCCGCGCCTACACCACGGGCCGCGGGCAGATCACCCTGCGGGGCAAGACGGAGATCGAGGAGAGCAAGAAGGGAGACCGTGAGGCCATCATCATCACGGAGATCCCCTACCAGGTGAACAAGGCGCGGCTCATCGAGAAGATCGCCGACCTGGTGCGCGAGAAGAAGCTGGAGGGCATCAGCGACATCCGCGACGAGAGCGACCGGCAGGGCATGCGCATCGTCGTCGAGCTCAAGCGCGATGCCATCTCCGGGGTGGTGCTCAACAACCTGTACGCCACCACTCCGCTGGAGACGACGTTCGGCGCGGTGATGCTGGCCATCGACGGTGGGCAGCCACGCACGCTCACGCTCAAGGAGCTGCTGGACCGGTTCATCGCGCACCGCCGCGATGTCGTCACCCGCCGCAGCCGCTACGAGCTGAAGAAGGCGCTGGCTCGCCTGCACATCGTCGAAGGCTTGCTGGTGGCGCAGGACCTCATCGACCTGGTGGTGAGCCTGATCCGGGCCTCGAAGGATCCGGACGAGGCGCGGTGGGGGTTGATGCACATCCTGTCGCCGGCGCTGTACGAGAACCCGAACTTCCGCAACCTGCAGCGCATCGACTACGCGCAGGCCAAGGCGCAGATGGAGCTGCTGGTCAGCCGCGCGCGCGCCGAGGAGCCCAGCTACGGTGGGTTGGAGCACAAGTACGAGGGCGCGGGCTTCAGCGAGGATCAGGCGCAGAACATCCTCGAGATGCGGTTGCAGCGCCTCACGGGTCTGCAGCGCGAGGAGCTGTTCAAGGAGCTGATCGCGCTGGTGCGGGACATCGTCCGGCTGCGGGACATCCTGTCCAACGAGCGCAGCCTGCTCAACGTCATCAAGACGGAGCTGCAGGACATTCGCGCGCGCTACAGCGACAAGCGCCGCACGGAGATCACCGGCGAGGTGTCCGAGATCACCAGCGAGGACCTGATCGCCGAAGAGGACATGGTCGTCACGCTGTCTCACACGGGCTACGTGAAGCGCTCGCCGCTGAGCGAGTACCGGGCGCAGAAGCGCGGCGGCCGAGGCAAGACGGGCGCCACGACGAAGGAAGACGATTTCGTCACGGACCTGTTCGTGGCGAGCACGCACGCGTACCTGATGCCCATCACGACGAAGGGCAAGCTGTACTCGTTGAAGGTGCACCAGATTCCGCAGGCGAGCCGCACCTCGCGAGGCAAGGCCATCGTGAACCTGGTGCAGTTTGGCGAGGGTGAGAAGCTGGCGCAGGTGCTGGTGACGCGGGACTTCCCGGAGAACCGGTACGTCTTCTTCGTGACCAAGCGCGGCGTGGTGAAGCGCACGGACCTGAGTGCGTTCTCCAACGTGCGAGCCAGCGGTCTGATCGCGCTGGGCATTGACGATGGAGATGAGCTGGTGGCGGTGAAGATCACTGATGGGAGCAAGGACATCCTCCTGTCGACGGCTCAGGGCATGAGCATCCGCTTCCCGGAGGAGGAGGTCCGCTCCATGGGGCGGCAGGCCTACGGCGTGAAGGGCATCACGCTGGAGGAGGGCGACGAGGTGGTGGGCGCGGACGTGGTGGAGAAGGGAACCACGATCCTGACGGTGACGGAGAACGGCTACGGCAAGCGCACCGAGGAGGCCGAGTACCGGAGCCAGGGCCGCGGCGGCAAGGGCATCATCGACATCAAGACCACCGAGCGGAACGGCAAGGTGGTGGGTTTGGTGCAGGTGAAGGATGGGGACGAGGTGATGCTCGTCACCAACGGCGGGATGCTCATCCGCATGAAGGCGAAGGAGATCTCCGTCATCGGCCGCAACACGCAGGGCGTGCGGCTGATCGCGCTGGAGAACGGCACGGAGAAGGTGACGGGCATCTCCAAGCTGCCGGAGTCGACCGAGTCCGAGGAGGACACTGGCTCAGGCTCGGGTGAGACGCAGGGCACCGAGTCATCCGAGGCCGAGCCGTCGCCTTCCGACACCGAGAGTTCTGAGTCCACAGAGGGCAGCACGGACACGGACACGGACAGCGGCTCTCCTGAAGAGAGCTGAGCCCGGTGGAACCCTCGCCCCTCTGTGTCTGGCAGAGGGGTGGGAGCTGCTTCAGCGGCCTCACCGTCCGGCTTTGCGGATCTTGGATGCGGCCCGAGCCAGCGCTTCGTCGAGGCTGGCTTTCGTGTCATTCAGCCAGCGCTTCTCTACCTGTGCGTAGATCCGGGTCATTCGTTGGCGTGCGGTAGAGGCGAGGGAAGCCAGTTCCGAACGTTGGCGTCGCCCCTTCGGGGCTTGGGTGTTCTCAGTCGCGCTGGACATCGTCTCCATCAGCACGTGCAGATCGTGCAGTTCCCCCAGCGTGTCCTGGAGTTCCTTGAGCTGGTCGATCAGCTCCTCCGCGCTTTCGAGGGAATCGAAGGGTTCCAGCAGGTAGCGCACGCGTTTGGCAGCGATGCGAGCCTTGTGGCAGCCCTCGATGTCGGCCATTCCTTCGATGCGGTCCAGCCGCTCGCGGAGACGCCGGCCTCGGCGCAGCACCTGCTTCGAGGAGTACTTCCCGAAGGTGCGCGCGTCCTCGTCCTCAGCGCGGTGAAGTTGCCGACGCAGGCGTCTGGCGAGTCGGGGAAAGTCACGGGTGAATCGCTCGCGGATCACTCGCAACAGCTCTGCGTGGTGCTCGGTGAGCCGGGAGTGGAGACGGGCTGCGGGGCTAGAGGAGGACTGGCGGCTTGGGGAGTGCTCAGCGATCCAGCCCGCCTGGACCTCGGCGTCGCGTGCCGGGTTGGTGAGGCGGGTGAGCTCTTTCAGGGCTTCGAGGCTCCGAGCGGGTACGGCTTCGGAGAAGAGCTTGCTGTAGGTGGTCAGGTACGTGCGCAGGTGGCGCAGGGCGACGCGGAGATCATGCAGTGCCTCTGTGTCCTCGGAGTCGGGCAGGCGCTCGACGGCAGCCACGGCCTCCTCCAGGTGCTGGAGCATGAGCTTCCGTGCTCCCTTCACCGCAGACTTGTGAGCGAGCTTCTTGGAGGCGGACGCCACGAACGTTGAACCCCCTCCACACCGGAGCGGTGTAGCTGTTCGATTCCGAGCGTGGGTGCTCCCATGCGGAACTTCAAGCGTCCGGAGGAGCAGGCGCGAAGGGATGATGAGATACTTGGCGTTGGGTGGCCCTTGGGACTGCCGGGTTGTGGGGCAATGGAGTGGACTGTCGGCCGCTCAGCGAGGGGCCGGGCGTGGAGTGCCGGGGTGCAATGAACCCGGTCCCCTATACGTAGGAGGAGACATGAACGCTTCGGGTCTTCGCGGAATGGGGTCCCGGTTCTTCCGGTACCTGAGAGACGGTCGTGTCCCCCTGTGGAAGAAGCTCGCCGGGCTGCTGGCGGTCATCTACTTCGTGTCTCCGGTGGATGCGATCCCGGACGTCATTCCCGTCCTGGGTTGGTTGGACGATCTCGGCGTCCTGTCCGCCGCGGCCTTCTGGATGGTGCGCCAGGTTCAGGCGTACCGGCCCGAGGTGACGCCTACCGGAGTGCCGCACGACATGGATGGGCGCTCGCGTCTGCCGCCAGTGCGCGATTCCCTCTGACGGGGCTCTGCTGCGAGGGCAGGGCGCGGTGGACGTGCCGCCAACGAGGTAGCTATCTTGGAGGCAACGAGGAGCCTCTCATGGTCGAGGTCGAAGCACCCCTGGCGTCACTCGGGACGCCGCACCGCTTCACGGTGGATGCCTACCATCGGATGCTGGAGACCGGCATCCTCGATGAGGACGACCATGTCGAGCTACTCGAGGGGGTCATTGTCGAGATGTCTCCACAGGGCAAGGCGCACGCAGGGGTCATCGTCCGGTTGACTCGTCTCTTGGTGCTGAGCCTGGGAGAGTCTTTCGATGTTCGGCCCCAATTGCCGCTCACGTTGGATGAGCAGAGTGAACCCGAGCCAGATCTTGCCGTCGTACCAGCAGGTGCCGAGGGCTCGGCCGAGCACCCGTCTCACGCACTCTTGGTGGTGGAGGTGGCAAATGCCTCGCTCGCGCGAGATCGCGAGGTGAAGGCCCGCCTTTACGCTCGCGCGTCCATTCCAGAGTACTGGCTCGTAGACGTGGGGCGGAAGAGCATCGAGGTGTACCGGGACCCTGATGCGACTCAGGGTCGTTACCGGAGCCGGGAAGTGCGCTCCGGTGGGGAAGTGCTCGAGTGCCGGGCGCTGCCGGGCGTCTCCCTGCCGCTGCTGCGGATCTTCGGCTGAGCCTGTCGACGCCTACGCCGCCTTGTGGGTCGCCTCGCGCCACGCTGCGACGATGTGCTCGACGACCTCGGGCACGCCGACGTCCTTGTTCACCTGCGTGAAGAGGAAGGGGCCATCGCCTCGCATCTTCCGCGCGTCGCGATCCATCACGCCCAGGTCCGCGCCCACGTGCGGCGCCAGATCCTTCTTGTTGATGACCAGCAGGTCCGACTGGGTGATGCCAGGGCCGCCCTTGCGAGGCACCTTGTCCCCGCCCGCTACGTCGATCACGTAGATGGTGTAGTCCACCAACTCCCGGCTGTACTGCGCGGCCAGGTTGTCGCCGCCGCTCTCGACGATGAGCAGCTCCGGCTTCACGTCGTGCATCAGCCCCTCGAGCGCGTCGAGGTTGTGGCTGATGTCCTCGCGGATCGCCGCGTGCGGACAGCCTCCCGTTTCCACCGCGCGGATGCGCTCGGTCGGCAGCGCCTTGTTGCGGTGGAGGAACTCCGCATCCTCCTTCGTGAAGATGTCATTCGTCACCACGCCCAGCGAATACTTGTCCCGCATCGCCCGGCAGAGCGCCAGCACGAGCGCCGTCTTCCCGCTCCCCACCGGCCCGCCGATGCCGACCGTGAATGACCGCTGATGGTAGTCGCGAGGCAGGCGGGGCTCTCGCTCCCGGAACAGGCCGGGGCCCGACCAGTGCTCGTGGGTATGCCCGTGGTCATGGTCATGATCGTGATCATGCGCATGCCCGTGATCGTGGTCATGGTCGTGGTCGTGGTCGTGCATGGTGCTCCTCAGGACTGGAAGAGGCGGGAATAGAGTCGATCGTGGGTGGCGCCGAACAGGTCGATGAGCGGCGCCGGTTGGGCCAGCTCGTTCAGGGAGAGCGAGCTACAGCGCTCGAGGATGGTGCTCTGTACCCCGGCCAGCTCGTGCTGGAGCCGCTGCGCCTCGTGCGGACCGAGCAGCCCCAGGCGGACCGCCGCCGAGGCCACTCCGCGCAGTGCCAGGTGCAGGAACAGCTCCTGCGTCTGCTCCAGGGGTACTTCGAGAACCCGGAGCGTGAAGCCGAACATGGGGGCGTAGTGGGCCACCAGGGTGCGAGCGCGGATCGCCGCATGGAGCCGCTGGAGCTCCTCATCGGGGAAGATGCGCGCCGTCGTGGCCACCAGCGTTCGTCCCTGGGTGCGGCTGGTCCGGTTGGCCACGTGGTTGGACAGGAAGGCCTCGCACACAGCATCCAGCTTCGTCGGCTCGGCTCCCGGCGCATATGCGGCGCGCAGGAAGGGCAGGGCCCCATGGCCGGCCTGCCACAGCACTCCTTCGATGAAGGTGCGCAGTGCCGGCGCATCAGACACCTCGCCCTGTTGAGCAGCGGCCTCCAGCCCGGAGGAGTGCGAGAAACCTCCGGTCGGAAAGGCCGAGTCAGCGAGCTGCAGCACGCGCCAGCGGTTCGTCATCGGCTCGAGCTCAGAACAGGCTGAACAGACGGGCCAGGGGAACGGTGGTGGCCGGCTCGCACCGCAGCAGCTCGCCGTCGGCGCGCACCTCGTAGCTCTCCGGATCCACGGTGATGCGCGGGAGCGCGTCGTTCAGCTTCATGTCCTTCTTGCCGATTCCACGGCAGTTGCGCACCGCGACCAGCCGCTTGTTCAGCCCCAGCGCGTTCACCCGCCCCTCCTCCAGCGAGCGCCGCGACACGAAGGCCACGCTGGTGGATCCCGTCGCCCGGCCGAACGCGCCGAACATGGGCCGCATCTGCAGCGGCTGCGGCGTGGGGATGGAAGCGTTGGCGTCTCCCATCTGCGCCCAGGCGATGAAGCCTCCCTTCACCACCAGTTCCGGCCGAGCCCCGAAGAACGCCGGCTTCCACAGCACCAGGTCCGCCAGCTTCCCCACCTCCACCGAGCCCACCTCGTGGCTGAAGCCGTGCGCGATGGCCGGGTTGATCGTGTACTTGGCCACGTAGCGGCGGATGCGCAGGTTGTCGTTGTCACCCCGCTCGTCCTTCAGCCGCCCCCGCTGGTCGCGCATCTTGTGCGCCGTCTGCCACGTGCGGGTGATGACCTCGCCCACGCGCCCCATGGCCTGGCTGTCGCTGGAGATGATGCTGATGGCTCCCAGGTCGTGGAGGATGTCCTCCGCGGCGATCGTCTCTCCGCGGATGCGGCTCTCGGCGAAGGCCACGTCCTCGGGGATGCCCCGGTCCAGGTGGTGGCAGACCATGAGCATGTCCAGGTGCTCATCCAGCGTGTTCACCGTGTAGGGACGCGTCGGGTTCGTCGAGCTGGGGATGACGTTGGGCTCGCCGCACACGCGGATGATGTCCGGAGCGTGGCCTCCGCCCGCGCCCTCCGAGTGGTACGTGTGGATCGTCCGCCCCTTGAACGAGGCGATCGAATCATCCACGAAGCCCGACTCGTTCAGCGTGTCCGTGTGGATGGTGACCTGGATGTCCTCGTCCTCGGCCACGCCCAGGCAGCAGTCGATGGATGGCGGCGTGGTGCCCCAGTCCTCGTGCAGCTTGAGGCCCGCCGCGCCCGCGCGAATCTGGTCCACCAGGCCCGCCGGGTGCGACGTGTTGCCCTTGCCCGTCAGCCCGATGTTCAGCGGCAGCGTGTCCGTGGCCTGCAGCATCAACTCGATGTTCTTCGCGCCCGGTGTACACGTGGTGGCGTTGGTGCCCGTGGCCGGGCCCGTACCTCCGCCCAGGAAGGTGGTGACACCCGACGCAATCGCCTCGAAGGCCTGCTGCGGACAGATGTAGTGGATGTGCGCGTCGATACCTCCCGCCGTGACGATGTGGCCCTCGGCGGAGATGACCTCGGTGGTGACGCCCACGAGCATCCCCGGCGTCACGCCCGGCATGATGCGTGGGTTGCCCGCCTTGCCGATGCCGACGATGCGCCCGTGCTTGATGCCGATGTCCGCCTTGTAGATGCCCGTGTAGTCGACGATGAGCGCGTTGGTGAGCACGCAGTCGAGCGCCTCTCCGTCCCCGATGCCCTCCATCTGCCCCTGCCGGTCGCGCAGCACCTTGCCGCCGCCGAACTTGCACTCGTCTCCATAGGAGGTGAAGTCCCGCTCCACCTCGGCGATGAGGCCCGTGTCTCCCAGGCGCACCCGGTCCCCCGTGGTAGGCCCGTACATGTCCGCGTAGTGGCGGCGATCGAGGGTGCGGCTCATGGAGTGCCTCCTGCCTGCTGCGTCGGAGCGACGGGAACGAGCGTCACGGTCTTCTTGTCTCCGGGCTCGAAGCGGACCGCCGTGCCCGAAGGGATGTCCAGCCGCATGCCCACCGCCTTCGCACGGTCGAACTCGAGCGCGCGGTTGGTGTGCTCGAAGGGATAGTGGCTGCCCACCTGGATGGGGCGATCGCCGCGGTTCTCCACCGCCAGCGAGAGGCGCGGGCGGCCCGGGTTGAGCGCAATCTCTCCGGCCTGGGTGAGCACCTCGCCCGGAGGCGGCGCGGACTCGGTGGGCGCGGCGAAGGCCGAGGCGGCGGGCACGGGTAGGAAGCTGCCGTAGAGCGCCAGCGTCAGGTCTCCCTGCTCGAGCGAGATGGGGTGGTGGACGGTGACGAGCTTTGTTCCATCCGGGAAGGTGCCCTCCACCTGCACTTCGTGGAGCATCTCCGCCACGCCCGGCAGCACTTGCGCCCGGCCGAGCATCCGCCGTCCCAGGTCCATCAACTCGGAGACGCGGCGCCCGTCTCGGATGAGCTCGAGCAATTGGGTGGAGAGGAGTGCGACGGCCTCGGGGTAGTTCAGCCGAAGGCCTCGAGCCAGTCGCTTCTGGGCCAGGAAACCTGCGGCGTGGAGCGTGAGCTTGTCCAACTCGCGCGGGACCAGGTGCATGGGGATCCTCTCAGTGACAACTGGAGGCCATGATGCTGCACCGCGTCAGCTGAGTCACCATTTCCTTGCAAGAGGATCGTCGCCGAGCACCTGGGGCAGGGGCTTGAGCCGGGCCCGTACGGCGGACATGGCTTCCTCGACTGAGGTGGCGGCCACGCGCAGCAGGGCGCCGTCGTCCCCGAGAGGGCTGGCCGTCTCGATGACAGGAGCCCGCCGCCGCAGGGGCTCCAAGGGGCGCAGGAGGGCTTCGCGCAGGGGAGCCACTTCCGGGCCGAAGACGGCGAGCATGGCCAGGGCCTCGAAGCGGCCCATGCGTGCCGGCAGGGGACCTTCCTCGGAGGTGAGGCGGATGGCGTCCAGGAAGAGGGGCGCGCCCGCGCGTTGGATGTGCGTGCGGCTCAGGTAGTGCTCGAAGGCCCAGCGCTCGCCTCTCGCGGCGCGCCCGCAGGTGAAGGCGTCCAGCAGGACGAGCGAGGCCCGAGGCTCGAGCGTGACCGTGGTCTCCTGCGTGTAGCGAGCACCCGTGAAGCAGGCCACGGGATCGGGCAGCAGGACGAGCAATCCCCCCTCACCCACGCGGGCGTGGAGTTCCTGCCGGCAGCCTCGCGGCGAGCGATACACCTTGGTGGCGGACTGGGTGGAGAGCAGGCCGGTGGCGCCGGCGCCGACATCCACCTCGACGTGAATGGAATCTCCATCCACGAGCCCTCCGCCAAAGCTGGCCAGGTAGGCCCAGGCGCCCCGGCCGTGGTTGCGCGGCAGCAGCATCTTGAGAGGGCTGTTGGCGCGTGCGGCACGAACGACCGTTCCCCGAGGCCCACGCTCCAGCGCGAGCACCCCTCTGCCCGGAGCGTGCTCCGGTGCATCCGGTGCATCCTTGAACGCAAGTGCCGCCAAGGCGCTGCTCAATCGCGCTTCTCGAAGTGGACGAAGTCGATGAGGAACGTAGCGCCCACCACCAGGGTGCGCAGCCGGGAATCCTGGATGTCTCCAAAGGAGACGCCGAAGTTGTCGGCCGCGGTGAACAGCTCCTTGCCGAATCCGCTCCACTGCTTCTGGATCTTCCCCACCTCGCGCCCTTGCAGCTCGACGAGGAACGTCCACGGCTTGAAGAACGGCCCGCGCAGGGTGGCGAGTACCTCGCCCGAGGGACCATGCACCTCATAGAGCCGCTCGAAGAAGGCGAAGCGCTGCTGGATGCTGCCCAGGTGCTGGCCGGCTCCGTCCTCGATGTCCAGGTGGGCGAACCACCAGCGCCAGGGCCGCTTGAGCCGCAGCAGGGTGGCGCCGTCGGGTGTCTTCAGCTCCAGGGTGAAGGGGCGCTGGGCCTTGAGGAAGAGACGCGCCAAAAGCCCGCCCAGGCCGCCATCCACCTCGCCCACGAAGAACAGCGGCTGCTCGTCGTCTCCCACCACCTGGTATTTGTTGCGCATCTCGAAGCCGGTGAGGATCTCCCCCCATTCCTTCTTCTGACGCACGCGCAGCATGCTGTGGCGTTGGAACAGGGTGATGGCGGAGGAGTCGGAGCGCATGGCGGCCTCGGGACGCGGGTTGGGTGCACCCTAGCGCCCCGAGGCCCCTGTCGTCACAGAAGCTTCACCGGGTGGCCAGCGTGTCCACGTGCTGGCGCAGCTTCGCCTCATCGCCGATGCAGGCGCTGAGCCCCGCCAGGGGCTGGGCCGCCTGGGCAATCTTCCCCCGCGTGCGAGGCCCCGCTGCCACGAGCCACGCCACGCCCAGGGCCAGCTCCGCCACCTCGGGCACGCCGGTGAGACCCGACGCGAGCGAGAGCAGCGCCTCCACCGCCTTCTTCACCTGGGCGCCGTGCAGCGGGTGGTTGCTGGTGATGCCCTGGCGCAGCAGCTCCAGCAGCGCGAGCGCGGTGGCGCGGGCCTGGCGAACTGGCTCCGGACCGGTGCCCGTGCCCTCCCACAGGCCGCTGGCGAGTTGGCGGGACAGGAGCGCGGTGACGCCCGTGCCATGGGCCGGTTTCTCCTCGGCCTGGGCTTCTTCCTCCATGTCCGCGGGTGCGAACGCGTCGTCATCCACGTCCATGATGGGCTCGGGGGCTCTCTGCATGGAGGGCGCGCTCCTGTTCAGGGAGAGGGTGTCCATGAGCCCCTGCAGGAGGCTGCCTTTGGGCTTTGCAGCCGAACGCGCCACGTCTGCCTTGCTGGACTCGCGGGCTTCGGCAGGCATCGCGGCCACCGGCATCGCAGCGGGCGCCGCGGCCATGGGAGCCGGGGCAGCCGGGCGCGCAGGGGCCGGAGGCGGAGCACCGGGCGCCATGCCTCCGATGGAGGCGAAGGAGCCGGTGGTGGCCCGCTTCCGCTGCTTCCCGCCGCTCGAGTTCTTGAAGACACCCCCGTCGACGGCCTGCTCCGCTTCCTTCTTGTCCGTGCCGAACATCCCCCAGCCGGCGGGAGCGTTGACAGGGACGACGCGCGTCTCTGGCTGGCCCGAGGCCCGGCGCTCCGCGGTGCGCTCCTCCACCACGACAAACGAGGTGTACTGGGTGACGATCTGGTGCGCCACGGCGAGCTGGATGATGCGCTCCTTCATCCGCTCCGCGCGGCGGCCCTCGAGCCTCGCGGACTCCCACGTGCGGATCTGCTCGGCGGCCCAGAGCTTCTCCACCACAGGGCGATCCGAGGCGGCGGGGAACTCCACGGGAAGGGTGAGCGAGAAGGGCTCTTGTCCCGAGTGCCCCTGGAGCGTCACCTTGCCTCGGCCCGCGGCGGGGTAGCGGCCAAACAGCGTCCATGGCACGGCGTCCACCAGCGGCGGCACGGAGTCCTTCTCGGGTGCGAGGTCAGTGCACTCCACGCCCTCGAAGGAGACCTTCAGGTCCGTGACGCGTGGGGCAAGCGCGCGGGAGAACTGGGCCACCACCTTGTCGTCGATGCGCTCGCCCGGGTGGATGAACTCCACCGCGCCGCCCGTTTGCTTCGCCATGTCTCGCAGCAGCACGTCGCTCACGTTGGTGCCGATGCCGAACGAGTACACGCGCGTCGTCTTCCGGGCCCCGAGCACCGCTTTGAGGATCTGCTCCTCGTTACCCACCTGCCCGTCGGTGAGCAGCACCACCACGCCGTCCGGCACACCCTGCACGGCGGCTTGCATGGGCTGGAGCAGCTCGGTGCCTCCGTCGGCCCGCAGCGCGGCCACCCACCGGTCAGCCTGCTCGAGCGTCTTTTGCGTGAAGACGACCGGCTCGGGAGAGAACGTCCGGTAGCTGCTATCGAAAGCGATGATGTTGAAGCGATCTCCCTCGCGCAGGTGGCGCAGGCACAGCCGGAGCGCACCCTGGGCTTGCGGCAGGCTCTCGCCCTCCATGGATCCGGAGGTGTCCACCACGAACACCACTTCTTGCCGCTTCGCGCCGGTGGCCATGCCGAGCAGGTCCGGCACCACGGTGAGCGCAAAGGTGCCCGGGTTCTCGCCCTGGCGGTGGGTCACGAGCGTGGTGAGCGAGGTGCTCGTGTCCTCGCTGCGCACGGTGAGGACGAAGTCACGGTCCAGCGCGACCTCGCCCTTGGCGAACTTCACGCGCACCTTCTGGCCGTCCTTCTCCAGCGTGAGCGCGTGCGAGGGGCTCTCCACCACCACGGGGCGGCCCAGGTCCACCAGCAGGTCCATCTTCAGGCCGTATGCCACCTGGCCGATCGGCGGGGTGATGCGGTCGGCGTCCGGCACCTGGTTCGTGGGGCTGGCGGTACCATGCCCGGTCCGATTGCCCTGCACATTGCCGGGGATGTAGCGCGGGGCCACCAGCGTGGGCAGCATCCACCGCACGCTGCCTTCCTCCACTTGGATGGCCTGGAGGAACTCGACCTCGACCAGCGTCTCCTCGTCGGGCAGCAGGTTGCCCACCTGCGCGGTGAAGACGTTGGGGCGTTCCTGGTCCAGCAGAGCGGCGCCGTGGCCGGCGACAATGGCGTCGTCGTAGTCCGCGAAGGCCTTCTCGCGCTCCTTCACCACACCCTGCACCTTCCGGCCGTTGCACTCCATGGAGAAGCCAATGAGCGTCCCGTCCGAGGGGAGCGGAAACACATAGATGGCCTCGACGGGGCGGCGCTCGGAGTTGCGGTAGCGCTGGCTCACGCGCACGCGCGCATGGCCGCCGAGCAGCTCACCCGTGACTTCCACACCCTGGAGGGGAATCTGCGCGCCGTCCTTGGTGAACAGCCCGCACTGCGTCCTCTGGTTTGACTGCTCGGTTGTCATCTGGCTTCTACCTTTCTTCCGACTGCTCGATGAGGGCGCGCACGCGCTCGGCGAGCGCCCGGGTCTTGTCATCCGCTGTGTCCGCGAGGTGCAGCTCCAGGCCCGGTGCCAGTTCCCACCGGCGATAACCTGCCACGGGCACCTGCCTGACTGTCGAGACCGCCCCTGCCGTGGACACCTCGGAGGCCTTGAGAGGTTCCGGCGCCGCGGGCGGAGGAGGCGGCAGGGTGTCCGTGGGCAGCTCGGACTCCGCCAGCGCGCGCAGCTCGTCCGGGCTCAGCCGCGCCAGCTCCACCTGGATGGCATCCAACGGGAGGAAGCGCGCCTGCAGCACGCGGATGGCTTTGAGCCGGCGCAGGTGCTCCTCGCCATACACGGTGTCTGGACCCTTGAAGGGCGGGGCGGGGAGCAGGCCTCGCTGCACGTAGTAGCGCACCGTGCGCGGCGAGACGCCGACCTCGGCGGCCAGCTCGGCCAACTTCCACTCGGTTTGTGTCTTCCTCGGGCTCACGAGACGAACAGTAAGACTCGACACTTCGACTGTCAAGATGACAGTGGGCGAAATCTTGCCACTGGCGGGTTTGCTTGCGGTGAGGGGGACGAGGTGGGAGAGAGGCAACCATGGATGCAGGCGCAGGGATGCTGGAGGTCTCCTCGTTGCGGCTCATCGGCGCGGCGGTGACGCCGGCGGTGATGGTGTCCGGGTGCGGCATGTTGGCGTTGGGGTTGGACAACCAGGCGGCCCGGGTGAGCATGCGGGTGCGAGAGATGGTGCGCGAGTGGCGCGCGCTGCCGGAGGGACACGCACGGCGGGCGGTGCTGCGCGAGGAGGTGGCCGTGCTCGACCGGCGACATGCGCTGCTGGCGAGAGCGTTGATCCTGGACTACGCGGCGCTGCTGTCCTTCGTGGTGACGTCGTTGCTGTACCTGGCGCAGCGGCGCTTCAGCGTGCCGGAGGAGGCGCCCGTGGTGTCCTTCTCCCTGGGGGTGGTGTTGGCGGGAGGTATCGCCCTCTACACGCTGGCCTCGCTGCGGCTGAGCCGAAGGGCCATCCTGCTGGAGAAGCGGGAACTGTTCGAGGAGCCACCTGCGTCCCCCAAGTCATGAACAGGGGACGGCTCGAGTGAAGCCCGCTCACGGCGAGGCGGAGGGCTGAGACGCCAGGGCCAATCCCCGGGGTTCGACGGGTTTCTCCTGCACCAGTGAGTCCAGCAGGTGCAGGAAGTCCAGCAGCAGCCGGGGCACGAGGAAGTGACGGCGCACGTGCTCGCGTCCCTGCTCGCCCAGACGGTGGGCCTCCCGGGGGTGCTTCAGCAGGTGCAGCACCGCCTCCGCGCACTCGTCGACGCTGTCCACCAGGATGCCGCCCGTGCCCTCGGGCATCTGCAGCGGAATGCCCCCGGCGCGCCCGGCCACGACGGGAGTGCCCTTCCAAAGCGCCTCGGAGACCACGAGCCCGAAGCCCTCGCGGATGGACTTCTGGATGACGACGTTCGAGAGCGCCTGGAAGGCGTTGACCTCGATGTTCCCCACGCCCACCAGGTTGGTGAAGATGTGGATGAGGTTGTCGTTGGCCGTGGCATCGCGAATCTCCCGGTAGACATCCCACCCCTCGGGATCATCCAGGGCGAGCGAGCCCACCATGGCCAGCTGTAGCTCCGGGACGCGCTCCCGCACACGCCGGTAGGCGGCGATGACGCCCATCGGATCCTTCCACGGATCGAAGCGGCTGATCTGCGTGACGAGAGGGCGGCTCAGCCGCACGCCGATCCACTCGAGGATGTGGCGCGCGAGCTCCTCTGGCAGCGGGAGGTTTTTGGGACTGAGCGGGTCGATGGCCGGCGAGTGGATGGCCACATGCGAGATGGGGAAGCGCGGAGGGATGAACTCGGGGAGCGTGAAGATGGCGGCGTCGTAGGAGCTGAGGAAGGGGCGGAGGAACTCCCAGGCCTCGGGGTTGGGGCGCGAGGTGTCGATGTGGCAGCGCCAGACCCACCGGGCGCCCTTGCGGCCCCCGATCATGGGCAGGGCGGCGGGCTGAGGGTCGTGGACGACGATGAAGTCGTAGTCACCCTCCGACAGGCTGTTGGCGTTGAGCCGTGAGTGGGCCAGGTAGGTGGCCTTGTCCGACTCGGAGAACTCACCGGGTGCGCCCTGGAGCGCGTTGTGGAGCCGCTTGGTGATCTGGAAGAAGGCTTGGTCGCCACGGATGATCTTCCAGTCGGTGACAATCCCCAGGTCGTTGAGCAGGGGGACGCCCGAGCGGAGCAGCTCCGAGACTCCTCCACCGTAGGGCGTGGCATTGAGGTGGAGGCAGCGGACACCGCGCAGGCGCTGGGCGAGGTGAAGCACCTCGTCGAGCTGTTCCTGGGGCGCGATGCCCCGGAAGGCGGAGAACGATCGCTTGCCGAGATCGACGAGGTCCAGCATCTGGCGCTCCAGCGAGGGAGAGGTCCTGAGGAAGGTGACCACTCCGGGCAGGAGCACCAGCGGTGAAGGGCGGCAAGCTGGGCGGGCGCCCCGGAGCCCGGAGGCCCGAACGGCCGCATGCTCATCCGATGCCGAACGAAAGGCTGAGTGGCGCGTTGCCTGGCAGGGAGGCGATTCCTAGGGTCGGGAATCTCGGAGGAGAAACCATGCGCCGTGCCGTACTCATCGCCGCCGTCCTGGCCGCCGTGGCCATTGCCTGCCGTACGACCCAGCCACCGGGGACGGAGAACCAGATGCCCATCGATCAGGTGGGGCCGGAACCCGTCCAGAGCGTGCCCGCGGAGCCCCCCGGCCCTGCGGGGCCCATCACCGCGCCCGTGGACGCGGGTGTATCAGGCTGACAACAGAGTGAGCTCCCATTCCGGGGCCGCGGGCTTCGAGGCATTTCGAGCCCGGGGCCCGCGGGTCTGGAGGAGCCACTACTGGAAGATGTTGGAGCGAGCGGCTTCGGCGATGGCAACGACCGCGGGGTGCCGCAGGCGGCGCTCGACGGTGATGGCGTAGAAGCAGTTCTCGATCTCGTGGGTGCGGCCGATGACCGAGACATCGAGCTGGCGAGCGACCTCGTCCTCGATGACGGAGGGCATGGCGAAGACGCCGAGCCCGCGCTGCCCGAAGGCATTGAGGAGCGCGCTGTCGTCGAAGTCGCCGACGACGGTGGGGTGAACGCTCTGGGCCTCGAACCAGAGATCGAGCGAGTGGCGGACCGAGCTGGCCTCGGACGGCATGAGCATGGGAGCGCCGTCCAGGGAGTGAGGGAAGTCCTTCTTGAGGTGGGAGTGCGAGGGGGCGGCGAAGAAGGACAGGCCGCACTTGCCGAGCAGGTGGTTGAAGGCGCGGACGCTGACGGGTTCGGATCCCGGGGCGTCGGCGATGACCACATCGAGCTCATGGAGGGCGAGCGAGGCCAGGAGCTGGGGCAGGGGGCCCTCGCGGCAGACGAGGCGCAGGGGGCCGATGTCGAGGGCGGGTTGGAGCAGGCGCTCGGCGACAGCCTTGGGGACGACATCGGCGACGCCGACTTGGAGGCGGACCTGTTGGCCGGAAGGGAGACCTCCGACGACGTTTTTGAGCTCGTTGCCGAGGCGGAAGATCTCATCGGCGTAGCGCATGACGGTCCGGCCGACATCGGTGAGGACGAGCTTGCGGCCCTGGCGTTCGAAGAGCTTGTGGCCCAGGGACTCCTCGAGGAGCTTGATCTGGCTGCTGATGGTGGGCTGGGCCAGATGGAGCTCCTCGCCCGCCTTGGCGATGGTGCCAGCGCGGGCGACGGTCCAGAAATAGAGGAGGTGGTGGTAGTTGAGCCAGCTCACGGGTACCTCAATGGGGCAGGACCCCTCATGGATTCACGAAAAAATCGAAGGGTTTCGATTTGAGTGACCCGGCAACCGTGGTTTTGGGCACATGCTCGACAGAGGTAGAGGGTGAAAAAGTGAACCCAGGCGGGCAAGCGGAGAGGGGGAGGGGGTCCGCAGAAGGCGCTTGACGTGGGAGAGGAGTCCCCGTAAATCGGCGCTGCTTTCGCAGCGACCCGCCCAGGTAGCTCAGTTGGTAGAGCAGGGGACTGAAAATCCCCGTGTCGGTGGTTCGATTCCGCCCCTGGGCACAAAAAGCGAAGAGATTTCAGGGCCTTGGACTTCGGTTCGAGGCCCTTTGTTTTTTGCCCGCAGCCTGGCGGACCGTCGCCTCAGGGTGCCAGGGCTGCGCCCATCGCGCAGTTGTGGACCGGGTTTTATTCGAGTGGGCAGCGGTATTCCTGCGGGGGTGAAGACGGGCTCGTGTTGCCGGAGCCTCCCGTGCCGACGCCGGGTTGCTCGCTCTCCGAGGCGGCTGGCTCGACCTCCGCGTCGCGGATGCTCTCGTGCTCCTTCGTGCGCAGCGGATCCTCCAGCGGCATGCGGAGGTTGTCATCCGACGCCTTGGTCTTGCTGATATGTCCGGCGCCCGCGTTCGTGTTGTTCCCATAGGGGCTCTTGCGCACGGTGGGGGTGCTCGCAGTGCACCCGATGAACATAAAGGTGCCAGCCAGCAAGCCGGTGACGAGCCGCTTCCGGTTCGTGAACTTCATGGTGTGTCTCCCGTGTCATCCGAGGACGCGCTGCCTCTGGCAGGAAACCTGGGTAGCAGGGGCTACACCTGCAGGAGGCACCCAAGGGGCCGCACGTTTCTTGGGTGGCTGAGGGGGGCTGCTTCCCAACTCGACGTACGTGCGTTCCAAGGTCAGGGCGCGTAGCCGACCTGCCGTCGCGCCTCGTCGATCGTTTCGAGCACGGCGATGGTTCGATCGAGCGGGTGCAGCGGCGATTCGGTGAGCCCATCCGCGATGTGCTGGGCCACTGCCGACGCTTGATAGGCAAGAGCCTCGCTCCCGCGTACCCCAGATCCATCGGTCCATCGCAGCCGCGCCTCGGAGCGAGAATCCGCCAGCGTGAAACCACCGGGGGCGATGAACCGTGCCTCCACATGGAGGCGCGCGAGCGAGCCGCTCAGGGTCGCCTCGTTGGGGGTCCATGCGAAGAGCGTCGTGTGCAGGAGCGCCTGTGCCCCCGTGGCCGTGGTGAGCACCAGGGCTGTCTGTCCATCCACTCCCGTTCTGGCGAGTTCGCCCGTTGCGAGCACCCTCGAGGGTGCGCCGAGCGCGAAGTGCGCGAACCAGATCGGATAGATCGCGAGGTCGAGGAGGGCACCGCCGCCGAGCGCGGGGTTGAACATGCGGCTCTCGGGATCGAAGTCGCAGCGGACGCCGAAGTCCGCCATGACGAGGCGCACATCTCCGAGCACGCCGTCCCGCAGCAGCCGGTCGATAAGGGTCGTCTGGGGCAGGAAGCGGGACCACATGGCTTCCATGGCGAACACTCCGGCCGCGCGCGCTGCCGCGGCAATCTCCCGCGCCTCGGCGGCCGTGAGCGCCAAGGGCTTCTCCACGAGCACGTGTTTGCCCGCGGCGATGGCGAGCAGGGCCTGGCGCTTGTGCTCGCTGTGCGGCGACGCGATGTAGACGATGTCGACCCCGGGATCGGAGACGAGTTGCTCGTAGGAGCCGTATGCGTGCGGGATTTCATACGTCGCCGCGAAGCTCCGGGCGCGATCGAGTTCTCGGGAGGCCACGGCCTGGACGCGCTGGTCGGTGTGGCGATGGAGTGCCCAGGCGAAGCCCCCCGCGATCCGGCCCGGCGCGAGAATCCCCCAGCGCAGCGCGCGCCCCCCTCGCAGCGGAGTGAAGTCGGGTTCGGGCAGGGCTGAGGGAAAGGAGCTCATGCGCGCGAACCTACCAGCGGCTCCCCGAAACAGCCCCTCTTCCTCGCGACAGCCCACCCCAGGCGGGGAGTTGAAGACCGGGCGCGCGACGTGGAGAGAATCCAGCCCGACTCCGGGGCGGCCAGGCGGGGATGCGTGAGCCGTCTCGGCGGCTGCTCGCGAGTTTCATCCTCTCAGGATGGAAGCGCGGGGACCTACCCAGTGGTAGATAAGAGCGCCTCAGGCGGAGGAGCGCAGGCAGCAGCCATGAGCTACGCGGTCAAGGAGATCTTCTACACGCTTCAGGGAGAGGGAGCTCAGGCGGGCAAGGCGGCCGTCTTCCTTCGCTTCTCCGGGTGCAACCTCTGGACTGGACTCGAGCGGGATCGCGGCCGTGGGCAGGGCGGCTGCTCGCAGTGGTGTGACACCGACTTCGTCGGCATGAATGGCCCGGGCGGTGGGCGCTTCCAGAGCGCGGAGGCACTGGCGGACGCCGTGGCCGCAGCCTGGCCTCAGGCCCCAGGACGCTCCGTTCGCCTGGTCGTCTGTACCGGCGGAGAGCCGCTCCTCCAACTCGACTCAGCGCTTTGTGACGCGCTCCACGCTCGCGGCTTCTTCATCGCCCTTGAGACGAATGGAACCCTGCCCGTGCCCCCGGGCGTGGACTGGATCTGCGTCAGCCCCAAGGCCGGGAGCCAGGTGGTCCAGAAGCAGGGCAGCGAGCTGAAGTTCGTCTTCCCTCAAGAGGGGATGGAGCCCGCCCAGTTTGCCGAACTGGAGTTCTCCCACTTCTTCCTCCAGCCCCGCGATGGCCCGGACCGGGTCCGCAACACGGAACTCGCACTGGAGTACTGCCTCAAGCACCCCCAGTGGAGACTCGGCCTCCAGACCCACAAGGTGCTGGGCATCCCGTGAGCCCTGTGTCTCGCGATCAGCCTTTTCGCTCGCCCTGGTAGGTCGCCCATCCCTTCGAGCGCAGCTCGCACGCGGGGCACGTGCCGCAGCCGTAGCCCCACTCGTGCAGGACGCGGCGGTCTCCCATGTAACAGGTGTGCGTCTCCAGCCGGATCAGCTCCACCAGCGGAGCGCCTCCCAGCGTCTCGGCCAGCTTCCACGTCGCCGCCTTGTCGATCCACATCAATGGCGTCTCGACGACGAACCGGCTGTCCATGCCCAGGTTCAGCGCCACCTGCAGCGCCTTCAGCGTGTCATCCCGGCAGTCCGGATAGCCGGAGTAGTCCGTCTCGCACATCCCGCCCACCAGCACCTTCAAGTTGCGCCGGTAGGCCACCGCCGCCGCGAACGTGAAGAACATCAGGTTGCGCCCGGGCACGAACGTGTTGGGCAGCCGGTTCTCCGCCACGCGGATCTGCATGTCCTGCGTCAGCGCCGTCTCGCTGATCTGCCCCAGCACCCTCAAATCAATCGTGTGGTCCTCTCCGAGCTTCGCTCCCCACTCGGGGAAGCGCTCCCGGAGGGCCTTCAGCACCTGGGTGCGGCACTCGAGTTCCACGGCGTGGCGCTGGCCGTAATCGAAGCTGAGGGTCTCCACGCGGGAGAACCGCGCGAGCGCCCACGCCAGGCAGGTCGCGGAGTCCTGTCCCCCCGAGAAGAGGACCAGGGCTGAAGGAGCGGGAACCGGGGCTGCGGGAGCGAACATGGCTCCGGCACCCTATCCCAGCTCCACCCTCTCGGCGCGCCCAACTTCGGCTCCGCCCGCCTGGACCCCTTCCAGGTGCTGGCACCGCGCGACCCGAGGTATTAGGTTGGGTACGATGCGCACAACCCAGTGGGGAAGGTCATGGACCTGATTGCAACCAAGGCGCTCGAGAGGGCGGGCATGGACCCCTCCCGCCCGGAGTTCCTCCGGATACCCACCGTGCTCGGAGAGCAGGGCAGGGTGCTGCCCCTGGACCAGGACCTCCCCGTGCCCGTGATGGATGAGGAGGACCGCGTCGTCTGGCTCCCCCTCCAACCCATCTCCTCCCTGTGGACGGGCTCGGCGGTGGCTCCCGATTTCTCCTTTGCGCCACCGCCGGAGTACGAGCCCTTCTTCATCCTCATCGAGGCCACCGCCGCCGAGTACTGCGACGCCACGGGCAAGCCCGAGCGGGACCGCGAGTTCCAGCGCCTCTACCGTTTCCTGCGCCGGCGCCCCGATGGCGTCGATCCCAATCCCTTGTTCTCCTATCTCCGAGCCGCCTCGCGCCTCTACCTGTCCCTGCGGGACGTGAGCCGCGCCGAGTTCGAGGCCGTGGCCGACCGGTTGCGCGTCTCGGCGCGAACCTTCGCCACGCGGCTCGACAGCACCAACTACCACCACTTCGTCCTCGAGGAGTTCTACCACCCGGCCCGGATGGCTCCGTCCACGGGCTCGACTGAACGCGCCTCCTGACCCTCTGCTCCCATGTCCAGCCAACAGGTCGAATCCTCCACCCCATCTTCCCTCCCAAAGCCTTCCGTTGACGCCCTGGCTCCCCTGCGACGGTGGCTCACCCGGGAATCGCTGTTCGAGACCGCAGGCCCTCGGCTGTTCAAGCAGGGGGAGTCGTGTCTGGCCCGGCACTGCGTCACCGCGTTCGAGGCGCTACCCGATGCCCTCCATGGCGAGGTCCTCGAACAGCCAGGGCACTCCTATCCCGTCTCCATCTCGGTCGACGCGGACGGCTTCTTTTGTGAGTGCCAATGCCCCACATTCGAGAGCCAGGGCTTCTGCAAGCACGCCGTCGCGCTCGGTCTGGCCTTCCTCGATGCGGGCGGCTCCGTTTCGGAGCGAGCGCTGCCTCCCCCCAGCACCGAGCGGCCGCGAGGGCCCAAGGAGCTTCAGGAGTGGTTGGTGGCGCACCACCTCACCCACGCCTCGCGGATGCCTTTGTCCGTCGTGGAGCCATTCCTCGCCAAGAGCTTCCGGGAGACACCGGGGCTCTATGGCCTCGAACATCTGCCCGTCACGTCCCCGCTGGATGGATCGCTCGAGTTGCATCGCCACGTCCGGGGGCTTGCCACCCAGATCATGCTCAAGGAGGCGGTGTGGACCTGGCTCGCCGCCGAGGCCGAGCGCATCCGGCGGGGGCTCGAAATCGAACAGCAGCGGGCCGAGACACCTCGCCCTCCTCCCTCGGATGCGCGGCTGGTCCCCTGGAAGGAAGCGCTCGAGAGGGCACGGGTCCGGGTGCGAGCGCAGGCCGTTCCTCGGCTCCTCCCAGGCCGGCCCGATGTGACACTGCAGGATCGGCCCTTGCTCCTGTACGTCGAGGAGCCTGGAAACCCTCCGACTCCTCTCAAGATGCTGGGCCCCTGGAGCGGGCTGCTGCGGATGCGTGTCTCGGTGGACCCGCGCGCTCTGCTCGATGACAAGGCCGCCCTGTCCTGCTGGTGCACCTCCAGCGGGGAGGCTCGTTGCGTCCATGCCCTCTCCGCCATCGACACGTTGCTCGACATGCTCTCGGAGCCCCTGCAGGCTCAGTTCAATGTGCGGTTCGCGGAGCTGCTCTTCGAGGTGCCGGCGCGGGAGATCCTCGGTGCCTTCGAGAAGGCCACCCAGGCGCTGGTGCGGCCTGTCAGCGAGTCTTACGTCACCTTCCGCCTGGAGGGCCTTGATGTCCGCGCGCTCAAGCTGCGTCTCTACCTCCACCGGCCGCTGAAGAAAGGAGGACTGTCCAAGGGCACGCCCGCGGGCTGGCGCGATCGGGATGATATCCGCGCGATGCTCTCGGACCCGCGAGAGCTCGAGGCCTTCGAGCTGTGTGAGTTCGCCTCTCGCCACGCACTCGCCACCGATGGCTACTTCTTGTTGCTGCGGACGTTGAGGCTGCTGGCGCACAGCCCCCGCTTCTTCGAAGCCTCGCGGCTGGATGAGCCGCTCCAGGTGCGCGAGGCGCCGCTCGGCTTCTCCTTCTCGGAGACAGGCTCCGGCCTCACCGTTCACCCCTCCCTCGATGGCGAAGCCTTCCATCCAAGGGCGCTCCAGCCGCCTCCCTCCGGAGTCGATGCGCCTCTGCCCTGGCTTCTGTTCGAGCGCGAGCTGCCACGGCTGACGTTGGTCACCGTGACTTCCGGAGCGCGCGAGCTCCTCACCACGCTGCGCGAATATGGAACCCGGTTGCCCGAGTCCTCCCGCCCGGCCGTGGTGCGCAACCTCGCAGGGCTGGAGGCTGCCTATCCCATATCTCTGCCTGAATCGCTGGAGGCCCGCCCCGTTCCCGCCGAGCCGGGCTTCCTGTTGCGCCTGCGCCACGTGGGACAGGAGGCGCTGGAGGGGACCCTGCTCGTTCGCCCCTTGCCCGAAGCTCCACTGCTGCCTCCAGGGGAGGGGGCTCCTCGGGTTCGGGCCCTCCGTGACGGCGAGCGCGTCGTGGCGCATCGCGATCTGGAGGCCGAGCGCGCCGAGGCCCTCACGCTCCGTGAGCGACTGGGTGTGCTGGCAACGGACGCCGCGGGTCACTTCGTCCTGGAAGAGGCGGAAGCGGCTCTCGATTTCCTGGAACGGTTGGAGCCGCTCATTGGCTCGAACCTCCGGGTCGAATGGGAGGAGCATCCCTGGCGGCTGTCCGGTGCGCCGGATGCACGCAAGCTGAAGGTCGAAGTCCTCCGCAAGCGTGACTGGTTCGGCCTCCAGGGGAGCGTGGAGGTGGAGGGTCAGCAGGTCGATCTCGCGACCCTGTTGGAAGCGCTTCGGAGCCGCCGGCGCTTCGTGCCCCTGGGCAAGGGCCTCTGGATGCGGCTCACGGAGGAGCTGCGCGAGCGGCTCACGCCCCTGGCGGATCTCGCGCACCCCACTCGCGAAGGGCTGGAGGTGAGTCAGGCCGCGGCGCCCATTTTGGATGCGCTCGCCGAGGCAGGCGTGGATGTTCAGGCTCCTCCTGACTGGCGACGGCTCGCCACCCGTATCCGCAAGGCCCAGGCGCGAGACATCCATGTGCCCTCCGCGCTGAGAGCGGAGCTGCGCGACTACCAGCGTCAGGGCTTCCAGTGGATGGCCCGGCTCAGCGAGTGGGGCGGAGGCGGGTGCCTCGCCGATGACATGGGCCTGGGCAAGACGCTGCAGACGCTCGCCCTGTTGCTGCACCGCGCGAAGGCCGGGCCGGCGATGGTGGTGGCGCCCACCTCCGTCTGCTTCAACTGGGCTTCCGAGGCCGCTCGCTTTGCTCCCACGTTGCGGGTGCGGTCCTACCGCGAGGCGGACAGAGAACGGCTGCTCTCGGAGCTGAAGGCGGGGGACGTACTGCTGATGAGCTATGCGCTGCTCGTCCGGGATGCCGAGCGGCTCGCGAGCATTCCTTTCGCCACCCTCGTGGTGGACGAGGCCCAGGCGGCCAAGAATCCGGACACGGCGCGTGCGCGTGCGCTCCGGGGGCTCCAGGCCGAGGCTCGCGTGGCGCTCACGGGCACACCGGTGGAGAACCGCCTCTCGGAGCTCTGGAGCCTGTTCCGCATCGTCTTCCCAGGGCTGCTGGGCAGCCGCGAGTCTTTCCGCAAGCGCTTCGCCGAACCCATCGAGCGTGACAGGGATCCCACGGCTCGCGCGGCGCTCACCCGGGTGCTGCGCCCCTTCCTCCTGCGGCGCACCAAGGCCGAAGTGGCCCGCGAGCTGCCCCCGCGCATCGAGACCCTCGTCCCGGTCGTGCTCTCGGAGGAGGAGCGACGGCTGTATGAGCGGGTCCGGCTCGCGGCCCTGGCACAAGTGGGGGACGGCGCCGATGAAGGCAAGCGCTTCGAGTTGCTGGCGGCCCTGACCCGGTTGCGGCAGCTGGCCTGTCATCCCCGGCTGGTCGATCCCGACTTCCAGCAGCAGTCCTCGAAGCTGGAACGCCTGCTGGAGCGTGTCGAGGTGCTGCGCGCCGAGGGAGGCCGGGCCCTCATCTTCAGCCAGTTCGTCCAGCTCCTCGGGTTGGCGCGCGAGGCACTCGAGGCCCGCGGCTTCACCGTGCAGTACCTGGACGGACAGACCCCCGCACCCGAGCGCCAATCCCGCGTGGAGGCGTTCCAGCGCGGCGAGGGCGATGTGTTCCTCATCTCCCTGAAAGCGGGAGGCACGGGCCTGAACCTCACCGCGGCGGACCACGTCATCCACCTGGACCCGTGGTGGAACCCGGCCGTGGAGGATCAGGCCACGGACCGGGCACACCGCATCGGTCAGACCCGGCCCGTCACGGTGTCCCGGCTCGTGACCGAGGGCACCATCGAGGAGGCCATCGTCGCGCTCCACGCCGAGAAGCGGGAACTGGCTTCGAGCCTGCTCTCCGAGGTGGATGGTGCCGCCGCCCTCACTCCCGAGCAGCTCATGTCCCTGCTGCGCTTCTCCTCCTCACCCTCTCGTCCTTCCAACGAGTGAGAAAAAGGGGCCAGGGAAGCCCGCCCAACGCAAGAGGTCATGCCATCCGAGCCCACTCCTGGGAATATGGGGGATGCCCACAAGTTGGGCTCGCTCGTCATCAAAGGGAGGGTGGATGTACCGTCAGCAGTGGCTCGTCGTGGCTCTGGTGCTCGGGGTGAGCGCGGCCGCCGGAGCGCAGGGGCGCCCTGGGAAGACCGCATCGGCACCCGCTGGCAAGGCCGCGTCGGCCCAGCAGGGCGCGGGCATCGAGGTGCGGACGCTGAAGAACGGGATGAAGGTCATTGTCTGGCCGGACCAGGACATCCCCAACGTGACGCTCTTCAACTTCTTCCGGGTTGGCAGCCGCAACGAGCGGCCCGGCATCACCGGCCTGTCCCACTTCTTCGAGCACATGATGTTCAACGGCGCGAAGAAGTACGGCCCGGGCCAGTTCGACTCCGTCATGGAGGCCGCGGGTGGCCGGAACAACGCCTCCACCTCCGAGGACATCACCACCTATATGGACTGGTTCCCCAGCTCCGCGCTGGAGACCATCTTCGATCTCGAGGGAGACCGGCTGGCCCACCTGTCCTTCGATCCGAAGATCATCGAGAGCGAGCGCGGCGTCGTCTACTCGGAGCGGCGCTCGTCGGTGGACAACGACAACATGGGCGCGCTGATGGAGCAGGTGCAGGCCACCGCCTTCGTCGCGCACCCCTATGAGATTCCCGTCATCGGCTGGCCCTCGGACATCGAGTCCTGGCGCATGGAGGATCTCCAGCGCTTCTTCCAGACGTACTACGCCCCCAACAACGCCACGCTGGTGGTGGTGGGCGCGGTGACTCCCGCGGAGGTCTTCGCGCTCGCGGAGAAGTACCTGGGGCCCATCCCCTCGCAGCCCCCGCCCGAGCCGGTGCGTACGAAGGAGCCCGAGCAGCAGGGCGAGAAGCGCGTGCTCGTGCGCCGCATGGCGCAGGCCCCGATGCTCCAGGTGGCCTACCACGGGGTGGATGCGAAGGACGCGGACGTGCCGGCGTTGAAGCTGTTGCTGCAGATCCTCGCGGAGGGAGAGTCCTCCCGGCTCCACCTGCGGCTGGTGGAGGAGGAGCGGGTGGCCATCCACGTCAGCAGCCAGTCCACGCTCACCTTTGATCCCTCCCTGGTGTGGTTCGTCGTGGACATGCCGCCGGGCGCGGATGTGGCCCGCGTGGAGAAGCTGCTCGGCGAGGAGCTGGAGAAGGTGCGCTCGCAGGGCGTCACCGACGCGGAGCTGCGCAAGGCGAAGAACATCGTCGTGGCCAACTTCTGGCGAGGCATGGAGACCAATAGTTCCCGGGCTTATCTCCTGGGCACGTATGAAGTCTTCCTGGGGGACTGGCACAAGCTCTTCGACGTGCCCACGCGCTACGAGCAGGTGACGCGCGAGCAACTGCGCAAGGTGGCCCAGCGCATCCTCGATCCGGACCACCGCACCGTTGGAGTGTTGATGCCCACGGGTGAAGTCCAGGCCGCGGCCGGGAAGGAGGCGGGACGATGAGCAGCGTCATGTGCAGGGGCGTGGTGGCGGCATTGCTGATGACGACCGCAGCCGGGGCGCAGAGCACCACCACCAAGCCTGCGGAGCCGAAGAAGACCGAGTCCGTGCCGGGCGTCCAGTTGCCGAGGTCCACCGTCATCGAGCTGAAGAACGGGGCTCGGCTCATCCTGGCCGAGAAGCACGATGTTCCGCTCATCTCCTTCAGCGGCTGGCTGCGCGGAGGAACCCTGGGAGAGCCTCAGGGCAAGGAAGGTCTGGCTGCGCTCACCGGTGAGCTGCTGCTCAAGGGCGCGGGCAAGCGTGACGCCCGGCAGTTCGCCGAGGCCGTGGATGGCGTGGGGGCCGAGCTCGATGTCTCCGCCGAGACCGAGGCGCTGCACGTGGAGGGCCAGTTCATGACGCGGGACTCGGCGCTCATGGTGGAGCTGCTCTCGGACCTGCTGATGCGGCCCCGCTTCGAAGCGGGTGAGTTCGAGAAGATGCGGGACCGGATGACCTCCGAACTCGCCGCCTTGAAGGATGGAGACCCGCGGAGCCTCATGAACTTCTACTTCCTCGCCTTCCACTTCGCTGGGCACCCCTATGGGCGGCCGGTGATGGGCAGCGAGGCATCGCTCCCCACCCTCACGCGCGAGGACGTGCTCGCGTACGCGAAGGCCCAGCTCGGTGGGGATCGCCTCATCCTCTCGGTCGTCGGAGACTTCGACACGAAGCAGCTCGCCAGCCAGCTGGAGGCCGCGCTCGGCGGCTGGGCTCGTGCAGGAGCCCCCGCGCCCGTGGCGCCGCCGACCTCCGCCACCAAGGGCCGGCGCGTGTTGCTGGTGGACAAGCCCGATGCCACCCAGACGTACTTCTGGCTCGGCAACACCGGCATTGCTCGCGGCGATCCGGACAGAGTGGACGTGTCGCTGAGCAACTCCATCTTCGGCGGACGCTTCACCTCGCTCCTCAACACGGAGCTGCGCATCAAGTCTGGCCTGAGCTACAGCGCTGGTTCCATCCTCATGAGGGAGACGCAGCCGGGCGTCGTTGCGATCTCCTCGTATACGAAGACGGAGTCCACCGGGAAGGCGATCGATCTGTCCCTGGACGTCCTCTCCCGCTACCGCCGCGACGGCATGGATGAGGCGATGCTCCCCTCGGCCAAATCTTACGTGCTGGGCCAGTTCCCGCCCACGCTCGAGACGAGCGGCCAGCTGGCCTCGAAGCTGGCGGAGCTGGCCTTCTATGGGCTCGATGCCCAGGACGTGAACGGCTTCGCTGCCGCCGTGGCCGGAGCCACCCGGGAGCACATCCGCCAGGTCACCCAGCGAGTGCTCCCTGCTCCCGAGGACCTGACCCTCGTGCTTCTCGGCAATGCCTCCGCCATCCGGGAAGTGGCGCGCCGCTATGGTCCCGTGACGGAGATGAAGCTCTCCGACAAGAGCTTCACGCCTCCTCCCGCACCGAAGCGCTGAGGGGCGCCCGCCGGACGTGGCTCGCTACTGTGCCTGCGCGTGGTAGCGGGTCATGCACCGCTGGAAGCGCTGATCCACCGATCGCGCGTACCACCCGGTGGTCCGGTCTCCGCTCAGCTTCGGGCTGCGGATGACCACCTCGGGCATCCGGGCATACTCGGGGCGCTTCCCCTTCACCCGCTCGTAGGACTGCTTCACGGCGCGCCACGTCTCCGTCTTCTCGAAGTCGGCCGTCTTTTCCTTGAGGACGTCCCGGCGCACCTGCCGCTCGCTCAGCTTGGGGGCGTGGCGCGCACGGAACGCCAGTAGCGCCGCCAGCGTGCGGCTGTCCTCGTCTCGGGGCTTGCCGTCCGCGTCGTAGAGCAGCAGGTCCCCATCCGCTGCCAACCGCAGCCCCATCATCTCGCTCACCTGGGCCTGCAGCGCCGCGTTGCGCGAGGCGTAGAGGCCCGAGTTGTAGTCCGCGAAGCGGTACAGCGGCAGGGAGTAGCTGGCCTCGTATCCCAGCAGTCGCGCCGTGCCGAAGCGCACGCCGCCCGCGCGCGTGTACAGCTCCTCGCGCACCTCCGCCTCGGGGCGATCCTCATCGGACTGCTCCACCGCATAGCGAACGCTCACCTGCATGGAGCCCGCGGTGGTGATGGGGTTCAGCTCCCGCAGTCCGCGAGAGGTGAACAGCTCGCTGGCCAGATCCGCCGCCGTGTACACCGCCGGGTACTGCTCCTCATAGGCAGACAGCAGCTCTCGGAAGAACCGGTCCAGATCCCGCTCCGTCCGCACTGCCTGGAGCCGGGCCTCGAAGGTGCGCGATTGGCCCGGTGCCCGGTGCTGCATCAGCGCCTGCAGGGCCTTGCGCCCCACCAGCCCCAGCTTCCCTGCGTACGTGTCCAGCCGCTTGCGGACGATGCGCGGCAGCTCCTTCACGACCGGGTTCTCTTGGAAGCCGGACTCCTGCTCGATGATGGCCAGCACCTGACACACCGGCTCCGCCGAGGGGTAAACCTGTTGTGCATCCAACGCGGAGAGCACGTCCTGGCTCCAGCGCTCGGGCTCTTTCACCCGCGAGGGGATGAGCCGCGCCACCTGGCTCGCCGTGAGCCGCGCAGGCAGTGCGGGCGGGGGCTCGGACTCGCGCACCACGCGTGAACCGCAGCTCGAGAACACACCCAAGACAGCCAGACCGAGCCCCAGATGCTGCAGTCCAGATAGAAACTTCATTCCATACTGTCCGCGGTGGTGAGTCTGAAAACACTCCGTTTCACGCGGAGTATTGGGGTGGGTCTCGCCAGCCCCTGACGAGGCTCTCGCCCCTAACAGCGCACGGGTGTTGAGGAATCCCAAAAACGGAACCCCGTATATGCCGTGATAATTGTTTAATGCGGAAGTTTTCTAATTGTTGTTCAAATTGTTAGAAGCTACTTCCGCAAAAAAGTAGTTGATCTCATCGACACCTGTATGTCACGAAAGGCTCGTATTTCCCCCGAGGAGGTAGCACGTTGAGCAATAAGCTTCTGAGGACGTTCTGTGCGGCGTGGATGGGTCTCACCTACGCTGCGTGCGGCACCGCTGAGCAGCAGCAACCGGTGGACGCCGATGAGCTGTCGACGAATGCCGAGTCGAAGGACGACCATGCGGACATCCAGCAGGCCCTGAGCGTGCTGCCTGGCGCCAGCGTCCAGGGGTCCAACAAGGACGGCGTTCCCTACTACATCACGGGTAACTTCGGCTTCGCTTCCAGCTCGGCCAAGGGCCTGGCGGCGGTGGACGCGAAGGCGACCGTGCAGGAGGCTCTGGCGGCGGTAGCTCCGGTGTTCCGCCTGCAGGCTGCGAACCTGACGTTCAAGCGCGTCACGGTGGACCAGAACGGCCACCAGCACCTGCGCTTCCAGCAGATGAAGAACGGCCTGCCCGTCATCAACGGCGAGCTCATCCTCCACGTGGACGCCAAGGGCAACGTGTACGCCGCCAACGGCGACGCGCGTGACACCAAGGCCGGCGTGGCGATGAACACCCTGGTGAAGGCGCAGATCTCCGCGGACGCCGCGGTCACCGCCGCCACCAAGTCGACCCAGGCCCTGAACAAGTCGGGCAAGGCCGAGCGCCTGGTCTACGTGCGTGACACCAACGAGAGCCTCGTGCTGGCGCACGAGATCCGCGTGGTGGGCCAGCAGGGCGGCATCCCCGTGGAAGACCTGGTGTACGTGAACGCCGACAACGGGAAGATCGCCCTGCGCGCTCCCAAGGTCTACACGTCGCTCAACCGCGCGGTGTACAGCGCCAACAACGGCACCTCGCTGCCCGGTACGCTCAAGCGCTCCGAGGGCGGCGCGGCCAGCGGCGACAACCACGTCGACACGAACTACGCGAAGCTGGGTGGCACCTACAACTGCTACTTCAACAACTTCGGCCGTGACTCGTTCAACAACGCGGGCGCGCAGCTGAAGAGCACGGTGCACTACAGCACCAACTACGTGAACGCCTACTGGAACAGCTCCCAGATGGTGTACGGCGACGGCGACGGCGTGAACAGCACCCAGCTGGGTCTGGACAACGACGTCACCACGCACGAGCTGACGCACGCCGTGACGGAGAACGAGTCCAACCTCACCTACTCGGGTGAGTCCGGTGGCATCAACGAGGGTATGTCCGACATCTTCGGCGCCTTCTGCGAGAGCTACGAGAGCGGCAGCTGGATCACCACCGACGACGTGTTCAAGGTGGGCGAGGACATCTGGACGCCGGCCACCCCGGGTGACGCGCTCCGCTACATGTACGATCCGGCCAAGGACGGCGCCTCGCTGGACTACTGGACCAGCAGCGCTGGCAGCGTGGACGTGCACTACAGCTCCGGTATCGCCAACCTGGCGTTCACCCTGCTGTCGCGCGGCGGTACGCACCCGCGTGGCAAGTCCACCACGGTCGTGACGGGCATCGGCGTGCAGAAGGCCGGTCAGATCTTCTACAAGGCCAACACGGACATCCTGACGGCCTCCAGCAAGTACGCGGCGCTGAAGACGGCGACCGAGCAGGCGGCGACCCAGCTGGGCTTCACCGCGGCGGAGATCGCCTCGGTGACGGCGGCCTGGGCGGCCGTGGGCGTGGGCTCCACCACCCCGCCGACCGTCGTGACGCTGAGCAACGGCGTGCCGGTGACGGGCATTGGCGCCAGCGCGGGCACGGACAAGGTCTACAAGCTGACGGTTCCCGCCAGCCAGACCAGCGTGACGTTCACCACCTCGGGCGGCACGGGTGACGTGGACCTGTACGTCAAGGCCGGCGCGATTCCGGACACCTCCACCTACGACTGCAAGTCGGAGGGCACGGCCACCTCGGAGACCTGCACCAAGGCCAGCCCCGCGGCCGGCGACTGGTACGTGCTGCTGAGCGCGTACGCGACCTACTCGGGCGTGACGCTGACGGGTACCTACACCGGTGGTACCGGCGGTGGCACTGACACGCTGACCAACGGCGTGGCCACGGCTCAGTACTCCGGTTCCGCGAGCACCTGGAAGTGCTGGACGCTGACGGTTCCGTCCGGCAAGAGCACGCTGACCTTCAACCAGGTCGGCGCCTCGGGCAACACGGGTGACGCGGACCTGTACGTTCGCCAGGGCTCCGCGCCGACGACGAGCACCTACTCCTGCCGTCCGTACCTCACGGGCAACACCGAGACGTGCACCATCAGCAGCCCGACTGCGGGTACCTGGTACGCGTGCTCGTACGGCTACAGCGCCTACACCAAGGTGACGATGAAGGGCACCTACTAGTCCTTCGCTCGTAACACTGAGTGAGAAGTGAGACGCCCGGGGGCCTGTGCTCCCGGGCGTCGTCTTTGCGGGGTCCTGCTGCTAGCGGCGGACCTCGATGTCGCGCGCGAAGCTGCTGCCGCCGACCAGGTCGAACGAAGCGCGCACGGAAGTGCCCTCCTCGAGCTGCTTGATCGGCACGCTCTGGCCCTCGCGCACCCCGCGGCTGCGCTTGTCGATGCGCAGCTGGTACACGTTGCCCTCGGTGTCACGCACGTGGACCGTGCCGCGATCCACGCGGGTGACGCGGCCATCCACGCTGCCCGAGGCGATGACCACCCGCTCCAGCGGCACCGAGTCGTTCTGCCGTGCTGCACGCGCCGCCTTGGCCGCGCCCTCGTACCAGGCCTCATCCTCGCTGGCCTGGATGGCCTCGGAGCCGATCATCACCCGGCCCTCTTGGGCCTGCTGAGGGGCTGCGGACTCGGTGGTGGTGGTACCCCGTGGAGCCGGCTGTGCCTGCGCGGGTGCGGTGCGCGAGCTGGCCACGCCCTGAGCTGGGGCCGATGCCGGTGTCTGAGCTGGAGCCGGTGCGGCGGGCTGCGCCACGGGTTGCGGAGCCGGGGTTTCTGCCGGAGGCGCCGTGCTCACCTGCGTGGGTGCGGTGTTCGCGCCTGGCCGCGACGGAGCCGGTGCCCGCGCGGAGACAGGCGCCGCCTGCTCGTGGATCTCGCGCTGCTGGCAACCCGTCACCAGCGCGCACACCCCCATCATTCCCATCCATGCCCAACGACGCCCCATCCTTGCCTCCCCCGGTGTGGGAAAATTGGTTCTTGGGGGCGCACCACTGCAATGGGCGCGCCGGGCAGGCGGCTCGCGCGTGCTTCCAGCAGCGGACAGTGCGAGGCCCGGAACTCAGGCCGGAGGCGGGCTTTGGGGGCTGGAGGGCCGACGGGAAGGGGAGCGGGCAGGCGAGGAGTTTGCCTCCCCCTGTGGCGAAGGAGTTTCCCTCCCTCCGTGGAGCAGTGGACAGCGCTCAGTCGATCAGCGTGCGCACGACGGCTCGGACATGGAGGCGCACGCGCTCCCGCGCCGCGATGAGCGTGGAGGCATCCGCCGGGTCGTAGCCGAGGCACAGCACCACATCGTCCTCGGGGGCGGCGCGCACACCCAGGCGCGCGTAGTTGAGCGTTCGCGAGACAGGCTCGCCCTCCATGTCCGGGGTGAAGCGTCCGAAGATGGGGGCGTGGGGGCTGCGGCCGGTGGCGGTCTCCTTGAGCGCGAAGAGGCGCCGTACGGCCTCCAGCGCGGCGGGGCGAGCCATGATGCGCTCCGGACGGGCCGGGCCAGCCAGCTCGCGCTCGATGAGGCGCAGGCAACCCCGGATGAACTCCACGTCCGTGATGACGAGCCCGTAGAGGTACCAGTCCTGGCAGGCCGCCTCGACGAGCCGCGCCTGGGCATCCTCGAGCCAGCCGAAGGAGGGGCAGGTGAACGTCTCGCAGATGGAGGCGCGGTACACGCCGCAATCGCGGAGATCCACGCCGCCCGTCACCTTCGGATGCCCCAGGCAACCCACGCGGCGCTGCTCCGCGTCGATGAAGCCCAACAGGGGGCACACGCGCACGGAGGGGAAGAGGGGAGGCTCCTTCCGGGACTCCAGCGCGTCGCGGGCGGCGGCATGCCAGGCCTCGCGCTCTCGAGGCACATCGCGCATGCGGGCGGTCTGCTCCGCGAGCCGCTCGGTCAACGCCGCCCGGGAGTGATCCCGGAAGTTGTAGAGCCCACAGCAGGCACCGCAGGAGGCACCCCGCCCGGGCTGGCACAGGTGGAAGGAGACGGACACAGTCCCTCCATTTATACGCTCAGAACCATCCTGGCTGCATGCGCGTATAGGAGTCCTCGCACGAGCGGCAGAGCTCCACGAGGTGGGGCACGCGAGGCACCTCGACGGCGAACCAATACTGAGCGGCGCACAGCTTGCCTTCGTAGAAGTCCCGGCCCTCGCCTCCCCGGCCGAGCCCCTCCCGGGCCGCCGCTGCCTGGGCCAGCCAGCGCCAGGCCACGGCCATGATGGAGAACAGCTCCATGTAGTCCGCGCTGTGGCGCAGCATCTGCTCCACCTCGCCGGACATGCCCATGGCGCCGAGCGACAGCGTCAGCTCCGTCACCGCACTCAGGGTGCGCTCCATGCTCTCGCACCAGCCTGGGTCCACGCCGGCCTTGCGGGCGCGGGCCACCGTGGCGGCCACCTCTTCGGAGAAGATGCGCAGCGCCTCGCCTCCGGCGGCCACCACCTTGCGGCCGAGCAGATCCAGCCCCTGGATGCCGGTCGTGCCCTCGTGGATGCTGTTGAGCTTCTGGTCGCGCAGCCACGCCTCGGGCAGGTACTCGCTCGAGTAGCCGTAGCCGCCGTGCACCTGGAGCGCCAGCGCGTTGGCCTCGTAGCCCTTCTCCGCGGGGAACGTCTTGGCCACCGGAGTGAGCAGATCCAGCAGGAGCCCCGCGCGCCGCCGCGACTCCTCGTCCTGTGCGTGCGTGGCGAGGTCCGCTTGTTGCGAGGCGGTCAGCAGCAGCGACAGCCCGCCCTCGACGATGGCCTTCTGGCGCAGCAGCATCCGGCGCACGTCCGCGTGCTCGATGATGGGAGTCTGCGGCTGGGTGACGTCCTTGGCCGAGGAGGCTCGGCCCTGGGGGCGGTTGCGCGCGTAGTCCAGCGCCTCGTGGTAGGCCACGGACGCGGTGGAGACGGCATTGAGGCCCACCATGATGCGCGCCTCGTTCATCATCTGGAACATGCAGGCCAGGCCGCGGTTCTCGGCCCCCACGAGCCAGCCCCGGCAGTCTCCCGCCTCGCCATAGCTGAGCACGCAGCTGGGCAGGCCCTTCCAGCCGATCTTGTGGATGACGCCAGCCACCTGGACATCGTTGTCCACCAGCCGGCCGCCCTCGGGACGGCGCGTGGGGACGGCGAAGAGCGAGATGCCGCGCGTGCCGGGCAGGGCTCCGTCGATGCGGGCGAGCGTGAGGTGCACCACGTTCTCGGTGAAGTCCTGGTCCGCGCCGCTGATGAAGATCTTCGAGCCGGAGATGCGGTAGCTGCCATCCGGCATGGGCGTGGCGCGCGTCTTCACGTCCGCGAGGCTGCTGCCGGCCTGCGGCTCGGTGAGGGCCATGGTGCCGGTCCACTCGCCGCTGTAGAGGCGGGACATGAAGTGCTCGCGCAGCCAGGGCGTGCCGAACACCTCGAGCAGGTGCGCCGCGCCGATGGTGAGCCCCGCGTAGCCGTAGACGCTGAGGTTGCCCGCCATGAGGTACGACGAGGCCACCGAGGCGATCGTCATGGGCAGCTGCTGTCCGCCCACCTCGGGAGGCCGCGTGGCCGTGAGCAGTCCCAGCTCCACCATCTGGGGATAGAGCCGGCGCATGAGCGGGTGCACGTGGACGCGCCCATCGCGGAAGGAGGGCGGCTCGGCATCCAGCAGCCGGTAGGTGGGGAAGAGCACTTCGCGGGCGAAGCGGCGCACGTTGCCCAGCAGCAAGTCGAAGGTCTCCCGCGAGTGTTCGGAGAAGGCGGGCAGGGTGCAGAGGCTCGCGGCGTCGAGCACCTCGAAGAGCTGGAAGTCGACGTCACGATCGGACAGGAGCGGATTGGAGCTGGCGGAGGTCACGAGGGGTAACCTGATACGAAGAGGGGCCGGGCCGCCAGCCGGAATTCATCGCTCCACGTGTACGCCCTTCCAGAAGGCCACATGGTTGCGGAGGTGCCAGGCCGCGTCCTTGGGCGCCGGGTAGCACCAGGCCGCGTCCTTGTTCACCTGCCCGTCCACCACCACGTCGTAGTAGCTGGCCACGCCCTTCCAGGCGCACGTGGTGTGCGTGGGGCTGGCTCGCAGGCACGCGTGCTGTACGGATTCGGGAGGGAAGTAGACGATGCCCTCCACCAGCTCGTACCGCTCACTCTCCGCGAGCACGGTCCCGTTCCACGTTGCTTTCGCCATGTGGCCCCCCTCGTCCATGTCATCTTCTCGGATCCCCGGTTCGGTGCCAGCTCGGTCTGCCCCTTCTGTCAACTCCTGCGGGGAGTCTCCCGACAGCCCGGCGGACGAGGGAGCACGGGCATGAGGCCGGACAGGCAGGCGGAGCATCCCCATCTTTTGGGAAGACACAGGCCCTCGAGGGCCACGGTTTCGCACTCGCAAGGGAGGTCACGTCATGCTCGTCGTGTGGTCCATCGTGTTGGGGGTTCTCTTCTTCGTGGGGCTGCTGGTGGTCACGATCCTCTTTGGCGCCGCGGCGAATGCGCACGAGAAGGAGGCGCAACTGCGCACCGAGCGGGAGCGGAGCGACGGGTTGACGGGGGACGTCACCTCCGACACGCCTCATCCGATCCACCAGCGTTACCTCGAAGCCTGAGAGCCCGAGCGCGGGGCGTGGCTCAACCCTGCGGCGCGCTGTAGTAGCGCCGCAGCCAGCGGCTCAGGCCGTCCAGGCCTGGGAAGAGCACGCGCTCCGTCACGTTCGCCTGGTCCAGCTTGTCCCGCACCTCCCACTTGAGGGCGGCCGGGACGATGAGCCGGTGCACGCCGCGCTTCTGGCTCTCCAGGAAGGTGTCCAAGCGCAGCAGCGGGCCGTTCATCACCGAGAAGAGCGCGAACTGGTTCACGATCCGGGCATCCAGCGAGGGAGGCTCGAAGAAGAGCACGAAGGGGTGCTTCGTCATCCGATCGAACGTGGACAGGTCCCCGGCCACCTCCGCGAGCATCTCCGCGGTGAAGACGTCCGCGCCTTCCTCGCGGAGCTCGGCCTGGAGCGGCTTGGGAAGCAACCGGTTGGTCTCACGGTAGTCCACGCACCACACCGCGCCGTCCACGTCGTACAGCTCCGGATCCTCCGTCAGGAAGTGGAGCGCGACATGGGGACTGAACGTCCAGTCCAGTAGCCGCGTGGGCAGCCCGTGATGCTGGGCCAGCGCCAGCCAGTCCCAGACTGACTCACAAGGTTGGGTGCCGTCGCGCGCGTACTTGCGGAAGGCGCGCAGCAGATCCCTCTCGTGAGGAACGAAGGAGCCCTGGTGGCGGTTGAGCGAGGTGGACAGATCATGCTGGGCGTCCGGCACACCCCGGAAGACGAAGCTCGGGCGGAAGCGGCGGATCTGCTCGTTCCACGAGCCCGAGAAGAGCGCTTCCTGCAACTCGATCCAGCTGTCGACGCGGTGCTCTTTCACGGCCGTGGCACCAGTATTCACTCCAGGCCCGCCTCCACCAGCGTGGAGGTTCCGGGATGCGTGCGCCAGCCCACAGAGGCAACGTTGGAGCGTGCACCACGCTACACCTACGGGGACGCCCGCCATCCCGGTCGCCCGCCCGTGCGGCGGACGGGCTTACGGCCGGCCGGAGTCGGCTGGCTGGTTGAAGGCATAGGAGTCCGCACCGGGGGCCTTGTCCTCCTGGAAGAGGGGGCACTTGGCGCAGGTGAAGCTCTCCCAGTCCTCGTGGACGGCGACATCCACGCACGCGCTGTAGTGGCGGCAGTGGACGTTGCGGTGCTCTTCGATGTGGAACTGTTCCGCCCGCCGGGGGAGGCGGAATGCGGTGGGTCGCGGCTGAGCGCAGGGCATGGTCGATGACTCGCGTTTCGGTTGGATCCCCCTCGTTGCACACGGACCAACGGCTGGTGCGTCGCGTCATTCCCGAGGAGGTACGTCTCTCTCAACCGGCCAGCGCCGTCCGACCTTCCGGATGGGGCGGCTAGGTGCGGCGGCTGGCGCCAGCCCTGCGTGCGGCCTCGGCGAACACCTCGTACGGCTGGGCGCCCACCACGCGGAGGTTGCCCACGAAGACGGTGGGGATGCCGCTGATGCCCAGGGCCATGCCCTCGGCGCGCAGCGCATCCACTCGGGCCTGGTACTCGGGCGAGTCCATGGCGGCGACCGCTTGCTGGGCGGACAGGCCGGCCTCCTCCGCCAGCCTCCCGAGGATCTCCGGGTTCTCGATGTCCTCGCCCCGGCTCCAGTAGGCCCGCATGACGGCCTCACGGAACGGGTGCAGCCGGCCCTGGTCCCTTGCCCACTCGGCCAGCGCGATGGCTCGCCGGGTGTTGTTCATCAGGTTGCGCGGCTGGATGCCCGTAACGCCCTGCATCTGGGCCACCTGGAGCATCCGGGCAAACATCGCCTGGGAGCGGCCGGGGAAGAGCCGCTCCATGAGGATGCCTCCGGGCGGCGTCTCGGGACGCAGCTCGTAGCCTCGCCAGTCCAACTCCACGTCGTACTCTGCTTGCAGCCTGACCAGGCTGCTCTGCTCCGCGATGAAGCAGAAGGGTCAGACGAAGTCCGAGTACAGGCGGATGGGTACAGCCATGGGGGGCCTCCTTGGCGGCCCCTCCTCATACCTTTGTCACGCGCACGTTGCCAACCCTGCTCATCGAGCGGCCGGGCAGTTCGCACATTCCTTCACCCGGAGGGGACTTTCCCTGAAGATGCGCCCGTGTCCATGCCTGCCCGATCGCCTTCGACATCTTCCTGCCGCCCGCTGGCGGTGCTGGCCCTGTGCGCCCTGTTCTTCGTGAGCGGCTGTACCGCCTTCAGCCGCGCCGTGAAGGAGGGAGACCAGTTCACCTCCGAGCACAAGTGGGCCGAGGCCGAGGCCGCCTACCTGCGCGCCCTCGCCGTGGATCCCGAGGCCTCCGAGGTGACGGTGAAGCTGCGCGCCATGCGCAAGAGCTGGAGCGAGGAGGTGTACGCGGAGGCCGAGCGCGTCCACGGCACGGGAGACCTGCCGGCGGCCCAGAAGCTGTTGGTCCGCGCGCTGGAGCTGGACGGGGAGAATGAGCCGGCGCGAGCGCTGCTGACGAAGACGTTGGATGCGCGGGTGGAGGCGGCGCAGAAGGCGCTGAAGGAGGAACGCCTGCAGGACGCGCGAGCGGAGTTCGACGCGGTGCTGTCTGTCTCGCCGGACCACCCGGCGGCGCGCAAGGGGGTGGACGCGGTGCAGGTGGCGTGGGCGAAGCGCTGGTTCAAGACGGGGCAGCAGCTCGAGGAGGGCGGCAAGCTGGGCAACGCGCTGTTGGCGTACCTGCGCGCGGATCAGGAGCGGGTGGGGGCGACGGCGGCTCGGGAGCGGGCCGAGGCGGTGCGCCAGAAGCTGAGGGATGACGTGGCCTTCCTGGTGGTGGCCACGCCGGTGGAGGACAAGGCGGAGTCGCCGGATGTGGCGCAGCGGTTGGGGGCGGGGCGGCTGGCATCGATGCTGCCCAAGGAGGTGCCCATCCGGGTGGTGACGGAGGCGCCCGAGTCCAAGGTGGGAGTGAGGCTGGATCTGACGCTGGAGCGGGTGCTGCCGCTGAAGGTGGTGGAGCAGTCCCAGCGGAGCCAGCGGTACCTCGCGGGCAACCGCTCCGTGCCGAACCCAAGGCGCCGGCAGTACGAGGACAAGCTGCTCCAGTCCGAGCGGACGATGGAGGAGGTGGAGCGCAAGCAGGCGGTGGCGCTGCGTGACTACCTGCGGCGTCAGGCAGAGCTGAACACGGTGAGGCAGACGGCCGAGCGCTGCCGCGAGCGGGAGCGGCAGGCGTGTCTGAAGCTCATCCAGCAGTGTGGCGATGCAGCCAGCGAGCAGGAGAAGCCGGGCTCGGTGCCCGAGGAGTGCAACCCGTCGGCGTGCGCGACGCGGCAGTGCGGGCAGGAGGAGCAGTTGCTGGCGTCGAACGCGGCGGTGGTGCAGCAACTGGAGAAGGTGCTGGATGGGTCGCTGGAGCAGTCGGAGAACCAGCGGCGCGATGTGCAGCGGAACAGGGACCTGGTCTTCCGAGAGCCGATGACGGTGGAAGAGCCGATGTACTCGGACTTCGTGTTCGACGTGGAGCTGCACCGGCTGACGGTGAAGGCCACGGTGACGTCGGTGCTGAGGGATCTGCTGGCGACGCAGGCGGTGCCGGCGCCGGTGACGCAGGACTACGACGTGATGCACGAGGACTACAGCCACAAGGGCTATGACCGGTACGGCGTGCTGGCGGACCCGGTGCAGCTGCGCAGCGAGTTGGAGCTGCGGGTGGACGTGGGAGACAAGGCGATGGGGGATCTGGCGAGGCGGGTGATGGAGCGCTTCGACGCGTACCGGCAGAAGCGGGTGGAGGACGCGCGGCGCGGCATGGTGCGACCCGGGGCGGAGGACGTGGTGGAGACCTCGGTGCGGGTGCTGCTGCTCACGGCGGACAAGCCGCCCGCGGACATCCTGCTGCCGGTGGCGCAGGCGCGAGGCCTCCAGCGTCCGGAGTCCATCCTCGGCAAGTGACCCCAGGGGTACGCTCCCGGTGATCGGCTGAGAAAAGACCCGGCGCGGGGCTCTGTTGCCCCTGCGAAAGAGTCCGTACACCCAGCGCAGTGCGCAATACAGCGCTCCCTTCGAAATGAAATGAGGGGAATGCAACGCATTGGCACGCGCTGACCCTACTTGTTGAGTCACAGACCTGCTAGGTTGGGCTTCCCGCGCAGGAGGGCTGCCGGATCGTCCCAGAAATCCAGTTTCCCTGAGCCCATGCCGCCCTGCCTCTCGACCCTCCAGGCAGCCGGGCGGCAGGCGCTGACAAATCTTCTCCCCCTTTCGTTACCCAACGTGCTAGGTAGGGCCGAGGAGGCCCAACGTGCCACACGATATTCTTCTTCCCGCGACCATGTTCGAACGCTGTGTCATCGCCCACGAGAGGAATCTGGAGATCGGGCGGCGCTACATCCAAGCGTTCGGGCTCAATCGAGGTGTGGATGCCATCGTGGCGGACATGAATGAGGGCCGTCTGCCTTGGGAGAAGGCTCAGCAGGTGCTCAGTCACATGCACTACCTGGTCATCGAGTACATCACCCAGCGCGTGGGGCATACGCGCTTTGGCGCCCTGTACCGGGATCCCGAGTTCATGACCCTGCAGACGGACAGCCTGTCCGGTACCCTCCAGCGCCACGGCCCCTTCGCCCAGGAGCACTATTCGCGCGCCGTCGAGGGCTTTGCCTGGAACTCACTGCGCCTGTGGCACCTCGTGGCGCATGACAAGGGAGGGCGCCACATCTATGAGCCTACTCCCCAGGTTGCCGAGCTGATCCGGCGGTCGCCGCTCGAAAGCCCCTGGAGGACGCCTCGGTTGCCCGTGCAGTCCCTGCTGATGCTCGTGCCTCCCGAGGCGGAGCTCTCCCTCAAGGTGAAGGGCTTCCCCGCACGGAATGTCACCGAGATCTATGCCGTGGAGGCGCCCGCTCCCGGGCACCAGTGGGCCATCTGGGTCCATGCCCCCATCGATGATCGCATCGCCGAGTCCGTGTACGTCGAGCTCCTGTTCTCCCCGGAGGGGACCCTCGAGGAGAGCCTGTCGCGAGCCCATGACATGTTCCAGGAGAGCTCTCCCGCTGTCGAAGGCTGGAGGGATTGCGTGCGCTGGTTCGCGGGAGCCGTCCGCTACCTGATTGAAGGGGGATCCCAGCGGGAGCTCGTGCTCGCCACGCAGGATGGAAGAGCCGAGAAGCGCGTTCTCATCGGATTGACCGACGAGCTGCACTGAGCACCTCGGCCCCCCTCTGGGTTGTGGGGACAGCAGGCGGGCGGCCGGGGTGCGCAATCGCAAAAAGGTGGCGCCGTAGAGCCAGATGAAGGGGCTCGGAGGAGGCCATCATGAACTTCAATTACCTGATCCACGACAGCGACCTGAACTACCCTGCGATGTTCTTCGTCATTGCTGCCTACCTGGCGCTCATGGCGGCCTTCGTTCTCTAAGGCGCCGCTCACGGTGCCTTCGCGACGGGCACCATCTCTTCACGCCGGAGCAGCAGCAGGGCATCGTTCTTCGGAAGGATGCGCACCTGGAAGCGGCGCCGGTATTCGTCCTCGGGCGTGAAGACTCCACGATCGCTCACCAGCAACAGCGCCGTGGGCACGACGTACCGCTGCGAGTGGTTGCCGTAGTAGTGCACCACCACGTGGTACGGCCCCGGCGCTGCCTTGCGAGCGTGGTACAGCTCGGGGCCCAGCCCGTCGGTGATGTCCCAGAAGAGCTTGCCGCCCAGCTGTGTCTCCTTGTGCGAGTAGAAGCAGCGTTCGCCATTGGGCTCGATGACCCACAGATCGATGTCCGTGTTGTCCGAGTTCCAGTGGGTGGTGAGCTGGTAGTCGATTGGCTGGAAGTTCAGCTCCTCGGTCACGGTGCCGAGCTTCGCCAGCTCTCCCTGCCGGGTGCGCAGCACGGTCGCCACGGCTCCCGCGCGCGGGTGGCGCGCCAGCGCCGTGAGCATCCGTGAGTAGTGGTACGCCGCTACCGTCTTCAGCTCGGCCGGGTGCCGGGGCCAGCTCCGCGCCAGGACGATCTCGTAGTTGCGAGCCGCCTCCGAGTAGCGGCCCGCCGCATCCAGCGCCAGCGCCTCCTCGAGGAAGGCCTGGGCCTCGAAGGGACGGCTGAGCCGCACGTGCTCGAAGAGCTCGGCCGCCGCCGGGTATTGCCCGAGCGCCAGCATGCCGTAGCCGACCAGCCGCAGCGCTTCCGCGTCCTGGGGACGCAGCTCCACCGGCGAGGAGAGCGCTCGCACCGCGCCCCAGGTGTCTCCCGCCAGCGCCCGCTTGCGCGAGATGGCCTCGTACACCAGCACGTCGTCCTTGTTGTCCCGGCGCGCCTTCCGGTACTGGAGCTCCGCCTGGAGACGCTCGTCTCCTCCCGCATAGGGCTCGTCCTTCAGGGGCTGGCGCCGCAGCAGGGCGCTGAGCTGGCTGCCCACCTCGCCCAGCTTGCGCACCACCTGCCGGCCCGAGTCCGGCACGTCGTCCAAGGCGATGCCCAGTAGCTTGTCGCGCCGCTGGTCCTCCTCCTTGCGCCTCAGCCCCTCCAGGTCCGCCAGGTCCACCTGCTCGTCCTTCACGGCGTAGCGCGTGTAGTCGCCCTCGGACTCCAGCACGAGCATGGAGGCTCGCGCGTTCGCCAGCCGGTAGTGCTGGCTGAGCGCCACCACCATCCGGTCCAGCCGCTCGTCGTCCAGCGACACCAGGCGCGCGGTGAAAAGCTCCGCCCACGCTCTCGGGGCGAAGGGGCTGTCCATGTCTCGGGGCAGGGGCACTCGCAGCACGCGCTCCTCCTCACCCACCCGCGTCACCACCTCCAGCTCCGCCGCCCCTTCGTCTGGCAGCCGCCCCGCCACCTGCAGCTCCTGGCCCGGGAAGACGAGCCGCGGCCGCCCCGCCACCACGACGTCCTTCGAGGCCGCGCCCTTCACCTCGACGCGGGCCAGCACCACCGAGGCCGCCCGGTGCGCCCGGGCCGCCGCCTCCACCTCCGAGCCGGAGAGCACGTTCACCACGCGCCCGTCGCTCGCGCGTGCCAGGGCGTCGAACAGCTCCTGGTTCACCGCCGCCTCACCGAAGCGGTAGGTCATCCATCGCAGCGTCTCCACACTGGGGTGGGTGGAGATCAGCGCCTCCACCCGGCCCTGGCCCCAGGTGGCGTTGCCGTCCGAGAGCAGGAATGCCGTCACGCGCTCGCCCGCCTTGGCCGGCTTGAGCCACTCCTTTCCGGCCTTGTCCAGCTCCTCCAGGACGCCGTCCACGTGCGAGGCCCCCTCGAGGAAGATGTTCTCCAACTCGGAGAACGTCTGCTGGCGGTGCTCGGCGTCATTGGTCCGCCAGCCCGCGCCGTGGAGCCAGCGCGGGCGCACGTCGAACAGCAGCACCGCGTATTCCTTGAGCGTCTCGTCCTTCTCCAGCAGCGCGCGCAGGGTGGCGGCCTGGAGCGCCCAGGCGTTGCCGTCCTCCACGGAGAGAGAGGTGTCCACCACCAGCACCGCGCGTCCCGTCGGTGGGCCCTCCGCGCCCGAGGTCAGCCGCGCCGGCAGCCGCACCCGTGTGTAGAAGGCCTGGCCCGGCAATCCCGCCGCGTCCTTGCCCACCAGCACGTCCGCGTCCGCGCTCTTGGGGGCCAGCGCCACGTCCAGTGCTCCGTCTCCCTGGAGCTTGGAGAAGTCGTAGACCTGCCATGGGCCCTGTGCGCGCGGCTGGCTCGCCGAGGCCGGCTGCACCGTCACCACGCCCACGTGGCGCGGGTCCACGTGCACGCGTGCGGACACCAGGAGCCCCTGGCCTGCCCCCGGCGGCAGCGGCCACGTGTAGCGCAGCTGCTTCCCGTCGAAGAGGAGCGTCTGCTCGTAGGCGATCACCACGCGCTTGAGGGACTTGGGCGGCAGCGGGAACACCCGGGCGCTGAACGTCGAAGCTCCCGCCCACTCCAGCAACGCTGGGTCCACGTTGCGCCGCACCACGTCCTCGTAGACTTCGCGGGCGCGCTTCTGCTCGACGACGCGGGCTTCCTGGCGCTGGCCCCAGGAGCGCTTCGCCCCAGGAGGACTCGGCGGCGCCGCAGCCTCCAACTCCTCCATCTTGCCCGAGGCGTCTCCCAGCGGCGGGAGCAGCTCCGAGGATTGGAAGAGCGAGGGCGAGTCCACCGCCACCGAGCCCGAGTAGAGCGCGAAGCCGGCCATCGAGGCCCCGCCCGGCAGCGGATAGTAGAAGGTCCCCTCCAGGTTGCGGTTCGTGTCGTTCTCGAACAGGTGGTCCACCACGGTGCGCACCCGGGCTCCCTGGATGTACGTCACCACGCGCACCTCGCGCATCTTGAGAGGCTGGTAGCGGCCGGACTCATCGGTGATGAGCACCTTGGCCGCCCGCAGCGCCGCCTCCACCTTGGGCAGCACCGGCGTGGGCGGCGCGTCGCTCTCGCCATCCTTTGTCTTCTTCTTGGGGGCCTCCCTCGGTGCGTCGTCCATGTCCGGCCTCGGGGCGGCTTCCATGGCCGGAGCCGGTTGAATGATCTCCCTGCGGTTCCTGGCGAGGTCTCGGGGAGCGGGGGCCGGAGGTGGGGGCGGGGGCGGGAGCGCTCCCGCGCTCCCGGGAGCGGCCACTCTGCCGCCGAGGGCACCCCCGACGACACCTCCGGCGACGCCTCCTACGACGCCTCCCTGGACGCCTCCCTCCTCGGCCGCCTCCGACTCCGCGGGGGGCTCTGGACGGTTCGCGCGCTCGAGTTCGGCGACCTGGGCCTCGGTGATCACCTGGGGATCCGCCACGGAGTCACGCAGCTCGGCGAGATTCACCTCTCCGGTGTCCGCCTGGCTCAGTGCCGCCGAGGGTGCCGCCAGCCCTGCTTTCTTGAACCGCTCCACCTCCGCCTGGGGGACGGAGGGCGTCGAGGGCGGCGTGACAGTCGTGGGCTCGCGCGGGGTGCCGCGGGTGCAGCCCGAGAGGAGCAGCCACAGGGACAGCAGGGCGGTGGAGGCACGCTTCAGGTTCATGGCCCGGAGACGTTAGCCCAAGGCGGGGTAACGCTCCGCGTCAGTCCAGGGCCGCGCCCACGATGCCCTGCTGGGTCCGAAGCACCTCCAGGTGGCGGCGCCGGGCACCCGCTGCCGCCAGGTGCCACACGCCCGCGAGCAGGCCCACCAGCAGACAGGCTCCCCACAGGGTGGCGCCGCCAAAGCGGCTCAGCACCCAGCTGCCCACCATGGGCGAGAGGCAGGAGGCCAGCCCCCAGCTCATGGAGAAGGCGCCCTGGTAGCTTCCGCGCAGGTGGACCGGGGCCAGGTCCGCTACCACCGAGGCGGACATCGTCGCGCCGAGGATCTCTCCCAAGGTCCATATGGACACGGCGAACATGGCCAGCGGGACGGTGGTGGACAGGGCGTGCAGCCCGAAGCCCACGCCGGTGAAGATGGCTCCGGCCGCGAGCACGGCCGAGCGCCGCCGCCGCGCCACGAGCCGCGAGATGAAGGGCTGCGCCAGGACGATGAGCACCCCGTTGACGGCCATCACCGTGCCGTACTGCGCCGTCCCCATGCCGTGGGAGGCGAGGTCCAACGCGAGTGCCGCCTGGCTCTGGAAGAAGAGGAAGGCCACCAGGAGGTTGGGCAGCCAGAAGGCCAGGAAGATCTTGTCCAGGAAGGGGATCGGCGAGGGCAACAGCGAGCGCGAGGGGGCGCGCTGCGTGAGGGTCTCCGGGACCTTGAACCAGACGACGCAACCATAGAGGAAGGTGGTGATCGCGTCGGCCACGAAGAGGGTGAGGAAGCCGCCCTGGGCGACGAACCCTCCCAGGGGCACGGCGATGGCGAAGCCCACGTTCACCACCCAGTAGAGCAGGCTGAAGGCCCGGATCCGATCCTGGGGCTGCACCACATCCGAGATGGCGGCGAAGACGGCGGGTCGGTACAGGTCTCCCAGGAGTCCGAGGGCGAAGGCGCCCACGCGGATCCACAGTGGGTCACGGCAGAAGCCCAGGAAGAGCATGGCCCCCGCGGCCAGCCACAGCCCGAGCCCCAGTGCGAGGCGGCGTCCCAGCCGGTCCGCCAGCGTCCCACCCAGCAGCGCGGAGAACATGGCGCCGAAGCCGTACAGCGAGACGACGAGGCCTGCCTGGACTTCGGAGAAGCCGCGCTCGCGCGTCAGGTAGAGCGCCAGGAAGGGCACCACGAAGCCGCCGATGCGGTTGACCAGGGTGCCCGTCCACAGGAACCAGTACGTCGAGGGCAAGCCACCGATGGTGATTCGCACCTGCTCCACGAACCGGCTGCGGAGTGTGTCGCGGGGGACGGAGGCCATTCTGGCTGGCAGCATGCGCCAGCGGACGCTGCCCTCCAAGAGGCCTGACGCCCCTCCACGGTGACGCCCCTGGGTGGGAGGGCACGAGCGTCCGAGCATGAAGGGTGTTGTTTGCTCGGACGCGTCGGGGGCTCAGCGCTTCACGACGGCCGCGGTGGTGAGCGCGGTGGGCCGCTTGTCGGCCGTGCACATGTCATTGTCGGCGGGACGCTGGCCGAAGAAGAGCTTGTCGCCGTCCACCTTGACGATGTCGTGGTCCGACGAGCAGGCCGAGGTGGGACGGAAGAAGAGGCAGCCGGTGCTCGCGGTGGACTGCTCTTCGCCGACCTTCCACGTGCCCGAGCCGCAGTGGGTGCTCTGGAAGGTGTCCGCCAGCCCTTGCACGTACGCCGTCATGTACTGGTCCTTGAAGGTGAAGGTGGCCTCGGTGGCCCCCTCCACCTTCTCCGAGTCCTTCTCCAACTCATAGGGGCCGCCCACGCGGGCGGAGAAGAGCTTCGTCTGGCATTGCGCGTCGCCGAAGGCGTCCACCTTCAGCGTCCAGGTGTCCTCGGTCAGCGTGAACGTCCGCTGGAGATAGGAGTTGGTGCCATCGCCGTTGGGGACGGCCTCGCACGAGGCGCTCGACCAGGTGCCCTCGAGATCCTGGGTCTGCACGGCGGTTCCACCACAGGCGACGGCACACAGGGCGGTGAGGGCGGCGAAGAGACGGAGAGGGGTCTTCATGACGGTGTTCCTTTCGTGGGGTTCAGGGAGGGAAGGAGTGGGGTTCAGCGGCGCACCACGGGGAGCGCGGCGAGAGCGGCGGGGCGCTTCTGCGGCGCGCACATGTCGTTGTCGGCGGGGCGCTGACCAAAGAAGAGCTGGTTGCCCTCGACCTTGACGATGTCGTGATCCGTGCCGCACGCAGAGGTGGGGCGGAAGAAGAGGCAGCCCGTGTCCGTGGTCCGCTGCTCCTCGCCGACCTTCCACGTGCCCGAGCCGCACTTCGCGTTCTGGAAGGCGTCGGCCAGCGGCTGCACGTGCGGCGTCATGTAGAGCTCGCCGAAGCCGAAGTTGCCCTCGGTGGCGCCCGGCACCGCGGCCGAGTCCTGCACCAGCGTGTAGGGGCCCACGACGCGGGCGGTGAACAGCTTCATCTGGCACTGCGCGTCGCCGAAGGCGTTCAGGTGGAGCGTCCAGGTGTTCTCGGTGAGCGTGAAGTGGCGCTGGATGTAGTTGTTGTTGCCGATGGACTCGCAGGTGGCGCTGTCCCAGGTGCCGGCGAGCTCCTGCGGCTTCACGGCCGTCTGTGCCCCCTGAGTGGTGGCACAGGCGGCGGACAGCGTGGCGAGGGCGGCGAGCAGGCGAAGCGAGGTCTTCATGGGGAGTTCCTTCCAGGTGACTCGGGGGCGGAGTGCGTCCCGAACGCGGAAAGAAATGCCTCAGCCTGGGCCATGCGGAAACGCTGGAGTTCGCCGGGGACCCCTGCAAATCTGCAGGCCATGCCCAGTTGGGATGACCTGCGCTACTTCCTGTCCATCGCTCGAGAGGGCTCGCTCGCGGCGGCGGCCCGGACGATCCGGGTGGATGCGACCACGGTGGGGAGGCGGCTCGCGGTGCTCGAGAAGGCGCTGGGGGCTCGACTCTTCGATCGGATGCCCGCGGGCTTCGTGCTCACGGAGGCCGGGCGCAGCATCCGCTCGGCCGTGGAGGAGATGGAGGCCTCCGTGCTGGCCGTGGAGCGCAAGGCCAGCGGGGATGACGCACGCCTGGAGGGCGTGGTGCGCATCACCACCACCGAGGCCTTCGCCGTGCGCACGCTGCTGCCCGGCTTCGGCCCCTTTCGCGAGCGCCACCCCCATATCGAGGTGCAGTTCCTCACCGACTATGGCGCGTTGGATCTCGTTCGGCGCGAGGCGGACATCGCCGTGCGCCTGACTCGCCCCAAGGAGGACACGCTCGTGGCGCGCAAGGTGGGGGAGATCGCCATCGCTCCCTATGCCGCCGAGAGCTACCTGGCGCGGCGCGGGCAGCCCGATCCGGCCTCGGGCTTCGCAGGTCATGAGATCATCGCCTACGCGGATGCGGCGTCGAAGTGGCCCGAGGCACGGTGGATGACGGAGGTGGCCACCTCGGCTCGGGTGGCGGTGCGCTGCAACTCGCTGCTGTCCGTGGTGGCGGCGGCGGGGGCTGGCGTGGGTATCGGGCTAATGCCCTGTTTCATGGGCGACAGGGAGCCTTCCCTGCGCCGGTTGATGCCGCCCCTTTCCACGCTGAGCCGCGATATCTGGCTGGTGGTTCACCGCGACTTGCAGCACAACGCGCGTGTGCGTGCCGTGCTCCACTTCCTGGCCGAGCTCATCCAACGCGAGCGCCCACTCATCTCGGGTGGCGGACTGACTGTGCCCATGCCGGAAGCTGCGGCCCAGGCCCGGACTCCGGCCGTGCCTCGCAAGCCGAGGAAGCGGACCGCATGATTTCCGTCATCAGCCTGCTGGCGGTGTGTCTGGCGCTCGGGGTGCTGGCGCGGCGCAGTGGCCGCTTTCCTCCCCAGACGGCCATGGTGCTCAACTCATTCGTGATCGCCGTGGCCCTGCCCGCACTCGTGCTGCGCGTGGTGCACCGGCTGGAGTTCCGTCCCGAGCTGGTGGTCGCGGCCGTGTCGCCGTGGGTCGTCTTCGTGGCGGCGGTGGTGCTCTTCCAGGGAGTCGGGTCACGGCTCGGACTGGGACGGGCCTCCGTGGCCGCGCTCGTGCTCACGGGCGGGTTGAGCAACACGGCGTTCGTGGGCCTGCCCATGGCCGAGGCCTTGCTGGGGCGCGAGGGGCTCGCGGTGGCGGTGGTGGTGGATCAGCTCGGCACATTCCTCGTGCTCGCGACGCTGGCGACGCTCTTCGCCGCGCGAGCCGCCGCCGGGGAGGAGTCCCTCAGCCGGACCGCCCTTCTGCTCAAGGTGGTGAAGTTCCCACCCTTCGTGGCGCTCGTCCTCGCGCTGGCGCTGCATCCGTGGAGCTTCCCCGTGTGGCTGGACGCGATCCTGGAGCGGCTGAGCTCGACGTTGACTCCGCTCACGCTGTTCTCCGTGGGGTTCCAGCTCCAGTTCGCAGGGCTTCGCTCGCGAGCCGGAGCGCTGGTTCTCGGGCTGGGCTACAAGCTGGTGCTGGCGCCGGCCCTGGTGGCGCTCGGGTTGTGGGCGCTGCCGGTGGCTCCCATCGTTCGCGATGCCACGCTGATCCAGAACGCCATGGCGCCCATGGTCAGCGGCGCCATCCTTGCTGCGGAGCACAAGCTGGATCCCGAGCTGTCCGCGCTCATGGTGGGCTTCGGCATTCCTTTGAGTTTCCTTACCGTTCCGCTGTGGCTGTGGCTGGCTCACCACGTTGCGTGACCAGGGACTCCGCACGCGTGCCCGGGCAGCGGAGCGGTATGCTCCCGTGCCGTGAGAGCACTCCCCTGGTTGCTGATGGCATCGCTGTTGGCGGCGTGCGCCGCACCGAGCGCGAAGGTCTTGTCCGCAGGCTCCACCGCGGCGTGCGTGCTCGATGCTTCGCCTGAGCTCATCCCGGTGCCAGAGCCCATCGCCGGCGAACTGAACGTGCTCTTCGAGCTGCCCGACTCACCTGAGTGGTGGGCCCCGGCTCCCATGGACTCCGAGCGTACGCAGTATCGTGCCGCCCTTGTGGGCCGGCTTGGAGGTGAGGATGCCCTCCAGCCTCGTGCCCTCCTGCAGCGACAGCGCGCTGTGCATGCGTCGCTCCCGGGTGATCGCGCCCGTGAAGCCGAGAATATCGACGCGCTCCTGCAGGGCCGGGCCGGTACCATTTCGCCTGCATCCTGCCTGGAGTGGCGCCTCTTCCAGCACCAGGCCCACCGCTTCCCCGCGATCGATCGGCCCACCGAGTTCGGCGCCTACGTGCTCCGCGGCCAGGGCCGCATTCGTGTGTACTTCTCGGGAGCGGATCGCGTGGGCCAGAAGCTGCGCCACGAGGTGAGTGACCGTGTCGTCGCGGATGTGGCCCGAGGCTTTACGCCCTTGGCACACCTCCACAACCATCCCTTCCTGTTCGACCGCAAGCCGGGGGATCGCACCTGGGCGACCGCGGACACGCTCGCGGACATTGCTGGGGCGCTCGCCCCCAGCCTCACCGATGTCCAGGCCTACCGTCAGATGCGGGAAGGCTTCGGTCTCCAAGGCGCCTGGGTCACCAACGGGCTCGACAGCGCCCACTACTCCGCCGAGGACTTAGACCGGCTCTCCGCCTGGCCTTGAGCCCCCTCGCGCGAGGGACGCTACGCGTTGGCCGTGGCCGAGTACGACAGCTCCAGCCCGTTGCCATTCACCTTCATGCGCGGCTTCGACAGCCAGTGGCACTTCGTGCAGTAGCTGTGGGCTCCCGCCGGTGTCGCGCGGATGGTCACCTCACCCCCGCACACCAGACACCCCGAAGGCAGCGTGAACTCAGCGAACCGCTCGCCGTTGATCTCTGGAATCATCATGCCTTTGACGTAACGCAGATTTCGCGCATCACAAGTCGGCTTCATCCGCCGGCTGCCCACCCAAGAGCAGCCGGCCAGGCGAGCCCGCCTGAAGTCCTTACAGTCCTGCTCCTAACGGCCGCTCGCCGACACTGCAAACCCCTGAAACGCTTCACGCGGGTTGGCACGCGTCTTTCAAGCAAAGTGTTCACGAGGGGGAAGGGGCGGATGGCGGACATCGAGCACGTGGTGCTCCTGCGCGATCGACGCGGATGGAGCGTGAAGGTCCTCATGAGGGAGGGTGGCTCCCGGCGCTACCGCTATGCCAGCGAGGCCCAGGCACGCTTCTTCGCAGCCGTGTTCGAGCTGGGGCCTCGGACGCTGCCTGCCAGCGCTCGCAAGCGCAAACGGGCCCGGACAGCCACACTCGGGGTGGAGGCTCCGGGCTAGCCCGGCCGCGAAGCCACCGGTCGGCGGCTTTCTACTACCCATGCGGGCGGGTTTCGGAGAGGCTGCACATGTTCGTAGGAGATGACCATGAGCGACGCTTCCAAGCCCTTCATTCTTCCGCCCCACCGTGAGCAGGTCACCCTGGAGCCTGATCCCGCAGGCCGTTGGTCCGACAAGTTCCCGGACATGATCGGCTACAAGAACCAGGGCGGTGGCAAGGTCCCCGCTGACTTCGCCTGGAACACCAATCCCAAGCAGTTCCAGGAGGAGATGACGCCGGAGACGCTTGCGCGCAGCTACCAGCGCCTGCGCACCCTCCCGCCCACGGCCGCCAGGCCGCAGCTGCCCGAGGGCGACAAGAAGCCGTAGATTTCGGCAGTGCCTCAGTGGAACGGGAGCGCCGCGAGCTGCTCCCGGAACTGATCGAGCGTCTCGCGCACCGCCTGCTCTTCCAGACCTTCGGCGGCCGCGCGGCGGCTCTTGCGCACGAAGGCGTCGAAGGTGGCCGAGCGCCCGTAGATCGCGCCCGCTCCGTCCAGTGCCGCCTGAAGCACCCGCTCGGCTCCCCGGGAGCTCAGGTGCAGGTGCATGGAGATCTGCTCGAGCTGCGCATTGCAGGCGCTCCACGCCGCGCGGTCGTGCCCCGTGAGCACCTGCGTGGTGAGCTGCTCGATGATTCGCTCCAGCTCCGCCAGGAAGGGCTGCACCCGCCGCGGCAGCTCCTCGGCGGCCACCGGGCCCGCGCCCGCCACCTTCTGCAACTGCTCGCGCAACTCCACCAGCAGCCGCTTGTCCCGCGTGCGCAGGGTCAGCGAGGCTGGCATCGTCGCGAACGAGCCCAGGCTCTCGGCCACCTGACGCGTGAGCCCCGCCATGCCCTCGGGCGCCGTGCGAGCCACGCGCTCCAGCTTGCCCTGCAGCGAGCGGCGCAGATCCACCAGAGCGCCTCGCAGCGCCGCCGCCGCCGCCATCTGCACCCCGTAGCCCGGGACGACCTCCTCGCGGCTCACGTCCTCGAAGGCCGCCGCCGTCAGGTACACCATGTCCCCGATGCGCGAGCGGAAGTCCATGCGCGAGGATTGCAGCTCCGTCATCAGCTCCCAGCGGTCCGTTACCACCTCCGGGCGGCGCACCCGCTCGCCCAGCTCCGCCACCCGCCGCGCCAATTGCTCCGCGTTCTTCTGGAAGACGACCTCCGCCTCTTGCGAGAGCCGCTCGTCCGCGCTCGCGGGCAGGGGCCTCCAGCCGCTGTCCGCGCCCGCCGAGCGCTCCGGTGCCGGGAACTCCTTGCGGATGACCGCGATGAGGTGGTTCACGTCCACCAGTGTGTCGCGCAGGGCTGGCGCCATCGTCTCCCACAGCGACAGGTCCGCCCCGTCCGCCTGCTCGGCCGTGGTGGGCTCGTACTTGACGATGTTGAGGTGGCTCAGCTGGTCGATGGCCACCGCGGCCGCCTCGTATACACGCTCCAGGCGCTCGGCGAGGTGGCGGTCCGTCAGGGACTCGAGCAGCGCCTGAAGGCGCTCGGGTAGGGCTTCGGGGGACGTTCGGGCTTTCACTCGAGGGGAGACGCTAGCGCAGATCCGGGGAAACCCCTCGATTCATACTCCCGGGAGCCCCGAGGCGGGCGGGCAGGCACTCCGGCTTCGACTCAGCATAGAGTGGGCCCGTGGGGAGGAAGACATGACCGTCCGGTCCCGCCGCCGGCTCATTGCTGGCGGCATTGGAGTGGCACTCGTCGGAGTCGTACTGGCCATCGCCAGCTCTCAGGTGTGCCTGTCCGCATGGCTCTTCCAGGGAGTGAAGGTGCCGCAGTGCCCGGATGGGCGCTGGAGGCAGACCGCGGGCGTAGCGGTGGATGGGCTCGCCCGCGAGCGCTCCGGCATCGTCCGGGTTTGGGCCATGGCGCACGGCGTCGGCAAGCCCCATGGCGAGGAGCTCCTGTCGCGTGTCCGGCGCCTCGAGGCCCAGCTCGTGCTGCTGGATGCCGCGGGCCAGGAGACGCCGCTCAAGCCCGAGAAGAAGTGGGAGCCGTACGACGACGATGGGCAGATCTACACCTCGGTGAAGCTGCCCGCGTTGCCGGATGGAGACTACCGGCTGCGCGCCCGGGTGGAGACTCCGCTGGGCACGGACTCCGTGGAGGTGGCGCTGCCGCTGTATGCGCCCGCGCGCATCCATGTCCTCACCGATCGGCCCCTGTACGAGCCCGGCCACCGCGTGCAGTTCCGCGCTCTGGCGCTGCGGACCAAGGATCTGTCTCCCCTGGACGGACGCCCGGGCACGTGGAGCATCGTGGATCCCTCCGGCGAGGTGGTGCTGGAGGAGCGTGCTCCCGCAGGGCCCTGGGGCGTGGTGGCCGGTGCCTTTCCGCTGGATCGCGGTGCTCCCGCGGGCACGTGGCAAGTGCGCTGGGTGAGCGGGACGGCCAGCGGCGAAGCTTCCTTCAGGGTGGAGCCCTTCACCTTGCCGCGCTTCCGGGTGGAGGCCTCCAGTCCTCGAGCCTTCTGGCGCGCGGGCGAGCAGCCCACCGTCGAGGGGCAGGTGGTCTACAGCTCTGGGGCTCCCGTGGCGGGTGCGCAGGTGGCGCTCGCGTGGAACCACGCGGGTGAGTGGCCGCCTCCCTCGGAGTGGTTCGAGGGCGGCGGCCTGCCCACTCAGGTGAAGACGGATGTGGCGGGGCGCTTCCGGGTGAGCCTGCCTCGGGTGCCCGAGGATCTTCGGGGCAACGTGACGCTCTCCGCTGTGCTGACGGCCACCGATCCCGCTGGAGACGCGGTGCGTGGCGATGTAGCGCTGATGCTCTCCGAGGATGCGCTCGCGGTCTCCTCCGTGACGGAGGTGGAGGGCGGGCTCGTGGGGAACTACAGCAACCGGGTGTACCTGCGCGCCACCACGGCGGACGGCCAGGTGCTCCCGGGCGCCGAGCTCACCGTGAAGCGTGCATGGGATCCGAAGGATCCGGGAGTGAACGCGGTGGCGGACGAGGATGGTGTGGCGGCCCTGCAGTTCGATCCCGGCGTGGCCGTCAATGTCGTCGTGCCCGCGATGCCTGTGCGCCGCAAGCTGGTCTCGGCCCCGGTGGAGCTCTCCAGCTCGACCGACCTGCTCAGCGAGGATCAGGAGACATCCTTGGAGGATCAGGTGGCCCTGGAGCGGTGGGCGCCTGCTTTCTTCCCTTGTGCGCGCTTCGTCACGCCCGACATCGGAGCGGCCCACGAAGAGCTGGCGGTGCGGGTCGGCTCCAATGGCTCGGTTGTGGATGTGGTGGGTGGGCGCGGGCGGCTTGCTGGCTGTCTGGCCGAGGTGGCTCGGGGCCGGACGTTGCCTTCCGGCCGCGAGCGCATGCTGGCGTTGAACGTCCGCGTCATGGATCCCCAACTGCCCATGCTGGAGGTGTCCGCCGAGGCCGCCATGGACGAGCCTTCGAGCATCCAGGCGGTGCTCGGTGAGGTGGCGCTCGATGCGCGCTCGTGCCTGCCGCCGAAGCTCTCGGAGGAGGCCGTGCTGCCCGCCACGCTCCGGTGGCGGATCCGGGCCGACAAGCCGGAGGTGGAGGTGGGCTGGGTGCCCGTTCGGAAGCAGGAAGGCGAGGCCGTGCTCTCCGCGACGGTGCTCTCCTGCATCCAGGCCCGCTTCGCGCGTGTGTCGCTCCAGCACGTGCAGAATCAGGAGGATGAGGAGGAGGACGCTCCCAGCAAACATCCGGATGCGATGGGAGTGGCGCACCTCACCGCCTCGCCCGGTGCAAGTGAAGCGAGAGAGGGCCGGCCCCAGGACACCACGCGGCTCGGCTATGAGCTGCTGGTGAGCGCCCGGGTGGAGGGCAAGGACAGCGGCTCGACGAAGCTCTTCCTGTCTCCCGCGCAGCTTCCTTCCCAGCGGCTGCGTGCCACGCCGGGCCTGGCACGTGCCGGGGATGAGGTGCGCGTGGAGTTGCTGCGCGGCCCCGGCTTCACGGGCACACTGCCGAAGACACTCTCCCTGCAGGTCGGCACCAAGTGGCTGGAGAGCAAGGTGGATCCGAAGGCTCGCGCGGCGAGCTTCAGCCTGCCCGTGGACTTCGAGGGCTGGGCCCAGGTGCAGTGGGACTCGGCGATCGCTCGCGTCTACGTGGCTCCCCGCGCGCAGCTCTCCGTGGAGGTGGCTCCGGAGAAGCCCGCCTACGCGCCGGGAGAGGTGGCTCGGCTGCTGCTGCACACCCGCGTGGATGGAAAGGAGGGCCCCGCGGCCGTGGGCCTCTTCGGCGTGGATGAGGGGTTGGCGCAGCTCGCGCCCCTGCCCGGGCCCACGGCGCTGGCGAGCCTGCGGCCCGCGCCCACCCTGGCCAGCCCGGCTTTCGGAGTGCTGGATGGACAGGCGCTCGCCATGGGGCGCATTCGCGGCGCCCAGGCGGCGGCGGCGGCCCTGCTGCGTGTCAGCTCGGTGCCGACGATCGAGGACGCGGAACCGTCCCTGTCCGCGAGCGCCCAGGGCACCTTCGAGCCCACCGTGGAGCTGACGGAGCCCTTCTACCGGGTGCTCGCCGAGCTGACGTCGCAGGTGCGGGCCTGGGAGGAGAAGGCTCCCGAAGGGGAGACGCTGAGCCCCGAGGCCATGGCGAAGATGTGGGATCAGGCGCTGGTGGCCTGCGAGAAGCGCGGAGAGTCCGTGACGGATGGGTACGGGCGCCGCCTGAGGTTGTCACGGCTGCCTGCGGATCTGCTCGCCCTCACCGATCCGCGGATGGTGGTGGTGGGTGGTACGCGGTTGTCCGAGGACGTCGAGAACTGGGGCGCTTGGGTCGCCCGGGAGGCGCCATGAAGCGCGCACTGCTCGTGGTTGGAATCTTGCTGGTGGGCATGGTGCTGGGCGCCGTCATGACCAGCACCATGCGGCTCGCCGCACCGATGGCCGCGACGCAGGAGGCCGCATATGGCTCCATGGTGACGGCCGCTCCCGCGGTGCCAGCTCCTGAACCCATGTCCGCTGTCACCGAAGAAGCGGAGGCGGCCCCTGGTGGAGGGGGTGCCGCCGATCGCAGCGAGATGAAGGCCAAGAAGCGCGGGGGGCTCGTTCTGGGCGTCAAGGGGAGTGGCTTCATGTCCCTGGGTGGGGAGCTGGCGCAGAAAGAGGACTCCGAGGGAGGCGAGCAGGACGCATCTGCATCCGCATCCGCCCCGAGCCGTGCTTGGTTCCCCGAGACGTTCCTCTTCGAGCCGTTGGTGGTGACGGATGGGGCCGGGCAGGCGACGGTGCCGGTGAAGGTGCCGGACCGGTTGACGCGGTGGCGGGTGCTGGCGCTGGCGCACTCGCGCTCGGGTGCACAGGCGGGGGCGGTGACGAGCTTCGCGGGCACGTTGCCCACCTATGTGGATCCGGTGGTGCCGGCCTTCCTGCGCTCGGGAGACTCGGTGCGCCTGCCCGTGCAGGTGGTGAACACCACGGGCGCCGCGGTGGAGCAGGCGCTGAAGCTGGAGGCGGACGGCGCGGTGGTGGAGGGCGGTGGCTCTCGCACCGTGAGGGTGCCGGCCCAGGGCAGTGTGGTGGCGTACGTGACGGTGAAGGCCACCCGGCCAGGCCCCGTCTCCGTGCGGGCCTCGCTGGGCTCGACGGATGCGGTGGTTCGCGGCTTCGACGTGATGCCCACGGGCCGGCCGGTGAGTCAGACGCGCGGGGGCTCGCTTGCGGCACCTCGTACGCTCACCCTGGAGGGCCCCGTGGAGGTAGAGCAGGGCAGCGAGCGGGTGCGGCTGCTGGTGTACCCCGGGGCCCTGGGCGTGCTGCGCGCGGAGCTGGCCGCGGCCGTGGGGCGCGGAGGGTTGGCGGAGGATGCCTATGCGCTGCTGTTGGCGGGGCGAGCGCCCGCGTTGCTGAAGACGCTTGGGGAGACGGCGGATGGGGAGGCACTCAAGGCCATGGCCTCTGTCTCCGGGCAGCGGGTGCTGAGGGCCTCTCGCACGCCGGACGTGCCCACCGCGGCGCTGCTGGCGCAGGCGGCGCTCACGCATCCGGACAACCCGGTGCTGGCGAGGCTGGGAGAGCGCTTGTCCGCGCAGGTGGCCAACGCCCAGCGTCCGGATGGCACGTGCCAGGGAGCCGATGGGTGGACGTTGCAGCGGCTGCTCGTGGCCACGGCGGACTGTGCGCAGGCGGTGCGTGCCGGTGCGGCGTTGTCCTCGGCGGGTAAGCAGCGCGCCGAGGCGTTCTCCGTGCGATCCATGGGGGCCTTCGAGCGGAACCTCTCACGGGTGCAGGACGGCTACACGGCGGCGGCCATCCTGGCCAGCGGAGGGGTGACGGGTTCTCTCCAGGAGATGCTGCGCACGAAGGTGCGCGAGGCGCTGAAGACGCGCGAGGATGGCTCGGCGTACCTGCCAGTGGAGCAGGGCGTGATGCGCGCGGATGGGACGATGCCGGGTGAGGCGGAGGCCACGGCGTTGGCGGTGCTGGCGCTGGCGGGAGACGCGAAGGCTCCGATGGCGGATCTGGGCACATCGCTGCTCGCGAGTTACCAGCCGGGGTGGGGGTGGGGGGATGGCCGGGCGAACCTCCTGTGCCTCCAGGCGGCGATGGCGCTCTTCTCGCAGCCGCTGCCCTCGCAGGTGCGCGTGGTGCTGGAGCGCGATGGGAAGACCGTGACGGAAGGGACCTTCGATGCGAAGGCTCTGCGTGACGTGCTGGCGCTGGAGGCCGCGTCGCCGGGCTCGGCGGGGGCGCACACGTGGACGGTGCGCGCGGAGCCTGCGGTGCCGGGGTTGGGTTACTCGCTGGCGCTGAGCGCGTACGTGCCGTGGAAGGCGGAGAAGGGGCAGGGCCTGGAACTCGCGGTGAAGGCGCCGTCAGAGGCGAAGGTGGGGATGCCAGTGGATGTGTCGGTGCAGGCCGCGTCTCCGGCGGGCATGGCGCTCAAGTTGCGCTACGCGCTGCCAGCGGGTGTCAAGGTGGATACGCCGAGCCTCGCTCGGCTCGTGACGGATCGAAAGGTGTCCACATATGAGGTGGAGGATGGAGCGCTGACACTCTCGCTTCCGCCGAGAGGGGCGGGCGAGCCGTTCCAGGCCAGCTTCCGGGTGGTGCCCACGTTGGCGGGGACGCTGCAGGGCGGGGCCTCCAGCCTGTTCCCGGCGAGCCGGCCGGACCTCGTCTCGTACGTGCCACCTTCCCAGTGGACGGTGCGCTGAGGGCGCGTCATTCGCAGAGTCATGGATGCCTATACGCGATAGAAGCGGGGCTCGTGAGGGTGTGGCTGCTGCGCTCTCGCCGCCGTCCACGCGCCTGCGCATGAGCCGCCGCTCCTGGGCCGGAGCATCGCTCGGGTTCAATTCTTGAGCCCGAGCAGGTGCTCCGCCAGGCTGACACCGCCTACGAGCACGAGTCCGCCCAGCACGCCCAGCCACTGGCCACGCCCCTCCGAGGGAGTGGCCGTGCGCATCTCCGGCAGCAGGTCCGTGGCGCCGATGTAGAGGAACGTGCCGCTGGCGATGGCCAGGACGATGCCCTCGAGGTTCTGGACGAGGTGGCTGCCGAGCATCACCGCCGCGGCCCCCAGTGCCGCGGACAGCTGGACGAGGGAGAGCGCCGTCAGCGCTCGGGCACGCGAGAAGCCTGCGGCTCTCAGCAACGCGTAGTCGCCCACCTCCTGTGGCAGTTCGTGGGCGATGATGGCCAGTGCCGTGGCGATGCCGGCCTTCGGCGACACGAGGAAGGCCGCCGCCACCGCCGCGCCGTCTCCCACGTTGTGCAGCGCGTCCGAGGTCAGCAGTGCGGGCGGCAACGTTCGGGATTGGCTCCCGTGAGAGTCATGGTGGTGGTGCCCCATCAGCCACTCCGCCACGGCGAGCACCATGAAGCTGGCGAAGGCCCAATGGAACGCGGACGGTCCCTCCGAGGCTACGGCCTCCGGTAGCAGCTCCAGGAACACCGCTGTCAGCAGGGCCCCGGCCGCGAAGCCAACGAACACCGCCAGGTGGCGCCGGAGCCACTGTTCGGAGAGCAGCCCGCCCGTCAGGCCCGCGAGTCCATCCGCGAGCACCGCGAGCCAGGTGTAGAGCGTCGCCCGCTCCATTCAGGGCCTCAGCAACCACCGGAGCAGGGGCTCTGCGGCATCCACGTGGACGAAGTGCCCCGCGCCCGGGAGCGTCTCCACGGGGCAGTTGGCGGCCTCCATGCGCGCCACGTCCGCGTCCGACACGTAGCGCGAGCGGCTGCCGCGAATGCAGCGCACCTTCGCGCCGGGGCGCTCCACGGCCGCCCAGAGGTCCGCGCCGTTCACCTGCTGGTGCAGCCGGGCGAGGGCCTGTCGATCGAAGCGCCAGCGCACGCCACCTTCGGGCGTGGAGACAAGGTTCATCACCAGCCAGTCGGCCAGTCCCTCCGAGAGCTCGTGGCTCATCAGCCCCGCTTTCATCTCCCGGCGGCTCGAGGCGGTCTCCGGCGCTTGGAGCAGCACGTTCAGCACCATGCCGCTCTCCGAGAGGTCCACCGGCACGGGGCCCGGGGCGATGTCCAGGAGCGTCACGCTGGACACCTCCGAGGGAGAGACGAGGCTCGCCGCGAGGGACACCCGTCCGCCCAGGGAGTGCCCCACCAGCGCCAGCGGGCCCGTGAAGCCCTTGGCGCGCGCCGTCTCCAGCACGTCGCGAGCGACGGTCTCCAGGGTGGCGCCCGGAGGCGGAGTGGGGGAACTGCCATGCCCCGTCAGGTCCGGGAGCAGGAAGCGGCGCTGGGGCTCCGCCTGGCTCCAGGCCACGGCCAGCGAGCGCAGGTTGCGCCCCGAGCCGAGGAAGCCGTGCAGCAGCACCGTGGGGACATCGCCCTCGCCCAGTTGGAAGCTCTCGAGCAACACACGCATTCCTTTTCAGGCCTCGCGCTTGACCGGGGCACGGGCCGTCGCGCTTCATATCGCGAACGCCTTCTGCCCGGAGGGACTCTGTGTCCACCGTCTCGCTGCTCTGTCTCATGCTCGCCGCTTCCCCGACACCTGCCTCCGACAAGGGGGATCCGCGCCCAGCCATCGCCGCGGTGATTGATGACTGGCACAAGGCCGCCTCGGAGGCGGACGAGGCGCGCTACTTCGGGCACTTCACCGCGGATGCGGTGTTCCTGGGCACGGATGCCACCGAGCGGTGGACCCGGGATGCGTTCCGTGCCTGGGCGAAGCCGTTCTTCGCGCGTGGGAAGGCGTGGAGTTTCCGCGCGGTGTCCCGGAACATCACACTCTCGAAGGAGGGGACGGTGGCATGGTTCGACGAGGCGCTCGATACGCCCAACATGGGGCCGAGTCGAGGCTCGGGAGTCCTGGTGAAGGAGGGAGGGAGCTGGAAGATCGCTCAGTACAACCTCTCCATCCCCATCCCCAACGCGCTCATGCCCGAGTTCAAGGGGCGCATCGACGCGTACCTCAAGCAGCCTCAGGCTCCGGCCCAGAGCGAACCCGCGAAGACCCGGTGAGACGCCGTTACTGCTTGGAACGAGACCTGGAGGGCTTTGCGCTCCGGTTTTGCTTGTCCGCGGCGCGAGTCGTGGGCTTGGAGCCAGGTTTGCGCTTGAAGAGCTCCTGGACGGAGTTCACGACGACAGCGTCGTGGAGCCAATGCTCCATCTGCTCCAGATCCGTGCAGGCCAGAAGCTTCCGGCGGGCTGCGTCATTCACGACGAGCCCACGAGCATCCAGCACCTTGAGGAGCGCTCGTCGCTCTCCCTCCAGACGGCCTTCCTGTTGTCCCTGTTCGCGCCCCTGCTCGCGCCCTTGGGCCAACAACTTCCGGACGAGCTCGCTCTGGTACTGATAGCTGCCGCTCTGCATCATCGCCTCCAAGGCCCTGCGAGCTGACCCGCTCATCATCGAGAGGGTCAGGTCAACGTAGAAGCTGAAACGCTCGTCATCAAGCCCCCGGGCCGAGCTGATGACCGCCTCCATGAGCGCGGTCGTCAGTTCCTCCTCGTGCCCGTGTGCCATGGCGGACAGCACGGCCAGCTCCGGATCCTTCCCCGCCTCTTGAGGCCCCAGGATGCGAGGAATGGCGTCTGGTCCCGCTACCAGCGGCCGGAGCACGAAGCCAGGGTGGCCCATGTCGATGGGCCGAGCACACCAGCGTGCTATCGACGGGTCGGGTGCGACAACCAGCAGCGCCGTGGGGCAATCCACCTGCGAGCGCAGGCTCGTCAGGTACAACGGCCAGCTCTTCCGCTTGTCCTCGTCGCGCGACAACTGCACTTCCACCACGATGGCGAAGACGGGTTTGCCGTTCAACAGCAGCACCACGAGGTCGGCTCGGTACTCGGTGGGCACCACCTGGGTGAACTCGGAAGACTCCACCCGTGCCTCGGACCAGTCCGGCAGGGCCACTCCGAGCTGCTCCTGCAGCAACTCGGGCGCCAGCGCGGGATGGTTGCGGAACAGGCTCACCAACCCGTCATGTCTCATGGATGCCATGCCGGGGCACCCTACCTGCCACGTCTGACAGCCAACGGCTGGCGGAGTCCGTGGTTACACGCCGAAGGGATACGTGTCGGGCGCGTCCTCTTCCTCGTGTCCGGCGTCCGTATCCAGCGGACGCAGGGCCCATGTCTCGTCGCAGTGCACCACCGCGTCGAACTGGGCTGGCAGATCCGCCAGGAAGTAGTGGCTCCAGCGCTCCGTGCGCGGCGCGTACACCACACCGATCGCTCGCTCCAACCGCCGCTCGCGCAGCCCCGAGGCCGCCTCGCCCAGCTCCTCCATCCGCAGCAGGAAGCGAGGCACTCCCACCTCGTGGAACAGGTGCTCGTAGCTCCCCTCGAGCGCCGGGCGGATGCGGCGCCGCAGCCCCGGCCCATCCCACTCCTTCGCCGCAATCACCGTCCCCGTGTACGTCGTGAACCCCACGCTGTACACCGCTCTACCATGCCGCTCGCGCAGCAACTGCCCCAGGTTCAGCTCGCCTTGATCGCCCAGCTGCGTCGCTCGCGCGTCCCCCAGATGCGAGTTGTGTGCCCACACCACCATCCGCGCCGGCCGCCCCAGCTTCCGCTCCAGGTGCGCCGCCAGCGCATCCACCGTGTCCGCCATGTGCGTGTCGCGCAGGTTCCAGCTCTCGTTCCGCCCCGCGTACATCGTGCGGTAGTACGCCTCCGCGTCCCGGGCCAGCCGCGCGTTCTGCTCGGCGTAGAAACGCGCATCCTCGTCTCTCGCGTTCGCGGGCTGGCGTCGCTGCAGCTCCAGCAACTGCTCCACCACTCCGTTCTCGCACGTCTCCGAATATCCGTACGCTGTCGCGTGGCCGTAGCCCTGGGGATCCTCCCCGAAGTGCTCGAAGCACGCGTACCGCGCCCGCGCTCGCCGCGCTGCCTCCGGATCCACCTTCTCCAGGTACTCCACCACCGCGCGCATGGAGGCATGCAGGCTGTACAGGTCCATTCCGTAGAAGCCTGCCCGCTCCGCTTCCGGACGCGCCGCGTTGTGCGCCCGCATCCACCGCACCAGCTCCGCCACGTCCCGGTTGCGCCACATCCATCGGGGGAAGCGCTCGAAGTTCCCCAGCGCTCCCTCCGCCTCCGTGTCTCCGCCCTCGCCGTGCGCGAAGGCGTTCACCCGCAGCGCGTCCGGCCAGTCCGCCTCCACCACCACCGCCGTGAAGCCGTGCTCGGCGATCAACCGCCGCGTGAGCGCGGCCCGCAGTGTGTAGAACTCGTGGGTGCCATGCGTTGCCTCGCCCAGCAGGACGAAGCGTGCCGCGCCCATGCCTTCGACGAGCGCATCCAGGTCCGAAGCCGCACCCGTCAGCGGCACCGCCGCCGAGCGCACCCCATCCAACAGTTGAGGCGACACTTCCGGAGTCTCGTCGTCGAAAAAGGAGGCCATATCTAGAAAGTGCGGCTCCTTCCTCCGCACTGCCCAGCCCCGATCGGGTAGCAGACATGCAGGCAGGGGGCCTCTCGTACCCGTGCGCCCAGGTTCCGGACTGTCAGGGACCAGCGGTACGCTCCTGTTCATGCGGAAGCGTTTCGTCAGCCCGAACGTGTCCGATTCTCGTCACCTGCCGATTGTCCACGCTGGCCACCTCGCGCCGGCGTGGCCATCGTCGCAGGCACTCGATTCCACCATGGTCGTGCAGTCGGAGACAGGCACCCGCTCTCTGGCTTCCTCCTGGAGCCAGAATGGGGGCAGGCCAGCCATGGGGTGTTGGAGGGGCAGGCGGATGGGGCGAGATGACTGGATGATGGGGCTGCGGTGGCTGGTGCTGGTGGCCTTGCTGGCGGCGGGGCTGGCGGAGGCTCGGGAGGTCGGCGGCGTGAAGATGCCCGACACGCTCGAGCTCGAGGGCAAGCGCCTGGCGCTCGCGCACATGGCTCTCAAGGAGAAGCTCTTCTTCGACATCTATGTGTGGGGGCTCTACATGGAGCAGATCCCCCGCCTGGAGGCCGAAGCCGTGGCCGCCAACTCCGTCAAGCGTCTGCACTTCCGCTTCCTGCGGAAGATCCGCCGCGATCAGCTCGTGGGCGCCTTCCGCAAGGGGCTCTCAGCCAATGCCGCCCTGAGCGCCGAGCCCATGCAGCAACAGATGGAGAAGCTGCTCCAGTCGCTCAAGGACGTGAGCAAGGGCGACAATCTCGTGCTCACCTACGTGCCCGACGCGGGGCTGGAAGTCTCCGGTGAGGCCTCGGGTGGCATCCTCATTCCCGGCAAGGGCTTCGCGGACGCGCTCTTCACCGCGTGGCTCCAGAAGAACCCCGTCTTCGAGCACTGAAGCGCCTACTTCCGTTTCAGCACGAAGGTCGTCAGGGGCTTGATGCCGTTCACCTGCGCGAAGCTCCCCTGGTTCACCGCGAAGGCCACGCGCCCTCGGGAGTCCACGTAGAGCAGCGGCTTGCCCACCGGCACATCGCTGAACGTCGTGACGAAGGGCACGCGCAGCTCGCGGCCCTTGCCGAAGGTGACGCGCGCCGTGTCGCCCCGCTGGTAGCCCAGCTTCGCCAGCACCGCTCCGTCCGCGTTGGTCACCAGGTTGCCGTATGGGTGCTCGATGGCGAGCACCGTGCCGCTCAGCGCCGCGTCGGTCAGCTTCGCCTCGGGAATCTCCAGCCGCTTCCACTCCGTCAGCGCCGGGCCTACCTGTGTCCAGTCATCCCCTCGGGCGATCCGCGCGCCCACCGGGGAGAACACGTCCCTTCCGTGGAAGGTGGAGGAGAGGTTCGGGGTGAGGTTCCACGCCGTGTTGGTGATGTGGCGGACCTCTGCCAGCCCGTCCTGGCGCTCCACCAGGGTGAGGAGCCCGTTGTCGGGCAGGACGAAGTACTGCCCCCGCTTCGACTTCGCCACGATGGCGCGCCGTTCGCTGCCCACGCCCGGATCGATGACGGTGACGAACACCGTGCCTGCCGGGTAGTACGGAGCCGTGCCCGCCAGGAAGCGCGCCCCATCCAGCACCGAGTAGGGCTCCACGTCGTGCGAGAGATCGACGATGCGCAGCCGGGGCTCCAGCCCCCACATGACTCCCTTGCAGATGGCCACCGAGTCGTCTCGCTGGCCGAAGTCCGTCATGAAGACCAGCGTGGGTTGGGCCGGAGCGGCGGGAGCTTGCGGCGAGGGCTCCGCGGCCAGGGACTCGAGGGCGGCGAGGAGCGGCAGGAGGAGGATGATGCGACGTGCCAGGCGCATGGGCGGCATCCTCTTCCGAACTCGCCGCGCTTGGGAATCCCCAAAGAGGCTCTCGGCCCTACGCGGCCTTGTGCTTTGCCAACTCCTCCGCGTAGAGCACCTTCTCCTCCTTGAGCGCCTTCGCGATGGTGGGCCGCTCTCGCAGGCGCGAGAAGTAGGAGGCGAGCGCGGGCCACTGCTTCAGGTCCACCGGCGCCGCCATGGACCAGTGCAGCACAGTGAACAGATACGCGTCCGCCACGCTGAAGCGGTCCAGCAGGAACTCGCGACCGGTCAGGTGCTTCTCCAGGAAGGCCAGGCGCGACTGGCCCTTCTCCAGCGCGTAGGCCTTCGCGCCCTCCGGAGCCTTCGGGTCCAGCAGCGGCGCGAAGAGCGCCTTGTGCAGCTCCGTCCCGACGAAGCACAGCCACTGCTGCAGCCGCGTCAGGCCCCGCTCATCCGCCGGAGCCAGGTTCGCCTCCGGATAGCGGCGGGCCACGTACTGGAGGATGGCCGCGTTTTCAGTGAGGAGTTCGCCATCCTCCGTGCGCACCGCCGGCACCAGGCCTAGCGAGTACACCTCCCGGTAGTTCTGGCCATCTCGCGTGAGCTTCGTCTTCGGGCCCACCTCCGTGTACGTGGCCTCCGCGTTCGCCTCGTACAGGCAGATGCGCGTCGCCAGTGAGCAGGAGAGGGGAGAGAAATAGAGCTGCATGGCACTTCCTCCGGTGTGTCGGTTGGTTCCCGCTCTCGGGAACGGGCGTAATCTGCGCGCCGAGGAGCAATGCGTCCAACGCATCTTTGGCATAGACTCGATGCATGGATGACATTCCCTCGCTGCCCAGCCCCCGGCTCGACATCCGAGACCTGCGCGTCGTGCTCGCCCTGGCCTCCGCGCGCACCACGGCGCAGGCCGCGTCCATGCTGCACCTGACCCAGCCCGCCGTGAGCCGTGCGCTCCTGGCCGCTGAGGACAAGCTCGGCACCCGCCTCTTCGACCGCACACCTCGAGGGCTGGTGCCCACCTCCGCAGGGGAGCGCCTCATCTCCGGCGCCACGCGGCTCCTCGTGGAATTGGGCGATCTCGAGCATCGCGTGTGCACTCCCGAGTCCGCGCCCTTGCGCCTCCGGCTCGTCTGCGAGTGCTACACCGCGTACCACTGGCTGCCGTCCACGCTGGCCAACCTGCGCAAGAGCTTGCCCGCGCTCGAGGTGTCACTCGCGCTGGAGCACACGCACACTCCCGTGGCCGCGCTCGAGGCCGGGGACATTGACGTGGCGCTCGTCACCTCCGCCGTGGTTCCCCGCGCCCGGCTCGAGGAGCGGCAGATCTTCTCGGACGAGGTGGTGTTCATCGTCTCGGCGTCCCACCCGCTCGCGGCCCGCAAGACGCTCTCGCCCGAGGACCTCTGCGAGCACACGCTGTTGTCGTCCGCGGTGCCCTCGACCGAGGGACACTGGTTCATGAAGCGCGTGTTCGGCCGGGCCCGGCCCCAGCTTCGCTTCGAGAAGATTCCCCTCACCGAGGCCATCATCGACGTGGCCCGCGCCGGCCTGGGCATCGCGGTGCTCTCCGAGTGGGTCGCCAGTCCGCATCTCGGCAAGGGAGACGTGGTGGCGAAAAGGCTCGCATCGGGGCCCCTGCTGCGGCCCTGGCGCATGGCGTGGCGGCGCGAGGTGGACAGCGCCGCGCTCCGCCTCCTGGCCGCGATCGAGGCCACGGTGCCGCGTGGACTCCTGGCGGGCTGAAATTCCTCCCTGACGCGGATGGCCATGGGCGCTAGTCTCTGCGACCCAACCTTTACCGTCAGTCAGGAGGATTCCTACCCATGCGTTCCATGCTGGCCCTCGCCACGCTCGCGGCGCTCGCCACGGGCTGCGTCTCGCAGAGCAAGTACAACGAGCTGGCCTCGGAGAACGAGAACCTCGACACCCGCCTCAAGGAGGAGAAGGAGGCTCGCGCCGCCCTCGAGGCCAAGGTGAAGGATCTCGAGGAGAAGCTCGCCGCGCTCGAGCGTGACAAGGAGGCGCTCACCTCCCGGCTCACCACCTCCGAGTCCCGCCTCACCGCCTCCGCCGCCGAGCGCTACGCCCTGGAGCAGAAGAACATCGAGCTGTCCGCCCTCAACGACGAGCTGGCCAAGTCCACCCGCAAGCTCTCCGAGGCCAAGGAGGCCCTCGAGAAGAAGAGCTCCGAGTACGAGAACCTCGCCCAGAGCCTCAAGCAGGAGATCTCCGAGGGCAAGATTCAGCTGTCCGAGCTCCAGGGCCGCATGACGGTGCAGCTCAAGGACAAGATCCTCTTCGCCTCCGGCTCCACCCGCGTCAACAAGGAGGGCCAGGATGCGCTCAAGAAGATTGCCGACGCCCTGAAGGCCGTGCAGGGCCGCATCATCCGCGTAGAGGGCCACACCGACGACGTGCCCACGCCGAAGGATGGCCCGTTCCCCTCCAACTGGGAGCTCAGCCTGGCGCGTGCCATGGCCGTGGTGCGCGCGCTCCAGGATGCGGGGGTGGATCCCACGGTCCTCTCGGCTGCGGGTTACGGGCAGTACCAGCCCATTGCTCCCAACGACAGTGAGAAGAATCGCAGCTTGAACAGACGAATCGAAATCGTGCTCGCACCGAAAGCCGGAGGGCGCTAGACGGGGGCGCGAATTCGCACCCCCTCATGAAAACACTCGCCTTCGTCCTCTGTCTCCTCGCCGCGACCGGGGCCCTGGCTCAGGCCTCGGATGCCGGCACGCCTCCCGACGCGGGCACGCCTACTGGAGTGCTCACCAAGGCTCCCGTCCTCAAGCGCCAGGTGGAGGCGCAGTACCCGCCCGAGGCCCTCGCTCAGCAGCTCGAGGGCACGGTGGTGATGAACATCGACATCTCCGAGACGGGCGCCGTCACGGAGGTGCAGGTGACACAGCCCGCGGGCCATGGCTTCGATGAGGCGGCCGTGGCTGCGGTGCGCCAGTTCGAGTTCGAGCCCGCCGAGGTGGACAACGTCCCCGCGCCGGTGCGCATCGAGTACGCGTACCAGTTCGTCTGGCGCGCCCCGCCGCCTCCCGAGGGCACCGAGTCGGGGCAGGCCCCCGAGCCGCCGGTGAACTTCAGTGGCCGGGCGCTGGAGCGGGGCACCCGCCGTCCGCTCTCGGGCGCCGAGGTGGCTCTACCCGAGCTACAGAAGACCACTAGCACGGATGAGGACGGCCGCTTCTCGTTCCGGGGCGTCCCCGTGGGCACGCACGAGGTGCTCGTGGTGCTCAGCGGGTATGACCGGTTCCGCACGAAGGAGACGATCGCCGAGGGTCAGGAGACGCAGGCGACGTACTACGTGCAGAAGCGCATCTTCAGCCAGTACGAGACGGTGGTGCGCAGCGAGCGCGAGCGCAAGGAGGTCACCCGTACCACGCTCCAGGTGGCGGAGATCCAGAAGGTGCCCGGTACGCAGGGCGACACGTTGAAGGTGGTGCAGAACCTGCCCGGCGTGGCGCGGCCCGCCTTCAATGGAGGCCAGCTCGTCATCCGTGGCACCAGTCCGAATGACTCGGGCGTCTTCTTGGACGGGCAGCGGATTCCCCTGCTGTACCACTTTGGCGGACTGACCTCCGTGTACAACTCGGACCTGCTGGAGGCGCTGGACTACCTGCCCGGCAACTTCTCCGCCTACTACGGCAACGTCACCGGCGGCGTCATCAACGTGCGCAGCCGAGCGCCCAAGTCGGATCGCTTCCACGGCACCGTGGGCGTGAGCCTCATCGAGTCCAATGCCGTGCTCGAGGGTCCCATCACCGACAACCTGAGCATCGCCGTGGGCGGCCGGCGCTCCTATATCGACCTGGTGTTGAAGCTCGTCCCCGAGAACGAGGACGGCCCGGCCATCCAGGTGGCGCCGCGCTACTACGATGCCCAGGTGAAGTTGCAATGGACGCCGAGCAAGCGGCACACCTTCACCCTGCAGGGGCTCACCTCGAATGACGTGCTGGGCTTGGTGTTCGACCGGCCCGCGGATGACGACCCGAGCATCAACGGTGACTTCAACATCACCACTGGCTTCAACCAGGTTCGGCTCGGCCACCAGTACAAGGCCGGCAACTTCAGCCTGGAGAGCCAGGGCATGGTGGGCAATACGCTCATCGAGTTCGTCATCGGAGATCGCTTCCTGCGCATCTCCTCGCTGGACCTGGATCTGCGCTCCACCGCTGAGTACACGCTGAGCGATTCGCTCACCCTGGCGGGCGGCTTGGACATCCAGTACGCGGGTGCCCAGGTGAAGGCCCGGGTCCAGGAGCCGCCTCGCGAGGGCGAGCCGTTCGGCCCTCAGGTGACGGAGGAGATCATCACGGCGGATGACGACTACTACCAGTACTTCCCAGGCATCTGGGCCGAGGCGCGCTGGAAGCCGGTGAAGGGCCTGCTGGTGGTTCCCGGTGTGCGCAGTGAGAGCTACCTGTTCAAGGATCAGCAGGTGAACAAGCGCTCGCTGAACCCACGGCTGGCGGTGCGCTACGCGCTCACGGATCAGGTGACGCTCAAGGGCGGCGCGGGCCTCTACCACGGGCCTCCGATCAACGAGGAGCCCAGCGTCTCGTTCGGCAACCCGGAGCTGCGTGCCAAGCGCTCCATCCAGTACAGCGTGGGCACCGAGTGGCAGCCCCAGCCCGAGTACTTCATCAGCGGCGAGCTCTTCTACAACGACTTGAACCGCCTCATCGTCAGCTCGAGCCGGCTGGTGGAACGGGATGGGCAGTTGGTGACCGAGCGGCTGAGCAATGAAGGCACTGGCCGTATCTACGGTTTCGAGTTGCTGGCGCGGCGCGCCCTCACCGAGCGCTTCTTCGGGTGGGTGGCGTACACCTTCAGCCGCAGCGAGCGACGGGACAGGCCGGACGGGGCGCTGCGCCTGTTCGACAACGACCAGACGCACGTGCTCACGGTGATTGGCAGCTACAAGCTGCCGGCCGGGTGGGAGGTGGGAGCGCGCTTCCGCTTCTCCTCCGGTAACCCGACCACGCCCATTGTTGGAGCGCGGAGGGACGACGTCACGGACGTGTTCATCCCCATCTTCGGCGGGGTGAACTCGCAGCGGCTGCCCAACTTCCACCAGATGGATATCCGCGTGGACAAGAACTTCATCTTCGACACGTGGAGCCTGGACCTGTACGTGGACCTGACCAACGCCTACAACAACCCGGCGAAGGAAGGCACCGTCTACAACTACAACTACTCCGAGTCGGCGTTCCTGGAGGGCCTGCCCATCCTGCCGATCCTCGGCGCCAAGGGGACCTTCTGACATGCGCGCGCCCGTTCTCTTCTTCCTGGCGCTGGGAGTGGCTGCGTGTGGCCCGGACTTCGAGCTGCAGAGCGAGATCCGCCGGGTTCGCGTGCTGGCCATCAAGGCCGAGCCCGCCGAGCTGGCGTTCAACCCGGACTCCTCCACGTTGCCTCCGCCCGTCGTGTTCACCACGCTGGCCGTGGCGCCGGATGAGCGCCCGGTGAGCGTGGCGCTCGCGCTGTGCCGGCCCGGCAATGCCTACAGCAACGAGCTGGACTGCCCGGGCCAGGACGGCGCTTCGCTGCCGCAGGGGGAGCTGTCGCTGCAGGATCCGAACGTGCAGCAGATCCTCCAGGAGACGGCGAATGCGGGCAACGGTGGAGCGCCGATCGACCTCAATGATCCGGCGACGCGCGCGGTGCTCGAGAAGGGGGTGCCGCTCTCCGTCGGTTACGAGGCCACGGATGGTACCGATGCGCCCGCGGGTGTGGAGGAAGGCGTGCGTCGGCTGACGCTGAGACTCACGGCGACCCCCAACCAGAACCCGCGCATGGAGGAGATCTTGTTGGACGATGCGCCGCTCGCGGGTCCGCTACCGCTGGACACGGAGGTAGTCCTGCGGCCACGGCTGGCCGAGGGCAGCCTGGAGACGTACGAGAGCGACGAGGGCCCACGCACCGAGCAGGTCTTCTACAGCTGGTACGCCACCGGCGATGGCGAGGTGAAGCAGCTGCGCTCACTGGAGCCCGTGGACGACAAGCCGGGCGAGCCCACCATCAAGTACCAGACGCCGAGCACGCCCCAGCGCATCACGTTCTATGTGGTGGCCCGGGACGGGCGCGGCGGCGAGGACTGGCTGACGCGCACGGTGGAGGTGGGGCCGTAGCTCAGGCCGGAGCTGCTCCGGCCTGCTCGAGCGCGGCGGAGGCCCGGCCGAGTCCCTCGGCCACCGAGGTGAACGCGTCCGCCGTGCGCACCCGCCCCTCGCCGAACCGGTTCACATAGAGCTGACGCACCGCCGGGATCTGCGAGGAGCCGCCGGTCAGGAACACCGCGTCGATCTCTCCCGCCCCCGCGCACCGCTCCAGCAGCCCCTGAGTCACCTGGTCCAACTCCGTGAGCAGCGGTTGGCAGAAGGTGTCGAACTCGGCGCGCGTGATGCGCTCGTGCAGCGTGATGCGCGCCTCCTCGAAGTCCAGTATCGCCTCGTCCTGCGCCGACAGCTTCACCTTGGCCTGCTCGATGGCTCGGAAGAGCCGATAGCCCAGGTTCTCCATCACCAGGTCGTACAGCGCCTCCGCCGTCTCCGGCTTGTCGCTGGACTCCAGCATCAGCTCCAGCAGCTCCTGCGTGGACTTCTCACGGATGAACGACATCTCGTGCCAGGACAGCAGCTTGGCCATCACATGCTGCGGCACCGGCAGCCGCTTGTCCGAGAAGCCTCGAACCTTGTACGTGGTTCCCGCGCCGAACCGCGGCAGCAGCTTGTTGCGCATGATCTCCGCGTCGAAGCGGTCTCCTCCAATCCGCACGCCCGTGGAGCCCACCACGTCCGGCTTCCGGTCCGGGTTTCCTCGCCGGGACGGCCCCAGCCGCATCAGCGTCAGGTCGGTGGTGCCCGCGCCGAAGTCCGCCACCAGCACCAGCTCGTCCTTGGACAGTTGCGCCTCGTACGCGAGCGCCGCGGCGATGGGTTCGATGAGGAACTGGATGCGCGTGAAGCCCGCCAGCTCCGCTGCCTTGCGCAGGCGTTGCTCGGCCAGCGCATCCGCCTCGGGCTCGGAGGTGAAGAGGGCCGGGCGCCCCAGGATGACGGCCTCGGGAGGGCTGCCCAACTGCACCCCCGTCGCCTCTCGTACCCGGCGTAACAGTACCGCCACCAGCTCTTCAATGGTCCACGTGCGGCCGTGCACCTGCGTGGCGCGGAACGAGCGGCTGTGGAGGAAGGACTTCACCGACTGGATGAAGCGTCCGGCGTTGTCCTCCAGGTAGCGGGTGATGGCCTCCTCGCCGGCGTAGGTGATGCGATCGTCTTCTGGGAAGAAGAGCACCGAGCGGAAGAGGCGAGGCTCCCGCGTCCCAGGAGCGATGGGCAGCACGCGGCCGTCAGGCAGGGCCGCCGCCGTGTTGCTGGTTCCGAAGTCGAGTCCGCAGACAGGCATGGCGCCAGCGCCCATACCGCTGAACCGGCTCCGACGGTAGCGCCTTCTCGTAGGAGAGGCAGGAGGGCGGGCCCTGGACGCCTGTCCGGCTGGGTTGGCGCTCCACTTCCGCGCTCCATCTTTGCCCTGTCCATTTGACGACAGGAGAGACCATGAGATTCGGCGCAGGATGGTTGTCGGCCGGAGTCGCCGCCTTGCTCCTCACCGCGGGGTGCAAGGAGGGCAAGTTCGTGGGGGATCAGCAAGCCACGGCGTCCCGGTCGGCGGAGAAGGCCCAGGAGCAGTCCGAGAAGGCGATCGACCAGGCGAAGCGGGCCCAGGAGAAGGCCACGGACGAGCAGAAAGACGCGGCCCGGGCGCAGCGGAACCTGGAAGACGCGCAGCGGGACCTGAAGGAGGCCGAGGCCAAGGCTCGGACGGAAGCTCAGCAGGCGCAGCAGGCTCAGCAGGCGGCCCAGCAGCAGACGCAGCAGGCCCAGCAGACGGTGGCCCAGTCCCAGCAGAGCGCGCTAGAGGCCCAGCGCATGCAGCAGGCCGAGCTGGCGCAGCAAGTGGAGCCTCAGGAGGGGCAGGCCCAGCCACCGGCGGAGCAGACTCCCGCCCAGGGGGACCAGAGCTCCCAGCAGACTCAGCAGTCCGTGGCCCAGGCTCCGGCGGGGACGTCGCAGCCGCAGGGAGAGCAGTTCATCGTGGGCGAGGTGCTGACGGTGAATGCTCGCGAGGTGCTGGTGAGCGACCGGGGTGAGCCGAGGCTCCGGCTCCAAGTGCGGCCAGGGACGCAGATCTATGTGGATGGGCGCCTGGCGCGGACCACGGATATCGAGGAGGGCAGCCAGGTGCGTGCCTCGTACCGCGACCAGGGAGGTGAGCCGACCGCCACGCGCATCGAAGTGACGACCTCCGTGCGGCCCGCCGCGCCAGTGGCCCCCGAGAGCGGTGAATCCTCTCCCGGTGACCAGGAGCCGTCCTTCCAGCCGGACAGCAAGTGACGTCTCCGAGCGGCAGCCGGGGCAGCCTCGAGAGTTGCTTCGGCTGTCAGCCCGGTTGGAGCTGTCGGGCTCAGTGCAGCGCGTGCTCCTCAAGGAGTTTCTGCGCGGCGGCGGGCCCCTTCCATCCGAGGATGCGAGCATCCTTGTTAGCGAAGGCCACCACGGTGAGGAAGAAGTGCTCCAGTTCCTCTCGCTCCCGGCGGGAGAGGTCCTGGTGGCTGTGCAGGTGGTCGGAGCGTGCCGCGGACACAGGCACCATCAGGAGCCTGTCATTGCGCTCGCGGCCTCGGCCCCGCTTCTTCTTCTGATCCACCTCGAGCACGCCGAGCGCGCGGCAGGGCAGAACGACGCCGGGCCAGGTGGCCACGTCCCAGTACACCAGGGCATCCAGCGGATCACCGTCCGGCCCCTTGGTGCTGGGGATGAAGCCCCAGTCGAAGGGGTATCGGAACCCTCGTGTCAGGGGACGGCTGATGGTGAAGGTGCCCAGCTCCGGCTCGTACTTCAGCTTCACCGTGGAGCCGCGAGGGGACTCGACGACGACATGGAAGGTGCCTGGCTCGCCGCGAAGGGGCAGCTGCGTGAGGTCCGTCGTCATGGTCTGTCTCTCACTCCGTGGCGAGTGAGCGCGTGAAGCGTGCGGCGGCCAGGCCTCCCAGGAGATACCAGGCTATGGTGAGTAGCGAGGTGGAGGTACGAGCCTGGCTGGGGCGTCGGCCGAGGCCCAGGAAGGGTGGGAGCACTACGGCGCCCAGTCCGGCGAGGCCTCCCAGAAGGGCGCCGCGCAGGTACGGGCGGCGCGGACGGCCCAGGGCCACGAGCGAGTAGAAGAGCGAGTTGGTGAGGATGTCGCCCAGCAAGGCCTGGCGGTGGAGTCGCTGGCCACGGCTCGGGCGGAGTCCGAGCCAACGGGCCCCTTTCTTCAGCGAGCGCTTGCCGAGCACATCCATCCGCGGAGGATGGTCCAGCACGCGGCGGGCGCCCTCGTGGATGAGGGTGACGGCGAGCGCCCCGGCGAGGCCAGGACCCAATGCGCGCAGGGAGACACGGGACTCGGGGACAAGGGTGGTTTCGCTCACAAGAGCCTCCTGGGGATGGGTGACACCCCGAGCCTTGAAGCTAGACACCTGTCGGAGGAGGCTCTGGGGCGTCACGCCTGCCTGCTCGGTGCACACAGAGGCTGCTGAGCGAGGAGCTATAGTGTGCGGCTGCGGCCTGCAGTGCCTGATGCCTCGACGAAGGGTGGGACGCGGTTCTCTGCCACTGGGTTACAGAGAGGAGCCAATGGGGATGAACCGTCAGCGGGCATGGCTCTTCCTGGGCGCATGGAGCGTCATGGCTGCCGTGAACTGTGGCCGGTGCGAGGAGCGCGCCACACAGAAGAGTCCAGTCCATGCACTCAAACCGGAGACGGAAGCGGTTGCGATGCCTCCCTTGCCTGAGCCGGAGTTCCTGCGGCTGGATACACGGTTGCTGGAACTGGCGGGACAAGTGGACACCGGGAATCGCTACCTGTCGGCCGTCATGGTCTCAGCTCTCTCAGGCGAGGAGGAGAAGTCGTGGTGCAGCGGGGTAGCCATCAGCCCTCACCTGGTGCTGACGGCTGGCCATTGCGTGTGCGAGCGGAGAGTTCAGGGAGGGCTGGAGGGCGGAGGCCAGAGCCTCATCTCTGCACGAGCCTGCTTTGAAGCCGCGAAGGTGGGGGTGCTCTCCTACCTGCCACCCGTTGAGCAAGGAGCTCGGAGTGGGGGCTCGGAGACGAGCATCCACCCTGGAACGGTGCGGCCTCATCCTGCTCTGCGGATCGTGCTCGATGAACAGGGGCGGGTGCTGTCGAGTCACGCGGATTTTGCCCTCATCCTCCTGCGCGATCCTCTGGCGTTTCCAGGCATGTCCCTGGCCGACACGGAAGTTCGGGTGGGGGACTCGGTCACCATCGTGGGGTACGGCTATGACGAGGTCGAGAGGGTCACGGGCTCCGAGCGCCGCTTCTGCGTGAACGAAGTGCGGAGGCTCGCCACCGCGGAGGATGAGAGAGTGCTGATCCGGCAGCCTGGAGGGCATCGATACAGGCAGGACAGCGGAGGCCCCTGTTTGCGCCAGGGCGTGGCGGGAGCGGAGCTTGTCGGAATCTCGAGCCGTTGGCTCGGAGATGGGGCGGCCTTCGCGAGCATCCAGGGCTATCAGGCCTGGTTGAGGGAGGAGATCCAGCATGCTGAGGGAACCACCCCCAAGTCGCAGTGAGCAACGCGGGGCTGCGGAGTCTGTGAGCGGTCGACGGCCAGCGATATGCCTGGAGCTTGTACTTGTCGTTCTTGCCATGGGATGTGGTGCGAGCACCGCTGGGACCGTGACCCGCGACCGTCTCCCCGAGTATGTGCCAGCCGAGATACAGCCAGAACTCGGAGAGTCGATCATCTCGAAGAGCCAGGTCGATATGGACAATCGCTATGCGGCGACGGTCCTGGTGGATGGCGGCAGGGGAGTGTGCAGCGGAGTGCTGATTGCTCCACGCGTGGTCCTGACGGCGGGCCATTGTGTTTGCGCCCAGCACGAGGTGGCCTCTGACGGTGCTCCACCCCAGACACTCGTAGACAAGACCACGTGCATTCGCACAGCGAAGGTCAGGGTGTTGACCTATCGCCTCGAGGGCAAGCCGAGGCTGGATGAACTCACAGGCACGGTTGCGCCTCATGAGCAAATGAGGGTCGTCTACAACGACTCGGACAAGGAGATCTCGAGCAGCGCCGATCTCGCGATGATCGTTCTGAGGTCAGCACCTCAGGGAGTCAAACCCGTGCGTCTGGCGACGGAGCAGGTTCGCTATACCCAGCCTGTCACGCTGGTGGGTTTTGGCAGGAGCCAGCCGGACGAGCGGCAAGGGCAGATGCGCCGCTTCGGTTTCAACGAGGTGGTGACCATTGCGGAGGACGGCGCCACATTCATGATCGGCAAGCCAGTCCAGGTCCGGCGGCCCTACAAGCCCAAGGAGGGACTGCTGGTGCGAGAAGAAGCTTCGTACAGCCTGGCGGGTGACAGTGGCGGTCCATGCTTGCGTGAGCGCAATGGCTCCATGGAGCTGGTGGGAATCGCCAAGACGCACTACGGCGGCCAGGATCTGGTCCAGTTCTCGGAATACACCAGCACGTACTTCTACCTGGCGTGGCTTCGCCAGCAGATGGCGAATGCGGAGCGGCAAGGCCCAGACTGAGGCAGACGCGTATGCGCTGCACTCAGGAACTGCAGCTCACCGACAGGTGCTTGCCCCAGGCAGGAGGCGGAGCCGCGGAGGCCTCGTGTTCGGGCTGCTCGTCGAACGGACGCGAGAGCACCTCCAGGAGCCGGTCCACCTCGCGGAAATCTCCCTCCTGCGCGCGGGTGATGGCTGTCTGCGCCAGGTAGTTGCGCAGCACGTACTTGGGGTTGATGCGGTCCATGCGCAACCGGCGCTCCGCGTCCACGCTGCCTTCGGCGAGCAGCCGTGTGCGGTACGCCGCTGCCCACGCATCAATTCCCTCCATGTCCAGGAACTGATCCCTCAGCAGCTCATTGCGAGCGCCCTCCGAGGTGTCGAAGCGCCCCAGCCTTCGGAAGAAGCGCGTGTAGTCAGCCCGTGCATCGGCCATCTTGGCGAAGAGCGTCTCCAGCAACTCCCGGTCCTCCGGGCGGGACTCGCGCAGCCCGAGCTTCTCCCGCATCCGCGCCAGGAAGTGCGAGGCGAAGGACGGAGAGAAGGCCTGGAGCGCCGTCTGGGCCTCCTCCTCGGAGATGAGGCTGAGCAGTGCCTCGCCCAGGCACGCCAGGTTCCATAGGGCGATGCGCGGCTGCTTGTCGAATGCATAGCGCCCGAAGTCATCCGAGTGGTTGCAGATGAAGCCCGGCTCGAAGTCATCCAGGAAGCCGAAGGGGCCGTAGTCCAGCGTGAGGCCGAGGATGGACATGTTGTCCGTGTTCAGCACCCCGTGCGCGAACCCCACCGCCTGCCACTGCGCCACCAACTGCGCGGTGCGCTCCACCACCTCCGCGAAGAAGCGGGCATATCGGTCCTTCGCTCCCTCCAGGTGCGGAAAGTGCCGCGCGAGCACGTAGTCCGCCAGAGTCGCCACATGCTCGTGCTGCTCGGTGTAATGGAAGTATTCGAAGGTGCCGAAGCGCACGTGCGAGGGGGCCAGCCGCACCAGCATGGCGCCTGTCTCCACCTCCTCGCGGAACACCTGCTCGCGGCCGCCGATGATGCACAGGGCCCGTGTCGTGGGAATGCCCAGCCCGTACATGGCCTCGCTGCAGAGGTACTCGCGCACCGTGGAGCGCAACACCGCGCGCCCGTCTCCCATGCGCGAGAAGGGAGTGTGCCCCGAGCCCTTGAGGTTCACCTCCCAGCGCTCACCCGAGGGTGTCACCGCCTCGCCCAGCAGCAAGGCGCGCCCATCTCCCAGCCGAGGCACGTACACGCCGAACTGATGCCCCGCGTACACCGTCGCCATGGGCTCCATGCCTGGCAGGGGGCGCAGTCCGCCAAACGCCTCCACGAACTCCGGACGCCGGGCCTCGGAGGTCTCCAACCCGAGCAGCCGGAGCGCCTGCGGGCTGACGCTCACCAGATGCGCGTCCTGGAACGGGCTGGGAAGAACGCGCACGCTGAAGCCGGCCGGCAGGCGGGCGTACGTGTTGTCGAATCGGAGCTGCTCGAGCGAAGGCATGACAGGAGATAACAACCGGGCGGCCGGGGAGGTATCCCGGGTCTAGCGAGACAGCTCGGGCAGCTTCATGCCGCGCTGCACCGCAGGCCGCTGGCTCACGCGCTCCATCCACTGGATGACGCCCGGGGAGGAGCTGAACAGCTCGGGTGCCCAGCCCCGAGCCCCCGCCGCCCACGGGTACAGGGCGATGTCCGCGATCGAGTACTCGCGTGCCACGTAGTCGCGCCCGCTCAGGTGCTGGTCCAGCACGCCGACGAGGCGCGCACACTCATTGCGGAAGCGATCGATGGCCAGGGGCAGCTTCTGCGGAGCCACCCGCGAGAAGAAGTTGAGCTGACCGAACATCGGCCCGAATCCGCTCATCTGGAACATCAGCCACTGAAGGACTTCGGCCTTGCCGGCGGGGTCCGACGGCATCAGCCGGCCCGTTTTCTCCGCCAGGTAGATCAGGATGGCGCCGGACTCGAACAGCTTCAGCCCTCCCGGCACGTCATGGTCCACGATGGCCGGAATCTTGTTGTTGGGGCTGATGGCGAGGAATTCGGGCTTGAACTGTTCGCCCTTGGAGATGTCCACCACCTTGAGGGTGTAGGGCAGCCCCAGCTCTTCGAGGGCGATGGAGATCTTGCGGCCGTTGGGCGTCGTGAACGTGTACAGGTCGATCATGTAGGAGTTCCTCGGGCAGAGGGGTGGCCTTGTATAACGGCCACGTCCCGCACTGCACGCTCAGGCGAGGCTTCGTCGTTCGAGGCATGCGCCTTCGCCTTCTTTCCTGAAGGGGGAGAGAAGGAGGCCTGTGCGACCCATGGATGTCATCGACCGGCTGCGCCAGATGTCTCCGGGCGCGGCGAACCTGGTACTGAGCGCCGCGTTGCCGCGAATCATCCCCTCGGCCGGCGGGTTGGGCATCCGGGTGGAAGAGGTGACGGAGACGCGGGCTCGGCTGTCAGTGCCGCTCAAGCGGCGCACGCGCAACCACGTGGGCGGGCTGTACTTCGGCGTGCAGATGACGCTGGCGGAGCTCTGCGCGGGGCTGTTGCTGCTGCGGCGCTTTCCGCCTGATTAGTACCGCTCGCTCGTGAAGCGGGTGGAGGCGGACTTCCGCACTCAAGGGAAGGGGACGGTGTCCGCGGTCTGCGAGCCGCCTCCGGAGGCATTCGCCTCGCTGGCCGAGGCGTTGCAACAGCCGGGGGACAAGGCCGAGGCGTGGGTGCCTGTGAAGCTGCTGGCCGAGGACGGCACCGTCGTCACCGAGGTGCGCTTCCTGGACTCGGTGAAGAAGCGCTGAACCTTGTCCAGGCTGGCGCCTGATGAGACAGAGCGAGTCTCAACGAGCCAGTCCGAGGAAGCGGCGGTAGCGCTCCTCTAGAAACTGAGGGCTTGGCCTGTGCTCCCGGCGAACGGGGGTGTGAATGCGCCTGCCCGCGAAAGCGTGGAACGCATGTTGGCTCATGGGGAGAACCGACGTGTCTCCCAACCTGGACGATAGTTCGATGTGCCCGTCTGGGTGAATGCCCATCAAGTTCGCATCGAAGGCACCATGGTGGAGGAGGCAGAGCGCCAGTCCATTCCGTACGGTGGGCTCGCTCAGTTCGTCACTGTCTGGACGGATGTGAGCCGCGTGGAGTAGCGCCTCATGCGGAAGGAGGCACACCGCGCAGCGTCTCCCATACGCGTGGAGAACACGGGCTCGGAAGAGTGCCTGGTGGAGCCGCCTCTTGGCTTGAACCGTCACGTACCGCCGACGGATGAGGTCCGCTCCGGCCCCTGCCTCCGCGTCATGCAGAACCGGCTTCGAAGCCTCCAACCACGTGAACTCATTTGAGTCCAACTGGACCACCCTGCACTTGAGCGATTGGGGCGCGAAATGCGTGATGACCGCTGGCCAGATGGGCCTGTATCGGCCCGGCTCGATACCGCGGAAGTAGATGAGGGGAATCTGTTGGCGGTAGGCCAACGCTAGGAGTTGGTTGGCTTGGTTTTGTGGATCCTTGCCTTGAAGACGGTAAGAGGGTGTTGAGGCAAGGCATTCAGGCAAGGCGGCCCAGCATCAGTCGGATCATCCCCAGGTAGACGAAGGCTTCGGACGACTCCTCTTTTCGCTCGTAGTCTCTGGCCAGGCGTCGTTC
>NZ_JAHXBF010000070.1 GCF_020103695.1 Hyalangium versicolor
TAGGCGTCGACGTCAGCCGCGAGCAGATGGCCGCCCTTCACCTTGAGCGCTCCAACTTCCATGGTGAGTGGAATTACACCCTCCGGCCAAACTGAAACTTTATTTCTGCGCGGCTCCTAAGGTCTACGTGTGGCCCGAGAAGACGGCATCCGGCAGGCCGGGTCGGGTCGTCGTGAAGTATGAGCGCGTGAAGCTGCCGCGACAGGAGGAGGTTCCCGTGTGCTTCGTCGTTGACGTGGGCGCCCTTGAGCTAAAGGACGGCTCCGCGAAGACCTCGAACAGGACGGCAGGGTTCGTCAGGGATTACTGGCGACCCTGAGCCCCCCGCTAGGTGACGTGACAGGTAGGTGGTCAAAATCGGCCGGTTTTGGGCGTGACGATCACCTACCTAGCGGGGCGTTCCACTCACCCCATCCAGTGGGTAACGTGAGCCCCTCTCGCGCTGGCATGGTGCCCGTGCGAGCAAGGGAGGATCGAACATGGCGGCAATCGAGTTCACGCTTCCGCAGGGGGCGATTCTGTTCTCCGATCGGGATGGGGTGTCTTACGAGTTCCGTAAAGCCTTGGGCGAGGCGCATCACGGCCTGAGCCTCTTTCTGGCGCGGAGACGTATCAATGGGTACGCGCAAGGGAAGGTGCTTCTCAAGGCGGTGAGCAACCCGATAGGCGCCGAGCAGGCGCTGCGGGTCTTCAAGGCACGAGCGAAGCTCGAAGAGCAGGTGCGGCTTTCAGCGTGTCTCCACCATCCGGGCATTGTTCGCACCCACAGCCTGCACAAGACCGCATCGGCTTGGTACGTGGTCACCGACCATCCGGCGGGGCAGGATCTTGATGACCTGATGGGGCTCGCGACCGAACTCGACCGCTGGTTCTCGCCCTTCTTCACGCTGTACGTCGGCGTCCAGGTGGCTGACGTGTTGCAGTACGCGCACGCAGCCAAAGGCGCACAGGGGCGCCCGCTGGGCATTGTCCACCGGGCCATCGACCTGAGTCACATCTTCATGGACTGGGAGGGGCAGGTTCAGGTTTCCGACTTCGGGCTTGCGCTCGCCACCCTGCCGGGCCGCGTCGCCTCCACCGTTCGCCGCCCGCAGGGGGATACCTACTTCGCTTCGCCCGAGATGCTTCTCGGCGGCAAGGTGGATGCTCGCTCGGATCTCTTCTCGCTCGGGCTCGTCATGCTCGAATTGTCCACGGGGCGGAACCTGCTCGATACCGATATGGGGGTCTCTGACGCGGTGAAGTCGGCACTCTCAAAGAGGCAGTTCGCCCGCGTGAAGCGCGCGATCAAGCGCGCTCGGCTGGCCGGGTGTGAACCCGCGATCGAGCAGACGATCTGGCGTGCGGCGACCTACACGCAGGAAGACCTCGAAACGGTAACGGCGGGCCTGCCCGATACGCTGCGCGTCCCCCTGCGCAAGCTCCTTCAGCGCTCGCCTACCGCGCGCTACCAGACCGCAGCGGAGCTGGAGACGGACCTGCGCCGATGGCTCGGGGGACAATTCGGCAAGGAAAAGGCTGCGGCCGAGCTGAAGGAGATGAAGAAGGAGGCAGGCGCATTCATGGTCGACCTGGGCTTGAAGGGCTCGGACAGCATCACGACGGCCTGAGCGCCCCCGGTGCTGGTCCCCACTGCCCTGGGGGCCGGTCGGGGCGTAAGAGCCCCGACCATGTTGCGTCAGTGTCGCGTGAGAGTGCGGAACGGGCTGGAACGGGGCGGGACTACATGGGACGCGGCGGGATATCGACTCCAAACCGTTCCGGGCGGTTACGAGGTAAGGGCGCGATTCCGCTGGGAGTTTCGCACCGTCCGAAGCGGGTTCGATTCCCGCCGTCTCCCAACAGAGCCACCCGCCACGTGGGAAGCAGGAGGACGTCAACGTGTCAGCCACCGGCACTCGCAGCAGGAGGCGTCCACCGTGCCGTGGGGCGTGCCGGGCTTCGGCTCCAGGCACCACGGACACCCCAGCTGGTGGCGCTCCAGCCGCAACATGCTCTCGAGGAAGATGTGGTGACAGTGCACGCACCGGGCGTAACCGGGCCGCGGAGGGGCCATCGCAACAGCGGGCATACGGGGCAACCTCTCAACGCGGGTGGATGAAGAAAGGCCCCGCGTCCCCTCCTTCGGGAACGCGGGGCCCGGGCTTACGACTTCGAGACGACGGTCAGCTGACCGTCACCGGCGGCTTCGGCAACGCGCTCACCGCGGGCAGCTCGCCCGTGAGCGCCTCGGCCAGCCGGGCCACCTGCTCCAAGGGAATCCCCTTGAAGTCCACCACCGCCTGGCCCTTCTGGTTGCGCACCGTCACCTTCACCACCGCCCCCTTCCCCTTCGGGAAGCGCAGCGCCACCGCCTCGCTGTACTGCTCACCCAGCTCCAGCTCCTCCGCAGCCAGCGGCTTGGTGGAGGACGGCTTGCGCTTGCGCTGCAATGCCAGCCGCATCTGCTCCACGCTGCATGCACCGAACGTCAGCGTGGACACCTGCCCCTTCTCATCCGGCACCTCGATGGGCGTGGGGCCCGGCTCCTCGGCGTTGAGCTCCAGCTCCGCCACCTCCTTGTAGCGCAGCAGCAGGCTCAAGCACGTCACTCCGAAGCGCCGCGCCACAGGCTCGCTGAACACGCGCGCCACCGCCCCGTACGTGCTCAACGTCGACTGGGACAGGTCCGCCAGCTTCCTGCTGAAGTACTCCTTGGCGTCCTTGTACCCGGCCTGCTGCGGCAGCCGCTTATCCACGATGTAGTTGTAGATGACGCCCATGCGGTGATGGTTGCTGCTCTCCTGGCGCATCAGCTCGAGCAGCTCGCCGCCCAACTGCTCCAGCGTGGTGCCCTCCGCAATGGGCTGCACCAGCGTCGCGCTGGCTGCCACGGCTCGGTTGGTATCCTTGAACTTCAACAGATTGAACATGAGGCACTTCCCCCTGTGGAACGCTCCATGCGTCCCGGCCGCTTGACGTTGCGGCTGAGCGAACCCAAAGCACGTGGCGCGCCAACTGCCCGCACCTCGTGAAGTCAGCCACTTGCGCCAACAGGCCTCTGAGGCGCGTCCGCGAGCGCGGACTGTCACCACCGACGAGGTTTGGTGCCATTTCCACCGATCTTACCGAGGACCATAGATCCATCAGATCACCGGAGCCCTGAGATCCACCGAATCACCGAGGGGCACGAGAGCCACCGTGC
>NZ_JAHXBF010000071.1 GCF_020103695.1 Hyalangium versicolor
GTGTCCTTTCGGCAGGAGTGCGTGATGCCGCGATCCTCGGTGGGTAGACTGGGGTACGGCACGGCTTGCCGTTCTGAGCGAGAGGCCGTGGCAAAGCGGCGGGTTGCCCACCGCGCGCTGAGCGGCGAGGCATGAGGGGCGATCGTGCTCGGAGAGGAGAGCGCGAAGCGCTTTAGCGCTCTCGCTCAGAGAGTCGTTGAGGTGAGGCGCTCGTCAAGCGCTTGGCGGTAGTTCCAGGGCAACCACCTTTCGGGCTCGTCGGCAACGAGCTCGTGGTGGCGCAGCAGAGCGACGAGGTAGTCGAAGGGATTGCCGTGGCAGAGCTCCACCGTGTGGATGAGGCTCATGAAGGTGTCGCCCACGCGCGCGCCGTTCTGGCTTCGGTAGAAGAGCGAATTCTTCCGGTGGAGGATGGCCTTCTTCAACGCCCTCTCGCACACGTTGTTGTCGAGCGGGGCGCCCGGCTCTCTGAGGAAGAGCGTGAGCTTCTGCCAGTGCTTGCGCATGTACTTGATGGCGGCGCCGAGGCTTGAGTTGGGTTCCACCTTGCGCTGGGTGATTTGCTCCTTGAGCCAGTCCTCGAGCTGCTTCATCCGCGGACCGCTTTCGCGCTGGTGCAGTGCCAGCCGCTCGGCTGGGGAGAGACGGTGCTGCTTGGCCACGGCGTCGGTGAGGTACACCTCCCGCAGCGTCTCAAGGACGAAGCGGCACTCCTCGGGGAAGTCGTTGACGACGTCCACGAAGCCGCGCCGGGCGTGGCTGAGGCAATTGGCGAGAATGGACTTGAAGTCGCCGGAGGTGTTGGCCGCGAGCGCGTCGGACATCTGCACCGGCGCCTGGAGCTGCGCAGCTCGGCGCTTGAGCACGTCCGCGAGGTTTTCCCCCGCGTGCTGGCGGCCGGTGAAGAACAGGGCGATGGTGCGCTCGCCCTTTGTGGCGATGAGGCCCGAGGTGTACACGCCGGTGCGTTCCTCCTCGGCACCTGCTGCAGCCGCAGCCAGCTGCTCCTTGGATAAGTCGAGCACCTTCATCGTGGTGTCATCGTTGTGCAGCACGTCCGCCTGGGCGGCCTCGGTGATGAGTTGCTCGAAGACGGGCTGAAGCTTCTCAGCCGCCTCCTTCACCAGCTCCCACTGCGTCGAGGCGGGCAGAGGAACGCCCAGCCCTTCTTGCAACTTCTCGATGCGGTGGAAGGGCAGCCCGGTGCCGTACTTGAGCAGCCCCGTCATCGCCGTGGCGGACTCGTCGTACTTCTGCGTGCCCACGCCCTCGGGTGGCGCGGCCGTGTACACCTGGCCACACAGGTTGCAGCGCAGCCTGTCACACTCCCACACCGTGGCCGTCAGCGGGGCCATGCCCGTCACCCGCACCAGCACGGCCGGCTCCTGGAGCGGGTACACCTTGCCTTTGAGGCAGCCCTGGCACGTGTCCCCGCCCTGCAGCGTGGTGTGCGACACCTTCTGGCGGTCAGCCCCCGTGTACGCCGCTGCCCCGTGGCGCCCGTGGCCCGGGCGCTTGGCCTTCTCCTGCTGCCCGCCCTCAGCGCCGACAGGCGGCTTCTTCCCCGTCTTCTTCAACACGGCGCGAGTCTTCTCGGTGGGCGCACCGAAGAGCAGCTGGCGCAGCCGTGCGATGGACGTGCCCTTCGCCTGCAACTCCGCCTGCAGGAAGGCCAGCGTGTCCATCGCCGCCTTCAGCTTGGCGAAGTCTTCTGCCCCCAGCGCGCCGTCCCTCGTTCGCTCGACGATGGCCGCCAGTTCCACGCAGCTCACTTCCAGCTGCTGACGCTTCTTCTTGCCCATGACCCGATGCAACACGTCTCTGGGGCTCGAGCCTACCTGGCACGTTGGAGGCCGAACTCGCTCCCTTGGAGAGCGACGCAGCTACCCTCCAAGGGGCCATGGCCGCGGGCCCCGCGATGCGGCCTACGTGCCGACCTTGCGCCAGTCCGCAGCAGCCTGCGTGGCCGAAGGGTCTCCGGCGCACAGCAGCACCTGCAACTCGTGAGCGCGTAAGGGCGCTGCCGCTCTGCCCGTTTCCGTGGGCCACCACCGGAAGCGCCCCTGGGACAGACGTTTGTGACACAGCCAGAAACCCTGCCCGTCGTAGACCAGCAGCTTCACCGCGGTGCGCTGGCGGTTGCGGAAGACGAACACCGCGCCGCTGAACGGCTCCTCTCCGAGTGCCGCACGGCACTGCTGCGCAAGCCCGTCCATGCCTCGGCGGAAGTCCGTCGGCTCCAGGGCCACCAGCACCCGCATCTGCGGCGTAATCTGAATCATGGCCCACCCAGCGCAGCCAGCAGCGCGAGGACGTCGAGGGTGCTGCCGACGGGCAATTTCACCGTCAACCTTGAGCCATCCCTTCGCGAGTACTCGATGACCGTCCCGGCCATAGGCGATGGGGCCAGCAGTTGCGCTGCGTTCACCTCGAGGAACCCTGAGGCCGCAGGCTGTGGCGTGCTCCTGCCCTCAGAACGTCCCTCCACACGCACCTTCAACCCCGCGTACCCCAGCTTCAACTCGCCCGCGACGCGGCTGATACCGTGCTTCTTGGCGGCTGCCGCAGCAGCCTCCCACAGCGCCTCAGGCATTCGCCCCTGGCTTCCGCGGCTCGCCCGCCAATGCTCAATACGCCCCCGCAGCTCTCTCAACTCCTTCGTTCCTTCAATCGTCCGTCCCATGCATCCTCCCGCCAGCCATTCGACTGGGCAGGGCACGGTACGGACCTTCTCCAGGTCAGATCACGCACGCTTGCCGAAGGGACAC
>NZ_JAHXBF010000072.1 GCF_020103695.1 Hyalangium versicolor
CTAGCACCAAACGCGCTCCGTGCTCCCCGAGGGATCGGATGATGGTTCCCCGCTCTGGGAGGGCGGAACTTCGAGGGAGTAGAGGACGAGACGATCGTCCAGCCAGGGGAGGCGCAGTTTCTTGGCGTTGAGGTGCTCGAGGTGCTGCTGCCACCAGTCGCGGAACCACCGTGGGTGGAGGACGACAAAGAGGGCCTTGTCGGAGAGGTAGAGCTCTGCCGGGAAGTGGAGCCACCAGCGGCGCAGGGTGCGTGGGTGAGCCCGATGGAACTGTTCGGGCAGCGAGGAGGTGAAGTGGCACAGGGCGTTGACGGCCAGTCCCGCCAGCCAGGAGTAGAGCATGAGAGCGCTCTGGCGGAAGCCGGGCCTGTCCGGATTGGAGCTGTGCTTGGAGTAGCCGGAGGGCGCCGCATCGACGAAGGCGTCATGGAGCAGAACGCGGTAGGTCTGCTCATGGTGCTGGCGAGCGCGAAACTCTTGGATGAGGGTGAGGGCTTGTGTGGCGTTGTCGCGGAAGACGAAGAGCGCGTGCCACCTGTGCTTGCCTCGTCGCCCCTCTTCGCGGGCGACGAGGGTGCGTACCTGCCGGGCGCGGGAGTACTTGTCGGCGCGAAGGGTGGTAGTGGTCTCTGCCACGTGGATGCGCTTGGCAGGGGCAGCCTTGTAGCGGCCGGGCTCCTCGTAGGAGGTGAAGAGTTCCTCGGGCAGGGCCTTCCAGTGCTTGAGGTAGGCGGTGCGCCTGGGAGTGCGCGCCAGCACTACTTGGTTGGGATTCTGGTCCACCAGTTGGAGCAACTCGCGGTGGCTCTGAGCAGCCCCGGCGTCGAGCACCACCCGTAGGGGAGTGCGGCGGTAGCGAGCGCGCAGCGCCGCGAGCATCTTCGAGGCGACGGTGGCCAAGCGAGCGTCGCCCGGGGTGACGACGAGGTTGAGCAGAGTGCGCAGGCCGGTGTCGAAAGAGAAGAAGAGCTTCTCCACGCGCATCTTCTTGTTGCGGATGGTGTGGAAGCCCTTGGGGATGAGGAACTTGCGGGTGAAGCGCGCCACAGCGTGCTCGTCGATGGAGACGTGCAGGCGCTGGACGGAGGCCACTACCGGCTGAGTGAGGCGAACGAACCTGCCCACCGCCTGAGAGGATACGGAGCGCACCCGAGCGCCCAGGGTGGAGCGAGACAGCGTGCGGCGCCCCCCGGTGAGCAAGGCCAGGCCCTCGTCCTGGAGCGAGTCGAAGTGGAAGATGCGCTCAATGCCGAGCACGGCCTTGAAGAACAGGGACAATACCAGGCGGCCACCTCGGTGCTCGCCCACGCTGCCGAAGCATGAGGCTGCGGTGCGGTAGAGCCCCACCGCCTGCTCCATCAGCGCGAAGGCTCCTGCGTGGGCCGTGCGTCCGACAAAAGGGGGGTGCCCTCCACGGACGCGTGCTTCAAGCAGCCCAGGCCGTAGCGTTTGAGGAAGCGGCGCAGGGTGAGCCTGTCCATTTCCACTCCGAAGCTTTGGCGGATAAAGCCCAGCACCTCGGCCACCGAGCACCCCGGGTGCTCCGACAGGTACTTGGCCACCGGCCCCACCTGCTCTTTGCGCAACTTCGGCGCAGGGTGGCCTCGCCGCGCCTTCTGCAGCTTCTTCCAGAACTCCTTGGGCGCCACCTGGCGGGCCTTGCGCACCGCTCTGCCCGTGGTGCCCACCACTGCGCCGATGAGGACCGAACTCAGCCCCAGGCCACTGTGTGACAGCAGGTAGGCCACCATGCGTCGCAGCGCAGGTACCCCGCCTACGAAGCTCAGGAACACCAGCGCCGCCAGCACCACCCCGCGCTGCATGCCGTCCAACTGCGGCAGCTCCACTCCGCTCTCGCTGGCCCATTCCTCAAGGCGCTGCTCTCGCTCGGCCTGACTCAAGGCCGCAGGACTCTTCATCGCCCGCCCTGTCTGCATGGGCCAACCTCTACTCACTCCACAGGTAGGATGGCAAGGGCACAACGCTCGGGGTAGCTCGCCCGGGCGCTCGGCTCAGGGCTCCACAGGCGAACTCCCGGGCGCTGGCGTCAGCTCCCCCTACCCACCACCGGCGGAACTCTGCAAGTCACCCGTTTCGAGCCGCTTACGCGTTTGGTGCTAG
>NZ_JAHXBF010000073.1 GCF_020103695.1 Hyalangium versicolor
GGTACGAGCAGATGCACCGGGCCTTCGCGAGAGGCCTGGCCTTCGAGCGGGAGATGGTGGCGGAGTTCCGAGCCGATGCGGCCCTGCCGGTGGTGCAGCGCCGCTGGCTCAAGGGGTTTACTCGGCCGCGCATCGAAGTGCACGTGGGCGTGTCAAAGCCGAACGTGCCCGGTATCCGCTTCGCGGACGTGCTCGTCATCGAGGAACAGCCTTCCGCTGGCCCGTCTCCCCACGTGGAGACCTTCAGCTTCAAGAGCCGCTTCCTCGCGTCGTTGGAGCCTGAGCCCTTGCGTGCACAGATAGGTAGAGATGCACGCGCCGCCCTGGAGTATTACGGCGGGACGTTGGACATCGTGCGTCCTTCCCTCAAGCGTCGCGTGCAGGTGCAACGGGTTCGTCTTGTCTACGAGGGGGGAGCGCTCATACCCAGAAACCTGAGAACGTTGAAGGAATCCATCGACGCCATCAAGCAGGACGTCGAGGGAGTGGAGGTGCTGGTCCAGTGAAGCTGCTGACGCTACAGGATCTGGATGTAGAGGACAGCCTGTCACTCTACTTCAAAGGGAGCTTCGATCCGCAATGCGAGGTCGAACGCGCGCTGGAGCCGTTTCTCCAAGCGCTGGAGCAATATGCCGGGGAGTGGATGCCAGACATGGTCGGAGGTAAGCGGCAACGCAGGTACTCCCGAACTGCCGTCTGGAAAGCCTTGGAGGAGAGCCGTACGGCCTACAATGCAGGTGTCGGGCTCTTTCACACGACGTACCCGCTTGTGTCGTTGGCCTTCAATTTCGGGCTTACCAGAGTTCCCCGCCCATTGAGAGTCATGCTCCATGTGCAACCGCTCACCTTCTTCACGGACGAGGCGCGTTGCCGACAGGTGGTAGAGATGGTGCGCGCCTGGGCCTCGTACTATCCAGGCCCCTACACCTCCGCCCACAGTACTGCGGACGAACAACTGGCGGGCGCACCTAACTTTGGTCGTGATGACGAGACCACGTACCAGAACGGATTCGACAAGGTATACGAAGTGAGCTGGCTCAACGTGTTTGGGCCGAAGCTGGTGGAGACGGTCGGTCGCGAGCGGATGCTGTCCACGCCGGCATACCGGGTGGAGGAGTTGCCGAACGGAGCGGTGTTGCTGGTGACGTGGCCGACGGCTGCGGACTTCACCAGCAAAGGGGCTCGCCAGGCCCAGGCTCGAGCGCTGGTGCACCTCCGCCCGGAACTCGACTTGGAAACCGTGCTGCGTACGCTGCACGAGCGCAACGAGACGCTGGCTGCCGTGGAACCGCACTTTCATCCGGATGCAGCACCGCTACTGGCGCGACTGGTGGACGGCGTCGCCATCAGCCAGCGCCAGCGGAGGATCTCGGAGCTCAACGCGTACCAGCCGCCCGAGCCGGAGGAGTGGCTGCCAGCAGAAGCCGCGCTGCCCACGGACGTAGTGGACACGAAGGCGGCGCTGGAGCACTACTCGTTGCTGGCCGAGTACCTGGTGGCGCTGTTGCACACGCAGGTGCCGTCCGTGTTCGAGCAGACGCCCGAGTCGCTCACGGACGTGGACTTCCAGTTCTGGGTGGAGAGATTCCCCGAGGTCTTCGAGCGCAACGAGATAGAGCAGAGGGCGGTGCCGACGGTGGGAGCCTACCTGGGGCAGGTGTTGGTGCGTCACCTGGGCGGACAGTGGATCCCGCGCAAGAAGCTGGAGGAGGTACAGGTGCGAGTCGGGAAGCGCATCTGGCTGCCGTTCATGAGGGCGCACAGGTACATGCGCTCGCGCCA
>NZ_JAHXBF010000074.1 GCF_020103695.1 Hyalangium versicolor
TGAGCCTGTCGAAATAGGGCTGTAGGGTAACGTAGGAGGTAGGCAGCAAAGGGATCGACTTCTCAGGTAGGGCGTGGTTGGTAGGCAGGGTGAAAGAGCAGGCCGAGAGCCCGAAGAGAGTCAGAGCGGTGCCGGACACCCAGCAGAGGGCCTTTGAGTTCGAGGCCGAAGCCCGTGTGTCGCAGTCGGAGCCAGAGCCCGGCAGTCCAGTCGGGGTGAGGTTCCAGGAGGGCCAGCAGCGTCTGTTCATCGGCAACGTGCCGCTGGAGCAGTACCTGGAGCACAGTGGGCTGAAGGCGGTGAGAGCGCTCAAGCAGTGGCTGGAGCAGTTGGACATGAGGGCGCTGGAGCGAGCGTACAAGCCGGGAGGCCGGCCGCCGCTCCACCCGCGGTTGATGCTGGGGCTCATCCTCTATGGAATCCACCTGAAGCAGTGGTCGCTGCGGGAGTTGGAGCAGCTGGCCATTCGGGACGTGGGGGCTTGGTGGCTGTGTGGAGGGCTGCAGCCGGACCACAGCACGTTGGGCAAGTTCCTGGTGAGGCACGAGAAGGTGCTCAGCGACGAGTTCTTCGTGAGCGCTACGCGGCAGCTGGCCCAGCAGCTGGGGTTGAAGGAAGGGGAAGCAGCGGCCGATGGCACGGTGATACAGGCGGTGGCAGGCCTGCGCAGCCTGGCCAAGAAAGAGGTGTTGGAGGCCGAAGCACGAGAGGCGCGCCAGGCGGCCCAAGCCGGGGAGCAGCAGCAGGTGCCCCGCAGCGAGCAAGCGCCGTTGGAGAAAAAGGCCCAGCAGTTGGAGAAGGCGGTGGAGATTGCCACCGAGCGGGCGCAGGAGCGTGCCGAGCGTCGCCAGAGTGCGCCCCAGGTGTCGCGCCAGGAGCCCCAGGCCGTCAACCAGCCGGGTAAGGACGGGTTGTACCGGCTGTCCTACAAGCCGTCGGTGCTGGTGCACTCCGGGGGGTTGATAGTGGGGCAAGCGGTGGACGCCACCAGCGAGGTGGGGGTGCTCCCAGGCTTGTTGCAGCACAGTCAGCAGGTGGGCGTGGTGCTGCAGTCGCTGGCGCTGGACACCGGTTACTTCCAACTCCAGGTGTTGCAACTGGCGGTGGAGCTGCAGCTGGATGTGCTCTGCCCACCGAAGCACTCGCCCCGAAACACCGAGGGGGTGCCCGTCACCCGCCGCAAGCTGTTTGCCAAGGCGGCCTTCCGCTACGACGCCCAAGCCGATTGTTACTGGTGCCCGGCAGGCCAGAAGATGGAGCCGGGGCAGTGGAAGGTGGAAGCCGATACCAAGCTGCGCGTGCGCCACTACGGCACCCCAGCCTGCAAGGGCTGCCCGCTACGGGCTCAATGCACTTCCTCGCAAAGCGCGCCTCGCAAAATCGGCCGCTACGAGGGCGAAGAGCTCAAGGAGGCCATGGCCCAGGTGCTGGAGCACCCTCAGGCACGCAAACGCTACGCACGGCGCTCCCCTCTGGTGGAGCCGGTGTTCGCCGAACTCAAGGAGCGCCAGGGCCTCAAACGCTTCCACCGCAGAGGCCTGCGCGGAGCCCGGCTCGAATTCTCCCTGCACTGCTTGGCCTTCAACCTCAAGCGGGCGGGGCCCGCTGTCGTTGTCCTTTGGCTGCGCTGCCGCTCCCCGGCGGGGGCGGTGCTCTGGCTCGGCCTGCTCGCTATCGCTTTCTTCTAGCGGTTCCAACCCCACGCGCCCCAGCGCCGGGGATTCGCGTGCCACCGTCTCTTCCTGGCCCCCACTCACTATCTCGACAGGCTCA
>NZ_JAHXBF010000075.1 GCF_020103695.1 Hyalangium versicolor
GTGCACGGTGGCTCTCGTGCCCCTCGGTGATTCGGTGGATCTCAGGGCTCCGGTGATCTGATGGATCTATGGTCCTCGGTAAGATCGGTGGAAATGGCACCAAACCTCGTCGGTGGTGACAACCTGAGCGACGGAGCACACAAGGGGCGGACCTCCCGAGCAGCCCACGGCGAGCGTGAAGCAATCCGTGTCGAGAGCACCGACGCGCCCGCGCCCACGAGCGCCGGAAGCCCGGGGCGAGCCCGTGCAGGCGACGAAGTCGAGGGGGCGCTGCGTGCGCTCATGGGCAGGGACAGCGACACCGACAACCCCGAAATGCTGCTGATCATCGCTGAGCGCCGCGCCCGAGTCTTCGAGGCAGTGCGGGGCCTGGCGCCCGAGCGCCGCGAACTCGTCTCTCGTGTCTTCGGCATCAACCGGCCCGCGCAGTCGGTGCGCTCAGTCGCGGATGCGTGGGGGGCACCGAAGAGCAGAGTCGACCGGATGCTCGCGCGAACGCTCGCGGACCTGCGCGAGCTGCTCGACGAGCGGGAGCACTGAGCTGCCCGCGATCGTCGCGAAACGCCGGGGACCGTGCGCAGCGTGCGCTCCTCCCATTGAAGCCGGCGAGGTCATCACCTACGAGCGCGCGATCTGGCCGCGGCACATGGCCTGCTCTGAGCGCGCGGCAGCTCGGCGCCGTAACCTGTATCCAGTGCGCTGCGAGCTATGCAGTGTGCTGCTCGGGAAGGGACAGGGAGTTTTGTCGCGCAGCGAGCGCGAAGAGCCGGGAGGCTGGCGCCGCCGATGGGCCGCGCGCTGCGCGAATGCGACGAGGTGCAGAGAACGGGTCAAATCTGAGATTACCTCCTAAAGGCAGCGGTTTCCTTTCCTGGCTCGCCTTCGCTGAGAAGGTCGTGCGTATCCCAGAATGGGAAGATTCTGAGATTCGCGGGGTGGTCGTTCTGTCTTTCATACTCATGATGAAAGGCCGGCGGAGCATTACTGAGCAAATCTGAGAGTTCTTTGAGGATTCGATAGACGTCACGATTGTGTTGGCTCGCCTTTGTAGGAGAGAACACTCTTCCAGTCGAAGCGGCGTTGAACTCCCAGGCTTCCTCTGCCTTGATGAAGCCGCGGTACTCGGCATCATTGACGTCTTTTTTGTGCTCAGGGTACTCAGTCGCCTTAGTGTCGTTGGCGTCGTACATAAAGGCAATGCGAACGATCATCGGCAATTTAGCCAAGGCCGCACGTAACTCGGAAACCAATCGCTTGAACTCCTTGTGTGCTTCGCCAGAACGCAAAGGTGGCGGATGCGGCGCTGGTAGCGCGGCTTTGGTCACCGGGGTGGTGATTGCAGACTTCGGGCTCTCTGAGCGCGAGGCCTTCTTCTGAAGCTTTTTGGGCAACTCTTTTAGGAAAAGGTCGCGGTGCTCTTCAAAAGTGCCGTGCCCCGAAGGGGTGAGCCACGGTCTTTTGCGCCGAGCGTGCTTTGTGAATTCATCATATAGAGATGAGAGATTGTTCTTGTCGTTGATCTTGAAGCACTGAGTTCCTCGCAGAACGCCTTCGGCATCGCTAAATTCAAGAGGCGGCACAAGAATAGGAACTAAGGAGCCGCGCAGAAATAAAGTTTCAGTTTGGCCGGAGGGTGTAATTCCACTCACCATGGAAGTTGGAGCGCTCAAGGTGAAGGGCGGCCATCTGCTCGCGGCTGACGTCGACGCCTA
>NZ_JAHXBF010000076.1 GCF_020103695.1 Hyalangium versicolor
GTAAACCCCTTGAGCCAGCGGCGCTGCACCACCGGCAGGGCCGCATCGGCTCGGAACTCCGCCACCATCTCCCGCTCGAAGGCCAGGCCTCTCGCGAAGGCCCGGTGCATCTGCTCGTACCCCTCCCAGCGCAGCGGCCCCTCCTTGGCCCTTCCCTGCTCCAACTCCGCCAGCCGCCTCTGCCGGTAGGACACATACTCGTTCCACAGCCCATAGCCTTCCGGCACTCCCGGCGGCGGCGTGCCCAACGTGGCGTTCAGCTTCCGGAGCAGCGCCGCTTCCGCCGGCAGGCGCGGGCCTCTGGCCTCCAACTCCGCCTGCTGGAGCTTGGCCTCCACCACCTCCGCGCTGAAGCCGGCCGCCTCGTCCACCAGCGCGGCCACCCCTCCCGGCGCTCTCCCGGCGGGCGCCCTTGGCTCAGCGGGTGCCCCGGACTCACGCTTCGCCTCGGACAACCACGCCTGCGCCCTCGCTACGTTGCCTCGCGCTTCGTACAAAGCCACCGCTGCGGGCTCTCCTCCCGCTCCCACCAACACCGCCGCTTCACGGCTGGCTCGGATGTAGCGTGCCACCCCCTCCAGCCCCTCCAACCCCAACCGCTCCCTCACCTGCCACGCCACTCGCTGCAGCGCCTCCAGCCGAAGCTCCGGCACCGTGCGCATCCCCCACCCACCCTCGGCCTCGGACAGGTACCTGGCTCCCTTTCCTCCCGCGTACAGCGCCACCAGCAACGCCGCGGGTGCAAGCTCTCTGCTGGCCTGCTCGTACTTCCCTTCCCACAACTGCTTCCCTCCATGCGCCGTGCCTGCCACCAGGTGGTAGAACCCCAGCGGCACACCGAACGTCAGCTGATCGAAACCTCCCAACGCCACTCCTCCCGGCGTGTAGTGCTCTCGCACCAGCTCCCGCTCCACCTCCTCCAACGCCTCCTGGTACGCAGGTGGCATTTGCTTCCGCTGCGCGGCCATCGTCGCGTAGCGCACCCCATCGCTCACCGCAGTGCTGTTGAGGGCATCCGTGGCCGCTTGCCCCAGGCCCCGAAGCACATCCCCCGCTCGCTCTCCCCGCTCCGGGTAGTCCTTCAGCTTCAGCCCACGTCGCTCCAACTCCTGGCGCACAACCCCCATCTGCCCCAACACCTGACCCAGCTGCTTGTCCCGCGCCAGATACCGCAGCAACTGCTCCAACTCGTCGTCATAGGCGGTGTGGACGATGAACAGCGCGAACACCTGCGCGTACGCCCCGTACTCCTGCACGGCCTTCACCAGGAAGGAGGCTCTCTTGCCCGTGAGCACACGCGCAGCCCGCTCATCCACCAGCGGCCCCTGCGCTCCCAACCGCACCGCGCCCCAGTCCCCCAGCCGCTCCACCACCCGCACCATGTCCACACGGCGCTGCAGCGCGACAAAGTCCGCCGACGAGCCGCAGCCCAGCATCGGCTCCAGCAACTCCTCCTCGCTCGGAGCCTCCTGCGGCCACCCTTCCGGAAGCTGCGGACAGACACGAGCCGTGTCCTCTCCGCTTGCCTCCTCCGGCCGCGCCCACTCCCCCTTCCGCTCTGCTGCGTCAGGAGCTTCTCTGGGCGTGCTCGGCCGGTAGCGCAGCGAAGCGAACATCCTCTCGCTGCCCAG
>NZ_JAHXBF010000077.1 GCF_020103695.1 Hyalangium versicolor
CACTACTGCGTTAGGGGCAGGATTACCAAGGGAGCAAGCAGCCGTGGGTTGCGCGCTTTGGTACCTGTTGCATCCGTGCTGAGAGGCCCTACCTATGAGGTATGGAGCCGTTCATGAATGCTGCGGCGGTGCAGCGGCTTGAGAGTTTCTTCCAGAAGATGGGGGAGGTGCTGGGCAACGAAAGCCGACGAGGCTCCTTCGCCCTCTACGCGATGGGGCTGCTGGGAGACGCGGAGCGCAAAAGCGTGGAGCCCATCGCCGCGCGGGCCTGCCCGGACCCGCTCAAGGTCGATGCGATGCATCAGAGGTTGTTGCACTTCGCCGTGGATTCGAAGTGGAGCGACACGCAAGTCAGGCAGGCGGCAGCGCAATACGCGCTGGAGGCGATGGTGGAGCGCGAGCAAGTCGAAGCGTGGATAGTGGACGACACCGGCTTCCTCAAGCAGGGGACTCACTCAGTGGGGGTGCAGCGGCAGTACACCGGCTCGGCAGGCAAGATTGCCAACTGCCAGGTGGGCGTCAGCCTCAGCGTCGCCACACGCACCGAGCACCTGCCCATCGACTTCGAGCTGTACTTGCCCACCGGCTGGGCCCACAGCCCTGAGCGTCGCGCGGAGGCACGCATTCCGCCGGAAGTCACCTTCAAGACCAAGCCCCAACTGGCCCTGGAGATGATCCGGCGGGCGATGACACAGCGGATTGCTCCAGGCGTGGTGCTGGGGGATACCGCCTATGGCAGTTCCAGTGAGTTCCGTCAGGGCGTGCGCTCGTTAGGACTGCACTACGCCGTCGCGGTCTACGCCAACACCACGGTCCACCTGCTGACCGAAAAGGCAAGCTCGCAAGGTGAAGCGCTGAGCGTCTCGGCGTTGGCCACTCGCATCCACGAGCGAGGCGGCTTTCGACGCTGCACCTGGCGCAAGGGGACTTGTCGGCGCGCTTTGCCCTGCGGCGAGTCCTCGCCGCGGGTGTTCCCCAGCGTGAGCAGGAACCGCTCTGGCTGCTCATCGAATGGCGAGACGGCGAGTCCGAGCCTGCCAATTACTTCCTCATCTCTCTGCCAGAGCGCAGAAGCAAAAGACAGCTCATCCGTCTGGTGATGCAACGCTGGAGAACCGAGCGCGTCTACGAGGACCTCAAGGGCGAACTCGGGCTCGACCACTACGAAGGCCGCCGCTTCCCAGGTTGGCACCACCACGTCTCTGTCGCCCTGTGCTGCTACGCCTTCATTGTGGCTGAACGGGTGCGGTCCTTTCCCCTCTCGGCCCGAGGGACGCCTCAATCCCACGCGCAGTGCCTCTCGGCCTGAGCGACACTTCCATGACAGCTTCATCTCCGCGCGGCTCGCCATGGCTCGGGTGATCGCTACCTGGCTGCCTCGGTGCCCCACCTGTCATCGCTCCAATTCTCAACATTCCTCACGCCACCGACCAGGCCTCCCGGCTCACCCTGCAGGCCCCTGATGCAGTAGTGCTA
>NZ_JAHXBF010000078.1 GCF_020103695.1 Hyalangium versicolor
GGAGCGATCCGCTCCCAGAGCGCATCCGGTACGAGGTCCTGAGCCATGAGGCTCAGGTGCTCATGGCCAGGTTCTCCGGCTACCCTCCCTTTCAAACCTTACTTTTGTTAGGCGCTCTTAGAGCGCCTAACAAAAGTAAGGTTTGAGGGGGATTCACCCCTTGGCCCCCTCGGGCCCTCTCGGGCGGACCGTCCCATCTCTTACTTTTGTTAGGCGCTCTTAGTAATTAAGTAAGGACGGGCTGATCTGACGTGACACCGCCGCGTTCGCGGTGCCGTCGTGTGCCGAGCAAGCGTCAACGACGGCGCGTCAGCGCGAGGGGTCTGGAAATATCCCAATACGCGCATCTCATATACTCCCCTCTCTCCTCTATACCTACTCCACCTTTTCATAGGGGGATTACTGAATAGAGTAATGACGAGCTGACGTGACGTGACTCTCCTGTTATCGCGGTGCTGCTGTCGTGCCGAGCGAGCGTCAACGACGGCGCGTCAACGGGCGGGGTCCTGGAAATATCCCAATGCGCGCGTTCATATGCGCCCCCCTCTCCCCTATAACTACCTCACCTTTTCCTCAAAGGGCTTAGGGATTGAGTAATGACGGGTTGATCTGACGTGACACCGCCGCGTTCGCGGTGCCGTCGTGTGCCGGTCGAGCCAGCACCAGAATCCGCACTCATTTAGGGCGGCGTGAACTCCTCACCCCGACCCGTTTCATCGCTCCCCGACATCGCCGGTGCCTACGCAGCGCGGGTTCGCGAACTGCTCGCGTCTCGCACTGAGCCCATGACCGCAGCCGAGATCACGAGCTCGCTCGGCCCCACGCTACCGCGTGCCTGATGATCCTTCGCGAGCTACAGCTCTACGGGCTCGGGGACGACGACCGCATCAAGGGAACTGCCCCGGTCGCGCGTTGGCTCGGCACGACCGGGGGGCGCATGAGTCACGCGAGCCCCACGCAGGCCGAGTTTCTGACCGTCGACGAGGCCGCAGCTCTCCTGCGCGTGAATCGAAAACACTCTACGAATCGATCTGGCTCGGCCATGTGCCGGGGGTTCTGCGCGTAGGGAAAGCGCTGCGGATCCGCCGAGCTGCCCTGCTAGAGTCTTCCCCCGGGAAGGGCCGCGATACCTCTCCTAGAGGTCACCATGAGCGTTAGGTCGCGGAAGTGGACGAACAAAGCCGGGAAGATGCAGGAGCGCTGGACAGTGGACTGGGCTTGCCCCGGTTTAGTGGACACGGGAGTTATGCTGCCAACCTATCAGGTAGTGCGGCCCGTTCATAGTCCCTCGGGCTCAGGTAGCCGAGGCTCGAGTGTCGGCGCTTGCGGTTG
>NZ_JAHXBF010000079.1 GCF_020103695.1 Hyalangium versicolor
CCATGCTCGGCCAGCCCACGACCGGGTCTGAGACGCTCGGAGAGGTGACAACCGCATAGAGAGACACCACAGCAACCGCGCCCTTGGGGACGCGGATGATGCAGGGCTGAGCGAGGCGCCCAACTACTCCCGCGTTGGCCGCGGGCTGCGGTGTGACGTAACGGTTGACGTACTCAGGCGAGCGCATGGGGCGGCCTCTCAGGGCTTGGTGAGGGTGTGGCCGTGCAGAGCCACCACGAGCTGCGGGGTCGCCCCGTAGTTGCTCTTGAAGTTGGTCCAGGTGACGGGGAGGCGACTCTTCACGCGCACCTTCCACTCATCACCCTTGAGGCCCGAGAGGGGCTGGTCCCAGAGCCACGCGGTGCGCGCCAGCGTGTGCCCGAGCAGGGGCGCGCAGCAGAAGTCATTCATGATCGGCCTGCCGGGGGACTCCAGCTTGACGTCCAGGAAGGACATCAGCGCGGGGTCCGCGCCATCGAAGACGACGTCGCTGTTCGGGGGGGGCAGCGTGCGCCGCTGGAAGTCGAGGTTGAGGGTGATGTAGTCGCAGGCGAAGTCCTGCTGCAGTTGGAGCACACCCGTCGGCATCTCATTCGTGGTGTTCGAGACCAGCGGCAGCCGGATGACCTCCACTTTGTACTCCGAGACGTACCCGCGCTCGGCGTACTCCGCGTAGGTGTACTGGGGCAGGGGATTGCTGGCCTTTGGGTAGAGCTGATAGCCGCGGAAGGCGACGGCCAGGTTGTTCTCGTACGCGAGATAGTTGGACGGCAGCCACGGTGAGGGAGGGAGCGCCCCCAGTACGATGAGGTTGCGCACCTCTTGAGGGGGGATGCGCATCCCTGTGCGGAACCGTTTGATTTCGTCCTCTCCAGTCCCGAATGCCTGGTCGGACTGCAGAAGGTCGCTGCTCACAGCCGTTCCGTCTTCCCGGGTCAACTGGCCCTGCCAGGGGATGTTGAACGCGCCGTTGAAGTAGATGTCGTCTGCGGTCGCGCCCTGCCCAGTGCCAATGAGGTAGTTGGAGTGGACGAGCTCCGACACAAGGAGGTTGCGAGGCTGCTTGTGCTGGATGACGTCCTTCTGGGGATCGCCAGGGCGGGTCCAGGCGCCCCAGTTCTTCCGGTAGGTCTCAATCCAGGGGAAGACGTCGTACGACTTCCGGAGCTGCATCAGGCGCCCCTTGTAGAACAGCTCAGTGCGGGGGGCGGGCGTCGGCGTGGTTGCCATAGACAGGTGCCTCGTTGGAGTGTGGTGGCGCCCGGCTCACCGGGCACCGAGGGAGCTGCAGCGCGGGCCACGGAGGAGCCCGCCCTGC
>NZ_JAHXBF010000007.1:0-336439 GCF_020103695.1 Hyalangium versicolor
ACTCTGTAAGTCCGCTCTCAAGCGCTTGGTACTTCGCCGCGATGACTTCCTCCAGGTCCATGCCTACATTGATGGGCACGATCTCGGGCACCCGCAAACTGAAACTTTATTCCTGCGCGGCTCCTAACCTGGATGACCTTGGGGAACAGGCTGCGCACCGCGGCCAGGTCCGTGATGGCGTTCTGGACGTCCCAGTGCTGCTCGTGGACGTTGGATGACGCCATGTAATACTTCCCCGTCCCCGCGTCGTACGACAGCTTGCCCGCGTAGAACTTCGCGGCTTCCTTCATGAAGGGATAGGCCGTCCCACTCAGGTAGGCGGCATCCTGCGTGTACTTGTACTGGCTGTACATGTTCAACGCCGCCTCCGCCGCCGTGGAGAGCGTGTCCTGTGTGTAGTCGCTGTAAATGGTTCCCCGCGCGTTGCCGTCCCACCCCATGGTCTCGGGCACCCAGATTCCATCGATGCCGTACCTCGTCAGGGTGTATGACTTGAGGGCAGAGAAGTTGCGGCTGTACAGGTTGTTGAAGGTGTTCACCACCTCCGCATGATTGGACGCCAGGAACGAGTGGTAGACATCCCGCTGGTTCCAGTACCAGTACGCATTGCTCCACTTCCCACTGTCGTTGTCAGCAACGGCGCTGTACACCCCATTGATGAAGTGAAAGGGGTAGTTGCCATACGCCCCCGAGCCAATGATGTACGTGCTCAAGTAGTAGAAGCTCTCCAGGTAGTCCGCATCACCCGAAGCGTTGCTGTACTGGACGAACGACCTGTTCCAGAAGGAGTGCCACCAGTTCTTGTAGTTGTTGAGAACGGTGGAGTACCCGGTGCTCTTGACGCTGCTGAGCAGGTTCTTCGCCTGGGTGATGGAGTCATTGCCGGGGGCATTCAGCCGGCTGGCACAGGCGATCCAGATCGTATAGCTGGACGTGGGCATGATCGTGAGCCGCACCCTGCTGCCGTTCACGAACTGGGTGGTGAAGCTCGCGCCCTCGACTGTCGCCGCCAGCGTGTAGCCGAAACGGTTCGCATCGCCCTGCCCTCGGCTGAGCCCCACCGTGGAAGTCTCCACGAAGGTGGAGACCGTCCTCCACGGGGTGATGTCCGGCACATCTCCCCCGCCAAACGCGCTGACATCCCAGAGGCTCAGATCCACCGAGATGCTGGAGACGCCCGAGCGACTGTCCTCGACATGGATGCCCAGCACCTCGGAGTTGGGGGCGCCAAAGAGGGTGACCGTGCGGTTCGAGTCGTACTGGGTACTCACGACACCGTCGTACAGCGCGAGCCGCTGCTGGAAGGTGGAGTAACCCGTATTCAGGCCCGGTTGGGTCGAGAGGCTCACCCACCCTTGCGATGCGAACCCCTCCTGGGAGGCATCCACGCCGGAGACCTGCATCGTGAATCCGTTGGAGGTGTCCCACACCATGGCACCCACGCGGCCATTGCCTACAGTCAGCCCGCTCTTGGGCTGAGTGACAGGCGCGTTGAACACCACATCGTGCTTGGACAGGTACCCCGCAGAGTCCACGCTCAAGGTCCCTGCACTCGTGTTGAATGAATGGCTGGAGGGACTTGCTCTCGCCACGGAAGCCCCCCCACCTGTCACGAGAATGCAAGACAACGTGAACATCGCGGTGACACTGCCCCTTGCGCCGTGACTGGACCACTTCATCGCAGGATCTCCTCCCTCAGAAACTTCAACATGGCGAGAGTTTTTCATTTCCCTCGCTTGTAAATTCATTCACATGATTTACTGACTAGGCTCAACTTGCAGGATATACCAGTATTCCTTGCGCTGACAGCGTTTTCATGGCTACTTGATGCTTGTCACAGGGAGAGCCCGTCATGAAAACACAGACATCCATCAGATCCTCCGTTCCACACCCATGTCTCCTGCTCGTCCTGAGCGTCCTGCTATGCGTTGGGCTCCCAGCCCATGCCGCCGTGGGAGCAACCACCCCCTTCGTCAGCTATGAGGCCGAGGCCGGGACGGTGGGTGGCGGCGCAGTGGCCGTCTCGCTGAGCACCCCACCGGTGACGCAGTACTCGAGCCCGGAGTTGGAGGCCTCGGGTCATGCCTACGTCCGGCTCGATGGCACCGGGCAGTTCGTGCAGTGGGTGAACACCACGGGCCAGAACATCACCGCGATCAACGTGCGGGCCTGCCTCCCCGACGCTCCGAACGGAGGGGGCATCACCGCCACGCTCAACCTGTACGTCAACGGCGTGTTCCGTCAGGCCCTCACCCTGAACTCGAAGCAGACCTGGCTCTACGAGGGCAACAACAACTACCAGGGCAACAGCCAGAACCCCGCGGACGGCTATCCCCGCGTCTTCTTCGATGACATGCACACGTTCATCACGGGTGCGCCCGTCTCCCCGGGGGACACGATCAGCCTTCGCAAGGACGCGGCCAACACGGCGGCGTTCTACTACGTCGACGTCGTCGACCTGGAGGCCCCGCCGGCCCCCCTGTCGCAGCCCGCCAACTCCCTGTCCATCACCAGCTGCGGGGCCGTGGCCAACAACAGCTCCGTGGACAATTCCTCCGCCATCCAGAACTGCATCAACACCGCGCAGTCCCAGGGCAAGAGCGTTTGGATTCCCGTGGGCACCTTCTATGTCCGGACCACGGGTGGACTCAACGCGACGGGCGTCACCATCGAGGGCGCGGGCATGTGGTACAGCACGATCTACCGCAACATGCCGCTGCCCAACGCGAACCCGCTGGGCGCCATCTTCAACCTCACGTCCTGCACGGTCCGCAACTTCTCCCTCGACTCGAACGCCCCCAGCCGGGCCGTCGTCGACGGGTGTGGCGGCGCCATGGACACCACCGGCACCAACTGGCTGGCGGACAGCATCTGGACCCAGCACACCATGTCCGGCTTCTGGGCTTCGGGCACGGGCGGGACGATCCAGAACTGCCGCCTCACGAGCATCTGGGCCGACGGCTTCAACCTCAACAACGTCGCCCTCAATGGGACGGTGGGAAACTACCTGACCGGCAGGAACAACTTCGTCCGAGGCACGGGGGACGATGCGATCGCCATCAACTCGGTCAACTACAACGGCTCTCAGTTCTACACGCCGATGTCGCACGCCACGCTGCTCAACAACACCTCGATTGCTCCCTGGGGCGGCAAGGGTATCGGCATCTACGGGGGCAGCGAGCACCTGGTGAGGGACAACTACATGAGCGACACGGCGAGGTACGTGGGCCTCGGCGTGATGAAGTTCGGCGTGAACGGGTCGGACCTGCTCTCGGGCACGGTGACAGGCAACGTCGTCGTGCGCAGCGGAGGCAACGGCTTCAATCAGGGACAGCCCGCCCTGCACATCGGCAACGGCGGTGACGGCCAGGGCGTGGGCACGGTCGCGAACGTCACGGTCAGTGGCAACACCGTGATTGACTCGCTGTACAGCGGGGTCGGCTTCTCGACGAGCTCCAACATCCTCTTCGAGAACAACACCGTCATCCACCCCGGGCTGGATGGAGTCGTCATCTCTCCTCCCTACTATCCTGCGCCCACCGGGTCCGCGACGATCCGTGGCAACACGGTGAGCAATCTGAATCCGGGAAGGATTCCGTTTGCCAACTTCTCCAATGGCTTCGTGGCCACCGTCTCGGGAAACAGCTGGCCGAACGTGGCCCCCCGCAAGCTGGTGCCCGGCGCGAGGGTGTCCCTCCAGCTTCAGGGCAGTGGCCAGTACGTCTGCGCCGATAACCAGGGCAACAACCCGCTGATTGCGAACCGGACCGCCGTGGGCCCCTGGGAGACCTTCACCGTGGTCGACGCGGGCAACGGGAACATCGCCCTGCGCGCCGAGGTCAATGGCCTGTACGTCTGCGCCGATAACCAGGGCACCAGCCCGCTGATCGCCAACCGCACCGCGGTGGGCGCCTGGGAGACCTTCACCGAGGTCGATGCCGGCAATGGGAACATCGCCCTGCGGGCCCAGGTCAACGGCCTGTACGTGGGCACCGGCAACGCGGGGACCGATCCGCTGACCGCCAACCGCACCTCGTTCGGCACGTGGGAGACCTTCACCGTCGGGTACCACTGAGCCCGCCAGGAACGCGCACGGGCACGGTGCGCGTTCGAGGGAATCCGCGAAGATGCCCGGAAATGCGCGAATCTGCACGTATTCGCGCTCAAATTTGCGCAAAAATGTGCGTTTGTGCCATTTTGCGGGCCATGAACGAGCATTCCCCGCTGATGGTCCTCGTGGCTGGCCCCTATCGGTCTGGAACGGGGGATGAGCCCGCGAAGATCGCCGCGAACGTGCGAGCCATGAATGAGGTCGCGCTCGAAGTCTTCCGAGCGGGACACCTGCCGGTGACGGGCGAGGCCATGGCGCTGCCGTTGATCGAGCTGGCCGGGAGCCGGGCCATCGGAGACCGCGTCTTCGACGAGATCTTCCACCCCGTGGGCCGCCGGCTGGTCGAGCGCTGCGACGCCGTGCTCCGCATCGGCGGCGCCTCGGCGGGAGCGGACGAGATGGTCAGCCTGGCCCGGGCGCATGGCAAGGCGGTCTATTTCAAGGTGGAGGAGTTGCCCCAGGCTGGCAAGTCAGCGCAGCCGCCGGTGCGTCGCGAGCCGGGCGGCTTCCGCGATCCGTTGGCGGAGCCCTCACGCAACGAGTCCGTGCGCTTCGTGGACGTCCAGGTCCTGTCCTCCAACTGGTACGTCCTGCGCAAGGTCACCTTCGACTATCAGCGCTCGAATGGCACCTGGAGCCGCCAGAGCCGCGAGGCCTACGACCGGGGCAATGGGGCGACCCTCCTCCTCCATGACGCTTCACGGGGCATGGTGCTGCTCACCCGCCAGTTCCGCCTGCCCTCCTATGTGAATGGAAACCCCGACGGGATGCTCATCGAAGCCCCTGCGGGACTGCTCGACGGCCAGCGGCCCGAGGAGGCGATCCGGCGGGAAGTCGAGGAAGAGACCGGGGTTCGTGTCGGAGAGGTGAAGCGCGTCTTCGATGCCTTCATGAGCCCGGGCTCGGTCACCGAGCGCCTGCACTTCTTCGCCGCGCCCTACACCCGAGCCGATCGCGTCTCGGCCGGCGGAGGGCTGGAGTCCGATGGTGAGGACATCGAAGTGCTCGAGCTGCCGCTCACCGAGGCCCTGCGAAGGGTGGACTCCGGGGAGATCTCCGACGCGAAGACGATCATGTTGCTGCAGTGGGCCGAGCGGCACGGTGTCATGGGCTCTCCGCGATGCTGAAGGAAGAGCGCCACAGGCGGATCCTCGAGATCCTCGACACCGAGGGACGCGTCGTCGCCACGGAGCTGAGCGAGCTGCTGGGAGTGTCGGGCTACACGATTCGCCGGGACCTGGACGAGCTCGCGGAGACCCGCCGTCTCCACCGTGTCCATGGAGGGGCGGTCGCTCCCTCCTCGGTGGCGCCCACGTACGAGGCGCGCCAGCAGCAAGCCGTGCCGGGAAAGATCGCCACGGCACGGGCCGCCGCGACGCTGCTCCAACCCGGACAGGTCGTCATCCTCGATGGCGGTACGACGGCGTTGCACCTGGTGGACACCATTCCGCCGGGGTACACCGGGACGTTCATCACCCACTGCCCGGCGGTGGCCACGGCGCTGGCCCGCCATCCCGGCATCGAGATTGTCCTTATAGGGGGCACGCTCGATCGGCGGGCCATGGTGGCGGTGGGTGCCAACGTCATCGAGGCGTACCGGCGTATCACCGCTGACGTGTGTTTCATGGGTATCTGGAGCGTCAACGCCACCCACGGCATCAGCGGCCCCTACTACGAGGAGGTGGAGGTGCGCCGTGTGCTGCTCGGCTGCGCGGATCGCATTGTCGGCCTTGCCTCGCGCGAGAAGCTGGGCACCGTGGCGCCGTTCTCCATCGGGCCGGCCACGGGGCTGACCCATCTGGCGACCGAGCCGGACGTCCCCGAGGAGATGCTCCGTCCCTTCGTCGAGCTGGGGATTCACATCGTCAGCCAGGCTCCCCGAGCTTGAGCCCGGCGGAGACGCATGTTTTCTCAAAACCCGAGATACTGGTGGTAACAGAAAACATCGCTCTTGGTGAATAAGCTGCGCTTTTCTTGAGTCCGTTGCGTTCCGGGGAAGGGCCCTCTCCCTCCCCGTTCAAGACAGGAACGCAAGCTCTATGAGACATCATCTGAGGCCCCCAAGCCTCGTGCTGTGTGTGTTGTTTATTGCCGTGAGCGTTGCCGGATGCTCCAGCGAAACCTCGCCGCAGGACCCACCAGATCCACAGGATCCGCCGAACCCCTGCGAGGGAATTGTCTGCGGCCCCGGCCACTGCGTGGAGAGAGCCGAAACGGCGGCCTGTGAATGCGATCCGGGCCACCACGCGGAGGGGTTGACCTGCGTCAAGGACAACGAGCCGCCGAAGAATCCCTGCGAGCCCAACCCGTGCATGCAACCGAACCGTGGTGTGTGCACCGCTGTGAACGGCCAGGCTGTCTGTGGATGCGACTCCGGAACCGTGGAGGGACCTGATGGGGCCTGCGTCATCCCCAACCCGTGCGAGCCGAACCCCTGCACCCAGCCCAACAAGACCATCTGCAGCGTGTCCGATGGACAGGCTGTCTGCGCCTGCGTGAGCGGCTATGTGCCGGAGGGAGACGGGTGCAAGCCGGAGCAGACCATCACCTGCGAGGGACAGCACTCGACGGGTGACGCCTTCGAGCCCGATGAGTGCCCAGCGCTCGCGCGCAGCATCGGAGCGGGGGGGACACAGAACGAGGAGCACACGCTGAGCCCCGTGGGTGATGAGGACTGGCTCAAGCTCCCCGTGGTGGCAGGGCATCTCTATGAGGCCATCGCCACAGGGGCTGCGGGCCAGACGCTGGATCTGGATCTCTATGCCGCGGATGGCACCACGGTGTTGGCCTCGGACCACCGCGGGCAGACGGTGGCGAAGATTCTTCACAAGGCGGCAGGCTCGGGACAGCTCTTCTTCCGGATCCACGCCTTCGTCAGTGGCGAGTCGGGAGCCTATACGCTCTCCATCGTGGACCTGGGCGTGGACGACTTCGCCGATGAGCCCGAGTTCGCCACGAGGCTGACGGCGCCCAATGGGACTCCTGTGTCCGGAGCGCTGCAGTTCGACGGGGACCGGGATGTGGTGAAGCTCTCGCTCGTTGCCGGCCACAGCTACCGCTTCGAAGCGGCATGGAGCGCCACGAGCACGGCCCCCCTGCAGCTCGACCTCATCGCGCCGGACAAGACGACGGTGGTGCTCTCGCGCCAGCAGGTGGCGCCCCAGGCGCTCACGCGCATCACCAGCGCAGGAGACTACTTCCTGCGCATCCAGGAGCCCTCGGGGACGCTGCGCGCGGGCTACACCTTCACCTTCACGGACCTGGGAGTGGATGACTTCGGCGATGGTCCCTCGGATTCGTCGCCCGTGACCATTGGCTCACCGCCGGCGAACGGAGCCTTCGAGCGCCCGGATGACGTGGATGTCTTCACGTTCCAGGCGCAGGCGGGCCACATCTATGCCTTCACCTGCAACCCGAGCGGGGGCGCCACGGACTGCCTGGTGAGCCTCTCCGACGCGACGGGCAACGTGCTGGCCACCGACAACAACGGGGGGACGGGTTCCATCATCTACGAGTACGACCAGGCGGGGACCTACTTCTTCCGCCTCTCCTCGGGCAAGGTGGGCAGCTACACGTACCGGCTGGAAGATCAGGGCCTCGACGATCACGGAGACACCTTCGCCACGGCCACCGCGATTGCTCCGTTGTCCACGGCCACCAACGCGCGGCTGGAGACTGCCGGGGATGCGGACTTCTTCTCGTTCTCGGGCTCGGTGAGCACCACCTACGAGTTCAGCTGCACCAGCACGGCCGTCGACTGCAACGTGGTGCTCCATGACTCCAACGGCACCGTGGTGCAAACGGACGCGGGCTCCAGCACCAACGCCCGGGTGACCTATCTCGTGCGGACCGCCGGCACCTTCTACTTGAAGGTGTACAACGGGACGGCGACGGTGGGCGCCTACACGTACCAGCTCAAGAACCTGGGGACGGACGACCATGGCAACACGCCGGCCGATGCCACACCTGTCACTCCCGCCGCCGTGACCGTGAACGCGCGGCTCAACGCGTCGTGGGATGTGGATGTGTTCTCATTCGAAGCCGTGGCCGGTCACATCTACGAGGTCTTCTGCAGCGCTTCGGGGTACAGCTTGGATCTCGTGTTGATGGACGCGGCGGGGACTGTGATTGCCTCCGATGCTGGCAGCATCGCCTCACTGAGGGCGGAACTGAACACTGCGGGGACGTATTACTTCCGCCTCAAGTCCACTACCTCCACTGTCGGCGCATACACGTACCGGCTGGAGGACGTGGGGGTGGATGACCATGGAGACACGCTGGCCACGGCCACTCCCATCACTCCCTCCGCCACGAACATCAATGCGACGTTCGAGGTGCCCAGGGACGAGGACTGGTTCTCGTTCACGGCCACGGCGGGCCATGTCTACGACTTCACGTGTGACCCGCGTTTCTACGCGTGCAACGTGTACCTCCTGGATGCCTCGGGCGCGGTCCTGGTGTCGAAAACGTCCACCACCAACTCCGCCACGACGGTGCGCTGGGAGATCGCCACCTCGGGCACCTACTACGCGAGAGCAGTCACGGACGTGTACGGCGACGACACCTATACATACCGGCTCCAGGACCTGGGACTGGAGGACCACGGAGACACGATGGCCACGGCCACTCCCCTCACGCCGTCCGCCACGAACAACACCGCGAGGTTCGAGATTCAAGGAGATGTGGATTGGTTCTCGTTCACAGCCGAGGTGGGCCACGTCTACGACTTCACGTTTGACGCCTTTCTGGTCGACGGCAATGTATCCCTGCTGGATGCCACGGGCACGGTCCTGGCGACGAGCACGTCCGGCCTCAACGCCGCGAAGGTGCGCTGGGAGATGGCCACCGCAGGAACCTACTACGTCAGGGTGACAGTCACGGACTGGTACACCAGCGACGACACCTACAACTATCGGCTGCAGGACCTGGGACTGGATGACCACGGAGACACACGGGCCACGGCCACGCCCATCACGCCATCCACCACGAGCAGCAATGCGAGGTTCGAGGTGACCGGAGACGAGGATTGGTTCTCGTTCACGGCCACGGCGGGCCACATCTACGACTTCGCTTGCAACCCCTCGAGCGCCAACTGCGACGTGTACCTGATGGATTCCACGGGCGCGGTCCTGGTGTCGGACACATCCACCCTCAGGAGCGCGAGCGTGCGCTGGGAGATCGCCAACGCGGGCACCTACTACCTGAGGGCGGTCGTCACAACCTGGGCCGCCACGGATGCCTATACGTACCAGTTGCAGGACCTGGGGCTGGATGATCACGCGGACTCCATCTCGGGAGCCACCGTCCTCACGCTGGGGACGGCCACGGCCGGCAAGATTGAGACCACTGGAGACGTGGATGTCTTCGCCGTAACGCTGGCGGCAAACACCTCGTACACCGTGAGCACCACCGGTATCTCGACGTCCCTCCGCGTGTACGCCCCGGACGGGACGACGGTGATCGTCAGTGGCTCGAGCCCCCGCACCTTCACGAGCGTCGCGGGCGGAGGCACCCACTACGTCCAGGTGACGGGAGCGTCAGGCACGGGCTCGTATACGGTGCGCGTCCAGTAGCCCTACGTCCAGCGGCGTGGCGTCTGTCGCGGTGAGAACAGGCGCCCGCCGCGCTCGCGGAGCATCTCCGGAACACTGGAAGCGCCGCATCCGGTGAGGCAGAGTCGGGGCATGGAGGCTTCACCATGCCCTCTCGCCCCAACATCCTGCTGATCACCTGCGACCAGTATCGTTTCCCGCGCTTCTCCTACGGGCCTGATGCCGGGTTCGCCGAGCCGCTCAAGCAGATCCTGGGCTTCCAGGGGGAAGTGGACGACAGCAATCCCTACGCGAAGTTCTTCCCCGGCCTGCTGCGCCTGCGGAAGAACGCGGTCGTCTTCCGCAACCACACCATCGCCGCCAGCGCGTGCACGCCGAGCCGCGCCACCATCTACACGGGCCAGTACGGCACGCGCACCGGCGTCACGCAGACGGATGGCCTCTTCAAGAACGGGGACTCCTCGAACTTTCCCTGGCTGGAGCCGGATGGGATTCCGACGCTCGGGTCCTGGATGCGCGAGGCGGGCTACACCACGCACTACTTCGGCAAGTGGCACGTGAGCAATCCGCCGGACCACTCCCTCAAGCGCTACGGCTTCGATGACTGGGAGTCGTCCTATCCGGAACCGCACGGCTCGCAGCCCAACAACCTGGGCATCTACCGCGATGAGGGCTTCACCGACTCGGCCTGCGCCTTCATCCGTCGCAGGGGGCTGGCGCTCAACTACAACCGGGCCTACGCGGAGGCCCAGGCGCGCAATCCCGACGCGTACCCTCCTGATCCCAACCACGTCAAACCGTGGTTCGCCGTCGCCTCCTTCACCAACCCGCACGACATCGCCACGTACCCTGGAGTCATCGCGCAGGCCCTGCCTCGGGACAAGCCCGCGGAGCCCATCACGCTGCCGGATGGGAAGCAGCTCCCCACACCCTCGACGCAGTCCCTGTTCGGACCGCTCACCGTGCCGAATCAGGGCGACGTCACGCCGCCGCCCATCCCGGGCACCATGCAACTGCCGCTCAACCCGCTGGACTTCCCGCAGGATTGCGCCCGGGCGTCCCCCACGCAGAACGAGTCGCTGGCCGACAAGCCGAGCTGCCAACGTGACTATGCCTACAAGATGGGGCTGGCGCTGTCGGCGAAGGCCGGCTTCAACATCACGAACCAACTGTCCCCGGACGATCTGAAGAAGGCCACGGAGCTCGCGGTCTTCCTGGCCCTGCAGAACTGCATCCCCTTCCAGCTCGCGGCCCATCCCGACCTGGGCTGCCTGCGGTTCCTCCAGCTCTATGCCTGGCTGCACTCCGTGGTGGACCAGCACATCGACGCGGTGCTCACGGCGTTGGAGGAATCCGGCCAGGCGGACAACACCATCGTCATCTTCCTCACCGACCACGGCGAGTATGGGGGTGCCCATGGGATGATGCTGGAGAAGTGGCACACCGCGTACCAGGAAGCCCTGCACGTGCCTGTGGTGATCAAGCCGCTGGCGAGGCCCCTTGTGGAGCAACAAGCCCGGGCGGCCGCCTCTGACTCCCACCAGCCCGTCACGGGACTGAATGGCATCCTGCGCCAGGTGGATGCCCTGACCAGCCACATCGACATCCTCCCGACGATCCTGGGGCTGGCCGGCGTGCATTCAGAGAAGCGAGAGCAACTCAGCCGCGCGCTCGCCGAGAGCCGTCCCGTGCCTCCGCTGCCGGGAGTCGATCTGTCCCCGCTGATCCGAGGCTACTGGGATCCGCGTCACGTGGTTCAACCGGACGGCACCTTGCGCGAGGGAGTGCTCTTCATCACCGATGACGAGATCACCGCTCCCCTGCCCCCCTCTCGCACGGCGCAGGAGGTGCATTCATACAAGGAGTTCGAGGTCTACAAGGCCACCGTGGAGGCAGTGCGCGAGGGCACCCCGAACCGGCAGCCGGTGCATCTGTCTCCGGGCTCTGTGAGGCAGCCCAATCACGTGAGGTGCGTGCGGACGATGGATTACAAGCTCGCGCGCTATTTCGATCCGTCCGGCGCGGCGGCGCAGGAATGGGAGCTGTACGATCTCTCGAAGGATCCGAATGAGGCGGTGAACCTGGTCCAGGTCGGCGTGACTCCGCCCACGGCGCGACCGGATCTGCCCACCTGGACGGACCCTGCCACGGTTCAGGCCGCAGCCGACCGGCTGGCCATCCTGCTCGCGAAGCTCGAGAAGCGGGATCTGTAGAGCGGCTTCGCGGCCCGGGAGCCGCCACCCGCAAGAAACCGGCCGGGTAGACCGGGGAAGTTGCCCTCCCCGGCCCCCACAGCTCCGGACGTGCGCAATTTACGCATCCGGCACTTCGGTTCGTGGATTCGCTATCTTCTCCGCTTCAAGGACTATACAGCTCCGCCGTGGCATCGGCGCGGCCGTTGAGCCCTCCAGTGATGAGGACCTTGCCGTTGTCGAGCAGAGTTGCCGTGTGCAAGGCATGCGCTGCGGCCATGGAGCCTGCGGGATAGCAAGTGCCAGTGGCCGGGTCATACAAATCCGCCGTAGCAAGGGCACCGGAACCGTTAGGCACACCTCCCGAAATGAGAACCTTGCCGCTGGGCAACAACGTCGCCGTGTGTGCGTAGCGAGGTGAAGCCATGGAGCACGCGGGGGACCAGGTGCCAGTGGCCGGGTCATACACTTCCATCGTTGCGATACCACCGCCGTTGTTCACGCCCCCCGAGATAAGGACCTTGCCGCTGGGGAGCAATGTCGCTGCGAGGTAGTCGCGAGGTGAACTCATGGAGCTCGCGGATGACCAGGTGCCAGTGGCCGGGTCATACAACTCCGCCGTTGAGAGCACCTCGCTGCTGCTGATTTCACCCCCCGTGATGAGGACCTGACCGTTGTTGAGCAGAGTTGCCGTGTGCAAGGCACGAGGTGAGGCCATGGAACCTGTGGACGACCAGGTGCCAGTGGCCGGGTCATACAGCTCTGCCGTTGCGATGGCACTGTTACTGGAGAACGAACCTCCCGTGATGAGGACCTTGCCACTGGGCAACAACGTCGCCGTATGCGCGTGGCGAGGTGTGGTCATGGAGCCTGTGGACGACCAGGTGCCCGTGGCTGGCTCATAGACCTGCGCCGCCGCGATCACTCCGATGCTGCTCATCCCCCCCGCGATGAGAACCTTGCCGCTGGGGAGCAACGTCGAGGAGTGCAGATCACGAGGCGCGGCCATGGGGCCTGCGGAAGACCAGGTGCCCGTGGCTGGCTCATAGAGCTCCGCCGTCGATTGCACGGCGCTGCCAAGGGCATACCCTCCCGTGATGAGGACCCTCCCGCCAGGCAACAATGTCGCCCTGTGGAAGTAGCGAGGCGTGGCCATGGAGCCCGCGGAAGACCACGCCCCGAGGGAGCAAGCAGGCAGCCCTGCGACTCCAAACGTATGCGTGATGGAAATGCCGTAGGCATTGGTGATGGTAGCCGTGAGCGAGGCAGGATGATTCGCCGGTGCGCAGGAGGGAGCCGTCCAGACGATGCGACTGCTGTTCGCGCTGTTCTGCGCCGTGGCGAAGGTACCGCCAACGCTGGCCGTCCAGGAAAATGCAAGCGAGCTGTTCTGCGGGTCACTTGCCCCCACCTCGAAAGTGAGCTGCTGAGAGGCCTGTGCGGTGAGGGAGGACTGGTAGGCGCGGGTTACAGTGGGTGGGAACCGCGTAGTCGTGGGCGAGGCGACACACAGGGCAACGGAGCCTGTGTTCTGCCCACCGCGTCCATCGGAGACGGTCGCAGTCAGTTGGCAATTGTTGCACGCGCCCGACGGGAGCTCTGAGGGGGAGAAAGAGGCCGTAGGAGAGGTGGGACTCGTCCACGTCCCGGCGCAGGTTGCCGTCCACAGGTAGGACAGCGAGTCATTGTCGCTATCGGAGGCGGTGACGCTGACAGAGGTGGACTGGCCCACTTCCAATCGGGTAGCGGAGGCGGAGAGCGCCGAGACGAGAGGCCAGGAGTTGAACCGGACGTCCAGTGAGGCATTGCCGGTGGCGGTGCCACTCACCACGTTGATGGAGAGAGAGACCGAGCCAGTAGCGCCCTGGGAGTCATTGACAGTGAGGGAGAGGGTGAAGATGCCTGGGGTTGCCGGGGCAGTCCAAGAAGTCGTGGCGCTGGTGGCTGCCGAGAAAGAACCGACAGAGGCCGTCCACGCGTAAGAGATGGTGTCGCCCGTATTGGGGTCCACCACGGTGGCTTGGAGCGAGACAGTGCCGCCCGCCTGGACAGTGGTGGGAGAGGCGACAACGGATTGGATGATCGGAGCCTGGTTTGAGAAGGAGGGAGGCGCAGTGAGCTCTTGGAGGGTGATGGCCACCAACGTGGTCTGATTTGCGCTAAGGGTCACTCCAGCAGTAGAGCCCTCGAAGAGCGGGGTATTGCTCGAGTCGACAGCCGTTGCGAGAAATGTGCGATTGGAACCTGCTGGGATGTTGCTGATGACACCGCCCCAGAGGTTTCCTGTCCGAGCCAACTCCGCGCTCATGGAGGGCATATCCGCGCCAGAGATTGTCACCATGATGCGAGAGACGGCCTGATTGGAGACCAGGGCTTGAGACAAGGTGACGGCAAACTGGGCGGAACCGGCGGGTTGCTCCGACCGGCAGCCAGAAACAGCGAGCGCGAGCGGCAGCAAGAGAAGGGCAAGAGGCTTTGTTGATTGCATGGGTTTCTCGGTGGATTGAGCAGACACGGCGTTTCCTGCGCCTGCCTGATGGGGCAGGGAGGGAGCGTGCATAGTGAACAAGCTCCATCCCAGCAAGGCGGCTCTGCGCGCCACCGCCTGCTCAATCCAGCAGCCGGTGGAAACTGAGGTCCAAGCGGCTCTGGACGAGGCCCAGCAGGCTCTCCACCTCGGCTCCGCAGAGCTTCAGCCGAACGACCAGTTCCTCTCGCGTGAACTCACACCCGACCAGTGGGAAGCAAGGCTCAGGTGGAACCGGCCTTTCCGCCGCGCGGTCTAATCGACCGGCTTGCGGACCACCGCCCCCACCAGCGCTCCTGCCTGCCCCGACAGATCACGGACCTGCCACCAGCCACGCCATTGGCCGTTCGCGACACCGCCTTCCCAGGCTGCCGTGTACACATTGCCGTCGGTGCTGATGAGGAACACGTCGAGCTTGTTCGGGTGGCGCGACACTGCCGAGACGCTCCCACCCGCGGGAATGGCGCCCGTAAGGATGTTCCACCACCCACGCCACTGGCCTGAAGCCACGTCCGCGGCCCAGGCCGCCGTGTACGTCTTGCCGTCGCTCCCGGCGACGAACACGTCCAGCTTGTTCGGATCGCGAGCCACCGCCGCGACAGCAGTCCCGGGCTTCGCGGTCAGCGAGCCGATCTGCCACCAACCGCGCCACTGGTCGTTCGCGACGCCTCCTTCCCACGCCGCAGTGTAGACATGGCCATCGGTGCTGGTGAGGAACACGTCCAGCTTGTTCGGATGGCGTGAGACAGCCGAGACGGCTCCCCCGGAAGGCGCGGCCCCCGTGAGGATGTTCCACCAGCCACGCCACTGGCCTGAAGCCATGTCCACCGCCCACGCCGCAGTGTATGTCTTTCCATCGGCTCCAACGACGAACACATCCAGCTTGTTCGGATCGCGGGCCACCGCCGCAACGGTGCTCCCAGCCTTCGCGGTCAGCGAGCCAATCCGCCACCACCCACGCCACCCGCCGGGCACGGCGGCGTCCCATGCGGCGGTATAGACACCGCCATCGAGCCCGACGACGAAGACATCGAGCTTGCCCTCGGCGCGGGCCACAGGGGTCACCTGCGCGCCTACTGGCGCCCTGCCCTCCAGGATCGGCCACCAGCCGGCCCATCGCTCGGCGGCCGTATTCTCACGCCAGGCGGCCGTATAGATGCGCTGGTCAGGCCCCACCACGAAGGCATCGAGCTGATCGCGCCGACGGGAAACTGCGGTCACCGGGCTGCCACTCGGGGCGCGACCCTCGATCATGCTCCAGGAGCCGGCCCACTGGGCTGCCGCCACATTCTGCTCCCAGGTGGCCTCCCGAATCCCCTTCACCGAGTCGGCCGTGAAGACATGCAACTTCTCGGGACCGGGCGGCAGCGGAGGCGTCATCACGCTGGGAAACAGATCATGAGCCGGGAACGAGGCCACCTTGTCGGTCGCCATCTGGTGGAGCACGGTCGAGAGGGGCTGGGTCTTACCCGCCCAACGGAGGCTGCCGGACTTGTCGCCATTGCAGAAGAAGACGATGCCGATTCCATCGTTGCGCAGGGCCATGTAGGTCGTGCTCCCGGGCAGGCCCCCACCATGCTCGGTGCCGCTCGCTCCGCCGCCCAGCGAGCCGGAGGGGCTCCCAGCCATGTCACGAAGATGGGTGGCCGTAGGCCAGTGCTTCCCGGCATACGCGGCGAGCACACGCGCATAATCGGGAGCCGCCATCACCCACCCGCCAAACGAGGCGAAGTTCATGTTGTTCTCACCGCCGTACTGGATCGGAACCAAGCCGCCACCACCCGTGAGGTCCGGTTTCAGCTCTTCATGAGACGGGAAGTAGGCGACCTCGCCCGGCGCGCGGCTGCGCTCCAGCGGCATCCCCAGTCGCGGACGGGAGACTCCGAGCGAGGAGAACAGCGCCGAATGCAGGCGCTGCATGTAGTCCACACCGGTCTTCTTCTCGATCACCAGCCCGAGCAGCGCGAAGCCGAAGTTCGAGTAGGCGGTGCGCGATCCCGGGTAGAACTGCATGTCCTGCGTCACGCCCCAACGGGCCAACTCCATCCGGGTGACGGGCAGCCCCTTCTTGAAGGCGGCGGCGGCCTGGGTGTCCTTGTAGAACGTGGGCTCGTCGGAGGTGGTGGCGGTCGGAGGAACTCCCCGGTCCCAACCGCCGGAGTGGCTCAGCAGATGCTCGACGGTGACGGCGCCGAAGTACTTGCCCGCCGTGTTCTTGTCCTTCGGTTCGGGGCTGGAGGGCACCGGGCCTCCATCCGGAGCCGTGAGGCCTAGAATGGACTGGACCTTGTCGCTCAGCCGAAGAAGTCCCGCCTCCACGAGCTGGTAGATCGCGATCCGGGTCAGCGGCTTGGTGCAACTGGCAATCCGGAAGAGGCTGGTCGGCTGCGTCACCTCGGATCCAGGCTCGGCCCAGGTGTAGCCGCGAGCCAGCAGCAGCCGCGTGCCCTGGGTGATCGCGAGAACGCCATTCCGCATGTCGTTCTGCTCCATGAACGCCTGGATGACATCATCGAAGGTCGACAGGGCCGAGACGGACTGGCCGGTGACACTCCACTGCTTGCTCATGTGATTTCCTCTCTCGACGTACCGGCTCACTGGCGCCAGCGGCTGGAGAGAGTGCGGAGCAGGCAGGTGTGACGGGTGCCCAGCGGGCAACGCCCTGCTCCTCGCCGGGGCTGCACGCTCAGGTGAGCAGCTCGCTGGCGAGCCCGTCACATATGCTGGGACGAATGCGACCCATCCCCTACAGCTACCCTGCCCCCAGCTCCATGCAGGCCTACAGCATCTCGTGGCCGGAGGCGGTCGCCGCGGATGCATCCATTCCGCTGGCCCGCCATGGATACCTGGAGGCCATCGCCCGCTACACGAACATCGAACCCTCCGAGGGCATCTTCGCCCACGAGTTCCTCCTCTCGGAGCAACCGGAGCTCGACCGCATGCTCGAGCTCGTGCACCTCTTCCCTGGCGTGCAGGAGGAGCTGGTCCCTCGACTCCTGGCGCGGACGCAGGCGCACAAAGCGCTCTCTGCCTTCGAGGCAAACCCGGCGGCACTGGAGCAGAACCTCCGGAAGGTGCAGTTCACCTGGGTGAATCCCTTCCTCCTCGAAGGCGAGCTGGCCTCCTACCTCTACTCCTATGGGCTGTACAATGCCTTCTGGCAGCACCACTCCGCGCGAGAGGCTCGCGAACTCGCGCGCTCGCTGGTGAGTGCGACCCTGCGAGACGAGCTGGAGCAGACGGTAGCGTTCAAGGCGCATGGCCCGTGGGGCCACTGGTTCGACCCACACTCGGGCACGGACCGCTCGTTCCTGCTCCTGGATCGCAAGACTCGCATGGCCTCTCTATTCTGCTTCTCGGACTCCGACTGAGCGCGATCGGCCCCCATCTCGCGAGCCGGACTACCCCACTCGCATGGGCGGGGAAGCGGAGCTGCTCTCGGGCCAGGGCTGCAGCTCGCAGAGCCGCTTCACCGAGAGCTTTCCCGCCTCGATCAGGCCGGTGCTCGCATCGTGGATCCGATAGGCGAGCGTCGAGCGCCCGAAGGGTTGCGCCTCGATGAAGACGCAGCGCAGCTCCCCCGGCTCGAACCCGCATTGCGCTTGGACGGATCGCAGGAGCTGTTCGGAATGGAGGTGGCCGTCACCGAAGTTCCACCCCAGCACCAGTCCGGCAACCAGCTCTCCATCCACCCACTCATAGTCCTCCAAGCGTTCGACGGCGCGCGGCACCAGTTCCTGGACCGCGCGCCCGTGCAGATGCATGAGGCGGAAGCTGATCACCTTGCCCACCATCCCGATCGCGGTCTTGCGGTCATAGAAGTGATCGAGCTGATCGAAAATCCATGGAGCCGTCTTCACGAGGTGCTGGTCGAGCTTGCGGTAGCTCTCGCCTCGGAACAGCCAGACGCTGCAGGCCCAGTTGCCGGCGTAGTACCGCATCGAGAGCAGGAACGAGACCAGGTGGGGCGCGAAGTTGCCCACCAACGGCACGACGACGAGCATCACGAACAGGAACACGGCGATCGGCGGCGAGACCTCAGTGACGCTGACAGCCGCGTTGGTGCTGAACAGGAAGAACGCGCCATACACCACGGCAAAGTTCCACTCGATGGGCACGCCCATGGGAACGTTGCTGGTGATGTAGACGTGGAGCATCAGCATCAGCACCAGCCCCACGGTCGTCACGGTTCCACCCGAGCCCGCGAGCAGGACGAGGGGCACGCTGAGCTCCAGGGCCGTGCCCATGTGGGCCATCACTTCCGCCACGCGCGACGGCCGCAGATCATCGGGATAGTGGCGATACATCCGGCGGCGGAGCCACTCGAAGCGCGTGAACGGGCTGTTGCTCGTCATCACGCACACCACGGAGGGGAAGTGATGGTTCAGCTTCGAAAAGCCCGCCCCGAACCACAGCGCGACCTGGACCGCCTTCGCGCCGGCAATCCAGTTGCCGGCGAAGGCGAAGCACACCACCGTGACCCAATAGTGCTCTCCGCGGGCGGCGAGGAAGATCGTCTTGTCCAGGACGCCAAGCAACGGCACGAGCACGGCGATGGGGAGCCATTGCTTGAAGCCCGGCGCCGGGTCCACGAGCGCCCAGCCCAGGCAGCCCAGCAGCGCGGCATAGAGCGCCACGTCCAGCACGGTCCTCCGCCTGCCCCCCACCACCGGCACGCCCTCGAGCAGCGGCATCTTCGTGGTGCCCGGCCGGAGGAAGTACAGGAACCCACCGACCGGAGGAAAGTAGCGGCCGGTGAGGGGGCCGCTTCCACAGCCGAGGCCGAGCACCTCGAAAGCCATGCTCCAGATGATCGCCTTCTGGAACGCGACCGGGTGCAGCCACCAGTCCATCGAGCCGAGCCCCCCCAGCCCCGGGGTGAACGAGCAGAACCCGATCCAGGCACCGATGTAGAGCACGACCTTGAACGCGTAGAGCGCGAAGCCGGCGAACGGAGTTCCATAGCCCTGCATGGCCCACGCACGGCAGACCATCTGCGCCTTCTCTTGGAACGGCTTGGCCGCCCACTCGACGGGATCGTACGGAGTGGGTGCCGGGTCTAGGAGTCCCATGAGGCCATTCCAATCAACCCAGCCGCTCAGAGTCCACCGGCGTTGCGCCCAAGAACAACCAATTCCATGTAAAACATTCTTTCCAAGCTTAAACCGCCAAAACCTATTGCACTTCGATTCCGGGGCTCGCAATGTTGGCGCCCACGAAGCTCACTCCGAAGGGATCTCCCCATGCCGAAGTCGAAGCAGCTCTCGTCCTGCCTCCGTCCCACTCTCCGAGCCTGGCCGACGCTCGCCGCCCTCGCGTTGGGCGCCATCGCGCCGGCGGCCCATGCCGATTCAGCGGTCTACGGCGGCGGCCCGTTCTATTCCGGCGGCACCGCGGTGATGGACGACCTGCGCAACTCGGGCTTCACCACCGTGATGCTGTGGAGCTTCCACATCGAGGACAACGGAGACCTCGTCTACAACGACATCCCCGTGGTCAAGAACGGCGCCTACATCGGCGATTCGGCATGGCCGACGCGGCTGGCCACCCTCAAGACCGCACCGACCTCGGTCAACCGCATCGAAGTGTCGATTGGCGCCTGGGGCGTCCCCGATTTCGAGCGCATGGCCCGGCTGGTCAACGGCACCGCCACCGGCTGCGGCAGCACCCTCGTCTGCGGCACCGGCAGCACCAGCATCCTGTACCGCAACTTCCAGGCACTGAAGACGGCCACTGGCGCCACCGCGGTCAACTTCGACGACGAGAGCGCCTACGATCTCACCAACACCACGCAGTTCGGGCAGATGCTGATCGGCCTGGGCTACAAGATCACCTTCGCGCCCTACACCAACCAGAGCTTCTGGAAGAGCCTCAAGGACAACCTCGGCAGCGCGGTCGACACCATCTACTTGCAGGTGTACGACGGCGGCGCCGGCAACAATCCGGCGAGCTGGAACACCGCAATGGGCATGACCGTCGACCCGGGCCTGTGGTCGCGCCACGGCAGCGGCTGCGCCAGCGGCGACAGTCCGGCCACGGTGCAGAGCAAGATGAGCTCCTGGAAGTCGTCGGCCGGCATCTCCGGCGGCTTCATGTGGCTGTATGACGATATCCAGGCGTGCGGGTCGCAGGGCACGGCCGCGCAGTACGCGGCGGCGATCAACACCGCGGTCAGCGGCAATACCCCGCCGGTGGCCAACTTCGGCGTCACCGTGAGCGGACTGCTCGCGACCTTCAGCGACTCCTCCACCGACAGCGACGGCACCATCGCCTCGCGCAGCTGGAATTTCGGTGACGGCAGCAGCTCGACCGCGACCAACCCCAGCCATACCTACGCCAGCGCCGGCAACTACAACGTCGGCCTGACCGTGACCGACAACGGCGGAGCCAGCAACACCAAGACCGTGACCGTCTCGGTCGGCGCAGGCAACGTCAACCTGGCACTCAACAAGCCAGCGACCGGCTCCACCGCCTGCAACACCACCGAAACACCGGCCAAGGCGGTCAACGGCAGCGTCTCGGGCGGAACCACCGACAAGTTCTGCTCGTTGACCTCTGGGGCCTGGCTGCAGGTCGATCTCGGCTCCGCACAGACGGTCAGCAGCTTCGTGGTCAAGCATGCCGGTGCAGGCGGTGAGTCGGCCACCTGGAACACCAAGGCCTTCACCATCCAGACCTCCAGCAACGGCACCACCTGGAGCACCCCGGTGACGGTGACCAACAACACCGCCAACAGCTCGACCCACACGATCAGCGCTACCTCGGCGCGCTACATCAAGCTCAACGTGACCACCCCGACCCAGAACGGTGACCCGGCGACGCGCATCTACGAATTCGAGGTGCGCTGACCGAGCCCGATCAGCGGCTCACCCGGCGGAGCCCCGCACCCACTGACGGGTATTGGCCATTATCAGGCGCGGCCGAGGAGCTCTCCTTCTCGCAATTCCTTCTGGAGTGCCGCGGCGATGAAGTCGACGAAGCTCTTGATCCGCAACGGCATGTCCCGCTGCGGGGGTAGCACGATCTGGATCGGGAAGAACCGCGACGTCCAGCCACGAAACACGTGAACCAGCGAGCCGCTCTGGAGTTCCTCCTTCATGAGGAACTCCGGCAGCCATGCGAGCCCCATGCCCTCCATGGCCATGGACTTCAGGATCAGCAGGTCATTGCTCAGGAAGAGGCTGTCCACCTGGATCTGGCACTCATCGCCGCCCTTGCTCAGTAACAGCCTCTGCTGAAAGGACCCGAAGCCGGAGAAGCCGAGGAAGGGAAACCCGAGGAGGTCGACCGGTTCCTTGGGCAGCCCCCCGTTCTCGCGAAGAAAACCCGGGCTCGCGGCAAGGAGCAGGCACGTCTCTCCCAGCTTCCTTTGAAGGATGGAGCTGTCCTTGAGCCGGCCCACGCGCAGGGCGAGATCGAACGAACCGCCGATCAGATCGACAGGGTCGTTCGAGAGGTGAAGCTCGACCTGCACCCCCGGATGCAATCTCAGGAAGTCCCGGCAGATGCGGCTCATGAGGAACTGTCCAATGTCCTCGTCCACGCTGAGCCGGATGGGCCCTGAGACTTCATGGGTCTTCTCCGTGAGCTCGCTGATGACCTCTCGCACCTGCGCCAGCAGCCCCCGCATCCGCACATAGAAGATCTGGCCTGCTTCCGTCAGCCGGAAGTGACGCGACGAGCGGTGGATGAGCTGCACGCCCAGCTCGGTCTCCAGCGCCGAGATGTTTCGGCTGACACGCGACTTCGGCTGTCTCAGTTTCGATGCGGCCTTGGTGAAGCTGCCACTGGATGCGACTTCTCTGAAGATCTCGATGCGGTTGAGGTCGATGTCGCGAGACAAGGGTTCTCCGTCGTTGTTCCAGCATGTGGAACCTTGGGTTGCGGTTCCGATCCCTCCCTCTGGGTCAGTCTTCGTGGGAATTGTCCTCTCACGACTTCCGCGCATGTCGCGGTGTCCGCGAGAAGGAGAAGTGATGCCCACATCCACCAGCCTGGGTGGCGTGAAACGCCGACAAGTCATGAAGTTTGGAGGCGCCGCGCTTGCGACCGCCGCGCACATCCGCCGCGCAGCCGCTCGCCTGGGAGCCGAGTTCTCAAGAGGCCATCAAGTCATCGCCGTGGTGAGCGCCATGGGCGACGAGACAGATCGCCTGGCCGCGCTCGCGGCTCAGCTCTCCTCCGAGCCAGCGCACGCCGAGATCGACGCGGTGCTCGCGGCGGGCGAGCAGGTCTCAGCGGGGCTGATGGCGCTGGCGCTCCAGCAACAGGGCATCCGGGCCCGGTCCTTCCTGGCCAGCCAGATCCGCATCCGCACCGATGGATGCTTCGGCAACGCGGGCATCGTCGAGATCGAAACGGCGCGGCTGGAGGCCTCGCTCTCCCGAGGAGAACTGCCGGTCATCGCGGGCTTCCAGGGCATTGACGCGGAGGAACGCTTCGTCACGCTCGGGCGCGGCGGCTCGGACATGACGGCCGTGGCGCTCGCCGTCAGCCTCCGCGCCGACGCCTGTGAGCTCTTCAAGGACGTTGACGGGGTCTTCTCCGAGGATCCCCGCCGCAATCCCCACGCACGGAAGCTGGAGCGCATCTCCTACGCGCAGATGGACACCCTGGTGCGAGCCGGGGCCCAGGTTCTCCAGCGCTCCGCCGTGCAGCTCGCGTCCTGTCACGGTGTCCGCCTTCACGTGCGCTCCGCCTTCCATGAAGCGAGCGGCACCTGGGTCGGCCACGACGAAGCCGAGATTCCCCTGAACTCCCCTCATCACCTCCAGAAGGTTGTCGCATGACACACGAACTGACGAATGGATACTCCCGTACCCGCCCAGAGGACCTCGCCGTACTCCGCAAGCCCATCCGCCTCGAGGCGATGACCGGAAACGCGAAGGCTGGGAAGCAGAGCCAGACCCAGATCTGGTTCGACACGAAGAACTTCTCGGAGCCTCAGGACCATCAGGGACTGATCCTGCGCCTGGGGCGTTTCCACTACACGGGCGTCCTGTTGCATCCACGGAACCTCGAGGCCCTGCTGCCGGCGATTCCCGGAGGGCTGAAGGCCGCCATTCGCCTGGAGTCTCTGGGGGAATTGGAAGCGCTGCTCTCGGCGGGCACGCACCAGGAGATCCTCCAGCGAGTCCAATCCCCGCTGATCGCGGTGTCGTCGAATCAGGACCTCCTGGCCCGCGCGAGCGAGGCGGGCCTGTCCACCTGCCTCTACCAGTATGTCGACGACGGCGAGTCCTTGCACCGGTCCATCCAGCAGGGCTTCCGCCATCCGTTCCTGATGATCTGCTTCCGCGACCCGACGAACATTCCGCTGGAGTTGGTGATCGCCTCCCTGCAATCCACCGGCACCACCCTCATCAAGGAGATCGCGAACCCCACGGATGTCGACGACGCCATCGTCACCCTGGGTGTCATGGAGGTGGGAGCGGATGGCGTGATGTTCTCGCCCGTCGAGCATGAGCAGTTGGAAGCCTTCGCGCGCAGGCTCGCCGAGCGGGGCCAGGAGCGCGTCGCGCTCGAGCCGGCCACCGTCACGAAGTCCGAGCCGATCGGCATGGGCTTCCGGAGCTGCATCGACCTGGCGACGCTGTTCGAGCCGACCGAGGGGATGATCGTCGGCTCCACCTCGCAGGGCGGGGTGCTGTGCTGCCCGGAGGTGTTCTTCCTGCCGTACATGGAGACGCGTCCGTTCCGCGTCAACGCGGGCGGTGTGCACAGCTACGTCTACAACGCCGCGAACAGGACCCATTACATGAGCGAACTCAACGCGGGTTCGGCGGTGATGGTGGTGAGCTCTGACGGGAGCACCCGGCAGGCGCCTGTGGGCCGGATGAAGACCGAGATGCGGCCGCTGCGGCTCATCGAGGCCCGCTTCGCCTCGGGAGAGACGATCAACGTGATCCTCCAGGATGACTGGCACGTGCGTGTCTTCTCGCCCGAGGCAAAGCCTCTCAACATCACCGAGCTGCGACCGGGCGATCAGATCCTGGCTCACAAGGCGGCGCCGGGCCGCCACGTCGGAATCAAGATCGACGAGAACATCAAGGAAAATTGAAAAAGGTCCCGAGATGAACACGGCGAAGAAGGTACGGCTCGGGAAGATCCTGGGCGCGAGCAGCCAACGGGCAGTCATCGTCCCCATCGATCATGGGCTCACCATGGGGCCCCTGGCGGGAATCGAGTCAACGGCCCGCATCGCACGCTGGATCGGCCACCCCGGCATCGATGCAGTCATCGCGCACAAGGGAATCCTCTCACGTCTGGCGGACCAGGGTGCCCTGGATCGCAAGGGTGTCATCCTTCACCTGAACGGGATGAGCAACCTCTCCGACTCGGTCGATGACAAGGAATGGCTGACGAGCATCGAGACGGCCCTGCAGCTCGGGGCGGATGCGGTGTCTCTCCAGGTCAACTTCAACGGCCGGAATGACCGGGCGAACTGGAAGATGCTGGGGCAGGCGGTGGATGAAGCGGCTCGCTACGGACTGCCCGTTCTCACCATGCTCTACGACAAGGTGAGCGAGGAGACGCAGCGACTGCGCCGGATCAAGCAGCTGATGCGCACCGCCGTGGAACTGGGCACCGATGCACTCAAGATTGGCATGAGTGAGCGGCCGGAGCTGCTCCGCGAAGCGCTCGAGGACGTGCAGAGCGACGCCCTGGTCTTCGTCGCCGGGGGCGAGCTGACAGGCGACGAGCCCCTGCTGGAGCACGTCTCGAATGCGCTCCGGGCGGGAGCGCGAGGCGTCTGCATTGGACGCAACATCTTCGTGAAGAAGAGTCCGGCGCTGTTCTTGGAGCGCCTCTCGGGGCTCGTGCACGGCGAGCCTGCACGCAGTGAACGGGAGATGGCCCTTGCCAGCGTTCGTTGACAGCCACGCCCACCTGTTGGCGACGCAGGAAGCCTTCGAGCGGCTCCTTGCCACGATGGACCGGCTCAAGGTTGAGCGCTGCGTCGTCGTGGGAGGAGGGTTGCTGACGCCCCGGCAGCTCTCCCGGCAGATCCTGCGACAGCCCGCGCAAGCAGAGACGCAGGGATTGACGTGTGACAACCGCTCGATCCTCTCGCTCTGCGAGCACTCCGGGGGCCGGCTCGTGCCTTTCTACTTCGCCAATCCCTGGCAGGACGTGAAGGAGTACCGAGAGCTTGGTCCGCGCTTCGCGGGGCTGAAGCTGGGGCCCGCGGTTCACGGGGTGCCGCTCGATTCCCCAAGGACCTCGGCCTACCTGGATGTGGCTCACGAGCTCGGGCACCCCGTCTATCTGCATTGCCTGGACCGCGACGGATTCCGTGTCACGGATCTGGTGCGCCTGGCGGAGCGGTACACCGGGCTCCGGCTGATCCTCGGCCATGGAGGAATCGGCGAACTCGACTACGACGGCGTCGACGCGATCGCCGGGTGTCCGAACCTCTATTTCGAGACCTCGGGGGCCTTCAAGCACGTGATCCAGTACGCGGCCGAAGTGCTCGGTGCCTCTCGGGTCCTGTATGGATCCGAGTACCCGCTGCAGAGCGCGACAGCGGAGCTCTGCAAGGTCCAGGAGCTCGCCCTGAGCGATGCGGAGCTGGAGGCCATCACGGGCGGCAACATCCGGCGTCTCCTCGCGAGAGCCAGCTCATGAATTCGCCCGCACACGCATTTCCCCGGCAGCAGCTGGCAGAGGCCCTTCTGCGCGCCCAGGCCGCCCCCTATTACGAAGGCCGGTTGCCCAGGGTGGAGAAGCTCGACCGGCTGAGCTGGGAGCAACTGCCACTGACGAGGAAGGAGGATCTGCGGGCGGCCTACCCCTTTGGGCTCCTCGCTGTCCCGCAGAGCCAGCTCAGCACCTACCACGAGTCCTCGGGAACGAGCGGACACCCCATCTCCTCGTTTTTCACCGAGCGCGATTGGGAAGACATCCTCTCGCGCTTCCTGCGCAATGGCGTAAGGCTTTGCCGAGAAGACATGGTGCTGATCAAGACGCCCTATGCGCTGGTGACGACGGCTCACCAGATGCATGGCGCGGCACGCTCCGTGGGCGCCACGATCGTCCCTGCGGACAACCGCTCGGCCAACATGCCCTACTCCCGGGTGCTCCGGTTGCTGCACGACCTGCCGGTGACAGTCGCCTGGTGCATGCCGACCGAGGTGCTCCTCTGGGCCTATGCCGCGCGAAGGTCGGGACGGGCCCCAGCGAGAGACTTCCCCTGGCTGCGAAACTTCCTGGTCGCTGGCGAGCCCCTGAGCGCCGCGAAACGCGCTCACCTCGAGGCGCTCTGGGGCGGGAAGCGCGTCCTCGTCGATTACGGCTCGACGGAGACGGGCAGTCTGGCGGGAGAGTGCGCCCAGGGGCGGCTCCACCTGTGGAGCGACCGGCTCTACTTCGAGGTGCGCGATCCCCAGACGGGTGGGTTCAGTGAGCAAGGAACAGGGAGCCTCGTCGTCACGCCGCTGTTCCGGCAGGCCATGCCGCTCATTCGCTACGATCTAGAGGATGTCGTCGAGATCTCGCATGCACCGTGTGCGTGCGGCCAGGCGCTGCCAACCGTTCGCGTCTTGGGACGCAAGGCGAGCGTGATGAGCGCTGGCGCCCGGGCCTTCTCCACCGTGGAGTTGGAAGAGGCCTTCTATGCGAGCGCCGCGGAGACAGGGTTGTGGTTCTGGCGAGCCCGCGTCCGGGACGGTGCGCTGGAAGCGCAGATCCACGTGGAGACGCAGCACGAAGACGCGGCATGCAGGCGCATCCTGCAAGCCATTGAAGCCACCGTCCCAGGGGTCCGAGTGAGGGTCACCGCCGTCTCGGCGGAGTGCTTCGTTCCGGAAGCGCTGCTCTCACGAGAGGCCCCGATGCAGAAGCCCCGTTTTCTCTTCGGAGAGAACGAAGACTGGAAGTCATTGGATTACGCCTGACCCGTAGGAAAGAGCCACCACACATGACTGCATTGCCATCAACGCTCGTCGTTGACGAGCGCCGCTTTACCCTTGCGAAGGACCCGATGCTGGGCGCCGGTAATTTCCTGGAGGGGGCTCTGAAGGTGAGCCCGGATCCGCGAGCGCCCATTCTCCATCTCGAGCGCGAGCTGAAGACATTCACCGGAGAGGCGTTCCAGCAACTCAGCCTCGAGCAACTCGACCGCCTGGCGCACCTCTACGCCCGGCTCTACAAGAAGCTGGGCGTGCGCACCGCGGATCCCGTCTTTGTCTACTTCGACGACGGGGTGGAGTACCTCATCCACTATCTCGCGCTCACGCGCCTGGGCGCGATCGGCGTCCTCACCAACGGCAACATGGAGCCCCGGATCGCCGCGGCGCATGCGCGCAACGTCGGTGTGGTCGGCGTCTTCACGGATGCGTCCCACATCGAGGCCCTGCGTCCCCTCCTCCAGGGAAGCGTGACGGGGTTCCTGGTGACCGAGGCCGATGTCCGTGGAACCCAGGAGTCCTCCCTGCCCACCTACCGGCGGCACGAGTTCACCGCCGATGACCCGATCATGATCGCTCACTCCTCGGGAACGACTGGCATTCCCAAGGCTGTGCTGCTTCAGCACGAGCGCTTCTTCTACGGCGTGCGCTACCGCCTGGGAGTCCCCCGCGTCACCGGAGGCGAGCGCATCCTGTCATCACTCCCCCACTCCCATAACTGCGCCATCGCCTACATCATGCTCGCGCTGCTGAGCGGGACACCGGTCTACATCGCCTCCGATCACTCGGGACGCGCGGTGCTGCGGCAGATCGACACTTTCAAGCCCAGCATGGTGGTCTCCTTCCCGCAGACCTACGTCGAGATGACCGAGTGCGACATGGACGCGTTCGATCTCTCCTCGGTGAACCTCTGGTTCAATGGTGGCGACGCGGCCCATGAGAGCCATATCCGGGCGCTCATCCGCCATGGCTTCCATGAGCAGAACGGCCAGCGGCAGCCCGGCTCGGTGTTCATCGACGGCATGGGCTCCTCCGAGATGGGCTTCTCGCTGTTCCGCCACGTCCACACGCCTAAAACCCATCTCTACAACCGGTGCGTCGGGCGGCCGCTCGAATGGGTGGAGGCTCAGATCCTCTCCGAAGAGGGGGACAAGCTTCCGCCCTTCCAGGTCGGTCGCATCGGGGTGAAGGCACCCTCGGTGACAACGGGGTACTGGAACAACAGCCTGCTCACGTACAAGTCTCGTCTCTCGGGCTACTTCCTCACCGGGGACCTGGGCTACCGCGATGCGGAGGGCCGTTTCTTCCACGTGGATCGCACTCCGGACGTGATCCTCACGCCCACCGGGCCGGTCTATGGACTGCAGACCGAAGAGTTCCTGCTGAGCCGCTTCCCGGCGATCGCGGACTGCGCGGTGTTCGGCCAGGAGGACAACGCCACGGGGGCCATCCGCGCGGTGGCGTACGTGCGGATCCGGCCGAACTCGGACCTCACGAGTCAGGACACATCAGCGCTCGTTGGACGATTCAACCAGGAGCTCTCGCGCGGGGGCCTGCCCACGCTGGGAGGCGTCCTGACCGTCGGTGTGGACGCCATTCCCCTTGGGACCACGGGCAAGGTCCTGAAGCGGATTCTGCGGATGAATGAAACCCGGCCCATGCCGCAGGCGGCGACCTCTGCCTGAAACAAGGAATCCTACGATGACCCCTGCAACCCAGCTTTCGGCCCGTTGGAACGGCCTGCTCCCGAGGGAATCCCTGGAGCGACTCGATGCCACCGAGTTCCTCACCCGCTGCCGCCAAGGAATCGCAAGTCGCGGCGTGCTCGAGAGGTTCCTCGTGCAGCAGTACCACTACTCCCGCCACTTCACGCGCTACCTCTGCGCCTTGCTGGCGAACCTGGCCAGCGAGGCCGACCGCTTCGCCCTGACGGAGAACCTCTTCGAGGAGATGGGGCTCGGCGGAATGGGCGAGGTGCCCCACTCGCAGATCTACCGGCAGATGCTGGAAGCCTTCGGGTTGGAGCCCTCGGCCCAGCCGCCGCTCGCGGAGACAACCTCCTTGGTGAGGAACATGCTGCGGCTCTGTTCGGACTCCGATCCTCTCGTCGGACTCGGCGCGCTCTGCCTGGGCGCGGAGGCCATCGTCCCGCACGTCTACCAGCAGATCCTCACCGGTCTTCTGAGCGCGGGTTTCCCGGAGAAGGACCTCATCTTCTTCCCCATGCACATTGATGGGGATGATGAGCATGCGTTGACGATGAAGCAGATCATCGAGCGGGAGCTCACCGAGCGTCCTGGCAAGCGGGACGTGCTGCGCGGGGCCGCGGAGGAGATCATTGAGGCGCGACGCGCGTTCTTCGCTGCCCTCACTGTGTCCGAGGCGCAAGCCGCCAGCGCTTCGAGGAGGGCCTCCGGTGCACTATAGCTCGAAGGATTTCGCTCAAACGCGGGCTGTGCTCCGCGCTCGAGTGCCCGAACGGTTGCACCACGCGGGAGTGACGGAGCAGTTCCACGGCGCGTTCTCCGACGAGCGGGGCCACGGCGTGGCGATCGTCGACCTGCCCTCGCGAACGATCAGCGTGACGATCGGGCACCTGCGGGCCGGGCAGTCCACACGGCTGCATCGGCACAACTACGAGACGATCCTCTACATCGTGAAGGGTCAGGGCTACACGCTCGTCGAGAACCAGAAGATCGAGTGGAAGACCGGTGATGCCGTCTACGTTCCCGTCTGGGCCTGGCACCGCCACGTCAACACCGACGCGCGGCTCGAGGCCGAGTACGTGGCCTGCGAGAACGCGCCGCTCCTGCAGAACCTGGGTGAGATTGCGCTTCGCGAAGAGGCCCCCTCACAGGAAGGTCACGAATGAGCCAGACACACATCAAGGCCCGCTGGAAGGGCGGCGCGGGAGGAAGCGGGTTCCTCCAGGCAAGCGAGAGCTTCGAGACCCGCGTGACGCTGCCGAAGGACTTCCAGGGGCTCGGAGAAGCCGCGACCCCCGAGAACCTTCTCCTGAGCGCCGTCGCGAGCTGTTACCTCATCACCTTCGGTATCATCCTCGACAAGGCGGGGATTGCGTACGAGGGTCTGGAGCTCGAGGGAGAGCTGCGGATGGACATGGCCCCCCGGCCCTCTGTCCAAGCGATCACGCTCTCCTCGCGCATCGTCTCCCGCGCGAGCGAGGAGACCCTCCAGGCCCTCTCCGAGCGAGCCGAGCAGTTCTGCCCCATTGGCCGGACCCTGGCGGGAAACGTCGCGAAGTCGATCCGTCTGACGGTGGTCGCTCCGGGCCCTTGATCCATCCAGGGGCGGCCGGGGTGGTGACTCCAGTCAGCAGGGAAAACACGGCAGTCACCAGTTTCCCCACCCCTCTCTGGACCGTTTTCGAGGAAAAACGGCCCCTTTTGGGCCTTTGGGAGCCTGGGGGCCGTTGGCATGCACCCTGCTTAAGGCCAGGGCATATCCCCTGCCTCGAATGGACCCCGACCATGGCCTCGCCCATCTCCTCCCGTGACCTCGCTGTTCGTCTCCCCGTGCAAGACGTCTCCACCGCTCGCGTGGGCGGCACCCAGACCGCCGCTCAGCCCGGTGCCCCTCTGGAGAGCGGCTCCAAGCGCGCTGGCGGGTTGGACCTGCAGAAGGACGGCTTCAGCGCGGGTCCTCAGCCCGGCGCTCAGTGGACCCAGTTCCTGCAGGGGCTGCAGGGCCTCGACGCGGGCGCGCAGCAGGCGCAGATCAACCAGGCCTATTCGCAGATGGTCCAGGCCCAGGTGGCGCAGCAGATGCAGCAGTTGCAGGCGATGATTCAACAGCAGCAGCAGATGATCCAGGGCGCCGCCGGGGGCACCCCTCCAGCCGGTGGCGTGCAAGCCGGCGGCACCAGCGCCGCTCCGGCCGCTCCGGCCGCTCCGGAGGCACCCGCGGGCAACGGTGGAGACGTCCCCGCCACTCAACAGGCTCCCGTGGAACCCACCGCCTCCGCCCCCACGGACTCCGGCTCCGTCAGCGCCTCGGGTGACGCGAAGCTGGGCGCCGGGTTCCCCTCGGCCCTGGGCCAGTTCAAGGGCGCCATCGAGTCGGCCGCGGCCAAGGCAGGAGTTCCTGCCGCGATGATCGCCGGGCAGATCTGGCAGGAGTCGCGCGGCAACATCGCCGCCGTCACCACCAACGGTGGCAACGGCCTGACGGACACCGGCCTGATGCAGGTCAACCCCAACACCTTCGGCGAGCTGCAGGCCAAGCACCCGGAGCTCCAGGGCAAGAACCTGGCGGATCCGGAGACCAACATCCTGGCCGGCGCCTTCTACATGAAGGACATGAAGGAGCAGTTCGGCAGCTGGGATCTGGCCCTGCGCGCCTACAACTCCGGCCCGAACGGCGTGGACAAGAGCAACCCGAACGCCATCCCCGCGGGCACCGGTGACGCCACCTACGTGACCAAGGTGAAGGCTTTCTGGGACACCATCCAGACGGGCAACGGCACCCTGCCCGCGTAAGACCAGGACGAAGAGAGAGGGACCTCTCGGAGTACAGGTCCCTTGACGCCTCCATAGCGGCCACCCGCCGCTGGATCCATACGCAAGAGACCCACACCCTCATGCCTTGGCGCCACTTCAGTCCTTCCACGAGCGACCCTGGCGGCCTGCCCTTCGCCATCTGCAAGGACTGCAAGCAGGCCGCCATGAGGCGCATCGGGGCTGAACCAGGGTATGGCGCCTCCAGGGCAGAGGCCACCCCTTGCTGGGAAAGCAGCTAAGCTCCGGCACGCATGAACAGTAATGGGGCGGCAGCGACTGGCTCGTGGCTGGAAATCGACATCGCCCAGGGGGCATCGGAACTCAAGGCGACAGCCCGGGGGAGTCGGGGCGAACAGCCTCGGCCCCACAGCCTGGGGGCTCAGCACTCGCCGGACACTGTCCGCGAGTTTGGCGAGCGCGTGAAGGAAGCCGCATCCCGCGCAGCATCGCTCGAGTCCCTGCGGCCTGCCGCCCAGGCCCTTCATGCGGCGCTCTTCCAGGATGAACTCCAGGAAGTGCTCGTGCAGCTCCGGTCAGCAGGGGGCATGTCTACGCTGCTACGACTGGTCCCTCAAGACCTCGAACTGCACTCCATTCCCTGGGAGGCCCTATGCCGCCCAGGGGCCGACGTTGACTTCCTGGGTACCTCGCAGCAGCTGTGCATTGCCCGAGGAGTGCACTCCACCAAGCCCTGGCAGCCACGAGAGGTGCGTGGGGCAGTCCGGCTTCTGGTCATCTCTCCCTCGGATGAGCTGGCTCCCAGCCGTCTCGAAGCCATGCTCTACCCAAGCATCTCGGAGGGAGAGGTGGAGTGGCTCGACCCGCTCACCGGTCCGCGCGCCACCGCAGCGTATGTCCTGCAGCGGCTGAGGCAGGAGCCCGTCCCCCACATCCTCCATTTTATTGGTCATGGGGGCTTCACCCAGGCAGGAGCACCTGTCCTGCAGTTCTCAGACTCCGACAGCCAGGATGCCTGGCTGCGCGTGGAACTCCTGGCCAAGGAACTGGAGGTGGCATTCCGAGACAACCTCCGCCTCGTGGTGCTGGAATCCTGTCAGGGAGCACACCCCGGAACACTGACCAGCGCTGCGGCTTTGCTGGCTCAGGCTGGAGCAGACGCCGTGGTGGCGTACCTGTGGCCGGTCATGGCGGATGTGGCGCGACGCTGCTCCTCGGCCTTCTACCGCTCCCTCACATGGTCTGTGGCGAGCCGGGGAGATGTTGCTCGCAGCCTCCATGATGCGCGGCGCACCGTGCTGGCAGAGTTCAAGGAGAGCGCCGAGGCTTTTTCTCCGGTGCTTTATCTGCGATCCCGCGACTCGACCTTGTTCGACTTCAAGGGTCGCAACCTCACGCCACCGCAAGCGTCTGCCTCCGGAGAGCCTTTCTCCTCGGACGATCCTGCCGTGCGCGCGCTACAGGAGTTGCTCGCGCGTCCCTTTTCTCTGTTGCTCGGAGACCACTGGCAGGCCACCCAGGATGGTTTCCGCCAAGTGCTCCACCAGCAACTCCACCAGACACCGTGGGCAGCTCCCCAGGAGATGCCGATCAGTGCCCTCGCGCAGCGGTATATGCTGGAGCATGGGGATGAACATCTCAGTTCCAGGTTTCAGGAGGTGTTCCAGCACTCCAGACCCTCGCTTCCACTCGTGGATGCGCTGGCCCGGCGGCTGAAGCCCGGGGTCCACATCACGCTCCTCCGGTTGCCTTTGCTGGAAGACGCAGTGGCCAGGTGTCAGCCCGAGCTGACACTCTATGTGGTCCAGCCTTCCCGGATGGGAGATGGATCGCTCCTCGTCCGCCAACATGTGCCTCGGCAGGGATGGATCGCCTTGGCGAAACTGCCGGGCACGTTCAATCCGGATCAGGATGCGCTCCTCTTGCGCCTCTACCGTGGCTACCTGCCGGACCGGGTCCTCGCTACTCCCCTCCTGACCGAGGATGACTACCTGCTCGGGTTGCGCGAGCTGGAGTCCGTGCTGCCGCCGGATCTTGCGGACTCCGTCTTGAGCCTCTTGGACAGCCGTCCCGCATTGTTGGTGGGCCTGTCGCTGTTGTCGTGGGACCACCGCATGCTGCTCCACCGTCTCTTTGGCCGCCGGCCGCTGCCTCGCCGCAGCACCGTGCTGTTGGAGCCCCATGATGCTGAGGGCGACGCGTGGCGCAAGGGAAGAAGCCTGCCTGGACACACGGGCCTTCAGGTGGTTCAGACAGCATTCCTGGGAATGGCGGAGTTCCTCGATGCCGATTCGCCGCGAGGCGCTAAATGAGCGGCAATCCCTTTCCAGGCCCCCAGCCCTACCGCACCGAGGACCGGCACCGCTTCTTCGGTCGAGAGGAGATGACCCAGAAGCTGGTCACCAGCCTCTTGGCCCACCCCTGCGTCACGCTCTTCGGACCCTCGGGGGCGGGGAAGTCCTCCTTGATGCAAGCGGGTGTCATGCCCCTGCTCGCGGAGACGCATGACTTCCGCATTGTCCACATCGAAGGTTGGCTCAAGAACGAGGCGCCCCTGGAGCGGCTGGCCCAGACACTCTACGAGAAACTGCAGCTGGTTGGCCCCCCCACAAGCCCGCATTCCATCAGGGACCTGGAGACGGTCCTGGAACTCGCGGAGCTGCGATCGGACCGTCCCATCCTCATCTACCTTGATCAATTCGAGCAACTCCTTCACCCAGAGCGCGATGCGGCGCAGCTGAATTCGTTCCTGAAGGGCCTGCAGTCCCTGGTGCGCCGGCCCCGACGCGGGCTCCAACTCGTGCTGGCCTTGCGTGAGGACCACCTGGGCCTCCTGCGGGATCGCGCACGTGGCCGCCGGGAACTCTGGGACCAAGGCTTCCGGCTGAGGCCGCTCTCCGTCGGAGAGATGGCACAGATCGCATGCCAGCAGGCAGCCCAGGGGGTGCCCGCGCAAGCTTGGCCGGAGGCAGAGGTGCGTGAGCTGATGCACCAAGTCCGAGTGCCCGGACAAGACGCGACTGACGAAGCGGAGGTACAGGCGGTGTTCGCGCAAATCGTCTGTCGTGCGCTGTGGTCCGCAGGGGGGATCATGGGTTCGCCTGACGCGGAACCCCTGGTCTATCACCATCTGGAGATGACGCTTGAGGGGCTGGGGCCCCACCGGGAGCACGCGCGGCAGCTGCTGGAAGAACACCTGATTACCAGCGACGGAAGCCGGACGTTGCTGATGGAGCAGCAAGTCCGAGCAGTGCTGTCAGAGCTCTCGGAGCAGGACGCCCGGTTGGTGCTGTCCCGGCTGGAGGCCGAAGCCATTCTCCATGCCCAGCAACATCACGGCAGCCTCTACTTCGAACTCGGACACGACTGGCTCGCCAAGAAGGTCTTCGACTTCCGGCAGGAGCGGCTCCGGAAGGAAGCGGAGGCCCAGAGGCTCCAGCACGAGCGGGCGGCGAGGCGCAGGTTGGCCATCATCGCCGGAGTGGCCGTGGGCGTATCGCTCGTCCTGGGCCTGGTGGCGATCTGGGCATTGCTGCGTGAAACACGCGCGCACACGCACGCATTGATGGCAGGCGCGCGCTCGCTGCTCAGCCAGGACAGGCCGGAGCTGGCAGCGAAGCTCTTGCTGGAACTCAGCGCTCCAGAGAACACCCTGGGTTGGCAGCAGACGGCCTTGGATGTCCTGGCGTCGAACACGCCAGAGATGACCTTGCACTGCCACGCAGCAGCCCACGCGGCCTTCAGTCCAGACGGTCAACGCATGGTGATGGTCTGCGCGGACGGAACCCTGGAGGTGTGGCAAACCGACGGCAAGGGTCCCCCGCTGGTGACCCAGAACCACGGCGGCAAGTTCTCGCCGATCGCCTTCAGTCCGGATGGACACCATGTGGTCGTCGCGACCGAGAAGCACCAACTCCAGATGTGGTGGAGCGCGCAGGGCGAAAAAAAGCCCATCGTCTTCCCAGGGCACACAGCTCACATCCGCTCCATTGCCTTTAGCGCAAGTGGCCAGCACTTTGTCACGGCCTCCGAGGATGGGACCGCAAGGGTCTGGACCATCAGCAGCACGACGGAACTCATCCGCCTCTCTGGGCACACAGGCATCGTCACCTCCGCAGCCTTCAGTCCCGATAGCCGCCGCGTGGTGACGACCTCCGAGGATTTCACCACGCGGATCTGGAACGTGGATGGCTCCGGCGAGCCCGTTGTCCTGCACGGGCCCAAGAGCGAGAGCAGGATCGCGGCTTTCAGTCCGGACGGCAGGCGTGTCGTCTCGGGGTATGCCGATGGCACGGCGCAGGTGTGGAACGCCGACGGTTCCGATCTGCCCGTTGTGCTCCGAGGTCATGAGAATTCTGTCCTGGCGGCCATCTTCAGCTGGGACGGCCAGCACGTGGTCACCGCCTCCGCTGACGGCACAGCGCGGGTGTGGAACACCGACGGCTCAGGCCAGCCTGTCCTGCTTCGAGGACACACAGCCGGCGTCACCTCAGTCACCTGGGGCCCTGACAAGCAACACCTGATCACCGCCTCGGAAGACCACACGGCACGGGTCTGGAGCCTTGATGGCACAGGACAGCCGCTCGTGCTGAAGGGGCATGAAGCCCCTGTCATCTCCGCCGCATTCAGCCTGGATGGCCAGCACGTGCTGACTTCATCCTGGGATGGCACGGTACGCCGGTGGAGTACCCGTGGCTCGGCACAACCCGTCGTCCTGAGAGGCCACCAGGAGCGCGTCCCGTTTGCCACCTTCAGCCCAAACGGAACGCGCGTGGTGACCGCATCATGGGACTCCACCGCCCGGATCTGGAACGCTGACGGCTCGGGGCGGCCCATGATCCTTCGGGGGCATTCAGGCCCCGTCCTGTATGCGGCCTTCAGCCCGGATGGCCAGCGCGTTGTGACTACCTCCGTAGATGGCACCATGCGGCTCTGGAGCGCCTACGAACCGAAGCCACCCGTCGTGCTCCAAGGGCATGAGGCTCCCATGAACCGGGCGGCGCTGAGCCCGGATGGGCGGCATGTGGTGACCACGTCCCCCGAAGGCCCGGCCCGCGTGTGGGATGTGAATAGCAGTGGGCCCCCAGTGGTGATTGCCACTTCCAAGCCCATTCTTCAGGCAGCGTTCAGTCCAGATGGGCTCCGCGTCATCACTCTCCTGGAGGATTTCACAGCGTGGGAGTTGAAAGCGGACGGAACAGGGGCACCGGAGCCTCTCGCTCAGGATGCACTCCCTGCGGGCCTGCTCCCCTCCACCTCCCATGGCCTCGCGGTTCATCCTCGGATTGGAGACGCGACGGCGATCCTCGAGCCCATCGATGGGCACGGGGACTCTCTGGTTCTCCGAGGACATGAGGCCCCTGTCACGTCGGCCGTCTTCAGCCCGGACGGACGGCACGTGGTCACGGCATCCGAGGACCATACGGCGCGGGTGTGGCCCCTCTTCGTTCCCGAGCTTCAGCAATTGCTTCGTGAGCTCAACAGCGACTGCCTTCCCCCCGAGATCCGGCGGGCCTACTTGGACGAAAGCAGCGAGCAATCCCAGGAGCACTACGAAGAGTGTGAGCGCACCTACGGACGTCCACCGTTCTTCAGGCGCCCTTGAGCCTCCAAGAACTCCCTCCAGCAGGGGCTGAGGTGCATGCTGCCCTCAAGACAGAGAAGCTCTACAGGCAATGTGACGGCCGACGCAGGAGCGAAGTCCTCAGTGGGTCAGCGGGCGGTAGTGGGAGGGAAATCCCCCCCAAACGCAGGTCCACGATGAGTGGGCGGAGGTCCGAGCCGACGAAAGGTCCCGTGCGGACATCCATCACCGCGATGCTCAGGCTCACGAACGTTGTGCCGCAGCAACACCACGCCCGAACGTTTCCGTGAGGCGCCTGGAGGCTCAGCGGTACTGGCCGACCAGGCTGACGGACGAGGCGGCACCGTAGCCATACAGCCTCACGTAGTACGTGCCCGCCTGAAGGTTCGTCAGGGTGCACGTCTCAGCGTTCGTGCTGCCTCCGGACTTGCAGTCATACAAGGCACTTGTCGGCACGGAGCCACGCTTCACGTACAGGTCTGCATCACCCGTCCCTCCGCTCGTCGTGAACGTCACGCTCGTGGCGCTCGCCGGAACGGACAGGGTGTAGATGCAGGACCAATAGGTCGAACCCGCGCTGAGGCCGCTCTTCGTGACTCCGTTGGTGAGCGCGGAGGTGGTGTTACAGTCCCCCGTGGGAGTCGTGCTCCCCCCCGTATACGAACCCACCAGGTAGACATTCAGGTAGGAGCCGAAGCCATACAGCCGCACGTAGTAGGTCCCTCCCTGCGAGGTGCCGAGGAAACACTGCTCCACGGTTTGCGTGTTGTCCGACTTGCAGTCGTAGGAGTCCGAGGTCGGGACCACCCCCTTCTTCACGTACAGGTCCGGGTCACCCGAGCCACCGGTCGTATAGAAGTGCACGTCCGTCGCCCCTGCTGGCACGGACAGCGTGTAGATGCAGGACCATGTACTGGACGAGCCCTGCAGCGCGCTCGTCGAAGTGTTGTTGCTGAGCGAATAGGTGCTGGTGCAGTCCACCGCGGCAAGCACCTGCACCGAGTCCACGGACTTCGGCGTCTTGGAGATCTTCTGGGCCGGCTCATCGGCCACGCCTAGGTTCTGCTCATCGGTCGCCATCTCGGGGCCACAGGCCGCCAGGGATGCAAGCCACGACACCATCACTGCTTTCGCCAGGATGCTCTTCACGCATCCTCTCCAGGTATCGCTGTCCGGCTCGGGTCAGCGGAGGCGCGCACCCTAGAGAGAGGGCCTGACATTCAAACGAGAGGTGAGGGCCACTGCTGGTTTCCCCCAAGAGCCCAGACCGGGGCGGTGCAGAAACGGGGCATGCGGAGACGGCCGTAGAAAATGACCGTCTTGCTGCATTGCGCGTATGGATCCATACGTATGGATCCATACGCGCTCAGTCCATACGTATGGATCGGTCAGCGATCGATGGCGGCAGCTTTCCACTCCGGAACAGTCGCGCGCAAAGGGATGGAGACGCGCGATCATCTTCACGCGCCGAGGAGTATGAGCCGCGCGCCACTCCCCTGGCGCAAAGGAGGCGTTCCATGAATCGTCGCACGCAGCGAGTCCTGTGGAAAGACCTGTTGGGCGTTTCGACCCTGTTCTGGGTGGCTGCATGCGGGGCTGGGGCCGTGACCGAGTCACCCACGCCGAAACCCGAGGTCGCGGCCATCTTCGCAGGCGAGCCGCTCGTGAGTGCGCAGAGTGGCCGCTGCCTCGACGTGGTGCAAGAGAGCCGCACTCCCGGCACGGGGCTGCAGATCTACGGCTGCCACGGCCGCATCAACCAGGCCTTCACCTTCACCACCGCAGGAGAGCTGCGCACCTACGACAACACGCTGTGCGTGGACACGGCTTCGGGGCAGACGGCCCAGGGAACGCGCGCCGTCATCGCCACGTGCACGGGCTTGCCGGCGCAGAAGTGGGTCTTCAACGCGAACGGCACCGTGGTCCACACGGCGAGCGGCCTGTGCCTGGACGTGGAGGGCGCACTGACTACGGACGAGACGCCCATCATCATCTGGGCCTGTAACGGACAGACGAACCAGAAGTGGTCCCGTCCCGTACCCTCGGACACGCAAGCGCCCACCCCTCCGAGCAACCTCGTGACGAGCAACCTCACCTGCAACTCGGTGACGCTGAGTTGGACGGGCTCGACGGACAACGTGGGCGTCGCCTTCTACGACATCTACCACGACGGTCAGCAGATGAAGTCCGTGGACGGCAGCACGCTCTCGACGTCGCTCACGGTGGTGCCGGGCGCCACGTGGGGCCTGTACGTGAACGCGCGCGACGCCGCGGGCAACGTCTCGCAGGCAAGCCCCACGCTGACGGTGACACCACCGCAGTGCCAGGCGGACACCACGCCACCGACGGCGCCGACGCAGCTCTCCGGCAGCGCGTTTGGAACGAGCGTGACGTTGACCTGGAATGCCTCGACGGACAACGTGGGCGTCACCGGCTACGACGTGCTCCGCAACAGTGCCAAGATCGGAACCGCGACGGGCACCACCTTCCTGGACAGCGGACTCGCGGCGAGCACCGCATACACCTATACGGCCGTGGCGCGAGACGCTCAGGGCAACGTGTCCACCGCGAGCAATGCGCTCACGCTCACCACGGGTGCGGCCTGCACCAACCCCATCTGCTCGGTGACCCAGGTCGCGACGGACACGGACATCCCGTGGGGGCTCGTGCCGCTCGCGGACGGAACGGTGCTCTACAGCCGCCGGGACGCGCAGGACATCGTTCGCTTGAATCCCGCGACGGGCGTGAAGACGACACTCGGCACGGTGCCCAACGTGCAGAGCACGGATGGAGAGGGGGGCCTGCTCGGGCTCGCCGTCGCGCCGACGTTCGACACGGACCGCTGGCTGTACATCATGCACACCTCGCCCACGGACAACCGGATCGTGCGCATCAAGGTCACGGCGAACTTCACGCTCGATCTTGCGAGCGAGCAGGTGCTGGTGCAGGGATTGGTGCGCAACAAGTTCCACAACGGCGGCCGCTTGCGGTGGGGCCCGGATGGCAAGCTGTATGCGAGCACAGGTGATGGGCAGAACGGCGCCAACTCGCAGAACACCTCGAACCTCGCGGGCAAGGTGCTTCGCATCAACCCGGACGGCAGCATCCCCAGCGACAACCCGTTCGGCAATCTCGTCTGGAGCTATGGCCACCGCAATCCACAGGGGCTGGCCTTCGACTCGAGCGGTCAGCTCTGGGAGCAGGAGTTCGGAAACTCCGTGATGGATGAGACCAACCTCATCGTGAAGGGCGGCAACTATGGCTGGCCCGACTGCGAGGGCACGGTGTCGCAAAGCGGGAGCGGTTGCGCGACGCCGGGCTACATCGCGCCCAAGCAGACGTATTCCACGGCCGAGGGCTCGTGCAGTGGAATCGCCGTCGTGCGTGACGTGCTCTATGTGGCATGCCAGCGCGGCACGCGGCTGTACCGGGAGGTCATCTCGGGCTCGAGCCTCACCAACGTGACGCAGTACTTCGTCGGGACGTACGGGCGGCTCCGCACGGTCGAGCCGTCCGTGGACGGCAACCTCTGGCTCACCACGAGCAACTCGGGGGACAAGGACAGCATCCCCAACAACAGCAACGAGAAGCTCTTCCGCGTGCTGCTCGGCAATTGAGCCTCAAGGGCGGAAAGCGGAAATCGAAGTGCCCCCAGAAATGTCAGACCTCCCCGGTATGACTCTCCCTGCGCGGCACCACTGAGGGTGCCGCCGAAAGGGTGTCATTCCAAATGCGGAAGTCATTGATTTTTCTCGGGCTTTTCATGGGCACGGCAGGGGTCGGCTGCGCGGGGCTCGACGAGACCGAAGCGCTGGACTCCTCCGTGCCCGCGGACGAGACCTCCCAGGTCACCCGGGCCCTGATCACCACCGTCACCGGCACCAGCCAGGTGACCTTCGTCGCCACGTCGGGGAACGAGACAAAGCCATACGATCAGTCGGCCACGTCGGTGGTTGCATACACGCGGGACTCGACAACCGAAGAGTTCACAGCCTACCCGGGCACGGGCTCGGTGGACGGCACGATCTCCGTGCCGAACGTCCCCTCCGGGCGCATCTACCTGAAGCTGGGCTCGCGCTACCTGGTGAGCACCGGCCGCTCATTCGATCTGGGTTCCACGGAGTGGGGCCGTGATGGCACCTTCCCCTCGCTGTCCACACCCGTGACGGTGTCCGCCACCGGCCTGTCTGCCTGGCAGTCTGGGGACTACCTGGACATGTATTCGCTGAACCCGGGCGCGTTCGGCTACATCAACGGCAGCGCCACGGGGTTCCCCCTGGCGGGGGCCACTTCGCTCTCCGGGCTGAGCTTCGACTACGCCGACATGCTCAATCCGGTGCTGCTCGACAGCAGTCGCGGAGATGTGTTCTCGCTGGCGCAGATGCGGCTGCAGACGAGCACGAACGGAGTGCCCTTCCGTGCGATGCACAAGGTGCTCGACGCGAGCGTGACGCAGGTAGAGGGCCAGTCCGTCACCGTCAGCGGAACCTTCACCCAGCCCGCCGCGACGGGCACCTTCGCGGTGGACTGGCGGCGCTCGGCATTCGAAGCAATGCGCGCACAGGTGAACCCGGACGCGGTCAGCACGTACAACGAGATCTGGATGTCCGCCCGGCCGGCCGCCTTGGGCTCGGCGCTCGCATCCATCAGCGGCCCGCCGCTGCTCGTGAAACTCAATCCTGACGCCCAGCGGACCGACATCCTCACGGGGAACATGGCGTACAACAACCCGCTCCCGGCGACCTGGCAGAAGGTGGCACTCGCCGCCGCGGGCTTCACGAAGAACTACGCGCTGGGGACCGCGACGCCCTACACCATGAGCGTGGACATCCGCATGGATCAGGAGGCGACCGCGTTCGCCGCCGCGCCCGTGCAGCCGATCATCGGACCCGTACAGGCGCCCCTGGTGAACACGCGCGGCGCGTTCCAGAACCTCACAGGCGTGGGGACCAACGCCTCCCTGCGCTGGTCCAAGCCGCTCGTCGGCACGGCCACGAACTACATCGTGAACATCTATCGGCTGGGCGTGAGCAATGGCGGCACCACCGTCACGCGCGTGGCGACGCTGCACACGGATCTCCAGAGTGTGTACCTGCCCCCGGGTGTGCTGCAGGCGGGCCAGACGTACTTCGCGGAGATCCAGAGCTGGTACCAGCCTGGCTCGGACCTCGCAACGAGCCCGTTCAAGCGCTCGCTGCCTCGAGGCCGCGCCAGCGTGCTCACCGGCATGTTCAGCCCGTAGGCGCTGAAGTCCTCGTGAGGGAGCTGAGCCTCGCTCCCTCCCTCACGCCCGTGAACGAACTGCCTCTGTTGAACCGCACGTGCTCCAGTTCGAACTCCTCTCTTCAAGAAGGACAGCTCCAGCTTCACGGCACGGGGGTGAAGCGGATCGCGATCCCGTCCGAGCCCAGGGGGGCCTTGAATGAGTACGAAAAGCCGAGGCTGCCGTCCGCCGACTCGAGGCCTATCTCGGCCGCCGCGCCGAGCACCCGAGCGCGCAGTTCCTCGCTCGGCCCGGGGCCTGGATCGAGCTGGCAGTAGCGGAACTCGATCGCCCGACTCTGGCGCATCAAGGCGACCTGGAATCTCAGATGGAGGTTGGGATTGGGCGTCACATCCGACGGAAAGCGCAGCGTGAAGCCCTCGTAGCCCATCACGAAGCGCTCGTCGGCGCCGGTGCCCGTCCACAGCACGCGCACGCCACCCGAGTTGTTGTCCAGGGAGGTAAGCAGAGAGTCCCAGAACGGCGCCACCCAGCCATTGGGGATCCGCATGTCCGGAGGCTGCTGCGGCTCTCCACCGGTGGAGACGAACAGGGACGAGCCTCCGAGGAAGATCAGCCCTTGCTCGGCGGCCACGAACCGGGTCGCGCCCTCACCAAACAGTGGAAACGGGAATGGCAGGTCCGTGTAATCCGTCACATGGGTGAACGTTCCGAACTCGAGCACCTCGGCGGACGACAGATCATCGCAGGCGCTCGCCACCACCTCCGCCGTGTAGGAAGGCTCCTCGCCCGCATCGGAGGGCCCCGGAACCACGGGAGGCGCTCTCTCCGGTGAGCCGCAACCGACAGCCACCAGCAGCAACACCGGAAGTCTGGCCGTCCGGAACATATGAACTCACTCCATCACCCGAGTCACAGGGCGGATGCGCGCGGCGGGCACGGCGGCACGATCAGGTTGTCCCAGCCGATGATCACCGGCGTGCCATCCACCTGCCACCCGATGAAGAACGCGATGGGGATGAGCGCCAGCAGCCCGGAGTTGCTCCCGTCCGCACGCCCATTCGAGTAGGCCCCAACCTCTCGTCCGGGGACCGACCACCCATCGCGGCTCAGCAACGCGACACGCAGCCACGGACGTTCGAGCATCACTCGCATGGAGGTGCGGTCCTGTGCGTCGCCACTCTCCTCCTGCGCGGGTGACGTGACCCAGAAGTTCGGGGGGGTGGCATGGCAGACAAAATAGGCCCCCCCTTCCCCGTCGCGCTGCCCGGCGGCGAACGCCTTCTTTGCGGAGGCGAAGGCCACGCTCAGATCACCCTGGTGGAACGAGGAGAGGGTCGCCAGCGCTGCCTCGATGCGTCCAGGCTGTGCCGTTTGAAGTTTCCTCCACTCGGCATCCCCGGTCTTTCCCGCGGCGCGGGCCTCGTCATACGCCTGCTTGTAACTCAGATATGTCTTGTACGCCCGAGAGGGAACGCTCTCGCTCTCGTCCGTGTAGAGCATCTGCCGTGCGGCAATCACCGCCGGTGGTTGCTCGCGGGGTGGCTCCACCACCATAGCGCCGAGGATCTCCGCATACAGCGCCGCCACGCTTCGCCCCGTGGAGCGCCGCTCGGGCTCCAGATACGGCACCTCGTCCGCGACGCGAGCGAGCGCCTCGGGAGACTGGAGTTCCACTGCCGGGCGGGGAGGCACCTCGAGCGTCACATAGCCCAACCCCGTCTCTGACAGTTGCTGCTGAAGCACGTCTTGGCTCGCCATGTCCGTGTTCCTCGCATTCGCAATCCCGAGCCGGCCCGGCACCGGCTGGGATTGCCAGGATCGTCATTCGCTACTACCGCTGGCCCGCTACTTGGGGGGGCAGGCCGGGACGACGCGGTTCAAGAACGCGATGAGCTCCACATCCGGCGTGTACAGATCCGTCTGGTTGGAGGCCGCCCAGGTCGACGAGGTCGTGCTGCTCGAGCTGGCTCCACCACCGAAGTGGAACGGCCCGATGCGGATGCCGCCGCCGCCCTGGAGCGTCTGCGAGAACGTCTGCCTGTCGACGGCGCTCCAGTTGGCGGTAGCGCGGACCTGACGCGCCACGATGAAGGCCACGGGGAGCAGGGGGAAGACTCCCGTGTTGCTCGGGTCGACATTGCCGTTCGAGTAGCTGTTCTTGGCGCGGCCCTCGACACTCCAGCCCGTGGTGGTCAGCAGGTTCTCCTTGAGCCAGGCGCGCCGGATGTCGACCCGGGCGAACTGGAACGAGAGACGGAGGTTGGTGGTGTCTTGGTGGAGGGTGTAGTTCGACCAGGAGCGGCCGCCGCTACCACCAATGCTGAACAAGCCGAAGTCGAGCCCACCGCCCGCGTTCCAACTGCCAAAGCTCGAGCTGCTCGACGTATGGATCTCGTTCGAGGTCAGATCCACGGACGAGTAGGCCTGCGTCGTCGCCCAGTTGGCGGGGAAGACCTGCACCGGCAGATAGGAGCTGAAGCCCTCACCCCGAGGCGCCAGTTCGAAGACCCGCCGCGCCTCGGCGAAGCGACGCACGAGGCTCGTCTGGGACGCCTGCCCGAGGATGCTCTCCTTATCCTTGATGATACCGGGCTTGCTGGTATCGAACTCCGCGTAGGCCATCCGGACCTTCGTCTGGAGGATGGGCGAGATGACCGCCCAGGCCTGCATGTCCTTGGGGTTCGTCTGGTCGACCTGCTGCCACTGGGCCAGGTACGAAGTCAGCGCAGCCTCGAACAAGGCGAACTTGTTCTTGTAGTTCGCGTAGGCCGGTGAATCCACCGAGTTGGGCACCGTCACGGGCTGCCCGGTGACCGGGTCGAAATCCACGCCATCATCGAACAGGAAGTTTTCCGCCGCGGCCACCGCAGCCTCCTGCTCCGGATTGGGAGGCGAGGGGTCCACCGCAGCCCGGACGATCTCCTCGTAGAAGTCCTCCACGCGGCCGATGGGCGTGAACATGGGGTTGAGCGAGGGGGCCTGAGAAACGAGCTCCGCCAGCGCGCGCCCCGCGGTGTCGCTTCCCTCGGGATTCACCGGGCTCCAGGCGTTCGCGTAGACCATCGGCTCGATGCGGAGGCCTGGCTTGAGCAAGGTGAGGAAGCCGCTGCCTGGCGGGACCGAACGCGAGGCAGCGACTCCCGGCACATCCCCCGTGAGGGAGCCGTAGAGAGCATCGTAGATCGCCTGCATCATCTTGTTGCTATCAATTGCCATGATGTCCTTCTCCTTGGACTGCGTTGCACTGCATCTGGCCGCCTCTCACCCGTCGAGTGGTGGGCAGGCGGGAACGAGCTGGCTCATCCGGCCAATGGCTTGTAAGCCCGGGGCGGTGATGTTCACGCCGTCGAAAGAGGCCTGGGTCACGGTTGCAGCCGCGGCGCGGGGAAGCGCGTACTTCCCCGAGAGTGCGAAGGGACCGAAGGCCAGGTCCTTCTGCTCGAGGCGCTCACGGATGAAGGCCACATCGGACTGTGACCAGGCCGCGGAGATCTGCAGATCCCGCGCGATGATGAGTTCGCCAGGAAGTAGCGGGAAGATGCCCGTGTTGCCCACGAGCGAGCCGGTTGACAAGTCATTGCGGCGCCTGCCGGCCATGGCCCAGCCCCCGAGGGAGAACAACGAGGTGTCGAGCCACGGCCGCCGGATGCTGACGCGCGCGAACTTGAAGCGGACTCGGATGTCGAGGGACTCCTGCGCGACTGGACGGCGCAACGTCTTTCCCTGCGTGCGGTAGCTCCACAGCCCCGAGTCCAGCCCCGTGAGTCTGTCCAACTGCTGGAAACGGGAACTCCGATTCACGGGCAGCGTCCGGCTGGTCCTGAGGTCGACATCAAAGAAAGTCGCCTCGGGCGTGAACCAGTTTGCCGGTTGCGCGAGCGTCATGTGCCACGTGTAGCCAGGCCCCAGCACGCTCCCGAGTGTGCTGAGCTCGAAATTCAGCCGAGCCGTGGCGAAGATGGTGGCGACGCTGTTGTTCTGGCCAGCGTCGTCATTCGAGGCCACGGTGGAGAGGGCATCCTCGATCTCGCCAGCACCTTCTGCCTCCACGGCCTGGGTCGTCGCTTGGAGCTGTGTCCGCAGGACCGCCGCCTTCGCCTCCCAGCGCTGCTTCTCGGCGGGGTCGTCCATGTCGACCTGCAGCAATTGCGACATGTAGCGCGTGACGGCCTCATCTCGGGCCGCTCGCAGGTCGAGGTACCTGCGGAGCGCCGGTGTCTCGACCAGGGTCTTGATGGATCTCCCCTCGGGGGTGGGCACGGTGGCCGCGGTGAAGAGCCGCTGGAGAACCCCCTGCCGCCCGCCTGCCGCGACGACGGGCCCGGAGAGTCTCGGGAGAATGCGTACCGGAATGGGACGCACGGGTGGAAGAGCGGGAACGGGGGCTGGGGCCGGCGGGACCGTCACGGGCGTATTGGCCTGGACGAGCTGCCCGTAGAGCGTCTCAATGGAGTTCCCGTTGGCGACGAAGGTGGAGGACACCTCGGGGATGGCGTCCACCAGCCATGCGAAGTTCTCCGCCGTCGCGGGGTTGCCTCCTGGATTCAGGGGCGTCCACGGGTTGGCGAACTCCGCGGGATCGAGCGGCAGTCCGGGAACGCTCAGGCTCAACACCGTCGAGGAAGCGTTCATCGCGGGCTGGCTTCCCGCAGGCGCGCGAGTCAGTGAGTCATAGATGAGATCATGAATCGCTTGGGATATCTGTTGCGGATCGGTTGCCATGGATTTCCCGAGGACGGGCGCATCGCTGCAATGAGGTGGAAGGGAATGCTGCTCGCGCGTTGGACAAGTCTCGTGTGGATGGAGGCGCTCCACCCGGCTTGTGACTTCCGTCCCGGGAGGATCGCGGGGTGGGCCGAGTTGACCTTTCCGGAGGGCGTGGCAAGGCTCAGCCACCCATGATTGATGACTTCGGTGGCATCTCCTGCTTCGTGGCGCTGGCGGAGACACGCAGCTTTCGAGCTGCCGGCGACCGGCTGGGAGTGACTCGCTCAGCGATCAGCCAGGCGCTGCAACGGCTCGAGGACCGATTGGGCGTTGCGCTGGTGCAACGCACCACGCGCAGCGTCTCACTGACCGAGGCGGGAGAACGACTCTTCGAGAGTGTCCGCCCAGCGCTCGCGGACGTCAGCGCGGCAATGGAGGCGGTGGGCGAATCGCAGTCACGTCCGAACGGCACGCTCCGCCTCAGTGTGTCGTCGATCGCGGAGACCTTTCTGACCGGTCCCAGCCTGGCCGGCTTCCTGGCCGCCTATCCGGAACTCCGCCTCGACATCTCCGTCAGCGACGAGGCGTGCGACATCGTCGCCGAAGGCTTCGACGCGGGCGTGCGGCTGGGCGAGGTGATCGAGCAGGACATGATCGCCGTGCCAGTCTCCGAGCCCCAGCGGCAGTTGGTCGTGGGTGCGCCCTCCTATGTGAAGCGCCGCGGAACGCCGAAGCACCCGCGAGAGCTGCCGTCCCATGACTGCATCGGCTGGCGTCGCAACCCACGGGTGGCTCCATACCGCTGGGAGTTCACGGAGAGAGGGCGCGACTTCGACGTGGCGGTGAATCCGCGGGTGACGACCGACGAGATGTCACTGATGGTGCGTCTGGCCTGTGCGGGTGCTGGGTTGACCTTCGGCATGGAGGAGACGTTCCGGCCCTACCTGGCCCGCGGAGAGCTCGTCACCATGCTGGAGCCCTTCTCGCCGCCGTTTCCCGGTTTCTTCCTCTTCTACCCGAACCGGAGGAACCCACCCCTGAAGCTTCGCGTACTCGTGGAGTACCTGCGTCGGCGTCGAAGCGCTCGCTGAAGCAGCGCCGAGCCAACTCCGAGCCACACTCGAGCTGACTTGGAGTGAAGCGCCCATGCTGGGCGTTCCTTGTAGCAAGCGGAGGAAAGCTCGCCAGCCAGGAACCAAGATTGCTCGTGGAGAGACTGTCCGTCAGCGTGGGCGATCGGACGTCTGCTTGCGCTCGTCGAATTACGTGTTCGAATGCGTGGAGCTGCTGCGTTGATCACTCCTCGCTCGGACAGTTCCCCCGCGCCGCCAGCTGGCCTCGAAGTAGCCCCCAGGCACTACCACGGGCCTTAACTCTCCCCTGCCTCATGGATTCCCATGACCTGGTTCCAAAACCTGAAGATCTCCTCCAAGTTGCTCATCGCCTTCTTCGTCCAGAGCGCCTTCACCCTTCTGCTGGGCCTCTTCGCCATGAGCCAGATGGAGAAGATGAACAACGCGACCGATGAGGTGACGGAAAGGCGGGTGCCAAGCATCGCCTACGTCTCGGACGCGAACACGGATACCTCGGACTTTTTCATCGCCGAATTGTTGCACGTGCTCTCGAGCGATGCCGCGGAGATGGCCCAGTACGAGCGGGAGATGCGGTCGCTGCAGGAAAGTATCGAGCGAGGGTTCGACAGGTACGAACCCCTCATCAGCCTCGACGAGGAGCGGCGCCTGTACGAAGACTTCAATCAGCTCTGGAGGGACTACCTGGAAGAGCACGACAAAGTCATCGCGTCCTCCCGTGCGAGCCAGAAGGACGAAGCCTTCTCCCGCATCCGCGACCACTCGCGGCGGGCCTACTCGACCGCCAGCGACAAGCTGGAGGATCTGGTGGCGGCCATCCATGTGAACTCGAAGAAGGCGTCGGATCAATCGGACGATACCTATGCGCTCGCCAAGGGGTGGATCATCGGCTCCATGGGCCTGGCCTTCGTCCTCAGCCTGATGCTCAGCGTCTTCATCGCCGGCATCATCTCGCGCCCGCTGACCCATGCGGCGCAGATGGCCGATCGCCTCGCCGAGGGAGATCTCTCCGTGAGCATCTCTTCGGAGTCCGAGGACGAGACGGGCCGGCTGATGGCGGCCCTGAAGCGCATGGTGCAGAGGCTCAGCCAGGTCATCGGTGAGGTGCGCGAGGGGGCCGGTGCGCTCGCCTCGGCCTCGGCGCAGGTGTCGGCCTCGTCGCAGAACCTCTCCCAAGGCACCAGCGAGCAGGCCAGCAGCGTGGAGGAGACCACCTCCAACCTGGACCAGATGACGGCGACCATCACGCAGAACCAGGAGCACGGCCGGCAGATGGAGCGGATGGCCGTGCAGGGGGCGAAGGATGCCGAGGAGAGCGGTCAGGCCGTGAAGGGAACGATGGAGGCGATGAGCTCCATCGCGGAGAAGGTCTCCATCATCGAGGAGATCGCCTACCAGACAAACCTGCTGGCGCTGAACGCGGCCATCGAGGCGGCGCGCGCGGGAGAGCACGGCAAGGGCTTCGCGGTGGTCGCCACCGAGGTGCGCAAGCTGGCCGAACGCAGCCAGACGGCGGCGCGGGAGATCTCCGGGCTGGCCGCGAACAGCGTGAAGGTGGCCACGCGCTCGAGCCAATTGCTGGAGGAGCTGGTGCCCTCCATCCGGAAGACGTCGGAGCTGGTGCAGGAGGTGGTGGCCGCCTCGGCCGAGCAATCCGGTGGAGTGGGGCAGATGAACAAGGCGATGCAGCACGTGGACCAGGTGACGCAGCGCAACGCGTCGGCCTCCGAGGAGCTGGCTTCCACCGCGGAGGAGCTGTCCTCCCAGGCCGAGGCGCTCAGTCAGCTGGTCTCCTTCTTCCACCTGGGCGAAGGCTACGGGCGCAGCTCGCGTCTGATGGTCCAGCCCGGCTCCCGAGGGGGTTCAGAGACGCACAGGTTCTTCCCGAGGCAGGAGCGTAGGGTGGCAGGCGCTTCCGAGCCCGCGCCGCACCTGGCCTCCATGTCCAACCGGCTCCCGGACGAGGAGCGCGAGTTCAAGCGCTTCTAGGTGACAGCCATGAGCACACGGACGCAATACCTCAGCTTCATCGTCTCTGGAGAGGAGTACGCGCTCGGCATCCTGAAGGTGAGGGAGATCATCGAGTACAACACCGTCACGCAGCTTCCCGGGGCCCCCGTCTGGATACGAGGGGTGGTCAACCTGCGGGGCAACGTGATGCCCGTGGTGGACCTGGCGGTGAAGCTGGGCCTGCCTCCGGCAGCCCTCACCCGGAGGAGCTGCATCGTAGTGGTGGAGTTGACACTCGGAGCAGAGCCTCTCGTGCTCGGGGTGCTGGCGGATTCCATCGGACAGGTGCTCGAACTGGAGCCCGGTGACGTGGTGCCATCACCCTCCTTCGGCACGCGAGTGCACGTGGACTATCTGCTGGGCCTGGGCCGGGTGGAGGCGAGCAAGAGGCTCGTCCTGCTGCTGGACATCGACAAGGTGCTCAGCACCCAGGAGGTGCTGACGGCCAGCATGCCGCAGCCTCCATGGAGCGCTCTCGCACAACCGCCAGCGCCCCATGGCATGCCAGTCCCCCAGGGGGTTCCGCTCCCCGATTGAAACCCGATTGCGCTACATGGTAGGACGATGGTGGCCGATCGCTCCTGATTGAACACCATGGACTCCCCTGGAGCTGGACGGGCTCGGCGGCGGTTGGCCCGAATCATCGCAAGCGTGCTCTTGGGGCTTGTTGTGGCCCTCGCGCTGATACTGATCGCGGTGGTGGTCACGCTGCACCACCTCGACTCTCCCTGGCTGAAACAGCGGATCGTCTCCCGGGTGGAAGCGGCCACGGGCCTGCAGCTGGACTACCAGGTGGCCCGGATCGCCGTGCTCTCGGGCTTGCGCCTGGAAGGGCTGGTGGTGCGGACTCCGCCGCCGTTCCAGAGCATCGCGCCCGAACTGCTGCGCGTGGGAATGCTCGAGGCGCAATGGTCGCCCGGCGAGCTGCTGAGCAAGCTCCCCCGGGTGGAGCGGGTGACGGTACGGGACGTGGCCCTCGCCTGGGTGGCCGACGATGCAGGGCCCACGTCGCTCTCGGGAGTAATGGGGCCAGCAGCCCCCGAGCCGCCGCCCGTTGCGGCTCCCCTCGGAACCTCTCAGCAACTCGCGGCCTTCCTGGCCTCAGCGCCGCCCTTCGGGAGGATCGAGGTATCGGGCGTGTCGTTGAGCTACGTCCGCGTCCGGAACGGTGAAGTGATCGAGCGCTGGGCGTTGCGTGGACTCGCGGCCGAGCTCGAAGCGAAACATCAAACCGATGGTTGGAAGCTCTTCGCGAATGCAGGCCGGACCGATCAGCCCCTTCCCCTGGAGGTAAACCGCGAAGGAGCAGCCATTCCACCGGCCCTGGCGCAGTTGGAGCTGGCGCTCTCTGCGGAGGCTGGAGCGTCGGCCGCTCGCGCGAAGGTGGACCTCGACGTCACGCGGCAGACTTTCGACACGCGGTTCACGCTCCGTCCCCTGCTGCACGGCACGGCCTCGGCGACGTTCGATGGCGAGAAGCGGCACACCACCCTCGAGCTGGATCGCACCCAACTGACCGACAGCGCTGAAGTACAGGCCCGGTTGGTGCTTCCGGACGCGGCGGATGTTCCACCTGTGGTGACGCGCGCCCTAGCGGATGTGGATCTCGGACGGCTGCTGCAAGCAATTCCCGCCGATTGGCGACCGTTCTCCATCGAGCGCGGCTCTGTGCATCTGGATGCCCAGGACGTGACGCTCAGCGCCATGCCGCAACTGGGTGCCCAGGGCAAACTCGGGCTGGAGGTCGACCTCGCGACGCTCCGGCTCGCTCGAGACGAGCTTCGGGTGGCCCTCGGCAGTGGACACGTCTCCTGTGTGGCGACCCCTGATCCCCAAAAAGGCCTGTCCGCGCAGCTCTCGTGGGAACTCCAGGGGCTCGATGTCAAAGGGACCACCGCGCTCCTTGTTCCGAAGGCTTCCGGCGAACTGAAGGGGCAGCAATTGCGACCCGACCCCTCTTCGCTCATCCAGGTTGCGGGGGACGTCACCCTGTCCGGAATGGTGGATGTACTGGACGTCCGTGCCTCCGGGCTCCGTGCGACGGCCGAGCGCCTGGGCCTTCATCTCCAAGCCCCCCTTGCGGGGGAGCCGCCCTTCGCCCTGCAAGCGGACGTGCCTGTGAAGAAACTCCAGGTGAGCACGGCGGATGGACGCGAGGTGATCCAGGGCCCCGTGCACTTGAAGATCGACGCGTCGCAGACATTCCCCCAGTGGGATGACCCAAAGCTGAGCCGGGCGCGTACCCATCTGGAGCTCGACGTGGGAGGAATGCATGCATCGGCGGATGCCACCAAGGGGACCGATGAGGTGGCGTACACCCTGGCCGTTCAGACTCCGGACCTCGTAGCCGCTCGGCCCTTCATCCCCGAGCTGATTGCCGCGCGCATTCCCTGGAAGAACCTGGGCGTGAACCTGTCCTCCACAGGGAAGGCGACGGCGCTCTTCTCTGCCTCGCCTCGGTTGGAGCACCGGACGGAGCTGCGCCTGCAGCGGCCGGGATGGGATGACGTATCGGCCAGCAACGTCGCCGCAGTGCTGAGCTCTCGAGGAGATGTCTGGCGGCATCAAGGCGAACTGGACCTTCAAGTCGAAGGGCTGCGCGCCGGTGAGAACGACCTGGGCGCTCAGCACCAGCTCCTGACGGTGGACCTCGACCGCCGAAAGCCGTCGCTTCGACTGGGCCTCACCAGCCAGGCCGGGCTGAAGCTCTCCCTCGATGCGGCCCTGGCGTTCGACCGAAAGGCCCGCGCGCTTCGGGCTGATGTGAAGGGGGACCTCCCCTCCATCGAGACCTTGTCCCCATTCCTGGCCAAGGCGCAGGTGCCCAAGGAACTGGATGCCTCGAAGCTCGCGCTGGGGGTCGAACTGCACGGAACACTCCTCGGAGTGATCACGGACATCGCCGCCGACGGGACCCCGAGCCTGGCTCCCGATCCCCTGCACACAGGCAACTTCGAGGGAACAGCGGTGGTGGACGCGCGTGGCCTCCGTTGGAGACAAGAGGCCTTGTCGATCAACCTCCCCGCCCTCCATTGGCAGGTCGACTCGCACGCCGAGGGCCCTCGGCGCACCGTTCGCAGCCAGGTGACGGTGGAAAAGCTCGGCGTGGGAATGAACGATCGCCGGCTGTCCGTCGCCGACATCTCCAGCGACACCACCGCGACCTTCACCGACAAGTGGGAAACGGAGGAGTCCGAGCTGAAACACCTCCTGAAGGTCCGCTCTCTCGAGCAGAAGCCTCCACTCCCCTATCCCGTTCAGGACCTGGCATGGTCGTTCAGCGCTCGAGGGACGCCCTTCGGCATCATTCGCGTCCCCGACCTGCAACTGTCCAACCCGGGGACGAGCACCCAACTGAAGGCCCAAGGCTGGATCGATCTCAGCGAGAGCCGGCGCCGTCTGGCAGTCCGGGGAGAGCTGACGCAGGACCTGGCTCGACTGGCACAGCCCGGTTTCATCGAAAGCAGCGGCAAGGTCATGGTCGACTTCCGGGTGGCTTCGCCCGACCTGGTGGTCTTCCGCACCCTGTCCAGCCTCCTCTTCCAGAACGTGAACGTGCGGATACCCGAGTCGGGGATCTCCGTCGAAGCGCTCGATGGCAACGTGCCGCTGACCGAGGACGTGGAGCTCGCCGAGGGCAAGATGCGGCTGCTGAGCGACATCGACCTGAACCCGTATCCGCTGGTGCGTTTCGCCGACCAGCATCCCCTGCTCTCGCGCAGCGGCTACATCTCCGCGGGCAGCATCGTCACGCCGTACATCTCCATCGCCCCTCTGGCCGGAAACCTGTCCATCCACCAGAACGTGTTCTCCATGAGCCAGCTGGAGATGGGAGTCCGGGGAGGACGCATCACCGGGCAGTGCATGCTGGACTGGCAAGGGGCCCACTCCACCCTGGAGGCCCGAGTACGGGCGACCGGAGTGAAGTCGTCCCGGGGCGAGCCCTTCGACGGCAATGCCGCCGTGCTCATCTCCGGCAAGGACCGCAGCGTCAACGGACGCGCGGAGATCCTTCGAATCGGCAACCGCCACCTGCTCGACCTGCTCGATCTCGAGGATCCGCACCACGCCGATCCCGCCACCAACCGCGTCCGCTACGCGTTGAGGGTGGGCTACCCGGAGCACGTGCGAGTCAACTTCAACCACGGCTTCGGCAGCCTGAGCATCACCATGGGCGGCCTGGCCAGGCTGCTGAGCATCGACGAGATCCGGGGCATTCCCATGGGCCCCATCGTCGACCGCGTCGTCCACTCATTGAACCCTCCGGAGGCCACGCCGTGAAACACCCCGGATTGCTGCTGCTTGCCGCCCTCGCCGCTCCCGGGTGCATCCGCGCCCCGGAGATCGTCATGGTCGATCGCGCGACGGCACTCGAACAACAGGCCTCGGGCTCATTCAAAGACGTAGAGCAGCGTCTGGCTCGCGCGGGCATGAGCCCGACGCCCGTGCCGCTCACGCCCAACCAGTTGGAGGATCTGGGTATGCAGCCCACGCCGCTGGTCGAGAACATGGGCAGGACGCAGGCGGACCGCATTGACGATCTGCTGCGGCGCCACTGCGTGGGTGAAGGGCGGGACGGGCTGCTGAAGTTGGACAGCAAGCGCCGCTGCCAGACGGGGCGCATGTCGGCCGACGATGTCGCCCTGGTGGACCGGGTGAACCGGGCCCGGCTGCAACTGTGGCAGTGGATGCGGACGGTCCGCCCCGGCGTGCCCGAAGAGTCGCTGCGCCGGAGCTGGCAACAGGTCCACGCGCAGGGAGTGGTCTGCGGCGGCTGGGTGGAAGCCGATGACGGCACCTGGGGAGAGAAGAAGTGCTGACGCTCCGGAGAGGGTGCTGCCTCATGGCCCTGGTCGCCCTCATCGCGGGCGTCGCCTGGGCGCAGGATGATGAGAACGATGGAGGCCTGCGCACGCCCTCACGGCTCACCGTGGGCGTGGGAGATCAATTCCTGGGGCAGCTGACGCCCGATGAAAAGACGCTGCTCTTCGTGTCCAACCGGAACATCGCGACCGAGATCTACATCCAGGATCTGGAAGGAGGCCGCGAGCACCGCCTCTTCGACGAAGGCGCCGACGTGACGTGGCCTCGGGTCAGCCCCGACGGCAAGCACCTGCTCTACATCTCGTTCCGAAACCAGGCCAGCGGCCAACTGTGTGTCCGGGATCTGCCAGGTGGGGAGGGCCGCCGCTGCCTCGAGGAAGAGGCCAGCGCGCTGCAGGCTGAATGGATCGATGCCTCGCATGTCGCGCTGGTGAGCCGGGCAACCATCCAGGGAGATCTGAAGTTGTCGCGCATCTCCCTGGAGCGCGAGTGGAACGTGAGTTCCTTGCTTGAGCGCAACCTGACCAGTCCCACCCTCTCTCCGGATGGGCGCTGGCTGGTGTACGTCCCGGTCGAACGCTCCGTGCAACAGGTGGGCCCCGGATTCGCCGCGCGCGCCGCACCCCACCTGGAAGCAGTCCGGCTGGACCGCCCTGGCTCGGTCCCCATCCCCCTGGCGCTCGATCTCCCGGGGCAGACCGGCCAGCCGGTGTTCTCGCGGGATGGGCGCTTCCTGTACGTGGTGCAGTTCTTCACGGACTCCAACGAGGACGGGGTGATCGACGCCAGTGACAGCGGAATGCTGTTCCGGGTGCCCTTCGCCTCCGAGCGGGACGATGCTCCCGAGCTGGCCGCCGCTTCCAGTCCTGACCAGCTCACCAGCGCGGCCTGGAGCTGCGAGTACCCGGCGCCCGCGGCCTCGTCACTCCTGACGACCTGCTCGCGCGATCACTCGCTGGATGTGTATCAGCTGCCGTTGGACGGACAGGTTCCCAGCGATTGGGACGTGCCTCGCCTCACCGAGGAGTTGGGAATGGTGGGCAGGCGCGCGGATGAACTCCTGCTCTACCGCCACCGCCTGCTGCTCGAGGAACGGCCCAAGCCCCGCCGCCTGCTGATGATGCGCCTGAGCCGGCTCCACCTGGCCTTCGAGGACTTCGAAGCGGCGGAGTTCTACGCCCGCCACATGTCCTTGGTGAACGATCCCGCCACTGCCGGGCTCTCGGAGCCACTGCGAATCCTCATCGATCACCGGCGTGACATGAAGGAGCGCGAGCACGGCCGCATGGTGGACGAGCAGGGGGAGACCGAGCAGCAGCGCATGGCGGCGCTGGATCCCGCCGCCGCTCCCAGCCCGCCTTCCGCCGTCTTCCGACACGTGGTGCGCAGCGAGCTGGCGATGTCCGCGGGCGACTTCACGCAGGCGCGACAGGAGCTGGAGGCGGCCCAGGTGACCGACACCACGCCGCGCGGGGTGCTGGAGGCCTATTTCGATCAAGCGGACGCGCTGTACCGCCAACTCGATGACCGGAAGGCGCTGGTCGAAACCGCGCGCCTCTTCTCGATGAACAAGGCCTTCAAAGACGACGATCAGCTCGACTTCGCTCGCGCCGCCGTCCGGGCCCTGTACCGGGGCCGCCCCTACGACGAGGCGGATGCCGCCATGGCCCAGGCGCTCGCCACGGCCCCTGCTGGCTCGGCTTATGCGTTTGCCTTGGAGCTGGGCCGGCACGTCAACGCGTTGCACGAAGAGCGTCCCCCCCGCCCTGTCCGGGATGCGTTGATCGCGTTCTACCACCAGCAGAAGGATCCCCTCCGCCGGCGCGCCCTGGTGCAAGACGCCGTCGAGCGCGCGTCGAACCTCGGCGCTGACGGCGTGCTGGAAGCATTGGCGACGGTGTACGTCGACGACGCCCCGGCCGGCACCGAAGAGCGCCGCCGGGCCGAACGGTTGTACCGGCGCGCGCTGATGGGCCGCGGCTACCGCCGGTTGGGGAGGCAGCGCCAGGACGAAGCCCGTGCCGACTTCGATCTCGTGACGCAACGGACGGGCTCGCTGGAGAGCGCTGTCGAATCCATCAACCTGCGGCTGCGGGCCGGTGCCAGCCCGGAAGTGGTGGAGAAGGAGGTGACCACCACCTCCGCGAAGATGGCCAAACCGCTCGCGCACTTCGTGAAGGCCTACGTCATGGCGCGCCAGCTCCCCAAGCTGGAGGATGACCGCGCCCACGCCGAGGCGGTAGCGGCGGCCGTGAAGGAGCTGCGTTCATCGTGGCAGGAGCTCAAGAACCAGCGCGCGGTGCACGCCCTCTCTGGCGCCATCCAGCACGAGGACTTCCTGCGCAGCCACGATCCCGCCGCCGCCGAGCGTGCCAACCGGCACTACATGATTGCCCTGGACCTGGTGCGCACCAACATCCGCTACCGGGCAATGATCCTCGGCGCGCTGGGAATGCTGCACACGCAGGTGGGCAACTACCACATCGCCCTGGGCTACCTCGATCAGCGGGACAAGTTTCCCTATGTGGACAACGCGGCGGGACTGGCGGTGTCCCTGGCCCGTGCCCGGTCGCTCCTGCACGTTGGCCGCGAAGAGGAGGCAGCGAAGGCGGCCGATCAAGCCCTGACCATGGTGGACGCCGCACCGAAGTTGGCCCGTTTCGTCCCCCTGGTCCTTGACCGAGCAGCGCTCTACAACCTTGCCGCGGGCCGGTTCGAGCGTGCGTTGGCGCTCTACAATCGCGAGATGTTCACCGTGGAATCGGCTCCCCGAGACACGGAAGGGCTGCGCAACCGGTTGGTGGTGAGGCTGGCCCGCTGCGCCGCCGAACTGGGAGCAAATCAGCCACAGCGGGCGCTGGAGGACCTGGACAGCGTGGACCGAGATCTGGCCACTCCCGCCGTGCAGGCCACGCTGATCTGGCCACACGCCACGCCCCGGCACGTTCAGCGCTCCTACCGCATCATCGCCGCGGGGCTGCGCGCCAACGCGGAGACCCGGCTCGGGAACATGGACGCCGCGGCACGCGCACTGGAACAGCGACGCGAGCTGTTCCTGGAGCAGCTCGCCGAATCGGACCGCGATGAAGACATCAGCGCCGTGACGCTGGCGGAGATGCGGCTGGCCGAGAATGCCGTGGACCGCCGAGACCCGGCGCAGGCAGCCCGCTGGCTGGGGCAGGCCATCGCGCACGCCGACACCCTTCTCGAGCGCACGCAGGTACCGGTCGATGCCAATCAGCTGGATGTGCTCTGGTTCACGGCGCAGTTGCACTCGGAGGGGAGCACACCGATGCCCTTCGACGTGCCCAAGAGGCTGGGCCAGGCGCAGCGCTCGCTCATCGACCAGCGCGATCCCTCCTGGCGTTCCTATCTGGCGTGGTTCGAGATCTACCTGGCGCTCGGGGCCCACCCGCCCACCGAGGTCCGGGACGCGCTGCTGCTGCCGCCCCAGCCGTAGCGCTCAGGCTGGGACGTATTCCAGGTAGCCGAAGACAGCCCGGCTGACGCGTTCGACGAGTGCCACGAGATTGCGCTCGCCGCGCTCTCCCGCGGCGTCGACGATGGCTCTCGCGATGGCCAGGAGATCTTCCGCTGCGAAGGAGGTTCGAGGCACCGCCGCCATGTCCGGCGCGTCGAGGCACCATTGGACAGTGATGGCGAGTTGCTCCCCCACGCTCTGCAGTTCCTGGCTGACAGGCAGGCGGCGCTCCTCCAGATCCAGGAGCCGCGCCAGGGCCGGACGTCGAAACTGATAGGCGACGGCGGCCTCGATCAACCGCTGGAGACCCTTGCGCCCACGGCGCTCCGTACGGATGGCGGCGACTTCCTCCAGGAGCGAACTCGTCTCCCGAAGGATCAGCGCTTTGGTGATCGCGTCCTTGTTGGGGAAGTACTGATACAGCGACCCGATGCTGATGCCGGCACGCTGGGCCACGGCGTTGGTCGTATAGCCCTCGAAGCCCTCTGTTTCCAGAATGCGAGCCGCTGCCTCCAGCACGGCGGCGACAGTCGCCTCCGAGCGCTTCTGGCCAGGTTTCTTCCTCGGGTTGATCGTATGGGCAGGACGGCGCGCGGCCATGGGCGGAAAGCGAGTAGCGAATGTGAGCGAATGCTCGCATCTTATCCGCAGCCATTGACGGTCTCAAGAGGGACACATGCCAACGCTCGCGGATGATGAAACATTGATGCACACCACTGTGGCCGCCGTCCAAGCTGCGGGTCGCCACCTGAAGAACCGATTCTCCTTCGACGCGCGTCCGGGAAGCCGGGACGCCATTCTCGCCGCGCTCCAGGCAAACGATGTGGAGTCGCTGGGCATCCTGCGCCGGTTGCTCACAGAGGCACGTCCAGGGGCGGGATGGGTGGAGGATGAACTGGAGACGGGGGCACTGCCTCCAGGCGAGTGGTGGGTCATCGATCCCGTGGAGGGCAACATCAATCACATCCACGGGATGCCCAACTGGTGTGTCACGGCGACGCTGGTGCGCGACAACATCCCGGTGCTGACAGGGGTGTACCTGCCGATGACTGGCCATACATACACCGCGGTCCGGGGCGGCGGGGCCTATCTCGACGGAGTGAGACTGCACGCCTCCGGGAAGACGAAGCTGGACGCGGCCCTTGTGGGAACGGGTCAGGCCATGCCGGGAGAGGACCGTGACACCTACCGCCGCATCGGCCAGTCCGTCACCGCGATGCTGGAGAGTGCTCTGGTCCAGCACGTGTCCGTGCCCGCAACCCTGCAGCTCATCCACATCGCCGATGGGCGGATGGATGTCTTCTGGCAATACTCCCAGGTCCGTTCCGGACTGCTGGCGGGTGCCCTGCTGGTCGAGGAGGCTGGCGGCAGGATCACCGACACCCATGGCCGCCCCTGGAGTCTGACGAGCGCTGATTTCCTGGCTGCCGCGCCCAGCCTCCACAGCGCAGCGGTCAACGTGCTGTCCGCCATCGCCTGACCCAATGGAGTCGTGCCCCGGGCGTGTCGCGAACACGCGGCCGCGTAGTCCCGCCACGCGGGTCCGGGAGCCAGCGACTCCACCGCTGCCCTGCTGGCCGCGAATGGGCTGAATCATTCCACGGCGTTGCCGCGATGGCGGCCCTTGGCCAGGGCTCTTCGCGGCCGCGCGCCAGGTGAAAACTCGCTGGCACGCCCCGTGCTCAAGACGGCGCCCAGGAGGACGAGCGCATCCGGTCGTCCTCGCAGGGAATGGACGCCATGTCACCGCACCTTGGGACCCACGACTTCATCGAAGAGACACGGGCGAAACCCGGCAGAGCCCTTCTCCGAGGGGAGGCGCAGGCTGCCCTCGATCGAGCAGACGGGACAGCGCGGGTTCAAGAGGAGCTCGTCGAGCCCGAGCACATCCAGCGAGCCCTCATGACAGCAGCCTCCCTGGGCGGACGGGGACTCCTGCGCCGGGGCGGACGGGTAGCGCGCCTGGTGCTGGAGCATGTCGACCTTTCCTCCGGGTGCCTCCACTGGAGGTGCGCTGTCCCCGCCGAGAGAGGAGATTCGCTCGCATGCGAGGCCGAGGTGGCGGGCTACAACTCCGTCTATCGCATGCGCCTGCAGGAGGGCACCTGGGAGAAGGACCAGCTCAGGACGCCGCTGCCGGAGCGCCTCCTGCGCATCCGCCACCGTGCCCACCGGCGTGTTGCGCCGCCGCCCGCCACCCGCATCCACCTGCCGCTCCCCACCTGGCCCGGGCAAGAGTGCGAAGTACTCGATGTCTCTTTCGGAGGGCTGGGAGTGCGGCTCCTGCCCGGGGAGAAACTCGAGCCAGGCACAGTGCTGCCCTCCAGCACGCTCGTCACCGAGGACGGAGCGCCCATCCACCTGCGCGCAGAGATCCGCCACGTGTCGGTCACTGCGGTGGGGACGAGTGTCTGCGGCCTGCGGGTCGAGCCGCTCACCGGCCTGGACATGAACCGCTGGAGGGAGCTCGTCACACGCTCGCTCTGCCCCACCACTCGGACCGATGGAAGCCTGGTGGAGCCGCTGTGGCAGCTCTTCATCGACTCAGGCTACTTCAGCCTCGCCAGCCACTCGGCGGAAGGGTTCGAGGACCTGCGCACGAGCTTCGTCGACCTGGGACGGCGTGCCGCGCACCTGCCACACCTCATGTGCCTGACGGCATGGCCCTCCTCGCGTGGCGTGGAGGGGACGCTCGCCATCATGAAGCCGTACCGCGCCACGTGGCTGATTCACCAGTTGGCGAAACGGCCGGGAAGCTCTCCGCCACCGGGCTCCACGGCAGGAGTCCTCCGGGATCTCTACGTCCGAACGGTAGAGCACGCGCAGAGCGACCCTGGCTTCCAGTGGCTGGGGGCCTACATCGAGAGCACCGTGCCTTTCATCCACCGCGCGCACAGCGGCTTCGCGCGGCGCATGGCCGACACGGACCGGACACTGCTGCTCCCCGTGCGGATGGTGGACGTCTCCAGCACCGAGATGAGCGGAGCGCTCCCAGTAGGCATGACGCTCGGTCCGGCAACGCCGGGTGAGCTGAAGCTGCTCGCGAGCCAAATCGCCCGCCTGCGCCCCGCCAGCTACATCGAAGCCTTGGATTTGAGCCTGGAGTCCCTGGACCTGGCGGCTGCTGCCGGAGCGTGGCGCGAGGCCGGACTGGAGCGGGAGCGTCACATCCTGGTCGCACGCCGCCGGGGCCGGCCCGTCGCGGCGGCGGTGATGGAGGTGGGCCAGCGCGGGGCCAATCCCTTCCGCCTGCTGGATGCCATGCGCCTGTTTCCCCTGGCTCCCGAGGAGCAGGAGGCCCACCAGGCCCTGCTGAACGCAGCGCGCGGTTGGTACTCCCGCCGGGGCCGCGACACCTTCGTTCTCATGGAGGAGGAAGGGCTCGGCCGCCACATCCCGGCAGTCCCAGCGGGAGACGTGCACGGCGGCGCGCAGCCGTACCTCTGGCTCATCTCCGCTGAGCTCGTCCCCGAGTTTCTGGAGCACATCCACATGCAGACGGCAGGCCGTCTGCCCACCCTCTCAGAAAAGGAGCTGTCATGACCCTGATGAAAACGATGTACCTACCTCACGTCCTGGAGACCCGGACCCGGTTGGAGACGGAGCCCACAGTCCAAGCCCTGCTGTCCTCCGACATCTCCCCCGCACTGTTGGAGCGCTTCATGATCGAGTGGTCCGCACGAGGTGCGTACATGACCGAGCCGGTGGAGGGGTGGATCCGCGGTGCGGGCGAGCGCTGCATCGCGCTCGGGATGGAGAAGCTCGGCCAGGGGCTCATCACCCACTCGAAGCACGAGGCCGGACACCACCTGATGACCATCGAGGACGCGCGGGTGCTGGTACGCCGCTGGAATACGCGCTACGCGCAGCAACTCGACGCGGATGCGCTGATTGCGCAGGCCCCCACGGAGGCGATGCGGGCGTACCGCCAGCTGCATGACGACACCATCGAGAGCGATCTGCCCATCGGCCAGGCGGCCATCGAGTACGAGGTGGGCTACCTCGCGGTGGAGCTGGTGCCGCGAATCCTCTCGCAGGTGACGCGAGTGCTCGGACGCGAGTCCATGGAGCAGCTCTCCTTCCTCAAGGAGCATGCCGCGGTGGACGTCGGACACACGGCGCTCAACGAGCGGATGATGGAGGAGGCGCTGGTGCCTCAGCCCGAAAGGGCACGCCGGTTGGCGGCCATCGGCGCCAAGGGGCTGGACTGCTACCTACGCTTCCTCGGGGATTGCCTGAACGCATCTCGAGGCAACTGGACCCTGGTGAGCGCGGCGGCCTGAGCGCTCACCCCTGCCCCGTTGCCCCCTGGGGCTGAATGGGGGCTCGGGACCGTCGCCCCCAGAAGACGAAGAGCGAGAGCGCGACGAGCAGGAAGTTGAAGGGGGTATTCGCGGCCTCGCCTCGCGAGAAGTGGAAGACAATCGCGGAGACCTGGAGCGCCGCGCAGCCCAGCGCGGCGAGGACAGTCAGGCCCGGCTTGATGCGCGTGAGCGAGGGCAGGACGATGCCGAGCCCTCCACACAGATCGATCACTCCAGTCGCGTACAGGAACCCTGCTGGGACCTGTCCTGCCCACGGGATCACCGCCGCGAGCTTCGGGACCGGAGTCAGGAGCTTCCAGAACCCTGTGCCGACAAAGACGATGGCCAGGAGCACTTGGACGACCCACAGGCTGATGGGAAGAGCATTGGACGGACTCGCGCTGCCGCCGATCGGAGCACTCATGGGTAGTTACCCTTTTGTTCCTGGTGACGGATAGTGACCTGGGATGTCTCGCATACCGTGCGGATGCCGGACAAGGAGGCACATTGAAGTCACTAGGGAACGGAAAGATGACCGGGCGCTTCGACGACGACTGCGTCGCGACGCGTGAGATCCTCAGCCTGGTCGGGGACAAGTGGAGCGTGATGGTCACCGTCAACCTCGGGCAAGGCACGATGCGCTTCAACGATCTGAAGCGTGCCATCGAAGGGATCTCTCAGCGCATGCTGACCCTCACGCTGCGCGGCCTGGAGCGAGACGGGCTCGTGAAGCGGACCGTCTTTCCGACGACTCCACCGCGCGTGGACTACGAACTCACGCGGCTCGGACAGACGCTGCTCGAACCGGTGAGCGAGCTCGCCGCCTGGGCGCAAAGCCACAAGCCCGAGATCCAGCGAGCCCGCGAGGCCTTCGAACGCGCTGCCAAGTCGAAGTGAACGCCTACGCCGAGAGCACCTGCAGGATCGCGGTCATCTGGGGCCGGGAGAGGACCTTCGTCTTGACGAGCCTCTGCAGGAGCCCCCCGAACTGCTCCAGGGACAGCGGCTTCCCTCCCACCCAGTGGAAGTGGGTGTTGTGCGTCTTGGTGGACTCTGAATCGCGGCCCATGAGACGGCCCATCTCACTGTGGATGTCCTCATGGTCCGACGGATCCTTGTTGGCCAGGCCGTACGCCTGCTCCTCCATCTTGATCACCGCGGCGTAGTGATCGTAGGTGGCCGAGTCCGGACTGTAGAGGCTGATCGCAGTCACGGACCCCGCATGATGGCTGATGACGATGCACGCCTGTTTGCCGCTATAGGAAAGAAGGACTCCGTGGACCATGTCCGTGACTCCTGAGGTGTGTTCGGTGGGGCACCCGGGCAGGTGCCAGGATCAGGCGATCCCTTCCTCTAGACGCGAGGCGACGGCGCCTGTGAAACGAGGACGTCACCCATCGCGCGCACGCGCTCAGCCGCCTTCGGCGAGGAACTTCCGGACAAGCTCAGGCGACTCGCGCGAGTAGAGGAGGCTGGGCGTGTGAGGCGCTCGGCAGGGAGTGGGGAGCGCCTCGACGCTCTTGCGCTCGAGACGTGCCCGCAGGGCCGCGACGGCGCAGCGTCCCATCTGACGCGGAGACTGCCCACTGACAGCCAGGAGCGGGGATGGCGTCTCGGACGAGAGCAGCATCCGCGCGAGCCTGGGGCTGATGTCGATCCCCAGGACCACGAGCTCCTCGCGGCGCGGAGAGACGAGCACAGCATCCACCAAGGCCTCCGTCCCCGTCCCGTTCGCGGACCACAGCACCTCCACGCTCGGGTGCGCGGCGACCTCCGCCGCGGCAGGCGGCGCGTTCTCGGGCGTCCAGCCTCCGCGCAGGGCCCCCACGCTCCACGAGATGCCTTCCTGCTCCAGGGCGCTCCGCAAGCCCATGTACCGGAGGTAGCAGTTCTCGTTATCACCGCAGTGGAGGATCCCCAGCCGCACCTCCTGATCGCGCCGGCCTCGGGCGGAGAGCCACTTCACGAGCGCCTCCCCTGAGCGCCGGCCGAGCTCGAGCTGATCGCTCTGGAAGTTCCCAGAGACGTAGCGCATCGCGTCCTCGCCCACGCACCGGTCGTAGCAGGCGATCGCGATACCTTCCTGGTACGCGGCCTGGAGGGCCGCCGCGGAGGCCATGGGGTGGCGCGGCGCGATCGCGAGCGCTTCCACGCCTCGCGAGACGAGCTCCTCCACGCACTGCCGTTCCCGCGCGATCACATCCGAGCCGCCGTCCGTCTCGCAGGTCTCTATGACCGGGTCTCCCCCGTCAGCCGCCAACCCCTCCTTCATGCCCGTGAGGATGTCCTGGAAGAAGGTGTCCTGGGCGCCGTCTCGGATGAGCCCGAAGCGGGGGCGCTCCTGGCTCTTCACGAGCGGGGGAGCGCCGCTCCAGCCACGCACGCTCTGGAGCTGATCGCTCGCCGACAGCTGAACGCCGTCGAGCCGGGCCTGGGTGAGGTTGAGGCCGATGGTGCCCGCGCGTCGCAGATCCGCCCTCCGCAGCGCCGCGCGCGAGAGGTCCGCCTGAAAGAGGTCCGCGCCTCGGAGGTCCGCCCGGCTGAGATTGGCGCCGATCACGCGGGCACGGCTGAGGTGGGTGCCCCTCAACGAGGTCCACACGAGGTCCGCCTCTGAGAGGTTCGCGGCGTAGAGGTCGGCGGAGTCGAGAATGGCGCGATCCAGGCGGGCCCTCGCCAGAGAGGCTCCGCGGAGCAGCGCGCCCTCCAGGTTGGCACCCTCCAGGTTGGCGCCCTCCAGGTTGGCGCCGCGCAGATCGACCCCTCGGAGGTCCGCCTCCTGGAGGAGGGTCTTCTCGAGGTTCGCCCCGGCGAGCCTGGCGCCGCGCAGGTTCGCGCCTCGGAGGTTGGCGCGCGCGAGCCGGGCATGGGACAGGTCGAACCCCTCCTCGGAGAAGAGTACCGGAGGGAATTGCCGAAGGGCGGCCAGGGCAAAGCGAAGACGGCGACAGGGCCCCAGGTCGATCCCCGTCAACTCCGCCTCCTCCGCCTCCAGGCCCGGCCACCCCTCGCACTCCTGGGCCAGGAGTTGGAGGTTGCGGATCCGAGTGGTGCTGTACCGAGAGCCCGCGCTTTCGGCTGCCTCGCTCCGCAGCGCGCGGATGCGCTGCTGGTATCGGTTCGGCGCATCCAGGAAGTAGGAGACGGTCGCGACCAGGATCGTGAGCTGGCCGATCAGCGCGGAGAGTTGAAAGAGGGACAACTGCCGCATCCAGTCGATGGTGACCTTGAGCCGGCGCTCCAACCCTCCCAGGACACGGGAGAGGTTCCGCAACAGCCACACCCGCGACCACATCGTCTCGTCTTGCGCCAGCAGCAGCCGGCGGTAGCCCTCCACGGGCAGGTCGAGGCGCTGCGCCTCCTCCAGCTGGGCATACTCGCGCTCGAGCGGATCCCCGATGGCGCTCACGCGCTGCAGGCTCTCACGGAGCTGCTCTCGGGCCGGGAGGCTCATCGCGCCAGACGCCGTTGGATGAAGTCGATCACCTGCCCTGCGTTCACGTCCGTGCAGATCTTCGGGACGTGCCTTGCCACGCGCAGCGACTCCGGGGGGAGAGGCTTCATCACCGTGCGCCCGGCCTCGCGCCCCTCGAGCGTCACCGCCACGAGGGCCTCCTCGTACTGGAAGAGGGTGGGATCCAGCACGCAGACGATGGCCGTGGGATCATGGGCGTAGAGGCCCACGAGGCCGTACCGCCGCAGGTGAAAGTCTTCGTAGACGCGGGTGATGCGCCAGATGAACTCTCCGAGGCGATGGGGGGGCTGCCGAAGCCTCTGGAGGTGATCCGGCGTCAGCACCACCCGGGTCGTGACATCGAGCCCGACGAGGGTCAGTGGCCAGTCCTGCGACAGCACGCGCGACGCGGCGACGGGATCATTGAAGATGTTGGCCTCCGCGGTGCCCGAGATGTTCCCCTGGACGCGGAACGCTCCCCCCATGACCACCACCTGCGCCACGGCCGTGCTCAGCCGCGGCTCCAGTTCCAGGGCCAGAGCGAGGTTGGTGAGGGGCCCCAGGGTGACGAGGGTGATCTCTCCCGGGGAGTCCATCACCGTCCGCGCGATGAATTCTGGCGCGGAGGCTCGGAGAGGGGCAGTAAGGGGCGCGGGGATGAGAACGTTCCCCAGTCCGTTCTCGCCATGGACGTGCGTGGCGGGAGTCCGGCATGCCCCGTTCACGGGGGTGCGCGCTCCCCGCGCCACCGGGATCTCCGGGTGCCCGGAGAACTCGAGCAGGTAGAGCGCGTTCAGCGTCGCGGCCCCCGTCTCGATATTGCCGAACGTGGTCGTGATGCCGACCACCTCAGCCTCCGGCGAGCCGAGGGCCAGGAACAGCGCGAGGGCGTCGTCGACGCCGGGATCCGTATCGATGAGAAGCTTTCTGGGCATGACATCTGGCTAGACGACAGAGCCGGTGGGGCCGTGATTGGAGCGGCCCGGCTCGGGTTGATGTTCACGGCTGGTGCCGACGAACGTCAGAAGAGATGAGGCGAGCCGCTTGGAAGCGCCGGGCTGGTTCCCGTCGGGGACATGGGCTCCGCCTCGCTCAGGAGCATGCGCGGCGCGCATGCATCAGGAGGCCTGGAGATGAACCTCGAGTTGCTCCTTGCTCATGCCGATGACCATCGGCCCACCGCACCAGAGGGGCTCCCCGTGGAGTCCGCAGCGAACGAGCCGTGTCCCGCCCAGGGCACAGAGCCGCTCCACCCTTGGGAGCCGGACGGGGATCCCAACGATCTGTCCCTGCAGCGGTGGGGTGTCATCGCCCCGGAAGGCCCGCGCGGCGAGCGGCTGCTGGCGCTGATCCAGCCGCTGATGGAGCTGCGCCAGGCCGACCAGGGCGGAGCGCCCGTCCGGATCCATCGTGCCCCCTCCAGCCTTGGTGACGCGGAGGCCGTTGCATGGAAGAGGCGTGCGCTCGAGCACGAGGCATTCCCCCAGACCGAGCAGCCCCGGTATCTGCTCCTGCTTGGGGACTTCGACGAGCTGTCCTTCGAGCTGCAGCGGGTGCTGGCGAGCGACTCGTTCTTGGGGCGCCTGGCCTTCCGCGACGACGCGGGCTTCGAGGCTTACGTGGCCAAGGTGCTGCGCTGGGAGCGCGCGCCCTCCCCACCCGCGCGGGGGCGCGCCGTGTTCCACACCGTCCACGATGGGACCGCAGCCACGCTCCTCGGCTATAGCACTCTGGTGGCGCCCATCATCTCCCGGTGCAGAGAGCAGCTGATGGTGGGCGCGAGCCCCGCCCAGGAGATCCTGGAAATCGGCGACCCGATTGACTGGAGCCCACAACGGTTTCTCGCTACGGCCCGAATGGAGGCGCCCAGCCTCCTGTTCACGCTCAGCCACGGCCTGGGAGCGCCGCGAGCCGGTTGGAGCTCCCGCGACGCGCAGCGGCACCTGCAGGGGACGATGTGCCTGGGTGGCCGTCAGCACCTGGAGCCTGGAGACCTGGCGCGAGGCCCCTTCCTGCCGGGCGGCATCTGGTTCTACTTCGCCGGCTTCGGGGTGGGCACTCCCGCCGCGAGCGCCTTCCACCCATGGCTCAGGCGCCTGCACGCGACGGGCAGCCAGGCGGGACAGCTGGAGGCCATCCTCGCCTCGCTGCCGCGCGAAGGAGAGCGGCCCTTCGTGTCCGCACTTCCGCAGGCGGCGCTGGCGAACCCGGACGGACCTCTGGCAGTGCTGGGGCCCATGGAACTCGCGTGGAGCCATGGCTTCCAGGAGCCAGACAGTTCCTTCAGTCGCGTCGCGAGCTTCCTCTCCGTCTTCCGAGCGATGCTCGCCGGCAAGCGCGTGGGGATCGGCCTGGGGGCGCTGCTGCGTGCCTTCACCGAGACGAACCTCGAGCTGGCCCGGCTCTCCTCCTTCGCGGACCGCGTGCGGCGCGCCCAGCTCTGGATGCTCCGCCAGGAGCTGGGGGCCTACATCCTCCTGGGGGATCCGGCGACCCGCCTGCCGCTCGAGAGGCGCGCGGGCGGGAGGAGATGTACAACCACGCGCGCCATGGGGGATGAGGATCCACCAAGGGCGGAACACTTCAGTCCTCCAGGTAGGCATAGAGCTGCTGTCGCAGAAGGTCGCGGGCCTTCTGGATCCGCTTGCGCACGTTGGCCTGGCTGACGCCCAGGTTGTCCGCGACCTGCGGGTAGGGGAGATGCTTGAGGATGTGCTGGTCCGCGGCTTCCTGGAGCAGGGGCGGCAGCGATTTGATCAGCATGCGGGCGACCTGCCAGAGTTCGTGCTCCAGCAGCTGCTCCTCGGGAGTGAGCGTGTCGGAGGAGAGAGAGTTCACCTCCTCGTCACACGCCTGTTCTTCCAGGAACAACCGGCTGTAGCGCCGCCGCCGGCGCTGCACGTCCACGCAGTGGTTGATGGCCACCTGAACGAGCCAGGCGCGCAGGTTCAGGATCCGATCGTAGGTCCCAGGCAGCTTCTCGAACACGGTGACGGAAATGCTCGCCAGCGCATCCTCGGCATCCGCCTCGTCCCCCAGCTTTCGAAGGCACACCATGAAGAGGTGCTCCGCATGGTGCCGCCACACCTCCTCGAAGAGCGCCTGGGCGCTTTGGGCCTCCGTCTCTCGATGGGTGGCAATGACGTCTGGGGCAGTCTCGACTGCGGATTGCCTGTACTCTTCCTCTTTCAAAGAATCAGTCAGCCGCAATGGTGATCGCGATCCTCCGGAGGCTTGATCGAACGGAGGGGAGGCGCTGTGAACGCGCACTGACTGGTCGCTAGAGATTCCCCCTCTCGACAGGGCGCAGGAAGCCGAGGCTGGAAGAGGAATTTCCGGGCATCCGCACGCCCGGAGCTCCATGGACGTTCACGGCGGTGAGCGCTGCATCGTCATCAAGGCCGGAAGGCAAAGGCACGCCCTCCGAAGTGATCACCAACCGGTGCCTCGAACGAGAGATGCAATGAGCAACGACATCTACATCAAGGTCAGCAACAAGGATGCGGGCAAGCAGTACATCCTGGTCTTCCAGAAGCCGGACACGAACCTCAACGAGATGTACGACACCCTCTTCCCCGTGGCCTGGAAGGTGTTGCCGCTGAACAGCGGGGGTGAGCAGAGCATCACGTACCCCGTGCAGCTCGAGATCATGGTGAAGGAGAGCACCGCCTCTTACGATGCGCGGGCGCGCGGCACCATCCAGGAGACGCCGGTGGGCCAGATGTGGCGCTTCACCAACGATGGGGACTTCAACGTCCTGGAGAAGGCCCCGGCCGCCACGGTGGACGGGCTGATGGGCTGCCGCAACGAGGCCCCGCAGCTCATCGACATCGGCCTGGCCAAGAGCGGCACGCCGCTGGTCGTGAAGCGCCGCATCGCCCAGGGGGACCAGGCGAACTTCAAGCTGACCCCGAAGCTGTACTTCGCCTACGTCACGGACATCCAGGCCGGTGAGCTGATCAAGTCCGACGTGTCCTCCTCCAAGCTCTTCGAGCTGGACCTGACCAACCTGAAGGCGGTGGACATCGAGCTGTCCATCGCGGACCAGAACACGGGGAAGAAGCAGTGGACGGCGCGCAACCGGCGGTCGGCCAGCTAGGCTGAGCACTGTGCTCGGTGGCTCGGGCGGGAGGGGGCATCCTCTCCCGCCCGATTCGTTCACAGCCCCCTGTCCTCCCACGTCTCTGAGGTACCCCCCCAACAAGGAGGCATCTCATGGCGTGGTCAGCAGTCAATGACAGTCTGGGCAATACGTATCAGCTCTATTCGCAGGAGAAGAACAACAGCTGTGCCTGCGCGAGCACGATGATGGTCATCCAGCTCGTGAAGGGAAAGCAGCTCGATGAGACCTCAGTGCGCCGCTGGTTCGGCGAGGCCGAAGGGAGCATCAACATCGATCAGTACGGCACGCGTGACTTCGCCAACGTGGCGGCGACGCAGAGCCCCATCATCAGCGTGTTGTCGAAGAACGGCATCTCGGCGCACATGGTCCGGGATTGGAGCAACGTGCAGAAGTACGTGGGGAAGGCCACCCGCAGCAAGCCAGGCATCCTCCACGTCGCCTGGACCCCGGCGGGCGGGCACTGGGTCGTGCTCGTCGGCAAGAACGCCGCCGGCAACTACATCTGCCTGGACCCCTGGTACGGCGTGGTGGAGACCCCGCTGCCGAACTACACGCCGGCGCCGGGCACGGCCGGCACGACCCACTACTTCATCCAGCTCTGAGCGGCGAGACGGGCGGCGAGGCTGACGGCCGCGCGGGTGTCGGGGCACAGGGCCTCGGCATCCGCGCGGCCGCGGCCGTTTCACGCGGTCCAGTTCCCCCCTCGCATCGAGCGGATGAGCACGGCGAGCTCGTCAGGGTTGGCCAAGCCGGCCTTGCTCTGGAGCAGCTCGCGGAAGGCGGGCTCCTGCACCCGCCTCACGAACTCCGCGCCCGTCAGGCACAGCTCCTTCATCTCCCGGTACTTCGCGATGCCCACCACGCAGATGAGGCTGGCCGCGCCATGCCAGAGCTCGAGCAGCCCCGCGTTCATGGGCAACGAGGCCTTGAGCTTGTCCAGGTTGGCCGTGAGCAGCGCGGAGACGTTGTCCACTCCTTCCTCTTCGAGCCTGAGGACCTCGAACCGGGTGATGTTGGGCAGGACCAGCAGCGACAGCTCCTCGTCACCGTCCCGGGGGATCTTGCTGAGGAGGACCTGCTTGAGCAGCCCCAGCGCGGACATCGGCAGGTAGCCGACGAGGAACATCGTGAAGAGGAGCTCATTGCTCCCGGTGAGGGTGAAGCTCACCGACAGGCCCATCACGAAGATGAGGTGGCGGAAGACGATCCCGTAGACGCGGGTGCTCACCACGTCCAGCCTGTAGAGCCGGAAGGCGAAGTACCCCAGCAGGTGCATGTACCAGCCAAGAAAGCCCACCAGCACCGGCCGCACGGGCGCCGTCGCGTCCAGATAGATGGGCAGCGAGTCCTTCGAGAACAGGTCGCGGTACTTCAGCAGGCCGTAGACAGTGCTCGCCCCCTGCCCGAACGGGTTGAAGAAGTAGATGATGCCGAACGCCATCACTGCCTGGACCAGGAACTTGATACCCCAGTCCTGCAGCGCCAGCTGGGCTTGCGGCAGGAACGGTCCCGTCCACTTGCGCCGGAAAGCGAAGCCAAAACCCAACAGGGAGCCTGGCAGCAGGGTGAGGCACATCGTCATGATGACGTTGAAGCTGAACTGCTCATGGAGGATCTTGCTCCTCAGGTTGCTGGACACCGCCTGAAGGAAGAGCTCCCGGTTCCCCTGGCTGGCGGTCCAATGCGTGGCCAGGTACTGGGCCCAGAGGGCGTTGAGCTTCGCCCCCTCCGCCTTCAGCGGCACGTCCGGTCCCTGGTACGCCAGGGCCTCCATCTCGAGCTGCTCGGTGATCTCCAGCAGCCGCAGCCCATTATTGGTGACGAACACCCCCGTCGCGACGAGCGCTGGGGAGATGTACAGCAACAAGAGGGTCGTGGCCGCAATGGCTTCCCTCGGGGATGGTAGATACCTGCTCATGGACACGCTCCTCGTGATGCGGTGAGTGGCCAGGCTCAGCCTGGCCATGCGGGAGACGCGCGCCTTCCAGAGCGTGTGAATTCACAGCCCGCGGGTGGAAGGCGTCCTCAAGGACGAACTCTCCACAGAGCAAGGCTCCATGAGCACCCCCGTAAAGTTCCGCATCAAGAACGACACCAATGGTCCGCGCAGGCTCGTCTTGTTTCAGCAGGACAGGTCCGCCGAGGGCGGAAAGCCCGCCACGGGACATCTCTCCTTCGTGCTGGCGGTCAAGCCGCTCGCCCATGGGGGCTACTGGGACTACCAGCTGCCTCCTGGCGCTCTGCAGGTGGCGGGGATGATCCAGTCCGAGACTTCTGGCACGTCCTCCACGTCGAACATCGAGGAGGCCGTCTACGGGGACTGCTGGGAGATCCGCCAGCAGCCAGGTGAGGAGCTCGATATCAAGAGGTCGTCCAGCCACGGCCCCGAGGGCGCCATCCAGATCGTGAACCTCGTGGAGGCCGGGCTCGGGCCTCGGCTGGCGACGCTGCATCGAGGTGAGAACCCTGTCCTGGGATTCAAGCTGGAGCCGGGAAACGACGTCTGCTTCTCCCTGCAACTGGCGCTCTACGTCGCTGAGGTGGAGGCCAAGGACTACGCCATGGGCCAGGTGCTCCGCCCGCAGACCATCGCGAGCGCCTTGTGCATCCCCTACGCGTCCTTTGAGTCCGTCGACGTGCACATGGCGCGCATCGTGAGCGATGCCACGGGCAAGCACTCGCTCGAGATCAAGCGCACGCTGAGAGAAGAGCTCAGGGCGCCGCAGACCCTCGAGGAGGCGTGAGGACGGCCTCCCTCCACTCTCACACCGAGAACTCTCACCATGCCCTGGAATGTCGAAATGAAGGTCCCGCTGGCGGAGCGCGCGGCAGGAGGAAGGCTCGTCCTGGACGCGCCCACCGGGCAGCTCCAAGGGGTTGCGCTGGAGTTCCTGCTGAGCACCGGGACGCAGGCTGACCGTCAACCGTTGCTCCCCTGGCCCCGCCCCTACAGCTCCGATCCCCAGCTCATCCCCGCCAGCAGGCTCCAGGCCGCGCCGCTCGTCTTCGTCCAGGCCGGTGTCGTGCTCAAGCAGCCCGCACTGGCGACGAGCGAGGTCCGACTCGCTGGGACCCTGAGCATCGGCGCCGTGCAGGCGCGGGCGGAGGTCACCGCCACTGTCGAGGGCAAGGTGTCGCACGGCAAGGTGATCACCCTTCTCTTCTGGGTGAGCGAATGAGCCGCCTCCTAATCGCCTTCGCCCTGACCAGCACCCTGCACTCGACGCCCGCGCGGGGACAGCACGCCGCGACTGAGGGCCCGGAGGGCGTGGAGGCCCCCAGTGAGCTGGATGCCTCCTCCGAGATGGGCGCAGGGCTCGATGACACCGCGGTGGGCGAGGTGCTGCACCCCACCACCCGAGCCCCCTTTGCCCTCGGGGTGCGCATGCTGGGCTCTCCACTCCAGGACGGACAGGGAGTGATCGCGCTGCAGCTCAATCCCTACCTGGCGTCGTGGGGGGAGACACGGAGCTACTCCGAACTCACCGCTGAGCGCAGCCAGCAGCGGTGGGGGCCGCTCATCGCGCTCCTTCAGGATGCCACGGTGGCCCTGAGCCTGCGCCAGGGCACTCCCTTCGAGGACAGCCGGGGCTCGAGCCGTTACGTCACGCTGGGGGCTGGACTGAGCCTGGAACTGCTCGGACAGCGCAGCCTCTACGGGCCACGTTATAGCGCCTGCCTCGATCAGACATCCCAGCGCTACGCGGTGGACGTGCTGAACCTGCCCCTGCCGCGGCCCGGTGAGCCCGCGGTCGAATACGAGCGTGCGCTCGAGGCGGTGAGCCGCAAGGTCGACGCCGCGGTCAGGGCCTGCGAGGCCACCTTCGATGGGAGCCAGGCCCTTTTCTTCTCCGCCGGGGCGAGGTGGGTGCTGCCGGGGCCGGAGCGCCAGGACGGGGACTCGGCCCGCATCCAGCACTCGTACGCGGCGCTGAGCTACGACTTGCGCTGGGAGCCGCTGGTGGTGACGGCGCAGGCGCGCGTGCTCGGCACGCGGCCGGCCCTGGCGGCGTCCACGGACATCCGCTCGGACGCCGGGCTGTCCCTGCGATGGCGCGGCTCCAAGCTCGTCCTGATGATCGAGGCCACCCACTCCATCGGCATCCCCGGCAGTGCCGATTCCCAGGCGACGCTCGCGGCCCTGGTCCGCTACACGGCGAAAGACAAGGTCGGGCTGAGCTTCGGGCTCAAAGGCGCCGGCGAGAGCCCGCGGGCCGCGCTGCACTCAGCCGTGGTGGGACTGACGGTGAGCTACGAGGGCCGCGCAGTGGTGTCGGCAGGGCCCATGGCAGCGCGGTGAGCCGCTGACCGTGAGCGCGGTTCACGAATCCGGCGCGCATGCGTCTTGAAGATGCAACCCCCTCATCGGAGACACTCCATGGCAATCCAGACCAATGCAGGCGCTGTCCTGAACAACCCGTTCCCCTTTCCGCTCCCGCCCGCGACACACGTTGATGCGGTCGCGGCCATCAACGCCCTCAGCTACGCGAACCTGTGGGCAGCGCCTGGGACGCAGACCATCGTGGGGACCATGCGCGTCGACTGCCAGGGGCACACGGGGACGGGGCAGGCCAACCTGCAGCTTCAGGTGAACGGCGCGCGAGGCCATACCACCGTCGCCTGCATCCTGATTGACGCCACCGCGCAGTCTGTCGCGCCCAGGCCAAACAATGCCACGCGGGTGACGGCCCAGCAGGCGGAGATCCGCCGGGTGGCGGTCGCGGCCTTCATGAACAGCCTCCAGGACTTCGAGCTGGGCAATCCGCGCATCTGGCGGGTGACCGGCACTCCCTCCAGCTAGCCTCATATCAGGAGAGCGGAAGCTCCAGCGTGGCCACGGCGCCCTTGCCCGGACCCTCGCTCTCCAGCGTGAGGCGTCCTCCCAGCATCTGCGCCGCGAGCGCGCTGGAGTGCAGGCCGAAGCCATGGCCGTCCTTGCGTGTGGTGAAGCCGTGCATGAAGAGGCTGGCGCGCGCCTCCTCCGAGATTCCCATCCCGTTGTCCACCATCTGGATGCGCACGAACTCCCCCTCCGCGGCCAGCCGCACGCGCAGGGAGCGCTCTCCCTCGAGTGCCGAGTCCAGCGCGTACTTCGCGTTGCTGATGAGGTTGATGAGGATCTGCAGGACCTTGTGCTTGTCCACCTTCAACCTGGGTACCGGTGCCACTTCCCGATGCACGGTCACCCCATGGCGCTGGAGCGCCACCAGCTGGATGCGCAGGGCGTCATCGAGGAGCTGGACCAGGTCGCACTCCTCCTCCAGCAGCGCGGTCCGGGCATAGGTCTGCTGCACCTGGACGATGGCCCGGATGTGCTCGACGTGCCGGCCCAGCGCCTCGACATCATCCATCAGGCGCGTCTGCTCGGACACCAGCTCATCGGACAGCGCCGCCAGGTAGTCGGGCAGGTTGCCGCCGCGGGCGCCAGGAGCGAGGAAGCCCGGCAGGTCCACCCGGTGCTCCAGCAGCAGGTTCGTGGCCTGTTTCAGCCGGCCCACGCGAGAGGAGCCCACCGCCTTCTGCATCATCTCCAGGTTGATGACGGCGCTGGTGAGCACATTGCCCACGTTGTGCAGCACGTTGGAGGCCACCTCGGCCATGCCCACCTCGCGCGCCGTGTCCACCAGCCGCGCCTGTGCCTGCCTCAGCTCGCGCGTGCGTTCCTCTACCCGCTGCTCCAGCTCGTCATTGGCGCGGCGCAGCTCCGCCTTGGCTCGCTGCACGTCCTCGTACAGCCGCGCGTTCTCGATGGAGATGGCCGCCTGCGAGGCGATGTGTCCCAGCAAGCTCAGGCGCGTGGGGCTGAAGGCGTTGGTGGCCAGGGTGTTCTCCAGGTACAGCGCTCCGGAGAGCTGCTCCTGGCGCAACAGCGGCAAGCACAGCACGGACCTCGCCCCACTGCGCGCCAGGTACTCGTCCGCGGAGAACGGATGGGGCTTGGAGGCATCACCGATGAGCACGTGCTCGCGGGTGCGCCGCACGTAGGAGAGGATCGTCCACGGGAGTTCGTGGGCAGCGCTCTCGCCCGAGAGGACGGTGGGGCCGCCTGAGGACGCGACGGAGACGGCCGCCACCGAGAACGTGTCCCCGTTGGGCAGCAGCAAGGCTCCGCGCTGAGCGCCGGCATTCTCGATGGCCGCCTGCAGCAGCGTCGTCACCAGCCGCTCCAGGACGATCTCGCCGGAGATGGCCTGCTGGGCCTTGACCACCGTGAGCGCGTCGATCCGGGTCGAATTCGTGCTGCTGCTACTGGAGGCGTCGTCCTCGGAGGCATGGGAGGAACCGAGGTTCGGCCACAGCGTCTCCAGTTGCTGGACCTTGCCCAGGGCTCCCCACTGCTGGTACGCGGCCCGGGCCTCGCGCGCGAAGGCGTGGGCGACAATGGGCGCCTGCCGCGTGCGCCAGAAGTTCGCCGCCAGCTCGCTGGCCAGCCCCACGAAGTGGGTGGCACCGCTCTCGCGCGCCCAGCGGATGGCCTCCTCGTAGGCGCGCGTCGCCTCCTCCAGCTTCCCCGAGAGGCGGGCCAGCTCCGCGAACACCATCCGCTCGAGCGCGCGGAAGTTCTCGGGGCAGTGCTCCGCCCACTGCGCGAGCTGTTGCTGGTGACGCTGGATGGCCTCGAGCCGCTGCCGCTGCTCTTGCGCGGTCGCCTCCTCGAAGTCCGTGGCCAGGGCCAGGGCCCGGTAGAAGTGGAACTCGCGAAGGGAGAGGCCGCCCTTCAGGGACCACTCGAGCGCGTTCGCCTTTTCCGCTGCCTCTCGCGCCTCCGGGTAGGCGCCGCACATGAAGCGCGACTGGAGCTTGGCGATCCAGTAGTTGACCCGCGTGCCGGTCAGGCGCTGGGGTGTCAGCCGAGCCTCGAAGGCCTGCTCATCGAAGCCGTCTCCGCTCAGGGTGCCGAACGAGAGCGAGTGCCCCCGCAGCTGCTGCACGTAGCGCTGATGGATGAGGAGCCAGTCCTGGATCTCCACGAACCCGGTCTTGCTCAGGAACTCGCCGCGGACGACCGACTCTTGCTGGATCTCATCCAGGTGATGCCCCATGGCGAGGCGGTTCGAGACAATCGTAGGGCAGCAGTAGGCGGCGGGAATGGTGTCACCCACCTGGAGCATGTGCTGGAAGCCACCGAGGAGCAGCTCCTGCGCCCTGGCGAGGGGCTGGGTCCAGTAGCAGGTGTAATGCATGCCGAAGAGGACATTGCCTCGGAGGGCGGACAGATCGTACCGCTCGACGAAGGCGTCGGCGAGCCTTCCGAAGGCCAGGCCTTCCCGGTACTGGTGGAAGAACGAGCCGGTGATGACGCCGAACCAGCAACACCCCAGCGCGCCGATCTCCACGAAGCCGTGGCGGAAGGTGAGGGAGACCATCTGGCTCAGGACGATGATGAGCAGGTGGGGGTCGGTAGCGAATGCGGCGCCGAAGAGCTTGAAGAGGGTGCCCATGACCAGCTTCATGTCCGGGTCCGTCATGAGTGGCAGCTCGACGAGGCTCTCGATGGAACGCTCCCCCAGCAGGGCCCAGGTCTCCCGATGGGCGGCCACCGCATCCTCCCAGGTGGGGCTCCGCGAGAGCGGCATGCCCAGCAGCTCCAGCAGCTCCATCAGGCACGTCACCGCCTCCGGCATCGCACCCGAGGCGAAGTACACGTCGCTCTTCAGAATGGAGACGGCCACGATGTCCGCGCGAGACCGTACCCGGGAGCCGAACTCCTCCACCTGACGACGAACCTCGGCGATGTTGCCACTCATGAACTCACAGCTCGCCCGCGTGAGCCGCGCCTCGAAGGCCAGCGCGTGGTCCGTCTCCCAGGGGTCTCCCGGGATGAGCGAGAAGGCCGTCGAGACGTACGTGATGGCGGGGCGCAGCGCCACCGCAGCCTTGGCCTTCCGGCCCGCCTCGGCGTTCAGCCGCGCGAGGTGGTGGCGCTCGGCGGGCTCGTGGATCAGGTCCACGGCGGCGTTGAGCTGGCTCACCACTTCGAAGATCTTCTCGCGCACCTCCTCCTGAGACAGGCGCTCGAGCAGCAGCCGGCCGATGCGCAAGTGGGTGGCCTTGCGCTCTTCCTCTGAGAGGAGGGAGTGGGCCGCCTGCTGGATGCGATCGTGGAGGAAGCGGTACTGCTCCGGCCCCACGCGCGCCAGCATGCCCCCATTGAGCGAGGGCTCGAGCCCCTGCTCCACCTCTCCCAGCTCCTCCAGGCTGGTGAGAGTGCCCAGCATCGGGAGCGAGAAGACATTGCCCACGCACGCCGCCTGCCGGAGCAGGTGCTGGGTCGTGGGGGGAAGCTGACGCAGCTTGCCCACCATGAAGTCGACGACGTTGTCCGAGTACCCCCGGGCCCGGATCGCTTCGGAGTCCCACCGCCACCCTGTTCCGGGGGTGCGCACCAGCAGTCCGTCCTGGTTCAGCGTCACCATCCACTGGAGGAGGAAGAAGGGGTTGCCGCCCGTCCGCTCGTGCACCAGCGCCGCGAGCGGGGCCACCAGACCCTCGCCCGCGCCCGGGAGTGCATCGCTCACAAGACGCGCGACGTGCTCCAGGCTCAGGGGTTCCAGGCGGATCTCCGTCATCCGCGCGCCGGCCTTGCGCGCCTCCTCCAACACCGGCACCAGCGGATGGGAGGGGCTCACCTCGTTGTCACGGTAGGCTCCGATCCACAACACGGGAGGCGTCTCCGGCTGGGACAGCAGCTGCCCGATGAGCTGGAGGCTGGCGAGATCCGCCCACTGCAGATCATCCAGGAACACCACGAGCGGGTGCTCAGGAGTGGCGAACACCTGGAGGAAGCGGCGCACCACGCGATGGAAGCGGTGCTGCGCCTCGGCGGGTTGCAGCTCCTGGACCGGTGGCTGCTTGCCCGCCACCACCTCCAGCTGAGGCACGAGGCCCACGAGCACCTGCCCCTCCGCCGCCCAGGACTGGTTCAGCCGCTCGCGCCACCTCGCCAGCTCCTCGTCGGTGCCCGCCAGCAGATGCTGCGTCAGCCCGCGAATGGCCTCCGCCAGGGTGGCGTAGGGAATGTCCCGCTGGAACTGGTCGAACTTGCCGTGGAGGAAGAAGCTGCGCCGCTGCACCACGGGCTTGTGCAGCTCGTTCACCACCGAGGACTTGCCGATGCCCGAGTAGCCGCTGACCAGGAACAGCTCCGGCTTACCTCCGCGAACAACGCGCTCGAAGCCCTCGCGCAGGGTAGCGACCTGGGCTTCGCGCCCGTAGAGCCGCTGGGGCAGTTGGAAGCCGGAGGGCGCATCGTGGGCGCCGGGGGTGAACCCCTCCAGCGCGCGCGGGCCCGGCTCCTGCCGGCACTGGTCGAGGTCCGCTTTGAGCCCCTCAGCGCTTTGGTAGCGCTCCTCGGCGACCTTAGCGAGCAGCTTCATCACGATGGCCGACAGGGCCGGAGGCACCTGGGCGTTCAGCTCATGCGGAGGCCTCGGGGTGTGCGCCATGTGCGCGTGGAACCATTCCAGCGCATCCCTCCCATGGAACGGTCGCTGTCCCGTCAACAACTCGTAGAGCGTCACGCCCAGCGAGTAGAAGTCGGTCCGGTAATCGATGGCGCGGTTCATCCTCCCGGTCTGCTCGGGAGACATGTACGCCAGGGTCCCTTCGATGAGGTGCGAGGGCGCGGCGTCCAGGTGCTCGATCTTCTGGAGCGTGGCGGCCCCGAAGTCGATCAGGCGCGCCTCTCCCGAGGGCTCGAGGATGATGTTGGAGGGCTTGATGTCCTTGTGGATCACGTTGCGGCTGTGAACCTCCGCCAGCGTCGAGGCCAGGGAGATGGCCAGGTCGATGGCGCGGGAGAGTTCCAGCGGCCGGCCCACGGACTCGGAGAGGGGCTCGCCCTGCACCTTCTCCAACAGCAGCACCGGCCGCTCGTGGATCCGCTCATAGGCATAGGGCCTGGCCACGCCCCGCACGTCCCGGAGCCGCTGCAGGATGGCGAACTCCCTCCGGTAGCGCTCGCTCTCGCTGGCACCCGGGAATGGCGCCATCGGGGTCTTGAGGATGACCGGCAGCGAATCGGCTTCGCGCACGGCCCGGAAGAGCACGTTCGAACCCGTTCCTCGAAGCGTGCCGAGAACCTTGTAACCAGGGATGTTCAACATGGATGAGCGTGTTTCCGAGGCGGAGTGGCCGTGCTGGCAGGGGCGAGTCGCCTTGCCGCAGTGAAACACCTGAAATGCTACACGCGCATGAGGGGCAAGGTTCAGGGGGCAAGGTGGCCTCGTGTCGTCTTCCCGGAGTCCCGCCGAGAGAGCGCCCCGGGCCGAAGAGCCCGGGTTGAGAAGGACCCGGGTGTGGACGGGGCGGAGGCTCAATGACTCTGGACTGGCCGGGCTCCAATCGAGCGCCGGTACTGTCGGCACTCGGACTCGAAGACGCCGTCTCGATCTCCGAGCAGCCGACGGAGCCGCTTCACCATGCACCAGACAGGCGTGCGGCGGCTCCCGACCATCGCCGGTAGGGCCTGTCAGGCCGACCTCATCGAGAGCCTGGGACGCGGACATCAGCCCCCGGTTCTCGGGCGGCGTGGGCCAAGCTGAACTTCACGGACCTCACGCTGGAGGACCGCTGGAGGAGCGATGGCTGCTACCTGTAGACCTCGATGTAGTCGAGCTCCGTGAACTGGGCCCCCTTCGTGAAACGGATCGTGTTGGTGCCCGCGTTGAGGTTCACGGTCGTGGTGGCCGCCGTCCAGACATCGACGCCATTGTTGGCATAGCCCTGGCTGAAGGATGCGCCGCCATTGACCGAGATGTTGTGGCTGCTGGCACCCCAACCATTGCTGTAGACCGTGCGCAGGGTATAGGTGCCCGAGCTGGGGACATTGACCCGGAACTCCACGTAGCTGTCCGCGTAGTCGATGTAGCCCACCTTCTGGCCATTCGACGCGCTGGCCTGGGAGGCGATCGCGGAGTGGAAGATCGTCGCGTTCTCGGCCTCGTAGCGGGGCAGTTCGAGGTAGTCCAGCTCGGTGAAGTTGCTGCCCTTCGTAAAGGTGATCGTGTTGTTCCCCGCGTTCAGGGGGACCTGGAGCGTCAGCGAGGTCCAGACATCCACCCCGTTGTTGGCATAGTTCACGCTGAAGGGCGCTCCCCCGTTGACCGAGACATTGTGGCTGCTGGTACCCCAGCCATTGGCGTAGCGCACGGTGACCGCGTGCGTGCCGGCCTTGGGGACGTTGACGGTGAAGCGCACCGCGCTGTCCGCGTAGTCGATGTACCCAGCCTTCTGGCCATTCGACGCGCTCGCGATGGTGGAGGCGCGGGCATTCGTCAACTGCGCGTGCTCGGCCTCGTACCGCGTGGCGTCGGTCGCGCTGGCGCTGATGTCGGCCCGATCGATCGTGAGGTAGTAGCCACCGGAGGAGCCATTCTTGGTCCCGGTGACGCGAAGCTTGAGCGTGTGCGCACCGGGGCTGAGCACCGGGCTGATGTACATGACCTGATGGCCCTGGCGCGGTGACTGGTAGAAGTCCACGAGCGTCTCCGCCCCCCCATCGATCGAGACCGCCCCGATACCGTGGGCAGGATCCTTCGCGCCATAGATGACAATCTGCGTGCCGTTGAAGCGCACCTGCACGGAAGCGTTGGTGGTGTTGGAGTAGTGATCATCTCCCTGATAGCAGCCGACCCCGCAGGAAGGCCCGTAGCTCCAAGTCCCGGTGTACTCGAACTGCTGGAGGCCCGTGCCAGTGGAGTTGTCGTTCAGCGTGATGGGGCTGGGCCCGTTGTCACCCGAGGGCTTGGTCAGCGTGGCACCGAGGGACACCGGGCTGCCGAAGTTCGGCGTCCCGTCGGCATTCCAGGTGATGCGCTGCGCGCGCGTCGTGCGGCCGTTGTACGTGAACTCGGCGGTGGTCTTCGCGTGATAGATGATCCAGTCCTCGGCCCCATCAGGCGACTTGAAGAATCCATGGTGCCCGGGCCCGAAGGCTCCGTTGGCATCGTTGCGCTGGAACACCGGGTTGGCCGTCTGTGTCCAGGAGGCGGGGTCCATCACGTTGCTGCTCTCGTTGGCGGTGAGCATGCCGAGCCTGTAGTCCGGCTTGCCCGTATCGCAGGCGGAGTAGGTCAGGAAGATCCGGCCGTTGCGCTGGAGGACCACCGGGCCTTCACGCACCTCGGTGCATCCAAAGCCTGACGCGGGGATGTTGACCCGAGCGCCGCTGATGGTCCACGGGTTGCTCATGGGCGCGATGTAGATCAGGTGCCCCGGGTGCCCGGCCCAGAGGAAGTACAGCGAGCCGTCGCTCTTGCGCAGGACGCTGCCGTCAATGGCGTAGTACTGGTTGTTGGGATCGGTCGCGATCCGGCCCTTGTCCGTGTAGGGACCGAGCGGATCCGTCCCGCTGCTCTCCAGGACATACATGCGGTGGTTGACGTCGGTCCCGTCGTCCTTGGTGTAGTAGAGGTACCAGCGGAGGCCGTTCGGGCCGTTGAGCAGGTGGAACTCGGCAGCCCAGACGTTGCAGCACCCAGTCCACACGGTCGTCGGCGATGCAGTCAGCAGGCCCGAGATCGACGCTGCCTTCCAGATCTTGATCGAGCCCCCCTGAGTGGTCGCCAGGTAGTAGTAGCCGTTGTAGTACTGCATCCACGGGTCCGCGCTGTTGTTCAGCGGATTGACGAACGTCCCCGAAGCGTGGGCGCGCGGCGCGATGAGCATGAAGAGGCTGCACACCATCACGCGAAGCAGCACTGCGGTCTTCCACGGGGTGGCTTGAAGGCGCGGGGGGATCAGCACGGGAGTCCTCCTGGAGAGGCGCCCATCGAAAAGCAAACCCGGGTGCTACGTCAATAAAAACCAGGAATACAATATAGAATTGAAAAACAGGAAGGGCTGTTGCCCTGGGGCAGCAGCTGCCGGGAGCTTCCCACACCGCTCCTCGGCAGCCACCGCAGCGACCATCAGGGGGTAAACAGCAACGCGCTATTGAGAACTGGGTTCGTGTTTCCTCCCACCACCAACACCTTGCCCGAGGGCAGCAGCGTCGCGGTGTGGTAGGCGCGCGCGGCAGGCATGCTCAGCGTGACGCTCGTCGCACCGGTCGTGGGATCATACAGCTCCGCGATCGGGCTCGCGCTCTGGATTCCTCCTGTCACCAGGAGCTTGCCCGAGGCCAGCCGGGTGACCGTGTGCGAGGTGCGGGTGTAGCTCAGCTCACCGCCGTCCGTCTCGACGCCATGAATGGGATCGTAGAAGGAGAAGGAGCGCCCCGCCAGCAGCAGCAGCTTGTCCGGAGCCAGCACCCACGCGGCCTGCCAGCCCGTCTGCGAGAGGCCTCCAGGGCTCGATGTCCAGGCGTTTGTCCCCGGATCATAGACCTCGGTAGGGTAGTTCCCCCCGAGCACCAGCACCTTCCCCGTGCTCAACACCAGGGCCTGATGGTCGAAGTGATGGCCGGCTGAAGCGGTGAGCGGCAACCACGTATTGGTGGCGGGATCGTACAGCTCGGGGACGCGGCCCGCGGTCGAATCCGAGTTGCCGCCGATGACCAGCACCTTGCCCGAGGGCAGCACCGTCGCGGTGTGGCGGGTGCGCGTGAAGGTGAGCGGTGCCACGGCGCTCCAGGTGTTCGTGGTGGGATCATACAGCTCCGCGCTCCTGAGCTGCTGTGAACCCTGCGTTCCTCCGATGGCGAGCACCTTGCCCGAGGGCAGCAGCGTCAGCGTGTAGTTGTTCTCGCGGATCTGCTGCATGCGCCCGGCGGGAGCCCAGGTGCCCGTCGCGGGATTGTAGAGCTCCGCGGTGTCCAGCCAGCGGCCCCCGTCGACCCCCCCCGCCACAAGCACCTTGCCCGAGGTCAGGAGCAAGGCCTTGTGAGAGTAGCGAGCCGTGCCCATGGCGCCTGTGATGTCCCAGGTGGAGTTCGAAGGCGGTGGTCCGTTCTCTCCTCCCGAGCAATCCGCCGCGCTCTGCACAGTGACGGTGAAGCGGTGAGAAGCGGAGAAGCCCAGGGCGTTGGTGACGGTGGCGGTGATGAAGGGCGCCGCATCCGCAGGTGCGCAGGCAGGTGCGGTCCACACCACCTCGCTCGAGGTGAAACCAGTCGCTGGCGTTCCCAGGGTGCCCGAGCTGGTGCTCCAGGAGAAGGTCAGTGCACCGCCATCTCCATCCTCGGCGAGCACGCGCAGGGTGACGAGGCTGCCCCCGGTGACGCTCTGCGCGGACTGGTGCGCCAGGATGATGTGCGGCGGGAAGCTGACGCCATTGTCGCTTCCGGAGTTGACGCAGACGCGCAGGGTGCCTGTGTTCTGGCCCCCGTGGCCATCTGTCACCGTCACGGTGAGCGCGCAGTTGCCACAGGAGTCTCCCGAGGGCACCGCGCTCGGAGTAAAGCTGGCCGTGGGCGAGTTCGCGTTCGTCCAGGTGCCTTGGCAGCTCGCGCTCCAGGCGTAGGAGAGCGTGTCTCCGTCCAGGTCCGTGCCCACCGCGGTGAGCGTGGCGCTCTGCCCCACGGAGATGGGCGAGAGCGAGGTGGTGATGCTCTGCACCGAGGGCGAGGTATTGAAGGAGACGGTGAACGAAGCGGCCCCTTGGTTGGCACCGTTCGCGGGCAGCACGGTGAGGGTGATGTTGGCCGTGGCGAAGGCGCCGTGGGAGTCCGTCACGGTCACGATCACCATCACCGGGCCCTCTGTGGCGGGGGCTGTCCAGACTGTCGTCGTCGTGGAGGAGGCGCTGAGGCTGCCAGCAGCCGCGGTCCAGGCGTAGCTGAGCGAATCCCCTGCGTCCGCATCATGCGCAGTGACTTGCAAGGCGATCGTGCCGCCAGGCCTGACGGTGCTGGACGAGGCCACCACCGAGTCAATGCATGGCGCGGTGTTATCGATAGACGGGACGGGATTCAGGGATTGCAGGGTGAGCGCCACCAAGGCCGTCTCCCCTGCTGTAATGGTGACGCCAGAGGCGATTCCTCGGAAGAGCAGCTGGCCCTGGGCGTCGAAAGCCTCTCCCGTGAAGGTGCGATTCACACCGGCGGGAATGTTGTGCAGGGTGCCGCTCCAGGCTCCCTCCGAGACCGTCAATGCCACCGTGGCGGTAGGAGCGTCCGCCGCGGTGAGGGTGACCGTCACCCGGGAGAGCTGCGCCGTCAGAGCCTGGCTCGTATGAGCCACGAAGTGCGCGCCTCCTACAGCTGGCTCCTCCGTGGCAGGTGTTTGGGTGGGTCCGCAGCTCATGGCCACCAACGCAAGGCACAACATGAGTCCGCAAGAGATTGAACGGGTCCTTCGATTCATCATCATCAACCTGGAAGCAATGGATTGCCCTCGGCACCTCGGCCAAGGTTGGCGCGCAAGGTAAGGGCAGAGTTTCCAGGGTCCAGAAAACAGCCTGACAGCCCAATCCGTCACCTGGAGTTTTCGTGCATGTTTCCATCAGGATGCGGTTCGTTTCCAACCGCAGGAGCGGATGCTTGGTCATCCCAGCAGTGGCCCCTGGCTCTCTCCTCTCCTCGACTTCGGCGCTTTCCGGAGTTCGCCTCCACCTCATTGTGACAGCAGTGTCAGGCGGCCACGGTTTTCAGCCGCCTCCCAGTCCCGGTCGGGGCCTCACCACACCCGGCGCCAGCCCACCCCCAAAGATCTGTAGGAGTAATCCCTGGAGCTGGAGCGCAGGTATGGGGTGCTCACGTGCATGCGCGCGTCGACGACCAGGGGCAGCCAGTCCGTGACGCGCACCTCCATCTCGGCCCCCAGGGACACCCCCAGGAGCGGACGCGCGCCGTGGTACCAGGCCACCCCCAGGAGGAGCGAGGGCCGCACAGGGCCCAACACCACCCCAGCGCGCGCGATGCCTCCAATCTGGAGCAGGGGCCTGTACGTGGTGCTGTAGCTGTGTGTCGAGCCGTTCCAGCCGACGTTCAGCACGGAGCCCGCATGGACGTAGAGCGCTGCCTCGGGCCCTATCGCGAAATACGAGCCGAACCGCTTGAGCAGGTGCAGTCGGACTCCGGGCCCACCATATTCACCACCCTCGTCGTCCCGACTCCGCGCATAGCCCAACTGCAGGCCCAGTTCTCTGCTGGGCTCAGCCTCCACTTGAGGCGATGCCTCCTGCGCCAGGACACTTCCCGCCAACAGCCACGTCAGTACAAAGAGCGCTCTCATTCCAATCCCCCTCCCGCGGGTAGATCCCGTCGGGTTGCGCGGATGAGTCTTCAAGCCTCGTGCCAGGAAAGATTGCCGCTGATTCCAGGCAGAACAACCCGCCACTTCTGGGGAACGGAGAGTGCGTGGCTGTTTGCTGGCGCTACAACGGATTGAGGAACTCCAGCAACGCCCTCTGAAAGCCACGAAATCCGCAAGCAGTTGACGGCCTTGCGGCTCCAGGACTATCAGCCCGCCCGGCTTCACCCTGGATTTCACGAAAGGCTTGTTCTCATGACGAGACTGTCGATGTCGCTGCAAGCGCTGCTGCTCGGGCTGCTGTGCGTGATGGGCTGCGCGCCCTCGATCCCGGAAGAGGACGAGGCGCTCCCTGGCCAACAGCAGGGCGAGCTGAGCTACTCGTACGCGGGCACGTACCTGTTCCGGCCCCGGGTGCTGCTGGTCATCTATGATCCGCTCTACTCGGGCACGCCGCTGCACACCGTGAAGGGCTGGAACGAGCCCAAGGCGCTGACCAACGCGCTGCGCGCGGGCCTGCAGTATGGCTCGCACTCCACGGTGGACTATCAGCTCGTCGATGTGCGGCTCATCACCGATCGGCTGCCCTGGTTCGAGGGCGGCTGGCGCTACACGCCCACTGAGATGCTGGACATCATCAACGCGCCGGATGCCTACACGCGCGACGTGCGGCGCAAGTGCACCACGCCGGGCAACGAGAGCACCTGTCCCCGCTTCGACTACGTGGCGTTCGCCAACGAGTTCAACCTCAAGGCGCGCATGGAGGGCAACGAGCTGGACGAAGTCTGGGTGATGGCGCCGCCGTGGACGCAGATGTACGAGTCCCGCATGCTCGGCACCAACTCCTACTGGTGCAACGCTCCGGAGGAGACGCGGGTGACGAGCTTCCGCAACTTCGTCGTCATGGGCTACAACTACGAGCGCGGAGTGGCCGAGGCGCTGCACTCCTACGGGCACCGCGCCGAGTCCATCCTCAACCGCGCGTACCGGGCCCAGTCCGCCGGCAACCTCTGGGACAAGTTCAATGATCTGCACCGCGAGAAGCCGAACCTCGCGGGCGTGGGCTGGGTGCACCACCCGCCCAACGCGGCCATGGGCACGGACTACGACTACGCCAACACCACGTATGTGCCCTCGAGCGCCGACGCGTGGCTGCGCAACCCGCTGGTGAGCCCGGACTCGCTGCCCCGCCGCAGCATGAACTGCAACGAGTGGGGCTGCTCGCAAGAGGGCTTCCTGCGCTGGTGGTACTACCACATGCCCTACGGGCAGAAGAACGCGCCCAACTGGTGGCGCTACCTGGTGCACCTGGATGACACCGTCGCCTCCACGCAGCCGAGCACCTGTGGCGCCAACACCACGCTGACGGCCTGCGACGCGGCCGGGTGCGCCTGGTACGCCTGCTCCAGTTCGTGCTGGCCCACGGGCACGGATATCAAGGTCGCCTGCCCCGCCGACTCGTGGTGCGGCCAGAACACCACCTTGAGCGGCTGCGACGCGGCCGGGTGCGCCTGGTACGCCTGCTCCAACTCGTGCTGGTCTCCGGGCACGCCGCTGGGCGTGGCCTGCGGGCCGTGCGCGCTGCAGAACTCGCAGGCCTCGTGCGAGCAGTACGGGAGCTCCTGCGGCTGGTACACGTGCACCAACACCTGCTGGCCCAAGGGCACCTCCAACACCGTCGCGTGCGACCCTTGCCGCAGCTACACGGACGTCACCACGTGCAACGCGCACAACAGCGCGTGCGCCTGGTACGCCTGCTCCTCCGGCGCCAACAAGTGCTGGCAGCGAGGCACCGCGCTCTCCACGGCGTGCCCGTCCACGTACTGAGCCTCGGTGAACCCACGCAGGGCGCGAGCCCCCCCGCCCTGCTCTCGAGGAACGGTGGGGACCCGAAAGGGCCGCGGTTTGGGGCAGCCGGCAGGCGAGGGCCTGTGCGAACAGGTCGCGGACAGCCGCTCGATAGAGCGGGTGCGGATGGTCCCGGAGAGCCCCAAGTTCTTTCTAGAACAGGGAGCGGACCATGATTCCTCGACGCGTCATCGACCATCTGAAGTCGAAGCAGATTCCCTTCGTGCGCCATCCCCATCCTCGTGCCATCTCCGCGCAGAAGGTGGCCCAGGCCGTCCATGTCAGCGGCTATCAGGTGGCGAAGACCGTGTTGTTCGAGGTGGAGGGCGAGCGCTGGATGGCCGTCCTCCCCGCCATGGGAATGGTGGACACGGACCGACTGGGGGAGATCCTCGACAAGCGCCACGTCCGGCTCCTCGACGAGGAGGAGTTCGCCGGCCTCTTCCCAGAGTGCGAGGTGGGCGCCGAGCCGCCCTTCGGCAGCCTCTTCGGCATTCCGGTCCTCATGGACGACTCCCTCCGGGAGGAGGAGCGCATGATCGTACGGGCGGGCTCTCATGATGAAGTGCTCGAACTCGAGACAGACGATTTCGAGCGGTTGGAGCGGCCCCGGACGGGCACCTTCGCGGTGATTGCCGAGACGCAGCGCTACGTCGCGGAGCCGGACATCCAAGCGCCGATGTAACGCCCCGCCTCAGCGGGTAGCGATCGAGCCGGTGTGCGAAAGAATCGCTTGCACGAGCGTCCCGTACTGCTGACGGGGAATCTCATGCCCCATCCCTTCGATCATGAGCAGCTTCGCTCCAGGGATGATCTCGGCCTGAGCCACCCCATGCCCCGGCGGGAAGATGGGATCATCCTCCCCGTGAATGACGAGCGAGGGCACGCGCAGGCGCTTGAGCGCCTCGGCCTGCTCGCGCGTAGGCGATGGCACAAGTCCGTGGTTCATCGACGCGGAATAGTCACGCGCACGGTCGAACATCCGCTCCACCCTGCTTCGGATCTCCTGCTCGTCGAACGGAGCCGCGCGACCCGCCAGGGCCCGGAGGATCGTCATCTGTACCTCGATGGCCTCCTGGCGGTTGCTGGGCGGGCTGGCGGCCACGGCTCGATACATCTCGACAGCACGAGGGGCCGGCGGAGGCAGCGTCCCGGTGTAGGGCTGCCCCAGCAAGGCCTGCAGAAACGTCTCATTGGAGTCCGTGCGCAGCGGCGTGGACACCATCGAGGTGAGGGTCAGCACACGCTCGGGGTGGAGGATGCTCAGGAGCTGGCAGATCATCCCGCCCAGCGAAGCTCCCACCAGGTGGGCTCGGGCGATACCGTATGCATCCAGCACGCCCAGCGCGTCCGCGGCGAGGTCGTCCAGCGTGTAGGGATTCTTCTGGAAGTCGAAGCAGGTGGACTGACCGGTGTCCCGATGGTCGTAGCGGATGACGTAACGCCCTCCAGCCACGAGCAGATCGATGAATGCCTCCGGCCAGCCATGGGCCTGGGCGGAGGCCCCCATCACCAGCAGGATCGGCGGGGCTCCGGGATCACCAAAGCTCTCGGTCCACAGCTCGATTCCGTTGGACTTCACCCTGCGCTCAGTCATGTCCATGAGGGCGAGCAGTATACGGCGTCTCTCACGCAAGCCTTGAAGGCCAGCCCACCGGAAAGCGTGTGACCGGCCATTGACGCAAGCGCCTTCGAATCCGGGTACGGTGGAGGGAGTTCCATGCCTGCACCGACCCCGGAGCGCTCTTGAGAGACTCGATGCGATGGACCCGGCTGTTATTCGCAGGAGGATTCCTGATAGCGATTGCCTGCGACAAGCCTTTGGCAAAGCCAACGGCTCGTGAGGAGCCCACCTCCGAAAGAGCCGCTGGAACACCCTCGAAGCCGAGCGAGCAGCGGCCTCCTCCGGCTGGAACACCCGAGCTGCGCCTGCAAGTCAGAGAGGTCGTCGTCCACGGCTGGCACAACGGCGGAGTGGAGACGTTCCTGGTGGACGAAGATGCGGCGCTCAAACTCGTCCTGCCAGAGGCCAAGGGGTGCCAGCCGGAATACCGAACCTCTGTGGGAGGCGAGACCCGTGTCCTCCTCTACCAGGTGAAGAACGTCCGCCAGTTCCTCCCGTGGGGGGCAGCCGTTCCGGTGCTTCCCCCCTCCGCTATTCTCCAAGACGCCACCAGCGGAACCATCGTGTGCACCGCCATCCCGAGCACGAATGGACAGCCTGGGGTGCGTATCACGCTGAAAAACCTGCGGTTCCCCAGCAGCCATGTCGTGGAGGTCGGGCCTGTCGAAGGCACCCCGGCAATTCCCCCACCCTGAGAGCAGGGACCCCAGTCCTACAATCCAGCCCCCTGCTCACCTGTCCCTGGGAGTCCGCATGCGTCCCCATTCCCTCATCCTCCCGCTCCTGCTGCTCTGCTCACTGACGGGCTGTCCCTCGGAGGATCCGAAGCCCCCGCAGGGGCCCGGCCCGGTGTGCCAGGATCTCGAGGGACGCACTGTCTGCCAGTGCAATCCCCACTGGGCCGGCTACGACTGTGATCACTGCGCGTCAGGCTGGACGGGGGATTCCTGCGAACAGGACATCAACGAATGTGAGACCGGGCAGCGGGTCTGCGGCGAGAACGCCACCTGCACCAACCTGCCGGGAGCCAGCGCCTGCACCTGCAACCCCGGCTTCACCGGTGATGGCCAGATCTGTGCGCTGTGGCAACACCAGGAGGCCGTGGGCAGCGGACTGGCCCTGGCGATGAGCCTGGGCACAGATGGGCACCTCTACATCGCCGGCTCGGGGGCCAGGCAGGTCCCCTTCGTCTTCCTCAGCCGCTTCGACGACCAGGGCACGCTGGAGTGGACGCACGACATGGGGCCGGAACTCTACGACTTCGCCCTCGATGAGACGATGAACAGCTACGCCGCGATGGATACGTACTTCCGGAAGTACGACGCGGCGGGAACGCTCGTGTGGAACCTCCTGCTCTCGTATCCCGACTGGACCGTCCATTCACGCTCCGTCGCAAGGGATGGGAGCGGACACCTCTATGTCACCGGCTGGGCCGAGAAGAGGTTCGGCGAACAAGAAGGCTTCCTCTCCCGCTACGCGGACAGCGGCACGCGCGTGTGGGATCGCCGCATCGGTCCAGCCCAGGAGTGGGTGGTCAGTGCCGTCCGCATCGACACCGCAGGCAATGCCTACGTGGTGGGCGCGATGAAAGGAACACTGGAAGGAAACACCTCCTCGGGACTGAAGGACGTGTTCGTGGCGAAGTATGACGCCGAGGGCACGCGCCTGTGGCTGACCCAATTCGGCACCGGCCGAGAGGACGTGGGCACAGGGCTCGCCCTCTCAGGGAACGGCGGTGTCTACATCACGGGGTACACGGCCGGCAGCTTCGACACCTCCAAGCCTCCCTTGGGAGACAAGGACGTCTTCGTCTCGTACCTCGATGCAGCCGGGGTACGCCAGTGGACCCTTCAGGCTGGAACGGCGAGCGATGACGAGGCCAACGCCATCGTCCTCAGCCCGGAGGGAAGGCTCTTCGTGACGGGCTCCACCAGGGGCAGGTGGGCTCCGGATGCCGCGGAGGGGCTGCTGGAGCTCGGCCAGGCCTTCCTGCTCGAGGTCACCCCCCAAGGGGAACTTCAGCGCATCCGTCAGTTCAACCTCGCCGAAGGCTCGGTCGGGAAGGCGCTGCTCTTCACTCCCGACGGCCACCTGCTGCTGACCGGCGCAGTCCTTCAGTCCTGGGGGAAGGACAAGGTGCCCGCGCTCCTGCTCCTGAAGTTCTGAGGCGGGCTACAGCTCGCGGAGGATGAGCAGCCTGCGCAGCGAGTCTTCGACATAGAGGTAGCCATCTCCCGGAGCCAGCACCCGCGTGGCTCCCTCATAGAAGGAGTTGCCTCCCATGTCGCTCCCCTCCCAGGACGAGCCCTCGCAACGCAGGGGACTGGCCGGATAGGTGTCGTAGTGCCCTATCTCTCGCGGGGCCGCCGGATCGGACACGTCGAGCACCCGGACACCTCGCTGATGGTAGGCGACGTAGAGCCGTGTCCCCAGCAGCGTCACCTCGGCGATGGAGACGCCCTCGCCCACGCGGTACTCCGCCACGCGGTACACATGGGTGGGATCCGTCACATCGAGGATCCGCAGGTGGGCTGACCAGCCTCGGCCGCCCTCGAAGGCGATGACCCGATCCCCGAAGCGGCCCACCGCCACCACGGCACTGGTGGCGAGTGGATAGGAGTAGCGCCCGAGTTCCTGCAGGGCGCCGTCGCGCACCTCGGCGATCTGCAGGCCCGCCCCCTTCTGCGGCAGGTAGAGCCGCCCCTCGAAGGGGAAGAAGAAGGTGCCCCCAGGCAGGGGAAATTCGGCCTGTAGCTGGGGATCGAACGGATCGGAGACATCGTAGAGGCGCCCCACCGGAGGTGGGCCATAGCCAAGGTTGTAGGGACTCAGGGCGAGGGTATTACCCACCACGAACTGACGGCTGTAGGCCCCCGGTACTGGCAGGCTCTTCCGAAGCGTGGGCTGGGAGGGATCGTGGATGTCGAAGATGAGCAGTTGGCCCTGCCCGTCGAAGAGGGTCACATAGAGCGCATCTCCCAGGACGCCCAGGCTCGTATACGCGAACTTGCCCTGGAGCAGCGTGAGCGCCGCCTGAAGGTGGGGCTTGGAGCGATCCGTCACGTCGTGGACGAGAAGGCTTTGGCTGGTGTCGAAGAGCGGGGAGTAGGGCCGCCTCGATTCGAAGAGGTGCGCCTTCGCGTAGATTTGGAGGGGCTCGTTCGGCGGGTCCGGTGGGGTCCGGGGATATTCGGCCTCCAGGGAGAGGTTGGACGCGCTGGCGCACTGGGAGAGCCTCACGGCCCGGAAGGTGGCCATGCTGTACAACACGCCGTTGCCGCAGTTGAACCTGCAGCCTCGAAGCTCGTCGGGTGACGGGGCTTCGCAACCCTCCAGAATGGTCTGCGAGCTGTTGCTGTAGCTGTGAGTCGGGATCCACTCGTTGTCAGCGAAATGGAAGTTCCCGTTGGAGAGATCCTGGAAGTGATAATTGATGTTGTATTGATACGAGCTGGGAGGGACCACACGCTCCGTGGGGAGCACCCGCAGCACCTTGTACGTGAAGTTGCCGTTCAAGCGGTCCTGGACGAGATAGACTCCGTCCCCGCGGAACCGAGACAGCGAGTCGCGTTTGCAGGCGGTGAGCGTGACCGGATGCAGCGTGTCACACGGGTTTCCTTCGTAGTTGCATGCCGCCAGATCTCCGGTATCCCTCCAATCTCCCGGGTCCTCTCCCTGACAGCCAGGGTCCGGGCACGATGGGGACGGGGACGAGGAGGGAGCCGACGCATCCTTCGAGCACCCCTGCCAGGACAGGGCAGAGAGCAAGGTGACGAAGCAGAAGAGCCGAGACGGAAACGTCCTCATGGGAGACCTCGCTCCACGAAGTTCTAGCGCACGGCGGAAGCCCTGTCGCCCAGCCCTTCGGAGCGAACTGGTACGACAAGCAGACCCGTGGGTCCGAGGTGAAACGTTGGCGATGGAGACAACCTAGGCGAGCGTCATCGCGCGGGCCTACGCATGAGGTAGGCTGAAGGGGGCGGAGCCAACCGCCCCAGGAAGCCGAGGTCAGCGATGAAGGAAGAGCAGAGTCCCGACGGGCTCCGGGTGGGCAGTCTAGTGGGACCGTGGCGGGTGGAAGGGTATGCGGGGCGAGGCAGCTACGGAGCGGTGTACCAGGCGCGTCGAGCGGGCCACCCAGGCTCAGTGCCAGTGGCGCTCAAGCTGGCGCTGTTCGCGTATGACCCGCGCTTCCTGGTAGTGGCTCAGGTGGCTTGGGGCCTGGAGGTGCTGCATCGGGCCGGAGGGCTGCACCGGGACGTGAAGGGGGACAACATCTTGGTGGACGTGCCGAGAGAGATCAACCCACGGGTCATCGAGGAGTTGTCGGCACTGATCGAGAGGATGCTGGCGGCAGAGCCCGAGCAGAGGGGTCTTGCGAGAGAGGTGGCGGAGGCAGCGGAGGCGGTAGCAGAGCACGCGGGCCCCGAGGCGGACGTGCCGCTGATGGGTCCATTCCAGCCGCTGGTTGAAGCAAAACCTCCCGTGAGCGTGCAGGTTCCAGCCGACGTTCCTTCACCGCCTGCCCAAGAGGTGAACGGGCCGGTGAGTCGCTGCGAGGAGATACCGGTGGAACGCTGGAGGTCGAGAGTTCGGCTTGCGCTGGTTGCCGGGCTGCCGCTGACGGTGATGGCGGCTACGTGGTGGATAGGACACGGGCCGTACTCGCACTCCCGCACGTATGCCCCGGTGGAAGAACCCGAGCGCGAAGAGGCTCGGAACAGCGCGGAAGCATCACTGGCCGATGCCTCGGTTCCCACCCGAGTTCTCACGAAGGAGCCCCCCCACTATGAGTCGGCGATCGCGACGGAGATGCCGGAGGAGCCCCTGCCAGGCCAGCGGCGGCCGCCCTGCCGCCAGCGCGAGGTCGCAGTCCGTGGTGGATGCTGGATCAAGCTGAACGACTTCTCCCCGCCCTGTGACGACGATTGGTACGAGTGGAAGGGCGGGTGCTATCTGCCCAGATACGAGCAGAAGCGCACTCCCACCTCGAAGGATCCGCAGAAGTAGCGTCCCCCTGTGCTATCGGTCCGGAGCCGAGCAGCCCCATCTCCTTCTCCCAAGGAACCATGAACCCGACGATCTACGACATCCCCGTGAAGTCCATTGCCGGTTCTCCGCTCACCCTGGACCAGTACAAGGGCAAGGTGCTCCTGGTGGTGAACGTGGCCTCCAAGTGCGGGCTCACGCCCCAGTACGAGGGCCTCGAGAAGCTCTACGAGGGCAAGCGCGAGAAGGGCCTCGAGGTTCTGGGCTTCCCGGCCAACAACTTCCTGGGCCAGGAACCCGGCACCGATGCGGAGATCCAACAGTTCTGCACGCTGAACTACGACGTGAAGTTCCCGCTTTTCTCGAAGATCTCCGTGGTCGGCGGCGATCAGCATCCGCTCTATGAGAGGCTCACCCGCTCGCAGCCCAACGCCACCGGTGACGGCCCCTTCCGGGCACGGCTCAAGGGCCACGGCATCGAACCCAACCCTGTACCGGACGTGCTCTGGAACTTCGAAAAGTTCCTGATCAGCCGGGACGGCCGCGTGGTGGCCCGCTTCGCTCCCGACATCACTGCGGACGACCCACGCCTGGTTCAGGCCATCGACGCGGAGCTGGCCAAGGCGGCCTGAGCCGGACAAGCACGGGAAGTGACGCGGCGCCTCGTTAATGGCGCGAGATGGTGCCCTGAGAGAGCTCGAGAGACATGACGCGCCTGACGACAGAGCAGATCCATCAAAACGAGGTCTTCACCGATCTGGACCTCCAACACGCCGACCTCTCCGGCAAGGAATTCTCCGGCTGCACCTTCCGCCACGTGAAGCTACAGGAGAGCCGATGGAACCGGGCTCGCCTCGAGGACTGCGTCTTCGAGGACTGCGATCTCACCCGCATGAACCCCTCGCAGATGAGAGCCATGGGCGTGACCTTCCGCCAGTCGAAGCTGATGGGCATCGACTGGACCGAGGTGGCACGCAATCCCGTGTTGAGCTTCGAGGAGTGCGACCTTCGATATTCCTCATTCGTCGGAACGAACCTGAGCAAGGCCGTCTTCCGCGCGTGCAAGGCCGCCGAGGCCAACTTCATCCAGTGCAACCTTGCCCACGCGGACTTCAGTCAGACCCAACTCACGGGCGCGAACTTCGAGGACTCGGACCTGACCCTGGCCAACTTCGCCACCGCGGACGGCGCCTTCTTGAATCCCGCCAAGAACAACGTGAAGGGCACACGCATCCCGGTCGAGAGCGCCGTGCTGCTGGCCCTGTTCCTGGGCATGCACGTGGAGGGCTACAGCGAGGAGCCAGTGCCCGAGCGGCAGAGCAGCCGGCGACGTGGACGCAAAGCGTAGCCCCCGGCCCCAGGTGGACGCATGCGAGGTACCCGCGGCTCAGCGGCGCTTGCCGGCTGCCGGGGTGGGCCAGGCGAAGCTGTATTCGCGTTCCTCGCGCTCCTCGCGCTCCTGGTCCGAGACCTGCATCTTCGTCACCTGCGCCATGCGTGCGCTGTAGGGGCGCAGGGTGGCGACATCCGTCACGACCGCCACCGTGGAGACGCGGCGCGCCGACTTGAGCATCGCGTCGAAGTCCGGCGCCTGGCTCTGGGGAGCGGAGGACTGCATCATCTGCGAGAACACACCCACCATCGCCTTGCGAAAGGGCTCTCCCTCGAGCACCGTCTCCATCTCCAGGCGCGCCGAGCCCTTGTAGGCCGCATCCGGTCCACGGTGGTGCACTGTCACCGTACTGTCCACGGAGCCCGAGGGCAGCTGCACCGGCAACGTCCCCGAGCGCTTATCGCCAGCGGCCAGATCGGTGCCCACCCAGGCCCCTACCCACGTGCTCCAGAAGTCCGCCGTCCGCTGTTTCATCATCTGCGCCATCGCCGGTTGTGCCAGCACCTTGCGCACCTGCTCGCGCATGCCCTTCTCCTCGGGGATGAGCGCGAGGGCTCGCTCGAAGGCCTCTTCCATCCCGACCACGTCCTCCACCTGCCCCTCGGCCGAGATCAACAATGTGGGAGCAACGCTCGCCAACGCCGTGGCCACCTTCAGCTCCGGCGGCACCGCGCCCTGGGAGACGGCCCGACCGTCCACCTCCAGGAAGCGGAACTTGTCCAGCTTCAACTCGTACCCGCCACCCTGACGCGCCGACAGCACCGCGTCGTAGCTCACCACCGAGCGCTTGCCCTTCTTGAGGATGCGCTCGGTCACCGTCACCCGCGACGGTGCGGACCAGGCGAAGCGCAGCGTCGGCCCCGCCTCGGGAGCCACCGCCTTCGGAGCAACGCGGGCGGACTCTTCGGCGAGGGCAGGACCGGTCGTGAACAGCAGCGCAACCACGGGCAACATGAAGCGCATCGGAAACTCCTCGTTCGGGTGTGGCGTGGGCTGCGCCTATAACACAGTGCGGCGCTCTTCCATGTCACGGAGAGAGGGCATCTGGGCACCCAGGGGTGAGCCGACATAGCCTCTCCCCCGTCCATGGAGCCCATCTTCACTCCCGACCAGCTGGCAGAGATCAAGGCGTACAGCCTGCCCTATTACATCCGTGCCGCCGTGAACCCCTTCATCTACGTGGGGTTCCTGGCGCTGATGCTCGGGCCGCTCAACGGGCCCTTCTACCGCTTCGCCCAGGCTACGGCGGCCTGGCTCGATGCTCGGCTGGGCTTCCTGCGCACCGCACCCGTCAGCCGCGTGTTCCTCCGAGCCCTGGACACGCTCTGGGGCGAGCCCGGCTGGGGCACAGCGCTGCTGTTCTCCCTCTTCGTCGATCTCAGCCTGAAGCTCGTCACCGCGCCCATCGACTTCTACTTCGGCTACATCCTCGAGCACCGCTACGGCATGTCCACGTACACACCGCTCGGGTATGCGAGGGACGAGCTCAAGCAATTGCTGGCGAGCGTGTTCATCGTCTCCGCGTTGGTGCTGGGACTCTATGGCCTGGCGCGGCGGCTCCGGCGCTGGTGGCTCGTGCTGGGAGTGCCCGTGGCCCTGCTCATGCTCGTGGCCGCGGCACTCGACCCGTACCGCAGCCGCGCCTTCTTCGATCAGACGCCGCTGGAGCCCGGCCCCCTGCGCACCCACCTCACCGAGCTGATGGCCCGCGCGAACATCCCCTTCTCGGATGTGCTGGTGGAGAAGACGTCCGTCGCCTCCAATCGCGTCCAGGCCTACTTCGCGGGCCAGGGCCCCACGCGCACCATCGTGCTCAACGATGTCCTCATCCGCGAGTTCACCGAGGGCGAGATCCTCGCCGCCGTCGCCCACGAGGCCGGCCACGTCAATGAGTCCCAGTGGCCCGCTCGCATTGCCTCCTCCGTGGCGCTGGTGGCCTTCCTCTTCGTTCTCGACCGGCTGCTGCGGCTGTCAGCGGCACGCGGCTGGTTCGGAGCCACCCGGTTCGCGGACACTCGCACCCTGCCGCTCATCCCTCTGCTGCTCTACATCGTGATGACGGCAGCGGCGCCTTTCTCCGCCGCATTCTCCCGGGAACGCGAGCGCGAAGCCGACCGCTACGCCCTGCGCCTCACGCAGGATCCCGCCACGTTCCGTCAGATGCTCGTGAAGGCCGCGCGGCTGAACAAGATGGACCCCGAACCTCCTCGGTGGGTGGTCATCAAGGGCCTCACCCACCCGCCCATCGGCGAGCGCATCGCCGATGTCTCCACTCCCTGAAAACAGCGGCCGGCAGGGGGCCCTCTCACCATGCCCGCTTCCCTCACGGGCCCACCCGCCGACCACCGCCGCCGAACGCTCCCCAAGAGCCCGACGGTCCCTGATCACCCCCTTCCCCACCTGACCGCTGGCACTACGCCTGCGGGTTGCCCTTCATCTTCTCCACCGCCACCAGCGTGATGGCCTTCACCAGCGCCCGAGCCCGGCGGCCCGCGGCCGTCTCGCCGTGCGGATCCGCCTCCACCGCGTTGGCCACGTCCGTGAAGCCCTGCCGCTGCCCCTGCCGCAGGTACAGCTCACCGCGGTTCACCAGCGCCACCGGGTTGCGAGGATCGCGCTCGAGCGCCGCGCTGTACTCGGTGATGGCCTCCGGCAGCCGGCCCATCTTCTGGTACACGGTTCCGAGCGCCGCCCGGCTCGCCGCGTCCTTCGGGTTCCCCTCCACCAGCCCCTCGAAGAGGATGCGCGCCTCCTCGTAGCGCCCCGCCGCCGCGAGCTCACACCCCACCTGCGCGATCGCCTTCGCCTCCTCGAAGGTCATCCCCTCCACCTCCGCCCACGTCGCCTCGCCTCGCGCGAACGCCTTCAGCTTCTGCACCGTCTGGTTCTCCATCGTCGTATCTCCCTGGTACTTGATGATGCGTCCCATGGCGGCTCAGGCTCGGCCCATGTTCTCGATGGCCTGCTTCGCCATCTCGTTGAACTTGGAAGAGATGTTGCTCATCAGGTCGAACATCTGTTTCCGCTTCTCCATCAGCTTCTGGAGGCGCAGGTTCAGCTGCTCCATCGTCGTCTCCAGCTTCGCCTCGCGGGCCCGGCTGCTCTCGTCCGTGCCCAGGCCCGCTCGCTCGTCGCGCACGCTCGCCATCTCCTTCATCACGTCGAGGATCTCGTCGTCCGTGTCGCGCGTGATCAGCGTGAGGATGGCCTGCAACTTCTCCTCCAGGCTCATGTTCGGGTTGTTGATGATGTCGTTGACGCTGTTCGAACTCGCCGGGGGCTTCGGCAGAGGGCTCGGTACGGGCGTCGTCGGCCGCGGACAGGTCTCCACGGGAGTCGTCGGCTGACCGCACGGTGGAGAGCCCTGCGACGGCGCCGGAGCCGACGGCGCGGGAGCTGGCGTGGACGGGGCGGGAGTCGGCTGCGGCTGTGACGGCTGACGCACACCGTGGCGAGCGATGTCGCTGTTCACCTTCGTCAACGCCTGCTGCACGTCCAACTGGCTGATGGTGCCATCGACGCTCCCTCCCTTCCCCGCCGTGTCCACCATGTTGCGGTACTCGGGGTGCTCGACGAGGAAGCGGGCTGCGTTGCGCAGCGCGGGAGACAGCGTCGAGAGGTTCGCGGCCATCGCGAGCGTCTGCGCGTCGATCTTCCCGTCCCGCTTGCCGCACAGCGTGTCGAGCATGTCGAAGTTGGCGGCCAGCGTGCGCAGCGCATCCCGGTACTCGAGAACGGAGGGATCCAAGGTGCCGGCACTGCTCGTACCAGTGCTGGAGGTACTCGCGGCCCGCTCGCGAATCGCGCTGGCCGTGGACTGAATGGCCTCCCACGTCATCTTCTTCGTCTTGGGAGCCGCCGAGGCCGTGTGCTCCTCGGGCGCGTAGCCCTCCTGCGCCTTGGCCGCATCCGGGCTGGGGCAGAACTCCGTCTGCGCCGGCGGGTTCTTCTGCAACTCCGACATGACGCCCAGCGCGCCGCTGGCGGTCATCATCACGTTGCCGGACACCACTCCGACCGCCGCCTTGATGGAGTTCGTCAGCATCGGGGGAAGGCCCAGCTTGTCCCCCGCGAAATCGACCGCGGACGCCATCGGCCCGGCCAACGTGTTCACTGCGTTCTTGATGAAATCGAGCATGTTGCCTCCCGCGCGTCGGGAAAGAGTTGGGTGCAGCAAGCCGCCGCGCATCGGACGGGCCAGACCGATTGCACCCGCGATGCCGAGCCCTTCGGCTGCTCCGCTCCCAACGAATTCAGCCGGTTAGGTTCGGCACCCAACGGCGCTCCGTCTCGCTTCGCGGACGGTGCGGTCTACGGAACGAGATTGCGATTAGAGTCCCGCGCCCATGCGGACCCTGGGCCTGGACGTGGGCACCAAGACCATCGGGGTGGCTGTCTCGGACGGGCTCGGGCTGACGGCCCAGGCCGTCACCACGATACGGCGCACCAACCTCAAGGCGGACCTCGTGGCCCTCGCGGACCTCGCACGCGAGCACGAGGCCTCACGCCTCGTCGTGGGCCTGCCCCTCAACATGGACGGCTCGGAGGGCCCGCGCGCCGAGGCCTCCCGGAAGTTCGCGGACGCGGCAAGCCAAGCGCTGGGCCTGCCCGTGGAGTTCTGGGACGAGCGGCTGTCCACCGTGGCCGCCGAGCGAACCCTGCTCGAAGCGGACCTCTCCCGAGCCAAGCGCCGCCAGGTCATCGATCAGGTGGCCGCGCAGTTCATCCTCCAGGGCTGGCTGGATGCCCGCAGCGCCACCGCCGATGTCCACGCGGACGACTTCGATCCGGAGGCATGAGCGCCAGACTGGCGCAGCCTCCCACTACGGCCGCAGCCGATACACATGCACGGGCGCGGAGAAGCCCTCCATCTCCTCATAGGAGACGGCTCCCAGCGTCAGGATGCGCCCCTCCAGCTTCACCCAGGACTCCCGGGCCAGCCCTCCCGCGTCGAAGCGCACCAGGTACTCGGGCCGATTCTTCTCCACCCGCTGCTGGAAATCGGGCCAGCGCAGCCGCACCAGCCTCTCCTCGGGCAGCCCGGCGAAGAACGCGAGCTGCAAGTCCATGTACCGGTCATCGCTGTCGAGCACCAGCGACTTGCCCTTCCCCGCCACCTCCGCCTCGACGAAGCGCACCGCCTCCATCACCGGCTGGGGGTTCGTGGAGATCGGACTCACGGGCCGCAGCGAATCCCGCCAACCCCCGTCCTCGCGGAACGTGGAGATCCCCAGCCCCACCGGCATCACCACCGCGAGCGCGATGCTCCCTCCCGCCACCGCCTTGCCCGCCCCCTCGCCCCACGCCCGCACGCACGCCTGCAAGCCCAGCACCACGAACGGCAGCAGCAACACCACCTGCGTCACCGTGAAGCGCCCGAGCGGCAGGAAGTTGAGCAGCACCGCCGCCCGGAAGGCGTAGTACGCCGCGGGCACCAGCGCCGCCAGCACCAGCCACCGCAGCTCCGGCCGCTCGCGCCACGCCTTCACCATCCCCACCACGCCCAGCAGCGCCACCCCCGGCGTCAACGTGAAGAGCGCAATCGCCGGCCAGAAGCCGATCCCCTGCGCCCGCAGCCACCAGTCCTTCGCCCCTCCGCCCGAGCTCGCCACCCAGCTCCTGTGGAACTCGTCGATGTACGTGATGGGATAGAACGGATCGCCGTGCGCCAGCTCGTTGCCCTGCATCCACAGCAGCGGAAAGGGCAGGCACATCAGCCCGAACGACACAGCCATCGTCACGCCCGCCACCTTGTCCCGGCTCCACAGCAGCGGCATCACCGCCAACAGCGGGATATACATCCACGCGTCGTACCGCAACGCGCACGCCAGGTTCAGCACCACCGCCGCGCCGAACAGTGGCCCGAACCGGCGCTCGTCCAGCGCCTGCCCGAACAGCGCGAACACGCTCAACATGAAGAACAGCGCCACCGCCTCGCTCGCCGCCGTCGTGGACAACTGCAGGTGCATCCCCCACACGGAGAAGGCCAGGCACGCCCACACCCCCGCACGCCATCCGAAGAAGCGCCGCGTCAATGCGAACAGCGGCACCACCGACAGCACTCCGAACAGCAGGCTCACCGCCCGGCCCGCGTGCTCGCGCTCCACCACCGTCAGCGCCGCCCCCACCATGTAGAGGTGCAGCGGTCCGAACTGCGCCGCCCCGTCCTGGAACGATCGGATGAAGTGCGGCACCTGCAGCCAGCGCTCCGCCAACTCCGTGCGCGCCACCGCGTCCCCGTACAGGTTCTCGTTCACCGGGAACACCACCAGCCGAGGCACCAACGCCGCGACGATCAGCAGTCCAAGGAGCAGCCGCGTGCTCGGCTCACGCTCAGGCTCGGGGACCGCCGACAACATGGGCTCGGCAGAGGGGGTGGGTGCGGAAACAGGAGACAGAGCGGACGCCATGGGAGCGCGCCAGGATACGCAGGCAGGGATCATTTCCAAGCGCCCCCTGCTCCCTTGCCTGCTCCCTCTCCAACCCCTCGCCCTGCTCACTCCCCGACACTCCCGCCTCCCTGGGGAATGTCCTACTTCCACCTCTTCCCGCCCCAGAGCGTGGGTTGCATGTCACAACCCCCCATCGTTATGTCCCTCTACATGAGACATTGCCCCACACAGGGGAGGTGCGATCCGGGAAACACCGCCCTCGGACGTTCACTGATGGGGACAAGCCCCGAAGGACCCTACCCGCCGGGGCTCAGGTCCTTATAATCAAGCTGCCTTTTCACCCCGTGGAGGGGGTGCCCCCATCAGGCCCTCCCGACACGTGCTGACCACGCGGTCCCACTCCGCGGCGGGGTCCCGAAGGGGCGCCAGAAGCGTTGTTGCCTGGGACCCGCTGACGGGGTGCATCGGAATGGGTCTCCACCCCCCCAGGTTCAAATTCTGGCCCCTCGTGTGCGCGACTCCCGCGTTCACGGGTGGCCCCGAGGAGCGACATGCAGAACGCTGAGAAGGGTTCGTGGGTCTCCAAGATCGCCGCACTCCAGGACACGAAGACCTACGCGGAGCTCAACTGGGAGGGCTCTTTCGAGGACTACCTCGAGATCGTCCGCAAGACTCCCAAGATCACCCGCACGGCCTACCAGAGGATCTACGACATGATCCTCAGCCACGGGAAGACTGAGTACATCGACAACAAGAAGAAGCTCATCCGCTACCACTTCTTCAGCGACGAGAAGTTCGGTGGCCGCGACGCCATCTTCGGTCTCGACGTGCCGCTCATGAAGCTGGTCAACGTCTTCAAGTCCGCCGCCCAGGGCTACGGCACCGAGAAGCGCGTCATCCTCCTGCACGGCCCCGTGGGCTCCTCCAAGTCCACCATCGCCCGCCTGCTCAAGAAGGGCAGCGAGGAGTACTCGAAGACGCCCGAGGGCGCCGCGTACACCTACTCCTGGACCACCGACAAGAAGCAGCCGGACGGCACGGTGACCAAGGAGAAGATGAAGTGCCCCATGAACGAGGAGCCCCTCAACCTCATCCCTCGCGAGTGGCGCCCGAAGATCTTCGCCGAGCTGTCCCCCGCCGAGAGCGGCTACGTCATCCCGGATGGCTGCGAGCTGTGCCCCGCCTGCCGCTTCGTCTTCAAGGAGCTGATGACCCAGTACCAGGGCGACTTCGCCAAGGTCATGAGCCACGTGCGCGTCAACCGCCTCATCTTCAGCGAGAAGGACCGCGTCGGCATCGGCACCTTCCAGCCCAAGGACGAGAAGAACCAGGACTCCACCGAGCTCACCGGTGACATCAACTACCGGAAGATCGCCGAGTACGGCTCCGACTCGGACCCGCGCGCCTTCAACTTCGACGGCGAGTTCAACATCGCCAACCGCGGCGTCATCGAGTTCGTCGAGGTGCTCAAGCTGGATGTGGCCTTCCTCTATGATCTGCTCGGCGCCTCGCAGGAGCACAAGATCAAGCCGAAGAAGTTCCCCCAGACGGACATCGACGAAGTCATCATCGGCCACACCAACGAGCCCGAGTACAAGAAGCTCGAGAACAACGAGTTCATGGAGGCCTTGAGAGACCGTACGGTGAAGATCGACGTGCCGTACATCACCAAGCTGGGCGAAGAGGTGAAGATCTACGAGAAGGACTTCAACTCGCGCGCCATCAAGGGCAAGCACATCGCCCCGCACACGCTCGAGATGGCCGCCATGTGGGCCGTCATGACGCGCCTGGAGGAGCCCAAGAAGCACAACCTCTCGCTCCTGCAGAAGCTCAAGCTCTACAACGGCAAGACGCTGCCCAACTTCACCGAGGACAACATCAAGGAGCTCCGCAAGGAGTCCATCCGCGAGGGCCTCGAGGGCATCAGCCCCCGCTACATCCAGGACAAGATCTCCAACGCCCTGGTGAGCGACAAGGGTGAGGGATGCATCAACCCCTTCATGGTCCTCAACGAGCTGGACGCGGGCCTCAAGACTCACTCGCTCATCAACAGCGAGGACTCCCGCAAGCGCTTCAAGGAGCTGCTCACCACCGTGAAGCAGGAGTACGAGGACATCGTCAAGAACGAGGTCCAGCGCGCCATCTCCGCCGACGAAGACGCGATTGCCAAGCTGTGCGGCAACTACATCGACAACATCAAGGCCTATACCCAGAAGGAGAAGGTCAAGAACAAGTACACCGGTCTCTACGAGGAGCCGGATGAGCGCCTCATGCGCGCCATCGAGGAGAAGATCGACATCCCCGAGAGCCGCAAGGATGACTTCCGCCGCGAGATCATGAACTACATCGGCGCGCTCGCCGTGGAAGGCAAGACGTTCAACTACCGGACCAACGAGCGGCTCCACAAGGCGCTCGAGCTCAAGCTGTTCGAGGACCAGAAGGACAGCATCAAGCTCAAGAACCTGGTGTCCAGCGTGGTGGACAAGGAGACTCAGGAGAAGATCGATCTCGTGAAGGACCGGATGATGAAGAACTACGGTTACTGCGAGATCTGCTCCACGGACGTGCTCAACTTCGTGGCGAGCATCTTCGCCCGCGGCGACGCGAAGGAGTAGGCGTGTCCCTGAAGATCCACCAAGACCACGCCCGCTTCAAGGCGATCGTCCGAGGGAAGATCAAGGCCAATCTGCGCAAGTACGTGCAGAAGGGCGAGATGCTCGGCAAGAAGGGGAAGGATGCCATCTCCATCCCCATCCCCTTCATCGACATCCCTCGCTTCAAGTATGGCCACAAGGAACAGGGCGGCGTCGGGCAGGGGGATGGTGAGGTGGGTCAGTCGCTCGGCCCCGGGCAGGTTCAGCCCGGGGACGGACACGGCCAGGCCGGCCAGGGCGAGGGAGAGCACGCCCTGGAGGTCGACGTCACCCTCGATGAGCTGGCGCAGATCCTCGGCGAGGAGCTGCAGCTGCCCAACATCGAGCGCCGGCACAACGAGAAGATCGTCACCCAGAAGATCAAGTACACCGGCATCAACACCACCGGTCCGGAGTCGCTCCGCCACTTCAAGCGCACCTTCAAGCAGGCGCTGAAGCGGCAGATCGCCACCGGCACGTACGATCCCAAGAAGCCCGTCATCATCCCCACGCGCGAGGATCGCCGCTACCGCAGCTACAAGCTGCAGGACCTGCCGGAGACCAACGCCGTCATCATCTACATGATGGACGTGTCCGGCTCGATGGGCGACGAGCAGAAGGAGATCGTCCGCATCGAGAGCTTCTGGCTCGATACGTGGCTGCGCCACCAGTACAAGGGGCTGGAGTCCCGCTACATCATCCACGACGCGGTGGCTCGCGAGGTGGACCGGGACACCTTCTTCCACACCCGCGAGTCCGGCGGCACGATGATCTCCAGCGCCTACAAGCTGTGCCGCGAGATCATCCAGGCCGACTATCCGAAGAGCGCGTGGAACATCTACCCGTTCCACTTCTCGGACGGCGACAACTGGAGCGCGGACGACACGCGCCAGTGCATCGACATGCTGAAGAACGACATCCTGCCCGGCGTGAACCAGTTCGCGTATGGCCAGGTGGAGAGCCCCTACGGCAGCGGCCAGTTCATCAAGGACCTGCGCGAGGCCGTGGGCGATCAGACGAACGTCGCCCTCAGCGAGATCGCCGACAAGGACGCCATCTACAACTCCATCAAGGACTTCCTCGGCAAGGGCCGATGATGCGCCGCCTCGCCCCCCACGGAGCACCTGCCCGATGCCCAAGAGCCTCACACCCCACCTGGCCAAGCTGAAGGACGAGGTCCTCGGGTACGCCCGCGAGTTCGGTCTCGATTTCTTCGAGACCGTCTTCGAAGTCGTCACCTATGACGAGATGAACATGGTCGCCTCCTACGGAGGCTTCCCCAACCGCTACCCCCACTGGCGCTGGGGCATGGAGTACGAGCAGCTCTCCAAGGGCTACGAGTACGGCCTGTCGAAGATCTACGAGCTCGTCATCAACAACGACCCCTGCTACGCGTACCTCCTGGAGAGCAACGCGGACGTGGACCAGAAGCTCGTGATGGCCCACGTGTACGGGCACTGCGACTTCTTCAAGAACAACTTCTCGTTCCGCCACACCAACCGGCGGATGATCGACGAGATGGCCAACCACGCCACCCGCGTGCGGCGCTGGATCGACAAGATCGGCGTGGAGAAGGTCGAGGACTTCATCGACCGGACGCTCAGTCTGGAGAACCTCATCGATCAGCACGCGCCGCACATCCGCCGCAACCCGGACCCCAAGCGAGCCGAGGACGAGGCCAAGGCCAACGAGCGCGTCGAGGGCTTCAAGGTCAACCGCGAGTACATGCGCGGCTTCATCAACCCCAGCGAGTTCCTCGAGAGTCAGCGCAAGAAGGTCGAGGACGAGAAGGCCAAGGCCAAGAAGTTCCCCGAGCGCCCCCAGCGCGACGTGCTCTACTTCCTGCTCGAGTACGCTCCCCTGGAGCCCTGGGAGGCAGACATCCTCAGCATCCTCCGGGACGAGGCCTACTACTTCGCTCCCCAAGGCCAGACGAAGATCATGAACGAGGGCTGGGCCAGCTACTGGCACTCCACCATCATGACCCGCCGCGCCCTCAAGGATGACGAGATCATCGACTACGCGGACCGCCACTCCGGCACCATGGGTACCCGCCCAGGTGCGCTCAATCCCTACAAGCTGGGCATCGAGCTGTGGCGCGACATTGAAGAGCGCTGGAACAAGGGCCGCTTCGGCAAGGAATGGGACGAGTGCGATGACCTGCGGGCCCGGAGCTCGTGGGACAAGAAGCTGGGGGCCGGCCGGGAGAAGATCTTCGAGGTCCGCAAGCACTACAACGACATCACCTTCATCGACACCTTCCTCACCGCCGAGTTCGCCATCGAGCAGAAGCTGTTCGTCTATGGCTTCAACGACAAGCGCAACTCGTGGGAGATCCTCGACCGCGAGTTCCGCAAGGTGAAGGCCAAGCTGCTCCAGGGCCTGACCAACTTTGGCCAACCGATCATTGAAGTGATCGACGGCAACTTCGAGAATCGCAGCGAGCTGCTCCTGGCCCACAAGCACGACGGACAGGACCTGAAGGGCGACTACGCGCGCGAAACCCTTAGAAATTTGCAGTCACTCTGGCGCAGACCTGTCAATATCGTTACGAAGTACGACGGCAAGGGGGTCATGTTACGCTATGACGGCCAGAACCACTCGGAGAAGAAAGTCGATCTCTAGCGCTTCTGGATTGCCGGAGTGACGAACGGATGGGCTCGCGCATCGAAACAGTGGAGGTGCTTTCCTTCCGGTTGGAGCTGCCGCGGCACGCGCTGGAGCGGCTCCCCGGGGAGCTGGGCTCGGCAGTGCCCGTGCGGCTCGAGCGGGACGAGGACGGCACGCTGATCCTGGAGCAGCAGGGACAGGACAGCTTCCTGCGCTTCCACCTGGAGGCAGACGCCGCCGAGTTGGTGGAGATCTGCGTCTCCCAGGACACCCAGGGAGCGTTCTTCCAGAAGGTCCTGGGCGCACTGATGGTGCGGTTCCAGGGCGATCTGCGCGCACGGGTCGTCTTTGATCCGCGCGACAACACCTCGAAGGAGCCCTGGGTCGAGGTGAGCGTGGAGAACGGGCGCACCAGTTGGCCCGGCCTGGCCACCCAGTCCGCCGCCGTCCGCCTGGCCCATGCCGCGGCCGAGGGTGGCTCGGTGGGTGCCTCGGGCGAGGGCGGAGAGCAGCCCCCCGAGGAGCCCCTCACGGCCGAAGAGGAGGAGCTGTCTCGGCTCCTGGCTCGGGCTGAATCCGAGTGGCAGGAGTACCAGCGCCTCAAGCGCCAGCGGATGCAGAAGCCCTGAGCCCGAGCGCCTGGCGCTCGCTCGGCTTCGCTCGCCTGCCTGCCTGCCTGCCTGAGGAGGGATCTGCCCTCCTCTGCAGCCGTGTCATTCGCGACACGAACATGTCGCGTGCCCGCCATTCGCGCTCTGTAGCGTGCCTCCGCCTTCGGAGCCGGCTCGCCGTCGGCACCCCCGAGGAGGAGCGGACCGGTGCGGTTCTCCGGCCTCCTCTACCGCAGAGGTGAAGACAGCATGCGTCGTGGTCTTTCGAAGTGGGCGCCCCGGACGCGGCGCCTCGCAGTGGCTTCCCTGGCCGCGCTCGCCGTCTCCGCGTGCAGCGGCGATGCGGGTCAGGATGGAGCCCAGGGCCCTCAGGGTGATCCAGGCATCAGTGGCAACCCCGGGACGCAAGGGCCTCAGGGGCCTACCGGTCCTCAAGGGCCCGCCGGCAATGGCAAGAGCCTCGCCTTCACGCCCGTGCAGGCGGCGCTCACCGATGCCGCCAAGCGCGCCGTGCTCGCCACCCCCAAGGCGGCCGTGAACGGCCAGGAGGTGGCCATCCAGTACCAGGCCGTGCTGCGCAGCGGTCAGACACAGGGCTCCCACGTCTTCGGGCGCCTGACGAAGAAGGACGGCACCCCCGTGAAGGCGCAGGACGGCTCGGACTTCATCTCCCCGTCCAACGACTTCTCCTCCATCCTTCCCGTGGGCGGAAAGCTGTTCGAGGTCACCCACTTCGAAACCACGCCGGCCGCCATGTACGTGTCCGAACTCAGCCAGGACGCGAACGGCAAGCTCACCGCCACCAGCACCCGGCCCATCGACTTCTCCGGTGTGGACGGGCTGTGGACGCCGTGCGCGGGCTCCGTGTCTCCCTGGGGCACGCACCTGGGCAGCGAGGAGTATCCACCGGATGCGCGGCTCTATGAGACCGTGACCGCGGCGAGCAGCCTCACCGCGGACGAGAAGAGCATGCTCCGGTACTGGGGCATCGACGCGGCCACCGCCTCCATCGAGGACGCCAAGGCCGCGTACAAGCCGTACCGCTATGGCTACGTGGTCGAAGTGTCCGTGGACGGCTCGGGCAACACCACGGTGGCCAAGCACTACGCGGCGGGCCGGCGCGCGCTGGAGCTCGCGTACGTGATGCCTGACCGGAAGACGGTCTACCTGAGCGACGACGGCACCAACGACGCCTTCTACATGTTCGTGGCGAAGACGGCTGGCGACTTGTCCGAGGGCCAGCTGTACACGGCGCGCTGGTTCCAGACGAGCCCCGTGAACCAGTCGGCTGGCAGGGCGGACATCTACTGGATCCCGCTCGGCCCCAACGCCAAGGACGCGGACGTGAAGGCGCTCATCGATGGCGGCATCAAGTTCTCCGACATCTTCGAGACCGAGGCCCAGGTCGGCGATGGCACCTGCCCGAACGCGGCCTCCGGGTTCCGCGCCATCAACACCGAGACGGGCCGTGAGTGCCTGCGCCTGAAGTCGGGCCAGGAGCTGGCGGCCTCGCGCCTGGAGAGCCGCCGCTACGCCGCCTACGTCGGGGGCACCACCGAGTTCCGCAAGACGGAGGGCATCACCTACAACGCGGCCGCCCACCGGCTCTACGTCGCGTTCAGCGAGCTGAACCGGGGCATGATGGACGATCCCACCACCCGGGATCTGGGCGGACCGAACCACGTCAAGCTGGCGCAGAACGACTGCGGCGCGGTGTACGAGATGGTCATCTCTCCCAACCCGGAGGTTGGCAGTGACTACGTGGCGGAGTCCGCCTCGGCGCTCGTCGAGGGCGCGTGGATCAAGGCGAACCCCTACCCCACCACCAGCCCGTACTACGATGCCACCTTCACCCTGCCGAACAGCAGCGGCGCCCCCGTCATCTCCCCGGGCAACGTCTGCAGCGTGAACGGCATCGCCAACCCGGACAACCTCGCGTTCATCCCCGGCTACGACACGCTCCTCATCGGCGAGGACAGCACCGACGGGCACCAGAACGACGTGGTGTGGGCCTACAACATCGTCACCCGCGAGCTGACGCGCATCTTCTCCACGCCCTACGGCTCGGAGACGACGGGCGTCTACTTCTACCCGAACATCAACGGGCACGCGTACATCAAGGCCCAGATCCAGCACCCCTACGGCGAGTCGGACACGGACAAGGTCGGTGCGGATGCGAGCGTGAAGCAGTCGTACACCGGGTACATCGGGCCCCTCCCGGCGATGGACTGAAGCAGCACAGCAGATCATTCGATGGCCCGAGGGGCTCTCGCGGGGTGTGAACCCCGGGGTGCCCCTCGGTGCCCGCAGTGGGAGTGCATCATGGATCGTCGGGTTGCTGGGGTTGTGCTGTGCGTCGGGCTCCTTGGAGGCGGCGCTGTCATGGGGAGCCGCTGGATGATGGGAGGAGTGCACCCTCCGACTCCCGCTCCCGCCGTCCCCGTCCAGGAGGCGCAGGCGTCCTCGGCGCTCGCGTCCATGCACGGGCCACCGCCGCTGTCGAACCGGGCGGCCTACCTGCCAGCGCAGTGCTACGCGGCCACGCAGGACACGCCGGGAGGCCGCGTCCACAACGCCTGCTTCGCGTGCCACCAGACGCCGCTCGCTCCCAACTTCACCGATGACTCCGCGGTCCAGACGGTCCTCTCCGTGCCGCAGCACGCCACCGAAAACCGGTGGACGCATGTGATGAGTCCTCCCAAGCCCGTGGAGATTCCGGACGCCGCGCTGCTGACCTGGGTGCGGACGAACAACTACCTCGACGCGAAGGGAGGGCTGCGGCTCGCCGCCGCGCTGGAGAAGCCTCCGGCCCAGTGGGACTCGGACGGCAATGGCCAGTGGGATGGCTACACTCCGGACTGCTGGTTCCAGCCCGATGACGAGGGCTTCGATCATGCGCCCGATGGCAGCCTGAGCGGCTGGCGAGCCTTCGCCTATGCGCCGTTCCCTGGGATGTTCTGGCCGACCAACGGCTCGGCCGGGGACGTTTTCATCCGGCTCCCCGCGGCCTTCCGCCAGGACCGAACGGGCGCCGAGAGCACGACGATCTACCGCATCAACCTCTCCATCCTGGAGGCGTACATCCGCCGGGTGGACGTGCCGCTGCCGCCCACGGATGAGCGCGAACTCGGCTCGGACCTGGATGGAGATGGCGTGCTCGGAGTGGCCACGCGCGTGGCGTTCGTGTGGCCTCCGAAGCCCGAGCGTACCTTCGGCTACGTGGGAAAGGCGGCGGAGCTGGACCGGGCCCAGGACGGCTGGCCCGCTGCGGGCCTCTACCCTCGCGGCACCGAGTTCCTCCACAGCCTGCGCTACCTGGACGTGGACGGAGAGCAGGTGCGCATGGCCGCTCGGATGAAAGAGCTGCGCTACATGCGCAAGATGCGCTGGCAGACGTATGCCGACCTCGAGCTGGCCGTGGAGGCCGAGACGCGCGAGAAGGCGCAGCAGCCCGACAAGCTCAAGACCGTGCTGGGAGACGGGGAGCGCGGCGTGGGCACCGGTACTGGCTGGCGCATGCAGGGCTTCATCGAGGATGCGCAGGGCTCGCTCCGGCCGCAGAGCGTGGAGGAGACCGCCGCCTGCATCGGGTGCCACGGCGGCGTGGGTGCCACGACGGACAGCACCTTCAGCTTCGCCCGCAAGCTGGACGCGAATTCGGCACTGCGCGGCGGCTGGTACCACTGGGGCGAGCGCGGCCTGAAGGGAATCCCGGAGCCCAAGCGCGCGGATGGAAAGGGCGAGTACGCGCACTGGCTCGAGCAGGTGGGCGGCGGCGATGACTTCCGCAGCAACGATGAAGTCCAGGCGCGCTTCTTCCGCCAGGACGGCACGCTCAAGCCCGAGGCCACCAAGGCGCTGGCACGGGACATCTCCACGCTGCTGGTGCCCTCGCCCCACCGGGCGCTCATGCTGGATCGCGCCTCGCTGGCGCTGGTCAGGGCCCAGCAGTTCGAGAAGGGACGGGATGTGCTCGTCGGTACCCCACCCCGAGTGAATTCCCGGCTGGAGCAGGATGGCTCCACGGGCATCACGGACCCGGTTTCGCCCGGTTGGGAGCTGCCCTCGAAGACCGCCACGCGCTGAGCCCCCGGGTGTCGCCCCGGTGGCGTATAGAAAGGGCTACCCGCGCGATATCCACAACAAGAGGGGGAGTCATGGCGAAGCAGCTTTACACTGGAGAGGTCCGCACCATCGGCGAGAGCATGGCCCGCAGCACCACCGAGGTCGGCGCGTTCAAGATCTTCATGGACGAGCCCCCGGAGCTGGGCGGCCGCAATGGCGCCCCGAGCCCGCTCGACTTCATCCTCGCCGCGCACGCCGGCTGCCTGAACTACATGACTTTCTTCATCGCCAAGGAGCTGGGCATTCCCGTGTCTGGCACGGAGATCTCCGTGAAGGGCTTGCTGGATCCCGGGAAGTTCGCCGGCACGGACCGCAGCGTGCGCGCCGGGTACCAGTCGCTCGAGGTGACCATCCACATCAAGAGCACCGCCAGCGCGGAGCAGATCGCGAAGCTCCAGAGCGAAGTCGAGGCGCGCTGCCCCGTGAGCGACAACCTGGCCCAGGCCACGCCGGTGCACATCACCATGAAGGCCAGCGCGTAACCGGGGGGCCTGGAGCGACTCCTTGGGCGGCATTCCTGCTCTTGAGAGAAGGCAGGGATCTGAGCAAAGTGAAGCCAGCTGTGGCTCGGATCCCATGATGTAGGGCACCTCTGGCAAGTTGGGGAGGTTTGCCTTCGGAGCGCCTCTCATGAACCAGGACGACATTCCCGGCGGGGTGCCCCCTCAGCTCAAGGATGATTCGGACCCAAGCGTGGAGTCGACCCTGACCTTCACGGGCCAAAAGAGTGTCGCCTCTGGGTCATCCGCCAATGCCCTGACGGAACAGGGCGCGGAGCGCTACGAACTCTCCGAAGAGTTTGCACACGGCGGCATCGGCCGCATCCTTCGAGCGCGAGATCTCCGCCTGAGCAGGCCTGTCGCCATCAAGGAGTTGCTCCTCCCCCACGGCGATGCGGACGCGCGCTTCGTCGCGGAGGCCTTCATCACCGCCCGGCTCCAGCATCCCGCCATCGTCCCCGTGTACGACGCGGGGCGCAAGCCCTCGGGCGAACCCTTCTTCGCGATGAAGCTCGTCTCGGGCCGCTCGCTCGCGGACGTCATTGCTCTGACGAAGACCCTGGAGGAACGGCTCGCGCTGCTGCCGCACGTGCTCGCGGTGGCCGAGGCCATCGCCTACGCGCACACCGAGCGCATCATCCACCGCGATCTCAAGCCCGCCAACGTGCTCGTGGGGCCCTTCGGGGAGACGGTCGTCATCGATTGGGGGCTCGCCAAGGATCTGGCCCATAAGCTCAGCGAGCCCGTGGTCGCGGCAGCATCACCGGGCTCCCAGGAGTCCGACCTCACGCTTCGGGGCGCGGTGATGGGAACGCCCACGTACATGCCTCCGGAGCAGGCCCTGGGCCACCCCGTGGACGAGCGCGCCGACGTGTACGCCCTGGGCGCGATCCTCTACCACCTGCTGGCGGGCACGAAGCCCTATGACAGCGGTTCCTCCCAAGAGGTGCTCGCTCAGGTCGTGCAGGGGCCACCCGAGCCGTTGGACAAGCGCCAGCGGGGAATCCCCGCGGACCTGCTGGCCATCGTGGCCAAAGCCATGTCGCGAGAGCCCGCGGGCCGCTATGCCACCGCGAGAGAACTGGCCGAGGATCTGCGCCGCTTCGAGACAGGGCAGATCGTCAGGGCGCATGAGTACTCGTGGCAGGAGCGAGGGCGGCGCTTCGCCCGGCGCCACCGGGCCGTCGTGGCAGTGACAGCGGTGGCCTTGCTGGTGCTCACCGGAATCGGGACGGTGAGTATCCTCGGCATCATGGCCGCGCGCGATCAGGCCGAGCTCAAGCAGGCCGAAGCCGAGCAGGCGCGCCAGGAAGCGCTGATGCGGGCCGACGAGCTCATCCTGCAGCATGCCCGCAGCGCTGTGGAGCGAAACCCCAACGCGGCCATCGACTGGCTGCGCAGCCTCTCTTCAGGGTTCACCCACTGGTCGGCCGTGCGGACCATCGCGGCGGATGCGCAGGCACGTGGCTTCGCCACCGTCCTGCGCGGCCACCACCAGACGGTGAACGAGGTGCTCTTCCTTCCGGACAGCGAGCACGTGTTGTCCAGCAGCGACGACTACACGGTCCGCATCTGGAGCGTGAAGCAGAAGAAGGTGGAGCGTGTGCTGTCAGGCCACTCCGATGAGGTCTGGCACATGGCGCTGGCACCTCAGGGAGAACTGCTGGCCACCGGCAGCAAGGACCGGACCTTGCGCCTCTGGGACCTGGCCACGGGACAGAGCCGCCCGCCCCTGAGCCACGCCGGCCCCGTGGATGGGATGGCCTTCACTCCCGATGGCCGACAGGTCATCACCACGTGCCGGGGTGATGATCTGCTGCACGTCTGGGATGTGGCCACGGGGACGCTCGTCCGCGCGTTCAAAACCGGGCTGGGACCGCTCAGCCAGTTTGAGCTTTCCAGGGACGGCCGGTACGCACTCGTCCGAGCCCTTCAGTCCCCACGCGCGCAGCTCTGGGATCTGGAGCATGGCACCTCGCGCATGCTGGAGCATGGCGGCACGGTGGTGACCCTCGCCATCTCTCCGAGAGGAGACCTGGCCGCCACGGGGGCCTTGGATGAGACCCTCCACGTGTGGGACCTGCGAACCGGCCAGGGACGGGTCCTGGGCAAGCAGCCGGGCTCTCCCTTCAGCCTCGCCTTCTCCCCGGACGGCACACGGCTGGGGGTGGGGAGCGCCGAAGGCCAGCTGCTGCTCTGGAACCTGGGCACGGGACAAAATCAGCTCCTCGGAGGTCACGAGGGCCGCATCAGTCAGGTGCGCTTCTCCCGGGATGGCAACCTCCTGGCCACCAGCAGTGATGACCGCTCCGCGCGCCTGTGGGATCTGACCACCGGACAGAGCCGTGTCCTGCGCGGGCCCGAGGGCTCAGCGTACGCCCTGGCGCTCTCTCCAGACGAGCGGTGGGTGGCCGTGGGCAGCTACGACACCACCGTGCGCCTCTTCGCCGTGAACACAGAGGCCAATCGCATCCTCGCGAAGTCCCGCGCTTCCCTCCACACACTGCTGGCCTCTCCCGATGGCCAGCACCTCGCCGCCATGGACGCGGAAGGTGCGCTGCACCTGCTCGCCGTGGGCTCCGGAACGGACACCCTCCTGGAGGAGATCAGCACTCGCGAGCGGCCCGCACTCCAGTTCTCGCCGGATGGCCAGTGGCTTGCCGTGGGCAAGGAGACGGGCCCGGTGCGGCTGTGGAACATGGCCACCGGACAGCTCTCACGGCAGCTCGAGGGACACACGGCCGCCGTCACCGCTCTGCTCTTCCGCCGCGATGGCCTGCAGCTCGCTACCGCGGATGCGAAGGGAGGGGTGCGCCTGTGGGAACTCGGCTCCGGACAGGCCCGCGCGCTGGAGAGCCATGAGCGCGAGGTCTGCCAGCTCGCGTTCTCGCCCGATGGCCAGCGGCTCGCCTCGGGGAGCACCGACGGGGAAATCCAGCTCTGGAACCTGGCCACGGGCACGTTCCAGGCGCTGCGGGACCATGGGGACGCGGTGCGCCACCTGATCTTCTCGCCGGATGGCCAGCGGCTCATCAGCGCGAGCCTGGACCACACCCTGCGAATCTGGGACCTGGCCACGGGCGGAAACCGCCGGACGGACATCAGCGGCAGTGGCGTCCAGCAGGTTCTCCTGTCGCAGGATGGCGAACTGCTCATCAGCGCCAGCCTGAGGGACAGCAGCCTGCGGCTCTGGGACGCACGAACAGGGGCGGCGCGCGGCATGCTCTCGGGGCACCAGGGCGAGATCCTCGCCATGGCGCTCTCGCCGGATGGGCGGCGGGTGGCCTCGGCGAGCCAGGATCGGACGGTGCGGCTGTGGGACCTGGCGACTCATGAGAGTCGTGTGCTGCGAGGACATGCCCAGCGCGTCACCGGGGTCATCTTCCTGAATGACCGGGAGCTCGTCTCAAGCGGCTGGGATGGCACCGTGCGGCTGTGGCTGGATGACCTCCCCTCGGATCCCCTGGCACTGCGACAGTGGATGGAGGCCGTCGTAAACGCGCCCTCGCCCTGAGACGCTCGGAAGCAGCCGGCCAGCCGAGCCCACGAAATTTCCTGGCCGGTATTTGGGCAGGGGCGAGATCCTCTTCTACACTCCTGTATCAGCGCCCATGAGAATCGCTCCCCTGCTCTGCCTGGCGGCCCTGCTGGCCGCACCGCTCGCCTCCGCCTCCTACACCTACCAGGTGAAGAACCGCCGCATCGAGCCCCGGCAGACCCTGGCCGGAGCCCTCCATGAGGCAGCGCTCCCCGATGAGCAGGTGGAGGCCGTCATCTCCGCGCTCGAGGGCGTGTTCGACTTCCGCAAGTCCCGCCCGGGCGATCAGTTCCGCCTGGTGATGCGCGAAGGCGTGCTGGACTTCTTCGACTACCGTCAGAGCGCGGTGGACGAGTGGCAGGTGCGCCGCGACGGCGACAAGTACGTGGGCAGCAAGCGCACCATCGAGGTGGAGAAGCAGGTCTCCCTGGTGTCGCTGGAGATCTCCAGCTCGCTCTACGAGGCCGCGCTGGCCGCCGGCGAGGATCCGAGCATCGGCGTGGTGCTGGCGGACGTGTTCGCCTGGGACATCGACTTCTACCGGGACACGCGCAAGGGCGACAAGGCGCGGGCACTGGTGGAGAAGTTCGTCTCCAAGGGCCGCGTGCTGCGCTACGGCGAGGTGCTCGCCGCCGCGTACGAAGGCGGTCTGGTGGGCAAGAAGCGCGTGTTCCGCTACCAGCCCGGCAACGAGCAGGCCAACTACTTCCAGGAGGACGGCTCCAGTGCTCGGAAGACGTTCCTCAAGAGCCCGCTGAAGTACGCGCACATCACCAGCACGTTCGGCTCGCGCTTCCACCCGGTGCTCCAGTACGTGAAGAACCACAACGGCGTGGACTACGGCACGCCCGTGGGCACCCCCGTGTGGGCCGTGGCCGATGGCACGGTGACCAAGGCGCAGAACACCGGCGCGGGTGGCAACACCGTCTGCGTGCGCCACATCAACGGCCTGGAGACGTGCTACCTGCACCTGTCCAAGTACGGCGCGGGCGTGCGCGCGGGCTCCCGGGTGAGCCAGAAGCAGGTGATTGCCTATTCGGGCAACACCGGCCGCAGCACCGGGCCGCACCTGCACTTCGCCCTCAAGCGCAACGGGCAGTTCGTCAACCCGCTCAACCAGAAGTACCCCCGCGCCGAGCCTCTGCCCAAGTCCGAGCTGTCGGGCTTCCTCGCCCGCGCCAAGGAGCTGGCCTCGCAGTTGGATGCGGTGTCCGCCTCCATGGCCGCCGTGGCGGGCAGTCCCGGCGCGGGCCCCAAGGCCGCCATTTCCTCCACGCCCTGAGCGCGACCCGGGTTTCCGCCGCTGCCTGAGTTTGCGCCTGCCGCGCCACCGCAGGGCAGCTGAAGCTCAGGGATCGGGAGGTGTGGGGGCGCCCCCATCGTTCTGGACGCCTCCATCCACACGGGAGCCTGCATTGGGAATGAGGCGGTTTTCCGTGACGCGCCCTGTGTATCCCAGCAAGTCCGAGTAATCCCTGTCGTCCTTGGGCCCTGACACCCCGGCGTCCGAGGAGAGCCTCGGAGGAGTGGGATAGTCCGGGTGGCCCACGAAGAGGCGCCGCAGAATACGGCCGTCCATGCCAATCGCATACACAGCCCCGTAATCCAACGGCATGAACTCGTGCCAGCAATTGCTGAAATCCGCGCTGATCTCGATGAAGACAATATCACCCTGGCGGATGATTCCGTAGCGGTGCCCTTCCGGGGTGCTCCAGCAAGGCTTCCCCGGTGCGTTTGAGGGGAGGAAGTCTTGAGTCGCGACCATCAGCGCACGGAGCGTGGCCCCATCCATTGCAGAAGGCTTTCCCTCACCGCCAACATCCATTCCCTCCTCGCCGAAGAACATGGGGAACACGATGGATTTGTTGTCCTCCAACGGCGCTGAAGGCACTCCGGCGCTCCGCAGACAGGATGAGAACATGAGGGCACCCATGAGGAGCAGCCATCTCATGGAGTGGCATCCTTGAAGCAAAAACCCTTCGCTTCCGTTAAGTGTGGTTTCGCGAAGTCCGCATCCCACTCGACTGTGTGAGTTTGCTCGCATTCCCACCGCGTTGTTCGAGACCACTTCAATATCTGACCTGTCAGGGGAAGGTATTGGTAGAAGCCTGCGCACTTGGGGCTCTCCACCTCATTCGCGAAGAATGCAATAGCGGAGAGTTGGATGCGTCCATCCTTGGTGGCTGCTTCAAATCCATGATGACGCCCTTGCTTCAGGGTGACGGATAGATCGTCGTCCGATAGCAGGTCGTCATAAAGGTGGTTATGGATGACGAAGATGTACTTGATACTGTCCGCTGGGAATCGCTGATCGTCTACATACGAAGGTATCAAACAGTGCTTGCTCTGGCCCGTAGCGGCAACGCTCGTTTGATCCGTCAACTTACTGAGTACGTACTTCCCGTCGGGCGTGTAATAGATCCACGCGCAATACTCAGTGCCAACACGCCAGCGCGTGTCAAAACCTTGCGCGTCCCTGCGGCCAGCCGTGGCCCTCGGCTTGGAGACAATCTTCTGGCAAGCTGAAAGCAGCGCGTTCTGGTAGGAATCGAAGATACGCAATGGGCCCGACAGTTGCGTTAGCGGCGGTTCGCCTGGACGGGGACGCACAGTGTCCGGATCCGCTGCCTGGGGCGTGGCGCACGCCATGCTCATCCATAATCCAAGCAGCGAAAGCCAACAGCTTGGATGATGGCATGAAGACATGACTTTGCCTTTCATCAACTGGCAACCCTCGGCGAGCCCGCTCGAATACCATGGCACGGGAACGCTGTTTCTGTCGAGCCGCCAGGAGCGGCCTCCTCTGCGGGCCCTCCCCACTGCATGGGCTCCAACCGCGTTTATGTTCCCGCGTCCTCAATCGACCCGTTCGCTCCTGCGGGCTCACTCCCACTCGAGCAAGAACTCCGCGTGGTCCAGCCCGTGGACGATGCTCGCCACCTTCCCCCGGACCCCCGTCACGTGGAGCGCCGCCGACAGCGTGCCCTCGTGGAACGCAGCCGGCTGCATGTCTCCCCGGAACACCAGGCGCAGTTGCTTCGGGCCCATCAGCTCGCACTCGTGCGTGCCGTAGTTCACCAGCGTCGCGTAGGCGATGGGCGTATTGGAGAAGGCTCGGAACGGATCATTCCGGCCCATGATCTTCGCCAGCGCCCGCCCCACCGTGGACGAATAGAAGAAGTGGTTCAAACACGCTGCTCCGCAGGCCCGCAGGGCCTCCGGCTGCGAGCCCACCTGGGGCGCCAGCACGTCCGCCGCGGCATAGAGCAGCCGCGTGAAATCGCTCGCTGGGTAGGAGAAGAAGTCGACGATCCGCCGCAGCCCCAACTCTCGCGACAGCCGCACCGAGGCCTCCTCGCCCAAATGCTGGGCGATCAGGGCCAGGATGGCGTTGAAAGCCAGGCCCCGCACGGTATGAACCGGCCGCACCAGCTCCAGCCGCCGGGCAAGTTCGGTGCTGTCACCGCTGACCATGAGACGCTGGCCTCCTGGCTCGAATGCAGGGTGGCCCCCCGACTTCCGACCGTCCTTTTACCAGACCCTCACGCAACGGTGGAGGCGGCCGGGCAGTCAGGGTAAACGGAGGGTTCCGGCCGCGAAAGTACTCTCAGCACGCGGCCCTAGAGAGGACCTCCTTCGATGGCCGACCTGCCGAGGCACCAGCCCCCCCACTCCCCGCAGTCCGAGGAGGAGGATGTCTCTCGCACCGGCAGGGAGCCGGCGAATGTGCGCCGCGGCTTCCTGGATCATGTGCGCTACTCCCGCGGCAAGAACCCGGAGACAGCCACGCCCCATGACCGCTTCATGGCGCTCTCACTCGCAGTGCGAGACAGGCTGGCCCACCGCTGGGTGAAGACGGCGCGCACCTACTACGAGCAGAACGTCAAACGCTCCTACTACCTGTCCGCGGAGTACCTGCTGGGTCGCGCGCTGGGCAACAACCTGATCAACACCGGCCTGTACGAGGCCGCCGCCCAGGCCATGCGCGAGGTGGGAGTGGACCTCACTACCCTCATCGAGATGGAACCGGACGCGGGCCTGGGCAACGGCGGCCTGGGCCGGCTGGCGGCGTGCTTCCTGGACTCGCTGGCTACCTTGTCCTACCCGGGCATGGGCTACGGCATCCGCTACGAGTTCGGCATCTTCACGCAGGACATCGTCGACGGCTACCAGGTGGAGCGCGCCGACGAGTGGCTCAAGTTCGGCAACCCGTGGGAGATCGTCCGGCCAGAGAAGGCGGTGCCGGTGCGCTTCTTCGGGCGCGTGGAACACCACCAGGGCGCGGACGGACAGCGCATCGCTCGCTGGGTGGGCGGCAAGACCGTGGTGGGCGTGCCCTTCGACACGCCCATTGCCGGCTTCGGGAACAACACGGTGAACACGCTACGGCTGTGGCAAGCCCGTGCCGGCGAGGAGTTCGACCTGCTGCTGTTCAACGCCGGCGACTACGAGCGCTCGGTGGTGGAGAAGAACGACTCGGAGGTCATCTCCAAGGTCCTCTACCCGAACGACGCGTTCCAGGCCGGCAAGGAGCTGCGGCTCAAGCAGCAGTACTTCTTCGTGGCGTGCTCCATCGCGGACATCGTCCGGCGCTACCTGAAGACGCACTCGGACTTCCGGCAGTTCCCCAACAAGGTGGCCATCCAGCTCAATGACACGCACCCGGCCATCGCCGTGGCCGAGCTGATGCGCGTACTGGTGGATGAGAAGCGGCTGAACTGGGAAGAGGCCTTCCACATCACCCAGCAGACGTTCGGCTACACCAACCACACGCTGCTGGCCGAGGCCATGGAGAAGTGGCCGGTGTCGCTCTTCGAGCGCCTGCTGCCGCGCCACCTGGAGCTCATCTACGACATCAACCACCGCTTCCTGCGCCAGGTGCAGATCCGCTACCCGTTCGATCAGGAGCGGATGGCGCGCATGAGCCTGGTGGAGGAGGGTCCGGAGAAGCGCATCCGCATGGCGCACCTGGCCGTGGTGGGCAGCCACAGCGTGAACGGGGTGGCGGCGCTGCACACGGACCTGCTGCGGCGGGACGTGCTGCCGGACTTCGCGGCCATGTACCCCGAGCGCTTCAACAACAAGACGAACGGGGTGACGCCGCGGCGCTGGCTGGCGTGGTGCAACCCGCGCCTGTCCAAGCTCATCACCTCGCGCATCGGCAAGGGCTGGGAGACGGACCTGGAGCGGCTGCGCAAGCTGGAGGAGCACGTGGCGGATGCGGAGTTCCGCGCCGCCTTCCGCGAGGTGAAGCAGCAGAACAAGCACGATCTGACGCGGCACGTGAAGGATCTGCGCTCGGTCAGCCTGAACCCCGAGGCCATCTTCGACGTACAGATCAAACGCCTGCACGAGTACAAGCGGCAGTTGCTCAACGCGCTGCACGTGGTGGTGCTGTGGATGCGCGCGCGCAGGGATCCGTCCACCATCGTCCACCCGCGGGCCTTCCTGTTCGGAGCCAAGGCGGCGCCGGGCTACCAGCAGGCCAAGCTGATCATCCGGCTCATCAACGGCATTGGCGAGGTGATCAACAGCGACGCGGGCACCACGGGGCTGCAGGTGGTGTTCCTGCCCAACTACCGGGTGAGCCTGGCCGAGCACATCATCCCGGCGGCGGACGTGTCCGAGCAGATCTCCACCGCGGGCTGGGAGGCGTCCGGCACGGGCAACATGAAGCTGATGCTCAACGGCGCGCTGACGCTGGGCACGCTGGACGGCGCGAACGTGGAGATCCGCGAGGCCGTGGGAGACGAGAACTTCTTCCTCTTCGGCCTCACCGCGGACGAGGTGATCGCCCGGAAGAAGGCCGGCTACCGGCCCCGGGACGTCTACAACTCGCACCTGGAGCTGCGCGAGGCCATCGATCTCATCAACACGGGCTTCTTCTCGCCGGAGGACAAGAACCTCTTCAAGCCGCTGATCGACAACCTGCTGGAAGAGGACCGGTACCTGGTGATGGCCGACTTCGACGCGTACCTGAAGAAGCAGGAGGAGGTGGCCCAGGCCTACAGCGACCACGACACGTGGACGCGCAAGTGCATCCTCAACGTGGCGCGCGCCGGCATCTTCTCCTCGGACCGCACCATCAAGCAGTACGCCGAGGAGATCTGGCGCGTGAAGCAGATCCCCGTGGATCCGTGAGCGGCACCCTCCTCCGCTCTCTCGCAAAGCCCGCGGCGATCCTGCTTCGCCGCGGGCTGGAGGAAACCGGCTACGCCGTGGCGCCGCCGCCCGCGTTGAGCCACTGCTCGTAGGCGCGGAAGTCGTAGTCGCGGCCGAGGAAGTCCTTCACCAGCAGCACCGCATCCTTGGAGCCGCCGGGCTCCAGCACGGCGCGGCGGTAGGCCTGCGCGGGCTCCGGATTGAGCAGCCCCTTGTCCTGGAACACCGTGAACAGGTCCTTCGCGATCACGAGCGACCACATGTACGTGTAGTAGATGGCCGAGTACCCATCCAGGTGACCGAAGGCCAGATGGAAGTACGTGCCCTCCACGTACGGGAAGGGCGTGTACTTGCTCTGCAGCTCGCGCACCACGGCCAACGGATCCAGGTTCTTCGGATCCCTGCGGTACAGCTCCAGGCTGAGCGCCGCGTAGAACATCTGCTGGCGCACCCAGAGGCCCTTGCCGAACTCGTCCGCGCGCTTCATCCGCGCGATGACCTCCTCGGGCAGCGGCTCGCTCGTCTGGTAGTGCTTCGCGAACGTCTGCAGCGAACCCACCTCCCGCGCCCACTCCTCCAGCATCTGCGAGGGCGCCTCGACGAAGTCCCACTCGGTGCGCACCCCGGACAGCCCCGCCCACGGAGTGTGCCCACCGAACAGGTGGTGCAGCAGGTGGCCGAACTCGTGGAAGAAGGTCTCCACGTCGTGGTGCTGCATCAGCGCGGGCTCGGCGCCCGGCTTGGGGAAGTTGCACATCAGCACCGCCTCCGGCAGCCGGCGATCCTTCTTCCCCGTGGCCAGCGTGAACTGCGCCGCGTGCTTGTACTTGTCCGCGCGCGGGTGCATGTCCAGGTAGAAGCGCCCCACCGGCTCGGCGCCCTGGAACACGTCATAGGCCTCCACATCCGGGTGCCACACGGGCGCGTCCGCCACGCGGCGGTAGCTCACCCCGAAGATGCGCGAGGTGATGTCCAACACACCCTGCTTCACCCGCGTGTACTCGAAGTAAGGGCGCACCGCCTGCGAGTCGAAGCTGTACTGCTCCGCCTTCACCCGGTCCTCCAGGTACGCCTGGTCCCACGGGTCCACGCGCGAGGCGCTCGGCTGGTCCTTCCGCTTGCGATCCAACAGCACCTGGTAGTCGCGGCGGCTGCGCTCGGCCGAAGCCGTGGCGATCTTCTCGATGAAGTCCCCCGCGTTCCGCTCGCTGCGGATCATCTTGTCCTCGGTGGCGTAGGCCGCCCAGTTGGCATACCCGAGCAGCGTGGCCAGCTCGTGCCGGCGCAGCAGCAGCCGCTGGAGCACCTCGACGTTGCTCGGGTACGCCCGGGTGCGGTTGGCCCGCCAGAGCTTCTCGCGCGCCGAGCCGTCCTTCGCGTACGTCATGAAGGGCACGAGGTCCGGGTAGTCCGTGGTGATACGCACCTTGCCGTCCGCACCGGGCGGGTGGGCGCGCACGTAGTCCTCGGGCAGGCCCTCGAGGGCCGAGGGCGACAGCTCCACGGTGCGCACATCCTGGCGGATGTTGCGGTCGAACTCCTGTCCGATGCGGACCAGTTCCTCCTGGAGTTCCTTCACCCGGGCGCGGGTGGCCTCATCCCGGTCCACGCCGGCGCGGCGGAAGTCGCGCAGCAGCTTCTCCACCCACTTCTTCGTCGCCGCGTCCTCCGCGGAGACCTCCAGCGAGGCGATGACGTCATAGACGCCCCGGTCCAGGGAGATCTCCGTGGCGAGCTTCTCCAGTTCCTGCTCGGCCGTCTCGGAGGCTTGGCGCAGGGCGGCGTCCGGGTGGCTGTGTCGCGCGACGCTGGCGCGAGCGCTGGCATCCGAGAGGGCGGCGGTGGCCTCGTCAAAGACTTCGAGGGCCTCGCGAGGCTTGCGCGGGGCCGTCAGGGACTTGAGACGCTCGATGCCGGAGCGCGCGGTGGCCAGGGCGGCTTCGCTGGCGCGGCGGAATTCATCCGGCGTGCAGGTGACGAGACGTGCGGCGTCGGGAGTGGCAGGCACGGTTTCTGCTCCTAGGATTGGTTCGCACCGCAACCTAGACCGGAGCGCGCCCGGGAGCAGCAGGATCCACGCCCTGCTGGCTGCCACTGAACGCCTCGCCCCGTGCCCTCGCTGCCCCACGGTACTGTGGAAGGCAGACGGCCATGGAAACGGCAGCGTCTTGAACGTCGGCTGGAAGACCCGCGGCTCTCAGCTTGCCTCGAGCGAGCTGCCGCAAATCACAGCACGGCTGTTGCGTAACGCAGCGTCAAAGGGCTTCCCCGTGGCACTGGGGCCCTCACTCCGCAGCGCCTCAGCTCCCTCACGGGCACCGGCCGCAGTCGTTCATGCAGCTGTTGGCCCGCGTGTCCGAGCCACAGCTCTCGGTGAACTGGCACACGCCGTCACCGCAGGTGTACACGTCCTCGGAGCGAATGCGCGTGGTGAGCGGCAGGTAGGTCCGGCCGTTGTACGTGCACTGGGTGTAGAACAGCCCCGACGGATCCAGCGTGCAGTACTGCTCGCAGCTGTTCACATGGACGATCGGGCTGCACTCGGAGACCGAAGCGTTCTCGCGGGTCGAGAGCGCACAGGCACGCGGGCTGCTCTCCGCCTCATCCAGATACTCGCCATCGGTCGCGGCGAAGACGCCCTCGCCCGTGAAGAGGTTGCCGAAGAAGCACCCCTCGCGACGGGGGAAGTTCTGCAGCTCCTCCGCTGTGTACGGAATGGGCTCCTGCTGCGCCGTCCGCCCGAGCACCGAGAGGGACACATGCAGCCCGTACTTGTTGACGTGCGCCGCCATGCACGCGGAGACCAGCTGCTGCTCCGCCTCGGACATCGGCTGGCCGCTGGCCCACCCCGTCGCCAGCCCCAGCCCGCCCTCCCACAGGTAGGAGGTGCCCGTGGAGGCATCCTGGTAGCCACGCGTCTCCCCCGCGGGCAGCGCGCACTGCACCAGGTACTTCATCACCGTGGCATTCAGGGCGCCGTCCTGGGAGAACCAACCGGCGAAGTCGGCGGTCTCCAGACCGTTGGTGGCCAGGCCGTTCTGCGTCAACCCGTTCTGCGTCAACCCGTTCTGCGTCAGCCCGTTCTGCGTCAGCCCGTTGCCCCCCACCAGTTGCTGCTCCTGGGAGGTGGGAGCCACATCCGGCCCGGAGACAGTGTCCGGACGGCCACAGGCCACGCTGCCCAGCAGCATCAGGGTGGCCACCCAGCTCATGCGCTCCGATCGAGTGACTCGCTCCGTAAGAATCTCCATGACTGCTCCCCTCCTGAGTTCGTAGGTCCTGCCCAACCGATGCGCGCATCCAACCAGGGGGGTCTGACAAAACAGCCTGGCCGCAACGATCCATCAGGGCGGCACCCCTGGCCGCCTGGGCCACCGTGGCCCTGACAGCGTTCGTCCCACGCCTGTCTCTGCGAACTCCGGGCCAGCAGTGAAACACCGGCCCCCTGCATCCGTGTCCCTCCGTCCGTGACACTCCCTGCCAGGTTCTCCCGGGGACCCGGCGGGACACGTCTCGCGCGGCTTCACCGAGGTCAGACGGGTCTGCCAGAATGCCCCCCTCGTCCAGCTCCTCGCGCGAACTCCTCCTTCTCTCGAGGCAGCCCTGCTATCTCCCCCCATCGCCATGCCCGTGCACCATCCTCTCCTCTCCGGTGAGGCCCAGGGGAGCCCGCTTCCCCCCGTTCCTCCGCCGATTCCTACCGGCACGGTGGTGTTCGTCTTCACCGACGTGCAGAGTTCCACCCAGTTGTGGGCGCAGTGCGGCGAGGCCATGCAGGTGGCGCTGGACGTGCACAACCGGGTGCTGCGCGCGCGGCTGTCCACCGCCTCGGGCTATGAGGTGAAGACCCAGGGCGACTCCTTCATGGTGGCCTTCCCGTCCGTCATGGAGGCGGTGCGCTGGTGCCTGGAGACGCAGGAGGCGCTGCTGCAAGCGCCCTGGCCCGCGGCGCTCCTCGCCCATCCTCAAGCCGCCGAGGAGCGTGGGCCCCAAGGACGGGCGCTGCACCGGGGCCTGCGCGTGCGCATGGGGGTGCACCTGGGCCCGGCCGAGTGCCGCATCGACGAGCACACGGGCCAGGTGGACTACCTGGGCCACACGGTGAACGTGGCGGCACGCGTGGCGAACGCGGGCCATGGCGGACAGGTGCTGCTCAGCGGCGCAGCCTGGTCCCAGTTGGCCCAGCAGCTCGAGGAAGTCGGCCACCCCGCTGTGAGGGCCCTGGGAGAGTTCCGGTTCAAGGGCATCGAGGAGCCCTTCTCCCTGGTCGAGGTGCTCCCCGCCTCGCTGGCGGATCGGAGCTTCGGCCCTCAACGCGCGCAGGAGGAGCGGCACGGCAACCTCCCCTCCGTCACCGGAGCACTGGTGGGCCGCGAGGAAGAGCTGGAGTTGTTGAGGCAGCGCTTCCTCGATGGCGCCCGGCTCGTCACCATCCTGGGGCCTGGAGGCATGGGCAAGACGCGCCTGGCCACGCACTTCGGGAGCACGGTGCTGAACTCGCAGCAGCGCTGGGCGGGCGGCGTGTGGCTGTGCGTGCTGACGGAGGCCTCCAGCGCCGGAGACATCTGCCACGTCGTCGGACAGGCGCTGGGGGTGGCGCTCTCTCACGGAGGTAAGGACGGAGATCCCGCCGAGCAGATCGGCCGTGCGCTCGCGGGCCGGGGGCAGGTGCTGCTCATCCTCGACAACATGGAGCACCTGATGCGCCACGCGTCCTCCACCCTGGGGAGGTGGCTGGCGCTGGCCCCGGACGCACGCTTCCTGGTCACCTCGCGAGAGACCATGCACCTGCCCGGCGAGTGGGTGCTGGATCTGGCGCCGCTGGGGCTGCCCGCGGATGACGAGACGTCGCTGGAGGCCATCTCCCGCTCGGATGCGGTGCGGCTCTTCGTGCAGCGCGCTCAGGCGGCCCAGGGAGACTTCGTGCTCACGGCCCGGGAGGCACCGCTGGTGTCCGAGATCGTCCGGCGCCTGGATGGGATAGCGCTGGCCATCGAGCTGGCCGCGGCGCGCACGCCGGTGCTGGGCGTGGCCCAGATTCGCGAGCGGCTGTCGCGGCGCTTCGAGTTGCTGCGAGGCGGACGCCGGGATGCCTCGGCACGGCAGGCCACCCTGAGGGGCGCCATCGACTGGAGCTGGAACCTGCTGGAGCCCGCCGAGCGCCAGGCCTTGGCCCAGTGCTCGGTGTTCCGGGGCGGCTTCACCCTGGAGGCGGCCGAGTCGGTGCTGGCATTGCCCTCGGAAGGCCCGGAGGTGCTGGATGTGATCCAGTCGCTGCGCACCAAGTCGCTGCTGCGAACGGCGCCCGCGGGCGACTCCACGGGAGAGCGGCGCCTGGCGCTGTACGAGAGCGTGCGCGAGTACGCTTCGGAGCGGCTGGCGGAGCCCGGCCTGGAAGCATCGGTGGTGGAGCGGCACGCGGACTTCTTCTTGAGCCATGCCCGCATGCTCACCCGCCTGCTGCACGGCAGCAGTGGAGTCGAGGCACTGCGCCGGCTCGAGGCGGAGCGCGAGAACCTGCTGGCCGTATGTGACAACGCCCTGGCGCAGCGCCCCTCGACACCCGAGTCCCTGGCACGAGCGCTGAGCGGACTGATCGTCCTCGAGCCGGACATGACGGCGCGCGGGCCCATGGACCTCACGCTCGAGAGGCTGGACCGGGCCTTGAAGCTGGCCACGAGTGTGCCCGTGGACGCGCGGCTACGGGCGGAGACGCTCGCGGTGCGAGGCCGGGCCCACCTGGAGATGGGCGCACGGCCCGCCGCGCGCAGGGACCTGGAGGAGGCGCGCCAGGCGTTCCACGAGTTGGAATCCGCTGCGCAGGAGAAGCGGGTGCTGGTGGAGCTTTCCATCGTGGCTCGCCACGAGGGAGACATGAGCGCGGGGTGGGCACTGGTGCAGGAGGCGCAGGCCCTGCCCTCGGGGGGAGACCGGTGGCTGGAAGGCTACGCGGTCGGCAACCTGGGCCTCTTCGAGCTGTTCCGCAGCGGAGCCACGGCAACAGTGCCGCACCTCCATGCGGCGCTGGAGATGTTCCGTGAGCTGGGGGATGCCACGTTCGAGCTGATCTTCCTCATCAACTACGCCTTCGCCATTGGCGAGTTGGGGCGGATGCGGGAGGCCGTGGCGCTGCTGGAGGAGGCCCAGCGCAAATCCACCCACGTGGGGAATCGCTTCAGCTACGCCATCGCGCAGGTGAACATCGGGTGTCTGCTGTTGGAGGACGGCCGGGCCGCCGAGGCCGTCGAGCACCTGGAGGCAGCGGTGCCCGTGGGCTGGCAGCTCGGCAGCCGCATCCTGGAGGCGTGCGCTCGTGGAGAGCTGGGCCGTGCCTACCTGGCGCAGGGCATGCACGAGAAGGCCCAGGCGCATCTGCGGGAGGCCATTGCCTCGTTGTCCGAGGTGTCGCGCGGCCACATGCTGCGCTTCTCCGCCTACCTCGCCGCGGTGCATGCGGCGCTGGGACAGGTGGCCGTGGCGCAGGAGGGCTTCCTCTCGCTGGAGGCCGCCCCCGAGCTGCGTGAGGATCCCGTCTTGAGCGAGCTGGTGTCCCTGCTGCGCGCCGCGGTGGACCTGACCAGGGCACGGACGGAGGTCTTCTCCGAGCAGGTGGAACAGTGCATGGCCGCGGCGCGGCAGCGGCTGGAGCGGGCGCGGCGAGCACCTCCCGCGGCGGCTTCCTCGGACCTCCGAAGCTCGCTGCGGCTGCTGGAGCAGTGGCTGCCTCGGGCGAACTGAGCCGGACCGCCACCCACCCGGCTACGGCTCGGTGGGTTCGGCAGGCGCCGCGCTCATCCCGCACGTCTCATTGGACTGCCCCGGCGTTCCATAGTCCCCTCCGAGCAACCTCACGTTCACGAGTGTCCGCACTTCGGTGTCCCGGCAGCTCGGCAGCCCGTCGACGAGCACGCAGGAGGAGGTGAAGGTGACGCGGGAGACGCCATCCGCCGCGCAGGTGGGCGCGGGCACCTCGCAGACGACACCGGAGCAGGCATTGAGCGCCGCGGAGACATCGAAGCCCGTGCTGTCCACCGCGGGAAGCAGGTCGGCCGTGGCCGTGAGCTGGAAGCCGTTGCCCGCCTGATCCACCGAGAGATCCGAGAAGGTGGCCAGCCCATCGACGGGGCTCACGGACAAGGTCCCGCTCAGGACGGCCACGGGATTGCCACCCTTGATCGCAACCGTGACGGCCGGAGTGGAGACGCGAGACCGGTTGCCGAACGCATCCAGCAACTCCACCTGCACGGCCGGGAGCACGGCATGCACCGGACCATTCACCGGCGGCACGGCGAAGCGGAGCTGGCTCGGAGCAGCGGGGATGATCTCCCGCTCCAACGTGGCGGAGAGCGAAGCCACGGCGGTATCCGTGACCGTCACCTGTTGGGGGCTGGCGGCGACCGTGAACGCCACATTGAAGGAGTGGCGCCCATTGTCGGACTCAGTGAAGGTGTAGTCCTCGGGCAGCTCGGCGGACGGATCCGTCGCCGTGAAATGAATGGTGCCGAGATAATCCGTCGCCTCGTTCCCGAACGCATCGCGAGCCGAGACCTCCACGGAGAACTCCTCCCCCGCCTCGAAGGGCCCCGGGAGCGACGACAGGGCGAACTGAGCCATGGGTCCCGGCAGGACCGTCACGGATACGCTGGCGGCCAGCGTCGGAGTCTCGGAGTCCTCCACCTGGACTTGCCATGCCCCCGTCTGGCTCAAGGTGACAGCGAAGGACTTCGCTCCATGATCCGCCTCGGTGAAGGTGGAGTCCGAAGGCAGCAGGGCCCCCGGAGCCGTCGAGCTGAAGTGCACCGTGCCGCGGTAGTTCGCGGCCTGGTTGCCGAAGGCGTCCCGGATCGTCACCGTGGCGTTCATCGGGGTCCCCGCCACCGTGGCGCCACGCAGCGCCAGCGAAAGTGACGCGGGCAGAGCGGGCACGACTTCAAAGACGGGGCTGAGGGCATCAGCGAGGCCACTCGAGGTGGCCTTCAGCCTGTAGCCCGAACCCGCCTGCTTCAACACCACACGAGGGAACCGCGCGATGCCACCGACAGCCTGAGCGGTGAGGGTACCCTCCAGCCCTGCCGAAGCCGGCCCCGCGGCCAGTTGGAGCGAGACCTCTCCCGATGCGCTCACCACGGTGCGCCCGAGCCCATCCTGGATGGCCACCTCCACCTCGGGAGACACCGCCTCACCGGCGGTCGCGGAGAGGCTCGGGGTGAGGAAGGCCAGCTTCACGGCAGGAGGCGCGACGAAGGCGATGGTGGGCTGCTCGGAGATCACCACCGCCCCACCCTCGGCCTCGACCGATGCCTTCACCTGCTTGTTCCCCGCCTGAGCCGAGACCACCGAGGCCGTCACCACGCCGCTGGCGCTCGTCGTCCCCGAGGGCTGAGTCACGGTGTTGCCATCGCCCGACACCTCCACCTGCACGGTGCGACCGGACAAGGGCTTTCCGGCGGCATCACGGACAGTGACGGTGATGGTGACCCGCTCCGCCCCATCCGCCCGAACCCCCGTGGAGCGATCCACCGAGACCGACGAGCGCCCCGCATCCGGAGGCACCTGAGGCTCGGAGGGAGACGGCGAGCTCCCTCCACCGCAACCGATGACCAGAGCGAGCCACAAGACACCCATCCCGAACCAGCGGGCGAGCGAGAACGAAGGCAGCGGCATGCACGACTCCCGAGGACGCACGGAGTCCCGCGTCACGGGAGGACTCCTGCGAGGCCCGAGCCCTTTCTACCCCCCTTCAGGAAAGAAGGGGAGGCGCACACCTCGCACGACGAGGCCCCACCTGAAAGGGAGACCCCACGGGCGGCGGACATGAGCCGAACCTGTCCACCAAGCATACAGGTTGGCCCGAACCGCGCCCGGAGGGGAGCCTCCTCGGCGCCCGGTTGCCTCAGCAGACCGTCAGCTGCCGATGGCCTGCATGATCACTCCCGAGCCGAGAAGCGACCAGCCGCCATCGCACAGCATGATCGAGCCCGTGATGTAGGACGCCGCGTCCGAGGCGAGGAAGAGGGCCAGGTTGGAGATATCCGACTTGGCACCCATGCGCTGCAGGGGCAGGGACTGGATGATCTTGTCGCGCGCGGCCTCGGAGGGAGCCAGCCGCTTCATGCCCTCGGTGTCGTCGATGGGCCCGGGGGAGATGGCGTTGATGCGGACGCCCGCCCCACCCCATTCGATGGCCAGCACGCGGGTGAGCATGTCCACGCCGGCCTTCGCCGCGCACACGTGGGCCTGCATGGCCGTGGGGAGGAAGGCCTGGGGCGCGGAGATGTTGATCACCGTGGCGCCGGGCTTGCGCAGGTGCTCGAAGCCGGCGCGGCACGCGTTGAAGGTGCCCAGCACATCGATGTCCATCACCGCCTTGAAGCCATTGGAGGACATGCCAAGCGCGGGCGCCGGGAAGTTGCCGGCGGCGCCGCACACGAGGATGTCGATCTCCCCATACGCATCGTGCGCCGTCTGGAAGGCCTTCTCCACGGAGGCATAGTCGCGCACATCGGCAGGAACGCCCATGGCGGAGCCGTGCTGCTGGAGCTCCTTCACGGCGCCCTCGAGTTTCTCCACGTTGCGGCCGTTGATGACCACCTTGGCGCCGGCCTTCACGAAGCGCTCGGCGATGCCCAGGTTGATGCCACTGCTGCCGCCGGTGACGAAGGCCACCTTGCCGGCGAGCAGCTTCTCCTTGAATACCCCTTCAGCCATGACTCATCTCCCCTGGAAGCGCGGAGGCCGCCGCTCCATGAAGGCCGAGAACGCCTCGGTCAGATCGTTCGACTGCAAGAAGGCGGAGTTCCACACCGCCACGTAGCGCAGGCCGTCCTCGATGGACTTGTCCGCGCAGTACTCCATCACCTGCTTGGCGCCCTGGACGACGAGCGGCGGGTTCTCGGCGATCTTCCGGGCGGTGGCCCGCGCGGCGGTGAGCAGCGCCTCGGGAGACTCGAACACCTCGTTGACGAGCCCCATGCGCAACACGCGCTCCGCGTCGAAGTCCCCAGCGGTGTAGGCCATCTCGCGCGTGTTGCCTTCGCCGATGATGCGCGGCAGGCGCTGGAGCGCGCCCAGGTCCGCGACGATGCCGACACGCGCCTCACGGAGGCTGAACTTCGCCTCGCGCGAGCAGTACCGGAAGTCACACGCGGCGATGAGATCGATACCGCCACCAATGCACCAGCCGTGGATCGCAGCGATGACGGGCTTGCGGCAGCGGGAGAGTCCCTCGGTGGCGCCCTGCATCTGGTGGATGAGCTGGAGCAGCTTCGTCCGCTCGAAGGCCGTGTTGTTGTCCCCGGAGATGAGGGGCCCGAGCGTCTCCGTCATCCCCGCCAGATCCAGGCCATAGGAGAAGTGAGCACCCTCGCCGCGCAACAGGACGACGCGCACGGACTCGTCAACATCGAGCGCGCGGAGCACCTCCGGCATCTCGCGCCAGAAGTCCGGTCCCAGGGCATTGCCCTTGCCGGGCCCCAGCAACACGATCTCGGCGACACCCTCGGCCTTCTCGACACGCAGTGACTGGTAAGCGGTGGTCATCCCTTCCCTCCGTCGGGGGCGGCACTTGACCAGAAACGCCCGAGCGCCGTCCACGACCGGATAACCCCGCGCAGGCGGGGGGCGCCTCTACCATGAAAGCCTGACACCCGAGACAAGCGAGCTTTTCCATCTTCACGAGAAGTCATGAGCAGGCCACACTCCCGGCGCCTCACCTCCATCAGCCCCGAGGAGCCTCATGCCGAGAACGCTACGCAGTCGCCTTCGCTGGTCCACACTGCTACTGACCGGAACGTTGCTCACCGCCGCAGGCTGCTCAAGAGAGCCTGAGCCCCCGCCACCAGCTCCGACCTCCGAGAGCACCCGGGAACAGGCCGCCGACGAGGGCGATACCGTCGAGATCCGCTCGCTGCCGCCCATCAAGCCAGAAGAAGCCTCGCAGACGTCGCTCCAGCAGCTCGAGAAGACGACGAAGCTCGGGGAGAACGTGGCGGTGCATGTGAAGCTGCCGCCCCCCGCCAACAAGGAGCTGGAGGGCAGCCTCGTCCGCATCGTCGGAGATACCTCGAGCCCCACGGTGCTCTTCAGCTCGGACGCGCTGGCGAAGCTGGGAGCCATTCCTTCGAGCCCGGGCTCCGGGTTCTTCACCTCCTTCGGGCAACTCAGCTCGCGGGAAATCGAACGCCGCATCGAAAACGAGCGGCTGCTGGCCTCGGGCGAGTTCGGAGAAATCACCGAGGACTCCATCGTCTTCAACGGCCGCACGCCCATCGGCATCACGCAGGGCATTGGCTTCGACCGGGATACCTTCACGAAGTTCCAGCCCCAACCGCTGAGCACGTGCCCGGCGACGCCTGCGTCCACGACGCAGGGCTGGGGCCAGTCGCTGTTCATCACCTCACCCGCCGTGGTGCTGGATCCGGCGCGCACGTGGGATCCGTGCACGGGCGCGGGCACGCAGGGTGGCGCGTGGACCTTCGCCCACCTGATCCGTGAGATGGCCACCAGTTCGGGCTCGACGCCCGAGACGTTCGTGCTCCGGTGGCTGGAGATGTGGCTCAACCCGTACGTCGTGAACGGAGACGTGGTGCCGGCCCGGCCCAACATCTTCAGCGGGGTGATCCAGCCCTGGGCCACCGCCAGCGGCGTCACCGCGGCGGTGCTCACGGACTCCTCGGGGAAGAAGTTCGTCCAGCTCAGCGGCCCGCTCAACCTGAACATCGCGCCCTTCCGCCTGCTGTCGATCGTCAACCGCCTGGACGTGGGCAACACCGTCTCGGGCAGCAGCGGCTATGGCGGCACGACGACGAGCCGTCCAGTGGACGCCGGTGAGCTGCGCTTCATCTTCGGAGTCGTCCAGCCGAACCCATGGGGCGGCGGCTCGCAGGCCACGTGCGGCCTGAAGCCCTTCACCGTCATCTTCGAGTACGGCGTGCCCGTCACGGGTTGCTCCAACGTGGTCCAGTATGCGCGCAAGTGGACGGAGCTCAACACGCTGGGAGGCTTCACGCCGACGTACCTGACGAAGCTGCAGGCCATCACCGAGAGCGTGGTGCTGCACGGGGCGGCGCCGGGCAAGGGCAACCAGAGCGCCCTCAACCAGCTGCGCACCAACGAGCGCTCCATTGCCAGCCCCTGGGAGCTGCGCGAGTTCACGCTGAGCGACGAGGATCCGGTGAGTGGCATCAGCACGCCCTCCAACGGACTGCTGCGCAAGCACACGGTGGCGCAGACGCCGGATGACGGCGCCTACCCGAGCGGGCATCCGGCGATCAGCAACTACGTGCTGAGCGTCGTGAAGCCCTCGGTGCCGCTGCCGGTGGGGCCGCTGCCGTCCAACTGCTCGACGGCGCACACCGTGCCGTACTCCTTCCTGGGGGTACCGTTCCGAGGCGGCAACTCGCTCGTGCCGCCGAACTTCTGGCCCGCCGCGGGCGCCAGCGGAGCCAACCCCGCGGACGTGTGCGCGCGGCACGAGTTCTCCGTCAACACGTGCAGCGGCTGCCACTTCGGCGACACGCAGACCGCGTTCACGCACGTGACGACCACGGGCATCCCGGTGACGCTGTCGAGGTTCCTGACGGGTGGTGGACCGGGCCTGGCCTTCGGGGTGAATGACACGCAGTTCACGACGCCGAAGTGGCTCTTCGCGGACCTCGAGCGGCGGTGGCAGCGGCTGTACGAGGTGGCCTTCTGCACGCAGTGCACGACGGTCGTCCGCGCGGATCCGAACCTGTTGAACCAGATCGGGGAGATCGCCCAGGTGGTGCCCATCGACCCGGTGGGACCGATCGAGGGGCCGAAGTTCCCAGTGGGAGCGATCCGCGACCTGTCCCTGGTGCAGAAGATCCTCGATGTGCGGCCGAACTTCGCAAAGGGCACATCCGAGGAGCCGGTGAACTTCATCCGGCGCACGGAGACCCTGGTGCACTGAGTCCTGGCGGCCCGGGCGCGCGCACGAGTGGGTGCGCGCGCCTACCCCAGCTCGACGACCTTCATCCCGAAGAGCTTGTCGACGGCCAGCAGCAGCTCATCGCTCACCTGGACCTTGAGCTGCGTGCCACCGATGAGCGCCTCGGCCTCGCCTGGGAACAGCACACTGACGGCCACGGGCGTGGCGCCGGTGTACTGCTTGGCGATGGCCATCAGCTTCGACAACCGGTCTTCGGTGAGCAGATCCGCGGGCACGCGCAGCTCCAGCCGCTTCGTGCGCTTCTCGCGAACGGCCTTCAGGCTCTGGATGTCCTCGACGATGAGCTCGGTCGTGGGAGCATCCTCGTCGCGCTGGCTGACCTGCACCGAGCCCGTCACGAGGATGGGATCATCCCCCTTGAGCAGCGTCTCCCAGTGCTCATAGCCCGGCTTGGGCCCGGCCTTGGTCCACTTGCCATCCTTGCCCATCACCGAGCGGGTGCCGTCCTTGCCCGGGAAGCACACCAGCTCGATGGAGCCTGACAGGTCCTCCAGCGTCACCCACGCCATGCGCTTGCCCGTCTTCGTGGGCCGCTCGCGCAGCGCGGCGATGATGCCACCCACGGAGATCTTCTCGTCCCGGCGGGCGCGCTGCACCGCCGTCACCGGCCGTGCGTAGCGCTTCAATTCCTTCTCGTACTGGTGCAGCGGGTGGCCGGACACGTAGAAGCCGATGGCCTCCTTCTCGAAGGACAGGCGCTCCTTCTCCGGCCACTCCTCCACCTGCACGAAGTCATCCTTGAGCGCATTTCCGCCACTCGAGGCCGGCCCCGCCAGCATTCCGAACAGCGAGCTCTGCCCGGCCGCCTTGTCCTTCTGGCTGGACGAGCCGCGGTTCATCGCCTTTTCGATCGTCTCGAACAACTGGCGCCGCGCACGCTTCTCGAAGTCGAAGGCACCGGCCTTCACCAGCGCTTCGAGCACCTTCCGGTTCACGCGCCGGCTGTCCACGCGCTCGCAGAAGTCGAACAGGCCCTTGAAGGGCCCTTCCTTGCGGGCCTCGACGATGGACTCGATGGCGCCCTCGCCCACGCCCTTGATGGCGCCCAGACCGAAGCGGATCTTCCCGTCCACGGCGCCGAAGGCCATGTCCGACTGGTTCACGTCCGGCGGGAGCACCTGGGTGCCGGACTCGCGAGCCTCACCGATGTGGCGCACCACCTTGTCGGTGTTGTCCTTCTCGCTGGTGAGAAGGGCGGCCATGAACTCCACGGGGTAGTGGGCCTTGAGCCACGCCGTGTGGATGGTGACGAGGCCATAGGCGGCCGAGTGGCTCTTGTTGAAGCCGTACTCAGCGAACTTCTCCATGAGGTCGAAGATCTCGCCGGCCACCTTGAGGTCGACTTCGTTCTTCTTGCAGCCCTCGAGGAAGCCGGCGCGCTCGGCCTGCATCACCTCGGCCTTCTTCTTGCCCATGGCGCGGCGGAGCAGGTCGGCGCGGCCCAGGGTGTAGCCACCCAGGACCTGCGAGATCTGCATCACCTGCTCCTGGTACACGATGACGCCGTAGGTGTCCTTGAGGACGGGCTCGAGCAAGGGGTGCGGGTAGACGACGGACTCGCGGCCGTGCTTGCGGTTGATGAAGACGTCCACCATGCCCGAGTCGAGCGGACCGGGCCGGTAGAGGGCGCCGGCGGCGATGACGTCTTCGAAGCAGGACGGCTTGAGCTTCATCACCATTTCGGTGAAGCCGCTGGACTCCATCTGGAAGACGCCGGCCGTGTCGCCCTTGGCCATCAACGCCCACATCGCGTCGTCGTAGAGCGGGATGTCGTCGCGCGTGAGAGGCTTCTCTCGCGGGTGGTTGCGGTTGATGAGATCCAGCGCGTTCTGGATCACCGTGAGCGTCTTGAGGCCGAGGAAGTCGAACTTCACCAGGCCTGCGGCCTCCACCTCGTCCTTGGCGAACTGGGTGATGAGGGTCTTCTCACCGGGAGGCTGGTAGACGGGGACGAACTCCCACAGCGGCTTGTCGGCGATGACGACGCCGGCGGCGTGCATGCCGGGCTGGCGGTGCAGGCCCTCGAGGGCGAGGGCGATCTCCAGCACGTCCTTGGTGGTGACGGGCTTGCCCTCCACCTCGCCGATGTTCGAGGGCTTCTCGATCATCTCCTTGAGGCGAGGCTCGGTCTCGATGGCCTCCTTGAGGGTGATGTTGAGGACTTCGGGGACGAGCTTGGCGATGCGGTCACCCTCGCTGAAGGGCAGGCCGAAGACGCGGCACACGTCGCGCAGCACGCTCTTGGCCTTCAAGCTGCCGAAGGTGATGATCTGCCCGACGTTGTTCTCGCCGTACTTGCTGGAGACGTACTTGATGACCTCGTCCCGGCGGTCCTGGCAGAAGTCGATATCGAAGTCCGGCATCGACACGCGCTCGGGGTTGAGGAAGCGCTCGAAGAGCAGGTTGTACGGGATGGGATCCAGGTCGGTGATGCGCAGCGCGTAGGCCACGAGCGAACCGGCGCCCGAGCCACGGCCCGGCCCCACGGGGATGCCGTGGCGCTTGGCCCAGTTGATGAAGTCCTGAACGATGAGGAAGTAGCCGCTGAACCCCATCTTCTGGATGACGCCAAGCTCCAGGGTGAGGCGGGCGCGGTACAAGTCCGGGTCGAACTTGGCGCCGGCCTTGTGCAGCTCCTTGAAGCGCTCGTGGAGCCCCTCGAAGGCCAGCTCCGCCATGTAGCTGTCCGGCGTGTGGGACTCGGGGACCTTGAAGGTGGGCAACATGGGCTTGCCGAGCTTGAGCTCCAGGTTGCATTGCTCGGCGATGCGCTGGGTGTTGTGGACGGCCTCGGGGGTGTCCTTGAAGAACTGGAGCATCTCCTCGGGGCTGGTGACGTAGAGCTTGTCCGTGGAGTGCTTCATGCGCTTGCCGTCGGCCAACGTCTTGCCGCTGGCGATGCACATGAGCAGCTCGTGCGCGCGAGCGTCCTCGCGCTTGATGTAGTGGGCGTCCGCGGTGGCGCACAGCGGGATGTCCAGGTCCCGGCTGAGCGTCATGAGGTTCTCGTTGGCCTTGTCCTGCTCGGGCAAGCCGTTGGACTGGACCTCGAGGAAGAAGTGATCGGGCTCGAAGATGTTCTTGTACTCGAGCGCGGCCTTGCGGGCGTGGTCCATGTCCCCGCGGAAGCAGGCGCTTGTGACTTCACCGCCGAGGCACGCGGTGAGGGCGAAGAGGCCCTTGCTGTGCTCGGCCAGCAGCTTCTTGTCGATGCGCGGGTGGTAGTAGAAGCCGTCCATGTACGCGCGGGAGGCCAGGACGCGGAGGTTGGCATAGCCCTCGGCGTTCTGGGCGACGAGGATGAGATGGTGGGCGACCTTCTCGGTGCGGTCCTCACGGCCCTTGGTGCCGGCGACGTAGGCCTCCATGCCGATGATGGGCTTGATGCCGGCATCCTTCGCCTTCTTGTAGAAGTCGATGGTGGCGAACATGTTGCCGTGATCGGTCACGGCCACGCTCGTCATCCCCTTTTCCTTCACCGTCTTGATGAGGTCCTTCATCCGGATGGCGCCATCCAGGAGGGAGTACAGGGTGTGCAGGTGGAGATGGGTAAAGGACATGGCTGTTCGTAGGGCGAGCGGAAAGCGGTGGCGAACAATAGGGTTCCGGACCGCGCGCCGCATCCGGAAAATCGGCCTCGGGCGGGTTTTCTACTACGTGTAGGGTGGGAAGGAGAACAGGAGACGTGCCAGGTGGTTCGGCGCTCGACACGACGCCCGGCACACGCTCCTTGCGGGCCCTCCGGACGTAAGCCCCTGTATTCAGGACCATGGCTGGACCTTCTTGAGGATGTAACGCCCGGGCCCCCCGACTCGCCACCGCCGCCTGGCCGCTCGCTGGTGCTCGGCTGCCGGGTAGGGCTGCTCGTGTTCCTGGGGCTATACGCGGGGTGTGCCCTCCTCAACGCTTCATAGGGAGTGAGGGCTTCACACTTCTTTACGGGGAGGAAAAGCGCGCTCAACGGCGCCCGGTCATCTTCTGCACCGTCGCCATCGAGGCGAAGCCGAACACCGGGCCCTGAGGGTCCCGCCAGGAGAACACGTCATGAAGAAGAAGATCGCCATCGCCGCCTCCGCAGTCCTCGCCGTCGTGCTGCTCAGTGGCTTCCGGGGAGGAGGCTGGGGCTGGAACCGGGATCCCGAGCGCATCAAGCAGGTCATCACCTGGAAGCTGGACGACAAGCTGGAGGACATCAACGCCTCGGACAGCCAGAAGCAGGCGGTACAGGGCGTGAAGGACCGGCTCTTCGAGGAAGGCAAGCAGCTGGCCGAGGACCACCAGGCCACGCGCCAGGAGTTCCTGACGCAGCTCGAGTCCGACACGCCGGACGCGAGCAAGCTGCACACGCTGGTGGATGCGCGCATCGACGCGCTGCGCGCCTTCGCGCACAAGGTGGTGGACTCCGCGCTGGAGGTGCACCGCATCCTCTCGCCGACGCAGCGCAAGCAGCTGGCGACGGAGTACCGCGAGAAGATGGACGTCCACTGAGCGGAGTGTTCTCGGCCAACGCCCCGCTGACTTCGGAGCGGGGCCCGCCGTGCCGCACTGAACGGCACGGGTGAGAGAAGGTGGGAAACGAGACGGCGGCTCACTATGTTCGGAGCGTGGAATACACGGATTATGCCCGCCGCCTGATGGCCCACTCCTCGCTAGCGGACGTGGCCGAGTACGGCCGGGTGATGGAGGCCGGGAGGGAGTATCCGCTCTTTCGGCTGACCGTCCCCGGTTCGCGCTGGCTCGTCATCACCTCGGGGTTTCATGGGGAGGAACCGGCTGGGCCGTTGACGCTGGCGGAGAGCTTCGCGGAAATCGTCGCCTACGCGAGGGCACGAGACGTGGGGTTGCGCGTGTACCCGTGCATCAACCCATCGGGCTTCGAGGTGGGCACGCGCTACAACCGCAGCGGGGAGAAGCCGAACAACGACTTCCTGCGCTACGAGGTGGCGCCGGGAACGTGGAAGGGAGAGCTGGCGCGGGGCGAGTCCTTCCTGCGCTGGGAGTTGTACGACGGGGGCCCGAAAGAGACGCGGGCGGTGCGAGCGGACATCGTCCGTTTCCCGGCTCCGGCCGCGGCGCTGGACATCCACCAGGACAACTACCTGAGCGTCGCGGCCACGTACGCGTACACGTTTGGGGACGCGGCGGCGTATCGGCCGTTGATGGAGGCGGCTGCGAGCCACGCGAGCGTCATCCGGAACCAGAAGGTGGACGAGAACCACCACACGGACGGGGACGGGCTCATCGTCTCGCATGATGGGAGCGTGACGGACTACTTCACGCGCCAGGGAGTGCCCTACACGGCCGCGCTGGAGACGACGACGCGGACTCCGCTAGCGTCCAGCCACGCAGTGAACCTCATCTGGATCCGCGGCTTCATCGATCTGGCCGCGCGTGGAGGAACGTGATGGAGCGCCGTCCCCTGGGAAACACAGGCCTGCAGGTCTCCGCGCTGGGATTCGGAGCAGGGCCCGTAGGGGACGGAGCGCTATCAGAGGATGAGGCGGCGAGGCTGCTGCATGGCGTACTGGATGCAGGGATCAACCTGATCGATACCGCGCCCAGCTATGGGCTCTCCGAGGAGCGGATTGGCCGGCACCTGCAGGGGCGGCGCGGAGAGTTCGTGCTCTCGACGAAGTGCGGCTACGGCGTGCCGGGGGTGGAGGACTGGACGGGGCCGTGCATCACACAGGGCATCGAGCTGGCACTGAGGCGGATGCGCACGGACGTCATCGACGTGATGCACTTCCACTCGTGCCCGATCGATGTGCTGGAGCGGCCGGGTGTGGTGGACGCGCTGACGCGAGCGGTGGAGCAGGGCAAGGTTCGCGTGGCTGCATACTCCGGGGACAACCACTCACTGGCACATGCGCTGAACATGGGGCGATTCGGGTCAGTGCAGACGTCGGTGAACCTGTTCGACCAGCGCGCCATCGACTGGGGCGTGGCGATGGCGCGAGAGCGCGGCGTGGGAGTCATCGCGAAGCGCACGTTGGGAAATGCACCGTGGCGGTATTCGGAGCGTCCGTGGGCGCAAGATGTGGCGCTGTACTGGGACCGGATGCGCCAGATGGGACTGGATCCACGCGGGCTGGATGGGAGCGAGTTCGCGCTGCGCTTCGCGGCCTACGTTCCGGGCGTGACGACGTGCCTCGTGGGCACCACGCGGCTGGAGAACCTCCAGCACAACGTGAGGGCCTTGGAGCACGGGCCCCTCGCACCGGAGCACGTGGCGCACATTCGCGACGCGTTCCGGCGCAACGACCACGGGTGGGACGGGCAGATCTGAGGTCCCAGCGCCTCCATCGGGGACGAAGTATGCTCACTACGAGTTCCCCCCTGTCTCTGAGAGGTCGAGGTGCGCCGTTCGCTGGCCCCCATCGAAGTAGTCTTCGTCTGCGTCGTCGGAGTGTCCTTCGCGGAAGGATGCAAGCAGAACAGCACGCAGGCTCCAGCAACTCGAGAGGAGGCTGGGCTCGATGGGGCGGCGCCTCTCGGACACGCTTCCCCCTCAAGCTCTTCGCATGATGACGATTCCCCCCCTCTCCCAGAGGGGTGGCAACCCGCCATTGCCTTGAGATTCAGAGGTGGCGCAGCAGCAGGAAAGGTGGACGTCAGCAACAGGTACGAATCGACCCTCATGTTCTTGAAGGATGCAGAGGGTGTCTGGCCGAACTGCAGCGGGATTCTCCTGAGCCCTCGCGTGGCCTTGACCGCAGCCAGTTGCGTGTGCCCGCCGCGGTACGTCACCTCGCAAGAGAGGCCCGAGAAAGGCCCGATTGGGCCTTCAGCTTGCGCTGAGCATGCGTTCATGACGAGGGTGCGCTACGGCACCAGGGAGGATTGGAAGTCTACGGAGCGGCCGGCTTCAATCATGCAGCGCCCCCTCAGGGGCAAGGTCCGCGTTCATCCCGCTTTCAAGATTGAACTCAATGAGCAAGGCGCAGTCCTGTCAACGAGGGCGGACCTGGCCCTCATCATCCTTGACTCCCCGGAGGATGAGTCTGTTGAGAGCATCCCGTTTGCCGAGAAGGAAGCTCAGGAAAACGAAACGCTCGTGATGGCAGGCTATGGAGATGATCCGCGCTTTCGCGACGAGCCAGGCCTGCGCTATTTCAGACACAACAAGGTCACCAAGGTCCCTGGAAACTCGGACGGAAGGATCCTCTACGAGCAACAGGGTGCTTTTGTCTACAACGGATACACGGGTGGACCTTGCTTCCGGGAAGACTCGGGTCAGAGGTGGCTCGTGGGAATAGCAAGTGTCGGCACAGAGCTCGAACTCACCTGCACGAGCACGTACTTCTTCAGGGACTGGCTGCGTGCCGAGTTCCAGCGTGTGGCGACAGCAGCTTCCACTTCGGCTCCTCCAGCAGCCGAACATTCTCAGTGAGGCCTTATGTGCGCCCGTGACACCAACCTCGCGAGGCTCCTTGTCATCGTCCTCTGGCTTCTTGAAAGTGGGTGCGCCTCAACGCCCGATTCCTACTTTGCCGTGGCGAAAGGGGAGAACGATCATGCCAACCGCTATCAATCCACGGTCCTGGTGACTACCCCCCTCGGCGACTGCAGCGGCGTCCTTATCGCTCCGCGTCTCGTACTCTTCTCAGCTCACTGTGCCTGTCTACCCGCAGATTTCGGGACCCGCGCTGGAAAGTGGCTCTATACGAGTGAGAAGTGCGAGCAGAATGCGACCGTCAAGGTGTATCGCTATCAGCAAGTCAACGGGAAGTGGGCTCGCTCGCCGGAGTTCTACGAAGGCACTGTCGTCGCGCACGAAGACTTCAGGTCGGAGATCCAGGACGGGAAGGTCAAGAGCCACCGAGCAGATCTCGCCGTCATTCAATTGGAGACGGCCGCGCTGGGCATCAATCCCGATGGCAACATGCCTGAGGTTGAAGTCAAACCCAATGAGTCGCTTGTCGTGGTGGGCTTCGGGCCGAGTGTCGAGAGAGGCGACAATGGCGGCGTAAGGCGCTCAGGCAGAAACACCGTGACGGAAGTCATCACGACACGCGAGACCAAGGAGTTCCGCTTCACCGCGGGCGGGATTCACATCCTCTCAGGCGACAGCGGCGGTCCGTGCTTCCGCGAGACGGACGAAGGACGGTGGCTTGTCGGTATCAACGGTGGGTTCACCAAGGCCAAAGGTGGCTATGAATCCTGGTTCACGAGCACCTTCTATTACCGCAGTTGGATCGAGCGCCAGAAGCGGGATCCGAAGGTCAACTGACACCGTGAATGCACTGGAGATGCCGCTACTCCAGGCCTTGTTCCGCTGAAGGCCGGATCGGCAGCACCACCGTGAACGCCGTCCCCTCGGTGGCGGTGGACCGGACGCTCGCGCTCCCCCCATGCGCCTCCACGAGGTGACGGACGATGTAGAGCCCAAGGCCAATGCTTCGCCCCGACTGATCCGCGAGTGAAGAGCCCCGCTCCAGCGGCTCGAAGATTCGAGGCAGCAACTCCGGGTCGATGGGCTCGCCGCTGTTGTGGACCTCCAGCACCACCCTGTCCCCGTACCCCTGCGTCTCCACTCGCACGGGAGTGTCAGGCGGGCTGTAGTGAAGCGCGTTGACCAGCAGGTTGGTGATGACCTGCTCCAGCCGATCCGGATCCCACTCCCCCCCGCCGCTCCCGCTCTGCACCACGACGATGGACCGCTTCGGGTGAACCGTCCTCACCTCGTCCACCACCGCGCGCACCAGCGTATGCAGGTCCGAAGACTTGCGCTCGATCAGGATGCCACTCCCCTGCCGAGCCCGCGTGAAGTCCAGCAGGTCCCGGATCATCCGGTTGGCCCGCTCCACCGAGAGCAGGATGCGCTCGAGGCCCCGCCGCAGCCGCTCGTCGGGCGCCTGACGCACCAGGTTCGAGGCCGTGAGGCCAATGGCGCTCAGGGGGTTGCGCAGATCGTGGCTGACGATCCCGATCAGCCGGCGCTCGAAGTCGGCGCGCTGGAGGGTCTTCGCTTCGCGTGCCTCCGCGTCTCGCTGCGTTTGTTGCGACTGCTCCAGGAGCCGGGAACGTTCGGCCTCCATCGTCCAGGCTTGCTGCTCCGCGACCTGGGCGACTTCGAGTGCCTCCTCCGCGAGGACCCGGCGCGCACGCTCGTCCGAGAGCGCCCGCCGCTGCATCAGGCCGCGCCGTGCAAGCCCCCGCACCCGCGCCACGAACTCCACGGACCGGAAGGGCTTGAAGACGTAATCGTTGGCACCCGCCTCCATGCCACGCGCCACGTCTTCCGGAGAGTGATGCGAAGTCAGCAGGAGCACGGGCAGTGCCGTGGTGGCGCGGTCGCTCCGAAGGTACTCGCACACCTCGATGCCAGACAGGCCCGGCACTTCCCAGTCCAGAACCACCACATCGGGGGGCGGAGAACGACCGAGCGCTTCGAGCAGCGTCGCACCGTCCGTGAAGCTGGTGACATCACAGGAGGGGGACAGCGCCGCACGGATAACGTCGGTCTCCGTGGGGCTGTCGTCGAGGAGCCAGATCGTGGGGCGAACCGATTCCGAGGACACGAGGCCCCTCATTCTAGGCATCCAGCCACGTCGCTGCACCTCCTTTTAGGAGAGCAATGAAGTGACAGGAGTGCCTCGAATTGGAGACCGCCGAACGGCTTGCGGAGACAGCCCGCGATGCCAGGCGTTGGCTCCACATCACTTGTCGTCATCAGCACCACGGGCACTTCGCACATGTCAGGATCCGCTCTGAGGCCCTCGAGGAAATCACGGCCCCACTGGGTCGCCCCCCACCAGTCGAGGAGGATCAAGGATCAGGGCGGACAGGGCCTCGCGAACATCGTCATCGTCCTCAAGTACAGGGATGGTCCGGCGCACAGAAGCTCCTCCAGTGGGGAGTCGGACCGGACTGGCCGCGACGAGTTTGACTCGGCAGAATGTCCACGGCCCCACATAAACGCAAGTCACGGCCGTCCTGTCAGTCTCCGGGCCGGAAGAGCATGCGCGGCCCTGCACGTTGAAATCCTCTGACTTCGGCACGTCCGCGCTCAGGTGTCTGCTACTGTGGGGACCTACCTGATAGGTTCCCTGGGCGTGATCCGACCTCTCTGCTCACATCTCGCATTCTCCGCCCTGCTGGTGGGACTCGCCGCCACGGCCCAGACCGCCACGTCGGTGCCCTCGTCTCCCCGCTCCGTGGAGTTCACGGGCAAGGTGGGTGAGTCGCCGTTGCTCTACCTGGCTCCCGGCACCCTCACGCTCATCACCCTGGACGCGCCGATCGTGCGGGAGTCCGTCGAATTGGAGGACCGCCCCCGCTTCGCGGTGGTGGAAGTGGGAACTCGAACCATCACGCTCTCGCCCGCGGCACCGCTCGGCCCAGGCGAACAGCTCACGCTGCGCGTCACCTACCGCGAAGGCTCTCCGAGAAGCGTCGTGTTCCGCCTGACCGGGCAGCCGGGCACCGTCGATGACGTGGTGAACGTCAGCCGCCCGCAGCAGACCGTGGAGGCGTGCCGCGTGGAGCTGTCCGCCACGCTCGAGCGATACGAGACACAGCGCAGGGAACTGGAGGAGCTGAAGGCACATCCCCCAGCGGTGAGCCCGGCTGCTGTGGCGCTCGCGGGGTGGGTGGACGCTCAGGGCCTGCTTGCAATGGTCTTCCAGAATGAGTGCCACGAGATTCACGGGGAACTCCGCCCCGTGAAGTGCAAGGGGCTCGGGGCGTCTACGTGGAGCGTGGTCGTCCTCGAAGTGCTCAATGCCGGACCGGAGCCCTGGGAGCCCGCCTGGGCAGAAGTGACACCCGTGGCTGGAGGGGACACTCGCCGCGCTCGCACTGTGCTCTCTGGGCACGCCCTCATCTCCTCGGGAGAGTCGGTGCCAGTGGCCATTGAGATCGAGATGCCCACGCGAGAGCTCAAACAATGGCTCACCGCGCCGCACACGCTGCGGGTGTGCAACGCCGAAGGCACCCGCTGCCTGTCCCTTTCCCTGGTGAACTTGTAGCAACAGCCGCGAGGTGCTCGGAATGATGGCGGAACTGGATCCCTTGAAGCTCGAGCCCGGCCAGATGGTGGATGGCTGGCGCATCGTGCGGCTCATCGGAAAAGGGGGGTATGCTGTCGTCTACGAGGTAGAGAAAAACGGCCAGCGCTTCGCCCTCAAGATCGCTTGTCAGGCAGAGCAGAGCGGCGATCTGAAGCAGACGGACGCACGCGCTCGACGAGAGGTGGCCTGCCTGCAGCAGCTCAACCACCGCCACATCATCCGCCTGTGGGCACAGGGGCGCTGGCCGGATCCGCGCTCAGGCTTCCTCTACATCGTTCTGGACCTGGTGGAAGGCTACACGCTGGCGCGCTGGGTCGAGCAGACCCACCCCACGCCCCATCAGATCGTCGTCCTGTTTCGCAAGCTCTTCGATGCCTTGATGCACATGCACGGGCACAACGTCCTCCACCGCGACTTGAGCACGCGAAACATCATGGTCAGCCTGCAAGGTGAGCCGGTGATCATCGACTTTGGCGTGGCCGACTACGCCACGGCGGAGGAGTTGACGAATGGACCCATCCCTCCAGGAACACCGCGCAACCGCAGCCCACAGGCCGTGCGCTTCTGGAAGGAGAACCGCCTCAACCCCAAGGCCCGATATGCGTTCCAGGCAATCGATGACCTCTTCGCGCTCGGGGCCGACCTCTACGACGTGTTGACGGATCCCACGCCGACACATCCCAAGGTGAGGCCCCCTCTCGGTCACGAGGCGTTCGAACCGCCCAGCCCGCACAAGGCCACCGGCGGACGAGTTCCCCTGGAGCTGAGCGCCTACGCGATGAAGCTGCTCCGTCACAAACCCGAGGAGCGCTATGCGACCGCCCAGGAGGCGATGGGCCCGCTGGAGGAGTTCGCGCGGTTCGGCGGCCCGGAGTGGCGTGAGACTCGCGTTCACCCGGTAGCCGCTCAACTTCCGCCAGAAGCCGCCGAAGCAGCGGCGTTGCCGGGAGAGGCCGCGCTCGCCCCCTCTGCCGTGAGAGCAGCCGAGGGCCCCCGACCTCGCCGTGCGCTACCAAGTCCAATGGTCACCGTACCTCTGGCGCTCGGAGTCCTTGCCATCGCCGTCGCCGCATTCGTGCTGCTCAGGCCGGTCCCCCACGCAGCGTCCTCTCTGGCCGAAAAGCCGACAAGCCCCCCCACTCGGTTAGCCTCGCCACTCCCTACCCAGCAGGAGGCGAGCCCTTCCGTGAACCAGCCCGGCAACACCCCGACGCTCACCAGCGGCGTCCCCAATCCGCCGCAGCCCCAGAAGACACAGGAGCGGCGAGTGCTCTCAAGGACCGAGAAGTGTGCGCTCCTCGTGGCCACGCTCGCATGGTTTGAAGCGGGCTGCGCGGGGGTGCAAACGCAGCCAGCGCCTGGGGATTGTTCCGAGGAAGCCATGCGGGTGATGAGGCAAGAACTCGGGTGGGTCCTGAACAGTCCCGATGGCCCCTTCATCCTGCTCGACGTAACCAAGGGGGATGCTGAAGAAGCGCGCGAGAACCCGTTGACCGTCTGGAAGGACGGGCCCGTGACGGGGGCGTTGATCGAGCCCTTGGGGAAGGCTCCCGCGGGGATGCGGCTGGATGGGCACCTGTGGACAACGGGCGATTTCATCTACGGCCGCTATATCCGGGCCCACCTCCGCGATGGCCGGACCGTGCCGATCTGCGTCGAACTGACGGATGGGGGCCGGCGTCCGGGCATCGACAAGAAAGCGGGCTCCAAGCCAGGCCATGCTGTAGGCAGGAAGGTCGCCCAATCGATGGCAGTCGACGAACGTTGGCTGGACCCGCGCCGGTAGAGCGACGAGTTCCGCTGACTCTGTAGTTCAGTCTCGCGCCGCTTCCAACCTCCAGGGTCGTTCTCATTGTTCCCACGTGCCGGGTAGTATGTCGCTCTCAAGTGCGGCGCCCTTCGTGCGCTGCGAGGAGCCGGTTCCGCATGGCGACATCTCGGCAATCCTGGAGCGTCCCAGGAGTGATTCTCTTCTCTCACGGTGAGCTCTCGTATGAGGTGGATCTGACGCGCCCGCTGGTCGAGGAGTTAGCGCAATCGAGGCTCGGGGAGAGAACCGTCCCGGCCTGGGAGCGCACCCACGCCAAGCGCCTGCGAGAAGTCATCGTCCGCAGCTTGCCGCCCACCGCAGATGAGCCCGAAGCATTGGCCAGGATGCGAGCACGGCTCAGTGAGGAGGCACGCCTGGCCACGTACCTGCAGCACCCGAACATCGCCCGCGTCTTCGGGAGGTATGAAGTCCAGGGGGTTCTCTACGTGGTGTCGGAGCGCGTCGAGGGCACCTCGCTCAACACGGTGCTCAGCTATTCGCAGATGCGTGAAGTGCTCCTGTCCCCCGCGTTCTGCCTCTACGTGGGGGCCGAGATTGCCAGCGCCCTGCATCACGCCCACACACGCCAGGACGAGCACGGAGCTCCGCTGGGCATTGTCCACCGGGACGTGAACCCTGCTCGCATCCTCCTGGGCTCCGAGGGCGGGGTGGTGCTGACGGACTTCGCCCGAGCGCGCTCCCTGCTGCCGGGCCGGGAGCCCACGACGTTCCCGCGTCCTCAAGGTGACGTCTTCTATTGCTCACCCGAGGCGCTGCTGGGCGAAGAGCTGGATGCGCGCTCGGATCTGTTCTCGCTCGGGCTGATGTTGCTGGAGCTGGCCACCTGGCGCCACCTGTACAACATGGCCCATGTGCGGCCGGACGATCTGGAAGAGGCGCTCACGCCCGCGGTGAAGGAGCAGGTCCTGGAAGCCGCCGTGACGGCCATGGAGGCAGAGCTTCCGGACCACGCGGAGGACTGCATCCTGCGAGCGGCCACGTTCACTGCGCAGGACGTGGAGGAACTCACCCAGCCGCTTCCTCCTCCCCTGCGCTCCATCCTCCGGGGCTTGCTCCAGCGGGAGCCGGAGGACCGCTACCCGTCGGCGGCTGTGCTGGAAATGGATCTGCGAGAGGGCCTTGCTGCGCTGGGCAGCCCCTATGGGGCCTCCGAGGCAAGCGAGGAAATGTTTCACGCGCTCACAGGGGCGAGCATGAATCAGCGCGTGGCTGTGCCAACGAGCGAGGGCCTGCTGCCCCCTCACATGGTGACTGAAGAGGACATCATCACGAAGCCTGGAGAAACCGGTCCCTAAACTAACTCATCGGCGATGAGAGCTCTCGTAGTGAGCACATCGGAGAAGCATTTACCAGCGTCGTCACACTCGTCTTCCTTAGTACAAATGTTACCGTCATTACAGGCTGCGCCCGCCGGCTTGGGCCTGTAATCACATTGTTGGTGCAGGTTCCTGCCCACTCATGGCATTGCGAGGGAGGGCTGTTGCACGTCAGCCTAATGCTCCGACTGTCCGGTCCGTGAGTGTCGAGCCACGCGCCAGGGGTCGGTGCGGCAGATCTCCAGTCCCTCGTCCATCCCAGGTTCCTGCCTGTAAGGTCCTTTCGCCCACCCAGGGGCAATGACAGGCTCCACTCCATGCCACGCCTGTGCTCTTGGGTAATCCTGGCCCTGCTGGCCTCCATCCAGTTGGGCGGATCCTGCTCTGAACCCGACGCTGTTCCCCTCGAGGAACTCCAGAAGGACGTTGGTCCCCCCTTCGACTATGCCCTGTACTGCGACGAGAACGGGACCCTGGTGGGAAACCGCTCCGCCGTGTTCCTCGTCTACCGCGTTGCACACCTTGAGCGCGTCTACGCCGACTCCCGGGCCGGCAACTCGCGCGCCCAGGCGCTCTTCGCGCAGTTGGAGAACACCCTCCGCACCACCGGACAGGAGTTGGCCCGCAAATCCCTGGGCATTGCCTGCGGCTCCATGCCCGCCTGCGTGGTGCAGTGGCACAAACTGGACGAGTTCATGCCCTCGCGTGGCGAAGGGGGCATGCGCCTGCGCCAGGTGATGGCCTCCAGCTTCTCTCAAGAGGCCAGGCTCCAGCATGTGAGAAACACCACCATTGCCGCAGTGCTCGATGTGCTGTTGGTGGGCACCGTTTTGAGGCGAGGCGCGGCCAGTGCCACGGGAGCTGAAGGGGCAACGGCCGACGCCAAGGCTGCGGCAGCGGAAGCCGCCACCCCGGTAGAGGCTGGAAGGCTGGCGCTGGCAGGCCTGGAGGCTCGTATCGCCGCAGAGGAACTCCCCGCGCTGGAGGCCCGCCTCGCCGAAGCCGAGTCCCTGGAGACGGGCGCTCGTCACCCTCAGAGCCTCAAGGAGCTCGCACGTCACCGTCCTGCTTCCTCGCAGCCTCCACCGGGCGTTGAGGCCGATCATCCGCGCTGGACCAGCTACGTGGCCTACTGGCACCGCCGCTACGAGGAGCTGGCCGGTACACGCCCCCTGCCACCCAGGGTGTCCGAAGCCAAGCCCCCTCTCACCTGGGATAGCTACTCGGGACTTCTCAACACGTTCCAGCGCTCCCTGGAGTTCCAGCGCGCCGTCACCCGTTGGCTCCAGCAGGCGGAAGGCTCGCGGCAGTGGCTGCCGGGGATGAAACAACCCCTGATCACCGACAATACGGGGCTCCAGCTCGAGGGCCGTGCCTCCCCTGTTTACGTCGATCAGCTCGCCGTGGACCAGGCCACCCTCGGCCCGGGCCTCCGACCTTCTGTCCACTCCTTCAGCAACAAGCAACGCAACTTCGGGGGCCTGAGCGAGGATGAGGCGCTCAGGCAACTGGAGTTGGACGCCCGCGAGGCACGGGCCAAGTATGGTGGGGAAGTCGAGGTGCGCAGGCCTGGACACCCCCTTTTCGAACAAAAGGTCCGCGTCTCCCGGACGCATCTCGTCTATGACGCGAAGACTCTTGATCCCGAAATCAAGGCTGCCCTCTTGGAAGCCGCCCCCCTCCAGGGTGTCCAACTTCACCTCTATGTCCCCTGACGAGTGGAACAAGTCCGGAAGCTTTCATCTCCAGCTCTTCTCCCACATCCGCCCGCTGGACCAAGGCTTCGAGGCACTGGAGCCCCTGCTCGAGGTGATCGAGTCGCTCAGCGATGAGCTGCGCCCGGATCGGATCCACCACACCCAGCGCGTACTGAAGTACTCACGACAGAAGCTGCATCAACGCCTTCACGAGTCACACACCGACACCAACACTGTCATCCGGTTGGTGCGCTCCCAGCCTCCTGCAGTGGGGGTCCGACTCTATGGCTGGGAGCATGACAACCAGCCCATCTCCTCCGTGGAGATCTCGATCAGCCCCTTCGCGTTCCTCCGCGAGCCAGGTCAGTCGGAGCGACGCGCAGGACAACTTGTCGCCTTTGTACGAGCCATCGCCTCCCGTCTGCCTCTCACCTTCGGCCTGGGCCACAGCTTCACCGATCTCTGCCTGGGCACTGATCCCCGCAAGGAGGACATGAGCACCCCCCGGCCCATCTACGAGACGTTCTGGCTCAACGTATACGGCTCGGCCATGGTGCAAGCCATCGGCCGCCAACGCCTGCTGTCCACTCCCTCCGTCCTCATGGAGGAGTTGCCCCACGGCGCCGTCCTCTGGCTCACACGCCCCACTCCCGCGGACTTCGACTCCGAGGAGGCCCGCCTCGCCCAAGCTCGCGCCCTCGTCCACCTGCGCCCTGAACTCCTACTGGACTCCACCCTGGCCACCCTGCGTCAGCGCTCGCTCGAGTTCGTCCCCATCCTCATGGAGTTCGACCCGGACGTCGCCGACATCCTCCGCAAGGAGGCGGACTTCCAAGGCGTGCTCGGCGGCAAACGCTCGCTCGTCGAGCGCTTCAACCACTACCACCCTCCTGCCGTCTCGGAGTGGTTGCCAGCCTCTCAGGCTCCCGCGCCGGATGTGGACAACGTCCAGGCCTCCATCGACACCTACGAGGACCTCTACGCGGAGCAGCTTGTTGCCCTGTTCCACACCGACGTGCCTCAGGTCATGGAAGGCACCCTGGAGGCCCTACCTCACCTCGACTGGCACTTGTGGCACGCGGGCTGGGGCAAGAGCCTGTCCCACGAGCAGCGAGAGACCCTCGTCCCTGCCCTGGGGGCCTTCCTCGGTCGCTATCTGGTGGATGTCCTCGGCGGACGCTGGGTGCCGCGCAAGAAGCTCGAAGAGGCCGCTGTCATCATCGGTGACAGAGCCTGGCTGCCCTTCCTTCGGGCCCGCCATGCCCTCCAGAGCCAGGAAGCGCCTCTGGACTACTCCTGCTCTCAGCTCTTCCGCACCGCTCAGCGCCTGGCTCGCGCTCACTCGCTCCTCTGAAAAGACTTAACCCCGATGGCTGGTAACAGCCACCGCAGTCATGCCGAGATCCTTGATCAGGGATGACAAGACCTCGCGAACCAGCGCGGACCTGGGCCGGACTGGTCGTGGAGGCATATGACTCCACTCAGCGGTTGGCAGCCACCACGCGCGACCACATCGTCAGCAGGTTGCGGACCACCGGGCCTTCCGGCACTTCCGCCACCGGCGGCACATCCACCTGAATCCCGTGCTCCGCCAGCCGCGTGAACGGGTTGGACGCATCCGCCGTCTTGATGGGCACCGTCGGATCCGCAGGCCGGAAACCAAACGCCAGCGCCTTCTCCTGCACCGGACGGCTCCGCAGATACGCCAGCCACTGCCGCGCCGCCTCCTTCTGCTGCGGCGTCACCCACGACGCCTGAAGCACCGCCGCCGGGTGGTCGCTCCACAGCGTCAACGGCGGGTAATACACCTTCAGATTCCCCCACCGCCCCTGCGCATTCGCGATCTGCGAGATCGCCAGGTTCTCGTACACCACCGAGATGTCGTACTTGGACGGCCCGAACCGGACCATGTCCGTCATGAACGTCCCCGTCGACGTCTCGAACTTCGTCACGCCCTTCTCCAACTGCTTGATCCAATCCTGATACTTCGGATCCAGCAGGTCCCCCACCGTCAACCCCGACCGCTTGTTGTAGTACTCGAACGTCGCCAGCAGCATCGCCTGCAGGCCCGAGTTCGAACGCGTCGGGTCCGTGTGCCCCAGCTTCACGAAGCCCCAGTCCGCCTTGCCCCCAATCGCCGGCCAGCCCTGGTCGCTCGCCACCGCCTTGTGGATCGTCTTCCAGGACACCGCCTTCCCCTCGCCCGCCTTCAACAGCACGTTCGCCCGGTCCTCCCACACCACGAACACCAGCGGAGTAATGACCAGCGGCTGCGGCGCATCATCCCCGTCCTTCGCGAACAACGGCCCGCGAGAGGGCTCCGTCGCCCAGTCCGACTCCAGCATCCGCAACACCGCCGAGTCCGCCGGGCTCCACACCGTCGGCTTCTCCCGCCCATCCAGGATGCTCTGCGCCGCGTCCAGCGACCCACGCCCCACCAGGTTCACCTTGATGGACGGGTTCTCCGTCTGGAAGCTCGCCGCCGCGGACTCCACCCAGTCCTTCTTCTCCGTGCTGTAGAGGAAGGTGATCTCCGTCACATCCTTGGGCGTGGCCGGCTTGCTCGGAGCCGTGCTCCCCTGCCCGCCGCTCCCCGCGTCTCCACCGTCATTGCGCTGCCGGGACAGGTAGAACACCCCGCCCACCGCCGCGAGGAAGCCAATGATGATCAACACCCTGGGGTTCATGTGACACGCACCTCATGAAAGGACTTCAGGGTCTCCTCGAAGGCGCCAATCTCGCCGTTCATCCGGCCGAGCTCCTCGTTGAGGTCCCCGTACATGCTCTCCGTCGCCTGCGCATCCAGCGCGCGCAGGCGCACCACCTTGGCCGGCAAGCTCTCCATCGTCGCCGCGATGCGAGACAGGTTCGCCAACACCCGCTCCCTCGCCGCGTCGATGTCCACCAGCGCCGCGAGCTGCTCCTCGCGCGCCGTCCGGGCATTCTCGAACTGCGTCCGCGCCTCCGCGTCCCGGGCCGCTCGGGCCTGCTCATCCGCGAACCGGATCTGCTCCCGCACCGCGCCCAGGTCCACCGTGCGCATGTACCGCGCCAGATCCTCGCCTCGCGCCACCAGCCGAGCCGCCCGCTCCTCCAGCTCCGTGAGTGACAGCAGCGCCAACCCCATGTGGTTGCGCACGCCCGGAGGAGCCCCCTCCAGCGCCCGCTGCAGCTCCTGGTGGGCATCCCGGATGGCTCGCACCGCGTCCCGCATCCGGGGATCCTGCAACTTGTTCGGGTCCGGCAGCTTCATCTGGCCCTCGGTCTTGCCCGAGAGCGTCTCGCGCCAGAACTTCGGAGTGGCCACGTCCCACGCCACCAGGGCCGCGTACGCCGCCCCTCCCAGCGCGAGAATGGGCCAGGACTGCAGCGCCGCGGCCCCCAGCGCCGCCGAGCCCGCGACGATCAGGTTGACAGTGCCCAGGGCGGACCGCCCCAACACCTTGGGGAGCTGCTTCACCAGCGGTGTCATGCCCCGCTCGGCCATCGAGCCCTCTCCTGTCGTCCCATCGCTGCCGTCGCCCCCATCATCCCTTCCGCCTCAGAAGAACGAGGCCATGTCCCGGTACACCTGGACGATATCCTGGACGTCGCCCTTCGCACTCGAGCCCTTGCCCGCCTCGGCGATCTGCTCCAGCACGCTGCCCTCCGCCCCCTTGCCGTAGGCAATGGTGAAGATGCGCACGGGCGCCCGGTCATCCTCGCCGACCAGGCCCGCCTTGAGGTCCTTCAAGGTGATCGTGCTGCTCTCATCCTTGCCGTCCGTCATCACCACCACCGCGTGGATCTTCCCCGGCTCCGTCTGGGCCCGCGCCCGAGCCACCTTGTAGGCCTGCTGCGTGGCGCCGTACAGCGCCGTGCCTCCCTGCGCGATCGTCCCATCCAACCGGTTCAGCAGGTCCGGGCGTCCTTCCTTGATCGAGATCGGCCCCACCGGCGGGTACACGTTGTTGTCGAAGAACATCAGCGTCACCTCGTCCCGATCGGTGAGCGACTCGATGAACTTCCGGGCGCCCACCTTGGCCTCGGCCAGCGGGCGGCCCTGCATGCTCCCGGACTTGTCGAACACGAAGATGATGTCCGTGGCCTTCTTCGTCTCCCGCCACACGTCCAGCAGCTTCTCCAGCGCCACCGCGTCCGGAACCTCCAGCAGCGTCTGCGGCTGCTTGGGATCCGCCCCGTGCGCCGCATCCACCGGCGAGCCGATCGGAATGGCCGGATCCCCCGGCCGGAACCCCAGCGCCAGCGCCCGCTCCTGCGCCGGCTTCGCCTTCAGGAAGTCCAGGAACGCCGCAGCCGCGTCCTTCTCATCCGCTCCTACCCACTCCGCGTCCAGCACCGCGTACGGATGGTCCGACCAGAACGTCCCCTCCACCGGGTAGATGGACACCAGCGGGAAGGGCGCATCCGTCTGCTTGCCGTAGGACTCGATGACGAGGTTCTCGTAGAGCACCGCCGCGGAGATGTAGCCCGGGCCGCGCTGCAACATCTTGTCCGAGAAGAACCCCGTGGACTTGCCGTAGTGCACCACCGTGCCCTCGATGTCCTTCAGCATCTTCCGCGTCTTCTCGGATGTCACATCCGCCGCGCTCAACGCGCGCGTCTTGCCCGCCCCGGCATAGGCCTCGGCCAGCACCGCCAGCAGGCCGGAGTTGGAATATTCCGGGTGGGTGTGCCCCAGCTTGAAGCTGCCCCACTCCGGATGTCCGTAGGTGCCCCAACCTTCCTTGCTCGCCGCCACCTTCAGCAGGTCCGCCCAGCCCACCGGCTTGTCCGGCCACCCCAGCGCCTGCGCCATGGGCTTCCACAGGGCGATGACGATGGGGGACAGCAGCACCGGCTCCCCCGGGCTGGCCAGCGGCTGGGTGCGGCTGGTGGCCGTCGTCCACGCGCTGTTGAGCAGGGGGATGTACGCGCTCGAGGCCGGGCTGAACACGTGCGCCTTGAGCCGCCCGGAGACGATCTCCTGCACCGCCTCGCCCGAGCCCATCGCCTTGCCTTCGATGCGGATGGAGCGGCCGGACTTCGTCTTCGCCCCGCTCTGCTCGAAGGCGCGCGCCTGCTCCTCCAACCACGTCTTCTTCTCGCTGCCGTAGGCCACCGTGAGAACCACCGGCTTGCTCGCGGCGCCCGGCTTGCCCTCCTGCGCCCTCACCGCGCCTGCCCCTGAAGGAGAAGCCTCTTCCTTGCACGCCGCCAGGAGCACCAAGGCCAGCAACCCGACGACATGAGACGTCCGCATCGCTATATTCCTCCCCTTGCGGCTTCGGGTGTCGACAGTGTTACGACGCATCCCGCAGCTCAAGAGGTCGACCCATAACTCACCTGCTTCTTGCGTCCCTGTCACAGCACTGTCACGAAGCAGGCCTTTGGGGGTACGAAGACGGCTCGACAACTGGGATGGGTTCCCATAGGACCGACACCCCCGCACATCGAGAAGCATCGGATTCAACTGCCCCCTCAACCATTCGGAGATCCAGTCGCTATGAGAGCACCTCGCATCCTCCTGTTGGGCCTGTGCGCCGCACTGGCTGCCTGCGCGGCCAAGAAGCCGCCTCCCCCTCAGCGCCTCACCCTGGGTGAGAGCCAGGTGGAGTACCGCGACTACGGCCTGGTGAAGGGCTCGCTGTGCGGTTCGGATCCGCGCCGGCTCGGGCCGGAGCTGCAGAAGATCAACGAGCTGCTGGAGCAGTTCGTCGCGAAGTCCGAGGACGCGACCAAGCCGGACGCGACGGCCGAGCAGGTGGAGGTGCTGCGCGAGGGCTCCAAGGCCTTGGGGCCCGTGGTGCAGGCGCACACCAAGAACCTGGCGGGGCTGAACGCGTGCGGCTTCAAGACCAAGCCGCCCTTCCCGGACATCACCAAGAAGGGGAACGAGGTGCTGACGGCGGCCAAGGCCCGGCTGGACGAGGCCCCCACCGTGCTGGCGGACGCGGACCGGCGCCTGGCGGAGAAGAAGTGGCGCGAGGACTCCAACGCGCGCGAGGTCGCCGCCAAGCAGACGTTCTGCACGGCGAAGACGCAGGTGGGCAGCGGGGACCTGTATTTCGCCCGCGAGGAGCCGCACGGCAAGACGCATTGGATGTTCTGCGACGGCATCGTGGTGGAGCAGGCCTCGGGTGCCGAGCCGGCGGTCATCATCCCCGACACCATCAGCAAGAAGGATCGCAAGCGCATCCAGGAGAAGCGCTACCTGGACGCGGCGAAGGGCCTGCCCGCCGAGGAGATCGACAAGGTCGGCGCCGAGAAGAAGACCGAGGCGAAGGAGTAATCGCCCGGACGCGAGCCTCCTCGGCGCGTCACGAGGAGGCTCGGAGATGGCCGGAGCGGCAGCAGTGGCCGCCTACTGCGCGTAGGTGACCACGACGTGGTTGCCCGTCACCATCAGCCGGCGCGGCACCACGCTGCTGCCGCTGATGGCCAGGTCGAAGTCCAGCGGCGTCCGCAGGGCGCGCTTGTTCATCTCGTCCCGCAGGGTGCTCTCAGCGGAGGCGTCTCGTGTCGAGACGAGCCGCGCCGCGTTGGCGCGCGCCAGGGCATGGACGATGTTGCCCTCCAGGGTGAGCTGCACCTCCAATTCAGCGACCACTCCGTTGGCGATGGCGTTCTGGAAGTCCTTCACCTGCTTCTTGGCGAACGACGGCACGCTGCCCGTGTAGCGCACGTTCACGCCGCGCAGGAACGCCACGCACGCAACGCGGTTTCGGGAGAGGGGCTGGAAGTTGGAGAGCTTCTCGATGACGATCTCGCCCTCGAGCTTGCTGTGGAACTCCCTGCCGGACATCCGGTACGGCAGCATCTGGGTGGCGAGCTGCTCCAGCATCGCGGGCGTGAAGTACAGGGAGAACGTCGACCCGCCCTGCCCGGGAGAGGAGAGCTCCGCGGCATAGGCGGAGGAGTCCTGGATGGACTGATCCGCCGCCTGGACCGCCGCGTTGAGGCTGCGCTGCTCATCCTCGAGCCGCTTCACGCGCAGGCGGGGATCCGCGGCGCAGCCTGCCAGCAGTGCGCTCACTCCCAGCGCGGCGAGCGCGAGCTTCGAAAGGGAACGGGCGCTCATGGCGAAGTCACCCGGCAGTTGCCCTGAGCCACGCGCCAGCCACCCACGGCCCGAGGCGCGGAGTACGTGGCCGTCATCCGGTAGCTCTGGTGTGCGGTCGTCACCTTGCCGTGGACATCTCCCGAGCGAGGCATTCCCTTCGGCGGGTTCTTCGCCGGCATCACCCCAACGCACCCGAGCCCCTGCAGCCCGGCGGCGTTCTCCGCTTGAGTGGCCGCGGCGAAGGCCTGCTCCACCTGCGCGTTCTTCTGATTGAGCTGTTGCTCGAGCGCGCGGTTGCTCTCCTCCAGCGCATCCGCGCGCGCATCGAGCGAGCCGCCTCGCGTCGACGCCTTGCCTGACGAGCAACCCGAAGCCAGCAACAGCAGCGCCACGGGCAGATACCACTTCGAGGATCCATTCATGGCCTCGAAGCTAACACGCGGATCATGCGCCCATTTTCGCGACGCGCTGCGCGAGGTGCGCGTCTCCTCCGGTCTCGATGGCCTTCAGATGGGTCTGCAACGCCCCGCCCTTCTCCTGCAGGTGCGCCTCCAACGAGGGTTTGAGCGCGCTCCAGCGCCGCTGCCACCCCGCCTCGGAGCCACCTCGGAGATCCGTGCGCTCGGTGAGGAGTACACCAAGGCGCAGCGCGAGTTCCGGATCGGCCAATGCCTCCGCCTCGCGGGCCACCGCCACGGAGCCCCCTACCGCCGGAGTCCCCGCGGGCGCGCGCTTCCACTGCTCCAGGGCCCGGGTGAACGCCGCCACATCCAGCTCGGCCAGCAGCGACATGGCCAGCCGGAGCGGGAGCCGCTGCTTGCTCGAGGGAGCCGTGACCCGGCCGATGAGCGACTCGAGCGCGGGCCTCAGCGTGGGATTGCTCGCTGGATCGATGCCCCCAAGCTTCCTCAGCGCCTTTCGGGCCCGCCGCGCCAGGCGGCTCACCTGCCAGCTCCGCTTGCCGAGCCGGGTTTCCAGCGCCGAGAGCGCCTGGGCCGCAGCCGCCACCTGTTCCGCCGTGGGCTTCGCGGGCCGCACCCGAGGAGGGAGCACCGGCTTGGGGGGAGGCGCCTCCTTCTCCTTGCGTGCGGCAACGGGGGCCGGGGCCTCGCCACCGCCCTCGGTCACCTCGTTGTAGCCCTCGCGCAGCTTCTCCGCGACCTTCTTCTCGTACTCGCGCCGGGCGCTCTCCTCGTCCGGGAACGCCTTCTCCTTGCGCTGCCCCGCGGTGCCGATACGGCCGTAGGTCACGATGAAGGTGCTGCCCTGAAGCTCCGGGCTCCAGAACTTGGAGCTGGAACCCTCGACGAACTCGAACCTGCGCATGCCATGGACCTCCGGCCTGGGAGCCCTCAGGCTACTACGACCGGAGGCACTGGGGGCTCAGCTCTTTGCCTTCTCCAGCTCGCGCATGCCTTCTTCCAGCGACACCCGGCCCTGGTAGCCCAGCTCTCGCCGGGCCTTCGCGTCGCTCACGGTGACCTCCTGGCCCATGAGGAGCAGCTCCGAGCGGACGGCCGGCGGGTGCCCGGGCAGCGAGAGGAAGTTCCAGATCAGCTCGGACACCGTGGCCACGCCCATGGCGAGCCCGAAGGGAGCGGTCCCCTTCCCCGCATCCACCCCCTGGGTCTTCAGCAGCGCGGTGATGAAGTCGCGGAAGTCCACCGGGTCGCCATCCGTGAGGAAGTACGCCTCGCCGCCGCGCCCCTTCTCGGCCGCGAGGATGATCCCCTCCACGCAGTTGGCCACGTGGCAGGTGGACGTCTTGTAGTGGCCGCCATTGATCCAGCGGAACCGGCCGGCCTTCACGGCCCGGATGATCTCGGGGAGCACGGTGTTGTCACCCTTGCCCCAGATGAAGCGCGGACGCATGGCGATGGTGGTGAACTCGGGCGAGTTGACCGAGAGCACGAGCCGCTCCGCCGCGCCCTTCGTGGAGGGATAATTGCCGATGGGCGCCGACGGGAGGGGCCGCGTCTCGTCCACGTTGACGAGTGGAGAGCCGTCCACGAGCACCGCCTCGGTGCTGACATGGATCAGGCGTTTGACGCCCGAGGCCCGAGCCGCCTCCAGCACGTTCTCCGTGCCACGCACGTTGGCCTCGAAGAAGTCGGCGCGAGGCCCCCAGGTCTTCACGTAGGCCGCCGAGTGGAAGACGATCTCACAGCCTTCCATGCCGCGCTTGAGGGCCTCCACGTCCGAGAGATCTCCCGGAACCGGTTCGGCGCCCACGAGGCGCACCTCCGCCTGGGCGGCCTCGGAGCGGCCCAGGGCTCGCACCTCGTGCCCCTTCTCGCGAAGCGCCGCGATGAGACGCTTGCCCACGAATCCCGAACCACCCGTGATGAATGCGCGCATGCTCTCTCCCCGCCGAGGGTCCCACGCCTACTACCGTTCCCGGGCTTCCGCCAGCACGCCGCCACCCCGGGCCGTCAGAACATATCGGGCAGGGCCGGCGCCGGACCGGAGAAGAACGTGGTGGCCAGGCGCACGGAGGCATCATCCGCCACGAGCGCTCCCACCGAGCGCAGGGCGTCTGGGGACAGGAAGCCCGTGTAGAGCGACGCGAAGGCGCGGATGTCCATGTGCATGAGCGAGTTGCCGCCGCGGCGGACGTGGCCCGCGCCTCCGGATACTTCGAGGATGTAGTTCCCGCGGTTTTCGGGGAAGAGCTCGTCCTCGAGCTCGAAGTGGAGCGTGCCGGAGACACCAGGCGGGTAGCCCCGGGACTCGAGCGCGGCGGGGACATCCAGCACGCGCAACATCCAATGGAAGAGCAGCTTCACCTGGTAGGTCTGCTCCGGGAGCAGGAGCAGGAGCGGATCCATCTGGGAACCGGTCCACACCACCTCGCGGGCCAGCGAGCGATGATCCCCGAGAAAGCTCAGCAGTCGCCGCCCCGCGGCAGGGGTGAGCGCGACGAAGTCCGTGAGGGCGATCTCCTGCAGGATGTCCACTTTGCGCCGACGCACGAGGTAGAGGTAGCCCTCCACGCCGTTGGCACCCTCGACCAGGAAGCCATAGGCGGTCTCGTTGCGCGGATTGAAGACGCGGTCCCAGACGTAGGGGCCCCGGTCGAGGTAGCCCTGCCGCGAGGCCGCGGAGCGGCGATAGAGCTCCTGGATGACGGGCAGGTCGGAGTCCTTCACCGGGCGCAACTGAAGGGACCGCTCGCTGAAATCGAGCCCGTGAGCCTGCACGCGGATCTCATACCGGGAGCCCGCCTGCTCAAAGCCCACGCGGCGGTAGAGCGGCTGCGTGGCGGGATAGAGGACGGAGAGCGCGAACCCCTGGGTGCGCAGTTCCTGGAGCGTGTGCCGCATGAGCCGGGTGGCAGCGCCCTGGCCTCGGGCGCTGGGGGCGACCCCTACCCCGCCGATGCCCGCCATGGTGACACGCCGGCCGCAGAAGAACTGCCCCATGGGGATGGGGAGCGCCGTGGCCGTCACCGAGCCCTGTTCGCGCAGCACGCGGAGGTTCGTGGCACGCGCCTTCTCCACCCAGGAGCCTCCATCGGCCGGCGTCATGGCGAACGACTGCGCGATGATGTCCGCCGCCGCGGCCAGCTCATCCGCACCATCGGGGGGGCCGAACTCCGGTTTGCCCGTCTCCATGCCATGCCTCCTGCTCTCACTCTGGCACGAGCGCCCGTCCCTTCGCGATACGCCGAGCCTCCATCCCGAGCACGCGCTTCCCACGAGGAGGCGCTAGCATCGCGGGAATGATCCGCCCCGCCACGTCCTCTGACATTCCCGCCATCCTCCGGCTCATCCGCGCTCTGGCCGACTACGAGAAGCTGTCCCACCAGGTCGTGATCACCGAGGCCCAGCTTCGCGAGCACCTCTTCGGTGCCCGGCCCTACGCCGAGGTGCTGCTGGCCGAGGAGGCGGGCCAGGTGGTGGGCTACGCGCTCTACTTCCACACCTACTCGACGTTCCTGGGCCGCCCGAGCCTCTACCTGGAGGATCTCTTCGTCCTGCCCGAGAACCGCGGCCAGGGGCACGGCAAGGCGCTGCTCACCCGGTTGGCGAAGGTGGCCGTGGAGCGCGGCTGCGGGCGCTTCGAGTGGATGGTGCTCGACTGGAACACGCCGGCCATCCAGTTCTACGAATCCCTGGGCGCGGTCGTGTCTCCCGAGTGGAAGCTGTGCCGGATGACAGGCGAGGCGCTCCAGAGGTTCGCGGCGACCGCCACGTGAGGAGAGGGCTCCCCGATGCTCGTCAGTGTCGACGTGGACTACCGGCCGGATGCCACCGTGGCGGCGTGCGTCGCCTTCCGGGACTGGGGCGATGAGGCCGAGGCTGCGCACTTCGTGGATCGGGGGCCTCCCGCCGAGCCCTACATCCCGGGCGAGTTCTACCGCCGGGAGCTGCCGGGGCTGCTGCGCGTGCTGGCGCTGGTGCCGGATGCCCTGACGACCGTGGTCATCGATGGCTACGTGTGGCTCGCGGGAGAGGATCGGCCCGGGCTGGGGGCTCACCTGTATGAGGCGCTCGATCGGCGGGTGCCTGTCATCGGCGTGGCCAAGACAGCGTTCCAGGCCAGCCGGGTCGCGGTCCCGGTGCTGCGAGGGACCAGCCAGCGCCCCCTGCTCGTGACGTCCGTGGGCGTGGATGTGCAGACCGCCGCGGCGTGCATCCAACGCATGCACGGGCCCTCGCGGCTGCCAACGCTGCTCAAGCGCGTGGACCGGCTGTGCCGCGAGGCAGAGCCTCCTGGCAACACTCCATGACACCGAATAGCCTGCGCCAGGAGCTCCCAAGGTGAACCTCTCCTGCCAGTCCTGTGGTGCCCAGCTCGTGGTGGCGGACACGCTGCGAACCGCGACGTGCCCGTACTGCGCGGCGCCCTCCGTGGTGGAGCGCCCACCCAGTCCGGATCGTCCGGCCCCCACCTTCGCGCTCGGCTTCGTGCAGACGCCGCAGAGGGCTCGGGAATTGGCGCGGGAGAACCTGCTCCGCCGCAGCTTTTGGGCGCCCTCCAGCGTCCGCAATGCCTCGGTCGAGGAGCTCAAGGGCATCTACGTCCCGGCGTGGCTCTACAGTGCGCTCGCCGAGTCCGACTTCAGCGCTTCCATCGGTGAGAACTACACGGAGACAGAGACCTATACGACCACGGAGAACGGCAAGACGGTCACCAAGACGCGGCAGGTGACTCGGACCGAGTGGCGTTCGCTCCACGGCCGCCATGCGGAGTATGTGCCGGATGTGCTGGTCACCGCGTCCTCCGGCCTGCCCAACGAGGAGCTGGAGCACATCGAACCGTTCGATCTCCGGGCGCTGCGCCGCTACGACGATGCGATCATCTCCGGGTGGATCAGCGAGGAGCCTTCGCTGCCCCAGGCGCAGTGCCTGGAGCAGGCCCGAGCGGAGGTGATGGCCCAGTTGCGCCAGCGGCTCGCGTCCTTCATGCCGGGCGATTCACACCGGGAACTCCAGTACTCCACGCAGTTCCACCAGGAGGCGCTGGTGGTGTGCCTGCTGCCCGTCTGGGTGCTGGCGCTGAGGCACGATCCCCAGTCGCCACCGCTGCGCTTCCTGGTGAATGGGCAAACGGGGAAGGTGTACGGCCGGGTGCCGGTGTCCTGGATCAAGGTGCTGATCGCCGTGCTGCTGGCGCTGCTGGTGCTGGGCGGCCTGTATCTCCTGCTGTCGTCGAGATGAAGGGGCCGCGATGACATCCGTCGACTCACAGTGCCAGCGCTGCCGCAGCCGATTGGAGGCCGAGGATCTCCGCTGTCCCGTCTGCGCGCTGCCCACGCCGAGGCCTCCTCGAACCGCGGAGCGCGAACGTGCCCGAGTCATCCGCTGCGGCACCTGCGGGGCAGCCGTTGCGTACTCGGTGGAGGCGCAGGCCCCCAAGTGCGCCTACTGCGCGTCGGAGATGCGCACCGAGACGCAAGAGGATCCCATCGATCAGGCGGAGCATTTCGTCCCCTTCGAGGTGAGTCCGGAGCAGGCACAGCAGGCGCTGATGGCCTTCTTGGGCAAGGGCGGCTTCTTCCGGCCCGCGGATCTGGCGAGCCGCTCGGCGGTGGACTCGCTGCGCCCGCTATGGTGGCCAGGCTGGGAGTTCAACGCACAGGTGGAGACTTCCTGGACGGCCGACACGAATGCGGGCGCTCGCCGGAGCGACTGGGCACCCCACTCGGGCTCGACCCAGCTCCGTCTCGACAACATCCTCGTCTCGGCCTCGCGAGGGTTGACCCAGCGAGAGACTCAGGAGCTCTCTCCGCATTACGACATCGCGAAGATGAAGCCGAAGCCCGAGGGTCCTCCTGGCGCGCAGGTAGAGCTATTCGACGTGACACGCTCCGGTGCCCGGCGGCAGATCCTCGCGGCGGTGGAAGGTGCGGCCCGCCAGCACATCACCGAGGATGCGCTCCCTGGCAACCGGCATCGCAACCTGCGGGTGGCGGTGGCGCTGTCGGGCCTGGAGACCCGGCACTACGCGCTGCCGGCCTATGTGCTCGCGTACCGCTACGGGAAGAAGCTGTACCGCGTGGTGGTGCACGGGCAGGACATGGACTGCGTCCTCGGGGAGAAGCCCATCTCCTGGGCCAAGGTCGCGGTGACGATCCTGGCCGTCCTGGCGGTCCTCGCGCTCATCGTCCTGATCATCCAGGCGTCTTGAGCCAGCCTGTCACTTCTGCCGCTCGTCCCGGGTGGCGACAATGTGGCGGTAGGGGATGACGCGGATGAGTTCATCCAGCGTCGTCAGCCCGGCGGCGATCTTCTCCAGCCCGTCGTCGACCATGGTCTTGAAGGAGTGGTCGCGAGCGTACTTGCGAAGCTGCGCATTGTGCGCCCCGGCAACGATGAGATCCTGCAGCCCCGCATCCACCACGAGCAGCTCGAAGAGGCCGATGCGCTTGCGGTAGCCGGTATGGTGGCAGTGGTCGCAGCCGCGGCCCGCCATCAGCCTCACACCTTCCAGCAGGCGGCCGAGCAACACCTTCTGCTCTTCGGTGGGCTCGCGCGGCTCCGCGCACTTCTCGCAGATGCGGCGCGCGAGCCGCTGGGCCAGGACGGCCAGCAGCGCGTCGGCGATGTCCGTGTCGTCCAGCTCGAGGCCTCGCAGACGGCCGATGGACCCCACGGCATCCGCAGTGTGGAGCGTGCCCAGGACGATGTGTCCCGTGCGCGCGGCGTTGAGGGCGGTACTGCCCGTCTCCAGGTCGCGGATCTCTCCCATGAGCAGCACGTTGGGGTCCTGCCGCAGCAGGGCGCGCAGCAGCACGGCGTACGGCATATGGGTGCTGACCTGCTTCTGGTTCACCTTGGGGACGAAGTACTCGATGGGGTCCTCGGCGGTGATGATCTTCCGGCGGCCGTCATTGAGCTGGGCCAGCGCCGAGTACAAGGTGGTGGTCTTCCCGCTGCCGGTGGGGCCGGTGACGAGCACGAGGCCTTCAGGGTTGTTGAGGAGCTGGAGCAGGACGCGCTGCATGTCCGCGCTCATGCCCAGCTGGGTGACGGGCACGAGCCCCGCGCCCGAGTCGAGGATGCGGATGACGACGTCCTCGCCCGCGGGGCTGGGCACCACGCTCACGCGGTAGTCGATGACCTTGCGATTGTCCTCGCCCTTGTCGATGACGGCCTGGATGCGGCCGTCCTGGGGCTTGCGGTGCTCGGTGATGTCGAGCTCGGCGAGGATCTTGATGCGGTTGACGACTTCCTGGACGGACTCGGGGCTCATGTCCGTGTACATCTGGTGGAGGATGCCATCGATGCGCAGGCGCAGGTCCACGTCGCCGGGATAGCTCTCGATATGGATGTCCGAGGCCTTCTTCTCCACAGCCATGGAGAGAATGTAGTCAACGAGCTCCACGGCGTTGGGGTGGGTCCGCGACGGAGGCCGAGGCTTGATGACCAGGTCCGCGGTGACGCGAGGCCCTTTGCCAAAACCGGTCTCCAGAGCGGATTCGATCTCGTAGCGGTTGAGCCGCACAGGGTGGATGGAGCGCTCCAGGAGATCACCGAGCCGCGCGAGCAGGTGTGCGTTGTCCGGGTCGAGCATGCCCACAGTCACCGTTGCGTTGGGCGCGGTGGGATCGACCTTGCCCAGCACCACCACGAGGTGGCGGCGGCAGAAGGGCTCCGGGAGCAATCTCAGCGAGTTGCGGTCGAGCGGGTACTGGGAGAGTTCGGAGAAGTCGTCGGGCTCTTGCGACATGCGTGCAGGGTATACCGTGTGGGTACAGGGTACAGGCACCGACCGTGACCTGATTGGCACACAATGAACGCCACACCTGTAGCGCTTGGGAGCGACTGCCTCTCATGAGGTAACTGCGAGCTGAGATGGTATGAAGATGATCCTTTCTTCATCCCAGCAAGCACAGGAGCATCTTCGATGAGCGAGCAGACTGCCGATGGCGTCTACAAGGTCGTCCTGAACCACGAAGAGCAGTATTCCATCTGGCTAGCGGACCGGGAGAACGCTCCGGGTTGGCGCGATGCTGGCAAGCAGGGCCCCAAGGAAGAATGCCTCGAATACATCAAGCAGGTGTGGACGGACATGCGCCCACTGAGCCTGCGCAAGCAGATGGCGACACAATCCCGCTGAACCTGATAGAGCCTCCCGGACAGATCCTCCTGAACTCCCAGAGCATCATCAGAGAGTGATCCCAGAATCCGGTTCGAAGGCCTCCTGGATCTCCATCGCGATGCGATGGGAGACCTCGATGAAGCCCGAGTCGCCGTGAAATTTGTCCCCCCTGTATCGCCTGGAAAGTCAAGCGATCGGGGGGCCAGACTGGCCGCTTTCGCCCAGAAAGCAACATTTCAGCGACATCCAAGCTTCGCGCGAGTTGCCTAGTAAAAACTGTTAAGTGCGATTACGGTCTTCGCGCGCTTCACATTCACCACCGCATTCCCTCTCGTGCCGGCCCCTACGAGATCACCGAGCACTCTCCTGGCATCCACCATCATGAATTCCCCCTTTGGCTACCAGAGTTCGACTCTCATTCACCTTCTGCGCACGCGAGCCACGGAGACGCCTGATCGACGTGCCTATACGTTCCTGGGGGATATGGGGACGGAAGAGACCCATCTCACGTATGCCGAGTTGGATCAGAAGGCTCGCGCCATTGGAGCGTCGCTCCGCCAGGTGGCCTCGGAGGGCGAGCGCGCGGTTCTGCTCTATCCGCCTGGCGCGGACTTCATCGTGGGGCTCTTCGGCTCGCTCTACGGAGGGCTGATCGCCGTCCCCGCGTATCCGCCTGATCCGTCGCGCCTGGCGCGAACGCTCCCCCGGCTGCGCGCCATCATCCAGGACTCGCAGGCCACGGTGGTGTTGACCACCTCCTTCATCGCCGGGATGGCGGAGTTCCTTCAGGAGCAGGCGCCGGACCTGAAGGAGCTCAAGTGGGTGGCCACGGACGCGATGGAGCCCGGCCTGGAGGAGAGCTGGAAGCAGCCCGCGGCGGAATCCAGCACGCTGGCGGTCCTCCAGTACACCTCGGGCTCCACGGGAGTACCGAAGGGCGTGATGCTGAGCCACGGCAACCTGCTGCACAACCTGGCGCTGGCCCACAAGTACTTCCACTTCAGCGCGGAGTCGGTCGCGGTGAGCTGGCTGCCGGCCTACCACGACATGGGGCTCATCGGCATGATCCTCGTGCCGATGTTCTCGGGATGCCTGGCGGTGCTGATGTCGCCCCTGGACTTCCTGAAGCAGCCCCAGCTGTGGCTGGAGGCCATCACCCGCTTCAAGGGAACCCACGCGGGCGGGCCCAACTTTGGCTTCGATCTCTGCGTGAAGAAGATCTCCGCGGAGACGCGCCAGCAGTTGGATCTCAGCAGCTGGGATGTCGCCTTCTCCGGCGCGGAGCCCATCAACCCGAAGACGCTCGAGCGCTTCTCGCAGCTGTTCGGCCCCGTCGGCTTCCGTCCGGATGCATTCCTGCCGTGCTACGGCCTGGCGGAGGCCACGCTGCTGGTGGCCAACAAGCCCTATGGCACCGCGCCCGTGCACCGCGTCGTCAACTCCGCGGGGTTGGAGCAGGGCCAGGGAATCCCCGCCGCGCCCGAGCAGCCCGGCGCGCGCGTGCTGGTGAGCTCCGGCTTCATGAAGATGCCCGAGCACGAGATCGCCATCGTCGATCCCGTCACGCTGGAGCGGTGCCCCCCCGGACGCATTGGAGAGGTCTGGCTCAACAGCCCCAGCTCCGCCCAGGGTTACTGGAACCGGGAGGAGACAACGAAGGAGATCTTCCAGGCGCGCATCGTCCCGACGGGAGAAGGCCCCTTCCTGCGCACTGGAGATCTCGCCTTCGAGCAGGACCATGAGCTGTTCATCGTGGGGCGCCACAAGGACCTCATCATCATCCGCGGGCGCAACCACTACCCCCAGGACATCGAGGCCACTGTTGTCCAGAGCCACCCGGCCATGCGCATCGGGTGCTCGGCGGCGTTCTCGGTGGAAGTCGAGGGGGAGGAGCGGCTGGTCATCGTCCAGGAGGTGGACACGCGCCAGAGCGTGGATCTGGATGAGGTGATGAGCACCCTCCGGCGGGCGGTGGTCGAGTCGCACGAGGTGCAGCCTCATGCCCTCGTGCTGCTGCCCCCGGGCGCCATTCACAAGACAACGAGCGGGAAGATCCAGCGCCGCGCCACCAAGAAGGCTTTCCTGGAGGAGAGCCTGGAGACGCTGAAGGTCTGGCGCGCCGCGAGCGTGCCGCCCCCCGAGCCCATCGCGCAGCCCTCACAGCCCTCGCAGCCCTCGCAGCCTTCACAGCCCGCCGGCCTCGAGGAGCGCACCCTGCGGCAGTGGCTGATCGAGGCCCTGGCCTCCACGGGCGGAGTCGCCGCCTCCACCATCGATCCGGACCAGCCGTTCGTCATGTACGGCGTGGACTCCACGACGGCGGTCCGTATTGCCGGAGATCTGGAGCGGTTCACCGGACGCCAGCTCCCGGCCACGCTGCTGTGGGACTACCCGACGATCAGCGGCCTGGCGCGCCACCTGGCCACGCAGGCCCCCCCGCCCGAGGCCCGCGGAGTCCGCGCGGCGCCGCCCAAGGATGAGCCCATCGCCATCGTCGGCATGGGCTGCCGCTTCCCCCAGGCGTCGGGAGTGGACGCCTTCTGGAAGCTGCTCGAGGAGGGCAAGGACGCCATCCAGGAAGTGCCCGCGGACAGGTGGGATCTGCGCGAGCTGTATGATCCCGATCCCACGAAGCCCGGGAAGATGACCACGCGGTGGGGCGGCTTCGTGGAGCGACTGGACCAGTTCGACCGGGGCTTCTTCGGCATCTCTCCCCGCGAGGCCTCGCGCATGGATCCCCAGCAGCGGCTGCTGCTGGAGGTCACCTGGGAGGCGCTCGAGAACGCAGGGCTCCCCGCCGAGCACCTGGCGGGGACGAAGGCCGGGGTGTTCATCGGCATCTCGACGAGCGACTACGGCATCCTCCAGATGTCGGGCTCGGAGCTGTCGGACGCCTACGCGGGCACGGGCAGCGCGCTGAGCATCGCCGCCAACCGCCTGTCCTACACCCTGGATCTGCGGGGGCCGAGCATCGCGGTGGACACCGCGTGCTCCTCGTCCCTGGTCGCCGTGCACCTGGCCTGCCGCAGCCTGCGCTCGGGCGAGTCGACGGTGGCCATCGCGGGAGGCGTGAACGCCCTGCTCGCGCCGCAGATCACCGTCAACTTCAGCAAGGCGGGCTTCATGGCGCCCGACGGACGGTGCAAGCCGTTTGACGCGCGCGCCGACGGCTACGTGCGCTCGGAGGGAGCCGGCGTCGTCATCTTGAAACCGCTGTCGCGCGCGCAGGCGGACGGAGACACCATCTACGCGGTGATCCGCGGCAGCGCCGTCAACCAGGACGGGCGCTCCAACGGCCTGACCGCGCCGAACCGGGTGGCGCAGGAGGCGGTGCTCCGCGAGGCCTACCGCAACGCGGGCGTGTCGCCGGGCCGGGTGCGGTACGTGGAGGCGCATGGCACCGGCACCGCGCTGGGCGATCCCATCGAGGTGCATGCCCTGGGGGCGGTGCTCGCCACGGATCGTGCGCCGGGTGAGCTGTGCGCGATCGGCTCCGTGAAGAGCAACATCGGCCACCTGGAGAGCGCGGCGGGCATCGCCGGGCTCATGAAGGTGGCGCTCTCGCTGCGCAACAACGCCCTGCCTGCCTCCCTTCACTTCCAGACCCCCAATCCCCACCTCCGTCTGTCCGAGCAGCCCCTGCGGGTCCAGGATCGCCTGGAGCGGCTGGCGACCTCCTCCGAGCCGGTCTTCGCAGGAGTGAGTGCCTTTGGCTTCGGGGGGACCAATGCCCACGTGGTGCTGGAGTCCTCTCCGCAGCGGGGGCGCGCCCTCAAGCCGGTGCCGGATTCCGCCCCGTGGGTGCTGCCACTGTCGGCCCGCGGTCCCGAGGCCTTGCAGGCCCAGGTCCGTCAGCACCTGGACTTCATCTCCCAGGCGGAGGCGGGCCACGGGCCGTCCCTCGAGGAGATCTGCCGCACGGCCAGCCTGCGACGCAGCCACCTGCCGCACCGGCTGGCGCTGCTGGGCCGCAACGCCTCGGAGTTCCAGGCGCATGCCCAGGCCCTGCTTTCCGGCAACGGCGGGCTGGGCCTGCGAGTGGGGCAGCTCACCGCTGGCGCCAGGTCCCGCGTCGTCTTCGCCTTCGCGGGGCAAGGCTCGCAGCGCTGGGGCATGGCGCGCGCCCTCCTGGCGCAGGAGCCCGTCTTCCGGGACGCCATCCAGCAGTGTGATGCGCTGCTGCGCCCGCTGATGGGGAGCTCGCTGCTCGAGGAGTTCGAGGCGGAGGAAGCCCGCTCGCGCCTGTCTCACACGGAGGTCGCCCAGCCGGCGTTGTTCGCCCTTCAGGTGGGGCTCGCCGCGCTCTGGCGCTCGTGGGGTATCGAGCCAGATGCCGTCGTCGGACACAGCGTGGGTGAGATCGCCGCGGCCCATGTGGCGGGAGCGCTCTCGCTGCCGCAGGCCATCCACCTCGTGTACCACCGCAGCCGGCTGATGCAGCGGGCGACCGGCAAGGGGAAGATGGCGCTCGTGGAGCTGCCGCTGGAGGAGGCGGCGCGGCTCCTGAAGGGGTACGAGGATCGGATCTCGATCGCGGCCCAGAACAGCCCTGGCGCCACCGTGCTCTCGGGGGAGACCGCGGCGTTGACGGAGCTGCTCTCCACGCTGGAGCAGCGGAAGATCCCCACGCGCCTGCTGCCGGTGGATTACGCGTTCCACAGCCCGCAGATGGAGCCGCTGCGCGCGGAGCTGGAGCAGGCCCTGGCGGAGCTGCGCCCTGGCTCCACCTCGCTGCGGATGATCTCGACGGTCACCGGCCAGACACTCCAGGGCCCCGAGCTCACCGCGAGCTACTGGGCACGCCAGCTGCGCGAGCCGGTGAGCTTCGCCGGCGCGCTGGGCTCGCTCATCGCCGAGGGCCACGAGCTGTTCGTCGAGGTGGGCCCGCACCCGGTGCTCGCGGCGGACATCGCGCAGATCCTCCGGAACCAGAACCGCCCCGGGCTGGTGCTGCCCTCGCTGCGCCGTGGCGAGGACGACGTCACCGTCCTGCGCGGCTCGCTCGGCGCGCTCTACGCGCAGGGCCGAGAGGTGAAGTGGAGCACCCTGTACCCCGTTCGCGGGGAGGATGCCGCGCTGCCCACCTACCCGTGGCAGCACGAGCGTTACTGGCTGGATGTTCCGAAGGCCCGGGCCGCACGGGCTCTGCCCGAGGCAGCCGACGTCGCTCCCCAGGCCGAGGCCACCTGGCTGTACGAGGCCCAGTGGCAGTCCGTGCCCCTCTCCAGCAGCCCGCGGAACAGCTCGGGCTCCCGCTGGCTCATCCTCTCGGATCGCCAGGGCGCGGGCCTGGCTCTCGCCGAGGCCCTGAAGAGCCAGGGGGAGCGGGTGCGTACCGTCTCTCCGGACGAGGATCCGGCCTCCGCGCTCGCGCAGAGCTTCCAGGAGGAAGGCCGCGCCGAGCTTCGAGTGCTCTATTTCCGGAGCCTCGATGGCGTGTTGCCCGAGAAGGACGACGCGCAGGCACTCCGCGCGGCGCTGGAGTCGGGCTGCGTGCCTGTGCTCCGGCTGCTGCGGGAGCTCGCGCGCAGGCCGGCGGGGAGCACCTGCCGGCTGTGGCTGATGACGCGTGGCGCCCAGCCCGTGGGAGAGGGCACTCCGCGCGTGGCCGTCGCCCAGGCGACGCTCTGGGGCCTGGGCCGCACCCTGGCCTCTGAGCATCCGGAGCTGTGGGGTGGCATGGTGGATCTGGATCCCGGCGCCGAGCCGCGAGCCGCCGGCGCGCAGCTTGCGCAGGCTCTGGGCTCGCTGAGCGCCGAGGATCTGCTCGCGCTTCGCGGCGGTCAGGCCTACGCCTCGCGGCTGGTGCGCAGGCGGGAACTCGCCGCGCCCGAGAAGGCGGCACCGCGCCTGCGTCCGGACGCCACCTATCTCGTGACGGGCGGCCTGGGCGGAGCGGGCCCGAGCATCGCCCGGTGGCTCGTGGACAGCGGAGCACGCCGGCTGATCCTCATGGGCCGCACGAAGCTCCCGCCGCGCTCGAAGTGGAATGAGGCGCAGCGGGACGAAGCCCTCGCTCAGCGTATCCGCACCATCCGCCAGCTCGAGTCCCAGGGCGTCAGCGTGCACGTGGCGTCCGTCGACGTGGCGGACGAGGCAGGCCTGTCCGCCTACCTGAGCCAGTTCCAGGATGAGTGGCCGGAGATCCGCGGCGTCATCCACGCCGCGGGCGTGCTCGGGGATCAGGAGCAGCCTCTGCTCCAGCTCGAGCCGGACTCGCTCGATCAAGTGATGAGGCCCAAGGTCCTGGGCGGCTGGGTGCTCCACCGCGTGCTGCGAGCCCAGCCCCTGGACTTCTTCGTGTCCTTCTCCTCCGCCGCTTCGCTCCTGGGCCTGCCCGGCCAGGCGGCCTACTCGGCGGCGAACGCCTTCCTCGATGCGCTCTCGCACGAGCGCAAGGCGGTGGGCCTGCACGGCCTGAGCATCAACTGGGGTCCCCTGGCCGAGGCCGGTATGGCAGCGGACTCGGAACGCACCCGGCAGCTCGTCCGCCGCGGCGTCCACCCCATGGCCCCGGATCAGGCGATGAGCGCCATGGGCCCCCTGCTCGCCTCGGGCTCCGCCCAGACAGCGGTGATGGAGGTGAAGTGGTCCGTGCTGCGGCCCCTCTTCGAGACGCGAGGGGCGCGGCCCTTCTTCTCGCTCATGGAGGATCTGGCCACCGATCCAGCCCGCCAGGTTGCCTCGAAGCCGCAGGATCTGTCTCTGCGCAGCGAGCTGCTCGCCCAGGACGCCGCGGGCCGACAGCGCATGTTGGAGGGCTTCATCCGCGGCGAGCTGGCCAGCGTGCTCGGACTGGCTCCAGAGCAGCTCGAGTTCTCCCAGCCCCTCAACACCATGGGCTTCGACTCGATCATGGCGCTCGAGCTGAAGAACCGCGTCCAGAGCCGCCTGGGGCTGTCGTTGCCCATCGCGGAACTGATTGGCGGTCCCAGCCCCGCGCAGTTGGCGGCCTCGCTGCTCGCGCTGCTGGACTCCGCTCCGGCCCAGGCGCCCCAGAAGGCGCAGAGCCTGCCGGTGCGCCGGCAGGCGGATGGCGAGGAGGTGGCCCTGTCCTACGCGCAGGAGCGCTTCTGGGTCCTCCATCAGCTGGAGCCCCTCAGCCCCGCGGCCAACCTCGCGGGCATCCTCAACCTGGAGGGCGCGCTGAACCGCGAGGCCCTCGAGTGGAGCTTCACCGAGGTGATCCGGCGCCACGAGGTGCTGCGCACCACCTTCCCCGTGGTGAAAGGCCACCCGGTACAGCGGGTGGGGCCGGTCGTCCCCGTCTCCATCCCCGTCATCGATCTCTCGCGACTCTCTGCCCAGGAGCGAGAGGCCGAGCTGCGCAAGTACACCCAGGAGGAGCCGAGGCGGCCGTATGATCTCACCCAGGGACCGCTGATCCGGCTCACCCTGCTGCGCCTCGCCGAGAACGAGCACATCCTCGTCATGGCGATGCACCACGTCATCTCGGACGGCTGGTCGATGATGACCGTAATCGTCGATGAGCTGGGCGCGCTCTATACCTCCCGCCTCTCGCAGCAGCCCTCCGGCCTGCCGGAGCTGCCCTTCCAGTACTCCGACTACGCAGCCTGGGAGCGGCAGGAGCTGCGCGGCGACTGGATCCAGGAACAGCTGGCCTACTGGAAGAAGCGGCTGGCGGACGCCCCCGAGGCCCTGGATCTGCCCACGGATCACCCTCGCCCGAACGTGCCGGGCCATCGCGGAGCCCGGCAGCCCATCGATCTGTCTCCATCGTTGGCGGCGGCGCTCCGGCGCCTGAGCGATCAGGAGGGCTCCACGCTCTTCATGACCCTGCTGGCGGCGCTCAAGGTGCTGCTCTCGCGCTACTCGGGACAGACCGATCTCAGCGTCGGCGCGCCGATCACCAGCCGCAACCGCAAGGAACTGGAGGGCTTGATCGGGCCCATCCTCAACACCCTGGTGTTGAGGACGGATCTCTCGGGCAACCCGTCCTTCCGAGAGCTGCTCGGCCGGGTGCGCCAGGTGATGCTGGGAGCCTACGCTCACCAGGACATCCCCTTCGAGTACCTGCTCCACGAGCTGCAGCCGACGCGCAACCTCAGCCGCTCTCCGCTGTTCCAGGTGGCGCTGACGATGCAGAACAACCCCATGCCCCAGCTGTCATTGCCAGGCTTGAAGCTGGCGGGGCTGGAGGGAGACAGCGGCACGGGCCAGTTCGAGCTGCGACTCGAGCTCTGGGACATGCCCGAGGGGCTGCGAAGCTGGTGGGTCTACAGCACCGAGCTCTTCGAGCCGGCCACCATCTCGCGGATGAGCGCGCACCTGCAGACGTTGCTGGAGTCCATCGTTCGCGACCCCACGCAGCGCATCTCCGAGCTTGCCTTGGTGCCGGTGCCGGAGCGCGAGCAGCTGCTGCAGCAGTGGAATGACACCCGCGCCGACTTCCCGGCCGACGCCTGCATCCACCAGCTGTTCGAGCGCCAGGTCGACAAGACTCCCGATGCTCCGGCCGTCGCCTTCGAGGACGCCCAGTGGAGCTACCGCGAGCTCAACCGACGCGCCAACCAGCTAGCCCACCACCTGCGCCTTCTCGGCGTCGGACCCGAAGTCAAAGTCGGCCTGTGCGTCGAGCGCTCCCTCGACATGGTCGTCGGCATCCTCGGCATCCTCAAGGCGGGTGGCGCCTACATCCCGCTGGATGCCGCCTATCCCCAGGAGCGCCTGGCCTTCATGATGCGCGACTCGGCCATGGCCGTGCTCGTCACCCTGGAGGCCCTGGCCGATGAGCTGCCCTCACAGGGCGAGCAGCTCGTCTGCCTCGACAGTGACTGGGACTCGATTGCCAGCCAGCCCGAGCACAACCCCAGCACCCGCGTGACCCCGCAGAACCTCGCCTACATCATCTACACCTCGGGTTCCACCGGCCTTCCCAAGGGCACCCTGCTCCAGCACCACGGCCTGTGCAACACCGCTCTGGCTGCCGCCAAGTTCCACGGCTTCAAGCCTCACAGCCGCGTGCTCCAGTTCGCCGCCGCCAGCTTTGACGCTTCCGTCTGCGAAGTCTTCTCCACCCTCATGGCGGGCGCTTGCCTCGTCATGGCGCCTCGCGAGCAGTTGCTGCCGGACATGCCTCTGAGGACCCTGCTCGAGAGCCAGCGCATCACCGCCGTGACTCTCACTCCGTCCGTCCTCGCTCAGCTCGAGCCCAACGGCCTCCCCCTGCTGGAGACCATCATCTCCGCGGGCGAGGCCTGCCCTCCGGAGCTGGCTCGACGCTGGTCCAACGGCCGCACCCTGCTCAACGCCTACGGACCCACCGAAATCACCGTCTGCGCCACCATCACCCGCGGCTCCGTCTCGCCAGAGCGCATCACCATCGGCAAGCCCTGGGACAACGTCCGCACCTTCATCCTCGACTCGGCCTTCCAGCCCTCTCCCATCGGGATCCACGGCGAGCTGTTCGTCGAGAGCCCCGGCATCGCTCGCGGCTACCACGGCAGGCCCGAGCTCACCGCCGAGAAGTTCATCCCCCACCCCTTCAGCTCCTCTCCCGGTGCTCGCCTCTACCGCACGGGCGACAGGGCTCGCTTCCTCGCTGACGGACAGATCGAATACCTCGGACGCGTTGACTCCCAGGTGAAGCTGCGCGGCTTCCGCATCGAGTTGGGCGAAGTCGAGTCGGCTCTGCTCGCCGCGGACTCCGTTCGCGAAGCCGCTGCCGTCATCCGTGAGGACCCGGGCACTCCTCGCAGGCTCGTGGCCTACCTGGTCGCCTCTCCGGGCGACTCCATTGATGTCGCCTCCCTGCGCGACTCCCTCAAGAACCGGCTGCCGGACTACATGGTCCCGGCCTTCTTCGTCACCCTCGATTCCCTGCCCCTCACTCCCAACGGGAAGCTCGACCGCAAGGCTCTCCCCGCTCCCGACGCAAGCATCCTGGAGCAGGAGAAGCACTTCATCGCTCCTCGCAACGACATGGAGGAGATGGTGGCCGACATCTGGGCCGACGTGCTGGGCCTGGAGCGCGTGGGAGCGCACGACAACTTCTTCGAGCTGGGCGGCCACTCGCTTCTCGCCACCCAGGTCACCTCGCGCATGCGCGAGCTCTTCCACGCCGAAGTCCCGCTCGCCACGCTCTTCGACGCGCCCACCGTCGAGAAGCTGGCCCATGCCGTCGAGGCCCTCCTCGAGGAGAAGCAGGGCCTGAAGGCCCCTGAGCTGCGGCCCGTCACCCGCACCGATCGGCTGCCTCTGTCCTTCGCGCAGCAGCGACTGTGGTTCCTGGATCAGATGGATCCAGGAACACCGCTCTTCAACGTCCCGGTGAGCCTGCGGATGAAGGGCACACTCCAGGAGAAGGTCCTGGTGCGCAGCTTCAGCGAGCTCATGAGCCGTCACGAGACGTTGAGGACCGTGTTCCCGTCGGACGAGAGCGGTCCCTTCCAGGTGATCTCGGGCGCGAATACGCCCACCCTGAGGGAGATCGATCTCCAGGGGCTGGCGGAAGTCGAGCGGGAGGAAGAGGTGAAGCGGCTGACGGCGAGCGAGGCTGTGCTGCCGTTCGATCTCTCGCGCGGGCCGTTGCTGAGGCTCACGCTTCTGCGCCTCGCGCCCCAGGAGCAGGTGCTCCTGCTGACGCTGCACCACATCGTGTGTGACGGCTGGTCCGTGGGCATCCTCATCCAGGAGCTGGCGGCGCTCTACGAAGCCCTCTCCGCGGGTAACACGCCCCTGCTGCCCGAGCTGCCCATCCAGTACGCGGACTACTCCGTGTGGCAGCAGGAGTGGCTGCGCGGCGAGGTGCTCGACAAGCAGCTGACCTACTGGAAGCAGAAGCTCGAAGGCATCCCCTCGACGCTGGAGTTGCCGACGGATCGCCCGCTGCCAGCGGTGCGCTCCACCCGCGGCGCCCAGGAGACGGTGCTGTACCCCAAGAGCCTCTCCGACGGGCTGCTGGCCTTCAGCCGCAAGGAGGGCGTCACGCCCTTCATGACCCTGCTGGCGGGCTTCAAGCTGCTGCTGCACCGCTACTCGGGCCAGACGGACATCGTCATGGGGACGGATGTCGCCCACCGCAACCACGCGGCGACCGAGAGGCTGATCGGCTTCTTCGTCAACCAGCTCGTGCTGCGCAGCAACCTGTCCGGGGATCCGGCCTTCCGGGAGCTCCTCGGCCAGGTGCGCGACGTGACGCTGGATGCGTACGCCCACCAGGATGTGCCCTTCGAGGAGCTCGTCAAGGCGCTGAACCCGGAGCGCGGCCTGGGCCACGCGCCGATCTGCCAGGTCAAGATCTCCTTCGAGTACAACGCGGACTACGAGCTGAAGCTCCCCGGGCTGGTGCTGCATTCGCAGGGAAATGACACCGGCACCTCCAAGCTCTACCTCACGCTCTCCGTGCGCGAGACGTCCCGAGGACTGCTGTGCCTCTGCGAGTACAGCACCGATCTGTTCGACAGGGACACCATCGTCCGCATGCTGGGACACCTGCGCACCGTTCTGGAGAACGTGATCGCGGATCCCGCGCAGCGCATCTCCAACGTGGCCCTGCTGCCGGCGTCGGAGCGCGAGCAGCTGCTGCAGCAGTGGAACGACACCCGCGCCGACTTCCCGGCCGACGCCTGCATCCACCACCTCTTCGAGCGCCAGGTCGAGAAGTCTCCCGATGCTCCGGCCGTCGCCTTCGGTGACTCCCAGTGGAGCTACCGCGAGCTCAACCGACGTGCCAACCAGCTGGCACACTACCTGCGCCGGCTCGGCGTTGGCCCAGAGGTCAAGGTTGGCCTGTGCCTCGAGCGCTCACTGGACATGGTCGTCGGCATCCTCGGCATCCTCAAGGCCGGGGGCGCCTACATCCCCCTGGATGCCGCCTATCCCCAGGAGCGCCTGGCCTTCATGATGCGCGACTCGGCCATGGCGGTCCTCGTCACCCAGGACGCCCTGGCCGATGAGCTGCCCTCTCAGGGCGAACAGCTGGTGTGCCTGGACACCGACTGGCCTCAGATTGCCTCTCTGCCCGAGAACAACCCCGTCACCCAGGTGACGGCACACAACCTGGCCTACGTCATCTACACCTCGGGCTCCACCGGCCTGCCCAAGGGCACCCTGCTCCAGCACCACGGCCTGTGCAACACCGCTCTGGCCGCCGCCAAGTTCCACGGCTTCAAGCCTCACAGCCGCGTGCTCCAGTTCGCCGCCGCGAGCTTCGACGCTTCCGTCTGCGAAGTCTTCTCCACCCTCATGGCGGGCGCTTGCCTCGTCATGAGCACCCGGGACGAGATGATGCCCGGCGCTCCGCTGAAGTCGCTCCTGGAGAGCCAGCGCATCACCGCCGTGACGCTCACCCCCTCTGTGCTGGCTCAGCTCGAGCCCGAGGGCCTGCCTCTGCTGGAGACCATCATCTCCGCGGGCGAGGCCTGCCCTCCGGAGCTGGCTCGACGCTGGTCCAACGGACGCACCCTGCTCAACGCCTACGGACCCACCGAAATCACCGTCTGCGCCACCATCACCCGCGGCTCCGTCTCCCCGGAGCGCATCACCATCGGCAAGCCCTGGGACAACGTCCGCACCTTCGTCCTCGACTCGGCCCTTCAGCCCGCCCCCATCGGCATCCCTGGCGAGCTGTTCGTCGAGAGCCCCGGCATCGCTCGCGGCTACCACGGCAGGCCCGAGCTCACCGCCGAGAAGTTCATCCCACACCCCTTCAGCTCCTCTCCCGGTGCTCGCCTCTACCGCACGGGCGACAGGGTCCGCTTCCTGGCTGATGGCCAGATCGAGTACCTGGGTCGCGCTGACGATCAGGTCAAGCTGCGCGGCTTCCGCATCGAGCTGGGAGAAGTCGAGTCGGCTCTGCTCGCCGCGGACTCCGTTCGCGAAGCCGTCGCTGTCGTCCGCGAAGACCCGGGCTCGCCTCGCAGGCTCGTCGCCTACCTGGTCGCCTCTCCGGACGAGACCATCGACGTTGCCTCCGTCCGTGAATCCCTCAAGAACCGGCTGCCGGACTACATGGTCCCCGCCGTCTTCGTCACCCTCGACGCTCTCCCCCTCACTCCCAACGGGAAGCTCGATCGCAAGGCGCTCCCCGCTCCGGACGGCGATCGCCCGGCGCTGGCGAAGAACTTCATCGCTCCTCGCAACCCGACGGAACAGAAGCTCGCGGACATCTGGGCGGGTCTGCTCGGCGTGAGTCGTGTTGGCATTCACGACAACTTCTTCGACATGGGTGGCGACTCGATCATCAGCATCCAGGTGATCGCTCGCGCCCGTCAGGTGGGCATCCACCTGACGCCGAAGCAGATGTTCCAGCATCAGACGATCTCGGGACTGGCTTCAGTGGCGGCGTTCCAGGGAGTCACCCAGGACGAGCAGGGAGTGGTGCAGGGCCCCGTGGCCCTCACGCCCATCCAGCACTGGTTCTTCGAGCAGCAGTTGCCTGAGCCTCACCACTACAACCAGTCCGTCATGCTCAGGGTCCTCCAGCCTCTACAGCCGGAGCTGCTCGAGAAGGCCTTCCAGCTCCTGCTGGTTCACCATGATGCCCTCCGCCTGCGCTTCTCCCGCTCCGACGGGCAGTGGCACCAGGAGCTCTCCGGCATCGAGCACCCCTCTGTCCTCCAGTCCTTCGACACGCAGGACATCGAACCCATCGCTTCCCGCCTCCAGTCCAGCCTGTCCCTGACCGACGGACCCCTGCTGCGCGCGGCTCTCTTCAACCGCGGGCCTCAGCTCGAAGCCCGCCTGCTCATCGTCATCCATCACGCCGCCGTCGATGGCGTCTCCTGGCGCATCCTCCTGGAGGACCTCAGCTCTCTCTACAGCCAGTTGCTCCAGGGACAGCCTCCCTCCCTCGCCCCCAAGACCACCTCTTTCAAGTCCTGGGCTCAGCACCTCTCCACCTACGCTCAGTCAGACGCCCTGCTCCAGGAGCTGCCACACTGGCTCACTCCTCGCCAGCACCAGCCTCTTCCCACTGACGGCAAGGGCGGACCCAACTCCCTGGACTCCGAGCGCACTGTCTCCGTCTCCCTTGAGCCTGAGGACACCAAGCTCCTGCTTCAGGAAGTCCCCTCCGCCTACCACGCTCAGATCAACGACGTGCTGCTCACTGCTCTGGCTCAGAGCGTTCTTCCCTGGGCTCGCTCGGAAAGGCTCTGGGTCGACCTGGAATCCCACGGCCGTACAACGCTCTTCCCAGAGGTCGACCTCTCACGCACCGCGGGCTGGTTCACCAGCGTCTACCCCGTGCGCCTGGAGCTGCCTCAGAGCGCTTCACCGGGTCAGGCCCTGCGCTCGGTGCGCGACACCCTGCGGCGCGTGCCCAACCTGGGCCTGGGTTACGGAGTGCTGCGCTACCTCTGCCAGCACGACGCCGCTCAGCCCCTGCGCGCCCTGCCCCCCGTCCAGATCGCCTTCAACTACCTGGGCCAGGCCACCACCGGCGCCGAAGCAGACGCCCTCTTCGGCTTCACCCAGGAGCCCACGGGCCCCACCTACTCCGCCCGAGGCAACCGCACCCACGTCATCGCCATCAATGGCATCGTCGTGCGCAACGCGGAGGGCAGCCAGCTGCGCCTGTCCTGGACCTACAGCGAGAACCTCCACTCACACGAGACCATCGAGACACTCGCGAACCAGTATCTGGCCGCTCTGCGCCAGATCATCGCCCACCGCAAGTCCCTGGATGCCGGCCGCTACACCCCCTCGGACTTCCCGCTGGCTCGCCTCACGCAGCCCGAGATCGATCACATCCTGCCCCCGGGCTCCGCGATCGATGACATCTACCCCCTGACGCCCATGCAGCAGGGGTTGCTCTTCCACACGCTGCTCGATCCCAACTCCAGCGTCTACCTGGTCCAGTCTCGCTGGCGGGTGCACTCGCTGTTGAACCCCACCGCCTTCCGGGGAGCCTGGGATGCGCTCGTGGAGCACCACCCCATCCTGCGCACCTCGCTGCGCTGGGATGGCATCACCGAGTCGGTTCAGATCGTCCACTCCCGCAGCACGCTCCCGTGGCAGGAGCGCGATCTGCGTGACCTGGCGCCGGACGAGCAGCAGGAGCAGCTCGACGCCTTCCTCCGGGAGGACTTCGATCGCGGCTTCGATCTGTCTCGCGCTCCGCTCATGCGCATGGCCGTGCTGCGCCTGGAGGAGAACGTCTACCAGATCGTCTGGACGCACCATCACGCCATCCTGGACGGCTGGTCCGTGGGCCTGCTCTTCAAGGACTTCTTCGACGCGTACAAAGCGCTCGCCAGTGGCAAGCAGCCGCACTTGGAGCGGAAGCCGGCCTACCGCGAGTACCTCTCCTGGCTCCAGCGGCAGGACCTGAGCCGCGCGGAGGCCTGGTGGAGACAAGCCCTGCGTGGCTTCACCTCGCCCACCCCGCTGCCGGGCGAGCGCCCCAGCCATGAGGCGAGCGCGGCCAAGGGCACCCACGAGCGGTCCTTCCAGTTCTCCGCGGCCGCGACGGCGCGGATCCAGAACTTCGCGCGGCAGCACCAGCTCACGATCAACACCCTGATCCAGGGCGCGTGGGCGCTGCTGCTCAGCCGCTACAGCGGTGAGCGGGATGTGATGTTCGGCGGCACCGTCTCGGGACGCCCCACGGATCTGCCGGGCGTCGAGTCGATGATGGGGTTGTTCATCAACTCGCTGCCCGTGCGCGTCCGCCTGCCGCGGGGAACGGAGCTGCTGCCGTGGCTCCAGGCCCTCCAGTTGCAGCAGGCCGAGCAGCAGCAGTTCGAATACACCCCGCTGGTCCGGATCCAGGGCTGGAGCGAGGCGCCTCGCAGCGCGTCGCTGTTCGACAGCCTCCTCGTCTTCGAGAACTACCCCCTGGATGCCTCCGTCAAGGAGCTGTCCGCGGGGTTGGACGTCCAGGACGTTCAGGTGAACGAGGGAGTCACCTTCCCGCTCGTCTTCACGGTCGTCCCGCAGAAGGAACTCTCGCTGCGGCTCTCGTACCACGTGTCCCGCTTCGACGCGGACACCATCCAGCGGCTCCTGGGCAACCTGCGCACCCTGCTGGAGAACATGGTGGCGCGGCCCACCCAGCGGCTCGATGACATCTCGCTGCTGTCGCCGGAGGAGCGTCACCAGATCCTGGTGGAGTGGAACAACACCCAGGCGGCCTTCCCCGAGGAGTTGTGCGCGCAGCAGCTCTTCGAGCAGCAGGCGGCGCGCACCCCGGATGCCATCGCGGTCGTCTTCGGACAGACACAGTGGAGCTTCCGCGAGCTCAATCGCCGCGCCAATCAGCTCGCCCACCACCTGCGCCAGCTCGGGGTGGGTCCGGATACACGCGTGGGCCTCTGCATGGAGCGCACGGGAGATCTGGTGGTCGGGATGATCGGCATCCTCAAGGCGGGGGGTGCCTATGTCCCGCTGGATCCGTCCTACCCCATCGAGCGTCTGGCATTCATGTTGGAGGACGCCGCCATCCCCGTCCTGGTCAGCCAGGACTCGATCGCGGAGAACCTGCCCTCCCGAGGCGAGCAGCTCGTCTGCCTGGACTCCGACTGGCCCCACATCGCGCGCCAGCCGGAGACCAATCCTCCGGTCCACTCGCTCCCAGACAACCTGGCGTACGTCATCTACACGTCGGGCTCCACGGGACGCCCCAAGGGGGCCATGCTCCCCCACCGAGGCCTGGTCAACTACCTGAGCTGGTGCACCCGCGCATACCGCATCGATGAGGGGACGGGCTCGCCCGTGCACTCCTCGGTGGCCTTCGATCTCACCGTCACCAGCCTCCTGGCTCCGCTGATGGTGGGTAAGCCGGCCATCCTCGTGGCGGATGACTTGAAGGCGGAGAGCCTGGGCGAGGCGCTGCGCAAGGCCCACAACTTCAGCCTGGTCAAGCTCACGCCCAGCCACCTGCGTCTGCTCTCGCAGCAGTTGGACGCCACCTCGGCCGCGGGCCGCACGCGCGCCTTCATTATCGGCGGCGAGGCCCTCACGGCGGACACGGCGGCCTTCTGGCGCAAGCACGCTCCGGCCTCGCGGCTGATCAACGAGTACGGTCCGACCGAGACCGTCGTCGGCTGCTGCATCCACGAGGTGTCCCCGGACGATCCCATCACGGGCAACATCTCCATTGGCCGGCCTATCGCGAACACCGAGCTCTACATCCTCGATGAGAACCTGCAGCCCACCCCTGTGGGCGTGCCGGGCGAGCTGTTCATCGGCGGCATCCAGCTGGGGCGCGGCTACTGGCGGCGCCCGGATCTCACGGCCGAGCGCTTCATCCCCAACCCCTTCAGCAAGACACCGGGTGCGCGCCTCTACAGATCGGGAGACATCGCGCGATACCTGCCGGATGGCCGCATCGACTGCCTGGGCCGCATCGACCACCAGGTGAAGCTGCGCGGCTTCCGCATTGAGCTGGGCGAAATCGAGAGCGTGCTGGGGCTCTTCCCGACGGTGGGCGAGGCCGTCGCCATCATCCGGGAGGACGTGCCGGGCGAGAAGCGTCTGGTGGCCTACGCCGTCCCGCAGTCGGGAGAGACGTTGGAGACGGACGCGCTGCGCGCCTTCCTCAAGGAGCGGCTGCCCGACTACATGGTGCCCTCCATCTTCGTGGCGCTGGACGCCTTCCCCCTGACGCCCAACGGCAAGGTGGACCGCAAGGCGCTGCCAGCCCCCGATGGCACCCGCTCCTCGCTGGCGAAGGCCTTCACCGCTCCTCGCAACTCGACGGAGCGGCGGCTCGCGGAGATCTGGACCCGTTTGCTCCACGTGGACCGGGTCGGCATCGATGACGACTTCTTCGAGCTGGGTGGCGACTCGATCATCAGCATCCAGGTGATTGCGCAGGCGCGACAGGCGGGCATCCACCTGACGCCCAAGCAACTGTTCGATCACCACACCATCTCGGCGCTCGCCGAGGTGGCAGCGAGCGAGGCATCCACGCGGGACGAGCAGGGAGTGGTGCAGGGCCCCGTGGCCCTCACGCCCATCCAGCACTGGTTCTTCGAGCAGCAGTTGCCTGAGCCTCACCACTACAACCAGTCCGTCATGCTCAGGGTCCTCCAGCCCCTACAGCCGGAGCTGCTCGAGAAGGCCTTCCAGCTCCTGCTGGTTCACCATGATGCTCTGCGCCTGCGCTTCTCCCGCTCCGACGGACAGTGGCACCAGGAGCTCTCCGGCATTGAGCACCCCTCCGTCCTCCAGTCCTTCGACACGCAGGACATCGAACCCATCGCCTCCCGCCTCCAGTCCAGCCTCTCCCTGACTGACGGGCCCCTGCTGCGCGCCGCTCTCTTCAACCGCGGACCTCAGCTCGAAGCCCGCCTGCTCATCGTCATCCATCACGCCGCCGTCGATGGCGTCTCCTGGCGCATCCTCCTGGAGGACCTCAGCTCTCTCTACAGCCAGTTGCTCCAGGGACAGCCCCCCTCCCTTGCCCCCAAGACCACCTCCTTCAAGTCCTGGGCTCAGCACCTCTCCAACTACGCTCAGTCAGACGCTCTGCTCCAGGAGCTGCCACACTGGCTCACTCCTCGCCAGCACCAGCCTCTTCCCACTGACGGCAAGGGCGGTCCCAACTCCCTGGACTCCGAGCGCACCGTCTCCGTCTCTCTCGAGCCTGAGGACACCAAGCTCCTGCTTCAGGAGGTCCCCTCCGCCTACCACGCTCAGATCAACGACGTGCTGCTCACCGCTCTGGCTCAGAGCGTTCTGCCATGGGCCGATGCAGACTCCCTCTGGGTCGACCTGGAGTCCCACGGCCGTACAACCCTCTTCCCAGAGGTCGACCTGTCTCGCACCGCGGGCTGGTTCACCAGCGTCTACCCCGTGCGCCTGGATCTGGCCCAGAACGCCTCGCCGGCTCAGGCCTTGCGCTCGGTGCGCGACACCCTGCGGCGCGTGCCCAACCTGGGCCTGGGCTACGGAGTGCTGCGCTACCTCTGCCAGAATGAGTCCGCTCAGGATCTGCGTGCCCTGCCCCCCGTCCAGATCGCCTTCAACTACCTGGGCCAGGCCACCACCGGCGCCGAAGCCGATGCCCTCTTCGGCTTCACCCAGGAGCCCACCGGGCCTGCGCACTCCACGCGCGGCAACCGCAATCACGTCCTCGTGATTGATGGCATCGTCGTGCGCAACGCGGAGGGCAGCCAGCTGCGCCTGTCCTGGACCTACAGCGAGAACCTCCACTCACGCGAGACCATCGAGACTCTCGCGAACCAATTCCTCGACGCGCTCCGCGAGCTCATCACCCAGCGCAAGTCCTTGGACGCCTCTCGCTACATCCCCTTGGACTTCCCGCTGGCCCGCGTCACGCAGCCCGAGCTCGATCACATGTTCCCCCCGGGCGCCGCCATCGAGGACATCTATCCCCTGACTTCCATGCAGCGGGAGATGAGCTACGAGACGATCCTGGATCGCACCTCCACCGTCTACCTGGTGCAATCGCACTGGCGCTGCTACTCGCCGCTGGATCTCTCCGCCTTCCGAGTGGCCTGGACGGCGGTGGTCGAGCATCACCCCGCCCTGCGCACCGGCATCGCCGCGGAGGGTTTCAAGGAGCTGCACCAGGTCGTCTACCCGCAGCCCACGATGCCCTGGCAGGAGCACGACTGGCGCGGCCTGCCGCCGCAGGAGCAACAGGCGAAGTTCGAGGCGTTCCTCCGAGAGGACTACGATCACGGCTTCAACCTGTCCCGCGCTCCGCTCATGCGCGTGGCCGTGCTGCGCCTGAAGGAGCACGTCTACCAGATCGTCTGGACGCACCATCACGTCACGTTGGACGGGTGGTCCATGAGCGTGCTCTTCCAGGACGTCTTCTCCGCATACAAGGCGCTCGTCAGCGGCCAGCCGCCGCGTCTGAAGCCGAGCGCGCCCTTCCGCGAGTACATCGCCTGGATCCGGAAGCAGAACCAGGCGGAGCTCGAGGCGTGGTGGAGAAAGACACTCCAAGGCCTGACGGAGCCCACTCCCGTGCCCGGAGACAAGGGGCCGGGCCATTATTCCCAGGGACAGCCGGTCATGGGCGACCAGAGCCTCTGCCTCTCGGAAGAGGCCACGGCGTCGCTGCAGTCCTACGCCCGGCGGCACCAACTGACGCTCAACACGCTCATCCAGGCGGCCTGGGCCCTGCTGCTGGGCCGTCACGCCGGCACGCAGGAGGTCCTCTTCGGCGCCGTGTCCTCCGGCCGTCCCGCGGAGCTGCCCGGCGTGGAGCGGATGATCGGCCTCTTCACCACCTCGCTCCCGATACGCATCGCCCTGCCCGGCAACATGGACCTGCTGACGTGGCTCCAGTCCATCCAGGCGCAGCAGATCGAGCTGCGCCAGTATGAGCACGTCGACACCTCCCGGCTCCATGGGTGGAGCGAGCTGCCCGAGGGCTCCTCGCTGTTCGAGAGCGTGCTGGTCGTCGAGAACTTCCCTCTGGAGGGGACGCGCGAGACGCAAGCCTCCTCGAAGGAGGCGATCTCCCAGGCCCAGGCGGACGGCGCGGCCCGGCTCGTCGAGCACATGCGCACCTCCAGCGGCCTGGACGTCCGGGACTTCCACGCCACGGTGATGCGGCTCACGTTCCCGCTGATGCTCACGGTGCTCCCGCAGTCGGAGCTCTTCCTCCACATCGCCTACCAGAGCGCTCGCTTCGAGCCGGAGACCATCCAGATCATGCTCGAAGCCCTGCGCGCCACCCTGGAGAAGCTGCCCCACTGGTCCACGGAGCCGGTCTTGGAGCTCGCTCCCGGGCTGCCTGAGCAGAACCTCCTCCCCGCGAAGACGAAGGCATCGGCATGAAAGAGCTGCTGCGGCTCATCTCGAGCTCCAGGCGCACCGCGATCCTGTCACTGCTCCTGGGCGTCGTCTCAGGAGCGTGCGGAGCGGGGCTGATCTGGCTCATCAGCGACACCCTCAGCCGAGACTTCACCTCCACGGGCTACCTGTTCGCCGCGGTCGCGCTCTTCTCGTTGCTGACGCGGATCGCCTTCATGAGCCTGCTGAGTCGGCTTCAGCAGGGAGCGATCTTCAACCTGCGACGGCACCTGAGCCGCCGCATCCTGGCAACCCCCCTGCGCATCCTCGAAGAGGTGGGGACCCCGCGCCTGCAGGCGACGCTGACAGCGGACATCTTCGCTCTCGGCGAGGGGCTCCGCCTCTTCCCCTCGTTCTTCATCAGCCTCACCAGCGCGGTGGGCTGCCTCGTCTACCTGGCATGGCTCTCGTGGTCCGCCTTCCTCGCCCTGCTCGCCTTCGGGACGCTGGGAGTCCTCAGCTACTGGCTCCCCACCCAGAGCGCGGTCCGCGTCTCCGAGCGAGCCCGCGCGAGAGAGGATGATCTGTTCAAGTACATCCGCTCGCTCACCGAGGGCGCCAAGGAGCTGGGGCTCAACCAGTCGCGGCGCAAGGCCTTCCTGGCCGAGTGCCTGGATCCCACGGCGGATGATCTGCGCCGCTTCACCGTCCGCACCCACGACATCTACGGCGCCACCTCGAGTTGGGGCCTGTTCCTCTTCTTCCTGCTCATCGGGCTGGTGCTCTTCGTCCTGCCCCACTTCAGCCAACAGAGCGTGCGCGTCCTGACCGGCTATGTCTTCGCGATCCTCTACCTGCAGCAGCCGCTGGCGGGCATCCTCGAAGCGCTCCCAGCGCTGAACCAGGGAGGGGTGGCCCTGCGGAGGATTCAATCGCTGGGGCTGGCACCCGCCACCGAGCCCGCCGGGCCACACCTCCTCCCAGCCGGGGAGGCCACTCCGGCGTTCCAGCACCTCTCCCTGAACGCCGTCACCCACGCGTATCACCGCGAGCAGGAAGACGATCGCTTCACCCTGGGGCCTATCGATCTCTCCCTGCGCCAAGGAGAGCTCGTCTTCTTGATTGGCGGCAATGGCAGCGGCAAGACGACGCTCGCCAAGCTCATCACCGGCCTCTATGCCCCCGAGGGGGGAGAGCTCCGCCTCAACGGCAAGCTCATCGCCCACGAGAACCGCGAGGAGTACCGCCAGTACTTCTCGGCTGTCTTCTCGGACTTCCACCTCTTCGAGAGCCTGCTCGGCGCCCCGTCGGATCCCGAGACGCTGGCGCGCATCCAGGGCTACCTGACCCGGCTCCACCTCGACCGCAAGGTGCGCATCACCCAGGGCCGGTTCTCCACGACCAGCCTCTCACAGGGTCAGCGCAAGCGGCTGGCGCTGCTGGCCTCTTACATCGAGGACCGGCCCATCTATGTCTTCGACGAGTGGGCCGCGGATCAGGATCCGACCTTCAAGGCGGTCTTCTACGAGGAACTCCTGCCCGAGCTGAAGAGCCAGGGCAAGACGGTGCTCGTGATCACCCACGACGATCGCTACTTCCACATCGCCGATCGCATCCTCAGGCTCGAAGCCGGCAAGCTGGTGTCTCCTCCCCCAGCGCTCGGCGTCCAGAACTTCGCATAGGAGTCGTCATGCCGCAGCCCATGTATCTGAAGCAGAACGTCGCGTTGGAGCCCCTCTACAATCAGTGGTACGCGTGGTGGTACCTGATCCCTCCCCAGACGGCGCCCATGTTCGTGGCGCAACTGCACACGCGGATCATGCAGTCCTTCGTGGCTGCCCCGGATATTCACGTCGCGGCGCTGAAGAACCCAGCTCTCATGGGCGGGCCCTACATCAACTACCCCGCGGACAGGGCCAACGAAGTCAAACTCCTCCTGGAGAAGACGCAAAAGGAGCAGGCCGCCTCGTACCAGTTCGTGGAAGCGCTGGCGGAGTTGGACAAGATGCTCCTGGCGTCCACGGGCCACTCCCTCGAGAGCCTCTATCCGAAGGTCCCCGACATCCTCCGCGGCTACGTGGAGCTGACGTACGATCTGAACAACCGCGCGACCGCCCGCTTCATCGAGCCGCTGCTGTACCACAGCCCCCACTACCGCGAGTCCTCGCAGAGCATGCTGCTGCGGACCATCGACAAGGACGCGCGCTCCTACATCTTCAGCACTCCGCGACTGGACACGGACGGCGGCATTCACCTGCACCTCCCGTTCCGCCACGAGGGCGTGGATGCGCTGTTCGCCATGCGCAAGCAGCCGGGCTCTGTGGATGCCATCCGCGAGAAGCTGGGCATCGGCGCGGCGGACGAGAAGACATTCTCCACCTTCTTCACGGAGGAGCCGCCGCGCGCGGCTCCCCGCTACGACGGAGAGGGCGTCCGGCTGCGCTATTTCGGCCATGCCTGCCTGCTCATCGAGTCGAAGGACGTGAGCATCCTCACGGATCCCGTGGTCAGCTACGACTTCCCCACGGATCTTCCTCGCTTCACCCATGCGGATCTGCCGGAGCGGATTGACTATGTCCTGATCACCCACGGCCACGCCGATCACCTCATGCTGGAGACGCTGATTCCCTTGCGCGGCCGTATTGGCACGATCATCGTGCCGCGCAGCACCGGTGGCTCCCTGGCGGATCCCTCCCTGAAGCTGCTGCTGCGCAACGTGGGCTTCCCCCGCGTGATCGAGATCGAGGATCTGGACTCCCTCGAGATCCCAGGAGGCTCACTGACGGGGTTGCCCTTCCTCGGTGAGCACGGCGATCTCAACATCCGCGCCAAGACGGCCCACCTGATCCGGCTCCAGGGCCAGTCCATGCTGATGGCCGCGGACTCGAACGCCATCGAGCCCCGCGTTTACGATCATGTTCAGCGGGTGGTGGGGAAGATCGATGCCCTGTTCCTCGGCATGGAGAGCGAGGGCGCGCCGATGAGCTGGATGTACGGGCCTCTGCTGCACACCCCGCTGCAGCGCAAGATGGACCAGTCGCGCCGGCTCAATGGCTCGAACGGCGAGCGGGGCATCGAGATCGTCAAGCGGCTGCATCCCAAGCACGTGTACGTCTACGCCATGGGACGCGAGCCCTGGCTGAGCCACGTGATGGTGATGGGCTACACCGAGACGTCTCCGCAGCTCATCGAGTCCCGCAAGCTGCTCGACTACTGCCGGGAGCAGGGGCTCACCGCCGACATGCCCTTCATCCGCAGCGAGCTCTTCCTGGGCCGCTGAAGGAGGGGGGCAGGTGCCCCCCAGAGCCCATCAGGCGGCGTTCGCCGACACCTTCACCCGGAGGGCATTCTTGGGCCGGAGGGTGAGCGCCGCCTGCAGTTCCACGGGGTGCCCCGGCATGCTCGTGAGCTGGTAGCGCTGCACCACCAGCGCGAGGATGATCTGCATCTCCTGCAGGGCGAAGGTGTTACCAATGCACTGACGCCCTCCGCCCCCGAAGGGGAAGTAGGCGTACCTCGGGCGTGACGTCGAGCGCTCCGCGGTGAAGCGGTCGGGATCGAAGCGGTCGGGGTCCTCCCAGAGATCCGGGCGCCGGTGCGTCACGAAGGGGCAGGACAACACGACCGAGCGCGCAGGCACGTGGCACCCATCGATGACGTCATCCTGGGTGGGGCTGCGTACCAGCAACCAGGCGGGGGGATACAGCCGCATCGACTCGTGGATGACCCGGAGCGTGTAAGCCAGGCGGGGGAGATCCTCCGCCGTGGGCGGACGGTCTCCCAGCACCTCTTTCACCTCCGCGCGAACCCGCTGCTGGGCCTCGGGGTACTCCGCGAGCAGATGGAGCGTCCAGCACAGCGCCTGCGCGGTCGAGTCGTGCCCCGCGATCAGCAGCGTCATCATCTCGTCGCGCAACTGCTTCTCGCTCATCCCTTCGCCCGTCTGCTCATCCCGGACACTCATGTAGATGGAGAGCATGTCCGAGTACTCGGAGGAGTCCTTCTGGCGTTGCTGGATGCGCTGGTGGACACCCGAGTTGATCGTGTCCATCAGCTTTCGCCAGTGGCGATTCCTGGCCGTGGGCAACCAGGCGAAGTTGGGGATCAGTGACCAGAACTTCTCGTTGGTGATCACCACGCTCTCGCCGAGTGCCGAGCCGAACTCATCGGCATCCCCTCCGATGGGGACCGAGAAGAGCGTACGTCCCATGGTGTCCAGACCGACCCTGCGCATCTCCTCCACGGCATCGATGCTCTCACCGCGCTGAGCGGGGACTGCCCATCGGTCGACCAGGGATTGCGCGGCTCCCACCATGGCCGGGACCAGCGTCCGCAGCCGCTGCTTGTGGTAGGCGGGCTGAGACAGCCGCCGCTGCCGCTTCCAGGCATCGCCCTCGCTGGTGAGGAGCCCCTCGCCCAAAGCCTCCTGGAGCGGATCCACGGTGTTGCTGGACACGGCCTTGGAGAATGCCCCTTTGGTGTAGGGCACGGGGCCCGCCAGGACGCGTTGCACGTCCGCGGGAGAGGAGACGAAGAACCAGTTCTTCCTCAACTGCACCAGCCCGGAGTGCTCTCGCGCCAGTTGGGTGAATGTCCCCAGAGGATCGCGCCGGAGGCGAAGCAGGACTCCGACGAAGGGAAAGCCTTTGGGGACGTAGGGAGTACGCTCCGTAGTCATACTCCGGGTTTTAGTGGAACCCCCACGGACGGACCAGCATCTACAGAGTCATTCATTGGTCACAATCCGTACGGTCCACTGCGGCCCCCGAGTTCCGGGGGGATCGCCGCGGCCGAGCTGGACACCCGTCTAGGTGTACCCGCTCGGCCACGGCTCGGCCAGACCGCTATCTGCCGATGATGTCGCGCAGCTTGTCCTTCTCACCCTGGAAGTTGAACGAGCCGTAGAGCTGGTACCCGTTCTCGCGGTCGAGGACTCGCGGCCAGAGGGTGCGCACCGCATCCAGCTTGTCGTCACCGAAGGAGAAGCGCTGGAGGATCTTCTGCACCTGGGACACCAGGAAGAACTGGGTCGGGGACGCGGACTCGAGCACCCGGAGCTTGCCATCCCCAAACGACTCCTTGTTGATGGCGTTCAGCAGTTGCTGGAGCTGGCCCTCGGAGATCGGCTGCGCCACCGGGACCGGAGCGGGGGGAGGAGGAGGAGGAGTGGACCGCCGACGGAAGACGCGCAGGTCCGGGGCATTGGAAACGTCCGCACGGACTCCATTCATCTCCGCGCGCACCTTGCTCAGAGCGTCACGCAGGTCCCGGCTGTCACGGCTGTTGTTGCGATCCGCGCGCTCCAGGGCCCTGCCCAACTGCTCCTCCATCCGGGCCAGCCGATCGATGATCTGCTCACGCTCGACGACCACCAGCACGCCCTGGCGGCGGAAGCCCTGGGGAACCTCCCAGTCGTCATAGCCGTACGCGGGGCCGTTGTTGTAGCCGGGAACGGGGGTGGAGGGCTGCGCGGGGCCGGTAGCCTGGCCGGGGGGAGGCTGGCGCTGGAGAGCTTGGGTCGGGGCGGTCTGGGCCGCGGCGGCGGCGGACATCAGCATCACAACGGAAAGGGCGAGAGCCCTCATGGCTGCTTCCTTGTTGGGGGTATCTGTCCCTACTGACGCACAGGGACATCCTGCATTCAACTTTCTCAATTCACCGTGAACTCGCGCGAGTACCCCGTATAGGGGCGGATAAGCCCATCCCAGCCCGACTTCCAGTCGCCGTCATGCCGGATGCGATAGGTGCCGGGCGTCGCGGTGGAGGGGATCTTCCACTCGATCGTCACGTGCGAGCACGCCAGCGTGGGCACGCAATTGTTGCGCTCCCAAAGATATTTGGTCTCCCAGTCCCAGTCGTACGCCACCGTCACCCACGAAGAGCCGGACTTGCGCTGCACCTGCAGGAACGAGCCCTGCCTGTGCAGGTTGTTCTTCGGGTGGCCGCCCCAGAACTTCACCGTCACCGTCTGCCCTCGCGTGTACGAGGCGTTGGCGTTCGTCACCACGCTGCCGAAGTCCACCCAGAGCAGCTTGTCGTCGAACACCACGCCCGTCTGCAGCGTCGTCTGCTCGTTGCGCAGATCCCGAGGCGTGGGGCCCGCCGGCACCGAGGTGCCATCGCGCAGCGCCGCCGCCAGCTTCTCCGTCTCCTGCTGCACCGCGCCCAGTGTCCACGGCCCGAAGTGCGTCGAGGCGCCCTCGTAGTCCTGCTTCGCGTACTCCTCGCGCGTGGCCAGGTAGCCCGCGTACGCGTTGGAGAGCCCCGCGATGACCACCTGGTCCACGCCGATAGGAGCCAGCTGCGTCAGCACGGCCTGGCGCAGCCGCCGGCCCGACATCGTCGTCATCTCGAAGGGCACCGCCACCAGCGCCAGGTTCCCCAGCGTCACCACCTGCAGCGGCAACACCTCGGGCGTCCACGGGTACGGCGTCATGCTCCCCATCTCCAGCACGATGGGCTTCTCGCCCTGGCAGGGCTTGGTCGTCACCGCGCAGGTGAAGGCGCTCCACAAGTCGTGGATCTGCGCGCAGCTTGCGCCCTCGCTGCCGTAGCCCGGTCCGTCCTCGGCACCTGCGAGCATCGAGATGCCAATGGCCGCCGTGCACGTGGTGCGCGCCGTGCCCCCTCCGTACTGCGGTGCCACCTGCACCGCGTCCATCTTCACGTGCGTGTGCCGGTAGTCCACCGCGCCCGTGAGCAGCGTGGATGCACCATCATAGAGGGACTTCGCCAGAGTGTACTGCTTGCTGCCGGAGAGCTCCGTGCTCTCGATGTCGTTGGCGCCGCCGCCGTTGGTGCCGCCGTAGATGTTGGGCGTCACGTCTCCCTCGTTGCTCTGGGCGAAGGCGGCCACGAACGTCTTGGAGGCCAGGTAGTCCGCCCCCTTGGCCTTCTCGAAGAGGTAGGAGGCGTAACCCTTGTTGTCTCCGCTGATGAGCCGGTTGTCGTTGCCCATGGACGTGCCGTGCACGGCGAACCAGTTGAGCTCACCCACCTCTGTTCCATCCGTGCCCTGCATCCGCAGCAACGTCATCTTCTTGTCCGTGTCGTAGGCGAACTGGCTGCGCTCGGTGGCGGGGTTGAGCTGGTACGCCTCCGGTGAACGGTTGGTGCTCGTGTTGAGCAGGTCCCCCGAGTTGATGCGGATGGAGCCGGGCACCAGGTTGGTGTGCGCCCGGACGATGGCCTGGACGATGCCGTCCACGATGGCCTCGAAGTTCTGCTGGTCGTAACCGAGGATCGTCAGGTTGTAGAGCGCGTAGTGCGAGAAGCCTCCCGGCCCGCTGTGCGTGTGCGTGGCGCTCAGCAGCACGTTCGCGTCCGAGTAGACCGTGCCGTAGCGCGCCTGCAGCCGCTCCACCACCTGCTGCTTCACGCCCTGGAAGATCTGCCCCAGGTCCGCGCTGACGAACGCCACGCGCTTGCCGTTACACGGCGAGGCGATGACGAAGGCCCGCGCGCGCAGCCGCTGGTGGATGCCCGCCGTCTTCTGGTCCACCATCGCGTAGCCCATCATCCCCAGCTCCGCCGCCGGGCCGGTGATGTCGTAGATGCCCGAGCCCACCTGGAAGGACGTGTTGCCCGCGCATGGGCCCGTCAGTCCGGCTTGCTGTGTGGCAACACTGTCCGGAGGCTCGCCCTCCGGGAACTCCGAAGAACAGGCCCCCAGAGTGAGGACCAGGACTCCCAGGAGCGCGACACGAGACGTTCTCTGCATGTTCATCCCCCCACCGCGAATCGCGGCAGTCGAAGCGCGGAGAAACCGTGCTTAGCACGGCAGCGAAAGGTGCAAGAACAAACGAGAGATCGGAATCGACTCCCGGCGACCGCTAGGATGGGTCCTGGATGCCCCGTGCACGTCTCGCGCCGCTCGAACTCGATGAGGAGGCGCTCGTTCATCAGTTCCCGGAGATCGACCGGCGCGCCCTGGGGGCCTTCTATACCCCCGCGCCGCTGGTGGAACGCACGCTGAGACTCGCGCTCACGCACCTGCAGGACGGGCCCCTCACCGTGGTGGACCCAGCCTGCGGCGCGGGCGCCTTCCTTGCCGCCGCGGCACGGATGAGACCGGAAGCCCACCTGTGTGGGCTCGAGCTGCTGCCCGAAGTCGCCCGCCTCTGCCAGGCCCGTGTCCCCAGCGCGGAGGTGCACGTGGGTGACGCGCTGCGTGGTGGGCTGGCACCCCTGCTGGCGCGTATTCCCTCGGGCCACCGCGAGCTGTGGGTAGGCAACCCTCCCTACAACGGCACCTCCGCCCTCCTGAAGGATCGTGCGGCCTGGGCCCGCCTTCGCTCGCTCATGCCGCTCGCCCTACCTCGTGGAACGAGCCTGCGCGACGACTTCGCCTTCTTCCTCCTGCTCGCGGCGCACCGGCTCTCCACGCGCCCAGGCGTGCTCGCCTTCATCACCCCCTCCAGCCTGCTCGACGCCTTCCTCTATGCCCCGCTGCGCCAGGCCCTGCTGGGCACGCTGCGGCTCCACGCCGTGGTGGATCTGGGCTCTGGGGCCTTCAGTGGAACCCAGGTGCGCACCTGCATCACGGTCTGGAGTTCCCTCCCCGGCCGCGCCAGGCCTCCCTCATTCGAACGAGAGGGCAAGCACCTCAGCTTCACCCCTGAGGCCCCCGAGTGGCGCCTCGCCCCCACGCCTGGAGAGGCCGCAACGCTCGACTCGCGCTGGAGGGCCCAGGGTGAACCCCTCACCACACTCGTCCCCGTGAGCTTCCCCGGACTGAAGACCCGATTCGATGAGCTGCTCGTCGACGAGGATCCGCAGCGGCTGATCGAGCGCCTGCGCCACTTCGCCCGGACTCCGCCGCGTGGGCTCCCTGCCTTCGCACGAGCCCACGGCATTCCCTCCACGCTCCTCCCCAAACTCCAAGCGCTGAAACACGGGCCCCCCTTGCGCGTGGAGCTGTCCCAGGTGCGCCCCTTCTTCCGCTACGCCGGTGCCCGCCACCGAGGCTCCCTGCCTCCCGAGGCCCGCGCCTACTGCTACCTGGATCGGCGGCTCATCCCTCGGGGCGATCACCGCCTGCGGGGGCCGTATGATCCGCACCTGGGCGCCGTGAAGCTCCTCTTCAACGTGCGCGAGCTTCCGCTCTCAGCGGCCCTGCTCGAAGAGGAAGGTTGCGTCCACGATCACCGCCATGCCCGCTTCGCCCCGCTCCTGGTGCCACAGCGGATCCGCGAGGAGGGGCTCTCCGTGGCTCGCAATGTGCGCTCCGTGGAGGAGTTGGGACCGCTCGTGCCCAACCTCTCCCCCCGAGGGCTTGCCTGGGCCGAGCACCTGGGCGGCCCGCTGCACGTCTTCCACGAGCTCGTCCGCTTCCTCAACGGTCCGGAGGTGCAGGAGCACTGGGCGCCCGTGTTCGGCGCCTCGCGCGTGGTGTCCGTGCCGATACCGCCGCGCTGAGCCTGTTCCCAGCTGCTGTTGAGCCACGAGCAGGAGCGCACTTCCATGCGAGCGGGTGGCTTCAACCGTGGTTAGTGTGCAGCCCGCTGCGCTTCACCTACTCCAACACGAGGCCCCCGAATGAAATCACCTACCCTGCTCGCCGTTGCCACCCTCGCCTTCGCCGCTCCCTCGCTTGCCCAGAAGGCCACTCCCGGAGCCGTCCGCGAGAAGACTGTCGATGCGGCGAAGAAGGATGAGAAGCCGGCGACCCCTCCCCAGGAGGCCAAGCCCTCCGAGACGCTCAAGGCCTCGCTCAAGGATGCCAAGGGCCAGCCGGTGGGCGATGTAACGCTCGAGCAGACGCCCCATGGCGTCCTCATCAAGGGCAGCCTCTCCAACCTGCCCGCGGGCACGCACGCCATCCACATCCACGAGACGGGCAAGTGCGAGGCCCCCGAGTTCAAGACTGCCGGAGGCCACTTCAACCCGAGCAAGAAGACCCACGGCATGCTGTCCCCGGGGGGCAAGCACGAGGGCGATCTGCCCAACCTCGTCGCCGGCCAGGACGGCAAGGTCCAATTCGAGTTCTTCGCCAACGATGGCCTCACCACGCAGTCGTTGCTGGACGCGGACGGCTCGGCGGTCGTCGTGCATGCCAAGGCGGACGACTACAAGACGGATCCGGCCGGTGATGCGGGCGGCCGCATCGCCTGCGGCATCGTCTCCAAGTAGCCACACCGACCAGAACCGGCCAGGCGGCCAAGGGTGGGCCCGAGGCCTGCCCCTCCGCTTGCGCTCCGGGTGCCAGGCCGCAAACAGTCAGGAGAGCACATCCTTGGGGGGAGTGTGCGATGCCAGACGAACTGCTCGAGATTCACCGGTGTCGGCACTTCGTGCTTCGCAGGACGACGAGGGATGGAGCCGCGGTCGTGCTCAAGTCCCTCCGCGAGTGGATCCCGTCCCCGCACGCGGCCGCCCTGATGCATCACGAGCATGCCGTGCTGCGCAGGTTGGACGTGCCCGGCGTCGTGCGGCCACTCGCGCTCGAAGGACCGAAGGAGCTCCCGACACTCGTGCTCGAGGACGCCGGAGGCGAGGATGCCGAGCAGCGGCTCCGGGCCGGGCCCTTTCCTCTCGATGCCTTCCTCGATATCGCGCTCGCGCTCGCGGACACCTGCACGCTGATCCACGCCAGGGGTGTCGTCCACAGAGCGCTCTCTCCCGCTCGCGTGGTCCTTGGGAGCGCAGGGAAGGTCACCCTCGTCCACTTCAGTGACGCCTCCACGCTCACCAGCATTCCCGGACCGCTCGACATCGAGTCAGCTCACCGGCTGGCATGGATCTCCCCCGAGCAGACGGGGCGAATGAACCGGCTCGTCGATTGGCGCTCGGACCTCTACTCCCTGGGAGTCACGCTCTACGCGATGCTCGCGGGCGCACCGCCCTTCCGTTCGGCGGATCCCCTCGAACTCATCCACGCGCACCTGGCCCGCCTGCCGGTGTCAGCCTCGATCGTCAACCCGCGCGTGCCACCCCTGCTCTCCGCCATCGTGCAGAAGCTGCTCGCGAAGATGCCGGAGCGGCGCTACCAGAGCGCGGAGTCCCTTGCCTCTGATCTACGCGAGGCACGGCGGCAATGGCTCGCGTCCCGGACCATCGAACCCTTCGAGCTGGGCCGGCTCGACCTCGCCCGGGAACTGCCGCTGCCCAAGCGCCTGTATGGGCGCGAGGACGAGCTCGCCCTCCTCCTCAAGGCCTTCGCCCGCGTCTCGAGCCAGGGCTCCGAGCTCGTACTCGTGGCGGGAGAGGCGGGCGTGGGCAAAACAGCGCTCGTCGAGGCCGTGCGAGACGAGGCCGTCACCCAGGGAGGACGCTTCGTCTCGGGAAAGTTCGACCTGCGCGCGGCCAACGTGCCGTATGCGTCGGTCCTGGAGGCACTCCGCGCCCTGGCCCGCTCGCTCCTGTCCGAGCCCGAGGAACTCCGAGCGCAAGAGCTCCAGCGGATCCGCGAGGCGGTAGGCCTGAGCGGCCGCGTGCTGACGGAGCTCGTCCCAGAGCTGCAAGACATCTTCGGTGACATGCCAGAGGTTCTCCCGCCCAGCCCCGCGGAGCGGGAGACGCGCTTCCACCTCACGCTCCGGGTGTTCGTGAGGGCCGTGGCCGCGAGCCGTCCCCTCGTGATGTTCCTGGATGATCTGCAATGGGCCGACGCGGCGTCCCTGCGAGTCTTGCGCTCGCTCGTCCTGGACGTGGAGAACCGGAACCTGCTGCTGCTCGGTGCGTTCCGCCCTCGGCAGGTCGACTCCGCGCACGCCCTGACGCGCACGCTCGATGAGTTCCAGCGAGTGGGCGCCGCTGTCACGCGGCTGGACCTCGGTCCCCTGAGTCTCGAAGCGCTGGTGGCGCTCCTCGCCGACGTCCTCCGCTGCGAACCGGAGCGAGCAAGACCCCTCGCGGAGTTGATCTCTTCCAAGACCGCTGGCAATCCCTTCTTCATCCAGCAAATCCTGCGCTCACTGCAGCGCGACGGGCTGCTCGTCTTCGAGGAGTCACAGGGCACGTGGACATGGGATCTGCGCCGGCTCGAGCGGGTCGGGATCACCGAGAACGTGGTCGAGCTGATGACGACGGTCATCCGCGGATTGTCCGGGGAGGCGCAACAGCTCCTGCAGATCGCCGCATGCGTTGGCAAGCGCGTGGAACTCTCCTTGCTGGCGGCCGTGTGGGGCAGACCGGTCGACGAGGCCACCACGCGGCTGGGCGAGGCACTGCGAGAGGGGCTGCTCGTTCCCGATGACGCATCCGGCCCCAAGGGTCAGCTCGGCTTCCGCTTCGTCCACGACCGTGTGCAGCATGCAGCGTACACGCTCCTCTCGGAGGACCGGCGCAAGGAGCTCCACCTGAGAATCGGCCGCGCCCTGCTCGGGTCCCGGCGCGACGAAGAGCTCTCGGTGGAGTTGTTCGACATCGCCGACCAGCTCAACCTGGGCGCGGAGCTGCTCACCCAGGATGAGCGGATCGACCTCGCTCGAATGAACCATCGCGCTGGCAACAGGGCCCGGAGCTCCGCGGCCTACGGGCCGGCGCTCGCCTACTTCCGGATGGGGATCCTCCTCCTCCCGCGGGGAGCATGGGAGGCGCACCACGAGCTGGCGTTCTCGCTCCACCGCGACGCGGCCGAGTGCGCCTATTTGACGGGGGATCATCCGCTGTGCGGCACGCTGGTCGAAGAGGGGCTCCGCCATGCCATCTCACTGCTCGAGAAGGCGGAGCTCCATGGCATCCACATCATGAGCGCGACGACCTCGGGAGACTTCAGGACGGCGTTCCAAGGGGGAAGCGAGACCTTGCGAGCCTTGGGCGTGGAGCTGCCCCTGGAGGATCCCGACCGTGCTCTGAAATCGGAGCGCGCGGCCATCCGGACACTGCTCGCGAGTCGCGCCCCGCTAGAGCTGCTCGACGCGCCAGGGGTATCCACCGCCGAGGAAGGAGCCTGCGCGAAGCTGCTCTCGATCATGCTACCGGCGACCTACTTCTTCGAGCCCGGTATCTATGCCCTCGTGACAGCCAGGACCATCCGCTTCGCCCTCGAGCACGGCCAGAGCGTTCATGCCACCACGGCGTATGCCACCTATTCCTTCTTCCTGGCGGTCACGGGCGAACTCGTGGAGGCCGAGGGGTTCATCTGTCTCGCCCTGGCGCTGGCTCGAAAACACGGCGACACCGGGCGTGAGGCCGAAGCCCTCGGCATCCATGCGTACCTCTGTCCGTGGCGACAGCCGCTCGCCTCCTGCGTGGCCGATGCCTCGCATGCCTTCATGCTGGCGTCCCGAACCGGTGAGTTCAGGACCGCCTCCTATGCCCTCTCGCAGGTCTTTCTCACCTCCTTCGCCTCGGGCCGGGAGCTGGATCGGATCCTCGCGGAGCTCGATGAAGGCATGTCGTTCTGCCGCAGGGTCGGCAGCCAGGGGACGCTCCTCTATCTCACCACCTACCGTCAGGCGATTCGCTGCCTCAAGGGGCTCACGCGGGGCCGGAGCTGCTTCGATGATGCCGACTTCGACGAGCAGGCATTCCTCGCCGCCACCCGGAACAACAAGACGACGCAGTACCGGTACAGCATCCTCCGCCTCCAGAGCACGTACCTGTTCCGCGACTTCGCTGCGGCTCGCACCTGGTCCGAGATCCTACACGGCCAGCTCCACCCCCTGGTGGGCTACGTCTACTTCATCGAAGGCACGTTCCTCATGGCGCTGACCCTGCTCGTGCTCTGCGAGGGTGCCAAGACCGAGGAGCGGGCGGAGCTGCTGACCCGCGTGGAGAGCCTGAAACACGGCCTCCAGCAACGAGGGGAGGGCTGTGCCGAGAATACGCGCCACAAGTGCCTCCTCGTGGAGGCGGAGCTCGCCCGGCTGGAGGGACGCTTCCTCGATGCCGCCGGCCTCTACGATGAGGCCATCGAGGCGGCGGCGAAGCTGGGATTCCTTCAGGATGAGGCCCTGGGCAACGAGCTCTGTGGGCGCCTGTACCGCGCGCTCGGCCGGCGCCGCGTCGCGGAGCTCTACCTCCGCTCGGCCATGCAAGGCTGGGCTCGCTGGGGAGCATTGGGCAAGGCCCGCGCTCTCGATGACGAATTCGCCCTGGGTGGAGGACTTCCAGGCCTGGGCGTCCCGGTGGAGAGCGCTCATCGAGTCGCGCTCGATGCACTCAGCCTGCTCAAGGCGGCGGAGACCATCTCGAGCGAGATCGTGCTCACCCGCCTCCTCGGAAAGCTGATGGAAGTCTGCATCCAGGCCGCAGGAGCCGAGCGGGGCGTGCTCGTCTTCGAGGAGGAGGGCGGGCCGTTCGTCCGGGCGATCGCGCGGGCTGGGGAGACCGCGACCACCGAGCGGATCCCCCTCGCCGGAGCGAAGCAGCTCCCTCGCAGGCTCATCGAGCACGTCCGCAGGTCACGGAAGCTCCTCGTCCTCGACGATGCATCCGGGGATCCGGCCTTCGTGTCCGAGCCCTCCCTGGCCCAGGGCCATGTGAAATCGGTCCTCGTGCTCCCCATCCAGCGAAAGGAGTCCCTGCTCGGCACGTTCTTGTTCGAGAACGATCTGACGACCCACGCCTTCACGCAGGAGCGAGTGCGGGTGCTGGAGCTCCTGTCCGCCGAGATCGCCATCGCGCTCGAGAACAGCCTGCTCTTCGAGAAGCTCAAGGTGGAGGTCGAGGAGCGAACGCGTGCGGAGGAAACCGTCCGCTTCCTGGCCAACGTGAGCAAGGTGCTCGCCGAATCGCTCGATTACCCCACGACACTGCGGAGCCTCACGGGGCTCATCGTCCCGACGGTCGCGGAGTGGTGCATCATCGATGTCGTCGAGGAGACGGGGAAGATCCGCCGCGTGGCGTGGAACCACTCAGATCCCACGAAGGCCTGGGTGCTCCGCGCGCTCGAGGAGCGGGCCGCGCCTGACTGGAGCTCACCCCAGCCGTCGGTCCGCGCCATGCTCTCCGGGCAGCCGGTCCTCGTGCCGCAGCTCACCGAGAGCCTGGTCGTCACCCACTCCCGGGATGCCGAGAACGCCCGGCTCGTCCGAGAACTCGCGACGCGCAGCTTCATCGCCGTGCCCCTGATCGCTCGTGGCAGGACACTGGGAGCGATCACCGTGGGCTCCTCCAACGCGCGGCGCGCCTACGGGCCGTCGGATGTCACCTTCGCCGAGGAGCTGGCCCGCCGCGCCGCGATGGCCGTCGACAACGCGCGGCTCTACCAGGAAGCCCAGGAGGGGATCCGCGTCCGCGAGGAGTTCCTCGGAATCGCCGCCCACGAGCTGAAGACCCCGATCACCACGATGAGGTTCACCCTCCAGGCCTTCTTTCGAAGGCACGAGCACCTCCCCGAGCAGCACCTCGGCAAGGTCCTCCGGACGACGGAGAAGCAGCTCGATCGGCTCCTGCATCTGGTCAACGAACTGCTCGAAGTCTCTCGGCTTCACGCGGGGTACCTCGACCTCCAGCGCGAACAGGTCGACCTGTCAGCGGTGGCGCATGAGGTGGTGGAGTACTTCGCCGCGCGCATCGCGCAGAGCGGGTCGCAGGTGGGGCTCCGCGCCCCCGAGCCCGTCGTGGGGATATGGGATCGCAGCAGGCTGGAGCAGGTGGTCGCCAACCTGCTCGACAACGCCCTGAAGTTCGGTGCGGGCAAGCCTGTCACCCTCGCCGTGGCACGCAGGGACGGCATGGCGCGCCTCGTGGTGGAGGATCACGGCATCGGGATTCCGCCCGAGCGTCTGCCCCACGTGTTCGAGCGCTTCGAGCGCGCGGTGTCGACACGGCACTACGGGGGCTTCGGGCTCGGGCTCTACATCGTGCGGAGCATCGTGGAGGCGCTGGGAGGCACGGTCCACGTGAAGACCCAGCCAGATGAGGGCTCGACCTTCACGGTCGAGCTGCCGTGTCACACGTAGCCGAACCGACGACGCAGGAACCATTCGGTGCCCGCCAGCGCCACCAGCACCACCAGGTAGTACCAGCGATCCCACAGGGGCTGATCCTTCGCCCGGCCCACCTCCACCACGGGTGGATCCAGCAGCGGCACCTCCGGCATCGCGCTCTCCTGCAGCAGCCGGTACGCCTTGCCGCCCGTCACCTTGGCGATCTGCTCCATCAGCTCTGGCCGCACCGAGGCGTCCGACAGCTCCGGCCCCACCGCGCGCACCGCCACCGCGTCCTCGCCCTGGCCCAGATCCGTCTCGCCCTTCTTCGCCGTGGCCAGCAGCTTGTACGGGCCCGGCGCCGGAGGCGGGAACTCCAGCCGTACCACGCCGTCCGGCCCCGTCGTCCCCGTCTGCACCGCCACCGGCTTCTGCGTAGCCACCGAGAACAGCTCCACCCGCACCTGCGCGTCCTGCGCCGCCTGGTAGTCCGCCGTCCGCGCCGACACCACCACGCCCACCGGTCTGCCCGGCTCCACCGAGGGCGGATCCGCCGTCACCTTCAGCGTCGTCAGGTCCGGATCCCTCACCAGCCAGCGCAGCGCATTGCTCCAGAAGCGGTCATAGGTCCGGTTCGGCGAGCCGCCCTTGTGCGAGGTGAAGGCCCAGTACCAGCTGCCGTCCGTGGCCACCGTCATCGCCCGGCCCCGCCCGTAGTCCCACACGGCCACCAGCGGCGCGTTCTTCCCGTCCACCAGGTGGAAGGGGTGGTCCACCAGCACCGTGGCCCCCGGCCGCGCCCGCGTCGAGTTGATGCCCGGAATGGCCGGCAGCTCCGCCCACGCCGCCTCCGTGCTCGACACGCCCGTGCCCAGCGCCGTCACCGGATGCCGCAGGCCGTCCGGCGTCAGACGAGCCTTGAAGGGCTCCGGATTGGCCGGCCCCGCAGCTTCCACCGGCAGTGCCTCCATCAGCGTGGGCATCGCCGCGCGGCCCTCGCCCAGCACGCTGTCTCCGCCGATCATCACGATGGCGCCACCGTTGAAGACGTAGCGCTCCAGGTTGCGCTCGTACTCGGTGATGGCCAGCGACGGATCCGCGTACCCGAAGTTCTGGAAGATCACGACGTCGAACGTGTCCAGCTTCGTGTCGAAGATCTCCTCCATGGGGAAAGGGATCAGCGACAGCTCGCGCTCCTGGCTCACCACGCCCGGATCGTCCGACATCGTCCGAAGGATGTAGAAGGACACCATGTCCACGTTCGCGTCCTGGCGCAGCAGGCCTCGCAGGAAGCGCTCGTCCCACGAGGGCCGCCCCACCACCAGCAGCACGCGCACGCGGTCCCGGATCACCTTCAGCGTGAAGGAGCGCGTGTTGTTGTCGCTCACCGCCTCGTCCGGGAAGGTGGGCACCGTAACGGTGTAGACGAAGCGCCCCGTCTGGTCCGGCGTGAACGTGAACGCCACCTGCTGCACGTCATCCGACGAGCCCAGGTGCACCGTCTTGCTCGCCACCGTCTTGCCCTCCTGGCTGAGCACCACGGGGATGTCCTTGCCGGAGAAGCCCCGGCCGTGGATCTCCACCTCCACGGTGAGCGAGTTGCGAACGAAGGCGAAGTCGTCCACCTTCAGCCCCTCCACCGCCAGATCCTTGAGGGCCTCCTGGCCCACCACGAAGGTGGACACCGGCACATTCAGGTCCTTCAGCGCCGAGCGCGCCTTGCCCACCACGCCCGCCGCCAGCTCCGCGTTGTCCGCGCCGTCACTGAAGAGCAGCACCCCGGACAGCTTCCGCGCGCCCTGCGAGCCCGCGCCCACCGAGCGCAGCGCCGAGAGGATGTCCGTGGTGCCCGCCCGCGGCGGCTCGTTCTGCAGCACGGCCGGAGTCACGGGTGCCAGTTCCGGATCGAACCCGTACAATTCCACCGTGAAGCGGTCCTGCATCGCCGCCAGCGCCGGAGCCGCCTTCTCCAGGAAGGTGCCCACCATCGCCGAGCGCGTGGGCCCTCCCGGCTCGCCCGGGAAGCTCATGGAGGCCGAGCGGTCCACCAGCACCGCCACCCGGTTCTTCATCCGCGCCACCTGCAGGTGACGGATGCCGGGCTCCAGCAGGAAGAAGAGCGCGGCCACCCCGGCGCCCACGCGCAGCACCCAGAGCAGCACCTTGCGCAGGCGCGAGGGCTCGCGGCGCACGCCCCAGGCCGCCAGGGCGATGCCCAGCACGAGCCCCACGCCCAACAGGACCATCGCCCACACGGGCAGGGGCGAGAGGCTGACCAGCTTCCAGTCGTTGAAGGGCTGAGAGTTCATCAATCGCGCTCGGCGGGGAGCCAGGCCCCTCGGTCAGCGCCGCTTGTTGAGGATGATGGGCAGGTGGACGGCGTCGTCCTTGTAGTCCAGGCAGAGGGCATACATGCACAGATTGATGCCCATGCGGATGGCTAACTCACGCTGGGGCTCTCCGCCAGGGGAGACATCGAACTCGTAGTCCCCCGCCTCCGTTCTGCTCCAGGCACCCGCCAGATCGTTCTGCGAGTACATCACCGCCGCGCGCTTGCCCAGCATGCAAGCCTGGATGTGCGGCTTGTTGAGCAGCCGACCCGGCGCCGCATCCAGCAGGAAGAAGGACTTGAAGATGACGTGCGTGGAGGGGACCGTCGACAGCGGGCTCTGGGGCAGCACCCGGGCGATCTCCCGACGGAAGCTCTCGTCGAAGCCGTCTCCGTCGCTGCCGTCATTGGCGTCCGCCAGCACGAAGCCGCCGAAGGTGAGGTAGCGCCGCAGGTTCTCCACCTCGGCGCTGCTCAACGGTGGGAACTCGCCCTCCCCGCCGAAGTAGAGGAACGGGTATTCGAAGATCTCCGCGCTGTCGAGCAGGCAGGGCCGGGCCTCGGGGAGCACCTCCACCGAGGTGCGGCGCTGCAGCTCCCAGGCGATGCGGCGCAGGCCGTTGAGGCGCGCGTCCCACCGGCCGCCGTGCTTCACCACGGCGGGGATGAAGCGGCTCTTCTCTCCGAAGGCGGAGGCCTGCCGCGACACCAGGGGCAGCAGCGCGGCGGTGCCGAGCAGGAGGTTTCGACGGGTGACTCGCCGGGCGCTCATAGGAAGGCTCTATATACCGTCGACGCGTCCTTGCATTCCCCGCTATAGAGGCCCCCCATGGCGAAAGGCGGACAGACGCCCCAGGATCCGGCCTCTCCGGAGATGCGCGCCGCCTGGCAGCGGATGGAGGCCGGGGACGTGGCCGGCGCTCGCCGGGAGGCCTCGCGCCTCCTCGCCTCCAACCCCTCCGCCGAGGACAGGGCCCAGGCCGAGGAGCTGCTGAGCCGCACCCGGACGCCGCCCGCCGTGTATGGTTTCGCCGTGCTCGTGCTCGTCATCCTCGGGCTGCTCGTCGCACTGGCACTCTCTCGCTATTAAGGTGGAGCCGTGGAAGCTCTCATCCAGGCGCTCAAGGCGTACCAGACGTACAATCCCCAGGGCTGGGTCGGCATCTACCGCCTGCTCCCCATGTGGGCGGGAATCGTGTGCTGTGCGCTGGGGCTGCTGCTGCTGCTCTTCGGCGGCGGGCGCATCTTCCGGTTCGTGGCCGGTCCCGTGGGCGCGCTCATCGGGCTGATGTGGACTGCCTTCATCGCCGCCAAGCTGGGGTTCACCAACCTGGACCCTCGGCTGCCCACCCTGTTGGGGGCCGTGCTGGCGGTGATGGGCTTCCTGTTCCCTCCGGCCATCGCCTTCCTGGGCGTGGGCGTCCCCCTGGGGCTGCTCGCCGGGCAGATCGCCGGCCAGGAGGACTTCCTGCTGGGCTTCATCCCCACGCTGCTCATCAGTGGGTTGGTGGCCGCCATCATGCACCGGGTGATTGGGGCGGTGGTGTCCTCGGTGGTGGGGGCGTGGATCCTCGTCATCGGCGCCCTGGCGGCGCTGTACCAGTTCGTGGGACTGGTGGCGACGGTGGCCAACCAGCCCTGGGGCGTCATCATCGCCGCGGGCCTGTTCGCCCTGGCCGGCAGCGTGTACCAGATTGCCGTGCGCCCCTCTCCCGAGGAAATGGACCGCATCCGCGCCGAGAAGGAGCGGCTGAAACTGCGCAAGGCCGAGCAGAAGGCACTCGAGCGACGCTGGGGTGTCAAGTAGACCTCCGGACAGGCTTCCGGGCGCCGGTCGGCACGCTTTACCTGACATGCTGCGGCGCGTAGAGTCCGCCGCCCTTTCCCACCTCCAGGGCACACCGACACCGATGGGTCAAGCCAAGCGCAAGGAAAAGGCGAAGGCGAAGAGCCAGGAGCGCGCTCTCGGGAAGAGCGTGGAGGTGGCTCGGGAACAGCCCGTGGAGGCCGCTCCCGGCAAGCCCGCGGAGGGCGATGCCACCGCGTTCACGCCCTGGGTCAAGCCCGAGGGGCTGTCTCCGCGCGGCTGGGCCCTCATCGTGGCCGTCATCCTGGTGGTGCAGTTCCCGCTCATCCACCGCGCGCTGCTCCGCCCGGAGGCCGCGGTCACCGCCCAGGTGCCCTATCAGCAGGACTTCTCGGATCCCGGCGTGGTGGAGCGGGACTTCTCCAGCGTCGGAGGCTTCTGGCGCGTGGTCAACGGCCAGCTCCTGGCGCCCCAGGTGAAGAACAACCCGCTGTGGCTCCAGACGCGGCTGCCGGATGACGTGCTCATCGAGTTCGATGTGCGCTCGGAGTACCCCGAGGGGGATGTCCGGCTGGAGCTGTTCGGCAACGGCATCGATCCGGCCTCCGGCTACGTGCTGGTTCACGGCGGGTGGAACAACTCCCTGTCGGTCATCGCACGCCAGGACCTGAACGCCCCCCCGATGCGCTCGCTCGAACAGAAGGCGCAGCAGGCGGCCCAGAAGCTGGGATTGCCGTCGGCGGACCTGGTCAAATCGGGGGTGTACGAAGCGGACACGAAGGTGCGCGTGGAGTCCAACACCCTGCCCGTGCAGGTGGGCCGCACCTACCACTGGCGCATCGAGCGGCGCGGCACGGTGCTGCGGTGGAGCATCGACGGGCAGCCCTTCCTCGAGCTCAACGATCCGTTCCCGCTCAAGGGCTCGGGACATGACCGGATGGGCCTGTCCGGCTTCGAGTCGCAGATCTTCTTCGACAACCTGCGCGTGCTGCCGCTGGATGGCTCGGTTCCCCTCCCGGCGATTCCCGCAGCGCCTCCTCCCCCGCCCCCCGGGCCCTTCGCGGACACTTTCGATCGCGCCACGCTGGGCGATGCCTGGAACGTCACCAACCCGTCCGCCGTGACGCTGGAGAACGGGGCGCTCACGTTGCAGATGACGCACAACCGTCCGGTGTGGCTCAAGCAGCCCATTCCCACCAACGCCACCATCGAGTTCGACGCCTGGACGGACAATCCCCAGGGGGACATCAAGGTGGAGGCGTGGGGCGACGGCCGCGCCTTCTACTCGGGGGATCTGCGGATGCAGTACACGGCGACGGGGTACGTCTTCATCTTCGGTGGCTGGCGCAACACCCAGTCCGTCATCGCCCGGCAGACCGAGCACACGCCTGACCGGGCCGTCCGGGACGGCAAGGCCGTGGAGCCCGGAAAGCACTACCACTTCACCATCACCCGCCGTGGCGCCACCATTGAGTGGAGCATTGACGGCCAGCCCTTCCTCTCCCTGCGGGATGCATCTCCGCTCGAAGGCCCGCGCAACCAGTACTTCGGGTTCTCGGGTTGGGAGACGAAGGTCTACTTCGACAACTTGAAGATCCAGCCGCTGTAGTCCGCGACTGGTGGACTCGAGGAACAGACACGTGCGCAGAGTAGGAATCTTCGGTTGGGGTGTCGTGGCCCCTCGTTCCAAGGACATCGAAGCCTTCGAGCGCAACCTCGCCTCTGGGGAGAGCTGGCTGTCCCCCTTCAACGGCTTCGGGCCGGACAACTTCCTGGTAGGCAAGCCGGACTTCGACTTCGCCGAGTACAAGCCGTGGATCGACGCGCGCTTCCCGTCCAGCCGCTTCGCGCAGTTGGAGAAGAAGATGGGGCAGCCGTCGCTGTACGCGGTGGGTGCGTTCATCCAGGCGCTGGGGCAGAACCCGGGGCTCGAGCAGGAGTTGCAGGCGCTGGGCATCCGCGCCCATGTGTACGTGGGCACGGGTCTGGGAGACCTGCCGACGATCCATGACATCACCCTGGACCTGCACCGGGCCCAGCGGCGGTGGGACCGGTTCTGGGCGGACCCCTCGCGCAACGCGGCGCTGCGCCAGTGGCAGGAGACGCGTGAGGCTCGGCCGGGGATGCCCGCGGAGCCGGCGACGGTGGACGAGTTGGAGCGCGATCAGGCCGAGGAGGCCTGGTGGCACTACTGGGCCTCGCAGTCCACGGAGCTGCGGGAGTACCTGGGTGAGCTGAGGGAGATCGAGGCGCTGGGGGTGGAGGGGGATGTCGAGTCCGCCAAGCTCGCGGTCATCAAGGAGAAGCGGACCCGGAACGCGAAGCTGCAGAAGAAGTGGGGAGCGCCCGAGCCGCCGTGGAATTCGGTGTCGTCGAACGTGCTGTGGAACATCCACAACAGCCCGGCTTCGCAGGTATCCATCCTGGGGAAGATCACCGGGATGACGTTCGCTCCGGTGGCGGCGTGCTCGTCGTTCGGCTACGGGCTGAAGCTGGCACTGGACGCCATCCAGCGCGGTGACGCGAAGGCGGTGGTGCTGGGGATGACGGATCCACCGCCGCATCCGCTCGTGGTGGGAGGCTTCTACAACGCCCGGGTCATCGCAGCGGACGGGACGGTGTCCAAGCCGCTCACGGCGCTGCGAGGGACGCACGTGGCGGGCGGGTCGGTGTTGTGGATCCTGGGGGATCTGGAGCACTTCACCGCGAAGGGCTTCAAGCCGCTGGGCATGGAGCCGCTGGCCGTGGGCGTCACGGCGGACGCGGACCACATCATCACGCCATCGAAGGAGGGCCCGACGGCGGCCATCCACGCGGCGCTGACGGCGGCGCACTGTGCTCCTTCCGAGGTGGGGAGCTGGGATCTGCACGCCACGGCGACTCCGGGAGATTTCCTGGAGGTGGAGACCCTGCGGGGGCTGCTGCCGGAGTCGGTGCTCGTCACGGCGCGCAAGGGCACATTCGGCCACGGCATGTCCGCGGGCGGTGGGTGGGAGCTGACGGCGCAGTACCTGGGCTATGCGCGAGGCCGCATCTTCCCCACGCCGCTGCAGAACGCGGAGCTGAACAAGGAGATCGGCAAGGTGCACAGCCGGTTCGTCTTCAACCAGGAGACGCCGACGCCTTCGGGCGTGGCGGGCAAGCTCTCCATGGGTGTGGGCGGCATCAACGCCTGTGTCATCTCGCGCCCCTGGCGCTGAGCCATTGCAAGAGCGCACCCAGAACCTGGAAGGCACCATGAGCGGACTACGAAGGTGGTGCCTGCTGGTGTGCGGCCTGCTGGCGGCCTGTGCGACATCACGCCCTCAGGAGAACCTGGAAGAAGGGTGTGAGGTAGCAGCTAGCCCTGCTCCCTTCGCGCAGTTGTGCGAGGAAGACAACAGCCTGCTGGCTCTCTGTGGGCAAAGAGGGTGTGGGGTGTACGCCTGCAGGGAGGTGCTGGATCACCTCTCGACAGGGCAGGTGGTCCTCACAAGAGGAGGAGCACTCGCTCTGCCAGGCGCTGGGCTGGGCGTGCAGCGGTATTGGGGAAGCGCTCAGGAACTCCCCCAGGACACGCGACCGGTTTTCATCATCCCTTGGGGACCACCACCACCGCTGGAGCTGCTCCCCAGTCAGAAGCACCTGCTGGCTAAGGCAGAGACCTTTCGAAAGCGACCGCACGAACAGCACCACATCTTCCCGCAGGCCTTCAGGGAGTGGTTCACCAGCAAGAGAATCGACATCGATGAATTCACGCTGCTCCTCGAAGTGGAGGAGCACCATCGCATCCACCGCGGCACGAAAGGAGGCCCATGGAATGCGGCATGGCGCAAGTTCATCGAGAGCAACCGAAGTGCGACCAAGGAGGAGATCTATCGGTACGCGGGGAAACTCATCTACGAGTTCGGCCTGCTCGGCGTTGTCACTCCATACGGCCGCCGAGGGCTGCTGCCTCCTCCCCCCATCCAAAGCTATTGAGGAGCCATGCGCTTCTACTGGTTACGGGATGTCGAGCATCCACGCTATTCGGGCAGCTACGACGATGAACACAAGTGGAGCTTGCCCGGCATTCACTGTCCCACGTGTGGTGCCATCTGGTCGGATGGCTCGGATACCTATCCCTCTGTGGATCTGTCCGACTTCCCGGAGCAGGAGAAGTACGCGGCGCGGTTGGAGGAGGACTACGCTGAGTTCGAGCGGCTGCGAGAGTTGGTACGTCCGCTCGCTCCCGCCGGAGTCCATCTAGGTCCGGGAACCCACTTTGGCCCCATGGTGGGTGCCGCTCGCGGAGAGTTCGGCCCACTGTGCCTGCACAACCCCTGGACCCTGCTGATAAGGCCGGAACCGTTGGAGCGGCTCACCTCTGAAGGTGTCCGAGGGTTGAAGGGCTACCGAGCGAAGTTCCGGTTTCGCAAGAAGAACCCACCGGAGCTATTGGAACTGGAGCTGCTGCCGCACGGCCACGTGCATCCAGACTGTCTGCCCGTGGATCGCCGTCCCCCCTGTAGCCGGTGCGGCCGACTTGGGTTGTCGCTCCCGGAGGAGCCCATCCTCGACGCAACCACCCTACCGGCTGGCTTGGATCTGTTCCGGATGGGGGACTTCATGACGATGATCATCGCCACCGAGCGCTTCGTAGATGCCGTGCGGAGGCTTGGCTATGAAGAGGACATCCTCTTCCGCGAGTTACCGCTCCGGTAAGGAGTCACTCACTTCGGGAACTTCGCCTCTGCATCCTTCTGCAGCGAAGCGGCGGTCTCAGGCTCGATGGCCCGGAGCAACTCCCACTCCATCTGGAGATCCCTCTCCGCGTGCTTCCAGACCTCTGTCTGGATGGAGTAGCCCGTGTGGGAGGAATCGACCATGGCCGACTGGGCGCTGGTAATCGGCCCCACCGGCCGGCCCATCTGGTCCACCACCACCTGCCGCGCCGAGAGTTCCTTGCGCAGCACCCGCAGGTTCGTCCCCCCCTCCTTCACCTCCGTGCCCTGCACCAGCAGCTTCGCGTACGCGCTCCCCAGATTGTTGGTCCGGTCCGTCTGCTTCCAATCCGTCTCCAGCAGGAAGCCTTCGGGCGCCTCTTCGAAATAGTACCCCTGGTCATCCAGCACTGCCTTCACCCGCGGCCAGATCTCCGAGAGCGGCTGCTTGTAGACGTGCTCCCCTGCCCTGTCCCTCAGGAAGCTCTCCCGCTGAGACGCACAGCCCGTCACCAGGCAGAGCGCCATGACCACCCACACCGGCAGCCGTGCAAGCCTCTTCATCCGCTCCTCCTCGCCGGCATCCGCGGCCCGGGCCTCAACCCTTGGGCACCGCCACCATGTCGAAGTCCGGAATCTGTTCGCGCATGTACTCGCGCATCCGGTTGATCAGCGCCGCCTCGATCTGCCGGGCCCGCTCGCGGCTCACCCCGTACTTGTCCCCAATGTCCTGCAACGTCAGCGGCTCGTCCGCGGTCAGCCGGTTCTGGAAGATGAACAGCTCCTTGCCCTCGAGCGACTTGGCGAACTCCGCCAGCTTCTCCCGGAACAGCTCCTTGAGCTCCTCATTCCCCAGCCGCTCCTCCGCCCCCGCCGCCGAGGACGGCAGGAACCGGTCCGCCCGCGTGTTCTTCGGGTCGTCCCCCAGCGGCGCGTCGATGGACAGCTCGTCGTGCCCCAGCCGCTGGTCCATCTCCACCACGTCCTGCTCGGTGACGTTCAGCCGCTCGGCCAGCAACTTCGGGTTCGGCTCGAAGCCCTGCGCAATCAGCTTGTCCTGCTCCTGCCGCAACTTGAAGAAGAGCTTCCGCTGGGCCTCCGTCGTCCCCAGCTTCACCATCTTCCAGTTGTCCATGATGTAACGAAGGATGTACGCCCGAATCCACCACGCGGCGTACGAGCTCAGCTTCACCCCCCGGTCCGGGTCGTACTTCTTCACCGCCTGCATCAGCCCGATGTTCCCCTCCTGGACCAGGTCCAACAGGGACAGCGGGTTGCGGTGGTACTCGTGCGCCAGCTTCACCACGAGCCGCAGATTCGAGGCCACCAACCGGTAGGCCGCCTGCACATCCCCGGTCTGCTGGTACTTCTTGGCGAGCGTGTGCTCCTCCTCCCGCGTCAGCAGTGGGTGCCGGGTGACCTCAGCCATGTAGGCCTGGAGGGGATCCCTCCGCGTAAGCCCCGCCTCTCCAGCCGGAACAAGAGCGGCCGTGGGCGCCACCGGGGCCTCCGCCCCCTCGATCTCGGCGTCCACCTCGGCCAGTTCCTCGGGCTCCGGTTCGAGCGCCTCCGGCTCCGTGCCCCCCTCAGCCTCCACCTCCGCCTCGGGAGCCTCCGCCTCGGAGGACGGGGTTTCCGGACGCTTCGCCCGGGGCCGGGAGGCCGGGCTTTTGGTTCTCTTCCGCCCATTCGCCATGGGGACTCCATACAGCAAAGTACGGCTATTGTTGCCAGAGCGTAATGCAGGGGCTATGCCCCTGCCTGATGAGCGACATTCCCCAAGACCCGAACCCCTCCTCGGGCGCCCCCGAGTCCCAAGCTCCGAGCCGCCCTGCCGAGTACGTCGCGGACATCAGCTTCGCGGATATGAATCTCTCGGAGCCCCTTCGACGCGCCATCGCCGAGCGCGGCTATACCAACCCCACCCCTGTTCAAGCCAAGGCGTTCCAACCGGCCATGGAAGGCCGGGATCTCATCGTCCGGAGCAAGACGGGCACCGGCAAGACGGCCGCCTTCGGTCTGCCCCTCCTGGAGAAGATCTCCCCGGAGGACAAGCACGTCCGCGCCCTCATCCTCTGCCCCACGCGTGAGCTGGCGCTCCAGGTGGCCGAGGAGCTGCGCGCCCTGGGCAAGCACAAGGGCATCAAGGTGGCGGCCATCTACGGCGGCGCCTCCATGAAGCAGCAGGAGGATGCGCTCGAGGAGGGCACGCCCATCATCGTCGGCACGCCGGGCCGCGTGTTCGACCACATCAACCGCGGCAACCTCAAGCTCGAGGGCTGCGACCACGCGGTGCTCGACGAAGCCGACGAGATGCTCAACCAGGGCTTCTACGAGGAAGTCACCCGCATCCTCGACAGGCTCCCGAAGAACCGGCAGGTGCTGCTCTTCAGCGCCACGGTTCCCACGGACATCCAGAACCTGATTGCCCGCTACACGACGAACGCGGAGACGCTGCTGCTGTCCGGCGACGTCTTCACGGTGGAGCACATCCACCACATCCGCTACGACGTGTCGGACGCATTCCCCAAGCCGCGCAACCTCATCTACGTGCTGGAGAAGGAGGAGCCGCCCAACGCCATCATCTTCTGCAACACGCGGGATGACACCTCGCTGGTGACGGCGGTGCTCAACCGCAACGGCTTCGACGCGGAGCTCCTCAACGGAGACCTGCCGCAGAAGGAGCGCGAGCGGGTGATGGGCAAGGTGAAGCGCGGCGAGGTCGCCTTCATGGTGGCCACGGACATCGCCGCGCGCGGCATCGACATCTCCGGGCTGGAGTACGTCATCAACTACTCGTTGCCCGAGGATCCGGCGGTGTACCTGCACCGCGTGGGCCGCACCGGCCGCATCGGCAACAAGGGCACGGCCATCAACCTCTTCTCCGGCCGCGAGTTGGCCACGTACACCGCGCTGGAGAAGAAGTACGGCATCAAGTTCGAGAAGCGCGAGATGCCGGCTCCCGAGGAGGCCATGCGCCTGTGGACCGAGCGCCACCTGCGGGAGATCCGCGATGGGGCCTCCGGCAGCGTGTTCGAGGGCTTCCTGCCCCTGGCCACCCAGCTCAAGCAGCGCCCGGATGCCGATGACCTCATCGCCTTCCTGATCAAATACTTCTTCAGCCACCTGCGCATGGAGAAGGCCCAGGCGGCGCAGGAGACCGAGAAGGCTCCCGCCCCCGAGCGCAAGTCCGAGGGCCGGCGCGAGGGCCGAGAAGGCCGCGAGGGCCGTGAAGGCCGCGAGGGCCGTGAGGGACGCAAGGAGCGAGGCGAGCGCGGAGAGCGCCGGGATCGCGAGCGCGACCGGGATCGCCCACCGCGCACCGAGCACGGTGAGCGCCAGCCCCGGCCGCCCCGTAGGGATGATACCCGGCGCGCAGCTCCCACCCTGGAGGCGGGCCCGGGAGAGGCCAAGCTGTGGGTGAACCTGGGTACCGCGGATGGACTGGGGCCCGGCAGCATCGCCACCGCGATGGAGGATGCCGGCGCTCCCGTGGGCAAGGTGCTCCGCGCGGAGCTGCGCCCCACCTTCGGCTACGTCTTCGTGGCCGAGGAGGATGTGGCCGCCTTCGAGGCCCTCAACGGCAAGCAGCACGGCACGAAGACGCTGCGCGTGGAGAAGAGCAAGCCTCGCAGCGAGCGCACCGAGGACCGGCCTCGTCCGGCACCCTCGCCCGATGCCGGCCCTGGCGAGGTGAAGCTCTGGGTGAACCTGGGCATGGATGACGGCCTGGACGACGCGAAGTTCATCGCGGCGCTGGAGGCCTCGGGCGCTCCCGCGGGCAAGGTCATCAAGGCCCTGCTGCGCCCCACCTACGGCTACGCCTACGTGGCCGAGGCGGATGCTCCCGCCTTCGAGACGCTCAACGGCAAGCCGCATGGCGAGAAGGCCCTCAAGCTCGAGCGGCACCGTCCGCGCGGTTCCCGCGACGACCGCCGCCGCGAGCGGCGCGAGGAGCCTCCCGAGGTGCCAGGGCAAGCCCGGCTGTGGGTGGGCCTGGGCAAGCAGGAGGGGCTCGATGACGCAGGCGTCACCACCGCGCTCGAGGGGCTTGGAGCCCCGGCGGGCAAGGTGATCCGGGTCGATCTGCGGCCCACGTACGCCTACGTCTTCGTCGCCGACGAGGATGTGGCCGCCTTCGAGGCCCTCAACGGCAAGCAGCAAGGCGAGAAGACCCTCAAGATCGAGCGCGCCCGGAAGCGGTAGCGCGCGGGCCCCTCTCTGCTACGGAGAGGGGCTCTTCGCCCTGCGGGCCCGGTGGTAGTGGGCCACGCACAGGCCTCGGGCCAGCACTGGCTTGCCGCAGCCCGGCTCGGAGCAGCGGGCCGGATCCGGGGCCTGTTCCTCCAACCGGGGCCCCACCTCGGCGAACATCAGCTCCGCCACCGTGAGCAGCCGATCCACATCCTCGCGCCGAAGTTGCCGCGCGCGAATGAAGTGCACCAGCCGATCCGCTCCGGTGTCGTCCTCCTCCTCCAGCCGGAACAGCTCGGAGGGAGGCAGTCCCAGCGCTGCAGCAACCTGTAGCAACGTCTCGTAGCTGGGGCTGCGCTCGCCGCGCTCCAGCAGGGAGGCGAAGCTCACGGAGATGCCGCAACGGGCGGCGAAGTCCTCCTGGGTCAGCCCTCGGCGCTCGCGCAGGGCCCGGATGCGGCGCGCGAGCCCCTGCAGGTGTCCGCTCGTGTCTGGTGCGTGCGGAGAACCGGGGCGCATTCCGTTTCCTATGGTAGCGCACCCCATCTGTTAAGGTCGCCCTCATGAACGCTGTCGAGGAGACCAACTACTTCTTCCGCAAGGCCGCGCGCATCATGGACGTGGGCACTCCCATCGAGACGCTGCTCGCCACCCCGTTGCGTGAAGTGAAGGTGCAGGTCTCCATCGAGATGGACTCCGGAGAGATCCGCACCTTCACCGGCTACCGCATCCAGCACGACAACAGCCGCGGCCCCATGAAGGGTGGCCTGCGCTACCACGCGAGGCTCGATCAGGCCGAGTGCGTCTCCATGGCCTCGCTGATGACCTGGAAGACGGCGGTGGCCCACCTGCCCTATGGCGGCGCGAAGGGCGGCATCACCTGCGATCCGTCCCAGCTCAGCCTCAAGGAGTTGGAGCGCCTCACGCGCAAGTACGTGGACCAGGTGCAGGACGTGATCGGCCCCACGCGAGACATCCTCGCGCCGGACGTCAACACCAACCCCCAGGTGATGGCGTGGATCATGGATCAATACTCGCGCTACCACGGGCACTCGCCGGCGGTGGTGACGGGCAAGCCGCTGGAGCTCTACGGCTCGAAGGGCCGCGAGGCTGCCACGGGGCGCGGGCTGCTCTACATCTGCCGGGAGATCCTCCGGGACGTGCACGTGCCCATCAAGGGCGCGCGGTTCGCCATCCAGGGCTTCGGCAACGTGGGCAGCCACATCGCTCGACTGCTCTGGGAGGACGGGGGGACGGTGGTGGCGGTGTCGGACGTGCTGGGCGGCGTGCGCAACCCGCAGGGGCTGGACATCCCCAACCTCTTCGAGCACGTGCAGCGCACCGGAACGGTGACGGGCTACGCCGGTGGACAGGCCTGCTCCAACGAGGACGTGCTGGCCTCGGAGTGCGAAGTGCTCATCCCGGCGGCGCTCGGCCATGTGCTCACCAAGGACAATGCCAGCGCGGTGAGGGCACGCCTGGTGATCGAGGGCGCGAACGGCCCGACGACTCCGGAGGCGGACGAGTTGCTGGAGAAGCGCGGCATCCTCGTGGTGCCGGACATCCTGGCCAGCATCGGCGGCGTCACGGTCAGCTACTTCGAGTGGGTGCAGAATCTGCAGCACCTGTCGTGGGAAGAGGACCGGGTGAACGTCGAGTTGGAGCGCACGGTGAAGGAGTCCTACGAGCGCGTGACGCAGATCGCCCGCTCGCGCAAGGTGCCCCTGCGCACGGCGGCCTTCATCCTCGCCATCGGCCGAGTGGGCAAGGCCACGGTGATGCGCGGCATCTGATGCCAGTCAGCCTCCGGCGGCACGTTTCCTTCACATGCTGCGACTCTCCACACACGGAGCTCTGCGCGACACTGGCCGCGCATGGCCAGTCCTGTTGCTCGGGCTGTCACTTTGGAGCAATTGCATCCACCCCGGCACGCCGATGAGTACGACCTGCCGCGAGCTGCCTACCGTCGAGGAATGTCAGGCAGCCGCAGGAGTCATCACGAACGACTGCCTCAGGCAGTGTGGAGATGCAGTGCGCAGGTGTCAAAATCAACTGCGGCAGCCCGGAGATACAGCAGAAATGCAAGGAGCAGAGCAATGAAGGCATCGTAGCCCTGGGCTATGTGGTGAGGTTCTCCGATCGTCCTACTTCGTGTAACAGCCCCTGGACCGAGGTCAACTGGTGCGAACAGCCCGCCTCGCGGGACTGCCGAGCCAAAGCCATGGTCCACGAACTGGCGCATGCGTGCGGCTGGCGCCACAACCAGGGGCTCGGGGTACCTGGTGACGATGGGAACCTGCCATGCGATTGAGCCCGCTCCTGTTTGTCCCCACGTTCTTCCTGATACTCGCAGGTTGCAAAGGCCTGCCCTTCTTCTCTCACGGTTCGACGCGCACCAGCGGCGGAGAAGAATCCCATCGAACTGTTGATGGGGCTTTCGCCCACGCCCACCTGGAATTCCAAGAGGCTTCCTATGACGGGGAGAACCTCTGGGGTCGTCTCCTGATCAGCCCTATTGAGGTGGAGCTTCGCATCGACAAGCGCCTTATCGAGAGCATCGACCTGACAGTGGACTCCGTCGTGTCGTGCGAGACGGGTGAAGCCATTCCCTACCTCATCCTGGATGCATCGGCGCCATCGCGCCGGGACGAGGACATCCTGACGCTCAAGCCCGGCTTCTGGTACGGGAAACAGGTACGCCTCTTTCTCTTCGCCGAGCACGCCACCCATCAGCCGAGTCCTCGGTGCTTCGAAGCGGTGGTTGCGTACCATGCTGTCGACGTCAAGAACGTCGCTCGGGTACGCATTCGTGCTGAGCGCGCCGTTCCAACGGCTCTCGATGCGGGTGTTCCCCATGCGGACCCGGATCGAACACGGACGATTGAGGCCGAGTGACGCACAGGCCTCTGTGCCTCCGGCCCAAGCAGATGCAGTTCCACTGTCGCAGGGAGTCGCGTTGCTTCTAAGCGTTCGCGCCCCCACGTGATCGAGCTATCCCTGGAAGGCAGCATCTTCACACGCGAGGAGGCTCGGCTTCGAGCCGCCTTCCAGGATCGACTCTGATACCACCAACGTCCAGGTCAGCAGGCCCCCGTGAAGCCCAGGTTGTCCCGGCGCTCCGCTTCCGCTATGGGGCCACCGCATGGTGAAACTCCAGGACATCCTCGCCGCGCGGGAGCGCATCCGCGGCGCCATCCGTCCCACGCCCTGCCCCGCCTCGGACTACTTCACCGAGCGCACGGGCTGCGCGGCCGTCTGGTTCAAGATGGAGAACCTGCAGCGCACCGGCGCCTTCAAGGAGCGCGGCGCCCTCAACAAGCTGCTCACCTTGACGGCCGAGGAGAAGGCACGCGGCGTCATCGCGGCCTCGGCAGGCAACCACGCGCAGGGGCTCGCCTACCACGCGCGCAAGCTCGGCGTGAAAGCCACCATCGTCATGCCCGAGCGCACCCCGCTCATCAAGGTGTCCCGCACCCGAGACGAGTACGGCGCGCAAGTCGTCCTCACCGGCGCCAACTTCGACGAGGCCTATGCCGAGGCCGTGCGCATCCAGCAGGAGCAGAACCTCGTCTTCGTCCACCCCTTCAATGACGCACAGGTGATCGCAGGCCAGGGCACCATCGGGCTGGAGCTGCTCGAGCAAACCCCCTTCGTGGACATGGTGGTCGTGCCCATTGGCGGTGGAGGCCTCATCTCCGGCATCGCGTGCGCGCTCAAGGAGACCAACCCGCGCATCCAGGTCGTGGGCGTGCAGACGGAGGTGCTCGGCAGCATGAAGGCGTCCCTGGACGCGGGGCACGTGGTGGAGCTGCCCGCGGGGGCCACCATCGCGGACGGCATCGCCGTGCGAAAGCCCGGCGAGCTCACCTACTCCATGGTGCGCAAGTACGTGGACCAGGTCGTCACCGTGGACGAGGAGGAGATCGCCAACGCCATCCTCGTCATGCTCGAGCAGGAGAAGAGCGTGGTGGAGGGCGCGGGCGCCGTGGGCGTGGCCGCCCTCATCAACAACCACATCCCCAGCGCCAACGATAAAAAAGTCGTCGTCCTGCTGGGCGGCGGCAACATCGACATGAACGTCATCAGCCGCATCATCGAGCGAGGCCTCGTGAAGGCCGGACGCCTGGTGCGCCTGGAGGTGCGCCTGCCCGATCGCCCCGGAATGATGGCGCTGCTCACCTCGCAGATCGCCGAGCGGCGCGCCAACATCGTGGAGATTCACCACAACCGCGCCTTCTCCAAGGCCAGCCTCGGCGAAGTCACCGTCGAGGTGACGCTGGAAACCACCGGCCGCCCCCACATCCTGGAGCTCATCGACGCCCTCGGCCGCCAGGGCTGGCAGGTGGCCGAGGAGACATAGCCAGGGGGCCCTTCAACCCTACGTGGGGGCTCGGCCATACTGGGCCGCCATGAGCACCCTCCTCCTCACCCTCCTCCTCGCCGCCGCGCCTCCTCCGGCCTCGAAGGCTCAGCAGCTCGCCAAGGACAAGGCATGGGAGGACCTGTATCTGGCCTACTCATCCGTGGACCCCAAGGGCTACCCGCCCGCCGAGCGCAAGGCCATCGCCGGCCCCCTGCTCAAGGGCTGCGAGGCCCTGGTGGCCAATGACGCCGTGATGGCCTACTCGCTGGGAGAGCGCGCCGTGGCCTTCGAGGAGTCCGCCCCCGGCCTGCACTGTCTGGCCCGCGCGGCCAGCGCCACGGAGCAGCACGGCACCGCCGAGGAGGTACTGCGCAAGGGCCTCACCACCTATCCCAAGGACGGCGCCTTCGGGCTGGAGCTGGGCAAGCTGCTGCTCGCGGAGAAGGACGGTGCCGGGGCCGCCGAGGCGCTCGGCAAGGTGCCGCCCCGCTCCCCCCAGGCCGCCGAGGCGAAGAAGCTCCTCCAGAAGGCCCTGAGCCTCTCCGCCGAGGACAGCCAGGCCCGCGCCCAGGCAGAGAACCTCGAGCGCCGCATGAACGGCGAGCCCGGCCCCGCCGGCGGCAAGACAAAGCCCGCCATCGCTCAGGATGAGGGCGACACGCGCTCGGCCAGCCTCACCTACGAGTCCGGCGTGGGCGAGGACGGCATGCGCACCCGCTCCAACCGGCGCTTCGTCGTGAAGTACTTCAACAACAACCGCGACTTCGGCCAGCGCGCCGATTACGAGGGCCGCATCATCGCCACCCTGGACGAGGCCTACGAGCACACCCGCGGCATCCTCGGCGAGGCGCGCGAGTCCCCCGTGGACGTCATCCTCTATACCCGCGAGGAGTTCCGCACCCACCAGGGCGCCTCCCTGGCTCGCGCCGCCGCCGGCCTGTACTCGGACGGCGCCATCCGCATCAACGATGCCACCGAGCTCACCCAGCAGACCAAGGCCACCCTCGTGCACGAGTACGTCCACGCCGCCGTGGACGACTTCTGCGGCGGCGCCGACCACCAGCTGCCCACCTGGCTCAACGAGGGACTCGCCGAGTACGTCGAGTGGCGCTACCTGGGCGGAGACGGGCCCCCCGTCATCACCGGCAATGCCCTGCGCAACGCGGCTCGCAGCGGCCGGCTCCCCAGCCTCAACGCCCTCTCCCAAGGCGCGCTCATCCAGACCTCGGACCCCTCCATGGCCTATGCGACCTCAGCGGTCGCCGTCCGGGAGCTGATGCGCCGGGGAGGGGCCCCCCGCCTGCTCGCCCTCATCCGCGAGGTAGGACAGGGCACCCCCTTCGACCAGGCGCTCCAGACCCACTACGACATGGATGTTGCGAAGCTGGACGAAGAGGTGAAATCCACCCTCTCCCAGAGGTAGCGGGCGATCGAGCCATTCTGGTCCGTTTACCCGTTGATGAGACTCTCCTACACTCTCGCCTCCAAATTTGCGCTTCAGGCGTTCTGGCGGGAACCTCGCCCTGCCTACGCCATACCCCCCGTAGCAAGGTGGACGGATGTCCGACACGCGCGCGGCGATGAGAGAGTTTCGCTTCCTCGATGAGAAGCGAAAGATGGGGAGCCTGTCCCCCGCAGAGGAGGCTCGCTGGAACGAGCTGCGTGGACTCCTGGGAGTCCAGGACGCGCCGTACCAGGAGCCACCTGCGGCCGAGGCCTACCCTCAGCAACCCCAGGGCTATTACGGCGCGGATGGCCAGTGGTACGCCTACCCCGCCGGTTATGCCCAGCCACAGCAGCCCCAGGGCTACTACGGCGCGGATGGCCAGTGGTACGCCGCTCCGGCCCCCTACCCGCCGCAGCCTCAGGGCTACTACGGCGCGGATGGCCAGTGGTACGCCTACCCCGCTGGCTATCCGCAGCAGGGCTATGACCCGAACCAGGGCTATGCCCAGGGCTACCCCGCCGCTCAGGGCTACGATCCCAACCAGGCCCAGGGCTACGGCGGCTATCCTCCCGCTCCCGCCTACGATCCCAACCAGGGCTACCCCGCCGCGCAGGGCTACGATCCCAACCAGGCCCAGGGCTACGGCGGCTATCCCCCCGCTCCTGCCTACGACCCCAATCAGGCCCAGGGCTACGGCGGCTATCCTCCCGCTCCCGCCTACGATCCCAATCAGGGCTATGACCCGAACCAGGGCTATGGCGCCCAGGGCTACGCGGATCCCAACTATGCCGCTCAGGGCTATGCGGCCCAGGGCTACGCGACGCAGGCCCAGCAGCCGTACCCGGCGGATCCCAACCAGGGCTACGCCGCAGGTTACGCACAGCCCTACTACCCGGAGCAGGCTCCGGCGCAGACGGACTGGCAGTCCACTCCCGATGCGTCCTCCTACGAGCAGCCGGCTCCCGCGCCCACGCAGGAGCTGGCTCCATCCGCTGCGGAAGAGGTGGACTTCGGCTCGCTGAGCGGTCCTACCTCCTGGAACGCGCCCACCGAGGCCGCTCCCGAGCCCGTGCAGGCACTCTCCAGCGACGAGGCCGTGCCGCAGGCCGAGGCGGATGACTTCGTCGAGGTGTCCGCTGACGAAGTGGAGAGCGTGGAGGCGGAAGACGTCTCGGACGATGCCTCCTCGTTCGCGGATCTGAACGCTGCCCCCCAGGTCGCGCCTTCGCAGCCCGCCGCCGAGCCTGTCCCCGAAATCCAGGCCGCCATCGCCGAGCCTGCGACCCCCACGTTCGAGGCCGAGCCGGCCGCTGACAGCGAGCTGACCGAACTCTCGGCCGATGAAGTCGCCGAGCCCATCGAGCTGGAAGCAGACGACGTCTCGCTGATCGACGCCGAGGCGGAGCCCGAGCCCCAGGCTCCCGTGGCCGCGCAGCCCGCTCCCGAACTGGAGGCTCCGCAGCTCGAGCCGCAGCCTCTCGAGACTTCGCCCCTCGAGGAGCTGTCCCTGGACGACGTGCAGCCGGAGCCTCCGGTCTCCTCGTCGTTCCCGGCTCCCGAACCCGCGGCGGCCACGAGCGAGTCGCAGCTCATCGCCGAGCCCGCTCCGTCCGAGGGCGACAGCTGGAACTCCGCGCCGCTCGCGGTGGAGACGACGGCGATCGAGCCCTCCGAGCCGCAGCCAACGCTCGAGGCTCTGCCCGTCGAGGCCATCCCCGAGCCCGCGGAGGAGATCTCGCTCTCCTCGGCTGACATGCTCGAGGCGACGCCCGCTCCCGCGGCGCCCCAGCCCTCAGCCTTCGCCGAGCCCTCGGTGGAGGAGATGCCGTCGCCGGCCACGAGCGCCGACAGCACCCTGGTCCTCGAAGCCACGCCCGTGGAGGAGCCGCCCGCGCCTGCACAGGCTCCCGCCAGCTCCGAGCAGCCCACGCTCGAGGTCTCCGAGTTCGAGATGGAGATGGGCGCGGAAGTCTCTCCGCCGCCCGCGCCCGCGCCCGTGCCTGAGCAAGCCGCAGCGGCTCCCGCTGCGAGCATCCCGGAAGAGGCGCCCACCTTCGACGTGAGCGATCTCGGCGCCGAGGTCGAACCCACGCCCCCGGCTCCGTCCCTGGCCGAGACCCTGCAGCCGCCCTCGCTCGAGTTGCGGCCTGTGCAGGTCGGACCGGATCTCCAGGCGGACACCATCGAGCTCACCGAGGACTCCATCGAGACCTCGCAGCCCGCCGCCTCGCCCGAGCCCACGAGCGAGGCCGCCAGCGCCTCCTCTGCTGTGGCTGTCGACGACGTGGACCTCTCCGGTGATCCGGAGGAGGCCGTCCCGCTTGCGACCAATGCGGACCTCGTGCCGGACATGCCCGCCACGGGCAACGCGTGGGAATCAACGGACCGGTCCATCGAGCTGTCCTCCGAGCCCTCGCAGAGCACGGGCAGCGACGTCATCGAGCTCACGGAGTCGTCGATCGAAGCGCAGCCGGCGCAGTCCTCCGCCGCGTCGATCGATACCTGGAGCGCGGGAGAGGCTTCGCCCGAGTCGCCCGCCGCGCAGGACTGGGCCGGCTCCGATGCCAGCGCCCAGACGGCTCCCGCAGGCCAGGAGGCCGCAGGCACCACCACGGAAGGCACTGACTGGTCCACCGCCTCCGACAGCGGCCAGCCTGACTGGCTGGAGACGTCACGCTCCCCCGCTCCCGCGACGGATGTGGCCCCCGAATGGGGTGCTGCACCCGCCCCGGAGAACCCGTGGGCCGAGCCCGCATCGCCCTCGGAGTGGAGCGCCACACCCGAGGCGAACGCAACGCCCGAGTGGAGCGCAGCGCCCGCAGCCGACGCGTCCTCCGATTGGAGCGCCACCGCTCAGCCTGCCGTGACGCCCGAGTGGAGCGCCACTCCTGAGGCCCCTGCCGCCCCCGAGTGGAGCGCTACTCCCGAGGCTCAGCCCGCAGCGGAGTGGAGCGCTACTCCCGAGGCTCAGCCCGCAGCGGAGTGGAGCGCCACCCCCGAGCCGCAGCCCACAGCCGAGTGGAGCGCCACCCCCGAGGCTCAGCCCACGGCCGAGTGGAACGCTACGCCCGAGGCTCAGCCCACAGCCGAGTGGAGCGCTACTCCCGAGCCGCAGCCCGCAGCCGAGTGGAGCGCCACCCCCGAGGCTCAGCCCGCAGCCGAGTGGAGCGCTACTCCCGAGGCTCAGCCCACGGCCGAGTGGAGCGCTACTCCCGAGGCTCAGCCCACGGCCGAGTGGAGCCCGTCGGCTCAGGCTGAGCAACCGGTCCTCGAAGCCACCCCCGAGGATCAGGGACAGCCCTGGACGGCGCAGCCCGAGCCCGCAGCCCAGGCCGAGTGGTCCCCTGCTCCCGCCCAGGACACGGGCTGGCAGGCTCCGGAGCCCGCCGCCGAAACGCCCGACTGGGAAGCCACGCCCGTGGATCCCGTGGAGGAGTGGTCTCCGCAGCAGCACGCCCACGCCCCGCCAGCCCAGCATCCTCCTCAGCCGCCGAAGCAGCCCGAGCGCGCCGAGTGGGCCGAGCCCGAGCCCGAGTGGGCCAATGATCCGCCCTCGCGGGATCTGTTCGGAGCCACCTCCGAGATCGGCAAGCTCGCCTCCGAAGCAGAGAACGAGTACGCCCCGCGCGAGCAGTGGCCCGCAGGCCCCAGCCCGTTCGATGCGTCCATGGACAATATGGGCGCTGGTGCGCACTCCGCGCAGCAGCACCAGGCGGACCACTCGGCCTTCGGCAAGCCGATGCAGAACCTCTCCGCGTCGGAGCCGCGCCGCACTCGTGCTCCCAGCGCTCCGCCCCCGCCTCCCGTGGAGGTTGAAGCCGCTGGACCGAGCGTCGACGTCAGCTTCGATGACGCGCCTCCGGCCCCGCCTCCCGCCGAGGCCGCTGCCGAGCCGAGCATCGACGTCACCTTCGATGACGTGCCTCCCACTCCGCCCCCCGTGCCGAGCGCCAGCGAGGAGCTGCCCGTCATGGAGGTCGCCGAGATCGAGTTCACGGAGGAGGCTCCCGCACCGGCTCCTGCCGCGATCCCGATGCCTCCGCCCGCTCCGCGTGCGCCCGTGGCGATCCCGATGCCTCCGCCCGCCGCCGCCGTACCGATGCCTCCACCCGCGCCTCCGGCGGCCCGTCTGGCGTCATCCCCGGCCACTCACGCCGGGGCGGTGGTGGTGCCTCCCGCGCCGCCTCCCGCAGCCCGGGCTCCCGCCGCGGCCATCCCGCTCCCCTCCCCGGCGAGTGCGCGTCCGGCTCCGAGCGTGCAGGCGATGAACTCCGCGGTGGCGCTGCCTCCGCCCGCGCCGCCAGTGGCCGCCCCCCCGCCTGCTCCGCCTCGTGCCCCCGCCGCGGCGAAGGCACCGGTGGTCATGCCTCCTCCGGCGCCTCGCGCGGCCCAGTCCGAGGCCGCGATCGCCATCGAGGAAGCGCCGCTCTTCGAGCCCAAGGGCGCTCCGCTGGCGCCCTCGGATGCCGGCCCGCGCTCCTGCTTCGTGGAGGGCGAGCACCGCGTCATCATCCACACCATCGAAGGCCAGGTGAAGCGCGGCATCATCCGCGACGTGGATCTGCTCGACGAGGCCATCGCGCTGGAGCAGCAGACGGGCTTCACGCCGGAGCGCATCCCCGGCAAGCGCGTGAAGGCCATCTTCTTCATGCTCCCGGCCGGCGCGCGGCTGCCGCAGGCCTCGGGACAGAAGATCCGCGTCACCTTCAATGATGGCCGCCAGGTCGCGGGCTTCTCGCAGGACTTCAAGGAAGGCGGCCAGGGCTTCTTCCTCATCCCGGCCGACAACCGCACCAACACCGCGCGCATCTTCGTCTACCGCTCCAGCGTCCAGGCCGTCGCCGAGGGGTAGCCCGAAATGAAAAGAGGGGCCTCGTTCACCGAGGCCCCTCGCGAAGTCCGCTCGTAAGAGCGGTCCGGCGTTACTTGGTCTTGGCCGGCGCGGGAGCCGCGGCCTTCTTGATGAGGCTGAGGTCCAGCACCACGGAGACCTCATCGCCCACCAGCACGCCACCCGTCTCCAGGGTCTTGTTCCAGTTCAGGCCGAAGTCCTTGCGGTTGAGCTTGGTGCTCGCGGTGACGCCCGAGCGGGTGTTGCCCCAGGGATCCTTCACCTCCGAGGTCGGACCGGTGACATCGAGCGCCACCTCCTTGGTCACGCCGTGGAGGGTGAGATCGCCCGTCACCTTGAGCTTGCCCTCGCCGGCCTTCTCCACCTTCTTCGACTTGAAGGTGATGGACGGGAACTTCTCCACGTCGAAGAAGTCCGGGCTCTTCAGGTGGGCATCGCGCTTGGGCTCGCGCGTGTCGATGGTGCTCGCGTCGATGGTGGCGGTGACGGTGGACTTGGTGATGTCCTTGTCATCCACGTTGATCGTGGCCTCGGTCTTGCCGAACGCGCCCGTCACGTTCGTGATCATCATGTGCTTCACGGTGAAGGTGGAGGTCGAGTGAGCGGGATCCGCATCCCAGGTGCTCGCCAGCGCGAGCGAGGGAAGGGCCAGGGCAGCAACGGCAACGGCGGACTTGAACAGAGTCTTCATGTGTCTCTCCAAAGGCGGGCTCGAGTTCCCAGCGCGTCAGTGCGCGGGGAGTAGAACGGCCGACGCACACTACAGCAACAGCCGCGCCATCCTCCTCGAACCTTGCAAGTGCGTGAAATAACAGCCCCCCCTGCAGGGAGGAGTGCGCGGGGGCTCTCAAATTGATAGGAAACCGCATCGTTCTGGAAGGAGCTGAGACGTGGCGGGGCGACTGGAGCTGGACCTTCGGGAGTTGCTGACCTTCGAGCCGGGAGGCGGCCTCATCCACTTCGCGGGCCAGCGGGCACTGCTGATGGACGCGGTGGCGTTGGGGCTGCTGCGCAAGGAGCTGATGGGGACGGTGGGGATGACGGCGGCGCGAGGCATCCTGACGCGTCTGGGCTACGCGCACGGCTGGCGGACGGCCGAGGCGATGAAGACGGCCTTCCCCTGGCCGGACGAGGCGGCGTGGAGGCGAGCTGGAGGCCGGCTGCACACCCTGCAGGGCCAGGTGGTGTTCGAGCCGATGGAGCGCCGGCCCGAGGACGGCCCGCCCCCATTCGCCGAGGCGCAGTGGCGAGAGTCCTACGAGGCGGAGCAGCACCTGCTGCACCTGGGCCGGGCGGATCAGCCCGTGTGCTGGAGCCTGACGGGGTTCGCCAGCGGGTACATGAGCTACTGCCACGGCAAGCAGATCTACTGCCTGGAGACACGGTGCGTGGGGAAGGGAGACGCGGTCTGCCAGATCGTCGGCAAGCCGGCCGAGGAGTGGGGCCCGGACTGCGTGGAGGCGCTGCGCTTCTTCGAGACGCAGTGCATGGAGGGGACGCTGGGGCAGGTGGCGGAAGCGCTGAAGCAGGCGGAGCAGAAGCTGCGGCAGAAGCGGCGGACGCTGGCGCGGGTGACGGGGCAGGCGGACGATCCCTCAGGCATGGTGGCGCGCACGGAGGAGATGAAGCGGGTGCTGGGGCTGGCGCGCCGGGCGGCGAAGGTGGACTCCACGGTGCTCATCACCGGTGAGAGCGGTGTGGGCAAGGAGCGCATCGCGCGTTTGATCCACGACGAGTCCGGCCGGGCGAACAAGGCCTTCGTGGCCGTCAACTGCGCGGCGGTGACGGAGAGCCTGCTGGAGAGCGAGCTGTTCGGCCATGCGAAGGGGGCCTTCACGGGCGCCACGCATGATCGGCCGGGCCTGTTCGAGGCGGCCAGCGGCGGCACCCTCTTCCTGGACGAGGTGGGCGAGGTGCCTCCGGCGATGCAGGCCAAGCTGCTGCGCGCGCTGCAGGAGAAGGAAGTGCGGCGCGTGGGAGAGAACCAGAGCCGCAAGGTGGACGTGCGGGTGGTGGCGGCCACCAACCGGCACCTGCTCGAAGAGGTGAACGGTGGGCGCTTCCGGCAGGACCTGTACTACCGGCTGCGCGTCATCGAGCTGAGGGTGCCTCCGCTGCGAGAGCGGCGCGACGACATCCTCCCGCTGGCTCGGCTGCTCCTGGTGGACGCGACGGAGCGACTGGGGCGGAGGGTGATGTCCTTCGCTCCGGAGGCAGCGGACCAGCTCCTGCGCTACGCGTGGCCCGGGAACGTGCGCGAGCTGGGCAACGCCATCGAACGAGCGGTGGCGCTATGCGAGGGCACCCGCGTGGAGCGGGATGACCTGCCCGAGGAGGTCCGCGCGGCGCCCCCCAGCTTCCTGCCTGGGAGCACGCCCCAGCGGCTGGAGGACATGGAGCGCGAGTACATCCTCGCGGTGCTGGCGCGCAACGGAGGCAACCGCTCACGTACAGCCGAGCAGCTCGACATCGGGCTTGCGACGCTCTACCGCAAGCTCAAGCAGTACGGGCACCCGGAGGCCCCCAACTGATCGATCAGTTGAGGTACCGGTCGTCCGGGCGATCCGACGAGATGACGTGCAGGTTGCGCGAGCGATTGCGCAACTGACGCTGCAGGCGCCAGTGGTTGAAGTGCAGCCACAGCCCTCGCGGGCTCCCGCCCTTCACGTAGCCCAAGGCGAGCAACAGGCCGAAGATCTCCGGCAGGTGGCCCAACACGCCTACCAGGATGCCACCAGGCGAGGTGAGGATTCCCAGGACCACGAAGCCCGCGCCAATGCCCGCGAAGGCATTGCCCGACAACGGAATGCCCCAGAAGTTCGTCTGCCCCCGCCCAATCACCAAGCCGTATGCCACCCAGAGGATGGACGCCATCACCGTACCGCCCGTGTAGCCCCCGGCATTCACCCCGAGCAGGAACATCACCACCGTGGTGAGGAAGCCGGCCACCACCGTGCATCCCAGCGCCAGCATCACCATCCGCTTGGGCCCCCACACCCCCTCGAGCCACCCACCGATGTTCCAGATGATGAGCGCGCCGAAGATGATGCCCAGCGGGCTCACCTCCACGAAGGCGTAGGTGAAGGGCTGCCAGAGCACCCCTCCCGGCAGCACGGGCGACAACAACAGCAAGCCGCCGAGCGCGTTGCGCGTCAGCAGGTACAGCACCGAGCCCACCACCAGCCCGAGCGCCAGCTTCGCCGCCGTGGACTCCAGGCCAGGGATCCCCAGCCCCCCTCCTCCCCCGCCTCCAAATCTGCGCACCGGTCGCATCCGCACTCCTCCGAGCTCGAAAGCCGAGCCGTCCAAAGGTGGTGAAAGGCTCGCTGCTTCGCAACCACTTCGTCAGCCAGTCATCGCCCCAAATGGTGAAGGGCGCCCATCCCCTGTCCAGGGAGAGCGCCCTTCAAACGTCGCCTGCCCATCAAACGGGCGGCGTTCAGCTCTTGAACTTGTAGAACAACGTGATGGTCAGACAGTGGAACTCCTTGTCCGAGGACTGCGTCACCACCTTGTCCACCACCTCCACGTTGGGATTCTCCTTGAGCCACTTGGTGATGTTCTCGCCCATGTTCTCGCGATCACGCGCGAGTGTGGTGGAGAACACCTTGACTCCCGTGAAGTTGATAACGGCCATTCCGACCCTCGTTTAAAACCAGCGATTCCGCAGGTTTAACCCGAGTCGCCGCCCCCAGCAAGAAAGGGCGTGGATTTTCCGGGCACGGCCCCCCTCCGGGGCTCCCTTCTGGACAGGATCGCCGGCCCCGAGAAGGCCCGGCCTCAGCGGATCGCGGCGGCCGCCCGGCGCTGCTGGCAGGAGACCTCGTCCTTGCACGAGGGCCCGATGCCATCCGGGTGTGGGCCCAGAGGAGTCTTGTCGCTCTCCTCCACGCCACACACCACACACTTGCGCTTGCGGTTGCGCCGCTCCGCCCGGCGCTGCTCGGCGATCGCCTTGGCCCGCTCGCGAGCTGTCTTCGCATCCACCTCGTTGCTCATCTCAAATCCCAATTGGAAGTCTGTTGCTCAGAGCGCCTCGACCAGCACCGCGATTCCCTGGCCGCCGCCGATGCACGCCGAACCGATACCATAGCGAGCCCCCCGGCGCTTCAGTTCGTAGACGAGCGTCATCGTGAGCCGGGCCCCCGAGGCGCCCAGCGGGTGACCCACCGCGATGGCTCCGCCGTTGACGTTCGTCCGGTCACGTGGCAACCCCAGCTCCTTCTCCACCGCCAGGTACTGGGGCGCGAAGGCCTCGTTCACCTCGAAGAGCTCCACGTCACCCAGCTTGCACTCGGCGCGCTCCAGCAGCCGACGGATGGCCGGCGCGGGGCCAATGCCCATGATCTTCGGATCACACCCGGAGATGCCCCAGTTGACGAGCCGCGCCATCGGCTTCAGCCCCTGCTTCTCCACGAAGGAGCGGGTGGCCATCACCATGGAGCCGGCGCCGTCACAGATGCCGCTGGCGGCGCCCGCGTGCACCACGCCGTCCTTCTTGAAGACCTTGGGCAGTTTGCGCAGACCCTCCACGGTGGTGTCCGGACGGTTGTGCTCGTCCTTGGCGAACACCGTCTCGCCCTTCTTGCCCTTGAGGGTGACAGGGGCAATCTCGTCCTGGAGACGGCCGGCCTCCTGGGCCGCGGCGAAGCGCTTCTGCGTGAGCACGGCGTACTCGTCCACCGCGTCCTGCGAGAGCTGATAGTCCACCGCGAGCTGCTCGGCCGTGAGCGCCATGGCCTGACCGGTGTAGCTGTCCGTGAGCGCCGTCCACAACATGTCCTCGAGGCCACCCTTGCCCAGCGGCAGGCCCCAACGCGCGCCGCGGATGACGTGGGGCGCCTGGCTCATGGACTCGGTGCCACCGGCCAGCACGCACGAGGCCTGCTCGGTGAGCAGCATCTCCGCGGCGTTGACGAAGGCCTGGAAGCCCGAGCCGCACAGCCGGTTCACACCCAGCGCGGGAACCGGCACCGGCACGCCCGTGCGCAGCCCCACGTGGCGCGGCAGGTAGATGGCGTCCGAGCTCGTCTGGACGACGTTGCCGTACACCACGTGCTGGATCTGCTCCGGGGACACCTTCGCCTGGGCGAGGGCCGCCTTGGCGGACTCGACGGCCAGGTCCGTGGCGCTCAGGTCCTTGAGGCTGCCCCCATAGGTACCGAACGGGGTGCGCTTGCCGGATAGGAAATAGATCTCTTCGCTCTTCGAAACGCTCTTCATGGGAAATGCGGCTCCAGGACCAGGAACCCAGGCTCCTTAACGTGACCCCGGCTCTGCTTCAACGGGCACGCCCCCCCAGAAACGCACTGGCTACCAGGGCAAGCGCCGCCACCGTCCACAGCAAACCCGTCAGGTTCTGTTTGCGGATCTCCTTCTGCCCGAGCCCTCGGTACCATGAACGCCCGGCCTCCACGCGTCCTTCCCACGTGAAGTCCCCCATGGGGCTCAAACCTTCCAGGCGCCGCAGGTGGGCCCGGAAGAGGCGCTCGGGAGAGGCGTCCGGCAGCCCCCCCGAACGGTAGCGCCCGGGAATGTCGAGCCCTGGACGCCGATAGCCGGCGGTGATGACGAAGCCCTCGGGAGCCAGGGGGGTGAGGAAGTAGAGACGCGGGGAGGCGTCCGGCCCCCGGTGGAGCGTGGCGAAGACGCGCTCGGCCGGATGCGCGTAGTCATAAGAAAGACTGGTGCGGCGCAGGGGCGGCTTCTCCTCGTGACTGCCGAGCGGGATGAAGCCCAGGGCCTGAAGCTGTTGCGCCACCGGCTCGAAGTCCTCAGGCAGGTTCATCTGGTCGCCCGGGGCATCAGGCTCGACGCGGACGCGAGCGGGGAAGAGATAGAGGATGGCGCGCCAGAAGTTGAGCACCAGGAGCATCACCGCGAGCGCCAGGCCCGTCAGCGCGGTGGCCAGGTGCACGAGGACGTTCATGGGCGGGCTCCGCGAGTCGAGGCCATCCTTGCACCGTAGCGACGGGGCTGGCCCCCGTCCACGGTCCACTGGCTCCCAGGGCGCGAGTCCATGTATGACCCGTCGCGCCACGACATGTTCCATGAACGCCCTTTCCGAGTCTCCTCCTCACGGGAGCCCCCTCCCGTGACGGGGCATCCCCCACCCGTGGAGCCGCCCGTGGTGCGCAAGGGCGAGCTCGAGTTCTGCGCCACGCCTCTGGAGCTGGAGGTGCACGTGTGGGACTACCACGCGGATCCGGTCCACCTGTCCTCGGAGGATCTCGACGTGCTGGGCCTCATCGCCACCGAGCAGCGCCCGCTGCTGGGCACGAGCCTGGTGGCGCCCTGGCGCCGGGCGCTGCGAGAAGGCCGGGCGAGAGACCTACCGCTGCCCCAGTTGAGCGACGAGGCCAACGCCCGGGCCCTGCACCTGGGAGGGCTGGCCCTGCTGCCCGTGGCGGAGGGAGTGGATGTGTACGTCGTCAGCTACCACGCCTCGCCCGTGCGGCTGGGAGTGGATCACCTGACGCGGCTCGGCCTGCGGTACCGGGACGCCTGAGGCCCGCGCGGGCTACGCCGTGGTGCGCAGCCCGAGCTTCTGGACCACCTGCTCGCGCAGGATGGCGACGCGGGAGATCCAGTAGACAGCACGCGCCGAGTTGAAGAAGCGCTCGGCCGCCTCCAGCTCCCGGGACGCATCCATGGGCGAGCGTGACATCCACAGCTCGGCCATGCCCAGGTGCACCAGCCCCTGCTGCAGCACGTTGCGAGACTCCCCCGCCAGCACGAGCGCCCGCGTCAGGTGGGCCATGCCCTCGTCCACGGGCAGCAGCGGCGCCAGCGCCCGGCGGGCGAGGATCTCGTCGAAGGGGTTCTCCATCTCGGGCTCCAGCGCCCGAGCCAGGGCCTCTTCGGCGGCCTCGCGCGCGGCCTCCTCACACCCCTGGGCCCGCTCGAAGCGGGACTGGTAGACGCGCACCAGCGTCTCCATGCGGAACTCGCCCGAGTGGGACAGCGTCAGGGCCCGAGGCAGGGACTCGCGAGCCGCGGCCACGTCATTGGCGAGCACATCGCGGCAGGCCGAGTACGCCTGGACATAGAGCTGCAACCACCGGTCGCCCGGGAGCACCTTGGCCAGCGTCTGGCCCTTGGCGAGCACGGCCTCCAGCTGATCCAGCTCGCCGCGCTCCAGGTAGTAGGGCGGCGTGTAGATGGCGAGGTTGCGCTCGGGCAGGCGCGGGCTGCCGAGCCGGCGGATGAGCTCCTTCTTCTCGAGGAGCGTGGGGTTCAGCTCGGAGGCATCGCCGGTGAAGGAGGCGCGGACGATCTGCGTGAAGAGGTGGTAGACGCGGATGTCGGTGAAGCCGAAGGTCTCGGCCAGCTCGAAGCCATCGCGGGTGGCCTCGGCGTCGAGCGGCTCGCCGCGCAGGCCGCGGACCATGTTGAGGAAATAGCACCCCATGCCCAGCGCCCATGCGAGCCGGGGCGAGGGGCGCTCCACGGAGTCTCGGAAGGTGCGCAGCCGCTCCACCTGCTCGCGCTGGGCCTTGAGCACGCCCGCGAACAACCCGGTGTGCGAACTCAGCGCGGCCCGAGCGATGAGGGCGCCGGCCCGGTAGGGCGAGTCCACCGGGTGCTCGTTCTCCACGCGCTCCAGCAGCGCCTGGAAGTCCTCGGTGACGCCCATGATGGCCATGGCGATGCTCTGGAGGATCTGAAGCTCCGCCTTCTTCCAGAAGACATCCACGGGGGCCATGTCCGCGGAGATGGGAATCTCTCGGAAGACCTGGCGCAGCAGCCGGGCATGCTCGGGCTGGGGAGCAGTGCGCGCCGCATCGAGCTGCTCGAGCGCCTCGCGGCGGCCCGCCTCCAGATCGACGGTGTCCTCCCAGTACTGGAAGAGCTTCTCCGCGTAGGTGAGCGTGGTGGGAGGATCGCTCGTGTAGCCGACCTCGATGAGCGTGGCCCAGGTGCGGATCATCTGCCCGACGCGCTCGGGCGTGCGCTGCTCCAGCTCCAGCAGCTCGGCCGCCTCCTTGAGCAGGTGCGTGGCATCCAGCAGCGCCTGGGCTCCGATGGCGGCCTGCCCCGCGCGCATCAGCGGCTCGATGGCGCGCTGAGGCTGGGTGGAGCGGGCGAAGTGATAGCCCACCATCCGGTCCATGTGCGGGTTGTCGTGCCGGAACGACTGGAGCACCTCGGCGACGCGGCCATGGTAGGCCTTCCGCATCAGCTCCGGCGTGCTGTCGTAGATGGCCTGATAGACGGTGTCGTGGGTGAAGACGTAGCGGCCCTCGATGAGCTGGAGGAACTGCCGCGCGACGAGATCATCCAGCGCCTGGAACAGATCCACCTCGATCATGCCCGCCAGGGCACGCACCATGGGCAGATCCAGGCTGCGCCCCGCGGGAGCCAGCCGCCGCAGCAGCGCCACGCGATCCGGAGGCGCCGCGGCCACCCGCTCGAGGACGGCCTGCTCGATGGTCGTCGGCAGCTTGCGCGTGGCCAGATCGCTGGTGGCCATCCACCGGCCACCCAGGCGCCGCAGCGCCCCCTCCTCCACCAGGGCGCGCAGACACTCGGTGGCGAAGAAGGCATTGCCCGCGGTGGTGGCGTGCAGCCGCGTGACGAAGTCCGGAGGCACCTGCAGCCCGGGGAGTGCCAACTGCACCAGCGTCTCCACGTGCCGGGACGTGAGCGGGGCCAGATCCAGCCGCCAGGTGAGGCCCTCCTCCACCGTCTGGAAGGCGATGCTGAGCCGGCTCAGCGCATCCGAGCGATAGGAGCCCACCACCATGCCGCGGGTGTGGTGCAGCGCGCGGATGATGACGTTGAGCACCTCGAGCGTGGCCGAGTCCGCCCACTGGAGATCCTCGAAACAGAGGACGAAGAGGTGGTTCTGCGCGACGGACTGCACCCACTCGGTGAGCGCGCTGAAGATGGCGATCTGCTCCGCGCCGGCATCCTTGAAGGCAGGCGTCGGGCCGGTGGCGAGCGAGGGAACGATCCGGCCGAGCAAGGGCCCGAGGCGCTCGAGCAACTCCGAGGACGTGAGCGGGACGAGACCGCGCAGGGCCTGGGTGAGCGGGGCCAGAGGCGCCAGTCCCTCGGCGCGGCACTGGCCCAGACAGAAGGTGATCTCCGACAGCTTGGCCCGGAGCTCGAACTCCTGGAGGAGCCGGGACTTGCCCACTCCGGCGGGAGCGCCCAGGAGCACGGCGCGAGACTGGCCCCAGTCCGCCTCCGCCAGCGAGTTCACGAGTTGCTCCAGCTCCGACTCGCGGCCCACCACCTGAGGCACGTGCAGGTAGCTGGCGCGCGCGGACAGCGGCTCCTCGGGCAGCGGCTCACCGCTGGCGCGGCAGAGCGCCTCCACCAACTCGCCCGCGTTCTGGTACCGGTCAATGGGATCCTTGGCCAGCAGCAGGAGGATGATCTCCTCCAGGGCCGGATCCACCGGGCAGATGGTGGCCGGCTTGGGCGGAGGCCGGGTGAGGTGATCGGCCAGGAGCGCGGCGGGGCTCTGGCGCTTGAAGGGCAGCCGGCGCGTGGCGAGGAAGTAGGCCATGACGCCCAGCGAGTACAGGTCGGCGCGCCCATCGATGTTGGCGCCGCGCTGCCATTCGGGAGCCATGTACTCCAGCGTGCCCTTGAGCTTGCCGGGGCTCGGCGTGCCCAGCTGGTGCATCACGCCGAAGTCCATCAGCTTGATGGTGCCGTCCTCCATGATGCGCACGTTGCTGGCCTTGATGTCGCAGTGGACATAGAGGCGCGCATGGATGAAGGCCAGCACCTGGGCCATCTGGATCAGGATGCGGTAGAGGGTGCGCGTGTCGACAGGCTGCTCGCGAGCCACCGAGCTCAGGTCCTGGCCACCCACCACCTCCATGGTGATGTAGCGGTTGCCGGCCTCGGTCATCCCGCAGTCGAAGACCTTGAGGGTGCCGGGGTGCTGCAGCTTCGTCATGGCGAAGAACTCGTGCCTGAACATCAGCACCAGCTCCTCCACCTTGGAGGGGCTCAAGCCCTCAGGGACCTGCATCTCCTTGAGCGCCACCTGACGCATCTCCTGGAGGTCCTCGGCCAGCCAGATGCGCCCCATGCCCCCTTCCCCGAGCACCCGTTCGATGCGGTAGCGCCCGCGCACCAGCGTGCCAGGGTCCAGCGACCGGCGATCCGTTGGCCGGGCGTGCGACATCGTGATGGGGGTGCCGGCAGGCTCCTCCAGCAGCGCAGTCGAGGGCCGGCTACGCTCGTCGAGGACTGAAGTCTTGTCTTCGTCGCTCATCGGGAGCCGAGGCGTAGGGCTGGTCACAGGGAGGCGGGCAGGGAGGAGAAATATCAGGTTTCCAGTGTATCCGACACCTTCTGATCAGGCGGCCTTTGCGGAGGCGGGCCTACCTGTTGCGTAGGATACCATCTTGGCGGGGGGAGATCGTCTTCGGGAGCACCTCCAAGGCCTTGAGCTTCCTTGAGTCTGGCGGGTGGGTGCAAGCTGCCCATCCGCCCTATCAGGTCAGACCCGCGCAGCGGGCGATCGCTCACAAGGTGGGGGGTCACCCGAAGAGGTATGGACTTCAGTGCGACATGTGTCGCCTCTTCCGACCTCGGACGCCTGCATGCGGGGATCAGAACCGCTGAACCCCCCCAAGTTCTTGAAGCCCCAGGCTCCCCCCGCTCGGTCAGCGAGCGGAGAGGCTCCAGCTTGGAAGCAGGCGACCTCGGTCGGAAGATGGGCAGAGTTGCGCCGTGCTCCCGGTCCTTTGCTCGAAGCGCTGGAAGAAATCCGCCTTGCTCTCCGGAGTGAAGCCCTCTCGCGGCAGCCCCGTTGCCTGAATGGCCTGCTCGATGGCCTCGGGCTCCCCCTCCACCTCCACGAGGACGTCCATCACCGGGTACTGCTCGAAGCGGACGATGGCTCCAGCACATGAGTAGATCCACACCTCCCGCTCGATCACCTGCGCCGGCACAAACCGGAGCCGAGCCAGGATCTCCGTCAAGATCTGCCCGTCCTCCACGAAGGTCGACAATTCCTCACGGACCTTGTAGCCGCGCTCCCGCGTCGCGTGGCCTTTCCAGGTGAGCTCCGTACGAGTCGTGCCCAAGCCCTGGAATGTGCGGATGCGCAGCTTCTCGCCCGGACCGAAGGCCGACGCTCCAGGGTCGTAGTACCGGTCCTCCATCAATCCACTGAAGAGCAACTGACCGCCCATGGCCTCGACCCTCTGCCGTCTGAGGAGAAGGTCGTCCACCACACTCTTGAGTTCCATCTCGCGCATGAGCCGTAGGGTGGGATGGGACCGTGAGAACAGGTCGAGCCGCGGATGAGACTTCTCTCAGCTGTGGCTCAACTCACAGTGCGAGCCATGAGCGCCAGATGAGAAGTCTCTCAGCTTGCGAGCCGCACAAGAGCTGCGTGCTAGTTCCTCGCGGTCCACTCCCCAGAGATGCCGATGCACCCTGCCATCATTGCGTTGCTCCTCGCCCTGAATAGCGCTGGCCCAGCGCAGGCAGGAGACACGCTGCGCCTGGAGACCGCTCTCGCGGAAGCAGCCGCGCGAGAACCTGGGCTCGCCGGAGCCCAGGCCCAGGCGGAGATCGCCCAGGCAGAGGTCGAGTCCGCTCGCACCCTGCCCCCGCTCACCGTGGCCGTGGGCGCGGGATGGAACGATCCCCATTGGTCCGTAGGGCTCGCACAGAAGCTCCCGGTTCCGGGAGCGCGTGCGGCCCGGGTCTCCGCCGCCGAGCAGGGAGGGCTCAGCGCGACACACGAACTGCACGCCCACCAGGCCCGAGCCCGCGCGGACGCACGGCGGGCCTACTTCTCGCTCGTTCGCGCGCGGCAGCTCGCCGCAGCGGGAGAACGGACACTCGAGCTGGCACGAGCGTCCGAGGAAGCAGCCCGGCTTCGCTTCGAGACGGGGGCTGGCCCGGAGATGGAGCTGGTGCAAGCGAGGCTGGCCCGCGCCTCCACCGAGGCGCAGGTGCTGGCCCTGCGGGGAGAGGTGGCCGCGACCTCCGCGGAGCTGGCCGTGCTCCTCGGCCGGGAACCGCACCGCCTGTTGGAGCCCACCGACATTGATGCGCCGCCCCTCCCCTCTCTGGAGCAGATTCTCACCCGGGCGGAGCAGGCACCTCAGGCGCTGGCGAGAGAGAGGGACATCGCGGCCGCGGAGGCCACGCTCCGGGCCGTGCGACGCGAGCGCTGGCCCTCCCCCACGGTTGGCATTGCCACGGAGGGAGAGGGCGCTCACGGCGCGAACGTATTCCTCCGAGGCTCCATCGACTTCGACGTGCAGGTGCCAGGATTCGGGCGAGGAGAGCTGGATCGAGCGGCGGCCGCGCTCCGGCTGGCCAAGGCTCAAGCCGAGGAGGAACACCAACGGCGGCGCATGGAGATCATCGCGGCGCACGAACGCCTCTCCTCGGCCCTGGCCGCGCTCCAGCGGTTCCCCCAGGAGATCCTCCCCTCCGTGGAGCTCCTGGAGCGCATGGCGATCGATGCCTACCGCGCGGGACGCACTCCCCTGTCCGCACTGAACGACGCTCGGCGCACGGCCACGGAGACCCGCAACCAGGCCGCCGAAGCGGCCTTCACGGCGCAGACGGCTTTCGCCGCGCTCGAACTCGCAGCGGGAGTGCCTCTTGATGAGAACTAGCTTCGCGCTCTGGCTCTGTCTTGCCGCCACCGCCTGCAAGCCCCCTCCTCCCGAGGAGAAGCCGCTCCCTCAGCCACGCGTGCGTGTCACCCAGGTGCGGTGGGGCCCGGCCGCTCGGGCGCTGCATGTGACAGGAGTGCTCGCTGCGCCCCCAGGTCATGACGTCAAGGTCGGCTCCCTGGTGCCCGGTCAGCTCACCCTGATCTCCGTCGCCGAGGGAGACCGGGTGCGCGCGGGTCAGGTGCTCGGGGAGGTGGAGACCGGGCCCGTGACCGATGAGCTCCAGCAGGCCGAGGCCACGGCGAAGGAGGCTGCCGCGGCGGCTCGGGCGGCCGAGGCCCGGCGCGCGAGGACGGAGCTCCTCGTGGAGCGCGGAGTCGCGGCGCGACAGGACGCAGAGCAGGATCGCAGCGCCGAGACTGCCGCGGTGGCGGCGGAGCAACGCGCCCGGTCCGCCGTAGAGCTCGCCCAACGCAAGGCCCGCCACGCCGAGCTCAAAGCGCCCTTCGATGGACTCGTGACGGCCGTCTTCTTCCGGCAGGGAGAGGCCGTGGACGGCAATGGGCAGCCAGTCGTCCAGGTCACTGCGACCGACCCGCTGGAGCTCAGGGCCTTCGTGACACAGGATGAGGCTGCCCGGCTCCGCGCCGGACAATCCGCCGCTGTCTCCGTGCAGGGGTTGCCCGAACCCCGCACCGCTCAGGTGGTCAGCGTCTCGCCTGCCGTCGATGCGCAGAATGGCAACGTGCTCGTCCGCATCCGCGTCCCCAATCCGGAGGGAGCGCTGCGGCTCAGCGGCGTCGCCCAGGCACGCATCGTCACCGGTGAGGAGAGCCCCGCGGCCCAGGTGCCCTCCTCAGCGCTCGTGCCCGCGGAGGATGGCGGCCTCGGGGTGGCGCTCGTCGAGGAAGACAAGGTCCACACCGTTCCCGTGACGGTGCTCTCCGAAGAGGCGGGTCAAGCCGTGGTGCAGGGAGAGCTCAAGGGCGGGGAGAGCGTCATCGTCGAGGGAGGCTACTCACTGCCGGAAGGGACCTCAGTGGAGGTAACGCGTTGAAGCGGGTGGTGGACCTCCTGCGGCGGCACGCTCCGGGGCTGAGCACCCTCGCGGTGGCGCTGTGCCTCTTCGGCTTCGTCGCTCTGAAGCGCCTGCCTGGCGGCCTCTACCCGGAGGTGTCATTCCCCCGAATCGTCGTCGCGGCGACGCTCCCAGGAGGCAGCGCGCAGACGCTCCAGTTATCGGTGACCCGCCCCGTGGAGGAGGCCCTGTCCACGGTGCTGGGCGTGCGCCGCGTGCGCTCGAGAACCATCCGGGCCGCAGCCGAAGTGTCGCTCTGGTTCGAGCCCGGCGCCGACATGGATCGCGCGCTGGGGCTCGTCAACGCCCGGTTGGGCGAGCTGCGCGGCTCGCTGCCGCCGGAGGTAGAGCTGACCGCAGAGCGCCTGACCGCCTCATCCTTTCCCATCCGGACGCTCGCTGTCACAGGCTCAGTGGAGCAGGCCCGGCTGCGCGACTTCGCCCTCTACACGCTGCGCCCGAGGCTGGCCGGCCTGCCAGGCGTGGGACGCGTGGACGTCGTGGGAGGAGACACGCGCGAGGTGGAGGTAACGGTCGATCCCGCGCGGCTGGAGCAGGCCCGGCTGGACCTGCCGCAGCTGGCCACCACGGTGGGAGACGCGCTCAAGCTGGAGCCCGCAGGCCGTGTGGACATCCACTACCGTCAGGAGATGGTGGTGGTGGAAGGGCCCGTGGAGCGCCTGAATGAGCTGCCCCAGCTCGTCGTGGGCGGCACTCCGGAGGCCCCCGTGCTGCTCGGAGACGTGGCTCGCGTGGAAGAGGGCCATGCGGACCGCCTGTCCCGCACTTCGGCCAACGGCAAGCCCTCGGCGCTGGTGAACATCGGCCGCCGCCCCGGCGCCGACGCCATCACCCTGGCTCGAGACATCGACGCGGAGCTTCAGCGCCTGCGCACCGAATTGCCTCCCGGCATCGAGGTGCTCGTCGCCTATGACCAGGCGGGGCTCATCACCCGCTCCGTGGTGAATGTCCGCGACGCCGTCGCGATCGGCGGCCTGCTCACGCTCGTCGTGGTCGGAGCCTTCCTGCGCTCCTGGCGGGCCATGCTGGCCGCCGCCGCGGCGCTCCCCACCACCCTGTCCATGACGTTCGCGGCGCTCTGGCTCTCGGGCGGGACGATGAACCTCATGTCGCTCGGGGGGCTGGCTGTCGCGATCGGCCTCGTCGTGGACGACGCGGTCGTGGTGGTCGAAGCCGTGTACCGCCGCGTCGCCGCCGGAATGGAGCGCTGGGCCGCCACGGCGGATGCGCTTCGGGAGATTGCCTGGCCAGTCACCAACTCCACGCTCACCACGGTGGTGGTCTTCGCGCCCCTGTCCTTGCTGTCCGGCGTCTCCGGCCAGTTCTTCGCCGCGCTGGCGTTCACGCTCTCCGTCGCGGTGCTGCTCTCCCTGGCCGTGGCGCTCACCCTGACACCCCTGCTCTGTGGCTGGCTGCTCACCCCCCAGGGAGTGCACGAGATGCCGGGCACAGGCTTCCACCGGAAGTGGCTGGATCGGCTCAGCGGTGTCCCGGGATGGACCGTGGGAGGGGTCGCGGCGCTCACCCTGCTGCTCGCCGTGTTCGCCTCCGGGATCGGGACGGGCTTCCTCCCCGAGCTCGATGAGGGAGCCTTCGTGGTGGACTACTTCACGCCGATCGGGACCTCCATCTCCGAGGCAGATCGACTGGGGCAGCAGATCGAGGCGACCGTCGCAGCCCTCCCGGAGGTGGACATCACCAGCCGCCGCCTGGGCGCCGAGCTAGGTCCCCCCGCTGCCACCGAATCCTCCACAGGCGACATCACGGTGGCCCTGAAACACTCACGGAGCCGCTCCGGGGCGGACGTCATCGAGGAAGCCCGCGGACGGGTGGAGGCGGCCGTGCCCGGAGTCCGTGTTGAGTTCGTCGAGTTGCTCCAGGACATCCTCTCCGACCTGGAGGGCAACCCGGACCCCGTCGAGGTCAAGCTCCAGGGGCCGGACGTCCATGCCCTCCAGGAGTTCGCCCCCCAGGTGGCTGACCGCCTGAAGGACATCCCCGGCCTGGTGGATCTGTACGATGGAGTGGCCGGATGCACCTCGGAGCTTCACCTGGATGTCGCGCTCCCGGTCGCGGGGCGGCTGGGGCTCAGCGCGCAGGACGTGGCGGCCCAGGTCCGAACGGCCCTGCTGGGGCAGGTGGTGAGCGCGGTGCCACACGAGGGCCGGCTGATCGACGTGCGCCTACGGCTGAAGGATCCGGAGCGGCTGGAGCCCCAGGTGCTCGAGCGGCTTCGGCTTCGGCTGGCCTCGGGAGTAACTGTGCCCCTGATGCAGGTAGCGCGCGTCCGCCACGAGTGCCTGCCCTCGGAGCTGCTCGCCGACAACCTGCGCCCGCTCATCGCGGTGACGGGACGGCTGGAGAACCGGGATCTGGGCGGCGTCATCCAGGACGTGCAGACCCGCCTCGCGGACCTGAAACCCCCGCCCGGAGTCGAGCTGATCCTGGGCGGCCAGCGTGACAGTCAGCAGGCCTCCTTCCGGGAGTTGGTGCTCGTCCTCACCCTGGCCACCTTCAGCGTTTTCCTGGTCCTGACATTCCACTTCCGCAGCCTCCTGCTGCCGCTGCTCATCCTGGGAACAGCTCCCGTGGGTATCGCGGCGGGGCTGGCGATCCTGCGCCTCACAGGCATCCCCCTGAACGTCTCTTCGCTGATGGGGTGCATCCTGCTGGTGGGGCTCGTCGTGAAGAACGGGATCCTGCTCCTGGATCGCGCCGAGGAGGGGCTCGCGGAGGGGCTGAGCGCCCAGGCGGCCGTCGAGCGCGCTGCCAGCGTGCGCCTGCGCCCCATCCTGATGACGACGCTGGCCACGCTGCTGGGGTTGGTACCGTTGGCGCTGGGGCTGGGTGAGGGCGCGGAGCTGCAGCGCCCGCTCGCCATCACCGTCCTCGGCGGGCTCTCCCTCTCCACGCTCGTGGTGCTGTGGGGCCTGCCCTCCGCCTATGTGCTGGCGCGCCGCCGGGTGCGGCCACCTGGCATGGGAGGAAACTGAAGCCCGGATGAGAAGTTCCTCAGCTTGCCCCCGCCGCGTGGCGAGCCGCGGAGACCTCGGGCATCACCTCGTTCGTTCTGAACGAGGAGCACTCGATGATTCGCGCGAGGGAGCCCTCCTGGGGCCGCTGGACGCTGTGGGCGAGCTGTGGCCTCGCGGTGCTCCGGCTCCTCTACGCCACACGCGTGGAGCTGGCTCCCCAGGAGGCGTACTACTGGCAATACGCCCGGCATCTGGACCTGTCCTACTTCGATCACCCGCCGATGACCGCGTGGCTGATCGCGCTGTCCGTGCGCCTGCTGGGCGTGAGCGAGCTGGGAATCCGCCTCCCCGCGGTGCTGTCGAGCCTGGCCCTGACGGGACTGCTCTACTCGCTGGGAGCGCGGCTGTACTCGCCCGTCGTGGGAGCCGTCACGGCGCTCACCGCCAACGCCACGGTGCTGTTCGGTCTGGGCGCGGTGGTGATGACGCCGGACGTGCCGCTCGTGCTGTTCTGGGCCGCCTCACTCCGGGTGCTCTGCGAGCTGGTCCTCCCGGACGGCGCGGGGGCGGGCCGTAGCGGGTTCCGCTGGTACCTGCTGGGGCTGCTGTGCGGGCTCGCGCTGCTCTCGAAGTACACCGCCGCGCTGCTCCCGCCACAGATCCTGGTGACAGCGCTGGGGTTCCCCCGAGGCCGGGCTGCCCTGCGCACTCCACACCCCTACCTCGCGCTGGCGGTGAGCTTCCTCGTCTTCTCCCCTGTCCTCATCTGGAACGCCCACCATGGCTGGGCCTCGTTCGCCTTCCAGACCCAGGGGCGAATCGAGACGGTCCATGGGCTCCAGCCATTCCTGACGGGGCGGTACCTGGGGTTGCAGGCGGTGGCGGTGGGGCCGCTCCTCTATGTGGCGCTCCTGGTCTCCGCCGGGCTCCTCGTTCACCGCGCGCTCCAGGGAGACCCACGCGCCCGCGTGCTCTGCCTCGCGAGCCTGCCGGGGCTCGTCCTCTTCTCGGTCGTGAGCCCCTGGCACTGGGTAAAGATGAACTGGGTCGCTCCTGCCTACCTGGGAGTGCTGGTGGCGACAGCGGCCTCCTGGTGCGATCCGAAGCGGGGCATGTGGGGCAGAGGGTATGCATACCTCTCGGTGAGCACGGGTGCCGTACTGGCGCTCGGCATGTATCTGATGCCCTTGTGCCCCTTCATCCCCTTCCGTGAGCGGGACAACCTGGTGAGCGGCTGGCGCGAGCTGGCCTCCGAGGTACAGCGCTACCGGGAACAATCCCCTGCCGGGCAGCCCCCGCCGTTGGTGGTCGGCTGGGGCTACAAGACCGCCAGCGAGCTGGCCTTCTACCTCCCCGACCATCCCGAGACCCAGTCGGACTCAGCCCTCGGGAAACCGGGCCTGGCCTACGACTTCTGGTTGGACTCCGTCAGGGAGGGGCAGGACGCGATCATCGTCGCGGACGACCGCCAACCCCTGAGGGACGCGCCCACCCGGCTGCAGTCCGTCTGCACCGCCGTGCATGCGCTCGCGCCGGTGACGGTGCACCGGGGCGAACGGCCCGTGACGACCTTCCAGCTCTGGTATTGCCAGCATTGGCACCTTCCCGGCCCCCCACGGGAGCACCTCACCCTGCAAGCACCGGGAGCCAGAACGTGAAGAGGCTCTCCCCCGCCGCGGTGCGCTCATAGGAGAGCGCTCCACCGTGGGCCTCGATGATGGCGTGGGAGATGGCGAGCCCGAGCCCCATGCCATCTCCCGAGCGCGCGCTGTCCGCTCGCGCGAAGCGCTGGAAGAGCCGGGGCACCAACGCGGGATCCACCCCCGCGCCGTCGTCCGCCACGAGCACCTGCGCTCCCGAGGAACTCGCATGAACCTCGACGCGCACCTGCCCCTGGCTATACCGGAGCGCATTGGACAGGAGGTTCTCCAGGACCCGGCGCAAGAGCGAAGCATCCCCCTGCACCAGCGTGGACTCTCCGGCGAGCGAGATCCGTACCGCGCGCGCCTGCACCTCCAGCAACCGTTGAGCCCATTGGGTGGCCATCTGGGCCAGCAGGAACAGGTCCACCGGCTCTCGGGCCGTCACCAACGTGCCGGAGTCCGCGCGAGACAGCATCAGCAGCGCCTCCACGGCCGCCGCGAGCCCCTGGCTCTCCGAGTGAACGATCCGCAGCGCCTGCCGGTACTCCTCCGCCGAGCGCTCACGCCTCAGGACCACCTCCGTCTCACCGATGATGACGGTGAGCGGCGTGCGCAGCTCATGGGCGGCGTCCGCCGTGAAGCGGCGAATGCGCTCGACCGTTCCGCGCGCATCCTGGAGCAGCGTGTTCAAGGTCGAGGCAAGCTCGTCCCACTCATCCCCCGTGCCGCGAACTGGCAGGCTCAAGTTCAGCTCGGAGGCGCGCGCGGCCCGGGCCCGGTGGCTCGCCTCGCGCATGGGCGCCAGGGCCCGGCGGGCGAGCGCTCGGCCCAGCATGATGGCACCGACCACCGCGATCGGCGCCGCCAGCGCCATGGCCCCGAGCACCGGCCAGACCTCGTCGAAGAGATCCTCCAGCGGCGCATCCGGAGGCAGGGCCTGCCTCTCCAGCCACTCCTCGAAGACGAGCGCGGCTGCCACCAACCCTCCATAGAAGAGGATGGTCGCCAGCACGGCGCCGCCAAAGAAGAGCGTGAGCCGAGCGCTCAGCGTCACGGGGCGCTTCATGGCGAATGGCTCCGCAGCACGTAGCCCACTCCCCGCACCGTATGGATGAGCCGGGTCTCAAAGGGCTCGTCCACCTTGGCTCGAAGGTAGCGGATGTAGACCTCGACGACATTGGAGAAGGTCTCGAAGTCATGGTCCCAGACCGCCTGGACGATCCGAGTCCGGGAGACGACCTCGCCCGCATGCTCGAGCAGGAACTGGAGCAGCGCGTACTCGCGAGCGGTGAGCGAGAGTTCCTGCCCTGCTCGCACCACCTTGCGGGTGACGGGATCCAGCGTCAGGTCCGCATGGCTCAGGAGGGGGCTGGCCCTGCCGGCAACACGGCGGAGGATGGCCCGGACGCGTGCCAGCAGTTCGTCAAAGGAGAACGGCTTGACCAGGTAATCGTCCGCGCCGGCATTGAGCGCCGCGATGCGATCGGCCACCGCATCCCGAGCCGTGAGCATGAGAACGGGCGTGACATCCCTGCGCGCGCGCAGTCCTTGGAGCAGGTCGAAGCCAGAGACCCCGGCGAGCATCCAGTCGAGGAGAATGAGCTCGAAGCGCTCGTTGCGCAGCAGGTCCTGCGCCTGGAGCGCGTCCGCGCACTCCCGGACTCGAAAGCCCTCCTCGGCCAGTCCCCGAGTGATGAAGGCACGAACACGCAACTCATCTTCGACGATGAGGATGGACACTCGCGTGTTTGTACCACGTTGACCTGAGGCCAGGGACAAGCAGCGGCGTGTCTGGTCCCAGGCCCCTCTCACCGTCTCATTCCGTGGACTGACCGTCTCATCTCACGGACGGTCCGGCCGCCTGTTCGCGAGGCTCAGAATCGCTGAGCCGCTCCAAGTGCTTGAAACCTCAAGCCACGCCCGCGCGGTCGCAAGCGGAGCCCTGCGGCAGAGCGCTTGGACCGACGCCTGCACTGGGCCGTCCCCGCGACCTGGCCACCCACGCCTGCGTGGGCTCGCCCGAGTCACCGCACTGCGCCCCATGGACTCCGCCAGAGGTCGTCGGGGGCGCGATACACGTGGAGAGCTGTCATGGGATGGAGTGGTACGAGTCGGAAGTGGATGCAGGTGTCGTCGGGGCTGTTGCTGGGAGCGTTCGTGGCGTGCGCGCCACCGGAGCCGACTCCGCCGGGCGGACAGGGCCCGAGCGCGGGGATTGCCGCCATGGAGCCTGCGCCGCAGATGGAGGTGGCGAGCTACGACGCCACGTTGCAGGTGCCTCGGTGCAGCGCGAGCGGCTTGGGGTGCGATTCCGAGGCGCTGTTCGATGGGCGCGGACCGCTGGGCCCCGAGCCCCACGCGCCCAACACGCTGGGCGGCACGTGCCTGGATGGATCCGCGGGCACCTACCACTCGGACGAGTCGGTTGACCGGATCCGGCTGTACACCACGGATGGATCCGCGCTGGCGCCGGGCAAGGAGATCACCATCGAGGTGAGCTTCTGGGCCTACTCCATCGGCAATCGGGTGGACCTGTACGCGGCCGAGGACGCGAGCAATCCTACGTGGACGCTCTTCCAGGTGCTGACGCCTCAGGGCCGAGGAGCGAACACCCTGACGGCCACGTACACCCTGCCCGAGGGCATCACCGGAGTGCAGGCGGTGCGAGCAGCGATTCGATACACTGGCGCGTCCAGTTCCTGCGACGGGGAGGGGTACAACGATCGGGATGACCTGGCGTTCCAGGTTGGGGCCAGCACGGGTTGCTCGGAGACGATGAACCCGTGAGACTGAGGCACTGAGTTCGAGGTTACGTTTTCACCCCCAAGACGCCCACGCATCCATGCGCGTGGGCGTTGTTGTTCACCTGTCCCGATCAGGCGGCGAGAGACCTTCACTGGCGGATCATCTCCTCCTTGGGGCGCTACCTCTCAGAAGACGTCGACTTCGAGGCCTGCGAGCAGGCTCACCCCGAAGGATGGATAGACAAATGCCGTCGTCGCATCGAGAGGCACTCGCTCCTTGAACGGGTGCCACGCGCCCTGGACTCCGAGCACTGCCGTGGCGCGAGCAAACCGGAACCTCGTCTCGACCGCCAGCAGCCCGCCGACGCTCTGCGCCTCGAGGGTGTCGAAGTCCGGCACCGGCCGATCCACGGCCAGGAACAGGAACTCCACCCCTCCACCGATCCACAGCGGCAGGCCCTCAAGCTGGGCCGCGAGCACCGCGGATCCGCCGGTCGTGCGCAGGCGGACGCGCACCGGACCTCTGTCATCGATGGCCGGAAAGGTGGCGGCCAGAGAGAGGCGCAGATCCAGACCACGCATCAGCTCCGCACGAGCACCAAGCGCCGCTCCGGCCGTGACCAGAGGCATGCTGGGCAATGACTGCACCAGCCCGCGAGCACCAAACGAGAGCCAGGAGTGCGGAGCCGGCAAGGGAGCAATGGGCGCTGGCATGGGAGCCGGGGAACGTGACATGCGCTCGGCGGAAGCAGGTTCGACGGGAACAGGCTCGACGAGGAGCCCCGCCGTCTGAACCACCTCGCGAGACGCCAGCGGCTCGGCGCTCGCCTCCACCACGGCAAGCGGCTCTGCTGCCTTCCGGGGTGCGCGCGGCGGGGCTTTCCTCGGATTTACGCGCGGCGGCTCCTCGAGCTGGTTGAGGAGTTCCCGCCCTTCGAGGGCGATCGCCCGTGCGAGTTCAACCGTGGAGGCGCCCTCGACGTGCTCGAGGCGGCGGCTCGCGCGCAGCGTTCCCAGCTCCGCTTGGACGCTGATGCCTCCTGCTGCGTCCAGCGCCACGCGTATCTGCTGGCAGGGCGGGACGCACTTCGCGCCCTCGCCTAGGACTGCCACCGAAGCCCCGTAGGCCACCAGAGCACTCTCCACCGCGCGAGACAGCGCCGGGCGAGGCTCACCCTGGGCACCCACCGCGGAGACAGTCACCGGCCCCGTCCTCGCCAAGGCTTCGCACGCCAGCATCGACACCAACGCCGGGAGCCATCTCATCGCGGGGGCCCCGCGCCTCTGTCACGTGCAAGCGCCGAGTGCACCCCGTTCGGAAAGCGCCGCTGGTACTCGTGCCATGCGGCCGCCGCGGCTGCTGGACGGCCGCTGCGCTCAAGCAAGATGGCGCGCTCGGCCGCCGCGTTGTCCGCCCACAGTGGTGCCTGCTCCTCAGGGATGAGTTTCAGTGCCCGCTCGTACTCTTCGAGCGCGGCGCCTCCCTCTCCCCTCGCGGACAGCACGAGCGCCCGGCGCGCCCGCGCCTGCCCCTCGAGCTCCACCGGTAGCTTCGATCCCAAGACCCGATCCAATGTGTGCAAGGCCTCGTCCCACTCTCCGCGGGCGAGAAGCTCCTCCGCGCGCAGCCAGAGCCCTTGCAGGAACCGCTCCGCCGATGGCACCTCCAGGCTGTCGCCGGCCGTCAACACCTCCGGCGCACGTTCGGCACCGAGCGGCTGCACCTGAACCCGGCCCTCGCTCACCGTGATGCGAGTGGTGTCCCGGCCCGTGCTCACCGTGAACCGCGTCCCGTGCACCACCACGCGGGCATGGGCCGTCTCGACCGCGAAGCTGGCGCCCGGGGCGAGCTTGCGGACTTCAAAGCGTGCACTGCCAGCCTCGATCCGGACGCGCTCGGCCGGGCCTGCTTCCATGAGCCGGAGTTCCCCAGGCCGTTCCATCCAGATGGATGCACCACCGGCCGTCGTTCCTTCCGTGACCGCCGCAGCGGAGGCGACCAGCACGTCCCCGGGAGCCGCAAGCCGATGAATGGCGCTGCTGTGAACCATCCGCTCGGCGGCAATGACGACGAGCGCCGTCACGGTCACAGCGACAAGGGGGCGCACGGCCTGCCGCGCCCGCTGCCGCCATCGGTGCGCCCGCACGCCTGCACGCGCCGCGTCGAGCAGGGCCGACGAGAACGCCGGAGGCACAGAGGACCCAGGCGTCTCACGAAGGAGCTCGAGGGCCTTGTCCGCGCGTTGGAGCACCTCCTGGCAGCGGGCGCAGCTCGCACAGTGCTCCCGTGCCACGTCCGGCGAAGACTCCAGCAGTTCGAGCGCGTCTTCGCATGTCATCGGCGAGACCCTCGATGCGTGGAGCGGCGCATCCCATCCTGTCCCAGCAGCTTGCCGAGGGTGAGCCGGCCCCGAAAGATGCGTGAAAGGATCGTCCCTCGGGGCACATGGGTCATGTCAGAGATCTGCTGTGCGGTGAGCCCGTCCGCGGTCAGCAGCAGAGCCAGGCGCGTCTCCTCCGGCAAAGTGGCGAGCAGCTTTTCGAGGAGCGCGGTCTCCTCCGAGCTCGCCAGCGAGTCGTCCGGTAATGGGTCGCTTGTTTCAGAGCGTGGATCAACGGCCCGTTCGCTCTTCTCCCGCCGGGCCTCCGCGCGCAGCACATTGTGTGCCCGGCGGAGCGCGATGGCAGTGATCCAGGTGGAGAGCTGCGCCTCCCCACGAAAGCTCCCGATGCGGCGAAACGCCGTCGCGAAGCTCTCCTGGAGGACCTCCTCGGCGAGAGCCGCGCACCCCAGGTACCGCTCGAGCAAGTGCAAGAGCCTGGGCGCGAGCGCATCGTACGCTTCGCGGAACGCAGCCTCTTCTCCCGCCTGCATCCGGGAAAAGAGCGCTCGCTCATACGCTGCCCCTGGCAGGTACTGGACCGTGGATCTGTCAGCCACTGCGGCTCCTTTCCCCCAACCCTGCTGAAGCCAGAGCGGGGGAACGGATGGGGTGCTTGACGATTCCTCGTTACGGAGTGGGCGCCGAGCAGCCCTCGTTGTCTCCCTCGTGCTCGCCCTCCTGCGCACACTCGATGCCGTCGTCTTCCTTCGAGTTCTCCTGATCGAGGGACTTCACCTGCTCCACCTTCGTGGTCTCGCTGGTGGTCACCGTCTGGCCGAGGAGTTGGAGCTTCACCGTGCCGCTGCCGGTGCGCTCGACCGCCTGCAGCGTGCCCTTGAGCGCAGGAGAGGTCGCGCGCGAGCCCTTCGCACTGGATGCGACGAAGGTGCCGTCCGGGTTCACCGAGCCCACGAAACGGACCGCCGCGCTGTCAGGCAGCACCTGCGCCTGGATCTTCATTCCGAGCGCCTCGAACACGCCGGCCGACACGGCGCGAACCTCCGGGCGCGGCGCGAGGATCTCACCCGCAACCATGCCATTGGCGGCTCCGTCGTCGTTGGTCTCGCCGTCACCGTCGCCGTTGGGGCCCTCCGCATCGTCGTTGGTCTCGCCGTCGCCATCCCCCGAGTCACTCGTGATCGCCTGAACCGACTTCCCATCGGCGCTCAGGGTGAGTGCGACGCTGTCCCCTGCCTTGAGCTCGCTTGCCTTCGAAGCACCGCCGCCCGTGCAACCGGCAGCACCCAGGACGGCGGCCGCGAACACTGCGAAAGACTTCGACTTCATGTGATTTCTCCCGAGGGTGGATTGGAAACCGGCTATCGGTTCCAAAGGCTTAGACACCGCTCGGGGCGGCCTGATTGCGTCCGCGTCAGTCCTTGTCCTCGTCATCCTCCTGCTCCGAGAGCACGGTGCCGTCGGCCTTCATCTTCAGCTCCATCTCCTTGCCGTCGGCCGTCTTCACGGTGGCCTCGTATCCACCATGCTCGGCCTCCGCCTCCACGAGGGTGGCGCCCGGATAGCGTTTGGCGATGGCATCCCGAACCGCCTTCGGCAGCTCGGCCGGGGCCAGCTTCTCGTGGGCCTCGCCCTTCTCCTTGGCCTCCTTCGCAAGCACGGCAGCGGCAGGCAGGAGCGACAACAACGTGATGATGACAACTCGCTTCATCCTCGTCTCCCAATGAAAGCCATTCATCGGCTTGGGAAAGACTCTACGCATCGTCCATGACAGGTTCCTGGGACGAGGATGAGAAGGTCTTAAGCATCTGCCGGACGCTCGGCAGGCTTCATCAGATTCGCGTGGGACGCAGGTGCACCGGCGGTCCTTCGGGCGCGGGGAAGATCCACGCCTTGGGTCCCAGTCCGTCCTCTTCCTTCGACAGGTCCACCGTCGGATCCACCAGCAGCTCCGACATCCGGCCGTTCAGGGACACACGGACATCAGCTCGCACCTCCACCGGGTGGTGCGTAGTCGCTTCGAAATCCTGGGCGATGCGGTGGGCCAATTGCAGGATGAGGTCCGGCTGCACCGCCATCTCCCGCTCCTGGAGCCGCGTGAGGTACTGATTGGGCGAAACCGCCCACTGCCGTCCGGTGACGCTGTCGCGCACCATGAACGTCGCGCTCCCATTCTTCTCCCGTGTCATCACCCGCCACGAGAAGCGCATCCCCTGTTCGTGCCAGAGCACGTTGCCCCCATAGGCGTGGGTGCGCAGTGGCAGCGCCACCTGGAGGAACGCGTAGACCAGCGCCGCTCCCAACGCCACGCGGCCCTTCCAGCCCGGTGCCGCCACGGACGCCCCTTCCCCGGCCAAGGGCAGGCGCAGGGAGACAGGAACCCGCCGCACCCGAGCCATGAGCGCGCGCGGCCACGAGGGCTCGAAGAACACCAGCGCCGCGGTGACCATGATGAAGGGGAACATCCCGATGGGGAACAGCGCGAACGTCACCGCGTGAAACCCCAGCACCACGACGTACGCGAACGGCCGCGTGCGGCGCCACAGCAGAAACAGCACGATGGTGCTGTCGAACAGCATTCCCCCCCAGGCCGCCGCATACGCCACCCAGCGCTGCTCCAGCAGCGGCCCCACCCATGGCAGCCCCGTGCGGGCCGCCAGCCAGATGTTGAGCGGCTGGGCATGCACCAGCCAATCGGTGGTGACCTTGGCCAGCCCCGCGAAGACGTAGACGATGGACACCTGGAAGCGCAGCAGCACCGTGCACCACGCCGGCAGCCAATCCCGGCGGAGCGCCGGCCGACGCCACGCATCCACGGAGAAGGCACGGTGCGCGGGAACGAAGCACATCAGCGCCAGCAGCAGGCTCACCAGGTAGTAATGGTTGAGGTAGTTCGTCACGTCGAGAAGCTGCACGTAGGCGAACACCGCGAACAGCAGCACCACCGTCACCCGGTAGAACAGCCCCACCATCAACAACACGCCCAGCACGCCCAGCGCCACGAAGAGCATGGGCATCCACGAGCCGGGGAGAACGGGCACCCAGCCGAACCCCCAATAGGTGAAGCGGAACCGGGGCTGCGCGAACAGCACGTCCACCCAGCCGTAAGCCAGGAAGCGCACCGCCGACACGGTGATGAGCAGCCCCAGCGCCACCCGGAACGCCGCCAGCGCGGCGATGTCCCGAGGCGCCAGAAGCCACTCCCACACCCGTGCCATGGAACGCGCGGACGTCACGCCCCGGGAGACGGGTACATCAGTCATTGTCTCCCTCGAGGCCCGCGGGTGGCTCCAGGTCCAGCGTGGTGATGAAGTCCGTCTTCAGCACGTCCGTGATGCCCTTGAACTCGGTGTAGACGGCCTGCACGGAGGCCTTGTCCTGCGCCAACGCCTGCCGGAGATCGTCCTCCTCCACCGCGGCCAGCGCCGCCTCGGCACCCACCACCTCCGCCCGCAGCCGCGTGGCCACAGCTTCCGCTCCCGCCGCTACCAGCACGTCGTCGAAGCCCGTGCCCGAGTAGTCCGGGCCGCAGCCGTCCACGATTCGCCGGAAGCCCACGAGGTTCAAGTGCAGGTTCTGCTTCGAGCGGCCCGCGAACTGGGACTCCAACAACTCCGGGCAGGTGTCCGACGCGCAATCGCGCAGCGCCAGCGGCCGCGCCAGCTTCTGATCCTTCCCCTCGCGCTCCACGTAGAAGATCGCATCGCTCATGGCGTTGAGCGCCACCTGCGTCGTCGGGAACACGGTGTTGCCCGAGCCCGCTGTCGCCAGCGTCTTCAGGAAGTTGCCGCCTTCCGGAGCCCACGCGTCCACCAGCGCCTGAGCGCGCGTGCGCACGTCCGCCGCCACCACCGCCGCGTAGGCCCGCTTGCGCGCCGCCCGCTCATCCGCCGGCAGCGCCGCCCACGTCCCCTGCGCCACGATGGCGGAATTCGGCCCGCACGCCGTCTCCGCTCCCTCGTAGAACAGCAGGTACTCCAGCGCCAGGAAGCCGCGTCGCGTCACCAGGCTGGTGGAGAAGCTGGCCGACTCGTACCCCTTGGAGACGATCTGCTCCTCGATGGAGCACCGGTTGTACAGGGGGAATGAATGGATGTTGTCGCGGATCTCCGCGCCGCCCGGGCTGCTGCGCGGAGCCGCCGGCCCCACCTGCATCGCCTCCATCACCTCCCAGACGTCCATCGCCTCATGGAACGCCGTGCGCGCCGCCGCCACGGCCGCCGCGTCCGGAGCATCCCGCAGCGTCACCGTCGCCGCCTGCAACGCCGTGGCCTTGGGCAGGAAGTCTCGCGCCGTCCCCAGGATGCACTCGCCCGCCGCGCTCAACAGCTGCACGCGCACGTCCGTGCCGTCCACGGGCGGCGGATCCACCGGCTTCTTCTTGTCACTGCACGACACACACAACACCGCGGTGAATACCAGGGCCCTCACTGCCAGCCAGGAGGGCGCGCCAGGATGAGATCGAGAAGCAATCATGGCCATCGCAGTATCAACCCAAGTTGAGACTGACAATCATTATCGAAGCCAACCTGTATGTGCTGAGCACTCGTGCCGCGCCTTGACTCGGGCACAAACACAGTCTACTCAGGCGCCCCGCTAACGCGTTTGAAAATGAGAATCGTTCTCATAATTCAACCCCAGCGCAACCATGAGAAGTGCTCTCAGAATCCGGCTGCAGCGCCATCATGAGAATTCCTCTCAGAATCCAGCCGCAGCGCAATCATGAGAACTCCTCTCATCATCCGGCCGCAGCGCCATCATGAGAATTCCTCTCAGAATCCAGCCGCGGCACACCAGAAAGCCGAATCATGTCGAAGCAGATGAAGCACCGGAGTTCCAAGAAGCGGATGCCCAGCCTGCTGGCTCTGGGCCTGACCGTGGTCTATCTGAGTGGCTGCAGCGACGAAGAAGAGGACCCCACTCCCACGCCCGATGCCGGTGTCCAGACGGACGGGGGGACGGATGGGGGCACCCAGACGGATGGGGGCACTGACGCAGGCCCTGTCACGCCGGACACGGACCTGGCGTTCGTGCGGCTCAACGCCAACGGTACGGTGGACAACAGCTTCGGCGCGAACGGCAACGGCATCTCCGTGGTGAACCTGGGCACGGGCTCCGGCACGGTGCGTGACGCCATGTGGAGCATCAGCCGCGACACGCAGGACCGGCTGGTGGTGTTCGCCACCAAGAAGGCGGAGGGCACGCGCACGGACACCGATCGCGTGGTCGCCCGCCTCACCGCCAACGGCGCGCTGGACGAGACCTTCAACGCGACCCCCTCCACCAACGCGCGCAAGGGCTTCTACGCGCTGGACATCGGTGGCCTGGGTGACTCCGCGCGCCACGGCATGGTGCAGGAGGACGGCAAGATCGTCTCCGCTGGCTACCTGTCGCAGCCCTCCGGCGTGGGCGCGCAGTCCGCCAACCGCATCGTGCTGCTGCGCCTGGATGCGGCAGGAACGGTGGACAACACCTTCGGCTACAAGGGCGTGGTGAACTCGGCGCCGTTCGCCACCAACGACCCGACCAAGGAGTGGGGCATCTCCGAGGCCTACGCCGCCGTGCGCCAGTCCACGGGCTCCTACGTCACCACCGGCTATGGCCGCGCGGCGGGCGTGTCCGGCAGCACGGTGGACCTCATCTCCTTCCGCTACAGCGCGGCGGGCGTGCTCGATCCCACGTACGGCACGAATGGCTCGTTCATCCTGGATCTGGCCGGCGACAACGACCGCGGCCGTGACGCGGTGGCGCTGAAGGACGACCGCATCTTCATGGTGGGCAGCGGAACCCCCACGGCGGGCAACATCGACGCCATGGCGGTGCTGCTGACCTCGGACGGCCAGCCGGCGACGGCGGACGGATTCAACGAGGGCTTCAAGCTCTACTCCTTCGACCGGCCCGACGAGGCCTTCTTCGACGTGGAGAGGGCCACCGTGGGCGCCGATGAGTACGTGGCGGCCGCGGGCTACCGCGCGGGTGGCGGACAGGACGACGACGCCGTCCTGCTCATCCGCAACATCACGACGGGCGCGGAGTTCGCCGGCCCGGTGCCCTTCTCCGAGACGGAGAACGACCGCTTCTGGGGCGTGACCTTCGGTCCGGACAACAAGGTGTACGCGGCGGGCTTCCTCACCGAGGGAGGTGACAACCGCTTCGCCATCGCCCGTTTCAACCTGGACGGCACGCGCGACACCACCTTCGGCACCGGTGGCATCGTCACGGTGAACATCATCGCCGGCAAGCTGGACGAAGCCGCGCGCGGCATTGCGGTGCAGTCTGACGGCAAGATCGTCATCGCGGGCGCCGCCGAAGCGAAGTAGTCATCCACGCGGGTGCTGTAGGCAGCGCTCTTCCTGAGCCGGCGGGGATGTTCCACTCCCCCCGCCGGCGCGGGGGACCGCTGCGCTTCTTCGCACGTTCCTCCGGGAGTCTTCGTCGTCATGGGTGCACCGACTCTGGCAGTTGCATGGGTTTCCTTCGTTATCTCCTCGTCGGCCATGGCCCAGACGCCACCTCCGTCCCAAGAGCCCTCCCCGGCTCCTGTGGAGGCTCCGCTGGCCCCCGAGCCCGCACCTCAACCGGCAGCCGCTGAGCCCACTCCGCCCCAGCCCACCCCGTCCGACGTCCCCGTCGTCGAGACACCGCCCGCCGACAACCGCCGGTTCGAGAGCGTGGTAGTGGGCACGTCTGAAGCGAAGACGAGCGGCTCCATCCACATCCTCAAGCCGGAGAAGCTCCAGCGCTACGAGTTGGACGATCCCCAGGCCATCCTCCAGTCCGTGCCGGGCGTGTACGGGCGTGGCGAGGACGGCTTCGGCCTGCGGCCCAACCTGGGCCTGCGCGGCGTCAACCCGGACCGCAGCAAGAAAGTCACCCTGCTGGAGGACGGCATCCTCTTCGGGCCGGCGCCCTACTCCGCGCCCGCCGCGTACTACTTTCCGTTGATGACCCGCATGCAGTCGGTGCGCGTGCTCAAGGGGCCCTCTTCCGTGCAGCAGGGCCCGCAGACGGTGGGCGGCTCGGTGGACCTCATCACCCGGGACATCCCCACGCAGGAATCCTTCGGGCTGGACGTCGCGGGTGGCCAGTACCTCTACGGCAAGGCGCATGGTTATTTCGGCGCCAGCACCGAGCGCGCGGGCTTCCTCATCGAGGGCATCCACCTGCGCAGCAGCGGCTTCAAGGACATCGACAACAGCGATGCAACCACTGGCTTCCACCGCAACGAGTGGATGGCCAAGGCGCGCTACCGGCTGGTGCCGGACGGAGAGCTGCGCCAGACGCTCCAGCTCAAGTTGGGCTACTCCGACGAAGGCTCCAATGAGACGTACCTGGGGCTCTCGGACGCGGACTTCGCCGCGGACCCGCTGCGCCGCTACAAGGCCAGCCAGTTCGACCACATGCAGTGGCACCGCACCCAGGCGGTGCTCAGCTACGTGGTGGAGGGGCGCGACATCGCGGTGACGACGTCGCTGTACCGCCAGGACCTGGACCGCACCTGGCGCAAGGTGAACGGCTTCCGCGGCATCTCCATCTCCGACGTGCTCGCGGACCCCACGAGCGCGCGCAACGCCATCTACTACGGCGTGCTCACGGGCGAGTTGGACTCGTCCACGCCCGGAGAGACCATCCTCATCGGGCCCAACCACCGGGTCTTCGTCAACCAAGGCCTCCAGAGCGTCGCTCGCTGGACGACGACCACGGGCCCGCTGTCGCACAACGCCGAGTTCGGTGTGCGCTACCACTTCGACAGCATCGACCGCCGCCACACGCAGGACGGCTTCCGCATGGTGGGCGGCGAGTTGGTCGCCGAGGGCGGCACCACGGAAGTCACAGCCGACAACAAGGACTCCACGCACGCGCTGGCGCTGCACGCAACGGACGCCATTGCGTGGGGCCCGCTGGTGGTGACGCCGGGCATGCGCCTGGAGATCATCCGCTCCAAGTCCGTGGACAAGATGGCGGACACGGTCCAGAACGGCTCGCTGGAGGCGCTGATGCCGGGCGTGGGCGTCTATGGCGCGATCAACCCCGCGCTGGGCGTGTTCGCGGGCGCCTACCGGGGCTTCTCTCCGCCAGCGCCGGGACAGCCGCAGGCCGTGGGCCCCGAGAAGAGCATCAACTACGAGGCCGGCGCGCGCTGGGCGCGGCGCAGCGAGCGCTTCGAGGTGTTGGGCTTCTTCAACGACTACTCCAACCTCACCGACGTCTGCACCTTCTCCAACGGCTGTCTCAACGAGAACCTGGACCGGCAAGTGGACGCAGGCGAGGCGAATATCTACGGCCTGGAGGCCTTCGCGGAGAAGACCTTCCGTCCGGGCGGAGGCATCACCTTCCCGCTGACGGTCGCGTACACGTTCACGCGCACGAAGCTGCTCAATGAGTTCCGCTCGTCGGATCCCCAGTTCGGTCACGTGATGGTGGGGGACGAACTGCCGTACGTGCCCCATCACCAGCTCTTCGCCTCCATCGGTGTGGAGGGTGCGCGCTGGGGGGCATTCATCAGCTCCACCTTCCTCGGCAGCATGCGCGAGGAGGCGGGCCAGGGAGAGATCCCCGAGGGCGTGAAGACGGGGGCCCTGCTGACGTTCGACGTGAACGCCAACTGGAACATCACTCGCTGGGGACAGCTGTACGTGAGCGGCCGCAACATCCTGGACGAGGCCGTCATCGTCGGCCGCCGTCCCTACGGCGCCCGCCCCAACGCGCCCCGCACGCTCATCGGCGGCTTCAAGATCCAGCTCTGAGTTCAGGCACCGGGCGGGGTCTTCTCCCCCACCCGGCGAGTCCCGCGCCCGAAGCGCAGGTACAGGGCGGGAACGAGCAGCACGTTCAGCACGGCGGAAGAGAACAGCCCGCCCAGGATGACGACAGCCATCGGGTGTTCGATCTCCTGCCCTGGCTTCAAGCCTCCCGCCACCAGGGGGACCAGCGCCAGGGCCGTCGTCAGGGTCGTCATCGCCATGGGCTGGAGCCGCTCCAACGTTCCGCGGAGAACCAGCTCGCGCCCGAACGGCACGCCCTCGTTGGCCTCCAGGTGTCGGTAGTGGCTCACCAGGAGGATGCCGTTGCGCGCGGCGACGCCCAACACGGTGACGAACCCCACGAGTGAACCGAGGGAGACGACTCCGCCGGTGAGCAGCACCCCTACCACTCCGCCCACGAGCGCGAAGGGCAGCGTCGCGAGAGTGAAGGCCACGAGCCGCGCCGACTGGAAGTCCAGGTAGAGAACAAGGGCAATGCCCAGCACCGCGAGGACAGCGAAGCCCAGGAGCCGCGTCCGCGCGCCCTGCCGCTCGGCGTACTCGCCCAGGACCTCGGCGTGGTGGCCGGAGGGCCAATCCAGGCCGGAGAGGGCAGCCCGGATGTCGGTGACCACCGCCCCCAACGCACGGCCCTGGGCGTCGCAGGTGATGTCAAGCCTGCGGGAAGCGCCCTCGTGCTGGATGATGTTGGGGACGGAGATCATCTCCACCCGCGCCACATCTCCCAGCCGGTAGGGCATGCCCGAGGGTGCCACCAGCCGCAGATCCTTCACCGCGGCCACGTCCTGGCGCAGGGAGTCCTCGCCCCACACGACGACGTCCACCGTGCGCTCGTCACGGTACACCTCGCCCACCTTCGTGCCTTGAATCAGCGTGGCGACCGCCCGCTGCACCTCACCCGGTGTCAGTCCCAGCCGACGCCCCGCCTCCTGCTCGAGCCGCACCTGGATTTGCGGCACCAGCACCTGCGGCTCCACCTTGAGGTTCACCACCCCGGGAATCCCCCGAAGCTTCGCTTCGATGTCGCGCGCCTTGGTGCGCAGCGTGTCCAGGTCGGGCCCCGAGGCACGCACCACGATGGAGCCGCTGGCTCCGCTGAGCACCTCCTTGATGCGCTCCTGGAGGTACGTCTGCACATCGCGATAGAGCCCGGGATAGCCCTCCACCACCTCGTGGATGCGCCGGACGGTCGCCGCGTAGTCGTCGACAGCGTCCAGGCTGATCCAGAGCTCCGCGAAGTTGGGGCCCACCACCTCGTCGGCCACCTCCGCTCGGCCAATGTGGGCCCCGAAGTGGCGGACACCCGGGATGGCCCGCAGCTCCTCGCTGGCCCGCAGCGCTGTGCGGAGGACCGCGTCGCCGGATGTTCCCGGCTTGGCCACCCAGTGCATGAGGAAATCCGACTCCTGGAAGTGTGGCAGGAAGCCCTCGCCCAGCAGCGCCGCCAGGATGCCTCCCACCAACAACACGGCGAGGACGCCTCGGACCGCCAGCAGGGGCCGGTCCATCACCCATGCGACGAGCGGACGCACGCGCTCGCGAAGCCACCCTCCCAGCCTGGGAGGACGCTCCTCCTCCTTCGCCGTCAGCAACAAGAGACACAGCACCGGCGTCAGCGTGAGCGCGACCACCATCGAGGCGCCCACCGCGAGGACATACGCCACCGCGAGTGGACGGAAGAACGCCCCACTCACGCCCTCCAGGAGGAACACGGGCAGAAAGACGAGGACGACAATCACCGTCGCGTAGACGACGGCGCTGCGGACCTCGAGCGACGCATCGAGCACCACCTGGAAGGCGGAGCGGGGACTGCCCAGGGCCCGGTTCTCCGCCAGGCGCCGCTGCACGTTCTCCACGTCGATGATGGCATCGTCCACCACCTCGCCCAACGCGAGCACGAGCCCGGCGAGCACCATGGTGTCGATGGTGGCCCCCGCCAGGCGCAGCGCGACGACGGCGCCCACCAGGGACAGCGGAATCGCGACGAGGCTGATGGCCGCCGTCCGCACGTTCTGGAGGAAGGCGAACAGGACGACGATGACCATGACGCAGCCGAGCAGCACGGCATGCCGGAGGTTGCCCACCGCCGTCTCGATGAAGGTCGCCGGCCGGAAGATGCCGGGAACCACGGTGACGCCCTGGAGCGCCGGACGCAGTTGCTCGAGCGCGGCCTCCACCTGCTCGGTGACCTCCAGGGTGTTGCCCCAGGGCTGCTTCTCGATGATGAGGAGGATGCCGGCCCCGTCGTCGACGATGCCCTCGCCAATGGGCGGCGGATGCCCCTCCTGCACCGAGGCCACGTCCGCCAGCCGGATGGACGCCCCCTTGCGGAAGGCCACGGGCACCTCCTCCAGCGCCGCCAGTGTCGTGGCCCCCGGGAGGTTGACCGCCAGCCGCTGGTTGGGTGTATCGATGAAGCCTCCCGAGGACGGAAGGCTCGCCTCTCGCACCACCCGGATGACGTCATCCAGGGTGACGTTCGCGGCGCGCAGCCGCTCGGGATCCACCTTCACCTGGAACTGGCGATCGCGCTGTCCCCAGATGGCGACGTTCGCCACTCCCGGAATGCCCATGAGCCGGGGACGGAGGGTCCACCGCGCCACCTCCGAGAGCGCCATCCGGTCCAGCGTGTCGGAGCGCAGCCCCACCTTGAGGACCCGGCTCGTCGCTGACACGGGCGAGAGCATCACGGGAGGACGCGCCACCGCGGGCAGCGTGGAGGCCATGCGCGCAAGCCGTTCCTGCACCATCTGCCGCGCCAGGAACAGGTCCGAACCCCGCTCGAAGATGAGCACCACGGACGAGAGGCCGAGCACGGACTTGGAGCGGAGCGTCTTCAGCGCCGGCACCCCCGCGAGGCCATTCTCCAGAGGTGTGGTGACGAGCTTCTCCACCTCCAGGCTGGAAAGGCCGGGGACCTCCGTCTGGATCTCCACCAACGGTGGCGCGAACTCGGGGAAGACATCCAGGGGCATGCCGCGCAGGCTCGCGTAGCCCAGGACGAGCACCAGGACCGCGGCGGCAATGGGAATGGGCCGGTAGTGAAGGCAGGCAGAGATGAGCTTGTGCATGTCGAGGTCAGTCCTTCATCAGTGGCCGGCACCGAACTCCGTCCCGAACAACTCCGCCGCGCCCACGGCCACGATGGGCGTGCCCTCCTTGGGGCCCCGCGCCAGGAGCAGGTCCGTCCCCTCCAGGCGCACGACGTCGACACGGCTGCGGGCGTACACGTGGTCCTGCTGCAGCACGTAGACCCAGGCCCCGCCCAACGCGTCGTAGACGACAGCGGACGCCGGCACGGCGAGGAACTCGGCGTCCGCGTCCAGTTGCAGCGATACGCCGACGCGCTGGCCCGGCGCGAAGCGAGCGGATGCGGGCAGCTCGTAGAACCGGTCCACCGTGGCGGAGACCGGATCCGCGCTGGGCGGTCCCAGCACCGGCAGGGCCTCCACCCCATTGTCCTGGCCCGACAGGAGCGCGTGCACGCGCACGGGCACGTCCGGCTTCACACGGTACGCCTCGTCGACGAAGAGCGGCACGCGCACCCAGTTCGCGGTGACGCCCACGACCTCGAAGAGGGGTGCCCCCGCAGTGACAGACTGCCCGGGGGCGACCGACACCTGCCGCAGGACGCCATCGCGAGGCGCGCGGATCTGCATGCTGACGTCCGACTCCAGCGGTGAGCGGCTCACCAGCTCCAGCCGCGCGCGCGCGGCCTCGAGCTCCGACTGGGCGACGGCCCGCTCCGCCCGTGCTTCCTCGACGGCCCGCTCCGTTCCCGCGCCATCCCGCAGGAGCCGCTCCGTGCGGGCGAGTCGCCCCGCCGCCGCCTCATCGCGGGCACTGGCCGCGTCCACCGCCCTGCGTGCCTGGGCATGGAGATCCCGATCCACGGTGGCGAGTGGCACCAACCGCAACAACACGTCGCCGCGCTTCACCGGGGCTCCTGGACGCAACGCGGGCGTGGTGCCTTCCGCGACGACGCCGCCCGCGACGGGTGCTGTCACCACCAGGGCATTGCCGGACGGCACCACGACTTCGCCGCCCAACACCTGCCGCCGCGCCGCCTTCCGCTTCTCCACGGATTGAACGCGCAAGGCCAGGCGCGTCTCGGCCTGGGGCTGGAGCGTCACCGTCGCCAGCGAGGCCTCCGCCACGTGAGAACTCACGGCCGCCGCGGGGGGCGCCGCCGCGGGCTTCCCCTCCCGGCAGGCGACGAACGGGGTGACGAAACCAGCGATGGCGATGAGCCGGACAAACCTATTCATGAGCCACTCCCTGTTTGCCCAGACCGCGGTCCAGTTGGGCGAGCGCGCGGCGCAGGTCCGCTTCGAGGTCAAGGGCACGGAGCCGCGCGTCCGCCAACCGGCGCAAGGCATCCAGCACCAGCACATACGGCGCATCCCCCGCGTCGAAGGACTTCCGTGCGCCTTCGCTCGCGGCGGTCAACGCCGGGAGGATGTTCGCCTGGAAGGCCTCGAGGGACGCGGACGCCTGAAGCGCCCGCTCCCGGGCCACGAGCACCTCGTTCGCGACCTGCTGCCGCAAGAGGACATAGCGAGAGGAGGCCCGCATCAGCTCTGCCTCCGCGCGTCCGATGCCACCCGGGTTCCAATTGAAGATGGGAAGCTCAAGCTGCGCGCCGGGCACCCACAGCACCTGGGGCGTGCCGTTCGCGGACGTCGACGGCTTCACGTCCAGCCGCGCGAGCAGGCTGACGATGCGAGCCTTCTCCCAGCCCAACCTGCTCCCAGCCATCTGGATGCCCAGCTCCGCCGCGAGCACATCGGGGCGGGCTGCTTGCGCCAGTTGGATGAGGTCGGACAGCGGACGCAGGCCACGTGACGCCCGGGGGAATGCACGAGGAAGGGCCTGCGCGAACAAGGGACTCTGAGCCACGCCCATCAAGAGCCGCAACCGTTCCCGGGCCAGCAGCACCTCGGTCCCCGAGCGCCGGGCAGCGTCCTCCGCCAGCAGCTTCTCGGAACGAAGCGCCTCCACCTCCATGCGGCTGGCGTCGCCTGCCCCGAAGCGCGCTTCGCCCAGCTCCAGCGTCCGCGACCACAGGGCCGCCAGTTCCTCCAGCGCCACGCGCCGCCCTTCCGCGAGCATCCAGTCCGCGTGGGCGATGCGCACATCCCTCGCGACATCCAGCCCGTTCTGGACGAGCCCGCGCGCGACCTGCTCCACCTGGGCCTTGGCGGCGGCGACGCGGGCCGGGCGCTGCCAGAGGGAGAACAGCGGGAGGAGCAGCGAGGACTCGATGGTCCGCGGGCCCACGGGCAGGAGCAGGGAGAAGGTGGGGTTGGGCAGCGCTCCCGCCTCGGCCAGGTCGGCTCTCGAGACGCCGATCTGTGCCATGTCTGCCTGGAGGGCGGCGCTGTTCCAAAGCGCGACGGCGACGGCCGTCCGCTCGTCCAGGAACTCCGTGTCCGCGACGCCTGGCGGCAGGGAAGGCCCCCCGTCCACACCGGGCCCCAGGGGAGCGGCGCGCTCCGCGAGCTCCGCGGACACCCACGTTCGATCGTAGGGCGAGGTGGCGCAGGCCGTGGCCATCAACAGCCCCGTGAGCACCACCGTGCGAGTGTCGGACTTTCGAAACCTGCACCGGGAAGGCATGCGCCGACCCTGCCAGCCAAGGTTGAACGGCGGCTGAACGGCGCTGGGAGCCCCCCGGACGGAGCCCCTCGCGGGTGCTATAGCTCTGGCAGGGAAACCCGCCATGCGAGTCCTCGTCGTCGATGATCACCAGGAGCTCCGCGCCCTCGTCACCCAGGCACTGGAGCGCGACGGACATGTCGTCCGGCAGGCCGGCAACGTGGAGCAGGCGCGGCAGTCGCTCGTCGACGCGGTGGACGTCATCGTGCTCGACATCGGCCTGCCGGATGGCTCCGGGCTCGCGCTCTGCCGGGAGCTGCGAGGGGACGGCATCCAGACGCCCATCCTCATCCTCACGGCCCACAACCGCGTGGCCGAGCGGGTCGAGGGGCTGGACGCGGGCGCGGACGACTTCCTGGGCAAGCCCTTCGCCATCGCGGAGCTGAGGGCTCGGGTGCGCGCCATTGGAAGGCGGAGGGACAAGACGAGCGCGGTCCGAGTCCAACTGGGCGACGTGGTGCTCGACTTCGGCAAGAGGGAAGCGCACCGCGCTGGCAGCCCCGTGCCCGTCACCGCGCGGGAGTGGGCCATCCTGGAGACTCTGGCCGCACATGGGGATCGCGTTGTGAGCCGGGATGCACTGCTGGAGTCCGTCTGGGGCGAAGTCTCCGCTGGAGCCGCGAGCAGTCTGGAGGTCCTCGTTGGGAGGATCCGCCGCAAGCTGGGCGAGCACGTGGTGCGCACGCTGCGAGGCGAGGGCTATGGCCTTGGAAATGGCTGACCGTGCGCCCCCCCGGGATTCGATGGTGCGCAGGCTGTCGCGTGCCATGCTGGCGGTCACCCTGGCCAGCAGCGCGCTCACGGCTGGAGCCACCGGGTTGATTGCCTATCGCCTGCTGCTCGCGGGCGAGGACCGGCGTCTGCGGGATGCGGCAACGGACCTCATGGAGGAGGTCGCCGGCCTGGGAGACGCGGAAGCGGCGGCAGCGGCCGATCACGAGCAGAAGGAGCTCGAGGCCTTCGGCATCCACATCGCCCTGTTCTCCGGAGACACGAGGCTGGGAGGCGCGCCCGGCGTCTCCGTCCAATCTGGCTGTGACTGGTCCCAGGTTCCAGGCCAGCCGGGCGTGAGGCTTTGCGGAGTGCCGGGCCTCGGGCGCCTGGCGGTGGCGCAGGAGAACCTCGAGAGCATTCCCCTGCTACGACTCGCTCTCCCGCTGGCCGCCCTGATCGCCGCGGGCTGTGCGGCCCTCCTGAGTCTGGCCATGAGCCAGCGCGTGGCGCGTTGGGCGGCACGGCCCCTCACGGAGTTGAGCGCGGAGCTCTCGCGCATCGAGCCCGGCGGCTCCCTTCCCGCCTCACTCCACGCCCCGGCCCGCTACAGCGAGGTGAACGCTGTGCGCACCGCCCTGGTCGATCTCCTCACGCGCCTCCAGGAGTCCCTGGACCTGTCGCGCCGCTTCGCCGCGAACGCCGCGCATGAGCTCCGCACGCCCCTGACCACGCTGCGAGCGGAGCTGGAGCTCCAGGCGGAGACCCCGCAGCGCCCGGACACCGCCGAGGCACTGGGACGGATGCACCGGACGGTGACGTCGCTGGGGGGGTTGGTGGAGCGGCTGATGGTGCTGGCGGAGGTAACGCAGGGGACGCTCGAGCCCTTCGAGCCGGTGAGCCTGTCGGGCATCGTGGAGGACGTGATGCGCTCGCTCCCCGAAAGCGAGCAGCGCCGCGTCGAGGTCGATGTTGGGATCCAGGGCATCGTCCTGGGGGATGGCCACCTGCTGCGGCAGCTCATCGATAACGTGGTGGAGAACGCGCTCAAGTTCTCCCACGGCATGCGCGTGCGCGTATCGCTCCATCAGACCGGGGAGACCACGTGCCTCGACGTCCGCGATGAGGGGCCGGGCATCGCCCCCGAGGACCTGCGGCGGGTCTTCGAGCCCTTCTACCGCACGCCGAGCGCCCGCGCGGGGAAACAGGGCCACGGGATCGGGTTGTCCCTGGTAGCCCTTGTCGCACGGGTCCACCATGCCCACGTGGAGTTCCTCCCCTCTGCGGTGGGAACCCACCTGCGGCTGTCCTTTCCTCGCGACAGTCACCCATGAGCCCACCGGGGCCTGGATGCTACAGTTCAACCGTGTCCATCCTCATCGTCGAAGACGAACTGCGAGTCCGTGACTTCATCTCGCGAGGCCTCACGGAAGAGGGCTTCCTCGTCCGCGAGAGCGAGGACGGCGCGCAGGCCCAGGCGTTGATGCGCCAGGAACGCTTCGCGCTGATCATCCTCGACTGGATGCTCCCCGGTCTGTCCGGGCTGGACCTGCTCCGCGCCCTGCGTGCGAAGCAGGACACCACCCCCATTCTCATGCTCACCGCGAGGGACGCGGTCGCGGACCGTGTCAGCGCGCTCAATGCCGGGGCGGACGACTACCTCGTCAAGCCCTTCGCCTTCGAGGAGTTGCTGGCGCGCATCCGCGCCATTCTCCGCCGCGTCGACAACCGCCCCTCCCCGCTCCTGAGCCATGCGGACCTGACCATGGACCCCAGCACCCGGAAGGTGATGCGGGCGGGAGTCGAGATTCCGCTGACGGCCCGGGAGTACGCCCTCCTGCAGTACCTGCTCGAACACGCGGGGGAGGCGCTGTCACGGACGCGGATCGTTCAGGCCGTGTGGGACCATGACTTCGAGACGTTCTCCAACGTCGTGGAGGTCTATATCCGCTATCTCCGGGCCAAGGTGGATGCTCCCTTCCCCGTCAAGCTCATCCACACGGTACGTGGCGTGGGCTACATGCTTCGAAGTGACGCGTGAGGGCCCGCGCTTGCTTGAGGTCTTGAAGATCGAAACCCCGCGTTCACTCACGATCGGATGCCGTAGCCGCTCGCGGCCCCGCTGTGGTAGCAAGCCGGCAGCCACTTGACGCTCCGATGGCGGCGCGACATCTCGTCGTGACCGTAGGGTGTCCTCGGGTGGCTTTTCCCGAATGGCGCCTCCCGAGCTTCGACCCTGTCGTTGCTGGAGGCCCTCATGCCCACATCCGAAACTCCCGTGCTGGAGTTCGTTCTCACGAACTACAAGAACTTCAACGCGCGCGCGACGCGCGATGCGCTCCTGGCGTACTGGGAGCACATCTCGAAAGGCGGCCGCATGTTCTGGAGCGTCGCGGGAGCGATGTCTTCAGCGCAGCTCGGCATCACCCTCGCGCCCGCCATCCGGGCGGGGCTGATCCACGGCCTGTCCGTGACGGGGGCCAACCTGGAGGAGTCGCTCTTCCGGCTCGTCGCCCACACCGCGTACAAGGACTTCCCGGAGTACCGCTACTTCACCAAGCAGGACGACACGCGCATCCTCGAGCAACGGATGCGGCGGGTCACCGACACGAGCATCCCTGAGGACGAGGCGTTCCGCGCTGTCGAGAAGCTCGTCGTCCCGATGTGGAAGGGCGCCTCCGAGCGGGGCGAGCGGCGCTTCTGGCACGAGTACTTCTACGAGTTCATCCAGGCGCTCGACCCCTCGGTATACGAGGGTGACCCCGAGGCGTGCTGGTTGCTGGAGGCGGCGCGGCACCGGCTTCCCATCGTCGTGCCGGGCTACGAGGACTCGACGTTCGGGAACATCTTCGCGTCCTACGTGAAGACGGGCGAGTGCAACGCGAGCATCGTCAAGTCGGGCATCGAGTACATGGCCGACTTCTACGACCGCTACGCGGAACTCTCGGCGGGCCAGGGGGTGGGCTTCTTCCAGATTGGCGGCGGCATCGCCGGTGACTTCCCCATCTGCGTCGTTCCCTCGACGAAGTATGACTTGCAGAAGCCGGTGAAGCCCTGGGCCTACTTCTGCCAGATCAGCGACTCGACGACGTCCTACGGCTCCTACTCCGGGGCCACCCCCAACGAAAAGATCACCTGGGACAAGCTGACGGAGACGACGCCCATGTTCGTCATCGAGTCGGACGCCACCATCGTCGCGCCGCTGATGCTGCGCGCACTGCTCGAGTGCCAGGCCCAGCCGGAGCAGGCAAACGCGCTCATCGCCAGGCAGAGAACTCCCAAGTTCACCTGGTAAGGAAACTGGCTCTGGTACGCACCGGTGATAAAGGGCCTGCGCGATTCGCCCAAGGCTCATCCCCTTGAGCGCTGCAAGCCCTTGGGTTCATGAAAGGCATTGCAAGCCTTGGCGACGTGCACCGCTACCGCATTCATTGCCCCTCGAGGACCCTCTCTTGAAAACCCTCTCCACCAGCCTATGGCTGGCACTGCCCCTGGCGCTGATCGCGAGCTGCTCGCCTTCTTCTCCCGTCACGGGCGCTGTCCAGGTCGCCGTCTCCGTCCCCCAGGCGCTCTCCTCCAGTGACGTCACCCGCATCCAGGTCACTGTCTCTGCCGCCGACATGGCCTCCCTCTCCGTCGAGCTGGCCAAATCCAACGGCTCCTGGGGCGGCCTCATCGGCAACATCCCGGCGGGCTCCAACCGCTCCTTCCTCGCTCAGGCTTATGACGCCTCTGGCACCCTGCGCTTCCAGGGACAGACCTCTGGCGTCACCCTTCCCCCCAACCAGACCACCGCTGTCGCCCTCACCCTCCAGGAGCTTTCTCCTCCTCCGCCCTACGGCAATGAGGCCCCCGTCATTGATTCCCTGGTTGCCTCCTCCACTTCTGTCCTGACGGGCGGAGTGCTCTCCCTCACCGCCATCGTTCATGATCCCAACCCAGGCGACACCCTCACCCTGGCGTGGACCGCTTCTGGCGGCTCCTTCTCCGACCCGGCCGCCGCCGCCTCCTCCTGGACGGCGCCTTCCTCCAGCGGCGTCCAGACCCTCACCCTCACCGTGACGGACTCTCAGGGCGCCGCCGTCTCCGTCTCCCTGGCCATCAACGTCTCCTCCGATGCCGCCACTGGCAACGCCGCCCTCAACATCTCCTTCAACCTCTGGCCTGTCGTCTCCAAGGTCTCCGCTTCGCGCAACCTCCTCGCCCCAGGGCAGTCCACCTCCGTCTCCACCCTGGCCTCCGACCCGGATGGCGATGCGCTCTCCTACCAGTGGACCTCCTCCTGCCAGGGCACCTGGACCCAAGCCTCTTCGAGCACCGCCTCCTTCACCCCTTCCTCGATTCCCGCGGGCACCTGCAACAACTGCCGCCTCAGCGTCACCGTTCAGGACGGCCGCGGTGGGCAGAGCACGGGCTCTCTCTCCCTCTGCGTCGCCGCCTCCTCCACCGAGCGTTTCGCGCCCCGCTTCTCCCACTTCTACCAGTCCGCCACTTCCACCTCCCCGGGCCAGACGGTGACCTTTGACGTCACCGCGCTGGATCCCCAGTCCTCTTCCCTGACGTTTGCGTGGACCGCCAACCCCGGCTCCCTGGGCACACCCGCCAACGGCGCCTCCACCAGCCGCATCACCTGGACGGCTCCCTCCTGTACTCCCGCGAGCACCGCCTCGGTCATCACCGTGACCGTCACCAACGCCTTCAACCTGTCCGCCACCCAGAGCTTCTCGGTGGCAGGCTTGCCCGCCTGTGTCACGGGGTGGGCCGGCACGGGCTCCATGGCCTCGCCTCGCATGCAGCACACGGCAACGCTGCTGCCCAACGGCAAGGTCCTCATCGCGGGGGGCCGCTACAACGGCGGCGGCGCCGACATCGTGGCGATGGCGGAGGTGTACGACCCGGCCTCGGGCTCCTGGAGTGCGGCGGGTTCCATGATCGCGCCTCGTTTCCAGCACACAACGACGCTGCTGCCCAATGGCAAGGTCCTCATCGCGGGAGGACGCGGCAGCGCCTACCTGGCAGCGGCGGAAGTGTACGACCCGGCCACGAGCACCTGGAGCGCGACTGGCTCCATGACCACACCTCGCCTCCTGCACACAGCGACGCTGCTGCCCAATGGCAAGGTCCTCGTGGCTGGGGGATACACCGGCAGCATCTACACGGCGGCGGCGGAGGTGTATGACCCAGTCACGGGCACCTGGAGCGCGACCGGATCCATGGTCGCGCCTCGCTATGTCCACACGGCGACGCTGCTGCCCAATGGCACAGTCCTCGTCTCGGGAGGATACAACGGCACCAGCAGCTACCTGAGGACGGCGGAGGTGTACGACCCGGCCTCGGGCACCTGGAGTGCTGTCGGTTCCATGAGCACTTATCGCGGTTTCCACCCGGCGACGCTGCTGCCCAACGGCAAGGTCCTCGTCTCGGGGGGAAACCGGAGCAGCACCGACTCCTCGAACACGGCGGAGGTGTACGATCCGGCCTCGGGCACCTGGAGCGTGACGGGTTCCATGGTCGCGATTCGCAGTGGCCACCCGGCAGTGCTGCTGCTGGATGGCAAGGTCCTCGTCACGGGGGGAGGCAACCTCTCGACGGCTGAGGTCTACAACCCGGCTTCGGGCACCTGGAGCTTTGCTGTTCCCATGGCTGCTGCTCGCGGTGGCCACTCGGCGACGCTGCTGCCCAATGGCATGGTTCTCGTCGCAGGGGGAACCAATGGGAGCAGCGGCGTCCTCGCGACGGCGGCGGTGTACTCACCCTGAGGAGTGAAGGGCGCGCCCGCTCTACCTCAACTCCGGTGGCGCTCGGCGACGCGGTAGAGCTGGGTGAGGGAGAAGTCCAACAACGCCTGCCGCGAGCGCAGATACTTGAAGGCGCGCACGAAAGGCAGCCACACCCGTGAGCCCACGCGCACCTGGGCCTCCTCCAGCTTCTTGCGCGGAATCCACTGGCCACCCAGGTGGCGTACCAGCACCTCGCCCAGGTAGGCGCCCACGCTGGGCACCGCGCGCTGGTCGATGAGCTGGCGCTCGAAGATGCGAGGGAAGTCCTCCCACCAGAGGTGGAAATCCAGGTCTGTGAGGGACTCGGGGCTGAGCTTGAAGAGGGAGGGCACCTCGGTGTGACGCATGGCCACCATGGACTCGGCCAGCAGTGAGTAGTGCTCCAGCGTGGCCTTCATGTCCGGCACGTCCGAAGGCAGGGCGGCGTGGGCGGGCAGCCACTCCTCGGGCTCGGGGGGCGGGTGGATGTTGAGCTCGGCCACCCGCCGCTGGCGCATGGCCACGCTCGTGTGAGCCACCAGGCGAGAGAAGAAGGGGGCCACCTCCGGGGGGAAGCGCGGCTCGACAGGGATGAGGGCGGCGCTGCGCTCGTGCAGCGAGCGCAGCACGGTGTCGTAGTCCAGTTCCGGGCGCAGGTGCACGTGCGCGCGGGCCTGAGCCTCGCGGGCCTCCGGTCGAGTGAAGTCGGCGGCCGTGGGCCAGGTCACCAGCAGCACCGAGCCGTTGGGCAGTTCCTCCACCCGGTGGGCCGGGGTGGACAACATGCGCTCACGGCCCGCTTTCTCCACCAACGCGGACCCGAACACGTTCAGCCAGCACACCTCGTAGATCTGGTCGAATCCGTCCCGGTGCAGGGTCTGGTCATCTCTCCCATAGTTGGGCGCATCTGCCAGATGTTCATCCGCTCCACTGTGAGCTTTCGCATAGCGCACGGGGTAGTGGGAGGACCAGGCGCGCACCAGCTCCACGAACCTGCGGCAGTGCTCTTCCTCGTTGAAGAAGGTCAGTGGCTGCACATGGAGGCTGACACTCAGCGTTCGAGACGACGAAGGGCCATAAGAATCGAGTGTCAACGCGGCATACGGAGGTGTCGCATGATTGAGTCCGATGATGGTCGCCCCAGACTCGTCGCTCCTCTCCGCCCAGGATTGCCAGAAGGCTGCGCGACTGTACTTTCGGCGGCGCTGACCCTTGATGAAGTCCGGCATCCACTCCCCGGCGTACTCCTCGAGCGCATCGAGGAAAGGCGTCAACGCGCGTTCGATGTCCAGCTGACCGTCGAAGACCCCCTCCCAAGAGAGGTCGAGGCTGTCCTCTACATCCAGGTCCTGCATCGTCAGGAACTTCATCGAACCAGGATCTCCACGCCTGGGACCTTTGTCTTCGCTTTCCCCATGGCTGTCTTCAAGTCCCCGCGCTTCTGCGGTAAGAGCATGCCTCCCTCGTAGACCAAGCGGACGCGCTGCACTGTCGCGCTCAGCCTGATCGAAGGGCGGCGAATGTCCACCGTCCCTCCATAAGAGTCCAGGGCCGCTCGCGCATCCGTTGTCATTTGCGCGTTCAGCGCGTCTCCCTCCAACAGCGCGAAGTAGCGGCTCTTGAAGCTGAAGGTCTCCACGCGAGGAGACTGGCCCGCCGGGGGCTGCTCCTCGATGACGAGCACGTCCGCGTAGCGGACGCCTGGAATGCCGGGCTTGGAGAGGCCCACGTGTGTCTCGATGCGCGGATGGTGGAAGTCCTGGAGCCACTGGCGCTGCGCTCGCGGCAGGCGGGCATCCGCGTACAGCAACTCCACCATGGCGCGCTCGAAGGCCAGCCCCCGGGCGAACGCCCCACGCATCTGCTCATAGGCTTCCCATCGCAGCGGACCTTGCGCGGCCTGGCCCTGCTCCAGCTCCGTGAGCCGTGCCTGACGGTAGGCCCGGTACTCCTCCCACAGCGCATAGCCCTCCGGCACTCCGGGCGGCGGTGAAGACAGCGTGGCGTGCAGCTTCTTCAGCAGCGCCACATCCCCCGGCAGGCGCGGGCCCTGCGCCTCCAGTTCGGCCCACTGCAGCTTGGCTTTCAGCACCTCCGCGCTCAGGCCAGCGGCCTCGTCCACCAGCGCAGCCATTGCGCCCAGCGTCCCGGCGGCTGCCTTGGGCTCGGGAACTCCCGGGCGTTCGGAGGAGGCCTCGGCCAGCCAGGCCTGCGCCCGGGCCACGTTGCCCTGGGCCTCCCACAGCGCCACGGCGGCTCGCTCTCCTCCGGCACCCACCAGCACCGCTGCTTCCCGGCTGGCGCGCATGTAGCGGGCCAACTCTCCCACTCCCTCCACCCCCAGCCGCTCCGTCATCTGCCACGCGATGTTCCGCAGCACCTCCAACCTCAGCTCTGGTAGGGACAGTCGTGCGCCGACGCCTCCTGCCCTCCCCAGGGAACGGGCGGCCTTGCCTTGCGCATACAGCGCCACCAACAGCGCTGCAGGGGCCAGCTCCCGCGTGGCCTGCTCGTACTGACGCTGTACCAGCTCGCCCAGCCCGTGCGCGGTGCCCACTCCCAGTTGGTAGAAGCCCAGCGGCACCCCGAAGGTGAGCTGATCAAAGGCGCCCAGCGCAGTGTTGGCAGGAGAGAAGTGCTCGGCGGCCAGAGCGCGCTCCAGCGCCCAGGCTGCCTGCTGGTAGGCCGGGGGCAGTTGTTGGAGGTGCGCGGCCATGTTCGCGTAGCGCGCCCCCTGGCTCACGGCGCTGCTGTTGAGCGCATCAGCAGCGGCTTTGCCCAGCCCGCGCAACACGTCCGAGCGTTGCTCTGCGCGCTCCGGAAAGGCTGCGAGCTTCAGGCCGCGCCGCTCCAGTTCCTGGCGCACCGCCTCCATGTGCCCGAGCGTCTGGCTCAGCTCCTTGTCCTTCGCCAGAAGCAGCAGCAACTGCTCCAGCTCATCGTCGAAGCTGGTGTGGACAATGAAGAGAGCAAACACCTGGGCGTAGGCGCCGTAGTCACGCGAAGCCTGGAGCAGGAAGGAAGCACGTTTGGCGACGAGGGTCCGAGAGGCCTGGGCATCCACCAGCGGCCCCAGTGTGCCCAACTGCACGGCGCTCCAGTCGTCCAGCCGCTCCACCAGCAGTGCCATGTCCACATCGCGCTGCAACGCCAGGTACGCGCCCACCGAGGGACACCCCAGCAGGGGCACCAACAACTCCTCATCACTGTCGGCGTGTTGCGGCCAGCCCTGGGGCAGCGGGCCACACGGGGGCTCGACTTCACCTGGCTCGATTCGCTGCGCAAGCCTCGGCGGTGCCGAAGGCCGTGCGCCCCAGCGCAGCGCCAACTCCCGGCGGTGCGCCCGCTGCTGGTAGAAGGCTTCCGAGCCGGGCGGCGTCGGCAGCGTGGCGCAGCCGGTGAGCAGCAATCCCACCAGCAGCGCCAATACCCCTCCGCGCTCCGATCGCGGCAGAGCCCAGCTCCCTTCCGTTCTCATCAGAAGCCCCCCACTCATTGCCTGGAGGGCTTCACGTTAGGGCAGTGCGGCCCCCGCACCGATGACACCCGCAGTGTTTCTCAGAATCCAAGATTCTGGCGACCACAAGGACCCGGAGGCCACTCGCAACCCGGAGAGAGGAGCCGTAGAGAACAAGAGTGGCAACTCAAGAGCCGGCGAAAAGATCCAACTTCACGGTCTGTGCGCAAACAGGTGCAGCGGCTCTCTTCCCTCTCCTCGGGTGACCTGTGAAGCATCTCGCCTTCATGCTGATAGGCACTCTCGCGGCCTGCACCACCCCGACCCTCCAGGCCAAAGGAGACACGGCGCCGCTCGAATTCGAAGAAACGCGGCCGTCCGTGGAGCGCCCGCAGCACGCGCTCGCGCTGCTGGGGGGAGTGGTCTCGTTCACGGATGGAAAGAGCCGAAGCGAGTTGGTGCCCGCCAAGCCCGCGGTGGCGCTGGTGCTCCGCCTCGAAGATCAGCCCCTCACGAACCTCGGCCTGCTCATGGACATCAGTGGCAGTTGGGGCCAGAGCCGACTCGAGCTGGTCCCCGGCTCCCATGTGCCCTTTGGCTACACCCAGCTCTCTCTGGGTCTGGGCCTGCCCTACCTGTGGCGATGGGAACGGCTGTCGCTGTATGCCGGGCCGCGCGTCGCTGCGCTCTACCTGCGTCGGTCCTTCCAGATGGAGGCCTTCTCCGGTGCGCAGCAGTATCTCACCGCGAGCCCCGGCGTGGTGGGCGGCATGGTACTGAGCCTGGGCGAACGGCTGGAGGTGCTCGCCCAAGCGCAGCTCATGTTCACGTACGTGGTCATGGATGGCCAGGGGCAGACCGTGGGCCTCACGGGCGGATGGGCGGGAATGGGGTATCACTTCTGAAGGCTCGATCTGGAGTGGCCCCTCCCCCCAGTCTCATTCCGTGGACTGCACCGTCTCGCGCCGTGGACTGAGCGGGTGGCGCGGCATGGCGCCAGGTTCGGTGGCGCACTCATAAGCATCTGAAATCACGGGACTCTCCATCGGTGGAGCGCACGGCCCAACGCGTGCACTGGGCGGCAGTCGCTTCGACTGACTTCACCGAGAGAACCGATGCCAAGCCGCCAAGAAGGATGGAAGTGGATCCACCCCGTGATGCTCGCGTGGGTGCTCATCATCACCCTGTTGCCTGGAGCGAGCCGCGCCAGCGCGGACATCGTGGTCATGGAGAACGATGGTTCTTCCTACGATCACCCGGAGGAATCCTCCGATGCGTTCCTGGCGAGGGGCCGAGTGGCGCAGCGGTTCTACGCAACGCATACCGACTCCTACGACTTCCTGGTGGTGCTGCCGACGTTCGACACGATCCTGGGCAAGGATGCCGACGGCCTCCACGTGGGGATCAGCAACCAGGTCTCCGGCATTGGCAAGCCGCTCTTCGACAACAGCCCGGGCTTCGGCAACGCCCACCGCCTCAAGGGCTACATCGATCTGGGCGGGCTGAGACCAGGGTCTCCGTCCTCACTCCAATGGGAAGCTGTCGTGCTCGCCCATGAAGTGGCCCATCAGTGGTCGGGCCAGACGCGCTTTCGGGAGACGTCCTCGGCTCCTCTGAGCCAGGAGTTGCTCGGCAAGGATGGCGCGCACTGGAGCTTCTTCCTCGACTCGGATGCCTCGGTGCTCCACGGCTCGGACTGGGAGCCTCGGGGCCCGCAGAGCTTCGAGTCCGTAGCGCGGCAGGGCCGTTACTCCGCGCTCGACCTCTACCTGATGGGCTTCTTGAACTCTCAGGAGGTGGCGCCGATGTCCCTGCTCACCCCTACCGAGGATGAGCCTCTCAATGATCCGACCGCCATCCCCCCCGTGAATGGCACGACGATCTCCGCGACCTCCCGAGAGGTGAGCCTCTCCCAGATCATCCAGGCGGAAGGGCCGCGGACCCCCAACAGCTCGAATTCCCAGAAGCATTTCCGCGCGGCGTTCATCCTCCTGACGCCGAAGGGGCAGACCGCGACGGCCGCGCAGATTGCCTACGCCGACTCGCTCCGCCATGCCTTCGAGAACCACTTCTTCTTCCTCACGCGCGGACGGGGTGCCTTCGAGACGGATCTCGTGGAGCAGGCGCCCGGCACCGTCACGAGCACGCCGGGCGTGGAGCTTGGCCTCTCGTATCTGCTGTCGCGCCAGAGCCAGGCGGGGAGTTGGGGAACGACGCAGGAGGCGGCCCTGCGTGAGACACAGCAGGCCATGGAGGTGCTGCGCCTGTTCCTCTCCAGCGAGGGAGTCTCCACCTCGCTCACCAAAGCCAAGAGCTACCTTCAGGGCCGTCATCCGACGGACGTAGATGGACTGGCGCGCCTGTCGCTCGCGACCCAGGACCTGAGCGATGGGGCTCAGGGCCGGCTGCGCGCGCTGCTTCAGCCCGCGGGAGGAGTGGGGCTTTCTCCCGGCTACCGCTCCACCCTGCTCGACACGGCACTGCTGGGACTGGCGTTGACGCTGTCTCCCTCCGCCCCCGATGCGACTCCCGCGGTGACGGAGTTCCTGCTCAATTCGCAGAACGCCGACGGCGGTTGGGCCGCGCTGCCCGGAGGCCCCAGCCGGTTCGAGCCCACGGCCCTGGTCCTGGACTACTTCTCCCGGGTTCCGAAGACGGCGAGCATCAGTGCAGCGGCGAACAAGGCGCTCCAGTTCTTCCACAGCCGCTACACCGCGCAGGGCTTCCTGGATGAAGGTCCGCGAGCAGCGGCGACGGGGTGGGCGGTCATGGCGCTGTCGCAGTGGCAGAAGCTGACGCCGAGCGAGGCGGCGGGTGCCACGCAGACCCTCTGGAAGCGGCAGCGGCAGGATGGGAGCTGGGAGGCGTCGGTGGTGGACACGGCGCTCGCCCTTCGTGCGCTGCGCATCCTGCTCACGCCCAATCTGGTGGTGAAGTCGGCGGACATCTCGCTCTCCGCCTCCTCCGTGATGGAGGGTGAGAGCGTGCTCGCGACCGTGAGCATCACGAACACAGGCTATTCCAAGGCTGAGAACGTGCTGCTCAAGGCCTTCGACTCCAACGGCAACCTGCTCGGCGTTGCGGCCCGACTGACTTCCATTGAGCCCGGCGAGCGCATCTCGACACAGGTGGTGCTGGACACCCACAACGCCGCGGGCTCGATCCAGGCGTTCTTCGTGGTGGACCCGGGCGGTGAGATCGACGAGGGCCAGGAGTCCGACAACCGGGCCGCGGTGCCCTTCTTCGTGTCGCCAGCCCCGACGGTGCCGGACCTGTTCGTCCAGGCGGGCAGCGTCACCGTCAACCCGGCGTCCATCAACCATCTGCCAGTGCAGGTGGAGGTGTCCGCGCGCGTGGGCAACCTCGGCAAGGTCGCGGTGGGCCAGCCGGTGAACGTCGTAGTCCGGATGGGGACGCAGGCGCTGGCCACGTCTCAAGTGACGCTCGGCGCGCAGTCGAGCCAGCCCATGACCTGGCAGATCCAGCTCACCGCCCTGCAGGCCGGCGGCGTCATCACCGTGGAGGTGGATCCGAGCGACGCGGTCCCGGAGCCGGTCGAGACCAACAACCAGCAGACGGTGAAGCTCGGGCTGACGCCTGGGGTGGACCTGCGCGTCACCTCGCTGACGGCTCCGGCGACTGTGGACCAGGGGCATGACATCGCCTTCCAGTACGCGCTCGCCAACGGCGGCACCCTGGAGGCGCAGTCCACGGGCACGCTGGAGATCCTCTCCAACAGCGGAGCCACGATCGCGACACTGCCGCTGCCTTCCCAGCTCATCAGCGCGGGAGGCCAGGCCACGGGCCAGCTCGTGTGGCGTGCGAACACCGCGGGCTCGCTCAAGGCGGTTTTGAAGGTGCAGTACCCGGGTGATCTCGATTCCAGCAACAACACCGGCTCGGCCCTGTTCACAGTGCAGGCGTCGTCCCTGCCCAACCTCCTGGCGGTGGGCAACAGCTTGACCCTCACTCCCGAGCATCCACTGGAGACCCAGCCGGCCACGGTGCGCGTGACCGTCCGCAACAGTGGCCAGAGCGCGGCCCGGGACTTCACCGTGGACCTTTACCTCGGGGTGCCCGAGTCCGGCGGGACGCGCTTCCACCGGGAGCAGGTCTCGACGCTGGCCGCTGGCGCCACGCTGGCCGTCACAGGGACGCTCACCCTGCCCCAGGATGCGCCGAAGGCACTCTACGTCGTCGTGGACGGCACCGAGGCTGTCTCGGAGTTCGATGAAGACGACAACCGGACCTTCCTGACCTTCTCCTCCCTGCCCATCGCGGACCTGGTGGCTTCCTCCGCGGGCATCCGGCCGGACCCGGCCTTCCCGCGCGAGAACACTACGGTGCCGGTGACGGTGGTGGTGCTGAACGCGGGAGGCCAGCGCGCGGAGAACATCCCGGTCGAGTTGCTGCGAGTCACCTCCAGCGGGAGCGAGGAGTCCATCGGCCAGACCTCCATCTCCGCCATCGAGGCGGGCCAGAGCGGTGAGGCCATCATCTCTTGGAACACCACGGGCCTGCGCGGACCACAGAAGCTGGTCGCGTTCATCAACAAGGGGCAATCGGTGCCCGAGCAGCGCACGGACAACAACCGCGCCGAGCGGCAGGTGTCGGTCCAGGATGCAGCGCTGGCGCTCTCCGAACCCTACTTCTCGCCCAACGGAGACGGCATTCGCGAGACGACGGAGATCACCTACCGCCTCGCGACTGAAGCGCCCGTGGAGGCTCGCATCGAGGATGCGCAGGGGCGCACGGTCCGAGTCCTGACGGCGGCCACTGCCCTCGCTTCGAGCCTTTCGTGGGACGGCCGCTCCACCGAGGGCCGGATCGTCCCGGATGGCACCTACAGCATCCACGTGAGGACCCAGGCTGCCGCATCGGCGACGCTCCTGGGGACGCTGACGGCCGTGGTGGACACCAACCGCACGCTGCTGGACAGCTCCGAGCCCTCGTCCATCGAGGTGGAGAGCCTGCAAGGCACTGCCAATGCTCAAACGCGCAACGGGCCCGCTGCCGCGATGCCGGATGAGAGTGGCGTCGTGTTCTATCGCCAGGATTCCGAGGGATGTGGGATCTACGCCCAGTCACTCGATGGTGCTCCCGCGCGCCGCCTCACACCGGACGGTTGGTCTTGTAGCGCCTATGCCTCCTGGTCCCAGGGGCTGGCGGTCAGCCCGGACGCACGCTGGGTCGCCTTCCATGGCCTCAAGGAGTGCCCTGAATTCAACCGGTGCAGCACCCTGGAGCTCCTCTCGATCGCCAATCGAAGCCTGATCCAGATCGCCAACAACGGAGATGCTCAGGGACGATTCCTCCAGGACCAGGTGTCCCCCGCCTTCAGCAGGGATGGGTCTCGCATCTTCTTCGTGACCCGGGAGCAGGCTACGAGAGACTTCACACTCGAAGAAGCCCGCGTCGATGGGACGCAGCGGCGCATCCTTGCGCGCAGCACACCCGCCCCCGTCGAACTCAGCGTGTCTCCCGCGGGAGACAGACTGGCTGTCGTCAACCAGAGCGGGGCTCTGTACTTCATCCATCTGCCGGAGGGCACCCGCGAGGACTTCCTTCCCACTGGGACCCTTTCCGGCTTCACGTCAGACGGCAACATCCCGGTCGAGGTGAACTCCGAGATGAACCGCCGCCATGATTGGGAGGCTTCCGGCGAGATGATCTCCTACGCGGCTCCAGGCCTGCTGGAGAGCGGCGAGGACCTCTATGACCTGGTGCCCATCGCCCCGAAGCTCGAGCAGAAGGAGCTGAAGACCGGCAGGATCCAACAGCTCTTCGCGGGCGCCTTCCACTCCAGGGACTTCCTCCCAGAGGCAGCCGCGCTCGCCGTCAACCCCATCAGTGGAGGCACGGCCTTCCGCCATTGGCCGTTGCTGAGCACCCACGCTCAGATCTGGACCGTCTCGGCTTCTGGAACGGCGCGCATGCTCCTGCCCTACGATGTGGGTGCGCTGCGCTGGTCACCCGGGGGCAGCTTCCTGTTCGGCTTCGTGAACACGGGGGATGGAGGGGGTGAACCCCTCGGCGCGGTCGTCACGAGGGACAACCTCTTCGTGAAGCTGACAGCGACCCGGACTTCCTCGTCCGCGGCCATGACCTTCCAGGGCACGGCGGCCGACCTGAACTTCGAGGAGTGGCAGCTCGGAGTCCGCACCTATGGCTCCACGGGTTCCTTCGTGACGATCGCGGCCTCCGCCACGCCCGTGCGCAACGGGTTGCTGACCGAGTGGGTTCCTCCCGCGCCCGGCATGTATGAGGCACGACTGCTCGCGAAGGATCGCGCCGGCAACGTCCGCACCCGGACCGTGGCCTTTGGTTACAGCCTGAGTCCTGCCGTGGCCAACGTCACGCGCGCTCCCGAGTACTTCAGCCCCAACGGAGATGGGGTCCTCGACTCGACCGAGCTGCACTACAGCATCACCCGAGCGACCATCGCCGACTTCCAGGTTTTGGACTCGCACAACCAGGTGGTCCAGCAGTCGTTCCTGAACCACCCTCAGGCCGGTGACTTCACGCTGAGCTGGAATGGCCGTGATGCCAATGGCCAGCTCGTCCCGGACGGCACGTACACCCTGATGCTCGATGGCACGCGCCTCTCGGTGGTAGTCGACAACACGCCTCCTGTCGCGCAGCTCGCGCTGGCGGCGCTGCCCGAGGCCGCGGGCTCACGTCTGCCGGAGCCCTACCTCTATATGGACGTCCTCCCGCAGGACGTCGTCGCCAATGCGGCCGCCGATGATTCGCTTCGTACGACCGAGCCAGTGCGGATCGTGGGCGCGGGTACGTCCTGGAAGGTCCAGGATGCGAACCTGAAGGAGTGGACCCTCGAGGTCTCTCCGTCCGACGACCCGTCCGTGAGTCGGCCGCTGCTCACGGGGACCCAGCCCGTCGACAAGACCCAGCCCTTCCCCATCGCGCAAGTGCGAGGTCCCTTCCGGCTCCGTGCCAAGGACCTGGCCGGCAATCAGGCGCTCACGGTTCCCGTCCAGCTCAATCCGCCGCAACTGTTCGTCACCCTCGGCGGCAGCGCGCAGCAGCTCAGCCAGTACTGGCTGCTGCCCGGACAGGTCATGCCTCGGGTGCTGCCATTCACCAACGCCACGATGGCCGTCGACGGGACCACAGTTCTCCCCCGCGTCGAGGGTGGGAAGTACGCCTTCGGCCTCAACACCAGCGATGGCAGCCCTCTGACATCGTTCTCGGTCGCGTACCACCTGCCGTCGGGCGCGTGGGTCATGGACTCGCAGAATGTCTCGGCCCTGGGCGAGAACATGGTCATCTGGGATTCGAACTCTTCGGGCGGCGTCTCCGAGTTCGAGATCCGCGCCCTGGACACCCAGGGCAATACCCTCAAGGCGGCCGTGCGCCTCACGAACGGCTCCGAGGGAGGACAGTACGCCCGGACGGCCTGCGTGAAGACGCGAGGCGGTGAGACCACGGTGATCTCCTCCATCGTGGGCAATGCGCTGACCATGCCCGAGGATCTCGCTGCTGGCTCCAAGTGGCGCTTCACCTCGGTGGCGACGCAGACGGTGACGGAGTTCCCTGTCCACGCCGAGCTCCTCCACACGAGCCAGGGTCTCCGCATCAAGGAGTCGCTCCCCACCTCCAGCCTGCCCGAGTGCCAGTACTCCGTGCAGTTCCTGGGCACCCATGTGAGCGGCACGCCGCTCGTGGACCTGCTCTCCGTGGATTTGTGCAAGCCCCAGGTCACCCTGAGCCAGAACGGGATGTCCGTCTCTGAGTCGTTCCGTCAGGGCCTGCGTTCCATCGAGGTGTTCGTCGAGGATCATGCGCGGCAGATCGTCGTCGCCCGCTTCGATGCGTTCGAGGGCACGTCTCCGATCCACCCGATCGACCGCTCGCTGTTCCCGGATGCAACGGGCTTCGTTCTCCGCGCTCGGGCCACGCTGACGGATGGGACTCGCGTCCTGACCCGTCCCAACCTGAATCCTGCCGACCCCAAGCTGCTCGACCCCGGTTGCAACGATGAGGCCGGGTTGGAGTTCCCCCAGGCGAAGGTGGAGCTTTCGTCTCTGTCGCGAGATGCGGACGCGCCGCTGTGCAGCATCCACGAGCCCCTCTATACGTCTCGGATCAAGGGCAACGGCGGAACGGGGCAGCAGCTCCAGGCGCTCGATGTGCGCATCGTCACTGCGCAGGGCGAGCCGGTCGCGCAGCCCCAGGTCTCGGGTGTCGTTCTCGGGTCTTCCGTCGTGGACGCAGTGGTGCGTATCGACTCCAAGACGCTGCAGAAGGGCAACTACCTGCTTCGCGCTTCGGCCACCTGGTCCGACGGAGCGGTTTCGAACGCTGTCGAGCAGCCTGTCTACATCGACAAGACGCCTGCCCAGGCCCTCATCACGAGTCCAGCGGCCGTGGGGCGCGTCTGCCCCGAAAGCCGCCGAGGTTCGAATGGCGCCATCGAGCAGATTCTGACCGTGCAGGGAGCCGTCTCTGATGACCACCTCGAGTCCTATGAGCTGTTCGTCGGTTCGCCGGATGGCGAGCCGCAGCGGGGCTCCAAGGTCGAGTTCAACACCTCGGTTCCCAGCTCGTTCCAGGGTGTCCTGGGGACGATCGATCTGTCTCAGCGAAGCCATCAGCTCGAACTGCTGCTGAGCGCGCGAGACGTGAGTGGTTCCTCTTGGTGCGCCACGCCCGTGGTCGTGGAAGTGGCTCAGCCTCCGTCCATTGGCTCGCTCCTGGTATCGCCCACCCTCTTCTCTCCGGATACGGATGGCGCTCTCGACGCCACGACGATCGGTTTCACAGTGGATCAGGCTGTGTCGTACGCCGTCTCAGTCGAGACCGGGACGCAGAGCCACACGATCCTCCAGGGCCAGACGCCTCAGGGGAGTGCTTCGCTGAGTTGGAATGGCCCCCTGGAAAATGGCTCGCACCTGCCCGACGGCGACTACACGCTGCGGCTGCGCGTGACGAGCGCCTGCGGCATGACCGATGAGGCCGCCACCCTGGTTCGTCTGGATACGAGCGCGCCGGTCGCCCGGATCGACTTCCCTGCAGAAAACCAGGTGCTGGGTGGGTCCTTCACGGTCACAGGTGCTGCCACCGACGTGAATCTGTCGCGGTACGAGCTGTCCCTCGGCGAGGGTGCTTCTCCGACAAGCTTCGCCCCTATCGCTTCGGCCCAGACTGCTGCCTCCGGAGTCCTGGGCGAGGTGGCTCTCGCGAGCCTGCCGATGGGCCAGTACACGCTGCGGCTGGTGGTCGAGGACAAGGCAGGCCACTCCACCCAGGTGCTGCGACACTTCCAGCACCAGCCAGCGGCACTGCTGCGCGCTGCCTCCGTGATGCCCACGATCCTCTCTCCGGATGGTGACGGGATTTCGGACACGGGGTCCCTCAACGTCATGCTGGCGGCTCCCGCGACCGTGAGCGCCGTCCTGCTGGACCCGGCGGGGCATCCGCTGCGCACGCTGGTGCAACCCACCGCTCTTCCCGCCAGCACGAGCCAGCTTCCGCTCACCGTCGCGGCCCTGCAGGGGCTCCTGGACGGCGTCTACTCGGTGCGAGTGACGGCGGACTCGGGCTCGAACACGGAAGATTCCCTTGCCTCGTTCGAGATCGACATCAGCAAGCCCCATGTCGTGTTCAGTTCGCCAGTGGCAGGGAGCGTCCGAGGGGCTGAGCTCACCGTGGAAGGCATCATCGATGATCCCCACCTCGAGAGCTGGACCCTGACCCATCAGGCCCCTGGAGAGAGCACCGGGCACACGATCGCGAGCGGCATTGCGACCTCCTCGGGGCTCCTCGCAGTCCAGAGTGGACTCACCGAGGGAACCCACCAGCTCACGCTCAAGGCCAGTGACCGGGCGGGGCACTCCCAGGAGCAGTCCGTGTCCTTCACCGTGGACACCACGTCTCCTGTCGTCTCGTTCCTCTCGCCGGCCAATGGAAGCAACCTGTCGGGCAGCGTTGCTCCGCTGGAGATCCGCGGCCAGGCCGAGGATGCCCACCTGCGGTCGGTGAGCCTCGAAGCCCACACGGTCAACGGCACGCAGACGCTCTTCTCTGGCTCAAGCCTGCCTCCCGATGGCCTGCTGTCTCACTGGGCCGTGGGCTACGATGCCGATGGCCCGGCCGAGCTGCACCTGAAGGCCGAGGACTCCGCTGGGAACACGGCCGAGAGCCTCCTCTCATTCGTGCTCGACAGCACTCCTCCCGTGGCGACCCTCTCCGAGCCTCACGGCTCGACGCGTGGGGAGGGACTCGTGTTCCGCGGCTCCGCCACCGACGCGAACCTGTCCAGGTGGGAGCTGGAACTCGGCCGGGGTACGTCCGCTTCTGAGACCTCGTTCCAAATGATCGCCAGCGCTTCGCAGCCGCTGGACTCCGGAACCTTCGCGACGCTCGCCTTCGTGGGGGATGGCTCCTACATCGCTCGCCTCCGGGTCATCGACTCCGCTGGCAATGTGTCCGTGGACGATGAGTCCTTCACCATCGACTCCATCGCTCCCCTGCCCTCGCCGGCACTGTCCGCGACCGTGCAGCGGCCTAACACTGTCACGCTCACCTGGGAGCCCAGCCCTTCGAGCGATGTCACCGCGTATGAAGTCCGCAGGGCTTCTGGCAGCGGCTCGGCCGTCGTCATCGCAACCGTTGGCGCGGACATCCGCGCCTACGTGGATGGCGGACTCCTGGACGGCCGCTTCCGTTACTCCGTCGTGGCGCGTGACGCGGCTCACAATGCCAGCAACTCTTCGCCCGAGGCCCAAGTGGAGATCGACTCCACGCCGCCGATGGTGTCATGGCTCGCGCCGACGGCCGGTGAGCAGGTGCGTGGCACGTACGAGCTCCAAGGCACCGCGTACAGCCCGAGCGACTTCCGCGAGTACCGCGTGTCGATCGGCGCTGGCAATGCCCCCACGGCCTTCACGCTCCTGACACGCTCCCTGCTGCCTGTGAGCGCCGGGCGTCTCGGCGAGCTGGCCGCAACGGGCCTGCCCCAGGGATCGATCCAAACCCTGCGCCTGGAGGCCGAGGATCTGATCGGCAACGTGAGCGAGACCCGCGTCGCGTTCCTGATCGACAACCTGCCTCCCGTGACGCCGACGCTCGCCCCCCTGACTGTGGCGGGTTCGACGGTCACCCTCTCCTGGCAGACCACCGCCGAGGATGACCTGCTCGGATTCGTGATCTTCCGGGATGGTGCGCCGCTCGGAACGCCGAGCAACTCGAGCCCTCAGGACCTCCGGCCCTACGCGCTCCCGGCCGATAGCCGGAGCTTCCAGGATCTGAAGGTCCCGGATGGCTCGCACACCTATTCGCTCGTGGCCATCGACCGGGCGGGCAACGTCAGTCCTTCCTCCAGCCGTGGCCCTGTCGTCATCGAGACGCGAGCTCCCGTGGCTCGCATCGTCGAGCCCAGCCAGCGCGAGCGGCTGCGCCAGGACACCTGGCTGGTGGCCCAGAGCGAAGATCAGGACATCGCGTCGATCACCTTCGAGAGCCGTGCTTCCCCCACCGGGACGTTCACTGCGCTGGGGGCTCCGGCGACCCAGATGCCGTTCACCCGGCTCCTGCCCCTGTCGCAGGTCAGCGGCCGCGTCGTCGAGCTGAGGGCCGTGGCGAAGGACGGCTCGAACAAAACCGATGCCGCGCCTGCGTCGATCCACGTGCTGAAGGAGGCGATCCCTTCCAAGCCGTCGGCGACCGCCCTCATCGATGGCGACCAGGTCGAGATCTCCTGGACGAATACCAACCCGGCCGGGCAGCTGACAGGCTTCGAGCTGTCCGAGGACGGTGTCATCGTGACCCAAGCGCCGGAGCGGTGGCCTGGCACGGCGGCCGCCTCGTCCGGCACGCCCGCGAACGCCTATGACGATGCGGGGACTTTGACGTCCTGGACGCCCCAGGGTGCGCTGCCTCAAGCGTGGACACTGACGCTGACTCAGCCGGTGCTCCTGCACGGAGTCACCCTGGTGACCAAGGGCACGTCGACAGTCCGGCTGGAGGCCCAGATCGCAGGCTTCTGGGTGCCGCTCGCCTCGGATGTTCTGGCCATTGCCTCCTCCAATACGACGCACACGCTGGACCGGGCTGTCGAGGCCCAGGCGATCCGGGTGACGTTCCTGAGCCTGAGTTCGGGCACCACCGCTCTGTCCGATGTGCAATTGGACGCGGTGCCGCTGGAGCATGGCTCCTCTACCGTGCTCAGCGCCGTCTTCCCCGGCCAGCACACCTACCGCCTGCGAGCGATGGGCTTCGGAGGCACTCCCTCGGAGGCAGAGGAGCTCTCCGTCAACATCTATGCCCCGCAACTCGAGGCCGAGGTGGCGGAGACTCCGGGCACCAGCGTCAAGCTGCTGGGCCATGACGTTCCCCCATCCGCACGGGTCGAGGTGTTCAATGAGAATGGCGTGGCCGGTACGACCACCGCGAACGCGCAGGGCGGTTTCGAGCTCACGGTGCCCCTGGTTCCGGGTGACAACACCTTCCAGGCTCAGGCGACGGATGCGGCTGGCAACCGCAGCCTTCCTTCCGAGCCCGTGACGGTGGTGAGCGACCCGGCTCCGACCGCGGGCCTCACTCTCGCGCTCACCGGTGTGACGGCCTCGGACGTCTCGCTCTCGCTCTCCGTGGCGGGCGATGCGTCGAATGTGGCGGGCTACGCGCTCGTTCGCGAGGGCAACGAGGGAACGGTGGAGCTGCCGCCGTCCTCGGCTGCCGCGCGAAGCTTCATCGACCGGGGCGTTCGCAATGGCACGTACACCTACCGTGTCCACGCGTTCAACGCGCGTGGATTCCGAGGTCCTGCCTCGAATGGCGCCACGGCGACAGTGGCTGCTGCTCCCCCCGCCTCTCCCGTGGATGTGGCGGTCGAGCCCCTGCCGTCCGGAGGTGCGCTCTCGGTGACCTGGTCTCCGGGGGATGCCCGTACCGTGGCCTATCGCGTGGAACGTGCCATCGGGGCGACGGGGGCCTTCGAGGCCCTCGCTGGCTCCGAGCACGTGCTCACCACCGAGATCATCGATCGGCCGCTGAACGACAGCGCTCTGTATCGGTACCGGATCCTCGCCCTGGATGCGCTCGGGAACCTCAGCAGCCCGTCTCTGATCGTCTCGGGTGTGCCTGTGGACTCGACGCCTCCGGCTCCGCCGCACCTGATGCACCCGACCGTAGCGGGCAAGCCCGTGACGGTGTCCAGCCCCACCGTGGCCATCTCCGGTCTCACGGAGGCCGGCACTCACGTCACCCTGCTCCGCAACGGCGTGCCCACGGCCGAGGCCATCGCTGGCGCTCTCAGCGTCGAAGCCGTTCCCCTGGAGCTGAGTCTCACTCCGGCCAGCACCGGCTGGGCTTCCGCCGATGGCGAGCGCCTGGCCTATGCCGTGGCGGATGGCATGACGGCACCTCCGCGCCTGGCCGTTCAGTCGCGGACCGGTGAGTTGCTCGGGACCTTTGGCAGCCCCTCGTTCTCCTCCATCCAGCGAGCGACCTTCTCGCCTGACGGAAAGAGCGTGGCCGTCGAGGCGTTCTCCTCGTCGACCTACCGCTCCGAGATCCACATCGTGAACATCGCCACCGGCGAGGTGCACAAGGCGGGCAGTGCCTCCCTGGGCGATGAGACCTCCGCTACGTGGTCCGCGAACTCTCGCGAGCTGGCCTATGAGGTGGCGCTCTCCAGCGCCTCGTCCTCGATCGTCGTGGTGGACACGGTGGCGGGCACGCAGCGCTCGCTCACGGGTGAGGCGGGAGCCCCGCTCATGGCACCTCGGTATGCGCCGGGAGGAAGCACGCTCTTCGCGCTCACTCGGAGTGGCGACACCCAGCGACTGCTGCGGATGGACCCGGTATCCGGTGCCTCCACCTCGCTGTTCGAGGCAGAGTCCATCGAGCGAGACTATGCCGTCTCCGCCGACTCGGCGCGCATCGCGCTCGTCGCGACGCTCAATGGGATGAAGGATCTGCACACCGTCTCCGTGTCGACGGGAGCCTCCGTACTGCTGACCCACGGGCAGGAGGTGGAGAAGAACCCGGCCTTCTCTCGAGATGGACACCAGCTGGCCTTCAGCAGCGGCAATTTCCTGGTGCTCCAGGAGGATGGCCGGCAGCAGCGGTTCAGCGGTTCCACGGGTCTCTGGCTGTCCTGGACACAGGAGGGGACACTGCTCACTTCTGTGGGCATGGGCCTCTCGCGTCTGGAGTGGGGCGCTCGGTTCGAGTTCACCGGCGTGAGCCTGCAGCCTGGAACCACCGTGTTCTCCGCGACCGCCACGGACGCGGCTCAGCGCACGAGCCTCGCCGCAGCTCCGATCCAGATCACGCTGGACGCAAGCACCCTGCCTGACCTCGTCGCGGAGGTGGAGCTCCGTCCCGAGGTTCCCCAGGTCGGACACCCGTTCGACGCGTTCGTGACCGTCCGCAACCAGGGCGGTGGCGCGGCGCCTGCCACGACCGTCTCGGTGGCGGTGTTCTCTCCGGATGGGCAGTCCCTCACCCCGCAGCCGATCTCCGTGCCGGCGCTCGCCTCGGGCGGCATGGCCACGGCGCTCGTGCCCTTCTCGCACCCGACACTCCAGGGTCCGCAGATCCTGGAAGTCATCGTCGACCCCGAGCAGCAGGTGAAGGACCCCGTGCGCGACAACAACCGCGTGCGCTATCCCTTCTCCCTGGTATCGGATGAGCAGCTCATGGTGGCCCTCTCCGTCTCTCCCCAGACGGTGGATGTGAACGGCAACAGCATGGCCACCATCACCGTGTCGAACCCGGGCTCCGAGAAGACCCTCGATGTGGAGACCCGGCTCGTCACAGCGGACGGAGAGCTCGTGTTCCAGTTGGGTGAGACCGAACACCTCGCGCCCCTCGGGGCGGGCCGGAGCAGAACGTTCACGCGTCCCCTGGCCGCCGGCCAGACACTCGCGGGCTCGTACCAGGTGAAGACGGTGGTGCGTCAGGGCACCGCGGTCCTCGTGGAGACGGCTGCGCCGTTCACCATCAACGCGGACCGTGCCGCGCTCCTGCGCATCTTCGCGTCGCGCTCGAGCTACGGTCCCGGAGAGGCCATCGCGCTGACCGCCTCGGTTCGCAACGACTCCCGGAACAGCTTCCTGGACGGTGCGAGCTACATCCTCACCGTGACGAACGGGGCGGGGACCACCGTGCAGGGGCAGACCACCGCGCTGCCGCTGCTGACCCAGGGGGCCAGCTACTCGGTGAACACGGAACTGTCCGCCGCCGGGCTGCCTCCCGGGCAATATGAGGCCCACGGCGTGGTCATGCTCGGAGCGCAGCAGCTCGCGACGGCCTCCACACACTTCTCCATCGTGGGACGCTCGCAAATCGTGGGGACGGTCTCGGTCCTCGGCCAGGGTACGCCTCCGGCGGTCCGCGCGGGCGAGCCGCTGACGGTCGCCTTCGAAGCAGGCAACACCGGCACGGCTGCGGAGCAGTGCCTCGTGCTCCGGGTGGCCTTCATCGATGCCCTGACGAACCAGACCCTGGACTCGTATGCCCTGCCAGCCCAGCCGCTCGAGGTGGGCGGAACGCTCTCCGGCATGCACGGCTTCTCCACGAGTGGCCTGCCGCTGCGAAGCTACGCGGTGTACCTGATCGCGGAGTGGCCGAACGGAACCTTCCAGACGCTCTCTTCAGCGAGCTTCCGGCTGGCGGACGGACAGGCTCCCACGCTGCGGGTCATCAACCTCCTGAACGGCAAGTTCCTCCCGGGCGGCGTAAACCCAGTGGTTCAGGCCACGGATCCGGAGTCCGGAGTGGTCACCGTCTACGCCAAGGTTCCTGGAGCCCAGAGACGCGACCTGGCGCTGGTCAGTGGAAACACCTTCGATGGCAACTGGAGCGGCGATGCCGGCGTGTGGGAAGGCACCAACCACCCCACCTTCTTCGCCGTCGATGCCGAGGGTAACATCCGCTCGCTGAGCACGACCATCATCGTCGACCCGACTCCGCCTCAGATAAAGGTGACGGGGGTGACCGAGGGTTACGTGTACAGGAGAGCTCCCAGCCCCGTCGTGCAGGCCACGGATGAGTACCTGGCCTCGGCCGTCAGCTACCTAGACAACCAGCCGTTCACCTCTGGCACGCCCGTCACGGAAGATGGAACTCACGATCTGCTCGTCCAGGCGACGGATCTCGCCGGGAATCAGACCTCTCAGACCCTACGGTTCACGGTGGACACCACGCCGCCCGCCATCTCCATCAGCGGGGTGACGGAGGGGGGAGTGTTCCGTCAGAGCGTGGTGCCCGTCGTCACCATCCGGGACCGCGACCTGCTGGAGTCCTCCATCAGGCTGGACAACGCACGCTTCATCCCCGGAACGGTGGTAACGGCCGAGGGCAAACACATCCTGCGGGCCAGTGCCACGGACCGAGCTGGAAACGAGACCGAGCGTCAGCTCACCTTCACCCTCGACCAGACTCCGCCGGCCATCACCATCACCGGCGTCTCGGAGGGAGCGCTGTACTCCAACGCCGTCACGCCGGTCATCGACATCCAGGATGCCCACCCGGGCACCCAGGAGATCCGACTCAATGGGGTTCGCTATACGTCCGGCACGAGCATCGACACGGATGGCAGCTACACACTCACCATCCATGTCGAGGATCTCGCCGGGTGGGTGACGGAACGGACCGTGCGGTTCTCCGTCCAGACCCAGTGGGTGAATGTCTCGCCGAACACCGCAGTCTCCTTCGCCCGGGTGCTGGCGCTCATCCGGGCTGGCACCTGTACGCCCACGGCCGCGGAGGTCCAGCGGGTCCAGGGGCTCCTCGAGGCGGAGTTGGGTGGCAAGGATCGGCTCCTCACGGTGACGACGGATGAGGCGGCTTTCCTCGAGTCCCTCCGTGCAGGCGTAGCGAACGTCGTCATCGTCTTCAGCCTGGGCAGCACGGGGAGCGAGTGCAGTGAGACCGTCGCCCCGCTGGAGCTCGATCCTACGGACACGGAGGCCATGAAGGTGCGCAAGGCCTGGTCGATCGAGCTGACCGAGCAGGTCTTCGCCGGACATGCCGGGCTCGTCGTCATCCGCTCGCGCACGGAGGACATGCCGCTGCTGCGCGAGGTGCTCGGGGTCGACTTCCGAGGCCCGACGCAGCAGGGACAGGTGCAGCTGCCGTCCTCCGCGCTGCACGGGCCTGCCTACCTGAGCGCTCCGGGTGGAGGTGCCATCCTCCAGGCGCTGAAGGCTTCCGTTCAGCCCGTGGCGACCTGGTCCGGGAATAGCGACAAACTCTCCGGAGCGCTGACCACGTTCGGCCAGGGTCGCTCGGTCACCTTCGGTGTCGACCTCTCCAGTGCCCTGCCCACAACCAACGCGGCGTTCACCCTCAGCAGCTCCGTGGCCTACGTCCTGCCGCCGCCGTCCGAGCCCTCTCCTCTGGGAGTCCAGGGTGTCGAGCTGCGGCTGAGCAGCCCGTTCCGAGCCACCCAACTGCGCTCCGTGGAGACGCTGTCCACCGAGCTCACCGCACTGTGGACCTCGTCCCAGGGCACGTTGGTTCCGGGCGGCCGTGGCATCGTCTGGGAGGACTCGCTGGAGAAGGGCGCGACGCGCGGCTGGCGCTTCCTCGTCCGACTGCCGGAGTCCTCTGGAAGCTACTCCGTGTCCGCCTCGGTCAGCGCACTCCAGGGGGCCGCGACACGCGACATGGGTACGTGGAAGCTGGACCTGGAACAGCCGCTGCCTCCCAGCGAACTGGTCGCACGGGTCAGGCTTGCCCTCAAGCCGCTCCTTGAGCAGAACCCGGCCGCGGTGAGCAAGATCGAGGCCCGGCTCCAGAGCGTGGAGGCTCGCGAAGTCACCCAGCGGTCGGACATCGAGGCCCAGTTCGAAGAGCTGTTCCGTGCCATCGAGACCACACAGCAGATGAGCGGAGAATCGGCCCAGGTCCGCAAGGCCCTGGGGGATCTCCTCCACTACTGGGAGGCTCGCTGGTACCTGCAGTAATTGAAGCGGACCCTTCCATCGTGCCACTGACATGTCAGCGCCTTGCTTGACGTGTCAGTGGCGCACCCTGGTCGGACCCTCCACCGCTCCTTCCAGACGGCTCCCTCTGGAGCTCGATCTCCGTTCATGCGGCACGCAACCTGCACAAGGCCTCGCGCGGCACTTCAGGTGCACACGAGACAGGGAGAACACCGCATGCGTTGCCTACTGGGAGTGGTTGTCGCGATGAGTCTGCTGGGTTGCGGCGGGCCGGAGATGGAAGCCGCCGACGGGCAGGAGCTCCTGGGAAGCATGGGGGAAGAGATCGTCGGTGGGACCGTCTCCGCTTCCGGCGCGGTTCCCTGGGTGGTGTCCCTGAGAAGGACTTCGCACTTCTGCGGAGGGGCGATCTACAACGCCAACACGATCATCACAGCCGCGCACTGCGTGTCTGGAGCCACCCCGTCGACGATCCAGGTCCGATACAACAGCCTGTCGCATGGGTCCGGTGGGACGCTCGTGAACGTCAGCCAGATCATCGTCCACCCCGGCTACAGCTCATCCACCATCAACAACGATATCGCGCTGCTCAAGCTTTCTTCCTCGATGACCTTGGGGCAGACCCAGGCTCGGGCCGTCCCTCTGCCCGCCCAGGGTTCGGATCCAGCCGCGGGCGCGTCGGCCATCACCGCGGGCTGGGGCACGACCTCGGAAGGCGGCTCGATATCGTCCCAACTGAGGCAGGTGACTGTTCCCATCGTGGCGCGCTCGACCGCGCAGTCGCAATACGGCACTTCGTCCATCACGACCAACATGATCGCCGCGGGGCTGACGCAGGGAGGTGCGGACGCGTGCCAGGGCGACAGCGGTGGGCCCCTGACGGTCGGAGGCACCCTCGTGGGCATCACGAGTTGGGGCAATGGCTGCGCGAGAGCGAACTACGCGGGCATCTACACCCGCGTCGGCAACTACGTCAGCTGGATCCAGGCCAACGCCTGGTGAGCATCCGCAAGAGGGCGGACATGGTTTAGTGAGCCCACGAAAGGGGAGGCCCACAGGCTCACAACCGTTTCATGGCAGAAGACCTCATGGCGTCCGGCGCCAACGACCGGGAGCGGATTTCCCCTCGGTCACCCCGCCCCAGACAGTGGACTCCCGAGGAGAAGCTGCGGCTCCTCGGCAGCTCCCTCAGCCTCACCGGAACTGAACTGCGGAGGCTCCTGCGGGACCATGGCCTCCGGGCCGAGCAGCTGAGAGGCTGGCGGGAAGCCGCACTCCAGGCGTTGAAGGAGCCCGTCCCCGCCCCAGGCCCCAAGCGGAAGCAAGAGATTCAAGTCCAAGTCCTGAGCAGGGACCTGGAGCAACAGAAGACAGCCCTGGCGGAATCCCGGGCACTGCTGGCGCTCTCCTGGAGACGGGAGGGGTTGAGGCTGGGAGGCCGAGGCCGTTTCCACCCCAGCGCCACGCGCCGCACCGCGCTCGCCCTCGCCCAGGAAGCCACCACCGCCGGCGCGCGGCTGCGGACCACCTGCGAAACCATGGGCCTGTCCACGCGGACGCTCCAGAGATGGAGGAAAGCCGCCTCCCTGGAGGATGGACGCACCCAACAGCGCCGTGTGCCCGCCAACCGGCTCTCTCCGGCAGAGCAACTGACGGCCCTGGCGCTCGCGGCCGCCGAGCCGTACCACGGCCTCCCTCCCCGCCAACTCGTGGCGCGGCTGGCGGACCAGGGCGTGTACATCGCCTCGGAGTCGACGTTCTACCGGCTTCGGCGAGCCCATGCGCACCCGACCCACCTCCCCCCGCGGAGGCCCATGCCACGGCTGCCCTGGGTGGAGCATGTCGCGGTGTCGCCCAACCAGCTCTGGAGCTGGGACATCACCTACCTGAAGGGCGCCGTGCGAGGGGAGTACTACTTCCTCTACCTCGTCCTCGACGTCTTCAGCCGCCGCATCATGGGCTGGCAGGTGTCCTTGGAGGAGTCGATGGAACTCGCCTCCCGGCTGATCCTTCGGAGCTGCGAGGAGAATGGCATCCGCCCGGAAGGGCTTGTCCTGCACTCCGACAATGGGGCGCCCATGCGAGGAGCCACGATGCTGGCCACCCTCCGGAGGCTGGGCATCATCCCCTCCTTCAGCCGGCCCCGGGTGAGCACCGACAATCCCTTCTCTGAAGCACTCTTCCGCACCCTCAAACACCGGCCCACCTACCCTCAGCGGGCATTCAGTTCACCCGAGGCTGCATGCGCCTGGGTGACTCGGTTCGTCGCCTGGTACAACCGCGAACACCTTCACAGCGGCATCAGCTTCGTCACACCGGATGATCGCTATCATGGCCGTGAGGGGGCGTTGCTCGCACAGCGCCGCAGCGTCTACGAGCGCGCCCAGCGCAACTGCCCCGCACGCTGGACACGGCACGTGCGCGACTGGGCCCCCGCAGGGCCGGTCCGGCTCCGCGCCATGCCTCCCCAATTCGCTCCCTCGCTCTGTCCCCGGGCAGACGGAGCTAACACCGAGCGACAACTCAGTTGACACTCACCGCTGACTGACAAGCCGTTGCTCCGCCACCTCTGCGGGAGCACCGCGCAATCCCATACCGCCTGCTTCCCGTTGGCCGTGCCAGCATGGTTGTCGCCGCCGGGGAAGGCGCTCCGCCCAGGCTCACCCGGCCATCAATCAATGCACGTCCAGGGGGTGGAACGTGAACACCTCGGCAGGCCTTGGTGCCGCGAGGTCTTCCTCCACACCCCGTGCTGGAGGAGAAAGCAGTGCGCGACACCGATGTCCGCCAGGACCTGCAACGGTTCCCCGGCTTCACCCAGCCCTTCTGGACGTGGCTCACGGGCAAGGCGCTCCCAGGCCAACGTCCGCTCATGGCTTCGGGCCCGTGGAGCTACCTCGCCAGCACCCTCCTGACGTTCGCCGCGGGCTTCGCCCTGAGCGCGTGGAGCGTGCTGCGCTCACCGCCATGGCAGGTGCTCGGGGTGGTGTTGGGCTGGGCCCTGACGCTCAATGGCGCCCGCAACATGGCCCTCGTCCTGGTGCACCAGTGCGGCCACTTCCGGTTCACGAAGAACCCGAAGGTGGACCGCTTCGTGGGCGAGTGTCTCTCGACGCTGTTGTTCTCGCAGGATCTGGAGAGCTACCGGTGGGATCACGCGCACCTCCACCATGGCGCGAAGACCTTCACCACCGAGCAGGATCCGGTCCTCACCTTCATCCGCCGCTTCGGCTTCCGTGAGGGAATGACGCGGCGCCAGCTCTGGCTGCACACGTTCAAGACGCTGTTCTCGCCGTACTTCCACGGCAGCTACCTGCTGTCGCGCTTCAGGTACAACCTGTTCAAGACGCGGGGCTGGCGACGGCTGGGCGCGTGGACCCACGTGGCCCTGTGGGTGGCGCTCATGCTGCTCGTGCAGGGGATGTGGAAGGCCTGGCTGTTGGGCTTCGCGGTGCCGGTCTTCTTCTTCTACCACCAGAGCGCCTTCCTGGAGCTGCTGACCGAGCACGCGTGGTTCATCCCCAAGGCCAGCTCCGAGTCCGTGCGCGATCATCTGGCCACCCGCTGCTGGGGCCGCTTCTGCGCCAGCCCGCTGCCGCCTCGGGGGCTCCCCATCCACCGCTGGCTGTACCAGTGGAGCCAGTGGTGGCTGGCGATGGCCGTGTACCACCTCCCCATGCGCTTCCTCGTGCTGGTGGGAGACGCGCCCCATCACGACTTCCACCACCGCCACCCCGGAACGCTGGACTGGCCGGACTCCGCGTACGCGCGCCAGTCCGACATCGACTCGGGGCACCGCGGCTGGCCTGCCTATTGGGACATCTGGGGGTTCCACGTCGCGGTCAACTACGTCTTCGACGCGCTGTCAGGGATGCCGATGCTCCCGGGCGGCCAGCCCGTCACACCACACGCACCCGTCCCGGTCACGGAAGGCTCCAGTTCCTAAGCGTCGTCCAAGGGAGAATTGCATGTCTGGCCTCACAACGATCGATCCCCCATCTCAGACGGAACGCAACAAGGTCATCCTGGGCGTCGCCGCCAGCGACTCCCATGTCGTCGCCAACTACCTCATCGCCCACTACCTTCGAGAGAATGGCTTCGAGGTGATCAACCTCGGCGTGTGCACGCCGGTGTCTGACTTCATGCGCGCCTATGACGAGCACCGGGACGCGCTGGCCATTGCCATCGGCAGCATGAACGGGCACGCCCTGGAGGATCTGCGCGAGCTCGAGCTGCTCAAGCAACGGCACCAGATCCGCTGCCCGGTCATCCTGGGCGGGAACCTGTCCGTGGGGAGCAAGAAGCGCGACACCCTCGAGGCCGAGTTCAGGGAGATTGGCGTATCGATGATCCTGGAGTCGCCCGAGCAGCTTCTCCAGGAGCTGGAGACCTTGCGCAGCCAACGCATGAGCACCTCCCTCACGCGCACCGTCACCGGGGTGCACCGATGAGCTGGGCGGACCTGAACGTCGCCATCGTCGGAGCGACCGGGGCGGTCGGAGAGACGCTGCTGAGCCTTATCGAAGAGCGGAACCTCCAGATGAGGCGCCTGGACCTGATCGCCTCGGAGCGCTCGGCGGGGCGTACGCGCTCGTTCCGTGGCCAGCAGTACCGGGTGCATGACCTCGCGCACTTCGACTTCTCGGATGTGGACATCGCCTTCTTCTCGGCGGGCACGTCCATCAGCCAGCAGTGGGCTCGAAAGGCGGCACAGCAGGGGGCGCTCGTCATCGACAACACGAACGCCTTCCGCATGGACGCAGACTCTCCGCTGGCGGTCCCCCAGGTGAACGGGGATCTGCTGGGGACCCGGCCCCGCAGCGGCATCATCGCCAACCCCAACTGCTCCACCATCCCCATCGTGCGCCTGATCGCGCCGCTGGACCGCCACTTCCACGTGCGCAAGCTCATCGTCAGCACCTACCAGGCGGCCTCTGGCGCCGGGCTGACGGGCATGGAGGATCTGCGGATCGACGCGCGTCAGACGCTCTCGGGTGCCCAGGAAGCGCCTCACGCTGGGCGCTTCAAGGTCCCCCTCGCCTTCAACGTCATCCCCAGCATCGATAGCATGCTCGACACCGGCTTCACGCTGGAGGAGCAGAAGGTCGTCCAGGAGTCGCGGAAGATCCTCCGCCGCCCGGACCTGCAGGTCAGTGCCACGGCGGTGCGTGTCCCTGTGCTCAACTGCCACTCGGCGGCGGTGTACTTCGAGTGCGAGGCGCCCCTGGATCGCCAGCGCATGCTCGCGCTGCTGCGCGATGCCCCGGAGGTCACCGTCTACGACGGCCAGGGAAACACGCCGTTCCCCACGCCCCGGTTCATGGGGAACGCCAACCACGTCCACGTCGGGAGGATCCGCACCGTGCCGGACATGCCGGAATCCGGTTGGTTCTGGGTCGTCTCGGACAACCTCCGCATCGGCGCCGCGCTCAATGCCATGCAGGTCGCCGAGCAGGTAGTCGCCAAGGGAGTCTGCTGAATCATGCGTATCCGAGTCCTGAAGTTTGGGGGTTCCTCCTTCCTGGAGATGGAGGACTACCGGCGCATCGCTGTCCATCTCAAGGAGCGGCTGGCCCGGGATGCGGAGAAGATCGTCATCGTCGCCAGTGCGATGGCGGGGCTCACGGAACGACTCCGGGGCCTGGCGCAGACACTGACGCCGACGCCCTCTCCCGAGGCTTCGGACGCGCTCCTGCCTCTGGCGGACACTTTGGGCGCCGGGTTGCTGCGCGTCGCCGCGGAGGCGGCGGGCCTGCGGGCCTCATCCCTCAATGGCTTCCAGCTCGGGGTGCGCACGGACGACAACTTCACGCGCGCCCGCATTCAGCAGGTGGATGCGCTGCCCCTGCGCCGAGCCCTGGAGCAGGCGGATGTCGTCGTGGTCCCCGGAGGCCAGGCCGTGGATGGCCAGGGCCGTCCCACCATGCTCGGCAAGAACAGCTCGGATCTGACGGCGGTCGTCGTGGCCGCCGCCCTGGGGCTGCGAGAGTGCGAGATCTACTCGGACGTGTGTGGCGTCTACACTGCGGACCCCAACCTCATTCGAGGCACGCGCCTCATCGAGCGCATCTCCTATGACGGCCTGATCGAGCTGTCTCGGAGCGGCGCCAAGGTCATGCACTACGGCGCGGTGGCCGAGGGAAAGCGGCACGGCGTCCTCATCGTCTGCCGTCTCAACCGTGAGGACTACCGGGTGGGGACGGTGATCGGCGATGGAGCGGAGCCGAGGGCCGTCGTGGTGGATGCCCGAAGCATCGTGCTCGAGCTGACGACGCCCACGGAGCGAGTGCGCGCGGATGCGCTGCTGCGCGCCGCCGAGGTCCCCCTGGTCCGGCTGGATGGCGAGTTCTCGCGCCGGCTCGTCGTCACCTGCGGCTTCTTCGACCCGGTGCACTTCCTCTCCCGGCACGGCATCGCGGCCGTGGCACAGGAGCAGCACCTCGTGAGCAGCTTCGAGCCGGGACAGCCGCCCCAGCGTGACATCGTAGGGAAGGCCAGCGCCACGCTGCTGGGCCAGTCCCTGCACGACCGGATGTTCCCGCATCCCGCGGAGCAGCCCCACATCCCGGCGCAGCCACCCAGCGCTTCGGGCCTGCCAGAGCGCCTGCTCCCGCTCGCCCCCGGAGGCCGTTCGTGAGCTCGCGCGAGCCTCCTCCCCAGGAGGTGCTCCCCACCGATCTTCCTGGCACCCAGGAGATCGTCCACTACGTCCGCGCGCTGGGAAAGCCGACCGTCAGGGACGTGCTGCGAAGCGCGGACGCAAACCAGCAGCTCCTCGTCCAACCGCGCTGTGGCGTGGGCGCGCACGAGGCCATGAAGCGGCTGCTCCTGCAATTGGAGGAGCGGGCGCAGCCGGAAATCCTCACCCTGACGATCGACTCCTACACGCGGCTGCGTCGCTTCGACATGGCCCGTCACCTGATCGAAGCGGGCCCGAGCCAGCTCAACGGCTACCCACTGGTGGGGCACGGCTGGCGGCGAGGCCGAGAGCTCAACGAAGCAGTGAAGGCCCCGCTCCAGGTCCGTCATGGCTCGCCGGATCCACGAGATCTCTTCCAGGTGGCGATCTCCTCGGGCATCACCGCCTTCGAGGGAGGAGGCATCTGCTACAACCTCCCATACTGCAAGGACGTCCCGCTAGAGCACTCCCTGCGCTGCTGGCAGGAGGTGGAGCAAGCCTGCGGAGACCTGGCCAGGGCAGGCCTCTTCGTGGACCGGGAACTGTTCGGAACGCTCACGGCCGTGCTCATTCCACCCTCCATCGGCCTCTCCATGACGCTGCTGGAGGCAATCATCGCGGCGCGTGCGGGCGTGCGCTGCATCTCCATTGCCTGCTGCCAGGGTGGAAACCTCATCCAGGACGTCGCGGCGCTGCGCACCATCCGGCGCATGGCTGCGCGGTACCTGCCGCCGAACGTCGAGGTCTACCCCGTCTTCCACGAGTGGATGGGCCCGTTCTCTCCGAGCCGGCGCACCGCGGACGCGACCATCTTCTACGGCGCGCTCACTGCTTGGAAAGGCAGGGCCACCAAGCTGATCAACAAGACCTACGAGGAGGCGCTGGGCATCCCCACCGTGGAGGCCAACGCCACCGGCATCTGGACGGCGCGCTCCGCCACCTCGAACATCTTCGACTTCATCCACCTGCCGGAGCACGAGGTGGAGGAAGAGATGGAGGCCATCCTCACCGAGGTGGACGAGATCGTCGCGCCCGTGCTGGACGCCGCGGATCCCATCCCGGCGATCGCTCGAGCCTTCGCGGAAGGGCTGCTCGACATTCCCTTCAGCGCCAGCCGCCATGCCCGCTCCGAGGTCCTCCCCATGCGGGACGCATCCGGCGCCATCCGCTTCTACCGGAGCGGCGCCCTGGGCTTCAGTGAGAAGACGAAACGCCGCAACGCGGCCCTCCTCTCCACGGTCACCCGCTCCGAGCAGTTCAACGTGTTCCACAAGCTCCGCGGCGACATCATGTTGTTCAGCGACAGGGAGAGCCCCACAGCTCCTCCGTCCCCGCTCAGGCTCGTGAGCTGATCCCGCCGCGGCCGGCTCGAGCATTCCCGATCACTCATCGCACCAGGACACCCCATGTCGGAACCCTACGATCTCATTGGCATTGGCTTCGGGCCGGGCAACATCGCGCTGGCCATCGCACTGGAGGAGATGCTTCCGGGCGTCAAGGCCCGCTTCCTCGAGGCCAAGCCCACGGCGAACTGGCAGGAAGCGATGATGCTTCACCGCGCCAACATCCAGCACCACCCATCGGTGGATCTGGTGACGCCGCGCAATCCCCGCAGCCACTACACCTTCATCAACTACCTGTTCGAGAATGATCTGCTCTTCAAGCACTTCAACCTCGGGCTCGAATACCCGCTTCGCAAGGAGTACGCGAAGTATGTCCAGTGGACCGCCAGGCACTTCGACCACTCGGTGGACTACAACCAGCACGTGAAGGAAGTCTCACTGGTGGGCTCCGACCTGGGCCCGCAGGGCTACCGGGTCAAGACCGCGGAGGGCGCCGAGTACCAGGGCCGCATCCTCGTGCTGGCCACGGGCCGCGCGCCGTATGCCCCGGCGCCGTTCGACAAGCTCCTCTCCGAGCGGGTCTTCCACCTCAATGACTACCTGCCACGCATCAACCGGCTGGTGGAGCAAGGCGCCCGGCGCATCGCGGTCATCGGCGCCAGCCAGAGCTCGGTGGAGATCCTCCTGGATCTCTGCAACCGGTTCCCCGATGTCGAACCGGTCTGCTTCATCCGCCATTTCTCCTTCCGCCTCAAGGACACCAACCCCTTCATGGAGGCCAGCGTCCACCCCGAGCACGTCGCCCCCTTCTATGAAGCGTCCGAGGAGGACAAGGCGCGCATCAACGCGGATCTCAAGTACCTCAACTACTCCGCGTCGGACATGGACATCCTCAAGGATTTCTACCTCACGCTCTACGAGCACGAGCTGGATGGGCGGAAGCGCGTGTCGCTCGTGAACAACCACGAGATCACCAGCGCCGTCCAGGACGGCAAGAGCATCCGCATCACCTCCAAGCACATCTACCAACACACCCAGGAGGAACGGGCGGTGGATGCGGTGGTCCTCGCCACGGGCTTCCGGGACCTGGGGCCAGGCGCCCATCAGGAGCGGATCCCCGCCCTCCTCCAGCCGCTCGAACGCCACCTCCGGATGGATGCGCGCGGCGTGCTGCACGTGAACTTCGACTACAGCGTGAACGCCTCCGAGCGGACCGGGCGCATTCCCCCGCTGTTCCTCAATGGCTTGTGCGAAGCCTCGCATGGCGTCAGCGACGCAGGCTCCTTCAGCCTCCTCTCCCTGAGGGCCGGAAAGCTCGCCCAGGAGATTGCCCAGGCGCTGGATCGCAAGGTGACCACGCCCTTCCCTCGGGCACGCCCCAAGGCCGAGGGCTCTCGGAAGGAGCTCGGCCATGGCTGAGCGGGAACACGCTGAGAGAAGGGAGCCCTCGCTCCAACTGCCCAGGGATGGCCGGCCCGTCCTGCGCACCTCCATCCCTGGCCCGCGCTCCGCCGAGCTGCTGGAGCGCCAGGCCACCCATGAGTCGAACGCGCGCACCTATCCCCGCAAGATGAAGCTCGCGGCGCGGCGCGGCCAGGGAGCCTACGTCGAGGATCTCGATGGCAACCTCTTCATCGATTTCCTGAGCGGAGCGGGAGCACTGGCGCTCGGCCACAACCACCCGGAGCTGGCCGACGCCGTCCGCCAGCAGCTCGAGCAGGGCACCCACATGCTCGACTTCCCCACGCCCATCAAGGATGCCTTCACCCAGGAGCTCCTGGGGATGCTGCCCAAGCCTCTCCAGGACCGGATGAAGATCCAGTTCTGCGGTCCCGCGGGGGCGGACGCGGTGGATGCGGCCATCAAGCTGTGCAAGACAGCCACCGGGCGAGGCGACGTCATCAGCTTCCACGGAGGCTTCCACGGGAGCACCCAGAGCACCCTCGCTCTCACCGGCCTGCGGCCGCCCAAGGAGCACCTGGGCAACATCATGCCCGGCGTCCACTTCTTCCCCTACGCGTACTGCTTCCGCTGCCCCATGTCGCTGCGGCCGGAGTCCTGCTCCACCAACTGCGCGCAGTACCTGGAGAAGGTCCTGGATGATGAGAACGGAGGGGTCCGCACTCCCGCCGCCGTCATCATGGAAGTGCTCCAGGGAGAAGGCGGCGTCATCCCTCCCCACCCGCGCTTCGTCCAGGAGGTCCGGCGCATCACCCGGGAGCGAGGCATTCCTCTCATCATCGATGAGATCCAGAGTGGCTGCGGCCGTACGGGACGCTGGCTGGCCTTCGAGCACTTCGGCATCGAACCGGACGTCATCGTCCTGTCCAAGGCCCTGGGCGGATTGGGAATGCCCATCGCCGTCATTCTCTACGATCGCAAGCTGGATGTCTGGAAGCCGGGGGCGCACACAGGCACCTTCCGCGGCAATCAGCTCGCATTCGCGGCGAGCGTGGCGATGATGAAGATCATCCGGCGCGATGGGATCCTGGAGCACGCCACTCGCGAAGGGCACTACATCCGGGAACGGTTGGAGCAGGTCCGTGCGCATCTGCCCATCATCGGAGACATCCGCGGGCTCGGCCTGATGCTGGGCGTGGAGCTCATCGATCCCAAGACGGGGCGAGGAGATCCCATCATGGCAGGCAGGGTGCAGGAGCAGCTCTTGCGGCGGGGCTTGCTGATGGAATTGGGAGGCCGCGAGGATTGTGTGCTGCGGTTCTTGCCGCCCATCAACGTCGAGCGCATCACCGTGGATGCGGCCTTGGACATCATCATAGATTCACTGCGTGGGTGCGCCGGGAGTCACGCGGCTCCCCGGGCCTCGGAGGCATAATGTCGAGCAGTCGCTGGTTGGCTTACTTTCAATGCACCCTGGCCATGGCCATGGGAGGGGCCGTGGTCGTGGCGGGGAAGTTCCTCACGCACGCCTTCCCGGTGTTCCTCGCGGCGGGACTGCGGCTCGCCATGGCGGTTCCCGTCCTCATCGCGCTGGTGCTGCTGCGCGAGGGACGCATGCCCAAATTGACGAAGAGGGAGGCCCTGGCGCTCTTCGTCTGCGGGTTCGGGGGCATCTTCATGTTCACCGTCTTCCTGCTCTTCGGGCTGCGCTACACGACCGCCGCCGAGAGCGGGATCATCACCAGCACCGTCCCCATCTTCACCGCGCTCATCTCCGTCCTCTACTTGAAGGAGCGGCTCAACTCGTGGGGAGGTCTGGCCGTGGTGCTCACCATGGTGGGCATCCTGGCGATCAACCTCTCCGGCGGAGACGCGACGGGCCGCGGCCCCAACCCTCTGCTCGGCAATGCCCTCATCTTCGGCTGCGTCGTGGGCGAGGCCCTCTTCACCATCTCCGCCAAGATGGTCACGGCCCGGATCAGCCCCCTGGCCACCGCAGCATATGTGAACCTCTTCGCTCTGGTGACGTTCCTGCCCTTCGCCCTCTACCAGATGGTGAGCTTTGACTTCACCACGCCAGAGTGGCCCAACTGGTCCGCCCTGGTGTTCATGGGATTGGGCATCTCCGTGCTCCAGTTCATGATCTGGTTCGCGGGCGTCTCGAAGGTGCCCGGCAGCGTGGCCGCGGTGTTCACGGGAGTGATGCCCGTAAGCGCCGTGCTGCTCTCCTACGCGGTGGGCGGCGAGCACTTCAACTGGTCACACCTGATAGGGATGACATGCGTGGTGGGCTCCATCCTCTGCGTGACCCGGGGAGCCACGACCTCCGAGCCTGCATCTCGGCAGGCGCCCGCCGAGAGCCCAGGAGTCTCCTGAAGCGGCTGTACTCCCTCTTCGACATCGCTAAAGTCGATGCGTTCCACGGCATCTGGGCTACTGCCCATGCACGAAGAGGGAAGCCATCTCATGAAGCGCTTCATCGAACTGAACCACCCCATCCAGGATGGAATGACCCCCTACCCCGGGCTCTCCAGCCCCAAGGTCAAGGCCATCGTCGACCACGCCGCTTCACGCCCCCGATACCAGAACCGATCGGAGTTCTATCTGGGCAGGCTGGAAATGGACTGCAACACAGGCACGTACCTGGACAGCCCTTTCCATCGGTATCCAGACACGCAGGATATCGGAAACATTCCGCTGGAGCAGGTCGCGGGGCTGCCAGGGCATGTGGTGTCCGCGGAGATGAGTGCTTCTCGCTCCGTCAACCCACAGCTCCCCGAGGGGGATCTGCGCGGCCGCGCCATCCTTGTGAAGACCTCCTGGGATGAGCGGTGGGCCACGGAGCGGTACTACGAGCCAGGTCCTTTCCTGGCCCCTGAGTTCGTGGACCGCATCCTGCAGGCGCGCCCGGCCCTGGTGGGCGTGGACTGCTGGAACGTGGACGACACCCAGGATCCCGCCAGGCCTGTTCACACCCGGCTGCTCGCCGCGGGCATTCTCATCGTCGAGCACCTCTGCAATCTCCAATCCCTGCCACCGGATGGGTTCCGCTTCTACGCTGTTCCCTTACGTGTCGTGGGAGCTGCCACCATGCCGGTTCGAGCCTTCGCCGAACACGACGTATGAAGTCCCGTGCCCTCGACCCAAAAGCACTACTTGTTCTGGGATTTATAGCAAAGCAGAATAACCGCGCTCTTCATATCTTGAGAAGGATAGTGCCATCCGTCACCTGATCCTGAAGGAGTGTGCATGCTCAGCGAGGCGCAGTTCCGGAGAGAGCTTGGCAAGGCATTGAAATCGAAGTCCACCCTGGCCCACCCCATCCTGATGGAGCTGTTTCAACCGAAGAAGAACCCACAACTGCTGCGCCTCTTCGGGATGAACACATACCCGCTCACCCGAATGTTCGAGCGGTACGTCGCGGCCCTCTTCTACAACTGCCCCGCGCCTTCGTTCCGCCGCAACCTGGCCTCCAACCTCTACGAAGAGGTGACGGGCGCCCTCTCCCAGACGGATGGGCACCTGGAGCTGATGCAGAAATTCCTGCGTGCCCTTGGCATCTCCAACGAGGAGATGGAGCGAGCCGAGCCGCTCCCGGAGACGCGGGAGCTCCTCGAGTTCCGCCGCAAGCTGTGTGAGGACCCCGCTCGCTATCACATGGGAGCCGCCGCGGTGATGATTGCCAGCGAAGGGCAGACCATCCAGAAGGAGTCTGGGGTTGCTCCTCACAAGGCCATCGCGGCGCTCTACGGCCTCTCGGAAGACGACATCCAGTTCTTCTCCGTTCACGCGGAGGAGGACGTGGATCACGTGCGCGAAGGCTTCGACATCGTGTGCGCCGTCTGCACCACGGAGAAGATGCAGCAGGAGGCGATCGCCACGGTGCGCGACACCGTCGAGCTGTTCTGGCGGCACTACGACGGCATCCAGCGCGAGTACCAGCGGCTGGGCGGCGTACTGACGACTCCCCCTCCCGGGCTCACCGCGTCCGCGTGAGCCAAGGCTCACAGGAAAGGGAGCGAGTATGAGCACCGAAGCGCCTTACCAGTTCCGCTGGCTGGATCGGCTCGTTCCGGAGCACGCGGAGCGCTACCTGGGGCTGTATCTGCGCGTTCTGGAGCGCGACAGCACCGTGGGCTTCCCTGGCCCGTTCGAGCCCGCTGTGGGCCAGAAGATCGTGGCGGACCTGAATCGTGACCTGAGCGAGAAGCGCTGCCACCTGCTGGTGGCGGACACCGGCAGCAGCTTTCTCTTTCAGGGCACGCTGATCCAGAGCGGCTCCCCGAACAACCGGCACATGGCTGGAGTCTTCCGGGCGATGGTGGATCCCGAGGTGCGAGGGCACGGCGTGATGTGGCGCACGCTTCCGGCCTTCATCTCCAAGTGCAGGGAATTGGGCGTGGAGCTGGTCTATCTCGACGTGCGCGCGGGCAGCCCCGCCGAGCAGATCTGGAAGCACATGGGCTTCAAGGTCTTCGGCGTCCTGCCTGGCTACTCGCGGGTGGATGGGCAGCTCTTCGATGGCATCTACATGTACCTGAGCGTTGCGGAGGCGTTCGAGATCGCGCGCAAGCGGAACCTGCTGTAGCTCCGCGAGTGCGCATCGAGAACGGTGAGTCATGGGCGAGAACTCTCTGGCGCTGAAGCAGATGGAGGACCCTTCGAGCTGGCACCTGCCCGAAGGAGTGCACTGGCCTCGGAACACGGGGACCCTCATCGACCTGGTCGGCAAGACGCCGCTGTACCGCATCCAGCGCGTGGAGCCGGACATCCCACAGTCCGTCCGGCTCTACGCCAAGCTCGAGATGTACAACCCCGGCGGCTCCATCAAGGACCGCGCGGCGACGATGATGGTCTACGAGGGCCTGCGAACCCGAGCGCTGCGCCCGGGGATGACCATCCTCGAGTCCACTTCGGGCAACACCGGGGTGTCCCTGGCCATGCTCGGAGCAGCCCTGGGCTATCCGGTGAAGTTGACGCTATCGGCCGCGGTGAGTGAGGAGCGCAAGCGCCTGTTACGCGCGCTGGGTGCGGAGCAGGTCTACACGGAACCGGCACTGGGTTCGGACGGCGCGATCCGCAAGGTCCAGGAGATCTACGCGCAGAATCCCGAGCACTACTTCAAACCGGATCAGTACAGCAACCCCGCCAATCTCTGGTCGCACTACCTCACGACGGCTCCCGAAATCTGGGAGCAGACCGATGGGCGCGTGACCCACGTCGTCGCGGCCATCGGGACTTCCGGGACCGTGATGGGAACGGGCTGGGGCCTGAAGAAGCGCAACCCGCGCATCCAGGTCGTCGCGGTGGAGCCGGACCGGCATGATCATGGCCTCATTGGAATGAGGCACATCCCGTCCACGCTCCGTCCGGGAATCTATCGGGAGGATGGCTTCGACCGGCTGGTGCGGATCTCCACGGAGCGAGGCTTGGAGACGGCGCGAGCCATGGCCCAGCGAGAGGGCATCATGGTAGGAGCCACCTCTGGCGCCGTACTCGCCGCGGCGCTCGATGTGGCTCGGGAGAACGAGTCCGCGTGTGTCGTGTGCTTCTGCAACGACAGCGGAGAGCGCTACCTGAGCGGGAGGCTGTGGTCCACTCCCGGCACGTGACGCCAGTCCGCGCTCGACTGCGAAGGGGAATCCGGGTGAACTCCGTTGGCGGCCACACCCTGGGTGTGACGCGCTCGAGGAGGCCTGACTCGTGGCAACGGAGATGAACCCTGGCACTCAGTCTTCCCTGGCACACGCGCAAGACAGCGCGGCGCAGCTGCCAGAACTCATTCAGGAGCTGTGCGCGGCGGAGCCAGAGCGGACGGCCCGGGTGTACCCGCGACTCGTGGAGCTGGCCTGGGCCGACGGGCGGCTCTCCGGGGCGACGCTTCCGGTCGTCCCCTTGCTGGTGGGCGCGCTGGAGTCGGCACAACCGCTGACGGTGGCCCGAGCCGCGCTCCTGCTCGGCGTGCTGGCCGAGGCCCCGGCAGAGCACCCCCTTGCCCGCGAGGTGCGAGAGGCGGTGCGGCGCGGAGTCCCCTTGGCACTGGCGGCAGCGCGGCGGAACATGAGCAGCCGGCGGGCGAGGCTCGCGTTGCTGTTCCTGCTGGCGCACTTCCCCGAGGATCGCGAGCGAGTGCTCGGAGAGCTCGAGCCCGGCGGGTTCGGCCCGGACGACTTCTCCCGACTGGAGCGGTGCCTGCACACGGCGGACTTCAGCGCCCCTGGGAGGGTGGAGCTCATCGGTCGCGGCTGGCCCTCACCCGCGTTCTGGCGGGTCACCGAGGAGGAAGCCGCCGCCGACCAGCAGTGGCGGCGCGGACTGGGGCTCTCCGCCGAGCAGCTCGAGGTGTACTGGAAGGAAGAGACCACGGCGGTGCTCGCGTTGCTCGGGGCGCAGGCCGAGCACGCCATCGAGGAGGGCCAGGAATGAGCACCGAGCTGCTGCATGGCCAGAGGGAGGCAGTCGCGTGCCCCGAGTGCCACGGCCCCGTCACGCCGGTCCCTGAAGGCTTCCGCTGTGCCCCGTGCGGAGCGAGCTATCCGCTTCGTACGGGCTACGTCGACTTCGCGCCACGGGCCGCGATGAAGAAGGACGGGCTCGGGCCCTTCTACATGCAGGACCCGCTGCACATCACCCGGTACGAGGACCACACCCGAGCGGTGTTCGTGAACCTGATGGGCACGAACTGGGGTGGAGCGCTGAGCAAGGCGGACGAGGACGGCTACATCCGCGAGCAGCTCAAGCCCGCGACGGGGCCGGTGCTCGACCTGGCATGCGGGGCGGGGAGGTGGACGCAGGCAGTGGTGGGGAAGGCGGGGCTGGACCGGGTGATAGGCGTCGACCTGAGCGTGGCGATGCTGCAAGCCATCCAGGCGGCCATCCCCGGGCTGGCGACGGTGCGAGCCCACGCGCAGAAGCTGCCCTTCGGCACGGGGCGGATTGGAGCGGTGAACTGCTCCAACGCGCTCCAGCTCTTCCCGGACCCAGGAGCCGTCTTCCGCGAGGTGGCCCGCTGCCTGAGCCCGGGTGGCACGTTCACGGTGCTCACCTTTCGGAAGGCGGAGCGGCCGCTGTACAGGCACTTCCAGAGCCGCCACGAGGCGGCGTTCAACGTGCGCTCCTTCACCGTCGATGAGATCCAAGGCTGGCTGGACGCGGCGGGCTTGAAGTTGGTGGACCTGCGCACTCCGCAGACGTTCTTGATGTTCGCCGCGCGGCGTGGGTGAAGCGCATCATGCCTCGCGTCTGAACCCGAACGCTGGGCCTCGACCTGAAGAACAAGCCCACGGAGCACGACTTCGTGAAGCGCGAGGGCCACCCGCTCTCCTACGGCGCCCGGCCCACGGACGGCGATCTTCGGGAGCGGACCCGTGGACTCGCTGATGAACGCGTCGAGAAGGCATATGGTGGCTTCATGAAGTACCTACAGCGTTCGCTCGAGGTGGCCGAGGCGCGGGGCTATTTCCGCGCCCCCGAAGTGCTGCGCTTGCAAGGAAAGGTGCCGGACTGGCTCCGCGCCTTGGCCCATGAAGACGGACTGGCGAAGCTCGAAGCGCGGCTCGGGCTTCCCGTGCCGGGTGCACTTCGTGAGTTCTACGCCTGTTCTCTGTTGGCTTGCTTCCTGGAAGCGAGCATTGATGGAGAGGTGTTCTTGTCGGACCCCTGTGTCCCCGAAGGGGAGCCTCCGCAGGTGGTGAGCTGGTGGGGGCGTCCTCACCTGGCCCTCGCGTTCCATGGCCACAGTGGGATGGTCTGCGCGGCCGGCCTCGGTGAGGAGGACCCCCTCGTATACTGGGGCTTCGAAGATGAGGAGGAGCCCTATGTGGACGAGCGCCGGCCACCGCGCCCCTTCTCAGAGTGGGTGTTCCGGATCGTCGATGGCCACGAGGCCACTCTGGACTACTGGCAGAAGTTCTACGAGGAACTTACCCAGTCCGACCCGCGCGGCCTCCTCACCCACGGGCTGACCCAAACGATTTTCGGCATGCCTGGCATGGGGGCGAGGCTGCGCCGGCGCTGAAGGGGCGTCCCTCCCTACGCGGCGGCTTCTGTTCCCGCTCCCGGATGCCACGAAGGTTGGGTGGGCATGCTCCCTCTCAGACTCGTTGTGCTCGTCCCGCTCGTCCTGATCGTCGGCATCACCGAAGCCGAGGCCCAACCGTACGAACGCGCCGAGATCAACGGCACGCCCCTGTGTCGAAACACCCGGACCCTCCAATCAGCCTCCCTCACCTCCCGCTCTGCTCCCGCCCGCTACGCCCAAGAGGGCTCCTGTCCTTCCTATGCTCCCGCCGTGGTACATCAGCGCCATGGGACTCTTGACCTTCGGACTCAACGTGACGCTGGACGGGTGCTGCGACCATCGCGAGGGGATCGCGGACGACGAGCTGCACGACTACTTCACGCAGCTGATGGACGCAGCCGGGGCGATGCTGTGGGGGCGCGTCACGTACGAACTCATGGAGAGCGCCTGGCCGGCGGTGGCACGCGACGAGAACGCGCCACGCGCGATGCGGGAGTGGGCGCGCAAGCTGGAGGCCAAGCCGAAGTATGTGGTCTCGGCCTCGCGCCGCGACTTCCCGTGGAACAACACCTTCCGCGTCGAGGGGGATTTGCGTGAGGCCGTGACTCAGCTGAAGGAGAAGACCCCGCAAGGCGTGCTAGTGGGCAGTCCCACGCTCTCGACGGCGCTCGAGCGGCTGGGGCTGATCGATGAGTACCGTCTCGTTGTCCACCCCGTCATCGCCGGCCACGGGCCGACGTTGTTTCAGGGGCTGGAGCCCTCACGGCGCCTCGAGCTCGTCTCGATGAACCGGCTGAAGTCCGGGCAGGTGGCGATGCATTACCGCCGCAAGGAGGGATGACCCGATCAGGCCGAGCGGTCCTCGTCGTCGAAGCCGAAGGACTCGCAGATCTGGTTGAGGACGCCCTGAATGATCGGGTCGACGATCGCTTCCTCGCCGGGCGTGTCGGTGTGCTTGTGCGCCCGCCGCCAGCCGTATGCGGCGCCGTCCTCGGCCCTCCTCGGCCCCTCTGCACCAGCCCTCACCCTCTGCACAGCTCGTATCTGTCTTAGAACCACCCCTTTCAAGGTCGTTGATGAAGCAGGAAAGATCGGGAAGAGAGGGCTCTGCCTGCTGCTGCGGGAAGAGAGGACTACCGCCGTGACTCCCTGGGCATCCCGTAACCGTTCATGGGGGTGGAAACCTGTTGAGGGGAGCAGGCAGAGCCCGAGCCGACATGATAGGTAGGGAGTGGAGTGCTCTACCTACAGAGTGAGCACGTCCGGCATCCCTTCTCCTGGAGTTGTGCGGTGGCCTTCGATGTAATCCTTGAACGGTTTGTCAAAGACAGTCCGGTGAGTGTCATGGCGCGGCTGGTTCTCCAGCGCGCCGTCAGCGCAGAGTGGATGGATTCGCTCTTCGAGGAGCACCGTCAGAGGCAGTACACCCGGGAGCTTCTCTTCTCCACCGTTGTCGGGCTGATGTCGGTGGTGGCCTTGGGGCTACGCCCCTCGCTGCATGCGGCCGCGAAGGCCGCAGAGGTGGGCACCTCCTTGGCGGCGCTCTACGATAAGGGCAATCGGATGGAGCCGGGCTTGGTGCGCGCTCTGGTCCGCGGCAGCGCTCAGCGAATGGAGCCCGTAGTGGAGCCTCTGCGAACAGGCCAGAAGCCTTGGGCAGAGGGCTATCGCGTCCGAGTCATCGACGGCAATCACCTGCCTGCCAGCGAGAAGAGGCTCAAGCCGCTGCGTGAGTTTCGCGGAGCCGCCCTGCCCGGGCACTCTCTGGTGGTATACGCACCGGAGCAGGGGCTGGTGGTGGACATGGTGCCTTGCGAGGATGCGCACGCCCAAGAGAGGACGCTGGTGGCCGCCGCGCTGGAACATGCCCAGCAGGGTGACTTGTGGATAGCAGACAGGAACTTCTCCACCACCAAGATTGTCTTTGGCTTGGAAGAGCGGCAAGCCGCCTTCATCATCCGAGAGCATGGACGCACTCCCAGCCCTACTGAGGTGGGGAAACGCAGAGAGGTGGGCCGTGTGGAGACGGGCGTCGTCGTCGAGCAGGCGGTCCAGGTGGAGGACGACAGCGGGCGCCTGCTCACGCTGCGTCGCATCGAACTTCAACTGGATGAGCCCACCGAGGAGGGCGAGCCCCTCATTCGTCTGCTCACCAACGCCCCGGCGGAGAAACTCTCCGCCGAGCAGGTGGCATGTCTGTACCGCAAGCGTTGGAGCATTGAAGGCATGTTTCAGAGTCTTGAATCCGCCCTTCACAGCGAGGTTCGGACGTTAGGCCAGCCCAGAGCAGCACTGCTGGCTTTCGGCACCGCTGTAGTGGCCTACAACATCTTGGCGGTCATCCAAGCGGCTGTTGAGGCGGCGCACCCCCAAGCCAAAGCCAAGGGCATTGAAATCTCTCCCTTCTTCATTTCCATCGAGGTGAAGGCTACCTATGGCGGGATGATGATTGCCGTGGCTGACGAGATTTGGGCTGCCTTCGACAAGCAAACCCCTCTCCAACTCAGCCGGCTCCTCCTTCTCATCGCTCAGCACGCCCAGCCCAAGCGCTTGCGCAAGCGCCCTCGGGGGCCAAAGAAGAAAACGAAGAAGGGTTACGTCGATGGACGCGCTGCACGCAAGCATGTCTCCACCGCTCGCGTCCTGGCTTCTGGACGCATTGATTCAACATCTTGAAAGGGGTGGCTCCTTCAAGCGTGGGCAGGGCCGAAGCCCCAAGAGGCGAGCCTTAAAACGATCGTTAAGGAACGCGGGATTCCGATCGCGGCGACTGCGGGCAATCGCGGGATCTCCCCTACTGGTTTGGATCAGAATCCAGCCCAATCAGTTGATTGGCGAGCTTCGGGCTGCGGGCGCCACAACCCCTGGGGCCCTGCGCTTGGTGGGAGCGTTCTGCACGAGTGCGTCGAGAAGTCCCTGTTTGGCCTTCGCTTCTTCGCAAAACGGGGGTTTCTCGACGCCGCAGGGGGCTCGGGGGCTGCAGGCCCTCGGAACTCGCGAGCGCGGGCGCCTTCCTGGCTTTTCGATCAATTGAGCCCGCGCTCCATGTATGCCGCGATCGCGGTCGCCGCGATCGTTTCGCCGCGCTTCTTGTGGATCGTCTCCACATCTATGCTCTGACGCCGTCGTGGCCCCTGTTTTCGAGGGCTGGCGACTTTGGGAGATGATGCGCCCATGAACTCTTCTCGCGTGGCGTCTCTCCTCGTATGCCTGTTGTCCACCGCCTGTGGCTCGTCCTCTGGCGGAGGGGGGTCGGGGACACCTCAGGTCGGCCCGGGCGACGGTGGCACCCAGGTGGACGCCGGCTCGGGGACGGACGGCGGGAGCATGGATGGGGGGCAGGGCTCAGGCGCCGACGCGGGCCCGCTCCCGTATGACGGGCCGACCCTCAAGGTGGGCCACTGGAACATCGAGTTATTTGGCTCCCCGACGCATGGCCCGTCCAATGAGAGCCTCCAACTCAGCAACGCGCGGAGCGTCATCCAGCGCATGAACGCGCATGTCTGGGGCCTGATGGAGATCATGGATGACGCGCAGTTCGAGCAGCTCCGGTCCCAGCTCCCGGCGTACGACGGCTTCCGTGCCAGTGATCCGCGGGTCTTCGACGGCCCCCACTTCTACGCGAACGATCCCCTCCAGCCCGCGTTTCTGTACAGGCGTGACTCGGTCCGCGTCCTGAGCGCCAAGCTCCTCCACGGAATTGATCCGGACCGGATGCCGCTGGAGGTGACGTTCTCCGCCACCGTGGGAGGGGTGACGAGCGACTATGTCCTCATCGCGCTCCACCTCTATCCGTTCGCGCTCGCCGACTCGTGGCAGCGCCGCAAGGCCTCGGCGGACGCGCTCAAGGCGTACCTGGACAGCCACTATCCGAACGAGAAGGTCTTCGTGGTCGGAGACTGGAACGATGACGTGGACACCTCCATCATCGATGGCCAGCCCTCGCCGTTCCAGCAGCTCGATGAGGACAGGGCCCGGTACCTCTTCGCCACGCGCGGTCTGTCCGAGGCGCACATCGGCTCGACGACCGGCTACACGTCCACCATCGATCACCACCTGGTGACCCACGAGCTGGTCCCGCTCATCCTGCCGGATCGGGCGCGCATCGAGAAGCCCGAGAGCTACATCCCGGACTATCGGGCCACCACCAGTGATCACTATCCGGTGATCACCGAGTACAAGCCGCCCGCGCCCTCGTCTCCCGCGCTGCGCGTCACCTTCCCCAACGGAGGAGAGAGCGCCACGGGTTACACGACGTTCCCCGTCAGCTGGTACTCCAGCGGGGTCTCCCTCGTGAACGTGGAGTACAGCACCGACGGGACGAACTGGGTGCGCATCGGGACGGACGTGCCCGCCTCTCAGGGAACCTGGTGCTGGACGGCGCCCAATGTGACGACGGCCTCGGCGCGGGTGCGTGTCGTGAGCGCCACCGCGAGCGGCGTGGGGGACACGAGCAATGGTCCCGTGTCCCTGACGGTGACGAGCGCTACCCCGCGGGTCATCATCAACGAGGTGCTGGCGAGCGAGCCCTCCGGCAACACAGCGGCGGAGTTCGTCGAGGTGCTCAATCTGGCGAGCACCCCCGCAGACCTGGGCCGCTGGACCCTGTCGGACTCACAGGGTGTCATCCACCGCTTCTCGTGCGGAACGCGCCTGGAAGCGGGGCAGGCGCTGGCGGTCTTCGGGGCGGCGACCGGCATCCCGGCGGGCCTGCGCAACGCGGTGCCGTCTTCGGGAGGCAACCTCTTCCTCGACGACGCAGCCGACAGTGTCTCCCTGCACGTCGTACCGACCTACCTGATGGACTCGGTGTCCTGGAGCACGGCCCTGGCGCCGGGCACGTCGTTCAACCGCAACCCCGACGGCGCCGCGGGGGCTCCGCTGTCCGCCCATGGCACGCTGAGCACCCTGTCCTCCTCTCCGGGCAGGCGCGCCGACGGCTCGACGTTCTGAGCCAGCCGTAGCCCCTCGAGAGCATCCTGCTACGGAATCGGCCCTCTGGCGCGTAGGAGAGCGGAATGCGCTGATCCTTTCCATCGACGTAGAGACCAGGGCTCACGAGAACCCCGTGGGAGGCGGACAGTAGGGTGTGCCCTGGCAAGGTGTGGCAGGGGAGGAGCGGGTGGAGGAGCGCGGGGGGCGTACCCGAGAAGTCGACGAGCGCGCCCGCTTCAAGGCGCCGGCGTCGCGGCCGCGAGGCCGTCGGCGGCCCGCCCGATTCGCTCCAAGATCTCGCCATCTTCCTCGTCGGAGATGTCGTGCTCGACCCCGGCGTACTCGCGCAGCTCCGCGGTGTACCCGGCGCGCTGCAGCTCGGCGATCGAGGCGCGCGCGCTTCGGGTCGGCACCGCCAGGTCGGAGGCGCCGTGGAAAGCCGCGACCGGCGGGAGTGTCGCCGGGCGCGGCCCCGAGCTGAGCGCCGCCGACGGGTAGAGCGACGGCGGGAGCAGGCCGCTGATGGGGAAGGCGGCCACCAGCGCCTCGGGGTGGGTGACCGCCAGGGCGAAGGTCATGATGCCGCCCTGCGAGAAGCCGGTGACGAGGGGCTTGCCGACGGTGGGGCGGGCGGCCACCAGGGCGGCGAGCGCAGCGGCGATCCGATCGGCTTCCCGCGTAACCAGGGGCGCTGCGACGTCGTCGCGGACGGAGTCGTACCAGATGTACATGCCGCCGCTCGGGTGGCCGTACGGGAGAATGAGGCGGGCGCGGCGGCGGTAGCGCCGGAGCAGCAGGAGGAAGTCCGAGGGGTCCCCGCCCATGGGGTGCAGCGCGACGATCATCGGCACCCGCTCGTCAGGTCGCGCCCCGCCCGTCATGTGCTCGAGGTAGCGCACGCCCGCGATCTCGCCCCAGGTGGTGCTCCCTGGCTCTCCCGCCGGGGGCAGAGGCGCGACAGGCCCCGCTGACGGCGTCTCCGACGGCGGACGCACGGCCGCCGATCCCGCGGGCGGCGCCGGCGCCGGCTTGCAGCTGCACCCAGGCCCCGCTAGGAGGACCACGCCGATGGAGAGGAGCAGGCGCAAGGGAAAGGGATCGGCCGACGGGTGGCGCATCGGTACAACATCATTCGGGTTGAAGAACCAGCTCCGCATCGATGGAGATCTCGATGTTGTCTCCCACGACGACACCGGCTCCCTCGCCCGGGAATTCCCAACGAAGGCCAAAGTCCTTCCGATTGACGGCTCCGGTGGCCTCGACCGCGCGGCGTATGCCTCCGGCATGATTGAACGGGGGCGAAAGTGTGACCGCGAGAGTCACCGGCTTGGTGATGCCGTGCATGGTCAGGTTGCCCATCATCGCGTACGAGGTGGCGCCCGACTTACTTACGCTGGTTGAAGCAAAGGTGATTCCCGGGAACTTGGCAACGTCGAAGAAGTCTGGACTCTTGAGGTGCGCGTCACGCTCCTCCACGCCCGTCGTGATGGTGCTCACATCAATGGTCGCGTTGGCCCTGGTATTGGCGAGGTTTCCTTCATCCAGGGTGAGGGTTCCGGAAGGCTTGTGAAACATGCCGCGCACGTTGGTGAACACGTGTTTGCAGGAGAACTGCGCCGAAGAGTTTTCTGGGTCCAGCACCCAATTCGAGGCATGAGGAACAGCTGGGACTGAAAGTTTGTCCGTGGCCGTGGGGGCTGCCCGGGCGGGCGCGGGGTCTCCGGAGCTGCAGGCAGAGATTAACAATAGAGCGATCACGGAGAGTGCTGAGGGGTGCATAGGAAGAGCCTCTGCAGGCAAGTGACACAGGCCTGCCTGGGGTTTCATTTCTCTTTCTGAAAGAAATTCCCATCGGCCTCATGGAGGTGGCTCTCGTGCCGGTGCTGGAGGGCGTGGAGGGTACGCCGCGGTGACTGGGCCGCGTGAGGATGCCAAACTGCAGGCGAAGCCACAGTCTCCTGGCGACAGCTACCCCGTTAAGATTGCTGGGCTTCTCGGGATGGAGGCAGCGGGAATCGAAGCCGTCTCCTACGCGCCGTGACGTGTCGGCAGGGTGTGTAAATCCTCAGAATCACGAGGGAGAGAGCGCAGAGGAGCACGCAGCGCTCCATGACGGCGCGTCGGAGCGTAGTAACGTAGAGACAGACACCAGTCGTGCGCCCCTTGAGGGCGGAGCAGGCAGTCCGCTGTCCCCTGCACAGCAAGCAGCGCTCGAGGAGGCGGTGCTCGCCTTCCGGCTGCAGGTGGCCCCTGTGCCGGGCTGTGGGAAGTGCCTTGATGCGGCTCCCGGTGGTCCTCTCGCCTGCGAAGGCCACGCCCTCCGCGCGGCGGTGGTGCAGCACCTGGTGACGGGCGGTGCGGCATGAACCGCCACCGTCGCCGCTGCGCCGATCTGCCTCCCACCGAGCGCCAGCTCCAGGTGCTGCGCCTCATTGAGGAGGGACGCGCGCGCCAGGGCTACAGTCCCACGGTGCGCGAGTTGCTCGCGCCGCTCGGCGTGAGCAGTACCCAGGCCGTCCAGTGCCTCGTGGAGGCTCTAAGGCGGAAGGGGCTCCTGGTCGGTGAGCGCGGCTCAGTTCGCACGCTGCGCGGCACCGAGGCCGGTCGCCAGTGCTTGGCTGCCGCCACTCACTTGAAGGGAGCTCACAGGCAAAAGGTACGAGCACTTGAGGTGGAGGTGCTCCGGTGACGCCTGCCAGCGATCTCCATATCTCCGAGCATGCCTTCCAACGTGGCCGTGAGCGCCTCGGGCTGAACCGCAAGGCCACGGAACGCATGGCATGCCGGGCCTTCGCGGCAGGGCTTCGCCACGAGGACACCTTCGGAGCCCTGCGCCAGTACCTCGGAATGGTGGCCAGTACCCGCGGCACTGCGGACAACCTCCGTGTCCACGGTGAGGCTGTTTGGGTGTTCTGCAGCCACACTCTCGTCACCGTGCTCCAGCTTCCGCACGAGCTGCGCAAGGCGGCCCATGCCACGCGCCGAGCGCAGCGCTCGGCGGTGGCGGAGGTGGCTGCGCCATGAGCTCCCTTAAGGAGAAGCTCGCCAAGCCCGAGATGCTGCCAGGCACTCGCGCCCGGCGCAGTCTGGCGAGCCTGCGTTGCTGCCGGGGCTACCGCGTGCTGGCAGGTACCGAGAGCAGCCCCGAGCGCGTGGCGATCCAGCCCATGGACACGGTTTCTGCGTGGGCCCGAGTGCCGGGCTTGCGCGGCACCTTCGAGCAGGTACCGAACACCACCGGCCCGGGGGAGGAGTAGCGATGGGGACGGCAGCACGGGTGTTGCCTCCCAAGGGCAACACAGCCGAGTGGTACACGCGCCGGACGGACTTCAATCCTCTCAACGAGGAGTTCGGCTTCACCGTGGACGTGTGCGCCGCCACGCGCGAGGCCGCCAAGGTTCCGAGGTTCTTCTGCCCGCCAGGGGTTGACCCGAGCTTGGTTGGGGCTGTTGCGACAGACGGGCTCGCGCAGTCATGGAGGGGCGAGCGCGTGTGGTGCAACCCGGGTCCGTACGATGCACGGAGCCTCTCGCTCTGGGCGAAGAAGTGCGCATCCGAGGCGGACAACGGGGCCGAGCTGGTGGTGCTGGCGGTGCCCGCGTGGACGGATAGAGGTTGGTGGCAGGACTACGTGGAGCCGGCGCTTCAAACTGGGCATGCCGAGATGCGGCGACCGCGGGGCCGGTGGCGCTTCGGCTGGCCGGGCTGCCCGGACGGATTGCCCGGACACGGGGGGAAGTTTCCCCAAGCGCTGGTGATCTGGCGGCGCCAAGCGCGGGAACCGCCAGCAGGTGGTGGCGATGCCGAGCACCTGTTGCAGAGTGAGAGGGCGGCTCGGCTTCGTGCGGAGAGGGCCCGGATCCGCGCTGAGGGGGAACTGGCCGGATGGCTGAAGGGCGTCGAACTCTTTCGCGCGCAAGCTGCAGCACTCGAGGCAACAGCTGATGCGCTCCGCCAGCAGTCCGAACTCAATAGAAGCGGGAAGCGCCGGACGAAGGTCTATTTCGCGCGGGGCCCTACCGGGAACATCAAGATCGGGGTCAGCGCGAATCCCTGGGCACGAGTGGCCTCTCTGCAAACAGGGGCGGGAGGGGGGAAGATTGTTCTCCTGGCGATCGTCGACGGAGGGGTCGAGGACGAACGTCGCCTCCATGAGCGGTTTGCGAGCACGCGACTCGTGGGTGAATGGTTCTCGCCGACGCCCGAGATCTTGGAGCTGATCGCGTCGTTTCCTCCTGCCGAAGACTCCCGTCACGCTCAGACAGTAGGCGCTACCGAACCCCCGAGCGTGACGCCCAGCGTGACACAGGAGGAGAGGGAGAAGAGAAAGAGGGAGTTGGCCAGAACGAGACAGAGAAACTGCCGCGCGCGAAAGGGCAGCGTGACGCCCAGCGTGACACAGGGGGAGGAGAAGAAAGAAAGACTCTCTACTTCTCCTCTCCCTCTTCCCCCTCCCTCTGTCTCGGAGAAGAGAGGATCGCTCGCGCTCGTCACGGCGGCGCCGCGTGACGGCGTGCGTGACACCCGGCGAGAGCACCACACATCGGCCTCGCTACCGGCGGAGGTGCAGGCTCTGCGCTCCGCATGGAACGAATTGGTGGCGCCGCATGGCTTCCCGGCCTGGGGAGAGCGCACCTCGAAGCGATTGCTGGGGGATGCCCAGGACGCGCTCGATCGCCGCCCGCTAGAGGAGTGGCAAAAGGCCTTCGCGCTTGTTCCACGAGCCCCGGTATGCCGCGGCGAACTGGGCAGCCGTCAGAGAGCCAGCCTCGTGTGGCTACTCGTGGGACAGACGCGAGAGGGGTACGAGCCAGCAGAGTGTCTCCTCACTGGCCGCTGGAGTCTGGACCCGGAACCGGGTCAGGAAACCGCGGGCGTGAGGCCACCCGTGGCCCACGGGCGGCCCGGCAACAGGGCCGAGCGGCTGGGCGCCGAAGCGCGCGCCACCGTCGAGCGCGAGCAGGAGGAACTTTGCGCCTCTGAGTCTCAGATGGAGGCTCTGGCTAGGGACGATTCGCCTGCTGGGCGCCTCTGGCATGTCGCGCTGGAAGAGGTGCAGCGGGATGGGAGGACGTATGCCCTCCAGTGGCTGACGCGGATGCGAGCCTTGGCCATTGTGGACGAAGGGCTGCTCCTCTTGGAGTGCCCCGATCGGTTCTTCCGCGACTGGGTGGATGACCACTACCGCGAACTGCTGGAGCGGCACCTCTCCTCCCGTGGCCTCGCAGGAGTCCGGTACGTGCTGCCCGAAGACGCGGGGGGGACCCCATGAGATGGGCCTCTCAAAGAGACGGGAACGAGCCGGCCATTGTCCGGGCTCTGCAACTCGCGGGTTGGACGGTGGTGAAGGTGAATGCGCCCGGGGTGATGGACTTACTGTGCATTCGGCGCGGCGAACTGCGCGTGCTGGAGGTGAAGAACCCCCGGGGCAAGAACCGCCTCACCCGGGCCCAGGAGGAACTGCTCGCTCGGTTGCGAGCAGCTGGGCTTGAGGTGCCCGTGGTGCGCTCGCCCGAGGAGGCCTTGGCTGCGGTGGAGGGCCGTCCGCCTTCGCCAGAGCCGCTCCGGTCGGACGCAGACAACCCCGCGCGAACCATTCGCCTCCGCGCGCGTCCCGCCACCTACCCCCCGGGAAGGAGGACCTCATGAACTCACAGCATACAGAGAAAGCGCGACTCTCCCACCGGGAGATGGAGGATCTGCTCATTCGTCTCCATGGCCTCACCCGGGAGGAGCCACGACTCGAGGATGAGCAAGCCCTGGCCCTGGCAGTGCGCGGGTACGTGGTGTCTGCAGCCGTGGCAGTGGCAAAGGAATACAGGGTGGCGGTGGAGGACATGGTGCAGGAGGGGCTGGTGGCCACTTACAAAGCCTGGGAAGGCTTTACTCCTGGCCAGGCTCCGGGGAAGTGCCTCTACCCGGGCTACGTGAAGCGCCTGGCTCTCCAGGCCATACGCCGCGCCGCTCTCGGGGAGGTGTCCCCAGTGCGTGTGACTCGCCACGCACGGCGCAAGGTGAAGCGCGCCAAGGCGGCAGCTCAGATGGAGGGCCCGCTGCGCGAAGTGAAGTACCGGCAGATCGTGGGTGGGCAGTGGGTGGAGAAGGTAGCCTCGGTGCCCGAGCCGCGCGAACTCGCCGAGGTTCTCGAGGAGCGCGGCGTGTCCGCAGGGAGTCTCTCCGTGCTTGGAAGCGGTACCCTCCACGCGGCCCTACCAGCAGACACCCTGCTGGGCCTTGCGGACGCTCGCGGCGAGAGCGAGGAGCGCCTAGCCCTTGCTCGCCGGGCGGTGAATGCCCTGGGCAGGCTAGGGCTGCTCCAGCGCTACGTGATTATGGGGCTCGCGGGTCTTGGCAGAGAGAGACCTGTTGGGGAAACCATCCTCGCCGACGAGCTTCGGCTCAGTCGGGCCGCAGTGAGGGAAGCGCGCGAGACGGGCCTGAGGGCCCTGCGTCGGGCTTTGGAGCCTCCCAGGGGCCGGGCCATAGTGAGGAGGGCCCCGACAACTCCGAATCGAGCTGTGTCCCCGCGAGCGGTGAGCCTGGGCCCCCTCTTCACGGATGTGCGGTAGTGCCCACTATCGTCGCGAGGAAGGACGGTACGTGCACTGCAGTGGGCTGCGGGGGGCGGATCCGAAAGGGGGAGTACGCAGCCTACAGCCGGGCTCAAGGGTTGCGGCACCCCGAGTGCGCCAGTAAGCCCACAGCGAGGAGAAACGCGAAGGCTGCACCGTGCGCACGGTGTAGCCGACGCTTGGAGGTCGGCGAGGGCCTACTCTACCACAGCGAGGAGAGACGCCGTGGTGGCTTCCGCCAACGGTACCTACTCACATGTCCTGTGTGCACTGCACCAAGAGCGGTGTGACGCCGTCGCCGCTATGGTTCGTGTGCGCTTCACTGGGCTGCCTTTGCGAGCCACCGATGCGGGTAAGATGGCGTTGAGCAGGGACAGGCAGGCAAGCGTGATACTCACTTCTGACGCATGGCCGCTTGCACGGGAGTCGAGCCCTGGTTCTACGAACGCACTTCAGAGACTCACTCCAGGAAACCCGAAGCAGGGTTGCAACAGAAAAGAGTGCACAGAGGCTTTGTGCTCAGCTGGATGCTGAGGATTGGTGCTGGCGACCCATCGCTCAATCAGTCGACTTGAAGAATGAATTTTGTCTGCCGCCTGTTCGGCACGTCCACCATCCAATAGGAAGGCGATCATGAAGAAGTGCACTTTGATATGGGCCATAGCTTTATTGGCGGTTTGGGGGTGTGGAGGCTCCATTGATGATGCCCAAGCCACCGAAGAGTTAGAATTGGCTAGTGCCGAGTCTGGCCTCATGAGTTGCGGCTCAGGCTGTCCTGATGGGTACTATCCTGCAAGTTATTCCTGCACGCGAAGCTGTGGTGTGAGTAACCTGTCATGCATGGGGCCGAGTTCACCTAATGCGGTAACTTGCCAGCCGATCCCAGCAACAACTTTCAGGCAGTGTGGCTCACAATGTCCCAGCGGTTTTGTCCCACAGGGTTATTCTTGTACGCCAGAGTGTAGCAGCGGCACTCTTGGTTCCAGTGTCTGCATCGCTTCTCATTCACCCAATGCAGTGACCTGCCAGCCGATCCCAGCAACAACTTTCAGGCAGTGTGGCTCACAATGTCCCAGCGGTTTTGTCCCACAGGGTTATTCCTGTACGCCAGAGTGTAGCAACGGCACTCTTGGTTCCAGTGTCTGCATCGCTTCTCATTCACCCAATGCAGTGACCTGCCAGCCGATCCCTGCGACAACCTTCAGGCAGTGTGGCTCACAGTGCCCTAGCGGCTTCGTCCCACAGGGGTATTCTTGTACGCCTGAGTGCAGCAACGGCACTCTTGGCTCTAGTGTCTGCACCGTTTCGCGTTCTCCCAACGCGGTGACATGCGCCAAGCAGTGACACAACTTCTTGGAGTTACAGCAGCGAGTTACCGCAGCAACCCGAGCCGTATGTCCAAGAGTGCTCGCCTCCCTGTTGGGTTAGGAGCAACATCCATCTGGATGGCCTGGATCGAAGTGCCACTGTGTACTGGGCAGATAGGAGTGGGTCTTCCTGCGGACCCTGCAGAGACCTGCTCCAGAGCCCTCGAAGTTGACCCTTATGAATGACTAGAAAGGAAAAGGGAGAAATTAGGCAGGAGAGACGGACAAGTCTCTTGCTGAACTGAGGAACTGGACCCAATAACTGGGTCCACCTCACTGGGTTGGTGGTGATGATTTTCAACTCTCTGCCATGAGGTACAGAGGGCGGGAGATGGGTTACGGCGAGCCGCGGAAGCGCACGCCGTCAAGACTCAGCCAACCCGTGCCGCCAGACTGGTAGATCACAGAGCCAGCCGGGGTAATGGTGATGACTCCTGCCCCGGTGTTTGTTGCCACGAGGAGTGTCACCTCGGCGCGCGGCCGGTATCCGGCGCGCAGACCGTTGAGGATCGCCGTACCTGCTGGTGGGACTCCGGCCGCCCGGGTGACACGCCCTTCCATGAAGACGGTGTCATCCGCTCCCTTGTAGAAGGCGCACACGGTGTACTGGCCCTGGTAGGCGTTCACGTTGGCAAAGCCGTTGGCGAAGGTGGCCGAGCTGCTGTCCACCAGGTTCAACGGCTCCATGAGGAGGCGCGAGAGCGATACGCGCACGGCATCCCAGATGAGGGCATCCGGCGTGGTGTTCGGCTGGTTCAGCCGCACGCGGAGGTACCTGGCGCCCGCTGGCGCCGCACCCACGTTGTAGAAGCGCCTCCACCCATCCGCAGGAGTGGGGTTTACCAGCACGCTCACCACCGAGAGGATGTTGAACGCGCTGTCCACGTAGTCGAGCAGCAGCGAGGCCACGTTGTTCCCGGTGGCAGTGGTGCGCTTGGCCCAGGCCTCAACGGAGTAGATGTCCCCGGGCCGCACAGTGACGTACTGGCTGGCCAGCGTGTTGGTGGCGCCGCCGCTGAAGTGCACTGCGGCGCCGCCGGAGAGTGCGTCAACGCTGCGAGCCGCAGTGGTTCCCCAGGTGCCATTGAGGAGCGTCCAGGTATCCGGTGGCGCATTCGCTACGTTGCAGGCCTCGAAGGAGTCATTGGGCACCACGCTGCTCTGCTGGACGTAGGGCTGAAGCAGACGTGGCTCTACGTACAGAGTTGTGATGAGGACCTCAGAACTGGGAGTTCCGCGGTTCCCCTTCGAGTCCCGCGATACCACCTTGGAGTAGTACGTGGTTCCCGGGCGGAGATCGGCTACCTCGAAACGCGTGGTGCTGCTGGTGGCCTTGGCCTGGCCGAGGGCAAAGCCCGGGGTGGTGCCCACGTGGAGCTCGTACTCCGCGGCCGCTGCTCCGGTGGTGGGCGGGAAAAAAGTGAGGGAGAAGCCATTCACCGTGGGAGTGGCCGAGAGGCCCGTGGGCGGTTGAGGTGGGGTGAAAGGGGGAGCGGGAGCAAGGCCCGGCCGAGCCTCCAGGGAGAGCCAGGCCCGAGGGCTGGTTGCGGGCTTGCCGCGGCACACCAGCTTCGTCTTCGCCCCGCTGGCTCCTAGGGTGTGCGTCACCTGCACGAGCGCAGCCAGTTGGGGGGCGGTGAAGTGGGCGCCGTTGTCGTCGAAGGCGAGAACGTCTCCGAGCTCGATAAAGGGGTGCAGGTCCACCTCCGCCTCAAGCTGTAGCCAGGGCTGCTTCATGTCGGCGAGGCCCGAGCTGAGCATGCGCCGCATCTCCGCTTCGGTGTCGATGGGGCTGGTGGCCTCCTCCGCCACCTGCGCCCAGCGGCGGCCGTAAGCAGCAATGCTGGCCGCATCGCTCACCTCCACTGTCTTGCGCTTGGGCTTGCCCGAGGCGTCCAGGTCGAAGCGATCCGAGTACACCCCGCTCCACGCGTTACGCACATCAGTGAGGCTGGTGCGCACCGCGCTGAGCTCGCGGTAGGTGCCCGGGCTGAACGTCCATACGGGGTTGGTGGCGGCCCTGTCCGGGCACCAGAGGAAGAGGGCCCAGGCGTTGGTGGGAGGCCCGCGCCACTTCCACCGCACCTCCCAGCCGCTCTGCTGAGCGAGGAAGCGCAGCGCTTCGAGCACCGGCTCCACTTTCTGCACGTAGGGGCCGCGGCGGGAGAGTGGATCCACCGGAACGTAGAAGGGAAAGGAAGCCAGGCCGTTGTCGCGCAAGAGGACCTGGCAAATGTCCTGCAACCTGTCCCCATTCGTGGGATCGCCGCTGCCGTAGGTGCGCTCCACCTCGATGAAGGAGTCCTGCAGCAGGCCGGCAGAGTCCCTACCGGAGAAGGTGAGCACCTCTGCGGCGGAGTCCACCTCATCAATCCGCCCCCGGAACAGCTCCACCCAGGCCGCCTCGGTGGGCTCCATGCCCAGGGGGCACACCAGCACCTCTACGATGAAGGTGCGGCCCTCGCGGAGCAGAGGGGCATAGACGCCCGCGTACGTGTTGAAGGGAGAGGTGGTGATCAGCGGAGCGAGGGAGAAGCCTGCAACATCGCGCCGCACACGGACTGTGGCCTGGGCCACGGGAGCGTCGAGCTGCTCGTCTACGGTGGCCTCCTCAAGGAAGTCGAAGGCGCCGAGCGGCCCAAGGGCTGAGAGGTTGTGCCAATAGTTTCCTGGGCCGAGCACCAGCACCCGGGCGCGTACGGTGTAGCCAGCGGCGCAGAGGAGACACGCGCGCTGCTGCTCAGTGAGAGTCCTCATGCCCCCGGAGAAGGGGCGTGAGGGCTCAGCTCCCGTAGAGGGTGAAGTCCAGCACCTCTCCGGTGGTGAAGGAGCCCCCAACGGCAAGCCCAGTGCGGCGGCCGGTACCGGTGAGCCCCATACAGGTGAGTCCTCCGGAGGGCAGTCCCTCGCCTCCCGCGTGGACGAACGGAAGGGGAGGAAAGGGCCGCGCTGCGTGGAGGGCGTAAAGGCGAGGCACCCAGGTATCTGGCACGGCGTAGGGCAACGCAACAAGCTCGTCCAGGTACTCCTCCCCTCCGTACATGCTGAAGACGCGGACACTGCCGCCGAACAGCACCTCGAAGGGGACGGGGCGCGAATTGTCCCTCCCCCCATCGCTCCACTTGGCACCGTCACTGCGCAGCGTGTAGTGGGTGTACCGTACGTCCACTCCGGCCTGCGCGTGCCAGCCCATGAGTGTCCAGGTGCTCGGAAGAAGGGTCTGCCAGCGCATGGTCCCCACCCAGGAGAGCACGAGCTTCCAGTCTCCGTACCGGGTATTGCCATCCTCGAGGTAGGCCTCCTTCACGTAGTCCGGCACCAGGCCGCGGGAGGAGGCGACGCTGTAGTCCTCGAAGTTCCACACATGCCCCTCGCCCTCTACCAGGGCGCGCACCAGCTCGGCCTCGGCAAGGGTGAGCAACCCTGTGGTGAAACGGTAGTCCCGCTTGCGTGTGCGCACCGAGGAGCGTGGCGCTCCGTTGAAGGAGCGCGTCACCTCTCCCAGGCGGACTGGCTCGTACTCTGAGGCAGTGCAGGCCAGGGGCACCCCGTTCACTTGCAGGTAGTCCGTCATGGCTTACCCCCTCTGCACGGCGTACCGGCTCGCCCAAGCCCGGCTGCCCGTCATCCGGAAGGCAATGTCATCCAGCTTCCGCTCCAGGGCCGTCATGCCCTCCAGCGGGTCTCTCGTGGTGATGTTGATCGTGTCAATGGCCACCGCGGGTGCCGCTGGAGCCTGAGCAGTTGACGTGCCTCCGGGAGTCGAGGGCCCGTAGGCCACACCGGGAGGAGGTGCACGCGTAGAGCCGGTGCTCGAGGAGGGTGGAGTTGAGGGCACAAGAGGACCGGAACTCTGGCCAGGGCGCCCCGGATCCTGCGCTTCGAAGCGGGACAGGGCCTCCTTCCACACCGAGGGGACATTGGTCAGCGACTTGGTGGCGTTGTCCACCGCCACGCGGTTGGCGAGCACAGCGGCCGTTTCTTCCGCTTTGGCCTGCGCCGCTTCCCAGGTGAGGCCGTTGAGCTGCTGGAGGCTTCGGGCCAACGCGTCCGTGTCGATCTTCGCCCCCTCTAGTCCGTCCGCCCACCCCCGGAGGAATCCGAGCGGCCTCACGCCGAACACGGAGATGTTGCCGAGGGAGCGGAACACCGACTGGATCGCCGAGAGGATCCCGTTCCACACACCGCCGACTCCCTTCATCACGGTGAGAATGACCTGGCTGACGAACTTCAGCGCATCGAAGAGGGCTTTCAGCACCGGGCCTGCGAACAGGCGAAAGGGCTGCTCCACCAGAAGGATGGCCTGAGTAATGAGCGCGAGCGTTGGAGCCAGCGCGGCGAAGAGCTCTCCGAGGACCACCAGTGAGGGCACAAGGGGCTGCACCACGCCTGCAAGGACTTGGAGCATCGGGGCGAGCGCCTTCAACCCAGCGTCGATGATGAGGGAGATCGCGCCGAGCAGCGGCTGCAGAGGCGTGAGGAGCTGACCGAGTGCATCCGCCACTCGTTGGAGCAAACCACTCAGCACCTCCATGACACGCTGGAAGCCCTCGCTCTGCATGAGGAGCTCGCCCACCATGTTGGCCAGTCCGCCCTGCAAGCCCGCGGCCTGGAAGCCTTCGATGAATGACTGGAGGGCTGCTGGCAGCGCGGACTGGAGGCGGCCGAGGAGGCTGGCCCGAATCTCCTTCAGTCCTGTGGCGATGCGCTCGGCCTCGAGCACCGAGGCCCGGCGGATGCGGCCCACGAATTCGACGGAGGCTTGCGCCCGAGCCTGCACCTCGGAGAGCCCCTGCTTTCTCAGTGCTTCGTAGATCGCACTTGTGCTGAAGCGGCCCATCCCCATGCCTCGCGTATCGACCGGAATGAAGGGGCGCGGCGCAGGACCAGGCCCAACCTTCGATACCGAGAGCGCCTCAGGCTCGGCGCGGAGTGTGGCATCCGGCCCTTGACCGAAGGACAGCAGGTGCTCGATTCGGGAGACGAGCTTCTCGAGCGCTGAGCCCTTGTAGTGGTCATTCACCAGCGCTTTCAGTCCCTTCACGCTGTAGTGGAGGGACTGGGACACGTTGTCTCCCACGGCGGAGCCGATGTCCGCGAGGGCCTTCACACCCTTGGTGAGCGCCTCGCCGGCCACCTTCCCGGCCTGCACCATCTTGTCCTGGAGCATGCCGACCATGGACTCACCGGTCATCTGCTGGACCTTGGCGAGCTGGTCCGCAAAGTCGTAGCGCTCCAAGAGCCGCGCGCCCTTCTCCAACAAGGCAGCGATGCTGCGGATCTTCGCCGCCACCACCTCGAGCATCGCGGCTGCGAGGGAGAGGAAGAACGAGCGCACCGCCTCGAAGAGGCCCGTGAAGAAGCCCGCCACCTTCAGGGCGTATCCCTTGATGGCCTCCCAGGCAGAGTTGATGGCCTCCGTGATAGCCGCGCTGTTCTCCATCCAGGCTTGATAGATGGCGCCGGCGCCGAGAGCGATTCCTGCGAAGGCAGCGGTTACTGCGGCCAGCGGCAGAAGGATGCTGCCGAGGGACACAGCCGCCGAGCCGAGTGCATTGGGCAGCATGGCACCGAAGCTGTTGAGGCCCTTCAGCATGCCTGGCAACTGCGCCGCGAGTTGGGAGCCCATGAGCTTGAATGCCGCAGATGCCGCGTTGACGGCTGGTACCAACACGGCCCCTGTCGCCTTGGCTAGGCCCTCCACGAGGCTTGCCCCCTTGCCGAGGACTCCTGCGACGGCTCCAGCCTTCACTGCGAACACGGCGAAGTTCACGGACGCCGCCTTCACGCCTGGATCGAGCCGTTGGAATGCTCCCACAACCTTGGAGAGTCCTTGGGCCAGTTCTCGGATGAAGGGCGCGAACGCGTCCCCGATATCCCCGGCCAGGGTGTAGAGGAGCTTCTCTATGCGCTTGAGGTCGGCCTGGAGCTTCTCGTTCGTCTCCGAAGCCTTCTTGACAGCTACTCCCAGGCCAGCCGCGAAGATGGCGCCGACGTTGGCGATCGCGCCAGCCGACTCCTTCACCTTCTTGGCCGTGTCCTCCACCATCTTCGCCACGCGCTGCATTGATTGGGCGAAGTCTCCGATTGCGGCAGAGACGGCAACGTATACGTCTCCGACCTTCAGGGCTCCATCACTCATGCCCCAGGAGAAGGGGCGGACCGGGAGCTACCTCTCTACTGCTCGTGCATAGCCGGCGCGGGTGATGCGCGCTGTGGCTGAGTGCTGCTCGGTGTGCGCTGTGAGGGAATGCTGGGCAGATAGCAACCGCCCTTCCACTCGTAGCCGCCCGTCTTACACTCTTCGGCCGTGGCGTCGATCTTGATCCAGCAGGCGCGCTGTCCGTTGCGCAGCTCAATCTCCCTCCCGAGCCCGCGACAGGGCGCTAGGTGCTGCCCTGGAAAAGGGCGGGATGGCATATCGAAGGCCACAACCGATTTCGACGTCATGTCCTGGTCCGTGCTGCCGACGGGCATCAACTCGGGTTCGGCCAGAGCCTCCTCTGCCAGTCCTGTGCGCGCAGCACCGCCCATTCTGGGCTCTGATGCAGAAGTCGACTCGTGCACTGTGCTCGGCACCAACACCAGTGCGGCCAGTGAGGTGACAGCGAGCGCCGTCCAGTACGGTTGCCGCGCCCAAAGAGAAGCCCAGCGCCCGGGGCGGCGGTTGCTCTGCGCTACTGGGGCAGGCGCTGGCGTGGGGTGCCCCATTGAGGGGGCAGACACCGCGCTCTCCTGTGCTGGCGCGTCCCCATCGCTCAGTTCCGTGACGGTAGGCGTTAGCGCGCCACGCTCCGCCACGCTCGCTGCATCCGCAGTGGTCTCCTGGGAGTCCTGGAGGAGTGTGGCAAGCTGCGGCGTGGAGATCTCCACCTCGTTCAGGACAGCCACCACAACCTCGTCCTCCTGGTTGGCCGCAGTGCGGTCCTCGTGCAGCCGCGCGCGCAGTTGCCCCACCCGTTCGCGGTGGCCTTTCATCTCGCTCATGAGCGCAGCGGTGAGCTCCTCCAGTTCTTCACGCGTCCTGCTCAACTCGCCGCTGCTCAATGGAGTGGCCCCCCCCGCTACTACCAGTGCGCCTTCCTGGCTGCTCTGAACGGGGCGCTTGCCTGGGCGGCTGCGCATGTGCAGCGCAGCCTGTTTGTCGTATCGCAGAGCCGTGCTCACGTCCGCGAACACGTCCAGGTCATCGGCCGCTGCTGGAAGGGTGGTATCATCCGGGAACCTGTCCACATCCAGCGCGAGAAACGGTGGATCGGTGAACGCGTCCACACGTCCGTGCCATCTCTTGCGGGGCGCCCAGACCGAGTTCTTGCTCGGCCTGACAAGTAAGGCGGGAGCGTTTGTATCAAGGCGGCGGGCGGCCCACACATGCCAATCCGCTCCTCCGACGTCACCGTTGAAGGCCCACAGCAGTCTGTAGTTTCCAATCACGTGATTTGCCTTCCACTGCCCTTGTGCGTTCCCGGCCATGCGCACCTCCTACCCAGGTGGTAGCACTTCCCGCTAGGGACGCGCCACCCCGGGAGCCCTCATTGGTCACAGGCGCGGTGTTCGCGGCGTGGACTGCACTGGTACCCAGTCTCCGCTGAGGAAGCAGAAGGGCTCCGTCAGCATCTGCACCCGCTGGACGGAGCCCTTCAGGACCAGCTGTTCAGGCACATGTCCTACGCCCCCCGTCCAACCATCACGACTGGCGCTCGAGGCGCATGCCTCTCATAGCATGAGCGCCGCTGCTGCGGCCACCGAGCGTGGCCTCTGCGCGTTGCTCGGCGTTGCCCCGAGTCTCGCGCACGGTACGCAGCTGCGCCCCTTTCCTGGGGCACTGATCATCCCAGGCACCGCCCCTTCTTCGTGAGGAGGTCGTGAGGCACCGGTGAAGGGAACGACATGAAGACGCTCATGCAGTTGGTGGATGAGGCTGTAGCTCTCGCGCAGGCTGGGTTTATCGACACAGTGCGAGCCGAGGAACTGCGCACCCGGAGTGAGAAGCTGGAGGCCCATAGGGCGCAGGCGGAAGAGTACGGGGTTGCCTACGCGGAGTCCGAGGCAGGTGCGCGGGAGCGTCTGGACGGGAGCCAGCTTACCCTTGATCTCTGGCGGAGTGAGTTCCGGCTCTTGGTGTCCGCGCGGCGCTCAGCACGCGTCGCGGCCGAGCAACTCGACTTCATCCGCGAGGTGGTGGAGCGGGAGACGGCGGCGGCTGCGCACCGGAAGGCGAGAGGGGAAAAGTACGAGGTGCAGGCATGAACACCAGCGCTGAAGTTGCGGCCCTCCTGCGCCTGTCGCGGGCCCTCGTGCAACGCGCAGCTGCCCGAGGCACTCCCAACGAGGTCCACTGGGCGCGCGAGGTGGATCAGGCGGAGGCAGCGCTCGCCACGCACCAGCAGCCCACCCTCACGTCGGCTCCCGCCGGTCCTCGTTGCTTGTGTGGCGGCCCGCTCCTCACGGTGAAGGGGCGAGCCATCTGCGCGAGTGGACAGCACGATGGCTGAGGGAGAGAGCCGCGCAAGGTGAGGTCGTTCGAAATACGGTAGAGGTCCCCATCCCCCAGCGTGCGCAACCTCCAGTTCATCGGGCCCAAGGGCGACGGATAGCTGGGATATCTATGCCCCTGCTGAGCTCACGCGGAGATCGTCCTGGTGACCGCCTTCGACATCGGCAGTGGCGCCGCTCCCTTGAGCCGCCGAAAGATACCTACCGGTTGACGCTTGGTTCACCTGCTCTTCTGTCGTTCAACCCAGTCCCGGTACTGGAAGGTGCTCGTGAACCTGGCCCCCTCACCCACCCTTGTTAGCCCACTGTTGATGCCGACGAGCCAGCGGCCCTTCGCAGTCTCGCGGAAGGCGGGCCCGCCACTGTTTCCTGAAAGGCCTTGGACCCCGCTTGTGCGGAAGTGCACCTCCGAGGTCTCGCGCGTCGTGGTTACGGCCGTCACCACGATTCCGCCAAAGCGCCGCACCTCCTCCTCGTCGCCAACATGCACGCTCGGGCTGAAGCCCACCTGCACGAGGCGCTCCTGAGGAGTGACTTCGGCCTGTGGCAGGTTGCCGTCGGCGGTGACGCCCAACATGGAATACTCCATCTCAACGACGGCGAGATCGGCCACGTGGGTGAGCACCTTCCCATCCCGAAACTCGACCCTGAAGCCCTCGTGCACGGTGACGGTACCTTCAAAGGACTCCGGTATGCCACGCCACTGGCCGTCCCACTGCCGCACGTAGCGGACCACGTGCACGAAGGTCTTCTGCTCGCAGTCCGCTGGCGTGAAGACGGCGGGGCCCGAACGCGACTCGAGGTCTGGCGGCAGGCAGAAGCAATCTGCCGAGGTGAGCACCATGTGCAGCTCAATGAGGACGCCGGTGCACTCACGTGCGCGTGAGTACACCTGGACGGTGGAACGGTACTGGTTGGCGTAGTCATCGACGCCGCTTGCAAGCGCGAGGACGGACGCGGAGTTGGGGGCGCACGCTCCGCTGAGCAGCAGGAGGGAGGCCACGAGAGCCGTCGAGGCGCTGTTCTCGTTGGGGGGCAGACCCATCAGCGGAGACGGTACTACCTTCTCTGAGGCACCTACACTCACGCGCCATGCTGACTGTGCCGTGTGCCCGACCGCGCTCGAGCTGGTGGAGCACCAACACGGCGAGGTAATGGCTGGTACTCTCCCGTGAACGAACCCCACGCACTGCGCCTCGCGGAGTAGCGCGCCAAGTCAAGAGTGTGTCCAACGCTGCGCCAGTGCCGGTGCGAGGTGGGACTGCATGGATGTAGATCGCCAAGTCGCTGAGGAGCTCAAGACGCTTCGTGCGCAAGGACTGTCTCTTGAAAGCGCTCTAGAGAAGATGCTGGATGAGTCCAGGAACCTGCTTCCCTTGATCAAGGCCATCCGCGACGTCGAAGGCGTGAGTCTCCGCAAGGCCTCCGACATCCTCTGGGCTTGCTGGGAGCGGAGGTTCCCGGAGGGTTGACACTTCGGTATCTGGCCTGCGGTCCCGGAGCCAGAAATCCCCCTGGCCATCCGTCACCACCGGGAGGGTCGCATGCCCTCGGCGCAGGGGGGATGCTCCGGTGAGCCAAGAGCGGCCAGCGGCACGAGGAGCATCAGCGCAAGGAGGCGTGAGGCATAACCACCCGTTCCGCCTCTTCGCCATCATCAGCCCGGAGCGACAGATCCAGGCCAACGCCAGATTCGGCAAGCACCAGGAACTACAACGTCAGTTCGGCGGGGCGAGCGGGTGTGTCCCGCCAGTTCTGCATTAGCGCGTCGGCAATATCACCGAAGACGCTGCCGGACATGGGCTGGCACTTTTCGGTGTATCCGCTCGCCTCGGCCGAATAAACAGCCTCGTTACGCTCCACGTCGATGAGTTCGACCGTGAGGGAGCGAAGTCGGAATCCTCCTCCGAAACAGCGCACTAGCGTGTCGCTGGTGGTTTCCAGCACGTAGCGCAGAGGCTCCGCCTCGGCAGCCTGCACATACTGTCTCTTCACCCGAAAGCTTCTGGATCGAAGAGCCTCCTCCAAGGCACGGACTACGTCCGGCTCGTTGCCCACCACCGCTATTGCACGGGGCCCGACGAAAGGCTCTTGCGGGGACAGGCCAGCACGTACGTGCCCAGGCAGGGCACACCCAACCGAGACAGTGAAGGCCAAGACTACAAGAAGAGGATTTCTGGCGCGCATAGTGCGGGACGATACCAAACGTGCTCGCGGAGCTACGTGTCTGGCTCAACTACTAGGTCGCGCGCCACCCGCGAGAGGAACCGAGCAGGCCATTTGGATCCACGTCGGCCCGGGCCGCGGCCACCATCTCCTCCTGCTCCCGCTGCGCCACCTTTGCCTCCCCGTACATTGCCTTGAAGGCGAGCTATGCGCGTCCCTGCTCCCCTAGCCTCAACGACCGCCAGCCGCGGAACCGCATTCACTGATCCGCAAAGTGCAGGCCGGCGGTGGCCTTGTCGAGGAAGGGAAGGCCCGGCCCGCCGCGCGGCACTCGGCCGCCAGGTCCTCCACAATGTAGAAGGCGTGGTACGTGGCCAGCGCCGCCCTCCTACAGCACATGGTTCCCTCGCCCAACGCGAGGGCAGAGCGGATAGGAGCAATTCGCCGAGAGTGGTGAGGCCCTTCTCGGAGAAGGCTGGTTCAATGATCTGCTGAGTGAGGTGCTGCATGGTGGTGCTACGGGTGACAGTCACGGCCGAGCACGTGAGGCCCCTGGTTTCTCCGCCAGCTTCCGGAGAGCGGCCTTGATCTCCACCACGCCCTCGCGGAAGGCACGCAACTCGCTTCCCAGCGTTACCAACTTCAGTTCCTGGGTGTGCTGCACCGCAGCGAAGGCCTTCAGCTCGGCCTGCAGGGCAATGACGTCCCGCTCAAGCCGCATCACCACGCCGTAGGAGATGCCCGCTCTGAAGGGGCCGACCCTGAGGGACACCACGAAGGCGAGGGCCACGCCCGGTCCCGCCGCTGATTGGCCGGGGAGTGCCGGTCGGGGAGTGCTCGGTCAGGCCGAAACAGAAGGGGCGGCAGTCCCCGCACCTGAAGAAGCAGTGCCGTGGCCCCGGAGCAAGCAGAGAGTTCCAGGGCCTGTACTGCTGCGCCGCCAGGTCACTCAACCTTGGCCGCGTTCAGGTGCCGTTCCTATAGCTCCGAACGGCACCGACACCGGCCCCGACGGAAGCACATCAGACCGTAGTCGGCCGCGTACAGCCAGCGGCGCTCCTTCCAGCTCCAAATGCGCTTCACACACGGGCACCGGCACCCCTGAGGAAGTGTCCTCATGGTTGTCAACTCCCTTTGGGGGCACCCCGAAACCTCACCCATGTAGGTTGACAGCGCGGGGGGGCAGCGATACTGGTTGAGCCCCTGGCAAGGGCGACCAGTATCTCTAGGTCCGCGTGAACGGCCGGTCCTGTGGGCCCAATCCCACAGTACCGGCCGAAGTTTTTGCGGGCATCGAGCCCGGGAAAGTGGAGATCAGTTCCCCTCCTTGAGCGGCGGCGCACCAGAGGACTTAGAGCGGGCTCGGTACTCGCCGCGCCCCACCTTGTCGATGCGGCCCTGCTCGGCCAGGCGCGCCAGGGTGGTTCTCACGCTCTCGATCTTGGCAGATGGGAGAGCCCTACATATGTGATCGGCCGTAAACGTCATATCGGGGGGGGAGTTCTCGATGACGTCGGCGATCATCTTGGACAGTGACGCGTCGAAACTGGAGGTATCTGCCCCATCAACAGTGGCCCTCGCCTCAACAGCCCGCCTCTCCCTCTCCATCCTTATCATCCTCTCCCTCTCCATCCTCTCGAGCTCTCTCCTCTCCGCCTCCCTGATTTCGGCAGCAAGCTGCACTTGGCGACGCTGCGCTACAGTGGCTGGTGAGGGAGGAACTTCAGGAACGAGGGCTGCGAACTCCGCCTTGAGACGCGTGAGCTCATCTTCGAGCGCAGCGATACGCCGAGCGAGAGTCAATACCTGTTCCTGAAAGGCATTCATGCGTGCGTTTATGCGCACAGTCCAAACACAAGATCAAGTCAGTGTTTGGACGGCGTCGCGAATCCCAGGGTGAGTGACTGTAGTCCACTGCATGCAAGGTGTTGCGAATCCCAGGGTGGGTGACTGTAGTCCACTGCATGCAAGGTGTTGCGAATCCCCGGGTGGGTGACTGTAGTCCACTGCATGCAAGGTGTTGCGAATCCCCGGGTGGGTGACTGTAGTCCACTGCATGCACGG
>NZ_JAHXBF010000007.1:336535-486180 GCF_020103695.1 Hyalangium versicolor
TGGGTGACTGTAGTCCACTGCATGCAAGGTGTTGCGAATCCCCGGGTGGGTGACTGTAGTCCACTGCATGCAAGGTGTTGCGAATCCCCGGGTGGGTGACTGTAGTCCACTGCATGCAAGGTGTTGCGAATCCCCGGGTGGGAGACCGTAGTCCACGACAGGTCGCCCGCATTCTTGAAGGAGGCGAGCACTCCTAAGTGGCGCCGAAGTCCACCAACGCTAGCACTGAGGTAGGGGAAAGGGAGATGCGTGCTAGGGAAATGCAGGCGCAGCACGCGGAGGGATCTGCGACGACATTCCAGGAGACAAGGAGCGGTCCCCCACCCCCAGAAATCAGGGCGCGGGCCGGAATTTGGATTGCTCGGCGGGGTGGAATCACGCGCTCGGAAAACCCCAGGAAATCCTCCGGCCTGTAACCGGACCCCCATGAAATTGGCCGTGGAGGGGCCCTGGCCGCCCCTCTGAGCCACGGAAAGCCGCACCCCTTCTCCCTTGGCATGTCTCAGCCACGAGCGCCCAGGAGCGCGACAAAGGAAGAGGGCGAGGGGGAGCGGAAGCGCGGACGGCCGCCGATGCAGCCTCCGCCCCCGCCACCACCGTACGACCCACAGCCGGTAAACGGGGTGGTGCCGGACCTGACCCGCGATCACGTGCCGGTGGTGGCCCGCGCCATTGCTCAGGGGCTGAGTCTGCCCGCCGCTGCGGCTCGGGTGTCGGCGACGAAGGCACAACTGCAGCAGTGGCTGCGCCGCGGCGAGCGGGACGCGGCCGAGGGGAAGTGGACGGTGTACTCCCACCTGCTGCTGGCGGTGGAACAGGCCAAGGCCCACCGCGAGGAGTACCTGGTGGAACTCGGCGACCAGGCCGCCCAGGACAAGACGCTCAACGTGAGATGGGTGACCTGGAGCCTGAGCATGCTGCGCCCGCTCGAGTACAGCGCACGGGCACCTGGCGAGGCGGGCACTTCCGGCTTTGCCCTCATATCCCCTGAGGAGGCGGTGGCCTCCGTGCACCAGTTCCTGGCGGACTTCCTCTCGCGCCACGCCGTGGAGGCGAAGGCGAGCGAGCCAATGCCTGTGGAGGGTCCCCTCAGTGGCGGCTGATGCGCTGGCAGCGCTCGGGTGGCCTGTGCGCACCCCTGAGAGCGCGGGGCGGTACTCACCGCTCGAGTTCCTCGCTCTGGAACTGCAACGCCAGGGCGCGCCTCTGGCTGAGTGGGACACTCGCCTCGGGCTGACGCTCGACGAGCAGCGCCTCGCCGTCGCGTACGACGTGAGCTTCCGCCTTCGTCCGTACCAAGTGCTCCCTGGAGGCGACTGGAGCACCTGGTTCTTCTGCGCGGGCCGCGGAGCTGGGAAGACGTTCGGCGGGTCCGCGGCGACGCAGAGTGAGGCCGAGGCGGATCCGGAGATGCGAGGGCTCCTGGTGGGACCCACGTACGGTCACATCAAGCAGCACATGCTGTACGGCCCCTCGGGCCTCATGCGCATGGCGCCGCCATGGGCTCGCCCGCAGTGGAAGGAGCAGGACCACTTGCTGAAGTGGCCCAACGGCGCCGAGGCACTCTGCGTCCCCGCAGTGGACGCCGATAAGTTCCGCGGCGGCGGCTACTCCTGGGAGTGGCTGGACGAGGTTGTTGCCTGGAAGCGCGATCCAGTGGAGGTGTGGCAGGAGACTCGGCGGGTGCGCCGCCATGTGACGCGGCGAATGAAACGCATGGGCCTCTCCGCGCGCACGGCGATCACTACCAGCCCGGCACCAACGCCGATCTTCCGCGAGCTTCTCAACCCCGCGAACGAAGAGCGCTTGTCTATTTCCCGAGCCACCACCCTGGACAACGCGGAGAACCTGGATCGCTCCTACGTGCGACAGGCCCGGCGCCTCATGCACACCACTGTGGGGGCGCGCGAGTTCGGCGGTCTGCTCGCCTTCGACCTGGATCCGGCGCTGTACCGGAGCGTGGATTGGAACAAGACGCGGGTGCGCAACTGGAAGGAGATTCCCGCACGCCCGAGCAAGGCCCTCTTCGACAAGCTGGTGGTGTCCGTGGATCCGGCCACCGGGGAGAAGAAGGGCGCGGACATGCACGGCATCGTGGTGGAGGGGATCCGCGAGGAGGAGGACGGGCTGCTGCACGTGTACGTGCTGCAGGACCTCTCGCTTCGGGCCCCGGAGCCCAGCGCCTGGGCGAAGGCAGCAGTGAAAGCCTACCACGAGTGGAAGGATACCGCGCCCGAGAAGCAGGCATGGGTGTTCGCCGAGACGAACACCGGCGGCAGTATGGTGAAGTCCACGGTGCGCCAAGTGGATGGGACTGTGAAGGTGAAGGGCAGACGCGCGATGAACTCGAAGGCCGAGCGCGCGGCCCCTGTGAGCTCGCTCTGCGAGGCCGGGCTGGTGCATATGGTTGGGCGCCACCGCGCGCTCGAGGAGCAACTCGCCCGGTTCACCGGCCAGCCCGGCGGACACGCGCGGGATGACCGGGCGGACGCCTTTGCCTGGCCGATCTACCTGTACGTCGTCCCCAAGAGGCAGAACCGAGGAGCGGTGGCCAGAGTGGAGGAGTTGGAAGAGGACGAGGAGTAGCCACCCCTTCTATACAGCGCAGTTCCCCTCGAGGAAGACGCATGAGCGAGGAGGCACGTGAGACCTGGGCCGTCGAGACGGGGCTCGGCGCCGAACAGATACGCCGGAAGCGGTATCGCTGTCCGGTGCTATCGCGTCCATCATCTTCTCGGTGCGTTCATAGGCTGGGACGGTCATTTCCCCGAGCCTGGATTGGGCCAACTCTTCGAGCAATGGTCGAAACAGATCCACCTCATACGAGAGATCGCCATGAGAGAAGAGAATCACCCCCGGGACGCTCCAGGGTTGGCGAGACGTAGCCATGCGAGATCGACTCCTGGCAGAGCGAGAGAGGGCGCCGCCCAACGGAGGGAAACACTACCCGGTATGTGCTGGGACAGGGAACGACGCTCCAGGTCAGGCGCGGCGTGAACCCTGGCTACAGCGTCAGCGGAACGACCCAGCAGGCCCGCCTGGACGCGGGAGGGCTCCACGGGCCCGGCTGCATGTGTCCGACGTGCGCGAGCGCTCCACGGGCCCAGCAGGCCCGCCTGGGCCTGTCCGACGTGCGCGGGCGCTCTACGCGCCCGGCAGGTGAGCCTGGAGGCGGGAGGACTCCATGGGGCCCAACTTCACCCGTCGGACGCGGGAGCGCTGGCTGTCTTGACCCGGAAGGACCTGGAAGCCTTCTTGGGGCTGGAACGCTTCAAGAAAGAGCGGGTCAAGTGGTTCCTGGCAGATCCGCCGGCCCATCCCCTTTCCCTCGCTACGGTCCGCGAGGCCGAAACACTGCCGCTAATCGCCGCAGGAGGCGTGGCAGGCGGTCGCCGCAGGAGGACAGGTTCAGAGGAACTCCGCCAGACCCGTATGTGAGCCGCGCGTAGGCCGACACTTCCCCCGGAGCCTCAAGCCAGTTTCTTCAGGATTTTGAGGCGATCATTCCAGGTGACGAGCACGTCTTCGCTGCTGTTGCGCAGCATCGGAATCCGCCTTTCCTTGAGGTGCTTCACCCGATACTCCGGATCATTGATATGAACCTTCAGATGATCCGACTCAATTTCAGAGCGGGTCTGGCTGGCATGGCCGACCCACTGGCCATGATTTCTTTCCCACAAGAACACTTGGCCATTGCTGCTATCTGCGGCAATCAGGCAATCAAACGTATAAACGGAGGTGCCCTCATAGCTGACGCAATGCCAGAGCGTGGTCTCAAGGGAGAAGCCAGCCTCGATCAGCATCTGGTGAACCGTCTCCTTGATTTTCACGTCGCCCAGTCGCTGCTCTGCTTTGATTGCCCATTCCCTCTCGGTATCAATAAACTCGGCGAGCCGTAGTGCCCCCGCGTTAGACAGAGTGACTGAGACCTCTGTGATCGGTTCTCCGGAAGCGGTGTTGCCCCAGATCGCCACCCTGCTCCACTCAGTTGGCACCTCATAAGAGCCCTCGATACCGGCTGTTCCCGTCACCGAGACAGGCCCTTGTGGAGTATGCGCCGTCGCGTTGATGTGCCTGTGAATGAAAACGGTCCTCTTGATCTGATTGATTTCGCAGTCCAAGGTGGCTAGTGAGACGGTCTTGGGTCTGGAATACGCTAGAACTAGGAAGGACCCTCGGAGGGTGGCTCTTCTCTGTTCCCTGTTGACGACCAAGGTCACGTTTCCCATCCGACCGATCAGTTTGGCCCTCTTGATGCCCTTCTCACTCCGAAGCAAGAACCCATCCCCTACATAGGCATAGTAGGCCGCGAAAACTAGCCAGAGTCCCACAGTGCAGTCCCAGGGAGACAGGCCCATGGAGGCCACCCTTCTCTCAAGTGGCGAGAACTGGAGAATGAGGAAACCCACCACCAACATTGAAAGCCTGCGCACGGGCACTGACGGTACTCCGTCCCGCCCTATTCCCACCGCCACGAGCCCCGCCCCGCAGATCGCTGCGATTCCATGCCCCAAGGGGAAGTACCCTGACAGCATTGCGATGAGGACCAACGCTATACATATGAATCCTACATTCATGGCTTCCCCTGCTGTCCGTACGTACCGGCCTCATAGCACAACCAGGCGTCCAAGGGTTGCAAGGTCCACAAGGTGAGCCAGGGCACCAGGGAGCACAGGGGGAAAGAGGGGTTCCAGGAGAGCAAGGCCCTGTAGGGCCCCAAGGCCCCCACGGTCTGCAGGGTCCCCAAGGTCCGCAGGGCGAACTTGGCCCCGCAGGGCCTCCTGGAAACTCGTGGGTAGTCTATGTCGCAACACAAACGGCACAGCTTGTGACAAACACCAATAACTGGCCGACTATCCCAGGAACCGGGGTCTCCTTCACGCTTACGAGCCCTGCGACGGTCGATCTTGAGGCAAGCGGTTCCGTATCGGTCACTGGGTCATCCACTGCCTATTGCCTATTTCGATTCAATGTGGATGGGCAAGCTTCAGGCGCCGGAGATATCCAGGTGAGCCTGCCCGACGCTTCTGCTGGAGGTTGGCACATCCAAAAAACCGTTGAGCTCTTGGCCGGTGCTCACTCCATCGTTGTGCAACAAGCAACCGTACGCACCAACGTCGCCGCTTCATGCCGTACAGGGACTGACACCTCCAATCTCACTCACGTGCGCGTCGTAGTACGGTGACGCACGGGGAAATGCCCCACGCTCGATGAAACGCGGAAGCGCTGCTCGCCAAGCGGGCAGCGCTGCTTATCCCACTGTTCGCACCATCCAGGACGCGAAATCGGTAACCCTTGGCACAGAACTGCTGTGCGGCGTGCAGCGGCTTGGCCACAGGATCCAGGCGCTGCGCACTGCCGCGCACCAGGGTACGCACCAGGGCAGGCTCCATCTGGTTCACCTTGTCGTAGAACGCGGCCAACGAGGTTCCCACCTCCGTCGCCTTCGCATCTGCGTGCAGCGACGGGCGCAGCCCTATTGCCACCACGGACATCAGCTCCACCACCGTGGAGAACAGCAACTCCCGCGTAAATTGCCGTTCCCGATGGTCTTCGAAGAGTGGGTTTACCCACTCAGTGCTGATGGCTCGCTACAGCACCAGTCTTGCCATGATGCTGACCGGACTGTCTTTGACGAGATGACGCCAAGGGCAAGGTGGATCATACCAAGTCACTTAGCTCCATCATCAGATTGACTGGGAGGTTACTTGCCTCGCTGAGTCGAGTGGGGACAGGAGCAGCCATTCCTGAACGCAGATGTCTCCACCACCTCTTAATTCGGCGCGGAGAGGGAGTGAGCCCCACCCCTTCTTCAGGGCATGGCCTCCCTTGGTGCGCGGCTGAAGACTGCTCTCTCCCGGTTGCTGATGGGCCCCCATGCGGGGCGCCCTCTCGTGTACGCCATTCCCATTCCCACTTTTAGCCCGCGGCGAGGCAGTCGTGCCATTCTCGATGCCTACGCCGAGGACGGGTGGCTGCAAGGTATCGTAGACACTGTTGCGGACTCCGTGGCCGCCGTGCACTGGCGCGTGTACAAGCCGGTGCCCGGCAGCACCAAGGCCTGGCCGAGCTACCGGGTGAAGAGCCTCGCTCCAGGGGCTAGGCACAAGGCGCTGAAGGATGCCACGGCCGCCGGTGGGTGGGTGGAGTTGCCGGACCATGAGGTGCTCCGCCTCCTCGCGGCTCCTCATCCGAAGCTGAGCGGGTGGAGCTGGATGCGCCTGCTGTCCACCTATCTCCTGCTCAACGGTGAGGCCTTCCTCTTGCTCCGCCGAGCCGAGGACGGGCACGTAGTGGGAGCTGAGCTGCTGCCGCCCCACTGCGTGTCGATGACGCCCACGCCTGAGGCTTCGTACTACTTCATCTCCTACAACCTGCTCGTCGGCCAGGTGCCCGAGAGCGAGATGGTGTGGCTGAAGAGGCCGGACCCGCGCAACCCCGAGGCACGTGGGGTGGGGCGCGGCTCGGCCCTGGCGGACGAGGTGGACACGCGCGAAGCGATTGCTCACGCTACCCGCGCCACCTTCCAGCGCGGTGGCATTGCTGCCGCCGTGGTGAGCGTGGACTCCAAGTCCGAGGACGTGGACGTAGAGACAGCCGTCGATGAGTTGGAGAAGAAGTACAAGGCCGAGCACGAGGGGCCGGACAACACCGGCAAGGTCTGGTTCGTCCCGGGTAACGCCACTCTCGCCCAAGTGCAGGTGAACTTTCGCGAACTCCAGATGGCGGAGTTGGACAAGGCTCTGCGCGACTACATCCGCGAGTGCTTCAACGTTCCGGCTGAGATCATGGGGGTGCAGTCTGGCTCCACTCGCGCCACCTCCGAGGAGGCCAAGTACACCCTGGCAGATAGGGCCACCGCCCCGCTGCTCTCCTTCATTGTCGCCGAGCTGAACCACAAGCTGGTACCTCTCCTCGATAGCACAGCAGTGCTTGAGGCAGATGACCCTCGCCCCGAGAGCTGGGAGCGCACTCACCAGGTGCTGACCTCCGCCCCCAACGAAGGTTTCAGCTGGAACGAGGTGCGCACCTTCGCTGGATACGAGTCGGATCCAGCGCTCGAGGGCAAGCGTCCGCGCCCGCTGCCGGGCGCCCAGCCGGTGCTGGACACCACCAGCGAGCCGTGCAATCCGCCGCCCCCGCGAGGCCCGGCCGCCGAGTAGCGCCCCTTCTCTTCCGGCATGAAACGCCTCCGCCTCAAGCGCCTTGCCGCCCCGGATCTGCCCTCTACCCCTGCTGCGGTGGAGGGTCCGCTCTTCCAACTCCTGGATGCGCCCGAGGAATACGACCGGGACAACGACCGGATGATGGCGGGCGCGCTCCGGCTCCCCACGAGCCAGGTGGAGGTGCCGCTCTTCTGGGACCACAGCCACCGGGACCCGGATGCCAGCTGCCGCGTGCCCGTGGGGCGCGCGGAGATTCTCTGGGCTGAGGGCATGCCGTACATGCGCCCGCGTTTCGATCGGATTGGCGCCCTTTCCAACGAGGTGGCCGACAAGGTGGAGGTCGGCACCATCGATGCGGCGAGCATCGGCTACATCACCCACCGCGCCGCCCCCAACGAGCGAGGTGGCGAGGACGTTTACGAAGCCGAGCTGGTGGAGGTGAGCCTCACCGGCATCGGCGCCAAGCGCAGCGCCCTGCGCGTGAAGAGCCTCAACAGAAGGAAGGCACAAATGAGCACCAAAGCCCGAAGGTGGAAGAGCGCCGAGGAGGCGCAGGCCGGCATGGAGAAGATGGCAGCAGACTTGGAGGCGCTGCGCACGGAGCTGACGAGTCTCGCTCAGCACGTGGCTACAATCTTGAGGATGGTGGAAGGGCTCGAAGAGCCCGAGGAGCAGCCGCCCGCTGAGGAGCAGAGGAACGGCCGGGGTGAGCCGCCCCCGGGTGCGCCAGCCACGGGCGAGGACACAGTGGCGAAGTTCTTCCGGGGCTTCGTCACCAAGTAGGCCGCCCCTTCTCTCCTGGCGCAGCACTCACCTCTGGAAAACTGCATGACCACTCCTGTTACCAATCCGAAGCCCATCGCGCCGCCCACCATTCCACCCGAGGTAGAGGCGGCGCTGGCTCCGCTCATTACAAAGCACGTGGAGGCTGCGCTCGCTTCCCGCCCAGTGCCCGAGGGCAGGGCGCCCGCCATCCTCAAGTACAAGGGCATGTTCGACACCGAGCGGCCTGCCCACGCTGCGCTCGGCCTGCGGATGAAGGCCGCCTTCCTCGAGTTCGAGGACAGGACGGCCCGCGAGTCCGTGAAGGGGAAGAACAAGCAACTGCGCGACTTCCTGGACAAGGTGAAGTCCGCCGGTGTCTTCGAGTCCGTCTTCAGCCAGGGCGGCTCCCTCTGGGCCAGAGAGACGGTGAGCGAGGAGATCGTCGACGTGCTCCGCCCGGCCTCCATCCTCCTGAGCGCCGGTCCTCGCATCGAGTCCGGCTACGGCAGCAAGCTCATCATCGGCGTCATCAACGAGGGCGTGCAGGTGGCCTGGGAGGGCGAGGATGAGGAGGCCAGCGAGTCCGACCAGGACACGGGGGACCTCATCCTCGGCGCGCACAAGGCCATGGCCACCATCCGCATCAGCAACGACTTGATGCGCAAGGGCACCCTGCGCTCGGCCGAACAGCTCGCCGCCGACATCGGCCGTGCCATGGGTCTGGCCTTCGATCAGGTGGGCCTCTACGGCAAGGGCCCGAAAAAGCCCACCGGCATCCTCAACTCCGAGGGCATCACAAAGAAGCCCATCAGCGGGACGGACATCGACAAGAAGGTAGCGGACCTCAAGGGCATGGTGGCGGATGTGCTCGCGGCCAACATCCCGATTCAGGGTGCCAACCCGTTCTACTTCATGACGTCAACCACCATGATGCACCTGAGCAGCCTGCGGGACACGGCCGCCTCTGGCAGTGGTGGTTGGGTGTTCCCCGGCTTGCAGGACCTCCAGAGCCCCACCATCAACGGCTTTCCCGTGAAGTACACCGAGTCCCTCGCGGGAAAGAAGGTGGTGGGGTTCGGCCTGGCGCAGGAACTCTACTTCGGCAACGCCGCGCCTCTTGAGATCGAACTCGGCGAGAACGGCAGCGACTTCAAGCGAGACAGGAAGACACTGCGCGGCGTGCAGGAGGGCGACTGGCAGGTGCGCCGCCCCAAGGCTTTCTCTGTTCGCACAGGCGTCGACTACTGAGCCCCCTCTCGGGTCGGCGCCAGTTCAGGCCGGCCCACTTCTTCCACTCATCTCACTGGAGTTCCTATGTCTCACCCCTCACTCGTCGACATCGGCGCCTACATCAATGGGAAGAACCTCCCGCTTCCACCCTCTGCGGAGTCCGTCGGCGAGCGCACCAGCGGAGCGATGGACGTCAGCCAGTACAAGTCCGCGGTGCTCATTGCGTTCACCGGGGCTGCCACCGGAGCGCCGAGCGCGCTCTCCGTCACCCATACCGTGCAGTCCCGCCTGGAGGGCAGCAACGCCTGGGTGAATGTGACCGATCCGGACGGCAACGTGCCCCAAGTGAAGGTGGAGGCGGCCAACACCGTGGCCGAGCTCGACATCAACCTCATGTGGCTGCCAGAGGACCATTCCGAAATCCGCATCGTCGAGGACACTGCCTTCACCGGCGGCACCAACCCCACCGTGGTGGGCGGCGCGGTGTTGGTGCTGGGTGGAGCCTCGCGCCTGCCCATTTGAGGGACCCATGCCTTCCCTGCTCGATTTGACCACCGTAGCAAAGGCGGCCAACCGCCTGGACGTGGGCGCCGAGGAGGGGGAGTTGCCCGACCTCGTGACAGCCGCCTCAGAGGCCCTGGCCGACTGGCTGGGCTACCCGCTCCATCGCCGGGAGGGTGTGGTGGAAACCTGCGCGGGGGGCGCCCAGCGTCTCTTCCTCCGCTCCGGTGCTGTGCAGGCCGTTGCCTCGGTGTCCGTGTTTGGCCAGCAACGGCCGACGAACACGTACCGGCTCGAGGACGGGGTGAAGGGCATTCTCCTTTCACTGAGGGAGCCCTGGCCGTTTACAGGCCGCACCGGCGGAGGAGTGAGCCAGTCGCCGCTGCAGCGGGAGGACACCGGGGAGATTGCTGTCACCTTCAGCGCCGGGTGGGTGACACCCGGGCAGGTGGAACTCGAGTCCACCCGCGTGAGGGATTTGCCGCAGGTGCTTGAGCAGGCCGCCCTCCTCACCGTTACCGCGTGGTACCGGCGCAAGGGCGACGATCCGGATGAAGTGAGCGTCAGCCTCGGGGATGCCTCTACGAGCTACGGATCTGGCCGCGCGGCTGCTCTCCCCACTTCGGCTCGCGCTCTGGTGGCCCGCTACCGCAAGCACGGCAGGGGCACACCGTGAGCCGCTGGGCCCGCCACTTCCGCCAGCGCTTCCACCTGGCTCACCGCCTCTCGGTGAATGCGCGTGGGGACGAGGAGTACAGCAAGCCCGAGGAGCACCCGTGCCGCTACCAGCCCAGCGTCCGGTTGCTGCGCGCGGCGGATGGGAGCCAGGTCGTGAGCGAGGCGGTGCTATTCACAACGGTGGCCGTCAGCGTGGAGGACCGGGTGTGGCTGCCGGGCGTCGATCCTGAGGATGAGGACGTCGGCCGCAAGCCGCTGCGAGCGGTGCCCCACTACGCTCTCTCCGGCAAGGTGGATCATTACGAGGTGCACCTCTAATGCCCCTCCGGGATGTGGAATTGGATGTGGCCACCCTGCTCGAGGCGGCTGGGCTCGGCAGCATGAGCAGCAACCCGCCAACCCTCTATGCGGGGCCGTTCCCGGCGAGCGCGCCAGAGATCCTCATTTCTTGTCTCTCCTCCGGCGGCGAGACTCCCGAGGATTACTTGGCGGGCACCAGCAGGGCCTACTTCCGCCCTGAGGTAACTGTGCGCGTGCGCGGGCCGCGCGAGAAGTACCGAGCCACCCTGCAGCGGGCGCTGGATGCCTGGGAGGCTCTCTATGGGGTGCAGACTCCTGAGTACGTGCTGGTGAAGGCTCAGGGCGCTGGACCCGCTTACCTGGGGCCGGATGAGAACGGTCGGCACCGCTTCAGCTTCACCGTGCAGCTCGCGTACACAGCCCTCGTGGTGCCGCGCATGGTCGTGTCCTGAGCGGCTCCGCGATCGCAGGGAGGCCCGTTACTCCCTCGCTTGTGCCTTGGCGGTCCTCCGGGCATCTCGGAGCTTCGTTGCTACAGCATCGAGTCGCGCCAAGTTTTCTTTGCGCACCGAGTCCGGTGTGCCGGGCGCATTACGAACGCGATCCTTCGAGTACTCGAGAGATTCAAGGAGCGTCTCCACGTCCGCGCCGCTCAGATCAATCATCATACGTACCTTCTTTGGTGCCGTGCCAATCCGAGAATAGGCGCTCAGAACAAACGCGGCATCTCGAGATGCTGGTGAGAGTTCGCTGTTCCACGAGCGAACACCGCCCCTTCTCCCTGGCATGGCCAGAGGTAGAGTGAAAGTTGAGATGGATCTCCGGGCGCTCCACCGCCTGAGGCAGCAGCCCCAGGTGGTGTTGAGGGACCTGGATCACCCGCTGCGGGATGCAGCGCGCCGCGCGCTCGACATCTCCCTCTTCCTCGTACCGACGGAGAGCGGCGGACTGCGCAACTCGGCCTTCCTCGACGGGCCCCTCCTCAACCTCGGAACGCAGCTCTCCACCACGTGGACAGCCGGTTACATGCACCCGGCGGCCGGCCCTATTCACGAGGGCTTTCACTGGGGTGAGCAGACTCAGCCCCCGCCCCACTTCCTGCGCACTGCCTTCCGCGGCACCCGTGGCCGGGTGCGCAAAGCCGTGGCCGCCCAGCTCGCCAGTACCCTGGCTCGCCTCTTCCCCCGAAAGTGAGGAATCAGCATGTCCGATGAGTACCACCTCGCCCACCTGGACGACATCCACGTCACCGCCACCGCCGACGAGGAACTCTCCGAGAGCAACAAACTCGAGGCGCTCCGTAGCTTCAAACTCACCGAGACCACCGAGCAGGTGGAGCAGAAGTTCCTCAACTCGGATGGGTGGACCCGCAACACTCCTACGTTCAAGTCCGCCTCGGGCACCTTCTCCGGAGATGTGAAGAAGAACAGTGATTCACAAGCCGTGTTGGTGAACGCCAACCGGAATCGCAGGTCGTTCTTCGTCACTGTCATCAAGAGTTCCACCGCGTCGGCTGGGAGCAGGGGCGAGCGGTGGGAGCTCGTTATCGAGAGCGCCGAGGATCCCCGCGAGGCTGGGCAGCTCGTCACCTACTCATACTCGGTGAAGGCCAACGGCGCCCCGACCGCAGTCTGAAGTCCCTCACTCACAAGGAGCAACCCATGAACGTGGATGAATTGAAGGCAAACCTGCTCAGCGCCCCCTGGCGCAAGTACAAGGACGTGACGGTGGAAGGTACGACTGGCCCTGTGCAACTCGTCATCCGTCGGCCGCCGGATGCCAGGGTGGCCGAGCTGCTGCGCAAGGCCAAGGAGGAGGGCTTGTTAACGGAGAAGGGCGAGCCCACCAGTCCTGAGGCAGGCCTGCGCCTTCGGGCCCGAGTGGTGGCCCTCACGCTTTTCGCCCCCAATGCCGTGCGCCCTCTTTTTACCGAGGAGGAGGTGCTCGAGGCCCCCTTCCTTCCGGAGCTGGGGGACGACTGCACTGCGGCCTTGGCGGGCACCGGCGCCTCCTTGGAGAAGCTGAAGGGAAACTCCGCAGCGACCCCGACCTGATGCTCGAGGTGGGGGTCGCCGTCCGGCTAGGCCGCTTCCTCTCAGAGGCCAGGGGCCAGCCCTTCGAGGACCTGCAGCTCGTTGCCGCCTACTGTGCCCTGGAGGCTGAGGAGTTCGAGCGGAGCACTGGCCAAGCCAGGGCTGCTCCGCCAACAGCCGCCCCCGGCTCCCGTACCGTCACCACCGAGTACCGCATGAGGGCGAAGTAGCGGCCGCGCCACCACGCCGGGAGCGGATTCCAACGCGTCAGCGCATGAGTGTGCCGCGAGCCGAGGGTAGCGCCGCGTTCTGACGTACGCGAAGTGCTCGAAACGACGCGATTCACGGCGCCCGCAAGTGCGCGCCGAATCGACGGAAATCGCAGCCTATTGACAGTGCAGGCGTGCCCAGAGCAGCCTGTCTGCACTGCGCGGGAGTGGGTAACGCCGCTCCACGCCGGGCTTCCCACCCGGCACGCGCGCGTGTTTTAGGGCCTGCCGTCTCGCCACGGTGGGGTATGACCCTTGAGGCACGCTTGTACGGCCAGCGCGGCCGTACTACTACGGCGTTCGGGTGCCCGTGCGGGATGCGAATCCCTCCACGGACGCCCAGGGCAGTGTCGGGATGGGAATCCCGGCACCTGTCCTTTGGAGAGGCTCTGCTGGCCGGCGTCATACCCGGCTGGTGGGGCCTCTCCTCTTTTTTGAGGCCCTGATGGCCGCAGAGCGAAAGCCGCACGTTTTTCCTCCCAATTCCCCCCACCATGTAGACACCCCCCACCCCCGCTCCCTGCTGGAGCGGATGCTGCGCACGTCGCTCCACCTACGCCGCGCCAGCTCGTACTTCGCCCATGCGGCTGAAGAGCTGGACGCCGCGCGCGCGGAGCTCGAAGTGGCCAGCGAAGCATTCACGCTCGTAGAGCTGCGTGCGCGAGCTGTCCGACTGGCGGCGCAGTGCACGGAGCGCTTCAGGGATGCGCGTGGACAGGTGGAGGCCTTCGCCCAATACGCCAAGCGCGCAGAGGACCTGGGCGCTTCAACTCGCGACACGCCGCCCGCGCAGCTCGATGGCGGTGTCATGGGCTCGCAGGCCGCCCCTGCCCTGGGTGGGGTGCGCGAGGGTGCCGCGGCTGCGCGAGAAGGGGGGAGGCTATGGTGACCGTCCCGTTCCTGACCGCGGACCAGGTCACGTTCACCCTGGCACAGTGGGAGGAGTGCGACGCACATCACCACTCTCCCGTCTTCGGCTGTCCTGTCTGCTTCCTCTTCCTCGTGGAAAAGGAGCCGTACTCGGAAATGGGGATGCAGGCGGTGCGGCAGATTCTGAGCCTGGATGACGGGGACGCGGAGAGTCTCAAGTACGTGCACGCCATGCTCGCCGACATCTCGTCCATCCCCCTCCGAGTCCGGAACCACCTGCGCGAGCCGAAGCACGAGAAGCATGGGGGCACAGCATGAACACCACCGAGTTGCAGGCAGTAACGCAGGCTTTCCGTACGGTGAACCGGCACCTGCTGTGCGCGGCAGCAGCGTACCGTCTGGCGTGGAAGGCGCAGCGCACGGCGATGGAGGCGCTCACCGCAGCCAATAACGTGCTGGCTGCCGCGGAAGCGCGCGGTGAGCTGACCGTTCCGGTGGCCCGCAGCGTGCGTGCGTTCGTCAACGCCGCCGAGACTTCCCAGATTCTTGAAGTCACCATGGATGACAGCTCGCAGCGTGAACTCGCCAACGAGGCGCAGGCCATTGAGGAAACAGCGCATGCTGCCAGTGGCGTCGCGGAAGTGCTGCGCTTGCAGGGTGGAGGTGCGGCATGAGCGCTCGCAAGACACAGACGGGGCGCGGGCCTGCGCGCAACGCTGCACGTTCCCGCGTGCAGCAGGGGGCGCGGCACCGGGGCAGCGATTTCGAAGGGATGCGCAGTGACGCGCGATCGCCGTCCCCCCCTGTAACGGACCTTGAACGCTACATGGCCGCCTTCCTCGCCGAACGTGCTCGGAGCGGGTGGAACACTGCCGCTGTTCTCCACACCGCTCTGGATCTGTCCGACTTCGCCCTCTTCGCGCAGGACTTCATGGCCGTGCCTGCCGCGCCCTCTCGGCACACCGGGCACGCCCAGTTCATGCGCGAGATGGAAGGCCTCACCAGAACGTACCTCAAGGGACGTCAAGCCCAGGGACTGAAGGCCGCCACCCTTCTCGCCGAGAGACGGACGCTCGCTCGCTTCGTGCGTCTTGCCCGCAAGGCGGGGCTGCGCCGCTCGGAGCCACTGCCCCCACCGTCCACGATGCGGGACGAACAGTCCACGATCGTGGACGGTGCCCGCTCCCGCTCCCCTCTCAAGGGCGGCTGGCATGGAACAGGCAGTACGCGAGGTGCCAAAGGAGGTCGGACCAAGTAACACCGGGGCGTGGAGGGTCGGCGTGGTGAAGGTGCTCTCCGCGGGTGAGTCGTGCTCAGTGATGGAGCAGGCCACCCGCGGAAGCGGTGACAACGTGGCGAGCCATGTGTCACCATCTCAACTGAAAATGCGTTCAGAGGATGCATCCATGAGAAGTGAATCAACAGCGAGAGACAACAGAGACCCGAGAGAACGCCAAGACGCAGCGAGCAACTCAGGCGCCGCAACCCATCGAGAGGAACTGGTGCTGACAATCCGGCAGCTTATCCGCGAGGAGATCCAGGCGGTTGCTCCCATCGCAGGGGAGATGCTCACCATTGCCCAGGCTGCAGCCCTCGCAGGCTACGGCGTCACCAAGATTCGAGAGTGGCTCAAGGCCGGAACCCTCAGGCGCTACGGAGAGGGCCGAGGGGTGCGCGTCAACCGCCGCGAGTTGCAGGAGCTGATGGCGCGCCAGCACTCTCAGGGGACCACGAGCGCGGAGATCGAGCGGATGGCTGAACGCGTTTTCCGGGGGAGGCGGTAATGGGTTCACTCTATCGTCGCAAAGATTCGGCGTACTGGTGGGTGGCCTTCATCGATGCCGCTGGGAAGCAGCGCTGCGTCTCCTCGAAGAGCGAGGACGAGGCCGTGGCTCGTAAGCTTCTACAGGCCGTCGAGCGCAAGGTGGCGGCTGAGAAGGAGAGCGGCCTGGCCCCTTCCGGTCCCATTACCGTCGAGCGGTACGCGGACAAGTGGCTCCAAGAGCGTAGGGAGCGAGGCATCGCCTCCGCAGATGATGACGAGGGGCGCTTGCGCCATGCGCTCCCGAAGCTCGGTCAGTTGGAGTTGAGCGCGGTGCGCCCGCGCCACGTGCGCGACGTCATGCGGGCCCTGAAGAAGAGCGGCAAGCTCGCCCCACGCACTCAGCTTCACGTGTACGGCGTGCTACGTGTCATGTTCGCTGATGCGGTGACAGAGGAACTGCTGGAGCAGTCCCCTTGCACCCTTAAAACGCGGCGCCAAGAGCTCCCGGAAAAGAGAGACAAGGATCCCCTCTGGCGAGCCACCGCAGTCTACTCCAGGGAGGAAGTGGTGGCGCTCATCTCAGACAAGCGAGTCCCAGAGGACAGGCGCATCTTGTATGCCATCGTCTTCCTGGCGGGTACGCGCATTGGCGAGGCCGGAGCTCTGCGCTGGAGTCGCTACGAGCAAGAGGCTCGTCCTCTGGGTCGTCTCGCCGTGGCGAAGAGCTTCAACGAGAAGATGAAGGCCGAGAAGGGGACGAAGAAAGAGAACCCGCGCCTGGTTCCCGTCCACCTCATCCTGGCCAAGGTGCTGGCGGTGTGGCGAGCGGAGGGCTGGGAGCGGGTGATGGGCCGTCCTCCCACTGAGGAGGATCTGATCATCCCTGCCAGAGAAGGAGGCTACCGCAGAGGCAGGCAGGTTCTGAAGCAGCTCCATCAGGACTGCCGGGAACTCGGCCTGCGCCCTCGACGAACCCATGATGCTCGCCGCACCTTGATTTCCCTGGCCCGAGCTGACGGAGCACGGAAGGACATTCTGCGGTGGATTACCCACGGCCCCCCAAAGGAAATCATGGAGGACTACACCACGTTCCCCTGGGAAGCCCTCTGCGAGGAGATAGCAAAGCTGCGGATCCAACTCCCCGTCAGGGAGGAATCCACGGTGCAAGCCACCGCTGAGTACTACGGCAATACTACGTTCCCGGCGGGTACAAAAAAGCCCCCAAGTTTCAGGAACTTGGGGGCCCTGCTGGAATGGAGGCGGCGGGAATCGAACCCGCCGCCGGGAGGCGGATTCTCGGGCAGGCGGAAGCCGGGGGGAAGCCGTCGACGTCAATGCACGTCCACGTCGTACTCGGCCGGGATGGGCGGGACGGTGTAGGTCACCTCGAGCCGGATATCGGACAAGGCGGACGTGCATCTCGTGTTGTCTTCCGCGCTCAGGTTGCCGACGGTCAGTGGATCTCCGGTCAACATGTATCCAACCCCCATGTCCGGCTGACCCAGGCCGGGCATGTGGCGGCCGCGGAACAGGCCGGTCACGTCCCAGGACGACGGCCCGCTCTTGCCAACGCCGAAAGTGGAGTCGAACCATCCGATCGCACGGTTGGGAGGACTCCGCACCCAGTCTTCGTTCGGCACCCGAAGCGAGAGGCAGCCGTTGGGCTTGAACTCCGGATTCGCGTCTCCGTCCGTCCAGCACGGGAGCGGGTCGACCAGGAATCCGCCCTGTGTGTAGACCAGGGCGACACATTCCGAAGCGGCCTGCTCGCGATAGGCGAGAACGGCGCGATCGAGCGTCTTCCTGGGAAGGGTGTCGAACGGCCGGGTGTCGAAGTTGAGCGTCAGTTGGGAGACCCAGGACATGCATGGATCGGTGGAGGCACCCGGGTGTCCATTGCCTTCCACCTGCCCCCAACCGGCAACGGCGATAAGCGATTCGCCGCTCCCCACCGCGAGCCCTTGCGGAAGCCAGCCGTGGGAACAATCAATACCGCGGCCAATGAAGGGGCCGAGGACGGGCACGTCGCTGAAGCGCCGGACGGTGTGCCAGGTGAAGACCCGGTCGGCCCGCAGGACCAGTGTGTGCTGTCCCGGTCGTTGAAGCTCGGGAAGGTTGTCGGGGCTGCGGACTTCATGCGAACCGAGGGCGGTCAGCGCCAACTGCATGTTCGTGAGGCCCTGCAGGTCGGTACGGTGGACCTGCTCGTGCATCTCGACGATGACGGTGTTGCGCATATCGTCAGCGCTCATCGTCTTGATCTGCTCGTCGGTGCGGCTTCCCGTTCCACGAAGATAGACGAGCAGCGCTCCGGTGCCCGCCAGGTCCCTGTCGTTGAGTCCCTGGTAGAAGGCAAGGTTGTCACGCGTTCGACCCACCAGCTCGGTGATCAACGTGTTGCGCTGATCCTCTCCCGACATGGCGTTGAGCTCCCGCTGAGTGCGGAACCTTCCCACCAACAGCACGCCCCGGATGAACGAGCGCTCGGGACCCATCACGAGGTGGATGAGCTGCAGGTTGCTGAGGGCCTGCAGATCTCTTCCGCGGCCCGTCTGAACGCCGACCTCGACAATGACCGTGTTGCGCATGTCGTCGGCGCTCATCGTCTTGATCTGGTCATCGGTCCGGCTTGACGTCTCGCGCAAATACACAAGGAGCGATCCGGCTCCCGCAAGGTCCGTATCGTTCAGCCCCTGATAGAAACGGACATCGTCGCGCGTGCGTGCGACGAGCTCGGTGATGAGCGTGTTGCGCTGGTCCTCCCACGACATCGCGTTCAATTCGCGCTGCGTACGGAACTTGCCGATGAGGAGCGTGCCACGGATGAGCGACATCCTGGCATCGGGCGGCTCGGCCGCGGCCTGGGATGTGGCGAGGAGCGAGGCGAGGAGTACCGCGCAGCCGCAGGCACCGAGACGAAGGAGCCGCTTTGACACAGCCTTCTTCACGACGACGCTCATATTGTCCTCCCCGCGCCCCCGGCTCCCCGAATCCTTGATGAGGTCGATGGCGGTCCTGTCGGATGTGACCGACACGACCCCATCCGCTTCTCGCTTCATCGCCGGCCCTTCAGGCTTCCCAGGCGTCCGTCGGCTTGGCGCGTAGCCAGCCAGGTAGCCCGGACCACAGAGTAGCTACCTCGGAAGGCGGGACGCCTCCTCAGAGGCAGCCCCGGGGTGGATGTCTCTCGTGGTAATCAGAGCCGTCCCTCCGCGAGCAGTTCGCGCGTCCGCTTCAGCGTCGACAACAAGGCGCTCTTGTAGCCCTTGTCGCCGCTCATCCACTCCTGCTCGGCCCGCTCCTCGGGGCCGTTCGGCGCTTTGCCGCGCAGGCCGAGGTAGCAGTAGAAGCGGAGATGGAGCGTGCCGTCGGCGCCCTCGAACAACTCGTTGATGATCGCGCCCTCGCGCGGACCGGTGGCCTGGAAGAAAGTGACCTTGTTCTGCGGCTCGAACGTGATGATCTCGCGCAGATCGGCTCCTGCAATCGTGGCTTCACGCACGATGTGCGAAGCGCTCTCCTCGACGACGTCGCAACGGGTGCAGAGGCCGGGCGGGAGGAACAGGCGGGCGTCGCGGGCCTTGAGGACCAGGCCCTCCCATGCCTGGGCGCGGGTCAGCGGGGTCTCGCCTTCCGGGTTCACCGGGACGATGGCGGACGAATAGATCATGATGGTGTTCCTTCTCGTGAGTGTTGGGTGTCGCTCGACCGTCAGGCCGAGGTCGCGATCTCGGCGGCGAAGTCGCGGTAGGAGCGCAGGGGGCGCCCCAGGAGCGTGGTGAGACGCGCGACGTCGCCGGCCTCGGGGAGCATTCCCTCGGTGAGGAAGCGCTCGCTCATCAGGCGCATGTCGAACGCCATCCAGCTCGGCATGAACCGCCGGAGGTTCTGCTCGAACCCGGCGGTGTCATCGCCCGGATAGGCGATCGGGCGCCCCAGGACCTCCGTCCAGATGGCTGCGACATCCGCACCGGTCAGCGTGTCGGGGCCGACGAGGTTGATCCGGTCGAGGGGAAGCGGGGCGGCCGCCCGCTCTCGGCGGATCAGCTCGATGGCCGCGATCTCCCCGATGTCGCGCGCGTCGATCATCGCGAGGCCCTTGCCGCCGATCGGCATCGGGTAGACGCCGTATCCGGTCACCACGTCCTTGATCGTGAGATCGTTGTTCATGAAGTACGCGGGACGCAGGATGGTGGCGTTGAGGCCCATCTGCTCGATCATGCGCTCGACGGCGAACTTGCCCGCGAAGTGCGGCACGTTCACGTAGAGGTCGCTGTGGATCACCGACAGGTAGACGATCCGCTCGATCCCGGCCGCGCGGGCGAGGTTGAGCGCGATAAGGGCCTGGGTGAATTCGTCAGGCACCACGGCGTTGAGCAGAAAGAGTGTGGAGACGCCCGAGAAAGCACTCCGCAGCGAGTCGATGTCGAGCAGGTCGCCCTGCGCTACGGCGACGCCCTCCGGGAAGTGAGCCTTGGCGGGATCGCGGACGAGGGCGCGCACATCCGCGCGGCGCTTCGTGAGTTGTTCGACAACCTGGCGGCCGACTGTGCCGGTCGCGCCGGTAACGAGGATGGTCATGGGGATCACTCCGGTTTGGGTCAAGAGACACCCCGTAACTTACTGTTCCAGGTTCGTACCGATAGACGTTACATTTGGACAGACCGTCTCACTGGTGGAACACTCATGGATCTGCTGGCTCTCGCTGATTTCAATCTCGTCGCCCGACACGGAGGCTTTGGACGAGCCGCACGCGCCGCGGGGCGCCCTAAGGCAACCCTGTCCCGCCGGGTGTCGGAGCTGGAGGCCACCCTCGACCTGCGTCTGTTCGAACGCGGAGCGCGCACGCTGAAGCTCACCGAGGAAGGACGGGCGCTCTTCGAGCGAACGGGGGCATTGCTGACCGAGCTCGACGAGACTGCGGCAGCGATCGCCTCAGGTGGAGACAAGCCACGAGGCACGTTGAGGATCAGCGCGCCCTTGCTCTTCTCTCAGACCGCGATGGGTAAGCTCGCGGCCGGGTTCGCGCTGAAATATCCGGAGGTCCGGCTCGAGATCACGACGGAAGATCGGACCGTCGACATGATTGAGGAAGGTTATGACCTGGTCATTCGCGTCAATCCGGAGCCGGATGAGCGCCTTGTCGGACGCATTTTTCTGCGCGATCAACTGGTAGTCGTCGCGAGTCCAAGCATTGTTCGGCCGACGGACAATCTCGCTGTTCCGGCTGTAGTACGAGGCGCGGGCGACCGTCTTGCAGCCTGGAATGTTGTGACGCCCACCGGAAGCTCACGCATCGCGGTCGATCCAGTCCTTCGCCTTTCGTCGCTCATCATGGTCCGCGATGCTGTCCGAGCGGGCGTGGGCGCCGGACGCCTTCCCATTTCACTTGTCAGTCACGATCTGGCCGCTGGAACGCTGGTGCATTGGGGCGATGTAGAGGGGCCAGAAATCACCCTATGGACGCTCTACCCGTCGCGGCGGCTGCTGAGCGCGCGTGTATCCGCCTTTCTCGACTATTTGAAGGAAGCCTTTCCCCAAGGGAAGCCTGACGAACTGGCGGCCTATATCGGGGCCACCCAGGTTCGAGCACCGGCTCGAGTGCGCCCCTCTCGAAAAGAGGGGGCCGCCAGTCTTCGAAGAAATAAATGACGCCAGCGCTCTCCTGCACTACTTCGGGCCAAGAGAGCTCCGACGGCTGGAGAGAGCGACAAGCAGCCCCAGAGCCATGAGCAGGAATGAGGCATTCATCCCCCTGCTCGTGGAGCAGCCGCAGCCACCGGCATCCTCCTCATCCGAAGGACTTTCCGCGCCCGAGCCTCCGTCGTTGCCCACTCCCGCGTCCACGGGCGAAAGGATGCCCCCGTCCGTGCCCCCATCCGTGCCCCCGTCGCTGATCCCAGCGTCGGGAGACGCACTGCCCCCATCGCTGGGCCAGCCCGAGCAGTCCCCGAGCGAGTGCTCCAGGGCCCCCAGCGTGTACGCGCCCGAGGCCGGACGGGCCCGGCCGCAGAAGTCGTCCACCACCTGCGCGCGGGCCGCCGCGGCGCCAATCAAAGGGGACACGTCCCCTCGAATCGTGAGGTTTCCCTTCAGAGGCTCCTGGTACCAGCCAGAGAAGCTGGCCGAGCTCACATTGAGCAGGTTGGTGCCGGCATCGAACGTGCCGCCCTCCCGGCCGCGCAGGTTCCCCGCCAGCACGTTGCCATGCGCGGAGCCCGTGCTGGAAGGAAAGCGGAAGTCCACGCCTGAAGTGGAGATGAGGGTATTGAAGAGCACCTGCGTGGCGCGGGCCTTGTTCAGGTAGATGCCCACGTCCGAGCAGTTGGCGATGACGTTGTTGCGAATCGTGCCGCCGCTGTGCTCGGGGTCGCACGCCACATTGGCATTGAATTCCGGTGCGCAGAAGGCATTGCCCGTCCCGCCACCCCCGAAGGAAAGCCCGATGCGTGTGCCGCCAGTGGCCACATCCCGGGTGCACAACACAAGGTTGCGCTCGAACACGCCGTTGTTGCCGCCGCTCTTCATGAACGCACCATAGGAAACGGAGTCCCCACCGTTCTTGTGGAAGTCGTGGATGAGGTTGTCGCGGACGATCCAGTTGTCACCCGTGTCGATGTTGAGCTTCGTCACCGGATTCGAAGTCGCTCGAGGGCGGGTGTCGGCCAGCTCGTTGCGCTCGATGAGCCCCCCGTGGGGAATCTCCCACGTGCTTCCGTTCTGGGAGGCATTCACCTTGAGCTGCGCATTGAAGTCGCGCACCCGGTTGTTGCGCAGGACGAAGTGCTCAGCGTGACCCGTGACGTGGAAGGCGTGCTCGCAGTTGTTGTCATCCGCGCAGACGCCTTGGATGTCGAGCCCATCGAAGCTCCAATAGGCACCGGAGACCTTGAAGCCCTCCACCGCATTGAAGCGGATGATCGCGCCCAGCCGGTTCTGAGCGCGCACGACGATGGGAGCCTGAGCCGTCCCATTCGTCGAGCAGCTCAAGTTGGCGTTCACCGCATAGGTGCCGTCCGCGAGGATGATTTCATCCCCGGCTTGCGCGCCCGCGAGGGCTGACTGGAGCTGGGACACCGAGGAGACATTCACCTGCCGGGCCAGCGCTGGGGAGGCGAGAAGCAGCAGGAGCGCAACGGGCTTGAGCATCGAGATGGACCTCTGTGCTGCGGAGAGGCCACCATTCTACGCAAGCGTCGCCGCTTCTCACGGTCCAACTGCTACGAGAGAAGCCGCGAGCGCTGACGGGCGGAGAGGGGCTCTGGCCGAACTTCAGCATTGGGATTCACCCGGCGGAAACGCGACCGTGGTCGTCGATGGGCTCGGCTGAAGCTGCCGTGAAAAAGAGTGCAGCTCCCCACCAGCGCACTGGGGAAAACCCATGAATGACGGTTTCCGCGTCCCGGGCCCAAAGCCTCGAGCCTCACTCCGCGCTCGACTGCGAAGGGGAATCCGGGTGAACTCCGCGCAGGAGATCCGGAATGCCTCCCAAGAACAAGCTGTCGAAGCTGGACACCGAGCTGTTCTCCGCCGTCAAGGACTCGGACGCCAAGGCGGTGGCCAAACACCTGGCGGCCGGAGCCAACCCCAACGCTCGCGACAAGGACGGCTACATGGCGCTCCACCACGCCGCCTCCGACACGAGCCCCGAGATCATCCAGCTGCTGCTCGACGCGGGAGCGGAGGTGGATGGGCTCGACTCGGATTCGGCGATCGCCCTGAGCTTCGCCACCGCGCGCACGGACGGCGACGCCGTGGAGCGGGTAAAGCTGCTCATCGCCAAGGGCGCCAACGTCAACCACCAGTGGGACGACGAGGATCGCCCCACGATCCTCACCGACCTCCTGAACCAGGAGAACAACGAGGAGCCCTCCGCAGAGATCCTGAAGACGCTGCTCCAGGCGGGCGCGAACCCGAACCTCCCCAACGGCCGAGGGGAGACGCCGCTGATGCTCGCCGTTGGCTACACGGAGCAACCGGAGCTGACCGAGCTGCTCCTGGAGCATGGCGCCCAGGTGAATGCCGTGGACGCCGAGGGGGCGTCGGCGTTGATGAACGCCGTCAAGGACGGGAACGTTCGTCTCGTGGAGCGGCTCATCGCCAAGGGGGCCGACGTCAACCAGGCCGCCACATATGACCAGGGCAACACCGTGCTGACGATGGCACTGCACCTGGACGAGGTCTACGGCGATCCCTCCCCCAAGGTGGTGGATGCGCTCCTCCGTGGAGGTGCGAATCCGAACAAGCCCAACGCGACGGGATGGGCGCCCCTCCACCTCGCGGCCTGCATCGAGGACGTGAAGTTCACGGAGCTGCTCCTCCAGGCCGGAGCGGACGTGAAGACCCCGAATGCGGGTGGCTACTGCGCCATCGACCTGGCGAGCAGCCGTAACCACAAGAAGGTGGTGAAGCGCCTGCTCGCCGCGGGGAGCCCCACGCCGGAGCAGGCCGCGGCCGAGCGCATGGAGAGACTCTGGAAGCGCATCGGGGCGTGGTACGCGAAGAACAACGCGGCATACGCAAAGAGCGTCGAGCAGACCCGCCCCGCGAAGCCGGAGGAGATCTCCACCTTGGAGAAGGCCCTCGGGGCCGAACTCCCCTTGGACTTCCGCGCGTTCCTGCTGCGGTTCGGAGGGGGCTCACCGCCCGGGGAAGTTCCCATGTCCATCTCCGAGTACGAAGTGCTGCCCGTGCGCCGGATCCTGGAGCGATGGAAGGGACTCGAGGAGCTCCGTGAGAAAGGCACGTTCGCGGACACCGAACCCCACGAGCTGTCCGAGTCGCAGGAAGAAGTGGCATGGACCTGGTGGCACTCCGGCTGGGTTCCGCTCGCGCAGGACAGTGGGGGCAACCTGTACTGCGTGGATCTCGCGCCCGGCCCCGAGGGGCAATTGGGGCAGGTGATAAAATGGGAGATGCACGATGGCCCCTTGAGCCCCAGGGCCGAATCCCTGGAAGACTTCTTCGGGGAGTATCTGGAGGGCCTGGAGGACGGGAGTATCGAGCTCGACAGCGACTAGGAGTCCAGCTCTCCACCAGCGTACCGAGGACCCGATCGCCTGCTCGTTCTCCGGAGTTCGCCTCTGGACGATCCTCGCAGGCCATGACTACCCATGAGGAGGAGATCGAGTACCTCCGTCAGTGGGTCCGGGCGCGGTGGCACAGGCTGGAGCAGCAGTTCCCCTAGCTCAGGAAGGAAGTCCATCGCGAGGGGATGACCCGATCGCCAAGGTCGGTCTGCTGCCCGGGGACCACATCCGCCGTCAGTGCATCCGCGGGACACCCTGTTCCGGTGCGCTCTGCCGAGCGGGCGCATGTGCCTGCGCGTAGTCCCCCATCCCCGCTACGTCCAACATGACGCACGGCTCGTTGCCTACCACCCATGCATCATGTCCCGCCGGGATGGCGACCATCTCCCCGGGTCCCACCTCTGCGCGGACGCCGTCATCCATCACCACGGTCATCCTCCCAGACAGGCAGTAACAGAGATGAGCAGACATGCAGCTCTGCGTCCCAGCAAGGGGCTGGACATCCTTTGACCACTTCCACCCTGGCTCGAAAACCGCCAGTCCAATCACATCTTCATCGAACCGGAGGATGTCGGCATGCCCATGTGAGACGAAGGGCCGCCGCTCATCGGGGCTCGAGAACTTCTTGACCATCAACTTGCTCATGACACCCACCTCCATCGTCGACGGGCAGGTCACGGCACGTCGCCGCGATCCGCTCGCCGCTCCCAATGGAAGCTAGGGATGGCGTGGCACGGCCGGCAGCTCGAGCTGGCGAGATCACAGCCGCATCTCCGCCACTCTGCGCTCGACTGCGAATCAGAACCCAGGCAACTTCAGCTCCGGAGTTCCAGAATGCCCCCGCGACGGGATGGACGCCCCTCCACCTCACGGCCTGCCACGATGACCCCTTGAGCCCCAGGACGGAATCCCTGGAAGACTTCTTCTCGGCTTGCGGTGCCGGATCGTCGGGTTACTCGGCATCTTCGGAGACGCAGAGCTGCTGCGGCTCTCGAGTCTGGAACTCGTCCAGATCCACGAACTCGACGACCCTGGCCTCCCTCTGGAATATCTCCTTCTCTGCGCGAAGCTCGAGGACTTCGGAGCAGCCATGAAGGAGGCACTCCTTCGGCTATCCCCTGACGAACGGGTTTCCATCCTCACCGCGACGGACCTCGCACCTCAACCTCCGGAACTCATGGAGTGGCTGTACGCGCACTGGTACGAGTCCGACCGCCACCTCCTGGAGGAGAAAGAAGACTCCTGGGGCCGCGCACACAATCTCATGACGTTCAGGGTCCCCACTGCCAGCCTGGTATGCGAGCCATCAGGGCCGAGGCGTCGGCCGGCAGTTGATGGAGGAGGCGGCGGCATACAGCCGGCGGGAAGGGCTTGCAGCCCTGACTCTGACGACCTTCCGGGGGGTCCCCTGGAATGAGCCCTTCTACGCCCGCCTCGGCTTCGAGACGCTGGAGGGCGCCGCGATCGGTGAGCGCCTGTCCGCCATCCTGCGGGATGAGGTCCTGAAGGGCCTGCCCGGGGAGCGCCGATGCGCAATGCGCCGTACCGCAGTGCGCGTCGGACAGCTCCATCTCGGCCCCGGTGGAACACGTCCGCGGTGACGTCAGTCCACGATGAAAAGCCTGGCCCCTGTCTCGGTCGACGAGCGGTGGGCCCCGTCGTCATCGGAGACCTGGTAGCTCATCATCGGTCCGAGTTCGAAACGCCGGCCATCCTTCAGCTCTGTGTGCAGCGTCCCCTCGAGCACGAGCAAGATATGTCCGCGGCTGCACCAGTGGTCCGAGACGTACCCGGGAGTGTACTCAACGAGCCGGACCCGGATGTCTCCCGCCTGGAGCGTCCGCCAGAGCGCCTTCCCTGATACCCCCGGATGCTCCGTTGGCTGGATCGTGCTCCAGTCCGTTGTGAAGAAAGGAATGTTCGCGATTTTCATGAGTGGCTATTCCGGGATGGTCAGGAGGCCGTTATTGAAGGAGAGGACATCCCCGGCCGCGGGCTGAGCCGAGAGCGCGGGCAGGTTCGCCTGGACCGTGAGGTCCTCGGGCTTGCCCGTGCTGGAGTTGATGCGACGCGGCGTGGTGTGGACTACCTGGCTCGGAGGCAGCTCGCCGCCTCCCTGGAGCCGCGCGAACATCAGGTCCAGCGCGCGGAAGTAGTAGTAGTCCAGCGGAATGAAGCGCGAGTCGAACCCCGTGTTGGCATTCAGCGAGTCGAGGTGGTGGGCATTCGTCACCTCGTAATAGCGAAGCTGGCTCCCCGTCCCCTCGAGCTTCTGGTTCAGCGCGTAGTACGGCCGCGAGGCGTGATTCAGAGGGAGGAAACCATCGCTGCGGCCCGTGACGATGATGGCCGGCTTGCCGTGCAGGTCCCCCGTGGAGAGCGTCTGGGAGATACCAGCCTGAACCGCCTCGTACTGAGCTCGCGTGACGGTATACGCGCCCAGCGTCGCGGGCTGGGTGGACAGGGGCACGCCGTCCAGCGGATTCACTCCCGTGGCGAGAGCCCGCCAACAGAGCGCTCCATCGAGGTTCAGGTCATTGCGGCTGGTGATGCGGGAAGTCACCAGGTTGGCGGTGTTGTCAGCCACCGGGCCGTTGGCGCCCAGGTTGTAGACGAGGTTGATACCCGCGTTCGCCGGTTGCCCGTTGCTGAGCGCGGCGAGCGACGCGAGCCGTGAAGCAGAGGTCGCCACGGGCTGGCCCGTGGTGGCATCCGTGGAGGCGAAGCTGAAGCCACACAGATTGTCCTCCACTCCGAAGCGGCCAAACTGGTTCGCATAGGTGACGAGGATGCCCTGGGGCACGAGCAGCGCGTAGTGCGCGGGCTGGAGCACGTTCTGCTCGGGGAGGATGCCCGCTGCGTTGATACGTACCTGGGCCGCCTGGGCCCGCTCCTCGACCGTGCTGCTGCCCGTGAGGCCCGGCAACAACCCCAGCTCGACCAGGGACTGGCACCTCGCCTCACCGGCCTGCTGACTCACGGAGTTCAATGGAGCCGAGGCCGCCAGCGCAGCCGCGCGGCTCGCACAGGGTTGATACAGGCTCACCAGACTGGCGAGTTCCAACAGGCTCCGGCTGTGCTCCTGGAACTCCGTCCCCGAGCCCTGGCGAAGGCGAAGGCTGGCGTCGAAGACGGGCTGCACGTTGGGCTCGCCCGCGACCACGCCGTCAATCAACCCCGAGGTGTCTGCCTCCGCAGCCCGGAGGCTGGCTCCTCCGCCGTTGGAGACACTCGTGGCGATGACGAGCGTGTTCTCCGCCGTGAAGGTGGCGGGAATGGCTCCATCCGGCAGCGGGGCGTTGAACTGCCGGTTCAGCACATGGAGCGCGTACTCGACGGACTGCAGGACATGCCTGCCCCAGGAAGCCTGGGGGTTCTGCCGGGAGTGGGCGTGCTGGGTGGCGATCCGGTTCGGTAAGGTGGAGTTGTACGCGAGCCGCTTCTCCTCCGAGAGCGCCACCTGGAAGGTGGCCTCGGAAGCTTGCGTCTTCAGATCGCGGGTCAAGCCATCCAGACCGTATCCGGTATTCGTCTCCAGGTCCTGGTACCCCGTGCCGCCCCCCTTGTCGGTATAGGCGACGGCACAGCCCCGCTTCAGTCCCCAGTCACCCGCGGTGCCAATGGCGCCGTAGAGACCGCGCGAGCCGGAGCTAGGCGCCGCGACGATACAGGGCCGCTGCGCATCGAACGAGCGGGGCACCTGCACCATGAGCCCTACCCGTTGGCCCCCTTCCTCACTGGCGAAGGCGAGATACTCCATGCCAGGAATCTTCCCCGGCAGGGAAGTGGCGCTGCCATCCGGCGTGACATTGGGCCCGAAGAGGCGGCCGTACCCTCCACCGCTCGTGATGTCCACGAGGCCTCGGTAGTTGTTGTAGACGGTGTTGGCGCGAAGCTCCCGCCAGGTGGGATGATTGGGATCCGCGTAGCCAGGAGCCGCTCCGGCGATCCCGTTCGCGCCAAGCCCCGAGGTGAGCAGGTCGGGCTGATTGTCCCCGTCGGTGCCGGGATATTCCTGGGTGAGCTCACTGCCCGGCACGATGAAGCTCGGAAGCACGCTCGTGGGAGGAGGCTGAGGCTCGGGCTCGGACTCGTCACACGCCGTGGAGCCCAATCCCCAGGCCGCGCTCATGATGACGGCAAGAAGCTTCCTTCTCATTGGCTTTCCTTTGGAAATTACAGGTCGTCACAGCTCTCGGGCTGCACCACAGGGAACTCATCCTCCTGCGAGGAGTGCACGAAGAGCCCCTGGAACGAGTCGGATTCCGAGTAGACCCAGGTCGCCAAACGCTTGTCCTCGCGCGAGAGCGCATGCTTGAGCGTCCCACCCATCAACATCCGGAAGAGGGTCGTGCCGTGGTCCATCTCGATGCTTGCCACGTCGTAGTCGTTTTCGTCCTGGCCGAACTCGAGGTGGATCCGCACTCGCCCATCGGTTTCGTCGACCCGGACCTGCCTCGGGCTCCCACCGCAAGAGTGCTGGATGACGAGCTCTTGCGACTTTCGCGTCAGCTGGGTCCAGGTGCCCAGCAACTGCCGGGCCATCAGCACCTCTCCCGGTGTGAGCACCGCTTGGAACTTCGAGAGCCGCTCCGACGTCTTCGCCGGGTGGGCATCTGGGAGCTTCTCCAGTGCGCCCTTCAAGGTGTCGGAAGGGGCATACCGGCTCTGTAAGAAGACCTGGATGTCGAACGCCTTGGCATCCCCCTCGATCGTTCCCGCTCGAACCCAGAGCTGCGGAGGCTGACTCCTGTCGAGCTCTGCGCTCACGAACAGGTTCTTCCCCACGCTCTCCACATTGCGGATATCGACGTGATGCCAGGGACCTGATGGCCCGACCTCGAGCGCTTTCTTGAGGCAGGTCTCCGTCGAGCTCTCGCCTTCGCACCCCGCGGAGAGGCGCACCTGGGGGAGTGCTTCTCTTTTTCCGGCGAGCAGTTTTTCGAGCTGAACCCGCTCCTGCTCCGCGAACAGGTTCCAGAGCAGAGTCCTGGCTCCCGCGTGCCCAGGCTCGAGCGCCGTGGCTCGCAGCGCCGCGTCAAAGCGATTCTTCAGAGGCTGCTTCGGGTCCTCGGCCGTCGCCAGCAACGGCTCGACGGTGGGGCGATCGGCGGACAGCAGCTCCGACTTCGCCCAGCCGTGGCTGTCACCGCAGCCGATGCGCCACCAGCCGGAGCTCGCCTTCTCCTCGACGACGCACTCGGTGCCCATGGGCGCCTTCCCGAGCACGTTGGCGGTCGCGGAGGCCGACTCCCGAAGGTTGACGAGCGACCCGGAGATGAACACCCGCTCCCGGGTGTCAGGAGGGGAACTGGCTCCAGGCTTGCTGGCGGATGCATCTCCAGACGCCGGACCCTGGGAGAACCATCTCGCTCCCACAACGAGCCCCAGGACACCGGCGCCCACCACCAGGATGAGGACGAGGGTCTTACCTGCGCCGCGTGTTGCTGATTCGCCCATGCCCTGGAGCATGGCACAACCGGAAAGGACTTCCGCTCAGAAGGAGGCGTCGAACTGGAGACGGGCCTGGTGCCGCGGATCGCCGCCGATGGATCCGAAGATGTAGAAGTAGTCGGCTTGCACCTTGAAGGCGTGACCATTCAAGTAGAGGTTGAGGCCACCTCCGAGCTGCTTGCCTTGCGTCTGCGCGAGCTGCACCAACTGCGGGTCCGTGGCGCCCCGGGAGAAGAGCTTGTCCCAGCGCGCGGTCACCTCCAACTGGGAGTTCAACAGCAGACCGGCCTGCACGAAGTAGCCATGGCCCGAGCGGGTCGGCTCGCGCGTGACGGTTGTGTTGGTCTGCTTCTCCAGCACGTCCTTGCTGGCCTTCCGCCACAGGCCCTCGGCCAACAGGGAGAAGCCTCGGTACTTGAACACCACATCCGCGGCGAGGTGCGTGTAGTTGACCGTTCCAGCGGTGAAGGCCGTTCCAAACGTGCTCTGGCTGCGCGAGGTCCGGTAGTTGTAGGCACCCGCCACGCCCAGAGCCAGCCGAGGCTTGGTCCCACGGGTCAAGTCTCCCTCTTGATCGTCGTCGAACGCGCCGAAGGGCCGCAGCGTGAGCCGAAGTGTGGTGATGGGTCCAGCGGCATACGCCGTGAACCGGTTGCGCCCATCCCCGCCCCCGAGGAAGAACTGATAGCCGAGCAGCTCGTGGAGCCCGAAGAGGTTGTTGGACGAGAGCATGATGCCCACGTCGCGATCGAGGTTGAGTTCGCGCACCGCCAGTTGCCGGTCGACGAACTGCAGCGCGAACTCGCGGATGGTGCGGGCCCGATCGAAGGGCACGAAGAACTGCCCGACGCGGATGTTCAGATCCCGGTAGCGGGTGTAATCCACGTAGGCGTCGAAGATAGGCGAGCTGCTGCCCGTCTCGAAGTCGTTGCCGCCGAAGGCCAACTGAACGGTGTAGCGGATATCCGGCGACAGGACATTTCCGGCCACGGAGAGGCGCAGCGTCCGGACGTTGATCTCGCTGGTGTCACTGTCGCCGAAGTGGACGTACGTCTCCCGGAGCTGGATTCGCGCCCGGACTCCCAAGGAGTACTTTCCGTCCGCGGTCTTCACCACGATGCCCTTCCCAGGCTCCGCGGTGACGGTGGGCGGTGGATTGGCAGGGGCCGGAGAGGCAGGAGCGCTCGCGGGGGGCGGTACCTCCGGCGGCGCGGGCGGCGCGGGCGGCGTCACGGACTCGGTGGCCGGTACCGAGGGCTCACCCGGCTTCGAGTCCGCCGGAGGCACGGCAGCCTCCTGGGCCCAGGCAACGGTCCCGAATCCCAGCCACAATGCGAAGAACAGGTTGAAAGCGCGCGCGAGGCGCAAGGCGACATGTGAAGGCATGAGAAATTTCTCAGAGCATGGCTGATGCGAGGGGGGCTGCTGGCTGCTCTGGCACGGGATTCGTGGTGGAGCGGCGGCTCACGGATGACACGCAGAGGAGCGACAACAGCGGCGACAGGCCTTCATCATTCGGCCGTCCAATATAACGGACGCTCCCTGGGGGAGCAATGGCGAAAGCATCCGCTATCACGGATGCGGGCAGTTCTTTCGGCTTCCCCTCAGTTACGCCCGCCAGGGTGGAGGCTAGAAGTCGACCTGGAGCCCCGCTCCCGCCTGCCTCGGAGTCACCACACATGACAAACCTGCTTCGATTCACCCTGTTGGGGTGGATGCTGTGTACCGCTTCCCCCGCGATCGCCGCTCCCTACTGGGGCACCTTCCAGACCGATGCGTGCACGGGCCTGGGCCTGCGCCAGAAGTCCGCCATCCTCTGGGGCATTCCCTCGGGCGTCTCGTGGGAGACCACCTGCGCGAACACGGGCGCCACCATCGACGGGCGCGCGTATGCGAAGCCCAACCGCTGCGTGAACACCGGCACCAACATGTGGGGCCAGTTCGATGTCACGGACACGAGCTGCAAGCCCAATTGGGGCACCCTCCAGAAGGATCGGTGCACGGACTCGGGCCGGCGCCAATACTCGGCGCAACTGCTGAACGTGCCGCCCAACACCTCCTGGGAGACCGCGTGCCAGGCCACCGGCGCCACCGTGGGAGGCTATGCCTTCCTGCGCCCCACCCGCTGCGTGAACAAGGGCACTTCCGGCATGTGGGGCGAGTTCGAGGTGAATGACACCACATGCAACCCGGTGACGGAGTGCACCGCCACTCCACCCACGGGCACTTTCACCAAGACAGGCAACACCGGCGCGGTGAGCTGCGATGCCTTCTGCGCCAACCGTGACTCCAGTTGGGGCCAGCGTGGCGCGTGCGTGAAGGGTCAGGTCACCAGCGGCCCGCACGCGGGCTCCTGTCTGTCCTGCGATGATGTGGCCGCGGACCAGGGAGACACCGCCGTCACCTGTTACTGCAAGGCCCCCGCGAAGGGCTTCGCGGATCTGCACTCGCACCAGTTCGCCAACCTGGCCTTCGGAGGCAAGGCCTTCTTCGGCAAGGCCTACGGTCCCCTGTCCACCGCGCTGCCCTGGTGCGACAGCGTCCACGGGCCTGGGGGCACGCGAGACTCCTTCGGCAGCATCATGGCCACCCTCGGCTACGGCACCGGTGGCGCGGGACACCTGGTGGGCGGCTACCCGCAGTACGACGGCTGGCCGCGCTGGAACAGCTACACACACCAGTCCATGTATGAGGACTGGCTCTACCGCGCCGTGCAAGGCGGCCTGCGGCTGATGGTGATGCTGGCCGTCAACAACCAGGACCTGCTCGGCTTCCCCATCTACGCGGAGAAGGCGCCGGGCCGCACGGGCGAGGACATGGAGGCGGTGGATCTGCAGATCGCCGAGGCCTACAACATGCAGAGCTACATCGACTCGAAGGCTGGCGGCACGGGGCTGGGCTGGTACCGCATCGTGAAGTCGCCCGCGGAGGCTCGCGCCGTCATTGCCCAGGGCAAGTTGGCGGTGGTGCTGGGCGCGGAGGTGGACTACCTCTTCGACTGCCGCCGCAACGGCTCGTGCACGGCCGCGTATGTGGAGTCGCGGTTGGACTACTACCAGTCGCTGGGCCTGCGCCACTTCTTCCCCGTCCACTTCAAGCAGAACGCCTTCGGCGGCTCGGCGCTCATCAACCTCATCACCGAAGGCGACTCGCGTGACTGCTCTCAGGAGGGCTACGAGTACAAGCGGGACGTCACCAAGGCTCCCATCTGCGGCGCGCAGGGGCTCACGAGCCTGGGCCGCACGCTGGTGCGAGGAATGATGCGCCGGAAGATGATCATCGACATCGACCACATGTCGAAGCTGGCTTTCGACGACACGCTGGGGATGGTGGAGCCCTACGGCTATCCGGTGGTGAGCGGCCACACCACGCTGTTTGACACGGCTCGCGCCGGCAAGCGTCACGAGGGCAGCCTCAAGGCCGCGCAGGTCCAGCGCATCCGCAACGTGGGAGGCATGGTGTCGCTCATCGTGGAGCAGGGCTCGCGAGACGAGGTGCCCACCTGGCGCGGCACGGGCCAGCCGGTGGTGGAGCACCAGTGCGGCAACACCTCGCAGAGCTGGGCGCAGGCGTATCTCTATCTGACGCAGCAGCAGAGTGGGATGGCGGTGGGCTTGGGCACGGACTTCAACGGCCTGGCAGGCCTGCCGGGCCCGCGTTTCGGCGGCGAGGCATGCCACGGCGGCAGCTCCGCCCAGCAGGTGGCCCGCACGCGCTACCCGCTGAGCATCGCGGTGGAGAACAGCCCCACGAAGCTGGAGCGCAGTGTGGTGGGCAGCAAGACCTTCGACATCAACGAGGATGGTCTTGCGCACGTCGGCATGCTCCCGGACCTCATCGCAGACCTGCACCGCCAGGGACTGCGCAGCCAGGACCTGGATCCCCTGATGAACTCAGCCGAAGGGTACATCCAGGTCTGGGAGCGCGCTGAGGCCAAGGGCCCCACCGTGCCGTAGCTCCAGGCAACGAAATCCTGGGAGCCCAGGAAGGCCTGGGCTCCCCCAAGCGATGGCAGAGCCGAAGTTGGAAGCTCACCCTGCCGTGGAGTTTTTGGGGGCTCAATGCAATCCCAGCGTTGACGGCTCGAGGACGGTTCGTACGGCCGGCACCTCGAGCTGGCGCGATGGAACGAATGGCTCGACCCGGATGCCATTGAGGAAGCGCCGCTTCACCTCGGACAGATGCGACACCTTCCGTGCCTCGCCATCTCCGAGCGCGATGAGATCGTCGATCGTCCGTGCGTCATCGAGAGAGAATCGTCCGGGACTGACCACCTGATCAATGCGATGCACTCTGCATCCCGTCAGCAATTGCGCCTGGGCCAGCGCCGCCTCCGATTGCCCCCGCATCAGGAGCTCGATGAGCGAAGTGCTCCAGCCGATGACGCCGGCACGGCGGCGGCGCGGCGAAACGCTGAACGGCTCCCCGAGGGTCCCGACGCTGAGCACATCGATCTGATCCACCGGAATCCCAAGGAAGTGCACCGCCTCGACCAAGCCCACCATGACGGGGCAGTTGGCCCATACACCGCCATCGATGTAGCTGGAGCCCGGGTGCTCGGCAAAAGTGCAAGGAGGGAAGTACGTGGGGGCCGCTGAGGTAGCCAGGGCACACTCCACCGCGCTCGCCTGATAGTCGCTGGTGAGACGCTCATTGTGAGCGGTCTTGAGCAGGTAGATGCGACCACCGATGGCGTCATATGTGGGGATGACCAGGAGGCAGCGCGCCTCGCCGAGCCACATGTTCTTGAATACCGAGCGCAGCGCAGCCGCGAGCATCTCTTGTGACCGCTTCGGCGCGAACAGTTGCCGGACCTTGTCGCGCGTGCGCTGCACGAGCCCCGTGCCCGGAAAGATGTCGAGTCCCTTTTCCCGGTAGAAGTCACGAATGGTCGCCGCCGGCAGGCCTAGCGCGAGGCCCAGAGCGATGATCCCACCAGTCGACGTGCCGGTGATGAGATCAAAGTGGTCCACCAGAGCATGACCTATCTCCCTCTCAAGAACGGTCAACACAGAAGCCGAAAACGCTCCTCGGATTCCTCCTCCATCAAGACTCAGGATGCGGAAACGATTCATCGCGTGCCCCCTGCGCGTGCGAGCATCAGACGCCTCTCTTCTAGAGGAAGATTGTCCCTGAAGACCTCCCATGGGATTGAGGGGAGGAGCGTCGCCTGAACTGTCGCACCCCTGCCAATGAGTTCTCTCCGTGAGACGGCCAGGATGCGGACAGGGGCCCCGGAGGGACGATGTTCGATGTATTCCTTTGCCATAGCAGCCAGGACAAGCCTGTCGTCGAAGCGCTCGCCTGGAAGCTGAAGTCTGAGACGAAGCTCCAGCCCTTCCTCGACAAGTGGTCACTGGTACCGGGCGAAGCGTGGCAGCCCAGCTTGGAGGATGCGCTCACGGAGAGCCAGTCGGTGGCCGTCTTCTTCGGCCCCCAGGGTTTAAGTCCCTGGAGCCATGAGGAGATGCGATTGGCCCTTGCCAGTGCTGTGCGGACAAGGGACGAGTATCGGGTCATCCCCGTCCTGCTCCCCGGGGCCCGGCGCGAAGATGTGACAGGATTCCTGGCTCAGCGCACCTGGGTCGACTTCCGCAACGGCCTGGATGACACCGTGGCATTCAAGCGATTGGTCGCCGGCATCCAAGGCCAGGCCCCCGAGCACGATACCTACCAACTCCCGGACGAGCCGGCGCCCTACCGGGGCCTGCTCCCCTTCGAGAGCGAGCATGCCCGCTTCTTCTTTGGTCGCGAGCGCGAAATCCAGACGGTGCTCGACAAGCTCGGCCAAAACCCCTTTGTCGCGGTGGTGGGGGCTTCGGGGGTAGGCAAGTCCTCGCTCGTGCTGAGCGGAGTCCTGCCCCGGCTGGAGCGACCCGGATCGGGATTCAGTCCTCGGCTCTGGATCCGGAGGATGACTCCGGGAGACCGGCCGCTGCGGGCACTGGCGAATCAGCTCGCCACGAGGGCTCCCCCCGAGAGCCGGTTGGCCACCGCGGAGTGGCTCGTCCATCAGATGACCTCTTCGGCGAAGGGCTTCAGGACGGCGGTGGCCACACTGACGGCCGATCAACCGGGGCCCTTTGTGCTCGTGGTAGACCAGTTCGAGGAGCTCTTCACCTATGGGGAGGCTGGGATGCCCTCGAAGGGAGCGGCGGCATTCCTCGCCAACCTGCGAGACGCAGTGGAGCAGGGCTGCGGCATGCTGCGCATCCTGATCACCCTGCGCGCGGACTTCTTCGAGCGGTGTCTGGCACTACCGCCCCTCCGAGAACTCCTGCAAGACCATCAGGTGCTGCTGGGCACCATGGGAGATGAGGCGCTGCGGGATGCCATCGTCTGTCCGGCTCAAGTGGTGGGGGCCTTCCTGGAAAAAGGACTGGTGAGCGCCATCCTCAAGGACCTGGTCCATGGACTGGGGACCCTGCCACTGCTGGAACATGCCCTCTACGAGCTATGGCGAGCGCGCAACGGGGTCTGGCTGACGCTGTCCGCATATGAGGCGAGCGGAGGAGTGACCGGAGCGCTCCAGCGGCGTGCGCAATCCACCTATGAGACGCTGCGGCCCGAGGAACAGGACCTTGCGCGCAAGATCTTCCTCCGGCTGACGGCGCTGGGCGAGGGCACGCCTGACACGAGCCGGCGTATCGCTCGGGGCGAGCTGGTCTTTCCGGGGACCGCTCCCGAGCAGGTGGAGCATGTGCTGCGGGTACTTTCAGGGCCCAAGGCACGGTTGCTCGTCGCTGGCGAAAAAACGGTGGAGGTGGCGCACGAGGTGCTCATTCTGGAGTGGAACACGCTGCGAAGCTGGGTGCGCGTGAACCGTCGGGAGTTCCAGATCCACCAGCGCTTGACGGAAGCGGCCAACGAATGGGCGACGCACCGGCGAGATACCAGCTACCTGTACACCGGCTCCCGGCTGCTGGAGGCCGAGGAACTCTTCGCCCTGGAACTCACCTCGCGGAAACCTGCGAGGTTGAACCAGCGGGAGCATGACTTCCTGGTTGCGAGCCTGGAACACCGGGACGAGCAGAAGCGATCGGAGAAGCACCGTTTCCATGAGGAGCTGGAGCGCGCGCGGCAGCTCACGAGAACCGAATCGGAGAGGGCCCGCGCGGCCCGGAGGGCGACCCAGCGCCTGCGGATGCTGGTGGTGGTGCTCCTCCTGGCCTCTACGGGCATCCTCATCTTCCTGGGCATGGCCCGGCATCAGCAGAGGCTGGCGTTGTCACGCGAGCTGACATTGAACGCACTGGAGAACCTCGAGAACGACCCACAGCTCAGCCTCCTGCTCACCCAGCAAGCCGGGCGCCTGGCCATGACTGATCAAGTTGCTGAAGCATTGGCTGCATGGCGGAGCAAACCCGGCAGGATGATTCTGCGAGGGCACAAATTGGGCATGACCTCCGCCAGCTTCAGCCCTGATGGCACGACGATCGTCACCTCCAGTGACGACGGCACGGCCCGCCTCTGGGACATGGCCACCGGCCAGTCCATCGCTGTCCTCTCCAAGCATGACGGGACGGTGATGTCCGCCGATTTCAGTCCTGATGGCACGAAGGTCGTCACCGCAGGAAGTGACGGCACGGCACTGCTCTGGGACGTGGCCACGGACCAGCCCACCACCGTTCTCTCCGGGCATCAGGGGGCGGTGGTATCCGCCAGCTTCAGCCCCGATGGCACGAAAATCGTCACCGCAGGAAACGACGGTACGGCGCGCCTCTGGGACGTGGCCACAGGGCAGTCCACCGCCGTTCTCTCCGGGCATCGGGGGCCGGTGTTGTCCGCCAACTTCAGCTCCGATGGCATGAAGATCGTCACCGCGGGTGCCGATGGCACGGCGCGCCTCTGGGACGTGGCCACCCGCAAGCCTTTTGCCGTCATCTCCGGGCATGCAGGGGTGAGATTGAATTCTGCCAGCTTCAGCCCCGATGGCGCGACGCTCGTCACCGCTGGAAGCGATGGCCTGGCACGCCTCTGGGATGTAGCCACCGGCCGATCCACTGCCGTCCTCTCCAAGCATCAAGGGTTCGTGGCGTCGGCCAGTTTCAGCCCCGATGGCACGAAGGTCGTCACGGCTGGAAACGATGGTATGGCGCGCCTCTGGGACGTGGCCACCAGCCAGCCCACCGCCGTCCTTTCCGGGCACCAGGGGCCAGTGATGTCCGCCCATTTCAGCCCTAATGGCACAACGATCGTTACAGCCGGTTTCGATTGCACGGCGCGTCTCTGGGATGTGGCCACCGACAAGTCCATGACGGTCCTTTCAGGGCATGACGGGACGCTGATGTCTGCCAGTTTCAGCCCCGATGGCGCGACGCTCGTCACCGCTGGAAACGATGGCACGGCACGCCTCTGGGACGCGGCCACCGGTCAGTCCCTCGCCGTATTCTCCGGGAATCAGGAGCCGGTGATGTCCGCCAGCTTCAGCCCCGATGGCACGAAGATCGTCACCGCTGGAAACGACGGTACGGCGCGCCTCTGGCACACGGCTACCCGCAGGCCTCTCGCTGTCCTCTCCGGGCACCAGGGGTGGATATGGTCTGCGAGCTTCAGCCCTGATGGCACGAGGGTCGTCACCGCGGGATCCGATGGCACGACGCGCCTCTGGGACGTGACCACGGGCCAACCCACGGCAGTCTTCTTCGGACACCAGGGACCCGTGCTCTCCGCCAACTTCAGCTCCGATGGGACGAGGATTGTGACCGCTGGCTTCGACGGCACGGCACGCCTCTGGGACGTGGCAACCCGCAGGACTCTGGCGGTGCTCTCCGAAGACGAAGGGCTGTTGACTTCCGCCAGCTTCAGCCCGGACAACACGAAGATCGTTACCTCCGGTGATGAGGGCACGGCACGCCTCTGGAACGTGGCCACTGGCAAGTCCACCCCCATTCACTCTGGACACAAAGGGATGTTGGCGTCTGCCAGCTTCAGTCCCGATGGCACGAAGATCGTCACTGCAGGTTTTGATGGCACGGCGCGCCTCTGGGAGGTCACCACGGGCAGGCTCATCTCTGTCCTCTTCGAGCACCAGGGGTCCGTGATATCTGCCAGCTTCAGTCCCGATGGTACGAAGATCGTCACCGCAGGCTCTGATGGCACAGCCTATATCTGGTCAGAAAGGCTCTGGGCACCTTTCGAGGATCAGCTCGCGAGCCTGGATGCAGGACGGAGCCTGACCCCCGAGGAGTGCTGGAAGTATCTCCACACCCGGCGGGCCTCCTGCTTCTCCAGCCCTCAAGAGAGAAGCACCTCTGCCGTTGCTCGTCCCATGCATCGCACCGAGTAGCTGTTGAGAAGGAAAGGAGAGACAGAGCGCCGTCCTGAAGAGGCTCTGGACGGACAGCGCTCTGGCCCCTCACATCAGATCCCCTGGAAGATGTAGTCGGCAGCCCCGCTCATCCTGGGGCTATACAGCGAGGGAGAGAGCTCGACCGGAAGCTCCGTGTTCAGCTTCTCCTCGCCCACTTCGCCGCGGAGCGGCGCCAGCGGGGTGGTGACAGTCAGGTTGAAGGCACCACCGTTGTTGCTCTCATTGCTCTCCGCGACCACGCCATCCTCATCCGCGATCAGCAGGATGGTGTAGTTGCCCGGCGTAATGGAGGAGGAGAACGTGATGGGCGTGGGAGGAAGCGAGAAGGTCCCCGCCCCCGCCGAAATGGAAATCCCACCAATGTAGGCCAGCGGCGAATAGCTGGCATCGGCCAGGTAGACCCCTACCGTCGACCCGCTGCTCGCGGGACATTGCGTGTACAGGTCGAACGAGATGTTGGTGGTGCCTCCCGGCTGGATCGAGGTCGGGCTGATCGTTCCCGCCGTGAAGTAGAAGTCAGGCAGCTTGGTGGTGCCCATCGAGGACGTCGAGGAAGAGACGATGTTGCCAAAGTCCACCCGGCCCAGGACGTACCAGGTTGTCGGTTGGCACGCCGCAGCGATGGCCTGCCACAGCGAATAGGTATTCGACGGCAAGCCTGACGCGGAGATGAAGCGCGTCTGCGTGCCCGGCGGCGGGCTATAGAGCCCGGAGCCGCTGGAGTTGAGCAGGATCTGGTACGAGGCCAATTGATAGACGCCCGTGCTCCCCGTCGGGCTGGTCGACATGTAGAAGGTGACCTGGGCGGACGCCAGCCCCACCTTGCTCCCAAGCATGGTGTAGTTGATGGTGAACCCGCTGCTGATCGGGTTCGCCACAGTCGAGGGAACGCTCACGGTGCTCATCTGGACCTGTGCCAGAGCTGAATTGGCTGCAAGGAGGAACAGCACCAGGAACGGCGCAGTGACTTTCATTTTCAGGGGCTCCAAACCCTATACAAACGCTCGAGATTGAGCGTTGCCTTCATTTCAGAGACGAGGAACCCAATGCAAGCCCTACCGCATTCCCTGCTCAAAGTCAGGCATGCCGCCGCACTGCGGCAGGACAGCATGAACCCAGACGAGGGAAAGAATTCTCGTTTTCTCTAGCACCGAGGTTCACGCCGAGTACGAGTGTCAGTTCAGCTCGACGCTGGAAAGGAAGACATTGTCGGCCCCCTCTCCGCCCACCACAAGCAGCCTGCCCCCGGGCAGCACAGTCATTGTGTGGTACCGGCGGGCTTGGGCGAGCGAGCCGCTGGGAGCCCAGGACCAGGTGGCGGGATCGTAGATCTCGGTACTGGCGAGGGAGGCCGTGGCATTCCTGCCACCCACGAGGAGCACGCGGCCATCCGGCAGCGCCGTCGCAGTGTGAGCGTAGCGGGCCTGGAGCATGGGCTGCCGACCGGCCCAGATGGCCCCCCGCAGGTTCACGGTGGAGGCAAGCTGGGTGCTCGTGAAGGGGCCTCCCGTCCCGGTCCCACCAGCCACCAGGAGCAACCCTCCGGGCATCACCGTCGTGGTGTGGAACTGGCGGGCCTGGGTGAAGGCCGTCAGGGTCGTCCAGACGCCGCTGGCAGGGACATAGATCTCGATGGTGGCGAGCGATGCGCCCGTGGCGCCAATCCCCCCCGCCACGACAACGCTGCCGTCCGGCATCAGCGTCGCTGTATGGGCATACCGTGCCGTCGTGAGCGAACCGGTCGCCGTCCACGTCCCCGTGGCCGGGTCATACAACTGGGCGGTGGCCAGCACGGCGCTGGGGCCCGAGCCGCCCACCACGAGCACCTTGCCATTCAACAGCCGCGTCGCCGAGTGGTGGTAGCGAGCCGTCGCGAGCGGGTTGGTTGTCGTCCACGTCCCCGTGGCCGGGTCATACAATTGGGCGGTGGCCAACCGGCCGCTGGAGTTGTACCCACCCGCCACCAGCACGCGGCCATCCGTCAGGGCCGTCGCGGTGTGGTACCCCCGAGCCGTCGCGAGCGCACCGGTCGCCGTCCAGGTGCCCGTGCTCTGATCATAGAGTTCGGCGCTGGTGAGATAACCACTGGCGCCCTGCCCGCCCGCGACCAGCACCCGGCCATCGTCCAGCAAGGTCGCGGTGTGAAGGCGCCGGGCCTGCGCCAGCGAGCCCGTGGGAAACCAAGCCACGTCCGGCGGCGCGTAGAGCTCGGAGCTGGAGATGACGCAGTAGGCGCCGTTGGTGCAGATGGAATGCCCGCCCGTCACGAGCACCTTGCCCGAGGGCAGCAGCGTCGCCGTATGGCCGGTGCGGGGCGCTTCGAGCGAGGGAACGGTGGCCCAGGAACGGGTGACGGGGTCGAACAGCTCCGAATTGGCCATACCCAACACGAGCACCTTGCCCGAGGGCAGCAGTGTCGCCGTGTGCCGGTAGCGCTCGCTTGTCAACGGACCAGTCCCAGTCCAGAGCCCTGTGTCCGGATCATAGAGTTCGGCGCTGGTCTCCGCACCTGTGAGGCCGCTCCCGCCCGTCACGAGCACCTTGCCATCAGTCAGCACCGTGGCGGTGTGGCTGGTGCGCTCCCACTGGACCGAGCTGGCTGCGCTCCAGGTGCGGGTGAGCGGGTCGTACAGCTCGCAGACCTTCGTGGGGTAGGTGGAAGCTGCTCCCGTGTACCCGCCCACCACGAGCACCTTGCCATCGGGCAGCACCGAGGCAGTGTGCGCGTAGTGGTTCGACGCGAGCGTGCCGGCGGAGGTCCAGGTCCCCGTGACCGGGTTGTACACCTCGGCGGTGGACGAACTGCCGCCGTCCATTCCCCCCACGACCAGGACCGAGCCATCGCTCAGCAGCGTGGCCGTGTGGAGTCTCCGCGCCATCGAGAGCGGGCCGGTCTCCGTCCAGGTACCGGTGTCCGGATCATAGAGCTCGGCGCTCGCCAGGGGAGCGCCGGAGTGGTACCCGCCCACCACGAGCACCCGGCCATCCTCCAGCACCGTCGCCGTGTGGTTGTAACGGGGTTGCGTGAGCGAGCCGGTCTGGGTCCAGGTGTTGGAGAATCGATCATACAGCTCGGCGCTGGACCGCGCGGTGGACGTCCCGTAGGGGGCCCCACCCACAACGAGCACCCGGCCATCGAGCAGGGTCGTCGCAGTGTGATAGGCGCGGCTCTCCGTGAGGGAAGGAGCCCAGGTGCCGTTGGCCGGGTCATACACCTCGGAGGTGCGCAGGGGGCCCGTCTGGAGGGCACTCACGACGCCCATGCCCCCCGTGACGAGCACCTTGCCATCGAGCAGCGCCGTGGCCGTATGGGCAAAACGGGCCTGGGTGAGCGAGCCCACGGTGAGGAGCGTGTTGCCCACGGCGTACTCCCGAGAGCTGGAGAGGGGCATGTTGTCGGCGGCTCCCCCCGCGATGAGCACAGTGCCGTTGCCCGTCAGCGTCGCCGTGTGGTTCATGCGCGCCTGACCGAGCGAAGCACCAGCAGCCCAGGTACCGTTGGCCGGGTTGTACACGGCGGTCGTCGCGAGGGGCGTGGAGCCATAGGAGCCCGCCGCGACGAGCACCTTGCCATCGTTCATCAACGTCGCCGTATGGCTGCCGCGGGCCTGAGGCATCGCGCCTGTGGAGGCCCAGGTGCCAGTGGCCGGGTTGTAGAGCTCGGACGTAGCGGTGATGCCCGAGGGGGTGCTCCCCCCTGTCACGAGCACCTTCCCATTGGGCAGCAGCGTCACTGAATGCGCGTAGCGGGCCACCACCATGGAGCCGGTGTTGGACCAGAGCCCCGTGGCCGGGTCGTACCTCTCAGCAGTGGCGACGGTGCCGCTGCTGGTAATGCCGCCCGCAACGAGCACCTTGCCATCGGCCAGTCTCGTCGCCACGTAGAAGTGGCGACCCTGCGCGAGCGAGCCGGTGGCGCTCCAGGTACCGGTGGCCGGGTCATACAGCTCCGCCGTGGCAAGGCGGTTCTGGGCGGTATCCCTCCCGCCCACCACGAGCACCTGGCCATTTTCCAGCAGCGTCGCGGTGTGATCGTAGCGGGCCGTCGCGAGCGAGCCGGTGGTTCTCCAGATATTGGTGACCGGGTCATACAGCTCGGCGCTGGCGAGAATGCCATTAGAGGTGTTGACGGAAGTGCCACCGACCACGAGTACCCGGCCATCGTTCAACAGCGTGGCCGTATGGCTCACCCGGGCAGTGGACATCCTGGCCATCCCTCCCAGTTCCTGGGGGGCTGTGCGCAACGAGGGGGGCTCGCCGTCCTGGGCATGCACGGGCGGACCCAAGCCTTCGAGGCCAGGGCCGCAGGCGGCGAGCAGGAGAGAGAGGATCACCGTCAGCAGGGTGCTCGGCGTGAGCGGCGTTCTGGCGGGAGGTAGGTCAAGGAGCGGTAGGGTGGATGGCATCTCTGTCTCTCTGGGCGAGGAAAGGGCTCATCGCATCGAGCCTCGCTGAAGTGACAGGCGGCGCCGTCTGCTGACGCAAAAAAAATTCACCCCGCCGCTGCATCCCTGGGGACCATCGCCCCCTCACGAGCGCTTCCGCCGAGAACCGCTGCGCACCGGGGGCACCGGCTCGAACAGCGTCGCCAGGACATCCACGAAGAGCCGGACCTTTGCCGGAAGGTTCAGCCGACTCGGGTAGACGACATGGATGGCCCGCATCGCCACAGACTTGGGGCCGAAGAGGATCTTCAGCCGCCCGTCACGCACCGCATCCCGGCAGACGATGGCCGGAACGCGTGCAATGCCAACCCCGGCGATGGCTGCCTCGCACGCGAGCTCGAGATCATTCACGGTCAGGACCGGATCAATTCGAGTCTTCACCCCCTCGGCCTCCCACGTCTCGAACGCATTGAAGCCGATGCAGCGCGCGGAGCGGAGATCCCTGGCACTCGGCGCGCCGTACTTCGACAGGAAGCCGGGGCTCGCGACGAAATGGATCGGACCCTCACCGAGCTTTCGCGCCACGAGCGTCGAGTCGTCGAGCGGGCCAATGCGAATCGCGACATCCAGCCCCTCTTCGATGAGGTGGACACGTCGGTCCGCCAGCACCACCTCCACCCGCGCCTCGGGATAGCGGGCGAGGTACTCCGAAATCACGGGTGTCAGGTAGCGCCGGCCGTAGAGCACGGGCGAGGCGACACGCAGCAAGCCGGTGGGCTCCGCCTGCCGCTGTTGCACCTCACTGTTCGCCTCGTCGATCTGTGCAGCGATGGCGGCGCAGCGCTCGTAGTACGTCACTCCAGGCCCTGTAACCCTCAGGCGCCGCGTCGTTCGCTCCAGGAGCCGCACCCCCAGCTGTTCCTCCAGCTTGCCGATGCGCTCGCTGATGGTCTGCTTGGTGACGCCAAGCTTGCGCGCCGCCCGGGTGAAGCTCTCCTCGTGGACGACCGTGACGAAGAGCATCATGTCTGCGGGTGAGATCATGACCGTCAAGCCTAGCCTGACAATGAGTTCGTTCGTGGCCGCATTGTCAGGGGCCTCCAGCCGCCGCATGTTGACGCCTCCCGCCACCTGCAGGAGCACCACACATGAAGCTCTACTTTGCCCCCAGGACCCGAGCGGTCCGTCCCCGATGGCTGCTGGAGGAGCTCGGGGTTCCCTACGAGCTGGTCAGGCTCGACCTCGATCGACAGGAGAACACCACCCCCTCCTATCTGGCGGTGAATCCGCTGGGCGAACTCCCCGCCCTGGTAGATGGGGACGTCACGCTGCTTGAGACCCTGGCCATCTGTCTCCATCTGGCCGACCGCTTTCCGGAGAAGCGCCTGGCGCCGCCCATGGGTTCCGCGGAGCGCGGCTCTTATTACCAATGGATGGCCTTCGCCGAGGCGCGCCTCGATCCCGCGGTGATGGAGTTCTACTGGGACGCGCAGTTGCCCGAAGAGCAGAAGACCAGCGAGCGCTCGGAGGAAGAGAGCGCGAAGCACAGGACCCGCCTCACGGGTGTGCTCGACTTCATCGACGTGGGCCTCGGCGGCCGTGAATTCCTCGTGGGAGCGACGTTCACCGCCGCCGATGTGGTGACGGCGTCCATCCTCCACCTGGCCCACAAACTGATGCTGCTCGATGGGCATCCGCGGCTGGTTGAGTACGTCAAGCGCCACTCTCAGCGTCCAGCGGTGCGAAGGGCCGTCTTGGGGTGATGCGAGGACGCCGGGAGCCCCCTTCCCCCAGCCCCTCGGAGCGGGGCCCGAGGCTGGCGAGGAACTCGCGCACCTCCCGCAGCGTCCGTGGCCGGTATCCAGGCCCGCCGCATCCGCACGAGTGGTACGTGTACCCGCGCAGGAACAGCAGCTCCACCTTCTGCCACTGGCGGGTGTCTCGCTGCCTCGGCGGCCGGAAGTCGAGCCCCATGCCCGCCATGGGCTCGCCGCATTGAGGGCACTTCACTGCTTCCGGTGACTGCTCTTTCGGAGGCCTCTGGCGTGCGTCCAGCGGCCACTTGAACGCCTTGCGGCACTGGAAGCACGCGTAGTGCTGCTTGTAGGGGCCGTACATCGCGTATCTGCACATGGCGTCCCTCCTGGACCTACATGGGGTGACGCCCTCGACGCCTCCTTCCCTGCTCGGCTGACTCCCCTCTCCGCCTCAGCAGGCCTCTGGGGCTGGCCCCCTCGCCCCCACGGCACATGGGCAAGCAGACCTTGTGCGAACCCGCCTGAGTCCCAACCGACCCGATTCTTTTCTTCCTCCCTCCAGAGTGATTTTGTCGGCCACAGCACACCTCGCCAAGGCCCGCGGCGCGTGTTCAAGCCGTGGGGAGCTCCGTCCTCTGGGAGTTACATCATCGTGAAGCCTCACGTGCTCATCGTGGAGAACACTCGGACGATGCGGGAAACCCTGCGTCTGTTGCTGGCCGATGAATTCGACTGCGCCGTGGCCGCGAGTGGTGAGTCCGGGCTGGAACAGATGCTGGCGCGCCCGCCGGATGTGCTCCTGTCGGACGTGAACATGGACGGAATGGACGGGTACGAGCTGTGCCGCCGCGTCCGCCTGGAGCCTCGGCTGCAGCACATCCGAGTTGCCTTCCTCAGTGGCTACGCACCGCGCCTGACCGAGCCCCCCATCAGCCAGCCGGACATCTATCTGATGAAGCCGGTGAAGCCTCCGGAGCTTATTTCCCAGCTCCATGCCCTGCTCGGCCAGAGCCCCCGTGTGGGAGCAACTTCGGTCGAGGCGGCACCCCAGGGCTGACGCGCCCCGTCAGCGCCTCTGTCACGCAGGGAAAAGCCTCCCGGCTTTCCGCTCCCACCTCGGGGACAAAGGGCTATGCTCCGCGCCCCTTCGTCTCTCGAACCCGAGGTCCCGCGTGATCAACGCCATTGCCCGTGTTCCCCCGCCCCAGAACGAGCCCGTCCTCTCCTTCACCGCCGGCTCTCCCGAGCGCGCCACGCTCCAGGCCGCGCTCCAGCGCATGGCCTCGGAGCGGCTCGACATCCCTGTCGTCATCGGCGGCAAGCAGATCCGCACCGGGAAGAAGGACGAGGTGCGGATGCCCCACAAGCACTCGCACGTGCTGGCCACGGTGCACGAAGCGGATGCCAGCCACGTGGAGCAGGCCATCCAGAACGCGCTCTCGGTGAAGGAGGAGTGGAGCCGAATGCCGTTCCCCGAGCGCGCCGCCATCTTCCTGCGCGCCGCGGAGCTGCTGGCCACGCGCTACCGTCCCCTGCTCAACGCCTCCACCATGCTGGGCCAGTCGAAGACGGCGCACCAGGCGGAGATCGACGCGGCGTGCGAGGCCATCGACTTCCTGCGCTTCAACGTCCACTTCGCCGAGCGGCTCCTGGCCGAGCAGCCGGTGAGCTCTCCGCAGACGTGGAACCTGTTGGACTACCGGCCGCTGGACGGGTTCGTGTTCGCGGTGGCGCCGTTCAACTTCACGTCCATCTCGCTCAACCTGTGCACTGCGCCGGCCATCATGGGCAACGTGGTGCTGTTCAAGCCGGCGCCGACCTCGGCCCTGAGCTCCTGGTACGTGATGGAGCTGCTGCGCGAGGCGGGCGTGCCGGACGGCGTCATCAACTTCCTGCCGGGAGACGGGCCCACGCTGGGCAAGGCGGCGCTGACAAGCCCGCACCTGGGCGGTGTGCACTTCACGGGCTCCACGCCTACGTTCCAGAGCATGTGGCACACCGTGGGGGAGAACATCCAGCGCTACAAGCAGTACCCGCGGCTGGTAGGAGAGACGGGCGGCAAGGACTTCGTCTTCGCCCATGCCTCGGCGGCGGATGATCTGGACGCGCTGGCCACGGCCATCGTCCGCGGCGGGTACGAGTACCAGGGACAGAAGTGCTCGGCGGCCTCGCGCGTTTACGTGCCGGAGTCACTGTGGCCCAAGCTGAAGGCGCGGCTGCAGGAGTTCATCGCGGAGCTGCGCATGGGCGACGTGACGGACTTCCGCAACTTCATGGGCGCGGTCATCGATGAGCGCTCGTTCAAGAAGGTGTCCTCGTACATCGACCTGGCGAAGCAGGGCGGCGCCGAGGCCTCCATCATCGCCGGCGGAGACGCGGACCGGAGCGAGGGCTGGTTCGTGAAGCCCACGCTGGTGCAGCTGACCAACCCGCGCCACCGCATCATGCAGGAGGAGATCTTCGCGCCGCTGGTGGGCGTGCACGTGTATCCGGACGCGCGCTTCGAGGAGACGCTGCGCGAGTGCGACCAGGCCGCCACCTACGCACTCACGGGGGCCGTGTTCGCGAGGGACCGGAAGGCCATCTCCACGGCGATGAGCACGCTGCGCCACGCGGCGGGCAACTTCTACATCAACGACAAGCCCACGGGCGCGGTGGTGGGGCAGCAGCCGTTCGGCGGCTCGCGCGCGTCGGGAACCAACGACAAGGCGGGCTCCATGCTCAACCTCGTGCGGTGGACGAGCCCGCGCACCATCAAGGAGAACTTCGCTCCGCCCACCCGCGTGCCGTATCCGTTCATGCAGGGCTGAGCACGCCATGCCGTCATTTCAGGGGCTCGGAGGACTGGAGACGTACGCGCTCGTGGATGGGGACTCCCGCGTGGAGATCATCCCCAGCCGCGGAGCCCTTGTCACACGCATGAGCGTGGGTGGGGACGAGCTGCTCTATCTGGATGAGAGCACCGTGGTGGACCTCTCGAAGAATGTGCGCGGAGGGATTCCCGTCCTCTTCCCCACCGCCGGTAAGCTCCCGGGCGACACGTATCCCGTGGGCAAGCAGGCCTACTCGATGCAGCAGCATGGCTTCGCCCGGCGGCTGCCGTGGACAGTGCGGCAGGCGGAGGAGAACCTGCTCGTGGTGGGACTCACCTCCTCGGAGGAGACGCTGCGCCAGTTTCCCTGGCGCTTCGATGCGCAGCTCACGTTCTCGCTGGAGGGCGAGCAGCTCACGCTCGACTTCGACGTGGAGAACCAGGACGCGAGCCCCATGCCCCTGCACCTGGGCTTCCACCCGTACTTCACGGTGCCCCAAGCCGCCAAGGCCGAGGCCACCGTGCAGACGGATGCCACCCGCGCCTGGGACAACCGCCACGGCAAGGTGATTCCCTTCACCGGATTGGATCTCACCGCGGATGAGCTGGACCTGCACCTGCTCGACCACTCGACAGATGGGACGACGCTTCATCGAGGTCCGAAGCTCCAGCCCATCTTCCTGAACTGGAGCTCCGAGTTCCGACGGCTCGTCGTCTGGACGCTGCAGGGGCGAGACTTCGTCTGCGTGGAGCCGTGGACGGCTTCCGCGGGAGCACTCGCCACGGGCGAAGGGCTGATCGCCGTGGCTCCGGGCGAGCGCACCTCGCTCGTGTTCGAGATCTCTCGCTGAGGCCTACAGCTTCGGCTGCCGCAGGTGGAAGTCCGTGGCCTCCTGGTAGGCCCGAGCCACGGCCAGCATCTTCGCCTCGCCGAACAGCCGGCCCAGGAAGGACACGCTCACAGGCGTTCCGTTCTCTCGGAAGCCATTGGGCACGACGACCGTCGGGTGGCCCGTGAGGTTCGTGATCAGGACCTGCGGGTCCTCCGTGGGAGCGACGATCACGTCCACATCCGCGAACGTCCTGGCCATCCCCTCCATCGCCAGCACCCGGGCCCGGTTGGCGTTGATGTAATCCACCGCCGGCAGCAACTGGGCCACCCGGAAGAAGTTGGGCCAGTCGTGCTCGCCCTGCCCCGTGAGCAGCTTGTCGCGCCCGTTGTGCGTCAGCGCATCGAATGCCGCGGCGGCCTCCGCGCTCAGCAGGGGCAGCATCGCCCCCACGTTCACATCAGGCAGGGCCACGGGCACGAGCTTCACACCGAGCGCCTTCAACTTCTCCAGGGTGGCGGCATCGAAGGGCTTCTCGGGCCGATCCTTCTCGAAGTCCGCCTTCAGGTAGCCCACACGGATGCTCGAGAGGGGAACACTCGCGTCCCAGTTGAAGGGCACCTCGCGCACGGTGCGGTCCCTGCCATCCGGGCCCTGGATCGCCGCGAGCACCAGTGCGGTGTCTTCTACCGTGCGCGCGATGGGTCCCAGCTTGTCCATCGTCCACGAGAGCGCCATGGCCCCGGTGCGAGGCACCCGGCCAAAGGTGGGACGCAGCCCTGTCGTCCCGCACCGCGTCGAGGGAGAGACGATGGAGCCATACGTCTCCGAGCCCACTGAGAACGGGAGGCACCCAGCCGCCACTGCCGCCGCCGCTCCCGCGGACGAACCGCTCGATCCCTCGTCCAGCTTCCACGGGTTGCGAGTCATCCCGCCGAACCACTTGTCTCCCATGGCCAGCGCGCCCAGCGTCAGCTTCGCTACCAGTACCGCGCCAGCCGCGTCGAGGCGCTGCACCACCGTGGCGTCCTCCTCGAAGCGCTGCTGCTCGAAGCCTCCGGCGCCCCATGTTGTCGGGAACCCCTTCACCGACAACAGGTCCTTGGCCCCCCAGGGGATTCCGTGCAGGAGACCGCGATACTTCCCTGCGGCGATCTCCCGATCGGCCTCCTTCGCCTGGGCCAGCGCGCGATCCTTCGTGAGCGTGATGACGCAATGGAGCTTCGTGTCCAGCCGCTCCAGCCTCGCGAGGCACAGCTCCGTCACCGCCACAGAGGACACCTTCCGTGTCCGCACCAGCTCCGCGAGATCTCGAACCGAGGTGAACGCAAGCGCTTCGAAGTCCTGCCCCACTCGAGGCGCTCTCGGAGGGCTCACCTTGATCGGGCGCTTCGCGGTGTCCCAGGTCGTCACGCCCGGCAGCACGGGATCGAAAGAGAACGCAGGAGCTACCGCGTTGGGCAGATTCAGCGCACGGAGTTCCTTCGAAGCCGTGAGCTGATCGTTGAGCGACTGGATCATCAGCTTGCGCTGGGCCTCGTCCAGCTCCAGCCCGGCCATCTTGCAGGCCGAGTCCAGCAGCTCTGGAGTGAGGGCGGGCTTGTCCTGCCCCATGGCCCAGAGGACTCCGGGGAGCAGCGTGGAGCTCAGTCCCAGCGAAGAGCAGACGGACAGGAAACGGCGGCGATCGGAGAAGGCAGGCATGGTGTCGAGCGTGGACTCCCGAGAGGAGTGCAAGCTACCGCACCTGGGCTTCCCTCCCCAGTCACCTCACGCTGCCTCATCCGGGGCGTGCCGAGCCGACTCCCAGGCGAGCATCGCCCGCTTGCGCGGCAGGCCCCACCGATACTGCCCGAAGGCTCCCGTCTTCCGAATGACGCGGTGACAGGGGATGAGCAGGCCGATGGGATTGCCACCCACCGCCGAGCCCACGGCCCGGACAGCACGTGGCGCCTCGACAGCCTGGGCAATGTCCTCGTAAGTGGCCACAGCTCCAGAAGGGATGCGCAGCAGTGCTTCCCAGACCTTGAGCTGGAAGTTCGTCCCCTTCACCAAGAGGTTCAGAGGTTGGAACTCCCTCGGCGTTCGCTGGGGGAAGATGCGCTCGGCGTAGGGCCGGGTGGCTTCGGGGGCCTGCACCAGCGCCGCTCGAGGCCATTCCGCTCGAAGCTCCGCCACGGCCTCATCCCAGGAAGAGCCTGTCAGGAACCGCAGGGCGCAGATGCCTCGTTCGCACACAGCCAGCAGGTAATCCCCGAACGGAGAAGCGTGCACACCGTACCGGAGCGTCAGCCCTGCCCCTCCCTGTTTGAACTCGCCAGGCGTCATCGCCGTCAGCGTGACGAACAGATCATGCAGGCGCCCACCGCTCGAGAGCCCCGCATCATAGGTGGCGTCGAGCAGGCTGCGGCGCTCGGTAAGGAGCTGCTTGGCGTTCTCCAGCGTCTGGAACTGGAGGAAGCGCTTGGGGCTGATACCGGCCCAGCGCGTGAACAGGCGCTGGAAGTGGTACGGGCTCAGACCCACGTGCGCGGCGACCTCGGCAAGAGGGGGCTGGTTCTGTCCATGCGCGTCTAGGAAGTGGATGGCGCGCTCGATGCGGGCGTAGTCGCTGGTAGCCATGATTCGAGGACTCCCAAGAGGATGCCTCATCAGTAGAGCCGGTACGACCACCGGACAACCCGGTTCTTGCGCTCACTTCACACGGGTTCGGCTCTCAACCGACAGCGACTCCCGAAGGCCCCCCCTGTCCGGCGCGGTCTGGCCCAACCTGCATGCTAAGCATACAGGTTCGCAACAAACCCGCCCGACAGGGGCACCAGCCACACCGCTTCCTCATCAACAGGAGAACAGCCTACGGTGCCGAGCCCGCGGCCTTCGCCTGCCGCGCCCACTCCGCCGGCAGACCGATTCCCAGGAACGCGTCGAACCGCAGCCCCGGGTAGGCCGACAGGATTCTCGAGCGGATATTCCCCAGGGCTTCCTTGCTCGGCGTGCCCTGCGGCTTCTCGGCCGCTACCTCGGCGATGACGCGCTCCAGGTACGCGCGCTCCGCATCCAGCAGCCCCGCACTCCCCGAGGGCCCTCGGCCCGGGTGCACGAACTTCGGCTTCAGCGCCTTCATCTCGTCGATGCGCACGAGCCACTCGTCCGTCCTGCCGATCTCCAGCCAGCTGTGCGAGTCGTTCGCCACCAGATCGCCCGGAAACAGGTGCCCCTCGTACTCGACCACCACGTGGCTCTCACTGCAGCCCGCGCCCATCACGTGCGCCTTCACCGTCACGCCCGCCGCGCTCAGCTCCGTCGTCGAAGGGCCGAAGCTGTCCGGCAACGGCACCTCCGTGGGGTAGTCCGGCTTGTACCGGTCATAGAACGCCTCCGTCCGGATCTGGTGCACGTGCGGAATGAGCGCGCGCACCTGCTCGCTCGTCACCACCCGGATGCCTCGCTTGTGCAGCACGTTCGTCCCGTTGAACTTGTCCGGATTCGGATGCAGGACGATGGCCAGCACCGCCTTCTTCCCCGTCACCTGCTCGGCCCAGTTCACGAACTCCTCGGCCTCGGATGGCAGGAACTGCGTGTCGATGAGGATCAACCCCTCGGGCCCTTCAATCCAGTAGGACGAGGTGCTGAACCCCCACGGCGAGGACACGTACGTGCCCACGCGCGAGTCCCCGGCGGAGGTCAGCGTCACCTGCGCGCGAGCAGGAACCTGGACGGAGGCACAGCCCGCGACGAGCGCGAGCAACACGGCGGAAACAAGGCGAAGCATGGTGCGGTCTCCTGAGCGGCCGCCCTTCTTACGCGCTCCCACCGCCAGCCGACAACCCACACGGATTGACTCACCCCCGCGCGTCCTGCCTCGCCCCAGTCTCCAGCCAAGCCCGCGTGCCGCCAGTGTTTCGAGCGGATCAGTCCGTGCCCGTCAGCCTCGAGCCCGAGGGCAGGGCGAACTCGTTGTCGGACCAGATGGGCGGTTGGGTCTCCCCAGTGAAGGACCGCAGCCGCCGGTAGTCCGGGTACTCGGCCTGGACCGTCAGCAGATCCCCCGGTTGGATGACCTGGTCCCCATTCGGGTGGAGCTTCTCCTGCTCTCCCCGGCGCAGCGCCAGTGCCAACGCTCCGAACCGATCCCGCATCTCCGAGATGGTGAGCCCCGGCAGCCCCGTGCGCACCTCGAACACGGACACCACCATCAGGTGACCGCCGATCCGGAACGAATGGACGATGCGCGGATCCAACGCCGCCAGCGCCATGGCCGGCGCCGCCAGCGAGGAGCTCGAGAGCGCCTCCGCCTTGAACGTGTCCCGTACCTTGGCCACCAGGTCGTCGTCGAACAGGCGGATCACCACCCGAATGGAGGGGTTCAGCCGCCGCGCGTCCAGCGCGATGTTCAGGTTCGCCAGGTCATCGTCCGTCGCGCAGACGATGGCCGATGCCGCCCTCACATTCATGCGCGGCAGGCACTGCGGACTGCGGATGTCGTCGATGAGCAACGGCACCTGCTCGTCTCGCAACACCCCCACGAAGGCACCGTCCTCACGCTTCTCCACCACCACCACGTCCTTGCCCATGGAGCGCAACTGGTCCACCACGCGGTACCCCACCCGCCCCGCCCCGCACACGATGATGTGACCCTTCATCGTCTCGGCAATCACCTCGATCCACTCCTTGTCGCTCTTGTGCTTGGCGAAGAACAGGTAGGCGAAGCGCACCACGCCATCCACCACCAGCGCGATGCCCACCGGCGGGATGAGGATGTTGAACACAATGGCCACCCAGTCATCCCCGCAGTCCAGCGAGGGCTGACCGAACAGCAGGAAGTACACGTGCTCCAGCGCCTTGCCCGCTCGCACCGGAGAGCCATCCGGCGCATGGCACCGCCACTGGTACACAGGCGGCGCTCCCAGGAACAGCAGCGTCGTCAGCATCAGCGTCGTGCGGAACCGCTTGATGAGCGCCCGCAGATACCGGAGGTTGGCGATCAGCCGTCGGCCTGGGGGCGTGGGGTACTTCATGATGTAGGCGTGATGCTCGTGGCGGCCTCGTTGCGCGCCCGCCTCCGCTCGATCATCCACACCGCCAACACGCCCATCTCGTAGCAGAGCAACATCGGCCCGGCCATCAGCGACAGGTTCACCACATCCCCAGTCGGCGTGAGCACCGCCGCGAGGATCAGGCACACCACGAAGGCGTGGCGCTGGTACTTGAACAGCCACTTGCTCTGCACCACGCCCACGATGCCCAGCAGCGCCATCACCAGCGGCAGCTCGAAGATGACTCCGAAGGCCAGGATGAGCACCAGCACCAGCGAGAGCTGCTCGTCCATGGTGAGCATGGGCCGCGTCCAGCTGAGCGCCTCGTGGCGCGCATGCCCCGCCGCCAGCTCCTTCTGGAGCTTCCACATCCTCGCCAGTTCCTCGGTGCGCGTGGGCGCCACGCCCGCCAGCAGGCTGGCCGCCTCATCCATCGCCGAGGCAGCCGCCGCGAAGTCCTTGCGGCCGAACGCCTCCACCGCCACCACCCGCTTCTCCACCGCCTGCCGCAGCACCAGCCGCGCCGGAGCGCCGAAGCCCTCCGCCGCCGCGTCCAACAACTGCCCCAGCCCGTCCAGGCGCGCGGACATCTCCACCGCCTCGGAGGGCACCACCTCGGGATCCACCAGCTGCGGATCTCCCGAGGTCTCCAGGCCCGTGGCCGCCTCCTTGGCCAACTGGCCCGCACGCTCCGCGTCTCCGACGCGCAGGAAGCGCAGGACGTCCTCCGTCCGCAGCTTCGCCGTGTCCAGGCGTTGTTCCAGCGCGGTGGAGTCCTCCTCGTTCAGGAGGAACTGGAACATGGAGGGCAGGATGACCAGGTAGCAGAAGACCACGCCGGCAACGAACGCCACCGAGCCCAGGAACACGAAGGGCGAGGCATAACGCCGCTCCTCCGGGTACAGCCCCGGAGAGACGAAGCCCCAGATCTGCCAGAGGATGACGGGCGTCGTGAGGAAGATGCCGCAGTACAGGCCCACCTTCATCAGGACGTTGATCTCCTCGATGCCCGATGTGTAGACGAGCGCGCGCCCTCCCGGCGGCAGCGCCGCCAACACCGGCTTCATCAACAACCCGAAGATGGGCCGGGCGAAGATGAGGGAGACCGCTCCCAGGATGAGCACCGCGAAGGTGCACTTCAGGAGACGGCCGCGGAGCTCCGTGAGGTGCTCCGCCAGCGACATGCGCAGTTCGGGTTCCGGCTGAGAAGGCTGAGGAGGAGGAGAAGGGAACAAGGCTAGCTCTGCTTCGGTGCGTTGCGGGCCACCGTGCCCGGAATGGGATCAAACCGCGGAAGGGGCTCCTCATCACCCGAAGCGCCCTCCCCCGTGCTGGCTGGAGAAGCTCCCGGAGAGGCTGCCGCCGCGGTTCCCACCGGAGCGCCCGCCGCCGAGGCCAGGCCTTCCGCCACCGACGGCTGCGGCGTGGAGGGCGGAGGAACAGCCCCCTCGTGCGGCACGGACATGTCCGGAGGCAGGGGCAGCGCCGGGTGGACAGGCGAGCTCAACTCGGGCGTCGCGGCCGCCACGGGAGGCGGGGGCGCAGGGGTGGGCTCGCGCTGGATGTCCTGATCCATCTGGTAGAACTCGCGCACCACCACGCTGCGGACTTCATCCGTCTGCCGGCGGAACTCGCGCAGGAACTTGCCGATGCCGCGAGCCAATTCCGGGAGCCGCTGCGGCCCCAGGATGAGCAGCGCGGCTATCAGGATGAAGACCATCTCGCCTGCGCCGATGTTGAACATGTCGGACAGCTCCGCTGAAGACTGGCCCGGGGTTATCGCGCCATGGGGCTCCCAGCGCAACCGGGAGACGCCATCCGGCGTCCATCCAACACAGTCCCTGGTTGGCCGGAAGCTCCCCTGAGGGTGGGGCTAGTGGTCGGAAGAGGCCTGGGACGCCAGGGCGGGGGCTGCCGCCAGGGCCGGACCCGGCTGGGAGGCGCCCCGGGACCGGATCTGACGCTCCACGACGAAAATCATGGGGGGAACCGCCAGGGCAAGAACGATGGAGACCATGGCCACATGGTCGATCCCCACCAGGCTCTCATCCGGCAGGGTCTTCAGGATCATGGGAGCCACCACGGCAGAGGATACCGCCGAAGCCATGTGGGAGATGGCCGACTGCAGCGACATGAAGCGCGCGCGCACGGCGTTCTCGGGCACCTTCGAGGTGAGGGTGTTGTAGGCCACGTTGCGCATGCCCATGGCCATCATGAAGCCGATGAAGACGCCGTGGATGGGGAACCACTTGGGATAGTTCACGAAGCCGATGTAGGTGAGGACGATCCCCAGGAGCACCCCCGCGGTACCCACGCGGAAGGCGCCCAGCTTGTCCACCCGAGAGCCCGCCACGCGCAGCGTCACGAAGCCCACCAGGCCACCGACCAGGTAGAGGTTCCACAGCTCCTCGCGCGGGTAGCCCAGGTTGTGGACCACATAGGGGGGGATGGTGGGGATGAGCACGAAGCCGCTCATCATCACCAGCGCCGACATCAAGTAGGACAGCTGGACGTCCTTGCGGCTCAGCAGCTCCCACACGCCCACGGGATGGGCCCGCCGAGCCCCCTTCTCCAGGTGTCCGCGCACGGGGGGCAGGAAGAAGATGGAGCCCAGCACCACCAACACCCCCATGCCCGCCACCCCGAGAAAAGGAGCGCGCCAGCCCGCCATGTCCGCGGCCTTCAGGGACAGGGGCAGCCCCATCACCTGCGCCACGGAGAAGGCCCCCATGACGGCACCCATGGCCTTGCCGCGGCGCTCCTGGGGGATGAGATCCGCGATCATGGCCAGCGACAGCGAGGTGGCGGGGCCTCCGAAGATGCCAGCGCACACCCGGGCCAGCAGCAGCGAGTGCAGCCCCGTCGCCAAGCCCCCCGCCGCCGTGGCCATGACGAGCCCCAGCATGGACACGGCCAACGCCTTGCGCCGATCGAAGCGATCCAGGAAGTAGCCACCCAGCAGTCCCGCGATGCTCGCCGCGCCGGTATAGCTGCCCGCGATGATGCCGGTGTGAGCCGAGTCGATCCCCAGCGCCCCCGAGTAATAGGGGGCCAGCGGCATCACCATCACGAAGTCGAGGATGTTGACGAACTGGACCGCCCCGATGAGGAAGATGACCGCGCGCTCGGAGACCGGCTTGGACGACATGGGGATGAATTCCTAGCACCCACGCCCCAGAAGTGCACTGTGGGTGCAACGGTCCCGACCCGCTGCGTCAGACGCGGAAGCGGCGGACCTCGCCTCTCAGCACCTCGGCCTGCTTCTGCAGGTGGTCGATCGCCTCCTCGAGTTGCTTGACGGAGCGTGTCTGGTGCTCGGACACGCTCTTGATGGTCTCCACGGCCTTGAGCACCTGCTCGCTGCCCTTGGTCTGCTCCTTCTGGGCGCGGTTGAGGTGGGTGACCATCTCGTTGATGCTCTCGATGGAGCGGGTGATCTGCTTGCTGCCCTGCGTCTGCTCCTGGCTGCTGCGCTGCACGTGCGCGGTGATGGCCTTCATCCGCTCGGCGCTCTTGATGATCTGATCGCTGCCCTTGGCCTGCTCGTTGGAGGCCTTGGAGATCATCGACACCGTCTCGGAGATGCGCTGGATGGCCGTCGTCACCTGCCGGCTGCCGCGGGCCTGCTCCACGGTGGCGCGGGCAATGGCCTTCACCATCTGCGTGGCCTTCTGGGCGCTGTCGTTGATCTTCCACAGCGCGCCCTCGGCCTCGCGGCCCAACTGCACGCCCTCCTCCACGTTCTTCACGCCCTGGTTCATGACGGCCACGGCGTTGCGGCTCTCGTCCTGGATGCTGCGGATGAGCTCGGCGATCTCCTTGGTGGATGCGCCGGTGCGCTCGGCCAGGTCTTTGATCTCCTCGGCCACCACCGCGAAGCCCTTGCCGTGCTCTCCCGCCTGCGCGGCAATGATGGCGGCGTTGAGCGCCAGCAGGTTCGTCTGCTCGGCCACGTCGTCGATGACGTTGAGGATGTTGCCGATGTCCGAGATGCGCTTGCCCAGGCTCTCGATGACGCCCGCGGCGGTGCGGCTGGTGTCCTTGATACGGTCGATGCCCGTGAGCGTCTTCTGGAGAGACTCCACGCCGGACTGGGCGTCCTCGGACACCTGCTCGGACAGGCGCGCCGTCTCATTGGCATTCGTCTCCACCTGGCCGATAGACGAGTCCATCCGCTTGATGGAGCCGTTCGTCTCGTCCGTGGAGGAGGACAGCGCGGAGATGTTGGTGGCCACCTCGCGGATGGAGAAGGACATCTCCTCGATGGCGCTGGTGGTCTCCTCCACGCTGGCGGCCATGGACTGGACGTTCTCGGCCACCTCGTCGTTGGTGGCCGCCATCTGCACGATGGAGGAGCTGCTCTGCTCAGCGCTCTGGTAGAGCACCTCCACGTTGTCCGCGATGCCCCGCAGGCTCGCCAGCATCTCCACCATGGAGGACGAGGTCTCCTCCACGCGCGCCTGCACGGTGCCCGCGCCCGAGGACACCGTGGTGCCAGTGCGAGAGATCTGCTCGATGACGCCCGCCAGGCCCTCGGACACGCCGCGCACCCGGCCGAGCGTCTCACGCCAGCTCTGGGCGATGCGGTTGAGCGCCTCGGCCAACTTGCCCAGCTCGTCCTCGGTGGCCACGTCCACCCGGCCCGTGAGATCCGACTCGGCCAGCCGGCGCGCCATGGACATCATCGCGTCCAGCGGCTGGAGGATTCGCGCCCGGGTGACGAAGATGAAGATGGGTAGGAACAGCAGCATCCCCACGCCGAACACGCCCAAGACCTTGAGGCGCAGCGAGTACACCGCCTTGGTGATGGAGGAGAAGTTCACCCCCACCAACACCCACCCCTTGTCTCCATCCAGAGCCTCGGTGATGAGCCGATCCCCATTCTCCAGATCGAACTCGGTGGGCATTCCCTCCCGGACCATGCGAGCCACCAGTGCGTCGAAATCTCCTGGCGGACTGCCCACCGAGGCCACGCGCTGGCCGTCCTTGTTCACGATGGAGACGAACTTGAAGTCGTCGTCCCGGCGCATGGGGTCGAGCATGCTGCGCAGCGGGTCCCCGGGCTGGAACGCCATCCCGTCCGCGGCGACGACACGGGAGATCTCCTGAGCCTTCGCGTGCCCGTGGACGGCGAGCCGCGTGTCCAGGAACTCCTTCACCCAGTCCGGCACCACGAAGGACAGTGCCAGGAAGAGAATGGCCTGGGCCGCAGTGAAGAACCCGAAGAGAACTCCTCGAAGACCGAATTTCTGGAAGCGACGAGCCAAGGCTCCGCCATCAAAGGAGGGATTCCACCAAAGGGCAAGGAACGGGAAGGTCGTTTCCCTCCTCGGGACCGGAACAATCCCGGATCACCGTGGATTCTGGCCCACAGGGGGAGTAGGTCCTGGACCCTCAGCCCTGGAGCCTGCCCGATGACGTCTCCAACCCTGCTGCTGACCGATCCCCTGTTCCTCAAGCACGATCCGGGTCCCAGGCACCCCGAGAGTCCGGCCCGGCTGCGGAGCATCCTCTCGGTGCTGGCGCGAGCGCCGGTGGGCGGGACACAGGTAGGACAACCGCGCTCGGCGACGGAGGCGGAGCTGGCCTCGGTGCACACGCCAGAGCTGCGCAAGTACCTGTTGGGTCTGGCGGGGGACTCCGCGGAGATCGATCCGGACACCCACGCCTCGCCGGACAGCTATGACGCGGCGGTGCTGGCAGCGGGGGCGGCGGTACAGGCGGTGGAGGATGTGATGGCGGGCCGGGCGCGCAATGCGTTCGCGCTGGTGCGGCCTCCCGGGCATCACGCGGAGCCTGGGAAGGCCATGGGCTTCTGCCTCTTCAACAACGTGGCCATCGCGGCGGAGACGGCACGGCGGCACGGGGCCGAGCGCGTGCTGGTGCTGGACTGGGACGTGCACCACGGCAATGGCACCCAGGCGGCCTTCTGGGAGCGGAGGGACGTGCTGTACCAGTCGGTGCACCAGTACCCGTACTACCCGGGCACGGGAGCACCGGAAGAGGTGGGAGTGGGCGCGGGCAAGGGCTTCACCGTCAACTGCGGCATCCCCGGAGCGGCCACGGACGCGGACTATGGGGCCGTCTTCCAGGAGTTGTTCCTGCCCATCGCGGAGGAGTTCCGGCCGCAGCTCATCCTGGTCTCGGCTGGCTTCGATCCGCACCGGAGCGATCCCATCGGGGGGATGATGATCAGCGAGCGAGGCTTCGCGGCCATGTGCGCGGCGATGCGGTCGCTGGCCGAGAGCGTATGTGGAGGCAAGCTGGTGCTCCTACTGGAGGGCGGCTACTCGCTGGAGGGCCTGTCTCAATCCGTGCATGCCTGCGTGGAGGTGCTGGCCGGCCGGGGCGACACGTTCCCAGACGGACAGACGACCTCGGATGCGATGGCGGCACTGGCTCGGAGCCGGGAAGTGCTGAAGCCATACTGGCGTCGGCTCTGAGGCGCCGGCCCGGCCTGGGTCCTACCAGGAGGCAATCCCCGGCTGACGAGCCGGAGGGACGAAGCGCGCCACGGTGTCCAGGAGATCGTCGAGGTCCAGCGGCTTCGGCAGGTACCCGGCCACCCCGAGCTGAGCGACCTCCGGAGAGCTGAGGCCCTGCCCGGAGACGACGACCACGGGGATGGAGGCGAACTCCGAGTGGGAGCGTTGCCAGGCGCGGAAGGCCCACCCACTGATGTCAGGCATCATCAGGTCCAGCAGGATGAGGTCCGGCCGCAGGCCATGCTTGAGGGACTCGAGAGCCTCGCGTCCGGTGCTCGCGGTGGCGACGTGGTAGCCCTCCATCTCGAGGGCATCCTGGAGCGACAACAGGATGTCGTGGTCGTCATCGATGACGAGCAGGCAGTTCAAATGCTCCATGGCCCTTCCTCCCCTGCACTCAGGGTGCTGCTGCCCGCGAGCCGCGGCTACCACCGGGTTTCCCGAAGTGCTCGATGGGAGAGCAAGCGAGGCAGGCACCGGGCTGGGAATAATCCCCGGCCACCGCGGAAGTAGCGGCCTGGGAACCTCCACACCCGGCACGTTCGCCCGACCAGACTTACCTAAGTGGGGTAGGCCTCTCTTGACCGCTCGAAGCCATGGAAACGAATCCCTCCAGCCTCTCGCAGAACGGATCCAGGGACGGGCTCGACAGGGGTATGCACTATGAGCTTCCGGAGTCCCCGGTGACGCGCGGGTCGGAGGAAGAGGAGAGCCTGTCCCATGACCCCAGCGCCGAACATTTTCTGCGGTTCCTGTCCGCGGCAGGCCGCCTGCTCGCCCAGCAGCGAAGCGGCGTGCGCAGCCTCTTGCGCGATGTGGCGCGGCTGATCACCGCGCAAGGCCTGGCCGGCTTCTGCCTGGTGGACCTCGTCACCGTGGATGGCCGGCCGCGGCGCATGGCGGCCGTGCACCACGACCCGAGCCGCGAGGCGCAGTTCCGCGCCCTCGCCAGCCACTCGCGCTCGGACACGGCATGCAGCCCCCTGCTGGACGTGCTGCACACGGGCGTGGCCCGGCTCTTCTCGAACTACCCGGTGGAGATCCGCCGGCAGGTGGCGACGCTCCCGGAGCCGCTCGCGGGCCTGGAGTCCTTCAAGCCGCGCTCGGTGATGATGGTGCCGCTGAGGGGGCACCACCGGGTGCTGGGCATGTTCCTGCTGGGCCGCTCCAACGATGAAGCCCCCTATGGGCGGCAGGAGTTGCAGGTGGCTGAGGAGCTGTCGCGCCGGGTCGTTGCGGCCATGGAGAGCCTGCGGCTGCTGCGCCGGGCGCGGCGGGCCGAGCGCAAGGCTCGATTCGTCGCCCGAGCCAGTCAGGCGCTCGCGGCCTCGTTGGACTTCCGCGCGACGCTCGACCAGGTGGCGAAGCTCGCGGTGCCCGTGGTCGCGGACCTCTGCATGGTGGACATGCTCGAGGAGGATGGAACCATCCGTCGGCTGGCCGTGGCGCACCGGGCGCCGGAGAAGGCGGCGGTGGCATGGGAGATGGAGCACCGCTGGCCCTCCCGCCTGGATGACAGCTACGGCCCCGGCCGGGTCATCCGCGAGGGCCAGCCGGAGCTGCGTGAGGTGGTGCCGGCGACGAAGCTGCCGCGCGTGGCACGAGACGCGGAGCACCTGCGCGCGCTGCGCTCGCTGGAGCTCGAGTCCTACCTGGTCGCGCCGCTGCAGGCCCGCGGGAAGACACTGGGAGCCATCACCTTCGCGTACTCTGGCTCGCACCGGCACTACCACAGGCCAGACCTGCGCCTGGCCATGGAGCTGGCGGCGCGCGCGGCCCTGGCGGTGGACAACGCGCTGCTCTACAGCGCCTCGCGCGAGGCGGTGCGGCTGCGCGACGAGTTCCTGGCCGTCGCCTCGCACGAGCTGAAGACGCCGCTCACCCCGCTCAACCTCCGGCTGCAGACCCTGCAGCGCGAGTTGGAGCGCAACGGCTCCATGGTGGATGCCTCTCGCATGCGGGAGCACGTGAGCGTGCTCCAACGCCAGTGCAAGAGGCTCTCCACGCTGGCGGAGAGCTTGCTGGACGTGTCCCGGCTCGAGGCGGGCAGGCTCGAGCTGGACCTGGAGTACGTGGACCTCACAGCACTGGTGCGCGAAGTCGTGAGCCGCTTCGCGGGCCAGTCGGTGCGGACGAACACGCCGTTGGAGGTACAGGCGGTGGCGCCCGTGGTGGGGCACTGGGATCGGATCCGGCTGGAGCAGGTGGTGAGCAGCCTGGTCAGCAACGCTCTGAAGTACGGCGCGGGCCGTCCGGTGCACGTCCTCGTCGAGCACGCCCACGCCGGAGCACGCCTCACGGTGCGAGACGAGGGCATCGGCATCTCACGCGAGCACCTGCCACGCATCTTCGACCGCTTCGAGCGAGCCGTCTCGGCGGAGCACTTCGGGGGGCTGGGGCTGGGGCTCTACCTCACACGCAACCTCGTGGAGGCATTCGGCGGCACCATCCGAGCCTCGAGCGAACCCGGACAGGGCTCCACCTTCGAGGTGGACTTGCCGCTCGCCTCACCCGCGCATTGATGAGGGGACGGGAAATCCCGCGCACGCGGTGCTACAGGGGCCGCGTGGGTTCGAGCAGCAGTCGCGCGGGAGACGACCGATGGCGAAGAACAAGTACGGCACGGCCCTGGTGACGGGGGCCTCGAGCGGGCTGGGGCGAGGACTGGCCCTGTGGTTCGCGAAGCAAGGCACGCGCGTGTTCGCCGCCGCGAGGCGCAGGGAGCACCTCCAGGAACTCGCCGAGGAGGCCCGCGCGACCGGCGGAACCCTGGAGCCCGTGGAGATGGATGTCTCCCGTGCGGACGAGACGTTCGCCCACATCCAGCGGCTCGATGCGGACTGCGGTGGGCTGGACCTGCTGGTGGCCAACGCGGGAGTGGGGCAGGAGACGAACGGGAGACGCTTCCAGTGGGAGCGCGCGAAGCAGGTGCTCGAGGTCAACGTGATGGGGACCGCAGCGACCCTGAGCGCGGTGCTGCCACGAATGGTGGAGCGCAAGCGGGGGCATCTGGTGGCTGTCTCCAGCCTCGCGGCCTTCCGAGGGCTACCGAAGAATGCGGCCTACTCCGGCTCCAAGGCGTTCTTGACCACCTTCATGGAGAGCCTGCGCGTGGACCTGAAGGGCACGGGCGTGCGCGTCACCTGCATCCACCCGGGCTTCGTGAAGAGCGCGATGACGGCGCCAAACAAGCACCCCATGCCCTTCCTGCTGGAGACGCAGGACGCGGTGGAGCGGATGGCGCGAGCCATCGAGCGCGGAGTGCCGGTGTACAGGTTCCCGTGGCAGATGAGCGCGGTGATGAAGGTGGTCACGGCGCTGCCGGACCCCCTCTTCGACGCGATCGGGCGCAAGGTGCGCTGAGCGCCCGCGCTACTGCTGACCCATGAGGAACTGCTGCTCGTCGATCTGGCCCTTCTGAGGAGCCACGTCCTTCGGCTCGGTTCCCTTCTTGAAGAACATGACCTTCATGTTCTTGGAGTTCTCGGAGGCGATCTTCCCCGTCTTGTTGTCGATGGGCAGGCGCACCAATTCCATGCTCTGCCAGGGGTAGAACTCGCTCTGGGGCCGGTCCGCGAGGGCCTTCTTCATGTACTCCAGCCATATGGGGAGCGCGGCGCGGCCACCCGTCTCGAAGCGGTTGAGCGGGTGCGGGTTCAAGTCGTAGCCCACCCACGCCACCGTCACGAGATCGCGCGTGAAGCCGGAGAACCACGTATCGAACGAATCGTTGGTGGTGCCCGTCTTGCCCGCGGCGGGCTTGCCCAGGCGCTGGGCCGGACCACCGGTGCCCTCCAGCACCACGCCTCGCATCAGGTGGGTGGTGATGAAACCGGTCTCCGGAGACATCACCTGCTCACCGGGCTCGAAGAGGCGCGCATAGCCAGCGGCCACGCGGTCCTGCAGCGGCGCCCAGGGATCATCGAACGCGGTGTGGTCCTCGAGCGTGCGGCCGAAGCGGTCCTCGACCTTGCGGATGAAGTAGGTGGGCTTCTTGCGGCCGTAGCGGTTGAAGGTGGCGTACACCTGGGCCAGCTCCACGGGGTAGACGCACGAGGAGCCGAGCGCGGCGGAGAAGTCCATGTTCATCGGCGTGGACAGGCCCAGCGTCCTGGCCCACTCGGCCATGTTCTTGGTACCCACCGCGCCGAACGTCTTCACCGCGGGGATGTTCATGGAGTTGATGATGGCGTTGCGCAGCAGCACTTCGCCCACGAACGCCTCGGTGTAGTTCTCCGGCTTCCAGGCCACCTTGGTGTCCGGATCGTGCTCGACGATGGGCGAGTCCACGATGACAGTGGCCTCGGTCCAGTTGAGCTTCTCGATGGCCGCCGAGTACACCAGCGGCTTGTACGAGCTGCCCGGTTGGCGGCACGCCTGGAAGGCGCGGTTGAACTCGTTGTCGTCGAAGTCGTACCCGCCCACCATGGCGGTGAGGTACTGCCGGTGCGGATCGATGGAGACGAGCGCGCTCTGCGGCTCGGGCACCTGCTCCAGGCGGAAGAGCTTCGGGCCCGTGCCCTTGGACTTCATGGGTCCGGTGCTCAGCCCGCCCTCGACCGGCTTGGAGGGATCCAGCGGCACGGCCTCGTCGTCGGGGATGGCCTCCGCCAGCTTCTTGTCCCACTGCTCCTTGTCGTCCGTGAGCTCCTTCTTCACCACGTGGCGGACGACGAGCAGGTCTCCCACGCTGATGGCCTTCTTGGCCGAGGAGATCATCGCTCCGATGGAGTAGTAGGACTCGGGGTTGACCTTGCGCGCCCAGTGCATGCCGAGCAGCGGCAGCCGGCCGGCGTACGGGCCCACCTGGATGTCGGCGCCCTTGCCGTCGTCATCGATCTTCGTCACCAGCCCCACATAGAAGCGGTTGAGGATCAGCTCCTCCTTGCCCATGGCCTTCTTGGCGCGGTCGACGAAGGCCTTGCGCTCCTCCTCGGTGGCCAGGTTCATGAGGGAGCCGCGCCAGCCCTGGCGCTTGTCCAGCTCCAGCAGGCCGTTGAGCACAGCCCCCTGGGCGGCGCGCTGCCGGTCGCTGTCCATGGTGGTGAAGATCTTCAGGCCCTGATCCAGCAGCACCGGGTTGCCGTAGCGGTCGACGATGTCACGGCGGGCCTGCTCGACGAAGTACGGGGCGAACTCGTGGAACACATCCTCCACGGGGTACACGTTCACTGGCTCGGCGTTGGCCGAGTCATGCTCGGCCTGGGTGATCATGCCCTCGTCGAGCATGCGGCGCAGCACGTAGGAGCGGCGCTTCTTGGCCGCCTCGGGCCGCAGGAAGGGCGAGTAGCGGCTGGGTGCCTGGGGCAGACCGGCAATCAGCGTCATCTCCCCCAGCGTCAGGTCCTTCACGTCCTTGCGGTAGTAGTTCTCCGCAGCGGCCTGCACGCCGTAGCTGTGGTGTCCGAGGAAGACGTTGTTCAGGTAGAGGTAGAGGATCTCCTCCTTGGTGAGCGCGGCCTCCAGGCGCCGGGCGAGGATGGCCTCGCGAATCTTCCGCTTGGGCGTCTTCGCGGTGGCTTCCTTGTAGCCCTCGGCGGCGATGAGCACCGCCTTCGCCGTCTGCTGCGTCAGCGTGGAACCACCCTGCACGCCGCCGCTGCGCAGTCCCAGCTTGGAGGCCACCGTCTTCGACACGGCGCGCACCGTGCCCAGGATGTCCACGCCCATGTGGTCGAAGAAGCTGGAGTCCTCGGAGGCGATGAAGGCCTGCACCAGCCGCTTGGGGATGCGCTCGTAGGGCACCACCTTGCGCCGCTGGTTGTAGAACTCGCCGGCCAGCACCGCGTCGTCCGTGTACACCTCGCTGACGATGGGCGGCCAGTACTCGTCCACCTTGGGGATGGCGGGCAGGTCCTGCGAGAAGATGTAGTACACCGCCAGCACCGCTACGACTCCAGCGGTCGCGCCGGTGAGCGTCGCCCAGCCCGCGAACTTGAGGGGGAACACCCACCAGGGGCGCTTCTTCACTCCGTCCAGAACGAGCTTGGAGCGGCTGCGGTCAATCTTCGGTTGAGGTGTCTTCATGACGGTTCCAGCGCAGCTCTTTTGAGTACGTCCTTCAGCTCTGGAGGCAACTGCGCCTCCACCGTCACCTTCCCGCCGTGTTGGGGGTGAGGAAATTCGATGCGCTCGGCGTGCAGGAACAAACGTTTCAAACCCCACCGGGCCCGCACATCCCGGTTGAAGGCAAAGTCACCATACTTCCTGTCCCCAGCAACGGGGTGTCCCACTGAGGCCAGGTGCCTTCTTATCTGATGAGTGCGCCCGGTCTCGATGGAGCAGGAGAGCAGCGCCACCTCGCTCGACTGCCGTACCACCCGCCAACGGGTGATGGCCTCCTGCATGTTCACCCCTCGACGGGCCTTGGACTCGGCTGTCTGCTGGTGTTCAGAGAGCGGCAGATCGATGACTCCCGAGTCCTTGGGCATCTTGCCCTTCACCAGGGTGAGGTACCGTTTGCGGGATTTACCCTCCGTGAAAACCTCTGTGAAGTGGACCATTGCCGGCCGGCGTTTGGCCACGAGGATGACACCGGAAGTCTCCCGGTCCAGTCTGTGGGCGGGCGAGGCGGTGAAGTCGTTGCGGACGGCCTTGGGGCCCAGGTAGGCGCGCACATAGTCCACCAGGGTGCCCCCGGTAATCCCACTGCCGGTATGGACGGCCATGCCGCTGGGCTTGTCCACGGCCATCATCCACTCGTCCTCGAGGAGGATGACCAGTTCCTCGGGGTCCACGGGGGGTGGGGGGGGCGGGGGGCGAGGCCCGGAGGGGCTGGGGCCGGTGAGCTGCTTCTCGTCGCCCCGGATGGTGATGACGTCTCCGGGGGCCAGGAGCTGCTCGGGCTGGGCCCGCTTGCCGTTCACGCGGACCTTCTTCACCCGGATCATCTTGAAGAGATGGCTGGTGGGGACGGAGGCCAGGCGCTTGCGCAGGTACTTGTCCAGCCGCATCCCCGTACTGTCCTCTTCGATTCGGTACTCGATCATTTGTTTTGCGCCGGGACCAGACCATACGAATAATGGCCGGTCCATGCCGAAGGCTCCCAGTATCGAGAAGCTCCTCCAGAATGGTTCGGCCGAGTGGAACAAGCTCCGCAAGGCCGGTCAGGTGCCAAGCGACCACACCGGTGCCACGTTCACCCAGCTCTTTTCCGCCAACGCGGACCTGTCGGGCTTGGGGCTCGTGGGCTCCGAGTGGGAGCGGTGCGACCTGTCGAAGATCAATTTCCGCGACTCGGACCTGTCCAACGCCTACTTCCATGGGGGGCGGCTACAGGACTGTGACTTCCGAGGAGCCAACCTCGAAGGGGCGACCTTCGAGAAGCTGAAACTGCTGCGCTGCGACTTCACCGGGGCCAAGGGGCTGGACGACCTCGAGATGGAGGACGTGGACATGGACCGGGTGGTGGGCCTGGATGGCGAGGAGGCCCCTCCCCCGCCTCCGCCTCCGGCGCAGGGGATTACGGCCTTCACGCGCGAGCAGCGGGAGAAGGCGCTGGGCGCCACGGCCGCGGCGGTGATGGGGCCGGTGAGCGAGGAACTGCCGCCGTTCAAGCCGCAGGATCCGCCGGGGGCGCTGTTCTTCCGGGCGCTGAAGCGGCAGGCGGCACCGCCGGTGTGGGTGCTAGACGTGCCGGGGCTGAGGCCGTTGGTGCCGCAGCGCCTGCCGCCGGGCTCGTCGCTGGAGGCCCTGTACCGCGAGGCGGTGAAGTCCCGGCTGGAGAACAAGAAGCCGGGGGCAGACCCGGGCGCGGTGGAGCGGGCGCAGAAGGCGCTGCGGATGGGCGGGAAGGACGCGGCGGTGGCGGCGATGTACCTGCGCGAGGTGGGCGTGCTGCCGCTGTTCCGGTTCTCGGCGGCGAAGGTGTTGAAGGACGCGCTGCGGGCGGAGGTGGAGGTGGATGACCTGACGGGCTCGATCGACCCGCGGGTGACGGGAGCGCTGCTGGAGCTGCGCCTGACGCACGAGGTGGTGGAGCACCTGCAGGAGACGCGGCGGCGGCTGGCGGCAACGCAGCTGTACACGGCGCTGCTGGAGGCGGGCTTCAACCCGGAGAACAACTGGGAAGAGGCGCTGGAGTCGGCCGAGCCGGCGATGGAGCTGGCTCAGTTGGCGACGGGCGAGGACCGCAACGCGCTGTTCGAGGGCTTCCAGGTGTTCGCGGCGCTGCCGGACGAGGCGCGGCTGCGGCGGCTGGCGTACCTGGCCGAGTCGGTGACGAACCTGGAGCTGGTGAGCCGGCTGCCGGAGGGGATGGAGCCGCAGTGGCTCACCGGGCCGGAGACGCGCGAGTGCCACGACCGGGAGATGACGTACGTCCAGGCGCTGAAGGCGGCGGACATTCCGGCGAAGGTGCCGGCGCTGGCGAAGGCGGAGCTGGGCGTGCCCGAGGGCGAGGTGCCCGAGGAGAGCGAGGACGACCTGTTCGTCCACTTGCGGTGCGACGTGTGCGGCAAGGAGAAGCTGATCGTCCAGTCGCAGATGGAGTGAGCGCGGCGACGCACCTCCCTGAAATGAGCCCGGCGAAGTGTGCCGGGCTTCTCGTTTCCTGCTACCGCGACGACTTCACTGCGTGAGGTCGTCCAGAACATCCGACAGGCGCGTAGCTGTCAGGGCCCGATCGAACCACCGATCGAGAGTCGCCAGGTCCGTGCACGACAAGATGCGCTGCCGACTCGAGTCATCGACGTGGATTCCCCGGGCAGCAAGCGCCCGAAGCACGGACTCGGCTATTCCCTCAGCCTTCGCCTGGACCTTGACCTTCCGGTTCCATGCCAGGAAGCGCTCCGCCATCTGCTCTTCCAACCAGCTCGACATCATGTCCTCCGCTCGCTGGGTACCAACCGCCGATCTTAACATACCCACTGCGGCACTTTGCGCGGGTGGGTCCGCCACACGTAACAGGTAGTGGAAGACGGCCTTCAAATCGTCGACTCCGTGGAGGTCGGCATACACCTGAGCGGCGAGCGCTGCCCAGCCGGGCAACCGCTTTTCCAGTTCCTTTGTACGCCCGTAGGCCAACAGCAGGAGAACCAGCCGCACCACGGGTGGCCCGGGACGGGCCATGAGTGACTCCTCACGCTCGATCGTCAGGTCATCGAGCAGGTACTCGAAGCGTGGCACGAGCTTGTTCCAGCGTTCCTCCCCTCCTCTCCCGTCTGGCACATCGAAGAGTTCTTCCACTCGGCGGGGAGCGCTCCAGGCCCCACCCGCCCCATGGTACAGAACCAAGGGGATGATGACGGGCAGCAACACGTGGCCGGAGTTCTCCTTCCGCCAGTGTTCGAGCTGGCGCACCACATAGCGGAGCATGCGCAGGGCCATCCAGCGGTCCACGGACGACTGGTGTTCCAGCAGGACGTAGAAGAGCACCGGCCGCCCACCGGAAAACCGTGCTGAGAAAAGCAGGTCACTCTCCGTTTCCCGCAACTCCGGGTCCACCACGGAATTGGGCTCCCTCCGCAAGGTCGACCAGTCCACCCGAGCCACCACGTGGGGAGGCAGGGTCGCACGCAGCTCGGCTTCGGCCCGCTCGGGCTGACCGAAGGTGAAGCGCGCGAGGAGGTCGTGAGGGCCGGACATGCGCCGAGCCGACACAGCACATCTCGGGCCAACGCCCCTACCCAGGGAGTTACTGGCGCCAGGCCGTCCAAGACAGTCCCAAACCGTCTCGAATCGGAGACGGTCCGTCTACTCCGGAGACGCAGGCCCCACGGAGTACGTCACCGCCTGCGGCACCACCACCCTCACCTTGTCCCCCGGCCGGATGAGGCCCGGACGCTCCACCCACCCCACCAGCCCGCGCCGCTGGTGCGCCGCCTTCACGAAGCGGCCCGAGAGCCCCTCGAGCCCCGTGTAGTGCGCCTCCAGCGCCCTGCCCGCCTTCCGGCATGGCTCGTTCTCCCCATCCACCACCAGTGTCGCGTCCTCCGGAAAGAACAGCCGCGTCCCCGGCGGAAGCTGCGTCAGGCGCGGCACCCCGGCCAGCTCCAGGTTCGCGCCCAGCCACGCCGCGAGCACCTGCGGCACACCCAACGCCTCGGCGATGAGTTCCAACTCCTCCAGGGACACGATGGACACCTGACGCGTGTTGCGCACCAGCGTGCCCCTCGGGAACCAGGGCGTGCGCACATCCGCCTTCCGCGTCAGCCCCGCATGCCGGTCTCCCATAAAGCCCTCGAGGCTCACCTTCACCTCGGGCACATCCCGCGTGACGAGGTTCTTCGGCTCGGGGCCGATGAGCACTCGAAGCGTCCTTCCCATGAGGGGCGTGCTCACGACTCCCTCCTCTTCAGAAGAGCGCCAGTTGCTGCGGCTTCCCGCCCAGCGCTCGCGCGTCGATGCCCTCGTCCCGCAGCACCTGCGCCAGCTCCTCCTTGAAGCCGTGGTGAGTGAGCACCTCGCGCGCACCCGTGGCCTTCACGTAGTTCACCAACGAGGGACAGTCCGCGTGGTCCGACACCGGGAACGCCACCTGCGCCCCGTAGCGATACGCCGCGCCCGGATCCAGCGCCCAGCCCGTGAGCACCGCCGTCGCCCTCGGCCACAGCCCTGACAGGCCTCCCGCACGAGACAGGTGCGGAGGGAAGAACAGCACCTCTCCCGGCTCCACCTTGCCTTCGAAGCGGCGCACGCGCTCGATGGCCACCCCCAGCTCCGCGTAGAGCTGCGTCATCTCGAAGATGGACGCATGCGCCACCAGGCCGAAGCCCCGGCTCGAGAGGTACTTCATCGCCTCCTGGCTCTTGCCCAGCGGATAGCCGAGCAGCACCGGGACGGCCCCCCGCTCCAATTGCATGCGCACCCACGCCTCGACCTGGCCCAGCACTTCGTCCTTGGGAGGAAACCGGTAGCGCGGATGGCCGAACGTGGCCTCGATGACCAGCGTGTCGCACTCGGCCACCTGCACGGGCTCGGCCGTCAACGACGGCGCCACGTTCAAGTCCCCCGTGTAGACGATGCGCTTGCCGTCCGAGCGGATGACGCGCAGTTGGGCACTGCCCAGGATGTGCCCGGCCGACAGCAATTCCAGCGAGAGCGAGCCCAGCTCGAAGATCTGGTTGTACGGCACCGAGAGCGGAGCCCCCACCGGCCCCAGCCGGTGCGTCATGAAGCGCAGCGTGGCCGCCGTGGAGATGGTCCGCTCGTGACGCGCGATGTGGTCCGTGTGGCCGTGGCTCACGAAGGACAGGGGCGTCTTGCGCGTCGCGTCCAGCGACAGCGGGGTCCCCGTCAGGTGCAGTCCATTTCGCCTCAGCTCGACACTCATGCGGAAGCTCCCCGTATCACGCGCCTCCGGCCGCTGGACTCTCAATGTAGAGCCTGTCCGCCCGTCGCCCCAACACCCGAGCAACCTTCCCCGTCTCCATGCAGCGCGCCCTCACCCCTGAGCAGCCTCGCGTGTGCGCCACCGATCCCACAGCACCGAGCCAAGCTCCGACACCAGCACGCTCAGGATGATGAGAAGCCCACCCACCCATTCGCGCACCCCGAGCTTCTCGTACCCGATGGCCACGGAGAAGACCCCAGCGAACACGGGCTCCAGCGAGTAGATGATGGCCACACGCACCGCGGAACTCCGGGCCTGCCCCCACGTCTGGACGCCGAGCGCCAGGGCACTGGCGAAGACGCCACAGAAGAGCACGGCCCCAATGAAGGCCGGCGTCCACGCCACCCGCACCTCCACGAGAGGGAGACACGCCACCGACAGCAGCGCCACCACCCACAACTGCACCGCCACCAGCGCGTTCACGCCCTCCTTCGGTGCATAACGGTCAGTAAAGGAGATGTGGAACGCATACGCCACGGAACACCCGAACGTGAGCAGGTCCCCCCGGGACAAGCCCTCCGAGCCCACCTCCGCACCCGTGAGGTAGTAGAGCCCGACCGCCGAGAGCACCACCCCCAACAAAGAGGACGCGCGAGGCACCCGCCGGAACAGTGCCAGCATCACCAGCGGAACCAGCAGCACATACATCCCGGTGATGAACGCGGAACGCGAGGGCGTGGTGTCCGTCAGCCCTACCGTCTGCAGCGCGAAGCCCAGGAAGAGGAATACGCCCAGCACGGCCCCGCGCCGCAGGTTGCTCGGAGCGAGCAACTGACGCCCGGTCAGAACGCTGAGCACCGATGCGCCCACACCGAAGCGCATCGCGAGAAACGAGAAGGGATCAGCATGCGCCAGCGCATCCTTCACCACCACGAAGGTGGTACCCCACATCACCGTGAGGGCCACCAACGCACCCTCCGCTTGGAGGCGGCTCCGGCGCTCCTCATGGGCTGCTGCTTCGGACATGGTCGGGGCCGTCACCGGGCGTGCGGCTTCACGGAATGAAGAAGAAGGTGACGCCGAGGATCGCGTACACGCCCAGCAGCATCACTCCCTCCAGCCAGTTGGACTCGCCATCCAGCGCGATCAGCGTCACCGCTCCGACGCCGATGCCAATGCCCAACACCTCCATGTGGCTGAACTCCAGCGTCATGTGCTGCTGCATCGGGATGGACACCAGCACCAGCACCGGCGCCACGAAGAGCGCGATCTGCTTGGAGGACTCGAAGGCGATGTTGAACGCCAGGTCCATCTTGTTCTTCAGCGACATGATGATCGCCGTGGAGTGCTCGGCCGCGTTGCCCACGATGGCGATGATGATCACGCCCACGAAGGTGTGGGTGAATCCGAACGTGGCGATGGCCGCCTCGATGGCGTGCACCAGGAACTCCGCCACGATGACCACGCCCAGGGTGGCGGCCAACAGGATGACCGTCGCCTTCTTCGTCCCCCAGGGCGGCAGTTCCTCCTCGGTGCCGTGGTCCTCACCCGCGTACAGGTGCGCGTGCGTCTTCAGCGCGAACAGCAGCGACAGTGCGTAGACGAACAGCAGGATGACCGCGATGGCCACCGACATCGGGAAGATGACCGCATCCGCCGCCGGCCCGCGGAAGGCGTGGAACAGGTCCGGGATGGACATGGCGGTGAGCGCCAGGAACATCATCGCCGCACCAGACAGGGCCGCCGTGGTGTTGAACTTCTGCCGCTCGTACTTCAACCCGCCCGTCAGGATGGAAGCGCCCAGCACCAACAGCAGGTTGCCCAGGATGGCGCCCGTGACGGAGGCCTTCACCACCTCCACCTGTCCGGAGCGAAGCGCCGCCAACGCGATGATGAGCTCCGCCGCGTTGCCGAACGACGCGTTCATCAGCCCGCCCAGCCCGCTGCCCAGCTTGTGGGAGATGACCTCGGTGGCCTCGCCCATCAGTCGCGCCAGGGGGATGAGCGCCACCGCGCAGAGGATGAAAGTCCACGTGCCCGGGAAAAAGAAGTGCGAGGCGACCGCCAACGGGAACGCCACGACCAGCAGCCCCATGAACACGCGATCCGAGTTCAGCCACGGATTGCCGGGCCCCTCCGCGGAAGGAGACGAGGACGCGGCAGCGGGCGGCGGCGTTCCAGGGGACGATGAGCTCACGGGGGCCTCGAGGGAGATGCGGCACGGAGCTTTTGGCCCACCCTGCCCCCCGCGCGCAATCCCCTTCCATGTCAAATCAACACGCGCTCCAGAACGACCAGAGGCTTGAGACCTCCCGAGGCGCTCCACTCGGTGTTCACTCGCTGAGTAAGTTCGGGGGAGGACTCCTGGAAACCCGCCCTGCGGAACGTCCTCAGCGAGGCCATGTTGTCATCGTCGATGTCCGCGAAGATGCGGTCGGTGCCCTGCCGCCGGGCCTCGTCCACCAGGCAGGTGATGAGCTGGAAGGCGATTCCCATCCGTCGCGCCCGAGGCGCCACCACCAGCGAGCGCACCCAGAGCCCCTCCAGCTGCAGGCCCTCCTGACGGTAGTCATCCAGGTACGCGAAGCCATGCAGCTTCCCCTTCCGATCAAAGGCCCCCACCGCCGCGCCTAGCAGGCCCTCTTCGCGCGTCCAGCGCCCCAGGAGTTGCTGGCGAAGGAAACCCCCGGGCACCAGCAGCCGCTCGCCCGCGAAGACCAGCAGAGCGTCCAGATCATCCTCTCGGAGCAGGCGGACCTCGAGCTGCCCGAGCCACCGCTGCCGCAGCGGTCGGGACCAACCGGACACGGTGAAGTCGCGGAGCTGGCGAAACGCCGCGCGCGCCTGGGGGCGGGTCCAGAGCCTGGCGAGGAGCCGGTGCCCCAGGAAGAGCGAGGGGCTCGCCAGCCGAGGCAACGGGAGCAACCAGGCCCCCCGGCGCAGCGCGGTGACACGTCCCAGCGGCACGCCCACTGGATCCTGCTTGCCCAGCAACGAGGCCGTCACCACGGGCTGCGTGGACACCACCACGTGCGCGACGAGCTTGCGCCCCACCCTCAAGAGCGCCACATCGCCGCGGACGAGCTCCTCGGGAGCGCACCGCAGCACGCGGACCGAGTCCCCGCTGCGCAGCAGCGGATACAGGCTCCGCCCGGCGCCTCGCAGCCAGAGCTGCTTCCCGGGAGGAGTCCCCTCGACGAGCGACGCGAGATCCGTGGGGTGCTTACTGGCCATCGAGCCACCCTCTCACGAAGTCCGCAGCCGCCTCGTGCTTTCTGAACACGAAGCGCCGGAGAGGCACCTGCTCGCAGATATGGCTCAGGCGCTGGAGGACCTCCCCCGGAGAGGCCTCTCCCGGAAGCGGCCGGAACACCTGCCCCATGAGCGCCGTGATGGCCTCCTGCGGAGCCACCTCCTCCATCCGTTCCTCCGGGCCTTTGTGCAGCACGAGCACGGCCGCAAGCCTCGCACGAGCCAGGGACGAGGGAAGATCCAGATCCGAGCAGAACGGGCTGCCCTCCACTCGAGCCCCCGGATAGAGCGCCACCACCTCATCCGAGAGAACGTCCGCTCCGGCAGCCTGGGAGCACAACCGGGCAAAGGTGGACTTGCCAGCCCCGCTGGGCCCGATGGCCACCACTCCCTGCCCCTGGAAGGCCACGGCTGCCGCGTGCAGGAGCAGGCCTCCCTGCCGGAGCGTGGCCAACTGCATCCCCACGCGCAGGGCCAGCTCCGTATCGAGCTCCTCTCGCGGAGGCTCCACGCGAACCATGTCCCCCTCCACCTGGAATCTCGCCCCGGAAGGATGGCGAGGATCGAGCGGCGCCCCCTGCCCCGAGCCCAGCGTCTCCGCCCTCAACCGCAGACGGGCCAGGCCCCCGGAGGCAGCGAGGAAGGGAGCCAACGTGCACCGCTCGCCCGCCCGAGCCAGGAGCTCCTCATCCACGCCCACGCTCCAGTCTCCGAAGCGCAGCAGCCGCATCCGCCCTCACCCCGCCGTCAGCACTCGCCCGTCTCGGGATCGATAATGCAGCTCGGGGTGAACAGATCTGGCACGAGGAGCCGTTCGGAGCGCACCTTCGGTGGCGCATAGGCCTTTTTCTTCTGGGGTTCAGCCTTCTTCGGCTGCTCCGTCGTCGCCATGGGGGTCAATAGTACACCACGACCCGGGCGGGATTCGACTGGCTGTCGCCCGCGGCCAGATCCGGCTTTCCGTCTCCGTTGAAGTCCAGAATCGTCACGCTGATGCCCAGCGCGCTGGTGGACTCGAGCTTGGACTGGGCGAAGCCGTTCTCCTCCTGCGTGTCGAACTCCGCCCCGTTCACTCCTCGGTTGTAGAAAACGAACGCGGAGCCTCCTGGGATGAAGTTCTGGCCAATCGCGATATCCGGGCGGCCATCCCCGTTCAGGTCTCCCTGAGCCACCGAGTTGCCGAAGCGGCCGCCTCCTTGAATGACCAGCGGCGGCGTGGTGAAGCCCGCCGAGGTGCCATCCCGGTACACGAAGACCTTGCTCTGGGTGGCCATGCCGACCACGAGGTCCAGACCCGGGCCTCCGGCCAGATTCACTCCGCCCACCGCCTCGGTGCCAAAGCCGGTGATCGCATTGCCGGTCGAGTTCGGATCCTGATGGAGCACCTGGAGCGCATCGGACAGGCTGACCGCGCTGCCCGGGAGCGCACGGACAGCACCGCCCGAGTACACGTAGACGTTGTTGAGGGTCTCGTGGGACGAGGGGATTGTGAAGTCCGGCACTCCGTCTCCGGTGATGTCCCCGAGCCGGACGTAGCCGCGCGACCGGCCGAAGAAGGGAGTCCCCGCCGGTGCGCTGAAGACCTTGTCCGCGCTGCTCGTCGCGACGACGCAGGAGGCGGTGGGCGAGCAACCCGTGCCCAGGGCCCGCCATGCGTCCTGGGAGCGCCCGTAGAAGAGGTACACCTTGGGCGGACTCTCGGCGTGAGAGCTGAGCACGAGCTCCTGCAGCCCATCGCCGTTGATGTCTCCGATCATCTTCGCGGCTCCGCCCAGCGAGGCTCCCGCGATGTTCGGGACGTTGCGGAACTCGATGGGGCCCGTGGTGTCCACCGTCGTGCCCTTGCGGCCGAAGTAGAGGAACGCGCGGCCGCCGGTGCTCGAGTACCCGCGCACGCCGACCAGCAGATCCTGGACCTGATCGGTGCCCGTATTGCCGACGTCGCCGACGTCGAAGTCACTCCCGTAGAACTGGGACCCGGTCTCCGGCAACGTGAGGTCCTGCCGGACTGGAGGGCTCGCCGCCGGATCGCTCGAGCCGTAGTAGACGTACGCGGTTCCGGGAGTGCCCGAAGCAGCGGCCACCACCAGATCATCCCGGCCATCCGCGTTCAGGTCTCCACGCGAGGCGATGTAGAGGCCGTAGTTGCTGCTCGCAGCGCCAGGATTGGTGACGGTGACCTGCCTCCAGAAGTTGTCGATCGCAGGCGTGGCCTGGAACGGTGCGTAGTTGCCGATCTCGTCTCGCGGTCGGAGCTGGATGGAGTACCGCGCCAGAGGCGGCAACGTGAGCGTGTAGCTCGTGGTCGCCGCCGGGAGCAGTGCTCCCGTCTCCTGCATCACCTTCGGGCTGAAGAAGGTCGCCTGGTCCGCGATGCCGTTCGGGAGTTGGGAGTTGATGGTCCATCGCAGGTCGTAGCCAGCGACGACACCCGAGAGCCCATCATCCCCGCTGGCCGTCCACGCCACCTGCACCTTCGCGGCGCGCTCCTGGCCCGTCACCAGCGTCCGGGTCACCGTGGGTGCATCCGGAGGCACCACGTCCACGGTGGCCGCCACGGTGTGGCGCGCGATGTTCCCGGAGACATCCTGGACCCGGATCTCGAACGTGCCCGTGGTGTCCTGGGGCAGCGTCACCGGGACATCCAGCGTCTCCGGATCGCCCGTGAGGGTGAACTCCGAGGAGACAGAGTTGCCCTGGTAGAAGGCCTGCACCTTGCTTCCGGCACCCTGGGTCACCGTGAGGGTGAACTTCGCGTTGGCATCACCGCCTGGCGACAGGTCCACCACGTGATCCGGCGCGGGCGTGGGGAAGAGGAAGGCGTTCGTGTCGGCCACGAAGAAGAGCGTTGTCGGCGAGGGAGAGACGGAGGTGATGAGCGGCGGCGAGATGTCCACCGTCACGTCCACGAAGTCGACCGAGCGCTCGGCGACGGCGTTGAAGACGTCCACGGTGAGCCGCGTCTGCTCGCCGTCCACCAGAGTCAGATCGAAGAAGAAATCTCCCGTCGAGGCATTGGCGGTGGTGGTGGCTTCCGCTGCCGAGGAGGACCCGCGATAGAGGGATACCTCGCGCCCGCGACAATCGAAGGTGTTTCCTGCCAGGCGGTACTGGAGTCCCGCGGTAGCCGGGTCCCGATCATCTTGGGCGAGCAGCGTTGCCACCGGAGACGCGGGGGTCGTGATCGTGATGGCGCATCCAGGCACGCGCACTTCGACGTTGGCCGCCGAGTCGCTGTCCGAGTTTCCCGCCGGGTCGCTGGCTTGCGCGGTGACGGTCTGCACACCGACGGGGAAGTTCAGGGTGCCCTGCGCCACTCCTGACACCACCTGCAGATCGCCCAGGGTGACCGGCTCGCTCGAGCCCATCTGCGAGACGATGCGAACCGTGCTCACGTCCGCCCCTTCCACGTTCACCTGCACGGGCAGATCGGTGCTGTTGTAGAGGGTGTTGGCGGCAGGCGTGACCAGGGTCACCGTCGGCGCATCGAGGTCCACGGTGAGCGTGCGCGTCACGGTCTCGCTGTGATTGCCTGCCGTGTCCGTGGCTACGATCGTCAGGATGTACGTTCCCGAAGAAGGCAGGGTGAACTCGCGTGAGGCCTCCAGGCCCGAGGGAGTAACGTCCACAGCCCCCCCAGGAGACAGTTCCATATGAACTCCCCCTGTGCCCACGTCCGCGTCGGTATTGACGGCAACGCGGAGTTGGAAGCCAGCGGCAGCCGAGGCGTCGTCCGCAATGCCGAGTGCCGTCCGCGTCGGGGCGCTCAGCACCAGGCCCGGCACCACCGGGTCCAGACCGAATGAGAAGAAGGCCGCCGTGTTGAGCGGATAGAACTCCGTGGGATTGGTCACCCGGTTCGGGTTACCAGCCTGATCCGTCACGGTGACAACGAGCGAGTAGTCCGCCGCAGCCCCCGTCGGCATGGCCGAGAGCGGTACCGTCACCTGACCTCCGGTGGCACTGGCCTGGCCATAGACGATGCTGAGGTTGGCGGCGCTGCGCACTTGCACTGATCGCCCGTCCTCCAGCCCATCCACTTTGATGCGCAGCTCGGGCGGGTTCGAATGCAGCTCGTCGGCGTTCAACCGCTTGTCCCCGTTCTTGTCTCCGAGCAGCTCCACGGAGCTCACCACGGGCTCGATGCTGTCCACGGTGACGGCGACCTCCAGCGATGTGGAGATGACTCCATCCTCCAGAACTGCCTTCAGACCATAACGTCCGTCCGGGTAGGTGAAGTCCGGCACGTAGGAGGGCACGTTCGCGGCCAGCGTGAACCACGTCGAACCGTCCCTACATGGCGCGGCGCCCGTCGTGAGGGCCACGCTGGTGCAGATGTCCACGACGGCTCGCGAGGAAGCCCCGGGAGCATTGTATTTGAGCGGGGCCTGGATGCCGGCCTTCCCCGGAGTCGCATCCGATCGGACGAGGTAGACCGGAGCGGGCGAGCCCGAGGGGATCTCCAGCGTGATGTTGCCGGGCTGGGTATCCACGAGCAGCAGCACCGTGACACAGGCGGTCGTGCCTCCCGGGCCGATGAGCTCGGCTCGCAGCACATTTGCGCCCTCCTCCAGCTCGATGTCATTGAAGGTCTTCTCCTGGTCCGTCACGGCCACGGGGATGGAGGCCACCTCCGTCGCTCCGCGCAGCAGCCGCAGTGTCCCATTTGCCGTGGCCTCCACGCCCAGGCGCACTGACACGGTCAGGCCTCCACCAATCCGGATGATTCCGTCCGTGGGGCCCAGGTAGCGGCCGACCGCGGGGGACAGGAAGGTCAGCGCGCCCCCGGCGAACGCCAGCGTCAGGTCCTGGGTCTTCGAGAAGGTGTTCTTGGCGAGATCCTCGGCCGTGAGCTGCAGCTGACACGTTCCCTTGGCTGGCACGGAGATGTTGCGAAGCAGCAGCACGCCATTGGCATCCGCCTGCCCCGTCACGCCCGCCGTCAGGTCGCAGCCGGTGGCCGTCACCGAGGCACGCGGTTCGGTGGTCACATCGAGGGAGATCTGCATGCCCGGGCTCAGAGAGGTGTCATTCAGCTCGGACCCGAGCGTGGTCTGCCCCACGGGCTCACCGTGCACGTGGAATTCCAGCGTGGGTGCCAGGGTGTCGACGCCGAGCGAGAGCGACTGGCTCGTGGCCCCGGGACAGGTGGCCACGAGGCGATACTCCCCGTCCATCAGCTCCGGGAGCGAGAGCGACACCGGGCCCGAGGACGCCGTGACCGCGCCATTGACTCGCGCCTTCTCCACACCGCTGGAGTCAATGGCCACCACGGTGACTGCCCCGACCCCGGAGTCCACTCGCACCTGCACGGGCAGCGCAGAGGTCGGGTGGACGAGAAAACTGTCCTCGGGAGAGATGATCGCGCAGGTCGGCTGGCGCGGAGCGACGGACACGGTCTCCGCCGTGCACTGCTCCAGGCCCGCGACGTTGCTCACGCACGCCTGGAGGGTGTTGCTGCGATCCGCCGCCAGGTTCACCGTGAAGGAGGCCTCGCGGTTGGCGCCCACCTGCACCGTGGCCGCCCGCTGGGGCCGCGCGAACCGGCCGGTCACCGATGTGAAGAAACGCACCTCCGTACCCTCGGGCAGCGAGTTCGCCTGAGCCTGCACCTGCAGTTGGATGCCGTTGCTGGGGTTGCCATCCGCATCCGCACTCGGGTCGATCGTCTTCGGGGCCACGATCTTGAGGGTCGGCGCGGTGCTCGCCACCGTGACGGGGATCTCCCGGGTGGTGACGTTGCCTCCGCTGTCGGCCACGCGCAGCGTGAAGGTGTACTGGCCATCCGTCGGCACGGTGACGGCGGGGAACGTCACGCCTCCACTGCCCACGGGAACGAGGATGTCCGGGACGCCCGCGCGCGCGAGGGTCGCCGCCACGCCCGGCTCCGTGCAACCCACGGTGGCCTCCACCTTGAACGTCGTGGTTGCCACCGGCGCCACGGGAGAGGCGACCTCGATCCGCGGAGCCACCGTGTCCAGCTGGATGTTGCGCTTGGCGGACGTCACCTCCTGGGTGCCGTTGCGCACCACCGCGTAGCACGCGGCCTCTTCGGTCTCGCACGCGGACTGAGTCAGCGTCACGGACACCTGCGTCAGCCCGCTGCTGTTCACGGTGAAGTCCGTGGGCGGTACGCCGCAAGCATTCTCGCAATAGAGCGTGCCCGCCTTCCCCGCCAACCCCGAGCTCCTCAGAGAGAAGCGCAGCTGGTAGCCCTCCGCGTCCGGATCCGCGTCATCCGTCTCGCGGAGCACCTGGCCCTCGGAGGGCTGGGTGAGCTCCACGCTCGGAGGCTCGTTGGACACCGTCACGCTGATCTGCCGGGTGGCCGTGCGGTGCGAGCCCTCCTCCTCCACCGTCACCTGCAGCAGGTTGGTGCGCGGCTCCAGCAGCGTGCCCGGGAAGCGCACGGTCGCCCCGTCGATGACGGCGTCCGGGCCCGGCTTCCACGTCACATCGGAGGCCGTCTTCTGCTCCAGCTTCGCGCTGACCAGCTTCACCGGCCGGTCCGCCGTGTCCCGGGCCTCCGCCACCACCTCGTACTGGAAGCCGTCCGTGGCGGGATCAGCATCCTCCGTCAGCGCCAGCCGCTGCCCATCCGTGGGCTGCACGAAGGACACCGCGAGCTGTGACTCGACAGGGGGCTCGCCGCAAGAGCACCCCGAGGCTCCCCATACCAGGGCGACACCCACCAGCAGCCATTGCCATTGCGCTCGGCGCATACGTCTCTCACCCCTCGGCGGACTCCAGCGGCCCGCCGTTCACGGCCCGAGTGCCCGGCCTTCACGGCCCGAGCACCAGCACCTTCTTCTCCACGAGGAGGCGCACGAAGGAGAGCGTGTCCTCACGGCACACCTCCGGCTCCACCTCGAACTCCTGGCACAGCACCGTCACGATGTCCGCCACCGTCCGCCGCCCGTCCACCAGCTCCACGATGCGCTCGGCCACCGCGGACACCTGCCCCTGCTCGTCCTCGAACCGGTGCATGAAGTCGTCAGGCCCGGCCGCCATCAACTTCCCCGCCACGCGCTGCACACCCGCCTCCGGGTGGAGCCGGGGCACGGCGCTCAGCACGTCCCCGCCCGCGCCCACGGGCCGCTTGCCAAGTCTGTTGGGAAGGAATGCAGCCACGGCCATCTCCCGGCGGCGTGCCCTCCGGCCTGGGGCCCCCCGGGCTTGCAAAGTACGAGGCCATGCTACCCGCTCCGTCGCGTCTGCACCAATCGTCTGCCTCTCGCCTGCTTCCTGCACAAGGCTCTGTGTAGCTTTCCGCTAACCGCGTATGACGCGGGCGAGCCCGACCCATTGCGGTGGGCAAACCTCGAGAGGGTCCCGACATGACGCCGGAAGGCAACATGGCGCCACAGCCGAGCTGGTGGAGCCGCAACTGGAAGTGGGCGGTGCCCGTGGGCTGCCTGGGCGTGATGGCCTCGTGCTTGTGCTTCGGAGTCATCGCCGTCGTCACGGGCCTCTACGCCACGAACAAGAGCCCGGCGGCCCAGAACGCCCTGGCCATCGCCATGGCGGACTCAGAGGTACAGGCGACCCTGGGCACGCCCATCCGAGATGCGGGCAACTGGCAGAGCTCCGTCTCATACGTGAATGGGCAGAGCCAGGCCCGCTTCGGCATCCCCTTGGAGGGAACGAAGGCCCAGGGCCTCCTCCGCGTCGAGGCCACCAAGACCGGGGATGACTGGAGCTATCAGGTGCTCCAGGTGGAGGTGCCCGGGCAGCCGCCGATCGATCTGCTGGACAAGGTGGGCGGTGGAAGCAAGCGAGAGCTGGCGCCCCCCACACCGGATGAGCCTCCGCCCGGCGAGCAGAACGTCCCTGATGGGCTCAACGAGCCCGCCCCGCCGCAAGAGGGCCAGAAGAACGGCGAGAACAAGCCGGACATCAACCTGTAGCCCGCAACGACAGAGGGGCGGCGCGAGACCTGCTCGCCACCGCCCCTCGTCCAGGCTCTCGCGAGAGCCCGGGTGCTACTTCAGCTTCTGCAGGGCCTGCCGCAGCTCGGGCAGCACCTTGAAGAGGTCCGCCACCAGACCGTAGTCGGCCACCTGGAAGATGGGGGCCTCGGGGTCCTTGTTGATGGCGACGATGGTCTTCGAGCTCTTCATACCGGCCAGGTGCTGGATGGCGCCGCTGATGCCCGCCGCGATGTAGAGCTGCGGAGCCACCACCTTGCCCGTCTGGCCCACCTGCAGATCGTTCGGCACCCAGCCCGCGTCGCACACGGCGCGGGAGGCGCCCACGGCCGCGCCGAGCTCATCGGCCAGGGCCTCGATCTCCTTGAAGTCGCCCTTGGTGCCGCGGCCGCCGGAGACCACCACGCGGGCCTCGGTCAGCTCGGGACGCGCGCTCTTCACTTCCTTGAAGTCGACGAACTTCGTCTTGGAAGGCTCGAGCTTCGGCGAGAAGGTCTTCACCTCGGCGGCGGCCTGACCGCCCTGGGCGGCAGGGAACTCGGTGGCGCGCACGCTGAACACCTTCACCGGGGTGGTGAGCTTCACCTCGGCGAAGACGTTACCGGCCCACATGGGGCGAGTGAAGGTGACGTCGGCTCCGCTGCCGTTGAAGCCCATCACGTCCGTGGCCATGGCGGCCTTCAGGCGCGCGGCGACGCGGGGCATCAGGTCCTTGCCCATGGCGGTGGACGCCTGGCCCACGTAGTCGGCCTTCAGCTCCTGCGCCAGGCCGGCGATGACGGGGGCGAACACCTCGGCCAGGTAGTGCTCGAACTCGGGCGCGGCGGCGGTGTGGACCGCCTTGGCGCCCAGGCCCTTGAGCTCCTCGGTTACCTTGGAGGGATCCTTGGACAGCAGCACCAGGTGCAGCTCTCCCCCCGCCTTCTCGGCCAGGGTGCGGCCCGCGGAGATGGCGTTGAGGGTGGCCTTGCGCAGGTTCCCGTCCGGTTGCTGCTCGGCGACGATGAGAATGGTCGGCATCTTGGACTCCAGAGTCTCGAAGCAGTTGAAGGAACGGGCCTAGACGACCTTGGCCTCGTTGTGCAGCTTGTCCACCAGCGCGGCCACGTCCGCCACCTTGATGCCGGCCTTGCGCGGCGGGGGCGAGGACATCTTCAGCACCTGGATCTTCGGGGTGACGTCCACGCCCAGCTTCTGCGGCGTCAGCTCCTCGATGGGCTTGCTCTTGGCCTTCATGATGCCAGGCAGGCTGGTGTAGCGCGGCAGGTTCAGGCGCAGGTCCGTGGTGACGACGGCCGGCAGCGCGCACTCCAGCGTGGCCAGCCCGTTGTCCACCTCGCGCACCACGCGCACCGACTTGCCGTCGGCGCTCACCGCCAGCGCGGGCACCTTGTTCTTCTCCTGCTCGCTCTCCAGGGACTCGACCTTGGAGGCGAAGGTGGCCTGGCTCCAGCCGAGGAACTCGGCGAGGTACTGGCCCACCTGGTTCTGGTCGTCGTCGATGGACTGCTTGCCCAGGACGACGATGTCCGGCTTCTCCTTCTCCACCACCTTCTGGAGCAACCCGGCGATGCCCAGTTGGTCCAGCGGACCGGTGTGGTTGACCCATACCGCGCGCTGGGCGCCCATGGCGAGGGCCTGGCGCAGCTGCTCCTGCACCTCCTTGCCGCCGATGGAGACCACCACCACCTCGCCGGTGTGCTTGGCGACGAGGCGCAGTCCTTCTTCCACGCCGATCTCGTCAAAGGGGTTCATCTTGTACTTCAGCCCCTCCTGAACGATGCCCGAGCCATCCGGCTTCACTTTGATCTTCGACTCGGGGTCTTCCACGCGCTTGGCGGTGACGAGGATCTTCACGGCGTCCATCTCCTTGGTACGCGCGCGGATGTTGACGCAACGCGCGAACGGGCTGGAGTAATAGGCATCCGGCTCCCGCGAGAGCAACGGGAATTCGCCGGGAGTCGCAGTTTTACTTTTCTACTTGAACAGTTCGCGCGCGATGACGATGCGCTGGACCTGGCTGGTGCCCTCGTAGACCTGGATGAGCTTGGCGTCGCGCATCAGCTTCTCGACGGGGTAGTCCTTGATGTAGCCGTAGCCGCCGTAGACCTGGACGGCGTCGGTCGTCACCTTCATGGCCATGTCGGCGGCGAAGCACTTGGCGTAGCTGGAGACCAGGGTGTTCTTCTGGCCCTGGTCGAGCAGCCAAGCGCTCTGGTGGACGAGCAGGCGCGCGGCCTGGATGTTCATGCCCATGTCGGCGAGCATGAACTGGATGCCCTGATGCTCGCGGATGGGCTTGCCGAAGGTCTGTCGCTGGGAGCTGTACTCCAGGCTGTGCTCGAGCGCGGCGCGGGCAATGCCCACGGAGAAGCTGGCGGTGACGGGGCGGCTGTTGTCCAGCGTTTCCATGGCGATGCGGAAGCCCTCGCCCTCCTCGCCGATGCGGTTGGCCACCGGGACGCGCACCTCATCGAAGGTGAGCGTGACGGTGTTGCTGGCGCGCTGGCCCATCTTGTTCTCGTGCTTGCCGGCGGTGAGACCCGCGGGCCGGCCCTCGACGACGAAGCAGGTGATGCCCTTGTGGCGCTTGGCCTTGTCGAGCGTGGCGAAGACGGTGAACTGCTCGGCATAGCCGCCGTTGCTGATGAAGCACTTGGAGCCGTTGAGGACGTAGTGGTCTCCCTCGCGGCGCGCGGTGGTGCTCATGCCGGCCACGTCCGAGCCGGCGGCAGGCTCGGTGAGGCAGAAGGCGGACAGCTTGGGCTTCTCGCTGAAGTGGCTGAGCAGCCGCTGCTTCTGCTCCTCGGTGCCGGCGAGGACGATGGGAAGGTTGGCCAGATCGTTGACGTAGAGCGAGGTGGCCACGCCCGAGCAGCCCCAGGCCAGCTCCTCGCAGACGATGACCTGCTCCAGATGGGAGAGCCCCGAGCCGCCGTGATCCGCGGAGGCACCCAGGTTCATGAGACCCAGCTCATGCGCGGAGGCGATCAGGTCCCGAGGGAATTCTGCCGTCTCATCATAGTGGGCAGCCTTGGGACGAATGACCTCGCGGGCGAATTTACGCGCGGTCTCCTGGAGCGCGCGCTGAGAGTCCGTGAGCTGGAAGTCCATGCGTTCCTCGCCGGATGGGGAAAGGCGGAATACCGCCGCTTTGACGAACGGCGTACCGTCGAAAATACTGCCGGCCACCTCTCTTCATCAGGAGTCCTGAGATTATGCAACGTCCGATTTGGCGCTTGGGCGCCGCCCTGGCGGTCGCGCTGGGGATCGTCGCCGCGTGCGGTGGAGGCGACAAGCCCACTGAGGAAGAACCTGAGCTCCTGCTCTCAGCCACGCCCCGGCAGATCAATGATCGGGGACAGGCCGCACAGCTCACCATCACCGCGACGAATGCGGACGGCTCGGCCGGCACCGGCGACGTCACAGTGGTCACCCCCGCGGGAGCGCTGGGCAACAGCGACACGGAGGAGAAGTTGAACCTTGCCAACGGCAAGGCGACGACGAGCTTCACCTGTGACAAGACCGCGGATGCGAAGTGCGCTGGCAGCGTGCGCATCGAGGCCACGTGGGGCTCGACAACCGGAACCGTGACCGTGACGGTCAGCTCCGGCAGCACTGGCGATGGAGGAACCCCGGACGGTGGCACTGGAAACCCGGACGGTGGCAGTGGAAGCGGGGACGGTGGCACCACGATTACGGTGGTCAGCTCCAAGAGCTCCGTCTTCACGTCCGTGGGAGACTTCGCGGAGATCACCGCCACGCTGACAGGCAGCGGCAATACCCCGAAGGTGGGAGAGTCCATCACCTTCGACACGACCGTGGGAGGCCTCCAGGTCTCACAGAGCGACACCCCCGCCCAGTCCGTGCAGGCCTCCACGAATAGCGCAGGCAAGGCAGTGGTGCGCCTGGTGGAGAGCGGCCCGGCGGGCACCGCGAGTGTCCGTGCCCGCCACACAGCATCTGGTGCCCAGGCGAGCGTGTCGGTGAAGATCACCAACATCCAGCAGATCACCCACTCCTCGACGACGTGCGGAGGTACGCCCTGCACCATCATGGGAACGAAGAGCTCCGGCTTCAACGAGCAGTCCCAGGTCTCCTTCAAGGTGGTGGACTCGACCAGTCAGCCCGTACCCGGGGTGACGGTGACCTTCAGCATTCCCAATCCGCCTGGAGGCACCACCGTGTCGCCCTCCGCCACCACCAACGCGCAGGGCATCGCAACGGCCATCGTGTCGTCGGGCCCTTCCATCGGCGCCATCGTGGTGCATGCGGTCGCCATCGCGGGCCGCGTCGAGGTGGACAGCCCGAACATCGGTATCCGCGGTGCCAAGGTGGCCAACAAGGGCTTCAGCCTGGCTTGCAAGACGATCAACATTGGGGTCTATACCTCCCCCAACCCGCCAGCGCTCTACACCGTCGCCTGTGACGTGAAGGTGCAGGACCGGTACCTCAACCCCGTAGGTACCGGGACCACGGTCAACTTCAAGGTCGAGGCGGGCAACATCACCAACTCCGTGGCGACCAAGGCTTATAGCCCCACCGGAAACAACGCGGACGAGGGCAAGGGCTCCGTCAACTTCAGCACCGAAGGGGCGCTGCCCGTGGATGTGGATCCCCTCGAGGCCGACGACGCCCAGTTCCCCATCAAGCGCGACCGGGAACCCCGGGGCCCCAAGGGCCAGCTGACTGCCAATCCTCGCGACGGCCTCGTCACGGTCCTCGCTTATACCCGCGGAGAGGAATGGTTCGACGACGGAAACACCAACGGCATCCGGGATCCGGGTGAGCAGTTCTATGACCAGGGTGAGCCCTTCGTCGACAACAACGACAACGGTGTCCGCGATCCTGGCGAGACATACATCGATGAGGCCCCCGCCGATGGCCAGTGGAACGGCCCCAACGGGGTCTGGGACAACGACACCTCCATCTGGGTCGAGACGCGCATCCTCTACACAGGGAAGCCAACGCTCGACCCGACCCACACCTATATTTTGCCCAATGTGTTCTCCGGCAATTGCGGCGACACCAATCCGCCGCCCCTGGGCAAGGGCGAAACAACCACTGTCAGGATGTACTTTGGCGACGACTTCTTCAACCGCCCGCAGGCCCAGGGTACATCCTTTTCGGCGACCCATAAGGCGACAAAGGGCAGTGTGAAGGTCGCTAGCGCTGGCTTCCAGGATGGCTACGGCTTTGGCTACGTCCGAGAGCTGTTCAGCACCTCGACTGGCCAGGCTTGCCTCACCACCTCACCGATCTGTGTCTACAAGGTGTATTTCACGAGTTGGGGCGGCGGTTACGTGAGCGATGCCACTATCACTGGCGCCGCCCGCACAGACACCCAATCCTGTCAGAGCGACGAGGCCACCTTCAGCACGACCGTGCTGGGCACGACCACGGGTGCCCAAACCATTGGCGCCATCGAGTAACCCGGGGTCCCCCTGAAACACGACGGCCACCGTGCTCCGCTCTGGAGCCGGTGGCCGTCCTCTTTCCAGCGCCCGTTGCTGGACTACTTCTTGGGAACCTTCTCCCAGTCAGCCAGGAACTTCTTGATGCCGATGTCCGTGAGCGGGTGCTGCGCCAGCTGGTTGATCACGCTGAAGGGCAGCGTCGCCACGTCCGCTCCCAGCCGCGCCGCCTGCAGCACGTGGATGGGGTTGCGCACGCTCGCCACCAGCACCTGCGTCGTGAAGTCGTAGTTCCGGTAGATCTCGAGGATGTTCGAGATCAGCTCCATCCCGTCCTCGGAGATGTCGTCCAGCCGGCCCACGAACGGAGACACGTACGTGGCTCCCGCCTTGGCGCACAACAGCGCCTGGTTCGCCGAGAACACCAGCGTCACGTTCGTCCGGATGCCCTCAGACGTCAGCGCCTTCACCGCCTTCATCCCCTCCACGCCCATGGGGATCTTCACCACCACGTTGTCGTGGATCTTCGCCAGCGTGCGCCCCTCCTTGATGAGCTCCGGCGCCTCCAGCGAAACGCACTCGGCGCTCACCGGTCCGTCCACGATGGAGCAGATCTCCCGGATGGTCTCCTCGAGCCCGCGGCCCACCTTCGCCAACAACGACGGGTTGGTGGTGACGCCGTCCACACACCCCATCTCGTATGCCTTGCGGATCTCTCCAACGTCCGCCGTGTCGATGAAGAACTTCATGCCGTCACCTATTGTGGGAAAACCTGCGTACGCAGGGTGAACGTTCCAGCCCGAGGACCGGGCGTGCGAGCGCGTAACCGATGGCCCGCACCGCGTCAAGGGTAGCGGCCCACCGCACCCCAAGAGTAGAAGGACCGCGAATGGCTCGCCCCCGTCGCTCCACCGCCAACAAGCCCCGGCTCCGCGCCCTTCCCGGCAGGAGTGTCGCCACTGCGCCGCCCCGAACCGAGGAGGCCAACGAGGCCCTCGCCTACGCCCAGGGAGTGCTCGAGGCCGAGGCCCGCGCCATCCTCGGGCTGCGGCTGGGGGACTCGTTCCTCAAGGCGCTCGGGCTGCTGCGCGAGTGTCAGACCCAGGCCGTCGTCACGGGCATGGGCAAGGCGGGCCTCATCGGTCAGAAGCTGTCCGCCACTCTGGCCTCCACCGGCATCCGCTCCTTCTTCCTCCACCCCGCTGAAGCCTTGCACGGCGACCTGGGGCGCGTGGGCCGCGGTGACGTCATCCTGGCCCTCTCCAACAGTGGCTCCACCGAGGAGGTGCTCCGGCTACTGCCCTCGTTCCGACGCCTGGGCACCCCCGTCATTGCCCTCACCGGCGAGCCAGAGAGCCCGCTGGCTCGCGGAGCGGATGTCGTGCTGGACATCGGCCGCATCGAAGAGGCGTGCCCCATGGGCCTGGTCCCCACCGCCTCCACCGCCGCGCTGCACGCCATGGGCGACGCGCTGGCGATGACCCTGATGCGCTCGCGCACCTTCGGAACGGAGGAGTATGCGCTGCTGCATCCGGGAGGGAAGATCGGCCGCTCCGTCCAGCGCGTCTTCGAGGTCATGCGCACCGGCCCCACCAACCCCGTCGTGCGCGACTCCGCCAGGCTGTCCGATGCCGTCGGGGTGATGACGCAGACGCCTGGACGGCCCGGCGCCACCAACGTGGTGGATCGCCAGGGACGGCTGGTGGGCATCTTCACCGATGGAGATCTCCGCCGGCTGGTGGAGCAGGGCCGCACGGACTTCACAGTCCCCGTGCGTGAGGTGATGGGCCGCAGGCCCAAGTGCGTGAGCCCCGAGACGCTGGTACTCACGGCGGCGGCCCAGATGCGCGAGGCCCGGGTGGATCAGCTCCCGGTGGTGGATGCCGAGGGCCGCGCCGTGGGCCTGCTCGATGTGCAGGACCTGCTGGCCGCGCGCTTCCTGTGACTCATCTTCTCGTGAAGTAAGAGAGGCTCAGCTCCTCCTCCGTTACGCCCGCTGGACGCAGCCCGACCCGCTCCCGCGTCATACGCCAGAGGCAGCGCAGTGCCCCGGCACGCCAGCTGCACTTCATGGCCTCCATGAACACGGTGAACAGCGTAGCGCTCGCCAAGCGCTTGGAAGATGCAGAGGTTGCGGTGCAGAAGGCGTACGCGGAGCTGGACGGGAGTCCACGATCGTGGACTGTGCTGGACTCCGCCAAACGCTCCTACCGCGAGGCAGAGGCCGATGCGGTGGTGATGCTCGGAGCCCAGATGGCTCTGGAACTCGTGGGGAGTCGCCTGACTCCCCCCGAATCGCGGTTCGCGAACTGATCGACGGTTACTGGCCGGCCTTGGCCTGCAGGGCCGCCTTGTTCGGGTAGTCCGGCACGGACTGCAGCAGCTTGGCCCAGAGCGCCTTGGCGCCCTTCGCATCACCCTTGGCCATCAGGGTGTCGCCCAGCTTCTCCACCGCCGCTGGATCCGAACCCACCGCCACGCCCCAGATTCGATCCGCCATCGGTTTGCCCAGCCCCACCAGCGCCCAGGCCATGCCTGCCTTCGCGCGGCCGTTCTCCGGCTGGAAGGGCACCACGCGCCGGTACACGCCAAGCGCCGCGTCGTACTGGCCCTTCGCCAGGTTGTCCTCGCCCTCCTCCACCAGCTTCGCCAGGCCCGCCTCCAGCTCCGGCGTGCGCTCGGTGTTCTGGACGGCGTCCACCATCTCCTGCGTCAGCACGGGCGGCCCGTCCTGCCCCTGTCCACCCATGGCCCCCGACGCGCCCGCCATGGGCCCTGTCCCTCCCATCATCGGCGCCGCGGCCATCGGCTCCGAAGGCCGCTGAGACAAACGGATGCGCCGGTCCTCCGCGCGCGACTGCTTCCACTTCTCCCGGCCCCCAGCCTTCGCCGAGTCCTGGGCGAACTGGCTGAGCTGCTTCGCCAGATCCGTGCGAGGCGAGTCCGGATGCGCCGCGACGAAAGCCTCGAAGCCCTCGTGCGCCGCCCGCAGCGCCTTCACGTCCTCACCCTTCGTCTCGTACAGCACCGCCGAACGAGCGAAGAGCGCCTCCTCGTTGGAAGGCGCCACGTCCAGCGCCCGCTCGTACACCGCCAGCGCTCCCGCCTTGTCGCCCGTCAGGTACAGGGCGTTGGCGCGCAGCACCTCCACCTCCACCACAGGCCCCAGCGCCACCTTCGCACAGCTCGCCGCGCCCGCGGAGTCACCCTTCTTCGCGCGCTCCGCAGCCGCCTTGCCCATGTCCTCCACGGACGTGGTCGGCGTGAAGCCACAGCCCGCATCCTCAGGACTCGGCACGGGCGTCTTCCCCAGCTTCTTGCGCTGCTCCACGAACAGCGCCCGCGTCGCCGCCGCCTTCTCCTCCGCTTGGAGGAAGTACACCACCGCGTCCGAGGGGCGCCCGTTCGTGTAGTAGAGCTTGCCCAGCGAAGAGGCGATCTCGAACGTCTTCTCCCGCGCGCGCAGGCCGTCCGTCGTGTCGAGCTGCTTGAGCAGCTCGTCGGCCGTGGGTGGCGCCCGGCCCGTGCCCGACATCGGAGGATGGCCCTCGGGCAGCGCCCCGGTGGACATGCCCGACGGCCCTGAGCCACTGCCCGTCATGGGCGGATGGCCCTCGGGCAGTGCGCCCTGAGCAGCCGAGCCCTCTCCTTCCGGAAGCGGAGGATGCCCGGCGGGCAAGGAGCCGGGTCGGGCGGGCGACGCCTCGGTCCCCGGAGGGATGGCCGGGTGGTTGGGCGGAAGATTGGTCGGCTCAGCGGCGAGCAGCGCAGCGGTCGTCAGGGCTACGGAAAGGATCATGAATCGTTCACCAGGGGGCTGGCCTCGGGCCACTGGGTGGCCGACAGCCTGCGGACATCTTGCGGAGCCAGGCCGGCGAGAAGCTGTCTCACCGTCACGCCCAGCACCGGGTGCTTCAGCTCCGGGGCCAGTTCCGCCAGCGGCTCCAGCGCGAAGCGGCGCTTGTGCAGCTCCAGGTGCGGAACCTGGAGGTTCACCTCCGCCACGAGCTCGCCGTCCCACAGGAGGATGTCGAGATCGATCGGCCGAGGCCCCCAGCGCACACCGTCGCGGCGGCGGCCCAGATCATGCTCGATGCGCTGGAGGATGGTCAGCAGCCGCAGTGGAGGCAGGACGCACTCCAGCGCGACCACGGCGTTGAGGTAGCGCGGCTGGGACGGGCCCACGGGCGCGCTGTCATACAGCGAGGAGCAGCGCAGCACGGCGACCGCGTCAATGCGCGAGAGGGCCTCCAAGGCAGCCACGAGATAGCCCTCGCGGTCTCCCTCGTTGGAACCCAGCCCGACGTAGACGTTGGCGGTGCTCACGGCTCCATCTCAACCGGATTGGACAGGGTCCCGATTCCCTCGATCTCCACCTCGACCGTATCCCCGGCCACCAGCTTCCCGACTCCCGAGGGAGTTCCGGTGCTTATCAGGTCTCCAGGCAGGAGCGTCATGATGTGGGAGATGAAGGACACGAGCGCCGCTGGGCCGAACACCATGTCGGAGGTGCGGCTGTCCTGGCGCACCTGTCCGTTCACCTTGCACTGGATGCGCAGATCCGCCGGAGACAGCCCCGTCACCGCCCACGGCCCGGCGCAGGAGAAGGTGTCGTAGCTCTTGGCGCGGGTGTGCTGCACCTCGCGGCGCTGGATGTCCCGCGCCGTCACGTCGTTGAAGCAGGTGAGCCCCCAGATGGCGCGAGCGGCGGTGGCCTCGTCCGCGTTCTTCAGCCGCTCGCCGATGACGAGCCCCAGCTCCGCCTCGTAGTGCACCTCCTCGCTGGCCTTGGGGATGCGGATGGGCGAGCGCGGCCCGTTCAGCGAGGTGGAGGGCTTGATGAAGATGAGGGGCTCGGGCGGCACGGGCTTGCCCATCTCCTCCGCGTGCTTGCGGTAGTTCTGCCCGATGCAGACGATCTTGGAGGCCTCCGCGGGCACCATCAGCGAGAGCGTCGCCAGCGAGCGCCGCAGCCCCGTCTCCTTGCCCCCAGCCCACGGCGCGGCGTTGAGGACGACGACTTCATTGCCCTCGATGCGGCCATGCCAGGCACGGCCCTCGTGAAGGAAGCGGCAGTAGCGTGTGACGCTCATGATGTCCTCTTCAGGCCGAGCACATCGGCCATGTCATAGAGCCCGGGGCGCTGCCCCACGACCCAGTTTGCCGCCCGGAGCGCCCCCTTGGCGAACTGGTCCCGGCTGGTCGCCCGGTGGGTGAGCTCCACACGCTCACCCTCGCCGAAGAAGAACACCGTGTGCTCGCCCACCACGTCCCCGCCTCGCAGGGCCTGGATGCCAATCTCGCGAGGGGTGCGGGCGCCCACCTGGCCATGGCGCTCGAAGACGAAGTCCTCGCTGGTGCGCCCCAGCGACTGGGCGAGCACCTCCGCCAACCGGAGCGCCGTGCCCGAGGGCGCGTCCTTCTTCATCCGGTGGTGCGTCTCCACCACCTCGACGTCAAAGCCCTCGCCCAGCACCCGAGCCAGCTCCGCCGCCACCTGGATGACGACGTTGACACCCACCGAGGTGTTGGGGGCCAGCACCACGGGAATGGAACGGGCGGCAGCAGCTACCTGCTCGCGAGCCTGCGCGGAGAAGCCCGTGGAGCCGATCACCATGCCCACCCCGCGCGCCGCGCACAGCCGCGCGTGCTCCACGCTGGCCTCCGCGTGGGTAAAGTCGATCACCACCTGGGCTCCCGCCTCGAGCGCCGGGCCCAGCGCGTCCACCACCTTCAACCCGAACGGCTCACCGAGGCGCGCGGCCTGCCCCGCGTCCTGCCCCACCGAAGCACTCCCAGGCCGAGCCGTGGCTCCCACGACGGAGAAACCTGGGGAGCTCTTCGCCAGCCGCAGCAGCGTGCTGCCCATGCGGCCGGAGACGCCGGTGATGACGGTACGAAGCACGAGGACCTCCGGGGGCGGCTCAAGCCTGGATCAGGTTCAGCCGCAGCAGCTCTTCCTTCAGCTTCGCCGCCTGCGGCTCGGACAGCGGCGTCAGCGGCAGGCGGATCTCCGGCCCGAACACGCCCAACAGGTGCAGCGCCCACTTGACCGGGATGGGGTTGGACTCGACGAAGAGCACCTTGTGAAGCGCGTTCATCTGCACCTGCAGCTCGCGCGCCTTGGCCAGGTCTCCGGCCCGGGCCGCCGCCACCAGGTCCGCCATCATCCGAGGCGCCACGTTCGAGGACACCGAGACGACGCCCTTGCCGCCACAGGCGATGAACGGCAGCACCGTGAAGTCATCTCCCGACAACAGGGTGATGCGGTCGCCGCACTTCTCGACCAGGTCCACCGCGCGCGCCATGTTCCCCGTGGCCTCCTTGATGGCCACCACTTCGGGGATGTCGCACAGCCACATCACCGTCTCCGGCAGCAGGTCCACGCCCGTGCGCCCGGGGACGTTGTAGGCCACGATCGGGAAACCCGGGTGCGCCTTGGCGATGGCCCGGTAGTGCTGCAGCAGACCGAACTGGGTGGGCTTGTTGTAGTAGGGCGTGACGATCAGCGCCCCCTGCGCCCCCAGCTCTCGCACGCGGCCCACCGACTCGATGGTCTCCGCCGTGCTGTTGGAGCCCGCGCCCGCCACCACCGGCACCCGCCCTCGCGCCGCATCCACCGCCAGCTTCACAGCCTGGGCGCGCTCCTCGGCCGTCATCGTCACGGCCTCGCCCGTGGTGCCGATGGGCAGCAGCACGCTCGTGCCGCCCTCCACCTGTCGATCGATCAACGCGCGGTAGGCCGCCTCGTCGATCTTTCCGTTCCTGAAGGGCGTCGCGAGCGCCGTCATGGAGCCTTCGAAGGTCTTCATGGCCGCCGCTTATATGTTCAGGCCCGCTCGCCGCGCCAGAGGTCCTCGACGGTCTCCCGCTCCCGGATGACACGCCAGGCCGCTCCATCCACCAGAACCTCGGCCGACCGGGGCCGGGAGTTATAGGTAGAAGACATGCTCATCCCGTAAGCCCCGGCGCTCATCACCGCGTACAGGTCGTCCTGCTGGGGCAGCACCAGCGCTCGGGCCCGGGCCAGCACGTCGCTGGACTCGCACACCGGACCCACCACGTCCACCTCCACCGGCTTGCCCCGCCGCTTCACCACCGGCTGCAGGGCATGGTGCGCCTCGTAGAGCGCCGGGCGGATGAGATCGTTCATCCCCACATCCACCACCACGAACGTCTTCGTGGGCGTGCGCTTGCGGTACAGCACGCGCGTGAGCAGCACGCCGGCATTGCCCACCAGCGCCCGCCCCGGCTCCAGGATGAGCGTGGAGCCCGTGTCCTCCACCGCCTTCAGCACGGTGCGCGCGTACTCCGCAGGCGAGGGAGGCGTCTCATCCGAGTAGGTGATGCCCAGGCCACCACCGATGTCCAGGTAGCTCAGCGGGTAGCCCTGCTCCTTCAACGAGCGGTACAGCCCCGCCACCTTGGAGATGGCCACCTTCATTGGCGCTGCCTGGGTGAGCTGCGAGCCGATGTGGCAGTCCAACCCCACCGCGCTCAGGCCCTTCATCTTCCGGGAGCGGGCATAGAGCGCCACCGCCTCCTCGAAGGGCACGCCGAACTTGGACGTCTTCAGCCCGGTGGAGATGTAGCGGTGCGTGCGCGCATCCACGTCCGGGTTGACGCGCAGGGCGAAAGGAGCGCGCCGCCCCACCTTCCGCCCCACCGCATCGAGCGCCTCCAACTCCTCGGCGCTCTCCACGTTGAACATGAGGATGCCGGCGGCCAGCGCCTGCTCCATCTCCTCGGGCGTCTTGCCCACGCCCGCGAACACCGTCTTGCCCGGCGAGCCACCCGCCCGCTGCACGCGGGCCAGTTCTCCGCCAGAGACGATGTCGAAGCCACCGCCCTCCTTCGCGAACAGGTGCAGCACCGCGAGCGTGCTGTTGGCCTTCACCGAGTAACAGATGAGGTGCGGGGTGCCCTGGAAGGCCTCCGTCACCACCCGGAAATGCCGGGTGAGCGTGGCCGTGGAGTACACGTAGGTGGGCGTCCCTACTGCCTCGGCGATGGCGGCCAGCGGCACCTGCTCCGCGTGGAGACTGCCTCGAACGTAGTTGAAGTGGTTCACGACCCTGCGTCCTGAGGGCCCGGCCCCGCGGGCTCGAAGGGACCACGAGTGGACTGCCCCGGGGGCTGGACTTCCGGCGCGGGAGGCGGCTGCGTCTCCGACGGGGGCGGAGGAGGAGGCAGCGGCGGGCGCGGAGACCCCTTGATGCCGCAGGCCCCCAGCAGGAGGCCCACGCCCAACAAGAGAAGAACCCGAGACGGACGGCTCATGCGCGTGCCAGCCCTAGAAGCGGACGGCGAGCGTGCCGCGGATCGCCTGGGCCGTCTCGAAGTCCCGCTGCGCGACATCCGGCGGCTCCTGCAGGCCGGCCATGGGGAACAAGATGCCCCAGTTGATACCCGCGACGAAGCCATCCTCGGTCTCGTAGCGCGCCCCCAAGTCCACCTCGAGCCCCAGGGCGCGGTTGGTGGTGGACGGCGTGGACTCCGCGTAGAGCGCCTGCGAGTAGATGACGCTGCCGAACAGATCGAAGCCGTCCGCCAGCGAGTACTTCACCGAAGGCTTGACGTACGCGGCGTCCGTGAGGCCGCCAATCAGCTCGCGCCAGAGGATGAGGTCCACGCGGTAGGAGCGGTTGAAGCGGAAGTTGCGGATGGCGTTGTCGGCGCAGCCACCCGAGCCGCAGCTGTACTGGGGCCCGTCGATGCTCTCACCGCCCTGATTGACCACCCGGCCCCGCTGGTAGTTGCCGAAGCCCGCGGCCTTGTCTCCCGACGCCACGCCCACCTCGAGCCCCAGGTGCAGGTTGCCGTTCACCAGCTTGTACTCACCCTGCGCCACGCCACCGAATTGCAGCACGCGCAGCGACTGGTTCTGCGCCGGATCGCTCGCGCTGGCCGCGTCCGCCGCCCGGTTGCCGATGCTGCCGCCAATCAGGGACAGCTCGGCCTCGAGGCGGAACGCCTTCTCCTCGTAGCGCACCCACAGGTCCGGCATGTAGAGCGTGGCGTCGCGCGGCACGAAGCTGAACGAGGAGTTGAGCAGCCCCGTCCCCGCGTTGTCCCAGCGCTGCGTGCGGTAGGTGAAGTGCAGGCCGTAGTTCAGCACGCCCTGGTTGTTCTCCAGCTTCTCCTTGATCTGCTGATCGGTGTCCCGGCGCGCGATGGCAATCACGTAGCTGTGGCTGTCGTCCGAGTTCGTGTAGTCGAACGTCTCGCGCTGCGGATCCGGGGCCACCGACTCGCTGGTGATGCCCTCGGAGTTGAAGTCGACCATCGGCGTCACATAGAAGCCGGCGAACGGCTCGGTGACGAACTGGATGCGGTCCACGTTGTCGCCGAAGTCGCAGTCCAGGCAGTTGCCGTCGTTGTGCAGCATGCCCAGGCCCCACTGGCTGCCCATGCGCCCGAAGCGCAGGATGCCCACCGGGGTGCTCACCTCGCCGTAGGCCCGCTTCACGTAGATGGAGTCCTTCAGGGTCGTGCCCGCCGGGGACGGATTCTGGCTCTCGGAGAACACCGTGAACACGTCCCGGCCGCTCTGCGAGGAGTCCGGCGTGGAGCCGAAGAGCAGGTTGTCCAGCATGTCCACCTGCAACTTCAGCCGCACCTCCTCGGAGATGTTGAAGGTGGGCTCCAGCCGCACGCGCATGTTGGCGCCGGCCTGCGTGTTCTCGTTGTCCGAGCGCGTGGGGAACAGCGCGCGCTCGCGCGCCTTGCCCAGGTCGAACTTGTAGAAGAGGCTCGGACGGACGCGGAAGTAGCCGTCCAGCGTGAACAGCTCCAGCTTGCGCTTCTCCTCCGAGAACTCCTGCTGCCAGTCGGAGGACAGCGACTGGGTGGCCATCTGCGCGCGGATCTCCTCGCGCATCTCCTGCTTGGCGGCCTCCAGGCGGCGATCCAGCTCGCGCTGCATCTCCGGGGTGAGCTCGCCCCCCTCGGCGGCAACAGGGGCGGCCGTGGGCGCGGACGTCGCGGGAGCGGAAGAGGCACCCGGCGAGGCGGGAGCGGCGGGAACGGGCGCGGCGGTGGCCGGAGTGGGCGCAGACTGGCCGGACGCCGGCGTCCCGCTCTCAGGCACCGGCGTCTTCTGGGCAGACGTCTGGGCGGTGGCCGTGGCGGAGGCGACGAGCAAAGCCGCCAGCAGGACGTGAGACATGGGCACGTATCTCCAGGACCGCTCAGGGCGGCCGTGTACAGAGGGCGCGCGAGTTAAGCCACGGGGGGGAGGGGTGTCAACGTCAACCACACCTGCCTTCCCAACGGTCAACTCACGGGTGCTTCGGCTTCTGGCTCAACTCCACGAGCACCCCATGGCTTCCCTTCGGGTGGATGAAGGCCACCTTCGCGCCTCCCGCCCCCGGCTTGGGCGTCTCGTCGATCAACGGCGCCCCCTTCGCCTTCAGCGCCGCCAGGGACGCCTCGATGTCGTCCACCTCGATGCAGATGTGGTGCAGCCCCTCGCCCCGCTTCTCGAGGAACTTCGCCACACTGGTGTCCGTGGAGGTGGGACAAATGAGCTCCACGCGGCCGCTGCCGTGGCCGAAGATGGCGGTGCGCACCTGCTGCTCGGGCACCTCTTCGATCTCGGACAGCTCCAGGCCCAGCGTGTCCCGGTACAAGGCGATGGCCTTGTCCAGGTCCTTCACGGCGATGGCCACGTGGTCGAGGCCCTTGGCTTTGACGCTCATCGCTTCCCTCTCTTGCTGATGCGCTTCGGTTGACACTTCGGGCAGAAGTGCGTGGTGCGTCCCCCCTGCACGATGGACTGCACCTTCGTCTTGCACGTGGTGCAGGGACCACCTGCCCGGCCATACACCAGGAACGGATTCTCCGACTTGTTCTCTTCCAGGTACACCGGGTCTTCCCCCTGCTCCTGCTCCAGCGCGGAAGAGAGGGTGTCGTGGATGGCCCGGGTGAGGCGCGCCCACTCCTCGGGAGACAGGGAGGCCGGCTTGCGCGCGGGGTGCAAACCCGAGCGGAAGAGCGCCTCTGCGACATAGATGTTACCCAGGCCCGCCACGCGCCCCTGGTCCATCAGCGCTACCTTGAGATCCATCCGCGAGCGGCCCATCACCTCTTGGAGTTGCTGCGCGGTGAGCCCGTCCGCCACCGGGTCCCTGCCGAGCGCCTGGATGGCCTCGAGTTGGTGCAGGCGCGCGGCGGGAGCGGGCTCCATCCTCCCGAAGAGGCGATAGTCCGAGAAGTGGATGACATGGCCATCGTCCAGATGAAAACGGGCGTGGCTGTGGGGCACCGACTGGCCCTCGGGGCGCCGCAGGAACTTGCCCGTCATCCCCAGGTGGGCCAGCAGGCCGCGGCCCCCCTCGAAGGTGAGCAACAGGTACTTGCCGCGGCGATCCAGGGACTCGACGCGCCCGGTCAGCTCGGAGAACTTCTTGCGCTGGGCACCTCGGAAGATGCGGGTGGCATCCGCCTCGGCCCTGACCACGCGGTGGCCTTGGAACCAACGCTCCAGGTTGCGTCTCGCGCTCTCTACCTCGGGAAGCTCAGGCATCCGCTCCAGGCACATAGCACCAGGAGCACGGACCACGCATTCCCTGTTTCCAGGCTCCGCTCACCGCAGGCGGTAGACGGTGGTCTCACCCTCCACGCCCTTGAGCAGGGTGCGCTCCCGGGTGGCGTTGAGCGAGGCGGCGCGGATGATGTCCTGGGAGCCAGGAGCCGTGTACACAGGCTCGGTGATGGCAATCTCATCCGCGCCCGCGACGCCCTGGACGCGCGAGGCCACGTTCACCGTCTGGCCGAAGTAGTCCAGGCGCTCGTTGAGCTCCACCGCGATGCATGGCCCCGTGTGCAGCCCCACCTTGAGCTGCAGCTGCGCGCCGTCCCGAGCCACCCGCCGCACCTCGCGCGTCATGGCCGTGGCCGCCTCCAACGCGGGCGCGGGCTCCGCGAAGCTGGCCATCACCGCGTCTCCAATGGTCTTCACCATGGAGCCGCCGCGCTCGGCGATGATGTCGCGCAGCACGCCGAAGTGATCGCGGACCAGTCCATAGGCTCGCAGGTCGCCGATGCGCTCGTACATCTCCGTGGAGCCCTTCAGGTCCGTGAAGAGCACCGTCAGCGACTTGAACTCGAGCCCGCCCTCGGAGGGGATGCTCTCGGCCCGGAACAACTCGCGGAACGTCTGGTGCGTCACCAGCCGCTTGCCACTGAAGTAGCGGCGCAGGTGCTTGTCCGTCGGCATCCCCGTGGTCATGTCGCAGTCCATGGCCATGTTGGGGATCCAGAACTTCACCAGCGCCACCCGAGCTGTAGCCGACGTCCGGTTGTGGAGCGTCACGGAGATCTCTCCCGCGCGCACCTGGACGTGGGCCGGCAGCAACCGGCCGTCCATCAGCTCCGCCTCGACAGCGCTCACGCCGCCCTTGGTGACGGTCTCCAGCTCGCACCACACGTGATTGAGTGGAACGGCCAGGAAGTAGGCCTGTCCTGCCTCCACCTTCGCGGTGAACCGGTGGACGCCGCCGGGCGGCAGGGCGACCGAGTCGAGGACGGACTCGGACACAGTCTTCCGGACGTCCTCGGGGATGCTGCGGCTCTGGGAAAACATCAGAGCAAGCAGATCCTTGCGCAGATCCAGCGTGTCGGGCTGGTGGAAGCGGATGCGGCGCACGGAGGGAGCCACGCTGAAAGCCACCTCCATGTTGTCGTCCCCCGTCTTGATGCTCACGCGGCACATCTGGCAATCGCGCTCGCGCTGGAGCGAGCGCAGCGCAGCGGGCGTCGTCAGGAAGGAGCCGCACCCCGGACACAGCACGCCCCAGGTGAACTCCAGGATGCCGGCGTGCGTGGCGCGCAGGAACAGATCGATGGCTTCGTTCTCCGGCATTCCCATGTCCGCGGCGAAGTGCAGCGGACTGGTCCGGAACAGCGCCTCCTCGGGTGATTCCACGAGGAAGCGCGCGAAGCGTTCCACCGTGCCGGGAGTGAAGCGGGGATGGGAGCGGAGAACCTCGAGACGGTTTTCGAGCGCAACGGACATGGCGGCCCATCGTAACCGCCACCCTTCGCCGCCGCATGACTGCCCACCTTGCAAGGAGCCTGCGGCAAGGTGGACCCGGCTGCCGCGAGTCTCCGCTCAGGTGGGCTCGTGCTCACCCTGGCCCGCCCCGGCTTGGGGCTCCTCCACCGCCTCGCCCGGGCGACTCCGAACCGTCCGCGCCGCCTGCTGGCGGAACCGCAGCGAGCCCTGGGCCGAAGCTGTTCCCTCCGCCTGCACCCCTCTGTGCCCCTCACGACGCAGCGCGGCAATCCCCTCCTCGATGCGGCGGAATGCCTGCATCCGCTCCGGAGCGCTCTCGGACTGCGGCGGAGTAGGAGCTGCCGCCGGCTCGACGACCTTGGCCTGAGCCCGCGCCCGCCGCTCCAGGAAGGCGAGGAGCCGCTCGCGATGGGTGTTGTGGTACCGGCGCGGCTCGAAGGAGGCGGACTGCGACTCGATGAGGCGCAGCACCATCTCCACCTCTTGGTCCGAGGGCCTCGGCCCCGTCACGGCCAGCTCGGAGAGGGTGTCCTGGGAGATCATCTCGTCCGCGTAGTAGAGCGTGGAGAGCGCCAGCCCCCGTCCCCGGGGCCGCACCATGCACAGGTGTCCCTTGTGGCGCAGGACCAGGTGCCCCAGGCCGACGCGGCCGGACCGGGCGAGCGCGGTGACGAGTAGCGCATATTGCCGCTCCGCGCCCACCTCCGGCGCCAGGTGGTAGTGGGCCTCGAAGAAGACGGAATCAATCTCCTGGAGCTCCACGAAGTCCTCGAGCTCGATGGTGCGGCTGGACCTGGGATCGAACGCCTCCAGCTCTCCGCGCGTCACCTCCACATACTGGCCCGGGCGCAGCTCGTAACCCTTCACTACCTGCTCGTAGGGCACCTCCTCGCCATCCGCCGAGCACACGCGCTTGTTCCGCAGGCGCGCTCCATCCGCCTCGTGCAGCAGGTGGAAACGCACCTGTTTGGGCTCTACCGCCGCGTAGAGCCGCACCGGCACGTGGAGCAGTCCAAAGCTCAGTGAGCCGACCCAGCAAGGACGAGACATCTCGGGCCTCCCTGGCCAAACGTCCATCCCACCTTGGCGGGCGACAAGGGCCGCCCGGCCCCCTGGTGGGGCTGCTGCCAGCAGGCCCTGCTCGAAGAGCGTTGCCTACCCGCCACCCGCCCCCCTCCCATCTCGGGCAGCCGCACGTGGAGCTTGCCGCCACCCGAGCCTCTGACTACGAGTCCGGCGCACTCTCAAGCAGCGTCAGGAAAGGAAGAGTCGTCTCTATGCAGCAGCGCATCCTCTCGGCATTCCTGGGCATCACCCTCGCGGTGGGGTTCTCCACTGGTTGTGCGAAGCAGCGCATCCAGGCGGAGAAGACCGTCGCGGACATCCTCATCACGGACCAGCAGGAGGAGGAGATCGGCCTGCAGGTGAAGCAGGAGCTCGAGCAGAAGGAGAAGATCCAGTACGTCACGGACCCCACCGTCACCGAGTACGTGAACCGGATCGCCACGCCCATCCTCCAGCAGGCCAACAAGGACCGGAAGGGCGTGAAGTGGAAGGTCAGCGTCATCAATGATCCGAAGACGGTGAACGCGTTCGCCACGCCGGGCGGCTACCTCTATGTGTACACGGGCCTGCTGCTGGCCGCGGACAACGAGGCAGAGGTGGTGGGCGTGCTGGCGCACGAGGCGGGCCACGTGGTGGGCCGGCACTCAGCGCGCGCCATGGTGAACGCGTACGGCATCCAGGCCATCACCCAGCTGGCGCTGGGCAAGGATCCGGGCACGGCGGCGCAGATCGCCGCGCAATTGGTGGGCGGAGGCGCGCAGCTGGCGCACGGCCGCAGCGAGGAGACCGAGGCGGATGAGTACGGCGCCAAGTACTCGGCCGGGTCGAACTACGATCCGCGCGGCCTCATCACCTTCTTCCAGAAGCTCCAGAAGATGCAGGGCGACACCCCGGGCGTGCTCAAGTGGCTGAGCACGCACCCCACCAACGCGGAGCGCATCAACCACCTGGAGCAGTACATCACCCAGAACGGCCTGCGCGGCTCGGAGATCGGCGCCGATCGGCTGGCGCCCATCAAGCAGAAGCTCGGCGGGAAGTAGGCGCTACAGCTCGTCGAGGGGCTCGAAGTCGGCCTTGGTGGCGCCGCAGTCCGGGCACGTCCAGTCAGCGGGGAGATCTTCGAACGCCGTCCCGGGAGGGATTCCCGAAGCAGGGTCTCCCTCTTCCGGGTCGTAGACATGGGAACAGGCGAGGCACCGATACCGCTTCTTCATGCGGACTTTCTCCTTCTGGACACATCCTAGCCGGTGCGTCGTTCGAAGGAGAGGTCCTCGTGGTCAGTGCACCGTGGGATTCGGAGGCTCGTTGCCGGAGGGCTCGGGAGACTTGCCCTGGGCCACGCGCCGCCGCCAGCGCCAGAAGGCGTACTGCGTCTTGCGCGCACTGCTGGCGCTCTTGGCCGCACCTGGCGTCTTGATGGGCGGCTCGAGCGGAGGCGGCTCACCCGGCTCGCGTGCGCCCTTCGCCTTGGCCCGGGCGTCCTTCGAGGCGTGCTCCAGGATGGCGTTCAGCTCACCGCCGACGATGAAGATGAGGCCTGTGATGTAGAGCCACAGCAGCAGCACCACCACGCCGCCGATGGAGCCGTACGTCACGTTGTACTTGCCGAAGTGATCGACGTACTGGGTGAAGCCCCAGGTGCTCACGAGCCACAGCACCGTGCCGATGAGCGAACCCGGAGTGATGTACTTGAAGCGCTGCTTCACGTCCGGCAGCACGTAGTAGCAGAGCGCCAGCATCAGCATCACCAGCGCGGCGGTGAAGGGCCAGCGCAGCCAGGACCAGATCAAATAGAACACGGTCTCCACGTGCAGCCGCTCCGAGAGCCACTCCCCCACCCGGCCGCCCAGTAGGAACAGGGTGAAGGACACGGGGATGAGCAGCGTGCCCACGAGCGTCATCAGCATCGCCACTCCCTGCGTCTTCCAGAAGGGCCGCGACTCGGGCACGTCGTAGGCAAGGTTGAGCGCCTTGCGCAGCGCGTCCACTCCGCGCGAGGCCGACCACAACGCCACCACGAGGCCCAGGGTGAGCAGCTTGGGCCGAGGCTGGTTCACCAACGCGCGCAGGTGCTCGTCCACCAGCGACAGGGCGTCCCCCGGAATCAGCGGGGCGATGCGCTGCATCATCGCCTCCACGGCGCCGTGCGCGAAGGGCATGTATGCCGCCAGCGTGACGACGAAGAACAAGAGCGGGAACAGCGAGAACAGGAAGTAGTACGAGAGCTGCGCGGCGCAGTCCGTGACGGTGTCCTCCTGGAACTCCTTCACGAAGCGCCGGGTGAACTCACGCCATGTCAGGTACTTGAGCCTCGGCAGCCGCATCCATCCCCCCTTGGGCCTGTGCCCTCCCCTGCTCTGGGGAGTTCAACGTGGGGATGGAATGAGCCGGGTGCAGCAGGCGGGCAGGCGAGCCCCTGCTTCCGTTCTGTTCGTCAGACGACTTCGGGAGGCAGGTACTTGCCCAGCAGCGGGCGCAGGCGGGTGCGCAGCTCATTGGAGATGCGCTTGCGGTCCGACCAGATGCCCATGGCCAGCGCGGAGTCGCACGTGCACTGGGTGGCCGCCGAGGCGACTCGGGGCAGGGCCCGCCGGATGAGGGCCAGCGCGCTCGCGTTGGCGGCCTGGCGGTTCTGGAGGTGGGCGGTGTTGAGCGCCTCCGGATCGGTGCTCACGGCGGGCTGCCACGACTCGTAGTCCGAGGGCACGGCCACCAGCGCGTAGTGCAGCTCCGCCTCGCGCGCGAGCTTGGCCTCGGGCATCGCCGTCATGCCGATCAGGTCTCCGCCCCAGGTGCGGTACATGACGCTCTCGGCGCGCGTGCTGAAGGCCGGGCCCTCGATGCAGACATAGGTACCCTCGGTATGCACCTGGGAGTCGCTGCCCTTGGCCGCCTGGAGGAGCACGTGCCGCAGCGTCTCGCAGAAGGGCGAGGTCATCTCCACGTGCACCACCAGATCGTCATAGAAGGTACAGGGCCGCCGGTAGGTGCGGTCGATGACCTGATCCGGGATGACGAGCTGGCGCGGACGGATGTGCTCTCGGAGGCTGGCCACCATTCCGTAGGCCAGGACGTGGGACACCCCGAGCACCTTGAGGGCGAAGAGGTTGGCCCGGTAGGGGACCCGGGTGGGGCTGAACTGGTGTCCGGCCCCGTGCCGAGCCACAGCGGCCACCGAGACGCCATCCAACTCCAGGGTGAAGAGAGGGCCCGAGGGAGGACCGAAGGGAGTCTCGATGATGTGGGATTCTGCTCGACCCGTTGCTCCTAGAGCGTCCAGGAGCCCGGCGCCCCCGATGATCCCCACCCGGATGCCTGCCATGTGTGTCCTCCACGGCGCTGGTAGTGGGAACGATAGCGCGCCCCCGAGCCAGGGGGGGCTAAAGACTGCTAACTTCTCGTTCCGTCATGCGTGTACTTCCGCTGCTGCTCCTCACCCTCCTGGCTGGGCCTGCCCTGGCCCAGGGCCCGCAGACCGCTGCCGGCTGCAAGGACGACAACAACGACTGCCGGGAGGACTGCACCGTCGAGTACGGCAGCAGCACGCGCACCTACAACAAGCTCGGTGCCTGCTTGCAGCGCTGCAAGGACACGTACGACATGTGCAGCGAGCGGTACCATGCGCTCCAGGAGCGGGAGAGCCTGGGCATCGACCCGGTTCCCCCGCCCCCGGCCCCGATTCCGAGCGAGCCGAGCCACTCCTATGATGACGGGAGCCCGTCCGACGACGGGGCCCCTGCCGAGAGCACTTCGTCCAGTTCCAGAAGTACCGGTCGCTCGGGTGTCTACCGCTCCTCCGACGATGAGCCCGCGGCCTCCGATGACGAGCCCGCGGTCAGCAAGGGAGCCGGGGAGAAGAGATCGCCCACCGCGTCTTCAACTCGGAGCACGTCCGAAGAGCCCGGGGTGCGCCGGGGTGTCTACCGCGCCAGCGAGCCGGAGCCCGCGAAGGAGCCGGAGCCCAAGGCTGCCGCGAAATCCGAGCCCACGGCCACCGCTTCCGCGGAATCGGATCCGCTGGTCGACGAGGAGCCACCGCCACCGCCTCCGCCGCCGAAGCCCGCCCCCAAGGTGGAGCCGCCGCGCCCGAAGCCTCCCCCCGAGCCCAAGAAGGACATTGCCGACTGGGATCCGAACGGGGACTGAGAGGAGGCCCCTCCTTCGCGCACTCAACACTCGATGATCGAGAAGTGGTTCCCGGACTGCTCTGACGGAGGCTTCAGCAGCTCCTGGATGGACCCTAAGGGCCGGCAGCCGCCGCTGTATGTGACCACGATGCCTGCTCCCACCAGCATCGCCCCAAGAATGGCAGCGCTGAGGGCGAGCCGGTTCGGACGAAGGATCGCGCCTGCCACGGAGAGGGCCCATACGATGCCCCCCGCGAGGATGGCGAGCTCGGCGTAGTGCGAGAGGAGCTCGACCACGGTACACAGGCACACCAGCCCGAGTGGCAGAACCACCACGGCGCCTCCAAGCCGAGGCTCCAGGGTCTGCTGGGGGCCAACGTACGCACTGAAGATCTCGGACACAGTGCCCTCCTTTGGACTCCTTCGGAGGAGATGATACCCGCAGTGCGGGCCGCTGGCTCAGCGGGACGGGCGATCCTCGAGCTTCGGCGAGGCCGTAGGCTGCACCCGTGCACCTTGCGTGAGACGGACGCCGACGATGACGAGCACGCCGCCCACCGCCAGCTCCCAGTGCAGGGCCTCGCCCATCAGCGCCCAGGCAGCGAGTGCCGTGGCCACGGGCTGGAGGTTGGAGAAGATGGCCACCTTCGACGCGGGCGCCTTGGACAGCGCGTAGTACCAGAGCAGGTACGCCACCACGGAGGTGAGCAGCGCCACGTACACCACTGAGCCCTTGGCCATCAGGCTCGCGTTCAGCACCTCTCCGGGCCGCAGCGCGAAGGGGGCCAGCGGCAGCATCAGCAGCGTCGCCGCCACCATGCTCCACGCCGTCGCGCGAATGGGCCCGTGGCTGGCCGCGAAGGGGCGGCCCTCCGTCGTGTACAGCACCCAGGCCACCACCGCCCCAAGGATGAGCAGGTCTCCCATCATCGAGCCCCGCGCGCTGGCCAGTCCCCGTCCCAGCAGGAGTACCACCACCCCGGTGAAGGCCGTGACGATGCCGGCCGCGGCTCGGGCTGAAGGGCGCTCCTGCCCCTGGAGCAGGCTCGTCACGTACACACCGAGTGGAGTCATCGCGTAGAGCAGCGCCCCGTGGGCCGCCGGAGTGCGCGCCAGGCCTGTGAAGAACAGGAGCTGGTTCACTGGCCCTGCCAGCACCCCGAGCCACAGCGTCTTCCGCCACTCCGCGCGCGGCGGCAGCTTCGGGCCCGGAGTCAGGAGCAGGATCAGCACGAACACCGCCCCGCTGATCAGGAACCGCCAGAGGATGGTCGTCGCGGGTGACAGCTCCTCCATGGCCCGCTTGCCGGCCAAGTAGGTGCCGGCGCTGATGAGCACCTGGACGGACAGCGCCGCATACACCCTGCCCAGCGGTACGGGAGACGGCGAAGCGTCGTTCACTGCAGGAGCTGTAGAAGCGCCCATTGCGCGGCGCTACGTACCAGTTCGCTCGAATCCCCGCTGAGCTTTTCAAGCAGGAACCGCGCGCTCGAATCCCTCGTCGCCCCCAGCGCATAGACGGCGTTGCGCCGGAGCCCGTCATAGTGAGCCCGCGCCAGCGCCGTGCCCGGGATGAACTTCGTGTATTGCTCGGGGGTCAAACCGGCCAGTTCCAGGACGCCCAGGCCCGCCACGGCGCGAGGAGCAAAGCGCGGGTGCTGCGCGAAGACGGGCCGCCGGTTGAGCGGGCACACGTCCTGGCAGATGTCGCAGCCGAAGACGAGGTTGTCCATCTCGACGCGGAAGGACTCGGGCACTGCGCGCTCGCGGTTCTCGATGGTCTGGTACGAGAGGCACGCACGCGCATCCACGCGGCCATTGCCCACCAGCGCTCCCGTGGGACAGGACATGAGGCACTTGCGGCAGTGCCCGCACCGGTCCGCCAGAGGCCCGTCCGCGTACGCATCCACCTCCGCGTCGAGAACCAGCGTGGCCAGGAGCACCCACGAGCCGAAGGGCTCGGTGATGAAGCAGCCATTCTTGCCCACGTAGCCCAGGCCCGCGCGGGCCGCCCACACCTTCTCCATCAGCGGGCCGCTGTCCACGCTCCCGTAGGTGCCGATGCCCGGGTAGGTGGACTGGACCGCCTTGCGGAAGGCCTTCATCCGGTCTCGCAGCGTCGAGTGGTAATCCCGGCCCCGCGCATACCGGGCGATGGGCGAGCCCTGCGCCTCCTCGTCGTTCCGGTAGTAGTTGTTGGCGAAGGCCACCACCGTCCTGGCGCCGGGCAGGAGGAGGGAGACGTCGAGCCGCTCGGCCACCCGCTCCTTCATCCAGTCCATGTCGGCCGCATAGCCGGCCTCGACCCAGGAACGGAGCGACTCGGGCGGAATGGGCTCTGCCCGCGCGAAACCCACGAGGTCGAAACCGACGGCCTCGGAGAGCTGGCGCAGGTAGGCGGTGGGTAGCGGATTCACGTCACTTCTCTTCTAACGTGGCCTCGGGCTCGCGGGGAGCTACCCGGTGGGCTTCTCCGGTATCCACTTCACGTCAGGAACGCCCTCTCGGTGATTGGCCACCCGGGCCATGACGAAGAGCAGGTCCGAGAGCCGGTTGAGGAAGACGCCCACGTCAGCGGAGACCATCCCCTCGCGCAGCAGGGGGACGACTCGCCGCTCCGCTCGCCGGCACACGGTGCGCGCCACGTGCAGCGCGCTCGACGCCTGGGTGCCTCCGGGGAGGATGAAATGTGTCATCTTGGGCAGCTCGGTCTCGAAGCGGTCGATGGCCTGCTCCATCGCCTCGACCCACTCGGCCTTGAGCTGGGGGATGTACGACGACGCCTTGGTTCCCTGGGGAGTGGCCAGCACCGCACCGACGGTGAACAGCTGCTCCTGCAACTTCTGGAGGAATCCATCCAGCTCGGGAGGCATGGAGAGGCTCCGGGCCAGACCGAGTGTCGCATTCAGCTCATCCACTTCGCCGTACGCGTCAACCCGCTCGTCATCCTTTTGAACACGGCCGCCCCCGAACAATCCAGTCTCACCTGCATCGCCCGTCTTCGTGTAGATCTTCATGTTTTCGAACCTGCCATGAAACCCTACCTCGCGCTGCTCGAACACGTCCTGAAGCACGGAACGAAGAAAAGTGACCGGACCGGCACGGGCACGCTGAGCATCTTCGGACATCAGCTGCGCTTCGATCTCACCCAGGGCTTTCCGCTGGTGACGACGAAGAAGGTCCACCTGAAGTCCATCATCCACGAGTTGCTGTGGATGCTTCAGGGCGACACGAGCGTGCACACGCTCCAGGCCCAGGGCGTCACCATCTGGGACGAGTGGGCCGATCCCCAGGGGAACCTGGGCCCCGTCTACGGCCACCAGTGGCGCTCGTGGTCCGCGCCCAACGGCGAGCACATCGATCAGATGCGCGTGCTCGTCGAGGGCCTGCGCAAGAACCCGGACTCCCGGCGCCACATCGTCAGCGCGTGGAACGTGGCGGACCTGCCGAACATGAAGCTTCCGCCCTGCCACGTGCTGTTCCAGTTCTACGTGGCCAACGGGCGACTGTCCTGCCAGCTCTACCAGCGCAGCGCGGACATCTTCCTCGGGTTGCCCTTCAACATCGCCTCGTACTCGCTGCTGACGATAATGGTGGCGCAGGTGACGGGGCTCACCCCGCACGAGTTCATCCACACCATCGGCGACGCGCACCTCTACCTCAACCACGTGGAGCAGGCGCAGACGCAGCTCTCGCGCGAGCCGCGCCCGCTGCCTCGGATGAAGATCAACCCCGATGTGAAGGACCTGTTCGCCTTCAAGTACGAGGACTTCACGCTGGAAGCGTACGACCCTCACCCCGCCATCAAGGCGCCCGTGGCCGTATGAAGCTGTCCGCCATCGTCGCCATGGCGGCGAACCGGGTGATCGGCGTCAACAATCAGCTGCCGTGGCGCTTGCCCGCGGACCTCGCGCGCTTCAAGCGGGTGACGATGGGGCACGCGCTCGTCATGGGGCGCAAGACGTACGAGTCCATCGGCCGCCCGCTCCCAGGCCGCACGATGATCGTCGTGACACGCCAGCCGGGCTATGCACCGCAGGGCGTGAAGGTGGCGCACTCGGTGGACGAGGCGCTCGCGCTGGCCCGGGGCGATGACGAAGTCTTCATCGGCGGAGGCGCGGAGCTCTACGCGCAGACGCTGGACCGCCTGGACCGCATCTACCTCACGCGCATCGAGCGCGACGTGCCAGGAGACACGCGCTTCCCGGAGGTGGACCTCTCCACGTGGAAGCTCATCGAGGAAGAGCTCCACCCCGCCACCACTCCGGATGCGCTCCCCTACGCCTTTCTCACCTACGAACGCGTGCGCTGAGGACCCTTCGCATGTCCTCCAGGGCACCCCCACTGTCGCCAAAGGAAAATCGAGACCGGCGGCAATTTTGATTTTGATTCTCAAAATTGATAGGTAGTTCCTGAGCTGCTACAAGGGAGGCGTGAACCGCACCCGTGCCCTGCCCTTGTTGTCGCTGCTCCTCGCGCTCCCCTTGACTACGGCGTCCGCCGACGAGGGCACAGCGGGCGATGAGCGCACATGGCACCGGCTGGTGGGCATCCTCCAGTACCTGCAGGCGGACTATCCGAACGCCGTCGAGTCCAAGTCCGAGTCCGAGCTGGCCGAGCAGCGCAGCTTCATCGCCGATGCCGTGGAGGCGGCCCACGAGTTGGGGCCCAAGGCCGCCGGTTTCCTGCCGCGAATCGAGCAGGTGAAGGCCCAGGTGGATCAAGGGCATGATCCCGCGGGCGTCAGCCGTGCGTGCGGAGAGCTGGTGGAGGACCTGGTGCTCGCCGGAGGCCTGGCCCGCAGCCCGCGTAAGCCGCCAGATCTGACCCAGGGCCAGCACCTCTTCCAGGTGTCCTGTTCCGCCTGCCATGGCCCCGAGGGCCGGGGCGACATGCCCATCGCGCAGACGATGGATCCCAAGCCCGCCAACTTCCATGACGCGGAGACCATGGCCGGGCTCATGCCGTACAAGGCCTTCAACACCATCAGCTTCGGCGTTCCGGGTACGGCGATGCCGGGCTTCCCGACGCTCTCGGAGGAGCAGCGCTGGTCGCTCGCCTTCTACCTGTTCACGCTGCGCCAGCCTCCGTGCGAGGGCACGCCGCCCAGCGTGTCCCTGGAGCGGCTGGCCACCGCCACGGATCCGGACCTCGTCGCCGAGCACGGGGAGAAGAACCTGGCGTGCTTGCGGCGCAAGTTCCCAGATGCGGACGAGGAGCGCTCGCTGCTGGTGGCGCGCACCCACGTGGAGGAGGCGCTGCGCAAGGGCACCGCGGGCGACATGTCCGGAGCACGCACGGAGCTGCTGGAGGCGTATCTCAACGGCGTGGAGCCGGTGGAGATCAAGCTGCGCGCCCGGAATCCGGAGCTGGTGACGAAGCTGGAGCGCGCGTTCCTCCAGGCGAGGCTCGCCGCCGAGCGAGGCAGCCCGCACCTGCAGGACGAGGGTCACGAGCTGCTGACGCTGCTGGATCAGGCGCGGCGTGGCAGCGGCACGTCGGCGGACATGTGGTCGGTCCTCTGGCTCACCCTGCTCATCCTGCTGCGCGAGGGCTTCGAGGCCACCATCATCGTCGCGGCGCTGCTGGCGGCGCTGCGCAAGATGCAGGCGATGCAGCACGTGCGCGTGGTGCACGCGGGGTGGACGTCCGCGCTCGTGGTGGGCGCGCTGGCGTTCCTGTTCGGACGCCACCTGCTGGCCGGTGCCAACCGAGAGCTGCTCGAGGGCATCACCGGGCTCGTGGCCGTGGCCATGCTGGTGTACGCGGCGCTGTGGCTCAACGCGCGCTCCAACATGAGCCGCTTCATGGGCGAGCTGCGCCAGAAGATGCAGGGCGCGCTGGGCAGCGGCAGCACGCTGGGCCTCTTCACCATCGCCTTCACCGCGGTGCTGCGCGAGAGCTTCGAGACGGCGGTGTTCCTCCAGGGCCTGGCGCTGGACTCGGCGTCGGGAGTGATGTGGGGCTCGCTGGCGGGGGTGGTGGTGCTGCTGGCGCTGGTCCTCTTCGTGAATCGCGTGGGCTACAAGCTGCCCATGAAGACGCTCTTCACCGCGTCCACGGTGGTGCTCATGGCCACCGCCGTCATCCTGCTGGGCAAGGGGATCCATTCCCTCCAGGAGGTGGCCGCACTGCCGATTGCCCCCATCCCGTTCATCAACGTGGAGCTGCTCGGCATCTTCCCGGACGCGATCTCGCTCGTGCCCCAGCTCCTCCTGGCGCTCGGGCCTCTGGCCTTCGTCCTTCGCCGCCGGATCCGCCAGGCGCGAGAGGCGGCAGCCACCGGCCAGGGACAGGGCGGCGCGGGCGCACCGCTCGTCTAGAAGCCGGAGACGCGCACTGCTTCGTGAGTGCGGCTCGAAGCGCGGCTAGACTGCGCGTATGACCTTCTCACGCCTTGTGTGCGGCATCCTCTGCTCGCTGCTCCCAGGCTTGGCGCTCGCTCAGTTGCCAGCCGACGCTCCCCGAAACGAGCCTCTCGCATCTCCGCCGCTCGTTCCCGCCGCGCAGGACACCCAGGAGATTCCTCCGGAAGAACCCACGCCCCATCGCAGCGGCTGGCACCCGGTAGCGAGGGTGGCGCTCGAGACGGTGGGCGGAGCCGCGGGAGAGTTGGGGGGACTCATCGCCGCGTGGCCACTCTCCCTTCCCGTCGACGCCAGCATCGTCTGCGTCTTCGGAGATGACAACGGCGACTGCGAACCCGGCCCCAGGACGCGCGGATTCCTCGTGGTGATGTTCGCCCTCACCGCGGGAGAGACCTTGGGGGTATACGGCGCAGGTGCGCTGGCAGGTGGCAACGGTCAGCTCCTGCCTACGATTGGCGGAAGCGCGTTGGGAACGGGGGCCGCCCTGGCGCTCTTCAACGTCGCGCAGGACTCGAACTTCATCCCGGGCATGGCGGCCTCCGCGTTGCTGCCCCCACTGGGCGCCATCCTGGGCTACGAGCTGTCCGCCGCCTTCTCCCACCATGAGGCGTTCTCGCAGGAGTCCTCTCGCCCCGCTTCGGGCCTCCGGCTGATGCCCGTCATGGGCCGCAGCCCGAGAGGCGCTCCCATGGGAGGGCTGGCAGGACAGTTCTGAGCCACGCCGGCCGGAACTCGATACTCCCTGCGGAGTGCAAAGTTTGCGAGGTGCCGCCCGCGACGAACTGCAAGGGCGAACCACGCCCACACCCGTGTTTCCGCTGGCTTGCACGGACTCTGAGCAGGCCCGCTCTTTGCGACAGGCGAACCCTCGCAGGAGGTCTTCGTCATGGTCGCTCGCGCCCGGCTCCGCCGAGGTTTCACGCTGCTCGAGGTGATGACCACAGTGGTCATCCTCATCATCCTGGCCGCCCTGGCCGTGACCTTCATGGTCTTTGGCACGGGCAAGGCACGGATGAACAACGCTGTGTTCAACGTGACGGCGCTGCTCAACAGCGCCCAGCTGCGCGCCGTGAGCCATGGCTCGCCGCACTACGTCTTCTTCCACCAGACGCCGGACAACCGGGTGCGCATCCAACTGCTGGAGCGCCCGGACGATGGGCTCGCGCTGAACTGGAACGCGCTGGACCTGAGCCAGGAGCCGGAGGTGGCGCTGGCCTTCACGCGCAAGCTGCCGAACGGCACGACGGAGACGGTCAACGCGCGCGTCCGCGATGAGCTGGTGCTGAGCGCGGGCTCGGGCATGGACTCGAGCGGGCTGGCCTTCCTGGACCTGGACTCCCCTCGCATCACCCGGCCGCTACCGGCGCCCTTCAGCGCCATTCCGCTCGCCACGCCGCTGGCCACTCCGGCCGATCTCAACCAGCCCACGCCGAGCCTGCTGTCCGGGTGCAACTTCTGTGTCGCCTCCGCGGGCCATCCCTATGGCGTGCTCCGCTTCAACGCGGATGGAACACTGGAGGTGATGACGGGCGATGCGCCCTCGGGCGCGGTCATCGCCTTCGCTCCCAACACCCAGGACGAGAAGGGCTTCTCACCCAAGCTCGTCACCGTCTCCGCGCCCGCGGGAGCCGCGGTCGTCTTCTAGGAGGTTGCGTGCACATGAACACCTCGCGCTTGTCCTCTCGCGGTACCACCCTGATCGAGGCCATGGCCGCCCTGATCGTCTTCGCCGTGGGCATCGTGGGCGTCATGCAGATGAACGTCGTCGCCAGCCAGCAGAACAACGTGGCACGGGCGCAGACGGCCGCCAGCAAGATCGCCCGGGACGTGGCGGACGCCTTCGAGCGACTGCCCTTCGATCACCCAGCATTCCGTGAGGCCACCAGCCTGCGTCCGAGCGACGACGACTTCGACAGCCTGGGCAACCCGGACGGCCTGATGAAGCTGCAGGACATGGTGGCGCAGACCGGGGATCGGCCCTTGCTGGGGGCCGCGGACGCCGTCTTCACCTCCGAGGGCCAGAGCAATTTCTACGAGGTGGGCTGGCGCTCCATGCGAGTGGAGAACCCCGAGCGGCACAACAAGGTGGATCAGATCCGCATCCTCATCATGGTGCGCTTCCCCACGGGCGCCGGGATGAAGCAGGTCAATCTCTGGGCCGTGAAGTACGACGTCACCCAGATCACGGGCGATTCGAGGACCGCCCTGGAGCTCTAAGCCATGCGCAACACTGTTCGCTCTCGAGGCTTCACGCTGCTGGAGCTGCTGGTGGGCGCCGCCGTGGGTGCGGTGGTGCTGCTGGGCATCAGCCTGGCCTTCATCTCCCAGGCCCAGCAGTACCAGGCCCACGCCAGCCGCCGGGGCGTGCAGGCCAATGCCCGTCAGGCCCTGGTCTTCATGGGCCGCCACCTGCGGATGGCGGGCTATGGCGTGGACCCGGACCGGGCCATCCTCGCCTACGACTCCTATAACGCCGCGGGAGACCAGCAGGAGCCCGGCTACCCGGATGCCCTCGTCGTGCATTGGCGCGATGGGCTCTTCCGGCGCAGGGCCGCCTCTGTCTCCTCGACGCTCATCTCCCTGCAGCCGTCCGAGCCGTTGCGAGAGCCGCTGCGGCAGGGGCAGATCCTGCTGGTGATGTGCGAGCGGGATCCCAACTTCCCGGATCCCTCCGTGGACGAGAACCCGCCGCACGTGTTCGTCACCGTGGGCCAGTACGCGCCGGCCGGTGCCACGGACATCGCCCTGGATCAGACGCCGAAGACGAGTGCTCCCAACTCTCCGCTCCTCGCGCCGGGCCGCTTCTTCCACGAGCAGGTCGATCCGGGCTTCGCACATCCCTGCTTCAGCAGGCAGCCACCGCACGTGCTGCTCGTCCACCGCGCCGCCTTCTTCGTGGCGCTGTACGACGACGATGGCATCGCGTCCACGACCGAGCGCACGCCCTACTTGATGATGCACCCGGGACTGGACATGCCCAGTGCCAGCAACGTGCAGGGGGATGGCGTCATCGACAGGAACGACGCGGTGCCGGTGGCCGAGGGCGTCGAGCAGTTGCAGGTGGCCTACATCCTGGACACGAACAACCGGGACGCGGACAAGACGCCGCTCATCCTGGGCGTCAACGCCCCGATGCCTCCGGACCACTACGGTGAGAATTGGGAGGAGCGAGATCTGGTCAACCTGCCCCACGGCTGGTTCTTCAACGTCGGGCTCAATGCCGTGGACCCGCAGGAGATTCCGTACAAGCGCCTGCTGGATCACCCGGCGAACATCCGTCAGGTGCGCCTCACGCTCGTGTCCCGCAGTTCGATCCCCGATGCGCAAATCGAGGGCGACAATCTGCTGATGCGTCCGGACAACACGCCCTACCCGGATGGAGCGCCGCTGGCCAACGGCACCATCCCCTGGCGCCACCTGGAGAACCTCTTGCAGGACCCGATCGCCTCGGGCCTCTCGCCCTCGGGCGGCCACTACTACCGAGGCATCCTTCGCGAATCCATCACTCCCAAGAACCTGCTGCTCAACCGGCAGTTCGCTCCCATCAACCCCGGTGGAGGCTGAATCCCATGCGTCCTCTCATTCCCCATCCTCGCGGCATGGCGCTCGTCATGGCCATGGTCGTCGTCGTGCTCATCACCCTGCTGGTGGCGGGCGCCATCTCCTTCACCGGCACCGAGCGCGCCGCCTCGGAGGTGCAGACGCAGGAAGACATGATGTCCTCCTGCGTCCAGGCGGCTCGCAACCTGTTCCTCTCGAAGCTGAATATGCTCGACTTCAATGGCCCCACGAAGATCAAGATCGACGAGGACCTGCTCGGCACGAAGCTGAGGACAGGACACTTCAACGGTCTGGCGGAGGTGAGCGCCCGCGACGTGTCCAGCGCGATGAAGGACCCGAACCGCGAGGTACAGGACATCTCCAACGGAGACACCAGCAAGCCGAAGACGCGGTTCTACGCCGTCACCGCCGTGTGCCGCGAGGGCGAGGACGTCTCCAGTCCCGAGCGAGAGATCGAGTTCATGGTCCGAGTCGGCCTGTAGCGAACGGGGCCGTGGTGTGCCGGGCGCACACCGCGCCTGCTCGCGCGGCATGCGATAGCTTCGGGACATGACCTCGGCTCCCCAGACCGTGCAGACCCGCATCCTCGGCCACGAGCTCGCCGTGGATGGTCTGCCGACGCGAGGCGATGCGCGTATCCCCTTCGCGCTGCTGCTCGCCTCGTTCGCGGTGCTGGGCACCACGGTGCTCGGCTTCAATCGCAGCCCGGCGCAGATCCTCACCACGGTCCTCGCGGCCGCGGGGCTGGATGTCCTCCTCCATTTCCTGTTCAAGCGAAGGCTGCTGTTCCCGCTCTCCGCGGTCATCTCGTCGTTGTCACTGGCGCTGCTGCTCAACTACGGACACGACCCGCTGCTCATGCTGGTGCCCGTGTTCCTCACGGTGGCCTCCAAGTACCTGCTCACCGTCGAGGGGCGCCACGTCATCAACCCCTCACTCTTCGGCGTGGCCACCACGCTGATCTTCTTCGGAGACCTCATCACCAGCTCTCCGGCCTACCAGTGGGGCGGCAGCGGCGTCATGTCCGGAGTGATCATCCTTACCGCGCTGCTGCTCTTCCTCTTCCGCGTGGGGCGCCTCGCGCTGGTCCTGTCGTTCCTGGGCTTCTACTTTCTGTTCCTCCTGCTGCGAGCGTGGCTCGTGCGCCACCACACTCCGCCAGAGGTGCTCATCGTCGGCAGCCTCACCACGCCTCCGTTCTACCTGTTCACGTTCTTCATGATGACCGACCCGCGCACGTCACCTCCCACGGTGCGCGGACAGGTGCTGGCGGCATTCCTCGTGGCGCTGCTCGATCTGTTCTTCCACTCGGCCGAGAGCCTCTTCACGTTCTTCTACGCGGCCTTCACCGTGCAGTCCGGCCGCTTCCTGCTCCAGCACGCTCGGCGTTTGCGCTCGCAAGGGCTCTCCACCTGGGTGCGCGGCACCTTCGACCGGGAACTCGCGCGCCGCGCTGCCCTGGCGGCACTGTTGGTCGTGCCCGCGGTCCTGGCCTGGCGGCTGGTGCTGCGGCCCGCGGCGGACGAGGCACGCGCCACCTTCCATCTCACCGAGGTCACCAACGCGGAGGCAGGGATCGTCCTGCCCCACGACGGGAGCCTGCTGACGAAACTGGACCCGCGGCTGGCCCACGTCGCCAAGTGGATCCTCAGCGTCGGCGCGGCGGTGGCGAGCGGAGACATCGACCGCGATGGCCGGAGCGACCTGCTCTTCATCTCGCCGCTCGCCTCCGAAGGCCACCGTGTGTCCCTGTTCCGCAACGTCTCCACGCCCGGACAGTTGAGCTTCGAGCGACTCCCCCTGCCAACCGAGGTGATCGATCGGGACGCGACGAAGAACGGCTTCGCCAGCATGGGTCTGTTCTTCGACTGCGACAACGATGGGGACCTCGACATCCTCCTGCCCGTGGCCTTCGGAGCACCGCGCCTGTTGATGAACCACCTCGCCGACGCGGGCACACTGAGCTTCACGGATGCCACGGAGAACTCGGGCCTGGAGTCGCTCTACGTCACGGGCTACGCCAGCACGGTGTTCGATATGGATGCGGACGGACGCCTGGACGTGCTCATCCGCTCGACCGTGCGCCGGGAGGACGATGCGGGCCGCCGGATCCAGGTCTTCCACCTGCCCCAGCCCGAATTCGAGGGCGATCGGCGCATGTTCGCCTTCCTGCACAACTCCTGGCACAAGGCCGACAACGGAGGGCCTACGGAGGTGTTGCGCAACCTCGGCGGCGGCCGCTTCGAGCGACTCGATGCCCGCGCGCTCGGCCTCACGGCCACCCACTGGACCCTGGCGCTCTCGGCGGCCGACCTCGACGGAGATGGGGATGAAGACCTGTACTTCGCCAACGACTTCGGACCGGACGATCTGTACCTGAACACCGGCAGCCAGACAGAGCCTCGCTTCACGCATGTCGAGGGCCGCTATTTCGGCGAGATCGGCCGGGACACCTACAAAGGCATGAACAGCACTGCGTTCGACCTCACCGGAGACGGGAAGCTGGACATCTATGTGTCGAACGCCCACGTACCCGTCCTGGCCGAAGGGTCCCTGTTGTGGGTCAACGGCGGCACCGATCCCGACACGGGCCAAGTGCGCTTCACCGACGAAGCCAGCCGGCGAGGACTGCTCAACGAGAACCACTTTGGCTGGGGCGCGGGCGTAGGCGATCTGGACGACGACGGCCTGCCGGATGTCGTGCAGGGCAACGGCTACCTCGATGACCGCTTCGAGTCGGGCACCGGCCGAGCGAGCGAACACTGCCCATCCTTCTGGTACACCCACCACAAGTTCGCGCAGTCCGGGCCCGACATCCACACCTACGCGGACACCTGGGCCGACCTGCGCGGCTACTGCATCTTCGAGAACGAACGGCGGCGCGTGTTCCTCAACCGAGGCCCGGAGGCTCGCCCCCAGTTCGTCGATGCGCGTGACGCGGTGGGGCTGATGTCCGGCGAGAACACTCGCGGCGTGGCGCTCGTCGACCTGGATGGAGACGGGCGGCTGGATGTCGCCATGGCCAACCAGCTCGGGCCTCCGTCGCTGTTCCTCAACACGCCCGAGGAGAGCGCCCACCATGCGTGGGTGGCGGTGGAGCTCGTCGGTGACGGCAAGCGGTGCAACCGGGACGCGCTGGGCAGCCAGGTCATCCTCACGACTCTCGATGGCCGGAGGCAGGTGCAACAGAAGCAGGCCATCACGGGGCTCGCGGCCCAGGGAGACCGCCGCCTGCACTTCGGCCTGGGGACGCTCGATCCAGGCACCACGGTGGACGTGGAGGTGGAGTGGTGCGGAACCCGTGGTCCTTCCAGCCGCTATGCACTCCAGCCCGGACAAGTTCACCGGCTCGAGATGCCACCCACGAGCGTGGGAGCCCTGCTCCGCCCGTAAGCTCTATTACAGCGAAAGGGGCGTTCAGGACTTCTTAAGGACTCGCGAGCAGAGTCGCAGCATGGAGGGAGGCTTACCTGCCTTCTTGGAGCGAACCATGCAGCGATTTGCAGTTCAATGGATGGGGATTGGTGCGAGCTGTCTCTTCCTGGCCCTCTGGGCCTGCAGTGATGATCCGGACACGACTCCCACGCCGGATGCAGGAGTCGAGACTGACGCCGGTACCGATGGGGGGACGCAGGAGCCCACGGACTGCACGACCGCCGGGACTCACATCGAGCAGGTGGTCTGCGCGTCCAACGCGTTCCTCGCCACGCTGACGGAGGCAGAGAAGACCACGGTCCTCCTCTCCTGGACGGACCAGGTGGCCAAGACGCGCTGGAGCAACCTGCCCGGCGTCAATCGCAACGGGTTGAAGTTTGGTTCGCTGAGCGCCGCGAGCAAGGCGGCGGCACTGCACCTCGCCTCGCTCGTGCTCTCCAGCGAGGGCTATTCGGACATGACAGGCGTCTTCGCGGCGGATGACTACCTCAACAGCGTCGGCGGCGCGGGTGGCGGAGATGGCGGCATGGGACCGCCGAACGGTGGAGATGGCGGCATGGGACCGCCGAACGGCGGAGATGGAGGTATGGGACCGCCGAACGGTGGAGATGGCGGCATGGGCGGTGGCGTCGTCCTCGCGTACTCCTCGGCCAACTACGTCATCGCGTTCATCGGCACGCCGTCCGCCACGGGCAGTTGGATGCTCCAGATTGGTGGCCACCACATGGCCTACAACGTGACGTTCCTCAACGGTACGGGTTACCCGACGCCCTACCATCTCGGCTCGGAACCCAAGACGGCCTTCACACTCGATGGCAGCACCTACGCGCCCCTGGCCGACGATGGCGACGCGATGATCGCCTTGTATGGCTCGCTCGACGCTACACAGTTGGCCAATGCCTACCTGACGGGCACGTTCTCCGACGTGGTGCTGGGGCCCGTGGAGTACCAGAGTGGGAGCTACTCAAAGGTGGTCTTCCCCACCCAGGCGGGTGTGCTCGTCTCCAGCCTGTCCGAGAGCCAGCAGGCGCTGGTGACCGCGGCCATCCGGAAATGGGCGAGCGACTTCGCACCTGCGATATCCGATTCGCTCGTGGCGGCCTACACCTCGCAGGAGGCCTACGCGCATACCTACGTGGCCTGGGGCGGCGATCAGGCCGCGGGGCCCAACGTGGACGTCAATGGCACCTATATGCGCATCGACGGGCCGCGCGTGTGGATCGAGGTGGCATGCCAGGGAGGCGTCGTCATCCGCGGCGCCACGCACTACCACACCATCTACCGCGACAAGCTCACCGACTACGGTGACGAGCTGAGGCAATGAGCGGCCTTTCCTCCAAAAGCCCAGCGAGGAGCGGGGCGCGAGTGTTGGGGCTCGCGCTGCTCCTCGTAGGGATGGCTGCCCGAGCCCATCTCGTGCGCAACACGGCCGTGATCCTCGACGTCGGGGAGCACGCCGTGGAAGCCGAGATCCAGGTGCCCCTGGATCAACTGTCGCTCGCGCTGACGCGGTCCTTCACCGCGGTACCCGAGGACGTGATCCGCCAGCGCGAGGCCGAGCTGCCGGGCTACTTCCGGGAGCACCTCGGGGCCAGCACACCCGACGGACGTCCGTTCTCGGTGGAGGTAGGGGCCGTGGGCGTACAGCACGTGGAGGACGGAGAGTGCCTGGTGGCCCATGTGACGCTCCGGCCTCCGTCGGGAGCCTCGTCGCGTGTGTTCACCCTCACCGACACGGTCGTGATGCACGAGGTGATGAACCACCGGGCGCTGGTGTCGGTGCGGCGCGACTTCCACCACGGACTCTTCGGGGAGAATCAGGAGATGGTGGGCTCGGTGAGCGCTCAAGCCCCGTCACTGGCCCTCGATCGGACGCAGGGCTCCTGGTGGAAGGGATTCCGAGCGGTCTTCCTGCTGGGCACGCGCCACATCGCCGAGGGGACGGACCACCTGCTCTTCCTGCTCGTGCTGTTGCTGCCCGCGCCTCTGCTAGCGCGCGCGGGGAGCTGGGGAGAGCGGGACCGCCTGCGCTCGAGCCTCAGCCGGATCCTCGGGGTAGTGACGGCCTTCACCGCGGGCCACTCGATCACGCTGGCGGCCGCCGCGCTGGGAGTGCTCCGCCTGCCCAGTCAACCCGTGGAGGTGCTCATCGCGGTGAGCATCCTCGTGTCGGCGGTGCATTCCGTGCGGCCAATCTTCCCGGGCCGAGAGCCCTGGGTGTCCGCGGCATTCGGGCTGGTGCATGGCCTCGCGTTCGCGACGGTGCTCGCGGACCTGGGATTCGACTCGTGGGCGCTGGCATCGAGCATCCTGGGCTTCAACCTGGGCATCGAGGCGATGCAGGCCGCGGTGGTGATGCTCGTGCTGCCGTGGCTGTTGCTCTGGAGCCGCGCACCCGGATTCACCGTCCTGCGCATCACGGGCGCAACGGTGGCCGGTGCTGCCGCGTGTGGGTGGGTGCTCGAACGCGCGCTCGGGGTCAGCTCGCCCCTGGGACCATGGATCGAGAGCACGGCAGCACATGGCTGGGCGGGGCTCGTCATCCTCGCCACCACGTCGCTGGGGCTATACGCCTGGGGCCGGATGGGACGGCAGGGCTCTCACGCACAGGCCGAGAGCGCCTGAGTCCATTCCTCATCGACGAGGCGCTGTTGCGCTCCGCGCCTCGTCGAACACTCCGCGCCGGGTCTGGTCCCGCTCGATGGAGCGGAACAGCGCGGAGAAGTTCCCCTCTCCGAACGAGAGGTGGTTCTTGCGCTGGATGATCTCGATGAAGATGGGACCGATGATGTTCTTGGTGAAGATCTGCAGAAGGTACCCCTCCTCATCGCCATCCACGAGCACCTGACGGCGGCGGATCTCCGCGCGGTCCTCGGTCACCTGTGGAACGCGTTCGAAGACCTCGCGGTAGTAGTCATCATCCATGTCGAGCATCTCGATGCCCGTGCCCTCCAGGGCGCGCAGCGAGCCGAGGATGTCGTTCGTGAGGAACGCCAGGTGCTGGACGCCCGGCCCCTTGTACTCCTCGAGGTACTCGTTGATCTGGCTCTTCTTCTCGTCCGCCTCGTTGATGGGGATACAGAACGTGCCGCAGGGAGAGCGCAGCGCATACGAGGTGAGTCCCGTCTTGACGCCCCGGATGTCGAAGTACCGGACCTCGGTGAAGCCGAAGATGTCTTTGTAGAAGGAGGCCCACCGTCCCATCGTCCCCTTCTCCACGTTGTTGGTCAGGTGATCCAGGAGCGTGAAGCCCTTGGAGGGCACACGCACGGGCTCTGGGTGCGGGACGAAGCCGAGCCGCTCCCACTTGTCCGGAGCCGTGGCGCCCTCCATCAGATAGATGAGGCTCTCGCCGATTCCGTAGACAGCGGGCACCGGCTTCCCCTCTCGGAAGAAGAGGTCACCCTCGGTCCGCGAGCGAGCCCCGCGAGCCACCGCCGCCTCCTGAGCCTTGCGGCCGTCATGCACGCGCCAGCCCATGGCGCAGATGGAAGGACCGTGCAGCGAGGCGAAGCCCGAGGCGAACAAGGCACTGCCCCGGTTGAGCAACAGCCGGATCTCCCCCTGCTCGTACAGGTCGATGCGGCGGCCAGGGTGGTGCAGGGTCTTCGAGAAACCGAAGGCCCGGAAGAGGCGGTCGAGCCGCTCCGGCTCGGGCGACGCGAACTCGATGAAGTCGATGCCTTGCAGGCCTACAGGGTTGAGGCTCATCCGTGCTGTCTCCGTCCGGGACGTCCGTTCTCCCTGCAAGCTAGGAACGGGCCTGGACTGAAGAAAGCACAAAGCACTGCCAGAGATTGTCAGCGGGATGCACAATCTCCCCATGAATCTCACCCTGGAGCAGGCCCGTGCCCTCGATGCACTGGCCGCACATGGCACGTTCGCCGCCGCGGCCAAGACGCTGCGCAAGGGGCACACCGCCGTGCTCTACGCGCTGCGCACGCTGGAGGAGCAGACCGAACTCGTGTTGCTGGATCGGCGCGGCTATCGAACCCGCCTGACGCCTGCGGGCGAGCGGGTACTCGAGCACTGCCGCAAGCTCCTGGCGGTCGAACGGGAGCTGGAGGCCACCTGCGCGGAGATCCGCACGGGCTGGGAGCCCACCCTGCGCATCCTCTTCGACGGCATCTTCCCGGCCGAACCGCTCCTGCGGGTGGTGAAGCAGCTCAGAGCCGAAGGCGCGAGCACCCGCTTCCACGTCTCGGCGGAGTTCCTCACCGGAGTCGAAGCGGCGTTCCTCCGGGACGAGGCGGACCTGATGGTGTCCCTGCTCCCGCCGACCCTGCCAGACCTGCGCTCCTACAAGCTGCCGGACCTGAAGGCGGTCCTCGTGGCCCACCGCTCCCATCCACTGGCCACCCAGCGAGGCCCCCTGAAGAACGAGGATCTGGCCCGGCACCTGCTCCTCACGGTGCACGGCTCGGATCCCCGGCTCCAGCTCAGCACCGGAGCACTGGAAGGCCGCTCCACGGTGCACCTCAATGACTTCGCCGCCAAGAAGACCGCCATCCTCGAGGGGCTGGGCTATGGCTGGCTGCCGGAGCACCTCATGGCCCGCGAGCTGCGCCGGGGAGAGCTCAAGGCGTTGAAGCTCACCCGTGGCGCCACGCACCTCTTCCACCCGTACCTGCATCACCGTTCCGGCGTACGGCCAGGCCGGGCTGCCAGCCGTGTCGTGCAGGCCCTCACGGGCGCGGAGCCCTCACCTTGACCACTCCCCGATGCTCGCTGGCCTCCTCTCCAGGCTGGGTGGGCCTGGGGCTCCGCTTGCACAGCAGGGCTGCCAATGCAGACCTTGCCTCCAAGGAGAGCAACATGCCTCGTGGAGACAAGAGCAAGTACACGGATAAACAGAAGCGTCGCGCCGAGCACATCGCCGATGGCTATGTCGAGCGAGGAACGGGTGAGCGAGAGGCGAAGCGCCGCGCCTGGGCCACGGTGAACGCGGAGTCTCACGGCGGCGAGAAGCCTGGTGGCTCGGGCTACGGGCAGCCAGAGACCCATCAAGCATCTCGTCGCGGAGGCCAACGCAGCCAGGCCTCGCGAACCCCCACCCAACGCTCGCGCGCGGCGAAGAAGGCGGCCGCCACCCGCCAGCGCAAGTCGGTCCAACGCAGCGTGGCGGCCAAGAGGGCCGCGGCGAAGCGCAAGAAGAACTGACCGGCGTCAGCCCACCACGCGAATCAGGCAGAAGCCGTCCCACCCCTTGGAGCCGACCGTTTGGATGGCCGTGGCGGTGACGCGCGGCTCCGCGGCAATCATCTCCATCATGCGGCGGATGCCCTGCACCGTCGCATTCCCCTGGGGCTCCACCACGGCGCCCGAGCGGACCACATTGTCCACGACGATCACGCTGCCAGGCCGGGTGAGCTTCAGCGCCCAGGCGAAGTAGTCGGGGTTGCTGGGCTTGTCCGCGTCGATGAAGACGAAGTCGAACGGCGCCGCGGGCTCCAGCTTCGGCAGGAGATCGATGGCGCGGCCGACCTGCACCTCCACCTGTCCTGACAGCCCGGCCCGCGCCAGGTTCTTGTGTGCCACCTCGGCGTGCCGAGGTTCGTACTCCAGGGTGATGACCCGCCCTTCCGGTGGGAGGGCCCGCGCGAGCCAGATCGTCGAATACCCGCCCAGTGTGCCGACCTCGAGGATGCGTTTCGCGCCGATCATCCGCACCAGGAGGTGCAGGAGCTTGCCCTGGTTCGGCGCCACGTTGATTGAGGGCAGGCCCGCGGCATGGCTATCCGCCAGGGCCTGCTCCAGGATCGGATCGGCTTCGACCAGCGAGCTCACGAGATAGTCGTCGACGGCGGTCCAGGACTCTGGGTTCATCGCATCCTCTCCTTCCGGCAGAACACACTCACGATTGTCGAGTATCATGCGAACCCCAGGCGGGCTGTCGGGGTCCGCATCCAAACCAAAGGGCCAGAACATGGCACCGAGTCGCCTCTGGCGAGCACTGCCCTCCATGCTCGCGCTGGCTGTTGTCTCCTGTGGAGAAAAGGCTGTCGAGCCGTTCAGCCGAAGCACAAACAAAGTGCTAATCCTCGGCAGTAGCATCAGCGGAGGACTCCAGAGCCGCGAGGCGGTGGCCGCAGCCCGCTTCTACGGGTCAGAGGTCAACATCGTCACCCCCGAGCGATGGCGCTCGATGTCGGCCGAGCAGTTCATGGCCTACCGAGCCCTCATCATCGGCGATGCCGCCTGCCAGAGCGGAACGGCGGCGTTCCAGGCGGCCATCGACAGCCGCACCACCTGGGGGATGATCGTCGATGGCAACGTCGCGATTCTCTCGACGGACCCGACCGCCAACGACACCGAGAACCTGGTCGAGAACGCGATCCACTTCGTGCTCGACTCTCCCCAGTATCTGACCGGCATGTACATCGCCCTGGGCTGCGCCTATCAGAGCGCCCCGGCGGACACGGCCGTGCCGCTGCTGGAGCCCTTCGGTTCGTTCCGGGTGGCGGGGGTCCCAGGCTGCGCGGACAGCGGGCACATGTTCCAGATGACCCCCTCCACGCTCTCGGACGACCTGCCGGACGAATTGCTGCCCGGAGCCGGGTGCGCCGCGCGCTCGGTGTTCACCGCCTACCCGGACCACACGTTCGCCTTCGCGACGCTCGCGAGGAGTTCGACAGGCAAGCCCATTCCCGGCGAGCACACCTACTCGGACTTCAGTCAGGGAGAGGCGCAGCCCGTGGTGGGCACTCCCTACCTCGTCGTGCGAGGCGCGGCGGCCCAGAGCGCGGGGTGCGGCACTCCCGATCCCATGACGGGTGAGGAGTGCGATCTGGGCGATCAGCTCAATGGCTCTCCCGCGCTCCCAGATCAACCGGCGTCGCAGACCTGCTCGTGGTCATGCAAGGACCACTGGTGCGGGGACGGTGTGGTGGACCCGCTCTATGGGGAGGAGTGTGACGAAGGTATCCGCAACGGCCGCACGGGAGACGCCAACGCGAACATCGGGAAGTGCTCCTCGTTCTGCAAGCTCCCGCCCACACAGAACCCCCCTCAGTCGCCGGTTGCCCTCTGCCGGGACGTCACGGTTGTCGCGACGGCGACCTGTGGCGTCGCCGCTGACATCAACGCGGGCTCCAGCGATCCGGACGGAGACCTGGTGAGCTGCACCCAGACTCCAGCAACGCCCTATGCCATCGGCACGACAACCGTCACGCTGACGTGTATCGATCGCGCGAACCACACCTCGAGCTGCACGGGAGTCGTCACGGTGGAGGACCAGATCGCGCCGACCCTGGTCCTCAACGGACCTCCGGACATGTCCGTGGAGTGCACCGCAGGGGCGACGTTCACCCCACCGGCGGCAACGGCGAGCGATCGCTGCGAAGGCCCCCTGCCTCCGAGCAGCATCACCGTGAGCGGCTCGGTGAACCTGGGAGAGCCGCGCAGCAACCCGGGCTATACGTTGACCTACTTGGCGACAGACGCCGCCGGCAACCACTCCGAACCCGCCATCCTCACGGTCTCGGTGGTGGACACGCTCGGTCCGAGTCTCACCCTCAAAGGGCCCAGCCCGCAGTCACTGTTGTGCGGCGCGCCGTACCAGAATCCTGGAGCCACGGCCTCCGACCAGTGCGACGGCGACCTCACCTCGAAGATCGTCACCTCCGGTACTGTGAACACGTCGGTCCCGGGTCAGTACACGGTCTCCTACCGGGTGGCGGACCGGGCGGGACACGTGGCGACCGCCTCGCGCCAGGTCAAGGTGACGAGCGCGGAGATCCGCCTGAGCGACTACACCCTCTTCCTGCTCCGGGACTACAGCGGAGGCATGGACGTGAAGGGCAAGGTGGCGGCCGGGGGCAACATCACCCTGGCGAGCTTCTCGGTCGGAGAGGACCTGCCGGACAACAACGTCTCCCGGCTCCTGGTGGCGGGAGGCAACCTGAAACTCTCTAACGGCAGCGTCTGGGGAGAGGCTTTCTATGGTGGGAGCTACAGCACAGGCGGCGGAGTGACCTACCACCGCGGCACCCTGGCACGAGGCACGCCCATCGACTTCAACGCGCGGTTCGCGCAACTGCGCAGCCTGTCCTCCCAGCTCGCAGCCCTGACACCAACCGGTACGGTGACGCGCTCGTCAGGGGGCTACACCCTGCTCTCTTTGAGCGGCACGAACCCGAAAGTGAACGTCTTCGAGGTGAACTCCAGCGCCCTCAACGGCATCAACCAGTTGGACATCAACGCACCCGCAGGATCGCTGGCGCTGATCAACATCCGAGGTACCTCGGCCACGCTCTCGAACCTCGGCATCACGATGAACGGAGGCATCAATGAGCACGGCATCCTCTACAACCTCCCGGAGGCCACGACCTTCAACGCGAGCAGCATCGGCATCTGGGGCACGCTGCTGGCGCCCTACGCCAACGTCACCTTCAACAACGGGAACTGGGACGGAGGCATCTACGCCGTGTCCCTGACGGGCACCGCCGAGGGCCACCTCAACGTGTTGACCGACCGTGCCGCCTGTCAGTGAAGGAGACTCAGATGGGATGGTGGGGATCTCTTTTCCGCAGCCGTCCACCTTCCTGGTCGCGCTTTGACGACAGCGACCAGTTCGACGCGTTCATCCGCCTTCTCACCCAGAGGTTCGAAGCGGCGGGCATCCACGCCGACCCAAGCCTTCTCCGGTCAGGCAGCATCCGCTTCCAGGCGGGTGCTGACGAGACGGAGTGGTTCTTGAATGAGGTTGCCCAGGCTTGCGCAAGCGCGGCGACCAGCGCTTGGGACCGGCTCATCGATGAGCACCTGCCGGGACTCCAGCTCCCGTCCAGGGCGCCGCCCGCTACGGACATCTCGTCCCTCCGGCTGCAGATCCTGAGCGACAGCTATTTCAACTCCCTCGGGCTGGCGGCAGGCAGTGTCGTTCAGAGGCGGCTTGCCGAAGGGCTCCTGCAAGTCCTGATGCTCGACAGCGGGGGTGCGCTGGAGCGGACGGTGACTCCTGAGATGGCACGCGCGTGGGGCCAAACGGAGGATGAACTCTTCGAACTCGGCCGGAACCATGCGACGGCCGCAGACAAGGAGCTCGTCCGCACCCAGTCGCTCGTCCACGCCGGCGAGAGCTTCGACGTGCTGGTCAGCAACGGGTTCTACACGGGAGCCTTCGTGCTCTCCGCCCTGAGGCGCCTCGAAGCAAGGCCGGGAGTCATCCTGGCTCCCGTTTCCTGGCATCACTGGGTGATCCATTCGATTTCCGCCGGTTCCTCACTGGCGACCCTGCAAGCCATGTCCGGGTTCGTGGAGTCGCTCGCAGGCCAGATCCGAGTCACCGCCGCCGAGTCCCTGGGAACGAACCTCTTCTGGTGGCACGAAGGCACCTTCGAGCAGATCCCGTTCGAGGAACGCGACAGCAGGCGGGAGCCCCGTCCCACTCCGGCATTGGCAGCCGTGCTGAGGGGGCCCCCCTCGGCTTGAAGCCGCCCCTCCGGCGGGGAGCCCCTTCACTCTCGGGAGTCAGGTGGGGAAGTAGCTTCCCTGCTCGAAACGGGCGCGCCCCTCCTCTGTCAGCTTCTCCAGCGAGGCCAGAGCGCTGCGCTCAGCCACCGGGTGCAAGAACGGCGGCGTGTCCGCGTACGCGCGCTCCACCACCTGGGCCAACGTCGCACCGGACGCTGGCAATGCTTCCAGGATCCGCGCTTCGCGGGCGGCGCGGTGGTCCAGGTACTCCTGCAGCTTGCCCGGCCCGTCGGGGATGGGGCCTCCATGGGCCGGGTACATCGTGGTGACGGGCCAGTCTCGCAGCCGCGCGAGCTGCGTCAGATAGTCCCGCATGTTCCCCTCGGGCGGATCGATGACGATGGTGCCGACACCCGCCACCATGTCTCCGACCACGGCCGCTCGGCTGCGCTCGTCCACGAGGCAGATGTGCCCTCGCGCATGCCCTGGCGTGTGCAGCACGCGCCAGCGCTGAGGCGGATTGCCGGCCAGCTCCAACACGTCTCCGTCCTTCAGCAGCCGGTCCACGGAGACGCTCAGCCGGTCCGCCGTGCGCTCATGGCACCACAGCGGGATTCCCAGCTGCTCCTTCACCGCCTTCGCTCCACCCACGTGATCCCAGTGATGGTGCGTGAGCACGAGCGCCACCGGTCGCATCCCCTGCCCCTCGAGAATCGTCAGCAACTCCCGGAGCTTCTCGAACTCGCCAGGATCCTCGGCGCCCGGGTCCACGAGGAGCAGCTCGCCATTGCCCAGCACGTACCCGTTGGTGTGCGTGGCGGGAGGGAGTGTGGGCGTCACCATGGGGATGATCCGCACGCCCTGCTGGAACTCGACGAGCGTGGCCACGTAGTCCGGGCAGTGCGGCGGAGCCTTCAGGCGCGCGAGCACGGCTTGGGGCGTGTCGAACTTCTCCAGCACCTCGAGCACGTACAGCCCGGGAGAGTGCAGCAGCGCCGTGCCCTGCCCCCACCGTCCGAGCGCCTCCGCGGGAGTCACCCACGTGGCCTCCGTCAGCTCGCCCGGCCACAGCTCCGCCATCGTGTGAGGCCCGGCCTCCACCAGGAAGAATCGAGTGTCGAAGCGCATCGGCATATAAGGAGGGGTGATCCACCGGCCCGCGGGACGGAAGTCCTCCGAGCGCAGCGACAGTCCCTCCTCGGCCAGCATCGCTCCCCACTTGCGCTCGTCCGCCAGGAGCGCCCGTCGCAGTTCCTTCAAGCGCTCCGGGCTCAGCGACTCCGCGCCCTCGGCCACCAGGACGCCAGTCTCCTCGAAGAGCTCGCGCGCGGCTGCCGCGAGTATCGCCGCATCCTCTCCAGAGGCCCCGCGCACAGGCACCTGCGCATCCGCCTTGTCCACCTTGCCGCCCGGGAATGCGTAGAAGCCGCCCGCGAACCGCAGCGTCTTCTCCCGCTTCACCCAGAACACCTCCACGCCCGCGCCCACCCGCCGGTACAGCACCACCACCGCCGCGGGCCGAGGCACCGCGGGGGGCGGCGGGGGCGGCATGCCAGGAAGAGCCTCGCTCATGACTGCACCGCCTGTCCCAGCAGCCGCGCCATCATCTCCCTCGCCGTCTGGATCTGATCCGGTCTCACGTACACCCGCGTCAACCGCACCGAGCCACTGTAGCGCTGGTACAGCGGAGTGTAGCGAGCCACCTCGGTGAGCCGCCCCGTGGAGACATCCACGATGAAGAGGCTGGGACCCGAGCCCTCACCGATGTACTTCGAGAGCACGCCGTGGGACTCGACGACGTAGTGCTCGAGCTGCCCTGCCACCAGCGCGCTGCGCAGCACGTCCAAGTCGTAGCCCGTGTCGCGCTCGGTGAACTGGGCCAGCAGCTTGAAGCCTCGCCGCGTGGAGATGCGCTCGGCCCACCGGTTCTTCGAGCGGCGCAGCGTGTACCAGAGCGCCGCGTCGTCACAGAGCAGGAACGCCTCCGAGTCCGAGGGAATCTCGAATTCGCCGGGAGCCTCCTCGTAGTAGCGCCGCAGCATGTGGTCGAAGTTCACCGAGGTGTGGTGGTAGTAGACCGAAACGAACATGTGGTAGCGGCTGAGCAGGAAGTCCTCGAAGGCGAACGCCGCCGCCCGGCTCAGCGCCAGGTACGCGCGCCCGTCCTTCACCGCCGGGTTCAGGTTCGAGATGATCCAATCGAAGTCGTACCGGCCATAGTTGACCCCCGTGTAGAAGGAGTCCCGCAGCAGGTAGTCCATCCGGTCCGCGTCCAGCTCACCGGAGACCAGGGCGCGCAGCAGCGGCGTCCAGTCCACGCCCCGGTACGTGAAGCCCGGATCCTTCGGAGGCTTCGCGCCCGTGATGAGCCCCACCACCGCATCCGTGCGGATGCCCAGCGGCCCGAAGTGCTCCTCGATGAGGGGCGTGAGCGAGCTGTCCAGGAGGATCTTCGCCGTGTAGTCCTCGTGGGTGGCCTGCTGCCCCTCGGCCGTGCTGTCCAGCCAGGAGGGCAGCTTCAGGGAGGCCCGAGGAGGAGCGATGCGCTCCGAGGCGTGGGACAGAGGCATGTGGCCCAGGTCGTGGCAGAGCACCGCCAGCCGGACCGCCGTGCAGAACCTGGACTGCACCTCCTCCGGCAGCTCCGCCTGCGACGCCACCGCTCCGAAGAGCCGCGAAGCCACGTGCATGGCTCCCAACGAGTGGGCATGCCGGGTATGGGTGGCTCCCGGGAAGGCCAGGTCCCCGAATCCGAGCTGTCGTACATGGCGCAGCCGCTGGTAGTGCCGGCTGTCAATGATGGCCTTCTCCGGGTCACTCACCGCGATGGTGCCGTGGATGGGGTCGCGAATCCGCATGGTTCCCTTTCCATACTCCTGGATACCCCTGCCGAGCAGCACCCCAGAAACACCAGACGGCCAGCCGGTCAAGCCTTCGCGTTGCACTGGGATCGGCTCGGGGGACGTGCTAACCCTTCTGTCCCAATCCGAATGCACATTGTCATCCTGCACAACCGCGACCACGACCTCCTCGAAGACGATCCAGGAAGGGAGGCCCGCGAGGATGTGATGCGCGTGGCCTCCGCGCTCTCCGAGGCCCTCACCCGGGGCGACACCCAGGCCGAGCCGCTCGCCATCGAGGGCGACGGGCTGGACTTCGTGGACACCCTGCGGCGCGTGCAGCCGGACCTCGTCATCAACCTCTGTGAGTCCCTGGCCGCCGACAGCCGGGGCGAGATGGTCATCCCCTGCATGCTAGACCTGCTCGGGATTCCGTACACGGGCTCGTCCGCCCTCTCGCTGGGCCTGGCGCTGCACAAGAACAAGGCCAAGGAGCTGCTGCGCGCCCGAGGCGTCTCCACCCCGCCCTTCGCCGTGGTGGAGCGGCTGGAAGATGTGATGGCGGTGGACCTGACCTATCCGCTCATCGTGAAGCCCGCGCGCGAGGACGCCAGCGTGGGCATCGACTTCGACTCGGTGGTGCACGACCGGGTGGGCCTGGCCCGGGTGGCCGAGGAGGTGCTGCGCACCTTCCAGCAGCCCGCGCTGGTGGAGCAGTTCATCGCGGGACGGGAAATCTACGTCCCCCTGTTGGGCAACGCACCGCGTCGGGCCCTGCCCCTCACGGAGATCCGCTTCGGCAAGGCCTTCGAGAACCGGCCTCATATCGTCTCGTACAAGGCGAAGTGGGAGGCGGAGTCGGCCGAGTGCCAGGACAGCCCCTCGGTGCCCTGCACGCTGGAGGACGCGGCGCTGGAGGCGCGGTTGGTGCGCACGGCGACAGAGGCCTTCACCGCGCTGGACTGCCTGGACTACGGGCGCGTAGACCTGCGCGTCTCGCCCGAGGGCGTACCTTACGTCATCGACATCAACCCCAACTGCGATCTCCACCCGAACGCCGGGTTCGCCAAGGCCGCCGCGGCTGCGGGCATGGATTATCCGGCCCTGGCCGCCCGCCTGGTAGAGATTGCGCTCGAGAGAACCCATGGAAATCCGTCCGCTCGAAAAAAAGGACCGGGAGCCGCTCGCGGCGCTCATCCGACGAATCGAAACCTTCTCGCAGGAAGAGGTCCAGTGCGCCATCGAGCTGGTGGATCTCGCGCTCACGCCGAATAACCCGGACTACACCATTCTCGTGGCGGACCGGGGCGGCCCCCTGGTGGGCTACGTGTGCTACGGCCCCACGCCGATGACGGAGGGGACGTTCGACCTGTATTGGATTGCCTCGGACCCGACGGTGCGGGGGCAGGGCGTGGGGGCGTCGCTGATTTCGGGCATGGAGGCGGACATGCGCCGGCGCAACGCCCGGGTCATCCGCGTGGAGACGAGCGCCACGGAGGCCTATGGCCCCACCCGCGGCTTCTACGCGTCCATGAAGTACAACGAGGAGGCCCGGTTCCGGGACTTCTACAAGGTGGGGGATGACCTCATCATCCTCGCCAAGCGGCTGTAATCCGCGAACAAAACCCCGCGTCATCCGTTAAGAGGGGGAGATGATTCGCACCCGCCTCGCCGCTCCCCTGCTGGGCCTGTCCGTCGCGCTGCTCTGCGCGGCGCCGGTGCTGGCCCAGGCCCCTGCTCCCACCCCTACCGCTCGCGGTTCCGCCAAGGCTCCGTCGGAGGTGTCCGACGTGCTGAAGACGCCTCGCCCCAAGGGCGGCGAGTGGCTGGGGCTGTATTTGATGGACAAGAAGGTGGGGTACTTCTTCACGGACCTCTCGTTGGTGCCCGGGCGTACGGACCAGGTGCTGAGCGTGAACGAGATGGTCTTCAAGGCCACGGTGGGCAGCAAGCTCTCCGAGCGGCTGTACCGGGAGGAGCGCATTTACGAGGCGAAGCCCGGAGGCCGGCTGCTGTCCTTCACGGTGCAGCAGCGCGGCGATGGCGGCGAGCAGCGGCTGGAGGCGACCCACACGCCCACCGGGCTGCGCGTGGTGCGCAAGCGTCCGGGGCAGCCGGATGAGGTGCGCACGCTGCCGGCCAGCCAGGAGAAGGTGGAGGACGCGGACCAGGCTCGGGTGGCGCTCTACCGCAAGGCGACGGTGGAGGGGACCATCACGGACGGCACGGACCTGGAGAGCTACAAGGTGACGACCACCGTGGGGCCATCCGAGGAGCGGATGGTGCGCGGGGTGAAGGTGCGGATGGGCAAGGCGCTGACGATCTCCGAGAAGGAGAAGGTGCCAGTGGCGGCCTACGTCACCGACGAGGGCGACATGGTGGAGGTGGACTTCGGCCAGACGATGCAGGCACGGGCGGAGTCCGAGGCGGTGGCGAAGCGGATGGACGTAGTGGAGGTATTCGGGCTCACGCGGGTGGTACTGCCGCGGCAGTTGCCTCCGGAGGCGCGCTCCATTCCGGGCCGGGCCGTGCTGGTGATGCAGGGGCTTCCGGAGAAGTTCCAGCAGGACATGTATCGGCAGAAGTACGTGAAGCTGCCGGAGGACAAGGTGGAGGTGACGCTCCTGGCGGATGCTCCGAAGCTCACGAGCCTCAAGGCCCTGCCTGTCGCGGACCCGGAGGGTGGAGAGAACCTGAAGGCGACGATCATCGTCGAGAGCGACAACGCGGAGATCCGCAAGCTGGCGAAGAAGCTGGCGGGTTCGGACAAGGATGCGTACACGGTGGCGAAGAAGATCGTCACCTGGGTAGCCACGAACCTGCAGAAGGATTACGGGGCGAGCGCGGACCGGGCCTCGGACGTGCTGAGGCAGATGAAGGGCGACTGCACGGAGCACTCGCTGTTGACGGTGGCACTGCTGCGCGCGGCGGGGATTCCGTCCCGGCGCGTGGACGGCGTGGTCTACATGGTGAACGAGGACCGGGTGCCTGCCTTCTACTGGCACGAGTGGATCGAAGCCTACGTGGGCGAGTGGACGCAGATGGACCCGACGTTCAATCAGGTGGTCGCGGACGCCACGCACTTCGGTGTGGGCCGCGAGGGGAACGCGGAGATCACTCCCCTCATCGGCCAGCTCAAGGTGCTGGAGGTGCGCGACAGGCCCTCTGCCACTTCGAGTCCTTCGGCTCCCTCGGGCCGCTGAGCGTGGGACGAAGGTTCAGGTCAGTTCCGCGAGAACCTCGGAGACGCTGGAGGCCTTCACGGCCCGCTCGAGCCAGCGGTCCAAGAGAGCGAGGTCCCTACAGTTGGAGATGCGTTGGCGGGCGATGTCGTCCACGGGAAGGCCTCGCACGGCAAGGATTCGGAGAACATCCTGAGCACGTCCTGCGGCCAGCCCCTCAGCTCTCGCCGACTGTTCCAGTTTCTCGAATTTTTCCTTCAACCAGGTCGACATCAGCTCCTCCATCTGCTGCGCGCCCGCCACGGACTTTAACATGTCCACCGTGGCGTCCCGTGCATCCTCATTCCCGACCAGCAGCAGGTAGTGGAAGACAGCCTTCAGGTCCTCCATGCCCTGTTGTTCCCCGAGCGCATCCAAGAAGAGCACCCTCCAACCGGGCAGACGCAGCGCCAGCTCCTCACTGCGTCCATAAACCAACGCCAGCAACACCAGCCGCACCAACGAAGGGCCAGGCCGCGCTCGCAGCTCCTCCTCCCGTTGGGTCGTCAGGTCGTCCAGCAGGTATTCAAATCGAGGCACCAGCGCCAACCACTGCTCGGACTGCTCACCCGGCACATCGAACAGCTCTTCCACCCGCCGAGGCGCACTCCAGGCCCCCTCCGGCCCGTGGTACATGACCAGGGGAATGATGACCGGGAGCCGCTTGCTCCCCGGGTGCTCCCGGCGCCAGTGCTCCAACTGGCGCACCACGTAGCGCAGCATCCGCAGTGCCATCCACCGGTTCACCGTCGATTGGTGCTCCAGCAGCACGTAGAACAGCACTTTCCTGCCTTCCCTGAGCCGAGCCGAGAACAGCAGATCGCTCTCCGTCTCCCGCAGCTCCGGGTCCACCACCGAGCCAGACTCCAGTTTCAGGCTTGCCCAGTCCACCTGCTGAACTACGGTGGCCGGCAACGCGGCGCGCAGCTCCGCCGCGGCCCGCTCGGGCTGGTCGAAGGTAAAGCGAACGAGGCGATCGTGCGGACCCGACATGGCCCTGGGCCCACCAGCACGAAACGAGCCAGCCCCGCCGCGCAGGCAGCACCTGAATGCAGGCGTCCGTCTCCCGAGACTTCCATCCAAGCTTCGAGACGGTCCGCCGTGCAGTGAACGTCAGCGCCAGGGGCCGCGAGCCAGGAATTCCGACTCGGGCACATCGCCGAGAACTCGCGTCTCGCTGACAGGCACGCTCTCGAGCTCCGCGGCGAAGAACAGATCCTCGCCCATACCCGGCACACGCACCTGGACCAGGGGATCTCCCGGGAACTGGCTCTCCGGGTCGTCGTAGACGAACCCCACCACCACGCCCGTCTGACCCAGGAATCTCCGGCCGATGGAGCCATCCTCCGAGTCGTTCACGATCCTCACCACCTCCCCGACCTGCAGGGGAGCTCCGTCCACGTCTTCAAAGAAGATCAGCGATGGGTCTTGAATCATGGCGCGAAGGACCTGGACTTGAGTGACCGGGACACCACCACTTCCACGATGGCAACCACCGCCCAGGCCGTCAGGTGGTAGCCCGCCACATGCAACCAGCCCTGGGCACACGCGAGCTCCCCCACCAGCGCGCCCGTCGTGCCCACCGAGAGCCCCGCCACCATGGCTCGCACGGGGCGGAACGCCGCGCTCCGCAAGGCCAGCAGCGAGACGATCAACGGCCCGAGCGCCACGCTCAAATGGCTCAGTGTGCAGACCCACTCCGGGAGCGAGGGCTGCGTCAGAGGCTCGCCCCGGGAGAGGACGAGCGCGACGGCGCTCACCACCGCCAGCCCGATGCCCCCCAGCCGCAGCCACTTCCCTCGAGGCGACAGCGCGCCCCAGGCACACACCGCGCCGGTGACCCACAACAGCCCGAAGAGCGGCGCACGCCTCAACAGCGCCGAGAACGCCACCTGCTTCGTGACGAGCAGCACCGAGGCCAACAGCGCCACCATGGCCACCGTGCTCGTGAACACCCAGAAGGCCTGGGAGCGCCAGCGGCGCACCGTGCGGTTGCGCGCCAGCTCCTGGCGAGCCGCATCCAGTGTCCTCCCCAGCACAGCCGCATCCGTCGGGTAAGACTGCGAGAGCAGACTGTCGAGCGTGGGTCTCATCAGGCCTCCACCAGTCCGCCCAGCAACTCCCGGAGCCGCTCGTAGCCACGGTGGGCCCGGAGGCGAGCCGCGCCCACGCTGCCTCCCTGCAGCGCGGCGATCTCGTCAAAGGACCAACCCTCCACCTTGCTGAGGATGACGGCCTCCCGCTGCTCCCGAGGCAGCTGCTGCAGCGCGTCCTCCAGTTGCTTGCGCAGGCCCGGGTCCCCCACGCCAGGCAGGGCCATCGACACCTCCAGCGGACGCTCCTTCGAGAGCGCCTCCACATGGCGGTGCCGGCGCAGCGAGTCCCGAGCCGCGTTCGCCGCGATCGTCAGCAGCCAGGGCACCACCGGTGTCCCCGGCTCGTAGCGGCCTCGGGCCCGGATCACCGACAGGAACGTCGTCTGCAGCAGGTCCTCCGCGAGCGGCCCGTCCCGCACCATCCGCGCCAGGAAGCCCTGTACCCGTCCGGCATGCCGGGCGAACAAGGCCTCGAACGCGTCGTGTTCACCGTGGCAGAACCGTTCCATGAGCTCTTCGTCCGTAGGGCTCCCCATCCTCTGCCTCACGTACGATCCTGCCCGGAAAGTGTTTCCAGCCTCCCGCAACTCCCCCGCCTACGGCAGCAATGCCGCGAAAAGACTGGGGAAATCAAGCAGGACGGCGGAAGGGCGAGCGCCCAGGCTCACGCGCGATGGCGCAGGAGATCCCGCGCGTACCACGCCAGGAGCGGCTCCTTGCTGGAGGCCGCGTGCCAGAGCGCTGTGCGGGCGGACACCGAGAGCAGCGGGAAGGCGCTCAGCGAATTGGCCGCCGCCACGCGCAGCTCCAGGTCCATCCCCTCATCAATGATGATGTTGGACAGCGTCTCGAGCGCCACCTCGTGGTGCACGGGCGAACGCGAGTGGCTCAGCCGCAGCGCCGCGGACAAGCGCAGTTCCAGGTCTCCCGTGCGCAGCAGCCGGACGAGCAGCTCCCACGCCTCGGGCCGATGCTCGCCGAGATCCCAGACGAAACCCTTGATGGCTGCGTGCAGGCTCCGGTCCCCGTCCTCGAGCCGCTGGATGAGCACCCCGAGGATGCGCTCGGCGATGGGCTGGAAGCGCTGGGGCTCGCGCGAGCAGATGGCAATGCTCCCCACCGCACGCAGCAGCGCCGCCAGGGGCTCACCCTTCACTTCCGTGGCCAGCGCCCGTGCGAGCAACTCCACCTGCTCCGGAGCCTCCGCGCAGACTCGCGCGATGGCGGCCGCGGCATACTCGCGCTCGGCCGGATCGCTCTCGGCGGCGAGGATGCGCCCGATGAGCACACCCACCGCCTCGCGCGCCTCGCCTCCGTAGCCACCAATCTCCCGCAGCGCCCGGCCCCGCATGTCCGCATCGCCGTACCGCAAGTGCCCCATCAGCTCGCGTACGCGCGACAGCCGGGCCTCCGCGTCATCCGGCAGCGCGGGCCGCGGCAGATCCAAGTGCTGGAGATCCGTCACCAGGCACACCGGCCGGCCATCCTCCGCCAGCCCCCACCACGAACAGTACGCACTGTGCGCCATGGAGGACGGTGCCAGCGTCCCCGACGAGAAGGCGACGACGTTGGCCCCGGACTTCCCATCGAGCGTCAGGACGGTGCTCGACCAAGAAGGGGACTCTCCATCCGTGAAGGTCTCGATGAACTGGCGGCTCCGGTCCGAGACACGCTCGACCACGTCCGCATCCAGGAACGCGGTGATGTCCGGATCCGCCCGATAGCCGTAGCGCTGATTGGGACGCAGCGCCTGCGGGCTGCGCTCACCCCGAGCCGCCATCTCCCAGCGCACCGGGCGCTCTTCCTCGAACCGCACCATCGCCATGGCGATGAACTCGTGCGAGTTGGCCGAGCCCAGCCGGCCCGAGCGGATGATGCTGAGGATGACGGGGTAACGGCCCGGGCGCACGGTGCGAGAGAACGGCTCACGGTGATCCAGCGCCAGCAAGGCCAACAGATGGGCTCCCGGCAAGGGACGCGGAGGCAACGTGAGCGGGTTGCACGCAACGATGCGCCCACTGGTCAAAACCAGCGTGCCGGCATGATGCGTCGAGACAGCCACGGGCCTGCCACGGTCGAGCAGCACCCTGCTGTCCTCGAACGCCGCCAGCAGGTCCTCCGTGGCACTGCTCACTCTCATCGCAGAAATGCCCCCGTCCCGGATTGTAACCGCTCTCACACTTGCGCGCTGAAACAGGTTGTCGGCCAGAGAGTAGTCGTTGTTGCGAGGGAGGGAAGCCCTGCGCCAGGGCTGTCGGATACGTGCTCAGTCCACAGAGCGAGCCTGCGATCACGGCTCAACAGGAAAGACCCGTGAGACATCCCGGATTCGCTCACGTCTCAACGTGTCATCGGGGCGCAGCAGGTAGGAGACGTGCGCCCTCTTCCGTATCTCAACCGCCAGGAATTCAGCTGCGAGCCGAGGCCTGGAGACGCTGGCTCAGCTCGCCCGCGTCCGTGAGCGGCCGCTCGCAAGCGAAGCCTCGGCAGACGTAGGCCGCGCCCTTGCCGCCCACCGGCTCTCGGGCCTCGAAGATCTCCTTCAACAGCGGAGGCACCGGAGCGCTCGGATCCTTCCACCCGAACGCGAAGACCGGCGTGAAGGCTCGGTTCGCGGCGGACAGCAGTGGAGCCACCTGCTCGCGCGTTCCCGAGAAGGTGACGCCCGCGGCCCCATCGAGGAACGTGTCCGCCGCGAGCGCCAAGTAGCCATAGCCCATGGGGTTCTCCTCGAGCTGCTTGCGCATCCGCGAGATGTATCGCTCGGGAAGCTCCAGCCAGGCCTTGTCTCCCGTGAGTGCGGCAAGCGCCACCTGCGCCTCGGTGAGCGTCGAGCCCCCCGAAGGAAAAGCGTTGTCGAACAGGGAGTAGGTGGCCACCACCAGATCCTTCTGTCCCTTGGGCGCGGAGAGGTACGCCTGCTTCTCCTCGTCCCAGAAGAGCTCCACCGCGCGCTTCCCCAGCGCCACCGCCGCCTCCAGGTACTTCACCTCGAAGGTGGCCTGGTAGAGCGCGGTGAGGCCCGCCGCCAGGTCCCCGTAGTCCTCCAGGAAGCCGTCGATGCGGCTGCCGCCTTCCTCGTATGAGCGCACCAGCCGCGTCCCGTCCCACATCTTCGAGAGCACGAAGTCCGCCGCGGACGCTGCAAGTCGAGCCCACTCCGGGCGCTCGAAGACGCGCGAGGCGAAGGCCAGCCCTCGGATCATCAACCCGTTCCAGCCCGAGAGGAGCTTGTCATCCCGGCCGGGCTTCACACGCTTCTCCCTGTGCTCGAAGAGGGCCTTGCGCGCGGCGGCCAGGTCCCGCTCCACCGCCTCCACGGGCAGCCCACGCTCCTGGGCGAGCTGCGCGGCGGGGACAACCACCTCCAGCACCGTAGCGTGGTGCTCGAAGTTGCCCTGGGGCGTGATGCGGAAGTGACGCATCAGTAGATCAGCTTGCTCGGGAGGCAGCACCGCCAGCTCCTCCGGCTTCCAGACGAAGAACTTCCCCTCCTCGCCTTCGCTGTCCGCGTCCTGGGCGGCGTAGAAGCCTCCGCGCGAGTCGGTCATCTCGCGCCGCACATACTCCACCGTCTCCTCCACCACCTTGCGCCAGAGTGGCCGCGACTCCACCTGTTCCGCCTCCGAGTACAGGTGGAGGAGCTGAGCGTTGTCGTAGAGCATCTTCTCGAAGTGCGGCACCAGCCATCGCTCGTCCACCGAGTACCGGTGAAAGCCGCCCCCGAGCTGGTCATAGATGCCGCCCAGCGCCATGCGCTCCAACGTCCGCGTCACCGCTTCCTTGAGCGCCACCGGTCCCCCGCGCCGCCATGCCCGCAGCATGAAGGACACATTCATGGGATTGGGGAACTTGGGCGCGCGGCCAAAGCCGCCATTCACCGGATCCACCTGGTGCAGCATCCGCTCGCCCATCTTCACCACGTCCGCCACGGACAGCGCCGTGGGGGCCGCGTCCAACCCGTAGGAGGCCAGCTCGCCCAGCCCCTCGTGGAAGTCTCCCGCCTGTTCGAGCACCTTCTCCCGCTGAGTCGTCCACGCGTCGTGGAGCGCCTCCAGCAACTTGGGAAAGCCCGGCCGCCCGTACTTGTCGACCGGTGGGAAGTAGGTGCCTCCATAGAAGGGGCGCAGGTCCGGCGTGAGGAACACCGTGAGCGGCCAGCCGCCCCCCTGCCCCATGAGCTGCACCACACCCTGGTAGATCTGATCGAGGTCCGGGCGCTCCTCGCGATCCACCTTGATGTTGATGAACCAGTCGTTCATCCGCTGCGCGGTGGCGGGATTCTCGAAGGACTCGTGCGCCATCACATGGCACCAGTGGCACGCGGAGTAACCCACGGATAGCAAGATGGGCTTGTTCTCGGCCCGAGCCCGGGAGAGGGCTTCGTCGCCCCAGGGATACCAGTCCACGGGGTTGTGGGCGTGTTGACGCAGGTACGGCGAGGGCTCGCGCGCGAGGCGGTTGCTCGGACCGGTCGGAGTCGAGGTCGGGTGGGCCATGGGGCCATGCGAGCAGGCACCCCCGCACCTTTCAAGCGCATTCCTGGGAGATATCGCCTCAGGGGAACCCCAAGAGAGCACTGGCCAACGGGCCTCGGTTGCGCTTTGTCCAGGGCGTGGCCGTCCCCGCCGTCCAACCCACCCACGTCTCCCTTCGAGCCTGTCTCGCCCTCATCGCGCTGGGCGTCGGGGCGCGGCTCGCGCTGGCACTCGGCACGGACATCTACTTCGACGAGGCCTATTACTGGCAATGGGCGCGGCACCTCGCGTGGGGCTACTACGATCACCCGCCGCTCATCGCCTGGCTCATCGCCGCGGTCGACATCCGTCCCGCGGCGCTGCTGTGCGGAGCCGCCACGGTGGCGGCGGTGTGGGGGCTCGCGAGGGACGTGCATGGCAGCCGTGAAGCCGCATGGCGCGCGGCGGCACTGTGGAGCGTGGTGCCCGCGGCCGCCATGGCCGGAGTCTGGGCCACACCCGACTCGCCGCTGCTCCTGTTCTGGACGCTCGCGCTGTGGGCGCTGTGGCGTGAGCGGTGGGTCCTGGCCGGGCTCGCCTCGGGACTCGCGCTCCTGTCGAAGTACCCGGGCGTGCTGATCGCCGTGGCCTTCCTCGCCACGGCCGTGCGCATGCGACGGCTGCCAGCAGGAGCGTGGCTGACGGCGCTCCTGGGCGTCGTGCTCTTCCTGCCCGTGGTGCTGTGGAATGCCCACCGAGAGTGGGTCGGCTTTGCCTTCCAGCTGCGACACGGCCTCGGTGGCACGGGTGGACTCACGTCCTTCGCGGAGTTTCTCGGGGGCCAGCTGGCACTCGGTGGGCCCGTGCTGTTTCCGCTGGCCCTGGTGTACGCGCTGCGCGGCCCACGCGAGCAGTTCCTCCTCCGGGCCGCGACGCTCGTTCCCCTGCTGTTCTTCGGTTACGCGGCGCTGCGCACGCGGGGCGAGGCCAATTGGCCCGCGGCGGCCTATGTGTCGGCCTGCGTGGGCGTGGCGGGGATGCGACCCCTGTGGTTCCGCGCGGCAGCCCTCAGTGGCCTTGCCATCGTGCTGGCGGTGGGCTCCCACGTGCTCTTTCCCCTGCTGCGCTTCGAGCGGGACGTGCCCCTCTCACGCACCCACGGCTGGAGCATCCTCTCCGCGCTCGCCAAACCTGAACGACTCTTCCCGGGTGCTGAGCCCCACGAGATCGCCGTCGTCTACGCGCCGAGCTACCAGCTCGCCTCACAGGCCGTGCGCTACTCGGGCGTGAAGGCAGACACCGCCGGTGGTGCGCGCCCGAGCCAATACGAGCTCTGGCCCCGACCCGAGGTGGCGAAGGGACAGGATGCGCTCTGGTATTCCGAGGGCAAAGAGCCCCCAGAGGAGTTGCTCCAGCGCTTCACCCGCGTCGAGGGCCCGGTGGAGCTGCCCGCCGATTTCCGCGGCCGCAGGGTCCACACCTTCCGCGTCTGGAGACTTCGAGACGCTCGGTAGCATGTGGATTTGTGCAGTCAGCCTGTCTCGAAGGCGTAACCCACTGCACACTTTGTCCCGGGGTACGAGGCTCCTACCTGTGTGTCTCTGATAACAATAGAATGAGTACTTCACGCACGCATGGGGAGGGAGGGACCATGGGACGGACCGTACTCATCCTCGATGACAGCGAATCCATCCGATACATCATCCGGGTGTATCTGATGACGCTGAAGCTGGACTTCCTGGACGCGGACCGAGCGGAGAGAGGACTGCGGCTCCTGGGAGCCTGTCCGGTGGATCTCATCATCGCGGACGTCAACATGCCCGGGATGAACGGCCTCGAGTTCGTGCGGAAGGTGCGCGCGGATGATCGCGAGGAAGTCCGCCGGGTGCCTATCATCCTGCTGACCGCGGACAAATCGCCCCACCTGGTGGACCAGTCCGAGCAAGTGGGAGCCAACGCGCTCATCCACAAGCCCATCGGCAGCATGGCGCTGACGGAGGTGGTGTGCCGCTACCTGCAGGTGTCCACTCCCGTCTCGGACGATTTCCTGTCTCCTACCTCCTCCGCGTCCCCGAGCGACCCGACGCCTGGCAAGGCCTTCCGAGTGTGATGTGCCATGGCCCGGCCCCGTGTCCTGCACGTGGACGACAGCGAAGCCATCCTCGCCTTCTCGCGCGCAGCGCTGGGCCGCTGGTACGAGGTGGACACCGCCACCCGGGGGCGTGAAGCGCTCGAGCGCCTGAGCACGCTGCGGCCCGCCGCGCTGCTGCTGGATCTCTCCATGCCAGAGATGGATGGAGCGGAGGTGATCGCCCAGCTCCAGGCGAGCCCTGAGTGGGCCTCGCTGCCGGTCATCCTCATCTCCTCGGAGCACGTGCGCGGCGCGGCGCTCGTGGGGCGAGGCGCGGTGGCGTTCCTCCCCAAACCCCTGCGTGCCGAGGAATTGGTCCGCACCGTGGACCAGGTCATCGCCAGCACCCGCTCCGCAGCGGGGCAACACGTCCTGCACGTGCTGCCCCTGAGCGTGGGAGCGCTACAGCTCGCGGTGCCCTTGATGTGCGTGCGGCAGGTCCTGTTGCTACCCGCGACGCAGGTGCTCCCGGGAAGCCCCTCGTACCTCAACCAGTTCTTCGAGCTCCACGGAGAGCCCCTCCGCGTGCTGGATCTAGCCCGCCGCTTTGGCGTCCCCCACGGCGTGGGGCACCTGCGCCGCAAGCTCGTAGTCGTGGAGGTGCAAGGCCAGCGGCTCGCCCTGTGCGTGGACGAGGTGAAGGATCCCCAGGAGTTCCCCCACGACACCATCCATCCCCGAGAGGAATTGGGCGGCAGCCCTTCGCCTGCGCTGCGCGAGGCCCTGAACGCCCTGCTCCAGACGTCCGAGGGATTCCTTCCCCTGCTCAATCCCGAGGTGCTCGTGGCTCCTGGTCGGCTTCATGAGTCCTGGTTCCCCACCTCCTCTGGCGAGTCTGTGCCGCCCTCCCCATGAAGCTCCTGCCCTTGCACGACGAAGTGCCGGAAGCAGCGCGCACGGAGCTCGAGGAGCGCGCGGCCCTGCTGCGCCGGCCTCCCGAGCAAGAGGTGGAGACACAGGTCGTCTGGGTGGCGGAGTTCCCCCTGGGGCTGGAGCGCTGCATCCTGCCGCTCATCCAGTTGCGCGCCGTGCTCCCACTCAAGAGCATGACCCCACTGCCCCTGGCGCCACCGCACACCTTGGGGCTGCTGCGCTTCCAGGGGCAGGTCCTCTCCGCGCACAGCCTCGCGGCCCTGGTGGGAGTGAAGGGCTGGACACGAGATCCCTCCGTCCTCATCGTCGTCGATGGCCAGGAGGCAGGGCTCATCGCCTTCGACTGTGAGCGCATCCCGGAGTCCCGTGCGCTCCCCCTGGCTGCCGTGGAGGAGGCTCGCACGCGGGGGATGACCGTGCTGCTGCCTGGCGAGGCGCCCCTGCGGCTGCTCGATGTGCCCACGCTGATCTCCGAGGCATGCCGTGCCAGTTGAGCCCGCTCTCAAGGGAGTGCTCGCCACGTACTCCAACGAGACGCGCGAGCTCTGCCGCGTCATCACCCGGGAACTGCTCGCGCTGGAGCGAGGGGACACTGATCCCGAGAAGATCACGGCTTCCTTCACGAACATCACCCGGGCCCTCCACACGCTCAAGGGAGGCGCCGCGACGCTGCGGCTGGACGATCTGACGGAGCTGGCCCACCGCATGGAGGATGCGCTGGCTCCGCTCCGGGAAGCCCGGCACATGCCGTCGGCCAGCGCGGATGCCTTCCTCCAGGGGTTGGATGCGTTCAATCGCCGTATCCGTGCTCACGTCGAGGGGGCGGCCCAGGGCCTGCCGGAGCTGGCCGCCACGCTGGCCCTTTTCGAGCCCGCGAAGACCGAGACCGCTCCTTCCCCCGAAGCACCGATTCCAAAGAGCTCGCCACCGGAGGTGGATTCCCGCCCGGAGGAGGCAGGGTGGTGGGTCCGTCCAGAGCAGTTCCTCCCGCTCACCCGGGATGCCGAGCGCCTCCAGGAGCTGCGCCTGCGCCTGGAGCAGCGCATCGCGGAGCTCGACGCAGCTCTAAGCGTCCTGCGCCACCCTGTTCCATCATCCGCGGGCATCTCTCCCCTGGAGCAGTTGGAGGATGTGCGCGATGCACTCAAGTCGGACCAGGAAGAAGCCTCCGAGCTGGCGGAGTCTCTCGAGCAGGGACTCCAGGGGCTCTCCACCGCCGCGCTGCAGACAGTGCTCGAGCCTCTCCAGCGAGGCGTGAGGGATCTCGCGCGACGAGCAGGAGTCGAGGCCCAGCTCTCCGTGGTCGGAGGAGAGCTGTCCCTGGATCGGAGGTTGCTCTCGCCGCTGGCGGGCATGCTGGGGCATCTGGTGCGCAATGCCGTGGACCACGGCCTGGAGCTCCCCGCCGAGCGCGAACGCCAGGGAAAGCACCGAGTGGGCGCCCTGCTGATCCGCGCCGAGCGCCTGGGCAACATGGTCGTGCTGGAGGTCGCCGATGACGGCGGAGGACTCGATACGGAGGCCATCCGGAAGGTGGCTCTCTCCCGAGGCCTGATGTCCGCGGAGAAGCTGGCCGCCATGACGGCCGCGGAGATGCACCAGCTCATCTTCCGCACCGGCTTCTCCACTCGCTCCGAGGTAACCGAGACCTCCGGCCGAGGCGTGGGCCTGGACGTGGTGCGCAGCCAGGTATTGGACCTGTCCGGACAGCTCGAGGTCCACAGCACTCCCAGGCAGGGGACACGCTTCCTGCTCACCCTGCCAGCGGACCTGGGCACCACACCGGTGCTCGTGGTGCGCGCGGGCGAGCACCGCCTGGGGCTGCCGCTGTCCGGCGTGGAGTCCGTCTGCACCACCGCGCCCGAGTCACTGATTGGCGGCTTCCTGGAGCTCCACGAGGAGCGGCTGCCCCTGGTAGACCTGTGCGCGCGCCTGCACCTGCTGCCCGGCCGTGTCTCGGACGAGCTGCGCGTGGTCATCCTCCTGGCGCGAGGCCGACGGCTGGCGCTGCTCGTGGATGCGATCGAGAACGAGCAGGACCTGACCCTGCGTCCCCTGCCTCCCACCCTGCGAAACCTGCCGGCATACCAGGGCACGGCCCTGCTGCCCGGAGGCACCTTCCTCCCCGTGCTCCGGGTGGACTGGCTGGCCACGGAGACATCCGCCAGGGCGTCCCAGCGCGGGCGGCGGATCCTCGTGGTGGATGATTCGCTCACCGCTCGCGCCCTCCACCGGACCGTGCTGGAGGCGGGTGGCTTCCGAGTACATACCAGCGCCTCGGGCCCCCAGGCGTTGGAGCTGCTCTCGCGAGCCCCCTTCGATCTGGTGGTGGCGGACGTGAGCATGGCGGAGATGAATGGCCACGCCTTCACGTCACGGCTGCGAGCTCAGCCCTCGACGCGAAATCTGCCCGTGCTCCTGGTCTCCGCGCGAGACACCGAAGAGGCACAGCAGGCCGGGCTGGGTTCGGGCGCGGATGCCTTCCTCAGCAAGCGCGAGTGCCGGGCCGGCCGGCTGCTCGAGGCCGTCGAAGATCTCCTGGCCCAGGTCCGGGTGCGCGCATGAATCCTCCCATCCGTGTCCTGATCGCCGATGGCTCGCCCCGAACCGAGGAGGCGCTCACCGGACTCATCTCCCGTGCGCCGGACCTGAGACTGGTGGCCCATACCCACTGCGGCAGGCGGGCGCTGGAGCTGGCTCGCGAGCACCGGCCTGATGTCGCCATCCTGGACGCATTGCTGCCTCGCCTGGACGGAATCTCCCTCGCGGGTCAGCTCATGATTGAAGCCCCCTGCCGCATCCTGGTGACGACCCAGGGCTCGGAAGTGGGCCTCTCTTCGCACGCACTCCGCAATGGAGCCTTGGAGGTGCTGCGCAAGCCTCCGTGCACAATGAGCTTCGATGCCTTCGGCGAGCGGCTGCTCCGAGACATCCGGTTGATGGCGGAGATCCCCGTCGTCCGTCGCCGCCCCTGGCGCTCCTCGCGGCCTCCATCCTCCCTTCGTCCGTGCGGGCGGCTGCATGGCTTCGGGCTGGTCGCGTCCACCGGGGGCCCTCCCGCGCTGGCCACGCTGCTGTCCCTGATCGGTCCGGGAGTCCGCTTCCCGCTGCTCATCGCCCAGCACCTCTCGGGAGGCTTCACCCGCAGCCTGGCCCGGTGGCTGGCGGAAGCCTCACGCCTGCCCGTGGAGGTGGCACGCCCGGGAGTCTGGCCTCAACCGGGGCACGTCTACCTCCCGCCGGACCAGCACCATCTGCAGTTGGAACCCACCGGTCAGCTATCCGTCGAGCCCGCTACCGAGCTGCTCTGTCCCTCCGGGGACAAGCTCCTCGCCTCGCTCGCTCGGGCCTTCGGATCAATGACGGGCGGCGCCGTGCTCACCGGCATGGGCCGGGATGGAGCGGCGGGACTGCGCTCCATTCACGACGCGGGAGGCCTCACCTTCGTGCAGACCCCAGACAGCTGCGTTGTCGGTGGCATGCCGACGGCCGCGCTCCGATCGGGAGCTGCTCGCTGGAGCCTCTCCCTGGAAGAGCTGGCCACCACGCTGCGCTCGCTCCCGGGTCCACTGCCCGCCCCACACTCCTTTGGGAGTCACTGAATGACACGTTGGATCCTGCTGAGCCCGCTGATGCTGCTGACCGCCAGTCCCCACGTGCATGCACAGACCCCGAGCGCCCACGTCGTCCAGGTGCAGGGGATGATGGAGCAGCTACGCGCCGTGACCCGAGCCCCCGAGCTCATCCAGGCCGTGAGGGCGCAGAACGCGCGCCGGCTGACGCCCGGAGCCATCCAGAAGATGGATGTGGAATGGGTGACCAGCACGGGCATCCCGGCCTTCATGCGGCCCTATCTGGAAGGCCCTTGCGCGGACCTCCTCCGCAAGACGCAGCAGCAGCTCCCCGCCATCGCGGAGGCCTTCGTCATGGACAACCAGGGCGCGCTCGTCGCCTCGACCCAGCGAACCTCCGACTACTGGCAGGGAGACGAGGACAAGTGGCAGCGATCCTTCGCCAGCGGCGCGGGGAACGAGTTCGTCGACCAGCCCGAATTCGACGAGTCCCTCCAGGCCTATGCGGTGCAGATCTCCCTGCCTGTGATGGACGGCGGCAAGGCCATCGGCGCGGTCACGTTTGGCATCAGCCTCGACACTCTCTAACCCTCCTCGCACCGAGCCCCCATGTCCCCGCACCTCTCGCGTACGCTCCAGTTCCGTGGCCGGTTGACACTCGGCGTGACCGCGCTCGCGCTCATTCCCCTGCTGCTGCTGGGAGTGCTTTCCGCCCGCCAGCTCCAGCGGCTGCTCACCGCCGAGGTGCAGTCCACCCTGCGCGCGGAGACGGAGAACTTCTCGGACATCGTGCAGGACATGCTGGCCGAGCGAGAGGCCGATGTGCGGAGCTGGTCCGAGGACGCCATCGTCCGCGGCGCGCTCCTCTATGCCACATACAAGAAGAGCGACTCGGTGCTCAGCGTGCTTCAGCGGCGCTACCC
>NZ_JAHXBF010000080.1 GCF_020103695.1 Hyalangium versicolor
CGAGCCACCATCGCCGGGGGGCCACCCCTGCCGCCCATTCCTCCCCGGGAAGGGGTGGCGCTGTCCGTGGCACAACCGCCGAGCACCCCTGCGAGCATCAGGACGATCCAACGCACTGCGGGATGCAGCACCAGTACGTCCAGACAGCTCGCACGCATAAGGCTTCCTCACCATAAGGTGGATTCAGATCGTAGTAGCACCAAGTACCGGTGCGGACGCCAAGCCCTCCATGCTCACGGTGGATTGGAAGGAGGTTTGCGCTGGAGCAGGCCGGCGTGGTCGAGCAACTCGCGTACACGCTCGGCCAGTGCGAGGTGCTCGGGGTTGGAGGCGGTGAAGCGCTCGGGAGTGAGGATGACGAGGGTGCCCAGGTTGTCCACGGGCTCGATGCGCACGGGAGGGGGCAGAGGGGGGATCTGGCCCTGGCGGTACGAGACATACGTCACCCAACCGATCTGCCAGTCTCGTTTGTCCCCCTTGGGCACCATCACATCCTGGAGGGCATAGGACGTGGACATCGCCCATTCTGGCTCCCACGCGGTGGCGAGCGCACGCATGGTCGCAACTTGGAAGGGAGCCGTCAGGACCCGCTCTGAGCAGGGCCCTTCAAAAGGAGCATCGAGCACGCAACTGTTCCTTGCCTGCTCCCAATACGCTCCGCAGTAGGTACTGAGCCTCGCGTCGTTGCCGCCCTCGCTTCCGTTCCACAGCCCGACACTGAATCCCAGATCCTCCATCGGTTGGCGCCGGTCGTCGCGCATGAGGTTGCGCTCGATGTATTGCTGGATGCTGGAGAGTTCGAGTTCCAGCGGGCGTTGGAGGGACTGCTTGAGGGATTTCGCGCTCTTGAACCATCGCCCGAAGAGAGGATCCAGTCGGGCAAGATGGGTCAAGAGTTTCAGGAGGCGGTGGGCACACTCTCCAGCAGCCTCCCTGCGAGCACCCCAATAGCTACCTATGTAGCGAGGATCCTCCACGGTCTGTTTCTACAGAAGCGCCGGTGTGTGAACAACCTCGATCTCAGGAGCTTCTTTCTCGAGAAGCTTCCGGATTGCGGCTGCGGCTTTTTCCTCCGCGACATGCCAGCGGACGGGAGTGCCCGCAGCCGCCTTGAGTTGGCGCTTCGCTTGGTCGACGAGTTGCCTGGCCCCTGAGGGAGCAAACCACTTCTTGGGTGTGAGGTTGTCTGCAAACTTGTTGGCGTAGCCTGGGCCCTTGGCTTCGAGGAGAACGTCGTCCTTGAAGCCATCGAGCTTCACTCCGCCGCTCTTCAAGTCCTTGCCGCCGACCCAGTAGGCCTCGCTGGCCGGGT
>NZ_JAHXBF010000081.1 GCF_020103695.1 Hyalangium versicolor
GCAGTCTGCCCAACGCGCGCACGCTGTCAGGTGTGAGCGCCCGCGCTTGGGCAACCGCTGCGGTGGTCGGGTCCATCTTCTGGGTGAGGCCCTCGTTGAAGCGGCGCACTGCTGCGGCGAGCTCCTCACGGGGGGAACTCCGAGACAGCCCCTCAACCTGGCGCACGAGGATCGGCGCCTTCATCCGCGCGATGTCCCGGCTCGAGAGGCCGAAGTCCCCCGCGGCGTCAAAGAGGGCGGCGCGGTATGCCTTGGCCTGGTCCGGGAACCGCTCGTATGCCAGGAGCACCATCATCGTCCGGCCGTTGCCCCCGAGGACGATCGGCGAGGGAGGCTCCGTCACAAGGGGCGGGCCGTCCAGCGGGCTCGGGGTGCGCGCCAGCAGAAACTCCGGGCGGAGCTGCTGCGCCCCCTGCGTCACCTTGAGCCGCTCGCTTTGGTCCGAGTGGTAGGAGCGCTCTTGGACTCCCGCCGGGTACAGCGGGTCTGGCTGGAAGTCGGTCGTCCGGTGGCTGGGGACCAGCTGCGAGGCCTCGACCACAGTGTAGAGCGCGGCTTCGCCCTGGGGCCGCTGCGGGGTGATCACGACGGTCCGCTGGGCCGCGGCCGCAGGAGCATGGGGTGCGAGGGAGGCAGCGGCCGCTGCCGCCACTTCGCTCTTAGCGGCCTCGAGCAACTCCTCTGCCTTCTCACGGCGGGCCCGTCGCGCCAGCACCTCGCCGTCGACCGTTACAGCCCACTTCTCGCGGTGCTGGGAAATCTCTACCCGGGCGCCAGCCCTGAGCGCCTCCAGCAGGCACACCGGCACACGAGCGCAGGTGCTACGGCGAGCTCGTGCTGGTGCAGCCTTCTGCCGCGGCGATGCCCTGTTGGAGATCCTGAGGCGTGCCTGGGTGGGGTGGCTCATAAGGTCCTCGCGGAGTCAGCGCTCGAAGATGACCGAGCCTGCCGTGTTGGTGATGCGCTTGGGTGACAGGGCCCGCAGTGCACTCAGCGACGTTGCTGATGAGGGCTCGTCGAGAACCAGGTCCCCCAGAGTGCCCGTCGTCGCCGTGACGGAGCTCAGGCGGATGCGCGCGCCCTCGGAGGCCAGGAGTGCATATCCAGGAGTGGAGCCGCTGCTCCCAGAGCCCGTGTCTTGGAAGAAGAGGTACATCGGGCCGTTCACGTTGATGACGCCGCCGGCGCAGCTCCCGAACGAGGTGTTGATCACGGAGAGCTGGCCCACGGTTCCGTCTGCGGTCGCCGCGTTGCCGAGGATGCACTCCGCCGTGGTCC
>NZ_JAHXBF010000082.1 GCF_020103695.1 Hyalangium versicolor
CTAGTGGAGTGTCCGACAAGTTTTTCAACATAGTCAGGACCGGTGTCGGTCCATCCATGCGTGCATCTTGGAGCGAGTCCAGGACCAAGTGAACGGGTGGGCGAAGAGGCGGTTGTACTCGGGCCAGCTGGCATCGAGATGGTCGATGAAGTCGTCGCGGCTGGCCCACTCTGCGCGCCGCAGGTAGCGCTCAGTGAAGGCGCGCAGCAGCAACTCCGCCTGATTGAGCCAGGAGGCATGCGCCGGAGTGAAGAGCATGCGCACATGCGGAGCGTGGCGGCTGAGCCAGTCACGCGTCTGCCGGGCGATGTGGCTGGAGCCGTTGTCCCAGATGAGGTGGATGCGCCGCGCGTCGCAGTGGTCCTCCAGCAACTGGGGAAGCACGGCTCGCAAGCATGCACCATCGTTCTTCGCCAGGACCCAACAGCGCATGAGGCCAGAGTGCACCTCGAGTTTGACCAGGAGGTTGACGGTGCCCCGTCGCACGTACTCGAACTCCCGGCGCTCGATGCGGCCCGAGCGCATGGGGCGGATGGGGTGCTCGCCCTGCAGCACCTGGATGTTGGGCTTCTCGTCCACGCACAGCACCACCTCGCCTCGGTGAGCCAAGCGCTGGGCTTGCTCGTAGCACCACAGCACCTGGGCCGCCTGATGGCGGAAGGTGTCATCCAGGGTGGGTGTCTTCCAGTAGCGCGTGCGGTGGGGTTGCAGGTCGGCGCCCTGCAGAATGAGCGCCACCGTGGAGTGGGACAGCGTCGGGGCAATGCCCCGCTGGCGTGCCACCAGGGCCAAGCTCCGGGTGGACCAGTGCGTCATCTGCAAGCCGACTCCCGCCGGTTCACAGCAGGCCAACTGCTCCACCTCGACCCGCTGCAGGGGGGGAAAGCTCCCGCGGGCGGCCGGAGCGAGGAGCATCCCACACCGCCTGCACGCCCACCTCTTCGAACCGGCGACACAAGAGCCAGATGGTCGTCCTGTCCACCTCGAACTTGTCGGCCAACTCCGTCACCACCGTGTCCGGCTCGGCCATGGCCAGCAGGATCCGGGCTCGCCGGGCTGTGCGTTGCTCCGTCCGTCCGTCTCGTACCAGGCTCTCCAAGTACGCTGCTTCTTCGGGGACCAGATGGATCAGGTGCGGCGGTCGTCTCCTCATCCACCAGAGCTATTCATTCCCCACGACTATGTCGAATGACTTGTCGGACACTCCACTAG
>NZ_JAHXBF010000083.1 GCF_020103695.1 Hyalangium versicolor
AAGAGCTCCGAGCGAGCGTGGTGCCGGGTGGGGAAGTTGGTGAGGTAGACCAGTTCCATCTTCAGGCTGCTGAAGAAGCTCTCCACCACGGCGTTGTCCCAGCAGTTGCCCTTTCGGGACATGCTGCACTGGATCCCCCGGGAGGCCAGGGCCTGCCGGTACTCGGCACTGGCGTACTGGCTGCCGCGGTCCGAGTGGTGGATGAGCCCTTGAGGCGGCTTGCGCCCCTGCAGGGCCATCTCCAGAGCTCCGAGGACCAGCTTCGTGTCGATGTGCTCGCTCATGGACCAGCCGACCACCATGCGCGAGAACAAGTCGAGCACCACGGCCAGGTACAACCAGCCTTCGCCTGTCCACACGTAGGTGATGTCCGTAGCCCAGGTGCTGTTGGGCTGGCCGGGGGAGAAGTCGCGCTCCAGAACGTTGGGAGCCACCGCATTGGGGTGGTTGGAGTCCGTGGTGCGCACCGAGCGGCGCCTCTTGCGCGCCTCCAGCTTCTGCTTCTTCATGAGCTTGGCGACCCGTTTGCGGCTGACCTTGCGGCCCCGAGCCCGCATCTCCGCGTGGACCCGAGGGCTGCCGTAGGTGCCTCGACTCTCCTGGTGCACTCGGGCTACCTCCTGGGCCAACTGCTGGTCCTCCTGCTGGCGCGCAGACTCCGGCCTCTGCTTCCAGGCGTAGAAGCCCGAGCGCGACACCTCCAACTGCTCGCACATGAACTCGATGGGGAAGTGGGCCTTCTGCGCCTCAATGAACTCGAACCTCACTTCGAGTCCTTCGCGAAGAAGGCCGCCGCTTTTTTTAGGAAGTCGCGCTCCATCAGCAGCTGCCGGTTCTCCCGCCGCAGCTGCAGCAACTCCTCCCTCTCGGCCTGGCTGAGCGCTCCGGGGGCTGCCTTGCCCTCAGCCGCGTCTGCCTGCTTCACCCAGAGCCTCAGGGCTGACTCGGTCAGGTCCAGATCCTTGGCCACCTGGGGCAGTGACTTCGTCCCCTCTCTCACCAGCCGGATTGCCTCCGCCCTGAACTCGGGCGTGAAGCTCCGTCTCTTCCTTCGTTCCATGGGACACATCCTCTCGTGTTTCGACTCATCAGGGGTGTCCACAAAATCGGGGCAGGCTCA
>NZ_JAHXBF010000084.1 GCF_020103695.1 Hyalangium versicolor
AGGGAATGAGCCTGAGCACCCCCTACGAGGGCGCCTCCCTGGAGATCTGCGCGGAGCTCGGGCAGAGCCTCACAGGGACAGGAACCCTCCGGGTTTGGACCTGGTACCCCTGGAACCGCTCTGACGTGAGCACCTCCAAGGCGCTCGACGTGTCCGTGGCGGAGGCCTTCACCACCAACGCCTGCAGCTACACGACGCTTGGTGATGGAGGCGTGGCAAGTGGAGTGGGCGCTGGCGATGGTGGAACGAACCTCCGTTACCCCTGCCGCTGCATCCACTGGTGGGACTGGAAGGTGGGTGGCTACAGCTCCCGCCGCATCGCCGTCGAGGCTGTGGACGTCGGCGTGAGCGGCGGCACCCAGTTGGAGGTTCGTCTCGTGGGGCTGGAGACACTGCGATGAGCCGCTCACGCACACTGGCCCCTGTGCTTCTGGTGGCTCTCTCGAGCCTGGCCCATGCCCAGTTTGTGGCGCCCCCTCGTGCCACCTCGAGCTCGGCGCCCACGGGCCTCCCGACGTACTTGGGCGCGACGACCGGGCCAATGACGCTCTACGTCTCGACGTCGGGCAACGACAGTTTCGAGTGCACCAGCTGGGCCCGCGCCTGCGCGACGATCCAGAGCGCGGTGGACAGGGTGCCCAAGCGCCTGCGGCACCCCGTCACAATCAACGTGAGCACTGGCACCTTCTCTGCCGGCGCCTGGCTCTCTGGCTTCCTCCCAGACACGCCCGCCGACGCCTCACAGGGATCCTACCTCATCGTCTCAGGGAGTCTGACACCAGCGACGTTGGCGAGCGGCAGCGCAACCGGAACCCTCACTGCGGTGTCCGCCGGCAGCGGAGCCACGTGGGCCACCCTCACGGACTTGGGCCAGTCGTGGAGCGCCGGGGCCCTGCGCGGCAAGTTCATCGAGATCACCTCCGGCGCTGGGGCAGGCATCGTCAAGCCCATCTCCGACAACACCGCGACAGTCCTCACCCTCCCCGGCGTCGTCACCGGCCAGGCGCCCACTGTCGGCGCCTCGTATGCAATCCGGGAGGTCGGGACGACGATCAACGGCATGCTGTCCATGGCCC
>NZ_JAHXBF010000085.1 GCF_020103695.1 Hyalangium versicolor
AGGGAATGAGCCTGAGCACCCCCTACGAGGGCGCCTCCCTGGAGATCTGCGCGGAGCTCGGGCAGAGCCTCACAGGGACAGGAACCCTCCGGGTTTGGACCTGGTACCCCTGGAACCGCTCCGACGTGAGCACCTCCAAGGCGCTCGACGTGTCCGTTGCGGAGGCCTTCACCACCAACGCCTGCAGCTACACGACGCTAGGTGATGGAGGCGTGGCAAGTGGAGTGGGCGCTGGCGATGGTGGAACGAACCTCCGCTACCCCTGCCGCTGCATCCACTGGTGGGACTGGAAGGTGGGTGGCTACAGCTCCCGCCGCATCGCCGTCGAGGCTGTTGACGTCGGCGTGAGCGGCGGCACCCAGTTGGAGGTTCGCCTCGTGGGGCTGGAGACTCTGCGATGAGCCGCTCACGCACACTGGTCCCTGCGCTTTTGGTGGCTCTCTCGAGCCTGGCCCATGCCCAGTTTGTTGCGCCCGCTCGTGCCACCTCGAGCTCGGCGCCCACAGGCCTCCCGACGTACTTGGGCGCGACGACCGGGCCGATGACGTTCTACGTCTCGACGTCGGGCAACGACAGTTTCGAGTGCACCAGCTGGGCACGTGCCTGCGCGACGATCCAGAGCGCGGTGGACCGGGTGCCCAAGCGTTTGCGGCACCCCGTCACGATCAACGTGAGCACCGGCACCTTCGCCGCCGGGGCCTGGCTCTCTGGCTTCCTCCCAGACACGCCCGCCGACGCCTCACAGGGATCCTACCTCATCGTCTCAGGGAGTCTGACACCCGCGACGTTGGCGAGCGGCAGCGCAACCGGAACCCTGACTGCGGTGTCCGTCGGGAGCGGGGCCACCTGGACCACCCTCACAGACTCAGGCCAGTCGTGGAGCGCCGGGGCCCTGCGCGGCAAGTTCATCGAGATCACCTCCGGCGCTGGGGCAGGCATCGTCAAGCCAATCTCTGACAACACCGCGACAGTCCTCACCCTCCCCGGCGTCGTCACCGGCCAGGCGCCCACTGTCGGCGCCTCGTATGCAATCCGGGAGGTCGGGACGACGATCAACGGCATGCTGTCCATGGCCC
>NZ_JAHXBF010000086.1 GCF_020103695.1 Hyalangium versicolor
AAGGCATTCAGGCAAGGCGGCCCAGCATCAGTCGGATCATCCCCAGGTAGACGAAGGCTTCGGACGACTCCTCTTTTCGCTCGTAGTCTCTGGCCAGGCGTCGTTCTCGGCTCAGCCACCCAAGCGTCCTCTCCACGATCCAGCGCTTGGCCTGGACGACGAAGCCGGGAGTGTTGTCCGAGCGCTTCACGATCTCCACCTCGACACCGGCTTGCTGAGCGATGCTCGCCACACGAGGCCCCTCGTAGGCCGCATCGGCAAATACCTTCTTCAACGAGGGGAACTGCTCGGTGGCCAGCGGCAGTACGGCCGCCGCCGCGTCTCGGTCCTGAACATCGGCTGTGCTCATCCACGCCACCAGCACTAGTCCCAACGTGTCGACCAGCAGGTGGCGCTTGAGCCCCTTCACCTTCTTGTTGGCGTCATAGCCTCGGGCTTCCGCTTGGATGTCCGCCTTCACACTCTGGCTGTCGAGGATGGCTGCGGTGGGTTGCGGCGAGCGTCCCGCCTGCTTTCGGACCTTGCCGCGCAGCACGTCGTGGATGAGTTTGAGGGTGCCGTCCTTCTTCCACTGCCGGAAGTACGAGTAGACGCTCTGCCAATCGGGAAAGTCGTGCGGCAGGTAGCGCCACTGCACACCGGTGCGCGAGACGTAGAGGATGGCGTTGAGCACCTCGCGCCGGGGGTGCACCACCGGCTGCGGGCCGACGGGGTTGCCTCGGACGAAGGGTTCCACCAGTTCCCACTGGGCCTCGGTCAAATCCGAGGGGTAGTGCTTCCTGTCAGCCACCTGGGGCGTAGGGCTCATGGCCTGGGCCATAGAACGGGAGCGCGCTCCAGGCAACCCGCTTGGTAGGACTCGCAGTGTCCCACCTGACACAGCAACAATCCAGAGAAGGGACAGGCAGGCTGCCTGCACTTGCCTTGTACTAGGTTGGCTGCTGGGGAAACACTACAGGTTGAGCCTGCTCACCCAAGGTCAACACCCTCT
>NZ_JAHXBF010000087.1 GCF_020103695.1 Hyalangium versicolor
AGAGGGTGTTGACCTTGGGTGAGCAGGCTCAACCTGTAGTGTTTCCCCAGCAGCCAACCTAGTACAAGGCAGGCACAGGCAGCCTGCCAGCCCCTTCTCTGGCTTGCTGCTGTGTCAGGTGGGACACTGCGAGTCCTACCGAGCGGGTTGCCTGAAGCGCGCTCCCGTTCTATGGCCCAGGCCATGAGCCCTACGCCCCAGGTGGCTGACCGAAAGCACTACCCCTCGGATTTGACCGATGCTCAGTGGGAACTGGTGGAACCCTTTGTCCGAGGCAATCCCTTCGGCCCGCAGCCGGTGGTGCACCCCCGGCGCGAGGTGCTCAACGCCATCCTCTACGTCTCGCGCACCGGTGTGCAGTGGCGCTACCTGCCGCACGACTTTCCAGATTGGCAGAGCGTCTACTCGTACTTCCGGCAGTGGAAGAAGGACGGCACCCTCAAACTCATCCATGACGTGCTGCGCGGCAAGGTCCGAAAGCAGGCGGGACGCTCGCCGCAGCCCACCGCAGCCATCCTCGACAGCCAGAGTGTGAAGGCTGACATCCAAGCGGAAGCCCGAGGCTATGACGCCAACAAGAAGGTGAAGGGGCTCAAGCGCCACCTGCTGGTCGACACGTTGGGACTGGTGCTGGTGGCGTGGATAAGCACGGCCGATGTTCAGGACCGAGATGCGGCGGCGGCCGTGCTGCCACTGGCCACCGAGCAGTTCCCTTCACTGCAGAAGGTGTGGGCCGATGCAGCCTACGAGGGGCCTCGCGTGGAGCGCATCGCTCAGCAAGCCGGTGTCGAGGTGGAGATCGTGAAGCGCTCGGACAACACTCCCGGCTTCGTCGTCCAGGCCAAGCGCTGGATCGTGGAGAGGACGCTCGGGTGGCTGAGCCGAGAACGACGCCTGGCCAGAGACTACGAGCGAAAAGAGGAGTCGTCCGAAGCCTTCGTCTACCTGGGGATGATCCGACTGATGCTGGGCCGCCTTGCCTGAATGCCTT
>NZ_JAHXBF010000088.1 GCF_020103695.1 Hyalangium versicolor
TCGGCCCTGCGCACTCTTGGCGCTGTCGGCTTGGGCGGAGAACTGCTCTGAAATCGCCGGGTGGTTCACTGGTCCTCGGTGATCTCGGTGGAACTGGTTCACCCCGACCTCGGTGGCGACACTCAGGTGAACGTCGCTCGCGTGCATCCGCGCGAATTGCTCGCACGCTGTACGGGCGCGGACGTAAGTGACTTCGCCGAATGACTGCCCGCCCCTCGTGGGATCGTACTTGTCGATGGTGCGGATCACTGAGATCGCTGCGATCTGTTCCAGGTCTTCGGGAGACTGGGCGCCCGCGAAACGCTTCGCGCACTTGACGACTTGCTTGATCACAGGACGGACAGACGCCAGCGGTTCAGCAGACAGCAGCCTTTCGGTCAGTGCGTCGCCCGTTCTGCGTGCGAGCATGATCCGCGTCACGAGGTCGGCTTGTCGCTCTGCCCGGGTGGTGACTGAGTGTATCGCGTTGCTCAATGCGGCATCGGCACTGAGGGGCGCCGATTTGTGAAGCATCATCGGGTCAAAACTCCAGAAAGCGGCCCGTCACGGCCGACGTCGTCTATGTCCGAGCACGCGCTTCCCGATACGTCGCCCATAGCGCGACGCGGTCTCACGGCAGTCCCGAACCTTAGAAAACAGTTCGCTCGGGATCTAAATGCGTGCGGATCAGGGCGCGTGGTTCAGTCGCTTGCTCAGTCGCGCTCGCGACCCTGCTGTTGTGCCGAGTAAGCGTCAACGACGGCGCGTCAGCGCGAGGGGGTTGGAAATATCCCAATGCGCGCATCTCATATAAGCCCCCCTCTCCTCTATACCTACTCCACCTTTTCAGTAAGGGGTTTAGAGCGCCTAACAAAAGTCAGGATTGAAGGCGACGGAAGAGCATCAGGCAGCAGCCCAGGACGAGGAGGCCGAAGTGGACATCGTCCCGTCGTTCGTCGCGTACGCGCAGGCGGCGCTG
>NZ_JAHXBF010000089.1 GCF_020103695.1 Hyalangium versicolor
GCTGCCCTCACGCGAGCCCTTCCCTCGCACGCCCGGCAGTACGCTCGAGCCATCAGCAAGGCCGCGAAGGCCTCCGGAGTGGACGCGCTGCTGCTGGCGGCCGTGCTCGAGCAAGAGAGCAACTTCGGCGCGACGCTCACCCCTCCCGGCCCCGCTGGCAAGGGTGACAAGGGGCATGGGCACGGCGTCGGACAGATCGACGACAGAACCTGGGGCGCCTGGATCGCGTCGTCGAGGTGGTGGGATTTTGAAACCAACGCCACCAAGGCGGGTCGGATCCTCGCCGACGCACTGAAGGCCATGGGTGGCAACGTTCGCGCTGGCGTGTCCGCCTACAACGGGGGTGCTGGCCGCGTGAAGGCGGCGCTGGCCGCCGGGAAGGACCCCGGTTCCGTGACGACGCACACGCCCTCTGGTGAGAGCTACCCCGATGGAGTGCTCCGCCGCCTCGAGAGGCTCAAGAAGGCAGCTCAACAGGGCTGAGACAGGAGCAGCTATGAAGATGGGGATGGTGGTGGTGGTGGCGTCGTTGCTGGCAACTGCAGCTGGGGCGCAGACGGTGCTCCCATGCAGCTCCGGGTGCCCCGCGCGGTACTACTTTGAGACGCAGCCCTGCAGTTCGGGCCTGTGCGCCAGGTCCTGGGCTCCAATCCCGTCGGAGTTCACGGCGACGACGCCGAAGGGAATGAGCCTGAGCACCCCCTACGAGGGCGCCTCCCTGGAGATCTGCGCGGAGCTCGGGCAGAGCCTCACAGGGACAGGAACCCTCCGGGTTTGGACCTGGTACCCCTGGAACCGCTC
>NZ_JAHXBF010000008.1 GCF_020103695.1 Hyalangium versicolor
CGGTGTCGGCGTCCATCTACCTCGCCCACCGGCGCGAGGAGGCCTATCCCGACCCGGAGCGCTTCCGCCCCGAGCGGTTCCTCGATCGGACCTTCAGCCCCTTCGAGTTCCTCCCGTTTGGCGGCGGCGCCCGGCGCTGCCTCGGGGCGGCCTTCGCCGCATTTGAGATGCGAGTCGTGCTGGCCACGCTGGTCCGCGCCGCCCGCTTCCGCCTCCACGGCGACCCGGCCATCCGCGTCGTCGCGCGGAACGCCGTGGTCGGGCCCTCCCGGCCCATCCAGCTGGCGCTGGAATGATGCGTCGAGGCGCACGGCCGGCCGGCCTTGCCCGATTTGACGGGTCAGGGGTTGGAGTGATGGGGGCACTCTCTCCCTTTCTCCCACCCGGAGCCCGGCCAGCGCGGCGAGGGCGAGCTCGGGGAGCCGCGGCCGAGCACTGCTCGCCCGAGGCGCGGGAGAGCGCGGTGCAGCGACATTGAGCACTCCAGCCGCGGGCAGCGCGATGGAGGTCACGCCACCATTCAGGGCCGTCCCAAGCTGGAATCCAGCCTCGGCCTTCGCGCCGGCTCGGGCAGGGTGATGGTGAGGAACAGGGCCAGAGCGGCCGAGGTCATCACGGCCTTGAGCGCCGCTGGGTTCAGCATCTTGCCGACCTCGGCCTCGACGCTCTCCCGCAGGGAGATTGGGAAGCGCGACATCCTGACTTTGGGGGCTGACTACTTCAACACGGAGAGGCCACCGGTACCGACTGGTCGGTACCGGCATGCCCTCCTGAGAGAGGAGCACCGTCTCACGGATGAGATCGTGGCTCCCGTGAGGTGCAGGTGTACTCCGCTGGGAATCCAAGGGGTTGCCCTTCCCGCCGGTCTTTCCGGTGCGTGCGCTGCCTCGCAAGGCCCGAAGATTCCAGGGCAATTCGCAACCGTCTCACGGACTGGACAGGTGTCTCACGGTTGAGACGGTTTTCGTGGGGCCCTGTCGCGCAAGTGCCTGTGTTGCGGAGGAGACAGGCGTTGGCCCGTTCCGTGCTGAAGGCTTGAGCACGGCCGCCGCGGAAAGCGAGCGGCTGGGGAGAGACATGGTGTCTCTCCGAGGGGGATAAACAGATGTTCCAGTTGTTTCAGACGAAGTCGAAGGACATGAGCAACTCCGTGCGGCAGGCACTCTCGCAGGACATGACGCTGGAGCAGGTGCGCGTGGCCCTGATCCAGCTGATGGGGGAGGAGAGCCGCAACCATTACCGGATGGGGGAGCTGTACAACTACGTGGTGGACAAGAAGCTTGCGGAGCTGGCCGGCTTCAAGGATGCGCGCGACTACTTCCTCCAGAACCTGAAGGACTTGTCGCAGACCACGTTGAGCTCGTACGGCACGGTGGCGCGGAAGTTCAGCGAGGAGGTCGCCTGGCGCTACGGCGTGACGTGCCTGACGTTGTTGCTGACCTACAAGGAGATGGCGGGGCTGAAGGTGGACCATGAGGCGCCGGGCGAGGCCCTCATCGAGGTGCCGGACGCGAAGGGGGTGTTGACGGCCAAGCCCTTCTCGGCGTGCAGCGTGGAGGAGATGCGCCAGGCGATCCGAGCCAAGCGCAAGCCCACGTCGAGCAAGCCGCTGACGGCCGAGGATGTGGCGCTGGCGGATCAGGTGGGCAAGGCGGTGGTGAGCCGGTTCCAGAAGGGCGATCCGGTGAAGGTGCAGCTGCGTAATCACCAGGGCGAGGCGGTGCTCGACATCCAGGGCATCCCGCTGTCGAAGCTGGCCCAGCTGGTGGAGGCGCTGACGGCGGATGGGGGCGCTGCGCTCAAGGCGCCGCAGTAAGAGCCTCCAGTGGAGGAGCTGATGCAGGAACGGCGGCACCGCGCTCTGGACACAGGGGCGCGGTGCCGTTGGCTTTGAAGCTTCCTCTGGCTGGACGGAGGAAAGGGGCTCGCTCGTGCCGGGCTCACCGGACGCACGCCAGCGGCCTGCTCCACCGCGCTGCGGCATTGCCACCATGGCGCATTTTTCTCGCGGTAAATAACGCTCATACTCCTTGCGAAGTCCTGAGACATCCGCTCTTCTGTCGAAAACGCCCTGACGCTCTTCGATGTCTGTCATTGCGCCTGGGCTTCCCCCCTGTGTAGTGCCCCTGCTTCGATGGAAAAGCCCTTTGTCACTGAGGATGGGTGTTACGTCCACTGCATCTACTGCGCGACGCCCCTTCCTGACTCGGTCGAACGACACCGCATGTCCGAGTTCACTCACCGAGCACCGCACGCACGTGAGCCGGTTGGATGCCCGGCGTGCGAGCTGAAAATCACCGACGCCCCGGTCGAAGCGCCTCCCGCCCGATTCAAAGGCTGGAAGTCATGCATGCATTGCGCGAAGGCGATTCGCAAGATGGCGCTCTACTGCCATCACTGCTTGAAGTGGCAGGACAAGCCCTTCGAGCGCACAATCCAGCGGATACCCGCGAAGTTGGGGTGGTGGGATCGCCAGCTCCGGTCGATCCAGAACTTCTTCCTGCAGCTGCTGTGGAGCCGGATGCGGAGAATGTGAGCACGCAGCCCGGGTTCGTCCGGTGAGGACACGTCAGAGGCCGTGCTCCGGATCCACCTGGCGAGCCGGGAGCGCGCCGCCGGTGACGATGGCTCGAGAGTCGGAAGGCGGTAGACGGGCTTCGAGCCTGGGCTCCGCGTAGAGGATGTCGAGCATCCAGTACGTGGGCGCGCGATCCGGTGCCACTCCGTGAGCGTCTTCTGCATGGGCAGCGAGCTGTCCGGACGTCCCGGCATGTGGAACTCCGGCATGAAGAACTCGTGGCAGCCGCCGCAGAACTCGGAGGAGCCCAGCCGAGGCTCCTGGCGGATGGGGTGGGCCTCGAGCGCATCCTTCGAGGGAGCCCGGCCCGTGAGGAGCTCTCCTCCGCGGATGTGGCAGGTGGCGCAGTTGACGCCCTCGGAGAGGAGCGCGGGCTCCGGCCCCTGCCGGGTGAGTGCCTGGGCGCGCTGCTCTGCCAGCGGCGCGTGGCAGTGCACGCACCATGAGGAGCCGGTGTCGCGAAAGGACTGGGTGAAGAGGGAGTTGGACCAGGCCAGCGCGTGGCGAGAGCGTGACCACTCCTCGTAGGTGCGCTCGTGGCACGGCTGGCACTCCCTGGCGGAGAGCTCAGCGGCGGGCTTCCCGGTGCGCACGGGGCCGTGGCCTTGCGAGAACAGCGGCGCCTGCGCGAGGGCGAGAGCGATCCAAGCCAGCGGGCTCATGATTCAGCGGGCGGCTTTGCTCTTGGGGGAGGAGCGACGAAGTGGGCTTCGGTGGGGTCGCGCATGTTTCCATCGCCCAGGCGCCCGATCAGCACGAAGCGCTTGCCGCTGGGGGACAGGATGAGGCTCTCGATGGTGGGAATCCAATGTCCGGCACCTATCGGTGACCACGTGACGGGGCCCAGAGGGAACTCGGCCAGCCGGGGGAGCCTTGCTCGGTGGGTTCCGAGGTATCTCGCGGAGGCGCGGAGCTGGGCCAGCCATCTTCTCTTCCGGCCTGCGCTTGTGATACTCCATGGGTTTAAAACCTGTTGGGTTTAATGGAGTCCACCATGAACGAGAAGACCCTGCGCAAGCCGAATGAGTCCGAGCAGCCGTTGAAGGACGGAGCCCTCCCCGGGCTCTCCCCAGAGAGCAAGAAGGATCCATTCCAGAAGGTCTTGAAGCGGCTGGGGCGGGACCTGGCCACGCTCAGCCGGATGCTTGAGGAGATGCCCTACGACTCCTTCTCGGTGGGGCGCGTGAACTTCGAGATCCTCCGGGTGCTGGAAGAGCGCAGCAACGGAGAGCAGGTGCTGCTGGCCGCTCGCCGTCTCCGTCATGGGCTCGCCGGGCACGTGGTGGTCAAGCGCCTGCAAGACCCGGTGCGCTTCGAGCTGCGGCAGCGCCTTGTCGAAGAGGTGCAGCTCGCCTTTCGGCTCCACCACCCCGTCATCGCCCAGGTGCATCACCTCCGGGTGTTGGAGAAGGTGCCCTACGTCATCATGGAGCACGTGGACGGGCCGAGGCTCGACTCGCTGATCAGCGCGGCGGCCATGCTGGACCGTGCGTTGCCTGTGCCCTTCGTCCTCTATCTCGCTTCCGAGGTGGCTGATGCGCTGCACTATGCGCACACGCTGACGGAGGAGGAGGGGGGCCGTCCGCTGGGACTCATCCACCGGGACGTGAGTCCACGGAACATCCGCGTGGACAAGAAGACCGGGGCGGTGAAGCTGACGGATTTCGGTGCGGCCTTCTCCAAGCGGGTAGGGCGGGAGGAGACGCCCGGGCGGCTGCTCAAGGGCGATCTGCTCTACGCCTCGCCCGAGTACCTACTGGGCGCCGAGATGGATGCGCGCTCGGACATCTTCTCCCTGGGGCTTGTGCTGCTGGAGGCGCTGACGAACAGGAACCTGTTCAACGTGGAGGACTCGCAGCCCGTGTCCGAGAGCGCGACGAAGGGCTCCGCGACAGCGGACGAGACACCCTCCCTGCCCCTGGTCCGGATGATCACCCTGGCGGAGCAGTACACCGCGCAGGATGTGGAGCGCGCGGTGGCGGATCTGCCGGAAGGGCTCCAGGCCATTCTCCGCCGTGCCCTGGCACGGTCCCCCGCTGATCGGTACGCGACGGCCGGGGAGATGCGCAGCGAGCTGCATGCCCAGCTCGTCGCGCTGGCTCCCGGCTATGGACGGAAGGAGGCGGCTGAGGAGGTGGCGCGGCTGTTCGCCGAGGCCAGCACCCGGCGGGATGTCGCCGAGCTGGTGGAGGGTGGCATCTACCCGGCAGGCCTGGACGCGCACGAGCGGGTGCCCGGGAGCGATGCGCGCCGCGTGTAGCGCGCCCTCACCCCGTCAACGCAGCAGGGCGCGTGCCATCGTGAGGAGCGCCTGGCGCTTGGACTCGTCCAGCTTGCGAGCCAGAGAGAGGAGCTGATGCACCGACGGTGGATCCTCCTCCGAGCGCCGGGCCTTGCCACCGCGTGGGGGCCGGGCTCGCCCGAGCAGCTCATCCGAGGTGGTGCGCAGCGCATCACATAGCCGCACCAGGGTGGGGACGCTGGGCAACATCTTCGCGTTCTCCAGGCGGTTGTAGACCATGTGAGCAATGCCCACCATCTCGGCCACCTGGGCCTGCGTGAGCCCCAGCCGCTCGCGTGCGCCGCGGGCCGCCTGTCCTACCGACTTGGCCAGCAGCTCGCTCATGGCGTGGACGCGGGCTGGGACGGCTCCGGGAGCACATGGCCCATGAGCACGTCGGTGGGGGTGCGGAGGAGCTGGGACAGGTGCACCAGCGTCTGGACGCTGGGCAGCAGCAGCCCTCGCTCCAGGCGGCCGTAGGCCACGGGTGGCAGCTCGATGGCGCGGGCGACCTGCTCCGGCGTGAGCTGCGCTCGCTGGCGCGCGGCGCGCACGGCCTTTCCGAATGCAGCGGCGAAGAGTTCCGGCATGGATGAACCTCGGTGGAAGAGGGGCTGAGCACCGCGCCCAGGCGGCTGCGGGGCTCTATACTCCAAGGGTTGACGGGCGAGTAGACCCAATGCGTCGGTCCTGGCCCGTCGCTCCACTGCCTGTCATCCGCATGAGAGGCACACCCCCAGGATGATTCCGCGGGCTGTTCTGGTAGCGTCGCGCACTACCCAGGAGGTTGAGTCCATGCGCGAGGTTGCTCCCATCACTCCGGTTGCGCCGCCGCTCCTGAGCGAGGGGCCGGCGGGAGTCCGCCCATGAGCGGGCGCGAGGAGGAGGGGGGGCCGGAGGTGTCACCCGGAACGGACGTGGGGGGCTACGTGGTGGAGGCCCAGCTCGGCGAGGGAGGGTTCGGCACCGTGTTCCTTGCGCGGCGGGGAGGTGAGCTCTACGCGTTGAAGCTGCTGCCGTTGGAGGAGGTGGGGGAGTGGGCCGTGCGGGAGCTGCTCAACCTGGCGAAGGTTCGGCACCCCCACGTGGTGCGCCTGCTGGGACACGGCCAGTGGCCGGACAAGGCCCCCCGGTACTTCGTCATCATCATGGAGTACGTGCCGGGCCGGCGCCTGGACGTGTGGGTGAGCACGGAGAACCCCTCGGCGCGCGAGGCGGTGCGCAAGGTGCTGGGCGTAGCGCGGGCGCTGGTGGCCCTCCATGGGGCCAAGGTGGTCCACCGGGATGTGAAGGAAGCCAACATCCTGGTGCGCGATTCCTCCGGCGAGGTGGTGCTGGTGGACCTCGGTGTGGGGGGCGACGAGGAAGCCGGGTGGCGGACCGGTGGTTTGCTGCCGCCAGGGACGCCGGACTATCGCAGCCCCGAGGCCTGGCGCTTCGAGCGGGAGAACAAGGGCGTACCGGGCGCGCACTACCGCTCCATGCCCTCGGATGACCTGTACGCGCTGGGGGTGGTGCTCTACTGGCTGCTGACGAACCGCAGGCCCTTCTACGTGAGGAAGAAGAAGGACGTGGACCCCGTCCTGATCGAGGCGCCCACGCCTCCCCACCTCCTCAACCATCGGGTCCCCGTGGAGCTGAGCGAGCTGTGCCTGCGGCTCTTGGCGAAGAAGCCCGAGGAGCGCCCCGCGGATGCGCAGGAGCTGTGCGAGGCACTTTCGGCGGTGCTGGAACGACAGGAGGCAATCTGGGAGGCGCCGCTGTGTGAAGTCTTCAGCGTGCACACCCTCACCACGCGCCTGGGCCCCGGGGCAGACGAGGTGGCGCACTACCTGAAGGCGTCGCGAGAGGCCGAAGCGCGGCCCCGGCGAGGCGTGCGCCCTCTTGTGGTGGTGGAGGGTGAAGCTCCCGCAGCAGTTGAAGACGCCGCACCTCCTCGCGCCCTTCCTGTCTCTTCTCCCGCCGCGAGCCCTCCCATGCCAGCCATGGCGGCACTGGCCCTTGCCGCTCCACCTGAGGCCCCTGTTGTCCTCTCCGTCGAGGCCGTACCGCCTGCGCCCGTGGCCCCGGTCTCGGCGCCCGATCCAGTTCCGCCGTCACCTGCGAGCGCCAGGGAGCGGCAGCCAGCATCTCGGGCCAGGCGCGTCCCATGGCTGGTGGTGGGGCTGATCCTCACGGGGGTGGTGGGGGGAGGCGGGGTCTGGTTCTGGGCGGCCTCGTCCCGTACCGCCAGCCCGCCACCGTTCGCCGCTGGGACTGACGGAGAGCCGCGCGTCTGGCCCCTCGATGCCACCCCGGAAGTGACCTGGGAGGTAGGCAGGAAAGTGGCGCCGCCCTGGAAGCCGCCGGAAGCTACCGGCCCCGACTTCCTCGTCACCGAGGAGGCAGCTCTCGTGGAGCCCTCCACGTGGAGCGAGAAGGGAGAGGCTTCCATGAAAAATCCGCAGCAGAAGCAGCAGAAGCAGCAGAAGCAGCAGAAGGGCCTCGGTCCCATGGGCAAGGCCATCGCCACGGGGGCATGCATCTCAGCGGCCTGCACTGGGCCCCAGGTGCGCCCCGAGCCTCCCTCCGAGCCATGTCCTCCCGGCGCTCTCAAGACCATGGCCGAGCTGGGCATCAACATCGGCGACGAAGGGGATGCGGTGCTCACCCCTGGACCGGTGGGTCGGATCATGCCCGTGAGGGAGGGGGGGGGGCTCCGCATGCAGTTCCTCGGGAGGCCATTCAAGCCCTTGGGCCCGCAGGCCTTCCTGAAGGGGCGGCTCATCTTTGGGACGGAGCGCGTCTACGGGCGGTTTACGTTGGCACAAGAGAGGGATGGGACCCGCACCTGGCCTGTCTGCTTCGAGTTGGCAGATTCCGACCACGATCGTGGAATGCTGATGGAGAGTGGCTCGACGGCCGACACCGCGATGGTGGAGAACTCTGGAAGGGTGGTAGCGGTGGAGCACTTCCAGTGAGGCTGACCCGGGCGAAGCCCCGGAGCGAGCAGCGCTCTTGAGCGGGAAGGCGTGGTAGAGGCGACCTCCCAGGACGTTACGCCACGTCCCCACTCAGGAGGTTCTGTTTCGTGTTCGACTCGTTCCCTACCGCACCTCTGGCGCTGGCGCTTTTCGTGGGCGCCACTGCCACTGCGCAGCCCCGAGCCGTCCCCTGTGAAACGGGGACACGGCGTATCGAGCTGAAGACGGAGCCCACCGGAGAAGTGCCCGAGCTGTGCATCGGTCCAGAGCTGTCCACCGCGCTCCTCTTCTACGGCGCGGAGCTCCTCGGCAATGGAGTAGCCGTGGAAGGTCGGGAGCGCTTCACGTTGGTGGAGGTGAGCAACACCATGCTCCGGCTGGTGCCCTCGGGACGTGTCATGCCGGGAGAGAGGCTCCGGCTGACGGTCCGCTTCAAGGAGGGAGAGGCCCCGGCGAGCGCGGCTTTCTGGCTGGTGGTGTCCCCCGGACAGGTGGAGCCCCTCGTGGAAGTGTACCGCGAGAAGCGCACCTTGGAGTCCTACCAGCAGGAGGTGCATGAGAAGGACACCCAGCTCCACCAGTGCCAGGAGGACAACAGGAGCCTGCTCGCCGAGAAGGCGAGTCCCGGGCGACTCACGGGTCTGGTCGCCACCGGGCTCATGATTGAGGAGGGGATCCCTCGAAAGAAGATCACCTCAAGCATCGGGATGCACCCTGGGAACGCCGCCGAGGTGGCTCGGGCCTACAGCTATCGCTCCAACCGTACGGTGGCTGTCGTGGTGTGGCTGGGGGGCACCAAGGGAATGCAGCCCTGGCAAGCGGCAAGAGCCGAACTGGTGGGGCCAGGACGCCGCCCGCTGCGAGTGTCCCCACCCTGGCAAGCAGAGCCTCTCAGCGAAGGCGTGCAGAGCCAGCGCGTGGTGATCGAGGCGGACGCCACGGAGGCAGAGAGCCGGGGCACCTTCACGCTCAAACTGTGGGATGCGGAGGGGACCCGGAGCGTCATCGTCACAGGTGTGACGTTCCCGTGAAGCAGCTACCCATCGTTTCTAATCAGCGAACATCCTGATCTTTCTCCCAGAAAGTGACTGCATTGTTCACGACAGGGCCGTCGTCCGATTCATCGCCGGCATAGAAGTTGGCACCGAGCGTGACCCCGAGGAGGAACACCTGTTCGAGTTTCGGGTGGACGGCGAACAGGGGGCCTCCCGAGTCACCCGGCAGCGTCGTATTGGTGTCGCTGGCATCGAGCAAGAGCACCTGTTGGAACTCCTCACTTGTCGAGGCGAGATAACTGGCATCGGGATCCGCGGCCTTGGCTTTCGTCTTGCGGAACTGGAGCGGTCCTCCCGAACTGATGGATGCTTTGGTTGTCTTTCCATAGCCCGCCTGCAAGAGTGTGTACCCCTTCATGGGGTCCTGGGACTTGATCAGCTTCTTGAGGTTTGCGAGGGAGAGCGATTCCCAAGGAGACTGGTTCTTCTTCTTCCAAGGCGGCGCCTTGCCCTTCTGCAGGAGCCCTTTGTAATCGGCCAGGATTTTTGTCACTGCACCAGCAAAGGCGAGGTTGCTGACCATGAGGCTGCAGGCATCCCAGCCTGTCGCGGTGGCGGTGCTGTAAGACACACCGTTGATCGAGACAGAGATGGGCTCCTTGCCGGGAGGCGTCAGGACTACTCGAACGTTGGCACGGAACGTCTTGACCATCTCGAACGTGATTTTGTCGTCATTTCTCCCGGTCTGGATCTGGATGTTGTGCGCTGCCGTCCGGATGAACACACGCTGGCCCTCGACACGGTAAACGACTCCGGAGCCTGTGAAGGCACCCGTCGAGAGCTTTACGGTCAGGCCTCGCATGAGCTTGTGGTATTGCGGTCCTGACCAGGTTTCCCCTTCCATCGCCTTTGCGATGTCAGCCAGGTAGGTTTCGGTCTCATCGTTGCCAGTTGTATTCATGGTGACCTCACGACATGACGAGAGTCTTACTCGGGCGCGCCTTGTTCGATCCAGGTGTAGATGAGATCGATCTCCTCATCCGGAATGGGCGGGAAACCCAGGGGCATGCCCATCAGCGCCGCATCGTAGTGCCCGTCCAGCTCGGTGTGGCGGGCCAGAAGGCTGGCGACCAGCCTGGGCGTGCCATCCTCCTGCCGATCCGGGAGCCCGCGGAACTGGCCGTCTCTCTTGATTCCGCGGAGGATGCCCGCCCGGGTGGCCAGATCGAGCGAGACGCCCTCGTAGCCGAACCCACCGGAGTTTCCAGGCCCTCGATCTCCAGGCCGGTTCGTGGCGGAGTGGCAGTGAAAGCACAGGTGGCGCGAGAGCTTCTGTGCGACCTCCGGGTAATGCACCTCGTGCTCGAGCAGCCGAGGCTTGTACGCGGGCCGCGGCGCTGCTGCCATCTCCGGCAGCGGTTCGGAGAGGAAGGCCGCCAGATCCTCGACTTCCTTCGCGGTGAACGGGAAGGAGGGCATCTCGGTGTCGGGGAGGACGCGCTGCGGATCGGTCAGCCAATTCCGCAGTTGCGAGAGCGACATGCGGCTGCGCACGTATCGCAGGTCTGGGGCTCGCCTCCGTGCCGAGGGGCTGCGGAACTCCGGCGCACCGTAGCGCAGCGAGGCGAGCGGAGAATCTCCGCGGTAGTGGCAGCGCGCGCACTGGCTCTTCTCGTAGAGCGCTCGGCCCGCGGCCGCGTCACCTCGCGTGGGCTCCCCTGAGTCCTCCTCGCTCACCGCGAAGAAGTCGGCGATGAGCCCGGCTTCCCGCGGGCCGATCTTCAGCTTGGGCATGGTGGCCCCGTACAGCGGCCTCACCACGTGTGGCGCCTGGAGCCAGGCGGTGAGCCAACTGCGCTTGACGCGCTTCCCCAGCGAGCCCAGATCCGGAGTCCGCATCAAGTGCGTGAGGTTCTCTTTCCACCGAGCGACGTCCTCCGTCTCGTACCAGAGGTCGAGCCGCCCGGCGGTGATGGCCTGGTGACACGTTACACAGTTCTCGCTCAGTCGTGCCGAGGCCGGCTCGATGCCGGGCACCACGTGGCATCGATTGCACTGGAAATGTTCCACTGCGTCCCGCGGTGTTTCGAGCGACTGCCTCGTGGGAGCCAGGTTGCGAGTCCGCAGGCGGAGCGCCAGCACATCGGAGTCGCGGACCAGCACGAAGCCGACGCCGGCTGTCACCAGCAGGAGCGCGATGCCAGCCAGGTAGGAGGACAGAAGGGAGCGCGTGGACACGATGGGGCTCCAGGCGGCTGCTCAGTACTGGTTCTGCTCGTTGTATTCATCCACTCCCATGAAGGTGATTCCCGACTCCTGGGAGCAGAGGTTGGGGAGGATCAGCCCGTCGCGGGTCTTGCCAACCACTCCCGCCAGAAAGAGAGAGGTGATCACCAGGGCAATCAGGGTGAGGCTGCTCTTGCTGCTGAATCCTCGTGTGTTCAACCGCTGGAAGAGTTCGGCCTGCAGGAGGAAGAGGACGAGAGGGCTGGCCACCAGCGCGAGCAGCAGGAGGGTACTCATCGAGCACCTGGCCACTGCGTCACCGCTCAGGGAGAGGATGGGCACACCGGCCGTGATCGTTACCAACAGCAGGATGAGGGCGACGCCCACCAGCAGGAAGAAGCTCCGGCGGAACTGTGACGGTTCTTCTTCCTCGTCGAACGGGCCGATCACGTTCTTGAGGACGACGCGATTCAAGAACACTGCCCCCACGGTCCAGGAGACCAGGTCGACCCCGATGGGCAGGGAGATGCCGGCGTCCATCGAGTTGCCACATGCGAGCGCGGGCAGAGACCCGAGGACCGTGCCGCAGAAAACGATGGGGATGTGGGCGCGGGAAAGCATCTCCCCAGAGTAGCAGATCCAGGAGCGACCCCGGCGCCTTCCTCCTGGGGCGCCACCCTCATGCGGCTACCAATCCGGATGGCACCCAAAGGGTTTGTCTGGTGAGGGCTGTCGGCATCGGAACCCCTCGGCGCACACGGCGGAGCCCTGTGGATCGCACGCCGGTATGCATTTCCAGCCGTCGCAGACCTTCCCAGCGGAGCAGGGCGGAGAGTCTTTGCCACACTCTTCGACACACCAGTTCCATGCCTTCCCGGGGTGCTTGGGGTGAGGGAGCACATGGCACCACTGGCTCTCAGGACAAGGCGACTGCTGGCAGTTAGCGCCATACACGTGCGCGCATTGAGAGGTGCCATCGTCGTAGTGGATGCACTCCTGGTCTGCGGGGCATCCTCGCTTCGCGCATGTGGGTAGACACATGGGCTCGGGAGTGGCGTCTGCGCAGAAGAAGCCCTCGGGACACTCCGCCTCCACTCCCAGGTGACATGGGCGGGCGCACCAACCATTGGTACCCCCGCACAGAAGCCCGGACGCGCAGGCGCTCTGCTGGTCATCTGGCACTGGGGAACAGTTCTCACCCTCTTGGCGCGGGCCCAAGGGGACGCAGAAGCGTACCAGCGGCCCATGTTCCTCCGTGGCAAGGTTGCGGCAGACCTGACCTTCCGGGCACTGCGCGTCCGTGGTGCATCGGCTGTCGGTGCAGAGCGCCTGCTTGTAGCGGGACTGATGCAAGCAGCCCAGCGGTGGCTCGCACTCGGCACTGGCGCGGCAGGGCCTTCCGTACGTGATGAGCCGCATGCGCTGTTCAATGTCTAGCATCGGGCTGATGCGCATCCCGGGTAGGGCGTCAATCGCCACCTCTGATTGGAAGAATGCGCCCAGGAGCAGCACGAGCGGCAGAGCCAGGAACACGCCCGCGCAGATGCTGAGGAGCATGCGCCAGTTCATCCGCCGCACTCTTCACATTTCTTGGGATTCCTATTGGGGCCGTTACATACCTCGTCTCTATACGTATCCGAGCAGCTCTTGATGATGAGGTTTTCCTGTGCGTCCTTGCGGACAGCCCTGGAGATGCGGCCGTCCTTGCCGAACTCAGAGGGGCAACCGGGCATCACCATGGCTGAAAGGACGACCACTCCCGCTGTGAGCCACCGCATGCGAGCCTCCATGGGCACTTCTCGACGCTACCAGCACGGCTCTCGCCGCGTCCACGCTGCGGTGTAGCACGCGGAGGAGACCTGGAGCATCATAGGCCCCGGCGTGGCGTTCCCGTAACGGGGTTACCAATCGGGATGGCACCCAAAGGGTGAATCCGGCCAGGGCTGGCGACACTGATACCCCTCGGCGCAGACGGCGGGGCCCTGCGGGTCGCAAGCCGGAACGCATTCGTACTCGCTGCAGACCTGCCCAAAGACGCACGAGCCTACCTGCGCCGCTCCCGCAACGTCCACGCCACGGCACGTGGAAAGGACAAGTCTGCGGGCGCAGCGCCAGCACGTTCCGTGCGCTGCTGGCCGACGGTCGTGGCTGCAGGCGCCGAGCGTGATCTTGGTTCTACTTCCTACCAAGATAGCCTATTAGCCAACACTGTCTTTAGTTCTCCTGTATGCGCGGCGAACGAATCTGCGACCCTGTGGGCAATCCGTGAGTTCAACGGGCCTAACTCGCCAAGGAGTCACCATGAGGGTGCTGGGAGTACGAACATTGAGCATCGTTGCTGCTCTGTGGATGGCGGCCATCACTGGCTGTGGCGCTGCTTCAGAGGGAGCCGAAGCCGAGGAGATGAAAAGCATCACCCAAGAGATCCAACAATGCGACTTCAACAACGATCCCTACTGTAAGGTCGTTGGACAGGTCTGCATCAAGTGCGCGAACATTTGTGCAACACCATGCGACCCGGTTCATCCAAATTGTGGCCCCGGAAAGATTTGCATCCCGAACTGTTACACCCTTGATCCAGCTTACTACTGTTCCTTCAGCTACGACTCCTGTGATTTCTGCAACCAATAGAACGGGGTCGCTACGCACAGGAAAATGGGTGCGTTGAGAGCTGGCTTCGGTAGACCTTACACCTCCCAAAAATCACCCCCGTTGGGGCGCTCACACCTCGCAGGGGCACGAGAACTTGGCAGCTCCAGTGCGTGCGGCGAAGCTCAAGAGATGATTCAGGACGCAGCGGGACGCTGCCAGCGCATCCCAGAATTGAAGAACCTGGGTGGGGCTGACGGACTGCGCCAACACTCCCCGCGTCCGTGCCTCGGAAGAGGAGGAGCCGCCAGCGCCGCAGGAGCGGCCGGAACTGTTCACCGCTCGGGGGGGGGCCAGGCTCGGCGCGGCCCAGGAGTTCTTCATCGCGCTGGCGACTGGCGTGGTCGCTGGCAAGTTGATGAACGCCACGCGGCCTGTGCCTGGGTATCGACTCAACACGGACCGTCCCATCAGCCCCAGCCCCAGCCCCAGCCAGAACGCGCAACTCCAGAGGGACATCAAGTTTCTAGAAGAGCGAGGCGCCACGAACATTCGGGTGAACCAGCAGCAACTGACGCTCAGGAACGGCCAACGCGTGGGAATCAATCGGCCGGACCTGCAATTCGATTACAACGGTCGGCGCTACTCTGTGGAGTACGACTCACCTTCTTCGGGCCGAGGCCCTGGCCACCAGGCGCGCCTCACCGCCAACGATCCGGAAGCCACCATCATCCGGATTATCATCCCTGAGCCAAGAGACGTGACTCCATGACGCAAGAGATGAAGGGACTGCTGCTGGAGGACCGCTGGGCGCCTGTCACTTCAGAGATGGGCTTTCTGGAACTGGGAGCGGAGCAGGCGGCGCGAGCCTTCGCCACGTGGCATGGCGAGCTGATGACGCCCCGTGGCATCTCCGTGGAGGTACTTCCCGTCTCGGGCACCCTGGAGCAAGCCCTCTCCAGGCTGCTGCCCCTCACCAGTGGGGAGACACAGCGGCACCTGTTCATTCCGACGCGCAGCCCCTGGACAGCCTATGTCGAGAACGGGTGGACCGGGACGGATGCCGCCAGCCCCTTGCGCTACATGGCTCGGAGGCTGAGCATCCGGTGCCTGCGGGTGGTTGCCGTGCCCCATACGCTGCGCGGGGACCAAGGCCGCTACGGATCGGTGATGCTGGGGGTATACGGCCCGGAGCAGCCGGGGAAGATCAGCAACACTGTGCGTGCCCTGGCCGCTGCCAATGATGGGGGCCGCTGGGTCTTCGAGCAGTCGGGTGAGCCCTTCCCCTTTGAGCAGGTGGAGAAGTACCAGGCACGCCGGCTGAGGGACCGCTTCACCTTTGAGATGCTCAAGGACTACCTGCGCCACCTGGGGCTGGCTTCCTTTGAGGAAGACTTCTACCTGCCTCCGGGCTCCTGCTCGTGGCTCATCCAGAAGACTGGCCCCTTCACCACCGCTGGGCGGGAGTACTCGCTGGAGGAGGCCCGCGCGGCCCGCGTGTTGTGACGCGCTGAGACTCTGCTATCTGCGTGCTCCGGAACGGGTGTCCGGCTTCTTGTCCCTGGGGTGACGTTCCCGTAACGGTGCTACCAATCGGGATGGCACCCAAAGGGTGAATCCGGCCAGGGCTGGCGACACTGATACCCCTCGGCGCATACGGCGGGGCCCTGCGGGTCGCAAGCCGGGACGCATTCATACTCGCTGCAGACCTTGCCCGCTGGACAGGGAGGATCATCCTTGCGGCACCACTGGACACACCAGAGCCACGCTTTGCCGGGTTGCCGTGGATGAGGCATCGCCTGGCATTGTCGGCCGTCGGGACAAGGCGACTGCTGGCAGTTGGGCCCGTAGACGTGAACACACTGGGAGGAGCCCTCAAGGAACCGGATGCACTGCTGGTCTGAGGGACATCCTTGCTTCTCACAGGTCGGCAGGCATGTGGGCTGCGGCTCAGTGTCCGCGCAGAAGAAGCCCTTGGGGCATTCCGCCTCGGTGCCCAGGTGGCATGGGCGACTGCACCAACCGTCCCTCCCGGCGCATACAAGTCCGTCCACACAGGCGCGCTGCTGATCTGCTGGCGCTGGATCACAGTTCTCCCCCTCCTGGCGGATGCCCACGGGGATGCAGAGTCGCACGAGCGGTCCATTCCTCCTCGCAGCGAGTTCGCGGCAGACCTGTCCGTCCGGGCACTGCGCATCAGTGGCACACTGGCTGTCGGTGCAGAACGCGTGCCTGTACCGGGACTGATACAAGCAGCTCAGTGGTGGGTCGCACTCAGCACCTGACAGGCAACGCCGTTTGTATGTTGGCAGCCGAGCGCGTTGCTCGCTGTCGAGCATCGGGGTGATTCGCGCGACTCCTGACTCTGCGGGTTCGAGTATTGGACGAAGGAGTATCCCCAGCAGCAGCCAGAGCGGCAGCGGCAGGAGCACGCCCGCGAAGACGCCGAGGACCACTCGCCAGTTCATGGGCCGCCGCACTTCTCACACTCATAGCGATTGCTATTGGGGCCATTGCCGCACACTTCCGCTTTCCACGCATCCGAGCAGTGTGTGAGTTCCAGCAGGTTCTCCTGCGAATCGTTGTGGACGGCCTTGGACACGCGACCGCTCTTGCCGAATTCAGAGGGGCAGCCGGTTGTTGCCGTGACTGAAAGGACGACCACTCCCATTGGGAGCCACCTCATGCGAGCCTCCACGAACGATTGTTGACGCTATCAGTGGGTAGGCCGCAGCGTCCACGCCACGGGAAGAGGTTCCCAAGCACCCCGCCGGGGGAACTTGGCACCAGCCCTCACTCCCCCTGCGCCCAGCCCTTCGCGTGCTAGGGTCGGGCATGCCCACACCGCTCACGGTTCTCCGTCTCCTCTCGCGACTCGCCACCGTGGGCTGGCTCATCTGTCTGCTGCCTGCCGCTGCCCGAGCGGAAGCTCCGCCCGCCACCTACCGCGTCGTGGATGCGACGCCAGCCTTCTGGCGCTACTGGGAGCACGCGCGGGAACTCGATCAGGCGGAGCAGGTGCGGCTCTTCCTCGAGCAGGTAGTGGCGGCCTATCCCGACCTCTACACCGCCAGGGTGCTGGGCCTCGACGAGAAGCGCCCCCTTCGTGAGGAGCTCGCGAAGCGCTACCCGAAGTATTTCCAATTCGTGTCCCCCCACTTCGACACGATGAGCCGGCTCTCCAAGGAGCTGCAACAGAAGCTTCCTCTCTACGAGGCCCGCTTCCGCCACGAGTTCCCAGACATGAGCTACACGGGTGAAGTCTATTTCCTCAACTCGCTGGGAGCGTTCGACGGAGCGACCCGAGAGGTGAAGGGCAAGACGGCGCTGCTCTTTGGGGTGGAGATGATCGCTGCCATCTACGGCCCGACAGCAGACGTGGAGCCCTTCTTCGACCACGAACTCTTCCACATCTACCACAAGCAGTTCATGGACCCCGGCGCCGAGGACACCCTGGCCGCCGCCCTGTGGCGCGAAGGACTGGCCACGTACGTCGCCCAGGCCCTCAACCCCAACGTCTCCGAGCGCATCCTCTTCGGGCTCCCCGAGGACATGCCAACCCGGGCGCGTCCCTTGCTGCCGAAGCTGGCCGCGGAGCTGCGCGCGAAGCTCGACTCGCAGGCTCCCGAGGAGTACGCGGCCTTCTTCCTGGCGAACGCGCCTCGGCAGGACATCCCTGCCCGGAGCGGGTACTTCGTCGGCTATCAAGTAGCTCGCGAGCTGGCGCGCACGCGCACCCTGGCGGAGCTGGCACACCTGCACGGCTCGCAGCTGCGAACCGCCCTCGTGGAGGCGCTGCGTCGGCTCGAGGCACCCCCATCCCGAGCAGCGCTCCCCCGGCCGCAGCGCCTTCCAAACGGTAGGTTCATCGCAAGCCTCGTCCCGGGAACGAGTTGACAAATAGTGCGCTGAATGTCAAAGTGCCTATATGTCAGCAGCCCTGAATGAGGACGAGGCCGCCGCGCGCCGCTCGAAGATCCTGCTCGCCGCGCGGTGGTGCTTCCTCAACTTCGGCCTGGCGAAGACGTCGTTCGAGGACATCGCCAAACGCGCGAACCTCTCGCGCACGCTGCTGTACCGGGTCTTCAAGGACAAGGAAGACATCTTCAAGGCCGTCTTCGTGGACTGGCTGGTCTCGCAGCATCCCGCGGCGAAACAGGCGGCGGCCGCGCCAGGCAGCCTGTACGAACGCTTGCTCAATGTCTGCCGCCTGATGGTGCTCGACCCTTGGGCAGAGATGGTCGGCGCGCCCATGGGGCGTGAGTTCTTCGACACCTGCGAGCGGATCGATCCCGACGTCGAAGCGCAGCACCGCCAGCTCTTGCTGCAATGCGTGTCCTCGATCCTGGGGGATGAGGCGAGCGCGGAAGTCTTCCTCCTCGCCTTGGACGGCCTCCTGGCGGATGTGCCCACGACGGAGGTGCTGGAGCAACGAGCGCGGATTCTCGCGGCTCGCTTCGTCCCCCCCATGAAAGAGAAAGGGAAGCGGAAATGAGCACCCACGGAGGTTCTCCGCTGAGAGTCATTGTCTTCGGCGCGACCGGCATGGTCGGCGCTGGGGCCCTGCGCGAAGCGCTCAACGCGCCCGAAGTCGGATCGGTGCTCAGCATCGGACGACAGCCATGCGGCGTCGACCATCCGAAGCTGCGTGAACTCCTGCTGCCCGATCTCTTCGACTTCGCCGCCGTCGAGAACCAACTCGTCGGCTACGACGCCTGCATCTGGGCGGTGGGCATCAGCTCCGTGGGCCTCGATGAGGCCGCTTACTCCCGGGTGACCGAGGAGTTGACGCTCGTCTGGGCGCGCGCTCTCCTCCGGCTGAACCCGGGGCTCTCCTTCTGCTACTGCTCCGCGGCTGGTGCCGGAGGCAATTCGATGTGGGCACGCGTCCGGCAGCGCGTCGAGGGCACGCTGAAGTCGATGCCGTTCCGACATGCCGGCGCCGTCCGCCCTGGCTTCATCCGGCCTGGCCCGGGCATTCGCAGCCGCACGCGCCTCTATCAGGTGGGCCTTGTCCTGCTGAAGCCGATCTTCCCTCTCGTCTCGCTCCTCGCGCGGGTCTTTCCGTCCCTGGGCACCACCTCCGAGAGTCTCGGCCGAGCGATGCTTCGCGTCGTCGAAGGGCGGGCCGATCGGTTCATCCTCGAGTCGGCCGACATCAACCGAGTCGGAGCATGAGTCCGATGGCGCGCACGCTGCGCGGTGCCAGGATCGGCGTCGTCGTCCTGGTGCTCCTCACGCTCGCTGGGGCCTACCACTTCGGGATCTTCGCGCGGGTCGCCGAACCGAAGGCCCTGGCCGAGACGCTCGTCGAGATGGGAGCGTGGGGCTACCTCGCATTCATCCTCGCGTACACAGTGCTGCAGCCGTTCGGCGTCCCGGGGACGATCTTCGTCGTCGCGGCACCGCTGATCTGGCCATGGCAGACGGCCTTTGCGCTCTCGATGATCGGGACGATGTGCGCGAGCGTCGTCGGCTTCTCGTTCGCGCGCTTCGTGGCGAAGGACTGGATCTCGGCTCGCATTCCCGCACGGCTCCGCAAGTACGACGAGTCACTCGCGCGGAACGCATTCCAGACCGTCGTCGTCCTGCGCCTGATTTTCTGGATGCCGCAGGTGCTTCATTCTTTCTTCGGCGTCTCGAAGGTGGGGTTCTGGACCCACTTCTGGGGTTCGCTCGTCGGCTACGTGCCGCCGCTGCTCCTCGTGAGCTACCTCGGCGGCGAGATGTTCGATGCGTCGGGGAGGCTTCAGACCGATGCGTGGCCTATCCTCGCCGGACTGCTCATCGCTTCGTTGCTCATCGCCGCGCTCGCCCGAACCTACGAGCGCCGTCGTCTCTCTGGAGGGCCCCGAAGCTCGCGGCCGGCCCGTGGACGCTGAGCGAGAAGCTCTGCGCCAAGGCTGCGGCTCGCGCATCCCTGGGCTGAGCATGCGACCGAGCCTCCGCTGAGGTTCTCTTTTGCTCATGGAGGATGACTAGGAATTCATTCTTGGCGAGTGGCTGTTTGTAGCGCTCTCCGGGTGGCTTGCTCGGCGCCCGGCAATGCCAAACCACTCCTAGGTTCTCGAAAAGGCTCCATGCGAAAAGGAAAGAGATTTGTCTCGCTGCTGCTGCACGTGCTGATTCCCTGTCTGGGGGCATGCTCGAATGAGTGGAGCCCAGAGACGGAGGAGGCATTGACACAAGCCGAGCCGTCCGTCGCCACCCAGCAGATTCAGGCGACGCCACTTTGTCCCGCGCCGATTGATCCCACCCAGAGCGTCGCCTGTCCTCCCTGCCCGATCGACCTGCAGCGAGTCGATGGCACCTGTACGCCGCCGCCTCCCCCCGCGCAGCGGCCGTCCATCCCCGGATCGCTCTCGTATCCGTCGTACCTCACCCGGCCTTCGTACCTGGTGAGCTGGGGCTCCAGCACCGGCTACGGCCTTCCCGTGACGTATCAGTTGGAGGAGCAGATCAGCACCGGCGTCTGGCAACAGCTCTCCAGCACCTCCAGTCTCTCCAGCACCATGAGTGGACGGGCCTCGAATGTCTATAAATACCGCGTCCGGGCATGCAACTCGGTGGGGTGCAGTGGCTACACCACGGGCTCGGCCCTGGTCGTGAACCTGCCCCCAGTCACGGATGTCTATGCGGACTATCCCTTCTTGCACGATGTAGATCAGGAGAACACCCAGTACGCCGCCAGCTCCCAGGGCTTCAGGACTGGTTTCCAATCCTCATCGTCCGCGCAGACGCGCTCGGATGTCCGCCTCAATCCGTTGCCGGTGGTGGATGGCCAGTTCTACCTGGGGCAGGGCTATAACGTACTCAAGGACGATTACGCCCAGAACTGCATCGACACGAATCGCCCCGGGTTCCAGATCCTCTCCAACCCGGTGAACTACCGCTCCATCAGCGTCGAGCGCGCCGCCAGCGTCAGTCAACTGAGCCAGCTGCTCGACGTGAACATGTCGGGAGGCTTCTCGCTGGGGGTGGATGGCTACTCCGTCGATCTGAGCGGCAGCAAGAAGCGTTACTCCGAGCAGGTTGGTGACAGCTACCAGGAGTGGGTGGTTGTCCGCTGGGAGCAGCAGATCGATCACTGGACCCTGGACACGTCCGTGGATCCCATGAAGCCCGCCATCGTCTCGCAGATGATCGTCCCCGGTAACGTGAATGCCCAGCGGGCCTTCCGCGAGTTCTGTGGCGACAAATATGTCTATGCCGTGGTCCGGGGGGCGAAGCTGTACATGGTCTTCCGCTTTGATACCAAGAGCTATAGCCTGACCGAGCGGGCGCAGAAGGCGGCGGGGGTGGTGGCCAAGATCAAGGAGGTGCTGAACGCCAATGGCTCCAGCACTGTCTCCGAGGAGACCCGGCTCTACTTGGAGCAGCTCAAGGTCACCATCAAGGCCTACACCGTGGGTGGGGACAAGGAGATCGAGTCGATCGCGCTGACGGGCGCGAACTTCGCCACGAAGTTCCAGGAGTTCGTCAACAGCGTGTCGGTCAGCAACTCCGCCGCAGTCGAGCAGTCCATGAGCCACTACGTCCAGCCGCCTCAGTTCTACAACTACGATTACTTCCAGCTCTTCGCCGACTACCGCGTGCCTGCCGAGCAACTGCGCCGCTGGAACACCCTTGATCTCGAGCGGGAGCAGCGGTGCCAGTTGATCCAGACCTATGGGTACGCCGCGGGTGCGTCGGCCAACTGCAACTGGGGCAAGCAGGAACTGGAGACGGCCAAGTCCTACTGCATCGAGACGGCCAGCTGGAGTAAGTGCGCCCATCCCTTGTCCTATTACACGGGCAATCTTGGGCCGCTTGGCTCGGGGACGCTGCTTTACAACTGGCTGGGACAGAACATCTCCTCACTGGAGAGGACGACGAGTTCCAACTACTTCGATCACCACGTCTCGGGTGGCTTCTGGAACAAGGAGTGCGGCTCGTTCACGGACGATACCTGCCTGCCCATGTCCGGCTGTGTGGTGGATGCGTTCCTTGGAGGTCACGAGGGCGTCGGCAAGGGCTTCGACCGCATTGTGAGTGAATGGGATGGGCCTGGCGATGGCAGTACGAAAGGCATTCCCTACATCGTGAGCAATGGGGCTATGTGCGTGCGGACGGCCTCCACGCTCTGCACCTCCCGTTTCGGCGATACGACGGCTGACTACAAGTTCGATCAGGTCATCTACGGCCAGTGTCCCTACACGCGGCAGTTCGCCATCGTCCCCTGAGCGGGCCGGGCGAGCGCTGAATTCCGTGGGAGCGTGAGCCCCGGTGTGTCCATGCCATTGGCTGGAGCACCGGGGCTCCTTTTGCTGGAGGACGGTTCGCTTGAGAATGGTCTGTGCGCTTGTGCGCCTTCCTGGATGAACGAAGAGGTTCGAGGCAGTCTCGATGGACTGCCCCTGGCGGTTGTTGTACGCCGCCAACACGAGCATGAGGCGCGTTCCTGTTCAGGCCTGGGTGGGGTTGACTCTGCTGGGAGGGCTCGGCGTGCTGAGCCTCCTTGCCGGCCGTGTCTTCCCCCACGTGCTCGCGGGCACCTGTCCCCTCGGCAATGATCCGACCCATCCCGATCGCACCGTGTGCGAGCTGGCATTCGGCGGCCTGTGGATCTCCCTCGCCATCGGGCTCGCCGCCGGAGCACTGTCCACCGGCATCGGCCTGTTCGTGGCGGCCGTGGCCCGGCTGGCCGGAGGCAACCTCGAGCGCTGGGTGATGCGCCTGGCCGACGCCTTCTTCGCCCTCCCCGATGTGCTCGTGGTCATGGTGCTCCAGCTCGCCGGCCAGTCCCTCGTGGATGCAGGCAGCGGCGCCGGCCTGGGCCCCTTCGGCCTCATGGTCGTATCCCTGGCGCTCGTCGGCTGGGCAGGCCCGGCCCGCATGTTCCGCAACCGCCTGGACACCCTCGAGAGCCAGGAGTTCATCGCCGCCTCGCGCGCCCTAGGCGCCACCCGGGCCCACGTGCTCCGCGTCCACCTGTGGCCCGCGCTGCGCCCCTTCGTGCTCGCTGTCTTCCTTAGCCGCCTGCCCGCCGCCATCCTCGCCGAGTCCACCGTCAGCTTCTTCGGCATCGCCCGCATGGAGCCCATGTCGCTCGGCCGCTACCTGGGCACCAGCTACGCCGCCCTCATCTACGAAGGCGGCAGCCGCGTCGTCATCCCTGCCTGGCTGCTCCTCGTGCTGCTGGTGCTCGGCGCCTCGCTCGCCTCCCAGGCGCTCGCCACACGCCCCCGTCGGGCCTGAGTTGCCCAACCCCTCGGGCTGCCTCGGTTTTAAGCTCTCTCCGCGAGGAATTCCCCGTGTGCGTGGGTGGGTTCCCCCAACGCACACAACTCTTGTCCAACCGAGCCGAGCCATGTCCCTTCCGACCGACGATCTCTCCCTTGCCACCAGCTCCGAGCAGGCAAGCCCTGAGCGGCGTGACGACGAGCTGAAGCTCGACCCAGTCCGCGGCGCGGTGCTCGTCGTCGAGGACGATCCCGCCAACCGCGAACTGCTCGTGGAGCTGCTCACCCAGTGGGGCTACGAGCCGCTCCCCGTGGGCAGCGCCGAAGAGGCGGAGTTCGCCGTGCGCAACAAGCGCATGGACGCGGCCATCGTGGACGTCTTCCTCCCCGGCCGCAGCGGCGCCACGCTGATGTCCCGCCTGCGCGAGCGCTTCCCCCAGGCCGTCCTCATCGGCGTGAGCGCGATGAGCGATGCCGCCATGGCCCGCAAGTGCAAGGGGCTGGGCGCGGACCTCTTCATCGGCAAGCCCGTGCTCCCGGAGAAGTTGGCCCAGGCGCTCCAGTCCAAGCACACCAGCTGGCACTGAGTCCCACCCCCACCGTCTTCCAGTGGGGCTTCACAGCTTCCAGGGGGCCCGGGCGCGAGATAATGGGTTGCGCGCCCCTACCTGGAAGGTCGATGCTGACCCCGTGCAGACGCTCGCTCCTGGGTTGCTTCTGGCGATGCCCCAGCTGGGGGATCCCAACTTCCACCGCTCGGTCGTGCTGATGATCGAGCACGGGGATGGGGGCTCCATGGGGCTCGTCATCAACCGAGGGGCCCCCCTGACGCTCGGAGAGCTGGCGAGGGGGCAGAACATGAAGATCTCCGCCGAGCGCACCGCGCAGCCCGTCTTCGTTGGAGGCCCGGTGGAGCCTCACCGCGGCTTCATCCTCCACGACGACGAGTCCATCCCCGAGAAGCACACGGTGCTGCCCGGCCTGTTCCTGAGCGTGACGCTGGACGCGCTGGGCCCGCTGTTGGAGAACCCCGAGCCGCACGTGCGCTTCTGCCTGGGCTATGCGGGGTGGGGGCCCAAGCAGCTGGAGGCGGAGATGAAGACGGGTTCCTGGCTGTTCGCCGAGGCGACGGCCAAGGCCATTCTCGAGAGCAACCCCTCCCAGCTCTGGGACGAGACGGTGCGGGGGATGGGGTTTGACCCCGCCATGCTCATGGTGGGAAAGGGGCTGCACTGATGCTGGACCCGGAACACATCCGCGAGCGAATTCTCGGGGCCCTGCCGGGCTCGGAGGTCAACGTCCAGGACACCACGGGCACGGGTGACCACTTCGAGGCCACGGTGGCCAGTCCGGCCTTCACCGGCAAGCCCATGGTGCAGCAGCACAAGCTCGTCTATGCCGCCGTCCAGGACTGGCTTCAGACGGGCGAACTGCACGCGCTGGCGCTAAAAACGTATACCCCCGAGCAATGGAAGAAGCTCGGGACTCGCTGAGGAAGGACCTGACTCATGACGCCTGAACTCAAGGCTCGCTTCGACGAAGAGATTCGCTCCCACAAGATCGTCCTGTTCATGAAGGGCAATGCCCTGTTCCCGCAGTGCGGCTTCTCCGCTCGGGCGCTGCAGTTGCTGCAGCCCCACGGCCAGGTGCACACGGTGGACGTGCTGGCCGATCCCGAGGTCCGCCAGGGCATCAAGGACTACACGAACTGGCCCACCATCCCCCAGATCTTCATCAACGGGGAATTCGTGGGCGGCTCGGACATCCTCATGGAGCTGGCCGATCGCGGCGAGCTGGCCGACCTGGTGGCCGGCAAGAAGTCCGAGAGCTGAGCCCTCTCGCACAGGGGGTGATGGCCGGGGGTCTTGTCCCGGCTCTCACCTTCGGGCGTAAAATGGGCAGCTGTGGCTACCGTGACACCTCCTGCCCCTGGTGAGCCGACCGGCTCTGCTGAGCCAACGCCGGTCGCTGCTCCTCCGCCGAACACCCTCGCGAACGCCGTTGCCGTCGACGCGAAGCCCGCCGATCCGGAGGATTCGATCCCCACGGAGAAGACGGGCACGTTGATGGAGCGCGTGCAGGATTGGCGCAAGAAGAACGAGCTGCTGGAGACCGGCGCGTTCTTCTTCGTCGGCTTCGTCTACGACGTGCTCACGCTGAGCCGTATCGACGACACGTTCACCTTGGTGCAGCAGTTCCTGTACCTGGGCGTGCTGGCCTCGCTGCTGGTGCTGGAGCAGCGCTACCCGGAGGGGGCCGAGCCGCCCAAGGCGCTGGCCAAGGTGTGGAAGTGGCGCGAGGACGCCATCCACTTCTTCTACGGCAGCCTGCTGAGTTCCTACACGCTGTTCTTCTTCAAGAGCGCGTCCGGGCTCACCGCGTTCCTGTTCCTGGTGGCCATGTTCGGGCTCATGGTGGCCAACGAGCTGCCGAACTTCCGGCAGATCGGCCCCGTGGTGCGCGTGGCGCTCTTCAGCACGTGCACGGGCATGTACTTCGCGTACTTGCTGCCCATCCTCATCGGCAGGGCGAACTTCTGGGTGTTCCTGCTTGCGCAGGTGCTCGCGGGAGGGTGCGTCTTCGGGGTGATGAAGCTGCTGCGCCGGTGGAACATCCTGGATCAGCTCCAGGTGCTGCGGCAGATCGCCCTGCCGGGCTTCAGCATGCTGGCGGCGCTGCTGTTCCTCTACCTGGTGCGCGTGCTGCCGCCGGTGCCGCTGGCGGTGCAGTTCAGCGGCATCTACCACGCGGTGGAGAAGCAGGGCTCCGCGTACGCGCTCTCGTACCAGCCGAAGTGGTGGAAGTTCTGGCACAAGGGAGACCAGGACTTCAGCGCGCGCCCGGGGGACAAGGCGTACTACTTCTTCAGCATCTTCGCGCCCAAGGGCTTCGCCACGTACAAGGTCAACGTTCGCTACTACTACGACCATCCCCAGAAGGGCTGGACGAACGTCAGCACCGTGCCGCTCACCATCAACAACAAGGGAATCGAGCGCGGCTACCGGACCTTCGCCTATACCTCCAACCCCAAGCCCGGTGACTGGCGCGCGGTGGTGGAGACGGAGGACGGTCACGAGATCAGCCGCCTGTCCTTCTCCGTGGAGGAGGACACGAGCACCGAGGCCCGCCAGTTCGAAGTCTTCATGCACGACCCGGACAAGAAGCCGGAGGTCGTCGCGGAGAAGAAGTAGCGCTCGAGGCGCGGCTCAGGCGGCGCTGGCGGGCTCGGTGCCCTTCAGCAGCGCGGCCTCGGCCACGCTCTGGGGCTCGTTGGACCAGAAGCGCTCCCACTGAGGGCGCATGGCGCGTGCGTCCTGCCGGCCCAGTTCGATGAGGATGTCCGCGAAGCCTCCATCGAAGAGCAGGTAGGAGGCCATGTCCGCCTCGCGCGGGGCCTCGCGCTCCACCAGGCGCAGGATGGCGCGGTGGGCCAGCCCGCTGCTGCTCTTGCGGAACTCGGCCGTGCGGACGTACTCGGCGGCCAGCTCGCCCAGGTCTCTCGAGGGCCGCACCAGCAATTCCCGCACGTAGCGCACCGGCTGGCTGCGGTGGGGGTGCACCGCCGTGCTGAGCACGTCCGCGAAGCCTGGGCCGTACGCCGCCGTGCCGGCCTCGAGGATGGCGTTGAGCCGCCGCAGCCGGCCCAGGTCCTGGTCCGTGCGGTCCACCATCAGCATGTTGAGCATCTTGCCCACGAGGAAGGGGGCGCTCGCGACGGCGTCCTCGCGCTCCTTCTGGCTGGCGGGCGTGGCCGTCTTCTCCTTCTCCACCTGGAGCTGGGGCCGCATGGAGATGACGATGACGCGCTGGGCGCCCAGGCGCAGGGCCGGGCTGATGGGGACGTTGAGCCGCAGGCCTCCGTCGATGTGGAGCTGTCCCCGCACGCGGACCGCCGGGAAGACGACGGGGATGGCCGCTGAGGCCAGCGCGTGGTTGGGGCCGATGCGGGTGGCCACCGCGCTGTAGTCGGGATCATCGCTCCACTTGGGATGGGTGTTGTCGCCTCGCTGGACGAAGACGATGGCGTTGCCCGTGCCCACGTGCGTGGCGCTGATGGCCAGCGAGTCCAGGTGGCCCTTGCGCAGGTTCCGGCCGATCTGCAGCCAGCGGATGCCTTGGCCCACCAGGGCGCGCAGCCCGCGCGGATCCACCAGCCCGCCGTACTGGATGTCCCGGGTATGGTCCGTGGGCTTGCTGAGGGCCTCGCGGATGATGCGGAAGATGTCTCCGTAGCTGCAGCGGAGCACCTCCTCCACCTTCATGGCGTGCCAGTGCGCGACGAGCCCGCGGGCTTGCTGCAGGGGCTCGTGGCTGGTCGCCGCCAGGTAGCACGCGTGGATGGCTCCCACGGAGGTGCCGGCGAGGATGTCCAGCTTCAGCTCGCGGCCGAAGTGCGGCTCGAACTCCTCGCGGAGGTAGGAGAGCACTCCGGCCTCGTAGGCCCCTCGCGCCGCGCCGCCCGCCAGCACCAGTCCTGTCTTCAACCCGCTCGTCATGGCCGCCGTCCCAAGTCCGGCGATTCTATGGCGAGCGTGGGGAGGATCGTTAGGGGGGCCCCTCCTTCGAGGCGCCAGGGGTCAAGGCACGGGAGCGGCGGCGGTCCCCTGCGCGGGTGGGGCGTCGGTGGCAGGAGCAGCCGCCTGGGCAGCGGCCGCCGCCTCGGCTGCCGCCTTCTCGGCCAGGGCCTTGGCTTCGGCGCGCTTCTTCGAGTCGAGCTCGGCGGCCGTCTTCATGGAGGCCAGGCCCTTCTCGAAGTCCCCGCCCACCATCTTGTCCATGTTCATGAACATCGAGAATGCCTTGCCCATGAAGTCGTTATGGCCCTCCATCTTCCACGTCACCTGAGTGCCCTCGCTGGCCGGCGTGAAGGTGAAGGTGGTGGTGCTGGTGGCGGGGAAGGGCTTGATGAACTCGAGCTTGATGCGGACGAACTCGCTGGCCTTGCTGTCCTCGATGGTCATCCGGCCCTCGCCCACCTGGTCGTTGCCGGTCCAGGAGTAGATGGCGCCTGGGCCCGAGGCGCCGTCGAAGGTGCGCTTCATATCCGGATCCAGCTTGTCCCACGGAGACCACGCGCCCCAGTTGTGGAAGTCGTTCACCTGCGCGAAGGCGAACTCCGGCGCCGCCTGGATGGTGGCCGAGCGCTGCACGGTGAATTCGGCCGGACGGGTGGCGATGACCCCGGCCAGCACGACGAGCACAGCGACAAGGCCGAGGAGGATCTTCTTGAGCATGGTGGGTCCCCTATGTGGCTCCTACCTGTGGAGCCGGGTGCCTCATAGAGGATTCGGGCGGTTCTCTACAAGCCCACCCCGGGACAACTCCGTGTCTCGTGGCGGAGCTCAGCCCGCGACGAAGTTGACGAGCGATTCGAAGAGCGCCGGATGACGCGCCAGGGCATGGAGGACACGGACGCGCAGTGCTGGGTAGCGTGCGATCATCAGCATCAGCCGCACGGAGAGTGCGTAGCGCCAGTAATGCCGGGCGATCGCGCGCTCGTAGGGCAGCAGGGAAGCTCGGGAGGCACCTCGGGCGAGGATGTCGGGCAGGAGCTGACCCAGGGTGCTCGCGCCTCGGAGCGCCAGCGTGAGGCCCTCGCCGGTGATGGCGTCCACGTAGCCGGCTGCGTCTCCAACGAGGACGAAGCGATCGAGGATCCGCGTGCGGACCTTGCGCAGGAATGGTCCGGCTCCTCGCGCGCTGGAGTCCGGCGCGGCGCCTTCGAGTCGCTCGCGGAGGGCAGGGAAGCGGTGCAGGAGGTTCGGGAAGGAGATGGGGCCCTCGACGTTGCCGTCCTCCCAGAGGAAGGCCACGCCGACGCGATCGCTGCCCGCGGGGGTGACGTAGGCCTCCAGGCCTCGCGCGAGGTGGATCTCGACGAACTCGGACCAGGGGGGCAGGTGGAAGTGCTGGCGCAGGCCGAAGCGCCGGGGCTCGTGTGCCTTCACGGGCTCCTCCAGCCCCTGGGCATGACGCAGCGGCGAGGCGAGTCCGTCCGCAGCCACCAGCAGCCGGGCCTCCACCTCTTCTCCTGTCGCGGTCGTCAGGAGGACGCGCTCGGGAGTGCGGAGCACGTTGGCCACGCCGCAGCGATCCTGCAGGGTGACTCCTGCCTCTTGAGCCGTTCGCGTGAGCGCTGCGGCCAGGGCCGTGCGGCGGATGCCGAGCCCCGGCGTGGGGTTGAAGCGGCCAGAGACGTTCGTGCCGTCCTCCTGGATGTAGCGGACGCCCACGATGGGAGCGCAGTCCGCGGGAGTGAGGTACTGACGGGCGCCGAGCGCCTCGAGTTCCCTCAGGCCCGGAGGCGCGAGGCCCTCGCCGCAGGCCTTGTCCGCGGGCAGGGCCTGGCGATCGAAGACGACGGTGGAGAGCCCTCTGCGCGCGGCGTGGATGGCCACCGCGAGCCCCGCGGGTCCTCCTCCGACGATGGCGACGTCGATCGTCCTCACGGGGGAGGCAGGCCCGGAGTCTCGGAGTTGCTCTTCGGGAGGAAGCGGGGGCGCTGGGAGAAGGCCTGTTGGTACTCGGCGCCGAGCGCCTGTTCCTCGGCGCGGATGCGCACGTACAGCAGGGCCGCGTTGCCCAGGGAGAAGGCCACGGCCGTCAGGTAACCGCCGTGGATGAGCGGCAGGAAGATGAACTCGAGGATGACGGCCACGTAGTTGGGGTGGCGGATGTAGCGGTAGGGGCCGGCCGTCACGGGCGTGGCGCCCGGGACGAAGATGATGCGGGTGTTCCAGCGCTCGCCGAGCGTGGAGATGGCCCAGTAGCGCAGGGCCTGGGCGGCGATGGCGCCCGCCAGCGAGACGTAGCCGAGCAGCCCCGGGAAGGGGCGGTGGAGCGCGAGCGGCTCGATGGCGCAGGCGAACAGGAAGGCGGTGTGGAACAGGACCATGACGCGGAAGTGGCCCTGGCCCACCTCGCGGCCGCCCTGCTCGAGCGCCCTCTTCGCGTTGCGCCGCGAGAGGGCGAGCTCGTACAGGCGCTCGGCGCCGATCAGCCCAAGGAAGACGTAGTAGGCGGCGAGCGTAGGCGCCTCACTTCTTGGCCTTGGCCCACACGCGCTTGATCCAGGCCTCGACGTCCTTGGCCGTGCGCGGGATGCCGCCGGAGAGCACCTTGCAGCCGCGCGCGGTGACGACGACGTCGTCCTCGATGCGCACGCCGATGCCGCGGTAGCGCGCCGGCACGGTGAGATCGTCCGTCTGGAAGTAGAGGCCGGGCTCCACGGTGAGCACCATGCCGGCCTTGAGCTTGCCGTACTTGTAGGCCTCCTGACGGGCCTGGGCGCAGTCGTGCACGTCGAGTCCGAGCATGTGGCTGACGTTGTGGAGCGAGTAGCGCTTGTAGAACTGGTGTTCGTCCTTGAGGGCCTCCTCGGCGTCCTCGAGGATGCCCAGGCGCTCGAGGCCCGAGGCGAGCACGCGCATGGCGACGCGGTTGGGCTCCATGAAGTCGTTGCCCGGCTTCACGGCGGCGATGGACTTCTCCTGGGCCTCGAAGACCAGCTCGTAGATCTCCCGTTGCTCCTTGGAGAACTTGCCGGAGACGGGGAGGGTGCGGGTGATGTCTGCGGTGTAGAGGTTGTGGCCCTCGACGCCGGCGTCCAGGAGCAGCAACTCTCCCTTCTTCACGGGGCCGTCGTTGCGCGTCCAGTGGAGGACGCAGGCGTGCGAGCCGGCGGCGGCGATGGTGCCGTAGCCGACGTCATTGCCCTCGACGCGGGCGCGCAGGCCGAAGACGCCCTCGACGGTGCGCTCGGTCTTCGTGCTCTTGAGGTTGGCGATGACGTCCTCGAAGCCGCGCTGCGTGGAGTCGATGGCGGCCTGGAGCTCGCGGATCTCCTGGGCGTCCTTGATGAGGCGCATCTCGGAGAGCGCTTGGGCGAGGGCCTTGTCGCGCTCAGCCTGGGCGGGGATGACGTCGTCCACCTTGCCGGAGAAGCCGCGCAGCACGCGGGTGGGGCGGGAGACGGCGCCGTGGAGGCCTTCGAGGAAGGCCTTGAGCTCGGGGAGGCCGCGGGCCTCATCCACGGCGAAGCGGGCCTGGCTCTCCTTCACGCCGAGCCGGGGGCCGACCCAGAGCTCGCCCTTGACTCGATCGGTGAAGAAGGTGGCGTCGCTGCGGCCGGGGTTGGGCTCGACGAAGAGGATGTCGGTGTGACCGCCGCCTTCCTTGGGCTGGAGGACGAGGACGGAGTCGGGCTCGGTGTTGCCGGTGAGGTAGTAGAAGTCGGTGCCTGGGCGGAAGCGGTAGTAGGTGTCGTTGGCGCGGACCTTCTCGTGGCCGGTGGGGATGACGAGCGTCTCACCTGGGAAGAGCTGGGAGAGGGCCTTGCGGCGGGCGCGGTAGGCGTCGGCGAACTTGAGCTTGGGAGGGAGCTTGCGGCTGGCGGGCTTCCAGCGCTTCATCATGAAGTCGAGGAGCGCGGGGGGCGGGACGGTGTCGTGGCTTGCGGGCTTGGCGGGAGCGGCCTGGGGCTCGGAGGTGACGGGCTGGGCGGCGGAGGGCTGGGCAGCGGTCTCGGAGGCGGCCTGGGCGGCTTCGGACTGGGTCGTCATGGGGTGCCACTCTTGAACAACCGCCCGGCGGGCATCAAGCCCTCAGGGGGCGGAATGGGGGGAGATGTTCTCCCGGAGAAGGGCTACCTGCCCGAGGAGGACGGGGACAGCCGTCTCCACCCGGAGGATGCGGGGGCCGAGGGTGAAGGGGTGGAAGCCGTGGGCTTCAAGCAATTCCGCCTCAAAGGGGACCCAGCCGCCGTCTGGGCCGATGGCGAGCACCACGCGGGGTGCCGTAGGGATTCCCACGGTGGTGAGTGACTGGCGGGCCGGAGGGTGGGGGAGGAGGCGGAGGGGTTCGCGGCCGAAGACGGTGTCGAGTTCGTCTTCGACGAAGGGGCGGAAGCGCTCGCGGATGAGGACTTCGGGGAGGCGGGTATCGCGGGCCTGTTCGAGGCCTTGGAGGAGGAGTTCCTGGATGAAGTCGGGGGCGAGGACCTTGGAGTCGAAGTAGCTCTTCTCGACGCGGGCGGCGTTGACGAGCACCACGCGGTCGACGCCGAGAGAGGCCACGGCGGGGAGCACCTTCTTGAGCGCCTTGGGCCGGGGGATGGCGAGCAGCAGGTCCACGGCGGCGCGGGCCGGAGGTGAGTCGGTGAGGGAGACGCGGAGGTGGAGGGCGCCTGGGGTGTTCTCCAGCACTTCGCCGGTGCCGACGAGACCACCGAGCCTTCCCACGCGGAGGGTTTCACCGGTCTCTGCGCGCAGCACTTCGCGAGCGTGCTGCGCGCGGCGGCCGGTGAGGCGTGCGGTGCCGTCAGGGAGGAAGTCCTCGTCGAAGAGCAGGAGCAGGTTCACGGGAGGACTCCATGCCTTGGGAGCGGAGGAGCTGCAAGCCGAGAACGGTGATGGAACTCTCCGTTACGTGACGTTGCGTGCTCGGCGCTGGTAGCTTCGAGAGGCCTTCACGGGAGGGACCGATGTGTTGGCGCAGGTCTGCGCGCCAGGTAGGGAGCACTTGGACGAGTGTCGTAAGTGCGGGGGCCCGTAGGTGCGGAGGTCGAGTTGGCGCAAAGTCGTGGTGGCCTTTAGCGGCGTGCTGCTGCCATTGCCGCTCGTGCTGCTGTTGTGGGCACTGTTGAAGCCGGAGGTGCCAGTGGATGCACCTCCAGGTGGGCGTGTCAGCCCCATGCTCAACCAGGAGCAGCGCATGAGTTTGGTGACGTACGGTCGGCACTGTGGGCCGGACGCGAAATGTGAGCCGCCGTTGGGATGCTTGTTCGACGCCCGGTACCCACGGTCGACCTGCACGGATAGCCAGTGCATGACGGATGCACAATGCCAGGAAGGCCAGTCATGCCAGACGCTAGCCACCTGGGGAGGTGGGCCGCAGGTGCGCGTCTGCGTCCCCATTGGCCCGCGCCAGGAGGGGGAGGGATGTGTCAGGCTTCCACGGAACAAAGCAAACTCCTGCGCTCCTGGATTGGTATGCGGTGGTCGTGTCGAGGGTTGGTGCGCCCATTCATGCCGTCCAGGCCGCGCACCAGGCTGTCCCGCAGGCTTCTTCTTCGCTGATACCGAGCCTCAACCTCTATGCCTGCCCACGTGTGAGAAGCGCGGCTGCCCCACGGGGCAGCAGTGCGTCCCCTTCAGCGAAGGCGCTTCCATGTGCGCACAGGTGTATGGCCCCCAGTGCCAGCAGACCCCTTGTGCTGATGGCCGGAAGTGCGAAGTGATCTATGAGCCATCGCATCCAGACAAGGTCTGGATGGAGTGCGTCGAGAAGTGTGGCGAGGGCTTACCCCCCTGTGGCACCGGGAAGGTCTGCGATGGATGGCACTGCCTACCAGCCTGCGACCCTCAGGGCTCGGATGTGTGTGGTGAGGGCTATCACTGCAGCCGCAGTTGGGAGGACGGGCCCTTCTCATGCCAGCCGCTTTATTGGGATTGGACGATGGGAATCTGAAGCAGGGGCTGCCCGAAAGAGGAGGCGGCACTTGTCTTGGAGCGATGAGGCGATTTCCTCTCTTTCTTGAGTCGGCCTGTGTTTTCCTCCTTTAATAATCAAGAGTGATCTTTCCGGTTCATAGGGAACGATCAGACTCCGAGGTTCTTCGTCCTATCGCCTATGAGGTCTACATGCACGGTTCGTTCATAATCATCGTTGTAGTCTCTTTTCTCGGAGTCGTCCGTTCTGCCCATGCACAGACCGCTGACATCCCGCATGCTTCTGAGGCGGAGGCTGCCTCTGCCAACAAGGGCGCCCAACTCGACGGAGCGGCTGTGGCGAACGAGTCGTCTGCGCTCAAAGTGCAATCGGCACAAATCGAGGCGAAGGCCGCGAAAGAGGAGGCCACAGCGGCGAAGGAGGACTTCGATACGCTGAAGAGCGGCAAACTCATCAGCTCGGGACTCACCGGCGGTCTCGCTCTGGCCGTTCAAACCCCGCTTGGAACCGTCAACTCGACGGGCCAGCAATCGTCGAAGGCAGTCGCTATGCCATACGTGCTAATGCTGCCGGCATATTTCGCCAAACCTGAAGCGGTGCGGGTTTACTGTGCCTCCACTTGGGGCAGCGGCAGTGAGAGCACAGCCCAGCGGGCGGCGATGGCGATCGCAAAGGAGCGCGCGGAGTTGCTCTTTGACGCTGTCGTATCCGCCATCCACGCTGATCAAAAGGACGATGCCGCCATTGCGACCCAACTTCTGGGTGACAAGGCAATCGAGGTTACCAGAGACAACACAACAAGGAAGGTCTATAGCGCCCAAGAAGTGGTCGCGGCCATTCGCGACTGGGACTCGTCGACCACAAGCGATCAAACGGCGAAATCGAATAAGCGTAACGAAATCATCCAATGGCTCGCTGCCCAGGACTGGAACCCCTCGCTGAAGGGGCGTTGCGGCTCGACGAAAGTTGGAGTCTGGGTCGGCAAGCCGATCGCCTACGATGTCCGTTCCACAGTGAAGGACGCAGGACAAGCGGAGCGGCAATTCTCGTCGGTCGTAGCCTTCGGCTTGGGGTACAGCCCCAACGCATACTTCTCCATCCTCGGTGGTGTGACTCTCGGAAACATCTCAGACGTGCGGGACGATAACACGAAAGTCGACGTGCCATGCTGGGCGGGAACCGTAGCGATTGGCGGAAATCTCGACCTCCTTGGTGGAGTGTTCAAGTAGCTGGCGTTCTCGTCGCTGCGAGCGAAATCCCGCGCTTCCTGTGGTTCGTCTCTACCCTGCGGCGCTACCGCATCGCGCCCCGCCAGGTCAACGCCTCCAGACCGCTCTTCACCCGGCGGGCTACTGCCGGCCGCTGAGCGTAACCCAATGGCCATCATGGATGTGAATGACGCACCTCTCGGTCGATGATGGCCATCAATTTGCCCGCTCGCTCGTCCACTAATGAGCCTGCTCGGTAACACCTGTTGGGATTCACCTACCACTGGGGCTTGTCGAGGAAGGGCAAGTGGGTGGTGAAACTGAGGACTGCGAAGGATCGCTTCATCCCAAGAGGATGTTTGCCTGGCAGCGTGGGCAACGGTCGCACCCGCGTTCTCCGGAAGCTGTGCGTCTGTCTGCTGAGAGGGGTGCTGCGGAGTGGAAGAGGCTCAAGTAGGAGCCCGCGGTGGTTCTCCGTCAACGGGGCCCTGTGAGACGGGGAGTCGTGTATCGCGGGTCTGTTTGAGTCCTTGGAGGAGCAGTTCCTGGGTGAAGTCGGGTGTGAGGACCATGGAGCCGAAGTAGTTCTTCCCCACGTGTGCAGCGCTGACGAGCACCACGCGGTCGACGCCGAGGGAGGCCACTGCCGGGAGTTCCTATGCGATGCTCCGGTCTTCTGACGGGCCGTGGGCGATGTCACGATGCATGTGCCCACGGCATGCATGGGAGGCGGCTTGTGGTGTAACGACCGGTTTCTTCCGAGGCGCATGCTGGCCCTGAGTGCCAGCGTGATGTGGATGGCTTGCGGTGCGGTTCGCCTCCAGCAGGGGCAGCAATACGCCCAGACCACGGATTCGGCGACGAGCGCCTGTCGTCAGGCACCTGAGTTGTGCGCACCTGGGCCGGGGGAGAAGGTGGCAGTTGTGCCCCACCTGAGGCTCGTCCCGCCACCGGAACCGCTGCCTCCACCAAGCATGGGCGTGTCCTCGGTAGCGACGGCGGTGATGGGCGCCGGGGTGATCAAGGCCAGTGGCGCGTTGGATGCGGAACTGCAAGCGAACATCGACACGGCGTTGGCCGAATGCGCCCCGCAAGCCCGGTTGGAGGTGATGGCAAGGTACTTCGGGAATCGAGGGCCGACGCAGGAAGAGTGCGCGGAGCAAGTGGGCACGGACAGCCAGGGGCGGCCTGTCACGCGAGCGATGCGACTGGGAGAGGAGCAGCACCATGTGGCGCTCAAGTGTGCCGAGGAGAAGCTCAAGCGGTTGAAGCCAGGGGGCTTCAGCCTCATGCCTCGCTACCGCGTCAATCCGCAGTCGGCTGGAGCAGAATACATTCCTCAAGAGGAGGTGCAGGTGTTGCTCCAGCAGGGACGGCATGCGGAGCTGCGAGGGACGATCGAGCCGGACATCGTCATTCACCAACAGGGGAAGCCGCATGAGGTCCAGGACGTCTACGACTTCAAGTTCCCATGCGTGAACACGGGCAAGGTGTCTCCGTGGCGGCGATACCCGACTGGGCACCCTTACGAAGACAGCAATCAGGGGCAGGTGTACGCGAGGGCCTTGGGTGGAACGCCTGCACGTGTTCAGCCTCATGTGGGAGTCGTTCGATGACTGAGCACTATCCCCGGATTCGCCATCCCGGTGATAACGGCAGCCTCCTGATCCGTGAGGGACTGAGCTTCACCTTCTACATGCGCCGCTCGCACTCCGAAGTGGCGCATCGGGTGTTGAGCGCGCTGGAGACGTATCTGCGCTTCATTGGCCCAGGCTCCCTCGGCTGGTACGCCGATGAGGAAGGTGAATTGCACCCACTCGATGAGCGCGGTTGGGAATGGACGCGGCGTGAGCTCTTGGGAGACAGGCTGCGCAGCGCGCAACTGATGGACGCCTCCAGAGCCGAGGATCGCTACCGCTTCGAATATTGGGGCAAGGATCTCGAATCTTCCCTGGGGAGGAACAAAGCGAACGCCGTGTGCTCGGCAACGTTCTGGCTGCCTACGGAGGTTTTGGAGGAGCAAGGACCGGAGCGGGTGCGGGCACTGGCCATGGAGCTGGCGGCCCCTCTCCCGCTCTGTTCCGGGCACGGAGGGCTGTCCTTCAATGCGGAGTATGACGTTCCAGGCGTACGGAGGGTGCTGTCGCAATATTGGTTTCGCCATCCAGGTATCGATGTCTACGACTCGCCGTGTGACTACTCCTGGGAGGTGGGCACTCGGGTGAGAGCGCCTCACTGGCTCACGTTCCTGGGGCCGCCCGTGCTGGAAGAGTTGGGTGGATGGGAGGGACTGCGCTCACGGCTCCACACTCCAAGCACCACGGTCCAGGCGATAGAAGAGGACAAGGTCCTCATCACCCTGGGGCCCTGGCCCGAGGCCGGTGATACCGAGCGAGGTGACACGCTCCCGGCCTATCGCGAACTGGCCAAGGTGCTCGAACCCTGGCGCTTCGAGGAACCCAACAGGCTCGTGCTCCAGTCTATGGAGGAGACCCGGCGCTGGGAACGGCGCTTTCTGGATTGAGCCTCCAGCCACTCAACGTGCACGTGGAAATCCGAGACTTCTCGCACTTCTTAGGTGAATGGCGAGGTGCTTGAAGCGACCTCCGCGCTGGTGGCGGCAATGAAGCGAGCTGGTATGACTGGCATACCAGAAGGAGTCCCAAGGAGATCAGTCGGCAGCGGTGGCGGATACGGCGGCAGTGGCCTTCGCTGAGCCTCTCGCGCCCGGGCCTCCAGAGGATCGCACCGCTCCAGTCGTGACGCAGTTTCCCGAGAAACCCCTCCCCAACCAGCGCAAGCCGCCGTGCAAACAGCCAGGGGAGGAGGAGTTGCGCGGCGGGTGTTGGTACCGCATGGGTGATGCTCGACCACCGTGCGGAGAGAACGCATACGCCTGGAACGGGGCCTGTTACCTGCCTTCGCTGCTGACCGGTCGGCAGCCTGCGGCGGCTCCTCAGTGAAGGGGGCTCCATGACAGGGTGCCGTGAGTCGCGGGGATGGGACCGCTACGGCGCTCCGCGCTTCACCGCCAGTCTTGCCGCTGGATCTCCCAGCAGCAGATAGCCGCGCAGATCCTGGCGCCGCATCCACAGCAGTCCGTGCCGCACGGGATCGGTCGGGTCCGGATGCCCATACAGCTGCGCGTCCGCTCGCGCCTGATAGTTCGCCATCAGGCGGTCGTTGTCCTCCTGGTAGTGGCGCATCAGCGCGGCGTGGGCCACGCCCGCGCGGCTGCCTTTCGCCAGCACCTCCAGCACCGCGAGGATGCGGGAGGCCCGGCTGCTTGACGCGTTCTCCACGTCCGTGAAGGACAGCGTCCAGGCCAAATCGCTGTGGCCGATGATCGCCAGCGGGCCCTGCTCGTTCGCCAGCAGCGCCTGCGGAAGTGCCGCCAGGAACGGCCGCTCTCCCGCACCGGGCAGGCTCGCCAGCACTGACGTAGCCGGGCTCGACCAGGCTCCCTCCTGTGCGAGTCGGCTCACCCAGGCGTGGAAGGTACTCTTCGCCGGAGTCGCCGCACCGAAGCAGGACACGTTGAACCACATGCCTCCGGGCAGGAACGGAGTGTGGCGCATCAGCTCTCCCGTGAGCGCCTGCGCCCGCCCCACGGAGAGGGCCCCCTGGCGGGCACGCTGCTCCTCGGCCGAGACCCACCCCTGCGTCGGCCTTCCGAGCCCATGAGCCATCGAGAGCATCACCCCCGCTTGAGCCTGGCCTACCGCGCGCAGCAGCTCCTCCGGGCTCGAGCCGTCATAGGGGATGTCCACGAGCTCCAGCGCGGGCCACTTCGCCTTCCACCGGGTTCCGATCGCCTCGCGGCAGGGCTCCATCAACACCTGGTGCCCTTGCGTCGTGGCGAGCGTGCCATCCCGCGCCGTGTAGATCAGCACATTCGGGGCCTCTTTCACCTCGGTACGCAGCTCCCTGGCGAGGAGCTTCGTCACATATGCCGCGCAGCCTTCGAGGTCCGGCTCACCGTTCGGCCGTCCTACATGGAGCCGTCCCACGCACGCTCCCTGCGCGAGCACCTGCTGGAGTTCGAGGGAGACGTGGTGCAGATCTCCGAGGATCAGCAGGTACCACGGGCGCTCCTCCTCGGGCACGTCCTCGGCCTGGAGCACCGAGTCCTTCCACGCCACCGCCCGGGCCGCGTCCATATCCGCGGGGACGCGGTAGACCTTCGCCGGGGCACCTTGCTCTTTCTCGCGGTGCGCGATGAGCGGAGCGATGGCTCGCAGGATCGCGTCTCCCACGTCCCCCTCCGGGGCGATGACTCCCCAGCGCTGCGCCGTGAGATCGTTCCGGCCCGCGTCGGCGCTCTGCCACGTCGGCACCTCGACGCGTCCCGGAAGCGGCGTGGGCCTGGGAGTAGCCTGGAGGGCCTCCACCTCCAGCCCCTGATCGAGCACGGGCAGGTGGTCCTCCGCTCGGGCGAGGAGGAGCTGGAGTCCGGCTTCTGCCAGGGACGGAAGGGTGGGCTTCGAAGAACTCATGGCGTGGGCTCCGGGGAAGGCGCTTCGGTCGCCGTGAAGAAGGGGGCGCGCCCGTAAGAGCGCTCACAAGCCTCGTATCGCTCCTGTGCCTGGGCTTCACGCTCGTCCAGGTAGAGCCGGCGTGTTTCGGGAGGGAGACAGTCGATGTTGGCCTCACGCAGCAAGCGCTGGAGTTCAGGAATGGTTACAGGCCACACGCGGGCTGTCTGGTCAGACGATGCGGTGACCACGCGCTGGCCGTCCGGGCTGAAACTCGCCGACCAGACATGACCCTCATGGCCGTGCAGGACCACCGGCGCAGTCTTCCCATCTACAGGCCAGACCCGGGCCGTTTGATCAGAGGATGCGGTGACCACGCGCCGGCCATCCGGGCTGAAACTCGCCCTCCAGACACTGCCCTCATGGCCGCGCAGGACCACCGGTGCAGTCTTCCCATCCACAGGCCACACGCGGGCCGTCTGGTCCTGCGAGGTGGTGACCACGCGCTGGCCATCCGGGCTGAAGCTCGCCGAGAGGATAGGGCCCTCATGGCCGCGCAGGACCACCGGCGCAGCCTTGCCATCCACAGGCCACACGCGGGCCGTCTGGTCCTCTGAGGCGGTCACCACGCGCCGACCATCCGGGCTGAAGTTTGCCGAGAGGATAGGGCCCTCATGGCCGTGCAGGACCATCGGCGCAGCCTTTCCACCCACAGGCCACACGCGGGCCGTCTGGTCCTCTGAGGCGGTCACCACGCGCAGGCCGTCCGGACTGAAACTCGCCCATAGGACAGGGCCTTCATGGCCGCGCAAGACTACCGGCTCAGTCTTCCCATCCACGGACCACACGCGGGCCGTCTGGTCCTCTGAGGCGGTAACCACGCGTAGGCCGTCCGGGCTGAAGCTCGCCGACCAGACATAGTCTTCATGGCCGCGCAAGACCACCGGCTCAGTCTTCCCATCCACAGGCCATACGCGGGTTGTCCAGTCCTCCGAGGCGGTCACCACGTGCTGGCCATCCGGGCTGAAGCTCGCCGATCGGACATAGCCCTCATGGCCTCGCAGGACCACCGGTGCAGTCATCCCATCCACAGGCCACACGCGGGCCGTCTGGTCAAACGAGGCGGTGACTACGCGTCGGCCGTCGGGGCTGAAGCTCGCTGAATTGACATAGCCTTCATGTCCGCGCAGGACCACTGGCGCGGCTTTGCCATCCACGGGCCACACCCGAGCCGTCTGGTCAGACGAGGCGGTCGCCACGCGCAGGCCGTCCGGGCTGAAACTCGCCCACCAGACAGGGCCTTCATGGCCGCGCAGGACCACCGGTGCAGTCTTCCCATCCACAGGCCACACGCGGGCCGTCTGGTCCTCCGAGGTGGTCACCACGCGCAGGCCGTCCGGGCTGAAACTCGCCCACCAGACATTGCCCTCATGGCCGCGCAGGACCACCGGTGCAGTCATCCCATCCACGGGCCACACCCGAGCCGTCTGGTCAGACGAGGAGGTCACCACGCGCAGGCCGTCCGGGCTGAAGCTCGCCAACCAGACAGGGCCTTCGTGGCCGCGCAGGACTACCGGCGCAGCCTTGCCATCCACAGGCCATACGCGGGCCGTCTGGTCCTCCGAGGAGGTCGCCACGCGCAGGCCGTCCGGGCTGAAGCTCACCCATAGGACAGGGCCCTCATGGCCGCGCAGGACCACCGGTGCAGTCATCCCATCCACAGGCCACACGCGGGCCGTCTGGTCAAATGAGGAGGTCACCACGCGCTGGCCATCCGGGCTGAAGCTCGCCCTCCAGACATTGCCCTCATGGCCGCGCAGGACCACCGGTGCAGCCTTGCCATCCACAGGCCAGACCCGGGCCGTCTGGTCAGCCGAGGTGGTGACCACGCGCAGGCCGTCCGGGCTGAATCTCGCCAACCAGACAGGGCCTGCATGGCCGCGCAGGACTACCGGCGCAGCCTTGCCATCCACAGGCCACACGCGGGCCGTCTGGTCCTCCGAGGCGGTCGCCACGCGCAGGCCGTCTGGGCTGAAGCTCACCCATCGGACAGGGCCTTCATGGCCGCGCAGGACCACCGGCGCAGCCTTGCCATCCACAGGCCATACCCACGCAGTTCCATCCGCACACCCTACAGCCACACGCATCCCATCCGGACTGAATGAGACCACGCGGGCGAATCCATGACACCGCAGGGTGACCTTCGGAACCCCCTTGAGGAGAACATCCAGGGCGAATTGCTCCCACCCGCGGGCCTGATCGGGGCGTCTCAACTCCAGCAGGAAATGGGCGGCCAGGTCCGGGCTGCCGCGTTCTTCCTGCTCTCGTGCCGCCGCCATCAGCGCATGCTCTCTCGCCCGAATCCCCGCCTCTTCCGCCGCCATCCTCGCCTCCTCCGCTTTCCGCCGCTGCAGCAGCGCCCAGAGCATCACCAGGCCCATCAGCACCGCCACCACCACCGCTCCCCCCGCCACCAACGCCAGCCTCCGCCTCGCGGCACGTTCCTGCTGGAGCCTTCGCTCCTGCTCCTCCCGCTCCTTTCGCGCCCGCTCCTTCTGCTCCCGCTCCTCCCGTTGCTTCAGCACCTTGCTCGCCAGCCAGTCATGCCCCAGCTCGAAATACCGGCTGCCCTCGTGCTCTTCCGCTCGCAGCACCGCGTGGCTCTCCAGGCGGCTCAGTACCTCGCGAGCCTCCGCCTCCGAGAGCCCCTTCATTCCCCCAAGCGCCTGCCGTTCCATCAGCAACGCCCGGCTCCCGTCCCGGGTAACGAGGTGCCGCTCCAGCAGATCGCGCGCTGGGAGCTTCAGCGGGCCCAACTCCTCCAGCGTCGCTTCGAGGTACCGGTGCAGAATCGGCTCGGCCTCCAATTGCCCTTCCCCATCCCGAGCCCGCTCCTCCCACAGCGACCGGCACACAATCTGGGCGAAGGCGGTCTGGACCTCGGCCTCCTCTGTCGGGTCCTGCCCCGCCACCCTCACCTGCAGCATGAGCTGGGACAGCACCGCGGAGTCCCACGTCTGTGCAGGCTCCCCCTGTCGGGCCAGCTCGCACGCCACCTCCACCATCTGTCCGACCGTGAGCGGCCCCAGCCGAAACCCGTGCTCCATCAATTCCCGCCGGCCGCGAGTCCGATCCCGGAAGATCCCCAGGTAGTCTTCGCGCAGCGCCATCACCAGATGCAGCCCTGGCCAGGAACTGCGCACCAGCTCTCGCAAGCTCTTGAGCAGCTCCTCCGTCCGTGCTTGCTCGCGCCCCTGCTGGAAGAGCTGCTCGAGCTGATCCAGATAGATGAGCAGTGGGCGGCTCGACTGTTGCTCCGCCAGCTCCAAGGCCAGATCGAGCCGCTCGGAAGGAGTGAGTCCCGCGGGCGGCTCCTCCAGTTTCAGCTGAAGGACCAGGGCTCGCGCCAGCCGCTCCACCGGTACCTCCTCCCGGAGCCAGCCCTCGATATGGACGACCCGGCACTCCCGCGCACTCTCCAGCAACGGGCTCACCCCGGCCTGTATCAGCGACGACTTCCCCGCGCCCGAGGGGCCGTACAGCGTGACGCACGGGTACGCCAGGATGTGGTCCGCCAGCAGCCGGGTGGCTGTCCCCCTCCCAAAGAAGCGCTCCTTGTCCTTGGACCGGTAGGGCTGAGGGCCCAGGAAGGGGTTGAAGAGGTTGCGCTCCCTGGTCATCGCGCTCCCTCGGGCTCGGGGGCGTCGAGACGCCGCGCCAGCTCCGCGCACTTCACGGGGACCACCGAGACGCCTCGCTCACGCCTGTCTCCTGGCAGCGCTCGCCCTTTCTTCCACCAGCCGACCTCGGCCGCCCCGGGCTCCACCACGACCCTGCTGCCTGCGGGGAGCGAGTCCCGATCGAACAGGCTGTGGAGCACGTGCCGGTGTTCCCAGGACTCGAGCGACATGCCGACCAGCACCGCGGGCTGGTTCTTCAACTGGCTCTGGATTTTCGCCGCGAGATCCGAAGGGAGCATGTCTCGCAGATCCCTCACTCCGAGCAGGTGGTCGTCCTCGGTCAACAGCGGCTCGTGCAGGTCCGCGTTCGGCTTGTGTCCACGGTAGAGCCGCAGCAGCGCCACATCCCGGCTGGGATCGAACGACAGCGGAAGCTCGGGGAGTCTTCTCCAGTCCTGGCCTCGGGCGTAGCGGAGGATGGTGGGGGTTTCGGGGTCCCCGGGTAACGGCCAGATGACGTAGAGCACGAGCTCAGGCCGGTGCTTCGTGAGCGCCTGCTCCAGCGCGGGCAACCGCAACAGGGTGAGGTGGAATCCCGGCGAGAGCCGCCGCGCCAGCTTCTCCACGAGGGGCACCTCGGGCAGGGGGCTCCTCGTCAGATCCTGGAAAGCGTCCCGGAGCTGGTCGGCGCTGAACTGCAGTGCATAGCGCTGGGCCAACGCGCTCACGGGCAGGTGCTCGGGCGCTGCCCTGGGGGGCGGCCTGAGTTCTCCGTGCAGCTGCTTGCGGAAGTCCTCCTCGGCGGTCGTCCACGCATCGTCCAGGAGGTGATCTCCGAGTACCAGCGAGAAGGGCTTCTGGATCAGCTCCAGCAGCGGGCGCACGGCGGGATCCTCGGGGACCGCGGACAGGGAGGAAGGGAGCGGTCGAGGGGGCACCACCTTACGGTGGCTGAAGTCGAACAGGACGGGCTGCCGCCCTCGCAGGTAGAGCACCGGCGAGAAGGCCTCGGCGCTGCCCTCGAGCGCATTCAAGATGGAGCGCCGCGCGTCGTGCAGGCTGTGCGCCACGTCTCCGGCGTGCTCGGACCTGCCGGTGAGCGTCCGGTAGAAGGCCGCCGAGCAGCGCCGAGCCACATCCGCCTTGACCTCCCACAGATGCGCGATGACCGCGCCTGCGGCGCCCTGGGCCAGCTCCTCTGCCGCGCTGAGCAGCGCTCCTGGCTGGGCGCCCTGACAGGACTCCAGGACGATCAGGCGCAGCTGATGCCGGAAGAGGTTCCTCAGCTCACCGGCGAGCAGGTTCACCCGGTAGCCGGGCTCCTGCTCACTCCCGGTCGCCATCTGCAAGGTGGGGCTGCCGTTCTCCATGCTTCCATGCCCGATGAAGTGGAGGATGTGGGGCACGGGCTCCTGCCGCAGCCGATTCTCGACCGCGGCCTTGCTGGCCTTCGAGCCAACGAGCGGCTCCAGCCATTCGAGTTCCCCGGACGCGAGGCTCTCGCTCAACAGGCTCTTGAGCCGGCCCGGAGCGTCGGGATCCTCTGGGGAGATGGCGAGCAGCCGGACGGCGCCCCTCACCTCGCGTTTCTGCCAGGCCAGGATGGACGAGACCCCCCGCGCCAGAAGCAGTTCGGGCGAGGTTCCCAGGAACTCCGAAGCTGAGCCTGGCAGGAGGAGCGCCTCCCAGGGGATGGCTTTCAGCTCCGGGCTCCGGGGGTTTACCTTCAGCAGCAGGCGTCTATCGTGCGCCGCGCCTTGGAGCTTGTGCAGCACCTCGCGTACGCCCGGGCGGAAGAGGGCTTCCTGCAGTTGCTGGGCGGGCGTCGGAGGCGCGCTCTCCTTCGCGGTGGGCCCGGAGAGCGCGGTGCCGGTCTTGGCAGCCCTCTTCACCCAGGCAGCGAACTGACGAGCCACCTCCATCGAGAACGAGGATGGCTCCGAGGACTCCATCTGCAGGCCGCCCCGAGCTGTGACGGCGACTTCGGTCCCCACCTGGGTCAGGTCGATCTCGAGCCACAGCTCAGAGGTTGGGGTTTCCCCGCTCTCCATTCACGCCGGAGCATACCTGTTCCTGGGTTTGACCCATCACGTGCCGACAGGCGGGGGGCCCCCTTTTTTGCGACGTCCAACGGTGAGGACTGTCACTCGCGTGAGGCTCGAATCCGCGCCCACCACCGTGCAGTTCCACAAGGAGAAGCAAGCCATGGAGCAGAAAATGCAGGGCCGTCTGATCGCCGCGCTGTGCCTCGGGTCCCTCCTGGTCCTCGGAGGATGCGCCACCGAGCCGGGGCTCGATACCGCACCGGCGATGGCGAAGCGGCTCGTCCACGAGAACGCCGATGCCCAGCAGCTTCGTCCCTTCCTGGAGGGGCAGGGGTATGTGATGCAGCTCGAAGCTTCGCAGGATGTGGTGAACGGGGAGCAGTCACTGCTGGGCATCCCGTTTGCCCGGGGCAACGAGCAGGCCCACCTGGTGTTCCAGCGCGGCCCTCGTGGTGAGGTCTCCCTCGTCGTAGCGCTGGTGCTCACGACGGGTGAAGCAGATCCCGCCAGCAGCTTCCGCCCGTTCGGCGTGGTCAACGGGCGGGTCGAGCCCCTGAGGGTGCCGAGCATGGAGCCCGCCCCTTACTGCGATCTGATCTGCCAGGCGGGGGGCACTTATGCCTGTATGGTGAAGCCCGGGTGGTGGGAATATGGCTACCCGGCAGCCAATGACTGCCTTCTCCGCTCTGCGCAGCTCTGCGGCTGCTGAGCACGCTCGACAACCCCGCATGGCCCTCGGGGCCGAGCACGGGTGAGAGGGCATCATGCGACGATTTCTGTGCATGGCCACGCTCGTGATGAGCGTGGCGGCTCATGCGTCCCCGGCCTCCGCGGACCTGGTCGGCTCCGGCATCATTGGAGGCACCTTCACGGAGGGGGATTCGGGGGTGGTGGCGCTGCGAACGGGCGAGGAGGTGTTCTGCTCAGGCGTCCTCATGGCCCCGGACGTGGTGATGACGGCGGCGCACTGTGTGGCGGTGACACGCAACCTCTCGGTGCTGGTGGGCAGCGGGCCGGCGGGGGAGGTCATCCCCGTCACCGAGGTCCACCTGCATCCGACCTATGTCCCCGCAACGCTGGAGAACGACATTGCGCTCGTGAGGTTGGAGCGGGCCGTCGCGGATGCTCCGCGTTGGAGCGTCATCTCCCTGGAAGACTCCTGGGAGGGGAAGCCGCTGCGCATCATCGGCTTCGGGAAGATCTCGCGTGAGGACGAGGGGACGCCGATGAAGCACACGGGCTCCGCGGTGCTAGCCGGGTTGCAAGACACGCGGCTGTCGGTGGCTGCGGGTCCGTCCATTCCCTGCTTCCGGGACTCGGGAGGCGCCATCCTGCTGTCCATCGAGGGAGAGGAGTTTCTCGCGGGGATCATCACCACGGGGAGCGTGGACTGTACGCCCACGGCCATGGCGTACGGCACGCGAGCCGATGTCTTCCTGGAGGGATTCATCACTCCCTACCTCGAGGCCACGGCCTCCGAGGGAGGCTGTGCCGCGCACGGGGGAGGGCAGGGCGCTCCCGGCGGGCCGGTGACACTGGTACTCATTGGCCTGTTCGTGCTCGCGCGTCAGTCAAGGCCGGTCCTGGCGGCTACGCCACGTCCAGGCGCTCCATGACTTCCTGAAGCACGCGTTCCAACTCGTACTCGGCATCCGCCAGGGGTATATGGCCCAGCGTGGCCGCGGTGTGCTTCAGCTCGTCGGCGGCCCACTGCAGGGTCTGCTCCCTCCCTGCTTGAGAGGCGGCCGCGAGCAGCGCGGGATCCGTGTGGAGTCGGCTCAGATACCGAGCCAGCAACTCTTCGTGCGCGGGTTTTGCTCCAGGGAGCTCCTCCTGCACCTGCTTCGCCGTGGAGAGGGGACTGGACATGGGCACGAAATCTATATAGTTTGAGTTCAAAATAAAAGCCCACGCGTCGCAATCCTTCCGGTTCGAGGCAGCAACCTCGAGAGCCGCTGGGGAGTCGCGCGCCTTCATGCCGGCCCCCGAGACCATGCGCAGACCCCTCACGCTCGTATTGTGGCTGTCCTCCCTGCCTGCGTTCGCCCTCGAGGAAGGGCAGGGAGTTCGTCTGGAGGCGGTGCTGCCTCCCTTCCTCCTGGCGCGGCCCTTCTGGGTGCTGGCGTTGTGGCAATGGGCGGGCCTGGCGCTGGCCCTCGTGCTGAGCACACTGGCGGGGCGCTTCCTGGAGGCGTTTGCGCTGCGCATGGCCGGGCGTGCCACCGCGCTGACGAAGGCGGGCTGGGATGAGCAGCTCGTGTCGGCGGGGCGGGGACCCTTGCGCTACGTATTGTTCGCGCTGCTGGTGGCTGCCGGGGGGCGGCTGTTGGCCTTTCCGCTTCCCGCGCAGCACGTGGTGGATCTCGCGGCGCGCTCGGTGGTGATCGCGACCCTGGCATGGTTCCTCCTGCGCTTCGTGAGGCTGGTCGCGCGCTTCGTGGAGCAGAAGGTGGCCCGCGAGGGAGGAATCGAGGACGTCGGCCGGGCTCGGGGCTTGCGCACGCAGGTCGAGGTGCTCCGGCGCATCACGGAGGTGACGGTGGTGCTGGTGGCGGCCTCGTTGCTGCTGCTCCAGTTCGAGGCGGTGCGGAACGTCGGCGTGTCGCTGTTGGCCTCGGCAGGCCTCGCGGGCCTGGTCATCGGTCTTGCGGCGCAGAAGTCCATCTCCACGCTGCTTGCGGGCATCCAGCTGTCCATCACCCAGCCGGTGCGCATCGGCGACACGGTCATCGTCGAGAACGAGTGGGGCTGGATCGAGGAGATCACCCTGACCTACGTGGTGGTGAAGGTCTGGGACTTGCGGAGGCTGGTGGTGCCGATGAGCCACTTCCTGGACAAGCCCTTCCAGAACTGGAGCAAGGTGTCGCCGGAGATCCTGGGCACGGCCGAGCTGTACGTGGACTTCCGGACGGACGTGGCCGCCGTGCGCGCAGAGCTCCGGCGCATCCTCGAGCAGGAGTCCGCGGGGCTCTGGGACGGCAAGGTCCAGGGGCTCCAGGTGACGGGCTGCTCCGAGCGCACCATGCTGCTGAGGGCGTTGGTGAGCGCCTCGGATGCGGGCAAGGCGTTCGATCTGCGGTGCCTGGTGCGAGAGAAGCTCATCGCCTGGCTGCAGCGTCAGCCTCACGGTCTGCCCCTGGTGCGTGCCGAGGCGAGCCACCAACTGCCGGGCGAGCCCACGCTGCTGCTCGGGGTGCCCGCGACGGTGGGAGGCCGGCCCGGTGGAAACGTGGTGGTCTCCAGGTCCAAGGAGTGAGCCACCGCGTCTCCGATGGAGGCGGCTTCAACCTGGATCGTCGTCTCGTTTCTTCCGGAGGAGGAAGGCGTCCGCGAAGCCCTGCACTCGCTCCGTGGGCTTCGAGAAGATGAAGGTGATGATGCTCACCCGGCGCTCGGAGTACGTCAGCGCCAGCTCCGAGATGGCGCGCACGTCGTCCGAGCGGGCCGGGCTGAAGCGGTACTCCACGGGCGTCTCGCCGTTGCGGACGAGCAGCTCACTGGAGGCGAGGTCCTCCAGCCGCGCGGTCGAGGAGACCTCGGTGATGCGGAGCTCCAGTGCCACCTCCGATGCCGTCCACGGCCGCTCCGCCCGATTCCGAAGCAGGAGGAGGACCTCCAGCTTCTCGATGGAGTCGATGTGCACCCTGAGGAAGCGCTGGACCCCTTGTGGAAGATCGGAGCCAGTCACGCGCATACCTATGATGATTAATGATTTGAGGTGCAACTAGTTTCGAGCGTAGGGGTGTTCATGAGCCATCACGGCTGCACGCCGGCCGCCTCCCCGGATGCCTGCTTGCCGGGCTCGGCGGGCTGCCGTAAAGCGGGGGCGTGCGTCCCCTCTGCCTGCGCTGCCGTCGTCCCGAGAGCACGTGCTACTGCGCGCGCCTGCCGAGTCTGGAGACCCGTACCCGCATCGTCTTCCTCCAGCACCCTCGCGAGCGCCGCGTCGCCATCGGCACCGCGCGCATGGCGCACCTCTGCCTGCCCAACTCCGAGATCCACCTGGGAGTCGATTTCACCGGCCACTCCCGGATCGAGACCCTCGCGGCCAACCCGGAGCGCGTGGCCGTGCTCTTCCCGGGCCCGGGGGCCATGCCGCTGGAGCAGGCCGCCACCCAGCCCCCCGAGACGCTCATCGTCGTCGATGGAACCTGGCCCCTCGCCAAGAAGGTCGTGAAGTCCAACCCGCTCCTCGCGGGCCTGCCGCGCATCGGCTTCACCCCGCGCCGCCCCAGCAACTACCGCATCCGCTCCGAGCCCGCGGACCACTGCGTCTCCACCATCGAGGCCGTCGTGGAGGTGCTCGGAGCGCTCGAGGGCGGGGACCCGACGCGCTTCGACGCCATGCTCAGCCCCTTCGAGTTCATGGTGGACACGCAGATCGAGAGCCGCGCCCACCGCAACGATCCTCCTCGCCGCCGCATCTACAAGGGGCCCTGGCGCCCGCCCCTGGAGTTGCGCTCGCTGGCGGAGGATCTGCCCCGGCTCGTCCTCCTGTACGCCGAGGCCAATGCCCACCCCGCCGAAGAGGGCATCCCGCCCGAGCTCGTTCACCTCGTCGCGTGCCGCCCCTTCACCGGTGAGCGCTTCGAGGCCATCCTGGCCCCTCGCCAGCCCCTCGCGCGCAGCACCCCGCTCCACACGGAGCTGCCGGAGGACCTCCTCCGCGCGGGGGAGGAAAGGGACTCGGCCCTGGGCCGCTTCGAAGCGTTCCTGCGCCCCGATGACGTCCTCGCCGTGTGGACCACCTATGCCCTGGACCTGCTCTGGCGTGACGGCGTCACCCGCAGGGCCGCGGCCAACATCCGCCTCGCCGCAGCCCGAGCCCTCAAGGGAAAGGCGGGAGGAGTGGAGCAGGCCGTGCCGCTCCTGGGCATTGAGGCTCCCGCGCTCTGGGCGCCGGGGCGCGCGGGCCGGCGCATCCAGGCGCTGGAGGCCGTCGTCCAGGAGCTGATCCGCCGAGGCCTGGCCGAGAATCCCCCAGACATGCAGCAGAGCGCCTGAGCCTCTTCAAGGCAGAGCCCCAGCCGCCGCCGCTCACACGCGCTGACTGTCGCTGAACGAGATGTTCAAGCTCGTCGCAGGCTGCCGCCACGGGCGGATGAGCCGGCGCAGCGCTCGGCCAATCCTCGCGGCGAAGTAGCTGGCCCCGAGCAGCCCCACTCCCACGAGCAGCGCCGGGCCGAACTCCAGTGTCGGGCCCACGCGGCTCGCCAGCCCCGGGATGTCCGCCCACCCGTACACCACCGGCAGGTGCAGCACGTAGACCCAGAGCGACAGCCGCCCCAGCGGAGCCAGCCGCCGAGACAGCACCACCGGAGCGAAGCTCACCACGCCCAGCACGAGCAGACCCTCACCCACGCGGAACGCCACAAGCCACGGACTCGTCGGACTCCAGTCCGGGGAAATCTGCTGGGTGACGCCAATCACCCCCGCGCCCAGCACCACGAGCGCCAGCCCCTGAGGCCAGCCCGGGCGCAGCAGCCGGAACAACTGTGCCGCCAGCGCCCCCGCGAAGAAGAACCCCGCCCACGGGAACAGCGGGAAGTGGCTGCCCTCGGAGCCCAGCGCCTGCCGTACCGCGATGGGCAGGGAGGGCCCGAGCTTCCACACAGCACCGCTCACCAGGGGCACGCCCGCGGCCAGCACCGCGAGCATCAGCGCCCGCGAGCGATTCCCCGGCGCGATCACCAGGACCGTGGCGCCCGCCAGCAGGCTGAAGCCGATGCACTGGAGCGCATCGAACTCGAAGAGGCGAGCCTCCAGCGCCTCACTCCAGCCCAGCCACTTCACCATCGCCCAGCCCGGCCAGTGCAGCAGGTACCCGAGGAACACCAGCAGGGCCGCGCGCCGGACGCGGCGGCCATACATCGCCCGAGCCGCGCCGGGCCGCTGATCCAGCGCGGCCACGAGTGCCCATCCGCTCACCAGCAGGAAGAGGGGAGCGGTGATGCCGCGCAGCTCCCAGTAGCGCTGGACCCAGGAGTGGGCGCGGGCCGCGGGAGACAGCAGCGCATCCAGCGCATGGCCCAGCACCATCGCCAACACGGCGAAACCGCGCGCGGCGTCGAGCGCGGGATGGCGAGGGGGGCGCAGGCTGAAGGAGCTCGAGAGTTGCAAGCGCGCGGCAGCATATGTGCTCAGAGGGGCGCCGTCCTGAAAACACCTGATCAATCAGTCGCACACGGACTGCCGGTGTGGGTGATCACGGCGGTGCGCGCTCTCTTGATACTCTCCAGAGCGCGTCGTGAGGCTCTCGGGAGGCCCATGGATGAAGGCACCAGCGCGACTCCAGCTCCGCCTCGCGAGTGCCGTGGCCGTGCTGTCGGGCGTGCTCGCGTTGCGGGCCATGGCCTCTCCGCCCGAGAAGCTGGTGGCGCCCTTCCGTTCGCCTCCCACCGCGAGCACCTCACCGCGCCCCGGTGACACCCAGGCCCGGATCGCGCTGGGGAAGCTGCTCTTCTTCGACGCGCGGCTCTCGAAGAACCACGACATCTCCTGCAACACCTGCCACAACCTGGCCGCCTACGGAGTGGATCACGTCCCCGTCTCCACGGGCCACCATGGGCGCAAGGGGCGGCGCAACTCGCCCACCGTGTACAACATCGGCGGCTTCGTGGCGCAGTTCTGGGACGGCCGCGCGCCCACGTTGGAGGTCCAGGCGGAGGGCCCGCTCTTCGATCCGGATGAGATGGCCATGCCGGATGACAAGCGCGTGCTGGCGACGCTCACCTCCATGCCGGAGTACGTGAAGCTCTTCCAGAAGGCCTTTCCCCGAGAGAAGCGGCCGGTGACGCTGGGCAACGTGACGCGGGCGATCGCCGCCTTCGAGCGCCAGCTCACCACGCCCTCGCGCTTCGATCGGTTCCTCGCGGGAGACGACGCCGCGCTCACCGAGCAGGAGCGGCAGGGGCTGGAGCTCTTCGTCTCCTCCGGGTGCACCACCTGCCACGCCGGCCCGGCGGTGGGGGGCACCTCGCTCCAGAAGCTGGGGCTTGTGGAGGCCTACCCGCGGTCGAAGGATCAGGGCCGGTACGAGGTGACGCGGGACGAGGAGGACCGGATGAAGTTCCGCGTCCCCACGCTGCGCAACGTGGAGAAGACGGCCCCCTACCTCCATGATGGCTCGGTGGAGAATCTGCCGGGCATGGTGCGGCTGATGGCGAAGCACCAGCTGGGCAAGACGCTCACGGACGCCCAGGTGGAGGCGGTGGTGGCCTTCCTCCACAGCCTCACGGGAGAGCTGCCGCGGCGGGACATCACCCCGCCGAAGCTGCCTCAGAGCACGAACCAGACACCCAGACCCGATCCCACGTGAAGGGTCGTGCGTGCCACGCCTGCTGGTAGTAAGAGCGGGCCATGAACATCCTGTTCCAGGCCCACTCCGGGCTCCGCTACCTGGTGCTGATCGTAGGCCTCATCGCGCTGGTGTACTTCGCGTCCGGCCTCGCCACGAAGCGCCCCGTGGGCAAGGGCGTGCGCATCCTGGGCTCCAGCTTCGTCGGGCTGCTCGATCTGCAGTTCCTCCTGGGCCTCCTCATGGTGGTCATGGGCCGCTTCTACCCGCAGCTCATCGGCCACATCGTGCTGATGGTGATCGCCGTCGGCGAGACCCACGCGCTGCTGGTCATCAACCGCAAGCGCCCCAATCCCGGCTACCTGCTGCCGCTGATCGCCGTGGCGGTGGCCCTGCTGCTCATCGTCGGCGGCATCATGGCCATCGGCCGAGGCGTGTTCTCCCACACGGCCTTCATGGGTTGAGCGGGCTGGCCGGGCCCGCCTCGTCGAGGGTCCGGTCCTGCCGGGGAAGGGGCTCTCCCCACGTGTTGAGCCTCCGCAGGAGGTTCTCCTCGGCCAGCCTCACGAGGGTGGCCTGGGAGAAGCAGGTCCGGACGAAAGGGAAGAGGATCCGCTCTTCCATCGTGACGTGCTCCTCCATGGCCGTCATGAGCTGGTGGCTCTCCCGGGCCAGGCGCTCCGCCAGCTCGGGATACCTCCTGGGCGTGTCTCTCACCCTCGTCCACAGCGGAACGAGCCGAGCCAGCAACTGCTCGCACGCGTCATGCTGGGTCTCCATCGCCCAGAGCTGGTCGACGAGCTCCACGGGCAGGGGCTCGGCGAAGAGGCGCGGCACGAGGCATTGCTCCTCTTCCTCGAGGTGCTGCGGCAGCTCGACGGTGAAGTAGTGCAGCACCCGCGCGGCCGTCTCGGACAGCTCGGCGGGTGACACGTCCTGGGCATGCGCGAGTTGCACCGCGAGCGCCGTGAAGCGCCGGATGCGCTCGTGGCCCTCCAGGAGCACCTGGAGGATGTCCTTCACCAGGGGCTCGGAGGCTTGCGTGGCTTCGGGGGCTGGCATGAGGGAGTCCTTCATGAAGCACTGCTTCTGCAAAGGATGATCCGCGCTGCGCCGCGAGGGCCGCACTGCTGCGCGCGGTGTCCAAAAGGGGAGGTGCGGCAAACGCTGCGTTCGGCCGGCCTTCGGAGCGCAAATGCTGCGCGGCTCTGGAGGTGGATCCGCGGAGTGTTCACAGGCGCACGAGGCAATGGCTCCATGGCCCCTCGGTTGCAGACAGGGCGCGTGCACGGGCGAGCTGCCCGGGTTCTCCGGCACGGAGGGGCACGCGGTGATGCGAGGACATGTTCCAGGCGAAGAGCGGTGGGGACCCGCGAGACTCGCTTCCCTGGTGGCCTTGGGAGGGGTGCTCCTGTCGTTGCCGGTGGGCGCGGCGCAGCCTTCGCCCGCTGCGGTGCTGTTCACCCGGCGTTGTGCGACGTGTCACACGCTGGGAGAGGGCGACAAGGTGGGGCCGGATCTCGTCGGCGTGCTGGAGCGGCGCGAGGAGGCGTGGATCACCCGCTTCCTGCAGAGCCCCGGCGCGCTGATCGACGGGGGGGATCCGGTGGCGGGGGGGCTGCTTCAGAAGTTCAACGGCGTGAGGATGCCGGATCAGCAGCTCACGGACGAGCAGCGCCAGCAGCTCTTCGCGTACTTCCGCGAGTGCACGAAGCTGGGCGTGTGCAAGACGCCGCTGTCGGCCAAGCTGGCCAGCGACGCGACGGACGAGGAGATCGATCAGGGCCGGCGGCTCTTCGAGGGCACTGAGCGGCTGGCGAACGGAGGCACCGCGTGCGTGGGGTGCCATGATGCGCGCGGGCTCGGGCCGGCGGGGGGCGGGACGCTGGCGAAGGACCTGACGTTCTCCTTCGCGCGCCTGGGAGACCGGGGCATGGCGCCGGTGCTCGCGAGCATGGACCTGCCGATGATGCGCGAGCTGTACGTCCAGGCGCCGCTCACGGATGCGGAGCAGTACGCGCTCAAGGCGTTCCTGGCGCAGCTCTCCCGGAATGGGGCGAAGCAGCGTCCGGACCGCGACTTCTTCTACCTGGGCGTGGTGGGGCTGTTCGCCACGCTGGGCTTCATCGGGGTCGTCCGAGGCGGGCGCAAGGACGTCCCGCCGGCGGGCGGCACCTCGCGAGGTGCTCCGTGAGCGACATCGTCCTGTATGGCTATCTGCCCTATGCGGCCCTGCTCGCGTGTGGCGTGGGGGTGGTGCGAAGGCTCCAACAGCCTCGGCCGAGCGCTCGGGCCTCCGAGCCGCGACCCTTGAGCGTGGGGGGGCTGATCCTCATCGCGGGCGCGGGCATCGTCGCGCTGAACCACTTGGCGGGGCTGCTGCTCCGAGAGCCGATGCGGGCCTTCCTGGCGTCACCGGCGCGGCTGTTCACCTTCGAGGCAGTGAGCCTCATCGGCGGCCTGCTCCTGGCCTGGGGGTTGGTCCAGGTGATTGCGCAAAAGGTGCGTGAGGCCTCGTGGAGCCTGCGAGGGCTGTATGCCCTGTTGCTGCTTCAGGTGGTGGGAGGGCTGGCCATGGCCGTGGGGACGCGGTGGGGCGCGCTGTGGTCCCTGGACATCACGGTGCCGTACCTGTGCTCGCTGCTGACGCTGCACCCAGACGTGACGCTGGTGGCGCAGGCCCCGCTTGGGGTCCGGGTGCACGTGCTGCTGGGGTTCGTGCTGATTGCCCTCGCCCCCTTCATCCAGGCGCGGCGTGCCGCCGAGCGGGTGGCGGTGCCGTCCGTGCCGGATGCATCCGTCCTCGTCTCCCGCCGGCAGGAGACCGCCCCTCGGGCGGAGCCATGATCATGAACTGTCGCCCGTTCTACCTGTTGGCCGCGCTCGCGCTCCTGGGCTCGTGCAGCGGACCGGTGAGCAACCAGCAGGGCTACATGCCCGAGCAGCCCATCGCGTTCTCCCACGCCATCCACGCGGGCCACTATGAGATCGACTGCCAGTACTGCCACGTGGGGGCGGAGCGCAGCCGCCACGCGGGAGTGCCCGCCAGCAGCGTGTGCATGAACTGCCACTCGCGCGTGAAGACGGACTCGCCCGAGATCCAGAAGGTGGCGGCGGCGGTGCAGCAGGGCAAGCCCATCGAGTGGGTGCGCGTGCACCGGCTGCCGGACCACGCCTTCTTCAGCCACGCCAACCACGTCACCGCGGGCCTGAAGTGCCAGACGTGCCACGGCCCGGTGGAGCAGATGGTGCGGGTGGAGCAGGTGGAGCCCATGACGATGGGCTGGTGCCTCGAGTGCCACCGCAAGACGGCCGCGGAGCAGGTGTCCGTGGCTCCCTCCGGAGCGCCCCGCGCGGGTGAGCTGCTCGCCGTCAGCATGGCCTCGCCCGCGACGGAGGTGGAGCCCGCGCCCGCGAAGCCGCAGCGGATCCTCTCGCCGCCGACCGATTGCTCCGCCTGCCACCGCTGAGGAACCCTTCCATGTCCGATACGAGCAAGCAGTACTGGCAGAGCCTGGCCCAGCGAGCCGGAGATCCTGGGCTCCTCGAGAAGTCCCGAGACGAGTTCGCCGAGGAGCTGCCCGTAGGGACCGCCGCGCTGCCTCCCGACAGGAGCAGCCGCCGGGACTTCTTCAAGGTGATGGGCCTGAGCGCCGCGGCGGCAATGACCGCGTGCACGCGCGCTCCGGTGCAGAAGGTGATTCCCTTCGTCGCCCGCCCAGACGAGGTGACGCCGGGCCTGGCGCTCTGGTACGCGTCCACGTGCGCCGGGTGCAGCGGGAGCTGCGGGCTGCTGCTCAAGACGCGCGATGGCCGCCCCATCAAGATCGAGGGCAACGAGGAGCACCCGCTCTCCCGAGGCGGCGTCTGCGCCACGGGACAGGCCTCGGTGCTGTCGCTGTACGACGCCAGCCGGGCTCGGGGGCCCTCGGTCTCGGGGACGGGCGCTTCCTGGTCCGCGATCGATACGGCGGTGACGGGAGCGCTCCAGAAGGCGGCGGAGGAGGGCAAGGGCATCCGGCTGGTGGTGCCGTGGGTGCTGGGGCCCACCGCCGAGGCCGCGGTGAAGCGCTTCCTGTCTGCGTACCCGGCGGCGCGGGTGGTGCGCTACGACGCGCTCGGGGACCTGGAGGCCATCGCCGAGGGCTGGCGCATCACGCACGGTGTCCGGCGCGTGCCCGCCTATCGCTTCGATCAGGCGAAGGTCATCGCGAGCTTCGGCGCGGACTTCCTGGGGACGTGGGTGGCTCCGGTGGCCTTCACGCGCCAGTACACGCAGGCGCGGAACGCGGCCGGCAAGCGCGAGATGGCGCGGCACTGGCAGTTCGAGCCGCTGATGACGCTCACCGGAGCGAGCGCCGATCGCCGCGTGCCCGTGGCGCCGTCGGATCTTGTGCCTGCGCTGTGGGGGCTGATGCGCCGGCTCGCGGCCAAGGCGGGACAGGCGTTCCCCGAGTTCGGGACGTTGCCGGCTCCCAAGGTGGCGGCGGAGCAGCTCGACGAGCTCGCGGATGCGCTCTGGGCCGCGCGCGGCAAGGGCCTCGTGGTCTGCGGGAGCGACGACGTGACCGCGCAGGTGCTCGCCAGCGTGGCCAACGTGCTGCTCGGCAATGAGGGCTCCACCGTGTCGCTGATGGAGGGCGTGGCGCTCGATGAGGCGGCCCAGTCCTTTGGCACCTTCCTGGACGAGCTGAAGGCAGGCGCGGTGGGCGCGGTGATCTTCCACGGCGTCAACCCGGCGTACAGCCACCCTCGTGGAGGCGAGCTCGCGGGGCTGCTGAAGGGCGTGGCGCTGACGGTGGCGACGAGCGATCGGCTCGACGAGACGGCCTCGCTGGTGGGCTACCACGCGCCGGACAACAACCCGCTGGAGTCCTGGGGAGACGCTGAGCCTCGGCGCGGGGTGCTGAGCCTGCGCCAGCCCGCGGTGGCTCCGCTGCATGACACGCGCAGCGCGGTGGAGTCGCTGCTCGTGTGGGCGGGGGCTCCTCAGAGCCACTACGACTTCCTGCGAGCCCGCTGGGAGTCCGAGGTCTTCCCGAGTGTCTCCGCGAAGGGCAGCTTCCAGGACTTCTGGGACGATGCGGTGCGCCGGGGTGTGGTGACGATCGAGGGCCAGGCGCCGGAGTCCGCGCCGGCCTTCCGGAAGGAGCAACTGGCCCAAGGCCTGGAGAAGCACCCGGCACCGGGCGGAGACTTCGAGCTGGCGCTCTACGCGAAGGTGGCGGTGAAGGACGGCTCCCTGGCCAACAACGGCTGGTTGCAGGAGTTGCCGGATCCCATCAGCAAGGCCACGTGGGGCAACTACGTGTGCATCGCGCCGTCCCGCGCGGAGAAGCTCGGCATCCAGGATGGGACGGTGGTGCAGGTGAAGGTTGGCGAGAAGGTGCTGGCCGCGCCTGCGCTCATCCAGCCGGGCACTCACCCGGATGTGCTGGGCGTGGCGGTGGGCTACGGCCGCACGAAGGCGGGACGCGTGGCGGACGGCGTGGGCTCCAATGCCTTCGTCCTCGCGGCGGTGGACGGCGGGCGGGTGCGGCGCACGGTGAGCGGGGTGAAGCTGACGGTGACCACGGACCATCGGCCGCTGGCGCTCACGCAGACGCACAGCTCGCTCGAGGGGCGCCCGCACGTGCGAGAGGCGGAGCTGGCGGCCTTCCTGACCAACCCGCGCGCGGGCAACGAGGAGCACGAGGAGAAGGGTGGGGCGCACAAGCTCTCGCTCTGGTCGGGCCACGAGTACAAGGGGCACCGTTGGGGCATGGCGGTGGACCTGAGCGCATGCACGGGCTGCTCGGCGTGCGTGGTGTCCTGCCAGGCGGAGAACAACGTTTCCATCGTGGGCCAGGACGAGGTGCTGCGCGGCCGGGAGATGCACTGGCTGCGCATCGACCGTTACTACGCGGGCGAGCCGGATGCGCCCCAGGTGGTGCACCAGCCCATCATGTGCCAGCACTGCGAGAACGCCCCGTGCGAGACGGTGTGTCCGGTGCTCGCGACGGTGCACTCCTCCGAGGGTCTCAACCAGCAGGTCTACAACCGGTGCGTGGGCACGCGGTACTGCGCCAACAACTGCCCCACCAAGGTCCGCCGCTTCAACTGGTTCGACTACAAGCACGAGGAGCCGCTGGAGCGGATGGTGCTCAACCCGGACGTGGTGGTGCGCAGCCGCGGCGTCATGGAGAAGTGCTCCCTGTGCGTGCAGCGCATCCAGGAGGGCAAGGCGGCGGCGAAGCGCGAGGGGCGCGAGCTGAAGGACGGGGAGATCCGCACCGCGTGCCAGCAGAGCTGCCCGGCGCAGGCCATCCACTTCGGAGACTTGAATGATCCGGAGAGCGACGTGGCGCGGCTCGCGAAGGACGGGCGCGCATACCGGCTGCTGGACGAGCTGAACATCAACCCCGTCATCACCTACCTCACCAAGATCCGGAATACCGGGTCCGGGAGCGGCCATGAGTAATCAGCACGTGTCTCCGCTGCGCGTTCCCCTCGTCTCCGAGGAGCGCAGCCTCGGACAGATAACGCAGGAGATCTGCGCTCCCATGGAGCGCCGGCCCACGCGGGCCTGGTGGGTGGCCTTCGCCATCTCCTTCTCCATCCTCCTGGTGGGGGCGGGGATGGTGTCCTACGAGATCGCCACGGGCATCGGCGTCTGGGGCCTGAACAAGACGGTGGGGTGGGCGTTCGACATCACCAACTTCGTGTTCTGGGTGGGCATCGGCCACGCGGGCACGCTGATCTCCGCCATCCTCTTCCTGTTCCGGCAGAAGTGGCGCACGAGCATCAACCGCGCCGCCGAGGCGATGACGCTGTTCGCGGTGATGTGCGCGGCGCTCTTTCCCGTCATCCACATGGGGCGGCCGTGGCTGGCCTTCTGGGTGCTGCCGTACCCGAACTCGCGCGGCAGCCTGTGGGTGAACTTCCGCTCGCCCCTCTTGTGGGACGTGTTCGCCATCAGCACGTACTTCACCATCTCGCTGGTGTTCTGGTACGTGGGCCTCATCCCGGACCTGGCCACGGTGCGGGACAGGGCGAAGGGGCTGCGCAAGAAGCTCTTCCGGGTGCTCTCGCTGGGGTGGACGGGCTCGCACCGCACGTGGTCGCGCTACGAGACGGTGTACCTGCTGCTCGCGGGCCTGGCGACGCCGCTGGTGCTGTCGGTGCACACCATCGTGTCCATGGACTTCGCCACCTCGGTCATCCCCGGGTGGCACACGACGATCTTCCCGCCGTACTTCGTGGCGGGCGCGGTGTTCTCCGGCTTCGCGATGGTGCTGACGCTGATGATCATCACCCGCAAGGTGCTGGGCTACGAGCACCTCATCACCATCCGCCACCTGGAGAACATGACGAAGATCATCATCGTCACGGGCGGCCTGGTGTCGCTGGCCTACGCGACGGAGTTCTTCATCGCCTGGTACTCGGGCAGCGAGTACGAGCGCTTCACGTTCATGAACCGCGCCTTCGGTCCTTACGCGTGGGCCTACTGGACGATGGTGACGTGCAACGTGGTGTCGCCGCACCTGTTCTGGTTCAAGAAGATCCGCACCTCTCCGGTGGCCATCTTCGTGATGTCGTTGGTGATCAACGTGGGCATGTGGTTCGAGCGCTTCGTCATTATCGTGACGTCGCTCCACCGGGACTTCCTGCCGTCGAGCTGGTCCATGTACAAGCCCACGGTCATTGAGGTGGGGACGTTCATCGGCACGTTCGGCCTCTTCTTCACGCTGTTCCTGCTCTTCACCCGGGTGCTGCCCATCATCTCCATCGGCGAGGTGAAGAGCGTGCTGGGCTTCGCTCGGGGCACGGGCCACGAGCATGCCCCCTCCGAGCACATCGCTCCGGTCCGGCATGAGACTCCCGAGTCTGTTCCCGCCGCGGTGCCGCAGCCCGCGATGGCGAACATGGCCTCCCGAAAGGATGTGCTCGTATGAGCCCCCCCGTCCTCATCGGCTACTTCGACACCGAGGAGAAGATCCTCGACGCCACCCGGGCCGCGCGCCAGGCGGGCTACGCGGTGCATGACGTGTACACGCCGTATGCGGTGCATGGCATGGACGAGGCGATGGGCCTGAAGCCCTCGCGGATTACGTACGTGTGCTTCGGAGCCGGGCTGCTGGGCTGCACGCTGGCGCTGTCGCTGGAGCTGTACACGTCCGTGGTGAGCTGGCCGCTCAACGTGGGCGGCAAGCCGTTCAACTCCCTGCCCGCGTTCATTCCCGTGGCGTTCGAGCTGACGGTGCTCTTCGCGGGGCTCATCACCGTGGCGGCCTTCCTCGCGCGCAGTCGGCTGTTCCCGGGCAGCCAGCGGCTGACGCTGCCGGGCGTGACGGATGACCGGTTCGCGCTGGTGCTCGGAGCGCGGGAGGGACAGCAGGGGCACGAGGCCGCGGAGGGAATGCTGCGTCGGCATGGGGCGGTGGAGATGTCCTGGAAGGAGGTGCCGTCATGAAGCGCGCCATGACTGGCTGTGTGGTGCTGCTGCTGGCCGCGGGCTGCGAGCAGGACGAGTCGAAGCCCAACTACGAGTACACGCCGGACATGGTGAGCTCCGTCCCGTACGACAGCTTCGCGCCCAACCCGAACACGAAGGACGGCAAGACGCTGCTCTCTCCCGCCAAGGGCACGGTCCCGCGAGGCTACAAGCCCCTGCATCTCACCGCTGGGACCGAGGAGGCGGCGCGGGCCGGGCGTGAGCTGACGAATCCGTACGCGGCCTCTCCGGAGGTTCTCGCGCGCGGGCACGTGGCCTTCACGCGCTACTGCTCGCCCTGCCACGGTACGGGGGGGCTCGGAGACGGGCTCGTCACCGCGCGTTTCCCCATCCCGCCGTCGCTCCTGGGGGACCACGCCAAGGGGCTGCCGGACGGGCAGATCTTCCACATCATCACCTACGGCCAGGGGCTGATGCCGGCCCATGGTTCGCAGGTGCTCCCGGAGGACCGGTGGAAGATCGTCCACTTCGTCCGGTCGATGCAGAACCCGCCTCAGACGGCGGTGAAGGAGAAGCCATGAGCGCCTCGGGATTTGTCGTCAGTCCGGCGGTCCGCCGGGGAGCCTGGATCGCGGCCGCGGTGGGGCTCGGAGGGTTGGCGGTGGGCATGGCGCTGGAGTCCACGCGCGCGCTGGCCAGCCTGCTCACCAATGGCTTCTTCTTTCTGTGCCTCGGGCTGGGCGGGGCGGTATTCCTCGCGCTGATGTACGTGGCGAACGCGGGCTGGTTCACCGTCTTCAAGCGCATCCCCGAGGCGTTCGCCTCCTATGTCCCCGTGGGCGCGGCGAGCCTGCTGCTGCTGCTGCCGGGGGTCTCCTCGCTGTACCTCTGGGCCCGGCCGGGGGTGATGGAGAAGGACCACCTGCTGCACGCGAAGGCGGCCTTCCTCAACGTGCCCTCCTTCGCGGTGCGGATGGTGGTGATGCTGGGCCTGTGGAGCGCCTTCGCCTGGGTCCTGCGGCGCAACTCGCTGCGGCAGGATCAGGAGCGGAACGCGGAAGGGACGCGGCGCAACGTGAAGGTCTCCGCGCTCTTCCTGTGCCTCTTCGGGCTCACGTTCTGCCTGGCGGCCTTCGACTGGCTGATGAGCCTGGAGCCGCACTGGTTCAGTACGATCTTCGGGCTCTACAACATCGCGGGGCTGCTCTCCTCGAGCGTCTGCGCGCTCACGATGGCGGCCATCCTGCTGAAGCGCTCCGGGGCGATGCCGGCCATCAACACGAGCCACCTGCATGACCTGGGCAAGCTGATGTTCGGCTTCGCCACGCTGTGGGCCTACCTGTGGTTCTCCCAGTTCCTGCTCATCTGGTACGCGAACCTGCCGGAGGAGACGGTGTACTACGTGGCGCGCATGCACGGCGGCTGGACGGTGCCCTTCTACGCGAACCTCGCCATCAACTGGGCGCTGCCGTTCTTGCTGCTGCTGCCGCGCTCGGCCAAGCGCAGCGAGGCGCACCTGCTCCGAGTGGCGAGCCTGCTGCTCGTGGGCCGTTGGCTGGACCTCTACCTGATGGTGGCCCCGTCCAACATGCCCGAGAACGCGAGCGTGGGGCTGTACGAGGCGGCTGGATTCCTCGGCCTGGCGGGGCTGTTCGTGGTGTCGGTGACGAGGGCCGTGCAGTCGGTGCCGCTGGTTCCGGAGGGCGATCCGTACCTCATGGAGAGCTTGCACCACCACACTTGAGCCACCTGCCCGTGGGCTGGCTCAAGGGCTCGGGTGTGCGGCCAGCCATTGGTTCGCACGGGCGAGGTGGGGTGCGTGGCCGAGGTCTCTCCAATACTCCTGGGCTAGACGGCCACCACGTGGGGATGGTTGAGCCGAGCCATGGACTGCGCCTCGCGCACCAGCCGGGCCCGCTCCTCTCCGCCGCCGGTGGAGCCGGCGCCCCGGTGGCGCAGCAGCTTGAGGGCCACACGGCGATCCAGCCGCGAGTCATAGGCCGCCAGCACCATTCCCATGCCGCCCTGGCCCAGGAAGTCCAGCACGGTGTAGCGATCCGCGAGGAGGCGGCCAGGCGCCAGGACCGTAGGAGGCGTGTCCGGTGGCGCCGAGGGCCAGGTAGGAGCCTCGCCCGCTTCGGGGAGGGGAGGGCTGTGCGGCCGCCGCACCGTGGTGGCGAGCTCCTCCGCGCCCGGGTCCGGAGTCGCCTGCTTCGGGGAATCACTCATCTCGATGGTCCTGCGTGCGGCGTGCGCTCTTGCCGAGCATGGGCTGCACGGGGGACATGGGGGCCAGACACCTCCAGTGTAGTGGAGCCGCTGCCTCGGGCCTGAGTCGGATTGCACCCAGCAAGGGCACCGGGAAAAAGGTGATTTCCCGAGCGCACATTCGCGCAGGACGCAGCACCCTACCGGAGGGTCCTGGTTGCTGATCCGACGTGAGGGGTCGGACCCGGTGACACATCGGGGCAACACCCCCGGTGGGCTCACTGGGAATTGTTGGCGGGGCAATGAGTCGTGGCAAGCTGGAGCGTGGCGCCTGCCACCCTCAGTCGAGTCAGAGAGTGCTTCGGCCCGGATCCGTTCGGGCCTCACCAGCCCCGCTTTGTGCCACCGCAGGAAGAAGACGACATGACCGATGCCACACCGCTCGCCAGCATGCTGGTCGCTGCCTCCCGATGCGCGGATCGATCGCGATCCCCGCTCGCGTTGGCGCCGCTGCTGGTGCTCGCCTCTTTGTTGATCAGCGCCCCCGCGCTTGCGCAGCCCCAGGGTTTACCCGAGCTGGAACTCGAGCGCCTCACGCTCAACCCCAACGGCGCGGGCTCGCTGGTGCTGGGCACCGGCGAGGTGCTCACCCGGGGCGGCTACCGCGTCTCCCTCACCGGGCACTACCAGCATGATCCGCTCGCCCTGTATCGCGATGGCGAAAAGGTGGGCTCGCTGGTGAAGGGCCGGATCACCGGTCACCTGGCGGCGGCGTACGGCATCTTCAACTGGTTGGAAGTCTCGGCGCAGGTGCCCCTGCTGCTCACGCAGAGCAGCGATGACCTGACGCAGTACGGCCTGGAGCAGCCCTCGACGGGAGGGGGGCTGGGGACTCCGTACCTGGGCGTGCGTCTGGGGCTGCTGTCCTTGGAGGACGATCGTCCCGTGGATCTGGCCCTGGGGGTTCTGGTGGGGCTGCCCGTGGGCAGTGCCTCGGCGCTGGCGAAGGACGGATCGCCGCGCCTCATCCCCAGCCTCATGGTGGGCCGGCTGTTCGGCACGCTGCGCGTGGGCCTGGATGCGGGCCTGTCGGTGCGCTCGAAGCAGGTGCTCGTCGAGGATGGGAACATCCAGGACGAGGTGGGCTCCGAGCTGCGCCTGGGTGGTGCGCTGTCCACCACGGGCGATGGGCTCCGCGGCGAGGTGAACCTCATCGGCACCGTGCCGCTCGCCCGAGAGGGCGCCGCGCTCGAGGTGCTGGCGGGCGGCCGGCTTCCTCTGGGCCCGGTGGAGGCCTATGCGTTGGCGGGCGTGGCCACGGGGGATGCGCCCGGCACGCCTACGTTCCGCGCGCTGCTGGGCGTGGCGTATGGACACAAGCCCTTCCGGTGCGTGGCGGGTGGCAAGCACACGCCGGAGCAGTGCCCGGATCTGGATGACGACAACGACGGGGTGAAGAACGCCGACGACACGTGCGAGGGCCAGACGGGCCGCGTGGATGCTCACGGCTGCCCGGTGAAGGACTCGGATGGCGACGGCATCATGGATCCGGACGACAAGTGCCCGACGGTGCCGGGCCTGGCGCAGTTCCAGGGCTGCCCGGACACGGACAAGGACGGCATCGAGGACTCGGCGGACAAGTGCCCGACGGTGCCGGGCCTGGCGCAGTTCCAGGGCTGCCCGGACACGGACAAGGACGGCATCGAGGACTCGGCGGACAAGTGCCCGATGGTGCCGGGCTTGGCGCAGTTCCAGGGCTGCCCGGATACGGACAAGGACGGCATCGAGGATGCGGTGGACGCCTGCCCGACCGAGCCCGGCATCCCCGAGCTGAAGGGCTGCCCGGCCAAGGACACGGACGGCGACACGCTGCCGGATCACCGCGACAACTGCCCGACGGAGCCGGGCCCGGTGGACAACCAGGGTTGCCCGGTGCAGGAGAAGCAGGTCGTCGCGATCGAGAAGGATCGGTTGCAGATCAAGGAGCGCGTCTACTTCGACTCCGACAACGCGAAGATCCAGTCGCGCAGCTTCAAGCTGCTGGATCAGGTGGCGAAGGTCGTCCTCGAGCACCCGGAGCTGGAGAAGGTCTGGATCGAGGGCCACACGGACGAGCGCGGCAGCAACGACTACAACAGCGAGCTGTCGCAGCGCCGCGCGGAGGCGGTGCGCGACTACCTGATCAAGAAGGGTGTGTCGCCGAAGCGTCTGGAGGCGAAGGGCATGGGCCGCAGCCTGCCCGTGGCGCCGAACACCACCGAGCAGGGCCGGGCGGCCAACCGCCGGGTCGAATTCCTCACCACGCCCCGCGAGGGCGCGCAGCACTGACCGCGGGGGACGAGACACATGAAGAACTCATCTTCGAGGAACCTCATCCGCACCGCGCTGCTGGCGGTGCTCGTGTGCGCGCTGCCTGCCCTGGCCGGAGAGGACATCTACGGCGTGGGCAATGGGCACAACGGCGCACTCAATGTGAGTACGAACAACACCATCATCAATGCCTATGCCCGGGTGACTGCCCCGCTGGCTCCTGGGGCCACGACCCTCACGGTCTCCACGACCAGCGGCTTCGGGGTCAATGACGTGGTGATGATCATCCAGACCACGGGCATCGTCCCTGAGCCGGCCTCGGGGGGGCCGACGAGCATCGACCTCAGCAGTGATCTGGTGGGGCGCTTCGAGCTGGCGCGGTTGTCTGGGGTGGCGGGGACGACGATGACCATGACCCAGCCGCTGCTCTATTCCTACGCGGCGACCTTCACCCAGGTGGTGAGGGTGCCGGAGTACACCGACGTGACGGTCGGCTCGGGGAGCCTCATCGCTCGCTCATGGGACGGGAGCACGGGCGGCATCCTGGCCTTCCTGGCCACGGGCACGGTGACCGTCAACGGCACCATCAGCGTCACGAGCCGAGGCTTCCGCGGAGGCCAGTTCGCCCAGGACACGTCGGCTGCGAACAACTGCTCGGCGTTGGATGAGGCCGCTCCCAAGGGGGCGCAGAAGGGCGAAGGCATTGCCGCCTCCCGCTATGGGCCGGCGCAGACAGGCCGAGGCCGGGTGGCCAACGGAGCAGGTGGTGGTGTGTGCTTCAAGTCGGGCGGCGGAGGCGGTGGTAACGGAGGCGTGGGAGGTGATGGAGGCAACAGCGCGGATGGACCGCGGGCCGTGGGAGGGCAGGGCGGCGCGTTGTTGACCTATCCCGCGGCCACCCGCCTGACGCTGGGAGGAGGCGGTGGGCCTTCTCACATCACGAGCACTGCGACCGCGGCAGGCGGCCAGGGTGGAGGCGTCATCTTCATTCGCGCCAAGAACCTCACTGCCATCTCGGGCAGCATCCTGGCCGACGGCTTCTTCTCGCAGGACAGCACCCAGGACGGTGGTGGCGGTGGTGGCGGTGGTGGCACCATCCACATGCGCTTCTCGGGGACGGCGAGCTGCACTCCCTCCAAGGTCCATGCGTTCGGAGGCCAGGGTGGCAGCACGAACCAGACTGCAGGTCCGGGCGGCGGCGGTGGTGGTGGCCGGGTGGTGTTCCAGGCGTGTGGTGGCGCTCCGCTCTGCCCGCTGGGGACCGCCAATGTCATCGGTGGGTTCTCGGGCGTGCAGACGGCCGCGGGGGGAGATCCGTACGGTGCGACGGCGGGCGGGAACGGCGCCTATACGCTGCTCGCGGACTGCTACTCGCCGCTGACCGCGCCGGTCGTGGTGACGCCGGCGAACGGCTCCAGCACCAATGACAACACGCCCACGTACACCGGCACGCTGGCCCTGCCCTATCCAGCGGGCACCGAGGTGATCATCTACGTGGATGGCGTCGAGCTGACGCGCGTGACTCCGGATTCCTCCGGCAACTGGTCGTTCACGCAGCCCACGAGCCTGGCGGAGGGGACCCACAACGTCAACGCCGTCGCGATCAACACGGCGCAGAACCTCCAGAGCTCCCCGAGCAGCACGAACTTCTTCTCGGTGGACAGCACGCCTCCGCCGGCTCCGGTGGTCACGGCTCCCGCGAACGGTTCGACGACCAAGGACAGTACGCCGGACTACACGGGCACGGCCGAGCCGAACAGCACGGTCACCGTGATCGTGGATGGGGTCGTGGTGGGCACCACCACGGCCAATGCTTCGGGCAACTGGACCTTTACGCCGACCACGCCGCTGGCCGATGGCCCGCACACCGTGAAGGCGAGGGCCACGGATTCGGCGGGCAACACGGGCTCGGACTCGAACACGAACACGTTCACGGTGGATACGGTTCCTCCCGCGGCCCCGGTGGTCATCACTCCGGCCAACGGCTCGAGGACCAATGACAATACGCCTACCTACAGCGGTACGGCGGAGCCTGGGACCACGGTCACGGTGATCGTGGACGGGACGCCGGTGGGAACGACCACGGCCAATGCGTCGGGCAACTGGAGCTACACGCCGGCCACGGCTCTGGCGGATGGAGTGCACTCGGTCAGCGCCACGGCGGCGGATGCCGTAGGCAACGTGAGCCCGCAGTCGAACACGAACACGTTCACGGTGGACACCACGCCGCCGGTCGCTCCGGTGGTGGTCACTCCGGCCAACGGCTCGAGGACCAATGACAACACGCCGACCTACAGCGGCACGGCGGAGGCCAACAGCACCGTCACGGTGTTCGTGGATGGCGCTTCGGTGGGGACCGTGACGGCGGATGCTTCGGGCAACTGGAGCTACACGCCGACCACGCCGCTGGCGGATGGCGCGCACTCGGTGAAGGCCCGTGCCACGGATGTGGCGGGGAACACGAGCGTGGACTCGAACACCAATACGTTCACGGTGGACACCACTCCTCCTCCCGCGCCGGTGGTGATCGCGCCAGCCAACGGTTCGACGACCAGTGACAGCACGCCGACCTACAGCGGCACTGCGGAGGCCAACAGCACGGTCACGGTGTTCGTGGATGGCACGGCGGTGGGCACTGCGACGGCGGATGCCTCGGGCAACTGGAGCTACACGCCGACCACGCCGCTGGCGGACGGCTCCCATACGGTGAAGGCCCGCGCCACGGATGTGGCGGGGAACACGAGCACGGACTCGAACACGAACACGTTCACGGTGGACACCACGCCGCCAGCCGCTCCCGTGGTGATCGCGCCAGCCAACGGTTCGACGACCAACGACAACACGCCGACCTACAGCGGTACGGCGGAGGCCAACAGCACGGTCACCGTGATCGTGGATGGCACGACGGTGGGGACCGTGACGGCCAATGCCTCGGGTAACTGGAGCTACACGCCGGCCACGCCGCTGGCGGATGGCTCCCATACGGTGAAGGCGCGCGCCACGGACGCGCAGGGCAATACGGGCCCGGACTCGAACACGAACACGTTCACGGTGGACACCACGCCTCCGGCGGCTCCGGTGGTTGTTACTCCAGCCAACGGCTCGAGGACCAGCGACAACACGCCGACCTACAGCGGGACGGCGGAGGCCAATAGCACCGTCACGGTATTCGTGGATGGCACGGCGGTGGGCACTGCGACGGCGGATGCCTCGGGCAACTGGAGCTACACGCCGGCCACGCCGCTGGCGGATGGCGCGCACACGGTGAAGGCCCGTGCCACGGATGTGGCGGGCAACACGAGCGTGGACTCGAACACGAACACGTTCACGGTGGACACCACGCCGCCGGCCGCTCCCGTGGTGGTCGCGCCGGCCAATGGCTCGACGACCAGTGACAACACGCCGACCTACAGCGGTACGGCCGAGCCGGGCAGCACCGTCACGGTGTTCGTGGATGGAACGGCGGTGGGCACTGCGACGGCGGATGCCTCGGGTAACTGGAGCTACACGCCGGCCACGCCGCTGGCGGATGGCGCGCACACGGTGAAGGCCCGCGCCACGGACGCGCAGGGCAACACCGGTCCGGATTCGAACACGAACACGTTCACGGTGGACACCACGCCGCCAGTCGCGCCAGTGGTGGTCACTCCGGCCAACGGCTCGAGGACCAATGACAGCACGCCGACCTACAGCGGCACGGCCGAGCCGGGCAGCACCGTTGCGGTGTTCGTGGATGGCACGGCGGTGGGCACTGCGACGGCGGATGCCTCGGGCAACTGGAGCTACACGCCGACCACGCCGCTGGCGGACGGCTCTCATACCGTGAAAGCCCGCGCCACGGATGTGGCGGGGAACACGAGCGTGGACTCGAACACCAATACGTTCACGGTAGACACCACGCCGCCGGCGGCTCCGGTGGTCGTCACTCCGGCCAACGGTTCGACGACCAGCGACAACACGCCGACCTACAGCGGCACGGCGGAGGCCAACAGCACGGTCACGGTGTTCGTGGATGGCACTTCGGTGGGTACTGCGACGGCGGATGCCTCGGGCAACTGGAGCTTCACGCCAACAACTTCGCTGACGGATGGAGTCCACTCCGTGCGAGCGCGGGCTACGGATGCGGTGGGCAACACGAGCACGGACTCGAACACCAATACGTTCACGGTGGACACCACGCCGCCGGCGGCTCCGGTGGTTATCACTCCGGCCAACGGCTCGACGACCAACGACAACACGCCGACCTACAGCGGCACGGCGGAGGCCAACAGCACCGTCACGGTCATTGTGGATGGCACGACGGTGGGCACCACCACGGCCAACGCTTCTGGGGCCTGGAGCTACACGCCGACCACGCCGCTGGCGGATGGCTCGCACACGGTGAAGGCGCGCGCCACGGACGCACAGGGCAATACGGGCCCGGACTCGAACACCAACACGTTCACGGTGGACACGACGCCGCCGGCGGCTCCAGTGGTCGTCACTCCAGCCAACGGCTCGACGACGAGCGACACCACGCCGACCTACAGCGGCACGGCCGAGCCGGGCAGCACCGTCACGGTGTTCGTGGATGGCACTTCGGTGGGGACCACCACGGCGGATGCCTCGGGCAACTGGAACTACACACCGACCACGCCGCTGGCGGATGGCTCGCACACGGTGAGGGCCCGGGCCACGGACGCCACGGGCAACACGAGCACGGACTCCAATACCAACACGTTCACGGTGGACACCACGGCCCCGTCCGCCGCGGTGGTGACCGCGCCGCCCAATGGTGCGACGACGAGTGACAACACGCCGACCTATACCGGCACGGCCGAGCCGGGCAGCACCGTTACGGTGTTCGTGGATGGCACGGCGGTGGGGACCACCACGGCGAATGCCTCGGGCAACTGGACGTACACGCAGACCACGGCGCTGCCAGATGGCCAGCACAACGTGAAGGCGCGCGCCACGGACGCGCAGGGCAATACGGGTCCGGACTCGAACACCAACACGTTCACGGTGGACACCACACCGCCTCCCGCTCCGGTGGTGCTCACTCCGGCCAACGGCTCGACGACCAGCGAGAACACGCCGACCTACAGCGGTACGGGAGAAGGTGGAAACATCGTCACGGTGATCGTGGATGGCACGGCCGTGGGCACCGCGGGGGTCAGCCTCTCCACGGGGACCTGGTCCTTCACGCCGACCACGCCGCTGGCGGATGGAGTCCACACGGTGAAGGCCACGGCCGTGGACGTGGTGGGCCACACCAGCCCTGAGTCCAACACCAACACGTTCACGGTGGACACCACGGCTCCGGCGGCTCCGGTCGTGACGGCTCCGGCCAACGGCTCGACGACCAACGACAACACGCCGGCCTACGCAGGCACGGCCGAGGCCAACAGCACCGTCACCGTCATCGTGGATGGGACGCCGGTGGGCACCACCACCGCCAACGCCTCGGGGGCCTGGAGCTTCACGCCGATCACCGCCCTGGCGGATGGCGTACACTCGGTGAAGGCCAAGGCCACGGACGCGGCGGGCAACACGGGCCCCGAGTCCAACACCAACAGCTTCACGGTGGACACCACGGCTCCGGCTGCACCGGTGGTGACGGCGCCGGCCAATGGCTCGACGACGGGCGACAACACGCCGACCTATGCCGGCACGGCCGAGGCCAACAGCACCGTCACGGTGATCGTCGATGGAACTCCGGTGGGCACCACGACGGCGGATGCCTCGGGGGCCTGGAGCTTCACGTCCACGGCAGGTCTGCCCAACGGTCTGCATACGGTGAAGGCCACGGCCACGGACGCGGCGGGCAACACCGGCCCCGAGTCCAACACCAACTCCTTTACGGTCGACACCGATGTTCCGGATGCGCCGGTGGTGCTCACGCCGGCCAACGGCTCGATCACCAGCGACAACACGCCGACCTACAGCGGCACGGCCGAGCCGGGCAGCATCGTCACGGTGTTCGTGGATGGCACGGCGGTGAGCACTCTCCCGGCGGATGCCTCGGGCAACTGGAGCTACACGCCGGCCACGGCGCTGGCGGACGGCGTGCACGCGGTGAAGGCCACGGCCAAGGACGCGGTGGGCAACACCAGTCCGGAGTCCAACACCAACAGCTTCACGGTGGACACCACGGCTCCGGCCGCACCGGTGGTGACGGCGCCGGCCAATGGCTCGACGACGGCCGACAACACGCCGACCTACAGCGGCACGGCCGAGCCGGGCAGCACCGTCACGGTGAGCGTGGATGGCACGCCGCTGGGAACCACGACGGCGGATGCCTCGGGGGCCTGGAGCCTCACGCCGGCCACGGTCCTGACGGATGGCCTCCACATGGTGAAGGCCCGGGCCACGGACGCGGCGGGCAACACCAGCCCCGAGTCCAACACCAATAGCTTCACGGTGGACACCACGGCTCCGGCCGCGCCCGTCGTCGTGACGCCGGTGGATGGCTCGACGACCGGCGACAACACGCCGACCTATAGCGGCACGGCCGAGCCGGGCAGCACCGTCACGGTGATCGTGGACGGCACGGCGGTGGGCACCGTTCCGGCGGATGCCTTGGGCAACTGGAGCTACACGCCCGCGGTGGGCCTGTCCAACGGTCTGCACACGGTGGAGGCCACGGCCAAGGACGCGGTGGGCAACACCAGCCTCCCGTCCAACACCAACAGCTTCACGGTGGACGCCACGATTCCTCCGGCGCCCGTGGTCGTCACCCCGGCGAACGGCTCGGTGACCAACAACAGGACGCCGCCCATCACTGGCACCGCTGAGGCCAACAACACCGTGACGGTCTACCTGGGCACCGACGAGCTCGGCACCGTCCAGGCGGATGCGAGCGGGAACTGGACCCTCACGCCGACCACGCCGCTGGCGGACGGCACCTACGAGGCCTATGCGGTGGCCGCCAATGCCGTGGGCAACCTGAGCGGGCGTTCCAACGTCAACGCCTTCATCGTCGACACCGTGGCGCCGGCCGCTCCGGTGGTGACGAACCCCGCCAACAACTCGGTGACCAATGACAACACGCCGACCATCTCCGGCACCGCGGAGCCCGGGAGCACGGTGACGGTGAGCCTCAACGGCACAGAGGTGGGGACTGCCACCACGGACGCGGCGGGCAACTGGTCGCTCGTGCCTACGACTCCGCTGCAGGATGGTGCCTACATCGCGGTCGCCACGGCCACGGATGACGCGGGCAACACCAGCGGCCCCTCCAATGAGGACCACTTCATCGTCGACATCACTCCGCCGGACACTCGCATCGACTCCGGACCCGCGGCGCAGACCGAGGACCCGGACGCCACGTTCGACTTCAGCTCGCCCGAGACCGGGGTGACCTACGAGTGCAGCCTCGACGGAGCGGCCTTCACGCCGTGCTCGGACCCCGTCACGTTCCAGGACGTCTCGGAGGGCAGCCACACCCTCCAGGTGCGTGCCCGGGACGGCGCGGGCAACGCGGACCCGACTCCCGCCACGGCGACGTGGAACTACCAGCCGCCTCCGCCTCCGCCTCCGGACTGGGCGCTGCTGGGCAACGGTGTGGGCTGCGCCTCCACGGGCGGCAACCCGTCGTCGCTGGCGATGATGGGGCTGGCGGTGCTCTCGGCGCTGCTGGCCCGGAAGCGCCGGCGGTAGGCAGCAGGAGCGGGGCTCTCCAACGGCGGCGACCCGGACTTCAGCGGGCCGCCGCTTCGGACAGCAGCCGCACGTTGAGTGCGGCATTCCCGAAGAACTGGGTGTTGTTCCCGACGGGGTGGAAGTCCAACCGGTGCTGGAGCTCGGCGTCGTAGCGGCCGAGCTTCATGAAGCCGTCGTTGAACCAGCCATCTCCCTCGCCCGAGCCGTCCACGTACTGGGCGTACTGGTCGGCGGCCGGCCAGATGACGGAGTCGAGCGTCACGGTGAGGGCGCGCACGTCGTCATCCGTCCACTCCATTCCCGCATCCCGCGCCTCGATGATGAAGCCGACCACGCCGTTGCCGTGGGCCACGTCCTGGCCCGGCCGGGAGTGGGAACCCCACCTGTCATTCCAGAAGGCGGCCCCCGCGTTGACGGGGCTGGTGACCACCTGGGCCCGCAGGGAGGAATCGACGTTCGGCAGGCTCCGGTTGATGTTGTTGAAGACCTCCAGGTACCAGGCCCTGCGGTTCGCATCCGGCGTGATGAGGTGCAGGTTCATCGCGATCGCGGCCCAGTGCGAGGCCATGTGCGTGTTGGCCCGGTAGACGTAGCTGTTCGCCCCGCGCACATACCATTTCTCGAAGATGTCCTTCTCCGAGAACTCCAGCAGCCGGTGGTACTGCCCGCGATACTTGCCTTCGTAGAGCGCGGGCGTCTCGCGGATGACGCGCAGCAGGCGGCTCACGTAGCGCCAGCAATAGCTCTCGTTGAGCGCCACCTCCTGCCCTGGCGTGTCCGGGTTCTCGGAGGCCCAGCCCCGGTACGTGTCCTTGAACTGGCTGTCGGGGAGAGACCAGGAGTCCCGGGCCGAGTTGACGAGGTGGGTGACGTAGAGCAGCGCTCGGTCGAGGTACTGAACCTTCCCCGTGGCCCGGTACATGGCGGTGTTGCCATCGATGCCGTACGCGAGGGTGTAGAACTGCGCGCTGTCGAGCGAGGTGCTCATGGGCAGGAAGCTCATCCTGTGCTCATCGTCCCAGTTGCCCAGGAAGAGCATCTCCCAGTCGTAAACGGAGCGGAGCCCGGGAGGCGTGGGCGGGAGCAGCGGCGTCTCATCCGACAGGGAACGAGGGACACACGCCGCTCCCGCAAGGAGCGAGAGGAATGTGAGCGCTTCCCTGCGAGTACGACGATTGCTTCCGCGACAGGAGTCCACCATGACGACCGTCCTGGAAGGAGGCATTGGCCACCGGCCCGGGTGGAAACTCTTACGGGGCACGCGAGAGGGCACAAGCCATTGTGTGAGGGGTGTCTCGCGGATCACGGAGCCCCCGATCCCTGAGGCAGGTTGAACTTCAGCGTTCGGAGGTCAACCTTCCGTGCTCTCATGAGAATTGTCTGTGTTGGTGCGGGCCCCGCCGGTCTGTATTTCTCGATCCTGGCGAAGCTGTCGAACAGGAACCACGAAGTCATCGTGGTGGAGCGCAATCCCCCGGGAGTGACGTACGGGTGGGGAGTCGTGTTCTGGGAGGATCTCCTGGACGATCTCTACCGGAGCGATCCGGAGAGCGCGCGGGCCATCGAGAGAGCGGCCGCCGGCTGGGATACGCAGGAGATCCACCTTCGAGGCCAGCAGGTGGCCCATGTGGGCCGCTATGCGTTCAGCATGGGGCGCGAGCGTCTGCTGGACATCCTGCTCGATCGGGCGAAGAGCCTCGGGGTGAACGTCCAGTTCCAACGCAAGGTCGAGGATCTGTCCGAGTTCTCGGGCTCATCGCTGATCGTCGCCTGCGATGGGGCCAACAGCCGGATCCGCCAGCTCCACGGCAATCCCTTCCACACCCACGTGGAGCAGGGGAAGGCCCGCTACATCTGGCTGGGCACCGACAAGGTGTTCAACAAGTTCACGTTCGCCTTCGAGGAGACCCCGGCGGGCTGGATCTGGTTCCATGCCTACCGCTTCAACGACGAGGCCAGCACCTGCATCGTCGAGTGCCCGCCGGAGACCTGGGAGGGGCTGGGCTTCGGCCAGTTGGGGCCTGATGAGACGCTCCGGTGCCTGGAGGGCATCTTCAAGCGCCACCTGGAGGGCCATTCACTGATGATCCAGAAGCGGGGTGACGGCACGACGCAGTGGCTCAACTTCAAGCGCGTCACCAACGCGCGATGGAGCCATGGCAATGTCGTGCTGATGGGCGATGCCGCCCACACCACCCACTTCTCGATCGGCTCGGGGACGAAGCTGGCCATCCAGGATGCGATCGGACTGGCCAGGAAGCTGTGCGCCGCGGCGAGCCTCCCCGCGGCGCTCGTGGAGTATGAGCAGGAACGGCGCACCGCGCTGACTTCGCTGCAGAGCGCGGCACGCCTCAGCGCCAGGTGGTTCGAGAACGTCCCGCGCCATGTTGATCAACACGCGGTGGATTTCGCCTGGGCGCTGCTGAACCGCCGGGGAGTCCCGCAACGGTGGCGTTACCTCCTTCACCTGGCCAGCCAGGATGCGGCGGTGAGAGACATGCTGCGCTGGGGCCATTCCGCCAGGGGATGGGTGCGGTCACGCCTCAGGCCCAGGGCTTCCGCCGCCCCGGGGTGAAGCCGGGACTGCGGCGCTCAACTGCCTCCCTGCCCTGGGTTGCACCCCGTGCGCGAGCACCCCTGACTTTATGACCCCACGGGGGTGTTTCACCTTCGTCATGGTTACGCGGCAGGAAGGGCTGGGCCACGGGGTGAGGCACGCATGGCGACCGCTGATATGCATGGAAGTGAGGCACTGCAAGATGCCCCCCCTCCTGCGGAGACCGCTCATACGGTCATTCCCCCCTTTCCCGAGATCCTCCTGCAGGTGGGCTCCAGCCTCCACGCCGCGTTGATCATTGATCACCGCAAGCGCATCGCCCGGGTGGATGAGACGTTGAGGCTCGCCAGCGATTGGGAGGGCAAGGCCGTCGAAGGACGCTCCACCAAGGAGGTGCTCGGTACGCTCCCCTGGCTCCAGGAGGCACTCGACATCGCTCTCACTGGCAGACCGGCAGTAGGCTCGATGGATGGGGTGAAGGCCCTCATCCTTCCCGTCTTCGGAGCAGAGGGCCGGATCCTGGGGGCCTGTGCCTGCATGAGCGCGGCCGAGGACTCGAACGCCGCGCCTGCTGCCCGTGAGGATCTGGCCCTGGAGCTCGCCCGGACCCACCAGCGGTGCGTGGAGCTGGAGCGCAGCGTCGCGATGCTGCGCTCCACGTTCGACACGAGCACGGATGGCGTGCTCGTGGTGGGCAGGAACATGCGGATCACCGCCTTCAACAAGAAGTTCCAGCAGCTCTGGAGGCTGCCTGAGGAGTTCCTGCAGGAGGGGGTGGACGCCCAGAAGACCCTCGTGTGCGCGATCGGCCTCGTCAAGGATCCCGAGCGCTTCACCGCACGGATTCGCGAGATGTATGCGGATCCCGAGCAGGAAGGGGTCGACCTCGTCGAACTCCACAATGGAATCCTCCTGGAGCGCAACACGTGGCCCCAACGGGTGGGGGGCATCATCGTCGGCCGCATCTGGAGCTATCGCGACGTCACGGCGGAGCGCCGGGCCCGGGAGAAGCTGGAGCAGACAGTCTCTTTGCTCCGCGCCACGTTCGACTCCACCGCGGACGGCGTGGTGGCGGTGGACGTGGAGCGGCGGATCAGCGCCTACAACAAGCGATTCCAGCAGCTCTGGGGGCTGCCCGACGACGTGCTGCTGACGGGCGTGGACGCCATGCAGGCGGTCGTCGCCGCCGCTCCCCGGGTGAAGAACCCGGCGCAGTTCGTCGCGCGGCTCCAGGAGATGTTCCTGATCTCCGACCAGGAGTATGTCGACACGGTCGAGTTCCGCGACGGATGCATTCTCGAGCGCACGTCGCTGCCCCAACGGATGGGAGACACCATCATCGGCCGTGTGTGGAGCTACCGGGACGTGACGGAGGAGCGCCGCGCCAAGGAAGCGCAGGAGCGGTTGCTGGAGGCCGAGCAGCGAGCGCGAGCGCAAATGGCGGAGTCCCTCGCCCTGCTCGATACCTTCCTGAACAACACGCCCATCGGCATGGGCTTCCTGGACCGGGATCTGCGCTACATCCGGATCAACGACGCACTGGCCTCGCTCCATGGCCATACCCGTGAGCAGGAGCTGGGCCGGACGCTCCGCGAGGTAGCGCCCTCCGTGGCGCTCTCCGTTGAGCCACTCATGCGTCGGGTCCTGGAAACGAGCGAGCCGCTCATCGGACTGGAACTGACGGTAGAGGTACCGGCGACACCGGGACTGGTGCGCTCCTGGCGTGTCAGCTACTACCCCATCCGGACCCCGCTCGACGGGCTCGTGGGCGTGGGCGCCGTGGTGGTCGAGGTGACGGCGGAGCGCCGCGCGCAGCAGGAGCGTGAGCGGCTATTGCACGAGGCCCATGAGGCCATTCGGATCCGGGACGACTTCCTCTCCATCGCTTCGCACGAGCTGAAGACTCCCCTCACGCCCCTCAAGCTCCACCTGCAGATGCTCAAGCAGCGGTGCGACTCCGGGCAGCCCATTCCACCCCACCTCGCGGACAAGGCGCTCTCCCAGGTGGCCCGGCTCTCGGGGCTGATCTCCGATCTGCTGGATGCCTCGCAGGTGGAGGTGGGACAGCTCGCGGTGTGGCGCGAGCCCTTGCCCCTCCGGGAGCTCGTACGCGAGGTGCTGGCGGACTTCCGGCCCGCTTGCACCCACCATACGCTCGAGTACGAGGAGAGCCCGGAAGAGCTGATCATCGAGGGGGACCGGGGACGGATCTCCCAGGTGCTGACGAACCTGCTGGACAACGCCCTCAAGTATAGCCCCCTGGGCGGCCCCATCCGCGTGGCGCTCACTCGGGATGGGGCCGAGGCGCTCATCTCCGTCTCGGACGCCGGAATCGGTATCCCGGCGGATCAGCAGGTGCATCTCTTCGAGCGCTTCTTCCGGGCGCGCAACGCGCCCATCTCGGGGTTTGGAGGGCTGGGCCTGGGGCTCTACATCTGCCGGGACATCGTCGGCCGCCATGGAGGCCGCATCTGGGTGGAGAGCGAGCTGAGCCTCGGCTCCACCTTCCGCTTCACCCTTCCCCTGTTTCAAGCGACGCGCAACACCACCGCGGTGATGTTGTCGCTGCCCCCGGCCTCATAGGCGCCAGAGACGAGGGCTTCGCAAGCCTCGGAGACAGTGCCTGAAGACAGTCGAGCGATGAGCCCCTCCATGCCGAGTGGCTCATACAGTCCGTCCGAGCACAGCAGGTACACGTCTCCCGGTCGCAACTCCAGTGCCTGCACCGCCGGGTCCGCACGCTCGGTGCCCAGCGCGCGCGTGATGATGTGACCGAAGGCGCTCTGCTTTCGGGGGGGCGGCTCAAGGCCGGCCGCGCGCATCTCCTCCATCACCGAGTGGTCTCGCGTGAGCGCTTCGAGCTGCCCGCCGCGCAGCCGGTACAGCCGGCTGTCTCCCACGTGAGCCACCGCCGCGCCCTGCCTTCCTACGGCCAGGGCTACCACGGTGGAGCCCATCTCCTTCAAGGGCCCCACGCGCCGGGAGACCACCGCGCGCTGTGCCAGCGCCGTGCAGGCCTCCAGCAGATTCTCCTCCGCGCTGAGCCGCCGATCCGGCTTGTGCGGCCAGGTGGCCTCGGCGTCGCGTACCAGACGCTCCTTGAACGTCGTGAAGGCTTCCACCACGCATTGGCTGGCGACCTCTCCTCCTTCCTGGCCACCGACTCCATCCGCCACGACGAACAAGCCCAGCTCCGGCCGCACGCAATACGCATCCTCGTTCTGGGACCGCCGCCCGATGTGAGTGAGTCCCGCGCTCTCGATTTGCATCTCGTCCTCCTTGTTCCCTCAGGAAGAGCAAGCGGACGGCCACCTCCAAGCCCGCGAAAACACAGGGACATTTGGGGTCTCTACACCCCAGGTCGAGGCTTGGGAGGTACCTGGAGTGGGGGCGCTTCTCCCCACCCTGGCCGCGAGGCGAAACGGCGGTGGGCGGACGTGCACTCATGGGGCGCGACGTGGGCTCGTCTCTCGGCCGGTGGCGGGGGTGCTTGGGTCGGGCACGGCGGATCTTGATAAGGAGTTCTGGTAGAAAACTCCTGTAGTGCACTCTGAATGGGGTGCAACGGGGGGTGTTTGTGTCGAGCAACGATCTGGAACCCGTGCGTCCCGAGGGCGAGGTGTTGCGCGCGCTCGCCGACAAGATCACCGCGATGCTCGCTTACTGGGATTCCTCGCTCCGGTGCCGGTTCGCCAACCGCGCTTACGAGCGATGGTTCGGAGTTTCTCCCGAGGCACTGATAGGCAAGCACCTCAGCGAGTTGTTGGGACCGTTGTATGCGCTCAACCTGCCATACATCCAGGGAGCGCTGCGCGGCGAGCCGCAGGAATTCGAGCGAGAGATTCCCAATCCCGTTGGCGGTCCCCCTCGCTACAGCCTCGCGAACTACATCCCCGACATCGTGGACGGGGTGGTGCGTGGCTTCTACGTCCTCGTCACGGACGTCTCGGAGATCAAGCGAGCCCAGCTGGCGCTCCAGGAGTCCGAGGAGCGGTTCAGGCTCACCATCGACGAGGCGCCCATCGGGATGGCCCTGGTCGCACCTGGGGGACGCTTCGCCCGCGTCAACCGCGTGCTCTGCGAGATCGTCGGTTACACGGAGGAGGAGTTGATGGGACTCACCTTCGCGGCCATCACCCATCCCGAGGATGTCGGAGTGGATCGCTCGCTGGCGGGACTGCTCTCCCGGGGGGAGATCCCTCGATACCAGCGTGGGAAGAGATACATCCGCAAGGACGGGACGATCGTCGAAGTCATGCTCAGTGTCTCGCTCCTGCGCGGCCACGATGGCGCGCCTCGCTTCTATGTCGCCCAGATCGAGGACATCACCGAGCGGAAGCGCTTCGAGAAGGAGCAGAGGTTCCTGTCGGAGGTCGGCCTGGCCCTGGCCAACACCCTCGACTATGAGGAGACGCTGACGCGGATCGCCGATCTGGTGGTGCAGGATGTCGCGGACCTCTGCATCGTGGAGCTTGTCGAGACCAGCGAGGAGGCCCGGCGGATCAAGGTCACCTGTCGGGACTCCTCCAGGGCCTGTCTCTGCGAGCGGCTCTCACAGCCTCCGCATGATCGGCATCACCCGCACCTGCTGCAGTCGATTCTGGAGACGCGGCGGCCTGTTCTCATGCAGCACGCGTCGGTGGAGCTGATCGCGTCGCTGTCTCGGAGCGAGGAGTACCATCGTGCCCTTCAAGAGGCGGAGATCGGCTCCCTGGTCGCGGTGCCGCTCGTGGCGCGTGGGAGGCTCTTGGGGGCGATCGCCTGGGGGGCTTCGAGGGGCTCCACCGTGTACGGGCCCGCCGATCTCCGATTGGCTGAGGAGCTTGCACAACGGGCGTCGCTGTCCATCGAGAACGCGCGACTGTATCGCGCGGCCTGCCGTGCCACGCACGCCCGGGATGACGCTCTGGGGGTGGTGGCGCATGATCTGCGCAACCCCCTCAACAGCATCCTCATGCATACGCACATTCTCCGGAGCTGCCGGGAGGACACGGGGGGGCGCTCTCAAAAGGCGGTCGAGGCCATCGAGCGTTCGGCCATCCGGATGAGCCGCCTCATCCAGGATCTCCTGGACGTGTCGTGCATGGATGCGGGCCACCTGTCCGTCGAACAGGCACGGGTCTCCTCACAACAGGTTGTGTCCGATGCGGTCGAGACCCAGAAGCCGCTCGCCACATCCGCTTCGCTCGAGCTTCGGCTCGAGGTCGCGCCGAACCTCCCTGACGTCTGGGCCGATCACGACCGGCTCACCCAGATTTTCGAGAACCTGATCGGCAACGCGCTCAAGTTCACGAAGCCGGGCGGCCGTATCACCGTCGGAGCTGTACCGGCGGAGGGCGAGGTGCGGTTCTGGGTCGCCGATACGGGCAATGGGATCTCCGCCGAGGAAGTACCGCACTTGTTCGAACGCTTCTGGCAAGCCCGGAAAACCGAGCGGCGCGGAGCGGGTCTGGGCCTGCCGATCGTCAAAGGCATCGTCGAGGCCCACCACGGTCGGATTTGGGTGGAGAGCACGCCAGGGCAGGGGAGTACCTTCTTCTTCACGATCCCGACGGTGCACCGGGTGGCGGAATCGAGAAGGGCGTAACAACCGAAGGGCGCTCAGTCGGTGAGGGATTGGTAGACGAGCTGGCGCAGCTGCGGGCGGAGCGGGTAGGTGCTCGAGGGGAGGAGCTGGGTCATGAAGACCACGGTCAACTCCTCGGCGGGGTCGACCCAGAACGCGGTGCTCGCCATGCCGCCCCAGTGGTACTCGCCCACGCTCGTGAGCGTGCGGTAGGCGACCGGATCGATGACCACGGCGAAGCCCAATCCGAACCCCACGCCGTCGTACCGCGTCTCGGCGAACAGCGGCCGCCCGTAGACAGTGAGGTCCACGCCTCCGGGCAGGTGGTTGCGCGTCATGTAGCTGAGGGTTCGTGGGGAGAGCAGCCGCGTGCCGTCCAGCTCACCGCCGTTCAGCAGCATCCAGGTGAAGCGGGTGTAGTCGCGCGTCGTCGACACCAGCCCGCCGCCCCCCGATAGCCAGGGCGGAGGCATGGGGCTCCGGCCGAGGCCGTCGGAGCGGACCGGCTCGGTGAGGCCAGGCCCCATCCTGTACAGCGCGGCCAGCCGGTGCAGTTTGTCCGTAGGGCACCCGAACGTGGTCTCCGTCATCCCGAGCGGGCCCAGGATGCGCTCGGCGAAGAACGCGTCGAGCGATTGTCCGGAGATGACTTCCACGAGCCGGCCGAGGACATCCGTCGCCACCGAGTAGTTCCACTCCGCGCCGGGCTGGAACGCCAGCGGGAGCTCCGCCCACCCGCGGACGCAGGCGGCGAGATCGAAACCCTCGGGCGCGCCGATATCGAACCCCCGGACTCGGTAGATCTCATCGGTGACGTGGGTCCTGAGGAAGCCGTACGTCAGCCCGGCGGTGTGCGTGAGCAGGTGCCACACCCGGATGGGCTCCGTCGCGGGCACGGTGGCCGGTTTGGTCGCCGGCCCTCCGACGTAGACGCGCGGCTGGGAGAACTCGGGCAGCCACCGGCTGACGGGATCCGTGAGCTCGAAGGCTCCCTCCTCCCACAGCATCATCGCCGCGACGGACGTGAGGGGCTTCGTCATGGAGTAGATGCGCCAGAGCGTGTTCGTCTCGACGGGGCGTCCGGCTTCCTTGTCGGCGAGCCCGTAGGACGTCAGGTGCGCGACCTTGCCACGGCGAGAGACCATCACCTGCCAGCCCGCGAGCCGCCCGTCGTCGACGTACCGGCGGAAGTGCGTGTCGATGCGCTGCAGCCGCCGCGCGTCCAGGCCGACCTCCTTCGGGTCGACGTCGATGCCAAAGTCCGCCATGTGTTGAGGCTCCTCCACGCCCAGAGGGTTACCTCACGACTCGTGGGGAGGGATATCGATTTTCAGCGACAGTCCGGCGGGTGAAGCGATGTTCCAGGGCACACGCTTCTGTGAAGGACCCCGCTCTGGGATAGGCTCCCGTGCGGAGTAAGGATGGACATGGGGGGATGTCACCACGGCGCATGGCTCCTCCCGAGATGTGCCCCTGCTGCCGGAGGAACTCAGAATGACTGCAAACCGTTGGTTGGGACTGGCCACGCTGACCGTGCTGTTCGCCTCGAGCGCCTTCGCCCAGGCCGCGAGTCCGGTGGGGCGTTGGACCACCATCGATGACGAGACCAAGAAGCCCAAGTCCGTCATCGCCATCTACGAGGAGGGCGGCAAGCTGTTCGGGAAGATCGAGAAGATCTTCCCCGAGCCCAACGAGGAGCAGAACCCGGTCTGCAAGAAGTGCGAGGGGGCGCTCAAGGACCAGCCCATCATCGGCATGGTCATCATGCGCGACCTCAAGAAGGACGATGATGAGTGGTCCGGTGGAACGATTCTCGACCCGAACAACGGCAAGACCTACAAGGTCAAGCTCTCTATCGAGGACGGGGGCAAGAAGCTGAAGGTCCGCGGCTATATCGGCCTGTCCCTCCTCGGGCGCACCCAACACTGGGTCCGCGCCGAGTAGCTCTCGACGCTTCGCCCTGGCGTCGCACCAAGTTCCGCCCGTGGCGGGGCCTGAACGCTCAGGGTTCCACGGGCTGCGCTGGCTGCTCCAACAGTTCAACCGGAGCGGCCTGTGTTGCCTCGGTGGCGACGCGCTCGATGGTGACCTCGACGCCGGTGAGCGCCGCAGTCCCCGAGAGCTGATCGACGAATGCCGGCTCGGTGATGTCGTTGGCGGATACCCCGGCGTGGGCGTTGGCCACCCGGGTGCGAGTGCCGGGACGGCCGTGTCCCCAGCCGTGGGGCAGGCTGACCACGCCCGGCATCATCTCGTCACTGATCTCGACCGGCACCACCACCGCGCCGGTGCGCGAGGCGAGGCGGACCTTGTCGCCGTGAGTGATGCCTCGGGCAGCCGCGTCGCGCGGGTTCACCAGCAGGGTGCAGCGTGGCTTGCCCTTCACCATGCGGAAGCTGTTGTGGAGCCACGAGTTGTTGCTGCGCAGGTGGCGGCGCCCGACGAGGACGAGGCCACCTCCAGCGCCGTGCGCGGTCCATGAGGCGAGCCGCTCATCGAGGCGGGGCAGGTCGGCGACATAGGTCGCGGGCACCAGGTGGATGCGCTTGCCTCGCGTGTTGAGCCGCCCCGGCAGGCGCGGCTCGAGTGCGCCGAGGTCGATTCCGTGGGGTGAGGCGCGCAGCTTGTCGAGTGACAGCCCGGCGCTGCCCTTGAGCAGGCCATGAGGGCCGGTGCGAAGGCCGAGCGCGAGGAGGGTCTCGGGCGTGCTCCCGAGGAGGGTGCTTCGCAGTGCACGGGTGGCCATCGCCCCGAGTGGGCCACGTGGCGCCATCCAGCGAGCACTCAGCTCGGCGTAGATCTCCCAGTCATGCCGCTGATCAGGGCCGCGCTCGAACAGGGGCGGCGAGTACTTGGCGACATTGCGCACCGAGAAGGCGGCGAGCGCGGCGTCGTAGTGCGCCCGTTCGAGCGGAGAGGTTGGCGGCAGGATGAGGTGGGCGAAGCGTGTCGTCTCGTTGAGGTACGGATCCACCGAGACCATGAAGTCGAGCGTGGGCAGGAGCTTCTCGAGGCGAGGGCCGCCCGGCGATGACAGCACCGGGTTGCCAGCGCTGGTGATCAGGGCGCGGACCTGACCGGGACCAGGGGTCTCGATCTCCTCGGCGAGCGTGACGATGGGAAGCTCACCGCCGAACTCTGGGAGCTTGCTGACGCGGCTGGTCCAGCGCGCGTGGCCGCCGTCGTAGCCGAGGAATCGTGCGAACGGCACGATGTCGATCGCCGGCGTGGTGAACATCATGCCGCCGGGGGAGTCGAGGTGGCCGGTCACCACGTTGATCGCGTAGCACAGCCAGGCGGCGAGCCCGCCCAACTCCTGGGTGCAGATGCCGACACGGCCATAGAGCACGGCGCGAGGCGCGTCGGCGAACCCGCGTGCCACCTCGCGAACATCATCGGGCGCGATACCGGTGGCGGCGGCGGTCGCCTCGGGAGGGTAGCGCGCTGCGATGCGGCCGAGCTCCTCGATGCCCTCGGTGAAGTCAGCGAGGCGCCCGAGGCGGACACGGCCTTCAGCGTAGAGCACGTGCAGGAACGAGAGCAGGAAGGCGGCGTCGGTGCCGGGCCGGATGAAGAGGTGGCGATCAGCGACCCCAGCGGTCTCGGTGCGGCGCGGATCAATGACGACGAGGCGCCCACCCCGAGCGCGCATATCCTTGAGCCGCTGCTTGACGTTGGGCGCGGTCATGACGCTGCCGTTGGACACCAGCGGGTTGCCGCCAAGGACGATCATGTGCTCGGTCCGGTCGAGGTCCGGCACCGGCATGAGCAGCTGGTCGCCGAACATCATCAGCGCGGCGAGCATGTGGGGGAGCTGATCGATCGAGGTCGCCGAGGAGGCGTTACGGGTGCCCAGGCGGCGCAGGAAGAGCTGGCCGTGGAGCATCAGGCCCAGGCTGTGGGCGGTGGGGTTGCCCTGGTACGTCGCGATGGCGTCGATCCCGTAGGCGTCGCGCACCGCGCGCAGGCGCTCGATGGTGAGATCGAACGCCTCGTCCCACGGAATCTCACGCCAGTTGGAGCCCTCCCGCAGCATCGGTCGGCGCAGGCGATCCGGGTCGTAGTGCAGGTCCGCGAGCGCGGTGGCCTTGGGGCAGATGTAGCCGCGCGAGAACGGATCCGCGTCGTCACCCCGGATCGAGACGACCTGATCGCCCTCGACCTCGATCGCGACGCCGCAGGTCGCCTCGCAGAGGGTGCAGCTGCGATAGTGGGTGGTGGGCATGGGCTCGCTCCTCGACCTCGTTCCGGCCCGGGACTGTAGCGCGAAGCCCGAGGCGAGGAGCGGTGCTCACAGCTGACGGTTGCAGCGCTCTCAGTTGCGAGTGGGGGTCCACTCCAGATTCAGATACGCGTGCTGCCGCAGCAGGCCTGGAACGAAGGCGAACTCCTGATCCACCAGCCGGGCATCGGGCAGCCGCTGCGTCAGGACCTCCATGGCGGTGTGGAGCTCCTGCTTGGCGAGGCCCGAGCCCACGCACACGTGCGTGCCCTTGCCGAAGGCCACGTGATGGGCCGCGTTGGAGCGCTCGAGCTGGAAGCTGTCCGGGTTGGCGAAGCGCCCCTCATCCCGGTTGGCGGAGATGAAGGCGATCATCACCCGGGCTCCCGCGGGGATATCCACCCCGCCGACGTTCACTGCCTCGGTCGTCGTCCGGTGCAGCCCCCAGAAGGGGGATTCCAGCCGCAGGGCCTCGTCGACGGCCTGGGGAATGAGCGCCGGCTCCGCAGCCAGGCGCTTCCAGAGCCCGGGCTGCTGCAACAGCACCCGGGTCGCGATGCCCAGCGAGCTCGTCAGCGTCGCCCGCCCAGCGATCACCGCGCCGGAGATCATTCCCGCCAGCTCCTCGGTGGTGAGCTCCTCCTGGCTGAGCAGGTTGGTGACGAGTTGGCTCATGGCGTCGTCCCGGCCCTTGCCCTGGCGCTCCCGGATGCAGTCGGCCACATAGCGCTGCAGCTCCACCACCTGGCTCGCGCAGTCCCGCTGCTGCTCGGGCGGCATCGACGCGAAGAGCAGCAACACCCATGCATCACCCCACTTGCGGAAGGTGTGCAGCATGGACTGGGGAATATCCATCCACGACAGGATGATGCTCATGGGCAGGGGGAAGGTGAACTGCTCCACCATGTTGGCCCGCCCATCATTGATGAAGCCATCCACGAGCCGGTTCGTCGTCGCGAGGATATGGGGCGCGAGGGAGCGGATGGCCTCCTGGGAGAAGACCTTCTTGAAGTGGGCGCGCCGGCGCGTGTGGATGGGGGCGTCCTCGTTCACGAGCGGCGGATCCCGGTAGTGGCTGTCCCGGAGCAGCGCCTGCACCTCTGGCACGAGCGCCTCGCGATTCACTGCGAGGTTGTTCGCTGAGGAGAAGCGCTTCGGATCCTGGAGGACGGTATAGAGGTCCTCGTAGCGCGTCACGACCCAGGCCTGGAGGATGTCGCTGAAGAAGACGGGTTGCGCGGTCCGGGCCTGGGTGAAGAACGGATGCGGATTGTCGCGAAGCGGAGGGATGAACGGATGAAAGGTATTGATCGTGCCGAGGTTCATGGGCTGTGACTCTGGTGTTTTGACTTCGCGGGCAACTCCACATCAGGACGCGTCTACAAGTGCTGATATCATCTCATGTATCAGCCTCCAGCAAGGCCTTGAGATTGCCGTACGCCAACGCGAGCGGCCGGCGTGACAAATACGAGAAGAGCCCGTCGAACAGCCGCAACGGGCCCGGCAATGTCAGCTCACCGGACTCGGTGACCAGGGTGCCTCCGGGGGCCGGCTCGAACGACCGGGTGCCGACATAGGGCATCGTCGAGCCCGCGGTGCTGCGCACGCGGATGCTCCGAGGGAACTCGAACTCCTCGATGTCGAAGTACCACACCCACTTCCGGCCGAAGGACTGGCGCACTTCGATGAACGTCGAGCCCTTTCCCAGCGGTCCGGGAGAGGTGATGCGCACCTCCTTGATCTCCGGCTGCCAGCGCAGCTCGTTGGTCAAGTTGGTGACGTACGCAAACACCTGCTCCACGGGACGGCGGATGAAGACGCTATGCGAAACTCGCATCCAGCTCACCGGCTTCGCTCGAGGCGCGCTGGGCGGCCAGGTAGGCCCGCAGGCCGGCCTCTCCCCGCGGCATCGTCCACCGGTGATTCCAGGCGAAGATGGGCTTGAGCAGCCAGCTCGTGTAACGGATCAGCGGCTTGGAGACCGAGACGCTCCACTGGATGTCGATCCACGTCCCGTCTTCCGTGGAGCTGAAGGTCGCCCGCCAGATGCCCTCGAAGTCCCCGTGCGTGCGGATCTCGATCTCCCGCCCCGGCTCCAGCACCATGGGCTCGAGCGTGAAGTGCAGCTGGTACGGCAGAAGCCCCCGGGCGCGCGCCCTCACACAGGCGCCCGACCACGAGTCCTCTCCCGGATCAACGAGCGACACCTCTTGATAGACCCCGGACCACCACTCGGGGAGCTTTGTCGCGTCCACCACCACCTGCCACACCTCGCCGGGGGTGAAGCCAGGAATCTCCCAGTGCTCGTTGAAATGGTACCAATTGCTTTCCATGTCACGCTGCCTGATTGTGGGGAAAGGTCGCAAAATTTAGGAAATCGGGAGAAGCCATTATCAACGGTGAATAAAAAAATTCAAGATCCTTCAAGCTGGGGGAAGACCCAAAGTGAAGAAAGTCGCGCGAGCGCGTTCTCGGAGTGGTGAGGTGGATCAGCGCGCTTCTCTCCTGTCGGAGAGTGTCGGGTGATAGACGAGTCGCAGTCATGACCGCGCCCGGAACCCTGATCGCCTCCATCTGTGGCCTCTACCTGCTGGCGGTGATCACCCCCGGGCCGAACACGTTCATCGTGACGCGTTTGGCACTGTCCGCCTCGCGCCGGCACGCGGCCTGGGCCGTGCTGGGAATCGCTCTGGGGAACGCGGCGTGGCTCTGCGTCATCCTGGGCGGGGTGGCCGTACTCCTTCAGCAGATCCCGGGTGGGATGCGCGCCGTGCGCTATGTGGGTGGGGTGTATCTCGTCTATCTGGGCGTGAAGGGGCTGCGCTCCGCCCTCAAGGCCCCAGTGGCTTCCTCAGAGGCTCCGGCCATGGCTTCGGCCATGGCTCCAGAGATGGCTCCCGTGGAGCGGGCGCTGGCGGGTGAGGAAGACCGGCCGTTTCGCAGTGGGCTGTTCGCCAGCCTGTCCAACCCGAACACGATGCCGTTCTATCTGAGTATTCTCGCTCCCACAGCGGCGCCGGAGATTCCCCTGTGGGTGCGCGTGGTAGCCGCCGCGAGCATCGTGACCATCGCCATGGCGTGGTACGGGACGCTGGCCTGGGGCCTGTCCACCGGGCATGTCCGGCGGGCGTACTCCCGCCGGGAGCCGATCATCCGCCGGGTGCTCGCGCTGGTGCTGGTGGTCTACGGAATCCGGCTGTTGGTTTCGGGCTAGGGCCGCTCGTGGGTCGTGGCGGCCCCGCCCCGCGCGGAGGACACGCGCTCCACCAGGGTCTCCACCGCATGCTCGCGCACTCGGAGGAGGGGACCCGGGATCACTCCTCCCACGAAGACCAGGGCAAACAATCCCAGGGCCGCGATGCGCTCGCGCGGCAGCAGATCCTCCACTGTCTCGAGCAGCAACTTCTGCTCCTCGCCCACCCCTCCCAGGAAGGTCTTCTGGAAGGCCCGGAAGAGGGTGATGGCGCAGAGCGCCGTCGTGAGCAACATGGGCAGTGACACCAGCGGGTGGGCCTCCAACACACCGTGGAGCAGCAGATCCTCACCCACGAAACTCAGAGTTCCCGGGAATCCCAGGCTCGCGAAGCTCAGCAGGAAGAAGAAGGCGGCCATCCGGGGCGCCTTGCGCACCAGTCCCCCCAGCCGCGTCATATCCGTGGTCCCCGTCCGTGCCCCGAGCACTTGCACCACCAGCTTCAGCCCTGTCAGCGCCACGCCGGTCGCCACGCTCTGAAGCAGCACCCCGGCCACGCTCTGCGTGTTCATCGTCGCCAGCCCCGCCAGCATCAGCCCGGACTGGCTCACCATGAGGAAGCCCACCGTGCGGCGCAGATCCACCTGCGCCAGCGCCAGCACCGCACCGTAGAGCCCGCTGAACAGGCCCACCGCCGCGAGCAACGTTCCTCCGGCGGCCCACTCCACCGGCATCAGGGGGATCACCCCTCGCACCAGCAGGAACAGCCCCGCGTGCACGTTTACCAGCAGCAGGCTCAGCCCGAACGGCCCTCGCGCCATGAGCACCGGCAGCCACGAGTGGAAGGGCACTACCGCCATCCGCACACACGCCGCCAGTAGCAGCAGCCCGAAGAGCACCGGCTGCCACGAGCCCGGAACGCCGCGAGCCGCCAGCCCCGTCAGCTCGAACGGATTCTCGATACCCGCGCGCAAGCCGAGCACGCCCAGCAGCACCGTCACCAGCAGCAGCGGCAAGGTCCCTGCGAGCATGTAGGTCCGGAAGGTCAGCAGGGCCCGGGACTCCGGTCGCGCTCGTGCGCTCCGGGAGACGAGCACCCAGGCCGGCACCAGCGTGGCCACCCAGAAGGCCGACAGCAGCGCCAGATCCTGCGTGCAGAAGAAGCCCAGTGTCGCGCTCTCGGTGAGCAGCAGCACCGCCAGCGTGTGCCGATCCAGCATCTGCCGGGGGCCCGCCGCCACCAGGCCCAGGGTGAGCAGCGCGGTGAGCGACATCGCCACGACACTGGCGCCATCCACGCCCAACTGGAGCAGTACGCCCAGCAGCGGCACCCGGCCCCACGCGTCCACGAGCTGCGGACCTGGCTGGCCGCTCCGGAACAGCCCGATCGCTACGCCCGCGAGGGCCAGGGTGACGGCCGACACGCCGATGGCCAGCTGGCGCGCGCGTGCAGGCTGACGGATCCACGCGAGCGTCGCGGCCCCCAGGGCCGGCACCGCCACGAGCATCGAGAGAAGAGGAAGGGACGTCGCCTGCATCACACAGCTCCTGTCGACTCGCCGTTCGATGAACGATCGGCTGTCAGCACCTCGGTCTCAGGCGTGGTGCGAGGCGCGGGCTTCGAGGTCCAGCCGCTCAGCGCACCCACCCAATACCTCTCGACCTGATCGATCCACTGTCCCAGGCGGAGCAGCGGACGCATCGCCCAGCTCTCGTGCAGCACCTCCAGGGCGAAGCGTTCCAGCGCCAGCCGGTAGAGGCGCCGCACCAGTCCCTGGGGGAGCGCGCGGTGCACCACCGCCACGGCCGGAGCCTGCGCCGCCTGGAGCGCTGACCGGCGGGCCTGCACCTCGCGCAGCGCCGAAGGGGCCCGTAGCAACTGCAAGCACCGGAGGCACGCATGCGCCACCAGGTGCACCAGCGCCAACTGGTACAGCCCCAGACCCACCTCGGCGAAGATCAATCCCACCTGGGTGAGCACTCCGTACGCCAGCGCGCTCTTCACATCCGTCTGCACGCGCCAGGCGAGCGTGGCGTGCACGGCCGTCACCAGTCCCACCCCCACCAGCGCGATGGACACCACAGGAGAGGACGCCAGCAGCGGCGCGGCCCTCAGCAGCAGGTACACGCCCGCATGCACCGAGAGCGCTCCATAGAAGAGGGCGCTCGAGGGCGTCGGCCCCTCCATCGCCCGGGGCAGCCAACTGCTGAAGGGGAACTGGGCCGACTTGCCCATGGCCGCCACCACCAGGCAGAGCCCCAGCACCGTCATCTGTACCTCGCCCGCCGCCACGGCTGGACCCGGCCACGGCTTCGCTCCGAGCGCCTCTGTCCACTCGGCCGTCCCCAGCCAGTGGTGCAGCAGCACCGCGCCCACCAGCAGGCCCATGTCGCACAGCCGGTAGATGGTGAAGGCCCTCAGCCCGGAGCGCACCGGAGTCGTCCGCTCCTGGAAGAAGGCGATCAGCATCACCGACGACAGGCCCACCATCTCCCAGCCCGCGAAGAGCAGATCCGCGCTCCCCGCCTCCACCAGCAGCAGCATGCCCGTGGCGAAGAGCGCCAGCAGCAGGAAGAAGCGCGCGAAGCCCTGCTCACGGTGCAGGTAGTTCACCGAGAACCGGCCGATGAGCAGGGTGATGGCGCTGACCAGCACCATCATCGTCAGCGACAGGCGATCGAAGAGGAAGGACACCTCGAAGCTGTACTCGCCGGCGGAGAACCACGGCCCCAGGTTCAGCACCAGCACATCCTGGTGGCGCGTCAGCAGGATGATCGCCGTCGCCGCCGAGCTCACCAGCGACAACCACAGCGAGCGGAGCACCCAGGCCGACACAGCCCGCTCCCGCGGAGCGCGGGACAGCAGCAGGGTGCAACCCAGCAGCAGGAGGGCCAGCGCGGGCCAGAGGGGCACTGAGGCAGCGAGCAGCCCCACCTCGAAATCACTGAGCTGCATGGACGGAATCCCCAACATGGTGAGAGGGAGCCCGGCGCCGTTTCACGGGGGACTCCAACGTGGTGTCGATCAACGCAGGCGGTAGGAAGTCCCGCTGCCCGCGGTACCACTCGGGCGAAGCGGAGACCACCGGCAGCGGTGCCTCGGGCGGGGTGACGGGCTGGAAGCCTCGGGGCGTGAAGCGCTGCATGACGCCCGTCTCGGGGTCCACGCTCACCAACTGCACCCAGCCGTTGCCAACGAGCTCACGCACCTCGGGCTGGCGCTCGTAGATGCCCCCGAGCACCGCCGGGCTTGCCTCCACGATGATGAGCAGGCGCACTGGCTCGTGGATCTCGATCATCTGCCGAGGCAGCCCCGTGCGCAGATCGCTCTCCACCCCGTCCATCACCCCGAGCAGGCCGGTGAGGTTGTGGGGCAGCTTGGTGCCACACCCATAGCGGTCGTTGTCGACGCAGGAGAAGTAGTACTCCAGGTTGATGCCGGCTCCCACGGGCCCGACCGCCGCCAGGATGCGCTCCAGGATGGAGCCCGTGGCGTCGATGGTCGGGTCGTACGAGACGAGGAAGGAGCGGCGATCCAGGAACAGCCCCCGCGTCAGCGCGCGGCGGCCCACGACGCAGGCCGCGTTCGTGACGTGACCCAGCTCCGGCCGGGCCTGGCTCAGGTCCGCCGCGCGCTCCTCCACGTGCCGCAGCGCCGCGGAGGGCGAGAGCGAGAGGGGGGCGGACGCGAAGCGGCGGCAGCGCTCGTGCGCGGAGAGCGTCCGCGCCCGGTCCATCATCTTCCGGAACACTACCAGCTCTTCACGAAGCGACGCGGGGAGCAGCTCCGTGTCGGAGAGCACCACCTCGTCCGTGGTGGTGTTGTGGAGCCCGCCGACGAAGGCGGTGGTGTCGGGAATGTCGATGCCGCGCGTGCGGAGCACCGCCCGCACCTCGGGTCGGTTGGCCATCTCCGCGAAGAGGCGAGCGTTGGGGCCTCCGTGCTGACCGCCGCAGGCGCCGCAGTCGTACGCGGACTGGTGCGGGTTGTTGACGCTGATCGCGCCGTGGCCCAACAGCACCACCAGCGGGGCGAAGTTCTTCACCAGCCCCACGTTCTGCAGCGTGGCGGCCACGCGATCCGCCTGCTCGGTCACCGTGAAGCCCGTGGGCTTGATGTCCGCAGCCGGGGGCGTGTCGTCCGTGCGATGACCCGTCAGCACCGTTCGCGGAGCGGGCAGCATCTTCCGGGACAGGGCGCGGCGCATGCGATCCACCGTGCGCGGGAAGAACAGGTGCAGCGGCAGCAGCAGCGCGGAGAGCAGACCCAGCAGCGGCGTCAGCAGCCAGCCCAGCTCCAGCGAGTGTGAGCCCATGTGCAGCCCGTGATCGAACCGGGCCCACAGGGCGCGCAGCCTCGCGCGAGCCTGGGCCAGATGCCCGTGGTCCGGGTGCGGGCGCTCCATTACCTGGTGCCGAGGCGTGACGACCACCGGGCACAGGGCGGCGCTGGCGGCATCGTCCAGGCCTCGGAAGTCCATCGCGACGCCGAAGAAGCCCGCCACGCCGAACGTCTCGTGCCGGGGGCTGAGCTCCTCGAAGTGACGGCGGATCGCCTCCTCGCGATCGTCTATGCAGAAGAGCACCTGGAAGTGCGGATCCCGCACCTTGCGCAGCGCCTCCGGGCGGCGGCGGTTCTGTGCCACGCCCTGGAGCACCTGCATCCGGTAGTGGTGCTCGTAGGCCTCCTGCCACACCCGGCGGCGTTCGGTAGCGTCGAAGGCGTCGAGCCAGGCGAGCAGTGCCTGGCGCCGGGGCAGTGGGAAGTCCGTCACCTCCAGGGCCGTCATGCCCGCCAGTTGCGCGAACTGGAAGAGGCGCCAGCTGCCCGCCTCCGCCGGTCGATCGAGCTGGGAAGAAGGCGGGGGCGCCAGACGCCGGGCCTGCTCCATCAGCCCCGCCAGCGGGCCGGTGTAGCCCATTCGCCGCCGCGCCACATCGCGCAGGGCGAAGAGCTCCAAGGTGAGACGCACGGCCAGGAAGTCCATCAGCGAAGCCGGAGGTGCGCCCGCGGGCCGATCCCCAGGGTGGGTCTCCAGCCGGCTCATCATCCCGGCCCAGCCAGGCAGCGCGAGCAGCACGCGAGTGAGGGCATGCTCCCAGTGAGCGTCGGGGATGCCCAGCTCATCGAGCGCTGCCAGCACCACATCCCGAGCAGACAGGTTCCGGGCCTCGGACTGGGCGAGCTCCTGCTCCAGTCCCGCGAGCCACGGCGGCAGCACACCGCTGCCCCGCAGTTTCATGGCGCGCCAGGCGAAATAGAGCCCGCGATCGCGGTCGGGCATGCTCCAGTGCGCCACACCTTGATCGAGGAAGGCCGAGCACGCCCGGATGAGGTGCGGGTGCACCAGGTCCGCCACGTCCTCGCCCGTCACCTCCCGTAGCACCTCGCGGTGGCTGCGCACCGGCTCCGCTTGCTCTTCCGCTGCCTGGGGCTTCGTCTGGAGCAGCGGGGTGCGGCACGCCGCCCACAGCGCGCTGACTGCGAAGGCTTCGGGATTGCGGCGCAGCCTCTCCTTCAAGGAGGGCAGGGTGCCGTCACCGCCAAAGGCCGCCGCCAGTGCCTGTGCGGCATCGGTGCTTGCCTCCAGCGAAGGTCCCAGCAGGGCCTTCGCCAGATCAGCCAGCGTCCAGTCCCGGCCCACGCGCTCCATCCACGCGCGCAGCCCTTCGGTGGAGCGCTGGAGGAACCGCACCCGCGTGGTTTCGGGCACATCCTCGCGAAGCCGCTGCGAGGCGGCCAGCTCGGCCATGCGCCAGCGCAGCGAGGCCGCGGTCTCCACGGGCAGCGGATAGAGCATCGCCAGCCGCTCCAACTCCCCGCGCTCGATGGGGCCCGGGGCCAGCTCCACCACGGACTCGCTCGCATCCCGCTCGGCCAGGGCCGCATCCAGGTCCGCGTCGGTGATGCGCCCCTGCTGGTAGAGCTCGCGATAGCGGGACTCGGGCAGGTAGGACTCCGTGCCAAAGGTCGCGCTCGCGGCGGCCAGGGCCTCGTGGAAGGGCAGGTGCTGGAAGGCGTGCAGCGTGTTGTGGTGCACGAACACCCCAATGGGGCCCTGGATCGGGAGCAGGTGGGCCGCGTGGGCCAACACCTGTCCCAGCCGCTCTCCGCGCTCTCCGGCGGGAACGTGATCGGCAACGTGATGCGGTTGACTCATGGCGTGAGGCTCAAGAGGTGAGGCCGAGGTTCGCGTCCGCCGTCTTCTTCTTCGCGGACAGCGGGTGTCCGGAGAGGCTGCGGTGCTTCTCCAGCCCGAGGATGCGGAAGTGGCGGCCCTGCTGGGAGAACTCGTGCTCCAGCTCGTGCAGCCGTTCCATCGTCGTGTGGTCCACCAGCCGCGCGTGGGACAGATCCAGCTCCACATGCCGGGCGCTGCTCTGCTGCAGCAGGTGCTTCTTGATGGTGAGGTAATTGGTGAAGACGGCCGCGTGCCGCACGCGCAGCATCACGCGGTCCTCGGCGTGGTGCGTCTCGATCTCCGGCCGGAACAGGCTGCGCAGCGGCGCGCCGTTGAACAGGTGCACCACCGTCTTCAGCGCGATGCCCGAGGCCACGCCCACCAGCAGGTCCGTGGCCAGCGTCACCACCAGCGTGAAGGAGAAGATGACCAGCTGCTCGGCACCGATGCGGAACGTCTTCACGAACTCGCTCGGAGAGGCCAGCCGCACGCCCGTGAAGATCAGCATGGCGGCCAGCGCGGCCAGCGGGATGCGGTGGATGAGCATGGGCGCGAACGCCACGAAGAGCAGCAGGAACAGGCCGTGGAAGAAGTTGGACAGCCGGCTCTTCGCGCCCGCGTTGATGTTGGCCGAGCTGCGGACGATCTCGGAGATCATCGGCAGGCCGCCCAGCAGCCCGCAGAGGAGGTTGCCCACGCCGGTGGCCAGTAGGTCCTTGTCCAGGTCCGAACGGCGCTTCTGGGGATCCAACATGTCCACGGCCTTGGCGCTCAGCAGCGACTCGATGCTGCCCACCAGGGCGAACATGGCCACGTACTTGAGGGAAGTACCCGAGAGGACACTCGAGAAGTCCGGGAAGGTGATGGCAGAAAGCAGGTTGCCTGGGAGATTGACCAGGAAGCTGGGCCCCACGGTGTAGGCGCTCTGGGACCAGGTGAAGGTGTGCTCATGGTCGAGATCGAAGATCAGCCCCATGGGAATGGCGGCCAGCAGCACCAGCAGCGGCGCCGGGACGCGCTTGAGGGCCGGGATGCGCTGGCTGAGCGCCAGGTGGCCGAAGATCAGCACCAGGCTGACGATCCCGATGAGGCCAATCTCCGGGTTCATCTTCGCCACGCTGTGGGGGATCTCCGCCAGCAGCGCGAAGGGCGTCTTGCTCTGGGGCGTGACGCCCAGCAGCGTGTGCGCCTGCTTGGAGAAGATGATCACTCCGATGGCCGCGAGCATCCCGTGCACCACGGAGGAGGGAAAGAAGTCCCCCAGCTTCCCCGAGCGCAGCACCGCGAAGAGGATCTGCACCACTGCGGCCAGGGTGATGGTGGCCAGTGCACGCCGGTAGCCCAGCTGCATATCGCCCCCGCCCAACTCCTGAACCGCGCCGATGGCGATGGCGATCAGTCCCGCCGCAGGTCCTTTGATCGTCAACCTTGCACTGCCCAGCCAGGTGCAGAGGATGCCACCCACTACGGCGGTGAGGATGCCTGCCACCGGTGGGAAGCCGCTGGCCATCGCGATTCCCAGGCAGAGGGGCATGGCGATGAGGAAGACCAGGAACCCGGAGACGATGTCGCTCTTCCACGCGGGTGCCGCGGAGCTGGCCCGGGTCGCGGAATCAGTCGGTGACTGCATGACTTCTCTACCTCCACACATAGGAGAGCAGACGCGAATGTCAGACAGCGGCGCGCCCGCTCAGGGGGACGCAAGGAGGACGTAACGAAACTTTTTCGGGTTCCCGGAGGATTTGCTGCTTATTCAACGTTCGAGCGGGCAGCCGAACGGAGCCGGCCGCTGAAAGAAAAAACGAGGGAACCGGATTGAATCTCGTTCCATCAAGAGGAGGAGCAGTGATGCAGAGGCTAGAGGGTCGCGATGCGAGCTCGTAACGCCATCGCGGAGGACGGCTCTTCAGACACAGACCCAGGCAAGCAGTCACGAGGGAACGAGGGCCGGGCGCACTTCGAGGACGAAGTGGCGCCGCTCATGCCCCAACTCCACCGGCTCTGCCTGACGCTGTGTCGCGAGAGACAGGAGGCGGAGGATCTGCTCCAGGACGCGCTGGTGCGTGCCTATCTGCATCGAGATTCCTTCCAAGGAAGGGGGTCCCTCCTGGGCTGGTTATGCGGCATCATCCGCAATCAATTCGTCGAGAACCGGCGCGCGGTGGCCCGGCGCCGCTCCTTGTTGGAGACGGTGCTCACGGGGGCTTCCTCGGTGCTCGGCTCGCTCTTCACGGGGGGCGCCGAGCAGCCGGATCCGGAGGTCCAACTGGGACACTCCGAGCAGGCGGCGTTGCTGCTCCGGTGTCTGCACGCATTGCCCGAGAAGTTCCGACTGGTGGTGCTTTTGTGTGACGTCGAGGAGCTGGGATACGAAGAAGTGTCTTCGATCCTGGGCGTGCCGGTGGGGACGGTGAAGAGCCGCCACTTTCGAGGACGCTCCCAGCTGAGCGCCGCCTTCAAGTCCTTTCAGGTTCCAGCACCGCACGAGGAGCGTGCAGAGGAGGAAGTCCGTGAGCTCGCGCGACGACAATAACCTTCCACCCCTGCCGGAGGCTGCCCGCTTCGCCATCTCGGCGTTCCGCACGGAACATCCTTCGCCTCATCATCAGGCGTCCATCCACGCGGCACTTCAGGCGGCGGAAGCCCGGAGGAGGCTCCAACCTGCTCAGCCCGTGAAGGCACCGGAGCATCGAGGACGCTCCCACCGAGGCCTCTGGGTGATGGGGGCTGCGCTGGCGTGCATGCTGGTGACCGTGGGCATGGATGGGTCGGGCGCCTGTAACACGACGCACGCGGTGCGGGAGTCCCTCCCCCAGCGGGAGCTCGCCTTCGAGCTCCCCGAGGGTGGGGGATGGGTGGCCTTGCCGTGGACACTGGCGCGGCACCCCGAGGGCACGGCCCAGGTGATGCTGGAGACGCCGGCCGAGCTGAACTTCCACCAACACTCCGCGCACATGCCCACGGTGCAGCTCGTGAGCTGCGAGGGCGAGCGGTGTCTGCACCAGTTCACCGCCCCCACGGGCAAGGAGGCCGAGCCCCTGCGCGTGCGGATTGCCGATCCCGGGCGCTACGTGTTCAACGTCTCCTACGCCTTGAAGGCGCGGCACATCGAAGAGACCTTCGTGGTGAGGGCGGTGCGATGAGGCTCTCACGGGAGCACTTCCTCGCGGAGCGCGAGCTGCCGGCTCGGGAGTCCCTGCCGGTGGCGGAGGAGCAGGGGACGGGGCCCGTGCTGTGGCTCCGGTTGCTCGTGGCGCTCGCGCGAGCGCTGGTGCTGCTCTTCATGCCGCTGATTGCGTTCGGCCTGGGTGTCGTGGTGGGTCGCCGGTTCGACAATGCCTGGGCCATGCTCGGCACCGTCGCCGTGTGCTTCGTCGCGGGAGGAATCCTGGCTCCCGGCGAGCCGCTGTAGGCCGCCCCTTTACCGCTCCGAGCCTGGGAACTCCCGTGGCTCCAGCACGAACAACGTCCCCGGGCTGTCGAGGAACTTCCGTTCTCTCCAGCGGGGCCCCCGGATCTTCACGTGGCGCCGTTGCCACTCCGCGGTGTGGCCCTTGGCGAAGCGGGCCCCGGTCTTCCTCAGGTATTCCAGCAGGCCGGAGAACAGCTCGAAGGTGTCGTACGCCTCGGTCTCGTTCCGGGCGTGCCACGCCAGATCCGGCAGCCCCATCCTCGGGGCGCCATAGGTCCGCAGCCACACGCCCTCCACTCCAGGCACCTGCAGCTTCACGAAGCCCACATAGAGGGCGGTGAGGGGCATCGTCCGCAGCAGGTCCAGCAGATCCTCGTCCTTGTCTGGGAGGAGCGGGTGCGTCGGGAACGAGGTGTGAGCGCTCTCATTCAGCACGAGGATCGCCCCCTGCTTCGCCAGCGCCACGGCCACCAGCGCCAGCGCCACGTACTGCTCCAGGGGGTCCTGCTCCTCTCCCACGTAGAAGAGCAGAGCGTGCGCGGTGTGGGCCCGGGCCTGGGTTTTCAGCTCCGCCGAGTAGTGGGCCGGCGCAACGCATTGCTCGAGCGTCGGGGTGGGCATGCGCACTCCGAAGAGCACCACCTGCACCGCATGCTTCTCCCAGCGAGCCACGCCGACCTCGGCTCCCATGGCGGTGCTCGCCCGGGAGTCCGGCTCGAAGCGGGCCTGGGACAGTGAGGGGTGGAAGCCTCGAAGTGCCTCCGTCAGTGCCTGGGCATCCAGCCGCAGCTTGCTGGGGAACAGGAGCTGAAGGCTCAACGGGCTCACGCGACGCGGGGGCCCGGACACCTTGTGCCAGCCGAAGAGACGATCGAAGAAGCCCATGCCCGTGCCTGGAGCGCCTGTCCGGAACTCTGGCAGAGACAGGGAGGGTTGAGGAGGGACGCGAGACGATGGCTGCATGCGTCAATCCTCCCGAGCGAGCCGTGGGCTCTCTTCACACACGGACAAGGTTCAGTAGCGGATTCTCGGGGCCGGAGCAAACCCCGGGCTGAGCGGTTCGGGGTTCCCTGGTGCCGGTTCGCTCTTCCGGGCCATCAGTGCTGCTTCATTCCTCTGCGGCCTTTCACTTCGGATCGAACACTGGGATCAGGTGCTCTCCGACAAGCCGGATGCTCTTCATGATGTGCTCGTGGGGCAGGTGGCCAAGTTGTTGGAAGCACATCAGGCGGTCGATACCGATGTCCTGGTAACGCTGCATCTTCTTACGGCACGACGCGACGTCGCCGATGATCACCGAGGCGTCGGCGCTGAGGGTCTCGTACACCTCCTCATTCGAGACTGGCTCGCCCGCCATCATTCGATCGAGCATCAGTGTCAGGGGGCTCTTGGGCAGGGCGGCCTTCTGCGCGGCGAGCCGCGCATACGCGGCGAGTGGGCTGCCCGGGTCTCGCCCGACCGCCGCTGCCATCTCGTCGATCGTGCGCGTCATGATCTCGCGTGCCTCGAAGAACGTGAAGATCATATTGATGTACCAGGCCGCCGCCGCCGCGGCGCCGTGCTCGATGGCCTCGCGCTCGGTCTCCGCGCAGTGCACGAACGTGAACAGCGCGACCTGATTGTTGACGGTCTCGCCCACCGGTTTGCAGCGTTGGATTTCGGCGCGATACACCCCGAGCATCTCCACGATCGCTTGGATGGGCGTCGCTATCGTGGTGAGCAGCACGCCCACGCCGTTGCGTCCGGCCTGCTCGAACCCGCTGGGCGTGACGGCCGCCTGCCACAGCCGCGGGTGGGGCTTCTGCAGCGGCTTGGGGACCACCGTGGCGTCCTTGATCGTGAAGTCAGGGCTGTTCCACGAGAAGCGCTCCTGCGTCCACATCTTCGGGATCATCTCGAAGGCCTGTTGCAGTTGCCGGCGGGCGTCGTCGGCCTCGATGCCGAACACGCGCCACTCGGGGACGGACGCGCGCGCGAGGCCCAGCTCGAGCCGGCCTTCGCTGAGGTGATCGAGAAACGCCGCGCGCTCGGCGATCCGGAGCGGGTGGTTGATCCGGATGGGCGCGAGCACGGCCGAGTGCCCGACACGCATCTGGCGCGTCGAACGCGCGATCGCGGTGAGCATCAGCTCCGGAGCCGAGCTGTAGCTGAACTGGGGCGCGGCGTGGTGCTCGACTTGCCACCAGCAACCGTAGCCGAGTTCGTCCGCGAGCTGCGCCTGGGCGAGTGTCTCGAGGATCAGCGTGTGCTCCTGGCCTTCGCCGAAGAACTGCTTCGGCTTGATCATCTCGCAGAACATGTCGATCTTCATGCGTGAGCCTGCCTCGGTTGGGTGGACGTGGTGGGCATGTTACCAGCTTGGCTGGTGCCGCATGCTCTGCCCGCGACGACGAGAACGCCTCAAGCCCTGCTCGATCAGGGCTTCGCCCGCCTGGGTCTTCAGACGCTTCAGCTCGGCCGCTGCCTCGCTCTTGCCGAATTGTCCCCCGAGCCAACGGCGCAGGTCCGTCTCCAACTCTCCTGCCGTCTGGTAGCGCGCGGCTTTCGAGCGCTGAAGGAGCTTGCTCAGGGGCGTGCGCAGCATCTCGGGCAGGCCCGCCATGACCGCCTCCACGTCTTCTGGCGTGTAGGTCGCCGCACGCCAGATCGTCTGCTCGACCGCGGCGCCACAACCGGCTAGCCGGGCGCGCTTGATCGCACGCTTCACGCGGTCGACCTGCCGCTTGGACAGGGCTGCCTTCGCCGCGTCGGAGACCCCCATATCGGTATCGAGCAGGTTCTTTCCCGTGGCCATTTCGAGCATGACGAGCCCGAGCGCGAAGAGATCCGAGCGTGCGTCCACCCGACCGCCGAGAAGCATCTCCGGCGATGCGAAGTAGGTATCCCCCTTCGGACGACGGACGGTGGAGACGACGCGGCCCGGCAGCGTGGAGAGTGCCAGCCCGAAGTCGGAGACCTGAACCCGGCCTTCCCAATCCACGAAGAAGTGACTCAGATCGATCGCCCGGTGGACGATGCCAAGCGGGTGCCCCTTCTCGTTCTTCGCTGAGTGCGCGTGCTCCAGGGCGCTCGCCACTGCGGCGCCGACATACACCGCGAAGAAGGGCGAGAACCAGCGGTCGCACTGCTGAACGATCCCGAGCAGCTCAGCCAGATCCTGCCCTGTGGGATGGTCGGTGACGACGTACCAGGCTGCTTCGGTCTTGTGCAGCCCGTGAACACGGAGGATGCCGGGGTGCTGAAGGTAGGTCGCGAGCCGCACTTGCTCTTCGAGCTTGGCCCGCGCCTTGGCGACTCGTATCCACTCTGGGTCGTTGCCCAGCCCCACCGCCTTGAGGAGCACCTTCCCTTCAGGGTGCCCTTCTGGCGAGCGACGACGCGCTACAAACAGGCTCAGGCCGTGATGCGCCTCGCCCAGGTCTTCGCGGAACTCGTAGGAAACCCCATCCCCGTCGGAGAACAGAATCGCCCCCTTGGGAAGCTTGAACTCGATGGCCGCCATGCTGGCTCCTCCTGTCGCTCACGCGGGCACCATGCCAGCGCGAGACAAGTCCATCTTACCCAAGAGATGGGGTCAGTGGTGAACGTCGTGCCAGGTTGGATGGGGCTCCGCTCAGGGCCACCAGTCCACGACATATCCAACAGCCTCATTGGGTGCTCTCGCGGCACCGTCTTTCAGCTCGTCGGCCTCGGTTGCGACGATAAAGCAAACGGGTAGCTCGTCCTGCTGCGGCAGCTTGACCCGCTCATACTTTACGAAGATTCGGCCCGGCCTGCCGCTCTCCCGCTTCTCGGGGGAGATGTAGACCTTCCCGCCAAGGAACCGCGTACCTGAAGAGATCTTTTTGGCCTGCGTCGGATCGAGGCCGTCGGGGACAACCCCAACAACGGTGTCGCCCGCGCGATACCAGTGGTCCCCCCAATCGCCGTACCGGTCATCGAGCACAACGCTAAAGCGCTGAGATTCTCCCCAGCGGAGACGCTTGCGCGTTGCGACTGCGCCCTCTGGGCAGGTGAATGGCTCGGGCCTGACCTGGGCTCCGGTGCACCCGGTGGCGAGGGCACACGCGATCGGCACGACTTTGCGCAGGTCCGAGCCGGGGGAGGCCTTCTGCCGACGTGATTGCTTCGGATCTTCGGGTGGCTGAGTCTTCACGGTTGAACCTTCCTCCGGTACGGGGGCGGGTGTTGGCAAGGTGCCCACCACAGGCGCGGGGGCGAGGGGTGACATATCAGGGGCGGGCGCCACGGATGGGTCGACACCTGAGGCGCTCGGCGTACCGGCGGCGATCGGCGTGGCGGGCGGCTCAACCGCATGGGGATGGTCCCAGAGAGCCACGACAGCAGTGAGTACGGCGGCGGCAGCCGCGCCCGCTGCGAGCACCTTCCCCGAGTGGCTGACGCGAGCAAACACCTTGCCGGGCCATGCCCGCAGCTTGCTCGAGCTGGGCTTCCTACCCGCCTGTCCCCTACCTGCGGGTAGCTCGGGCTGGCGCTGCTCTGAGGGAGGATGGGCGGGCGCCATGTAGTCCGCTCCCGGGTGTGCCACGAGTTCCGCCAACTCGCGTTCAAGCACCTCGGTATCCACCGGGCGCCTCTCGGGGTCGCGTGACAGCAGGCTCTCGACGAGGTCGCTCAGCGCTGCGGGAACGCGAGCGTTCAGGCTTCGCGCGGGGGCAGGCGGGTCGAGGGGGCTGTTCAGCGTCTCGCGCGGGCGCGCTTCTGTTGGCCGCGGATCCGTCAGCAATTCGTAGAGCATCGCGCCGAAGGCGAAGATCTCGTCGGCCACCTGGAAGGCGTACCGGGCCCGGTGCTCGTCTCTGTGCTCGCGCAGGAATGTGAATTGCTCAGGCGCGCGGAAACGGTCCGTTCCAGGGGGCAGACCGCTCTCGGTCAGATCCGCCGCTTGTGTGTAGGTAGCACAGGTAAAATCAATGATGATCGGCTCGCCGTCGCTCTTTCGGATCAGGACGTTCACGAGCTTCAAATCCCGGTGAAGGATGCCCTTGCGGTGCATGTACGTCAGGGCGGAGGCAAGCTTCACGAACACGCGCAGAACTTCGTGGAATGTGGGGTGCTTCTTCTCCAACCACTCGCCGAGCGTCCAGCCATCCACGTACTCCAGCGCGACATACACATTGCCAGCTTCCGCATAGCCATACCCGAGCGCCTTGATGATGTTCGGATGGCCCGGCTCCATCAACAGCAGCAGGGCCGTCAATTCACGCATCGCCCGCGCATGAGTCTGCCTTTCGTCGCCGCTGGCATCGCGGTGCCGCGCTACCTTGAGCGCTCGGAGTTGCCCATCCTTCTGCGTGAGGTAGACGACCGCGAAGCCTCCATTGCCGAGTTCCCGCAGGACGTGCCAACCATCAATCACGCTGCCGGAAGGCAGCCTGAGAAGAGTCTTCATGGCTTGTCCTCCGCTACGGGCCTGGGAAGGTTCGCACGCGGAATCACCAGGCTCCGCCCATCAGCCCCGCGCACTTTCAGCGAGAAGACAAGTCCTGCGCTTGGGGGCGGCTCGTCTGCGACGACGAGAACCCGCAGTCGATCCCCGGGGGCACTCGGCTCTTCTTGAACGGTTACGACACGTGCCTGCAGCGTGACTCCATTCTTGCCGCTCAACGTCGCGTCAAGTGGCGAAAAGAGCGGGTGGCCGGGAGCATTGCGGATCGTCACGTCGAAGAGCACCCACCCGTTGCCGCGATAGGAGACGCCCTCTTTCATTTCCAGCCCCTGTCCACTGTCCACTGCGTGTTCAATGGATGCGGTCTGAACGCCGCGCTTGTTCACGTACTCCTTCAGCACAAAATCTTCCGGCAAGGGGGCAGTGCGCTGCACTTCGGCCGGGCAGGGCGCGTGTGGCAGCTCGGGTCGCGCCACGTCGATCCGCGTGTCCACCGCGGCCGGGTCCATGACGAGCACGAACGCAGCCCGAGCGGGCGCCTTTCCATCCGCGAAGAAGACCTCGAGCTCGTGCCGCTCGCCGGCTTGGTAGTCCTCCGTGGCTTGAACCACGATCGAGCGCTCGCCCACGTCCAGAACCCGAATCCGGGATTCATCGACCGAGAGAGTTTTCTTGAGGATCAGCGTGGGGAACCACAGGAACGTGAGCGTGTCCGGTGCGACGTGGAGCTCGGGCAGAGGCTCGGCAGGTGAGCCGGCGACTGTGACCGCCCGTTCTCGCTTCGCCCGACTCACTTCCGTCTCTCCTCGCGCGACGGTGCTCACAAGGAGCAGGAGCGCAAGGGCCAATCTATCAGGTTGGGACAAAGGTGCGTGACCTCCTGGATTGAGCACGCTACCATCGCCCGTGCCTGCACAGGGGGCTCAGCCGCTTGGCCTGGCTTCTCCCAGAGCTGCTCGCCGGGCTCCAGCGAGCGGCTCGCGCCGACCGGATCGCCCAGCGCTTGCCCACGCTCAGTGAACCAGGAACCGACACTCACAGGAAGTGGCGTCGACGATTCCGTGAGGAGTCCCCGGTCGCTTCTCCAGACACCACGGGCACGCGAGCTGAGTGGACGCGGGCCGCAGCATGGTGCTGAGGAACAGATGGAGGCAGCCCGCGCAGCGGGCATAGCCCGGGCGCGGAGTCGACAGGGTATTGCTCGGTGCGCGATCCACACCTCCACGTGCCGTTAACGCATGATCACCCCCACGTTTCCAACCTGCACCACCGGCACCCGCACTGGAAGTCGTGAACGCGCCCGGGCAGGTCTCCTTACGGCCAGAGGTCAGTCACCTCGCTACGGAGCGACCCAGATTCCGGCGATGCCCTCGTTCTCCCTGGCGCCCCCCGTCGTGTCGACGACCACGGACCGGATGCGCTTGGACGCCTGGATGCCGACGAACTCGAAGGCGTTGGGCGCCGTGTCCAGGAGCGTGTCGTCGAGGACTTCCTGGGTGCCATCCGTGAACGTGAGGGTCACCTTGTGTTGCGCCCACTGGTTGGTGAGCAGCTCGAGGCCCACGGCGGAGACGGGATGCAAGAAAGCCAGCTCGAAGTCGTCCTCGCCGCTAACGGTGATGGTGGGCTTCACCGGGGAGGGATGGGTGTTGTTGTGATTCCATCCTGGCCCGATGAAGCAGAACCACTGGGTGGTGGCGACGCTCGACGCCTGGAGGTTGAGCGTGGGCGCGCTGGCTCCCCACGGCAGGTCGATTCCCGACGGCCCCCGGGTGCAGCTCGAAGCCGCGCCGGATGGATGGTCCGGGTACGCCTCGTACGCGGACCCCGGGAACGTCACCAGCGCGGCGCCGGTCGCGGTGGTGAAGTCCGTCTGCTGGGTGAAGATCTGGGACAGGCCGTCCCGACGCGCGGTGAGCGGCGTCTCCCGCTGCGGCTCTTCCGGCGCCGGCCCTCCGCAGGACAGGAGGGTTCCACAGCCCAACAGCCACAGCGTCGGCCAGCTCATGCGCATCGTCACATCTCCCAGTGAACGGTTCACGCGCGAGTATGAGGTCACGCACACTCCGGGAGAAGGAGTCATTTTTTTCTACACGTGACCGATGAGTTCGGTGCCCCATTGGCGTTAGTAGGGCCGCAGCACTCAACCCATGGAGGCACACGTGTCAGCCAGCGGCTCCCGGATGTTGTTCGTCAACCTCCCCGTCAAGAACCTGAAGCGGTCCGTCGAGTTCTTCACCCGGCTCGGCTTCAAGTTCAACCCGCAGTTCACCGATGACAAGGCGACCTGCATGATCATCAGTGAGCAGGCGTTCGTGATGCTCCTCGTCGAGGACCGCTTCAAGGACTTCGCCAAGAAGCCGATCAGTGACGCCAACTCGCAGACCGAGGGCATCTTCGCGCTGTCCGCCAGCAGCCGCGCCGAGGTGGACGAGCTGGTGAAGACCGCGCTCGCCGCTGGAGGGAAGCCCGCGGCCGACCCCATGGACCACGGCTTCATGTACGGCTGGAGCTTCTTCGACGTCGACGGGCACCACTGGGAAGTGATGTGGATGGACCCGTCCCACGTCCAGAAGTAAGGGCCAGGGTGTGCAGTTGCGCGCGGGCTGCGCCTCCATTACTGTGAGTCGCACTTCCTGCGTTCTCGCAGTCGGTCTCGCCAGCCGGTCCCAACTCGGCCTCTCCAGTGTCTTCGCTTCCACCTCTGGTGTGGTCCTCGCGCGAGAGCATCCGCGCGCAGTTGCTCTCCCTCCTGAACGCGACACCTCCAGCGCAGATCGTCTTGAGGTGTCGAATCGTCTGGTTGCTCGGCATCTTCGGAGGCGCCGAGCTGCTTCCCTTCCTACGGGCCCTGCTCTTCGACCCGCGAACGGGCTACAGCCTCCGAGAGACAGTGCTGCTCGTCCTGTCGAAGTACGGCCTGCGGCTCTCGAGTCAGGAGCTCGTTCAGCTCAGCCAAAGGCGCCCCCATCTCTTCGACCCTGGCTCCTCACTGGAATACCTCCTCACCTGCGCGAGGCTCGAGGACTTCGGAGCGGCCATGGAGGAGGTGCTCCTTCGGATGTCCCCTGGCGACCTGGCTGGCATCCTCACCGCCACTGGCCTTGCACCTCAACCCCCGGAGCTCATGGAGTGGCTGTACGCGCGCTGGTACGAGTCCGATCGCCACCTCCGCAACCTCCAAGTGGCGCTCGCCCACTGTGAGCGGCCGGGGGCCTGGGACCTCGTCACCGAGTGGACCCGGGAGATGACCGCCGAGGAACTGGGGCAGGTCTTTCACCGTGAAGGGAGACCGTTCCGCGATGAACTGGCGCGGCTCGCAAGCGCCTCTCCCGCACTTCACCATCGAGCCGCCGAAGGGCTCCTGCTGCCCCTGCGAGAGTTGCTGGCCCACTTCGGCGAGGACGGGCTGCTGCGCCGCCTCGACCGTGTCGTGCGGGCAAAGAGCGCCGACTGCACCTTGCCCCATGGCATCCTGAATCATCCCCCGGCCTTCCGTTCGGCCGTGGACTTGCTCTGTGAATGGGAAGGGGCCCGGCGGCTGTTGTATCAGCTCCTTGGCGATGTCGAGGTGGCGCTGGAGGTTCGTGGCAAACTGCTCGAAAGACTCTGCGACCACGATCGTGCTGCCGCCGTCCGCTGGGCACTCGTCGCGGCGAATTCTCCCGACAACGCGTCGCTCGTCCGCATCGTCCTCCGGTATGTCTCGTCCCGCTCGCCGTCGCCTGAAGACCGTTCCCTCTGCCTGGTCGCGCTGAGAGGCTCGGATGAGGAGGCGCAGGGCCTCGCCCTCTTGGGGTTGCTCGAACTCGGCGAATCCGGTGCGGGCTGGTACGACCGGCTCATCTCTTTGTCCAGCGCGAGTGATCCCACGGTCCGCCTCCGAGCGCTCGCGGGTCTCGTTCAGCAGGGCCGAAGCGAGTGGCTGGCGCCGCTCCGGCAGATGGCCCTCGAAGGCCCCAACCGATGGGTGCGCGCCGAGGCACTTCGTTGGCTCGGCATGTTGGATGGGGAAGCCAGCAGGCCCCTGTTCATGAAGGTGCTCGCCAGCGCCTCTGCCTATTTTTCTGACGATGCTCGCGCCGTCTTTGCTGAAGCCGAGGAAGCAGTTCGGGCGCTCTCCCGGCGGGGTGCGGACGAAGACCTCTCCGCCCTGTTGGATGCGTTCGTGGGCGGTTGCCGCTCCGAGATCCTTGATCAGCAGTTGGAGTATCACCTGGTGCGGCGGGAGGGACACTCGGGCACCGATATGCCTCCTCGAGGGTCACATGATTGGCGTGCTCGAGCCAGGACTCCGCTCCTCTTGCTCGGCGTGACCGGCCCGCTCCCTACCATCGCGGCGGAGATTGAACGGTATCTCCGCACCGGTTGCTATGACAGCAACTGCGAGGTGTGGGAGGGGGGGGACTACGGAAAGAGCCATCAGCGCTCTCACGAAGGCCTACGAGCACCTCTCATCCGCGAGGTGCGCAGCCGCGCCGGACATCGCGCGCCTCGGTCGCTCCCGCGCGAGGAGACCGCGACGCTCGCGCGGCAAAAGATCGAGCCGATGGTGCGCGGCTGGTTCCCTCGAGAGGAGCAGGAGGAAGTGCTGTCGGCCCTCGAGCAGTCCGTGGTCTTCGTCGACGGTGAGAACATCGAGCAGCTTTTGTGGGATTGCCACTTCCACACCGAAGCCTGGGTTCTTGCGAACCGCTACCTCGTGAGCGTGGGCGCGGAGCCGCTCGGCGAGTTCAGCTTTATAGGCCCGGTCGTCTACACGGACGACTGCCGAATCTACGTACTCCCGCGCTATCTCGTCGAGAAGGCTGCCTTCGCGGATGCCCTCGTCTACGAGGCGGCCCTTGACCTCCTCTTCCGTCGCTTCGGAGACGACGGCGATGGGTCGAAGTTCGAGGTCTTTGGCCGCTCGTGCGAGGTTTATGCGTGCATCCTCGCGCGCGCGGGGACCGCGGCGGAACGAATGCAGCTTGCGCGGGAGTACGGGGCCAGACCGCACATCTCGGGCAAGCGCGTGGACCCGAGGGAAGTGGCCGAAATCGTCCGGGAGGCCGTGGCGGCCACGAACGGTTGGGAGGTCATCCTCGCTCGCCACGCTGTGGTTCGGTTGCAGAGGGGGAGCGGCGCGTCGCTCACAGCGTTCCGCGCAGCGCTGGCGATCGCCGAGCGCCTTGTCCAGCAAGACCCGAGTCATTCCGAGTGGCAGCGCGACCTCCTCCTGAGCCACGACAAGGTGGGGAATGTCCTACGCTCCCGGGGCGACACGGAGGGCGCTCTGCGTTGCTTCCAGGCCGCGTTGTCGATTGCCGAGCGCCTGAACCAGCAGGACCCGGGCAATTCCCAGTGGCAGCACGACCTCTGCGTCAGCCAGAGAAAGGTGGGAGGCGTCCTGCTCTTGGCGGGCGACACGGAGGGATCCCTGCGCTGCTTCCGGGTCTCACTGGCGATCGCCGAGAGCCTTGCTCAGCAGGTCCCAGACAACACCCAGTGGCAGCGTGATCTCAGCCTCAGCCATGACCGGGTCGGTGAGGTCCTGTTCGAGCAGGGCGACACGGAGGGAGCCCTCCGTTGCTTCCAGGCCGCGTTGTCGATTGCCGAGCGCCTGACCCAACGAGATCCACGCAACACCCAATGGCAGCGTGACCTCTCCTTGAGCCATGACCAGGTCGGTGAGGTCCTGCTCGAGCAGGGCGACAGGGAGGGCGCCCTGCGCTGCTTCCAGGCCTCGCTGCTCATTGCCCAGCATCTTGCCCAACTGGACCCGGACAATTCCGAGTGGCAGCGTGACCTCTTCGTCTGCCATGAGCAGGCTGGGGACATCCTGCTCACGCAAGGCGACACCGAGGGAGCCCTGCGCTCCTTCAAGGCCATGCTGCCTATCGCCGAGAGCTTTGCCGAGCCACAGGACATCGCCCTGTCGTGCTTGAAGCTCGCTCGAGTCAGTGGACCCTCCGAAGCGCGCCCGCTACTCGAACGCGCCCGCGTCCTCCTCCTCGAGCTCGCGGCGGCCTCCCGCCTGACCCACGAGCAGGAGCAGTGGCTCGCCGCCGTCAATGATGGCCTGGCATCAATCCCTGGTGGCTCGAAGACATGATGCGCGGCCGATCGTCCCGGCGAGAAAGCTTCGACCCGGTCAAGCCAGGTCGTGCTCCCGTCGTGCTATCCTCGAGCCAGTTCGTGACTCTCGGGAGACGGCATGGGCACCACCCTCCGGCAGCTCGCGCGATTCGCCCTGTGTCTCTCCATCCCCGTACTGAGTTCCTGTTCAGCCCCTAGCCAGGCACTTCAGTACGAGAAGGAGATGGTGGTGGGTATCACCGGGGGAGTCTCGTGTGGCACCGCCCCGGGGCTCGAGGCGGTGGGTGCTCTGGTTCGGCGGGACCATAAGGTTTTCTGCTCGGCAACCCTGATCGCGGAGGACACAGTTCTCACCGCGGCCCACTGCATCGAAGATGAAGACCTTGCAGAGCTCTCCTTCAGGATGGGGGAGGAACCGACGGCCCCCTACTTCCCCGTTGCAAGCGCGAGCCCCCACCCGAGGTACGCGAAGAGCAAGCTCGGTTCCTACGATCTCGCTGTTCTCCATCTTCGCGCACCCGTGCCCGGCGTCACGCCGCTGCCCTACCGGAAGGCCTCGCTGCCAGTTTATTTCCGAGGCCGGCTGACCTTCGTTGGGTTCGGAGACGCCGATGGCGTGGCGAAAACGGGCGCGGGCATTAAGCGATGCCTGCGGCTCTACATCAGCCGGGTCAACGACTTCACCTTCGAGAACAACACTCTTGGGCATGACACGTGCCACGGTGACTCCGGGGGGCCCGTACTCGATTACAAAGACGGCAAGTGGGAGATCGTGGGGGTCATCGCGGCCGGCGACGGCCAGTGCAGGCGGTTCGGTCTCAGCGCCAGGGTGGACGTGGCCTCGGAGTGGATCGCCAGGACTGCCTCCCCTCAGCAAGCCGCTGCCGGCCTGAACTCCTCCGAGCCAGCGGCGGATGCCGACGGTGGGCGTCTACATCCGCTCGAGGTTGCTCTCGAGTTTGTCACGATCAAGTGAGGGGGAGGGTTATCATCTCGGTCATTCGCACGGATCCGGCAGCATCCCCATCGCTCTCGCAGGAACTCCTGACGCTCCTGCGCTGTCCCGTGGATGGAGCACCCCTGGAGCACGCGAGCTCGCCGGGGGTGGCGTCGTGCACCCGCTGCGGTCACGCGGCTCGGTGGCGCGGCGGTGTCCTCGACTTTGCCCCCGGACCCGGGACGCATGCCTTTGAGGGGTGGGTGGCACGGACCTATGATCTGTTGCTCCCTCGATTCCTGCTTCCCCGCCGCTTCGCGGTGAGGCGCCAGATCCTGGATCGGCTCCATGCGCGCGCGGTGGAGGCCGCACGAGGGGGGCTCCTCCTCGACGTGCCCTCGGGGACGGCTGTGTTCACCGCACCCTTGTTGCCCCAGGCGGGACTCCGCGCATACGTGGGAGTCGACCTTGCGCTTCCCATGTTGCAGCGCGCTGAGCGCCGCTTGCGGATGCGTCCGTTGCTCCTGGTGAGAGGGGATCTCCTCGCACTCCCCCTGGCCGAGAGCGCCGCGGATGTCGCCCTGTGCAGCCTGGGTTTGCAGTTCATCCCCGACCGGGGACTCGCTCTCCAGGCACTGCGACGCGCCCTCCGGCCTGGAGGCCTCTGTCTGGGAGCCGCTCCGGCCCTGGGGTTGTTCGACGGCTATGATCGGCGCCACTCGACGCGCCCGAATCCCGACTTTCCCCTGGCGGCGGACACCTTCGCCTCCGAGCTGGCGGAGGCGGGATTCCGGGACGTGGTGATCTCGAAGGAGGGAGCGCTCATTCTTTGGGAGGCGGTGGCCGCCCCTCGAGCAGATGGGAGATGAGAGCCCTGAGTGCCTCCAAGAAGGTTGCGGCCAGGCGCTCCAGGGTCTCCGAGCGGTGGACGGCCTCGCTGTAGATCCACAGGAGGCGCAGCTGCCCGTCCGCGACGATGCCGAGCACTTCGAGCAGATCCCGGCGGTCCCCCTGTGGACTCCGTGTCGTCCCCGTGGACTCATGGGACCATTGGAACCATCGCGAGCCGCGCACCACACCGTCGACCTGGCCCAGATAGTCGAAGCTCACCTGCGCCTGGGGTAGCGCGGCCAGCCGTGAGGCCAGCGCGTCGTCGCCCCGAAGGTAGCGCAGCAACCCGTAGGCCAGCCCGTGCATCGGCACGAGCCGGAGCTGTTCCTGGATGGAGGCCAGCGCTTCACCCCAACCGCTGGACCTGTCTCGTGTCAGCACCACGGGGTGGATCGCGGTGAACCATCCCACAGTGCGGCTCACGTCCAGGTCTTCGAAGATGAGTTCGCGACCATGGGTCTCCCGGTCGATGAGCACCGCGGAGTTCTGCGTCCACTCCGTGAGGGTGTGCACCAACGCCGCGAGGAGCAGCTCCTCCACGTTCGCGCCGGACGCCTCGGGAACCTGTCGCAGGAGTGCCTCTGTCTCCTCCGTGCTCAGCGTCACCACGAGCCGCCGGGCGGAGGCGACGGTGTTGCGGCCTCCCGGCATGTCCACGGGGAGCGGCGAGACCTGGGACCACGGGAGCTGGAGCCACCAATCCGCGGCGGCGAGGGCCGCTTCGGAGCGAGCATGGGCCTGGAGCCGCTCGGTGGCACGGCGGAAGGGGACGCTGGGGGGGCCCGGTTCCACCTCGGCCGAAAGGAGCAGCTCCAACTCCTCCAGCAACACACGCCAGGAGATCCCATCCACGACCAGGTGGTGGATGACGAAGAGAACCAGAGAGGGCGCGGGGGGAGCGTGCTGGAAGAGCGTCACGCGGACCAGGGGACCGTGCTCCAGCGAGAGGCTGGCTTGGCGCTCCTCGGTGAACTCCAACCTTCGAGCGCGGGCTTGGTTCTCACTCAACCCACGCAGATCCACGACATCCAGGACCGTGGCGCCGGTCCCTGGCACCACCCGCTGCACCCAGCCTCTCTCGAGCCGCTCGAAGCGAGACCTGAGCGCGCCATGGCGTTCCACGAGCCGGCCGAGCGCTTGTTCCAGGTGACGTGGCTCCACCTCCCTCCGGAGTGCGACGATGACCGCCTGGTTCCAATGGTGCGGTTGCGCGAACTCCTGCTCGAAGAACCAGCGCTGCACGGGTGAGAGCGGCGTCTCGCCCTCCGCGCCGGTTTGCTCCGGGAGACCTTGCTCGATCGGGACGGCGACTCGAGCCAGCTCCGCGACAGTGGGGTGTGCGAAGAGCTGCCGGGCGTTGAGCCGCATCCCCGCGCGCGCGGCATGGCCCAGGAGCTGGATGCCCAGGACGGAGTCGCCCCCCAGCTCGAAGAAGTTGTCCTCCAGCCCCACCTGCGGCAGGCCCAGCACCTCTCCCATGATCCGCTGGAGGAGGGCCTCGAGCTTCGTGCGAGGCTCCTCCGTGGCCGAAGCGCCAGGCTCCGTGCGCTCCGGAGCTGGCAGACGTGCTCGATCCACCTTGCCATTCGCGCTGAGCGGCAGCTCGGTGAGGGGCACGATGGCGGCGGGGAGCATGTACTCCGGCAGCCGGGCCTCCAGATGGACACGCAGCGCCTCCAGGTCCGGCCGCGAGGACTCACGTGGGACGACGTAGGCGATGAGCCGCCGCTCGCCCCTATCGTCGCGGATGACGGCGGCCGACTGGTGGACCTCCGGGTGCTGAGTCAGCGCCGCCTCGATCTCTCCGAGCTCGATGCGGTGGCCTCGGAGCTTGACCTGGGAGTCCTCTCGTCCCAGGAACTCGATGTTCCCGTCCGGGAGCAGGCGTCCGAGATCGCCGGTGCGGTAGATGCGCCCGAGCACCGGATGTGACAGGAATCGCGCCGCTGTCTTCTGGGCATCGCGCCAGTACCCCTGCGCAACTCCCACTCCACTGATGTAGAGCTCGTCGATGACCCAGCGGGGACGCGGCTCCAGATCCGCGGAGAGTACATGCACCTGCTGCCGGAGCATGCCCCGGCCATAGGGGATGCTCTTCCAGGACGGATCGACGCGGTCGATCGGGAAGAGGATGGACCAGATGGAGGCCTCGGTTGCGCCTCCCAGGCTGATGAGCTTGATGCCAGGCACCTGCGCTCGGATGCGATCGGGCAGGGTGGTGGGGATCCAGTCTCCCGAGAGGAGCGCCAGCCGCAACGAGCCCAGGGCCACGTCGCCACGATGAGATGCGTGCTCGATGAGCATCTCCATCAGGGCCGGGACGGAGTTCCAGATCGTCACGCCATGCTCGGCGATGCAGTGGGCCCAGTGCTCCGGATCCTTCGCGCCAGCGGCGTCAGGCATGACAATCGTTCCGCCGGCGGCGAGTGTTCCAAAGACATCCCACACGGAGAGGTCGAAGCTCAGGGAGGAGAGGGCGAGGACGCGATCGCCTGGGCCCACCCGGAACCGCTCGTTCACGTCGAGCACGGTGTTCACCGCGCCGCGGTGATCGATCATCACGCCCTTCGGCTCGACGGTGGAGCCGGAGGTGTAGATGACATAGGCGAGGTCCGCGGGCGTCTGGATGGCCGGGAGAGGCTCGGCGGTCGCGGGCGGTTGTGGCTCGACGGGCCAGACCGCGACGCCGTCCGGCCAGAAGCCGCGCTCGGTGAGCCAGGGCTGGGTGAGGGCGAACCGGACCTCTCCATTATGGAGGAGGTAGTGGATCCGCGATTCGGGCAGGGAAGGAGCGATGGGCAGGTACGCGGCTCCCGCCTCGAGGATCGCGAGGACGGCGGTGATCTGCTCCCACCCTTTCTCCATCACAACGGCGACGAGCTGGTTGGGCCGCACCCCCGCCGCGCGCAGCCGCCCGCCGAGCGCCCAGGCGCGTCGCTGTTGTTCTTCGTAGCTCATGGAGCGGCGTGAGGAGATGACGGCCACCTGCTCCGGGCGGCGCGCGGCCTGCTCGGCGAAGAGGGCCTGGAGCAGCTGTGCCGGAACTCCCGCCTTATCCGCTGGCGGCTCCAACGCGGCGATCCCCGCGTGGCGTCTTCCCGCGTCGCAGGCCTGCCAGACCGAGCCGTCAGCCGCCAGGGCCGACACCAGCCGCGTGAACGCCGTGAACATCTCCTCGATGACCTTCGGCTGGAAGCGCCCTTCCAAGGCGTCCCAGCGGAGCTCGAGCGCGCCACCCACCTCGGATACGCCATGGTTGAGGTACACCTGGGAGCCCTGGGTGACGCCATGCAGGATGGGAGGAAGCTCCTGCTCGAGCCCACCCGCCGTTGCGGGCATTCCAAGCGCGCTTGTGAAGACGATGGGCATCACCGCCGAGACGGAGGCGTTACCTCTCCGGACGAGCTCCCTCATCACCTGCACGCCGCTGAAACGTAGGTGCTCCAGATCGGCCCAGAGCTGCCGCTGGATTCGCCGCGCACGATCGACGAAGGACAGGCGGGGATCCCACTCCACCTCGAGGAGCGTGAGCGCGCTGAAGTTCCCGATGAGCTGGCCGACCTGCGGGTGGAGCGGACGGCGGTTGAGCTGCGTGACGTTCAGCGTGAAGCGCGGTGTCCGACTCCACAGCGCGAGCACCTCGGCATACGCCGCGAGGAGCACCCCGGAGGGCGTGAGCCCCTGCTCACCTGCTTGTCGCTTCACGGCCTCCCACTCGGCGGGGGCCAGTACAGCCCGGTGCCGGGCGAAGCGGGGCGTACCCGCCGGAGGCTCGCGAACGAGCGGGAGATCAGGCGCGGGAGGGAGTGTGTCGAGCCTCCGCAGCCAGTACTCTTGATCGCGCCGCCAGGCCTCACCTCCGCGCTCCGCCAGCTCCGCGAGCACGTAGTCCCGGAAGGAGAGTTCGAGCGGTTCGAGCTCTCGCGCAGGGTTCTGATACAGCGCCAGGAGCTCCCGGGCCCAGAGGCGTGAACTCCAGAGATCCATGATGATGGCGTCCACCGAGACGTGCACCCGCGTGCGGTGGTCGTCGAGCAGGGACACCCGGATCTCGAACAACGGCCAGCGATCGCTGGGACGGGCCTGCCGCGACATCCGCTCCCGGAGTGCCTCGAGCCGTGCCTCCACCTCGTGGGTGGGCCTGCCTCGGAGATCCAGGAGTTCGAGGGTGTAGGGCGGCACTTCGGAGAGCACCTGCTGCTGCCCGTCGGGCAGGACGATGGCGCGAAGCATCTCATGCCGCGCGATGACCCTGTGGAGCGCGGCACCGAGACGCTCGACGTCCAGCGCTCGCAGCTCGAGCTCCACATAACCCTGGGTCGCCGCGTCGCCGAGCGCCTGTTCACCGCCCCGCCCCGCCCAGAAGGCTGCCTGGATATCGGTGAGCGGGAAGGGCAGGAAACGCTCGGCGGGATGGGGGACCAGTCGAGGGGGATCCTCCCGTTGCTCCCGTGAGGGCGCTTGAGCATCAATGACCCTGGCCAGCTCAGCGATCGTCGGCGCCTCGAAGATCGTCCGGACGGGGAGCTCGACTCCCAGCCGCTCGCGGAGCCGTGCCACGAGCTGCATGGCCAGCAACGAGTGCCCTCCGAGCATGAACCAGCTGTCCTGGGTGCCGAACTGCCCGCGCCCCAGCAGCTCGGTCCAGAGGCTCAGGAGCAGCGTCTCCGTGGGAGTGCGCGGCGCCTGGGCCGACGTCCGGCGAGGCTGCTCCCAGTCAGGAGCAGGCAGAGCGCGTCGGTCCACCTTGCCATTCGCCGTTCGTGGAAGGCGTTCCACCGAGATGAAGAGGCGGGGCACCAACGGTGACGGCAGCTCCGCCGCTGCGAAGCGGGAGAGTCTCTCGGAGAGACCATCGTCCGCTTCTCGAGGAACGAAGTAGGCGATGAGCGCCCAGGCCCCGGTGGGATCCCGGTGAGGGACGACCGTGCAGGCGCTGACGGCCTCGTGCCGCGATAGGACGACCGAGACTTCCGCGGGCTCCACCCGGACACCCGCGATCTTGACCTGATCGTCCACACGCCCACGGATCTCCAGCAAGCCATCCGGGTGGTACCGGCCCAGATCCCCCGTGCGGTAGAGCAGGTCGTTCGGATCCGCACGGAATGGGTTGGGGAAGAACCGCTTCGCCGTCTCCGCCGCGTCGTTCCTGTAGCCGCGCGAGCGCATGGGAGTGCGAATGACGATCTCGCCCGCCTCTCCGACACCACACAGGGCACCCCGCGCGTTGAGCACGAGGGCCTGCGTCGCCGGGAGCGGTCGGCCCACGGGCTGGATGCCGAACGCGGGCTCGGTGGGAACCACGTGGCAACACTTCGCGAGCGTCGTCTCCGTGGGCCCATACAAGTTGGCGATGGCCGTGGATGGGAAGGCCGCGCGCCAGCCGCGCACGAGCGCATCGCCCAGGGGCTCTCCGGCGAAGAAGGTCCAGCGCAGGGGCACCCGCGTCACGGGCGCTCCCTGGAGCCACCACCGCGCGAGCGTCGGCACGGTATGGAGGATCGTGATCTGCTCGCGGGCCAGCCAGGGCAGGATGACCTCCGGGCGCAAGTCGGACTCATCCGGCAGGCAGAGCGTGGCCCCCGCGCAGAGGGGCGTGAACACGTCGCGCAGCACGACATCGAACGAGAGCGCCGTGAGCTGAGCAGCCCGATCCGCCGTGCCCACGGCGAACGTCTCCCGCTGCCAGTCGATGAAGTGGCGGAGTGCCCCGTGCCAGCCCAGGACTGCCTTGGGTGTGCCCGTCGTGCCCGAGGTGAAGAAGAGGTACGCGGGATCCTCGGGTGAGGGGAGGGACCCGTTGATGCCTTCGTGCGGCGTCTCCCCTGAGGGCTTGCCGTCCTCGGAGAACTCCAGGATCCAGGGACTTTCGCCGTCGAGCTGAGCAACCTCCTCGGGAGCCAGGCCTACGGAGAGCACTGCCCGCGCACCAGCCTCTCGCAGCATCAAGCGCCGCCGGGCCACCGGCAGGGCCGGATCCAGGGTGAGCAGGATCCCCCGAGCCGCCCAGACGGCTGCCATGGCGGCGACGAGCCCGAAGCTCCGTGCCCCTGTCACGGCAACCACGTCATGCGGCTTCAGACCTCGAGCGGCAAGGTGCCCGGCGATCTGCCGGATCGCAGTGCCAAGCTCGGCGTAGGTCCACGTCCGGCCGCGGTGCCTGAGCGCCACCCTCATGCCATCCTGGAGTGCTCGTTCCGCCAGGAGCTCGGGCACGGAGCCGAGCGGCGCGGCCTCCAGCGAAGCCGCGGGATCGGGGAGCCGCTCTCGACTCCGGGGCGTGACCAGGGAGTGCTCGCGGATGGGTGCCTCGGGCTTCGACACCAGTTGCGAGAGGAGGTGCTCGAGTTGCTCCAACAGTGCCTCGGCGCGTGCCACGTGGATGCGATCCCGCCGATGAACGAGCCAGAGTTCGAGCTGTCCTTGCGCCTCGTGGGCGTAGAACTCCAGCGTCACCTTGGGCCAGGTCACCTCCAGATCGAAGCGCTCGAGGGACAGCTTCGCCGCCGGCCGCCCGATGTCCGGAAGGGCGACGAGATTGAGCAGCACGTCGAACAGCGGGCTGCGCCTCAGGCCCCGCTCCGGTTGTAGCTCGGCGACGAGCTTCTCGAACGGGAGCTCCGAGTGGCTCTCCGCGCCGATCACCACCTCGTGCACCGAATCCAGGAGCGCAGCGAACGAGGTTTCGGCGGAGCATCGGACGCGCAGCGCCAGCGTATTCAGGAAGAGGCCGATCAGGCCCTCTGTCTCCAGGCGCTCACGCCCGGCGATCGGTGAGCCGATGATCAGGTCTTCCTGCCCGGTGAGCCGGTGCAGCAAGGTTCCCAGTCCTGCCACGAGCACCGTGAACAGGGTCGCCTTGTGCTTCCGGGCCAGACCCTGGAGTGCTGAGGTCAGCTCCACGGAGAGCCTGGCCGAGACGACGCTCCCAGAGGCTTCTCCCTCCTCGGAATAGGGCCCGTCCACGGGCAGATCGAGGGGAGCCGGAGGCTCCGCGAGCTGGCGTTTCCAATAGTCCAGGCTCGGTGCCAGCGCTCCTCGCTCGAAGCGCTGCCGCTGCCAGGTCGCGTGATCGGCGTACTGGATGGGGAGATCGGGCAGCGGGCTCGAGCGCCCTTGGGCCTCGGCCTCGTAGAGGGCAATGAGCTCTCCCACGAGGACCTGCAGTGACCAGCCGTCAGCGATGATGTGGTGGAGGGCCAGCACGAGCACGTGGTCTTCGCTGTCGAGTCGCATGAGGCGGCTCCGCCAGAGCGGTCCCCGCTCCAGATCGAAGAGGCGGCCCACTTCCTCGGCGGCGACGCGGCGCGCTCGCTCCAGGCGCTCGCTGGCGGAGAGCCCTTCGAGTTCATCCACGGGCAGATTGATGGGGCCGGGTGGATGGATGATCTGGCGGGGGCCCTCCGCGCCCGAGGCAATCGTGGTCCGAAGGGTCTCGTGCCGGGCGAGCACCCCGGCAAGACTCCTGGCCAGGATCTGGGTATCGAGGGGCCCCTTCAGACGTACCGCGTGCCCCATGTTGTAGGAGGGAGAGCCCGGATGCAGAGCCTCCAGGAACCACAGCCGTTCCTGGGCGAATGACAGAGGCAGCGGACGCCCGCGCGGCACGGGAGCGAGGGGGGCCGCGCCGGAGGGTACCGCCGCCGTACGGAGTCGCTGCGCGAGCTCCTCCACTGTAGGAGCCTCGAACATCGCGCGAAGCGGAAGCTCCACGCCCAAGGCATTGCGCAGGCGTGACAAGACCCGTGCTACGAGCAGCGAGTGACCGCCCAGCTCGAAGAAGTTGTCCTGAGGATGGATGGCCTCGACGCCGAGCACGTCGCGCCAGATGTCGCTGAGCACCTGCTCGCTTCGGTCCCGGGGAGCCCAGGGGGCTCGACCATCGGCCCTTGGGACAGGCGAGCCCCGGGACTCGAGCGCTCCGCGATCGATCTTGCCGCTCACGGTCCGCGGCAGCGCCTCGCGTTGGACGACGATGGAGGGGATCATGTAGCCGGGGAGCCGTGCGCGCAGGTGTTCCTGGAGCGGGCCACGGGCCTCGCCCGCTCCCTCGGCCGTGACCACGTACGCGATGAGCTGCCTGTCGCCCCGCGCGTCGTGCGGAGCGACGACCGCGGCCTCGCGGACGGCCGGGTGTTGAAGGAGCGCTGCTTCGATCTCTCCCAGCTCGATGCGGAAGCCTCGTAGCTTGATCTGGTGATCGGTCCGCCCGATGAACTGGAGATCGCCCGAGGGAAGACGCCGGACGATGTCTCCCGTGCGGTAGAGGCGCTCTCCCGGAGGACCGAAAGGATGGGGGATGAATCGCTCGGCCGTGAGCTCGGGCCTCCGGAAGTATCCGAGGGCGAGGCCGACACCCCCCACGTACAGCTCGCCGGGGATTCCAATCGGCACGGGCTCCAGGTAGCGATCGAGGACGTAAGCCGTGAGGTTCCGCACCGGGCGTCCGATGGGAGTCGGGCCGGAAGCGCTGCTGTGGGGCTCCACCTCGTGGAACGTCGCGCAGACTGTCGTCTCCGTGGGCCCGTAGCCGTTGATGATCGAGAGCCCGGGTGTCGTCCGGAGGATGGCGGTGAGGAGCTCCTCTGGGATGGGTTCCACCCCAATGAGGATTCGCCGCAGAGGGCTGCTCCCTGCCGCGTCCTCTCGCTGGCTCCGGAGTTCCGGGAGGGCGAAGGCGGGCACGTAGGTGCTCTCGATGCCATGCTCCTGGAGCCAGGAGATGAACCCGGGAGCGTTCGGGCGGAGCTGCTCCGGGACGATGTGCAGCGTGGAGCCGAAGCTCAGTGCGGCGAAGATTTCGAGGACCGAGACATCGAAGCTCAAGCTCGAATAGAGGGTCGCGCGGCCAGCGGGACGAATCGGTGCCCGACCATCGAAGTCGGTGATCAGGTTCACGACGCCGCGATGCGCGCAGGCGATACCCTTCGGGGTTCCGGTGGTGCCCGAGGTGTAGAGGATGTACGCCATGGTCTCCGGCGGGACAGGCGCCTCGGGAGCATTCGTGGGACAGGCCACGAGTGACTCAGCGCTCGTATCGAGGCACACGCGGGCCGTCCGGGTCTCCGGCAGCCGCCGGGAGAGTGGCTCCACGGTCACGATGACGGGCGCCTGGGTCTCGGACAGGATGAACGACAGCCGCTCGGGGGGATTCGCTGGATCCAGAGGGACATAGGCTCCTCCCGCCTTGAGGATGCCGTAGATCGCGACGATCGCCTCCGGCGAGCGTTCCAGGCACATGGCCACGGGTGTCCCAAGGCGTACCCCGAGGGCGCGCAGTTGGTGGGCGAGCTGATTCGACCGTCTCTCGAGCTCGCCGTAGCGAAGCACCGTCCCGGCATCCACCACGGCGGGCACCTCGGGCGCTCGCGCGGCCTGCCGGGCCAGGAGCTCATGAAGGCAGACCCCCTCATCGAAGGGCGCCCGGGTTTGGTTCCACTCGATGAGGAGCTGCTGTCGCTCCGTAGGCGTCAGCCAGGGCAGCTCCCCGATACGCCGTGTGGGATCCTCCACGATTCCTTGAAGCAGCGTCCGGAAATGGTGGGTCAGCCGGCGGATGCTCTCTGGCTCGAAGAGGGCGCGATCGTAATCCACGGCGCAGCGCAGCTCTCCGTTCGCCTCCGCGACATTCAGCTCGAGATCGAAGCGAACATTGCGGTGCCGCAGCGCGATCGGAGAGGCCTGGACATCGTCATCTATCAGGGTCTGCCCACCCCCCGGTCCGAGGATGAAGGGCGCAGCCGCCTCGAACCCGTGGGCCTTGCTCAGGGCGAAGGTGATCTGGAAGAGAGGAGAGCGGCTGGCATCGCGATCGGCGCGCAGTCGCTTCACGAGCAGCGGGAAGGGATACGCCCGGCGCGCGAGTCCCTGGCTGACGCTCACGCCCGTGGCCGAGAGCAGCTCCCGGAACGTGGGAGTGCCGGCGAGCTGGGCCCGAAGGACAACGGGATTGACGAAGTAGCCCACGACGTGGAGGGACTGCCGTGTCCGTCGTCCCGAGGTCGGCGCACCCACGGAGATATCGTTCTGCCCCGTCATGCGGTGCAGGAGCACCTGGAAGGCGGCGAGCAGCAGCCTGAACAGCGTGACACCTTCTCGCCGCGCCAGGGCATGCAGGGCTGTCGTCAAGGCGGGCTCGAGGGTGAGGAACACCTGCCCTCCGTGGCGCTTTGTCACCGGAGGACGTGCATGATCCAGCGGAAGCTCCACGGGGCCAATGCCCGCGAGGGCGTCAGTCCAGTAGGACGCCTGCTGCTCGGCCTCCGGAGAGGAGAGCCACGTCTCCTGCTCCCGCACAAAGTCCACGTAGCGGCTCTGGAGTGGCGGGAGCTCGGGCACCGTGCCGCGTCGCAGGGCACGGTACGCCGTGATGAACTCATCCATCATCACCATGATGGACCCGAGATCAGCGGCGATGTGGTGCACCACGACGAGGAGCACATGCTGCTCGGGGGCACATCTCCACAGAGAGACACGGATGACAGGCCCGGTGCGCAGATCGAACGGGCGGGCCGCCTCAGCCTCCACCTGGGCCAGCAGCTCCTGCTCGGGGACGCCGCTGGCCTCGTGCGGCGTGAAGGAGACGGACGTCGCCTCGTGAATCTGCTGAACGGGAAGCTCTTCCCGCTCATCGTAGGTGGTGCGCAGCACCTCGTGCCGGTCGACGATCAGCTGCCAGGCACTCCGGAAGTGCTCGTGGATGAGCGGCCCCATGAGCCGCACCGCGAAGGGGATGTGGTAGGCCGTGCTTTCGGAATCGAGCTGATGCAGATGCCAGAGCGCCTGCTGACCTGAAGACTGCGGGAAGACCCTGGAAGAGTCCTTGGGGGTTGCGCTCAAGACGTGCTCCAGCCCGATATGGATGCTGCCTGTGCACCCAGCATAGGAAGCGCAGCAGCACGGGTTAAGGAGTCATCTGTGACTTCGACGAGCGTGGAGGTATGGCATCTGCTATGGCGCCACGAAACAGGAGGCCCACCTCATGGCGGAGCGTGATTACGTCCTTGGCGTGCATCAGGCGGAGTTGGAGCGGCTCGGGCTGCAGCACGCGGTGTGGCGCCCACGTGCGCTTGACGCATGGCGCCGTGCCGGCTTCACGCGCGGCATGCGCATCCTGGATGTCGGCTCTGGCCCCGGCTATGCGACGTTCGATCTCGCTGACGTGGTGGGGCGCGACGGCAGCGTGATCGCGCTCGAGCGCGCGCCGAACTTCCTCGCCGCACTCCGCGCCAGCAAGGAAGCGCGCAACGTCACGCAGATCGAAATCCACGACATGGATCTCGCGCAAGCGGCACGTCTGCCGGAAGCTGACGCCGCGTGGGTGCGCTGGGTGTTCGCGTTTCTCTCCGAGCCCTCCACGCTGCTCGCGCGCATCGGCGCGGCGCTCAAGCCCGGCGCGCCGCTCGTCATCCACGAATACGCCGACTACGGCACCTGGCGCTGCTTCCCGGGCCACGAAGTGCTCGACCGCTTCGTCGAAGCCGTGATTGCAAGCTGGCGCGCCACCGGTGGAGAGCCCAACATCGCCGTGCCGCTCGCGCAAGCCATGCCGCGCCACGGCTTCCGCATTCGCAGCATGACGCCGCTCATCGACGTCTGCCGCCCCAGCGACTTTGCCTCCAACTGGCCGCTCTCCTTCATCGAAAACAACACCGCGCGCATGGCTGAGCTGGGCGTCATCACACGAGATGACGCCCAAGCCATGCGCCGCGCCGCGGCGAACTGGCTCCAGGCGCCTGACGCGTTGATGATCCTGCCGCTGGTGATGGAGATCATCGCGGAGAAGGTGTGATGCGTCCGCGGGGCTTGTAGGGGGCTTCCAGAATTTTCACCTCATCCGAAGTCTCCACCACATCCCAGTCGGCTGAGTGCAGCCCTCTTGTGCTGGGACGATTGCTGGGGACCCCTACGTCTGGAGTCTGCTCACTCCGGCTCAACACTTTCTCAGACATGGCAGTGCACTCCATAGGCTGCGATCTTCTCTTCGAGGCGCCGTTCCAGAAGCGGGCTTGTTCCACGCAAGCACTCCTGGATCTGGCGAGACTCCGCCAAATAGGCGCCGCGCTCCTCTAGAGTCCCTGGAGGAAGTGGAGGCTCCAAGTTCGTGACGCGATCCGCAAGCTTCACCATCGAAATCTCCCGTGGTTGATTGCGGATGCGTGCCAGTGAGTCCTCCATGCGCACTGCCTTGGGTAGGGACTCGTCTTTCGTTAGAGCGAGCACCCCATCTGCTACGCGCTCGCCGAAAAGAGCCTTCACTTCCTCGTACGTGACGCCTGCGTCCTCAATGCAGTCATGGAGCAGCGCGCAGGCGGCGGCGAGGTCCGCGTCCGCCTCCGGATCCACGGTGCACGCCGCGAGCACCTCCACCGCAACGCAAGAGAGGTGTACGACATAGGGCAGATCGCTTCCCAGCATTCTTTGATTGCCGTGCGCCCTGGCCGCAAAGTTCAGAGCGCGAGTGAAAGTATCTTGGGACCACATTCTTAAGTGCTCCTAACAAAAATCAGGTTTGAAGGCCTCGGAAGAGTATCAAGCAGTTACCAAGCACGAGGAGGGCGAAGTGGACATCGTCCCGACGTTCATCCCGCACGCGCAGGCACCGCCGCTGGTGGAGCCACGCCCGCATGCAGCTTGCCGGGCCGGTGTCGGGAACCACCACGGGGCTGCTTCACGTCACCGCATCCAACAGGGGGGGAACAATTCGTGGGTGTCGTGGACGTTGGCTCCCGTCAGGCTCTCGGCCAGGGGCAGGCCCTTTCTGTCGACGAGAGCAACACGCGGCGCCGCCAAGCCGTCATCCCCGACAGACCGAACTGTCTGGCCAGGAGCATCTCCCAGAGGATACCGGTTCTGAGCACGAAGATAATGGCCTCCAAGGCGGCACGGTCGCTGGCCCGTGGTCGACCGCGCCCAAGCTTCTTCTTCTTGGGAACTGGCAGCAGCGGGGCCTCTCGCTCGTTAGGCGCTCTGACCCACAAGCAGGAGCAGTGGCTCGCCGCCATCGACGATGGCCTGGCCTCAATCCCTTGAGCTCATGCCTCGTCGACCCCAGCGCTACGAGTAGAGCCGCCTCACGTGAGGAGCGCGGCGACGACTCCGGTGGGCTGCCGTGACTCCTCGCGGAACGTGAGCCACGGCGTCCCGAAGAGCTTCTTCTGGTAGAGGCGGCCCGGGGAGCCTGCGGCCTCCAGCAGCCGGTTGACGACGAGGACGACGGTGTCGCCGTGCCCCACCCGCACGTCGTGCTTCTGCCCCGAGCGGTCTACGATGACGCCGGTGTGCGCGCTCTTGAGCTTGAGGGTGAGGAAGCCGGGCTCACCGATGAGGACGAGCAGCCCCTCGCCCAGCGCCTTGGCATAGCGAGAGTGGGTGTCGGCTGAGGGCATGAAAAAGGAGCGGTCCGCTCGGGCTCGCGCCGACAGGCCCTCTCCGTAGTAGTCGAGCAGCAGCACCGCCGCGTCGTCGGGGCTCAGCTCCGTAGGCGGAGGCCCTGCAGGCCGTGGCCTGCCGCCGGTGAGCTCCGTGGTGCTGCGCAGGGGCAGCGAGGGCAGTCGCTCGCGGCACATCCGTGCGTCCCATTCGGTGAGCAGCCCCCAGGCGTGGAACTGCGCGATGCCTTCCTCCAGCGTGATGCCGGGGGGCGGCTCGGGCTGGAGCAGCACCACCCGGAGCCCCGTGGGCCGGACAGCTAGCGTGGCCAGGCACCGTGTCCCAGCGGGGAGTTCGCGCTTCCAGGACACAGAGATGTCGAACGGCAGCTCCCGGCCGTCCTCCAGGATGAGCGTCCCGAAGCCGCGCTGCGGTTGGAACTCCTTCACGGTGCAAGGAACTGGCTCGTTTGTCTCCATGGCGTGGACTGTAGCCGCTCCCCCGGCTCGGAGGCGGCGGCAAACGGTGCGCTCTTGCCTCGAGGCCCAGATGGTGGCGCGTTCGTTGAGAGCGCGCTGCCGCTTCATCCAGGACGTGCGGCATGCTCCTTCGCTGTCGACACGATGGGAAGCGTAAAGAAGAACGTGCTTCCCACTCCTGGCTTGCTCTCGACCCAGACCTGTCCGTCATGGGACTCGACCAGCCCTTTCACGATGGCCAATCCCAGTCCTGCCCCCTCCTTCCTGCTCGCTCGGGCCTGCCAGAAAGGCTCGAAAATGTGAGGCAGGCTCTCTGCGGGGATTCCCGGCCCGGTGTCACCAACCGAGAAGCGCATGGTGTCTCCCACTCGCTCGACTCTGAGGGTAACCTGTCCTCCTTCGGGCGTGAATTTGAGTGCATTGCCCACCAGATTCGAGAGGATCTGGATCAAGCGATCCCTATCGGCAAGGATCAATGCTCCCTCCTCTGGAGCAGAACCCGTGAGCTGGATGGACTTCGCCTCCGCGAGCGCGCGGTGCAGTTCGAGCACCTCCTTGATGAGCGGAGCGGCTTTCTCGGGATGACTCTCCACGGAGATGCGACCCGCCTCCATGCGAGCGACGTCCAGCAGATCCTGGATGAGGCGGGTGGAGCGCGAGACCGCTTTTTGGATCGTATCGAGCGGTCGGGTGTCGGTGAGGCTCTCTGCCGGTAGACGCCTCAGAAGCGTCTGGGCGCTCAGGGAGATGGCTTGGAGAGGTGTGCGGAGATCATGGGCGACGATCCGGAGCACCTCGTCGCGAGTCCGCGTGGCCTGCTCGGACATCTTGAAGAGGCGGGCATTTTCAACGGCAAGCGCTGCGCGGCGTGCCAGTTCCTCAGCCAGCATGAGGCTCCTGGCGTCGTAGCGTCGGCCTGACTCGGAGGTCGCGAGGATGAGCGCGCCCAGGGTGTGCCCGCGCGCCAGGAGAGGCACGACCATGCAAGAGACCGGCTGGAGCTGGCGAAGTAGCACCAGGTGACCTTCATCCTCCGCCGCCTCATTGAGCACTGTCTGAGGGAACTCCGGAAGGAGCGCTGACTCGCGTGTCCGAAGCACCTTCGCCACGATGTGGCCATGCCGAGCCGGATCGTGGGAGTACCGGGTGAGCATCTCCTGCAAGATGCGTTGCTTCTCGACACTCGCGGCCGCGCCTTCAACCGCCGCCACCCGCCCTTCGTCATCCAGGAGATCGATGACACACCAGTCCGCCAAGGCCGGCACAACCAGCCGTGCCACGGTGGCCAGCGTGGCCTGCGGATCGAGGGAGACTGCGAGCTGAGGGCCGACGTCGGCCAGGAAGCGCCAATCCTGTTCCAGCCGCTTGCGCTCGGAGATGTCCTGAACCTGCGAGATGAAGTAGAGCGGCTGGCCTCGGGAGTCGTGGACCAGGGAGACCGTCAGCAAGCACGTGACGAGATGTCCCTTCTTATGGATATAGCGCTTCTCGAGCTGATAGGAGCGGATGTCCCCTTGAAGGAGCCGACGTACGTTCGCCAGATCCTCCTCCAGATCCTCGGTGTAGGTAATGTCCTGGAAGGTCTTGGAGAGAATTTCCTCCTCCGAATAGCCGACGATCTCACACAGGGACCGGTTCACATTCAGGAAAAGGCCGTCCACGCCCACCAAGGCCATCCCGATAGGAGCGTTCTCATACGCGGTACGAAATCGCTCCTCACTCTCTCGGAGCACCTCCCCTGCGCGCCTGTTCTCCGTGTTGTCTCGGAGGATGATGGTAAAGAGTTGCCTCCCTCCCACCGCGATCTTCGAGATGCTGGCCTCAGCGGGAAACTCCTTGCCGCTTCTCCTCAGGCAGGAGATCGGGAGCCGCTCGCCCATCTGCCGAGCCGTTTGTGGACCTGCCGCGAAATTGCGGATGTGCTGCCCGTGGATCTCTCGCAGCCGCGCGGGAAGAAGGATCTCCAGCGGCTGTCCGAGGATTTCGCGAGTGGAGTAACCGAAGATTCTCTCCGCTCCTTCATTGAAGAGAGTGATCCGCTGCTGCTCGTCGACGGAGATGATCGCGTCGGCGGCGCTGGAGACGATGGCAGAGAGGCGCGCCTCCGAGAGACGGTATCCCTGCTCCAGCTCACGCCTCCTCACATCGATGCGCTGCAGGGCCGCCGCATTCCAGACGATGAGGAGCAACAGGCTCAGCGTGGTGATGACCACGAAGATCGCGACCCCGACCGCAGTCCCATACAGCCCCAGCCTCTCACCCAGAATCCGTAGCCCTCCACCCACCGCGGGGACAAGAATGGCCGCAGGAAGCAGCCGTCGAGCCATGAAGCTTCCCGCGTCATCTCCGGTGACCCACCGCATCACCCCTCTGTCAGGCCGGGCAAAGAGGATCCCCAGCGACAGCATCAGGAAGGCGAATGCGGTGTGAACCGCAATGGGAGTGAAGAACGGGAGAGAGGAGATCAATCTCTCTGAAGTGAACAGCGCCTCTACCAGGTACGCGTATCCGAGCAAGGCCAATGAAGCAAAGCCTCCAGCAATGAGCGCGAAGAACTGGGCAGGACGATGCCCTCGACGCGTTTCAACATCCAGGAGCCGAAGAGCCAGCCCGAGCAGGCAGAAGCAGAGCGCCGTTATTGGAGCGGGTCGTCCTGGCAGATGGGGTACGACGCTCTGGACCGTCTCCTTGAAGAGAAGGAGATCGATCCCGAGATCGACCGCGAAGATGTACTCGACGAGGTTCAGCCCTCCCAACAGCACGACCCCCATCGCCAGCGCATGACTGAGCCTTCGACGCTGGGAATTCAGCGGCTGCGCGCGATTCAGCCAGAGTGAGGCACCGCTCAAGAGAAGGCCCACGGCCGTGTTCGGCATCATGATGCCGGAGCTCGGCAGGGGGATGACACGGACAATCCCCACCAAACCCCACCACCAGCCAAGGAGGTCGAGACAGGCCACCAGGATGGCAAGCGTGCTCGTGACCGGCACCCACCTGCCGAGCACTTGCTGGATGTGTGTCGCCCCTGGCCTCTCTTCCAACATGGCCCCCCCATGTTCGGGGCGCTCGGCCCCTCGAAGAGAGCGAGTTCCCACTCCACCGCCTCTCTCATCCTTCAGGTGTTCTCAACTCGTTGCCGCGCATGAGGCTGGAGCCAGGAGACTCCTGCGGCACGACAATCTTATGCCTCGCCGTTCACTCACGATGCTGGCCGAGAGGCCATTGACGATTTCAATAAAGACCATTCGCTATGCGCCGCTGGACCAATAGTGCCGCGCTCGCGGAATGTACAGCGGCAGTCCAGCCAGGGCCATCGTCGCCAGCCCACGGGCCGGCAGCTCGGCCGAGCCGTTCACAAAAAGTCGTAGCGGCGGGAGAACGCGCGGTTCAGCAAGGTGGCTGACAGCAGGTAGAGGACGACCAGCCCCGCCAGCGCGAGCACGAGCAGGACCGGCGGAGCCACGAAGCCGAACCATGCGCCCAGGGGCGTGAAGGGCAGCAGGTTGGCCACGGCGATGGCGCCCAGCGAGGACAGCACCAGCCAGGGCGAGGGCCGGCTGCGCAGCGGGTTGCGCCGGGTGCGGATGATGAAGATGACGAACACCTGCGTGGTGAGCGACTCCATGAACCACGCCGTCTGGAACAGCGCCTCGTGCGCCTGGAAGAGCAGCAGCAGCGCGGCGAAGGTGGCCGCGTCGAAGAGCGAGCTGAGCACACCGAACACCGCCATGAAGCGCTGCATGCGGCGCAGGTCCCACCGGGTGGGCTTCGCGAGCTGTTCCGAGTCCACCTCGTCCAGGGGAATGGCCAGCTCCGACACGTCATAGAGCAGGTTGTTCAAGAGGATCTGGAGGGGCCGCATGGGCAGGAAGGGCAGCAGCACCGAGGCGCCCGCCATGCTCAGCATGTTGCCGAAGTTGGAGCTGGTTCCCATGCGGATGTACTTCATGACGTTGCCGTAGGTGCGCCGGCCCTCCCGCACGCCGATCTCGAGCACGGCCAGGTCCTGCTTGAGCAACAGCAGATCCGCGGCCTCGCGGGCCACGTCCACCGCGCCGTCCACGGAGATGCCCACGTCCGCGGCGTGGAGCGAGGGCGCGTCGTTGATGCCGTCGCCCATGTAGCCCACCACGTGCCCGCCGTGGCGCAGCGAGCGGATGATGCGGCTCTTCTGTACCGGGGACACACGGGCGAAGAGCGAGGCGCGCTCCGCGCGCACCTGGAGCGCCTGCTCGTCCAGCGCCTCCATCTCCTTGCCGGTGAGCACCTCGTCCACCTGGAGGCCCAGCTCCCGGCAGACGTGGAGGGCCACGCGCTCGTCATCTCCTGTCACCACCTTCACCCGGACGCCGCCGCGCACGAGTGCCTCCAGCGCGGGACGGGCGCTCTGCTTCGGTGGATCCAGGAAGGCGGCGAAGCCGGCGAAGGTGAGCTCCACCTCGTCTCCGGTGCGTGCCACCTGCACGTCCGGAGGCTCATCGCGCCAGGCCACCGCAAGCACGCGGAAGCCCTCCTCACCCAGCTTGGCGAAGCGCGCCTGGACTCGGGTCAGGCTCCCTCTGCTGAGAGGGCGCAGGGTACGGCCCTCGTCCTCCTCGTACTGGGTACAGCGCGGGAGGAGCTGCTCGGGAGCGCCCTTCACCACCAGCAGACGACGGCCCTCGCGCTCCAGCAGCAAGGAGACGCGGCGGCGCTCGAAGTCGAAGGGCACCTCGTCCACCTTGCGCCAGCCGTCCGCCTTCACCTCTTCGTGCGCGAGGATGGCCTCATCCATGGGGCTGCGCAGGCCGGACTCGAAGTGGCTGTTGAGCCATGCAAGCTCCAGCACGCGAGTGCGCTCCTGGCCCAGGGCGTCCTCGTGACGCTCCAGGTGGATGCGCGCCTCGGTGAGCGTGCCCGTCTTGTCCGTGCACAGCACGTCCATGCTGCCCAGGTCGTGCACGGCGCTCAGCCGCTTGACGATGACGTGCCGGGCTGCCATGCGCAGCGCTCCGCGAGACAGCGTCACGGAGACGACCATGGGCAGCAGCTCCGGGGTGAGGCCCACCGCCAGCGCCACGGCAAAGAGGAAGGACTCCAGCAGCGGCCGGTGCGCGTGCAGGTGCATGAGCAGCACGAAGAGCACCAGCAGCACCGTGAGCCGCATCAGCATCAGCCCGAAGTGGCGCGTCTCCAGCTCGAAGGCCGTGGCGGGCGCGCGCTGCGTCAGTGCGTGGGCGATGGAGCCCATCGCCGTCGTCGAGCCTGTGCCGAACACGAGCACCTTCGCTGTCCCGCTGATGACGGAGGTGCCCATGAAGACGGCGTTGGTGGCCTCGGCGGGGCTGGCGCCGGGAGCGGCCTCTCCGGGGTTCTTCTCCACCGGGTAGGGCTCGCCCGTGAGCAGCGCCTGGTTCACGTAGAGATCCTTGGCCACGAGCAGCCGCGCGTCCGCGGGCACCAGGCTGCCGGCCTCCAGCAGCACGATGTCTCCGGGCACGAGCGTGGCGGAGGGCACGTCCTGTTCCTTCCCATCTCGCAGGACACGGGCGCGGGGAGCCACCGAGCGCCGCAGCCGCTCCGCTGCGTCTCCGGCGCGGTGCTCCTGGAGGAAGTCCAGCGTCACGCTGAGCAGCAGCACGGTGGCGATGATGGAGGCGCTGGTCAGGTCTCCCGTGAGCGCGGACACGATGCAGGCCACCAGCAGCACGAGCACGAGCGGATCCCGGAAGCGCCGCAGGAAGTCCAGGATGGGAGAGTGGCGGCCGTGCTGCTCCGGGGTGTTGGGGCCATGGCGCTCGAGGCGGGAGGTGGCCTCTTGGCTCGACAGTCCCGAGGGGCTGCTCCCGAGCCTCGTCAGGAGCGCCTCGGCGGGTCCGCTCCACGCTGGGGGCTCGCGAGCGGGAGCCGAGCGTGTGGCGGATCGCTCACCCATCGGGCTTCTCCTCGGAGGTGCTCCATTTGAGGAGATAGAGGCCCGCCGGCAGTGGGAGCCAGAGGGTGAAGCCGCGCAGCAGCAGGGTGCCGGCGAGCGCTGTTTCGAGCGGGACTCCGAGCAGGTTGAGCAGGCCGACGCAGGCGGCCTCGAAAGTGCCGACGCCGCCGGGGATGATGCCCACTGTCTCGGCGACGGACGCGAGCATGAAGCTGACGAGCACGGTGCTCAGCGGAGCGGTGTGGCCCAGGGCTCGGAGCGCGGCGCCGAGGGTGGCTGCGTCGAGCAGGAAGATGGAGAGGTAGAGCAGGGTGCTCTCGAAGAGCAGCGGGGGGTTGCGCACCAGCCCGGGAGGCACCTGGGAGATGGCGCTCAGCAGACGTTCGAGGCCGGGCACGCGTCGAGACCATCGGGGAGGAGCCCAGCCCTGGTGGCGGGTGAGCCAGAGGATGGTGACGGGCACGATGGCGAACAGGATGGAGAACGTTCCGGCCAGCCACGTCACCAGGGGGATGAGCTGGTGCCGGGCCCAGAGGAACAGGACGCTGCCGCCGAGCGTGAGGGCCTGGGAGATGTAGAGACACAGGTTGGTGATGAGCACGGAGGCGGCGGCCGCGCCCGGGGAGGCGCCCTGTCGCCGGAGTCCTCGGGCGACGACGAGCGAGCCTCCGAGTCCCGCGCTGGGGAAGATCTGATCGAAGGAGAGCTTCATGAGGGACAGGCGGGCGAGGGCGAGCACGGGAGCGTGGACTCCGGTGCGCAGCAGGACGCGCTTCCAGAGGGCTGCGGCACACAGGTAGGTGCACGCCTGGAGCCCTGCCGCGGCGAGGAGCCAGCCGGGGCGGGCCTGGAGGAAGAGGCGGGCCAGCTCCTGCTCCTCGGCATAGCGAGCGAGGACGAAGATGAGGAATCCCGCGAGCAGGAGGATCCCGGGCACCCAGCCCCAGCGCTTGCGCCCTGTGAGAGCAGGCGGAGGTGGGAGCGCATCTTTTGCCTCCATCCGCGCTTCCGGGCCAGGACTCACCCGTACCTCCTGACGATGTCTCTGAGGATGTGTCTCCGGGGGGCGGGACGCAGCGTTGAAGCGGGGAGGCGAGGGAGTGCTTCTGCGGGAGGCCCCTCACCACCGCACGCGGGTACCCAGGCCGAGCGTCAGGAACTGCTCCCGAGATGCGCTCCCGCTGTCGGCGAGCTGGAGCAGGTAGCGCGCCTCGAAGGCCAGCGGGGGGATCTGCTCCCAGGGGCGAACCTCCACCTCCGCCCCCACCGAACCTCCAAAGTGAGCAGTGATGTTGCCATGGTGTCCCAGCCCTACCAGCAGCGAAGCCCGGGTGGGGCCCAGCGACACGGTGCCGCGCATCACGCCCCCGAGCTGCTCGAGGGAGTGGTCTTCGTGGAACGATGAGCCGTTGCCCTCCACGACCGTGCGGTCGCCCACGTTGTTGTACACGGCGAGCTCCGGGCCGAGCGCGAAGTGGGGGCCGAGCAGCAAGAGCGCGTGAATCCGTCCTCCGTAGCCCACAGTCACCCGGGATCTGCCCAGAGCCATCGCATTGCCCAGCAGCAGCCCGAACTCGCCGCGATGGCCCGTCTGGGCGAACCAGCGGCCGATGACGCCGGGCTCCTCCAGCCGCAACGAGAGGGGACCTTGCTTGTCACGCTCGTACACGGTGTCCCAGTGGATGTTCGCCAGTCCCGCCACCAGGCCCAGAGCCGCGCCGATCGCTCCGCCGACGAGGAAGCCCGTGCCGGTGCAGCCCGCGACGTCGACAGCCCCTTCCGTGGAGCTCAGCAGGCAGACGGAGCCCGCCCCCAGTGCCCCGAGCAGGCCACCGACTCCGCCGCCCACGAGCCCGCCCCGGAGCAACCAGCGCTTCTCCAGGTCCAGCCGCTCCACGTTGGCCAGCGGCACGTTCACCACCTGGCGGGTGCGCAGCTGCAAGGAGAGCCCTTCGGGCACCAGGCCCAGGAGCTTGCCGGAGTAGCTCGGGCCCTCGGACAGACGGAGGATCAGCGTGTCGCCCGGTTCGAGGACGAGCGGGAGCTCCGCTCGGGCGGCTTCATGCGCCGGCCGGGGGCTGGGAGCGGCGGGGACGAGAGGAGGCGCGGACGTCTCGGTCGGAGAAGGGGCGTCGGTCTGCGCATGCGTCACCGGAGCTGACACCAGGACCCAGAGGAGGAGCGGCAGTCGCATGGGGATCCCGAACCCTGGCTTGGAAGGACTAGAAGCCGCAGAGCGTGTTCGCGGTGCTCGAGGCCGAAGCGAATTGATCGGAAGGGGTCAGCACGTAGGAGAAGCACTGCGACACCTTCCCCTTGTCTGTGTCCGCATCCATCTGGACGACGCACGGGCCGGGTCCGCTCATGGTCAGCTCGAAGGCGCAGGTCAACGAGCAGCTTGGAGGCGTGCCCACGGTGCAGGCCGACCCTTGCGGCGGGGTGAGCGCCAGGGTGGTGATGGAGATGATGGGCGTCTCCTGCTGGCTGTTCTTCGCCGCGAAGACGGAGACGGGGATCTTCACCGGCCACTGCGGAGCGGTCTCATAGCCCTGGCCGCCGCCGCCCGTGCCATTGCCGAAGCCGCCACCAGCCGTGTCCTTCGCGGAATAGCTCGTCTGGAGCAGGATGTCGTCGCCACAGCCGGCCGTGGCTCCGAGGAGGAAGAGCGCTGCCAGCAAGGAGGGGGTTGCATGAGCGCGGTCAGGTCGCATGGGGCGGGAGTGTAGCCGGAAAGCGTGCCTGCCATTCCATGGACGAGAGTGGGGCGCTACGCGGAGCTACCCGGCGACGTGCTGACGTAATCAGCGGATAGCTTGCGCGTGATGGACGCGGAATCCTGCGCAATGGGGCCGCCTACGTTTTTGTGCATGCGGGCGGCCGACGAGATGCGCCGCACCTCCGCGATGGCTTCGGCGGCTCCGTAGGGAGTACCCAACGCGGCCAACCCCTTGCGGAGCTCATCCTCTAGCACTGCCGCTGACGGGTAGCGATCTTCGGGGCGCCGCTGGAGCAACGTTCGGAGGATGGAGCGCAGCGGGGGGAACACGTCCTCCGTCAGCTCCTCGACCTCCTGCGCGGTGTACGTGGCAGCCCGCAGGATGTAGTCGTCTACGTGCTCTGGCAGTTCCGTATCCACCAGAGCTATTCATCCCCTGGGACTATGTCCAAGGACTTGTCGGACACTCCACTAGGCACCTCCGCTCCAGCCCTCACTCTCCACCTCGCCTCTATCCCGTCTATACGCTACACTCACCATCCAGGGCCCACTGCGGTCGTGGCCGAGAATCAAATGGGAAATCCCGGTGATGAACGTACAAGGACAAATCAAAGAGCATCTTGCCGGCCAGCCTGAACCCAAGCGCAGCGACATGCAGGAGCTGCACCGGCTCATACTCCGGGCGTTGCCGGCACGTAAATTGTGGTTCTCCGACGGCAAAGACAGCAAGGGTAAAACTGTCAGCAACCCCACGATCGGGTATGGATTTCACACAATCACATACGCTGATGGAACAACGAAAGATTCCTTCCGAGTCGGCATGAGTGCAAACAAGACCGGAATCTCTGTCTACATCCTTGGTATCAAGGACAAGACATACCTGGCCAAAGCGTTTGGAAAGAGGCTGGGCAAGGCAAGCGTGACCGGGTACTGCATCAGGTTCAAGGCCCTCAAAGACATTCACATTGATGTCCTTGAAGCGGCAATACGGCACGGGTTTGAGGCTCAGGAAGAAAAAGGGAGCACCAAACGCGGACGCGCAGGCTTGCGGTGAGCCGTGCGCATCACCCCTGACACAGGGCAGAGGGAACGGCCGAATTTCCGTCACATGGAGTGCGTAGCCAGGTCAGGGATGCGGAGCCTTGCATCTGGGATCCCAGCGCTTGTCGATGTCGGGTGGGAGCGGGTCCTTGGGGGCACCTGAGTCCGTGAACCGCCAGGCGCAGTACCCATACTGGAACCACCTCGAGGCGGGGATGCTCGTCATGGCGGCAAGCTCCTCGCGCGTGTGGTGCCAATGCGGAGGGATCACGGCAAAGAACAGGTCGTTCGCAATTCGCTTCGACCGAAGACGCACGGAGAGGGCTGCGTGCCGGAGCGTGCGTCGCGGTGCCACCTCGTCGATATCGGGGTGAGAAGAGAGATAGCGAATGCCTTGCACCGCTTGCCCGAGGTTGAGCATGAAGTGCTTCGCGTACTCCTCGAGGAAACGGCTGCCAGGAATGGTTCGTGTCACCTTTGCCTCCGTTGCGGTTTCAAGAGTGGCAGGAGTACGCGGTCGACGACGCGTGCGAAGAATGCATCATCGAAGCCGCCGATCCTAGGCTTGGCCGGGGGGCGAGGCCGCTGGCGGAGCCTTCAGTCCTCCGAAGATCTTCGCGACGACAGCGTCTCGCCAGCGGTCGGGCAAGGAGAGGAGGACCCGAAGCAAGAATGACGTCGAGAGAGGAGTGACGACCCGAATGGGCGGCCTCCTGGCGGCGACAATGCGGCCGATGGCCGCGGCGACGAATGCAGGTCCGGGCACCATCTGGAAGGCCTCGCTTCGGCTCTGCCCCGCGGCCTCCATCATGCTGGCGTAGTCACGCTGCTGTCCCGAGAGCTCGAGCGTCTTGGACGAGGTCGCCTCGAAGGAGGTCGAGACGGCGCCAGGCTCCAGGATGGTCACCCGGATACCGAACGGGGCAAGCTCAAGACGCAATGCGTCGCTGATGGACTCGAGGGCATGTTTCGACGCCGTGTAGACCCCCTCGAAGGGAAAGGTGATGCGGCCTGTAATGCAGCTCATGTTGATGATGAGCCCAGAGCGGCGTGCCCGCATGGCGGGGACGAACGCTCGAGTCACGCGCACCAGGCCGAAGACGTTGGTCTCGAAGACGCTCCGGAGCGCCGCGTCATCGACCAACTCGATAGGGCAGACCAGGGAGAAGCCCGCATTGTTGATGAGGACATCGATGCCTGCGCCCTGCGTCTGCTGCTCCACCAGGGCTCGCGCGGTCTCCACGGAGGCTGAGGACGTCACGTCGAGTTCGATGGGGTGGAGGGCTCCCTTGGCTTCTCGCGCGAGCTCCTCGAGCGCCTTCAGGTTTCGCCCTGTTGCGAACACCCGGTGGCCTTGAGCCGCCAGATGCAGCGCCGTAGCACGTCCGATGCCGCTGGTGCAGCCAGTCATGAGCACAGTTCGGGGCTTCACGATTCTCTCCGCGGGTCAGAAGGTCAGGCTTGCGAGCAGGTGTACAGATCGTTTGGCTTGAAGGGTAGCCAGAACCCTACTCAACGCGTTGTTTCCGCACGCCGGGCTTCGGCGGATCTCCCTCGCACATGCCGTGATGTCAGACGGGATCTGTACGTTGAATCCTCAACACGAGGAGGGGCGATGCAGACACCTACTGACGAGCGGCAACTGAAGGATGGCCTGAAGTCCATGATCGTGGAGCGCCTGCGGCTGCCCATTGAGCCCGCGAGCATCCAGGACGGAGCGCCTCTGTTTGGCAGTGGCAACGGTGAGGGAACGAGCCTGGGGCTCGACAGCGTCGAGGCGCTCGAGATCGTTGTCGGCATCGAGGAGAAGTGGGGCGTCGTCATCGCGGACGACAGCGTCGCCAAGGAGTTCCACTCCATCGACACGCTCGCAAAGCTGGTCATCCGGCTGCTCGCCGAGAGCGGAAAGAAGACCGCCAGTGCATAGCGCGCAGACGCAGCCGTCCCAGCTCGGCATCCAGGAGCTCTTCAAGCTCCTTCCGCATCGCTACCCGATGCTCATGGTCGACCGGATCAACACCTTGGATCCCGGCGTGTTCGCCGAGGGTGTCAAGTGTGTCACGGCGAACGAGCCCTTCTTCCAGGGCCACTTCCCCGAGCACCCCATCATGCCGGGCGTGCTGATCGTCGAGTCCATGGCGCAGGTCGCGGGAGTCATGCTCCGCACTCGGAGCACTCCGGGCGCGGAGTCCCCAGAGCAGGCCGCTCCGAAGCAGGCGCGTCCGGGGGTCATGGCGAGCATCCAGCGGATGCGCTTCCGGCGTCCGGTGGTCCCGGGGGATCAGCTGCGCGTGCGCGCCACGCACCTCAAGAGCCTGGGCACCATTCATCAGGTCAAGGTCGAAGCGCTGGTGGGCGAAGAGCTCGTCGCTGACGGCGAGCTGATGCTCGGCTCCTGAACGCAAGGAAATCGGGTCCCATGCTCTTGAATGTCTTGATCCAGGGAAGTGGCTTCCCGCGGCTGCGCTCTACCGTGACGCTTCTCCAGTCCCAGGGCCGGAACATCCTGGTGGATAGCGGACTGAGCGACGATGCGAGTCGGCTGGTGCTCGCACTCCAGGAGCGGGGGCTGACCCCGGATGATGTGGACGTGGTCGTCGCCACCCACCTGCACTACGACCATTGCGGCAACCATCTGATGTTCCGCAACGCCCGCTTCATCGTCGGGGCCAAGGACTACATCGAGAACGCCCGGTTCATCGAGGCCTATCACCAGGATGGCACTCCCGGTAAGGCGGCGACCGCAGCGCTGCTGCGCGAGCACTACCAGACGGTGAAGGACTTCTATGTCCGCTCCATCGTGCGCGAGGTGACTCGCAACATCGAGTTCTACAACCGCGTGCTCGATCGCGACTCGCGCTTCGTCCCCGTCGAAGGCAGCCATTGGCTCACCGAGGAGGTTGAGGTGCTCCCGACCCCCGGGCATACCCACGGCCACATCTCGGTTGTCGCGCACAGCGCTCAGACCGAGAGCGAGGACACACCGAAGAAGATACTCGTCGCGGGGGATGCGCTCTTCACGCGCAAGACCCTGGTGGAGAATGGCGAGAGAGAGCTGCAGCTTGCACAGGACGTCGAGCTCTACGGCCACACGCGCAGAAAGCTCCTGAACGAGTACCGCCACATCATCCCGGGCCATGACGGTCTGGTGGACGCTGAAGCCCCCATGCCCATAGGGGGGACCCCTTGAGCACGCACCGGGTTGTCATCACTGGGCTCGGAGTGACCGCGGCCAATGCACTGTCGGCGGGGGAGCTTGCGCAAGCGCTGGTGGAGCGCCGCAGCGGGATCCGAGAGACCGACGCCTTCGGCATCGACGGCCGGGCTCGCTCAGCGGGTGAGGTGGAGCTGCCCGGGGTCCCTCTCGAGGGACAGGATCGGGTGTCGCAGCTGGCCCTCCACGCCGCCGAGCAGGCGCTCCGGGACAGTGGTCTCGAGCCTCTCGGGAGCTGGCGTGAAGAGGCGGGGGTGATGCTTGGCACGAGCCGCGGGCCGGCGCTCTCGCTCGAGCGCTTCATGCGATCCGCGAGAGCGGAGGCGCGCCGAGAGCTCTTCGCGGAGCTCCCCTTCGCGTCTATCGCTCGCAACGTCGCGGCCCGATTCGGACTGTGCGGCGTCCAATCCACCGTGACGATGGCCTGTGTCTCCAGCAGCCTCGCCATCGGCCGGGCCCTGGATGAGATCCGCCGAGGCCGGGCTTCGGTGATGCTGGCAGGCGGCGCGGACGCCCTGACCCAGCTCAGCTTCAGTGGCTTTTCCGTACTGCGGGCCATGACGCCCACGGTCTGCCGTCCTTTCGATCACCGCCGCAATGGGATGGTCCTCGGAGAAGGAGCGGGAGTCCTCGTCCTGGAGGAGCTTCAGCATGCGATCCGGCGGGGCGCGAGGATCCACGCGGAGCTGTGCGGCTGGGGTACTGCGGGTGATGCGCACCACTCCACCAGCCCCCATCCGGAGGGTCGCGGCCTGCAGCAGGCGATGACGCGCGCGCTGCGGCAGTCGGGTCTGACAACGGAGCAGATCGACTTCGTCAACCTTCACGGTACCGGCACGCCGGCCAATGATCCGGCGGAGTGCCATGCCCTGCGCTGCGTCTTCGGCGAGCGCACCGCGTCGCTCCCCGTCAACTCTCTCAAGCCCTACTTCGGCCACACGTTGGGCGCCTCGGGCGTGTTGGAGCTCATTGGCTCACTGGTGGGCATGGAGCGCGACTTCATCCCTCCGACGCTTCACTGCGAGGAGCTGGATCCGAAGTGCAACGTCGACGTGGTGCGAGGCGAGGGGCGCTCGCACCGAATGGATGTCCTGATGAGCACCAAGTCCGCTTTCGGCGGGGCGAACGTCGCCCTCGTCGCCCGGCGCCTTCCCGAGGCCGGGAGGGGGGCCCGATGAGCCAGGGCATCGTCATCAGTGGACTCGGAGCGATGTGCCCGCGAGCTGCCGGTCGTGCGGCGCTCTGGGATCTCTTTCCGCGAGAGGGGCCCGCGCCCACGAGCACTCGCGGCGCCATCCCTCCTGAGGTGGAACGGATCCCGGAGACATTGTTCGCGCTGCTGCCCCCACAGCCGCGACACATGGACTGCTTCGGGAGGATCCTGCTCGCTGCGACCACGCTCGCGATCGAAGACGCGGGGCTGGGGACCGCTGCCGTGGATCCACTCCAGACGGGTATCGCGATGGGCTCGGGCTACGGCTGCCTGCCCACCAACGAGGAGTATCTGGAGGGAATCCTGGAGCGGGGCTCCCGCTACGGAAACCCGGTGGTGTTCCAGAACACGGTCACCAATGCGGCCACAGGCGCCATCTCCGTGGTGCACAACCTTCGCGGTCCCAGTGCGACCTTGTGCTCTGGGTGGGCTGCTGGCTTGGAGGCGATCCACTTCGGCTGTCAGCAGCTCGAAGAGGGTTTGGCCGAGCGGATGGTGGTGGGCAGTGCGGACACGCTCAGCCCGAGGCTGCTCGAGGGATTGTCGCTCCAGGGGTGGCTCAGCCCCCAAGGGACAGCACACCCCTTCTCCGAGGAATCGGAGGGCACGCGCGTGAGTGAGGCGGCGTGCACCCTCGTGCTGGAGGAGCTGACGCAGGCCCGCAAGCGCGGCGCACGCCTCTACGCGGAGGTTGTCGGCACCGGGCACCGCGGAGGTCCGCCCTCGGAGCAGGCTCGCACCCTGGCGCGCGCGGTAAAGGATGCGGTCCACGCCGCGCGGATCGAGCCCGAGCAGTTGGGGGCGGTCTTCTCTGGCGCGAACGGCCGACGGGACTTCGACGGTTGGGAGTACAGCGGGTTGAGGGACGCGCTCGGTACTCACGCGTCGCGGGTGCCGGTCACCTGCCCCAAGGCCGTCTTCGGAGAGACCTTCAGCGCCGCGGGTACGTTGGCTGTCCTGCTGGGCGCGCTCGCGCTCGAAACGGGCTGGGTTCCAGGCACGCCGGGAGAGGCTCGTTCTTCCTCCGAGCGTCCGCTCAACCTCGTTTCCGGTGTGGCGCAGCGGCTCGCGCCCGAGTGGGTGCTGATCACCGCCCTGGGAGGGGAGGGCACTGCCCTCGCCGTGGTGCTGCGCGGGTGCCGATCATGAGCGACCACCCCATGGCCCCCATCTATGGAGGGACGCCTCACCGGTTCCCCATGCTCCTGGTGGACTCCGTGGAGGAGCTCTCGCCGGGATATGGCAGGGCGCTCAAGCTGGTCTCCATCAACGAGGTGTTGTTCGAGCGCTTCGGAGACGCACCGCCCAGCCTGCCCTCGCCCCTGCTGGTGGATGCGCTGGGGCAGGTCGCCATCATGCTCCTGGGCGGGAAGGACTCCGCGGGCGCTTCGGTCTGGTACCTCGGTGGCATCGAGGCGATGACGTTCCACGCGTCCGTCCCGGCTGGCAGCGCCCTGCGGATGGAAGCGCGTGTCCTCAAGACGTGGCGGACCACTGCTCGGGTCGAGGTCAAAGCCTGGAGCGACTCGGTGCTCGCCGTCAGCGGTTTCATGGTGCTCTCTCAGGGAGGTTCAGGGCGAAATGGCTAGCTCGGAGACAGTCACGCCGTTCGTAGAAGGGTTGCTTCACCCGAAGGTGGTGATCGTGACCGGCGCGGGGCAACCGATCGCCAGCGCCATCGCACGGCGCTATGCCAAGGCTGGTGCGCGCCTGGTCTTGAGCTTCCTTCCGGAGCACGAGGCGGCGGCGACGGAGCTTGCAAAGAGCCTCGGCGCGGAGCTGGCCACGGCCTGCGAGTTGTCGGATCCGCAAGCGGTGAGCGCGCTGGTCCGCCGCGTCACCACGGAGCTTGGAGGGGTGGACGTGCTCGTCAATGCCCACCTGAGCCGAGTGCCCGGCAAGCTGAGCGAGGTGTCCGCCGAGCAGGTGAAGTCGGTGGTCGAGCGCCAGCTCAGCGGCACGGCCTTCTTCTGCAAGGAGGTCATCCGCCCGATGATGCGCAAGCGCTCGGGACGGATCCTCAACCTCCTGGACAGCGCCTCTGGGGGGCCTGGCAAGGTGGCCGCCGAGGGGATCGCCGCCATGACGCGCGCGCTGGCGAACGAGGTGTCGCGGCAAGGCATCTCCGTGAACACCCTCGCGGTGCACCTTCTGCCCGAGGAGGCCGAGCAGCTTCCTGCCCCGCAGCGCGAGCGGCTCGAAGGTGAGCTCGGCCCGCTGGGACGGCTCGGGAACCCGGAGGAGATTGCGGAGGCCGCTCTCTTCCTGGTCTCGAGCGCGGCGAATCTCATGACGGGCCAGCGCCTGTCCGCGACCGGAGGTCTGTGGTGAGCAGCTCTCAGGCAGTGCGCCAGCGTTTCGAGAAGCAGGCGGTCATCATTACCGGCGCCTCGCGTGGCATCGGCAGGGCGATCGCTCTCGCGTTCGCCTCCGAAGGCGCGGACATCGTCCTCAACTATGGGACCAACACGGAGGCCGCGCGTCAGGCCGCCGCGGAGGTGGAGGCGAAGGGGCGGCGCTGCGTGCTGGTGCCCGGCTCCGTCGCGAACCCCGATCTGCCCGGACAGTTGAGAGAGGCGGCGCTCTCGAGCTTCGGACGGATCGACGTGCTCGTGAACAACGCCGGCATCAGCCGGGATGGGCACATGATGATGATGCCGGTCGCGGGCTGGCGCGAGACATTGGACGTCAACCTCTATGGATCCATCGCCTGCTGTCAGGCGGTCATCCCCAGCATGAAGCAGCAGGGCCGCGGCGCCATTATCAACATGTCCTCCTCGGCCGGAATCCGGGGCCGCGCGGGCCAGGTGCCCTATGCCGCCACCAAGGGCGCCTTGATCGGGTTGACCAAGGCACTGGCGGGGGAGCTCGGGCCGCACGGTATCCGGGTGAACTGCGTGGCGCCGGGCTTCGTGGAGACGGACATGGTGTCGGGGCTGATGAGTCGCCCAGGTGTCCGCGAGGGGGTCATCCAGGCCACGCCCATCCGAAGGCTCGGGACGGTGGAGGACGTGGCCAGTGCCACGCTCTTCCTGGCTTCGCCGGAGAGCGCCTACGTGGTTGGGGGCGTGCTGCTCGTGAATGGTGGATTGGTGATGTAGCGCGCCCCTGGCCGAGGCCAGGAGCATCTTCCAAGGACCGCGCAGCCACGGCGGAGAGGTGCAGGATGAGCAACAGGGTCGTCGTCACCGGAATTGGCGTTCTCACGCCTATCGGCAACAACCTGAAGGAGTTCTCCGAGGGCCTGCGTGCGGGGCGTGATGGCATTGCCCCGGTCACCCGCTTCGACGCGAGCAAGCATCGCTGCCAGTTCGCCGGGGAGCTGAAGAACATCGACTTCTCGGCTCACTTCAGCGCGGAGGAGTTGCCGTACCTCAGCCGTGGCAGCCAGATGATTCGTGTGGCGGCGGCTCAAGGGCTGGCGGCCTCGGGACTGGATCTAACCGTCGAAGATCGGTCCCGGATCGGGGTGGTGCTCGGGACCAACCTGGGCGGGATGCCGGCGGCCAAGGATGGCTACGCCGCGCTTCACCATCCCTACCGGCGAGGCCGCGCGCAGCCGAATGAGCCCTGGCGCGCCTTGGTGCTCGAGAGCTTTATCTGCGCCATGAGCGACCAGGTGGCCTGCCAATATGGCCTGTCGGGCCTCAGCCTGGTCATGTCCACCGCGTGCAGTGCGGGCCTGCACGCTCTGGGCGTGGCGATGGATGCGATTCGCTCGGGCCAGACGGAGGTGATGCTCGCGGGCGGAGTGGATCCGCTCAGCGAGATGCCTCAGGCCGGCTTCGGCGTCCTGCGCTCCCTGGCGAGCGCGAAGCTGCGGCCCTTCAGCAAGGATCGCGATGGCACGCTCCTGGGAGAGTCCGCCTCGCTCTGGGTGCTGGAGAGCGAGGCGCATGCCACACGGCGCGGCGCTCGCATCCTGGCGGAGCTCGCCGGATATGGTGGCTCCACGGACGCCTACCACATGACCCGTCCGGACGAGACGGGACGAGGCCCCGCGCGAGCCATGCACGCGGCGCTGGCGGATGCCGGCGTGAGGCCCGAGCAGATTGGCTACGTCAAAGCGCACGGAACGGGCACACCGGCCAATGACGTCATCGAGACACGAGCGCTCAAGCACGTCTTCGGCGAGCGGTGTCAGGTTCCGGTCAGCTCCATCAAGGCGATGGTCGGCCACAGTCTCGGTTCGAGCGGGGCCGTGGAGGCGGCGGCGGCGGTGGTGGCGCTGAACGAGGGCTTCCTGCCGCCCACCCTCAACCTGGACACGCCCGATCCCGAGTGTGACCTGGACTACGTGCCCCACCGCAGCCGACCGGCACAGCTGGAGGCCGTCCTCGCCAATGCCTTTGGCTTCGGGGGCAACAACGCCGCGATGGTCTTCCGGCGCTGGGAGGCCTGAGGTGTCTCGAGAGAGCGATTCCAGAGAGGGAGAGGGGAAGAACATGGCTGGCTCCACGCGGATGACGGGCGAAGAGAACAGGCGGGTAGTCATCACGGGCATGGGAGCGGTGTCTCCCTACGGGGCAGGTGCGCCGGCCCTGCTGAGCGCGCTCGCCGAAGGACGCAGCGCGATCCGCTCCATCGAGGACTTCGATGCATCCGGGTGCACCTGCACGCACGGAGCGCGAGTCCCTCAGGGGAGCCTGGCGGCGTTGACGGGCTCCAACAATCTCAAGCGTGCGCCTCGGGCCACGCAGTACACGATGCTCGCCACGGAGGAGGCGCTCCAGGCGGCGGGCCATGGACCCTCCACGTGGAACTCGGAGCGTGTGGGGGTGTTCCTGGGCACGTACCGAGCCATGGCCGAGGTCAGTCAGGACATCTGGCACCGGATCATCACGAGCGAGCCACGCTTCGTCCAGCCGCTCCTGTTCCAGGAGACGGTGACCAACGCGGTGGCCAGCGCCCTGAGCATCCGCTGGGGCTGGCGAGGCACCAACTACGCCATCAGCGCGGGGAACTCCTGCGGGTTCCAGGTGCTCTCCCTGGCGCTGCACGCGCTGCGCAGCGGCAGGGCCGACGCCATCATCGCGGGCACGTTCGATCTCTTCACTGCCGCCACCCACTACGACATGAATGACATTGGCGTGCTGAGCGACTCCAACGTCAGCCGTCCCTTCGACACGCGGCGGGATGGCTTCATCATGGGCGAGGGCGCGGCGGTGGTGGTGCTCGAGACACTCGCCTCCGCGCGGGCTCGGGGTGCCACCATCCTGGCGGAGCTCGCGGGGCTGGGTGTGGCTCATGACGGGCACGGCTTTGCCACACACCACCCCGAGGGGCGGGGGCTCGCCCTCGCCATGAGCCAGGCGCTCCGAGGCGCGGAGCTCTCTCCCGGAGAGGTGGACTACATCGCCGCCGCGAGCAACTCCACGCAGTCACTGGATCGAGCGGAAGTGGCAGCCCTCCGGACGGTGCTGGGAGCCGCAGCGGACACCGTCCCGCTCAGCAGCATCAAGGCCCTCACAGGCGAGGCGGAGTCCGCGAGCGACATGTTCAATCTCCTTGCGTGCATTGGCGCCGTCCGGGGCGGAGGACTGCCCCTCCAGGCCGGCACCGAGCAGCCGGAGTTCCAGCTCAACCTGGTGCGGCAGCCACAGGGACACAGGCCCGTCCGCGCGGCCCTGGCAAACTCATACTCGTTCGGTGGCAATGCCGGCGCGGCTTTGGTTCGAGCGATCTGATACTGGGGTATGGGGTAGCATGCGCCCCTCGTCGGGGATGAAGCAGAGGGAGGACACGAGTCTTGACTACGGGAATGGCCAATACGGCGCGGACCGCGGACAGCACGCCAGGGGCGGCGGCAGGCGCGGCCGGAGAAGAAGTGCTCCTGTCTCTGCGCGAGATCACCCGTCGCTACGTGCTGGGGGAAGCGACGGTCGACGCCCTCAAAGGCGTCACGCTGCGCATCAACCGAGGTGAGTTCGTGGCGATCTGGGGGCCATCGGGCAGCGGCAAGTCCAGCCTGATGAACATCCTGGGGCTGGTGGACGCGCCGACCTCTGGAGAGGTGATGCTGGAGGGGACTCCCATCGCGCAGCTCTCGGACGATGCGCTGACGGACCTGCGCAGCCGCAAGGTCGGCTTCGTCTTCCAGAGCTTCAACCTCGTTCCCGTGCTCAGCGCCCTGGAGAACGTCATGGTGCCCCTGCAGATCCAGGGGGTGGGCGCTGCCCAGGCGCGCGAGCGAGCCAGTCAGGCGCTCAAGGAAGTGGACCTGGAGAACCAGCAGCACGCCCGGCCGGACAAGATGAGCGGAGGCCAGCGCCAGCGCGTGGCGATTGCCCGTGCGCTCGTCACCGCGCCATCCATCGTCGTGGCGGACGAGCCCACGGCCAACCTGGACTCCGAGAACAGCTATATGGTGGTCAAGCTCATGCGTGAGCTCAACCGCTCCAAGCGCGTCACCTTCATCTTCACCACCCACGACCCGCGGCTCCTGGAGATGGTCGACCGCAAGATCCTGCTCAAGGACGGCCTGCTCCACACGGACGAGACAGTTCGATGAACTACTTCGCCATTGGCTTTCGAAACATCCTGAAGAACCGCCGCCGGAGCATCGTCACGCTCATCTCGGTGGGCTTTGGCTTCGCCTCCATCAGCCTCTTCGCGGGCTACATCAAGAACGTCTACGGTGGGTTGGCCCGTCAGGCCATCCAGGGAGAGCTGCTGGGGCACCTGACCGTCATGAAGAGCGGTCTGCGCACCGAGGGCAAGCTCCATCCGGCCCAGTACATGTTCTCGAAGGCGGATCTGGATCGGGTCGTCCCCATTCTCCAGCAGTATCCGCACACGGAACTCGTGACGCCGCGCATGTCCATCAGCGGCATGGTGTCCAACGGCACTGCGTCCACCATCTTCGTTGGCGAGGGAGTGGTCCCCGCGGACGTGAAGAAGCTCCAGGGAGACTTCACGCGAAAGCTCGCCGGCGACTTGAAAGCGGACAACCCCATCGGCGTGGCGACGGCGGAGGATCTCGGGAAGATCCTCCACCTGAAGGCCGGGGACTCGGCCGCTCTGCTGGTCAGCACGGTGACGGGACAGGCCAATGCGCTGGACGTGGACATCGTGGACTCGTTCAACACGGGCAACGTCGGCACCAATGACAAGTTCATCTACCTGCCCTTCGAGCTGGCGAAGTCGCTCTATGACATTGACGGCGCCGAGCGGCTCATCGTGCTGCTCGATGACAAGGAGTTCACGGAGCAGGCCCGGACGGAGCTCACGGCCCAGCTCAAGCAGGCGGGGTTCGACGTGGAGCTCAAGACCTGGCTGGAACTCTCGAGCTTCTACACGCAGGTGAAGCGGCTGTTCGACATGATCTTCGCCTTCATCTTCAGCAACGTCTTCATCGTGGTGGTCATGAGCATCGTGAACTCCATGAGCATGACGGTGGTGGAGCGGACTCGCGAGATAGGCACCCTGCGGTCCATGGGCCTGCGCCGCTTCGGCATCGTGCGGCTCTTCGCCACGGAGGCTTTCATCCTCGTGGCGATGGGCTGCGCCGGGGGACTGGTCTTCACGCTGCTGGTGCGCTTTGCCGTCAACAGCGCCGGCATCACCTACACGCCGCCCAACTCGTCCAACGTGGTCAAGCTCCTGGTCGATCTCGACGTGCCCCGGATGGTGAGGGCGTGCGTCATGCTCTCGGTGCTGGGCATCGCCGCGGCCCTCTTCCCGGCGCGCGCCGCCGCCCGCAAGCCGATCATCGACTCGCTCGGCCACGTCTGACAGCCCAGGAGACACTCCCATGAAAAATGCACTCTCTCTCATCACCGGGCTGCTGCTGCTCGCTGGCTCCGCGCAGGCCGCCGACCCGGATGCGGCGGAGATCCTCCAATCCTCGGATCGCTCGCGGGGCGGAGGGATCCCCGGCATCCGCTGGACGGTCCGCATCGTGCCCAGCCAGGGCGGGGACTCGGAGCCCGAGCGGCTGCTCACCCTGAAGGCCAATGCCACCGCGAGCCTCGCGGAGACGCGCGAACCCGTGCGTTTCAAGGGCTCGAAGCTGCTGCAGATCGACCGGAACATGTGGATGAGCCGTCCGGGCCTCAAGAAGCCCATCCCCATCTCGCCGCGACAGAAGCTCTCGGGGCAGGCCGCGCAGGGCGACATTGCCTCCACCAACTACGCCGTCGACTACCAGGGCAAGTTGCTTCGCGAGGAGGAAGTCAACGGCGAGCCCACCTACGTGCTGGAGCTGACGGCCATCAACAAGTTCTGCACGTACGATCGCATCACCTACTGGGTGTCCAAGCAGCGGCTGGTGGGGGTGAAGGCGGACTTCTTCTCCCTCTCCGGGAAGCTGTTGAAGTCCGCCACCTTCGAGTACGGCAACCAGATCACCCACGAGAAGAAGACGTTCCCGTTCGTGAGCAAGATGACCATCAAGGACGCGCTCACGCCTGCTGAGACGACGTTGGTGTACTCCGATGTGCAGGTGACAGAGCTGGCCCGGGCGGAGTTCGACGTCAACCGTCTTGGGAACTGAGCGGGGGACCACGGCGAATGGCAACCTCTTCCACACCCGGTCTGACGCTTCTCGTAGGCCTCCTGGTGTGGGGAGGGGAAGCGCTCGCTGAGGGCGACAGCGTCGTCCAGAAGCTGCTGGATCAGGGCTCGGCCAGCCTCCAGGTCCTGGCCTATGACACCGAGCAGGGCCTGCGACAGAACAGCCTCCTCAATCCCGGGAACCTCGTCGCGCGGCTCCCGGGGGGACAGACGGAGGTGGAGACCCGGCTCGATCTGAAGCTCACCACGGATGCCGTGGTGCTGAGCCTGAAGCCCCGGGCCCGCTTCGAGTGGAGACGCTCGGGAGTGGAGGACGCGAAGACCCGGCTCGATGCCTGGGTGAACCAGGGCTCCGTGACGGCCTTCCCGATCCCCGAGCTAGCCGTGTCGGTGGGCAGGGACATCCTGACCTGGGGGCCCTCCAACTTCCGCTCACCCAGCAACCCCATCTACTTCGAGAACGGCCGGAACAACCCCCTCCGCGAGCTGAGAGGGGTGGACGTGGCGCAGGTGAACTACTCGCCCACGCCGGAGCTGTCCCTGTCGCTGATGCACTCCTTCGGTGACGGGCGTGGGGACTGGCAGTGGGAGAAGGACGAGGGCTTCCAGGCACTGTCGCTCGTGAAGGTGGACTACACCGCCGATGTCTACGTGGCGAGCGTGAACGCATCGAAGCGATGGGCCGCCGAGCGTCCTCGCTTTGGCGCATTCGCTCAGGCCACCGTCAACGAGGCGCTGCTCGTCTACGGCGAGGCGGGGCTGCGTCAGGGAACCTCCGCGCTGTACCCGGAGGTGCTGCCCACGCCCGTGGGTGGGGGCTTCGTGCCTCGCCATGCCCAGGATCGCCAGCTCTTCTATTCCGCCCTCCTGGGGGGCGGTTACACGCTGGACTCCGGCCACACGATCTATCTGGAGTACCTGAACAACTCCGAGGGCTACCACTGGGCGGATCATGCGCGGTACTTCAACATCGCCACGAGTGCTTCCGAGCTCCTGGCCTCCGCATCCGCCGACTCGCCTCTCGCCTTCCAGACGCTGGGGGCCGCGCTGAACAACGGCCTCGCGCTGCAGGGGCGCCACTACCTGTTCCTGCAAGTTCAGAACAACCAGACCGATAGCGGGCCCACTTGGCAGCTTCGCTATTCCCTCAACCTGATGGACGGCAGCGGGCAGGCGTCCGCCTACGTCGAATGGAATGTCTTGAGTCGGCTGGCGCTCTTCGCTGTGGGCGTCCTCAACCACGGGAGCAATCGCTCCGAGTTTCACTCCCTGCTGAGCCGTTCGATCTTGGTGGGAGCCAAAGGCTACGCGCTGTAGTCCAGAAGGGTTGTTTTGAACGAACTCTGAACCAGGAGGAAGACCATGGCGAATCCGCAGGCTGGCGAGAACCCGGAGCAGCTCCACCCCTTCGTGAGGAAGCTCCGCATGCATCGGCAGTTCTTCCACCGCACCCTGTCATGTTTCAGGGAGGAGGACGCCAGCTTCCGGTTGTGTCCTGGAGCCATGACTGTTTCCGGCCAGGTCCTGCACGCGGCGGGAGCCATCGAGTTCTTCGTCTCGGGACTGTTCGGCCCATTCGAGGGCTGGTCTCCGCAGTCGAAGCGCTCCAAGGGCTTCGTGGATATGTCGTGGACGGAGAGGTCCAACGTGGGCCCTGACGATCGGGGCGACTCTGCCGAGGTGCTGGAGGCCCAAGGTTCGCTCAAGAAGGCAGTGGAGCTCTTCGACCGGACGATCGATTCCGCCATGGCGATCTTCGGCGCCAGGAGTATGGAGGAGCTCACGCGAGGGGAGCTGGACCGCAACCCCCTCTTTCCCCCGGGCTTCACGGTGGCTGCTGTCTTCGAGATGATGATCGACCACACGGCGCACCACCGGGGCGCCCTGGCGCAATATGCGCGCAGCCTGGGGCTGGAGCCGAAGATCCCCTACTTCGATATGTCCGAGGCGCGCCACGAGGCCCAGTTGATCACCGGCGCGGAGCAGAGCCCCAGGCTGTGAGTGACTCGGCGCGCACCCAGTCTCAGCACCGGGTGCGCGCCACATCCTCCGCGGCGCGGCACCCTTCATTCGCCCCCCATCCTCAGAGGCAATCCATCAATCCGTCGTAGATGGACCTCTGGGTTCCCGGCAACGTCGCGGTGAGAGGCGAGGGCCCCGCGAGCGCGGCCAGGAAGTCACTGATACGGGTTCCCCTGGCGAGCGGGCTCTTGCAGCGCCAGGTTTGTGGGTCCACCCCGATCTTGCCGGTGGCCGGGTCGATCTCCTCGTTGCTGGCGGCGAAGACCCACACGCACTGCCCCAACGTGCCCGTCAGGCGATCGACCGAGCAGCGGAAGCGAAGCGCCTGGATGTTGCTGAAGTCGCCCTCGCAGAACGTATCTCCACAGATGTCGTCGAAGTTCTGCTTGAGGCCGGACACGAGCTGGTACCAGGCCTCGATGTCCGCCTCGGACGTCAGGTAGGCGGAGACGTCGACATATTCCCTGGCCGTCGTGTGGGCGGCGACGTTGATGGCGTCTGTCTGTGCACTCTCGTCAGACGCGTGTGCTGGCACGAAGGCCAGGACGACGACGACTCCCACAACCCAGGTAAGCCACGAACGGATGTTCACGAACAAGCTCATGAGATTTCCTCCTGAGAGACGCTGAATGCGTCCCGGCCGATTGACTGCGCGGCTGGAGGGGCCAAGAGCACGCGGCGGGCCAACCTCTGGCTTGCTGTAAAAATGAGCATTTGCGCGGACAGCTTCCCCCCTGGACCGTCCGCGTGCGTGGACGGTGTGTCCACGGTCACGGACGGTGCCCCCGCTTCAGGACAGCTCTCAACTCGCCCGTACCCGAGGCCGAGGGGAGGCCCGACATGTTCGTCGGGCCCCCGAATGGTTAGTTGTAATAGTCGGTGTAGTTCACGCCGATGCGCATGCCGGTGATGGGCGTGTGCTTCGCCTCGACGAGGACGTAGTAGCGGCCCGTCTTGCCCCAGCCCATCGAGCAGCTGGTATTGGTGGAGATTCCGTTTTCCGTGCAGTCGTAGTTGTAGGGCGTGGGCGGCTGCCCGAACTTCACATACAGATTCGCGTACCCGGTGCCGCCGGAGGTGAAGAACTGGACGTCGTTCTTTCCCCACGGCATGTCGATCTCGAACCGGCGCTGCTCACCCACAGCCATGGAGACGTCGATGAAGGGCTGTCCGCGAGCGAGGACGGGCGCGGTATAGGGGCGATCCATGTTCACCAGGAGCTGGGCCCCGGTGCTCGCGGAGGTGCCGTAGAGCTTGACGTAATACGTGCCGGTGCATTGCTCCTCGTTGGTCGTCCCCATCGAGCGACAGTCGTACGAGGCCGCGTCCGGCGCCAGGGCATAGCGGACGTACAGATCCGCATCCCCCGTGCCGCCTGTCGACTTGAACGTCAGCCCCGCCACACCGCTCGGGACGGCCAATTTGTAGATGCAGGACCAGGTACCCTGGGCACTCGAGAGGTTGGTTTGGGCGACGTCCTTGGTGAGCGAATACGTGGAGGTGCAGTCTCCCGCGAGCGGTTGCTGGAGAGCCGCGAGGTCAACCTTCGGCGCAGGCTCCGAGACTTCCGTTCCCGTGAGCTCACCTGGTCCACAGGCCATCACGAACGCGAAACATGCGGCGTACATCGTACTCATCGACATGGAATTCAAAGACAGACCCTGTATGAGGCAGTGAGGGACAACCTCGCCACGCTGTTAGCGGAGGCGAGCGAGTTGGGGCACGGCTTGGGGGGCCCGTCAGTCCTCTCCTCTGCCGCTCCATGCCCCTCCCTCTCACCCAACATCGCCCCTGTCTCTCCTATACGTAACTTCTCCCATCGGGGGCGCCGCGTCTCGATGAACTCAGCCACTTCCATGGTTGCCGGACGCTAGCCCAGGCCTCAGGTTCTCACGGCCATCCGGGGCACTTTGCCCCACGAATCCATGCGAATTCACCGGATGTCTGTCTTCACCTGAAGGAAATGAGATCCTTGTCTCTGATAAATTGAGAATGCGAAATTGACGCTCTGAAACGCGGCCCCTTACAACGGGAGCATCCCCCAGCCGAGGAGTCGAGCGTATGCGCCTGCGTCTGCCTGTCGTGGCTCAACTGGCCGTTGTGTTTTCGCTGCTCCTCCCAGGCGTGGCGCTCTCACAGAGCCTGCGCTTCACGAGCATGGACATCGGCCAGGGAGACTCCGCGGTGCTCGTGGCGCCCGGAGGCTGCGCGGTGCTGTTCGATGGAGGCCCGACGGGCTCGGGCCCCACGATCAAGGCGTACCTGAAGTCGATCGGCGTCACGCACCTGCAGATGGCCTTCGTCTCGCATCTCCACGCCGACCACATGGGCGGCATCGACGAGGTGGACGTGGGCACGGACGCGGTGCCCATCGACGCCGTCTACGACAACGGCGGCACCTACTCCTCCAGCGCCTATACCGAGTACTCCACCCACTTCGCCGGCAAGCGCAACACCGCCGTCGTCGGACAGAGCTTCTCGCTCTGCAACCAGGTGACTCTGTCGGTGCTCCACTCGGGCGAGGGCAACAGCGACGAGAACGCCAACTCGGTGGTGGTGAAGATCTCCTATGGCGCCTTCGACGCGCTCGTGGGCGGCGATCTCACGGGCACCACGCCGGACCTTGAGTCCGGCATCGCCTCGACCGTGGGCGAGATCGAGCTCTACAAGGTCCACCACCACGGCTCGCGGACCTCGTCCAACGCCACGTTCCTCGGCGCCATCAAGCCGATCGTCTCGTTCATCTCGGTGGGCGTGGGCAACACGTACGGGCACCCCACCTCCGAGTGCCTCGCCCGGCTGGCCAACGTGGGCTCGGAGGTGTGGCAGACGGAAGATCCCAGCCTCAACACGAAGCTCGGCCACATCGAGCTCACGAGCGCCTCCGGCGCCAGCTTCACCGTGACGCAGGGCTCCACCTCCACCACGTACGCCTCCAAGGGCCAGAGTGTGGACACGCAGCCGCCCACCGCGCCGGGCTCGCTGGTGGCTACCGCCGCGTCCGCCTCGGAGATCGATCTGTCCTGGAGTGCCTCCACGGACGACGTGGGCGTCACGGGCTACAACGTGTATCGCAGCACCAACGGCACCACGTTCTCGCTCGCGGGCAGCTCCACCACCACGGGCTTTTCGGATCTGGGGCTCTTAGGCAGCACCACCTACTGGTACCGGGTGACAGCCACCGACGCCGCGGGCAACGAGTCCTTCGTGAGCGCCACCGTCTCCGCGACCACTGGGGCCCAGGTGCGCAGTCTCGCCATCACCGCTCCCAACGGCGGAGAGAGCTGGAGCGGCGGCAGCAGCCACGCCGTCACCTGGACGTCGTCCAACGTGTCGAACGTGAAGCTCGAGTACACGCTCGACAACGGCACCTCGTGGACGGTGATCGCCAGCAGCGCGGCGGCCTCCACGGGCAGCTACACGTGGACGGTGCCCAGCTCCGCCTCGACGCAGGCGCGCGTGCGCATCACGGACGCGCAGAACGGCACGCCCACGGACACCAGCAACGCCGTCTTCACCATCACCGCCTCCAGCCCGGCGAAGGTCATCCTCAACGAGATCCTCGCCAACGAGCCCGGCTCTTCCACCTCCGGCGAGTTCGTGGAGCTGGTGAACGCAGGCGGCACTTCCATCTCCATCGCCGGCTGGACAATCACCGTGGGCGGCACCATGCGTCACACCTTCGCAACGGGCACCACTCTGGCGGCGGGCAAGGCCATCGTCGTCTACGCGGGCGCGAGCGCCATCCCCACCGGACTCACCAACGCCGTGGCGGCCTCGAGCGGCGGACTGAGCCTGCTCAACAGCAGCGCCACCGTCACAGTGAAGAACGGCTCGACGACGATCGACTCGTTCACCTACAGCAGCTCGTTGGCCAGCACGGATGGTGTGTCCATGAATCGCAGCCCGGATGCCACGGCCACGGGCACCTTCGTGCTCCACACCAGCCTCTCGTCCTTGAGTTCCTCGGGCGGTAAGCGCGCCAGCGGGGCCGCGTTCTGAGTTCCTGAAAATCCTCTCATCCGCAGGCAAGGTCCAACCGGGCCTTGCCCGTTCCCTCTCTTTCTCGGGGTGTGGCCAGCAGCCCGCCTCGGAAGTCCTAGCCGTCGAAGTCGCAGTCCCCCTCGCAGCATCCCCCCGAGGTTCCCCCATGCACGTACGATCCCTGCTTCCCCTCCTCATATTGGCTGTGGCGGCCCCCGCGTGGTCGCAGACAGGCCCCAAGGTGCTGTTCGACAGTCTGCACGCGCAGACGGCGGGCAACGCCGACTGGGTGCTGGATGAAGACACCTGTGGCACCGCCCAGCGCTACCCGACGCCATCCTCGAGCGGCATCACGGCCTCCACGCCAGAGACGTACTGGGGCGGCGCCTACTCCGCATTCGGCGTGGATCTGGTGAAGAAGAACTTCCAGGTCGAGAGCCTGCCGAAGGGTGGACGCATCTCCTATGGAGACTCCACCAACGCGCAGGATCTCTCCAACTACAAGGTGTTCATCCTCCCCGAGCCGAACGTGCTGCTCACGGCCACCGAGAAGTCCGCCATCATCGCGTTTGTCCGCAACGGCGGAGGCCTGTTCCTGATCGTCGATCACGCTGGCTCGGATCGGAACAATGACGGCAAGGACTCGACCGTGGTCGGCAATGATCTGATGGCCTCTACGACGTGGGGCATCCACCTCCAGACGGGCACCGAGGCGAACAATTGGTTCGATGACGCCCCGAACTCCAACTTCACCACCGACACCAGCTCGCCCATCATCTACACGGGCCCCTACGGCTCGGCCACGCGTGGCAAGGGCCTGGGCCTGTTCGGCTCCACGTCGATGACGCTGAACCCGTCGCAGAACGCCACGGTGAAGGGCCACGTGTGGATGACCACCGCGACGGCGGGCAGCAACTCGCAGGTCACCTTCGCCACCTCGACGGATGGCACGGGCCGCATCGCCGTCATCGGAGACTCGTCGCCCTCCGAGGATGCCACCAACGGCTGCGGCCACACCACCTATGACGGTTGGACCAGCAGCCTCTACGACGACGCGCGCATCCACCTGAACGCGGTGGCCTGGCTGGCGGCTGGCGGTGGCGGCGGTGGCGGTGGGGACACCACGCCTCCGAGCGCCCCGAGCAACCTCTCCGCGACGGCGGTCTCCTCGAGCCAGATCAACCTGTCGTGGACGGCCTCCACGGACAACGTGGGCGTGGTGGACTACGACGTGTTCCGCAGCACGGACGGCTCCAACTTCTCCGTCGTGGCGAGCACCACCAGCACGAGCCACTCGGACACCGCTCTCGCGGCCAGCACCACCTCCTGGTATCAAGTGAAGGCCAACGACGCGGCGAACAACGCCTCGGCGGCGAGCAACACGGCCTCGGCCACCACCTCCGCCGCCGGCAGCCCGGCGAAGGTCATCCTCAACGAGCTCCTCGCCAACGAGCCCGGCTCCGACACCACCGGCGAGTTCGTGGAATTGGTGAACGCGGGCGGCACCTCCATCAGCATCGCGGGCTGGACGATCACCGTGGGCACCACGCTGCGCCACACCTTCGCCTCGGGCACCACGCTGGCGGCGGGCAAGGCCATTGTCGTGTACGCGGGCGCGAGCGCCATCCCCGCCGGGCTCACCAACGCGGTGGCGGCCTCGACGGGCAGCCTCGTCCTGGGCAACAGCGGCGCCACCGTCATCGTGAAGAACGGCTCGACGACGATCGACTCGCTCACCTACAGCAGCTCGCTGTCCGGCACGGATGGCGTCTCGATGAACCGCAGCCCGGACGCCAGCGCCACCGGCACCTTCGTGCTGCACACGACGCTGTCCACCCTGAGCTCCTCGGGCGGCAAGCGCGTCAACGGAACCGCGTTCTGACAGGCCGTCTCCGCGCATGAAAAAGGGGCGGGCCCACAAGCGGGTCCGCCCCTCCTATGCGGTGCGCGCGGACGGCACGGTGTGGCAGTGGATCCCCCTGCAGCCGGGGGAGCCTGCGCTGCTGCTGCCAGTGGACGGTCTCACGGACGCGGTGGCTGTCCACTACAGCAGGGCGGAAGCAACGCCCCAGTCCTCTCTCCCTCTGCGCGCTGGGTTTTTCGCCTGGGGGAGGCGGCTTTGTCCCCCACAGTGTGTGCTCTTGAATAACACTGAGACGGCTTGAGGGCTCATGCTACATGGGCAGGCTCTCCGCCCAAACCCATCGGGTGCACCGATGGGCGAGGTGTTGCTCTCCCCCGATCAACCATGGCCCGAACGGCGAGAAAAATGGCGGTCCAATCAGGAACACTGATCGCGGTTCGCGATGTCGCCCGGAGCAGCGCCTGGTATCAGGCGCTCCTGGAATGCGAGAGCGGACACGGTGGAGATGAGTACGAGAGGCTGATGTCGGGCAAGGAGCTCATCCTCCAGCTCCACGCCTGGGACGTGCACGAGCACGCCCACATCGGCGATCCGAAGGTGAAGCCCTACGGAAACGGTGTAGTCCTCTGGTTCAGTGTCGGAGACTTCGACGCGGCAGTGGAGCGAGCGAGGAGGCTCAAGGCGAAGGTGCTGGAAGAGCCCCACGTGAATCCCAATTCGGGACATCGAGAGATCTGGCTGAGGGACCTCGACGGATATGTGGTGGTCATCGAGGGGGACTGAAGGCCGTGGCATTCAACCCAGGGGCGCTGGAACCGCGCGAGTGCTCGCGCTGACAGGGCGGGACGGCAGACATTTCTGCCGCTCCATGCCCCTCTCTCTCACCCAACAGCGCCCCTGTCCCTCCTATACGCTGTGGGTGGGCTGGGGCGGGTGGCCAGCGGCAGGGCCCCGGCTCAGTCCTCGTTGCTGGGGTGCTCCAGGTGATCACTCCCTCTTCCGTTCTCCATCTGCTCCATGTCCGAGGTGTTGAGCAGGTCGACGAAGTCCGCCACGCGCGGGCCGCCGGGGCTCAATTGCTCCGCCAGGAAGGCGGAGATGGATGAGGAAGTGCCCGGCTCGCGCGTGCGCACGTGGAGGAAGTTCGTCCCGGTCTCGGACCGGTGGCACCCGCTGCACGTGGCCGCGGCAAAGGCACTGCGCACCGCTTCGTTGACGCCCGGCACCTGCCAGTCCAGGGCCGAGGGCACCGGCGCGGAAGCCGCAAGGAACGGACTTCCTCCCCATCTGGGCGGCACCTCGTGCTGTCCAGCGAGGATGGCCTGCGCGTTCTGGGCCGCCCAGGCGCCGAGCAGGGCCGAACCGTTGAGCGACGCATCCACCTCCTGCTTCACCGTGGCAGGCCGCAGGAACCCCTGGCTCCCGAGGACGAACTCGCGCATCTCCCAGAGCTTCGGCTCCACGGGTGAGAGCGCCACCTCGTCGGTGCGGATCTGGAGGAGTGCGCTGCCGTTCACCCGACCTCGAGCGGCCTTCCTCCGGGTGAACTCGCGCGTCACGTCGTGCAACTCCGCGTTGTAGCACTTGCCGAAGGGGATGGCGCCCAGGGCATGCCAGCGATCCGCCCACGCGAGCATGTCCAGCTTGTGCGAGATGGGGAGCTGGTATTCGAAGATGACGGTGAAGGGCAGGCGCTGGCCCAGGGGACCCAGCACGCCGAAGACGAAGCGCCCCTGCCCCGCGCAGCCGGGATCCGTTGCCGTGGGCAGCCGGCGCAGATCCGGGCGGTTCACGATGGCCAGCAGCCGGAAGGGCGCCTTGCCGAGATCCAGCGTGCAGGCATCATCGCTGCCCGTGCAGCCGCTGGCCGCGCGCCAGGGATCGATGATCAGCGAGCGGATCAGCGGGCGCGCGGGGATCACCAGCCCGTTCACTGTCTGATCCTGCTCCCACGTCTTCAGCCAGGCCAGGATGAACTGCGAGCGCGCCCGGGGGCTGCGCATCCCGTCGGGCACCATGTTGTCGATGAGCCGCCCGAAGGACCAGCTCCCCTCGGGAGCAGTGCCGGACTTCTTCGGATCCCACGTGGTGTACAGGGCATCGTCCACGACGCTGACGTCATTGATGAAGAGCTCCCGCTCGGGAACGATGGTGGAACTCACCACCACGGCGTCCCGGTGGACAGCCAGGGAGTCCTCCTGCTCCTCCTCCCATGGAGGTGCGCATGCGGCGAGAACCAAGAGGGTGCTTCCCAACCACCATGCTTGGAGTGAGCCAATGCTTCTCAGTGCGATGCACATGTTTGCCCCCTGACGCCTCGAGACGACGAGCACCTCCCCCGTGGGGTACAGCGTGCCTCGAATAGGCGCAGGGTCACTGAACGCCGATGTGGAAACAATGTCCGCCAGGGCGGGGCTGGGCCAGGCCGACCACTTTCCACCAGTGATGATCCGAGCTGCGCCGCCGTGGGTGAGTGGCAACAGTCTTCGTGCCCCGAGGGGTATGTAGCCCGTGCCCCCCGTGGGCTACGGCTGCTTGCACTGCTTGTTATTGGGAGTTGGGTGACATGGGCCTCGATGTTCTCCATTGGAGAGTGAGCTGTCACGGGTCATCTCCCAGAGTGAGCAGAACGAGGCGAGACTCAACGAGGCCATCCTGCAGCACCTGACGCGCATCGGCGAACTCGAGAGCGAACTCGAAGCCACCCAGGCGCAGCTGGCGGACTGCATGGCGAAGCTGACCGCCAGGCCTTGACTCAGGGCCCGGGTTCCTCGGCTCACCGTCTCCGGATGGGGTCCCAGTCGCTGGGGATATGGGTGCTCCTGGACACGCTCTTGGGGCTGAGCCCTGGCAGGAGGGGGCTCCGCCGAGTGGACCGGGAAGGGCGGGGTCGCCTGGCGAGGCGGCAGGACTGGCGGCGAGAAGTACCGTGAGCCCCAAGAGTTGAAGTCGCTCCGCGTCCGCAGGTGAGCGTACCCCTGGGGGGTATCCGTGCTGACCAGCCGCGTCTCGTCGACGATGTCCCGGATGAAGCCGAGCAGCGCTTCCAGTCGGCGCCGGGACTCTGGCGAGCCATTCGTGTAGAGCGCCTCGAGCTGCTGGGTCACGTCAGTGATCACCGTCCGCGTGAGGCGCACCTCGTTCACGAGGTGCCTGTCCTCTGCGGTGAGCGCCGCGAGGGTCGGGGCATGGGGTGGCCAGTCCCAGAGATCGAGGTGGTACCTGGGACAGAGACACAACGGGCTGTCCAGGGGGGATCAACGACCCGATGCCAGTAGGGCTGGAGCAGCGGCTCCACCCGTTGGGCATGCGCGTAATCCGCCTCGGTGAGGGAAGGGGGGCGCGATGGGCTCCGGCAAGCCTCAACGTGACCGAGTCGACACGGGGCATGATCTCGACCACACCGCCAGCGAGGGTCTGCTCGTGCCACTCACCCAGGCTCCATGAGCCGAGCCCCAGGGTGCTCAGCAGGCTCTGCCACTCCTCCCGTGTGAGGGAGCACAGCGCCGCGAGCAGAGAGCCCCTGTCCTTCGGCCACGCCTCCCGCGGCGGCAGGGAGGGCGGCTCCTTCGCGAGCCAGTATTCCCCACCCTCCATGGGATCGCCCATGTCGACTCAGCCTCGGAAGACCTCGAGCCGCGGTGCCCATCGGCACATATCGAAGGGAGGCGCCATGCGAACCGTTTTGAGTTTGGCGTGGGCGGGTAGGCACGTGTCAAGACCCCGTCAATGGATCGGATCGTTGGCCGGTTCTGCTCCAGGCGGTCCCGATTCCGCCGAGACCTGGCGGAAGACGCCCGCGCCGGCTCGCTGGTCTGAAACAGCGGGTCGACGCGAACGGAGCCGGTGAAGTTGTCGGTCGGCCCCTGCCGCGCCGGCTGCGTGCCGCGCCGAGCGATGGTGATGGTTTGAGCGGACGCGGAAGCGGCGAGAAACAGGGAGAGGACGGCCACCGCGAACACGTTCATGGGAGTTCCTCCTGGAGGGTCAATCCAGCCCCTTCTGGGTGAGAAACTGCGACAGAAGGTCAGCGATCTGGACATTGTTGAGATCCGACATGGGGAAGTGCGTGTTGCCACGAATCCCAAGCTCGGGCAGGTGCACGACAGTCACGTCACCGCCGTGGCGGTTCACCACATCGCGGAACTGCTTTGCCATGGCGAGCGTGACGCGCCACTGGTCCTGGCCCGGATTCGTGGTTGGAGTTTCGGCAATGGAGTCGCCGTAGTACATGACGATCGGGCTCTTTGTGAGCTGCATGAAGTTCGACAGCGGTACCTCGACGCCTCTTGCAGTGCCTCCGGCGTACGTCATCGGCTCAGGTGCTTCGCCCAGCGGGAAGACGAAGCCACCACCCGGCTCATAGGAAACGATGGCTCGAACATTTCTGTTTTTGATCGCCGTGCTCCAGCCGAGTCCACCGCTCTGTGAGTGCGTGACAAGAATGCCGGGCCCGATCCGGTCGAAGAGTGCGGAAGCCGCGTTGGTATTGACTTCCGGGTCGTAGGGGCCCGTGTTGGGCACCATTTGCCGGAAGAACTGGTTGAGCGCCTCCGGCTCGCGCGAGAACTGCACGCCTGGGGAGAGGTCCGGCCACAGGCCCAGGCGGAAGACGCCGAACCAGAGCTGTTCGTCAGGCGCAGCCGTAATCGTGATGGGCTGAGTGCTGCGTGCTGCGCGGCCGCGTCGTGGTTGATCAATCAAATACACCGGAAAGCGACGGCGCAGGAAAATGCTCTGGAATCCCTCTCGGCCGTCCGGCGTGCTCTCCCACGTCCTCGCGGACTGGCCATGGCCGTGCCAGAACACGAGTGGAAGCTTTCTGGCATTTGCCGGGATCTCATAGTGATCAGCGCAAAGGCAACGAGGTATTTCATCAGCCCAATCCTTATCTTTGGCGTGAACCATGCGACTCTGTCATCGAGACGGCAGGTCTACGGGGGGAGGACCCATGGCACTACCTGCGCCGCGCTGCGCTCGCCGCCATCGAAAACCCTGGGACCGTCACTCTCCCCAGAGCCAGGACTGACGCACCTCCCAGTTCTCCACTCGGCAGAATTCCTTCGCCGTGTCCAGATGGGGCACGGCGAAGTCTTACGCAGAAGCGGACGTGTCAGCCGCGCGTGCTTGCGCGTCAATTGACGCGTCACCCCGTCTTTGGGCGCCATACCCGTCTCGGCTCGAAGAGGCGGAGACAGTTCCAGGTCCATCCTTTGCAAGACCTGCCGGCAACGCACTCTGTCTCTATTGAGTGCGCCCCCATATGCTCCCCTCTGCCATTTCCTTGTCCCCCCCACTCGCCCCCCGTGCGGTAGCCCCCTCGTTCGCTCAGTGCCATTCGTGCACCCGGAGTCGAGGAGAACGCTCGGTAGACAGGCGGCACCTCCCTTCTTCACTGGAGTCACGCATTGAGTTGGATGCTGTTATTGCGCGGCTTGCTATGGCCTCAGCCCTTCTGTTGCTTGCTTGCGGCAAGGGGCCCCACGACGTGGACGGAGCGTTGTCCCGCGAGAGCCTCAAGACCCAGATTCTCCCGGCCACGTCTGGTGAGCAGTGGCACTTCACCGGCTCTCTGGCTACGCCACGTTCAGGCCATACAGCAACGCTGTTGACTTCAGGCGAGGTGCTGGCCGTCGGAGGTTGGGGCTCAGATTCGGAACGCCTCGCCAGCGCGGAGGTATACGCCCCGGCCACGGGAGCTTGGAACCCCACGGGCCCTCTGGCCACGCTACGTTCAGGCCACACGGCGACGCTGTTGCCCTCAGGCAAGGTGCTGGTCGCTGGAGGTCAGGGGGCAAATGGCCCCCTCAACAGTGCGGAGGTGTACGACCCGGCCACGGTGGCCTGGAAAAACACGAGCCCGCTGGCCACAATTCGTTTCAGCCACACAGCGACGCTGTTGCCCTCAGGCAAGGTGCTGATCGCTGGAGGCCTGGGTCCAAGCGGCGACCCGCTCGCCAGCGCGGAGGTCTATGAGCCGGCTACGGCGACCTGGAGCCCCACGGCCCCCCTGGCCATGGCTCGTTCCAACCACACGGCGACGCTGTTGCCCTCAGGCAAGGTGCTGATCGCTGGAGGCCTGAGTCCAAGCGGCCGTTTAAACACCGCAGAGGTGTATGACCCGGCTACTGGGGCCTGGAGTCCTACGGGGCCACTGGCCACGGCTCGTTCCAGCCACACGGCGACGCTGTTGCCCTCAGGCAAGGTGCTGGTCACTGGGGGCCATGGAACCCATGGTTCCCTCTCCAGCGCGGAGGTGTACGACCCGGCCACGGGGGCCTGGAGCCCTACAGGCCCGCTGGCCACGGCTCGTTCCATCCACACGGCGGCGTTGCTGCTCTCAGGCGAGGTGCTGGTCGCCGGAGGTTGGGGCTCAGACTCGGAACGCCTCGCCAGCGCGGAAGTGTACGACCCGGCCACGGGGACCTGGAGCCCTACGAGCCCGCTGGCCACGGCTCGCTCCAGCCACACGGCGACGCCGTTGCCCTCAGGCAAGGTGCTGGTCGCCGGAGGTTGGGGCTCAAGTGGCTCTCTTGTCAGCGCGGAGGTGTACGACCCAGCTACGGGGGACTGGAGCCCCACAGGCCCGCTGGTCGAAGTCCGCTCCAGCCACACGGTGACGCTGTTGCCCTCAGGCAAGGTGCTGATCGTCGGAGGTGTTGGCCCAAGCGGTCGCCTCGCCAGCGCGGAGGTGTATGATCCGGCTGTGGGGACTTGGAGCCCCATGCGCTTGCTGGCCACGGCTCGCTCCAGCCACACGGCGACACTGCTGCCCTCTGGCAAGGTGCTGGTCGCCGGAGGTTGGGGCACAAGTGGCTCCCTCGCCAGCGCGGAGGTGTACGACCCGGCCACGGGGATCTGGAACCCCACGGGCCCGCTGGCCACGGCTCGCTCCAGCCACACGGCGACGCTACTGCCTTCAGGCAAGGTGCTGGTCGCTGGAGGCGTTGGCCCAAGCGGTCGCCTCGCCAGCGTGGAGGTGTACGACCCGGACACAGGGGCCTGGAACTCCACGAGCTTGCTGGCTATGGCTCGTGTCGGCCATACGGCAACGCTGTTGCCCTCAGGCGAGGTGCTGGTTGCCGGAGGATTTGGCCCAGGCGGCTACCTCGCCAGCGTGGAGGTGTACGACCCGGACACAGGGGCCTGGAACTCCACGAGCTTGCTGGCCACGGCTCGCTCCAGCCACACGGCAACGCTACTGCCCTCAGGCGAGGTGCTGGTCTCCGGAGGATTTGGCCCAAGCGGCCCTCTCGCCAGCGCGGAGGTGTACAACCCGGCCACGGGGGCCTGGAACTCCACGAACCCGCTGGCAATGGCACATTATGACCACACGGCCGCGTTGTTGCCCTCAGGCGAGGTGCTGGTTGCCGGAGGGTTTGGCCCAAGTGGCCCCCTCGCCAGCGCGGAGGTGTACGACCCAGTTACTGGGGCCTGGAGCCCCACAGGCCTGCTGGCCATGGCTCGCTATGACCACACGGCCGCGTTGTTGCCCTCAGGCAAGGTGCTGGTCTCCGGAGGATTTGGCCCAAGCGGCTACCTCGCCAGCGCGGAGGTATACGCCCCGGCCAAGGGGACCTGGAGCCCCACGAGCCCGCTGGCCACATCACGCTCAGGCCACACGGCGACGCTGTTGCCCTCAGGCGAGGTGCTGGCCGTCGGAGGTTGGGGCTCAGACTCAGAACGCCTCGCCAGCGCGGAGGTATACGCCCCGGCCAAGGGAGCCTGGAGCCCCACGAGCCTGCTGGCCACGCCACGTTCAGGCCACACGGCGACGCTGTTGCCCTCAGGCGAGGTACTGGCCGTCGGAGGTTGGGGCTCAGACTCGGAACGCCTCGCCAGCGCGGAGGTATACGCCCCGGCCAAGGGAGCCTGGAGCCCCACAGGCCCGCTGGCCACGCCACGTTCAGGCCACACGGCGACGCTGTTGCCCTCAGGCAAGGTGCTGGTCGCTGGAGGCCATGGCCCAAGCAGCGCCCCGCTCGCGAGCGCGGAGGTGTACGCTCCGGCTCCGGCGACTTGGAGCCCCACGGGTCCGCTGGCCATGGCTCGTTCCAGCCACACGGCGACGCTGTTGCCCTCAGGCAAGGTGCTGGTCGCTGGGGGCCATGGCCCAAGTGGCGATCCGCTCGCCAGCGCGGAGATGTATGAGCCGGCCACGGGGGCCTGGAAAAACACGGGCCCGCTGGCCATGGCTCGTTTCAGCCATACGGCGACGCTGTTGCCCTCAGGCAAGGTGCTGATCGCCGGAGGCCTGGGTCCAAGCGGCGACCCGCTCGCCAGCGCGGAGGTGTATGAGCCAGCCACGGGGGCCTGGAAAAACACGGGTCCGCTGGCCACGGCTCGTTCCAGCCATACGGCGACGCTGTTGCCCTCAGGCAAGGTGCTGATCACTGGAGGCCATAGACCCAATGGCTCCCTCGCCAGCGCAGAGGTGTACGACCCGGCTACGGGGGCCTGGAGCCCCACAAGCCCACTGGTCGAAGCCCGCTCCAGCCACACGGCGACGCTGTTGCCCTCAGGCGAGGTGCTGGTCACTGGCGGTTGGGACCCAAGCTTCAATCTCCTCACCAGCACGGAGGTGTACGAAGACACGGGCACGCGCCAGGAATGGCGCCCCGTCATCCCTCCACTCGCCAAGCAACAACGGGGTCAGATTCTCCGCGTCGCTGGGAGCCACTTGCGAGGTCTATCGGAGGCAAGCAGCGGTAACGCCAGGAGTTCCGCCACGAACTTCCCCCTGGTCAGCCTGTTGGCATTAGAAGGAGGAGCGCTGACACGCATCGCGTCCCAGGGTTCGTTCTCCGATACGGGAGTGACTGTACGAATGCCGGTCGTGCCGGACGGCTATTACATCCTTTCTGTGATGGCCAATGCCATCCATGGCGGGCAGATGCTGTTCGTCACCGGGCCTCCTCTGACAGTGCCCTTCATCACCTCGCCAAAGGACTTCGTCAACACCCCGAAGCCGGTCGTTGCTGGTACGGCAGAACCGGGGCTCTTGGTGATCGTGTGGCTGGATGGAGCCGTGGAAGGAACAACCAGCACCACCGCGCAGGGGCAATGGAGCTTCACCCCAATCACCGAACTGGGTGATGGGGTCCATCGGGTCGTGGCTGTTGCTACGGACGAGGGGGGCAACGTCAGCCTTGATTCCGAGGGACACAGCTTCAAGGTTGACACCGTGCCGCCAGCAGCACCTGTGGTGGCGGAGCCTGGGGATCTCGTCAACACCCCGAAGCCGGTCATTGCTGGTACGGCGGAACCCGATTGCTCAGTGCAGGTGCGGCTGGATGGAGCCGTGGAAGGAACAACCAGCACCAACGCGCAGGGGCAATGGAACTTTACTCCGATACTGGGTGATGGAGTCCATCGGGTTGTAGCTGTTGCTACGGACGAAGGGGGGAACAGCAGCCCTGATTCCGAGGGACACAGCTTCAAGGTTGACACCGTGCCGCCAGCAGCACCTGTGGTGGCGGAGCCTGGGGATTTCGTCAACACCCCGAAGCCGGTCATTGCTGGTACGACGGAACCCGGTTGCTCAGTGCAGGTGTGGCTGGATGGAGCGGTGGAAGGAACAACCAGCACCAACTCGCAGGGGCAATGGAGCTTCACCCCGGTCACCGAACTGGGTGATGGAGTCCATCGGGTCGTGGCTGTTGCTACGGACGAGGCGGGCAACGTCAGCATTGATTTCGAGGGACACAGCTTCACGGTTGACACCGTGCCGCCAGCAGCACCTGCGGTGGCGGAGCCTGGGGATTTCGTCAACACCCCGAAGCCGGTCATTGCTGGTACGGCGGAACTCGGCAGCACGGTCAAGGCGTGGCTGGACGATGATGAGACGAAGGCCGAAACGTTCAATGTGGGCGCGGCGGGAGACTGGCGCTTCATCACGCGCACAACGCTGGAACTCGGGGAGCACTCTGTCTCCGCCATCGCCACAGACAAGGCAGGTAATGCCAGCGAGCCATCCAAGCACCGGTTTGCCTTCCAGAAGAGTCATTACGGTTGGAGTTGCACTACCGCTCCGACCCTCCCTGTCGCCTGGATCTTGCTGGCGCTGGCCTTGCCTCTCTGTAGGCGCTACCGAGCACGACAATGGAAGATCTGAGATTCTCCTGGCGCTGTACTCTCCTGAGTCTGCCAGGACCGTCGGTGGGACGGGGGCAGAATCGCATGTGCCCCCAGTGTGACCCTTTAGCGGGAATTGAGCGAGAAGAGACAGGACGGAGCGGGCTTGCCCCAGTTTCGTGGACACAGGGATTATGCTGCCAACTTAGCAGGTAGGGCGGCCTTTTTCATACTCCCATGGACTCAAGTAGCCCAGGCTCGAGTGCCGACGCTTCCGGTTGTAGAAGACCTCGATGTACTCGAAGAGGGCCGAGCGAGCTTGGCGCCGGGTGGTGAAGTCGGTGAGGTAGACCAGCTCCATCTTCAGGCTACTGAAGAAGCTCTCCACCACCGTGTTATCCCAGCAGTTGCCCTTTCTGGACATACTGCATTGGATGCCCCGATTCCGCCGAGGCCTGGCGGAACCGGGCTCTGGCTCTACAGCGTCTTGAGGTACTCGATCAGTGCCAGTCGCTCCGGGTCGGTGAGCACGGTGTTGAACTCATGTCCACCGTTGCCCTGGCCGAACGCGTGGGTGTTGTAGATCTTCCGATCCTCGAGCTGCTGCGGCGTGCGCGTCGGCGGATAGAGGATGTTCCACGTGGCGATCAGGTTGCTGAAGAGCAGATTCTCGATTTGTTGCGCGAGGGGCGTGCGGAACTCGTCGCCCGGATCGCAGTTGATGTACGGCGACACCGACGGGTTCACCGGCGTGCGAAACTGGCAGGCGATGGAGTCGTACTTCCAGCCGAGCCTGGTGGAGTCGTAGGCGCGTTGCAGGTTCGTGTCGAAGCCCATGAGGGCGAGCGGCTGGTCCCATCGCTTGGGAGCGGAGACGCGGCGCCAGATGGGCCTGCGGTCAGAGGGCTTGAGCACCTCCCAGATATTGGGGACCGAGCCGTTGTGGAAGTACGGCGCGGTAGCCCAGACGCCGTGCAGCGGCGGCGCGAGGTAGCCGAGCTCCCGGTTGCCGCGAATGTGCGACTGGTTCTGTGGGCCGCAGTCGTTGGCGGTGCCCCGCGTCGACGGATAACCGAAGAAGTTCTTGGCGCCGGCGGCCTGCACCGCTGCGTTGTTGGTGTTCAACCGGACCGGGTCGGTGCCGATGATGTTCATGGGCACGATGTAGCTCGCCATGCCCTCCAGCGCTGGGGTCGCGAGGAACGCGGGATCATTGACGTAGCGAGCCGCGTAAGCGCCGTGGCAACTCGCGCAGGAGCCGTTGCCCTGGGGCCGCGGCACGGGGTTGTTGCGCCCGGGCGCCCACATGTCGAGCGTGTGGAACAGCACCGACCCTTGCTCGGCCAGCGCCTGGTTGATCGAAAACGGGTAGGGCGGTGCCTTGAGCGCTTCGACCCAGGTGTTGAGGGCTGGACCGTTGGCGCGCATCCAGTCCTGGCCTGCTTCGCTCACCGGCCCGCCGAGCCCGCCGAACAGGCCAATGAACGGCGTGTAGAACACCATGTCCACGCGTGGCGCATCCATGGGGAACACACCATCGACGAACTTCACCGGCCGGTGCCCCATGTTCCACCAGGCAGGCGTATCCATTCCGGCTGTCGAGCCCGAGTTGATGACGCCCAACACCTCGGCGGGCGTCAGCAACTCCTCGTCCGGAAACAGGAAGGCGAGGTTGATGTCGCTGGCGTTGTTGGTGCCTCGGGTGCGGTTGAGGTTCAGGAACGTGGCCAGCGACGCCGGATAGCCCAGGGGCAGCAGGTCGCTCAGGAACAGGTCCAGATCCGCCAGGCTGCTGCCGCCGCCCTGCACCACCCCAAGGCCTGGACCCTCCGAGGGCGTGCCTACCGCGCCGCTGTGGCAGGCATGGCAGGTGACTCCGAGACGTCCGCTCCAGGATCCGTCCGGGTTGCGCAGTTGCGTGAGCATCTGCGGCAGTTGGCCGCTCCCGCCGTTGGTGAGGTTGGGGTTCTCCCAAGGCAGCGGATAGGGATTTCGCTGGGTGCTCAGCCCCGAGCCGTAGCGTTGGGACACCAACTCATCGAAGTTGTTGGGACGGAAGACGAAGCCGGGCCACGTCGTCCACAGCGCGTTGTACTGCGCCGCGGTGAAGGTGGCGATGCCGAACCCTGCCTCGAGGGTTGTGAAGTCAGTGCCGGTGAACAGCGCCCCCGCGCCCGGATGGCCGTTCGTCAGCAGCCCCGCGCCGCGATTGAAGCGCACACGCAGTTGGCCGCAGGTCTGCGCCGGGCCTTCTTCCTGCACCGCCACCGGGTCGACATGGCAGTTCTTCCAGAAGGCATTGAAGTGCACCGCCCGGCCATCGCTCAGGCCGGGCTGCACCAGGGTTCGTGGGTCCGCCGGCAGGACGGCGCTGTCCGGCTTGCCGTAACAGAACTCCCACTGTGCCGAGCCGCCTCGACTGCTGCCGAGCAGATCGCCGGCCGCGGCGACGCTGGAGATCGCCAGGGTTCCCGCTGTAAGCCACGTTCGAATGAAAGGGACAACGTTCCTGCTCGATGGTGCTGACCTCTTGCCTACGCTCATGGGGTCTTCCTCGTGTGCTGCGTGTTCCCGATTTGCTGGTGACGCTGCGCGGCAGAGACCAAGCGGAGCCCACTTCGAGGCTGACACCACACGAGCTAGAGCTGAGAAAGAGGCTAAAGCGGACATCCATGGCAGCCGCGACAAGTAAGGTAGGACCTTATTGGCGTAGCGTCAATAGGCTGTTGTCGAACTGCCAATAAGAATGTTCTGAGGCACGCGCCGACCCTGGCTTCGCTCGCGTCAGCAACTCAGGGTCGCGAGCAGGAGCTGGGAAGCCCATGGCCTGCGCGGCAGGGGCAGACCCGTAGTTCAGCTACTGCGGGCAGTGCGGAATCGCAGGCGAGTGGATGCACTCTGAGAGCAGGAGCGTTGGTATCCCGCGTGGCGGGACACCCGAAGCCGTGCGATTTCCCGCGGGTTCATTCAGCCCCGCCGCGCCGCCTCGATCTTCGCGATGTCGATCTTCTTCATCGTCATCATCGCTTCGAACGCGCGCTTGGCCACGGCGGGATTGGGATCGGTGATCGCGTCAGTGAGGGCCCTTGGTGTGATCTGCCACGACAAGCCCCACTTGTCCTTGCACCAGCCACATGCGCTTTCCTGGCCGCCGTTGCCCACGATCGCGTTCCACAGCCGATCCGTTTCAGCCTGGTCGTCGGTCGCCACCTGGAATGAAAAGGACTCGTTGGGTGTGAACCCGGGGCCGCCGTTCAGGCCGAGGCACGGGATGCCGATCACCGTGAACTGCACGGTCAACACATCGCCTTGCTTGCCGGAGGGAAAGTCGCCGGGCGCGTGATGCACGGCCTGCACGGCGCTGTCAGGAAATGTCTTTGCGTAGAACTGCGCCGCCTCCAGCGCGGTGCCGTTGTACCAGAGACAGATCGTGTTCTTGTTGGCCATCGTTGGCCTCCTCGGAGTGGGGTTGAGGCGCTCAATCCTGCCGTCGCCACAACCACCATACACCGACCCCGATCAAGCCCAGGAAGGCCCAGGTCAGCGGCGAGGTGATGATCGCGAGTGCCGCCAGCCCTGCGGCCATACGCACGAGCACGAGCGCGAGCAGGCCAACGGCGACGCTCCCTGCCAGGACAAGGAGCCTCCGCGTGAAGCTTTCGCGCCGGACCGTGACCCCGGCGGCCCGCAGGGCTGCGCACAGCTCGAGTCGGCTCTGCGGAGAAGTGGGAAGATCGAAGCTCGCGGAGGGCTCGCGGCGGTTGACGAGCCAGAGCTCGACGACGCGGGAATCCTTCAAGATGAGTCGGAGGTAGCCGGAGCGATCAAGCGCCCTGAAGATCGTTCGCGGCTCTTGCCCCGCGACCTGAAGTTGATCGCCGCTCAGGGTGACTTCGACGTCGACCGCGTCTCGGGCGGCGGCGCGCATTTGAGCCGCGACCGAGAGGCAGGCGTACGCGAAGAAACCGCAGATCACCGCTATGAGCGCGAGATTAGGAGAGAGGAAGAGCACTCCTCCCCCCGCTCCCAGGAAGATCGGGAAGGTGCCGAGCGCGATGAAGAATCGCTTTCGCGCCAGCCCGCGGAACTGCTCGGCGGTGAGCGTGACTCGCACTCCGGAGAGCGTACTTGGCTGCCGCGCGCCTTGACGTAGGGCGTCCTGAAGGAAGGAGGCCGCCAGTGCGGCACTGTCGATCGGAGGCAAGTCTGGCTTGGGTCCCATAGGAGAACGAATCTACTCGGGGCTCCATGGAAGAACACCCAGGCGGTCCGCTCATGAGGGGACGGAGTGAGTTCTGTCAGTGGCAGCTGGGCTTGTCCGGAGTTCCCAAGGCGCGGAAGACGAGCACCGTCGCCGCCGCCAGGGGCAGCGCCCGCTGAAGGAGGAACGTGGCCAGTACGGGCCGGTGGCGCCACAGCCCGGTTTGCAACTGGGCTCCCAGTAACGCGGGCAATCCTCCCAGAGCGAAGGCTCCGAGCAGCAGGGCTCCTCCCGTGAATGAGCCGCTCGCCAGCGCCGCCGCGAAGACTCCATAGAGGAGTCCGCAGGGCAGCAAGGGGGTGAGTGCACCCATTGCACCGGCTCTCCCCGTAAACGAAAACTTTGCGCTCACCCGTGAGAGGGCACCCACCAGGTGGGACAGGCCGGGCAGGGGACGCAGCCGCTTTCCCAGCTCCAGCGCGGACGCGACGAGCGCCGCCGCCATCAGCCAGGGCAGGGCAGGGTGCACGGAGACATCCAGCGTCCGCGCCACGCCGCTCCCGAGCGCCCCCAGCGCTCCTCCCAACGCGGCATAGGCTGTGATCCGGCCTCCTTGATAGGCGAGCACGGCTTTGCGCCGCTGCGGCCCTGGCACCGAGGGAAGGGCCGCGCAGGCGAGCGGCCCGCACATCATCAGGCAATGGACGCTCCCCGTGAGGCCCACGGTGAAGGCTCCCAGCGCTCCGGTCAGCACCGCCGGAGAAGGGGAGATCATCTGAGCAAGCAGCAACGCTGGGGCCTCGAGTGCCGTCATGTTCGCTGCTCAAGGCAACAGGCATGCCGTTCGCAATACCGGCCTGGGCATGTCCACTTCCGCGCAAAAGCTGCCTGCGACTTCGTGCCTCCACTGTGGAAGCCCAGTCCCCGTGGGTGCGCAGGGTGGGTTCTGCTGCTCGGGCTGCGAGGCCGTGCATGGTCTGCTCGTGGATCAGGGGCTCACGCGCTACTACGCCCTGGCGGATGGGAAGGTGGCTCCTGCTCCCGAGCCCAAGCCGGGCCGGAGCCATGCGTGGCTGGATCCGCTGGTGGCGCGCAGTGAGTCCTCGGGCGGAGAGCTGTGCTCGCTCGAGCTGGATGTGCAGGGCATCCATTGCGCCGCCTGTGTCTGGTTGATGAACGAGCTGTTCCGCCGTCAGCCCGGCGGCGCCGCCATCACGATCAACCCGGCGCTCGGGAAGGTGAACCTGAGGTGGCGGCGGGGCCAGTTCGACGTGACGGGCTTCCTGAACTCGGTGGAGGCATTCGGCTACCTCTTTGGACCCAGTCGCAAGGCTCCCGAAGCTGCCTCATTGGATCTGCCCGTGAGGCTCGGCATCTGCGCCGCCATCGCGATGAACGTGATGCTCTTTTCTTGGAGCTTCTACGTGGGCCTTACTCCCGAGGATGGGGAGATCTTCTCCCTCTTCTCCCGTCTGAGCCTGGGGCTGTCCACGGTGGCGGTGCTCGTGGGTGGCTGGCCCTTCTTCCGCTCGGCGTGGCAGGGGCTGCGCAGTGGGGTGCTCCACCTGGACCTGCCCATCGCCCTGGGCATCCTGCTCGTCTATGGCACGTCGCTCGCGCAGGCCCGGAGCGGGCGCGGGGACCTGGCCTACTTCGAGTCCCTCAATACCTTCATGACGCTGATGCTCGTCGGGCGCTGGCTCCAGCAGCGCGTGCTCGACCGCAACCGCCGCTTCCTGCTGGAGGATGATGGTGCGGACGGCATCCTCGTCCGTCGCCAGCAGGGGGACCGGTTGGACACCGTTCGCGCGCCGGAGCTGCGCGCCGGGGACACGCTGGTCATCACTCCGGGGGACCTCGTCCCCGTGGATGCCGAGCTCCTCGATGCCCAGGCGAGCTTCTCCACGGACTGGATCACCGGCGAGGCGGATGTGCGAACCGTTCGCGAGGGTGAGGTGATTCCCGCGGGCGCCTTCAACGCCGCGCAGGTGGCCGTGCACGTGCGAGCCCGGACGGACTTCCAGGAGTCCCCGCTCGTCTCCCTGCTCCGTCAGGCGCCCGGTGCCCCCGAGCGATTGCCCGCGCACGCCCGTTTCTGGAGCCGCGTGTCGCGCCGGTGGGTGATCTCGGTGCTCTCCATCGCGGCCCTAGGCCTGGCGGTGTGGTGGCCCGCGGGGCCTGACAAGGCGCTTCAGGTGGCGGTGGCCTTGCTCGTGGTGACGTGCCCGTGTGCCATCGGCATCTCCGTGCCGCTCGCCTACGAGCTGGTCCAGGCCCGGCTGCGCCGCGAGGGCTTCTTCATCCGCTCCGCGGATCTCCTCGACCGGCTCCCGCTTGTTCGCAAGGTGCTCTTCGACAAGACGGGCACGCTCACGTTGGGCCGGCTCGAGCTGGCCGATCGTGCCGCCCTCGAGCAGCTTGAGCCCGGGCTTCGCGATGTGGCCTTCAACCTGTCCGCGCGCAGCAACCACCCGGTGAGCCGGTGCCTTGCCGCAGCGCTGTCCCAGGCAGGTGCCCGCTTCACGCCGGGGCTCCATGTGGAGGAGCACCCCGGACAGGGGCTCGAGCTGATGCGAGACGGGACTCGCTGGCGCCTGGGGGCTGCCTCGTGGGCTGCTCCCGAGGCCCAGGGGACACAGGGTGTGGTGCTGGCTCGGGACGGTGGGCTCGTGGCCGCCTTTCCCATGCGTGACTCCGTCCGCCCGGATGCGAAGCGGGAGATCGCTGCCCTGCGCGAGGAGGGCGTCGACGTGTGGCTTCTCTCCGGAGACGCCCCCCAGCGCGTCCATGAGATGGCGGAGCGGCTCGGAGTCTCTCCGCAGCAGGCGCTCGGCGGACAGAAGCCCGAGGACAAGGCGGCCAGGGTGGCGGCGCTGGACCGCTCGGACACGCTGTACCTGGGAGATGGCGTGAATGACAGCCTCGCCTTCGAGCGCGCCCTGTGCGCGGGAACGCCCGCCATCGATCGGCCGGTGATGCCCGGCAAGTCCGACTTCTTCCTGCTCGGCGAGGGGATCGGCTCCATCCGCGAGGCGCTCCGCCTATCCCACCGCTTGCGCCAGGTGGTGCGCCGCGTGCTCGCGGTGGCGCTCGTATACAACGTCATCGCGGTGGCCGTGTGCCTGGCCGGTGCGATGACGCCGCTGCGCGCGACGGTGGCCATGCCGCTGAGCTCGCTCTCGCTGCTGCTCTTCACGCTCTACAGCCTGTCTCCCTCGCGCCGGCCTGCATCGGCTCGAGTCCCCTCGCTCCGTGAGGTCCCCGCTTGAACGTCATTCTTCTCCAGGTCTTCGTGAGCCTGATGCTCGTCGCCGGCTCGGTGCTGCTCTTCGCGGTCAGCATCCGCTACCGGGACCACGAGCACGCGGATCGGCTCGCGCTCTTCCCGCTCGAGGACGACGGTGCCCCATCGGCGCCGAAGGACTCCGAGCCCTCACCGCACGACTCGACGAGGTGACGCCGTGCAACAGCAACGAATCATCTATGACGACACCACGGTGCGCCGCTTCATCTTCGCGGCGGTGCTGTTCGGCATCGTGGGCATGGGCGTAGGGGCACTGGTCGCCGCGCAGCTCGCCTGGTGGCAGGCGAACCTGGGCATCCCCTACACCACCTTCTCCCGCCTGCGCCCGCTGCACACGAACGCCGTCATCTTCGCCTTCGTGGGCAACATGATGTTCGCGGGCGTCTACTACTCCGCCCAGCGCCTGCTGAAGGCGCGCATGGCGTCCGACTTCCTCTCGAAGGTCCACTTCTGGGGGTGGCAGCTCATCATCGTCGCCGCGGCTATCAGCCTGCCGCTCGGGTACACCACCTCCAAGGAGTACGCGGAACTGGAGTGGCCCATCGATCTCGCCATCGCGGTGGTGTGGGTCGCCTTCGCCATCAACTTCTTCTGGACGCTGGCCAAGCGCAACGAGAAGAACCTCTACGTCGCGATCTGGTTCTACATCGCCACCATCGTCACCGTGGCGGTGCTCCACATCGTCAACAGCCTGGCGCTGCCGCTCAGCCCGCTGAAGAGCTACTCCGTCTACGCGGGCGTGCAGGATGCGCTGGTGCAGTGGTGGTACGGCCACAACGCCGTGGCCTTCTTCCTCACCACGCCCATCCTCGGCATCATGTACTACTTCCTGCCGAAGGCGGCGGAGCGGCCCGTCTACTCGTACCGGCTCTCCATCGTGCACTTCTGGGCCCTGGTCTTCATCTACATCTGGGCCGGCCCGCACCACCTGCTCTACACGGCGCTGCCGGACTGGGCGCAGTCGCTGGGCATGGTGTTCAGCGTGATGCTGTGGGCTCCCTCCTGGGGCGGCATGCTCAACGGCCTGCTCACCCTCAAGGGCGCCTGGCACAAGCTGCGCGAGGATCCCGTCCTCAAGTTCCTCGTCGCGGGCGTCACCTTCTACGGCATGGCCACCTTCGAGGGCCCGTTGCTCTCCATCAAGTCCGTGAGCGCCCTGGCGCACTACACGGACTGGATCATCGGCCACGTCCACGGCGGCGCGCTGGGCTGGAACGGCTTCATGGCGGCCGGCATGTTCTACTGGCTGGTGCCGAGGCTGTACGGCACGAAGCTGCACTCGGTGAAGGCCGCCGATTTCCACTTCTGGACGGGGACGGTAGGCATCCTCCTCTACATCGTCGCGATGTGGGCCTCGGGCATCAACCAGGGCCTCATGTGGAAGGCCACCAATCCCGACGGCACGCTGCTCTACCCCTCGTTCGTCGAGACCCTGATCGCCATCCGGCCCATGTACATCGTCCGCTTCCTGGGCGGCTCGCTCTACCTCGCCGGCTTCATCGTCATGGCATGGAACCTCTGGAAGACGGCGAGCGCGGGCAAGGCGGTGGATGGTGAGACGACGGTCGTGGTGGAGGATCCGCAGCCTGCTCCGGCGCCCGTGCAGGCTCCAGGCTGGGTGCACGTTGTCACTGGCCGGCCGCTGGTGTTCGCGGTGGCCATCCTCGGCGTCAGCCTCTTCCTCGGCTGGGCAAAACCTGTGCGCGCGCTGGTGCTCATCGGCGCCATCGTGGCCCTGGGCGAGTTCGCCTGGATCGTCACGCGGCGGGATCGCGAGGCGGGCAAGCCCTCGTGGTTCGCCCTCATCGAGGGCCGCCCGCTGGCCTTCACCATCCTCACGCTGCTCGCCGTCCTCATCGGCGGCGTGGCGGAGTTGCTGCCCACCATCATGATCCAGCAGGCGGTGCCCGCGCATGGCCAGGCCCAGCTTCCGTACTCGCCGCTGGAGCTTCAGGGGAGGGATCTCTACGTGCGCGAGGGTTGCTACACGTGCCACTCGCAGATGATCCGCCCGTTCCTCTCGGAGACGCAGCGGTACGGGGAGATCTCCCGCGCTGAGGAGTTCATCTACGACCATCCGTTCCAGTGGGGCAGCAAGCGCACCGGGCCGGATCTGCACCGCGTGGGCGGCAAGTACCCGAACCTCTGGCACTACACCCACCTGATGGATCCGCGCGCCACCAGCCCGGGTTCCAACATGCCCCCGTACACGTGGCTGGCGTCCAACCGCATCGAGACGAAGCTGGCGCCCAAGAAGCTGGCGCTGATGCAGAAGCTGGGCGTGCCCTATACCAACTCAGACATCGAGGGCTCCGAGGCCCGGCAGAAGGCCCAGGCGGAGACGATCACCGCGGACCTGGCCGCACAGGGCATCCAGGTGGCCTGGGACTCGGAGATGGTGGCCATCATCTCCTACCTGCAGCGGCTCGGGCGGGGTCCGCAGGATGTGAAGCCGGCCGAGCCCGCCGGCCCGAAGACCGCCGCTGTCGTGGGAGGGACTCCCTGATGTATCGCCAATTCTACCAAGGCATGGATTGGACCCACCTGCCGCTGTTCGCGCTGCTGTTCTTCCTCGCGGTGTTCCTGGGCGTCGTCGCGTGGCTCTTCCTCGCGCGGCGCAGCCAGGACTTCGAGGCGGCGGCCCTGCTCCCGCTGCTCGATCAGGGCCCGTCGCGGCAGGACTCCGGAGGCACTGGCCATGAGTGACAAGTCCGCCGTCCACCACGTCTATGACGGCATCGAAGAGCACGACAACGTGCTGCCCAACTGGTGGCTGGGCATCCTCTGGACGACGCTCGTCTTCAGTTTCGGCTACTGGTTCTACTACCACGTGGCGGAGATGGGGCCGGGGCAGCTCGGCGAGTACCAGCAGGAGTCCGCCGAGGCTGCCAGCAAAGTCGCTGACAGCAAGCCACTCTCGGACGAGACGCTGCTCGCCATGGTGAAGGATGATCAGGCGACCGCCAGCGGCCGGCAGCTCTTCCAGCAGAACTGCGCGTCCTGCCACGGGGCGGAGGGGCAGGGGCTCATCGGCCCCAACCTCACCGACAACGCGTGGCTCCATGGCGGCAAGCCGGTGGAGATCCACAAGACGATCTCCGAGGGCGCCGTGGCCAAGGGCATGCCCGCCTGGGAGCGGACGCTGGGGCCCACGCGCGTGCGCACGCTCACGGCATACGTGCTGACGCTCAAGGGGCGCAACCTTCCCGGCAAGCCTCCGCAGGGCGAGCCCGAGCAGTAGGAGACGGAGATGGCACGCAGCGAAGGCCCTCGGGTCGATCAGCTCACCTCCATGAAGGCGGATGGCTCGCGTCTGGCCATCCACCCGGCGGACGTGAAGGGCCGGTTCATCAACCGCCGCCGCATCGGCTTCGCCGTGCTGATCGCCATCTACGTGGCGCTCCCGCTGGTGCACGTCGGCGGGCATCCGGCGGTGCACCTCGACGTGGAGGCCCGTCGCTTCTACCTGTTCGGAGACACCTACAACGCCCAGGACTTCTGGCTCGTCCTCTTCCTGCTCACCACGGCGGGTTTCTCGTTGCTGTTCGCCACGGCCGCGCTGGGGCGCGTCTGGTGCGGTTGGGCCTGCCCTCAGACGGTGTTTCTGGAGGGGGTGTACCGGACCATCGAGCGTTGGATCGACGGTCCTCGGGAGCGGCGCCTCCGGGTCTCCTCCGAGCCGTGGACGGCGGTCCGCGTTGCCCGCGCGGTGCTCAAGCATGGGGCGTATGTGGCGGTGTCTCTACTGCTGTCCCATGTGGCGCTGAGCCTCTTCGTCTCCGCGAAGGAACTGGCCTCCATGGTGCGCGAGGGCCCGGCGGGGCACGGCACGGCCTTCGCCTGGTCCATGGCCGTCACGGGCGCGCTGTACTTCAACTTCGCTTGGTTCCGGGAACAGCTCTGCGTGGTGCTGTGCCCCTATGGGCGGCTCCAGTCCGCCATGCATGATCGGGACTCGCTCATCATCGGCTACGACACCCGGAGGGGAGAGCCGAGAGGGCCCCTCCAGAAGGGCCCCGTGCTGGCTCCTCGGGGAGACTGCGTCGACTGCCGCCGCTGCGTGATGGTGTGCCCCACGGGGATCGATATCCGCAACGGGCTGCAGTTGGAGTGCGTCGCCTGCGCTCAGTGCGTGGACGCGTGCGACGAGGTGATGGACCGGATCGGCAAGCCGCGCGGTCTCGTTCGATATGGCTCGCTGAATGGATTGGCAGGGCTGGCGCGGCGTGTGCTCCGGCCCCGGTTGCTGGCGTATGGGGGGCTGCTGCTGGCTTCCCTCATCGCGCTCGGAGTGAGTCTGGCGCGGCGCACGCCCTTCGAGGCGAACCTGCTGCGCATGCAGGGCGCTCCGTACCTGCTGGAGCAGGGCTCCGTGCGCAACCAGTTCGAACTCCACCTCGTGAACAAGAACCCGGGCGATGCCACCTTCCGCCTCTCGGTCGAGGCTCCGCAGTCCGCGGTCGTGGTGTTGCCTCAGAAGGAACTCCGGCTCGGCTCGTTGGAGAGCTTCCGGGTTCCCCTCTTCATCTCCCTGGAGCGCGGGAAGCACCCGCTCCCTTTCACCTTCACGTTGGAGGTGGTGGACCAGGCCTCGGGCGAGGTGAAGCGTCTCGAGGGCCGTTTCCTCGGGCCTCCAGGCCCCTGAGCTCCATTCCCACGAGCCGCGCAAGGTTTGCGGCTCCGGAGCCTGGAACGCAGCGCGTGCAGAGGCGTTTCCTCGGAGAAGGGTTGGCACGGACCTTGGATTGAGGAACGGTCATGTTCGCTCCTCTGGAAGTTCCGACACCCTCGGAAGAGCTCCTGCGCCGGTACGATGTCTCGGGCCCTCGCTACACCAGTTACCCCACCGCGCCCGAGTGGCGGCACGACCTGGGCGCCGACGACTTCGCCGAGCGGCTCGAGGCCGCGGGAGCAGCAGGCGCGGCCAATCCCCTCTCGCTCTACGTCCACCTGCCGTTCTGTTGGAGCCTGTGCTGGTACTGCGGGTGCAACGTCTTCATCTCGCAGGATCGCGGCTTGGCGGACCAGTACATCGATCACCTGGTCCTTGAGCTGGATCTCGTGGCCGAGCGGCTGGGGAACAGGCGGTCGCTGGCGCAGGTGCACTGGGGCGGCGGCACGCCCACGTTTCTCTCCGAGCATCAGATCGAGCGCCTGTGGTCCGAGATCTCCCGGCGCTTCACCCTCCAGCCAGATGCCGAAGTGGCCATCGAGGTCCATCCGGCCGTGACGACGCCCGGGCAGCTCTCCCTGTTGCGGCAGCTCGGCTTCAACCGGATCTCCATGGGGCTTCAGGACTTCAACCCGAAGGTCCAGGAGGTGACCCACCGCATCCAGTCCTTCGAGCAGACCGCATCCCTGCTGGAGCACTCGCGGTCGCTGGGCTTCACCGGAGTGAACTTCGATCTCATCTATGGACTGCCGTACCAGGAGCCCGAGGGCTGGGCTCGGACGCTGGAGCAGGTGCTGGAGCTGCGTCCGGACAGGCTCGCGGTCTACTCGTTCGCCTTCATGCCCAAGGTGCTCAAGCACCAGAACCGGATGCCCGCAGAGGCCGTCCCCACCGGACGCGAGAAGCTGGAATTGTTCCGCGCGGCCTACGCCTCGTTCGTGGGCGCGGGCTATCGGCCCATCGGCATGGATCACTTCGCCGTGCCGGAGGACGAACTGGCCCGAGCCCAGGAGCGGCGGACTCTCGGACGCAACTTCCAGGGCTACACCGTGAAGTGGGCCACGGACGTGGTGGCGCTGGGCAGCACCGGTATCAGTGATGTGGCGGGGGCCTACTTCCAGAACGTCCGCCAGCTGCCGCGCTACGCCGAGAACGTGACGCAGGGCCGCTTCGCCACCGAGCGCGGCATCCGCATGAGCGCGGACGATCAGCGCCGCCGCGCGGTCATCACCCAGATCATGTGCAACTTCTGGGTCGATTTGGGCGAGGAGGGCACTCGCTACTTCGCCCCCGAGTTGGAGCGGCTGCGGGCCTTCGAGGAGGACGGATTGCTGGTGCGCCAGGGGACACAGCTGGAGCTGACGCCTCTGGGGCGGCTCTTCGTGCGCAACGTGGCCATGGTCTTCGATGCCTACCTGACGCAGGGCGCAAAGCCGCGCTTCTCTCGGACGGTATAGTGGGAGGCACTCGGGGGCTTGCTCGCTTGGGGGACGTTCCTGGAGCCAGTACCGCCGGATGCGCACCGTCTCCCGTGACGGGAGGTGTCCATGCGGAGGCCGCTAGAGCACGGGAGGAGCCGGAGGACTTGGAGTGCCAGGGCCCTCTGCTCGCTTTGCGGGCTGGTAGTGCTCCTTCTCGCACTCCCCGTCACGGCGCTGCCCGAGACGGGGGAGTCCGTGCCCCCGTTCTCCGCGAAGGATCTGCTCGGCCAGCCCCATGAGAGCCGCGAGTGGCAGGGGCAGCCCACCCTGCTCGTGGTCATTACCGAACAACACGGCGGGGACGAGATGCGCCGGTGGTTCGATACCGCAGCGCAGCACATCCCCGACGAAGTGCACCGAGCCTCCATTATTTCGTTGAGCCTGCCTTTCTACGTGAGCACCGGCATGGTTCGCGGCCGAGCCAAGGAGCAGGTACCTCCCCAGTTCTGGCATGACACCTGGGCCGACAAGGACGCGAAGATGGCCCACGTGCTCGGTCTGGCCACGAGCCGGCAGCCCTACGTGCTGGCCCTGGATGAGCACGGGCAGGTGCTGGCCAGCGTGCATGGGACCGTGGACTCGCCTGAGGCCCGGCTCATCTGGGAGGCGTTGGCCGGACAGCAACGTCCCAGGTGAGGTAGAGAAGAGGGACATGGCCGACAAGCGCCGGTTCGATCTCTTCGCTCAGTTCATCGTGGAACGCTTCGTCGCCCCTCGCATCTTCGACATTGCTGGCGGTCAGGGCCGGCTCAACGATGCGCTGAGCCGTTTGGGACGGAGCGTCACCACGTTTGATCTGCGCCACAAACACCTACCTGTGCGATTCGCCCAGAGGGCCTTCACTCTGGAGGAACCCTGCGAGGCGGATCTGCTCGTGGGGATGCACCCGGACGGTGCGACGCGGATCATCATTGAATACGCCGCGACCCACCGGCTGCCGTTCGCGGTGGTTCCGTGCTGTTCCGACAACAGCATGCCGTACAATCCTTGGATGCGGCACCTCGCGGAACTGGCGCGTGAGCGCGGGTTCCCCGTGGTGCAGGAACACAGCTTGCCCATGGATGGTCGCGCCCGGGTGCTCCTGGGCGAGTTCTCTTGAGGAGTGGCTTCGTGCAAGTCCTACTCTTGAAGGTGCCTCCGCAGCAGGGTGATGAGCTGGCGTCTCGCCTCGCACGGGAGGGCAGCCATGAGGTGCAACTCCGCCGCGTCGAGCGGCTGGAGGAGCTCTCTGGCTCCATGCCTCCCGGGCTGTTGGTGCTGGGAGATGCGGGAGGCCCGCTCGAGGAGCTCATCGAGTTGTGTCGCTATGTCGATGCCCGCCGGTCTCCCGCGCAGACGTGGCTGACGGTGCTGACGCGCCGCGAGGCCGCCGAGCAGGAAGCGCTGGCCCAGGTGGGGGCGGACGAGTGCCTCGCGCCACCTGGCGAGGGCTGGGGCGTGCGGCTCCTCGCGCTGCGCCGGCGCCTGCAGCCGGAGAGCATCCAGGCTCCCGAGCTGGCGCGAATGGAGCAGCCGCGGCTGAGCCCTCGGGAGGCGCTGTACGTGCTGCTCTCGAGCACCTCGGCGGATATCGGCCATGACTTCTTCCAGTTGCTGGTGGCGCAGCTTGCCTCGGCGTTCCGGGTCTCGGTGGCCATGGTGGGGGCGCTCGTCGCCGAGCAGGAGCAATTGCAGACGTTGGCGATCTGGTCGGAGGAGGGGCAGGGCAAGAGCCTGACCTGGCCGCTGCGGGGCTCGCCTCACCAGCAGGTGGTGATGCACGGCAGCGCCCACTATACGCACGGCGTCCGGGAGCGGTTCCCAGGGGATGCGAACCTCCAGCGGTTCGAGGCCGAGGGCTACCTGGGCGTGGTGCTGAAGGATCCCCGGCAGCGTCCCATCGGAGTGCTGGCCGTGGCGCACAAGGAGCCGCTGGAGGCCGGGTTCATCGACTACGCGCTCCTGGGCGCCTTGGGAGCTCGCGCTGGCGCGGAGCTGGCTCGCATCCACGTGCAGTCCGAGCTGGAGCACACGCGGGACTTCCTCCACAACACCCTCAACGCGCTGCCGGATCCCGTCTTCGTCAAGGACCGCGCGCACCGGCTTGTCGCGATGAACAGCGCGCTGTGCCGGCTCCTCGGGCGCACGGAAGAGGAGCTGCGCGGTACGTCCGATTACGATCTCGCCCCGGCGCGCGAGGCGGACCTGCTGTGGAAGAGGGATGAGGAGGTCTTCGTCTCCGGCAAGCCGAGCGAGAGTGAGGAGACCCACTCGGACAGCGCTGGCAATGCGCGCATCTTCATCACGAAGAAGGCCCCCTTCACGGGCGCGGATGGCGAGCCGTTCCTCGTCGGAGTGCTTCGGGACATCACCGAGTCGCGCCGGATGGAGATGCAGTTGCGGTTGGCGGACCGGATGGCTTCCGTGGGGATGCTGGCGGCGGGCGTGGCGCACGAGATCAACAACCCGTTGGCCTATCTCTCCTCCAATCTGACCTTCGTCGCCGAGAACCTCTCGCAAGAGGCGCTGACGCCCGAGCAGCGCACGGAGCTGCGGGATGCCGTGCTGGAGTCGCTGGAGGGTGCTGGGCGGCTGCGCGTCATCATCCAGGACTTGAAGTCCTTCTCGCGTGCGGATGACGACACCCAGGGGCAGGTGGACGTGCAGCGAGTCATCCAGGGCGCGCTGCGGCTGATGCGCAACGAGTTCCAGCACCGGGCTCGGCTCGTGCGGTCGCTCGAGATCGTCCCCGCTGTCCGGGGCAATGAGGCGCGGCTGGGCCAGGTGGTCGTCAACCTCCTGGTGAATGCGTTGCAGGCCTTCCCGGCGGATCGCCCCGCGGATCAGAACCGCATCACCCTGTCGACGCGCTGCCAGGGCGAGTGGGTCCATATCGAGGTGGAGGACAACGGGCAGGGGATGACGCCGGAGATTCAGCAGCGCATCTTCGAGCCCTTCTTCACCACCAAGCCGCAAGGGGTGGGCACGGGGCTGGGGCTGTCCATCTGCAACAACCTCATCCAGATCATGGGCGGCTGGATCGAGGTCCAGAGCAAGCCGGGATGGGGGAGCGTCTTCCGGTTGGTGCTCCCGTCCTTCGATGCGAAGGGCGATGGCGTCAAGGGCACGGTGCAGCCGAAGGTGGGCATGAAGATCCAGGCCCAGGGGCCTCGGAGACGAGTGCTGCTCATCGACGATGAACTCGCGGTGGGCAAGTCGGTACGGCGCCTGCTGAGGGATGCGCACGAGGTGGAAGTGCTCCAGGATGCGCGCGAGGCGCTCCAGCGGATCGCCAGCGGCGAGCGCTATGACGCCATCGTCTGCGACGTGATGATGCAGGAGATGAACGGGGTGCAGTTCTTCCAGGAACTGGAGCGCCGCTCGCCGGAGCTGGCGCGGCACACCGGCCTCATCACCGGCGGCGTGTTCAATCCACAGGCCCGAGAGTTCATCGAGACTCGATCGATCGATTTGCTGCAGAAGCCCTTCGAGCGCGAGAGCCTGCGGAAATTCGTTGAGCGCCTGTGCGGCTGAGGGGCGGCGCGCTGGGGCTCAGTTGATGTTGTACCAGTGCGCGAAGAGGTAGAGGAACATGCCCTGGAGGAGCGCGCCTGCGCAGATGCAGGGCGACAGGAGGGAAGGGCGGCGCGTCATCCAAACGCCGAGCGGGAGGAAGGCGGGCCAGCAGGATGCGCTGTAGCGGCCCAGTCCGGCGAGCCCCACCGTCCAGAGGGTCAGCATGAGCCCCACCGCGAAGGCCGCGAACACGCGCCATCGGGGCTCCCGAAGCAGCAGCACCGCGCCGATGCCAGGGACCAGGGAGAAGAGGACGTAGAGGTAGATCTCCAGGGGCAGCGCGTTGCCTCGGAGCAGGTCTCCGAGTCCGAACCAGGCCAGCTCTCCCCAGCCCTCCTTGCGGTGCGTCCACCAGGCGAACGGCTCGCCGCGGGTGGCTCCGAGGTAGAGCATGTAGAGCGAGGCGCAGCCGAAGGGCAGGAGGAGCCCGAGGAAGGCCGGGTGCAGCAGGAAGCGCCGGGGGTGGAAGCCGCGCTCCCGAAGCTGCGCGGTGAGCAGGGACAGCCCGGCGACGATGGTGAGGTGCCGAGCGAGGACTCCAAGCCCCAGGACACCGCCCGCCACCACGTGTCTCCCGCGCAGGGCGAGGAGCACGGCCAGCGCGCTGGTGAGCACCATGAGCGACTCGGGGTAGCCGGCGGCCTGGAAGAAGGCGAAGGGGAAGGCTGCGAAGAGGCTCAGGCCGGCGCGAGCCACCTGTTCACCCTCGGCCTCCAGGAAGACTCGGTACACGGCGAGCAGAGCGCCCAGGCCGGCCAGGTTTGCCAGCAACACGAGACTGATGGGCACGGAGAGGCCCGTGAGCCACGAGAGCCCTTTGCCCAGCAGGGGGAAGAGCGGGAAGAAGTTGGTCCAGAAGGGCTCCCGGTACCCGTCGAGCGCGATGTGTGTGTAGTAAAGGCAGTCCCAACGGCAGAGGCCCCCGAGCGAGGGCACCTCGAGGAGCTTGGGGCCGTCGAAGTGGAGCCTCGGATCCATTCGCAGCGACCAGCTCGTGAGGGCGAGGATGGCGGCGCGGGTGAAGAGGAACACGGCCACGGGGAAGGCGGCCCAGCGCAGGCGGCTCATGGGGTCGCTCGCTTGAGCAGGATGCAATCTTCGCCCTCGGGCTCCAGGACCTGGGTCCAGCCACCCTCGTGTTGCAGCGCATCTGGCAGGACGCTGCCCGGTCCCGTCCGATTCCACAGCACGTAGTCGGGCGAATAGCGCGCCAGGGCGTCCCGCCAGCCCGGCAGCCCGTACACGAACTTGTCGTAGTCATCGTGGATGGACTGGGGGAAGGGATCATTTCGGCTGTCGATGAAGACCTTGTACTCGGGGCCGGCGAAGTAGGAGAGGGCTCCACCCATGATGAAGCGGTTGAGGACCTTGCCGGGAGGCAGCGTCTTCAGCGTGTCGAAGCAGGCCAGCGGGAAGCGGCCGGGGTAGATCCGCTCGCGGACCGTGGCTGGGTGGAGCGCGGCGGAGAGCGCCAGGACGGCGAGCACCAGGAAAGGCCACGCGGTTCCACCCGCTCGTTGGATCCAGGCAGTGCTCCATCCATCCAGAGTTCTCCAGGCGGCGCGGAAGGCTTCAGGGAGTGCCGAGGGCGCGAGGCGGTGGTGGTGCTCGGCGATGAAGACGGCCAGGAGCAGCGCGGCGAAGGGAGCGTGCCGCTGGGCGCCGAGGGAGGCCACTGTGAGCCCGAGCGTGGGCAGGAGGATGGCCCAGGCGCGAGGGCGGGCGCCGCCGCAGACGAAGGTCGCGAGGAAGGCGAGGGCCAGATGGTACCGCGCCCAGCGCAGGGTGAGGTCCAGCGGCTGCCATTCCTCCAGGGTCTGGGTGGAGGCGAGGGCCGAGTGGAGGATGGGATAGAGGTAGATGCTCGGGCCGCTGGGAGAGAGCGCCGAGGCGAGGTACGCGAGCCCAGTGGCTCCCAGGGCCAGGGCACAGCGGCGGCGGTGCGTGGTGTCTCCGCCATCGATCAGCGCGCCGACCGCGGTGGAGCCCAGCAGGGCAGGGCCCAGGAGCCAGCTGCCGTGCAGGTTGGCCCAGAGGACACACAGCGGGATGAGCAGCCAGGGCGCGCGTTCGCTGCCCCGTCGCCACGCCTGCGTCAGCAGGACGGCGAGGGCAAAGAGGACATGGCCCAGGTGGTAGGGCCGTTCCTGGTACCAGGTGAAGGCCTGCGCCACGAGCGCCAGGGCCAGCACTCCCAGCTCGACGAGTCCGGGTGAGGAGGCGACGGAACGGATGGCACTCCAGGCGAGCACCACGAAGGTGGCAACGAGGGTGGCGACAAGCAGCTCGGGACCGGCGGCGCCGAAGATGCGCAGGGAGAGCTCGGCGAGGATGCCGAAGCCCCACTCATGAGGCACCCAGCCGGCCGTGCCGGTGACGCTGAACGGGTCCAGGCGGGAGAAGCCATGTGCGAGGATCCACCGGGCCCCGGCGAGGTGGAAGAACAGATCATAGTTCTTGAGGGGCGACAGGGCGATGGGCACCGTCACCAGGAGTGCCAGCACCGCCGCCGGGCCGGGGAGGAGTCTTCTCACGGCTGGGCAGTCTAACCGCGGTTCTCGCGAGAGCCGCTTGCATCTGCACGCCCGCGCCTGTTGAGTCCGCCCCGGCGACCCAGGGGAGTCCTGGGCCCCCGAGAGGGAGAGCATGGCGTCGCGGAAGATCACCGTCCCCCGAGAGGCTGCCGGAGAGCGGCTGGACAAGCACCTGTCGAAACATGTGCCGGGCCTCTCGCTGGAGCGGGCTCGCACGCTGATTGCGCAGGGGCAGGTGCGCATTCGCGGGAAGAAATGCCAGCCCACGCGCAAGCTCTGGGGAGGCGAGGAGATCGAACTCGACCAGCCACCTCCAAGGGCGCCTCCCAGGCGTCATGTGGAGGGGCCGGAGCTCCCCGTGCTCCATGACGACGAGACCATGGTCATCATCAACAAGCCTCCGGGGCTCGTGGTGGAGCCAGGGGGCTCGGAGCCCTCGGTGGTGGAGTTGGTGGCGGCGAGGTTGCCGCCCTTCGATGTCGAGGGCGTGGCGCAGCCCGGCGTCGTGCACCGGCTGGATCGGGAGACGAGTGGCTGTCTCGTGCTCGCGCGCACCGATGAGGCCGTGGCGGCGCTCGATCGCGCGTTCCAGGAGAAGCGGGTGGACAAGCGCTACTGGACACTCGTGCTGGGAGAGGCTCCCGAGAAGGGGCGGCTGGAGGGCCCCTATGGTCGCGACCCGAAGGATCCTCGCAAGTTCACCACACGCGTTCCGTCCGCGCGCCGGGCCGTGTTGTCCTATGAGGTGCGGGAGCGGCTCCACGGTGCGACGCTGCTGGAGGTGAAGCTGGAGACCGGACGTACGCACCAGATCCGCGTCCAGCTCTCCGAGGCGGGCTACCCCGTCCTCGGTGATGCCATCTATGGCCCCGCGGAGACACGCGCACACGCGGCTGCGAGAGAACTGGGACGCCAGGCCCTGCACGCGCTGCGGCTCGCCCTGCCACGTCCCGCCTCGGGAGAACTCATCCAGGTGGAAGCCCCCCTGCCCGAGGACTTTCAGCGGGCCCTGGCGCTGCTGCGCGCCTGACCCCTGTCGGGCGAGACCACTGCCAACTGGTATGCTGGTCGTACCAGCTCAGGAACTACATTGCCGCCCATGAATGTCGAGCATGTCTCGCCGCCGGGCCCTCGCTGGCTCTACCTCCACGGCTTCGCCTCGGGCCCCGAGTCCGCCAAGGGTGTGGCGCTCTCGGCGCACTACGCCCGGTACGGCATCCCCCTGGAGCGGCTGAACCTGCGCCAGCCCTCGCTGGAGCACCTGCGCCTGAGCGCGATGATGCGCACGGTTCGTGAAGCCATCGGCGGAGAGCGGGATCGGGCCATCCTCTTTGGCTCGAGCCTGGGAGGGCTGACGGCGTGCCGGGTGGCGGAGGAGGACGCGCGGGTGTGTGCGCTGGTGCTCTTGGCTCCGGCACTTCGGGCCATGGAGCAATTGAGGCGCCGCGCGGGCGAGGCTGGCATGCGCCGCTGGGAGCAGACGGGCTGGATGGAGACACAGGACTACGCCGAGAAGCGGATGGTCCGGGTGGACTTCGGCTTCGTCCCGGATCTGAAGGCCATCGACGCACGGTCCGGCGGGTGGCCCGATGTCCGGGTTCCCACGCTCATTCTCCACGGGCGTCAGGATGACACGGTCGACATCCACGCCTCTCGGCAGTGGGCGCGAGGCAAGCGGCACGTGCGGCTCGTGGAAGTGGATGACGGCCACGAGCTGGTGGCCTCGCTCGGGCGCATCACCGCCGAGGCCGACGACTTCCTGCGGCCCTTTCTGGCTCCCGTGGGAGCCTGAGCGCCGCGGCGGGGACTACAGCTTGGGGGAGAGCGGGTCGACCTCGGCCAGCAGCTTGGTCATCCGCGCCTCGTCGATGCGGGACACGATGCGCTGCTGCTCGTGCACGTCGCGCACCGTCTTGGCCAGGCTGAAGGTGGAGCCCACGGTGAAGAGCATCCCCATGCCCAGGAAAGACTTCATCCAGCCATCCACCGGGAGGAACCAGACCCCCATGGCCGTCACGCCCACGGCGAGGATCCAGGAGACCCAGGTCTGGACGACCCAGGCGTTGCTGTGGGCGGGCTGGATGGCTTGGGTATTGGGGGCGCGGCTCATGGGATTCCTCCGGGGTTCGGTTGCGTTGACGGGAAGAAGAGTGCCCCTTTTCTTCGCCAACTGCATGGAACTAATCCATGGCCATTCGATAACGTGGGGTGAATGATTCAGCTCCAGCGGCTCGAAGGCTTCTACTGGGTGGCGAAGTGCGAGGGCTATGCACGCGCCGCCCGTTCGTTTCCGTACCCCATCACCCAGCCCGGCGTGCACCAGCAGGTGAAGCGGCTGGAGACCGAGATGGGCGTGCGGCTCTTCGAGCGGGTGGGGAAGGACCGCGTCGTCCTCACGTCCGAGGGCCGCGCGCTCTACTCCTACGTCGCGCCCTTCCTGGAGGGACTGCCCGTCGTGGAGCGCTCGCTGCGCTCGGGCGAGGTGGGTGGGCGCTTGCGCATCCATGCCTCGGGCCATGTGCTCCGCTACCTGCTGCCCCCGTGGCTGCGGCGGTTGCACAGCCAGCGGCTCGATATCGAGGTGGAGCTCTTCGAGGCCAAGGTCCCCGCGGTGGAGCTCGTGCGCTCGGGAGATGCGGACCTGCTGGTGGACCACCTGTCCGAACTCCCCAGGGATCTCGAGACACGCAAGGTGGGCAGCACGCGCCCCTTCCTCGTGTTCCCCTCCAACCACGCGCTCGCCCGGAAGGGCCCGGTGGATCCCCGGCAACTCGGGGATGAGCCCTTCATCGCCTACAGCGCGGACCTCCAGCTGCGGGAGCTCCAGCTCACGGCGCTCGCGCAGCATGGCGTGAGGCCACGGCGGCTCCATGCGGCGGACTCCTCGGAGACGATCCTCGGCTTCGTCGCCGCCGGGTTGGGCTACTCGCTGCTGGCCTCGCTGTTACCGAAGGGGCCTCGGGTGCCGGGAGTCATCGCGCAGCCGCTCACCCAGTCGGTCCGCGAGTTCCCCATCTACGCGGCCTGGCGCAAGAGCGCGCATGCCGACCCATTGCTCGGGGTGCTGCTCTCGCTGGCTCCCCAACCTTGAGGGAGCCAGGAGGTTGCCGGGGCTAGATGCGCTCCCGGTCCTTCGTCACGATGGGGAGGTGCTCCGGCGCGAGCTGCTGCAGGGAGGTGGAGGGCGCGCGGTCCATCAGCCCCCGCAGCTCCAACTGCCGCTCGAGGTAGTCCACCCGGGCCTGGAGCTGCTGCACCTGGGAAGCGCCGAGCTGCGCCTCTCGGAGGCGGATGAAGGCCTCCACCAGCGGTTTGAGCGAGAAGCGGAGGGTCAGTCCCAGCAGGGGGATACCGCAAGTCATTCCCACGATGAGCACCACCGTGATCGCTTCGGTCGGTTCCATTGCGTTGTTCCTCGTGCGCTGGGCGTCAGGGCTCCAGGCTCTGGAGCTACGCGGGAGCGCGCGAACGATTTCATCACAAGTGAGGCGCGATCCCTCATCGTGGATGTGCGCTGTGGTGTCTTGCAACGCCCTCCCGTGAAGGAAAGTTGAGTCCTTTCCAGTGTTTCCACCTGAGCACAGGCCTTGCACCGCCGTTCCTTGCGCTCCGTGAGGCGATCACGGACGAAGGCCCCTCAGTGGAGGTTCTCCGATGATTCCAGATGACGCGAAGAGCCCTGCCTCGACGGAGCGGGAGGCGCTGTGCCCCACGCGGGTGCGCCCCGAGGGATGGGAGCCGACTTCGGAGCAGTGGTGGGCATCTCCCCAGGCTTCGAGTGGAACCCTGCCCAAGACGCTGGTTCCGATGGCCAGCTCGGACGATCCGCTCGTGGGACTGGAGCTCGGCAGCTTCCGGATCGTGCGCAAGCTGGGTGGCGGCGGCATGGGGACGGTCTACCTGGCCGAGCACACCCTCATCGGCAGCAAGGTGGCGGTGAAGTTCCTCCATGAGCACTTCGCCTCCAACGAGACGCTGATCCAGCGCTGCATGGCCGAGGCGCGCATCGTCAACCTCATCGGCCACGAGAACATCATCAACATCTTCGACACGAACGTGCTGCCGCCCCGGCGGCACTACCTGGTCATGGAGTACCTGGAGGGCAGTCCGCTCACGGTGTTGACGGGCGCGCCGGTGGAGCCCTCGGTGGCCGTGCCCATCCTTACCCAGGTCTGCGATGCGCTCCAGGCAGCGCACTTCTGCGGCGTGGTCCACCGCGATCTCAAGCCGGAGAATATCTTCCTGGTGCGGCGCGATCGCATGCAGCACTTCGTCAAGGTGCTGGACTTCGGCATCGCCAAGCTCACGGACAATGTGCCGCAGGAGCAGACCTCGGCGGGGACGCTGCTCGGCACTCCCGAGTACATGGCTCCCGAGCAGTGGTACGGCCATGCCGTGGATGGGCGGACGGATCTGTACGCGCTGGGGCTCATCGCCTACGAATTGCTCGTCGGCAGAGCAGCCTTCTCCAAGGGCGGGCTGGGGAGCCTGCTGCACGCCCACCTCATGGAGAGCCCGCCGGCGCCCCATGAAGTGAGGCCCGAGGTGCCGGTGGCGCTGTCGGACGTCATCATGCGTGCCATGGCCAAGCGCCCGGAGGATCGCTACAGCACCGCGGCCGAGATGCGGGAGGCCTTGGAGCAGGCGTTTCAGAGCATCGCCCCGCCCTCCACGGGCATCTCGGAGGAGGTTCCGATCGCGCCGGTTTCCTCTCCGGCTCCCGTGCCCGGAGGGTTGTCCGCGCGCGTCAACCTCCAGCCGGGGAGTCCCCCCGTCAGTCTGGCCTGCGTGGACGTGGCCCACGGCGGCGCCTTTCTGTGCACCGAGCAGACGCCGCCGCCGCTGCGCTCCCGGTTGTCGCTCGTCCTGGAGATGCAGGGACAGGAGCTACCCTGCGTGGCCGAGGTCGTCCACCACGTCAGCCCGGCTCAGGCCCTCGGTTGGAAGCGGAGCCCCGGCTTCGCCGTCCAATTCCAGGAGTTGTCCGAGGAGGCTCGCGAGCAGCTGGCGGGCATGGCGAAAGGCAAGGCCCCGAGGCTCGATGCTCCCAAGGAGACACCGAACGACTCCCAGGCGGAGTTGACGCTGGACCTGATGTTCCGGCGCGTGCGGACCGATCCCTATGCGCTGCTCTGTGTGCCGCTGGATGCCTCCTTCGAGGACGTCCGCAAGCATGCGCGCTCCACGTTCCGTTCCCTGGAGGACCTCGCCCACCGGCCTTTGTCGGCCCGGCAGCAGAGGGATGTCGAAGAGATGCGCTCGCGGGTGGAGAAGGCCGCGGACGTGCTCGGCCATGCGCGCCAGCGCATCGAGCACGACGCGTGGCGGAGCAACTTCATGGGGGTGGCCCGCTGCATCTCGAGCGGTATCTCCGTGAGCGAGATCGAAGCGTTGCAGGCCCGCTTCCTCGAGGAGCACCCAGGCGCGGCGGCCGCCGAGCAGATCCACGCCCATACCGCCACCGCTTGGGCCTCCCAGGGCCGGACCGACCTGGCGTTGCTGGAGTACGAGCGGGCGCTGCGGGCCAACCCGCTCCGGGTCTCCCTGCAGCAGCACTACTGGACGCTCAAACAGCGGAGGACGGGCTCCTCGCAGTCGCTGGGAGCCGTGCCGGAGAGAGATGTCTCGGCGCGCTGGCTGCGCTCGGAGCATCCCTAGCGGGCGGCCAGAGAGACCGTGGACACTTCCTCTGTCCGGGAGGGCACTCCCCAGCCTGTTCCGTTGCCGGGCGGGCACTGAAGCGCGACTTCCCCGCCCGAGCGCCAAAGCTTTGGTAGCGTAAGCCCATGAAGAAGCTTTTCATCGTGGTGCTTGCATTGGCCGTCCTGGGTGGCGGTGCCGCCGCAGGGGCGTTCCTGTGGGCGGAGAAAGGTGCGTCGACCCCCAAGGTCTCGGGGGAGGCCCCCGAGGTTGTCTTCGTCGTGAAGAAGGGGACGTCCGCGCGTGCACTGGGCCCGGAGCTCGTGTCGCAGGGGCTCATCGAGGATGCGCGGTTCTGGCGCTATCACCTCTGGCGGCGAGGCGGGCTGTCGGCGAAGGCCGGCCGCTTCAAGCTGCGCGCCTCCATGTCCATCGCTCAGATCGCCACGACGCTCGAGGGCCCGCCGCTGCCCGAGGATGTCCCCTTCGCCATGATCGAAGGGTGGCGCCTGCGGGACACCGATGCGGCGCTCGCCGCCAAGGGGCTCATCAAGCCGGGCGAGTACATTGCCGCGGCCAGCCGCCCCGATCGCTTCAAGGCCGCCTTCCCGCTCCCCACGCGCACGCTGGAGGGCTACCTCTATCCGGAGACCTACGCCGTCGTCCCTGATGGGTTCGACGTGGAGGCCTTCATCCAGCGGCAGCTCGACACGTTCGCCCTGCGCTTCTACGAGGCCCACAAGGACGAGATCGGGAAGGGCGGCCGGAGCTTGCATGACATCGTCGTGATGGCCTCCATGCTGGAGCGTGAAGAGCCCGAGCCTTCGCAGCGGCCGCTCGTCGCGGGCATCCTCTGGAAGCGCATCGACAAGGGCTTCCCGCTGGGCGTCGACGCCACCAGCCGCTACGAGCTGGCGGACTGGAACGAGCGCAAGGAGTTCCTCAAGCGGCTGCGCGACAGCACGGATCCGTACAACACCCGCACGCGTCCGGGGCTGCCTCCGGGGCCCATTGGTGCTCCGACGGTGGACTCGCTGCTCGCCGCGCTCCACCCCAAGGCGAGCGACTACTGGTACTACCTGCACGACTCCGAGAAGAAGCTCCACCCGTCGCGCAACGCCGAGGAGCACGAGGCCCTGCGCGTCAAATACAACGTGTACTGAGCCTCACTTCAGCTCGTTGCGCAGCGCGATGCGCGCCGCGTTGTGGCCGCACATGCCGTGGACACCTCCACCCGGCGGGGTGGAGGACGAGCACAGGTAGAGCCCCTTCAGGGGCGTCTTGTAGGGGTTCAGCCCCAGCACTGGCCGGGCGAGGATCTGCGAGAACATGTTCGCCCCGCCGGTGATGTCTCCGCCGATGAGGTTCGCGTTGTGGCGCTCCATCTCGGACGGCGTCATCACGCTGCGCGCGATGATGGTGTCCTTGAAGCCGGGAGCGAAGCGCTCCACCTGGCGCTCGATGCGGTCGGTGACGTCCAGGTCTCCTCCGTGGGGGACGTGGCAGTAGGCCCACGCGGTGTGCTTGCCAGCCGGTGCGCGGCTCGGCTCGAACGGGTACTGCACCAGCAGCACGTAGGGCTTCTCGGCGAAGCGGCCCTCCCAGGGATCCCGCTCGGCGCTGGAGAGCTCGTCGAAGGTGCCTCCCAGGTGGATCGTCCCGGCATCCCGGCATCCCGCCGCCTTCCACGGGATCGGCTCCGAGAGCGCCCAGTCCACCTTGTGCACGCCGGGGCCGTAGCGGAACGACTGCAGGCGCTTCGTGTAACGCGCGGGCAGCTTGTGGCCGGCGAGCTTCGCCAACTGCCGGGCGGTGACGTCGCAGAGGATGACCTTCGAGGGGGGCAGCTCGTCGATGTTGTCCACGCGCGCCTGGGTTTCGATCCGGCCCCCGAGCGAGCGCAGGATCGACACCAGCGCGTCCGCCAGCTTCTGTGAGCCTCCTCGGGCCACGGGCCAGCCTCCTGCATGGGCGCTGGTGCCGAGCACCAGCCCGAAGGCGCTGGTCCCCGTCCACTCGAGCGGCGCGATCGAATGTGCCGCCACACCCGCGAACAGGCCCTTGGCATGTTCTCCCTCGAACCACCCCTCCGCGAGGCTCCGGGCGGACCGGAGGGCCTTCAGCCCGAAGTTCGCCAGTGCGAAGGGATGTTTGGGCGCGGGAGGCAGCGGTCCCAGCAGGGCAGGGGCCAGCTTCTCCCAGTCCCGCACGAGCGGGCCGAACAGCTTCTTCCAGGCCACGCCGTCGCGCCCCAGCGTCTCTGCTGTCTGGTCCACCGAGCGATAGGCGACGCCCGCGTGTCCGTCATCCTGCGGATGGGCGAAGGAGGCCTGGGGATGGACGAGCTCCAGCCCATGTTCGGCCAGCGGCTGGCCGCGCAGGAACGGAGAGGCGAGCGCCAGCGCCTGCACGGTGGAGCAGATGTCGTGGATGAACCCCGGCAGCGTCAGCTCCGCCGAACGGCACGAGCCGCCCACGGTGGCATTGGCCTCGCGCACCAGCACCGAGCGCCCCGCCTGGGCCAGGGTGATGGCCGCCGCCAGGCCGTTGGGGCCTGCTCCAATCACGACTGCGTCATAGGACTCGCCCAAGGTGGGGGGACTCTATCTCCGAGGCCCTGGCGGAAGAATAGAACTTGGCCTCGACGGGAGAGAGGGAGCGGGGAGTCTCATCCCACTTTGTAGGTGAGGTGCACAAACTTTCCCTGCGGGGTTGGCCTTCGCTCTCAAACAAGGGCTGAAGATCGCCTTCCAGCACGCGCGTTCGTCCGCCCGCCTGCTGGACGGAGCCTCGTCCGCGGCTGTGCCGCGCCGGTGATCGCGATCCTACCTTGAGGGCATGAACGCCGAGGCACTGGCCATCCTCGATGAAGGCACGAGCGGGGAATGCCATCTGACGATCGGAGACCGGGAGCTGCGGCTGACCCATCTGGAGAAGCCGTTCTGGCCCCAGTTGGGCATCACCAAGGGAGATCTGCTGCGCTACTACGCCCAGGTGGCGCCGGTGTTGCTGCCCCACCTGAGCGATCGCGCCATGGTGATGAAGCGCTATCCGAATGGGGCTTTCGGGCCGTTCTTCTTCATGAAGCGCGCTCCCGAGCCGCGCCCGGCCTGGCTGCGCACGTGCTCCGTGACGCACTCCTCGGGGAACGTCATCGACTTCCCGGTGGTGGATGACCTGGCGGCACTGCTGTGGACGGTGAACCTGGGCTGCATCGATCTGAATCCCTGGTACGCGCGCTGCGATGACGTGCAGCGGCCCGACTACCTGCACTTCGATCTGGACCCCTTTCAGGCCACCTGGGAGCAGGTGGTGGAGACGGGGCTGGTCCTGCGGCAGGTGCTCGAGGGCCTGAAGATGCCGACGCTGGTGAAGACCTCTGGCTCGAAGGGGCTGCACGTCTATGTGCCCATCCGCCGCGGCCCGACGCAGAAGCAGGTATGGACGATCGCCAAGGCGCTGGCGCAGGAACTGGCCGGTAAGTACCCGGAGCTCATCACCTCCGAGTACCGGATTGCCAGGCGTCCACGGGGACGCGTGCTCGTGGACTACAACCAGAACGCGTGGGGGCGCACGTTGGCGTCCATCTACTCGGTGCGCCCTACGGCCCATGCCAGCGTGTCCACTCCTGTCACCTGGGAGGAACTGGAGGCTGGCGCGCGCATTGAGGACTTCACCCTGAAGAACGTGCCCGCGCGCATCGAGCGCCAGGGCGACCTCTGGAAGCCGCTCCTGGCCTCCAAGGGGAGGGTCGAGCTGGAGAGGTTCCTATGAGACCGCCTCGCACCGCCGCGCCCGCGACCTGGACCACACTGGAGCTGCCGCTCACTCCGCCATACCCGCCCATGGAGGCGGAGCTGGTGCGGGAGATTCCCGAAGGGGACACCTGGCAGTACGAGCCCAAGTGGGATGGCTTCCGGTGCGTGGCCTACCGGGATGGGGAGCATGTGGAGTTGCAGTCCAAGGCTGGGCAGCCACTGGGCCGGTACTTTCCGGAGCTCGTGGCCGCGGTGCGCGAGCTGTCGCCCAAGCGCTTCGTGATCGACGGGGAGATCGTCATCCCGGAGGACGGTGGGCTCTCGTTCGATGCGCTGTTGATGCGCATCCACCCGGCGGCCAGCCGTGTGGCCATGCTCGCGAAGCAGAGCCCATCGCGGTTCTACGTGTTCGACATGCTCGTGGACACGCGGGGGCAGAGGCTCACGGAGAAGCCGCTGCTCCAGAGGCGAGAGAAGCTGGAGGACTTTGCCTCGCGCTACCTGGACGCGAAGGGGCAGATCCGGCTGTCTCCCGCGACTTGCTCGGAGAAGGTGGCTCGGGCGTGGCTGGGGTCGCCAGGGATGGACGGGGTGATCGCCAAGCGGCTCACCGCCAGGTACGAGTCGGGTGAGCGCACGGGGATGGTGAAGGTGAAGCCGCAGCGCACCGCGGACTGCGTGGTGGGCGGCTTCCGCTGGGCGGAGAACCGGAAGAGTGGGGTGGGCTCGCTGCTGCTCGGGCTCTATGACGAGGACGGGCTGCTGCATCACGTGGGGTACTGCTCGAGCTTCTCCGCCAAGGAGAAGAAGGAGCTGGTCGAGACGCTCGAATCGATTCGCGGCGGGCCCGGGTTCACGGGCAAGGCCCCCGGAGGCCCGAGCCGCTGGAGCAAGCGGGATGGGGCCTGGGAACCTCTTCAGACGCGGCTCGTGATGGAGGTGGGGTACGACCATTTCAGCCAGGGGCGTTTCCGGCACGGCACGCAGTTTCTGCGCTGGCGGCCCGACAAGGCCCCCGAGCAGTGCCTGATGGAGCAAGTGCTGCTGCGTCGCGCTCGGGCCGAGGTTCCGCTCGTGGAGTACGGGGACTCCGCGAGTCCGTGACCCCCTTTGGGCGAACCGGTTTTGTCAGGGGCGCGTGAGAGTATGCATGGCAGAAAGGAGCTGACCATGCTGCTCATCGATGACCTCTTGCTCATGTCTTTCGACGGGCTGCTCCGGCTCGCCAAGAAGCTCGACGATGCTCTGGAGCAGGAGCACGAGAAGGAAGAGAAGGGAGCGGATTCGCCTGGCACCCGTGAGCAGGGTGAACCGCTCCATGCCGACGCCCCTGCTCGAGTGGTCATCGGCCCTCGAACGCTTTCTCTCTTCTCGAGATGACCACTATCCTGGGGGCATGAGCCGAGCTCCCACGGGCATTCACACCATCATCGCCATCGAGCGGGGCTCGGCGAAGCCGCTGTACCGGCAGCTGTATGAGGGCTATCGCGAGGCGATCATCGACCGCCGGTTGCGCGCGGGCCAGAAGCTCCCCTCGACACGGAGTCTCGCCAACGAACTCCGGATCTCCCGCATCCCTGTCCTGAACGCATTCGAGCAACTCCTGGCCGAGGGCTATCTGGAGAGCCGTGTCGGCGCGGGGACTTTCGTGGCGAGTTCCCTCCCGGGTGAGGCTCCGGCGCGGGAGCGGCGTACTCCGGCATCGAGCACCCTCGCGCAGCCCGGGCGGCGGGTTGTCTCCCGGCGTGCTGCGGAGCCCGTCCAGGCGGAAGTGGAACCCTGGCTCGAGGGTTGGGGGGCTTTTCGCGTGAGCCAGCCCGCCGTCGAGCGCTTTCCCATCCAGGTCTGGGCCCGCCTGGTCAGCCGCCACTGCCGGCGCTCTCCGCGCAGCCTGCTCAACTACGGCGATCCCATGGGCTACAAGCCCTTCCGCGAGACCCTGGCCTCCTATCTCCGGACTGTGAGGGGACTCCGCTGTGAAGCCGAGCAGATCATGGTGGTCAGCGGCTCGCAGCAGGCCCTGGAACTGTCGGCTCGTGTGTTGCTCGATCCCGGTAGCCCCGTGTGGGTCGAGGACCCCGGCTACGCCGGAGCGAGGCAATTGCTGGCCCAGGCCGGTGCCCGGCTCGTGCCTGTCCCTGTCGATGACGAGGGCCTGGAGGTCGCCACCGGAATGGCTCGGAGCCCGAAGGCACGCGCCGTCTACGTCACCCCCTCTCACCAGTACCCGCTGGGGGTGACCATGAGCGCGTCGCGCCGGCTCCAACTCCTGGAGTGGGCTCAGCGCAGCGGTGCCTGGATCATCGAGGACGATTACGACAGCGAATTCCGGTACGAGAGCCTCCCCGTCCCGGCGCTGCAGGGGCTCGATCGGGATGCGCGCGTCATCTACATCGGGAGCTTCAGCAAGGTCCTCTTCCCGGCGCTGCGGGTCGGCTATCTGGTCATCCCCGCGGATCTCGTCCCCCGCTTCGCGCGCGCCCGGGATGCGATGGATCTGTTCCCGCCCACCCTGTACCCACCCGTGTTGGCGGACTTCATCGGAGAGGGGCACTTCGCCCGTCATCTCCGGAGGATGCGAGCCCTCTACCGCGAACGGCGCAGCGCCCTCGTGGAGGCTCTCGGCAAGGAGTTCGGTCCGGCGCTGCGGGTGATCGGCGCGCAGGCGGGCATGCACCTCGTCGCGACCTTGCCCCCAGGCATGGGAGACCGGCAGCTCTCCGTCCGCGCCGCGCAGGAACGCCTGTGGGTCATGCCGCTGTCGAGCTGCTACCTGGGCGAGGCCTCGCGCCAGGGGCTCGTCCTGGGCTTTGGCGGCACGAGCGCCTCGGACATGCCGGACGCCGTGCGCCGGCTCCGTACGGTGCTCGGCCCCATGAAGCGGCAGGGCTGAGGCCCGTTGTCGTACAGGGGCCTCGCTTGCTTGGGAGCGCTAGTCCCAGGACACGTCGTATTCGCTGTCCAGCGTCCCCAGGGAGCGCGAGCGAACCTGCGGATTCTTCACGTCCGAGGCCTGCAGCACCGCCAGCAGGACGCCCTCGGTGTGGGCCAGCGGCATGAAGTCATGGCGGAAGGTGACCACGGCGCTCTTCTCGCCCGTGGCCGCCACTGTCCGCTCGCCAAAGCTCGACGCGGCCCGGTAGGCCGAGGGGATGTTGCTCAGCATCTTCTGCGCCGAGTTGCCGGACAGCAGCATCAACGTCCTGCCCGCCATGGAGTCCAGGAAGTCGCGCACCGTGGAGGCGCCCAGGTGGCGGGCCGTGGCATCCGGGCTGCCGAACTGGGGCGCCAGGACCTGCGAGGCGGCGACCAGCACCTTCACGAAGTCCGCTGTCGGGTAGCTGGAGAAGCTGATGAAGCTGCGCTCGAAGCGCTTGTCAGCCAGCAACTGGTAGACCTCGCGTAGGGCTGCCTCCCCCCCATGGCTCTTCACCACGCCCAGCACGCCGTTGATGAACAGCCCCCGCACGGTGTCCGAAGGAGTGGGCAGGGACAGGAACCGCGCATAGGCGGACGGCCGTTCCGCGGCGCCTGAGGATTTGACCGGAGGCTTCGACTGACTCATGGAAGGGCGGGGCTCCTAAGGGGGGGCGGGGCTCCAGATGGGGCGCAGAGTATACGCGGCCCTCTCTGAACGGGAGTCCCAGAGAGGTGAAAGGTGGAGGCTGGGCCCCGCCGCGGGCCGTGGGAGGTCTTGCCGCAGCAAAAGTTTGTGTTGCCTCGGGATCGGAAGGCTCATCCTCCGGGGGTTCCGAGCCCAGCCGCCTCTGCCCCGGCCTTTTCCGGTAGAACCCGCGCATGAGCACGTTTGCCCCTGCTGGCCTGACGCCTCCCTACGTGTTGCGAACGGCACGCCTCGTGGTGCGCTGCTTGGAGCCGGCCGATGCCTCGCAGCGAAAGGAGGCGGTCGACTCCAGCGGGGAGCACCTGGACGAAATGTTCCCTCGCACCCCGGAGGGGATCCCGCTGGAAGTCCATGCCGCCCATGTCCGGAAGATGCGCGGGAGCTTCGATCTGGACCAGGACCGGGGATACGGCACCTTCGAGCTGGAGACAGGGCGGATGCTGGGGGAGACGGGGCTGCTCAAGCGGGCTGGCCTCGGCGCGCTCGAGATTTCCTACTGGTTCCGCCGCGACGCGGTGGGCCGGGGCCTTGCCACGGAGATGGCCTCGGCCATGGTCAAGACGGCCTTCGAGTTCGACAAGGTGAAGCGCCTGGACCTGATGTGCCTCCCAGAGAACGAGCGGAGCGCGGCGATGGCTCGCCGACTGGGGTTCACGTTCGAGGGGCGGCTGCGCGACCGGCAACTCGCTCCCCACCACACGCGGGCGGATCTGCTGTGCTTCACCCTGCTGGACTCCGAGTATCCGCGGACTCCCGCGAGCCAGCTTCAGCTCGAGGCCTATGACTTCCTGGGGCGGCGGATCGGCTGAGCCGACACGAGCCGGAGATGGTCGTCGAGCACGTCGACCGAGGAGGGCGGGGTGACGCATCCCACGTAGCCATCGGGGCGGACCAGCACGAGCATGTCGCTGTCGATACTGTAGGCGCGGAAGGCATGGCCCTGGGAGTCGATGACCGAGAGCTTGCTGGCGGAGTCTCCCGGCCGGACCACGAGGTGCGCGCGAACGTCGGGTCCGTACCGGGCGTCGAGCTGGCTGAGCAGGTCGGCTTGAGCCGCGCCGAAGGCCAGCAGGGTGGAGTGCGTTCCGCGGAAGAGCTCGAACAGCCGCTTCGGAGCGCCGGAGCCATCGTGGCAGGGCGCATCGGGAGCCCGGTCTCCCGCCTGGAGTCCTGAGGGGGCGGGGCGTGCATCCCGCACGATGGAGCTGCCACGATAGTGGAGTCCCAGTTGATTGAGCTCCGGGCCTCGTCGGTAGGCATCGGGATCGCCTTGGAGGCTCTTGCGAAGCAGCCGGGTGCTGAGGCCGAGCACGCCCGCGGCCACCGGCAGCCGCTCCTCCTCATAGGTGTCCAGCAGCGCCTCGGGGGCACCCGCCAGCACCTGCGCGAGCTTCCAGCCCAGGTTGAAGGCGTCCTGGACTCCGGTGTTGAGGCCCTGGGCGCCCGTGGGGGAGTGCACATGCGCGGCGTCTCCAGCCAGGAAGATCCGGCCCACCCGGTAGCGGTCCACCATGCGGATGTTGACCCGGTACAGCGACACCCAGCGCATGTTGTGCAGGCGGACGTCCGAGCGGCCCGAGGCGGCGTCGAACATCCGCTGCATGGCCTCCAATGACAGCTCGGGCTCCTCGTCCGCGGCGAGGGGCGCCGTGAACTGGAAGACGTTCGTGCCAGGCAGGGGGCACAGCCCGGCCCGGAGCGTCCGGGTCTCGAGATTGCCCCACATGTGCCAGTGCTCCCGGTCCAGCCCGTTGGCCTGGACATCGCCGATCAGCATCCGCTCGGTCTCGTGCGTCTCGCCCTCGAAGCTCACGCCCAGGTGCTTGCGGACGAAGCTGCGGCCGCCGTCGGCGCCCACCACGTAGCGCGCTCGCACCTGCTCCGTTTGGCCCGCCTGGATCAGGGTGACCGTGACGCCCTCGGCATCCTGCTCGAAGCCCGCCAGCTCGGTGCCGAACTCCACGCGGCCTCCGGACGCGGCATGCCGGGCACGCAGCAGCTCCTCCGTGCGCCACTGCGGAAGCATCAGCCCGTTGGGGTAGGGCACCTCCGGTACCGGCGGGCTGGGCTCGTGCATGTACCCTTCCCAGGCCACCCGAGTCCCAGCGTAGGCGCGAAGGGGCGGGTAGGGCCCTCCCGCGGCCAGCATTGCATCGACCACGCCCATGGTCTCGAAGATCTCCAGGGTGCGCGGCTGCAGTCCCTTGCCGCGTGAGCCCACGAAGGGCTCAGGGCTCTTCTCGATGATCCGATGCTCCACTCCCCGCCGGGCGAGCTCACAGGCCAGCGTCAGTCCGGTAGGTCCGGCTCCCACAATCAGCACCTGAGGATTCAGCAGTGTCTTCACAGCGCGCTCCTCTTTGCGAGCGGGCGGAGGTGTCCCCCACGGAGACCTGCCAGCCCAGCTCCTTAACAGCGTTAATTTAACGTCGTTAAGGTGCCCTGAACAGTGTTAAGGAGTCAAGTGGGCCTGACAGAAAAGGGGACGATGCGACTGGACACCGAGCTGGTGGTGCGCACGGCACTGCAGCTGCTCAACGAGGTGGGATTGGAGGGGCTCTCGCTGCGGCGGATCGCCAAGGAGCTCGACGTGCAGGCGCCAGCGCTCTACTGGCACTTCAAGAGCAAGCAGGACCTGCTCGACGAGATGGCCACCACCATGCTGCGAGATTTCGTCACGGCCACGGGCCAGCCGGATCCGAAGCAGCCCTGGGACGAGTGGATGATGGACCTGGGGCGCAACCTGCATCAGATGCTGCTGGGCTACCGGGATGGGGCCAAGGTGTTCAGCGGCACGCACCTCACCGACAGCACGCTCTACGAAGCCCTGGAGTTCGTGTTGAGGAAGCTCACGGGCGCGGGCTTCTCACTCCGGGATGCGGTGCAAGGCTACAACATCACCTACAGCTACACGATCGGCTTCACGATCGAGGAGCAGGCGGTGCACCCCCGGCCGGGCGAGCGTGACTCGCAATATGATGAGGCCCAGCGTGCCAGTCGGATCGACGCGGAGAAGTTCCCGCTGGCCCTGGCGGCCGGCAAGGAGATGTTCACCGGCTTCGATGAACGCTTCGAGCAAGGTCTGCGGGTGATCATCGCCGGGCTCGCCCCGTTGCTGCCGCCCCGGCGGTGAAGCATCCTCCCAGCCACCCATCATGAAACTCTACGAAGAACTCGCCGATTGGTGGCCGTTGGTCTCTGCTCCGGCCGAGTACAGCGAAGAGGCCAGCGAATACCTCCGGCTCTTCCGGTCCGCCGCATCCGGACCCCTGAAGGAGGTGCTCGAGCTGGGCAGTGGTGGTGGCAACAACGCCAGCTTCCTCAAGAAGGAATTCTCGCTCACCCTGGTCGAGCCCTCCGAGCGGATGCGCGAAGTCAGCCGCGCCCTCAACCCCGAGTGCGAGCACCTCCCTGGCGACATGCGCTCTGTTCGCCTCGGCCGCCTGTTCGATGCCGTGTTCGTGCACGACGCGGTCATGTACATGACCACCGAGGCGGACCTGCGCGCGGCGCTGGAGACGGTCACCATCCACCTGCGGCCCGGTGGAGTTGCCCTGGTCGCTCCGGATGCCACGCGGGAGACCTTCGCACCAGGTGAGGAGCTGGGCGGCGGAGACGAACCGCTAGGCCCGGATGGGCGCTCGCGATCGCTGCGCTACCTGATGTGGACGTTGCCCCCGGACCCGGGAGAGACCTTCAACGCCGTCCACTTCGCGCTGCTGCTGCGGGAGCGGGATGGGAGTGTCCGCTCCGTTCATGACGTGCACCGCGATGGCCTGTTTCCCCGGGCCACCTGGCTGCGCCTCTTCGCGGAGGTGGGGCTCGAGGCGCGGATCGAGCCGCGGATCCTCGAAGGCACCGAGTACGACACCTTCATCGCCCTCAAGCGCCGTTAGCTCCGCAGGGTGAAGAAGGTGAGCAGGCGTCGGAGCGTATCGGCCTGCCGGGTCATTTCCTCGGCCGTGGTGGCCAGCATCTCGGCGCCCCGGGCGTTGCGCTGGGTGACGGAGTCCACGCTCGTCATTGCCACGGTGATGTAGGCCACTCCCGTTGCCTGCTCCCGGGACGAGGCACTCACCTGCTGGATGAGCTCGACGGCCTGCTGGATGGAAGGCCGCAGCGCCGCGAGGACCCGGTTCGAGCGCTCCGCCACCTGGATGCTGTTGCCTGCCTCCGTTTCGATCTCCCGGGCGGCGCTCTGGGAGCGCTCGGCCAACCTGCGCACCTCGGCGGCCACCACCGAGAAGCCCCGGCCATGGTCACCGGCTCGCGCCGCTTCGATGGCGGCGTTCAGCGCGAGCAGGTTCGTCTGGTAGGCCAGCTCCTCGACGATGGAGATGTGCTCGACGATGCGCCTCAACGCCAGGACGCTCTCCTGCACCGCCTGCTCCACCTGCTTCACCTCGTCCGCGGCCTGGAGCACCACCTGCTCGGTCTGCCCGCTGAGCTCCGCGTTGATGCGGATGGTGGCGTTCATCTGCTCGAGGCTCGCGCTCGTCTCCTCCACCGATGAGGCCTGCTCCGCGGTTCCCTGCGACAGCGTCCGCGAGGCCGAGGAGACCTGCTCACTGCTCCCCGAGAGCATCTCCGCTCCCGCGCGCACTTCTCCGAGCACATGGGACAGCCGCTCCGTCATGTCTCCCATGGCCTGCTGGAGCTTGCCAATCTCAGCGCCATGGGTGACGGGGATGCGCTCACGCAGCTGCCCCCCGGCGATCCGCTGGGCGTGCTGGGCTACTCGCGTGATGGGGCGCGTCACAGCCCAGGTGGTGAGCAGCGCCACTCCAACAGCCATCAGCATGGCGAGCCCGATGACCCCGAGAATGGTCTCTTCGACCTGGGCATGTCTCTTCGAACTCTCCAGCGCCGTGGCTTGCATCCGTGCTCGCTCGAGCGCGATGAGCGCCTTCCAGGAGCGCCGGTACTCCGCGAGGCGCGGCATGGTCTCCCGGTTCAGCAGGGCCACGGCCTCGCGGGATTTGCCCTCATCGAAGAGGCGCCTCACCTGCGCGCGGCTCGTGATGTACGGCGTCCGGTTCGCATCCACCGCGGCGAAGAGGGCGCGCTCCTGCTCGGAGCGCATCCTCCCGGAGAGTTCCTTCAGTAACTGGGTGAGCTCCGCACTGTTCCGGCCCATGGCCGCGGTGAGAGTGCCCGTGCTCCCCGGCTCGCTCCCAATCGTGTTCATGAGGAACAACTGCAGGGCGAGCTGCGCGTTCTCGTCGTGGAGGTCGCTGGCCTCGTTGACGAGATCGATGATGTGGTAGCGCTGGTCGATGAACTCCTCCAGGGAATCGTTCACCCGGGTCAGCTCGCCCAGGGAATAGGCACCGAGGCTTCCCAGCAACATCACGAGCAGAGCGAACGCCAGTCCCAGTCGCGCACCGAGCGAGTGGCGGGACGGGAAGGAGACGCGTAACGGACGTTCAGGAGTCATTCATGGGCCGATGAAAGACCGGGCGTACCGGGCACGGAATAGGGAATCCCATGCATCCGCGCTGCCCGCGCCGCTCGGATTTCCAAAGTGATTTGCTGTCCGTACGCACTTGGAGCATGATGGGATTCAACTGGCGATGACGAACCTCTCCTCCTGCATCACGCGGAACCTACGCACGGCGACGGGCCGGGGCGCGCGTTCCCTAGTGCAGGGCATCGTTCGCGTAGCGCTGGTATCCGTATCCATTTCCTACGGGAGCGGGCCGCCGTTTTGAGACTGGTTTGAAGTCCCCTACCAGGCCGAAACGCGAGACCCCGCCCCGGAAACGGTGGCGGGGTTTTCGTTTTTCGGCCTCCTGAATTCCAAGTGGTTCGCCGTGGAGGCGCAGATGACGAAACCTGGAGCTGGAACCAAGGCTGCACTGTCGAACATGGAACCCGAGGTTCCCTCCGGTGCGCCTGCACCGGAGCGGCCCCTCGGCGCGGCAAAACGTACCGGTGCCGAGATCGTCTGGGACGTCCTCGCCAGCGAGGGCGTGGATGTCGTCTTTGGCTATCCCGGTGGGGCCATCATGCCCATCTACGATGCCATGCATCAGCGCTCGGTCCGGCACGTGCTCGTGCGCCACGAACAGGCCGCGGCACACATGGCGGATGGCTACGCGCGGGCCTCGGGCAAGGTGGGCGTGTGCCTGGCCACCTCGGGACCGGGAGCCACCAACCTGGTGACGGGCATCGCCACCGCGATGCTGGACTCTTCGCCCATCGTCTGCATCACCGGCCAGGTCACCTCCACGCTCCTTGGCAGTGACGCCTTCCAGGAGACGGACATCACTGGCGTCACCCTGCCCATCACCAAGCACAACTATCTCGTCACCCGCGTGGAGGACATCGCGCCCACCCTTCGCGAGGCGTTCTTCATCGCCCGTTCGGGCCGGCCCGGTCCCGTGCTCGTGGACATCACCAAGGATGCGCAGCAGGGCTCCTGCGATGACGACTGGCAGTCCCGGCCGGTGCGGTTGCAGGGCTACCGCCCCGAGCACCAGCCCTCGACGGAGGAGCTGGACCGCGCCGTCGAACTCATCGCCTCCGCCGAGCGCCCCCTCATCTTCGCCGGCCACGGCATCCTCAAGGCCGAGGCCTCCGGGCTGCTGATGGAGCTGGTGGAGAAGACGGGCATCCCCGTGGCCAGCACCCTGCTCGGCCTGGGCGGCTTCCCCGCCACCCACCCGCTCAGCCTCGGGATGATGGGCATGCACGGAGAGGCCTGGGTCAACACCTCCATCCAGGAGTCCGATCTCATCATCGCCCTGGGGATGCGCTTCGATGACCGCGTCACCGGCAACCTGAAGACGTTCGCGCGCAAGGCCCGGAAGATCCACGTCGAGATCGACCCTTCGGAGATCAACAAGAACGTCAAGGTGGACGTGGGCCTCGTGGGAGATCTCCGCCAGACGCTCACCCGGCTGCTCCCGCGCATCAAGAACCGCACCTGTACGCCGTGGATGGATCGCATCCGCGCGCTCAAGGGCGACTCGGCGGTGCGCGACATCCAATACATGCCCCACAACGGCCGGCTCCATGCCGCGCACGTCATCCATGACCTGTGGTGGCTGACCCAGGGCAAGGCGCTCATGGTCACCGACGTGGGCCAGCACCAGATGTGGGAGGCGCAGTACTACCGGCACGATCGCCCACGGCAGCTCATCACCTCGGGTGGATTGGGCACCATGGGCTTCGCGCTGCCCGCCGCGATTGGAGCGCGGTTCGCCCGGCCGGACGATGAAGTCTGGGTGGTGGTGGGCGACGGCGGCTTCCAGATGACGGCGGCCGAGCTGACCACCTGCGCTCAGGAGGGCTTGAAGATCCACGTGGCCATCATCAACAACGGCTACCTGGGCATGGTCCGGCAGTGGCAGCAGTTCTTCTACGAGAACCGCTACAGCGCCACGGCCCTGCGCAACCCCGACTTCGTGAAGCTCGCCGAGGCGCACGGGCTGAACGGTCTGCGAGTCACCCGCCGCGAGGAGATCGCCGAGGCGGTGGCTCAAGCGCGTGCCCAGGCTGGCAGCACCGTCATCGACTTCCGGGTGGAGAAGGAGGACGCCGTCTACCCCATGGTCCCCTCGGGCGCGGATCTCGACGACATGATCCGCCGGCCCTCGTCGGAGAGCGTGGCGACCGGAACTTCGCCGTGGACCAGTGGAGCCGTCTGAGGAACCCGCCATGAACACACCCCGTCCCCGCACCTTCATCGCCCACGTCGAGGACCGCCCTGGCGTCCTCAACCGCGTCATCTCGCTGTTCCGGCGCCGGGCCTACAACATCGACTCGCTCACGGTGGCTCGCACCGAGCGCCCCAACATCTCCCGCATCACCCTGGTGGTGATGGCGGATGACCGGGAAGCGCGCCTGCTCGAGGCCAACCTCTACAAGCTCATCAACGTGCTTTACGTGGAGCACATCTCGGATCAGAGCACGGTGGCTCGCGAGCTGGCCCTCATCAAGGTCCGGGCTGACGAGGAGTCCCGCGCCAAGGTGCTCCAGCTCTGCGAGGTGTTCCGGGCGCGCGCCATCGACGTGACGCCGTCCTCGCTGATGGTGGAGCTCACGGGTACCTCGGACAAGATCGACGGGCTCATCGAGGTGCTGCGCCCCCACGGAATCATCGAGATGGTGCGCACCGGCTCGATCGCCATGGCCCGCGGAGCCCAGTCCGCACTCACTGAGCTGCTGGATGCGAAGACGGAGCCCCCGCCCGAGCGGGCCGCCTGAGCGCGTCGTTCGAAGAGAGACCACATACATGGACTGCAAATACATCTGGCTGAACGGGAAGATCATGGCGGGGGCCGAGGTACAGATGCCCTTCATGACTCCCGCGGTGCACTATGGCATGGCGGTGTTCGAGGGCATCCGCTGCTACCGTGCCGCGAATGGCCCCGCGATCTTCCGCCTGCGCGAGCACATCGAGCGGCTCTACAAGTCCGCGACGGTGCTGGGCTGGCGGGAGCTGCCCTTCTCCGTGGGCCAGCTCATCGAAGCCTGTCTGGAGACGGTCCAGGCCAACGGGCTCGAAGAGTGCTACCTGCGCCCGCTCGTCTACCTGGCTGGAGGAGGCTGGAACCTCAATGTCGACGCGGGCCAGGCCCACGTGGGGATCTCCGTGTGGCCCTGGAACGCGTACCTCGGGCCGGAGGCCGCCGAGCGCGGCGTGAGGGCCAACGTCTCCTCGTACACGCGCCACCACCCCAACGTGGTGATGACCAAGGCGAAGATCGCCGGCAACTATCCCAACTCGTTTCTGGCCAAGACGGAGTCGGTGCGCCTGGGCTTCGACGAGGCCATCATGATGGATGCCCAGGGTCTGGTGGCCGAGTGCACCGGCGCCAACATCTTCATCGTCAAGGGCCAGCGGCTGCTGACGCCTCCCGAGGCGCAGGTCCTCGAGGGCATCACCCGCGACACGGTGATGATCCTGGCGCGCGAGATGGGCCTCGAGGTGAGCGCTCAGCCCTTGTCGCGAGACCAGCTCTACATGGCGGATGAGGTCTTCGTCACTGGAACCGCCGCCGAGATCGTTGGCTTCCGCGAGATCGACTTCCGCACCATCGGCACCGGTCGTACGGGCCCCATCACCCGGAAGCTTCAACAGGCCTATCAGTCGGCCGTGCGCGGCGAACTGCCTCGCTCCTCCGAGTGGTTGACCTACCTGCCTCGAAAGTAGCCCCCTTCTTCGTAACCCCTTCACCCCCACAAGGATTCTTCACATGACGACCATCTATTACGACAAAGACGCCTCCATCGAGACCATCCGCGCCCGCAAGGTCGCGATCATCGGCTATGGCAGCCAGGGCCATGCCCACGCCCTCAACCTCAAGGAGTCCGGCGTGGACGTTCGCGTGGGGCTCCATGCCTCCAGCCGCTCGAAGGCCAAGGCTGAAGGGGCCGGGCTCAAGGTGCTCTCGGTCTCCGACGCCGCGCAGTGGGCCGATACCATCATGATCCTGGCGCCCGATCAGACGCAGAAGCAGATCTACGATGCGGACATCTCGCCCCACCTCACCAAGGGCAAGGCCCTGTTCTTCGCGCACGGCTTCAACATCCACTACGGGCAGATCCGCCCTCCCTCGGACGTGGACGTACTGCTCATCGCTCCCAAGTCTCCCGGCCACCTGGTTCGCCGCCTCTACCAGGACGGGAAGGGGACTCCGGCGCTGATCGCGATCCACCAGGATGCCACCGGTCAAGCCAAGGCCGTGGGCATGTCCTATGCGCGGGCGCTCGGCGTGACGCGCGCAGGTCTGCTGGAGACCACGTTCAAGGAGGAGACCGAGACGGATCTCTTCGGTGAGCAGGCGGTGCTCTGCGGCGGTGTCACGGCGCTCGTCCAGGCGGGCTTCGACACCCTGGTGGATGCTGGCTATCAGCCCGAGAGCGCTTATTTCGAGTGCCTGCACGAGCTCAAGCTCATCGTGGACATGATGTACGAGGGCGGCATGGGCTGGATGCGCCACTCCATCAGCGACACCGCCGAGTACGGCGACTACACGCGCGGACCGCGCCTCATCAACGAGCAGGTGCGCGCGGAGATGAAGAAGGTGCTCAAGGAGATCCAGACGGGCGCCTTCGCTCGGGAGTGGATCCTCGAGAACCAGGCCGGGCGCCCCATGTTCGACAAGCTGCGTGAGCAGGGCCGCCAGCACCCCATCGAGGACGTGGGCCGCCGCCTGCGCGAGATGATGTCCTGGATCCGCGACAGCAAGAAGGACTCGAGCGATCCCACCTCTCGCTGAGGCGGTGGAGCAGGGGCTCTACCGTCGCCTGGGGTTCGGAGTCCTGCGGCGTGGCACCGCGCCCGCCGCTCTCCGGGCCTGGGCCTTGGCTTTGGCTTTGCGAGCCGTAGGCTTCGTGCCCTCCGGCTCTTGCACGCTGGCCAGCACGATGCGGCGCAGCAGCGCGAAGGCGGGAGCCGGGTCGAACTGCTCGTCGAGGAGGTGTTGCAGGGCCAGCCCGTCGAAGCAGCTCCGGATGATGGCGGCGTACTGGTGATCCACCGCTTCAGGCTGTGCATCCGCGCCGCCGCGCACGCGCGCCACCGTTTGGGCAATCCCCTCGTTGCTACGGCGCAACAGCTCCGCCACCGCGGGCTGCAGCTCCGTGTTGCGCAGCCCCAGGGCGAACAGCTCCGTGCGCAGGCGCACCTCGGCAGGCGCGCCCTTCAGCAGCCGCTCACCCCATGCGAAGCTCGCGGTGGCGAGGCGCTCCGGTGACATCTCCTCTCGGAGCCGCTGCAGCTCCTCCTCGTGCTGCCTGCGGGCCTCCGCCGTGACGGCGAGCAGCAGCGCGTCCTTGCTCCCGAAGTAGTAGTGCACCAGGCCCTGGTTCACCCCGGCCTCGCGCGCCACCTCCTTCACCGTCGTGGCCTCGTACCCGCGCTCAGCCAGTACGCGGTAGCCCGCTGTGATCAGGCGCTCACGAGCGTCGGGTTCCGGTGGGGTCGCACCTCGCGCTCTGCGGTGGGGAGGGCTCATCCCTCTCCCCATAGGGCAGCACCCCTCGTCCAGCAAGGGTGGAGCAACGTTGCGAGCGCGGCTTGACATCTCGCGTCATCGGTCTTAGTTAGTCGTGTAACTAAAAACGGTCGAACGACCCAGAACGCGAGAGAGAAGACGATGAGCATCCCGACGACGAGCCGCTCCCAGGGTTTGAAGGTGGCCTTCACGATGGCCGCGCTGCTGTCCACGCCGGTGTGGGCGGATCAGGCCAGTCTGTTGGCCGCTCCCGAGCAGCGCCGGCCCCACTCCGCGTTCCAGTTGGAGATCCAGCCTCCCTCGCCGGATGGCTCCGTCTACGGGATTCGCGCCGAGGGCACGCCCTCCGAGAAGATCCCCCTCACCTTCGGCGTGATGCGGCGCGTGGGGAGCTGGCGCCGGAATCTCGGCATGCAGGCGCGCTTCAGCGGAACGGACGTGGGTGCGGCTCGGCTGCACTTCGCCGTGGGTGTGGAGGCCCGCTACGCGCTGGCGACCTTCGCGGACGGCGCCCTGAGCCCCTTCATCGGCGTGACGGGCGGCGTGGAGCAGTTCGAGGTCCGCTCCAAGCTGGATGGCAACGGGTCCCGGTACAGCCCTGATTTCTTCGTGGAGCCTGCGGTGGGCCTTACGTATCGGCCGGGGGCTGGGCACTTTGGCCTGATTGGCCGCGTGGGCCCGGGTTTCACTTCCTCGGGCACGCCGGATCACTCCTTCGACGGCGGCACGCTGAGCCTGCGCTCGGTCTACCCGACCGCCTCGCTGGGCCTGATCTTCGCGCTCTGATAGCTCGTCAGGGAGCGCGGCTGCCCCGCTGGCGCAGCTCGCTCCAGGCCTGGTTGAGCCGCCGCGTCTCCTCCGCCGCCAGCGCCTGGAGCTTGGGCCCCAACTGCGCCACCTTGTCCGGGTGGTACTGGGTGATGAGGGCGAGGTAGGCCCGTTTCACCTCGGAGAGGGGCGTTCCTGGAGCCACTCCGAGCACGTCCCACGGGCTGCTGGGAGGCGCACGCTGCTCCGAGGCGGGTCTGGCTTGCTCCTCCTGGGCCTCTTCCGCCGGGGGCTCTGGATCGGAAGAGTCTTCCTCCGAGGGTTCTTCCGCCGGGGGCTCTTTCTTTGGGGCTTCTTCCGCCGGGGTCTCTTCCTCCGAGAGCGGTGAGGCTCCGAGCTCCTCCGCACACGTTACGCACAGCAGCAGTTCCTGGACGCGAGTGCCCTCTCGCAGCGAGTAGTCGCCGAAGCAATCGCCGCACACCATCCGTCGGCAGTGCTCGCAGCGCGCGGCGCATTCCGCCCGCTCCAGTGAGGCTCCGCACTCGAAGCAGTCCTCGGGCAACGGTGCTTCTTCTCCGCAGGATGCACAGAAGGCCCAGGTGGGATCGAGCGTTGCCTCGCATCCGGTGCACATCGGGGCATCCGGCTCCTCGGACGGCTCCCAGTGCTGCTCCGTTGCGCACCAGGGGCAGTACGGCATGAGCCACGCCACCCGTCCCTCGCACCGGGGCGAGTTGCAGTCGAAGGCGAGCTCGTAGCCCTTGGCCACTTCCTCGGGTTCGTTGTCCTCCTCGAAGGACTCGCCGCAGGCCCAGCAGCAGTTGAAGGCCGCGTGCGAGGGCGCGCCACACGCGTCGCACATCGGGTTGTCGTGCTCGGCCTCCCAGCTCATTCGTGCGCCACAGGTGGGGCAGCACTGCATCCACCGCACAGCCTGGGCGTGCGTGCAGGCTGCCTGCGTCGCCCGCCTGCGCCGACCTGGAGGCTCGGGGAAGGGCGACTGTTCACCGCGTGTCTCGAACGACTCCCACAGGCAGTTGCCACAAACCTGTCCCCGAGCGCCTCGCGGCCCGGGAGATCCTTCGAGTACCCGGCGCCGGAAGAGGGCTTCCACGGCCGGTGAGCCCGAGTGCAGGCACGCCTGGCATGCGGCATTCCCGCAGACATCGCAGTTTCCCGCGAGGCGGCGGCCCCCGAGCCCCAGGAGGGCGGGCTTCAGGACCTCCAGGCAGCATGGGCACGCAGACATGCTCTTCCCTCTGGAATGCAGCCTCCGCACGAGGCCCGGGCAGGGGGGACAGGATACCAACGCGGGGCGGCATGGCGACTTCCTGGCGTTCCCGCCTACCACTCGGGGCCTTGAACCGACAGGATGCCGCCGACGGAGGACGCGAGGGATGGAGCACAAGGGACGCGCGAAGTGGCTGCCGGAGCTGGGCGCGCCGCTGCGCGAGGTGGATCGCCTGCGGCGCAGCGGACGCTACGAGCAGGCACTCGCCCAGATTCGACAGCTTGCCGAGGCCCACCCCACGCAGCTGAAGGTGCTGCTCGAGGTGGGGCTGACGCTGGCCATCTGGGGACGAGTGCCCGAGGAAGCCCTGCCCTGGTTCGATCGAGTCCTGGAGATGGCGCCGGGACACCTCACCACGCGGCTCCACCGGGCGCTCACCCTGGCTCGGCTGGGCCGGCACTCGGAGGCGGTGGAGGACTTCAACACCGTGGAGTCCGTGGGGCACCGCAAGCTGCTCATCCTCTATACGAAGCGCGCCGAGTCACTGCGAGCGCTTGGCCGTCACGCCGAAGCAGAGCGCGACTGGTCCCGGGCGTTGGAGGAGGATCCTGGCAACCCGTGGCTGCTCCACCAGCGAGCCCGTGCGCGCGAGGCGCTGGGCCGACTGGAAGAGGCCCTCCAGGATCTCACCGATGCGCTCGCCTCGGAGGCGGAGGACTCGGTGGATCCGGAGCTGCTGCGAGACAGGGGATTACTGCGCGCCCGGCGAGGAGACACCGCCGGAGCGCGCGCCGACTTCGAGGAGGGGATCGCCCGTTTCCGTCAGGGGGATCCCCCGGAGCTCCTGGAGTCGCTGCGACAGAGGCTCCAGGAGCTTCAGGACCGATGAGCCCGGTGAGGGGGCTCAGAGCTTGATGAGCTCCACGTCGTCCATGTGGACGAAGTTGGCGGAGTTACCCGCGCTCAGCTTCGTGTGGAAGCCGAACTCCAGGTAGCCGCCCGTGACGGAGATGGCGGGCGTCTCCACCAGCGTCCAGCTCCCGTACGTGCCCAGGTCCGTGTAGACGGGGTTGCACGAGGCGCACGTCTTCGCCTGGATGCGGGAGAAGTCGTAGGCGCCGCCCTTGCGGATCCACGCGCGGACCTTGTAGTTGCCCGAGGCCAGCCCCGAGACCGTCTGGTACGTCCACACCTCGTGCGGTGTGCCGTTGGTCCAGTGCGTCAGGTGGTACGAGCCGCCGTGGCCGCCGTTGTACGTCTCGTTGAAGTCCGCGGCCTCCGTGCCGTTCGGGCTCCAGGTGTTCCAGCCCGTCATCCCGTTCTCGAAGCCCGGGTTGGTGACGGAGCTGCTCGGCGGCGGGGTGGTGCCCTGCTGGTACCAACGCACCCACTCCACCTCCATCGTCTTCTTCACGCCGGAGGCCAGATCGATGCTGGAGGCGCTCGGGTTGCCGTACCAGTTCCCGCCCAGCGCGAGGTTCAGGATGATGTAGTGGTTCTGCTGGAACTCGGACTCGGTGCTGTAGAACGTGGTGCCGACGATGCTGCCGTCCAGGCGGAACACCATGCTGGTGGAGTTCCACTCCACCTCGTAGGTGTGGAACGCATCCGCGAGGCTGTAGCCGCGGTTGGCGCCCGTGCCCCAGTCCGCCTGGCCCGTGGTGTACCAGTGCACCGCGGACTTCATCCACGAGGGCTCGTTGGACGTCCACTCGAGGATGTCCACCTCACCGCAGGCCGGCCAGCCCACCGAGGAGATGTTCCCGCCCAGCGTCCAGAACGCCGGCCACATGCCGTAGCCCGAGGGCACCTTGATGCTGGCGACGATCTTCCCGTACCGCTTCTCCACCTTGCCCTTGCTGTGGATGCGGCCCGAGTAGAACGAGCGCGCCCCGTAGCCGGTGCAGCGCGAGTCCACCGGGTTGTCGCCCGTGCGCTCGGCGGTGAGGACCAGCTTGCCGCCGCTCACGGTGACGTTCTGCGCGCGCGGGTACTCCAGCTCGCCCGTGCCGAAGTTGCAGTTGCCCGTGACGGGATCGTAATTGCTCGTCAGCGCCGTCCAGTTGCCGGTGTTGAGGCTGGAGCCGTCGAACTCGTCGGACCAGGCCAGGTTCCAGCCAGAGCCGGGCGAGTAGTCCAGCTCGGATTGCTGCTGCGCGAGGGGCGTCTCCTCGACGGGAGCCGCGTTCTCGTTTCCACAGCCAAAGAGCGTCGTGGCACAGCAGAGGGCCAGCGCCTTGGAGATCAGGTTGCGTGTCTTCATATTCATACCTGTGTCGGAAGAGGTTGGGTGACTTGGGGAGCGGCTCAGCCCGCGGGGCAGAACGTCACGGTGAGCTGGGTGCCGCCGGTGCAGGTGAAGAAACCCGCCTCGTTGGCCGCCATCGGGTAGTCGTCATACGCGAAGGCGTAGACGGAACCGCACTGCTGATGGACCCACTTGGCGTACAGGTTGTAGGGCTTGCCGGTGTTGTAGTACTGCGAGACCGTGGTGCTGTCCGGCGCGTCCAGCATTCCGCGGTTCAGCGCGGCGCACCACTTGGCGCTCTGATCGAAGAACGGCGGCGAGCACGCGTAGACCTGCGCCGACTTCGCCGTGCCGGGGTTGCACTGGCCCGGGTACTTGCTGGCACAGCGGGCAATCTCGCTGTCCAGGCGGGTACAGATGGTGCCCCGGCGCGAGTCGCTCGCATATTCCCCATCGAGGCAGAAGGAGCGCGGGGCCAGGCAGATGGTGCCGCCGCCCATGGAGTAGCGCAGGCCGTCCGGGCAACCCGTGTCGATGGCCGACTGCATGGCGCTCGCGGTCTTGTTGCACTGCACCTGCACGCAGCTGGAGCCCGAGCCCGTGCCGGTGATGCGCATGGGCAGACCCACGTGGTCCACGTAGGTGAGGTTGTAGTGGAGCAGCTGCGAGCCGCCGCTCGGCTTCTCGAGCGTGAACTCAGCCTTCTCCAGCTCACGAGGCGAGGTGGGCGAGGGCAGGACCTTGTACGCGCTCACGCGGCCGCTGGGGTAGTTCTCCGGCGTGAAGTAGGTGTAGCTCTGGCCCGCGGACAGCGCGCGGTAGATGTTGTTGCCCGACGAGTCGCGCTCGAGCCCCACGTTGCCCACGCCCGTCAGCGCCACGTTGAGGCTGAACGGGCAACTGTTGATCACCTTCACCGGGATCGTCCCCGTGGGATTCGTCGGCGGCGGGGTGGTGCTGCCCGTGTCATACAGCTCGAACCAGTCGAGCTTGAAGAGCCAGTCTCCGCCGGTGGCGACGCCCTTGAGGTACAGCGAGTGGGTGCCGCTCGTCTTGGTGATGGAGACCGTCTGCGTGATGAAGGCGTTCCAGTCCGAGCCCGTGGCGGCGGTGAGCGCCACCGTGCCGACCTTCGTCCCCGAGCCCACCGCGTCCACCCAGATCTCCGCCTTGCCACCGCCGTAGGGCGCCGCGATGCGGAACTGCATCTGATTGGCGCCGCCGAAGTTCACCGAGGGGTAGTGGATCTGCTCGTTGACCTGGAAGCCACCGACGGATTGCCCCTCACCTCCACCCTCGTTGAAAACGCCTCCGGAGGTGGTGCCGCTGGAGGACCAGTTCTCCGCCTGGATCCGGCTGCCGATGATCGCCGCCTGCGTGGCGCTCTCCAGCTCCACGGGCTCGGTGTCCTCCGGCCTGCTGTCGCAAGCGACGCCAGTGGTCAGCAACAAGCCCGCGGCGCTCGCGCACCACAGGGCCTTCCATCCCGCCGAAGCGGGTTTGAAGCTTGAAGTGAGGGGGGTTGGCATGGCGACCTTCCTGTTGGGGGAAAAAGCGGATCGCTTTGACGTCCGGCTTTCCTAGGTTCCAAGGAATCGCTCACCTATCTACTTATTCAATTTATCGCAAGCGCTTTCACTTCTCCGAAATAATTGGGGGTAGGGAAATCAACTTTTCAGGGGGTTGGCGCGTCGCGTCGCATGTTTCATAGGCAAGCGCTGTCACTTCGGACCCAGGGCCAATGATGCATGTCTTCATGCGCCACATGTGAGGCTTTAGGCAGCGGCGAAGCCTGAGATAGCCCCAAGGCATAAAAATCGAGCAATACCAGATCTCCTTGTGTAATCTGTTTCACCGATGGTATGGGTCGACACGCGCGCGCTCACAACCCGTCTGTGTGTGTCGGAGACATCAGGATGGCTCGAACTCTCCTCTGTTTGGTCGTATCTCTCGCAGCTCTCGAGGCGTCTGCAGCAGGTGAAGCTCTCTCCAGTATCCGGTCTGGCAACTGGTCGGATGCGACGGTCTGGAACGCCGGGCATGTGCCCGCCACGGGTGACACCGTGACGATCTCGGCCGGCCATACCGTGGTCTTCCAAGTGGACTCACCCCAACTCGCAGGGGTGACGGTCGAAACCGGAGCGGCGTTGACGTTCGACCCGAACGCGTCGGCGACACTTCGCTCGACGGGCAGCGTGGTGGTGCGGGGCACCCTGACGATGAAGCCCTCCTCGCGCTCCATCGTTCACGTGGTGGCGTTCCTCAACGTGAACGAAGCCACCTATGTGGGCGGAGGCATGGAGGTGGTGCCTGCGGAAGTCGGACTGTGGGTGCGGGACGGCCAGCTCGATCTCCAGGGTACGCCCAAGACGGCTTGGACGCGGCTGGCAGGCGGGATTGGCGCCTCGGCGAGCTCCCTCACGCTGGAAGCGTCGCCCGTGGGCTGGGGCGCGGGAGACGAGCTCAGCATCGTTCCCACGGAAGCGCCCTCGGTGGGAGACCCGAGCTGGAACGGCTTCGATCTCGGAACGATTGTGAGCGTCTCGAACGCCACCGTCGCGTTGAATCGCGCGACGAGCCGTGCGCACCCCATGGTGGACAACCAATGGAGAGCCGAGGTGCTCAACCTGACTCGGAACGTTCGCATCGAAGGCACCGGTGACGGGAGCGCGAGTCCGAGCACGAACCACCGCGCTCACATCTGGATCCGTTCCAACAAGCCGCAGACCGTGAACTACGTCTCCATCCGGTACATGGGGCCGCGCCGTGCCGTCGAAGCCAACGCGACGGAGACCATCCTCGGCCGCTATGCCCTCCACTTCCACCACTCGATGGAGGGCAGCAGGGGCTCCGTGGTGCGCGGAACGGTTGTTCGGGATGCGGGGGCCCATGCCTTCGCCGCGCACATGAGCCATGGCATCACGCTCCAGGACACCATCAGCTACAACACCTTCGACGAGGCGTACTGGTGGGATCCGGGCGATGAGAGCCATGACACGGTCTACGATCGGTGCGTGGCGGCCATCGTCCGGGTGGACCCCGAATATCGGGGCTACAACCTGACGGGCTTCATGATGAACCAGGGCCTTCGCAACCTGGTCCGCGACTCCGTGGCCGTGGGCGTCCAGGGCAACATCGATTCCTCGGGTTTCAGCTGGCCCGAGGGTGATGGGATCAACGGCGACGGGTTCTGGAACTTCTCCCGGGGCAACATCGCGCACAACAACAAGATCGATGGCATCTTTGCCTGGCAGAACGACCACCAGCCCCACGTGATCTCCAACTTCGTGGGTTATCACAATGGGGAGGCGGGGATTGATCACGGCGCCTACTCCAACGGCTATCACTACGAGAGCTCCAAGCTCTACGGCAACGGCAAGACCGCGCTGCATATGAAGGCCGTCTCGCCCGGCGTGGATGAGTTCGGCCACCTGCGCCTGCGCTTCGACAACCTCATCTTCGACGGCGGTGGACAGTCGCCAGACCTGATCCTCTCGGACGATCACAACGCGGACGGCGTTGGTGACGCCACCATCATTCGCAACTCCCTCTTCCGCAACGCCACGAACTCCTTGCACTTCGGCGTGGGAGAGCGGGGAACCTGGCTGGATCTCGAGCTCTGCACCTTCGCTACGACGAATGATGTCCTGTTCGATGCGAATGTCGTCCCGGGCAACCGCGTCCGCAAGCAGAGCGATCAGCTCCAGGCCTTCAACATCACCCCCGCGGGGCGCACGTCGATCCCGCTCTTCGTCCAGCCCTATCTGGACGAGTCGACTCCGCAGGTGTCGATCTCCTCGCCCACGGGCGGCTCGGTGGTGACGGGCACTGTCTCGGTGAGCACGTACGCGTATGATCTGGGCGGCATGCAGGCGGTCGAGCTGTACGTCGACAACAGCTTTGTCGCGAGCAGCACGACGGCGCCCTTCACGCTGTCGTGGAACTCGGCGTTGGTTCCCAATGGCCGGCACGATCTCCAGTTGATTGGCGTCGATGCCGCCGGCCTCAGGAACAACTCAGGGCGCACGACCGTGCTCGTGTCCAACGCCAGCCCGCCAGCGGTGGCCGTGGGCAACAGTCTGTGGCCCGCGTCGGCTCAGGCGGTCGCAGATGCGGACCGCGACACGCTGCCCATCGAGGTGGGAGTCCGGTTCAAGTCCGACGTGGCGGGCACGGTGACCGCGATCCGCTTCTACCGGAAGGCCATCAATCCGGGCGGCTACACGGTGCATCTGTGGTCGTCGATAGGAACGCTGCTGGGAACGGGCCGCGGGACGGATGGGCCGGACACGCCGGGGTGGACGGAGATCAAGCTGGCGACGCCGGTGTCGATTGCCGCGAACACGGTGTATGTCGCGTCGTATTTCGCGAGCTCCGGCCAGGTGTCCGGCGACCCGGGATTCTTCGCGAGCTCCGGTGTGGACAGCGCTCCGCTGCATGCGCCGGCCGGCTCCGCCGTCGGCGGTAACGGGGTCTTCAGCTCCTGCGCCAATGGCTGCTTCCCGTCGCAGGTCGATAGCAATACGAACTACTGGGTGGACCCGGTCTTCGTGCGCCCGTAATAGGTGAGATGGGTTCTCGTGGAGGTCAGGGCGCGTCCCTCGTCTCCACGAGGCCCACGGTGTGCAGCGCGCCCTCGGGATCGATGCCGATCGTCACTCCCGGCCCCCGAAGTGAGGACACGCCGGAGATGGATCTCACTTCCCAGCCGCGCCCGCGCGCGAAAGCCTCCCAGTCCGGAAGCCTCCAACGTTCGAGTTCACCCGCGACGACCATCGGCTCGCGTTGACCCTCGAAGTCCATGTTCACCGCGATGACGCGCCCCTCCTCGGTCAGGATGCTGACGTTGCCGTACTGGCGCGCCCAGATCTTCGATTTCCGGCCGAGACGTGCGCGAGGCCCCTCGGGGGCTCCGAGCAGCGATTCGATGCGCTCCTCGGGGTCCCCCACGCGCAGCCCACCGAGCGATTGCGCGTCGAGCACTTCGCGGAGTTCGTATACACGGCCTGGACTCCATCCCTCGGTCATGACGAGCAGCCTCCGCCCGCTTTGTGCTCATCGATATTGCGCACGATGTCCCTCATCTCGCGCGACCGGCCGTTCGCGAGGTCTCTCAGCGAATCCGTGAGGCCGCGGGCATGTTCAATCATCCCGGGGATGGCCTCGCGGGCCTTGGTCAAGATGTCCCGGCGGAAGGCCTCGCTCGTGTTGAAGTGCTCCGTCGCCTCGCGGATCGCGCGAGCGAGGCGGGGGTTCGCCGCATCGCCCGGAATGGCGTTCGTGAACGTGATTCCTCCCGTGTGGTTGGGGCGTACCGCGAGCTCCACCCCGCCCGGCCCGTAGAAGTGCAGGCCCTTCTGCACGACGTCGCCGTAGCCCGGCGAGTGAATCTGCCACGGCCGGTAGCCGCCCTCGCTGAGGCCGAACGGGTCGGGATCGAGCAGCGGGTTCGGCGTGTGGGCGTAAGGGATCACGCCGCCGCCGATCCCCAGCGGATCCGGACTGATGAACGTCCCGAGCTCCGAATCGTAGTAACGGAAGCGCGAGTACGTCAGGCCCGTCTCGTCGTCGAAGTATTGCCCCGTCAACCGCCACGGGAGTTCGAATCCGCGAGCGCTGAGTTCACCGCCGAGCGCATCGACCGCCTGCTCGCCGCGGAGTTCTCCGTCCGTCTGGTGCACGGTGCGGTACGTTCCGCTCGGGTCCTCGGCGAGGAAGTAGTGCTCGTCGCCCACCTCGACGCCGACGAGATTCAGGCTGTCCGGTGCCCAGCACCAGGTCCGTGCCGGCCCGCTGTCGGCGAGCTCGTGCAGGAGCTGGTTTCCATCCCAGAGGTAGCGGGTCTGGCTGCGGACCGTCGCGCCGTCCTTGGCGAGGACTCGCTTGGCCATGCGACGCGCGAAGAGATCGTACTCGAACTCCACTCGCGCGCCGTCGGGCCGCGTGACGGCCTTCAACGCGCCATGACCGTTCCACTCGTAGCGCTCGATGGCTCCGTTCGGGAGGCGCTTCGCGATGCGATAGCCATCCGCGTCGTACTCGTAGGAACTGTCCCTGACTGTTCGGACCCGCGCCGACGCGTCGCAGGAGACCGGCGTGCCGTCGCGCGCAGTGCTCGGCTGGCCGCCTTCTCCAACCCGCCGCTCCAGCGTGCGCTTCGCCCACCTGTCACGAACCAATCGCCCGCCCGCATCAAACTCGAGTTCGCGCAGTCCGGAGATGGCGTCGAGCACCGAGGTGAGTGTGCCGAACCCATCCCAGCCCAGTTTCCGCTCCGCCAATGTCTCCCATTGCCCGGGACGGGCCACCGAGACGCGCTGATCGATCGGGTTTCCCTCGGCGTCGCGCTGCCAGTCGATTCGCAGCGCGTCGCGATACCGTCGGCCCGTCTCCCGACCGCTCTCCGATCGCTCGTAGACGATGTCCGGCACGAGCCCGCGATGTCCCGCCGTGCTCGAGAAGAACTGCTCCACCGGCAGCCCCGCGTCGTCGAAGTTGACCACGCCGCGCCAGCCGAGGCTCGTCTCGACCAGCGAGCGCAGGCCCCGTCCATCGTAGCGTGAGCGCACCTCGTGGCCGCCGGCGGTCTCGCGCACCGTGCGGCCAATCAGGTCTCGCTCAAACTCCACGACGCCGGACTCGTTCTCCGCGCGGCTGACCATCCCGTCGGCGCGATATTCCAGCTTCGCGAACGTCCCGTCGCTGTGGAGGAACTCTGTCACGTGCCCCAGGGCGTCATATTTGATCTGCGTGCGCCGGCCTCCGAGGGTGGTCACGCCCGTCACGCGTCCCGCGACATCGCGCTGGTAGATCCGCCACGCGCCATGTGGGTCCACCTCGCGGCTGACGCGCCCGCACGCATCGCGCTCGAAGAGCCACGTCTCTCCGTTCGGCCCTTCGAGGCCCGTGAGCAGACCCTCGGTGTCGTAGTGGTAGCGGTGCGCCTTGCCGCCGACGTGCTTCTCCACGAGCCGCCGGAAGCCGCGGTTCACGTACCGTGTCTCTCCGCGTGCGGTCCGCTCCGCGGTCATCTGGCCTTCGGCGTCGTAGTCGCGCTCGATCACGGTTGACGTGCCGATACGGAGGGCGCGGAGAAGTCCCTCCGTATCCCATACCAGCTTGCGGCGGGGTCCCCCGTCGAACTGCATCGTCGCGATGCGCCCCAGCCCGTCGTACTCGATGCGCACGTCGCCGGTGTTCGGTCCTCGCACGTCGAGCGTTCGGCCGTCCGCGCCGTGCGTGCAACTCGTACGGGCTCCAGCCTGTGATTCCGCCCACGCCAGCCGCCCCTTCGCCCAGCCGAAGCGTTCGTGCTCGCCAGTCGGCGCGCGCTCCTCCGTCACACGGCCGAAGCTGTCACGCTCCCACTCCCAGACTCCACCCATCGCATCGCGGAGGCGGGTGACCGAGTGATCCTCCGCGCGGTACTCCGCGTGGAGCACGATTCCATCAGGCCGTTCAACGCGGGTGAGGTCGCCTTCCGGCGTCCAGGTGCGCTTCGTGGTCCCGCCGAGGGGATCCTTCTCCGCCACGCATCGCAGCCGATCGTCGTACTCGTACTCGCGTACGCCGGTCAGCGGATCGACCTCCTTGAGGACGAGGCCCGCGGGGTTCAGGAAGTATTGCGTGGTATGGCCCCGTGAGTTCGTCACGTACGTGACGCGGTTCTTCTTGTCGTACTTGAGGACGTGGTCGTAGATGCCGCCATCGCCCCATGTCCGCGTGCACCAGGCGTCGGAGCCAAGCCCGTCGTACTCGAAGTAGAAGCTGAGCCCGTTGCGGTCTGTTTCCCGGACCATCAGGTGCGTCACGTACTCGAACGACCACTGCGCGCGCTTGCTGTCGACGACGCGCACGAGGTCGCCCTCGTCGTCGTATTCGAAGCGCCGGTGAACGTACCAGCCGCTCTCGTGCGGGAGCGGGAGCTTCAGCGCGACGAAGCGATCCTTCTCGTCGCACTCGATGCGCACGACGCGCCCCAAGGCGTCTCGCACGTACTCGAGCCGTCCGCGCCGGTCGTAGCTGAAGGTGATCTCGTGGTTGCCGCAGCGTGAACTCACTCGCTGGATCCGCGCCCTCGCGGGATCGCCACCGGGGACCGGAGCGAAGTCGCGGCGTTCGCCATCCCGAGCGATCAGTATCCACGTTCCCTTGTCGCCGCGCCGGAGCGTGAACCCGTCAAACGGGTGTTCCACCTCCTCGCCCGGGGACAAGCGATGCTCTGGACGATCGAACGTGTCGAACTCGATCTCGCGGCCATCCTCAAGCAGGCAGACGGCCTTGCCTCGTTCTTCCCACACCGCCTGGTCCAGCGAGGAACTCCAGCCGTGGCCGAGCGGCCCCTGCCGGGCCGCGAAGTTCGACAGGTAGAACCGCTCGATCCGCAGCGGCAGGGGACCCGGGAGCTCGGCATCCAGGCACCGCGTCATCATCTTTCCGGTCGCGACGTCGACCGGGTGGCCCGTGAGCTTGCACGAGATCCAGCTCAGGATAGCGCGTCCCCGAGCGCCGATCGGCAACCGGCTGATCAGCGCCTGCAGCGAGTCGCCGATGAAACGCGTGCGGAGCGATGCGAGCACGGCGGCCATCAGGTCGAGCGACATCGGCCCGCCGATCAGGATCGGGGCTCCTTTGGGGACCGCGAGCACGACGGTCGACGGGAGCCGGACCGGTTCCGAGCAGCTCAGCGCGATGTCGCCGAGCCGGCACGCATTGCTGCCCATCACCTTCACGGTCTGCGACCCGAAGATCATCACCGCGTCGTTGTCGGGGGTGATCGGTTTGGGTGGCTTGGGCTTGTCCTTCGGGCGAATCACCGGACGCGGCGTCCGGGGGATGGGCGCCCAGCCCGTGCCGGGCGGGATGAGGATGTGCCCGGGCACGTGCTTGCCCTCGGTGCCGGTGTTGGTGGCTGGGAACGCGCTCCAGTAGAGCACCGGGCCCTTGACTGGCGCTCCCATCGCCGCGCCAATCACATTGCTGATGATAAGGCCGGCGGCGAGGCCGATGGGGTCGAACACGATCCCCGTGAAAGGGTTGGGGATCGGTGTGGGCACAGGCGCTGGCATCGGGATGAATTCCCAGTGCACGTCGATGCCCAACATCGGATCGAGGAAGCTGCTCGCCCCGCTCATAGCGCTCAGGCCTCCCCTGGGGTGGAAACCAGGCCCACTTCACCTCGCTCCATCGCGTCGGCTTGCTCGAAGAGCGAGTCCGCCTGTGAGCGAAGTCCTCGCTCCACGCAGAGGGATGCCAGCTTGCGAGCGGCTTCCGGCGCGCTCGAGTTCTCCACTGCAGAGCGCTCCGTCCCCTCCGCGACTCGGATGGCCTCCCGGAAGGCCGCTACCGCCTGCTGCTCCGCCTTCAGGGAAAGCGCGAGCTGCCCGGCGAGCCGCCACGCCTCGATCGCAAGGAGCGGAACGCCCGCCGCTTCGGCGCAGCGCGCGCACGCGCCATACTCGCGGGCAGCCTCCGGGAAGCGCCGGTCGAGCGCGTGCAACAACGCGAGCGCCAGCCTCGCCTGGGCCTCCTGCATCCCGAGTTCATGCCGCGCGGCGAGTTCGATCGCCGCCGTAAGCTCCTTGACCGCGGCCGGCCGCTGATCGAGGCCCGAGAGATAGCTGGCGAGCGCGATCTGGCAGATGACGGCGACCTGGGTGAGCTTCAGCTCCAGCGCCAGGTTCTGGGCCGAGCGCTGCATGCGTACCGCCTCCGCGCCCTTGCCCTCCTTCATCGCAATCGCGGCACCGAGGATCAGGCTGCGCAGCTCCGGTGCCTGCTCGAGATAGGCGGGATCCATTCCGGCTTCGCGCAGCTTCCGATCACGGATCGCCGGATCGATGGGCGGCGGATCGGTCACGCGTGGGGGCGGCTTGACGCCGCGTGGGCCTGCCCGTCCGAACTGGGCAGGTGGTGCCGACACCATCGCCTTCAAGTCCTTGGACTGCTGTTGGAGATCTGGAATGCACTCGGAGCGCAGGCAGCGCGGATTCGACGGGTCAGCGAGCTTGGGCCACGGCACGCTCGCCTCGAGCACCCATACCCAGCGACACGCCGCGAGCGAAGGAACCTTCATCAACGCTTCGAGCTCAGCACCGAAAGCCTGGGGGCTCTCGATGATCGTCGGCGCGAGCACGAACACCTGCCCATTCATGGGAGGCGGCATGACGCGTTGTACGGAGACCGCCGCTTCGCTGAACGCCACGAGCGAGGCCGTCCCGCGCTCCCCCTTCGGCCGGCTTGCTGCTGGCGCGGCGGATGGAACCTCGAGTCCCTCGCGCTCCAGGAATGCCTTGCGGCGATCCTCCCAGTTCGCACGCACGCGCTCGGCGCGCACCAGCCAACCGTCGTCCGCCGCCGAGTGCGCATCTTCCAGCACGAGGAAGGCGCTCTTGTTGTCCGGTAGGAACTCCAGGCCCGAGAGGATCTGGAGCGCCGTCTTGCGCAGCTCCCCCCCCACCCGCACGACAAGCAGTTGAAACTCGTGTGCGCGCACGAACCACGCGCCATCCTCGAGGAGACGATTCAGAGCGTCCGAGATGGCTTGCATGGAATCTTCTCCCTCCACGAGTGCCTGATCCGGAGTCTGAACGAACCGTCCCGCCAAACCAATAGGGGGCAGGGCTAACCAGGCTCACCCCTCCGGCGGTACACTCCCTGATCCTGAACGCTCGCCGATCCCGAGGATGAACATGTCCGACATCGATGAACGGGCCCGTGCTCTCGCTGGCCGCGCGAGTCAGGTTGTCCGGCAAGTCACGGACGCCGCCTCGGAGGCAAGCCAGGTGGCGCAGGAGGTGACCCAGCTCACCCAGGCCATCGGGCGGGGCGATGTGGAGGGGGCCGCATCCGCGGTCGCTTCCCACCTGACTGGGGGCGCTCCCCTGCCAGAGGTGCGCTTCGACTTCAGCTCCTCCGAGGCCGCGGATGTTCAGTGGCACGTGCTGCGGGCTCACGTCGTCGAGGGGCTCTCCGAGCTCTACACGGCCACCATCGATCTGACGCTCGACGAGCGCACTGTCGAGACCGACGTCCTGCTCGGTTCCTCCTGCACTCTGCGCCTTGAGCGCGGCTCCGCGGTCCGCACCGTGTTGGGCATTGCCCACCGCGTCGAATACCTCGGAAGTCTGGCCGAGAAGGCGCTGGTGCGGGTCCACGTCGTCCCGGCGCTGTGGGCGTTCTCGCAGCGCATCGACTCGTGGATCTTCCAGGAGATGACGGTCCCCGAGATCCTCCAGGACGTCCTCGAAGAGGGGCTCCAGCGGTTCAACCGCGGGGTGAACCTCTCGCTCCAGCGGACCTACCCCGTGCGGGAATACTGCGTGCAGTACGGCGAGAGCGATCTCGACTTCGTCCTGCGGCTGATGAAGGAGGAGGGGATTGCCTTCTACTTCAGCCACGATGGCGAGACGGAGGAACTTGTCCTGGTGGACTCCAACGACGCCTTCCAGCCCTGCCAGACCCTGGACGGCGGCGCGGTGCCTGTCAGCGGCGCGGCGGGCAGCTTCTCGAAGTCGGAGAGCGTCAAGGGGCTCGAGTGGTCCACCCAGATGCGCCCCACGAGCGCGGTGACGCGGGATTTCGACTGGACGCGGCCTCCGTTGGATCTGACGCACAAGGTGGAGGGGCAGGAAGAAGAAGGGCGCGAGCAGTACCTCTATCCGTCGGAGTTGACCCTCAGCGCGTACAACCAGGGCGAGCGGCGCTACACCGAGGATGACGGGGACGCGCGAGCGCGCCTGTTCCGGGAAGCGCAGGAGGTGGGCCGGCGGCTCGGGCGAGGCCGGGGCAACGTCACAGGCTTCACCCCAGGGCAGACCTTCACGCTCCAAGGCCATGAGCGGCAGGACCTGGACCAGGAGTACCTCATCGTCCGCGTCGAGCACGTGGGAGAGGCTCCGGAAGAGAAGATGCTCGACGCGCCGGGTGAGGCGCGGAAGGACCGGTACTCGAACCGCTTCGAGTGCATACCCCTGTCCGTGCCCTTCCGGCCGGAGGCACCTGCTCCGCGCCGCCGGATGCCGGGGCTTCAGACGGCGACGGTGGTGGGCCCCTCCGGCGAGGAGATCCACACCGACGAGCATGGCCGCATCAAGGTCCTGTTCCATTGGGACAGGAAGGGCCAACGGGATGATCGCGCCTCCTGCTGGGTGCGCGTGGCGCAGGTCTGGGCGGGGGTGGGCTTTGGCACCCTGTTCATCCCTCGCGTGGGCATGGAGGTCGTCGTCGACTTCCTGGAGGGCAACCCGGACCGGCCGCTCGTCATCGGCTGTGTCTACAACGGCTACAACGTGCCGCCCTACGCGCTGCCCAGCCACAAGACGCGCAGCACGCTGATGAGCTTGAGCACTCCGGGGGGTAACGGGTTCAACGAGCTTCGCTTCGAAGATGCCGCCGGGCAGGAGGAGATCTTCCTGCACGCCCAGAAGGACCTGAACGAGTTCGTCCTCAACAATCACAAGACGACCGTGAGCAACAACCAGGTGAACGAGGTCAGCGCCAACCAGACCCAGAGCGTTGGCGGCGATCAGTCCGAGAGCGTGACGGGCAATCAGACGATGGTGGTCGACAAGAACCGCACGGTGCACATCAAGGGCAGCCAGAGTGTGACGGTCGACGGCGGCCAGGGGAACGACGGCATCAGCGGCAGCAAGCTCAATATCACCGGCGATTACAAGCTCGACGCCTCGAACACCATCGATGTGCAGGCGCCTACTCACATCAAGCTGACGTGCGGCGGCAGCTCCATCCTGATCGAGCCGGGGAAGATCACCCTCATGGCCGGAGGCAGCGCCCAGCTCGTCCTGGACGCCAACGCGCTCATGCAGAGCGCCGCCGCCAGCAAGGTCTTCCTCGACGCGAACGCACTGACCCAGTCGTCGGGAGGGAGCAACGTGCTGCTGGACGCCAACGCACTCGTTCACGCCAGCGGCGGGGCCCAGGTGCTCTTCGACGCGAACGCGAACATGGTCTCGTCCGGAGGCAGCCAGGTGCTCCTGGACGGGAACGCGAAGGTGCACGGCGCCGGCACCGCCACCATGGATGCCCCGGGCACCGCCACCGTGCAGGCCGGCACTGCGACGCTCGCGGGCGGTGGAGGCGCCGTGGAGTGTGGCGGTGCGGGAGTGACGGCGGCGGGTGGGTCGGTGAAAGTCTCAGGCGGAACCGTCGACATCGCCGGAGGCGTGGTCAGCATCAACTGAGGCTCCAGCGGTCGGGGTTCCACCCTGAGGAGCCTCTGAAGCCACGAGTGCAGCGACTTCCTCCGCGCAACCCCAGGACAGGGTGACGCCCGCACCTCCGTGGCCGTAGTTGTGGATGACCCGATGATTCCCGGCGCGCTCTTCCTCGAGGCGCACAGTGGGACGTCCTGGCCTGAGGCCCACTTTGTGTTCCAGGACCTGAAACTGCACCTCTGGAGGGAGGACTCGCCGGCAACGGGCAAGGATTCCCTCGGCCTTGGCGGAGTCAGGCGCGAGCGAGGCGTTCCCGTCCTCGGCCGTCCCTCCCAGGATGCAGTCGGTGGAGCGGGGGATGACGTAGGCGATGCCTCGCTCCTCGCTCTCGTCAAAGAGGAAGCGCGACACGGGCGGTGGTGCCACTCGCAGCACCTCGCCTCGGATGGGGAACAGCGACGTGTCTCCCACCAGAGTGCGTGCTCCCAGGCCCGTGCAGTTCACGACCACGGCCGCTTCACGCCACGCCTCGTCGAGCGAGTGCACCTCGTGCTGCTGCAAGCGCCCTCCCAGCTCCCGGAAGCGGGCCATGAGGAAGGGCAGGTAGCGCGGCATCTCGATGATGGGGGCCTCGAATGAGTAGCCGTACGAGTACCCCGGTACCAGTTCCTCCGCGGTCGCCGCGCGCAGGCTCGGGACGCATGAGGCCCACCAGGGCTCGGGCGGGGCTTCCGTGAAGAGCTCCACCCCACGCACCATCTGGATACCTGCCTCGGAGTGCGCCGACAGCTCGCGCAGCACGTCGAAGGTGCGCCGAGCCCAACCCGTCACCCGCTCCTGGGGAAAGGCCCGGTACGGGTACCAGACGGCGGCCGCCACATCCGAGGTGGTATGCGGCGTCAGCTCGCGTGCCCAGAGCTCCACGCTGTGCCCGGCCTCCAGCAGCCGGATTCCACACGAGAGCCCCGAGACGCCTCCTCCCAGGATGACAAGCTTGTGGGTCGTCACGAGGGGAGAGGCTACTGCGCGAGGATCTTCACCGACGACATCTTGTCGTTGGCATCCGCTGGGACCAGCGACGTGTCCGCCGTGAACGTCCACATCGTCCCGGCGAAGTCGTTGTCCGAATAGACCTGAACCTTCCAGCCGGCGGGGACCTGGAGCGAGCTCATCCAGTCGTTGGGGATGCCCGCCGCGTTGAGCTGCGAGAGCGTGTAGTTCCCGGCGCCCAGAGAGATGCCAAGGCCGCCGTACGAGCCGTCCGCGTAGAAGATGGCTCCAGCGGGCTTCGAGGCCTTCACGTTGTCGAACGCGGCCGTGCTGTCATGGGACCGGAGCCCCACCGCTCCCGAGGCATACGTGGAGTCGGTGGCCGTGAGGATGGGGGTCGTCGCGTTGTTCAGATAGACCGAGAGGCGGCTGCCGTTGGCCACGACCGCGAGGTGATAGGTGACGTTCGCGTCGATCGTCGCAGCGGCGCTCGTGAGTTCGGTCCAGGTGCCTCCGCCCGCCTTGCCCAACACCACCCTGTCGCTGCCCGCGGCGATGCCGGCGTAATAACCCTTGTAGGCGTCGAGCCCGGCTCCCGGGCTGCTCACCCGGAAGATCAACCCCGCGTCCCCGGACGCGCCCGGCGTGACATCCGCCTCGTAGGACAGCACGGAATAGTTCGTGTTCAGCAAAGCCTTGGCATCGGGCGCCTGTGCGGTGACATACCGGCCGCTCGACACGGTCCACGTCGCACCGTAGGTGGCCCAGCCCAGAGCGTTGTCATCGCAGAAGGTGTCCTGGGTGCTCATCTCCACCGGCTTGATCGTCCCGTCACTGTTGAAGACGAGGCGATCGAAGGAGAGCACGCGGTGATTCCCGTCCGTATCCCCGAGCGGATGACGGTGATAGAAGATGTACCAGTCATCCGTCCCGGGCACGTTGAGCACCGTGTTGTGGCCCGCGCCGGTGCCAATGGCTGAGTTCTGGCCGAGGATCGTCCCCACCTTGGGGAAGGGTCCCAGCGGCGAGCTGGCGATGGCATAGGACACGCGGTAGTCCGGCCCCGTCCACCCGCCCTCGGACCACATCAGGTAGTACTTGCCGTTGCGCTTGAACATCAGCGCGCCCTCGACGTAGCCCGACGGGGTGATCTCCTTGAAGGACGCGCTGTCCAGGCTGATCATGTCACTGTTGATCTTGACGACGTTACAGTGCCCGTGGCCCCCGTAATAGAGATAGGCCTGACCGTCATCGTCGATGAAGATGTTCTGATCAATCGGCTGCGCACCGTTGATGTATTTGCCAATCAGCGGGCGGCCGATCGCGTCGACGTAGGGCCCTCCGGGGTTGCTGGACTTCGCCACCCCGATGCCTCCCAGCTGGCTGTCGTTCTGGATGTCGTTGGCCCCGAAGTAGAGATAGTAGGTGTTGTTGCGAAAGATGGGTGACGGCGCCCAGATTGCCCGGGTGGCCCAGGACACGTTCACCTTGTCCAGCACCTTGGAATGCTTCGTCCAGTGGATGAGATCCGTGGACGAGAAGGCGTCCAGATAGGTCTGCTCGTCATACGGCGCGGAGTACGTGGGGTAGACCCAGTACACGCCGTTGTAGAGCTTCATGTCCGGATCGGCGTACCAGCCGCTCACGAACGGATTGCCCGAGGTGCCAGGCACGCACGCCGACGCGAGCGCTTGCTCATGAGTCCCCGCCGCGCTGTCGCTGGTGCTCGGGAGTGATGCGGTCCCATCTCCGCAATGGACCGTCGTGATCAGCAGCAGCGGCGCCAGCGCCAGGGTCGTCGGTTTCATGGCCGGCATCCTGCGTTGGACCGTTTTGTCATTCAAGTCCAATAATTCATGAGTTCCGGACTAGGGCTCCGTGCTCTCGTCAAGGGTGCCTTCGAACGCGGTCAGAAGCTTTTTCGAGATCCGCTCGAAGTCGTGGAGATCGCGCTCGTCGAGCTCCGCGACGACGCGCTCGATGAGACGCTTGCGCGCGTCCTCCACCCGTTTGCGCGTGCGGTGCCCGGACTCCGTCAACTCCAGGGCATATTGACGGCGATCTGCTTCGCTGCGCTCCCTGCGAACCCATCCCCGCTCAATCAGCGTCTCGAGCGCGCGTCCGGTGAGCGTTGGGTCGGTCCCTGTCGCGCGCGCGAGATCGGCCTGGGAGGTGCGGCCGTTCCGCCCGATGTGGCGCAGGAACCTGGCCTGCGTGCTGCCCACCTCGAAGGTCGCGTACTCCCGCGCGGCCATCGCCCTCAAGCACCGCGCCAGGGCAGTGAAGCTCTCGAAGAAGGTGTCAGGGTCGCTTCGGGCCATGCTCGAAGGAGTAGTCCATGAGAGATGCTCGCGCAACACCTCGCCGGTGGTCGACTTGACGGAAATCATGGACCTGTCTATGAAGTGTCCATCGATTGATGGACCCGTCCATCATGGACCTGTCCACTGATGGAATGCGTGTGCCCTGGATGTGTGCTCCTCGGCACGAAAGGGGCCTTGAAATGGTTTGGTATCAGGGCGTTTCCTTCTTCTGGGGCGGGTTGTTCCTCGCGAATTCAGTTCCACACTGGGTCAGTGGGGTGATGGGCCGGCCCTTTCAATCCCCGTTCGCCAGGCCTCGGGGTGTCGGGCTGTCGTCGTCGACGGTCAACGTCCTCTGGGGCGCGTTCAATGCCGCGGCCGGCTACCTCCTCTTATTTCAGGTGGGGGCCTTCGAGCCGCGCAACCTGGCGCATGTCGCCATCGCGGGACTTCCAGCCGTGGCCGGGTCCTTGTGGCTGGCCCGGAGGTTTGGACGCTTTCATGGGGGAAACGAACCTCGACCATGAAAGGCACCTTCCGCTCACTGAATCGCTTCAACTACCGCGTCTGGGCGAGTGGCGCGATCGTGTCCAACGTGGGCACCTGGATGCAGCGCACCGCCCAGGATTGGATCGTCCTCACCCAACTGACGCAGCACCAGGCGACCGCTGTCGGTGTGGTCATGGCGCTCCAGTTCGGGCCCCAGATGCTCTTGCTGCCCCTGACGGGGTTCGCGGCCGATCATTTCGACCTGCGCAAGCTCTTGTTCGCCACGCAGGCGGCCCTGGGTGCACTGGCACTGGCACTGGGCCTCCTCACCGTCACGGGGGCCGTTCAGTTGTGGCACGTGTACGTGTGCGCGTTCCTGCTGGGATGTGTCACCGCCTTCGACGCGCCCGCGCGTCAGACGTTTGTCTCGGAGCTGGTGGGCGAAGCGGACCTGTCGAACGCGGTGGCGCTGAACTCCACTTCCTTCAACGCCGCACGGATGATTGGACCGGCCATCGCCGGAGGCCTCATTGCCACGGTGGGCTCCGGGTGGGTGTTCCTGATCAACGCCGCCTCTTTCGTGGGCGTCATCGGCGCGCTGGGTTTCCTTCGCGTCGAGGAGCTTCATCCGCGGAGTCGAGCGCTCCGAAGCCGTGGAGGGCTGGTCGAGGGATTTCGTTATGTCTGGAAGCGCCCCGACCTGAAAGCCATCCTGCTCATGCTCTTCCTGGTCGGCACCTTCGGACTCAACTTCCCGATCTTCATCTCAACCATGTCGGTGTCCGTCTTTCACGCTCGAGCGGGGGCGTTCGGGCTCCTGACTTCCATCATGGCGATCGGCTCGGTCGCGGGCGCGCTGCTGGCCGCCCGGCGGGAGAAGCCCCACGCCATGCTCTTGTTCGCCGGCGCCGCGGTCTTCGGCTTCGGCTGTTTGCTCGCCGCGCTCATGCCCAGCTACGCGCTCTTTGGCGCCGCGCTCGTCGTCATCGGCATCGCCGCTCAGACCTTCACCACCTCGACGAACAGCCTGGTGCAACTCTCCACCGAGCCCATCATGCGTGGGCGGGTGGTCGCCATCCTCCTCGCCATTGCCATGGGCGGCACGCCCATCGGTGCACCCATCGTCGGGTGGGTCGCTGATCGTTTCGGTCCGCGCTGGGCGCTCGGTGTCGGCGCCGCCTCGGGCTTTGCCGCGGCGATCGTCGGCATCTCCTGCCTCAATATCCACCGGCCGGAGCAAGGCACTGCGTGAACCTCAGGAGGTGCTTCCATCTCACGATAGCGCCTCACACGTCGGAATCTGCGTTTCGTTCAAGTCCCAGCTCCGGTGTCCCAGTTACTGTCGCACCATCGTTGAACGACGCGAGCGCGGGCCCCGAGCCGCCGCCGCTCCCAGTTCACGTGTCCCAGGACGTCTGCGAGAGGAAACATCGAATGCTGAGACAGTGGTGTTGTGCCGTGGTGCTGTTCAGTGCGGGAGCCTCGTTCGCCAAGCCGACCTATACCTGCGAGGGCCCGGCTCCTGTCGAAATCTGGAAGGGCCAGTACGGCAAGTACAAGGTGAAGGATGGCCTCGAGAGCAAGGAGTACACGGGCTTCCTCAAGCGAGAGAAGATCAAGCTCCAGGACAAGTGCTCGCTGCCCATCCTCGAGGCCGGGGATGTGCTGATGCTGACGTATCCAGAGAAGGCTCCGATCTTCGACGAGGGGAACATGAAGTTCCAGTGCGTCGAGTCCGACAACCCCGAGAAGGCGCTCTCCTACGACTCGCTGCCCGCGACGGGAGTCGCCAATCCCCCGGACCTCCTTCTCAAGTGCGGCAGTGACGAGAAGTACGAGTGCCACGACGGCTCGAACAGCGAGCGCCGCGAGGTGCTCGAGGCGAAGCTGAAGAAGAAGAAGCAGGAGATCTACTCGATCTCCATTCGCAACCCCGATCTGCCCGGCGACATCGCCTACCGGGAGACCGTGGGCAAGCGCATCTTCTGCCAGTTCTATAACTCGAAGACCAAGAAGGTGGCCCTGGCGTTCGAGTTCAACGGCGTCAAGCCCAAGGCGGCCGAATAGGGTCGCTGATGGCTGGCGCCTCGCAGTCAACGATGTCCCTGGGCGTGTAGCCGAGCAGCCGACGGCACGTGCGCGAGAAGTGAGCCTGGTCTGAGAAGCCCGCCGCCAAGGCACCGGTGGTGAGCGAGACACCCGTCAGCGTGATGCGAAGAGCGCGGACGAGACGATTCCACAACATCCAGGCTCGCGGCGAGATGCCAATGTCGCGCAGGAACAGCGCTCGGAAGTGTTGCAACGTTACGCCCAGGTGCGCGCTCAGCTCGAGGTCCTCGCCGTCGGGATCCTCGAGCTGGGTGCGCAGTTGTTCGAGGGCGCGCTCGACGCGTGCATCGAAGTTCACGCGGAGCCGGGTGTTGGGAAACGCGATTGCCTGCAGCGCTTCACCGAGCTCGCTCAGGTGGGACGGGTTCTCGAGGTGGCTCCGCGTCGACCAGACCGCGTCGCGCAGCCAGAGTGCCGTGGCCGGATCGATGGGCGCTGCGCCTCCGAGGGGTTGGGTGTGCGCGTTGGGCGCGCGGTGGTGCTCGGGATCGATCAGGACCGAGATCGCCGGGCCCTGGCTCACCACGCTCGAGGGGAGGTCGCTGGGAATCACCACCGCTGGGGCACGGACCAGGCGACCGGTGGTTTCACGTACGGTCACTTCGGAGTCGAGGCCGACGAGCAGCTTGATCACGTGCGACTGATGGACGGTGGTGTCGAGATCGGCGGAGAAGCGGGTGGCGCGGGTGTGATTGATCGTGATGAGGGGATGTGCGTCGGGCCTGGTTTCCACGGGGGTTACTTCCCTCCCTGCTCCAGAGTGAGGGGAGCAATCTAGGGACCCAGGCTGACACCCAAATATTTACTCAGGGGCTCACTGTGCTCGTCGCTCGTCGGCCCTGCGGCGCCGCTCCGCCTCGGCGGGTGTCTCGGGCGGCACCAGCGCGTTCGGGCCCCGGCCGATCAGATCCTTGCGGCCGGCCTGCTCCAGCGCCTCGCGCGCCAGCGGCCAGTGCTCCGGGTTCCAGTAGAGCAGTAGCGCCTTCTGCAGCCGCTTCTCCCTCAATCCCCGAGCCGTGTACACCGGCTCCATCTTCAGCGGATCCAACCCCGTGTAATACATGGCCGTGGCCAGGGCCATCGGCGTGGGGATGAAGTCCTGCACCTGGCGCGGCCGCTTGCCGTTCTTCTTCAGCCACAGCGCCAGATCCACCATGTCTTCCAGCGTCGAGCCCGGGTGCCCGCTGATGAAGTACGGAATGTCGTACTGCTCCTTGCCCGCCTCCTCGCTCGCGCAGGCGAACATCTGCTGGAAGCGCTCGAAGCTCTCGATGCCCGGCTTCTTCATCTTCTCCAGCACCCGCGGAGACACGTGCTCCGGCGCCACGGACAGCTGCCCTCCCACGTGGTGCGCCGCCAGCTCCTTCACGTACTCCGGTGAGCGCTCCGCCAGGTCGTACCGCACTCCGCTCGCGATGAAGACGTGCTTCACCCCCGGCTCCTCACGCACCTCCCGCATCAAGTCGATCAGCGGCCCGTGGTCCGTCTGCAGGTTCTCGCACACCCCCGGGTGCACGCAGCTCAGCTTGCGGCACTTGTTCTCGATCGCCTCGCTCTTGCACTTGAGCTTGTACATGTTGGCCGTGGGACCACCCAGGTCCGTGATCGTCCCCCGGAAGTCTCCCATCCGCCGCAGCTCTCGCACCTCGCGCAGCACGCTCTCCGCCGAGCGGCTCTGGATGACTCGGCCCTCGTGCTCGGTGATGGAGCAGAACGTGCACCCGCCGAAGCAACCCCGCATCAGCACGATGGAGTGCTTCACCGTCTCGTAGGCCGGGATGCGCTCCTTGTACATGGGGTGCGGTACCCGGTTGAACGGCAAGTCGTACATCTCGTCCATCGCCACCGTGGCGTCCGAGTCCACCGCTCCCGCCCCGTCCTCCAGCGGCTTCGCCGGCGGGTTCATGTAGATGGCCCGGTTGCCGTGGCGCTGCGCCAACGGCCGCGCGTTCCCCGGGTTCGTCTCCATCTGGAAGTCCCGAGACATCACCGCGAACGCGTGCTTGTCCGCCACCACCTCCTCGTACGAGGGCAGCACCACCGTCTTCCGATCCGCCGCCCGCCGCGCCGGGTCCGCCTCGTGCGCCTTCATCTCCGCGTCGTTGATGAGGTACGCCGTACCGCGCACGTCCCGGAGCTGCTCGATGCGCTCGCCCCGACGCATCCGGTCCGCTACCTCCCACACCGGGCGCTCGCCCATCCCGAAGATGAGCAGGTCCGCCTTGGCGTCGAAGAGGATGGAGCGGCGCACCTTGTCGCTCCAGTAGTCATAGTGGGCGATGCGCCGCAGCGACGCTTCAATCCCGCCCAGGACGATAGGCACCTCCGGGTAGGCCTCACGGCAGCGCTGGGCGTAGACGATGGTGGCCCGGTCCGGCCGGCAGTTGGTGCGCCCACCCGGGCTGTACTGGTCCTCCGAGCGGTTCTTCTTCTGCGCCGTGAGCCGGTTGAGCATCGAGTCCAGGTTGCCGGCCGCCACCCCGAAGAAGAGCCGCGGCGGGCCCAGCGCCTTGAAGGGCTCGGCCGAGTGCCAGTCCGGCTGGGGGATGATGCCTACCTTGAACCCTCGCCCCTCCAGGAAGCGGGCGACGAGCACGGGCCCGAACGCGGGGTGATCCACGTACGCGTCGCCGCTCACGATGATGATGTCGAGCTGTTCCCAGCCTCGGGCCTTCATGTCGGCGCGAGTCATGGGCAGGAAGGGGTGGGGGTAGCGAGCGAGCGTGGCCATGGTATCCGCTCCTCTCCTAACACACACCCGGGCGCGGCTCATGCCGCACCCTCGCGAGGGCGGGGACTACTCGAAGGTCAACGAGGAGTCGCCGCTGAGATCCTTCGAGAGGACCGTGGGATGGCCGATGATGTTCAGCGTCGCGCCACCCGACGCCTTCACGCTCAGGGTGTCCGACACCCGAAGCTCCGTGGAGCCGCCGCCACTGGATTCGAGAGTGGCCTCTCGGGTGGCCAGTCCGCGCCCCTTGAGGGTGCTCGCTCCCGAGATTTCACTCGTCACCCGGGTGGCCTGGCCCTCCAGGAACAGCTCGCCACCGCCGCTGGCTTCCAGGGAGAGCGTGTCCACGGCCAGCCCTGTCGCCTTCACCTTGGCGCCCCCGCTGGATTCGATTGCGAAGGAGGAGGAGGACACGGTGCCGCTCAGCTCCCCTGTGCATCCCCCCGAGCACTTGAAGGACTCCAGCGTCGGCACCGTCACCTCCAGACGCAGGGGGTTGTGCGAACTCCACCCACCATCGATGCCATCGTTCTCGAAGAAAACCCGGAGCGTTCCGCCGGTGACGTTGGTGTGTACTCGCCCCACCAGGTTGTCATCCCCCAGCACGCGCACGGTCTTCGGTTTTGTCGGGTCCACCACGGTGGTGGTGGTGAGGCCATCCTCCACCTCGAGCGCCACGAAGTCAGGCGTCGTCCGCTCCTCCTCGATGAGGTTGCCGCTGCCGACCAGGTCCTTCCAGCCACAGCCCGCCATCAGCACCACCAGCAGCGGCAGTCCTGCCCAACGTCCGCGATTCACGAATTCCATCGGTCGACTCCCGAAATTCATGCCGGCCACTCCGGCGTGGCGAATGGAAAACCGAGCCCCCTCCCAAGTGTCACCCGCCCTATTTTTTTCTCCAAGGGGGGCACCTCTGGAACCCCGGGGCGATTTGCTTTATGGGTGATGCCGCTCGACCCCTGCATGACATGACAGACGAACCTCCTCCCCGACCGCGACGTGCTTCCTGGTTCCCCCGTGCCTGCATGGCGCTGGGGGTGTTGCTGTGGACGGCCTGCGGCCAGAAGGAGGGTTCGGGGCTCGAACGCGTCCAGCGCGCGGGCGTGCTCCGATGGGGGGCGGATGCGCAGGGCGGCGAGCCCTACGCCATGGAGGATCCCGACCATCCCGGCCAGTACCGTGGCTTCGAGGTGGAGCTGGCGGACGCCCTGGCCCGCGAGTTGGGGGTGCGCGCCGAGATGGTCCAGAACGACTGGTCCAGCCTCATTCCCACGTTGGAGCGGGGCGGCTCGTTCGACGTGGCGATGAACGGCATGGAGATCACCCCGGCTCGCTCCGGACGGGTGCTCTTCACGCGCCCCTATTACCTCTTCAACCTCCGGCTGATGGCGCGCAAGGAGGACACGGCCATCACCGGCCTGGAGGCCCTACGCGGACGCCGGGTGGGCACGCTCTCCAATTCCCAGGCGTGGGAGCTGCTGCTGCACAGCGGTGCCCAGGCCGTGCCCTACGAGGGTGTCCAGGAGCCCTACATCGATCTGGAGCAGGGCCGGCTGGACGCGGTGCTGATGGACGACATCATCGCTCAGCGCTACGGCATGACCCGCCCGGGGCTGCGCGTGGTGGGAGATGTGGGTGAGGGCTATTACGCCATCTCCGTGCGCCCCGGAGAGGACGGGCTGCGCCAGGCGCTGGATGATGCGCTGGGCCGGATTGCCCGCTCGGGGGAGCTGCGGGAGATCTTCCGCCGGTGGGGCATCGACAATGCCGCCGAGCAGCGGATGGTCGACTGGACGGAGGCGCAGACGCGCGAGGTGCTCTCGCAGACGTCCACGGCTCACCTGGGGTGGAGCCAGGTGCTGCTCTTCCTTCAGTCCTCAGCGGTGACGCTGCTGGTGTCCGTGGGGGCCATGCTCCTGGCCATCCCTCTGGGGATGTCGCTGGCGCTGGTGCGGCTCTACGGGCCGAAGTGGCTGGGCGGATTCACCACGGGCTATGTGGAGCTGCTTCGCGGCACGCCCGTGCTGCTGCAGCTCTACGTCCTCTACTACGGGCTGGCGGCCGTGCTGCGGCTGGATGCGCTGAGCGCCGCCATCCTCGGCCTGGGGCTCAATTACGCGGCCTACGAGGCGGAGGTGTACCGCGCCGGCATCCTCGCGGTGCCTCGAGGGCAGATGGAGGCGGCGCTGGCGCTGGGCATGCCGACCCGGCTTGCGCTCAGGCGGGTGGTGATCCCCCAGGCCTTCCGAGTGGCGCTGCCGGGAGTGACCAATGACTTCATCGCGTTGCTGAAGGACAGCTCGCTGGTGTCGGTGATCTCGGTGGTGGAGCTCACCAAGCGCATGACGATCACCGCCGTGGATGTACGCAGTTGGATGGTGCCAGGGGCGCTGTGCGCGGCGCTGTACCTGGCGATGAGCTACCCCTTGTCCCGTCTCGCGCGAAGGCTCGAGGCGAAGCTGGAGCGGGCATGATCGAGGTACGAGAGCTGACCAAGCGCTACGCGGACCGGACGGTGCTGGATGGCATCAGCGCCACCTTCGCCAGGGGCGAGGTGGTTGCGTTGCTGGGGCCCTCGGGAGGCGGCAAGAGCACGCTGCTGCGGTGCCTCAATGGGCTCGAGTCCTTCGACGCTGGCTCGGTGCGGGTAGGGGACTGCGCCCTCGAACCCGGGCTTGGGAGGGGGCAGTCCGCCCAGCTATGGAACATTCGGCGGCGGGTGGGCTTCGTCTTCCAGCAGTGGAACCTGTTCGCGCACCGCACGGCGCTGGGCAATGTCATCGAAGCTCCCGTCCACGTGAAGGGCCAGAGCGTGAAGGAGGCCACCGAGCGGGCGAAGGCGCTGCTGGCCAAGGTGGGCATGTCACACCGCGAGGGGGCCTACCCCTCGGAGATGTCCGGAGGTGAGCAGCAGCGCGTGGCCATTGCTCGGGCGCTGGCGATGGAGCCCGAGGTGCTGCTCATGGACGAGCCCACCAGCGCGCTGGATCCGGAGCGGGTGGGGGACCTGGTGGCCCTGCTGGAGCGCCTGCGCTCCGAGGGCCTGACGATGGTGACGGTGACGCACGAGATGCGCTTCGCGCAGGCACTGGCCTCGCGGGTGCTCGTGCTGCACGGCGGGCACATCATCGAAGAGGGCGCTCCCGGCGAGGTGCTCGCCAGGCCGAGGCACGAGCGGACCCGAGCCTTTCTCGGGTTCGGGCAAGCCACCATGCACTGAGCGGCTAGGCGCCTGCCTACTGCGCGGCCAGCACCGAGGCCAGCCGCCGCATGCCCTCCTCAATCAGCTCGGGCGGGCGGTTGGAGTAGTTCAGGCGGATGCACTCCGGCCGCGGGTTGGCCGCGAAGAACGGGCTGCCCGGCACGAAGGCCACGCGCTGCTCGATGGCGCGCGGGAGGATGTCCTCACCCCGCAGGCCCCGAGGCAGCTCCACCCAAAGGAACATGCCGCCGTCCGGGTGCGTCCACTGCGTGCCCTCGGGCATGTGCAGCTCCAGCGAGTCCAGCATCGCCTGGCACCGCTCCCCGTACACCGCGCGCAGCTTCGTCACGTGCGCGTCGTAGTCGAACTTCGTGAGCAGCCGCGCCGTGGCCCGCTGGGACAGCGTGGCGGTGTGCAGGTCCGTGGACTGCTTCACGATGGTGAGGCTGCGCATGAGCTCCTTGGAGCCCGCCGCCCAGGCGATGCGCAGCCCCGGCGCCAGCGTCTTGGAGAACGTACCCAGCTGCACCACCACGCCCATGTCATCCAGCGAGGCAATGGACGGCAGCGCCTCGCCCCGGAAGCGCAGCTCGCCGTACGGGTTGTCCTCGAGGATCAGCACGCGGTGCCGCTGGGCGAACCGCACCAGCGCATGCCGCCGTTCCAGCGAGAGCGTGGTGCCCTTCGGGTTGTGGAAGTTGGGGACGATGTAGATGAGCTTGGGCTTGCCCACCCGCGCCACCAGCGCCTCCAACTCCTCCACGCGCATGCCCTCGTGGTCGCTGCCCACGTACTCGATGCGGGCCTGGTACCCGTCGAAGTTCTGCAGCGCCGCCAGGTAGCTGGGGTTCTCCACCACCACCACATCCCCCGGATCCAGCATCACCTTGGCCACCAGATCGATGCCCTGCTGCGAGCCGGAGGTGATGATCACCTGCTCCGTCGTGGCCGTCAGCCCGCGCTGGGCCAGATGCCCGCAGATCCACTCACGCAGCGGGCCGTAGCCCTCCGTGGTGCTGTACTGCATGGCAGCCGGGCCCTCGTGGGCGAACACCTCGGCGTGCGCCTGGGCGATGGCCTCCACGGGGAACAGCTCGGGCGCCGGCAGGCCGCCCGCGAACGAGAGGATCTCCGGACGCTCGGCTACCTTGAGGATCTCTCGCACGGCGGACGTCTTCATCCGCGACATGCGTTGAGCCAGAGGAAGGGAGACGGTGGAGGGGGCGAGGTGCGTGCTGGCGGACAGAGTCACAGTCAATCTCCTTTCAACAGCTCGGGGGAGACCTGGACGTGCGTCTCCTCCTTGATGGATGTCAGAACGATGGTGGTGTGAGTGCGCGTGACGCCGGAGATGGTCCTCAGCGTCTCCACGAGGAGCTGATCGAGCGACTTCGTGTTCGCCGTCCTCACCTTGAGGATGTACGAGTCCTGCCCCGCGACGCGGTGCGCCTCGAGCACCTCGGGCATTGCCATGACCTTCTTGGCGAAGCCCTCGAAATATTTCGGGTGCTCGATGTTCACCCCGATGAAGGCGGTGATGTCCTTGCCGAGCTTCCCCGCGTCCACCCGCGCCGTGTAGCCGGTGATGACACCGCGCTCCTCCAGCTTGCGGATGCGCTCGGCCACCGCTGGCTGCGACAGGCCGATCTCACGGGAGATCTCCAGCTGGGTCGCCCGCCCGTCGCGCTGCAGCATGTCCACTATGCGGTAATCGAGGCTGTCCATGTCGCCGGAGACCTTATTTTTATAAGGACCGAAGGTCTACGGCATATATAATAAATGTGGCGTTCCAAGCTTTCAAGGGGGGCCTGGCCCGAAAGTCGCGCCTGCTACTCGAACTTTCCGTGCCTGCCCGCTCCCTGGGCGAAGCGTTGGGCTCCTGGCACGGACTCGGACTGGAGGACCTGGATGCCGCCGGTGAACTCCTGGCGGAGCGCGGCCTCCAGCGGCAGGGCGGCCTGCTCGTAGGCGGAGCGGCGATCCGCGTTCATGCAGGCCTGGGGGAAGGCGGCGAGCTCCCGCGCCAGCGCCTCGGCGGCCTGCCGGGCCTGGCCCCGTGGCACCACGCGGTTGACGAGCCCCATGCCCAGTGCCTCCTGCGCGGGTACCGGCCGCCCGGTGAGGATCAGATCCAACGCGCGTGACAGGCCGATCAGGCGCGGCAGCCGCACCGTCCCTCCGTCGATGAGCGGCACGCCCCAGCGCCGGCAGAAGACGCCCAGCACCGCGTCCTCCTCGGCCACCCGGAGATCGCACCAGAGCGCCAGCTCCAGCCCGCCCGCCACGGCATGCCCGGAGATGGCGGCCACCACCGGTTTGCCGAGCACCATGCGCGAGGGGCCCATGGGGCCGTCTCCCTCGGGAGAGAGCCGAGGCATCCGCCCCTCGGCTACGGCCTGGAGGTCCGCACCCGCGCAGAAGGTGCCGCCCTCGCCGAAGAGGACTCCCACCTTTGCATCCGGATCCGCGTCGAAGGCGCGGAAGGCATCCGCCAGCTCCTGCGCCGTGGTGCCATCCACCGCGTTGCGCACCTCGGGGCGGTGGAGGATGACGGTGGTGATGGGACCGCTCTTCTCGACCTGGACGCTCATGGGGCGAGCAGATTCGCACGAGCCCCCACGGCGCGGAACATCGTCCTCCACACGGGCCCCTGAAATGACAGAGCCCCTGGACTGGCACCGGGCCAGCTCCAGGGGCTCGAACTCACCGCGGGGCGCGGATCAGTCGCCGAGCGCCGCGTCGACCAGCGTCGCGATGGCGCTCATGCCCGGATCCTCGTTGTTGTAGTTGTTGGCCGGCTCGTAGATGCGGAAGCGCTCGTTGCCGTTGATCCAGCGGGACAGGAACGCATCCATGCCGACGAACTCGCTGTAGCACTTGTAGCTCTGCCAGGGAGAGTCGATGTACTCCCACCAGTTGTGCTTCTTCTCCATGCGCTGGCAGGCGTGCGAGCCGATGAAGGTGATGACGGTGCTGCAGTGGCTGGCGTTGATGGGGCGGTGGTAGGGGATGAAGTAGCTGAAGTTGTTGTACAGGTTCAGCTCCGCCACCAGCTTGTCCTGGTCCACCTTCCAGTAGCCGTGGATGGACTCCTCGTCGTTCGGCGTGCGGAAGCGCTCGTACGAGAAGCGCGAGTAGTTGTAGTCGCGCGTGTAGCCCGTGTAGGCCAGCTGATCATTGGGGAACTCGGTGGCAACCATGCGGTTGATGCTGCCGAAGTTGTTCATGTTGAACGACGCGGGCAGCAGCGAGAACACCGAGTTGAGGTTCCACGACTGGCGGATCTTGTCGTGCAGCGCGCGCGACAGGTCCGTGGTGTTGGGCGCCAGGAAGATGGGGCCCGAGTCGTTCAGCAGGTAGCCGCGGGCCGGGTTGATGGCCTTGCGCACGAAGTAGTACGAGGACGAGGTGGCCGTGCCGCCCGCGCTGTAGCCCGTCACCAGCAGCTTCTGCACGTTGGGGAACTGCGTCTTGGCGTAGTTGGCCATGGCAATGGTGTTGCCATAACCGTTGTGGTGCCACACGAGCGGCGGGTTGGCGCCCGTGGAGTCCACGTAGGTGGCGGTGTTGTTGCCGATGTGCACGTCACCGGTGCAGTACGGCATGTAGACGATGTTCCAGTCCTTGGTGACCAGGTCCGTCTTGCTGCGGAACGGCAGGCCCGGGTCCGCCCCGTTCACGATGGGCGACACGTACTTCGCCGTGAACTGGGTGATGTAGTCGTCGGCGATGCCGTTGGGGTTGGCGGCGCCCAGCACTCCGGCGCGGCCGCTACAGGTGTCGTAATCCCAGCACGCGCCGCCACCCTCGAAGAGGACCAGGAGGTTGGGCGAGCTCGTCTTGCGAATCCAGAACTTGTATTGGGAACCGTTGCCACAGACGGTGCCGGGTAGTGCCACCTTCTGCCAGGCGTAGTTGTTACCTCCGTCCACCAACACGTCGATGATGGCGGGCAGCAGGACTTCCGCGCGAGACACTGAGGGCGACAGCATGAGGGCCAACAGGCCCGGCAAAAGCAGGCGCTTCATTCAGGTTCCTCCGGTTTTTGGGGAGTTGCCTAGTACACCCGCCGTGAACCTGAAGTCCAGGGGTCTTGTTAACCCACGAAAGCTCGGGATATCTGACGCACCATGACAAAGGCGCGATGGAAGCTCCCACTGGTAGTGGGTGTGGTTGCGGTGCTGCTCGCGATCCTCTTTGGGGTGTTGGGAAGTGAGCCTTCGGTGGAGGCGCCTCCGCGCGAGGCGACAGCTCCTGCTCCCGCTCCGGCCGCAGCGCCCGTCCCCGCGCCTCCTGCTGCCACCGCGCAGGCGAGTCAGGCCCCTTCGCTGGATCGATTCCTCATGGCGAATCCGGAGGACGAGTCCGCCAGCGCGCCCCCCGCCGACTACCCGGTGAAGTTCGACGAGCTGCGCAAGAAGCTGCCGGACAACCTGTACTGGGAAACCACCGCTCCCACGCAGGATCCCGCGGAGCTCCAGAAGCGCGCCGAGGCGAAGCGGAAGTGGAATGAAGTTTTTGGGAAGATCCAATCCGGGGATGCCACGGAGGAGGAGATCCACCGCTACTTCGACTACCGGCGGAAGCTCTCGGAGGACTACATCACCCTGGCGAACCAGATGGTCGCCGACTACGGCGACAAGCTCCCGGAGAACGACAAGGGGCTCATTGATTTGAGCATCCGGATGCACCAGGACCGGCTCAAGGAAGTGTCGCGCCGGACGCAAGAAGCGCTCGAGCGCAAGGCACTTCAGGACAAACGCCGCGAGGAGTGGATCCGGAACGGTAAGAAGCCCTGAGTCCCGGGTGTAAGGTTCGCGGCCATGAACCGGACTCCCGCTCTCTGTGCCCTGGCCCTGGTGTGTGGATCTCTCGTTGCCCATGCGGCTGAGCCTGCGCGTCCAGCCGCGGCGGCGCCTCCGGGATGGCAATTGGAGTGGGCGCGCGGCGCCGTCTTCTATGAGGTGTTCGTCCGCAGCTTCGCGGACTCGAACGGCGACGGGGTGGGAGACTTCAACGGGCTCACCGCGAAGCTGGACTACCTGAGGGACCTGGGCGTGGAAGGCCTCTGGCTCATGCCTGTCTTCGAGTCGCCCAGCTATCACGGCTACGACACCGTGGATTACGAGAAGGTGGACTCGGAGTACGGCACGCAGGAGGACTTCGAGCGGTTGCTGCGCGAGGCCCACCGGCGAGGCATCCGCATCATCGTGGACTTCGTCATCAACCACTCCAGCGCGAAGCACCCATGGTTCGTGGAGTCCGCGTCCTCGCCGGACTCGCCCAAGCGCAACTGGTACGTGTGGCGGCAGGACAACCCGGGCTGGACACAGCCGTGGGGAGGCAAGGATCCCGTGTGGCACGAGCGCGGGGGCGCCTACTACTACGGCGTCTTCTGGGACGGGATGCCGGACCTCAACTTCCGCAACCCCGAGGTGCGCGCGGAGGTGAAGCGGCTGGCCTCGCTGTGGCTCTCGCGCGGGGTGGATGGTTTCCGGCTGGATGCGGCCCGTCACCTGGTGGAGCAGGGCCCGGGCGATCAGCAGGACGACACCTCGGAGACGCACGCCTTCTGGAAGGAGTTCTCCGCGCATGTGCGCAGTGTCCGCCCGGATGCGCTTCTGGTGGGCGAGGTGTGGAGCGATACGAAGCACATCGTCCCCTACTACGGCGCGACGGCGCGGCTGCCCGGCGGGGATGAGCTGCCCATGCTCTTCAACTTCCCCACCGCGGAGGCCCTGCTCGGCTCGCTCAAGTCCGGAGACGGAGCGAAGTTGTCCACGCAGCTCACGGAGCTGAGCACCGCCTACCCTCGTGGGGTGCTGGTTGCGCCGTTCCTCGCCAACCACGATCAGTTCCGGGTGGCTGCCCAGCTCGAGGGGCAGGAGGCACGGATTCGTGTCGCCCCCGCGCTGCTGCTGACGCTGCCCGGTACGCCCTTCCTCTATTATGGCGAGGAGATCGGTTTGCCCAATGGCCCGAAGGAGGAGGGCGATCCCGGCAAGCGCCGCCCGCTGCCGTGGGATGGCTCGGAAAAGGGGGGCTTCACAACAGGCAAGCCGTGGGAGCCGTTCGTCGAGGGCTGGCAGAAGCAGAACGTGGCCGTGCAACTGGCCGACACACATTCGTTGCTGCACCGTTACCGGATGCTCATCCACGTGCGCCGCGCCTCGCCCGCGCTCCGGCTCGGTACGCTCCGGCCCCTGGCTCGGAGCAGCGAGGCCCCCTCGGTGGTGGCCTTCCTCCGTGAAGCGGAGGGAGAGCGGGTGCTCGTGGTCCACAATCTGGGCGCCGCGCCGGCCAGCATGAGCCAGTCGCTCCCTGCCGCTCCCATGGAGCCCCTCTTCTTGGATCCAGATGTGAGCGTGATGGCAGAGCCGGGTAAAAAGGGCACCTGGAAGGTGTCTCTGCCCGCATACTCCAGTGCCGTGTGGCGCCTGCGGTAATCCCTCTCTTCCGCCGGAGGTCGAGTCATGGCTCGTCGAGCGATCATCACCGGAGCGAACGGGACGGTGGGTTCACGTCTCGCCAGTTTCCTGCGGCAGCAAGGCTGCGACGTCATTCCCTGGAACAGGGGCATCGTTCCGGTGGACAACTACGCGGCCATGGAGCGCTTCGTGCGCGAGTCCGCTCCCGAGGTGGTATTCCACCTGGCCACGGCCTCGCAGCCCACGGGGCGGCCTGGAGAGTCCTGGCTCGTCAACTACGAGTGGGCCAGCGAGCTGGCGTGGATCACCCGCATCCTGGGCATCCGCTTCGTGTTCACCAGCACCGTGACGGTGTTCTCCAACCACGCGCACGGGCCCTTCACGCTGGACTCGCAGCCGGACGCCACCGAGGGCTACGGCTACGAGAAGCGCCGGGCCGAGGAGCGGGTGTTCTACCAGAACCCCGAGGCGAGGGTGGCGCGGCTGGGCTGGCAGATTGGCGAGCAGACCACGGGCAACAACATGGTGGCCTTCCTGGAAGAGAAGATGCGCCAGGAGGGCGTGGTGCGCGCGAGCACGCGCTGGTACCCGGCCTCCGCGATCCTGGACGACACGGTGCAGGCCCTGCACACGCTCTCAAACTCCGCGCCGGGGCTCTACCAGTTGGATGCGAACGAGCGGTGGACCTTCTACGAGATCGTCCGCGCGCTGAACGTCCGGCACAAGAACCGGTGGAAGGTGGAGTCCACGGAGGACTTCGTGTTCGACCAGCGGATGAAGGACGAGCGCATCCGTCTCCCCTTACTGAAGGAGCGGCTGCCCTGGCTGCCCTGAGCCTCGCCGCCGTCCAGGGCTCGTCGCTCTTCCGGCAGGCAGGCGTTGCGTGGCTGCCTTGGCGGACGGGACATGTCATGCTGCCGCGGCGATGAGTGACTCGACCCCTCAGCGGGCGCGCAGGCCGATGATTGAGGTGAAGGGCCTCTACAAGTCCTTCGGCGAACAGGAGATCCTCCGGGGCGTGGACCTGGTGGTGGAGGAGGGCACCACCTGCGTGCTGATGGGGGTGTCCGGTTCGGGCAAGACGGTGCTGATGAAGCACCTGGTCGGCCTGCTGCAGCCGGACCGGGGCACGGTGCGCATCGACGGCGAGGACCTCTCCCAGTTGGACGAGGCGGGCCTGGACAAGCTGCGCCGCAAGCTGGGCATCCTCTTCCAGGCCAACGCGCTGTTCGACTCGTTCACCGTGTTCGACAACGTGGCCTTCCCGCTGCGCGAGCGCACGAAGATGTCGGAGCCGGAGATCCAGGCGGCGGTGCAGAAGTCCCTGGACGTGGTGGGGCTGACGCACGCGGCGCACAAGTACCCGGGCGAGCTGTCCGGCGGCATGCAGAAGCGCGTGGGCTTCGCGCGCGCAGCCATCCTCCAGCCGAGCATCCTCCTCTATGACGATCCGACGGCCGGCCTGGATCCGCTCACCACGGCCTCCGTCAACGAAGTCATCTTCACGGGCAAGCAGCAACTGGGCGCCACCTCGCTCGTCATCACCCCGGATGTGGCCTCGGGCTTCCGCGTGGGAGACACCCTGGCCCTCATGCACGAAGGCCGCGTCGTTCAGGCCGGCTTGCCCGAGGACTTCCGCCGCTCGGAGCACCCCGCGGTGAAGTCCTTCTTGAACACGTGGCTGCAGCGCCAGAACCAGCGCCCTCGTGGGGGCTGAGCGCCGGGTGGCCTACTTCCAGCTGACGATGTGGTAGCAGATGTCGTCGCCGCGCTTGCGGCACGTCTTGCGATCATGCACCGACGTAGCGGTTGGCTCCAGGCGCTGCGCCAGTCCCAGGACGATGCCTTCATCGAACGCGCAGGGGTAGGGCGTGTCGACCTCGACGATGATCTGCTTCTTCCCGGCCACCGGCTTGGTGTGGAAGTGGCCGATGCCCTCCAGCATCTCGTTGGTCATCGTGTTGCCCATCTGAACCCCCTTCCTGGCGTGGTTCAGGTGGTAGCCCATGTCCATTGTCTTGAAGGCCGTGTGGATGTCCGCGTGGAACTCGGGCGGGAGCACCGCCTTCTTGGGGATCTGAATCCCCACCTGCCGCAGGGTGATGTCTCCGAACTCGGCACCCACGCGCGAGAAGGCCGCCAGGAATCGGTCCAGCGGATACCAGGTGGCGGGATCCAACTCCGCCAGCCCGTCCCCCTGCTTGTCGACCGTGCCCAGCCCTGACTCCAGGAGGATCTTGCTTGCGAGAAGGGTGAAGTGGCCGAACCCGTCGAGGATCGACTGAACGCACGCGCCCAGGATCTGGTAATCCTTGAGTTCCTCCCGACTCGCCATGATGTGACCCCCGTTTGCTGTAGTGGTGGACAACCGATTCCGGCGCGGCACTCCAGCATGCACCCTTCGGGAATTCAAGGGTTGCTCCCTTGGAGGGACTGAGAGTCACATGCCTACCCAGCAGGTTTGCTACCCGTACTTGGACTCCCAGGTAAACACGCCGCTGTCTCGCTCGGCGATGGGCATCAGGAATTCTCGGTATTGCTCGAAGCGAGGCTCCAGATGCTCGTCCGCGAAGCGTTCGAGCTGGGTGGCGGTGGGGAGGAGGCTGCCCTTGGGCAGGGTGAGGCGCAGGTAGGCCCGGAAGCGGCGCAGCGCTCGAGAGAAGTCCGGTGGGCGCACCGGCCGCGGCTGCAGCTTCTCCAGGAGCGCTCGGGCCCGGGTGAAGCCGAGCGAGGCGAACGGATCATCCAGGTACTGGTTCAGCCATGCGCCATAGAGCGAGCCCTCCCATGAGGAGGAGAAGCCTCGGAGCAGCGAGCTGCCTTGAAGCCAGCTCATGAAGGGCTGCGGGAGCGCGGGGATGCAGAACTGCTCTCCTCCGCGAGGATCCGGCGTGCACGCGGAGATGAGCTTCTGTGTCCAGCGCAGCGAGTCCGCGCGCCGGTCCGGGCTCACCGCGGAGGCGTCGATGTTGATGGAGATGACTTCGCCGGTGTGGCGCCGGAGGAAGTTCTCCAGGGGCGCGGAGATGCCGTAGGTGCGCGCGGCGGGCAGCAGCCGCAGCAGCTCCTCCACTCGCGCGGGCAGTGCCTCTTGCGCGAAGTACCAGTACTTGGACCAGGCACGTTCGAGGATGTCGCGCTTCGAGGGCCGTCTCGAGACATCCTCACCTTCGTTGGCCTGTTCACTCATGCAGCGGCTCACCTGGGGCTCCGTGTCCCGTCCACGGAGGCGGCGGAGTCTCTCATGGGCCGCGACGCGCGGGAACCGGAGACGCGGACGCAGAATGAGCGCCCGTGTAGGGACTCAGGCCTCCACGAGCGCCTTGCGGTGCAGAGCCACCCAGAAGTCGGCAGCCTTGCGCGCGCCATCGAAGAGGGGCTCGGGCTCGCCGCCGGCAATGCGCTCGCAGAGCGCGCGGGCGCGGGCGCCATGTTCGAGGTCGGCGTCGAGGTGGACGAGCAGGAAGCGCGCCTGGCCTCGCTGCAGGCCCAGTCGGCCCAGCGCCGTGTGGGCTTCGCTCTGGAGATGGTGGGCCACACCCTCCAGGACGATGAGCGCACCCAGGTATGCGAGCTGGCGCTCCGCGGGGATGGCTTCCCAGAAGGCATGGAAGGCGGACACCTCTTGAGGAGAGCTGGGAGAAGGTGAGCGCCCGAACGCTGCGAGGTCCGCCTTGGCCAGGCGGTAGTGCTCCTGCTCCTCGCGGGCGAGCTCGGCGAAGAAGGACTTGAGTTCGGGGTGCGTGGCGCGCTCGGCCGCGAGCCGCAGCCGGTCTCCACTCCGAAGCGTGTAGTGATACATCATGTCCAGGAAGGCCACGTATCGCTCGGGTGTCACAGCGGGCAGCCAGCTCTGGACCTGCCGTGCCATCACGGCGGTCACTTCCTCCAGTGCATCCATCATGGGGGACATGCTCACTTCCTCCGGCCAGGGCTCAACAACGGTTCCAGGGTTCGGCGGGCATGGGCCCGGTGAGGCTCGGCCCGCTCTGTTTCCAACTCGTCCAGCGTCACCACTCCCGCATCCAGGAAGGCCTCGCCCACGAGTCCGCGTCCGCAGGCGGTGGGCACCGCGCGCAGCTCCATCGGTTGGAGCTGTCCTTGTTCGTCGCGAGCCAGTGCGAGCTGGAGCACGGCGCCGGTCTGACAGGCCCGCGTAGGCATGATGCTGAGGAAGTTCCCGAGCGAGTACGCGATGAGCCCGAGGCGAGGTGCTCCCTCCCGGCGGAGCTGCGTGGGGCAGGAGGGGTCGGCGCCATTGATGGAGACGAGTTCGACGGGCTGGAGAACGTGGGGCGAGGTGCCCAGGACGATGTCCACGCCGCGCTCGATGAGCTGATAGGCGTGCTGGCGCTGGAGGGGCTCGGGCCAGTACTCGTACTCGAAGCCCCAGTGGGGCATGAACACCACGAGGTCCGGTCCGGCGGCGCGCGCGGCGTCGATGAGGGCTCCCAGCCGCTGCCAGTCGGGTGCATGTCGAGGGCTGCCGAGCCGCGCGACCGGGATTCCCGCAGGAGGAGCTCCCGAGAGGTGGTTGATGTCATACGTCACGGCGGCGATGCCGATGCGCACGCCGGATACCTCGAGCGAGGCCACGGCATCCGTGGGCTCCGGGCCTCCGACGCAGCGGTGCTCCGACCGTGCCAGGACATGGCGGCGGGTCTGTGCGAGCCCGCTGGGGCCCTGGTCGAGCGCGTGGTTGTTGCACAGGGAGAAGACCCGGTGGTGTGCTGTGCCCTCCCACGCATCGAGGTACTCGGGTGGAGCGTTGTAGTGGAGCGTCTCGTAGACCCACCGAGGCACGGGTTGCGTGGGATCCACGGGCGTCTCCAGATTGGCGAACGCTACGTCGCAGTCCGCCAGTGCGGCCCGGACGCCAGGCGAGAGCGCATGGCGGTAGCCACTGCGGATCCACATCACGTCTCCCACCGCGCACAGCGAGAGCGTGCGAGGTCCTGCGTGCTTCCAGGTGTCCGAGGCCAGGTGGCGGGAGACGCGGGCGAAGTGCTCGACATCGCCGACCCGCCGTGGCTCTGGCACATGGAGCAGGCTCTTGGTGATGTAACGGAGGTTGAGATCCCAGCGGGAGAGCGGCCAGCGGCCGTCTTCGTAGCGGATGTCCGTGTACAGGCGGCGGAGGGTGTTCATGGGCTCTTGCGCTCCAGAGTGACCAGGCGGACGTCTTCGTCCACGAGGGAGGGGCCGGCGCGGAGGGCTCGCCACATGACCTGGAGGTAGCTGTCGAAGACGCAGGCGCCCTGGGCCAGCAGGGCCGGGCGGATGCGCGCGTGGAGCCGGTCGAGGTTGTAGCCCGGCACACGAGGGAAGAGGTGATGGTCCAGGTGGTGGTTGAGCCCGTTCCAGAGGAAGGTGACGAGCCGGGTGCTGCGCACGGTGGTGGCGGTGTGGAACCGGTCTCCGCGCCAGACGTTGTCGTAGTGGTCGGCGATCGACTTGAGCCCGTTGAGCGGACTGGCGAAGAGCACCGGCAGGAGCCAGCACTCCACCGCCGCGCGGAGCCACCCGTGGGTGGAGAGGAACGAGAAGAGGGCTGCGTAGAAGGCTACGTATCCCAGCAACACGAGCACATGGCGGCGCAGGCGGGAGCGCTCGAAGTGCTGCAGGGGATAGAGAACGTTGAAGTAGATGAGGCTGAGCGGGATACCGAGGAAGACGGTGGCGTAGTAGAGCGCGCTGAGCCCGAGCGAGCGGCGCCCCGCGTTGTAGGCATCCGGATCCTTTTCGGTGCGGTTCCACCGGTGGTGCGCCAGGTGATCATGCCGCATGGGCTCGTAGGCAATGCCCACCAGCAGGCTGAGCGCGTTGCCGAAGAGGCGGTTCTGCCAGGGCCGCGGGAAGAGATTCTCGTGCCACGCATCGTGGTCGAGCTGGATGAGCCCCATCACCGCGCTGCCCGCCAGCAGCCACAGCGGAAGCTTCGCCCACAGGCTGTCCACTCGGGTGAGCGCCACGGCCGCTGTGAGCCAGACGCCCAGGTGGAGGGTGCTCATGCCCAGGGCTCGAGCAGGACGGATTCGGAGCAGCTCCACGAGCTCGGCACGCGACAGGCCGAAGCCATGGAGCGGCGAGGTGGCGGGGGCGGGGAGGGGGATGAGAGCGTCAGTCATGGCGCATCAGAGGTAGCGGGGGACGCGCTGGAGGTAGCGCGTGTAGTCAGCCCCGAGGCGGGTCGCGAGGTAGCGCTCCTCCTGGAGCACCAGCGCATGGAAGAGCGCTCCGAGGCTGGCCAGGGACGCGAGGGTGAGGAGCGAGGGAGCCCAGAGCGAGGCGCCCACGAGGTACAGGAGGGAGAACACGTAGATGGGGTTGCGCGAGTACCGGTGGAGCCCCCGCTCATGCAGGGTGGGTGTGTGCTCGCCTGCGTCCACGCCGATCCGGAATGCCTCGCCCATGCCGTACTGGGCGGACAGCATTCCGACGAGCCCCATGCCCCCAAGCACCCAGCCGATGACGGGGGGCACGGAGAAGAGAGACCGCCCCCAGGGAAACGAGGACCAGGCGGGCCAGAGTGCCGCCGCGGCGACGGAGACAGCCCAAAGCAGCGAGACACCGCTGATGAGCCGTGTGGTGCGGGTGTGAGAAGTGTCGGCCGCCCCGCTCCGATAGGCCAGAGGGCTTCGTCCGAAGCGCAGGCGGTAGAGGAGGCTGGAGCCCAGGTGACCCAGCACCAGGTGGAGCGAGATGAAGCCCAGGTAGAGCCCGGGCGCCTCGGCGAGCATCTTCATGGGCCGACCACCTCCGCTGGCAGATCGAAGGACGAGGAGACCCAGTCCGCGAGCCGCTGGGTGAACTCGCGCAGCTCGCTGGGGCTCCAGAGTCCCTCGAAGGTGGCGGGGTTGATGCAGAGCGTCTCCTGGAAGGTGAAGCCGGTGGCTCCCCACGTGGGCGTGTGGCTTCGCACGGAACGGATGCGCAGCGGGGCTCCGGCGAAGTGCCGGTCCAGTCGTCCCATGTAGGTCGTCACCAGCGTGTTGGTGCGTGGCTCGGCGATGAGTCCGGGGCGCGCGTTCTGGCGAAGCACCCGGCGGGGCGCGACGCGGGCCACTGCCATGCACTCGAGCGCCGTGGCCCAGTGGACGCCGGTTTCGAGCACCCTCTGGATCTCCGAGCGCACGAGTTCGACGAGCCGGGGGGGATCCTCCAGCCGCGCATGTACCTCCTGGAAGGGCAGCTCGATGGGGACGGCCGAGCAGCCGTTGCCCAGTGTGCGCCCGAGCCCCAGCTCCCGCCGCAGATCCACGGGCATGCGCAGGCGGATGACTCCGTCCCTGGGAGGTTCGCGCAGGGCGGCGCTCGCGAGAAGGGAGGCAAAGAAGACATCGGACGCGGAGAGCTCCGGCCGCTCCGGAGGAAGCCGGAACCGCGCTGTGGCCATGATCGAGCGTCCCACGACATCCCCGCTGCGGCGCAGCCCCAGCCCTCGCAGGGCGAGCAGCCGACGGCGAGGGCTCGCGACTCCGAGACTCTGCCCGGGCCGGCGGAGGGCCGCCTGGAGCACCTTGCCATCCGTGAGCGTCGACGCGGCCAGGGGTGGGCCCTCCGCCGCGCGTCCCGAGCAGAGCGCCCAGAGCCGTTCGAGCAGGTGCCCGAGCGCCTTGGCGTCACCGATGGCGTGGTGGAGCTGGATGGCGAGCATCCATGGGCCCTGGGCACTGTCCTCCATGGGGAGCAGGTGCAGCCGCAGCGGCAGTTCCCGCGAGAGGTCCATTCGCGCGTTGATGACTTGAGACACGGCCTCGTGTTCGTCCAGAGGCACGGTGCCTTCGAGCAGGGCTGCGTCCGCTTCTGCATCGGTACGAGGTACTGGGAGCCACTCGCACAGGGCATCGTTCCAGCCCACGTTGAGGCGAGGGTTCTCGCGCACCAGGGCGCGCAGTCCCCGGCGCAGGTGGGAGGCATCGGGGCGCTCGTCGAGGCGCAGCAGCACCGTGGCCCAGATGGTAGCCACCTCTCCATCGAGGCGAGCCATCAGCGTGTCTACGAAGTTCGCGCGCATCGCTCGACCCAGCCAGCAAAGAGAGCCTGAGAGTCCCTGCCCGCAAGCCGGGCGCGGCTCAGGGCCACACAGGCGGCAGACACGTCCCTCACGTGCTGGAAGACGATCTCGTCCGGAGAGTCCCGGTGCAGCCGGACCCCGGAGGGGCGGTAGCCTGCGGCAAGGAGGACAGGCGTTCCCACCGCGACCTGCTGTGGGTCCCCCATCGAGAGGTGGACGAGGTCCACGCGAGCCCGAGGGGACCGGAGTTCAGGCTCGCCCGCCTCGGAGTCGGAGAGTCCGGTGAGTTCTCTCCGCTCGATGAGCAGGGACTCATTCCAGTCGATGGGGCGCAAGATGTAGCGCTTCGTATGGGCGCCTCCTTCGGTGGGCACCAGGACGGCGGTCTTCGAGACATCCAGTCCCGCCAGGATGGACAGCAGCCACTCGCCCCAATGTCCCGAGGGCAGGTAGCGCGTGCGGGGCGGCAGCGGCGAGAGCACGGTGGTCATGGCCAGCGCCTGCATGGGGATGCCGGAGCCCTCCACGCCGATGAGCTGCTCGCCTTGCGTGTAGTTGACGACCAGACCCACGGGAACGGCGCCCATGATGCGCGAGGCATAGCGCTGGGCCATCAGGTGAAGCGTGGAGGTGTTCTGGTGCACGAAGCCCACGTGGGTTCGCAGCCTGCCGAGCAGATGGCGCCACATGCGCGTGTGCTCGTCCCGATCCATGGCCGTGCGTTGGGAGGGGTGGGTGAGGGAGAGACCCGAATCCACGGAGTCCCTCCCTGGCGCGGTCCACAGCCCCGTGTGCGAGACGACGGCTCCCTGCGCGTTCAGCTCTCCCAGGCTCAGCAGCCGTCCGGATCGCCAGAGTCGCGAGGCTCCCCCAGGCTCATAGAGCATGGGATAGGAATAGGTGTCGCCGTAGCGCGCGTGAAGCAGCTCGCGGAAGGCGGGCTCCTCCAGCTCGGTCAGCCACCGGGAGTGCTCGGTGGGCGCGGAGGCGCGGAGGTCATCAACCAGGGAAGCAGTGCAGTCTCGGCCCATGCCCCCGAGGCAGTGCACCTCAGGGGCCATTCGGAAGTCCGCGTGACTTCGGGCTTCCTTGAAGAGGCTTCGTGCAGCACCGCTCGCAGTTGTGCAACCGTGTGCACGCCGGAACGAGGGTGCTGCACAAAGCACTGACTGGGTTCCCGAGAATGAACGCGGTGGGTATCATCCTCGGCACCATGGCGACTCGCTCCAAGACCCAGAAGAAGAGCCCGGCGAAGAAGGCTGCGGCGAAGAAGAAGAGCCCCTCGCGCATCCTGCTGCCCAGCGGCGCCACGGACACCGGTGGGAGTCAGAGCTCCAAGGCGGACAAGGGTGGCAAGAAGCGCATCCTTCTGCCCGCCGGAGTGACGGACGACGGCGGGAAGAAGGCCCGCTCGAAGAAGGGCAGCCGCTAGACCGTGCTCACGGCAGGTGCGGCACCGATGCCCGCCTCCACCGCGCCCGCCGCGGACAACTCGTCCATGTCGTTGAGCTGCTCCGCCAGCGCCTCCGACAGCTTGTCCACCTCGTCGATCGGCACGTCGAAGGTGATGAGCGTCTTGCCCTCCTGGGTGCGCATCCGCACCCGCACCGGCGCACCCTTGGGGAAGCGGCTCGTCACCGCCTGCAGGTACCCGTCATAGAGCACCCGGTGCTCGGCGGGGATCGGCTGGCTCGGAGTGGGCGAGCGCAGGTTCGCCACCGCCTTGCGCATGTCCTCCACGCTGCAGTCCGCGAAGAGCTTGGGCTCCACCTCGCCCTGCGCGTCCGGCACGAGGATGAACGTGTTGCCCGGAGCTTCGGCATTCAGCTCGATCTTGGCCGCCTTCTTGTAGGTGAGCAGCAGGTTCAGCCGCCACATGCCGAACTGCTTGGTCACCTCTTCGGTGAAGGCGCGCGCCACGGCGCCATACATGGCGAGCGCCGAGCGCGACACCTCCTGGATGTTGCTGCTGAAGAAGTCCAGGGGGTTCTTGTACTGCGTGCCCTCCAGCAGGTTGCTGTCCACCACGTAGATGTAGAGCAACCCCATGCGGAAGTGGTTGAGCGTCTCGTTCGCCACGAGTGCCAGCATCGTGGTGAGGACCTGCGCGAGGCTCAAGCCTTTGTAGGGATTCAGGGTTTCAGTGGTCTGCGACATAGCGGATTTTCTCCATAGGGAAGAGCCACTCCGCCAAGAGCGGCAGTTCATCGGGATGACGAACCGGCCGCTCGCATTGCAGAGGACAGACCAACGCCTGAAATGGAGAAAAAACAGGCACTTACCCAGAAGGAGGCCTGCGGCGCCCAGCGCAGGAGTCCACGAACAGAGACTGACCGTCTATCCGCGGAGACGGGTGTAGAAAATGACAGTTTCGCCGCATCGCGCGTATGGATCCATACGTATGGATCCATACGCGCTCAGTCCATACGTATGGATCGGCCGGACCTCCATGGAGTAGCGAGCCGTCGAGCTACGCCTGGTTGGGGGCCGTGGCCTGAGCGGCCTCGTCCGCCGTCAGCGCGGCGATGATCTCCCGGGCCTTCTCCACCTTCACGTGCCCGACCTTGACCAGTTCGTTGGCGATGCGCTCCACCCAGTCCCCGCGAGCCCCCGCCGTCACCGCCACGCACCGTGCATGCATGGCCATGTGCCCCTTCTGGATGCCCACGCTGCCCAGCGCGCGCAGCGCCGCGAAGTTCTGCGCCAGCCCCACCGCCGCGATCACCATGGACAGCTCGCGAGCCGAGTTCACTCGCATCAGCTTGAGCGCCACCTGCACGCCCGGATGGACCTTGATGGGCCCGCCCACCGTGCCCAGCGCCATGGGCAGCTCGATGCGCCCCACCAGGTGCCCTTCCTCTAGGTACCAGGTGGACAGCGGCCGGTACTGTCCCTTGCGGCACGCGAAGGCATGCGCCCCCGCTTCGATGGCCCGCCAGTCCTGCCCCGTGGCGATCGCCACCGCGTCGATGCCATTCATCACGCCCTTGTTGTGCGTGGCTGCCCGGTACGGGTCCGCCTGGGCGAAGCGGCTGGCCTGAGCAATGCCCTCGGCGATGTCCTCGCCCGGCATCTCGAAGTCCGCCAGCAGTGGCACCGGGATGCGGCACATGGCCCGCGACAGCCGCTTGTCCGCCAGGTTCGACAGGATGCGCAGGTACACCTTGCCGCCGGTGAGCTGCTCGATGAGCGGCGCCACGCCCTCGGCCATGGTGTTGATGAGGTTGGCCCCCATGGCCTCCTGCGTGTCGATGATCAAGTGGACGATGAGCAGCGGCTCACCGCGCGGGCCCTCGGGGGGCGGCAGCACGCGGACCTCCACATCCTTGGCCCCGCCGCCTCGGGCCACCATGGCCGGGTGGAAGCTGTTGGCCAGCGCGAGGATCTGCTCCCTGGCGTCCAGGATCTTCTCCGAGGCCTCGGTAGGATCCCCGAAGCGCGTCACCTGCACCTGGCCGATCATCATCGAGGTGTCGGCCTCGGCAGTGAAGCCACCAGCCTCGCGGACGATCTTGGCGGCGAAGGACACGGCGGCCACCACCGAGGGCTCCTCGACGGCCATGGGCACGATGTAGTCGCGCCCGTTGACCAGCATGTTGAGCCCCAGGCCCAGCGGGAGCGAGAACGTGCCCACGGCGTTCTCGATCATCTGGTTGGCGAGCACAGGGCGCAGGGCGCCCACGCCGCGCAGCATCTCCAGCTCGCTTTCTTCGAGGCGGAACATCCGGGCGAGCTGCGCGAGCCGCTCCTCCATGGGCAGCTTGTGGAACCCTGCGAGCCTGGACGTCACGGTGTCAGACATTGCTTTACCTTCCCAAACTGCGAGTCAAATCCCGACCGAGCCCGCCATCTTCCCGGGCTTGTTGCACACTTGTTCTGCTGCTGAAGCCTTGGATCTCCGGGCACTCATGCCCGCGCTGCTCTACAGAGCCTGGCCCTGACACGTCAGCTGACACACCCGCTGACACGCTGGCTGCCGCTGACATGGCCCGGTCCCTGGCATGCTCCGCGCGGGTTTCTCCACCTGGCTGGCGAGTGTTCTCTTCACGGTGATGGTCTCTTTCTCGAGGTGTCAGTGCGGCAGTGAAGGACTTCAGGTCCGGTGCCCGCAGCACTGAGCATGAGGCATGCCAGCGCCCGTACCCGTACGGCCTGTGCGCTTCAGGAGTTTGCAGCGTCACTCTCTCCATGCCCTGGGGTCGGGTACGCAGAGGGGCCGAGCTGTGCCATGTCATGAGGTGAGTTCATTCCCAGGGGGGGAGAACTCGCGCCTCTCACAGTTACCGAGGGCCCATGAGAACGACCTTCCTGCTGTGTATGGCGTGGGTGTTGCTCGGTGCGCTGCCAGCGGACGCGGAACTGCGGGGCGTCACGCTCTACGAACGCGGCGACTATGTGCGCGCTCGTAAGGCGCTCGAGGACGATCTTCGCTCCGCCAAACTCTCCAAGGAGGAGCGTGTCAAGGCGCGGCTGTACCTCGCGGCGGCGTTGCACGCCTCGGGCGCGCAGGATGCCGCCCGGAGCCAACTCGAAGAGCTGGCGCTGACGGCTCCCTCCCTTCAGGTGGACCCCATCCTCTTTCCTCCTGCCTTCGTGGCGCTGGCCGAGCAGGCCCGGAAGAACGTGGAGGCGCAGCGCCAGGCGGTCGAGGCCAGGCGCAAGGAGGAGGAGCGTCAGGCCCAGGACGCGGAGCGCCAGCGTCAGATTCGAGAAGCGGAGCGCCAGCGTCAGGAGGCGGAGCGCCTGGCTCAGGAGCAAGCGGCAGCCCGGCCGAAGCCCCCTCCGCCGGAGCCTCCTGCCGTGCAGGAGCCGAAGTCCGTGCGATTGAGCCCGGAAGTCTTCGGCTTTCTGGACCCCCTGGGGAAGGGTTCCATCGGCATGGGTTTCGCCCTCACGCTGGGGCTCGGCGGGTGGGAGGTGAATGCGCGCGCGCTGACGGGCACCGAGCCGGGTTTTGGTGGGGAGGTGGGGGTGTTGGTGGGTAGCGGCTCGGTGCGGCCGCGTCTGGCGCTGCGAGGCACGGCGGTTCCAGGGGCACATGCCTATGGTGGTGGTGCGGTGGCGGGGTTGCGCCTGAGCCCCATGAAGCGGCTCACCTTCCTGGTGGACGTGGGGGCCGAGTACCTCAAGGTCCAGGACTCTTCCAAGTACCGCTCCTTCGTCCTGAGCGGCTCCGCGGGAGCGGGCTTCGACCTCTTGTGAGGGGGATCATCACCGTGGTCATTCATGTTCCGCTCGCAGCCAGACACGCCGTCGCCCTGCTGCTGTCACTGGTCGCGCTCACCCTGTCGCTGTCGGCGGACGCGCAGACCGCTACGAGCCTGCAGTGGAGATCCTATGTCGGGGGGCCTGGCGCCGATCGTCTCGAGGATGTCGCGCGGCTCAGCAACGGAGACATCGTGGTCGTCGGAAACGGCACCTCGACCAACATCAACGAGCCCGCGGGTGGGACGGTCGACACGGTCGACAACTACTTCATCGCGCGTTTCAGCGCCGATGGCACCGTGCGCCGCTGGTCGCATGTGTATGGAGCCAACACGTCCACGGACAGGGTCACAGCCATTGCTGTCACGCCCACCGACGAGCTCTTCATCGTCGGCTCCACCGACAACTCGAACGTGACGGACTCGGGCACGCTCTATGATGGTTCGCGAGGCGGACAAGAGGGCTTCCTGGCCAAGGTCTCGTCCGCGGACGGGTTCCCTGAATGGTTCCTGTACCTGTCCGGGTCTGGAACGGAGGCGGCCACGGGAGTCCTCGCCACAGGCGGCTTCGTCTACGTCACGGGGTACACGACCTCCACCACCAATTTCCTCGGTTACCCGGTGCCTGGCAGCGGGGCTGAAGATGCCTTCGTGGTCAAGGTGGATCCGTCGCAGATCGCCGACTCCACCCTGCGCTTCCCATGGACCACCAAGCCCTTCCGGACCATTGGCGGCTCGGGACAGGACCTGCTCTCCGGCATCACGTTGGATGTGAACAAGCTCCTGTTGGTGGGAACGACTCGCTCCAGTTCCATCACCAACATCCCCACTCCCGTGGTGGGGTTCCACGGCGACGCGGATGCATTCGTTGCGAAGATGGATCCCGTCTCGGGGAGCATCGACTGGTTCACCTATGTGGGGGGCACGCTGCTCGATGAGGGCAATGCCATCACCGTGAACCCGACGACCCACCAGAGTGTCATCGCGGGCAGCTCCACTTCGAATCTCCTGGGGCCCGTCCCTCCCGGAGGAAAGAACGCCTTCGCTGTGTGGCTGGGGCCCACGGGGGCCCAGATCAAGACCCGGGTGCTGGGGGGAGGCTCCGATGACGAGGCGGTGAGTGTCGCGCTCGACGGCTACGACCATGTCTACATCGCTGGGACGACAGCCTCCTCGGATCTGCCGGTGACCTCCGGCCCCGCGTTGGACACAACAATCGAAGGCGGGAGCGGCTTGCGCGAGGGCTTCATGGCCGTGTTCCCTTCCACGGAGGGACCGGGCTGGGTCTCCTTCTTCGGAGGCGATCTCGTGGACAGTGTCGGGGCGATGTTCCTCTACACCCCCTCTTCTCGGATCCTGCTGGCCATGCAGACTGCCTCGACCAGCGGGCTGCCGCCCCCCCTCACCAGTGCAGGGGACACGACGCTGAACGGCGGGTCGGATGGGTATCTCGCGGTCTTGAACCTGGCGGACATGAGCCCAATCGTGGGCGGCGTCGTCAATGATCGCTCAGGCATCGATAACATCAACGTGGACATCGATGTGCTGGACTTCAATGACCGGATCTACGCGAACTGGAACTCATTCACTCACGGCTCGACGCTCAGGTACGCGTGGGCCATTGGGACAGCGGCCGCGCCGGAAGCGGTACAGCCCTTTACCTCTGTCGATGTCGCGACGGCCCAAGGCAGGACCGGACTGAGTCTTCAAGTGGGCACCACGTACTTCGTCAGTGTCCGGGCCCAGACTCCTTATGGGATTGCCTCCACGAAGGTTTCGGACGGCGTGTTGATCAGGAGCACTGGGACTCCCGACGCGGGTATGGATGGCGGCACGGACGCAGGCCCGGACGCTGGTGCGGATGCAGGCCCTCCCGACGCGGGCCCGGACGCTGGTGTGGATGCGGGCCCGGACGCTGGTGCGGATGCGGGGCCGGACGCTGGGGCAGATGCAGGCCTTGATGCGGGCATGGATGCCGGTGCCGATGCAGGCCCTGATGCGGGCGCCGATGCAGGTCCTGATGCGGGCGCCGACGCAGGCATGGATGCCGGCGCCGACGCAGGCCCAGGCGCCGACGGCGGGATCAGCAATGATGCCGGCGTTGACGGAGGTGAGCGCATCTCGCCGATTGGCTGCAGTTGTTCCTCCGAGGGAGGAGCGGGGCTGCCTCTTCTGTTCGGCTTGATGCTCCTCGTGTTCCTGTCGCGCAGGGCCAGCGACACGGCTCGCTGAGTCGGGGAGCGCACTGCTCCCCGGCCTCAATGCTGATTCTGGGGCAAGCCGTCGGCGATGTCGTAGTAGTCGCCCTTGTCGGCCACGTGGATGTGGATCCGGATTCGAGTGTCCGTGGGCTGATCAAAAGCGCCCATGGCGATGCCGGTCCAGTCCTTGTAGATGGGGTCCCAGAAGAGGGACGAGCCGCAGATGGAGCAGAAGCCTCGTTGCACCTTCTCGGAGGAGCGGTACCAGGTGAGCTTGTCCGAGCCGTGGATCGTCAAGGCGGAGCGGGGGACGTCGGTGGACACGAAGAAGTGACCCGATTGCTTCCGGCATTGCGAGCAATGGCAGGCATCGGGGGGAGGCAGGGCTCCGGAGACCTCGAAACGCACAGCTCCGCAGAGGCAGGATCCTTTGTGCACGAGCACCTCTTCTATGGAATGGGGCTGACAGGCTCGACTGGCGGTGTCCGGAAGGACAGGCAGAAGTAGAAGCGGCTGATCTGCTCCTCGAGAATGTCCACGACTTCGGATGGGAGCAGCGCGCGGGGGCTGCGCGCTTCCCGAGTGTAGAAGGTGAGCAACCGGAACGCCAGACGGTCCCGAAGGGTGTGCGCACATGCGTCGAGTTGCTCGTCCACCACCACCAATGGGGTGCCAGGCCGGGCCACCCGCACCATCTCCGCGAGCGCACGCCCTGGCTGCCGGTAGCCGTTGATCCCTCCAATCTCGAACACGCGGTCGAAGACATGGTCCGGGAATGGCAGGGCATGGGCGTCCCCCATGAGCAGGCGTACGCCGCGGTGGCCCTCCCGTCTCAGACGCTCGCGGCAACAGCCAAGCATGCCCTCGCTGAGATCCACGCCCCACACTTCGACCTCGAGCCCCGGAGGCAGCTCCCGTGCGATGAGCGGAAGATTGGCGCCGGCTCCGATGCCCACTTCCAGGATGCGCAGCGGCGGCCCTCCCGGATGTGGAGCCAGGGCGCCCAGTTCGAGCCGCGACACATAGCCCTCGCGCAACTCCGCCTCCGAGACGCCTTGCAGCACCGGTGTCAGCAGGGCGGTGAGCGGATCATGCAGGAACGGTAGCCCGTCGTAGATGACGCGCAGCAGGCGATCCTTCCCGCGGACTTCCTGCTCCCGGAACAACCGGGGCAATTCGTCCACCACGGGCCAGGACGCGCGGCAGCCTCCGCAGTGGAGCCAGCCCTCCTCGAGCCATTCCCCCCGCATCCTTCCATCCCAGGTCACCGCCTCCCTGCAGTCGGGGCACGCCAGCAGCGCGGTATCAGCGAGTGTCATCTCATTCCTTCCCGGGCCAGCTCCGCTTCGGCGCGCCTCAGGTCGTCCACGGCGCCCAGCTCCGCGAAGAGCTCCCGCGCGCGCACCAGTTGGGGACGCCTGGCGGGGTCTGCCAGGGCCAGATGGCGCCCCCATTCGAGCCGCGCACGGCCCTCTTCGTAGGGCATCTCCAACTGCTTGGAGCGCTCGATACAGCGCCGCCAGGCCCGGCAAGCGGTCCGGACTCGCCCGGACAGCCAGGCCTCGAGCCCATCGCATAGGAGGGAGAACGGTGCCCCAAAGGCGAAGGCATGGCCGAAGGCCCTCAGGGCCTTGCACGCTTCATGTGACTCGCGAACGGGAGGTGGCCGGCCGGGGAGCGTCGCCCCCATGCGCTGCTCCCAGAGCGTCAGGTACACCTCGGCCACCTGGGTGACTCCGGTGTGCAGCCAGTAAGCGACGGGCTTCATGTGTCGCAGCAGCGCCAGCCCCCGGCCCGCCACGTCGAGCGCTCGGGCCTCCTGGCCCTGTCGCAGCAGAGACAAGGCCAGGGCTCCCTGGATGACGACTGTCTCTGATGCGCCCGCGTGAGCCTCGAACCAGGGAAGCTCCTCTTCCAGCTCTCGAAGGGCCTGCTCCGTACGGCCCAGGCGCACCATCGAGCCAGCGCGGCATAGCGCACCCCAGTGCCGCGTCTGCTCGGCGTCCCGCTGGCGTGCGCGCTCTTCCAGCTCGTTCGCTACCTCGATCCCTCGCGAGTAGAGCCCCTGGTACTGCAACGAGAGCGCTCTGACGGCACGGCTCTCCTCCGACTGTCGGAAATCCCGTGTGGCATCCGCGAGTCTCCGGGCGCGCTCGGACCAGGCCTCCACATCCTTCCAGCGGGCATAGCCGATACCGCAGACGACACACCGCACCAACGTGTAGACGACGTCTCCGGGAGTCCCCACGCGCTCGGCCATCTCGACCGCGCGCGTACTCCAGGACTCGACCAGGGGGCGCAGCTTGGGGATGCTGCTCAGCACCGTGGCCATGACGATGTATCCACGTGCCAGGCACTGTGAAGGGCCGCCGGGCTCCATCACGTTGATCAGTCGGAGGCCCGACCAGAGGAGCCGGGTGGCGTCCTGGAGGTAGAAGAGGACCTCGCACAAGCGGACCAGCAGCCGTCCTGCCTCGAGGCGCAGCTCCCGGGTTTCGGGTGACTTTTCCACGAAGGCCCAGGGGACGGCGGACTGCAGGAGCCGCTCCATCGCCTGGAGTGGAATCCCCAAACGCCAGCCCCATTTGCCGCGCGGGAGCGCCCAGCCGAGACATGCCAGGGCTCGTTTGGCATGGGCGTGACATTCCGGCATGTTTCCCGAGAGGTAGTACGTCTCTGCCAGATGCGCCTCGAGCAGTCCCAGCCGCCGGGCGCCTTCCTCCTTTGATTCCGCGATGGCCAGGGCTCGTTTGAAGTAGGGGATGGCCACGCTGCACGCATAGACGGACATGGCCTGGTCGCCCGCCTTCTCGGAGTAGTACCCCTCCCGGGCCTCATCGCCCACCTGGCCCCAGTGGTGGGCGAGCGCGGCCATCCACTCCGCCGCGTTCGGGTACACCGACTCGATCGCCTCCGCCGCCCGCTGATGCAGGGCTTGGGTCTCCTTTGGAGCCAGACTGCCCAGCAAGCCCTCACGCAGCTTGTCATGGGCGAAGCGCCAGCGATTGCCGGCAACCTCGAGCACCGCGGCGTCGGAGCACTCCACCAACCAGCTCCGCACCTCCAGGGAGGGATCCGCCGCCCGCAAAAGCTCTTCATGGATGTCTCGGCCAATGATCGCCGCGAGCCGCAGCGGCTCTCGCGCCCTCGGCGGGACCTTCTCCAGTCTGCGCTGGATGATGGACCGCATTCCCCCGACAAAAGCCGTGTCGGGCAGCTGCCCCCGGCCGATCCGGTCCAACCGCCCGTTCTGCTCGGCCAGGGCGCGGAGCACCTCGACGAGGAAGAAGGGATTTCCCTCCGTCTCATGCTCGAGCAGAGAGACGACACGCGGCTCCCGGCCGCCAGCGCCCATCATCGACTCGCTCAGCGCGGCGATCTCCGTAGGCTCGAGCCGTGGCAGCTTCAGCACCTGAAGCGAGGGCACCTTCCCCGGCAGCTTGGGGCACTCGTCATCCCGGTAGCTGCCCAGCAGCAGCAGCCGTGCCTTCGACACGCTCTTTGCGAGCCTCTCCAGCAGCGACAAGGTGGCGCTGTCGGCCCACTGGAGATCCTCCAGAATGACCACCGTGGGCTGGGACAACCGTAGGAAGACGTCCTCGACCGTGGCCATCAGGCGCAGGTGGGTTGCCTCCGGGCCGAGCGATTCGGGCTGGGGAATGTCGCGCTGGAGCAACTCCGCGATGTCTGGCACGAGCGGTCTGAAGATGGCCGCCTCTCGGGCCTCGAGCGAGGTGAGGAGGACCAGGCTTCGGAGCACCTGTCGCCACGCATGATAGGCACTGCCGCCGCTCGTGATGGACTGCCCCCGCAGCACCACCGCGCTCCGCACCATCGCCACGATGCGGAACTCGGCCAACAGGCGCGACTTGCCCACGCCACTTTCTCCTCCCACGAGCCAGGCGCTCCCTCGTGTCTCCTCCTCGGCCTCGTTGAGCGCAAGGTTCAGCCGAGCCATCTCCCTCTGCCGTCCGACGAAACGAGCCCCCTGTAGGAAGCTCTCGCGAGCCGCCACGGTCTCGGCCGGCAGGGGTTGATGCATCGCCTCGCAGAGCGCGGCGATCACCGCCTCGGCATTCGGGAATCGCTCTCGAGGTTCCAGTGTGAGCAGTCCGCGAAGGAAGCGGGCGAGCCTCGGCTCGAGCGTCTCGGGAATCTCCACGGGCTCACGGGTGACCCGCGCTTCGGTTTCCTTGAAGGCCGAGGTGAACCATTGGCTGGCGAACCAGATGAGATCCGCCTCCAGGCTGTCTGCCGGGCTGTCCTCGTCCGGAGAGGGGCGAGGCGAGCGCGGTTCGAGCGGACGCCTGCCCACGAAGAGCTCATGGGCAATCACACCCACGGAATAGAGATCGGAGAGCTCGGAGGGGGGCTCTCCCCGAAGCACCTCTGGCGCGAGATAGCCCCGTGTTCCCGAGCGAAGGGCCTGGGCCCGTTGTTCCATGCTGACCGCCAGGCCGAAGTCCAGCAGCTTGACGTGCCCATCCACCACCAGGACGTTGGCTGGCTTGAGGTCGCGGTGGATGATTCCACGCCGGTGCAGGTAGACGAGCGCCTGGAGCATCTGGAGCAGCAGCGCCACCTGCACAGCCCGGGGTTCTTCCCACCCCGCTTCGGTCAGCGTCTGCGCGCCCTCGAGGAATTCGAGCACCAGATAGGGCCGCTGCCGCGTATCGAATCCATGGTCGAGAACGCTGATGATGCTCGGGTGGCGCAGCGAGGCGAGGATCTCGAACTCGTGCGCCAGCTCCAGGACCGATTGATAGTCCCTCCCTTTGCGACGGAGTCCGCTGCGCTCGAGGAGCGCACTCACGCGGGCACTGTAGCGGCCCGAGGCAAGCTGTTTGATGGCGACCAGGCCGTCGAGCCGATCCCTGGCGAGGTAGACCGTTCCGAACCCACCGCGGCCCAGGAGCATCAGGGGCAGATAACGCCGGCTCACTTCGGGAAGGGAAGCGAACCCCGAGCGCTCATTCCCAGAGAAGGACACGGATTGCTCTGGCGTCCAGGCCTGTCCAGCCATCAGTGGTCCCCCGGTCAGCAGTGACTCTTTTCATGTATCAACAGCTGGGGCCGGGTGGAGGAGTGCCCGAGAGACCGGCCCGCACTTCCATGGTCTCTGGGACGTGCGAGGGAGCGTCTCACCTTCACGCGCACGCGCGCGTTCACAAAAGCCAACGCCTCCGCCCCCTGATTGAGACACCCTGGAGGAGGATATGGCGTTGAAACACGATGTGAAACCACCCGGCCGCACCCGGAGGTATCACGAGACGAAGAGAGCAAACGAGCCCTTGGTGGAGCAGGGGCACGCGCTGGCCGCACTCAGCCGCTCGCAGTTGTGTGGACTCGGACCCTCGCGGCTCTTGCGGATGTTCCGAACGGGCCAGTCCAGGCGATATCCGCCAGGGGAGTGGATCCGGGTGGAGACGCCCGGCCTCTGGGTTGTGCTGGACGGTTCGGTGGGGCTTTGGGGCCAGAGGAAGAAACTCCTCTCCACTCTGGGATGGAGCTCCGTCTACATCATGCAGCAGAGCCCAACGGGGGACACGGTGCCCGTGGACCTCCGTGCGGGCGAACCGGATGGAGCGTGGTTGCTCTTCGTCGAGAGTCACAACGCCCGCGGCTCGCTTTCGTGGACCCTTCAGGCTCCGCCCAACTCCCCTGCGGATACCAAGGTATTCCATCTGCAGAGCCATGCGCCGCTGAACCTGGATGCCCTGACGGAGCTCCTCGCGAGGACCATCGTCCATGACTTCGAGGACAAGGTGGTCGTCGTGCGCAAGGGAAAGAGTCCGGCCCTTGTCCCCAGCGAGCCCCTGCACCCCCGCTTGTTCCAGGCCTCGGTCATGGATGGCAACCTTCCCTTCGCGCCCGAGGCGTTCGACTGCATCTTCGCCGACGAGGCAGCCTCCAGGTTGCTCGCGCACCATCCCGCGCTCCAGCACACCACCCTCCAATTCACCCGAGAGCTACCGCTGGCTGAGACGCAGTGGGAGCAAGACACGCGCTTCATCCTGCTGATGCCCGTGTCGTCCAGCCCGGTAGACGGTGAGCTGGAAGGAGCGGTCGACCCACGGAAACTGCCCCTGCTCCAGCGAGGGTGCTGGATCGAACTTCCGGACGAACTTTTATCGGGGGCGCACACCGGGCTCGAAAAGCTGGATGAACGAACGAAGCAGCATCTCTCCCGGTGCGCGCGGGTGATCACCGATCGCCAGGTGGGCATTTCCCTGAGTGGAGGCGGTGCCTGGGGCTTCTACCACTATGTGCTCCTGGAAGAGCTGACGCGCAGGAAGGTCCCCATTGATGTCATCACCGGCAGCAGCATTGGTGCGGTGATGGGGGCGTACTACGGCGTGCGCGGATTGGGTGGGTTGGAATGCTTCCGCGACCGGTGCACAAGGGGGGAGATCAGCATGTACACCTGGCTGAGCATGATCTCCACCGCGCTGCTGGAGGATGTGTTCAAGGAGGATCTGGGTGATGCCCAGCTCGATCAGTTGTCCACTCGCGTTCACCCGGTCGCGATGAATCTCAGCACCGGCGAGGCAACGGTCTTCACTCGAGGGCCACTCGCGCTGGCGACACGGGCCAGCAGCTCGGCTCCGGGCTTGTGGGGGCCCACGCTCTTGAAGCCATGCCGCCACTTCGTGGACGGTGCCGCCGCGCACAATCTCCCCGCGCTATGGCTCCCGCACCTGGGGGCGGATCTGACGTTCTCCTGCAATTGCTACCCGGCTCAGTCCCGGCCCTATCACCAGCTCATCCCGGGAGACTTGGGGCGCGTCTTGAAGGTGCTCAACCCCGTGGAGCGGTTGCTGGATCTGATCTCCAGTGGCAACGGGCTGCTCCATGCGAACGGCGAACTGGGATCCCTGGTGAGCACCCGGTCCTTCCACAAGTCACCGTCCGAGGATCCCCTGCGGCAGGCCACCGCCTTCCACAGAGCGGATGAAATCATTTGTCACGCAAGGAATGACAGCGTCTTCAATGAAACCCTCAATCAGTTTGTCAATGATTGGGAAAAGCTACGCGCGTCCTCCTGAAGAAAAGGCATGGCCAGGGATGTTGACGGTATGAATGGGGTGGTTGAACCCATCAATCACAGGAGAGCACGATGTTTGAAAGCATGATTTCGCGTCAACTCGAGCTCAGGGGAAGAGATGACTCCGTCGAGCCAGTCCCCCTCACGGAGATTCTCGGCAGCCGTGAACTCCAGAAGCTGCGAGATCACTTCGATGAGGCAGTGCTGTGCGACATGGCGAGGGTGCTCGGGAAGAAGCTGCCGGATTCGAAGTGGTTCGTCGACGGCATCCTTGACCAGTTCTACTCGAAGGCGAAGCTCCCAGTCACCGAGGAATACAAGCAGTTCGCAGCCCGGCGCGAAAGCCAGCTCATCACACTCTTCCTGGTCTTCTCCCGCGGCCAGGGAGTCTTCCTGGGCATCCATCTCTACTGTGGGTTGATGATGGGCATGAGCCCCGAGGAGCTCACCCAGCACGTCATGCTGGTCGGGGTGTATGGAGGCATTGCGGTCCTGAATACCGGGCTGACCACGCTGGAACGGCTCTTCACTCTCTTGAAGGGGCTGGCAGCGCCGAATGCACCCAACCCCACGCCGGCTGTGGTCCTGCGTGAGCTTGCTCTGGCGCTCGGGCCCAGTCTGGCTCGATAGGGCCCAGAGGCCCACGGCCTTCATCTCAAGGGCTTCACGCCGGTGGCGAGGACATAGTCGAAGGTGCTCCGCACCCGCCGTGCGTACCACCAGGGGTTGCTGGCCAGCCGGAGCAGTGGGTTCATCCGGTGTACGAGCTCCGGAGCCTCCAGCCGTCGGCCGAGGAACAGCAGCAGGGGCTCGTAGACATGTTCACGGATGGAGTGGACCTCTACGCCTTCGAAGTGCGCCGCCATCAACCGCGAGGGGTACTCCTCGCGACTGTAGAGGTTCTCCCTGGGAATCTGCCACACGGCCTGGAACGGGCGACTGAACCGGTGTCCGGGCAGTGGGAGGATGTCTGTCAGGGCGAGCCTCCCTCCGGGCCTCAGCACCCGCCATGCCTCGGCGAAGAAGTCCTCGCGCGTGTCGAAGTGGAAGGCGGACTCGAGCGACACCACCTTGTCGAAGCGCCTGGCGGGAAAGGGCAGCCGGGTGGCCGAGCCCACCTGGAGCAGGACTCGGCTCGCCAGGCCGACGCGCGCCATCCGCTCTCGAGCGATGTCGACATGCAGCGGCGTGAGATCGATGCCCGTGAGCCGCTGGGGATGGAAGCTCCCCGTCCAGTAGAGGAGCTGATCCCCGAAGCCGAACCCCACATCCAACACCTCGTCCCGGGGGCCCAGCCGGGCTGTTCGTCCCAGCAACTCCGCGAGTGCACGGCTGGCCTCGTCGAGTGTTCGCACCCTGGGATCAGCCCAGTACCCCAGGTTCATGAACAGGCTGTGCTCGGACAACAGGTTGTGGGTGGACAGGAAGGTATAGAAACGCTCCGGCCGTTTGCCGGACGGCTCCAGGACGAGCCGGAGGAGCGCAGCGCCCTCCAGGAAGGCACGAGGCCAGGAGCCCTCGTACCGCGCGTGCTCCTCGCTAGAGGGAAGCATTCTCGCCGGACGAGAGCATCTCCGCTTGCCGTGCGAGTTCTCTCAGCCGCGCCTTGATCCTCTGGAACTGCTGTCGCAGCACAGCGGCTTTGCGCTCGAGCGCCTCCTGAGACAGGACCTCCTCTGGATTGCTCATCGAGCGGGCCACGTCGTACCAGGACAGCCGCTGATCCACTCGCAGCAGGAGGATGGTCTGTTCATGCGGGGAGAGCTGTTCGCGTAGCTCCCGGAAGCGGGCCTTGACGTTGCTTTGGAGCCAGGGTTTCGCCAGGCTCCGTTCTGGCTGGGCCTCGTCACGGAGAGCCCCCAGGCTGACCGGCTCCTCCCGTGCGGCCTGTGAGCTGGCCATGCGGTAGGCGATGTGGCGGGCTACCTGATAGGCCCACGTCCGGAAGGAGCATTCCCAACGGAACGTCGGGAGGTCCCTCAGCAGGTTTTCGGTGAGGATGCTGTAGGCATCCCGCGTCTGCTCCCGATCATGAAGGATGGACCCCAGCAGCCGCATGAACTCGGGCCCATAGCCTTCCAGCGCGACCTGCACGGCGCTCCCCGTATCGCCGCGCTTGCAGCAGTCGTGGATCCGCTGTTCCAGTTCCTGTCGTGCGCTTGGCTCCATGTTTCCCCTCCAGGCACGATGGGGGCACCTGGCATTCATGGGGGATTTAGACACTCCCTCCGGGGATGAGGAGTGCCTTGGGGGGAGGGCGTCCTTCCCATCAAAGCCTGCCCTTGGTCTCCTGGAGGGACCGGTCTATAGAGGCGGCGACCCATTTCCCCCCCTTCCTCTTCGGGAAGGGACCCTTGAGGACAATGAAGAACACTGCGTTCAAGAGTGTGTTCGTGATTCTGGTGGCGCTGATCGCGCTGCCCGTGTCGGCCCAACTCCAACTGCCGGCTCCCAGCCCCGCAGCCAAGGTGATGCAGCAGGTGGGCCTCACCGACATCTCGCTCGAGTACTCCAGCCCCGGAGTGAAGGGCCGCAAGATCTGGGGCGCCCTGGTGCCCTGGGACGCGCCCTGGCGCTCCGGTGCCAACGCGTCCACCAAGATCACCTTCAGCCGGGATGTGACGTTCGGCGGCAAGCCCGTTCCCGCGGGCACCTACGCCATTGTCTCCTTCCCCTCGCAGAAGGGCTGGTCGATCGCGCTGAACAAGGAGCTCGGCCTGTGGCAGGGCAAGTCGTACGACGCCGCCGATGACGTGGTGCGAGTGAGCGCGACGACCGCTCCCATCCCGAATCGCGAGCGCTTGACGTTCCTCTTCTCCAACACGACCGATACGGGCACCTCGCTCGATCTGGAGTGGGAGAAGCTGCGTATCTCGGTGCCCATCCAGGTGGACACGGTGGGGCAGGCCCAGGCCAACATCAAGAGCGCGCTGGACAATGCGTGGCGCCCGCATATGAGCGCGGCCAGCTATGTCGCCGAGAACCTCAAGGACGTCGACACGGCGCTGAAGTACGTGGACACCTCCATCTCCATCGACTCGAACTGGCAGAACAACTGGGTCAAGGCGGAGCTGCTGGCCAAGAAGGGCAACTACGCGGAGGCTCGCAAGCACGCGCAGGTGGCCTGGGACCTGGGCCAGAAGTCGCCCAACTTCTTCTACAAGGACGCGGTGGCCAAGGCCCTCGCGGACTGGAAGGACAAGAAGTAGTCAGCGGTGGGCCGCCGCTACGAGCCGCTGGTAGAGGGCCTCGTAGCGGTCGATGGCGGGCGCCCGCTGGAATCGCGCGAGGACCTGCTCGCGCGCGCGGTGCGAGCAGGCCTTCCAGAGGGCTGCGTCTCGCAGCAGCGTGAGGACGCGGGCGGCCATGGCGCTCACGTCCCCCACGGGCGCCAGGTAGCCCGTCTCTCCATGGCTCACCAGCTCCGGAACGCCACCAATGTCGCTGGCGACCACGGGGACGCCGCAGCTCAGCGCCTCGAGCGCGGCCAGGCCGAAGCTCTCCTTCTCGCTGGGCAGCAGGAAGGCGTCGCAGGCAGCCAGCAGCTCGACGAAGTCCTCCTGGTTGCCCAGGAAGGCCACGCGCTCCTCCAGGCCCAGCTCGCCCAGGCGGCGCTCGGCGCCCTCGCGCTCGGGGCCGTCACCGATCATCACCAGCCGGCACGGCAATCGGCGGTTGACCTCGGCGAAGATGGTGCACACGTCCTGGATGCGCTTGACGGGGCGGAAGTTCGACACGTGGATGAGCACCGGCTCGCCATCTCCGAGCTCCGGGAAGAGCCGTCGCAGCCCCGCGCGATTGCGGCGGGGCGTATGGCGCACCGTGTCAACGAAGTTGAAGATGACCTCGATGGGGACCGTCTCCGGCGAGAGATGGAAGCCCTCCCAGGTGGCGCGCCGGAGGAACGCCGAGGGCGTCGTCACCGCGTCGCTGCGCAGGAGTGAGAAGCGGGTGATGGGCAGGTAGCTGGGCTCGATACCTACCAGCGTGGTGTCCGTCCCATGGAGCGTCGTCACGATGCGCGGAGCCCGGGGCCCCAGCACCTCACGTGCCATCCACGCGGCCGTGGCATGGGGCACCGCGTAGTGCACGTGGAGGATGTCCAGGCGCTCCTTCTGGCAGACCTCGATCATCTTGGAGGCGAGCGCCAGCGGGTACGTCCCCGAGTTCTGGAGCGCTGGGTAGGTGCTCTCCGTCACCTCGTGGAAGAGCACCGGGTGGCGGGTGCCGTGGAGATGCACGGGCAGCTCTCGCGCGATGAAGTGCACGCGGTGGCCACGCTCCGCCATCGCCAGGCCAATCTCGGTGGCGATCATTCCGCTGCCGCCGAAAGTGGAGAAGCAGGTGATGGCCAGGTTGAGGCGACGGTCTGTCATCGGCGCGGCGGGAAGAACAGCGGCCGGGCAAAGGTATTCCGACGAAAGTGATCCACGGGATCGGCCAGGCCTGGCGTCTCGCGCAGCACGTAGGGTTCGCCGTAGGCCACGCCGATGTGGGCGCCGTAGAAGCGGTCTCGGGCCTCGAGCGAGGACACCGAGAGGGGCGAGCCGACCAGCGTCTGGGGCGCATCCGGCCGCGGCTGCACCTGGCTGGCGTAGCAGTGGATGGCCTCTCGCTTGCGCTCGTAGGACTCCGTCACGTCGACGATGACGCTCGGCTCCGCCAGATGACGCAGCGGGTAATAGAGGACCTGCCGGGGGGTGAAGGGCTCCAGGTCAGACTCCGTCTCGAAGCGGCGGACGGCGGCGAAGAACAGCGCGCGCGTCACCAGCGCGCTGGTGGCCTCGTGGTCCGGATGGCGCTCATGTTCCCACGGGACGACGACGAGCTCGGGCCGCAGGCGGCGCAGCACCTCGACGACGCGCGTCACGGGAGCGGCCTTCGCTCGCTCCGCCTCGGGCGCGTCGAAGCCGGCCCACGGGTGGATCCAGGCATCGGGCAGGCCCAGGTTCTCGCGGACGGTGAGCCCCAGCACGCGGGAGGCTGCCTCGGTCTCGGCGGCGCGTGTCTCTGGGGTACCGCGGGAGCTCTTCTCCCCGCGCGTCATATCGATGATGCCGGTGCGGTAGCCCAGGCTGGCCATGCGCGCCATGAGCCCGCCGCAGAACAGCTCGACATCATCGGGGTGGGGACCGAAGGCGAGCACCTCGAGTCCATGGGCCGGGGAGGGCGTCATGGCTTCAGGTCCTCGAGCGCCCCCGAGAACGGCGCGCAGGACTCGAGCACCTGGCGCGTGAAGGCGCGGGCTCCGAAGCGACACGCGTAGTAGGGCAGGCTGTAGATGCGCTCTTGCGGCGCTCCGTCCGGGAGCAGATAGGTGCGAAGCCTGTCCAGGCGCTCGGCGGTCACCTGATCGCGTTGGGCCAGGGCGCGGCTGTACTTGGCCACGAGGCGGGAGAGGGCCAGGCGGACGCTCTCCTCGGTGCGCTCGATGGCGTGAGCGAAGCTCGGGTCCAGGGTGGCCATGCGCTCGCCGAGGCGGGCGAGTTCAGGCGCCAGGGTGCCCATGAGCCGGGCCTCGACAGCCTCGGGTGGGTCGAAGCCCTCTCCCGCGCCATGGGTGGCCAGCCGGGTCAGCAGCTCGTCTCGCGGCGTGGCCACCTCGTCCGGCGAGAGGCCGAGCTTGTCGAGCAGGCCCCGTACGCGGTCATCGAGCACGCGGAAGCGGGAGCGCGGCAGGATAAGCGGCATGGGCAGTCCCACGTGCGAATAGAGCGGCGCGAGCTGCGCGAAGTAGGCGATCTCTCCCGGCCCACCGACGTACGCCGCCGTGGGCAGCCAGGTATCCTGAAGGATCGGGCGCAGCAGGGCGGAGGTGGTGAAGCGCAGGGGCTCGCGCTCCAGCCAGGAGAGGAGCTCGGCCGTCGACACGGCAGCGTTCTCCGGGTGCCCCACGAGTTTCCACATCCCCGGAACGTCGCCCGGGTCCAGGCGATAGCGGGCTCCCTCGACTCCGTCGGGAGAGAAGAAGCCCAGCGGTGCGCCAGGGCGGATGTGGACCTGCTCGGAGAAGCCTGCCTCCTCGAGGGCACTGCCCTGGGCGCCGAGCGCGGTGGAGATGGCCGAGGCCTCCTCGATGGCCCGGCGATGAACCGGCGCGGCGAGCGGCCCGAGGCGCGGATCGCGCGGATCGAGGAACACCAGTCCCTCGTCGGCGAAGAGCGTCGCGAGGACCTCGGCGAAGGCGTCCGCCATCGTCGCCTCGGGGCGGTAGGCGCGCTCCATCAGCCCCAGGAACTCCCCTGCATGGGGCTGGCCGCCCAGCTCGGCGCGCAGCGCCGCGAGCGCCACGGGCGCACCCTCGCCCAACCGGCGGTGGGCGACGGGGGCACGAGAGGTGGCCGCATCCGCGTGTTGGAGCGACAGACGCAGGGGCGCGCCGGTGCCACGCGGAACGAAGCAGTGATCGATCTCGGGGAGATCGTGGTCTTCGGTCTGCAGCCAGAAGACAGGGACACACGGGCGCTCTGTCTCCTCGGCGAGTGCGCGGGCAGCGAGGATGGCGGAGGCGGCCTTGTAGAGGGTGAAGAGCGGCCCGAGGAAGAGGCCCACCTGCTGGCCGGTGACCACGGCCACGGTGCCGGGGCGGGTGAGCAGTTCCAGGTTTCGCTCACGGGCGGGGCTGGAGGGAAGCCGCGCGTTTCGGGCCACGAGCGCCTCGTGAAGCGCGGGTGCCACGACGCGGGAGGAGGCGGCGGCCACGGCTTCAGCGCGGGCCATGCGGTGACGGAAACGATCGGGAAGGAAGCGAAGTGCGCGCGGATCGCCGCGGAGCCAGTCGGCCGAGAAAGAGGACGTCACGCGGCGGTGATAGCAGGTCCCCGCAGCTGGGGCGAAGGCGAATGGCCTGAAGAGCACGGAGAGTGCGGATCGGCGGATCCTGCCGACGCGGGAAAGAATTTCGCGCGCCCAGGCGGCCTTGTGATTAGGGTCCGCCTGAATGAGGAACCTGAGCATTCTCGGGATGATGCTGGCCATGAGCCTCGCAGTCTGGTCGACAGCCGCTGCACAACCTGCTCACCAACCTCACGCGGGCGAGCTGGCGGCGGGGATCAAGCGCTTGGGAGTCGTGGGGAGCGTGCTCTATGTCGCCGCTCACCCCGACGACGAGAACACCCGGCTGTTGGCCTGGCTCGTCGGTGGGCGCGGCCTGCGCGCGGGCTACCTCTCGATGACGCGCGGAGACGGCGGACAGAATCTCATCGGGACCGAGCAGGACGAGCTGTTGGGGCTCATTCGCACCCACGAACTGCTCGCGGCGCGGCACATCGATGGCGCCGAGCAGATGTTCACGCGCGCGCGCGACTTCGGTTACTCGAAGAGTGCCGAGGAGACGCTGCGGATCTGGGGGCGGGAGGAAGTGCTGTCCGACGTGGTGCTCGCCATTCGCCGCTTCCAGCCGGACGTGATCGTCACGCGCTTCACCACGCTGCCGCCGAACCACGGCCACCACACGGCCTCGGCCTTGCTGGCCGAGGAGGCCTTCGCGGCCGCGGCTGACCCCAAGCGCTTCCCTGAGCAACTGGGGACGCTCAAGCCGTGGAAGGCCGACCGGCTGCTGAACAACGTCTCGACGTGGGGCCTGAAGCCGGACGCCGACCTGTCCGGGTACTTGAAGCTCGACGCGGGCGGCTTCAATCCGCTGTTGGGGCGTTCGTGGGGGGAAGTCGCCGCGGAGAGCCGCAGCCAGCACAAGAGCCAGGGCTTTGGCGTGCCGGCAGAGCGTGGCCCGCAACCGGAGTACTTCAATCCCCTTGCCGGGACGCGCCCCCAGGCGGACCTGTTCCAAGGGCTCGAGTTCTCGTGGCGGCGGTGGCAGGGCACCGAGAAGATCATCCAGGCGGTCGAAGCGGCCTCGAAGGGGTTTGATCCCAGCGCGCCCCACCTCAGCATCCCGGCGCTCCTGCGCGTCCACGAGGCGATCTCGGCCCTGCCCGAGGACAACCCGTGGAAGGCGATCAAACTGCGCGAGACGGAGGCGCTCGTAGCCGGGTGCGCGGGCCTGTTCCTCGAGGCGCGTGCGCCTGAGACGACGGGCGTGCCGGGCGGCCAGGTGACGGTGGACCTCATGGCCTTGAATCGCTCGCCCGCGGCGATCCGGTTGGTGAGCGTGACGCTGCCGGGCGGCGCGTCCACCGCGGTGGGCAAGGATCTGGCCGAGCACACGCCGTTCAAGCTCTCCCAGCCGGTGATGCTCCCGGAGCAGGCATCCATCTCGACGCCCTACTGGCTGCGCCAGCGCCCCACCGGTGGGCTCTACGAGGTGCCGGACCGCGCGCTTATCGGCCGGCCGGAGGGCGATCCCGCGCTGGAGGTCGCGTTCCTCTGCGAGGTGGGCGGCAAGCGCTTCACGGTGAAGCGGCCGGTGGTCTACGTGTGGACGGATCCCGTGCGCGGAGAGCTCTATCGCGACTTCGAGATCGCTCCCGTTGTCACCGCGACGCTGGATCGTGAGGTCATCATGTTCCCCAACGGCGAGCCCCAGACCGTCTCGGTGGTGCTGGCCGCGGGCCGGGCGGAGGCCACGGGCAAGGTCCGGCTCGAGCTGCCCGCTGGCTGGCGGTCCGAGCCCGCCGAGGTGCCCTTCCAACTCGCCGCGCGCGGGGATGAGCGCACGGTGCAGTTCAAGCTCACCCCTGCCAAGGGGGCGAGTGAGCGGAGCCGGCTGCGCGTCCTCGTCGAGAGCGGGGGCCGCTCGGAGTCCTGGCGCGTGCGCACGGTGAGCCATGAGCACATCCCTCCACAGACGGTGCGCCAGGCCTCCGAGGCGGCGCTGGTCCCTGTCACGCTCGCCACGAAGGTGAAGCGCATTGGCTACATCCCCGGGCCGGGCGATCGCGTGGCCGAGAGCCTCGCCGCCGTGGGGTATGAGGTGACGATCCTCCCCGAGGAACGCTTGGACCGTGAGCAGCTCCAGCGCTTCGAGGCGATCGTGGTTGGCGTGCGTGCCTTCAACGCCAACCCGCGCCTGGGGGTGCACCGCGAGCGGCTCCTGGAGTACGTGGAGAAGGGTGGGCGGCTCATCGTCCAGTACAACACCAACAGCCGGGTGGGGCCGCTGCCCACCTTTGTGGGCCCGTACCCGCTGGAGATCGGCCGGGATCGCGTGACGGATGAGAAGGCGGAAATGACGCCCCTCACCCCAGACGAGCCGCTGCTGCGCACGCCCAACCGCCTCACGCCCGCCGACTTCGAGGGCTGGGTCCAGGAGCGAGGCCTCTACTTCGCCTCGAAGTGGGACGAGCACTATCGGCCCGTGTTCTCCATGAATGACTCTGGCGAGCCGCCGCTGCGCGGAGGACTGCTGGTTGCCCGGCACGGCAAGGGGGCCTTCGTGTACACGGGCATCGCCTTCTTCCGTCAGCTCCCCTCGGGTGTCCCCGGGGCCTACCGCCTGATGGCGAACCTCCTGGCCCAATGAGCACCGAGCCCAAGCCTCCTGAAGCGGGAGTGGCCCCCGCGCCGCGTCCGGAGATGGACGATGCGCCGCCCGTGTTGGGCTCCTGGCGCAACATCTACCTCTTCGTGCTGGGCACCCTGGCCCTGCTCGTCGCCCTGTTCTGGGCGCTCACCCGGGCCTACGCGTGACACTGCTCGACTGGTTCGTCCTCCTCGGGACCACGGCCTTCATCGTGGTGTGGGGCATCTGGAAGACGCGCGGCGCGCGTACCTCCGATGAGTACCTGCGCGGCGGCTACGAGATGCGCTGGACCACCATCGGCCTGGCCGTCATGGCCACGCAGGCCAGCGCCATCACCTTCCTCTCCGTCCCCGGGCAGGCGTACGAGGATGGGATGCGCTTCGTGCAGTTCTACTTCGGACTGCCGCTCGCGATGGTGATCATCAGCGCGGTCTTCATCCCCATCTACTATCGGCTGAAGGTCCTCACCGCCTACGAGTACCTGGAGTCGCGTTTCGATCTGAAGACGCGCCTGCTGGGGGCCTTCCTCTTTCTCATCCAGCGCGGGCTGGCCTCGGGCATCACCCTCTATGCTCCCGCCATCATCCTCTCCACGCTGCTGGGCTGGCCGCTCGAGCCGACCATCGTGGCCATGGGCGGTCTGGTCATCCTCTACACGGTGTCGGGCGGCGCCAAGGCCGTCGCGCAGACGCAGAAGCAGCAGATGGTGGTGATGCTCGGCGGCATGGTCGTGGCGGCTCTCGTCATCCTCTGGCGGCTGCCCGAGCACGTGTCCTTCGGCCGCGCCGTGGACGTGGCGGGCGCGTTCGGCCGGCTGAACGTGGTCAGCTTCGATTTCAACTTCCAGGATCGCTACAACTTCTGGTCCGGCATCACCGGTGGCCTGTTCCTGTCGCTGTCGTACTTCGGGACGGATCAGTCGCAGGTGGGCCGCTACCTGTCGGGCCGATCGATCTCCGAGAGCCGGCTCGGGTTGCTCTTCAACGGGGTGCTGAAGATCCCGATGCAGTTCCTGATCCTCTTCGTGGGGATCCTGGTCTTCGTGTTCTACCAGTTCACCACTCCGCCGCTGCTCTTCAACGAGTCGCTGCGCACGCGCGTCCAGGCGACGGAGCAGGCAGGGGAGTTCGCGGCGATCGAGTCGAAGTGGACGCAGGCGCACGCCGCGAAGCAGGCCGAGGTGGAGCGCTACCTGACGGCCCGCGAATCCGGAGACAGCGCCGCCGAGGCCAGCGCGCGCGAGCGTCTGAAGGAGGCGGCCCGGACGACCGAGGCGATTCGGAAGGACGCCAAGGCCGTGGTCTCCCGGGCCCTGCCGAAGGCCGAGACCAAGGACTCGGACTACATCTTCATCACCTTCGTGAAGAACTGGCTGCCCAGCGGGCTCTTCGGGCTGCTCATCTCCGTCATCCTGGCGGCGGCCATGAGCTCGATCGCCAGCGAGTTGAACGCGCTGGGCGCGACGACCACGGTCGACTTCTACCGGCGCGTCATTCGCCAGGATGCTGCGGATCGCCAGGTCCTGGTCGCCTCGAAGCTGTTCACGGTCTTCTGGGGCGTGGTGGCCATCGCCTTCGCGAACTTCGCGTCACTGCTCGACAACCTCATCCAGGCCGTCAACATCCTCGGTTCCATCTTCTACGGAACCGTCCTGGGCATCTTCCTGGTGGCGTTCTTCTTCAAGTTCGTCCGGGGCAATGCCGTCTTCCTCGCCGCCGTTCTCTCGCAATCCACCGTGGTGGCCCTCTTCCTGCTCAGCTCGATTGGCTACCTCTGGTACAACGTCATCGGCTGCATGCTGGTCGTTGCCCTGAGCATGGGGCTCCAGGCCTTCATGCCCCGAGCCGCCCGGTGAAGGCCCGGGCCCGAGCCCGAGCCTCCCGCGTCCAGGGTGGCTCGCTCAGTACCCGAGCCGCTCTCCCACGTAGTGATCGAGCTGCCGGAACCAGGTCGTCCAATCGTGGGGCATGTCGTGGCCCCAGATGTCCAGGTTGTGGGGAATGCCGCGCTGGTGCAGCAGGTAGCTGAAGTGCTGCGAATACCCGGGGTACTCCCACGCGCCGCGGCTCGTCAGCAGGTGGATGCGGCTGTGGTACCGGAGCAGGTCCATCTGCGGACCCTCGGGCAGGTTGGGCACATAGGAGACGGGGTTGTTGAAGTAGACCTCGTCGCTCCAATAGCCGTGGAGGAAGTCCTCCTGGAGATCATAGAAGCCGCCCATGCCGACCAGCACCTCGAACAGATCCGGGCGCCGGAAGAAGGCGTTGGCGGCGTGGAAGGCCCCGAAGCTGGCTCCCGCCGCGCCGATGCGGGCGTGCCCGTTCTGCAGGCAGTTGCGGATGTGCGGGACGACCTCCTCTTCCACGTACTCCGAGTAGCGCGCCTGGTTGTGGGCCTTCACGTGCATGGGGATGTGGTGGTTCATCCACGCCCAGGGGTTGATGCTGTTGATGCTGAAGATCTGGAACCGGCCCGCGAACAGGTGGTGCGCGACGGACCGGATGAGCCCCATGCGCTCGGCCTCGAGGAAGTCTCCCCCGGCGGTGGGGAAGAGCAGCATCGCGGGGCCCCAGTGGCCGTAGCGGACGATGGGCATGTCCATGCCCAGCCGGTGGCTGTACCAGCCGAAGAGTTCCCGGCGCAGGTTCGGATCGACGTGTGACATGAAGGCGGCGTCCTCGGGTGAGTAGGAACGCGCCCTCTCTTAGCAGGCTTTGGCGCCGTCTACTCGGGCGAATGGGCGTTACGGGCTGGGCACGGAGGGAGGAGGCCATGCCTCGGGGTGATCGTCGTACCGAGCCTTGAGCCCATCGAGCGCTTCCTGTCGCGCGTCGCGGTTGTACTTCTGCGCGCCGTTGACGGCTCCAAAGATGGTGCCCGAGTACCACAGCAATTCCAGCGCGCCCAGGAGCACGGTGAAGCCCACCTGGCCACCCCGGATGGACTCATAGAGCGCATAGGAGAAGAGGCCATTCCAGGCCAGGGCGGCCAGCCCCACCACGGGCTCACCGATGTAGACATGCCCCGCGCCAGGGATGATGGACAGGACTCCCGCGAGCGCGGGGGACTTGCGCGGCAGGGCGCCCCAACTCCGGGCCGCCTCGGTGAGCCGGCCCTGCGCGGGGAAGGGCGTGATGGAGGCGAAGGCCTGCGCTGCCTGCTCTCCGTCCCCCTCACTGAGCAGGGCCCAGCCCAGCAGGTAGCGCGCACGGTCCACGTCCGCGCCCTGTTGGGAGCCCTGCTCACGCAGGAAGGCTCGCAGCGAGAGGATGGCCCTCTCGGGGTGCCCACCCGTGTAGCGCGCCCAGCCGATCTCCAGCCGCGCGCGGGTGCGCCACTCGGGAGACAGCGCCTCCAGCGAGTGCAGGTACTCCTCGGCGAAATCGGCCTGTCCGCCCAACACGTAGGCACGGCCGATGCCCAGCCGGGCCTCGTCCGCCGCGGGCGAGTCCGGGTACAGGTAGAGGAAGCGCTTGTACTCGCTGATCGCGCGGTAGTAGTCGCCCTCGGCGCGCAGCGCGTGGGCGAAGCCCAACTGCGAGTCCGCCTCAGGCGAGGCCGCGAGCACCAGGGCCAGCAGGGTCAGGGAAACCAGAACGTGCTCTCCTCGAGAGGGTCCAGGTACACCAGCCGTCCGTGCTCGAGCGCCGTGGGCAGCCGGCGGATCGCGGACGAGCGGGCATCCCGGAGCAGTCGGTCATACGCCAGCCACAGCCCCACCAGTCCGTGCCGCGCCATGGCCTGCCGGGCATAGAGCGAGCACGTCGGCCGGTGCTGGCAGCGCGGCCCGTCCATGGGCGTGACGACTGTCTGGTAGAAGCCGAAAGCCACCCCCAGGAAGTCGCCGCGCGGAGCGGGCGTGGCATGGAGAGACACAGGCCGCTGCACCTCCCGCGTGACGGGATGGCGCGCGCTCCCGAAGGGAGGCGGGGGCACCGCGAGCGTCAACAGGGAGAGGGTGCTCAGGATTGACAGCATGGGGGCATCACATTATCCCGCCGGCCATGTCCAGACACTCCCGCGTGTACCGCCGTCTCCTCGCGGCTTCCACCCTGCTCACCCTGTTCACCGGGTGCGTCAGCTCGACAGTGATTCGCAGCGACCCCTCGGGGGCGACTGTCTATATCGATGGCAGCCGGGTGGGGAAGACGCCCTATGTCCACGAGGACACGAAGACCGTCAGCTCCACCACGCGGGTGAAGCTCAAGAAGGAGGGGTACGAGGACTTCGAGGCCGTCATCGTGCGCAACGAGGAGTTCCAACTCGGCCCCTGCATCGGCGGGGCGTTCGTGCTCATCCCGTTCCTGTGGGTCATGGGCTACAAGCCCGAGCACCACTACGAATTGGAGCCCTTGAGCGGCGTGCAGCCGCCTCCACAGGAGCAGCAGCAGCAGTACGAGCAGCCCGCGGAGCCCATCCTCCCGTCTGCGCCTCCGCCGCTGTCGCCCCCTCCGCCGCCTCCGCCCTCGCCGGGGACTCCCTGATCAGAAGGCCTGCTTGAGCGCGAGCGTGAAGCCGCGCTCGGCCTCTCCGTTGCCAGCGAAGCCCAGGGCATAATAGAGGTCCACCTGGAACACGTCGGCCACGAGCACGTGGAAGCTCGGGCCGGTGCTGCCCACCACCTTGGCTCGCGCGAGGCCCGTACTCCGGTCGATGTTCCCGAACACCGCGACGTCCACGAAGCCTCCCACCTTGTAGATGTCGCGACTCAGCGAGAAGCGCACCTCGGCCCCTCCGCTCAGGACGTGCCGGGCATGGAAGCGCTCACCGAAGACGCCTCGGACGTGGAGCCCGCCCACCGGCTGTTCCTCCATGAAAGGCACCTGGCCCCAGAGCCAGGCGCCCCGGCTGGTGAGCCACAGGTCATGCCAGCCGACCTCGGTCACCTGCTGGTAGCGGTAGGTGGTGACGCCGTAGCCCTTTCCAGACTCCCCGGGGTAGTGCCGCGCCGCCAGTTCGAGTTCCGTGTGCCGATCTCGGCGGATGTCATCCGTGTCGAAGGTGATGAGAGCCGTGCCGTGGACATAGGGCTGGAGTGTCGAGCTGGGGCCCACACCGCCGGCCACGCCTTGTCCCTCCACGGGCTTGAGTCCGAAGACATCGAGCTTCTCGGCCCCCAGTCCGAGCGCGACCCAGGTGCCCTGGAAGAACTCGTAGCTCAACCCCATGGTGAGCTGCAGCCGGGTGGCGAAGAAGCTCTCCAGGCCGATGTCCGGACGCTGGCGGCTGATGAGCTCGGCTCGCGCGGCCAGCACGGGCCGCAGCCCCAGGGGCATGGGTGGCGTGTACCACTGCGCCTCGAGCTGAGCCCGGGTGAGGGCCAGGTACGCGTGATCATCGGAGATGCGCGAGCGGATCTTCGCTCCCACCTGAGCGTTGGCGGACCAGCGATCCTTGGGCACCCACGAGCTCGCGCCGCGGTACTCCAGCCCGAGCCGGAAGCCATCCACCCCGCTCAGTCCGGCGACGACGCCAGGGCCCGGGGACCAATCGCGGCGGCGGAAGAGGATTTGCAGCTCATAGTCGGCCTGCGGAGGGATGAGCGGGTGGCCCACGAACCGGCCAATGTCGTCGACGATGGGGCCGAGATCCTCGACCTGGGGCCCGACGTGCTTCACCTCGTTCGTGGGGACGAGCTCGAAGCGCTCCACCTCCACGCCATTCTGGGCCTTCAGCACCGCGAGTTGCCGCTCGAGGGCGGGGCGGTTGAAGACGTTGTGAGGCAGGCTCAGGTTGAGCAGCACCTGCACGGTGCGCAGCGAGCCCTGGCCTCGGAGGATGACCTTCTCGACGCGGCCCTCGTCGATGTCCACGACGATGCGGCCGTCCTCCACCGCCGTCTCCACGCGCGCCAGCTCATAGCCCGAGCGGCGCAGGAAGGAGAGGATCCGCGAGCGCACCTGCGCCGCGCCGGCCTTGTCCGCCGGGAAGTCGGGCGGCAGATCCAACACGGCGAGATACACCTCGTCGATGAGCACGACGTTGCCGCCGAAGACGATGGGCGGGCGCTTGCGGGAGGACTCTGAGGCGGCCCCCTGGCCCAGAGGCGCCAGTAGCAGGCCGAGCAGCACGAGGCCCACCCAGGCCCCGAGGCGGGGGCTCCAGCCCTGATCCCATCGACGTGTCATCCAGCCCATCCCACGCCTCCATCGTACCCTGGACGATGGAGGCGCGTCCGGACAAAGCCGGGGGATGGATCAGGGCTTGTAGGTATCCACGGCCTGGCGGCCCACGGCCGGGTCATCCGTGAAGAAGCCATCGATGCCGGCCTTCAGGTACGTCTGGAGCTCGGTGACGAGCCCGGCCGGGTTGCGCGTGCTGTCCGTGCCCGTCGTCTTGAGTGGCGCGGTGAGGAAGGCATTCTCCGGGCGGAAGGTGAAGGGGTGCACCAGCAGCTTGGCGGCGTGGGCGTTGGGCACGAGCTCGGACGGCTTCTGGAAGTTGCCCGCGCTGTCCACATTGATGATGTTGAGCTTGTAGGGGCCCACGCCATCCGCGTAGGTGGCGATCTCCTTCATCTGATCGGCGGAGGCCATGTCGCCGTAGGTGCGCGGATCATTGGCCACGACGAAGTCGTAGGGCTTCTTGTCCACCGCATCCATCAGCTGCACCAGCTTCCAGTTCGCCTGCGTCTTGCCAATCGTCGCGCGGATGGCCTTCAGGTTGGCCACCTCGAAGGATTGGATGAAGACGGTGGCCTGGCTGGCGGTGAACGGGTCCGACTTGAGCGCGGTGATCAGCCGGTCCTCCAGCGGCAGGCCCACGGACTGGAAGTAGGTGGGGTGCTTGGTCTCCGGGTAGATGTGGATCGTCCGGCCGGTGGACGCGGACATGCTCTTGGCCAGGGCGATCACCTCGGCGAGCGTGGGGATCTCGAACTGGTCGTTGTATTTCGTGTTGTCCGGGCGCGTCTGGGGAATGCGCTCACGGGCCTTGAGCTCCTTGATCTCGGCCAGCGTGAAGTCCTCGGTGAACCAGCCCTCGAGCGAGACGCCGTCGACGATCTTCGTCGTCTTGCGGTCGGCGAACTTCGCCACGTCCTTCACGTTGGTGGTTCCGGAGATCTCGTTCTCGTGCCGGCAGACGAGGAAGCCGTCCTTGGTGGCGACCAGGTCCGGCTCGATCACGTCCGCGCCGTCCTCGATGGCCTTCTGGTAGCTGGCCAGGGTGTGCTCGGGCCGCAGGGCGCTGGCGCCGCGGTGGCCCACCACGAGGCGCTTCTCGGCGAGGGCGGGAACGGACTCGTCGCCCGGCAGGGGATCCTCCTTCTCGTCATCGCTGCAGGCACTCAGGGTGATGGCGCAGCCCGCCGCCAGGGGTAGCACGGCGGACAGGTGCAGGAAGCGTCGAAGTGAGGCGCGGAAGGCAGACTGGGGATGCAAGGGAGCTCCTTGGGTGTGAAGAGGGGTGGGGCCTGAGGCGGCGGAGAGCTAGCACCACCGGGTGACAGGACAGTGAACAGTGCGTGAGAGGTGCGCCTCACCCGCCTCTTCAGGGGAGCTGGAATCTACTCTATTTCTGGATTTTCCGGTTGAGGGCTTCTGGGGCCGAGCCGGACATCTCCCACGTCCAGGTCCTGCCCCTCTTCGAGTGATACCGGCATGCGCTCGGAGTCCTTGCCGCTGATGACGAGCAGGAGGCGTTGGCCGGTCGCCACTCCCTCGAGCAGGAAGCGCCCATCGGTCCCCGTGGCTTTGTCGGGATCCAGGGGACGGTCCTCCACGATGAGGACGAGAGCCCCGGCGATCGGCTCCTGCGTGACGGCATCCACCACCCGGCCACGCACGCGGGCGGTGCCCTTCAAGCGAATCTCCACCTCGGTCTCGGCTCCCGCACTCGGAGAGACGAGAGCCTCTCCTCCCTGGCCGTCCGTGGTGCGGACCAACAGGCGCATGGGCTCGGCCGACACGTCTCGCAATTCGAAGCGCTCGCCGGGGAACTCCCAGGTGCCGTTGCCCAGGGGGAAGTCCTGCAGGTTCTGGGACTGGAGGGTGAGGCTGAAGCCCTTCACGGGAGCGCCTCCGCCGGCACGCACCACCCGGCCGCGCAACGAGGCTGCGGGCCGCAGCCGTACCACCACCTGCTGCTCTCCGGGCCGCACGTCCAGGAGCTCACCGGTGCGTCCTCCATTGCGCGCGACGAGCTTCAGGCGGCTCGGGCTGGTGGCCACTCGAGAGGGGAGGGCCATCGAGAAGCGGCCTTGCGCGTCCGCGCTCGCCGAGGCGCGTGAGCCCAGGGCCTGGTCCGGGGGGGAGACCATGACGAAGGCCTCGGGAGAGGGCATGCCATCCGGTTCGAGGACGACACCCTGGAGCCTGTCCGTCTCGCGCGCATCGCCGTTCCAGGCGAGCTCGACGCGCACGGTCTGCCCGGCGAGGACTTCCACCGGCGTGGCCTCTCCGTTGCCGAAGGACCACTGGTCCAGGAGCCTGGCGCGCAGCTCGTAGGAGCCGGGCTGGAGCGTCATCCGGAAGGCACCCGTGGCATCCACCTCGACGGGACGGAAGTCCGTGGGGAGGAAGCCCTTGTTGCGGGGATAGGCCAGCACCACGAGTGCTTCCTCGGGCAGGGAGCCCTGGCCCGTGCGTACCACGCCCTCCACGGTGCCTGTGTCCTCCAGACTGAAGTCCAGCTGCGCGGTGTCGCCCCCCACCACCTCCACCAGCTGGCTCTTGCCGAGCGAATCTCCTTCCCGGCGGACGGTGATGCTCAGGGAGCCGGCGGGGAGCTCCTCGAGCCGGTAGTGCCCCTCGGCATCGGTGCGGGCCTCGCTGTCGATCGCGTCGCCCCAGCGGGAGTTGCTCACCACCTGGGCCCGCGCCACGGGCTGACCGGTAGAATCCCTCACGGAGCCCTCCACCGCGCCGGTGCCCGCGAGCTGGAGCTCCACGGGGAACTGATCGCCCGAGGACACGGTGAGCGCGCGCCGGCTGAGGGTGGCGAAGCCCGAGGCGCTGACGACCAGATCGTAACTGCCCGGTGCCAGGCCCTCGACGGAGAAGAGACCCGCGTCATCCGTCACGGCCCGGCCACAGTCTCCGCTGCTCCCGTAGGGGCTCACATCCACGCGAGCCCCTGGGACGGGCGAGCCCGTGCCGCGAGCCAGCACCTTCCCCCGCAGCACCGCGCTCTGGCCGAGCTGGATGCGCACCTCGCGCACCGTCTTTCCCGGGCTGATGACGAGGGGCTTGTCCAGGGCGCCAGCCTCGTTGCCGCGCCGGGCGGACACGGTGTGGGAGCCAGCTTCCACTTCCACGGAGAAGCCACCGCCCGAGCCCGTCGTCGTCACCTCGGGCACCCGCCCGCTCACGAGCACCTCGGCGCCCGCCGCGGGCTGGCCCTGGGCATCCACGACGAAGCCCTCGATGACTCCCGCCGCTTGCAGTTCCACCATCAGAGGGCTGGCCGAGGGCACCTTCACGCGGCGGAGGATCGCCCGGGTGTACCCCGGTGCTCGGGCCTCCAACTGGTAGTCCCCGGGGGTGAGCCCCTCCACGCGGAAGTCTCCCCGGGGGTTGCTCGAGGCGTTGATTCGCTCCTCGGCGGGGGCTTCGGCGAGCAGCCCTCTCTCGGCGGGGCTGCCGTACAGCGTGAGGGAGAGCTCCACCAGCGGCACGGGCTCCTTCGAGCCCTGCACCACGGTGCGCCCCACGAGGGCCTGGCCGCGCTCGAGCGTGAGGCGCAGCAGGGTGTTCGCCTCTCCATGGGGGCGCGTCACGTCTCGCAGTAAGGGGGCGTAGCCCGCGGCGCGCACCGCCACCAGATAGCTCCCAGGCCTCGCGGCCAGCCGCGCACGCCCCTGTTCATTCGTGACGCCGGTGCTCGCCAGCCGCCAGGACACCTCGTTGAGGTTCGGATCTCGAGGGCCTCGCCAGTACAGCCGCGCGCTGGCGCCAGGCACGGGGTTCCCGCCTGCGAGTACCTCCAGCTCCAGCACCCCCTCTGCCTCGGAGGGAGGCTCCACCAGGGAGGGAGTGCTGCCCGCATCCGCGTTGCCGCGCACGCCCACATCCTCCGGGCGTTCACGGTAGGTACGCGTGTCGGCCCGTTTCGCCGAGGCGCGCTCCTGGGGGCTCTCGTCACGGCCCGTATCGGTGTCGGCTCCTCCCGAGAACCAGAGGAGCAGGAGCACGAGCCCGGCACCCAGCAGGGCAGCGGCCACGATGATGAGCTTGCGCATGGTGGGACTCGGGGAGGGGCAGGGCCGGGCGAGGACCTTATACCCCCGTGGGGTGGGCTGCGTCCTCGTGCGTCATCCGAGCTGACACGTCATTTCTGACGTGTCAGCTGGTCCCGAGGGCCAGGTGCCCCAGGGGCTCCGCACGAGTGCGCGTCTGGCGTGGAAGTTGAAGAGGCCGGCGGACACAGGCCCTCGGGCCGCTGACAAGGGAAAATCCATGGCGACCTACAACATCTCTCTGGCGGATCTTCGACAGGACATCGCGGGAGCCATCCCCGCGGAGCTCGTCCTGGGCTGGAACGGGATGGAGAAGACGGCGGCCCGGCATGCCCAGCTGCTGGCGCCCTATCGGGTCCGGGGGACGATTGTGTCCACGGATTCGACGGGCCTGTCCCGGTTGACCCAGCGCTACTCGCTGGCCCAGGTGATGAAGCTCGTGTCCGAGCCCAAGGAGGTGATCCACTCCTACGGGACGGCGATTGGCGGCGAGGCCATTGGCATCTGGGCGGCGGACAACTCGCAGATGTTCTTCCCCGAGGAGATCGATCCCTCGCGAGTCGTCGCGCAGATGCTCGCGGTGCAGGCCCGGGTCAAGTCCCTGCAGGTCCAGGTTGGCATCGGCATGCACCTCTGCGAGTGCTACAGGGTGGGCGGCGGGCTGTTCGGTGAGGGCGCGGAGTTCATCGAGGCCATCGCGGAGGATGACACCTCGGGTGGGGAGATCGTCCTCTCGGAGTCGATCTTCCTGCGTCTCGCGGGCTCGGTCCGGGCGGCCTCGCGGGTTCGCGCGGATCTCGAGGAGGCGGGCGCGTTCTGGTCGCTGATGAACTTCTCCGGAGCCCTGGAGGTGATGGATGGTGGCAGTCCGGACTATCCGACGCCCTTCGATGCGGCCTTCCTCGGGCGGCTGCGCTCGGCCTCGCTGGACGCGCTGGGGACGGAGGAGTTTCCCGAGTACCGCAACAGGGGGACGGTAGCGTTCGTGAAGGTGGAGCACGGGCCGCACGAGTTCCTGCTGGACTCGTTCACGGACATGTCGTTGAGCAACCTGGCGATCCGGCGCCTCGCGGCGTTGCACGGGGCGGACGTGGTGAAGTCCAATGGTTCGCTGGCGATCCTGCTGTTCCCCGAGGGCCCGCCGGCGGTCGACTTCGCGCGCGAGCTCATCGAGGAGCACCGGAGGCTGGGCTTCAAGGCCCATGTCGGGTTGGCTCATGGAGAAGTCTACCTCTTCCCGCTCGCCAACGGCGGGCGCGAGATCGCGGGCAACCCGGTCAACATCGCCTCCAAGCTCTCGGAGGACTCGGGGCTGGAGGGCATCCTCGTGGAGAACTCGGTGGCGCTTGGGACGCTGGCCCAGAGAGGCGAGCCCTTCCGGCTCACCCTGTCGAAGGTCGAGCTGACGGGACGCCGCCTCCCGGTTTGAGGCATGGGGCCCAGCCCTGGCGTCCCCGGTGCGGTAAGAACCTGAACGCGTCGGCCATCCAGGAGTGGCACCCTGTCCGACAGGAGGCCATCATGACACCTGGGAGTCGGGCTCTCGTGCAGGAGGGGAGATGGCGTTTACGCTGACCGTTCGGAACTTTCGTGGGCTTCGCCACGTCGAGTGGAGCCCCTCGGGCGTTTGTGCGCTCGTAGGACCCAACGGGAGCGGAAAGACGACGCTCATTGATGCGCTCCAGATCCTCCAGGACACGCGAGCCCAGGGATTCCCGAAGGCCATCGAGGAGCACGGGGGGGCCTACGGATTGCGAACCTTCGGGGTCCCGGAGAGTGAACCCGTGATGTTCCAACTCCTGGTGGGGAAGGTGGCCTGGGAGTTCAGTCCCCGGCTCTCGATGGGCCCTGGGGGGGCACAACTGATCGTCCACGAGAGACTGTCCGATGGTAACAGTCGCAGCGAGTCCGAGAGTCTGTGGGGGCCTGCGGAGAAGCTGCACCTGGATAGCCCGTCGCTCTCTTTCAATCTCGCCTGGGAAAAGCAGTTGGAGCCGTTGAAGGAGGTCATCTCCGGGTACCGGCACTACCGCCACTACGTGTTGCCCAACCTTCGCCGTGAGGGGTCGCGCCTGGGGGGGGACCTGCGGTTGACAGGCGATGGCGGCAATCTGTTCACCGTCCTGATGAACTGGCGCAACCGGCGCGATCACAAGGATCGGCTCGACTTCGTGACCCGCGCGTTGAAGCAATGCTTCCCCGGGCTCTTCGCGGACTTCTCCTTCCCCATCGCCGCCAACATCGTGGCCTGCGAGGTCCATTCCTCGAGCGACACCACGCTCATTCCATCGCTTCTGCCCGATGGATTCCTCGTCATGCTCCTCCACCTTTGCGCCATCGCCTCCACCCCACCTGGCGGCACCATCGCCATCGATGAGCCGGAGAACGCGCTCCACCCGTTCGCCATCCGGCGGTTGATGGATGCCTCGCGTGAGTGGTCGGATAAGCATGGCGTGACGGTGCTGCTGGCCACCCACTCTCCCGTCATCCTCGACACCTTCAAGGAACTGCCCGACAAGGTGTTCGTGATGGAGCCGGGGCACGAGGTGCTGCCTGTCTCGCTCGAACGCATCAAGGGGCGTGACTGGCTGGCGCACTTCTCCCTGGGAGACCTCTACGAGCACCTCGAGTACGGCGCGCCTACGGGAGTCGACGAGGCGTGAGTGCACGGGTCGGTCTCATCGTCACGGGGAAGTGTGAGCATCGTGGCCTCGCTGAGTCACTGCAGCGGATCTTCCCGGAGGCTCGGTTCGAAGCCCTGGGCAAGCAGCCGATGGACTCATTCACGAGCGCCGATATCCGGCAGTTGCCGGTGTCGCCAGTGCCCACCACGTTGCAGAAGTTCGCGGCGCGCATCGTGGCGGAGGTGGCGCCTGGAAGGACGGATGGCCCACTCGATCTCGTGGTGGCCATTGACGACCTTGAGCTCGTCAATGCGCCTCATCCCGCGCTGGTGGCAGCTCGCGTGAGGGATGCCGTTCAGGCTCACTTGCGGAGCTACCCCGGGACTTCGGAGGCAGCTCGAGAGAAGGTGCTCCAGCGCGTCCGCGAGAAGTGCTCCTTTCACCTGCTCGCTCCCATGATCGAGGCCTACTTCTTCGCCGAGCCCGCCGCGCTCGTTCGCGCCGGTGCCACCCGGCCGTCGTGCGTGGATGCGTCCGCCATCGATCTGGAGGCGTTCGTGACGGACGACCCGGACTACCTTCACCACCCGAACGTGCCGCACCAACAGAGCCCGGAGAGGAAGTCCTGGGCGATTCCAGGACGTGACCGTCATCCGAAGCACTACCTCCGCTTCCTCTGTGATCCGAGCGATCCGCACACCCGGCGGTACACGGAGGCGAAGACGGGCGCGGAGGCGCTTCGCCACCTTGCATGGGGACAGGTCTTCTCGCATGCGGAGCGGGTCCAGCTCGCCCGTGCGTTGTTCGAGGATCTGGCCGATGGGTTGAAAGTCCCACATCCGTTCCCAGGGATCGGGCACCCCGCTACGGCCGACTTCAAGAACGCGCGCGTGCTCCGCAATCTCTGAGAGGTCAAGTCCTCACGATGGGCATGGGGCAGGCCATGCGCCCCTGTATCCAGCGGGGCGAGCGCCTTCCTGTTCTCGTGCACCCCAGGTGAACACTTCGTGCGGCGGGGGGACACTTTCTCCCGGCAGATGATACATCGAAACTGTATACAAGGGGTGGCGGAGGCTGCCGCGCGGTCTCGAGGCGCACCGGCTCGGGCCAGAGGGACTCAGGGGGAGGTATGGACACATCCGAGCCGGAGCTGGACTCTGAGTCCCACAAGGTCCACGCGCGGTTGATGCGCCTCATCCTCACCGGGGTGGTGGCGACTCACCTGTTGCTGATCATCGCGGTGTGGGGCCAGTGGAGGACCATCGCCATCATCACGGCGGTCTTCTTCTTCGTGGCCGGCTTCAACATGATCCGCGCCCGGCCCGTCTTCTCCGTGCACACGCGCTTCTCGGAGACCCTCCGGTTGTGCACCAACACGGCGGCCGTCATCCTCTATGGCCACTTCACGGACTGGGCGCTCCCCGTCTGGATCTACCTGCCGCTGGACGGCATCTGGGCCGATACCCACCTCATGCCCCGGGCAAGCTACCTGATGTTCGGGTTGTTCCTGGTGGTGGGAATCGTGGCCGTGTTGGAGGGGTGCCCACCGGTGGTACCGCTCTTCTTCATCCTGCTCTCGGCGCTCGCCCATGCCATCTCGAGCGTTCGCATGGAGCTGCTGCGCCGGGCGGCGGAGCGGCTCGCGCAGCGGAACCAGGAGCTCACGACGGCCTACCAGCGAGGCCAGGAGCAGGATCGGCTCTCCAGTGTGGGAATGCTGGCGGCGGGGCTGGCCCATGAGATCAACAACCCGCTCGCCTACGTGAAGAGCAACGTGACCGCCCTGTACCGGGACCTGAAGGACCGGAGGGATCTCTCCCCGGAGATGGCCGAGTACGTCACGGAGGTGCTCCCGGCCACGCTGGACGGCATCCAGCGGATCGCCACCATCGTCTCGGATCTGCGCCGCTTCGCGCGTGGGGATCCCGAGCCCATCGCCGAGTACGATCTCAACACGGAGGTGGAGACGGCCGTGCGCATCACCCAGAGCCGGCTCGCTCCGGTGTGCCGGTTGGAGCTGGAGCTCGGCGCGCTTCCGAGGGTGACAGGCAGGCCTCGGCAGATCACCCAGGTGGTGATCAACCTCCTGCTCAACGCGGCCCAGGCGATGACGAAGTGGGGGCAGGTCTTCCTCTCCACCCGTCAGGAGGGCGAGGAGGTGGTGCTCGTGGTGCGGGACACCGGAGAGGGCATGACGCCCGAGGTACAGGGCAAGCTCTTCCAGCCCTTCTTCTCCACCCGGCCCTTGGGAGAGGGGACGGGCATGGGGCTGGCCGTGGTCCACGGGATCGTCTCGGCCCACGGGGGGCGCGTCCAGGTGGAGAGCCAGCTCGGGAAGGGGAGTACCTTCACTATCCGGCTGCCGCGGGTTCCGCCTGCTGCGGGGGCGTGACGCAAGGATCGCCGCCGGGCGAAGTGCTATCGGCCGTGGCGGACTGCAGGGCGTGGATGATGGAGTCCAGCTCCGTGTGGATGGCTTGCACGGCGGAACGGATGCGGGCCGGGTCGCTCTCCTTCCCGGTCAGCAGAGCTTTTCCTTGCTGAAGGGCTGTCCGCAGGACGTGGGCCTGTAACAGCTCCACGGTCATCTTGATCTGGTGCGCCTGGAACGCGAACTCATCCAGGTTGCCCTGCTCGAGCGCCTCCTGGAAGGCGTGTTTGTGCTTCTCGGCGCTGGCGATGGTGATGGTGATGAACTCCGCGAGAGCCTCCGGGTCCCCCTCGGCCAGGCGGTGGAGCCCCTCCAGGCTGAAGCGCGGCGTGGAGGCCTCCGCTCCCGGCGCTTCAGGGCTTCTGGGCGTCTTGTCGGCTTCAACCGGGCTCGTGAAAGCAGCCTGGGTGCGGCCACAGCAGAAGGCAATCTTCGAGTGGAGCTCCTCGGGCGTGAAAGGCTTGCAGACAAAGTCTGTGAATCCCGCGGCCGCGATCCGCTCCTCCAGCCCGATCCGATCCGAGGCCGTCAGGGCAACGATGGGCAGCTTGCGGAATCGCTCCGCGGGCAGCTTCCGGATGAGTCGAGTGGCGTCATAGCCATCCAGCTCCGGCATCTGCAGGTCCATCAACACCATATCATAGTGGATCTGCTGGGCCTGCTCGACGGCCAGGCGCCCGTTCTCCACCACATCGAAGCGGGCGCCCCACTTGCGCAGGTACTGGGTGATGACGAAGACGTTGACGGTGTTGTCATCCGCCACCAGCACCTGGACGCCGTCGATGTTGCAGGTGGCAATGGGGCTCTTCGCGGCGGCGGGGAGCGCTGATTCGGGCGTGTCCGGAGCCACTTTCAGGCTCAGGGCGAAGGAGAAAGACGAGCCCTGTCCCAGCCTGCTCTCCATGCCGAGCTTGCAGCCATACAACGCCAGCAGCCGCTGACAGATGGCCAGCCCCAGCCCGCTGCCCCCATACTTCAGGTGGATGTCATAGCTGGCCTGAGTGAACTCCTCGAAGATCTGCGATTGGCGTTCTTCGGGAATGCCAATGCCAGTATCGGTGACGCGAAAGCTGACCGAGACACGCTCCGCGAAGGTGTCCTGGAGCTGGACTGACAGTGTGACGGAGCCCTGCTCGGTGAACTTGATGGCATTGGCCAGCAGGTTGGTGAGCACCTGGCTGATCTTGACAGGATCTCCCATGAGCCAGGCGGGCACCCGCTCATCGAGCTCCACATGGATTGCCAGGTCCTTCTCCTCGGCCTTGACGCGGAGGCCATAGAGGATGCCATTCACGAGCTGGCGGAGATGGAAGCGCCGCTCCTCCAGCGTCACCTTTCCCGCTTCGATCTTGCTGAAATCGAGGATGTGGTTGAGCAAGCCCAGCAGGTTCTCGGAGGAGGCCTGGAGCAGGGCGACATACCGGGCCTGCTCGGAGGAGAGCGGGGTGTGTTGCAGCAGCCCCGACAGCCCGAGGATGGCGTTCATCGGGGTGCGGATCTCATGGCTGATCGTCGAGAGCAGCTCGGTCCTGGAGCGGGCGAGCTGCTCGGCCTGCTCGGCCTTCTTCCGAGCCAGCAGCAATTCCCGCTCGTAGCTCTTGCGTTCGGCGAAGCCGAAGACCGTGGTGCGATGGAGGACTGGCTTGCCCGCGGCGTCCTTCTTCTGCACGGTGTTGATCAGCGCGGGCAGCGCGCCACCTTGCTTGCCTACCAGCTCGAAGTTGATCTCGCGGACGAAGCCTTGCATCCGCAGCAGGGGCGCGTAGTGCGTCTCGTGGAACATCTTCCCGCCGATGTTCAGCAGATCTTGAAAGCGCATTCCTGCCAACAGCTCTTCCCGCGAGTAGCCCGTCCAATCCAGGAAGGTCTGGTTGACACGGACGATGGTGCCGTTGGGAAGGGTGGAGAGGTGGCCGCACGGCGCATGCTCGTAGAGTTCCTCGGCACTCTCCTCGGGAGGCGCTTCGGGCGCGTCTATGCGAGTGGATGTATCCAATGCGTCACCGCCCCCCGCCTGGACTCTCTGAATCCTCTCAAGAGCGGACGTGGCAGGATTCTGCAATAACTCTCCTAGACCTTGCCACCGTGCTTCTCAGGATTCTCGCGAGCCCTTGTGAGAGCAGGTGTCACCTCGCGGGTTGGGTCGACAGATGCCCGAGAGGACACTTGTAAGCAGATTTCCTGCATCACTTTCAGTCACAACGTCTCTTCTGGCGGTGGCTGGAAAATCCCCCCGTCTTTATCTGCCGGGGCGATCCATCGTAGGACTGGAGTCCCATGGGGGATCCGATGGACGAAGTCGAGGGTCGTTGTCTCGGTGAGAACACCCTGGATGGACTGAGCCGGGGGCACCTTTCCCCCGAGGAGCGTGCGGCCGCCGCGCGCCACCTCGACGCGTGCGAGAGCTGCCGTCAGCTCCTGGCCGCGCTGGGGCAGGCCGTGAGCACCCCTGGCGTGGCCACGCCGCCCAGGGACTCCGCCAGCGCTCCGCAGGAGGTGAGGCCTCGTCTCACCTCCGGTGATCGAGTGGGCCGCTACACCGTGTTGCACGTGGTGGGAGCCGGAGGCATGGGCGTCGTCTACGCGGCGTATGATCCGGAGCTCGATCGGCGCATCGCGTTGAAGCTGGTGCACGACGAGGCCCTTCCGGCGGACTCTCGGGAGGAGGCGGCCGCTCGGTTGCTCCGGGAGGCCCAGGCGCTGGCCCGGCTCTCCCACCCCCATGTGATTACCGTCTTCGACGGTGGCCGGTTCGATGGCCAGGTGTTCCTGGCCATGGAGTTCATCGAAGGCGGCACGCTGGGGCAGTGGCTGCGCGCGGAGGAGCGCCCGGCGGAAGCGGTGCTGGAGATGTTCCTCGAAGCGGGCCGGGGGCTGGCAGCCGCTCACGAGGCGGGGTTGGTGCACCGCGACTTCAAGCCGGACAACGTGCTGGTGGCCAGGGATGGGCGGGTGCGGGTGACGGACTTCGGCCTGGCGCGGCTCATCGTCTCGGGGGAGCCGGCGCTCGGGGCCGGAGCGGCGTTGCCGCGAGCGCTGCCCGCGGGCGCGGAGGCGAGGACCCAGACGGGGATGAGGCTCGGGACGCCGTTGTACATGGCGCCGGAGCTGTGGCGGGGCGCTCCGGCGGACGCGCGCAGTGATCAGTTCGCCTTCTGCGTGGCCTTCTACGAGGCGCTTCAGGGCGAGCGCCCCTTCACGGTGGATCAGCTCGCCGAGGGAACGCAGGGGCCCGGAGGGCTGTCGGGCGCCAGTCGCATCCCCCCTCAGTGGCGGCTCCTCCTCGCCCGGGGCCTGTCCGCGAAGCCCGAAGAGCGTTTTCCTTCCATGGCCGCGCTGCTCGATGCGCTCGAGAGCAAGCAGGCCTCGCGCCGCAAGCGGCGCCTCACGGTGGGGGCTGTGCTCGGAGCGGTGGGGCTGGCCGCGGTGGGTTTCGGGTTCTTCGGCTGGCACGTGAAGTCCCGGGACGTGTGCGCGGGTTCCCGGGAGCGGCTCGCGGGTGCATGGGACGAGGCGCGGAAGGCGGAGGTGCATGCGGCCTTGCTCAAGACGGGCTCTCCCCTGGCCCCGGCCGCCTGGACGGGGACGGAACGCCTCGTGGATCGCTACGCGGACGCGTGGGTCCAGATGCGCACCGACGCGTGCGAGGCCACCCACATGCGAGGCGAGCAGTCCGGCGAACTGCTCGACTTGCGGATGTCGTGCCTCGCGCAGCGCCGCGAGGCCCTGCGCGCGCTCTCCCAGGTGTTGATCTCCTCGGACAAGGGCATCGTGGAGAAGGCGGTGCAAGCGGCGGCGCAGCTCCCTTCGCTCGAGGGCTGCGCCTCGACGGAGGCCCTCACGGCGCAACTGCGGCTGCCCCAGGACGCGGCGGCCCGAGCGCGCATCGACAAGGTTCGCGCACAGCTCGCGGATGCCAGGGCCCTGCATGCGGCGGGGCGGTACGAGGCCAGCCGTGCGCTCCTCCAGGAGGTCCTCGAGGCTTCGAAGGCCGTGTCCTACAAGCCGCTCGAGGCCGAGGTGCTCCATGCCCTGGGCCTGGCCTACGTGAGCCTGGAGGACACCCCCCAGGCGCAAAAGACGTTCTCCCAAGCTCTGGTGGCCGCGGAAGCAGGCGGGCACCTGGAGGTCGCCGCGAAGACAGCCTCCATGCTCGCCATGGTTCATGGGATGCACCTGCGCAAACACGAGCAGGGGCACTTCTGGCTGGACTTCTGCGCGGCGGTGTTGGGGCGGCTTGGTTCCGCGCCCGCGATCGCGGCCGAGCGGCTGTTCGTCCTGGGCAACCTCCTGAGCGATGAGGGGAAGCCGCAAGAGGCCGTCCCGGTGCTCGAAGAGGCGCTCGCGCTTCAGGAGAAGATCCTCGGCCCCGAGCACCTCAATGTCGCGAGGACGCTGGGACGGCTCGCCTTCGCCGTCGGGGCGCTGGGACGGACTTCGGACTCGCTCGCTCATGCTCAGCGCGCGCTCTCCATCCTGGAGAAGCTGGTGGGGCCCGAGCACCCGCTGTGTCAGCCGTCGCTGCATTCGGTCGCGTTCGCCCTGGCCATCTCCGGAAAGCTTCCCGAGGCCGTGCCTTACGCGGAGCGGGCGCTGGCCAACGACGAGCGCACCTTCGGCGCGGACCACCCGGCCATCGTGAAGTCGCTGATCGTCCTGTCGAACGTCCAGACGGATGCGGCGGACGCCATCCCGCTGCTCGAGCGGGCCCTGGCGGTCCAGCAGAAGTCCAAGAACATGGATGATCCCGACACGGTCTTCATCGTGAAGAACCTTGCGGGCAATCACGGGTTGCTCCACCACTACAAGGAGCAGCTCGAATATGCGCGGCAGGCGCTGGCGCTCGAGGAGAAGTTCCTGGGTCCGAACGCTCCGGAGGTGGGGCAGTCGTACCAGTTGATGGGGGAGGCGCACGAGAGGCTGGGAGATCCGGCTCGCGCCCTGCCCCTGCTGGAGCGGGCGCTGTCCATCGCTGAGTCACGCCCCCTTGCCGCCGAGTCTCCCACGGGACCCGACATGCAGGTGGCGACCCGGAGAGCCCTGGCCAACAGCCTCTGGGCCCTGGGGCGTGATCACCAGCGAGCGCGCACCCTGGTGAAGGAAGCGATCGAGCTCACGCGGGGAGGCAGCGAAGAGCTGGTCCAGCAAGCGGCCGAGCTGGAAAAGTGGCTGGTCGAGCACCCCCTCCCACACTGAGGGTGTTATCCTGGGGCTCAGGGAGTCGGGCCCCATGAATGATGGAGTTCTCTCGAACCACGCTCACCGGGAAGCGGCCATGGCGGGTGGGCGAGACGTGCTGGAGAGCGGGGTGGTTCGGCTCTTCGAGCAGGGACAAGCCGCGTGGCCGGCGCTGGCGTTGGCGCTCCCGTTGTTTTCGCAACACGTCTCGCGTCACCTCCCTGAGCGGGGGGAGCCGGAGAGCCACCTCGCGGCGTTGCATGGCGCGGATCTGTTCCTGGCCTGTGCCTGCAAGGAAAGGGTGGCGGGCGCGGTGGCCGCGTTCCAGTCGACCTACAGGGGCACGGTGGATGCAGCGCTGCGCAGCCGGAACGTGTCGCCGGACGAGCGCGACGAGCTGATGCAGGCCTTCTGGGAGAAGCTGCTCGTGGGGCAGCGGGGCATTCCGGCGAAGATCGGGGATTACTCGGGCCGGGGGCCGCTGGGCGGGTGGGTGCGGGTGGCGGCGGTCCGCGCGGCGCTGAACTTCCTGGAGCAGAAGAAGAGCGATCCGCTCGTCACAGGAGCCCCGGTGGAGGAGCAGCGCGAGCCCCACACGTCGGATCCGGAGCTGGACTTCCTCAAGTCGCATTACCGGGAGGAGGTCCATCAGGCGTTGAAGGACGCGTTGGCGGGGCTCGATGCCGATGAGCGCAACGTGCTGCGACTGCACTTCCTGGATGGGCTGAGCACGGAGCGGATCGCCACGGTGTACGGGGTGCACCGGGCCACGGTGGCGCGCTGGGTGTCGCGCGGCCGGGAGGCGCTGTTGAGAGGCACGCACCTGTTGCTCACGCAGCGGCTCAGCATCGGGCGGGGCGAGGCCGAGAGCATCATCAGCATCGTCCGGAGTCAGCTGGGTCTGGCCCTGAGCAGCATCTTCCGGGCGGGGGAGCGGTAGGCTCCGGCGTCTGGCACCTCGGGGAAACCCGAAGGTGGCAATCGGCCGTCCGTCGAGGCATACGGCCCGGGATGACGAACACGCGCGGATTCTTCTTCTTCGTTGTGCTGCTGGCCCTGCTCGTCGCACCTGCCTCGTTTGCCCAGCCCTCCGCGGGAGACGCGGGCGTGGCGAGCTCCGCGGCCCGGCTCGTGGGTATCTGGGGAGCGGAGCGCCACTTCGGGCCGGAGGTCCAGGGGACGCTGTTGCTCACCCGGAGCGGGGACCAGTGGGTGGCGCGGCTGGGGGGCTTCGAGGTGTCCGGAAGGGCGGAGAAGGGGGCGCTCTCGCTCGTTTTTCCGGGAGGCCAGGGCGAGCTGCGCGCGAAGCTGGACGCGGATGGGAAGAGCCTTCGCGGTCAGTGGATCCAGCCGCAGACCGTGGTGGGCGACGCCCGGTATGCCACGCCGATCGCCTTCCGAGCCCTGGGCAAGGACGCCTGGACTGGTGACGTCACTCCCTGGGATGACCGCTTCACGCTGTACCTCGTGGTTCAGCAGCAACCGGATGGGAGCGTGACCGCGTTCATGCGGAACCCGGAGCGGCACTTCGGGGCGCGCTTTGCCTTCCAGGTGTCGCTCGAGGGCAAGGCCGTGCGCTTCGCCAACACCCGGCAGCCCAACATGTCGTTCGAAGGCACCTATGACGACGCGTCTGGACGGCTGACGCTGTCGATTGCCTTCCTGGGGCCGTTCGAGTTCACCCGCAAGACGCGGGACCAGGCGGTCGGGCTCTACCCGCGCACTCCAGCTGCGGGCCCGTACACGTACCGCGCGCCGCTGGGTGACGATGATGGCTGGGCCACCGCGTCGCTCGCGGATGTGGGGATGGATCCCAAGCCCATCACCGCGCTGGTGCAACGCATCCTCGACGTCGAGCCCAGCACCTCACCCGTGCCGATCGTCCAGGGCCTGCTGATTGCGCGGCACGGAAAGCTGGTGCTCGAGGAGTACTTCTACGGCTTCGAGCGCGAGCGTCCACACGACATGCGCTCGGCGGGGAAGAGCATCACCTCGGTGCTGGTGGGGCTCGCGCTCGATCGGAAGGCGCCCTTCACGGTTGAGTCGAAGGTCTACCCCTTGTTCCCGGAGTATCGCGCGTTGCCCAACCCGGATCCGCGCAAGGAACAGCTCACGGTGGAGCACCTGCTGACGATGTCCTCGGGCTTCGCCTGCGATGACGATGACGAGAACTCACCGGGCAACGAGGACCGGATGCAGTCGGAGCCGGGGGACTGGTACGCGTACACGCTGGGGCTGCCCATGGCGCGAGTGCCGGGCGAGAAGCCCGTGTACTGCTCCGCGGGGATCAACCTGCTCTCCGGCGTGGTCCGCAATACCCTGCACGTCTGGCTGCCCGAGCTCTTCGAGAGCGGGCTCGCCCGGCCGCTGCAGATGCAGCGCTATCACCTCAACCTCTCGCCGACGGGCGAGATGTACGGAGGGGGCGGCCTCTTTCTCCGGCCTCGCGATGCACTCAAGGTGGGCCAACTGTTCCTGCAGGGCGGCGTGTGGAATGGCAAGCGGGTCATCAGCAAGGACTGGGTGGAGCGCTCCACTGCGCTCCACGTGACGATGGAGCCGGGGCGGACGTACGGCTACGCGTGGTGGCGCCAGGAGCTGAAGGTGGGCGACCGCGTCTATGCCGAGTACGAGGCGGGAGGGAACGGAGGGCAATTGGTGATGGTGGTGCCGGAGCTGGACCTGACCGTGATGTTCGCGGGCGGCAACTACAACCAGGTTTCCGTGTGGCGGAAGTTCCGCGAGGAGTTCCTGCCCCAGTACATCCTCGCGGCGGTGACGGCCCCGCCTCCGGCGAAGAAGGCGCGCTGAGGGGGGACCTGCCAACCCTCGCCCACCCACCGGGCAGGGGAGCGGCTCTTCTTGGCGTTTCCTCCCGGCAGCCCCAGTCTCCTCAGGAGGAGGTCCATCGCGCATGGATGCCAGCCGACTCTCCCGAGGACTGGGGTGGTGGAGCGTGGGACTCGGTCTGGCCGAGCTCACGTTCGCGGAGCAATTCTGCCAGCGGCTGGGATTTCGGGGCCGGCTGGGGCTGGTGCGTGCGCACGGCCTTCGAGAGGTCCTCAAGGGACTGGGCCTGCTGACGCAGCGCGATCCACGTCCCTGGCTGTGGGGGCGCCTCGCCGGGGATGCGTTTGATCTCTGCGTGCTGGGCGTCACGTTGCGCCGGACGGAGGTGCCCTGGGCCTGGAAGCTCGCGGTGGGCCTCACGGCTGCGGGCCTCACGGTCGCGGATGCCCTGGCCGTGAGGGGGCTGGGCACGAAGCAGCGCAGCGACGTCATCGGCATGGACGTCTCGTCCGTGCCCATGGAGAGCTGGCGCGGCAGCGGCCTTGCGGAGGACGTGGGCATGAGGCAGAGCGGCGCGGACGCCGAAGCCGATGACGCCCTGCGAGAGCAGCGGATGCGCGAAGCCCAGGAGCAGCTCGGCCTGCCCGATCCCGACTCGCAGGATATGCACAGGGTTTAGAGGGCGGCTGGTGCAGGCCGGCAGCATTCATGGATGATGCAGCCCTCCATGCTGACCCGGCTGACGCAACTGGAAGTCGAGGGGTTCCGCTCGTTGAGCGGCGTGCTGCTGAGCTGGCGCAAGCTGGCCGTCATCCTGGATGCGGGAGGCACTGCGACGCGGGAGCTCGTCGCGCTCTTCACGCTGCTGAAGGAGCTGGCCGAGGGACGGCTCCAGCAGCACCTGTCACGGCAGGAGGTGCTGGACGGAGAGTTCGTGCGCCTGACGGTGGAGGTGGATGACAGTCCCTACAAGGTGGAGCTGCGGTGCTTTCCCGATGGGCGTTGGCGCATCGTTCGGGAGGAGTACGACTACTGGCAGGGGTTGGATCTCCTGCTCATCGACCCCGAGCGGCATCCGCCTCGGGAGGAGTCCGTGCTCTCCGCTCAGGAGGCCCCGGTGCTCGATTCCACGCCTCCCGTCGGCGAGGACAGCGTTGATGCGGAGGGCCGGTTCCTGGGTGAAGCCATGTCCGGATGCCTGTGGAGCGTCCGCCAGTTCCTGAGAGGCTTCCGCATCCAGCCGGCGGGCGCCTTCGAGGCGGCGGCGCCGGGCTCCTTCCTCTTCCTGGAGGAGCCCGGCCTGGACCTGCCCGCAGAGGAGCTGGAAGCGCGCGTTCAATCCGCCCGCGCGGCGTCCGCGCACTCCCAGGTGTTGCTGTGCACGCCCTCCGTCTCCCTGGCGGACGCGTTCGCTCGGGAGGAGGTCATCCGGGTCGACACCGCCGAGGGCGTGTCTCGCTTCGTACCGCTCGTGCCGCCCTAGCTTTCCTGGAGCCCTCGTCCGGGTGCGCGAGCCAGGCGCGGCCTCGAGCCGCCCGTGTCAGGGGAGCGGGATGGAGACGGGGCTGGTGCGAATGGACTCCACGCCGAGCTGGCCATCGGTGTTGAGGCCCCAGCTCCACAGCGAGCCATCCATGCGCACCGCCAGCGTGTGCCCGAGACCGGTCACCACGGACTTGACCTGGGTGAGCGGCACCTGCACCGGCGTGAGGCGTTGGGTGGTCGTCCCATCCCCCAACTGGCCGCTGCTGTTCTCACCCCAGGCCCAGAGGGAGCCATCGGCGCGCAGCGCCATGGAGTGCAGGCCGCCCGACGCCAGGTCCACGACATTCGTGAGCCCTTTCACCTGAACCGGGGAGGTGCGGAGCTTCGTCGTGCCATCTCCCAGCTGGCCTTCCGAGTTATCCCCCCAGGCCCAGACGGTGCCATCGGACTTTCGGGCCAGGAAGTGCTTCCCCGTGGCCTGGAGTTGCACCACGCCCGTGAGGCTCAGCACCTGCTTCGGATCCGGGTGGTTGTAGTTCCACCCGTCCCCGAGGACCTTGCCCTTGGCCTCCCCCCAGACCCAGACGGTGCCGTCATTGCGGAGCGCCGCGGAGGCGGTGGAGAGCGCGGCAATGGAGGTGACACCGGTGAGCCCCGGCACCTGCGCGGGCGTGGGGTAGAAGTACTGCGAGGTCGACACCGGACGCCCGAGCTCGCCGTAGTTGTTGATGCCCCAGGCCCAGACGGTGCCATCGTTGCGCAGGCCCAGGGAGTGGTACGCGCCAATCTGGACGGAGACCATGCCCGTGAGCCCGGCCGCCTGGACAGGCGTGGTCCGTGTCACGAGCGTCCCATCTCCGAGCTCCCCCGTCTCGTTCCATCCCCAGCCCCAGATCGTGCCGTCGGAGCCCAGCGCCAGGGTGGTGTCCACCATGGCGTGCACCTTGCTGACCGAGCCGAGTCCCGGGACGGGGGCGGGAGTCCCGCGCCGCGCCGGGGTGCTCTGTCCCAGTTGGGAGACGTCATTGGCTCCCCAGGCATGGACGGTGCCGTCGCTGCGCACCGCCACGGAGTGGTGCCAGCCCGCGGCAACGGTTCCGGTGCTCGTGAAGCCAGCCACCTGGCCGGGCAATGCTCGCGGCCCCGTCCCATCCCCAAGCTGCCCCGAGCCATTGTTGCCCCAGGCGTGGAGCGTGCCGTCCGCGTGCAGGGCGAAGCAATGGAGCAGCCCGGCGGCAACCCTGGCGGCTCCGGACAGGCCACTCACCTGCAGCGGCGTCGAAGAGAAGGCCACGCTGCTCGAGCCCAGCGGGCCATACGCGTTGTTGCCCCAGGCCCACACCGTCCCGTCCGAGCGAGTGGCGAGCGAGAAGGTGGTGCCTGCGGCGATGGAGGTGACATTCGCGAGGCCGGAGACCTGCACGGGTGTGAGCCGTTGGGTGAGCGATCCATCTCCCAACTGTCCCTGGGAGTTGACGCCCCAGGCCCAGACCGTACCGTCGGACTTCAGGGCCAGGGTGTGGGAATTCACCGCGATGGCGACCACTTGAGTCAGCCCCGTGGCCTGGCGGGGCGTGGCGCTGTTGCGCACCGTCGACCCGTCCCCAGCGTTCGCATAGGTGTAACCCCAGGACCAGACCGTGCCATTGGCGGCCAGGGCCACGGAGCGGTGACCGGACGCCGCGATGGCCACGACCGGTGGGAGGTTCTGAACCTGGACGGGGATGGCGCTGCGCGAACTCGTGGAATTGCCCAACTGGTTTTCGACGTTGTCTCCCCAGGCCCAGACCGTGCCGTCGGACTTCAGGGCCAGCGAGTGATCCGTGCCGGCCGCGACGGACACCACATCGGTGATCCCTGGCACCTGCACGGGCTGGGTGTGATCCGAGAGGAAGGTGTCCCCGAGCTTGTAGAAGGAACTGTCTCCCCAGGCCCAGACGGAGCCATCGGACTTCACGGCCAGCGAGTGAATGTCGCCCGCGGCCACGCTCTTCACGCCGGTCAGGCCCGGTACGAGCCCGGGCGTGGTGCGGAAGGTGAGCGTCCCGTCTCCCAGTTGCCCATAGGCGTTGTCGCCCCAGGTCCACACCGTGCCATCGCCGCGCAGCATCACGGTGTGTTGCAGTCCTCCTGCCGCGGAAGCCTGGGTGACCAGGGCCTGGGAGGCCTGCATCAGCCCTGCTTCACTGGCGGCCTCCTGCGGGCCACAGCCCGCGAGCAGCAGCACGCCCAGCAGCGCCGCCATGACTCTTCCCACCGTGACACTTCGTTCCCGTCGCATGGATACCTCGTTGGCAGAGAGGTCCTCCGTGCCCGGCCTCCCTTGCGGAGCGGGCCACGGAAGGACGATGTGGTCCGCCTGAACGGATTCCTGCTTTGTTTATTTATTCGGATTTGGCACCGTGTTCGGAGAAGGGAGGCCAGGATGAAGTGGGGATGCTTGCTCTGCCTGTGGTGCGTAGGGGCGTGGGGTTGCCGCTCGGGCTCGACCGAGCCGCCGCCCGAGTCCCGGTTGCTGTCATGGTCGAAGCAGATCGAGGTGCGGGAGGGATGGCTGGCCCGGCGCCACGAACTGCTGTTGCCCATGATGCGGCGCCACGGCGTGGACATGTGGATCATCGTCAACGAAGAGTTCCATGACGATCCGCTTACCCAGTTTGTTGCGCCACCGCGCCCCTATGCCAGCAAGAGGGATATCTTCGTCTTCATCGACGCGGGGGAGCAGGGGCTCAAGAAGGTGGGTTTGCCCTTTCAACCGGAGGAGCAGGTGGCCCGCTTCTTCGAGGTTTCGCCGACGCTCTTGGACCAGGGCCTCGCGCTGTCCGAGCTGTTTCTTCAGTACCAGCCGCGGGCCATCGGTTTGAGCATGGGGGGCCAGCGGGGAATCAGCCGCAGCCTGACGCGGGCCAGCCATGCGTTCCTCGTGGACGCCATGGGTCCCGAGGCGGAGCGTCGCTTCGTGAGCGCGGAGCCGCTCATCGAGGAGTACCTGGACACGCGGCTGCCCGAGGAGTTCTCGCACTACACCACGTTGGTGGCCGTCACGGCGAAGGTGGCAAGGCAGGCGTTCTCGGCGGAGGTGATCACTCCGGGGAAGACGACCGTGGGAGACATTCGCCGCTTTCTCTACGATCGCGCGGGAGCGTTGGGGCTGGGCATGTGGTTCGAGCCGGATGTGCGGGTGCAGCGGCAGGGGGTGGCTCTGCCTTCGAGCTTCGGCATCCTGATCGCCACCGCGAAGGATGACACGGTTTTGCAGAGGGGAGATCTGCTCCACCTGGACTTCGGGCTGAGCTACATGGGCCTGAGCAGCGACTGGCAGCGGATGGCGTACGTGCTGCGCGAGGGGGAGGAGGACGCGCCGGCGGGGCTGAAGCAGGCGCTGGCGCGCACGCAGACGTTCCAGGATGCGGTGATGTTGCGTGCCTCGAGGCCGGAGCGGACGGTGGCCGAGGTGTACGACGCGGCGATGGCGGAGATGGAAGGGCAGGGCATCCAGGCCCGGCTCTACAGCCATCCGCTGGGCAACCATGGACACGGAATGGGAGCAGGTATCGACGAGGGGACGGCCCGCCGCGAGCCTCCGCCCCGGCTTCGCAAGGGCTCGTACATGGCCATCGAGTTGAGCACGACGTCGGAAGTGCCAGAGTGGGGAGGGCAGAAGGTGCAGGTGATGGAAGAGGATCCGGCCTGGCTGTCCGACGAGGGCTGGAAGTTCTTCGTGCCTCGGCAGGATGCGTACTTCCTCATTCCCTGAAGGGTCAGCTGAGCGATTTGAAGCGAAGGGAACCCTCGCTCAGCTCCATGCGGACCCAGGCATAGGGCACCTTGGGGCTGACGAAGGGCCGGCTGCGGACTCCTCCGTACAACTGCTCGCCGCTCTCGCGCAGCGAGGCGTGCAAGGGACATGGACAGGCCGGGCTCAGCGGCGTCGGGCAGGCTGCAAGCGAGGACTGCAGTCTGGCCAGCTCAGAGGGAGTGAGCACATACCACCAGTACATGTCCCAATCCTCGTCATTGCTCCAGCAGTCGTGCGAGTAGGACTCGAGCACGCCATGGCCACACGTCTGGCAGAGATCCATGCCCAACGTGGTGAAACTCACTTGGTGGTCCTTGTCTCCATGAGGTGCGCCGCTCCGCTTGACCCAGAGCACGGGCCTCCATTCCTTCGAGCCACAGATGGGACATTCCTGGAGCTGGGTGAGCTGTCGCGTCATGAGCACAGTGTGCCACGCTGCTTGAGCGGCACCAGGGCCATGCCCTATGTCAAAGTGAACGAGCTGTCGGATGGGGGTTCACGTCACGCTACCGGCGACAGGGCGGTGGTCCGACAGATCGTTGTGGTCGAGCACGTGCAAGTCACGGAGTTCTGCGCGGCAGACCAGCAGGTGGTCGATATTGAGGCCGCCCGTTTTTTCATCCGCGGGACGTGTGTGCGGTGAGCCGGGAGGAAGTTCGCCTACCACCACCTCCGTGCCGAGCGCGCGTACCAGCACCTCACGCTCGGTGTTGAAGTCACCTCCGAGGCACATGGGCGCGCTCGACGCATGGAACAGCTCCCGGAGCGTGGCGAGCTGCGCTTCACCCTGCGGGCCCCAGCTCACGTGCGCGCTGGCGACGACCCATCCCGAGGGGAGAGTGACCGCGAGCACGCCCTTGCCCGGGGCGTCCGCGAAGGTCTGCGCGCGAAGCACCGTCGAGCCTTTGGGGGCGACAACCACCAGGTGCTCGCTCAGGTCGCGCATCGACGCCCCGGGCCGCTTCAGCCTCGGCATGCGCGGGTACTGGTGGTCGAGCACGGCCCACGTCGGCAGTTGGTGACGCAGCGACTCCAGCACGTCGCCGCTCACCTCCTGCAGCAGCACGGCCTCGAAGCCGTCGCTGCTCAAGGCCTTCGACACAAGCTCGACGACGCGACGCACACGCTCGGGCTCATCGCGCCAGCGCTGAATGGCCAGCTCGCCGTAGTTCTCGGCATGCACGCGGTGGAGGACGTTCCAGGTCAGTATCTTCATGGTTCGATCCACCTCGTACTGTTGCTGTTCCTCGGGGCTCAGGCAATCGAGCGTCGCCGCCTCCAGGCATTTTCCCAGGGATGAACTCAGAGCCCTCCGAGGCTTGCGGCGCTCGAAAGTGAGGTGAAGCTGTTTGTCGAGGGGTTGTACAGGTGGACGCTCACGAAGGCCGAGCCGCGAGAGTCGTCCCGGAGCTGGACGATGTCCGTCCTGCCATCCCCGTTCATGTCTCCGGCGCGGAAGCTCAGGGCCACGCTCGGGGCTGTGATGCCCGTCGAGTTGACGCCCGCGTTCACGAAGCCCGTCCCGTTTCCCTGCCACACGGTGACCCGCAGCCTTCCTGCGTCATTCCAGAGCTGAAGCAGATCCGGATAGCCGTCGGTGTTGATGTCGCCCACCTGCCAGTCCACCGCGGCCCAGCCTGCGGGTGCGAATGTGCTGTCCCACGTCGTGGCGAACTGGGTGCCTCCGATGTTCTTGATGACCCTGAATCCCAGATACCCATTGAAGCTATAGGCTTGCACCACATCCGTGAGGCTGTCCCTGTCCACGTCCATGGCGAAGAACCGAGACACCCCGTCAAAGCCACCCTGGATACCGGAGCCATCCATCCAGGCATTCTCATAGCCCGTGCCGTTGGAGCGGTAGCCGATCACGCCGATGGTGCCGTTGTTGTTCCAGATCTGGAGGACGTCCGTGCGCCCATCGAGATCGAGATTGCCCGTCAGCCACTCGACGGCGCCGGCTCCGGCATCCATCGCTGAACTCCAGGTCGTCTGGTAGATGTTGCTCCCTGTGGACCGATGGATGGCCATGCTCAGCTGGCCATTGCTCAGAGAAGACAGGGCGAGGATGTCCGTGCGGAAGTCGTTGTCCACATTCACTGGCAGGAACTTGAACGTCGATGAGAGATCGCCCAGCAGCGCCTGCGAGGGATTCGCCTGGAAGACGTTGCTCGTGGTGGTGGCGTTCCAGACGATGAGCGCGAGCTGTCCATTGTTGTTCCAGAGCTGGAAGAGATCATCCCGCAAGTCGTTGTTCGCGTTTCCCGTCAGCCAGGCGATGGCGCCCGAACCTGCCTGTGGGGTGTTGTTGGTCAAGGGGCTCGAAGTCGTGGTGAGCGCCGTGTTGACGCTAAGGCCCAGGTTGCCCGAGAGGTCTCGAAGGTAGACGGCATCCTGGATCCCATCCGCGTTGAAGTTGATGAGGGGGAGGAGCCGCTGCTTCATCCCGCCGAACCACTGGGACGGTCCATAGGCGTACTGCGCACCGTAGATGTCGCCCGCGCTGAGTCGGCCCGAACCGTTCCCCGTGAGGTTGCAATAATGCATGATCGAGTCCCGGTCATACGCGCTCAGCATCGTTCCCCCGGGCTCGGGAGCGCCCGAGCCGCACGCGGTGCCATCTGGCAGCCGCTCGGGGTTGTCGTTGCGGTCCATCTCGTGGCCGAAGCCCAGCGTATGGCCGAACTCATGGACGGCCAGGTACTCGAGCCGTCCCTGGCTGGCCTGGGTCCCGATGATGATTCCCCAGCTGTCTCCCTGGTTGGGAAAGTGGAGGGCGGCAAGTCCCTCGGCGGCCGAACCACCGCCCCCGCTCGTCGGTTGTTGCGAGTCCAGGTCCAGCCGAGCCCTCACCTTCCAGGAGAAGAGATTGTTCGTGCAGGGGGTGAATTCGGTGAAGTGGACATTGGCGTAACGCTCCCAGGTATTGGCGAGTGCGTTTCGCACCACCGCTTTTTGCGCCTCGGCCCCGGTGGTGGCCCAGCAGACCGGAAGGGTGTTCGAGAGGGAGTTCCAGAGAGAGACTCCCTGCCGGACGAAGAGGGAGTCCGTCCTCGTGGCCAGCGTGTCCTGGAACCCGGAGCCCTCTGACGGTGTGGGAGGCGCTTCGCACGCCAGCAGGAACGCGCTGGCCAGGGTTACGAGGGGATTGATCGCGGCGCTGGCGCGAGGGCCAGAGCGGGTGCACGGGACGGTCATGGTGGATCCGGGGTGAGGGGACATGCGGCGAGACCCAAGGTAAAGGTCCCCGCAGGTCTCCGCTGAGTGCTGCAGCCAGGCGCTCCACCGATGCCGCAAGGTGGCCTTTCGCGCGTGCGAACAGCCCCCTGGCGAACCGCCCTAGCTCCAGGGGGGCTCAGCGCGTGCCGTAGCGCAGCCGCTCGGGGTTCTGGCCGGAGCCGTCGTAGGGCTGTCCGTAGTAGAGGAAGTGCGGGTGCCCATCGCTGTCGAAGGCGAGCGCCGAGGCGAAGACGTAGAAGTCATCCTCGATGAAGGTGGACGTCCACGAACTGCCCGTGCGTGTGCCCAGGTACATGGCCCCCAGCCCCGCGCCGTACAGGGTTCCGAAGAGGATGGAGGGTGAGCCGCTGGCGTTGAAGGCCAGGGCGCAGGCGCCGTTGGGCCTCACGTTGGGGGTGGGGACGGTGGTAGCCGTCCACCCTGTAGGGCCACGCGTGGCGAGGCGCAGGGTGGTGGTGCTGCCGTTCGTGAGCGTGTAGCAGGCGTTCGGGACACCGCTCGCGTCGAGGGTGAGCGCGTGGTACTCGCCCGCGTTGCCGGTGGCCTCTACCGTCACCACCTGCCAGCCGTCGAGGTTGCGCGTCGCGTAGCGCAGGTCCTGGGTGCCGTAGCCGGTGTACCAGAGCAGGTGCGGCACGTCCTGTGCGTCCAGGCGCAGCACGATATCCGTCGCGGGAGAGGGGCTCTCCACCGCCGAGATGAGCCACTGCGTGCCGTCCCACTGCGCGTACTTCAGCGAGGTGTTCGTGTTGACCGGCCCGGAGTAGGCGATGTGGGGCCGGCCGAGCGAGTCGAGGGCGAGGCTCGGGGAGAAGCCCGTGTAGCCCTCGGTGTCGATGGTCTGTTTCTGCCAGACGCCGTCCACGCGCCGTGCGTAGCGCAAATCGTAGTCGCGGGCGTCGGTCCAGGCGAGGTGGGGGTTGCCCTGGGCGTCCAGCGCGAAGGACACGCCCGTGGCGCGCTCCCCCTCGAGCCGGGTCACCTTCCAGGTATCCGGGCCGGTGCGCTCGCCGATTTTGATGTTGAAGTCGAAGGAGGTGGTGCCGTCGTTCTCCAGCCAGGCTCCGATGGGCTGGCCGCCGCGCAGCGCCATCGTCACCCGGTTCCCCGCCCCGAACTGCGCATCCACCTGCTCCGTCTCCCAGTCGCCCGACAGATTGCGAGCCACGAGGATGTCCCGGTAGCCGCCCATCACCGCGAAGAGGTGGCCCTGCGCGTTGGCGGCCACGGAGGTCTCCTCGCGCGTGGCACTGTCCTGGGCATCGAAGGCGCCGATCGTCCAGCCCGCGTCGCCCTCCCGGGCGTAGCGGACGCGGTAGGCGCTCTCGCTCCAGAAGGAGATGAAGGCGCGGCCCTGCGCGTCCAGAGTGAGCGCTGGGTTCCGCCCCACATTGCCGGCGGTGAGGACTGCCTTCACCGTCCAACCTCCCGAGGTGGCGACGGCGTACTTCAGGTCCCTCGCGGTGGCGTCGTAGTAGGCGATGCGAGGCTGGCCCCGGGTGTCGAGCGCGAGCGCGAGCGAGGAGCCCACGTCAGCGGTGCCCCCCGTGTCCACCGTGGTGAGCTGGAAGGCGGTGCCGTCCCAGGCGGCATAGCGCAGGTCGCCCGAGTCCTTCTGGTAGTACGCGATGTGGGGCCGCCCGCGCCCGTCCACCGCGATGGCGCACGCGGTGCCGGCGTTCGGGTTCGTGTCCACGTCCTGGAAGAACCACCGGTCTCCCCGGCGGACGCCATGGGCCAGGCCTCCGTCCTCCCGGGTGAAGCACAGGTGCGCGTGACCGAAGGCGTCGGTCGCGAAGTCCGTCCCCGTGGGAGTGTGCTCGAGGACCTTCTCGGACACCCAACCCGAGGGCGTGCGGCGCACGAAGTCCAGGCCAGGGTCGGAGCCCCGGGCATACAGCACCCACGGGGTGTTGCCGGGGCCCATGGCCAGGGCCTGGAAGGAGCCGAAGGTATTGTACCAGCGGCGGATGGGTTCGAAGCTCCAGTGGCCCTGCGCATACGTGGCATGCATGAGTCGGTGCTCGCCGATCTCGAAGTACGTCAGGTGCAGCGTCCCATCCGAGCCGGCCGCGATGGATGCGTTCACGCCTCCGAAGGTCCGCGGATCGACCTTCTCCAACTGGAAGCGGCAGCAGCCTTCTTCACAGGCGTGGTAGCCGTCGGCGCACGTATAGGTGCAGGAGCCCTGCATGCACGCGGCGGTGGCATTGGTGGGGGCGTAGCACTGCTGGCACGAGGGGCCGCACTGTGTGATCGACTCGGTGACGCAGGTGTCCCCGCAGCGGCTGTAGCTCCCGAGGCAGCTCGACTCGCAGGTGGACAGGACGCAGGCCACCTCCGCGTTGTCCTCGGGCTCGCAGATGCAGGTGCTGCCTCCGTCCTCGGTGCCGCCGTCCTCCGCTGAGCCCGCATCCCCCGGCCCCGCGTCCTCGGCGCCGCCATCCCCGGTGCTGCCCGCGTCTCCTGGCCCCGCATCCTCCACTCCGCCGTCCCCGGTGCCGCCCGCGTCCCCCGCGTCCCCCGCGTCCGTGCTGGTGCCTCCATCTGGAGGGCCGCCCGCGTCCCCACCGTCTCCCTTCGGGCCTGCATCCTGTCCGGCGTCACTGCCCCCGTCCCAGGCCGTGGGCGGGCCCGCGTCGCCATCGTGGGGCGTTGCGTTCGAGCAGTGGGTGACGCTCGCGCCCAGCAGGGCGAGGAGCAGAAGAAGGGGAAGGCTGCGGAAGGCTGTCATGGCGAAGGTTGAAGCGGCAGGGCCTCGCGAGTCCTACGGACACGTCGCGTCTATTTGCACCTCAGGCAGGCGCTCGCGATGTTTCCATGCTTGCAGAAGAGCGCTTTCTCGGAGCTGGTGCGCTTGGCTGCAGTCTTCTTCGCCGCTGCCTTCTTGGTCGTCGCCTTCTTGCTGGCCGACTTCTTCTTCGCGGTTTGCTTCTTGGCTACGGCCATGGCCTTCCTCGAGTCGTGAGCGGGTTGCAGCCTCAGTATTGCTGACATCGCTGGGACCGTCGAGCGAGGGGCCCGTCCGGATCAATGCGGTCGCCGCTTACCCGGATGGGTCCAACTCGAATCAGCCAGGCAAGTTCAACCCCTCTTGACCGCGAGTCTGCGACGCCTTCTCCGTCCAGGTCCGTGAGCGCCTGGGACCGTGCGCGCGGAAGCAGCACGCAACACTATTCGTGAGTGCGAACCCGTTCGCACTGGGCACCTGATTGTTTTTGGTCGAACGCCGGCCTCCGCCGAAAGGGCTCTACAACATTGTTGAGCGCTGCAACTGTTTACCAGCTCGGGCCTGAGACAGTCCGACGGCTTGTGCAAAAGACCAATCAGGCGCAATACGAAGAATCAGGATTGTCTGCGTACCCCGATCCAGTCTTTGTTCAATACAGACAAATCCCAACACTGCGCCAGCGTTATCGAGCTGACTTCCTTGAAAGGGTCTGCTGTATGAATATTCCGTCGCTTTGCCGCCGTTTGTTCGTGGCGGCCGCCTTCACCGTCACCGGTTGTGCCCTCGAAAGCAGTAGTCCCGAGCCAGACGGCCTCACGGGCAGCACCTTCATGAGCTTCGAGGAGTTCGAGGCCACCGTCTATCAAGAACCCGCCACCGGCGTGTATATCGTCAACGGCGATACAGCGCTTGAAGACCGCAAGCAGCTTGAGACGTTCTACGAGCACTCCGTGCGCAATGGGGCGCTCATCGTCAACCAGTGGAGTGGTGTTGACGATCGGTGGTCGGACACACAGAAGCAGAACTTGACCTATTGCGTCAGCATGAATTTTGGCGGCAATTACAACACAGTGGTGTCGGCCATGAAAGTGGCGGCACAAGCCTGGCAGCGTGCGGCCAACATCCAGTTTGTTTACCGAAGTGATCAGGATTTTTCCTGTACTGCGGCCAATGCCAACGTCGTATTCGACGTCAGCCCTACCAGCGCACAGCCCTATCTGGCTCGTGCCTTCTTCCCCAATTACAGCCGTGCAAACCGCAACATCCTGATTGACTCAAGTTCGTTCGGTTCGCTCGGCTCGTACACGCTGGCTGGCATCCTGCGGCACGAGCTTGGCCACACCCTCGGCTTCCGTCATGAGCACACGCGGCCAGAGGCGGGCGTGTGCTTCGAGGACAACAACTGGCGTGCGCTGACCCCCTACGACTCAGCTTCAGTCATGCATTACCCCCAGTGTCGTGGCACCAATATGGGGGATCTCGTCCTGACCCAACAGGACAAGGATGGTGCGGCAGCGCTCTATGGAGCCCCCGTCTCGCTTCCATTCGATCTCTACTACACGCACAGCACGAATGGCACCCACTACACTACCCAGCTCAACCCCAACGGTTCTCTTCAAAGCTGGGTCTGGGCTGGTGGGCATGGTCTGGGCAATGCGGGCTGGGGCGTTGGAGATCTGTTCGGCACGGGCCGCGCTGTCTACTACACGCACAGCACCAACGGCCTCCACTACGCCACCCAGCTCAACTCCAACGGCACTCTCCAAAACTGGAGCTGGGCCGGTGGGCATGGCCTGGGCAGCGCAGGCTGGAGTCTCGTGGATCTATTCGGGACGGGGCGCGCCATCTATTACACGCACAGCACCGACGGCACCCACTACGCCACCCAGCTCAACTCCAACGGCACTCTCCAAAACTGGGGCTGGGCTGGTGGGCATGGCCTGGGTAACGCAGGCTGGAGCGTCGGGGATTTGTTTGGAACAGGGCACCCCGTTTACTACACACACAGCACCGACGGCACCCACTACGCCACCCAGCTCAACGCAGACGGCTCTCTCCGAAACTGGATGTGGCAAGGGGGGCACGGCGTGGGCAACGCGGGTTGGACCCTCGTGGATCTGTTTGGGACGGGACGTGCTGTCTATTACACGCACAGTACCGACGGCACTCACTACGCCACCCAGCTCAACGCCGACGGCTCTCTCCAAAACTGGATGTGGCGAGGTGGCCATGGCCTGGGCGACGCGGGCTGGAGTGTTGGGGATCTATTTGGCACGGGCCGCGCCGTCTACTACACGCACAGCACCAACGGGATGCACTACGCTACCCAGCTCAACGCCAACGGTTCTCTCCAGAACTGGACCTGGGGTGGTGGCCATGGTTTGGGCAACGCAAGCTGGAGCCTCGGAGATCTGTTTGGGACGGGGCGCGCCATTTACTACACGCACGGCACTGACGGGACCCACTACGCCACCCAGTTCAACCCCAACGGTACTCTCCAGAACTGGACCTGGAGTGGCGGTCACGGCGTGGCTGACGGCGGATGGACGATGCTCAGGGCCTGGAGCAGGTAAGAAGCCTCAACACCACGCCGCATGACTGACCCGCTCAAAACCAGGCCCTTGCCGGTGCGCAGGCAAGGGCCGGTGAGCACCTTCTCGCTCGAGGCGGAGCGCTATTCGGAGACGAGGCTGAGGGCAATCTCCTGGACTTTCCGCTGGTCCTCCGCGCTGAGGGTGAGGACCGCCTCGTCGAGCGCGTCCACCGCCGCATCGAAGGCACTCTCGTCCTTCTCCATCGCCGCCGAGGCGTCGTAGATGGCGCCCTGAATCACCCGGGCCGTGGCCGTGCCCCCCAGCGCGCCCCCCACCCGCTCGGACATGGCGATGGCCTTGTCCCAGCGCAGGATCTCCTTCAGCTGCTGCTTGGTGATGCCCATCACATTGTCGCCCCTGCACCGGGCGTTGCCCGAGAACCAGTTACAGGAGCAACTGCAGCTGTTTCCATCGGCGCTGCTCGCCTTGCAGCTCGAGCCGTTGTTGCAGCTGACGCTGCAGCTACACGCCGCCTCAGCGGACGTGGGCGCCAGGGCGCCGAGGAACAAGGTAATGGAGGGGATGACGGCAAGAGCCAGGTTTCGACCGTTCAAGACGCACTCTCTGGATGAAGGGGGGGACCGCCATGCGCCGTTTCAGGCGATGGCGGCCCGCCGCCATTGCGATGCTCATGCCACGGGAAACGCTCCTCTCAAGTGCCTGCGGGAGCGTGAGGTCCTGTGACGCGAACCGCTACAAAGAGGGCCTGTTCCGTGACTTGAGGGGTTACATCTGGAAACGGTCCTCTCACCGCGCGAGGGGGGAAGGTGTCGGAGCTGGGGGTCATGGGGGGCTACCTGCGCGCGCTCACGGCAGCGCGCCCGCCGCCCCGGTGGACACGGGGCCCGTCCCGCGAATCGAGTCGATGTCGAACTGGATGCCCAGCCCCGATACCGGATCCAGCCGGAGATCCGTGATCGTCCCCGTCCAGTCCCCCAGGCTGGCCATGTCGAACGTGAGCGTCTGGTACGCCCCATTGCCCGTGTAGCTGGCGCTGGCCACCCGCGAGGCCGAGAAGCCGGGCTGTGTCCCCGTGGCGAAGAAGAGCTGCACGCCCGTGTTTTGCGAGGCCCTCATCCGTATCTGGATCTGCGGGACGCGGCTCGCGCTGAAGTTGTAGGTGCTGTTGACGAACTGCGCGTCTCCGTTGTTGGACGAGGTGCCGGTGAGCACCCCGCTGGCCACCGCCTGCCCGGTGATGTTGGTGAAGCCTGTCCAGCCCTCGAACCCACCGGCGGTGGCGAACTCGGCGCCGAGATCGGCCGCGTCGAACGGGTGCCGGTTCGCGCTGATCTCCGCGGAGTCCGGCATCTGGTCTCCATCCGTATCGAGCACGGGCACCGCGAAGTTCGTGCTCCAGGAGATGGCGAACGCCTGGAACTTGGCCGTGGCGACCGCCTTGATGTGGAGATCCCCGCCAGGCTCCAGGTAGTAGCCCGAGGACGCGGCGCCGCGCAGGCTCGCGAGCGAGGAGTACGCCGGGAAGCTGCCCTGGCTCGACGCGAGCGTCACGCCTCCCAGCTTCCCGAAGTCCTTGAAGTGCGCCACGTAGCTGTCGCCCACGGAGGCGTCCTCCATGTTCATCGTCACGGACTTCACGCTCGGCAGGGACTCGTACGTATAGGTGTACTCGAAGCCCTCGCTGACGATGACGGGGAGCTGGTGCCACTCGCGGTAGCCGTCATTGTCCACATAGAAGACGGTGACGGGCGCCGTGCCCGCCTTCTCGCGCCGGCAGGTGATGTGGGGCGTCTGCTCGAACGGCACGTTGTAGGTGAGCCGGGACAGGGCGAAGCGGTGATCGCTCCGGTACGCGCGAGTCCAGGCCGGCGGTGCGTACTCGTCCCCCACGCGCATGAACGGGTGGTTGGAGATGATGGAGGTGTTCGCCTTGCCGCTGATGCCGCCGGTGGTGTCCCGCAGCACGATGGACCAGTAGCGCGGGTGCCCGGGGTGGTTGGCGTGCGTGCCAGGGACGGGGCGGACGTCGAAGTCCTCGAGGCTCGTGCGCGGCGGGCTGGCCGGAGACACGAGGTTGTTGGTGAAGAAGTGATTGGGGTGCTTGGTGGCCGCGCCCGTGTTGATGAGGAAGTTGGCGTTGGCCGCGTCCCACCCCACGAAGTACGAGTTCCGCACCTGGCCCGCGCCGTCATACACGCGGTAGGCGTAGCGCGTGCCGCTGGCGAGGCTCTCGCCCGAGTTCGCCACGAACACGCTCTGATCCACGATGCTGTAGCTGGCCATCATGTCCGCCACCGTGTTCTCCACGAGCACGTTGTTGCGGAAGATGAGGTTGTCGGAAGGCCCCCCCGCGCCGATGCCCGTGTAGATGCCGAGCTCATTCGCGTACCACGTGCTGTTCTCGATGAGGTGCGTCGCGGTGTCGGACCAGCCCAGGTTCGGTTGGATGGAGTGGTTGGCGTCCAGGCCGTCGAAGATGTCGAACCCCGTCATGGTGCTGTGGGCGCTGTTGCCCTTGAACGAGATCATCGGCAGCGCGTTGGGGCGCAGGGACGAGAAGCGCGCGTCCGTCGCGGACAGCCCGAGCGGCTTGTCTGGGAGCGCGAACCAGAAGCCGGTGCCCTCGGTGCCGGCCGCCACGTTGTCCTCGAACGTATTCTGCGGGTTGGTGATCCAGTAGCTGGACGGGGAGCGGTTCTGCACCTGGTCGAACTGGTTGTCGGACGGAGTGACTTCCTCGCCTGGGGCGGGGCGCCGCGTGAGCAGCGTCACGTTCTTCTTGATGACGTTGAAGCGCTCGCTGCCGTCCTCGAGGAACACGCCGTGGCCGATGTGGTCATAGAAGAAGTTGTTCTCCACCAGCGTGCTCTCGGTGCCGTGGATGGTGATGGCGCGGTTGTAGGACTGGTGGATGCTCGAGTTCTTGAAGTACTGGCCCGAGCCCACGCTGCCCAGCATGTGCCAGTGGAACGGGTAGCGCCCCAGGCGCGCCTTCTGGCCCATGTTGAAGAGCTCCACGCCGCTCACGTACGCCACGGAGCTGTCCATGATCATGATGTGGCCGCCGAACCCGCCCGCGCTGGCGCTGGCCGCGTCCCCCTGCACGAGGATGTTGTGCGTGAGCAGGCCCACTTGGGCGCGCAGGTCCGCCGTCCAGGTGCGAGAGCCATCCGTGTAGCTCTTCACCACGCCGGTGTGCGAGTAGGTGAGGGGGCTGGCCAGCGTGAGCGTGGTGCTCGAGGGCACGGAGGCGATGGTGCGCTGCTCGGCCTCGTTCCAGTTCTTGTGGCTCGAGACGATGACGAGGGTGTCCCCCGCTTGCCAGTCCACGGGCTCCTTGAGCACCACGGTGGAGCTGCCGGCGGCCACGTTCGCGCCGAGCTGCGTCCAGCTCACGCGCTCCTTGCCGTGCAGGTGGAGGGTGCCGGTGCCCATGGCGCCGATGAACTTGTTACCCATGCCCATGACGTCCGGGTCCGCCGTCGTGGCGTTGAGGGTGAAGGTGGCCGAGGCCGGGTACGGCGTCAGCTCCTGGCCCACCTCGAGCCGCGAGCCGCTGCCCATCACCATCACGTACTTCGTCGTCACGGAGAGGTTGCGGTTCTGCGCGCTGACCAGCTCACCGCTCACGGTGATGCTCCGGGGTGAGAGCGTCCCCTGGAGGCACACGGCGCTGCCGGCGGGCACGGTGGCGTCGTCTCCCGCACCGGGCGCCGCGCCACCCCAGACGGACGGATCCTGCCAATCGTGGAGCAGCTCCATGCGCAGATCGTCCACCAGGCCCGTGTGGTCTCCTGCGGCCGTGTCCACGCCCTTCAGCGTCACCGTGGTGGAGCCCGCGTCCAGGTAGAGCGCGGTGGAGACCTGCTCCACGTACTGGGTGCTGCCCAGACGGAACTCGCCCACCTGGGTGGCGCCGACGGTGATGCGGACATTCTTGGCCGGGGGCTGGGTGGGATCATTCCCGCGCAGGGCGGCCTTGAGGCGGAAGCGGTAGAAGCCGCCGCGGGGGATGGAGAGCGGCAGGGAGGCCGAGGCGTCGCCCTGGAGGAAGAGCACCTGAGCGCCCTCGGGCGCGGCGGGGTTCGAGATGGTGAATCCGCTGGCGTTGCGGCTGAGCCCGGCCCCGGCGGTGAAGCTCCACGGCCCGCCCGCCGGCGCGTAGGCGTAGCCCGGAGAGGTGGGGACGGCCGGGGACTCGAAGCCGCTGAGGCTCACATCCCTCAAGCGCGTGGCTCGGAGATCATCCACGAAGGCCGTGTTGTCTCCGCCCTGGGGGTTGAGCCCGCGCAGCTCCAGCGAGTGGACGCCCGAGGACAGCAGCACGGGGGCGGTGGTGACGCCTTGATAGGAGGCGCCCGCGGGGGTGACAGCAACGAGAGAGGCCCCGTCGATGCGCAGCTCCACGCGCTGGGTGCTCGCGAGGTTTCCGCGCTCCGCCGTGAGGAAGGAGAAGACGTAGTAGCCCGCGGTGAAGGTGAGGCTGCGCGAGGCTGAGCTCGCACCCTGGAGGAGGAGCACCTGGGCGCCCTCGGGAGCGTTCGGGTTTCCGGACGTGAACGCAGTGCCATTCCGGGAGAGGCCCGCGCCGCCGGTGAAGCTCCAGCCCGCGCCCGTGGGGGCATACTGGTAACCGGGTGAGGCTGGCAGGGCGGGCGCCTCGAACGTCCCATTGGGCACGGCGAAGGCCGTGGAGGAGGCCGAGGCCAGGCTGGCGGCGGAGGCGCTCCCCGCGAACATCACTACGCACAGGAATAGCGAGGATGTCAGGCTAAGCTTTAAATTCTTCATTCGCCAGGTTATGGCGTCACGGGGGCTCTTCCGTCAACCCTTGCCCAAACAAGACTGGCGTCATCAGCGAGAAGAACAGCTACGGGAACGACCCCCACCCGCCGAAGGACAAGCGGTAGCCCACGTCCCAGAGGCGCATCAGCCGGGGTGGGATGGGGGGCCCACCCGTCAGGGCAGAGGCGACTGGATGATGTAGTAGAGCGAGCTGAAGTAGCGGCTCAGCGCGTTGATCATCTGCACCAGGAAGGGCCAGCTCAGCACGGTGAAGCCCAGGAACGCGGCGGTGATGGTGACGTACTCCACCATCGCCTGTCCTGAGCGCCGGACGCGCGGCCAGGGCTTTCGCAGCGCGAGGCTCATCACTTGCCTCCGGGAGCCTTGCAGTCCTGCTCACACTCGTTCTGCAGATCCTTGCACGCCTTGATGCACAGACTGGCCCCTTCGCGCGCGTGCTTCTTACAGGCGGTGGAGCAGGTGTTCACGTCCTCCTTGCACGCCCCCAGACAGCTATCGTGCGTGTTCTCGCGCTCCTTCTGCTGGGGGCTCTTGGCCAAGGCCAGCCCGCCCCAGAGCAAACCGGCCCCGAGCGTCACCATGAAGATTCGATTCCATGCGTATTTCATCGGTGTTCTCCGCGTCCTGTTCTGCTCCAGCCTATTCCTGCTGGTCGAGAGTAACGTATAGCCGGACCCCTGCTCCCTGCTGGCTCGCCATGGCGGTGGCTCGACTGCCACCCCGGCTCGCCATCAGATCCTGTTGAAGGGGGTTCTGGTCCGACATGCTTTCGATCTTCCAACCCTGTGCCTCGAAGGCTCTGCGGTAGAAGGCCGCTACCTCCTGCACCTTCCCCGCCTGCATCTCCGCCATCACCGAGTAGCGAATCCGTCCCTCCTGGTGGAAGGTGAGCACCACGGGCTTGCTCGCGCCTGGCGGAAGGGGCAAGCCCTGGGGCACCTGCTGTCCCTGGTTCTCCACGAACGAGACCACCTGTCCCGAGGAGACGAACACCGTCGTCTCCCCACCCTGGGCGAGCGCCGACACCATGTGCATCTCCTTCGTGTGCGGCGTCATGTAGCCCACGTAGCCGGAGTTCTCGTTGTAGCGGTGCTGGACGATGGGGAGGCCCGCATCCAGCAGCGCACCCTGGTAGTAGTTGAGCACTTCGTCCGGCCTGTCGGGCGTGGTGAAGTACGCAGCGGCGATCCGCGAGTTGGGATCCAAGAAGTCCGCCGCGAGCGCCTCGGGCACCGCATTCTTATAGGGCGGCAGTCCGGCGGTGGCCCGCAGGGTGATGGCCCGCTCCTCAGGTGAGGGGCCCGAGTACCACTTGGGCGAGGACGGAATCTCGTCCCCCGCCCCCGTGGGCAGCTCCACCAGGGGAGTCTCTTCGTCCTCGGAGAAGCCCGACTCCAGGCCGGTGCCGATCAGCGCGCCCACCGCTGCAACCGAGAACAGCAATAAACCCGCTCGCGCGAGAGGCGAGGGCTCACGAGCCATCAGCAACCCGCGGGGTTCTGGCACCCCATGTAGAAGTCACCACGGTTTCGGTACGTGTCCTGGTACGGCCTGTCACGCCAGGGCTCGGAGAAGTAGGCCTGCGAGCCGGTGTCCTGGGGCACGTTCACACTGTGCGCATTGGGCGCCGGAAACGAGATGTGGGGCTTGCTCGGGTCATCGTTGGTGATGTTCAGCACCAGCCTCTGGGAGACGGTGTTGAGCATGAAGACCCGGGCCAGGTTGATGGCGGCCGTCGCGGCGACATTGCCATTGTAGATGTTGTTCACCCGGTTATAGATGGGGCCGCTCGTGCTGCCTGCGGGCTGTTGCAGGTTCCTGTCGTTGAGCGCCCACGGATCCGCCACGATGGAGAAGTTGACCTGCTCCAGGTAGTACGCGGTGCTGTCATCACCCGACACGGCGTTGGCGTGGATGTCACCCGCGCCCTTCCAGTTCTTCTTGCTCAAGTCCTCCTTGGAGAACTCCTGCAGGAACGTCTTGGGCATCAGGTAGTTCTCGACGATCTCGCGTCCGTGGCACTCGAACAGGCCGCCGTTGTTTCCGAAGGCGCCCTTGTACCCTCCGAGGCCGTTGAGATCGCCCACGTTCGTCCTCGGCGGCTCGCAGGCAATCTGGTGGGCGTTGCCATTGAGCCAGCACACGTGGCCGCTCAGCGCCCTGCCCTCATGGTGGTCCAGTTTGTCGCAGTCCTGGGCCTGGTCGTAGCTGTCACCACTGGACTCGTGGTCGCAGAACATCAGGCGCGCATTGCCCTGCACCGCCGTGCCGCCGGCCACGGGGGCCGAGCCAGAAGCGGGCGAGAGCCCCAGCTTGCCTGGCTGGTTGTAGTCTTGGATGGTGAAGTCCCAAGGCGTGGATGTCACCGCCTCCTGGAGGTCGGCCGCATAGCGCAGCAGATCGTCCAGGAAGAGCGCGTACATGAAGACGGGGATGATGACGATCATGCTGATCGCCGTCTCCACGGTGGCGGAACCACGCTGCTGCTGGAAGGAGCGAAGCATGAGAAGGCTCCGGTGGGCTGGCTCTAAAGCGACAACTTGGGAGTGGCGGCGAGCTGCGCCGCATCCGATTGGCCGGCGGCGTTCAGGACTGCGGCGGCCTCTTGAGCGGTGAACGGGTGCAACTTGGCGCGCCAGAAGGGAGCGAACATGTTGGGTTGCTCCTTCCAACTGCCGAGTCGGTGGTAGTAGACGAGTGCCTTGGAGAGCCCCGCGCCCTCATTCGCTGCCAGCTGGATGGTGCCCGTGCCCATGTCTTTGTGCTGGAAGCTCACGGTGGCCGAGTTGTTGAGCTGCCAGGGCGCCTGGGCCACGTTGCCCGCGCGCAGCCGCATGGTGACGTAGCTGTACACGCGGGGTTGCCCGTAGTCGTCGTTCCTGTCGGCGTCCGCGCGGAACTTCATGAAGCAGTTGCCCTGCATGGTGCACGAGAGCAGATCCTTCGAACTGCTGCCCTGGAACTTGTCGTGCTGTCCCTGGTGGCTCTTCCTGTTCGTGTGATAGCCGCTGTTCGCGTCCGAGTAGATCTCCGACTTGTAGGACGAGCCGCCAATGCCGTGCCTCCAGTAGCTGAAGGTGCCACCGTGGTCGTGGGCGCCGGACATCGTGCCGTTGTTGCTGGCGTTGGTGTTGTGGATCGCGCTGTCTCCCCGGCCGTTCACCGTCTTCGCCGAGCCATTGTGGCTGGTGATGAGTGTCACGCCCGAGCCCTGGATGTTGAACATCAGGTCGGTCAGGAACTGGGGATTCAGGTAGGTGGGGTAGCCGCGGCTGGCCGTCCAACTCGGGCGGGACGAGTTGGCTACCTCGGTCATCTCGATTCCACGGGTGTTGTTGGAGGCATTGCCCGGCTTGCCGGGCAGGGCGCACGGCATGCCGTCGATGGCGCAGCTGAACTCTGCGGCGTTCATGCCCCCCACGGCGCCGACCAGGGTGCTGGCCTCTGGCGCGTTGATCTGCCGCAACTGATCCAGCCCGCTCGAGCTGCCGTCCTTGAGCGCCTTCGCCAGGTCGACGGCCACCTGCTTCTGGGAGGCGTGGATGGTGTCTATCATGAGGTCCAGCGCCTGCACCGCGTTGTTGAAGTTCGACTCCAGGCCCTTGATCCTGTTGTCGTAGTCGCGGGCCTCACGGTTGAACTTGCGTGCGATGCGCAGCGCCTGGATGCCGTCCACGCAGTGCTTGCAGGCCGAGCCCGTCCACGGGCAGGGGATGCAGAGGACGAACTCGACGCCAGCGACCATGTAGAAGTTCGTCTCCGCCGAGCGCATCATCTCCGCCGTGACGCTGGCGGCGGACATGTAGCCGTGCACCGTGTTCATCGCCACGAAGGTGGCGGCGATGGCGCGGTTGCTCATGGCGAAGTAGTTGAGCGTACGCGCCTGGAGCACCGCCATGGAGTACGCCATGGAGTCGCTGTGCTGCTGCAGGCGCGTCTTCTGGCGCAGGGCGTGGCTGAGGTTGAAGCTCAGCGCCACCATCAGTGCCAGCAGGAACAGGGACAGCGCGGCCAGCACGAGCGCCTGCCCCCGCGAGGAGCGCTTCAGAATTTGTTGGTGGTCAGGCATGAGTTGCTGCTCGGGAGCTGCGAGACGTAGATATTGGACTGCATCCGCATGGTGTAGGCGGCCCGGATGGGCAAAACGTAGGCGCCCCGGGATGCGGCGGACTCGTACTTGGCGAAGAAAGCGGAGGCCGCTCCCTTCGGCTTGCCCATGCGCATGAGCATGGGAATCTCCTTGTTCAGCGCGGCCTGGAAGATGACCCAGTTGGCGAAGGGAATGGGCATCCGGTAGTTGAACGTCACCTGGATGCGCAGCTTGGTGCGGTTGTTGCCACGCCAGTCCGCGGCGGCGGCCACCTGCGGATCATCGAAGTCCATTTCCTGCGCCGAACCGCTGTTGGCCTCCGCGGTGGTGGGGCCACACGTCACGATCTCCACATACGGGAGGCCCGTGTCTGCCATCCGGTTGCCCAGCACTCCCGGCTGGTTCCACTTCGTCCGGAAGTCGGAGGCATTATTGATAGGCTGGATATATTCGCTGCCACTGCGCCCTTCGCTGACGAGGGGCAGCATCACCGCCAGCGCGGCGTACTCCATGGCGTCCTTCTTGGCGTTGTGGATCGCCCCAGCGCGCACTGCCTTGTACGCGGCGTACTTCGTCATCAACCGGGCCTGGTGCATCAGGCCCAGCTGGAGAATGCCTAGCAGCAGGAAGACAAACAGGGGGAGGATGATGGCCGACTCGACAGCCGCCTGGCCGGATTCCCCCGTGTTGAGTCTTCGAATCAGGCTTTCCAAAGACATAGAAACAGTATACTCGGAGGGTGGGGCTTCTCACACTATCCGTCAAATGGACGCCGGCCCTCTTTTTCCCATGGGGCCCCGAGAATCAGCTCTCTTCCAACGCCAGGCGGCGGCCGGGGCGCGTCCTGGTGGAGGGTAACCTGTGATTCGCTTCATTCTCCTGATGGGAGTGTTTGGCGCGCCGCTGCTCTCGTTGCCTGCGGAGGGCCAGACCCCGGGCGCTGCGGACTTCAGCAACATCGTGGGGCATGAGAAGAGGCCTCACCATGACACCGTTCAGACGGCGAAGCCTCTCCCTCCCGCCGAGTCAAAGCGGCTCTCGGGCAAGCTTCGTCAGATCCGTGATCTCATCGTCGCGACCCCGACGCTGAGCAACCTGCGCGGTCACGACTGGGAGACGTTCACCATCGTCAAGGACGCTCCCGAGCCTGGACGCCCCGTTGTCGCGAGCGTCACCTACATTCCCTTTGCGTACTTCAAGGATCCACGCTCCGGCAAACCCATCTCCTCTGAGGAGGGGCCGCATTTTGCCATTCACGTCAACGATCCGGAAATCATCCTGGGGGGGCTCTACACGGTGGATCAGGAAGCCCGCTTCGCGCCGGAACCCCGCCCCGTCGGCGAACTGGGTGGGTTCCCGGTCTTCGCTGGACAATTCGTCGTCCTGAGCAAGCGGGGCCAGCCGGTCTTCACGCCCGTGACGCAGGAGCGCTATCTCAACAGGCTCATCGAGAAGTCCCGTCTGGAACTGAAGGACCTGGGCGCACGATTCAAGGACGTGCCCGAAGACCCGGCGGCCAACAAGCGGGAGATCGACGGGCGGACAGCTGGGCTGAAGGCGGCCCGCGCCGAGCAGGAGCAGCGGTGGGCCGTGATGGCGCCGAAATGGCCTGATCGTGTTGCCGCCGAGCGCGCGAAGTTCGACGCGAAAGAGAAGAAGCAGTTGCAGGAGATAGAAGACCTGAAGAGCGGCTCTCCGCGACAGCGCTTCATGCGTCCCTTCGAGGCCCGGCAGAAGGAACTGGAGGCGGAGCTTGCTTCGCTCTCGCCCGCGGAGCGGTCCGCGCCGGCCTATCTGCCGCGCAGCCCGAACAAGGATCGGCCTTCCGGTCTTGCGGCGAAGGGCTCCACGGACGGGACGCGGATCGTCACGATCAATCCGGGCCTCTTCGATGCCAAGAAACCCAAGAGCGAGATCCAACTTCTCATCCTGGGCACGACGCAGTACTCGCAGAAGCTTTATGATCCGGTGCAGCAGCAGATCGACAAGGCCGCGCTGTTGGGTTTGATCGACTGAGCTCCTCGGCACCATCTGCCTGGGGCGGCCGTGAAGGTCTGCGCGCGGAGCACGGTCAAGCCTCTGCGACCGACAGCGCACTGCCCGTCGTCATTCGTAACACAGCGTTTCCACGGGCCGCGCGCACGACACCCTCACGGTGTGCCCGGGGACCATGCGGACGGAGGAAAAAGAAAAGCCCAGCAACCCCTGAGGATTGCTGGGCTCTCCATGGCGAGGAGTACGGGACTTGAACCCGTGGCCTCCGGCGTGACAGGCCGGCGTTCTAACCAACTGAACTAACTCCCCACAAACTATGGGCGGAACAGGGATTGAACCTGTGACCCTCGCCTTGTAAGGGCGACGCTCTACCGCTGAGCTATCCGCCCGTCGGCGTCCGCCGCTGCAACGAGGCGGCCTTGTATCGATGGCCTCCGCCCCTGTCAAGCGTACGTTTTTCGAGGCTCGATCATTCCCACGCGCTGCGTCACCTCCCCTGGGTCCCGGGCGACCGTTCGTGCCTCTGACGGACACTTCCTCGAGCACCTGCCCGGCCGCGTTGACTTCGCTGTCAAAGCGGTGCGGAAGTCTGCTCGGCGGGCAAGCGCGGGCCCGCCCGCAGCGCTGACTGAGCCGCGCCGGAGCTGACTCCATGACACCTGCCACTGAACCCCCCCGGGGAGCCTTCGGGCTCCTCCGGTGGCGCCCCCTGTTTGCCACCTGCCTCTCCGCCCTCCTGGTCGCCTGTGGTTCCTCGGACCCCAACGCCACGCTGCTCGCCGATGAGCTGGCGGCGACCGGAGTCCAACAACAAGCCGCGGTGAGCTGGACGCTGGGGGCCAGCTACGACTCGACCAAGGCCAACATCAACTTCCGCGTCTACTCCTTGAGTGCCACGCGCATCGAGCTCTACATCTACAGTGCCGCGTACGATGCCCAGGAGGTGGTGAGCTACCTGATGACCCAGGACAAGGACACGAAGATCTGGTCGAAGACGGTCCCAGTCTCCACCCTGGTGGGTACCTATAAGATCACCGGCCCCGTGTACTACGGCTACCGCGCGTGGGGCCCCAACTGGACGTACAGCTCCTCCTGGACCAAGGGGACGGGAGTCGGCTTCTCCAAGGACGTGGACGACGCCGGCAACCGCTTCAACCCCAACAAGCTGCTGTTGGATCCCTATGCGCTGGAGATCAGCCACGACCCGACGAACATCAACAACACCAGCGGGAATGTGTTCGCCTCGGGCCCCGATTACCGCAACCTGGACAGCGGCCCCAAGGCGCCCAAGGGTGTGGTGCTGGGCGGAGACACCCAGTCCATTGGCACCAAGCCCACGCGCTCGCTGAAGGATGAGGTCATCTACGAGGTGCACGTGCGCGGGCTCACCAAGGGAGACACGAGTGTCACCGCGGCCTACCGCGGCACGTACAAGGGCGCGGGCCTGAAGGCCGCCTCGCTCGCGGCGCTGGGCGTCACCGCCGTGGAGTTCCTGCCGGTGCAGGAGACGGACAACGACGCCAACGACAACGTGGCCAGCACGGCGGGGGACAACTACTGGGGCTACATGACGCTGAACTACTTCGCTCCGGATCGGCGCTACGCGTACGACAAGGCAGCGGGTGGCCCCACGCGCGAGTTCAAGGAGATGGTGAAGGCCTTCCACGACAACGGCATCAAGGTCTTCATCGACGTGGTCTACAACCACACGGGGGAGGGCGGGGCGTGGAACAGCACCGACCCGAACACCTTCAACCTCTTGTCGTTCCGTGGCCTGGACAACCCCACGTACTACAGCCTTACCTCCGACTTGAAGTTCAACTGGGACAACACCGGAGTGGGCGGCAACTACAACACCTACAACCCGGTGGCCCAGGATCTGATCATCCACTCGCTGGCGTACTGGAAGGACACGCTGGGCGTGGACGGCTTCCGGTTCGATCTGGCCTCGGTGCTCGGCAATACCTGCCTGAACGGCTGCTTCAACTACGACAAGACGAACTCCGGGACCGCGCTCAACCGCATCATGCGCGATCTGTCGCCTCGCGCCCCCGCTGGGGGAACGGGCACGGACTTCATCGCCGAGCCCTGGGCCATTGGCGGCAACTCGTACCAGGTGGGCAACTTCCCGAGCACCTGGGCCGAGTGGAACGGTCTCTACCGCGACGTGTTCCGCGAGGATCAGAACAAGATGGGCTCGGTGACGATCAAGCCGTCGGATCTGGCCACGCGCTTCGCGGGTTCGTCGGACAAGTACCAGGATGATGGGCGCAAGCCGCAGCACTCCATCAACTTCATGGTGGCGCACGACGGCCTCACCCTGAAGGACGTCTACACCTGCAACAGCAAGAACAACGGCCTGTCGTGGCCCTACGGTCCGTCCGACGGTGGCGAGGACAACAACAACAGCTGGGACCAGGGCGGCGTGGCGGCGGATCAGCGCAAGGCGGCTCGCAACGGGATGGCCTTCCTGATGGTCAGCGCGGGCACGCCCATGCTCACCGGCGGCGACGAGTTCCTGCGCACCCAGTACTGCAACAACAACGCGTACAACCTGGACTCGGACAAGAACTGGCTGAACTACACGCTGGATGCGGACCAGACGAACTTCAAGACGTTCACCCAGCGGCTGATCGCGTTCCGCAAGGCGCACCCGGCGCTGCGGCCCTTGAACTTCTACGTGGCCACCGATACCAACGGGAACGTGATGGAGCAGCACCGCTGGTTCAAGCCCGACGGCAACGTGCCGGACTCGGCGTACTTCGAGAATGGCGACAACCACGCCATCGCCTTCCGCGTGGATGGCACCGAGTTCGGTGACACGGCCAGCGCCATCTACGTGGCGTACAACGGCTGGTCCGGCTCGGTGAACTTCGTGCTGCCGTGGCCGGGCAATGGCAAGAGGTGGTACCGGGTGACGGACACCTGCACCTGGGCGGAGGGCCCCAACCAGGTGGCCAGCCCCGGCTCCGAGGCGGACGTTGGCGCCGAGTTCGCCAACTACGGCGTGTGCGGCCGCGGCCTGCTGCTGCTGATCGCGAAGTAGGGAAGGGCTGACAGGCTCGGAGGTGGTGGCTCAGGCCGCTGTCTTGGAGCCCAGGGGCCGGGCTTGCTCCCAGGGAGCGGGTCCGGCCCCGTTCATTTGCGGGAAGGCGCGGCGCGACAGGCAGGACTTCCGAGTCGAAGTCCGGTATGGGCGGAGTGACGGCGCCCGGCGGCGCCGGAGGGCTCCTCCATGAACGACAGACTGCTGAAGGCGGCACGCCGCCAGCCCACGGACACCACTCCGGTGTGGCTCATGCGTCAGGCCGGCCGCTACCTGCCCGAGTACCGCGCCATCCGCGGCAACATCGCGTTCCTCGATCTGTGCAAGCACCCGGACCTGGCCGCCGAGGTGACGGTGCAGCCAGTGACACGGCTGGGAGTGGACGCGGCCATCATCTTCTCGGACATCCTCATCCCGGTGGAGGCCATGGGCATTGCCCTGGAGCTGGGAGACAAGGGGCCGCATTTCCCCAACCCCGTGCGCACGGCGGCGGACATCGAGAAGCTCGGGGTGCCGGACCCGGTGCAGAGCACGGGCTTCGTGGCCGAGGCCATCCGCCGCACGCGCAAGGCGCTGAACGACTCGGTGCCGGTGATCGGGTTCGCGGGCGCGCCGTTCACCCTGGCCGCGTACATGGTCGAGGGCGGCGGCTCCAAGAGCTACATCCTCATCAAGCGCCTGCTCTTCGAGCAGCCGAAGCTGGCGCACACGCTGTTCCAGAAGCTCACGGACACGCTCATCCCCTACTTGAAGATGCAGGTGGAGGCGGGGGCGAAGATCGTCCAGATCTTCGACTCGTGGGGCGGAGAGCTGGGCCCGTACGACTTCGAGCGGTTCAGCCTGCCGTACCTCACACGGATGGTGAAGGAACTGCAGGCCACCGGGGTACCGGTGATCCTCTTCGGCACGGGCATGTCCACGCACCTGCCGCTGCTCAAGCGCACGGGGGCGGACGTCATCGGCCAGGACTGGCGCATCCAGATGGATGATGCCCGTCGCGTGCTGGGCCCGGACGTGGCGGTGCAGGGCAACCTGGATCCGCTGCACCTGTTCCTGCCGCGCGAGGAGCTGGAGGGGCGGGTGGTGGACATCCTGAACCGCGCCGGGCCTGTGGGGCACATCTTCAACCTGGGCCACGGCATCCTCCCGCCGACGGACCCCGAGGCAGCGAAGTTCATGGTGGAGGCGGTGCACCGGCACGGCATCGCGCTGCGCCAGGGCTCGACGCCCACGCGATAGCGGCACCCGACCTGCCTCGTCCTGCTCGAAGTGTCAGAGCCAGGAAGAGGGAAGGACGCGGAGTACCAGAGCCGGATGGCTCGACTTGGCGCGCGAGGACTGCGTAGGATGTGGCAGGTCCTCCGTTCGGGAGACAACCTTCCAGGTTGGCCTCCGGGCAGGGCTCTGGAGTACCTTGTCCTGAGGGCGTTCCAACTAATGGTGATGGCACATATCGCGACCGAAGGGCTCATCGAGCAGGCCATGATGAAGCGCCTCGTGCGGGACCACCCGGTGCTCCGGCGTCGGAAGATCCGGGTCGTAGAGGCTGGGAACCCAGCTTCCAGAGGCCGCACCATAATGATCCTGCATCACGAGCCCGTCGCCGCGATCATGGACACGAAGACCATTCACCCTCGGGCCATCGCAGAGCTGCGCTACCACGTGGAGTGGATCCTGGGCGGGGGTGGTGCTCGAGAGGAGTGGGAGAGCATCCTGGTGACTCCCGAAGTCACCGTGCTGCTCTTTCAGGACGAACAGGTGCTGCGCTCGCTCCTGCCCACGCCCCCTTCCTTCGAGCAGCGCATCGTCGCCCGGTATGAGCCCACCCGGGTGCTCTCGGAGCTCTTCACCCAGGCCGGCAAGCCCTTCCCGAAAGCCCTCATCCAGCGCCTCTCTCGCACCCGCCTGGCGCCTCTCTGGAAGCTCCCGGTCCTTCAGCCCCTGGAACGCTTCCTGCTTGGCAGCTTCCAGGCCCAGCACGCGGGCGACTCCGCTTGAAGTCCGCCGGTTGACTCTAGAATCAATTCTCGTTGACGCGCCGCATCAACGCTCGTTACATGCCTCCCACTCGCAGTCAGGAGGGTGAGGCACATGGCACAGAACAACGGTCACCGCCGGGTGGCCATCGTCCGCGGGTTGCGGACTCCATTCGTGAAGGCGGGCAGCGTCTTCAGCGGGCTCACCGCCCTGGATCTCGGCAGGATGGTGGTCCAGGAACTGGTGCAGCGTGCGGAGCTCGACCCGAACGAGATCAACCAGGTCGTCTTCGGGCAGGTCATCCCCACACTCACGGCTCCCTCCATCGCCCGGGAAGTCGTCCTGGCCGCCGGACTGCCGCGCAAGATCGAGGCCTTCACCGTGGCGCGCGCCTGCGCCACCTCCATCCAGGCCATGACGACGGCGGCCAACGCCATCGCCGTGGGTGAGGCGGATGTCATCATCGCGGGCGGCACCGAGTGCATGTCGGACGCCCCCATCTTTACCAGCCGTCCCCTGGCCCAGGCGCTGGTGGCGGCCTCCAAGGCCCGCACCCTCCCGGACAAGCTCAAGCCCTTCCAGAAGCTCAAGGCCAAGGATCTGCTGCCGGTTCCCCCCGCCATCGCCGAGTACTCCACCGGCCAGACGATGGGCGAGAGCGCGGAGAAGATGGCCAAGGAGAACGGCATCTCCCGCGAGGAGCAGGATCGCATCGCCCTGGCCTCGCATCAGAACGCCGCCCGCGCCTGGAAGGAAGGCCGCTTCGATGGCGAGGTGATGCACGTCGTCGTTCCGCCCAAGTACGAGGACGTGGCCGCCAAGGACAACATCGTCCGCGAGGACACCAGCCTGGATGCGCTCGGCCAGCTCAAGCCGGTGTTCGACCGCAAGTACGGCAGCATCACCGCGGGCAACTCCTCGCCGCTGACGGATGGCGCCGCCGCCCTGCTGCTCATGAGCGAGGAGAAGGCGAGGGCGCTCGGGTACGAGCCGCTCGGCTTCCTGCGCGCCCATGCCTATGCCGCCACGGATCCTGGCGATCAGCTCCTCCAAGGGCCCGCCTACGCGGCGCCTGTGGCCCTTCAGCGCGCGGGCATGAAGCTGGCGGACATCGACCTGGTGGAGATGCACGAGGCGTTCGCCGCCCAGGTGGCCAGCAACCTCCAGGCGCTCGCCTCGCCCGCCTTCGCGAAGAAGGCCGGTTGGAGCGCTCCGGTGGGTGAGGTGGATCGGGAGCGGCTCAACGTGAATGGTGGCTCCATCTCCATCGGCCATCCTTTCGGGGCCACGGGGGCGCGCATCGTCACCCAGGCCCTCAACGAGCTGAAGCGTCGGAACAAGAACACGGTGCTGTGCACCGTCTGCGCCGCTGGTGGCCTGGGAGCCGCCGTGGTCCTGGAGCGTGCGTGATGGCCATCAAACTGGAAGAGCTCGAGGCGAAGCAGGGCTTCACCTACCAGGTCGAGGAGGGAGTCGCGGTCCTCACCATCGATCAGCAGGGCGAGTCGGTGAATACGCTTTCCCCCGAGTCGGGAGAGGCGTTCACCGAGCTGCTTGGTCGCGCGGAGAAGGATCCCGCCGTCAAGGCCGTGATCTTCATCTCCGGCAAGAAGGACAATTTCGTGGCCGGGGCGAAGATCGACTTCCTTCAGTCCATCCAGACAGCGGCGCAGGCCACCGAGTTTTCCCGCAAGGGCCAGGAGGGCTTCGATCGGCTGGACGCATTCCCCAAGCCGGTGGTCGCGGCCATCCACGGCGCGTGCCTCGGTGGCGGCCTGGAGTGGGCGCTGGCATGTGACTACCGCGTGGCCACTGACAGCCCGAAGACATCTCTCGGCTTGCCCGAGGTGCAGTTAGGGCTGCTACCCGGAGCGGGCGGCACCCAGCGGCTCCCAGCGCTCATCGGCGTCCAGGCGGCGTTGGATCTCATCCTCGCCGGCAAGACGCTGAAGCCCTCCAAGGCGAAGCGCTTGGGCCTGGTGGATGAGGTGGTGCCAGTGCCCATCCTCCGCAAGGTGGCGCTCCAGCGTGCCCAGGAGCTGGCCGCGGGGACCCTGAAGTTGGAGCGCCCGCACGGCCAGCGGCTCAAGGCCGTGGCGGAGCAGTCCAAGAAGGGCCTGGCGGGCATGCTCCAGAGCCTGGCCAACAAGGATCTGTGGGCCGAGGTGGCGCTCGAGGCCAACCCCCTGGGTCGGAAGATCCTCTTCGATCAGGCGCGCAAGCAGCTCCTGAGGAAGACGCGCGGCAAGTACCCCGCGCCGGAGAAGGCCCTGGAGGCCATTCGCGTGGGCGTGGAGTCCGGCCGCAAGGCGGGGCTCGAGGCCGAGGCCCGGCTCTTCGGCGAGCTGGTCGTGTCGGACGTCTCCAAGCGGCTGGTGGAGATCTTCTTCGCCACCACGGCGCTCAAGAAGGAGAACGGTACCTCCAACCCGGACGTGAAGGCGCGGGAGGTGAAGAAGATCGGCGTGCTCGGCGGCGGGCTGATGGGCGGAGGCATCGCCTACGTGTCCACGGTGCTCCAGGGCGTACCGGTGCGCGTGAAGGACAAGGACGACGCGGGCGTGGGCCGCGCGCTCAAGCAGGTGCAGAGCGTCCTGGATGAGCGGGTGAAGCGTCGCTCGATGACGTGGCGCGAGGCGGCGGCGAAGCAGGCGCTGGTGACCGCGGGCACGGACTACAGCGGCTTCAAGAGCGTGGACCTCGTCATCGAGGCCGTGTTCGAGGACCTGAAGCTCAAGCACCGCGTCATCGCCGAGACGGAGGCCGTCACCCGCGACGACTGCATCTTCGCGTCCAACACCTCCAGCCTGCCGATCACCGAGCTGGCCAAGGGCAGCAAGCGGCCCGAGCAGGTGATCGGGATGCACTACTTCAGCCCGGTGCACAAGATGCCGCTGCTGGAGATCATCACCCATAAGGGCACTGCGGACTGGGTGACGGCTACCTGCGTGGAGGTGGGCCGCAAGCAGGGCAAGACGGTCATCGTCGTCAATGACGGGGTGGGCTTCTACACCTCGCGCATCCTCGCCCCGTACATGAACGAGGCGGCGTACCTGCTGGCCGAGGGCGCGGACATCGCCGAGCTCGACAAGGCGCTGGTGGAGTTCGGCTTCCCGGTGGGCCCCATCACCCTGCTGGACGAGGTGGGCATCGACGTGGCCCACAAGGTCGGTCCCATCATGGAGGCGGCGTTCGGCAAGCGGCTGGCGGCGCCCAAGACGCTCGAGAAGATCATCGAGGACGGGCGCCTGGGCCGGAAGAACCAGAAGGGCTTCTACACGTACAGTGGGAAGAAGAAGGAGGTGGATGCCTCCGTCTACGCGCTGCTGCCCAGCGGGCCCGAGCGCAAGCGCTTCGATCGGGCCGAGATGGCCGAGCGGTGCGCCCTGCAGATGGTGAACGAGGCCATCCGCTGCCTGGGCGAGGGCATCCTCCGCAGCCCGAGGGATGGAGACGTGGGCGCCATCTTCGGCCTGGGCTTCCCACCGTTCCTGGGCGGGCCGTTCCGGTACGCGGACAGCCTGACGCCTCCGGTGCTGCTCAAGCGCCTGGAGCACTACCACGACAAGTACGGCGAGCGTTTCACCCCGGCCCCCTTCCTGGTGGACGTGGTGAAGGAGGGCAAGACGTTCCACTCGCGCTGAGTGGAGCGGCTTCTGGAGCGGTTCCGAGGGAGTCTCACCTCAGGAACAGCTCCAGCCCCGGTGCTCAGCTCTTGGCCTTGCCCAGCACCTTCTTGCTGGCAAGCACCACGCCGAGCGCCACTGCCCCGGCGATGATCCCCACCACGGCATCCGCCACCGAAGAGGTGATTCCTCCCAGGAAGCCGGCCACCTCTCCGGCGCCATGGGCCAGGCCCTCGATGGCGTGGTGCAGCGGGGGGATGCCGTGCGTGAGAATGCCTCCGCCGACCAGGAACATGGCCGCGGTGCCAGCCACCGAGAGGCCTCGCATGAGCCAGGGGGCCGCTTTCAGGATGCCTGCCCCCAGGCCTCGCAGGAACCGATCCCCACCGCTGGTGCCCGTTCGCCGGGTGAGGGCGAGCCCCGCGTCGTCGAGTTTGACGATCGCCGCCACGAATCCGTAGACGCCCACGGTCATCAACAGGGCCACGCCGGTCAGGACCAGCACCCGATTCGCGAAAGGCGCCGTGGCCACCACTCCCAGGGCAATCGCGATGATCTCCGCCGAGAGGATGAAGTCGGTGCGCACCGCGCCCTTGATCTTCTCCTTCTCGAGCGCCACGAGGTCCACCTTGGGATCGACCAGGGCCTGGGTCAGCTCGGCGTGGTGGGCCTCATCCTCGGCCTCGCTGTGTAGGAACTTGTGTGCCAGCTTTTCGACACCCTCGAAGCACAGGTAGAGGCCGCCGATCATCAGCAGGGGCGTCACCGCCCAGGGAAGGAAGGCGCTGATGGCCAGGGCTGCGGGCACCAGGATGGCCTTGTTCACCATCGAGCCCTTGGCCACGGCCCACACCACCGGCAGTTCCCGGTCGGCGTTGACGCCCGCGACTTGCTGGGCATTGAGCGCCAGGTCATCGCCCAGCACGCCGGCGGTCTTCTTCGCCGCCACCTTCGTCATCACCGAGACGTCGTCGAGGATGGTGACAATGTCGTCGAGAAGGGCAAGCAGGCTGGATCCGGCCACGTGGGCGCTCCTGGGGAGTCGGAGGAGGTGAGGGCCCAGGGTATAGATCGACGCGGAAACATTTCGCGAGGATTCCCGAGAATGAAGACGTCGTGGTCGCCCCGGCCCTCTGCTCCCGGGGCAAGAGCTTCCTATGTCCCTCGCCACCCGCCCTGCTCCTGCCTCGGAGCGGACCACCCCCTCCACCTCCACTCGCCAGCCCCAGCACGGAACGGCCACCTCGCAGGGAACGCGCGTGGTGAAGCCTGACGTCTATTTCTCGGCATTCAAGCAAGGGAAGGCGGGCAACTGCGTGAGCGTCGCCGCCATCAAGGCCGCGATGGCGAAGTTTGGGCCGGACGGAGTCTTCAAGAGCGTGGCGCGAAACGGCAGCGGCTACGACGTCACCATGCGTGACGGGGTGAAGGTGCGCGTCAGCGATGCGGAGCTGTCCACCGCCACCCGCCTCTCGCGCTTCTCGGGGAAGGATCCCGCGCTGCTGCGCAAGGCCAACCTGCTGTACGCGGCCATGGCCAATCGCGCCCAGCTCGAAGGCAACGACGGCCGCAAGAACATGTCCTTCGAGCGCGCGTGCCAGAGCCTGAACGATGGCGAGAGCTACCTCGAGGGCGCGCGCTGGCTGGGCCTCAAGGACCACATTCGGAAGATCAACCCGCGCAACCTCGATTCGTACACCGCGGTGGTCGCCGCTTCCTCCAAGCATGCCGTGTACGCCTCGAGCGGCTACGTCGATCACTATGGCCGCAAGAAGGACGGCACCCACGACGGCGGCGCGTTTGAAGGGTGGGGGAGAGCCATCCGCTATGCCTACGCGCTGATCTGAACGTGGGTACCCCTGTCGGCCGCACGCGTGGCGAATTGGTAGGACCAGCATACCAGTGGGCTCCGGTCTCGCCCGGCAGGGGGACACTCGCGGGCGTCGCGTTGAGCTGACTTGACCCTGGAGCGGTTCTGGACGAAGTCCCACCGCCATGAATCGCTCCGCCCCCCGTGTCGTTGCCCTGGTCGTGCTCGTGGCCACCGTTGCCTGTGGCGCGGCCGCCGCCACCGGGGCCTGGCGCCTCCACCACAAGACGCCGGGGGCGCCTGCGTTGGAAGTCGGGGACTACCTCTCCATGGGGTGGGTGGGCTGGGATTCCGCCTGGTACAAGCGCATCGCCGAGGAGGGCTACTCGTACACCCCGGGCATCCAGAGCTCGGTGGCGTTCTTCCCGCTGTACCCGATGGCTGTCCGGGCCTTCATGAACCTGGGCCTCTCCGTCTATGGCGGCGGCATTCTCGTCACGCTGCTCTGTGGCCCCCTGGCCGTGGTGCTCTTCACGCTCTGGGCCCGGACCCTCACGGATGAGCGCACCGCGCTCCAGGCCGGACTGTTGATAGGGCTCTATCCCTTCTCCTTCTATCTCTACGGCGTCATGTATTCGGACGCGCTCTTCATCCTCCTCGTGGTGAGTGCCTTCCTCCTCCTGGAGAAGGGGCATCTGGTCCCTGCGGTGCTCCTGGGCGCCATTGCAACAGCGGCGCGGCCCGTGGCTCCCGCAGTGGTGGTGGGGTTGGTGGCGCGCCGGCTCGAGTGGAAGCGTGCTCGGGGCGAGCGGTGGAATGTCTGGGACTTCCTCCCCGTGTTCTCGGCGCTCGGCTTCCTCAGCTATGTGCTCTACCTGCGCCAGACGTTCGGTGAGCCCTTCGCCTTCGTTGAGACTCAGGGCTCCCCAGGTTGGGATCAGGCGCCCGGTTGGAACACGTGGCTCAAGGTGCACTGGTTCCACGTCGTCTTCCTGGAGGGCAACAACGCGGAGGTCATCCTGCGCTACGTCACCCACGCGCTGCTGACCGTGCTGGGACTCGTGCTGGTGAAGCCTACCGTGCGCCTGCTGGGATGGGGGTATGGCCTCTTCATCCTCGCCCTCGTCGGGTTGCAAGCGGTGGGGACCAAGGACTTCATGGGATCGGGGCGCTACCTCATCTCGGCCTTCCCGCTCTTCCTCACGCTCGCCTTGCTGCTGCGCGAGCGCCCGCGCCTGCGCCATGCTCTCATCGGCGTGAGTGCGGTGGGCATCGTTCTCCTCTCATGGGCCTTCGGCCGGGATCTGTACGTCTCATGAGCGCATTGGTCGACAAGGCCGTGTCCCTGTTCTCGGAGCTCCCTCCCGCCGAGCGTTTCCACGTGCGCGCCCGTGCCTTCTCCGCGCCGCTGGAGGCCGTCGCCTGGCGCGTGCCTGCTGGTGGCACCGTCGCTGACGTGGGGTGTGGCCACGGATTGCTCTCCGCGCTCGTGGCCCTGGAGGATCCCAGCCGCACTGTGTACGGAGTGGATCCGGATCCACGGAAGATCCTGTGGGCCTCGCAGGGCCCGGGACGGCTGCCACGGGTCCATTTCGAGCAGGGCACCGTGGAGAGCCTCGCCGAGCGGCGTCCGGCCGCGTTCGATTCCGCAGTGGTGTGTGACGTGCTCTACCTGCTTCCTCGGGAGCGCTGGCCGGAGTTCCTCCTCACTGTGAGGCGCCTGCTGCGCCCCGGAGGCCGGTTCCTCTTGAAGGAGGCGGAGGGAGATGGCTCCTGGAAGCACTACAAGTGCCTCGCGCAGGAGTGGGTGATGGTGAAGATGATCGGCCGTACCAAGGCCGGTGGTGGGCTGGTGCTCGAACCTCGGGGCACCGTGGAGTCCCTGCTGCGGGACGCGGGCTTCAAGGTGAGCGAGACGGTGGAACTGGATACGGGCTACACCACCCCGCACATCCTCTATGTGGCCGAGGCCACGTAGGCAGTGCGGGGCGGAGGCGTCTCTCAGTCCAGGAAATAGTCCGGCAGCAGCTCCGCGCCCTTCTCCATGGCGTACTGATCGAGGTCGGTGACACCGCGCGAGCGCAGCAGATCCTCGTCGATGAAGAAGTTGCCGGTGCAGGAGCGGCTGTCACTGGTGAGGATGGCGTGGGCCGCGTCCGCCATGATCTCCGGCTTGCGGCTCTGGCGCATCATGTCCTCGCCGCCGAGCATGTCCACGGCCGCGGTGGCGATCGTCGTCCGAGGCCAGAGCGCGTTGACGGCGATGCCCTCGTCCTTGAACTCGGCGGCCATGCCGAGCACGCACATGCTCATCCCGTACTTCGCCATGGTGTAGGCCACATGTCCCTGGAACCACTTCGGGTGCATGTTGAGCGGGGGCGACAGGTTGAGGATGTGCGGGTTCTTCGCCTTCAGCAGGTGGGGGATGCACGCCTGCGAGGTGGCGTAGGTGCCTCGCGTATTGATGGTGTGCATCAGGTCGAAGCGCTTGAGTGGCGTCTCGATCGTCCCCGTGAGGCTGATGGCGCTGGCGTTGTTCACGCAGATGTCGATGCCGCCGAACGTCTCCACCGTCTGTGCCACCGCCTGGGCGATCTGCTCCTCCGAGCGGACGTCCACGATGAGCGGGAGTGCCTTGCCGCCAGCGGCTTCAATCTCCTCGGCGGCGGTGTAGATGGTGCCGGGGAGCTTGGGGTGGGGCGCGGCCGTCTTCGCCGCGATGACGATGCGGGCTCCGTCGCGGGCGGCGCGCAGCGCGATGGCCTTGCCGATGCCGCGGCTGGCACCGGTGATGAACAGGACTTTTCCTTCGAGCGTGGACACAGGGGCTCCTTTAGGGCGTCTCGCGGACGAGCTTACCGAACGGTGCCAGGGCCAGCATCGCAAGCTTCAGGTGCTGGATGGCGAAGGGGATACCGATGATTGTCACGGCCAGGCTCAGGGCGAGCCCGATGTGCGTCAAGAAGATCCAGATACCAGCGACGATGATCCAGAGGACGTTCAGGAAGCAGCCGATGGCGCTGCCCCCCGGCGCATCGAGGATGTCCTTGCCGAACGGGAGCAGCCCCACGCCGGCGATCTTGAAGCACTGCACGCCGAAGGGGATGCCGACGACGGTCAGGCACAGCAACAGGCCGCCGATCAGGTACTCGAGCCAGATGACGAAGCCGCCTCCGAGTACGATCCAGAGGATATTGAGGATCAATCGCATGGCACGTAGCTCTACCAGGAAGGGGGGCCCGCGTCCCGCGCGGGCTCAGGTGCACTGCACGCGGTGAGGCTCAGCGGCTCGTGGTGGGCAGCCCGAGCGCTTGCCGGAGTTCGCGGAGCTTCCCCTGGAGGGCGCGAGCGTTGGCGGGGCCCATGCGCAGCAGGTGCTTCTGGGCGGCGCTGAGCTGCTCCAACTCCGGAGCGGCGTAGGCGTAGTTGACGCCCGGCGTGTCCACCACCTCGAGGTCTCCCTCGGGCACGGGCGTGTCGATCAGCCGCTGGAGGGCCCGCGCGAGCGTCTGATCGAAGGTCTGGCCCGGAGGGCCGATCTCCCCGAAGGCCTGTCTGAAGAGCGGCTTCAGGATCCTGTACGTGCGCGCGGCGGCCTTCGTGTCCAGCGAGGTGAGCACCCGCGTCACGGTGTCGTAGCGAGCGAAGCTTTCGGGAGCAATGAAGGTGTGGCCATCGCGCTCGACGACCTGGAACGTTCCCTGGGGCGCCAGGAACGGCAGCACGGCGCGGGGGCTCTCACCCTCGGAGATGTTGAAGGTGGCCGCCGTGAAGCGCCGGACGAGCCCCTCCGTGGCGAGCCACTTCTGCAGTTCGGGATCGTTGGACAGCAGGAGCAGCAGGTCCCGCACCGTGGAATCGCTCTGCTCCAGTTTCGGGAGCGGCGGGGCGCCCGGCTCCGGTGGCTCGTCGGTCTCGGCCGCGGGAGGCGTGGGAGCTGTGGCCACGGGAGGAGCAGGCGTGGGCGCAGAGGCTGCGGGAGGAACCTCCTGCTTGCTCCTCATGACGTACACGCCGATACCCGCGGCGGCCACGAGGATGACGGCAATGGCCGCGAACAGGGGCTTGCGCGAAGGAGCGGAGGGCTGGGGTTCGCTCATGGCTTCTCCTTGTCGCCTGGGAAGGCGGGACGCTTGTTTGGCAGCCGCATCGGGAGGCTGTCAAACCTTCGCGAGCCCGTGTGTCATCCTCCTGTCGAGCGGAGACTCCCGTAGGTTGCCAGGGTGATACCGCGCTCCTGGAGCCGCGCCTTCACCCGGGGGCTCGTCAGCGCATCCAGCTCCGCTTGCCAGCCATAGGTCCACGCCGGATCCTCGGGAACGTGAGGAGCGCCCTCTCCGGGGTGGCAGCCCACTTCGAAATCTCCCTCGGGCAGCGTGTCCAGCAAGGCCAGCAGCGCGGCCTCATCGAGTCGTCCAGCCTCGAAGATGCCTCCCGCGCTGACTCGCTTCACTCCGGCAGGAGCGTGCGGAGCCGTTCGAGCCAGCACCGAGAGAATCAACGTCTTCAGCGCGGGCCCGGGAGCCCGGCGCCACGAGGCACGCGGGAGCCGATCCGGCCAGCGCACCGGCAGGCCCTCGCGCTGAGCAAGTGTCTCCACCAACGGGCGGATCCCCGGCAGCACGTGAAGATGCTGGTGCGCGTCCAGGTGATCCACCTCGGCGCCCAGCGAGCGGGCCCGGGCCAGTTGGGCCTCCAGCTCCCGCTCTACCTCCGAGCGGCGCACCCGGCCCGTGAGCCACGCACGCGCGAACGCCGCCCAGCTCGCTCGGAGCCGCCCACCCGGGGCCACCGTGGGCACCTCTCCCGGGAGCGCCGCGCACGGAAGCCACGACGAGAGCGCTAGGTGCACGCCGAGCGCCAGCCCCTGTGCTCGGGCGCGAGAGATCGCCTCGGGTGCGCTGGGACCCATCACGAGCAGCGTGGCGCTGGTGACGATGCCCTCGCGGTGCGCGCGGAGGATGCCGGCATCCAGCGAGGGGTGCAGCCCGAGATCATCGGCATTGACGATGAGGCGCTTGCCGCCGCTGCTCACGGCCAATCCCGCCTACCCGTGCTGCCGGCGCTTGGCCGCGGCGGAGTGCAGCGGCGCCACGTCGGGAGGCAGCCGCACCGGCTTCTGCGGCGGCGAGGGCGCGCGCGTCTCGGGGTAGAGCTGCGCCAGCTCGCGGATCATCTTCATGATGACCGAGGGCGAGGCCAGCGTGGACACGCCGCGGGTGCGCGGGAAGTAGTCCACGCCCATCTGGAAGACGCGGAAGCCCTTGCGGATGGCCTTCACCACCAACTCCGCGTCGATGAACGAGCCCAGGCTCCTGAGCTCCACGGCCTCCAGCACGCGCCGGTGCATGACCTTGAAGCTGAAGTTCACGTCCTTGATGTTGATGTCGAACAACGTGCGGATGAGCATGTTGTAGACGAACGAGTAGATGATGCGCTTGGGCCCCTCGCTCGTGCGGTCGAACCGGAAGGCGCAGATCATGTCCGCCTCCAGGTAGTCCATCAGGTGCAGCGCCCGCTCCAGCTCCCGCAAGTCCCACGGCAGATCGATGTCCGAGTAGACGACGATGTCCTTGGTGGACGCCGACAGCCCCGTGCGCATCGCTCCGCCCAGCTTCAGGTTCGTGGTGTGGTGGATGACGCGCAACTGGGGAATGCGCGAGGCCAGCTCATCGCTGATCTCCTTGGTGCGATCCGTGGACGCGTCGTTGACGATGATGATCTCGAAGTCGTCCGTGAGCCGCGGCAGCACGTCCAGGGCGCGCGCGACGGCGCGCTCGACGTAGTCCTCCTCGTTCCAGGCGGGGAAGAAGAGGCTGATGCTCGGATAGTTGGCCACGGAGGGTCCTCGGAGCGGGTGTGACGGGAGAGGGTGGCTACCAGAGGGCGTGGCCCCACGCAATCGTCGGGGTCGCTCCCAGTGGAAGCCCCATGCTACCTTGCTGCTCCGACCGTCGACGGGGACACTGGGGACACTGTGGGAGAGAAGCCCTTCGTTCTGCTGCTGGTGGATGACTCCCGATCGACGGCGGAGAAGTTGGCCAGGGCCCTCGGTTCCGCGGCGTATTCGCCGCGCGTGGTGCCGGCCAGCCCCGATGTTCCCCGGTTGGCCACCGAGGTGGATCTCGTCCTGCTGTGCCTCGAGCCCACCGTGGATGTGGAGCTCACGCTGTTGCGGCGCTTGATGGATGTGGAGGGTCCGGGCCGGGGAGCGCCCGTGCTCGTGGTCGCGCCCGCCGAGGCCCGCGAGCTGCGCCTGTCCGCGCTCCGCCTGGGCGTGGAGGTGGTGGCCGCTCCTTGGGACGACGAGGAGCTGCAGGCCCGCATGCTGCGCGCCTTCTCCGCCCACCAGGTCCTCGTCACGTTGGCCTCCCAGGTGTCCGAGCTGCAGAAGCTCTCCGTCCTGGACGGCCTCACGCTGCTCCACAACCACCGCTACTTCCAGGAGCGGCTGCGCGAGGAGTTCCGCGTCGCCCAGCGCTACGACGACGCCCTCACCCTCATCCTGGTGGACCTGGACCACTTCAAGGAGATCAACGATCGCCACGGCCACCCCGTGGGAGATGACGTGCTGCGCAAGGTGGCGCGCGGCCTCCAGCAGTGTGTCCGCGAGACGGACATCGTCGCCCGCTACGGCGGCGAGGAGTTCGCCGTGCTCCTGCCTCGCACCCCCCTCACGGGTGCCATCACCGTGGCCGAGCGCATCTGGAAGGAGCTGGGTCTGCTGCGCGTGGGGCCGGAGGGCACCCTGCAGGTCACCGCCTCGCTGGGCATCTCCGGCTTCCCCCACCGGACCGTGCTTTCAGCCGATCAGCTGCTCCTTACCGCTGACGAGGCGCTCTACCGGGCCAAGCGAGAAGGCAGGAACCGGATCTGCCTGCACTCGTTGGTTCCTCATGCGGCCGGTTCCCAGCAGGGTTGAAAAAATCCAGCGGGATTTGTGGCCGATGAGAAATGACCCGGGTCATATCTTTCAAAGTGGGGTCATAATTGACCCTTTGTCACCAGATGGGTATAGAATGACACCCGTTTGAGAACGTGACGAAACGGAAAAGTCAGAAGAATCAACAGGTTGGAATGACGGTTTCCCCTTAGGCCGATGGCCACAGCATTGCAAATGTTTGACGGGGAAAGATAGGTGAGGGCTGAGAGTGGGGCTTGCGCACACACAAGAGGCGGCATCCCGAGGGCGACTGCTGCTCGTGGACGACGAGGAGAACATCCTCAAGTCCATCCGGCGCGTGTTGCGCCGCGGAGATTGGGACATCGAGACCGCCACGGACGCCGAGGAGGGCCTTCGGCGGCTCGAGCAGTTCGCGCCACAGGTGGTCATCTCGGATTTCAGGATGCCGGGGATGAACGGGGTGGACTTCCTCACCCGCGTGAAGGAGCAGGTGCCGCTGGCTCAGCGCATCATGCTCACCGGCCAGGCGGATCAGCTCGCCATCGAAGAGGCCATCAACCGCTCGGAGATCTTCCGCTTCATCTCCAAGCCGTGGAACGACAGCCACCTGGTGCTCACCGTCAAGAGCGCCTTCGAGCAGTACTCGCTGGTGGCCGAGAACCAGCGGCTGATGCGGGTGACGACGGAGCAGAACGCGGAGCTCAAGAAGCTCAACACGGAGCTCGAGGCGCGCGTCGAGTCGCGCACGCTCATGCTCAGCCAGGCCAAGCGGGACTGGGAGCAGACGTTCGACTGCATCGAGTCCCCGTTGGCGGTGATGCAGTCGGACTACATGGTGCGCCGGGCGAACCTGGCGTACCTGAAGGTCGCCTCGGCCGGAGAGGGCGCCAACGCGTCCGCGGCCACGTGCTACCAGTACCTGTTCGGGCGGGACACGCCCTGTCAGGGCTGTCCGCTGCCGGCGGCGCTCGAGAGCGGCAAGAGCGCGCGCGGCGAGATCAACCAGAAGGGGCGCACCTACGTGGTGACGGCCTTCCCCATGCCCGGGGACAAGCGCGTGGTGTGCAGCTACCGGGACGTCACCGAGGAGTACGCGCTCACCAAGCGCCTCATCGAGACGGAGAAGATGGCGGCGGTGGGGCAGTTGGCGGGCGGCGTGGCGCACGAGATCAACAACCCGCTGGGCGGCATCCTCGCCTTCGCGCAGCTGATGAAGCGCGACTCGGGCCGCAACGAGGCGGACAAGGAGTCCCTCGATCTCATCGAGGAGAGCGCGCTGCGGTGCAAGCGCATCGTCGAGAGCCTTTTGAAGTTCAGCCGGCACAGCAAGCCGGATGACCGCCGCCACTTCGACTTGTCCAAGTGCGTGGAAGATTCGGCGGTGCTGTTCAAGGCGCAGCTCAAGGCCAACCCCAAGGTGAAGCTGGAGATGAACCTGGCCAACGGGCTGCCCAAGCTGTTCGGAGATCCGGCCCAGCTGTCGCAGGTGGTGCTCAACCTGCTGCAGAACGGCCTTCAGGCGTTGCCGCACGTGGAGAACGAGCTGGAAGGCATGCTGAAGGTGGACACGGGGCGCGAGGGCGATCGGTGCTTCTTCGCCGTCTCCGACACGGGCTCTGGCATCGAGGAGCGGTACATCAACCGCATCTTCGAGCCGTCCTTCACCACCAAGGCGCCTGGCGAGGGGACGGGGCTCGGCCTGTCCATCGCCTACCGCATCGTTCAGGACCACGGTGGCGTCTTCCAGGTCGACACCAAGGTCGGCCAGGGCTCTCGCTTCACCGTCTATCTCCCCGTTCCCCTGCAGCTCGAGAGGTTGCCGTGACTCAACCCAAGCGCGCCAAGATCCTCGTGGTGGATGATGACACCGTCGTCCTCAAGGCCGTGAACCAGATTCTCCAGCGCGAGGGCTACCCGGTGGTCGCCATCGACGACGCGGTGGAGGGACTGGCGGCGGCCAAGGACCCGTCCATCGATGTCGCGGTGCTGGACATCAACATGCCCCACCTGTCCGGCATGGACCTGCTCAAGGCCATCAAGGCCGAGCGGCCGGACGTGGAGGTCATCATGATGACGGCCTACGCCACGGTGGAGACGGCCGTGGAGGCGGTGAAGGCCGGCGCGTATGACTACCTGACCAAGCCGTTCGAGAACATCGACGACTTGAGCCTCACGGTGGGCAAGGCGGCCGAGCGCAAGGCGCTCAAGGATCGCACCCGGGCGCTGGAGGAGGCGCTCACGGTCCGCAGCCAGTTCGAGGACCTCATTGGCCAGTCCTCGCAGATGCGGGCGGTGTTCAAGCTGGTGGAGACGGTGAGCCACTCCACGGCGACCGTGCTGATTCAAGGGGAGAGCGGCACGGGCAAGGAGCTGGTGGCGCGCGCCATCCACTACCGCAGCCAGCGCAAGGACAAGCCCTTCGTGGCGGTGAACTGCTCGGCGCTGACCGAGACGCTGCTGGAGAGCGAGCTGTTCGGCCACATGAAGGGGGCGTTCACGGGCGCCACCAACAACAAGAAGGGCCTCTTCGAGGCGGCCGACGGCGGCACCATCTTCCTGGACGAGATCGGCGACGTGCCGCAGGCCACCCAGGTCCGCCTGCTGCGCGTGCTGCAAGAGGGTGAAGTCAAGCGCGTGGGCGCCAACGATCCGGTGAAGGTGGACGTGCGCGTGATTGCCGCCACGCACGTGGACCTGTCCCGCGCCAAGTCCGAGGGCAAGTTCCGCGAGGACCTCTTCTACCGCCTGAACGTCATCACCATCGACTTGCCGCCGCTGCGGGACAGGCCGGAGGACGTGCCGCTGTTGGCGCACCACTTCCTGAAGATGTACACGGCGAAGCTGAGCAAGAAGGTGACGGGCTTCACGCCGCGGGCCATGGAGGCGCTCACGGTGAACCGGTGGACGGGCAACGTGCGCGAGCTGGAGAACGTCATCGAGCGCGCGGTGGTGCTCACCTCCAACGACTTGCTGGACGTGGAGGACTTGCCGCCGGGCTTCCAGGAGTCTCCGCAGGCGGGCTCGCCGGTGGAGGTGTTCAGCCTGGCGCACCTGCCGTACGCCCAGGCCAAGCGCCTGGCGATGCGCGCCTTCGAGCGCCGCTACCTCACCGCGCTGTTGGAGAAGAACAACAACAACGTCTCCAGCGCCGCGCGCGCCGCCGGGGTGGATCGCTCCAACTTCCGCCGGCTGCTCAAGCAGTACGAGGTGGCGGGCCGCACCATGAAGCAGCGCAAGAACGGCAGCGACAGCGACTCGCCATTAGAGGTTGCCTAGCGCGGTTCACCCGTCATCGCCCGGCTCGCGGGGCTTCTCCGCGAGCTGGCGCTGGATGGACTCGTAGCGCTCGGTCAACTCGCGCTCCAGCCCGTTCGTCGAGGGCTTGTAGAAGCGCCGGGCCTTGAGCGCCTCCGGTAGGTAGTCCTCCGGGACGTAGTTGCCCTCGAAGTTGTGGGGGTACTTGTAGCCGCCGCCATAGCCCAGGTTCTTCATCAGCTTCGTGGGCGCGTTGCGCAGGTGCATGGGCACCGGCAGCGCACCCTCCTGCGTCACCGCGGCCCGTGCCGCGCCGTAGGCGGTGAGCACGGCGTTCGACTTGGGCGCCAGCGCCAGGTACGTCACCGCCTGGGTGAGGGGCAGCACCCCCTCCGGCATGCCGACGAACTGGAAGGCCTGGAGCGAATCCACCGCGACGGACAAGGCCCGTGGGTCCGCGTTGCCGATGTCCTCCGAGGCGAAGATGACCATTCGGCGGAAGACGAAGACGGGATCCTCTCCGGCCTCCAGCATCCGCGTCATCCAGTAGAGCGCCGCGTCCACGTCCGAGCCGCGCATGGATTTGATGAACGCGCTGACGACGTTGTAGTGCTCCTCGCCGCCCTTGTCGTAGAGCAGCATCTTCTGCTGGAGCGCCTCCTCGGCGGCCTTCTTGTCCACGTGCGCGCCGCCATATGAGGCCGCGACTTCCAGCGCGGTGAGGGCTCGGCGCGCGTCTCCACCCGCGGCCTCGGCGATGAACTGGAGCGCTTCGTCGTCCACCTGCACCTTGCCGCCCAGGCCCTTGGGGGACTCCAGGGCCTTGCGCATCACCGTGAGCAGCTCCTCCTCCTCGAGCCCGCGCAGGGTGATGACGCGGCTGCGGGACAGGAGCGCGGCGTTCACCTCGAAGGACGGGTTCTCCGTGGTGGCGCCGATCAGCGTCACCGTGCCCTTCTCCACGTGGGGCAGCAGCGCGTCCTGCTGGGACTTGTTGAAGCGGTGGATCTCGTCGATGAAGAGCAGGGTGCGCTGGCGGTTCATCTTCCAGCGGTCCTGGGCTCGGGCCACCGTCTCGCGGATGTCCTTCACGCCGGAGAGCACGGCGGACAGGGACTCGAAAGAGGCGCCGGTGGCCTGGGCGATGACTCGCGCCAGGGTCGTCTTCCCCGTGCCCGGGGGCCCCCAGAGGATGAGCGAGGGCACCTGATCCTGCTCGATGGCCCGGCGGAGGAAGCGGCCCTCGCCCGTGAGGTGCTCCTGCCCCACGAAGTCCGCCAGGGTGGTGGGCCGCATGCGCTCGGCCAGGGGCGCCTGGGCCTGCTGATCCTTCTGGCCCGCGTGTTCGAAGAGGTCCATATGGCAGGAACCTATCGCTTGGCTCCATTTCCTCCAGCACGCGTTGCCCGCCTGGATTAGAACCATCCGCCACAGTGCAGACTCTGGCGATCGTTGCGAAGCGGGACAAACAGGAAGCCTTCGCGCTGGCGGGACGGATCCGCGAGCGCTACCCCCAGCTCACCGTGTTGGGTGAGCGCAACCTGGCGCACGCCCTGGGTTGGCCCCGCGTGGAGGACCGGGAATTGGCCCAGCGGGCTGACCTGGTGGTGGTCCTCGGCGGAGACGGCACCCTCATCTACACGGCGCGGCTGCTGGGCGGGCGGGGTGTCCCCATCCTCGGAGTGAACCTGGGCAGCCTGGGCTTCATGACCGAGGTGCCGGTGGACGAACTCTTCACCTCGCTGGACGAGGTGCTCGCCGGCCGCTTCAAGATGGACTCGCGCATGAAGCTCACCTGCCGGCTGGTGCGCGAGGGCAAGGTGGTGGTGGAGGACGAGGTCCTCAACGACGTGGTCATCAACAAGGGCGCCCTGGCGCGCATCGCGGACCACGAGACGTCCATCGACGGGGTGCCCATCACCATCTACAAGGCGGATGGCGTCATCCTGGCCACTCCCACGGGCTCGACGGCGTACTCGCTGTCGGCCGGGGGGCCCGTTGTCCACCCCTCGGTGGACTGCACCATCTTATCGCCCATCTGTTCGCACGCGCTCACGCAGCGCTCCATCGTCGTGCCCGCGGATCGGACGATCCGCGTCACCCTGCGCCGCGAGACGGCGGACACCTACCTCACCCTGGACGGACAGACGGGCCACTCGCTGCAGGGCAATGACTGCATCGAGGTGGTGCGCTCGCCCAACCGGGTGAACCTGGTGCGAAACCCGCACATGGCCTACTTCACCATCCTCCGGCAGAAGCTCCACTGGGGCGAACGCTGAGCAGGCCCGTGCCGATACCTCGCCGGTGCTGATAGGGTTCACGCCCCGTGCGCGAGGACAAAGGCACTCCCTTCGGTAAGTACGAGCTTCTCGAACGCCTCGGCGTCGGGGGAATGGCGACCGTTTACCGCGCGCGCTACATGGCCGCGCCTGGTGTCACCAAGCTGGTGGTCATCAAGCGGGTGCTGAGCGAGCTCGCGGAGACTCCTTCCTTCGTGGAGCTGTTCATCCACGAGGCGCGCATCTCCGTGGGGCTGAGTCACGGCAACATCGTCCAGGTGTTCGACTTCGGTCAGGTCAACGGCGAGTACTACCTGGCCATGGAGCTGGTCGAGGGCCAGCCCCTGTCCCGAGTGCTCAAGCGGGCCCAGACGCAGGGGCTCTCGCGGATGCCGCAGCCGCTGGCAGCGAGCATCGCCATCGACCTGTGCAAGGGGCTCCACCACGCCCATACGCGCACGGATGAGCAGCGGCGCCCGCTGGGGCTCGTGCATCGGGACGTTTCTCCGGACAACATCCTCATCAGCTACGACGGAGACGTGAAGATCACCGACTTCGGCATCGCCAAGGTGCAGATGGCGGGGCGACCCATCACCGCCGCGGGGATGGTGAAGGGGAAGTACCTCTACCTCTCGCCAGAACAGGCGCAGGGGCAGGGCGATCTGGATGCCCGCTCGGATGTGTACGCCGTGGGGGTGGTGCTCTACCGCATGCTCTGTGGCCGCCTGCCCGTGGAGGGGCAGGACGTCGAGGTCATGGATCGCATCGTCAAGGGCGACATCCCTCCCGCGCTCGAGGTCAACCCGGAACTGGACGGCATGCTGGCCCGGATCGTCATGCGTGCGCTGGCCACGTCGCGCGGAGCCCGGTTCCAGAGCGCGGAGGAGCTGCAGCTTGCGCTCACGCGCTGGGTCGCCACACGGGCGCCGCTCTTCACGGGCAACACCTTGAAGTACCTGATGGGGTGGCTCTACGGCGAGGAGCTGAAGGCGCTGGGGCAGTCGTCCATTCTCCCGCAGGAGTTCCAGGACCACCTCGCGTTGTGGCGAGACGGGCAGGGCACGGCCGAGGGGCGCAAGGAGGGCTTGGGCAAGGCGAGAACAGTGCAGCTCTCCGAGGCGGTGGGCCCTTCGCGGGATCAGCAGGGGTTGGGGGCGGCTCCCGACGAGGATGCGGAACGGGAGACGGATGTCCTGACCCAGGAGACCCGTGAAGCGGCCACGACCCAAGCGGGCTCCAACCGGCGAGGGCGTCGCCCGCGGTGGGTACTCGGGGCTGCGGCGGTGGCAGGTGCGCTCCTGCTGGTGTTCCTGGTGGTGCACGGTCCCCCGCCTCTGGAGATCCACTCCGAGCCGCCGGGGGCTCAGGTGCGCCTCGATGGAGAGATCCGGGGCGTGACGCCCCTGGTGGTGGAGGACGTCGCGCGGAGCCAGCCCCATACCGTGGAGCTGATCCTCCTGGGCTGGAAGCGATGGGAGCAGGTGTTCGAGCCCGGTGCGCTCGACAAGAAGGTGGAGGTGGAGCTGGAGGAATTGCAGCAGCCGCCCCCACCCCCTGTGGCCGCTGCTCCAGAGCCGCCCCCCGAGCCCACCAAGGATCCCGTGCGGCCCAAGCCCACAACGCGCCCACCCACGCCTGGGCTGAAGATCACCGCCGCGTCCAAGCCCTCCCAGGAGGCTGCCACCGCGAAGTACAAGCAGGGGTTGAAGCAGTTGGCCAGGGGGCAGCTCGTCAGTGCCAAGGAATCGTTCTGGGAGTGTCTCGCGAACGATCCCAAGGCGGCTCGTTGTTTCCGCCGGCTGGGAGAGGTCTCCGCGCGGCTCGGGAACAAAGAGGAGGCCCTGGAGTACTACGGGCGTTTCCTGGAGCTTGATCCTCGGGGTGATGGGGCCGGGGAGGCTCGGGCCTATATCCGGGAGCAGCGCCGCCAGGGGGGCAAGTAGCTCCCGAGCCAACGCTCCCAAGCTCTGTCGCCGTCATGTTCCTCGCTCTCTCCAAGATCCTGGATTTGTTCCTCGGCCCGCTGACCTGGGCGGTGCTGTTCATCGTGGCCGGGTTGGTCCTGCGTCGAAGGGCGCGGCTGTCCATCGGGCTGCAGGTGTTCGGGCTGGCGGTGCTCTACATCTTCTCCATCGAGCCCACGGCCGGGATGCTCCTGCGGTGGACGGAGCGCGGGGTGAAGGAGACGTACCGAGATGACGTCGTCTACGACGCGGTCATCGTCCTGGGTGGAGGGCTGGACCCCGATGCGACGGAGACGTCGGGCCGGCCTGAGTACAATGGGGCGGGCGATCGCATCATGCGCGGCTTCGAGCTGCTGAAAGAGGGGCATGCCCGCTACGCGTTGATCTCCGGAGGCTCGCTGGATCCGAGGCCGGAGGCCGTCGTCGAGGCAGGGGTGCTCTCCAAGCAACTCCAGCAGTGGGGCATCGAACCCGGGCGCATCTTCACCGAGGGCAAGAGCCGCAACACGCGGGAGAACGCGCTGGGCTCGGAGAAGATCATCCGCGAGCAGGGATGGAAGTCGCTGCTGTTGGTGACGAGCGCGGCGCACATGCCCCGGGCGTATGGGTGTTTCGCGGCCCTGGGGATCCGGCCGGACACCTTCTTGGCGGATGTCCGGTCTCCTCCCGGGAAGCGGCCGCCGAGCTGGTTGCCCAGGTCCTATCACCTGAGCGTCAGCTCGGATGCGCTGCGCGAGCTGGCCGGACGGTGGGTGTATCGGATACGCGGCTGGACGAACGAGTAGGCGATGCCGTGGTACAAGAGTGTTCCAATCCGTTCTGGAGCAATCCTTGGCAGCCCCCGCTTCATCCATCAAAGCCGTCATCGCCGCGCTGTCTGGCAATGTCCTCGTCACCCTGATCAAGTTCGTGGCGTTCTTCATGTCCGGTTCGGGAGCCATGCTCTCGGAGGCCATCCACTCGGCCGCGGACACGGGCAACCAGGTGCTGCTCTTCCTGGGCCTCAAGCGCGCAAGCCGTGAGCGAGACGAGGAGTTCCACTACGGCTATGGCGGAGAGCGCTTCATCTTTGGGATCCTCTCGGCCTCAGGCATCTTCTTCGTGGGCTGTGGCGTCACCGTCTACCACGGCATCACGTCGCTCCTGCATCCGCACCAGCCGGAGATCGGCCCCAGCACCTTCGCGGTGTTGGGCGTCTCCTTCCTTATCGAGGGCGGTGTCCTCCTCTATGCCGTGCGCGGCGTGCTGAAGCAGGCTCAGGGAGCGCCTTTCTTCCGCTACGTTCGCGAAAAAGCCGATCCCGCCACGTTGGCCATCTTGCTGGAGGACGGCGCGGCGGTGCTGGGCCTGTTCCTCGCCGCAGCGGGTATCCTCCTGGCCTACCTTACGGGCAATGCACTCTTCGACTCGCTGGCGTCCATCATCGTCGGCCTGTTGCTGGGGCTCATCGCCATCTTCCTGGTGGTGGAGAACCGCGACCTGCTGCTGGGCCAGGCCGTACCGGACGAGGTGGGGCAGCGCTTCGTGGACGTCATCCGCGCTCGGTCCAGCATCGCGGACATCCATGACGTGAAGACGCGGCAGCTCACTCCGGAGACCTTCACCTTCAAGGCCGAGATTCGCTTCAGCGCGACCTTCGTGGCGGCGAAGCTGGCCGAGGCGCTCCCTTCAGAGAGGCTGGCTCACACGGGCGAGGCGCGCGAGCGGATGTTCCAGGAAGCAGCCCAGCACCTCATTCGGGTCCTCAGCGAGGAGATCGACGCCATCGAGGCCGAGGTGCGCACCGCCATCCCCGAAGCGAAGCATATCGACCTGGAACTGGAACACCTGCCGGCTGCCCAGATCAGTGCTTATGCCGATGATGGAGATCGGAAACGTGCGGATGGTCGTGGGTGATCGGGGCATGTTGGTGGGGATGGCTGTGGGGCTCGGTGGTGTCCGTGCCAAGCGGGTGCGCGTGCTCGTGGTGAGCATCGTGGACGTGCAGATGTTCGTGAGTCAGCGCCTCATGCGTGTGCGTATGGCCATGCCGTTCGCGTAGCAGCAGCACGACTCCTACGGCCATCAACGCTCCCGCCAGCAGATCCAGGGGCCTCAACCGCTCGCCGAGCAGGGGCACCGCCGCCAGGGCTCCCACGAATGGGGCCGTGGCGAAGTAGGCCGCCTCGCGTGCCGCGCCCAGCAGGCGCAGGGCATACGCGTCCAGGACGATGGACAGGCCGTAGCTGGCGAAGCCGAGCACCAGGGTAGCCGCCAGCACTCGGGGAGATGGGAAGGGCTGCCCGGTGAGCCAGGCCAGCACCAGCGTGCACGCACCGGAGCCCAGCGCCTTGATTCGCACCAGGGAGAGCGGGTCCTTCAGGGACAGCCGCTGGGTGAGGTTGTTGTCCACGGCCCACGAGAGGCACGCGCCGGCCAGCGCCAGCACGCCGAGCACATCCCCGCGCAGCTCCCCCTCCTGGAGGCCCAGGACCATGGCGCCCGTCATGATGGAGACGGCGGACAAGGCACCCGCGCGCCCCAAGTGCTCTCCGAAGACGAGCAGTGCCAGGAGGATGGTGAACGGACCCTCCAGGTTGAGCATCAAGGAGGCCGTCACGCCGGTGAGCCGCGCCAGTCCCGTCAGCATCAACACCGGGCCCAGGATGCCTCCGCAGAGGATCACTCCGAGCAGCAGGGGCACGTCCTTGCTCCCGAGGCGTGCTTCACGCTGGGAGCCACCTGTCGGGCTCATCCGTCGCAGTGCTTCGAGACAGGTCAGCCCCAGCCCGCCGCCCAGGTAGAGGAGCGAGGCCAGCACCAGGGGCGTGCTGGACGGCAGGAGCAGCTTGGCCATCGGCGCGCTGAGCCCGAAGAGGGCTGCGGCGGACAGGCCCATCACCGCTCCTTTGACGCTGGGGGTCACCGGCACGAGCGTTCTCCTTGTCGCAGCCAGGCAGGCAGGAGGAGCAATGACTATTGACGGTAGTAGAGAGCACCTTGAAGAAGCGCAATTGGGAGGCGTTCGGCACGTTGGAAGCGGCTGTCATGGACGGTCTGGCCTGTACACACCGGCGATCTCCCAGCGGGGATGGATGGGTCGCTCCTGGACAGGCTCACGCAGCTCATTGCGCAGAAGTGGGGACGCCGGTGATGGGATTGCTCGCCCTCCTTGCTGAAGCCGCTCAGTGAACTTGCCGAGCTCCGCGTCAGCGCGTCGCGGCCGCCGGTGCGCACTCTCCGCCCTGGAGGCTGCCACCCTGGAGACGCTGGATGCGGCCGTCTCCTGTCGGCATGGGCGCGGGCTTGCCGCCGCGCAGGGCATCGCTCAGCACGTCTCGCGGGGTGCGGCCCTCCTGGAGCGCGGGCGTGGGCGAGAGGGTGCGGAACATCTCGTAGCCGTCCTTGCCTCCCGCGAGGAAGCTGAGTGTGGCCAGGGTATATGACGCCTTCGGGGACAGCGGCTTGCCGCCCACCGTGACGCAGAGGACCCGTTGGCCCTTGGGGCGGCTCGGATCGAAGGCGAAGCGCAGGCCGGAGACCTGGAGGAAACGCCCGGGCGGATCAGCCACCTCTTCGATCTTGCTGACAGCGTTCTCCAGCGCTGCGTGGAGGATGTCCCCCGTTACCTGGAGCTTCACCAACTGATCCCGGTACGGGAAGATGGAGAGCATCTCGCGCCGGGTGAGCTCTCCGGCGGGGAAGATGGTGTCGCCACGGATGGCGCCGCCGTTGACCAGGGCCACGTCGGTACCGGCGGCCTGCCGCAGCGCATCCGCGATCAGCGAGCCCAGGTTCGTCTCCTGCGTGCGGACCACCGTCTTGCGCGCGTCGAGCGGAACCGGCGTACTGCCGACGCGCTGTGACAGCTCGGCGACCAGCGGGGCGTACTTCTGCAGGGCCTCGACGAAGGTGGGATCGTCCGGGATGGCGTCCGTCACCGGGTACACCTTCCAGTCGACCTTCTTCACCTTGCCGCTCTTGCCGTCCACCTCCAGCGTGACGCGGCCCAGCTCCACGGCATCCGCGGCCACCTTGAAGATGGGGACGCCCGTGGAGCGATCCTCGATCCGGATGTGATCGTGCCCTCCGATGATGACGTCCACCGGAGCGCAGCGCGCCAGCTCCTGATCGTCGTCAACCTCCAGGTGGGTGAGCGCGATGATGACGGTGGCGCCCTGGGCGCGCAGCCGGGAGATGACAGGCTTGGCCGTGGAGCAGATGTCGCGGATGTTCGTGTCCTGGGACACGCTCGAGGACACCTCGGTCTCCGGGAGCAGCAGGCCGAAGAGGCCCACCTTCACGCCGTCCAACTGCACCATCATGTAGGGGTGGAGCCCCTCGAAGGGGCGGCCCGAGTGGTTGTCGAAGATGTTCGCCGCGAGCCACGGGAAGCGCGAGGCCTTGATGCGCTCGCGCAGCACCTCATCGCCGAAGTCGAAGTCATGGTTGCCGGGCACGGCGTAGTCCACGCCGAGGGCGTTCCATGCGTCGATCATCTGCTGGCCCTGCAGCGGCTTGCCACCGATCTGGCTGATGGACTCAACGGAGGGGGCCAGGGTGTCCCCGGCGAAGAGCGTCAGCGTGTTCTTCTGCTGGTTCTCCGCGAGGATCTGCTTGCGCAATGTGGCAACGCGGGCGAGCCCACCCACGCGGCCCCCTTCCAGCGGGGCGAACTGATACACGTCATTGAGCTGGAGCAGGGTGATGCGGACAGTCTCCGGGGGCGCCACGGGCTTCGTGACCGAGAGGCAGCCGAGCCCGAGGCAGAAGCTGAGGGCCAGCACTCGCGACGACCAGCGGGAGAGAGGGCGGCGCACGGCGTTCAAGGATGTCACCTCCAAGGGACGCGGACCTTACCCTCCCTGGGACCGCGCTACATCCACTTGAAGTAGCGTACCGCGATCACGAAGGGGATCAGGCCCCACACCCCCAGTATCAGCACCTGGGGCCAGAGGGCGAGCAGGGAAGTTCCATCCAGCATGATGGCGCGCAGCCCGTCGTTCAGGGCGGTGAGCGGCAGGAACTGGATGACGGGTTGGAACCAGTCCGGGAAGTTGGACGCGGAGAAGAACACCCCGGACAGCACCGTCATGGGCATGGAGGTGAGGTTCATCAGCCCGCTGGCCGTCTGGGAGGTGGTGGCCCGGCTGCAGATGAAGAGGGAGAAGCCCGCGAAGGACATGGCGCCCCAGAGCCCCAGGACGATGAACGACAGCAGGTTGCCGAACATCCGCACGTCGAAGAACACTCGCGAGAAGACGACGAAGAAGAGGATCTCCGCCACGGCGAGCATGCTCCGGCCGATCATGAAGGAGAGCAGGAACTGGGTGCGCTTCATGGGCGTGGCGACGAGCCGCTTGAGGAGCTTGCCGGTGCGCATCTCCACCAGCGCGAAGCCGAGCCCCCACAGGCTGGAGCTCATGAGCGCGAAGCCGAGCAGCCCGGGGATGAGGAAGTCGATGTAGCGCGAGCCCGGTGCAGTCACCTGCTGGTTGCGCACCGAGACATGGTCCGCGCGTCCGTTCAGCCGCTCGAGTGCATCCACGACCATGAGCCGCGCGGTGCGCCCGTCCGACTGCATGGGATCGGTGATCAGCTCGGGCTGAGAGCTGGGGATGAGGACCAGGGCCACGCGGCCTCGGCGCAGTGCATCGCGCCCCTCGGCCTCGGACATCTGCCTTGCTGTCAGTCCGTCCACGGCCTCCAGGGCGGGGACGAGCCGGTCCGCGTCCGGGCTTTCCACCACAGCCACGGCCAGCTCTGGGAGGGCGCGGTTGCGGAAGGCCAACCCGAGTGCCAGGGAGGTGAGCAGCGGGAATGCGAAGACCCAGAAGAGGGCGGCGGGCTCTCGCAGGAACCCGCGCATGCGGAAGAGCACGAGCTGCCACAGCGGATGCTGGGAGTTCATGGCTGGGCATCCTCGCGCAGGCTGCGGCCGGTGAAGGCCAGGAACACGTCATCGAGCGTGGCCTGGCGGGTGGAGAGGTGCGCCAGGGTCGCGCCGCGCGCCGAGACGATCGAGAGCACTCCCGGTAATGCCCGGTGCAGTTCCTTCACGGAGAGGGTGTGGCCTTCGACGCGAGGTCGGGATGCAACGAGCGTGGGTACCTCGGCGAAGGCGTCGGCTGGGAGATGGGGCGTGGTGGCGAACTCGATGACCTGCTCGGCGCCCGTGGCGGCGATGAGCTGGGCCGGCGAGCCTCGGGCGACGATGCGGCCGTGGTCCATGATGATGACCTGGTCGCAGAGCACCTGGGCTTCTTCCATATAGTGGGTCGTCAGGACGACGGTGCGGCCCTTGCCCTTGAGACCCTCGATGACGTCCCAGAGGGCGCGGCGAGACTGGGGATCGAGGCTCGTGGTGGGCTCGTCGAGGAAGAGGATCTCTGGATCCGAGGCCAGCGCTACCGCGAGCGCCAACCGCTGCTTCTGGCCTCCGGACAGCTTCGAGACGTGGGCCGAGCGCTTCTCCTCCAGCTTGACGAGGGCGATGGCTTCTTCGACCGACAGCCCTCGCTTGTAGAAGGAGCGGAAGAGACGCACGGTCTCCTCGACGCTGAGGCGCGGGTGGAAGTGTGTCTCCTGGAGCGCGATGCCGATGCGCTCGCGGAGTTCGCCGGCTTCGTGGAGCCAGTTTCGGCCGAGCAGCCGTACCTCTCCGGAGGTGGGTTGCTGAAGACCTTCGAGGATCTCCACGGTCGTCGTCTTGCCGGCGCCGTTGGGGCCGAGCAGGCCGACACACTGGCCCACGGGGACTTCGAAGTCGGTGCCAGCGACGGCGACCACGTCCTCGAAGCGTTTGACGAGTCCGCGCACCTCGATGGCGAGCGCGGGAGAGGAAGGAGTGGAGCTGGGCGAGGGGGACACGGGGAGGACTCCCAGAGCCTTCTCATAGCGTGATACCTCCGGCGGAGTACAGCGTGCCCAATGTCTTGTTCCGCATGCTTCCGCCCCGTTTCGCATCCGCAAGTGAGAACCACCCGGCACTGCGAAGCACGGAGCGCTTGTCTGGCCCTACGCGGCCACAGGCACGAGGGAAGACCATGGAGCTTCGCAAGAGATGGAGTGCAGTGACGCTGTTGAGCCTGGGTTTGTGGCTCGCGGCGTGTGGAAAGAGTGAGCCCGAGCCAGGGAGCGTGCCAGCGGGGGGCGACTGTTCCTTCAACGCCAACTGCGGGAAGGACCTGCTGTGTATGGACGGCAAGTGCGCGGCCTTGGGGAGCGCAAAGGAGTGCACCCCGGGCGAGACCCGCTGTAACGGCGGCGATGTGGAGAGCTGCGGCACCGATGGGCGCGGCTACGAGTTCAAGGATCGCTGTGCGGGGCGGTGCAGCAATGGGGCGTGCGTGGTCCAGGCTTGCACGCCCAACACCACGCGGTGCCAGGATGACCACAAGACGGTGGAGGCCTGTGCGGCGGATGGCTCCGGCTACGAAGTCGTGCAGACCTGCGATCTCGGCTGTGCCAGCGGGACGTGCTCCACGTCGAACGGGTCCGTCTGCATCCCGGGGGACAAGCAGTGCAACAACGAGGCGCTCGAGGCCTGCACTCCGACGGGGAGCGCGTGGGCCTTCCTGCAGTTCTGCTCCACGGGATGCGACTCGGCGTCGAAGGCGTGCAAGGCGCCCGCGTGCGTGCCCTTCTCGGAGCGCTGCAATCCGGTGAGCGGAGTGCACGAGGTGTGCAACGCCACGGGGACGGCGCTGACCAGCGCTCCCTGCACGTCCTCGGAGGCCTGCGTGAGCGGGCGCTGCGTCCCCACGGTGTGCACTCCCGGGCAGACGCGGTGCCTGGACTCGGTGACGGCGGGTGTCTGCAGCGCGTCGGGTACGGGCTTCAATGCCTTGTCGTGTGCCTCGAACCAGGTGTGCGCGGGAGGCACGTGTAGCACCATCGTCTGCGCGCCGCTGAGCACCCAGTGCAAGAACAGTGGGACGAGCCAGGTGTGCACTCCCAACGGGACGGGCTACGTGGATGTGCCCTGCAAGGCGGGCACGAGCTGCCAGGCGGGCGTGTGCGTGCCCAACAGCAGCAACAACTCGTGCACGGCGGGCAGCAAGCGGTGCGTGGATGCGCTCACCCTCGCCACGTGCAACGCGCAAGGCTCGGGCTACGACTACGCCACGTGCGGCTCTGATCAGACGTGTCTGGGCAGTGCCTGCGAGGCGATCATCTGCTCTCCGGGCTCGAGCCGCTGCGCGAGCGCTTCGAGCAGCGAGGTGTGTGATCCGAGCGGCACGCGCTACAACTTGGTGAGCTGCGGTGCCGGGACGGCGTGTGATGCGGCCACGGGGAGCTGCAAGGCACAGGTCTGCACCAGCGGGAACAAGGTGTGCCTGGATGTGGCCACGCTGGGCACGTGCAACAGCACGGGGACGGGTTACGCGGCCTCCGGGTGTGGCGCGAACAAGGCATGTGTCTCGGGGGCTTGCCAGGACGTGGTGTGTGCCCCTGGGAGCGCGACCTGCTCCAATGGCACAACGGCGGCCATCTGCAATGCGACCGGGACGGGGAGCACGTCCGTGGACTGCGCGGCCCAGGGCAAGGTGTGCGTGGCGGGCGCTTGCCAGACATCTGGCGGCGTCATCTGCGTGCCGGGCCGGCTGCGCTGTAATGGTACGGACGTCGAGGAGTGCAAGCCGGATGGGACGGGGTACACCTACCAGCAGTCCTGCACGACGACGTGTGGCAACGGAGCCTGCGCGGGCGCCGCGTGCAAGCCGTTCACGCTGAAGGTGTCCAGCACCACGCTGCCGGCGGACAACAACTCGACGCTGCTGGTCAGCTCGGACGTGATCACCGACAGCTCCGGTGTGCCGGTTCCGGATGGGACGCTGTTCACGGTGGCTGCGTCGAACAACACGAGCGGAGTGCTCGCGGCGGATCTCGACTCCGCGACGGCGGGCACGCAGGTGGCCAGCGTCAACGGGAAGATCGATTTCGTGGTGAAGACGGGCCCGGGAGCGAACGCGGGGCAGACCGCGACGGTGACTGCGACGACGCTGACCGCGTCCAATTGCAAGGGAACGGTGTCCTTCCAGTTGGTGACCTCGGGGACCAACCTGCAGGTGGCGGAGGACTTCTCGCGGACGAGCGCCAAGGACGGTACCGGTACGACGGCCAACTGGGATGTGGAGCGCGCGGAGGCCGCGTTCCCGCTCGTCGCGGGGCTCGGGAAGGGAGAGGACGGAGATCTCTACGTGGCCTCGGGGACGTTCAACATCAATACCCAGTCCAACCCCGCCAACCCCGCGCGCACCTTCGCGGACGCGGTGGCTTACAAGGTAACGGCGTTTGCCACGGACAACACCGCGGTGACGCTGGCGGATTTCCCGGCGGGGCTCGCGGTGGGGGATGAGGTGGTGTTGATCAACCTGCAGGGGGGAAGTGGCTACCCCTCGCCGACAGGAACGGTCTCCGCCGGCGTGGGCGACACGGGCAACGTGGGCACCTACGAGATCCTCACCATCAAGAGCGTCAACTTCGGGACGAATCAGCTCACCTTCGCCAGTCCCATCCTGAAGATCTACGGAGCCACGACCAGCAACGCGACGCTGACGGGGCAGAAGATCATCGTTCAGCGCATCCCACACTACCGGAACGTCACGGTGAGCGGGACGCTCATCGCCAATCCATGGGATGGAGCCCTGGGTGGCATCCTGTTCATCAAGGCAAGTGGCTCGCTGGTGGTGATCTCCGGTGGAGGCATCTCGATGGATGCGCGTGGCTACCGCTCGGACTCGGCGGCGCTAACCAACTATGTGACGGGGGAGAGCTATTCAGGGCCCAGTGTGGCGGGCGGCGGCTGCAATGCGAACAATGGAGGGGGGGGGCCGGGAGGTGGGGTCGGTGGCTGTATCTACTCGGGAGGGGGGAGTTATGGCACTGCGGGTTTGAAGGGCGGGGCATCGATGACTGCCGGTTTCACCTACGGGGATGCCTTGTTGTCGCGCTGGTTCATGGGCTCGGGCGGAGGGCGGTATGCGAGCAACGCTGCGGGAGTGGGGGGAGGAATCATTGTCGCCTGGGCCGATACGCTGGGAGTGAGTGGGCGCATCGGTGCTGATGGTTCTGATGGCACTGCCTCGGGTGGGTCGGCAGGGGGCTCCGTCTACTTGCGCGCCAACACCATGAATGTGGGACAGAACCACGTGACGGCTAAAGGTGGTTCCTCCTCGGGTGGTGGTACGGGCGGTGTTGGGCGGATCCGCCTCGATGCCGTGAGCCTGCATTCAGGCGACACGACAACGCCTACACATACGGCGGGCGTTTCCGCGTCGAGCGCGGTGCGAGCCCAGACGCTCACCCTCGACAACGTTTCAGGCGCCATCACCAAGGCGCGTGTCATCTCGAGCGTCCAGGACACCCGCGGAGGTACCATCACCTACGAGATGAGCGCCAACGGTGGCACCAACTGGAAGGCGTTCACTCCCGGAGACCCGCTCCAGTCCTTCGATGTGCCCGCGAGCGATCTGCGGTTGCGCGTTTCTCTCACGAGCGACGGCTCCAACCGTCCGCTCAGCGCGCAGGGCGTGAGCATCGAATACCTAGCGCCGTAGGGGCTCACACCGTGTAGCGGCGCCCCTGGGAGAGCGGCTCGATGACACTGCCCGGAAGATCGAAATCATCCGGGTAGTGGATGAGCCGCATCCTGGCGCGGAGCTCGCCGGGGAGCGCGGCGAGCTTCGCGTAGGGGGTGTGGACGCCGTAGTTCGTCTCGTGGACGATGAGGTCCGCCTCGGCCAGCCAGGCGATGAGGCCCTCGTCGAAGGCGGTGTCCGCGCTGTAGCCCAGGCACCTGCCACCGGCCCGGATGCGCAGGGCGGTGGTGGGCAGGTGGTGGTAGGTTCGGCGGCACTCGATGGAGAAGGGGCCGAAGCGGACGGACGACTCGGTGGAGAGCGGCGAGTGGGTGAAGTAGTCCTCGAAGTGCTTGGGCGAGGGGTCCGCGCCGTGCTTTTCGATAAGGCACTCCATGCCGGCCGCGAGGTGTCCTTCCCACAGGCGGTGGGCCACCTCCGGGTGGGCGAGCAGGGGCATCTTCCGGTGCAGCAGGAAGAAGGAGAAGTAGCCGAGCCCCTCCAGGCCCGAGCTGTGGTCCGCGTGCAGGTGGGTGAGGGCGACACCGGCCACGCGATCTACGTCCATCGGGACGCCGGAGGACGCGGAGGCCTCGCGCATCATCTTCCGGATGGGGTGCGGACAGTCGATGAGCAGCACCTGGTCCTCGGCCTCTACGGCGAGGCAGGAGGAGTAGTTCAGCGCGGAGAAGGCATCACCGACTCCGAGGGTGAGGAACGAGAGGCTCATGGCTGGCTCCGAGGTTCGAGGAGACGCTGGCGAAGCTTCGCGGCAACGGGCGCCGGGCAGAAAGTAGATATGTCCTCTCCGCGAGCCAGCCGCTCCTTGAGGGCGCTGCTGCTCACCTCCGCGAGGTGGGCCTCGGCCGGAAGGAAGAGGGTGGAGAGGTCCGGCGCCAGGGCCCGATTTGTCTGCGCCAGCTCCGTTTCGAACTGGGCATCCGTGGCGCCGCGCACCCCGCGCAGCAGGACGCTGGCGCCGATGGCCCGTGCGTATTCGACCACGAGCCCCTCCGTGCTCGACACGCTGACGTTGGGGTGGAGCGCCACGGCCTCGTGCAGCAGTTCCATTCGCTCGGCCGCGCTGAGCAATGTGCGCTTGTTCGGGTTGACGGCGACCACCACCACGACATGGCCGAAGAGGCGTGCGGCCTGGCGCACGACGGAGAGGTGGCCCGCGGTGACAGGGTCGAAGCTGCCGGCATATACGGCGATGGTCATGACGACACCTCGGGAGTCCCCGGAAGCGAGAGCGTCCGGGGCGGGTGGAAGGTGAGCAGCACGAAGACCACACCCACGGCACACAGCGCGGCGGCCAGCAGGAAGTGTCCCGCGTACCCAAGCGCCTGCGCGGTATAGCCGCTGACGGCCGCCGCCGAGCCCGTCGCGATGACGACGAGGGATGCCTGCACGGTGTAGTCGGTGCCGGCGTATTCGGGGCGGCTCTTGGCCATCATGACGGTGAAGAGGGTCGCGGTGGCCATCCCGCTGGTCATGTGCTCGACGCCACAGACGAGCGCGAGCATGGGCAAGGTCGCGCCACGTGCGGCGAGCGCGTAGAGCAGCACGGCTCCCGCCTGGGTGATTCCGAAGAGGATCAGCGCGCGCCGGTGTCCGAGCCTGTTCACGAGTGCTCCACCCACCAGCGCCCCCACGAGCCCCGTGGTGAAGCCGACGCCTCCGAGCATCCACCCCAGGTCGGTGAGGCTGAGCCCCGCGTCCACAAGGAAGGTGCGCAGCATGCCCGTCGCGAGCGACTCCCCGGCCTTGTAGATGACCAGCAGCAGGAGCCAGCCGGCCGACCCGGGACGCCGGATCCACCAGCTCAGGCCCACGCTCTCGGGAGCCGGAGGCGCGGAGGGCGGCTCGCGGTATAGGGCGATGGGAACGGTGGCCAACAGCAGGATGGCTCCGAGGCTCAGCAGGGTGGGCCGCCAGCCTGCCGCGTCGAACACGATGAGCATCAACCCGCCGCCGAGGATCATCCCCACCCGGTAGCCGGCCACCTGCACTCCGTTGCCGAGCCCCATCTCCCGCTCCGAGAGCAGGTTCACCGCCATCCCATCCGTGGCCACATCCTGGGTGGCCGCCAAAAGGTTTACGCCCAGCACCATGGCCATGAGGAGCGGAGTGCTCACGCCGCCCGAGGGCAGTGCGAGCAGCAGCAGAACTCCCGCCGAGAGCAATTGCAGCGGCAGGATGTATCCGCGCCGCCGTCCGAGTCGCTCCGACCCGTACCGGTCCATCAGCGGCGACCACAGGAACTTCAGCGCCCACGGCAGCGCCAGCAGGTGCGTCAGGCCGATATCGGGCAGCGACATACCCTGCTTGCGCAGCAGCGCGGGCAGGGCCTGGGTGAAGAAGCCGTAGGGGAGCCCCTGGGACAGGTAGAGGCTCGACAGCAGGCCAATCTTCGTCGAGGTCTTCATGACTCCTCCGAAGGCTGAGCACCGTCGAGCAGCCCTGCGGCCATGCGCTTCACGGTACTCGCCGCCGACCCGGGCGGAACCAGCCCGGGAACGGACGAGGCGAGTACGAAATAGCCCTGGATGGCCGCGAAGAGCCCCGCCGCCACCGTGCGCGCCCGCCGTTTCCCCGCCACAGCGGCGACCAGTCCCTCCAACTGTTCGAGATCCGCACGGACCACCTTCTCGTAGATGGCGCGCACCTCGGGCTGCTGGATGGCCTCCGCGCTGATGGTGACCCAGCTCGCCACCGAGGCGGGATCCGCATCCGCCCCCGTGGCCAGGAACGCATCCAGGAATGCATCCACCCGGGCTCGCGGATCGTCTCCCTTCACCCGCGCCAGCCGAGATGCCACGCGTTCACGCACTCGCGCGGAGAGCTGTTCCACCAGCGTCAGGAGGATCTCCTGCTTGTCCTGGAAGTGGTAGTGCACCAGCCCGGAACTCAGGCCCGCGGCCTTGGCGATCTCCGCCACCGAGGCGCGCTCGTAACCGCGCTCGGCCATGACCTTCAGCAGCCCGGCGACGATCTGCTGGCGACGCTCTTCGGTATTCGATGGACGGCCCACGGTGGTTCCTGTTTATTGGTTGTATGACCAATTTATAAACAGGCACGGCACGGGTGTCAACGTCCTTGCCATGGAGCAGAGGGCCTACAGGGTGATGATGCTGCGCACGCGGTCGGCGCCCAGACGCTTCACGCCATCGAGGAAGCCCAGCGCCATGAGGAAGCTGAAGCCCACCAAATCGCCGCCGAGCTGCGCAGTGAGCTTCATGGTGGCCTCGGCGGTGCCACCGGTGGCCAGCACGTCATCCACGATGACGACGCGCTCGCCCTTGAGGATGGCGTCCTGGTGGATCTCCAGCCCATCCGTGCCGTACTCCAGCGCGTAGCGCTCGACGATGGTGTGGTGGGGCAGCTTCCCGGGCTTGCGCGCGGGGACGAAGCCCGCGTTGAGCGCCAGCGCCACGGGCGCACCGAGGATGAAGCCACGGGCCTCCACGCCGATGACCTTGGTGACGTGCTGGCCTCGGAAGGGCGCGGCCATCCCGTTGATGACGCGGCCGAAGAGGACCGGATCGGCCAGCAGCGGGGTGATGTCCTTGAAGACGATGCCCGGGCGGGGGAAGTCCTTGACGTCGCGCATGCGTGCCTTGACGTCGTCGGCCAGGGTGAGATCGGTGGTCATGCGAAGAGCTCCGGGTTGACGCAGTGAGGAGGCCGCCGGCCCTCGAGCGCGGCGAGCAGGTTGTCCACCGCCATCGAGGCCATGCGGCCCCGGGTGGCGTGGCTGGCGCTCGCGATGTGCGGCGCGATGAGGACATTGGGCAGCTTCAGCAGCGGGCTATCCACGGGCAGGGGCTCGGGATCCGTGACGTCGAGCGCCGCACCTCCCAGCTTCCCCTGGGAGAGCGCCTCGACCAGCGCGGCCTGATCCACCACGGGCCCGCGAGCGGTATTGATGACCATGGCGCCGGGCTTCATCGCGGCCAACTCGGCGCGTCCCAACCAGTGCCGGGTCTCCGCATTCAGCGGCACATGCAGGCTGATGAAGTCCGACTCGGCGAGCAACGTGGCCTTGTCCACGCGCCGCAGGCCCAGTTCCGCCTCCAATTCCGGGCGAGCATGGCGGCTCACGTACAGCACGCGCATGCCGAACCCGCGGGCGCGCCGGGCCACCGCAGTGCCAATCTGCCCCAGCCCCACGAGCCCCAAGGTCGCCCCATGGATGTCCGAGCCCAGCAGCAGGGTAGGGGACCACGTGCGCCACTGGCCCGCCCGCACATACGCATCCGCCTCGGCCACCCGCCGCGCCAACCCCATGAGCAGGGCAAAGGCGAAGTCGGCGGAGGTCTCCGTCAAGACGCCCGGCGTGTTCCCCACAGGGATCCGGCGTGCCGTACATGCGGATACATCAATGTTGTCGTACCCCACCGCCACATTGCTGACAGCCCGCAAGGAGGGCGCGGCGGCCAGCAGGGGCCCATCTACCCGATCGGTCAGGAGGGAGATGAGCCCATCCACCCCGCGTACGAGCTCCAGGAGCGTCTCCCGAGGCGGGGGCAGCTCCTCCTCCCACACACGAAGTTCCACATGGCTGCCCAGTCGGCCGAGGGCCTCTCCAGGGAGCTGGCGGGTGACGAGGACACGGGGGCGGACGGGAGGCGCCATGGCAGGCGTTCATGCTCTCACAGCCGCGTGCTGTCTGGGGCGCGGTCTGCTCCGGGCTGAACGAGTCCATCATTCCCGTCCACGCGGTGGGCCCTCTCTGTGGTATGCGAGGTGGTTCCCCGCGCCAGGGGCCTAAGCGACCCGTGCAATCGACCGTCGACACCCGAGAGTCTCTTCCACCGCAGGACGGCCAGTGGCTGCGTGCACTGAAGGCCGAAGTCCAGCCCACCACCTTCAAGAAGGGCCGCGAGTACGCGGAGACCCGCCGCGTCTTCGGTCTGCAACGCGAAGGGGACCGCATCACCGCCCAGGTCGCCGGCTCGTCCGGCGAGCGCTACGAAGTGGTGCTGGAGCCCAAGGACGGCAAGGTCTCCTCCACCTGCTCCTGCCAGTCCTGGAATACCTACGGCCCCCACTGCAAGCACGTGGTGGCCGCGGCGCTCATCTATGCAGCGCGGTTCCGGCCCCCTCCGCCGCCCACGGCTGCTCGCGAGGCGCCCCGTGAGCCGCCCCGTGAGGCCCCCAGGGAGAAGGTGGCTCCGCAGGGCCCCGAGTTCGAGCCCGAGTCCGGGGCGGAGTCCGACGAGGAGATCGCCGTTCCGGATCTCCCTCCCGCGGCCGATCCGGTGAGCCTGCCGGCGCTGGCCAAGGTGGAGAGCTGGCTGGGGCTCTCCTCGCAGCCGGATTATGAGTTCCTGTACCGGCTGACGCCCTCCAACACGGGCCCCAGCGGCCGGCACTGGGTCATCGACGTGCGCCGCCAGGACGCCCAGATGAAGGGTCCCGTGCACGTCAAGCGGCTGCTCCAGGCGGGCACGCGCATCTCCCCGGCGGACGAGCGCGTGTTCCTCGTGCTCGCCAAGCACGAGCACCGGTATGACTCGCGCATCGTGATGTCGGACGAGGACCTCTCGGAGATCCTCGACCTGCTGCGCCAGCGCCGAGTCATCTACCGCGGCACGCAGCTGATGTTCTCGGAAGTGCCGGTGCGTCCGCAGATCCATCTGGAGTCCCGTCCCGATGGAGCCACCGCGCGCATCGAACTGCTCTTCCCGGATGGAGTGAGCTATTCGCTCAAGGACGTCATCCTCCTTGCAGGCCGGCGCACGTACGTCATCCAGGCCCAGTCGCTGTTGCCAGTGGAGCCGGACTTCCCGCCCCGGCTGCTGCGCAAGTGGCTGCTGGAGCCGACCATGTCGTTCCCGGCTCCGCAGCTGGATCGCGTGCTGACGTTCTTCGCCGCGCACCTGCCGCGCTTCCGCATGGTGCTCAAGGCGGACAACCTGGACGTGGACGAGTCCATCGAGCCGCGCTTCGTGCTCACCTTGGAGGGCACTCCGGACAAGGTGAAGGTGATGCTCGCGGCGCGGTACGGGCAGACCACGGTCCCGGTGTCTCCCACCGCCACGCATCTGGGCTACGCGAGCGGCGTGGGCAACGAGAGCCGCAAGCTCTACCGGCGCCGCGAGGAGCTGGAGCGCGCGGCGGGCAAGCAGTTGACGGAGATGGGCCTGCGCTTTGAGGGGCAGTCCCACGTCTACGAGGCCAGCGGGGACGCGGCGCTCGAGTTCTGGGCGCGCGGGCTCGGCGCGCTGCCAGAGAACTGGGAGCGCTTCGGCGTGCAGGCGCCCAAGGTGCGGCTGCGCCCGAAGCTCCGGCCGCGCATCCGCGTGGGCATGAGCGGGGTGAACTGGTTCGATCTCGACGCCGAGTTCATCACCGATGATCAGGCGGTGGACCTGGGCGCGGTGCGCATGTGGCTGGAGTCCGGTCGGCGCTTCGTGCCGCTCAAGGATGGCACCTTCGCGGAGGCGGATCCGGCCGAGCTCAAGCGCGTGGCGGACATCCTGGAGGAGGCCGGCGCGATGCCGGGCCGCACGCGCACGCGGCTGCCGCTGCATCAGGCCGTGGCGCTGGATCTGCTCGCGGACCTGGGCGAGTTCACCGAGGTGGAGGCCAAGGCCCGCCAGGCGATGATGGAGCTGCGCGACACGGCCGGTGTGCCCAAGGTGGCCATGCCCGAGGGGCTCCAGGCCACGTTGCGCCACTACCAGGAGACGGGCCTGGCGTGGCTCTGGTTCCTGCACCGGCACGGCCTGTCCGGCATCCTCGCGGACGACATGGGTCTGGGAAAGACGATCCAGTCCCTGAGCCTGCTGCAGAAGGTGAACAACGAGGAGGGCCACAAGCCGTCGCTCGTGGTGGCACCCACCAGCGTGCTCGCCAACTGGGAGCGCGAGGCCGAGCGCTTCACTCCGGCCCTGAAGACGATGGTGTGGCACGGCCAGGACCGCAAGGAGCGCGCCGAAGATCTCAAGGACGTGGATCTGGTGCTCACCTCGTACGCCCTGGTGCGGAGGGATCTCGAGCAGCTCTCGCAGGTAGGCTTCCGCTACGTCATCCTCGACGAGGCGCAGAACATCAAGAACGCGGACAGCGCCACGGCCCAGGCCTGCAAGTCGCTGCCGAGCGACACGCGCCTGGCCCTCACGGGCACGCCACTGGAGAACCGGCTCAGCGAGCTGTGGAGCCTCTTCGACTTCCTCATGCCGGGCTTCCTGGGCAGCGCGGAGGGCTTCAGCGATCGCTACGAGCAGCCCATCCAGGTGGCCAACGACGCCACGGCGCGCGACAGACTGCGCCGCCGCATCCAGCCCTTCATCCTGCGACGCCTGAAGACGGAGGTGGCCAGCGATCTGCCTCCGAAGACGGAGAGCGTGGCGTGGTGCGAGATGGAGCCCGGCCAGGCGGCGCTCTACCGCGAGGTGCTCGAGGAGAGCCGCCGCAAGGTGAGCGAGAGCATCGAGAAGGTCGGCTTCAAGCGCAGCCGCGTGTCCATCCTGGCGGCGCTGATGCGGCTGCGGCAGGTGTGTTGTGATCCGCGCCTGCTCAAGCTGCCGCCCAACACGCTCCTGCCCTCGAGCGCCAAGCTGGAGCGCTTCGGCCAGCTCGTGGACGATCTGGTGGCCGAGGGACACCGCGCCCTCGTCTTCAGCCAGTTCACGGAGATGCTGGAACTGCTCAAGAGCGAGGCCGACAAGCGCGGCCTGCAGTACCTCTACCTGGACGGTCGTACCAAGGACCGCATGTCCAAGGTGGATGACTTCAACCGGCCGGATGGCCCGCCGCTGTTCTTCATCAGCCTCAAGGCGGGCGGCACGGGCCTCAACCTCACGGCCGCGGACTACGTCATCCACTACGATCCGTGGTGGAACCCGGCCGTGGAGGACCAGGCCACGGACCGAACCCACCGCATCGGGCAGACTCGGGCCGTCATCAGCTACAAGCTCATTACCCGAGGCACCGTGGAGGAGAAGATCCTCTCACTCCAGCGGCGGAAGAAGGACCTGGCCGCCGGGGTGCTCGGGACCGAGGGAGACTTCGGTCGGTTGCTGACAGAACAGGACATCGCGGACCTGTTCACCGAGAGCTGACTTCCGGACGTCGCCCACTCTCCCACCCCACCGGCAGGCACGCGCCTGCACGGAACGTCTGTGCAGTGCCTTCGTTACCTGCTAGGGTGTTCAGTACCAGGGCTCCAAAGCGGATATCGGAGGGCGTGTGCTGCTGGGACTTCGGATTTCGAACGTGGCGGTGATTGAAGAGGTGGAGGTGGGGTTCGGGCCCGGATTGACGGTGCTCACCGGCGAGACCGGGGCGGGCAAGTCCATCCTCGTGGATGCGCTCGGGCTGCTGCTCGGCGGCCGGGCGGATGCGGACGTCATCCGGGCGGGGCGGGAGGATGCTTCCGTGGAAGGTGTCTTCGCGCGCACCCCCGCGATGGCCGAGCGTCTGGAGGAGTTGGGGATTCCGGATCTGGGCGAGGAGGTCCTGGTGCGCCGGGTGGTGGGGCGCAACGGACGTGGCAAGGCATACGTGAACGGCTCGTTGGTGACGGTGGGCGTCCTGGCGCGGCTCACCCGAGGGCTGGTGGACATCGCCGGCCAGCACGAGCACGTGAGCCTGTTCGACTCCAGCCTGCACTGCACGCTGCTGGATCGGTACGGCAACCTCACCGAGGCGCTTCAGGTCTACGGACAGCACTACGCCGCCCTGCGCGAGGTGGAGGCGCGGATGGAGTCGCTGGGCGGAGATGAGGCCCGCGTGCGAGAGCGCGCCGAGTTCTTGCGCTTCCAATTGGACGAGATCAATCGCCTGGACCCGGCGGCTGGAGAGGACGCGAAGCTGGATGCGGAGCGGCGTCGGCTGGCCGGAGCGGAGAAGCTGCGGCGCCAGGCGTCCGAGGCCGAAGTGCTCATCTCCGGAGACGAGAGCTCCGCCCTGGAGACGGTGGGGCGGGCGTTGGGGCTGCTCAACGACGCGGTGCGGTGCGACGCGACACTCGGGCCCATCGTCCAGTCGATGAGCACGGCCATGGCCGAGTTGGAGGAGGCGCAGCGCCGGCTGAACCGCTACTCGGAGGGGCTGGAGTCCGATCCGTCCCGGTTGGGAGAGGTCGAGGAGCGCCTGGACGCCATCAAGCGTCTGTGCCGCAAGCACGGCGCCGCGCTGGAGGGAGTTCTCCAGAAGCGCAGTGAGCTGGAGACGGAGCTGTCCACCCTGGAGAACCGGCAGGAGATCCTCGAGGGGCTGGCCCAGGAGCGTCAGAAGGCCGAGGCGCGGGCGAGAGAGAGTGCTACAGGCCTGTCGCGGGCCCGTGCTGCCTGTGCGGGGGAGTTCTCGCTCCAGGTGAGGGAGGGGCTGGCGGGGTTGGCCCTGGGCAAGGCGGCCTTCGAGGTGCGGGTGACGCCCGGCGGCCCGCTGCGGTCCGAGGGCACGGACGAGGTGGAGTTCTTCTTCAGCGCCAACCCCGGCGAGCCGCCGCGTCCCCTGGCCAAGGTGGCCTCGGGCGGTGAGGCCAGCCGGCTCCTGCTGGCCCTCAAGCGGGCCCTGGCCGATAGCGACGGGTGCGGCTGTTACGTACTGGACGAGGCGGACTCGGGGGTGAGTGGGGCCATCGCGGACGTGGTGGGACGGATGATCAAGGAGGTCAGCGGTCACCGCCAGGTGCTCTGCATCACGCATCTTCCCCAGGTGGCCGCCTATGCGGACGCTCACCTGCTCATCCGCAAGGGGATCAAGGGAGGGCGCACCCTCTCGGAAGTCGTCCCCCTGGCGGCCGGGACGGAGCGGACGCAGGAACTGGCTCGGATGCTCTCCGGCGTGGAGGTCACGCGGGAGGCCCTGGGGGCGGCCGAGGCCCTGGTGCGTTCGGCCCACCGGGCCCTGGGGGTGGCCCCCCGGCCGAGACGCGAGCCGGCACCCGGGGGAGGGGCCCGGGGGCGCCTTCGGCAAAGCGCTTGAGCACGGACAGAAGATCCGCGTCCTTGCCCCGCTCCAAGTCTCCACATAGCATCGGCGCCGTGTCCAAAACCGCAGGACAAAGCGCGGCACCTCAGATGAAGGTCGTCTCGGCGGGCCTCACCGACGTCGGTCGGAAGCGCAACCACAACGAAGACAGCTTCCTCATCGACGACGAGCTTCAGCTCTACGTCGTGGCGGATGGCATGGGTGGCCACGCTGGTGGTGGCACGGCCTCCCGCATCGCTGTCGAGACGATCGACAAGGAGATGCGACGGGCCCGGGACAGCCGGGACAATCCCTTCATCTCCACGCCCAACCTCCAGGACGCCCTCATCCCCGAGGCGCTCCGCACCGCCGTGGAGAAGGCCTGCCTGGCCATCTACACCGCGGCCCAGGAGGACCCACGCCTCTCCGGCATGGGCACCACGGTCATCTCCCTCGTGGTGAGAGATGACCAGGTCTTCTTCGCCCACGTGGGCGACAGTCGCGCCTATCTGATCCGCGGTGAGCTCATCCAGCAGATCAGCGAGGACCACTCGCTCGTCAACGAGCAGATCAAAGCGGGGATGATCACGCCCGAAGAGGCCAAGCACTCCCGCTACAAGAACATCATCACCCGCTCGGTCGGGTTCGAAGAGGAAGTCCAGGTGGACGTCATGGGCGTCATCTCCGAGCCCAAGGACGTGTTCCTCCTGTGTTCCGACGGTCTGGCCAACATGCTCGAGGACCGGGAGATCCAGGAGTTGGTGCTCAACACGCCCAACTTCCAGGACGTACCCAAGCGCCTCATTGACATGGCCAACGAGCGGGGCGGTGACGACAACATCACCGTCATTGTTGTACAAATGCAGGCTTGATGGATCCTGTGCGGGGAGCAGGACCTTCCAGGTGTGTCGAGTGTTTTGTTCACCTTGACACCTTGGAAACGGCGATGATAGCTGCGCAAACTGTTCCAGTTCTGGCGAAATGCCGCTGACTGACGGACTCCGAGGGGCGTGGCGAAGGCGGTAGGTGTGGCGAGCAGGCCGAGGCCTTAGGTTTGCGCGCCGTAGAGCCCACAGCGTGAGCACTTAGGGAGTTGTTGCGTGGCGAAAAAGTCCTACACCCTGATTGTGGTCTCGGACCACAACGCTCCCGTCCAGCGCTTCCACATCCAGAAGTCCTTCCTCGTGCAGTTGGGTGTGGGGGTGGTGCTGTTGGCGGGGATGGCGCTGGGCGCGACGGTCCATTATTTCCGCGTGGCGCAGGATGCCGCGGAGAACCGCATCCTGAGGGACGAGAACCTCACCCTGCGCGGGCAGCTGAAGTCAGTGCGTGAGCGCATCGAGCACATCGGCACCACGCTGGACCGGGTGGAGCGGTTCGATCAGAAGCTGCGCGCCATCACCTTGCTGTCTGATCCGCAGCGCAACCTGGCCATGGGCCCCACGGAGACGGAGCCCGGCACCGCGGCTCCGGCGACGACGGACACCCAGTTCACCCAGCTGACCACCAGCGACTCGCCCAACGCGCTGAATGCGTTGACCGGGCGGCTGGACAAGCTCTCGGCCGAGGCGACGCGGCAGGAGCAGAGCCTGCAGGAACTGCAGGCGTACTTCCAGGATCAGAAGTCGCTGTTGGCTTCGACGCCGTCCATCTGGCCGGCGCGCGGCTGGGTGACGAGCGACTTCGGCCAGCGGCTGGATCCGTACACGGCGGACCGGGTGATGCACCAGGGCCTGGACATCGCGGCCCCGCACGGCAAGGAAGTGTTCGCGCCGTCGGACGGCACGGTGGTGTTCGCGGGGCTCGAGGGCGGTTACGGCAACGTGATCGTCATCGACCATGGGTACGGCATCAAGACGCGCTACGGGCACCTGTCCCGGCTGATGGTGAAGTCGGGAGAGCGCGTGAAGCGCGGCGCGCTGATCGCTGCGGTGGGCAACACGGGCCGCTCCACCGGTCCGCACCTGCACTACGAAGTCCGCGTGAACGGCATCGCGCAGAACCCGCGGAAGTTCATCCTTGAGGAGTAGGCGTCCCGGGGACGAAGCCGTCGAGGCGGATGCGCCGGCGCTGGACGACCTCGGTCGTGCGCTCCTGGCGCTCCAGGACGTGGGCCCGCTCCAACTCGGCCCACAGCAGTGGCCCCAGAACCTGCCAGTGAGAAGGCTGATCCACAGTCAGCTCCAGCAGCGCCACCGTGTGCTGAGGCACGTCCTGCGTTGCGGTGCCCGTGGGGAGCACCTTTGCCACGTCCTCGGCGAGCCGGGTGCGCGTGGCCTCCTTCTGCTCGGGCTGGACGGTGAGCTGGGAGGTGGGCGTGAGCAGCGCGGCGAAGGCATCCGGGTGGATGCGCACCACCTTGGCTCCCGGGTACTGAGCGGCCAGTGACTCCACGGTGGCCTTGAGCACGGCGTCTCCCACGCCGAAGCCGAAGCGCGCGTTGACGTTGATCATCCCCTGCACGTCCGTGATGACGGCGCCCACCTTCCATCCATCGTGGTGGGCGTGGGTGGAGAGATCGAACTCCTCCTTGAGCAGGCTGCCCTGGGTGAGCGCGAGGGCCTGTAGCGCGCCCAGCTTGTCCGGCTGCCCCCGGCGAGCGCGCTCTGCCTCGAGCAGGGTCTCCACGGCGAGCTGGACGGGCTGGGGACTGCGGGCAACAGCCCAGGGGTGCAGGGCGATGAGGGCGGTGGCGGTGGCGTCGTCGATGGCGTAGGGCATCGCCGCTCTTGTATCGCGGAGGCGGCACTCGCGCAGGCCCGAGGCTCAGCGCCGGTGGGCCGTCACCGTCACCTCGTCTCGGTCATGGTAGAGCTGGCGCACGGTCAAGCCCTTCCAGCCTCCGTCCTCGGTGAGCGTGTGGCGCACTCGCAGCAGGATGGGGTTCTTGTCCTTCATCGGCAGCTTGATGTTGGCCACCAGGTGCGAGGCCCAGCCGCGCCGCCCCCACTTGGCGAGCAGCTGCGCCACCTCGAGCGGGCGCCAGGCCATGTCGCAGAAGAGCCAGTCCGCGGGTTCCTCGGGAGCGAAGGCGAAGGCGCTCTCCTGCACGTGCCGCACGCGGGGATTCGAGGCCAGCTCGGGCATGAGCCGCGCGGGATCCACGGCGATCACCTTCGCGCCCCGCGTCACCAGCCGCTGGGTCCACCCCCCGGGCGCGGCGCCGAGATCCACGCAGACATCCCCCCGGCCCGGCTCGAAGGGCAGGCCATCGAGCGCCTCCTCCAGCTTCATCGCCGCCCGGGAGGGAGACTCGCCCGCGCGCCGCATCCGCCGCCGGCCACCGGGAGCCAGGGACAGCGCCTCTCGTGCATGCACCACGCCCACGAAGGTGACGCCCGGAGCCACACACAGCGTGACGAGCCGAGCCCCCGCTTCCCTGGCCCGCTCCGCGTCCTCGAGCAGACGGCTGGCCGGAAGGAGCCCGCGCACCGCATCGCGCAGTGCCTCCGCCTGGGCCGCGAGCGCATTGCCTTGAGGCGTGTCCGGAGTGAACGCCTGGAGCACCAGGGGCGCGGGAGGCGGCAGGGCGGCCACGGCCTGGGCCACCGCTGTGGCGAGCGCCTCCGGTTCCTCGTCCGAGAAGCTGGCCACCACGCGGCTGCCCTGACGAGCGAAAGCAGGAGCGAGCTCCTGCTGGCCCTCGCTCTCCACCAGCGCTTCGCCCAGCAGTCGAGGCTCGGCCGAGGCCCAGGCCAGCTCTTCGAAGAGGTGGGGCTCGAAGCCCGCGCGGCACGTCCACAGCCAGCGTCCCGGGCGAGCCTCCAGAGTCTGTGGGGGCATGGGGGGCATCCGCACCCGGAGTGGGACTCGGAGGCCGGGCGAGGCGGGAGCAGCTCGCTCGGAAGGTCGGCCAGGGGCGCGCGGCGGGTGCCGCCCCGAAGGGTGAGCAGGGCGACGGTTCTGGGGATTTCGGCGTCTCGACATTGCGTGGACTCGGTTCCGCTTTACTCTGTCCTGACCGCGCGCAGGGCAGACAGGCAAGAGGAATGCCTCGGGGGCGCGCGTGGTTTTCCCGAGACTCCCTCTTACATCTCCTGGGATTTCCCTTCACTCGCCGCCTCCCTTCGGGGATTCTCCCGGCCGCGAGAGAGCCGAACGAATGATCGAATGGACTTTAAAGAAGCTCATCGGGACCAAGAACGAGCGTGAGCTCAAGAAGGCCCGGATGAAGGTGACCCGCGTCAACGAGCTCGAGAGCCGGATGCGGGAGCTCAAGGATGAGGACTTCGCTACCGCCACGGCCCGGATGAAGCAGGAGGTTGCCAACGGCAAGTCGCTGGACGACCAGCTGTTCGAGGCCTTTGCCCTGACGCGCGAGGCGGCCCGCCGGGTGATTGGCCAGCGCCACTACGATGTGCAGCTGATCGGCGGCATGTTCCTGCACGAGGGGAACATCGCCGAGATGCGCACCGGCGAGGGCAAGACGCTGACGGCGACGTTGCCCACGTACCTCAACGCGCTGTCCGGGCGCGGCGTGCACGTGGTGACGGTGAACGACTACCTGGCCCGCCGTGACGCCGAGTGGATGGGCCGCGTCTATCGCTTCCTGGGGATGACCACGGGCTGCATCCTCCACGAGCTGACGGACAAGCAGCGCCAGGATGCGTACCGGTCGGACATCACCTACGGGCAGAACAACGAGTTCGGCTTCGACTACCTGCGCGACAACATGAAGTTCCGTCTGCAGGACTACGTCCAGCGCGAGCTCAACTACGCCATCGTGGACGAGGTGGACTCCATCCTCATCGACGAGGCGCGTACGCCGCTCATCATCTCGGGCCCCACCGAGGACAGCACGGACAAGTACTACCGCGTCGACCAGGTCATCCCGGGCATGGTGCCGGACCAGGACTACACCCTGGACGAGAAGGCGCGCTCGGTGTCGCTGACGGACGAGGGCATCGACAAGCTGCAGAAGCGGCTGGGTGTGGGCAACCTGTACGATCCGGGCGAGATCGAGACCCTGCACCACGTGGAGCAGGCCCTGCGCGCGCACACGCTGTACAAGCGCGACAAGGACTACGTGGTGAAGGACGGCGAGGTGATGATCGTCGACGAGTTCACCGGTCGCCTCATGCCCGGCCGCCGTTGGTCGGATGGCCTCCACCAGGCCGTCGAGGCCAAGGAGGGCGTGAAGATCGAGAACGAGAACCAGACGCTGGCGACGATCTCGTTCCAGAACTACTTCCGCATGTACTCGAAGCTCTCGGGCATGACGGGAACGGCGGACACCGAGGCCGAGGAGTTCGCGAAGATCTACAACCTGGACGTGCGCGTCATCCCGACCAACCGCGCGATGGTCCGCAAGGACCAGGAGGACGTGGTCTACAAGACGGAGCGCGAGAAGTTCGAGGCGGTGGCCAAGGAGATCGAGGAGCTGAACAAGAAGGGGCAGCCGGTGCTGGTGGGCACCGTGTCGATCGCCAAGAGCGAGGTGGTGGCCAACTTCCTCAAGAAGCACGGCGTGCCGCACAACGTCCTCAACGCCAAGCAGCACCAGCGCGAGGCGGACATCATCGCGCAGGCGGGCCGCAAGGGCGCGGTCACCATCTCCACGAACATGGCCGGTCGCGGTACGGATATCCTCCTGGGCGGCAACGCGGAGGTGATGACAAAGGCGTCCGTGGGCCCCGAGCCCCAGCCTCCCGAGCCCGTGGAGGGCCAGACGCCGGAGCAGGCGGCGGAGGCCAAGGTGGCCTTCGAGCAGCAGCTGGCGGATTGGAAGAAGAAGCACGACGAGACACTGGCGAAGTTCCAGGAGCAGACGAAGGCCGAGCGCGCCGAGGTGATGGAGCTGGGCGGCCTGTTCATCCTGGGCACCGAGCGCCACGAGTCGCGGCGCATCGACAACCAGCTGCGTGGCCGCGCCGGCCGCCAGGGCGATCCGGGTGGCAGCCGCTTCTTCCTGTCGCTCGAGGATGACCTGATGCGCATCTTCGGCACCGAGCGCATCCAGGCCCTGATGGAGCGCATGGGCATGGAGGAGGGCGAGGTCATCGAGCACAAGTGGCTCAGCCGTGCCATCGAGGGAGCCCAGAAGCGCGTCGAAGGCCACAACTTCGACATCCGCAAGAACCTCCTCGAGTACGACGACGTGATGAACCAGCAGCGGCGCACCATCTACAAGCTGCGCCGCCAGGTGCTGGCCGCGGGCGCGGGCTTGCCGCTGGTGGAGTACGAGGAGGATCCGAAGACCAAGGCGAAGATCCGCAGCGAGCGGATGGTGTCCTGGGCGGACTTCAAGGAGATGGTGCTGGACTCGCTCGAGGACGTGATCGTCTCGCTGACGGACACGTACATGCCCACGAAGAACCCGGGCACGTGGGATCTGGAGGCGCTCCAGCGCAACGTGAAGGACGTCTTCAACCTGGAGATGGGCTTCGAGAGCAAGGGCGATCGCGAGTCCGTCGAAGAGGACATCTACAAGGCCTCGGAGAAGATCACCCTCCAGCGCGAGCAGGAGTTCGGTGAGGAGTTCCTGCGCTTCCTGCAGTACCGGTACCTGGCGACGATCGACCAGCTGTGGAAGGACCACCTGCTGGCGATGGACCACCTGCGGCAGGGCATCGGCCTGCGCGGCTACGGCCAGAAGGACCCGAAGCAGGAGTACAAGAAGGAAGGCTACAACGGCTTCATCCAGATGCTGGGAGCCATCAAGACGCAGTTCGTCAGCCAGATGATGCGGGTGCAGGCGCGCAACACGGCCGAGGAGACGGCCCGCATCCAGAAGCAGATGGCCCAGCGGCAGAAGCAGGCGCTGGAGGGCCGGGCGAACGAGGAGGGCAAGATCGAGCAGGCCACGGCAGCGCCTCGGGCTCCGGCCAAGGCGGATGGGCCGCGCGTGGGCCGCAACGATCCGTGCCCCTGCGGCAGCGGCCGCAAGTACAAGAAGTGCCACGGTGCCGCCGAGGCGAACGTCTAGGCAGGGCGCTCACCCGGCTGGACCGACCGGCGCGGTCTCTCCTCCCCACGGAGCGAGGGCCGCGCCGGTGGTGTTTCAGGGCTCCGAGTTACTGATCGCCCCAGAGATAAGCCAGCTCCAATTCGATGGCCTCGAAGGGGGCAGCGCGCACACGGCCTTTGCCAGTGTGGGTGACGAGCAGCGTGTAGCGGCCGTCCTGGAGTCGGAAGATTTCCAGGGTGCGGAGGACGGGGTCCACCAACCAGACGTGATGGACTCCTTCTCGTGCGTAGACGGGCAGCTTCGCCGCCCGATCCATGACCGCCGTGGAAGGGGAGAGCACTTCGCATGCCCAGTCTGGCGCCAGGGAGAAGGCAGCAGTGCGTGGAGGCTGGGGCATTCGCTCTCGGCGCCAACCGGCGAAGTCCGGGACCAGCACGTCGTCACCGAGGTGCAGTTCTGGCTCGAAGAGGAGAATCCATCCGCCGGGGCCCTCTCGTCCCCGGTCGAACGGCCCCATCAGCTCGCCTCCCAATCGCGAGGCCGTCACGATGTGGGGGGCCGCTGGCCGAGGGCTGGCATACAGCTCCCCGGCGATGAGCTCCCCGATGACATTGTCGGGCAGTGCCTCCAGATCCGCGTAGGTGGCCGGTTTCCTTCCCATGGCTTCCCCATATTCCTCGACGCCCATCCCAGTTTCCATGCAGGAGGGCATAGCACCGCAGTCTGACGCTACGCGTCCTGTCTCCAGTGCCTACCCTGACAGGTTGGCTCCGAAGCCTTTGTTGCGCAAGGGCAGGGGTGGGGGCAGCCGGGCCGGTCTGGTCCCACTGGTATGCTGGTAGGACCAAGGGAGGCCAGGTGCCGCCCGGCCAGGCTGGTTCAACGGAACGCCTGGAGGTTCTCGTCCAGGAACTGATCGAGCGTCCGAGGTTCCCGGCCAGTGATCTCCTTGATCCCCTGGGTGGTCCGGGCGGCGTAACCACTCGCGATCACGGTCATGAACTGCCCGAACTCCTCGGCGAGGGCGGCGGGCGTGCCCTTCGCCTTCGCGGAGGCGACCACCTGCTCCACGGGCAGGTCGACATAGGTGACGGGCTTGCCCAACTTCGCCGAGAACTTCTGCGCGACCTCGGGGTAGCTCAGTGCCTCTCGGCCCGTGAGCACGAACGTCTTGCCCACGTGGTCGTTGCCGGTCAGCAGCACCGCGCCGCACGCGGCGATGTCGTAACAGTCGATGAACGCGACGCGCCCGTCCTTGTAGCCTCCGATGATCTTCCCCTCGCTCTTGATGAGGGGCGCGGCACCCAGCAGGTTCTGCATGAAGGAGCCCGGACGCAGGATCGACCAGCCCAGCCCCGAGGCCTGGAGGTGCTCCTCGATCTCTCCGTGCCAGCGTCCGATCTTGAGCTTCGACGTCGTGCTGGCACCCGGAGAGGACACGGGGACGACCCGCGAGACCCCCGCAGCCTTCGCGACATCGATCGCGGTGTTCAGCTGCCGCGCCATCGATTCGCTCGGAGCGACGTTCAAGAAGAGCCGATCGATGCCCTCGAAAGCCGCGCGGAGCGTGTCGGGCTTGTCGAAGTCCCCGACGACGTAGTCGCAGCCCAGCGCCCGCCCCTTGGCTTCGTCGCGCACGAGCGCCTTGAACTTCGACCCCTGGTTCTTCAGATGACGCACGAGGTACTGCCCGATGGAGCCAGTGGCTCCGGTCACGAGGATCACGGTCTGTTCCTTTCCCAATCCCCCGCACGCACCGCCGCTCGCTGGGAACGCCAGCGCGGCTCGTGGCGATGGGGGTTATCGTTCGTGGGCGCGCTCGGCGGAGCCCAGTGCTTCCGTCCGTCGCGAAGAAGATATAGTGAGGGAATTTTTTCAGTCAATGAAAGATTTATCAGGCGAAGCCATGACGCAGGAACTCGGGCTGAGGGAGAGGAAGAAGCTGGAGATGCGGCGCACGCTCGCCGCCACCGCGATGCGTCTGTTCGCCGAGCGAGGCTTCGACGCGGTGACGGTCGCGGACATCGCGGCGGCCGTCGATGTCTCCGTGAAGACCGTCTTCAACTACTTCCCCACCAAGGAAGACCTCGTGCTCAGCAACCGCGAGGAGATCGAGGAGGATCTCCTTCGGACGGTACGCGAACGCGCGCCCGGGGAGTCCGTCCTCGCGGCGGTCCGGTGGCATACCCTGGAGACAGCCGCCCGCATCCGTGCCGTGCCTCCCGAGCGGCGCGTCGCGTTCCACAAGGTGATGCAGAGCTCTCCCTCGGTGCAGGCCCGGTTTCGCGAACTGCTTCGGAGCCGCGAGGAGACGCTCGCCCGGCTGATCACTGAGGAGACGCAGGAGCCCACGGACGACATCGCCCCCAGCATCGTCGCGGGACTGCTCGGGGTGGTGGGGCGGCTCGCCTTCTGCGACGTCACCGGCTGGCCCGACGGTGGGCGCAGGAGTCCCGAGAGGATCTCCGAGGAGATCCACCGCGCGTTCGATCTCCTCGAGAAGGGTCTCGCCACCTACGGCGTGCGCAGCCCTGCCTGGGAGCCAAGCGGACAGCCGTAGGTGTGGAGATGTGCGCATTCCGCCTGCGGCGAAAGCTTGCGGAGGCCCGGAGGGTTTTGTTAGGAACCCGCCCGCCCTGGGTTCCACCCTGGGCGGTAGGACGCAGCAAACCACTACTCACACGCTCGTGTCCGGCACCCGGTGCTCCACGCCAGTGGGGCAAACGGCCGGAGTTTCCATCGAGCGTGGCGGAACAACCGGAGAAGCAAACACATGTCGACGGATACGCAGCAGGAGAGTCAGGCGCAGGCGATGGCCGCCGCGAGCGGCATCACGATGAAGCAGCTGCTGGAGGCCGGCGTTCACTTCGGCCACCAGACCAAGCGCTGGAACCCGAAGATGAAGCCCTACATCTTCGGCGCCCGTAACGGCATCTACATCATCGACCTGCAGAAGACCGTGGTCATGGCCCGCGCGGCCTTCCGCTTCGTGGCGGACATCACCTCGCGCGGCGGCCACGTGCTCTTCGTGGGCACCAAGAAGCAGGCCCAGGACGTCATCCGCGAGGAGGCCGCTCGCGCCGGTCAGTTCTTCGTCACCAGCCGCTGGCTGGGTGGCACGCTGACCAACTTCAAGACCATCAAGCAGGGCATCGACCGCCTCAAGGCCCTCGAGAAGATGGCCGAGGACGGCACGTTCGAGCGCCTGCCCAAGAAGGAAGTCGCCTCGCTGGAGCGTGAGCGCGAGAAGCTGGAGAAGAACCTGGGCGGCGTGAAGGAGATGACGAAGCTGCCGCGCTGCGTGTTCGTCATCGACCCGAAGAAGGAGCACATCGCCATCCACGAGGCCACCCGTCTGGGCATCCCCGTGATCGGCGTGGTGGACACCAACTGCGACCCGGACGGCATCGACTTCGTCATTCCGGGCAACGACGACGCCATCCGCTCCATCAAGCTCTTCACCTCGAAGATCGCCGACGCGTGCCTCGAGGGTGCCGCGCGCTACCGCGCCTCCGGCGCCGCCGAGCGCGACGAGCAGGAGGAGCGCGAGGGCCGTGATGACCGCCGGGATCGCGACGATCGCCGGGGCCCGCGCCGTGGCGACCGCGGTGATCGCGGCGACCGCCGTGGCGGTGACCGCGGTGGCGAGCGCCGGGGCCCCCTCGTGGAGATGAAGGGTACTCCGGCTGCTTCCTCCGAGGGTGAGGCGGCTGAGGGTGCCGAGGGCGGCGAAGAGGCTCAGGCCGAGTAGTCCCGCACTCCCGCATCCAAACTGAAGTCGGCCGGGTGGTGGGGCCTCCTCACCGCCCGGCCTTTGTATTTCCCCTAATGGAGAAGAACATGGCTGAGATCAGCGCCACGATGGTGAAGGACCTCCGCGAGAAGACGGGCGCGGGCATGATGGACTGTAAGAAGGCGCTCACCGAGACCGGCGGCGACTTCGCCAAGGCCGAGGAGTGGCTGCGCAAGAAGGGCATCGCCAAGGCCGGCAGCAAGGAGGGCCGCGTCGCGGCCGAGGGCATCGTCGCCACCTACGTCCACAGCAGCCGCATCGGCGTGCTGGTGGAGGTCAACTGCGAGACGGACTTCGTGGCTCGCAACGAGGACTTCCAGGCCCTGGCCAAGGACGTGGCCATGCACATCGCCGCGGCCAGCCCGCAGTACGTGCGCCGCGAGGAGATCCCCGCCGACGTGCTGGAGAAGGAGAAGGAGATCCAGCGCGCCCAGCTCAAGGAGCAGAAGAAGCCTGAGGCCATGTGGGAGAAGATCCTCGTGGGCAAGATCGAGAAGTTCTACGAGACGGTCTGCCTGGTGGACCAGCTCTGGGTGAAGGACGACAAGAAGAAGGTCGGTGAGATGGTGACCGAGCGCGCCGCGAAGATTGGCGAGAAGGTCTCCATCCGCCGCTTCACGCGCTACGTGGTGGGCGAGGGCATCGAGAAGAAGAAGGATGACCTGGCCGCCGAGGTCGCCAAGACGCTGGGCACCAGCAACGCCTAGCCGCACCGTGTCGGCCCCAAGGGGCTGACAGGGGGCCGCGCGCTCCAGGTCCATCAAGGACCCGGGGCCGCGGCCCTTCGTGTTTTCCAGGGCCTGCCTGGAGTCCGGGCCAGGAGGTTCACCAGCAACGATTCCAGCCGGGCTGGCCGACTCCAGCGTTGATCGAGGGCGGGGTGGGGGATATGAGCGGAGCCGCATGTCCGACCCCACTCGCACCCTCCGATACAAGCGCATCCTCCTCAAGCTCTCGGGCGAGGCCCTCATGGGAGATGGCAAGTACGGCATCCACCCGCCCACGCTCACCCGCATCGCCGGCGAGGTGAAGGAGCTGGTGCAGGCGGGCATCGAGCTGGCCGTCGTCATCGGCGGCGGCAACATCTTCCGCGGCGTGGCCGGAGCCACCGAGGGCATGGACCGCGCGAGCGCCGATTACATGGGCATGCTCGCCACCTGCATCAACTCCATGGCCATGCAGGACGCGCTGGAGAAGCAGGGCGTCTTCACCCGGGTGCTGTCGGCCATCAAGATGGAGCAGATCGCCGAGCCCTACATCCGCCGCCGCGCGGTGCGCCACCTGGAGAAGGGCCGCGTCGTCATCTTCGCCGCTGGCACCGGCAACCCGTACTTCACCACGGACACCGCCGCCTCCCTGCGTGCCATGGAGATCAACGCCGAGGTGATTCTCAAGGCCACCAAGGTGGACGGCGTGTACAACGCGGACCCGAAGAAGGACACCACGGCGCGGCGCTACCGGTCGCTCACGTACATGGACGTGCTGAAGCAGAACCTGAACGTGATGGATTCGACGGCCATCTCGCTGTGCATGGACAACAAGCTGCCCATCATCGTCTTCGACTTGACGACTCGCGGGAACATCGGTCGGGCTGTGCTGGGCAACGGGGATATCGGTACAGTGGTGGGCGCGGCCGAGACGGTCTGGGCCTGAGCTTCTCCTTTCCTGGGAGCACACAATGGCGAACGAGGATGTCGTCAAGGAGTTGAAGAGCCGTATCGACAAGACGCTCGATGACCTCAAGAAGGAGCTGACCAAGGTGCGCACGGGGCGCGCCAGCACCAGCCTTCTGGACGGCATCCGCGTGGACTTCTACGGCACCCCCACGCCGCTCTCGGGCGTGGCCAGCGTGCAGGCCCCCGAGCCCCGGCTCATCACCATCAAGCCGTGGGACAAGAGCGTCCTGAAGGAGATCGACAAGGCCATCCGCGAGGCGAACCTGGGGCTCAACCCCATGAACGACGGCGAGATGATCCGCCTGCCGTTCCCTCCGCTGACCGAGGAGCGCCGCAAGGAGATCGCCAAGCAGGTGAAGTCCAAGGGCGAGGAGCACAAGGTCGCCATCCGCAACATCCGCCGGGACTCCAATGAGTCACTGAAGACTCAGTTGAAGGACAAGAAGATCACCGAGGACGACAACAAGCGTCTCCAGGAGAAGGTGCAGAAGGAGACCGACAACGGGGTGGCCGAGGTGGACAAGATCATCGCGGCCAAGGAAAAGGAAGTCATGTCGGTCTGATTTGAGGGTTTAATGGGGCGCCATGCGCTCCGCCCTCATCGCCGAGCCCGCCATTCCTGTTGCCACAGCCCTGCGCAAGTTCCTCGAGAGCGCAGGCTACGCGGTCATTGTCGTCAGCACCGCGTCCGAGGCACTCCGGGAAGTCCGCACCAGCCCCCCCGAGGTGCTGGTGGCCTCGTTGTCCCCCTCGCTCGATGGCGAGGAGCTGTGCCGGGAGGTGAAGCAGGAGTCGCCGGAACTGCCGGTGCTCCTGCTCTACATGCCCGAGGAGGAGAACCCCGAGGATCGGGCGGCCGCCGCTGGCGCGGATGCCTGCCTCGTGGGCCCGCTCAAGCGCACCACCGTCATCACCAGCGTGTCGCTGCTGCTTCAGCTCTATGAGGCACGCGCCGCGTCAAAGCCTCCTCCTCCTCCTCCGCCTCCCCCTCCCGCTGCGGAGGCCGATGACCTGGCGGCCCGCAAGCTGGGCCTGGAGGGGCCAGGCTCGGCGGACTTCGACTTCCTCAAGCGGCTGTTGCTCATGGAAGTGAAGCGCAGCCGGCGCTACCGCTACCCCATTGCCCTGCTGCTGCTGGAACTGGACCACCTCAACGAGCGCACGGCGCAGTTGGGGGCTGCCCAGCGCACCACGTTGCTGGCGGAGACGCTGGGGCTCATCTCCGGCGGTGTGCGGGACATCGACGTCATCGTCCCCACCACCGAGGGCAAGTTCGTGGCCTTCCTGCCGCACACCCCGAAGGTGGGCGCTCTGGTGGTGGCCGAGCGGCTGCGGCAGCGGGTGAAGACGTTGTCGCGCCTGCCGAACATGTCCGTGTCCATGGGGCTCTCTGTCTTCGAGCCCTCGCCCGTGCGCGGCCAGACGCAGGTGAGCTTCGGCAACCTGATGAAGGACGCCAGCGAGGCGCTGCGCAGGGCCCAGTCCGATGGCGGAGACCGGGTGGAGTACACCGAGCGGGAGAACCCCGAAGAGGAGCCACCTCCCGAGGATTGAGTCAGGCCTGGGCGCCGAAGTCCGCGCCGCTGATGTCTCGCACCACGTCCGCGACGAAGGCGAAGAGTTCCAGGCCCTTGCCCTTGTCGTCCCGCCAGGTGCCGGAGGCCTCGTCGTAGGAGAAGTGGATGCCCTGGCTCTTGCCGGCCACCCAGATCTGCCTCACGGCGCGCTGGGTGTTGACGATGCACTTCTCCCGGGAGCGGGCAGTGAGGGTGAGCATGTCACCCGTGCTCTCGGCCTCGAGGATGTCCGGATCGATGGCGTCCGCCGCCGCGAGCATCCGTTTGAAGATGCTGGCGACGAGCTGGTTGTAGCGGCCTTCGTCCATCATCGGCGGGGCCCGCTCACTGGATGACGTCGATCACCTGCTGCCCGGGAGGCGCGTAGAACAGGAACTTCAGCTGCGGCGACTCGCCCTCGGTGCGCTCCAGGGCGATGACGGTGCCCGGGTTCACCGGCTTGGGGAACGACTGCATGCCCAGCAGGTGAGCGGCCAGCGCTCCCATGGACGGTTGGTGCCCCACGAGAACGAGGTTCTGGTCCGCGTGCTCGTTGATGACGGGCTCCACCGCGCCCACAGGCATGTCCGGCAGCAGGCAGCGGTGAACGCGCAGCAACCCCTCGTGCTTGGTGACGAACGAGAGGATTTGCGCCGTTTGCACGGTGCGCACCAGTGGGCTCGTCAGGATGAGCCCAATCGGTCCCATGCGCTCCGCCAGCGAGGTGAAGTGCTGGGCGGTGTTCGCACGGGCCTTCGCGGTCAGCGCGCGCGCCTCGTCGCCAAGACCCTCGGGGATCTCCGCGTCCGCATCGCCGTGCCTTACCAGGAAAATCCTCAAAGTCCCTCCACCGCTCGCGACAATCGAACCGCGGTTCGTACACGACCGTGGCCGGGTTGGTCAAAGGTAATGCGGGGAATGTTCAGTGGCCGGATCCCCCCCGGTAGGTTGTCGAGGGGGCGCTGAACCCTATCCCATGAGGCGGCAGAATATACTGCCTGCCCGGTTTCGTCCCTATGAGGAGTGGGCATGCGTCGGTCGTTGTGGGTGCTGTGCTGGGTGCTGGGATTCTCGGCTTGCAAGAAGGAAAAGGCGCCGTCCGCGCCGCAGGCCTCGGAGGTGCCCCGGCCCTCGGCTGCCTCTCCCGAGGACGAGCAGGCGCTGGACGAGGACGGCGGGGCTGAGTTCGGACCGCACTCGTACACCATGACGAAGGAGAAGTTGGAGGCCTATGTGGGCTACCAGCGCAAGCTCCTGGAGGCGTACGAGAGCCTCTTGAAGGACCTGGCGCGGGCGAAGGGGGACGCCGGGCGGGGGGACGGCATGGCGGAGGTGAACGCCACCATGAAGCTCATCGAGGGAAAGGCGAAGGCGGAGGAGGCGGCGCGCAAGGAGGCCGGGCTCTCCGAGGAGGACGTCAACGGCCTGGCGGAGGTCGTGACGGCCGTCATCGGCCAGCGGCAGATGACCCAGGCGATGAAGTTCGACGAGGAGCTGCAGAAGCTGGAGGAGATGCAGGCGAAGCTGCGGCCCGAGCAGCGGGAGGAGCTGGCGCCGCAATTGGCCGCCATGCGCGAGCGCGTCGAGGATCTCCAGAAGCTCACCGAGGTGCGCCGCACCTTCGGGGACGCCAACGTGGACCTGGTGCTCACCCGAGAGGAAGAGCTGACGAAGAACTACCAGGACATGATGAACACCTTCAGCCGGAAGTAGGGCCTCCTCCTTCTTATGAGAAGAGGAAGTGGGGGGCGTTGAGATCGTTCTCCGTCGTCGCCACGGACGAGACGATGATGACCCGCTGGCCTGGCTCGGCGAGATCGATGACGTAGTCGGCTTTCGACTTGCCGGCGCCCTGGATGACGCGGACCCGGGGGCGGGTGGCCTGGGCCGGATTGGCGGGGACATCCATCACCACGCCAATCTGCCCTCCCGAGAGCTTCACCAGTGTTCCCACGGGGTAGAAGCCCGCCACGGTGGTGAAGAGCCTCACGACGCGCGGATCGAACCGGCTGTCCGCCTGGCTCATGATGAGTCGCAGCGCCTGGTCCGCGGGCAGCCCCGGATGTGGCGGAGCAGGGAAGGTCAACAGATCGAAGGCGCACGGGACGCTGATGAGCCGTCCGGCGACTCCCACGGACCGCTGGCCCTGGTTGCCCCAGGCGGGCTGGAGGCTCTCGTGGGCGGTCACGACCCGCTCGAGCTGGCTGGGGTTGAGCGGTTGCTGGAGAAGCCGCATCGCCGATTTGAGAGGGCCGCGCCGGGTCATCAGCTCGTGAGTGGTGCGGTCGAACTGTTGCTCCGGAGCCTGTCCCGCCATGCCCCGCCCGAGGTCATGGAAGAGCCCGTTCAGCGCCATCTCGATCTGCTGGGAGCGAGAGACTCCCAGGCGGCGGGCCATCAGCAGGGTGAGCACCGCGACCGCCGCGCCATGGTGGCCTCCTTCGCCCTTCGGCCGGCGGAACCGCGTCAACCCGATGAGCTGTGGCTCCAGTCCCTGGGAGGCCTCGGCCAGACGGTGGAGGGCACGGCGGAAGCGCTCGATGCGCACCGGGTGCTTGCTCTCGATGGCGTGGTTCAAAAGGACGACGAGCCGCGCGTAGTACCGCAGCAGCACCTCTCGCGGAGAGAGCGTCTGCGTCGTGGACAGCGTGGCGCGCAGCCGGATGGTCCCCATTGGCTCCTGTTGGATCTTCTGGGGTGTCGGAGTGCGCCGGTGCTTCTGGAAGGCGAGCAGGAAGCTGCGCAGATCCTGGCGCTTGAGCCCGGACCCGAAGGCAATCTCCTCGACCTGTAGCGGCTCCAGGTAGCGCCGGAGCGAGATGGCGGTATCCAGGTGCTCCTCCCCCAGCTTGATGCGCTTGCCGCTCATGAAGGGGATGCCACCCATGCACTGCAGCTCCACCGACTTCTGGCCCTTCAACTCGCTGTCCAGCAGCGTGCCCAGCTCTTCGAGCGCCTCCTTGGTGGACGCGTTCTCCACGTCGTGCAGCGATGCCGCGTGGAGACACCGCACTACGGCGCTCAGCAGCAGCAGTCCCATCTGAGGCTTGGCGTCCGAGGCAGTGGAAGTGTCGTCCAAGGGGTCCTCCAGGAGATCAGCCGACAGGGGCCAGCCGGGAGAGTGCCTCCTTGCAGGCATCCCGGAGTGATCGAGGGGCAAACAGTCTGCGCGCTTCGGCCTCGAGCAGGGGTCGGGCCCGAGGGTCTCCCAGGACTCCGATGCACCGCGCGCAGTGGGCCTTGATGTCGGTGTTCTTCTCGCGCTCGAAGAAGGAGCGGAGTGCGGCCGCGGCGGCCGGTCCTCCCAGCTCCGCCAGCGCCATGAGCACCGTTTTGAGCTCCTGCGTGTCCATGGGCACCTGGAGTCGGTTCACCAGGGGGCCCACCGCGGCCTCGATGTGGTGCTTGACCAGGACGGTGAGCGCTCCCTGGCGCACCGTGGAGGCCGCGTCCGACAGCGATTGGAGGAGCACGGAGCGGTAGAGCAAGACTTCGCGCTCGGTGAGCCGGGCCATCATGGCCAGGCGCACCACGGGCTGGGGATGGGCGAGCAGGGCCGCCGTGAGCGGCTGCATGTTGGGCACCTGCTCGCGCAGGGACTGGACCCAGTCCAGATCCTCCTTCGTCAGAGCCGCCGCACGTGTGGCGAGCGACTGGAGGGGGACGCCACGGCGCCAGAGCAGCTTCGCGAGGGTGCCTCGGGCCTCGGGCGACTTCACTTCGAGCAGGAGGTCCACACAGGACAGCAGCGCGTCGCGTGGCAGTGTGTCCAGAAGCTTCTGGACGTGGACGAACTCCTCGGGCTTCGTCGAGGCCTCGACGAGCGCGAATCGCCCTTTCTCGCTGAGCAGCAGGCGGCCGATCGCGTACAGGTCCGCGGTGCGGGTCCCTCCGGAGCGTGCATCGCGCGTCATTGCCTGCAAGAGCAGGAGGATCCTGTCCCAGCGGCCCTGGGAGATGAGGCCGATGAGCAACTCCTCCATCCACCCGGTCAGCAGTGGCTGTTCCTCCCGGGTGCAGACTGCGAGCAGCGACCAGAAGGTCATCAGGCTTCGTTCGGAGAGCGACTCGGTAGGGCGTTCGAGCGAAGTCCTCAGCGTGGCCAGCTCCTCGGGGCTGACGCCGGAGAACCCCGCTGGCGTTGGCGGCCGCTCCAGATCCTGCGGCTTGAGCGGGGTGAGCACCTCGGCCTCCAGCCGCGAGAGGAACTCGTCATGCCCGGCGGCAAGCCGTCGTCCCGCGCCCGCCACCTGCTTCTTCGTCAGTTGCTCGAAGAGCTGGTCCTCGCGGTCCGCCAGGGCCTGGAGGTCCAGCGCGCTCTCTTCGCCATTGTCCTGGGCGGGCACCTCCGCCACCACGAGCTCGATGTCCTCGAAGCCCCGCTCCCAGAACGTGGTGTAGAAGTCATACTCCGGAGGCAGGGCGCGCTGGAGGGCGCGGTTCCACAGGGAGATGAAGTCTCTCAGCTCCGGCAGCTCGAGCCCCTGCTGGAAGAGGATCTGCTGGACGCCCTCCAGGAACAGGGGGCGGGTGCTGGAGTCCTTCGCCGACTGCGCTTCGAGGAGAGGCAGCTCTCCGAGAAGAACCGTGGTCGACCGGACGTGCAGCACCACGGGCCCCACGAGGGAGTGGTGTTGCTGGATGGCTTCCAGCAGCTTCTGCTGGAACTCCACGAGGCTGGCATGCCCCTCCGCGTAGAAGCGGTGCGCGTTGAGCAGCTTCGTCAGAGCATGACCGACCTCCGCGGTGGCCTCCTCGGGCGAGACTGTCTTGCCTGGCTGGGGCATCGGGGCAGCTCATATCACCTGCGAGGTTGCCTGCTTCAAGAGGGAGGACGGGCGCTGAGCGAGTCGAGAGACTGGATGGCCAGCGCCTCTCCTTCGCGCCAGCCCGCCAGCCGCGCCCGGTCCCGTGCCTTCTCCAGGCGATCCCGTCCCTCGGGGGCTCGCCCCACGGCGACGAGGATCCGGCCCGCGTTGTAGTGGATGCGCGCGACCTCCTGGACGTCTCCCGCCTGTTGCGCCAGCGCGAGCGCACGCTCGAGATCGCCGAGTGCCGCCGCGGACTCTCCCGAGAGGGATTTCAGCCCCGCGAGGTTGGACAGCGCCTTGGCCTGGCCCATGGCACTGCTGGCGCCTCGGGCCTGCTCGTGAGCGCGGGTGAAGGAGACCCGGGCCTGGTCCGGTTTTCCGAGCCGATGTTGCAGCCGGCCCAGAAGATTGAGGTGCTCCCAATAGAAGTCGGGATTGCGTGCGGGTTTTCCTCCCATGCGCTGGAAGGCCTGGATCAGGAGCGCCGAAGCCCCCGCGAAGTCTCCGCGCGCCTCGCGCACCCGCGCCAGGTCTCCCAGGATCCATCCTTCGAGCTCGGGATCCGCGGACACCAGCCCCTGGGCCGCCGTCAGACGAGCCTCCGCATCGGGGATGCGTCCCAGCTTGAGCTCCGCCGTGGCCTGCCTCCGGACCACCTCGGCCCAGGCGGAGGGGGCGCGTGTGGCGGGGATGCGGTCCAGCCACGGCGTCACGAGCGCGTCAATGGCGGCCGGATCCACTTGAGCCAGGCAGGAGGCGGCGCGTGCCAATACCTCCAACTGCCGCTGCTGCTCGGGTGGCGTTGCTCCGGGAGCGTCTCCGAGGGTTCGGCGGAGGTACTCCGTGGCCGTGCGCCACTCTCCACGTGCCGCGAGCCAGTCTCCCGCCTTCTCACAGGCGGCAGCAGCCCGGGGAGAGGCCGCTGCGAGCAGGTGGTCCGCGATGCGCACCAGCCGGGCGGGCTCGCTGGCGAAGGTGTCACGCTCCAGCGCCTCGGCCAGGGCCTGATGGGAGGAGCGCAACATGCTCTGAGGCAGACGCGAGAGCAGCACCTCGCGGGTGAGATCCTGGCCGAAGCGCAGGGTGTCTGTTCCCTCCGCGACGGGCACCAGCCACCCTTCCATGATGAGCGCCTCCACGACACTCGGTCCACCGGTGTCCTCGCGTAAGGAGGCTGCAATCAATGCGGAGGAGAAGGACTTTCCCTCCACCGCGGCGCGGGAGAGGAAGCGCTGGGCCTCCAGCAGGAGCCGATCCAGCCGGGCGCTCAAGACGAGGGCCAGGCTGTCCGGGAGGGTGGTCTGGGTCAGAGGCGCCGTGGCCTGCCACTGGCCTCCGAGGAGATGGAGGGCTCCTCCCTCCACCAGCGAGCGCATCAGCTCCAAGGCGAAGGAGGGATTCCCGCGCGAGCGGTCCGCCAGCAACGATTCCACCTCCGGGGAGAGAGGTCCCCCAAAGGCCACCGTGAGGAGCGATCTCAGCTCCCCTCTCGGGAGCCCCTCCAGGTGGGTGACTGGCAGGGCCACGAGTCTGGAGGGCAGGGCATCCGGTGTTGTCGTGCCCACCAGCGCCACCTGCGAGCCTGGAGCCGTCAGCACCGCGCCCAGGAATTCCAGCGAGGACGCATCCGCGCGATGCAGGTCATCGATCAGGAGCAGCAGTCCCGTGGGCTGGGTGGCCTTGTGGAGGATATCGGCCAGGGCCGCGTTACCTGCCTGGAGCTGCCCTGCCGCGCCGCCCTGGGAGAGCCTGCGCCAGGCCGCCGAGATCTCGACGGAGGAGAAGCCAAGCTTCACCAGGGGGGCCAGTGGCTCCGACGTGGGAGCAGGGCCGAGGAGTTGTGCCAGGCGAAGCAGCAGCACGCGCACCAGCCCCATGACTCCCGCTGCCGCGGCCTCCTCTCCGCTGGCACTCAGGACGCGCAGTGGTGTGGCCCGTGCGGCGCGCTCGGCAACCGCCTCCATCAACCGGCTCTTGCCCATGCCCGGAGTCCCCAGGAAGAGCCTCGCTCCGCCCATCCGCTTCCGAGCCCGCTCCACCACCGCCTCCGCCGAGGCCAGCGCTTCCGCCCGTCCGACCCATGGCAGTGCGGCACGCGCCTTTCCCCCCAACGCCTCGATCCGATAGGCGGACTCCTCTGTTCCTCCCAGGGAGCGGGCCTGTCCGAACTGGACCTTCGATTCCAGGAGTGTGCGCAGCGCGGCTCCCGCCAGCAGTTCTCCTGGCGTTGCCGCGTTCGCGACGGCGGTGGCTCGATCGAGCCCGGCTCCCGTGGCTCGCCAGGGCGAACGTCCCTGCCCGCCGCTCACCAGAGTGATGCCGAAGTCGATACCGAGCCGGAGGACGGGCGCGGGTTCGAGCCCGAGATCCGCGACAGCCTGCCGGAGCTCGAGTGCGCAGCGGACGGCGCGCAGGGGATCATCCTGTTGGGCCGCGGGGAGCCCGAAAGCGAGGCACCAGCGCTCCTCCGTGAGCAACAGCACTTCGGCGGAGTGGCGATCCGCGGCGAGAGCCGGAAGTTCAAGCAGGCGGCTCACGGCCTCCAGTCCCGCCTCCTCGCCGAGCCGTTGCCGCAAGGCCTCCACGCCCTCGAGCTTCACCGAGACGATGGCCAGCTTTCGCTTGAGGGGGTGCGCGTCCGTGGCCCGGCTGGCATCCCGGACGAGGGCGAGCGGACGCTCTGGCACCGTCATGGGTGACTGCGTGGGGGGCGCCGTCTCCACGTCGATCCGTATCCCCTGGGTCACGGTCGGCGAGGTGTCAGACTGGCCCAGGGGCTGCTGCGGAATCCCTGTTGCCACGAAGGCGCTGCCGCACTGAGGGCAGAACCGGTTGAGCCGGCTCGTCACCAGGCCGCAGCGCGGGCAGCGCAGAGTGGAGTCCGACGCCTTCGAGGGCAGGTTCGGATCCAGCTCCGTCATGGCCTCGGTCCACCGCGCCCGCACGCTCTCGCCCACATGCCGGGTGACTACCGACGAGACGTTGTCTCCGGAGGGCAGGGGCGTCTCGTCCAGATAGGTCTGGAGGGCCCGGGCTATGTCCGCGCAGCGAGCGAAGCGCGCGTCACGGTTCCGGTCCAGCATCCGCAGGATGATGGACTCCAGCATGGGGTGGAGCCCGTCGGTCAGCACCTGGGAGGGACGTGGCGCGGGTGCCCCCACGATGCGCCGCATGATGTCCACGGGGGCTTCGCCCTCGAAGAGTGGCCGGTTCGTGCACAGCTCCCACAGCACGGCTCCGAGCGCGAACTGGTCGCTGCGCCCATCGAGCTGCAGGCCGCGGATCTGCTCGGGAGACATGTACCGGAACTTGCCCTTGACCATGCCCGTGGCGGTGCGCGTGACGCGGTTGGCGGCCTTGGCCACACCGAAGTCCACGACCTTCGTCACGCCGTCCAGTCGCACCATGATGTTCTGCGGGCTGATGTCCCGGTGGACGATCTGGAGCGGGGCGCCTCGAGGGTCCGTCGCATGGTGGGCGTGGTCGAGCCCCAGCGCGGCATCGCGGATGACCTCGGCGCAGATGCGAGGAGAGAGGGGAGCACCGTTACGCCGGGCAGCCCGAGCCAGCTTCACGAGATCCTCGCCCTCGATGTACTCCATGGCGATATAGAAGGTGCCCTGCCACTCGCCGACCTCGTAGACCGCGACGACGTTGGGGTGGTTGAGCCTCCCGGCGACACGGGCCTCGTCGAGGAACATGTCCACGGAGCCCTCCTGCTCGAGCAGCTCGGGCAGCAGGCTCTTGAGGATGACGGGGCGATCGAAGCCACTCACGCCGACCTGGCGCGCGAGATAGATCTCCCCCATTCCTCCGGCCGCGAGCCGCCGCAGCAGGGCGTACTTGCCGAAGATGAGGGAGCTAGCGGCGGGCCCGGGCGTCATTCCGAGAGGACGCTAACCGGCGCATGCTCCCGCCATCAATGGCACCCGATCAGACGCGTTTGAGGTTGGGCACCTTCTGGAGCAGCCGCGCGAGGAACACGTCCGACACCTTCTCCAGCACGGTGTTGCCGCGCAGACGCTGGTTCAGGTTCACGAAGTCCACCTGGTCCAGCTTCTGGTCCTGGTTGAAGCAGGAGAAGACCCACGTCTCCTTGCCCGTGCGCGGGTCCACGTGCTTCTGGAGGCACTGCGCGCAGATCTCCTTCATCATGCACTGCATCGGCGAGTTGATGGAGCCGATGGCCTCGTGCTCGGGCTTGAGGAAGGGCTGCAACACGCCGTGGCGGGCCTCCTGCACCGCGCGCATCATCCGGTCCGAGCCGATGGCGATGATGCGGTCCACCTGGCTGAACGAGATGACGGGCTGTGGGCCCAGCGTGCCCTGAGCGTAGGCCACCATCGCCTGGACGACGTTGCCTCGGAAGGCGGAGTCCTGTGGGCGCCGGGCCTGGATGAGCTCGCCCCCGTCCACGGACCAGACGATCTGATCCGTGCCGGCCTCCACCTCGTCCTGCTTGAAGCTGTCCGTCTTGGTCCGGTAGCCGGCGAAGTAGACGACCTTGCAGCCCGCCGCCTTGAGCGAACGGGCGATGGAGAAGAGCACCGCGTTGCCCAGACCGCCGCCCACGAGTACCACCGTCTCGTTGTGGCCGATCTCCGTGGGCGTGCCGGTGGGACCCATGAGGACCACGGGCTCGCCCGGCTTGAGCGCCGCGCACAGCCGCGAGGAGGCGCCCATCTCGAGGACGATCGTCCCCATGAGCCCCTTCTCCTTGTCCACCCACGCGCCGGTGAGGGCCAGGCCCTCCATCGTCAGCCGGGTGCCGTCCACCACGGTCGCCAGCCGCTCGAAGTTCTGCAGGCGGTAGAACTGGCCGGGCTCGAAGTGGTTCGCCGCGAAGGGCGCCTTCACCACCACCTCGACGATGGTCGGCGTCAGCCGGTTGACGCTCACCACGGTGGCGTTGAACGCGTCATCCAACTGGCCGAAGTGCGAGGCCAGCTTCTCGTCCCGCTTGCGCTGGGCCAGCTCGTCCGAGAAGTCCGTCCCCGCCAGCTCCCGGGCGAAGAGGTGCGACACCTCGGAATACCCATCCTTGGCGCTGGCCATGGCCTTCACCACGTTGCCCGCGTAGGTGGGGTGGTTGTCTCCGTAGAAGGAGATGAAGTGCCCCTCCTTCTGGTACGAGGTGAAGAAGCCCACCTTGGCCGCCAGATCCTCGTTGGCCGGCACGGGCTTCAGCTCGAAGGACTCTCCGCGCTCCTCCAACTCGAAGCCCTGGAAGTACTCCTTGTTCTCGTCGAGCTGGAAGGTGCCCGGGTACTCCTTCTCGTAGGTGACGTTGGGCGAGGTGCCCGCCGCCACGCAGACGGTGCGCGCGGGCAACTCGAAGAACTCGCCGCTGCCCTTGAGCTTGCCGTCCTTCGTCACCATCCGCTCGAAGCGGATGCCCTTCACCGCGCCGCTCGCGTCCGGCAGGGCCTCCGCCGGGCTCATGCGCTCGATGAAGCGGATGCCCTCCTCGAGCGCCTTCACCACCTCCTCGTGGTTGAGGCGGTAGGCGGGGGACTCGGTGAGGCTGCGGCGGTAGACGAGGCTCACGCCTCCCCAGCTCCGCACCAGCTTGATGAGGTCGGGGTTGCGGCCCTCGGCACGGGCCCGCTCGCGCTCGGCGCGCACGGCCCGGCCATGCTCCAGGAACGTCTGATAGGTGGCGCGCTCCTCCGCGTCCAGCCGGGCGAGCACGGCCTCCTCGCCGATGTCGGCCACCAGCCGCTCGTGGCGCTCCAGCGTCCGCTCCACCTGCACCGGGTAGTAGGCCATCAGCTCCGTGGCCGTGTCGATGCCGGTGAGGCCGCCGCCGATGACGATGGCCGGCAACTGCACCTGGAGGTTGGCCAGCGAGTCCCGCTTGAAGGCGCCGGTGAGCTGCAGCGCCATGAGGAAGTCGCTCGCCTTGCGGATGCCCCGGATGAGGTTGTTCTTCATCCCGATGATCGTCGGACGGCCGGCGCCCGCGGCGATGGCGATGTGGTCGAAGCCCAGCTTCCACGCGTCGTCGATCGTCAGGGTGCCACCGAAGCGCACGCCGCCGTAGATGCGCAGGTTCTCCCGGCGCGCCAGCGTCAGGTGGATGAGCGTGAGGAAGTTCTTGTCCCAGCGCACGGTGATGCCGTACTCGGACACGCCGCCGAAGCCCTCGAGCACGCGCTCGTCCAGCTCGCGGGTGATGGCGCTCCAGTCCCGGATGGGCTTGAGCGCCTTGCCGTTGCGGCCCAACAGCTCGTCATCGAAGGACTCGATCTTCAGGCCATCCACGCCGGTGACGCCGAAGCCCTCGTTGAGCAGGTAGTGCGCCAGCGTGTAGCCCGCGGGCCCCAGGCCCACCACCAGCACGTTGCGGCCCCGGTACGGCAGCGCGTACGGACGGCGCACGTTGAGCGGGTTCCACCGGGTGAGCAGACCGTAGATCTCGAAGCCCCAGGGCAGCGCCAGCACGTCCGTGAGGGTGGCCGTCTCCGCCAGGGGGATGTTCACCGGCTCCTGCTTCTGGAAGATGCAGGCCTTCATGCAGTCGTTGCAGATGCGGTGGCCGGTGCCGGGGCACATGGGGTTGTCCAGCACCACCATGGCCAGCGCGGCCACCGAGTTGCCCTCGCGCTTGAGGGCGTGGGCCTCGGAGATGCGCTCGTCCAGCGGGCACCCGGTGAGCGGAATGCCCAGCGGGTTCTTCTTGAAGGAGTGGCCCTCCACGGCCGGGTCCTTCGCCTTGAAGCCCTTGGAGCACGAGTCCTTCTCGCGCTCGTGGCAGATGACGCAGTAGTCCACCTCGTTCATCACGTCGCGCGGGGTGCCGCGACGGTCCGTGAGCTTGAAGCCCTCGCGGTAGCGCAGGTGGTGCTCGGGGCCCTCGGTGATCTCCGGCAGGTTCGCGTCCGGGCGGTGCAGCTGCACGAGCTGGTCGAACACGAGCGGCTTGGGCAGCCGGTGCGTCGGCCATGCGTGGAACAGCTCCTTCAGCTCCGGGTGGAGCGCGCGGGCGAAGGTCCAGCGGTCCGCCAGCGAGAGGAGCGCGCGAATGGACTGAAGCTCGGCGGCATCGTCTCCGTGGGTGACGAGGCTGGAGCCGAAGGCGTCACGGCCCTCGGGGGTGGACAGCAGGGCGGGGCGCAGCGTGGCCCAGCGGGTGCGCAGCCCCTCCGCGCGAGACTGCTGGTCCGCGGGCAGGGCGCCGGAGAAGAGCCGCTCCAGGTCCATCAAGGTGAGGATGGACTCGGCCAGCCGACGCTCCAGGTCCTCCTTCTCGGAGGCCTCGGGGAAGCCGAGCTGCAGCAGCAGGCGCATCCGGCCATCGAGCGAGGGGAACTCGGCCAGGGTGGGGCGGTCCGCGGCGCCCTTCTTGAAGACGCGGCGGGTGATGAAGTCGCGCTTGAAGTCGAACAGCGGCAGCTCGCCCGCCAGCCCGCGCGCCAGCCTCTCCATCTCGCTCTCGATGTTGAAGAGGCGGCCGAGGAAGCGGCTGACGTGGCGGGAGACGCGGATGAGCAGGTCCGACTCGGCGGGCCCGGAGAGGTTCGAGCCCCCGGACTTCCGGTAGGTGTCGAAGGCCTGGAAGAGTTCCAGTTCGTGCTCGGTGAGCCAGGCGTCGAAGCGCTCCGAGAGCTGGCGCAGCCCGCGGGGACGGTAGAGGTCCTCGAAGGTGAACCCGGGCAGGCCCAGGGTCAGGGAGGGGCCGGAGTCTGTCGAGAAGGCAGTCGAAGCGCGCATATCACGGGGTGTGTAAGGGGCAACCTGGGGGAACGGCCCCCAAAAGATGCCTATTTCGCGGTCCACCGAGAGGAAAGCAAGCGGGCATCGAGCCCCCCCTCTCAATGGGACGATGGGAACGATTCCGCTGGCTTTCACCCCCTGGAGGCCAGCAGGGCGGGCGAGGGTGCTACAAAGGCGCGCCGTGCCTACCGAATCTCCCTCCGCTACAGGGTCTACCCCGAGCCCCGCCACCGTTGTTCCCGAGCCCCGGGCCGTTGCCAGCGATGGGTGGTTCCTGGCCGCCTGCTGCCTGGGGGCGGCCACGGTGCTGGGGGTGACGCTCCAGCTCTCCAATGGGACGCTTCGGGAGGATGCCCTCGAGGGGCTGAGCATGACGCTCGCGTTGTGTGGGGTGGGGGTGCTCGTCTCGCGTGTGGGCCGGTGGGATTCACTGGTGGAGGGAGGGTTGACGCTGCTCCTGGCGGGGGGCTTGGTGGTGGAACTCCACCAGTGGTGCATGAACCACCCGGGCTTCTACCTGCAGCTCAACGGCCCCTGGCCCTATGCGCCGTTCTACTGGGGGCTGGCCGCGCAGGCGCTCGTGGTGGGGGCGCTCCTGGCCAGTTCGGACCGCTTGCGGCCGTGGCTCGTGCCGCTGCTGTTGATGGTGAGCTTCTCGGTGGGAGTGTGGCTGCTGAGGACTTCTCCGTCGCCCTTCATCGACGTCTTCGTCTTCCAGGCACAGGGCTCGGAGGCACTCCTGCGCGGGCACAACCCGTACGCGATGACGTTCCCCAACATCTACGGGCACGCACACTTCTACGGTGAGGGGATCGTGCAGAACGGGCGGCTGATGTTCGGCTTCCCCTACCCGCCGCTGAGCCTCTACTTCTCGGTGCTGGGCAAGGTGCTCGGAGGCGATCCGCGCTACGCCCAGCTGGTGGCGATCACCCTGGCGGCCGGATTCATGGCCTATGCGCGGGGCGGGAGGCTGGCGGCGGGGGCGGCGGCCTTGCTGCTGCTGACGCCGCGCGCGCTGTTCGTGCTCGAGATGGCATGGACCGAACCCCTGCTCATCGGCCTGCTGGCCGCCACCGTGTTCTGCGCGTGCCGGTACCCTCGGGCGCTGCCTTATGTGCTGGGGCTGCTGGTGGCCGTGAAGCAGTACACGGTCTTCATCCTGCCGTTGATCCCGCTGCTCACGCCGCTGCGAGGGCGCCAGCTCTGGGACTGGCTCTGGCGTGCGGGCGTTACCGCGGTGGTGGTGAGCCTGCCGCTCATCGCCCTCAACCCCAAGGCGTTCCTGTGGAGCGTGGCGGAGCTCCAGTTCCACCAGCCCTTCAGGACTGACGCGCTGAGTTATCTCTCCTGGTGGGTGTCGAAGGGGCACCCGCAGCCGCCGGTGTGGATTGCCTTCGCCGGGACCGGAGTGGCCATCGCCCTGGCCCTCTGGCGCGCGCCCCGGACGCCCGCGGGGTTCGCTGCTTCCGTGGCGTTCGTCTACTGCGTGTTCTTCGCGCTCAACAAGCAGGCCTTCACCAACTACTACTACTTCGTGCTGGGCGCGCTGTGCATCGCGGTGGCGGCCCGGACTCCCGCCGAGGAGCCTGCTTCGCGGGTGTGAGGCCTCGGGCTCAGGCCGTGCGGCGCGGTTTGGCCTTGGAGCGCTTCTTGGGCTGGGCCTTGCTCAGTTGCTGGGCCCGCAGGGCGCCTTTTTCCTTCGAGTCCTCGAGGACGAAGCTCACATCGGGTGTGGTCTCGGCCTCGACGTAGATCTGGTACGAGAAGAGCGTCTTGCTCAGGCGGATGAGGGCGAGGTTTGCCCCGAGCGCCGCCTGGCCCAGTACGCCGTTGCCGAGCACCTTCGGGAAGGGCGCGGGCACGCCGCGGATTTCCTTGATGCGGAAGCCGTTGTCGCGCAGCAGGTGGCGCAGGCTGCGGAAGGTGAACAGGCGGGTGTGGGTCCTGTCGAGGATGCCGGCCTTGCCGTAGTTGAACTGCCCGGCCAGGAGCATGAGGCGCTGGACGACGAAGGCCACATTGGGCGTGGTCAGCACCAGCTTCCGAGGCGTGTAGTCGAACTGCTGGCGCAGCTCCCCGAGGAAGCGCTCGGGATCCTTGAGGTGCTCGATGACATCCAGCAGGAGCAGGTGGTCATAGTCGCGCACGTTGAAGCGCAGGGGCTCGTCCAGGTTCTGGACGAAGACCTGGATGCGCGGATCCGTTTCGGTAGGCGGGTGCTGGTCCACCACGGCCGTGGTGCAGCCCTTGTTGGCGAGCTCGCGCGCGATGCCTCCCGGGCCGGCGCCAATGTCCAGCACCCGGGCTCCGGCGGGCACTGCGTCCAGGGCCCACGAGTGGCTGCTCGCGTAGCCGAGCTTGAGATCATAGTGCTGGTTGCCGTGGCTGATCGGATCGTAGCGGCGCTGGTAGAGCACTCCGGCGCGGTGGAGCACGTTGCGCGCCGTGGCCAGCACCACGTCCTTGGCGTACTTCATCCCGTTCACCCGGGAGATCTCGTCTCCGTAGTAGGTGGGGATGGGCAGCTCCTGGATGCGTCCGCCCGAGTTGAGCAACTGGAGGATGATCTCGGTGTCGAAGTGGAAGTCGTTGGAGTTGAGGTGGAAGGGGATGCGCCGCAGCGCCTCCACCGCGTAGATGCGGTAGCCGCTGTGAAACTCGGACAGGCGTGTGCCCAGCAGCGCGTTCTGCACGGTGGTGAGGATCTTGTTCCCCACGTACTTGTAGAGCGGCATGCCGCCCTTGAGCGCTCCGAAGCGGCTCATCATCCGGCTGCCGAAGACGGCGTCCGCCTGGCCGGAGTGGAGAGGCTCCATGAGGCGCGGCAGTTCCTCGGGGGCGTACTGGCCGTCGCCGTGCACCATGGCGACGAAGTCGAAGCCCTCGGAGAGGGCGTAGGCGTAGCCCACCTTCTGGTTTCCGCCGTAGCCCTGGTTGTGCTCGTTGCGCAGGACGGTCATCCGGATGTCTGGATGGTTCGCCTGGTACTCGCGGCCGATCTCGAACGTTCGATCCTTGGAGGCGTCGTCGACGACGAGCACCTCGCAGTCGTACGTCTGGAAGATCGAGGTGGGAATGCGCTCCAGCACCCAGCGAAGGGTGGACTCGGCGTAGTAGGCGATGACGAAGATGAGCAGCCGGGGCTGCTTCGACGGCGCGGTCATGGAAGCCTTTTCGGGCGGCGGGGGCGCACGGGGACCACGGGAGGCTCGGGTGGAGGGGTGGCGGGCGACTGCGCGGCCCTGAGTTCCTCCACTTCGCGGCGCAGGCGGATGACCTCGGCGGAGAGCTGGGCGTAGGAGTCCCGCACATGCCCGTTGAAGACGCGCTGGCGGGAGAGCGTCTCGTTGATGAGCACCTGACACGTCTTGCGGAAGGCCCATTTGGCCACCACGACGAGCTGGCCCACGCCGCCGCGGTGCGTGTGCAGCGGCATCGGCCGGGTCGGGTCGCTGTGCTCCTCGAGTGCCTGGAGGTTGAAGGACAGCGGATCCACCCGGGGCTCGACGCCTTCCTGGGGAACCTCGGCGGCCTCGGAGGTGGGGAGGCCGCGCACGCGCAGGCGCTCCTCGATGCGGGCGAGCAACGCGCGCGCGGGGATGTCTCGTCCCAACAGCTTCATCGGCGCTTCTCCTGGAGGATGCGATCCATCTCCTGCTGATAGGCAGCCACGACCTTCGGCCATGAGTAACGCTTCGCGTAGGCAAGACCCTTCCTGCCCAGAGCGGCTCGCTCGGTGCCCACCTCTTGCAGGCCGGTGATGAACGAGTCGAGATCCTTGTACGCCCGGCCGGCGCCGCTGCGCTCGATCTGACCTACCAGCACGTCCGAGTGTCCATTGACGAGCACGGGCGTGGATTGGGCGAAGGCCTCCAGCGTGAGCAGCGACAGGCTCTCGAAGCGCGAGGGCACCACCACGGCGAGTGCACCGGCCAGGGCGTCGTGCTTGTCCTGCTCGTCGATGCGGCCCACGTAGCGGATGCCATCGCCCCTGAGGTCCATGTGGGCTTCTCCCGCGAGGACGAGCTCCGGCGCATCCGCGTATCGCTGTCTCAGCACCCGGTGGTGGGAGAGCAGTTCGGGGATGCCCTTTCCCGGCTCCAGGCGGCCGACGTAGAGCAGGTAGGGGTGGTGGATGCTGTGCTTCTCGCGGAAGCGCTCGGGCGAGGCGGGGGGCCTGTCCACACCCACGCCGACGACCCGGGTGCGCGCGTGGTTCGGGTAGTAGCGCTGGATGAGGGAGATCTCCTCGGGGGTGTTGCACATGAGCGCGCGGGGCCGCTCGAAGACGTCCGCGTAGACGCCGAAGCGGATGGGCGGTTCGTCATGCGCGGTGGGGACGAGCAGCGCCCGGTCCGCGACCATGGGGAGTCCCCACACGGTGGGCGCGTAGAGGTACGTGAAGAAGATGAAGCCGTCGTAGGTGTCGCGAGCTGTCTCGAGGTGCGCGAGAAGCCCTGGGCTCAGCGGGCCCTGCTCGGCGACCCAGTGCTCCTCGCGCATCCGCTCGAGGCTGCGGTTGAACACGGAGTTCGACAGGGCGTTGAAGGGCCGGATGTTGCGCGTGCGTCTCACCGGGAAGCGCAGCACGGGCAGATCGTCCTGGCGGTCCAGCCCTGGAGGGAAGACGTTCTCCCAGGAGAGGTGGTTCTTCGCGCAGGTGGTGAGCACGGTGAGTTCGAAGTGGGGCGACAGGTGCTCGGCGAGCTGCTGGGCATGGCGCTCGGCGCCTCCGGTCACCTGGCCGTAGCGCTGCACCACGATTCCCACGCGCGGGCGCCGGGGCTTTCGCCTGGATGGGGGAGGCTTGGGACGAGGCGATGACCTCTCTCCGAGGGCCTTCGCCAGGGCGCGCTGGGTGTTCTCCGCGGAGAAGTGGGCGAGGCGCCGGGCCTGGCCCTGGAGGATCCGTTGGCGCAGATCCCGGTCCTCGCTGATCTCGACCACGAGCTCGGCGAGGAAGGAGAAGTGCTTCTGGTCGAATGCGATGCCCGCGCCTCCGAGTGTCTCCGGCACGGCGGCGGCGGCGAAGGCGAGCACCGGCACCTCGGCGGCCATGGCCTCGATGAGCGGGACTCCGAAGCCCTCGTGTTCGCTCATGGAGACGAAGACGTCGGCGGAGCGGTAGGCGGCCACCAGCTCCGCGTGGTTGAGCCGCCCGAGGAAGTGCACCCCTGGCAGCGCTTTGGCGGTGCGCTGGAGGGACTTGAAGTAGCGGCTGCCGGCCTCATAGCCACCGACCAGCAGGAGGCGGGCCTCGGGGCGGATTCTCAAGAGCTCCGCATGGAGCAGGAGGAGATCCTCGAAGCGCTTGTGGGGCGCCACCCGGCTGACGCTGAGGACCGTGGGAGCGCCGCCCTCCAGACGCCGGAGCAGGGTCGGGTCGGCGTGAGACTGGGCGAAGCGCTCCGGTTCGATGAAGAGAGGGACGGTGTGGACGTTGCGGTAGCCGGCGGCGCGAAGCTCGGCGGAGTTGAAGTCCGAGACGCCGAGAGCCACCTCCACGAAGGGGGCCATGGCGGCGAGTTGGGCCCGTCCGGAGACGAGCGCTTCGGCCAACGGGGTGCCCGCGTAGAAGCGCGCGGGGCTGATGTTGTGGAAGACGAGCCCTCGGCGGCAGGGCAGGTGCATCAGGTGGCTGCTCAGGGGCGAGGCGATACCGTGGTGGTAGAGGACCAGATCTTCGGGAGCTGGTCGCAGCGCGGAGACGGGGTGGGCCAGGGACTCCAGGCCAGAACCGACCTCGCCGGCGTAGAGTTCGCCGAAGTGGCCCATGCGGCGCAGGAGGAGCTGCAGGTGCAGTGCGGCCTGTCCGGAGGCGTCACCCGCGACGAAGCTGGGAATCAACTGATGGACCGCCATGGGGTGCCCTGCCTATCACACGCCCGTGGTATGAGGCGCCCCGTGTGGGGGCATGACCGCTATGCTGCGGTCGTGGACGACTACCTCAAAGTTCTCTTGTTGGTGGGAAGCAGCCTGGCACAGGCATACCTGGACCATTGGGCTCGGGAACTGGGGATTGAGCCTTTGCTGGAGAGGGCGAAGCGATGAACGATACGCTCCCACGTGCGGAGGCACTCGTCCGCACCTTGCTTTCGAAACGCTCGGGAGAGGAGCGTCTCAGGATGGCAGCAGACATGTTTGCTGCCGCTCGGGCGCTCATGGCGGTCTCACTGGGGGCAGAAGGTCTACAACCGGGTTCCGCCGAGTGGAAATTGCGGCTGCTCGACCGCACCTATGGCGCCGAGATCTCACCCGCCGTGCGCCAGCGCTTGATTGAGCGTTGGCGCTCCAGTGCACTCCATCCGAGCGGTGCAGCTACGCGCCCAGCAGGGGCCTGACGCCCGTGGTATGAGGCGCCCCGTGTCCATCGGCCCCATCGCTTTCGACGCGACCCTCTGGGACGAGCCCACCACGGGGATTGGCCTGTATACCCGCTGTCTGGCCTCGGCTCTGGAAGGGGAGGGTGTCCACCTGGAGCGCTTCGGCGCTCGGGTCTCGGGCGAGCACCCGCGAGGACGGATGGGCCGCACAGGTTATGCGCTGGCCCGCCTGCCGAGGGACCTCAGAGGCTCTCAGGCTCGGCTCTTCCACGCGCTCGGCAACTTCAACCTCCCGCTCACGCATCTCCCCGGCAAGGCGTACGTCCTCACCGTGCATGATCTCATCCCGTTGACCATGCGGGAGACAGTGTCCACGGCGTTCCGGTGGCAGTTCCGCCTGTGGCTGGCGCGCAGCTTGATGCTCGCGGACCGGGTGCTCTGCGTCAGTGCGCACACGCGGAACGAATTGCTGGCGCGGTTTCCCGAGGCCGCCGGGCGCACGGAGGTGGTGCACAACGGCGTGGACCATGTAGATGCCGAGCGCTTGGATCTGACCGGCGAGGCCTTCGTGCGAGCCCTGGCACTGCCCAAGGACTTCGTGCTGTACGCAGGCTCGCTCGATGTGCGGAAGAACGTGGGGCTTGTGCTGGACGCCTTGGAACGCTTGCGAGCCCGAGGGCGGACGGCGTCGCTCGTGCTGGCGGGGCAGAGCTGGTTTGGCTCCGGAGCAGTGGAGACCCGCGTGGGGCGGATGCGTGCCGAGGGCTTCGACATCCGCCCGCTGGGGTACCAGTCCGCCTCCGTGTTCTACGAACTGATGCGGCGCGCGGCCGTGTTCGTCTTCCCGTCGCGAGGCGAGGGGTTCGGGTTGCCACCGCTGGAGGCCATGCGGCTGGGGACCGCCACCATCGTCTCCAACGTGAGTTCACTGCCCGAGGTATGCGGAGACGCGGCACCTGCCGTGGGGCCGGATGATGCGGAGGGGTTGGCGGAGATCATCGACCGGCTGCTGCGCTCACCCGAGGAGCGGCGCAACTGGGCGGAGAAGGGCAAGCGCCAGGCCGAGGCCTTCACCTGGAAGCGCGCCGCGGAGAAGACTCTCGCCGCGTATGAGGCGGCATTGGCTGGGCCCGTTGGCAGCAGGAAGTGACAGCCTTCCTGCTTCACTTCGTGCCCAGGCTGAGCACCTCACGCAGTGCCGCCGTCACCGTGTGCTTCGGCTCCCAGCCCAGGGCGCGCAGCTTGTCCGGCACTCCGACCTGACTCGGGTTGTCCGTGGGCCGCAGCCGCGCCGGATCCAGCTCGATGCGTACCGACAGCCCCGAGAGCACCAGCATCTCCTCCAGCACCGACCGGATGGTCCGGCCCGTGCCGCTGCAGACGTTGTACGCCTGCCCCGCCACCCCGGACGTCAGCAACAGCCGATAGGCGGCCGCCACATCCTGGACATGCGAGAAGTCGCGGATCGCCTCCAGATTTCCCGTGCGCAGCACCGCGCCCGCCGTGCCCTTCCGGATGGCTCGCAGTTGCGCCGCGAAGGAGGGCACCGCGAAGGTCGGATCCTGCCCCGCTCCCACATGGTTGAAGGGCCGCGCCACCACCACCGAGAGCCCATAATTCCGGTGGAACTGCAGGCCCGCCATCTCCGCCGCCATCTTCGAGGTGGCATACGGATTCAGCGGGAAGAGCGGCTCGGCCTCCGTGGCGCGCATCCCCTCGGGCATCGGGCCGTATACCTCTCCCGAGCTGATCAGCAGCACGCGGGCCTCCGAGGCACTCTCGCGCACCGCCGTCAGCAGGTTCACCGTCCCCAGCGCGTTCACCGCGAAGACTCGAGCCGGGTTGCCATGGCTGCGCGCCACCGAGGCGAACCCCGCAAGGTGGATGACCCCCTCCGGGCGAGCCCTCTCCACCGCCGCACGCACCGCCGCCTCGTCCGCGATGTCGAAGTTCAACGCATCGCTGTTCACGCCCTCGGCGCGGGGCCCGTGTGCCTCCACCACCTCATCACCCGCCGCACGCAGCAGCGCGCACAGGTGCCGCCCCGCGAACCCATCCGCTCCCGTGACGAGGATGCGCATCTACCACCCCCCCGCCGTGCGGCTGCTGCCGTCCTGTTCCCTGGGGCCGATGGTGAGCGAGCGTGAGGTGTTCATGGTGTTCCCTGGACGAAAGGCGCGCGGTTGTACCCGACGCTCTGCCTTGCGCCAACCCTTGGTGTCGACGATTCCTTGCGCCCCTCGGTAGGGGTGGCTACGTAGGGTCGACCCCTGGAGGCCCTCATGCGCGTACACATTCCTCTCTTTCTGTTCGCGGTCATGGCCGGGTTGCCCGCCGCGGCCCAGCCCGTTGCTGTCCAGCCTCTCGTCGAGACCCGAACTGTGGCTCGGGGAGGCAGTTCCTCCCAGGACGTCGCCCTTTGGGTCAACCCCAACACCCTGCTCGATGGAGGGGCGATCGATGGGGGCCCGATCGATGGAGGCCAGGGCCTGGTCGTCGTGGCGGACTCCGTCGTCGGACTCATCTCCTTCCGGTTGGATGGGAGCGAGAATCAGGCCCTGTTGTCGGACGGCGTGGCCTACGGCGTGGACGTGCGTGACAGCTTCTCCGTGCTCGGTGGCTCCGCGCCTCTCGTCGTGGCGGTCAATGGCTCCCTCCAGGCCCTGACCGCTTACATCGTGGATCCGGTCACGCTCCAACTGCGCCGCGTGGACACAGGGACACTGACCGTCCAGAACTTCTCCCCGCGGACGGTGACGCTGTACCGGAGCGCGGCGACTGGCACGCTCTACGCCTTCACGGCCGACTCCGCGGGCAGCATGCAGCAACTCGAACTGCGTCCCGTGGACGGCGGAGTCCAGTCCTTCCCCGTGCGAAACTTCCCCGTCGGAGGGCCCGTCGCGGGTGCTGTCGCGGACGATGCGCAGGGCTACCTCTTCGTCGCCGAGCAGAACGCGGGCATCTGGCGCTACTCCGCCGAGCCCGATGCGGGCACTGCTCGCACCAGCGTCGCGACCGCCACGGATCCGCTCACGACACCGCTCGGAGGGCTGGGGCTCTATCCGCTCCCCGGCAACAAGGGCTACCTCCTGGCCGCGAGCGCGGGTGGGGACCAGGTCGTCGTCTACGAGCGCCAGCCGCCCCATCGGACCGTGGGGGCCTTCACCGTCGTCCAGGATGGCGGCATCGACGCCGTGACGGGCCCGACCACGGTGGAGGCCACCTCCAGGGCGCTGGGGCCGAGTTTCCCCGCCGGGCTCGTGGCCGTGCATGACGCGATCAACGATCCCATCCAGAATGACAAGCTCGTCTCCTGGACCTCCGTGGCCAATGCGTTCTCCCCTCCGCTCCAGTCTTCGACGGATGCAGGCGCGGACGGTGGAACCTCCGATGGTGGCACCTCTGACGGGGGAACCACCGATGGAGGGAAGGATGGAGGCCAGCCCAGCGGGCCTGGGGGCCCGGGGACGACGTACACGCCCGATGACAGCGGGTGTGGCTGCTCCACGGCCTCGGTGCCTGGCGCCCTCCTCTTCGTGATGGTGGGCTTCATGCTGCTGAGCCGGCGGCGCCGGAGCTGAAGCCGGTTGCCTCCAGGCGGGCTCCGCGCTGAAGTGCCCGCCCTCATGCTCCGACTCCGACTCGCCCTCGTGCTGGTGGCCCTCGCGGCCACCGCGTGCCGCAGCGCTCCGCAGCCCGCGGAATCCTCCACTGCCTCGAGCGCTCCGCCGGTGGCCGCCGCTCCCGCCGAGCCCATCCGGCTCACGATTGTCGGCACCAATGATCTGCATGGTTGGATCGCGCCCCTGCGCACCTCGCTCAAGAACGGGGTGGAGGTTCAGGAGGGGGGCGCTGCCACCCTCGCGGGCTATGTCGCCCGGCTGCGTGCCGACAACCCGAACGGCGTGCTGTGGCTCGACGGTGGAGACCTCTTCCAGGGAACGCTTGCGTCCAATCTCTCCGAGGGCGCCGTTGTGGTCGACGTGTACAACCGGCTCGGAGTCACGGCCGCGGCCGTGGGCAACCACGAGTTCGACTATGGCCCTGTGGGCCCCTCCCCGGTGCCCGCGAAGCCCGGAGATGATCCACTGGGCGCGCTCAAGGCCCGTATCCAACAGGCCCGCTTCCCCATCCTGTCCGCCAACATCCGCGAGGCTGCCAGTGGCCAGCGTCCGGCGTGGCTCGGCAATGACGGCACGCTCCTCGTCGCCGTCCACGGCGTGCAGGTGGGCATCGTCGGGCTCTCCACTCCGTCCACGCCGACGACCACCAACCCCACCAACGTCGCCTCCCTGCGCTTCGAGCCGCTGGCTCCCGCCGCCATCGAGGCCGCGAAGAGCCTGCGCGAGCGGGGTGCAGAGATCGTCCTCGGCGTGATGCACGCGGGCGGCAGGTGCCCGAACCTGGCGAACCCGAGGGACCTGTCCAGCTGTGACATGAAGGATGGGGAGATCTACTCCGCCCTGGACGCGTTGCCCCCGGGCACGCTGGACGCGGTGATTGCCGGGCACACCCACCAGGCCATGGGCCACTTCCTCCACGACGTGCCCGTCATCGAGACCTACGGACTGGGGCGCTCGTTCGGTTACATCGAGATCTTCGTGGATCCGACGAGCCACAAGGTGTTGCCCGATCGCACCCTCATCCACGCGGGCATTCCCGTCTGCGCCCAGGTGGATGCGACCAGTGGCACGTGTGACGCTCGCAAGCTGAAGGACCAGGCGGAGGTGCGGCTCGTGCCCGCGACCTTCCTCGGTGCCCCGGTGGTTCCGGACGCCGACATCCAGACGCTCATCGCCCCGGCGCTCGCTCGAGTGGAGCAGGAGCAGCACCGCGAGCTGGGCGTCTCCGTTCCGGTGGCCCTCAAGCGCGACTACGCGAACGAGAGCGTGCTCGGGGACTTCATCGCGGACTCGCTGCGGGAGGCGGCTCGCGCGGACGCGGCGCTGGTGAACCCGGGAGGGCTGCGCGCGGACATTGACGCGGGTCCGCTCACCTTTGGCGATGTCTACGAGGTGCTTCCCTTCGACAACACCGTGGCCATTGTCACCCTGTCGGGCGAGGAGCTGAAGCGTCTGCTCCAGACGGCCTACGGCGCGAAGAAGGGCATCTTCCTGGTTTCGGGGGTCAAGGTGACGCTCGCCCGGTGCCCCGGGCCGGAGCGCTTCCAGGGCGTCACGCTGGCCAATGGCCGGCCGTTGGAGCCTGCAAAGCTCTACCGCCTGGCCATGCCGGACTTCCTGGCACGGGGTGGGGATGGGCTGGCCCCGGCCCTCGACAAACTCCCCCCCGGCCGCATTGATCTCGGTCTGAGCCGTCCGGGGACCTTCCGGGATGAGCTGATTGCATACTGGCAGGGCCGCAAGGCGTCGCTCACCGCCCCCTCCCTGGGACGTATCGTCTACGTGGACAGTGCGGGCGAGTGCCCCCCGGCCCCAACCCCCTGAGGACAGCACTCCCTGGGAGGTAGGGCCCCTGGAGGGCGCGGGGAGGGGGACGCCCGCAAGTCGGCGAGATCTCAGTGGAATCGCCCCAGGGGCCGATTTTTCGGCCTGGGAGCAGTTTCCAAAACCCGATTTCCTTCTTACTCTAGGGCATGCCGTGCTCGGTCGGAGGGTTCTGTCCGAGCCTGGGAGACCAGGGCACGGTCAGGTCGTTCGGGAGGGATGGACATGCTTTACAAGGTGACCCCGATGATGGCGCCTCCAGCGCCTGAGAAGGTCAAGGCGCGCGAGCCGGGTCAGCCGCGCAAGAAGCGCAAGTCGGCGGTCTATGATGCGGACGGGCACGAGGTGCTCATCTCGCTGATGTGCCTGAAGTGCCGCACGCTCAAGCCGCTGGCGCAGTTCGGTCTGCGCAAGATGGCGGATGGAGCCATTCGGAACCAGCCATGGTGCCGGACGTGCCGCTCGGGCGCCGGGACGAAGAAGCCCAAGGGCAAGGCCGCCGAGGCCACGGCGGAGGCTGTCGAGTCCGCCGAGGCTCCCGCTTCCGCGACTGAGGAGACGGCTGCCGCGCTCCAGGTCATGGCTGCCGAGGCCGAGCTTCCGGAGTCCGCCGTCGCCGATGCCGCGCTGGCGGATGATGCGCTCGCCGAAGCTGTGGCCGAGGAAGAGCCGAAGGCCGAGCCCGCTCCCGCCCCCACCGAGGGCTGAGCGCTCACGAGCCCGGATTCCCTCTGAGGTGAGAGTTCGCTCTCCCCTGCGGGGAGGGATCTACCCGAGAGGGCACCCCCTGCGGCGCGGAGCCGCCGGGGTGTTCACATCGAGAGCCGGAGGCCTGCCGGGAGCGTGTCTCCGAGTGCGCGGGCCTCATCGGCGGCTTCCAGCGCGAGCACTTCGTTCACCATGCGCACCCAGGTTTCGGCGGCCTTCGCCGCGACGAGCGCCTGGGCCGTGCGAGCCCTGATCGCGGGATCGATGTCGCGCGTCCGGTCGCCGGTGAGCCGTGCGAGCTGAGCCGCCGCGAAGGGCGCTCCGTCGATCTTGCGCAGGTCCAGCTCCAGCAACAGCGTGAGCCAGGCCTCAGCGGTGGCGATGTCGACGACCTTGTGGCTGCTGCCATAGAGGGGAACACGAGCGCCGAGCCGGCCGAGCGACCAGGCCCAGGGCCCACCGGACTTCGCCTCGGCGCGGAGCCGGGAGGCCACCCAGCCGCCCAGCTTCGCCTTCTCGGCGGCGGGCAGGTGCTCCAGCGAGGCGGCCGCGCGCACCATCTCCTCCAGGCCCTCGGGTTGGATGCCCTTGAGCTTGCCGGCGGGCGGGGCATCCGGAGGAACGCGGCGGGCCAGATGGGGCTCGAGATAGGTCCAGAGCTTGGCCTGCTGCGCTTCGGTGAGGCCGCCGGAGATGCGCCGCCACATGACCCAGAACTCGATCCACACCGCCTTGTCCGTGTGGAACTGCACGAGTTGATCGAAGAGACCGAACGTCTGCTCCGCGCGCCAGTGATCCAGCGGGTAGCCGAAACCGGGGCGGAGCGTGTAGCCGGCGAGGCTGTAGAAGACGCGCTCATGATCCGGCGAGCGGCGGCGCTTGCTGGCACCCGCGAACAGGGAGCTCCACAGCTCGCGCAGCACGGGCACGCGCCACGTCTCGCGCGGGCCGAGCACCTTTTCGAGCGTCTTCGACAGCTGCTTCACGTCCTTGGGGCCGATGGGCAGCGGCTTGTTGCCGTAGACGCGCTCGACGTTCTCCTTCGCTTCGGCGAAGCGCGCGGGCATGGACTCGGTGACGGTGATGTCCTGGCCCGAGCCCGAGCCGCGGAGTTCGAACTCGAGGCGCCAGCGCTCGTCCGCGACGTTGGAGACGCAGAACAGCTCCAGGGTGCCGATCTCCGTGAGCGCGGCGTGGAGGTGCACGGGGACTTCCGCCGTCTTCCCCGATGCTCCCTTGAGGAGCGTGTGGATGGGGGGCAGCGGCTTGAGGTCCTCGGCGAGCGGGACGATGTCTCCCGGCTTGTCGATGCGGTCGCTCGTGGTCGAGTACAGGGTGAACTGCACCGGGCGCCCGAGCGTGAGGGTGAAGGGGCGTTCGCCCAGGTCTACCGATTGGCCCTCCTCGAAGCCGCGGGGGATGAGGCAGAGGACAGGCTGATCGCCGCTGTCCGCGGGGCGCTCCAGGCCCACGTAGTAGGCGCGTGCCGCGCCGCCGCCGATGCGCAGGCCGTGCCCGCGCCGGACCAGTCCGTAGTAGGCGGCCCCGCGAGCCACGGCCTTCTCGAGCGAGTCATGGCGCAGCAGGGGGATGCGCGGCGTGCCCGGCCACCACGCGGAGATCGCGTCCACCAGCCGCTCGGAGATGCGGGGCGAGTTGAAGACGCCTCCATTGAGGAGGATGGCGTCGGGGCGGGGGAGGGCGCCCTCGGAGGGGGGAGTCTCCCCGAGCGCCGCGAAGCCGGCTGCCGCGTGCTGTCCGAGGAAGGCGGCCAGGTGGCGAGTCACCGCTGCATCCTGGGCATAGGGCAGGCCCAGCTCCTGGAGGGCCATGCGCGCCGCGCGACGAGGCCTGTCCGCCGGGCCGGAAGTGGGGAAGAAGCCGTCAAGCACCAGTCCTTCGGCCTCTGCGCGCGTCAGCTCTGTGGACAGCGCGCCGCCAAGGAGTCGGCTGCCCTCGGATACGAGAGAAATGCCGTAGCGCTCCGGAGGGTTGGGACCGAGCAGGGCCTCCTTCGCGGTGCGGGCGGCCTGGATGGCCTGGGTCCACTGGGTAGCGGACAGGCGGCGGCCATCGGAGAAGAGCTTCTCCTCGACCCGGCGGGCGAGGGCGGCGTCCATGTTGTCGCCACCGAGCATGAGGTGCTCGCCCACTGCGAGCCGCCGCAGCATGGGGCCTTCCGGCGAGACGCCCGCGTGGACGAGGGTGAAGTCCGTGGTGCCGCCGCCCACGTCCACCACGAGCACCAGCCGCACGTTGGCCAGCACCTTGGCGAGGTCCGTGCGGTGGCGCGCGGTGTAGTCGTAGAAGGCCGCCTGGGGTTCCTCGACAAGGGTGAACTTCTCCAGGCCCGCCTTGCGCGCCGCGCTCACGGTGAGGGCGCGTGCCGCCTCATCAAAGGAGGCGGGGACAGTGATGACGACCTCCTGCTGGGCGAGAGGGGCCTCCGGGTGAGCGAAGTCCCACGCTCGAGCCATATGCGAGAGCAACAGGGCGCTGGCCTCGACAGGGGAGACCTTGGCCACATCCGCGGGAGCGCCCCACGGAAGGATGGGAGCAGAGCGATCGACTCCCGGATGGCACAGCCAGCTCTTCGCGGAGGCGACGAGACGGCCGGGAACTCGCGCGCCCTGCCACCGGGCGAATTCGCCCACCACGTTGGGGCCCGCATCGCCCCAGGGGAGCTTCAGCGATTCGCCGGCCAGCTCGTGGCCCGCGGGGACATAGATGCACGAGGGCAGCAGCGAGCGTGGAGCCACCTCCCCCTGCCGGACGAGCTGGGGGATGGGAAAGTCCTCGATGGGGGCACTCGGACCCCGCGCGGGGTCGATGGATGCGACCGCGCAGTGGGTGGTGCCCAGATCGATTCCGATGATGCGCATAAACCTCCCGTACCGCGGCGCTTCTTACTCCTTCATGCGCACGTTGAGCTCCAGCTTCCAGCGGCCCGAGCCGTTCTTCTCCAGGCACCGCAACTCCAGGGTGCCCACCTCGGTGACCGCTGCCTGGAGGTTCACGGGCGTCAGGTCTCCATACGGCTGCGGCTGGCCCGGCAGCGTCGTCTCGATGGGGGCCAGCTCCTCCAGATCCTCCCGGCCGGCCACGTCATCGATCATGGCGCCCACCTTGTCATCGCGGCGGACCGACGAGGCGAAGAACCGGAACTGGGTGGGCTCGCCCGTGACGAGGCCGAACTCCTGTGGAGGAACGTCGGCCTGTGTGCCTTCCTCCATGCCGAAGGGAGCCACGCACAGCGCCTTCACCGGAGGCTCCATGCCAGGAACCGCCGGCATCGCCGTCTCCACGCCCACGTAGTACGCCCGAGCCGTGCCGCCGCGAATCCGCAGGCCGTGCCCCTGGCGCACCCATCCGTAGTACGCCGCGCCGCGCGCTACCGAGAGGTCCAGGTCCGCTCCTTCCAACTCCTTGGCCGGAGCGCCCCCGTCCGCGGTGAGCCAGCTGTTCAGCACCTCCATGACACGGGCCTTGAGTGGACCCGCCTTGAAGACGCCACCATTGAAGAGGACCGCCGTCGGGTGGAGGAAGGTCTTGCCGCCCACATCCACCGGAGCATCCGGCGAGGAAGCCAGTGCCTGGGCCTGCCGCGTGAGGAACGCAGCCAGGTGCCGCGTCACCCCGGCATCCTGCGCGTACGGCAGTGCCATCTGCGCCAGACCCGTGCGGCGCGCCGTGCGCGGCAACTCCGTCACCGGCGTGGCCGGGAAGAAGCCGTCCGTGAGCAGCTTGTCCAGCTCCTCTCGGGCCAGCTCCGTGCGCAGTGTGCTTCCAATCAGCGACGAACCCCGGCCCGGGATGGAGATGGGCGCCCGCGCCAGCTTCGGATCTCCGTACAGCGTCTCCTTCGCCTGCCGACACCCATAGGTCAGCGCGTTGAACTGCCACGCATCCAGCTTCTTGCCCTCGGCAGTCATCCGCTGGTTCAGCGTGTGCGCCAGCGCCAGGTCCATGTTGTCGCCGCCCAGCAGGATGTGGTCGCCCACCGCCACACGGACCAGCTCCACCTCGCCATCCCGCTCACGCACGGTGATGACCGAGAAGTCCGAGGTGCCACCGCCCACGTCCACCACCAGGATCACCTCGCCGGGCTTCATCTTCTTCCGGAAGCCCTCGCCCTGCGCCTCCAGCCACGAGTAGAGCGCGGCCTGCGGCTCCTCCAGCAGCGTCAGGTTCGGAATGCCCGCGGCCTGCGCCGCCTCCAGCGTCAGCTCGCGCGCCGCCGCATCAAAGGATGCGGGGACGGTGATGATCACGTCCTGCTGGGCCAGCGCATTGCCGGCCTCCTCACGCGTGCGCGCGAACGTGTGGTCCCACGCCTCGCGCATGTGGCGCAGGTAGCGCGCCGAGGCCTCCAGCGGAGACACCCGCTGCACCTCGGGCGGAGCCTGCCACGGCAGCATCGCCGAGCGCCGGTCCACTCCCGGGTGGCTCAGCCAGCTCTTCGCCGACGACACCAGCCGCGTGGGCACCTTCGCCCCGTGGGAGCGAGCAAACTCGCCCACCACCGTGGTGGCGTCCGGCTTCCACGGCAGCCCCAGGCTCCCGGCAGGGAACTCCTGCTCGCCGGCCAGATAGAGGAAGGAGGGCAGCAACGTGCGAGCCTCCAGCGTGCCCGGCGCCGTCAGCTGCGGAATGGGCAGCATGGACTGCGTCGAGCCCCGAGGCTTGCCGTCCTCCAGGTTGAAGTACGACACCGCGCAGTGCGTGGTGCCCAGATCGATGCCGATCGCGTAGCGGGCCATACTCGGCGTCAGCTCCTTGCCGAGCTCAGGGGAGCTCGACCTCAGCAGGGGCCAGCACGCGCGGATCCAGCGCCGGGCTGACCGTGGGGAACTTCACCTCCGTCGTCACCCAGCCGTGGTGCTTGAGCGAGCCCGTATAAGGAGGCTGCCCGGCCACGTTGCCGGTGAGGCGGATGCGCTGCGCATCGAAGCCGGCGGGCACGGGGACGCTCGCCCCCTCGGACTCCGGCAGGATGGGCTTCAGCGCCAGGTACTGCTGCACCACCTTCCGGCACCCCTCGTGGACGATGCGGGCCGCCGCCCCCACGTCCGCGTCCGGGAACCCCGCCACATTCTCCTGGAGGAAGTCGATGAGCCGGCCCTCCCGCTGCAGCATGGACAACAGCGCCAGCGCCGAGGCGTGTTCCCGCTCGGGAGGTAGGGCAGGGGGCGGCTCGGGCTTGGGCTCGGGTTTGGGCAGGGCCGGGGTGGCGGGACCCGCCCCCAGCGTGCCGGCGTCATAGGCCTGGCTCAGCGGGTGGACGGCCTGGGCAAAGGGCCCGGAGACCAGCACCCTCCAGAAGCAGAGGAACGCCAGCCACAAGCGGGCAAAGAACGAAAGTGATGGCTGCTCGGTCATCGGCCCCGGATAACAAAGCCCGGAGCCTTTGCAATTCGGTTGTGGCCAAAATGCAAAGGGCCTCACTGTCTCCAGTGAGGCCCTTCGTCACTTCTTGGTGGAGGTGACCGGGATCGAACCGGTGACCTTCGCATTGCGAACGCGACGCTCTCCCAACTGAGCTACACCCCCATACCACCCTGTAACCGCCTGCTTGCTGCTCAAAATCGATCAGTTTGGGCGCTGATCAAGTGGAACGGGCAGATACCGGACCCCTGTGAGGCTGTCAAGCGAGAGGTAGGAATCCTCCTTCTCCCATTTGACGCAGAGCATGGCGGGTGTCATAAAAACTCTCCTTCCCAGGCGCATCTTCCGGAATGTCTACCCTCCCCATGAAGACGTTGAGCCCGGCCGAGCTCGCGAAGCTGGAGCACTCGTTCGCCGCTGACCCGTCATCCGACGCTTACAAGCCGCTCGCCGAGGCATACCTCGGTATGGGCCGCTTCATGGAGGCGATGGTCGTCTGCAAGAAGGGCGTCAAGGCGCACCCGAATGCGGCCGACCCCCGCCTCCTGCTTGCGCGCGTCTACCTCCAGCAAGGTAAGGACAAGAAGGCCCTCGAGGAGGCGCTCGGCGCCCTCCAGGTCCAGCCCACCGATAAGTCGTCGCTGCGCATGGTGGGCATGCTGCAACTGAAGACCGGTGAGTCCGACCCCGGCAAGGCCAATCTCCTCAAGGCATGGGAGTCGGATCCGAACGACGCGGAGACGCTCACCCTGCTGCAGCAGTACAAGGTGGAGATGCCCAAGCCCGTGGCCCCGGTGGTCGTTGCGCCGGTGGCTCCGGTCGCCGCACCGGTGGCGGTTGCGCCCGTCGCGGCCGCACCTCAGGCGCCCGTTGCCGCGCCCCAGGCTGTCGCGGCCCCTGTCGCCACCGCGAGCCCCGCAGCCCGCGCCCCCGCGGCAGGTGCTCCGGTTCGTCCGATTCCCACGGGGACTCAGCCCGGTGCTGCCCGTCCCGCTCCCCGCCGCCCCGTCGTCGTCGAAGAGGTGGACGAGGATGATGACGACGAGGCCAGCTCGCGCCGCCGGCCCGCCAAGCAGAGCGGGTCGAGCAAGTTCATCACGCTCGGGCTCTTCGTCGTGGTGGTGTGCTCCACCATCGGCTACGCGTGGTACTCGAGCCACACCAAGAAGCTCAACCGCGAGTACAAGAAGCACCTGGACGCGGCTACCGAGCAGCTCAAGCACGACTCGTTCGCCTCCTATAAGAAGGCCTGCGAGGAGGCGGACCTGGCCCTCGAGGTCTACTCGGACGGCACCGCCGCTCACGGCTACCTGGCCTACGCCTGGGCCATCCGCTGGGGCGAGCACGGTGGCGGCGACGATGCGCGCCGCAAGGCCGAGGAGCACCTGGAGGCAGCCAAGAAGGGCAACGAGGTCAGCTCGCACCTGTATGCCGCCGAGGCCCTCATCAAGACGTACGGTGGCAAGGGCAAGGAGGCCCTGGGCGCGCTCGAGGAGCGCGTGAAGGCCTTTGACGCTCAGGGCAAGGCCAGCTCCCTGCTGTACCTGACGCTGGGCCTCATCCAGATGAACGCGGGCGACCTGGAGCACGCGCGCGACAGCCTGGACAAGGCGCACAACCTGGCCCCGGACGATCCGCGCATCTACGCCGGCCTGGGCGCCGTGTACCGCCGGCTCGGCCAGGACGGCACCGCCTTCCAGCAGTACGACTTCGCGCTGCGCTACGAGAAGGACCACCCCGAGTCCGTGCTCGGCAAGTCGCTGCTCATCCTCGACCAGGACAACCCCAGCTTCGATCTCTATGAGCTGGCGGCCAAGATGCTCAAGAAGCTGCTCGACACGGATCCGCCGCCGTCGCCTCGGCAGTTGGCCGCCGCGCAGGTGGCGCGCTCGCTGCTGATCAGCCGCGTCTCGCTGGCGATGGCCGACCAGAAGCCGGAGATCCAGACCAAGCTCTCCGAAGCCACGGGCGTGCCCACGGACAAGGAGAAGGCCCGCCAGCAGATGCAGAAGGCCGAGCAGGATGGCTTCGCGCTGGACAAGACCAACCCCGAGCTGAACCTCATCAAGGGCCGCCGGCTGATGATCGAGGGACAGCCCGACCAGGCCGTGACCGCCATTCGCGAGGCCATCAAGCTGGACAGCACCCGAGCCCAGTTCTACGTGGAGCTGGCCAAGGCGCTCATGGCCAAGCCGGGCGGCGAGAAGGAGGCCGCCGAGGCGCTGACCACCGCCCTCAAGACGATGGGCGACAGCCCCAAGCTGGTGGTGATGCTGGGCAACGCCTACCGCCGCCAGGGCAAGCTGGACGACGCCCTCACGCAGTATCAGCGCGCGGTGAAGGATCCGAAGGCCAAGAACCCCGAGGCGCGTCTGGCCATGGGCGCCATCTACCGGGAGCGCTCCGACTGGGACAAGGCCAAGGATCAGCTCGAGAAGGCCATCCAGGAGTTCATCGGTCAGCCGGACCGGGCCGCACTGGCGCTCACGGAGCTGGGCCGCGTGTACCAGGGCAAGGGTGACGCGACCAAGGCCGAGGAGTACTTCCAGAAGGCCATCGAATCGGATGGCAGCTACGGGCCGGCCTACTACTTCTACGCCACCATGCTCAGCAAGGACCGCAAGCAGACCGACAAGGTCCGGATGCTGGCGCAGGAGTACCTGAAGCTCGAGCCCAAGGGTGAGCACGCCCCCGAGTTGCAGCGCCTGGCGTCCGGTGGATAGCGCTGCCGGTATCTTCGACAAGCGGCGCTGATAGGCGCTGCTTGCCGCCGGGCCGGGATGGCTGTATGGGAGGGGGCGCTCGGGGAGGGGGTGTATGTCCCACCCGGGTTTCACCGCGCCGGCAGCAAGCCTGTCGAGCCCCACCCCTGGAGTCTGCGTGAGCGCGCGCGCCGTGTCCCTGTCCAACACCGCAAGTGACCTGGTGTCCCTCACCAAGCCGAGGCTCTCCAGCCTGGTGCTGGCGACCACGGCCGGAGGCGTATGGCTGGCGCCGGGTGAGCTGTCCGTGCCGAGAGCCCTGGTGACGATGCTGGCCACCGCTGGCACGGTGGCGGCCGCCAACACGCTCAACTGCTACATCGAGCGGCACAGCGACCGGTTCATGGCGCGCACGCGCAATCGGCCGTTGCCCTCGGGGCGCATGGAGCCGGGCGTGGCGCTGTGGTTCGGCCTGTCGCTGGCGGCCGTGTCGCTGCCCGCGCTGGCGCTGGGAGCCAACCTGCTCACCGCCGGCCTGGGCCTGCTGGCCTTCCTGAGCTACGTGCTGGTGTACACGCCGCTGAAGGCGCGCACGTCCGCGGCCATGTTGGTGGGCGCGGTGCCGGGAGCGCTGCCTCCGCTCATGGGGTGGACGGCTGTGACGGGACAGGTGGACAGCGGGGGCTTTGTCCTCTTCTCGATCCTCTTCCTGTGGCAAATCCCCCACTTTCTGGCCATCGCGCTGTTCCGCAAAGAGGAGTACGCGGCGGCGGGGCTCAAGTCCGTGCCGCTGGAGCGCGGGGACGAGTCCAGCCGGGCGCAGATCGTCCTCTACCTGGTGGCGCTCGTGCCGATGACGCTGCTGCCGTACCAGCTCCACATCGCCGGGGCTTGGTACCTGGTGGTGGCCGCGCTGCTCGGCCTGGGCTTCATGGCGCTGGGAGCGTGGGGTTTCTTCCGCCAGTTGGGGAAGCATTGGGCTCGACAGACGTTCTTCTTCTCGCTGCTCTACCTCACGGGCCTCTTCGCCGCGCTGATGCTCGACAGCGGTATGCATGTCTAGCAGGCCGCTGAAGGGCCGCTGCCGCCGAAGCCTGACCCCCTGTTCGACTAGGAGAGATCTCCCATGAAGCTGCGCACGTTCAGCCTCGCCATGCTGGGGGCCGCGGGATTGGTGATCCTGCCGGCCTGTAAGAAGGACGAGGCGCCGGCCGCGCCCACGACTCCCACCGCCGAGGCCAAGCCCACGACTCCCACCGCTGAGGCGAAGGCGCCTCCCGCTCCCGCTGGGAACAGCACCATCCACGGCGTGGTGAAGTTCACCGGCACCGCCCCGGCTCCGGCCGATATCGCCCCGAGCTCGGATCCGGCCTGCGAGGGCATGGCGACGAAGGATCAGCCGGTGATGGTGAAGGACGGCAAGCTGCAGAATGTGTTGGTGCGGGTGAAGGGCACCGTGGCGGGCGCCCCTGCCGCGAGCGCGTCCAGCCCGCCGGTCGTCGTCGACCAGCTGAAGTGCACCTACACCCCGCGAGTGCTGGGCGCTCAGGCCGGCCAGCCCATCCAGGTGAAGAACAGCGACCAGACGTTGCACAACGTCCGCGCCGTGGCGGGCACCAAGCCCATCTTCAACGTGGCGCAGCCGCCGTCCATGCCGCCGGTGACCAAGCCCGCGCCCTCCGAGGCAGAGATTGTCCAGCTCAAGTGCGACGTGCACCCGTGGATGAAGGCCTTCGTGGTCGTCAGCCAGCACCCATACTTCTCCACCACGGGCGAGGATGGCGCCTTCAACATCACCGGCCTGCCCGCGGGCACGTACACGATCGAGGCGTGGCATGAGACTCTCGGCACGAAGACGGCCGAGGTCACCGTGAAGGACGGAGAGACGGCGGAGACTTCGTTCGAGTTCACCGCAGGCTAGTTGCACGCGTGTGAGCTCGGGGGACGCTCACGCTGACTCCCTGCCGCTCTCCTCAGGGGAGGGCAGGGGACTGGCCCGGGTCCGCTGGCTGTACCTGCGCGGGCTCGGGCTCATCTTCTGTCTCGCCTTCGCTTCGCTCCTGCCCCAACTCTCGGGGTTGATGGGGCCGGACGGTCTGGAGCCCGCGGCTGCGTGGCTCGACTGGGCTCGGGCGCAGTTGGGGCCTGAGCGCTTCCTGCGCCTGCCGACGCTCCTGTGGCTGTTTGGTGCGAGCAACGGAGCCCTCTGGGGGCTCGGGCTTGCCGGGCTGGCGTGTGGCGCACTGCTCGTAGCCAATGTGGCGCCCCGCTGGGCCCTGGTGGGCGCGTGGGCCTGCTACCTGTCGCTCACAATCGTGGGCGGCGACTTCCTGAGCTTTCAGTGGGATGTGCTGCTGCTGGAGGCCGCGCTGGTCTCCTTGCCGCTCGCGCCCGGACATCTTTTCCCGCGCCGGAGCGTGCCCGAGCCTCGCCGGGGAGCCCTCCTCCTCGTGTGCTTCCTGCTGCTCCGGCTGATGGTCATGTCCGGGCTGGTGAAGCTCTTCAGTGGGGATCCGACGTGGCGCAACCTCACGGCGCTCGAGTTCCACTACTGGACCCAGCCACTGCCCAACGTCATCGCGTACTTCGTCGATCATCTCCCCGCAGGGCTCCACCGCGCGAGCGTGGCGGTGATGCTCGTCATCGAGCTCCTCGCGCCGTTCCTCCTCTTCGGGCCGCGACGGGTCCGGCTCGTGGGAGCGGGAGCGCTCGTGGCCCTGCAAGTGGGCATCATCACCACGGGGAACTACGGGTTCTTCAACCTGCTGACGATCGTGCTGTGTCTCTCCGCGCTCGATGATGGAGTGCTGATGCGCTGGCGGATCTTCCAGCGTCTCTCTCCTGAGCTCCCTCCGATGGGACGCCATCCCCGTGTGTGGGCCGCGGCATTCGTGGGCTTCGCGGCCGTGTACGCTGTCCTCGGGTTGTCATCGGATGTGGAGCGCCTGAGTGGCGCGTCCCTGCCCGCACCGGTGAGATGGACGCTGCGCCAGCTCGCGGGCCTGCGCAGCATCAACACCTATGGCCTCTTCGCGGTGATGACCACGGAGCGCCGGGAAATCGTCCTCGAAGGCAGCACTGACGGGCAGACCTGGCGCGAGTACCTCCTGCACTGGCGCCCCGGGCTCGTGGACCAGGCGCCGCGCTTCGTGGCACCCCATCAGCCTCGGCTCGACTGGCAGATGTGGTTCGCCTCGCTCTCCCGCTGCGCGGACAACCCCTGGCTGCTCCAACTCCAGCAGAAGCTCCTCCAGGGAGACCCAACCGTACGAGGCTTCTTCCGCGAGGACCCCTTCCCCGAAACCCCGCCGCGCTTCGTGCGCACGCTCTTCTTCGATTACCGCTTCACGGACCTCGCCACGTGGCGGACCACGGGCGCCTACTGGACTCGGAACGAATTGGGGCCGTACTGCCCGCCTCTTACGCTTGAGGCTGGGCAACTGCGGCGGGTGGACCTGCCCGCTGAACGCTGAAGCCCACCCGGGCGCCTCCGCCTGGCCGGTTCTCCGCGAACGTCTCGCCGCCATGGGCTCGGGCAATGCGTTGCACCAGCGCCAGTCCCAGCCCCAACGAGCCCGCCTCGCGAGCCTCTCCACCCCGATCCTTCCGATAGAAGGGTTGGAAGATGCGGGTCTCCTCGCCGGGGAGCAGTCCTGGACCCTGGTCATCCACGCAGAAGGCCAGCTGGCCGTCGCGATCGAGGATCCTCAGCGCCACGACTCCCTGGCCGTGCTTGCGCGCGTTGTCCAGCAGGTTGGCGAGTGCTCGGCCCAGCAGCGTCGCATCAGCCACCAGAGCCGTGTCCGCGACCTCGACCGAGAGCAGCTCCATGGGCATCCCGGTTCGATCCAACGCTCGGGCCGCCAGCTCCGTGGCTTCGAGGGAGCGCGGCGTCACCTGGCCGAAGTCCAGCCGCGAGCTGGCCAGCAGCTCGCCCACCAGCGCATCCAGCTCCACCACCTCGCGGTCCACGCTGTCCAACGTCTTCGGGTCCCCACCACCATCGCGGAGGATCTCCGTGAGGACGCGCAGGTGTGCCAGAGGAGTGCGCAGCTCGTGGGACACGGCGGCGAGCAACTCGCGCTGGTCCGCCATCTGCTTCTGGATGCGAGTGGCCATGTCGTTGAAGGCGTCGGCGAGCAGGCCCAGCTCGCCCGTGGCATCCCAGGGGTGCATGGTGACGCGGGCCTCCAGCTTCCCCTCTCCGAGCGCGCTGGCGGCACGGGCCAGCTCGTCCATGGGGCGCGTCAGCCGCCGCGCAATGCCGCCCGAGAGAATCCACAGCATGGCTCCCACGAGCACCAGGGGCAGCACGCTGCGCATGGGATTCCGAGGCCGGGTGTGCCAGTAGCAAGCCTTGGCCGAGCCCAGCAGGGCTCCCGCACGCATCACCGGCACGGTGAGGTCCGGATCCTCGCAGGGCTTGCCCGCGCGTAACAGCAGGGCTCCGTGCGCATCGTGCAGCTCCAGATCGACGTCCAGGTCGCGAGAGATGCCCTGCACGAGCGCCTCTCGCCGGTCGGGGAAGTCCCACACCTCGGCGAAGCGGTTGCTGGCGAACGTGCGGGCCTTGTCCATCTCCTGGCGCCACATGGAGCCGCCCACCAGGTTCATCACCGTGAACACGACCAGGCCCGTGACGAGGATGGAGAACCCGAACCAGATGAAGATCCGCCGGTGCAGGTGGGCGAAGATGTAGCGGCCCAGGCGCGTCATCCGCCAGCGGCGGCCGTAGTACTTCTGCCCATGGGGCCAGTGACCGCGAGGCCAGTGGTGACGCGCGTGGCGGAAGCGCCAGTCGGGTTTGAGGCCGGTGTCCTCGGTGCCGCGCTCCTGGGAGTCAGGGCCTTGCGGCTCGGAGCCTCTCGGGAGCTTGGGGGGAATCATGCGCCCTCTTTGGCGAAGACATAGCCCACGCCGCGCACCGTCTTGATGAGCTTGCCGCCCTCGTCCCCGAGCTTCTGCCGGAGATGGGAGATGTGGACGTCCACGGTGCGCTCGCCCACCACGGTGTCGCTGCGGCCGGCCTCACCCAGCAGGGCATCCCGGGGAATGACGCGGCCCGCGCGCCGCATCAGCGCCACGAGCAGATCGAACTCGAGCCCCGTCAGCTCCACCGCTCGGCCTCCCACCTTCACCTCGCGACCGGACACGTCGATGGAGATGCCGCTGTTCTCCAGCCGATCCTCCACCGCGGCCGGTTGCGCGCGCCGGAGCACGGCCCGTAGACGCGCCAGCAACTCGCGCGGGCTGAACGGCTTGGCCAGATAGTCGTCCGCGCCCAGCTCCAGGCCCACCACGCGATCCGTCTCGTCGCCCCGGGCGGTGAGCATGAGGATGGGAATCTGCCCCTTGGCTCGGATGCGCTTGCAGACCTCCAGGCCGTCCATGCCCGGCATCATCACGTCGAGGAGCACCGCGTCATACGCATGGGCCTCCAGTGCGGCGAGGCCGCGCCCGCCATCCGCTGCGTGGGTGACGGTGATGCCGTTCTGCCCCAGGTACTGCGCGAGCAGCTCGTACATCCGGGTGTCATCGTCGATGAGGAGGACGCGGGTAGGCATGGACGGCTCGGGACTCTAGCGCGGCTCCGAGGGCGCGGGAGCCTCGGCGCTGGGGGCTGCGGGAGTGGCGGTGTTGGGGCAGGGCGCGCACGTCCGGTTGAAGCGCTCCTCCATCCAGGCCCGGCGGCACTGCGAGTGGTGGCGGAGGCTGGAGAAGCCGGAGGCGTAGCCCCCGATGGTCCCGAGGGCGAGCAGGGCAATGAGGATGCGGCGACGGTGCATGGCAGTGTCTCCTGTGGTTTCCGTGTCCCGAGCCGATCAGCAGTAGCGGTGCCCGCCGTGCCAGCCCCAGCCGCCGTGGCCGCGATAGCCGTAGCCCCAGCCGTGCTCGATGATGTCCGCCAGCTCCCGGCGCTGGCGCGGATCCAGCGACTCGTGGATCTGCGCCAGCGAGGTGCGCAGCGTCTCGCGCATGTTGGCCAGCAGCGCGTCATGCTTCTCGTGCAACTGGCTCAGCGCGACGGTGTCCAACTGCTCGGCGCGCAGCGCCTGGGCGATGGCGGCCCGAGTGGTGCGGAACTCGTCCCGCATCTTCTCGAAGGACTCGGTCAGCTCGTCCGCCGCCTTGACGAAGACCTTCTCCTGGCCGGGCGAGGTGTCCAGCCGCTCGAACAGCCAGCGCATCCGCCCGCGCCAGCTCCAGCGCCCGCCGCCCCGGCCGTGGTAACGGTGCCAGCGCGCCCGGCGCACGGTGAAGATGAGGCCTGCGAGGCACGCGGTTCCAAAAACGAATCCAAACATGGTCCTGCTCCTTGAGAAACCGAGCGACCGAGCGCTCGGGTATCGCGTTGTGTGGAGCAGAAGGTAGAAACCGGGTGTAAAGGCCATGCCCCGGCTGGCGTGAAGAAGTGTGAAGGGGCCGGGAACGTTCTCAGGAATGCAACGCCGGACGTAGGGGGTTACATTGTCGGCGCCCCGGTGATACAGGGGGCGGTGCCGAGGCGATGTCCGCTCCGGCCACGGGCGTGTCTGACTGCGTCAGCCGTCATCTGCAGAAAGAAGAAGAGTAATGGCAACTGGTACTGTGAAGTGGTTCAACGACGCCAAGGGCTTCGGTTTCATCGCGCAGGAGGGTGGGGAGGATGTGTTCTGCCACCACACCGCCATTCAGTCGGACGGCTTCCGCACGCTTGCCGAGGGGCAGCGGGTGGAGTTCGACGTGAAGCGAGGCCCGAAGGGCCTTCAGGCAGAGAACGTTCGCGTCGTCGGCTGACGCGCATTCATCTCGCCATACAGAGGCCTGGCCCTTATAGGGGCTGGGCCTTTTGTTTTGCTCGTCAGCGATGTAGGCCGCTCTAGGCTCTAGGAGGGCACATGCCACAACACCCGGGAATGTCGAAACGCCAGAAAGAACTGGCCCGAAAAGAGAAGAACAAGGAGAAGGACGTCCGCCGAGAGCAGCGCAAGAAGGAGAAGGCGGAGCGCGCCACCCAGCCTGGCGAAGAGGGCGTGGACCCCGATATCGCCGGCATCATCCCCGGGCCGCAGCCGCCGCTCGAGGGTTACTGAAGTGACACGCAGTGCGTGAGGTCGAGTCCCTGCTCCCTTCCTCCGGGAGGGAGCAGCCGGGCTCCCTCGGACTCACTCCCCACCGCTTCTCACCTTACCTTCCTTCCAGAGACGTTCAGCGGACAACACCGCGAACCGGAAGGAGCGAGGCATGGGCGACACCAGCGTCAAGAAGGTTGAGGCACGCCACTCTCCGCGAGGAGAGATGGGCCAGAAGTACCTGGCCTCGGGCACGCGCGTCTCCATGCGGCTGTGGGAAGAGGAGCAGCCCTCGGAGCCGGCGCCTCCCATGGCTCGGGACTACGAGACCGTGGGCTATGTGGTGAAGGGCCGCGCTGAACTCCACCTGGAGGGTCAGGTCCTCATCCTCAATCCCGGGGACTCGTGGCTGGTTCCTCGCGGCGCGAGCCACACGTACAAGATCCTCGAGCCCTTCACCGCGGTGGAGGCCACCAGCCCGCCAGCGTCGGTGCATGGCCGGGACGAGGGCAGCTCGAAGGGGCCTGCGCGAGCCTGAGCGCGGACAGTGAGGGCTGCTCGCGGGGCGTGCGAGCAGCCTTTCTGGGGCGTGCCGTGAGTCGGAGCGGAGTGGTAGACACGGCGCTCCATGGACGAGCCAAAGGGTGGACAGGGTGACAGGGCTCCGGGGGCGCGGAAGCGGCCGCGGAAGGTGTCACCGCGCTACCTGGAGAATGCCGCGCTGCACTACCTGAAGCGGTACGCGGCCACCGTGAGCCAGCTCAAGCGCGTACTCGTGAGGAAGGCGGACCGTTCGCTCCGGGTCCACGGGGGCGATCGCGCCGAGGCGCTCGGCTGGGTGGACGCGCTCGTGGAGAAGCTCCTGCGCAACGGGCTCATCAATGACCAGGCCTATGCCGGGCTGAAGGCCCAGTCGCTGCGGGCCTCGGGGCGCAGCGCCCGCGTGATTGCGCAGAAGTTGCGGATGAAGGGCGTGGCCGCGGAGGTCGTCGAGCAGAAGCTGGCGGAGGCCACTGCGGAGGTGTCCGAGGACGCGGCGGCCCGCATCTGGGCGCGGAAGAAGCGGCTGGGCCCCTTCCGTCGCGATGCGCAGGCCCGGCAGGAGAACCGTCAGAAGGATCTCGCTGCCCTGGCCCGCGCGGGCTTCTCGTTCTCCATCGCGAAGAAGATCATCGACGGAGCACCCGAGTAGCGCCTCTACCAGATGCGCACGCGCTGCTCGGGAGTGAGGTAGAGCTTCTGCCCGGGCGCGACGCTGAAGGCTTGGTACCAGGCATCCAGGTTGCGCACGGTGGTGGCGCGGAACTCGGTGGGAGAGTGCCCATCCGTGAGCAGGAGCCGGCGGAGGAGGGGCTCGCGGTACTTGTTGCGCCAGACCTGGCCGAAGCCGAGGAAGAAGCGCTGGTCTCCGGTGAAGCCGTCGAGTACAGGCGCCTGCTTTCCTTCCAGCGACCGCTTGTAGGCGTCGTAGGCGATGGACACGCCGGCGACATCGGCGATGTTCTCGCCCAGGGTCAGCTCGCCATTCACCGACAGGTCCGGCAGTGCGCGGTAGGCGCTGAACTGCGCCGCGAGCGCCTTGCCCGCCGCCTTGAACTTGTCCGCATCCTCCTTCGTCCACCAGTTCGCCAGCTTGCCGCGAGCGTCGAACTGGGCTCCCACGTCGTCGAAGCTGTGGACGATCTCATGTCCGATGACCGAGCCGATGCCGCCGTAGTTCACCGCTGGATCGGCGTTCGAATCGAAGAAGGGCGGCTGGAGGATGGCGGCGGGGAAGATGATGGAGTTCTGCTGGGGTGAGTTCAGCGCGTTCACGAGGTGGGGCACCATGAACCACTCGGAGCGGTCCACCGGCTTGCCGAGCTTGTTCAGGTTGCGCTGGTACTCGAAGCGCGAGGCGCGCCAGGCGTTGCCGTAGGCGTCTCCCCGGATGACCTCCAGCCCGGAGTAGTCGCGCCACTTCGACGGGTGGCCGATGCCGACCTGGAGCGTCGTCAGCTTCTCCTTGGCGCGAGCCTTCGTCGCCGGAGTCATCCACGCCAGCGCGTCGATGTGCTGGCCGAGGGCCGCGACGATGTTGCGCACCATCGTGTCGGCCTCCGCCTTGGCTTCAGCGGGGAAGTACTTCTCGACGTAGAGCTTGCCGATGGCCTCGCCCAAGGCCTCGCTGGTGGCGTCCACGCCTCGCTTCCAGCGCTCCCGAGGCTCCTGGGCTCCCGAGAGCACCCGGCCGCCGAATGCGAAGCTCTCGTCGAAGAAGGCCTTGGGCAGGACGGGCGCGGCGCGCACGAGGGTGTGGAAGGTCAGGTAGTCCTTCCAGGACTGCAGGGGCTCGCTGCCGACGAGCTTCGAGATGCCCGTGATCGCACTGGGCTGCCAGACGATGAACTCGCGCTGCGCGGCCAGTCCCGCGGCTCCGAAGTAGGCGTCCCAGTCGAGCCCCGGCGCACGCTTGGCGAACTGCTCCCGAGGCCATGGGTTGTTGCTCTTGACCACGTCCTGCGTGTCCACCTGGTTCCAGTGGACGCGCGCGATGTTGCGCTCGAGCTCGAAGATGCGCTGGGCACGTCCCTCGGGATCCGAGAGGCCCGCGAGGCGCAGCATGGCGGCGATGTGCTGCTGGTACTTCTGGCGGACATCCTTCAGCTTCGCGTCGTCGGACAGGTAGTAGTCCCGATCCGGCATGAGCAGGCCGCCCTGGAGCAGGTAGGCGGCATAGCGCGACGGCTCGTTGAGATCCTCGGACACCCACAGGCCGAACAGCCGCTCCGTGGTCACGTTCCCCGTGTTGAGCGGGTCGACGTCGGCACGCAGCGTCTCGCCGAGGGCGGCGGAGAGTGCCTTCCGGTCGGCGATGGCATTGATGCGCTGGAGTTCGGGCGTGAGCGGAGCCAGGCCCTTGGCCTCGATGGCCGCCTCATCCATGTAGCTGTTGAAGAAGTCCCCCAGCTTGCGGACCTCGCTGTTGGCGGGAGCGTCCGAGCGCGCGGTCTGCTCGATGAGCTCGCGCGTGCGCCGGGCCGCCTCCTCCGCGAGTCGGGAGAACATGCCGTAGGCGGGCCGGTCCGCGGGGATCTCGGTCGTGTCGAGCCACTTGCCGTTGACGTAGCGGTAGAAGTTGTCGCCAGGAGCCGCGGAGGTGTCCATCCCCGCGGTGTCCACGCCAAAGCTTCCGAAGGTGGGCTTCGCGGAGGAGGCGGGGGGAGCATCGGAGGTTTTGGCCTGCTGCGTCACCGTGGCCGTCTTGTCCACCGGCGTGGAGGAGGCGCACGCGGCGAGCCACGCGGATGCACTGGCCGTGAGGAGGACGCGCGCGGCCCCCGGGAAGTGTCGGAACGGGAATGGCATAGGAATGTGAGAGCCCCTGTGAGGACGAAAGTCTGGCGCCCAACAGGCGGGCCGAGGGCTTAATCCCCAAGAGCCTCCGTCAGGCGTCGGCACAATACCTGACAGAAGGCTGTCACGGCTGCCGCAAAGAGTAGGGACATGACCGTGGCCAACGTTGGTGAGGCGGCCGCGGCTCCCAGCGGTTTTCACTTCACGGAGGAGGACCCCATGAGCACCCGGAAATTCAGCGGTAGCTGTCACTGCGGCAAGGTTCGTTTCGAGGCCGACATCGACCTGAGCGAGGGCACGGGCCGGTGCAACTGCTCCATCTGCACGAAGACCCGGAACTGGGGCGCGATCATCAAGCCGGCGGCCTTCCGCCTGCTCTCGGGTGAGGACGCCCTGTCCGACTACCAGTTCGGGAGCAAGGCGGGACACCACCTGTTCTGCAAGCACTGCGGCGTGCGCTCCTTCGGCCGAGGCAACGTGCCGCAGATTGGCGGGGAATACGTCTCGATCAGCCTCGCGGCCCTGGATGACATCACCCCCGAGGAACTCGCTAGCATTCCGATCCGGTACATGGATGGGCGCCACAACAACTGGTGGAACCCCCCAGCGGAGACGCGCTACCTCTGAGGTAGACGCAGGCCCACGCAATCGCCGGCCGCTGGCTCCGTATTCTACATTCCACGACTCTCGCGGCCGTGTTCGCGCAGGCGATCGGGTCTGCGCGGCAGGTGATGGTAGAATCCCCCCCAGTCCCTGGAGGGGGGCGGCATGCCGACATTGCTTTTGCAGTTGGACCAGTTGCTGCGCGGAGAGGCGACCCGGCTGGAACTGCTTCGCCGAGGGACCATCGACATCTCGCCCGGGGGCATTGCCCTCATGTCGATCCCGCTGGGCTTCTTCGCCGGCATCTGCATGGGAGCGTTCTCCCTGACCGGGTCAGGTTCGCTCGCGCCGATGCAGGTCATCGCCAGCTCCTTGAAGGTGCCGGCGCTCTTCTTCCTGACCCTCTTCGTCACGTTCCCTTCGCTCTACGTGTTCGATGCCCTGGTGGGCTCCAGGCTGGGGCTCTACTCGGTGCTGAAGCTCCTGGTGGCCGCCATCGGCATCATGATGACCGTGCTGGCCTCTCTGGGACCCATCGTCGCCTTCTTCGCGGTGACGACCACCAGCTATGCCTTCATGAAGCTGCTGAACGTGGCGGTGTTCACCATCGCCGGGATGATGGGAGGAGGCTTCCTGCTCCGCACGCTCCATCGCCTCTCCGTGGCGATCGAGGACACGCCGGTCCGCGAGAGCCCTCCCTCCGAGCCAGCGCTCCCCGCGCCTGCCGCGAGTCCTGGAACTCCGCGACCGCTGCCCGTCGAGCCCGGAGCCAACGTGCGCACCTTGTTCCGCATCTGGGTGGGAGTGTTCGCCCTCGTCGGCGCGCAGATGGCCTGGATCCTCCGCCCCTTCATCGGCGACCCCGAGCAACCGTTCCAGTGGTTCCGTCCCATCACCTCCAACTTCTTCGAAGCCGTGTGGCGGGCCTTCCAGAGCCTCTTCTAGGTTCGAGGCGGTGGCATGAGCGGACTGCTCCTCCAGGCGGACGATTTGCTGCGGACCGGAACGCCCACCTCGCGGCATTCCGAGGCGCCTGGCGTGCGCCTGCTCCTGACTCTCATCGTCCTCTTCGGGGCGGGCTACGGCGCCGCCATGGGGAGCTACGGCGGTGACGCGGGGTTTGGAGGCGCCCGGCCGCTGCAGATGCTGTACGCAGCCGTGAAGGTGCCGCTCCTGCTGCTGGCGACGTTCGGCCTGAGCCTGCCCAGCTACTTCGTCATCAACTCCCTGCTGGGCTTGCGTGAGGATCTCGGCGTCGCGGTGCGGGCCCTGTTGGCCACACAGGCCTGCCTCACCGTCGTGCTGTGTGCGCTCTCCCCGTTCACTCTCTTCTGGTACGTGAGCTATCAGGGCTACGAGGAGGCCACTCTCTTCAACGCGCTGACCTTCGCGGCGGCCAGCAGCTCCGGCCAGATGCTGCTGCGGAGGCTCTACCAACCGCTCATCGCGCGGGATGCCCGGCACCGCGCGCTGCTGCGGCTCTGGCTGGTCATCTATGCCTTCGTCGGCATCCAGATGGGCTGGTTGCTGCGGCCCTTCATCGGAATTCCTGGCATGCCGACCCGCTTCTTCCGTGAAGACACCTGGAGCAATGCCTACGTCTTCGTGGCGGGACGGATCTGGGAGGTTTTCAGCCGGTAGTTCGACGTTCCCCTCGGCGCTCGGGCGAAGGAGAATGGGCTGGCAGTCTGGCTCACGGACCTGGACCACCTCGAGGCGTCATGGGATCGAAATACCAAGGGCTGAAGGAGCGAGCCTGGGCAGCAAACATGGAGATCCCTCGGCGTGGGCTCGCCATCTACACCTTCGGAAATGTCTCCGCGCTGGATGCCGGAGCGGGCGTCTTCGCCATCAAGCCGAGCGGTGTCGCCTACGAGAAGCTCGCGGTAGATGACATGGTGGTGATCGATCTTGAGGGAAAGATCGTCGAGGGCTCGCTCCGGCCCTCCTCGGACACGAGGACCCATGCCGTCCTGTACCGGAACCTGAAGGGGCTTGGGGGCATCGTCCATACCCACTCGACCTACGCCACGGGCTGGGCGCAGGCCCGCATGCCCATTCCGCTCTATGGCACCACCCACGCGGATCACCTGGCCGAGGACGTGCCCTGCACGGCGGTGATGAGCGACGAGGCGGTGGAGCGCGATTACGAGACCGAGACTGGACACCAGATCCTCGAGTGCTTCCGGAACCGGGACCCGCTGCATACCCCCATGGTCCTGGTGGCCGGGCACGCGCCTTTTGCCTGGGGAGAGACGGCCGAGAAGGCGGTCTACAACGCCGCGGTCTTGGAGGAGCTCGCGAAGATGGCGTTCATCACCCGAGGCCTCTCCCCCCAGGCCCCGCGGCTCCCCGACAGCCTCATCCGCAAGCACTTCGAGCGGAAGCACGGCAAGAACGCCTACTACGGCCAGAAGTAGCCACTCCCCGCGAGCGGCCTACCCGCTGGCCTGGGCAGGCTGCTCGGTGCGAGCGGCCGCTGTGTGCGGCTGACCGCTCCTGCTGGGCGCCGCGCTGGAGGGCGCCGCGTGCCGGGGGCTCCGTCCCAGGACCTTCTGCAGCAGACAGAAGACGAGCAGCAGCAGGCCGATGACGATCTTCGTCCACCAGGAGCTGAGGCTGCCCTCGAACATGATGAGGGTCTGGATGGTGCCGTAGATCAGCACGCCGACCAGGGTGCCCGCGACATAGCCGGCGCCTCCGGTGAGCAGGGTGCCACCCACCACGGCGGCCGCGATGGCGTCCATCTCCATGCCCTGCGCGTGCAGCCCATAGCCGGAGAGCATGTAGAAGGTGAAGGCGATGCCCGCCAGGGCGGAGCAGAACCCGCTGAACGTGTACGTGAGGACCTTGGTCCTCGCCACCGGCAGGCCCATCAGCAGGGCGGACTGCTCGTTCCCGCCAATCGCATAGATGGTCCGTCCGAAGCGCGTGTAGTGGGCCAGGTAGATGGCCACCCCGAGCATTCCCAGCGCGATGACGACATTGACGGAGATGGAGGTCTCGAACGGCAGAGGGAAGCGGATCGCGGAGACTTCGTTGAAGAACGACTCCGTGATGGCGATGGAGTTGATGCTGATGAGGTAGCAGAGCCCCCGGGCCAGGAACATGCCCGCCAGCGTGACGATGAAGGGCTGGATCTCGAAGTAGTGGATGACGAACCCCTGCACCAGTCCGATGACGGCACCCATCACCAGGACGAGGGGAATGACCACCATGGGGCTCCAACCGTGGTTCTCGAGCAGGGTCGCCAGGACCATGGTGGTCAGCGCAATCACCGAGCCCACCGAGAGATCAATGCCTCCGGAGATGATGACGAAGGTCATCCCGATGGCCGCGATCAGGAGGAAGGCGTTGTCGATGAAGAGGTTGAGGAAGACCTGGAGGGAGAAGAATCCCTCGAACGCCCAGGAACCTGCTCCGAACATCGCCACGAAGAGCCCGAGCGTGACGACGAGCGACAGGTGGCGCGGATCCAGGGAGGCACGCGGACGGGATGAGGGGGCGGTGGCGGACGTGGCCGAATTGCCGTTGTTCATCACAGTGCCTCCCGGACCTTGCCCAGCGTGGCGATGCGATTCCGCACCTTGTCGGACTGCAGGATGCTGACGAAGAAGACGACGACCGCCTTCACGACGAGCGTCACCTCGGGGGGCACGCCGACGGAGTAGATGGTCGTGGTGAGCGTCTGGATGATGAGGGCGCCCAGCACGCCGCCCACCAGGGTGAACCGGCCGCCACCCAGGGAAGTCCCTCCCAGGACCACCGCCAGGATGGCATCCAACTCGAAGAGCAAGCCCGCGTTGTTGCCGTCCGCGCTCTTGACGTTCGAGCTGACGATCAGGCCCGCGATCCCGGCGCACAGGCCGCAGAAGGCGTAGACCCAGAATGTGATGGCGCGCGCGCGGACTCCCGAGAAGCGGGCGGCGACAGGGTTGAGCCCCACCGCTTCGATGAAGAGGCCCAGCGCCGTCTTCCGGGTGAGGAGCAGGAGGGCCGCGAGCACGGCGCTCACGATGAAGAGCGAGAAAGGGATCCCCGCGAGGAAGCCGTTCCCGATGAAGAAGTAGGGCGTGTAGTAGATGGTGATGATCTGGCCATCGGTGATGAGCTGCGCCACGCCGCGCCCCGTCACCAGTAGGATCAGCGTGGCGATGATGGGCTGCATGCCGAAGAAGGAGACCAGCATGCCGTTCCACATCCCGAGGAGCATGGCCACGGCCAGCGACACGAGGATGACGACCGGCAGGGGATAGCGGGTCACGTCCTGAGCGCCGCCGCTCGAATCGAGCTGGCCGCCGATCATCGTCGCCGCCACCGCCGCCGAGATGGCCACCACCGCGCCCACGGAGATGTCGATGCCGTGCGTCGCGATCACCAGGGTGAGCCCCATGGCGATGATCATCAGGGGCGCGGCGCGGTTGAGGATGTCGATCAGGCTTCCGTAGAGGTGACCGTCCTGCAGGGTGATCGAGAAGAAGTGGGGGTTGACGGCCAGGTTGAACAACAGGAGCAGGGTCAGCGTGAGCAGCGGCCAGAAGACGCGCTTCCTGGCCAGGCCTCGCAGGAACTCGGGGGCCCCGGCCGCCGGGCCTTGCGCGGGTAGGGAACTCAAGCCTGGCCTCCCGCGATGATCCGGAACACGGTGCGCTCGTCGGCGTCGGAGGCTTCTATCTCACCTACCTTGCGGCGATCGCGCATGACCGCGATGCGATCCGAGTAGCTGAGCACCTCGTCGATCTCCGAGGAGATGAAGAGGACGGCCATGCCCTTGTCGCACAGCTCCATCACCTTCTCCATGATCTCGGCCTTCGCGGCCACGTCGATGCCACGGGTGGGCTCGTCGAGGATGAGCATCCGAGGGGAGGTGGCCAGCCAGCGAGCCAGGAGCGCCTTCTGCTGGTTTCCACCCGAGAGCTGAGAGATGGGCTTCTCCGCATCAGGGGTCTTGATGCCCAGGGCCTGGATGTAGCGCTCCGCGAGCTCCTCCTGCTGCTTGCGAGACAGGTTGTGGAAGATGCCCTTCTTGGCCTGAAGGGCGAGCATGATGTTCTCGCGGATCGACAGCTCGCCCACGATTCCCTCGTGCTTGCGGTCCTCCGGGCAGAAGCCGATGCCGTGCTGGATGGCATCCAGGGGCGAGGAGAGCCGCACCGGTTTCCCTTCGATTTCGATCGAGCCCTGCTCGGCACGATCGATGCCGAAGAGCAGCCGGGCGATCTCCGTCCTTCCGGAGCCGAGCAGACCTCCCATGCCCAGGGCCTTGCCGCGCTCCACCTTCAGGCGCACGTCCTGCACCGAGCCTCTCCGGCCGAGCCCCTCCGCGGTGAGGAAGGGCTGCTCGGCTGTTGCAAGCGCCTCGCCGAGAGAGGGCTCCGCCGCCGCCGGGACTTGAGCTCGTGCGCTCTTGGCCCTGCTCGGCCCTGTCTCGGCGATCTCGCGGCCCACCATCCGGGTGATGAGGTCCATGCGTGACAGCTTGGCGACGGGGTACTCGCCGACGAGCTCTCCGTTCCGGAGGATGGTGATGCGGTCGGAGATCTCGAAGGTCTGGTCGAGGAAGTGGGTGACGAAGAGGATCGCCATCCCCTGGGACTTGAGCTTCCCCATGACCGAGAGGAGCATCTTCACCTCATCCTCGGCGAGGCTCGACGTGGGCTCGTCGAGGATGAGGATCTTCGCCTGGGTGCTCAGCGCGCGGGCGATGGCGCACACCTGCTGCACCGCAATCGAATACGAGGAGAGCGGGGCAGTGACATCGATGTGGACGTTGAGATCCGCGAGGAGCGCCTCCGCCTTCCGGTTCATCTGCTTCCACCGGAGGGCGAAGGCCTCGGAGGGATCGTGCCCGAGGCAAACGTTCTCCGCGACCGAGAGGTTCGGGCAGAGGTTCACCTCCTGGTAGACCGTGCTGATTCCCAGCTTTCGAGCCTCGAGGGGGCTCTTGGGTTTGATCTCGTTGCCCTGGAGCAGGATGCGGCCCGAGTCCGGACGGTGGACGCCGGTGAGGATCTTGATCAGCGTCGACTTGCCCGCGCCATTCTGGCCCATCACCGAGTGGACCTCGCCCGGCAGGAGGCGGAAGTCGACGTGACGGAGCGCCTGGACACCGGAGAAGCGCTTGGAGATTCCCTTCACTTCGAGCACCGGAATGGCTTCGCTCATGGCCCCCATCTCCTGGCAACGGCTGCGATGTTAGTACTTCCGGTTCGGGAACTCCTTGGCGGCCACGTCCTGCGGGAACACGCCCTCTTCCGTGACGATGCGCTTGGGAATCTGCTTGCCGGCCACCACGTCCTTCACGAGGCCCATCAGCTGAGGCCCCAGCAGCGGGCTACACTCTACCGTGCAGTTCAGCTTGCCGGCGATCATGGCCTCGAATGCGCCCTTCACCGCGTCGATGGACACGATGACGATGTCCTTGCCGGGCTTCAGGCCTGCCTCCTCGATGGCCTGGATGGCGCCGATGGCCATGTCATCGTTGTGCGCATAGAGGACGTTGATCTTCTTGCCCTCGGCCTTGAGGAAGGCCTCCATGACCTCCTTGCCCTTGGCGCGGGTGAAGTCGCCCGTCTGCGAGCGGATGATCTTGAACTTGGGTTGTCCTTTGAGAATCTCCTCGAAGCCCTTCTTGCGGTCGATGGCGGGGGCGGAGCCGACGGTGCCCTGGAGTTCGACGATGTTCACGTCACCCTTGGCGGCCAGTTCCTTGATGGGCGGGTAGTTGATCAGCCAGTTGGCGGCCCGGCGACCCTCCTCCACGAAGTCCGAGCCGATGAAGGTGACCCACAGCGAGTCGTCCTTCGCCGCGACGGAGCGGTCGGTGAGGATGACGGGGATCTTGGCGGCCTTCGCCTCCCGGAGGACGGGCTCCCATCCCGTCTCCACGACGGGCGAGAAGGCAATCACGTCCACCTTCTGCGCGATGAAGGAGCGGATGGCCTTGATTTGGTTCTCCTGCTTCTGTTGGGCGTCGGAAAACTTGAGGGTGATGCCCTCCTTGGCGGCGGAGTCCTTGATGGACTGGGTATTGGCCGTGCGCCACTCGCTCTCCGCACCTACCTGGGAGAAGCCAAGCACGATCTTCTTGCCCTGGGCCATGGCGAGGCCCGGGGTGAACGCGAGGATGAGAAGGACTGCGGACGCTACGTTGAATACGGCCCTCTTCATAGGTCGCCTCTCCCACTGTGGTGCTGTCCTGGTGTGTGAAGGGCCGAGTCACGGGCGCCAGGCTCGCCGTGACAGGCCAGCGCTGCGTTCGCCTACCGGGCCAGCCGGTACGCGAGCTCGTTCCAGCGAAGCTGGTTCTTGAGGGCGGAGAGCTCCGTTCCGCTCCCGATGTGGATGAACTCGATGCCCACCATCCCCGCGAAGTCCTCGAGCTGGGAGACGGTGACGGCGCGGCTGAAGCCCGCGTGGTGGGCGCCACCGGCGAGGATCCAGGCCTCGCAGCTGCGCTTGAAGTCGGGCCGCGGCTTCCAGACGGCATGGGCCACGGGCAGGTTCGGCATGGGCTTCTCGGGCTTCACGACGTCCAACTCGTTGACGATCATCCTCATGCGGCCGCCCATGTCGACCAGCGTCGCGTTGAGCGCGGGGCCGGCCCCGGCCGAGAACACGAGGCGGCAGGGGTCTGTCTTGCCGCCGATGTCGAGCGGGTGGACCTCGAGCGAGGGCTTGCCCGCCGCGATCGAGGGGCAGACCTCGAGCATGTGCGCGCCGAGGACGAGCTCGTTCCCCTTGGCGAGGTGGTACGTGTAGTCCTCCATGAAGGAGACGCCGCCGGGGATCCCCGCGCTGATCACCTTCATGACGCGGATGAGGGCGGCCGTCTTCCAGTCACCCTCCGCGCCGAAGCCATAGCCCTCCGCCATGAGCCGCTGGCAGGCGAGGCCGGGCAGCTGCTTGAGCCCGTGGAGATCCTCGAACGTGGTGGTGAAGGCACCGAAGCCGCCTTCCTGGAGGAAGCTCCGCATGCCGATCTCCTGCCGTGCGGCGTCGCGCAGGCCGGAGCGCCGCTCGCCGCCCTTCCGGAGCGCGGGGACGAGGGAGTACGTGTCCTCGTATTCGGAGATCAGGGTGTCGATCGCGGAGTCGCTCACGTCGGCGATGCGCCCGACCAGATCGCCCACGGCGTAGCCGTTCACGGACCAGCCGAACTGGATCTGCGCCTCGACGCGGTCGCCTCCCGTGACGGCCACCTCGCGCATGTTCATGCCGCCGAAGCGGACGATCTTCAGGCGCCGCGACTCAGCGAGGCCGCAGGCCGCTCTCGCCCAGCCGTCGAGCTTGGCCAGGACGTCCTCGTCCTTCCAGTAGCCCACGACGATCTTCCGGTCCATGCGCAGGCGGGCGCCAATGAACCCGAACTCCCGGTCGCCGTGGGCGGACTGGTTGAGGTTCATGAAGTCCATGTCGATCTTGTCCCAGGGGAGCTCCCGCTCGGTCTGGGTATGGAGATGGGCCATGGGCTTCTGGAGGCGAGAGAGCCCGGCGATCCACATCTTCGCGGGCGAGAAGGTATGCATCCAGGTGATGACGCCGATGCAATTCGGCGAGTTATTGGCCTCGAGGCAGACGTTGAGGATGGCCTCGGGATCGGTCAGCGTCGGCTTCCAGACCACGCGGACAGGGAGCTTCCCTGATGCGTCGAGGGACTCGGCGATCTTCCGCGAATCCTCGGCGACCGTCTTGAGCGCTGCATCCCCGTAGAGATGCTGGCTCCCGGTGAGGAACCACACTTCCTGCTTCTTCAGATCGATCATGACCTTGCTCCTGTGTCTCAGTGGGCCTCGTCCGGGTGCGTCAGCTTCTTCTCCACGAAGGAGCCGAGCTCGAGGTATTGCTGGTAGAGGGCCGCGTAGCGCCTGGCGCGGGCCGGATCGGGGCGGTAGGTCCGCTCGGCGCCGGCGGACATGGCTTCCTGCGCTGCCTCGACCCGGGGATAGAGGCCGGCTGCGGTCGCCGCGAACATCGCCGCGCCCAACGCCACGGCCTGGTCTCCCGCGGAGACCGCGATGTCCATGTCCATCACATCGGCCACGGTCTGCATGACGAAGGGGCTCTTGCGGGCCACACCGCCGATGGCGATGACGCTGTCGATGCGAATCCCCGCCGACTTGAAGCGCTCGACGATGGCGCGCGAGCCGAAGGCCGTTGCCTCCACCAGGGCGCGGTAGATGCGCGGAGCGTCCGTTCCCAGGGTGATGCCCGTGAGGGCTCCCTTGAGGCGTTGGTTCGCGTCAGGCGTCCTCCGCCCGTTCATCCAGTCGAGCGCCAGGAGCGAGCTGTCGTCGAGCGGAAGGTCCTTCGCCGCGCGCTCGAGCTCGGGGATGAGCCGCTCCATGAGGGTGTCGGCCAGCGCCTGCTTCGTGGCTGCGTCCGAGCCGGGAAGGGCAGGGAGGATCGCTTCCAGAGGCCAGGCGAGGAGCTTCTTGAACCAGGCATAGACGTCGCCGAAGGCCGACTGTCCGGCCTCGTAGCCGACCATTCCGGGGATGATGGAGCCGTCCACCTGCCCGCAGATGCCTGGGACCAGGCGCTCCGGCTCCTGCGATCTCGGCTCGACGACCATGTCCAGGCAGCTCGTCCCCAGGATCTTCAGGAGCTGATGGGGCCTGATGTTGCCGCCCACCGCGCCCATGTGAGCGTCGAAGGCGCCCACGGCCACGACGGTGTCTCGCGGCAGCCCGAGCTTCGCCGCCCACTCTCCAGAGAGGGTGCCAAAGGGGATGTCCGAGGTGAACGTCTCGCGCCCGAGGGAGCCCTTGAATTCGACGAGGCGCGGATGGAGCCGGGTCAGGAACTCGTCCGAGGGGTATCCACCGAACTCGGCGTGCCACATGGCCTTGTGCCCCGCCGCGCAGCGGCTGCGCTTGAGCTTTCCGAGGTCTTCACACCCCGTCAGCACCGCGGGGATCCAGTCGCAGAGCTCCACCACGCTGACCGCGGCCTGGGTGACGGCAGGGTTGGTCTCGACGACCCGGAGCACCTTGGCCCAGAACCACTCGCTGGAATAGATGCCGCCCTCGTACTTCGTGAAGTCGGCTCCGCCCCAGGTCCTCGCTGTCTGGTTGATGCGCTCGGCCTGGGCGACGGCGGTGTGGTCCTTCCACAAGATGAACATGGCGTCAGGGTTTTCCTTGAACCCAGACGTGAGGGCGAGCGGCACGCCGCGCCGGTCGGTGAGGACAGGAGTCGAACCCGTGGTGTCTGCCGCGATGCCTCGCACCCTGGCCGCAACGCCTTCCCCCGCTTGTGCCAGTGCTTCGGCGATGGAGGCTTGCATCGTCTCCAGATAGTCGAGGGGATGATGGCGGAACCGGTTCTCCTGGGGATCGCAGTACAGGCCCTTCGCCCACCGCGGATAGTGCTGAACCGACACGCTCACCACGGCGCCGTCCGCCGCGTCCGCCACCACTGTGCGGACGGAGTCCGTCCCGAAATCAATCCCGATGACAAACGCCTCGCGCTTCACGGGGACCTCCAATGCACCTGATTGAGGGGAGCGGTCAGGCTCAGCAGTGCCTGACGATGGCGGCGGATTGTGAGCGCTCACATCAGAGGCGTCAAGCGACGCGCGCTGACCCCGTGGCATTCCTGGCGCATGATGCGGCGCGGTAATGCATGATGCGTTGCGCAACGCTTTGTCCGCCCTGAGAAGGCCTCGATGCGGTACCTGAGTGAGCAGGGCCTTGAGGATAGGCTGTCGCCATGGGGAGTGGAGCTTTGCCGGTGCGTAAGAGCCGTAGCCGTGGGAGCCGTCCGCCTGTGATGGCGGACGTCGCGAAGCTGGCGCGTGTTTCACATCAGACAGTCTCTCGCGTGCTGCACGACAGCCCGAACGTGCGAGGAGACACGCGCAAGCGCGTCCTCGAGGCCATCCGGCAACTCGATTACCGGCCCAACCCGGTGGCGCAGGCCCTGGTCACCGGGCGCTCGATGGCCATCGGCGTCGTCAGCTTCGATACGGCGCTCTTCGGCCCAGCCTCGACCCTGCTCGGCATCGAGGAGGCGGCGCATGACGCGGGCTATGCCGTCAGCATCGCCAGCTTGCGCTCACTGAATCGGACCTCGGTCCTTGACGCGGTGCAGCGTCTTCGCGACCAGGGGGTGGATGGCGTCGTGGTCATTGCCCCCCAGAAGGCGGCGGTGGAGGCCCTGCGGCGCCTTCCGCCCGGCGTGCCGCTGGTTGCTGTCGAGGCCGGCCCCTCCAACTCGGTGCCGGTGGTGGCCGTCGACCAGCTGGGCGGGGCGATGGCCGCGACACGGCACCTGCTCGACCTGGGGCACCGCACTGTCTGGCACCTCGCCGGGCCCGCGGACTGGATCGAGGCCGAGCAGCGGATCGCCGGCTGGCGAGCGGCACTGAAGGAGGCTCGCGCGGCGGCACCTCCGCTCCTGCGTGGGGATTGGAGCGCCCGTTCAGGCTACGAGCTCGGGCGGCAGTTGGTGCAGATGCCCGATGTCACGGCTGTCTTCGTGGCCAATGATCAGATGGCCCTGGGGCTCTTGCGCTTGCTCAATGAGGTCGGGCGGGAGACTCCACGGCAGATCAGCCTCGTTGGGTTCGACGACATCCCCGAAGCCGCATATTTCACTCCGCCGCTGACCACGGTGCGCCAGGACTTCGCCGAAGTCGGCCGGCGTTGCATCCACCATCTCCTGGAGCAGATCGAGGGCTCCTCCCAGACCCAGGAGCATGTGGTGGTGCCAACCCAGCTGATCCTTCGCCAGAGCACCGCCGCCGCCAACGGCCGCTGAGGCCGGCCCGGCGGGGGAGGGACGCGAGGGTAGTCAGCCGAGAGCGCCGCGCGAGATCGTGGCGACGAGAGAGTCTTCTCGGCCCAGCTCGTGCGCGAGATCGAACGTCGTGTAGCGGTTTCGAAGCAGCCGGACATGGCGCACGGGCAGCAGCCGGTATCGCTCGTGTATTCCCAGCTCGCCGAGCGAGAAGGGGAAGCCTGCACCTGTCAGCAGCTCGATCGCGCCGGAGAGCTCCTTCAGCAGGGGCTCCGCCATCGTCTGGAGGTGCGTTCTGTTCTGGGCGAATGCCTCCAGGCGTTGTCCCAGCGCCGCGCGGTCGAACGCCCGGCCTCGCATCTCCTCCGCCATCTTGTGCCGGAAGGGGGCTATCTCTGCTTCCAGCCGCGCATCCCATGGCGGCTCGCGCTCCAGCGCCGCGAGTCTCTCCTCGACGTCGAAATCCACCTCGGCCAGCTTCCTGTACCAGTCGACATACCCGGGCAGGACGAGCCGGCAAGCAGCGCCGACCAGCAGTCCGTGCAGGTCGTGCTCCTCCTCGGCCACGGCACCCGCCATCTCCCAGAAATGCGCGATGGTGTGCTCGGCTGAGGCGGCGGGCCGCGAACTGCCCAGGGCCTGCATCGCGAACCCCGACACGAGCGCTGCCTCGGTGAGCGATCGGGCTGCCTCGATGGGATGACTCTCCCACGCACGCGCGGCGGCAAGCGCCTCCCGGGCCGAGCTGAGCGCCAGCCCGGCGATGGTGTCGCAGAGCAGCTCGCGCGTCACTGTCCGAGCGAGGCTCCAGTCGAGATGAGCCAGATACTTGGCCAGCAGATCCCCGAGCCCCGCCAGGAACAACGGGCGTGGAGCCTGCCCGATCACTCCCAGATCGCACACGATGACCTCGGAGGGCCGGGCGGGGACAGCCTGGTGATAGCCCGCGATGCGGATCGCCGACGTCATCGAGCTGTAGGCATCCACCGAGGGCGCGGTGACGACACACCAGTTGGGGATGCCGGTATTCAGGGACACCTTCTTCACCAGATCGCTGATGACACCGCTGCCCACGCTGATCAGGAGATCGGGAGAGTGCGTCTTCACCTCCTGGGTGAGCTCGTCCACGAGCGCCAGGGTCGGGATCGGCCTGGGCTCCCCTGGAAGGATGCGGGAGACGATCCGGCTTGCACTGACAGCAGTCTTCCACTGCTGACCCGCGGCAGCCTCGGTGTGTTCATCGCTGAGGACCCAGAGGGCGGGGCTGTTTCCCCGCTCACGCCGGAGGAGTCCGGCTGATTCGCGCAGCGCGTCCTCGCTGACGAGGACCTGCCGCACCGCGATGTGGTGCTGTCTTCCGCAGGTGCAGGCGAGCACGCCGTCCGGGCCGAGGCGGGCAAGGAGTGTTCGGAGAGACGAGGTGGACATGTGCGCAACCTACCCAAGGGCGAGGAGTGTTGATTTCACTCTGCCGCAATGCGTTGCATGGATGATGCAATGCGTTGTCGGAATAAACCGAATAATGCGTCTTGACTGACAATGAGGAAGCAGTTCACCCTGCCGCAACTCGAGGCGCAGAGCTCCGCCCCGATGTCCCGTCCACCCCAAACCTGAGGAACTCCCATGCATCACGCGAAAGTGGTGAGCAATCCCGCTGTCATGTTAGCGCTCACATCCGCAGTTGTAACCCGAATTCGTGCGGGAGCGGCCATCGGCGGCGCTGCGATGTTAGCGCTCACATGCTCGGGTGCTCTCAGGGCCGGGCGCCTCCAATCCGGGCGGGCTCGCTCCTCGTTGTTGCCGGTGCTGTGGGCGGCCCTGGCGCTGCTCGCGCTCCAGCCGGGGGCGGCGGCTGCGTCCACGAGCGTGTACACGATGACTGCGTTCACGAATTCGAGTGAATCGAACATGTATGTGTACCAGTCCTATAACGGCACCCATTACGGGCTGATGAAGGGGCCGGCGTTCACTCCGCCTTCAGGGCTGATTCGGGACCCCAGCGTCATGAAGCACAGCGACGGGTACTACTACGTCACCTACACCACCAACTGGGAGGGCAACACGATTGGCTTTGCCAGGAGCTCCGATCGCGTGAACTGGACCTTCCTGCGCGATGTCACGCTTCCCGTCACGAACCTGCAGAACACCTGGGCGCCGGAGTGGTTCAAGGACAGCGACGGCAGCATCAACATCATCGTGTCCCTGCGCACGGTGGGCGCCACCAACTTCACCCCTCACGTCATCAAGGCGCAGAACAGCGCGCTGTCCTCCTGGTCCTCGCCCGTGCCGCTGGCGGGGTTGTCGCCCAATTACATCGACACCTTCATCGTCAAGCAGGGGAGCACCTACCACGCGTTCACCAAGAACGAGACGACCAAGTACATCGAGTACGCGACCTCCTCCAGCTTGACGGGCCCCTATACCTTCAAGGGCACCGGAGACTGGGCAGGGTGGGGGAACTGGGTGGAAGGTCCGGCCCTGATCCAATTGGACAGTGGCGCATGGCGGATCTTCTTCGACGGGTACTCCGCTGGGAAGTACTACTACAGCGACTCCACCAACGCCTTCGGCTCCTGGTCGGCCAAGAAGGAGCTGCCGAGCCTCACGGGCTTCGTCCGGCATCTGACCATCCTGAAGGAGACGGGGCAGCCCGGAGACATCCGACGGATCCAGTCCTTCAACTTCCAGACCTACTACGCCCGCCATTACAACTATCAGGCCCGCATCGACCCGAATGTGTCTCCCGTGGAGGACTCGCACTTCCGCATCGTCCCCGGGTTGGCCGACAGCACCGCCATCTCGTTCGAGTCGGTGAACTTCCCTGGCTACTTTCTGAGACATGACGGCTCGCCGCTGGTCCTGGCGAAGAATGACGGCACGACCCAGTTCAAGCAGGACGCCACGTTCGTGGACGTCCCTGGACTGGCCAACTCGACCTGGCTCTCCTACCAGTCGTACAACCAGCCTGACTCCTATATCCGGCACTACAACTACGTGCTCCGGATCGAGCCCATCACGACCACGACCGGGCAGTCGGATGCCACGTTCCGGGAAGTGACCCCCTGAGCCAGGCCTGACGCACGGACTGAACGGACGAAAGGTAGGAATCGAGATGGCTTCTTCTTCATTCAACTGGAAGTGCGCGCCCGCGCGATTCGTCGTGCCCCTCGCCTTGTTGCTGGTGGCTTCAACCGCGGGGGCCGCGCCGCCGCAGTTCTCCAATCCGCTGATCCAGCAGCGCGCCGACCCGCACATCTACAAGCACACGGATGGCTACTACTACTTCACGGCCTCCGTCCCGGAGTACGACCGGATCACCCTGCGACGTGCGACGACGATCCAGGGACTGTCCACCGCGTCGGAGACGGTTGTCTGGCGGAAGCACGCGTCTGGCGAGATGGCCGTGCACATCTGGGCGCCGGAAATCCACTTCATCAGCGGCAAGTGGTACCTCTACTTCGCGGCGGGATCCTCGGACGATATCTGGCGGATCCGCATGTATGCGCTCGAGAGCTCCAGTGCCAATCCGCTGAGCGGCACCTGGACGGAGAAGGGGCGCATCTTCACGGACCTGGAGTCGTTCTCGCTCGATGCCACCACCTTCGAGCACAACGGCCAGCGATATCTCCTCTGGGCGCAGTACAACCCGGACAGCAACGTATACATCGCGAAGATGAGCAGCCCCACCACCCTCGTGCTGCCCGCCGTTCTTCTGACCCAACCCACGTACAGTTGGGAGATCCAGGGCTACCGCGTCAATGAAGGCCCTGCGGTCATCAAGAAGAACGGGAAGATCTTCGTCTCCTACTCCGCGAGCAAGACGGATGATCGCTATTGCATGGGGTTGCTGACGGCCTCCGCCACGAGTGATCTGCTGAATCCGGCGTCCTGGACGAAGTCACCGTCTCCCGTGCTTGCCAGCAATGTGAACACGAGTCAGTACGGCCCTGGCCACAATTCCTTTGTCGTCTCCGAGGACGGACAGAGCGACATCCTCGTGTACCACGCACGCAACTACAAGACGATCACCGGGGATCCGCTCTACGATCCCAACCGTCACACGCGTGTCCAGAAGCTCTACTGGAATACGGATGGGACGCCCAACTTCGGGATCCCTCTGGCGGACGGAGCCACGCCCTTCCGATTCAAGTCCTACAACTTCCCGAGTTATTTCATCCGGCACTGGGAGTTCCGGGCGAAGCTCGAAACCAATGTCACCAATCTGGCGGATTCACAGTTCAGGCTCGTGACAGGGCTTGCTGGCTCCGGAACGGTGTCGCTCGAGTCGGCAAACTATCCGGGGTATTACCTGCGGGACCGAAGCTCCGAGCTGTGGCTGGAGAAGAATGACGGCTCCACGACGTTCAAGAATGAAGCGTCGTTCTACAAGCGGGCAGGGCTGTCGGACAGCGCCGGCGTGTCGTTCGAGTCGTACAACTACGTCGGCCGGTACATCCGCCATTACAACTACCTGCTCTCCGTTCAGACGCTCTCCACCGCCACGGACCGAGCCGACGCCACGTTCTATGCGGATTGACGTTCGTGGCGAGTGATTGCGAGCCACCGGGGCTGGAGAACACTGCGCAGGGGGCGTACGACCGGGCCAGGGCCAGGTGGGTGCCTGCCTGGAGCGTTGAGGGCAGGCAAGGGCGCCACCGATCATTCCCAAGCCCGTGTGCAGTGGTCCGCTCCTCCGGCCGTGCGGAGCTTTTCCCCGCGAAGGCAAACACATCCAGCCCTCTCGCGGAGGCACGCCACATGGCTCAGCAAACGGATCCTCGGTTGCTCTCCATCCTCAAGGACCTGGTGCACATTGATCTCGATGCCATCACCGTCTACGACGCAGTGCTCAAGCGCATCACCGTTCCCCAGCTCGAGCAGGCGCTGATGGAGTTCCGCTCCGATCACCTGCTCCATGTTCAGCAGCTCAATGATCGCATCGAGAGGCTGGGCGGCGAACGCGAGCCGCCCCGTCCAAGCGTCGAGAGCTGTGAGCGCCATGGCTTCACTCCCGTGCGGGAGGGAATGAGCATCGAGGAATTGCTCACCGTCATGGTGGAAGGCGAACAGATCACCAACCAGACCTACGAGTGGGTGCTCAAGGAGGACTGGGACCCGGAGACGCGAGCCCTCCTTGATCGCAACTTCGCCGACGAGCAGCGGCACCTGCTCTGGGTGTTGATGGCATCTCGCACGCGAATCTGGGCACGGCAGGGGCCAGCTCCCTCGGCCCCTTGATGCCGCGAGGCGTCGAGCCGGGTTACGGGAACTCGGTCTCGCCCCAGCGCTGTCGAGCCAGCTCCAGGACGCGGGCGTTCTCAGGCACCTGGTGCAGGAAGCGCTGGCGGACGGCCAGGTCCGGGATGGCGGCAGCACGAGAGCGCAGGTGTTCGAGGGCCCTGTGCAGCGCCTGCTCTCCCGAGGCGGTGTCTCCCTCGGCGAAGCAGGACTCGGCCAGCACCCGGAGCAGTCCCACCCGGGCCATTCTGTCCGTCCCCAGGGGCTCCAGCTCTTTCAGGGCCAGCTCCACTCCTGCCCGAGCTTCGGCCACGCGCCCTTGTCTCAGCAGGATCTCGTTCAGCTTCCAGCGCGTTTCGGGCAGGAAGATCGCGAAGGGCGCGAGGATCTCGCATGCCTGCCGGGCCTGTACCTCGGCTTCGGCCAGCTCTTCGCTCGCCGCCGAGATCTTGGCTAGCACCAGGTGAGCCAATCCCAGCTGCACTCGATTGCCACTGCGGTTCTCCACCCACTTGAGCGCCAGCGCCCGAGCCTCCTGCTGATGGGTCGGCTCGGCACTGACTGCCAGCACCTGGATCAGGTTGTGCTCGGCGAAGCTGACGCCGAAGCGCGGAGACACTCGCAGTGCCAGGGCCACACTTTGACGCGCTCGCTCCACCGCTCCTGCCACGTCGCCGAGTGCCCGTAGGGCCTGGGCCGTCCGAGCCAGCACCACCACCTCGCCCCGCTCCGAGCCCACCTCTCGGAAGCCCCCCACGGACTGCTCGGCCCAGACCAGGGCCTTCCAGGCCTCGTCCCGGATGACCAGCGACTGGAAGCTGTATTCGACTCCTCGCCAGCCTCGCACCATGCCATCCCGGGCAATCACTTCGCTTCCGGTGCGCTCCAGGTGCTCGAAGCAGGCCTCTGTCTCTCGCAGGCAACCCAGGTAGGACATCATGTTGCCCATGAAGCACAGCGACAGGTAGTACGCGCTCCGTGCCTCCGGCTCCGGCTCCGTGTCCAGCAGAAGCCGGCACAGGCTGAGCACGTATTCCTTCTGTGCGCTGTAGCCACAGCCCAGCGTCAGGCCGTCGATCAGCTTGCACCACCGGACGGTGCCCGCCTTCATCTCCTGCTGCACGGCTTTGCCCACTGTGTTCAGCGTCGCGAAGTCATTGCGCCAGAAGGCCGTGGCCGCCCGCAGCGCGCGCAACTGCACCCAGGGCTCTCCCGTGGGGCCCAGCGCCAGCGCGGTCTCGATGCACCGCTCCGCGCCTTGCATGTCGTCGTGATCGAAGAGCCGCTCGGCCGCCGTGAGGTAGAAGCGGATGGCTCGCTCCGGCTGCTGCCCGAGCCGTGCATGTTCGGCAAGGATCCGGGGATCCGTCTCTCCCTGTTGCTCCAGCCACTGGCCTGCCAGCTGGTGGCCTCCCGGGTGATGGCTGTCAGGCACCAGCCCGTACGCCGCATCTCGCACCAGCGCATGGCGGAAGCGGTACTCGGTCTCTCCCGGGAAGCGGCTGGCGGGCTGCAACTCCACCCACTCGAGCTCCACCAGGTGCTGCAGCCAGTGGTCCAGCTCGGAGCTGGTGAGCTCTCCGCCCAGCACGGCCTGCACTCCGCCTCGCCAGAAGGTTCGGCCGAGCAGGCTGGCGGCCAACAGCACCTGCCGGGCCTGGGGTTCGAGCCGTCCCAGGCGCGCTTGGAGCATGGCGAGTACGGTCTGCATCGCCGCCTCTCCGCGCCCCTCCGCCGCGCCCCGGATGAGCTCCTCCAGGAACAGGGCGTTGCCCGCCGCCTGCTCCACCAGCCGCTCCATCAGCGCCTCGGGCACCTCCGTTCCGAGTACCTCGCGCACCAACCGCGCCCCGGCCTTGCGGCTCAGTCCTCGCAGCGGCACTTCCTGCAGCCGCCGCGCCCACAGGTTCGGGAAGATCTCCTGCACCTCGGGGCGCGCCATGGCCAGCACCATGAAGGGCTGCTCGGTCAGCTCGCGCAGGACTTCGTCGATGAGCCGGACGCTGAGCGCGTCTCCCCAGTGCAGATCCTCCAGCACCAGCAGCACGGCGTGGTGGGCGCACTCCGCACGGAAGAAGGCGACCAGGGCTCGGCCCACCTGCGTGCTCATCAGCTGCGGGTCGGCCCGGGCCACCCGGAGCCGAGGGTTGTGCTCATCCGGGAAGGGGATGCCGCACAGCTCGCCGAGGAAGCCGGCCACCTCCTGCGCCTGACCTGTTGGCAGGTGCCTGCTGAGCTGCTGGACCAGCTTGCCCCGGCGCGTCTCGAGGGGCTCGGTGCTGGAGATGGCGCACAGTTGGCGCAGGGCGTGGCCGAGCAGTCCATCCGCCGAGCCCGCGCTCATGGGATCGCCTCGGCCCAGCAGCACCTGCACCTGATGGCCCTGGTGCTCCAGGCGGCGGAGGAACTCGTGGCGCAGGCGGGACTTGCCCATCCCCGCCGGAGCCGTCACCAGCACCGCCTGAGCGATGGACTCCTGCGCGCAGGTGTTGAAGGCCAGCTCCAGCAGCGTCAGCTCCTGCTCGCGGCCCACGCAGGGAGTGGGCTTGCCCAGCAGTGGGCGCGAGGCGTCCGCGCCGAGGCTCTCGCCGAGCAACAGGAACAGATCGGGCTGCGGCCGGGAGAGCTGGAAGCCGGGCCCCAGCAGCCCCGCGGTCACCTCGTCCAGCAGGACCGAGGCCGAGGTGCCCGAGGGCAGGGACTCGTGCTGTCGCAGCAGCTGGCCGGCTCGATCCATGGCCTCGCCCACGGGAAGGTGCGCGGGCCGGGCGCGGCCGGTGGTGAGCACCACGGTGGATTCGGGCCAGCGCTCCTGGATCAGCAGGGCGCAGCGGGCCGCCAGGGTGGCTGGGTCCGTGGCCGAGCCATGGGTGGCCTTGAGCGTCGCCACGAGCGACCCATTGGCCATCAGCTCTACCTGGGCGCCATGAGGCATGAGCAGGGTGCGCAGCGTGTCTCGCAGGGTCCAACGTGAGTCATGCGGCCGGAGCTCCAAGGGCTGCGTCTCCGTGACACGGGGCGCGGCCACCAGCACGCTGACCAGGTGCTGCTCGGAGCCCGTCAGCCTCAGGGGAGGCATGCTGGCGGACAGCTGGGCGGAGGGTTCCGACGCCAGCCCCATTCGCAGTTGGGACACGGTCTCCAGCAAGCGCGCGGCGTCCGGCAGCCGCTTCTCCGGGGCCTTGACCAGCATGTGCTGGAGTAGCTCCTCCAGGGCTTCGGGCAGCTCGGGGCGCAGGGCGCGTAGGGGCTCGGGCTCCGAGAAGAGGATCTTGCCCAGCGCCGCGACGAAGTGGGGCGCGGAGAAGGGCGCCGTCCCGGTCAGACACTCGTAGAGGACACAGCCCAGGGAGAAGATGTCCGCGCTGGCCGTGAGCTGGGATTGGGCGGAGACCTGCTCCGGAGCCATGTAGCCCGGAGTGCCGATCACCATCTGGCTGGCGGTGAGAGCCACCGAGGGCACGAGATGCCGGGCCAGGCCGAAGTCCAGCAGGACGACGTCCTCGGGGCGGCCCTGGCGCAGGAAGAGATTGGAGGGCTTGAGATCGCGGTGGATGACGCCGCGCTGGTGCGCCAGGGCGAGTGCCTGGGTCGCCTGGCGGAGCAGGGCCAGTGACTCCTCGAGATTCAACGGCTGCCGAGAGAGACGCTGGGCCAGGTCCTCACCCTGCAGCCACTCCATGGCGATGAAAGGCCTGCCGTCCGCGGTGGTGCCGTGGGCCACGTAGGAGACGATGCCCGGGTGGCGCAATTCGGCCAGGACGGCGGCCTCGCGAGAGAAGCGCTGGAGGGCCTCGGCGCTGTCGACGTGGAGCAGCTTGAGCGCCACGATCTGTCCCGACAGTGTGTCTCGGGCGCGATAGATGGACCCCATGCCGCCTCGGCCCACGAGTGACTCGAGGGTGAAGCGGCTGGCCAGGACCGTGCCCGTGGGAAGCGCAGCCGCCTGGGACAGGAGCGGCGGCGGGGCAGTAGGAGGCAGGGGGTTGTTCATATCGATGCTCAGCCGTGCGTGAGACTTCCCCGCAGCGGCGGAGTTTCGCTCCGGAGAACATGCAGCCGTGCTGGCGGATTCCCGTCTGCTCTCTCTCGTTTCGGGTTCCGCGAGAGCGGGAGGTGCAGCGCGGTTCTATTCAGGAGCATGTGCCGCGCACTCTAGGCTCCGCTCATGAGCAGGCACAGGAGCCGCCACGTAGGCGAGACATCGCTGTGGCGCTTCCTGCCTGTTTGCTTTCAGGAAGCCTCGCTGCTGCCCGCATGCGTCAAGGCGGTGGGGACGGGCTGCCCCACTTCGGTGCACAGTGCCTCGGCCTTCTTCAACTCCTGGCGCAGCGCCTTGAGGTGGTTGCGGCTCTTCACCAGCGACTCGCGCCCCACCAGTCGGAACGCCTCATCCCGCCCCACCTGTTGGACGGCCTCGGCCAGCACGAAGCCTCGCAGGCTCTCGGCGAAGTCGATGTCCAGTGGAGCCCGCCGCCGCTGCGCCTCCAGCACGAAGGCCCGCGCCGCCTGGCTCATCGCCTCCACCAGCGAGCTCTGCTTGCCTCCCTCGTAGGTGAGCGCCTGCTGGATGTGGGGCTCTCGCAGCTCCAGCTCCTGTGTGGCGCCCCCTTGCTGCACGAGGGCCAGCGTGTAGGCACGGCGGATGATGTTGTCGAGCTGCCGCAGGTTGCCGGGCCACGCGCTCTGCTCCAGCCGCTGCTCGGCCTCGGGCGACAGCCGCACCACGCCTGCCGGGTTCTTCTCCTTGTGGTGCCGCGCCAGCATGTAGCGCGCCCAGGCGCCGATTTCGTCCCGCCGCTCATCCAGTGAAGGCACCCGCACAGGAAGTACGTTGATGCGGTAGTACAGATCCTCGCGGAACGTGCCTCGGCGGACCGACTCGGTCAGGTCCGCGTTCGTGCCGATGATGAAGCGCACGTTGGCGCGGTGCTCGCTCGCGGCATCACCGAGCGTACGGTAGGTGCGCTCCTCCAGTACGTGCAGCAGACCGGCCTGCGCCTTGAGCGACAGCTTGTCGATCTCGTCGATGAACAACGTGCCGCCGTTCGCCCGCGCGAGGAAGCCCGGGTTGTCTCGCACCGCTCCCGTGAAGGCTCCCTTGCGCCAGCCGAAGAGCTCTCCCATCTGCAGCTCCTCGGGCACCATCATCAGATCCAGGCTCTCGAAGTGCCCCTGATGGCGCTGCGAGCGCTCATGGCACCAGCGGGCCAGCCGGGACTTGCCGGCGCCCGTGGGACCGCTGATCAGCAGCGTCTCCTCCTGCTGGGAGAAGATGCGCAGCACCCCCACGAGGCTGGCCATGGAGGCGCCGACCACGGGCAGGAAGTCGTCCGTCTCCGGCGCGGAGCCCGGGTGCGGCGCCAGCCCCGTGAGGTAGGGCGCCGCCAGATCCACCGCCAGTTGCAACTGAGGGCTCGTCTCACGCCAGATGAAGTCCTGGCCCAGCGCGGCCATGCAGTTGGCCTCCAGCGCGATCATCCCGTCGATGCGCCCGCCGGCCATGCGCAGCGGCAGGACGCAGACGTGCGTGGCCTCGCGGCTGAGCAGCCGCTGCTGACTCTCCTGGGTGAAGGAGGCGGTGTAGCGCGACGAGGCGAGCCGGCGAGCGGACTCCTGATGAGGCTGAAGTGTGCCCAGGCCCACGTCGATGGAGACCGCGCAGCCATGCTCCACCACGGCGCGCCACGCGGAGGCGGAGGCCAGCAGCGCCACCTGGGGCCCATCCGCCAGCAGCAGCGATTTCTCGTCCGGTGGACAGGTCTCAGCCGCCTCCCGCTCGAGCGCTGCCAGCCGTCGGTAGGCGTCCGCGGGCCGCAGGTGCACCACTCCTCGCAGAATCCTTCCCTGGCGGGCGAAGCGGCTGGCCTCCAGTGCCTCCTCGGCGATCAGCAGCAGCGCCCGCAGCGTGAGGAGCGCGGCTTGTTCGAAGTGCCGGGCGGCATGCAGCCCCGTGACGAGGGATGTGAGGTGCTCGGACATCGCCTTCCTTTCAGACGGAGCCCCCGGGAGGGAGCCGCCCTGGGATGTGACCACAGGTCCCAGGGCAGGTCTCGGAAGGAATGCCTTAGTTCATGTCCGAGCGGGTGTGTGGACGAAGGAGCTTGTGCAGCCTGGCGCGGGCATCGTGCAGGCGCTTGGACACCGTGCCCACCTGGAGCCCCAGAGACTGGGCAATGTCCTGGTACTTCTGTCCGGCTGCGTGCAGCTCGAAGGTGGCCCGCAGCTTCGGGCTCAGCCCGCGCAGGGCCTGGGCGAACTGCTCGTCCGTGAGCCCATCATAGATGGGACGCATGACGGGCTCGGCGCTCGCGCTGAACTCTCCGCGCAGGTGCGGATCCCGGGCCCAGTGCGCCCGGACCTTGCGTCTCCGGCATTGGTCGTAGAAGAGGCGGGTGAGGGTGGTGCTCAGCCACGTCTCACAGGCAGGCCCATTGGGCGGCGCCTCTCTTTTGTCGAACGTCTGGAGGAAGCGCAGCAGGACTTCCTGCGCCAGATCCTCCGCGTCATTCGCATCGCCGCACACGTTCCTCGCCTGTGCCAGGAGCCAATTCCTGTACCGCACGGCGAACGCGGCGCTTCCAGTCTGATACTCCGTCGTGATGCTGGGTGTGCTGTTCATGCCCGTGGTCGATGGGTTCACCGACCGAGCCATGAGCATCGACCGTGCCAGCGGCCTGCTCCGCGTGCGCGAGGTGCGTGCAACAGCCGCCTTCGCAGCGAGGGGATGAATTCATCCAGGATGGCTGTGAGGAGGGAGAAGTTCTGCTTGCCGCGTCAAGTGGAGACCGCGTGGCGAGGACACGCGAGTGCGTGGGTGGAGCACGCAGCGTTAGGCGGGCTGAAGGTCAGGACCTAGACTCCGCGCGCCATGGACCGTCCCCCCGTCCGGTCTCCTCCTGTCCGTCCATCCGGGGCGGCCCCATCGTCCCTGCCGCCAGCCACCGTCATCGCCAGGCGCTTCACGCTCTTGGCCTTCGTGGGCCATGGCGGCATGGGTTCCATCTACCGCGCCGCGGATGCCCTCTCCGGCCAGAGCGTGGCGCTCAAGCTGCTCCACGCCGAGAGCTCCGAGGCCCTGCTGCGCTTCCACCGAGAGGCCTCGGTGCTGGCCGGATTGCACCACCCAGGCATCGTCTCCTACGTGGCCCATGGCACGGCCGAGGATGGCCGCCCGTTCCTGGCCATGCAGTGGCTGGAGGGTGAGGATCTGGCTCAGCGGATCGCGCGGCAGCCCTTGAGCGCCGAGGAGTCCCTCGCGCTGCTGCGTCACGCCGCGCAGGCCCTGGCCGCCGCCCATCAGCGCGGCATCATCCACCGCGATCTCAAGCCCTCGAATCTTTTCCTGCGAGACCGCCGCCCCGAGGATGTGGTGCTCGTGGACTTCGGGCTGGCGCGGCACGTGCTGCCCTCCACCGCCATGACGGGCAGCCAGGTGGTGCTGGGCACGCCGGGCTACATGGCGCCCGAGCAGATCTCCAGCCAGGGCCCCCTGACGCCGGCCGCCGACATCTTCTCCCTGGGGTGCGTGCTCTACGAGTGCCTCACCGGCAAGCCGCCTTTCGCCGCGCCTCACTTCGTCGCCGCCCTGGCGAAGATCCTGTTCACCGAGCCGGAGCCCCTGCGCTCGCTCCGGCCCGAGCTGCCCGTGGCCCTGGAGCAGTTACTGTCGCGGATGCTGGCCCGGCAACCCGAGCGGCGTCTCGCCGATGCCCCCAGCCTGGTGGCGGCGCTGGAGTCCATCAGAGCCGTTCGGCTCGAGGAGCCACAGGCTACTGCTCCGGCTCCGGGCCCGGCTCCTCGCGGAGTGATCGGCGGTGAGCAACAGCTCGTCAGCGTGCTGCTCGCCGCACCTCGTGGCACTCCCGCGCCATCTGCCGGGCAGGGGGATACGTGGCAGTCACTGCGCGAGACGCTGCGTCACCTGCTGTCCCCTCATGGCGCCCAGGTGGAATTGCTGGCCGATGGCGCGCTGGTGGTGACGTTGGTGGCGACCCATGGTTCCGCCACGGATCCGGCGGCGCTCGCCGCCCGCTGTGCCCTCCTGCTCCAGGAGCGCTCGCCCGACGCCGCCGTGGTGCTCACCACCGGACGAGGTCGGCTCGATCCGCACCGGCCCGTGGGCGAGGCCATGGATCGCGCCGGCGAGCTGATGCATGAGTGGCAGCATCTTCCCGCGGACACCTCCTCCCGCGTGCTCCTGGATGAGGTGACAGCGGGGTTGCTCGGGCCCGGCTTCCAACTGACACGCGCCCATTCGGATCTCTTCCTGCTCCAGGGAGAGCAGTTGGGCGCGGATGAGACCCGGCCGCTGCTGGGCAAGCCCACTCCCTGCGTGGGCCGCGAGCAGGAGCTGGCCCTGTTGGAGCTGGCTTTCAACACCTGTGTGCAGGAGTCCGCCGCGCAGGCGGTGCTGGTGAAGGCTCCGGCCGGCATGGGCAAGTCCCGTCTTCGTCACGAATTCCTTCGCCGCCTCAAGCGCCAGGAGCAGCCGGTGCTGGTGTTGATGGGTCGGGGTGATCCCATGAGCGCGGGTTCGGCGGATGGCTTGCTCGGGCAGGCCTTGCGCCGGCTGTGCGGCATCACGGGAGTCGAGCCGCTCGACGTTCGCCGGGAGCGCCTGTCGCAGGGGCTCGCGAGGCACCTGTCCGCGTCGCAGGCCCAGGAGGTGACGAGCTTTCTGGGAGAACTCTGCGGCATTCCCTTTCCGGACACTCACCATCCCCGGTTGAGCACCGCACGCGGCAACCCGCAGTTGTTGAGCACGCACGTGGGCAGGGCGCTGGTGGCCTTCCTGCGTGCCGAGTGCGCCCACCAGCCCGTGCTGTTGATCCTGGAGGATCTCCACTGGGGAGAGCGCCTCACGCTCCGGCTGTTGGATGAGGCGCTGCGCGAGCTGGCCGAGCAGCCCTTCATGGTGTTGGCCTTGGCTCGACCGGAAGTGGAGCACCTGCTCTCCGAGCCGTGGACACAGCGGATGCAGGAGATTCCCCTCCGAGGGCTGAACCGCAAGGCCGAGGCTCGGCTGGTGCGAGAGGTGTTGGGCGCGAACGTGCCGGACACCGCCGTCGATCGGCTCGTGGAGCAGGCGGCGGGCAGTCCCCTGTTCCTGGAAGAGCTCATCCGAGCCGAAGCCGAGGGTCGAGGTGAGAGCGCGCCGCAGACGGTGCTGGCCATGATCCAGGCTCGCATCGGAGGCCTGGAGCCGCAGGCCCGCCAGGTGCTGTTGGCTGCCAGCTTCTCGAGTCGCTCCTTCTGTGCGGGAGGGCTGATGCCGCTCCTGGGCGATGAGTTCTCCCGTCCTGAGCTGGAGCATTGGATGCAGCGGCTGGTGGAGCAGGAGTGGGTGGAGCGCCAGGCGGTCAGCCGCTTCCCGCACGAGAGCGAGTACCGCTTCCGGCACGCACTGGTGCGGGATGCCGCCTACGGCCTGGTGCCCGACAGCAACAAGCCCACGGGTCATCGGCTGATGGGGGAGTGGCTGGAGCGGTCCGGGGATGGCGATCCGCGGATCCTCGCCGAGCACTATCGGCTCGGGCAGCAGTCCGAGCGCGCCATCCACTTCTACGTCCTGGCCGCCGAGCAGCACTTCGATCGCCACGACATGCAGGGCATGGAGCGGAGCATGGAGGCGGCGCTGGCGTTGGGGCCTGGAGAGGAGGCGCGGATGCGGCTGCGCGTGCTCCGGGCCACGGCCGCCTTCTGGATGGACGACTTCGTCACCCTGGGCGAGCTCGGCCGCGCCGTGCTGCCGAGCTTGAAGGCGGGCAGCTCCCGGTGGAACAAGCTGGTCGGCGGCTTGAGCCTGGGGTGTGCCCTGGGCGGCCAGAAGGAGTATCTGCTTCCCCTGTGCCGGCAGTTGCTGGATGCGGAGCCGGAGCCGGAAGCGCGGAGTTCCTACTTCCTGGCCCTCTGCTTCATGGGCTGCATGACCGCGTACGTGGGCGCCATCCGCGAGTCCGCCGCCTGCTTCGAGCGGCTGGAGCGGACGGGGCAGGATGTTCTCGCCCGGGACGGCATCGTTCGTGGCTGGCAGGGCATCTCCTATAGTTTCCGGGATCTCTGCCTGACGGATGGGCCCTGGCGGGCGCTCGATTGGGCACGGCAGGCCGAGCAGGTCTTGGAGGAGGTGGGCTCGGACCGCGATGGGGTGGCCGCGCTCACCTGGGCCTCGCAGGCGCTGCTGGCCCTGGGGCAACCGGAGGAGGCCCTCGCATGCGTCCGCCGGAGCGTAGCCATGGCCGAGCGGGTGGCGCAGCCCTTTCCCGTCACCCACGCCCGGCAGACACTGGCGCTCATCCTGGCGGCCCGCACCGAGCCGTCGTACCAGCAGGAGGCTCGGGAGCTGGTCCGAGAGTGGGTGGAAACCCAGACACCCAATCGGGTCCACCTGGGCACCGCGTACCTGGTGCTGGCGCGGGTGGCCGCGACTCAGGGAGCGGTGGATGAGGCCGTGTCCCAGGCCCAGAAGGCTTGCGAGGTGCTGGAGCCGTTCGCGCCCTTCGTGGGGATGGCGCGCTGGCTCCTCGCCGCGCTGTTGCTGGCCCAGGGACGCGTGGCCGAGGCGCGTCAGGGAGTGGAACTGGCGCTGCGAGACGTGGCCGCCACGGGCGATGAAGGGGCGGCCAAGGTGGGACTGCTGCAGGTGCTGGCGGACGCCTGCTTCTCTCAGGGAGACATCGCCGCTGGTGAGGATGCGCTGCGCAGCGCTCTGCAGTGTCTTCGCTCACGCGCCGAGGCCATTCCGGAGGTGGCTGTGCGTGAGCGCTTCCTTCGCCACGTGCCCGAGAATGCCCGCGTCTTGGACCTTGCCCGTCAGCGGTGGGGCGACGAAGAGCTGCCCTGAAAAGGCAAGGACGCGCCGAAGCTCTCCCCGAACTCTCGGCGCGTCCCCGTGTTTACGTGCGAACCGTGAGTGTTAAGGCTCCTGGGTGTTCGCCACGTTGACATTCAGCGTGAGCGAGTCGGACGAGCCAGTCTCCCCGGTCTTCACGAAGAGGGACAGCGGGTTGGTCGCGTCCCGCGCCACGTCCGTCACGGCCGTGCCCTCGCCATCCAGGTCGTTGTTGTCGCACTCCCATCCCTCATAAAGCTGGCCGAACGCCTCGGACTTCACGGTGACGTTGTCACTGAGCAGGGTCAGGGTGATGGTCACCTCCGCGCGCGTCTCGTCCTCCACGCACTGCGAGTAGTGATACGAGGCCGTCGGATTGTCCGGATCCAGGTGGGCAATCTCATCGATCCACACGGTCGCGAACTTGTTGACGATGTCGTCCTCCTTGATGTCCAGCCGGCCGTTGACGAACACCTGGCGGTAGAACTCCGGAGGCCGCGAGGGATCGTTCTGGTGGAAGACGTTGATGCGGCGCTCGAAGGTCGAGTTCAGGTTGCGGCCGTGGCTGTCCCGCACCGCGGTCACCCGGACCGTCTTCACCCCGTCCGTCAGCCACGCGTGGCGCTTGAGGATCGACTCGTCGAACTTCGCGCCGGTGAACTCGCCCGAACTGCTGCCGTCACCCCAGTCGATCACGTAGGTGATGGCGTTGTCCTGCTGGCTGGACTCGGGGACGGCCTTCGCGTTGTCCTTGGGGAACGGGAAGCAGGGGCGCATCCGGACGGTGTACCCGGTGTTGTCCCACTGTCCCGGGTTGCCCGAGCCGGTGAGCATGGGCTCGAAGGGCGTGGAGCCGCCGGGTACCTGCGTGACCAGGTTCTTGAAGTAGATGGGCCGCTTGCCGGTGGAGAAGATCTCGTTCCACTGCTTCGGGTTGAAGAAGATCATATCGACTTCGCCCGTGACGTTGATGCGCCAGTTGAGATCGAAGTACGCCCCCTGGACGAACTCCTCTTCCGTGTCGCCGTCCGCGTCGCCGCAGTTGTAGCCGGTGTAGCCCCACAGGTCGCCATCGATATAGGGGCGCACACCCACCTGGGCGTAGGCGAGTTCATCCGTATAGAGGTAGAGGCGCACGGCGGCCTGGGCCCACACGGACGGCTCGATGCGGCCCTGGATGCTCCCCATCGCGTCCGTGCCCGAGGCCGGCGGCGCGCTGGCATTGGACGTGGAGCTGCACCCATCGAGCGTGCACGTCGTATTGAAGTACACCGAGGCGCTCTGGTTGGCCGTGTAGCTGAGCTGGCCGGTGGTGCTCGCGGACAGATCGATGCCCACGGTGATCGGCAGGTTCATGCCGACGACTACCGGCACGGGGCCGGCCATGAACGGAAGGGTGACCAGGTTCGGCTTGGCCACGGGGAACGCCCACGTGTTCCCGTAGGCGAGCGTGCCCTCCAGCGTGGCGCCGTAGTTGAGCGCGCCGTTGCCCTCGATGAAGAAGGAGTGGAACCCGGCGCCGTACGGGATGCACACGCCGAACAGGCCGAAGCGCTTCACCCGCATCTCCAGTTTGCCGGTCGCGTTCGCCGTGAGATCGCCGCTCGTCTTGATCTTGCCGGTGAAGCCGTTGTCCAGGTCCTTCTCGTACTTGAGCAGCGACTTGAAGTCGAAGGTGTGGGACAGCGTCGCGGGCTCGTCTTCGCAGCCAGCCGCCGTCATGCGCATGCCCGACGAACGGGCGACCGACTGCAGGTAGGGCGTGAGGGAGCCCTGCGCCTGGGAGCGCCGGATCTCCTCGAGGATCTTCTTGTCGAGGAAGAACATCGTCGTCTCGGTGGCGGACGCCTGGGCCAGCTCCGCGCGCACCTCCTCGGGCATGGGCGCGTTGGCGATGCCCTGGTCATCGCTGACCACGTACAGATCCGAGTCGAAGGCTCCGGTCGCGCTGTCCGTGTTGCCGCCGCTGGCGCTCATGAGCTGCCAGCCGTCGCCCGAGTCGAGGACGACCTGGACATAGGCCGCGGAGAACACCTCCGCGGAGGCCTGGTCGGCGTTGCTGAGACCGCCGGACACGAGCACGCGGCCGTTGTTCAGCAGCGTGGCTGTGTGTTGGTAGCGCCCCACCGCCATGGTGGGCATGGAGTCCCATACGCCGCGCGCCGGATCATAGAGCTCGGCGGAGGCCTGGATGCCCGTGAAGTCGTCGAAGCCGCCAGTGACGAGCACGCGGCCGTTGGCCAGCAGCGTGGCCGTGTGGTTGTGGCGGGGGCTGTGCAGGGGGCTGGTCGAGGACCAGGTCTGCGTGGCCGGGTCGAACAGCTCGGCGCGGGTGGAGGGCTCGCCGTCCGCGGCTCCGCCGGCCACGAGTACCTGCCCGTTGTTCAGCAGCGTCGCCGTGTGGCGGTAGCGGGGCGTGCCCAGGCTGCCCACGGCCGTCCACGCGCCTGTGGAGGAATCGTAGATCTCGGCCGAGGTCAGTGCCCCCGTGCCGCTGTCGCCTCCGGCGATCAGCACCTTGCCGGAGCCGAGCAGCGTGGCCGTGTGCTGGGTGCGCGGTGAGCCCAGGCCCGCGGCGGCCGTCCACGTGCCGGTGGCGGGATCGTAGATCTCGGCCGAGGCCAGCACGTTGCCGCCGTACTCACCCGTCGAGCCGCCCGTCACGAGCACCTTGCCATTCGGGAGCAGGGTGGCGGTGTGGTGGTAGCGCGAGGTGGACATCGCGCTGGCCGCCGTCCAGGTGCCCGAGGCGGGATTGAAGAGCGACGCGGTGATGCCCAGATCGTTGCCACCGGTGACGAGCACCTGTCCCGAGGGCAGGAGCGTGGCGGCAGCGCCGCGGTAGTTGGCGGGGGCGTTGCCCGTGCTGCTCCAGGTCCCGGTAGCGGGATCGTAGAGTTCGGCCGTCGAGTTGTAGCCACCGAGGACGAGGACGCGGCCGTCCTGGAGCCGGGTGGCGGTCTGCTGCAGGTGGGCCGAGGCCAGGTTGCTCGTCCGCGTCCAGCCGGTCTCGCTCGACGTGGTCACGGACCCGATGGCCTGGGCCTGGGTCTTCGGGGTGATCAGCGAGGCCGCGGGCTCCGCGGTCTGCTGGGAACTCGAGTCCATGCAGCCGCCGGTCAGCAGCAGCGCAAGGGCTCCAAACTTCAAGGATCGCTTCACGATGTGTTCTCCACGATGGGGTGCGGATGCTCCGCTGCGGTGTGCCTGCTCAGGGGCTGGCTCTCGCGGCGGACGCTGAAAAAACGCGCTCGTGAGCGTTTGTTACCCGCGCGGATTTTCTGTCCGGGACGTGGGTACTTCACTGTGGGTGTTGGCTTGGCAAACGCTTCGTGATGCAACGGGCCAGGGGGCGGCCTGTCATACGGCCCGAGGGCCCATTTTCGTGGGCCCGCAACCCCGTACCCGTGAGTGCCATGACACTTCTTCTCGCACCTACACACCCTCGTACTCGCCGCGTCCTGATGCAGGTTCTGGTCGCGGTCCTCGTGCTCGCACCGCGCACGCACCTGCTCGCGCAGACCTGGAATGCCGCCGATGTGATGGGGCCGGACGGCATCATCTATCCGGACTGGACCTATGCCGGAGTGCCCGGTGGCATTCCAACGCAGCTGGCCTCCTGTGGCTCGGTGACGAGCTACGGAGCGGTGGCCAACGACAACCTGGATGACGCCGCGGCCCTCGAGGCAGCGGCGGAGGCGTGCTTCCAGGCGGGTGGAGGCGTCGTCTCCATCCCCGCCGGCACGTTCCACCTGGACCGGCCCGTCTTCATCAAGCGCTCGAACGTGGTGCTGCGCGGAGCGAGCCGGAGCTCGACGAAGTTCATCTTCCGGTTCGCCCCGCCAGCCCAGACCGTCGCCTTCTACTTCCCGCCAGGGGCGAACACCACGACGCTGGCCAAGAACAACTGGTTGGAGGTGCACGCCGATCCCACCAACCTTCAGCGCCTCACCCTCAAGGCCAATGGTGTGGTCGTGAGCGAGAAGCTGGCCTCCAATACGGACACCTGGGGAGCGACCTTCTCGGTGTCCGCCACGGGCAAGACGCTGGGGGATAAGGCCGGCTATGGCAGCGGCAGACAGCTCGTGGCCGAGGCGGAGTACCCCAACGGGGTGGTGCTCACCCAGTCACTGACCGTCACGCTCAACAACGCCTACGACGCCAATGCCATGCCTCGCCCGAAGTTCCTGGCCGCCATCAACTTCGTGGGCGCGGGCCAGACCGGCAGCACGTTCCTCCTGACCCAGGATGCGCTGCGCGGGCAGAACACGGTGACGATCGCCACCGGACACACGCTGGCGGTGGGCGACATGGTGGAGATCTTCGCTCCGGCCACGCCCCGCTGGAATACCGAGGTGGACAATGCCTGCACTGGGATCCAGGACTTTCGCCGCTACCAGGCGCGCGTCACCGGTGTCAACGGGGGGACGATCACGCTCAACCAGCCCCTGCGTATCGATTTCCCCACGGTGGATGGCAGCTACCTCCTGGAATTCACCGCGCTGACGGGCAATGGCGTGGAGTCGCTCTCTCTGGAGCAGACGAACAACGTCTGGACCAGTGGCATCGTGTTCTCCTGGGCCTGGGGGAGCTGGACAAAGGACGTGGAGGTGAAGAAGGCGGGCCGGTTCCCGCTCTACTTCAGCCCCGCCAAGTTCTGCGAGGTGCGGGACAGCGTGTTCAACGATGCGTGGTTCAAGGGAGCAGGCGGCACCGCGTACGTCGGCTTCGATTACGCCTACGACTGTTTGATGGATGGAGTGACCACGACCGGAATGCGTCACGCGCCGCTGCTCCAGTGGTCCGCGGCGGGGAACGTGGTGAGGCGCGGGACGTTCCTGGAGAGCGACGCCCAGTGGCACGCCGGCTGGACGAACGAGAACCTCTTCGAACAGATCACCAACGAGTTCAACCGTTATGGCAATTATGTCAATGGCATGTGGTCCTCGCCGCCCGAGGACACGAACCACGGCCCCAACGGTCCGCGCAACGTCGTCTACAACAGCGACGTGACGTCACCCGAGGTCGGGATCTCGTTGGGAGGGATGAACCGGGGCTGGATCTTCGCGCACAACCGCATCCAGGCCGACCTGGGCGCTGGCTTGTCCGCCAGGAAGAACAGCGGGGATCACGTCATCACGGGCAACGTCTTCGCCCTCAAGAAGGCCAACGAGGGCGTGCGCCTGGAGAGCAGTGATTGCACGGGTGTGAAGCTCACCGGCAATGACTTCTACGGGGTGTCCAGCCAGGACGTAGCCAGTGGTGCGGTGGCTCCCGCCGTGGCTCAGGGCAACACCACCGTGGATGCGCTCACTCCCTTCCTCCTCACCAACCCTGGCTTCGAGAGTGGCTGGGCGGGATGGACGCAAGGCACGGACGACAACGGCATGAGCCAGCCGTCGCCCGACGCCAGCCATCAGGGCTTGCAGGGGCTGCGGGTGATCGACGCCAACACCTCGAAGGGCTCCTCCGTCTACTCCGCGACCTTCAGCGTCGAGGCCAGCAAGGTCTACGGCTTTCGTTACTGGCAGCGCGTCGTCAGCGGAAGCGGCATGGGCATCTATTTCCTGTTCTACGACAGCACGGGCACTGAGCTGCTGCCCCGACTCAACCCAAGCAATGTTGCCGCTGGGGCTGACTGGCAGCGTATCTTCCTGCGCCAGACCGCGCCGCCCGGTGCCGCCACCGCGAAGATCTGGCTGCACTCCTACGGGGCGAACGTCATCACCGCGGACTTCGATGACTTCGAGTTCGGGGAGCTCCCTCACGAGTTGGCCAACGCCGGATTCGAGAGCGATCTGACCCACTGGGGGACGACGGGAGACAACGGCATGAGCCAGGCCTCGGCGAGCGCGAAGTACGGCTCACAGGGCAACCTGGGCCTGCGGGTGACGGATACCAGCAGCACTCTGAGGTCCTCGCTGAGCTCCCGGGAGTTCATCGCTCAGGCTGGGTGGACCTACCAGGTTCGCTTCTGGGCACGCGAGGTGTCCGGCTCCGGCATCTCCGTCCACTTGCAGTTCCTCGACAGCGCCCACCAGGAACTCCTCCTGGGGACCCAGACGCTTCCGGATGTGGCCGAGTGGAGCCAGTACAGCCACAGGCTGGTCGCTCCGGCGAACACGGCCTTCGTGCGTCTGTGGATCCGCTCCAACGAGGGGGCCGTCGTCACCGCGGACTTCGACAACTTTGTTCTCTCGGAGGTGCCTCCCCGGCCTCAGCCGGTCGTTCCCTCCATCTTCGAGTGGCAGCGCAATCCGGTGTTCCCCATGACGAACCCGGGCTTCGAATCCGGCCTCACCGGTTGGGATGTGACGAACGACCAGGGGATGAGTTCGGTGGTGGCTGCCGCCGCGCATACTGGAGCGCAGGGCCTGCGGGTCACGAGCGTCGCTGGCTCGGGCGGTTCCTCGGCTCTGAGCGCTCCGTTCTTCGTCCAGCCCGGCAAGAGCTATCGGACCCGGTTCTGGAGCCGCCTCGCCTCCGGGACTACCGGCATGGGCGTCTACCTCAAGTTCTACAACGCGCAGGGCACGGAGGTGGGCTCCACGAACCGCACCGTGTCAGTGACCGCGTGGACGTCCCTCCAACTCGATGCCACCGCGCCCTCCAACGCCGTGACGGCCCGCATCTGGCTGCACAGCTACAACGCGAACACGGTGACCGCCGACCTGGACGACTTCGAGTTCCTGCGCCTGTAGTCGCGGCTCTGGGGGCTGCCAGGCATCCACGGCCCGTCTGGCAGTACCCCGGTCGTCGAGCCGCTGGGCAGGGGGCCGTCCAGCCCTGGGCTCGGGCCGCTCTTGGTATCGGGCCCGTGCTGCACATCTCTCCTTAAGCATGGAGATGATCGCGTACATCCTCATCGGGTGGGGCATGGGCCTGCTGTGCTGGTTCATGGTCCCGACCAAGCGGCGCATGGGGCTCGTGCGCTTCCTCCTCGTCGGCATGGTGGGAGGCGTCGCGGGTGGCATGGTGGGAGGCGCCTTCAACGTCCAGAAGGCGCCCTTCACCGTCGACATCCCCTCCCTCGTGGGAGCCTTCCTGGGAGGGCTCATCGCGGTCATCGCGGTGGTAGTCCTCAGCCGGAACCGGGCCCACGCCTGACGCTCCCTCGGCTGCGCTCGCAACTCGCTCTCACAGCCTCGTTCGGGATTGCCTCTCGGGACGGTTTCGGAAGAAACCGTGGCCGGGTTTTCGGGCCGGGTGCGTCCTGAGAGGTGAGGGGTTGGGGCTCGGGGGAGCCAGCGGGCGCTGTGTCGGAGGGGAGCGTTGACTGTCGAAGAGGCCTATCGGGCGTACTTCCCGCGCATCCGCGAGAAGTGCCGCCGCATGATGCAGAACGTGGGCGATGCGGAGGACGTCGCTCAGGAGACTTTCGTGCGCCTGTGGCAGGCCCGGCTCCAGGACACCCACCCCCAGCGCGTCATGGTGTGGGTGTACCGGACGAGCACACGGCTGGCCATTGACCGGCTGCGTCGCCGCCGATCCGCCGCGGAGCTCTCCTGCGACGAGGCCCTGGAGCGGATGGCCACGGCCGTGTCGCTCGAGCGAGAGGTCGTCGAGCGGGACGCACTGGCGCAACTGGTGGGGCAACTGCCTGCGGAGGAGCTGGAGGTCGTCTTCCTGCACCGGCTGGATCGGCTCACTCAGCCTGAACTGGCGGAGGTGCTGCAGGTGTCGGAGCGCACGGTGCGCCGGCTGCTGCGGCGGTTCGAGGAGCGTCTGGAGAAGCTGAAAGAAGGAGTGGCCTGAATGAATTCCGAAGTCGAGCACCCTTCGTTCCTGGCGCTGGATGGGCTGAGGTGGGGAGGTGGCACGGAAGCGCAGCGCACGCACGTGGCGGGCTGTGCGGTGTGCGCCGCGCATCTGGAGCAGATGTCTCGGCCGGTGGACGTGCCCGCGTGGGCGCGTGCGTTGGAGCACGAGCGGCCTCGGGGCTGGCGCTCGCTGTGGGCTGGCGGGAGGGGTTGGGCATGGGGGAGTGCGCTGGTGGGGGTGGGGGCTGCACTGTTGCTGGTGGTGTCTGGGGTGCGCTCGCGTGAGGAGTTGCCCGGCCCGTACGTGGGGATCAAGGGCACGCCCGTGGTGGTGGTGCACGTGCGCCATGGGCAGAGCGTTGCGCCGTGGGATGACACGCGCACGCTTGTTCCAGGGGACAGCTTGCGCCTGGAGGTGGCGGCATCCGGTTATCCCCAGGTGGTGGTGGGCTCGCCCACGGCGGACGGCGGGTTCCAGACGCTCTACACGGGAGTTCTCCCGGAGGGTGGAGAGGTGCTGCCTGCGAGCTGGCGGGTGGACGCGGAGGGAGAGCGCGAGCAGCTCGTGGTCGTGCTGAGTCGCGCGCCCCTGTCTCCCGAGGCACTGCGGCAGGCGCTGGCCGAGCGCAGCCACACCGCGGAGGTGTGGGTGACGGAGCTGCAGTTGCCCAAGCAGCCCACGCCCTGAAGGGCGTGGGAACTCTGTCCGAGAGGATCGGACCTGACGTGTTTCGGGTGCGCACGCGGCCGGGGCTGTGCGCGCCACATGCACATGAGAGAAGGAGTCGATCGCATGGAAGCGGACGAGCAGGGGAGGAGGCTCGGAGTCTTGGGGCGCGGGGGCCTGGTGGTGGTGATGGCCCTCATGTCGTTGCTGAGCACGGGAGCGCAGGGCGCGCCGATGCGCAGGGCCGTGGTGGTGGGGAGCAACGGTGCGGCGGCGGGCTTTCCGGCGCTGCGTTACGCCCATGAAGACGCGCGCCGGCTGGCGGAGGTGCTGGTGCAGGTGGGGGAGTTTCGTTCCGAGCACGTACAGGTGCTGATGGACCCCGCGCCCGAGGCGGTGTTGCGTGCCATGGACGAGCAGCTCGAGGCGCTCCGGAACGAGCAGGGCGACACGCTGCTGCTCTTCTACTACTCGGGACACGCGGATCAGCGCTTCCTGTATCCCGGGGGGCGCCCGTTGGCGCTCGAGGAGGTCCGCAAGCGGGTGGACACGCGCTCGGCCACGGTGCGGTTGGGCATCATCGACGCGTGCCGTGGTGGAGGCTGGACGCAGGCCAAGGGGTTGCAGCCGGAGTCAGCGCCCTTCGAGGTGGAGATGCCGATGGTGCTGCGCAGCGAGGGCAGCGTGTTGATCGCCTCGAGCTCGGGGCTGGAGAACGCGCACGAGACGGAGGCCTTGCGGGGCTCCTTCTTCACGCACCACCTGGTGGCGGCGCTACGGGGGGCGGCGGACCAGACGGGAGACGGTGAGGTGTCGGTGGTGGAGGCCTTCAGCTACGCGCGCGAGCACACCGTGCGGGACACGGCCTTGCTGGGCATTTCTCCGCAGCACCCGAGCTTCGATCTCAACTTGAGGGGGCGCGCGGAGCTGTCGCTGACGCGGGTGGCGGCGGCGAACAGCCGGCTGATGCTGCGGCAGGCGGTGGGGCCGCTCCAGGTGATGCAGGCGAGCAGTGGAGGGCAGATCGCCGAGCTGGCACGGGGTGAGCGCCGGGCGGTGTTGGCCCTGCCTCCGGGACGGTATCTGGTGGTGCGCAAGGGGGAGGGAGATTCGGTGCGGGCCCGGGAGGTGACGCTGCGGGAAGGCGAGACGGTGACCCTGGAGGAGGAGAGCCTGGAACCGGTGAACGCGGGACCTCTGGCGCTCAAGGGAGGCGAGCCGCCGGAGCGCACGCTCTCGATCTCGCTCTTTCCGAGCGGCGAGTTCATCGGCGAGGCGTTCGGGGTGGAGTTCGAGCAGGCCTTGGGGGAACGGGTCTCGATAGCGATTGCCCCTTACCTCCTGAACAATGGGGCGTTTGGTTGGTCCATGTCCGGGCGCATCTTCGCGGTGGGCCGGGCGCCCTCTGGCTTCTGGCTCGGGGCGGGCACCTACGGCGAGTACTTCTGGCCATCCCGAGGACGATCGAGCAACCAGAACTTCGGAGTGGGGCCAACGGGGGGCTACACGTTCGTGTACAGCCCGTACATGGTCTCGCTCAGCGCCACGCCCTACTTCCAGTGGAGGCATGGCGAGGAGACTGTCTCGGGGCTGCCCACGGGGCGCATCGGCTGGAACTACGAGCGCATCAACACGAAGATCCGAGCCAACATCGGCGTGGCGTTCTGAGGAGAGACCGCTCCCGGGCTCTTCGTTGAGGAGCCCGGGAGGCAGTCACGGGCTTCAGTCTCCGACGACCAGCTCGATGCACTCTCCGCTCGCGGCGCTGTTCTGGAAGGTGTCGAGGCACTCATCGATGGCCTCATCGAAGATGGACTGCTGGGCGGGAACGCACGCGGAGATGGACTGCAAGCAGTTCACGTACAGCCGAGCCTCGGCGAGGCCGGTTTCGTCACAGAGCGTGCTGAGTTGCTCGTCACAGGCGGAGCGGCTGAAGGCGAGCGGCTCCTGGTTCTTGTAGTTGGGCGTGCAGGTGCCCAGATTGTTTCGGATCGAGTCCACCACCTGCTCGACGTCCTGGCAGGTGACGCTCGTGGAGGTATGGATCTGCTGCTCGGTTTGCTCGTTCTCGGGGGAGATGGGGTCTGTTCCGCAGCCCACCACGAGTACAGCCACCACTGCTCCCATCAGCTTCATTCGGTTCATGTGAATTCCTCCCAGCCGCGCTGGCGGCTGTTGGAATGACGCTGAGGTGGCTGGAAACCGGCCACGGATGCATGGCCGGACTTCCGTTTCGGGAGAGGAACACTGGTAGGCTTCGCGCGCTCATGTCCCAAGCCCCGCGCGCCTTTGATCCCTCCACCGTCGATCTCGAGTCCTTCCACCGAGAGCTGAAGTCGCTCCGCGAGCAGATGGACGCTTCGCTGGGGGAGGCGGACGCGGCGCACCTGCGCAAGATCGAGCGGTGGGGCCGGTTGTCCACGCTGGTGGGGGTGGCCACGTGCTGGCTGGCACCGAATCCGCTGAGCGCCGCGGCGTTGAGCCTGGGGCGCTCCACGCGTTGGCTGCTGATGCACCACGTGGGGCACCGGGGGTATGACCGAGTGCCGGGGGTGCCCGTCTCGCGGACGGGCAAGGGCTTCGCGAGAGGTAAGCGCCGCTTCGTAGACTGGCTGGACTGGATGCTGCCGGAGGCGTGGATCTTCGAGCACAACGTGCTGCACCACTCGCACACGGGAGAGGAGGCGGATCCGGATCTGCTGGAGCGCAACGCGGAAGGAGCGTTGCGAGGCTCACGGTGGCCGTTGGCCGTGCGCTACGTGTTGCTGGGGTTGCTGGCGTTCACGTGGCGAGCCAGCTACTACGCGCCAGAGACGCTGAGCGCCTTGCGCCGCAAGGGGCGAAGGCAGGGGGCCTCGCTGTCACGGGCCGAGATCTGGGAGTTGGTGGTGCGGTGCTACGCGCCCTACGCCGGTTTCTACTTCGTGCTGTTCCCGGCGTTGTTCCTGCCGCTGGGGTTGTGGGCGGCGTTCAGCGTCCTGTGCAACTCGGTGCTGGCGGATCTGCTGACGAACCTGCACACGTTCCTGGTGGTGGGGCCCAACCACACGGGCGAGGACCTGTACCGCTTCGACGCGCCGCCCGAGAGCCGGGGTGCGCGTTTCATGCAGCAGGTGGTGGGGAGCGCCAACTACAGGACGGGTGGGGACCTGAACGACTTCGCGCACCTGTGGTTGAACTACCAGATCGAGCACCACCTCTGGCCGGATCTGCCGATGCTGAAGTACCGCGAGGTGCAGCCGAAGGTGAAGGCGCTGTGCGAGAAGTATGGGGTGCCCTACGTGCAGGAGAGCGTCTGGACGCGGGTGCGGAAGATGGTGGACGTGGTGCTGGGCAAGGCATCCATGCGGCGGCTCGGGACAGGATCTTCCGAGGCACGGACAGAGGACAGCGAGCGGAACCTCTTTCTGGCTGATGCGTAGGCGCGGTGCTGGAGTTGGTGGACGCGGCGTGCCTGCGTACCCGGTTGGACGACAGCATGGGCCATGGGCGCACGGGATGCGCACAACATCTCAAGCCGGGTGGTGAAGTGGAAGAACGGCGCTGGACGCTGGGTCCAGCGGCGAACCACGTGCGCCACGAAACCGGGGCAAGCCCAGGCAGATCTCAGGCGACCTGAGCGTGGGCGTCAGGCAGGGCCCGGCTGAGGAGTGGCGGGCGGGCCCAGGCGCAGCGGATCCCACACGTACTCTTCAGTGGGAATCAGCTTCATGTTTGTCAGACCTTGGCGATGGACGAACGCGGCGAAGCGCTCGGAAACGACGATGTTTCCTTGAAGGCCTCGGGGGCGGAACACGTCCTCGCCCTGCCAGGTGCCTGGTTCCAGACTGAAGCCGTGGAGGGTGTCCACTCCTGCAGACCCGCACTCGGGGCACGTTGTGGGCTCTGAGAGGGTGTTGACCTTGGGTGAGCAGGCTCAACCTGTAGTGTTTCCCCAGCAGCCAACCTAGTACAAGGCAAGTGCAGGCAGCCTGCCTGTCCCTTCTCTGGATTGTTGCTGTGTCAGGTG
>NZ_JAHXBF010000090.1 GCF_020103695.1 Hyalangium versicolor
GCGAAATAGAAAAGGGACTCAAGTTATCACCCGACCGGCAGCGCCATCCCGGCGGTGGCCGGAAGCCTCTCACGAAGGAGGATAGGAGTCTCACGGCGGATCTGCGCCGTCTTGTTTCACCCGTGACGCGCGGCAGTCCTACCTCGCCGCTGCGCTGGACGTGCAAGTCCACGTACCATTTGGCGGAGGAACTCAAGCAGCAGGGACACCCGGTGAGTGCGCGCACCGTGGCCAGCCTGCTACACGGTATGGGGTATAGTTTGCAGTCCAACCGCAAGGTGCATGAGGGCTCACAGCACCCGGACAGGGACGCGCAATTTGGTCACATCGCCGAAGAGGTGCAGCGCTTCCAGTCGCGGGGGCAACCAGTCATTTCTGTGGACACCAAGAAGAAGGAACTGGTGGGGCTGTTCCGGCAAGGCGGCAGGGAGTGGGAACGGAAGAAGAAGCCCAAGGAGGTTGGCGTCTACGACTTCCCTGATGAAGCGAAGGGCAAGGCCATCCCCTACGGCGTCTATGACGTCGGCGCCAATTCCGGCTGGGTGAACGTGGGCAGGGACCACGACACGCCCGCCTTCGCCGTTGCAAGCATCCGAGCGTGGTGGCACCACATGGGGCACCGACGCTACCCGAAAGCCCAGGAACTGCTCGTGACGGCGGATGCCGGCGGCAGCAACAGTTCTCGCGCTCGACTGTGGAAAGTTGAGTTGCAAAAGCTGGCAAGCGATACAGGCCTCTCCATTACTGTCTGTC
>NZ_JAHXBF010000091.1 GCF_020103695.1 Hyalangium versicolor
ACCTCACCCAATCCCTCTCGCTGGACGTGATCATCCAGGCCGTCTTCGGCGTCACCGACCGGTCGTGGATGGACCGCTTCAGCGCCGCCATGACGGCGTTCGTCGGCGCCGTGCACCGCTCGTTCCTGGTCTTCCGCTTCCTCCGCGTGGAGCTGGGCGGGTTGACCCCCTACGCGCGCTTCCGCCGCACCCAGGACCAGGTGCACCGGATGCTCGATGAGGCCATCGCCGCCCGCCGCGCTGCGCCTGAAGATCGGCCCGACATCCTCGGCATGCTGCTGGCCGCCCGCTACGAGGACGGCGCGGGGATGAGCGACACGGAGATCCGCGACCACCTGCTCACGCTGGTGATCGCCGGCCACGAGACCACCGGCCTGGCGCTGCAGTGGGCCCTCTACGAGCTGCACCACACGCCCGGGCCTCTCGAGCGGCTGCGCGCCGAGCTCGACGCCGCGGGCGACGGCGCCCCCGAGGCCATGGCCCAGCGGCCCTACCTCCAGGCGGTCTGCGACGAGACGCTCCGCCTGTGGCCGCTCTCGCCGTCGATGTCGCGCAAGCTCAAGGCCCCGCTCGAGCTGCTCGGCTACACCGTCCCGGCGGGACAGGCGGTGGCGGCGTCCAGCTACCTGGCCCACCGGCGCGAGGAGGCCTATCCCGACCCGGAGCGCTTCCGCCCCGAGCGGTTCCTCGATCGGACCTTCAGCCCCTTCGAGTTCCTCCCGTTTGG
>NZ_JAHXBF010000092.1 GCF_020103695.1 Hyalangium versicolor
GACAACACCGCGACAGTCCTCACCCTCCCCGGCGTCGTCACCGGCCAGGCGCCCACTGTCGGCGCCTCGTATGCAATCCGGGAGGTCGGGACGACGATCAACGGCATGCTGTCCATGGCCCCCACGCCCATCAGCACCCCGGCGGCCACCGCACTGGCCAACGCTGCCTGGATCCTGGACGGGCCGCCTGTGGCGACCGCGGGCTCGAGCGAAGGCCGACTGACTGTCCAACAGTTTGCCTATGGGGCGAGTGTCACGCGTGCCTTCGGCATCTACACGGACGTTGGCCTCCTCGTGCGCCGCAACCGCTTTGCGCAGACTGTGGCCAACGCGCGCGCCCTCGTTCTCAACCGCGCTGGCTCCGTCGTCGCCCGAGACAACTCCGTAAGCATGTCCTCGAGCGGTGGCGTTGTGGAGCAGATGCAGGGGAGCAACGCCCGCTCCATCGACCTGCAGAACAACGTGGTCGACGGTTGCGGCAACGTCACGCTGGTCGGCCCTGTCGCCTACTACAGGACCACCGGCAACTCAGTGGTCGGCGCGGCCCGCATCCACCACATTGGGACGGTGCTCGACGGCCAGGTGAGCAACGACAAGTACTCGGGGACCACGGCGGAGTGCATCCTCGGCAACGCGGCGACCGCAGACGGAACCGTGGGCCAGCTCTCCGTGATCAACACCTCGTTCGGGAGCTGCGCCGGCGGCGTCATCAACGTGAACGGCCC
>NZ_JAHXBF010000093.1 GCF_020103695.1 Hyalangium versicolor
TTCGGCAGCACCGCCTTCTCGGCTCCCACCCTCGTGGACGGCTACTTCGACGCTCGCCCCACCGACAGACTGCGCGGCATGGTCGTCGGCAGGCTCAGCTTCGATCCCACCCTCCCCTCGCAAACCACCTCCAGCTTCCTGGGCGCCAACCCCGGCGATGGCTCCACCAACGCGCCGGGTACCACCGTACCCAACCCGCGCGTCCTGCTGGACCAGGCCTGGCTGCGCTTCGACATCGCTCGCACGGTGTTCGTCACCGCCGGCAAGCAGCACGTCAAGTGGGGCACCTCCCGCTTCTGGAACCCCACTGACTTCCTCTCGCCCCAGCGCAAGGACCCGCTCGCCGTCTTCGATGCGCGCACCGGCGCCTCCATGCTCAAGCTCCACGTGCCCTGGGAAGCCAAGGGCTGGAACTTCTACGGCATCGCGCTGCTGGACAACGCAGGGCCCGCTTCCACCCTGGGCCGCATCGGCGGAGCCGCTCGCGCCGAAGTGGTGCTGGGCGAATCCGAGTTCGGCCTCAGCGCCGTGCTCCAGCGCAGCCGCAAGCCTCGCTTCGGGCTCGACTTGTCCACCGCCCTGGGGCCCTTCGACGTCTACGCCGAGGCCGCCTTCAAGAAGGGCTCCGATACGCCCCTGTACCGGCTGCCCGAGGGCAAATCCAT
>NZ_JAHXBF010000094.1 GCF_020103695.1 Hyalangium versicolor
GGGCGCCTCGCTCAGCCCTGCATCATCCGCGTCCCCAAGGGCGCGGTTGCTGTGGTGTCTCTCTATGCGGTTGTCACCTCTCCGAGCGTCTCAGACCCGGTCGTGGGCTGGCCGAGCATGGCTGGCCTCAAGTTCGAGGCGGAGCTCACCACCTCGGAGGACCTGCAGCCGCGCATCCTTCAGGTTGCGGAACAGGGCCGCATCCCTGTCTGTCTGGGACCCACGACGCCCACGGCCCGCGTCCTCGTCCCTGCGGCCACGTGGCTCAAGTGGTGGGCTTACGCTGAGGACCCAGTCGCGATCGCCACAGCAGCCACCGACGCGAACGTCATCCTCTGGGCTCGGGCGCTGCTGGTCGACGAGGCAACCAGCTACCAGGACCTCTCCAAGCTCATGGCGGGGGGACTCTGATGCTCCAGAGGCTCCTCATCGCCGCGGGCATGGTGGTGACCGGTGGGGCCCTGGCTCTGCTCACCCGGGCCCCAGACCTGGCTGCCCTCACGCGAGCCCTTCCCTCGCACGCCCGGCAGTACGCTCGAGCCATCAGCAAGGCCGCGAAGGCCTCCGGAGTGGACGCGCTGCTGCTGGCGGCCGTGCTCGAGCAAGAGAGCA
>NZ_JAHXBF010000095.1 GCF_020103695.1 Hyalangium versicolor
CTCGCCGCAGCAGTGCGCCGCTTCAACGAGGGCCTCACCCAGAAGATGGACCCGACCACCGCAGCGGTTGCCCAAGCGCGGGCGCTCACACCTGACAGCGTGCGCGCGTTGGGCAGACTGCTGGCGGCGGGGGACTTCACGCTGCGAGAGCTCATGCGCATCGAGCAGGACGCCATCACCCGCCTCCTCGAGCGCTCCGGCATCGTCACCCGGCAGAACCGCTCAGAATGGGTGGGTGCTGCTGGCGCCCTCACGGACCATGCGAAGGACGTGCTCGAGGGGATGTTTGTCGGCCTGGTGCTGGCCACTCCGGAGCGGATCCGCGCCACCCCGCCAGGCATCCTCCGGAAGCTCGAGCGCGCAGTGCCCTACCTGGTTGCTGTCCGCGCGACGTTGCCGAAGGCCTTCGACCTGATCCCGTCGGTCGTGGCGGCCGTGGACGCCCTCAATGATGCGCGCGTGCGCGGCGTGAGCCTCTCGGACTTGGCCAGTCAGGCCTCCCTCTTCGGGGATGGCTCCCAGCTCGACGCCACTGCCGCGAAGCTTGGCACCATGCTCGACGAGCTCGGCCCGCGCCAGGTGGGCGATGCCTTCCG
>NZ_JAHXBF010000096.1 GCF_020103695.1 Hyalangium versicolor
CGGAGCGATCCGCTCCCAGAGCGCATCCGGTACGAGGTCCTGAGCCATGAGGCTCAGGTGCTCATGGCCAGGTTCTCCGGCTACCCTCCCTTTCAAACCTTACTTTTGTTAGGCGCTCTTAAGAGAGGACACCCAGTTCTGCGACGCGCTCCTCGTAGCCTGGAACTTCTTCCCATCATGCCAAAGGACAGCAACAGTCATGGCACCCAGGATGCGCTCACGGGCTTCACTGAGCCGTCCGTTTACGACAAGGCAGAGTTTGTCCCCTGGAGTTCCATAGATATGTCGGTATTCCAAGAGCTGCGCCAGAGCACCGCGCGTCTGGTGGAGCTCATCGCCCAAAGTCTTGGCCTCGAAGATGATGCGTTGATGGCTCTTGGGGGCGCGAGCCCATAGATCAATGGCGACAGGGATCTCCTCAATGCTCGTCCAGCCGGCGGTCTCTAAAGTGCGGTTCAATGCGACTAGCACCAAACGCGTAAGCGGCTCGAAACGGGTGACTTGCAGAGTTCCGCCGGTGGTGGGTAGGGGGAGCTGACGCCAGCGCCCGGGAGTTCGCCTGTGGAGCCCTGAGCCGAGCGCC
>NZ_JAHXBF010000097.1 GCF_020103695.1 Hyalangium versicolor
CGCCGTTGGGGCTGAAGGTCGCGGAAGTCACCCACTTGGAGTGTGCCTGGAGCGTGAGAAGAGGCTTGCCGGAGGAAGCATCCCACAGGCGCGCGGTGCCGTCGTCGGAGGCGGTGAGGACGCGTTCGCCGTTGGGGCTGAAGGTTGCGGAATTCAGCCCGGATGAGTGTCCCTGGAGCGTGAGAAGAGGCTTGCCGGAGGAGGCATCCCACAGGCGCGCGGTGCCGTCGTCGGAGGCGGTGAGGACGCGTTCGCTGTTGGGGCTGAAGGTCGCGGAAGTCACCCAATTGGAGTGTCCCTGGAGCGTGAGAAGAGGCTTGCCGGAGGAGGCATCCCACAGACGCGCGGTGTCTTCCCAAGAGACGGTGAGGACGCGTTCGCCGTTGGGGCTGAAGGTTGCGGAAGTCAGCCCGAATGAGTGTGCCTGGAGCGTGAGAAGAGGCTTGCCGGAGGAGGCATCCCACAGGCGCGCGGTGCCGTCGTCGGAGGCGGTGAGGACGCGTTCGCCGTTGGGGCTGAAGGTCGCGGAAGTCAGCGCGCCTGAGTGTCCCTGGAGCGTGAGAAGAGG
>NZ_JAHXBF010000098.1 GCF_020103695.1 Hyalangium versicolor
GAGGGCCCCCACTCCCCTGGGCCTTGGGGTGCCGATTGTCCCTGGCTCGCCGAGTCGTTGGCGCGCTGGAGGATGATGGCGGCTCCCGGTCCACCGCTCAGGGCCGTCACCATGCGCCCCACGGGGACAGCCACCCGCTCCATCGTCAACGCGCCATCGGCGGCCAGCGAGAGCGCGGGCACGGAGACGGATTCCAACCCTCGGCCTACGGCAGCCACCGTGCGAGTGGTGCCCCCTGCTGCGCCGAAGGTGGAGAGCAAGGTGGTGCTCAGCTTCGCCAGGGATTGGATCTGCTCACCCCGAGTCATGAATCGGAAGCGCTCGAGGTACTCCGGAGAGCTCTCGATGAGGGCGGCCAGGGCCCTGGGCAGGTGTTTCAGCTCGGCCACGGTGTGGACGGGGCGAGTGAGCAGCGTACCGATGGCGGAGCCCAACTCGATGAAGGACTGTTCGGCGCCGTCCAGGGAGCGGCTGATGACATCAGCGTCGTCGTAGACTTCAGCCAGGACGCCGGACTCGTGGTTGTCGCGGAGCTGCGCGTCGACGGC
>NZ_JAHXBF010000099.1 GCF_020103695.1 Hyalangium versicolor
TGGGCCAACGGGGCCAGGTGGACTTCAGTCGCGTCTCGGTCGACTCCTCGACGGTCCGAGCGTCAAAAGGGGGGCCCGTACGGGCAAGAACCCGACGGACCGAGCGAAGGCGGGCAGCAAGCATCATCTTCTCGTAGACGCCCAGGGCCAGCCGCTGGCTGAGAGCCTGACGGGGGCCAACGTCCACGACACGCACGAGCTGTTCTCTCTGCTGGACGCCGTGCCCGCTGTGAAGCAGCCTCGCGGCCGTCCCCGTCGCAGGCCCGACAAGCTCCATGCCGACAAGGCGTACTCTTCGCGCAAGAACCGCAGGGGCTTGCGGCGGCGCGGCATCACCGCCCGCATTGCGCGGCCTGGCATCGAGTCGAAGCAGCGGCTGGGTCGACATCGCTGGGTGGTGGAGCGGACCAACGCGTGGAAGAACCAGCAGCGCCGCCTGCGCGTACGCGACGAACGACGGGACGATGTCCACTTCGGCCTCCTCGTCCTGGGCTGCTGCCTGATGCTCTTCCGTCGCCTTCAATCCTGACTTTTGTTAGGCGCTCT
>NZ_JAHXBF010000009.1 GCF_020103695.1 Hyalangium versicolor
CAATAGGCGTCGACGTCAGCCGCGAGCAGATGGCCGCCCTTCACCTTGAGCGCTCCAACTTCCATGGTGAGTGGAATTACACCCTCCGGCCAAACTGAAACTTTATTTCTGCGCGGCTCCTTACCGACCTGCTGGAAGAGGGGGAGTGCCTTCTCGAGGAGGGCGCGCGCCTCGTCATGGCGGGAGCGCTCCAGGGCAATGTCCCCGAGGCTGCGGATACAGTTGGCCTCCCCGAGGAGGTTACCGACCTGCTGGTAGAGGGGGAGTGCCTTCTCGAAGAGAGCGCGCGCCTCGTCATGGAGGGAGCGCTGCAGGGCGATGGCTCCAAGGCTTTGGATGCAGTTGGATTCACGCTGTGGGTCCGCCAACTCATGAGCTAGAACCCGCGCTGCCTCAAGAAGCTTAGAAGAGGCGTATCCCGAAAATTGGATGAAACTGCCTAGGGAAATGGCAGCGTCGATCGCCTCCTGTGGATTGCTTTCCTTGAGGCTCGCTGTGACCAGTACCTCGATGTTGGAGACCTCTACCGTCAGGCGAGCTAGGGCGGCGGATCCGGTACGCGTGCCGACAGCGGTCCCCTCCTTACGCGCAAGCGCCAGGTAGAAATTCCTGGCTCGTCTCAGTCCCTCGGAGGGTGAGCCTGCCGAGGAGGCGATCTGCTCGCGAATCGGAGCCAGCATCCGAAGGCGCGAGCCCTCGAAGAACGCGAGCGCGACCTGGGACAAAACTCGTGCTGCGTCCGTGCCCTCACCTGGCAGGAGGAGTTCAAGATCGCTCTGGGCGATCCCTGCCGGGAGAGCAGCCAGCAGGGCCAGAAGTCTCTGAGCCGCGTCGGTCATGCGCGGGCCGATCATGGACAGCCGTACAGCGGCTCCAAGCAGTGACAGCCCTGGAAGAGAGCCGCGTTTCTCCTGCCACAGGGTCCATGTCAGCGATAGAGGCGCTCCCTGCGCCATCCGGGCCATGAGCGTGATAGCAAGTGGTAGCCCCTCCAACTCCCCGACGAGGCGCGCGAGCAGCGGGTCTTTTCGGTCGATGTCGTGGGCGATGGAGCAGAACAGGTCGAGGGCCGTGATCGGGTCCAACGGAGTCACGCGGAGCGGGCGGTCAGCGCGGGGAATATGGGGCGCTTCGTTGCCACGTACCGCGCAGACGATAGCAAGGTGCTCGATCCCTCGAAGCTCTCCGAGCAACCCCTCTGTTCCCGTGGCGTCCGAGTGCCAAGGAGTCTCCGCGTTATCGAGGACAAGCAACGCGGGTGCTTCCATCAAGTAGCGCATCACCGCCTGCCACAGGTCCGACTCCGAGGTGACGCCAAGCTGGTCCGCGATGGCGGACACCATCAACGCCAAGGAGGTCGCGCCATCCAGACGGACAAAGTATCGACGGATCCCATATCGCCGGGCGACTTCAAGGGCATGGAGCGCCTCGGTGGCCAGCGTGCTCTTGCCCACGCCAGGAGGGCCGAGGATCGCGGTCGGGCGCGGACTTTCGACGAGCAGCCTGGCAACGAGTTCCTTCACGAGCGCATCCCGGCCCAGACAGTCTCCACGCACGGGAAGTGACACCGGTCTCGCGGGGGGCTCGACAGGTCTGGAGTGAGCTGAAGGCTTGGATGTTCGTGAGCCGAAGTCGCGGTGGATCCAGATGGGTCTGCGCGTCTGATCGAGCGTCGCGAAGCCCTGCATCCGCTCCTTGATCCTCTCGTACAAGGGCTTGAACGACTTCCCCAGTGCGGGATCGGGACCGTGACGGACGACGATGTCGTGGAAGCGTTCCGTTTGCCCCGTGCTCAGGTACGCGACGTCGTACCCTCCGGAGAGCTGGGTGGCCGTGAACTTCCCGCTCTTGTAGGAAACGTCCTGCATGACCAGCCGCGAGGCGAGGAACCGGTTCAGGACGCAAGCTCCAGCGCTCAGGGGCGAGGGCTCCAGACCATTCAGCACCGCCGATGTATCACCGCGCAGCATCGCGCGAAGATGCTCGTCGAGCGACTTGGGCACGGGAAGGTGACGGTATTGCTGAAAAAGGGAACTGGGGAGGCGGTTGCTCCGGAGCTGTTCCTCGATGTCGAGAAGCGCGCGCTTCACCTCATCCAGCGAGGGCTCCGAGAGAAACTTCTGGACGATCTGCTCATGGCGGAAGTCCATGAAGCGGATGCGGAACAGATCCACCAACCCGCCGTCACCCGTGCCTGAGACGAGGTAGTGACGCTTGGAGTGGCTCTCGTTCTGCCAGCGGCGATCCAGGCCATCGTTCTCCCAGTAGGAGCAGAATGGGGCATCGGCCAGTCTTCGCTCGATGCCGAAGCCGACGGCCAGGATGACGGCGTCGAACGTGCCTTCGTCATACCCCGGGCAGTTCCACTGGAGGTGGACCTTGCCGCCGGAAGACGCAGGCGGCTGCACGCTCAGGACCTTGCAGTGAACCTCGATGCCGTACTGCTCCTGGATGGGCTTCCAGGCATCGAGGATCTGGGTGGCTACGGCGCCAGCCTCACCGGCGGTCCAGTCCAGGATGGGAAGACCTGCATGGTCGTCCTCGGAGGAGGGCTCGGGCCAGTCGTAGATGTGGGGGTGTACCCACCGCAGCCGGTTGTTCCTGAACAGCAGGAGCAGGTCGTCCTGCTTCTCCAAGAGGGTGACCTTGCAGCCTCGGACAGCCGCTCCTGCCGCCGCAGTCATCCCGGCTGCGCCGCCGCCCACGACGGCGAGGCGGCAGCCTTCTCGAAGCCGGTTCTCAGAGAAGAGCGCATGGATGAGGTTGAGCGCTCGAACCTGCTGGGAGTAGAGGGTGACCCGACGCTCGAAGCATCCGAGCACGAAGAGCCCCTGCTCACCGGGCACCTCCATCTGCTGGATGATCTCGCGTGGCGTCACCGGAACAGGACTCATTGCCCGCAGAACATACCCCGCTACGAGCACGCCAACCACAAGGCCTCGATGAAGAGGCACGGGCTATGGTGCGTTCGGGGCCGTGCTGAGGCGAAACGGTCCGAGGTCTTGCCCGGCTCTACTGCGAACCTGGAGGTAGCAGTTCCTCCGGCAGGCGCGTCGGGACGAACTTCAATCCCTTGAGCGCATCTATCACGATGAATGCCTGGTCAGCGATTTTGACCAGATCTCCATCCTTTGCGTTTCCGCTAACCAGCCACTTATCTGCCTCTTCTCTTGTCTCGAATGCTTGAGCAATGACCACAGGCCTGTAGGTGAAGAATCTCCGAAAGTATTCACGATAATCATCTAACTTCTGGATGTCGCGAACGTAAAGCAACGCTAGCGAGACAATTCGGAGTGCCTCGTCTTCCGGCGAACCTTGCGAGTACTTTGCTCCCACAGCTCCCACCGTCCTCATGACGGCGTCTATGTCGAAGTCTGAGTTATAAGCCATTGGCATGTCCGGCTAGAGCGCAAGAGGAACGAGAATCAGCGCGCCAGTGCCGCCTGTGGTGATGACGAAGGCGGTTCCGGCGATGATCACGACCATTCCGAGGGCCACTTCAGCCTTGTGGTTCCCAATCCAATCAATCGCTTCGCCGACGCGAGAGAACTTCAGCTCGTTCGCCTTCTTCTCCTTTTCCTCTTCGCATTCCATATACTTCTTGCGGCATTCTCTTGTGCAGTACTCATGAAACCACCCGTCCCGCTTTGTATACGGCCACGGCAGAGGGTTGGTATTCCAGCACTCATCAAAACACTGGATGTGCTCGTCATCGCAGTTTCGAAGGCCGGAACCGCCAGTCCCAAGGGAAGAGCCAACTCCCTGTGCGGTCTCAGAGATGACATAGATTCTGGGCTCTGGACGTTGCTGGTGGGCGCATCCGATACTGGCCAGCATCACAACAGTGATTAGAGCATTCCATCTCATCATTTGACTGGCCGGGACGTTCGATAATGGCCCATGAGTTCCGGCAGGGAGGCGGCGGGAATCGAACCCGCCGCCCACCTGGGCCGGGAGCTACTTCACCCGGCCTTCCTTCCAGGCCTGCAGGAGCTGCTCGTAGGGCACTGTCTCGCCCTTCGGCTTCTCGTTGGCCAGCTTCTGGTGCGGCGCCTTGTCCGCCGACAGCCACTCCTTCGGATCCTTCTCCGGGTTCAGCTTCGGCGGGCAGTTCTTCATGCCCGCGCGCTCCAGACGCGCCAGCACCTCATCCATCTCCTTCGCCAGCTTGTCCATCGCGCCCTGCGGCGTCTGCTCGCCCGTCACCGCCAGGCTCACGTTCTGCCACCAGAGCTGCGCCAGCTTCGGGTAGTCCGGCACGTTCGTCCCCGTCGGCGTCCACGCCACGCGCGCCGGGCTTCGGTAGAACTCCACCAGGCCGCCCAGCTTGTCAGCCACCTTCGTCACGTGCTCGCTGCGGATGTCCGAATCACGAATCGGCGTCAGCCCCACCAGGAACTTCTTCATCGACGTCGTCTTCGCCACCGTGAACTGCGCGTACAGCCACGCCATCTTCCGCCGCTCCAGCGGGGTGCTGTTCAGCATCGTCCACGAGCCCGTGTCCTGGTAGCCCAGCTTCGTGCCCTCCTGCCAGTAGGGCCCATGCGGCGACGGCGCCATGCGCCACTTCGGCGTCCCGTCCGCGTTCACCACCGGCAGCCCCGGCTTCGTCAGCGGCGCCACGAACGCCGTGTACCAGAAGATCTGCTGCGCCACGTTTCCCTGCCCCGGCACCGGCCCCGCCTCGGAGAACGTCATGCCCGAGGCCTCCGGCGGCGCGTACTTCTTCAGCCACTCGATGTACTTCGTCAGCGCGTACACCGCCGCAGGGCCGTTCGTCTCGCCACCGCGGGACACCGAGGCGCCCGCGGGGTTGCACCCCTCCACCCGGATGCCCCACTCGTCCACTGGCTTGCCGTTCGGCAGGCCCTTGTCACCCACGCCCGCCATGGACAGCCACGCGTCCGTGAAGCGCCAGCCGAGCGACGGATCCTTCTTGCCGTAGTCCATGTGGCCGTACACCTTGACGCCGTCGATCTCCTTCACGTCGTTCGTGAAGAAGTTCGCGATGTCCTCGTACGCGCTCCAGTTCACCGGCACACCCAGCTCGTACCCGTACTTCTTCTTGAACTTCTCCTTCAGGTCCGGCCGGCTGAACCAGTCCTGCCGGAACCAGTACAGGTTCGCGAACTGCTGGTCCGGAAGCTGGTACATCTTCCCGTCCGGCCCCGTCACGAAGCTCTTCGCCATGAAGTCATCCACGTCCAGCGTGGGCAACGTCACGTCCTTGCCCTCACCGGTCATGAAGTCCGACAGCGGCACCACGAACCCGTAGCGGAAGTGCGTCCCGATCAGGTCGCTGTCATTCACATACATGTCGTAGATGCTCTTGCCCGACTGCATCTGCGTCTGCAGCTTCTCGATGACGTCACCCTCTTGGATGAGGTCATGCTTCACCTTGATGCCGGTGATCTCCTCGAAGGCCTTGGCCAGCGTCTTCGACTCGTAGACGTGCGTGTCGATCGTCTCGGAGACGACGTTGATCGTCTGCCCGCGGTACGGCTTGGCGGCGTCCCGGAACCACTTCAGCTCCGCCAGTTGCTGCTCGCGCGTGAGCGTGGAGGGTTGAAACTCCGAGTCCACCCACTTCTCCGCCGCCTTCTCCAGCGCGGAGGTGTCCTCCGGAGCGGCGGCCTGCGGCTGCTGCGCCGTCTCCTGCTTCGGTGGCTCCTCCTTCGCCTCCTTCTTACAACCCGTGAACGAGACAGCCACGGCCACGGCCAGGGCGCTTCTCAGTATGTTCTTCAAGGCTACCCCCATCTTCCGATGACGAGCATGAACAGCAACGACACTCCTACGGCGATCCACTGCGAGGCTTCCGTCAGCCCCAACCACGCAAGGTTGATCCACGCACTGCCCATCAGCCCGAGGAACATCCGGTCTCCTCGAGTCGTGGGCATGGGCAGGAACCCACGCCGGGGCACCGACGGCGATACGATGCCCCACACGGTGTATGCGGCGATCAGCGCCGCGATGGCCCCGAAGAACAGGGCCGTCTGCGTCGTCCACGCCATCCACTGAAGGTCCATGGCGGCTCAGACCCTTCCCAGGGCGAAGCCCTTGGCGATGTAGTTGCGGACGAAATAAATGACGATGGCTCCCGGGACCAGCGTGATGACTCCCGCCGCCGCGAGCACGCCCCAGTCCATGCCCGCCGCGCTCACCGTGCGCGTCATCGTCGCGGCAATGGGCTTGGCATCCACCGACGTCAGCGTGCGCGCCAGCAGCAATTCCACCCACGAGAACATGAAGCAGAAGAACGCCGTCACTCCCACGCCCGAGCGCACCAGCGGCAGGAAGATGCGCAGGAAGAAGCGCGGGAAGCTGTAGCCGTCGATGTACGCCGTCTCGTCAATCTCTCGCGGCACCCCGGACATGAAGCCCTCGAGGATCCACACCGCCAGCGGCACCGTGAACAGCATGTGCGCCAGCGCCACCGCCCACGGCGTATCGAACAGGCCGATGCTCTGGTACAGCTGGAAGAACGGCAGCAGGAACACCGCGGGCGGAGCCATGCGGTTGCTCAGCAGCCAGAAGAACAGGTGCGTGTCCCCCAGGAACCGGTACCGGGAGAAGGCATACGCCGCGGGCAGCGCCAGCAACACCGACAGGACCGTGTTGATGCCCACGTACGTCAGCGAGTTGATGTACCCCTGATTCCAGTCCGGATCCGTGAAGATGATGGCGTAGTTGGCCAGCGTCGGGTGCTTGGGGAACAGCGTGAAGGCGCCGAGGATCTCCTCGTTCGTCTTCAGCGACATGCCCACCAGCCAGTACACGGGCACCAGGCTCAAGAGCAGGTAGATGGGGATGGCGAAGCGAGACGGTCTCATCGGGCCTCACTCCGTCCCGCGTGCGTCATCGCGGTGTAGAAGACGTAGCTGAACAGCAGCACCACCAGGAAGTAGATCAGCGAGAACGCCGCCGCGGGCCCCAGGTCGAACTGCCCCACCGCCAGCCGCGTCAGGTACTGGCTCAGGAACGTCGTCGCGTTGCCCGGCCCGCCTCCCGTCAGCACGAACGGCTCCGTGTAGATCATGAAGCTGTCCATGAAGCGCAGCAGCACGGCGATGGTCAGCACCCCGCGCAGCCTCGGCAGCTGGATGAAGCGGAACGTCGCCCACGCCGATGCGCCGTCGATGCGCGCCGCCTGGTAGAAGGGCTCGGGAATGGCTCGCAGCCCGGCGTAGCACAGCAGCGCCACCAGCGGCGTCCAGTGCCACACGTCCATCGCCAGCACCGTGAGCCACGCATCCAGCGCGTCCGCCGTGTAGTTGTAATCGAAGCCCAACTTGTTCACCGCCACGCCCAGCAGGCCGATGTCTCCGCGCGCGAAGATCTGCCAGATGGTGCCCACCACGTTCCAGGGGATGAGCAGCGGCAGCGCCAGCAGCACCAGACTCACCGAGGCGGCCCGACCCTTCATCGGCAGCACCAGCGCCAGCGCGATGCCCAACGGAATCTCGATGGCCAGCACCGCCAGCGAGTACCCCAGTTGCCGCCGCAGCGCCCCGTGCAGCTCCGAGTCCCTCAGCACCTTGCGGAACCACTCGGTTCCCACGAACACGTGCTGGTCCGGGCCCAGGATGTCCTGCACCGAGTAGTTCACCACCGTCATCAGCGGAATCACCGCGCTGAACGCCACCACCACCAGCACGGGAACCACCAGCAGCCAGGCGCGGTTGTTCGTGGGCTTGTCCATGTCCTCTCCCCTCCTCGCTCAGGAGACCGCGCGGCCACCTGCGTAGAGCGTCGTCCAGCGCGCCGGGAACTCCAGCCAACAGCTCTCGCCCGCCGACACCCGCTCCTCCTCCGGCAGCCGTACCTTCACCACCTGCTGCCCCAGCTTCGCCGTCGCGATCCGGTAGCGCCCCAGCTCCTCCACCTGCGTCACCTCGACCCGCACCGTGGAGGACATGCCCTCGCGCACCCGGCGCAGGAACTCCGGGCGGATGCCCAGCCGCAGCTCGCCTCCGTCCGCCTTCGCCTTCGCGCATACCTCCGGCGCCAGCGGGATGCGCTGCCCCTCCACCACCGCCGCCGCGTCCTCCAGCGTGCACGGCAGCAGGTTCATTCCTGGGCTGCCGATGAAGTAGCCCACGAAGGTGTGCGCCGGGCGCTCGAACAGCTCCTGCGGCGTCCCCGCCTGCACCACCCGGCCTTGGTTCATCACCACCACCTGGTCCGCCAGCGTCAACGCCTCCACTTGATCGTGCGTCACGTAGACCAGCGTCACCCTCAGGCTCTCGTGCACCTGCTTCAACTTGCGGCGCAGCAGCCACTTCACATGCGGATCGATCACCGTGAGCGGCTCGTCCAGCAGGATGGCCGCCACGTCCTTGCGCACCAGACCTCGTCCCAATGAGATGCGCTGCCGCATGTCGGCCGACAGCCCGCTGGCTCGCAGCTTCAGGTCTCCCGTCAGCTCCAGCAGCGCGGCCACTTCCTCCACCCGCGCCTGCGTCTCCGCTCGGCTCACGCCCCGGTTGCGCAGCGGGAAGGCCAGGTTCTCCGCCACCGTCATCGTGTCGTAGATGACTGGGAACTGGAACACCTGCGCGATGTTGCGCTCCTGGGGCGGCGCCGCTGTCACGTCCACCCCGTTGATGAGCACCTGCCCCACCGTGGGCCGCACCAGCCCCGAGATGATGTTCAACAGCGTCGTCTTCCCGCAGCCCGACGGCCCCAGCAGCGCGTACGCCCCGCCGTCCTGCCAGACGAGTTCCAGCGGATGTACCGCCCAGTCCTTCAGGGCCGCAGACGTCGGCGCGTAGGAGTGCGCCATGCCGCGCAGTTCAATGCGAGCCATGCGCCGCCTCCTGGGCCGTGGACTCGGGCGCCGCCACCAGCCGCCCCTCCGGGCTGAACGCGAACAGCCTCCTCGGTGAGGCGTAGAGGTCCAACTGCGTCCCAAACGGGTGCCGGTGGATGCCCTCCACCTGCGCCGTCAGTGAAAGCTTCCCATGCGTCGCGTGGATGAGCGTCTCCGAGCCACTGATCTCCTCCACCTCCACCCGCGCCGACAACTTCACGTCCGTGTCTGATGAGGGCGCGAGCTGCAGGTGGTGGGCTCGCAATCCCAGGCGGTATCGGCCGGGCGCCAACGTCCGCAGATGCCCGCTCAGCGGCAGCACCACCTCGGGCGAGAGCCGCGCCTCCGCTCCGGCCACCTCCACCTCCCACAGATTCATCTGCGGATCACTGAAGACCTGACCCACCCGCTCGGTGGCCGGTGCCTGATACACCTCCAGCGTCGGCCCCACCTGCAGGAGCCGCCCCTCGTGCAACACCGCCGTCCTCCCTCCCAACAGCAGCGCCTCCGTGGGCTCCGTGGTGGCGTACACGATGACCGCAGGCCGATCCTTGAAGATCTGCCGCATCTCCGTGCGCAGCTCCTCGCGCAGCTTGTAGTCCAGGTTGGCCAGCGGCTCGTCCAGCAGCAGCAGCGAGGCCTCCTTCACCAGCGCCCGAGCCATCGCCGTGCGCTGCTGCTGTCCTCCGCTCAGCTCCGCCGGCAGCCGGCCCAGATAGGGCTCCAGCCGCAACATCGCCGCCGTGTCTCGGACCCGCTTGTCGATCTCCTGTTTGCTCAGCTTGCCCGCCAGCCGCAGCGGCGAGGCGATGTTCTCGTAGACCGTCAGCGACGGGTAGTTCACGAACTGCTGGTAGACCATCGCCACGTTGCGGCGGCGCACATCCCAGCGCGTCACGTCCACGCCGTCGAACCGGATGGCTCCCGAGGTGGGCGTGTCCAGCCCCGCCATCAGCCGCAGGAGCGACGTCTTGCCCGCTCGCGTGCGCCCCAGCAGGATGTTGAACGAGCCCGGCTCGAGCCGGAGATGGATGTCCGCGAGGTGCATCTCCCCGCCGACGATCCGGCCCACCTTGTCGAGCTCGATGCCCTGGTTCAACCCCGCTCTCCTCGGTGAATTCGCGCGTTGGGGCGCCGAATCTAGGGGGAGCCTCGGGCCAGGGCCAGTTTTGAATCCCGACGTCCCAGGTCATGCCGCAGCGCGGCGTGGGGCCTGTTCCCCCGCCCCTCCGCTACCGGACGGCACCCCTGTCCCAGGGCAGGCAAGCGAACACTCTCCCCGAGCCGTAAGCGTGCGAAGTGAAGGAGTGCGCGTAGAGTGCGTGTCTCGACTCCACCCATGTCCTCACCCTCCCTCCTGTCCGTTCTGAAGAGTCCCCGTGTTTGGTTGATGCTGGCGCTGGGCTTCGCGTCCGGACTGCCGCTCTACCTGACGAGCAGCACGCTGGCGGCGTGGATGACCAACGAGGGCGTGTCGCTGAAGACCATTGGTGTCTTCTCCCTGGTGGGCACCTCCTACACCTTCAAGTTCGCTTGGGCCCCGCTGATGGACCGCTACTTCCCGCCCTTCCTGGGCCGGCGGCGCGGGTGGCTCGTGGTGACGCAGGGCCTGCTCATGGTGGCGCTCATCGCCATGGGCCAGGTCAACCCCAAGGAGAACCCCTTCCTCATGGCGGCCCTGGCGGCCCTGGTGGCTTTTTTCTCGGCCAGCCAGGACATCGTCGCGGATGCCTACCGCACGGACCTGCTCAGCGAGCAGGAGCGCGCCTTCGGTGTGTCCGTCTTCACCCTCGGCTACCGCGTGGGCATGGTGATTGCCCTGGCCGTGGCGCTCATCCTCTCGGACATCATCGGTTGGAAGTACACCTACGCGGCCATGGGCGGATTCCTCATCATCGGCATGGTGGCCGCGGTGCTCGGCCCCGAGCCCACCGCCGAGAGCCCTCCGAGCACCCTCGCCGATGCCGTCATCAAGCCCTTCCAGGAGTACTGGCGGCGCGGCTGGCCCGCCATCCTGGCGCTGCTGTTCATCGTCGCCTTCCGCGTCGGGGATGCGATCGCCTTCCGGATGTACACGCCCTTCGTCCTGAAGATGGGCTTCACCAACACCGAGTACGGCATCATCACCAAGCTGCCCGGCATGCTCGGTTCGATCAGCGGCGCGGTGGTGGGTGGACTGCTGGTGACGAAGATCGGCCTGAGGCGCAGCCTGTACCTCTTCGGCTCGGCGCAGGCGCTCACCAACCTGCTGTATCTGGCGCTGTACATGCACGGCAAGAATGACTTCTTCCTTGCCGGCACGGTGGCCACGGACAACTTCACCGGCGGCATGGGCGGCGCGGCCATCACCATCTTCATGACCGGGCTGTGCAACAAGAACTTCTCCGCCACCCAGTACGCGCTGATCTCCAGCCTCGCGGCGGTGCCCATGCAGGTGCTGGGCGCGGTCTCCGGGTACCTGGCCGAGGCCTTGGGGTGGACGAACTTCTACGTGTTCACCACCGTGGCCATGGCGCCCGCGCTGGTGATCCTCGCCTTCATCCCCAGGCACGTGGACCGGGACATCAAGCCCGAAGCCGTCACCGAGCACATCACCCGCCCGACGATTGCTCCCGAGGCCGCGGCGGAGCTGGCCGCGGCCGCCAAGAAGGGGGCGGGCTGAGTCCGGACAGGGTCGTGGGACAGGCGCCTTCCCTGTTGCCTGTCCGAAGCGCGGCGGGAAGACTGCTGCTCCGAACGCCGCACCTTCCCGCCCCAGGAGCCTGCCCATGTCTTCTTCTTCCAAGCCCGTCATCGGCATCATCGGCGGCAGCGGCCTCTATCAGATCGATGGCCTGACGGATGTCTCCTGGCGCAAGGTGTCATCGCCCTTCGGTGAGCCCTCGGACGAGCTGTGCTTCGGCACGCTCGAGGGGCAGCCGGTGGTGTTCCTCCCCCGCCACGGCCGCGGCCATCGCATCTCTCCCACCGAGCTCAACTTCCGCGCCAACATCGATGCGCTCAAGCGCAGCGGCGTCACCGACATCCTCTCCCTGTCCGCCGTGGGCAGCCTGCGCGAGGACCTGCCCCCAGGCTCCTTCGTCGTCGTGGATCAGTTCATCGACCGCACGTTCGCCCGGCAGAAGAGCTTCTTTGGTACCGGGTGCGTGGCCCACGTCTCCATGGCTCACCCCGTGTGCACGCGCATCGGTGATGCGGTCATGGACGCCAACCAGGGCCAGGACATCTCCGTGCGCCGCGGCGGCACGTACCTCGTCATGGAGGGGCCTCAGTTCTCCACCCTCGCTGAGAGTGAGTTGTACCGAAGCTGGAAGTGCGACGTCATCGGCATGACCAACATGCCCGAGGCCAAGCTCGCCCGAGAGGCGGAGATCTGCTACGCGACGGTGGCCATGGTCACGGACTTCGACTGCTGGCATCCGGGCCATGACGCCGTCACCGTGGAGCAGGTCATCTCCGTGCTCCTGGCCAATGCCGGCAAGGCGCGCGCCCTCATCAAGCGCGTGGTTCCCCTGCTGGGCGGACACCAGGGCCCTTGCAAGCACGGCTGCCAGACGTGCCTGGACACCGCCCTGATCACCGCTCCCGAGGCGAGGGATCCAGCCGTCATGCAGCGCCTGGAGGCCGTAGCGGGACGGGTGCTCAAGCGCTGAACGTGCCGGGTACTTGCATCCGCTCGCTCGGGGCGAATAAAGCAGCGGGCGTTAAGGAGACTCATGCCCACTGCCTTCACTCGAGTACTAGGGAGCGGTTTCGTTGTCGGGGAGCACTGCGTCAAGAACGAGACGCTCTCGAAGATCTGTGACACCTCGGACGAATGGATCCGCGAGCGCACCGGTATCGAGCAGCGCTACTTCGTCGAGGAGGGAGTTACCACGAGTGATCTCGGTGTTCGGGCGGCGCGCAAGGCGCTCGAGGACGCGAAGGTGGCTCCCGAGGAGATTGACTACATCGTCTTTGCCACGATGACCCCGGACTACTACTTCCCGGGCTGTGGCGGCCTGCTCCAGACCAAGCTGGGCCTGAGCAACGTGCCGGCGCTGGACATCCGCCAGCAGTGCAGCGGGTTCATCTATGGCCTGCAGGTGTGTGACGCACTGCTCCGTGCCGGGGTGGCCAAGCGCATCCTGTTCGTGGGCGCGGAGGTTCACACCGGGTTCATGCCCTGGTCCAAGCAGGCGTTCGACCTGATCACCGGCAAGGCGGAGGGCGTGCTGCCGAAGGAGGAGCACGACTTCAACACGAAGTTCCGGGACCGGACGTCGCTGTTCGGCGACGCGGCGGGAGCGCTGGTGCTGGGCCCCACGGACAACCCGGAGCGGGGGTTGTTGGGCTTCGTGCTGCACTCGGATGGGAGCAAGGCGGAGAGCCTCTACGTGGCGTCCGCGGGCTTCGCATACCGCCCGTACGTGGGTGGGGACACGCACATCCGCGAGGCGCGCTACGTGCCGGCGATGGATGGACGCACGGTGTACAAGATGGCCGTGTCGAAGATGCCCGAGGCCGTGCACGAGGTCTGCCAGAAGGTCGGCGTCACGGTGGAGGAGATCAACATGCTGATCGCCCACCAGGCCAACCTGCGCATCAACGAGGCGGTGCAGAAGTCGCTGAAGCTGCCGGACGAGCGCGTGTACAACAACATCCAGCGCTACGGGAACACGACCGCGGCGACGATCCCCATTGCCTATGACGAGTGCCGCAAGAGCGGCAAGGTGAAGGTCGGAGACCTGGTGTGCTTCGTGGGCCTGGGCGCCGGGTTCCACTGGGGCGCCGCGCTGATGCGGGAGTAGGCTCCCTGCGCGTGACCCGTGGCTTCCAGCAGTGGCTGTTGCTCATGCTCCTGGCGGCTTGGGGGTGTTCTCCCCCCAAGCCGATTCCGGGAGTGGTGCGTCCCGGCCCTGGTGAGCCCTATCTGGAAAAGCTCCCAGGTCCAATGCCGGGCTTCGGGCCATTCGACTCCTATTCGGACGCTCTGATGGCGGCCTGCCCGTTGATCCTCTCCAAGCCCAACGCCACTGCTGGCCGCATCGACAGCCAGGACTTCCAACTGCGTTGGCGAATCTCCAGCGAATACTGCGCCTGGCTGTATTACACGCCGGACGACAAATACGAGATGAGCCTGCTGACGGATCAGTCCAGGCCGACCAATGGGACGATGAAGACGTGCGTCCTTCCACCGTTTGTCGACGATCCGCGGTACTCACCGAGCGACATCAAGTACATCTTCTCGCTACACAACCACCCCTACGCAGACAGACTGTCTCCAAACGATATCCAGAGCATCATCTCCTACGGGAATCTCCACGGATTTGAGGTCGAAACGAGGAGCAGGAAGGTGCACCTGGCGGTCGTCGCGTTCTTCTCGAACTCAAACGACTTCGAACATCCCACGTGCGATGGCTTCTTTGAGTACATCCCATTGACAGGAGAGCTGCTCAAGTGGGCTCCCGTCCACGGCCAGTGGAAGCCCAAACAGATAGGGACAGTCGACTGGATCGACGCCACAAACTATGAAATCCACTGGGAATAAGGTGTGCCAGTCATTCATACGCTCGAGGACTCCCTCCCTTCAGAAGGCGACCCAGGGGATTCTTGTGCTCGCGTGTCTCGCCTCAAGCTGCATGCGCAATTCCTCCGCAGTCTCCGTAGGAGATGATCGGTCGATCAGGTTCCCGGATTTTCATGATCAGGCGGCCATTCTGGTAGGTGCGACGGGAGGCCCCTATCAACTGGATGGAGTCACATTGCGCGCGATCGTGATCGCCGCCAATGACTTCATGCCCCGCCATTCCGAGGAACAGCACTGCTTGTTCCGCCAGGAGTCACAGTTCTATCGAGTCATCCGCCAGGGCGATGTGATCTTCGTGAACATCTCCTACAACCCTGCTGCCTGCGATACGAACCTCTTCGAGCTGGATGGCGGCGCGAGGTACGCCATCAGTACCGACGGCCGGATCCTTCGGCGACTGGTTGGAATCGAGCCAGACGGTTTCCCTCGGGAGGAGCCGCACGGCGAGAGCATCGTCGTTCCGAACTCCATGGTGGGTTCCTCCCTGGCCGAGCCGAACCTGGACGCGCTCCCTCCCTATATCCGGCGCAAGCTGCAGGATGCAGGCACGGGTTCCACGGCCCCCGGGTCATCCCCGGCCCCCTCCACCGCTTTCGATGGGGGAGTGCTTGCTTCGGATGGCGGGCTGCCGGAAGTGCTCCGCGATGGTGGCACCTGAGCAGCGCTCCCCGCGCTTATCGGGCATGATGACGGCCCGGAGGAAGCAATGAAGGTTCATGGCCAGCCGATGCGGACCATCTGGGTCGAGCCCGATGGCTGGTCCGTGGGCATCATCGATCAGACGCGCCTGCCCCACACCTTCGTGACGCTGCGGCTCACGACCATGGAGGAGGTGGCTCATGCCATCCGCTCCATGCAGCTCCGCGGTGCTCCGCTCATTGGTGCCGCTGCCGCCTATGGCGTGTGCCTGGCCCTCCGCCGAGATGCTTCGGATGAAGCACTGGAGCAGGCCTGCTCGGTGCTCGGCGCGACTCGTCCCACGGCCATCAACCTGCGATGGGCGTTGGAGGAGATGCGCCGCTCGCTCCGGCCTCTTGCTCCTTCCGAGCGCGTCGCCACGGCCTACCAGCGTGCCGCTGCCATCTGTGATGAGGATGTCGCCATCAACCGTGGCATCGGCTCGAACGGGCTGCCACTCATCCAGGTTGCCTGGGAGCGCAAGGGCAAGCAGGGCCGCGTCAACATCCTCACCCACTGCAACGCAGGGTGGCTCGCCACCGTGGACTGGGGCACCGCGCTCGCTCCCATCTACCTGGCTCACGAAGCGGGCATCCCCGTGCATGTCTGGGCCGATGAGACACGGCCTCGCAACCAAGGGGCCAGCCTCACCGCCTGGGAGCTGGGACAGCACGGCGTGCCTCACACCGTCATCGCCGACAACGTCGGTGGCCACCTCATGCAGCACGGCGAGGTGGACCTGTGCATCGTCGGCACCGACCGCACCACGGCTCGCGGCGACGTGGCGAACAAGATCGGCACCTACTTGAAGGCGCTCGCCGCCAAGGACAATGGCGTGCCCTTCTATGTGGCACTGCCCTCACCCACCATCGACTGGACGCTCGAGGATGGCGTGCGAGACATCCCCATCGAACAGCGGGATGGCGCTGAACTCACCGATATCAGCGGGCGTCTGCCCTCGGGTGACGTGGTCACCGTGCGCATCACTCCTCCCGGCAGTCCCGCGGCCAACTATGGCTTCGATGTGACTCCAGCCCGCCTCGTGACGGCGCTCGTGACCGAGCGAGGCGTGTGCGCCGCTTCTCCCGAGGGCCTGCTGTCGCTCTTTCCAGAGCGCCTCCGAGGAACTGGAACGTGAGCCCGCTGCCGCACCTGCAGCAGCGAGAAGCGCTCATCGCCACCGCTCGGCAACTGAATCCCTCCGGCCTCAATCAGGGCACGTCCGGCAACCTCAGTCTCCGCGTGGAGAACGGCTTCTTCATCAGCCCCACCGGAATGGACTACGACGCGCTGCGACCCGAGGACATCGTCTTCATGCGCTTCGATGGGAGTAGCGAGGGCCCCCGGCTCCCCTCCTCCGAGTGGCGCTTCCACCGGGACATCTTCGCGGTCCGGCCTGAAGTCCACGCTGTGCTTCACACGCACTCCCTGCACAGCACGGCGCTCGCGTGTCTGCGCCGTGGCATCCCCGCCTTCCACTACATGGTGGCCAAGGCTGGCGGCAGCGACATCCGCTGTGCGCCCTACGCCACCTTTGGCACCGAGGAACTGTCCCGCCTCGCCGTGGCCGCGCTCGATGGACGCAAGGCGTGCCTCCTGGCCAATCACGGGTTGATCACCGTGGGCGCGGATCTCGCGGCTGCCCTCAAGCTGGCTGTGGAAGTGGAGACACTCGCCGCCATGTATCTGCGAGCACTCCCAGCGGGCGAGCCCGTGCTGCTCGATGACGCGGAGATGGCCGTGGTGCTGGAGAAGTTCCGAACCTACGGACAGCAATCTCAGTAGGACTCGGCGCTTCTGCCAGCACTACCGGACGGAACCGGTTCTCGGGCAGACTTCGAATCCTACGGACCGCAGAAGAGATGAGGGGGCTGCAGCCGATGACTTCCCATGTGCATCGTACGCAACGTGGTACTCGCGAGTTTCTGCCCTCGAGGCCCCGCCTCGGGCTCCTGGCGCTGATGTGTGGCCTCACACTCGCCCTGACCGCTTGTAAAGACGATTCCCCACACTCGCGAGAGCCGGACAGCGGAACTCTTGCCCCTGACTCGGGCACCTCCGACGCCGGACCTGATGGCGGCTCCACCCCTCGAACCGACGGGGGAGACATCACCCCAGATGTTGGAAACGATGGCGGTGCGAACTCTCAGGACGGTGGCAATCACGACGGCGGTAATCCCGACTTCGATGCAGGAATCGATGGAGGCACGAACTCCACCGCCGATGCCGGCAGTGACGGTGGAACCGATGGCGGACCTCCCACCCAGGCTTGTGGTGACCTCATTGAAGACAATGTGCTCGCGCGCTGGTCCGCCTGGGCCGAGGGCAACGCCACGACGAACCTCAGCACCCTCGGACAGCCCGAGGATGTCATCCGCGGCAACACCTCCCTGCGCGCCGTCACCCAGGCTCCCTTCGACTTCGCCCTGCGCTACTCGCCGCCCAGCGGCTCCATGGATGTCTCCAGCGCCGCGCAGATCCGCTTCGCCATTCGCGGCCTCAACACCACCCCCTACGGCTGGCAAGGCAACTTCCCCGTCGTCGTCCTCCAGGACTCCAGCGGCAAGCGCCGCACCTTCACTCCCAGCCGTCAGCTCCTTGGCAGAGACGGCTCCACCTGGGTCCCCATCTCCATTCCCCTCGCTGGTGATTCCACCTGGGCCCTCTCGGGCAACCCGGTGGACCTCAGCACCATCTCCCTCGTCGAGATTCACGCCGATACCTGGGACTCCGGCTTCACCCTCGATGTCGATGCGCTGAGCTTCGAACAGGCCCAGACCGTCTGCGCCCTCCAGTGCCCCAACGCCTGCAGTGGCCACGGCACCTGTGATGCCTCCATCCTCGCCTGTGAATGCAACCTCGGCTACGGAGGCTCCGCTTGCTCCACCTGCGCTCCCGGCTTCGTCTCGCAGAACGGCTCGTGCGTGCTCCCCAATGACGCCAACCACTCCGAGTGGCCCAATGCCACCAGCAAGGCCAACAGCGACACCTGGCTCATGGTCCACCACGCCCAGATTCAAACCTTCAAGCCCAAGGTGCTGGCGCTCAACTTCGTCAACAAGAGCAACCCCACCCAGATCTCCCAGCTCATCTCCCAGCTCATCAGCGCCTTCGCCGAGGGCTCCAAGGTCCAGGGCATCAAGAATCCCTCCGCTCCCGCCCAGCTCCAGTACCAGCTCGCCAAGCCCATCCTCGACCTGAGAGATGGCGTCAACGGCCGCCCAGCTCCGCCCGCCAACTACCCCTACGAGAACAGCACCCTCTTCCCCCGCCGCCCCGCCAACGAATCCGGCTCGTGGAGTTTCGACTACGCCACCCTCTTCGAGCAGGGCTTCGCCCAGTACTATGGCTACACCGACCCGGCCAACCCCAGCCGCTACCTCACCCTCTGCGAGCTCGTCGACCGCGGAGACATCCACGAACTGTGGGTCATCGGCTCGGGCGATGTGCCGGACGTCAGCGCCGCGGAGGTACTCGAATCCAAGCCTCGCTACACCCGCACCGGCAACCGCATCCCCAACGCCGTGGAGCGCTGCGCGGGCAATGGCTGCTTCGACTCGGATGTGCCCTTCTGCGGCCGCAGCCTCCGCGTCGGCTTCGTCAACTACAACCGCGGCCCCGGCTGCTATGTGCACTCGGAAGGCCACGGCCTCGAGTGGACCTCCAACAGCCACGCCGTGCCCGCCCTCACCGAGTGGTTCACCCCGTTCACCCGGTTCGATCTGGACACCCGCTACGGCCTGCCCTTCTCCGAGTGGTACGGGATGAGCTGCGCCACCGAGCCGTGTCTCAGCTTCCCCTCCGCCACCAGCGCCCGCGTCGTCCACCAGGGCTCCACCTACAACGTGAACCCCTATGACGCAGCCTGCGGCAGCGTGCACTTCCCGCCCAACGGCACCCAGCACTACGACTACGCCAACGCCACCTCCGTGCGCACCTCGTGCACCGGCTTCGGCCGCCACCAGGGCTCGGGCGGCACCGATGCCACCGGGCTCGTCAACAAGGACACCTGGGCCCCCTACCTGAGCCTCGCTCCCGACTGCGGCGGCGAGTTCCTCGTCTGGTGGTTCCAGAACATGCCCGGCTACAACTCCGGGCAGACCTACTCCGACGGGCGGCCCATGCCCTCCGTCTGGCCCTTCCTCTTCTACTGACCGCGCACCCGGCCTCCATGCCCCCTCGCAAGCTCCCGCGACACCTCAACTGGCTGGAGGCCTTCATCGCCGCTGTCGAAGCCGGCAGCCTCGAAGGCGCCGCCGAACACCTCGGCGTCGCCCGCTCCGTCGTCAGCGAACACATCCGCGCCCTCGAGGCCGCTCTCGGCGACGGCGAGCCCCTGCTCGAACGCAGCCCCGGCCGCCGCCTCCACCTCACCCCTCGCGGCCAGCGCCTCTACGCCGGCACCCAGACGCCCCTCCATCAGCTCGATCTCAAGCGACTGAGGGATCTCGCCAGCTCCGAGCCCAGCCTCCGCCTCGGCCTCAACCACACCCTCTCCATCATGCTCCTGGCCGACATCGCCCGAGATGCCGCCCAGGCCGGCATCAAGCTGGAGATCGGCTTCGGCGGGCCCTTCGAACTCGTCCGAGAGCTCCAGACAGGCCAGCGCGATCTGGTCATCGACTTCACGCCCCTGCCCCCCCACCGCGGCATCGAGTCCGAGTCCCTCGTCAGCCTCCCCTTCGTCGTCCTCGCCGGCCCGAACACGCCCCTCGCCGAGCACACCGGGCCTCGCAAGGCGCTCCAGGTGAAGGACCTCGAAGGCCAGTCCTTCGTCGACTGGCTCCGGGATGATCCCTACGGCGGCGCCAACAGCGCCCGCTTCGCCGCCCACAACGTCACCGTCCGCGAGGTGGCTCGCGTCGAGAGCTTCCTCCACCTCTTCGACGTGCTCCGCGCCTTCGGCCAGGCCTGCGCCGTGGCTCCGGACCTGCGCCTCCTGAGCGCCTTCCCTCCCGATCTCCACGTCTGGCCGCTCCAGGAAGAGCAGCCCCAGTTCATCGAAGTCGTCGCGCTCTGGCCCGCGGGCTCGCTCACCACCGAGACCCGCCATGTCCTCCAGGGCCTCCGCCGCCGGCTGGGACAGAGACGTCGGAAAATCGACTAGGCCGTCTCTTCTCCAACACGCAGTGCGTTGTCTCGAGGACACGAGCGCACTCAACGTGGAGAACTCAAAGCAGCCGTCGCACTCCCGCCGGACTCTGCGTGCACTGCCCCCCGTGTTACCAGCCCTCGCGTATCAAACTTGGGGGGGAACATGTCCTGGCATTGCATGAGATGTTTCACGGGAGTGCTGTTCGCGGTCGTGCTGGCACTCCCTCTTGGATCCGCTTCTGCCCAGGACCGGAGAGAGGCCTCCACGCCCTACTGGCCCGTTCCCCTCGGCTCCTGGCAGCGCACCCTGGCTGGCGACGGCTACACGGTATGGCGCCAGGAGATCTACTCGGGATGTTCGTTCGCTGATCACTCCTACACCCTGGAGGTGCCGGCGGATCCCCAGTCCATGTCCGATATCTCGTATTCGATGAGCAACTACGACGTCGACTACAACGACACCCAGGGTTGCTCGGGCGGGCCGGAAGTCGACCTCATGTCCTTCAACGGCCACCAGCTCGGACAGGTGACGGGGGCCAATGACTCCTGGAGCATCAACACCTGGCCGCTCGACAAGAGCCAGCTTGTCCAGGGCTCCAACGCCATCTTCATCGACACGGACGCCACCAACACCGGTTGCTGGTGCGTGGGCGTGGGGTGGATCGAAGTGCGCGCCAAGGTGGGCTTCAAGGTGCTCGCCAGCACGCCGCAGGACCAGGACAAGAACCGCGACTTCCACGCCGGCGCCGTGGACCTGACCGTCACCTTCACCGCCGAGTACGATCCCGCCACTCTCACCCCGAGCACGTTCCAGTTGGAGTACCGGGATCCGAGCGGCACCTGGCAGCCCGTGGGCGGCTCCTTCTCCCAGCTGTCTCCAGACAAGTTCCGCTTCGTGCCCGGCGCGGACTTGAAGGACGGCGTCCGCTACCGCGCCACCGTCAAGGGCGGCTCGAGCGGAGTCACCAGCAAGACGGGAGCGATCCTGGATTCGGATTCCGTCTGGTACTTCTGGACCGTGCCCGACCTGAGCCTGACGGATGCCTTCAACTATGGCTCCGGCTCGGTGTGCCTGCCGCCCAGCACGTCCTGCCCGGGCCTGGAGATCGCCGTGTTCCAGACGGCGCGCAACCAGCCCATGGTGGCCGGCAAGCCCGCGGTGGCGCGCCTCTATCTGCGGTGGAAGCAGCACACGGACGTCCACGCGGACGATCAGGTGAGGGACCTGGAGGTGGAGGCTCGGCTCAAGGTGGGCAGCCTGACGCAAACGCAGACACAGACGCTGAAGCGCCCCGACCGCTACACCGCCGCGGAGCGCGAGGCCGCGCAGCACACCATCAACCTCTACCAGACGCCCAGCGCCAGCTTCACCTACGAGGCGGAGGTGACGCCCCGCCCCCAGACGAACGCCACGCCGGTGAAGTACACGCAGACGCTCGCCTTGGCGAGCTCGGGCAAGACGCCTCGGCTGAGCTTCAACTACTACTTCCTCAAGGACGGCCTCTGGAACGGCGGGGTGCCCGCGGCGGCTCGTACCGAGGGCACCAACACCATGACGGCCGGTGCCCAGCTCATCACCGACAACTTCCCCGTCCTCAGCACCACCTTCACCAACAAGGGTGACTACTCCATCGGCTACACCTTCACCGGCAACACCGCGGGCACCTGCGCGAGCACCACCACCCAGGTCTCCGAAGTCTCCTGTCCGATCGGCAGCAGCCTCATGCTCATGGCCGAGTTCCGGTGCGCCTACGCCCGGCTGGACTCGCTGCGCGGTGGCGCCTCGATGATCGCCGCGACCGTCCCCAACACCTTCTGTCCCGGGGCAACGGCCTTCGCCATGGGCAAGGTGTTCATGCACCAGGCCGGTACCAACGCCAACGACGGCACCATCGCCCACGAGACAGGGCACGTCTTCGGCATCAGCACGGCCAACAATCCCACCGCCAAGCATCGCAACGACAGCAAGGGCGTCGAGGGCTTCCAGGTTCGTCTCCGCAAGAACCGCTCCAACCTGGAGAGCCCGAACGCGAGCATCTCGCTGATGCACACCACCCTCCAGCCCACCGGTACCCAGTGGGTCCACAACGATGACTACGCCACCCTGCTGGGGACCGTCTCTCTCGCCGCCTCCTCCCTCCTGCCTTCGGCCTCCGCGGCGACGAAGGCCCCGAACTACCTCATCGTCTCCGGCTTCGTGGACCTGGACCGGGGAACCGCAGCGCTGCAGCCTGCCTACCTGCAGCAAGTGCCCAATGATCCGCCTTCCCCCAGCGGCACGTGCGTGGTGGAGTTGCTCGACGGCGGTGGCGCCGTGCTGGCCTCCGACCACGTCACTCCCATCACCGAGCCCGAGCCGCAGTACCTCGAGGATCCACCGCCCGAGGCCGCGCATGGCCCCACCGTCGCCGCCGGCCCGGCCTATTTCTCGGTGAGCCTGCCGTGGAGTGAAGCCGCTCGGAGCCTGCGCGTCAGCTGCAATGGCAACACGCTCACCACCCAGCAACGCAGCCCCCACCCTCCCACGGTGGACTTCGCGGGCCTGAGCGATGGCGACACCCTGAGTGGCGTACGGAGCATCTCCTGGGCGGGACAGGATGAAGACGCTCCTCCCCTGCTGAGCTACCAGCTCCAGGTCCTGGGCGAGAACGGCAACTGGACTCCGCTCACCCCCATCACCCCGGACACACACTTCGATCTGGATACCTCCCTGCTCCCCACGGGTCCCCAACAGCTCCGAGTACTCGTGACCGATGGCTTCGACTCGGCATTCGCCACCCGCTCGGTGTCCATCGTCCACGTCGTCACCGTGGCCAGCACCCTGCCCGCCAGTGGCGCAACCCAGGTCCCCCTGACCACGACGGTCCAGGTCCAGTTCGGCTCGGACATGCTCGGAGACTCAATCAGCGGGAGCACCTTCTCGCTCATGGGCTTCGCTGGCTGGGTGCCAGCGACGGTGACGTATGACGCGGCCAGCCGCCAAGCGACGCTCACGCCCTCGGCGCCACTGCAGCCCGCCCAGGAGTACACCGCACGCCTGGACGCCTCCGTGCAGGATCTCCACGGCAACACCCTGGGCACGGAATACACCTGGCACTTCACCACCAGCCCGGACTCGACTCCGCCCCGCGTGCTGAAGACCAGCCCTCCTCACGGGGCCCTCGGCGTTCCCCTCAATGCCCTGGTGCAGGCGGACTTCGACGAGGACCTGAACCCCACTACCCTGACGACGAGCAGCTTCCAGTTGCTGGACCCGAGCGGCACGCCCGTGGCGGGTGAGGTGATCTACGACTACTCCGTGCGGCACGCGCTCTTCATCGCGAGCGCACCCCTACAGCCCGGCGTCCGCTACACCGCTCGCCTCGACACCGCCGTCACCGACGCCGCGGGCAACGCGCTGGCGAGCCCCGTCTCGTGGAGCTTCACCCCAGGCACCCTCCTGTCCAATGGCCTTCGCATCGTGGGCAACTATGGCGATCAAGCCCATGACCTGGACGGAGATGGGTTGTACGACAACCTCACCGTGAGCGTGGACGTGGAGGTGCTGGATGCGGGCCTCTACAACCTCAACGCGCGCCTCATCGACCGATACGGCTCGCTCCTCCAGTGGCAGACCACGGGCGATGTCTTCCTCACCCTCGGCGTGCACCGGCTGTCCCTCGTCTACGGCGGCGCGCCCATCCGCAGCAACGGCGTGGACGGCCCCTACATCCTGGACAGCGTGAACTTCTACAGCCCGTGGGATCCGTCCCTCGCCGACCAGCAGTTCCGGGCGTACCAGACGTTTCCCTACTCGGCGGGCTCATTCTTCAGCGTGCTCGTCTTCGGCGGACTGCCGGACCAGATCCTGGAGACGAACACCTCCCGTGACGATGCCTTCAACCTGCGCGACTACACCACGCACCTCAGCCTGCCCGTGACCGCCATCGCGTACCGCCTCATCGTGAGCACGGATCCCCGCGTGGGAGTGAGCATCGATGGCGACGCCAACGTGGACATCTTCCCGCAGCCCGGTGTGGAGGCGGAGAGCGATGTCACCATCGAGGCTCGGGACCCCTACGGCAATCGCATCACCAGCACCTTCCATGTCAGCGTGCAGTTGCCGCGCCCGGCCGTGCTGATCGCCCCTGCAGAGCTGACGATGAGCACCCGCCAGAGCCGGCAGATCGACGTGGCCATCCAGGATCAGTTCGGCCACCCCTTCACGGCTCCGACCGAGGTCGTCTTCTCCACCACGGTGGGCACGGTGGCTCCGACGCACGTGTCCACCAGCTCGGGCTCGGCCAGCACGGTGCTCACCACGGGCGCCACGGCGGGGACAGGCTTCGTCACCATCCGCACCGGCTACGCCTCCGCGCTGGTGAAGGTCAATGTGCAGGCCTCCACCTCCTGCACGGTGCCTCCCGGCACGCCGACCCTGGTGCTCAACGGCAGCAGTTCCATGACGCTGGAGTGTGGCGTGGACACGTGGACGGACCCTGGCGCCAAGGCCTGGGACGCATGCGGCCCGGTCGACGTGCACACCTACAACTCGGGCAACGACTCCTCCGGCCCCGGCCCCAACACCCATGCCGAGGGCACCTACTCCGTGCAGTACGTGGCCTGGAACTCGGTGGGCCACACCGTGAGCGCCATCCGCTCCGTGACCGTGGATGACCGGACGCCTCCCACGCTCAAGCTCCTGGGCACCGCGCAGCAGACCCACCGCTGCGGCACGGCCTGGGTGGACCCGGGCGTCGAGTCAATTGATGCGTGCTACGGGAACGTGGCCCCCACCGTGCAGCGGATCGGCTGGGTGAATGGCTGGATGAAGGGTGTCTACACCGTGCGCTATGCGGTGACGGACAGCGGGGGCAATGCCGCGCCGCCCGTGACTCGCACGGTGGAGGTCGTCGACTGCCCCTGGTGAGCACTCCACTCGGGAGCCTCTTGCGGACTGCGTCCGGTCGTGGTGGGAACCTGGTGGAGAGCCCACCATGACCGACGCTGACGCCTTTCTCCGCCTCGCCTTCGCCCAGGCGCCCGCCGCCGAGGCCAATTCCGCCATCGCCCGTACCCGCGAGGAGCAGGGAGACCTGAAGAGCTACGAGCTCCTACTCCCGGCCGAGAATCCTCGCGCCTTCCTGCTCGATCGCGCGCTGCCCAAGCTCGTGGACTACCTCGAGTCCGTGGGCGCGAAGCTGCCCGGCTGTGGTGGCGTGTTCCTCTCCGTGTTCTCCGGGGACACGCTCCACTTCATCCATGCCCGGGATGCGCTCCAACTCCTGTCCGAGTGGAGCGGCCTGTCCCTGGCCGAGCTCAAGCGCCGCTACGGCCCCCGGTAGGCCTCACCGCCGGAAACGCCTCGCTTCAGGAGCGCCCGTGACGCGAGCCGGATAGGCTGCCCTGCCTTCCGTCCTCGGAGATCCCCTTGCTCCCCATCCACCGCTCCCTGCGCTCCTTCCTCCTCGGCCTCTCGCTCCTCGGTGCTCCAGCCCTCGCGGCACCGCTCACGGCACCTCCCTCCGAGCCCTCCGGGCTGCCCCGGTTGTTGGCGGCCTTCTTCGAGGAGACTCCCCTGGTGAGCGATCTCCAATCGCTCACCGATGAGATCGGCGGCAGGGCCACGGGCGCCCCCGCCAACCTGCGCTCCGTGGAATGGGCGCTCGCGCGGTTCCGTGAGGCGGGGGTGGAGGCTCGCAAGGAGCCCTTCCAGATGCCCTCGCTCTGGCTGGAACGCTCGGCTCGCTCCACCGTCCGCGGAGAGGGCATCAGCTATACCCCGCGCGTGGCGGCCATGCCCTTCTCCAAGGCCACGCCCAAGGGAGGATTCACGGCGCCGCTGGTGTCCGTGGGCAAGGGAACGGACAAGGACTTCCAATCGGTTGGAGCCCGGGCCCGTGGAGCCTGGGTGCTCGTGGAGACCGAGGAGTTGAAGGACATCGACGGGCTGTTCCGCGAGTACAGGGAGGCCTCAGCCATCGAGCAGCGGGCGTACGCCGCGGGTGTGGCGGGCGTGGCCTATATGGGCTCGCGGCCCAACAACCTGCTCTACCGGCACAACGTGTCCACGGGCGAGCGCAACACGCTGCCCATGCTCGTCATGGAGCGCGATGGAGCGCTGCGAGCGCAGCGGCTGCTGCGGGCTGGCAAGGCACTCACGTTCACCGCTGAGCTCGACCTTCAGACCGGCCCCGCCTACACAAGTTTCAACGTCATCGGTGAGATTCGCGGCCGCAGCCGACCCGAGGAGGTCGTCATCATCGGGGCCCACCTGGACTCGTGGGACCTGGGTACGGGCGCGCTGGACAATGGGGCCAACGTGGCGGTGCTCATCGACATCGCCCGGCAGATGCGGCGGCTGGGCATCCAACCCGCGCGCACACTCCGCTTCGCGCTGTGGAACGGCGAGGAGCAGGGCATGTACGGCTCGTGGGGTTACACGCGGACACATGAGGCGGAGCTGGACAAGCACGTGATGGCGGCCTCGCTGGACATCGGTTGCGGGCACATCACCGGATTCTTTACGGGCCGCCGCCCCGAGCTCGTGTCCCTGGTGGATCAGACGCTCGGCCCGGTGCAGGGGCTGGGGCCCTTCACGCAGGTGGACGAGCCCATCGTCGGCACGGACAACTTCGACTTCATGCTGCACGGTGTGCCCAACCTGGTGGCGAACCAGGAGCCCGCCCTCTATGGCCCCAACTACCATGCGCGCTCGGACGAGTTGGACAAGTGCGACGTGCGCCAGCTCCGGCTCAACGCGGCCATCCTCTCAGCGCTCGCCTATGGCTTCGCGCAGACGGATGTGAAGCTGGCCCGGCACTCTCGAGCGCAGGTGGAGGAGCTGGTCCACACCCCATCCCTGATGGAGGAGATGAAATCCTTCAACGTCTATGAGGACTGGGCCGCCGGCAAGCGCGGCCGGAAGTAGCTGCAGGGCTGAGACTCAGGGCAGCGGCATGAGGTGCCTTGGCTTGCGGTACCTCCAGCAGTTGGGAACGGGGGAGTCCGAGATCGTGGACTGCACCGTCCACGGCCGTGGACTCAGGCTGAGTACCTGGACGTCCAAACCCTTGAAAACAGGATAGGTCCAAGGCTTGCACAAGGGGCCAGCCACCTCACGCCCCATCCCGACATCCGGGGCCTGGGAGGCACTTCATGGTCCCTGCCCTGCTCATCGTCCTTGCCGCCCTGCAGTCCACCCCACCCGCTTCGAGAGAGATCGATCTCACTCCGCCCGCGCCCCAGGTGCAGGGGGACATGCAGGCGCTCCAGGAGCGAACGCGCCGCTTCGAGCAACTGCGAGCCCGTCACCGAGCCGCCGAGCAGCACCTGGCCCCGACGGGCTCCCTGGAAACACTGAGTGAGGCGCGCTCCCTGTGCTCGACGCCTCCCGGCTTCTGGGCGCGACTGCTGCCGGGAGGCTCCGACACACCGGAGACGCTCAATTCCTGCCGGAGCGCCGCCGAGCGGACGGAGCAGCTCTCCTCGACGCTCACCGATAGAAGGAACGCGGCGATGCGCCACCTCGACTCGGTGGAGGCGCTGCTGGGAGGCTCCTCTCAGCGGGAGGAGGTGCAGGCCCGGCTCGAGAAACAACGTGCCTTGCTGAAGGAGCGCAGCGCCGAAGCGGAGGAGTTGGCGAAGCGCACATCCACGGCGCTGCGAGGCGGTGGAGACTCCTTCTCGGACCGGCTGTCCTGGCACCTGCTGCCGAGCGGAGGGGGAGACGCCTCGGAGCTGTTGTCCCAGTTCGAGACGCAGTTGCGGAGCTGGAGCGGCACGGAGCAGCCGGTGCTGGGCGCGGACCTGACGTACGTGCAGGGAGGCGCGGAGGCCGGGTCGATGCCCACGGCGCAGATGACTCCGGCCTATCTGTCGCTGAACTCGGAGCCGATGCTCGATGACGCCGCCGAAGGCCGCGAGGTCGAACTCTCTGCAGAGCTTGTCACGAAGGCGCAGGAGTTGGGCACGGCGAAGGCCGCGTACGACTTCGTGAAGAACGAAACGCGGTTGGACTGGTACTTCGGCTCGATCAAGGGCTCGACGCAGACGTTGAGGGAGCGGCGCGGCAATGATGCGGACCTCTCGGCGCTGCTGGTGGCGCTGCTGCGAGCCCAGGGCACTCCGGCGCGCTTCATCCACGGCACGGTAGAGCTGTCCGTGGAGCAGATCGCTGCCTCCCTGGGGATGCTCAAGGGTGAAGAGGTAGCGAAGCTCGATGCGGCGACCTCTGGGGGCACGGCCTGGACGCTCTCTCCCGAGAAGAGTGCGCAGGTGGTGCAGGCGCTGAACGCCGCGGCGATTCCGTACGAGCCGGTGGTCCGAGGCGGCCGGGTGGCGGCGGTGAACCTGGTGCGCATCTGGGTGGAGGCCTATGTCGACTTTGCGGAGTACCGCGGTGTGGGCAACGGGAAGGTGGGGCGGCAGTGGGTGGCGCTGGAGACGTCGCTGACGGGCCAGGCAAAGGCGGCTGCCACGCCTCCGGTGCTGGATGCGCTTACGGCGCTGAAGGAGACGCCGGACTCTCTCACCGCAACGTGGCTGAGCGGACCGACGCAGAAGTCGATGGTGGAGTTCGTGCGCGGGCGGGTGGAGAGCTACCTGACCACGCAGCACCCGGACATCTTCTATTCGCAGATGCAGTGGACGGTGGTGCCTCGGAAGGAGGAGCTGCCGCTCCTGCCGGGCTCCCTGCCCTACAAGGTGCTTGCGGTCCACGGTGAGTCCGCCTTCCTGCCTGAGTCGCTCCAGCAGCAGGTCCAGCTCACGGCCTGGAACGATGCGGGCCTTCTCTTCGAGCTGAAGCTCCCGCTCCATCAGGTGACGGGCCACCGGACGGTGCTGACGCACGTGCCCGCGACCGAGACGGATGCGCAAATCATCTCGCTGGCAGGGGGGCTCTACGCGGCGCCCGCGTCGCTGGTCGAGGTGCGCCCGGTGGTTCGCATCAACGGTCGCGAGATGGCGGTGTCGAGCCGCAGCGTGGGCCTGGGCACTTCGTACCAGTGGTCACTGGAGGTGCTGCTGCCCGGCGGAGGGACACGTCACATCGACAACCGCGTGGTGGCAGGCAACGTGGTTGCCATCGGAGTGGGGGCTCCGGGCAACAAGCACCAGGAGGCTGCGAGCCTGGATTCGGCGGACCTGGACGGCCCTGCGCTCCGCTTCCTGTACGCGCGAGCGGCGGCCTACGCGAACGCCTGGACACAGGGTGAGGACGAGCTCGCGCGGCTGCTGCAAGTCATCCCGGTGCGGCCGACGGCCAACATCGTCTTCGTGCAGAACCAGGTGCGGGTGGACGAGGTGCTCGGGGTGCGCCGGAGGCTCGAGTGGAAGGGCCTGGAGGTGGACGCCGACTTCCGCGCGATGACTCCGGTGGAGCTGAAGCCTGGGCGAGGCGCGGCGCTGCTGCGCCTAGCGGGTTATGAGGGCTCGTTCCAGGAGGCACGCGTCCTCACCGAGGGAACTGGTGAACCGGCAGTGTCCAGCGTCTCGGTGCTCCAGGAGGCAGCGGCGCAAAGCATCCCCATCCCCATCCTTCACTTGCAGCCCAATGGCGCGGTGACCGGTCTGTCCGCGACGCCCGAGGTGCTGCGCGCCGTGGAGGATCAGCTGGCACGAGGGCGGCAGGTGGACATTCCGGCCACGCCGCTCACGCTGGAGAACTGGACGGGCACGGGCTTCATCTCGAGAGATCCTGCGACCGAGGAAGCTGGGTACTTCCTCTCAGGGGTGGTGTCGGGCGGTCAGACAATCGTATCGCCCGAGCTGTGGACGGACGCGGAGCTTGCCGAACTCCTGGGTCGGCCGGACGCGCCGATGGCCACCGATGACCTGGAGCAGGTGGCCCGCATCGTCAAGGTGGCGGCGACCGACTTCCAGACTGGCACCGTGGGCAAGCCGCTGCCCTACCCGCTCGCCGTCTATGTCACGACCGCAGAGGGAGTCCCGGTCAAGGGCGCGCCGGTGACATTCGAGACGGCGGACGCGTCCAAGCCGCGCTTCAAGGATCCGAAGACGCCGGATGCCCAGCCTTCCGAGAAGTTCACGGTGCTCACGGACGCGACGGGGCGAGCCTCGGTGTTCGCATTGCCCGACACGAAGATCGCGAATCTCGGTGTCTTGGAGCAGGGACAGCCCTTTCCTCAGGTGATCGGGCTCAACGTGGTGCAGGCCCGCGTCGCAACGGCGTCTTCCACTGCCTCGCTCCAGGAGCCCTTCGAATTCACAGGGCGGCCGGACGTGGTGGCGAAGCTCGTGCCCGCGCAGACCTTCTTCTCCAACGAGGTGGGTGTCGAACTCGGCGTGTCGCTGATCATCACCGCGAGGGATCAGTACGACAACATGCTGGCGAACCAGACGGTGCATTGGGCCTCCAATCCCGATACGGCCCGCTTCTTCGACTCACGCGAGGAGTTCCAGCCGCCTCGCGTGCAGTACATGGGCTCCGATCCGGAGCACCAGCTCGTCTCCCTCGATCAGAAGACCCACATGATGGGCGACGGCAGGGCCGGCTTCATTCCGGCCATGGAGCCGACGACGTACACCGTCACGGCCAGCTCCGGGGCTGTCTCGACGGAGTTCACGGTCCAGGCGGAGGAATTCGGCCGGTACACCTTGCGAATGACCTCCGTGGACGGAGCCACAGTGAACGGGGTCACGGGGACTTCCACGCCAGCGCCCTACTTCCTGGAACTGCTGCGGCGAGCCAATGACGATGGCACGGGGGATTGGGTCCGCCTCACGGGCCAGGAGCTGGGCATCAAGACCGCCCGCATCCACATGTCCATCCGAGATCGTGCCACGGGTGCTGAGCTGAGCCACGAGACGGCCAGCCCGGACGAGCTCGGTACCGGGCGCCTGGAGGGCATCGATAGGGTGGACAACGTCGTCTTCTGGCCTCGCTACCTCGTCAAGAACGGGCGGCAATGGCTGAGGTTCTACGCCGAGGTCGAGGAGTCCGAGCCCAGGGAGCGCCGTGTTTGCTGCTCCAACACCTTCTCCGTGGAGGTGGACTCCCGTGAGCCATTGATGACCCTGGCTCGGCTCCGGGCGGACCAGAGTCCTGAGGACGTCGATGAGTGCGGTGCCATCTCCTCGCCGGACGGCTGGCTGCTGTTCCACGTCATCAATCCCGCGGGCTATCCCCTCTACGCGCGCATCGTCCAGGAGCCCGCCCTCTCGGGACAGACGCTGGTGGAAGCCGCGCCCGCTGACTTCCAACGCGACCCGGTCGACGGCACCTCGCTCGTGATGGTCGAAGGGCACATCAGCCGAATACCGCTCAAGCTGCGGACAGGGACACAAGGCGGGCGAGTCCGGCTCGAACTGCTCGCCCCCGACTTCCAGGTGTCCGACCAGGCCCGGACGCGCGTGGGAGAGAGCACGGCGGTGCTCGACTTCGCGACGCCAGGCCTGACGGTCGCGAAGGGACCGCTCACAGCCAGGCTGATCTTCCCGGTGCGCAACTTCGAGTCTGCAGCGACGCCGGAGAATGCCGAGGAGTTGGTGGCCTCCACAGCCACCGTCCCGCCCATGCCGGTTCCCGCGGTGCTGAACTTCTGCCCCTCGCAGACAGGGCGCCTGAAGGTCTTCTCGGGAAATACCCTGCTGGCTGCTGCGGACGTGACCGCCATCCAGAACCACCTGCTGGAGATGAGCCAGGTCGAGGAAGGAGTCCCTGTCCCGGAGCAGCCAAGGCCCGGCAAACTGGCCGTCGGTATTCCTCCCGGAAACCCACTCGGGCAGAAGGTGCGCATCTCCTTCCTGCCTTTGGAGGCTCCTTCCACGCCCCAAGAAGAGGAGTTGGAACTCCACACCCGCATCTCCGACACGAGCACCCTTCCCATCGGCCACACGTTCGTGAAGGACGTGAGCACGGTGGATGGACACCTCGTGCGCCAGGTGGTGGACCTGGAGGTACCTGGCCGTCGTCCCGCGCTCCAGTTCGCGCGAACCTATACGAATCGAGGCAATGAGCCAGGGGTGCTCGGGCGCGGCTGGAGTCACAACTCCGGCGGCTTCGTGCTGGCCTCAGGGGACCCGGCGAAGAGCATCTTCCGATACATGGTGGTCGGTGGCGAGGGCTCGGGTCAGGTCTTCGACTGTGGCCCCGAGCAGACGGCGTGCAAGGCCCAAAAGGGCTTCCACGGCAGCTTCCGCGGCGAGACGGTGGGCTCGGGAGCCACGGTCCACCGCGAGCTGCTCTTCCGAGCCCAGGATGGGACGGACTACCGCTACGGACCCGCGGTCTCCAGCGAGGAGGGAGTACGCCACACGCTGCTGTCCATCCGGAGCCCCGAAGGCAACGAGATGGTGTTCGAGTACGGTGGGCCGGAGCTCCACGATGAGCTGACCCGGGTGTGGGAGCCTGGCAACCGCCGCTTCCTGCAGTTCACCTACGCTCGGCCAGCGGGGGCCCCCCGGCTGCAGCTCTCCCGGGTGGAACTCCATGAGAACCCGATGGCTCCGACGCGGCTCGCGCCGGGGGACGAGGGCACGCCCTTGGGGGTGTGCATCGGCTTCCGGTACAACGCCATGTGGGATCTGGAGAGCGCGGGCCGATACGACGCGTGTCTCGAGGGCGAGGGGGCCATCCCGCTGCGAGAGGAGCACTACAGCTACGTGGGCGGCCCGGATGACGAGCTGCAGACGAACCTCGTGAGCTGGAAGGATGCCAACGGCCGCACCACCCGGTACGAGTACTACCAGCGCTCGGACAGCTTGCCGGGCGAGCAGGACTTCATCCGCTTCGGCGACAAGCAGGAGCGCGTGAAGCGAGTCATCGAGCCGCTCGATACAGTGACTGAGTTCACGTACCGGCTCATCCCGCAGACGCTGCCTGTGTTTGGCCTGCCGAAGCTGACCTTCGAGACGGACGTGAAAGGTCCGCGAGCGGAGGTGCCCGCCACGGTGTACCGGATGGATCCGTACGGCGGCATGGTGGACGTCACGCGCCCGGTGGGACCGATGGATCTCGCGCACACCTCCGCGACGTGGGATCGGGAGCACGTGCGCCGAGAGGCGGAGCAGGACGCGCGAGGCCGCGTCGTGAAGATGAAGTACGACGAGTTGGGGCGCCTGGTGGAGCGGCGCACCGACCTGTCCGTGCTCCCCGCCTCAGGGAGTGCGGAGGCCACCGAGCCGGTGAAGGATGCCGAGGACCACGTGCTCGACGAGGCCGTGGAGAAGTGGAGCTACGATCCCGCATTCGGCGCGCCGGTGTGCCAGATGGACGCGGAGGGCCGCATCACCGTCCACACGCTCGACTCGGACGGGAAGGACCCGCGCACGGGCCTGCCGGTGGGAACAGGGCTGCTGATGGAGTCGCGGCGCCTGGCGACGAGAGTGAACCGCGAACGGGCCCGGAGCACCGCCACGTGCTCGGAGCTGGCCGACGAGTTGCTCCGCACGGACGAGGACATCGTCACCCACCGCGAGTACTGCCACGTGGGAAGCACCGCTGTGTGTCCGACGGGAGCCGTCACGGGAGACCTCACGGCCACGGTGGATGGCAATGGCAACCGCTCGGTCATCACCGCCTACGACCCGTACGGGAACGTGAGTGAGCAGACCGTCGCGGTGAAGGGCTCGAAGACGGTGAAGACGATCCGGGAGTTCGACGCCCGGGGGCGCCTGAAGACCGAGTCCGACACCTTCGGCCATCAGACGAAGCAGGAGTACGACGGACTGGACCGTCCGAAGACAGTGATTCGCGTGAACACCACGAGTACCTCTCCCTCGATGGTGAGGGAGTTCGAGTACTACGCCGGGGGCCAGCTGCGCCGTGAATACACCCTGTCCACGGGCTTCGAGCGCCTCTACACCCTGGACGCGCTCGACCGCGTGGAAACCATCACGGAGTCCGGCGGCGGGCTGCTGAGCCCGCTCGTGACGAAGTACGGCTACGACAAGGCCGGCAACCGGGAGACCGTCACGGACAGGCGGGGTGTGAAGACGACGACGGAGTATGACTTCGGCGACCGCCCCGTGCGCGTGAGCATGGCGCCTGCGGAGGGCAACACCTTCCTGTTGCAGAACGGCGTGGAAGGCATTGTCGGGCAGGAAGGCGTGGTGGCCACGTATGGCCATGACACGGCGGGCAATCGTCTCTTCGAGACAGACATCCACGGACATCGGACGGACTACAGGATCGACTCGCTGTATCGCGTGGTGCGCACGCAGGGACCGATGGTGCCTGGGCAGGATCTGGATGCGCTCCCGCGGCGCTACGAGACGCTCGCCCGCTTCGATCTGGTGGGCAACAAAACGCTCAGCGTGGATGGGAACGAGCATAAGACGGTGCAGACATACGACTTCGCCAACCGGCTCGTATCCACGAAGGATCCGGAGGGGCGAGAGGAGCGTCGCGAGTATGACTTCAACGGCAATCCCAGGCTCGAGAAGTGGCTGGCGGGAGGCGTCGAACAGCGTCGTCGCACGACGCAGTACGACGGGCTGAACCGTCCCTTCGAGAGCACGGAGACGTTCAAGAGCGTGGGGACCGAAACGAGCACCCTCACCACCACCACGGCCTACGCCGATGACCAGAACGCGGTCGCGACGAAGGATACCCGCGGTTTCTTGACGGTGGTGTTCAAGGACGATCTGGACCGGGTCTACCAACAGGCCGTGGATGCAGCGGCCGAGCCGAGCCACACGCTGACGCGTCAGCCCGATGACCCGCAGGTGGGCAGCGCGCTGGGGCTGCTCACCCGCTTCGAGTACGACTCCCACGGCAACCTGGCCGCGCAGGTGGATGCGCTGAACCGGCGGACCGAGGAGACGCACGACGCACTGGGGCGGCTGCTGGAGCGGCGCAAGCCCATGGGCGTCACCGAGTCCTTCGTCTACGACGGCGAGGGGCACACCCTCCAGCAGACCGACGGACGAGGCATCGTCCAGACCACGGGCTACGACGTCGCGGGCCGGCCTGCGCTCGAGCAACTGGTCGAGAGCCTCTCGAACGAAGGAGAGCTTCTCACGACGCTGGAGCGCTTCTATCTGGACACGCCCGAGGCCGACAGCGGACTGGTGAAGGTGGTGGAGCAAGACGCTCGCTTGAAGCAGACCGTGCACGTCCAGGACGGCATGCACCGCGAGGTGCGCGTGGAGGATGCGCTAAACCACGTACGCGAGTCCCGCTTCGACGCGCAGAACCTCCGGGTCTCACGAGATGCCAAGGGATACACGACCCGGTACGAGTACGACACCGTGGGAAGGCTCAAGACGCAGCGAGACTTCGAGCTCAATCAGAGCACGGCTCGTTACACCCAGACGAGCACGTACGACGACGCCTCACGCACGGAGACCCTGGTCGACCGGCGCGAGATTCCTACCGTGCGTCTGCGTGACGGCCTGGGTCGACTGATGAGCGAGACGCGAGGGCTCGGCGACGATGTCCGCAGCGAGTCGACGACCTACAACGCCGCAGGCCAGGTGGTGGCTCGGATTGACCCCAACAATCACACGAGCCGCTATCGCTACGACGCAGCGGGCCGGATGCAGACAGAGACGCGAGGTGTCGGCACGCAGGACGAGGCAACCACCACGCACACCTACGACGCCGTCGGCAACCGCATCTCCACACTGGGCCCGAGAGGCACGGGAAAGCCTTACACGAACCGCTGGACGTACGACGAACTGAACCGGCAGGTGCGCTCCGAGGATGCACTGGAGCGAGTCACGGCGAGCGCCTACGACGCCACGGGCAACCTGCTGTGCATGCAACACCCGCTGGGCCACCCGATGCTGGGGCACGGGCAGGCCGTGGGTCTCACGGTGGCGCAGCTCCAAGAGCAAATCTGCACAGGAACGCACGTCGCCCGTTACACGTATGACGAGGTAGGAACACTCACGGACGTCATCGATGCACTGGAGGGCCATTACTCCTTCGTCTACGACACCACGCGAAACCTCGTGGCGAAGCAGGATGCCAACGAGAACCTCTCGACATTCGAGTTCGACGACCTCGGCCACCGGATTGCGGAGCACGTCCACCTCGACGCGCACAGGCGTCTGACCGCGGCGGACAGGAATCGCGTGCCCTACTTCGAACCGGGAGCCGAGCCCCTGTTCGACAAGGGTACCCTAACCTGGCGATCCACCTATGACTCCAACGGCAACCTGGAGACCTTCACCGATGCCAAGGGGCAGAAGACGACCTCCGTCTACGGGATTTTGAATCGTCTGGGCTCGCGCACCTACTCCAACCACGCCCTGCCGAGGGCCTACCCGTCCATCGAGGCACAGAGTTTCACGTACGACCAGAACGGCAACCTCACCGACATCATCGAGACCAAACGGACCGATGTGAGCGCCGTGGTTCAGCAACACACCGGCCATACGTATGACAAGCTCGACAGGCTCGACTCCACCACGCTGCCTTCGAACAAGCTTCTCGCCTACAGTTATTACTCGGGAGGCGAGCGAAAGAGCGTCACCGACCCAGACGGCGTCTCGACGAACTACAAGTATGACGCACTCGGCCGACTCTCGGAAGCCACCATTCCCGAGGGTACCACCTTCTTCAAGTACTGGCCCGATTCGCTGCCAAAGAGCACGGTCCTGCCCAATGGCTTGACGGAGATGCGCTGCTACGACACTTCGGACCAACTCACCCACATCGTATTGGCCCAAGGGAGTATCTCGGAGGACTGTACGTCCAGCGGCACACTGCGCAGCCGCTTTGACTATGACTATGACTCCAACGGCAACCGTCTCAGCCAAACAGAGACACGCACCCAGTCCGGTACGGGCGTACTGGAGACGCCCGAGACGACGATCTACGGCTACGATGACCTCGACAGGCTCACGGGAGTGGCCTACCCCGATGGTCGAGCAGTTCTCTATCGCCTGGACGCCGTCGGCAATCGTATCGGGGAGCGCGATGCCCCTTCTTCCATCGTCCCATCTCTAGGTCCAGAAGCCTTCGACTCGATTCCCGCTGGCCAGCTCTCACGGGACACCTCTGGAACGTTCAACCGTGCTGATTGGCTGATGCACCTTGCCGATCAGGTGGATCCCTCCAGAGAGCACCAACTTAGCTACGATGCCAATGGCAATCTCTCATCTCTTGTCTCGTCTACACACACTCGTTCCTTCTGGTGGGATATCCGCAACACGCTAGCAACCGTGAGCGACAACAACCAAGAAGTGGGACGATATGATTACGACGCCAATATCCAGCGCACCTGGCGCCGCACCGTAACAGAGAATGTGGAGTACGTGCTCGACGATGACTTTGTCCTCCAAGAGCAAGACATACATCAACACACAAAGCGACGTTACCACTATGCGCAGAAGCCATTGGCAGTCGGCGACAGCACAAGCACTCAAACTACCCTTCGTTTCCTGAACACCGATGCACTAGGGAGCCCATCCGACGCCACCTCACTTACTGCCGAGGCAGTGGCTATCCGAAAGTACGACGCATGGGGAGGCTACCGCGGAGGAACGGAACCGTCAGTCGAGGATTTCAAACTCGGCTACACCGGACACCTGTTCGATGTGGAAACGGGCCTCACCTATGCTCGGGCACGATATTACGCCTCCGATCTTGGACGATTCATCAGTCGGGATTCCTTCGAGGGAACATTGGCAGACGCACCAAGTCTGCACCGGTACGCATATGCCAATGTCAATCCTCTGAGGTATGTGGATCGCACAGGTCATGCACCGGACGGCTCTGCCTTCTGGGACCGCCAAGCCTCTACTGCGATGCAGATCACGGCGGCATGCAGCACCGAGAACGAGAAAGCATGCGAAACTCGAAACTTCATGCTTGGATCAGCAGTAGCAGGCCCCATGGTTGGATTCGGCATTGCTGCAGTGGTTGAAGCAGGAGGAATAGTTGCTCTCTATCAAGCGGCTATGACTAAGCTGGGCTTCGCAGGTGGAGCAGTTGTTGTTGGCGAGGCTTCGATTGACGCCACCGGTGTCGCCACAGGCGCGTATGGCTGTGCGTTTGAGCATGATCCCTCCGCGTGCCGCGACGCGGTCCTATCAGGCCTTGATCTCGCCACCGGCCCCTTCCTGCCTTTCGCAGAGGAAACCCTAACAAGACGCTCAGCGACAGGGTTCATACAGGGAAGGAAGAGTTCTGCAGCACGAGTTGAAGTCAAGGAAGGAGCGAACGGCAGTCCCATAGGCACCAGCCATTCAGTCGCCCAAGCCTCTGGGACTTCGTTCGGGAATAACAACGAAGTCGCAGGGAACTCTCCCAATCTGCTAAGCTCTAGAGAAACGCTCTACAAATACGTGGATGGCAACGCCGGTTTAATAGCCGAACTCGACAACAATGGGTTTCTCAATCTCTACATCAAGACTGGTCCCAACACTCCGACAGGAGGCAAGATGTTCAATGAGGCAATGAGTGCATTTGGCCGAACCAACATCAAAGGCGTGAGAGGAACTTGGATTGGCGGAGGCGACATAGCAGACAACTACAATAGCTTTCATGCGGGACTCAAGGATGGACTGCCAGAGGAAGAGGCAGCAAAGACTCGCACATTCACGGGGCATATGGCCGCAAAGAATGGGTTTACTCGGGCCCGGATAGTGACCAATACAGAGAACAAGGTTATTGTGGAGTTCACCGAATGAACGAAGAAGAAATTGTGACTGCCCTTCGCGAGCAAAAGCAGCAGCGCACTGCAGTTGAGCTTGCTGAACTCTTGGACCAACTCACCAGCGGTGGCCTTTCGCAAAGCACTCTTGTGACCTATTTCAAGCGTGCATTCCCTTCTCTTCCGCTTCACATCTTACTGGAGTCGGGTGCTTGGAGCCGGGTGAGCGACGGCGGGCTCAGCGACGAGGAATTTAATAGGCTTCTTCGTCCTTGGCTGGGCAAGTGAACGGAACTGAGATAAAGAGAGATGAACGCGATCCACAAAATACCTCTCTCTAACTATTTCGCCCTCTGCTGCATCTCTGGTGTAGCAGGGGCCGAGTGAGGGTAGCCGGGTAGACCCGGGCGGCTGATTGGCCCAGGGCCCCCACGGTGGCGACGCTCTCTCCGAAACGCGGCCAACGATCCGCGTGACTGCGGCTCGCCTGGTGAGGCAACGCCTCGAACTGACAAGGCATTGAGGCATCGCAGGGGCCCGGGCGATCTCGCTCGCCGCAATCGAGTTCCTGCGCTTCTCGCAGATTGTCTCCACGCCCGAGCGCTCCATGGCTGCGGAGTCCTCCACCGGTGCGGCTCGCACCCGTGATGATCGCTCGACAATCATGAAGGAGCCCTCCTAGAGATTTCCGCAAAACAATTTAAACTTGTTTTACAACTTAAGCCATGTACTGCTGAATAATTGTCCGTACCTCTTTCCGGTGAGTCGACATGTCATCCTTCTCGAATCCCCGTCTGGCCGTGTGTGGGGCCGTCTGCGGTGCGCTGGTCGCGACGCAGGCCCAGTCAGCCGATCTGCTCATCTCCCAGTACTACCAAGGCACTGGAAACAATCGGTGGCTCGAACTCACCAATGTCTCAAGCACCTGGGTGGATCTCTCCACCTACCGGCTCGGGTGCTGGAAGGACTCGAACGCGGAAGGGTACAAGTCGAATTCGCCGCCGACGGCGGGGATGGCCCTGTCCGGGTTGTTGGCCCCAGGGGCCACCTACCTCATCCGGGACAGCTCGGCGGTGCTGCCGTCCTACCCGATGGCCCAGGCGCAGGCGGGCAGCGGCTCGGTGATGGACTTCACCGGCAACGACTCGCTCGCTCTCTACACGGACGGCACGTTCGTCACCTCCCACGTGGTGGACGCCATCGGCTTCACGAACGCTGGCGCGGAGGGCGTGGGCACCAGCTTCGTCCGACAGAGCACCGGCGCGGGCTGGAGCACCACTGCGGGCTCACGGGTGACGGACTTCCCTGCCGTGTGGAAGGCCTACACACCGTCCTCAGTGAACTCGGCGGCCAACACCGCGCAGAACCGGCTCGGAGTGGCCTCGCCCACTCCCTTGCCGAACATCGCGGGCTCCTGGCAGTTGCAGTTCCAAGATGACTTCGACGGCTCGAGCCTGGACGGCACCAAGTGGCGGCTCGGCCAGCACTGGGCGGGAATCGCGGGCTCGGGCGGCTTGTCTCCCAGCAACGTGAGCGTCTCCAGCGGGAAGCTCACACTCCGCGCCGAGCAGCGCGCCATGAGCTTCAGCGGCGTCAACTACGGCTACGCCACGGGGGAAATCAGCACCTTCTTCAACTACCGCCAGCAGTACGGCTACTTCGAGGCGCGGGTGAAGTACCCGGCCGTCAACGGGCTGTGGCCAGCGTTCTGGATGATGCCGGACCGCGGCGCGTACGGCTCGCAGAACGAGTACTCACGCGCCTACCTCAAGTTCGATCTCACCCAGTCGGGCATCACCAGCGTCAGCAGCGCGGTGCTCAAGCTCAAGGTGGCCGCGCGCGAGTCGGGAGGCACCAACAACCTCGTCTTCATGAAGCTCCAGGACGATGCGTGGAGCGAGTCCACCCTCACCTGGAACAACAAGCCCACTCCCAACCCCGTATGGATGGCGCAGCAGTGGAACAACGACGTCTCCGCTGGTGACGAGATCTCCGTCGACGTCACCAGCTACGTGGCCCAGCAGATCACCGGAGACAAGAAGGTGAGCCTCGTCGTCGCGGACACGTTCCTGCGCACGAAGTACCTGCACTTCCACAGCCGCGAGGCCGCCGCAGCGGCGGATCGGCCCCAGCTCGTCATCAACGGTGTCGCCTACGTGGCCACCGAGGATGCCACCGTGCAGTGGGGGGACCAGGCCGGCATCAACCAGGGCTCCTCCGCCGTGCTCAAGGTCGAGGACGGATGGGGAGACACCGCGAGCACCTACAACGGTGGCATGGAGGTGGACATCATGGAGTCGCTCGGCATCTGGGGAGCGTCGAAGACGTCCCACGCCACCCACTGGAATGGCTATGGCTCCGACCACCTCTCCAAGGGCTGGGGGCCGGTGTCGTACCCGTCGCTCCCGGACGGCTTCCACGTGTACGGCGCCTACTGGCAGCAGGGGCTGCTCGCCTTCTACGTGGACGGGGTGAAGACGGGCGAGTGGAGCGACTCACGCATCCTGAGCGTGCCCGCGTACATGTTGCTGTCGCTGCAACTCGGCGGCTGGGACAGCAACACGCCGGGCTCGCAAGTCAATGGGCAGCAGATGCAGGTGGATTGGGTACGGACGTGGAGCGGCACGCGCGCGTCGGCGGGCGCGGCCTCCGAGCTCATCGTCGACAACGCGGGCTCCGGGGCTGTCGCCGTGGGGGAGTGGCCGACCTCGAGCTACACCTCCGGCTACCAGGGCACCAACTACGCGCATGACAACAACGCGGACAAGGGCCGCAAGGCGTTCCGTTTCAAGCCCGCGCTCGGGGCCAATGGCGTGTACCAGGTGTATGCGCGGTGGACGGAGGACGCCAACCGCGCCACGGCAGTGCCCATCGACGTGGTGACGGCGGGTGGCTCGGTGGTCACGGTGAAGGTGAACCAGCGCACGGGCTCCGGGCAGTGGAACCTGCTGGGCACCTTCCCTCTGTCCACCACGCAGGCAGAGGTCATCGTGCGCACGGATGGGACGACGGACGGCTATGTCGTTGCGGACGCGGTGCGGCTGGTGCCCGTCACGCCGTGAATCGCCCCCACCTTCGCGAAGATGCGAGGGGGACAGCGGCTACATCAGGTCACTCAAGAACGATGCGACCACCTCCGCCAGACGCTCGGGTTGGTCAAACGGAAGGCCGTGGCCGGCGTCTCGAATCTGTTCGATGCGTACGCGTGGGTTGATGTCGCGCAGCTCCGTTGCCATCTCGAGCGTGACGACGGGGCTGTCGCCGATGACGAGCAGGGTCGGGACATCGATCGCGCGCACCACTTCCCGATACTCAGGGTTGGGCGGCGTGAGCACGTCGAAGGCGCTCAGACTGGTCTTCAGTCTGGCCTCGGCCTGGAGCTCAATGAGCTCGGGCGAACGACGTGGGTTCCGGGCTCGCGCCTGCGCGACGAGCTCAGACTTCTGGAAACCGAGGGCCTGTCGGTGTTGTCCGGCGACGTCGCTCGCATGAACCTCGCGTTGGCGCTCGGGGCTCAAGAACGTCGGGTCGACCAGGACAAGGGCGCGGAGCTGCCCCGCTTCCCGACTCGCAACCACGGCAGCGGTCATGCCGCCCATCGAGTGGCCGACCAGCACCGGACGCGAGAGCCCCAGCCCTCGGAGCAGCCCCACGACGTCGCTCGCGAGCTCGTCGTACCGATAGCCGTCATGCGGTGCGCTCGAATCGCCGTGTCCCCTGGCGTCAGGCATGACGACATCGAAGCCCCTCTCGAGAGCACGCGCCACGGGAGTCCAGCAGGCGCCGCTCCCCATCAGGCCGTGGAGCATGACGACAGGCGGCCTGGCGCCTCCGGTTCGGAGGTAGTGGACCTGGATGCCGTTCGCTTCGCAGACTCCTCTGCTCCAGCTCATCATGGAACTCCCCTGCGCTGGCGCTACCACGTACGGCGTGGCGAGCCCAGGCCCCAGGATTTCTCCTCGGGAGCGCTATCCCACCTTCCCCTTCCTGAAGAGGCGCTAGAATCCGTCCATCCCCGCAGCCGAATCCCCCGAAGCAGGAATTCATGCAGGAAAAGAAGTTCGCAGACATCTCGACGGCCGCCACGCCCCACCGCCCCACCGCGGAGGAGGCATCGCGCCCCGTGCCCGCGCTGACGATCGTCTCCCACCCCGCCCCCCAACGAGCGGGAGAGCGGCTGCTCCTGAGCACGCTGGCTTCGGGCGGAAGCGTGGCCCTGTCGCGCACAGGTCCTGACTTCGTCCGCCCTGGAGGCCCGCTCGGCATGCCGCTGGCGGACACGTTCCTCAGCCGCAAACCGCTGCAGTTCGAGCGCTCGGCGAGCGGAGGCGTCCGGCTGCGCCTGGAGGAGGGCGGCACCCAGGTGCGCGTGGTGCATGAGCCCCTCATCGGCACCCGGGAGTTCAGCCCCGAGGAGCTCGCCGCCGGCATTCCGCTCGTACTGGCCGACCGCATCGTCCTGCTGCTCCACCTGGCCCCCTCCTCCGAGCCGGAGATTCCGGACGAGCTGGGCATGGTGGGCTACAGCTCCAGCACCCGCCGCGTGCGCGAGGACATCATCCGCGTGGCGGATCTCCAGGTACCCGTCCTCATCCGCGGCGAGACGGGCTCGGGCAAGGAGCTGGTGGCACGAGCCATCCACCAGCGCAGCCCCCGGCGCGAGGGCCCCTTCATCAGCGTCAACCTGGGCGCCGTCCCCAAGGAGCTCGCCGCCGCGGAGCTCTTCGGCGTGCGCAAGGGCGCCTTTACCGGCGCCACCGTGGATCGCGAAGGCTTCTTCCGCGCGGCCCATGGCGGCACCCTCTTCCTGGACGAGGTGGGCGAGGCCCCTCCCGAGGTGCAGGCGCTGCTGCTGCGAGTGCTGGAGACAGGCGAGCTCTACCCCGTGGGCGGAAGCACTCCGGTGTCCGTGGATGTCCGGCTGATCACCGCCACGGATGCCGATCTGGCGGACCGCATCCGCCAGGAACTCTTCAAGGCCCCGCTGCTGCACCGGCTGGCCGGCTACGAGATCCTCGTCCCTCCGCTGCGAGAGCGCCGGGACGATATCGGCGTGCTCTTCCACCACTTCGTGCGCCAGGAACTGGAGGCGATGGGCGAGCCCCACCGGTTGGACTCCAGTTCGAGGGAGGAGCCGTGGCTGCCCACCCCACTTGCCGTGCGCCTGACACGCTTCTCCTGGCCCGGCAATGTCCGCCAGCTTCGCAACGTCACGCGGCAGATCGTCATCAGCAGCCGGGGCCTGCCGGGGCTGCAGGCCACCCCGCGCATCGAGCAGGAACTGGACGCCGCCGCCCTCCCCCTGACCCGGCACTCCGCCTCCCGGTCCCCCCCGGAGCCCCAGGAGCCGGACACCGAGCAGGAGCCTGCTCCGGCTCGCCGCAAGCCGTCCGAAGTGACGGACGCGGAGTTGCTCGAAGCGCTCCGGGCCACCGCGTGGGACCTCAAGGCCGCCGCCGAGCGGCTGGGCATTTCCCGCCCCTCGCTCTACATGTTGATCGAGCGAAGCTCCAGCCTGCGGACCGCGAGAGACCTGAGCGACGAGGAGGTCACCCGCTGCTTCCACGAGTGCAAAGGAGACCTGGACGCCATGGTGCAGCGGCTCGAGGTCTCCAAGCGGGGCCTCCAGCGCCGCATCCGCGAACTCGGGCTGAGCGCGTCCTGAGCGGCTGACAGGTCAGCGCGCTCCACTGACACACCGTGGCCCCGAGCTGACACGTCAGCGGCTCGCTTCACGCTCCCGCGCATACGGCTCGCCCTCATGGCACAGGCAGTGCATTTACACTGCGAGCAGCGGGAACGAGACACACTCCCATCAACTCATCCCCAGCGGAGGCAGCCCATGAGCGATGAAAACATCCAGCACGTGTACATCAAGACCACCGGCCCGTCCTACGACCCCGATCCTCCCATCCTCAAAGCGGGTTACAAGGTCATCTTCGAGATGAAGGACTGGACGGATCAGGTCGATATCGATTTCGGCTCGAAGTCACCGTTCGTGAGCCAGATCAAGGACTTCTCGCTGAACGGCGCCAGCACCACCGACTTCAAGAAGCAATACATCATCGGCGACCAAGCCGATGGCCATTACCCCTTCAACATCACCCCCCAGGGAGGCTCTCCCAAGAAACACCGCGAAGACCCGACGCCGCCCACCATCCCGCCGGGCGACCTGGAGGTGACGCGAGATCCCCCCGAGGAGGACCAGAAGGGCAGGAAGTAAGCCGGCCTGATCAAGGCGCGAGCCCGCGCGAAGCGAGCACGTGGCCCCACTCGCTCACGAGGTTGGGGTTGCTGGCGAGCGCCTGATCCAGTTCCGTCCGGGCCTCACCCTGCCAGGCCTGCTGTTGCTCGGGCCCCACCGGGGTCCGCGCCAGCGCCAGGAGCAGCGCCGCCCGGACGGCCCGGGCATGAGCCCACCGGGGACGCGCGGCCAGCGCCTCGTCAATCCACGCCAGTCCCTGACGCAGGACCGGCGTGGGATCGCCCCCCGTGGCCGCCAGCCAGTCCCCCCACTCGCGGTAGAGCAGAGCCGCGGACAGGCGGAACTCCTGCCACTCGGGATCCGCCTCGAGGGCCTGCCGGACGGCGGAGGCCGCGGCTTCGAAGTCCTCACGCCGCGCCCTCCCCTCGTGGGCCAGCCAGCGCGCGCGGACGCCCAGGACTTCTCCCTGAGAGCTCAGGGCATCCGCCAGGTGCGGGTTGATGCCGAGCGCCTGGCGCAGCGCCTCCGTGGCCCGATCGAGCTCCGGCCCCGGATCCCTTCCCTGCTCCAGCGCCCAAAGGCCCTGGAAGCAACGAAGCCTGGCCATGTTCGCCCAGAACACGGCGTTGCGCGGCGCCCGCTCCAGGGCTTGCTGGTAGGCATCCAGCGCCGCGCGGCCGCTGGTGAGCGGATCCTGCTTGCGTCGGAGCTGGAACAGGGCCCTCCTGGCGTACACCTCGCCCAGTCCGTTGTACGCGAAGGGCGCTTGAGGAGCCACGGCACGGGCCTGCTCGAAGGCCGCCTGGGCCTGATCGAGCCAGGGGAACGCGTCCCCGCCCTCCTCCCACGTCAGCTCGGCCCTCCAGTGCAGCGCGGCGCCCAGGGCGTTGTGCACCGGGGCCAGCCTGGAGTTGATGGACAGCGCCTTGCGGTACTGCGAGGCGGCCTGCTCCAACTCCGGATCCACTCCGCCCCCGCGGTTGTACTTGCGCCGGGCGCGCCACTCCTGCACCTGCCCCCCGTAGAAGAAGACGACGGCGTTGCCCGGATCAATGGCCTGAGCGCGCTCGAGCGCGACCCGCGCCTGCTCGAGGTCCCCGTCGGCATCCCGGGGGTTGGCTGCCGTGGCCCGCTTGAAGTAGACCGTGCCGAGGGTGGCCCAGAGCTCCGCCTGGCTCGCATCCAGCGCGAGGGCGGCACGGAAGGCCTCGAGCGCCTGTCCCCGGTGCTGGGCGGCGTCGCGGCCGACCTGATCCTCGGCGTCGGCCCAGACCTTGAAGATGTTCCCCATCTCGCTGTGGAACAACAGGTCGCGATCCTCCGGGCGGATGCGCTCGAGGGCCGCAACCGCCTCACGGAGCTGCTCGGAGGGCTCCTCTCCGCGGCTCTGGCGATAGGTCGCCCAGCGGCGGAAGACATAGGCCTGCTCGAGATGGACCTCGGGCTGCCTGGGCGCGAGCGCCACGGCGGTTCGAGCTGCGGCCAGGGCCTTCTCCAGCGACGGCTGCACATCCCCGCCCTGCTGCGCCAGGAACTCCGCCATGCGGCGGTGGAGCCGCGCCTCCAGCACGCGGGCCCTGAAGTGGTCCGGCGCGACGGTGACCGCGCGGGAGACCGCTTCCAGGCCCTTCTCGTAGTGAGGCGGCACCTCGCCCTTGCCGTAGAGCTCCAAGGTCAGCGCGGTGAGCTCCAACCGCGCCATGGAGGCGTAGACGGCGAACTCGCTCTCGCCGATGTCGGCGGCGGTGTCCTGGGCCCGCCGGGCCAGCTCCAGATCCGCCAGCGCTCCGGCGCGGTCACCCTGGTACAGCCGCTGGCTGGCACGGGCCGCGAGGATGTCTCCTCGGAGCAGGGGCGCCTCGTAGAACCAGGGGTTCAGGGTGCCCATCTTCTCCAGGTGCGTCAGGGCGTCCTCATAGCGCCCCTCGTAGAAGGCCATCAGCGCCGTCACGTACTCGGTGGAGGGCACCTCCGCTCCGCCGCCTTGAACGCCCTGCTTCAGATAGGCGAGGGCCGGGTCCCGGTAGCGCTGCTCGAGCTCGCGGAGGCGAGCCTCTCGCTGCGAGGTGTTGCGCAGGCGCTGAACCTCCAGGAGCTGCTCCTGGTAGAGCTGCCCGAGCGCCAGCGCCAACACATAGGCCACCCGAGGTTCGTGGAAGCCGCTCCCCCACGAGGCCTCGAGCCGCTTGCGGGCGCCCTCCACATCTCCGAGCGCGAGGAGCGCACGGCCCACGGCGTAGGAACCCGGCCCCACGGCCTGGGCACCGCCCGCGAGGACCTCGGCCTCCAGTTCGTCCATCTTCTGGCGCATGGCCTGGTGGTCGGCGGTGGTGTCGTGCAACGGCGCCATGGAGGAGTAGCGGGCCATGGCCTCGATGCGCTCCACCAACTCGGTGAAGCGGCGGGAGAAGCGCTCGCGCTCCACCACCTCGCGGCTGGCGAGGGCGGCCTGCCCCAACGCGGCGCCCAGCACGAGCGTGGCGGCGGTGCCCACGGCCACGAGCACCCGGTGCTTCCGAGCCTTCTTGCGCAGCCGGTACAAGGGCCCCGCCGGACGCGCCAGCACGGGCTCGCCCGCGAGGAACCGCTCCAGGTCCTCCGCGAGGGCGAGCGCCGAGTCGTACCGCGCCACGCGCTCCTTCTCGAGGCACTTGAGGACGATGGCTTCCAGATCCACCGGCAGCGCAGGGACGAGCGTCCGCGGAGACGGGGGATCCTCGGTCTGGAGCCGGCTGACCACCTCCAAGGCGCTGAGGCCCGCGAAGGGCGGCTGGCCCGTGAGCACCTGATAGAGCGTGGCCCCCAGGCTGTAGACGTCCGCACGCCGGTCCACCCCGGCGCCCTCGCCTCGGGCCTGTTCGGGTGCCATGTAGTGCGGAGTGCCCAGCACCGCACCCGTGGCGGTGTTCTCGCCCTGCCAATTCCGCGCGAGACCGAAGTCCATGACGTAGGGCTTGAGGCCCCCATCCGCGGCGCGCTCCACCAGCACGTTGGAGGGCTTCAGGTCGCGGTGGATCAGCCCGGCCCGGTGGGCGGCATGCACGCCCTCGGAGACATCGCACATCACCCGGACCTTCTGTTCCAGCGTCAGCTCGGGAGCGAGCTGGCTCAGCGAGCGCCCGTCCACATACTGCATGGCGATGTAGGCCAGGCCGCGAGCCTCGCCCACTTCGTACATCTCGCAGACGCGCTCGTGCTGGACGCGGGCCTGCGCGCGCGCCTCGGAGAGGAAGCGCTGGGCGAGCTCGGGGCTGCCCTCGCGCACGAACTTGAGGGCCACGTTGCGGCGCAGGCGCGGATCGTACGCGAGGAACACCTGGCCCATGCCCCCCTGTCCCAGGAAGCGCACGGGCTGGTATCGGTCCCAGTGGGGCAGCGGGAAGACAGGCTCGGAAGAGGAGGTGGCGGCGTTCTGCGACCCAGAGCCCGGCTGCTGGGTGGGAGGCTCTTGAGGCTGCCCCTCCATCGCGGGGGGCCCGTGGCGCTGGAGCTCACCGCGCAGGGAGAAGAGCGTCTCTGGGGAGAGCTGGCCCCGGTCGAGCAACAGGTCCAAGGGGCTGCGGCCCTCACGGGCCGCATCGGCGCGCAGGGGCTCGACCTGCTCCCGGGACAGGACCCCCTCGACCAGGGCGAGGTGCAGCTCGTCCTCGTACTCGGGACGCAACGAACTCGGCGGACTCACAAGGAGAGCATACGGACTTGACCCCGGTACACGAAAGGCCCCGGAGCCACCTGCCTCTCCCCCAGGAAAGGCTGGCTGCTGGGTAACGCAGGCGGAAATCACCAGGGGGCCGCGTTAGACAACCGCCAGCGATTTTCCCCACCCCTGGAGCAACGAAGCCATGATCGATCTCTACACCTGGGCCACCCCGAACGGATGGAAGATCTCCGTCACGCTGGAGGAGCTGGGGCTCCCCTACACGGTGCACCCCATCAACATCGGCAAGGGCGAGCAGAAGCAGCCCGAGTACCTGAAGATCAACCCCAACGGGCGCATCCCCGCCATCGTCGATCGCGAGGAGCAGGACTTCGCGGTGTTCGAGTCCGGGGCGATCATGATCTATCTGGCGGAGAAGACAGGGCGGCTGATGCCCACGGATCGCCAGGGGCGCTCGCGCGTCATCCAGTGGCTGATGTTCCAGATGGCGGGCGTGGGGCCCATGCAGGGCCAGGCCAACGTGTTCTACCGGTACTTCCCGGAGAAGATCCCGGCGGCCATCCAGCGGTACCAGAACGAGACGCTGCGGCTCTACTCGGTGCTGGAGACACGGCTGCAGCAGAGTGAATACCTGGCCGGGGACTACAGCATCGCGGACATCGCCACGTGGGCCTGGGTGCGAGGCCATGCGTGGGCGGGAGTGTCGCTCGAGGGGTTGCCCCAGTTGCAGCGCTGGCTGGCGGCCATCGAGCAGCGGCCCGCGGCACAGCGAGGGCTGAAGGTGCCTCACGAGGTGAAGCTCGACAACGCCACCACCCAGGAAGCGATGGTCAAGTCGGCGCAGACCATCGTCCAGCGCTGACCTGGCTCGCTCCCGGATTCCTACAGAGAGCGGGTGGCGATCTCCGTGAGCTCGGCCTCCGTGAGCACCAGCGGATTGGCCTTCATGCTGCTGGCCACCCGTGCCTTCTCCACCAGCCGCGGCACCTCGGCCTCCGTCAGGCCGTAACGGCGCAGGCCTGGCACGCTCAACGCCTGGCAGAGCTCCTTCACCCAGATGGTGGCTTCCTCCGCTCGCGCATCGGACCTGCCGGTGAGCAACGCCGCCACCTCCTGGAAGCGAGGCAGCGACGGGTGCTCGGGCGCACGCGCTCGCAGGGCCCGCAGGTTCACCTCCAGGCTCGCCGCCAACAGCGCCGCGCACACCGCCCCGTGCGGCGCGTGGAACATGCCTCCCATCGGCGCGGCGAAGCCATGCACCGCACCGAGTCCCGAGTTGGCCAGGCACAGCCCTCCAAAGAGGCTCGCCAGCGCCAGATCCTCCCGAGCCGGCGCGTCGAAGTCCTCCAGCACCGCCCGGCGCAGCGAGCGCGCCGACCGGCGCATGCCCTCCCGAGCCAACGCATCCGTGAGCGGATTGGCTCGGGCCGAGAGGTAGGGTTCGATGAGCTGGGAGAGCGCGTCCAGACCGCTGGAGGAAATCACCGGCTTGGGAGAGCCCTTCAATAGATCCGGATCCACCAGGGCCACCCTCGGCAGCATCAGCGGGCTGCGCAGGCTGGCCTTCACCTTCTCCTCGTTCGAGCCCAACACCGCGTTGCGCGTCACCTCCGAGCCCGTCCCCGCCGTCGTCGGAATGGCCACCAGCGGCACCGAGGGATGCGTCAGCGGCCTTCCCCCCCCAATCACCTCCAGATAGTCGAGCGGGTCTCCTCCGTTGGCGGCCAGCGCCGCGATCGCCTTGCCCGCATCCAGCACGCTGCCTCCGCCCAGCGCCACCACGACGTCACACCCCGCCGCGATCGCCGTCGCCGTGCCCTCGCGGGCCATCTCCAGTGTGGGCTCGCTCTCCACCCGGAAGAGCACCGTCGACAACCCCAGCCGATCCAACCCCTCGCGCAGCGGCGCGGCACGCACCGGAGTGCTCCCGGTGACAATCATCACCCGGCGCCCACCCAGCGCTCGGACCACCTCGGGCGCCTCCGCCAGACGGCCTGCTCCGAAGATGACGCGCGTGGCCGTGGCGAACTCGAAGGAGAGCTCGGTGCTCATGTCACCACCCCGCGTCTTCCGGGAAGGAATTGACGTACTTCCGGCTCGTTCGCGGCTCGGCCATCATCGGCGCCACCGCGTCCCTCCACTTCAGGTAGTGCGCCGTCTCCTTGTGCGCGGCGGGCGCCTCGGGCGTGCGGTACGCCTCCACCAGCACGAAGCGCGTCCGGTCCTCCGTGTCCTGGACGACGTCGAAGCGTGCAATCCCCGGCTCCTTCACGCTCTCCCGCGCGTTGGCCAGCGTGGCCTCGCGGAAGGCGTCGACGTGCTCGGGTTTGACGTGAACGTGAACGTGGACGACCAACAAGCTCTGGGGCATGCGACCAGGGTAGCGCGAGCCCGCGCCGCCCGGAACCACCGCCCCGCCGAGACACGATATTGTCGACACGCCCCCATGCCCCGCCTCCTGCCCCTCCTCTTCTGCTGCCTCCTGCTCTCTGGTACCGCCCGGGCTGAGGCCACCTCCCCTGCCCCTCGCGCCCCTACTCGCGAGGAGCTGGCCCGGTACGCCTGGCTGTCCAAGGACGCGCGCATCCGCTCGCTGGAGGACTCCTTCCCTCCTCCTTCCGGCTACACGCGGGTGGCCGTCGAATCGGGCACCTTTGGAGCCTGGCTGCGCGGTCTGCCGCTACGCCCCGAAGGCACCCCGGTGCGCGACTTCCAGAGCGGGCAGGTGCTTGCCGGAGACGACCCTCGGCTCGCCGCGGTGGCCGAGCTCGAGGTGGGCTCCGCCAACCTCCAACAGTGCGCGGACTCCATCATCCGCCTCCACGCCGAGTGGCTCTGGGCCCAGGGGCAGAAGGAGCGCATCGCCTACCGCTTCACCAGTGGGGATCTCGCCTCCTGGCCCCGGTATGCCGCTGGCGAGCGCGCGAAGATCTCCGGCTCGAAGGTGAAGTGGGCCCGCACCGCCTCTGCGGACAGCTCGCGCGCGTCGTTCCGGGCCTACCTGGACCTCGTCTTCACCTACGCCGGGACGCTGTCGCTGCAGGCGGAGAAGAAGCACCCCTCGCGCGAGGACGTGCGGCCCGGGGACTTCTTCGTGCTCGGGGGCAGCCCGGGCCACGCCGTGCTGGTGCTGGACGTGGCCGTGAACGCCGAGGGCCAGCGCGTCGCACTGCTGGGCCAGGGCTTCATCCCCGCGCAGGACTTCCAGGTGCTCTCTCCCGCCCAGGATGGCCCATGGTTCTCCCTGAATGGAGACGAGGTGGCCACCCCCTTCTGGAAGCCCTTCCCCTGGTCCGCGCTGCGCCGGCTGTAACGCCCTCGTGAAGAGCGTAGACCCGGGCTCGCGCCGCAGCGCGCCGTGGGAATAGGCCGGGGATCCGACTGTTCCGCCGCCCACGCCGGTAGACGATGCCTCTGCCGGTCCGCTACGACTCGCCTCTCTTTCCCCCGGAGACCCATGAGCTTCAAGTCCTTTGCCCGTGCTGTCTGGGCCCCTGGTGCGCTCGGTGTCCTGCTCTTCACCAGCTGCGCCACGCCGCCGCGCAAGCTCGGAGTCGAGGTGAAGAACTTCGATACCCAGGTCCGCCCGCAGGATGACTTCTACCAATACGTCAACGGCACCTGGGTGAAGAGCACGCCCATCCCCGCGGACCGGGCCCGCTACGGCACCTTCATCGAACTGCTCGACAAGAGCGAGGCCGCCCTCAAGGCGATCATCGAGGAGGCCGCGGCCGACAAGACCGCGAAGGAGGGCAGCGACACCCGCAAGGTGGGCGAGCTCTACCTCAGCTTCATGGACACCCAGCGCATCGAGTCGCTGGGTCTCGAGCCCATCCGCCCGGACCTCCAGCGCGTGGCCGCGCTCCAGAGCACCGACGAACTCCCCGAGCTGTTCTCCACGTTCTACCTCTCCGGTGTGCAGACGCCCGTCAACATCACCATCGGCCAGGACGCGAAGCAGGCCACGCGCTACATCGTCTACCTCACGCAGAGCGGGCTTGGCCTGCCGGACCGCGACTACTACTCCAAGCAGGATGCGAGCTTCGTCGAGAAGCGCGCAGCCTACGTGGCCTACATCGAGAAGCTCTTCACGCTGGCCGGACAGCCGGATGCCGCAACCGCCGCCCAGAACATCCTCGCGCTGGAGACGAGGCTGGCCGAGAAGAGCTGGGATCGCGTGCGCAACCGCGATCGCGAGGCCACCTACAACCTCAAGACGGTGGCGGAGTTGGAGCAGCTCGCTCCGGGCTTCTCCTGGTCGAGCTACCTGAAGACGCTGGGCGCCGAGAAGACTCCGGCCGTCATCGTCCGCCAGCCGGACTACTTCCAAGCCCTGTCCGGAGTGCTCAAGGACACGCCGCTGCCCGTGCTCAAGCAGTACTTCACCTTCAAGGTGCTCGACAGGTACGCGGACCTGCTCAGCAAGCCCTTCGAGGAGCTGAACTTCGAGTTCCGGGGCAAGACGCTGCAGGGCCAGCAGGAGAACCGCCCCCGCTGGAAGCGCGGCGTGGCCGCCGTGGAGGCCGCGCTCGGCGAGTCCGTGGGCAAGCTCTACGTCGAGCGCCACTTCAGCCCCGACTCCAAGGAGCGCATGCTGAAGCTCGTCAACAACCTGCGCCAGGCCTTCCAGGAGAGCATCGACCAACTCGAGTGGATGAGCCCCACCACCAAGGCCCGCGCCCAGGAGAAGCTCTCCAAGTTCACCGTGAAGATCGGCTACCCCGAGAAGTGGCGGGACTACTCCAAGCTGGAGATCGTCGCGGGGGACCTGGTGGGCAACATGAAGCGCGCCACCACCTTCGAGGCCCGGCGCAACTTCGACAAGCTGGGCAAGACCATCGACCGGACCGAGTGGGGCATGACGCCGCAGACCGTCAACGCCTACTACAGCTCCTCGATGAACGAGATCGTCTTCCCCGCCGCCATCCTCCAGCCTCCCTTCTTCGATCCCGAGGCGGACGACGCCACCAACTATGGCGCCATCGGCGGCGTCATCGGCCATGAGATCTCCCACGGCTTCGACGACCAGGGCTCGCGCTCGGACGGAGACGGCAACCTGCGCAACTGGTGGACCGATGAGGACAAGCAGGCCTTCGATCAGCGCACCGGCATGCTGTCCGAGCAGTACAGCGCCTTCCGCCCCATCGACGCGATGACGGTGAACGGCAAGCTCACGCTCGGAGAGAACATCGGAGACCTGAGCGGACTCACGGTGGCCTACCGCGCCTACAAGCTGTCACTGAAGGGCAAGGACGCGCCCGTCATCGACGGCTACTCCGGAGACCAGCGCTTCTTCTTCGGCTGGGCGCAGATCTGGCGCTCGCTGTTCCGCGACGACTATCTGCGGCAGATGCTGCTCACGGACTCGCACTCGCCGGGCCCGTACCGCGTCAACGGCGTGGTGCGGAACATGCCCGAGTTCCACCAGGCCTTCGGCGTGAAGGAGGGCGACGGCGCATGGCTGCCGCCCGAGCAGCGTGTGAAGGTGTGGTAGCCCCGTGATCAGAAGTCCTGGACGCGGTCGGCCAGGTCGGAGTGCTCGACGAACTGGTTGACGTTGCCCTGGATGGTGGCAATGCGCCGGTTGCGCTCCACCTCGGCCGAGTCCACCGCGTCCAGCTTGTTCCAATCGCGCAGCACCGACTCCTCCTCGGGGGGGATGTGCTTGCTGTACTCCGCCGAGAAGTAGAACATCGCCCGCGCCACGTTGCCCTTGTGCGCATCGGGCGGCTCGAACACCTTGCGGCCCGCAGCGTCCAGGCCGAACTTCGCCCCGCTCGGGTTGCTCCACTGCACCTTCTCCACCTTGCCGAACGGGAAGTTGCCGCGCACGCTGTTCGCCTTGCTGTCCGTGGGGAACAGGTGGTGCAGGTCGCTCTTCGCCGGCCCCGTGGCCCCCTTCGACTGCGGCCACGTGTGCTCCACGTTCATGTCCGTGCTGCTGGGGATCTTCCCGCCGTTGATCTCCCGGTTCGTGTACACGTCCTTCACCTTGCCGTTGTGCACGTCCAGGTCGGTGAACATGATCTTCCGCGCCTCGTTGTAGCTCACCACGTGCTTGCCCGCGGACGAGTCGTGGATGGCCTTCAGCAGCGCGGAGTCCCGCAGCCCCTGGAACGGATCATCCGTGGAGGGCAGGGGCTCCGAGGGCGCGGTGGTGGAGCCGAGCCGCGTCGCCGCCGAGGCCGTCCCGCGAGCCGGGCCCGCGGAGAACGACGAAAAGTCGGAAGTGGCGCGGGCGGAGACGGCGGCCGGAGTGGAACGGAAGGCCTCCCTCGAAGACTGCGGCACGAGGGGGCGGGACACGGGGCGCTGGAGGCTGACGGAGTTCACATTTCAGTTATCGGCGCCGCACACCTACAGTTGCTTCCATCCTCCGACGTTTCAGCATTTTTACCTTCAGTGAGACTGGGCGGCGCTCAAACCCCTGGAATCACTAGAAAGACAGGCCCACGCTGGCATGGGGCAGCGCGGTGACGCCCTCGGCCCACAGGAGCGACATCCCCGCGGAGAGGTACAGGCCAAGGCCCGGCCCGGACACCTCATAGGTGATGCCGCCGCTGCCGCAGGGGAAGGCCCAGTAGGCCCGCTCCGGGCTGTCGTACCGGGAGAAGCCCGCGCCGAACTCCAGGAAGAAGCGCTGGTAACCCCGCGCCATGGTGGCGACCCGGAACATGGCCTCGGCCGTGCCCACGTAGGGCCCCTCCTCGAAGTGCACGTCCTTCAGGATGAGCAGCTTGCCGCCCAGCTCGAAGCGCGGCGCCACCACCCAGGAGTACGCCAGATCCAACCCCACTCCGCTGGAGGCGAGATCCGACGAGAGGATGCCTCCGCCCACCACGCCGATGTGGAACTTCTGGCAGAGGCCTTGAGGGCTTCGGTAGCAGAGCGGATCCTCGTCATCCTCTCGGAAACGCCGCCGCCGTTGAGCCGAGGCGCTATCGGGCAAGAGCACCAGCAACGTCAGTCCCAGCCAACACAGCGCCCAGAGGGTCCTCGAATGAGCGTTCACCATATGCGGAGTATTTCACACTGATCAGATACCTGCTCGCCACCCCCGGCGCCCCTATCGCACCGCGGCAGAGGCGCAGGTGCCTGCTCACAGGGGGCCTGGATCCATCGATAGAGTCCCATCGTGGGCCAGCGCGCATCGAACCGCAGAGGAGCCATGCTCGGGGCGCTCCTCGTCACCCTGGGAATCGCCGGGCTCTGGTTCCTGCTGGGGGATGATCCCGAGGCGCGGGACTCGGAGACTGGGGCCAGCGCTCGCACTATCTCCCGCGGCCTGAAAACTTCCGCGCCTCCGCGGTCCTCCGAAGCGAGAGCCAGGGTGCGCCCGGCCGCTTCCGCACCGCGGCCCGAGAAGCCTCCAGATGGCGAGTTGGTGGTGGAGGTCTTCTCTGGGAGCACTCCGCTACCCGGCGCCCAGGTCCAAGTCTACGAGCGCGAGCCCGGGGACCTCTCGATCTTCCCGGCTCAGTGGACAGGCAAGAGCGGAGGCACCACAGCACCGAGCCCACGGACCGCTGGGATGTGCCCGAGGAGGAGAACCTGCTAGCCACCAGCAACGAGAACGGTGAGTTCCAGTTCTCGGGTCTGGCTCCGGGCCGCTACCGCATCGAGGCGCACGCTCCGGGATACATGACGGCGGTGCTGCCCTCCATGCCCGTCCCCTTCGAAGGCCGCGTCACCCTTCTAATGATGCGGGCAGGACAGCTCGAAGGCACGGTGCTCAGCGCGGACGGACAGCCCGCCGCCGGGGCGCAGGTCCTCGCTACTTTCGAGGAACAGGACTCGACCACGCAGACCGATGACGAGGGACGTTTCTCTCTCGATGTGCCACCGGGCAGATACTCACTCTCCGCTCGCAGAGGCGAGGAGACAGGAACGCTGGATCAGTGGGTGTCCGTCACCGCCGGGCAGCGCGTTCAAGGGCTGCTGCTCCAACTGAGTGCGGAGGCTTCCGTCACCGGGCACGACGCTGGAGATTCCCGTCTATCCTCCAGTCTCGATGACAGGGCGAATCATCGATGCGACCACGGGCGGGCCGATACGGCAGATCCAGGTCACTCCTCCCCTCCTGGGTCCCCAGGAGGCCGACCCGAAAGGCCGCTTCGTCTTGCATGAGCTCCCCGCGGGGGAATTCCTGCGCCACATCCGCCGCTTCGGTCAACGGTTCCCAGAGCCGGTCCATCGGGTGAAGGTGAAGCTATTGCCCGGGCAAGACACCGATGTGGGGGACCTCGCCGTGCCTCCGTAACGGACCCGGAGAGCCCCACCGGGCGGGTTCTCCGTGAACTGGTATTCTGGCCATACCAGTTTGGTTCACAGCCGCCCCCAGCGGGCGTACCACCCACGTGAGGAGCATGAGCGAGCGGACGGCAGGTCGAGGAGGCGCCGCCGCCGGTGCGATCCTGGTCACGTTGGGTGTCGCGGGACTTTGGTTCTTCCTGGGGGACCAACCCTCGGGGCTCCAGGGCAGCTCTCGCGCGGCCGCCCCTACCTCCGCCGCTCAGTCCCCGTGGGAGCTTCGAACGGAACGGAAGGTGCGCCCGGCCTCCTCCCCACCGCGGCCCGAGAGAGCTCCCGAGGGTGAGCTGACGGTGGAGGTCTTCTCGGGGAACACCCCTCTGGCCGGAGCCCAGGTCCAGCTCTATGAGCGCGACCCGGGCGAGCCGCGGGCTCCCGTGACGGAGTGGATCACCCGGAGTGGAGGCGAGACCGGAGCCGATGGGCAACGCGTGATCCCCGTGGCAACGGGGAGCTACTACGTGACGGCCCGAGCGCCGGAGCTCGCATCGGCCTATGCCGCCGTGGTGCATCCCCCGGGCTCGGCGCACACCCGCGTCCGGCTGCGCCTCGAGCCGGGAACGGAGCTGTTCGGCACCCTCCTCGACAAGAGCACGCGCGAGCCCGTGTCGCTCGCGGAGCTCATCCTCACGCCCCATGCCTTCCCCTCGAACCAGCCAGCCCCCGAGCCAGCCCCCGACGCGGAAGCCCTGGTGACCTCGAGCAGCGCGACAGGAGAGTTCCGGTTCACCGGAGTGGCTCCCGGCCGGTACCGGCTCGAAGCGCGCGCTCCCGGCTACGTCCCGGCGGTGCTGCCCTCCACGCCCGTGCCATTCCGGGGCGGAGTCACCTTCTTGATGGCCCAGGGAGGACGCCTCGAAGGCACGGTCCTCGGCTCGGACGGTCAGCCCTCCGTGGGAGCCGAAGTGGTCGCTGTCAGCCGCGAGCCCGACATCACAGCGCTCACCGACGACGAGGGGCACTTCGCCCTCGACGTCCCCCCAGGCTCCTATGCCCTCTGGGGCCACAGAGCCGAGGAGGCGGGACGACTGGCTCAGCAGGTGACCGTCACCGTGGAACAGAACGTCCAGGGGCTGCAGTTCCAACTGAGCCCGGGAGCGGAGATCTCCGGGAAGCTCCTCCACAAGGATGGCACTCCCGTCCTGGGCGCGAGGGTTCAAGCCGCGGCGGTCAATGAGTCCCAAGAGCTCGACACGGTCAGCAACGTGCTGGCGGGAACGGATCCGAGCGGAGCCTTCCAGCTCTCGCCGCTGGCGGCGGGCACCTACAAGGTCCAGGTCCTCCTGCCCGAGGGCACCTCCTTCGTCTCCGGCCCTGTCGAGCTGACCGCGGGCGGGCACGCCTCGCTCACACTCACCCCAGAGGAGGCTCCCACTCCGCTCAACTCCAACGTCTCCTGCCTGGTCCGGGACGCATCGGAGCGGCCCGTGAAGGGATTGCGCGTCCGAGCAAGCGCCCTCCGGCCGGCCGCGGCAATCGCCCCTCGGGTCCTCGAAGAGCGCACCGATGCCAATGGGCGCGTCCTCTTCCCAGGGCTGCCCGCCGGCCAGTTCCGCATGGAGACCCTGCCAGAGGACGGCTCTCCCGGGGTGGAGCAATCCGTGCTCGTGCGCGCGAGTGGAAACCCCAGGTGTTCGCTCTGGGTCCCAGGCGCGACGGAGGAGGGAGGCGCGCAATCCACCGTGGAGGGCAAGGTGCGGATGGGCTCGGGAGCGCCCCCCGACGTGGCCGTGTGGATCGACATCGCCGGACAGGGCCGGCGGTCCTATCGGGCCAGGACCCGGCCGGACGCGCAGGGACGGTTCCGGTTCGTCGTCCCCCCCGGTGGCTACACGCTGCTCCTGCTCCGGCAGCACAGCGTTCAGTGTGGCTCCGTCGAGGAGCGACGGCTCCAACTCGAGGCAGGTCCGCACCAGGAGCCTCCGTTGATCCTGTCGCCACACGAGCCGGATCTCCGCCTCCAACTGGTGGACGCGGCGGGAGCGCCGGTGCGGCAGACGGAGGTGCGGGTGCAGATGGGCTTCACGGAGCAGGCGCGGACGGACGAGCAGGGCCGCCTGGAGGTCTGTCTCCCTGTCTCGTCGCAGCGGCAGCGACTGCCCCCGCTGGCGCTGGCCGTCACCACGCTGGATGGCTCGCGCTCGGCAACCGCCGAGGTGAAGAGCGTGCCACAAGCGCTCACGCTCCCGCTGCGGCCCCTGGCCCTGGCGCGGGGGCGAATCACCGACTCGCGCGGCATTCCCGTGCGGCGCTTCCTGGTGGATGTGCTCTCCCCACCGGGCTCCCTCACGCCACGCACCTATGAGTTCATGGGAGACCGCTTCGAGATTCCCGGGTTCCCCGTGGGTCCCAGCCTCGTCGTCGTCACGGCGGATGGGATGAGAGCCTCGCACACGCTCCAGCTCCAGTCTGGGGAGGACAAGACGCTGGATGTCCTCCTGTACCCGAGCGTCTCGATGACGGGGCGGCTTGTTGACGCGGTCACCCGGCAGCCCGTGGCTTCGGCCTGGGTGACGCTACCGCTGTTCGGCAGAGCACCCACGGATGAGAACGGACGCTTTGCGTTCCGCAACCTGCCTGCAGGAGAGAACCTGCTGTACCTCCATCGTCAGATCACCCAGCCCTTGCTCTGGAACGCGCTGCAACAGGTGAAGCTGGCTCCTGAGCAGGACACCGACGTGGGCGACATCGCGATGCCCGCTCTGCAAGGAAACGAAGCGCGATAGCATCCGGAGCATGGGCGTGCGGACACCGAACCGCAGAGGAGCTGCCGCCGGAGCGATCCTGGTGGCGTTGGGCGTCGCCGGGCTCTGGTTCTTCCTGAGCGACGCGCCGCCAGAGCAGGGGGCGAAGACCGGGATTCCCTCGCCGTCCGTCGCGGAGGCCTCCCGCTCCCGGAGCGCGGCGCAGCTCCCGCCAAAGCCCCACAGGCAAGAGCTGGTGCCCGCGGCAGCGCAGCCGGAGAGGCACGCAGACGGTGAGCTGGAGATCGAGGTCCTCTCGGGCACCACGCCCTTGCCGGACGCTCAGGTGCATGTCTATGAGCGCAAGCCCGCCGACGCCCACGCGCCGCTAGAGCAGTGGAGCGGTTGGAACAGCGGCGAGACGGGGGCCGATGGGCGGTGGGTGGTGCCTGCGGCACCGGGCAGCTACTACGTGGCGGCCCGAACGGAGGGGCTCGCTCCAGGCTACGCGGCGGTGGTGCATCCCCCAGGCTCGGAGCGCACCCGCGTGCGGCTGCTCCTCCAAGAGGGCACGGAGCTGCGCGGCATCACGCTAGCCAAGGGCACGGGAGACCCCGTGTCACTCGCGGAGATCCTCCTCACGTCGCTCGCGTTCCCGTCCGGCCCGAATGACCGTCCAGAGGCTCCCGAAGAGGAGAACCTGATGGCCACCAGCAACGAGATGGGTGAGTTCCAACTCTCGGGCGTCGCACCGGGACGCTACCGCATCGAGGCGCGAGCCCCCGGCTATGTGAGCGCGGTGCTCCCCTCGGTTCCGATTCCCTTCGAGGCGCGCCTCACCCTCCAGCTCGCCCCGGGAGGCCGGCTCGAAGGCAGGGTGCTGCGCGCTGACGGCGAGCCCGCGGAGGCCGCGGAGGTGTTCGCCACCAGCCGCGAAGAGGGCGTGACGGCACTCACGGACAGCGCGGGGCACTTCTCTCTCGACGTTCCAACAGGGGCCTACGCCGTGTCGGCGCGACGGGGCGAGGAGAGCGGAGCCTTGGACCGGGAGGTGCGGCTGGGCGTGGGGCAACGCGTCCAGGGGCTGCGGCTCCAGCTCGGCGCGGCGGCCTCGGTCTCCGGGCAGGTGGTCCAGTGGAGTGGCTCCCCCGTGCCAGGAGCCCACGTGGAGGCCCGCTCCTCCCAGAGCCTGATTGCCCAAGGCTCCGCCTGGACGGATGAACGTGGCGCCTTCTCGCTGCCGTCGCTGCCAGTTGGCACCTACACACTCCGGGTGAGCATGCCCAACGAATCTCGCTTCGAGCACGGACCGCTCACGCTCGCCGCAGGCGAGCACGCTTCACGGACGCTCACCTACGATCCTCGAGGCAACCTCAGCTGCACGGTCTCGGACAGGGCGAAGCACCGCGCGGCGAACGTTCGCGTCCAGGTCAGCGGGTTCCAGCCTCGTGTCGGTGAAAGCCGCGTCATCGAGCAGTGGACCGATGCCAAAGGCGATGTCCTGTTCGAGGGTCTGCCCACGGGCTCCGTCCTTGTGAGCGTGCCTCCCGATGAGCACTCTCCTGGCGTATCGACCCTCTCGTTCGTCCCCGAGCATGACGCGAGCTGGTGCTCGCTCTTCCTTCCCAGTACGGCCGAGCCCGAGAACGGGGCAGTGCTCGTCAAGGGGCAGGTGCTGACGCGCTCGGGTTCGCCTCCCGCCCGCCCTCTCCAGCTCGAGTTCCTCAGCCAGTCCTTGCCCCGGAATCCGGCAGGAAGCACGCTCACGGATGCGCAGGGGAACTTCCGGTCCCTCCTGCTGCCAGGGCCATACCTCGTGAGAGCAACCCCTCCACCGAGTTTGGGCTGTGGTGGCAGTGGACAATGGACACTCCAGGTGGAAGCAGGCCACCCCACGGAGGCCTCGCTCGTCGTGGAGGAGCTGCGCGAGCCCGACCTTCGGATCCAGGTGTTGGAGCTGGATGGAGCTCCCGCACAGCGGACCTTCGTGAAGGCGTCCACGCCGGCTGCCTGGGGACACACCTTGACGGATGAGCAGGGCCGTCTCGACGTCTGCTTCAGCCCGAAGGATCAACAACATCCGGAAAAACCTCTCCTGAGCATCTTCTCCGAGGACGACACTCGAGCGGCGGTGATCCGGGACGCAGGAGGCCGACGTGACTTCACCGTCCAACTGCTTCCCTTGCCCACCGTTCGGGCGCACGTCATCTCCCGGAACGGCTTTCCCGTGAAGCACATCACCGTGGAGATTCCCGCGCTCCCGCGTACCGTGCCCCACGAGTTCGAGGGCGATCAATTCGCGCTCAGCGTTCCTCCCGGCCCGACCCTGCTGACCGTCATGGTGGATGGCCCACAGCAAGCCTCGGTCGCGCTCGACCTGCAGCCCGGGGAGCACCGGGAGTTGGAGGTTACCGTCTCCGGGAAGGACGTCCTCACTCCCAGGGAGCGTTGAACAGCTCGCCGAAGCGCATGGCCAGCTCCAGACGCCCCATCATTGCCTTTCCCCACGCCGTGGCTTCCTCGGGCCAACTGGTGAGGCTGAGCCCCGCGTCGGCAATGGCCTTCAGCGCGTCTCCTCCCTGGCTCATGGCCTTCAGCAACCGTGCGTAGTCCATCAGCGTGGCCAGGACCTTGCCGGGGAAGATGATCTCATGATCGATCGGCTTGGGCGGAATGCGCGGGCGCAAGGTCCCCGGTAACGGTGCGGGGTCTCCTGCGCGCGAAGAGACCCGAGCCTCACGCGCGGCCTCCTCCGCGGCGCGCCGAGCCTCCTCCGCGCGCCGGGACTCCTCCGAGGCACGCACAGCCTCTTCCATCGCCCGGCGGGTATCCTCGGCCTGACGCTCGGCCTCGCGGGCCTGGCGCTCCTGATCCTTGCGCCGGGACTCGTTCACCCGCCGCTGCATCTCCTCGTGCCACTTCCGGTCCTCTTCGTCTCGCACGACGTCGAGGCGCTCGCGCATCAGCCGGACCTCGGTGTGGAGTTCGTCGAGGAAGGGCTGCCGAGGAGCCCGATCATCCTTCTCCGCCGGAGTCGTCAGGACGCGCTGCTCGAAGGCGGGGAACCACTTCAGGAAGGCCTCGGCCTCGGAGGCCAGCTGGTCCTCGCCCGCTCGGAATGCACCGGCGAGCGGCGCCGCCGCGTAGAACACGCCCAGCGAGGCAATCCACGGTTGCCGGGTCACCACCTCCTCGGCCGCCGTGAGCACGGCCCTCACTCGCCGAGGCAGCTCCTTCACGGGAGCATCGCGCACGAGCAGATCGGCCTGCCGGGCGAAGCCCTGGGGATCCACCCGCCACCAGGCCTCGAAACGAGCGACGGCATCCTCGGGAGAGGCCAGCTGCCGCTCCCAGAGGTCCTGGCGCCATGGCTCGAAGACGGAGAGCAGATCCGCGCGCTCGTCCGGATGCTGCTGGAAGCGGCGCCATACCGCGTCGATGAGTTCGTCCCGGCCCGAGATGCCGCTCCACTCGCGCACGGCCTGCCGCAGCGGGTCGACGATCAATGGCCGGTCGACTCCCTCCCATACCGCCACCCACAGCCGAGCCGCCTGCCCCGCCGGCTCGTCCCAGTCCTGGATGCGCGAGGTCAGCGTCATCAGCGCCTGCATGAGCGGAGGCGCGCACTCGGGTTCACGGGCCCACCGGTGGAGCAGACGCTCCTCATCGGGCCCCGCGAGCGCGAGGAATCGCGAGAAGTACACATCATTGATGCACTTCGCTCGATCCGCGCCCTCCTCCCACGCGAGCGCACGGGCCGTGCCATCGACAAAGGGCCGCATGGATTCGCGAACCACCGGAGACCGGGCCGCCCACCAGAGGATCCGCAAGGCGGCATCTCCGGGGAGCTCATGCAGCGTGGAGCGAGCCCAGCTCCGCCAGCGCTCCCGTACCACCTCGGAACTCTCGGCGAAGGACTGGATCTCGATCAGGTTCCGGAGCGACTCCGTGAGCCGGTCCGGTCCTCGCTCCGAGGCGAAGAGCAACGCATCCACGGCCTCGAACGCGAGCGGCGGATGCAGTGTGGCGACGACATCCCGAGCGAACGCCGCGCCCCCCTCGCCCGCGAGCCGCTGGAAGAGTGCGGACGAGCCCAAAGAGGCCAGGGTGCGACGGGCCTCGGAGACCTGCTCGGCGTCCGGAGCATCGAGCGCGGCGGTGAGACCGGCCTCGTCCTTCAGGCACAGGGCGCACTCGAAGCGCACATCGGGATCCGCGTGCGCCAGCCCCTGGCGCAGGGCGAAGAGCACATCCACCTCGGGCTCCTTGCCAGGAGATGCGCGCACCCACGCGACGGCGGCGCGAGGTGCCAGCTCGGGCAGCGCGAGAGCTTCCCGAGCGAGCTCTCGCACCCGGCTCCACTCCCGCTGCCGGAGCCGCGCCCACCGCCAGACCTTCCAGCGGGTCAGCGCAAACATGGCCTCCACACCCAGCCGCCCGTTCTCGAACACGGAGAGATGCACCGACTGGAGGACGCTCGGAGAGGTGTTCCCGCGGTGCAGCAGGGCGATCGCGGCCATGCGCTGCGCGAACCACGAAGGGCTCTTGGAGAATACCTCCTCCAGCGTCTCCCGGCGCTGGGCGGTGCCCAGTTCCTCCGCGAGCTGCTCCGGATGCATGGGGAGCTGCGAGACAAGGGCCTCCTCCGCCTCCTCGACGAAGCCCCGCTGCAGCAGCGCCGCCTCGCAGCGGCGCACGTCCTCCAGCAACACCTGGACCCGAGCCCACTGCTCCGCGTACTGGTGCTCGAGCAACTCCGCCTGCCGCGGCTCCAGGGCGGCTACGCGCTGCGCCAGGGCGAAGCGATCCACACCAGCGCGGATCAACATGCGCGCGGCGCCATAGCGCTCGGGGGGAATCTCTCCGCAGCCACAGAAGGGGCACACTCCCGAAGGAACCTTGAAGCGAGCACACTCCGGGCACCGCACCTGGGTGCCCCGCCGCGCGACCGTCTCGTTGAGAGCCGCCATGTCCCTCCTCTTAACCCATCCCCCGAGGGCAGGGCTGATCACCGCTTCCCATCACTCCGCGCCTCTTGCGTTCACCGGTGAACCCTCTGGGTCCCGGTCAGCGGGGAAATGTCAGAGCCGTCATTAAAATGGAAAACCAGAATTCCCAACAAAGCAGAGGTGCCTATGCGCATCACCACCGTATCGAAGATGGCCCTGTCCGGGCTGGCCGTGTCCCTGCTGATGGCGTGCCCGAAGTCGGGCAATCCGGATAACGGCAATCCGGACACTCCCTGCCCGGCTGGGGTGACGCAGACGGCGGCGCAGGCCGCGCAGGAGAAGTTCGTCACGGTAGCCCGGCCGATTCCGGGCGAGTACGTGGTGGTGCTGAAGGATCCGGCACCGGGAGTCTCGCCTCAGCCGGTGCAGCCGCTGGCGGCACAGCTGTCGACGAAGTACGGCGGCACGGCGTTCTCCATCTACGAGCACGCGCTGCGGGGCTTCGCCAGCAAGATGAACGAGGATCAGGCTCGGGCGATGTCGGGCGACGCGGAGGTCGCCTACGTGCAGCAGAACCAGGTGATCACTGCGTTCGACACGCAGGACAACGCCACGTGGGGCCTGGATCGCATCGATCAGCGCAACCTGCCGCTGGACCAGAAGTACACGTACGGCGCGCAGGGCAAGGGCGTGCACGTGTACATCATCGACACGGGCATCCGGGTCTCCCACTCGGAGTTCAACGGCCGGGCGGAGACGGGGTTCGACGCGGTGAACGACGGGCAGAAGGGAATCGACTGCAACGGCCACGGCACGCACGTGGCGGGCACGGTGGGTGGCAGCACGTATGGCGTGGCGAAGAACGTGCTGCTGTACGCGGTGCGCGTGCTGGGGTGCCAGGGCTCGGGCTCGACGGCGGGGGTGGTGTCGGGCATCGACTGGGTGACGAACAACAAGCAGCTGCCGGCGGTGGCGAACATGAGCCTGGGCGGCGGCGCGGACCGGGTGCTGGATGACGCGGTCCGCCGCTCGGTGGCAGCGGGCATCACGTATGCGCTCGCGGCGGGTAACGACAACATGGACGCGTGCAACACGTCTCCGGCGCGCACGGCCGAGGCCATCACGGTGGGAGCGTCGACGAACACGGATGCGCGCGCGACGTTCTCGAACTACGGCGGGTGCGTGGACATCTTCGCGCCGGGGCACAACATCACCTCGTCGTGGCTGACGAATGACACGGCGAACAGGGTGCTGAGCGGCACGTCGATGGCATCGCCGCACGTGGCGGGCATGGCAGCGCTGTACCTGGGGGTGCACCCGGATGCGACGCCCAACGACGTGGCGAAGGCGCTGGTAGACAACTCCACGCCGGACAAGCTGAGCTCGCCGGGCAAGTGCTCGCCGAACAAGCTGGGTTTCACGGGCTTCATCGCGCCGGACGCGGCACCGCCTCCCGCGGCGCTGTGAGGTACTGACGGGCTGATGGAGCGGGCCCCGGGTTCTCTCGAGCCTGGGGCCTTCTCTTTTCGAGCCCCCTGCCTGCCGCGCATGCAGCTGACGAGTCCTACAGGCATACCAGTCCGCCATGGATGCCGCGGATGGCTCTGACGCGGCTCATGGGGACTCCAGCTTCCGAGCCTCATCGATCTGCTTCTCAATCCAATCGCGATAGCTGGATGTGCTCGTGAACCACGACTCCGCGGGCCCCTGGCTCACAAATCCGCCATTGATGCCCACGAGCCACCGAGAGTCACCCTTTTCCTTGAAGCATGGCCCTCCGCTGTCCCCAGCATGAGTGTGCGCGCCAGGGAACCGGAATCGGATCTCTCGCCCCTTCCTGTTATCGGCCAGACGCAGCTCCGTCACGATGTTCTCGCCGAAACGGCGTATGCCCGTATCGTTCCCGTTCGCCGAGGTGGCGCCATACCCCACCATGCTCAACTCATCGTTGAGGAGCACCTCATCGTTGCTGAGCCTGGTCTCGATGACCGTGTTCCTCAATGAGCGCTCCAATCGGACGACAGCAAGATCAGCCACCTTGCTCTTGATCAGTCAGCACGAGGCGAGGCGCCACGAGCACTCCACTACAACTGCTCTTCCCATTCCTGATGGAGACAACCGATCGGTAGCGGTTGTCCACGTCCACCGTTCCCCCGGAGATTCCAAATTCATCAGGAACGGCTTCGCCCACGGAAGCAGCGCCTTCCGCCGCCGAAGCTCCTTCTACGGGCTCCTCCGTGGCACATCCGCTTCCGAAGAACCCGAGAACCACTGCCCAGCATGAGAGCCGCACTGCTGCACGCCTGAACATGAGCATTCACTCCTTGCCTGCAGCCTCCCTGGTTGGGACGGGCCCCTTCGAAGCATTCCGAAGCTCTGACTCCAGCCACTGCCGGAAGGAAGAGATGTTCGCGAAGGTCAGCTCCTCACCCACTGCCCTGCTCGCGATTCCTACGAGCCACTGGTGCTTGGCCTCGTCGCGCAAGCATGGCCCTCCTGCATAGCCGTCCCAGAGATAAGGCCCCTGTTGCCGGTAGAAGCCCCTTCCCTCCGTCACCGCCCGGGTCACCGGATTCTTGCGAAAGTAACGAGCCCCATAGACTCCGCCAACGCCCAGCGTGCCGTCCGAAGCATAGCCTGCCATGAGCAGCGTCTCCCCTACCTCCGCTTCTGAATGGGCCAGTTGTGGCATGGAGATCTCGTCGTCGACAGGCTCGTCCAACAGGATGGCTGCAAGGTCCGCATGCGCTGACACGACAGCCTCTCGCTCGTCCACAATGACTTGGAGCCCAGGATGGGGGTGGACGGCTCCGCGATACGTACGGAACTCCATCTCCGTCGTGTCCTCCTTGAGCCTCATGTCCAGAACCGCACCCGTGAGCGCCGTCGTCACGAACACCTGCGGCGCACACAGGGATCCGTCGATGACCGCGTTCGCCGAACTGCCTGCATCCACTCTCCTCGTAGGAAGGCAGACACAGCTGCCCGCAGTGAGAACCAGCCGGGGCCCCACCAGCACACCACTGCACCGAGGCTGCTCCATCACATCCTTGAAGGCGACCATGACCGTGGATGCGAAGCGGTTCCGCACATCCATCTCCCCTGCGAATTCCAGGAGACTCCGGTCCGCGGTGCCTGGTTCAAAACCCTCCGGGAGCATTGAGTGGGGTCTATCGAAGCCCCCATCCTTCATGGAGGAGTTTGCATCGCACCCCCGGCAGCTCCACGACAGCACCACGCCGAGCAAAGCGAGAGCTGTCCTGCAGAGAGAGGCTCGCCCTTGTCGATGATGAAGCATCCAGCGGCCCGTTGGTCCCGTGTCGTTGCCGAAGTGCCCTCCTGGCTACTTCGGCTGGGTGAAGGGCACGTCCAGCACGGGCAGCTTCTTCGCGCCCGGCAGATCGTAGTGCCACCACTCCATCTTGTTGCGCTGGAAGCCCGCGCCCTCCATCGCCTCACGGAGGAGTTCCCGGTTCTCGCGCGAGGCCTTCGTGCCACCTGCATAGCCGTGGTGCGCCGCGGGGGTGAAGTCATCGAATGGCGTCGGCATCTCCACCTCCGCCCCATCCAACGTCACCAGCGTCAGGTCCACCGCCGCGCCCCGGTTGTGGTTCGAACCGAACTTCGGATCCGCCACATACCCGGGCTTCGGCATGATCTTCCACATCTCGTACTGCACCGCCCGCGGCCGGTAGCAGTCGTACACCTTCAACCGGTAGCCCTTCGGCCGCAGCGCGTCCGCCGCCTTCTTCAGCCGCTTCGCCGCGTCCGGCAACAGCATGCACCGCGCCCCATCCGGGTACACCTTGCGCTTCAGGAAGTTGTCCTCGGTCGCGTAGCGGAGGTCCAACACGAGATCCGGAACGAGTTCGGTGGCGTCCACCACGGGAGACTCGCCCGCCCCCGCCGAGAGCCACATCGTCAGCGCCAGCTTCGCCGCAGGTAGCATCACGTGACCTCCATGCACCGCGCGAGGCCCGAGCCCCTCGCATCCGCGAATCCCCGCGCCCCCATCACTTCACCCGCGTGCCTTCCACCGTGTACACCGCCCTGCATCCCGAGGTGCACGTGCAGTTCTTCGTGCCGGGGATGAACTCGTCCATCAGCGAGCCGCACGCCCGCTGCACGTCGTAACCGTTCGGAGTAGGCCCCGGAGGCTGCACGCCCGCGTCAGCGCCCGGCACGCCCCCATCCCCCAACGCCGCGCAGCTGCGGCCAAAGAAATCGTCCTGACTGTTGCTAAGCAGGACCGTGTCCAGCGTCTCCCGGATCGACGCGCCCTCGCAGCCGTTGCCACAGCCCGCCAGAGTCGTGTTCACGCTGTACACCGACTTCGCCCGCTGCTCGTTGTACTCCGCGTTTCGCGCGAACCCCTGCACCGTGAGGTAGCCCGCGTCCGTGGTCGTGTCGCGCGAGAACGTGGCCTCGAACTGAAGGCCGGCATCGGCCAGTTGGACGATGCCTCCCGTGCCCGTGCTGCAGGTGGTCTTCGACCAGTCGAGGGTGGCGTTGAACCGGAACGTCCCCAGCACCTGATCTCCCGGGTACTGGGGGTCGGACATACAAGCAACGGCCACCATCACGAGGACGGGGAAGGAAAGGATGGCGAGTCGGCGAAGGCGCATGGCGCCGCGCAGCCTACACGAGGTCCAGCGCGGTCAAAGCCACTGCCCGGAAGATCGGGCTGCCCATGAGCACCGCCGCCTCGGCTACCTCGGTCGGATCCCCACCTCGGACGTCCGGGTCCAACCGAGCCAACACCCGCCCCGCTGCTAGAGAGGCGGGCATCGCCCGGAAGGCATCCACCGCGGCCTCCTCCAAACCCTCCACCGCTCCCGGCCGCGCCAGTGCCACGCCCTTCTTCCCCAAGCTCAACGCCAGGGCGCAGAGGTAGCCCAGCTCCACCGGGCCGAAGCACGCGAGCGCTCCCGCGCCAATCACCAGCTCGTCCGGAGCGGTGAGGTACGCCTCCACCCCGCCCACCGGATCCAACATCAGCTTCACGCCGCCCGCGCCCAGCTTCTCGAGCGTGGGCCGGAGCGCCACGCACACCCGCGGCAGGCTCTCCTCCGTCACCGGCAGAGCTCCCGAAGGCGTGGGGTGCTGGAAGCCGCTCGGCCGAGGCAGCGCCATCACTTGCACGGAGGGCGCGCTCAGCTCGCTGTCGGACAGCACCGCGGCGATGCCATCCACCCGCTCGGCGGCCTCGCTCCGGCCGATTTGCCGCAGCGCCTCGGCGAAGAGCGTCCACCCGTCCACGTCGAACGTCTTCTCCTTCAGCAGCACCGGCCAGAGGCGCGAGGCCAGCTTCGCCCCCTGCACCGAGGGAGAGAGTCGCTCGGCCACCAGGCGTGTGGCCTGCGGCGAGAGGGCATCGCGCGTCAGGAGCCGCTCGGCCAGCTTTACCGCGAAGGGGAACAACTGCGCATCCAGGTAGCCCCGGAGGATCGTCTCCAGCGCCTCGGGTTCGTCCGTCAGCCGCTCGCGCAACTGCAGCGCCTCGCCCGTGAGGCCTCGCTCCTCCGCCAGCCGCACGCGCCGAGTCAGACGCTCCGGCGTCTCGGGCAGCGCCGCAAGCAGGGCCGCCGCTTCCGCCGGCTTCTGGAGGACCTCGTAGGCATCCGCCATCCGCTCGCGGTAGGGCTCCAAGGCCTCGGTGCCCTCCAGGGACGCCAGGCGCCCCGTCATCCCGATGAAGGCCTCGCTGTCCTGCTTCTCGTCATACAGCTCCAGCAGCTGTTTCACCGCCTCCAGGCACGTGGCGTCCTCTTCCAGCGCTTGCTCGAAGGACTCGCGCGCCTGCGCCTCCTGGGCCAGCGAGAGCAACAGCTCGCCGTGCTCCAGCCGCAGGGCCACTCGCGCCGGGAGTTCCGACTCGTGGTCGATGAGCCTCGACAGGGTGCGCTCGGCGGCCTCGCCCTGCCCCTCGGTGCGCTCCAGCTCGAACCGCTCGCGCAGGAAGTCCGCACGCCGCTCCGGCCAGCCCTTCGCCACCACTCCGAGCGCCTCGATGCGCTTCTCGGACGACAACGCCCGGACATGCCCGAGCACCGCTTCGACGAGCGCCGTGGGCAACTGCCCCATGTCCGCCAGCAGGCGCGTGAGCCGGGTGTCGAAGTCCGGCCCCGTGGCCAGCGCCGAGAGGGCCCTCAGCCGCAGCCCGACCACCGCCTTCTGCGAATCGAGCACCTCGCCCCGCAGCGTGACGGCGAGTTCCCCATCCCGCTCGGAGAGCAACTCCGCCAGCTGCAGCAGCCCCGCGTCATCCGACTCCGCGCGCAAGCCCTCCACCAACCTGTTCACGTGCGCCGGGTCCGCCTCCGGCGACGCGGCGAGCGCCCACAGCGCCTCGCGCACCCGCGCCGCATCCCCCGCCTGCTCGGCCAGGGCCAGCGCGTCGGCATGCTTCCCAGCCGCCATCGCGGGCCCGAAGCCCACGCCCACCGCCCGAGCAGCCGCTCCGAGCCGCAGGAAGCGCTCGGCCAGCTCCGCGGGCGTCAGCGCCTCGGACGTCTCGGCGGCGATGCGCTCGATGACCTCCAGGGCCTCGGTCTTCTCTCCCGCCTGCTCCCAGAGGTCCGCGGCCTCCAGCAACAGCGAAGGCTTCTCCTGAGCCTTGGAGGAGCGAACCGCCAACAGCAGCGCCTTCGCCGCACGCGAGGCATCCCCAGAGGCGCCGTGGAGCCGGGCCATGAGCCGCAGCGTGGACACCTCGGGCGCAATCGCGACAGCGGCCTTCACCGCCTTCAACGCCTCCGGGATGCGGCCCGCGGACTCAAAATCTCGCGCCGCGGAGACCCACAGTTCCTTCTGGGCATCGCCCTGCGCAAGCTCCGCACGCGCCACGCGGACCTCGGCGCGCCGGCCCGGATCGTCCGCGAGCAGCGGCTCCAGGGACTCCAGCGCGTCACCGTAGCCCGAGCCCGAGCCGCCCCGAGCGACGACCTTCTCCAACGCCTCACGAGCCAGCGCGAGCTGACCGGCGGCACGTGCGAGCGAAGCCACCTCCAGCCTCAGCACCGAGGCCTCGTCCGCGTCCTCGGTGCGCTCCACGAGCCGCTGCAGGACCTCGAGCAGCTTCTCGGAGTCACCCCGCTGCCGCAGGCCTTCGACGAGCTTGCGAAGCGCTGCCTCGTTCGACGGATCCGCCTCAACGGCGCGCTGGCGCAGGGCCCACGCGCGATCCGGCTCGGCCAGCTGCTCATCCGCTACGTTCGCGGCGGCCAGCAACAATTCGGCGGCGCGACTGCCTCCCGCGGCGGTGGCTCCGGCCTCGTAGACGTCCAGCAGCTCGGAGTGGCGCCCCAGGGCACGCAGGCCCTCCACGGCGCGGTCGATGAGCGTGGGGTCCGCGGGACGCAGACGCGCCAACGGCAACAGCGCGTCGATGGCCTCCTGGGGATCATCGAAGAGATCGGCGGCGCGGCGATAGAGCACCTCGGCCGTGGCGCCATCCGCGTTCCGAGCCAGCTGCAGCGACGCGCGGTAGAGCCCCTTCGTATTGCCCGTGCGCGAGTACGCCTCGCTGAGGAGCGACAGCGCCTCCTTGCCGCGCTCGCCGTCGGGATCCAGGGAGACGACCGCCTCGAAGGCATCCGCCGCATCCCGGTACGCCCCCGAGGACAGCGAGGCATGCCCCAGGCGCATCCAGGTCCGCACGCGGACGGGCACAGGCAGCCCCGCGCCCACGGCCATCAGCCGCCGGTCATATGCCTGCGCGGCGCTGGGTCCACCGCCCTGCGCGGCCAACTCGGCCCGAGCAGCCAGGGCCTCCACGTCCTCCCCGGCCTCGGACAGATACACATCGAAGGCCTCGGCGGCCAGCAGCGCCTCTCCGGCCTCCAGCAGACGCTGGGCGCGCTCACGGAGCAGCGGGAGCGCCTCGCCCTTGGGCAGGGCGGCGGCACGCTGGGCCAGCAGGTCCGCCAGCCGGCGCACATCTCCGGCCATCCGCTGGCGCAGCAATCCGAAGGCCTCGGCATTGGAGGCATCCAGCTCGAAGGCATGGTCCTCGCACAGCAGGGCCCGCTCCCGGGCTCCGGCCTCGCGGAAGGCCCGGGCAGCGCTCAGGTAGCTCTCGGCGGCCTCGCGAGGCTGCTGACGCTGGGCCCGGCGCAGCATCAATGCCGCGAGCGCCTGGTGGTCTCCCGTCTCTCTCAGGAACGCGTGGTGACGGGTGAAGAAGGGCTCGCGGAAGGGATCGGTCTCCAGGAGGATGGCATCGAACTCGGCCGCATCCTCCTCGCGCCCCACCTCGTGGAGCAGCTCCGCCGCCTGTGCGGTGAGCTCCAGATCATCCGGAGCCGCCGCACGTGCCGCGAGCAGCGCGACAGCCGCGGCCTCCGGGCGTCCGGCGCGCTCACGGTAGAGCGTGGCCGCACGGCGCAGCAGGCCCGAGCGCCGCGCGGGATCGGACTCCTCCGCGGCGGAGTCCTCGTACCAGGCCGCCAGCTCCGCCATCCGCTCGTCGCGCTCGAGCAGCTCCTCCAACAGCTTCTCCGCTTCCGCCAGCGTTCGGTCGCGGCGCAGCGCCTCCCGCAGGAAGCCCTCGGCCTTGCTCGAATCGGCCAGCACGCCCAGGTACAGCCGGGCCAGCCGCAGCAGCACGGCCCCCTGCTCCGAAGCCCCGGCCTGCAGGGGCAGCATGCGCTCCAGCCAGCGGGCCTGCGAGGCGGCGTCCTCACGGCGAGCGGCGAGCCCCTCGCCCATCTCCACCGTCTCGAAGTCGGCCTTGAGCCGGAACGAGCGCTCCAGGGCCTCCTCGGCCGCGGGGAGATCCAGCTTCACGTCGCGCAGCAGCTCGGCGCGGCGGCGCTCGTGGGCGGCGGCCGCCGCGGGCTTGCCCTGAGCCTCGAGCAACTCCCTCAGCGCGGCGAGCGCCTCGAGGGCCTGATCCATCCGCCCCAGGTCCTCGGCGAGACGAGCCTCCTCACCATAGGCCTCGATGCCCGAGTCCGAGTCCTCCACCTGGACGCTGAGCGTGGCCACGCGGCGCAGCTCGGCGAGCAGCTCCAGGCTCCGGCCCTGCTCCCGGTAGAGCGCGGCGAGCCGCTGGCGCAAGGGGAGCGGCTGCGCGGCCATCTCCGCCGCGAGCGTCAGCAGGGACGCTGCCACATCCATGTCCGCCAGCGAGGCACGGGCGCGCTCGGACAGCACCACGAGGCGATCGACCGTCTCCTCCGAGGCAGGGAGCGACTTCACGTGCGTGACGAGCACCTCGAAGGCGCCGCGAGGATCCTGCTTCTCGAGGAGCGAGGAGAGCCGCTCGACGGCCTGCGAGTCCCGTGGATTCTGGGCAACGAGCCGCCGCCAGGCTTTCACGGCGCGCTTGGAGTCCTCGGCCTTCTCGGCGAGCTCGCCCAGGCGGCGGAGGGTGGCCTCGGCGTGCTCTCGGGCCTTGGCGAAGTCCACCTCGGCGGCGAGCTTCTCCTGAAGCGGCAGCGCCGCCTTCACATCGCCGTGGAGGTAGAGCAGTTCGGCCAGCTCTTCGAGGTCCTTGCCCTCGGCGGGCACGAGCGCATGGGCGCGGCGGACAAGCCGCAGGGCCCGCTCGGGCTCGGAGGCGGCGCGAGCGTGGGTGGCGCCCTCTCGCAGGAAGGCGACAGCCTCCTCGGGCTCGGCGGTCTCGGAGGCGGCCTCCAGCAGCGTGGCGGCCTCCAGCAGCTCGCCCTTGCTCACGGCCAGCGACACGAGCCGGCGACGCACCTTCGCGTCATCCGGCGCGAGGCGGAGGGCCTCACGCAGCGCGGCCTCGGCGGGGCCCGGCTGCTGCAAGCGATCGAGGTACAGGCTGGCCAGCTCGGAGTACAGCGCCGCAGCGCCGGCAGGGGGCGCGTGAGGCGCTTCCGAGGCCAGGAGCGCGGCAAGGCCGGCCCAATCCTGCAGCTCGCGAAGCACGCGCTGGAGCGCGACGGTGGCCCCCGAGTGCCGGGGCGAGAGCGAGAGCGCGGCATCGAGGCTGCGAGCAGCCTCCTCGCGCTGTCCCTGCTGCTCGACCAGAGCGGCCCGGGCCAGCAGTGCCTCCACGCGGCGCGGTACAGGACCCTGGCGCGCAGCTTCAGCGAGCGCCTCGGCCTCGGCCTGAGGCTGTCCATCCCGCCGCGCGAGCGTGGCCAGGGAGAAGAAGGCCTCGCAGCGCTCGTTGGAGGGGAGATCCAGCGCGACCGCGGCTCGCAGCGCCTCGCGGGCCTCGACGCGCGAATCCTTCTCCATGAGGGAGGCGGCGATCAGCAGCAGCCGCTCACGGGCGCGCTCACCCAGGCTCGGGTCAGCGGCCACGGCGCGGCGCCACGCGGACAGCTCGGCCACCTCGTCCGCGGCTTCCCGAGCGAGATCGGCCAGGGAGAGCAGCAGCGGCGCGGGCCGCGAAGCGAGCCGGGAGGCCTCGGCGAAATCATCCCGGGCGGCAGAGGTACGGCCGGCAGAGCGGTGGAGCTCAGCGCGACGGGCCAGCAGCTCGGAGCGAGCCTCCCCCTCGGCGGCGGAGATCTGCATGCTGAGCAGGTGGAGCCGCTCGGCCTCCTGCTCCGCCGTGCCCGTACCCGGCGCGGGCAGCAGGGAGAGCAGAGACTGAGCCGCCCACAAATCCCTCGGCTCCTCGACGAGGAGTGCGCGCAGAGCCGTTGCAGCCTCGGTGGCGCGGCCCAGGGAGAGAGCCAGCTCCGCCAGTTCGCGCCGGGCGTTGCGCTGCGCCTCGCCCGTGAGGCGGGGCCACAGGGTGATGAGCAGATCCGCCAGCGCCTCGCGGGCGCCCACCTTGCGGTGGAGGCTCGCCAGCTCGAGCTGGGAGTCGACGTCGATCGGAGCCTGGGAGGTGTACTGGGCCAGCAGGCGCCGAGCCGAGTCCGTGCGGCCCGAACGCACCGCGGCCGTGGCCGCCTTGCGGGTCAGCGAGAGCAGCTCCTGCTCGCGAGGGGCATCCGGATCCGTGGCAGGCAGGGCCAGCACCACTTCGAGATCCTCGAGCGCACCGCGAGGATCCGAGGGCATCCGCAGCTCGCCGCGACGCATGCGCGCGGGGGCGAAGGTGGCGTCACGCTCCAGGGACTCGGCGAGGAAGGCCTCTTCGCGAGGAGTACCCGCCGCCAGCAGCGAGGCGCGATAGAGGAGCCGGGCTCCCGCACGCACATCGGAGATGAGGGCAGCCTTGCGAGCAAACAGCTTGGCGGCCTCGAGCTTCTCACCGCGCTCCAGCTCCAGCTCCGCGAGCGAGTCCAGCACCTCGGCGGCCATGGGGCCCTGAGGATCGGCCTCGAGGGCCGCGGACAGGCGAAGGAGGGCCGCGGGCTTCTCGCCACGGTTCAGCAGGAGACGTGCGCTCTTGAGGAAGAGGGGCGCGGCCTCCACGGTGCGCTCCGCGGCGACAAGCGCCTGGGCACGAGTCCCCCACAGCTCGGCCAGCTCGCGAGTCTCACCGACCTCCGAGTAGAGCGCTTCGAGACGGCCCGCGAGCGCGTCATCCAGTCGGCGCAGCGGGAAGGCCTGGGCGTATGCGGCGATGGCGCCGTCCCGATCTCCGAGCTGCTCACACGCGCGGCCCAGGCGGGCCCGGATGTCTGCGAGCCGCTCGGGAGCGGCGGTGCGCGGCAGGGAGGACAGCAGCGTCTCCAGGGCGCTCCGGGCATGCTCGGGGCGCTCGCAGCGCAATGAGAGGTCCGCCAGATCCAGCAGCACGGCGGGATCCGGAGCCAGACGCGCGGCCTTCTCCATGGCCACGAGCGCCTCGCCGACCCGGCCGAGCCGAGCTTCCAGCACACCGGCCAACTCGCGCAGCGCGGCGGAGGCAAGCCGCTTGTCACCCTGGGCCTCGGCGACACGGGCGCGATCTTCGAGAGCGGAGGCCAGCCCCGCCATGTCCGAGCGCTTGCGCTGAAGAGTGCACAGCTCGCCCAGCGAAGGCAGATCCCCCGGCTCGGCCTTGAGCACTTCCTGGAGCGCCTGAACGGCCAGCTCCAGATCAAAGGTGAGGTCCCTCGCGGCCACGGCGAGGCGGCGGTACTTTTGGGCGCGCTCCTTGGGCTCGGGCGTCAGGCGCGCGAGGGCTCCGAGGCAGCGGGTGAGCAGGCCGCCGTCACGCCGGGCCTCGGCGAGGGCGAGCATGGCCTCCAGGGCGGGCTTGTTGTCCGGATCCGCCTCGATGGCGGAGACAAGGAGGCGCTCGGCCTTCTCGGGCTGCTGCAACCGGCCGCGATACAGCTCACCGGCCTCGGCCCACAGGTTGGCGCGCTTGCCAGGCTCCTCGTAGACAGCGGCTGCCTTCTCCAGAGCGTCGGCCAGCTCCTGGGCACGGCCGGTGGCGCGAAAGTAAGGAATGAGCTCCTCGAGCGCCACCAGATCGCGAGGCTCCAGCGCGAGCGCGGCCTCCAGGTGCTCTCGGGCGCGAGCCGGGTCACCCAGCTTCGTGCGGGAGAGCCGGGCCATGGCGTGGTGGCTGGAATGAGCAGCCTTGCGCACGGACTCCGAGCGCGGAGCGGGGCCCGCCAGTTCAAGCGCCTGCTGATAGTCCGCGAGCGCCTCCTGCACCTTGCCCAGGCCCTCGGCGACGCGGCCGGCGGCGAAGAGCGGCTCAGGCTCTCCGGGCAACAGCGTGACGGCCTCACGGAAACGCAGCAGCGCGTTGTCGAGCTGCTTGAGGCCCTCTTCCCACACGCGGCCCGCGAGCAGGTTGGCCTGGCCCACGCGGTCGAGCTCGTGCCGGGCCATGGCCACTTCGCGCAACCGGTCCAGCGCCTTGAGGGCGCGCAGGTGCTCACCGTCGCGGTGGCACAGCTCGCCGAGCAGCAGCAGGGCATCCGGCTGATCCGGAGCGAGCCGCAGCGCGGCCTCGCAGTGCAGCCGGGCACCGGCGATGTCGTCCTCGGTCTGGGCGCACAGGCGCGCGAGGTGGACGTGGGCGTCAGCGGCCTCGGCGGGGTCTCGCGTCAGCGCGGCGAGCCGGCGATAGGCACGCACCGCACCCGCCCGGTCCTTGGCCTGGTCCGAAGCGCGAGCCAGGGCCTTGAGCGAAGGCAGGTGATCAGGCCGAAGCCCCAGCAACTCATGAAGCGCCTTCACGGCCACCGCGGGCGCGGTGTCACGGGAGCAGCGAGCCGCGGCCTCGGCAGCGAAGAAGGCAGCAGCATCCTCGGAGGTCCGGCGCGACAGGGCACTGAGCGCCAGATAACGCTCAGCCGCACGGGCCTCCTCGCCACGGCGCTCGCGCACCACGGCCTCACCCCAGAGGGCGGCGGGGCTCTTCTCGCGGCGGCGCAGCAAGGTGGCCGCCACATCCAGTGCCAGGTCGTGCGCCTGAGGATCCGCGACGAGCAGGGACAACAGCCGCTCGACAGCGAAAGGATGCGCGTCCTGCGCATCTCCCGCCTGGAGGTACGCCTCGCGAGCCTCGGCGAGCCGCCCCTGAGCAATCAGCGCCTCGGGCTCGGCGAACGCCCGCGCCCCTTCGAGCGTCATCAACAGCTCATCATCCGGCGCCGTGGGAGGCGGCAGCCCTCCCGAGGAGAAGCGCAGGCGCAGGCCCTTGCTGGAGACCTCGGCGGCGGACAGGCGCGCCTGGTCCAGCTCCGGCATCTTGAAGCCGCGAGTCACCGCCGCCAGCCGGCACAGCTCCGGCAACACACGCGTCGTGAAGCCCGTGGCGCCCTGGACTTCAATCTCGGGCACCAGCCCCAGCGCGCTCACGGCGGAGGCGATGATGCCCGGCACCTGCACCGAAGCCGTGGGAGAGAACCCGTACAGCCTCACGTCATAAATGGAGAGCGAGAGCTTCTCGCCATCTCCATCGAAGGCCACCTTGAAGGTGACAGGAGTGCGTTCGGAGCCCTGGAGCCGCGCCTGGCCCTCCAGATACCCGGGGCGGAAGTGGAGCTTCAGCTCCTCGAGGCCCGCCAGCCGCCCGGACATCTCGGCCACCCTGCGCGCCACCATGTCCGCGTCGACAGTCAGCTCCAGGAAGCCGAACAGCAGCTTCTTGCGCTGATAGCGCGAGGGACCGGCGCTGACGTTGAACGGGAAGGTGACGTCGGGAATCTGCAGCGCGAAGTCGGCAATGGAGAGCCCCGGCGCCAGCGGCAGGGGCGGAAAACCCACGAAGGCACGCCGGTCCAGCAGCCGGAGCTCGGGGGAGGCAGCGCCCGACTCGGACGCGGGCTTCGGAGAGTCGCTTTCGGTGGCCATCGGGGAGAGGGGTCACAGGGTACCACGGTGGCTAAGCCCTCGAAATTTTTACCGTTCCCCCGGCCGAGGGGCAGGCGGAAGAGCATCACCCCCGTCCGTGGAAGGCCCTGAAATCCTTCCGAGATGGTTCATGCGCGGCGAGCCATTCTCGGACAAGATGGCCGGCGGTGCTTCCCCCCGGCTCCCTTGTCCTTGACGGCCGTTTCAGGGTGATCCGTCCGATCGGCTCGGGCGGCATGGGTGAGGTGTACCTGGGCGAGCAGGTCTCGCTCGAGCGCAAGGTGGCCATCAAGGTCCTGCACCAGGATCTCCACCTGCAGCCGGGCATGTCCGAGCGCTTCAAGCGCGAGGCGCGCCTGCTGTCGGCGGTGGAGCACCCGGCGGTGGTGCGCATCATCGACTTCGGCGAGTCCGGGGACGCGGCGTGTCTGGTGATGGAGTTGGTGGAGGGCGACAGCCTCTTCGAGCTGCTCCGGAACGGGCCCCTGGCGCCAGCCCGAGCGCTGACGGTGCTGCACCAGTTGGCGGAGGGCCTGGCGGCGATCCACGACAAGGGGATCATCCACCGGGACATCAAGCCGGAGAACGTGTTCCTCACGCGCACGGCCCGAGGCGAGCAGGCCCGGCTGCTGGACTTCGGTATCGCCCGGCTCATCGAGCCGGAGGCCGACAGCAACGTGAGCCAGGTGGGCGTGGTGCTCGGAACACCGGAGTACCTGAGCCCCGAGCAGGCCATCGGCGCGCGGGTGGATGCGCGCAGCGACCTGTACTGCCTGGGCGTGGTGGCCTACCGGGTGCTCTCGGGACGGCTGCCCTTTGATGGACCGGATCCGCGCCGGTTCATCGCGCAGCATGCGAACGCGGCGCCGCTGCCGCTGGACCGCGCCGCGCCGGGGCTGGCCATCCATCCCTCGCTGGTGGCGCTGGTGATGCGTCTGCTGGAGAAGAATCCGGACAACCGTTTCCAGAATGCACACGCGTTGGCGGATGCACTGGCAGCGGCGGCCACGGGACCGCTCCCGGCGACTGTCACACCTCCAGGGGTGCTGACGCCGACAGGAGGGCCACCCGTCGCGAGCGGCACGGCGGCTTTCGGGGCGGCGCCCGAGGCGGGCAGTGGCACGGCCGGTTTCGGAGACGCCTCCCCAGGAGCAGCGCCCGAGCCTCCTTCCCCTGAGAGCAAGCCCGCGGCCTTCAAGCCGCCATCGATCGCTGTTCCCTGGGACGCCTCTTCCGGTGGCGGAGTGGGCGTCGCGAGCAGCGTGGCACCGGGCGTGGCCTCCTCGCGGCCGCCTCCAGCCGACAGCGGCTCTGCGGCCTTCGATGCGGAGGCTCTGACCCCCTCCGTGCCTCCACCTGCGGGCACGGGGACTGCGGCCTTCGGCACGGCCTCTCCCTCCACCTCTCTGCCGCCTCCTGCTGGAACGGGGACCGCAGCCTTCGGCACGGCGCCTCCGTCCACCTCCCTGCCCCCTCCGGAGGGCACGGGCACAGCGGCCTTCGGCACAGCGCCTCCGAGCACCTCCCTGCCCCCACCCACGGGCAGCGGCACGGCCCTCTTCGGCTTGACGTCGCCCTCCCTTCCGCCCACGCCCTCGGGGGCGGGGCTCGCCGGCAAGCCTCAGAACCTCACGCTGATGCTCACCACCATCCAGGGCTTCGCCGAGCTGACCAGCCGGCAGACGCTCGAGGCACAGCAGAAGATGCTGGAGACGTACGAGCGCCTGCTGCTGCCGCTGCTGCGCGAGTACGACGGAAAGCTGGTGCAGCAGTTGGGAGACTCGCTGCTCGGGGTGTTTGGCTCTCCCACGGGCGCGGTGCTGTGCGGAATGGGGATGCAGGACCGGCTGTGGCGGCACAACCAGGAACAGCCGCCCGAGGCCCAGCTCCACATCCGCATCTGCCTCCACGCGGGCGAAGTGCTGCTCACGCGCGACACGGTGCTCGGCGAACCCATGGAGGTGGTGAAGGCCACGGAGCAGGTGGCCCTCGCGGGTGAGGTGACGTTCACCGAATCCGTGAACCTCGCGCGCAACCGCGCCGAAGTGCAGGCCGAGCCCTGCGGCACGATTCCCCTCCCCGGCCGAGGTGAGTCACTCCAGCTCTACCGCAGCAAGCGACTCGCCACGGAGGGACCACCCTTCGGAGGAAGAGACGCGGGGAGTGCTCCCACGGACAAGCGCCCCATTCTCCCCAAGGGCCTCTCCCTCGAGGCAGCACGCCAGAAGCTCGCGGGGCTCGCGAGCTCGCGGAACGGCCGGAAACTGGGAACGGGAGTGGCCGGAAGCCTGGTCCTGCTCCTGGCAGTGAGCCTGTGGTTGTGGAACCGGAACCCCGAGGTGCAGGCGAGGAGGCTCCTGAAGGACGGCAAGCCCGCCGAGGCCCTCAAACGGCTCGACGCGGTGCCGGCCGAGGACCGGAAGGCCCCGGAGCTCCGCCAGCTCCGCGCGCTGGCGCTGCACGCCCTGAACCGGCACGAGGACGAGCACGAAGTGCTTCAGGCCGAGGCAACCCAGCACAAGGATGTATCGGAGGAGGTGCTGGATCGGCTCGCGGAGGACTTCGGCGCCGACGAGAGTGACAAGGGGCTGCGCAAGCTGCTGGGCACGCTGCCCAAGGACTCGCTGCGCAGCCGCTTCGAGTCCCTGGCCGGGGGAGACGCCTCGCCCAGGCAGTGGGGCGCGCTGCGCTACCTGGAGGCCTCACAGGACACAGGAGGGCTGGACCTGGTGGACCTGTACACGATCGCCCTGGCCTCGGAGGACTGTGGCGTGAGGGCTCGAGCGGCGCGAAGACTCGGGGCGATGGGGAGCCCAGACGCGGTGTCCTCGCTCACGAAGCTCGCGGAGCAGCCGAAGTCCGGTGGGAAGAACTGCGGCCAGGACGAAGCAGCCGCGGCGATCCAGGTGCTCAAGAAGTCCCGCTGACCTCCGGGAGCGGCGGTCCAGGGCGTTACCCCTTCGTGACACACACCGTCACCGGCGCACCAGCGCTGGAAGGAAATAGAGCCCGGCAACCCCCCGTCGTGAGCTGCCAGGCTCCTGATCTTTCCCCGTACCTCATGCCGGCAAGTTACTCCGGCAACAATCCATTCTCTGATCGGGCGGCAAAGAGTTGCGTCGATCAGCCGAAAAGCTTGTGCCCTGGGGCTACTCCCACTATTTCCCCAAGAAATTCAGGAGGATGCGATGCGCGCGGTGGTGCAGCGGGTGCTCGAGGCGTCAGTCACCGTCAACGGAGAAAAGGTGAGCCAGATCGGCCCGGGGCTGCTGGTGCTGCTGGGCGTGGGCAAGACGGACACGGAGGCGGACGTGCCGTGGATGGTGGAGAAGCTGGCCACCCTGCGCATCTTCGAGGACTCCGCCGGGAAGATGAACCTCTCCCTGGAGGACACCCACAAGCAGCTCATCGTGGTGAGCCAGTTCACCCTCTATGGAGACGCGCGCCGCGGCCGCCGCCCCAGCTTCACCGACGCCCTGGAGCCCGTCGCAGCCAAAGCCCTCTACGAGCGCGTCTGCGAGCAACTGCGCGCCCGCGGCCTCACCGTGGGCACCGGCATCTTCGCCGCGGACATGAAGGTGGCCCTCATCAATGACGGGCCCGTCACCCTGCTGCTGGAGACCCCGGCGAGTACGGCCTGAGCCGACTCAGAGGCGGGACTCGAAGTCCTTGGTCACCAGCGACACCAGCGCCGCCTTCTCCTGGGCCGCCTCGCGCACGTGGCCGCAGAGAATCCCCAGTTCATGGATCCAGCTCGGGGCTCGAGGCCCCAGCCCGGAGAACACCACCGCCAGCGGGGGAGGCTGCGAAGCCTTGCCCGCCCACCAAGCCAGCAACTCGGCCCGCTCCGGCAGCGAGGGCAACTTCAGCCGCTCCTGCTCCCGATCCAGCAGCCGCTGCAGCTTGCCCGGCAGGTACGCATTCCACTCCGCCACCAACCGAGCTGGCCGCCAGGACCAGTCCGCGAAGGCGTAGTCCTCACGCGGCAGGTACGCGCCCCGCCCCTGCGTGGAGAAGATCTGATCCGGAGGGAACGGAGGGAGCGGTTCCCACACGCCCCCCATGAAGGACGCCATCCCCAGCACCGGCCGAGGCTTGAGCCGGAACGCATCCCGCGCCGCCCGGGACTCCTTGGGGTTCGCGTAAGGGTAATCCGCTAGCTCCACCATGAGCGCCAGGTGCAGCGCCTCGTCCCAGTCACCCGCGTAGCCGGCCCGGGGGCCCTCGAGCACCCACCCAGCGCCCTCGCGCCACTGCTGGAACACCAGCTTGTCCACCAGCTCGCCCCACCCCTCGGGCTCGAGCGCGCTCGCCCCGCCCGGCGAGGCGTTGGACAACAGTTGCTCGCAGAGGAAGCGGGTGGGCTCGTCTCCGAGCACTCCCAGCATCGCCTCCAGCGCCCCGGGCGCATCGCCCATGGCGTGCGCGAGGAACGGGAGCACCCCTTCCTCGAAGAACCGATCGTGAACAGGTCGAAGGACGATCTCCATGCGCCCTCCCGGTGGGGCCCTGTCTCAGGGCCTGGCGTCTTCTTGAACGATGAGCGCGTGGATGTCCGCGGCGGTGGGGGCCTCGAGAATGGCGGCCCGGAAGCGGGGATTCTTGAAGAGCCGGGAGATTCTCGCCAGGGCCTTGAGGTGCACGCCCGCGCTGTTCTCCGGCGCCACCAGCGCGAAGAAGAGGTGGGTGGGCTTGCCGTCAATCGCCTCGAAGTCCAGCCCCTGGCGGGACACCCCGAAGGTGGCCAGAAGCTGGGTCATCCCCGGCAACTTGCCGTGGGGAATGGCCACGCCCTCGCCAATGCCCGTGGAGCCCAGCTTCTCGCGCTCGCGCAGCACCTCCACCAGCCGCTCTTCCTGGAGCTGGGGGTGGGCGCGTACCAGCGCCGTGCTCAGCTCGCGCAACACCTCGGGCTTGGTGCGCGCCTGCATATCCGCGATGACGGCTTCGGGGCTGAGGAACTCGGAGATTCTCACTGGCGCTCCCGCAATGGCGCTCGACTTCGAGGGGCAATTACTCCTCGATACCTTTTCGCGCAAGGGTCGCCTGCCCGCTGCGTCGCGCTTCTTCACTGGCTTCGCTCACCAGCAAGCAAGGTGGAGGGGGTTACGTTCCTCGACTAGCATTCGGATCCGCGTGTCAGCCCGTCACCTCACCCCCCTCGCCGTGCTCCTGGTGTCCCTTGGCATGTGCGCCTCGGCGCCCGCCCCAGGCACGATGCCCATAAGGCCACCCACCCCTGCCCCGGGCGTGCCTCCCGTGTCCTCGGAGCGGGTGGACTCCCTGCTCGCCAGCCTCCCCCTCGAGGCACGGGTGGGCCAGGTGATGATGGTGGGCTTCATCGGCACCGAGGTGGATGAGGACGTGGAGGAGCTGGTGCGAGGCCACCAGGTGGGGGGCATCTGCCTCTTCAAGCACAACATCGTCGACGCCGAGCAGGTGGCCCGCCTCAACGACGGCCTGCGGCGGCTGCTGGTGGGCCACATCCCCCCCTTCCTCACGCTGGATCAAGAGGGGGGCAACGTGGTGCGGGTCAGGGATCAGGTGGTGGTGCTGCCCAGCAACATGGCCCTGGGAGCCACCCGCTCGGCGGACCTGGCCTATGCGGCAGGTCGGGCCCAGGGACAGGACCTGAGACGGCTGGGCTTCAACATGAACCTGGCACCCGTGCTGGATGTGAACCTGAACCCGCACAACCCCGTGATTGGCGTGCGCTCGTACGGGGACAGCGTGCCGCTGGTCTCCGAGCTGGGCCGCGCCTTCGTCCGGGGGCAGCAGGATGCGGGCCTGGTGACGGTGGCCAAGCACTTCCCCGGGCACGGCGCCACGGACACGGACAGCCACACGGAGCTGCCGGTGATGAATGAGACGCGCGAGGAGGTGCTCGCGCAGATGGAGCCCTTCCGGGACGCCATCCAGGAGGGGCTGGACGGGCTGATGACGGCGCACGTGGCCATCCCCCGCTTCACCGGCAACAACGTGCCGGCCACCCTCAACCCCCAGGTGCTGGACGGGCTGCTGCGCAAGGAGCTGGGCTTCGAGGGCCTGGTGCTCACCGACGAGATGGAGATGGAGGCCATTGCCCGGCGCTACGGCGTGGGCCGGGCCGCCGTGCTGGCGCTGAAGGCCGGCGCGGACATGGTGCTGGTGCCCTGGAGCCGGGAGAAGAAGGTGGAAGTCTACGAGTCCCTGCTCGCCGCCGTGCGCAGCGGGGAGCTGCCCGCCGCGCGCCTGGAGCAGGCCGTGCGCCGCATCCTCACCGCCAAGCTGCGACGCGGCCTCTTCGAGACGCCTCCCGTGCTGGAGGAGCGGCTGGCCACCCCACCGCCTCCGGGCAATGGCGAGGTGGCTCACCTCATCGCCCGGGCCTCCGTCACCCTGCTGCGCACGGATGGGCACCACTTCCCGCTCTCCGGCCAGGAGCGCATCGCCGTCATCACCGCCGAGCCCTCGCTGGGTGACGCCATCCGCGCGCGCGTGCCCCGAGCCACCGTGCTCACCGTGCCCGCCTACCCCTCCGAGGCCCGCCGTGCCGCGCTGCGCCAGAAGGCCCGGCAGGCCGCGCTCGCCGCGGACGTGGTGGTGGTGGGGATGATCAACTCGCGCCAGGTGGACCTCGTCACCATGGCCGCGGCCACCGGCAAGCCCGTACTGGTGGTGTCCATGGGCCTGCCCTATCTGGCGGAGATGGTGGAAGAGGCTCGCGCCGTGCTCGCCGTCTACTCGTATCAGCCCGCGTCCACCTCCGCCGCGGCCGCTGCGCTCTTTGGAGAGATCGGCACACCGGGGCGGCTGCCCGTGCACCTGCGCATGATGACCTTCGGCCACGGATTGGATCCGGTGGGCCAGAAGCGGACGGATGCGCTGCGGGATGCACAAGGCTCTCGCAAGGCCGCGCAGGCCCTGCCGGGCGCCGCACGCTGAGTTGTGCCGCGGCGCTCGCCGGAAGTGCGCGCGATATGTCCTTTCCGGCGTCTCGTTCTTCCTCCTGTCACCGCCGCTGATCGAACGGAGGAAGTCCATGTCGCGCTCACTGCTACTGTCGTCTCTTCTTGTCCTGACCGTGGGATGCGCGGGAGCCGGAAACGGGCTGCGCGCTCACATGGGCCAGAGTTCCAATGAGCCCATGGTGGTCTCCAGCACGTACGTCACGGGCCCCAGCTCCTCGCTCTCGCTGAGGGAGGATGGAATGCGCGGCCGCTTCCGGGATCGGCCCGTGGAGCTCAAGTGGGACTACCAGCAGGTGACGGGCATGTTCGGCACGCAGCCTGCGAAGCTGGAGCTCTCCGAGGGAGATGACACCCGCGCCTCGGGCACGCTGGGCGGGACTCCCGTGGATCTGCTGCTGAAGGATGACGTGATGCTGGCCCGCGTCGGAATGTGCTCCTACTTCATGAGGCGCGTGGAGGGAGGCTACGCTGGCAAGCGCGACTGCTCGACCCCGCTCGAGGAGGAGTTCTACGTGGACTTCCCTCAGAGCCTCCAAGAGCGCCCGCTGGGGCAGATGGCCACGCTGCTCACGCTGACGCTCTTCAGCTACACGGAGAGCTTCTCGCCGACGCTCTCTCCGGCCCGCTTCACCCTGACGCGAGACTTCGCCCGGGGCACGCCAGCCACCTACGGCCGCAGGTGTGGCAGGTAAGGGGTACAGCCTCGGGAGCCTGACCCCCGAGGCACCGCTGCTCCATGCGCTCCGCCTCGACCTTCCGGGAGGCGGAGCGCCGGTGCTTCCACCGCTCGCTACCGAGCGCCCGCGGCCACCGCGGCGGCAGCCTCGGGCTCGTGCGGCTCGATGAGGCCGTACTGCCCGTCCTTGCGGCGGTAGAGCACGGACATCGCGTCGGTCTCCACGTTGTGGAACACGTAGAAATCGTTGTTCATCAGGTTCATCTGCATCACGGCCTCGTCCACCTTCATCGGCTGGACGGTGAGGTGCGTGGTGCGGAGCATGCGCGGCAGGTTCTCCGCGGCCTGCTCGGTGGCCGACTTGGGCGAGGGTGAGGCCTCGGCCTCGACGGGTGCGCCGCCCTCCTCGCCCGGCATCTCGAAGACGGCGTGGCGCACGCGCGTCAGCTGGTTCACCAGGCCCTGACGATGGTGCACGCGCTCACGGCCGTGGTGACTCTTGAGCTTGTCCTTGTAGCGGCGCAACTGCCGCTCGATCTTGTCCATCGCGAGATCAATGGACGCGTACATATCCTCGCTCTTCTCCCGGCCCCTCAACACCCACGAACCCGAGTGAATGGTGATGTCCGCGTGGTGTAGATGGCGTTCGAGAGAGAGCACCACATGCGCTTCACCTGCCCTGTCCAGCAACCGGTTGACTCGATCGACCTTCTCGCGTGCGTACTCCTTGAGGGAATCCGACGCTCCAAACTGGCGGAAGGTGATGTTCATCTGCATGTGTAGCTGCCTCCTCTGTGGGTAGGACGGTGCTCCGTGACAGATCAGAAACGGTCGGGAGCCCAAAAGCAACCCGGCCCCCCGACTGTCCGGTCCAAGGCACTCCCAGGGACTGGGGGTACCCCAGGTCCGACAGGTGGGAAGGGACGCTTATTCCCTGACGAATCCCGAGGGGATTCAGCTACTTCCGTGGGCTCAGGGACTGAGAAAGGAGCGTCACGTGGTGGGTTGGGTCCTACACAGTCCTCCGGGAGCAGGGACTTGCGGATGCCCAGGGCCGCCTGGCCCCTTGGGCGGCCACGACGATCAGAAACTGGACATCTGCAGGCTCGGGGGTGAGGGCTAGGTGGAGGAGGCGAGCGCCGTGCTCTCCGTGCTTCCGCTGCTCGTGGCGCCGTGGCGCTGCTGGAGCTGATCGATCATGCCGAGCAGTTGCTTCAAGGTGTCGAGGATCTTCTGGAGCGGATCCTCGGACTCCTCGGCGGAGGCCGCGTCTTCCGTGGCCTCCGTGCCCGAGGCGGCGCTCGCCTCATCGGTGGAGGTGGACGCATCCGCCGTGGAGCCGCTCGCGTCCGTCTCTCCGGCCTGCTGACTCAGGGCCGTCTCCAGGGTGGAGATCAGCTCCTGGATCGCCTGGCCCAGCTGCTCGAGTTGCTCCCGAGGCCCCGGGCCCCGAGGCCCGTCCACCTGCGCCGCACCGGGGCCGCCCACGCCCTCGAAGCCGCTCTCGCCTCGGAACGAGCGCATCGCCGGGTTGTTGCTCAGGGCCTCCGGGGTGGCCTGAGAGGTCTGCTTCCAGCTGGCGTCGGACGTCTTCGCCTCCGTGCTGGTGGAGCGGTTGAAGTTCACGGAAGAACCGGATGGGAACCTGGAGCCGCCGATGGTGGACATGAGATATCTCCTGATGAGGGGTTGTGGCAGCCGCGAAAACAATCACCGCGACTACCAAAGCGATTCTCGCCCCCGGGAGATGACTGTTGTTGAAGCGCAGATTTCGCTTCATTAAGCCGGCGCGTAATACAAAGAAATGATCTCAAAACAGAGAGGCAATGTCCGGCGCCGAGGGTGATGATGCCCCCTTCCTTCACGGAGCCGTGACATGGCATCAGAGATGGATGAAGTGCTCCAGCACATTCAGGAGCTGAATCGCTCCGCTCGGAAGCCCGGCGAGCTCTCCCGCACGCAGCTCGAGGCCGAGGTGAAGAAGGTCTCGGCGGCCGTCCAGGCGTCGCTCGCGAAGCTGGGTGTCCAGTTGCCGCCCGCGCAGGCCGCGAAGCCCGCGCAGAAGCAGAAGGAGAAGCTCAACGATCAGATGAAGCAGCTCAAATGGGGCTTCATCCGAACCTGAGCGGACGCTCCGTCACGGTGCGACGGAGATCTCGAAGTCGGTGGAGTGGAAGATGCCTCCCTCGCAGGAGGCCACGCCCTCGCACTGGAGTACCTGACCCACCAGGCTTCCGCTCAGCGTCAGCAGATGCTTTGCGACGGGCGTGGCCTGAGGGAGCATGAAGGTGATGTTGCCGCCCTCCTGGGCCGTCTCCAGCGTCGCCGGGGCCCTTCCGTCCTCGCGCAACAGGGTGACGGTGACGGGACCCGGAGTCTCGTCCACGGGCTCCCAGCGGTACGTGTACGTCTGGCCCTGCCGCAGCGTCGCGCCCGAGCCCGCGCCCTGGAACGTGATGTGACGCTTGGTCTTCGCGCCCGAGACGATCAGCGACAGGGCGCTGGTCCCGTCCTGGGACTGGAGGAAGATCCGGGCGTCCTCGATGGGCTCGGCGTCCCAGGCCTCCGGATCGAAGTCGAACCAGGCGCGCGTCTCCTCGCACACCTCGCGTCCGCCAGACTCCGAGATGCCACCGGGCTCCAGCTCCATGGGCTGGCCGTTGAAGGTGGCCGTCACCCCCTCGACGAGCTGGGTGCAGCCATCCGAGGCCTGGGCGAGCTTGAGGGTGAAGCGGTGCGAGCCCGCCGCATCCGGAGTCACCAGCGAGTCGATATCCACGAGCGTGTAGGTGAGCGCGCGGTCGGAGAGATCCGCCAGGGAGACGGGACGGGTCTCAGTGCGGCCACAGCCGGCGAGCAGGCCGAGCGCGGCGAGAGACGGGAGGAGCCGACGGGAACAGGGGGAACGGGTTGAGCGGGACATGCGCCCGCGACCCTATCACTCCCGCGCCAGCCGCTCTTCCAGACGTGCCTTCACCTCGGGCCACTCGGTGTCGATGACGCTGTAGACGGCCGAATCGCGCACCACCCCTCCCCGGATGAGCATGTGGTTGCGCATGATGCCCTCGAACTTCGCGCCGATGCGCTCGATGGCGGCCCGGGAGCGGGCGTTGCGCTTGTCCGTCTTGAACTGCACGCGCATGACGTGGAGCTGCTCGAAGGCGTGCCGGAAGAGGAGGAACTTGCACTCCGTGTTCACGCGCGTGCGCCAGGCCCGCCGCCCCAGCCACGTGTGGCCGATCTCCAGCGTCCGGTCCTTGCGGGAGATCTGCAGGTATCGCGTGGTGCCGAGCGGCTCGCCCGTGTCTCGGCTACGGATGAAGAACGGCTGTTCGGTGCCCTGGCCGGCGGCCTCCAATGCCGAGGCGATGTACGCCTCCACGTCCGCCTGGGTGCTCAGGGTCAGCGTGGTGAACTCGAAGACCTCGGGCGTACAGATGGAGGCCAGCGCCGCGGCATGCTCCATGCGCAGCGGCTCGAGGACGACCGAGCGCCCCTCCAGCGTCACCGGGGGGACGATCAGCGGGATGAGTTCTCTGCGGGGAAGTTCCGTGCTCATGGGCCAAGCGTGCCCACAAGCTGGTCCACCCAACAGGGCCGGTTTTCACAAATCGGATGGACCAGTACCGCACCGAGCCCACTACGAGACCGCGAAAGCCTGCTTCAGCTCACTCCAACCCTCCTGGAGCGCTGGCGGAAACTCCTGGGGCGGCGACTTGTGAGGCCAGCTGTCTGCCAGCTTGTCCGCGGCAAGCTTGCACGCCTCCGAGGTTTTCTGAGGCCGCTTGTAGTCCACAGCCTCATCCACAGGCCCCGCCATGAAGAAGTGGATCCATGTCTCGATGTTCCGCTTGGGGAGGAGCACGCAGATGGACTCGTCCGGTGCACGCGGGGGCAGCCCTGCGGAGGTCAGCGCCTTGTCGAGTTGCTCGTTCCGCTGCCGGAGCGAGTGGACGTCTGCATCGACGAGCACCACGAGCCAGCACCTCATCCGGCTCACACGCTGACGATGCGTGGCGACCTCTTCAGGGTAGCGATTGCGAACATCCTGCTCACCTGCCCCCCTGCCCGCGACGACCGGAAGCAGACGAATCTGTCGTGGGCCAAAGCCTCGCCGCCTGAGCCACCGGAGGATGAAAATCTGGTGCTGCTGGTCTTCCGCAAGCACCACGACCTGCGCGCTATCGCCCATCTTCCCAACCCCGGGCGACGAGTTCCGCAGGCGTCACAGCCGCGCCGGAAGGAGCCTTGAATGGGCTGACTCGGACAGGGCCTCCCGCGATTCGCTCGAACTGAAGCCCCGCACCAGGCGCGAGCAGGTTGATGATCTCCGGATGGTGGGAGATCACGAGCGTCTGAGTACGCTCTTGTTCGCGGAGGGCTAGAAGAAACGGCTGGATTTCCCGGAGCGCCACGAAGTTGTCGGGCTCATCAATGCAGAGCGTCCCGCCTCCCTCCTCGAGCGCGTGAAGCAGCGCATAGAGCCCGATCAGGGCGCGCTGCCCATCGGAGAGCTCCTCGAACGAGTACTCATCCGGGGGCTGGGATTCTGTCCCCCCTTCGCTCCTCTTCCAGAGCGAGCGCAAGGTCCGGATTCCCTCTCCGCTCGACTTGAGGACCAGGCTGTCGAAACCGGCGAAGATTTCTCGCAGGCTGCCGCGCAGGTGCACCACCGCATCGAGGCGCTCCTGCGTGAGCTGCCGGTACCAGGAGGCAAAGTTGGAGAGATCTTCCTCGAGGACGGATTCCTCCTTCTCGCTCCTGCCCATCATCCGTCTTGGATCGATCCGCACCACGAAGAGACGTTCGAGCCAGCGGTGGAACCGCGTAATGCGCTCGTATGAGCCCGAGAGCATGGGCAGCACCGGCTGTGAGGGACTCCTGAGAAACACCACCCCCGGCTCATCTTCCTGATGGAGCTGCACTGCCCCCTGCGGGGTGAGTTCGTACAACGGCCTTCCACTCAGATGCAGCTCTTCCCCCGCAACAACGCTGGTCCCTTGCTGCAGGTCGTGCTCGACCTCCAACCGGTATCGATATTGGGACTGGGCATCCAGCGTAACCTCGACTTCGAACGTCTGCCTCGTCCTTCGCTGCCAGCGCGTCAAGGAGGAGGCGGGAAGGAACTCATCGACCATTCCTCCCCGATGAAGCAGCAACCGAAGCGTGGAGAGCACCTCCAGCACCGTGGATTTGCCAGAGCCATTGCCTCCCATCAGCAAGTGCTCGCGCTCCAGGCGCAGGTCGAAGTTCACCAGGCACTTGTAGTTGTCGACGTAGAGACGGGTGAGCATCGCTCCCTCCAGGACGCCCATGCCACTTCAGCGCACGCACCAGGCGGCACGCTGTCTACCACGTCCCCTTGCCCCACTCCGTCAGAAGTAGCGCTTGCGCTTGCTGCTCGGGAGGATGCCCAGCACCTCGCGGTACTTGGCCACCGTGCGCCGCGCGATCTCCGTGCCCTGCGCCTTCAGCAGCTCCACGATCTTCTGGTCCGACAGCGGATTGCGCGCATCCTCTTGCGACACCAGCTGCTTGATGTGGTGCTTCACCGCCTCGCTCGCCGTGTCCTCTCCAGACACCCGCGCGATCGACGAGTTGAAGAAGTACTTCAGCTCGAAGATGCCCTGCGGTGTGTGCACGTACTTGCTCGTCGTCACGCGCGACACCGTCGACTCGTGCATCCCGATGTCCTCCGCCACGTCCCGCAGAATCAGCGGCTTGAGGTGCGCGATCCCCTTGTCCAGGAAGTCGCGCTGGAACTTGATGATGCTCTCCGTCACCTTGTAGATGGTCCGCTGCCGCTGGTGGATGGAACGAATGAGCCACTGCGCGCTGCGCAGCTTGTCCTGGATGAACTCCTTCGTCTGACCCGGAGACACCGCCCCGTTCTTCAGCGCGTTCCGATACGTCGTCGAGATGCGCAGCTTCGACAGGCCGTCGTCGTTCAGCACCACCGTGTACTCGTCCCCCATCTTGTAGACGAATACATCCGGCGTGATGTACGGCGCGTCATCCCCGCTGAAGTTGCGCCCCGGCTTCGGATCCAGCTTGGGCAACAGCTTCGCCGCCTCCACCACCTCCTCCAAGGTGACCTTCAGCTCCTTGGCGATGGCCGGCAGGTTTTTGCTCTCCAGGTACTTCATGTACCGCTTGATCATCAGCCCCAGCATCGGGGCGCTCTTCTCCTTCAACGCCTGCACCTGGATCAGCAGGCACTCCTGCAGATCGCGCGCGCCGCAGCCCTTCGGATCCAACCCCTGGATGCGCCGCAGCGTCCGCTCCGCCACATGCATCGGCACGTCCGCCTCGTTCGCCAGGCGGATCAGCGGATCTCCCTCCACCTCCGGCAGCTTCAGGTACCCGTCATCATCCAGGTTGCCGATGATGAGCAGGCCCACCCGGCGCTCGGCCTCGTTCATCTTCAGCATGCCGAGCTGCGACTGAAGGTGGTCGAACAGGTCCTCCTTCTTCACCAGGTTGGCCTCGAAGGACGGCATGTCCTCCGTGGCCACGTTGCCCTTGTTGGACGCCGTCGTCTGCTCGCTGAACTGGTAGCTGTTGAGGTACGCCTCCCAGTCGATCTCCGGCGGGTTGTCCGAGTCCCCTTTGAACTCCGGCGTGCTGTCGCCGACGATGGGGGCGTCTGGGTCCCTCGGCACCTCGACGTTGGCCGCCTCCAGCGATGCCTCGCCCGGCTCCTTCTCCGCCACGTCCAGCGGCGCCTGCTCGTCCGGCTGCTCCAGCAGCGGGTTCTGCTCCATCTCCTCCCGCACCTGCTCCAGCAGCTCCATCCTCGATAACTGCAGGAGCTTGATCGCCTGCTGCAGCTGCGGCGTCATCACCAGCTGCTGCGAGAGTTTCAGGCTTTGCTTGAGTTCCATCGCCATGGACTAGGGCTCCCCACCGAGCAGAAACATGGCCTTGACGTGGCACCAATCAAGGACCGTGCCAAACTAGCAAGACCCCCTCCGTTCGTCTAGTGGCCATGATTGTGGCCCCCTGCTTGCATCCATGATTTTCCATAAGAGAATCATGGATTTAGAGGACCTTTCGGGTCTCCCCGGAGCTGTTCAACCGTCGACGCAAAGGGTAGGCCAACCTGCGTGGCAAGGCGCGGAAAAACCTTGGCATTCGCGCTCGGAACCACGCCTTCGCAGCCCTCTCAGAGGGCTTTCACGGCGTTTGCAGGCGAAAGCGCTCTCCCAGGTAGACCGCGCGCGCTCGGGGCGATTCTGCGATCGCCTGAGGGGTGCCCTCTTCGAGGATCTGCCCCTCAGCGATGATGTAGGCGCGATCACAGATGCCCAGGGTGTCCTGGACGTTGTGATCGGTGATCAGCACGCCCAGGCCCCGCTGCCGCAACAGGACGATCTGCCGCTGGATGTCCCCCACGTTGATGGGGTCCACGCCCGCGAAGGGCTCGTCGAAGAGGATGAAGCGCGGGTTGGGGATCAGCGAGCGGGCGATCTCCGCGCGCCGCTTCTCGCCTCCGGAGAGCGTCTCGCCCAGCGCGTCCGAGACGTGCCCCAGGCCGAACTCGTCGATCAACTCCCGCGCCCGGGCCTCGCGCGCCTTGCTGTTCAGCCCCTTCTGCAACTCCAGCACGGCCAGGAAGTTCTGGCGCACGGTGAGCTTGCGGAAGATGGAGGCCTCCTGCGGCAGGTAGCCGATGCCTCGGCGCACGCGCCGGTGCATGGGCAGGTGCGTCAGGTCTTCGTTGTCCACGCGCACGCGGCCCGCGTCCGGCGTCACCAGCCCCACCACCATGTTGAAGCTCGTCGTCTTCCCCGCGCCGTTGGGCCCCAGCAACCCCACCACCTCGCCCTCGGACACGCTGAAGGAGACGCCACGCACCACCTGGCGCTTGCGGTAGCTCTTCTGCAGCCCCTCGGCCCAGAGTCTCCCGCCACTCATGGCTTCTTCGCGCCTCCCTTGCCCTTCTTGGGGGCTGCCAGCGGAGCCGTCTCGACGACGATGCGCGCGTTCTCCACCTCGAGTCGCTCGCTGCCCAGCGTGAGCCGCACCTTCGTGCCCGTCAGGTACGTGGTGCCCTGCCGCGCCTCCGGCGAGCCCGTCACCACCAGCACTCCGCTGGGCACGTCGTACTCGGCGCGCTCGCCCCGGGCGAACCGGTCCCCGTCCTGTGCCTGCACGCCCCCCGTGCACTCCACCCGCGTCACCTCTCGCGAGCCCGTGTAGAAGGCCACCATCTTGTCGCACTTGAGGTCCAACGTGCGGTGCTTCACCTGCACGTCCCCGGTGAAGGTCGCCGAGTTGCGCTCGCCGGTGATGAGCTTCGCCGTGATCTCCACCGGGTTGTTCAACGGCATGTTCCCGAGCATCGGAGGCCGCGTGCCCCCGTCCGTCGCCGATGGCGCCGTGGGCTGTGCGACGAAGAAGGCCATCGCCAGGAACTCGATCACTTTGCCCCTCCCACCACGGTCTCCGTGGAACCCTCGAAAGTGAATGTCCCGTCCGTGAAGGACAGGTCAAAGCTGTCGGCCCGCAGGCTGTAGTTCGGCCCCTGCACCGCCACGCCTTCCTTGCCTCGCGCGTGCTGGGCCGGTGCGTCGTACGTGGCCCGAGGCGTGCGCGCCACCATGCCGTCCGCCGTGCGGATGACCACTCCGCCCGAGGCCGTGAGCTGGCGCGAGGAGAGGCTGCCCTCCATCACCGGGGCGCGGATCTCCATGCCGCCTCGCGGGCCCGCGGGGGCGCGCTGAGTGGCGTCTCGTCGGCCGGGCAGACGCAGCAGGGTGTTGGTGGCCGTCACCGCGCCCTCGGTGCGCTGGTAGGTGAGCCGGTCCGCCCGGCCCGCGAGGACGAGCTGCTCTCCCTCGAAGGACTGGATCTGCACGCCGTTGAGCACCACCTGGGGTGGCGCCTCGGACGCGGCCGTTGTCCCGGGACGCGGACCACAGGCGGCCAGGAGGACGAGGAGGCTGGAGAGCAGGAGGCGCGTCACGGGGCTCTTCCTATCACCGGGCCGGGGCAGGTGCTCCGGCTCCCGCAGGCAGTGTCGCGGGCGAACCTTCTGGCCGGGTCTTCCATCGCTGGTGCATCCACACCCATTGCTCGGGTGCACGGCGGATGGCCTGTTCGATGCGCTGCGACAACGCGGCCGTGAGCGCCAGCGCCGCCGCCTCGCGGTCCTGCTCGGCTGGCAGCGGGACTTCCTCCATCCTCAGCCGATAGCCCGTGGGCTCGCGCTGGCAGAAGCCCACCACCACCGCCGCCCCGGTGCGGATGGCCAGGTCCGCCGCCGCCCGAGGCGTGGCCGCCAGCTCTCCGAAGAAGGGCACGAAGAAGGACTGCACCTTCGTATCCTGGTCGATGAGCAACCCGAGGATTTCTCCGCCCTTCAGGGCTCGGAGCATGTGCCGCGCTGCGCCATCCTGCCCGCGCCAGATGCTGCGCACCTTGCCTCGGGCCCGGAAGCGCCCCACGAGCGCCGTGAGCCGCGGATCCGACGTCTCCTTGGCGATGCTCTGGCACGGAAAGCCCTCCGAGGCCACGCGCCGGGCCAGCAGCTCCCAATTGCCCACGTGCCCGGAGACGAACACCACGCCCTTGCCCCGAGCCAGCGCCGCCTCCAGCACCTGCCGGTCCTCCGCGGGCCATGCCACGAGTTGCTTCAGCTCCCGGTCGAGCGCGGCCGTACACCCCACCTCGAACATGGCGGCACCCAGGTGCCGGAAGCAGGAGCGGGCCAGGGACAGGCGCTCGGCGTCCGTCTTCTCCGGGAAGGCGCGGACCAGGGACTTGAGCGCCTTGCGCCGCTCGCCCCCGGCCACGAGGAAGGCAAATGTCCCGAAGCGCACACCCAGCCACCGCGCCACCCCGAGCGGCATGGGGTGGACCAGGGCCAGCGCGGCCCGGACGAGCAGGTAGCGGAGGAAACGCTTCAGCCGCTTTGCTAAGGGTGGGTGCTCCACAGCCGCGGTTCTATATCCCAATGCGCGAGTACAACTTCGACGGTCTCGTCGGCCCCACTCACAATTATGGCGGCCTCTCGGTCGGCAACCTGGCCTCCACCACCCATGGCGGCCAGGCCAGCTACCCCCGCGAGGCGGCACTCCAAGGCCTGGAGAAGATGCGCTTCGTCTCGGGCCTCGGGGTGGGACAGGCCGTGCTGCCGCCCCAGCCGAGGCCCTCGCTGCGCACCCTGAGGATGCTGGGCTTTACCGGTTCGGACGAGGAGGTCATCACCCGCGCCGCCCGCGAGGCCGAACACCTGCTGCGCCTCACCTCCAGCGCCGCCGCCATGTGGACGGCCAATGCCGCCACCTGTGCGCCCTCGGCGGACACGGCGGACCAGCGCCTGCACCTGACGCCCGCCAACCTCCAGCAGATGTTCCACCGCGCCATTGAGGCCGAGACGACGCACTCCGTGCTGCGCGCCATCTTCTCGGACACCGCGCGCTTCGCCGTCCACGCGCCCCTGCCTGGCGGCGGGCACTTCGCCGATGAGGGCGCCGCCAATCACACCCGGCTCGCCACGCCTGGGCATGCTGCCGTGCACCTGCTGGCCTGGGGCCGCAGTTCGTGGAAGGACATCTCCGGGCCCAAGCGCTTCCCTGCCCGGCAGACACTCGAGGCCAGCCAGGCGCTCGCCCGGCTCCACAAGCTGGATCCCGAGCGCACCCTCTTCCCTCAGCAGCATCCGGAGGGCATCGACTCGGGCGCGTTCCACACGGACGTGGTGGCCGTGGGCAACGGGGGCTTCCTCATGCTCCATGAATTGGCATTCGTGGATGCTCCGGGCCTGTTGCGCACGCTGCGCGAGAAGCTGGGCGAGGGCTTCACCTCCATCACCGCCTCCCAGGCCGAGCTGCCGGTGCAGGACGCGGTGAAGGCGTATCCGTTCAACTCGCAGGTGCTCACCCTGCCGGACGGGAGCATGGCCATCATCGCCCCGGTGGAGAGCCGCGAGTTGGAGACGACGCGGCGCTTCTTGGAGCGCGTGGTGGCCGAGGAGAACCCCGTCAAGGCCGTGCACTACCTGGACGTGCGCCAGTCCATGAACAACGGCGGAGGCCCGGCCTGTCTGCGCCAGCGCATCTCGCTCACGGATGCCGAGCGCGCCGCGGTGAAAGCCAACGTCTTCTATTCACCCACGCTGCACGAGGCGCTCGCCGCCTGGGTGAAGAAGCACTACCGCGAGGCGCTGTATGCGAAGGATCTGCAGGATCCGCAGCTCGCCCGCGAGACGATGACGGCGCTCGATGAGCTGACGCGCATCCTCCAGTTGGGCAGCGTGTACGACTTCCAGCAAGCAGGTGCGACTGTCCTGTAGCAGAGCGGGATCTTTGACGCTCGTCCGAGGGGCTGGCCATCATCTCGGAGTCCCATGACTCCAGAGCAGCCTGGCCCCAAAGCGAAGTTCAATCCGCTGCGCTGGATCGAGCCCTCCCTGAACGGGCTGGTGACGGTCGCGCTCATCATCCTCACGTGGTTCCTGGCGACCAGCGAGACGGGACAGGGCTTCCGCGAGAACCTGGGCTGGCCCGTCAAGGTGGGTCTGGCCCTGCTGGCGGGGCTGCTCATCCTTGCCATCACCCACTGGTTCAACCTGCGGGCGAAAGTCGAAGAGCAGTGGCTGGCGCTCGCGAAGACGGTGGGGACGATTGCGCCCTCGCTCGTGAAGCCCGCGCTGCTGGTGCTGCTGAGCGCAGTGCTCTTCACCGCCTACCACGTCATGAAGGGGAGCTTCGAGAGCGGCGCGAAGCTGGGCGGCGTCTCCATGCCCCTGCTGGGCATGCTGTGCCTGTCCGCGACTCCGGCGCTGCTGACGCTCGGGGTGTCGCTCCTCGTCGAGCGCCGGATGGCTCGCGGGGACTTCGCCTTCGAGGCCAACCCCTCGCTCATCGCGGGACGGAAGCACGGCGCGCAGTTGGTGGAGCATGCTCGGGCCAACTGGGAGTACGAGCGGGAGATCATGGAGGGCTCCATCCACCGCATGGGGCGCCACGCGGCGATCCTCGGCTTCCTGGCCTCCAGCATCCTCGTCACCTGCGCCGCCATCTGGACCTCCGACAATGACTATGTGGCGCTGTCGGTGGGCACGGCGGCGACCATCTCGTTCACCCTGCACCTGGGACAGATCTTCTTCCGCTCGGCGAGCAATGACGCCACCGCGCGGATGATGGCTCGGGCTTCACGCACGCTGCTCATTGTCTCCATCTGCGCCCTGTTCTTCGGAGCCCTGCTCCTGGAGGCCAGCAAGGAGAGCCCGTTGATGGCTCCACAGACGGTGACCCGCACGGACAGACCGCTGGCGGCGAATGGCACGGCCCCTGGAAACACGGGCAATCCGCTCCAGGGCCGCACGGGCGCCCTGCTGATTGGCGTTGCGGTGGCCCTCATCGGAGAGCGGATGCTGCGCATTGTCACCAATCGGGCCGCGAGCATGCTGGGGCTCGAGGGCTTTGCCCCGCCCCAGTCCGCAGATCTGAAGGTCATCGATGGATTGAGCGAGGAGGATGCCTCGCGGCTGGCCGAGGAGCGCATCGACTCGGTGCATGCACTGGCGTTCACGCCGACGGCGCGCATCTTCTTCAACACTGTCTACGGCTTGCCGCGCATCTGCGACTGGCAGGATCAGGCCCTGCTCATCGAGCGGGTGGGGCGCACGAACGCGCTGCTGCTCCGAGAGCAGTTCTTCATCCGGGGGGCCATCTCCGCGCGGCGGCTCGCGCTCCAGAAGTTCGGCCCGGAGGAGATGAAGCCCCCGGAGAAGCTCCCCTCGCCCGAGCCCACACCCGTGGATGCGGGCATGAAGGACCCGGACAAGGCCGCTGGAAACAAGGCCGCGATGGAGTGGCTGGGGCTCGACAAGGAGTCCCACCTGGACCGAGCGCTGCGCTCCCTCATGGATGACGAGAACATCGAGATGCTGGAGATCTTCTGGCGCTCGGTGCCTGTGTTGAAGGTGGAGTAAAGCTGGGCAGGCAGTGCAGCTCCTTGCCCGCCCAGCTTTGCTCGCACGCGGTTCGCTACGGGCAGACCTCGCGGTCATACAGCGCGTTGAGGTGACCTTCCGCGTTGCCTGTCATGGAGCGAGCGTACAGCCCACCATCGAAGCTCCCATCCGTGAAGTTCACATGAGCATAGGGAGCGAGCACCGTGCCCCAGAAGCCGTAGCCGCGGGCGCTGATGGCCGTGGTGTCCACGAAGTTGTAGAGGACGCCATGCTGGTCGATTCCTCCACTGAACGAGCTGCCAAAGCCCGTGAAGGTGGCCGAGGCGCCGCGGATGTTGATCACCGCCAGCGAGCCAGCAGGCGCATCGATGGACAGCAGCTTGGCACCGGTCAAGGCACTTGCGGGCACCTCGAAGACATTCACGCCCGGCGACGTACCGCGCAGCATGACTCCACCCCAGGACTCGCGGGTCGTCGTCCCATTGGCCGTCAGTGAGGCAAGCCGTGTGGACAGCTGGCGCAGCTCAGCGCCACGGGTGGCGAAGTCGATGGGGGCGCCCTGTGAGGCGGAACCCCGGACGTACGTGACGTCCTGCCCAGCACTGTAGTTGCCGCCATACCGAGCATCTCCCCAGACAGCTCCGTTGGAGAGAGTCAGGGCGCCTCCAGCCACCAGGACATTGGCCACATCAGACGCGGGCAGGCCCTGCCCCACCGAGAAGTGGTTCATCGTGATGTTGCCACCCGCCGCTACCTTGCCCTGCACGTCCGTCCCCTGGTTGTAGTCCTCGAGCAGGAAGAGGTTGTAATCGTTGAGGTGCACCTGCACGCACGTCGGCGCGCAGTCATCGACTCCATCGTTGTTCGCATCACCGCAGATGGAGGGATCGAAGGGGGCGGGATCATCCCCCGTGCGCACGCCGTCACCATCGGGATCCGCGTCGGGATCCAGGCCGCAGATGCTACCCGTGACGGGACTCACGAGCGTGAAGCGATCATTTTCCTGGGAGAGCGTATAGAAGCCGAACCTGCCGGCGGGGAAGGTGCCCGTCTGATCGAACTCGAGCACATCATTGACCCAGACGCGGATCCGCGAGGTGCTGTAGTCCATCTTCACCCGGTAGACGGCTCTGTCAGCCCAACCGGTGCGGCCCAGATGGAGCGCCCGAGCCACCTCGGAGATGGCGCCGCTGTGCTCCCAGAAGGGGACCTGGCCACTCTTCGGGGCATCCACAGCGCCCTTCACGCGGCTCATGGCCAGGCCCGCCAGGCCCATCACGCCACCACCGAGATCCTGATCTCCCTGCTTCCAGTCGAAGAGCATGTACTCAGCCTGCGGGTTGGTGGTGTCCCCTGAGTCGAAGCCCACCACCCAGCCGATGAAGTCGTCATCCGAGTTCGTCTCCACCGCCAGTTCGAAGGACAGCGGAGCACCTCCCACAGGCAGGTTGGTCATGTACACAGCAGGAGCGGAGTTGGTGGTCTGGCGAACGGTCAGCCGGTCCGCGGACAGTTGCCAGTTGGGATTGACCGCACCGCTCACGAACCACTGCTCCGTAAAGGCGAGCGAGAAGCCGGCATCGGTGCAGAGATAGCCATTCTCCACGGTGCAGACACTGCTACACCCGTCGCCATTCTGGGTGTTTCCGTCATCGCATTGTTCATCCGCGCTGCGATTGCCATCTCCACACGAGGCGGCCGTGACGCTGAGCGCGCTCGAGCGAGGCTGCATCGCATCCTGCCCCTCTGTGCCGCAGCCAATCCCAAGCAGGAACGCGGTTGTTACAAGATACGTGAACGCAATACGTTGATACATAGAGCTCTCTTTCGTTCTACAGCCAGTTCAACTGCCCTGAGCATGCGTTGTCAGGATGAAACACAAAGCAGACAGAGAGCCAGATGAAAGAGAGTTCCAGACAGGCTCGCACCGGTAGACTCGAGGAGTATGGATGTTTCTCAGCCGTGTTCTGCTCGGGCTACTTCCGCGGATCCTTGGAAGTGGGAGGGCGTGTCCCCTCGAGATGGCAGCCCCGCTGCTGCTGGGCTCTCAAGCAGACACCCAGGTGGGCACCATAGGAGCCTCGCCCTGCATGGCCTTCGAGGAAGAGGTCCTGCTCCGCCCGTGACGAGAGAATGTGGCATTGGAGGAATATGGAGTGTCCGCGAAGCCACGGACTTGAGGCCCTGGCGGCGACGCGTGGCACAAACCTGTCGGACAGTCGGACAGGTTCGGCTCGGTCGCTTCCGGCGGGTCCCCTAGACCTCCTCGAATCTCGTGCCTGTGGCGCCCATCCGCCTCAAGGCGTCCTTGACCTCCCCAGAGACGATCAGGGTGCTCGACCACCCCTCGGGACGGAGGACGGTGGCGTTCCCCACCTTCCGCTTGTCGATGCGCAAGCGATCCACCGCGATGTAGTGCCCGACCTTCTCGGGCACGCCATGTTCTGGCGTCCAGAATCGCACCTTGGAGGCGTCTTCATCAATGCAGCGGATGAGGCGCGTGGCCACGAGGACGACGTACTGATCCGGTTGGTCCTCAATATCTGCGGGGATGACCTGCACGTCGCCGGGGGCACGCTCCGCCAACATGGATGCCACCTTGACGTGGGCGACGGGGATGCCCAATCCAGCCTCGGAGAAGTCCAACGGCTTTCCCGCAACCTTGATGGGGATCTTCAGCCGTCCCTCCACATGCACGGGCGCTCCCCGCGTGAAGTCCCAGTCGTGCACCCTATGGCCCAGACTGTCGATGGGGGTGCCCAGATGCCAGCGGCGGGGCACGGAGACATCGTCGGCTAGCCTGAAGAAGCGCTGGGACATAGGGAAGTTCTAGCGTCATTTCCCCAGGGTGACGAGTCGGTTCAACTCCGTACCGGGTGTGGCGATGTCTCGAGCGAGGTCATCGAGCGCGGGCAGTAACCGCGCCCGGCATTCCGCGATGCTGCCACAATCTCCCAGCGCCTCCAGCAAGCGCGTATAGACCATGTCATGGTATCGCTGCGGGTGTGGCCCCTTGTGCCCCTTGATTGGCACGATGTTTTCCAGGTCCGTCAGCCGCTTTCCCGCCCTGGCGAAGAGATCCTCGAACCGTGGAGTCCACGGGCCGCCACGCAAGGCGGATTTCTTGTTCGCGATGGTTGCCATGTGGTGTTTCTCCGTGCGGGTGCTGCGCCCGCCGCGCACCGCCATCGCCACCGCGCCCGGGGCCAGCGCCATGCGGAAGCCGTCCTCCGTCACGGCCACTGCGTCCACCGCGCCCACCTCGGACAGCAGGATCCCTTCCTGCTCCGCCGCATGGAGCGACACCTCCGCAGAACCGGGGAGCGTCGCCACCTGTTCCGCGAACCCCTTCGCGCTGTGCGTGAGCAGAGCCATCACGATCATGGAGAAGGCTTGCGCCGCTTCACGTGAGAACAGCCGACCGAACTTCTCACCTGCCTCGCGGATCTGAGCGAAGGTGGCGGCGGTCTTCATCTCCTCCATCAGCTCGAACCAGCCCTTCACGAGATGGTAGAGCGTGCTCGCGCCGACCCACAGCACGAGCGCCGCTGTCGCCCACGCAGCCACAAACTTGGTCACGGGCTCGGGCATCGAGAGCAAGACGAGCAGTGTGACGACAGTGCCGATGGCTGCTTGCAGGACGGCCCGCATGCTCACCATGTCACCAAGCGCCTTCTGGAACTCCTCCACGACGGGGCTCTTGCTCAAGGCCATGGCCAGCATGTACCGGCCTTGCATGTCCAGGTACTTGCCCCCGACGAGTGCCCCCAGGCAATCGCCCTCCACCCTCTGGGCACTGCGACACCATGCCTTGTAACGACTGACGAGTTGCGCTTCCCCCTCCGTCAACGCTCCTTCCAGGGGCATGCCCGACTCCAAAGGGACGATCTTTCGCTCTCGCATCAGGTAGAGGTAATCCCCATAGAGCGCGTCGAGTTGAAAGAGTCGGTCCACTGTCTGCCGGGGTGAGCCCGCCAAGCGCACCTCGCGCGCCAGTCTCCGGAGCTCCTCGGTGACTTGCTCTGGTGTCACCTCCACCGGCTCCGCTGTGGCAGTGCGGGGGATGTAGATCAGCGTCTCCCCCTCTGCTCCCGAGTCCACCCGGATCGTTGGCTGGGCGGTAGAGCACCCCACCAACACGACAAGGAACAGCGCTTCGGCCTTCCAGAGAATTCGCCAGAGCATGAGGGCACCCCTTGGTGTGAGCAGGGGAGCAGGTTAGGGGGCCACCACGCGGTAGAGGAGGATATGCCGGGTGGTGTCTGCTTCATGAATCCACGGGCTCTGCGGGCAGGTGGTTGCCCCTGGAAGCCTGTACGGATGTGGTGCCTTACTCGCGCCACGAGGAGAGCGTCCAACGTGACACGTCTGGCTCGCGTGGACGTGCTCCAACGAGCCTCACCGCTGGCGCCTCCCGTGGGTGAGCACGCCATGCCCGTTCACCGACAAGCGCCTGGCGGGATCGTTCACCCTCACGGCTCGTCGGAGGTCGTCTCCAGCAGGTGCTCCACCACGTCCTGCTTGTGAGGGTCCTCCATCAGTTCCTGCCGCCGCGCTTCCAGGAGCTTTCGCTCCTCCGTCTCCAGGCGCGTCACCCAAGCCTCCTGCTCATGGTGGGCTCCCGCGGGCAGCAGGTGTAGGCCCTCTCGCACTTCCCTCGCCGCGTCTCCGTAGTGGCGCAGGGATTCGTACAGCCTCGCCACCGTGAAGTGCGTCTCCGGCGCCGGCACGAGCCTCGCCACCGTCTGGTAGCGCTCCAATGCTCGGGAGATCAGCCCCTCACGCTCGAAGCTCTGCGCCTCCAGCGACAGCAGCCTCGCCCGCTGCGAGTAATCCGTGATGAACGGACTGGCCTGTGCGAGCACCGCCCTCGCTCGCCGCGTCAGCCCCGCTTCGAGCAGTTGGCCCGCCAGTTGGAAGGGCAGCTCCACCTTCCCCGGGAAGCGCGGCACGAGCCGCTCCAGCAACTGGATGCCTTCCTCCTTTCGCCCCTGGCCTCGGAGGATCGCCGCCCTCAGCATCTGCGCCTCGAGCGCTTCCGGCGCTCGCCGTTCCAGCTCCACGCACAACGCCTCGGCCTCGCCCAGCTCGCCTCGCATCACGTGCAGCCGGGCCTCCTGCTCCCACAGCGCATCCATGTCCCTCGCGCTGAATCCGAGCCGCGGAGCTTCCGGTGAGTGGTCCTCCAGCAGGGACTCGAAGTGCTCTCGGGCCCACGCGAGCCACTCCAGCGCCTGCTCCTGACGGGCCGGCCGCGAGGCCAACGCCTGCGCCAGCACCGCCACCTGCCTCGGCGCATCCGGAGACAGTGCCTGCAACTCTTCCAGCGTGCGAGACGCCTGCAGCGCCTCCTTCACCAGCACTTCCTTGTCTCCGGACTCGTAGGCCAGCCGGTACTCCAGGAACCCCTGTCCTCGACGCCCCAGCGCCAGCAATGCCCTCGCGGCCGTACGGTGCGAGGCGGCATCCATCGGCCGCAGGTACAGCGCACGGTTCACGAACGCCAGCGCATCCCCAGCCGTGGCCTTCCCTCCCGCCGCGTACGCCGCGCCCACCTGTCCATAGAGCAGGTAGTCCGCCGGGTGCCTATCAATGAGCTCCAACGCCCGAGCCCGGAGCTCGGGCAGCGGCGCACGGGCCTGGATCAGCCCGGCCAGCTCCGCCTCCGCCTCCTCGAGCGTGTGCCGCCCTCGTCCGAGCGCCACTCCCGCGATGACCACGAACACCGCGGCCATGCCCATCCCCCGGAGCGGAGACAACCGCCACGTCCCTCCCGGAACCGAACCTGCCTCCCGCTCCTCCGGCCGAGCCACCGCCGCGAGCGCCACCCACACCGCCACCGCGCACGCAGGCAGCTCCAGGCTGAAGTCGAAGAGGTTGTGCAGCCCCAGAGCAGCGACTCCCGCCAGCACCGCCACCTCCAGGTGCCCCAACCGCTGGCGGCGCACCATCCGCACGAAGCCCCACGCCATCCCCGCGAGCAGCACCCACCCCGGTACTCCGAACTCCGCCCCGAGCTGCAACAGCGCGTTCTCCGGGTGCGTCAGCGTGTTCGGGTTGGGCGCGCTCTGATAGCGCGGGAAGGCCGCCTCGAAGGCCCCTCGCCCCATGCCCAGCACCGGGAAGGCCCGCGCCGCCTCGGCCATCATCGGCCACAGGTCCACCTTGCCCTGGCGCAGCTCCTCCACGCTGTCCGCGGTGGCGGCCTCCTCCAACAGCTTCTCCCACGCTACGTAGCCGCCCACCGCCAGCGTCACGCACAGCATGAGCACTCCGGCCGTCCCGTGGCTCCAGACCGGAGGCGTGCGGTCGTCCTCCCGGACTTCCGGCTTGCCCCGCAGCACCCACAGCGCCACGAGCGCCTGCCCCAGCAAGAAGAAGGGGATCCCCGCGCGCGACAACGAGAGGAACACCCCCGCACCGCACAGCAGCACCAGCGCCCCGTAGCCCACCGCGCGCAAGAGCCGCTCGCTGGTCAACCCCAGGCCCAGCGCCACCGTCGCGCTCAGTCCCAGGAAGCCCGCCAGGTGGTTGGGATTGCCAAACGGTGTCACCAACGTCGGCCGCGCGTAGGTATACGCCCGGAAGCCGAACAGCAGCGGCATCTCCAGCGCTTCGTGCAGCACGCCGATCAACGCCACCCCCGCCCCCGTGAGCGCCAGGACCGTCAGCAGCCTCCGCCGCGAGCGCCGGAACCGGCACACCTCCACCGCCGCGACAAAGGCCAGCGCATACGCCACGTACCGGGCCAGCTCGCGCCACGTGGCCGGCGGATCCAGAGAAACAGGCCGCGCGGACGACAGCCCCAACGGAACGAGCGCGAACTCCCGCAGCGAGGCGGCCTCGGGGCTCACCGCCCCCAGCAGCCCCGAAGGCAGCGGAATGAGCTGAATCAGGCAGAGCACCGCACCCGCAACCAGCGCCAACGCCAACCACGGCACGTGCAGCGCATGCCCTTGACGCCGTGCGCCCAACCCCGCCAACACGAAGGCCACCGTGGCCAGCCCCACCAGCGGATAGAGCACCCACGTCGGAGCCCCCCCCAACGCCAGCGGGCAGAACACGACGAGCCCAGCCAGCACAGCTTCGGATCCAAGAATGTATCGAGGGGTACGGCGAGATGCGGAGGGCATGGACGCGCCGTGACTATCGCACGGGAGCAAGAGCGCCTCCTATCCGCCCCCTGGAGGAGAAGCAGGCGGGCAACCAGAGTGCCCCCGGGTGGATGTTCCCGGTAGGACTCGGCTTGCATCTGGGGTGGCATCTGGCATCTTCCGCCGCCCATGCGCCGCCCTGTCGCAATCGCCGTGCTCGCCCTCGCCCTCCTCGGCCTCTCCGGCTGCAAGGGCGCCTGCCGCCAGCTCTCCGAGAAGCTGTGCGACTGCAACACCAACTCCGTCGAGAAGGAGTTGTGCGTGCAGCGCGCCGCCAATGACGAGTCCTACGTCGAGCCCACCTCCGAGGACGAGGCCGTCTGCGAGCAGAAGCTCGACACCTGCGACTGCGGCACCATCGACACCGACGAGGGCAAGGTCGCCTGCGGTCTGGCGCGCTGAGCCATCAAGCCCGGGGTGTCCCCACTGACACCCCCTCGGGTGCCGACTCCCTCCGCTCCACCCAGGGCTGGAGCACCCGCCGCACCCACTCCCGCATCGGTGCCTCCACCCATCGGTGGCAGAGCAGGGAGGCCCCCACCACCAGCGGCAGGTAGACGGCAAAGAGGGGGCGAGGCGCTCGCAATTCCACCCACGGCGCCAGGCTCTCCGCCAGCGAGTTCACCGCCACCCAGACCGGGTGCTCGAGGATGTAGAGCGCGTAGCTGGCGGCTCCCAGCCGGACCATGAACGGCCTGGACAGGAACCACCCGAGAGCGCCTCCCCCACGGGCCAGCCCGTACACCAGCAGCGCATGCACCGGAGCCAGCAGCGCGTTGTGCATCAGCGCGAACGGCAGGTGAGCACTGGCCGCCGTCGCGCCCAGCGTGAGCAGCGCCGCCCCGGCCGCCATCCACGCTCCCGACCCCTTGTGCGTAGGCGCCTCCCGGAGGAAGAACCGGCCCAGCACCACCCCCATGAGGAACTCCGGCAGGCGGAGCACGGGGTTGAACTCGAGCACGGTGAGCCAGGTGCCCCTCGCCACGATGCTGGCGGGTTGGCCATCCGGATCCAGCCCCAGGTAGACCAGCGACGGCAGCAACCCCAGGCCCCACAGCGCAACCAGGGCCAAGAGGAACCGCTGGAGCCGCAGCTTCGCCAGCACGGCCGTCGCGGCCGGGAAGAGCGCGTAGAAGAACGCCTCCACGGCGACGGACCAGCCCGGAGGGTTCCAATAGAGCGCCGCAGGCGGCAGCCACGCATGAACGAGCAGCAGCGCGCTCCCCCCGCCCACCGCCAGTTTCGCGGCCGACACCCACACGGTGTTCGCCGCCATGGAACCAGCGATGACATGCGGCGCCAGCAACACCAGCGCGAGCACATACACCGGATACACCCGCCCGAGCCGTGCGGCCCAGAAGGCGCGAGGCGCTGCCTTCATCCGCCCCTCCGGCCCCAGGTAGCTGTAGGCGAGCACGAAGCCCGAGAGCACGAAGAACAGCCCTACCGACACGTAACCCGACTGGTAGATGGACACCATCCACCCGGGCGTGCCCTCGAACCAGCCGCCTCCGAAGTGGAACACCACCACGTACAGCGCGGCCCAGAACCGCAGGCCGGTCAGCGCGTCCAGTGTCCCGCCTCGGCTCATGGACGGCCGATGTTCTGGTAGGTGAAGCCCAGCTCGCGCATCCGCACCGGATCGTAGATGTTGCGGCCGTCGAAGATGACCGGCGCCTTCATCAACGCCTTCATCCGCTCGAAGTCCGGGTGGCGGAACTCGTTCCACTCCGTGACGATGAAGAGCGCGTCCACGCCCTCCAGCGCCTCGTAGGGCAGCGCGGCGTAGCGAATCCGATCCCCGAAGTAGCGCCGCGCCGTGCGCTCGGCCACCGGATCATGCGCCACCACCTTCGCGCCCTTGCCCAGCAGCCCTTCAATCACCTCGATGGAGGGCGCCTCGCGCATGTCGTCCGTCTTCGGTTTGAAGGCCAGGCCCCACACGCCGAAGGTCCGCCCCGCCAGCGAGCCCCCGAAGTGCTTGAGCGCCTTGTTCACCAGCAGCTTCTTCTGCCGCTCGTTGGTGCGCTCCACGGCGCGCAGCAAGTCCAGCTCCAGCCCGTGCTCGCGGCCAGTGGCCACCAGCGCCTTCACGTCCTTGGGGAAGCACGAGCCGCCGTAGCCCACGCCCGGGAAGAGGAACGGGTAGCCGATGCGCCGGTCCGCTCCCAGCGCCTTGCGCACGAAGTCCACGTCCGCGCCCACCTTCTCGCAGAGCGCGGCCATGTCGTTCATGAACGAGATGCGCGTGGCCAGCATCGCGTTGGCCGCGTACTTCGTCAGCTCGGCCGAGCGCGTGTCCATGTAGAAGATGGGGTTCTCCGTCCGCACGAAGGGCCCATACAGCTCGCCCATGATGCGGCGGGCCCGCTCCGCGTCCACCCCGATGACGACGCGATCCGGCCTCAGGAAGTCGTCCAGCGCCGCGCCCTCCTTGAGGAACTCGGGGTTGGACACCACGTCGAACTCCACCTTCGTCACCTGGGCGATGGCCGCTCGGACCTTGTCCGCGGTGCCCACCGGCACGGTGCTCTTGTCCACCACCACCGTGTACTGCCGCATGGCCCGGCCGATCTGCTCCGCCGCGGCCAGCACGTACTGGAGATCCGCGTCACCGCTCTCGCCCTCGGGCGTGCCCACGGCGATGAACACCACCTGCGCCGGCCCTACCGCCGTGGCCAGCTCCGTGGTGAAGCTCAGCCGCCGCTCCCGCACGTTCTTGCGGATGAGCTCCTCCAGGCCCGGCTCGTAGATGGGCACCTCGCCCGCCTGGAGCGCGCGGATCTTCCGCTCGTCGATGTCCACGCAGGTGACGTCATTACCCGAGTCCGCGAAGCACGTCCCCGCGACGAGCCCGACGTAGCCCGTTCCGATGATGGCGATGCGCATGTCACTCCCAAGGCGACGGGTGCCTCCCGTCTCTTACGCCGGGAGCGCCGCCAGGGGAAGCCGGAGCCACCCGCCAGCGCCTGCCCGGGAGGCGGGCGGGGGCTCACTGCCCGGTGAGCAGGCGCCGGAGCCGATCCGCCCCTCGGAGCGCCACCCGGTTGCCCGGCACGCTCACCGGCTCCACCACGAGCCGGTTCAGCAATTCCTGCGTGGCGCGGCGCAGCGGCGGACGGGCCGGCTCCAGGGCCGCCGTCGTCTCGGGGAAGAGCCGCGCGATGATGGACAGCGAGGTGTAGAGCGCCCGCTCCAACCGCCACGCCCGGGCCCGCTCCTTCAGCACCGCCACGTCCAGCGGCCGCGAGTAGATGCTGCCCATGGAGGTGGCCCCCGTGGCCAGCTCGCGCAGATCCACGAAGGACAGCCACGGCACCTGGTAGCCCTGGCGCGCGTGCTCCAGGCACAGCAGCAGCACCGCATCCTCCAGGTCCGGACGGAAGATGGACGGGCCGTACACCTTCCACGGCTTGGAGCGATCGAAGATGCCCTGGAGCTCCTCGCGCCGCTCCGTGCCGAGCACGTCCGCGAACAGGTAGATGGCGGTGCGCCCGTCCGACAGCACCCGCGCCGCGCCGCTGCGGGCCTCGTCCTTCTCCGGCTTGAACTCGTGCTGCGAGAGGTAGCCCGAGAAACCCTCCACATCCACCCGCTTGAGCAGCACGTGGATGTCCAGCACCGGGCGGAACCCCACGTGCGGGTAGAGGGCCTCGGCGAAGGCGGCGGCTCCCAGCACCAGCAGCTTGCGGCCCTCCAGCTCGTCGACGATCTGCTTGAAGTTGACGAGCTTCATCACGTTGTCGTTCACCGAGCCCTGGTAGATGGAGAGCAGCCTGTCTCTCACCCACTCGGGCGCGCCCGCCCCCGCCAGCCGGTACTCCAGGTTGTAGGCCGCCAGCGGCGCCAGGCCCTGCTCGATGGCCCAGTCCACGAACTCCTCCCACGGCGCGCCCTTGAGCGAGCCTCTCGGCGGATCGAAGGAGGACAGGATGCGAAAGGTGTCGAGCAGGCTGGGAGCCATGGTGGCGCACCTTTAACGAGACACCCCCACAGGACGCAATGCGCGAGTGCGCCTCCTTCCTCGGCAGGTGACACTCCCGCCCCTTGTGGGAGTTGGATTGGACACGCGGGGGAGCCATGGTTTCATCCGAGCCCCTTGAGCGAACTCCAGGCCCGCACGATCCCCGGCATGCACGACGCGGTGAGCGCCGTCCTCCGGCGCCACCTGCCCGCCCCCGCGCGGGTGGTGGATCTCGGTGCTGGCTCCGGCGCCTGGGCCTCGCGCCTGGTTTCCCAGGGCTACACCGTCACCGCTGTGGAGCGGGACACCTCCTTCTACCGCTTCTCCGGCGCGCCTCTCGTCGCCGCGGACCTCAACGAGCCCTTCAGCGCTCGCCTCCAGGGTTCCTTCGATGGGCTCACGGCCATCGAGGTCATCGAGCACCTGGAGAACCCCCGGGCCTTCCTGCGCGAGTGCAACAAGCTGCTGGAACCCCGTGGAAGGATGGTGCTCACCACGCCCAACATCGAGAACGTGCCCGCGCGGCTGCAGTTCCTCGCCACCGGCAACCTGCGCATGTTCGGCAGGGATCCGCGCTTCAATGATCCGACGCACATCACCCCCATCCACACCTTCATGCTCGAGCGGATGCTGAAGGACACGGGGTTCGAGCTCGTCGAGCACGCCTTCAATCAGCCCCACCCCACCGGCACCCGCCCGCTGAACCGGCTCATCACCCGGCTCGTCGGCCCGCTGCTGCGAGGCCTCAAGGGTGGCGACTGCCACATCTTCGTCCTGCGAAAGCAGTGACAGGCGCGCTCACCGCTGCATGGTGCGGGGGAGCCGGGCGCGGAGAGCCTCCGTCAGCCGCCACAGCCCATAGCGCGCGATGGGCCCTGCTCGGGGCGCGAGCAGCAGCTTCGCGGCAGCCCACCCCAGCCTGTGCTCGACGAGTGCCGTGCCGAGCAAGCGCTCCTCGGAGAAGAACCGCGAGGCCAGGAGCTGCTGCCAGCGCGGCGGGGACAACTCCTCCAGCACTTCGAGCGGGACAGGTGCTCCGAGCAGCCGCCGAGCTGTCTCCAGCGCGTACCACGCCAGATGAGGCAGTGCCGACGCCCGCGCCACCTCCACCACGAGAGGCCAGCGCAGCCGAGGGTGAGCGAGCAGCAACAGCTTCAAGTCCAGCACCCACGAGAGCCGCTGGAGCAGATGGTTGCTCGCGTGGAGGGACAGGTAGACCAGCTCCTCCTCGGCGCGGAGGTAGCGCACGCGGCGCCCCTCCAGCTCGGCCTCCTCTGCGTGGGCGAGCAGCATGTCCGCCTCCAGCGCCTGCCCGTAGCCCACGAGCGCGCGGAAGTGCAGTTCCACGAGCCCACCGGGCCCCTGAAACTCGCGGTGATGCGAGTGCTCGCCGCGATGCCCGGGCCGCTCGGGTGCCCGCGTCAGCCCCAGTCCTTCCAGGGCTCGCGAGGACGGCTCCACCTGCTCTGTACCCACGAGCAGGTCCACATCCGTGGTGGCACGCAGAAAGGGCTCGGGATAGAGCCGCCGAGCCAGCGCCGGGCCCTTGAGCAGCACGGGCACCACGCCCACCGTGGCGAGCGCATCCACCGAGCGCAGCAGGAGCGCATTCACCCGGATGGCCCGAGCCGCGGCGCTCATCGACTCGCGGCGGAGGAGCTCCTGGGCCGCCGCTGGCAACCCCCACCCTGCCCGCTCCGCCGCATGCGCCGCGAAGCCCGCGAGCCCGTGCCTCGCGGCGGCTCTCACGAAGGACTCCGCATCCACCGGAGGCTTGCTCGTAGGAGCGGCCGGCCAGGCCCGGAGCAGCGCCAGGAAGTCCCTCGCGCCCACGCGCGTCACCGCCTCAGCGCGACAACACGGCTCGGCTCGGCGTGGGCCAGGGCCATGAGGCTGGCGGCGCGCTCGGCCACGGTGCCGGCCACCTGCTCCACGACCAGCTCCTCGTCGCGGCTCACCTCTTCCCGCCCATCACTCCAGGAGAGGCTCAGCCACCCGAGCGGCACCTCGCCCTCCTTCACCTCGACGCGCACATCCAGCGGCAGGGCCGAGCCCGCGGGGCGCTGCGTCTCGAAGACGACGCCATCCGTGAGCCCGTCGCGCTGGTGCTGGAGCCGCAACTCCAGCCGGGCCACGTCGAGCGCCTCGGCGAGCGGGCGAACGCAGTCCCACAACTGCTGCAGCGACTGGGCGCCGCGGATGGCTCGGGAGAGCTCCTTCACCAGCGAGCGCAGGCGGATGTTCCTGCGCCGCACCTCGCCCACGGTGCCGGCCCGGTGCAGGTCCAGGTAGCCCAGCTTGCGCATGAGCATGAAGACGACGACGCCCATGCCCACCAGGAGCAGGGCGCTCTGCGCGCTGTTGGCGAAGTTGAGCCCCAACGCGGTGAGGGTGAACAGGCCGCACAGCCCATAGAGCACCAGCACCGCCGAGCGGTGGCTGAGCATCAGGCGGGCCATGAGGCGGTGGTGGATGTGCTCCTTGTCCGCGCTGAACAGGGGCCGGCCCAGCACCGAGCGGCGAATCATCGCCAGCAGGGTGTCCATGATGGGCAGGCCCAGCGCCATGACAGGCACGAGCATGGCCACGGCGGTGCCGCTCTTGGTGGACGTCTTCAACGAGACGGCGGCGAGCACGAAGCCCAGGAACATGCTCCCGGTGTCGCCCATGAAGATGGAGGCCGGGTTGAAGTTGAAGACGAGGAACCCGAGGATGGCGCCGGCCAGGGCGGCCATCAGCAAGCACATGATGACGTCCCCGCGCACCAGCGAGAGGATGAAGTTGGTGCCCACCCCGAAGAAGGCGACGCCCCCGGCCAGCCCATCCAGCCCGTCGATGAGGTTGATGGCGTTGATGACGCCGACGATCCACAGCAGGGTGAAGGGCAGGCTGAGCATGCCCAGGGAGAGCTCCATCCCGAACGGGTTGGCGATCAGCTCAACGCGGAAGCCCAACAGGTAGAGGCCGATGGCCACGGCGAACTGCACGGTGAACTTGAGCCGGGCCCCTGCCCCTCGCAGATCGTCATACAGCCCCAGCATGGCGATGACGGCCCCGCCGGCGAACAGGCCCCAGACGAGCTCCCGGTGGAAGCGGAACAGGTAGCCTACGCCCGAGTCAGTGAAGGACAGGGCGCACAGGGGCGCGAAGAAGCCCAGGACGATGGCGATGCCACCCAGCCGCGGAATGGGCCGCGCGTGCACCTTGCGGCTGGAGTTGGCCTGGTCCACCCACCCCCACGCCAGGGCGCGGTTTCGCACCACGACGGTGAGCACCAGGGCCACCATCAGCGACACAAGGAAGGTGACGAGGAACGTGATCATTGCGGTCCAACCGGACACCATGCTGACGGCGTACGGCCTGACGCGTCAATGTCCGCTCTTTAAAATCTCCCTACCTCGTGGGGCCCGTCCGCCTGCCCCCTCTCCTCCTGGAGGGCGGACTCGTAAAGACGCAGTGTCCGCAAGGCGACATCTCTCCATGTCATGCCCTGTACGGCGGTCTGCGCAGCGCGCCGGAACTCCAGCAGCCGGCGGCGATCCTCGGCCAGGGCTCGCACGGCGGCGGTGAAGGCGGGCACGTTGCCCACGGGGAGCAGCCGGCCTGTCTCTCCCTCGCGCACCACTTCGGGGGCCACGCCCACGGGTGTGGAGAGCGGTGCCAGCCCACAGGCCATGGCCTCGACGAGCGCCATGCCATAGCCCTCGGCGTGGCTGGGGAAGAGGAGCACCTCGTGCTCACGGAGCAGGCTGGGCAGCTCCGCGTGGCGGTAGCCAGGCACCACGCGCAGGCGCTCGCGCACGGCGGCCGGGAAGGCCGAGAGCACCTCTGCCTCGCTGGTGCCCGTGCCCAGCAGGGAGAGCGAGAAGCGCACGCCCTGCTCGTATAGCGCCTGGGCCACGGCGACGAGGTCCTCGCGGCCCTTGCGCTGGATCCACGTGCCCACGAAGGCCAGGCGCAGGGGGCCTTCGGCGAGAGACTCGGGAGGCGGGAGTGCGCGAAAGGGCTCGGACAACCCGTGGCGAATGAGGGCAATGCGGCTGGCGGGGATGCCCAGGTGCTGCTGCGCGTAATCGCGATCCTTCGCGTTGAGGAGCACGACGCGATCGGCCATGAGCAGGGACTGGCGCACCTCCCAGAGCCGGAAGCCCCCATGGTAGAGCGGATACTTCCAGCTCAGGTCCGCCCGTCCGGAGTGCGCATCCTCGCGGAGCTGCTCGGAGACAACGTGCTCCAGGCCATGGCTGCGGGTGAGGAGCGCGTGGCGGCGGCGGGCTCCGGGCCGGCCCATGCGAGCCCAGGGCCAGCAATCTCCGGTGGTGATGTCGAGCACATCGAAGCGCCCGGCGTTGCGCGCCAGCCACGCGGAGAGGACCCAGGGGAAGCGGACCGAGTGCCAGGCCGAGTGCGAGGTGACGCCCGGGAAGGCTTCACCGAAGCCGTAGTAGAAGACTTCGCAGCCCAGAGAGACGAGCGCATTCCCCAATGCCAACGTCACCCCGGGGGCGCCGAGGTTCGGATCCAACGGATGGTGGATGGCGAAGAGGACTCGTGGGCCTGACACGCCGCCCCCGGGAGAGGAGAGAAACCCGGCGCGCTGGATAACACGACACACGGTCGTCTGGTGACCGTTGGAGCCCCTCCTATCGAGAGGCAGGCTGCCTGGACGCTTTGAGTGGCAAGCAGCCCGGTCCAGAATGCGGCCTGTCGCACGGCATCTCCTATGGCTCCCACTCCCTCTCCCACCCTGCGGCAGTGCCTGGACGGGAAGCGCAACAACCTGGATTTCATCCGGTTCGTTGCGGCTGCGGGGGTCATCTTCTCGCACGCCTTCCCGTTGGGACAGGGCCTGGGGACGTTGGATCCGCTGGAGCGCTTCTCTCACCGTCAGTCCACGGTGGGGCAGTTGTGCGTGGCGGTGTTCCTGATGATCAGCGGGGTGCTGATTGCCCAGAGCCAGGAGCGCGCGTCGAGCCTGGGGAGCTATCTGTGGGCGCGGGCGCTGCGCATCTTCCCGGGGTTGGGGGTGATGCTGCTGGCGAGCGTGTTCCTGCTGGGCCCGGCGATGACGGAGCTGCCCCTGGGGGCGTACTTCCAATCGTCCGAGACGTACCTGTACCTGCTGCGCAACTTCACTCTGTATCAGTCACAGTGGACGCTGCCGGGAGTCTTCCACGGCAATGCGTTCCCGAACGCGGTGAACGGCTCGCTGTGGTCCTTGAAGTTCGAGGTGGGCTTCTACCTGTTGGTTGCGGGGTTGGGAGCCGCAAGGCTGTTGCGCGGGTGGGTGGTGCTGGCGGGCTGGGCGCTGGCGGTGGTGGTGCCCTTCGTGCCGCACGTGGGTCCGCGGTTGCACCTGTGGCCGGAGCTGTACCTCTACTTCGGCGGGGGTATGGCGCTGTACCTGCTGCGGGACAAGGTGCGGATGAGCCCGTGGGTGGCGTGCGGGTGTTTCGCGGTACTGGTGCTCACGGCCTGGCTCGGAGGGTTCCGGTACGCGGTGGGGAGCTGCGGTGTGTACGCAGTGATGTACCTGGCCTTCGTGCCGAGCCGGCTCGCGCGTTTCGGCCGGTACGGGGACTTCTCATACGGCGTGTACATCTACGCGTTCCCGGTGCAGCAGCTCGTGGTGGCGCTGATGGGGGGCCGGATGGCGCCCATGCTGGATGCGGCGCTGGCCCTGCCGGTGGTGATGGCGCTGGCGGTGCTCTCGTGGCACCTGGTGGAGAAACGAGCGCTGCGGTTGAAGAGTTCGCCTCCGGCGCTGCTCGTGCGGTTGTTCCCGGAACGAGTGCGGGCAACGTGAGCCACGATCATCAAGCAGCCAATCACTTGGCGATGGGACGTCCGCCCTCTGAGTTGCAGGTAGACGCAACCCATCGAGCATAGCGGGGCAGCCCGGCGTTCAGGAGTATGCTGCTCCCTGTTTGCTCTCTGGGAGTGAGAAGGAGGCATCGAGCATGGGGGCTACGCTCTTGCCACAGCATCGAAGGAGTGCCGCTGCACCTGTGTCACTGCTGCGGCTCATCTGGCGAACCTATCTCACGAGCGCACTCGTCCCACTCTTCTTCATCGAGGTGGCACTCATTGCCGCCTACTTCATCACCAACAGCGTCATCCGCGAGCAGAACATCACAACTTTGCAACGCCTGGCGACCGAGCAACTTCGATACGCCTCCCAGCAACAGGCCGAGAACATCAGCGCCCAGCTTGCCTCTGTCGCTTACAGCGCTGAACTCCTCCGCCGCCAGACCGCACGGGCCTTTGTGACGCCGTTCGTCCCAGATGCCGAAGAGCCCTTGCGCTATGCCTTTTCCAAGGGTGGCGCGCTCTATACGACACGCAACCTGCCAGGTCGAGCCGCTCTCCTCTATTCCAGTCTCACCCGCATTCGCGAGCCCGAACGCCAGAAGGCGCTGCAGTTTGCGCAGCTCGATCCGTTGCTTGAGAGCATCGTAGAGACACACCCTCTGATCACCCAGGCCTACGTCCTCACTGCGGATCATATGACCCGCCTTTATCCGTACATCAACTACGGCAAAATCCTTGAGGAGAACGGAGCGGCTGGCGATCACTCAGTCTACAACTACTATTACGAAGCGGACGCGGCACACAATCCGGAACGCAAGGTCATCTGGACAGACGTGTACGTCGATACAGCTGGGCAGGGATGGATGAGTTCAGCGAATGCCCCGGTCTACCTAGAGCAGAGTGACCGCCTGGAGGCTGTGGTGGGCGTCGACGTCACCCTCGGCCATCTAGTCGAGCAGGTGCGTCAATTACGCTTGCCCTGGAACAGCTACGGAATGCTGGTGGGCCAGGATGGCACCATCCTCGCATTACCTGCTCAAGGAGAACGGGATTGGGAACTGAAAGAGCTCACCCAGTACTCGTATCAGCGAGCCATCAAGTACGACATTCCCAAGCCGGACACCTTCAACCTGCTCAAGCGTGAGGAGTACCGCGAGTTCGGCCAGCGATTGGTCTCCGAGCAGCAGGGACTACAGACCGTGATTCTGGCAGGACGCAGCAAGCAGGTGGCCTGGTCCACTGTGAAGTGCAATGCCTGGAAACTGCTCGTCGTCGCGGACGAGGCGGACATCTTCGCTGAGGCCTATGAACTCAACAAACGCGTCCTCCGTGTTGGCCTGGGGATGATTGCCGGTCTGGTCTTCTTCTATGCCCTCTTCTTTGCATGGCTTTACCGGAAGGTGCGTCGGACGAGTGGCACGCTGGCTGAACCCCTGCTGGCATTGGAGGCCATGATGCAGCGGATTGGCCAAGGCGAGTATTCACAGCCACAGCCGACCTATCCCATCATCGAACTGCAGCGCACCGGAGAAGGGCTGGTCCGCATGGGCCAGACTCTGGGGCAAAGCAACGCATCCCTGCACCAAGCCCGTACGGACCTGGAGCAACTCAACAGCCAATTGGAGGAGCGCATCCAAGACCGCACCCGTGAGTTGGAAATGGCGAATGCAACCCTCCATCACGAAAACACGGCCAAGCAAATGCTCATTCAGGAGCTGCAGCGCACGCAGAGCCAGCTCATCCAGTCGGAAAAGCTGGCTTCCCTCGCCCATCTCACCTCGGGCATCGCGCACGAGCTCAAGAACCCGCTCAACTTCATCAACAACCTGTCTGAGGCCAGCGTCGAACTTTCCCAGGACCTGGAGCGAGCGCTGCATGAGCACCCCCAACTCCTCCTCATGGGCGAGGTCCAGGACCTCATTGCCCATCTGAAGCAGAATGCGGCCATTGTCCACCAGCACGGCGTACGAGCCGACCACATCATCCAGAGCATGATGGAGCATGCCCGGGGCCGCTCTAGTGCACTCGAACCCACAGACGTGATTTCGCTCGCGGAGCAATACCTGGAACAGGCCTACGCCGAGGCGTGTGTCCGCAATCCGGACCTGGTCGTGAACTTCGTGCGGGAGTTTGATCCGGCGATAGGAAAGGTACAGGCGATGCCCCAGCAACTGGGCCGCGTGGTTCAGAACCTGATTCACAACGCCATCGATGCCTTGTCCTTGAAACAGCGCCAGCCCTTCCCCGCCTTCAACCCCACCGTTACCGTACGCACCCACCGTGATGGCGGAGAAGTGATTCTCCAGGTTGAGGACAACGGGCCGGGCATCCCCGAAGAGCTCCAGAGCCGCATCTTCGAACCGTTCTTCACAACCAAACCTCCGGGCAACGGTAATATCGGGCTGGGGCTGTCACTGAGCTACGACATCATCAAACTCCACGGGGGGAAACTGGCGGTGGAGAGCGAGTTGGGCAGATACACGCGCTTCACCATGAGCCTTCCTGCGTGTGACGAACTTCAAGTCACTCCGGCGCAATAGCCCGGATGTATACCGCTCTTCCTCTTGTGCACGTCGATGCCGGCAGCTCCACTGCCCCTGCTCTCGCTCAGACCCATGGCTTGTGGGTCCCGATGCACGCACCCGGAGGCGGGAGTGCTCTGGAGTGCTCGCGCCAGCTGCGCCAGCATCTGGCACGCCTGGAGCGTTGTCCACCAACACCGCTCGATAGACGGCTCCATGGGAGCCCTGGCCCGCCCAACCCAGGATGCGCCAGCGGCCCACGAGCGTTCCCTCCGGCAGTGCCGCAGGTGAAAGGGAAGAGGAGGAGGCTCTGGACATGCGCCACAGCCTGCCCCCCAGCCTGAAGCAAGAAAAGCACGGCCCCGTGCTCCGAGTATTCCGGAAAATGGGGCCGCTCCTCATTCACGGCGAGGTGTTACGAGCGCGCCTGCTCCTTCTTCTTCGCCGCCGCCGGCACCACGTTCATGACGGCGTACTGGCTCAGCAACGCCTCGATGAGCTTGTCCACCTGCGTCAGCGGCAGGGTGCGGATCTCGATCACCGACTCCTCCTTGTGCCGGTCCAGCAGCACTCGCACGGGCGAGCCCTTCGGCACAGCGCGCAGGATGGCCTCGCGGTAGCCGTCCACCACGGCCCGGTCCTCCGAAGGGAAGGGCGTGCCGGGAGTGGAGTCGCGCAGGTGCTTGAGGGCCATGCGCAGATCCTCCACGCCGCAATCCGCGAAGGACTTGACCGTCACCTGGCCCTGCTTGTCCGGCACCTGGATGACGGCGGGGCCCGGCTCTTCCGGGTTGAACTCCAGCTTCGTGGCGTCCTTGTAGGTGAGCAGCAGGCGCAGACGCGTGATGCCGTAGCGCAGAGCCACCGGCTCGGTGAAGACCCGCGCCACCGCGCTGTAGTCCAGCAAGGCGGAGCGGGAGACCTCCTGGACGTGGCTGCACAGGTAGTCCACCGGGTTCTTGTACGGCGTGCCCTCCAGCAGTTTGCTGTCGGCCACGTAGTTGAAGAGCAGCCCCATGAGCAGGTGGTTGCGCGTCTCGTCCTTGGCGAGTTGGCGCAGGGTGTCCACCGCCTGCTCCTTCGTCAGCCCCTTATCCTTATAGGGATTCGGGATCTCGTTGTTGTCGTTCATCGTTGTATGCCCCCCTGTTGAGCCTCACTCCTGCTGAGACTCGGCCGGCGGGTCAGGGCTTGCCGGTTGCGACTCCCTAGAGCAGAAGTGAGGCCAACACCCCGCGCTCGGAATATCAGGCACTTGTGCAGGGGACCCAGGCGCTTGAGCAGGGGGACCGTCCGAGAAACGAGACGGTGCAGTCCACGGCGGGAGACGGGGGGCTTCGTGGGGCTCACGGCCAGCGCCTCACTTTCGGCGGCGAAGCAGAGTCCGACGAATTCGTCCGACTGTCGGACGAACGTAGGAGCCCGGGCCCAAGAGTCCGAACGTTCGGACCGAGGTAGCTCTCTTCAACCAACGAGTTGTCGGACGAAAGGGCTTCGGCGGATTCGTCCGACTGTCGGACGAAAGTAGTCCTCGCGGAAACCGTCCGGCGCTCTGAGCCGCATCGTCCGACTGAACGGGCCGGCCTGTCGGACAGTCGTCCGACAGCACAGGCCGGCCTGTCGGACGAATCGCATCTGGCGAATTCGTCCGACAGTCGGACGAATCCAAGTTCAGTGAGTTCGTCCGGCGAATCCCTCAAGACCCAGCTGATCAATGATGCCTGCACAAAGGACGGACAGGACGAAGCCAAGAAGGCCATGAAGAAGTTCCTCGCTCTGGCCAAGGCCAAGAATCCCAGCGTCACTGACTGCAAGAGCTGCCACTCGGTGCTGAGCCCCAACTATCCGCTCACACCCGACGCCCTCGAGAAGTTCGTCAAATCCGGCGGTAAGTGATCTCGGGAACAGGATCTCAAAGGGAGCCCACAACCTTGGAGCGAGGCACTCTCTCGGGACCGGGCAGTCACTCCTGGGTTGCCTCACCCTGGAGGGAGTGGCGTTCGGCGTTCGGCGGCCTTTTTCTCCTCTTCCCACTCGCCCAGGCTGCGTGCCACCGGGTGGAGCGTATGCCGCTTCAGCCGCTTGTGGTGTACAGCGAAGTAGCGCTCCCCATCGATCGAGAGGAAGGCAAAGGGAGAGGCAGGGTGGGTGGCCAGCCACGCCTCAGCTTCTTCGCGGCTCTTGAACGAGGGAGCGTTGGGAGGAACTCCTCTCGCCGTGAATTCTTCAATGTAGGGCTCGATTGTAAAATCACGAGTCACATCCCGAGAGCCGTCCTCGCGGGAATACCACGCCAGATAATACTCATCGCCAATGAGAACACGAGCAGGGCTGGGAGGCTCCGCCACCTCCTTCAGCCATGCTTCCGCTTCCTCGCGTGTCGCGAAGGAGGCGATGGCGAGCGGCGCGTAGTCGAGACGATGGGTGAAGAAGTCCTCGAAATCAGCAAGCTGCCCTGTTTCGGCAAGAAAGTTCAGGAGGTTGATGAAGACGAGTGCATGCCGTGCTTGCTGCGGGTCGGAGGTCTCTTCCAGGGCCTTGAGAGCAAGGGCCATGGCCCGTCGTAAGCATGCCTCCTCACGAGAGTCCAGAGCGGTACTGAGATAGGGAGGGGTCGTGAGTGGAACCTCTCGTAGATAATCTTCAAAGCGGTAGGCTTGTCCCAACTGATGAATGAAGTCGATGATCTCGCGCAGGTAGCGCCAGAGTTCGCTCTCTGCTTCACGACGCGCGGACAAGGCTGAATGCCACAGGACCCAGGCGAACTGCGATGCACCTGCAAGGGTGTCAAAAATCCTCACGGAACGTTCTCCGTGAACCGCGCAGCTGGGAGCGCCCCGATGTTGAGCCCCATGCGATGCCTGGGCGTGTCTTCACGCCACGCTGGCCGTGTTGAAGCTTCGCAAGGTCGAACTTTTCGACTGGCTCCCAAGCGCGTGTCCCTGCCCGCCCGGCGTCTCTTCGACAGCTCGTGGCCAGCACTCTTCCGGCTGTGGAAGAAGTTCTCATGCCCGTACTCTCCTTGATCTTGCTCACCCAGGATAGAGGAGAGGGGACGGGCGGCTTCGCGCGACGCCACCAGCGCGCCGAACGCTACAGAGCGCTCCAGCGCCCCAACGCCGCAGCGAGACCTCAGTGCCCAGCCTTGTTCGGCACTGCGGTGTGGCCTTCCGCTGTCGGAATGGCGTCGGCCAAGCTTCTCCTGGCGCACTCCGACAGTCGGACGCATCCAGGCCCACAGAACCGTGCTAGGGATACGCGCCTCGTGCCCACAACCCGTACGGGCACGAGAACCACCCGCGGAGCACTGCCATGCGCGTCATCACCCACTTCGGTCTCTGGCTCGTCGGTCTGGAACAGGCCCAGACCCAGACGTCCGCGGGCGAGCGGGCGTGTCTCGCGAAGCACGCAGCAGGCAAGCGCCGGCTGGTGGAGATCGGCGTGTGGCACGGGGTGACGACCCGGGTGCTGCGCAGCGTGATGGATCCGAGCGCCACGCTGTACGCCGTGGATCCGTTCCCCGTGGGGCGGCTGGGCTTCAGCTTCCAGTACCTCATCTCCCACCGAGAGGTCGGCGTGGTGCGCAACGGGCAGGTGTCCTGGGTCCGGCTCACGGGCGCGGAGGCTGCTCGCCGCCACCGTGAGCACGGCATCCCGCCGGTGGACTTCATCTTCATCGACGGAGACCACTCGTACGAGGGGCTCCAGGCGGACTGGACGGGCTGGAATCCACTCGTGGCACCCGGTGGCGTGGTGGCGCTGCACGACAGCCGGGACACGCCCGCAAATCCACGCCCAGGAGCAGGCAGCGTGCGCTACACGAGCGAGGTCATCCTGAAGGATCCGGCCTTCGAGGTGAACGACGAGTACGAGTCCCTCACCGTGCTCCGCCGCCGGACTCCCTGAGCCGCCTCACCGCCTAAGGTGCCGCAGGGTGGACGCCACCATCCACGGCGGGAACCCCAGCATGTAGCGCCAGCGCGGCACCACGAGGTGCCAGCGGAGGCTCCGCCGGTAGAGCTCCAACGCGAGATCCTTGCGCCCATGCTCCACCAGCCAACGCGACACGTGCCGCACGCCGTGGAGGATCAGCGTCAGCCGCTCGCGTCTCCGGGGCTCGCCGCCCGGATAGCGCCCGAGCGCCTCCTGCTCAAGCTGGTAGCACAGCCCCTCGTAGCCCTTCTCCAGTTGCCGCGATGAGGAGCCCTCGTGCTTGCGGTAACCCATGACACGGGGCGACTCCACCCAAACGAAGCCGGGTGAAGTGCCCAGCCGGTAGAGCAGATCATGATCCTCGGAGATGATGCGCCGGGACGTGAAGCCTCCCACGCGGCGCAGCGCCTCCGTCCGCGCGGCGATGACGCAGGCCGTGCGAGCAAACGTCTCCTCCGCGGTGGCGAAGTAGTCCGCGAAGGCATGGGCCCGGAACGGCCCCCTGCGCACCCGGGCCAGTTCCTGCGAGTGCTGGAAGCTCGCCGGAGTGCCCATCACGACCGAGGGCCCTCCATACATGTCGATGGCCTGCCGGTACGTGGACAGCGTCCAGGGGAACCACACGTCATCACTGTCCAGGAAGACCACGTAGGTACCCGTGGCGTGCTGGATGCCCAGGTTCCGCGCCACGCCCTGCCCCTGGTTCTCCTGCCGCAGCGCGCGCACGCGCTCGCCGTACCGGGCCAACTGCGCCTGTGTGTCGTCCGTGGAGCCGTCATCCACTACCAGCACCTCGAAGTCCGAGAACTCCTGGGCGAAGACGGACTCGAGCGCCTCCACGAGCAGCCGGGCCCGGTTGTACGTGGGGATGACAATGGAGAAGAAGGGCATGCTCGGCTACTCCCGCCGCCCGCGCAGCCCCAGCTCGGAGATGCGCGCATGGGTGGAGAGCTGCCGCTGGTACTCCTTCAAGCTCCCGCGTCCCCGCAGCAGCGTCTGCGTCAGCACGAAGGCATTCCACGGCAGCGTCCCCACGAGGATGAGCCGCAGCAGCTGCTCATGGAGCCGACCGTGGTGCTTGCGGAAGTACGCCATGCGCGTGCGCCACAGCTCCAGGCGCACCTTGTCCACGCCCGAGGTAGAGGGCCGGAAGGAGCGGCTCGCCAGGTGGGTGATGACGGCGTCCGGGCAGAAGGCCACCTCCCAGCCCGCCTTCCACGCGCGCACGCACCAATCCGTGTCCTCGGTGTTCCCCACCGGAGAGAGCACCTCGTCCAGCAGCCCCACCTCGCGCAGACACTCCTCGCGGACGACGATGCAGGCACCCAGCACCCAGCTCACACGCGCCTGCTCGTCGCCATACTGCGCCGGGTGGACGTGCCGCACCTTGAGGAAGTGCAGCGGGCGCGGCAGGAAGCAGATGTCCCAGAGCGCCGAGGAGAGCGTCATGTCCCGGAAGGCACAGTTCTGCAACGTACCGTTCGCATTGAGCAGCCGGGCACCCGCCATCCCCACGCGGGGGTTCTGGTCCATGAAGCGCACCAGCGAGTCGAACGCGTCCTCGTGGACGATCGTGTCGTCATTGAAGACGCAGATGTAGCGGGCCCGAGCCTTGCTCAGCACTTGGTTGTGGTTGGCGGAGAACCCCTTGCGCTCCGTGTTGAAGATCCAGCGCACCTGGGGGAAGTCACGCCGCATGGCCTCCACGCCGCGCCCATCCGTGGCGTTGTCCACCACCCACACCTCGAAGGAGCACTGCTTCGTCGTCGCGAACAACGTACGCAGACAGTCGTGCAGCAGCTCCGGGTTGCTGTGGTTGACGATGGAGATGGCGAGATCGGGCTTCGTCACGGCGAAGACTCCCGAGGCGCCCCGCCCGGCAACCGGGCCCGGACGAGCGCGAAGATGGTGCGCAGCTCGGCCACCAGGGGCACCGGTCCAGGCAGACGCTCACGCAGCAGGAAGAGCGCCGCGAACAGCGCCGCGCCCACGAGCGCCTGAGACCACAGCCCCTCGCGAACGATGTACGGCGCGGACAGGACGGAGCCCAGCAACAGCAGCCCCACGGTGACGACGGGCTCCACCACCTGCACGCCCACGCCCCGGAGTGCCGGGTTGAGCCGCGTGACGAGCCAGGCCGTCACCGCCAGCTCGCCCAGGCAGATGATGCTGCCCAGGGGCCCAACTCCCAGCAGACCGAACCGGTGAATGAGCCAAGTCCCCAGCGCCCACTTCGACACGCCCGTAGCGATGGTGACGGCGAGCCGCTCATAGGGCCGGCCTCCCGCGTTCTGCGCGGTGGCCAGCAAGCCATTCAGTGTAATGAGAATGCACTCCACGCTGAACCACTGCACCAGCGGCACGGCAGGCACCCACCGCTGCCCGAAGAAGAGGGGCACGGCCACCGGGACAGCGAACACGACCATGGGGATGATCAGGCACAGCGCGGCGGACAGGCGGCGCAGCGAGGTGCGCAGGTAGTCAGCGAACCCCACCGGATCATCCTGCAGGCGGCAGTACGCGGGGAAAGCCACGCGGTTGAGGATGGCGCTGAGCATCATCGGCGTGGAGGCCAGTGCCCAGGCCCAGTTGACCAGGCCCACGGCGTCCTTGCCCAGGTAGCGCCCCACCACCAATGGCACCCAGCCCGCCGTCAGCGCGCCCACCAACGGAGGGAGCTGGAACCCCAGCCCCAGGCCCATCAGCCGCTTGATGATGGACAGGTGGAACGTGAACCGGGGACGCCAGGGAGACGCCATCCAGATGCACACCAGGCCCACGGCCCCGCGCACCAACCCTCCGCCTACGAGCGACCAGGCGCCACACCCGAGAGCGGCCAGAGAGATGGTGGTCGCCACCTGCGCCAGGTTCTCGATGAGCTCGGCGCGGGCAATCACGGGGAAGGCGAGCTTCCGCTCCAGCGCCATGACGGGAATGATGCGCAGCGAGAAGAAGTAGAGCCCCGCGACGAGGGCGTAGACCATGGGCAGCGCCTGCGCCCCGAGCGCGTACCCCTCCACGAGCTGCGGCGCCATCAACGCGACCCCGGCGGCCACCAGGGTTGTCAGCATCTGGTGTCCCCAGAAGATGGTCGAGGTCTCCTCCGGAGTAGGCTCGTGGGACTGGTGCACCAGGGCGGCGCTGAGCCCCAGGTCTCCGAGGAAGATGCCCAGCGTGGCGGCGTAGTTCACGATGCCGAACAGGCCGTAGTCATCCGGGAACAGCAGCCGGGACAGGCACAGGGCGCTCACCACACGCAGGCCCTGGGAGGCCAGCGTGCGGGCGGCGAGGACGAGCACTCCCTTCTGGGCTCGGGCCTTCACCTCGGAGGCAGTGACTTCTGGGGCAGCAGTGGTGTTCATCCGGAGCAGGCCGCCGCCGATGCTAACGGTGCCCCCCACCGCCCTCAAGCTCAACACCGCCTGCTCCCCCTCCCTGCAAGAGAGGGCTGGATGCTTTTGACACTCCCGCAGCGCGAGGACTACGGTCCGCGCCGAATGCAGCTGATGGACCTTCGGGACATGGAGGCTTCCTGAGCCGTCCCGCCGCGCCCCCCTCGGATGTTGCGTGGCACCTGCTCACGGGCGAGTACCCGCCCCAGCCGGGCGGTGTCAGCGACTACTCGCGGCTCGTTGCCCGGGAGTTGGCGCTCCGAGGCGCGGAGGTGCACGTGTGGGCTCCCGGAGCCGCGGGAGAAACTCGGGAGGATGGTGTCACCGTGCACCGCGCACCGGGCCTCTTCACCCCCCTGGGGCTGGTGGGGCTGACCCGAGGGCTCGAGCGCTGCCGGAGGCCTCGGAGGCTGCTGCTCCAGTACGTGCCGCACGCCTTCGGGTTGAAGGCGATGAATCTCCCCTTCTGCGCCTGGTTCGCCGCGCGCCGGCAGGATGAGCGCTGGGTCTTCTTCCACGAGGTGGTGTACCCGTGGCACCGAGGGGATCCGCTGCGCCGTCAGGTGCTCGCGGGCACTACGCGGCTGATGGTGCGGCTGGTGGCAGGAGCGGCGGATCGCACCTTCGTGTCCATCCCCGCCTGGGCCGAGCACCTGCCCGCGAAGAGCCGCCGCCACACCGAGTGGCGCCCCGTGCCCAGCAACCTCCCGACGGAGGTGGATCCCTCGGTCGTGGCTCGCGTACGCGAGGAGCTCGGCACGGGGCCCTTGCTGGGGCACTTCGGCACCTATGGAGCAGGCACCTCCGGGCCGCTGGAGCGAGTGCTCGTCCCGCTGCTGAGCGCCCACCCCCGCCACCGGGTGCTGCTCCTGGGCCGAGGCAGCCAGTCCTGGCTCGAGGGACTGGCCCGGCGCCGCCCGGAACTCTCGCCGCGGCTCCTCGCTCGGGACTCCCTGCCCCCGACCGAGCTGGCAGCGCACCTCCAGGCGTGTGAGCTGCTCATCCAGCCCTACCCGGATGGAGTGAGCACCCGGCGCGGCACCACGATGGCAAGCCTGGCCCTGGGTCGGCCGCTGGTCACCCACACCGGGCACCTCACCGAGCCCCTGTGGCGGGAACTGGGTGCGGTGGAACTCGTGGAGGGCACGGCTCCAGAGACCCTGGCTCGAGCCGCCGAGCGGCTGCTGTCTCAACCCGAGAAGCTGGCAGCGCTGGGGGCTCGAGCCGCTGAAGTCTATCGGGAGCGCTTCTCCCTGGAGCGCACGATGGAGGTGCTGCTCAACCCCGCCCCCTCGGCGGAAGGCGAACGTCCATGACTCCCAGCGCACCGCTGAAACTCGCGCTGCTCATGGATCCGCGAGAGGAGGGCTGGCCCAGCATGGACCTCGTGGGGGAGGCATTGCTAGAAGGACTGTCCGAGCACCCCTCGGAGGTGGTGGCCACGGGAGTGCGCCCTCCGCTGCCGCGCCTCGTCCAACGGCTGCCCGGACTCGGCGAGCGCACGGCGTTCAACGCGGATCGGCTCCTCACCCGCTTCGGCGCCTACCCCGCGCGAGCGCTCCTGGCGCGGGGCCGGTACGACGCCTTCCACGTGGTGGATCATTCGTACGCGCAGCTCGTCCACGCCCTGCCCGCGCGGCGCACCGGTGTCTACTGCCATGACCTGGACGCCTTCCGCTCGGTCCTCGAACCGCACCGGGAGCCGCGCCCGAGATGGTTCCGGCTCATGGCGCGGACGATCCTCCTGGGCCTGGAGCGCGCGGCGATCGTCTTCCACGGCACGCAGGCCGTCCGCTCCGAACTCCTGGCGCACGGCGTGGTGGATCCCCACCGGCTCGTCTGGGCTCCCTTGGGAGTCTCCCCCGAGTTCCGGCCAGAGCCCTCTCCCGGAGACACGAGCCACTCGCTCCTCGTACCGCTCGGAGGACAGCCCTACGTGCTGCACGTGGGCAGCTCCATTCCCCGCAAGCGCCTGGATGTCCTCTTCGAGGTGTTCGCGGCACTGCGAGCCCGCCACCCGGAACTGCGGCTCGTCCAGCAGGGAGGCGCGCTCACTCCCGCCCAGCGCGAGCAGGTGACGCGGCTGGGCCTCGGCGACGCGCTGCTGCAGCCCCCGAAGCTCGATCGGGCAACCCTGGCCGGGCTCTACCGGGGAGCACAGGCCGTGCTCGTCCCCAGCGAAGCGGAGGGGTTCGGACTGCCTGTCATCGAAGCGCTCGCGTGTGGCGCCCCGGTGGTGGCGAGCGATCTCCCCGTGCTGCGCGAGGTAGGCGACACGGCCTGCCTCTATTGCCCGGTGGGAGACGTCGCCGCGTGGGTGAACACCTTGGATGCACTGCTGTCCGGCCGGCAGCCTCCCCCCGCTCGCGAAATCCGGCTGGAGCGTGCCCGACGGTTCACCTGGCAGGCCCACGCGCACACTGTGCTCCAGGCGTACCAGCGGCTCCTCCTGCGCTGATCCGGCATGCCTCCGTGCCACTCATCGCTGGCTAGGCACACCTCCCAGGGGGATTGCGAAAACCGGGACACTCGGGTAATACAGTTCTCACGCTCACGGTGACGTGCATCCCTCGCGGATCAGCGCGTACGGCCCGAGCGGAAACGTTGCACTCTGGTTGAGCCTCGCTCCTGGAGTTCGCGACAAAAAACGTCACCACCTGACAAATTTCGGCATGTCGTTCACTGCCGCCCATCGGCGTGCGACGCGGGTCGGAGTCTGCAGTGAACACACAGGGGCTCCAAACCACTGTGCAGGGCCAGCGGACTCAGGACAGCGTCCACGGATCCGGGGGTCGGCGATCCGGCGGCGAGTGCATGCCCGTTGGATCTCTCACAGTCTCTCTGCACGAGAAGACAGGCCGATTTTTGTCATGGCCCAAAGGGATGCCACACGGGGCGTATGGCTCGGCGCTTGCTCTCTCGCCAGGGCACGACGTTTTTTGTTCCTTCGAAGGAGCCCCCATGGCGACCCGACACCAGCACCGCGGCTTCACCCTCATCGAGCTCATGATTGTCGTGGCGATCATCGGAATCCTGGCAAGCATTGCTGTCCCGAGTTTCATGAGACTCCAGGCTCGCGCTCGGCAGTCCGAGGTATCCACCAACCTCAAGAGCCTCTTCACCAGCATGCGCACGCTGCAGCGCAAGCCGCCGCTGGACATCCACTCCACGGGCTTCGCGCCCGAGCGCGGCAACCGCTACAGCTACCACCTGGCAGACACCTGCAATACCAAGGAGGAGCGCAGCGCCGTGGACGTGGTGCTCAACGGGGCGGTGCAGTGCGTGTCGGTGGACACGTTCCGGTTCACCGGCTTCCCGGAGACGTTCGAGCCCGTGCCGCCTGGCGCGACGTGGGACTCCAAGGGGACGAACAACGGCCTGACGACCACCGCGGGCCTCTTCGGCGATGACCAGAGCTGGAGCTTCCTGGTGTACGGCGCGGGCGACGTGGACAACAACACGGACGACTCGGCGGACACGTGGTTGATCTCCTCGTCGGACGGAGACCTGACGGCGGCGTGCCCGACCACCGGTGGCGTGGCGGACCACATCGCCGCGGGCGAGCCGTACAACTCCAACAACGACGTGGACTGCAACTAGCGGTTCGCGTCTGGCTTGACCGCCCGGTGCGCCTCTGATTCGGTCACCGGGCTTTGCGCATCCTGTTCCTCAATCCCGTGGGAGTGCTGGGCGGGGCCGAGCGCGCGCTGCTCGATTTGCTGGCGTGCCTGCGCGGAGGGGACCCGGCGCTCTCGCTGCACCTGCTGATCGGCACGGAAGGGCCGCTGCTGGACGAAGCGCGCGCCTTGGGTGTGGACGCGCGGCTCCTGCCGCTCCCCGAGCAGCTCTCGTCCTTGGGGGACAGTGGCCTGCGCGGGCAGGGGCCTCGAGCATTCTGGGGGTTGGCTCGAGGCCTCGCGCCCGCGCCTGGCCTGCTGGCGGGTTACTTGAGGGAGTTGCGGCGCGAAGTGCGGGCGCTGCGGCCTCACCTGCTCCACTCGAATGGCTTGAAGACGCACCTGCTGAGCCCCGCCACGGTGGGCTTGCCGGTGGCGCGGGTGTGGCACCTTCACGACTTCATTGGAGAGCGTCCACTGGTGCGTCGGGGGCTCCAGGCGCTGCGCCCCCTGGCGACGGCGGCCATCGCCAACTCGCAAGCGGTGGGCACGGATGCGCGCGAGGTGCTGGGCTCGGTGCCGGTGCACGTCGTGTACAACGGCGTGGACGTGGAGCGCTTCTCACCCGGTCCGAGCGAGAGTGCGCGGTTGGATGAGCTGGCGGGGTTGGCTCCCGCGCCGGAGGGGACGCTGCGGCTCGGGTTGGTGGCCACCTATGCGCGGTGGAAGGGACAGGAGGTGTTCCTGGAGGCGGCGGCGCGATTGAGGCGCGAGCGCCCCACACTGCCCGTGCGCTTCTACCTGGTGGGGGCGCCGCTGTACTGCACTCCGGACTCGCAATACTCGGAGGAGGAGCTGCGGGGGCTCGTGGGGCGGTTGGGACTGAGCGGGCAGGTGGGGCTGGTGCCGTTCCAGAGGGATCCGGTGGCGGTGTATCGGGCGCTGGATATCTTCGTGCATGCGAGCACGCGCCGTGAGCCTTTCGGGCTGACCATCGCGGAGGCGCTGGCCTGCGGGCGGGCGGCGGTCATCTCCCGGGCGAGCGGGGCGGCGGAGCAGCTCACCGAGGGAGTGGATGCGGTGACATTGCCCTCGGGGGACGCGACGGAACTGGCGGCGGCGCTGGGCCGGCTGGTGGAGGATGCGGGGCTGCGCGCGCGGCTGGGAGAGGCGGCGCGGAGGACGGCAGTGGAGCGGTTCTCTCGAGAGCGGTATGGGCGGCAGATCCTGGAGGTGTACCGCTCGCTGGTGGGTGGCGAGGGTGCTCCGTGACGCGGGTTCGGCGGCTGGTGAGTGTCTCGCACTCGTACGTCGTCACGCTCAACCGGCGGCTGGCCAACGAGATGGCGCTTGTGGGCGCTGGCCGTTGGGAGGTGACGGCGGTGGCGCCGCGCTTCTTCCATGGAGACCTCAGCCCCATTTCACTGCAGAGAGAGGCGGGGGAAGCGAGCCAGGTGGAAGCGGTGCGAGCCCTGTTCAGCCGCTCGGCGCACCTGTTCATGTACGGCCCGGAGCTGCGGGGGAGGCTGGCGAGCGGGGTGGACCTGGTGCACGCGTGGGAGGAGCCCTACGTGTTCGCGGGAGCGGAGGTGGCGCTGCTGACGCCGAGGCGGGTGCCGCTGGTGTTCTCCACGGCGCAGAACCTGTTCAAGCGCTACCCGCCGCCATTCGCACAGCTTGAGCGGTGGGTGGTGGGGCGCTCCGCGGGCTGGGTGGCGTTTGGAGAGACGGTGAAGCAGAACCTGCTCACGAGGCCAGGGTACGCGGAGCGGCCGTCACGCTACATCCCCATGGGAGTGGACGTGGAGCTCTTCCAGCCGGACCGGGCGGCGGGAGCAGAGTTCCTCCGGGAGCTGGGGTGGGAAGCAGAGGGGCCGCCGGTGGTGGGGTACCTGGGGCGCTTCGTGCCGGAGAAGGGAGTGGAGTTGCTGCGTGGAGTCCTGGAGCGACTCACCACCCCCTGGCGAGCGCTCTTCGTGGGAGGGGGACCGCAGGAGGCGAGTTTGCGCGAGTGGGCCAGGCGGCAGGGAGACCGGGTCCGGGTGGTGACAGGCGTGCCGCACGCGCGAGTCCCGAGGGTGCTCAACGCGATGGATGTGCTGTGTGCGCCGAGCCAGACGACGCCCCGATGGAAGGAGCAGTTCGGACGGATGCTGGCGGAGGGATTCGCCTGTGGAGTGCCGGTACTGACGAGCGACTCGGGAGAGATTCCGCACACGGCGGGGGATGCGGCCCGGGTGCTTCCGGAGGCGGACACTGCAGCATGGACCGCAGCGCTGTCGGAGCTGCTGGAGAGCCCGGACCAACGGCGCGAGCTATCCACACGAGGGCGAGAGCGCGCGGTGACACGGTTTGCCTGGCCCGTGGTGGCCCGAGCACATCTGGACTTCTTCGAGTCCGTGCTGGGCTGAGTCAGTCGTGCTGTTGGACCTACCGTCTCCGCGCGCGCTCCAACAACCCGACCATCTCCTCGGCCATCCGGTCCCACGTCCACGCGCGGAGCGTGGCGGACAGCTCCGCGACGTGAGGCGCCAGCGCCGAGCCCTGCGCCCTCCACGCCTCCAACCTCCGGACCAGCTCCCCGGAATCATCCGGATCATCCAGCAACAGTGCGCTCAACGCCGGTGGATAGCGCTCCGCCACACCCGCGGCACGGCTCACCAGGGCCGGCAGCCCGGTGCACAGCGCCTCGTGGACACCCAGCCCGTACGACTCATACCGCGTGGGCGAGACGAGCAGATCCGCCGCCGCCATCAGCGCCGGCATGTCCTTGCGGAAGCCCAGGAACTGGATGCGCTCTCCCAACCCGCGCGTCCGCACCTCCCGCTCCCAGGCCTCCCGCTGCGCGCCACCACCCGCCACCTTCAGCTCCACATCCCAGTCGCCGCGAGCACACAGCCGAGCCCACGCCTCGAAGAGCGTATCGAATCCCTTGCGCCTGTCCCCCAGCGCGCCCACGAACAGCGCCACCTTCCGCGTCTCCGGCCAGCCCAGTGCCGCTCGCGCCGCGTGCCGCTCTTCGGGCGTCGTCAGACGGAAGCGCTCCGGATCGCTCCCCAGATACAGGACATGCACGCGCTCGGGAGGAATCCCCGTGGCCTTCAGGATGTGCTCGCGGGTGCGCTCGGCGTTCGCGATGACGAGGCGCGCACGCCGTATGGCCCGGCGCTCCGTGTACCGGTAGTACCGGTGGCTCGCGACTGTCTTGAGCCTGCGAACCACCGAACCCGTGCCCTCGGACGCATAGGCCGCGTGCACGTAGTGGATCCAATTCACTCCGGGGACCGTGCAGTTGCCCCCATTGACCACCACCTCTCCCCCCTCCGCCAGCGTCCGCAGCCCCCAGTAGCGCCCCGCCGCATCCAGCAGCGGCTCCCCGAGCAGGTACGCATTCGCCGGCTTCGGCACACGGATGAAGCGCACGTTCGAGTACGCCAGCAACTCCGGAGCAACCCGATGGGCCACCACCCGCACCACACCGCCCTGCCGCGCGAGGTAGCTCGCCAGGGCCAGGTTGGCCCGGTCCATTCCTCCCGTGGCGACGAAGTCACCTGAGACGAGGGTGTAGGGTCGCATCCACCGAGCTCCGAGGCCCCTGTCTCCGAGATTGCTGGTACGCCGCGAAGAGGGCCGCGTTGATCAACCAGAACACCATCCCCGACTGGCTCAGGAAGAACGGATAGCTGAACGTGATGGCGATGGCGCCGATGTTGTACCCCACCAGAATGGTGCCCCACAGCCAGAACTCATTCTCGTCATCCTGGAGGAACGCCATCCGCAGCGACCAGATCAACGCAATCAGCAACCCCAGCGGATAGAGCACCATGGCCGGCACGCCGCCGTCGAAGAGCCACGCCGTCCACTGGATCTCCGCCCACAACCCCATCTGCCGCTTGTCGCCAAAGTACGTGTAGGCCATGCCGTAGCGGCCAAGCCCCGCTCCCAGCGGGTACTCAGGCACATACAGGCCCATCGTGGTCTCGAGGAAATGGCCTCGGTTGCTGTAGTAGACGTCACCCGCCTCCGCCTGGACGAGGGTCCCCCAGCGGTTGGCAATGGCATCTCCGCCCAGCGTTACGGCCCAAGCGAAACCGCCAATCGCGAAGCCTCCCACCACCAGCACCAGCTTGGTCATCCGCAGCAGCCGGCCATTGGCGGCCAGCACGCCCGCGATCGCCACCAGGCACGCCAGCAGCATCACCGCGTTGGAGCGCACCTGGCACAGGTACAGGCTGACAATGCCCAGGAAGATGCCGCCGATGCTCAGGGCTCGGATGACGCCGCGCTTCGCGCTGATCAGAAACCCTGCCCCCAGCAGCACCGAGTAGAACGCTCCCGTGGAAGCCCCTCCCGGCGTGTCCGTGAGTCCGAACGGCCGGAAGATGCGCTGCCCCGAGGCCATCTCGAACTGGAGACTCTGGTTGTAGGCATCGCCCATGTCCCCGATGACGGTAGACAGCGCGGGCTGGAACCTGCCCGGGAAGTAGACCTGCAGCACGCCGAAGCCAGCGCTCGCCGCATTGAAGAGGAAGAGCAGGGCCAGGGTGCGCCGGAACGCCGTCGCGTCCATCTTCAGCCGCGTCACCCACAGCAGCGGCGCCATGACGGCGAACTCGATGCCCAACTGGGCCAGCGCCGCCATGTGGCTGCCCGTGTCCGGGTGGAAGAAGCCCACCGAGATGATCACCATCGCGGCGAGCACATACGGCAGCGACGGGTGCCGCAGGGAGCGCCCAGGCACCAGCACGAGCATCGCCAGGCTGGCCCCGAACGAGAAGATGCGAAACACCACCCGCAGCCCCGCGAGCGACTCCACGAGCAACGCCAGCTGGCTGAGGATCTGCACCGCGATGAAGGCGGGAACCACGAGGCCCGACGACCAGAAGTTCCAGCGCCCCGGCACGCGGGCGGGAGCTGGTCCGCTCTCCGTCCCCGGAGCCTGGGCAGGCACGGAGGCAGGGGCCGCACGGGTGTAGCGCCGCCGCAGGACGCCCGGTCCCTGGAGCTGCGGGCCTCTCACGAGAGCCTCCGCTCCGTGAGCGCTTGGACATCCTCGGCCAGCCCTTGCAGGAAGAGGGACGGCTCACACAGCGCCACGGCTCTCGCGGGTCCACCGGCCCCCAGCCGGCGCCGCTCCTCCGCATCCTGAATCAGCCGCTGAAGCGCCTCCGCCAGGGGCTCGGGCTTGGGTGGCACGAGGACGCCGCACGTGCCATCGATCGTCTCCAGCGGCGCACCCATGGCACTGGTGACGATGGGCAGTCCCGCCTGCAATGCCTCGATGAATGCCAGACCGAACGGCTCGGGGCCCAAGTTGGGCTGACAGTGGATGTCCCCCGCGCGCAACAGCCGAGGCACATCCGTGCGCTGCCCGAGGAACTTCACGCGCTCACGGATGCCCATGCGCGTGGCCAGCTCCTCCATCTCCGCCTGGTAGCGCTCCTCCACCGGACGCTGCGCACCTCCCGCCACCCAGAGCACCCAGCCCGGCAGCTCCCTCAGCCGCCCGAGCGCCTCCAGCAACAGCCGGTGCCCCTTCCACCCCTCCATGCGGCACGCCTGGACGATGACCACATCCCGCTCGCCTGCACCCAGCTCGGTGCGAGTCCGCGCCCGCTCGCCCGGATCCACGGGCTCCGGAGCAGGCACCGGGTAGTACCGGACCTTGTAGGGCACTCCGGGATAGACGCTCGCCAGCGTACTCACCGAAAACCGGCTGTTGGAGATGATCAGATCAGGCAGGGTGACCCGCGCCCATCGCTCCAGCCAGTGTTTCCCGGCCAGTGCGTCATGCTGGTGGAACAAGAGCGGCACCCCGCAGGTGCGCACCACCGGCCCGAAGAGCGCTTGCGGCCACGCCGCGTGACACACCACCGCCGCGTAACCCTCCTGCTCCAGCAGCCTCGTCAGCTCGCCCCGCGCGCGCCACAGTGTCCACGGACGGCTCACCCTCACCGCGCCCAGCAGGTGCACCGTGGCCCCGGCCTCGCGCAGCTCGCGGCTCAGCCGCCCCTCGAAGCAGAGCGCGAACTCGTGCACCAGCTCCGAGGAGCGCTTCTGCACGCGCGCCAGGGTCCGCAGGAACGTCTCGATGCCGCCGTACATGTTGCCGCTGTAGATGTGGAGGATCCGCACTTCACGACTCCCCTTCCGCGGTTCCTTCCACACGGCCGGACGAGCGACTCTCCTGGGCAGCCTGGAGGGCCTCGGCGTACAGCGCGAGGCTGCGCTCGGCCATCACGTCATGGCGGAAGTGCCCCACGGCCCGTGCCCGCGCCCCCTGCCCCAACCGCTCGGCAAGCCCCGGCTCGTCCACCAGCCGCCGCGCGGCCCGAGCCAACGCCTCGGCATCGTCCATGGGCACCGTGAGCCCGGTCTCCCCATGGAGGCTCACCCACGGCACGCCCGAGTGGGGAATCGCGGTGTTGATCACCGGCAGCCCGCTGGCCATGGCTTCGATCTGCGACAGCCCATACGCCTCGCTGCGCGCGTTGCTGGGAAACCAGAGGGCCGTGGCGGCACGGTACGCCCCGACAAGCTCGTCGGGAGGCAGATAGCCCGCCCACGTCACCCGCCCTTCCACGCCGAGCGCCTTGGCGCGCGCCTTGCCCTCCTGCTCCAGCGGCCCGACGCCCGCCACCACGAGCTGGCCCGGCACCCGCGTGAGCGCCTCAAGCGCGGTGAAGAGTCCCTTGTAATAGACGAGCCGCCCCACCATGAGCCACATCGGCGAGCCGTACGACTCGCGCCAGCGGGCCTCGGACTCTCGAGCCGCCGCGGAGGGCTCCAGGTAGGGCGACAGGTCGACGCCGAGCGGCAGCTCACGCACCTTCTCCCGGAAGTGCCGCAGCAAAGGCGAACCGGGAACGTACGCCGTGCTGGTGGCGATGAGCCGGCGAGCCCGCGCGTAGAGCAACCACTCGAAGGGGCGGAACAGCTTGCCGGCCACGCGCTGACGGATGACGTCACTGTGGTGGGTGATGACGACGGGAGGCAGCCACGGCGCGGCATCCAGCGCCAGCACCAGCGTGGGGTTGGGCGTGTGCAGGTGCACCACGTCCACGCCCCGAGCCAGCGCGCTCACCAGCTCGCGAGGCAGCTCCGGCATCACATCCATGCGCAGCAGCGAGGCCCACCGTCCCACGCGGATGACACGCACCTGCCCATCCCACTCCTCACGGGTGGGGCTGCGGCCGCGGAACTCATGGCTGAAGCCCGGCGAGGCGGCGTGGTTGATGCACAGCACCTCCACGCGGGCCCCCAGCGCGGCCTGGGCTCGGGCGAGCGTCTGGACATGGGCCTCCATGCCCCCCGCAGCCGGCGGGTAGAACTTCCCCAGGTGGAGCACGCGCAGCCCAGCGCCGGCACGCATCACGACGACGCCACCCCGTCCTTGGCCTCGTCGCCCGTGTAGTGCCCGTAGTAGCCACGGTAGGTGAGGTAGGTGTCTCGGTAGCGCGCGTCCGTCACATCCAGATCATTGAGGATGGCGCCGTACATCTGCGCCTGGACATCGGCCAGCGAGCGCAGCGCGCGCCGGGCGGACTCGCGGTTGGTCTTCGCCGCGCGCAGCACCAGCACCACGCCATCCGTCTGCGTGGCCAGCACCGCCGAGTCCGACACGGCATTGAGCGGCGGGCTGTCGAGGATGATTCGATCGAACTTCCCGCTGGCCGCCTTGAGCAGCTCGCCGAAGGCCTGGGTGTGAAGCAGCTCGGCGGGATTGGGAGGGATGGGGCCGCAGGGCAGGACGAAGAGGTTGGGCACCTCGGTGCTCTTCACCGCCGTGTCCAGCGAGCCCTCGCCCACCACCAGCGAGCTGATGCCCACGTCGTTGGGCACGCCGAAGGCCTTGTGCAGGCGCGGCCGGCGCATGTCCGTGTCCAGCAGCAGCACGCGGTTGCCACTCTGCGCCATGGCCACGCCCAGGAAGATGCAGGTGGTGGACTTGCCCTCCTGCGGGCCGCTGCTCGTCACCACCAGCGTCTTGAAGGGCTTGTCCGGAGACATGAAGAGCAGGTTCGTCCGGATGGCCCGGCAGCACTCAGCCACCGAGGACTTCGGCTGCCGGTGGACGTACAAGTCCCGCTCACGCGGGTTCTCGCCCTTCTGCTCCACGCGAGGCACGAAGCCCAGGAAGGCCAGCCCCAGCCGCTCCTCCACGTCCGACTGCGAGGCCACGGTGTTCTCCTGGAGCTCCAGCCCCACCACCACCAGGCAGCCCAAGAACAGGCCGAACACCAGCGCCGTCATCACCGACTTGCGCACATCCGGCTTCACCGGCGCGAACGAGGGCCTCGCCGCGTCCAGCACGCGCACGTTCGTGGTGCGCAGCAGGCCCGACAGCTCGATGTCCTTGAGCCGCCGCAGCACCGACTCGTACAGGCGCCGGTTGTTCTCCGCCTCGCGCGTGAGGTTGTCGAATTGGATCTGCCGCTTGCCCAGCTGGAAGGCCTCATCGCGTGCCGTCGCCAGCAGGCGCGCCAGGTTCTTCTCCTCGTTCACCGCCGTGACCAACTCCGTCTCCGCCTTGCGCACCACGTTGGTGAGGCTGCGCACGAAGTCCTCGCGCACCACGCCCAGCCGGCTGTTGCACTCGATCATCTTCGGGTGCTCGGCCAGGTAGCGCTCACTCAGCTCCACGCACACGGCGCGCTGCTCGATGAAGCGACGCTTGAGCTCCTGGATGGGGGTGTCGCTGGCGCCGGGCACCGCCTCGGCCCACGTCTCGTCTCCCTGAGCGCTCTTCTGCAATTGGCGGATGGCATCCACGCGCCCCTGGAGCGCGGCGATGCGCGTGCGCACCTGGGTGAGGCTGTTCTCGTAGCTGCCGATGCGCTCGGTGACGCTGTTCTTCTCCTTCTCCGCGGACACCGCGAGCATGTCCGCGTCCTTCTTGAAGTCGTACAGAGCCAGCTCGCTGGCCTGGGAGGCCTTCTCCAGCTCCACCTTGCGCTCCTCGAGCCACTGGGTGGCGCTCTCGGTGGTGCGCAAGCGCAACGCGAGGTTCTCGGCCATGTAGGCCTGCGCCACCTCGTTGGCCAGCAGGGCCGCGCGCTGCGGGTCCAGGTCCTCCACGAAGACATTCACCACGCGCGAGTCCTTCACCGGGCCCACGCTGATGCGCGACTGGAGCAGACCCACGGCGTCCGCGCCCTGCATGGCCTGGAGGCGGGCCTTCTCGTCCTTGAGGGAGGCCACGCCCAGGAAGCCCGCGTCGTGCTGGAGGCCCAGCTTCTCCACCACGCGGGTGGCTACCGCGCGCGAGGTGATGACCTGGTTCTGGGTGGCGTAGTACTCCTTGTTGAACCAGTAGTTGCTGCGCTCGTCGCCCATCAGCTCCTTCACGTCGCTGTCGAGCACCCGGGGCGCGGCGACATCGATGATGAGCGAGGTGCTGGAGGCGTACACCTTGGGCTGGCGCAGCGTCTGCACGGTGGCCAGGCCCGTCACCAGCACGGCCACCCCGAGGACGACCCACTTGCGGCGCCAGAACGCGCGCACGTAGCGCATCACGTTCAATGGCGGCATTCCGGCACCGGCGGCCGGGTCGTTCACGGGACCTTCCAACGCGATTCTCCTGGAGCCTGCACTTGTGTGGCGGTCCGGCTCGGACACCTGGGCACCGACCTGCACCCACAGCCGCAGCCGAGCGTGCCCCTTCCGGGCCAGGGGGTCAATCTTCCAGGAGGGAATGCGCGGTGCCTGGATGCCTGCCAGGCGTACCCTTGTCACGGAGGTGCGAGCACAAGGCCCGGAGCGTGTGCTAGTGACGGCCGCGTGAATCCGCCTCTCTCCGTGGTCGTCCCCTACTCTCCCACCACAGCCGCCATCGCGGCCCGCTTCGCCCACGCACTGTCGGGCAGAGCGGAGGTGGTGCTCGCGGGAGAGGGGCCCGTGGAGGTGGAGCCCGGACCGGGAGTGCATGTGCTCTCGGGTGTATCCGGCAAGGGAGCGGCCATCCGGGCGGCGCTGGAGAAGGTGACGGGGGAGGTGACGGTGCTCCAGGAGCCGGATGAGGCCTACACGCCGGAGTCCTACGAGGCGCTGTGCCGCCCCATCCAGGAGGACACGGCGGATGCGGTGTTCGGCCGCCGCTCGGCGCCGGGGCTGAGGCCGGAGCTGCTGGCGGATCAAGCGCTGGGAGGCTTCACACGCTTTGTGACGGATGTGGCACTGAAGGATCCGCTCACGGGCGTGCGAGCGTTCCGCACGGAGGCGCTGCGCTCGGTGACGCTGACGAGTGAGGACGACGCGGTGGATGCGGAGCTGGTGGTGAAGTTGGCCGCGCAGCTCTACCGGCTGACGGAGGTGCCGCTGCCGCTGCAGGCTGCTCCGAAGCCCCCACTGGCCTCGCAGCTGTCGAAGCTCCGGACGCTGATGCGGTACGCCACGGTGCAGGACGACGCGGACAACCGGCACGAGGGCTACAGCACGCTGGAGCGGATGGACGGCGCCAACAACTACAACGCGTGGCTGGGGCGCCGATTCCGCGAGCACCTGGGCAAGCGGGTGCTGGAGATCGGCGCGGGGATTGGAACCATTACGCGGGAGCTGGAGTCCGGGTGCGAGCTGCTGGTGGCGCTCGAGGTGGACCGCTTCTATGTGGACCGACTGAAGAACCTGTTCCGGGGCAAGCCACACGTGCGGCCGTACCTGTCGGACGTGGCGCTGGCGGACTGGGAGTCGCTGAAGGCCGAGAAGCTGGACACCATCGTGCTGTCCAACGTGCTGGAGCACATCCCGGACGATGGGGCGGCGGTGCGGCGCTTCCGGCAGATCCTCCCAGTGGGAGGCCGGGTGCTCATCCTGGTGCCGGCGCTGCCGCAGTTGTTCGGAGCCATCGACGAGGCGGTGGGGCACCACCGGCGGTACACGCCGGAGACGCTGCGCAGGGTGCTGGAAGGGAACGGCTTCGCGGTGGACCGGCTCGAGTGGATGAACCTGGTGGGGATTCCGGGGTGGTTCATGAACAGCCGGGTGCTGAGGCGGCGGGCGGTGCCTCGGTTCCAGCTGAAGCTGTATGACAGGCTGGCGCCGCTGTTGGCGGAGGCGGAGCGCCACGTGAAGCTGCCGGTGGGAATGAGTCTGTTCGCGGTTGCCCGAGTCACTGGAGAAGTCGCATGAAGAGGGTTGAAGCGATCATCAAGCCGTCGAAGCTGGACGAGGTGAAGGAAGCGCTGCACAGGCTGGGCGTGCAGGGCATGACGGCCACGGAGGTGAAGGGGTTCGGCCGGCAGCGGGGCCATACGGAGTTCTACAAGGGCTCCGAGTCCGCCTCGGTGGGCTTCCTGCAGAAGGTGAGGCTCGAGGTGGTGGTGGACGACGGGCAGGTAGAGAAGGTGGTGGAGGCCATCGTCGGCGCGGCGCGGACGGGGAAGATCGGCGACGGGAAGATCTTCATCATGCCGGTGGAAGAGGTGATCCGGATCCGCACCGGGGAGCGCGGGAGCCAGGCGCTGTGAGGCCGGCGCGCCAGGCCTGATCTGTCAGGCCTCTGGCCGCGAGTGGCTAGCCTCCACGCCGATACACCGCGTAGCCCGGCGTGCTCCACACGCGGGCAAAGCCGCGAGCGGAGAGCCAGGCACCGGCCTGGCCTTCGCGCACGATGGCGTAGTTGAAGAGGCGGTTGTTCACGAGCTCGCCCGTCAGCATGTTCTGAGGCACGTTCTTCGACGTGAGCATGTAGCCGCCGTTCAGGTGGACGCGGTCTTCGATGAGCAGCCCCGTCAGATCCGGCCTCTGCCCCACCCACGCCTGGGCCTGGTACACGGCGAACTTCCCGGTGTAGTCCGCGTCCGGCAGGTGCGCGATCGCGAGCCCGTCCTCGACCAGGAGCCCCAGCGCCACGAGGAGAGCGACCCACCACAGGGGACTCCTCCGCTCGTCCGCCTTCCCCTGCTTGCGCGCAATCCACCCGGCTGCTGCTGCGGCGGCGGCCGTGAGCAACAAGGGCCAGAAGAGCACGACGAAGCGCTCCTCCTTGTGCGCCTGCGTCGAGAGATACGCGAGCAACAGGAGCCCTGGCAGGGCCCACGTCCAGACTCGCCGGAAGCCCACTGCGATGACCACGGCCAGCACCAGGAGGAAGCCCCCCGTGCGAGCAATGATTCCCTCCACATACCAGAGCCGGGGTGCCTGGCCGTGTTCGACGGCGCGCCCCTGCACGAAGTTGTAGTCGATGAAGGCGATCGCCGAGTGAAACGGACGGCCCCACGTCGCCCAGTCGAGAGCCCCCAGCATCGCGATCGGCACGAGCGCCGCGAGGGCGACGGCGAGCACCGTCCGGAAGCGGCCGCGCAGGAGCCAGTCGAGGGGCGGGATGAGCGCAAGCGGCGCGTTCGGGATGCGGATGCACGCCCCGAGCGACAGCAGCAGCCCCACCATGAGCCCACGCCGCAGGCTCTCGCGATCAGGCCGCGTGCGCGCATCGACCCAGAGCGCATAGCCCCACACGAAGAGGATCATCGAGGGGACTTCCGTCAGCGTCTGCGGCCCGAAGTACACGAGCGTCGGAAACAGCGCGCATCCGAACGCGGCCAGCAACCCACCGGCATCCACCGCCCGCTCGGAGTCGGCACCCTCGGACTGCTCGCCGCCAGGCCCCATGAACTCGCGCGTCATCGCCCGCCCCGCGATGAAGGCAGCGATGGCCATCGTTGACGACACCAGCGCCCAGTGGACCTGCAGGAAGAGCAGGAGGTACTCGCCGCGGCGGAGGCCAAACCACCCCAGCAGCTCCATCCACGCGCCGTGATAGCCCGGGAGCAGCCACGACCGCAGCCCCGTGCTCCACTCCCACGCCATCCAACCGTAGCCGTGGAGGTGCTTCCAAGCAGGCTCCAGGTACTGGAAGAACGCATCCGGGTGGAGGGCGGGATGGAGCGCGATGGCCACCAGCCGGGCGAGCGCCCCCAGCGCCACGATGAGGCTCAGGCCCTGCCGGGTACGAGGCGAGAGGCTCATTGCCCGATCGCCTCCAGCTCGTACAAGCGAACGAGGTCATTCCCGGTCCCACTGCCCACGCGGAACTCCACGCGAACGCCCTCGGCATTGTCGCACCCCACCTCGTGGCGCGCGATGTCCTCACGGTTGTCGTGCACCACGAACTGCGAGGCGCCCTGCCCTTGCGAGAGACATATGAGGGTGTAGTCCCGCATGGTGCCCCCTCCCTCGAGGCGCCCCGAGAAGGTGAGCACCACCCGGCTCACGTGCCGAGGCTTGTCCCAGAGCACCTCGACCCACGGCGAGGCATCTTCCGGCGCGGAGGCCCACTTCTCCGTGCCGCTCGGCGTGGCGTAGCCATCCACGACAAAGCCCGGGTGGTGCAGGCTCGGCCAGAACGCCGAGCTCGCCCGGACGCGCGAGCCGTACCGGAACAACGCGAGATCATGCTCGGTGGCGGGGTGCGGTTCGAGGACAGGAAACTGTGTCTCGCTCACGGGCCTCTCGCGCGCGAACGCGATGGCCGCGGCGCCCAGGAGCAGCGAGGTGCCGATCGCGACGAGCACGAGAGGGCGGACCGCACCGAACATCCAGCACGGATAGCACGCCCGCTACACGCAGAGCAAAATGGAAGCCAGATCGACCGCGAGCCCGCTTTGGCGGATACTGCCCCGGGTACAGACCTGAACTTGGGAGCACCATGGGAGCCCTCGAACCGAACGATCGTGAGCTGGCGGCGTACTGGATGCCGTTCACGCACAACCGCTACTTCAAGCAGAACCACGCCCGGCGCATGCTCGCCAAGGCCGAGGGTGCCTACTACTGGACGACCGAGGGCGAGAAGCTCTTCGACGCCCTGAGCGGCCTGTGGTGCTGCGGCCTGGGTCACCGCCACCCGAAGATTGTCGAGGCCATCAAGCAGCAGTTGGACTCGGTGGACTACAGCCCCGCCTTCCAGATGGGGTACGGCCCCACCTTCAAGCTGGCCGAGCGCATCGTGAGCATGGCGCCAGCAAGCATGGGCCAGGTGTTCTTCGTGAACTCGGGCTCGGAGGCCGTGGACACCTCGATGAAGATGGCGCTGGCCTACCACCGCGCCAAGGGCGAGTCCCACCGCACGCGCTTCATTGGCCGCGAGAAGGGCTACCACGGCGTGGGCTTTGGAGGCATCTCGGTGGGCGGCATCGTGGCCAACCGGAAGATGTACCCCACGGCCATGCTGGTGGGAGTGGACCACCTGCCACACACGCACAACCTGAAGGAGATGGCCTTCACCAAGGGCGAGCCCACCTGGGGCCTGCACCTGGCCAACGAGCTGGAGCGCATCATCGCGCTCCATGACGCCTCGACGATTGCCGCCGTCATCGTCGAGCCGATGCAGGGCTCGGCCGGCGTCATCGTCCCGCCCAAGGGCTACCTGCAGCGGCTGCGGGAGATCTGCACGAAGAACGGCATCCTGCTCATCTTCGACGAGGTGATCTGCGGCTTTGGCCGCATGGGCGCCAACTTCGCCGCGCAGCACTACGGGGTGGTGCCGGACATGATCACCTTCGCCAAGGGGGTGAACAACGGCACGGTGCCCTTGGGCGGCGTCATCGTCCGCAAGGACTTGTACGAAGGGCTGATGACGGGCCCGGACCACGCGGTGGAGTTCTTCCACGGCTACACGTACTCGGGGCACCCGCTGGCGGTGGCCGCCGCGCACGCCACGCTGGACATCCTGGCCGCCGAGGGCATCAACGAGCGGGTGAAGTCGCTGGTGCCGGTGCTGGAGGAGACGATCCACGGGCTGAAGGGCGAGCCCAACGTGATCGACATCCGGAACTGCCAGTTGGCGGCCGCGGTGGAGCTGTCTCCCATCGAAGGCAAGCCGGGCCTGCGCGCCATCAAGGTGTTCGAGGAGGCGCTCAAGCGCGGGGTGCTGTTCCGCTTCACGGGCGACATCATCGCGATGGGCCCGCCGTTCATCTCCACGCCGGACGAGCTGCAGCGCATGGCCGAGGTGCTGCGCGAGTCCATCCGCGCGGCGGGGTAGCGCTCGGGCCGCACGCGCGGCCTGCACGGGTCCGGCGAGCCTCGTCTGTCAGAGGCCGCCGGACCGGCTCCAGCCGACGTCCGCGCTCCGTCCTCGCTACCGGGGCAGCGACACGCGGCGGACCTTGAAGGGCAGCTTCGCCGGGGGCGAGTTGGGGACGGTGATGGCCGACAGCTGGCCCTCGGACACCCAGGCGCTGCCTTCGGCGATCTCCACCGAGGAAGGATCCTCCAGCCCCTCCTGGAGCCGAGTCACGGTGCCCTGGTTGCCCGAAAGGGCGATGCGAGACAGCGCCTTGCCGTACTGCTCGGCGACGATGAGCCCCAGCCCATCCACGTACTGCAACCCATCCGGGCCCAGGAGGGCCTTGTCCAGCGAGATGGGCTGGAGGCTGCCCGCGTCACCGCTGGCCGTGAGCGGGATGCGGAAGAGCCTGCCGTCACCTGTCTTCACGGCGTACAGCGAGGACTGGCCGTCATGGATGAGGCCATTGAGGCCGAACTGGCCCTCGGGCGGCTCGAGCTCCGCCGAGCGGAGGAGCACCTCCGCGGATTCATCCACCTCTCGCCGGTCGGCCCGCACGCGGATGATGCGGCCGATGGCGGAGTCACTCGCATAGATGTTGCCGGCCGCGTCCTCGGTGATCTCATTGCAGAACCCGGCGCCCCGGCCCTCCTCCACGGGGAAGGTGTGCCGGTGGGCGGCCTGAGCCGTCTGCCGATCGACGGCGATGAGCTGGGGCGCGTTCGTGGTGCCGTATACGTTGCTGCACAGCCACAGGTACTTCTGGTCGCGCTGCACGTGCAGGCCCACCACGCCCGTGACGATGGCGCGGGGAGCGACGAACTCCTCAGCGTCCGCGCTGCCCGGCTTCACCTGGATGATCTGCCCCGTCCAGATGCTGCCGACATAGAGGGTGTTGTCCTCGGCGGCGGCGATGCCCTCGGGGTAGAAGTCGTTGCCGGGCAGGTGGATCTCCGTCACGCCCGTGCGCAGCACCGGCTGCTGGGGCTCCTCGGTGTCGTCCGAGCAGCCAGCGGCGCTCAGGCATGCCAGGGCTACGGCTACACCGCGAAGGAAGAAGGTTCTCGACGTCCTCATGGTTTGCTCCCGTCAGGATTGGAAGGTGACGGGGGGCAATGTGCCGGGCGCTCCGAGAGCGTTCTTGAACAATCTTGCGGTGTCGGAAGGGGCTCAGGCGCCGCGGGCGTAGCGCCGGGGCGTCATGCCATACGAGGCCTTGAAGCTCCGTGCGAAGTGGGCCTGATCCGCGAACCCCAGTGTGTAGGCCACCTCGCCCGCGGGGACACCCCGGCGCAGCAGCGGCAGCGCACGCCACAGCCGGAGCCGCTGCTGGTACGTGTGCGGAGGCAGACCGGTGTCCCGAGCGAACACGCGTGCCAGGTGGAACTTGCTCAGGCCCACGGCGGTGGCGAGCTCCTCGAGCGACACACCCTCCGGGGCATGCGCATGCAGGTATTCGCGGGCGCGGCGGACGGCGCGTACCTCGGAGCCCAGGGGGTAGAGGGTGGCACTGCCGTAGCGGCGGATGAAGAGATCCACCATGGCCTCCACCAGCCATGTCTCCCACTCGAGCGGAGGCGCACCTTCCCAGAAGCGCCGATGGAAGCGCAGCAGACTGTGCGAGGCCTCTGGATCCTCGAAGGCGGTGACTTCCCGAGGCAGCGGCATGGGCTGGGGAGAGGCCCCTTCGATGGCGCGCTCCAGCACCACCGTCTCCAGACGGATGCCTCGTAGCATGGGCACGAAGCGCGGATCGCTGGAGGCGGCGTGAGGCTCGTGGGGTGGAACGAAGAAGAGCGCTCCCGATGAACCGGCCCCCTGGGTGTAGAGGCCGGACTCGGTTTCCGTGGTGACCACGCCGTCCTGGAGCAGGCCGATTTCCCACCACGCGTGGTGGTGCATCTCGGAGGCAAACGGCTTGCCTCCGGTGACGAAGAGCTCGAGGCCGGAGCCCTGCGACTGCGGAGAGCGCTGCGTGTCGTGCCTGCACTGCTCCTGACCCATGACGTGCCTCCTCGCGCCTTGGACTCGGAGTGCCCGGTTGTCGGCCGAGCCCTCCCTGGGGGCACATCCTAGCCGTCGCTGGACGACGCGTGTCAGGGCAGCAGCCCTTCCTGCGCTCCACGTGAGAGGATCTCCGCGAGCAGCTCCAGTGAGCCCGAAGTGTCCACCCGCGTCTGCGAGACCTTGCCGTCCTGCAGATGGGTCTCGCCTCCCACGAACATGGGGAGCGGCCGGCGGCCCAGGCGCAGCAACCGCTCGTCGTAGAAAGCCCCGGGTGCCCGCTCCTTGAGCAGCCGCGCCAGCGCCACGATGTTGGCGGTGCGGGTGGGCTGCATCGCGGCACCCAGGCACGAGAAGTCCAGCTCGCGCTCGCGCAGCACGATGCGCTGGCCGCCTCGGCCGTGGAGCAGCACCACCTGCTCCGTCTCCTCCTGCTGGGAGCGCGCCGTCCGTTCGACTGTCTGGGACATCTTCAAGCCCTGGGTGATGACGGCCGCCGCCACGGAGAACTGCTTGGACTTCTGCGTGACGGCCGTCTCCGAGCGAACGGAGCTGGAGCCTCGAAACAGGGCGGAGACTTCCGTCCAAGGCAGCTCGACAGGAGCCCCCGAGCGTGCCTGAAAGGTCGCCCCGGCTGGCCCCAGCACCGCGGTCCGGGCGACGACTCGCGTCCCCTGGGAGGCTGCATCCCCATCCACCGAGAGCACCGCCAGCCCTGCCTGCCTCAGCTCGGTCACGAGCGCATGCGCGGACGGGGGCACCAGGCTGGCGAGGATCGCGGGAGGTTCGGGGGCTAGCCGGATGCGCGCCTCGGCGAGCGTGAGGCCCGCGGCGCGCCCCAGTGCCGCGGCTGCGGCCTCCACGTCCTTCGGTACCCGCACGCTGGCTACCAGCTTCATGTCACCACCCTACCGCTCCTGCGGACACCGGCCCAGCCGGCCCCGAGCCAGTGCCCACAAAATGAAACACCCCCGGAGGAAACTCCCCCGGGGGTGCATGTCACTCAGCGCTCAGCGCATCAAGGCGTGTAGGTGCCCTTGAGCGAGAGGCCCGAGTACGAGGTGTAGCCGTTCAGCATCACGTAGTAGCGGCCGGCGGTGGTCTTCGCCGCCATGTTGCACGTCTCCGCGTTGCCAGTGATGTACGGGCGGCAGTCGTACGAGGCGGTGGTCGGCTGCGCGCCGAACTTCACGTACAGGTCCGCATCACCCGAGCCGCCGCTGGTCACGAAGGTGACCGCCTTGCTGGCCGGAACATCCAGGTAGTAGTAGGTCGACGAGCCCGAGGAGCCCGACAGGCTGGTCTTCGCCACGCCGTTGGTCAGCGCGGTGGCCGTGCCACCCGAAGAGCCGCCAGTCACACCCACCGCCGTCCAGGCCGCCGTCACCGAGGCCACCTCGGCCGTGGTGTAGCCCAGCGACGTGGCCGCCTGCTCCGTGTACGTCTTCGCCTGCGCGAAGGTGGTGGAGGCGGTGAAGAGCGAGGTGTTGGCCTTGTACCAGATCTGCCCGGCCTTCTGGACGCCGATGCCCGTCACCACCGTGGAGGACTTGCCGCGCGGGTGCGTGCCGCCCTTGGAGACCAGGGCGAACGCCAGGTTGGCGATACCCGAGCTGTAGTGCACGTCCTTGGTACCCGCGGAGCTCGTCCAGTAGTCCAGCGAGCCGCCGTCCTTGGCCGGATCGTCCATGTAGCGGAGCGCGTCACCCGAGGTGCCCGGCGTCCACACGGCCTCGCCGATCTGCCAGATGGCCGTGGCGGTGGACCAGCTGTTCTCCCAGCTCTGGCAGATGGCGGCGAACGTGTCGCTCATCGCCTCGTTCAGGCCACCGGACTCACCCGAGTACGTCAGGTTCGAGGTGCGCTCGGTCACCGCGTGCGTCAGCTCGTGCGTGGTGACGTCCTTGTCGATGGCCAGCGAGATGGAGTTCACGCCATCGCCATCGCCGTACACCATCTGCGTGCCGTCCCAGTAGGCGTTCACGTAGTTGGTGCTGTAGTGCACGGAGCTGATGTACGTCGCGCCCGCGTTGTCGAACGAGTCGCGGTTGAAGTTCGTCTTGTAGCAGTTGTACGTGGCGCCCAGCGCGTCGTAGTTGGAGTTGACGGTGCTGTCGCTGACGGCCGCCTGGCCCTCGGAGCGCTTGAGCGTACCCGGGGTGGAGGTGCCGTTGTTGGAGCTGTACACCTTGCGGTTGAGCGCGGTGCGGATCTCCGAGCGGCGCTCCAGGGTGGAGCCGTCCACCGCGTTGATGTAGACGCGCTCGCGGATGGGCTGCTCGCGGCCCTCGCCCACCACCAGCTGCTCATAGGCCAGCTTCAGCTTCTGGTCCTGACCCGAGCGGATGTACACCAGGCGCGGCTCGCCCTCGGAGTCGATGTGACGGCCCAGGGACATGGTGGAGCGCAGCGCGCTCTCCTTCGCCGCGTCGGCGGAGATGGCCGGCTTGGCCGAGGCAATCTCGCCGTCACGCGCGGTGCCGTTGGCCGCGTAGATGTTGCCAGCGCGGTCCACGTGGATGATGAGCTCCTCGCCCACCACCGGCAGGCCGTTCTTCAGCTGCTGGTAGCGGATGTGGTCGCCCTGCTCGTCCGTGAAGACGCGGCTGACGGCCAGGTCCGAGGCGTTCATGCGGAACACGGAGGCGATGCTCGGCAGGGACTGCGCCACGCGGTCGTGCGAGGCCACCAGCGTCAGACCCACGGCCGGCTTGGCCGTACCCAGCTGGCCGCTGATCATGTACGGCACGCCATTGTCATGCGCGCCCACGACGCGGGCGCTGGGCAGCGCGGCGAGCGCGGACTGCACATCGGCGATCTCGAGTTCTTCCACCTTCTGCGTACCGGGAGCAGCGGACTCTGGGTCGGCCATCTCGCACGCGGCGAGTGGGAGAGTGGCCAACAGAGCGGCAACGATGCGATTGCGAACCAAGTGGGGGATCCTCCTGCCAGCGGCGGGGGTGCCGTTGGGCACCGCCGCACTAAGCAGGGATTGGGCCAGTCTCTCAAAAACCATGGAATCCATGGGCTTATGAGTTGTCCTGCTGGATGGAGTGGCTCATCCTTGTCGCACGGCCTAACGGGCAGGTTGTATCAACTGTTTACACTCCCCTCTCACAAAGCCTTGGAATTGCTCATGGCCATGGCTCTCCGGGGAGTCCGGGGCGCTTGGGGCGAATTGCCTCGCGGTGGGGCGCTTCTCCCCTCGTTCACCCTGTGCCGCTTAGACAGGAGAATCTGGAAATACTGTCTGTCCTTTGGACAAGCAAGGGTCCTGGGGTTCACCCGGAGCGAGGGATGGCAGGTGGCACGGTGGAGAACTTTCTCTGCGTTCACCCGTTCCTCGGCGACGCTCATCCTCTCTTCTGGGAGCACGCATGCTCATCGATATGACGCCACGGGCCCTGATGGCCCTGCTGGCCGTGGGTCTGGCCGTACCTTTCACCGTCCAGCAAGTGCTTGGGACGAAGGCGGACACGAACTCCGTGGGAGGCCCCAACCGCTATTTGACGTTTGTCAGCACGGACAAACCGCTGTACCGGCCCGGCGAGCAGGTGCTGGCGCGCGGGGTGATGCTCGAGGCCATCACCCGCAAGCCGAATCCCCAGGCGCAGCAGGCAACCATTGAGATCCGCGGACCCAAGGGGGACGTGGTCACCGCGGCGAGTGTGCAGACCGAGAACTCGGTGTGGGGCTACTCGTGGACGGTGCCCGCCGAGCAGGCAGGCGGCGAGTACACGCTCAAGGTGAGCTACCCATGGACGGGGGAGGCTCCGGCGGAGCGGAAGTTCGACGTGCGGGCCTACCGGGCCCCACGGCTCAAGTCGCAGATCGAGTTCCTCCGGGACGGCTATGGCCCGGGAGACGCCGTCACGGCGACGCTGGACGTGAAGCGCGCGGAGGGCGGCGTGCCTGCGGGAGCGAAGGTGACGGCCACGGCGGTGGTGGACGGCGCCACCGCGGCGCAGGTGACGGGCACGGTGAATGAGAAGGGGCTGTGCACGGTGAGCTTCAAGCTGCCGGCGCGCATCGCTCGCGGCGAGGGCTCGCTGGCCTTCGCCATCGAGGACGGCGGCGTGGTGGAGACGGCGGCGAAGACGATCCCCATCCTCCTGCAGACGCTGGACCTGGTGTTGTACCCGGAGGGAGGCGATCTGGTGGCGGGCCTGCCCTCGCGCGTCTACTTCGAGGCGAAGACGCCAGCGCAGAAGCCCGCGGACCTGGTGGGCGCCATCATTGATCAGGCTACGGGACAGGCGGTGGCGGCGGTGCGCTCCGAGCACGAGGGCCGTGGCCGCTTCGAACTCACGCCGAAGGCGGGAGCGAAGTATGCGCTGCGAATCGACGAGCCGTCGGGCATCCAGAAGACGTTCCCCCTGCCCGAGGTGAAGGCGAAGGGCGCGGTGCTGCGAGTGAGTGAGGACGTGGTGCCTGCGGGCAGGCCTGTCACGCTCTCGGTGGGGCTCTCCGGGGTGAGCCGGGCGAAGCTGACGCTGAGCAAGCGCGAGGTGGAGGTGGCCTCGGCGGAGGTGGGCTCCGGAGACAAAGTCACGCTCGATCCCAAGGACGCGGACGGGGTGCTCGTCGCCACGGTGTGGGACAGGGACGGACGTCCGCTCGCGGAGCGCCTGGTGTTCCGGCAGCCGGCGAAGGCCATCGACGTGGAGTTGCAGTTGGACAAGAAGAGCTACGTGCCGGGAGACACGGTGCAGCTCACGGCTCGGACGACGCAGAACGGCAAGCCGGTGTCCGCTCTGGTGATGCTCACGGTGACGGATGACGCGGTGCTGGAGCTCATCGAGAAGCGGGACCAGGCGCCGCAGCTGCCGGTGATGGTGCTGCTGGAGCCCGAAGTGAAGGAGCTGGCCGACGCGCAGGTGTACCTGGACGAGAAGAACCCAAAGGCGAAGCTGGCGGTGGACCTGCTGCTGGGCACGCAGGGCTGGCGGCGGTTCGCGCTCGCGAATCCCGTGAATTTCGTGGCGCAGCATGGCGACCAGGCGCGGCGCGTGTTCGCGGTGCGAGTGCCTCTGGTGGAGGACCAGGTCGCCCTGCTGGAGGCCATGCCCGCCGCCGCCGTCCCCGCGGGAGCAGCCTTCGGAGGGGCCCCTCCGGCGCCTGCGCCGATGCGCCAGAAGGGCGGCGTGGCGAGAGCAGCTCCACCACCTGCCGTGGCCATGCCCGCGCCTCGGGGTGAGATACAGCCTCGGGCTCCAGCTCCGCAGCCCGTCGAGAACAAGCCTGTTCCTCCCCAGAGGGTTGCGCCCCTGGCTGATGAGCAGATGGCCGAGGCGTCTCGCAAGGCGAAGCGGGAGGAGCAGGAGATGAACTTTCTCGCGAAGGAGGAGCCAGCCCCCAGGCAGATGAACTCCCAGCCGATGGTCTACTTCCGCGAGTACGCGCACACGGTGCGGCCGGGCCGCAAGGCGGGAGACCGGGTGGACTTCTCGGAGACGCTCTTCTGGAACGCGGGCGTGCGCACCTCGCCGAAGACGGGCGAGGCGAAGGTCTCATTCGGGCTGAACGACTCGGTCACTTCGTTCAAGGCGTTCGCCGGAACGGTGGGAGATGACGGTGCACTGGGCTCTGCGGTGGCCTCCATCGAGTCGGTGCAGCCGTTCTACGTGGAGCCGAAGATCCCGCTCGAGGTGACGTCAGGGGACGTGATCCAGCTGCCGGTGGCGCTGGTGAACGGCACCTCTTCACCGCTGAAGGGCGCGGGTGTGACGTTCGACTTCAAGGGCGACGCGCGGGTGGCCTCGATCGGGGCGGTGGACCTGGCGGCCCGGGAGCGTGCGCGGCGCATCGTGGAGATGAAGATCGGCCAGGAGTCCCGGCCGCTCGACCTGAAGCTGACGGCGCGCGCGGGGGACTACGCGGACACGGTGACGCGCACGGTGACCATCAAGCCGAATGGCTTCCCCATCAGTGCCTCGTTCGGCGGACTGTTGTCGGCCCAGAAGCCGGCCTCGCACACGGTGACGTTGCCGGCGAACCTGGTGCGCGGGAGCGTGAAGACGTCCATCGCGGTGTATCCGAGCCCGCTGGCGAACATGACGGAGTCGCTGTCGCGGCTGATCCAGGAGCCGTACGGCTGCTTCGAGCAGACGAGCTCGACGACGTACCCGATGACGATGGCGCAGCAGTACTTCCAGTCGCACAGCGGGGTGGATCCGAAGCTGGTGGCCGCGGCGCGGGAGAAGCTGGAGAAGGGCTACAAGCGGCTGGTGGGCTTCGAGTGCACGGAGAAGGGCTACGAGTGGTTCGGCGAGAACCCGGGGCACGAGGCACTGACGGCGTTCGGACTGCTGCACTTCTCGGACATGAAGCAGGTGCGGGAGGTGGACGCGGCGATGCTGGAGCGCACGCGGGCGTGGCTGCTGAAGCAGCGGGACGGCAAGGGCGGCTTCGAGCGCAAGCGCCGCGCGCTGCACACGTGGATCGAGGACAAGGACACCTCGGACGCGTACATCACCTGGGCGCTGCTGGAGAGCTCTCCCAAGCCCGCGGAGGTGGCGCGAGAGCTGTCGAAGGAGGTGACCTCGCTGAAGGCGGCGGCGGCGAAGAGCCAGAACAGCTACGTGGTGGCGTTGGCGGCAAACGTGATGGCGCTGGCGGGTGAAGGAGCGGAGGCCCGCAAGCTGATGGATCGGCTGGTGGCGAAGCAGGGCAAGGAGGGCGTGGTCGACGGCGGCACGCAGTCCATCGTGGGCAGCATGGGCGAGACGCTGCAGATCGAGACCACGGCGCTGGCGGTGCTGTCCTGGCTGAGGGAGCCGTCCTACGCGGGGAACGTGGAGCGCTCGATGAAGTTCCTGGCGAGTTCGTGCGAGGGTGGCCGTTACGGCTCGACGCAGAGCACGGTGCTGGCGCTGCGAGCCATCGTGGCCTACGACAAGGCGCGAGCGGCGAAGCGGGCTGGAGGCGCGGTGCGTGTCTACGTGAACGGCCAGCCGGTGGGCAGCGCGGTGCGGTACGAGGCATCGGCGCAGGAGGCCATCAAGCTGCCGGACGTGTCCGAGCTGCTCGCTCCGGGCGAGCGGAAGATCGAGCTGCGGATGGAGAGCGGTGCCGAGCTGCCATACTCCATTGAGGTCACCTACAACGCGTTGGTGCCGGACAGCTCGCCGGACACGCGGGTGGCGCTGGAGGTGGCGCTGGCGAAGACGGCGCTGACCGAGGGCGAGCCCACGGAGGCGCGGGTGCTGGTGTCGAACAAGACGGACGAGAAGCTGCCCACGGCGGTGGCCATCTTCGGAGTGCCGGGAGGGCTCGAGGTGCGGCACGACCAGCTGAAGGAGCTGGTGAAGAAGAAGACGGTGGACGCCTACGAGGTGATCGGCCGGGACGTGGTGCTGTACTGGCGAGGCCTGGAGCCGCGAAAGAAGATCGACGTGCCACTGTCGCTGATCGCGGCGGTGCCTGGGACGTACACGGGCCCGGCGAGTCGCGCGTACCTGTACTACGCGGACGATCACAAGACGTGGATCAACGGTTTGAAGGTGTCCATCGCGCCCAAGCAATAGGGCCTCGAGGGCTCACGGGGATACATGCGCCGTCTTCCAGCCACCCTGCGGATGTTGAGTGCAGCCGCGATGCTCGCAGGCTGCACCTGCAAGGCCACCACGCCACCACCCGAGTCCCCTGCTCCCGACGCGAGCCCCCAGGCGGAGCGCAATCCTGGGAACGAGCTCCAGCCGGTGTCGGCGTTCTCCAAGATCGCCGACCCAAAGGAACGCTCGGTGTCGCTCTTCGTGGAGGCAGGCCGGGTGATCACCCATCCCCGCTGCACCAACTGCCATCCCCCGGATGACAGGCCACGGCAGGGAATGGATCAGCACGCGCACATCCCCGCGGTCTCGGGAGGCTCGGATGGACATGGCGCCCCGGGCCTGCCTTGCACGGCGTGCCACCAGTCCACCAACACGACGACCGTGGGAGCCACCCTTCCGAGCATCCCAGGCAATCCGAAGTGGGCCCTGGCTCCGGTGAAGATGGCGTGGCTGGGCCGCTCGCTTGGGCAGATCTGCGAGCAGATCAAGGATCCGAGCCGCAATGGAGGAAAGAGCCTGGCCGCCCTCCAGCACCACATGGCCGAGGACGTCCTGGTCGCATGGGGCTGGACCCCAGGACCGGGCCTGGAGCCAGTACCCGGCACGCAGAAGGCCTTCGGAGAGCTGATCCAGGCCTGGATGGACACCGGCGCCCACTGCCCGAAGCCCTGATCAGCCCTTGCGCACCGCTGCGAGGCGTTCGGGCGTCATCGGCAGCTCGCGAACCCTGAGGCCGGTGGCGTCGAAGATGGCATTGGCCAAGGCGGCGGGAGTGGGGCCCTGTGAGGCCTCCCCTGCCCCGAGGAACGGCTCGCCCGGACGATCGATGATCTCGACTTCGACGGGAGGAACCTCCGAGAAGGTGAGGATCGGATAGGAGCTCCAGTCGCGCGAGAGGATGCGGTGGGCGTCGTACTGGACCGCCTCCTTCAGGCTCCAGCTCAGGGACTGGATCAGCCCGCCCTCGAGCTGATTGGTGAGCCCATCCGGGTTGACCACCTCGCCCGCGTCAGCCGCGAGCACGGCGCGCAGGACCTTCACGACATGGGTCTCGGGGTCGACATGAACCTCGAGGCAGACCGCGCAGTAGCTCGCGAGGTTCTTGTAGCGGGCGAAGGCGATGCCGCGTCCTCGCTGGGGCGAACGGGACCAGGAGGACCAGCCGAACCGCTCGGCCGCCTTGGAGATGACGGCCTTCGCCCGCTCGTCCCGGAGCTGACGGAGCCGGAACTCGACGGGGTCGGCATGCGCCTCATACGCCAGCTCATCCATGAAGGACTCGATGGAGAAGACGTTGGCGTAGGCGCCCAGGGCGCGATGGGAGGAGGTGCGCACGGGCAGTTGGGTGATGAAGTGCGTGGTCACCTTCTGGCCCGGAAACGCATAGAGCGGGATGGCGTTCCGGTCCGCAGCGTAGTTGGGAGGACCACCGTTCTTCGGCGTGGGCGCGGAGAAGGGCGAGGCCAACGACTGGCCCGCGAGCAGGTTTCCGGGGTCCCCGCTCGGCCGCATGCCGTGAGAGGTGGACCAGAGCTCATAGGCCCAGTCGAGCACGTTCCCCTTCGCATCAACGCCTGCACGAACACGGGTGACCATGGCGGGACCGTAGGGTTCGGAGGTGTGCTCGTCCTGGCGGGACCACTGCACGCGAACGGCTCGGCCCGGCAGGGCGTGGGCCAGGAGCGCGGCATCGGCGGCGGCATCGTCCGCGCCATTGTGGCCATAGCAGCCCGCACCATTCATGTGCTGACCCTGGACCTTCTCCTTCGGCACACCGAGCATCTTCGCGATGGCCTCGGTGGTCTCGAAGATGCTCTGGGTGTGGCTGTGCAGGGACAGGACTTCTCCGTCCCACTCCGCCACGGCGCATGACGGGCCGATGGAGGCATGCATCTGATAGGGGCGCCGGTAGCTGGCCTCCAGGGTGCGCACGGGAGCGGAGCCGTCCGCGCGTGGAGTGTCCTGGATGACGATGTCCTGGGCCGGCTGCGCCAGCAACCACGCATAGGGATCGACGGGCAACGAGGCCAGCTCCCGCCACCGAGCAGCGCGGGCGAGGCTCTCGGCGGCCCGGATGGCCTGCCACTCCCTGGCGGAGATCACTCCCAGGAAGTTGCCGTCGCGCACCACCTTGAGGACGCCCGGCATGCGCTCCACGGAGGCCGTATCCACCTCGAGGAGTGCCGCTCCTGGAGAGGGCACGCGCACCACCCGGCCATGCACCAGATTCGCGGGCCGGTGGTCCTGCACGAAGATGGCTTCGCCGGTGACCTTGGGAGGCAGATCGCGCCGAGGAATGGAGCGGCCCACATAGCGCCGCTCCGAAACGGGCTTGGAAGCCACGGAGCCCGTCGCCTCTCGGTTGAGCTGACGGCCTCCGATGAGGCTCCAATAGGTAACCTTGCGCCCGCTCGAGGTGTCCGAGATCGTCCCATCGACCACGCGCAGCCGCGAGACCGGAGCCTTCAACTGCTTGCCCGCCATGTCCACGAGGATGGAACGGACCTCGGCCGCGGCTTGACGCACCGCCGTCCCTCCTTCAGGAGTCGACATGCTGCCAGCGGTCACGCCCTGACGCGGAGAGAGCGTGGTGCTGCCCGAGACGATCTCCAGCCGTGAGAGTTCGATGTCCAGCTCATCGGCGCAGATCTGCCCGAGCGCCGTGAGGATGCCCTGACCGAGTTCCACCTTGCCCGTCTTGAGGGTGACGACGCCGTCGGCGCCGATGCGCAGCCAGGCATCGAGCTGGCGGTTCTTCGCCAGATCATTGGGCATCTTCTTCGAGCCCTGTTCCGCACCGATGACGCGCGAACCAGCGAGGGCAAAGGCCAGCACCAGCGAGCCCTTCAAGACCGAGCGGCGAGTAACAGGGGTGCTCATCGCGCCATGGCCTCCGCGGCGCGCTTCACAGCTCGGACGATGCGGTTGTGCGAACCACACCGGCACAGGTTGGCATCGAGGGCGGTGCGGATCTCCGCCTCGGAGGGGTTGGGCTTTTGTCGCAGCAGCCCTGCCGCCGCCATGATCATGCCTGGAATGCAGTAGGCGCACTGTCCCGCCTGCTCCTCCAGGAAGGCGCTCTGAAGGGGGTGCAGCGCGCCATCAAGCGCACGCATTCCTTCCAGGGTGGTGATCGACTGCTCACGCAGCGAGCCGGCCGGGACGAAGCACGAGCGCAACGGAGCCCCATCCCTGAGCACGGTACAGGCGCCGCACTGCCCCACGCCGCAGCCATATTTGGCCCCATTCAGCCCGAGCTCATCGCGGAGGACATAAAGGAGCGGAGTGCCCTCGTCGGCATCGATGACATGGCTCTTGCCGTTGATGGTCAGGGTGAACGCCATCGGCACACCTCCTGCCCGCGTTCGGTCCTGCTGCGACAGGGGCGACGATCGGGTCAGAGGAAGCTACCAGGGCACGGATCCGCCGGAGCCGTGAGCCCCTGCCATCTCTCCTATGCCGGACACTTCCGGCTCAGGTGGGCAGAGGCTTCACGACGAGCTGCTTGGAGGCGAGGAACTCGGGGTTGAACACCTTGGAGGTGTAGCGGCTGCCGTGATCGCACAGCAGGGTGACGATGCGCAGCCCCTGCCCGCGATGCTTGAGCGCCACTTCATAGGCGGCGCGGACATTGATGGCCGCGGAGGTACCCACCACCAGCGCATCCTCGCGAGCCAGGTGGTAGAGCATCTCGATCATGTCCTGATCAGTCAGGCGCATGGCCTCGTCGACATGGGAGCGGCGGAAGTTCTCGGTGAGGCGCATGATGCCGATGCCCTCGGTGATGGAGGTGCCCGAGCCCTCCATCTTCCCCTCGCGCACCCAGCAATAGAGGCCGGAGCCCAGAGGGTCCACCATCACCACGCGGAGTGCGGGGTTCTTCTCCTTGAGGTAGCGGCTCACGCCGGAGATGGTCCCGCCGCTGCCCACGGAGCAGACGAGGATGTCGAGGCGACCTTCGCACTGCTCCCACAGCTCGGGGCCGGTGGTCTGATAGTGGAAGTCGCCGTTGGCGGTGTTCTCGAACTGATTGGCCCAGAACCAACCGTGCTGCTCGGAGAGCGTGCGGGCGCTGTGGAAGAAGTGGCTGGGGTTGGAGAACGGCACGGCGGGGACCTTGCGGACCTCGACGCCCATGGCCTCGAGGAGCTCGTATTTCTCGCGGGCCTGGTTGTCGGGCATGGTGACGACGACGCGATAGCCACGCTCACGGCCGAGCAGGCCCAGACCGATGCCGGTGTTGCCGGCGGTGCCCTCGACGATGGTGCCGCCGGGGGAGAGCTTCCCCTCGGCCTCGGCGCGCTGGATCATTCCCTTGGCGGCGCGGTCCTTGATACTGCCGCCGGGGTTCATGAACTCGGCCTTGCCGAGAATGTCGCAGCCGGTGAGGCGGGACAGCGAGCCGATGCGCAGCAGCGGCGTGTTGCCGACTGCATCCCAGAGTGAACCGATCCGTGGTGCCATGAGTCTTTCTACCGCGCCGTGTTGAGGGCGGCTTCGATGCGGGCCTTCTCCGCGATCATCAGGTTGCGCACGTGCTCAAGCAGGGCCTGCACATTGCCCTGGAAGGGGGCAGGGTCGACGGGCGGCATGACCTGGACGTGGCAGTTGGCGGAGGTCTGCAGCTTGAGCCCGTGCTTGGGCAGGGTCTTCGCGGTGCCGGTGAGGACCACGGGGATGACGGGGCACTGCATCTTCACGGCGAGTTGGAAGGCACCCTCCTTGAAGGCCTTGATGTTGCCATCGGGGGAGCGGGTGCCCTCGGGGAACAGGAGCACGGGGACACCCCGAGCAATCCACCGCTCGCACAGGGCCATCATGCGGCCGACGCTCTCGCGGTCCCCGCGCACGAGGGGGACGTAGCGGTTGAGCCACATGTTCCAGCCGATGAAGGGGAGCTTGAAATTGGAGGCCTTGGAGACCCACTTGAAGGGCCGGTAGAGGCCAAAGAGCACGAGGATGTCGCCCAGGGACTCGTGGTTGGCGACGAGAACGGCGGGGCCACGCCAGGGCAGGTGCTCACGTCCATCCACGCGCTGGCGCCAGAGCGGGTTGACGTACATGTAGAGCTGGGCCCAGAAGCACGAGTACAGGTGGAGAACGAGCCCATTGCGGTCGAACGGGAGCGTGACGGCCCACAGCACCAGTGCTCCGAGGAAGAGCACCAGACTCGAGAGCGCCAGGAACGACCAGAAGACGATGGAGAACAGGAGCCGGATAGCGCGAAGCAGTGTGCCACACACCGGCCTCCTTGGAGCAAGAACTCACTCCTGTACAAATGACCTGGATGGACACCCCATGACTCAAACGAAGAAACCCGCGAAGGACTGGCGTCCCAAGCTCACGTCCATCGACGATCCCATCGCGGACGACTACTGGTCCTACAGGGCAGAGGACGGAGCAAAGAGAACCTCTCGCATCACCATCGGCCGCCCTGCGCAGCTTGAAGACGGAACACACTGGTACTGCCCGATGTACTTCGAGCACGTCACTCAAGGAATCGACTACTCCTTCGGCGTGGGACCAGTCGACGCACTGATGAACGCCATGTATTTCGTCCGCAGGCGCTTCTACGAGTTCGAGGATGTGACCCCCCGCGCGAAGCCCCAAGCTTCCGCCAAGCGCACCCGGCCGCGTCCGAGTCGCACCGCCCGGAAAGCCGTCAGGCGACCTTGAAGCACGTCACAGGACACTCGCTCTCGACGCTCTCGGCATTCCCTCCCCTGGCCGGCTTCGTCACCTTCGCCGAGATGACCACCATGCTCCCAAGCTTCCGCAGCACGGGCAGTGACAGCAGTGCGTAGTCCGCTGCATGCAGCACGCCGACGACGAGCCGACGTGCCTCGGAGGCCCGCTCGTAGGTGCTCCCGCGCAACACGAAGCGGTTGAACCAGCTCAGCAGCGCGAAGTGCCGCAGCCTCGCGCCCGGCAGCTTCCCGAGGATCACCTCCAGCTCGGAGGCCTGTAGCGGCCGCTCATCCGGCGTGGCGCCGTCATGAATCGGAATGTGCGCACGCAGGCGGCGCAACATCGAGCTGAGGCTGAGCGGCTCGGAGAACACCACCCGCGCCCCTGGCTTCGCCCACTGCACCAGCCGCTCCAGCACCGTCTCCAGCTCGGGAATCAGGTGGTGCAGGATGCCGTCGCCCCAGATGACGTCGAAGCTGTTCTCAGGGAACTCGGCCACCTCCAGCGGTGAGCAGAGGAAACGCACCCGATCCTCCACTCCCGCCATCCGCGCGCGCTCGGTCGCCAGCCGGATAGACCGTGGCGAGATGTCGATTCCGGTCACTCGCGCTCCCCTGCTCGCCAACAGGATCGCGTTGGTGCCATCCCCGCAGCCCACATCCAGCACGTGCTGGCCATGCAGCTCTCCCAAGAGTTCGAAGCGGAACTCCTTGTGGAACCACGGGCGCAGCCGTCCCGCGTACCTCCGCACAACCTCCGGCTCCACCGGAGAAACGCCCCGGAGCTTCACTTCCGCCAGCCGATCAAAGAACGCCGCTTCCGATACCCACCGCTCCGCCCTCATGTGTCTCCCCCACCATTCGAGTGGTCTCATCTGGGAAATGCCTCAGCCTCACTGGGTGGACGAATCTTTCGGATCACCCATCTCACCGGTCAGGCGGATGTCGTACAGCTGACGTCTCCTGTGCGCCACGAGGCGTCCGCGATTCTCCGCACCGGCGCGGGAACCTTTCGGAAAAGGCGGTGTCAGTTCTCTCAGCAAGTAAGCAAGCAGGGAGCCGCCACCATGGCCATTCCGCTGACAATCAAGGTCTTCAAGGGCGAGACGCTCGTTACCTCGCAGGATTTCGAGCGCGACATCATCAAGATCGGTCGCCTTTCCTCCGCACACCTGCGCCTGGATGACGAAACGGTCAGCCGGGTCCACTCCGTCCTCGAGGCTTCGGCCGATGGCTCGCTGTCCGTCATCGACATGGGCAGCGTCGAGGGCACCTACGTCAACGGCAAGCGCGTCAACAAGGGCCGCGTCACCTTCGGCGACGAGATCCGCCTGGGTGGCACCACCCTGCGCCTGGAGAACCCGGCTGCGGTCGCCGCTGTGAACCTCGCCTCCGCCGTGGCGAGCACCGAAGTCCCCGTGCAGGTCGCAGCCGTGACTCCGGAAGTCACACTGCCTCCCGCTCCCGCTCCTACCCCCGCGGTTGAGCCGTCCCCTACACTCTCTGCGCAGCCCGAACTCGCGTCGACACCAGCCGAGGTGCCTCTGCCTCAGCCCGCGCCTCGCATCCGCGAACACCGAACAGGCCGGGCGAGCGGCCCCATGGGTGTGTCGCTGAGCTTCGTGTGGGGCGACCAGCGCGTCGGAGAGTTCTTCCTGCCTCCTGACCAGAAGAAGTCCTTCACCGCGGGTAGCGCCCAGGGCGTGGACTTCGTGATGGGAGACTCGCGTCTCGGCAGCCCGCGCCTGGAGGTGCTGCGCACCGACGGGCAGACATACACCGTCTGCTTCACCGGCAAGATGAAGGGCGAACTCATCCGCGACGCGGAGACCCTGACCCTCGAGGCGGTCATCGAGTCCGGCAAGGCCTCGCATGAAGACACCACGTACATACTGGCGCTCCAAACGGACGATGTCTTCTGGGTGGATCTGGGCGGAGTAACGCTAGAGGTGTGCTTCCAGCCCGTGCCCAAGCGCGTCCACGTCCCACTAGCCGAGTCAGTGGACTACCGCGCGCTGAACATCTTCCTGGTGATGTTCTTCGCCGCGACGATGTTCGTGATCAGCGCGATGAACCGGACCGGCGGGGACGAGTCTTTCGCGGACGAACTCTCCGGCGATCAGTCGCGGCTGACGAAGCTGATCATCAAGCAGTCCGAGCCGCAGAAGAACCACTTCCTGGCCAAATTGAACGAGCAGAAGGAACAGAAACGGGCCACCACTCAGAAGCCCACTGATCCGCAGAGGCCGCTGCGCAGGACGCAGGACAAGCAGCGCACCTCCACGAGCACGATGACGTCGAAGGACAAGGCGCAAGCGCTCGTGAAGAATCTGCTGGGCGGTCCAGGCAAGGGGCTGGCGAACCTCTTCGGTTCCACAGGTAAGGGCAACGAACTCAAGAACGCCGTCAGCAACGTGAGCGCGATGCTGGGCACCCCGGGAGGCTTCGGCACCCTGGTGACGAAGAGCGGTCCGGGTGGCCCGGGCGGTGGCACCGGCAGCACCATCGGCCTGGGGCCTCTGGGAACCCAGGGCCGCGCGGGCGGCAATCAGAACTACGGCACACCCACGGGGCTCACGGGCAAGCAGAGCGTGGACGTGGCCATCGCCGCCTCGGAGCCGGAGATCAAGGAGGGCACCCTGGACAAGGATCTCGTCCGCAAGGTCATCCAGGACCACAAGCAACAGATCCGCGCCTGCTTCGAGAGCCTGCTCAACCAGTACCCGGACCTGAACGGTAAGGTGCAGACCCAGTTCACCATCGGGCCCCAGGGACAGGTGCTCCAGTCGAAGGTGGCGCAGTCCAGCACGGGCAGCAGGGAGTTGGACTCGTGCGTGGCCAACCACGTGCGCCTCTGGGAGTTCCCCAAGCCCAAGGGCGGCGGCATCGTCGTGGTCAGCTACCCCTTCATCTTCAAGCAGTCCGGCCGGTAGGGCTCACGGGAGCGAGCATTCCGATGGAGCCCGCTCCCGGTTCCCACGGCGAACGGCCGCTGCCCGTCCTCTACTTGGTGAGCGCGTCCACGCGGAAGGTGCAGCCGAAGTGGTCCACGCCCTCGATCATGATGTAGGCCTTACCGGCCACGGGGTTGGTGATGGTGCAGACCGCGGGCAGCGTCGAGTTGCTCGTGGCGCAGTCCACTGCGCCAGGCACCGCGGGAGCATCTCCCTGACGGACATAGAGATTGAACGGGCCAGTCTCCCACGCGCTTGTCTGGGTGGCGGTCACCTGGAGCCGCTTCTTGCCCGCCGGCACATCTACTTCGTACACGGTGCGTGCCAGTCGATTGGCCGAGATGGACACCGGCGTCGCGAGCGAGATGGGATTGCTGTAGTACGCGTGCAGCGTGGCGCCGGAGAACGCCTCAAAGCCATAGACGAGGACATAGTACGGCTCGTCGTCTCCCACGCCGGTATACGCGCAGTTCTCCTTATTGCCCACCGAATCGCTCAGGCAGTCATAATCGGAGAACGTGGGCTCGGCGAAGGCCTTCACGTAGAGGTCCGCGTCACCACTGCCCCCTCGCAACGTGAAGCTCAATTTCGCCGCGGGCGCCGGGTTGACCAGGCGGAAGGACTGCACCGAGCCCAGTCCGCCCTGCACCGTCACCGGATAGCCATTGAAGATATCCGTGGAGAGCGCTTGGGCCCGGGCCACCAACTCCGGCTCCACCTGGGGCGCCACCTTGCCTTCGGTCCCCGGAAGCGGTTCGCCACAACCAACGACAGACATCGAGATCAGGGCCACTGCGGACACTGCACGGGCGAGGTGCATTGACACTCCATGCTTGGGTTGGAGCGCACACAGTAGTGGCCAACACCGCACCGATTGTCACAAGCCAGAAACTTCTTCCAATCCCTCCATGAAAAGACACCAGGGGCCCTTGAGAAGAATCCCCCTCTCGCGAAACCCCTGGTGCCTGGAACCGCATCAGCGGGAGATCAGAGCTCGCAGATGGACGCGTTGGCGTCGTTCACGTCCCGGTTGTTGGTGACGTAGACGACGGAGCAGGAGGGTCCGCCACACGAGTTGATGCCCGGGTCCGTGCTGTCACCGCAGCCATCGCGATCGACATCCTTGTACCAGCGCAGCACCTGGTACGCGCCGGCGTTGGAGTCGTTGCAGTCATCCGGTGTGGCGAGCAGGTACTTTCCCTGGACGAGCACCTTTCCCGTCAGGGGATCCTTGAGGTCGCTCGGATCGGAGCACCAGCGGAGCTGGAAGCCCGTACCCGCATGCCCATCCTTGTCCGCATCGCCGTACCACAGGGGAGCGCCTCCGTTGGCAACAGGCAAGGCCGGGTCCACGTCGTTCGTGTCCCCGTCGCAGTCATTGTCCACCTGGTTGGCATAGGTCCCTGCCTCGCAGATCTCCGGACGGCCGGGGTTCACGTTCGGGTTGCTGTCATTGCAATCCAACTCGCGCTCGACATAGCCCGGGAGAGTGGAGCACCGCGTGAGCGTGTTCGTCCGGTCGCCGTAGGTATCCCCATCCGCATCGCGGTACCAGACCTTGGCGTTGACGCCGTTCTCCGTGTTGCCATCGCAGTTGTTGTCCACCTGGGTCTGGCTCGCGGGCTCGCACACCTCGGCCTGGGACGGGTTGATGCTGGAGCTGCTGTCGTTGCAGTCCGTCTTGTTGCCGACATAGCCCGAGACGATCATGCGGCAGGCCACCACGGGCGAGGCGGAGGCATTGCCGAACCCATCGCCATCCGCATCGGGGTACCACGCGGTGGTGGCAATCCCCTCGTCCACGCTGCCGTCGCAGTCATTGTCCAGGCCATCGCACACCTCCGTGCCACCCGGCTTCACGGTGGCATCGCCGTCATTGCAGTCGGCATGGCTGGCCACATAGCCGGCAGGGGCGGAGCAGGCGCTGACGCTGAAGGCCGCGTTGGTGGTGCCCACGCCATCGCCATCGGAGTCCGCGTACCACACGCTCAGCACGCCCTCGTCCACGACGCCATCGCAGTCATTGTCCTTCCCATCGCAGACCTCGGTGGCGCCGGGCTTCACGGAGGCGCTCGCGTCGTTGCAATCCTGGTTGCTCGCGACGTAGCCGGTGGGAGCCGTGCACGCGCTGACGAAGACGTAGGGGCTGCCGTACCCGTCATGGTCGGAGTCCAGGAAGAAGCTCGCCTTCACTCCCTCGTCCGTGTCGAAGTTGCAGTTGTTGTCCAGGCCATCGCAGACCTCGGCCTTGCCCGGGTACATCTGCGCGCCGTTCGTCGTCGAGTCGTTGCAGTCGTCACTGAGCGTGGAGTAACCCGCAGGCTTGCTGCAGGCCTGGGCGGTCTGCGCGGGCACACCATGTCCGTCGCCGTCCGCGTCGCGGAAGTAGGTCGTCAGCACTCCCTCGTCCACGGCACCGTCGCAGTTGTTGTCCTTGCTGTCGCAAACCTCCGCGGCCCCCGGATGGGTGATGGCGAGGGTGTCATCGCAGTCCGTGTTGTTGCTCACATGGTTCGCTGGCGCCACGCAGGCCTGGACGGCACTCGCGTTGCGGCCGTAGCCGTCAGCGTCGCCGTCGGGATACCAGGTCGGCCAGAGGCTCTGATCCTCATCCACGTTCCCATCGCAGTTGTTGTCCTTGTTGTCGCAGACCTCCGCGGCGAACTGGTGGATGGAGCTGTCATGGTCCGTGCTGTAGTTGGGATCCGTGTTGCCGGCGGGCGGATCGCACTCCAGACCATCGAACTGGCTGAAGTCGATCCATCCCGAGGAGCTGGGGGGCGTGCAGCCCAGGTACGCGGTACTGAAGTAGATGTACTCGTCCCCGTCCGCGTCCTCGAACCACGTCTTCATGTCCACCGCGTTGTCATCCACCGACCCGTTGCAGTCGTTGTCCTTGTTGTCACAGACCTCGGCGGCACCGGGATAGCTGTTGGCATCCGTGTCATCACAGTCGCCGCTGATCAGGGCCTTCTTGCTGCCAGCCGCGGGCTCGCCGCAGGTGCGTGCCGCCCCCGTGCTCGTGCCGAAGCGGTCACTGTCATTGTCCGGGTACCACCAGCGGGGGCCATATCCGAGCACCACATAGACCGCGCCAGCTCCCGAGGAGAAACCAGGTGCGCCAACGGCGAAGTCCGCTGAGCCGTCATCGTTCACGTCTCCGAGCGCCACCAGCGCCCGGCCTGTCTCGCTGGCCGCCGCCGCGCCTCCGTAGCGGGCCGTCGCCGCCAACGAGCTGTTGCCCGCGAACCGCGACGCGGTGCCGTACACCACGTACACGGCGCCGGTGTTGCTGGTGTGTCCGGGGGCTCCGATGAGCAGATCATTGAAGCCATCGCCATTGATGTCTCCGGGACCCACGATGGCCGTGCCCGCCAGGTCGGAGGCCACGCCGGTGAAGCGAGGCTGGGAGGCCAGGGAGCTGGGCGTAGCCACAGGACCCAGGGAGCTTCCGCCATACACCAGGTAGGCCTTGCCGGCCGCGGTGCTCGAGCCCGGCGCGCCGATGAGCAGATCCGCGACGCCGTCCTTGTCCACGTCGCCCGCATTGCTCACCGCGGAGCCCGCGAGCTCTCCCGCGACGGAGCCGGTGAAGACGAGCAGGTTCGCCGAGGAGAAGCTTTGGACTCCGGACAGCGGGCCGAAGAACACGAACACCGCGCCCGAGTCCGTCAGGGCCCCCGCGTCATAGCGAGGCGCACCCACGACCAGGTCGTTGCTTCCGTCCCCGTTCAGGTCGAGCACCGCCACGGAGGAACCCGCCTGATAGTTGCTCTGCGTGAGCCCTCCCAGCAGCTTGATGGGTGCGCTGCCGAGCAGACCGGCCGAGGAAGGCGTCACCGGGCCGGGCTGGACGAAGACCGCACCGGTGTCCGTGTAGGTCGTGCTCGTATCGTAGAAGGGAGCGCCGACGATCAGGTCCGCCACACCGTCGCCGGTGACATCCCCCACCGTCACAGCCGTGCCCGACTGCTCCAGCGGGGTGAAGCCCTTGAGGCGAGGACTGGTCGTGGTGAGCGCCTTGTCACCGCCGTTGATCAGGCCGGAGTCCACCGGGTAGACGATGCCCAGGTTGCTGGAATAGGCGGGCGCGCCCAGCACGAGATCATCCCCCGAACCCGAGATGAAGTCCCCCGCCGCCACGGCGGTGCCCAGGCGGTTGGCCGCCACCTCGCCCTCGAAGCGCGTGGTGTAGCTGCGGATGTCCAACGGCTGAGCCAGAGGGAGCACCTGGGTATAGCCCTTGAGCGTGGTGCCTGATCCAGGTGAGCCCACGATGAGTTCCCGGGAAGCACCGCCGCCGGGCTCACGTACGGCCAGTGAGGATCCCGTGCGAGTGCCCGCCAGGCCCAGAAAACGCCTCTCTACCTGGGTGGGAAGTGCTGTCGCCGCAGCGAGGGGCAGCTTGCAGAGCGGATCTCCCGGCAGCTCTTGCACCACTGTCGCTGAGGGGTGTTCCTCTGTCTTCTTGGGCTCAGCGTCGGTACACGCCGCGAATGCCATACCTGACAGCAGCAATGCCAATCGTCTCTTCAATGCCAACTCCTGGGTGAGGGGCTCGATGCAACGGATTGGCTCCTTAGCCCACACCCGAAGTGAACACAGTCAATAACAGGCTTCTTCGGACCATCTTGAAAAACCGGAACGCGTCACGTACGCTCGACCTTTCGAGATCACTCGCTCGCCCGGGCGTCAAGGTCTCGGGGGTGGTCTATCCGCGCCCACGGAGGCCCGAGTATCATCCGAGCCATGAGCCCTCCACTCCCCCAATCGCGTTACGGAAATGGGAACGGCGTGCTGATACATGGCGACGGCCGCGCCGTGGACTCCTTGGAGAAGGAAGAGGTGCTGGCCCTGCTCGCGAAGGCCGGCTTCATCGTCTTCCGAGGATTCAGCGCGGATCTCTCTTCGTTCTCCCGCTTCGTCCAGCGCCTGAGCGTTCGCGTCACGCTTGATCCCGCGCGCCAGTTCCACGGCGGCAAGGTCGCCCAGAAGGTGGATGCCGGCTACGACGCCATCGGCCTGCACTGCGAGAACGGCAACAACCCCTTCCAGCCCCACCTGTGCTGGTTCTTCTGCGAGAAGGCCGCCACGGAGGGCTCGCAGACCACCGTCTGTGACGGCAACCTGGTCTGGGACGCCCTCTCCGCCTCCACGCGCGAGCGCTTCCTGGCCCAGCCCATCCAGTACAGCCGCCACGTGGAGGCAGCGAAGTGGAAGTTCTTTGTCTTCCACTCTCTCCAGGGACGCAAGCCGCTCGAGCAGATCGAGTACAGCGATCTGGCCGCCATCTACGAGGGACACCAGGGCGCCAGCGCGGAGCTCAAGCCGGACGGCGCCATCCACTACACCTACCAGGTGCCCGCCGCCCACCCGACCCAGTTCTCGGATCGGATCGCCTTCGCCAACAGCATGCTGGGGCCTTCGTACAACTACGAGAAGCCGAAGATCACCTTCGCGGACGACTCGCCCATCCCCGAGCCGATCTTGAAGGAGATCGCCGAAGTCTCCGAGCGGCTCACGGAGAACATCGAGTGGCAGAACGGTGAAGTGGTGCTGATCGACAACACCCGGGTGATGCACGGCCGACGCGCGATCAAAGACCCCCAGAGAACCATCTACAACGCGCTGAGCTTCCTCCGGTGAGGCTCCGTCCGGGCGCACGCCTGGACCGGGGCCCCAACAACCCAGGAGTGGTCTAAAGGAGTGTCCGAATGATGGGGGAAAGGCTCTACGGAGCCATCGTCCGCGGGCGATGGATCGTCCTCGCCCTGCTCGTGGTGCTGCTGGGCGTCTATGGGTGGGCTGCCTCGAGGCTGACCCTGGATGGCTCCGTCGAGCGCATCATGCTCAAGCATGATCCCGACCGCCTGCTCCACGAAGAGGCCCGCAAGATATTCGGCGCGGACGAGTTCCTGATGGCCGTCATCCCCGACGAGGGCGGCATCTACCAGCCGGCCTACCTCGATCGCATCGACCGGCTCAGCCAGCAGTTCGAGAAGACCGAGTCCGTGGACAAGGTCTACAGCCTCACGAACTACGAGGTCATCTCCGGCGCGGATGGGGAGCTGAGCTTCCCCAAGGTCATCCGCAAGGTGAAGGAAGGCTGGACCCCGGATCAGCTCCGTGAGTTCGCCACCCACGACGCCTTCCTGCGCCGCACCATCGTGTCGGACGACGGCAAGATGTCCGCCATCGTCGTCCGGCTGAAGCACGCCAGCGGTGCCGTCGAGGTCCAGGTCAAGAGCCAGGTCCTCCGGGATTTGAAGAAGCTGCTCGATGCCGAGGTGGGCCCTGGCAAGTACAAGATCACCGGCTGGCCCGTGGTCCAGGTGGACATCACCCGCTACATGGAGAGCGACCTGGGACTGCTGGTGCCGCTGTCCTTCGGAGTCATCGCGCTGTTGCTGCTGCTCGCGTTCGGGCGGCCCTCGGGCGTCATCCTGCCCCTGCTGGGCGTGGTGCTCTCGCTCCTGTTCACCATGGGCAACCTGGGGCTGGCGGGCACCTCCATCTCGATGATCACCAACGCCTTGCCGCTGATGATCATCGCCGTCTCGACCACCTTCGGCATCTACGTCATGTCGGCCATCTACCAGGCGCTGCAGACGGAGCCGGATCGGCTGAGCGCGGTGCGCAGCGCGCTGGCCCACTCGGCCTCGGGCATCTTCCTGTCCGGGCTGACGACCGCCATTGGCTTCATCAGCTTGAAGTTCAACCCCGTCGAGGCGATTGACGAATTCGGCTCGTTCGCGGCGCTGGGCGTCATGTGCTCGACCCTGGTCGCCATCGCCTTCATCCCCGCTCTGGCCGCCATCCTCCCGCTGAAAGCCCAGCCGCCCTCTCGCATGGCGGTCCTGGCCCACCGACTGCAACCGGTGAAGCTCCTGCCCGCGCTGATCTCCCGGGGTGGAAGAACCACGGCCACCGTCGTCACCGTGCTCATGATCGCCGGCAGCGCCTACGGCGTGACGCAGATGCACATCGAGACCGATCCCATCTCCTGGTTCCCGGATCACTCCGAGACCTACAAGACGGCCCGGTACGTGAACGACAACATGGTGGGCATCACGCCTTTCAACATCGTCATCGAAGCCAAGGAGCAGGGGGGCCTCCAGGAGCCCGCGGTGATTGCTCGCATCGAGGCGCTCCAGCAATACCTGGCCTCCCAGCCGGCCGTGGACACCACGCTGTCGTACGTGGACCTGCTCAAGATGATGAATCGGGCCCTGAACGACGGAGACGCGGCGGCATACAAGGTCCCCGACTCGCGTCCCGCTGTTGCCCAGACACTGCTGCTCTATGAGTCCGATGGACTCGACTCGCTGGTGACCCGGGACTACACGAAGGCCAACCTCATCATGCGCTCGCACCTCCTCTCCTCGGAGGAGATCGTGAAGTTCTCGCTGCAGGTGAACGACTACCTGGCCACCCACTTCACGGATGCTCAGGTCTCCGCCCGCCTCACCGGTGCGGGCTACCTCTCGTCGAAGACGAACCTCCAGTTCACCAGCGGCCTGTGGCAGAGCCTGCTGCTGAGCGTCGCGCTGATCTGCCTGGTGATGATGGTGGTCTCGCGCTCCGTGCGGATCGGCATCATGGCGATGATCCCCAACACCTTGCCCATCGCGTTCAACTACGCGCTCCTGGGCTGGACGGGCCTGAAGCTGAACGCCGCCACCAGTATCACCGGCTGTATCGCCATGGGCATGGCGGTGGATGACACGATCCACTTCATCACCACCTTCCGGGACAAGCTCTTCGAGACCCGCGATGTCCGAGGCTCGCTCGAGTACGCGCTGAACACCGTCGGGCAGCCCATGCTCGTCAACGCCTTCTGCCTGTCGCTGGGCTTCGCCGCCTTCCTCCTGTCGGGCTTCGAGCCCATCAACACCCTGGGGCTCCTCGTGGCCATCACCATGGGGGTCGCCGTCATCTGCGAGCTGATGCTCATGCCCAACCTGCTGACCGCCGTGGGGACGTGGTTGATCAAGGGAGTGCCTCCCAAGGCCAGCGCGGAGCCGGGCTCGCCCGCTCCCGTGCACCTCCAGGCTGGGGCCGCGCAGGGCTCCGAGGAGGCGCGCTCCCTGGGAAACTCGGCCAAGGTGCTCCTGGTGCTCCTGGGGGTAGGCGCCCTGCTGGCCCCGGCTCCGGCGCATGCCGCCGAGCTCACGGCCCAGGAGATCGTCGACCGGCTGACCGACTCCAATACGGTGGGTTTCAAGCAGGGCATGGCGGAGATGCGGCTCGTGCTGCAGCCGGATGGGGGCGAGAAGCGCGAGCGGCGCTTCGTCACCCGCTCCATCGACGTGGACGGCAAGAACCGCAGTCTCATCCGGTTCCTCGCTCCCGCGGACGTCCAAGGCAGCGCCTTCCTCCTGCTCGAGCACGGCGGCGACAAGGAGGATGAGCTGTTCGTCTACCTGCCGGCCCTCAAGCGCAACCGCCGCATCTCCGGTGCCCAGAAGAGCGGGGCCTTCATGGGCAGCGACGTGAGCTACGCGGATCTCGAGTATCAGGATTTGAAGAGCTCCACGCACCAGAAGCTCGCGGACGTGAAGCTGGACGGCGTGGACTGCTACCAGCTCGTCTCCACGCCGAAGGACAAGGAGCGCTACAGCAAGATCGAGGTCTGGGTGCGCAAGGATGGGTTCCTCGCGCAGCAGCTGAAGTTCTATGACGCGTCCGGCACCCTGCAGAAGGTCTTCCGCCTCAACGAGGCGAAGCAGTTGGACGGCTCATGGATCGCCACCAAGCTCCAGGTCTGGGACAAGCTGAAGAAGCACAGCAGCTACTTCTTCGTCGACTCCGTGGACCTGAAGACTCCGCAGAACGCGGGTGACTTCACGCCCGAGCGGATGGGATCGAACTGACGGACACCGCAGACCGGGTGGGCTCGAGGTCCATGCTCCAGAACATCTTTCGGCTTTCCCTCCTCGCTCTGGCCTGCGGCCTCCCTCTGCTCGCTGGGGCCGAGGACGCGCAGGACACTCCAGCGGCGCAGCCTGTGAACTCCTCCCAGGATCCGGACCTGGAGGGGATGCCTGCCCCCAGCGGAGATCCGGACCTGGAGGGGATGCCTGGCCCCAGCGGAGAGACGACGGGCACAACCTCCGTGGCTTCGCCAAGACAGGCCAGCGGGCCCACGGCCTCCTTCCGCGGCAGGTTCCGAACGCAGGCCAACCTGGATCTGGCTTCCAACCGTCCGGGTGAGGATCTCGTGGAGTCCCAGAGCAGCTTCGAGCTGGAGGCGGCGCTGAGCGTGAGCCCGAACTTCTCGGCCCGGCTGTCGGGCCGGCTGCTCCTGGATGTGCGCAGCCCCGAACGGGACTTTGGTGGTGCCGCCCGCGCCTTCTTCGACAGCGAGCTGCGCGACGCGGTCATTACCCTGAACCGGGGCAGGGCCAGCCTGGAGATAGGCCAGCAGGTGCTCCGCTGGGGGAGCACGGAGATCAACAGCCCGAACGACATCATCAACCCGCTCGACCTGAGGAGAGGCCCGGGTGTCGACTTCGAGGGTCCCGTGCTGCCCATCCCCCTGGTACGCGCCGCCTACGCGGGCGACCGAGCGGGGGGCGAGCTGGTGTACGTGCCCTTCTTCTTCCCCACGCGGGGCTACGCCTTCGGGAGCGATTGGACCCCCCTGCTCGCCGCGCCCCAGCTCCTCGGGTTGCTGCAACAGCAGGCGCAGGTGACCAAGGCCCGGGGCGCTGAGGAGGCCTTGTTCGCGACGAATGCCCCCTCGTTCATGCCCCGCAATGGGAGCGTGGGCGGGCGCGCCTTCCTTCGAGGCGACGGCTGGGATGCGCGGCTCAACCTGTTCTACGGCTGGGATCGCATCCCGGAGATCCTCCTCACGCAGCCGGCCCTCACCTCGACGTTCTACCGGGACCTGGGCATTGGCGTGGATGGCTCCGCGGTGCTCGACGACTTCGTCTTCCGGATCGACGCGCGCTTCTCCACCAAGCGCACCTTCTACACGGAGCAGCTGATCCCCTTCCGCACCCGTGCCCTGTCCTGGGCGGGAGGCGTGGAGTTCCGCGAGCGCTTCCTGCTGGAGCTCTATGGAGTCTGGCTCCCCGCCCGCACGGCCGAGGACGCGCCGCTCTTGTTCATCGATCGCCACCAGGCCAACGCCGCGTTCATGTATCGGGAGACGTTCCTGCGCGATCGGCTGAAGGTGAACGTCGGCCTCCAATACGGCCTCGTCCGCAAGGACTGGGTCATCTCGGGGCTCGCCGGCTACGAGGTGCACCCCGGACACGACGTGGAGGCAGGCGTGCTCGTGCTGGAAGGCAAGGGACTCTCCGTGGGAGGGCTCTTCGACACGAACGACTATGCCTTCGTGCGTTACACCTACGGTTTCTGACCGTTCCACCCTGCCTTGACGGTGTTTTACATGGCCGCCATGATCACCGTGCCGAGACGCTCGGCGGCAGGCCCCCACCAGCGTGAGCCGAGGACCCCTGGATGTTCGTGTCCCCATACACCGCGGCCGTGTTCGTCCACCTCATCGCCGCGTTCCTCATGGTCGGCGGGAACACCACCGCGCGGATCGGGCTGACGTTGATGCGGTCCGCGTCGAACGCTGGCGAGGCGCTGGGGGCCTACAAGGTCTATGCGGCCGCGCCTCGGCTCATCGTCCCGACCGTCGCGGTGACGGTGGCGTCGGGGATCGGCATCGCCTGGTACATCGGGGCGCTCCAGCAGGTATGGGCCGGGGGCTCGGTGGTGCTCTGGATCGGCCTCAACGTCCTGCGAGCGGTGGTGGTCGTCCCTCCCGCCCGAGCCCTCCAAGCCGCGGCCCAGCAGGCCGCCGTGGACCCGGCCGCCCATGGCCAGGCACTTCTCACGGCAGCCCGGCATCGAAACCTGCACCTGGGGCACCTGGGCATGGAGGTGATCAACTTCCTCATCATCGTGCTGATGGTGTTCAAGCCCGCGTGAGTGACGGAGGCTGCCATGCCCCCCATCGCCGTTCCCGGTGCATCCCTCTTCACGTCTGAGCGCGGGCAGGGAGCCCAGACCGTGTGCATGAGCCACGGCCTGCTCTGGAGCCACAAGATGTTCGAGCCGCAGCTCCAGGCGCTCTCGGACACCTACCGCTGCATCGCCTGGGACCATCGGGGCCAGGGCCAGAGCTCGCCCGCGCCCGGTTGGAGAGTCGGTGTCGAGGAGTGTGCCGGAGACGCCATCGCCCTGCTCGAACAGCTCGCCGGCGCGCCGGTCCACCTGGTGGGCCACTCCGTCGGGGCCCAGGTCGCCATGCTCGTCGCCGCGCGCCGCCCCGAGCTCGTCCGCAGCCTCGTCGTCATGGACGCAACGCCCGACGCCGAGCCCCTGCTGGCCCTGCCTCAGCAGGCCATGCTCTCGCTCATCACGCTGACCCTGGGCGTCAACCGCGCCCTGGCCAAACAGGTGCTCCCCATCGTTCTGGGAGACACCACGCGCAGCCGCCCAGAGGCGTGCGAGAAGTACCTCGACATGCTCGTGGAGAACCGCCGCTCCATCGTCAAATCGGTGATCGGCATGGCCCTGCGGCCGGACCTCTCGGCGGAGCTGTCCCGGATCCGCTGCCCGACGCTGGTGATGTGGGGGGCCGAGGAGCGCGCGGTGCCGCGCCCCGCCGCCCGCAAGTGCGCGGAGCTCATCCCGGGCGCACGCTGGGTGGAGATCCCCTCCGCGGGGCACATGACGACCTTGGAGAACCCGGAGGCGGTCAACGCGGAGCTGCGTGCGTTCCTGTCCTCGGCCAGCCCCACGTGAGCCCGGAGAGTCCCGGGTGAGGAGTGTGAGATGAAGCTGCTGCTCGTCAGCACCAATCAGTTCCGCGAGCCGCTGGGGCCGGTGCTTCCGCTCGCCCTGGAGTTCCTGGCCGAGACCGCGGCCCGCGCGGGCCACCAGGTCAAGGCGATCGATCTCTGCTTCCAGAAGGACTCGGAGCTGTTCGAGCTGGTGGGGGATTTCGTCCCGGATGTCGTCGGCATCTCCATGCGCAACACCTACGACGGCAGCACGATGTCGAACTTCCTGCCTCGGGTGCACGATCTCATCACGGCCATGCGCGCCCGCGGCTACCGCAACATCATCATGGGAGGGAACGGCTTCTCGACCATGGCCCGGCAGTGCTTCGAGTACTTCCAGCCAGACTTCGCCGTGGTGGGCGAGGGAGAGTTCCCCCTGCTGGATATCCTTAACGGCCTCCAGAGCGGCGCCACATCCTTCGACACTCCGGGGCTCATCTACCGGCGGGATGGCAAGGTGGTCGAGAACCCGCTGATCGAGCTGGGCCCCAAGCGTCCGTACCGGGACCTGAGCGAGATTCCACCGCTGTCGCGGACCTTCGTGGACTCCATGGCCTACCAGCGCGCGGGGGGGATGGCGAACATCCAGACCAAGCGCGGCTGTCCCATGCAGTGCTCCTACTGCGTGACGCCGAACACCCAGGGCCGCAAGGTCCGCGTCTTCGAGCCCTCCCGCATCGCGGACGAGTTCGAGCAGCTGGGCCGGCAGGGCGTGAAACACCTCTACATCACCGACGCCGAGTTCAACCTCCCGCCCCAGGCCGCGCTGGAGCTGTGCGAGGAGCTCATCCGGCGCAAGAACACGATTGGCTGGTCATGCGACGTGCGTCCGGTGAACAACGCGCTCCCCAATGAGCTCATCGAGGCCATGGCCAAGGCCGGCTGCCTCGAGGTCAACATGACCGTCGACACGGGGAACGACACGGTCGCGCGGCTGAACCACCTCTCGCAGACACGGCAGGGCGTCATCGACGCCACCCTCTCGTTCAAAAAGTTCGGCATCTACATCATGCACGGTTATGTGGTCGGCCTGCCGGGACAAGGGCCGGACGAGCTGCGCGAGACGCTGGAGCTGGTCGACGCGTGCAAGCCCAACTTCACGTTCTTCTACGTCGATCCGTGGATCTACCCGCGCACCCCGCTTGAGGCCATGGCCATCAAAGAGGGGAAGCTCAAGCCTGACTGGAACCCGCTCGAGCTCACCTACTACCGCTCCGAGCACGCCGACACACTGCTGAAGATGCTCAAGCGATACGCGCTGCGCCACTCCCCGAGCGAGATGAGTGTGCTGGCACCGGGGAATGCCCCGCCGTTCGGCGCCTTCCTGTCCCAGAAGGTGGAGGAGAACGGCTACTTCGGGCCCATGAACAAGCTCATCCACCAGGTGACGACGAAGCACCGGCTGGCCAGCTACGCCATGTTCACGCGCTTCCAGCTGGGCCGCCTCAAGGACGCCATGCTCGGCGCCCCCGAGCGCAAGCCCTGAGGCGGCGGGCGCCCTTCAGGCAGAGGGTTCCTGGATGTCGAACTTCAGCTCGACGATCCGGGGCAGCTCCTTGCTCAGGCGCTCCAACTCTCCCTGCAACAGCTCCCGCGTCGCGTGGGGCTTCGGGACGATGCCCACGGTGACCTGTGCCTGAGCGTCTCCTGATACCTGCACGCGATTCACGAGCGGCGAGGAGAGGAAGACCTTCTCGATCCAGGCCGGGTCGATGTTGCGCCCGAAGCTGGTGATCAGCAGGCGCTTCTTCCGCCCGAAGATGGTGAGGGCCCCGTCCGCGTCGAGCCGACCCAGATCGCCTGTGTACAGCCAGCCCTCGGCGTCGATGGGCCGCTCGCCGGTGGTGTACGTCATCATCAGCGGATTGCCCGAGACGAGGATCTCATCATCCTCCGCGATGCGGATGCGGCGGTGCGACAGCGGCTTGCCCACCGTCCCCAGGCGCTCTCCGGGCATGCGGACCGCGACCGCCGCACCGGCCTCCGACATGCCGTAGCCCTCGTAGATCGACACACCCCGCTCTTGCAGCGTGCGTTGGGCTTGCACGTTGCCCGGAGCACCACCGGTCCCCAGCAGGTGGAAGCGCGGACCGAGCAGCTGCGCCGAGTCCGTGCCCGCGCCCTCCTTCTCCGCGAAGGCCGCCAGATCGGTGACGATCTGCGGAGGGACGACCATGTACGTCGCCCCGAACTCGCGGAGGTGGTGCAGGTAATGCTTCAGATCCCAGCGTCCGGTCACCAGCGGCGGCAGCAACTCCTTGGCCCAGACCAGGGTGTGCCCGCGCGTCAGCGGCAGGTACACCGCCATCACCCACTCCTGATACAGGCTGATGGGCAGCAGTGAGACGTAGACTTCGTGCTCGTGGCGCGCGAGCTTCTCGAGCGAGGAGGCCAGCGCCTCCTCGATGCCCAGGGGCAGCACCACGCCCTTTGGCGTGCCCGTACTGCCCGACGTGTACGTCACCACCCGAGAGCCCAGCCACTGCTTGGTGGGGCCCACGCCCGGCCGGACGAGCACCTCGGCACCCGACGCCTCGACGACATGCGCGCAGCCTGAATCATGGAGGATCCACGTCCGCTGCCGCTCGGTGAACTCCACGGGGAACGGCACCTGGGTGGACTCGAGCGAGTCCAACGCGAGCGCCAGGGGCACGTACATCGGATCATTGGAGCAGACAACGCCCACGGTGGAGCCCGTGCCGACGGTGGGCTCGAGCTTCTTGCGGAACTGCTCTGTCTGCTCGAGCAGTTGGGCGTAGGTCCAACTGCGGCCAGGGGTGCGCAAAGCCACGGCCTCGGGACGCCGGGCCACGGTGTCGCGGAACTTCGAGTAGATACCTGTCATCGAGATGGGCTCCGGGTCCTCAGGCGGACTGACGGATCTTCTCCTTCAGGGGGTTCCAGCCCTTCGCCAGCGACGTCTGCTGCTTGGAGATGCGCTCCGGATCGAGCACCAGCAGGATGCAGACGTAGCAGGTGTTGAACTGCTCATCGATGATGGCCGAGTCCGACACGTAGGCGCCCAGGCGCAGATACGAGCGGATCAGCGGCGGCAGTTCAGGCGCGGGGGCTCCCCCTTCCGGACCGGAGGCGAACCGCTCCAGCGGGACATGGTTGGGCACCGAGACGCGAGGCCGGAAGACCTCCGGGGCCACGTGGTTGCGTTGGAGCTCCGAGAAGATGGCCTGGTGCTCCTGGGGATTCGTGCCGTGGAAGCTGCCGCACCCGAACATGGCCTGGATGTCGTGCCTGTTCACGAAGTCCGTCAGCTGGTTCCAGAGCATGAGGATGACACGGCCACCGCGCAGGTGCCGAGCCACGCAGAAGCGCCCCATCTCCACCACGCGCTCGAAGTTCGACAGGATGGGCGACAGGTCGAACGACTGGGCCGTGTAGAAGCCCATCCCCTCGGGCAGCCGCTCGCGGCGGACCAGCCGCAAGGTGCCCACCACCATGGCCTTGTCCTTCTGGTCCGGCAGCCGTTGCAGAACGATCAGGTGCTCGGCCACGGTGTCCCAGACGTCCATATCCAGCCGCAGTTCGGCCTTCGAGGCGTCCGCCTTGGCATGCATCTCGTCGTAGAACACCTGGAACCGCAGCGCCTGCAGCGCTCGAATCTCCTCGTGGGTGTTGGCCACCTTCACGACGAACTGCCGGCCGCTGGGCTCCGGCGCGCTCTCGTCCGGCTGGAGCGAGACGATCAGCGCCGACTCCGCGTTCGGCTCGAGCACCGCATCCAACCCCAGCTGGCTGCTCCGGGTGTCTCGCAGCGCGAGCAGCTCGGCGGTCCGGCGATGCACCGCGAGCAGATCATAACTGTCGAACTCCGCCTGGGTGACCCAGGCGATGGCCTTCGCCCGCTCCACGCGGCACTCCTGCGTGCCGAGATCACACCGGTAGAGCACCAGGATCAGATCATGATCCGGGTACTCGTGGGTCACCTGGAGCAGCTGATCACCAATCACCGGGCGGCAGCCCAGGCGCTCCTGGAAGCACCGGTTCAGGGCCTCGTGGTCCGTCTCGTTGAAGCGAACGCGTGCGCCGGGGAACTGCCACTGGAGCGGCTGCGCGGCCCCTTCCCGGCGTTGCAGGATCAGATAGCGGCCAGCGCGTCGCACCTCACCGCAGACGATCCGGATTCCGGGTTTCGTCGGAGCATTCACGAACGTTCCCTCCTTCTAAAAGGGATTCCCCAGATTTCGCGGAGAGAATCGAAGTATAAGAAAACAAATTTTTATCAGTCAAGATGGCTTAACTGAGACCCAGGCTCACGCCAGACCCAGGCGCTCGTGATTCCGCTGGTAACGGCTGTGATCAGCGCGTGAGCCTCTTGCTGGCCACCGCTGTTATCAGTGGTAACGCTTGTTGCCAGAGCCCCGCGTTCCCGGGAGAGCTGCAACCCCGTGTAACGACGGCAATTCCATGAAGACAGGCCAGCCTCTCGCGGGTGGCGCGACCCGTGCACAAGGGCCGCGAGCCGTCCCAATCACACGAGAGGCTCCAAATGATGAAGGCAGTATCGCGCGCATTCGCGCTCGTCGCGCTCACCGTCGCCACCGTCGCATCCGCCCAGGACTACCAGGACACGACGCCCTACGTGGTCGACAGCGCGAAGTACCCGTACACCATCTACCCGTCCAGCACGGACCTGAACAACACCGTTCCCTGGGAGACGCAGGTCCTCCCGTTCAACCCGAGCGCCACCTATACGCAGGTTGAGCAGGACACCGTCGTCGACAGCGAGGCGACTCTGCTCAGTGCGGACAAGCTCTTCGATATCAACACGGGCAAGCCGGTCCTGGACTTCGTCCAGGCCACCATCCCGGAGGCCAACACGCCGAACGTGCCTCCGCCGTCCGAGACGCCGCCGACGCAGACCGGCGCCGGGAAGAACCTCATCGGCCAGATGGCAGCCACGCCCGTGAGCGTCTCCTACCAGCGCACGGAGCTGTACGGGAACAGCCTCTTTGGCGCTGGCTACAACGTGAACACGTCCGTCACCGCGACGCCCGCCAACGGCTCCGTGGCCAAGAAAGAGGAGGCGGTCGCCGAGGGCCGCGTCTATGGCACGGTCTTCAACATCCAGAAGGACCTGGTCCGCGGCCGCGCGTCTGTCTGCGGGCAGCAGGGCGGCTGCAACAGCGGCACCGCCGCGCTGTACGCCCTGGGCTCGCAGATCTGGAGCGCCAACCTGGCGGGCTCCTTCGCGCCGACGCCCATCAACTGGAGCCGCACCTTCTTCTCCGTCTCCAAGACGTTCGTGGTCGGCCCCGTGCCCGTCACCGTGAAGGCGCTGCTGTCGGGTGGAGTGAAGATGACCGTGACGGGCCAGGTGAACCCGGCGCTGGCCTCGATCACCGCGGCCACGGGGGCCTGGGCCAACGTGGTGGCTTCCGCCGCCGTGAACGTCATCATCGCCAGCTTTGGCGTGTCGGGCTCGCTGGCGCTGGTCAACGCCACGGCGCAGGCGGCGGCCAGCCTCGGCTGGAGCCTCTGCACGCCCACCTGGTCGCTCAAGGCCAACCTCAGCCTGACCGCGCTCTCCGGCACGCTGAAGGCCTTCGTGAAGATTGGCGTCCTCTTCTTCTCGAAGACCTGGAACGTGACCATCGCCAGCTGGTCCGGGATCTCCAAGTCCCTCACGCTGCTGAACGCCAGCGGCGCCATCTCGAGCCTGGGCTGCTAGCCCTGCTCCATGGCCACGCGGCAGCCGCGCCCCAGAGGTGCTGGCCGCCGCGTGGCCTCCCTTCCCTTCTCACTCGATTCGAAGCGGCGAGCGCCGCTGACTCGGAGCATCGCAATGCAGAAGCCCGGTAATGTGGGCGGCAAGCCCCTGGCTGTCATCGGACACGCGTGGACTCCAGGAGACTTCCTGTCGAGCAAGCGCGCACGCGTCCTCTTCTGGGCGGCGCTCTCCCTCTTCGCCCTCAGCATCCTGGGGATGTGGGCGATGACCTCCCCGTCTTCCTCCGCGGTTCCCGAGACGGAGCCGCAGTCTCCGCGGGCGGACGCTCCTGCTTCTGGAGACCCGTCGGCGCAGGTCCAGGCCATGTCCTCCAGGCCTTCCTCGGCGGCCCGCGCGTGGATCCCTGGAGCGCTCTACCGGTACTCCCTGAGCGCGGATCAGAAGATCACCTTCCGCCCGGCGCAGCCCGGCGTGCAGGCGCTGCCCTCGATGAGCTTCGACCTCCGAGGCGAATGGAACGTGGGCGTTGTCTCCGTCGACATCGAGCACGTGAATACGCGGGTGAGCCTGAAGCTCTCCTCGCTCGCGGTGGACGTGGGTGGCGGCCCTCTGGCTCCGGACGTGCAGCGCAACCTGGCCACGGCCCTCCAGCTTCCCTTCTTCGTCACGTATGACAAGACCGGGTTGGCGGCGTTCACGCACTTCGAGCAGAGCACGGACCCGCTCGTGCGAAGCATCCTCCGCGGCGTCCTCGCCAGCTCGCAGTTCGTGGCGAAGGGAGCCCCCGGCGCCCACTGGAGCACCGAGGAGCACGACACCACGGGGCGGTACCAGGCCACCTATCAGCGTCTGGCGGCCGACCGCTTCGAGAAGCGCAAGGAGTCCTACTCCCACGTCGCGTCCCCGCAGGGACTCGAGCCCCTGAACGGGCAGATCCAGATCGCCGTGAGCGCCGTGAGCACCTTCGCGCTGGAGCGGGATCTCTGGCCCCGCGCGATCGACGGCAAGGAGCACGTGGACGTGGAGGCGGGCCAGAGCATGCCTCCCACCACGTACGAAGCCTCCCTGAGCCTGAGCCTACTGGAGCACCGCGCGGATCCGACGCTGATCGGCACCTTCGAGGCGCGCCGGGCCTCGCTGAGCTCCGCCTCCATGGCGAGCTTCCAGGGCGTGGAGCAGGACCCGATGGACCAGTACCGCCAGGTGCTGCAGGGCAAGGACTTCGACACCCTGGTCAAGGAGCTGCGCTCGCTCCCCGAGGATCCCAAGGCTCGGGACGATGCGCGCACCCAGGCACTGGAGCAGCTGCGCGCGCTCTTCATGCTCCACCCCTCCGAGGCCCTCAAGGTCCCCGGCATCATCCGCGCGGGGATGGATCCGCTCGCGGCCAGCCCCATGCTCGGCGCGCTCTCCGCGGCCAGCACCCCTGAGTCCATCCAGTCCCTGGCCGAGGTCAGCAACGACGCGGCCATTCCCAAGGACATCCGCATGGACGCGGTGGCAGCGCTGGGCGTGGCGAAGGACCCCACCAGCGAGGGCCTGGAGGCCCTGCGTGGCGCGAAGCGGGACGCGGACGGGATGCTCCGGGATACGGCGAAGCTGGCGCTCGGCAATGCCGCCTTCCAGTTGGGCGACACGGACGCGAAGGGTGCCGAGGCCCTCGTCCGCGAGCTCACCAACGAGTACGGCAGCGCCTTCAACCCGGAGGAGCAGGCGCTGGCGCTGCGGACCCTGGGCAACACCCGCTCTCCGAGTGCCCTGGACACCCTCGAGGGCGCGCTCCGCTCCGACAATCCCGCCATCCGTCAGGCGGCCATCGAGGCCCTGCGCGTCATCCCGGATCCTCGCGCCGATCAGCTCCTGTCCCAGTACATGCTCGGGGATCCCGCCCCGGCGGTCCGCCGGGTCGCCGTCTTCGCCAGCAGCTTCCGCCCGCTGGCGCCCCTGCTCCCCGCGCTGGCCCAAGCGCTGCGCATGGATCCCACCGACGGAGTCCGCATCGACGTGATCCACCTGCTCGGAGAGCAGCGCACGGTGCTGCCAGAGGCCCTGCCCCTGCTGACCTGGGCCAGCGAGAACGATCCGAACCCGGATCTCCGCAAGGCGGCCGCGAGCTTCATCCACACGCCCTAGCGAAGGGCCTGTCCCACTGATTCCCGTGCCGCATGGAGCGGCACGCTCCAAACGAGGAAGTCTGAATGTTCCATCGGATCTGGTGTGCCATCGCCTTCGCGGCGGGGGCCCTGTTGCCCATGTACGTGCACGCGCAGCCCATCCTCACGGCTCGATGCACCGTCGACAGCCTGAGCACGAACACGGAGGCAGCAGCGCGAGTCGAGTGGGCTCGCAGGTGCGGGGTGGTGCAGAACGTCGGAGACCCGGCCGCCGCCTACAACACGGGCCTGAGCGCCGCGAGCGGTGGGACGCTGAAGGAGTACCTGGAGTCAGACCTCGAGCGGAACCCCGAGGGCGAAGGCGCATTCACCGGCCCCGACTATGGCTTCCAGGTGAACGCCTCCACCATGCTCGCGCTGTACCTGTCCGGCCCCACCTACCAGGCCGTGGACACCGACGGTTACTTCAAGTGGTCGCGGGACTCGTGGCGCAGGAAGGGGCGCCAGCTCTACCCCACCTTCAGCACCTCGTCGGACATCACCGCCCAGGACAACATCCAGCTCTTCCCTGACAAGACACAGGCGACCTGCAACCTCTTCTTCGACAAGGAAAACACCCTGCCCGCCTTCACTCCCTTCCATGTGAACGGCTACTGCGAGGCGGCCTGCTACACCGCTGATCAGAAGATCCTCTTCTCCGGCGGAGAGATTCCCATCCTCGACGCGATGAAGTCGCTGCGGGAAGACCTGATCACGCTGACGCCGGACTCCACGCTCGACAACCTGCAGCTGCACCAGAACACCACCTATAGCTACACGCGCGAACTCCGGGACGCGGAGCAGAAGCTCTGCATCATCACCACCCGGTCCGGCGGCCAGCTCACCCTCACGCTCGAGCACGCGGTCATCAATGGAGAGGGCCGCATCGTGCAGGCGCAGACCCTCAAGGTGGGAGACGAGCTGGTCAAGGCCGACGGCACCCTGGATCCCATCGTGGACATCCAGCGGACCACCTACTTCGGCAAGGTCTACAACATCGCTCCGGTGAGCACGGACCTGGTGTCCAACATCCTCGTGGCCCAGGGCTACCTGGTGGGCTCGGTGCGGTTCCAGAACGACGAGGTCCGCTACATCAACCGCGTCATCCTCTACGGCGTCCCCGCCGAAGTCCTCCCCTAGCCGGGCCGGAGATCCCATGAAGACCTCCCGGTATCTGGCTGTCCTCTGCGGGCTCGTGGCGTTGGCGCTCATCGTCGCGGCGCTGACCACCCCGGAAGTTTCCCTTCCCGAGATGGCTCCCCCGGTCAAGGTGGCGATCACTCCACCGGCACCGGTTCGGGATGCCCCCGCAGCACGGCCCGTGGTTCCTCAGCCCCCCGCCCTGCTCGCGGCCCCCGAGGAGATCCCGGGTGAGGAGGGGCCACACGGCGAGTTCACCACCACGACCGATCTGCTGAAGGCGAAGCTCTTCAAGACGGAGCCGGAGCTGGCGCGGTTCGACTACTTCCGCGAGCACGTCCTGCTCGATTCCGAGGCACGGAAGGACTACGAGGCGCTGCTCGCCGACACGCGGATGTATGAGCAGCAGCGCCGGGCGCTGGGCTCTCCGGCGGAGGGCGATGCCTCCCTGGAGGCCAGCGTCCAGCGGCTGATGCGGATCGACTATCTGCGTGAGGCGCTGGCCTGGAGGCAGAACCCCTCGCGCGAGTCCCTGCTGTCCACCCTCGAGGGCATCCTCCTGGAGGACTCCTTCCGGCCGGGGCTACCGCTGTACGCCCGGCGCTCGATGGCCGCGACCCGGATGGAGCTCTACGAGCTCTTCGCGGATCAAGAGCCCGAGCGGGCTCGCGCCCTGGTCGAAGCCGCGAGGGGGACCTCGCTGGAGAAGCTGCTGCAGTACATCGCCGCGCACAACCAACGCCGGCTCGCGAAGGAGCAGGAGCTGAGCCTCCAGGCCCTGGCCCGCCGAGCCAACGCACTCAACGACTGAAAGAGGAACACCAATGCGAAGCATGAAGAGCTGGAGCAGGTTCATCACCGCGTGCCTCGTCCTCACCTCGGTGGGGGCGCTCGCCGCGCCACCGCTGCTGCCGGAGCGAGGCAGGCTGCTGCGGTCCCAGAATCCCGTGAGGGGTGAGTACCTCGTCGTCCTCAAGGAGAAGCCCGCACGCGGCCTGGTGAGCATGACGGCCCGGGCGGACGCGCTGGCCAGGCCCTACGGCGTCCAGGTCCTCAACACCCATGAGACGGCGTTCCGCGGCCTGCTCGTCTCCGCCAGCGAGGAGCAGGCTCGGGCGCTGGCCGAGGATCCCCAGGTGGATTACGTCCAGGAGAACGCCATCATCCCGTTGTCGGGCACGCAGACCTCTGCCCCCTGGAACCTGGATCGGATCGACCAGGAGCGGCTGCCGCTCAACCAGGTCTACCAGGCCGAGGACGCGACGGACGTCAACGTCTACGTCATCGACACGGGCATCCGAACCACACACTCGGAATTCGAGGGGCGTGCCGAGCTCGTGTTCAACAACGTCACCACCGAGCCGCCGGATGACGTCTCCGGACATGGCACCGCCGTCGCGTCAATCATCGGGGGCAAGACGTGGGGCGTCGCCAAGAAGGTCCGCTTGAAGGCGGTGAAGGCGTTCACCGAGCAAGGGGCGTCGATGGACAAGCTGATACAGGCCCTGGAGTGGGTGGCGAACCATGCCGTCACCCCGGCCGTCGTCAACCTCAGCTTCACCACCACGGGCATCTACCCGCCGCTCGATACGGCCACCGATACGCTGGTGAGCAATCCCGGGCTCGTCGCGGTGGTCGCCGCGGGCAATGCCAACGTGGACGCCTGCTTCTGCTCGCCAGCCCACCTCCAGCCGGATGCCAGCCACCCGTTCCGGAATCGCATCCTCACCGTGGGTGCCGTGGACCAGGAGTACACGCGCTGGTCAGAGGCTCAGAATGGCTCGAACTCGGGAGCGTGTCTGGATCTCTGGGCCCCGGGTGCGGCAATCCCCTCCGCGTGGAACGTCAGCGACACGGACAGCTTCGACAGGAGCGGCACGTCGTTCGCCGCCCCCCATGTCAGCGGCGTGGCGGCCATCCTGCTGTTCCAAGGCGTCTCCCCCGCTGACATCCCCGACCGCCTCATCGCCGACGCGAGCGTGGGACAGCTGTCTCTGGGTTCCGACACCACCTCCCCCAACCTCCTGCTGTACAAGCGCCCCCAGGCCACCCCCATCGCCAACGGAGTGGCAACAACTGTTTCCGACAGCGCCGGTGGCTTCAAGAACTTCAAGCTGGAGGTCCCCGCCGGAGTGTCCTCGGTGGTCTTCACCACCTCGGGAGGCACGGGAGACGCGGACCTCTACATCCGCTACGGCCAGTTGCCCGAGACGTACGCCTATCAGTGCCGGCCCCTGCGCAAGGGCAACAACGAGACGTGCACCGTGACCAACCCGGCCCAGGGTACCTGGTACGTCCAGTTGCGCGCCTACGCCACCTACACCACCACGCTGAAGGGCCAGTACTGAGGCCCGCTGGTAACAGCTGTGACCAGGGCCTGCCTCTCGCCTGGGCACAGCTGTGACCAGGGGCCGTGATTCCCAGGCGCGAACGCGCACGGCCCCGGAGAGCAAACCCCGGAAATCACTGACTTTGTAGAAATCCAAGTACAAGCGACATTGCTGGCGTGACGGGTGCACTGGGGCCCGTCATGCTCAACTCAGCCCCGAGACGTTCAGACCTGCTGTCTGTATTGACCACCCTGCTGCTGTCGGCGTGCGGTGCCCCTCCTGATGAGAGAGGAGCCGCTCCGGACGAGCCGCTGGGCACCCAGCAATCCGCGCTGTGCTCGGGGGTGAGCATCAGCTCCCTCGAGCTGGAAGGGGTGAGCTCCTTCGAGGGTGAGCTGGCCGGAGCAGGGACCTGGGTGGCGAGCGCCGGCGTGAACGGCGCACGGATCGAGTACTACGTTGACGGCACGCAGCGCACGGCCGAGGAGCGCATCGGAGAAACAGGCGAGTGGTACTTCAGCGAGACGGGCACCACCTGCGGGGTGCACGGCTTCGAGGTGAAGTCCTACCCGATGATCCTCGACAGCAACGGCAACCGCACCATCTGCACCAACCTGCCCAAGACGCTGTTCCGGAACTTCGTCCAGTTCTGCCCCAGCATGAGCCTCGGCATGAACCACACGCTGGAGGTGAGAGCCGACGGCTCTCTGTGGGGGTGGGGCTACAACCTCTATGGCCAGCTGGGCAACGGAGAGCGGATCCAGCGCAATGCCCCGGTGCGCGTGAGGGGGCTGGAGCACGTCCTCTCCGCATCGGCGGGCGACTCGTACTCGGCGGCGGTGACGGAGGACGGGAGCGTGTGGACCTGGGGCAACAACTCGTACGGCCAGCTCGGCGACGGCACCTCCACGCTGCACATCGCGCCCCGGCAGGTGCCGGGCCTGAGTGATGTCGTCTCGGTGGCGACCTTCTACGGCCGGACGGTGGCGCTCAAGGCGGATGGAACCGTGTGGGCCTGGGGCAACAACACGTACGGCCAGCTGGGCGATGGGAGCACCACGGGCCGTCTGACGCCCGTGCAGGTGCCCGGTCTCAACGGTATCTTCGGAATCGCCGCGGGCATCTTCCACACGGTGGCGGTGAAGAAGGACGGCACCGTCTGGGGCTGGGGGCTGAACTCCAACGGGCAGTTGGGCGATGGCACCACCCTCAACCGCTCGACGCCCGTGCAGGTCGCGGGCCTCAGCGGCGTGCGCGCCGTCTCCGGTGGCTACTATCACACGCTCGGCTTGAAGACGGACGGCTCCGTCTGGAGCTGGGGCGTCAACACCGAAGGCGAGCTCGGAAACGGCACCATGACCTCCCTGAGTTCCTTCCCGGTGCAGGTGTCAGGGCTCACCGATGCCGTCGAGATCTCCGCGGGCGGCTACCACTCCGTGGCCAAGAAGCAGGACGGCACCTTGAGGGCCTGGGGCTACAACTACTACGGCCAGCTGGGCAACGGGACGACCACTGACAGTGCCATACCCATCGCGGTTCCGGGGATGACGTCCGTCAAGGTGTTCGGCGCGGGCGGCTACCACACGGTGGCCAAGAAGCCCCAGGTGAACATCACGAACCCTCGCACCGTGTTTGGCTGGGGCTACAACTACTACGGCCAGTTGGGCGATGGGACCACCACCGCGCGCTCCTCTCCCACGGCGGTCATGATCAGCGGGATTGGCTCGACGGCGGGCGGCAACTCGCACGCGGTGGCCGTGGGCACCGGCGGAGGGCTGTGGACCTGGGGCTCCAACAGCTACGGCGAGCTCGGCAACGGGACGACCACGGGTAGCCCCACTGCCGCGCAGCTCACGGGCATGAGCGGCGTACTCGACGCCGTGGCGGGCGCCGGCATCACGGCGGTGCTGAAGACGGATGGCACCGTGTGGACCTGGGGCTCCAACTCCTCCGGCCAGTTGGGCAATGGGACGACCCTCAACAGCTCCGCCCCCCAAGCCGTGCCAGGACTGGGGGGCGTCATCGCGATCTCCACGATGGGCAGCCACGTGGTGGCGCTGAAGGCGGACGGCACCGTGTGGACCTGGGGCTCCAACTCCTTCGGCCAGCTCGGGGATGGAACGACCACCTCCCGCTCCTCGCCCACTCAGGTCTCGGGCCTCGGCTCGGTGGTCTCCATCTCCGCCGGCTACTACCACACGGTGGCGGTCAAGGCGGACGGCACCGTGTGGGCCTGGGGCTACAACTACTCGGGCCAGCTGGGCGACGGCACGACCAACCAGCGCTACACGCCGGGGCAGGTCTCCGGAATCACCAGCGCCGTCGCTGTCTCCGCGGGCGCCTACCATGCGGCGGTGCTGACGACGAGCGGCACCGTGTGGACCTGGGGCTACAACCCTTACGGCCAGCTCGGTGACGGGACCACCACCACCCGCCTGGCGCCGGTGCAGGTTCCCAGCCTCAGCGGCGTCACGTCGCTCGCCACGACCACCTACTCCACTGCGGCCTTGAAGCGGGACGGCACCGTGTGGACCTGGGGCTACAACTACTACGGTCAGCTCGGCGACGGGACGACCTCCAACCGCCTCTCGCCGACGCAGTCCCTCTTCAGCTCCATCGTGGACCTCTCCGCGGGCGGCTACTTCCTGATGGCGCTGGACAAGGGCGCCGTCGTCCGCGCCTGCGGCTACAACTCCTACGGCCAGCTCGGAGACGGGACGACCACCAACCGGTCGACTCCCGTGCAGGTGACGAACCTGCCAGGCAACGGGGACATCATCATCCTCCCTCCGGTCGGTGGCGGCGGCGTCTTCGGAGGGTGATGATCCGAGCGCACGGTGAGTGGATCCAGTGGGCGTGAGTCTTTCCCACTGGAGTGGAGGCTGTTCTCCTGGGTTGACCGGGGGTGATAGCTTCCCATCCCACAAGTGGTTCCGGACCCGGATGACAAAAGCCTGCCGTCGACGTTCAGCACGACTCCCGATCCGGAGGTCTATCAGCCCGCCCTCCGGAGAAAGCTCGTCTTCCTGTCCGGAGCGGATGCAGGCCGCAGCATCTCGCTCCAGGTCCGGAGCTACCGGCTGGGCACGGATCCGGTGTGCGACATCGTCGTGAAGGACCGGACGGTCTCTCGGCAGCACCTGTCCCTGGAGGTTCGTGAGGATCGGGTGCTGGCGAAGGACCTGGGCTCTCGCAACGGCTCGTTCTGCGAGCGCATGCGCTTCACCGAGCTGGAGCTTCGCTTGGGTGCGATCGTCCGGCTCGGGGCCACCGAGCTGAAGATCATCCCCGAGGACTCGCGCGAGCGGGTCATCCCGCTCTCCTCGGACACGCGGTTCGGCGGGCTGGTGGGCGGCAGCCGGAAGATGCGCGAGGTCTTCACCCTGCTGCAGCGGCTGGCCGCGGGGGATGCGGACGTCCTCATCCAGGGAGAGACGGGGACGGGCAAGGAGCTGTGCGCGGAGGGCATCCACACGGCGAGCCCTCGCAACAAGGGGCCATTCAACATCGTGGACCTGGCGGGCATCGCGCCCTCGCTGGTGGAGTCCGAGCTGTTCGGCCATGTGAAGGGCGCCTTCACCGGGGCCCACTCGGATCGCGCCGGGGCCTTCGAGCGCACGGACGGGGGCACCGTCTTCCTGGACGAGGTGGGCGACCTTCCGCTGGAGCTCCAGCCCCGCCTGCTGCGCATCCTGGAGCGGCGCCAGGTGAAGCGGGTGGGCGCCAACGACTACCGCACCGTGAACGTGCGGGTGGTGGCGGCCACGCACCGGGACCTGGAGGCCGCCGTGAAGGACGGCCGGTTCCGGGAGGACCTGTTCCACCGGCTCGCGGTGCTGCGCGTGACGCTGCCGCCCCTGCGCGAGCGGCCCGAGGACATCCCGCTGCTGGTGGACACGATGCTGGAGCGGATGAACCGGCCGCCCAGCGCCCTCTCGGATCAGACACGAGCGCTGCTGACGCAGTACCCCTGGCCCGGCAACGTGCGCGAGCTGCGCAACGTCGTCCAGCGCGTGGTGAACCTGGGTGAAATGGCCCTGCCGGAGATGTCCCCCACGGACATCCCCGTGCCGCTGTCCACGGGCCCCGAGTTGGAGGAGTTGCCCTTCAAGGAGGCCAAGGAGCGGCTCATCGAGGGCTTCGAGCGCGACTACCTGAAGAACCTCCTGGAGCGCTGCGAGGGCAACATCTCCCGGGCCGCGCGCGAGGCGGGCATCGCCCGGCTCTACGTCCGCAAGCTGCTCAAGAAGTACGGGCTGCACGGCCACGACAAGCCGGAGTAACCCAAGGCCGCCGGGCCCTGATGACGGGCGTTCCCCCCTGGTGACTGCTGTCTCCCCCGTGATCGCCTCCGCCGATGAGGGCTGTCACCAGCGGGCGCTCCAGCGGGCCCCCCTGCCTCGCGTAACCCCGCGAAACCACATCATCCCCCCGAGGCGCACAGGCTGGCACATGAGGTGCAGTAGAGCCTTCCCGTCAAGGCATCCTCCCTCACACAGGCTCAACCCTTCCTCTCTGGAGATACTCCCATGAAGCTCGGCGGACTCGGCGGTTTCAAGAACATTGGCAACGCCTTCAAGGGCGTCGGCGACAAGCTCCCGAAGGGCGGGCTCCCGACGGGCAAGCCGAGCTTCTCTCCTCGGCCGGACATCAACGGCAAGCTGCCCGGTGGCGCCAAGCCGAGCTTCTCTCCTCGGCCGGACATCAACGGCAAGCTGCCCGGGCTGAACAAGCCGAGCCTCCTCGATGGGTTCAAGCCGAACTTCGGCAAGCCGACCCTCGGCAAGCCGAGCCTCCTCGACGGCTTCAAGCCCAACCTGGGCGGGCTGAACAACCTCAAGCCGCACGGGTTCAACCCCCTGGGCGGGCTCAGCAACCCCCTGGGTGGAATCGGCAACGCGCTGGGTGGAGTGGGTAACGCGCTCGGCGGTATCGCTGGTGGCGCGGCCCAGGCGGTGGGCGGTCTGGTGGGCGGTGCGGCCGAGCTGGCCGGTGGTCTGGCCGGTGGCGCGGCCTCTCTGGCGGGCGCCGGGCTCAGCGCGCTCACCACGCTGCCGAGCGCGCTGGGCATGATGCCCCCCGCGATGGATCCGTACGCCGCGGGCGCTGCTCCGGCGGACCCGTACGCCGCGGGCGTTCCGGCGGACCCGTACGCCGCGGGCGTTCCGGCGGACCCGTACGCGGCCGGTGGCATGGATCCGTATGCCTCCGCGGGCCTCCCGGCGGACCCGTACGCGGCCGGTGGCATGGACCCGTACGCCTCCGCGGGCCTCCCGGCGGATCCGTACGCGGCTGGCGGCATGGACCCGTACGCGGCCCAGGCGCAGAGCCCCGCCCTCACCCCGTCCTCCGTGCTCCAGAACGCCATCTCGCAGATCACCGCCCCCGTGCAGCAGGCCGTCGGCGGCATCCAGAACGCCATCTCGCAGGTGACGTCGCCCGTGCAGCAGGCCCTCGGCGGCATCCAGGGTGCGGTGGCGCAGGTCGCCTCGCCCGTGCAGCAGGCCCTCGGCGGCATCCAGGGCGCCGTGGCGCAGGTGGCGGCTCCCGCGCAGCAGGTCCTGGGCTCGGTGGCGAACATCGCCAACTCCGTGAACGGGATCTTCTGATTCCGAGAGGCCCCACGGCCTCGGCAGTCTTCGTAAAGAAGGAGCCCCGCCGGGCTGCGGTCTGAACCTACTGGTATGGCTGTCATACCAGTTCGGTCCAGGGCCGCCGCCTGCGGGGCTCTGCTGCTTTTCAGCGATCGAGCTACGGGAAGGTGATCGAGGTCGGAGTGCGGCCCTTGTACAGGTCCCAGAACTTCCCGGCGATGTCCGCCGGCTCGAGCGTGGCATTGCCATTATCCCACGCGGTGCCCTTGACGAGCCCGGTCACGACGACCTCACCGACGTAGACGCCGTCGCCGGCGAGCTTCGCGTGGAGCAGGCCGACGGTCTTGTGCTGCGCGGCCTTCGAGATGGCCAGACCCATGGACTGCCAGCCAACCGCCATCTGGTCGACCTGCGGATCATAGAACGCGAGGCCGCCACCGGTGACGAGGATCGCGCCCTTCTCCTTCTTCAGGTCGGGCAGCGCCTCTTGCACGGCGGCCACCAGACCGGTCACCGAGACATCAAAGGGAGCATGCAGCTCCTCGGCAGGCGCGGTCGTCAGGTCACCAGCGCCGGGGGTGTACGGGTTCCAGTGGATGATCGCGACGGGCCCCAGCGAGGCGCGCACATCACGGATGAGCGAGCGCACGGCGTTGGGAGTTCCCAGATCGCAGGCGAACGCCTTCGCGGTGATGCCCGCGCTGGAGAGCGCGTCGGCCGCCGTCTTCAGCCGCTGAGCGTTGCGAGCGACGAGGGCGACAGCGAAGCCCTCCTTGCCAAACCTGCGCGCCACTGCATCGGAGATCCCAGGCCCGTGGCCAGCCACGACGATGGTTGGTTTCATGGCCCGCGCTATAGCACAACGCCCGGCGAGCCCCTGTGGATCGCCAGGCACAATTTCCAATGCTGTGCGTTCCGGCACTTGATGTTGCGAGGGAGAAGGCACCTTGTTACTGCACCGTCTGATTTTTGTCTGTGTTCTGCTGACCGCGTGTGCCGCCCCCGAGCGGCAACGCGTGCCCGAGTCTCACGCCACATCTCCGGCTCCCGCAGCCACGCCAGCTCCTGCGAACACCCTCTATACGTTCGAGGGAGTGGAGGTCTTCGGCTCGCGCAAGGTTTCCAAGCAGGAGCTGCTCGACATCATCGGAATCGGACTGCCTCCCGCGGGCACACGCATCGATGTGTCCCAGGACGACTTCTTCATCCAGCTCAAGAAGAGCAAGAAGCAGCTGATCGAGAAGTGGCCTTTCGCCCTGTGCCGATACTCGGAGGTGCGCTACCCCGAGCAGGCCACGCTGACGGTGACGGTGAACCTGGTAGACGTGGGGGACGAGTGGCGCATGCGCTTCTCCCCCGCCCCGCAGGGGAACGTACCGGATCCCGAAGGCCTGATCGCGGCCTGGCAGGACTATCTCGGGATGAGAGAAGAGCTGAGGCGAGCAGGTGAAATCCCCGACTTCGGCGAGGGCACCTGTGCAGCCATCGTCTGCATCGGAGGCTTCGCTCACCCGAAACTGGAGGGCCGGGAGCAGAAGTTCATCGAGGGAGTTCCCCGCAACTTCGAAACGCTGCTGCGCGTGGTGCGTGAGGATCGCGACAACGACAAGCGGATGTTCGCGGCGATGTTGCTGGCCTATGCCCCCTCGCGAGAGAAGGTGGTGGAGGCGCTCGTGCCGTCCATCCGGGATCCGTACGACGGGGTCCGCAACGAGGTGCTGCGGCTGCTCGGAGCGGCGCAACTGGGCCAGAAGCGCGTCATCGTCCCGCTCGAGCCCGTGCTCGAGGCGCTGTGGTTCCCACTGGTCTCCGACCGCAACAAGGCCGGATGGGCACTCGTGCGCATCGTGGAGACGGAAGGGGCCGTCCACCGTCAGCAGATCCTCGAAAAGTCCGGAGAGATGCTGCTGCAGATGGTGGGCATGCACCAGCGGACCGATCACGAGCCCGCACAGAAGGTGCTCACCGTGCTGGCGGGGCGGGATCTCGGCCTGAACGAGAGTGCCTGGCGGCGCTGGGCCCAGGAGACCCAGGCCGCCAGCACGAAGCCCTGATGCCCCAACGGCGGGATCAGGGCTCGCGGAAGATGAGCAGGCCGCGCGTCATGTCCACCAGGTAGACGTAGCCGTCACCGGGCACGCGGATGCCGATGGCCCCGGCGAAGAGGCCCTCGAGCCGACCCGGGTCCGAGTCCCGGAACGTGTTGGCATAGGCGATCTGCCGGGGCTGGGTGGGATTGGAGACGTCCAGCACGCGCAGGCCCTCGGCGTACCAGGCCACGTACAGCCGCTTGTCCTTCAGGATCATGTTGTGGATGGAGGTGTGCGGCCGCATCGAGTACTCGCCGATCTTCACGATGTGGGCCGGATCCGAGACATCCAGCACGCGCAGGTGGGCGTTGGTGTTCTCGCTGCCCTCGAAGGCGATGGTCTTCCCCGCGAAGGTACCCACCGCGTTGGCGTGGGTGAGGTTGCCGATCTGCGCATCGTACGTGTACGAGCCGAGGGGCACGGGATTGAACGCGTCCGTCACGTCCAGCACGTAGTACCCCTGGCCCATCTGGTTGATGTAGAGGCGGTTCTGGTAGGCGAACGCATCGTGCGGGTAGCCAAACCCGTTCTCATCGGTGGGCACCGTGTAGCGGTTGAGCAGCACCGGGTTCAAAGGGCTGCTCACGTCGAAGATGAGCTCCTGGTTGGCGCTCGTGGACTGGGCGTACAACCGGTTGCCGTCCACGAAGAGGGTGTGCACGTCGAAGGTGTCCCCCGGCACGCCGCGCACCATCTGCGGGTCTGCGGGGTTGGAGATGTCATAGACGAGCACGCCGTGGTTGCCGCTGCCGATGTAGAGGGCGTCGCCCTTGGCCCACACCGAGTTCCAGTAGACATCGCCCGCCAGCGTCACGACCTTCTTGAGGACAGGATGGGCCTTGTCGCTCACATCGAACACGGTGAGCCCCCCGTCGACCGTCGGCCCGAAGTCGGTGGAGACGACATAGGCATGGGCCTTCGTCACGTAGACATCCACGGGCGTTCCCAGTGTCACCAGCTGCTCCGAGACGAGTTCGATACCGGAGCTCTCGGGCTCGCCGAACCGCTGCGTGCGCACGGCATCGAAGCTGCCGAACGTGCGCCGCTGCCCCCCATTGGTGCACGTCTGATAGCAGCCCGTGAGATGCGATGCGCTCTGGGCCTCGCAGCCCGCGAAGGCATAGAGCAAGGTGCCACCGTCCAAGGCCGTGCGCTGGCTGGACACGTACAGCGTCTGGCTGTCCACCTGCTTCTGACGCAGGGGATAGGTATTGGCCGTCTCCGCCTCCCCCGTCGTGGAGATCTTGAAGCCGCTGGAGAGGAAGCCGATGAACTCGAAGGATTCGTTGGGGCGCTCCAGCACGGAGTAGATACCATCCGGTGACACTTGCGAGAGCGTGCTCCGGTTGCAGGTGGACAAATCGAACGACTCCGGGCTGCCACAGGGCACGGCCACACCCGCATCATCCATGAGGATCCGGGTGCAGGAAGCGAAGGGGCCGGTGTCGAAATTGTCGCCATTCTCCTCGAGCGGGACATAGGTGCCGTCCCACTCAGAGCCGGAGTCCGGCGTACCGGAGTCCGGCGTACCGGAGTCCGGAGTCCCCGCGTCGGGCGACGGGCTCGGGGGATCGTCATGGCACCCTAATCCCCAGGTCGAGATCGTCAACGCCATCCAGGCACAACGGAGCAGGTTCTTCATGGTGAGCGGGCATCTCCTCGCGAGGGGGGTTCAGCGTATCTGGAAGGACTCGCGATTCGTCCTGTGGTGAACCCCAAGCCTCCCATCTGGAGCAAGGGGACTTACCTTCCCTCCACGGGGACGACGGGAGCGTGGGTATGCGGTGGCGGCTGTGGTTCGTGGTGTTGTGGGGAGTGCTGTTCGGTTGCAGTCGATCCGACACCGAGGCGGGCCCGAGCTCGTTCCAGCCGCCGCCGACGACGCCTCCCGCCGCCACGCCTGAGCAACCGGCGCCTCCTCCTTCCAGCACCTGCGAGCCACAGACGTGCTTCGACGTCCTCGGCAAGTACGGGTGCGGCGTCATCACCGACAGTTGTGGCAACCCGTTGGACTGTGGCGGGTGCTCCGGAGACCAGACCTGCGGCGGCGGAGGCACTCCCAACCACTGCGCCACCCCACCGCAGGTGTCCACCTGCACCGCGCTGGAGGGCCGCGAGCGCCAAGAGCCGGTCAGCGGCGGCATCCAGGGCATGCGCGAGTGCTTCGGCGGCTGGTGTTCGAACAACAGCTACATGGGCAATGACGTGGAGGAGCTCTGGGGCTTCTCGGAGACCGACGCCTGGGCCGTGGGCGGCCAGCAGCATGGCGTGGCGCTGCACTGGAATGGGAAGCTCTGGACGCAGGTGGCCCTGCCCTCGCCCGAGCCGCTGCGCGCCGTGTGGGGCGCGGCTCCGAACGATGTCTGGGCCGCAGGCGCCGCGGGCACCCTCCTGCGATGGAACGGAGCCACGTGGCGGCGCATCCCGGCTCCCACCTCGGAAGTCCTGACGGGGATCTCCGGCACCTCCGCCGATGACGTGTGGCTGGTGGGCCCCCGCGTCGCGCTGCACTGGGATGGGACGCGCCTGCGCGAGGCGCTGGGCTGGACGAGCCTCCCGGTGGACCCGGACGAGGACATCGTCATCCGCAGGACGCGCCTTTGGGCCATCGGGCCGAATGACGTGGTGGCGGCGGGCGGCTCCGTGTGCCAGCGCTGGAACGGCAAGGCCTGGAGCAGGATGGACTGCGGCGTCCAGGAGGCACGGGACGTCTGGGCGAGCGGTCCGGACGACGTATGGGTCGTGGGCTCGCACGCCCTGGGGTTCTCTTACATCTCCGAGCGTGCGCACTGGGATGGCCAGAAGTGGAACCGCATCTGCCAGAAGACGCCTCAGGATTTGCTGTGGGGCACGCGCTCGGGCCAGTTGTTCGGCCACAGCCAGTGGAACGGGCTCACCCGCTTCAATGGGCAGACGTGGACTCTCACGGCGGCGACACGGCTCGGTCATCCCACGTTGGGCAGGGCCCTCACGGGGAGCACCTGGGGCGTGGGCTCCAACGGCTCCATCCTCCGGTTCGACGGACAGCGCTGGAGCGGAAGCCCCTCCACGCTCCAGTACACTTCGCTCTTCGAGCCCTTCGGCACCTCACCGGAGGATGTCTGGGCGATCTCCTCCGGCTCGGGGCTCTACCATTGGGACGGCCAGCAGTGGCTCGGCAGCAGTCCGGTCTCCATGGGGGTGGTGGCGGGCTGGGCGCTCGGCCCCGACAATGTGTTCGTCGTGAGCCGGGAAACGCTCCCCGAGAAGCTGTGGCGCTGGAGCGGGACCAGCTGGGTCCAGGTGCTCGAGCTGGGCACGGATCAGCTCGAGGACATGTGGGGCAGTGGCCCGGATGACGTGTGGGCGGTGGGGTGGAGCCCGCCTCCAGAGGGCACCGCCTCCTGCGAGGGCTGCGAGGACGCCGTGGGAGTCGCCTGGCACTGGGACGGCCAGCGCTGGACGCGCGTGTACGCGGAGCCCGGCCACTCCTTCACGCGCATCTTCGGCACGTCCCGTTCGAACGTCTGGGTGTTGGATTATCGCAAGGGCGATACACCCACGACGTGGGCGCTGCGCTGGGATGGGAGCACCTTCCAGCGTACCGGCGAGTTCCAGGATACCTACAACAAGACTCCCATCGCCGGCACGGGACCGGAGGACCTGTGGCTGGCCGCAGGGCAGCTCCGGAACGACCACACGCGCATGTATCACTTCGATGGGAAGCAGTGGACGGAGCAGGAGTCCCTGCCCGGCCACATCATCGACATGGGCGCCGTGCCCGGACAGCGAACCTTCGCCACCACGGAGGACGGCATCATCTACGAGCGCTCCCGATAGCCTCCAATCCCTCAGGGGAACTCGACCGTGACGGTGTTGTCCTCGGGCTTGCGATCGATGAGCTTGTAGAGCGGGTCCAGGCCCGCCTTCGCGGGGCGCTGGTCCACCTCCACGGTGAAGGTGACGTCCTCCTGCTGGATGCGGCGCTTCTCCAGGAAGAGCGGCTTGCCGTCCTTGTCCAGCACGCCCACGTCCACCCAGTCATCGAGCGGCAATTCCTTCTCCTGGCCCAGGCCATCCGCCTCCACCTTGCGCGCCTTCGCGGTGAGCTTCACCTCGAAGTGCCCGTTCGGCAGCGCGGTGGCCGTGGCGGTGACGGCGTGGTTCTCGTAGAGGGTGATGCGCTCGAAGAAGTCATGGATGAGGTAGCGCAGGTGCTCGGGCGTCACCGCGCGCAGCTCGGCGATCAACTCTGGCGAGTGCGTGAAGGGCGGCTGCTGGTAGGCCGTCTTGCGCAGGAAGTTGGCGAGGGCCTCGTTCACCTTGTCCTCGCCGATGTAGTCCTGCAGCGCGTACATGATGAGGCTGCCCTTGTTGTAGTGGACGTAGTTCTGCTGCTCGACGCGCTCCAGCGGCATCTCCTTCTCGCGCTCGAAGCTGCGCTGCCGGAGGTATTTGTCCAGCTCGTAGCGCAGGAAGCGGCCCATGCGCTCCGCGCCGTACTTGCGCTTCATCACCATCAGCGCCGAGTACTGGGACAGCGTCTCCGACAGGAGCGTGGCGCCCTGCACATTGCCGCTGATCACCTGATGCGCCCACCACTGGTGGGCCACCTCGTGCGCGGTGACGTAGTAGGGGTAGTCCACATCCTTGGGATCGTCCGGATCCACCCGGGCGATGAAGCCGATGCTCTCCGAGTAGGGAATGGTGTTGGGGAAGGACTGGGCGAAGGTCGCGTAGCGGGGGAACTCGAGGATGCGCACCTGATGGTGCTGATACGGGCTGAAGGCGCGCGTGTAGTAGTCCAGCGAGGCCTTCACCGCGTCCACCATCCGCTCCACGTTGTACTCGTGGCCGGGGTGGTAATAGACCTCGATGTTCACATCGTTCCACTTGTCGCGGCGCACCTGCCAGCGCGCGGAGAGGAACGAGAAGAAGCCCAGGATGGGCCGGTCCATCTTGTAGTGGAAGTAGCGGCGGCCATTCTCGGTCCACTCCCGCTCCAGGTAGCCGGGCGCGAGCGCGATCTGATCCGGGGTGGTGCTGACGGTGGCGTCGAACGTCACCCAGTCCGCGTCCGAGTTGATGTACGTGTTCATCCGGGCGTTCAGATCGTTCACGTCCGCCATGCGCGCCCGGGGAGGCAGCCCCAAGCGGCGGCGCGTGTCCTCGTCGTCGAGCTCGGTATTGGCCTGGTAGCCCAGATGGGGCAGGACGCTGTTGTTGATGAAAGTGCCGTTCTCCACCACGTGGGTTTCCTGCTCCCCGTTCTTGAAGCCGCGCGAGATGTATTCGAGATCGAACTCCAGCGTCGCCTTGGCGCCTGGCTCGAGCGGCTGGGGCAGGCGGAAGGTGGAGAGGCCGAGCCGCGTGTCCTGCTCGCTCGGAGCCTCCACGCCGGCAACGGAGAGCCGGTGCACCGTGAGCTCCGTGACGTGCGGGAGGTTCACGTAGACCACCGTCACCGGCTTACCCGAGCGGTTCTCCAGGCCGTAGCTGCCGTGGAAGCGGATGCGCGGCTCCTGGGGGAAGATGTCGGTGTTCACCTGCACCGCGACGATGCGCGGCTGGGGCTCGGCGGTGAGCGCCTTGTACTTCCGCTCGTAGTCGGCGCTCTCGGCCTGGAGCTCGCGCTCGGTGGCATAGCGGTTGAGACGGTTGGTGTTGTGGAAGATCCAGGCGCCTACGATCGCGAAACCCACCAAGGACACCGCGAGCCCGGCGCGCACGGGGAGGGACAACCGGGTCCGCGCCGTCCGCAGGCGCCAGGAGAAGCCCTCCTCCGCGCCACGCACCCAGAGCAGGTGGGCTCCCAGCGCGAGCACGATGGCGCCCAGCGCCCAGTACGCCTTGAACCAATAGAACGGCCGGAGGAAGGGCCCGAAGCCGTTCATGTCCGAGTACATGTACGGAGGGGACGAGCCGTAGTTGTACAGGTTGTGCTCGAAGCCGAACTGCGAGGCGAACTGGCTGACGATGAGATAGAGCACCACGATGAAGTGGCCCACGTACTTGTGGTTGACCGCCACGTGGATGAGCACCGTGAGCACGCAGAGCGCCAGCAGATCCAGCAGCCGCATGCCGAAGAGCTCCCGCACGTAGAGGCCGAGCTCGAAGTGGAAGTAGCCGCGGGTGCTCTGGACGATGAGCCCACAGACGAGCACGACGCAGGTGAGCAACAACTGCACGCCCATGAGGGCCAGCAGCTTGGAGAGGTACGGCAGCCACCCGGGAGTGGGCAGCGCGTCCATGATGCCGCTCATCTGCGCGTCCCGCTCTCGCCAGATGAGCTCGCCCGAGTAGAAGGTGATGATGATGATGTGGAAGAGGGAGAAGGTGCCCCCCACCAGCCCCAGCACCATGTACGTCACCGGCCAGGTGTTCGTGCCGTACAGGCTCCCCATCGAGCGCGAGGTGATGAGGACGAAGAGCACGCCCGCGAGCACCATCACCACGAAGTAGACGTTCTTCACCGTCTCCTTCAGGTCCAGCCGCACCAGCCGAGGCAGCAGGCGGAGGAAGGTGGCACCCCGGAAGTCCCGGTGGAGCGGCGCGGACAGGGCGAGGGACTCGGAGAGCGCGGGCTCGGAGGAAGTGGCGTGCTCCTTCGGACCGCGCACATCGAGCGCATGGACTCGCCGGAAGCGCAGGAAGGTGAAGGCGAGCACCGCGGCGCCGAGGCCCATCCACGCGAGCCGGTTGACGAGGAACCAGCCCTCCAGGGGCAGGAGCTGGGTGTTCTTCTCCGTCACCGTCCAGTACTGGCTCACCAGGCCCTGCGCGCTGATGCCGAAGGGATCGATCAGCGCGGCGATCCACTTCGTGTCCAGCTCTTTCAGCAGGTTGCCGCCGATGAGGTAGCCGACGAAGAGCACCACGCTGGAGACGTAGACCGGGAGGATGCGCCGGGTGAGCGCGGCCAACGAGAAGAAGATCGCGCCGGTGATGAAGAGGTTGGGCAGCACGCTCACCAGGTACGGCCGCAGATAGGCCCCAGGCAGGGTGGGCCCCACCAGGTGCTTCTGGAGCCAGGGCATGTGGCTGCCCACGAAGGTGCCCACCGCGAGGCTCGAAAAGATGACGACCAGGACGAGGAGGGCGCCCAGGAAGCGGCCGAAGAGGTACTGAGCCTTGGAGATGGGCGCGGTGAAGAAGAGCGTGTGCGAGCCGGTGGCGAAGTCCTGGTACACGGCCTGGCCCATCACCCCACCGGAGATGATGACGCCGGTGTAGCCCAGGAAGGCCAGCATCATCGAGAGCGAGTGCGGCGAGTTGGCGAGCACCTTGCCACCACCGCCCGCGCTGAAGACGACGCTCTCCCAGGCTCCACCCGCCGCGTTCATGGTGATGAAGCCGAGCGCCAGGTAGACGCCGAAGTACACCCAGGTGGACAGCATCTTCAGCCGGCGGCGCAGCTCGAAGAGGGCGATGGCGAGCATGGCTCTCTCCTCAGCCCACGGCCTGGGTGGTGGGCGGCGGCGCGTCCTGCACGTGGCCCTTGATGGTGGCGAAGTAGGCGTCCTCGAGATCCGGCTCCACCGGCTCGAAGCCCGCGCCCGGTGAGGACTCTCCGTAGACGTGCACGCGCGTGCGCCCCATCACCAGCCGGGTGGAGATGACGCGGTGCTCGGCCTGAACGGTGGCCAGCTCCGTCTTCTCCACGAAGCGCCGCCAGATGCGGCCGGTCAGCCGGGAGATGATGGCCTGAGGCTCGCCGGTGAGCAGCACCCGGCCCTTGTCGAGCACGGCCATCTGCGAGCACAGCTCGTGCACATCCGAGACGATGTGCGTGGAGAGGATGACCACGACATCCCGGCCGATGTCCGAGAGCAGGTTGTGGAAGCGCACGCGCTCCTCGGGATCAAGGCCGGCGGTGGGCTCGTCCACGATGAGCAGGCGGGGATTGCCCAGCAGGGCCTGGGCGATGCCGAAGCGCTGACGCATGCCTCCCGAGAAGCTGCCCAACGCCTTCTTGCGCGCGGCGTGGAGATTCGTTTGGTTCAGCAGCGCCGAGACGACCTGCTTGCGCTCCTTGGCGTGGCTGATGCCCTTGAGCACCGCGAGGTGTTCCAGCAGCTCCTCCGCGGAGACCTTGGGGTAGAGGCCGAAGTCTTGAGGCAGGTAGCCGAGCAACCGCCGCACGGCGTCCTTGTCGCGCAGCACGTCGACGTCTCCGAGCGTGGCGCTGCCGCTGTCCGCTTCCTGGAGCGTGGCCAGGGTGCGCATGAGCGTGGACTTACCCGCGCCATTGGGCCCGAGCAGCCCGAACATCCCCGGCTTCACCGCGAGCGTCACGTCCGCCAGCGCCTGCGTCCCATTGGGATAGCGCTTGGACAGCTTCTGGATTCGCAGCTCCATGAACAGCCCCCGACGAGAGGAGGCCGCATCATGGAGGCAGCCCCCCTACCCGTCCACCAGGCACGCGCGGCTCGGGGCTACGTGGAGGCTGGGGGCATCACCTTCCGCAGGAAGCGGGCCTGCATCTGCTCCTCCCGCTTGCGTCCACGTTCGGCGGCCTTGAGCTTCTCCGCCTCGCGCGTCCGGGGTGGACCATGCGCCTCGAGCGAGTCCAGCAACCGCGTCATGGTCGCGGTGATGGTATCCACCGCGCGCTCGAAGGCCACCCGGTTGGCCCGCGAGGGAGCCTGCATCCCCGTGAGCTTCCGGACGTACTGCAGAGCCGAATCGCGAATCTCCTCCTTCGTTGCAGGAGGCTCGAAGTGATGGAGCAGCTTGATGTTGCGGCACATGCCTCGATCTTGCCCCGGGTCCGGCTTCCGCGCAGTCCCCTCTGGATGAGGTAGGCCGAGGTGGGGGAACCACACAGGCGCTGCCTCAGGTTGCTTGCATGGCGGTGTCCGAGGCCTCAAGAAGGGTGGAGCATGCTCAAGCAGGATCTGCTCGACGCCTACCTCCACCGTCAGCCCACCTTTGAAGCCCTCGGCCGGGCCCTGCATGCCCACCTCCAGGGCGTGCTCGAGCGCGGCGGAGTGAACGTCCATGGCGTCAGCTTCCGGGTCAAGGCTCCCTCCAGCCTGGCCCGGAAGCTGTCCCGGCCCGACAAGATCTACGAGCGCCTGGAGGATCTCACCGACCTGGTCGGGCTGCGCATCATCGTCTTCTTCGAGGACTCCATCGAGCAGGTGGCCCGGCTCATCGAAGAGCAGTTCCGCGTCGACATCGATCGCTCGGTGGACAAGCGGCTGCGCCAGGACCCGAACAGCTTCGGCTACCGTTCGCTGCACTACATCTGCCATCCCCCGCCGGAGCTGCTCGCGCTCCACGCCGAATGGGACTGGCCCTTCGAGATCCAGATCCGCACCATCCTCCAGCACGCCTGGGCCGAGATCGAACATGACCTCGGCTACAAGTCCCCGGAGTCCGTCCCGCTTCCCATCCGGCGCCGCTTCTCCCGCCTGGCGGGGCTGCTGGAGATCGCCGACAGCGAGTTCGTCGAGCTGCGGCGCTTCATGGAGGACTACGCGCGCAACGTGCGCCAGCCCGTGCAGCTCGTGCAGGACACGCTCGGGCTCGATACCCTGTCGCTGCAATCCCTGGCGGAGACGGGCCCGGTGGCGGAGCTGGACCGGGCGCTCGCGCACCGGCTGGGCCGCTCCGTGGCGGACACGCTCTTCTTCCCGGACTACGTGATTCGCATGCTGCGCGCCGTGCAGTTGGACCGTCCGTCCCGCATCCTCCAGCGGCTGGAGACGTTCAGCCCGCGGCTGCTCCACTTCGCCGAGCGCTACTTCCGCTTCACCTCCGAGGCCTGGGGCTTTGGCGGCGAGCAGCTCGACAGCGTGCAGCGGGGCTACAGCCTGATGCTCCTCGCCCACTGGCAGGCGCTCTTCGAGGCGGAGCTGGAGCTGCACCGGGTAGAGCGGATGAAGGGCTTCTACCAGCAGCTCGACTACCCGGACGACGAGGCGGAGGCTCGCCGCATCGCCCGTCTCTTCGTCAAGTGCTTCGCCGATTGGCGAGGCCACTCCCCCACCTAGCGGGGCAGAGGAGCGGCCCTCACCGGGCACCGGCCCGCGGGTGGCGCCCCGGAGACGAACTCCGGAGCGCCCTGGCCGCTAGCCGATGATGATCTCGCACGAGCAGGTGTTCATGTCGCACTGCGTGCCGGCGCCGCAGGTGTTGCCACAGTTGGACTTGCAGACGCACTGGTTGCCCGCACCGTTGCACTCCAGCTTCGGGCCGGCGCAGTGGTCCGGCTCGGTCGGGCTGTAGTTCGGGTCATCCTCGCAGGGCACGCCGCCGTTGGGATCGCTCACCGAGTTGATCCAGTAGCGGTACGACACCGCGGCCTGCGAGGTCTGGCTCGCCGGGCGGCACGCGCCGAACAGCGAGATCGTCCGGGCGCGGCCGTCGAAGTCGAACCCGTTCATGGTGCTGCGCGGGATGTCGTCCTTGTTGCAGCTGGCCGCGTTGTTCACGCTGTCCACCGCCACCTTGATGGAGGCGCCGATGGGCGGCTTGAGGGTCTTGTAACCCGCGTTGCCGATGGCGCTGGAGATGATGGCATCCACCGAGTTCTTGATGGAGGTCTGGTCGGTGATGGAGCCGACCACGCCACCCGAGGCGCTCGCCACCGCGCGGTGACGCTGCCCACCGTTGGCAGGCTGCGGATTGAACTCGCAGTTGTTGCCATTGGCGTCGCAAGCGCATCGCGTCCCCTCCGGGCACACGATGGCGTGCACGGGGATGAGCTTGCTCGTCGGGTTGGTCGGGGTCGCGTTGGAGCTCACGTTGCCGAAGAAGTTGACGAAGTTCGCGACGGCCTCGCACTCGGAGCCTGGCTTGTCCACGGTGCCTCCGGCGCCGCAGTTGCTCACGGACGTCGTGGCGTTCTTCGTCTGGTCGTCCGCGTCACCCAGGACGATGACCACCAGGCTGGCGTCAGCGCGCGCCTTGGTGTCCGACTCGGGCTCGGACGCCGACGTGCCAGGGGTCATGTCGTTGATGGCCTTGCGAGCCGAACCCAGCACGCCCTCGGCGCCAGTGCCGCTGATGCTCACCCAGCAGCCGTTGTTGGCGCCCTGGCTGGTATCCGAGGTGCTGCAGGTGGCCGTCTGCGGCGTCGTGGGCACTCCGCTGCAGACGTTGTTCTGGCAGGTGCTGCCCTGCGTGAGCCACGCACGCACGGTGTTCACGTTGCGGGTGAACTTGCGCAGCTTGTTGTAGTTCGGGTTCGAGGTGCTCTCCTGGTAGTGGTAGTTGGAGCTGACCATCGCCATGCGCCAGTCGAGCGAGGTGTTGTTGAGCGCGTCCACGGCGGCCTGCGCGGCGACACCCAGCGCCTGCTGAGAGCTGCCCATCGAGCCGCTGTCGTCCACCACGAAGAGGAAGTCCACCTTCGAGGTGGAGAGCTGGAAGCGCTCGCACTGCACGGCCGTGGGCTCGCCGAACTGGGCCAGTGCCGAGCCATCCGACAGGTCCTTGGCGGAGAACACCGCGGCCGGGTTGGTGGAGTTCAGCTGCGTCACCGCGACGAGCACCACGACGCTCTGGTTGGAGCGGTGGACGTAGAGCGACTGCAACCGGAAGTTGCCGGAGATGCCCGCCGGCGTGGAGCTCAGGCGCCCCGAGCTGCCGGGCACCAGCGCGTCCACCAGCTCGTTGGTGCGAGCCTTGAGGTCGGTGCTCCCGCCCGCCTGATCATAGAAGGCCTGCGCCGCGTCGTTGTCATCCCAGGTCCGGAAGCGCTGGACGGTGGGGTTGGTGAGGGCGCCCTTCGTCGCGATGGTGGTCCGCAGCGCCGTTTCGTCCTTGCTGGCGTCGGTGGCGTTGGTGGGCGCGGCCTGGCGGTAGACCAGGAAGGCCACCTTGTTGGTGCTGTCGTAGCCCACCAGGCCCTTCACGTCGTTGCCGGACTTGATCTGGACCACGTCCGCGTCCAGGAAGGTGGGCGGCAGGGCCAGCTTGATGTCCGGACCGTCCTCGGACTTGAAGGAGACGGGGCGCAGCTTGCTCTCGGTGCACACCTGACCCACCGGGCCCGATGCATCCGCGCCGTCGTTGGGATTCAGCTCGCCGCTGTCCACGCCACCGTTCTGGTTGGTGTCCTCGGCGCCGTCGTTCACCCCGTCACCGTCGCTGTCCGAATTGGTCGGATCCGTGGTGGTGCTGGGGTTGGCGTCCGGCTTGAAGTTGGTGCAGGTGGTCGGATCGGGGTTGACGGTGACACCCGACTCGATGCCGTCCAGGATGCCGTCGCCGTCCGTGTCCGCCAGGCGCGGATCCGTCTCGCCAGTGTCCTTGACGCCGTTGGCGTTCTGGTCCTCGCCCTTGGTTCCGCCGGCCGTCGGACCGTCGATGAGCCCGTCACAGTCGGAGTCCTTGAGCACGGGGTTGGTCTCATTGGAGTCCACCTTGCCGTTCTTGTTGGCGTCCTCCACGCCGTCCTTCAGGCCGTCGCCGTCCGTGTCCGCCAGGGTTGGATCGGTCTTCAGGAAGGCGCTCTCATCCTTCGTCACGACACAATTGGTGCCGGGGACTGCCTGGTCGTCGCCGACCTCGAGACCGTCGGGGAGCCCGTCCCCATCGGTGTCCGCCAGACCGGGGTTCGTCTTCCTGCCACCACCGTAAATTGTTTCGAACTCTTCCTTGTCGCTCAGGCCGTCACAGTCGGTGTCCTTGATGGCGTTGTTCGGATCATTTGGATCCGTGGGGATCGGATCAGGGTTACCACCACCGTCCGGCTGACCCGCATCCGGAGTGTCGTCAGGGGGCTTGGAGTCGCCACACGCGGCCGCGGTCACCAGGACCGACGCGAGCAGCGCAGCGTGAAACAATCGATGCATCTTCATAAAGGGGGGTTCTCCTCCACTGCAGAGGTGCTCGCGCGCTCGGAGCCAGCCCTCCGGGGGCGCGGAGACTCCGAAACATACGCTGCATGGCCCTCTCTGCAATGTGCACCTTGGGGTGTTTCGTTCTCGTCAGGATTTTACGGCGAGATCCAAGTACTCCTTCCGCCACGAGCGAGAAATTCCGCGAGTCGCGTTGCACTTTGAGTGCATCCAGGCGTCATTCCACACTCTTCGAGTAATCGAGCGCGTGTCAGTGATCCTTCGCAAGAGCGATCACGGGCAGGTGCCGTTCGCTGCGGACCCGGTGCCGCTCACCGCGCTTTTCGAGCCGCTCGGGCAGCCGGGGCCCGCAGCGTGGCCGGAGCCTCGCAGGATGGGCCCATGAAAGCCACCTTCTTCCTGGGCCTCTTCGTAGCCCCCATCACCGCCATCCTGCTCGTGGAGGCGTTCGAGCTCGGCCCCTCCCTCTCGGGCTGGGGATATGTCGTGGGGGCGACGCTGGCCTCGGCCGGGCTCCTCACGAAGCCCTGGCGCCAGCGGCGGGGACTGACCCGTGTGGGGCTCGGCCTCATGGCGCTCGTCGCGGTGGCCCGGTTGGTGTTCGCTCGCGGGAACGGGTTGGACACGCTCCACCTGCCGGGCGACGGCCACCGCCTCGTCAACCGCCTCGTCTCGGAGCGGGACGGGACGCTGGTGGCGATGAAGCTCCTCCTCTTCACCGGACAGCTCCCCCGCTCGGACGCGCGCGAGGCCCTCCCCGCGCTGCAAGGGGCCTTCGACCGGCTCGACGCGGCGGAGGGCGCCTTCGCCACACCGGCCATCGCCACGTGGCTCGGGCTCCAGTCCCGCGAGAGCTTCGACACCGTGGCCATCCCTCCAGAGCGCAGCACGGCCTCCGATGTGGCCTTCGTGTCGCTCCACGGCTTCACGGGGAACTTCGCCGTGTACTGCTGGCAGCTCTCCCGGGCCGCTGGCGCCATCTCGGCGCTCACCGTCTGCCCTTCCGTGGGCCCCAAGGGCGATTGGTGGTCTCCTCAGGGAGAACAGACCCTGGACCGCACCCTCCAGTGGCTCGCGCGCCGAGGCATCCGCCGGGTGTACCTCTCGGGCCTCTCCAATGGAGGCGTGGGTGCCAGCGTGCTCGCGGAGCGCGTCTCCCGCTCGGGACTTGAGCTCCGCGGGCTCGTGCTCATCTCGGGCACGTCTCCGCATGCCCCGCCCCCACGGGTGCCCGTGCTCCTCGTCCAGGGCCGGAACGACTCGATGATGCCCGCGCGCCTCATGCGGGACTACGCGCGGCAGGCCGGCCCGCGCGCCACCTACTTCGAGGTGGACAGCGGCCACTTCGCCTTGCTCGATCGGTACCAGGAATGTGAGCGGGCCATCGCCTCGTGGCTCCGTGCTCAGGAACGGATCCGGAAGAGCTGAGTCCGCACCTGCTCCTGATAGAAACGGGCGGCCCCCTCATCGAGAGCCGCCCGTCGTACCTCAAAGGACTGAAGCGTCAGGCCAGGCTGTGGACCGCCAACCCAGCCCGAACGCCGGAATCACCAGGGGCAGTTGACGACGTCCACCGTGCGGGTCAGCGTCGGAGCGCTGTTCCCGGACGAGTCCGCCACCGTGTACGTCACCGTGTACGTGCCCGCGGCCCACGAGTTCACCCAGCCAGAGCGCTGCACCGACTTCGTGAGGTCGCCGTAGCACTGGTCCGAGGCCGTGGCGCCCGGATCCACGAAGTTGCCGCTGCCGCAGGTGAAGGTGATCCGCGACGGCCCGATGAGCGCCAGCGTCGGAGCGCGCGTATCGGACACGTTCACCGTGCGGATGGCGCTCGAGATGTGCCACTCCGCATCCCAGGCCTGGTACTGCACGGAGTAGGTGCCCACGACGGAGGTGTTGGGGCCCGGGCCGTAGTCGTCCGGATCCACGCTGCCCGGCACGCCGTCGCCGTCGTCATCCCCGGAGTTGTACTTGTGCACCGCCAGCGGGCCACCGCAGCCGTCGGTGGCCGAGGCGCTCGGGTCCACCCAGGTGTCCACGCCGCACTCCAGCTGCATGAGGCTGTTGCCGTTGAGCACCACGCTCGGGTCCCCGCTGGAGGCCTGCACGGTCACCGTGCGCTGCGCGCCCTGCGCGCTGTTGCCGGACTGATCCGTCACCTTGTAGCTCACCTGGTAGGTGCCCGGCAGGGTCGGGGCGCCGCCCACCACCTGCACCTGGTTGGACAGGTTGCCGCCGCACACGTCAGTGGCCACCACGCCCTGGGTGAGCGAGCCGCCGCAGCCCACCACCAGCTCGCTCGGGCCCGCCAGCGTCAGCGTGGGCGCCTGCGTGTCCTGCACCGTCACCGGAGCGGTGCACGTTCCCTGGTTGCCCGAGGCGTCCGAGCCCCGGAACGTCACCGAGCTCGTGCCCAGCGAGTACCAGGCCGGGCCGCCCGCCAGGGTGACCTGCCCCTCGCAGTTGTCCACCAGCGTGGCGGCCGGAATCGACACCCTCGCGGAGAGGTTGCCGGTGCACTCGGCCACGATGGGGGCCGGGCAGGTGAGCACGGGGGCCTGGTTGTCCACCACCTTCACCGTGCCGGTGCACGTGGACGAGAGCCCGTGCGAATCCGTGCACGTGAGCGCCACCACGGTCGAGCCCAGCCCGTACGAACCGGCCGGAGTCTGCACGCAGGAGATGGCATCCCCATCCGGATCGCTCGAGCCGTTGTTCACCGAAGCCGTGGCGCCGCACGTCGCGCCCGCGGACACCGTGACGTTCTGGCAACGGGCCACCGGCGCCTGGTTGGGAGGCAGCGTCCAGATGGCCTCGACCGTGGGCGCCGTCTGCTGGGTGCCCGTCGGGTCGACGAAGCTGGCGGTGATGAGGTCCGTCCCCGTCACGCCGCTCGAGGGATAGGTGAAGGAGGCCTCACCCGCGGCGTTCGATACAGCCGTTCCGGACTGACCCGCGTTCGGACCCAGGCCCACGTGGAAGGTGACGGTGGCGCCCGCGATGGGCTGGAGCTCGCCATCGCGCACCGTCGCCGTGACGGTGTGCGAGCTCACGGTGCCCACCACGTACGTCACCGAGGAGGGATCCAGGGAGATGATCCCCGGCAACTGCGCCGAGGCGCCACCGAGGATGATGTTGCGCCCCCAGCCATCCCTGGCCAGCACCTGCAGCCCGCCCAGGTCTCCCGAGAAGCTGCTGTGGCACGGCCCCGCCTGGATGTCCGAGTTCGTCAGCCCGGGGAACGCCGTCTCGCCCTCGGTGGTCAACTGCAGCGTGAAGTAGTCACAGCCCGCGTCCTCGGACTCGACGATTCCCGGGATGAGGGCCTGCAGCCATCCGTACGCGTCCGGGCCATAGCCGTTGGACATCAACCCGCCGCCCGAGTTCACGAAGTTGGCGATCTCCACGGCATGCTGGGCGAGCGCCTGGCCCTCGTCCCACTCGATGTCGTTCTCCGCGCCAGTGCCCACCATCACGAGGATGGCCGGCTGCTGCGCTCCAGAGGCCAGATCCGCGAAGAACTGGTGAATCTCCTCGGGCCCATTAAAGAACCGCGGGTTCAGGCCCGCGGCGGTCGCCGCGTAGCCGTAGGCCGATCCCGCGTCGCAGCAGTAGGCCTCCTTCTCCGATGCGGCGCCGAGCAGGGCCACCGTGCCATCATTCGCCCGCCTGACGTTGACCTTCAGGCTCTCGAGCGCCTTGCGGAGGTAGAACCACCCATTCAGCAACTCGCCACTGTCCGTGCGCTCGCCGTGATCGGTGAAGTCATCCCCACCGAGGATGATGGGACCGCCTCCAGCCACCAGCGCTTCGACTTGAGCGGGCGGCGGTGGCGCGACCTTCTCCGCGCTCGGACCGCAGCTCCATACCACTGCCAACACCAACGCCTGCACCAGCCCGACAGCAGGTGCGAGGGTTCTTCTCGTATGCATGACTGCCCCCTCTCCAAGAGAGGGAGTAGAGATTACAGTAAATATTTAAAATTCGGGGAAAATCGAAATCCCTAACTGCGTGCCGTGCCACATTCGGGGCAGAACTTCGCCTTGGCGGCCATCTCGGCGCCGCATTTGCCACAGTTGGCGGTGGCCGCCAGGGGTTTGCCGCACTCGGGGCAGAACTTGCCGCCTTCGACGCGGGCATTGCAGTGGGGACAGGCGGCCATCTTCTGGGCCTTCATGTCCAGGTCCTCCACCTGGTCCACCTTGCGCGCCTTGTCCCAGGCCTGCTCCACGGCGACCTTGGACTGGATGTGGGCGGCCTCCTCGGCGAGGTTGGGCGCGCACCCCTCGCACAGGCTCCGGGACTCGTTCCAACAGGCCTGCGGGCAGACCCACTTGCCACAGCGGGTGCAGTGCTTGAAGTGGCCCTTGGCCTCCTCCACCGCGTTGGCGTACGCGTCGTCCCACGCCTTGCCGCGCAGCGCGTCCTTCACATGGTCGCCCGCATAGGCAGCGCGGGACAGCGCCCCACCGAAGAACGAGCCCGCGGCCTTCAGGAAGCTGGCCGCCATGCCCAGCGCGCTGCCCTCGAAGGTGGACATGTGCCCGTTGCCGCACTTGTCGCATTTGAACTCGAACTGGAACCCCTGATCATTCGAGCGATCGGTGTAGTTGCGGGTGAACTGGATCATCGCCATGGGACGACAACACCTCCGGTCAAACGCAGCTGTTTCAAGCTAGCACGGCAACTCCGACTCTCACCTTCCGATAATCCGGGGAACCCTGCTCCGCGAGCGGGGATTCCTCACGCCATCCCCTCGGAGTTCCTATGAAATTGGCTGTACGCGCGGCGCTCGCCGTCACCCTCGCCGCCACCGTCCTGGCGGCACCGCAGGCCCAGGCCACCAACTACACGCTGTGGATCCACGGCAAGAACGGCGGTGGGACGAAGCCGGGCAACTACGCGGACTTCTCCAACTGGGGCCCCAGCTCCACCGCCGCGGGCGTGAACAAGAAAGCCGTGAACTGGGATGGGCGGCAGAAGATCGGCGGGCAGAACTACCGCGTCCGGGACGCTCTGGACTGTTTCTGCACGGGCGACAACTGGTGTTACATCGCCGTGCACAGCGCGGGAGATCTACAAATCGGCTACGCGCTGGCGCTCTATGGAGCCACCGCGCGCTACAAGAAGAACGCCACCCCGGACGCCAACGGCGTGTGCGGCAACACGGATGGCACCACGCAGACGGGCTGGAACATCCGCTGGGTGAACGTGGCCTCGGGCGCGGGCGGAGGCAGCGAGCTGGCGGACAACGGCGAGTGGGCCACCAGTGACGCCATCGTGGGCGATCTGGTCACGACCACGGCGCGCGCGATGTACAACCACAACACGACGCGCTCGCTGTGGTTCTACATGTTCGCGGGAGCCAAGGGCACGGTGTACTCGGGCATCCTGCCGGGGCAGGACGACGAGGCGGTGTCCTACCACTCGACGGGCGGCGTGGCGGGCAGCGAGGGTGGGGCGTACTGCAACCCTTCCGACTGGTTCTGCAATGATCTGACGACGGGCTCCGGCGCGTGCGAGGGCAACCACGCCAAGTGGAGCTACCACACGGTGTCGTTGCGCGATGACGGCGAGAGCTACTCGCACGGCGCCAACGGCAACTGGGAGGGCATCGTCAGCAAGGTGCGCGAGGACGTCGTCACCTACGCGAAGTGAGCCGAGGCGGCAGGGGGAGGTCCGCGAGACCTTTCCCCCTGGCGCCCGTTCAGCGGCGTGGAGCCCGGCTCACGGCAGCCGGTGCTCCAGCAAATCCCAGCGCTGGTCCACCCACTGGCGGAGGTAATCGACCTCCTGCGAATAGGTGGTGAAGTCGGTGCGATCGGCCCAGCGGGTGAAGGTGCGGTACTGCTGGCCCCATCTGGCCTCGTCGCGTCTGACCGCGGAGTCGATCTCGGCCACGTACCCGTCGATGAGCTGGAGCACCTCCGCCTTGGACAGCGGGCCGTGCAGCAACTGCTGGTAGCGCTCGCGCATGGGCCCGGAGATGGCGGGATCATCCAGCTGACGGGCGAAGATCAGGTTGTTGCTCTTGAAGTCCAGCATCTCGTTGAACGGGCGGCGCCGGGTGTCCCAGCCCTGGCCGAAGCTGGCGTCGAGGTCCCACGGAATGAAGCGGGTGGGGCTGCTCGGCTCGCGGGCCTGGTAGTGGTAGGCGTTCTTGGCGCTCGAGTCCGTGCCAACGATGAGCGTGTTGAAGATCCACCAGTCCTCATAGTCCCGGGCATTCATGAGCGCGTCGCGCCCCTGGCGGAAACCATCCCCCGGCGAGTCGGCGACGAAGGTCGTGAGCGCATCCAGCCCGTCGAAGTCACCGGGCCAGCCCTCGGGGGGCTTGCCCTCGCTCTTCTCGAAGCCCTGGTGCAGCGTCTCTTTGGGAGCGCCGTCCGCGTCCACCCGCGCGAAGTTCGCGTCGGCGTCCACGGCCTTGAAGAGGTCGCCCTTCTTGGACAGGCCGTGGCGCTCCATCAGGTCGTCGTCGACGTGCTCGGCCACGGTGAAGATGCCCCAGTAGCTCCCATTCCTGTAAACCACCGCGCTGTACGTCTTGATCTGGATGTGGTCCGGCGACATGCGGTTCCACAGATCAAAGGCGAGCCTCGGCCGCAGGTACGAGTTGTCGTTGAACGAGGTGATCAGCACCACCCGTTTCCGAGCCTGGAAGCTGCCCCCCGCCTGGATGGGCTCGTTGAACAAGTCATCGTCGGGGAACTTGAACGTGAGGCTGCGCTTGGGGAACACACTGGAGGTGGCGCCCCGGTACTTGGCCTCGAAGGTGAAGTGGTGCCCGCGGTAGACGAGCTCCGCCGGGCGATAGCCTCCCGCGGTGAGCTGGCCCTCGAAGGAGAGGTGGAAGACGGGCAGCCCGTACTCCTCGGTGTACTTCGCCGGGTCGACGATGGGCACGTTGCCCGGAGCCTGCCAGTTGTCCACCACGCCCACCTCGAGCGTCCCCGTCTCTCCGGTGGAGCGCTCGGTGACGGTCAGCGTCCACACGGCCGCCTGATCCTTGCCCGGCGTCCAACGGAAGGTGCCGGTGGCTTCGTCCAGGGTGGCCCCAGCGGGCAACGGTGACACCGTGAAGCGCACGTCCGGCCCGGTGAGCCCCTTCGCGCAGCGCAGCGTGACGCTCACCGTCTCGCCCTCGAGCAGCCATCGGCGAGCGCCTGCGTCCGGCGCGCAGAGCGTGGCATGTGGCGATTCGGGAGTACCCGCATCCGGCGTGCCCGCATCCGGCGTGCCCGCATCCGGCGTGCCCGCATCCGGCGTGGATGTCCCTCCGTCCCCCGGCTCCCCAGGCATGGGGAACGGCGGAATCGGAATGGGAGGCAACGGCACGGTGGGCTTCTCCGCGCCGTCCTCACTCCCACCCGAAGAGGAAGCACTGCACTGCACCAGCACCACACACGAGGCCAGCAACAGGGCCCCGCCCAGAATCCTCACCCGCCCCACCATTCCCCCACCCCGCCCGCGATTCGGTCTGCGAGGAGAAGTAGTCACTCCGGATCGCAACGGCAGCGCGCGCGAAGCCACTGTCCCCTGGCGAACGGCTCCACCTCCGGCCGAACCGCCGTCCATGACCGGGGGTCATCTAGCCAGCACCCCTGGAGCCCGAGTCAACCGGAGTCACACCTGGAGACTGGGGCGAATTGCCCCACGGGACCAATCAATGGTTCATCCGTGAACACGCCCCTATACTGCTTTGCGGCATGTCCGAGCCTACCTCTACTCCCCCGACCCGCCGAGGCTTCCTCGGTGCCCTGACCGTGCTGCTGGGAGGCGCCATCGCGGCGCTCGCCTCCGTACCCGTGCTGGGCAGTCTGTTCTCCCCTCTGCGCGCCGCCCCCAGCTCCGGAGCCGCGGATGCCCCCATCCCCGTGGGCAGCATCTCCGAGTTCCCCGTGGGGGTGCCGCGCCGCGTCGAACTCATCCGCTCCGTCACTGACGCGTGGAGCCGATCCGATGCCACCACCGTGGGCGCCGCCTGGGTGACGCGCAACGCGGATGACACCTTCACCGCGTTCTCCACCATCTGCCCCCACCTGGGCTGCGGCGTGAACCTGGACAAGCAGCGCAACCTCTATGCCTGCCCGTGCCACACCTCCGCCTTCACCATGGACGGGAAGTACCAGGCGGGCCCCGCGCCTCGCGGCCTGGATCCGCTCACCGTGGAGGTGCGCGGCAAGGAAGTGCTCATCCACTACAAGCGCTTCAAGCAGGGCATCCCTGAGCGCGAGACGGTGTGAGACCCACCATGATCAAACGCCTCGACGCATGGCTGGACTCCCGTACCGGCTACCGCGCCCTGCTGGGCCATGCGCTGAATGAAGTCGTCCCGGGCGGCGCCCGCTGGCGCTACGTGTTCGGTTCGGCCGTCACCGTGCTCATCATGGTGCAGGCGGTCACCGGCATCGCGCTGGAGCTGTACTACAGCCCGTCCACCACGGATGCGTGGGCCTCGGTGAACTACATCGAGACGCAGGTGGTGCTGGGCTCGCTGCTGCGCGGCATCCACCACTGGGGTGCCTCGGCCATCGTCGTCGCCGTGGCGCTGCACCTGTTGCAGACGCTGTGGGCCGGCGCCTTCCGAGCCCCTCGCGAGATGAACTGGCTGGCCGGCTTCGTCCTGTTCCAGGTCATCCTCGGGCTGGCCCTCACCGGCTACCTGCTGCCGTGGGACCAGAAGGGCTACTGGGCCACGCAGGTGGCCACCTCCATCGCCGGCACGGTGCCCGTGGTGGGCCCCAAGCTGCAGATGTTCCTCCAGGGTGGCAGCTCCTACGGCAACCTCACCCTCACCCGCTTCCACACGCTCCACGTCATCCTTCTGCCGGCGGCCCTCTTCTCGGTCATCGCCGTGCACGTGGCGCTGTTCCGCAAGCACGGCGTCACCCCGCCGGACCTGCCCGCCGAGGAGCTGAAGCGCACGGCGGAGCCCTTCTACCCGCGGCAGTTGCTCTACGACACCGTCGTGTCCGCGGCGGGCGTGGGGCTCATCTTCTACCTCGCGCTGCGCCACGGTGCGCCGCTCGAGGCCCCGGCCGATCCGTCCTCGCAGTACCTGGCCCGCCCCGAGTGGTACTTCCTCCCGCTCTTCCAGCTGCTCAAGTACTTCGAGGGTGGCGCCGAGTTGGTGGGCACCCTCATCCTCCCCGGCGTGGCCATGGGCTTCCTGGCCGGCCTGCCCTTCATCCACGCCGCGCTCTCGCGCCGCATCCCGAGCATTCACCGGGTGCTCGCCGTGGCCCTCACCGTGGGGCTGATGGGCGTGGGCGGGCTGGGCGCGCTGGCGGTGCGCTCGGATCAGAACGATCCCGCGGTCGCCACCCTGGCCGAGGCTGCCCACGCGCAGGCACAGGAGGCCCGGCGCCTGGCCTCCATGGGCGGCGTGCCCGCCTCCGGCCCGCTGAACCTGTACCGGAACGATCCCATCGTCTGGGGCCACCGCGTCATCGTCTCGCAGTGCCAGAAGTGCCACTCTGCTTGCGACGCCCAGCCCTACAAGGGCAGCCCGTGCCTGGAGGGCTACGGCTCGCGCGCGTGGATCTCCCGCTTCCTGCGCAACCCTCGCGCCCCGCACTTCTTCGGCAACACGAAGATCGACGACATGGAGCCGTTCACCGGCCCCCAGGAGTCCGCGGACGCCCTCACCGAGTTCCTCTACTCGCAGGGCGGTCGGCCAGACGTGACGGACGCGCTCGCCAAGAAGGGCGAGGGGCTCTTCGACTCGGAAGGCTGCGGCAGCTGCCACTCGCTGGACGGAGTGGGCAGCGGCCTGGCGCCGGACCTCAAGGGCTGGGGCTCTCGCGAGTGGACCTACGCCTTCATCCGCAACCCCAAGGCCGAGCGGTTCTTCGGCGACATGAACGAGATGGAGACCTTCGACCACTTGCGCCTACCCGAAGAGGAGCTCCAGGCGGTGACGGCGTGGCTGCACTCGCAGGCTGCGCAACCCTTGAAGTTTCCGTAGCCGGGGGCGTCCCACCCGTCAGTCTTTCACCCGTAGCACGCAGTGGAGGCAGTAACCATGAAGACGCGGTTTGCCCTCGTGTTGGCCCTCTCTCTCTCCGCCACCGTGTATGCCGAGGACACTCCGGCCGACGTGTGGAAGGCCAAGTGCAAGAGCTGTCATGGGGAGGACGGGAAGGCGAAGACCAAGATGGGGGAGAAGGAGAAGATCCCCGACTTCACCAACGCCGACTGGCAGAAGAAGCACTCGGACGAGGTCATCAAGGACAACATCACCAACGGCTCGAAGGAGAACGCCAAGATGAAGGCGTTCAAGGACAAGCTCACCCCCGAACAGATCGACGCGCTGGTGAAGTACATCCGCGGCCTGTCGGCGCCTGCCAAGTAGGCGGCGGATGAATAGAGGGGAGGACGGGCCGTTGACCCTCATGTAGCCCGCACGGAGCCGTCCCCCCATGAAGACCCTTGCCGTTGCCCTGCTCTTCGTCCTGTCGCTGATGACCCTCTTCTCCGCCTCCCGGGCGGACGCGCTGAGTCAGCCGAGCATCCAGCCCCGCATGGCCCGGCCCCAGGCGCTGCCCGAAGGGGATGACGACAAGGACGGCAAGGACGACGACGAGGACGATGAGGAGGAGTACCGAGGCCTCACCCCGCGCGCCGCCCTGGAGCTGGTGGATCCGGGCGGACGGGACGACGTGCTCCGCCTGCGCATCGCGGCGCTGCGCGGACGCTGATCCTTCGCACAGCCCTGTTGCACCCTGAGCCGCCAGGCGGGAAGCTCCGAGCGGCAGTGAAGCGTCGCCAGGAACCGGCGGTGGCGCCACTGGCTGCTACCATAGTGCGCGCATGTGGCTGATCGTAAACCCAGGACTGCTCGACGAGCAGCAGCACCCGGTGCCGGAAGGGCACACGACCATCGGTCGGACGGATGAGAACACCGTCCGGGTGCTCCACATGAGCCTCTCGCGCAAGCACGCGCGGCTGGAGCGGGAAGGCGACCGAATCGTCCTCGTGGATCTGGGCAGCAAGAACGGGACGCTCGTCAACGGCGTGCGGGTGGACCGCTTCTCGCTGCACGACGGGGACTCCTTCCAGTGCGGAGATGTGACGTTCAAGCTGGTGGCCACGCCGGGCGCCTTCGAGCCCACGCACGTGCAGGCCCTGAAGACGCGCTTCTCGCCGCTCTCCATGGAGGAGTTGCTGGAGCTGAACCGCGCGCCCGGGAGCGCCTCGGCGCTGAGGGTGAAGCCCGACCGCGAGGCGGATGTCCGCTCCTCGGAGAAGCTGCGGGTGCTCCTGAAGGTCAGCCAGATGCTGTCCTCGCCGGGCCCCATCGACGGGCTGCTGGAGCGGGTGCTGCGCCTGGTGTTCCAGATCCTCGAGGTGGACCGGGTGGCCATCCTCCTGGTGGATCCGACGACGGGCACGCTGCGCCCCCGGGTGGCGCGACTGTCCACGGGCGAGCTGCCCTCGGGCTCCTTCTACAGCCAGCACGTGGTGGAGTACGTGCGGCACCACAGCGTGGCGGCGCTCTTCGGAGACGCGCGCGAGGATCCGCGGCTGGATGGGGCCAACTCGGTGATGCTGCAATCCATCCGCTCGGCCATGTGCGTGCCGCTCAAGCCCCAGGATGAGGTGCTGGGCGTGCTGTACGTGGACAACCTGGCCCAGGCCAATCGCTTCACCGAGGAGGATCTCGAGTTCCTCACCGCCTTCGGCAACCAGGCCGCGATTGCCTTGGAGAACTCGATGCTCTCGCAGCGGCTGGCCGAGGAGGCGGTGCTGCGCAATGCCTACCTGCGTTTCTTCCCGCCCGCAGTCATCAAGAAGTTACAAAGCGAGCGCCGGGCTCAATTGGGCATCGTCGAGACAGAGGTGACAGTCCTCTTCTCAGACATCAGCGGCTTCACCTCGCTGTCCTCGACGCTGCACCCGCGGCAGGTGGTGGACCTGCTCAACGAGTACTTCCCCACCATGGTGGACATCGTCTTCCGCTATGAGGGTACGTTGGAGAAGTACATCGGCGACGCGCTGATGGCCGTGTGGGGCGCGCCCTTCTCGCAGCCCGAGGACGCGGACCGGGCGCTGCGCGCGGCGGTGGAGATGCAACGCTCGCTGGCGGACCTGAACGCGCGCTGGCGGGCCGAGGGCAAGCCGGAGCTGAAGATCCACGTGGGGCTGAACACGGGCCGGGTGGCCGCGGGCAACATCGGTTCGGAGCAATACTTGCAGTACGCCACCATTGGAGATGCCACCAATGTGGCCAGCCGTATCTGTGATGCCACACCGCCAGGAGAGATCCGCGTGTCCGAGGCGACCTTCGCGCGCATCCAGGAGCGCGCCTGGCCGCTGACGCAGCTGCCTCCCGTGCAGGTCAAGGGCAAGCAAGAGCCCCTGACCCTCTACCGTGTGGAGTGGCGGAACGACCCAACGCGTTGAGATGTCACCCAGCGTATGAGCCATTACCGTCATGCGGTAACGGTTCGAAAGTGTCGCCCAGGGCAGTTCTAAAACCAACAACCCTCACGATAGGATTTGGGCCCACTGAAAATAACGAGCCGGGCTCTCCCAGGTCCCCCCTTGGGAGCCATGGCCTTGGCTACGGGTAGGGAGCATGACCGAACGCCCCATCGGCGGCAGGTACATCAAGGAGCGAACGATCGCCGGTGGTGGCATGGGCACCATCTGGCTGGCGCTCGATGAGCAATTGCAGCGGCGCGTGGCGCTCAAGCTGCTGGCTTCGCATCGAGTCTCTTCGCCCGCGGCCCGGCAGCGCTTCGCGCAGGAGGCCAAGGCCGTTGCCCGCGTCCACAACCCGCACGTGGTGCAGATCCATGACTACGGCATCGACGGCGACATGCCGTACCTCGTCATGGAGCTGCTCGAGGGCGAGGATCTCGAGGCGCTCCTGGAGCGGCGCCAGCGGCTCGCCCCCGCCGCGGTGGTCCCCCTGCTCAACCAGGTGGCGAAGGCGCTGACCGCGGCTCACGCCGCTGGCGTCATCCACCGAGATCTCAAGCCCGCCAACCTCTTCCTGGCCCGCATCGACGGCGAAGAGGTGATCAAGGTGCTCGACTTCGGGCTGGCCCTGCTGGACACGGGCACCGACACGCCCCCCGATACCCATGAGCTGGCGGGCACGCCCCGCTACATGAGCCCGGAGCAGATGCGCGGCCAGCTCGCCCTGTCTCCACGCAGCGATCTCTGGTCCCTGGGCGTCGTGCTGTACCGGCTGCTCACCGGCCAGTTCCCCTTCCCCGCGGATGCGCTCGATACCCTGCGCACGGGCGGCTCCGCCTCTCTCACGCCTCCCTCCAGCGTGGTGCCCGAATTGGGCGCCGAGACGGATGCCTTCTTCGCTCGCGCGCTCGCCGCGGAGCCCTCCAATCGCTTCACCTCGGCCCGAGAGCTGGCCTCCGCCTTCTCCGCGCTCGTCATCTCGGGCAAGCCCACCCGTCCCGCGAAGATCCTCGTAGTAGATGACGAGCCGGACATGGCGCTGGTGATGCAGCAGCGCTTCCGCAAGCAGATCCAGGACTCCATCTATAGCTTCATCTTCGCCGCCAACGGCGAGGAGGCCCTGGAGAAGCTCCGCCAGCACCCGGACACGGACGTCGTCCTCTCGGACCTGAACATGCCGAAGATGGACGGGCTCACCTTCCTGGGCCGCGTCGGAGAGGTGCACCCGCTCGTCAAGGTCATCATCGTCTCGGCCTACAGCGACATGAGCAACATCCGGACGGCGATGAACCGGGGGGCCTTCGACTTCCTCGTCAAGCCGCTCAACTTCCAGGACCTGAAGACCACCCTGGAGAAGACGCTCAAGCATGTGAGCGAGATGCGCCGCATGCTGCGCTCCACCGAGGAGAATGATCTGCTGCGCATGTTCGTGCATGGCGGCGTCGTGGAGCGCGTCCTCTCCGCGGTGCGCGCGCCCCTCGGCGTCACCGGCGAGCGCGTGGAGGGGACGGTGGCCTTCGTCGACATGAAGGACTTCGCTCCCATCATCCGCAGCGAGCAGCCCGAGGCCGCCATCCAGCGGCTGAACGCCAACTTCGAGGTCATCGTCCCCGAGCTGACCTCTCGAGGCGGCATGGTGGACAAGTTCATCGGGGACGCGGTGATGGCCGTGTTCCGAGGCCCGGGACACCTGGGCCGGGCGCTGGACGCCTGCCTGTCGGCCCGCCAGCAACTGCGCGCCATGGCCTTCCGTGGCGGAGACAAGTCTCCCTATGCCCACGGCGTCTGCATCGGCCTGGACTCGGGCGAGCTGCTCTCGGGCAGCATCGGGGCACGCGCGCTGGGCCGGCTGGACTACACCGTGCTCGGAGACGTGGTGAACACGGCCGCCTGGCTGGCCTCCGTGGCCGGCAAGGATCAGATCCTCGTGCGCGAAGAGGTCGGTACACGGCTCGACGCGAACTTCGAGTGCCTGGCGCTCGGCGTGCGTCAGGTGACCGGCCCCGGCACTCCGGTCCCTCTCTACGAGGTGGTCGGCCGGCGAGAGCAGGGGATCAATCCCGCGGATTCCACGGCCTCCGCCGCCGAACCCAGGCCGAGCGTGGACGCCCCTCTCATGGCCGCGTCCGGAGCCGCTCCGAACAAGGAAGCCTGATCAGCCTCTTTCTCGCATCGAGGCGCTCACCCTCTTCTCCCTGGCCTCGCGTAGGCCCCCGGAGGACGCATGTGGCTCATCATGAATCCCGGCCTCGTCTCGGAGCGGGTGGTTCCGCTGCCCGAGGGGCAGACCACCATCGGCCGCACCGAGGAGAACAGCGTCTGCGTGCTCCACGCCAGCCTGTCACGCCGCCACGCGCGGCTGGAGCGCAACGGCGAGCGGGTGCTGCTGACCGACCTGAACAGCAAGAATGGCACCTTCCTCAGCGACACCCGGGTGGCGACTCCCTGTGAGCTCCGCCCGGGAGACGCCTTCCGCTGCGGCGAGGTGGCCTTCAAGTTGATGGCTCAAACCAACGAGCCACGGCCCACCCATGTCCAGGAGCTGCGGACACGCTTCTCCCCCTCGTCGATGGATGACCTGCTCCTGGCGGAGCACACGCCCGGCAGCTCCATCCTGAAGGTGAGGCAGGCGCCCCCGACGGATGCCCGCGCCGCCGAGAAGCTCCAGGTGCTGCTCAAGGCCTCCCAGATGCTCTCCGCGCTCGGTCCCATCGACGAGCTGCTCAAGCGCATCATCCAGCTCGTCTTCCAGATCCTCGAGGTGGACCGGGCGGCCATCTTCCTGGTGGACCCCTCCAACAACACGCTCCGCCCGCGCGTGGCGAGTCTCTCGTCCGGACAGGTGCCCTCCGGCCCCTTCTACAGTCACCAGATCATCGAGTACGTGCGCAACCAGAGCGTCGCCGCCCTGTTCGCCGACGCCCTGCAGGATCCACGGCTGGAAGGGGCCTCGTCGGTGATGGTGCAGTCCATCCACGCCTCCATGTGCGTGCCGCTCAAGCCTCGCAACGAGGTGCTGGGCGTGCTGTACGTGGACAATCTCTCCCAGGCCAACCGCTTCAACCAGGAGGACCTGGAGTTCCTCACTGCGTTCGCCAACCAGGCCGCCATCGCCCTGGAGAACTCGATGCTCTCGCAGCGGCTCGCGGACGAGGCGGTGCTGCGCAACACCTACCTGCGCTTCTTCCCCGCCCCCGTCATCAAGAAGCTCGAGAGCACCCGCGGCGCGCCCCTGGAGCGCGTCGAGACGGAGGTGACGGTCCTCTTCTCGGACATCAGCGGCTTCACCTCGCTGTCCTCCACCCTACACCCCATGCAGGTGATGGATCTGCTCAACGAGTACTTCCCGGTGATGGCGGACATCGTCTTCCGTCACGAGGGGACGTTGGAGAAGTATATCGGCGACGCGCTGATGGCCATCTGGGGCGCGCCGTTCCCCCAGCCCGACGACGCGGACCGGGCGCTGCGCGCGGCGGTGGAGATGCAGCACGCGCTGGCGGACATGAATGCGCGCTGGAAGTCGCAGGGCAAGCCGGAGCTGCAGATCCACGTGGGGCTGAACACGGGCCGGGTGGCCGCGGGCAACATCGGCTCGGAGAAGTATCTGCAGTACGCCACCATCGGAGATGCCACCAACGTGGCCAGCCGCGTGTGCAGCGCCGCCTCCGATGGGGAGATCTGCCTGGCCGAGGCCACGTTCCAGCGCACCCAGGAGCGCTCCTGGCCCCTGGAGAAGCTGGCCCCCGTTCAGGTGAAGGGCAAGAAGGATCCCCTCACCCTGTACCGGGTGGACTGGAAGGCCCGTCCCGTCCGCTGAGCGGCGGAAAGGCCCGCTGCCCCGGCTGGCCTACTCCGCCTCCTGGCCCAACCGCTCGGGGCGGACCAGGGTGATCTGTCCCCCCTCGTAGGAGAGCAGGCCCTCGCGGACGTAGAAGCGGAGCCACTTGTTGGTGCTCTCCCGGGTGAGGCCGCACAGGTTGGCCAGCTCCGACTGGGTCAGCTTCTGCGTGATGACCACTCCCTCGGCTCCAGGCCGGCCCTGGTTCTCCGCCAGATCGAGCAGCACCCGGACCAAGCGTGTGCGCGCATCCAGGAAGGTCGTGTCATGCACGAGCTGCGTGACGCGCCGGACCAGCCGGCTCAGCGCCGACAGCAACTTCATGGCCACCTGAGGACGCGCCTCGAGGAACTTCCGGAAGTCCTCCCGCTGAAGGCTCAGCAGGTCCACCTCTTCGCGCGCCACCGCATCCGTGGAGCGGGGCTCGTCATCCAGCAGCGCCAGCTCGCCAAAGACATCTCCGCGATCCAGCAATGCCAGAATGACTTCCTTTCCATCCTCGGAGCTGAGGCGGATGTTCACCTGCCCTTTGCGAAGGATGTAGAGCGCCGTGCCCACATCCCCCTGGTGGAAGATGACCTCTCCTTTCGCATAGCGCCGGGAGCGCAGGAGGGTGGACAGATGCTCCAACTCCTCGGATTGGAGGTTCTCGAAGATGGAAATGTTGGACAGAAGCGGTGCGTAGGACATGGCTTCACTTTCTCCATCCTGCCTGACTGGCGTAGGGCCTGGTGAGAATAAGGACCATGATTGTCGTTGCCACACGCGATGACTGTGCGCGAACTCACTCTCGGGCTGTGAACCGCCTCACAGCAGCTTCGGGCAGCAAGTTCTACGGTAACGCCATTCAACCCCGAACCCGTGGAGCTGAACATGTCCCGCCCCCTTCGCCAGCTGTCCATTGCTTCGCAGGACTCCCGCTCTGCTTTCGAGCGCTCCTTGAGCCACCGCGCAACCACCTCACGGCAACTCGCCGACCGCGACGCCGAGAGCGTGTCCAGCTCCCTGCTGCGCCGCGCCAAGGACAAGGCCACCTCGCTGCTCGCCCAGGGAGAGCTGGAGGAAGCGCTCAAGCTCTTCCAATCGGTGGCGGTGGCCACGCCGGGCGAGCCCCTGTGGCGGCAGAAGGTCGCCGAGATCCTCCAGCGGCTGGGCCGCACGCGTGAGGCCATCGCCGAGTACGAGGTGGTGGCGGAGACCTGGGCGAAGACGGGCTGGTTGCTGCGCGCCATCGCCATGTGCAAGGCCATCCTCCAGCTCGATCCGAACCACACCCGGACCCAGGCGCTGCTGGCGAACCTCCACACCCGGCGCGAGCAGCCTCGCGGCCAGGTGGGCACCGCGGGGAGGCCCGTGGCCCTTCCTCCGGGCCTCAAGCGGGCCCGCGACTCCCGGGAGGCCGAGTCCCTGCCCACCATTCCCTTCTTCTCCTCCCTGGGCCGGGAGGTGTTCCTGGAGGTGCTGGCCGGCGTGGAACGGCGCCAGTACAAGCCGGGTGAGTTCATCGTCCGCGAGGGCACCCCGGGCAGCTCCATGTTCATGATCGTCGAGGGCTCGGTGAGCGTGGTGCGCCAGGGAGAGCAGGGCCAACCCCTCATCCTGGCCTCGCTGGGCGAGGGAGAGCTCTTCGGGGAGATGGCGCTCCTGTGCGAGGGGCCTAGGCTCTCCAGCGTGGTGGCCATGGAGGACACGGTGCTGCTGGAGTTCACCCGTGAGCGCATGGAGAACATCGCCACGCGCTACCCCCAGCTGGCCGAGATCATCCAGCAGCTCTACCAGGAGCGGCTGCTGGCCAACGTGCTGCGCAGCAACCCGCTCTTCGCCGGCTGGCCGGAGCCGCTGCGGCAGAACGTGGCGGCCTCCTTCACCCCCATCTCGGTCAAGGCAGGCGAGGAGATCATCTCCCGCGGACAGCAGGGCCACACCCTCTTCCTCGTACTGCGCGGCCGCTGCGCCGTCTTCCACCACCACGTGGACGGCAACGAGACGCCCTACCCGGACATGGCCGAGGGGGCTGTCTTCGGGGAGATTTCCCTGCTGCGCAGCAGGCTGGCCACGGCCTCGGTCCGGGCCCAGACGCCGTGCCTGCTGCTGAAGCTGGAGCGGGCGACGCTCGACCAACTGCTGCCGCGCCACCCGGCGCTGTACAAGGAGCTGCAGCGGCTGAGCGCCGAGCGCATGCTGCGCACCACCATGCTGCTCTGCGGGCACCCCATCCACCTGGGCGACACGCGGGTGTGAGCCGGCTAGGCACACCTCTCGCCGGGGTGCTCCAGCTCGGACGAGGTGTCCTCCACCGTACCTCCCGGCGCCGGCACCGAGCGCGGGAGCATCAGCACGAAGCTGGTGCCCTCCGCGTGCGTGGAGGAGACCTCCACGCTCCCACCATGCGCCTGGATGATCTGCGCGACGATGTAGAGCCCCAGCCCCAACCCACCCCGGGAGGGCTTGCTGGCGCTCTCGGAGCGATGGAAGGGCTCGAAGAGACGCTCGCGCAGGGAGACCGGAATGGGAGGCCCCGCGTTGTGCACCTCGACGCGCTGCAGGGACTCCAAGCCCTCCAGACACACGCTCACCGGCGTCCCCGGCGGGCTGTGCTGAAGCGCGTTGGCCACCAGGTTGGAGAGCACCTGCGCCATCCGCTCCTCGTCCCAGAAGCCATGGCAGTCCCCACGCACCTCGAGCTGGATGCTTCGGTCCACGTAGACCAGCTCCAGCTCGGAGATGACGCGGCGGCACACCTCGTCCAGCGCCACATCCCTCGGGCGCAGGGGGATGCCTCCCGCCATGCGCGCCCGCGTGAAGTCCAGCAACTGTTTCACCAACCGGGCCATGCGCTCGGCGCTCCCGTCGATGCGCTGCACCACGCGGCGCACCTCCGGCATCAACGACTCCTTCGCGAGCAGGGTCGCCGAGGACAGCCGGATGGCAGCCAGCGGGTTGCCCAGATCGTGCCCCAGCACGCCGATGAAGCGCTCACGGAAGTGCCCCTCCTGCTCCCGCTCATCCTCCTGCCGCTTGCGCGCGGTGATGTCCCGGCTGATGCCGAACAAGCCATACTCCGCTCCGTCCGGCTGGCGGAGCACCCCCTTGATGGTCTGCCAGATGCAACCGAAGCCAGGTCCACCCTCGGCGTCCTCATAGGTGGCCGTCTCGCCCGATTCGAATACCGCCCGATCATGCGCCACGGTGGCCACCGCCGCCTCGGGGCCCAGGAGCTCCGCATCGGTGCGCCCCAACACCTCGTCGGGTGGACGGCCGAAAGCTCGCGCCGCCGCGGCGTTGAGCAGGACATAACGCCCGATGAGATCCTTCACGAACACCGCATCCGTGGTGCTCTCGATGACCGCGTGGAGCAGATCCCGATCCCGGCGCAGTGCGCCCTCGGCCGCCGCGCGCTGGGTGAAATCCTCCAGGAAGAGGGTGAGGCCGCCCTCACTGGGAGCCAGCCGGGCCTGGAGCCAGACGAGGCCCCGGGGCGTCATGCGGCCGAAGCGTTCCATCTCTGGCACTTGCCGCTCCACGACTCGCACACAGGCATCGAAGAGGCTGCATTCACCTACCCACGGAGCCTCATCCAGCAACCGTTGGCCGGGCGATGGGAGCAGCCCAAGCACCCCCTGGCGCTCCCGTCCTGACAGCGTGTCCACACACTCGAAATCGAGGATGCGCCCTTCGTGCGAGCGGATGGCGCGCAGGCGGACCCAGACATCCGCAGGCAGTGCCTCCGCATAGATCGATAGTGGCTCGCTCCAGGATCGCATGCATTCGCCTCGTAAGGCGCCCCCGCACCTCTCCCGTGAGCCTAACGCTGCTGCCCTTCCGCCAGGAAACCACCCTGCCCGGCGAGTTACCGGGCGATGGTGTCTGTCGGACAAAAAGGGGCTGCCGATCGTTGGTGGACGTCATGCCCAGGGCCTTGTCTTCGTTGACCGGCCCGGGGCTGGCTCTTATACGCGGAGCCTCAGCCACGATGGATACTCCCTTCGGTCAGAGACTCGGCGCGGAAGCGCTGCGCGGTGCACCTCCCTTGGTGGGAGATCCCTTCGCTCACGTGTTGGAGCGCCTCCAGCCTGGACGCCGCGTGCGTACCCAGGGCATCCAGGGCGCGGCCCGGGGCTATGTGCTCGCCCGCCTCGCGCGCAGCCTGAAGGTGCCGCTCGTCTGCGTGGCGGTGGACGAGGAGGCAGCCGACGCCCTGGCCTCGGACCTGGCCTTCTTCCTGGGGGGCAAGGGTACGCCCCTGGAGCCGCGCGTGCTGCGCCTGCCCGCGGACGAGGTGCTGCCCTACGACGAGTTGTCGCCGGAACCCACCGCTGTCAGTGAGCGGCTGGGCGCCCTGTTCCACCTGGGCCAGGGTACGCGGTTCCCCGCCCTGGTCATCTCCCTGCGGGCGCTGCTGCGCAAGGTGATACCACCTCCGATGATGAGCACGCTGTCGGCGCTCATCACCGTGGGCCAGGACTTCGATCGGGACTCGCTGGCGCGCAAGCTCGCCGCCATGGGCTACCAGTCCAGCCCGCTGGTGGAGGATCCGGGGACGTTCTCGGTGCGCGGCGGCATCCTGGATGTCTTCAGTCCGCTCTACGAGCGCCCCGTCCGGCTCGAGTTCTTCGGCGACACCATCGAGTCCATCCGCGTGTTCGATCCGGACAACCAGCGCACGGTGGACTCGCTCAAGGAGGTGTACCTGGTGCCCGCGCGGGAGGCGATGCTCACCGAGCAGACGCGCCCGCGAGCCGAGGCCGCCGCACGCTCCGTGGCCGACCGCATCAACATGCCCACCATCAAGCTGCGCGAGCGGCTCGACGCGCTGCGCGAGGGCATGCCGGGCTTCGGCCTCGAGGGCCTGCTGCCCGGCTTCTTCGAGGGAGGGTTGGGCACCCTCTTCGACTATCTGCGTCTGTGGGCGAAGGACCTGCTCTTCTACCTGGATGACCCGGTGGGTCTGGACCGCGCCGCCAGCGATCTGTGGGCGGAGCTGGAGCGCTCCTTCCAGGCCGCGGACGAACGGCAGGATCTCACCTTCCCACCGCCGGAGCACTTCCTCACGCGAGCGCAGGCGGATGCGCAGCTGGCCGGGGTGCGTGTGCTGGAAGGGGGCGGGCTGGCGCTGACCCCGACCGAGCAGCCGCCGGTGATGTTCTCGTTCGGCGGCACGCAGGATCTTCGTGAGGCCATCCTGGCGCACCACGGCGAGGAGGGCGCGCTCACACCGCTGGTGGAGCGGCTACAACGCTGGCGGGACATGCGGGTGGCGTGCGCCGTGGCGTGCGGAACACTGAGCCAGGCGGACCGGCTCAAGCGGCTGTTGCTGGACCGCGGCGTGATGGTGCGCATCCACGAGGAGCCCATCGCGGACGTGAGCAAGCTCTACGAGCCCTCCGTCCACGCCCACCTCTACCCCAGCGAGGTGAGCCACGGCTTCGTGGATGGCACGGGCGGCTTCGCCCTGCTCGCGGACGAGGAGATCTTCGGCGTGCGAGCCCGGCGCCGCGTGCGGCGCTCCAAGAAGCTGGATGCCTTTGGCGCGGGCTTCGGGGACCTCAAGGAAGGCGACCTCATCGTCCACTCGGACTTTGGCATTGGTCGCTATGCGGGCCTGACGAAGATGCAGGTGCAGAACGTGCCGGGTGACTTCCTGGTGCTGGAGTACGCGGGCCGGGACAAGATCTACCTGCCGGTGAGCCGCATGCGGCTCATCCAGAAGTTCACGGGCGGGGATCCGACGAAGGTCCAGCTGGACAAGCTGGGCACGGCGAGCTGGGAGAAGACGAAGAAGCGCGTCAAGGAGCAGCTGCTCAAGATGGCGGCGGAGCTCTTGCAGATCGCCGCCGCGCGCAAGGCTCACCCGGGCCACGCGTTCTCCGCGCCGGACCGCTACTTCCGCCAGTTCGAGGCGGACTTCGAGTTCGAGGAGACGCCGGACCAGGCCAAGGCCATCGATGACGTGCTGGCGGACATGCAGAAGCCGGAGCCGATGGACCGGCTGGTCTGCGGCGACGTGGGCTACGGCAAGACGGAGGTGGCGATGCGCGCCGCCTTCAAGGCCACGCTGGACCGCAAGCAGGTGGCGGTGCTGGTGCCCACGACGGTGCTGGCGCAGCAGCACTTCCTGTCCTTCAAGAAGCGCTTCAAGGACTATCCCGTCACCGTGGAGGTGATCTCCGGGCTGAAGAAGCCGCCCGAGGTGCGGGAGATCCTCAAGCGCGCCAAGGAGGGCCGGGTCGACATCCTCATCGGCACGCACAAGCTGCTGGCCGGGGACGTGGCCTTCAAGGAGCTGGGCCTGCTCGTGGTGGACGAGGAGCAGCGCTTCGGGGTGAAGCAGAAGGAACAGATCAAGCGGCTGCGCACGCAGGTGGACGTGCTCACGCTGACGGCCACGCCCATTCCCCGCACGTTGCACATGTCCATGTCGGGCGTGCGGGACATGAGCATCATCGCCACGCCGCCGCAGGACCGGCGCGCCATCCGTACGTTCGTGATGAAGTTCGACCCGCCCGTCATCAAGGAAGCCATCGAGCGAGAGGTGGCCCGCGGCGGACAGGTGTTCTTCGTGCACAACCGGGTGCAGTCCATCGCCTCGATGGAGCGCTTCCTGAAGGAGCAGGTGCCGAACGTCACCATCGGCGTGGCGCACGGGCAGATGGGCGAGGGGCAGCTCGAGAAGGTGATGCTGGAGTTCACCGAGAAGAAGTACCAGGTGCTCCTGTGCACCTCGATCATCGAGAGCGGCATCGACATCTCCAGCGCCAACACGATGATCGTGAACCGGGCGGATGCATTTGGCCTGGCACAGCTCTACCAGTTGCGCGGGCGCGTGGGCCGATCCAAGGAGCGTGCGTACGCATACCTGCTGGTGCCCGCGCGGCGGAACATCACCCGGGATGCGCAGCGGCGCCTGGAGGTGCTGCAGAACTTCACCGAGCTGGGCGCGGGCTTCTCCATCGCCAGCCACGACCTGGAGATCCGCGGCGCGGGCAACCTGCTGGGCGAGAAGCAGTCCGGAGCCATCGCGGAGATCGGCTTCGACATGTATGCGCAGCTGTTGGAGGAGGCCGTGGCGGAGCTGCAGGGCCAACCTCCGAGCACGCAGATCGAACCGGAGATCACCCTGCCCCTGGCGGCGCTCATCCCGGACGACTACGTGCCGGACGTGCACCAGCGGCTCGTCTTCTACAAGCGCTTCGCCCAGGCGAGCCATCCGGACGAGGTGACGGACCTGCGCGCCGAGTTGGTGGATCGCTACGGCGAGGCACCCGACGAGGTGGACAACCTCTCGGAGCTGACGCTGCTGAAGATCGACATGCGGGACCTGCGGCTCCGAGCGTTGGAGTCCGGAGCCGGGCGGCTGGTGGTGACGCTGGGCGCGGACGCGCTGCTGGACGGACCCAAGGTGGCTGCGCTGGTGCAGCGCTCCAAGGGTGTCTACCGGCTCACTCCGGACATGAAGCTCATCGCCAAGATCCAAGAGGGCACCAAGGGCCAGGCGTTGGTGGTGGAGGCCCGAAAGGTGCTGCGCGATCTGCACACCTGCGCACTGCCGCAGGCGTGATGGGATGCGTCGCGCGACTCGAGCCTCAGAGCGGACCTTTCGGTGAGGGCTGCGAAGGGCCGTGCTGCTTCAGCCACGAGGACGCCTGCTCCGCCTCCGTGGCCCGGCCCACGCGGCGCCAATACTCCCAGGCTTGCGTGACCAGCCCGATGGCGCGAGACCTGTCCCCGTGGGTCTCCCAGAGCGCCTGGGCCAGCGCGAACTGAACCCGAGGCCTCTCCGCCATCGGGGCCAGCTCCAGCGCTTTCTCGAGGAAAGGCAGAGCCTCGGCGGGACGGCCCTGAGCCAGCAAGACCCGGCCCATCCCCAGCAAAGGGCCCACTCGCCAGGGATCCGCGGGCGTCAGCACCTTGTCCTGCAGGGCCAGGGCACGCGCGTACTTCTCCCGCGCCTCGGCATCGCGGTGGAGTCCCCTCAAGGCATCTCCCTGATCATTGAGCGCATCGGCGACGCTCGGGTCGTCGGGCCCCCCCAATCGCTGTCTCAAGTCCAGCACGCGGGTGTGCGCCGCGAGCGCTTCATCGAACCTCCCCATGTCCTGAAGGACATGGCCCTGCTCGCTGATCGACTCGGCCAGGGCGGGGTGCTCGAAGCCCAGCACTTTCTCCCGGACGGCTCGCCCGCGCGTGTGCTCCTCGAGCGCCTCCTCGAGCCTGCCCATGCTCTGCAGGACGTCCCCGCGGCAATGCAGTGCTTCCGCCACCTGGGGGTGCTCGGGGCCCAGGACCTTCTGGTTCAGTTCCAGCGCCTGGGTGCAGGACTCGAGCGCCTCGTCGAACCGCCCCAGCTCCTTGTAGACGCTGCCCAGGGAACTCAGGGACTCCGCTACCCGAGGGTGCTCGGGGCCCAGCGCCTTCCTCCTCAACGCCAGCACCCGGGTGTGGGCGTCGAGCGCCTCATCCAGCTTGCCCATGCGCTGGAACAGGATGCCGAGATTGTTGAGCGTGGAGGCAACCTCCCCATGTTCGGGGCCCAGCACCTTCTGCCTCAGCTCCAAGGCGCGCTCATAGGCCTGCCGCGCCTGCTCCGGCCGCCGCAACGCGGAGAAGATGGTCCCCAGGGTGTTGGCGGCGAAGCCACGAATCCGATCATCACCCGCCAGCTCCGCGATGCTCTCGGTGATGGGCACCATGGTCATCGCATCCTGAGGGCGCATCAGGTGATTGCTCGTCATCCAGGCCAGGGAACTCGAGGCCCGCGCCAGCATGAGCGAGTCCTTCCCTCGGGCAGCAACTGCCATGACGTCGCGGAGGATCTCCGCGGCGCTCCGGTAATCCCCCGCGGAGTCCTTGAGCCAGGCGAGGATGAACAGGGTGCGGGCCAGCAACGGAGCGTCGCCTGCCGCCTTCACCTGGGGCAGCAGCACCTCCACCATCGCGAGCCCCTGCTTGACGCGGCCGGCGTCCTGGAGGGCCTGGAGGGAATCCACCTGCTCCTGGAGCGCCTCCACCTTCGCGCGCTGCACGGGGTCCTCTGGAGGCGGAATGGCCGCGGTGAGCGCCTTGGCATCCCCGCAGTACTCCAGCGAAGGCAGGGCCTGCACGGCCTCGACGGCCCTGCTCAGCAGTTGCGTGTCCGGACTCTGGGAGAGCAGCGTGGTGAGCGCGCGCAACTGGCTGCGCCTGCGCTCCAGGCACCCCTCCTCCAACAGCAGCAACTCCGCCGTCTCCAGGTGAGCCTCCTGCGTCGCGCTCACGCACAGCGCCACGCGCTGCTTCACCCAGGCTCCGGCATAGGAGTCCAGACGCTGCAACACCCGCTCCGCGGTGGCCCGCGCGTAGGGCACTCCGGTGGCGAGCAGTCCCTGCTCCACCCGGCCCTTGACCGTCTCGTCCCAGACGCCGCTCAATCGCAGCGCCATGCGGTCACACTCCTGCTCCCGAGGGTGAGCCCACGCCCAGAGCGCCAGCCCCGAGGCGGCCGCCACCAGTCCCACCACGGCCCAGCGCGAGCGCTTCGCCCGCCTCCGAGCCTCCGGATCATCGGCCAACGCCCTCAGCAGCTCCTTCATGGAGGACGGGCGCTTCGCCGGGTCGCTGTGCAGCCCGTGAAGGAGCGTGCGTGTCACCCTCGTGGGGACCTGCGTGTTCTCCGGCGGCTCGATCCTCCCGGCGCGTTGGGCTTCACGCAGCTCCGCCACGGTGTTTCCGCGAAAAGGCATCTGGCCGTGGACACCCTCGTAGAGCGCCACGCAGAAGGCGTATAGATCGCTGCGTGCGTCTCCGCGCCGGCCTCGGAACTGCTCGTCCGCCATGTAGCTCGGCGTTCCCATCCACAGGCTCGAGCGGTGGGTCAGCCGGGCAAGGGACGCGGTAGGACGCGGGAGAGGAATCGCCTCCGGCAGGGGGAGCGCCTCTTCCTCCGGGGAAGACTCGAGCCAGACCAGGCCGAAGTCCGTCACACGCGCGCGCCCGTCGTTCCCCACCAGCACGTTGTCGGGCTTGAAGTCATGGTGGATGAGGCCGGCCTCATGGGCCGCCGCCAACCCCTGCCCCGCGGCCAGGTATTGCGCCAGCACCTCGCGCCACGGACGGCCCTTCTGCCAGCGGCGCAGCGTCTGCCCCTCCACGTACTCCATGGCGATGAAGAGCGCGCCGTCGTCCAGGGTACCCGAGTCGTACACCGCGACCACGTTCGGGTGGTTCAGCCGGGCCATGGCCTGCGCCTCGCGCACGAAGCGGGCCTGCTCCTCGTGACGGCGGCTCTCCCGGCCACTCCAGGGACGCATGAGCTTGAACGCCACGCGCCGATCCAGCCGCGCGTCATACACGCTCAACACCACCCCCATGCTGCCCTGGCCCAGCGTGCCGAGCACCGTATAGCGCCCCAGCAACATGAACCCGGGCTCGGGGATGACGGGCGGAGCATTCTCGGGCTCCACCTCATAGGGCAAGGTGGTGGGCCCTCCATCAGGGGCCGGAGAAGCGGGCGAGCCGACGTGAGGAGTGGACGCCTCATGATTCTGGCCCGGGTGCTCCTTCTCCCCTGGCTCGTCCCCGCTCATCCACAGCCCTCCCCGTGCATGGCTGCCGCCTTCGATCCGGTCCCTGATTCGAGACCGATAGTAGCCGAATCGGACGCGCGGCCCGATGAAGGAAGGCCGGACGGCTGCCAGGCCTGCGCTGTGGCGAAGCGCCGCGAGGTGTCAGACGGAAGTCAGTTCGTGGGAGCCAGCTTCCACAGCCGGACATCCACGCGATCCCTCACGACCAGGCCCAGCGTCTCCAGCTCCAGCAACCACTGCTCCAACGAGCGCTCGTCATCCGTGGGGAAGTCCCGGGCCCCCACCCGGACGCTGCTCACGTTCAGCGACTCGAAGTACAGCATGAGCCGCCAGGCATCGAACGTCTGCGGCTCTCCCACCGCTCGGTGCACATCCACCATCCGCCGGGACTCCTGACCCTGGAAGTCCACTCCCACCCCGTGACGGTGGAAGTGCCAGCTCTCCCCGCGGACGAAGATCTCCCCATGGCGCGGCAGCCGCCGGTAGGCCCATGGATCCAGCGCCTCCGGGTGGAAGTGCAGCCAGGCCTTCACCAGCTCCGCCTGGAGCGAGACGAAGCGCTGCAACAGCACCACGCACCCCGCTGCCGATCTGCCTTCAGCCACGGCACGAGCCTCCACTCAGCGAGCAGTCAAAGAGAACCTCTCTAGGATGAGGAAATAGAGCGCCACCGCCCGACCTGGATGCCGCGGGGCAGCCCCTCCCCGGTGATCCATCACCGGAGGCAATCACTGTACGCAACGTGCGGGCCGGCTGAAAAGGACACGCCGGGTTGAGTCACTTCGTCGCCGCAGGGGTCGGCAGGAACCCAGGCACCGGGCCCGAGGAGGCCGCCTGCGGCGCCTGGAGATCCACCTGGAGCTTCTGCAGCGCGGCCTCGTCCGTCTTGAAGTGGGCACGCTCCTGGAGCTCCTCGGTGAACTTCGCCACGCGCGCGTCCCTCCGCTCACGAGCCATCCGCGCCTTCAGCATGGAGCTGACCGCGTCCAGGGGCTGATTCTTCGCCGGCCGCAAGTCCGTGAGCTTGATCAGGTGGAAGCCGCTGTCGGACTCCACCACCGGAGAGAGGTCTCCCGGCTGCTTCAGCGCGCTCGCGGCGGCCGCCACCGGCTCTCCCAGCCGGGCCTTCAGCTCCTCGGGACTGACCAGGTGGGTATCCGCCTCGGCGGGCTTCGCGGCCGGGTTGCCCGAGGCCTCGGTGATCAACGCGTCGAAGGAGTCGAAGTCCAGCGACTGGAGCTTGCTCGCCTTCTCCCGCAGCGCCTGCGCCAGCTTCTTCTTCGCCGCCCGATCGGGACTCCCCTTGGGCGCGGGCACCAGCAGGTGCGAGTAGCGCGCGCGCGCCGGCTGGACGAACTCGGCCTTGTGCGACTCGTAGTAGGAGGAGAGCTCCTCGGGAGGAATGGGCGGCGCCTTCTCGTCGAACTCCTTGAAGAGCAGTTGCTGCACCATGGCGCGCTTCATCGCCTCCTGCACCTCCGGGTCGTTCTCCAGCCCCCGCTTCCGCGCCTCGGTGACGAAGAGCTCGAAGCGCGCCAGGCCCTGGGCGTACTCGCGGCGCTGGTCCAGGGACTCGATGCGGGTGCGCGCCGCCGGGTTCATCTGCGCGATGTAGCCCTGCAACTGCTCGATGGTGACGGCGCCCCCATCGAACGTCACCACCGGAGTGCCCTTCGCGGCGGACTCCGACGAGCCGGATGCGGGCTTCGTGCCTGAGTCCTTTCCTGGCTTGTCGCAGCCAGCGAGCAGGAGGAGCGAGACGGTCGACACGGACAGGAAGCGAGAGAGGGGCATAAGGAGGGCTTTTCGCTAGCACCGTCCAGCCATGAGCGGCAAGGCACGGATGCACTCAGGTGTTGGCAGCCTGCTGCGAATGACTCGAACCTGTCACCCTGGACACCCAGCGAGCAGGGAAGGAAGCGGGAGCCGGCACGGGCCGCTTCCACTCCCTAGATTGGAGGACGTGGCAACACTCTCGCGACCCGCTCCCGGGTTGGAGCCCCTGACAGGCTTCTACTCGCGGCTCCGAAGATTCCTGCGCGAGCTCGTCCGGGCCGAGCGCCGCTTCTGGGTGCTCGTCGCGCTGGTGGGGCTCATCTCGGGGCTCGGCGCCGTGGTGCTGATCAAGGTGCTGCGCTTCACCCAGCACCTCTTCTGGGGCGGTGATGTCGAGGGGTTCCTTCCCGGCGTCATCGCCGCGCCCTCCTGGCGGCGCTTCCTGGTGCCCGTTCTGGCAGGAGCCCTGGTGACGCTGGTCTCGCTCATCATCGGCCAGCCGCTGCGAGGCCATGGCACCGCCGGCATCATCGAGTCCATCTGGGTCAAATCCGGCCGTCTGCCCCTGCCCCGGGCCCTGCTGCGAGGCCTGGTCTCCATCATCGCGGTGGCCCTGGGCGCCCCCCTGGGCCGCGAGGGCGCACTGCTCCAGACGGGCGCGGCGAGTGGCTCCTCCCTGGCGCGATGGCTGCGACTGGGACCCGGCCAGGCCCGGCTGCTGGTGGCATGTGGCGCCGCCGCGGGCGTGGCCTCCGCCTACAACGTGCCCATCGGCGCAGCGCTCTTCGGCCTGGAGGTGCTGCTGGGCTCGTTCGCCCTGGAGCTCTTCGGCCCCATCGTGGTGGCCTGCGTGGTGGCCACGCTCGTCTCGCGCATCCTCATCGCGGACCACCCCAGCTACGTCATCCCCCACTACGTGCTCACGCACCCGCGCGAGTTGCTGCTGGCCGTGCTCCTGGGCGTCCTCCTGGGAGGCGCCTCCGCCCTCTACGTGCGCGGCATCAACATCCTGTCGGACCTGCTCGATCGCGTCCCCCGGAAGCTCTCTCCCTTCCTGCCCCTGGGCGCCATGACGGTGGTGGGACTGGCCGCGGTCTGGCTGCCGCACCTGCTGGGTAACGGTTATGACTCGGTGAACGCGGCGCTCCTGGGGAAACTCTCGCTCGTGCTGCTGGTGGTGCTGCCCCTGACCAAGCTGCTGGCCACCTCGCTGTGCGCGGGCGCCGGCGTGCCAGGCGGGCTCTTCACGCCCTCGCTCTTCTATGGAGCCTTGCTGGGCGGCGCCTTCGGACAGCTCATGCAGCTGATCTGGCCCGGAGGCGCACCGAGCGGCGCCTATGCCCTGCTCGGCATGGGCGCCGTGCTCGCTGGCACCACCCACGCTCCCGTGTCCGCCGTGCTCATCATCTTCGAGCTGACGGGAGACTACGGCCTCATCCTCCCGTTGATGCTGGGCGCCTTCCTCTCCACGGTGATCAGCCGTCGGCTGGAGCCCGAATCCCTCTACACCTCCGTGCTCAACCGCCGGAACGTGCGCATCCCCGCCACCGTGCCGGACTGGCTGCGGCAGGAGGGCCCGCGCGCGCTGCTGACGCCCGTGCGCGACCGAGTCTCCCCGTCCGCCTCCTTCCAGGAGGTCGTCGTGCTCCTCCTGGAGCAGCCCTCGGGAACGGACCTCTATGTCACCGATGAGGAGGGCCGCTACCTGGGGCTCATCGCCCTCAACGAGCTCAAGGGACAACTGCCGGACCACTCGCTCCTGGGGGCCACCGTCGCCGCGGATGTCATGGACCGCCACCTGCAGCCCATCACCCCAGACCTCTCCCTGGCCGAGGTGGCCACTCACTTCGCGCGGACGCCTCTCGAGCGGCTCCCTGTGGTCGATCCCGATCGGCGGCTGCTGGGCACAATCTCCAAGAGCGACGTGTTGAAGCAGGGGCGCTTCTGAGATGACAGCCGAGGACACCGAGCCGAGCCGGGATCTCACGCGCGCATGGGGCATCGTGCTCATGAGCCTCTTGAGCGCGATCCTGGTGTTCGTGCTGCTCCGAAACCCCGCTCCCGAGAGCCCAGCAGCCCCCGGAGCGCGCCAGAAGAACGACATCCGGGGAGCCACCCCCGCCCAGCCCTCGCCGGAGTCACCTTCCTCCCGTGGGAACTACTATCGAGGCTGGCCCCTCTTCGAGGGCTGGCCTCTGCCCCAGGCCCCCGCAGGCACAGGAGGCAGTGGGCCCTCGGCAGAGCCCGGACAGAGTCCGAGCCCTCCCCCCACCCCACACGCTCGTTGAGCAGGACAGATGTCTCGCATCTCACGGGTTGGAAGCAGGCAGGCAGCCGAGCCATGCCCTCGATGCAGGCCGTGATTGTGCCCGAGCAGTGCGTGCGGAAGGATGGCTCGGAGGCTGATCATGACTCCTTTCGCCTTCACCGCCGAAGTGCTCGGCATCTCGCTGGGAGCAGGGCTGCTGGGCTCACTGCTCGGACTGGGAGGCGGCATCATCCTGGTCCCCATCCTGACGCTGCTCCTCCAGGTGGACATCCACTACGCGGTGGGGGCCTCCATCGTCTCCGTCATCGCCACTTCGAGCGGCGCCGCGGCGGCGTACGTGCGCGACCGGATGGCCAACCTTCGCGTGGCCATGTTCCTGGAGCTGGCCACCACGGCCGGAGCGCTCACGGGCGCTCTGCTCGCGGGCGTGGTGGGCGTGCGCAGCCTCTATGTCATCTTCGGCGCGGTCATGGCCTGGTCAGCCGTGGCCATGCTGCGGAAGCTGGGAGGCAACGGGCCCGCCACCGAGCCGCCCTCGAATGAACTCGCCGACCGGCTGCATCTGCACGGGAGCTACTGGGACGAGTCCCTCCACCGCGAGGTGGAGTACCGCGTGTGCCGCCCCATCACGGGCCTGGGCCTCATGTACGTGGCGGGGACGGTGAGCGGGCTGCTGGGTATCGGCTCGGGCTCGCTCAAGGTGCCGGCGATGGACCTGGCCATGCGCCTGCCCCTCAAGGTGTCCACCGCCACCAGCAACTTCATGATCGGAGTGACGGCCGCCGCCAGCGCGGGCGTCTACTTCGCACGAGGCGACATCGACCCCTTCATCGCCGGCCCCGTGTGCGTAGGGGTGACACTGGGTGCGTTCACCGGCTCGCGCTACCTCTCGAAGCTCAAGAGCAGCTGGCTGCGCGGGCTCTTCGTGCTGGTGCTGCTGTGGGTGGCCTTCGAGATGCTCCGCAAAGGATGGAGGGGATGAGCATGGAGCCCACGAATCCCTCGAAGGCCGCGGTCGCGCAGCCCCCCGAGGCAACAACGAGCCCGGAGCTGCTCATCAGCAATCTGCTGCGCTACGGCGTCCTCTCGAGCCTGGTGTTGGTGGCGCTGGGCATGCTGCTGACGTTCGCGCACCACCCGGACTACTTCTCCTCGGGCGAGGCGCTCCAGCGCCTCACCGCTCCCGAGCACACCCCTCACCAACTGGGCGACGTGATGGAGGGAGTGAAGACGGCGCGCGGCCGGGCCTTCGTCATGATGGGGCTGCTCGTGATGATGGCCATCCCCGTGCTGCGCGTCGCCGTGTCCCTGCACGTGTTCCGGCTGCAGCGCGATCGGGCCTTCGTGACGCTGACGTCCGTGGTGCTCGTGCTGCTGATGCTGTCATTTCTACTGGGCCGGGCCGAGCTCGGCTGACTTGCGGGCAACGTTCGCGGCGGACATCGTCCCACCTCGGTGAATTGACGCAGCGCGGATCCGGTTGATAAGTGACTCCTTATCAACCTCGGGCCCAGGAGACACACACCATGGAAGGATTCGCGCATAGCCCGCTCACGCTGCTCATCCTCCAGCTCATCGTCATCATCGGTGTCTCCCGGCTGATTGGCCGCGGAGCCCGGTGGCTGGGGCAGCCGCTCGTCATCGCCGAGGTTGTCGCCGGCATCGTGCTGGGGCCGTCCCTGCTGGGGTGGCTGGCGCCGGGAGCGATGGAGGTCCTCTTCCCACAGAGTTCCATGGGCATCTTGAAGATGTTGAGCCAGGTGGGGCTCATCCTCTTCATGTTCCTGATCGGGTTGGAGCTGGACCCCAAGCTGCTCAAGGGCCGGGGGCACGCCTCGGTCGCCATCAGCCACACGAGCATCGTCGTCCCGTTCGCGCTGGGCGCTGGCGCCGCGGCGCTGTGGCTCTACAAGGCGCTGGCCGAGCCCTCGGTGTCCTTCAGCTCCTTCGTCCTCTTCATGGGCGTGGCGATGAGCATCACCGCCTTCCCGGTGCTGGCGCGCATCCTCACCGAGCGCCGGCTGATGCAGTCGCGGGTGGGCGCCATCGCCATCACCTGTGCGGCGGTGGATGACGTGACGGGCTGGTGTCTGCTGGCCTTCGTGGTGTCCATCGTCCGGGCCTCGGACTTCACCCACGCGGCGTGGACGACGCTCTTCACGCTGCTCTACATCACCTTCATGCTGCTGGTGGTCCGGCCCTTCCTGGCGCGGCTCGGGGCGCGTGTGGCGAGCCGGGACGGGCTGACCCAGAACGTGGTGGCCGCCACGCTCATCCTGCTGCTGGCCTCCAGCTGGGCCACCGAGTTCATCGGCATCCACGCCCTGTTCGGCGCCTTCATGCTCGGGGCCATCATCCCCAAGGAGGGCGGGCTGGCCGAGTCGCTCGCGGAGAAGCTGGAGGACGTGGCCGTCGTGCTGCTGCTGCCCGTGTTCTTCGCCTACAGCGGCCTGCGCACGCAGATCGGCCTGCTCAACTCGAGCGAGGCGTGGCTCACCTGCGGCGCCATCATCCTGCTGGCCTGCCTGGGCAAGTTCGGCGGCAGCGCCGTGGCCGCGCGGCTGACGGGCATGCGCTGGCGCGAGGCGGGCGCGGTGGGCATCCTGATGAACACCCGCGGCCTGATGGAGCTCATCGTGCTCAACATCGGCCTGGACCTGGGCGTCATCTCTCCCAAGCTCTTCACGATGATGGTGGTGATGGCGCTGGTGACGACGTTCCTCACCACCCCGCTGCTGCGCTGGATCTACCCCTTCGAGCAGATGGCGAAGGACCGGCTGGTGCCGACGGTGGAGAGCACCCCACCGACGGCGAGCCCTGCCTTCACCCTGATGATGTGCGTGTCTCACGGGAACGCGGGAGCGGGGATGGTGACGCTGGCGCATGCCCTCACGGGCGTGGACAAGGAGGCCGCGCACCTCTACGCGCTGCACCTCATCCCCTCCTCGGAGCGGGCCTCGTTCCACCTGCGGCACGAGGCGCAGCCGCCCAGCGAGTCCGCGCTGGCTCCACTGCTGGAGCGGGCTGGCCGGCTGAGCCTCGCGGTGCGGCCTCTGTCCTTCGTCTCGACCGATCCCGGCACGGACATCTGCCGCACCGCCGAGGCCAAGCAGGCAAGCCTCATCCTCCTGGGCTGGCACAAGCCGCTGCTCAGCCAGACGCGGTTGGGCGGCACGGTCCACGAGGTGATGCAGGAGGCGCGCTCCGCCGTGGCGGTCTTCGTGGATCGCGGGCTGTCAAACGTCCGGCGGGTGCTGGTGCCCTTCATGGGCAGCTCACACGACCGCGCGGCGCTGGGACTGGCGCGGCGGCTCCTGCGCAATGCGGACGCGGAGGTGACGGTGCTCCACGTCACCTCTCCCGAAAGCCCGAAGCGGGCGAGCGCCCAGGTGGAGGAATTGTTCCCTGAGGCGGGGAAGCAGGTCTCCTTCAAGGTCGTGCAGCACGAGGCACCCGAAGAGGCCGCGCTGCAGGAGGCCGCGCGAGGCTATGACCTCGTCATCGTCGGAGCGGGCCAGGAGTGGGGCCTGGACGACCGGCGGTGGGGCCTGTACCGCGAGCGCATCATCCAGGAGTCCCCTGTGTCGCTGCTCGTGGTGCGCCACCCGGCGCCCGTGGTGGAACAAGCCGCGGCCACGGAGGAAGAGGGCCTGCGGGCCACCAACGGAACGATGGCCTGAGGCCGAGAGGTAGAAGGAACACATGCATCTGGGGGCCACCATCCGGCTGTTGCGTGTCGATGCAGGTCTCTCCCTGAGAGACCTGGCGCGGCGCATCGGCGTATCCAGCGCGTACCTGAGCCGCGTGGAGCACGGGCTGGACGCCGTGCCGACACCCGAGCGGCTCACCGCCATCGCCCGCGAGCTGGATGTGCCCCCCACGCTGTTGATGGACGTGGCGCACCGGGTGAACCCATTCGTGGCCAGCTACCTGGAACAGGTGCCCGGCGCGGGCACGCTCTTCCTGGACATCGCCCGGAGGCAGCTCAGCAGCTCGCAGCTCGCGCGGGTCCGCGATTTCCTGGAGGAGGAGTTCCCGCTGCGAGGCGCCTCCCGGGACGATCCCGCGCCGGCCCTGGCGCCGCTGCTCGCTCCCGAGCGCATCATCCTCGAGCTGTCCTGCGCCGCCATGGAGGATGCACGGGACATGGCCATTGGACGGCTCTGCGCGGCCTGTCCAGGGTTGGGAACCTCCCAGCTCGCCGAGGAGTTGGAGCGGCGCGAGGCCGAGGCCTCCTGCTCGGTGGGCAATGGGGTGGCTGTGCCCCACGCAGTCATTGAAGGGGTGGCGCCGCTGGCCGCGCTGGTGACTCTGGCGAAACCGCTGCGGCACGAGACACCGGACGGGCAGCCGCTGCGGGTGCTCATCGTCCTGGTGGGCGGAGACCGGGGCCGGGCCCGGCTCATGCGTCTGGCGCAGATGGCACGCCTGGCGAGCCACGGCCTCGCCACGAGACTCCAAGACGCGCGGCACCCCAGCGAGGTGCTCGCGCGCCTGGAGGAGCTGGAGGCCCTGCGCTGAGCCAGGCGGCTCCGAGGGCCAGGCCCGTCAGCGCCGGTCCCAGCCGCTGCCGCCGTAGCCCCGAGCCTGCGTGCGCAGCTGCTCCCAGGCCACGCGGGCCTGCTGCGCCTGCTGAGCCTTTGCGTCCGCCTCGCGGCGGGCCTCGGTGGCCTTGCGCTGGGCCTTGGTGATGTCCTTCTGCAGCTCCGCCTCGGAGATGTCCTGGACTCGGATGTCCCCGTGCTGTTTCAGCGCCAGGAAACGGGAATAGGCGAGCTCGGCGTTGGCGACTTCGAGCTCCCGCTCACGCAGTTGCTTCTGGGCTCGCCATGCATCCACGTTCTGCTTGCGCCAGCCCACGTGGGCCCGGGCAGCGGCGAGCCCCGCCTCCGCGGTTTGGAATTGGCCCTGGGCTTGATCAATCGAGGCCCGCTGTCCCGTGACGCGCGCGGCCTCGAGCGTGGCCTCTTCCGCATCCATGTGGTTTTTGGCCGCATCCACATTGCGGCGAGCGACATCGAGCGCCCGTTCCGCGTCACCGATGGACACGTCCGCCCGGGTGATGGCATCCGCCGCCCGATCCCTGGCGACCTGCGCCTGCCTCACGTCCCGGAGGTTCTCCTCGGGGACTCGGGCCAGCCACGAGTCCTGCACTGCCTTGTTGTGTGCACTGCAACCTCCCAGGATCATCAGAGACGTCCCGAGCACTGCCACCAGCGCATGCCGCGCTCTCACCTGAATCATGGGCTCTCCCTCCACGTTGCCTATCGGACAGGGTAGACACGGGGGGAAGGAGCGGCAGACAGCTGCCCACACGGCAGGCAGCCAGGGTGTGCTTGCTCCTCTGGTTGCCCTCTGCGCAGGCAAACGATGAAGCGCTCAGGGTGGGCTGGCGGCGCCCGCATCCAGGCGTGGGGCAACCACTCCACCATCCAAGCGCCCAAAAGGGGTGCGGGTCTCATCCCATTGAACGCTCATGTCGAGAATGGGCCCTCCTCCATCTGGCCGGACGGGCAGCTCTTCACTGGGTCGAGACAGGCCAGCGTCCGGTGAATCCGTCCCTTCAGGTTCTCCATCGAAAACGCGGCGGAGGATTCGCCCCTCCTTACTGATCGCGTACCTCACCGCTCCATCCAACCCGTAGTACTTCTCGCCGCAGTGCCGTGGGTTCTCGGAGATCCGCACGAAGATGATGTCCCCCTCATGAACGACCTCGAAATCGTGCGCGGCCTGGGTTTGAGCGCAGGGAAGAGGCTTGTCGGAGGGTGGGAAGAAATCCTCCGCGGCGACCTGGAGGGCCCGAAGCGTGGCTCCATCCATGAGCACATCCACCTTCGCCGCAGAACCGAACTCAGGCATTTGAATGCTTCGATCTTGATGCTGGCGCCAATCGTCTTGCTGGTGCGCGCAGGCCAGGAGAACGATCCAGAGCAGCAAGGTTGCCTTCGCCTTCATGGCACGCCCCTCATGGCTCGATGCTGAAGTCTTCTTCGCTGGCCCATCGGACATGCCCCATGAGGGTGCGGCTCCAGTGCCCATCCTCCGTGACGGTCACCTTGACGAGCTCGCTATTTCGAGCCGGGAGATATTGGTAGAAGCCCTCGCAGGTGCCCCTTCCGTCTTGGGTTTGCCCAAAAAAGGCCACGATGCTGATGGATACTTTCTTCCCCTTGACCATGGGGGTGAACCCATGGAGCTGTGCCATCTGAACCAGGAACTGGAGATCCCTCCTGGAAAGGGGGCCATCGAATGGGTGGCTGTGGAGAATGACCAGGTAGGAGAGGCTGTCGCTCGGATAGCGAGGGTCATCCACATAAGCCGGGAGCTTGCACTGCCGCTTCCTCGGGTCATCCTGGACAGCGCTCACCGCAAAGAGGCTCATCTCGACATCGTGTCCATCGGCTGCGTACAGCCACGCGCAGTATTCCCGGGACAGCTTCCAATACAGTTCGAAGTTCTGATGCGTTGGAGGAACGGGGATCGAGGCCTGCGGTTGGCTCATGATGAGAGGGCAAGCCGCGAAGATGGCCTCATCCACGGTCGCGTACGCGCTGCGGCCCGGCATGGGGCCCGGGATACTCGTGATGACCTCTCCGGGCCTGGGTTCCACCACTCCCACCAGTCCTCCAGGTGGCGTCGTGGAACAGCCCCACGCGAGCCCCACCAGAACCGCGGCCAGACAGCGATTCAGCATCGCGTGCCTTTTCATCAGTGCGCAAGCTCTCGCTCGAGCCATCTGCCCATCGTATCCCTGACTTCGTCCTTACCCATTTTTTGGGCTCGTTTCGGCAGGTCGGCGGCGACCCCAACTGGGTCAAACAAGCCATCCGAGAAACTGAGGCTCCCTGCCCCGACGGAGCACACCGCACTGGGGGGCTCCCTGGGTCAAACAAGCCATCCGAGAAACTGAGGCTCCAGCGTTGGGGAGGTAACCAGACGAGGGCTGTACTTGGCCGGCTTCTACCTGGATTGAGCCACACCCGCTCCAGGTAGAAGTAACCCTTCGCCCTACTGCCCCTTGGTGAGGGGCTTGAGGAGGTGGGCCGCATCCACCTTGAGGCCCTCACAGTGCCGGGTGAGGGTGGTGAGTCGAAGTGCCTCAACCCGTGAGAACCGGCTGCGCCAACGCCTCCATCGGACTCACCGGATCACGTCGAACACATTCGATACGCGCGTGAATGATCCAGGTAGGCCACGTCTTTGAGATGATGTAAGAGTCGGGGATGACTGGCCTTTTCTTCCCCCTGCGCTCCATCGCGCAATTCTGACGCAACACGCCATGCAGGGCTTGGTTAAGCACTCATGGCCCCCCAGCGAGTAGGCTTGACCTGGCAGGCTGGAAGGCGGTAGGTTACCAGGAATGCACTCGCCTTCCAGGAGCCACCATGGGTGACTCTCTCTTCGGTAACTACATCCGGCAGCGCCGCGTCGAGGCTGGACTCAGCCTGCGGACCGTGGCCGACCTCGTGGGCGTGACGCACGTCTACCTGGGCGAGGTCGAGCGCGGTGTGCGCGGTCCCCTGGACAAGAAGTGGTGGCCTGGCCTCATCCAGGTGGTGCCGGGCATCACTGAGGACGAGCTTGAGCGCAAGGCCGCGCAGACGAAACCGGTCCAGCTCGCTTTGGAGGATGCGCCCCCGCAGTACCAGGAACTGGGTCTCGCCCTGGCTCGCCGCATCGCGAAGCAGGATCTGAAGACTGACGAGATCAATCAGCTCATGCGGCTGCTGAAGGGGGAGGACGAGTAGTGAGCGACCTCAAGGGTGAAGACACCATCTCCATGCCGCCGCTGCGCATGTCCACCATCGAGAGCCTGGGCGAGGCGTTCCTCTCCGAATTCTGCCCGAATGCGCTCGTCCAGCCGATGGCCGTGGACGTGTTCCACTTGGCGGAGGCCGTGCTGCCCCAGCGGGGCATCCACGTGACGCCCGCGCACGTCGTGGAGTTGGGCAACAACTTCGCCTTGACCGATCCCTCGGGCTCGACATCCATCGAGATCCTCCTCCGGGATGATCTCTGGGACAATCTCATCGAAGGTGGGCCCCGGGCCAATTTGGCCCGCGCGACACTGGCGCATGAGTTCGGCCACGCGCTCCTGCACGTGCCGGTCATCCGGCGACGCCGGAACCTGCCGACCGCGAAGCACCTGCTGGCGCGGGTGGCCCGCTCGGAGGTGCCGCCCTACATGGACGCGGAGTGGCAGGCGTGGGCGCTCGGTGGCTGCATCCTGGCTCCACGCCGCACCATCAACATGGTGGCCCACCTCAGCATCAAGGAGATGGCCGGCATCTACCAAGTGAGCGAGAAGATGATGTTCTGGCACCTCAAGCGCCTCAAGCTGGTGCGCTGAGGGCGAGGAGAGACACGCGACCTAATCTAGTTTGAAGAGCAGGGCCCCGCGGTTGCCGCCGCGGGAACCCTGAAGTGAAGCCGCCCGACTTTGAGCAAGACGGACGTAGATCCACACCCTTTTTGTCAACTTAAAGGGTGATCGTCAAGTGCTCCTCGGAAACTGGGCGGCCCAACTGTCTCCAACAGGAGGACAGGCAATGGGTACGTTTACCCGCAAGCCCGCCCCTCCCGGCTGGCGCTGGGTCTTCTGTCCGTCTTTCCGTCATTGGCGGAGCGGCAAGATCCTGCACGCCCGGGACTACGGCTACGAATCGTGGGCCTTTCTGGTCCGCGCTCGTCGCGCCTAACGCCTAGACGGCGTTGAGGGGTCCGGCGGCGACACCGCCGCCGGCGCCCAGGTCATTCACGTCGCCGCCGGGGACACCGGCGGGGACTTCCCGAGATGAAACCACTCCGCCTCGTTCGAGGCGGGGTGGACCCTACCAACGATTCGTTACGACCCCAGCCAGGGGAAAGGAACACCTATGTCTTCCCGACGTACTCATACCGCTGTTGGCGCGTTCGCCGGTGGCACCTACGCCCTCGTCCGCGCGCCGAAGGATCAGAAGCCGCTCAACAACCTCGCCGAGGTGGTGGGCGGGGCGCTCGGAGGTGTCGTGGGTTCGCGTCTTCCGGATGTGATCGAGCCCGCGATCCACAGCCACCACCGCTCCACGTTCCACAGCCTCACCACGGCGGGCACCATCACCTACGGCATGGTGCAGAAGCAGGTGTCCCCCGCTGATGCCTTCCGCAAACTCGCGGGCGAAGCGGCACAGCGTGCTGCGCTGCTGAAGGCGAACGGCCAGCCCTCCACAAAGGACGACCTGCTGGAGCTGCTCTTTCACGTTGCGGCTGGCTTCGTCTCAGGACTGCCGGCCGGGTACGTCTCTCACCTGGCCTGCGACATGACCACGCCGCGGAGCATCCCGTTCCTCACCCGCGGATTCTAGTTCACCCACGCCGCTCCGCTGGAAACACCGGAGAGGCGCTCCTCACAACAAGGAAACTCACATGAACTTCAAGTACATCATCCCGAGCAACAACTATCTGAAGATCAACGGCAGCGAAAAGTCTCAGGCCATCGCCGTTCAGTACCTGGTGCGCCCCAACGAGGTGGACCAGTTCATCACCCGGACGCCCTCTCCTTTCGTCCCCCAGTACACGCGGCCGTTTGCCGAGCAGGTGGCTGAGTGGCTCCGCTCCCGTTTGAGCAGCGGGAAGCTCTCATATGAGCCGGACCCCAACGGCCCTCTCGACTACTGGAGCGCTCCTTCCCACACGCTCGCGTGGAGCGGCGGGGACTGCGAGGATCTCACCATCCTCGGCGTCTCACTCTTCGCGGCTGTCGGCATGGCCGCCCAGGTGACCGTCGGCACGTACTGGAACGGCTCCTCGTCCGGCGGCCACGCCTGGATCGAAGGGCTGGACAAGCGCGGCTTCTTCCTGATCGAGGCCACCACGGGCGACATGTATCGACGGCGTCCTGGCAATTACCTCGTGACTCGGTGGATCACGCCGGACCTCGGCCGGCGTGTCGCCTGAATCAACTCCAACGGGTGTTGAGAACCGGCGTTTCCGGAGAAGGACGGCGCTCGCCTCCCACGGGGCGAGCGCCTTTTTTCTGCGGGGAAGCCGGTGGGATCCCCTCCACCGGCCCCCGTAACTCTCACTTCCCGCGGGTGAGGATGTCGAAGATCCCCCAGGCGGCGGGGAACATGATCGCCCCGATGCGCACCACCCAGTACAGGTACTCCTGCCAGTTGTTCGGACTCATGCGGCCTCGATGTTGAAGACACCTTCATTGGTGTCGGTACGAACATGCCGCGCGTTCTGGACCTCCCTCGAAATAGTCCGAGACCGGGGAGAGCTACGTACCAGTCCACGCGGGTGGACTGGCCCGTTGAAGGCGGAGCAGAGGCACTTTCCACGCACGTGGAAAATAAGTTCGGAGCCCTCACGCCGTCGGCCATGTAGGCCAATGTCTCACCACATTGCCGCTGACTCCCCCTCTCAACTTCCTCTCCCGAAGCCCCGGAGCCTCGCTCTGGCCAGCGGAAAAATGGGTAAGTCGATTTCCCTGACCTATTGGCTCATCCACCGCCCGGCCCACAGAATCGGGTGATGGCCTGAGAGAGCGCCGCCTCGCAGCGGACGAGGTCCTCCATGGGTACGTACTCGCCCGTCTGGTGGGCGATCCGGATGTCTCCGGGGCCGAACACCACCGCCTCCGCGCCCAGTGCGGTGAGCTGCGGCGCCTCTGTGCCGAAGGACACCGTCTCGGGCGCGTTGCCCGTGGCCTCAGCCAGGAAGCGCACCACCTCCGCGTCCGGCCGCGTGCTCACTCCACTGTCCGTGCGCAGCACTCGGATATGCGCCTCATAAGCCGGCTCGGCCTTCACCAGCTCCTGGCGGATGGACTCCATCAGCTCCACCACCCGCTGCGGTGACTGCCCCGGAATGGGACGCCACTCCACCGTGAAGCGGCACACGCCCGGGAGGATGTTCTTCGCCTTCCCCCCCGAGATGATCCCCACGTTCACCGTGGTGTACGGCGGCTCGAAGCTCTCGTCCCTCTCCTCGCGCAGCACCGTGAGCGCCACCTGCTCCAGCCGGTGCAGGAAGCGCCCGGCCCGGAAGATGGCCGACGCTCCCGTGTCCGGGTACGCGCTGTGCCCCTCCTTGCCGCGCACCTCCACCTCTCCCAGGCAGTAGCCCTTGTTGGCGCGCACCGGCACCAGCCGCGTGGGCTCTCCCACGATGGCGTGCCGTGCCCTCCCCTTCCCCGCCTCCGCCAGCTTCTTGGCGCCCACCAGGCCAATCTCCTCATCCGCCGTGAGCGCCACCATCAGCGGAGCCTTCAGCCGCTCAGCGCGGAGAGCCGCGTGCAGCGCGCAGGCGATGAACCCCTTGGTGTCGCACGCGCCCCGTCCGTAGAGCCGACCGTCCCGCTCCGTCAGCCGCAGAGCGTCCGTCCACGCCGCGTCATACGGCACGCAGTCCGAGTGCCCCACCAACGCCAGCGCCGCGCGTCCCTCGTCTCCGCCCTTCACCGCCACCAGATTCACCTTCTCCACGCCCGCCTCATCCGTATAGCGCTGACGCTCAGCCACGAAGCCCGCGCCCTCCAGCCGGGTCTGCGCATAGTCGATGAGCGGCGCGTTGGGGCGCACCGAGGTGGTGTCCAGCGCAACCAGATCCGTCAGCAGGGCCCGCAATGCGGGCAGCGTGTCATTCACGAGTACAGCCTCCGAGCCAGCGCATGGAAGTCGCGACCCGACTCCTCCATCCGTGGGTGCTGACCGTCCCTCACCACGAGCCTTCCGTCCACAGCCACTTCACGCACCGCCGCCTTGTCCATGCCAAAGACGATGCCCGCCAGCAGCGATGAGGGACTGGCCCCCACGAGCGACGGGTGGTGCAGGTCCACCGTGAAGAAGTCCGCAGGAGCATCCGGCACCAGCGCCCCCGTGGGCAGCCCCAGGCTCCGAGCACCATTCACCGTGCCCATCTCGAACAGCCGCGCCGCCAGCCCATCCACCGTGCCATGGCCCGGATCCAGCACCGCGCGCCGCACCCGGGACAGCCGCAGGTGCCCCTCGAGCTGCCGCGCCTCGTCCAGCAGATCCACCGTGGCCTGGCTGTCCGAGCCCAGGCACAGCCGCGCGCCCGCGCCCACCAGCCGGTCCGCGGGGACGATGCCATCCCCCAGGTTGCGCTCGGTGGAGGGGCACGCGCAGACGGACGCATTCACCTCGCCCAGCATCCGCGCCTCCTCTCCCGTCACGTGCACCGCGTGCACCGCCGTGAACCGCTCCTCCAACAGCCCCAGCTCCTCGAGCAGCTCCACTGGGCGCAAGCCATACTCGGCCACGCACGCCTCGATCTCCTTGGGCTGCTCAGCCACGTGCATGTGCACGGGCAGCTGCCCACGGATTCCCGCGAGCACCGTGAGCCACTCTCGCGGCACCGCGCGCACGCTGTGAGGTGCCAGTCCCACGCTCACCCCAGCCTGTCCCTCCATCTCCCGGACGAGCTCCTCCACCGAGGAGAGGTAGGCATCCACGTCCTTGTCGATGAACCGCCGCTGCCGGGGATTCTCCGGCACCCGGAAGCCCGCGCGCGCATAGCCCACCCGCAGCAGCACGATGCGCAACCCCACGTCCCGCGCGGCGCGGATCACCTCGTGCGCCAGCGCGTTGCGCTCCACATAGGGGCGGCCATCCGGCTGGTGGTGCAGGTAGTGGAACTCCCCCACCGAGGTGATGCCCGCCAACACCATCTCCAGGAAGGCCTGACGCGATGCGGTGTAGACCTCCTCGGGATTCAGGGCCTCGGCGGCGCGGTACATGGCCTCGCGCCAGCTCCAGAAGTCGTCCGTGCCGCTGCCAGACGCCACATACTCCGTGCGGCCACGGATGAGGCGCTGGAACGCATGGGAATGTCCGTTGACAAGCCCCGGCAGCAGCGCTCGCCCCGGCAATCGGACAATTCGTGCCCCCTGGGGGAGGGGCCCCTCTGGAAGCACGCGGCCATCCGCGCCAACCTGCAGGGAACTGCCCTCGTGAAACCGGCCCAATCGATAAAGGAGGTCCGGCTGATAGACGGTGATGTCGCTCACGCGCGGCAGCCTATGTCACTGTTTTGGCGCGCCGCAGCACAGGTTCTCACTTCAGGTCCACCGGTCAACGGCGCGAGAGCCCGCTGTTGACACTCTGCCAACAAGCTCCCATCATCGTTTCGAAGGAGCGAGGAGGCCCCATCCATGAGCTACCAACACATCCGGTCTTCCGTCGCGGACCGGGTCGCCACCTTGGAATTGCACCGTCCCGAGGCCCGGAACGGTTTCACCGTCACCATGGCCGACGAGCTCGATGACGCGCTCCGAGCCGCCGACGACAACGAGGACGTGCGCGTCGTCATCCTCACGGGGGCCGGTAAGGACTTCTGCGTGGGAGCGGACCTCAGTGGCCGCTCGTTCGAGGCAGCGAACCTCGAGCTGCCGGAGAACGGCTGGGTGGAACCGGCCACGCGGGTGACGCGCCGGATGTTCTCGCTGCGCAAGCCCGTCATCGCCGCGGTCCGAGGCGCCGCGGTGGGCGTGGGCTCGACGATGCTCCTCCCCGCGGACTTCCGCCTCGCCGCGAAGGACAGCCGCTTTGGCTTCGTCTTCAGCCGCCGTGGCATCTACCCGGAAGCGGGCTCGAGCTGGTTCCTGCCGCGCCTCGTGGGAATGGGGCGCGCGCTGGACTGGATGGTGAGTGGCCGGCTGATTCCGGCGGAAGAGGCGCTCGCAGCGGGCCTCGTGAAGTCGCTCCACGAGCCGGAGGCCCTGCTCGACGCCGCCTATGCGCTCGCGCGCGAGCTGGTCGAGAACACCGCGCCCGTGTCCGTGGCCGTCATCCGCCAGGCGCTCTACCGGATGAGCGCGCTGCCCTCGCCCGAGCCCGCCTTCGAACTCGACAGCCGGCTCATCGCGACGCTAGGCCAGAACGCGGACGCCGTGGAGGGAGTCATGTCCTTCCTGCAGAAGCGGCCCGCGAAGTTCACCCGGACGCTCGAGCAGGATCTGCCAGCGTTCCTGCCCTGGCAGGAGCGCAAGTCATGAGCTCCACCAGCGCACCCCGTTGGAAGCGGCTGGAGCCGGACGAGCGCCGGGAGCAGATCCTCAAGTGCGCCGTGCGCCTTTTCGGTGAGCGCCCGTACTCGGAGGTCTCGACCACGGACATCGCCCGGGAGGCAGGCGTCGCGCGCGGACTGCTCAACCACTACTTCGGGCAGAAGCGGGACCTCTACTTGAAGGTCATCAAGCGGATGCTGCTCATGCCCGGCCTGGAGGAGAGCGTGCCCATGACAGGATCTCTGCGCGAGCGCGTCGAGCGCAGCGTCAAATGGTACCTCGATACGGTGGAGACCCACGGAAAGACCTACGTGGCGGTCACCGGCATGGGAGGCATCGGCTCGGATCCGGAAGTCGAGCGCATCATCTTGGAGTCGGATGACGTGGCCTCCACGAAGACGCTCGAGTTCCTGGGCCTCAAGGTCGAAGTCGGAAGCGACGCGCGGCAGCGGGCGATGATGCGCTCCTACGCAGGCCTGGTGAAGGCCACCATCCGCGAGTGGATTCGCGGCGGAACGCTCTCCCGCGAGGACGCGCACCTGCTCCTGAGCGAAGCGCTCATCACGATCGTGCGCGACGTGTTCCCCCAGCTCGCACAGCAGGCGGGCCCCGAGCGCGCCGGCGCCAAGACGCCAAAGACAGGTCCCAAGCGATGAAGGAACCAGCCATGAGCTCGAAGCCACTCGCGGGGCGCACGCTGCTGATGTCCGGAGGCAGCCGAGGCATCGGGTTGGCGATCGGCGTCGCGGCGGGGCGGCTGGGGGCCAACGTCGCGCTCCTGGCGAAGACCGACACCCCGGATCCGCGGCTGCCCGGGACGGTGCACACGGCGGCCGCCGAGATCGAAGCCGCGGGAGGCAAGGCGCTCGCGGTGGTGGGCGACGTGCGCGACGAGGCGGACGTGCAGCGGGCCGTGGATGAGACGGTGGCGCGCTTTGGCGGCATCGACTTCTGCGTCAACAACGCCAGCGCCCTCGCTCCGCTCAAGACCGAGGAGCTGCCCATCAAGCGCTTCGATCTGATGCAGCAGATCCAGCTCCGGGGGACGTTCCTCCTGACGCGCACGGCGATTCCGCACCTGCGGCGCTCGCCCCACGCGCACATCCTCTCGCTCTCGCCGCCCATCAACCTCGCGCCGCACTGGATGGGCAAGCACCCGGCCTACACGCTCGCCAAGTACGGGATGACCCTGCTCACGCTCGGCTGGGCCGCGGAGCTGGCGGACGCGGGCATCGCCGCCAATGCCCTCTGGCCCCGGACGCTCATCGCCACCGCCGCCGTGAAGAACCTGCTCGGAGGCGACGCGTCCATGCAGCGGGCTCGCTCGCCCGAGATCATGGCGGACGCGGCGGTGGCCATCCTTCAGCGCCCACCGCGCGACTGCACCGGGCAGACATTCATCGACGAAGAGGTGCTCCGCGCTGAAGGCGTCACCGACTTCAGCCGTTACGGGGGCGGCTCGGACATCATCCTCGACCTCTACGTCGATCCCTGAAGAGGAACAGATCAGCACATGTAGCTCATCAAGTCGGAGGAGGTACCCATGGGGGCGTCGCTCGCGGACCTGGAAGCGCAGTGCCAATCAAGGGCGGACAAGCTCACGCTGCCGCTCCTGCTCAAGCGCAATGCAGAAGAATACGCGGGCGCTCCGGCGCTCACCGCCGGAGACTCGACGCTCACCTGGGCCCAGCTGCGAGAACGGATCGCCGCCCTCACGCGCGGGCTCGCGGCGCTCGGGTTGAAGCGAAGCGAGCGGATGATGATCATGATGAGCAGCCGGCCAGAGCACTGGATCATCGATCATGCCGCGGTCCATCTCGGCGCCATCCCCTGCACCGCGTATCAGACCCTGAGCACCGAGCAGGTGAGCTACGTCGCCCGGCACAGCGGCGCCACGGTGGTGGTGCTGGAGGGCGCCGACGAGATTGCCCGCTGGCAGCCGGTGCTCGAGACGCTCCCAGCCCTCAAGGGAGTCATCGTCATCGACGCATCGGCCGTGCCGCAGGGGGATGACCGATTCTTTTCTTTCGCGGAGCTCGAGGTCCAGGGACGCCAGCTGCACCAGGCGAACCCGAATGTCTTCGAGGACGGCTGGAGGACCGTCCGGCCCGAGGATCCGATCGCGATGATGTACACGTCGGGGACCACCGGCGATCCCAAGGGCGTGGTGTTGAGCCACCGCAACGCCTTCTACGAGGCGATCGCGGTGGACCTTGCCGCTCCCGTGCCGATGCAGGTTCCCTCCGTCGCCTATCTTCCGTTGGCCCATATCGCGGAGCGCGAACTCGGCTTCTACCGCGCGCTCTACAAGGCACTGCACATCCACATCTGTGCGGATCCCACGGGCGTGGTGCCGCTGCTGGCCAAGGTGCGGCCTCCCGCGTTCTTCGGTGTGCCGCGTGTCTGGGAGAAGCTCGCCGCGGGCCTCCGGGCGAAGGTGGGCGCGCTCGAACCCGCTCAACGCGAGCCCCTCCTCGCCGCCCATGCGGTGGCCCTGGAAGCCTTCCGGCTCGAAGGCGCCGGGAAGGCCGTGCCCCCGGAGCTCGCGCAGCGGGCGGCTGAGGCGGACGCCAAGGTCCTCAAGCCCCTGCGACGGATGATAGGGCTGGATGCGCTCCAGTGGGCGAGCAGCGGCTCGGCGCCCATTCCCGTGGAGGTGCTCGAATACCTCGGCGGCTTCGGAATCAAGGTGCTCGAAGTCTGGGGCATGAGCGAGACCACAGGCTGCGCCACCATCAACACCGCCGAGGACTTCCGCGTGGGGGCCGTGGGTCGTGCCATCCCCGGGCTTCAGATCCGGTTGGCCTCGGACGGGGAGATCTTCGTCCGCGGCCCCGTGGTGTTCCTCGGCTATCTCGCCGCGAATGGCCAGATCGTCAGCGCGGTCGACTCGGAGGGCTGGCTGGCCACCGGTGACATCGGCACGCTCGACGCCGACGGCTACCTCACCATCACCGACCGCAAGAAGGAACTCCTCATCACCTCGAGCGGGAAGAACATCGCGCCGACCAAGATCGAGGGCCTGCTGCGCGCCCATCCCCTCATCGCCCAGGCGATCGCGATCGGCGACGGCTGGCCCTACGTGACAGCGCTCATCTCCCTCGACGCGGAGATCGCACCGGTCTGGGCCAAGGGACGTGGTCTCTCGACACAATCCATCGCCGACCTCGTGAGCGAGCCGACGGTTCGAGCGGAGATCGAGGCGCTCGTGGCCTCGATCAACACCCGGCTGTCCCGAGCGGAGCAGGTCAAGAGCTTCGCCGTGGTCTCCGAGGTGTGGACTCCCGCGACGGGCCAGCTCACCCCCACCCTCAAGCTCAAGCGCCGAGTGATCCTCCAGCAATACGCCGAGCGCATCGCCACGCTCTACGCGAACACCTGACCCCTTCCCCCGCTCATCCGAGGACCTCATGCATGTGAGAACACCGGAGCACGCCTCGTTCGCCTCCGCCATCGACACCTTCTGCCGCTCCAAGGTCGGCACTCGCGCGCAGCGCGACGCCTTGACCCGGAACGGCACCGAGGCCCACAGCCCCGCCCTCTACGCGCAGATGGCGGAGCTCGGCTGGCTCGGGGCGGGCATCGCGCCGGAGTATGGCGGCTCGGGCGGAGGCATGACCGACATCTGTATCTTCACCGAGCGCACCTCCTACTGGATGGCCCCGGTGGGCGGCTATGTCACCACGGCGGTCTCCGCCGGCCCCTACGCGAAGTTCGGAACCGAGGCCCAGCGCGAAAAGGTCCTCGGCGGCATCACCCGAGGCCGCGTCGAGGCCATCTCGATCTCCGAGCCTGGAGCCGGCTCGGACGCCGCGGCCATCACCTGCCGCGCGACGCGGACACCGGGCGGCTACATCATCAACGGGCAGAAGACGTGGTGCTCGAACGCGCACTTCGCGGACCACATCCTGCTGGTAGCGCGCACCCTCGCCTCGAGCTCGCGGCACGAGGGCCTCACCATGTTCTGCGTCCCCGCGGGCACGCCGGGGATGGATATCCGGGGCATCCCCACGATGGCGGGCAAGGAAGTCAATGACGTGTTCTTCACCGACTGCTTCGTTCCCGAGAGCGCCGTGGTCGGAGCCGTGGACCAGGCCTGGCCCCAGATGATGGCCGGGCTCAACGGCGAGCGGCTCATCCTCGCCGCCAGCATGCTCGGCCGCGGCCGGCGCGCATTCGATGACGCCGTCGCGTACGTGAAGGAGCGCAAGCAGTTCGGCAAGCCCATCGGCTCCTTCCAGGCGCTCAAGCACCGGATCGCGGACCTCGCCACCGAGCTCGACTGCTGCGAGCTGCTCGTCTACCGCGTGGCCGCGATGGCGGACGAGGCCCCCGACCGGATGCTCCCTCGCGAGGCCTCGATGGCGAAGTTGAAGACGACCGAGACCGCCAAGCGCGTGGCGATCGAGGGCATGCAGATGCTGGGGGGCTACGGCTACGCCCTCGAATACGACATGGAGTCGCATCTGCGCGCCACGGTGATCTCCACCGTCTTCGGCGGCACGAGCGAGATCCAGCGCGACATCATCGGCAAGACGTTCGGGCTCTAGCAGTGCTGCACATGAGCGGAGAAAAGCAGACATGACGAAACGTTCCCCCTGGAGCTCGGACGAGCTCGAGCAGGTGCGCTCACTCGCGGCCACCTACTTCACGAAAGAGGTCCTCCCCAACGTGCCCAAGCACGTGGCCCAGGGCCATCCGGACAAGGCGCTCTACCGGCGAGCCGGTGAGCTCGGGCTGCTGTGCATGTCCATCCCGGAGGCCTACGGCGGCGTCGGCGGTACCTTCGCGCACGAGACGATCCTCACCGAGGAGCAGGTCCGCGCCGGAGACCCCTCGATGGGCTTCGCGGTGCACTGCTCCATCGTCGCGCACTACATCCTCGCCTACGCGTCCGAGGCCCAGAAGAAGAAGTGGCTGCCCAAGCTCGCCAGTGGCGAGTGGGTCGGCGCCATCGCGATGACGGAGCCGGGAACGGGCTCGGACCTCCAGGCCGTCTCGACCCGGGCGGTGCGGGATGGGGACTTCTACCGCGTGAGCGGCTCGAAGACGTTCATCACCAATGGCCGCGTCTGCGACTTCCTCATCATCGTCGCGCGGACGAGCGAGGTGAAGGGTCACGCGGGCATCTCGCTGCTGTGCGCCGAGGTCTCCGATACGACGCCCGGCTTCGAGCGGGGTCGCATCCTCGACAAGCTCGGCGGCAAGGGCCAGGACACGACCGAGCTGTTCTTCGATGACCTGAAGATCCCCGCCGTCAACCTGCTCGGCGGCGTGGAGGGACAGGGCTTCATCCAGCTGATGAACCAACTGCCCCAGGAGCGCCTCATCACGGCCGTCATCGCGATGGCGAGCATCGAGCGGGCCGTGCAGTTGACCGTCGACTACACCAAGGAGCGTCAGGCCTTCGGCAAGCCGCTCTTCGCGCTGCAGAACACCCGCTTCGAGCTCGCGGAGTGCGCCACCCTGAGCCGGGTGTGCCGGACCTTCATCGACTCGTGCATCGAGAACCACCTCAAGGGCGAACTCGACGTCACCACGGCGGCCATGGCCAAGTATTGGGTGACCGACCAGGCATGCATCGTCGCGGACCGGTGCTTGCAGCTGTTTGGTGGGTACGGCTACATGAAGGAGTATCCGATTGCCCACTTGTTCGCAGACACCCGCGTCCTACGGATTCTTGCCGGCGCGAATGAGATCATGAAAGAGCTCGTCGCCCGTTCTTTGTAGCCTCCATCCACCGTTTCCCAAGGAAACCCCCGATGACCCAGGAAGCTTTCATCTTCGACGCCGTTCGCACCCCTCGCGGCAAGGGCAAGAAGGGCGCGCTGCACGGGACCAAGCCCCTGTCCCTCCTCGTTGGCCTGGTGGATGCGCTCAAGAAGCGCAACCCGGGCCTGGACCCCAAGCGCATCGACGACGTGGTGCTCGGGATCGTCTCCCCGGTCGGTGACCAGGGTGCGGACATCGCCCGGACGCTCGTACTCGCGGCGGGCCTGCCGGAGACCACGGGTGGAGTTCAGCTCAACCGCTTCTGCGCCTCCGGACTGTCGGCCGTGAACCTGGCCGCTCAGCAAGTTCGCTCGGGCTGGGAGCAGCTGGTCATCGCGGGCGGCGTGGAGAGTATGTCCCGCGTCCCCATGGGCTCGGATGGCGGCGCCTGGGCCATGGACCCCGCCACCAACTACGACACCTACTTCGTCCCGCAGGGCATCTCCGCGGACCTGATCGCCACCATCGAGGGCTTCACCCGCGAGGACGTGGACCGCTACGCCGCGCAGTCCCAGGAGCGCGCTGCCAAGGCCTGGGCGAACGGCTACTTCAAGAACTCCGTCGTCCCGGTGGTGGACCAGAACGGCCTCACCGTGCTCGACCGGGACGAGCACATGCGCCCCGAGTCCACCGTGGCCTCGCTCGGCCAGCTCAACGCGTCCTTCGTCACCATCGGCGAGATGGGCGGCTTCGACGCGGTGGCCCTGCAGAAGTACCACTTCGTGGAGAAGATCAACCACGTGCACACGCCGGGTAACTCGTCCGGCATCGTGGACGGTGCGGCACTCGTACTGCTGGGCTCGGAGAAGGTGGGCAAGGCGCTGGGCCTCACGCCTCGGGCGCGCATCGCGGCTGTCGCCACCTCCGGCGCGGACTCGACCATCATGCTCACCGGCCCGATTCCGGCCACCAAGAAGCTGCTCGAGATCGCCGGCCTGTCCATCAAGGACATCGACCTCTTCGAGCTCAATGAGGCCTTCGCCTCGGTGGTCCTCAAGTACCAGAAGGACCTCGGCATCCCGAGCGAGAAGATGAACGTCAACGGCGGCGCGATCGCCATGGGCCACCCGCTGGGGGCCACGGGCGCGATGATCCTCGGGACCGTGGTGGACGAGTTGGAGCGGCGGAAGGCTCGCCGCGCGGTCGTCACCCTGTGCGTCGGCGGCGGAATGGGTGTGGCCACCCTCGTCGAGCGCGTCTGATTCCTCCTCTCTCTCCTACTTTCGACAAGACAGGATTCGAGCAAACCCATGAGTGAGCAGAACACCATCCGCTGGGAAAAAGACTCCGACGGCATCGTGGTCTTGACGTTGGATGACCCGAACCAATCCGCCAACACCATGAACGCCGCCTATGTGAAGTCCATGCGCGCGACCGTGGATCGGCTGGTCAAGGAGAAGGCCGACATCAAGGGCGTGATCATCACCTCCGCCAAGAAGACGTTCTTCGCGGGCGGCGACCTCAAAGACCTGATCCAGGTGAAGAAGGAAGACGCGAAGCAGACCTTTGAGCTCGGCATGGAGATCAAGGCCCAGCTGCGCACGCTGGAGACGCTGGGCAAGCCCGTGGTCGCGGCCATCAACGGCGCGGCGCTGGGCGGCGGGCTGGAGATTGCCCTCTCCTGTCACCGCCGCATCATCGCCGACGTCAAGGGCGCGCAGGTCGGGCTCCCCGAGGTAACGCTCGGGCTGCTGCCCGGTGGCGGTGGCGTGGTCCGCACGGTGCGCATGCTCGGCATCACCGACGCGCTGATGAAGGTCCTCCTCCAGGGCCAGCGCTACCATCCCCAGGAGGCCAAGGAGATCGGCCTCGTGCACGAGGTGGTGGGCTCCGTCGACGCGCTCCTGCCCGCCGCCAAGGCCTGGGTGAAGGCGAATCCGGAAGCGCAGCAGCCGTGGGACCAGAAGGGCTACAAGATCCCGGGCGGCACCCCGTCCTCTCCTTCTCTCGCCGCGAACCTGCCCGCGTTCCCCGCCAACCTGCGCAAGCAGCTCAAGGGCGCGAACATGCCGGCCCCGCGCGCCATCATGGCCGTGGCCGTCGAGAGCACCCAGGTGGACGTCGACACCGCGTTCGCCATCGAGTCGCGCTACTTCGTCGAGCTCGCCACCGGCCAGGTCGCGAAGAACATGATCCAGGCGTTCTTCTTCGACATGCAGCACATCAACTCGGGCGGCGGCCGTCCCAAGGGCTTCCCCCAGTACGCGGCGAAGAAGGTCGGCATCCTCGGCGCCGGCATGATGGGCGCTGGCATCGCCTACGTGTGCGCCAAGGCCGGCATCGACGTGGTGCTCAAGGACGTAAGCCTCGCCTCCGCCGAGAAGGGCAAGCAGTACTCCGCCAACCTGGTGGAGAAGGCCGTCCAGAAGGGCAAGTCCACCAAGGAGAAGGGTGAGGCGCTCCTGGCGCGAATCAAGCCCACCGCGGATGCCTCCGCGCTCGCGGGCTGCGATGTCGTCATCGAGGCCGTCTTCGAGGACGTGAAGCTCAAGCACAAGGTCTTCCAGGAGATCCAGGACGTGGTCTCCCCGGATGCGGTGCTCGCCTCCAACACCTCGACCCTGCCCATCACCCTGCTCGCCGAGGGCGTGAAGCGCGTGCCCGACTTCGTGGGCATGCACTTCTTCTCCCCCGTGGACAAGATGCCGCTGCTCGAGCTCATCGCGGGCAAGAAGACGAGCGACGCCACGCTCGCGAAGGCCATCGACATCGCGGTGCAGATCGGCAAGACGCCCATCGTCGTCAACGACAGCCGGGGCTTCTTCACCAGCCGCGTGATTGGCACCTTCCTCAACGAGGCCATCGCCATGGTGGGCGAGGGCATCTCCCCCGCGTCCGTCGAGCAGGCGGGCCTCCAGGCGGGCTACCCCGCGGCGCCTCTCCAGCTGATGGACGAACTCACCCTGACGCTGCCGCGGAAGATCCGCCTCGAGACCAAGGCCGCCGTCGAGGCCTCGGGCCAGCCCTGGCTGGACCATGGCAGCTACGCCGTCGTGGACGCGATGATCGACCAGTACCAGCGCAAGGGCCGCTCCACCGGCGCCGGCTTCTACGACTACGTGGATGGCAAGCGCACGGGCCTCTGGTCGGGGCTCGCCCAGCACTACACCAAGCCCGGCTACACCATCCCCTTCGAGGACATGAAGGAGCGGATGCTCTTCGCCGAGGCCATCGACACGGTGCGGTGCTTCGACGAGGGCGTGCTGCGCTCCGCCGCGGACGCGAACATCGGCTCCATCCTGGGAATCGGCTTCCCGGCGTGGACCGGCGGTGTCGTCCAGTTCATGAACGGCTATGAGGGACGCACCGGAACGGGGCTTCGCGGCTTCGTCACCCGCGCGCGCGAGCTCGCGGAGCGCTATGGAAAGCACTTCCTGCCTCCTGCCTCGCTCGTCGAGAAGGCGGAACGCGGCGAGTTGCTGAAGTAGCCTCTTCCACGCAAGGAGAGTTCCATGGTCCAGAGCCCCAGCCGCCTCACCGACGCTCCGCCCTCGCCTGATGTGAAGGCGCTCGTGGAGAAACAGCGCGCCTACTTCGAGACCCGCACCACGCTCCCGCTCCAGTGGCGGCGGGAGCAGTTGCAGGCGCTCGACCGGGCGGCGCACAAGTACGAGGCGGAGATCCTCGCCGCCCTCAAGTCGGATCTCTCGAAGAGCCCCGAGGAGGCCTACCTCACCGAGGTCGGGAGCATCTACGGCGAGATCAAGAACGCGCTCAAGAACGTGAAGGGATGGATGAAGCCACGGCGGGCCCTGGCGCCCGTCGTCATCCAGCCGGCCCGGGCCTACCAGTACGCGGATCCGCTCGGCGTCACGCTCATCATCGCGCCCTGGAACTATCCCTATCAGCTGTCCATCGCTCCTCTCATCGGGGCGCTCGCCGCAGGCTGCACGGCCGTGTTGAAGCCCAGCGAGCTTGCGCCCGCCACGTCCCGCGTCCTCGCACGGATGCTGGGCGAGGCCTTTCCTCCCGAAGTCGTCTCCGTCGTGGAGGGAGGCGTGGAGGCCAGCAAGGCGCTCCTCGCGGAGCGGTGGGATCTCATCTTCTTCACCGGTGGAACCCAGGTGGGCCGGGTAGTGGCCGAGGCTGCGGCCAAGCACCTCACGCCCACCATCCTCGAGCTGGGGGGAAAGAGCCCCTGCATCATCGATCGGAGCGCGGACCTCGAAGTCACCGCGCGCCGCATCGCCTGGGGCAAGTACGTCAACGCCGGGCAGACCTGCATCGCGCCGGACTACGTGCTCATTCCCCCCGAACTCAAGGGCCGCTTCACCGAGTTGGTCCAGAAGGCCGTCCGCAGCTTCTACGGCAACGATGCCCGCGCCAGCAGCGACTACGGCCGCATCATCAGCACCCGTCACTTCGAGCGTATCTCCGCGCTCGCGGCCGACGGCAAGGTGGCTTTCGGCGGCGATCGTGACGCGGCCAGCCGCTACTTCGCGCCCACCGTCATCACCGATGCGCCCTTGTCCAGCTCGCTGATGCAGGAGGAGATCTTCGGCCCCCTGCTGCCCATCGTCGACTGCCCCAGTCTCGACGAGGCCATCCGCTTCGTGCGTGCGCGTCCGAAGCCGCTCGCCCTCTACAGCTTCGCGCGAGACGCCTCGGTGAACGAGCGCGTCCTGGCCGAGACGTCGAGCGGCGGAGCGGTCGTCAATGACGTGTGCGTCCACTTCGCCGTCGAGGGCCTGCCGTTTGGCGGAGTGGGCGAGTCGGGGCTCGGCGGCTACCACGGCCGGGCGAGCTTCGATGCCTTCAGCCACAAGAAGAGCGTGGTGAAGCGGCCCTTCGCGCTCGACGTGAAGCTCCGCTACCCGCCCTATGGCGGGAAGCTCGGCCTCTTCAAGCGCTTCATGTGACGGGCCCGCGGGCAGGCCCGTCGCACGCCCTCCCAACTCAGAGGGTCTTCATGTACTCGATGATGGCCCAGCGCTCGGTATCCGTGAGCGACTGGGTGAAGTCATGCCCGCCGTTGCCCAACCCGTAGAGGTACGAGTTGAAGATCATGCGCGAGCGGATCTGCTTCTGGGTGATGGGCGGCGGCGACTGGTAGGCGAGCGAGTTGTAGTTGGCGGCCAGGTTGGAGATGTTCGCGAAGAGGATGTCGGCCGTCGCGTACTCGTCGCTGCAGGGGAGGAACGGGTCGTTGAGGGGGCTGTTGCCGCAAGCCAGCGGCGTCACCTTCCAGCCAAGCTTCGCGAAGTCATACGACGCATAGCTCGTGTCGTAACCCGCGTTGGTCCCCAGCACGTTGCCGGAGGTCTGCTGGCGCTTCCACACCCTGGAGCGGTCGGAAGGCTTCAGCACCTCCCAGAGGGTGGGCACGCTGCCGTTATGGAAGTACGGCGCGGCAGCCCACGCGCCGTAGAGCGGCGGCGCGATGTAGCCAAACGGAGGCAGCCACTTGTTCGGTCCCTCGGGTGAGTAGACGGGCCCGATGCCGTTGTCGTAGGCGCTGCGCGGCACGCGCCGCAACGCGCTCGTGATCGGGTCGTCGTAGAAGGGCCCATGATCGGGGTGCTGGTCGTTGTAGGCCAGGAAGGACGTGTCCCAAGCCCGGCGCTTGCGCTCGTCCGCCATCAACTGCGAGCGCGCCGGGTCCGTCCGGATGGTCTCGATCGGCGTGATGACGCCGGCGATGCCCTTGAGCCGAGCGTCGGGCAGGTACGCCGAGTTGGCGGCATAGCGCGGAGAGTAGACGCCATGGCAGCTCGCGCAGGAGCCATTGCCTGGCGTCTTCGGGATGCTGGCATTCGCGCCGTTCGCCCAGAGATCCCGCTCGTGGAAGAGGACGGCTCCCTGCTCGGCCAACGTGGTGTTGATCGTCTGGGGGAAGACGGGGGGCGAGAGCGAGAGGAAGAAGTTGTCGTTGTCCTCGAACTCGGCGGTCAGCGCGCGACGCTCCGCCGCCGTGCGCTGAAGGTTCGCAACGCCGAACGCCATCTCCGAGCGGACGTTGTCCGAGGTGAGCGCGCCATCCCAGAACTGGCGCGTCTTGAAGGCGCGGTACCACCAGTTGGGCGCTCGGGACATGCCGCCCGCGTGGGTCGGGAAGAACTCGAGCAGGCTCGGCACCAGGGCCATCGAGTCCATGTCGAAGAGCGCGGGCAACAGGTCGACGATGCCGATGGCGTCACTCGAACCGCGGCCCACGCTCCAGGGAACGGGCGCGAGCAGGAGCGGCGTCTGCCACACCGTGGAACGGAAGGTGTCGGACTGGATCAGACCGGGATCGCTCGAATCGCTCGAGCGCCCCCACACGAAGCCCGCCTCCTGCTCGGTCCCCAGGCGCGAGTCATGGCAGCCCGAACAGGTCGAGCCGATATTGCCCGTGAAGCGCCCGTTCGCGTCCCGCTCTTGAATGAGTCCCAGAGGGAGTTGGCCACTGCCGCCATTGGTGAGGTTGGGGTTCTCCCAGGGCATCGGGTAGGGATTGCGGAACGGCGCCTTCGCCAGACCGAAGCGCTTGATGATCTGCTCGTCGAAGTCGGAGGGGCGGATCAGGTAACCCCAGAGCGTGAACATGTTGTAGTAGGCGAGCGAGTTGCCGAACGGCTGGAAGTAGGTGCGCGTCTCGATGTTCGAGCGGCCCCGGGCGACGCTCGCGCGGAACTCTCCGCACGTCTTCGGATTCGGAGCCAGGTTCGAGACGAACGGCGCCGGCGGGGTGTGCAGGTCCACCCAGAAAGCGTTGAACTGCACCGCCGTCCCCGGCTTGTTGACGCCCGGCACCACCAGGGTACGCGCGTCCACCGGCAACGGTGTTGAGTCCGCCTTCCCGTTGCAGGCCGCCGCGAACGGCGAACGGAGCGCCGTCGTGTCCAACAACGGCAAGGGGTCCGCCTCCGCTCGCGAAACAGCCATGGCGAGGATCAGGCAACTGGAAAACGACAGCGTACGGTTCCACCGCAGTCTCATGCGCGCAGCCCTCCATCAATTGTTGGCAGAGTGCCAACAAGAAAGTGTTTAGGCCTCAGGCGCTAGCGGCCTCAATACGCAGCGCGTCGTGGCGAGCTGCGAGTGCCGCTGGAAGACAGACAGCGTCAGGGATTCAGGACTGGAGCGCGGCGCGAGGCGTGGGCTCGCGCTTGATTCACTGCGTCAACGCCACGAGACGCGGGGGTTATCCAGATCCACCCGCGAGTGGACGGAGTTGTCATCCGCCCCGGGGCGACCCGTGCCACGGCGCACCGCCGGCAGCGAGGCCGTCACCGGCCCCACGTAGAACACGCCGTGGAAGCCGTTCTCGTCCGGGTCGTTCCAGAGGTGCACGAAGTAGCGGTCCCCGTTGTCCTTGCCCCGGGCTTCCTTCACCCCGCACTCGAGCTGCTCGCTCTTGGACGCCATGGCGCAGATCCACGCCGTGCCGCTGTTGTAGGCCATGTCCAACGCCACCGAGTTCTTCACCTGCGCGTGGATGAGTCGGCCCATGGGCTGGTACTGACTGTCCCAGGGCAGCCCCTTGCGGGTGCGAGGGTGGATGTTGCCCGACACCACCACATAGAAGCGCTCCGGGCTCTTGTGGATGAAGGAGAGCACCGTGTTGGCCATGGCCGTCTCGCGCTCCTGGCCCTGGACCTGGGGGTGGTCGAACACGAAGGCCTCCACGTCCAGCCCCTGGGCACGCAGGCGGCGCAGTTGCTCCAGCAGGTTGGCCACGGCCTCGCTGCCGCGCCCGTCCGGGAAGGGGTTGCGCCAGAAGGGCGACTCCATCAGCTTCAACCAGTCGTCGTCCGTGCCCGCACTGTGGATGAAGGTGTGCACCCGCTCCTGGTTCTCCACCGGCAGCTCCAGGCCCACCGTCACCGGAGTCCCGGACGAGGCCGCCTGGCACACGCCCTGGGCCACGAAGCGCGGCACCTGCTGCGTGCCATGCAGCTCCCCCAACATCAGCACCCGGCCGCGCTCCACCTGCGGGGGCAGGCCGATGATGGGCATGCCACACTCGATGCCCATCGCCGAGGCCGCCGAGCCGTTCGCCTTCGGCACCTGGACCGACATCTTCCCCACGCTCGGCGCCGCGTCCTTCAGCAGCAGCTCGTCCCTGACGCGGGCCACTTGCGGTGCGATACCGTGGAACACCTTCCACTCCATGACCAGATCGCGCTGGCCGTCGCGAGAGCCGGCTACGATGGCGTTCTCCCCGCGAGGCCTGCTGGCGAACGCGGCCTGGTCCTCCAGGCTGCTGTTCACCAGACCGCCCTCGGTCTCCGCGTCGTCGGCACCGCTCGCCTCTCCCCCCAGCGAAGGGTCCACGCCCCAACTGAGCTGCGAGCCGGCCTGGGCCAGCGTGTTGTTGGCGCTCCGGGTGATGCGGTAGATCCACAGCTTGCTGGTGCTCGGAGAGTCGCGCTTGCCCAGCACCATGTAGCGGTGCCAGAAGCCAGACACCCGCGAGCCGCCGAACTCCTCGCGCCACTCCGTCTCCAGGACGTAGGTGCCGGGATCCTCGCGGTAGGACAGCTGGTTGTCCCTGAAGTACTGCTGAACCGAAGGCCAGACCTCTTCGAGAGGCAAATCATAGATGGCCTCCTCATCGGGCATGCCCGTGCCGCCGTACCCCGTGGCACAACCGGCCAGCAGCCCCAAGGCCATCACTCCAGCGAAGAATTCCAGACGCATCCGAGCCCCCTCCCGGGAAAAGGGCATGTCTTCCCGGGAGCTTAAGGCATCAGGCCTGGATCTCGGAGCCGCCGGTGGCGGAGGCACCCTCGCGCAGCCAGGGGCGATTGCGGACGGCGTCGCGGATCCACGTCAGGTGCCGGTGCTCGTCCTCGCGGTTCTTCTGGATGAGCGAGCGCACCTCGGGGCTCCAGTCGAACTGGAGCGCCAGCTCATAGGCGCGGTTGGAGAACTCCTCGTTGCCGAGCATGGCCACCAGGGCAGCCTCGGTGCCCATCATGCTCGTCACCGCGGTCAGCCCGCGCATGGCGGTGCCCTTGAGATCGGGCTTGAGCTCCACGGGCGCGCCGCCGAAGCGTTGAATGAGCACGTTCAGGTCCTGCACGTGGCGGACGTGGTCCCCCCGGAAGTCATTGAGCCGCTCGCGCACCAGAGGCTCGGCCACGCGAGCGATGGCCGCGTCATACGCCCCCACGGCATCCGCATCGAGCTGGGCCAGGCTGCGCAGCTTCGCCACCTCGGACATCTCCGCCATGCTTCTACCCTCCTTGCAGATCCCGGCCAATCTGCGCGGGCTGTCCGCTGGCGCCAACCCACCGTGGAAGCACAGCGTCATCGCGAGGGAGGCCCGGCTGGGGAACAGCCGGGCAGGCGGCAGGTGCGAGCACTCGCGTCATGCCCACTTTTCCTCCACACCCACATCCGGAGGACGGGCATGAAGAACGAAGACGTAGCGACTTCGAGCATTGAGCAGGTGACGAAGCGGGTGCCTTCCGTGGGCTTCCTGGGGCTCGCGATCGGAGCCATCGGGTTGAGCGCGGCGCTGATGGTGCTGAACAAGAAGACGTGGGCCAACTTCGTGGGCCAGTGGGCGCCGACGATCCTCATCCTGGGCACCTACAACAAGCTGGTGAAGACGTTCTCGGCGCCCTACAGCGAGGATCAGCGCCTGGCGCATGGGAGCAATCCCTCCATCCTCAAGGGCACCGAGGAGCTGAACCGTCAGCCGCGTCCGCTGATTTGATTCGCGGCAGCGCAGGCTGGCACTCCCCCGCCCCTCTCCTCACCGGAGGGAGGCGGGGTGTTGTTTCTGGAGGGCTCTCTGGCTCCTAGCCTGCCCTGACTCCCAGTAAGAGTGGACCCGGATGGAAAAGTTCACCGAAGCGGACGGCACGTGGGTTGGCTCCCCGGCAGGGAACCTCTGGGAGCCCTCTTTGTGGACCCACCATCGTTAACAACCGAACGTATAGGCTGAATACCCCTGATGCAGTCCAAGCGACCGGTCCTCCGCAGGCGGCCCCACCCATGTTGAACATTCCAGGTTACAGGGTCCTCGGCACGATTCGAGGTACGGGCTCAAACGTGCTGTTCCAGGCTGTCCGTGAGGCGGATGGCCTGCCCGTCATCCTCAAGACCCCCATGGCGCCCACTCCGGGCCCCAACGAGAACGAGCGCTATCGGCGCGAGTTCAGCATCCTCCAACGGCTGCAGAACGTGCGAGGCGTGGCCCGCCCCTACGCCTACGAGCGGATCCACGAGCGCCCCGTGCTGCTGCTGGAGAAGGTGCAGGGCGAGTCCCTCTCCGAGTCCGTCGGCCAGCCGATGGATCCCTCGCGTTGCCTCACCCTGGCCATCTCCATGGCCTCCACGCTGGCAGAGGTCCACAGCCGCAACGTCATCCACAAGGACATCAAGCCCTCCAACATCATCCTCGAGCCCTCGGGAGAGGCGCGACTCATCGACTTCGGCGTGGCCACGCTCCAGAAGGTGGAGCACCTGGACGCGGCGCCCACCCACTTGATCGAAGGCACGCTGGCCTACATGTCCCCGGAGCAGACCGGGCGCATGAACCGGGCGGTGGACTACCGCACGGACTTCTACTCGCTGGGCATCACGCTCTACGAGTTGCTCACCGGCAGGCGGCCCTTCCAGGGCCGGGACGCGCTCGAATGGTTCCACGCTCACATGGCGCAGGCGCCGGTGCCGCCCCACGAGCTCAACCCCCGGGTGCCCCCCGCCCTCTCGGCCATCGTGATGAAGCTGTTGGCCAAGGTCGCCGAGGAGCGCTACCAGAGCGCCGAGGGGCTCAAGGCGGACCTCGAGCGGTGCCTGGAGAAGCCGGGCCAGAGCGCGCCGGAGCCCTTCACCCTGGGCGAGCACGACACGCCCAGCTGGTTCCAGCTCCCCCAGCGGCTCTATGGGCGCGAGGCCCAGGTCTCCACCCTGCTCCAGGGCTTCGAGCGCGTGGCCTCGACAACGCGGCCAGAGCTCATCCTGATCAGCGGCTACTCTGGCATCGGCAAGTCCTCGGTGGTGCACGAGCTGCACAAGCCGGTGGTGCAGCGGCGCAGCTTCTTCCTCAGCGCCAAGTTCGACCAGCTCCAGCGGGATGTACCGTTCGCCACCCTGGCGCAGGCCTTCCGAGGACTGGTGCAACAGCTGCTGGCCGGCACGGAGGAAGAGATTGCTCAGTGGCGAGAGCGGCTGAACCGGGCCTGGGAAGGCCAGGGCCAGGTGCTGGTGGAGCTGGTCCCTCAGCTCGAGGTGCTCGTGGGCAAGCAGCCCGCGCTCGCGCCGCTGCCTCCCAACGAAGCCCAGCACCGCCTCCACCGGGTGTGCCGCCAGTTCCTCCAGGTGTTCGCCAGCCCCGAGCACCCGCTGGTGGTGTTCCTGGATGACCTGCAGTGGGCCGATCTGGGCAGCCTTCAGCTCATCCAGCAACTGCTGTCGCAGGCCGTGACGCCGCCGGTGCTGTGGATCGGCGCCTACCGCGACAACGAGGTGAGCTCCGCGCACCCGCTGATGTCCGTGCTGGATGCGGTGCGCAAGGCGGGCACGCGCATCACCGATATCTGCCTGGAGCCCCTGAGCCTGAAGCACGTCGAGCTGCTCGTGGCGGACACGCTGCCCGGCGCGTCCCCAGAGGTGGTCCTCCCCTTGGCGGCGCTGGTGCACGAGAAGACGGGCGGCAACCCCTTCTTCCTCCTGCAGTTCATGGTGACGCTGAACCAGGACGGGCTGCTGGTGCGCACACCCGGCACCGGCTGGCAGTGGGACGAGGCGGGTGTCCGGGCCCGGGGCTACTCGGACAACGTGGTGGACTTCATGGTGGGCAAGCTGCGCCAGCTGCCCGCCGCCACGCAGAACCTGCTCCGGATGGCGGCATGCGTGGGCAATATCTTCTCGCTCCACCTGCTGGGCATCATCGCCGACCTGGGCTCGGTGATCGACGTGGAGCAGGGGCTCGAGCCCGCGCTCCAGGAAGGCATGCTCATGCGCGTGGGGGCCGACCAGCACCGCTTCCTGCATGATCGCATCCAGCAGGCGGCCTACTCCCTCAGCTCGGAGCAGGAGCGCAAGCACATCCACCTGCGCATCGGCCGGCTCATGCTGCGCAGCCTCACCCCCGAGCAGCTGCGCGAGTCGCTCTTCGACGTGGTGAGCCAGCTCAACGTGGGCATGGAGCTGATCGAGACTCCCGAGGAGCGACACCAGATCGCGCGGCTCAACGCCGAGGCGGGCGCGAAAGCCCGGGCCGCGGTGGCGATCCAGCCCGCCATCTCCTATCTGACGGCGGCCTTCACCCTCATCCCCGGAGACCCCTGGGAGACAGACCCCGCCCTGGCCTTCCAGGTCCGGTTGGCGCGGGCGCGCTGCGAGCTGCTCAAGGGCAACATCGCCGAGGCTCGCTCCTTGGCGGAGGAGCTCCTGGAGCGGGCGAAGAGCCGCGAGGACCGCACCGCCGCCCTCACCTTGAAGAGCCACCTCCAGCTCGCCCGGGGAGATGTCCAGGCGTCCGCCACCTCTGCCCTGGAATGCCTGGCGCAGCTGGGAATGATCCTCTCCCCCCACCCCAGCCACGAGGAGGTGGCCGCCGCCTATGAGGAGGCCTGCCTGTTGCTGGGCGACCGCTCCATCGAGAGCCTCATCGACCTGCCGCCGATGACGGATCCGGACGTGAAGCTGACCATGGAGGCGCTCTCCCTGCTGTTCAGCTCGGCCTACTCCTACGACCACAACCTGCTCATCGTCGACCTGTGCCGGATGATCTCGCTCTTCCTTCGGCATGGCTTCGCACCGATCGCGGTGCGCGGGTTGAGCTGGTTCGCGGTGATCACCAGCTCCTTCTTCAAGCGGTACCAGGAGGGCGAGGCCTGGGGCCGGCTCGCCTACGCGTTCGTCGAGCGCGACAACCTGAGCACGTACAGGCCCTCGATGCTGCTGAGCCTGTCCGCCGTCCTCTGCTGGACCCGGCCTCTCGCCGACGCCCATGAGTTCGCTCTCAGCGGCTACCAGCACGGGCTGCAGACGGGGGATTACGTCAGCTCCAGCTACTGCGCCGCCGCGCTCATCACCAACCGCCTGAGCATGGGGCACCACCTGGAGGAGGTGTACCAGGACTCGCTCGTGTACACCGACTTCCTGCGGAAGGCTTCCATCCGGGACGCGCAGGACATGGCCTTGTGCAACCAGCGCTATGTGCAGCAACTGCGCGGGCGCTCGCTCTCGTTCCACACGCTCGACGGAGACGGCTTCGAGGAGCAGGCCTTCGAGGCACGGTTGACGACGCAGCGCATGGCCAGCACGCGGTGCCTGTACCTGCTCACCAAGCTCCAGTCCCGCTTCATGTGCGGTGACTGGCGCGAGACGCTCGAGGTGGCGGACCGGGCGGCCGGACTGCTCCACTCGCTGCACGGCAACATCATGGTGAGGGAGTTCCACCTCTGCCGCGCCCTGGCCATGGCCCAGTGCTTCCACGAGGCCACCCCGGAGCAGCAGCAGCAGTACCTGTCGGCCATGCACCGCCATCATCATCAGCTGGCCGAGTGGGCAGTCCACTGCCCGGAGACTTTTCGCGCTCCAGAGCTCATGGTGTCCGCCGAGCTGGCCCGGCTGGCGGGGCGGTCGGATGAGGCGACGCGCGCGTATGAGGAGGCCATCCGTACGGCCCGGGAGAATGGGGCCCCTCAGCTCGCGGGGATGGCCTGTGAGCTGGCCGCCAACTTCTGGCGCACGCGGCAGGCCCCCATCGTCGCCCACGCCTTCGCCCGCGAGGCCTGGGCGTCCTTCCAGCGGTGGGGTGCCACCGCCAAGGTCCAGCACCTGGAGGCCCAGTGGCCGAACCTGGCCCCCTCCCCCACCACCTCGAGCAACGAGACCAGCAGCACGGACTCGACGCAGATCGACGCGCTCACGGTGGTCAAGGCCCAGCAGGCCATCTCCGGGGAGATCGAGCTGGAGCGGCTGGTGACGACGCTGCTGCAGGCGGCCGTGGAGAACGCCGGCGCCCACCGGGGAGCCCTGCTGCTGCCGAGCGGCGACACGCTCGTGGTGGCGGCCACCACGGGGGCCTCACCGGGCAGCGTGGCCCTCCAGCCGGGCGCGGAGGAGGCACGCGAGCTGCCGTGGACCCTGCTGTCCTATGTCCGGCGCACCCGCGAGCACGTGCTGATCGGCGATGCATCCAAGGCACACGCGTTCTCGGGAGACGAGTACCTGGCGCGCAGCGGGGCGCGCTCCGTGCTGTGCCTGCCGTTGATGAGGCAGGAGCAGTTCTCCGGAGCGCTGTACCTGGAGAACAACCTGGCCACCAACGCCTTCAGCCCTGCGCGGCTGGCGCTGCTGGGGCACATCGCCTCGCAGGCGGCCATCTCCATCGAGAACGCGCGGCTGTACGCGGACGTACAGAAGGCGAAGCAGGAGCTGCGGCAGGCCAACGACGAGCTGGAGCAGCGGGTGGAGGAGCGCACGCGGGAGCTGCGGCAGGCGCAGGCGCGGCTGGTGGACACGGCGCGCGCGGTGGGAATGACGGAGGTGGCCTCGAACGTGCTGCACAACGTGGGCAACGTGCTGACCAGCGCGGTGATCAACCTGGAGATGATGCAGCGGGCGGTGGGCAGCTCACGGGTGGGCAAGCTGAAGCAGGCGACGAAGCTGCTGCTGGAGAACCGGCAGGACCTGCCTGGCTTCCTGGCTCCTGGGGCCCGAGGCGGAAGCCTGCCGGACTACCTCGCCGCGCTGGCCGATGAGTTGATGAGCGAACAGACGCGCCTCATCGAGGACGTGGAGGCCATGGGCCGGCACATCGAGCACATCCGCGCCATCGTCCAGGTCCAGCAGACCTATGCCCGGACCTCGCTCATGGAGGAGGAGTGCGACCTGGGCCAACTCATCCAGGATGCGCTGCGCATCCAGATGCCGGCGCTCCAGCGCCACGGGGTGACGGTCCGGCGCGAGCTGTCGCCCGTGCCTCGGATGAAGGTGGACAAGCACAAGGTGCTGCAGATCCTCATCAACCTCATCAGCAATGCGAAGTACGCGCTGGACGCCGTCCCCGAAGCGGAGCGCCACCTGAGCGTGCGGCTGGGCGTGGAGGGGAGTTGGGTGCGCATCCAACTGGAGGATGACGGAGTGGGGATCGCCCCGGAGGTACGAGAGAAGCTCTTCTCGCACGGGTTCACCACGCGAAAGAACGGGCACGGGTTCGGGTTGCACTCCAGCGCGCTGGCGGCGCAGATCCTCGGGGGACGTCTCACGCTGGAGAGTGCGGGCCTGGGCAAGGGTGCCGTGGCCACACTGGACCTGCCGCTGCCTCAGCTTCCTCCTGCTTGAGGCAGCATCCCCGTCGTTCCGGCCCGGTGCGTTCCATATAGGCTCGCTCCCATGAGCGATGCCTTCCTCCCGATCTGGAACCACTACCGCGCCGAGGGTCTCGATGCCGCCGCTCGCGCAGCGACATCGTCCCCGGAGAGCCTCCTCTACCTGGCGCTGCTGGCCTTCGCCGATGAGCGCTATGCCGAGGCGACCTCCTTCGCGGAAGGCGCCTCGCGAGCCGCTCCGGAAGACCTGCTGCCCCGCGCAGCGGCGGCCTACCTGGCGCGCGCGGCCCGAGAGGGAAAGCGCAACGTCTATGTGTCGGCGGAGGGCTTCCTCGCCTTCATCCGAGGCGGCGGCAACGTAACGCTGTATCAAGAGACCAGCGCGGCGTTGAGAAGCAGCTACCCGGTCAAGCCCTTCCAGCTGCTCGACATCGGCGTGGGTGACGGGCTGGCGCTGCTGCCAGCGCTGACGCCCGCGGTGCAGCGCATCACCCTCGTGGAACCCGCGGCTCCCCTGCTTGAGCGCACCACCCAGGAGCTCACCACCCGAGGCGTGGGCTTCGAGACCTTCGCGGGCCGCCTGCAGGAGTTCGCCGCCGCCCCTGGCATGCAGTCACGCCGGTGGGACGTGGCCCAGGCCACCTTCAGCCTCCACAATGTTGCTCCCTCCGACAGGCTCGCGCTGTTGAGCTGGCTGCGCTCGCACTGCGGAGCCCTGCTGGTGGCCGAGTTCGATGCTCTACGCATGGACGAACCCCTGAAGCCGGAGACCGTGAGGTATGTGCTCAGCCGCTACCCGGCGGGACTCGCGGAGTACAGGGGAGCGGACTTCGACACCGTCGCCCAGGGCTTCTTGATGCCGGTGATGTTCGGCTACATGGACCGCAGCGTCACCCGCACCACCTTCGAGCACCCCATGTCCGACTGGGAGCTGCAGTTGCGCGAGGCGGGCTTCACGCACATCGAGCGCCGGTTGCTGTTCCCCTACTGGTGGGCGCCTGCCTGCCTGCTGGTGGCGCGCCCGTAGCCGGCTTTTTCGTGGGGCGGGTCAGCTGCCGGGGTCAGGCGTGCACGGCGCGCGCGGAGCGGGCCTCCATGGGTCGCCCCGCCTCTCCACGCTTCGCGCGCCGGTGTTGGATGACGATGACTCCACCCACGATGGCGCTCACCAGCATCAGGGCGTTGGTCACCACGAACACCCAGTTGTGCACGAGGATGCTGTACAGGGTGAAGCCCGTGGAGGCCGTGATCTGCCCCAGGAAGAGCCATATCGAGACTCCCTCGCTGTGGCCCGACTTCCACTGCTTGTAAACCTGCTGGCTGATGGTCAGCACCAGGATGAAGGAACTGAGCCAGCCCAGAACCTCGGTCATCGACGCCTCCGTGGGCTCAAGGATGTGCATGCTCCCGCGCCTTGCCGTGCCGCTCTCCCGCGCGGCGGGCAGCCGTGTTCGAGCAGCCCTCTGGCCCGAGGGCTTCCGCTCCTTATCTTCACACTGATGGAGCGGAGCGCTTCGAGCGCTCCGACGCGAGGCGTGTTCATGCTTTTCGGGGGATGAGCGCACCCGCGGGTGACGGTGGAGCGCCCCGAGGCCCGGGTCAGAGTCGGACCGGTTGGCTGCACGCTTTCCGGCCGTGAGGCGGGGGCCCGGGGCGCCTGGTGTCCTGGCCCTCCGTTTTCCCCCACTGCTCGGGGAATTGCACGGCGCAGGGACGATGCGGACCCTTGGTGGCGTGAAGACCCGACGATCCTCGCTCCAGACCTATCGCGCCAAACGCGACTTCCAGAAGACCTCCGAGCCGTCTCCCGACGTGCCGCTCGAGCGCACTGGCGCGGAGCCCATCTTCGTCGTGCACAAGCACGATGCCACCCGGCTGCACTACGACCTGCGCCTGGAGATCGACGGGGCGCTGGCCAGCTGGGCCATCCCCAAGGGCCCCAGCTACGACCCGAAGGCGAAGCGGCTCGCGGTGCAGACCGAGGACCACCCGATGTCCTACGCCCGCTTCGAGGGCCGCATCCCCGACGAGGAGTATGGCGGCGGGGACTCGCTGCTCTGGGACGAGGGGACCTACGACACGGTACCTTCCGGCAAGGCCCACGAGCAGCGAGAGAAGGGCCACCTGGTGGTGGAGCTCCACGGAGACAAGTTGCAAGGCCGCTGGCACCTCATCCGAACGCGGATGGACGGCCGCAAGAGCCAGTGGCTCTGCTTCAAGGCGCTGGATGGCTCGGAGAATCCCTCCTACGACGTCACCACCGAGCGCCCCGAGTCCGTGAAGTCCGGCCGCCGCGAAACGCGCGGCCCCGTGCGCAAGAGCGCCATCGAGCGCGCCCATGTGCCCGCGGAGACGCTGCTCCAGCGCGTGTGGCCACCCATGCTGGCGCGGCTCGCGACTCCCGAGGAGGCCAGCGAGGACACCCACCTGTTCGAGGTGAAGTACGACGGCTTCCGCGCCCTCGCCGCGCTCTCGGGCAGCGGGCTCTCGTTCAAGAGCCGCAACGGCAATGATCTGTCCGGGCGCTTCCCCACCATCGCGGACGCGCTGAAGCGGCTGCGCGTCGCCGAGGCGGTCATCGACGGCGAGGTGGTGGCGCTGGACAAGAAGGGGCGCTCGAGCTTCCAGCTGCTCCAGAACCAGAGCGGCGGAGAGCTGCGCTTCGTCGCCTTTGATCTGCTGTGGGTGGATGGGCACGACCTGCGGGACAAGCCGCTGGAGTCCCGGAGGGAGTTGCTGGAGAGCCTGCTTTCGGGAGTGAAGCCTCCGGTGCAACTGTCCGAACAGATCCACCTCCCGCTGGACAAGGCGCTCAAGGAAGCCCAGCGCCGCGGGTGGGAGGGGCTCATCGCCAAGCGCAGGGGCTCTCCGTACGTGGGCTCGCGCTCGGGGCACTGGCTGAAGGAGAAGGTCGTCGCAGGCCAGGAGGTCGTCATCCTCGGCTTCCTGCCCATCCAGAACGAGCGCTCCGCGAAGGAGATCGGCGCACTGCTGGTGGGAGTGAACGGGCCGGACGGCTACCACGACGTGGGCAAGGTGGGCACGGGCTTCGACACGAAGGTGAGACTCCAGTTGCGTGAGATGCTGGAGCGGATCCGTGCGGATGCTCCCGTCGCGGTGGACGCGAAGAAGCGCCCCGGTGCCATCTGGGTTCGCCCCAAGTACGTGGCCCAGGTTCGCTTCACCGAATGGACCAACGAGGGACGCCTGCGGCATCCGGTCTTCCAGGGCCTGCGCACGGACAAGAAGCCGCAGGAGGTGGTGCGCGAGCGGCCCTCCACGGCAGCCAAGGCGAAGCGCTCCACGACTCGGAGTACGGGCTCGCGGCGAGCCCCCATCGCCAAGGCGGCCCGATCGGCGAGGCTCCCGGCGGCTGACGCGCAGCCTCTCACCGAGAGCCAGGCCCGCCTCACCCATGGGGATCGCGTGGTGTATCCGAAGGACGGGTACACCAAGGAGGACGTGTTCGAGTACTACCGCGAGGTGGCTCCGCTGCTCGTCCCGGTGTTGACGAACCGGCCCATCTCCGTGCAGCAGTGGCCCGCGGGCATCCAGGCCCCCGGGTTCTTCAAGCACGACTTGTCGGGCAAACCCGATTGGCTGCCCACGCTTCACGTGAAGCATGTGGACCGGGAGATCGACCACGTGAACGTGAAGAACACGGACGCGCTCCTCTGGCTGGCCAATCAGTCCGCGCTGACGCTCCACATGTGGTCCAGCCATGCGCCCAAGCTGGAGCAGCCGGAGTGGGTGCTGTTCGATCTGGATCCCGGCAAGGGCACCTGGGAGGACCTCATCACCGTGGCCACGGCGATGCGCAAGAGGCTGGAGGCGCTCGGGCTGGAGAGCTTCCCGAAGACCTCGGGCAAGCGGGGACTGCATGTCCTCGTGCCAGTGCGAGCCGGATACTCTCACGAGCGGGTCGTGAAGTTCGCGAATGACCTGGCCAACAAGCTGGCCGCGGAGCTGAGCGACATCGCGACCACTGAGCGCGCCATCAACCGGCGCGGCGGGCGGCTCTATATCGACGCGGGGCAGAACGGGCGGGGCAGGACGGTGGTGGCGCCGTACTCGCTGCGCGCGGTGGATGAGGCGCCCTTCTCCGCACCGCTGAAGTGGAGCGAGGTGACGCGGCGCCTGGATCCGAGCCGCTTCAACCTGAAGACGCTGCACAAGCGGCTCAGCGCGGTGGGAGACCTGTTCGCCGACGTGCTGAAGACGAAGCAGAAGCTCCCATGAGTCCGCCTCGCGGAAGAGGAGCTACTGGCGCCGGGCGGCCTGGACCAGCTCGGCAAGCATGCTGCGGTGACAGGCCTGCTCGAGGATGCAGTCCTTCGAGCACAGCAGCGTCACCGTCTCGCCACGGTCCACCCGCTCGGCCAGCTCGGCGATCTTGTCCCGCTGGGCTTCCATCTCGCGAAAGTAGCGCTCGCGGTAGGCATCCAGCGTGATGGGCGTCTGGCCCTTGCCATAGAAGGCGTCGAAGAGCTCCTCGCTCGGCCCCAGGTCGCGCCACCAGACGTTCCAGGTCTCCTTGGCCTTGGGCAGGCCGCGCGGCCTGTAACGGCAGACCAGGACACGCAGACCGTCATCGGGCTCCACGGGCGCGTTCCATCGCTTGGTCTTGAGAGGCATGGATTCCTTCGCGAGGGCTCACCGGAGCCGGTTCAGTGAGGAACCTCTGGCCCTGGGCTCACCTGGGGTCTGGGGACGAGCGGCAAACACGCCGTGAAGCGAGCCCCTCCTGCCGGATCGTTGCGCGCGGAGATCCGCCCTCCGTGCGCCTCGACGATCTCCCTCACGACATAGAGCCCCAACCCCATTCCGCCATAGTGCCGGACCGAGGCGGCCCGCTCGAACCGCTCGAAGATGCGAGAGAGGTCCCCCTCCGGAATGCCAGGACCTCCATCCTTGACTTCGATCACCGCCTCCTCGCCGTACTGGCTCAGCATCACCTCCACGGGTGTACCGGCCGCATACTTGAACGCGTTGGCCAGGAGGTTGCTCAGCACTTGCTCCACGCGAAGGCGGTCCCACGCCCCATGGACGGCGCGGCTCACCTTCACGCGGAGCTCACACCCGGCCTCCTTGCCGAAGACCCGCATGCTCTCGACCACCTCGATGACTGCCTCCGCGAGGTTGAAGTCCCGCGGATTCAACTCCAGCCGGCCCGTCACGATGAGCGAGACATCCAGCAAGGTCTCGACGAGCCTGGCGAGCCGCTCGCCACTGCGAGAGGCGCGGTCCAGCTTCTGTGCCATCTTCTTGTCCATCTCCTCGATCCGATCCCGGAGGCTCTGGAGCTGGAGTTGAAGCGCGGTGAGCGGCGTCTTGAGCTCATGAGAGGCCACGGTGAGGAACTCATCCCGGATGCGAATCGAGTCCTGAGCCTGCAACAGCCGGAGCCGTTGCTCCTCCTGACGCCTGCGCTCCGTCATGTCACGCGTCACCTTGGTGAACCCGATGAGCTGGCCCGCCGAGTCCCTCAGCGCGGTGATGATGACATTCGCCCAGAATCTCGTGCCGTCCTTGCGCAGCCTCCACCCCTCATCCTCGGCCCGGCCCTCGAGCTTCGCCCGCTCGAGCATGAGCTCGCATTTCCCCGCCCGGACCTCCTCCTCCGAATAGAAGAGGGAGAAATGCCTGCCGATGATCTCCTGCCGGCGGTAGCCCTTGATGCGCTCCGCGCCCTCGTTCCACGTCAGCACATGGCCCGCTGGGTCCAGCATGAAGATGGCGTAGTCCTTCACCCCCTCCACGAGGGCCCGGTAGCGCTCCTCGCTCTGGCGGATCCTCTCCTCGGCCTCTCTGCGCTCGCTCAGGTCGCGCGTCACCTGGGTGAAGCCGCGAAGCTGGCCGTTCCTTTCTCGGATGGCGGTGATGACCACGTCCGCCCAGAAGCGGGACCCGTCCTTGCGCACGCGCCAGCCCTCGTCCTCGGCCCGGCCCCGCTCCGCGGCCTCGCGCAAGAGCGCTTCGGGTCTGCCCTGAAGGCGCAATTCCTGGGGATAGAAGACATCAATGCGCTGACCCAGGATCTCCCGGACCGAGTAGCCCTTGATGCGCTGGGCCCCGTCGTTCCAGGACAGCACCCGGCCATCAATGTCTACCATGAAGATGGCGTAGTCCTCGACGCGCTCCACCAACAAGCGAAAGAGCTCCTCGCTCTCGCGCACCCGCTCCTCCATCTCGTGCCGCGAGGAGAGATCGCGGCCGATCCGTGAAAAGCCAACCAACCGTCCCAAGCGATCTCGGACCGCGCTGGTGACGACGTTGACCCAGATCCGGGAGCCATCCCTCCGCGACCTCCACCCCTCCTCCTCGACACGGCCCTCGGACTCCGCGAGCGAGAGCACCCTCTCGACCTTCCCAGCCTGAACCTCTTCGGGCGGGTAGAACATCGAGACGTGCTTGCCCACGACCTCCCGCTCCCCATAGCCCGTGATGAGCTCGCCACCGGCGTTCCAGTTCTGGATGAAGCCTCGCGTATCCAGGGTGGTGAAGGAGTAGTCCTTGAGGCTCGCGACCATCAACCGGAGCCGCTCGTTCGCGAGCCAGGCGCTCTCCTGGGTATCGACGTCCTTCTCGACAGGCATTGCCCCTCCAAGGCCTCAGGATCACACGCCGCAGGCTCTCATCGCGGAAAGCCTCACATTTCCGCAATTCCTTCCTGAATTACGACTGATCCACTGGACACTGCCAGAGCATGAGAGTCCTCCACTCAACCAAGGACTCTCATGCACCGAACCGCGCGGTGAGAAGTGCGCCGTCTCGATGAACAGGCTCAGAAGCCGAGCGGCAGCGAGAAGGCCGTGCCGTTCTGCGTTCCCGTGCGGTAGCTCGTCGGCGCGCCGATGATGAGCGTCGGCGGGCTGGCACTCCCACCCGGCGTGAGCGCCAGGTCCTGTCCGAAGTTGGAGCGCTCGGTCACATCGCCCGCGACGGTCAGCCAGGGCGTCAGCTTGCCCTTCGACTGGGTCCCTCCCGCGTAGATGTAGACCGCGCCTCCACCGTCCGACGCCTCCGAGGCCCCCGTCGCGCTCACGATGAGGTCCGGGATGCTGTCGCCCGTCAGGTCCCGGCCTCCCTCCAACGCGCGCCCGAAGTTCACCGCGCGCGTGCGGTGCACCAGCGTCACCGGCGTCAGCCCGCCGCCCACCGCGCCCACCAGCGCCTCGCCCGACGCGGGCCGCTTCGCCACCAATTGCGCCGTCTCGAAGAGCAGCACCGCCGGCTGCGTCACGTCGTCGTACGGCACGCTCGTCGCGCTGATGGCCAGGAGGTCCTTCCCATCGTTCAGGAACTTGCCCGCCCGCACCATGGACACGCCCAAGCCCAGGAAGTTGCCGCCCACCTCGCCGTCCGCCGCCAGCCGCACCCACGAGGCCGTCGTCTTGCCTCCGCACTTCGCCCCGGCCGTGTCGTAACCGAAGAGGATGATCACGCCCGCGCGGTTCGACTCCGTGTAGCGCCAGCCCACCTCGTCGCAACCGTCGCCGTTCAGGTCTCCCAGCGCCGTGGGCACCGACGTCTGCCGCGTCGTGGAACCATCCGTGAAATAGAGCGGATCACACCCCATCGTCAGCTTCGCCAGCGAGGCGTCATCCGGCGCGCGCCCGAGGAACACCTCGAACCCGTTGTTGCGCAGCGCGCCGATGTCCTTCTTGCCATCGCCGTTGAAGTCGAACCCGCCCACGACGCCGCGGCCGATCGCGCTGCGCTTGCAGCGCGCGTCCGTCTCTGGCGTGCAGCCGGTGATGACCGTTGGCGCCCACAGCCGGTACGCATCCTTGAAGGTGCCATCCGCCTGCTGCAACGACACCAGCAGGCCGCCAATGCCCTGCGCGCTCGTCGTGACGCAGCCCGTCTTCTGCGCGGAGTACACCGCCAGATCCGCTGTCTGCGTGCTGCTCGGCACCGTGAAGCCCGTGGCTCCCACCACCGCGTCCGGCCGCCCGTCTCCGTTGAAGTCCGTGAACGTGACGTCCACGCCCACCGCCTTCCCCTTCACCACGGGAGCGCTGGCGCCCTCCGCCACCATGGCCGCGGGCGTCCCCTGCGTCGCGTCGAACGTGAAGGCCCGGCCCACGGTGAGATCCGCGCCGTCTCCATTCGTTCCGGGCCCCGAGTAGCCCGGCGCACCGACGATGGCCACCGCCCGGCCGCCCACACCCGTGGCCGCCGCCACCACCTCGCCGAAGCGCTCCACCGAGGGCTTCGCCGGCACGGTCAGCGCCGTCCGGGTCCACTCCGCGAACGAGGCCCCCGCTCGCGAGAAGGACTCCAGCCTTCCGGTGAAGGCGCCCGCGTCCGTCGACGCGCGCCCGGCGAAGGCCACCAGCCCGCCGCCGCCTGGCCCGCTCCACGGCGCCAGTCCCACCCCGAGCACGTCCGACTTGTTCTGCCCGTGGATCACCGCCAGCGGTTTGTTGATGCTGGCGCCCTGCGTGAGCGAGGCCAACGGGTAGGCCAGCACCCGGCCCGAGTTGCGCAACGTGGTGTTACCCGCCGCTGGTGCCGAGGCGTAGGGAGCGCCGAGCACCAGCTCCGAGCCCGGCTGCCCGTCCACGTCCGCCACCGCGAAGCTCCGGCCCGCGAAGATGCTGGCCGCCTCGCCGTAGATGCGGGCAAAGGCCGTCTCGCGCGTCACCTGCGTGGGCGTCGCCGCGGGAGTGCCCGTGGGCTGCATGGCGCTCAGGTTGAAGATGAACGCACCGCCCGCATCCGTGGCCGCCGCGTTGCCGCCACTGCTGGTCAGGTTCGGCGAGTCCGCCCGATCCGCCACCGCCATGAGCATCGCCGGGCGGCCAGCCTCACTCGGGACGACGCCCAGGCGCCAGGTGCCCTCGTTGGCGTCCGCCGTGTTCGTGAGCATCACATAGGCATCCGCCGTTTCCCGGAAGCGAGTGCCCTCGGCGCGGCCGAAGAACACCGACACGGCCACCAGCGAGGTCGCCGACGCGACGGTGCCGTCCGCGTTGTAGCGAGACACCTTGCTCAGCGCCGCGACGTCCACGCGCCCGTCCCCGTTGAAGTCCGCCGCCACGATGGCCCGGCCCAGGTCCGTGTTGTTGCGCGACATGGGCGTGCCCGTGCTCGACAGATCCGAGCCGCCCAGGCGGATGGCGGGCAGGTCCGGGATGGGCTGGCCCGGCGTGAGCGTGAAGATGTCGATCGTTCCGCGCCTGGAGGCGGCGGTCGCCAGGTCTCCCAAGGGCGCGCCGACGATGAGATCCAGATCCCCGTCTCCGTCCGCGTCCGCCACGGCCACGCCCGTGCTGAAGGCGCCACCGCGGATGATGCTGGTGAGCGGCGCCCGCATCAGCTCCGGCCCGTTGGAACCCCATTTGTAGATGTACACCGCGCCCGAGTCCGCCCCGGTGATGTCCGCGCCCGGAGAGCCCACCACCAGCTCCGCGCGCCCGTCATTGTCCAGGTCGCCCGCCACCACCGTGTCGCCAAAACCCGCCGTGTCCGTCTGCCCCGACAGCACCCACGCCGGCTGCGATGACAGTCCGGAGGAGCTGCCCTTGAAGACGAACACCGCGCCGCCCTGCGGGCGGTTGATATCGCTCTCGCGCTGGCCCACCGCCACGTCCTGGAAACCATCTCCGTCGAAGTCCGCGGTGGTGATGGTGGCCAGGTCCGTGGTGCGGCCATGGGCCTGCGACGAGCGGGCCAGCTCATCCAGCACGCGGATGGAGACCCGCGCCTTGTCCAGGGTAAAGGGATCGGACGCCTCCAGCACCGTCAGGCCCTTGTCGCCCGACTGGGTCTTGAAGAAGCCCCCTTCGATCTTGCCTGGACCGGACACCATCGACCACGTCACCCGATCGCTGCCACCCGTGGTGGCGATCGGAATGGAGGAGCCCGAGGGCAACGCCATCACTCCCGGGTCTCCCTTGAGCTTCGCGCTGGCGCTCACCTGGAACTCGAGCACCGCCACGTCTCCGGACTTCAGGTCCCGGACGCGCACCAGGTCCGTGCCGGGGTTCGCCCCCGCTGTGTAGACACCCGTGGCCGAGACCGTGCTGCCCGTCGGCCCGGACGGCAGGGAGTACTCGGCACTCCCGAGCAGCCCCTGGATGAGCACCTGGAAGCTGGTGCCCGGACGCACCATCGCGCGCGAGGGCGCCACGTCGAAGGCCGCCACCACCTGCACCGTCGTCCGCGCGGACCCGGAGCACTGCAGGTCCTCCACGATCAGCGTGTCCGTGCTCGGAGTGAGCCCCGCGACGAAGCGGTCCCCGCGGATCTCACCGGAGGAGCCTCCCTGCTCGGAGCGGAAGCGGTAGTGCCCGCTGCCGCCCGTGGCGGTGAGGTTCACCACGCCGGCCACGCGCAGGGTCTGGGGGTCGGCCTTCAGCGTCAGCGGCGGCAGCCCCTCGCAAGGGTCCACCACGGGGGGATTGGGCTGCGGATCCTCACTGTCACCACAACCCAGGACCAGGAGCGCGAGCACACAGCCCGCGCGAGCGAACAGTCGGGACTTCATGAGGTGCCTCCTGAGAATGGCTCAGGGCTTGGCGCCAGAGGCGGCCCAGCGCTGGATGAGAGAGATGAGCTGCGGATCCAGAGGACCGTCCGCGGGCATGCGCTGATCGCGCACCGCCGCGGTGATGAGGTCCACGTTCTGCTTCCACTGTTCGTACGTGGAGAGGGGCCGGCCAGGTCCCGAGACGTGACACTTGGCGCAGCGCGACTGGAAGATGGGCAGCATGTCCTTCTCCCAGCCGACCTCCACCTCGGCGACGGGCTCGAAGTCGAAGTGGACCACGCGCTTCGTCTCGGAGCCGTCCAGGAAGCGGGACACCACTTCCAGCGAGTGCTGCCCCTTGTCCAGCGCGGCGAAGGAGAAGGGCCGCAGCGAGCCGTCCTTCTCCAGCCCGCCGAGGCTGTAGTCGGGGGCCTCCGCGGCGACCTCCGCGCCCGCGACGCGGAACAACATGGTCGGCACCTCGCCACCCGCGGGCGGCACGGCGCGGATGATGCGGCTGTCCTCCACCACCCGAGCGCCCTGGTTCAGCCCGAGCACTCGAGCCACTGGCGCGCGGTTGATCGCCACCGAGTCCGGGCCGAGCTGCACCCAGGCGCACCCGCTCTCGTCGGCCGCCAGGAAGCGGAACTCGCGCGTGTCCAGGCCCGAGGCCGTGCCCCACGTGTCCGCGTCCGCGTCATACACGAGCAGCTGATCGCTGGACTTCACCCAGAGGAAGCGCCCGGCGCCCAGCAACTGCACCGGCCGCTGGGAGAACTCCACGCGCCGCCACGTCTTGTCCTTGTGGCGCAGCAGCCGCTCCGAGGTGAGCACCCACAGTTCCGCGTCCTGCTCCGCCGAAGCCGTGAGGGACGCCATGGACACCAGCGTCTCCTTCTCGCCCAACGCGAGCGCCGCCGGGCGCACCTCGTAGACATTGGCCCCCGTGGCCACGGCCACGTACGGCTTGCCTCCACGCAGCATCCACACGCCCGGAGCCCCATCCTCTGCCGGAGCCACCGCCAGGTGGGTGATGTTGTCCAGGGGCTCGCCGTTCACCTTGAGCGCGGACAGCAGGCCTTCACTCAGCTTGTACAGCCCCGTCTTGTGCGCCACCCACGCCACGCCATCGCCCGCCTGGGCCGTGGCCACCGTGCCCCGCCCCAGCGAGCCGCTCCACGGCGGAGCGATCAGCCAGCCCGCGTCCGCGAGGAACAGGCCCGAGTCCGTCTCCACCAGTGCCGTGCGAGGGCCCAGCGGGAAGGCCGCGTACGCCTTGCCCGGGAGCACCGCGTTGCCCGGGTGGCTCTCGAGCTGCGCCCGGGTGCCATCCAGCCGCAGCCGGATCGGCTTCCCATCCGTGGCGATGAAGACGCCTCCGCCCGTTTGATCCGCGAACCCCGAGCCCGAGGCCAGCGCCACCTGGGAGTGGATCTGCCCAGGCGTGAAGGCCGTCGGTTGGGGCCGCTCCAGCGGCAGCGAGGAAGAGGAAGAGGAATCACCGCACGCGGCGGTGAGGACCAGGAGAAGGGTGGAGAGACTCACTCCACCCCTCTTCCAAACGCGGGGGGCTGGGATCATCATCTGCTTCAAGTGTACTTCAACTTCAGGCGAGGATGGCCTGCAGGGGCGAGACGCGGGTGATCGCGTAGTCCAGCTTCGCCGAAGCCAGCACCGTCGCGATGATGTGCTCGGGGAGGATGTTCTCGCCCGTCGGCGTCGCCGTTCCCGTGCGCAGCTCGAACGTGCCCGGCGACATGCCGATGTCTCCGCTCGCGCCGTACACGTAGTTGTGCTTCACGCCCGCGCCGATGATGGCGCAGCTGTTGGACAGGTGGTGATCACGCCCGCCGCTCGCGTTGATGAGCGGCGTGCGCGAGAACTCGGAGAAGATCAGGATCGTCGTGTGGTCGATGAACTTCTTGCCCGAGGTGGGGTGATCCGACTTCTTCAAGTCATCCACCAGCATGGCGAGCGCATCGAAGCCGCGGCGCTGGTTGTTGGCGTGGGTGAGCTGCGTGCCGAAGTGCGTGTCCAGGCCGCCCGTGAGGTTGATGGACACGCACTGGCTGATGCCCTTCTTGAGCGCGGTGGCCACCAGCGCCGCGCGGCCCGCCTCGGTGGAGTCGTAGCCGTTGGCCGGCTTGGTGGCGGGCAGCTTGTACTGCGCCTGCACCGCCGGGTCGTTCTCGAAGCGGAACGCCTTGTCCAGCTGGTTGGAGAGCACCGTGCGCATCTGGTCCCGGCTGTTCTCGTACGTGGTGCCCACGCCGCGAGCGCCGTAGGCCGCCGCCTCGCAGGAGATGGGCTGGCCGCGGAAGTCCACCAGCTGCTTCTCCAGCTCGCTGTCCAGCGCCGTGGGGCTGGGCGAGAGCGTCAGCAGCATGTCCTCCGTCCTGCTCACGCGCAGCGCGTTGGCATAGCCGGGGTAGCGGTCATTGTACGACTCGATGTTGTACGCCACCGAGGGGATGGGCACCGCCGGCTTGAACTGGCCGACGATCTCCGTCGCCGTGGACGAGCCGCGCGCCGCGCTGCCGATGGGCCGCTTGCCCGTGAGGAAGTAGCGGAAGCCCACGTCGTGGCCCAGCGTCGTCATGTTGATGCCGCGCACCACCGTCATCACGTCGAAGTGATTGGCCAGCGGGCCCACCGCGGGGCCGAAGGCGATGTTCGACCGCACCCCGTTCGCCTCGGGGATGAGCGGGATGGACTCGAAGCGCGAGTCGTTGATGAGGTTGTAGCCCGGCAGGATGCGCGTCTCCGCCGCGCGATCCGCGGTGAACACGCTCGGATCCCGGGGGTCGAACGCCAGCAGCTGATCCCAGCCGCCGGAGAAGTACACGAAGACGAAGTAGCGGTCCGTGGCCTGGTTGGTCGCCTGAGCGAAGGCCCGGAAGGGGATACCCCCGAAGAGGGTGGATCCCATGAAGCCGGCGGCGGCCTTGAGGAAGGTGCGGCGCCCGGGGTTCGGATGGTTCGGATTCTTCTTCATGGATGAATTCCCCGAGTGGCTCAGTAGGTGAGGAAGCGCGAGTCCGTCATCAGCGCGATGCACACGGCCGCAAGCGCCTGCTCCGGCTTGTTGATCGTCTTCGAGCGAGTCGCCGCCTGCGTGAAGAAGTTCTTCCACTTCGGAAGCTCCTCTCCCTGCAGCGGCGAGCCCCAGAAGCGCGTGGACAGGTAGACGACTGCGTCCGTCACCTGGGCGTCGGTGAGCTTGGTCAGGTCACCCACCGGCCCCGTCGGCGTGGTGAAGGTGGCGGTGAGCACGTGCTGGGTGGTGGCGGACTTCTTCACCTCGTCCGTGGCCTGGGCCAGGCACACCACGCGCGCCCCGTCCTCGAGGAACTTGGCGAACACGAGGTTGGGCTCGGTGTTCTCCGTGTTGACGAGCGCGTAGTCCGCGCGGCCCAGTGAGGGGGCGTACTTGTTCAGGTCCGTCCAGGGACGGCCCACCGTGGTGGTGATGGACTTGTCCAGCTGGTCCACCGTAAGGCGCCGCGGGGCGCGGCCCACCGAACCCGACTGGGCCTCGGGGTCCGGCAGCGGCGTGACGGTGCCCTCGTGCGGGTTGGGGATGGGATCCAGCTGCCCCTCGGTGGGAGGCGGCAGGGACGTCTCGTCGGACTTGTTGGAGCAGGCAGGCGCGAGCGCGAGCAGCGCCAGGGCGATCAGGCGTCGCATCAGTCGATCCTCCGGTAGGCGTCGGTCATCAGCATCTTCTGGATGAGCGTCTTGAGGCTGTAGTTGCTGTGAGAGAAGTCCTCGGAGAGATCCTGCAGGTACATCTGCTGCTCCTCGGTGCTCATCGGCCGGCCGAGGAACTCGGTCCAGATGCGCTTGACGGTGCAGCGCTCGAGGTCACCCGTCTGCAGCATGCGCTCCACCAGCAGCTGCGGGCCGCCCTGGATGTTCGCCTCCTCGTCCGAGGTGCGGTACAGGTACGTCTTCAGCATGCCCAGCGAGTTGGCGCCGTCGCCGTCGTAGGCCTGCATCACGTACTGCGAGCACTCGCCGCCGCAGTTGGTGTCACCCGCCAGGGCGCAGTCGCGGCACTTCGGATCGTAGCGCGGGAAGCGCTCCGGGTTGAGGAAGAGGGCATTGCGCTCGTCGTAGCGGCCCCAGTGCGCGCCCGTGGGCTCGATGGTGGCGTGGCAGTAGTTGCAGCCGCAGCGCTTGGCCAGGTTGTTCTCGCGGTTGCAGTTGTCCTCCGGCGGCGGCAGCGGGTCCGACGAGGGCACGAACGTCTTGCAGAGGAAGGCCTCGTAGAAGTGGTTCACACGCGCGCGCTGCGTGGGGAAGCGGTACAGGAACGAAGGCGTGCTGAGCACGCCCGAGTGCTGCGCGTCCCGCGTGTACTCCTGCCACGTGTCCTCCTGCGCGTAGCCCACGGAGGGGATGGTGTCCGGGTTGGCCGGCGAGGTGATGGAGAAGACATTCACGCCCTGCTGCTGCCGGTAGAACTGGGACAGCGGGCCGTTCACGAAGGAGCGGCGCGTGGTGAGGATGTTGAAGTACGGCTCGTCGTTGCGCACCACCGAGTCGGTGATCAGGTCCGGCTCCTCGTTGATGGCCGCCACGCGCGAGGTGTGCACGGCAGCCACCTCGCAGCGGCGCATGCCGGCGCCGCAGCCGCAGGTGCGGTCACCCCGGAAGCGCGCCGTCTCGCAGGACTCCATCGTCCACGGGTTGGTGGCGCGTTCCTGCGCCTCGATGGCGCACACGGCCACCTGGGCGCTCGGGTCCGCGGCCCAGAAGGGCGCGGGCTTCATCATATAGCCCTCACGCGCGATGCAGCCGCGCCGGGTCGCATAGGTGCCCTTCACGCCGTTCTTCATGTCGAGATCCAGCGTGCAGCGATCCAACACGGTCAGCGAGGTGTTGTTCTTGATGGTGTACTTCACCACCTTGTTGCTCTCCAGGACCTCTTCCGAGGTGTACTTGTCCGGGTTTGGCTTGCACCAGTGCGGGTGGAGCTTGTTGTCACCCAGCAGCCGCATGTCGCAGAAGTAGGCGTCCTTGTCGGCGATACCGCCGGACTTGGCGGCGATGGCCTTCTCGCAGCTATCGAGCGTGGTATCCGTCGAGTCCAGCCGCGTGCAGGTGAAGAAGTTGGTGTCGTAGTCGAAGCTCACGGGCAGCGGCACGCCCTGCTCGTCGAAGCACTTCTTCTGGGCGATCGGGCCCTCGGCCTGCGGATCCTGGCGCGCGCCCGTCTTCTCGCCCACCACGGCCGGGTCCGTACCATCCGGGTTCTTGTTGCAGATGTCCTGCCGGATGAAGGGATCACAACCCTGGCCGTTGACGCCGCGCAGGCCCGTGCTGGTGTTGTTGCGGAAGCCGAAGGGTGTGTTCACCGCCTTCGGCACGCCGGTACCGCTCACGCGCGTATCCGACGGGTTGCTGATGCTGGCCGAGATGTTCGAGCGCAGCAGCGCGTGGTGGTAGCCACGCATGCGCGCATAGAACTCCTCGGAGCTCATCATCTGCTTGATGTCATCCTCGGAGATGGAGCCCTTGGCCTGGTAGGCGCGGTACTCGTCGATGGTGGGAGGGCGGCCAAGAAGGTCCAGCGACAGCTGGCGCAAATGCCGCTCCAGGGGAACCTTGGCGACTGGCGCACAGACCGCTTCCTCAGCCGAGGCGCGATTGGCCAGTAGAAGAGCGACGCCCAGAAGGGCGGTGAGACAACGACGCACGTGAGGCACTGTGACCTCCGGGGGGGTACTTGGAGACTCAATCACGCGTTATGCCCGAATTTCCGTTTTGATCCAAGTCCAGCTTTACACACTGTGTAGGTGATCTCACTGCTGACAGCACTGGGGGTAGTTGCAAGTGTCTGAGTTTCCAGACATTCAAGGGGACATGTCGAACGCCGCCCCTGTCCCTGCATCCCGCGTTACAGACCGAACCTTCTACGTCTTTACCGGTATTGTCTCAGTTGCCGCGCTGACGTTGCTGGCGTGGCTGCTGTTGATCCGGCGAGGCGGCGCGGTGGGCGTGGATCTGCGATTTATGCCGGCGGTGAACGCGAGCCTCAATGCGCTGGCCGCTACCCTGTTGTTGTCGGGGTGGGTGGCGATCAAACGGCGGGCGCAGCGGGTGCATCAGTATCTGATGATCTCCGCGTTCGGCGCGTCGGCGCTGTTCCTGGTGGGGTATCTGGCGTACCACTTCGTGCACGGCGACACGAAGTACGCGGGCGACGGGCTGATGCGCACCGTGTATCTGACGGTGCTGGCCAGCCACGTGCTGCTGTCGGTGCCGGTGCTGCCCATGGCGCTGGTGGCCTTCTACTTCTCGTGGAAGAAGGACTTCCGGCGGCACCGGAAGGTGACGCGGTGGCTGGCGCCGATCTGGCTCTACGTGTCGGTGACGGGAGTGCTCGTGTACTTCCTGCTGCGTGGCAGCCTGCCGGCGATGCCCTGATCACGAAGCGGTGATGCGGGATCAGGAGTAGGCGCTGGAGTCTTCGGCCTCCTGGCGGAGCCAGTGCTCGAAGGCGTCGAAGGTGTCCTTGGCGCCTTGGATGGTTCGGGCGTCGAAGAGTTCGGAGGCCTCTTCGGCGGAGGTGCGGGTGAGAGCCTCGCCGAACGCGCGCCACATAGGGCCTACTTCCTCTCCATAGGCCCGGAAGAAGACGAAGTCGCCCGCAGGGATGCCGGTGAAGTGGCGCTGGAGGTGGCGGAGGATGAGCTGGCCTCCGAGTGTGGCGCCCTCCAGCACGTAGAAGCAGCCGAGCGCCTCGGGGAGTCCCGAAATGGGAGGCAGCGCCGTGTTGCGCGACAGGCACGCCAGGGAGGCGGAGTCATGGCCCAGGTCGCGCAGATCCTTGAGGAGCAGGGGCAACTTCCAGCGCTCCTCGGCGCGCAGTTCGGGGAGGAGGCCCCCCAGTCTCGAGGCGAGCAGGGCCTCGAGTGGGGCATAGAAGCCGTAGAGAGCCTCCAGGTGATGACGATAGTGCTCGAGGGTAAGGCCCGGGTCCATGAGACGCACGGTGCGCTCGGCGCGCTCGTGGTGGGGGCGAGTCTCGGCCTTCAGTCGCTGGAGCAGGGTCGTAGTTGGTGTGGGAGCCAAGGCACCTGGAAGGATGGGCCGGCGGCGGAGAGGATGGAACCCGCTGCCGGGCGAAGTGTCCACCACCTACCGCCACTGTGGATGCGGAGTGCTCGCGTATAGTGGCCGTCCTTGCAGACGTGGGCTTGTGCCCACGCCTCCTCCTCTCGTCTGAATTCCTTTCCGCCATGTCGATCCGTACCCAGGTCTTGCTCCTCGCGGGAGTGGCGCTCGGGCTCGTCACCGCTCTGGGTGTCGTGCTCTCCCAGAGCGCCGCGCAGGCCACGGAGCTGCGCTCCCGCGTCACGACCCTGGAGCAGCAGCTGGACCTCTACTCCGAGTTGCACCACCAGGCGTGGGACTACCTCCGGCAGCTCTTCCAGGCCAGCCGCCTCAAGACGGACACCCGGGGCCTGCTCCGCGAGTATGAACAGATCCTCCACGAGGATCTCTCCCAGTTGCAGGAACACCTGGACGCCGAGAAGCAGTGGGCCGACTTCCCTCCGGACCCCGCCTCCCAGCTCATGCTCGAGTCCATCATCGAGGCACAGCGGCTCTGGGGCGTGGGCGTCGAGGTCGTCCTCCGTCCCACCGAGCGTGGAGAGCCCCCCGGTTCCGATGACTGGGCCGAGCTGTTCACCTCCTACGAGCATCAGGTCACCCCCCTGGTCGATCAGCGCATCTCCTCCCTGCGCGAGAAGCGACGGCAGCTCGATCTCCGATTGGAGCAGACCCTCCAGCGCACCCGGTGGGTTGGACGCCTCGTCCCCATCGCGGCCACCGCGCTGCTGGGACTGCTGTCCGCCACGCTCCTCATTCCCCTGCTCCGCCAGCTCCGAGAACTCCGCGCCAGCGCCGAGCGCCTCGACGGCGGCGACTTCTCGGCTGAGCTCTCCGCACACCGTGACAATGAGCTGGGTGCGCTCGCCCAGGCCGTCAACCGCATGGCCGAGGAGCTCCGCACCAGCCTCCGTGAGAAGGAGAAGATGCTCCAGACCCAGGCCGAGGCCGCCGAGTTGGAACGCCGCCGTGAGGCGGAGATCGCCTCGAGGGATCTCCACCGCTACAACTCCGCCCTGGAGCAGATGGTCCGCTCGCGCACCGGAGAGCTCGAGAGCGCCAACACCCAGCTCGCCGCCAGCCTGCGCCAGCTACAGACCATGCAGGCCCAGCTCATCTTCACCGACCGGCTCGCCTCCATGGGCCGGCTCGCCGCCGGCGTGGGCCATGAGATCAACAACCCCCTGGCCTACGTGCTCAGCAACCTCTCCTACGTCTACAAGGAACTCCACCGCACCCAGGGCACTCCCCCCTCCGATGAGGATCGCGAGGAGCTGCTCACCGCCGTGAAGGAGGCCAAGGACGGCGCCGAGCGCGTGCGCATCATCGTCCAGGATCTCAAGACGCTGTCGCGTCCAGATGATGTCAGCGGCGGACGGGCCGAGCTGAAGGAAGTGGTGCGCGCCGCCGCGAAGATCGCCTCGCATGAGATTCGCCGCCGCGCGCGGCTCGTGGAGGAACTGGGCGAGGTGCCTCCCGTGCTCGGCAGCGCCTCACGCCTGGGCCAGGTGTTCCTCAACCTGCTCATCAACGCGGCCCAGGCCATCCCCGAGGGAGATGCCGAGCAGAACGAGATCCGCGTGATGGCTCGCCAGGAGAATCCGCAGCTCGTCGTGGTGGAGATCCGCGACACCGGCTGCGGCATCCCCCCGGAGAACCTGGACCGCATCTTCGATCCGTTCTTCACCACCAAGCCCGTGGGCGAGGGCACCGGGCTGGGGCTCTCCCTGGTGCACAGCATCCTCACCGCCCTGGGGGCCACCATCACCGTGCAGAGCCAGCCGGGGCAGGGCACCACCTTCCGGCTGGGCCTGCCCGCGGCTCCGAACGTGAGCTGAGCCTCGCGCTACTGGCAGTAGCCTCGCCTGTCGCAGGCGAGGCCCGCGCTGGTGCAGATGTTCTGGGCCCGGCAGTCCGGCAAGCACTCGCCACTGCCCGCGCCGTCGTCGTAGCAGACGTAGCTGGTGCGGCAGGTGCTCTGTCCGGCGTCCGGCCCCGTGCAGCTCGCGATGCAGGAGCGCGCCCCCGTCGCCGAGTTCACGATGTAGCACTTGGAACCCGAGGGGCACGCCTGGGAGCTGCAATCCCGGCTGCAATAGCCTCCCGGGTACGCCGTCACGCAGAAGCCGTCATCCGGGCAGTCCGAGTCGCTGGTGCACGAGCTGCCCACCACCAGCTCCGGCGTGTCGTCGATGGGCGCCAGCGGCACCAGGTCGTAGCTGATGCCCGTCACCACCTGCTTCAGCGCCAGCGGGATGGGCTCGAAGTCGTCCACGTTCCGCCAGAAGCCCGTGCGCTCGCCGTCCTCGAAGAACTCGCCGTCCTGGTCGTCGTCGATGGCGGCGAGCGTGTAATACGTGTGCGGCACCAGGTCGGCGGAGTACTGGTAGTTCGCCGAGGCATTCACGAACCCGGCGGCACCCTTGTCGATCTGCCAGTTGCCCTGGCTGTCCTGGTACGCGAACGCGATGAATGCATCCAGGGCCTCGGACGAGCCCACGCGGATCTTCACCGACACCGTGGCTTCGCCCGCCGATGTCCCGTTGGCCGCATTCGTTCCCTTGAGGGTGACGACGGCCGCATAGTCCCCGTTGGCCAGCCCTCCGGTGTTCACGGCCACATCCAGCACCTGGGTACCAAAGGCCGGCACCGTCAGGGTGGGGCTCGGCAGAGACACCGCTGAGCCCTGCGGCCCGGACTTCGCCGCCGTCACCTGGAGCGTGCCCGCGCCCAGGTTGGAGACGAGCACCTTCTGCGAGCTGCTGCCGCGGAAGGACAGCAGCGTGGTGGAGACACCCAACTGCGGCGGATCGTTCGTGGCCCCCGTGAGCTTCTTGAGCGCCGCCTGGGCATTCACCAGGCCCGCCCCGCAGCCCTCCGTGCACTGGCTGCTCGCGCTCGCGGTTGACTTCAGGATGCTCTCCGCCTGCGCCAGGCTCAGCCCCGAGCTCACCGAGGCCATCAGCGCCACCACGCCCGTCACATGGGGGGTGGCCATGCTCGTGCCCTGGTTGAAGATGTAGGCTGGCTGGCCCTTGTCATCGAACCCCGTGGAGAGCACGCCGTCCGCGTATCCGTCTCCGTTGAGGTCCTCGACCATCTCTCCGCCTGCTGCCATCACGTCCACCGGGGCGCCGTAGTTGGAGAAGCTGCTGCGCTTGCCGGCGAAGTTCGTCGAGCCCACGCAGATGACGTTCTGCTGGTTGCACGGCGTGCTGTTGGTGGCGTCCGTGTTCTCGTTGCCCGCGGCGATGACGTAGATGGCTCCCGCCGCCACTCGCGGGTCGATGACGTCCTGGTACGTCCTCGACGCCGGGGCCGGTCCTCCCAGGCTCATGTTGATGACCTTGGCCGCTTCGGATGCGGGGAGGGTGGGCATGCCCGTCACGGTGCCTCCGGCCGCCCAGTTCATCGCCGTGGCGATGTCGAAGCTGGTACCGCCCTGCTTGCCGAGCACGCGAACCGGCATGATGCGCGCGGCCCACGTCACGCCAGCCACACCGCTGCCGTTGTTCGTCGCCGCGCCGATGGTGCCCGCCACATGCGTGCCGTGCCACGAGGAGCCGCCGCCTGGCTCGTCCCCACCCAGGTCGGTGGGGTCGCTGTCCCGTCCATTCCCGTCCCCCGCGTTGGCCACGTCCGAGATCATGTCGTAACCCGCAACGATGCGGGAGTTGAGGTCCGGGTGAGACTTGATGCCCGTGTCGAGCACGGCCACCGTCACGGTGCCGACGCCCGTGCTCACATCCCAGGCGGCCGGCAGGTTCAGCGCCGGGTAGTGCCACTGCACGGTGTAGGCCGAGTCATTCGGCGTCTTGAGCGGGTACATGCGGAGGTTCTTCTCCGTGAAGCGCACGCCGGGCACCTCGGCCAGCTGCGCCACCAGCTGGCCCGTCTCCGCCGCCGTCAGCGTGTGGCCGTCGAGCGCCTCGAAGCCCACCAGGTGCAGGTACTCACTGGCGAAGCCCTTGTGCACCACGCGGTAGCCAGGCACCTGCACCTGCTGCAGTGCCTGCTGCGCGTTCATCCCCGCCTGCTCGAAGCGGACGATGACGTCACCGACGATGGTCGGATCCGTGTTGGGGATCCGATGGAGTGGAGGTGGCCCGGCGGGAGGCGGGATGATGGGCAGCTCCGGGAGCGACACCTCCAGCCCGGACTGGCGCGTCTGCAACCGCTGCTGCGTGAGCGCGTCCTTCAGCGCTCGGGAGAGCACCTCCGCTCCCTGCCCCTGGAGCAGCGAGGGACGCCTCGCCGGAGCCCCCGCGGACTGGCTCGAGCCCTGGAATGGGTTCAGTTTGCCTTGGATGCGCCCGGTGTTGGCGGGCGGGAGATCGTCCGGATTGTCCGGATCGGTTCCCTCGTCCGGGCATGCAGTGAGCAGCAACAACCCCAGGATGAGCAAACGGCGCATCGGCGGTTCCCCTCGTTGTGACGGGGGAACCCTAGCAGCACTGGAGCCGCTCCGCGCGGGACTCGAAACCTTCTGTCAGCTTGCTGCCGCCTCGCCCTCGGGAGCCTCCGGCCCGCCGTCCTCGTCCTCCGCGAGCGCATCCACGCCCTGTGGAATCCCGTCCACCCAGGTGACGACGTTGCCCACCGTGGCGGGCACGCGCGGCCCCGGCGTCACCACCCCCGTGAGGTTGAGCGGGTCCACCGCGGACAACTGCACCCTCAAGCCCGAGGGCGCCTGGCGACGCACCGCTCGCGCCATGTCCACCGCCTCGGGGAGCGCGAACTGCTCGCCCACGAAGCCGGACACGAAGCGGCCACCTCGCACTTCGCCGCGCGCCTCCATGCGCCGGTATATGAAGAGCAGCTCGCGCCAGGTGGGCGCCAGCGCCTCGCGCATCACCAGGTCCCTCCAGACGATGCCGTAGCGCTGGAGGAACAGCCGGGCCAGCTGGTCCAGCACCTCGTCGCTCTGCTTCGGCTCGGAGGGAACCAGCAGGCTCCAGCGCCCCGGGCCTCCCCGCTGCAGCAGCTTCTGGCGGCGGCGCTGCGCCGGGCTCTGCAGCACGCGCAGGTTCTGCACCGCATCCGCCGTCACGAGCCCCCGCGCCACCAGCTCCCACAGCGCGTCCTCCACCTCGGCCGGCAGCCGGCGCGCGCGAGACACCAGATCATTGAAGAAGCACGCGCCGCGCTGCTCCAGCACCGCCACCACGTCCCGAGCGGCGGCGGACAGATCCGGCGGCAGCCACACGCCACCGTCCGAGAACACGGCGTTCGGGCGCGCGGCGGCCAGCATCCAGTCCAGGTTCTCGCGGCGCGTGAACGTCAGGCTGGCGTTGCGCGTGGGCTGCGGCGCACGGGCTCGGGGAGGCTCCGGCTCCGGGGGAGTCACCGGCGCGCCCCTCCGAGGCCCCGGTGGCGGCCGGGCGTCCTTCACCGTCAGCCGGCCCCAGGCCACCTCGCCTCCGTAGCAGGCCCGCTCCAGCAGCTCGCCGTTGTAGCCCTTCATGCGCGAGGGCAGCAGGAAGCGCTCCCACGCGGAGGCCGGCGCCTCGTAGCCCTGCAGCAGCGACACCGCCTTGAGCATTCCCGTGGAGCCGCGCAGTGCATCCACCTCCTCCAGGTGGTGCCACCGGAAGAGGAAGCGCATGAAGTCCTGCGCGCTGAGGGGTTCGATCTCCTTGCGCAGCCGGCCCACCGTGAGCCGATGGATGCGCTGGAGCAAGCGCCGGTCGCACCACTCGAGCGACACGGGCGCATCCGGCGAGCGAAGCTCCGACGGCGGGCGGTACTGGCCTCGGAGGATGCCGCCGGTGCTCTCCAGGGTGTGGAGGGCGATGTTCACCTCGGATTCGTCCAGCAGCGTCAGCTGCGCCAGCTCGCCGGCGGTGGTGGGCCCCAGCATCTCCATGTACCCGCGCACCACCTGGAGCACCGCCGCGTCCCGCTCCACGGGCCGGTCTCCCTCCAGCACCGGCAGCGGCGGCTGCGGCACCACATCCGGGAAGAGGACTCGCACCGCGCTGCCCCGCTCGGCCGGCACCAGGAAGCGCCCACCCGGCAGCTCCAGCCACGCCACCCTCCCCTGCTGGAAGAGCGACACCTCCAACCCTCGCGGCACCTCCGAGGCGCGCAGCAGCACCAACTGCAACAGCGCGTCATGCAGCTCGTCCGAGTCCCGCATCGGCGGCGCGGCGTCCTCCACCACCTGGGCGATGGCCGCGCCGTCCAGCGAACCGAAGGCCGCCGCGTCCTCGGCCGGCATCGCCCGCCGCAGCGCCACGTTGCGCACCCGCCGCTCCTCCGCTGGCGCGTCGTCCAGGAAGGTGTACGGCATGCTGTGGATCATCTGGTGCGCGAAGACGCTGGGCTCCGGCACATCCCGAGCCTCCAGGCGGACGCGCCCGTCCTTGATGCGGCGCAGCACCTCGCGCAGGCCATCGATGTCCATGGCCTCGCGCAGGCAATCGTCCATCGTCTGCTTCACCAGCGGATGGTCCGGCAGCTCGATGTCTCCACCGCCGTGGTTGTCCTGGCAGCCCACCTGCGCGGGGAAGACGGCGGACAGCAGGTCCTCACTCCGGGCGCGCTGGAGGATGGGCGCCACGCGCTTGCCTCCGGAAAACCGGTTGAGCGCCAGCGAGCGCGTCGCGTTCCACCGGAAGCGCGTGCCGAACAGCGGCGCCTGGAGCACCGCCTGCACCAGCACCTCCTCCACGTTGTCCGGGTGGAGGAACTCGAAGATGTCCGCCAGCGGGAACGAGTGCTGCTCGCCCAAGGACAGGAGGATGCCGTCCTCGGTGGCCGCCGCCTGCAGCTCGAAGTCGAACGAGCGGCAGAAGCGCTTGCGCAGCGCCAGGCCCCAGGCACGGTTGATGCGGCTGCCAAAGGGCGCGTGGATGACGAGCTGCATGCCGCCCGCCTCGTCGAAGAAGCGCTCGGCCACCACCATGTTGTGGCACGGCACCACGCCCAGCATCTTCTGCCCCAGCCGCAGGTAGCCCAGCAGTGCATCCACCGCGGGCGCGGGCACCCGGAGCTGCTTCTCCAGGAAGGCCGCGGGATCATCGTGGCGCAGCAACTCGTCTCGCAGCCGGCCCACCTGCAGGGACAGCTCGTCCGTGCGCCCCGGCGCCTCGCCGCGCCAGAAGGGCACCGTGGGCGGCGCTCCCTTCGCATCCTCCACCTGCACCGTGCTGCCCGTCACCCGCTGGATGCGCCACGCCGTCGAGCCCAGCAGGAAGATGTCTCCCGGTGAGGATTCCACCGCGAAGTCCTCGTCCAGCTGCCCCACCACCTTGCCCTCGGGCTCGGCCGTCACCGCGAAGTTGAAGGTGTCCGGGATGGCTCCCCCATTGGTCAACGCGGTGATGCGCACCCCGCGCCGCCCCTTCAACTTGTGATTCACCCGGTCGCGGTGCAGGTGCACACCGCTGCGACCCCGGCGCAGGGAGACGCCCTCCGAGAGCGTCTCCAGCACCTGCTGGTACTCCTCCCAGGTCAGCTCACGGTACGGGTACGCGCGCTGGAAGGTGGCGAACAGCGCCCGCTCGTCCCACTCCTCGCACGCGCAGGCGGCGACGACCTGCTGCGCCAGCACGTCCAGCGGCTTCTCTGGAATGCGCACCGCGTCCAGGTCGCCCTCGCGCACGGCGTTGAGCAGCGCCACGCACTCCACCAGCTCGTCGCGCGTCATCGCGAAGAGCAGGCCCTTGGAGATGCCTCCTTTATAGTGGCCAGCGCGGCCCACCCGCTGCAGTAGCACGGAGATGGCCTTCGTCGTGCCCAGCTGGACCACCAGGTCCACGTTGCCCACGTCGATGCCCAGCTCCAGCGAGGCGGTGGCCACCATCGCCACGAGCTGCCCGCTCTTCAGCCGCTCCTCCGCGGACAGGCGGATCTCCCGCGACATGCTGCCGTGGTGCGCCGCGACCTTGTCCTTGCCCAGCCGCTCGCCCAGGTCATGCGCCACGCGCTCGGCCATCTTCCGCGTGTTCACGAAGATCAGCGTCGTGCGGTGCGAGGACGTCAGATGCACCAGCCTGTCGTAGACCTGACCCCACATCTCGTGCGAGGCGATGGAGCTCAGCTCCGCGTCGGGGATCTCCACCGTCAGATCCCACGGCCGCAGGTGCCCCACCTCCACCCGCCTGCACTCCTGGTGCGTCGCTCCGGTGAGGAAGCCGGCGATCCGGTCCAGCGGCTTCTGCGTCGCCGACAGGCCGATCAGCTGTGGACGCACCTCCGTCAGCACCTTCAGCCGCTCCATCGAGAGCGTGAAGTGGCTGCCCCGCTTGTCCCGCGCCAGCGCGTGGATCTCGTCCACGATAACGGTGTGCACCGAGCGCAGCGTGGCCCGGGCCCGGTCCGCCGTGAGGTAGAGGTAGAGCGACTCTGGCGTGGTGATGAGGATGTGCGGCGGCCGCTTGATCATCTGCGCGCGCTCGGAGGCCGGCGTGTCCCCGGTGCGCACCTGCACCCTCAGGTCCTGCGGCGTGTAACCCTCAGCTCGGGCGCGGGTCAGCAGCTCCTCCAACGGCTGCAGCAGGTTCTTCTGCACGTCGTTGCCCAGCGCCTTGAGCGGCGACACGTACAGCACCTGCGTGCGGTCCGGCAGCGTGCCCTCCAGCGCCTGGCGGAAGAGCCCATCCAGCGCCGCGAGGAAGGCCGTGAGCGTCTTGCCGCTGCCGGTGGGCGCGGCGATGAGCACGTCATGCCCGGCCTGGATCAGCGGCCAGCCCTCCACCTGGGGACGCGAGGGCTCGCCCAGCCGCTCCGCGAACCACCGCCGCACCACCGGATGGAACGGCATGAGGGATGGATGCGCCGCCTGGGCGGCGTGGAAATCGAGCGAGATCTGCGGGGCCATGGCGCACCCTCAGACTGAACACAGGTGCAGGACGGCGTCAATCCCCGCCACCCCGGCTGCCAGGCCCATGCATGAGCGTGCCCGCCTCACCCGTGCCTTCACCTGCGCCAGAACCCTCACACCCGCCAGGGACACAGGCCCGTCGGGAGCGAGCTGGACGAACCTGTCCACCTGGCAGACAGGTTCGGAACTGGCGCGCCCCGAACGGCCCCCCGCGACACAGGCCTGTCGGGCGCAGTCTGGCCCAACGGGTCCACCTGTCATACCAGTCCGCAAACCACTCGGCCGGGAGGGGCTCCTTGCGGCGGCGCCGTTCACCCCGCTGCGGCGGCCTCCACGATGGGACGCCGGGCAGCGATCTCCCAGCGAACCCGGAACGTGGCCGCGGTGCCATCGAAGGCCACGGGCTCCACGTGGATGTCCGCGGCTCCCGAGCCCCGCAGCGTCTCCGCGATGAAGCCACAAGCGAAGAACGGGTTGTCCGCGTTCACGTTCTTCATCCACAACGTGGCCTCGCGGTGGCCGAGCTCCTTGACCCGCACTTCATTGAAGTTGTTGCCGGCTCGAGCTCCGTGGGAGACGCGCTCCACCGTGCCGCGAGGCCCCAGGTGCGCCACCAGCGCCATGCTCGCGCGGCCCACCGCCGTCTGCCGGTAGCCCTGCACGTAGCGCTCTCCCAGCCCGAAGTAGGCTGCCTCGGGAGAGGCCTTGGGGAAGACATCCAACGCGGCCACTCGCAGAAAGGTCCGCCATTGCTCCAGCGGATACGAAGGCCGTAGCGGCTCGGCCAGGTCCAATCCCACTTCCTTCAGGCTGCGCCGTCCCTCGGACGTCAAGTGTGGTCCGAGTGACCGGACGAAGAGGGCCTCCACGGATTGGGCGAAGACGAGCTTCTCGGTCGGCATGCCCTGCAGACTGACAGCACTGTTCGCCCCGTGGCGATTGGGGACTCGCCCTATTGGTTGGATGGTGGATGTCCCGGGCAGCCCATCTGTTCGCTGTCGATCATCTCGCGAGCACCGAAGTATCCTTGCCTTCACCATGTCCCCTCGCCCTCCCTGTCGTCCCCTGCCCGCGGATGGACGCTTCATCCAGGCCATCGGCCCCACACCCCTGGTGCCCGTGCGCCTGCAGGAGGAGGCACCCACCATCTGGTGCAAGCTGGAGTTCCTCAACCCCAGCGGCTCGACGAAGGACCGCATCGCCCGCTACATGCTGGAGAAGGCCTGGCGGCTGGGCGAGCTGTGTCCCGGCGGCGAGGTGGTGGAGGCCTCCAGCGGCTCGACGAGCATTGCCCTGGCACTGGCCTCGGCGCAGATGGGGCTGAAGTTCACCGCCGTCATGCCCGAGGGCGTCACCGACGAGCGCGTGCTCACCATCCGCGCCTATGGCGGAGACGTGGTGCTGGTCCCTCGGGGCGAGGGCATCCGCAGCGCCATCGCCAAGGCCGCCGAGCTGGCCAAGGAGCGCGGGGCCTTCGCTCCCCGCCAGTTCGAGAATCCGGACAACGCCGAGGCCCACCGCGTGTGGACAGGGCAGGAGATCCTCTCCCAGGTGCCAGGCGGGCTGGTGCACGGCGTGGTGAGCGGTGTGGGCACTGGCGGCACGGTGGTGGGCCTGTACCAGGCCTTCGCCGAGGCCGGCTGCCCGGTGGCTCCCTTCGTGGCCAAGCCCATCTCCGGCATGGGCAGCGACATGGAGTGCTGCAGCTTCAGCTCCCGCGTGCCCGGCGTCGTGGACGGGCTGTCCTCACTCTACCGGCAGGCGGATCTCCCGGGCCTGGTGGAGCTGAACGTCTCGGACGAGGTGGCCATGCGCACCGCCCGGGCGCTCATCAAGCGAGGCTTCCCCGTGGGGCCCTCCTCGGGCCTCAACTACGCGGCGGCCGTGGAGGCTGCCAGGCGCCTGGGGCCCCATGCCCAGGTGGTCACCGTGTTCCCCGACCGCATGGAGCGCTACTTCTCCACCGAGCTCATCCAGCCCAAGGGCTGAGCGCCGTAAAACTTCCGTAACACAGTGTCGCTACCGTGGGTGAGGGGCTGAAGTCCGCTCGCCGGGCATGCTCATGGGCAAGGGCGCTCCGCCCAGGCACGTCCACGGGAGACAGGCCCCTGTGAGCGGTGTTGCTCCCCATGGATGGGTTCTGATGGAACAGAAACGCTGGCTGATCTCCACTCCGTTCATCGTTCTGGCCCTGGTCATTGGCAGCTTCGTGACCTCGACCGCCTACCTGGGGCATTACTCCCACAAGCTTGGCGCAACAGCCCTCACCATCGTCCGCACCACCATCCCCACGCTCCAGCCCCTCACGGAGATGAGGCTGGAGATCCACCGCATCGTCACCATGGGCCAGAGCGAGGGACCAGGCATCTCCCACGATGCCCGGCTGTCCATCGTCCGGAATGCCCAGCGCCGGTTCAATGAGGCCTTCCGGAAGTATTCCGAGCTGCCACGCCAACCGGGAGATGGAGAAATCAGCGCGGCGATGGCTCCCGCGGTGGACCAGCTCAACCGGCAGGTGGACACCCTGCTCGCCAAGACCCAGACCGACCTCCAGGAGCCGCTCAGTGAGGAGGCCCTGGAACCCCTGCGAGACGCGGCCGAGACCATGACGGGCCTGCTGATGCAGGAAATGAGTCTCAGCGCGCGCAACTCCGATGAAGCCCAGAAGACGCTGGAGGCGGCGCGCGCCCGCTCGGAACGACTCTCCCAGCTCCTCTATGGGCTGTGCGCACTCGTGGCCATCGTGGGCTCGCTGCTCGCCGCGCAGGCCGTGCGCCGGTACATGCTCCTGTCCACGAAGTACGCCGAGCTCCAAGCCTCTCGCGCCTTGGAGCTGGAGCAGTTCTCGGCCCGCGTCGCCCACGACATCCTCGGCCCGCTGCAGCCCGTCTCCCTGGGGCTGAACCTGCTCGAGCCCAAGCTGCCCTCGGATCCGAAGACGCAGGAGGTGCTCGCGCGGATGCAGCGCAGCCTGGGCCGAGCCCAGCTCATCGTGGAGGGGCTCTTGCGGTTCGCCCGCGCCGGGGCGCGTCCCGAGCCGGGAGAGCAGGTCAGCCTCTCGCACGTCTTCGAGGGGCTGCGGGAGGACTTGCTGCCCGTGGCGGAGGACGCCGGGGTGAGCCTCAAGCTCGAGTCCGTGCCAGACACGCGCGTGGCCTGCGCCGAGGCCGCCCTCATGGTCGTGCTCCAGAACCTCATCCGCAACGCCATCAAGTACATCGGCGATGGACCGCGCAAGGAGATCATCACCCGCGCGGCCATCGACTCGGGCACGGTGAGGCTGCTGGTGCAGGACTCCGGCCCCGGGCTCCCCGACGGCCTGGAGCGAACCGTGTTCGAGCCCTACGTCCGCGCGGCCGGGACGAAGCAGCCGGGCATCGGCCTGGGGCTGGCCACCGTCAAGCGCATCGCGGAGGCGCATCATGGCCGGGTGGGCGTCCAGTCCCGTCCCGGCCAGGGCGCCACCTTCTGGGTGGAGTTCCCGCTGGTGGCCTGAGCCGGGCGCGTGCCGCGCGCCTCAGGGCGTATAGAGCAAGGCCGAGGCGAGATTGCCCGCGGTGCCGGAGCCTCCCGCGATGAGCACCTGGCCCGAGGGCAGCACCGTCGCGGAGTGACTGGCCCGGGGCTCGGGCAGCGAGGGCCCGAGGCGCCAGTGGTTCGTGCCCGGGGTGGGATCGTACAGCTCGACCGTTGCCAGCTTCCTCCCTGCCTCGCCGTAGCCTCCCACGACGAGCACCTCGCCCGAGGGCAGCAGCGTCGCCGTGTGGCCCATGCGCGCCTCCGCCATGGGCTGGGTGGTCCTCCAGGTGCCGGTGGCCGGCTCATAGAGCTGCGCCATCGTCCCTCCCAGGAACAGCACCTGGCCCGAGGGCAGCACCGTGGCCGTGTAGTCCGTGGGACGAGGCATCACGGAGCCCGCGCTGCTCCAGGTGCTGGTGGCCGGGTCGTACAGCGCCGAGGGGACCGGAGCTCCTTCAGAATAATACCATTCCGAGACGAGCACCTTTCCCGTGGGGAGCAAGGCCACCGCGGGCGAGTTCCTGCGCATGGGAGCGGGGGGAGCCTCGGACCACGCCCCCGTGGTCTCGTCGTACAGCTCGATGATTCCAGGCAACTTCGGGTCGCCGATGTCACCTCCGGCCACAAGCACCTTCCCCGAGGGGAGCACGACAGCCCCAGGAAACTGCCGAGAGGGGCGCATGGGTCCCGTGAGGGCCCAGGTGCCGCTGGCCGGGTCATACAGCTCGGCGGTGCTGGAGAAGCCCGCATGCCCCAAGACCATGGCCTTGCCCGAGGGGAGAAGCACCGCGCTCTGGGTGATGCGCGCCTCGTTCATGGTACCGGCCGGAGTCCAGAGCCCGGTGGCCGGGTCATAGAGTTCCGCGTCCTTCCGTGCGCCATGGATGTCGTCGGTGGCGCCCGTTCCGCCCGTGACGAGCACCTTTCCGGAGGCCAGCAGCACCGCCGCGTGAGAGCTGCGCGCGTTGAGCATCGTTCCCGTGGTGCTCAAGCTCTGGGACGCTGACTGCCCCGGCCCGGGTGAGTCCTCCTTGTCGGCCGTACAACCTGCAATGAATGCCAACATCAACACGAGCCCTGACCTAGTCATGATGCGTCTCCTCATGGTGGGTGTCTTGGCTGCTGCTGAGCGACGGTCGCCAGAGAATCACAGACCCCCGACTGGATGGGCAATGTGAGTACAAGCGACTCCTGTCACCCTCGCGAGGGATTCCGCTGCGAACGCGTCAATCCACTCACAGCGGCGACAGGACGGCCATTGCCTGACACAGGGAGGAGCGGCGTGACATCCGCCCACCTCACACGAGCATCTTCAACCGCGTCTCCTGCACCGGCTCGTCCGCGGGCTTGACCTTCTCGCGCTCGACGGAGCGCAGCAGGCGGAGGATGGCCGGGCCCAGCACATCCAGCTCGGTGGACACATACATCTCCGTGCCGAAGCGATGGATGGTGTCCGTCTGGCGTTTCAGGATGCGCGCATCCTGCGAGAAGATGTGCAGCGCCACGGGCGTGAGGAAAGGCTTCACCAACCAGTGGGGGATGGGCAGACGGAACGTCACCACCGCGTAGACGAGCGTCTCCCAATCCGACACGGGCGTCATCGCGGACGTCACCATCAAATGACTGTCATCCCCGATGCGGTACTCCACCTGCGCGATGGATGGCAGCAAGAAGCGATCGAAGTGCTGCAGCACCGCTCCACTCGGCGCCAGCACCCGGCCCACGAGCCCCTTGGGCTGAGACTCGCCGATGTACTCGGCCTCCACCTGGGTAGAGCTTCGCCGCACCACGACTTCGATCTCGTTGGTCTTCTCCGCCGTGCGGAACAGGCCTCCGTGGAGGAAGGCGGTGTGCGGCACGTCCAGCGTGTTCTCCAGCGTGGAGTGCAGCGAGCCGGGAGCCTTCAGGATGCGGCGCACCGTGCTGTAGCCCTGAGCATCCAGCAGCGGGAAGCGATAGGGCTCCGTCGTCGGCTCCACGCCGGGCGTCGAGTACACCCACACGAAGCCATCCTGCTCCCGCACCGCGTACGAGGCGGCGCAGCGGGCCTTGGCCCGGGTGTCTCCGAAGAGGCCGGGGATGGCGCGGCACTCGCCCGCCGCGTCGAAAGTCCACCCGTGGTAGCCGCACTGGAGCTGGCCGCTCACCACCTTGCCCAGGGACAGCGGCACGTTGCGGTGCGGACAGCGGTCCAAGAGCGCCGCGGGCTTGCCTCCCTCGCCTCGGAAGAGCACGAGGGGGGTGCCCTGCAGCGTGCGCGCGAGCGGCTTGCGGCCCAGCTCGCGCGACGCACAGAGGATGAACCAGGAGTTCGGCAGGTGGACTACCGAAATGTTGCCGGCGGGGGCACCCGGCGTTCGCGCCTCATCGCGAGGACTCATGCTTCACAGTCTAGCGAGCCGCTCGCCGGGTGCACGCTTCCCGAACATCCCCGGTGCCCGCCCGACCGCCCGGCTATGCGATGAGGACCTGGAGCCCCCGGAGCAGTTGGAGCGCTGCCTCCCGCGAGGGCAGCCCTGCCTGCTGGATGAGCACGGCGTCGGGCTCCTCCTGGGCCACCCGGCGCTCCAGCTCGTGGAAGGCCTCCAGGCGAGCCTCGCGCACGCGCTGACGCTCCTCGGGAGCGAGCCGCTCCGCCACCCAGGCATCCACGGCCCAGGCCAGCTCGGCGTGACGCAGCTCGTCCTCGGCGATGAGGGCGAGCTCCTCTCGCACCTGGGGGTCCTGCGCCGTGCGCGCCTGCCACGCCACGACGACCGCGCCGTACATCTCCCGGACACACCCCTCCCGCGCGTTCTCCAGCGCCATGGCCTCCAGCGAGCGCGCGGAGAATGGGGCGATCTCCACCGTGGGCATGGGCGATCCGTGCCTGTGGGCCAGCGCCTCCATGGCGCGCGTGTGACGGACCTCGTCTCCGGCGGAGCGCCGGGCCGCGCGAATCAGCGCCTCCGGGGCTCCGTGTGCCTTCAGCTCGTCCGCGAGCCGGAGGAAGGCGGGCACGGAGGCGGATTCCAGCCAGGCCATCTCGGCGAAGAGGGCTCCCAGGGAGCAGCGTGCCGCCACCCGGCTCGCCTGGAGCCCCTCGGGCTGGCGTCCATCGCTGTAGCAGCCTCCGGGCTTGATGTAGTGGCACCTGGTGGACGGCCTCGTCCCAGTCCCACCATCCACGTAAGTCACCGGGCCCAGGGTGACGCTGCAGTTCGAGAGTTCCGGCAGGCTCCTCTTCTGGCACACCTCCATGCAGGTCTCGTTGGTCGGCACCCCTCCATCCGAGAGGTACTCGTAGCCATCTGAGACGGCGGGAGTGGGGTCATACGGGATGCAGCCCCCGTAGTCGTCACCATCCGAGCACCCCGCGAGCGATAGCGACGGGACAGTGAGCAACAGACGGGCGATGGTCCTGCGAAGACGGCGGTTCCGGAAGAGGGATGGGCTCCTGCCACTGTGCATGGCGGTCTCCAAGCGTGAGGATTTCGGCCCGGCCCCCCGTGCTCACGCCGCCTCCGCTATAGCACCACTCAAGGGTGCGAGTCCCCATGTCCCGCGTGCCCCTCGTGGCGCATGGGAGCGGAGCTCAAACGCAGGTAGATCATCCCGCCCACCGGTATGCGGCTCCCGTAGGTGGACTCGAGATCCTCGGGGATGGGGTTCACCGCGGCACGCACGCCCACTCCGGGCAGCATCGGCCCCAGAGGCCCGAAGTTCCTCAGATAGCCCAGGGCCAGGCTGGCCACGCCGAAGGTCTCTTCCTCCAGAGGCTCGGGTAGCACCAGCTCATGGCCTGTCTTCTGGACGTACTCGATGCGCCCGAAGAAGACGTTGAGGCCGTCCAGGTCGAGGTTCGACTCCAACAGGTACGCATTGGACGCTCCGTGCTCGCCCTCCACGTTGCGGCCGAAGACGGCCGAGGTCGCCCAGTGTCCGCCGGAGCCCAGCGGCCGGTGCACCATCACGGACGCGGTAAGGCGGTGCAGCGGTTCGTCCGGGTGGAGTTCGTCATGGCTCGGGATGAATCCGTAGGACACCTGCATGCTGACTTCTCGCGTGGGGTTGGCACTCAACCGCACTGAATAGGAATCGAGCTTCCGGAAATCGAAGTCCTTGCGGTTCTCGTCGGGCTCCCGGCCATTGAACCAGGATGCCTCCAGCTTCGCGGTGGGCGTGACGACTCCCGCGGTGAGGACACCGAAGGAGATATGCGTGGAGTCCTCCCAGTGGTGGCCGAGCACTGCCAGTGGATCCGATGACGCGGACAGCCGGTGCGGGAAGGCTGCCGGGCCAAGCGCGGGCTCGCCCACGGGCGCGACGTAGAGCTGGAAGCCCCAGTCCTTCGACAGTGCCTGGGTATAGGTGGTGGCCAGCTCCATGAAGAGGTCATGCGGGTGCTGCCGATCGCGCAGCGGCTCGCCGCGGTACGTCTCTCCCGTCTGGAGGAGCAGCGGATAGCCGCCATGGCGCTGGGCGGTGAAGGGCTCGGGGCTGAGCATCACCCGGACTCCAACGTGGGCCTGGTTCGCCTTGCGCTCGGCCATCAGCATCACCCAGCCCACCCCGAGCACGGCGTCGTCCCCGCGCTCGCCCCCCTGCCAGTCGTATCCGCCGAAGAGCAGGCCGTGGAACATGAAGTCCCAGCCTGCGGCGCCCCAGTGCAGTCCGGCATGAGGCGACGCATCCGGCTGCCACGCCGTTCCCGAGGCAGTGCGCGTCATGGGAATCTCCTCGACGGACAGCTGCTCCGAGGGAGCTGGCTGCTGCTCCTGACCGTGCGAGTGCGGGTTCGCCTGAGCCCTCGCGCTCATCGGGAGCACCAGCAGGGACACCATCAATAGCGTGGAACGCATAGGCAGACCTTGGGTCTTCGAATGAAATGGCTCGAACTCAGAGCGACAGGCGGCGCAGGCGCAGGGCGTTGCCGATGACCGAGACCGACGACAGGCTCATCGCCGCGCTGGCGAACATCGGGCTCAGCAGCAGCCCGAACACCGGGAAGAGCACCCCGGCCGCCAGCGGCACCCCCAATGTGTTGTAGATGAACGCGAAGAACAGGTTCTGGCGGATGTTGCGCAGCGTGCCCTGGCTGAGCTTCCGCGCTCGAGCAATCCCGAGCAGATCACCCTTCACCAGCGTCACCCCCGCGCTCTCCATCGCGATGTCCGTCCCCGTGCCCATGGCTATCCCCACATCCGCCTGAGCGAGCGCTGGCGCATCGTTGACGCCGTCCCCCGCCATCGCCACCACGCGGCCCTCGGCCTGGAGCTTCTTCACCACGTCCCCCTTGGCCTCCGGGAGCACCTCCGCCATGACTTCGTCCATGCCGAGCTTGCGCGCCACCGCCTCGGCCGTGGTGCGGCTGTCCCCCGTGAGCATCACCACCCGGAGGCCCTCTTTCCGCAGCAGCGTGAGCGCCTCGGGTGTGGACAGCTTGATGGGGTCGGCCACCCCGAGCGCACCAATCGCCTTCCCGTCCTCCACCACGAAGACCACCGTCTGGCCCTCGCGCCGCAGTGCCTCGGCTCGCTCGGCCAGCGCTCCCGGCTCCACCTCCAGCGCCGCCAGCAGCGTCACATTGCCCAGGGCCACGGAGGCTCCGTCCACCCGCCCCGTCACTCCCTTGCCCGTGAGCGAACGGAAGTCCTGCACCGGGACCAGCACCACGCCGCGCTCCTGCGCTCCCGCCACGATGGCGGCGGCCAGCGGGTGCTCGCTGCCACGCTCCAGACTCGCGGCAAGCCGCAGCAACCGCATCTCCTCGTAGCCCGCCTGCGGCACCACCGACACCAGGCGCGGCTTGCCCTCCGTGAGCGTCCCCGTCTTGTCCACCACCAGCATGTCCACCTTCTCCAGCCGCTCGAGCGCCGCCGCGTCCCGGATGAGCACCCCCACCTGCGCCCCGCGCCCCGTGCCCACCACCACCGAGATGGGCGTGGCCAGGCCCAGCGCGCACGGACACGCGATGATGAGCACCGCCACCGCATTCACCAGCGCATACGCCAGCCGAGGCTCCGGCCCCCACACGCCCCAGACGATGGCCGTGACCACCGCCACGGCAATCACGGCGGGCACGAAGATCGACGCCACCTTGTCGGCCAGCCGCTGAATGGGAGCGCGGGTGCGCTGGGCCTCGCTCACCCGCTGGACGATGCGCGACAGCAGCGTGTCCCGCCCCACCCGCTCGGCCCGCATGACCAGGCTCCCCGTGCTGTTGACGGTTCCCCCCGTCACCTTCGCCCCCGGCGCCTTCTCCACCGGCATGGACTCGCCCGTGACCATGGACTCGTCCACCGCGCTCTCCCCTTCCAGCACCGCGCCGTCCACGGGCACCTTCTCGCCCGGACGCACCCGGAGCCGATCTCCCGGATGAACGTGCTCCAGCGGCACATCCTCCTCCTGCCCATCCTCACGGATGCGGCGAGCCGTCGCCGGAGCCAGGCTCAGCAGAGCCCGAAGCGCGCCCGAGGTGGCCCGGCGCGCGCGCAACTCCAACACCTGCCCCAGGAGCACCAGCGTGGTGATGGACGCGGCCGCCTCGAAGTAGACGGGGACACTGCCTCCATGCCCGGTGAACGCGTGCGGCAGCGCGCCAGGAACCCATGTGGCGAAGAGACTGAAGAGGTACGCCGCACCCGTGCCCAGCGCGATCAACGTGAACATGTTGAGGTGCCGGTTGCGCACGGAGGCCGCGCCGCGCTGGAAGAAGGGCCATCCGCCCCACAGCACCACCGGCGAGGCCAGCACCAGTTGCAGCCACGCCAGCGCCGAGGGCGACAACGCCCGCTGCACGGGCTGACCCGGCAGCAGATCCGACATACCCAGGAACACGACGGGAACGGTGAGCACCAGCGATACCCAGAGCCGCCGCGTCATGCTGAGCAGCTCGGGGTCCGGCGGCTCCTCCACCGTCACGGTGCGAGGCTCCAGCGCCATGCCGCAAATGGGGCAACTGCCCGGCGCGTCCCGCACCACCTCCGGGTGCATGGGGCAGACATACTCCGTCTTCGTCGCCACCACGGGAGCTTCCGGCTCCAGCGCCATGCCGCACTTCGGGCAGGCTCCCGGATGGTCCTGCCGGACCTCTGGGTCCATCGGGCACACGTACATCGTGCCCGGCGGGCCAGCGGGAGGCTCTTCCTCTTTGGGAGTGAGATACTTCTGGGGCTCGGCGCGAAACTTCTCCCGGCACTTCGGATTGCAGAAGTAATAGGTGCGGCCCTCGTACTCGAAGGTCCCGCCCTTGGGCGCCTGGGGGTTCACCTTCATCCCACAGACGGGATCCACGGGCCGCCCATCATCCTCCCCGGATGCGGGAACGTGCGAGTGGGCGTGTGCGTGGGAATGCTCCGCCGGAGAAGGAGGCTGCTGGCTCATCGTACGGCTCCTTTCACCCTGGCAGACGGAGCGCGGTCCAGCCTCTTACAGTGGTCACGCCACGTTCAGTGCCCGGGAGGACACCCCGAGAGCGGAGGCGAGAACAGATTCTCGCCTGGCTGACAGCCCCACACACTCCGCGCCAGGGCGGGAGCCTGGCGACTACTTGTTCTTGGGGTAGTCGCGGCTGGCGATGACGCCCTGCACCTCAGCGAGGGCCCGGGCTCCGGAGGCGGACTCCAGGGCCTTCTCGGCGATGGCCTGGACCTGACGCTTGGCCTCAGCCAGCTCCGTCTGGAGGAGCTGCAGGGCCTGCGCCTGCTTGGTGTTGGCCTCCTTCAGCGAGGCGATCTCCATGCTCGCCACCCGCTGCGAAGTCTCCGCGTCCTTCTGGGCGAGCGTGAACTTCATCTCCCACTCGGACTTCACCCGATTGCCAGCGATGGCCGCCGCGGCATCCGTCTCCTTCTTCAGGGCCACCGGGAAGTCCGCCACCTGCCTGCGGAGATCCTGCAGCTCCTTCTCCCGGAGCTTCAGCGCCTCCTCCCGGGTGGCCCAGTCCTTCTCGAGCAACTCCTTGCGGTCGCGCTCGGCGGCAACCTGCTGGCGCAGCTGCTCCAGGAAGGCGTCCTGCTCCTTCTTGCGCTGGAGCTGGATGTCGTAGCTGTACTGCTCCTCGGCGCGCTTGCGAGCCACCTCCGCGGCCTCGCGCTCGGCGGAGAGCTCCGCAGCGGACTTCGCCCGGGTCTCGGCGATCTCCTTCTGCAGCCGCTCCATCTCCAACTGGAGCTCCGCCTTCTTCTTGTCGTACTCGGCAACAAGGACATCGATGGCGCTGGCGGCGGTGTCCCTGCCATGCAGGGCGGTGAGCTCCTCGGTCTTCAGCTTGATGGCCTCGTCGAGCTTCTTCAGCTCCTCGACGAGCGAGATCACCTGCTCGTTGATGCCTCCCAGGGTCCTGTTGATGGTGAGACCGGCCTCGGTGACCTTCTTGACGGCGGACTCAGCGGTGAGGTTCGAGACATCCACCAGGACGTTGCGAGCATGAGACTGACGGGCCTCCTGCTCCTTGGCGGAGACGACGGGCTTGTTGCGAGCCTTCTTGGCCAGCTCCTCGAAAGCGGCCTTGGTCTGCTCAGCGGAACGGTTGCGCGAAGCCATGGGAAATCCTCCAGGAAATGCGGGGTGGGACTCGCGGCGGAAAGGGCCTGCGAGGGGTAGCAACTCGTGGCCCCGTGTCAGGCGGCCATGCGCGAAAAGTACCCAGCGGGTCTGACATTTTTGGGAGGGGTTCGCGTGGCCTGCCGAGTCATGTCCCAGGTCGGATTGCCGGTGCATGATTCCCGGTTCGGGAACCCGGGATTTCGCCACATGTCTCGCCGCCGCTCGTCGCTGACGGTCACCAGCCTGATCCTCGCTCCGCACCTCGAACTCGCGCGCAAGCGCGGCCTCCGGATCGAGGACGTCTTCTCCGCGCACCACGTCGACCCGGCGCAACTGGAGGATCCCGAGGCGCGCGTGCCCCTGGCCCTCGCATACGAGCTGTTCCGAGCGATGAGCCGCAGGCTGGACGAGCCGCACTACGGCCTGCGCCTCGCCTTGGAATCGTCCGAACTCAAGGTGTTCGATGTGGTGGGCTACGTGGTGGCGAGCGCCAGCACCGTCGGCGAGGCGTTCTCCGCCACCGTCCGCTACCAGCGGCTCCTGTTCAGCTTCCAGCCCATGTCCTTGACGGTGGAGGGCGACGAGGCCCGCTTCGTCACCCTGCCGCCTCAACCGAGTCCCGGGACCGCGGTGCCCAGCGAACTCGAGGACTTCGCGCTGGGAACGGCGCTGCTGCGCCTGCGGCGGTTCACGGGCTCGGAGGTGCAACCCCGCTCCGTCCGGCTGCGCCACCGGGCGCCGCGAGACGCACGTGCCTATCTGAGTTTCTTCGGCATCGAGCCGGAGTTCGGTGCCGAGGTGAACGAACTCGCCTTCGACGCCAGCTTGCTGGCCCTGCCGGTGCGAGGCGCTGATCCGACCCTTCACCGCATCGTCGCGCGCCACGCCGAAGAGATGCTGGCGCGAGCTCCGAGCGGCCACCACTTCGTCGACGAGGTGCGCCGCCACATCATCCAGTCCTTGCGGACGGGCCTGCCCAGCGCCTCGGAGGTGGCGCACCGGCTCGGCTTGAGCACGCGCAGCATGGCCCGCCGCCTGTCGGACGAGGGCACGACGCTCTCGGCGCTCATCGACGAGGTGCGCCGCGACGTAGCCCTCGTCCAGCTCCGGCAGACGGACCGCAAGACGCTCGACATCGCCTTCATGCTCGGCTTCTCGGAGGTGAGCGCCTTCCACCGGGCGTTCCGCCGCTGGACGGGCACCACCCCCGCCGAGTTCCGCCACACCCAGGCACGCGGGTGACGCCTCCCCGGCGTCCCGAGCGTGGGCCGCCGTCAGCTCTCTTCGCCTTCGAAGTGGATCTCCGCCTGCTCCATCACGTGCTCGACGGTGAACAGGTGCCAGGCGAGGTTGATCAGGGGCACGGCGGTGTCCGGGTTCGCGAGCGCCTCCCGTACTTCCGATTCCTGGAGCCCATAGGCATCCAGATACTTCTCGAGGACGCCAAACTCGCCCCCCTCCTCTAGCTGGAGCTGATCCCGCTCGGCGACGGCCTTGAGCGCGAGGGAGGTGCGCAGCCGCCGCTCGACCTCCGCTCGCGTGGCGGGATCCGCCTTCCAGGCATCGAGCGCCTCCTGCGTCTCTTCCGGCGAGAAGTTCTTCTCCCGAACCGTCTGTCCCTCGGCCAGCTCCCAGCGACGGCGGATCTCCTCATCAATGAGGGAGTCGGGCAGGTCCACCTCCACCCGCGAGGCGAGCCCCTCCAGCACGCGGTTCCGCGCCTCCAGCCACCGCGCATCGGAGCGCTCCTCGAGCAGCTCCTCGCCCAACGCCTCCATCACCTCCGGGAGCGTGTTCCCCCGGCCGAGCTCCCGCAGGAACTCCTCGGACTCGGGGTCGGGCAGCATCACCTCGCGCGCGGCCAGCAGATCCACCATGAACCGGGCTCGCACTCCGCGCAGGGACTCGACGGGGTAGGACTCCGGCAGCACGAGTTCGATGCCCACGCAGTCGCCCACGGCTGAGCCGGCGAGGGTCTCCACGAAGCCGGGCAGTTCGTCCTGGGGTTCCAGCTCCATCCACATCTCGCTGCGGATGCTGAAGGGAATGAGCCGCTCGTTGGCGTAGCCGATGATGTCCAGCTGGACGTCGTCGCCCGGCTCGACGGGCTCACCGGGCTCGCGCTCGCGAAGCTGCGCGTGCTCACGCGCAAGCTGGTTGAAGTGGAGGATCAGTTCTTCCTCGGTCAACGGGGGAGGGGCGGGCACCGAGACACGGATGGGCTCGTCCGAGGAGAGCCGTGCCTCGGGCAGAGGAACGGACGTGGAGTCCATTCCGGGCAGATGCTCGCTGCCGGAGCCCATGAGATCGAGGACCGCGATGGACTCCAGGGTGTCGTCAGGCCGTGACATTGCGGCTCCTCCGGGCTCTCAGTTGGGTTTTCGGAAGCGGAGAGACAGAGTTTCTTACATGGGTGGCACCGAACTCCACCACTCTCATGCCCCATTCCCCTCCGCGTCCTGGGAATCCTACTCTCACCGTGCTCCCTGCCACTCCTGACGCGGTCAGAAGCAGCCATTCGCCCGAACCCCCATTCCAGCCTATCCGTCCACTCTGCAGTGCCGTTCTGGCCTCGGCTCTACATCTTCGGGGAGACCATCCCCGTGCGCACGCTGGCCCGCCTTGCTAGACTGCCTTGATCCGATGCCTCTCAGAGCAGGACAACATGCATTCCGACCGTTCCTCCGCATCGGAGCAAAAAACAGAATCCAGCAGGCAGCGGCGGCGCAGAGTGCTTGTCACGGCCCTATGCCTATGGGGCGTAGCGGGGCCCGTCATTGGCTACATCGCTCACTCCAGAGACGTTCCAAAGCCAGTGAATCCCGAGAAGGAAGAGCAAGCGCTTCGTGGCACGCCGAAACTCGACGCCCAGCACGTGGAAGGGGACGTGTTCCGCCTGGCGGGGACGGTGGACTCCACGAACCGGTTCCAATCGACGGTTGTCGTGGTGGCGAGATTGCCCGCGGCTCCCAGCAAGGGACTCCAGTGCAGTGGTGTGCTGCTTGACCCAAGAGTGGTGCTGACCGCGGGCCACTGCGTTTGCGGCAAGGCGGTGCTCTCCGTTCCTGACGGGGAGGAGAGAATGAATGTAGATGGCAGTTCGTGCGCGGCCCACGCAACCGTGGAGACCGTTGTCTATGATCCACCGATGCCTGGCGAGGGCATGGGAGCGCAAAGACATGAATATCGCGGGCGAGTGATTCCTCATCCCAAACTCAGGATCCATCTGAACAAAGAGGGTTCTATCGTTTCAAGCGATGGAGATCTGGCTGTCATTCTCCTGGATTCGCCTGTGGACAGGAAGATTCAATCCATGCAGTTGGCGGAGGCGGATGTCGTGCCTCACGAATCGATTGTCCTCGTGGGCTATGGCAGCGATGAACGTCTCGGCGGAATGGGTGGGGAACGTCGATTCAACGAAACACGCGTCGCGGCGAATCCTTGGCTCGCTCAAGGAAGCGTGTTGTTCGAGCAACCTGGGCGCGACATCTACCGGGGCGAGAGCGGAGGGCCCTGCTTGCGCGAAAGCGCCCGGGGCTGGGTCCTGGTCGGCGTCTCAGGCAGAGGCCTGGGGAAAGAGCCCATCTTTATCGATACGTATCCCTACCGCTCCTGGTTGCTCGAGCAGATTCACCGGGCGGCGGATGTGGAAACGGATGGCGGCCTGTGACGCCTGACCTTGCTGGGCGCTCTCACTTTCAAGAAGGTCTTCCAATGGCCCGGTTGCTGACAATCCTGGCGCTCGTGAGCAGCGGCTGCTTTGGAAATTCTCTTGGGCAAGATGAATCCAGCCGAGAGACGCTACGGAACCGGAGACCGATGGTGGTCCCAGGGCCAAGAGATGTTGGCAATCGCTACAAGTCTGTCATCAAGGTGTTTGCCAGGGAGAAGGTCGACAAGGAAGCCAACAACCCGAGCCTGACAGGCACACTCAAAGACCTGGCGGGAAGTGGCGAATGCAGTGGAGTCTTGATCGACTCCCGTCATGCCGTCACAGCCGGCCATTGTGTCTGCATGGTGCGGCCCGGGCCAGGAAGGCGTCCTGACCAACCCCGAGCCTCCAGTGCGGGTCAACCTCAGTTCGCAGCCGTTTTGACGCGAAACAAAGCGACCCGGAACCACAAGATTGTGGCCTTTATCGATAGTTCGGAGTGCGCCAAGAAAGCCAGACTCGAGACGTTTATCTATGATCCTCCTGTTCCCGGAGAAGCCCCAGGAGTGCATGAGAAGGAGTACTTCGGAACTGTTACACCCCATCCGGAATTCGAAATGCTCTATGACGACAGCCCTCAACTGGTGTGGTCGAATGCGGATCTGGCGGTCATCACTCTTGACCGTCCGATAAAAGAGCTCCCGTCATTCAAGCTCGCAACAAGGGAGGTCAGAAAGGACGACCACATCGTCATGGTTGGGTATGGCCCAGGAGATGGTGAGGACGCTGTCTATGGCAAGCGTCATTCGGGCACGAATGTAGTGAGCCGAGTCTGGCCGCTGGAGACAGGGAGCGCGGAGTTCATGGCCAGCGAGCAGTTCCTACCCGATGGCGGACCTGCTTCGCACGTTCTGGGCGGTGATAGTGGCGGTGGGTGCTTGAACCGAGAGGATGGCGACACTCTCGTTGGCATCACTTCTTCAGGAGCCGAGAATCTAAAGGGCGAGCGCGTCTCAATCTTCACGAGCGTCTACGCTCATCTAGCGTGGCTGGAGCAGCAACGAAGCGCCCCCTGAGCGTACAGAAAGCCCTCAGGCCTTGGCTCCGCTGCGCCGCTGGCAGGAGCAGTCCAGGCACCCGTGGGTGGCGCAGGTGCCACAACTCCGCTCGAGTTGCTGCTTCAGCGCCTGCCGCGCTCGGTGGAGCCGCACTCCTGCGTTGTTCGGCGTGATGCCAACCTCCGCGGCCACCTCGGGCACGCTCCGCTCCTCCAGATCCACCTGTTTCAACAGCTCGGCGTACTCGGGCTTGAGCGTGGGCAACAGTGCTCCCACGCAAGCACAGATGGTGCTCTTCAGCTCCGGATCCGGGCCGACCTCCGTCGCCTCTCGCGCCTCTCGCTCCAGCGCACGGCCTTCCGCCGCCTGCTTCCGGTAATGGTCCACCAGGGCATTGCGCAGGAGCCGGTAGAACCACGCCACAGCGCTCTCTTCCTCGCGTAGCGCAGCGCCCTTCTCCAGCGTCCGCACGAAGGCGGCCTGCAACAACTCCTCCGCCACCGCGCGGTTCCCCACACGCCGCTCCAGGAACGACAGGAACTGCTGGTGGTTCTCCACCAGCGTCCGCACCACCGCCTCTCCCTCGCCGTGCTCCATGCCGCCCCTCCTCAGTTCACGACGAGCTGGCCCTTGAGCATCCCCATGCCGCACATGAAGGGGAACGTCCCCGTCTTGTCCGGAGTGAACTCCACCACCGTCTCCGAGAGCCCCGGCAGCGACTTCTTCACCCCGAAGTCCGGAATGACCAACTCCTCCGAGCACCCGGCCGTATCCTTGCGCTGGAAACGCAGGCGGACCGGAACGCCCTTCTTCACCTGCACCTGGCCCGGGTTGTAGCTGCCGTCCACGCGGATGGTCACCTCCTGCACCGGCTCCGCTGCCTTCGCCTCGGCCTTCGCATCGGATGCCGCTGCTGCGTCCTTCGGCGTGAGGAGGAAGGTGATGAAGTACTCGGGGTCTCCCGGCATGGGCAGGTGCACGGTCGTCTCTCGCTCCTGATCCGAGGCTGGCAGCAGAGCCGTCAGGAACTGGCCTCCCGGCTCCGAGCTGAGCGGCGCGCTCTTACCCCCAGCCTCCACCGTCCCCTTCATCCCGCCAATGGCCACTGGCTTGCGGAACTCATCCGTCACCCAGACGCGCACCTCACCCGAGCGCAGCGAGAGCACCTCCAGGTGCATGTCCCCGCTCATGGCCACGACTCCGCCCTGGAGCGGCGTGTGATCATGCTTCGCCATGCCCGCCTGCGCGGATCCCGCATGGCCGTTTGACTCCAGATGCGCGGTGTAGCGCACTACCTCCGGCTTTCCGCCCTGCACCACCGTCACCACCATGGTGCGGTGCTCATCCGTGTGCGCCGGTCCCTGGCCCTCCAGGTGGTCTCCGACAACAGCAAGCGTCACCTCGGGGTAGCCACCCTTGGCCACCTTGATCGAGCCGCTGGCCCCTTCGATCGGGCGCACGTTCAGCGCGTCGTCGAGCAGGTAGACGCGGTAGTGCCCATCTCGCGAGGCCACCAGCTCCAGGTGCCCACGAGGAGTCGACTCCACCCATCCACCGTGCGGAGAAGCGTGCGCGTGCGGCTGGCTCTCATGAGCCTTGCTCGCCAAGGGCCTGGCCTCAGCGACGAGCGTGGGATTTGGAGCCTCGGTCTTCTTGTCGCACGCAGCCAGCAACCCGGCGATCGCCAACCATCCCATCCAGCGCTCCATGCGGTCCTCCAGAACATTCCTACCCATGACTTTCCTCAGGCGCTCCCCGGCAGGCTGCCCGCCGGCGAGGGAGCCAGCGTCTGGCCCTCCTCCTCACGAGCTGCCTGCTTGCGCGCCAGGTACCTCTCCAAGGCCGGGCGGCCGAATCGATAGAACACGGCAGGCGTGACGACCATGTCCAGGAGCGTCGAGCTGACCAGACCTCCCAGGATGACCGTGGCCACCGGGTGAAGGATCTCCTTGCCCGGAACTCCCGAAGCCAGCGCCAGCGGCACCAGTGCCAGACCCGCCGTCAGCGCCGTCATCATTACCGGCACCAACCTCTCCAACGAACCGCGCACCACCAGCTCCGGTCCGAAGCGCTCGCCCTCCACCTCCACCAGGTGCAGGTAGTGCGAGATCATCATGATGGTGTTCCGGCTGGCGATGCCACACAGGGTGATGAAGCCCACCAACGTAGCCACCGACAGCGTGCGGTCCGTCAGCAGCACCGCCACCACGCTGCCCACGAGCGCCAGCGGGATGTTCAGCATCACCTGGAGCACCAGCCGCACCGAGCGGAAGTGCGAGTACAGCACCCCGAACATCCCCACGAGCGACACCAGCGACAGCAACGCGATGAGGCGCGTGGCCGATTGCTGGCTCTCGAACTGCCCCTCGTAGGCGATAGAGGAGCCCGTGGGCAGCTTCACGTGCTCGGCGACGCGAGAGCGCACCTCGTCCACCGCGCTCCCCAGGTCCCGGCCCGCCACGTTCGCCATCACCACCACGCGCCGCTGCAGGTGATCGTGGTTGATCATGTTGGGGCCGCGCGTCTCCACCACCTCCGCCACCGCCGACACGGGCACTCGCGCCCCCGAGGGCGTATCCACCAACGCCCGCCGGAAGGCCTCCGCGCTCGCCCGAGCCGAGTCCTCGTAGCGCACCAGCACGTCGAACGTCCGCTGCCCCTCCAACACCTGCCCCACCACCGCACCGTTGAAGGCCTTCTCGAGCTGCTCGGCCATGGCGCCCGGCTGCACGCCCAGCCGCGCCGCCTCCTCCCGCTTCAGCCGCACCTGGAGCTGCGGAATGAGCGTCTGCTGCTCCACCTGCAGATCCACGATGCCGGGCACCTCGGACATGACCTGGCGCACCTCCTCCGCCTTGGCTCGCAGCACGTCCAAGTCCTGCCCGAAGAGCTTCACCGCCACCTGCGCGCGGATGCCCGAGAGCAGGTGATCCAACCGGTGGGAGATGGGCTGGCCCACGGACACGGAGACTCCCGGCAACTGCGCGAGACGGCTGCGCATGTCAGCTAGCACCTCGGCGCGCGGGCGGCCTCCCTCCTTGAAGTCCACGTCCAGCTCCGAGTAGTGGACACCCTCCGCGTGCTCGTCCTGCTCGGCGCGGCCCGTGCGCCGGCCCACCGTGCTCACCTCGGGTACCGAGACGATGAGCCGCTCGGCCAGCAACCCCAGCCGGTTGGACTCCTCCAGCGAAGTGCCCGGAGACGCCAGCACGTTCACCGTCGCTGTGCCCTCGTTGAACGTCGGCAGGAAGCTGCGTCCCAGGAAGGGCACCGTGGCCGCCGCCCCAACGACCAGCACCGCCGCCGCCCCCATCACCACACCTGGGTGCGCCAGGGACACCTGGTAGAGCCGTCGCGCCCGCTGCTTCAGGGCTCGCACCAGCGCGCTGTCTCCGTGCTCCAGCAGGCGGCCTCGGGGCAGCAGGTACGCGCACAGCACCGGCGTCACCGTGAGCGACACCGCCAGCGAGGCCAGGATCGACACGATGTACGCCACGCCCAGCGGCGCGAAGAGACGGCCCTCGATACCTCCCATCGCGAACAGCGGCAGGAACACCAGCACCACGATGAGCGTCGCGAAGACGATGGAGTTCCGAACCTCGGAAGAGGCGCGGAAGATGACGCGCAGCACGGGCTCGGGCCGCTCCTTCTGGCGGTTCTCCCTCAGCCTCCGGTAGACGTTCTCCACGTCCACGATGGCGTCATCCACCAGCTCGCCGATCGCCACCGCCAGCCCACCCAGGGTGAGCGTGTTGATGGACAGCCCGAACGCATCCATCACCAGCGCCGTGATGACGAAGGAGAGCGGGATGGCAGTGAGCGTGATGGCCGTGGTGCGCACGTTGGCCAGGAACAGGAACAGCACCACCACCACCAGGATGGCTCCGTCCCGCAGCGCCTCCTCCACGTTGCCGATGGCGGCCTCAATGAACCGGGCCTGCTGGAAGAGCGTCTCGACGTGCACGTCCGCCGGCAGCGTGCGTCGCAGCTCCGTCATCGCCGTCTCTACCTGTCCGGTGAGCTCCAGTGTGCTGGCCCCCGGCTGCTTCTGCACCGCGAGGATGACCGCGGGCCTGCCGTTCATTCCCCCGTCCCCGCGCTTCACCGCCGGGCCCGCCTTCACCTCGGCCACCTGGGAGAGCCGCACGGGCACGCCGTCTCGCACCGCCACCACCGTGCCGGCCAGATCCTCCACGGAGGCGCTGCGAGCCAGGTTGCGCACCAGATACTCGCGTCCACCGCGCGTGACGAAACCGCCCGTGGTGTTGCCCTGCGCCAGCCCCGCCGCCCGCTCCACCTCCTCCAGCGTCAGCCCGAAGGCCAGCAGCTTCTCCGGATCCACCAGCACCTGGAGCTGCTTCACCCCGCCTCCCATCACCGTCACCTGGGCAATCCCCGGGATGCTCAACAGGCGCTGGCGGATGACCCAGTCGGCCAGCGAGCGCAGCTCCAGCGGCGAGGTGCGATCTCCCTCGCTCTGCACCCCCAACAGGAGGATCTCCCCCATGATGGAGGAGACCGGCGCCAGCTGCGGCACCACGTCGCGAGGCAGCCCCTCTCTCGCCACCTGGAGCCGCTCCGCAACCAACTGCCGGTCCCGGTAGATGTCCGTGCCCCAGTCGAACTCCACATAGATGACCGCGAGCCCCACCGCCGAGGATGAGCGCACCCGCCGCACGCCGGGCGCTCCGTTCATCGCCACCTCAATGGGGCGGGTGACGAGCGCCTCCACCTCCTCCGGCGACAGGCCTCCCGCCTCCGTCATCACCGTCACAGTGGGCCGGTTGAGGTCCGGGAACACATCCACCGGCAACCGGGTGACAACCCAGCCTCCATAGAGGAGCAGCGCCGCCGCCGCCAGGACGACGAAGAGCCGGTGCCGCAGCGAGAAGAGGATGATGCGGTCCAGCATCTAGCGCCCTCCCCTCGTCGCCTGGAGCGTCGCCACGCCCTGCACCACCACGCGCTCGCCCTCCTTCAGTCCCTGCCGCACCGCTCGCCACGAGCCATCCCGGACTCCGAGCACCACCTCACGCCGCTCGAAGGACTCGGGCGCGGTGTGGATGAAGATGAAGCTGCGGCCCTCTTCCTCCACCACGGCGGACTCAGGCACCGCCAGCACCTGCTGAGCACCCCCGGCGCCGATCGCCACCTCCACGAACATGCCGGGCCGCAAGCGCCCTTCCTTGTTGTCCAGCTCGAACAGGACACGGACGCTGCGCGTGGACTCATCCACCATCTGCCCCACGTGGTACAGCCGCGCGGGGAAGTGCTGATCCTCGTACGCCTCGCTGTGCACCAGCGCCCCCGTGGCGCTCTCCACTCGCGCCACGTCGTTCTCGTACACGCGCGCCTCCACCCAGACGACGGCCGCGTCCAACACGGTGAAGAGCGGGCGCGACGGCTCTACCTGCGCGCCCACCGTGGCCCGGGCCTCCACCAGCACTCCGTCGATGGGCGCGGTGAGCGTGAAGCGCGCGGTGCCCTGCCCCTGGCGTGCTCCCGACAGCACCTCCTTCGCGGAGCGAGCGCGGTTCAACTCCTCCTCGGCGGTGCGCACTGCCAGCTCTGCCTGCTGCACTTCTTTCTCCGCGACGACGCCCTTCAGGGACTCGAGCCTCGCCAGATCCTTCCGCGCCTGCTCCAGCGCAGCCTGGGCTCGCGTGGCCTCGGCCTCGGCCTGGAGGAGCCCCGTGGACAGGCCCGTGGATTCGGAGGCGGAGAGGCTCTGCTGCACGGTGGCGAGCACCTGCCCCTTCTTCACCCGCTGCCCCACGAGCGGCACGGCGCTCCCCGTCGCGGTGACGATGCCGGGAACAGGCGATGCCACCTGGGCATAGCGGTCCGTCCGGGGAATGACCTTGCCCGGTGCCACCAGGCGCGCCTCCAGCGAGCGCACTCGGGCGCGCTCGGTGCGGAGTTCCAACAGGAACTGCGTCTCCTTCGGCAGGGTGAATGCCGGTCCGGCAGCGGCGGACGGCGTGGGCGCAGCACCGTGCTCCTCCGTACCGTGGCCCCATGCCACCGTGGCCGCGAGCAGCACCGCGGCAGGTCCGCTGCGCATCCATCGCGTCATGGCGTCACCCTTCGCATCCGTCGAGCCAGGGTCCACGCTCCGATTCCCGCAAGCCCCACTCCGGCGGCCAGTGCCAGGAGCCACGTCTTCGATGCGCCACTCCCCTGGGCTGACGCGTGCTCCTCGGGCTCCAGGTGCACCATCCCGAGCGAGAGCACATCCACAGCGTCCCCCCGAGTCACCGTAACCACCGCGGCGAACTCGGCCCCCACGGGCAGCTCGGCGTCGGCCAAGTACACCCCCGGCGAATCCATCTTCGGCGCCAACTTCTGCACGGAGGGCCCCGTGAGCGTCAGCTCCACCTGCGCGCCCAGAACCGGAGCGTTGGTGTCCGTCTCGGCAACGAGCACGCGCACCGGTGTCCTCCCACCCTCGCCATGCTCCGGATGTTCGAGCACCACCTCGAAGACATCTCCCGTAGCACCCAGGACATGGGCATCCCCCCGTGCGGAGGCCACTGGCGGAGACGCCTCACCATGCTCCTCGCCTCCATGGGCCAGAGCCGGTGCTGCCACCATCCAGCACAGCAGGCAGAGCCAACGGATCATCGAGGGACCTCTCCCGTCGGCAGGCGCCCGGACGCACGAAGGAGGGCCGCACGAGCCTGGGCGAACTCCGCCACCGCATCGATGGCCTCGCCTCGCGCGGCATAGGCACGGTCCCTCGCGAGCAGGAGCGCATCCAACCCCACCTCGCCCACCTCATAGGCTCGCTGCACAAGCGACAGGTTGCGCTCGATTCCCGGGAGCGCGGCCGTGAGTGCTGCCTCGGCACTCCGAGCCGCCTCATAGTTCTCGCGAGCAGACTCCCGCTCCGCCTCCACCTCCCGCTCCCGGCTCTCTCGCTCCGCCTCACGCGCCGCGAGCCGGGCCCGAGCCGCCGCCAGCTCCCCCTGGTTGCGGTTCCACAGCGGCAACGGCACGGAGAGCCGTGCCACCACCATCGAGCCCGTGTGCACATCCGGCCCGGTGGCGTGCTCCTCGAGCCGAGACTCCCGCTCGTACCCAAGGCTCACGGTGGGATCGGGAATGCGCTCCCGACGCAGTAACTTCTCCTCCGCCCGAGCCGCTTCGGCCTCCGCCTGGGCCGCCTCAACCTCCGGCGCCTCCACGGCAAGCTCGCCCGTGAGAGCCACGGTCTCCAGTGCCAACGTGAGCCCCTCACGCGCCGGCCGCCCGAGAAGCCGGTTCAACTCCGCCCGAGCCACTCCCAGCGCGGCCCGAGCCTGCGCCGAACGTGCCTCGGCCCGAGCCCGCTCCAGCGCCGCCGCGTTGCGCTCCAGCTCCGCCACATCTCCCGCGGCGAAGCGCCGCGCCGTGGCCTCCTCCAGCGCCCGCGCCGCTGTGAGCGCCTCGTCCGACACGCGCAGGTGCGCCTCTCGCCGCACCCACTCCGCCGCTGCGTTCGCGGCCTCTCGCGCCACGCGAAGCTCCACCCCGCGCCGCCGGGCCTGCGCCGCCGCAAGCGCCGCCTCCGCCCGCTCCACCCGCGAGCCTCGCTGCCCAGCCACCTGCAATTGCTGGCTGAGCGCCACGGACAGCCGCCGCTCGCCCTGGTCCTGCGTCACCGCATCCGTGCCGTACTCCACCTCGAGCTGGGGATTCTCACGCACCCACCGCCCATCCGCCTCGAGGACTCCCTGCGCGCCCGCCTCCTCGGCGCGAGCCGCCGCCACCTCGGGGCTCTTCGCCAACGCCTCACCCACCACGTGCTCCAACCTCCATGCCGCTCCAGGTTCAGGAGCAGCCGTCGCGGCAAGGAGCAACGTCAGGGTGGCGGGCAGAGCGAGCATGCACCCCACTCCATCGCAAGCTCCGTACCGGCGCACGAATTCGTGATTCCGGGCACTTGGCTCCCAGCGTGGCGCCTCGAGTGTGACCGCTCACGTCACACTGTGACCCTCCGCTCCGATTCGAAATTTCACGCCCAGGAATATTCGCCACACCGCGCGTAACGGGTTCGACACCTCATTCCAACCCAGGAGCAGTCCTCCATGAAGACTTCCGTGACGAGCCGCTTCCAGCCGCTGGCGCTGGCAACCCTGTCTGCCTCGCTGCTGCTGGGGTGTGGAGGCGTCGAGGGCGAGTTCGAGGACTCCGCCCCCACCGAGACGGAGCTGGCTACGACGAGCGAGGCGCTCACCGTCAACGGCATCACCGCGACCTGGACCAAGGTGGGCACGCCCTATGCCGCCAGCCGGATCGCCGTCTGCGACTACGACACCATCTACGCGCTCAACGACGATGCCACCCTGCATAGGGGCAACGGAACCGACAACGGCTGGGTCTACAAAGGCTATCCCTCGGCGGCGCGAGACATCGGCTGCTCGGGCGATAGCTGGGTCTGGGCACTCAACGAGGACAAGAGCTTCTACGAGAACCACGAAGGGGGGAGCGACACGGCGTGGACGTACCGGGGGACTGTGCCAACCCTCGGGCACATCGGCTCCTACCTACACCCCTCCAGCTACAAGGCGCTCGGGCTCAACACGGATGGCAGCGCGTACAGCTACGACTACTCCACGAAGAAGTGGACGTACGAGGCCACCTTCCTCGGCGCAGCGGAGGCGACCAAGGTGAAGGACCGGTGGTTCGTCCTCATCGGAGGGCACGTGAACTTCTCGCATGGGAGCCCCCTGACGCTGACGTCCTTCCCGATCAAGGCTGGGACACTCTCCAAGTTGGTTCGCGACGTGAGCGCCGCCTCTCCCTACGAGGTGTGGGCGCTCACGGAGGGGCGCGAGCTCTACAAGGGTGTCCTCTCGGAGGCGGCCTGCCAGGATGGCCTCGACAACGAGGGGGACTCCCGGGCCGATGGCAATGACCCGGATTGCTACCCCTCGCTGGGCACGAGCCTGTGCGGCGTCATGCCCTGGGACGGCAGCTTCTGCCTCAGCCGCCTGGGCATCTCCTCGAACGCGCTCGCGGTGTGCAGCGGCGGGAAGCTGGTCTCCACGAGGGGCGGCGACTGGTGCAACGAGTACGGCGCGGGCGGCTCGGACACCATCGGCATCCTGCAGTAGACGGGCGGACATGTCGTCCCACGGGCACCTGCGTGCCAGAGAAGTGCCTGTGTGAGCAGGGATTGAAGTAGAAGGCGGAGCACTCGGGCCACCCCGGGTGCTCCCCGTCTCTTTGGCGGGCTGCCTCGCAAGAGACGCATGAACACCTCGACGCCCCGCCCCCCAGCAACCGCCCTCCTCATCCTCGCCTACCTGGCCTTCGTCAGCCTCGGCCTGCCGGACGCGGTGCTCGGCGTCGCGTGGCCGTCCCTGCGGGACACCTTCCAGCTGCCTCAAGCCCTGCTCGGTGCACCCCTGGCCGTCGGCGCGGCCACGTACTTCTTCTCGGGGTTGCTCGCGGGCAAATTGATCACGCGCGTGGGCATTGGCCTGTTGCTGGCGGCGAGCACCGCGCTCGTGTCCGCGGGGGTCCTCGGGTTCGCCGCCGCGCCGGCCTTCTTCGTCATCCTCCTCGTGACGCCGTTCATGGGGTTCGGCTCCGGGGCCATCGACGCGGCGCTCAATACGTACGCGGCTCGCAACTTCAGCCCCAGGCACATGTCGTGGCTCCATGCCGCGTATGCACTGGGTGCCACGACGGGCCCCGCGATCATGACGTCGGTGCTCAGCCGGGGAGCCTCATGGCGGGTGGGCTATGCGGTGGTGGGATTCTCTCTCGCGGCCCTGGCGCTGGCCTTCACCGTGGCGAAGCGGCGGTGGGACGCGGGGCAGCCCGCAACCGAGGTCGTGGTGGATGCGCCCGGCAACGTGGGCCCCGTCCAGCAGGACTCGCCGCCGGTCGGCACGTGGTCCGCGCTGCGCAGTGGCCGGGTGTGGCTGCAGATCGCCATCTTCTTCTTCTACACGGGCATCGAGGTCTCCGCGGGCCAGTGGAGCTACACCATCCTCAAGGAGGGACGCGGACTCAGCGCTCCCGCCGCAGGCACCTGGGTCGCCGTGTACTGGGGCGGCCTGCTCGCGGGACGGCTCGTGCTGGGCTTCGTGGTCGAGCGGGTGGGAACGGTGCGGATGCTCCGGCTGGCCATGCTGGGCGCGCTGCTCTCCGCGGCCTTCTTCGCCATCCCGGGGCTGTCCTTCGGAGCCATCGCGCTGCCGCTGCTGTCGTTCTCCCTGGCCTCCATCTACCCGGGGCTCATGGCGGAGACTCCTCGGCGCGTGGGAGAGCAGACGGCGCCGCACGCGGTGGGCTTCCAGGTGAGCGCCGCGACGCTGGGGGTGGCGGTGCTCCCGAGCCTCGCGGGAATCGCGAGTGAGCGCTTCGGGCTCGACGCAATCGGGCCGGTGATTGCCTTCTGCGCCTTGATGATCTTCATCCTGCACGAGCGGCTCGTGGCCATCGCCGACACGAAGGCCTGACCCTGGCAGAGCCCCGGAGCCGCCTCCGGGAACACTGCCAGAGCGCACCGCGGGACCCTTCCTACCCCACCGCCCTCAGCACCACCCAGGTGAGCCCGTAGACGAGCAGGGCCACCAGCGCGGCGGCGGGGATGGTGAACACCCAGGCCCAGATGATGCGGCCAGCCACGCCCCACTTCACCGCGCGCCAGCCCTTCGTGGAGCCCACGCCCACAATCGCGCCGGTGATGGTGTGCGTGGTGGACACGGGGATGCCCAGCTTCGCCAGGAAGATGATGGTGACACCGCCACCCGTCTCCGCGCTGAAGCCGCCGATGGGCGCCAGCTTCGTCAGGCTGTGGCCCATCGTCTTGATGATGCGCCAGCCGCCAAAGAAGGTCCCCAGCGCGATGGCCGCGTGGCAGGAGAGGATCATCCACGTGTCGATGTGGAACTCCCGCTCCTTCCAGATGGTGCCGAACAGCACCACGGCGATGATGCCCATCACCTTCTGAGCGTCGTTGGTCCCGTGGCTGAACGAGAAGATGGCCGAGGAGACCAGCTGAAGCCGCCGGAACCACGTGTCCACCTTGAGGGGAGTCTGGCGGTGCACGGCCCAGGTGCTCGCCAGCATCATCAAGGTTCCGAGCAGCACCCCCATCACCGGCGAGAGCACGATGAAGGCGGCGATCTTCGCGATGCCCGAGCCCACCAAGCCGTGAAAGCCCAGCACCGGAATCGTGGCGCCGATCATCCCTCCGGCGAGCGCGTGGGACGAGGAGGACGGCAGTCCCCACCACCACGTCAGCAGGTTCCACGCGATGGCGCCCATCAGCGCGGAGAAGATGACCATCAGCACCGCGTGCGAGCCCGCGGCGCGCAGCTGCTCGAAGTCGATGATGCCCTTGCCCATGGTGTTGGCCACCTTCACCCCACCGCCGAACGCCGCGATGAAGTTGAAGAAGGCCGCCCACGCCACCGCCAGGTTCGGCGACAGCACCCGCGTGGACACCACCGTGGCGATGGAGTTGGCCGCGTCATGGAAGCCGTTGATGAAGTCGAAGATGAGCGCAACCGCGACGATGAGGATGACAGCCGTGAGCAACATCTCAGGAGTGCTCCAGGACCACGCCCTCGATCACGTTCGCCACGCCGAGGCACTTGTCGGTTGCCGTCTCGATCATGTCGTAGATCTCCTTCCACTTGATGACTGTGAGGGGATCCGCGCCGCTCTTGAAGAGGCGGCCCACGCCAGCGCGCAGCACCTCGTCCGCCTGCGTCTCCAGCTTCTTGATGGCCCGGCAGCCCTCGAGGATCTGCTGCGGCTGCTTGATGTGGCGCAGCGCCGCCACCACCTCGCGGACCTTCTCGGCGCTCTGCACCAGCAGCCGCGCCAATTCCGTGGCGTCCGGCAGGCTGGTCTCGATTTCGTAGTAGTGCAGCCGCGAGGCCGCCGCGTTGGTGAAATCCAGTACGTCGTCGATGCGCGACAGCAGCGAGTGGATCTGCGTGCGATCGAACGGGGTGATGAACTGCTGGTGCAGGCGGTTGAAGGCGGTGTGCGTCACCTCGTCGCCCTTGTGCTCCACATCCTTGAGCGCCTGGACGCGGGCGGCCACGTCCCGGTAGTCGCTCAGCAGGGCGTAGAGCATCTTCGTACCCTCCACCGTCGCCGCGCACTGGGCGTCGAAGTCGTCGAAGAACTCGTCGGACTTGGGCATCAACTTCTGGAGCATTCAGCCTCCTGGGCGCCCACGGAGGCGGGCGCGGGAAACGATGGGAGGCCGTGACATTCACGACACCTTCCCGTTGCGGAGGCGTGACCTAGCGCACCTGGGGAGAATCTCCAGTGCTCAATGACGGAGGTAATCTTTTTCACGTGGGATGATCTCTCACCCACGTCTCCATCCAGAAAAGCCCTTTTATTCCGAGCGTTTGAAGTCGTCCGAGCGGACACCGTAGCGCTTGAGGAGCCGGTGCAGGCTCTCGCGCTCCATGCCGGCTCGCTCGGCCGCATGGGTGACGTTGCCGCCGAACTCCTGCATCAGCGCCACGAGGTACTCGCGAGACACCGCGTCGCGTGCGCTGTCCACCGCCTCGCGGTACGGCATCTTCGCCAGGCTTTCGGTGGGCAGCGTTCCGGCCGTCGCTCCCGCGAGCTCGGAGGGCAGGTCCTCGAGCCGGATGCGCGAGCCCTGTGTCACCGCCACGGCGCGGGCCACGGCATTCTCGAGCTGCCTCACGTTGCCCGGCCACGCGTAGCCGGTAAGCGCTCGCAGCGCCTCGGGAGTGAAGCCCTCCAGCGCGCGTCCGGCCCTGGACAGGAAGTGCATCGCCAGCAGGGGGATGTCCTCTCGACGCTCGCGCAGGGCCGGCATGCGGACGGTGAAGACGTTGAGCCGGTAGTAGAGGTCCTCTCGGAAGCGCCCCGCAGACACCTCGGCCTGGAGCTCCCGGTGCGTGGCCGCCACCACGCGCACGTCCACCCTCACCGGCTGGGTGGTGCCCACGCGCCGCACCTCCTTCTCCTGCAGCGCGCGGTTGAGCTTCACCTGCATCGGCGCGGGCAGATCACCCACCTCGTCCAGGAAGAGCGTGCCACCATGGGCCTCCTCGAAGAGTCCGGCCTTGGCCACCGTGGCACCCGTAAAGGCACCCTTCGCGTGCCCGAACAGCTCGCTCTCCACCAGGTCCGCAGGCAGGGCGCCGCAGTTCACCGCCACGAAGGAGCCGCCGCACCGGGGGCTCTCGGCGTGGACGGAGCGTGCCGCCAGTTCCTTGCCCGTACCCGTCTCTCCCGTGAGCAGCACCGTGAAGTCGCGCGCCGCGCCCTGGGACAGCAGCGCGCACGTCTGCCGCATCGCCGCGCTGGTGCCCAGCAGCCCGTGGAAGTCCGGCGCCGTGGCCAGCCGCTCCTTCAGACCCTCCGCCTCCCGCCGCTGCCTGCGCCGCTCCAGCGCCCGCGCCACCACCAGCGCCACCTCATCTGGATCGAACGGCTTGGCCAGGTAGTCGTACGCGCCCTCGCGCATGGCCTCCACCGCCTTGGGGATGCTGGCGTACGCCGTGACGAGCACCACCTCCGTGGCCGGTGCGCGCCTCTTCACCTCGCGCAGCACCGCGAAGCCGTCCGCGCCCGGCATCTGGATGTCCGTCACCACCACATCGAACTCGCGCGAGGCCACCAGCACCAGCGCCCGCTCCCCGTCCCCCGCCGTCGTCACCGCGTAGGCGTCTCCGAGGATGCGCGAGAACAGCTTGAGCATGTTCTCCTTGTCGTCCACCACCAGGACGCTCGGCTTGCTGGCGTCGCTCATGCGCCCTCCCTGGCCGGCGGCAGGAGCAGCGTGAAGCGCGCCCCACCCAGCGGCCCGGTGTCAGCCTCGATGCGCCCACCGTGCGCGTGCGCGATGGCCTGGCTCACCGCGAGCCCCAGCCCCGTGCCCGAAGTCTTCGTCGTGAAGAAGGGCTCGAACAGCCTCGGCCGGTCCTCCGGCTTCACCCCCGGCCCCGAGTCCGACACCGCCACGCTCGCGCCTCCGTCCGTGCGACCCTCGATGCGCACGGCCACGTGGCCTCCAGGGCCCGCGGCCTCGGCGGCGTTCTTCACCAGGTTGAAGAGCACCTGCCGCACCCGCTGCGGGTGGGCCCGTGCGGAAGCATCTCCCTCCACGCGCACCTCCACGTCTCCCAGCCTCGCGGCCTCCTGGAGCCGGGCAATGACTTCATCGCAGACCTCGCGCAGCGCCACCGCCTCCACCGCCACCCGTCCCGGCCGGGACAAGTCCAGAAGCCCCTCGACGATCTCCTGGCAGCGGACAGCCTCCTCCTCCACCACCTTGAGATCCTCCGCGAGCGAGCCCTCCGCCTTGCGCTGCAACAACCGCACATAGCCGAGGATGACGCCGAGCGGGTTGTTGATCTCATGCGCCACGCCCGCCGCCAGTCGGCCGATGCCCGCGAGCTTCTCGTGCTGGACGAGCTGCTCCTGGTGCGCTCGCAGCGCCTCCGTCATCCGGTTGAATTGGGCCGCCAGCCGGCCGAACTCATCCGGCTCGCCCTCGGGGATGCGGGTGTCCAGCTCTCCCCGCGCCAGCCGCGAGGCACCCTCGGTCAGCCGGGCCACGGGCCGCGCCACGGAGTTTCCGATGTAGAGCCCCACGCCCGCGGCGAACAGCGTGGCCCCACCGAGGAACAGCAGCACCCACTGGAAACTCGTGTGCTCCACCGCGCCCACGTGCTCGGCGAACGAGCCGATGGACGCATCGAACCTCCGGCCCAACGCATCCGCTCGGGCCTGGATGAGGGCCACGAGCTCCAGCGCCCGCCCGTGGGCGGCCGTCACCGCGGCATGATCCTGGGCCACCACGGCGGGCAGCAGCGTCTCCCGGTAGAGCCGGTCCAGCGCATCTCCAGACTGCTGGATGTCTCCCACCCAGGCCCGCTCCTCGGCGTCCTGGGCCTGCTCCTGAAGCCGGTGGGTGAGCGCTTCCACGCGGGCCCGCGCCTCCGCGTGAAAGCGGGCATGGCTGTCGTTGCCCAGGATGATGGTGTGCGCCAGGTGGGCGTACTCGTCCCTCACGGCCGTGGCGAGCTCCAGCGAGGTGCGCACCCGGTTGCTGGCCGTCTGCAGGGCGTGCGAACCGTCATGGATCTCCGTCAGCCGCCCCAGCGCGAACAGGGACGCGGCGGCGAACAGCGCCACCAGCGCTCCAAAGGCGAACAGCAGCTTGCGGGTGATTCCAGAAGGAGGGGCCACCGGCGCTCCTCTACGTGTGAGGACTTTCGCTCTCAAGTCTCAATATTCAAGAATCACGGTAAAAATGCATTTGTGACCGAATTCGGCTTGCGCTCTTTCGCACACCTTGGGTAAAAGATACCCACCTCGGCAGTGGTGATCCGACTTTGGGGAGGGAGCGCTCACATGAACAGCCATATTGATAACCTCTGGAATTCTGGGCGGAATTTTCTGTTTGTTTCGCTCGCTCTGCTGACCGCCTGTGGTGATGTGGCAGAGCAGACCCCCTCCGAGTCCCCGCGGACCACATCCGCGCCGGTGAGTGCAACGGAGTCCGGGTGCATCGATGTGAACCTGACCGATTACAACCTGTTCCTCCTGGAGAACTACTCCGGCGGACACGATGTGGTGGGCAAGGTGGCCGTCGGTGGCAACCTCTCCATGACCGACTTCTCCGTGGGCGGCGGCCTGGACCCGAGCGACACCGCCAACGTTCTGGTGGCTGGTGGCAACCTCTCCGTTTCCCGTGGCGCCATCTTCGGTGATGCCCGCTACGGCGGCACCTTTACCACCGACCCCTCCGTCGTCTTCCCGCGCGGCTCGGCGGCCCAGGGCACCCCCGTCGACTTCGCGGCCCGTGCCACCCAGATCAAGCAGATGTCCGCGCAGCTGGGCGCCCTGCCGGCCAACGGCACCACCCGCCGTGAGAGCTGGGGCGGCATCTTCCTGAAGGGCACCGACGCCGCCACCAACATCGTCGACGTCAACGCCAGCGACTTCACCGGTGCCAAGTACTTCTCCATCGAGGCCCCGGCGGGCTCCCTCGTCGTCGTCAACATCCGCGGCGCCTCCGCCACCTTCACCGGCTTCGGCATCTCCTTCAGCGGTGGCATCGACCAGCACGGCGTCCTGTTCAACTTCGTGGACACCACCCTCATCGAGGCTCACGGCTTCGGTTTCTGGGGCACCGTCCTGGCGCCCTTCGCCCACGTCTCCTTCAGCGATGGCAGCTTCGACGGCGGCATCTACGCGAAGTCGCTCACGGGCAACGCCGAGGGCCACATCAACGCGCTCACCCGCCGCTCGGTGTGCATGCAGGCCCCGCATCCGGAGTGCATCCAGGTGAAGCTGGCCGACTACAACCTGTTCCTCCTGAAGGACTACTCCGGTGGTCACGATGTCGTGGGCAAGGTGGCTGCTGGCGGGAACATCTCCATGACCAACTTCTCGGTGGGCGGCGACCTCGACGCCAGTGACACCGCCAACGTCCTGGTGGCCGGCGGCAACCTTTCCCTCTCCCGTGGCGCCGTCTTCGGTGATGCCCGCTACGGTGGCACCTTCACCACCGACCCCTCTGTCGTCTTCCCGCGCGGCTCGGCGGCCCAGGGCACGCCCATCGACTTCGCGGCTCGCGAGACCGAGCTCAAGCAGCTGTCCGCGCAGCTGGGCGCCCTGACGGCCAACGGCAACGTCCGCCGCGAGAACTGGGGCGGCACCTTCCTGTTCCTGAAGGGCACCGACGCCGCCACCAACGTCTTCAACGTCAACGCCAGCGACTTCACCGGCGCCAAGTACTTCTCCATCGAGGCTCCGGCGGGCTCCCTGGCCGTCGTGAACATCCGCGGCGCCTCCGCCACCTTCACCGGCTTTGGAATCGAGCGCAGCGGCGGCATCGACCAGCACGGCATCCTCTTCAACTTCATCGACACCACGAACATCAACGCCCACGGCTTCGGCTTCTGGGGCACCGTCCTGGCTCCCTACGCGCACCTCGACTTCAGCGATGGCAGCTTCGACGGCGGCATCTACGCCGAGTCGCTCACGGGCAATGCCGAGGGCCACATCAACGCGCTGGCCGAGAAGACCCTCTGCCAGTAGTCACAGCGTCACACCCCCGAGGCCACGTGGGCTTCACGCGTGGCCTCGTGCCGGGATGAACCCCTCCCGGCCCCTGTAGCACCGGGTCCACGAGGCGCGGCCCCGCCCGGGACCTCTTCTCCCCGCCTGGAAGCCGCACCCTGACCACTCCTGCCTACCTGGCCGCTCTCCCAGCCAGCGGCTCGCGAGCCCCCCTTGCGCTGACCGGCCCCGGGCGAGCATGACTGGGTCCCACGGGCCCAGAACCGCCCCAGGAGAGAGCCTTCATGGCGCCGCGCTTCAAGAACCTCGACGGCAGTGTGCCGCACGGCTTCGACACCGTCTTCAAGTGGGCGGTGACGGACAAGCTCACCGGCCGCCGCCGCAAGTCCCCGGACCGGGCCCCCGTGCCCCGCGTCGAGCCGGACCTCGCCATGCTGGCCACCCCTCCCGCCCCGGGCGAGGGCGCGCGCCTCACCTGGCTCGGACACGCCAGCTGGCTGGTGCAGCTCGACGGCCTCTCCCTGGTCATCGATCCGGTGCTCCGCGACTCCATCAACGTCGTCATCCGCCGCAACGTGCCCGCGGGCGTCCCTCCGGAGAAGCTGCCGCCCATCACCGCCAGCCTCGTCTCGCACAACCACTACGATCACCTGGACATGCCTTCGCTGGAGGCCGTCGGCTCCCCCGTCGTCACCGGCCTGGGCCACGCGAAGCTCTTCCGGGGCCGCAAGATGGGGTGCACCGAGCTGGACTGGTGGGGCTCCACGAAGGTGGGGCCGGTCACCATCCACTATGTCCCCTCGCAGCACTGGAGCCGCCGCGCCCTGGCCGATGCCAACGAGATGCTCTGGGGCGGCTTCGTCATCGAGGGCTCCAGCGCCCGCCTCTACCACTCCGGAGACACCGCCTACTTCGAGGGCTTCAAGGAGATCGGCCGCCGCTACCCGGGCATCGACGCGGCCATGCTGCCCATCGGCGCGTATGACCCGGCGTGGTTCATGAGCAAGCAGCACATGAACCCCGAGGAGGCCGTGCAGGCCTTCGAGGACCTGGGGGCCTCGCGCTTCCTCGCCATGCACTGGGGGACCTTCAAGCTCACCGATGAGCCGCTCGACGAGCCGCCGCAGCGCCTGAACGCGGAGTGGACCCGCCGCAACTGGTCGCGCGAGAAGCTCCACGTGCTCGCCGTGGGCGAGAGCCTCACTGTTCGGCAGCCTTGAGCCAACCGGGCAGGTATGGTGAGGAGCCATCATGCTCCTGCCCTCCCTGCTCACCGTCCTGCTCACCCAGGCTCCGCTCACCACCACCGCCGAGCGCTCCAACTGGCTCCGCACCGGCCGCTACGCCGAGGTGGAGTCCCTCTGCCGCGACTTCCCCAAGTCCTTCCCGGGCAAGGTGCGCTGCGAGACGTTCGGCACCACCCCCGAGGGCCGTCCCATGCTCGCGCTCGTCGCCAGCGCGGATGGCACGTTCACCTCGGCCGCCAACGCGAAGAAGGGCCGCCCCGTCGTCCTGTTCCAGGGCGGCATCCACGCCGGAGAGATCGACGGCAAGGACGCCGGCTTCTGGCTGCTGAGGGACCTGCTCTCGGGCAAGACGCTGCCGGGGGTGCTGGGCCAGGTGACGGCCGTGTTCGTCCCCGTCTTCAACATCGACGGCCACGAGCGCTTCGGCCCCAACAACCGCCCCAACCAGGTGGGCCCCGAGGAGATGGGCTGGCGCGTCACCGCCCAGAACTACAACCTCAACCGGGACTACGTGAAGGCGGATGCGCCCGAGATGGTGGCGCTGCTCACCTACCTGCATGCGTGGAACCCGGTCTTCTATATCGATCTCCACGTCACCGACGGCGCCAAGTTCGAGCACGACGTCTCGCTGACCATCGAGCCGCTGCGGGGAGGCCCCCAGCCCCTGCGCACCCTGGGGAAGAAGCTCGAGGAGACCCTCATCTCGGAGTTGCAGACCCAGGGGCACCTGCCCGTCACCTTCTACCCGTCCTTCATCAAGGATGACGACCCGGCCTCCGGTTTCGCCGAGGGAGTGGCGCCGCCCCGCTTCGCGCAGAACTACTGGGCCGCGAACGGCCGCTTCGGGATGCTGGTGGAGACGCACTCGTGGAGGCCCTATGCCCACCGAGTGAAGACCACGCGCGATGTGCTGGAGGACTCGCTGCGCTTCGTGGCGAGCAACGGCGCAGCCATGCAGGCCGCGGTGAAGTCGGTGGACACGGCCACCGAGGCCGGACAGGTGCGCGAGGTGACGCTCGCCTACAAGCACACCGACAAGAACCACCCCATCGACTTCCGGGGCTACGCCTACACCTTCGAGCCCTCGCCCATCTCCAACCAGAAGGTGGTGCGCTACGACGACACGAAGCCGCAGGTGTGGAAGGTGCCACTCTTCGATGAGGTGGTGCCCGACTTCACGGTGCCGCTGCCCAAGGCCGGCTACGTGATTCCCGCGGCGCACGCCGCGTGGGTGGAGGCCAAACTGCGCGCCCACGGCGTGCGCTTCCAGCGGCTGGACAAGGAACTCCCCGCGACGGACGTGGGAGCCTTCCGCGCCACTGAGGCGAAGTTCTCGCCGCAGTCCTACGAGGGCCACCAGAACCTCACCGTGAAGGGCGAGTGGAAGTCGGAGAAGCAGACCCTCACCGCGGGCTCGCTCTACGTGCCGGTGGCCCAGCCTGGCGTGACGCTGATCGCCCACCTGCTGGAGCCCAACGGGCCGGACTCGCTGCTCTCCTGGGGCTTCTTCAACACCCACTTCGAGCAGAAGGAGTACATCGAGGAGTACGTGCTGGAGCCCTACGCCCGCGAGCTGCTCGCCAAAGACGCCACGGTGAAGGCCGCCTGGGAGGCTCGGCTCAAGGATCCGGCCTTCGCCGCGGATCCGCGCGCCCGCCTGCGCTTCTTCTACGAGCGCCACCCCACCTACGACGCCCGCTTCAACCTCTACCCCGTCTTCCGCCTGGACACCGCGCCCACGGGCCTGCGACCCGTCCGGTGAGGGACACGGACTCCTTCCTGATCAGCAAGCCCCCCCTCCTTTTCCACGCCCCGTGAGGGATGTGTTCCCTTCCGGGAGTCAATGCTACAGCCGTGTGAGGAGGGTGCCGCCGCCCACTCCCTGACAGGTTGGCTCAACTTTCCACGCCGAGATGTGGAGGTCCGAAGTAGCTCGGGTATGTTCCCAGGCCGTGGCTACCTTCAGTCTCGCAGCCTTGTGGAACGCCTCCGCCATCCCCGGCCATGTGGCCGGCATCGTGGAGGCCATCGATGAGCTGCTGCCGTCGACGCAGCCCGTCGAGATCATCATCGCCCTGCGCGAAAACGAGGCCAACCTCGAGCTGAAGCTGGAGATGTCCGACTTCCCCCGGCTCGAGATGGACCGGTTCGCCTGGGAAATCAAGCAGAGCAAGGGCACCCTCGTCGAGATGTGGAAGCTGCCCAAGGCCGAGCGCGATGCCTTCCGCGCCGCCGCCTTCTCCGGCAACATCGTCACCGCGGAGAACTACTGGACCGCGGCCAGCACCCTCAAGGAGCACCTGGAGGGCATCACCGCGCGCGGCCTGAAGAAGATGGCACCGCCCCAGGGCCTGCCCCACGCCAACCGGGTGCCCCCACCCTCGGCGGCTCCCGCGCAGCCCAAGGCCCCGGTCCGAGCCCCGGCCCCCGTCCTCGAGGACGAGCCGCTGTCGCCCGAAGCCGTCGACGAGCCCATCGAGGCCCTCGAGCCGGTGGAGGGTGACGAAGAGCCCATCGAGGCCATCGAGCCGGTGGACGAGGTGGTGGAGCCCGAAGCGGTCGACGAGCCCATCGGGGCTGTCGACGAGCCCATCCAGGCGGAAGACGAACCCATCCAGCCGCCCTCAGGGCCGGAGCTGCGGCGCTACAAGCGCTTCCCCGTCAACCTGGAGATGGAGTTCCGCACGGAGCTGGACTTCGTCCGCGAGCACGCGACGAACATCTCCAACGGAGGCCTCTTCGTGCGCAGCGCGCACCGGCCGCCCCTCGACTCCATCGTCCGGGTGGACGTGAGGCTGCCCAACGGCGATCGGCTCCAGGGCGAGGCGCTGGTGGTGCACGTGGTGGATGATCCGTACAAGGGAGGCGTGGGGCTCGCGTTCCTCAGCGACGACTCCAGCTTCGCGGAGACGCTGGACCGGTACCTGGCGAGCCTGGCCCCTTAGGCCTCACGCCACCTTCTTCCCGGTGCCCGACACCGGTGGTTCGGGCAGCACGGCGAGACTGCCCTCTGCCTCCACCACGAGGCGGCTGCGGCCCCCGCCCTGCTTCACCACGCGCACCTGCGCGCCAATGCGCTCGGCCAGCCCGGACACGTGGGAGATGATGCCCACCTGCCGGCCCGTGGCCTGGAGCGCGTCGAGCGTGGCCAGCGCCACCTCCAGCGTCTCCGGATCCAGGGTGCCGAAGCCCTCGTCGATGAAGAGCGTCTCCACCTGCGTCGTCTCGGACGAGAGCGAGGCCAGCCCCAACGCCAGCGCCAGGGAGACGAGGAAGGACTCGCCGCCCGAGAGGCTCGCCAGGCTGCGGATCTCGTCGCCCATGTCCTGGTCCACCACCTGAAGATCCAGGTCGTAGCCCGGCACGCGCATGAGCTTGTAGCGCCGGGCCAGTTCCTCCAGGTGGGCGTTGGCGTGCAGCAACAGCGCGTCCAGGGTGAGGCTCTGGGCGAAGACCTTGAACTTCTTCCCGTCCGCCGAGCCGATGAGCTCGTGGAGCGACTTCCAGACCTCGGCGGCGCGGCGGCGGGCCTCCAGGGCGTGGGCCTCGGCGCCGTAGCGGCTCCGGGCCTCATCGTCTTGATCGAGCCGGGCCTTCGAACGGGCGGCGACGGCGCGGCGGGTGTCCACCTCGGTGCGTGCGTTCTCGCAGGCGGCGGTGACTTCGGCCTCGGGCAGGGCAGGAGCGCTGGAGGACTCGTGCTTCGCGCGCCAGGCACGGCGCTCCTCGAACACCGTGCGGGCGCGTGCGAGGGCCTCGTGGAATTCCGCGAGCGCCCGGGCCTCATCCTCACACCACGCGGTGCCCTTGGCGAGCAGCGTGCGGACATCCTCCCTCGTCACGCCCCGGCCTTCCAGGAGCGCAGCGAGCGCCGCCTGGGCCTGTTCCAGCACTTCGGCAGCCTGGACGCGCCCCTTCGCGGCCTCCTCGGCGCGCGCGGTGGCGACCGCCGCGGCCTGGGTCGCGGACACCGAAGCCTCACGTGCATTCTCGTAGCTCTGCGTGGCCGCCTCCACGGCGGCCCTCAAGAACGCACGGACCTGCTCGGTGGCTCGGCCTTCCAACACCTTCGAACGCGAAGCCTGCGTGGCCGTGAGGGCCTCATCCGCCCGCATCCAGGTGCGGGCGAGCTCCTCGGCGGCCTCGTGTTGAGCATCCTTTCGAGCCTCGGCTGCCACCCTGTGGCCACGGGCTTCGACCTCGCGGGCCTGGGCGCTCTCGAGCGCCTCCTTGCGGACATTCCACTCGGCCACCTTGTCCGCGCAACGCTTCCGGAAGCCCGCAGGGTCGGCGGTGAGCCGAGGCTCCCACTCCTTCGAGCCCCCGAAGGCCGGCTCCAGCACGACGAGCGTCTGCTTCCGAGCCTCCGCGGCCTGCTCCGCCTCACGCTCGGCTTCCTGGGACGAACGCTCGGTTTGGGTGAAGGCGTCCTCCGCGCGCCGCTGTGCCTCGACCGCCGCCTCCAGCCGTGAGCGACAGACCTCCAGAGCGGCGCGCGCCTCACGCGCCTTGCGGGCCCGTGCCTCGGCGGCCTCTTCCTCGGCTCGCACCGTCGTGAGCCGTGCCTGCGCATCCTTCAGCGCCGCCTCGATCCAAGCGGCAGCCTCTGCAGCCTCCGCCTGCTCGGGAGGAAGCGACTGCTCGAGCCGTGCACGGGCCTGGCTCCACGCCTCGCGATGCCCCGAGCGCCGAGAGGCCGCGGTATCCCTCCGAGCCTCCGCCTGGGTCTGCCGAGGCCGGGCCGCCTGTTCCCGCGCGAGTGCTGCCGCTTCCTTGCGTTCCGCGGAGGTACGCTCCGTCTCCAACACCTCGACCCGTTTCAAGGCATCGACGAGGAGCCCCTCCAGTGCTGCCTCGGCGCGACCGTAGGGATGCTCCTTGGCGCCACAGAGCGGGCAAGGCTCCCCGTCTCGCAGCGACGCCCGATGGGACGCGAGACTCTGGGCTGCCTGTGCCTGGACCTGTGACCGCTGTGCCTCCTTCAGCCGAGTCTCCAGTTCCTGCCGCTGGTCTGCGGCCTCACGCGCCTCCGCCGCAGCCGTCTCCGCTTCCCGCCGCGCTACCTCCGCCTCCTCGAGGGATTTCTGCTCCTCCGTGGCTTCGGCAACGGCACCTTCCCGGGCTACGCCCAACACCCGCAGCGCCTCGTGCCGGGCGAGCAGCGCCTCTCGAAGCGCACGCCGGGCCGCGCCCGCGTCTTCACCGGCCGCCGCCTCGGCGTGGGTCACGGTGGCCTGCGCCATCTCCGTGGACTCGGCGGCGGCCTGACGCTCCTGACGCCGCAGCTCCGCCCCTTCACGCAGCCGCGCCACGTCCTTGCCGAGCTGGGCCACCTTGGCCCGGGCCTGCTGTTCGCTCTGGGCGGAGCGCTCGTAGCGAACGAATTCCGCCTCCCACCGTGGCCACTCGCGAGCGAGCGCCTCCATGCGGGCGTGGTCCATCAACCACTTCTGCGCCGCCTCCGCCGCCGTGCGTGCCGCCGCCTCCTGTTGGATGATGCCCTCGAGCACCCCATTCGCCTGGGCCTCGGCCACGCGCGCCTTCTCCACTCGCTGCGAAGCCTCCTGAGCATCGCGCCGTTCCACGGCGAGTTGGGCATCCAACCGCGCCGCCTCGGCCAGAGCTGGACCCGCGGTCTCCTCCGCCGTCTGCGCCGCCGCACGAGCCACGTCCGCCTGGAGCAGCTCGGCCTCATGAGCCCCCGATGCCGCGAGCGCCTTCTCCGCCTCCGCCGCCCGCACCACCTGGGCTGCCGAGGCTTCCGCCAACGCACGGTCCGCGTTCTCGACCGCGGCCACGGGCCCTCGGAAGGATTCCGCCGCGCGCACCCGGGCCAGCAGTTCTTCCCGAGGCGCCGCTGCCTTCACCACCTCTTCCGCACGAGTCTGGACCCCCGAGGCCTCCCGCTCGGACTCCACGAGTCGGATCCGCGCCGCGTACCACTCCACCGCGATCGTGGCTTCCTTCAGCGCACCCTCCGCCTTCGTGCGCGCCGCATCCTCCTCCGCGAGCGCCCGTTCCACTGCGGTGCGCTCCTCATCGGAGAGGCGGGAGATGGCCGCCAGCCCCGCCTCCATCTTCTCCAACTGGGCCTGCTCGGCCCTGTGGCGCTCGTGCGCGGCGATGGAGAGCTGGCTGTACACCTCCGTCCCCGTCATGCGCTCGAGCAGCTCCGCGCGCTCACTGGCATCCGCGCGCAGGAAGGCGGCGAACTCGCCCTGGGCCAGCAGCGCCGAGCGGCGGAACTGATCAAAGGACAGCCCGAGCCGCTGCTCGATGGCCTCGAGCACCTCGGACTTGGTGCGGCCGAAGGTCTGCCCCGAGGCCACGTCGGTGAGGCTCAGCTCCTGAGGCCGGAAGCGGCCCTCGGCCTTGTTGCGAGCACGCCAGACGGACCACCGGGCGCGGTAACGCCGTCCATCCTTGCCCAGGAAGTCCACTTCGGCATGCCCCTCGGCGGCGCCTCTCCGGAGCACGCCACGCACGTCATGAGACAGGAGGCGGTCATCCAGCTCTTCACCAGGGCGCCCCACCGGCACGCCGCCGCGCCCGGCGAGCCGAGGCGTGCGATCGAAAAGGGCCAGGCACAGTGCATCCAGGAGCGTGCTCTTGCCCGCACCCGTGGCGCCCGTGATGGCAAACAGGCCCAGCTTGTCGAGCGGTGGCCGGTCCAGCTCCAGCGCGAATTCCCCGGCAAGGCTCGTGAGGTTGAGACCGCGGATGGCGAGGATCCTCACGAGGCATCCTCCTGGACGTGGGTGAGCAGCGAGTGGAAGGCCTCGAGCAACTCGGGGGCCATGGGCTCCTGATAGAAGCGGGAGTAGCGCGCCTTGAAGACATCCTCGGGGGTGCGCTCGCGCAGGGAGAGGCTGGGCTGGGATTCGGCGAGCACCAGGCCGGTGCCGGTATACGTCGGAGTCAGCTTCACGAGCCGAGCCGCCTTGCCCTCCAGGGCCGCCTCCACCTTGCGGCGCAGCGAGGGCTCGGGCTTCGTCAGGGACACGCAGACTTCGAGATAGGGACGCGCCTGCTCGGGGGTCTCCGGCTCCAGCGCGGGTAGCTCGGCCAGCTTCGCGAGCACGTCATCCAGGGGCAACACGTCCCGTTCGGGCACGCGCACCATGTCCGCGGTGCGAGGCACGGAGAGCGGGCGCACCGAGCCGAGCACATCGTCCTCGAGTTCCACGAGCAGCACCTGGTGGCGGTAGTGGGCCTCGCTCAAGGAGAGCGGGATGGGCGAGCCGCTGTAGCGAACACCCTCGCGGCCGCCCACGCGTTGCGCCTTGTGCAAATGGCCCAGGGCTGCGTACGCGACATCCTCGGGGAACAGATCCACGGGGAGGGCGTGCTGGTTGCCACCGAGGATCTTCCGCTCGCTGAGCGCGGACAGCTCGGTGCCGACCATGTAGCAGTGGCCCATGGCGACGAGGGCCTGCCCGGGCTGCCGGCGACGGCGAGCCGCTTCCAGCGCGAGGCCATACACCTCGCGCACGCCGTCGATGAGACGATCGCCCTCGGACTTCACGAAGGGGAGGTCGACGGGGCGCAGGTACGGCACCGCAGCCACCCACGCCTTCACACGGCCGCGAGAGTCATGGAGCGGGACGAGCAGCCGGTCGAAGTCGAGCGCGCCCCCCGAGCGAGGCACCCCGCCGACCACGCGGACACCGAGCGCCGCGAACAAGGGGTCTGGCGCATCGAGGCGAGCGGCGGAGTCATGGTTGCCGCCGATGACGACGACATCGAGCCGGGGCAGCTTGCGGCGGGCGCGAGCGATGAAGTGGTACCAGGCCGCCTGCGCCTCGGCGCTGGGGTTGGAGGTGTCGAAGATGTCTCCGGCGACGAGGAGCGCATCGACGCTCTGGGCCTCGAGGGTATCGAGGAGCCAGTCCAGGAAGGCGGCATGCTCCGCCTCCCGGGAGACGTCGTACAACGTATGCCCCAGGTGCCAGTCCGACGTGTGCAGCAGACGCATCCGGTTACCACCCCTCCTCGGCCGCGCGCGCAGCCTCCAACACTCCAGCCTCCCGGTCCAAGCACCGGGCGGGGGGTCGCTTACACGTCCGGTCTGACATTCACAAATCCGCGAGGAAATCCGGGCACTTCCACAAGTCGCCCACCCTCGCAGGTGGAGCGAGGCGATCCCACATGCGGGGATGGCCAGCCGAGCAAGCGTCCTGGGCAGAATGGAGGCCGCAGCAAGCCCCGAAAGGTACGCCATGTCCGCGCGTCGCCCTGCCCCACCTGATGAGGAGGCTCAGGAACCCGAACCTCTCCGGCAACGATGGTGGCCGGGAGTGCTGGCACTGAGCCTGGCCTGTGCCTGCGCGACGACACCGGAGGGGCCGGGAGTGCTGGCCCTCGACTCTCGCTCGGCGGCGCTGCGCCAGGACGGCCGGAACTCAACTCGGCCCGCTTCTTCACGGGCACACGGCGAACTGGGTCCCATCGACGCCCGACTCCTGGATACGGACTACTTCTTCGGCCTGCTGGTGCGCGCGGGGGTGCCCCCCTCCGAGCTGCCCGAGGACCGCAGACAGCTCAAGCCTGAAGACGCGGCGCGGATGCTCAACACGGTGCTCGCCGCTGATGTGCCCTTGAGGGACTTCGGTCCGTGGCGCATGGCGGCCCAACTGCTGCTGGAGGCGACCGAGAGCCAGGCGCCTGTCACGCGACAGTTCCTGCACGAGCGGATGCGTCGCTTCGCACCGCTGCTGGTGCTGCGACCCGATGGCTATCTGGTGCACGCCTCCACGGGCAGGGCCGTTCAGCAGATTGGCGAAGTGCGCTTCGAGAAGGGCGCACTGCGCGCAGAGGGCTTCGAAGTCGGCCCCTTCTACCTGCCGCGCCAACGCGTCCTCTATCCCGTAGATGGCTCCCTGGACATCCACCCGGACGCCATCCTGGCGGGCGTATACGCGCCAGACGAGGACACACTGGGTCCTTTGGTCGAGGGAGCCGGGCAGGCGGTCATCGACAACGTCATGGGCATCGTCTCCCTGGCGCTCCACCCCATCGACAGCCTGGAAGGACTGGCACGGCTGCCCACGGCGGTGCGGCTGCTGCTGGAGAACTCACCCGCGTACTACGCTCACTTCCGCGAACTGCCGCACGGAGAGCAGGTGCGCATCGTCTCGCGCCTGCTCACCAACGTGGCGTTGGTGTGCGGGACAGCGGGTGCGGGCACCGCGCGAGTTGCCTCGATGGGCAGCAAGCTGGGCCGCCTGAGCGTCCCGGTGTTGTCGCTGTCAGAGCGGGGGGCTCTGGCCATCAGCAGGGTGGCTATTCCCGTGGATCGCCTGGTGACGGCCGTCAGCGCTGCTCCCGGCGCCCTCTACATCGTCCACATGGCGGGCAGGGGTGCCGGGGGCAACGGAGGCGGCTCGGATGGCTCCTCGTGGAAGCCTCCACCAGGAGGGCCTGGCAAGTGGGTCCGAAAGGGCGAAGGCATGTCGGCCCGCGCTCGCAAGTACCAATCCCAGGTAACTGGCGCCCCAGAGGATTGGGTCTACCAGGTGGAACGAGCGGGCGAGAAATTCGACTTCGACGGCTTCAACGAGGCAGAGGGGGTCCTGGTGGACGCCAAGGGTCCTGGGTACGACAACAAGTTCACCAACACCCTGGAGCCCGAGTACTGGTTCAAGGACACAGGGGCTCAGGAACTGGTTGCCAATGCGCAGCGACAACTCCGAGTGGCCAACGGTGTTCCCATTCGGTGGTATGTGGCAGAAACCAAGGCAGCGCAGGCCATTCGCAAGCTCCTCGCAAGAAACGAGTGTGGCGCTGTCGAAGTCGTGCACATGCCAGCACAACCGTAAGAGGTTGGTGGAATGATCGAGACCTACTATGCGGGTGCCTACTGGCCAGCGCGACAAGAAACCGCTGAGGAGTGTGCAGGGCGCGCGCTCATCTTCTTCAATACGATTTCTCGGAGTGACGACTTCTTCTCTCGCTGGTTCGTGCCGCCCAGGTCGCGCAAGGACGCCCCCAGACCTCTTGAACTTAGCGGCCCCACCCTTCAGGCGCTGTTCGCGCAGGGCAGAACACTCAATGATGAAGGCGGCATCATTGATGACCTGGGTTTCCGCCTCTCCTCCGACAACGGCATGCGCCCAGGGAAGCATCAAGGCGATCACTGCGCCCTCACCCTCCAATGCGGTTGCTATGCGGGGCCTATCAGCAACGTCTGTGTCCTGAGCATGCCCTCCACGGGGCCCCATCGAGAGCATGTCCTGACGGGCCCGATGCAGGCAGCAGTGCTGCGTGCCATGGCGGTCGCCTGGGAACCCGACTGGGCAGTCGCTACCTCTGACTCTCTTGTCGAAATGAGCACGAAGCGCCCTTCTGCGGGCACCTTCGTGGGCTGGGTCATGTACTTCTCACGCCGCCGCGGTCCCGTGCCTCCTCTGCCCGAACCTGTCCGTGTCGAACCCGTCGAGGGCCTGGGCACCCTCGTCACCCTGACCCAGGAACGCTTCACTGTCTCCAACCCCGTCCACGTGGAACTGGCCTCCCGCGTCTCCCCACTGCTGGACCAGGCCGGGCTGCTCAGCCCCGTTGTTTCCCGCCCCCCCGCTCCTCCGAAGTGATCCGCAGTCGTCGGGAACACACCCCGAAGGCACCCACGCGCTCCGTGCCTTTTCTGCCCGGAAGCTCACAGGCACAATTCCGCGCATGAGCAACCCGGTCGCCATCGGGGCCGTCGTGGGCCTCGTGCTCGTCTTCCTCGCCATCTTCTATGTCTTCTGGAGGATCAATCAGCGCCGCATGGCCGCATGGGCCGAGTTCGCCAGCCGCCACGACATGCACGCCGAAGGCTTCCAGATCGACGGCTCCTATGAAGGCTACCCGCTCCGTCTGGAGACCCAACGGCGAGGAGCCGGTCAGCACAGCCATACCGTTACCGTGCTCCGCCTCTCCCTGAGCCATGCCCTCCCGCCCGAGTTCTCCCTGGACCGCGAAGGACTCGGCACCAAGGTGCTCCGCGCCTTCGGAAAGAAGGACGAGGAAGTGGGCGACCCGGAGTTCGACCGGCACTTCAACCTCAAGAACCTCTCCTCAGAGACAACCGCCCTGCTGAACCGCCCCTCCGTCCAGCAACTCCTCTACGAGCTACTGGACCAGTACCGGGCTTTCCACATCCGTGACGGCTGGCTCCAGGCCGAGCGCGGCGGCATCCCCGGCACCGCGGATGCCCTCGAGGAATTCACCGGCCCCGCCCTCATGCTGGCTCACACGCTGGAGGAATCCGCACGGCGCGCCAAGGGCCAGACTCGCGGCTGACCCCTGGCCACTCCCGCTCAGCTCCCCCGCTCACGCCGGCGCCGCAGCACCAGCACCAACCCCAGCCACGCAAGCGCTCCGCCAGGGCCCGCTCCGCAGCCACAACCCTCCGAATCATCCCCCTGCGGCGACTCCGTCCCGCCATCCGGCTCCGTCCCTCCATCCACCGGCTCGGGCGGGACACACGCCCCATCCCCCACGCACACCTTGACCTCGACCGCCGCGCTGTGGCCCGCGGTGTCGTAGACCACCATGCGCACCTGGTGCGCCCCAGGCTTCAAGGACGTCGTGTCCCACCGGTTGTGCTCCCGCTCGTAGTGGTAGTGCCCCGAGGTCTGCGGATCCGTGCTCCCCAACACTCCATCCACGTAGAACTCCGCCTTGGTGCACCCCACGTCGTCCAGGCAGTCCCCGAAGAACTCCGCGGTCGCCCCCGAGACCCGCTCCTCTTCCGTGGGACGCGTGAGCACCGCCTGCGGAGGCTCGTCCGCCTTCACGGCCACCTGGAAGGACTGCACTCCCTCCGGATTCACCCCGTTGCTCGCCTTCACCGACAGATCCACCGTGCCCACCACTTCCGGCGTCCAGGAGATCACCCCGCTGCTCGCATCGATGACCGGGCCCTGCACGCTGCTCGTCAGCGAGAACGTCGGCGTGGGCAATCCCTCGGCCACCACCTCGTAGCGGTACGGCGCGCCCACCACCGCCGTGGTGACAGGGGAGGACAGGATCTCCGGAGCCCGCGGATCATTGTCTCGCACCGTGACGGCCACCGTGCGCGCATCCGCTCCCGGCGCGGCCACGGTGAGCGTGGCCGTGTCCTTGAGGTTGTCCGCATCCTCCGCGGCCGCCAGGGTGACGGTCTGCGGAGTGCTCCAGTTGGCCGCGGTGAAGGCCAACGTCTGCCCACTGGACACCGTCACGTCCGTGTCCCCCGCCGTGCGCGCCACCGTGACGCTCATGTTCGCCCCGGGGTTCTTCGAGAGCGCCACCGTGAAAGAGGCACTGCCGCCCTCATCCATCGTCACGGTGTTGGTGGACAGCACGAGCCGCGTCGCGTTGTTGTCGATGGACACCACCTGCACCGTCTCCGACGCCAGCCCCTGCGCGGACACCGTGAAGGCCGCGCTGTCCGCGGCGGAGTCCATGTCCTCGAGGGCCTCGATCGTGACGAGCTGGAGCTGGTTCCAGTTGGCCGGCGTGAAGGTGAGCTGCGAGCCGCTCACCACGTTCAGATCCGCATCCCCCGAGGCCCGCACCACGCTGACGCTGACATCCGCCGTGGGAGCCTCGGCCAGCCGCACCGTGAACACGGCCCTGCCGCCCTCGACCACGGCCAGGTTCAATCCCGAGACGATGAGCTTCTGCCCGGCCGCGGTGGGCATGACGCGAGTGATGGCGCCCGCGGTGACGCTCGCGACATACAGCGCTCCATCCGGTCCCACGTCCAGGTCCACCGCCGCGGAGAAGCCCGTGCCCCACTCGTCCACGGTGGCCACCGAGCCATCCGCGGCCAGCGTGGCACGCGTCAGCTGCCCGGAGTTGTAGTCCCCGAAGAAGAAGTTGCCGCGGTAGGCGCTCGGGAAGAGCGTGGAGTCGTAGAAGACGCCTCCGGTGATGGAGCCGCCCAGCGCCTGCGTCGTCGCCGTGCCTCCACCACTCTTCGCATCCGGCCCCGCCTGCACCGCCGTCCACGTGGTGGCGCTCGGGGTGCTTGCCACGTAGACGGCCCCGTTGAAGCTCGCGTCCGTCACGCCGGTCACGGTGATCTTCTCTCCCTTGCGGAAGCCGTGGGTGCCGGTGGTGGTGAAGGTGACGGTGCCTCCGCTGCGCACCGCGCCCGTGTCGCCGCCGGTGAGGTTCCGCGTGTCGGTACCATTGGTGCGGTACTTGATGGCCGGGGTGATGTAGCCCGAGGGCTGGTTGTTCTCGTACGCGTTGTAGCCAGCGTGATCGCGAACGCCCGTGACGAAGATCTGCTCGTAGCCCGTGCCCACCGAGTTCACCCACAGCTTCCCGGTACCCGGCTGGAACGTGAAGGTGAAGGGATTGCGGAACCCGCGCGCCCAGATGTACTCGTTGTTGGGACCCACTCCATCGTTGAAGGGGTTGTCGTTGACGGGAGTGCCATCCACATTGGCACGGCCCACCTTGGCCGCCAGCGAGGTGAGATCCGCGTTCACTCCCGTGCCATTGCCGTTGTCGCCGATGGCCCAGTACAGCTTTCCATCCAGGCCAAAGCCCAGCGCTCCACCGTCATGGTTCTGCCCGGCCGTGGGCAGGTTGTCGACGATCACCGTGCGCGCCGTGCCCACGCCATTGGAGTCCGTGTAACGAACGATCTGCTGCTTCGTGCCACCGGGCGCCGTGAGGAAGAAGTAGACGTAGCGGTTGACGGCGTAGTTCGGATCGAACGCGATGCCGATGAGTCCGCACTCGCTGTTGGTATGGACGGACTCCGAGGCGAACTGGGCCGTCGCCAGATTGTTGCCCTGCTTGACGAGCTCGCCGTCCCGCATCGTCGCGACGAGCACCACACCGCTCTTGTTGATGATGAAGAGCCGCCCCGAGCCATCTGGAGCCCAGGCCAGCCCCGTGGCAGGAGACAGTGCGTTGGAGGTGTAGCGAGTCTCCTGGAAACCCGAGGGCACAGCCGCCAGCACGGGTGACGCCAGGAGGCCCAGGAGAACCAGGCCAGTACGGGGTGTGATCATCCCCGCATCCTAACCGTACGTCCTGCAAGGAGTGCTGTACCAAGACACTCCCCGCTCAGACAGTGATGTGGCCCTCCAGGTAGAGCACGGCGTGCCCTGCGATGAGCACGCGCTCGCCCTTCTCCTCGCACCGCAACTCTCCACCACGCGCGGAAACCTGACGCGCCATGAGCCGCGTCTTCCCCAGCCGCTTCGCCCAGTAAGGCACGAGCGAGCAGTGCGCGGAGCCCGTCACCGGATCCTCCGGCACTCCCGCGCGAGGCGCGAAGAAGCGCGAGACGAAGTCCACATCCGTTCCCGGCGCCGTCGCTGTGACGGCGAAGACATCCAGTGAAGCCAGCCGCGCCATGTCCGGCCGCAGCGCTCGCACCTGCGCCTCCGAGTCGAACACCGCCACCCAGTCCCGCGATACCTGCACCTCGCGCGGGGTGGCACCCAGCGCCTCGGCCAGCGCCGGAGGCGGAGAGAAGGGCTGGGGAGGCCGCGCCGGAAAATCCATCACGAGCCACTCTCCCTCACGCGTCACCACCAGCGGCCCGGAGCGCGAGGCGAACTCCACCCGCTCCATCCCGGGAGAGACGTGCTGGAAGAGGACATGCGCCGCGGCGAGCGTGGCGTGGCCGCACAGATCCACCTCCTGCGCGGGAGTGAACCAGCGCACCCGCCAGCCCGAGTCCTCCTTCACGAAGAAGGCCGTCTCCGAGAGGTTGTTCTCCAGGGCGATGCCCTGCATCGTCTCGTCCGGCAGCCACGCCTCCAGTGGAACGACAGCCGCCGGGTTGCCTCCAAAGACGCGCGAGGTGAACGCATCCACCTGGAAGAGATTCAGGCGCACTCCTGGCTCCTTTCCTGAGCGCCCCCCGTGGACGGGGGCTGCAAGCCAAGCTCCGCGAAATAGAGCGCTCGCACGCGCGCGGCAAGCTCCGCCTCGTCCTGGCCGAGCGACTCCGGGGACAGCGGCGGCAACACGCGCACCCGCACCGAGGCCCGCGCGTGCATCTGCGGCCCGTCTCCATCGAGGATGTCCGCGGTGCCCTCGAGTACCACGGGCACCACGGGCACCTTCTCCTCGATGGCGAGCCGGAACGCGCCGCGCTTGAAGGGCAGCCGCTGGCCCACCGGGGCATAGGTGCCCTCGGGGAAGATGAACACCGCCACCCCGCGCCGCAGCCACATGCGGCAATCCTCGAGCATGCGATCCATGGCGTGCACATGCCCGCGCTCCACGGCCACGTAACGCATGAGCCTCATCAGCCACCCCACCATGGGCACCTTGAAGAGCGAGGCCTTGGAGATGAACTTGAAGGGGTGGAACAGGCCCATGGCCGCGACGATGTCCATGGCGGACTGGTGGTTGGCCACGAAGACGGCCGGGCCTCGGGGCAACAGCTCGCGCCCCTCCACGCGCACGTGCCAGCCGGGCCACAGGCACAGGTAGAGCCAGTGGCACCAGCGGCACACGAACGCGTGCAGCAGGGCGTGGTTCCGGTCGAACGGCAGCGTGACGAGCCACAACGGCACCGCCAGCACCGTGCACACCGGCGCGGTGACCAGGAAGAAGAGCACGAACCCGAGGGTGACGAGGTACTTCCGCATGTTCAGAGAGAACAGCCTGATTCCGGATGTGACGCGATGCCTGCCTGCTCAGCGCGAAGGTGGGTTCATCTGGGCCGAGAAATTCATGGCGTAGTTCACCTCGAGCCCGCCATCGATGACGATCGTCTGCCCATTGATATAGGAGGAGCCCGGCGAGCACAGCCACTCGATTGCGGCGGCAATCTCGTCCGGCGGAGAGATGTAGCCCACGGGGACCGCCTCCTTCACACGCTCCTCCAACGCGTCCCAGGCCTCGCCCATGTAGAAGCGGCTGGAGTCCGTGTCGATATAGCCCGGGTTCACGGCGTTGACGCGGATGCCGGAGCCGGTGAGCTCGGCGGCGAAGTACTTCACCAGGATCTCCATGGAGCCCTTCATCGCACCCAGGAAGCCGTGAAACGGCAGCGGCATGCGCGAGTCCATGCCGGACACGGCGACGATGCGGCCCTTGCGGCCCTCCATGAGGGGTACGGCGCGCTGCACGCCGAGCACGAAGCTCTTCACCGTGACGTTGAACGTCTTGTCCATCTGGTGGAGCTTCATCTGCATCAGCGGCACGAAGGCGGTGGAGGCCGCGTTGGCGACGAAGACATCCAGCCCGCCGAACTCCTGCTGCACGGTGTCGAACACGCCATTGAGGCTGGCCGGCTCGAGCTGATCAGCCACCACCGTGCGGCAGCGCCGTCCGAGCGCTTCGACTTCCCTGGCCAGCTCGGCGGCGGCCTCCGCATCGCGCCGGTAGGTCGAGACGATGTCATAGCCAGCCTTGGCGAGCCGCAGGGAGAGGGAACGGCCCACGCCGCGCGAGCCACCGGTGATGAGAGCCACGGGAGAGGTCATGGCCCCTGGGCATACCACTTCCCGGCCTTCCCGGCTGGGGAGCAAGCCCCTGAACGCGAGGGCTCGGTTGCCTTGCCGCCCTGAGGCGGGGCCACTAGCGTGCGCCCCCCGTGCACTCACCCAGAGTATCCCAGCGCCTCGGGCCGTGGTTGGGCCGCCCGCTCGAACCGTTGAAGCTCGATCGCGTGGACGCGGTCCTCATCGTCCTCATCTGGCTCTGGGGGGTATGGCTGCTCGCGCCCGGACTGGGCCACCCGGGCATGCACAACTGGGACGAGACGCTCCATCAGACGGCCGCCCGCAGCACGTACGACTCCTTCTTCTTTCCCCACATGTACAGCGATCCCCTCTACCCGGTCAGTCCGCAGGACTGGCTGGGCGCCCATGTGTGGCTCCACAAGCCCATCGCTCCGTTGTGGTTCGGCGCCATGATGATGCACCTCATCGGCGTGACACCGCTGGCGATGCGCATCTGCGCGCTCATCGGGCAATTGGGTGCCGCGGTGGCCATCTATCTGCTGGCGCGCAATGGCGCGGGGCGGCTGTGCGCGGCCATCGGAGGGGGCGCATTCCTCTCGCTCCCATTCAGCTGGATCCTCACGCAGGGGCGGATCTTCGGGGACTCGTACGACTGCATTCTGGTGGGCTTCGTCAGCCTCACCGTGGTGCTGCTGGTGCGCACCATCGAGACGGATGACTGGCGCTGGGCGGCGTGGACCGGAGTGGCACTCGGACTGGCGCACCTGACGAAGACGGTGATGGCGCTGGCGCCGCTCGGAGTCGCCGGGGTGATGGTGGGCCTGCGCTGGCGACGCTTCTCCAAGGGCCTGCGACTCACGCACCTGCTGATCATCGGCGGCGTGGCACTGCTGGTCTCGGGCCCCTGGAACCTCTACGCGGCGCTGAAGTGGCCGGAGGTGTACCGGACCGGCGCGGAGCTGACGTTCGGCCACATCCAGGCCCCGCCGGAGGTGGCCGTGGGCGGGTGGCGCAGGCCCGTGGATGCCATCTTCGTCGAGATGCTCAACCATGAGTTCGCTCCGATCGGATCCATCTTCGCGGTGGTCGTCGGGACGTGGCTCATCATCCGAGGCGTGCGGCGGCGAGAGACGGCCGTCATCGTCTCCGCGCTCTGGCTCTGGTCGACGTGGATCACCCACTCGTTCATCTCGGTGAAGGCTCCGGGGCACGTGTGGAACGCGGCCCCCGCAGTCCTCGTAGCGCTGGCCCTCATCCTGAGGGACATGTGGAGCGCTCCAGCTATCGGCGCCGCCACCGTCTCGACCTTCTTCGTGCCGATGTTCCTTGAAAAGTATCCCGTGCTCGGCAAGGTGCGCTCGTTCATTCCGCCGGAGCTGCCGCAGCTTCAGACCGTGCCCGGGCTGGCGGAGGGCGTGGTGATCGCCTCCGCGGCGGCGCTCGTCATCGGGTGGGTGTACTGGCTCACGAGCCGCTCACCCATGCTCGCCCGGGCCGTGGGCATCAGCACCGCAGGCGTGCTGGTGCTCCAGCTTGGCATCCGCCTCCCGGACGAGGTGCGGAGACTGAAAGGGGAGCACCAGCAGCGAATGCTCACGAGCTACGAGCGCGAGATGGGGCTGGTGCTGGATCGCACGCTGCCGAAGAAGTCCGTGCTGTTCCTGTCCATCGACCTCGAGTCGCCGGGCGTCTTCGAGGGCCATGAGTCCATGTTCTGGAGCGGGAGGATGTCGTACCGGCTGCCGGTGGACTTCGCCACGTGCCACGCCCGGGGCTACCACCCCTATCTGCTCTCTCCGATAGCCCAGCCCTATGCCCCCGTGCCCGGTGTGCCCGCCCATGCGTGGATGCGCGCCTATGACGCCGAGGTGCCTGCCGGCCCACCGCCCATCCCCGAGGGCGCCACGCCCCTGGACCTCCAGGTGGAGGGGATGCGGGTGCTGGGCTTCGCCTCGGGACCGGTGGACCGGGAGCACGACAAGTGGGTCTTCTTCATCCACTCCGACGGCGTGCCCCACGGGCTGCAGGTGTTCTTCTTGACCGGCGGGAAGACAAACGAGCCGCTCCAGCTCGAGCCAGAGGCCTCCCTCATGCACCGCGATCACCTGGCCGGAGCCCCCTGGTTCCTCCTTCCCACGCTGGGCCCTCCGCGCGCGCGTGTGAAGGCCCTCGGGTTCGGCAACAAGGTCCAACGCATCCCGCTGGAGCCACCCTCCCCCAACGCCAAGTGAGCCCCCTGGAACTCCATGCAACTACCCCCGCTGAGAGCCGCGAACGTCCTCGGGAGGTGAGGGGCTTTCAGCCTGACGACACGGCCTCTCAAAACGAGAGTCATCCCGACGACGGCCTACGGAAAATCAGGCACTTGAGCGTGGCATCCGGGTTGCTCTTCCAGTAAGGCGTTACCGCTTCCAGGAGGGCTCACATGTCGAAATCCCTTTCCGTTCTCGTTACCGGTGCCACGGGTCAGCAGGGAGGCGCGGTCGCTCGCGCGCTCATCAAGAAGGGCCACAAGGTCCGCGCGCTCACGCGCAAGCCGGACTCGCAGGGCGCGGTGGCGCTCAAGCAGCAGGGCGCCGAGCTGGCCATCGGCAACTTCGATGACCGCGACTCGCTGGTGCGCGCGATGACGGGCGTGGACGCCGTCTTCATCATGGGCACGCCCTTCGAGGCCGGCATGGAGACGGAGACACGCCAGGGCATCGCCGCCGTGGACGCCGCCAAGGCCGCGGGCGTCAAGCACGTCGTCTACACCTCGGTGGCCAGCGCCAACCAGAGGACGGGCATCCCCCACTTCGACAGCAAGTTCCTCGTCGAGGAGCACCTGGTGAAGGCCGGTGTCCCCTACACCATCTTCGCCCCTGTCTTCTTCCAGGACAACCTCGTCAGCCCCCTGTTCGGCGCGGGCCTCAAGCAGGGCGTCATCGCACTGGCCATGCCGCCCCAGCGCAAGCTCCAGCAAATCAACGTGGATGAGATTGGCGCCTTCGGCGCGCTCGTCATCGAGCGGCGCGAGGAGTTCCTGGGCAAGCGCATCGACATCGCCTCCAACGAGCTGTCGGGCGAGCAGGTGGCGGAGGTGTTCTCGCGCGTGTCCGGCAAGCCGGTGAAGTTCGCGGAGGCGCCGCTGGCCCAGGTGCGCGCCATGAGCGAGGACATGGCCATCATGTTCGAGTGGTTCGACAAGGTGGGCTACAGCGCGGACATCGCCCGGCTGCGCCGCGACTACCCGGAGGTTGGCTGGCGTTCGTTCGAAGAGTGGGCTCGCGCACAGGACTGGAAGCGGTTGCTCGGGTAACGACACTCCGCGCGTTTCCTGAGCGAGCGGCGGCTAAAGCCCTTAAGGTAGGCCGCCGTTCACCGCTTCCGTCTTGGAGAGAGCCTGCATGGATGCCCAGGGCCTGCATATTTCGACGACCCCCCGCGAAGGCGACCCCATCGTCCGTGCGGACCGACCGGACCCGTGCATCGTCGTGCTCTTCGGAGCCACGGGGGACCTGGCCCAGCGCAAGCTGTTCCCCGCCCTCTTCGAGTTGGCGCGCGCCGGGCTGCTGCCAGAGCAGTTCGCACTGGTGGCCTTCAGCCGCTCCTCGCACGACGACACCGCCTTCCGCGCCCAGGTGAAGGAAGGCCTGCAGAAGTTCGCTCGCACCCAGCCCCTGGACGAGGCCACCTGGGAGCGCTTCTCCTCTCGGCTCGAGTGCATCGCCGGGAACTATGACGACCCGGCGGCCTTCGCCAAGCTGCGCGAGCGGCTGGAGGCGGCTGAGAAGCGCTTCGGCACCCAGGGCAACCAGCTCTACTACCTGGCCACGCCGGCCTCGACCTTCCCCACACTGCTGCGCCGTCTGGCCGAGGCAAAGCTGCTGCCCCGCGAGGAACAGCCCGGCCAGAAGCCCTGGCGGCGGCTCGTCATTGAGAAGCCCTTTGGCCATGACCTGGAGTCTGCGAAGGAGCTGAACCGCAACCTGGCCTCGGTGTTGGACGAGCGGCAGATCTTCCGCATCGACCACTACCTGGGGAAGGAGACGGTGCAGAACATCCTCGTCTTCCGCTTCGCCAACCTCATCTTCGAGCCGCTGTGGAATCGCAACTACATCGACCACGTGGAGATCACGGCGGCGGAGAAGCTGGGGATGGAGGGGGGCCGCGGCGGCTTCTATGACGAGACGGGCGTCATCCGCGACATGGTGCAGAACCACCTGATGCAGGTGTTGGCGCTGTGCGCGATGGAGCCGCCCACGTCCTTCGGCGCGGAGGACATCCGGGACGAGAAGAACAAGGTGTTCCGCGCGCTGCGCTCGCTGGATGGGAGCGAGGTGGCCACGCACGTGGTGGCGGGGCAGTACCGCGGCTACCGCGATGAGCAGGGCGTGAAGAAGAACTCGCGCACGCCCACCTACGTGGCCATGAAGATGAACGTGGACAACTGGCGGTGGCAGGGCGTGCCCTTCTACCTGCGCGCGGGCAAGCAACTGGCCACGCGGCTGACGGAGGTGTCCATCCACTTCAAGCCGGTGCCCATCAGCCTGTTCAGCACCAGTGAGGCGTGCCAGCGGCTGCAACCCAACGTGCTGCGGCTGCGCATCCAGCCCCAGGAGGGCATCGCGCTCTCCTTCGAGTCCAAGGTGCCCGGAGAGGACGTGAGCATCGCGGGTGTCACCATGGACTTCACCTATAAGGAGGCGTTCGCCAAGCCCGTGCCCGAGGCTTACGAGCGCCTGCTGCTGGACTGCATGCGAGGCAACGCCACCCTGTTCGCGCGCAAGGACAGCGTGGAGCAGGCGTGGGCCTACGTCACGCCCATCCTCCAGGCGCTGGAGTCCGGCGAGGGCGGGAGCATCCACGAGTACGCCCCTGGGAGCTCGGGGCCGGATGGGGCCACGGCGTTGCTGGCGAAGGATGGCCGGCGGTGGACGGAGCTCAAATGAGCCGGCCCGTACCGATCGTCGTGGAGCCGAACGCGCTGGCTCCGAAGGCGGCGGAGTGGATCGCGGAGGCGCTCCGGCAGGGGCTCGCAGGTGGTGGCAGGGCCAGCATCGCGCTCTCGGGTGGGAAGACGACGGGCCCCATCTACCGGGCGCTGGCGGGCATGGACCTGCCGTGGGAGCGGGTGGACTTCTACTTCGCCGACGAGCGATGCGTGCCTCCGGATCATCCGGACAGCAACTACCTGCTGGCGGAGCAGACGCTCCTGCGGTCCGTGAAGGCGAAGCCCGAGCAGGTGTTCCGCATGGAGGGTGAGCGCCAGGACCGGGAAGGGGCCGCAAAGGACTACGAGGCCCGGCTGCCTCCGGTACTGGACGTGGTGGTGCTGGGCATGGGGGAGGATGGACATACGGCCTCCCTGTTCCCGGGCACCGCGGCGGTGGAGGAACGGGAGCGGCGCGTGCTGGCGGTGGTGGGGCCCAAGCCTCCACCGTGGCGGCTGACGCTCACGCTGCCGGTGCTGAACGGAGCGCGGAAGGTGCTGTTCGTGGTGGCCGGTGCGGGCAAGCAGGAGGCCCTGAAGCGGGTGCGCTCGGGCGAGAACCTGCCCTCGGCACGGGTGACGAACGCGGTGTGGATGTTGGATCGAGCGGCGGCAGGGCAGTGAAGGTGACGCGGCTCCGCGCTCAGGGCGGAGCCCTCAGGAGGACCGTATGAGCGCAGCAACGAATCCCCCGGGTCAGTTCCAGTTCGGCGTGGTGGGGATGGGAGTGATGGGCGCGAGCATCGCGCTCAACATCGCGGACCGTGGCTTCAAGGTGGCCGCGTGGGATCGGCATCCGGAGAAGATCGACGCCATCCACGCAAAGGAGGGCCACCCGGAGATGAAGGGCACGGGCTCGCTGGCGGAGTTCGTGCAGATGCTCGAGCGGCCGCGCCGCATCCTGCTCATGGTGACGGCGGGCGCGCCGGTGGATCAGATGATGGACCAACTGGCGCCGCTGCTGTCGCCGGGGGACGTGCTGATCGACGGCGGCAACTCGTGGTTCCACGACACGCAGCGCCGCGAGAAGGCGTTCCGGGAGAAGGGCCTGCACTTCATCGGCATGGGCGTGTCGGGCGGTGAGGAGGGGGCTCGGCACGGTCCGTCGCTGATGCCGGGTGGACCGAAGGAGGCGTACGCGATCATCCGCCCGGTGGTGGAGGCCATCGCCGCGCGAGCCGAGTCAGGCTTGTGCGTCACCCACGTGGGCCCGGATGGCGCGGGGCACTTCGTGAAGATGGTGCACAACGGCATCGAGTACGCGGACATGCAGTTGCTGGCGGAGACGTACGACGTGCTGCGCCGCGGGCTGGGGCTGACGGCGGACGGACTGGCGGACCTGTTCGAGAAGTGGAACCAGGGCATCGCCGAGTCCTTCCTGCTGGAGACCACCATCAAGGTGCTGCGCAAGAAGGACGCGGAGACGGGCAAGCCGCTGGTGGACCTGGTGCTGGACAAGGCGGGGCAGAAGGGCACGGGCAAGTGGACGGTGCAGGTGTCGCTGGACCTGGGCATCCCGGTGCCGTCCATCGCCTCGGCGCTGGATGCGCGCAACCTGTCGGCGATGAAGGACGAGCGCGTGGCGGCCAGCGCGAAGCTGCCGGCTCCGCAGTTGGCGCTCACGGACGAGGAGAAGACGAACCTGGCCTCCTGGGCGCACGACGCGCTCTACGCGGCGCGTGTGGTGACATACGCGCAGGGCCTGCGGCTCATCCAGGCGGCCTCGAAGGAGTACAACTGGAACGTGTCGCTGGCGGAGATGGCGCGCATCTGGCGAGGCGGCTGCATCATCCGCGCGAAGCTGCTCAGCCCGCTGCGTGAGGCCTTCACCCAGCAGCCGGACTTGCCGAACCTGGTGGTGTCGGACGCGTTCGCTCCGGTGCTGACGAAGCTGGCGCCGGCGTGGCGGCGGCTGGTGGGCACGGCGGCGCGGCTGGGCATCCCCGTGCCGGTGTTCTCCTCGAGCCTCGCGTACCTGGACAGCTATCGCAGCCCCGAGCTGCCGCAGAACCTCACCCAGGCCCAGCGCGACCTCTTCGGCGCCCACACCTACCAGCGCCGCGACAAGCCCGAGGCCGGCTTCGTCCACTCCGACTGGAGCTGAGACGGCAGCGGATGTGACGGGCTCACCTCGGGAGCATCCACACAATTGGATGCCCCTGAGGGGTCCGTTATGCTCCGCGCCCACTCGCCACGCGGGCACTCCCTCCGCACGTAGGAAACGCTCCGGTCATGCAACCGCTCAAGACGCTGACCCTCTCGGGCTATAAGTCCATCCGCTCGATAGAGAGACTGGAGCTGCGCCCCCTCAACGTCCTCATCGGTGCCAATAGCGCGGGCAAGAGCAACTTCATCTCCTTCTTCAAGCTGCTGCACGAGCTGATTGGGGGACACCTCCAACTCCATGTGGCCCAGCAAGGGGGCCCAGACGCCCTCTTGCATTTCGGACGACGAGCGACCTCCCGGCTCGAAGCGACACTGCAATTTGGCCAGACCAGCTACTCCTTCGAACTGACTCCCACCGTCGACAATCGTCTCATCTTCGCCTACGAGACCAGCATCCACATGACGCAAGGTGCCGCGGGGACCGGTCCTGCGGGCCATGCCGAGAGCGCGACCTTCAGTCGCTCCAGCAGCCATCACCCGATGATGGCTTCCCAGGTCTCAGCAGCCATCCAGAGCTGGCGGGTCTACCATTTCCACGACACCAGTGAGGCTGCCAACGTCAAGCGCGTCGGCGCCATCAACGACAACCTCTTCCTGAGGGCGGACGCGGGCAATCTGGCCGCCTTCCTCTACCGCCTCAAAACAGAGAGCCCGGCCGAATATGGGCGGATCCGGGATTGCATCCGGCTCGTCATGCCGAGCTTCGATGACTTCCTCCTCCGCCCATCGCCACTGGAGCCCCACTCCATTGCCCTGGAGTGGCGAGAGCAGGGCTCCGACTACCCCTTCCTGGCCCATCACCTCTCCGATGGAAGCCTGCGCTTCATCTGCCTGGCGACGCTCCTGCTACAGCCCACCCTTCCGTCCACCGTGCTGATCGATGAACCGGAGCTGGGGTTGCACCCCTACGCCATCCAGATGCTGGCCTCGCTGCTGCGGAGTGCCTCCACCCGGACCCAGCTCATCATCGCCACCCAGTCCGTGCTCCTCATCGACCAGCTCGAACTGGAAGACCTGATCGTCGTGGAACGCTCCGGCGGCGCATCGACCTTCAAGCGCCTCCAGCGCGCGGAGTTCGAGCACTGGCTGGAGGACTACAGCCTGGGCGAGATGTGGACGAAGAACATCTTCGGAGGACGCCCCACCCGATGATCCGGCTGAACATCATCGTGGAGGGCCCCACCGAGGAGACCTTTGTTCGCGACCTGCTGGCCCCGCACCTGGGCCAGCATCAGGTCTTCGCGAGCGCTCGGAGCGCGGAGACTGGACGCCGCAAGGGTCATATCTTCCGTGGAGGAGTCGTCCGTTACCAGAAGGTCCGGAAGGACATCGAAGGGTGGCTGAAGCAGGACGCAGGAGCGCTCGTGTCGACCATGTTCGACTACTACGCACTCCCACAGGACTTCCCAAGCCCTGCAGCACCTCGAGGGAGTCTCCCCATCCATGAGTGGGTGGCGCAGCTCGAGCAATCCCTGTCCGCAGACATCAACAACAGTCGCTTCATTCCGTATATCCAGCTCCACGAATTCGAGGCGCTCCTCTTCAGCGACGTAGAGAAGACGGGCTCCGCGCTGGGCGCCACGGCCCAGCAGGTCGAGCAACTGCGCTTCATCCGCAGCGCCTTCGAGACGCCTGAGCACATCAACGACTCCCCTGAGACGGCTCCTTCCAAGCGCCTGCTCCAACTCTTTCCCGGTTACGACAAACCCGCCTTCGGTTCGTTGGCGCTGGGACGGATTGGACTGACCGCCATTCGCCAGACGTGTCCGCACTTCGCGGAATGGCTGAGCCGCCTGGAAGCACTCTCCCACTGAAGCTGCAGCTCCCCTTGGGGGACTCCCCAGGCATCGCAGCACCGGGGGTGTGATAGAGGAGTTCGCTACGCTGAGTGCCCTGCGAATGCTACCGGAGCTGTTCGATGCGGAGCGCCAAAGCCATCGCGGATGATCTGCCAGTCCCGGAGCCGGTTCCTCACTTTCAGCGCGTCCCGGGCCGGCCCATCGTCCTGAAGGACCTGGAGCGGCTCGGCACGCAGAAGAGCGCGCCCGCCTCCCGGGCCAAGACAGCCGACGCACTCCGGGTGCTCATATCCTGGGCCGCCCACCGCGCCGGGCCGCCGTTCTTCGCCTTGTTGGGAGAGTACGGCAGCGGCAAGACCGCCACCCTCAAGGCATTCACCCTCCACCTGTTGAGGAAGCGTCAGGACGATCCCACCCTGCCGCTCCCCATCTACGTGGATCTCCGCCTCTACGTCGGCGAGACGCCAGAGACCGTCCCCACCATCGAAGAGCTGCTCGACCAGGTGCTCCAGCGAAGCGGGAGGGTGCGCGAGCGCGTCAGTGCCCAGGAGGTACTGCGGCTCGTGCGCGAAGAGGGAGCCATCCTCCTCTTCGATGGACTGGACGAGAAGCTCGTCCATCTGTCCCCGGAGCGGGCCCGTGCCTTCATCCGCACCCTCTGGGACGTCCTGCCCGATGCCGCGAAGGACGGAGATTCGCATCCAGAGGAAAGACACCGGGGCAAGCTCCTCATCTCCTGCCGCACCCACGCCTTCCGGGACCCGCGAGGCCAGACCCTGCTTCTCGCGGGCGCTGAGCGGAAGACGAGCGGCTCTGGCCGGTTCCCCGGCCTCTCCTTGCTGCCCTTCAACGAGAACCAGATCCGCAACCATCTGTTCTTGTTCCTCGGTGATGCGAAGCGGGGGGCCGCAGCATTCGAGCAGATCTCCTCCATCCTTGATCTCGAGGAACTCGCATCGCGGCCGTACCTGCTCCACCTCATCAGCGGCCTCCTCGGAGAGTGGGAGAAGTTCCAGACCCAGGGCGGCGAGGTGGATTCGGCGCGGCTGTACGACTTCATCGTCCGCGCGTGGCTGAGCCGGGATGAGGGGAAGCACCAGCTTGCTCCGGACCACAAGCGCCGCCTCATGGAAGATCTGGCCGCCGCGCTCAAGCTGGAGCGCACCCTGTGGTGGAACGCGGATCGCCTGGAGGGATGGCTCGACACGTACCTCGAGAACAACCCATCCCTCGCCGAGGCCTGCGTGCACAAGGACCGGACGGTCCTCCAGGCGGATCTGCGCACCGCCACCTTCCTGGTGCGGCCCACCCCGGGCACGAAGTACTTCCGCTTCGCCCACCCTTCTCTGCAGGACTACTTCCTCGCCTCCTACCTCGCACGCGCTCTCATCGAGGGCCGGACAGAGCGCTGGGCGGCTCTGCCGAACCTCTCCTGGGGGACGTTTGCGTTCCTGGGCGAGATGCTGGCAGTCGATCCGCAACAACCCACGGCCCTGCGCACGTTGGAAGCCATTCTGGGCGGAGAGACGGTGAGCGCCGCCAGGCTGGCCTTCCGCTACTGGCTGGTCGCACTCGAAGAAGGATGGCCCACTCCTGCACCCACGCGGGTGAAGCTCGCGGGCGCGAACCTGGCGGGATGGAACATCCACGGCGCGGACCCCGCGCGACCGCTCTCCCTGGCTGGAGCGGATCTCTCGGGCGCTCGGCTCCACCGCGCCCGCCTGGACGATGTGGACCTCACCGAGGCCCTCCTGGACGGCGCGCAGGCACGACAGGCCCTGTTCATGAACGTGACAGCTCCCCGCGCCAGCCTCCGGGAGGCCGATCTCCAGGGAGTGAAGTGGCACGAGGGCTCGCTGGAAGACGCCAACCTCCTGGGAACTCGCTTGCACGGAGGCCAATGGATCCGGACGAAGCTCGCCGAGGCCCGCCTTCCCGAGGATTGGGAGCCCCGAGCGGCGGCCGTGAGGGACGGCCCCACTCCCTCGCCAGGCCCGGGTGTTTCACTCACCCTGGACCTGGGCCACGCAGAGCATGTCCGCACCTGCGCCTGGAGTCCCGATGGCCGGCGTCTGCTCTCCGGCTCCGAAGACCACTCCCTCAAGATATGGGACGCCGCCTCGGGACAATGCCTGCTCACCCTCTCGGGACATGCCTTCGCGGTTCTGGACTGCGCCTGGAGTCCCGACAGCCGGCGCATCCTCTCCGGCTCCTACGACAAGACCCTCAAGGTGTGGGACGCCTCCTCGGGCCAGTGCCTGCTCACCCTCTCGGGCCATGACGGCGCGGTCAAGACGTGCGCTTGGAGTCCCGACGGCCGGTACCTGCTCGCCGGCTGCGCCGAAAAGAGCCTCGTGGACGTGCTCAACGGCGTCGAAGAAACCACCCTCAAGGTGTGGGACGCCTCCTCGGGTCAGTGCCTGCTCACCCTCTCCGGACACAAAGCCGCCGTCGTCTCCTGCGCCTGGAGTCCCGACGGCCAGCGCCTGCTCTCCGGCTCGGATGACTTCACCCTCAAGGTGTGGGACGCCTCCTCGGGCCGATGCCTGCGTACTCTCTCCGGACATACCTACTCAGTCGATGACTGCGCCTGGAGTCCCGACGGACAGCGCCTGCTCTCCGGCTCTGGAGACGGCACCCTCAAGGTGTGGGACGCCTCCTCGGGACAGTGCCTGCGCACCCTCTCCGGACATGACGGCGGAGTCGGTGCCTGCGCCTGGAGCCCCGACGGTCAGCGACTGCTCTCCAGCGGCCCCGAAGACGGCTTCCTCAAGATATGGGACGCCTCCTCGGGAGAATGCCTGCGCACCCTCTCCGGACATTCCTCCTATGTCGACGCGTGTGCCTGGAGCCCCGACGGCCGGCACCTGCTCTCCGGCTCCTTCGACACGTCCCTCCGGGTGTGGGACGCCTCCTCGGGACAATGCCTGCTCGTCCTCCCCGGACATGCGGATTGGCTCCTCGCCTGCGCCTGGAGTCCCGACGGCCAGCGCCTGCTCTCAGGCTCCCTCTCTGGCTCCCTCAAGGTATGGGACACCTGCTCGGGCCGATGCCTGCTCACCCTCTCTGAGCATGAATCCTGGGTCCTCGCCTGCGCCTGGAGTCCCGACGGCCAGCGCCTGCTCTCAGGCTCCTTGGACGAGTCCCTCAAGGTGTGGGACGCCTCCTCGGGTCAATGCCTGCTCACCCTCTCCGGACATACCGACAAGATCAACACCTGCGCCTGGAGTCCCGACGGCCGGCGCGTGCTCTCAGGCTCCCATGACAGTTCCCTCAAGGTGTGGGATGCCACCTCGGGCCAATGTCTGCTCACACTCCTCGGACACAAGCGCGAAGTCGAAGGCTGCGCCTGGAGTCCCGACGGCCTGCATCTCCTCTCCGGCGGCTACGACGGAGTCCTCAGGATATGGGATGCCTCCTCGGGACAATGCCTGCGCACCCTCTCCGGACATAACGCCTCCATCCAAGGCTGCGCCTGGAGTCCCGATGGCCGGCACCTGCTCTCCGGCGGCTACGACAACAACCTCAAGGTGTGGGACGCCTCCTCGGGCCAATGCCTCCTCACCCTCTCCGGACATGGTGGCCCCGTCTTCACCTGTGCCTGGAGTCCCGACGGCCAGCGCGTGCTCTCCGGCTCCTTGGACAAGACCCTCAAGGTGTGGGACGCCTCGTCGGGAGAATGCCTGCGCACCCTCTCCGGGCATTCGTGGTGGATCATTGCCTGCGCCTGGAGTCCCGACGGCCGGCACCTGCTCTCCAGCGCCATCTTGGACAGGGCCCTGAAGGTGTGGGACGCCTCCACAGGCCAGTGTTCCTGGTCTGCCTATCTGCTTCCGCTGGAGGAAACGGTGTCGATCGATGAGACGACAGGCCGCGTCCTTCATGCATCTCCGGAAGCCTGGCGTTGGCTCGCCTGGCGGTGGACCGATCCCGCCACCGGCCAGCTCCGTCTTCTCCCCGCGGAAGCCTTCGGTCCGCTGCCTCCCTGATTCGACCTGACCTATTGGCTCGGCTGTGCCACACATCTGCTAGGGTGGTGACCTCGGAGGTTCTGCTTCCTTGGCACTACCCATGAAGTGGTCACTGCTCGCCCTGGGCCTGGTGGCGAGCGCCGCCCTGGCCCAGCCTCAATCCCCCACCCGCCGGCGGCAGGATCGGCGCGCCGTGCTGCCCCCCCATCCCGCCGAGCCGATGCTCGAGCTGTACGTGGCCGCCGGCAACCTCACCACGGCGTTCTTCAACGCGAGCCTGGACCCCAGCAGCCTCGTGGTGGACAAGAGCCGCTTCAAGTGGGCTGAAGTCAGTGACCACTTCCTCATGCTGGAGCCCTTCGCGGACGTGGGCGAGAAGCTCATCGTCCAGGTCGGCTTCAAGGATCGCGCTCTGCCTGCGAAGGCCGTCATCGCCGTCGTCTCCAAGGGCGACGTGATGGACGGCAAGGTGGAGGTGGATCGGCGAGCGGATACTCCCGAGGCCCTGCGCGCGGCCCTCACCCAGAAGGAAGCGGAGCTGGAGGAGCTCAAGGCCCGGTACGCGGGCAATGGCCCCGGGGGGCTCATGATCTCCGAGTGGCTCAGCGAGGAGAGCGGCCCCGTCAAGCTGGTGGTGGAATCCCCAGCAGCCGAGAGCCATGGGCTCAAGGCACACTTGCCCTTGGGCTATCGGGGCCAGTTCTCAGCGCTGATCGCCATCCATCTGCGCAACGGCCCGGGCCAGAAGCTGTGGGTGCTGGAGCAGGCGCACGTCACCGGCCCAGACGGAGTGGCAGTGAAAGTGCTCTCGGTGCAGATGCAGCCCGAGCAGTTGGCTCCTGGTGATGAAGGGTTTGTGGTGGTGGAGGTGAAGACTCCGCCGTGGCTGGCTGGCAAGGCCTTCAGCGTGACGCTCGTGGACGGCAGCGGTGAGCGCCGCATTTCCATCAACTTGATCACGAAGTAGGAGGCCCCGCCCATGATGACGGAAGCTTTTCACCCCGACCAGCTCAAGCCAGGGGACATGGTAGGCCCCTGGCAGATTGTCGAATCGCTGGGCAGCGGCAGCTTTGGCCACGCCTTCAAAGCGGAACTCGAAGGCGAGTTCTTCACGTTGAAGATGGCCGTACGTCCGCCGCCGGAACTCTCCGAGGCCACGCCCGAGAAACTCCGGGAGGAAGGACAGGTGGATGGGCGCATGCGCCATGAGGGCGCCGTCCTGTTGGCCAACACCAGTGTCGACGGCCTGCCGCACCTTCGGGGCATCGGTCGATGGCCCCATCCCAAGAAGGGCTACCTCTACATCGTCACCGACTTCGTGCCCGGTGAGCCCTTCCATGACTGGCGGGAGCATGCCCGGCCCACTGCTGCTCAGCTGGTCGACGTCTTCATCGCCGTGGTTCGCGTGGTGGCAGCCCTGCATGCCCACGGCATCCTCATTCGCGACTTCAAGAGCGAACACGTCATCGTCCCGGAGGGCGGACGGCCCACGCTCGTGGACCTGGGGAGCGCGTGGCTGCCGGGTGGCTCCACCCTCACCGTGGGGCTGGCTCCGGGGACGCCCCATGCCTTGCCACCCGAGTGCGTTGCCTTCCTGCGCGAGGGCACTTGGAAGGAAGGAGCGCGCTTCGACGCAACGGTGGCCGGCGACCTCTACCAGGTAGGCATCTTCATGTACGAGGCGCTGACAGAGGGCTGGCCCTTCGACGCACGACTGCCGGACAAGCAATTGCTCACGGCCATTCAGACGGTGGTCCCCCGGGCCCCCCATCGCCTCAACCCGGCGGTGCCGGAGTCGCTCAGCCGCATCGTCCTGCGTCTGCTCGAGAAGCGCCCGGAGGACCGGTACGAGAGTGCCGAGGTGCTGCTGCAGGCGCTGTGGGAAGCCAACAAGGAGCGCTCCACGCAGACCTGGAAGATGCCGCTGGCCATGCCTCCCGAGGGCCCTATGCCCATGACCCAGGGCGAGGAGGAGGAGCGCCGACTTCACCAGCAGGAGACGGAGCGCCGGGCTCAGGAGGCGCAAAAACAGAAGGCGCAGGAGCTCTCCATGGCGCAGACACTGGAGCAGTTCTCCACCGCCGTTCAGCAGATGGAGGCGGACCTGCGCATCCAGGATGAGAAAGCTGACCGCCGCAAGCAGCGATGGCGCAGAATCGCTCTTGGGACGGGCTCGCTCCTGCTGCTTCTGCTGTTCTGGGTCGCCTTGCAGGTGTGGCGCACTCCCGTCCCGCCTCTCCCTGCAGCATCCGCGAAAGGAAACTCACTCGTGTCCACACTCAGCAACTCCCGGCCCGTGAGGGCCACCGCCGCCTGGCTATGCGCCACCTTCAGCGTCGGATGCACTGCGGCCCAGGTGCGGCCTCTGCCGGAGGACTGCCCTGCGGAAGCTGTTCGGAACATGGAGGAGATGGACCTCTTCAACCGGGGTGGCTACAGCGTCATCGTCGACATCAACCAGCCTGGAGAGCAGCCGCAAGAGGGCACCTATCGCCCAGGGCGCATCATCAGCAAGGTGGTGAAGTACCCGTCGAGGGGCCCGCTCCCCGACGGCACCCTCCTGTATGGGCAGCTCTGGACGGAGGGACTCAAGAAGGAGGGGAGGGAAGTTGTGCTGGGCCGCTACAACGAGGCCCTGCTGCCGGATGGACGCCGCTTTCTCGTCTGCTTCGTCCTGGGAGACCAGTACGGACTCACCATCAAGAACGAGGGCTCGAAGCCCGGGGAAGCCCTCCTACCTCGGGAGTTGAGTGCGTTGCCCGTCCGCTACTGGCCGTAAGAACAACCTCGTCAGAAATGGGGAGGCCACGGGCAGTGGCCCGCATGCCCTGGATGAATTGGGGGCCTATGAGGGCTTCGCCGTACCTCTCAGCTCCGCGCGGCGGATCTTCCCGCTCACCGTCTTGGGCAGCTCGGTGACGAACTCGATCTCGCGCGGGTACTTATAAGGAGCGGTCGTCCGCTTCACGTGCTCCTGCAGCTCCATCGCCAGCTCCGGCGAGCCCACGTGCCCCGGCGCCAGCACCACGTACGCCTTGATGCGCTGGCCGATGCGCTCGTCCGGCACGCCGATGACGGCCGACTCCGCCACCGCCGCGTGCTCTAGCAGCGCCGACTCCACCTCGAACGGCCCCACCCGGTAGCCCGACGTCTTGATGACGTCGTCCGCGCGCCCCACGAACCAGAAGTAGCCGTCCGCGTCCTTCACCGCCCGGTCCCCCGTCACGTACCAATCCCCGCGGCGACACGCCTGGTTGGCGCTCTCGTCATTCAGATAGCCCTGAAACAGGCCCACCGGGCGCTCCGGAGCCACCCGCACCGCGATGTCTCCCTCCTGCCCCACGGGCACCTCCTGACCCTGGTCGTTGATGACCGCCACCGTGAAGCCCGGGGAGGGCTTGCCCATGGAGCCCGGGCGCGGCTCCAACGGCGGGAACATGCCCACCACCATCACCGTCTCCGTCTGCCCGTAGCCCTCGCGGATGTGCAGCCCCGTGGCCTGCTTCCACGTGTCGATGACCTCGGGGTTGAGCGGCTCGCCCGCGCTCACCGCGTGCCGGATGGATGACAGGTCGAACTTCGACAGGTCCTGCAGCACGATGGCTCGCCACGCCGTGGGCGGCGCGCAGAACGTCGTCACCTTCTGCGCCGCCAGCATCTTGAGGATCTTCGCCGCGTCGAAGCGGCCTCGGAAGTCGTAGACGACATTGCACGCGCCCTGGCTCCACGGCCCGAACAGCTTGCCCCACGCGCACTTGGCCCAGCCCGTGTCCGACAGCGTCAGGTGCCGATCCTCCGGCGTCAAATCCAGCCAGTAGCGGCCCGTCACCACGTGCCCCAGCCCGTAGCTCGCCTGCGTGTGGAGCACCATCTTCGGCATGCCCGTGGTGCCCGACGTGAAGTAGATGAGCATCGGATCATCCGCGCGGGTGGGCTCGAAGCTCAGCCCGTGCACGCCCGTCCCCGAGCCCGGCTCGTACTGCACCCAGGGCGAGGGCGCATGCCCGTGGACGATCCAGTTCTCCACCCTCCCGGTGCCCACCAGCCCCTCGAAGCGGTCCAGCAGGCTCGCATCCGTGATGACCGCCTGCGCGTCCGACACGGAGAGCCGGTAGCGGATGTCCTTCGTCGTGAGCAGCGGAGTGCCAGGCATGAAGACGATCCCGGAACGGATGCAGCCCAGCACCAGGAACCACCACTCCGGCACCCGGGGCATGAGGACGAACGCCCGGTCGCCCCGCTGCATGCCGAGGCTCGCCAGGAACTGCGCCGCGTGCAGCGAGTACTGCCGGAGCTGCGCGAAGGTGAACCGCCGCTCGTTGCCGGCCTCATCGGACCACAGCAGCGCGAGGGCCTCGGGGCGCTCCCGGGCGTGCCGGTCGATGACGTCCGTGGCGAAGTTGAAGTGCTCGGGGCGCTCCCATTGGAAGGAGCGGTAAACGGCCTCGTAATCACTCATGTTGCGCGGGGACGCAGGGCTCATCACCACCCCCTCCAGGAAGAGTCCACGCCGAGCATGGCACGGGCTCCCGGCCCCAGCGGCGCTTTTCGAAGCGCTGAGCAGACGAACTGTCAGGCCGTTCCCCGTTCGCTCCACCCACGAGCTCCACGTGCCCGCCCGGAGGGCAGACGGCCGGGAAACTCCCAGGCAATTCGAGCCTGTAGTTCTCCACCTACACCCGCGAGGACGGCGCGCATTCGTTGGGAATCAGAGGAGTTCCGTGCTCCCTCGGTGAAGCACGAGTCGGAGGAGCCCGTGCTTCCTCGCTCGGAGTGCCGGCGCCCCAATCGGGCCCCGCTCGCCAGGGGGTTGGCAGCCGAGTGCACCGGGAAGGACTTCCGCGCTCCATTTGTCCGAGGACGCTCAAGAACGAAAGGAGCTTCATTGACGCGTTTCCTCCGACTCCTGCCATTCCTGTTGGTGCCCACCCTCGCCTCCGCCTCCACCCTGTGGAAGGGAGACTTCGAGACTGGAAACCTCTCGCAATGGTCACGTCAGCAGAGTGTCTCCTCGGATCGCCTCCTGGTGGTCTCGGATGTGGTGCGTGAGGGCCGCTATGCCCTCAAGGCCACCGTGAAGAAGGGTGACAACCCCATCTCCGCCAGCGGCAACCGCAACGAGCTGCTCTACCTGAGCCGTGAAACGCCGGGGAAGGAGTACTTCTACAAGTGGAGCACGCTCTTCCCCCAGAATTACCCCACCTCCAATACGTGGCAGGTCTTCGCGCAGTGGCACCAGGACGGCTGCTGCGGCTCTCCCCCGCTGGAGTTCTATCTGACGGGTGAGGAGATGCGCATGCGCGTGGGCGGCAGCTCCGGGAAGATCCTCTGGCGCGCCCCGCTGGTGCGTGGCCAGTGGAACGACTTCGTGCTGCACGTGAAGTGGTCCGCCAGCTCCAAGGAGGGATTCGTGGAGCTGTACAAGAACGGCCAGCTCGTGGTGCCCAAGACGCTGGTGGCCACGCAGTTCGGCAGCGAGAAGAACTACCTCAAGCTGGGCCTGTACCGGGATGCCTCCATCTCCCAGACGGCCAGCGTCTACCACGATGGCTTCGCCATGGGCTCGACGCTGGAGGACGTGATGCCGGCCCCCGTCACCCCGCCGGTGGCGACGCCCGTGCCGGAGACGCCTCCCTCCTCCACGCCTCCGGTGGCCGAGCAGCCGGACACGACCCCGCCGACGACGGGCATTGGCACGACGCCGGTGGTGACTCCCCCGCTGAGCAACACCACCACGCTGCCGGACGGCACGGGGCAGGAGCCGGGTGATTTCGGCCAGCCCCAGGGCTGCGGTGCTTCCGCCAGCGGAGGCATGCCTGTGATCGCGGCGGGTGTGCTCGTGGCGCTGGCGCTGCTCATGCGCCGCCGGCCCGCGCTCGCCCGGAGCCGCGCGAAGCGGCGCTGAGTGAGGTGAGTTGAGGTAGCTTGCGCAGGGTGCTCCCATGCGCAAGCTACCTCCCACACGAACCACCTTCCCGAGTTCCAAGGAGCGGCTCCCGCTGGGTCAGGGCCTCTCCGTCAGCCCGTACTGCCTCGGCTGGGTCATCGACCCGCGCACGGTGGCGGCGGCCATCGAGTTCGGGATCAACTTCTTCTTCCTGTCCACGGACCTCCATGCGGTCTGGTACCGGAACACCCTCGAGGGATTGAGGCGCTACCTCCGCGGCCGCCCCGCGAAGAGACAGGACCTCGTCATCTCGGTGGTGAGCTATGTGGAGCACACCGGCTTCTTCGAGGCGTCTCTCGCCGAGCTCCTCCAGGGGGCACCGGAGCTGAAGTACGTCGACGTGGCCGTGGTCGCGGGTGTGGGGGCTCACGGCCATATGGCACGCCTGGAGACCGCGCGCCGCTTCGCCCAGGAGCACGCGTCGAAACGGAGAGAGCCCACGCCCCCCGCGGTGGGCGCTTCGTTCCACAACCGCCGCTTCGCGCTGAGCGCCATCCTGTGGCGTGAGGTCGACATCGCGTTCATCCGCTACAACCCCGCGCACCCAGGTGCGCGCCAGCAACTCTTCCCCTTCTTCGAGCGGCGCGGCACCGCGCAGGGCCGATCCCTCGTCTACAACTTCGACAATTCCGCCGGAAAACTCCCGGACGCGGCGTGGGCGCGACTGGGCAGGGGGCATGGGTACTGGATCCCCGAGCACGCGGACTATTACCGCTACGCGCTCATGCGCCCCGAGCTCGACGGGCTCCTCATCTCGCCCGGCACACCCCAACAGCTCCACAGTGGCATCGCGCGAGCCATCGAGGCGGGGCCGCTCGACGCCGAGCAGCATTCCTCCCTGGAAGAGATCGCCCTGGCCCAGAGACGATGGGCGGCTACCGGCTCGCCCGGCGCCGAGGGCTCGCCTTCGCCTTCAGACGCTGGAGCACGCCCAGGTCCTCGAGGAGATCGAGCAGCGGGAGGATCTCCTGCTCCGACTCGGAAGGGGGCAGTTCGCCGACGCCGAACGGGCGGGCCGCGTCGCGCTCGATGATCCACTTCGCGACGGAGCGGGCCCTGGCGGGGACCTTCACTTCGCATGACTCGCCATCGAGCTGGACCTTCAGGGTGCGCTCTCCCGAGAGCGAGACGCGAGCCTCCCGGGTGCGGCGATAGCTGTAGGGCCAGCTCTGGAGCCCGAGGATGCCCAATCGCACGAGATCCGCGACACTGAGCTCCTCCGCCATCTCCTGCAGCGTCCGCCGGGCGACCGCCAGGGTCTCCTCCAGCTCCGCGGGAGCCATGTTGCGGGTGAGCGGTTGGCGCAAGGCCCTGTGTCGCCGCAGCCGCCTGTGGATCCATCGCCCCATCTCCGAGGACAGGCTGGGAGCCTTGATGTTGATATCCAGGTGGAGAGAGGGTTCCTCCTGGGCGATCGCGCAGTGCCAGGCACCGCGAGGCACGAAGATCGCCGCGCCCGGCCGGACGACGAGCTCCTCGACACGAGGAGGTGTGGAGGGGTACTCGGCCTCCAGCTCATCCCGATGCTCGGAGGGGACAGGCGAACCGAACAGGTGATTGAAGGTCGGGAAGGGGAAGAAGTCATTGCGCGCCAGCTTCCAGCGCTTGGACCCCACGCACTGCAGGAGGATGCTCTCGCTCGGATCCCAGTGCAGGGGCGGCGGGTTCTTCGAGCCCGCGATGCAGGCGAAGGCGTTGACGCTGAGCATCCCCCGGGAAATCCCGAGTGCTTGCGCCACCTGCTCGAGCAGATGCTCCAGTGGCTCCGGCAGGGCCTCGAGCTCGTGGAAGTAGAGCTGGAAGCCCGCCTCGTAGAGCGCCCTGAGCTCCGCGCGCTCGGCACCGCTGAGTCCTTCCTTGCCGTAGAGACTCTTGAGGACCTTCGTGTTCGCCTGCACGGTGACCCGCGAGACGGGGAGCTCCAGCAGCGCCGCGGGGGACTGGAGACACGGCAGGCCGATGACGTCGGCCAGGCGAGAGGCGGGCCCGAGATACCAACAGGGCTCCAGCGGCCAGTGCTCGCTCAGGAAGCGGGGTCCGATCTCAGGGCCGAACAGCACGGACAGCACGTCGGGATGGGACATCGATCGACCTCTCGTCGCGAGCGACGGTAGCACCGCGTTTCACGGACCCACAATTGACAAGGCCGGAGCTCTTGAAGACCCTCATGCGAGGCGCCGTCGAGGATGCGGCCGGGAGAGTGACATGGACACAGGTGTTGACGCCGACGTGGCCCGCTGGATGCGCGAGGAGCGCTCGAAGCTGCGCTTCGACAAGGCCCGGCTCATCCGCGCGAACGAGCTCACCGCCCGCAACGTCCAGGAGCTCGTCAACGGCCGCGCCGTGGCCATCCACATCCCTGGCTTCTGTCCCAGGGCCCACGCCCACCGGGCGGTCCGCGGGCTCGACACCCGGGCGGCGAAGAACTGGCGGCTCGGGCGAGACAAGACCGACATGAACTACCTGCTCGGCACTCCCGTGCAGGTCGCGGAGATGAGCCAAGCGGGGCTCGCGCGGTACTTCCGCGAGGCGCTCCCCAACCTGCGCCGCCTGCGCGCCGCGTTCGCCCCCTATGTCTCCCCCGTGGATCGCCTGCGGCTCGAGCTGGACGAACTCTGGCCTCATGGTGCCCACCTGGCCGACTCCGAGGGCAAGAAGCTCTTCGTCGGGGTGATGCGAGTGATGCGCAGGGAGCACCTGCTCGAGGGCGTCGCGCAGCAGTGGGGGGCATGCCATGTCGATGACCTGGCCCTGCCGGACAAGCCCCGGAACCTGAGCGCGAACATCTACCTGCGCGTCCCCCGCTCCGGAGGTGAGCTCTCCCTCTGGAACCTCCGCCCGGCGGCGGACAATGTCTCCAATACCTTCTTCCGGCTGCTGTCGGGCTCGGCCTTCAAGCCAGGAGTCCAGGAGATCATCCACGAGACCCTCGGCCCTCCCGACCACGTCATCCGGCCGGAGCCGGGAGACCTCGTGCTCCTGGACTCCGGACGGCCCCACGCGGTGCGCGGCTTTTCTCGGGGAGACCGCATCTCGATCCAATCCTTCGTCCAGGTGCATGGGCCCTCCCAGCCCCTCACGCTGTACGCCTGAGCCTCAACAGAGGGCGGCGTACGGCAGTCGGCCGGGGTGGCGCAGGTGGAGGCCGGTGTAGAGCCAGCCCAATTCGTCGACGAACAATGTGCGCTCGCGCTTGCGGGTACGGGCCTCGCTCTTCACATCCGCCAGGGAGACTTCCGCGTGCACGCGACGCGCACGCCTCAGCAGCCGTGGGTTCCCGGTGAGGTGGCCCATCCACGCCAGGGCATGCGCCTCTCCTGTCTGTCCACAGCACAAGCTGTGCGCGGGCAGGTAGGAGCGGCGGACCCGCGGATCCCCCAGCATCTCGAGCCCCAGGGCGATGGGCGCGTCGTACCCCGCCCAGCCGCTCCACAACCGAGCGGCGCAGAGCCCCGCGGTGATGCCAGGCACTCCCGAGCACGTCGCGAAGAAGGTGAGCTCCGGGTTGTGGGTCATGAGGGGCCACGCCTTCGCACTGCCCTCCGTGGGCCGCGTGGACTGCATCAGGATCGATACGGCATGACGGCGGAAGGCGCGGATGAAGCGGAGCCGCCGCCGCCGATGAAGCCGCTCCACCACGGCGACTGCCCCCGCAAGCCCGTGCAGCAGCCCCAGGAACATGCCCTCCTTCGGGGAAGTGTCGAGGAGCGCCTCGGCCACCTCGACGCCATAGCCTGCCCACGCGTCGAACACCTTGGGGGAAACCCGAAGTCGGTAGGTTCCCGTCAGGCTCAAGAGCGCCGAAATGCCGCCGAGAGCCCCCTTCGAGAGGTCGGGCAGTTGTGGCGGAGCAACGTCCTCCAAGAGCCTCAACCGCTGATGGAGGAGCGCTCGGAAGCGCGGGGCCAGCTTCGCCAGCGCGGCCAGCGAGACGAGCTGCCCGAACGGGCCCTCCAGCGCCGCTGCGTGGGGCAGCTCACCCGGTGGCGGTGCAGAGCACATCCGCTCGTAGAGCCAGTCGATCACGGCGGGCGCCGGATGGAAGAGCCCTGCTCGCGACAGTCCTCCCAGCACCCAGGCCCAGCCCTCGAGTCCGTACGCCAACCCACCCCAACTCGCAGGCGCCTCGCGAGGAGAATCCAGGATCCGCTTCGCCACCGCGAGGAGTGACTCGGAGCCGCTCATCTCGCATCACCCCTCGCCACATGGACCCATGGGTTTCCCAATGTTTTCATGCTTGCCTTGAGGTTTCTCGAATAACGGCCCTACGATGCTTTTGCCCATCTGGGCATGGCAGGAGACTCTCGGAGGAACACCGTATGGCGAAGAGCGGGAGCAACAAGACCTCGACCCCGAAGAAGAAGTCCACCACCAAGGCCGATGCCAAGTCCCGCATCCGCAAGCTGACGATGGTAGAGCTCGAGCAGGTCGTTGGCGGCAACAAGGATCCTGACACCTCGAACTACGTGACGTACTCCCGCTTCGAGGGCAATACCGGCCGCTTTGGCAGCACCTGCTGATCCGCCGCGGCGCTTGCGTGCGGTCTTGAAGGTCCGCCAGGGCATGCCTCCGCGGCCCTGGTGCCTTCTCCAGCTCGAAGGATGCCATGCGCATGCGGATGAACCCACGGACGCTAGCGAGCACACAGCTCGTGCAGGAACTCGCGACGCTGCCGACCCTGCTCCCGATGCAACGGGAGCGCAACCGCGCACCGCTTCCCCTGCTCCAGGAGTGGTACCCCGCGCTGCTCGGCGCGCTGGAGACGATCCCCTTCACCGCTCCGGTGCACCACGATGGGATCCGCGACATCCAGGAGTGGAACCCGCTCGGGCAACGGCTCTACGTCCCAAGGCGCGTGTTGCCGGGCACACCCACCCGCCCCGATCTGTCGCAGATCAAGGTCGCGATCCTGTGGTTCGTCGAGCTCGCGCACGAGCTCTGCCACATCATCCTGTGGGAGCCCTTCTTCACCGGCCGGCTCAACCCGCTGGGCACTCGCGAGCACTTCCTCGACTGGGGCTACCTCACGGAGGCCTTCTGCTTCTGGTTCGCGGACGCGCTCCTTCTTCCGGACATCGCGGTACAGCGCGTGGACGAGCCCTCGATCGCCAACGACTCGGTGGGGCTGAAGGGGCTGTTCAACCCGGCGAGCGTGCTGACCTCACTTGGGTATCGCGCCGGGACCCGGCAACTCGAGGTGTTCCTCGGGCTGCTGGGGTTCGACGCCGACTGGAAGGACCGGCACACGGACGACTCGAGCTTCAACTGTCTGCGGCGGAGGCTCTGGTCGTTCCGCACCTCGACCGAGGAGTCCAGCTCGCGCTGGCGGGAGCTCCTCGTGACGACGGGGATGCACGATCGCTTCTTCGAGTCATTCTGCGCCCTGCCTGACATCCCCTCGCTGATGGACTCCGTGCCGACCTCTCTCGAGGAGCACGACATCCGCGCGTTCCTCCTGGCGTTGGCCCGCCGGGGGGTCGGCGTCGGCTGCGAGCAAGGACCCGCCACGGTGAAGCGGGTCCGCCTTCGCCGGGAGCTCCAGGCCCGGGCCTACTGGCTCTTGCAGTTGCAGCATGCCCTGAAGGACGCGCGGATCTCCTTTGATACGGGCCGTGCTGGCGCTCCGAGCGGGGCACTGCGAGCGGTTGACAAGATGCTCCTCGAGCTGGAGCAGGCCCTTCGGCGGCTGTGTACCCGCTCGCGCACCACCGGGGCCGAGGCGGCGCTGGCCCAGGTGGATCAGGAGTTCGACAAGTGGATGAAGACGCTCGGCCGCCGGGGCGCCTTCGTGTCCCGGCGGGAGCTGTTCGCGCCCGACAGCCACTTGGCTCGGTTCCACGTCCCGAGCATTGGCCTGTCACGAAACGGCGTCAGGCTGACGCGCAAGACGACCGAGCAAATCACTCGCACGCTCCAGCCTCCGTGGGAGCGGATGGTCTCCCGGCGCGATCGCGCTGAGGCGGACGCCGTCCTCCGCTCCGCCCGGCAGCTCGGGCGCGGCAAGGACTCCGCTGCATCCTTTGATGACTTCCTGTCCTCCCGCCTCATGCGAGGCCACTGGTCCGTGGAGCTGGGTGGACTCTCGTTCCAGCGCAACACGCTGCGCGAGCTGCTCTTCGAGATCGCATGAGCAACAACTGGGGGCTCCTCGCCGAGGAGCTGGAGAAGAGACGACACGCCTTCGTGGCCATCCCCGGCAAGGGCACGCTGGTCATCCGGCGCATCCGAGGGAATGATCTGTCATTCTTCCAGCAGCTGGAGGGCCTGGCGGTTCCCCAGACCGCGGTGCTCAGCGAGGAGGAGCGCAAGGTCCTGGTGGGGGATTACGCGGATCCGATCCTCGCCACGCACTATGCGGGACGCTGGCTGGGGTACTACCCATTCACCCCGGGCCAGCTGATCGGCGCGTGGCTCTTCCTGCTCGAGCAGTTCGTGGCCATCCGCCGCCGGGGATGGCTCTACACGGACATCAAGTTCGCGAACGTGGTGTGCAGGCCCGGAGTCCAGGACGTGCGGATCATCGATCTCGAGGGCTGTCTCCCCTTGACGAGCGAGGACGCCTATCTCGTCGACAAGGTGCCCTACTCGCTCAAGTTCACGGCCCCCGAGCATGTGACGCTCGTCCGCAAGAAGCTCAAGGGGGAGAGTGTGAAGGAGGCGGCCATCGTGTACCAGTTGGGAATCCTGCCCGCGTGCGCGATGGGAGCACTGAAGAGGCTGCACATCCGGACGCCGCTGTCGAAGAGCTGGAAGCTCTTCCGGGAGCAGTTTGGGGAACGGTATGCGCGCTTCTACAAGCTCTGCCGGACCTGTGCGCACCCGAGGATCGACCGGAGACCCGCCACCTTCGAAGCGCTCCTGGAGCAGGCCCATGCAGCCCTGAGCGGCACGGAGTACCGGAGGGCCTGGAAGGTCCGGGAGCGGCTGCGAGCTCCCTATGGTCCGGTGCTCGCGTCATTGGGGCTCTGAGGAAGGAGGGTGACTTGATTCCGTATGTGTGGCCACTCGTGGATGGGTTTGCTTCTCCTCACTTCCTCGACACGGCCAGGGCGAAGCGAAAGGAGCTGCTCGCCACGCTGGGGCGGACCTTTGGAGACCGGCTCAGCGTGAACGAGCACTGGGCTCGCATCAGCGGTGACCTGAAGGTGGAGCCCAACACATGGCTGCCCAAGGTCTATCTGTGTGTAGGGCGCCGATCGTTCTGGCCGGTGGTGTCGGCGCTCGCGCAGTCGCCGGATCTCGTCGGGGTGTGCAACGGCTTCAAGATCTTCGCCGGGCGCACGGAGCTGAAGGCGTTCCGGCAGAGCTACCGCCGCCCGGACAAGATCGTCTTCTACGCGCCGCAGCCCGCGCTCGGCCGGCTGATGCACAGGCTGAATGACTTCGTCCGGGGGAGGCAGTGCCATGGGATTCGCCATACGGGCCGCCCCGAGGAATATGGGCTGCCCGGAGCGAAGGGGCTGTACGTGGGGATCGACCCCCTCTTTCTCGGCGCCCTGTCCTGGCGGATCTACCGTGCGGTGGCGATCCACTGGCTGTCCTTGAACCGCGCTTTCGTTCAAGAGGAGTGGGGCTCCATCGATCACTGGCTGGAGAGGATGAACCTCGACCTGCGCTCGGAAGGCCCCCGCAGTCTCCGTCCCTCGAAGCGAGACCGTGCCTTCATCCGCGCGAACTGGGCGGAGATGTTCGCGGAGGGTGTGTCACTCTGAGCAAGCGCTCTTGGGACAGGTTCCTCGTCCGTGTCGCGACTCAGCGTTGACCGCACTGCCGCCGCGTCGCCTCCAGGGTCGAAGTGTCCATGGCCCTCAGCGTGAGCGGTGAGAGCCGCTGGAAGCGCTCGCACTTCTCGCGCGCATCCGGCTCCGAGCGCAGGTAATGCGTCGTCACCTCGGCCGCCTTCTCGGGCTGGCCCTTGCGCAGATAGAGGCGCTCGAGCATGACGTACGTCTCCTCGGGCTTGGGGTTGGCGGCCATCTGCTGCTCCAGCTCCGTAACGGCCTCGTCCACCCGGCCCTGCTGTTCCAGGTCCACCGCCCGATCCAGGTGCTCCATGTCCGTGCAATAGGGACGCAGCTCCTGGAGCGCACGCCTCACGTTGGGCCGTGCCTTGGCGAGCCGCGGATCCGCGGACTGCAGGAGCAGACAGCGCTCGGCACGGCGCTCGCCCTGCATCTGATCCATCACCGTCTCCAGCACCTGCGCGGCCTGCCGAGGCCGCTGGGCCTGAGCCAATGCCCCGGCGAACCGCAGGTTCTCTCGAGCCTCCTGCCTGTCCCTCACAGGGCTCACCTGCAGGTGCCGCTGGTAGACCTGGGACGCTTCATCCGTTTTCCCCTGCCGGAGCAGCCCCCAGGCCAGATCCTGGTTGGCGCGAGCGTGCCGCGGGTTCAGCTCCACCGTCCTCTGCAGCAGCGCCATGCGCCGGGCGTCGTCCTTCTGCCGCACGCTCAGCTCGTAGTACGGCCGCGCATCCGCCACCTTCCGATCCGCCAGCTCCTGGAAGATGTCCATGGAGCGCCTCTGCCAGTTCTGCCGGGAGCGGGACTCCGGACGCTCCTGGAAGGCGCGGTTCCAGCACGCCTGCGCGAGCGCCAGCCGCACCTCCAACTGCGCCGGGTTCTCTCGCACCGAGGCCTCCAGCCGGGAGATGGCCCGCTCGCACAGGTCCTCATCGTACCCATCGGACTGGCAGCCCTGCTCAGCCAGTTGCATCGCCTCGCGCGCGGCGGCGGACAGGGGTACCGGGGGAGCAGAGCGGGGAGGAGGCTGGGCCTCGGCCCACCAGGGCAGGAGCATCATGAGGGCGCAAGAGAGGGAAGAGGCTTTCATGGGGAGCTCCTCGCGCGCTTCAGCGCTGGATGTGGACGTGGTCCGCCGCCACGTCGTTGCAGTCGAGGAAGGTGGCCGAGCCCCGCTCGGTGAACGAGTTGCCCGAACCGACGATGCGGTCTCCGGCCGCTTCGAGGACGCACATGAGCTGGCGCGAGTCCTTGCCCGGCACGGTGAGCGCGCGCGGATCGAGATCCAGCGCCCGGCCCCGCGTATGGCGGCTGTCGGGTGACTTGGAGCCAACGGCCCGGTTGCGCTGCGGGTTGCGGTAGGCGCTGGTCACGAGCTGCGAGAGGTCCACCCGGACCTTGCGGTTGTTGGCGGTCGTCTCGGCGATGCCGTTACGGCCCGCGAGGATGGGCCCGGCGCAGGCCCCCTTCACCCGAGGCCCTCCGCAGACATCGTCCCCTTGAGGCTCCGTGTCTCCGAGCGGCCCGACCTCCAGCACCGAGGGCCCCGGAGAGACCACCACCGTGTCGGGCCTCAGCCCTCGGGTCTTCACCTTCTGCTCCTGCACGTCGTCATTTAGGATGCGGTTCGCTTCCTGCTCCACCTGGGCGAGCAGCTCCTCCAGCTTCCCCTCGTCCTCCTCGACGATGAAGGCATAGTTGCCCGTGTTGAGGATCGCGCGCCGGGGCATGGAGATCTGCGCCAGGCGCGGCTGGAAGCTCGTGCCGTAATCGGCGTACTCCTGCCTCACGATGTCCGGCTCGTCCTGGCGGATGAAGGAGGTGGGCGGAAGGCGGGCCTCGAGCGTCTGCCCCTCCACCTTGGCGGAGGCGATCACCTCGTACTCCAGCGGAGGGTTGGGCTGCCGGCTGCCAGCACGCCCGTTCGACGAGCTGCCTTGGAAGGAGAGCTCCTTCCCCACGAAGGTGGCCGGAACCGCGGGACCGGTGTGCGGCCCCACCGGGCGCACGGTCCATCGGATGCGGTCCTCCGTCCCATCGGGCGCGTTGATGAGCCGCGCGCGCACGGTGATCTTCTCCTCGGGAGAGAGAAAGGAGGTCCGAGGTGCCGCCTGGCCAGTGCCCTTCACGAAGGCTTCCGTGATTTCGAGCGCCACGCGCCGTCCGTTGGCACCCCCGACCTGAGCCGCGTCCTCCGCGAGCGGACCGCTGCCCCCAGTGCCCGCATCCCTCCCGCATGTGCAACTCGCCACGAGGCTGGCGCAAAGCACCCACGCGAGTCGCCTGGCTCGGTCCAAATCCATGTGCTGCTCCCTTCGACGGTCCTCATGGTGCGATCGCGGGAACGGCGTTCCAGCCCTCGCGGCGCATGGCCGTCCATGAGCGGACGAGCGCTCGCGAGCACCGCGCAGTGCCTGACGGCCCGCTGCCCCCCAGGGCAGGGGAGCCCCCGCGGCGCCGAGTCCGCCCTGGGTGGGAAGATGGGGACGGGGCCTCCCACGCAAGGGCATTCCCAGAGGAAAAACAGGGGCTCCCCGAGCGGAATGAGTGGCGGCAACCATTTTGTGACAGCCCGGGTGGAGCTGCCCCACCATGGCCTCATGCTCCTGCACACCTTGCCCCTGACGTTGTGGGTGCTCGGCGCCTCCTCCTCTGTCACTTCCGTCGTCGTCTACCCGGATCGAGCCCAGGTGACGCGCGCACAGACGGTGTCGTGCGAGGGACGCAACACCCTGGCACGCTTCGAGGAACTCCCCCCCGCGGCGGATCCGATCAGCTTCCGCGCCCGCGTGGATCGCGGCACCGTGGAGGGTCTCCTGGCCTCCGAGCAGACGCGCCAGACACGCTACGGCGCCGAGCAGGAGCGGCTGGAGAAGCAGCGCGTGGAGCAGCAGCGAGCGCTGGGCGTGCTGCAGGATGACAAGACGCGCACCCACGCGCTGGACGCCCTGGGCAAGAGCCTCCTGGAGGTGGCCCTCGCACGCATCCGCCAGGAGTTCGCCCTGCCGAAGCCGGACACCCGCACGTGGGCGAGTGCGCTCGAGACGGCGCTGAGTTTCCGGCTGCGCGCCGTGGCCGAAGAGGAGGCCCAGGCGGCGAAGGTGCGCGTCGCCGAGCGCGCCCTGAGCGAGATCCGCGTGCAGGAGGTGAGGACGCAGGCGGCCTCCCAGCGCACCGACCGCCTCGTGGAGGTGCAACTGGACTGTCCGGCCGGCACCGAGGCCCGGGTGGAGCTCAGCTACATGATGGGCGGAGCCTCCTGGCAGCCCTCCTACGAGGCGCACGCCGACGAGCAGGGCCGGGCGGTGGAGCTGTCCACCTACGCCACCGTGAAGCAGTCCACCGGCGAGGACTGGAAGGACGCACGGCTGCTGCTCTCCACCGCGCTGCCGGATGAGAACGCGACGCCACCGGAATTGCGGCCCCTGAGGGTCTTCTCCGAGGCGCGGAAGGAAGAGCGCAAGGTGCTCGTGCGGCGCGACGAGTACCAGGAGCACTCGGCGGAGGGCACGACCGCGCCCGCGAGCGGCGACTCGCTGCAAGCCACGGCTCAAGGCCTCTCCGTGCAGCTCGCCGTGCCAGAACGGTCGGACGTGCCGGGAGACGGCACGGAGATGCGGCTGCGAGTGGCTCGCACGCGGATGCAGGCCTCCTTCTCGTGGCGCACGGTGCCCAAGCTGTACCCGGTGGTGTTCCGCGTGGCGCGGCTCACCAACACCGCGCCCTTCCCTCTGCTGCCGGGCGAGCTGGATGCGTTCCGGAAGACGGGCTTCCTCGGCCGCCAGCCGCTGGAGCGCGTGGCCCAGGGCGCGCCCTTCGAGCTGACGTTCGGCATCGAGGAGGGCCTGCGCGTGGAGCGCAAGGTGGTGGAGGAGGTGCAGCGGGAGGAAGGGCTCTTCGGCGGCAAGCGGCGCTTCCGCTACGCCTACCGCTTCGAGGTGGCCAACTACCGCAAGGCTCCCGAGAAGCTGGAGCTGGCTGAGCACGTCCCCGTGTCCGAGCTGGACGACGTCACGGTGGAGCTGGACGCGAAGAAGACGACGGCGGGCTACGCACTGGCCGCGGAGGACGGCATCGCCACGTGGAAGCTCGAGCTGGCCCCCGCGGAGAAACGCACGGTGGATCTCGCCTTCCACGTGGACGTGCCCTCCAGCTACGACTCGGGTGGACTCTGACCCGGGGTGGATGGAGACCTGGAAACCCGGAGAGCCGATCCAAATACTCGACCCCCCGCGGCCTGAGCGGCCCCCCATGATGGAAGCCACCGGGCCGGACACGTAGAGTCAGCAGCGTGCCTCGCTGTCTGACATGCGGGCGGCGCTGGGAGGGGTCTCACACCCAGTGTTCCCTGGGGACTTCCCCCACGGAAGCTGTCGCTGCGCCGCCCGAGAGCTCCGCGGTCCCGGAGCTCCTTCTCTCCGGCTACCAGGCCGAGCGCCTCATCGCGCGCGGTGGCTTTGGCACGGTGCTGGCGGGGCGCCGCCTCTCGGACGGACTGCCGGTGGCCATCAAGGTGGCCCATGCCGGCAATGCCGTCGCCCAGGAGCAACTCCAGCGCGAGACCCGGACCCTGCGCACCATCGGGGCGCCCACGGTGCCCGCGGTGTACGCGGAGGGAACGCTGGAAGGGGGCAACCGGTACGTGGTGATGGAGTTCATCGCCCTGCCCACGCTGGCCTCGCGCCTGGCGCAGCTCTCGGGGCCGATGCCGCGCGAGGAGTTCTCTCTGCGCTCGCGCTCGATCGCCGAGGCGCTCGACCTGCTGCACACCCAGGGCTTCGCGCACTGCGACCTCACCCCCGAGAACCTCTTCTTGGACGACACGGCCTCGCGCGTGCGCATCGTCGACTTCGGGCTGTCCCGCGCGCTGGCCATGCCCGACGCCTTCAACGTGCCTCGCCCGGCGGAGGGGAACACCTACGCGGGGACGGCCGAGTACATGGCTCCCGAGCAGTGCGCGGGCTCTCCCACGCTGGACGCGCGCACGGATGTGTATGCGCTGGGCGTGCTGCTGTACGAGATGCTCACCGGCCGGACGCCCTTCTTCGGCGTGCAGACGGACGTCCTCCAGGCCCACCTCTCGCGGCGCCCCACGCCTCCGTCGGAGCTGGCATCCGTCCCTCCGCTGCTGGAGGCGCTCATCCTCCAGTGCCTGGCGAAGGAGCGCTTCCGGCGCTTCGACAGCGTGGCCATCGCGCGCGGTGCGCTGCGAGAGGCGCTCGCCGAGGCGAAGCCCGTGGAGGAACCTCCCGCGCGCGCTCCTTCGTCCACGGAGTCCTCGCGGGCGCCGCAGACGCGCCGCTCGGTGGCGGTGCTGCTCTTCACCACCCAGGCCAACCCGCTCTCCATCCAGAAGGTGTTGACGGGGCTCGGGGGGCAGGTGGCCTACCGGGACGGCGCGCGCTTCGCGGGGGTGTTCGATCCCAACGCCGGAGAGAACCCGGTGCAGCGGGCCATCCAGGCCGCCGAGGAGCTGGAGGAGCAGCGGCTCGTCTCCACCGCGCTCATCGACGTGGCCACCGTCACCGTGCAGCAGCGCCCGGGGGCTCCGGCGCGCTACCTCGGCGGCATCTTCACCCGGAAGGAGCGCTACCCGGCGGCCCAGGACACCATCCCCCTGCTGCTCACCCCGGCGGCGGCGGATGCCGTGCCCCACGTGCGCTGCATCACCCTGCCCGAGCGAGGCCTGCTGCGGCTGAGCACTCCCGAGGTGGAGCCGCGCAAGGACGTCACCGTGCTGCGGCTGGGCAGCAGCGTGCTGGTGGGCCGGGACGAGGAGCTGCAGGGGCTCTGGGAGAGCGCGCGAGGCGCGGTGGAGGGCCGGGCGCCCACGCTGACGACCGTGCTCGGAGAGCGGGGACACGGCAAGAGCCACTTCGGCGCTGCGCTCGCTCGAAGGCTGAAGGAGGGCATGCCCCGAGCGCGGGTCCACCTGGTCCGCGCGCGCGAGCCGGTGCAGGGAGATCCCTCCAGCACCCTGCGCATGCTGTTGCGGCAGGGGCTTCACGGCTTCGAGCGCGAGGTGACGGACAGCGGGGAGGAGGGCCGCAAGCTCTTCTTCGAGCGGCTGGGGACAGAGCTCGCCACGGAGTTGTGGCCGGGAGTGGCCGCCACGCTGGGCTGGTCCGGGCTGGACAGTCCAGAGTTGCAGAGCCGGGCCGCGGCGCCTGGAGCGCTGCGCTCACTGGCGTTGCGAGCAGCGGGAGAGCTGCTGGCCTCGATCGCCCGGGAACGGCCCCTGTGCCTGCTGCTGGATGACGCGCACTTCGCGGACGAGACGGCGCTGGATGCGCTGGAGTACGCGTGTCTGGCCGAGGCCGAGGTGCCGCTCTGGGTGTGCGTGCTGGCGCGGCCGGAGTTCGAGCGCAGCCGGCCCTCGTGGGGCATGCGCGCGGCGCACCGGGCCACGGTCACCCTGGCGCAACTGGCTCCTGGGGATGCGCAGGCGCTGTGCCGACTCCTGCTGCGCCCGGTGGAGAATGTCCCCTCGCAGGCGGTGGAGCGCATCGTCGAGCGGGCGCGGCGCGTGCCGCTCTTCCTGGTGGAGCTGGTGCGAGCCCTCAAGCGCCAGGGGCTGGTGCGCCAGCGGGGCCCGGGAGGGAGCTGGTACCTCGTCACGGACGAGCTGGACACCGTCCCGGAGCTGCGCCTGGTGGAGTGGCTGGCGGAGCGGGAGCTGAACATGCTGCCTCCGGCGCTGGCGGCGCACGCGCGCCTGTGCGCGCTGCTGGGCTCGGACTTCACGGAGAGCTCGGCCGATGGCGTGGTGCACGAGCTGGAACGAGAGGGGGGCGCCAGTGGGTTCCCGCTGGATCCCCACCACGCGACGCTCCGGCTGCTGGAGCAGGGGCTGCTGGTGGAGCACCGGCACGAAGCGCTGAGCTTCCGCAACGAGCTGGTGCGAGAGGCCGTGGCGCGCACACTGCCCGAGGCCGAGCGGGCCCGCCTCCACCGCGCGGCCTTCCGCTTCTTCGAGAGCCGCCGCGCCGCCCACGAGAAACAGCAACTGCCACGTCTGGCCTTCCACGCCGCGACGGCGGGGATGCGCGAGGAGGCGCTGGCGCTCTACCTGGATCTGGCGGAGTCGGCCCGAGGCCGCCACGCATACCTGGACGCGGAGACGCTCTACTCGCGTGCGCTGGGGCTGTTGGATCCGGCCGACGAGCTGAGAGGGCTCACGCTGTTCCGAGGGCGAGGCCTCATGCGCTATCGCATCGGCCGGTATGACGACTCGCTGGCGGACTTCACCCGCGCGCGGGAGCTGGCTCGGAAGGTGGGAGACACGCGCGTCGAGGTGGAGGTGCTGCTGGACGAGGCGATGGCGCTGGACTGGGTGAACGACTACACGCGCTCGGAGGCGTGCGTGCAGGAGGCGCGAGCGCTGGCGGTGAAGGTGTCCTCCTCCTATGTACAGACGCGGCTGCTGCTGGGGGTGGGGCGCAGCTGGTTCCGGCAGGGTCAGTGGGAGGAGGCCTGTCCTCCGCTGGAGGCGGCGGCGGATCGCGCGTTGACGCTGGGGGACGCGGGGTACGAGACGCGGGTGGTGGCGCAGCTGCTGCTGGCGGTCATCCTGCCGAACCTGGGGCGAATCTCCGAAGCGGAGGCGGTGCTGGAGGATGTGATTGCCGCGTGCACGAAGCGCGGCGATCAGTTCCACCTGGGCGGGGCGATCAACAACCGCCGCAACCTCTGGGTGGCGCGCAAGGACCTGACGAGCGCGATCAAGGACCAGGAGCGCTTCATGCACCTGGGGCGCGAGCTGGGAGTGGTGGGCTGGGAGTACTTCGCCGAGCACAACCTGGGAGAGCTCTACTACCAGGCGGGAGACACGGCCTCGGCCGCGCCGCACATCGCGCGAGCCATCGAGTTGGAGCGGCAGCACGTGGAGGTGGCCGCGAGGCCGTGGGCGCTGCTGCTGCACGCGCGAGTGCTGGCCTGGGAGGGCCAGTTCATCCGGGCCCGGGAGCGACTCGGGCAGGTGCGCGAGGCACTGGCACAGCGCCGGCACCCCGTGGGGCTGAGCCCCTCCGAGGAGGTGCTCTTCGTCATGGTGGAGCTGACCACGCGAGAGGCGGCACCGGAGGCATGGCGGCAGCTCCAGGAGCGCTCCGCGGAGGTCTCCGTGGAGCAGGAGCCGCTGGAGGTGCTGGAGATGATGGGGATGGCGGCGCTGCGGCGAGGCGATCGCGCGGAGGCCATCCGCATCCTCGAGGACGCCATGCAGCGGGCCGCCCGGATCCCCAACGTGATGGAGGGACGACTGCGCCGGATGTTGGACCGAGCCCTCACCCAGACCGCTGGATGAAGCCCAGCGCCAGGAGCGCCGCGATGGCCAGGCCCATGAGGGACTCTCCCGCGATGGCACCTGCTCCGAGCGCGGAGGCGTGCTGAGTCGCCCCATCGGGCCGCACGCGGCGCGCGATCGCGACCAGCAGGGCCCCCGTGGCAATCGTCACCGAGTAGTGCGCCGGCATCAGGAACCCCATGCCCATCGCCACCGCCGAGGGCACGAACCGCTCCAGCCGCCCACGCGCCAGGAGCGTCAATCCGGCCCCTACGCAGAAGCCAATCCACGCCGCCTCCGAGGCATGCGCGGGCAACCCTGAGAACCCGCGAGTGGACAGCTCCGCCAAAGCCACGAACTGGTGCGCCGAGGGCACGGGCAGCGCCTCGCTCCCCACGCCATACGCCTTCATCAACAGCACATAGGCCGGCACGCCCACCGCCGCCCCGATGATGACCCCCAGCAACTGCGCCAGGAGCTGGTGCTGCGGCTTCGTCCCCAGCACGTGCCCCGTCTTCAGAGACCAGAGGCTCACACCCGTCTGCGCCACCGCGCCCGCCGTCACCGAGCCCACCGCCACATTGAGCCCCCGGGGCCCGGGAAACAGCGTGCCGGAGACCACCTGGGTGATCTGCCCCATCTGGCTCACCGGAGAGATGTCCGTCTGCCCCGCCGCGCGCGCGCACACCGCGCACAGCGGCAGCAGCAACGCCAGCGCCAGCAGCGTGTGGAGCATCGGCAGCTCGAACACCCCGTGCCCCAACACCAACACCACCGCCCCCGACGCCAGCGCGACCCCCAGGGCCCAGCGTCCCACGCCCCCACTCCCGCTCCGCACCGCCCGCAGATCCTTCACCGCCTTCACCAAGGAGCGCGCCTGCGCCGCCAACGCCACCACCGCGGCCCCCAGCATCAACCCCACGCCGGGCCAGGTGAGCCACTCGACGAACTGCTCATAACCCGCGTTCGTCGCCACCGCCCCCGTGCTCACGAGCCTGGGAGCGATTCCACCCCAGGCCAGCACCGCCCCCAGCAGCATGCTCAGCCCCATGGGCAGCCCGACCATCATGCCGATCGCCAACAGCATGGGGTTCCACCCGAGCCCCCACGTGAAGTTCGACGCAGGCAGCCCCGCCAGCTTCCCCGGCATGGCCGTGACCGACGGCACCCATCCCGTCACATCCCTCAGCCACGTCATCCCCATGGACACCAGCCCCGAGCTCAACAGCACCCGCGCGCGCCCCGGCTGTGTCGCCCGCCCCTTCTGGTGCATGGCGGTAATCACTTCCGCGGTGGCCACCCCCGTGGGGAACGGCAGGGCCTCGTCCACCAGCAACCGCCGCCGCAACAGGTACGCCGCCAGCACGCCCAGCACGCCCAGTGCCGCGCCCCAGGCCACCACGCCCCACGCGGGAACGGTGATATCCATCAGCGCCAGCGCCGGCAGCGAGCCCAGCAACCCCGCGGCAGCCGGCATGGCCCCCACGGCGCTCGCCGCCGTCTGCACCAGGTTGTTCTCCTGCGCGGTGGGCGCCGTACCCCAGCGCCGCCCCAGCGCCGACAGGCCGCTGAAGCCCAGCACCGCCGCGCTGATGGAACCGCTTTCCCACCAACCCGTCTTCATCCCCATGTACACGTTGGAGACGGCCAGCAGCGCTCCGATGATGCAACCTCCCACCAACGCCCGGGGCGTGAACTCTCCACCCGAAGCCACCAACCCCGGAGCCGGGACAAACACCACAGGCTGCGCGGAGGGGACCTCCAGAGCCGAGGATTCCAAGGGCCCCGAGGGCACACTCATCGTTGAGACTCCACGGCGCGCCGCGTCACCAACATTCTCAACTCCTCCAGGTTCAACGGCTTCTCGAGCTTCGGGTTGGGCACGCTCTGCAGGAAGGACACCGCCCGTGGCGTGAACGCCCCTCCCGTCATGAACACCACCCGCCCGGCCACTTCCGGCGACGCCCGCTCCAGCTCCCCGTACAGATCCATGCCCGTCATCCCCGGCATCATGACATCGCAGAGGATGACATCGAAGCCGCGATCCTGCGACAGCAGCGCCAGCGCATCCCGCGCGTTGGTCGCCGTGGACACCTCGTGCTCGGAGCCCAGGGCCCGCTGCAGGGCCAGCGTCACGTTCGGCTCGTCATCCACCACCAGGATGCGGGCCCGCCGCGCCCCCAGCCCGGGATCGATCAGCCGAGCATTCGGACGGGTGACGGGCTCGGCCTCCGGCCCCATGGCCCGCAGCACCACCCGGAACGTGCTGCCCTTGCCCGGCATGCTCTCCGCGGTGATGGTGCCCTTCATGGACTCGATGATGCCGTGGCACACCGAGAGCCCCAGCCCCGTCCCCTCGCCAATGGGCTTCGTGGTGAAGAACGGATCGAACGCCCGCGACAGCACCTCCGGCGTCATCCCCAGGCCCGTATCGCGCACCTCCACCGCCACCTTGCCCGGCCCCTGAATCCGCAGCCGCACCGCCACCTCGTGCCGATCGGCCGGCTCGCCCTCGGGGATGGCCTGCGCCGCGTTGAGCAACAGGTTGAGGAACACCTGGCACAGCCGCGACTCGTTGGCCTCCACCAGCGGCACGTGGTCGAACTCCAGCACCAGCCGCGCGCGGTGGCGCAGCATGTTGTCCGCCATCTTGCACGCCAGCTCCACCGCCCGCCGCACGTCCACCGGCCCCAGCCGCGCATCCTGCTCGCCGCGCGCGAACGTCTTCAGGTCCTGCACGATGCCGGCGATGCGCTCGGCGCCCTGCGTCGTCTCCTGGACCAGCTGCTCCAGCGGCTCCACGGTCCCCGGCGGCGAGACGGCATCCAACCGCTCCAACGCCACGCGGATGAGGTGCAGGTTGACCAGCATGTACGCCAGCGGGTTGTTGATCTCGTGCGCCACGCCCGCGCCCAGCGTGCCCACCGAGGCCAGCCGGTCCGCCATCACCAGGCGTGCCTGCAGGTTCTTCCGCTCGGTGATGTCGCGGTGGACCATGATGAAGGCAATCGTGCGCCCCTCCGAGTCCCGCAGCGGCATGGCCACCGACTCGCACGCGCACACCGAGCCGTCCCGCCGCTCGAAGCGCACCTCTCCCGTCCAGCGGTCCGCCTGGTCCAGCGCGGTGAGGATGTTCGCCGTGAGGATGTCCGTCTGCCCCGGGTTCAGCACCGAGAACAGCGTGTGCCCCAGCGCCTCGTTCTTCGCGCGCCCGAACATCCGCTCCGCGCTCGGGTTCAGGTCCACGATGCGGCCCGACAAGTCGGTGATCAGCACCGCGTCGTAGAAGCTCTCGAACAGCAGGGCCTGGCGGCGCAGCTCCTGCTCGGCCTGCTTGCGCGCGGTGATGTCCATCACCGTGCCGGTGATGCGCGCGGGCACGCCGCCCATGTCGCTGAGCACGTCACCCTTGCAGGACAGCCACCGGTAACCGCTGCCCGCGGGCTCGATGCGGTACTCCAGTTCCACCTGGATGCGCTTCTCCAGCGCCTGTGCCAGCACCTCCCGCACGCGAGACAGGTCCGCCGGGTGCACCACCTCTTTCAGGTCCATCGCCCGGCCCGACAACTTGCCCACCGGCAGGCCGAGCAGCCGGTCCACATGCTCGGACCACGTCACCACGCCCGTGGACGCGTTCCAGTCCCAGATGCCCACGCGCGCGGCCGACAGCGCCTGGCGCAACTGCTCCTCGCGCGGCTCGAGCTGGTCGCGGACGGAGAAGCGGAACACCGTGCCGGTGCCAATCTGCAGCCGGTCTCCCTCCCGCAGCTCCGTCGTGGTGACGGACACCCCGTTGAGGTACGTGCCGTTGGTCGACCCCAGGTCCGTCACGTGGCAGGAGCCCTCCGCCGTGCGGACAATCCTCGCGTGCCGGCGAGACACCCCATGGTCATCGATGCGGATGTCCGCCTCGGAGCCGCGCCCCAGCACGTATTCGCCCTGCCCCAACGGGAAGGCCTTGCCGATGGAGGCCGGCATCGCCGTGCTGATCAGGATGAGGCAAGCCCCCGTCGCAGCCGACGGTGGCGCCAGTGGCACCCCCGCACATGTCGTCACATCATCCAGAGTCGTCATGGGCACTCGTCCCCCCTGTGCAATCAGGGAAATCCCACCAGCCTTGCCGCCCTATCGTCCAACCTACCGCGTCTGTTGCAGAAGCGAGAATTCACCAACAAACAGGGCCTCCGCCAACCGGGAAGAGCGCTGCTCGATCGCCGACACTCGCTCGTACCAGGAGTGTGCCCCAGCCGAGGACAATTTCTCGCATGCGACGGAGCAGGTAGTTAGCGTGTAGACCATGGGGGATTCCGACGACACCTATCGCATCCAAGGGGGAAAACCCCAGGTCCCCTGGAATACGGGAACTGGCACCGCCAAGACGGCCGAGGGCCCCCAGTACGTTCTCGCCGGAGAGTACCTCCTCAAGCGGCTGATTGCCTCCGGGGGGCACGGCAGCGTATACGAGGGTGAGCATCGCATCCTCGGGCGGCGTGCGGCGGTGAAGGTGCTGCATTCCCACCTGGCGGACCAGGGGGAGATGTTGCAGCGCTTCGTGCGCGAGGCGCGCATCGTCAACCAGATCCGCCACCCCCACATGGTGGACGTGTACGACTTCGGGATGATGCCCGACGGCAGCCCCTACTACGTGATGGAGCTGCTGGAGGGACGCACGCTCAGCCAGCTCATCCACGAGCGCGGCAGGATGTCGGCCGAGCGAGCGCTCGCCTACCTGGAGCCCGTATGTGACGCCCTGGAGGCGGCCCACCGCGCCGGCATCGTCCACCGGGATTTGAAGGCCAGCAACGTGATGGTGGTGGAGGACGGGGAGCAGCCCCGGGTGAAGCTGCTGGACTTCGGCATCGCCAAGGTCATCGAGCCGCCCACGGGCCAGGTGGGGCTGACGGTGGCCGGCCAGCGGCTGGGCACCGCGTTCGCCATGGCGCCCGAGCAGCTGCGCGACGGGCCCATCTCTCCGGCCACGGACGTGTACGCGCTGGGCGTGCTGCTGTTCCAGCTGGTGACGGGGCACTACCCGTTCCACTCCAAGGATCGGCTGGAGCTGGAGCGGTTGCACTTGGAAGCTCCGCCCCCGCGGGCGAGCGCCTCCGCGCCGGTATCCCCGGCGGTGGACGCGGTGGTGCTGCGCTGCCTGGAGAAGGATGCCGCGAGCCGCTTCCCGGGCACCCTCACCTTCCTCGCCGCGCTCCGGGAGGCCGTGCAGGACGTGGGGCCCACGGGCCCGCGAGGCACGCTGCGCCAGGCGCTCACCGTGCATGCCGAGGTGGAGCTCGCCGAGGACGGCCAGGAAGAGGAGATGGTGCACGCCGTGCTGGCCGAGGTGCTCGACTGCCTGGAGCAGGAGCTGCGCGCCACCGGCTTCTCCCTGGCGCTGCAGACGGGCACGGCGCTGCTGGGCGTGCGGCTGCTGGAGAGTGCCCATCCCCTGCCTCTCGAGGAATCCCAGCGGCTGCTCGAGTCGCTCCGGGAGCTGCGCCGGAGCACCGAGTCCCTGGCCGCCACCGTGGGGGCCCACGTCCATCTCTGTGTCCACGTGGGCGCCGTGGAAGTGCGCGGAGAAGACGCGTCGCTCGAGGTGCTGGGCGGGCCTGTCACGGAACTCGCCACCTGGGTGGTCCGGGTGCCGAACGGGCTACACCTCTCGCCGAGCGCAGGACAGCTATTGGGCGTTCCTGTCTCGGGTTGAGCCAATTCCCTGGCTCACCTGTCTCGGGCTCGCGCAATGCGTGAGCCAAACTGAATCACAAACATACACACCGAGGGCGAACTGTCAGACTCTGACTGAAGGCCCGGTGTTGTTTTTGAGAGTTATTGGACTGGCGCTCTTCCAGCGAGACAGCTAAAATCATTTTTAGCGGTATTATTCTGACTCACTGTAACTGTCGGATTCACCGCGGCCGTGCTCCACACGGCCCTCTCCCGCGGGGGGTAGTGCCATGAAGACGATGTCCTCCATTGTTTCCTCTGGCCACTCGTTACAGCAGCGCAGCATTTGTGGAGCAGCATGGTTCCTGGCACTGGCCATGTGCCTGAGCGGGACCGTGGGATGTGGGATGGCGGAGGAGGGCTCCGGCGAGGGCGCGGAGCTGGAGTCGCGGGGCGCCGCGCTGGATACGGACGACGAGCTGGACACGCCGGCGATGGACGGGCTCTCGGTGAATGGCTTGTCTGTGAATGGGCTCTCCGTCAACGGCCTGTCTGTCAATGGGCTCTCCGTCAACGGCCTGTCTGTCAATGGGCTGCTGACGGCGACCTTCAAGACGTGGTTCGAGGAGGATCCGGAGCTGCGCGGGAGCGTGATGAAGTACGTGGTGCAGTGCGCGGTGCCGAGCGGTCAGACGCGCACGTATACGAGCCTGGCCACGGGCCGCACCTATACGTGGAAGGGCCTGTTCGGGCTGGCGCCGCGCTGGAGCTCGGGGTACCCGGCCACGATCGCCGAGCAGCAGATCATCACCGCGTGCCTGGCGGCGCACGCCAACAAGTTCGGGATGCACATCTCCATCTCCGTGCTGGGCAAGAGCGCGCAGGGCACCCCCATCGGGTACACCGCCTCGGAGCTGACGAAGTACTCCGAGACGGAGGCGTGCTTCTTCGGCAACACGTTCCGGGACGAGGGCATCTTCGCGGCCAATGACCGCAACGCGCTGCGCTCCTGGGAGAGCAGCCCGCGCGCGTGCGGCCTGTCGGCGTGGGACCAGAGCACCGACTGCGCGCCCATCGCCCACGTGGGCTCGTGCAAGGACTTCTGCACGCTGGACCCGACGGGGACCTTCTACACGCAGTGCACGTACAACGGCGTGTCGTACCTGCCCATCACCACGCGCATGCTGCCGGCGGACATCTACTCGTGCGGTGACGGGGTGTGCCAGTTCACCGAGAGCTGCGGCACGGGCACCACGTACAACAACTGCGAGAGCGACTGCGGCCGGTGCCGCTGAGCCGGCGGGCACTGCCCCCCAGAGGCCTCAGAGGCGCGTGAGCCCGAACACGTCCACGTCCACGCCCTCGGAGAAGTGGACCAGGGGCGGGACCTGGGGGCGGGTGAGCCCCGCCGCCGCCAGCAGCGACTCGTCCAGCCCCTGCACCTCCACGCCTCGCACCGGGTAGGGCGTGTGGTGCACCTGGCCTCGCCACAGCGAGCCCCCGTGCAGGGTGTAGAGGTAGTAGCGCTCCACCAGGAAGTGCTGCAGCGTTCCGGGCTTGGAGACGGCGGCCTCTCCCTTCGGTGAGCAGCGCACGGCGCACCGGGCCGGCACCGGCGTGGGCCAGAGCCGCTCCGAGCTGTAGGAGATCCACGCGCCCTCGTACTCCAGCCTCATGCGGGCGAAGTGGTACGGCAGCTTGAACCAGGCGCGCGCCAGCTTCACGGCGATGCGGTTGGCCGCGTCCAGGCTGAAGAACCACACCCCGGGCTCCTGCCCCTCGCGGTGCACGTACGTGCGCACGTTCGTCTCGTGGAAGTTCGACAGCGGAGAGAACGCCGGCAGCCCCGCGGGGCGCACCCCCTTCATGGTGAAGGGCACCAGCCCCACCAGCACCCGGTCCTCGTATGTGTCGAGGGTCAATCCTGGGGGCACCAGCGGCGCCACCACCTCGGCGGGGAACTCCCAGTGCAGGAAGAGCAGCGTCCGCCAGCGCTGGTACATGACGGGCTGCCCGTTCGGGCGCAGCGTCGGGGCAATGCGATCGATCGTGTCACCCTTCGCCATGGGGGCTCCCGACCGGCAGGGGGGCGCCGGGGGTCGTCGTGGGGTCTCCCACGGGGAGGAACACCTTGAAGGAGGTACCGCGGCCCGGCTCGCTCTCCACCGTGATGCGGCCGCCCAGCGAGGCCACGATGCCGCGGCAGATGGACAGCCCCAGCCCCGTCCCCACCCCCACGGGCTTGGTGGTGAAGAACGGGTCGAACAGCCGGTGCAGGTTCTCCGGAGGAATGCCCACGCCGGTGTCCTTCACCTCCACCACCACCTGCTCGCGGCCCTCGCGCCACGTGGTGAGCCGCACCTCGTGCTGCTTGGCGTCCGCGCCCTCGGGGATGGCCTGCGCCGCGTTGATGATCAGGTTGAGGAACAGCTGCCCCAGCCGGGACTCGCTGGCGTAGATGGCGGGCACCTCGCCATAGCGCTTCACCAGCTGCGCGCGGTGTCGGAGCTGGCTGCGGGCGATGTTCCCGCACAAGTCCAGCACCGTGTGCACGTTCACCGGCGAGCGCTTGCCGTCATCCCCGCGCGCGAATGTCCGCAAGTCCCGGACGATCTCGCTGACCCGATCGCCTCCCTCCTGCGTCTCCTGCAGCGCTTCCTGGATCTCCTTGAGCCGCTCGCGCGTCTTGTCGTCCACCTCCTCCACCAGCGCCTGCAGCTCGTCGCGCACGAAGCGCACGTTGCTCAGCATGAAGGACAGCGGATTGTTGATCTCATGCGCCACGCCCGCCGCCAGCGAGCCGATGGCCGCCATCCGGTCAGCCGTCTGCAGCTTCTCGCGCAGGTGCTTGCGCTCGGTGATGTCCCGGACGATCGACACCCGGGCGGGCTGGCCGTCGAAGACCAGCGGGAACGTCACCACCTCGCCCAGCACCAGCCTCCCCTCGCGGTGCACCCAGTGGATCTCCTCGACGCCCTGCTCGTCCCCCGGGTGCGTGAGCATGTCCGACTCGCCCGAGTGGATCAGCTCCACCAGCGGGCGGCCCCGCAGCTCGTCCGCGCGCGCGTAGCCCAGCAGCGAGGAGGCCGCAGGGTTGTGAAAGACGATCTTCCCACCGCGGTGGATGAAGAGCGCATCCGGCGAGCGCTCCACCAACGTCTGGAAGCGCTCCTCGTTCTCGCGCAATTGCCGGCGGCCTCGCTCCACCTGCTCCGTCAGGGCCCGCGCATCCACCTCCAGCTGCTCGATGCGCTTCCGCGACACGAAGTAGACGGCCAGCCCCGCGGCCCCCGCCATCCCCAACAGCAGAAGCAGCAGCAGGGTGCTCATCGCGTCACCCGAAGCCACGACGTAAAGCCGAGCAGGCGTTCGAACCCCGCCTCTCGCCCTGGCTCCCTCGATGTCCGCGGCGCACGAGCGTCACACGCCCGCATCTGCGCCAGGAGCACGATCACGCTGCCCCCTCCTCTTCCCATCATCCCTTTGGGTCCGATACAATTCCACTACAATTTCACAGATACATGCAACAAATCAGACTCACCCGCTGGAACGAACCCATGATCCCTCAAATGGATCCCAGTAGCGCCCAGGCTACACCGCTCTCGTGAGGATCCGAGCCGGGATTCGTACGGCGAGGGGAGTTCGAAGGTGAAGAGAGACCCGGCGACCCGGGGCGTCACAGGGCGACGTGGCGCTCGAAGCGAGGAACGCCTCAGCCAGCCCGTGAAATCCAGCGTGTGGCACCTCGTGTCCCAAGAGGAGCAGTGGCCGGAAGCCAGGCCGCTCCACCTCGGGGTCCACGATGGGGGACTACTTGCGGCCCGTCTTCTTCGGCGTGACGGGCGGAGGGGGCCGCTCCGCCGCGAGCTTCAGCTCGTCTCGCTCGCGGGACACCTCGGCGAGGCTGTCCTCCAAGTCACTTGCCTTCGCCTTCAGGGTCTTGTTCTCCGCGCGCAGCACCCTCACCTCCGCGCGCAGCGAGTCTGTCTCCGTGCGCAGCGAACTGGCCTCGGCGCGCACCTGCCTCAACTCCTTGGAGGGGCCACACGCGGCGAGCACTCCCATGACCAGCACTCCAGCAACCACCCGGGTCTTCATCGATATCCAGCTCCTTGCAGGCTCGAACCAGGGAGCGTCCCTGGAGACACCTGCCTTCAATGCCTCCAGGCAAGGCTCGTGCCCGGCCGTCGCCTGCTCGGAGGTGCGCGCCGCGCGCCGAGCCACCCTCGCAAGACGCCAGACCGCCCAGGCGAGTTGCCACACCTCCACGCTCGCGGCCCGCATCGAGCCCCTCACCGAGCCCCTCCAGGACCGGGAGGAGGCCTCGGCCGCCGGCACGCTACTTCCGGGCCGCGGTGCCTGACGGGGCGCTCGTCTTCTTCGCGGGCGCCGCGGCGGGAGCGGGCGCAGGAGCGGGCTTTGCCGCCGCCGCGAGCTTCAGTTGATCACGCTCGTGGCGGAGGTTTTGAAGGCTTCCCTCCAGGTCGCTGACCCGGGTCTTCAACTTCGCGTTCTCCTGCTGCAGTGCGTCCACCTGCTCTCGAGCATGCTCCAGTTCCTGCGAGGGCCCGCAGGCGACCAGAGGAACCACCGCGAACACCAGGGCTGCCATCCACGCCTTCATCTGTCTTCAACCTCCTGACAGGCCCGAGCCGAAGGCCACCTCCGGGCTCGGCCTGCACACGAGGAGCAAGAGCAAGGTGCGTGCCTCTCGCGACTCCCTGGGGGAGCCTCGCGTGAGCGCGCCACCATCGTGGCAGGACGCCATGCCTCCCAGGTGCATTGCCATGCCTGGAAGCCCAGGAGGGCAGCCACCTGGCGCCTTGCGCCCGCGCCCGGCGGCCCTGCCTCAGGCCGGAGGTGCGGCGCGGTAGATGGACTCGGCGCGGTGGAAGAGGACCCACGAGGTGATGATGTACTTGTCGCCTGAGACGGGCTGGTTGCCACGGTGGGTGTGGGTGAAGCCCGCCGGGAAGATGAGCATGCGGCCCTGCTTCGACTCGACCTTGCGCTGCTGGTAGTAGAACTCCGTCTCGCCGCCCTCGGTCACGTCGTTCAGGTAGAACTGGAAGGCCAGCACCCGGTGCAGCTGCTCGCAGTTGGCGTCCTTCGGGTAGATCTCCGAGTGCCAGTGCGGATAGCCGCTCGAGCCCTTCAGGTACTTCTGCACGTTGAGGACGCCATAGCGGTAGAAGCCGCCGATGAGCGTGTCCAGGAGCGGCTCCCCCACCTGCGCGAAGTTCTGCTCGTTGAGCGTCACCATCTGGCCCGTCTTCGGATCCTTCACGGCGGGTGAGATGGCGCCAATCAGCGTGTAGAGGTACTTGCGCAGGTAGGCCCGCAGCGGCGGGAAGGTCTTGTCCAGCAGCAGCCGGAGGGTGGGTTCCCATCCGGGCACGTGGTTGAGCGTCAGGTCGTAGCTGTCCTTCTTGGTGACATCCACGCCGTGGCCGATGCGGCCCCGGTGCACGTGGGGGCTCTGCTCGAACCGCTGGAGGATATCCTCGCAGAGTGCGGGCTCCAGGACGCCGTCGTGGACCTCGATGAAGTCTGTCATGTCGGAAGAGGGGCAGGGGATGGAGCCGCCGGCTGATTATATAGTGGCGCGCCCCCCTCGAACGACCCACCGGTGTCCCGGTGGCGCTCGGGTGGGGACGAGGTCACCCGAGATGCGTCGTCTCTTGATTCTTTGGGCCGCCCTGGCCCTGCTCGAAGGCTGCTCGCGCCAGGAGAAGGCCCCCGCGGCCTCCCCCGTGGACGCGGGCTCCGCCTTGAGCAAGCCCGAGCCCCTTCCCACGCTGCCGGAGACGCCTCCGCAGCCGCCGCCCATCCCCGAGCGGGCGATGGAGTTGCACGCCCAGGGCCGCAAGCAAGCGAGTGCCGGCCAATACGACGAGGCGCTCAAGTCGTACCAGCAGGCGCGCGAGGAGGCCCCCAACTGGCCCATCCCCCTCTACGACATCGGCCTCACCTACCTGCACCTGAAGGACAACGCGAAGGCGCTGGAGACGTACGAGCAGTTGGACACACAGGCTCCTCAGGGCGTCTCCGACAGCAAGCGCATGCTCGACAGCCTCCGCCGGGAGAAGGACGGCCGCGTGCCTCCGGGGACGCTGGGGGAGTTCGTCGAGGTGATGCAGCTGCGAGAGCCGGCGGAGATCCGGCAGCGTTTGGAGGCGCTGAGCAAGAAGGCTCCCAACTTCGTGCCCGCATGGCAGGAGCTCGCCATGTCCTCGGATAAGTCCGAGGAGTCCGAGCGGCTGAGCAACAAGGCGCTGTCACTGGAGCCGGATGCCGAGACACGGGGAGAGCTGCTCGTCTTCCAAGCCACCTGGCAATGGAGGCGGGGAGAGAAGGCGACCGCCCGCAAGCAGCTCCAGGCGCTGCTGGACGATCCCGCCACGCCGCCGAGCGTTGCCCTCAAGGCGCGAGAGCTGCTCAACACGCCCGAGAACGTGACACCCTGAACCGGGGTGCGACTCGAGGCTCAGCCGCCCTGCGGCTTCAGCTCGGCGGCCCAATCCTCCATGGAGCTGATGGAGCGCACCTTCCAGCGCGTACACACCTCGCGGTGCGTCCTGGCTGCCGCGCCGCCGACCCAGATGGAGACTCCCGAGGGGAGGGCCTGGAGCACCCGTGTCAGGGTCTCCTCGAACGTCGCGGAGCCCAGATCCGTCACGGCTGAGAGCCCCACCAGATCCGGCCTCAGCTCCGCCACCAGCCGTCCGAGATCCGCCACGGGCACTCGCTGCCCCAGCAGCGTCACCCGGAACCCCGCGTGCCGCAGCCGCAGCGCCGCGCCCAGCAGGCCAATCTCGTGCTCCTCGTCCGGGAAGCACGCCAGCACCGCGTGCCGTGCGCCCTCGTTGCCCGGCGAGGCGTGCAGCAGGCTCATCACCCGGGCCCGCACCACCTGGGACACCAGGTGCTCCTGCACCACCGTCAGCCGGCCCGCGTGCCAGCGGTCCCCCACCTCGCACTGCACCGGCACCAGCACCTCGTCGAAGGCCTTGAGCGGTGGCAGCGCCGCCAGCACCTCGTCCAGCACGGCCGACACCCTCGCCTGATCATGGCTCTGGGCGGCTGCGAGGATCGCCCCCCGCCACGACTCCAGGCTCGACGGGGTCACCTCGACCGCCAGCGAGGGAGTGCTCCCGGCCAGCTCCTCCTGGAGCCGGGGCAGCAGCTTCACCGCATCGCTGATGGACACGCCCTCCTCGGTGAGCTGCTTGAGCCGCTTGAGCAGCGCCACATCCTGGTCCGTGTACACGCGGTAGCCCGAGGGCGTGCGCTCAGGCCGCAACACGCCATAGCGGCGCTCCCATGCGCGGATGAGCTCCACGCGGACCCCCGACAGCTCCGCGGCGATGTGGATGCGGTAGGTGCGCTCAGCCATTCACGGGAGCTCGAGTCCGGTTCAGGGAACCGCGAGCCATCTGCCACAAGGCCATGAGCTCATCGGCGGACTCAGCATACTGCGCGCCCAGCGAAAAAATGGTCCTCAGATGCTCGCGGGCTCCCGTCCCCCCCACCACTACGGGAATGGAACCGCACGCATGGAGCACCTCGGTCAACACCGCCACCATCTCCTCCGGCTCGCGGCTGCGCACGAAGGAGAGCGCCACCAACTCCGGTACAAGCTGGACACACGCGCTGTGAAGTGCCTCGGAGGGAGTGTCCGCGCCCAGCACCGTCACACGCCAACCGCGGCGTCTGAGCTGCAGCCCCAGCGCCAGCAGACCGCCCTCGTGGTGGTCCTTGGGCGGGCACGCGAGCAGCACCCGGGGCCCCTCGCCTCGAGTCTTCTCCGTGTCCAGCAAGAGTCGGAGCCGCTGGCGGATGAGCGCCGAGGCCATGTGCTCCCGAGCGATGTCCAGCCGCAGCCCCATCTCCCGGAGCAGCGGCAGCAGGAGGCCATTGCAGTAGACCTCCACCTCCATGGAGGCCTGGGCCTCGTCCAGCACGCGCCGGGCGGCTTCCTCGTCCAGCACCATGACGGCGGACCAGAAGCGATCGGCGAAGCGCTCGTCCTTGGGCAGCGCCTGCACGGGCGTGGCCTTCACCTGGGCGATGGCCTCGCTCACCGAGAGGCCCTCCGCGATGAGCTTCGCCACGCGGCGGATGTTCTCCACCTCCTCGCGCGAGTAGGAGCGATAGTTGTTGTTCTCGCTGCGGTTCGGCCGCGGGAAGCCGTAGCGGCGCTCCCAGGCGCGCAGCGTGGCCTCGCGGATGCCCGTCAGCCGGGCGATGGTGCGGATGCGAAGGGTCATGTCTCCAGCCCCCTCACCGTATCCCATCGCTCCGCCACTCCACTGCCTCCTCTCACCACGCGCGTGAAGCCCTCCAGGCTCGTGGCCTCCGCCACCCGCCGCACCACCGTGTCGAGTCCCTCTTGGAATACCTCCATCGGACCCGGAGGGTGCGGTGTACCTACCTCTACCAGCACATCCGGCCGCTCGTGCTCGAAGAAGGCGTAGCGCAGCGCCACCGGCACGCACTCGCGCTTCCCGGCCCGCGCCAGCAACTCCACGCCGCGCTGGAGCCGCAGCGGCAGCACCCCGAAGGGCCGCAGCTCTCCCTCCGGGAAGAGGCCCACCACGGCCCGAGGCCTCCGCAGCAGCTCGCGCGCATGGCGCAGCGACTCGAGCGAGGAGGCAGGGTCTCCCGGCCGGATGCTGAAGGCGCCGATGCGGGCCAGGAAGCGGTAGCGCCTCAGGTTCTTCTCCTCCATGAGGCAGTACGCATCCCAGCCGGCCGCCTGCCCGAGCTGGTGCAGGATGAAGCCATCCCACCAGTTCGAGTGGTTCATATAGACGAGCCGGGCCTCCTCCCCCGCGGGCAGCGCGCCGCGCACCCAGAGGCCTCGGAAGGCGGACCGGAACTTCCAGCCCACGTACCGATCCAACAGCCACCCGAGGGGGCCTCCCTTGGCCGCGCGAATCACGGCGCCCGGACCTCCTTCGGGCCCAGCAGCGCGGTGAACAGCGCCAGCCCGAGCGAGACCAGGAGGCTCGTCAGCACGAAGAACAGCACCTCCTCCAGGGGCACCGCGCCCACGTACACGCCCAGGTGCTTGCCCTCACCGAAGTTCCAGATGCCCGCCGAGATGGCCAGGTGGTCGGCCACGGCCAGGTAGCCGCCGACGAGGAAGGCCGGGGGCAACACGGCTCGCAGCACTGCCCCCGTGCGCCGTCTGTAGTGCTGGGCCAGCGCCAGCAACTGCAAGAGGATGAGGGGCACCGTCCAGATCAACAGGTGGGCGAGGTAGGCCCAGCGTGACTCCAGCAACTCGCTCATGGCGGACCCTCCAGCGCTCGAGTCAGACGGGCCCGCGCCCACAGGCCCACCAGCACTGTCTGCAATCCGAAGAAGAGATACTCCTCCAGCGGCAGATACCCGAGCTTGATGCCCCAGATGCGCTCCGGAGCAAAGCCCCACAGTCCCCACTTCACCGCCAGGTTGTCCCACGGGGACGTGGCCGCATAGACGACGACGAGCAGCAGGCCCAGCGGCGCCAGGCCTCGCGCCGTCAGGGTCTTCCGATAGCGCACCGCGAGGAAGACGATGGGCAGTGCCACAAACAGGCCGATGAAGCGTGCGTACGTCATCCCGGACCTCCGCTGAGTTCGGGCCACACGGGTTGCATCCGTCCCCCACGCTGAAGCGCATAGGTGCGGCCACGCCAGGTGACCGTCCCTGCCTGCCACGTGGAGCGCAGGAAGGCCACCAGCAACAGCGCCTCTCCCAGCAGCCAGGAGAACAGGAACATGAAGGAGGTACCCCCGCCCCCACCCACTCTCTCGGCGAATGGTGGGCCGCCCATCGCGTCGAGAGTGGGCGGGAGCGAGGACTTCGTGAGGACGGCGAGCCTCCAGGACAGCAGGGTCCGCACCAGCACCAGGGCCCCTGTCGCCAGGGCCAGCGGCCCGGAGCCCAGCACCGCCGCCAGCACCGCCAGCGGCAGGGTGGGCGTGAAGAGCAGGGGCACCGTCGGGTAGAGCCCAGGCCGGTGGCTCGCCAGCACTTGCATCCATCGGGTGAAGCGCTCCACCGCGGGACGCCAGGAGCGCATTGGCTCCATCGGCACCAGCGCCGGCTCCTGCGCCAGCGCCACCTCACATCCTCTCGCGTGCAGCCGCTTCGCCAGCTCGAGATCCTCCCCGATGTGGTCCGAGAGCTGCCGCAATTCCTCCGCCGCCACGGGTGACAGCCCCAGGGCCTTGCCGCAGACGGCCTTGGCGCCCGCGCTCATCGCGTGCAGCGCCCGGAAGCTGTGGTGGCTGTGTCGCAGCAGCCCCGCCACCGCCCAGCCCACCACGCCACGCACTCCCACGGGTGTCGGGGCCGCGGTGCTCAACGCGGCGCCCGCCGCCACCGGTGCGGCCAGGGCCTCCACCAGCGCTCCCGTCACCGCCACGTCCGCGTCCACCGCAAGCACCACCCGTCCCTGCGTCGGCAACACCTCCAGCGCGTACAGCAGGTGCCCCACCTTCCGGTTCGGCGTGGGCGGATCGCTCGGCAGCCATCGCACGTCCGGCCCCAGCCGAGGCCGATACGGAGACACCACCACCTGCTCCAGCGCTCCCGCGTAGTCCACCGGGCGCGAGAGGTTCTCCAACTCGCGAGGCGTGGGCGCATCCACCGGCCTCAGCAGAAGCACCGGCACGCTCGTGTCCACCTTCGGCCCGCGCCGCTCGCGCAGCAGCCGTCCCAGCGCCACGGCGCTAAAGCCTGTCGCCACGGCCGCCCAACCCAGGCCTACCAGCTCCAACGGACTCATGATGGACCCTCCACCCGCGTGCGGAAGTGCGCCATCCACCGGATCAGCGGAGAGTGAAAGCGGCGGAAGTCCGCCACCTCGCCCAGCGTGTTCGCCTTCTGGGTGCTCGCCTCCACCCGAGCGTAGAAGGGAGAGGACTCCAACAGCCGGGGAGCGCCTTCCACCGGAGCGCGCGTCAGCAGGTGCCTCGGCACGCGCAGGCCCCACCCCGTGCGCTCCGTCTCCAGCACCCCGGCGGAGCTCCCACGCTTGCTCTGCAGCCCCCAGGGCCCGGCCACCACCTGCACCGGTGGGATTCCATCCGGCAGCACGTAGTCCACCACCGTCTCGTGCTCCCCGTGGGTGCGAGACCAGTGCCACCCGCGCAGCCGCGCTCCGAGCTGCTCCGCGCCATGGTTCGTGTCGTGGTAGCCCAGCCCTTCGAGCGACAGGCCCTCCGTTTCCACCTCCAGCCGCGCACGGGTGCGGGGAGCCAGCGGCTGCCACCAGTGCGGCAGGCCCGGCGCCAACTGCACCTCGTCTCCCATGGGCGTCAGGGGTTCCAGCACGAGGCAGGCCTTCACCCGGCGGCCCCACGGGGCCGTGCGCTCATCCACCTGCATGCGCACCAGGTCCCCCTCGTAGCTCAGCGTGGAGCGGCCGATGCGCAGTTGGTGCGCGGACTCCTGCTCCAACCTCGAGTACTCGGAGAGCACCCAGCGTAGCCGCAGGCCCCGGTGGTACAGCGCGAAGTTCACCGCGCAGTGTTCCCGTGGCAGCCCTCCGCGCCTCGCCGCCACCGAGTAGCGCGGCGAGAAGAGCGAGCCCACCATGAAGATGAACACGGCGCTGAGCTCGCCCGAGGTGACGTCCGCGTAGAACCAGCGGTAGGCGCCCGGCTCCGAGGGCAGCAGCGGCAGCGGTGGCAGCGGGCTCATGCCTCCACCTTCCTGAGGTGCGCGGAGGCCATCTCCGCGGCAAAGCTCCCCGAGAGCATCACCAGCGGCACCCCGCCGCCCGGGTGCGTCCCCCCGCCCGCGAAAAACAGGCCCGGCGTGCGCCCGCGGATCCGCGGACGGCGGAACGGACCGAACTTCCCATGAGGCAGGAAGCCGTAGATGGATCCTCCAGGGGCCCCCTGTGCCGCCAGATCCACCGGCGTGCGCTGCCCCAGCACGCGCATCCGGCCCTTCAGCTGCGGGAAGTGCGTGGCCAGCCGCTCGAGCATCTGTCCCTTGGCCTGCTCGGCATTCAGTGCCCACGCCTCGGCGGCGCGCTCAGCCTCCGCAGGGCTCCTGGGCAGCGGGGGCGCGTTCACCATCATGAACAGCCCTATGCGCCCGGGCGGAGACATCGTGTCATCCGTCGCCGAAGGGTTGCACACGTACACCGTCGGGTCACTCGCCAGCCGGCCGCCGAACAGCTCCTCGAACTCGCGGCGGTAATCGTGGCTGAAGAGCACCGCGTGGTGCGGCACCGAGGGACGGCCTTCCACCTCCAGCAGCACCACGTAGCCGGACAGCGACAACGGCTCCTCCTCGCGGTTCAGCGCCCCCAGCGGATCCGCGTTCACCACCACGCTGTCATAGGGCTCCGCCTCTCCCACGGGCCCCACCCGATAGCCACCACCACACTGAGACTCACGCTCGTAGCGCGCGTGGGCGTTGAGCCGCACGGTGACTCCCAGCCTCCGCACCGCCTGCCCCAGTGCCTCCACCAGCGCACCGATGCCGCCTCGCACGTGGTGCGCGCCGTAGGCCCGCTCGATGTGGGGAATGAGCGCGAAGGCCGCGCTCGCCTCGTAGGGCGAGGCCCCCGTGTACGTGGCGAAGCGCCCCACGAACTGCCGCATGTGGTCCGTCTTGAAGTGCCGCTCGGCCAGCTCGCTCAGCGTGCTGAGCCGCATCCCCGCTAGCACCGCCCCTACCCCGCGCCGAGCCACCCGCGCCATGAAGCCCGCCATGCCCTCGAAGGGCGCTTCCAGGTACGGCTCGCCCGCGGCCCGGTAGATGGCCTCCGCCTCCTTATAGAAGGAGAACACCCCGTGACGCTCGCTGTGGCGCAGCTCCGCCGCGCTCTCCGCTGTGCGCGCCACCTCCTTGTAGACCGTCAGGCCGCAGCCGTCCCCGAAGCGGTACACGCACTGCTGCTCCAGCTCCGAGAAGGGTGGCAACAGGTCCATCGCCCCCAACCGCTGGAAGGTCCCGCGCACCAGGGCCGGCAGCGTCAGCAGCGTGGGGCCGGTGTCCAGGGTGATGCCGTCCACCGTGACGGCCTGGGCCTTGCCGCCCAGCGTGGCGCCCTGCTCGAAGAGCGTCACCTCGTGACCCTCCTTCGCCAGCAGGCCGGCCGCCGTCAGCCCGCCGATGCCGCCTCCGATGACCGCGACCCGGGTGCGCCTCATCTCCAGCCCCCCTTCCTCCGCGCCACCTCCGCCGCGAGGAGCTCCCGGGCCCGCTCCGGCCGGTACACGCGCTCGCGAGACAGCCGCTCGGCGATGATCTCCACCAGCTCACCACTGGCTCCCGCCTCGGCCGCCACCCGCCGCGCGTGCAGCGACATGTGACCCTTCTGGATTCCATCCGTGGACAGCGCCTTCAGGGCCGACAGGTTGGTGGCCAGTCCCGCGGCCGCCGCCAACCCCGCCAGATCCACCGCGCCCGTGACGCCCGCGAGCTTCAGCGCTCGCTGCACACCGGGGTGCGTGCGCGCCGCGCCTCCCACCGTCGAGGTCGCCAGCGGAAGCTCCAGCTCGCCGCACAGCTCGCCCTCCGGCCCCTTCCACCACGAGGTGAGCGGGCGGTACGTGCCCTCGCGCGCCGCATAGGCATGTGCCCCTGCCTCCACCGCGCGCCAGTCGTTGCCACACGCCACCAGCACGGCGTCCACGCCGTTCATCACGCCCTTGTTGTGGGTGACGGCCCGGTACACGTCCAGCTCCGCGAAGCGCTGGGCCTCGAGGATGGCGTCCCGCACGGCGCCTCCATCCCGGAAGCGCTCCGAGGACAGCGCGCCCGACGGCACCCGCGCGCGCACCTTCACCTTCCGGCGGTCCGCCAGGTTGGTGAGGATCCTCAGCCCGGCCCGTCCCCCGGAGAGCTCCGCCAACCGAGGCGCCAGATCCTCCGCCAGGCTGTTGACGAGGTTGGCGCCCATGGCGTCGCACGTGTCCACGTGCAGGTGCACCACCAGCGTGGAGCTGTCCAGCAAGCGGACCTCCAACTCCCGAGCGCCGCCGCCGCGCGCGCACATGCCCGGCATCAGCGCGTTGGCCTCCGCGAGCAGCTCTGGAGCCCGCGCCCGCAGCTCCCGCACCGCCGTCGTCAGCGAGGGCACGTCCAGCAACTGCACCTGGGCCGTGGTGATGGGCGGATCCGCCACCACCGTGAAGCCTCCACCCTCGGAGCACAGCCGGGCCGCGTAAGAGGCAGCGGCGACGATGGAAGGCTCCTCCACCGCCATGGGTACCAGCCGATCCTCCCCGTTCACCACGAAGTTGAGCGCCACCGCCAACGGCAGGCCGTGCAGGCCGATGACGTTCTCCACCATCACATCCGCGCAGGACTCGTCGAAGCCGGCCAGCCCCTCACAGGCCTTCGCATCCTCCGGGGCCAACCAGCGCGACTCCACCAGCCGCGCCCGCCGCCGATCGGGAGACTCCTGGTAGAAGCCCGTCAGCCGGGAGCTCCGCCTCACCTTCAACGACTTCACCTTGTCGTCGTTCATCCCCGAGTCCCCGTTGGAAGCAGTGGAACACTCACCTCGCTTTGTGAAGCCGGAAGCACTGCCTCCGGCCGAGCCATCGCCGCCGCCGCCAGCGCCAGCTTCCGCCGGCCCGGCACCCACGCGCGCCCGGTGAACACGTCGTAGTCCCGCTCCTCGATGACGCGCAGGATGTCCCCGTAGATGCCGCCCATCAGCCGCACCATCCGCTGGCTGCCGAAGGCCTGGAGGAAGTGCACACCCGCGGCGGCGCGCGCGTAATAGGCGCGGGCCCGGCGGATCTGGAAGCGCATGAACTCGCGCCACCGCTCGTCCACCTGGGCACGGGCGAGATCCTCCACACCGAGCCCGAAGGCCTTCAGCTCCTCCAGAGGCAGGTACACCCGGCCACGCCCCAGGTCCTCGCGCACATCGCGCAGGATGTTGGTGAGCTGCATGGCCCGGCCCAAGTCCGCCGCGTGGGCAATGGCCCGCACCTCCGAGCCCCCCAGCACCGGCGTCAACATGAGCCCCACCACGCCCGCCACGCGGTAGCAATACAGGTCCAGCTCCTCGAAGGTGGCGTAGCGGGACTTCGTCAGATCCATCTCCATGCCGGAGATGAGGTCCTGGAAGGGCTGCTCGGGGATGCGGAAGCGGTGGATGCAGTGCTTGAGCGCGGCGAACTCGGCCGGCTCCCACGGGGACTGTGCCTGCGCGCTCATGAGCCGCTCGGCCGGAGAGTCGAGCCCCGGCGCCGCCAGCTCCGGCATCGGCAGGTAGACCTCGGCCACCATCTGCCGCGCCCGATCCAGCCGCACCTTGAGATCCACCGGCGCGACACCCTGGCTGCCCTCGTCCACCATGTCGTCCAGCCGCCGGCAGAAGGCGTAGAGCGCGAAGGCCGCCTTCCGCCTAGCGCCGAAGAGCAGGTACGAGGCGAAGAAGAAGCTCTTGGCATGCTGGCGCGTCACCTGTTTCGCCCGGCGGTAGCCGCGGCCCACCAGAAATGGATCCTCGTGCGACTTCATGCCGCCACCTCCACGCTCTCCTGCGAGGCCTGGGCTCCCGGCGCCCGGGACAACCCGGAGGCCTTCGCCCAAGCGAGCATCCGCTCCACCACCAACCGTGCGGAGATGAGCACCGTGGGCAGCCCCGTGCCCGGCTGCGTGGAGGCGCCGACGAAGAAGAGGTTCTTCACGCGCGGATCCTGGTTGGACGGGCGGAAGGGGCCGATCTGCAGGAAGTTCTGCGCCAGCCCGAACGCGCTGCCATGCATGAGGTTGTACGAGGCCGCCCAGTCATCCGGCGTGTAGACGCGCTCCACGAGGATGTCCCGCTCCAGCTCCGGGTAGCCCAGCTCGGCCAGCCGCTGGAACACCTTGGCGCGGACCTTCGGACCCTCCACCTTCCAGTCCAAACCCGGGTGCTGGTGGGGCACCGGCACCAGGACGTAGACCGAGTCCTGGCCCTCGGGCGCCAGGCTTGGATCCGTGCGCGTGGGCACGTTCACGTAGAAACTCGGGTCCTCCGGCACGCGGAAGCGCTCGAAGATGTCATCGAACGAGCCCTTGTAGTCGTGGCCAAACACCACGTTGTGGTGGTGCAGCCCCGGGTACTTCCGCCGCAGCCCCAGGTACAGCATGTAGCCGCTCGAGGTGTAGCGCAGCTTCTCCTTGCGGGGCAGCGAGGTGGGCGCGCCGTCCAGCAGCTTCTCGTACGCGTACGGCAGATCCGCGTTGCACAGCACCACGTCCGCCCGCACCGTGCGCCCGTCCGCCAGCCGCACGCCCGTGGCCCGAGCCCCCTCCGTGAGGATGCGCTCCACCGGCGCGCCGTAGTTCAGCCGCACGCCCTCCTCGCGCGCCACCCGCTCCAGCGCCAGGGGGATGGAGTACAGCCCGCCCTTGGGGAACCAGATGCCCACGCCCAGCTCGGTGAAGGGCAGCAGCCCGTACACCGCCGGCGAGGCGTACGGCGACACGCCCAGGTACATCGTCTGGAACGTCATCGCCGCGAGCAGCCGCTCATCCCGGAAGAAGCGGCGGACGTCCGAGTACATGCGGCGGTGCGCGCGGACCTTGAGGATCCGCGCCAGCACCTTGGGCGAGAAGTAGTCCGAGATGCCCGCGTAGTTGCGGCCCACGAGATGGTCCAAGCTCGTGCGGTACTGCTCGCGCCCCTGGGCGAGGAAGGCCAGGTAGCGCTGGAAGCTGCCGGGCTCGAAGCGCTCCAGCTCCTTGCCCATGGTGCACAGCTCGGAGGTGAAGGTGATGGCCGAGCCGTCCCGGAAGTGGATGCGGTAGTTGGGCTCGCACCGCTGGAGCGTCAGGTAGTCCTCAACGCGGCGGCCCAGGGCGGCGAAGGTCTCCTCGAACACCTCGGGCATGAGCACGATGGTGGGCCCGATGTCCCACGTGAACCCGTCCACCCGGAGCTGGTTGCAGCGTCCGCCCGGCCCGTCTGTCTTCTCGAAGAGTTGGACGTCGAAGCCCTGGCGCGCCAAGCGAGCCGCGGCCGCCAGCCCGCCCACGCCGGCGCCCACCACCACTGCCTTCGGCCTGCCCTGCTCCATGGCGTTGCTCTCTTCCTCAGGCGGCGCGACGCGCCAGCCGGGTGATGAGGGTGTCCAACAGCTCACGCACGCCTGCCCGCTCCGGCAGCGCCTGCAATGCCCGCTGCCCCGCCCTCGACGCACGCTCCACCATCCGCTCGCACGCGGCCCGGCCGCCGTGCTCCTCGATCAGCGCCCGCGCTCGGGCCAGCGCCGCCTCGTCCTTGACCTCGGGAGGCAACGCCCAGAGCTGCTCCAACTCGGCGCGGACCAGCACGGGAGCGCGCGTGTACGCAGCCATGACCGGGAAGGTTCGCTTGCCCTGCACGAAGTCCCCATCCGCGGCCTTGCCCGCAACGCGCACATCGCCGAACAGGCCGATCAGATCGTCGCGCAGCTGGTAGGCCAGCCCCACGTAGCGGCCCACCCGCTCGAGCGCCTCGCACAGCTCGCCGTCCGCTCCAGCCAGCATCGCCCCGCACACCAGCGGCGCGCAGAAGCCATAGCGGGCCGTCTTCAGGTGGGCCACGCGCAGCGTCTGGAACAGCCTCACCTCCGAGAGCGGCGCTCGAGACAGCTCCAAGTCGAGATACTGGCCGGCCGCCGTGTGCCGGCAGACGGCCAGGTAGTACCGCGAAGCCTCCGAGGCTCCTCGCAGTCCGGAGGTGAGCATCGCCTCCAGCGAGCGAGCGAACAGGTGGTCGCCCACCACCACGGCGAGGTCCTCGCCTGCCCGCCCAGGGCCCAGCAGGTGATGGAGCGCCGCGCCACCCCGTCGCAGCTCGGCCTGATCGGCCACATCGTCATGGATGAGGAGGAAGGTGTGCAGCAACTCCAGCCCCGCAGCGAACCGCCACACTCCCGAGGGCACCTTCAATGAGCCTCGCGCCAGGCTGTAGCCCGCCACCACCAGGGCCGGCCGCACCCGCTTGGCGGGCCGGAGCGAGTAGCTCCGCGTGCGCTCCATGGCCTGCGCCCAGCGCACATCCAGGGAGGCCTCATCCGGCAGCTCGAAGAGCTCGGCCAGCGAGGCCTCGACCTGGTGCTGCACCGTCTGGAGCCAGGCCTGCTCGGGTGAGGGCGGCGGCTGGGGTGTGGGCACTGGAGCCGACACCACCGGAGCCGACTCCATGGAGACGGGATGCGCCATCACACGTTCCTCCAGGACTTCGAGAGCGTCTTGTCCTACTCGTACCGACTGCGTACACTGTTTGTCAAGACTATGTCCAAGGTTTGCATCACCTTTGTTGGACTCAAGGTGCCCGGAAGGAGCCGCGCATGAAGGGCTGGTTGGCAGGCGCACTGACGATGACCCTGGCGGTGGGCGAGGCGTACGGCGAAGGGCCTCCCTCCAGTCCTCTGGACGCGACGCTGAAGAGCTCGGACGGGGAGTCGGCGCCCCTGTCGAAGTGGCGGGGCAAGCCGGTGATCCTCTTCTACGAGGACAAGGACTCCACGCGGCTGAACCTGGCGCTCAAGGAGGAGCTGTTCGAGCGAGGCAAGAAGCACGGCCTGCTGGAATCGGCCTGGGTGGTGGCGGTGGCGAACCTGGAGAAGTTCAACTTCTTCCCTGCTCGGCAGATTGCCCTCTCGTACGTGAGGGACGAGGAGAAGAAGGTGGGAGTGCCCATCCTGGTGGATCTGGATGGGACGCTGGGGGGAAAGCCGTGGGCGCTCCCCAAGAAGACGTCGACGGTGATGCTCCTGGATGCGACGGGGGCGGTCGTCTACAGCTACTCGGGGCGCCTGGAGGAGGCCGAGCGCAAGACGTTCTTCACGGCGCTGTCTCGGCTGGTGGGGGTGGACCTGGGGGCTGAGGAGGCATTGCCATGAAGGTCGCACTCACAGGGGCGAGCGGGTTCATGGGTCCGGCGCTTGTCCAAGGTTTGTTGGAGGCGGGGCATCAGGTGCACATCCTGGTGCGAAACCTTGAACAGAGCCTGGCGAAGCTGCCTGCGGGGGTGACGGGGGCTCCCTTCCGAGCGGGCGAGCCGTTGGGTCCCGAGGCCCTGGCAGGAGCGCAGGCGGTCATCCACCTGGCCGGCGAGCCTGTGAACCAGCGCTGGACGCGCGAGGCGAAGCACCGCATCCGGGAAAGCCGGGTGCTGGGGACGCGGGCACTGGTGGAGGCCATGAGGGCTGCGGGTACGGTGCAGCGGTTCGTGTCGGCATCGGCGGTGGGCTACTACGGCGGTGAGCACGGCGCGGAGGTACTCACGGAAGCGAGCGCTCCGGGGAAGGATTTCCTGGCGGGGGTGAGCCTGAGCTGGGAGGCGGAGGCGGCCAGTGCGCACGAGGTGGGCATCCGCACGACGGTGGCGCGCATGGGCGTGGTGCTGCACCCGGAAGGAGGAGCGCTGCACACGATGCTGCCTCCGTTCCGCATGGGAGCGGGCGGACGGGTGGGTTCGGGCAAGCAGTACGTGAGCTGGATCCACCGAGCGGACATGGTGGGAGCGATGCTCTTCCTGCTGGAGCGTCCGCAGTTGGAGGGCCCGGTCAACGTGACGGCGCCCGAGCCCGTCACCAACGCTGACTTCGCCCATGCGCTGGGTACGGCGCTGGGGAGGCCCTCGGTGATGCACGTCCCGGGGTTCGTGCTCAAGGCCACTCTCGGGGAGATGGCGATGGTGGCGCTGGAGGGACAGCGCGTGCTGCCGAAGCGGCTCACGGAGGCTGGGTTCACGTTCCGGTTCCCTCGACTCGAGGAGGCCTTGAAGGATCTGCTCGCCACATGATCCACCTGCCTCTGCCCCTTTTTGCGGTGACCAACCGCCCCGCCCGCTGGCAGACTCTTCGTGTCATGCCAGCCGCAGTCGGCGGGGGGACTCCATGGAAGGAACTCAGGTGTTCGTGGTCGACGAGATCACCACCGGGCTGATCACCGAGACCAACTGGGACGAATCGCCTCCGAGCCTGCTGGTCGAGAACCTCGGCTGGGAGTCCGGCTTCCGCGGCTCGGGTTTGCTGCCGGGAGACCGCATCATCGCGGTCGATGGTGCGCCAGTCACGCGCCCGCCCGATGGTGCCGCACAGGCGCTGCTCGTCGGCCAGTACCAGGAGCATGTGCACTGGCAGAAGTCCCAGCGTCGCGAGAACGATCGCGTGCGCCTGACCGTGCGGCGCAAGCAACCGCTGGGCTGGCAGACTCTCGAAGTCGAAGGCGCGCTGCGCGCGAAGCGCACCTACCGCTCCGCCGAGAATCGCACGCTCGTCTGGGAGAATGGCCCGGACACCTATGAGCGAGACGGCTTCAATGACGCCTGGTCGTCCTGGCTCGAGGCGCTGCAGAAGCGCGTGCGCAACACCTTCTGCCAGGCGCGCTTCCGCGTCGGCCTGACCACCCCCTACGAGTACAAGTCGCTGCTCGAGGAACGCCCGCGCGTCGAGCGCATGCTCAGCCGCTACCCGGGACCCTTCGCTGAAGCCGTGCGCGGCGATTTCGAGGCGACGCTCGAACGGCTGCGAGGGCAACGCTACTCGCTCGGCGAGGCGGAGCTCGCCTACCGCAAGGCCGACGAGGAGCGCGCGGCCGAGGTCGCCTCGCTCGCGAAGCAGGCCTGGGCCGCCGCGCTCGACTCCGTGAAGGCAGAGACCATCCCCGCGTTCCCGGCGCAGCACCCCATCCATGGCCAGCGCGAAGCCGTCGCCGGCAAGTGCGTGGTGCTAGAACGCCTGCCGACACGGCAGTGGATCTCCGAGGCCGGGCACGGCTGGTTCGTGGCTGGCGATTCCAGCCAGGGTCGCTACTTCCTCGACATGGAGAGCCTCGGCGCCATCCGCATGCTGCGAGCGCTGCGCCGCTACACCCGGCTGGTGTCCCCATCGATCCGCGAGGAGTACACCCTGCTCGGCCGCGTGCTGCCCAAGCCTCGCGTGGTCATGGTGGATGGCCGCAGCACCTGGGGACTGGAGATTGAAGTGCTCGCCGCGCTGATCGGCGACTCGCTGTTCGTCGACGTGCGTCAAGGCCAGGGCGAGATCTCCGCCTTCGCCGGTGAAGAAGGCCTGCTCAAGCCGCGCACCGAGCTGCCGCCGGACGATGCCTCGCCGCAAGCCGTGCTCACCTGCATGATCGACTGCATCAAGGCGGGCGACCTCTCGGTGTGGCGCCAGCTGTTCGCCGACTGGCTGGTGCGCTCCAACCCGGACAAGACGCCGCAGGTCTGCTACCGGATGCAGCACCCCACCGACGACGACTTCGAGCGCTCGCGCGCGAGCTTCTCCCGGCGCGTCTGGGACGCACGCGTCGCCTGGGTCGGCGAGCCGCGAGTCGTCACCCGCGGAGACGAGTTCCCGGGTGCCCCACGTGTCGAAGAAGTCGAGGCGGAGATCGAGCACATTGGCCAGTTCGACGGTGAGTACCGCGGTTTTCTCGACGTGACCGTGCATCGCTGGTGGACCTTGCAGCGCATCGACAACGGACCGTGGCGCGTCGCCACGCTCCAGGGGATCTGATCATGGCTTTCGAAGCCCGCGCCCAGGAACTCGAGCAGCGCTTTGCATTCTTCAAGACGACGCTCCCGCCGGATGACTACATCCGCGTCAGCCTCGCGCTCACCGAGCTGCTCAAACGCCGCGAGGCTGGGCTCGTCGAGCTCGGCGACATCGCGGCGGAGAAGGGAGACCGCAAGATCGCCGACAACTTCCGTAGCAAGCTCGACACGCTGTCCAAGTTCGTGCTCAACGGCCTGGCCAACCTCCTCGAAGGCTACAAGGAGCCGCCCCAGAACCTCATCGCCTTCCGCGACATCGCGGCGAGCGAGGAGCGCAAGTTCTGGGAGGGACTGGAGCGCTGCAAGATCGGCGAGACGCACGACGAGCAGATGCTGATCTGCAACCGGCTTGAGGAGAAGGCGGCCATCTACGGCACTCACTGGGCAAACCTGTCGCAGACCGAGAAGGACCTGCTCGACAGGGAGCGCTACGCGGCCGGCAAGCTCCGGGAGATCGTCAACAAGATGATGGAGGAAGTCGTGCCCGCGCATGCCACGGGCATCCGCGATGCGCTCGACGCGGCCTCCAAGGTCGAGCAGGTCAAGAAGCAGATCAACGACAAGTTCAAGGAACTGCTGCGCGAGGCCGTGAAGCGCGTGGGGCTCGACCCGAAGAAGGCGGACGAGCTGCTCGATCAGATCGAACGGCAGCGTCAGAACATCAAGGACGCGGGAGAACGGCTCGGCATCGATCCGGCGATCATGAACCAGATCCTCGAGCTCACCCGGCCGGGCAACGCCTTCGCATCCTATGTCTTCACGGCGCTGTCGATGGTCTACAACCCGCTCGGCGGCGCGGCGAAGATGATCGGCAAGGGTGCCAAGGCCGTGCTGCCGGTCGCGCAGTCCTACGTCGACCAATGCGCGTCGGAGATGCTCTCGTTCATGGGAGGCCGCAAGGGCGTGATCATGAGCTTCTCGACCGTGCGCCGCGAGGCCACCGACTACGTGCTCAACAACGGCTACGAGAAGGCCAAGCAGTACCGCTCCGACGCGGTGAGAGCGATGGAGGACTGGCAGAGCGCGCAGGCAACCGATGGCCTCAAGGCCAACGTGCGCACCTTCACCGCTCGGGCCGACGACTCGCTGACGTACTGGGTCGAGTTCATGCGCAAGGTCCACCAGACCTTCGTCGACAAGTTCAAGGGCATCCTCGTCGAGTCGATCAGCAACGAGACCATCGACGCGCTCGCGGATCGGCCGTTCTACGAGCAGTGGGCCAACGGCATCGACCGGCTCGATCTCGACCAGCAACTCCAGCGCCTCTACGCCGGGATCTACGAGATCCAGGGCAATGTCGACCGGGCCTTCGGCGCCTTCACGACCTTCAACGAACTGCCCTACGAGGCCCAGGCGCTGCTGCAGGAGACCGTCAACCGGCTCGAGAGCGAACTTCGCGCCCCGGCGACCCAGGAGATGCAGGAGGCGCTGAAGACCATGGATGCGGCGCGCGGCCGAGCGCCGGCCTCGGTGGCCAAGAACGCGGCGCGCGCCGTGCAGGAGATCGCCCAGCAGGTCGCCTCCGCGGGCCGCTAAGGCTGAGGCGCATCCAATACTCCACGCTCGGACGTGACTGTCTCGACGGAGGTGCGGCTCTACGATAAGCGCGCACCCATGCTCGAGACTTCACAGCCTTCCATCCTCGCTGACCGCCCACCCGTAGGCCGCACGCTCACGTTTCGCATCGCTCCGGAGACGGACGTGCTCGGCGCGCTCCGCCGGCTGCGCGAGGGCGTGCCGGCCGATTGCGGCGTCATCGGCATCGGTGAGCCGGTGGTGCTCGCGCTCGGCAAATCGATTCCGGGGCTGCGCACGTTCCCAGCCATGTCCGGTCCGGCCTGCAGCGTCCCATCGACACAGGATGCGCTCTGCTTCCTGCTGCGAGGTCCCGATCGCGGCGTCGTGTTCGACCTGACCCAGCAGATTCGCGAGCTCGTCGCCGACGCATTCCTGCTCGCGGATTCGAACGACACGTTCACCTATCACGAGGGCCGCGACCTCACGCGGTTCGAGGACGGGACGGAGAACCCCAAGGGGGAGTTGGCGGTGCGGTCGGCCATCGTGGCCCAGGGCGAGCACCTGCGCGGCTCGAGTTTCCTCGTCGTGCAGCGCTGGGTTCATGACCTCGTGCGCTTCCGCCGGTTCAGCGAGGAGCGGCGCGAGATGTTGATCGGACGGCGAGCCGATTCGAATGATGAAATCGAAGAGGCACCGGAATCCGCGCACGTGAAGCGGACGGCGCAGGAGAGCTTCGAGCCACCGGCCTTCATGATCCGCCGCTCGATGCCGTGGGCGACGGCGACGCAGGAGGGGCTCGAGTTCATCGCGCAGGTCGAATCGCTCGACCGGTTCGAGATCATGATGCGCCGGATGGCGGGGCTCGAGGACGGAATCGTGGACGGGCTCTTCACCTTCTCGCGACCCATTACTGGCGGCTACTACTGGTGCCCGCCGCTCGAGAAGGGCCAGCTCGACCTGGCGCTCCTCGGCCTGTGACCGAGCGCCAACTGGTATGACAGGCATACCAGCTCGGTTCATGGCCGCCGCCTGCGGGGCTGCCCTTTCAAGCAGGGCCTCGCCGGTCAAGGCACCGTGAAGAGGCCCACCACGTTCGGATCGATCGTAGAGCTGACGAGGCGGATACCGGTGGCGCTGCTGACGCTCGCGACATCGGTGACACCCAGGTCCGCCAGTGAGAACGTGACGGCCCCCAGCTTCGACTGCACCGTGCCCACGGGGGTTCCGGTGACGCTCGCAACGCCGCTCGTGTAGTTGATCGTCGCCAGGGCGTTCGACATGTTGCCCGCGGCCGAAGAGGTGAACTGATTCGCGCGCAGGGAGAGCGAGAACGAGCCCACCGGGGTGTTCGACGCATTGACCAGCGTGACGACAGTGTCGTCGCCAATCGTTCCGGAGGTCAGCCCCGTCTCGACGATGAAGAAGCGGGTCTTCGCGGTGAAGGCCGTGCCGAACTGGAAGTTACCCGAGCCCAGGTTGTTCGCGCCGTCATGGACGCTGAGGCCCGAAGCGGCGGCATTGGCGTTCGCGGGCACCGTGCCACGCGCGTTGGGGGTGTTGGTCCCCGTGATGCCATTGGCCGTCGCGCCCACGAGGTTCGTGAAGGTGCCCTCCGCGGTGGTGAGGGAGCTCAACTGCGCATTGCCGGTGAGGTTCTCCGGAGTACCAGCCGTCACCGTTCCCGTGAAGGCCGCATTGGTCACGACCTGAGGCCCGGAGACCCCCACCACCGGATCCGGCAACGTGGAGATCTCGTAGGCGATGCGGTTCAGGTTGGTGGCATCGGTCGAGCTGATCCCCAGGCCTGCCGCCGCGCTGTCCGTGCCGACGGACAGGGTACGCGGATCGGCTCCGGTGACCTTCGCGAACAGCACCGCCGCCGAGAGGTAGCTGCCGTACTTGCTCGCATGGCGGCTGTCCGCGGCGCTCCAGAGGTTGAAGGTTCCCGCGGTGGTTCCATTGGAGGGATCCGGATCCGCCAACCCCTGATCGACCGCGCGCATGAACCCGTCCCCCACCCGGGCCACGCCCGTGAAGCCCAGATCGCTCCGAGCCTTGAAGTACGCGTTGCGCAGGTCGGTCTGCATCTCTGGCAGGCCCGCCGTGCCAGCCGTGTAACTCTGGGCCGAGACCGACGCGGGCGATGCCCAAGTCTCATACAGGAACACCCGGGCCGCCGGGTTGCTGCTCACCACGAGGCTCCGCAGGCTGCCAGCACCCGAGGAGAAAGCCGCGGGGTCTCCTCCATGAGCGGTGGGCAGGGGACGCGTGCTCTGCTCCTGCAGGACGACGTTGTCCCAGACGCGGCCGATGATCGACGCCTTCGTGGAAGCGTGCCCGCTGAGCGTCTCGCTGCTGACCGCCTCGATGGTGACGTTGAACGAGAACCCGGCCTGGACGGTCAGCTTCTTGAAGATACCCGGCACCCCACCCTGCGCACTGCCATTGGCATCGGTGATGGCCGCCTTGTTGTACGAGTACGCCGGCTCCTCGTTGCCGTGGGTGAAGCTGTTGCCCACGAAGAGGATGCTGCCCTGGGTCACCACGGCTCCGCTGGAGCTGCCCAGTTCTCCGTCCTGCTCCGGCTCCGGGGCGCCACTGCAACCGGCGCTGAACGCCAGAAGCGTCATCGCCGCCAGCCCCAGCAGACCTGTCCTACGGGGACGGCTCACAGGGAACGAAGCATCCAGTGGGGTGCGGCGCATGACAGGGTCCTCCTCGAGGGCACGGACTCACGGCAGCACCTTACTTAAACTGATTTTCCTTTATTTCAAGGAAAACAAGATGACGCTCCGCGGCGTTCAGGAATCCAGATCGCGGCAGACCAGCGTCAGCGAGAGACAGTTGATGCTCAGGAAGCAGCACAACTCCGGACAGGTCACGGGTAGGGGTCGCCCGCCAGTGATCTCACTCAGCTCGGACTCCTCGAGCTCCGTGAGCGGCACGCCGGAAGGGTTCTCCGGAAGCGCGGCGCGCTGTTCGAGCGGGAGACTCGCGCGGTACTCCGGATCCTTCCACGCCTGGACGATCATCGCGGTGTTCATGGTGTTCTCCTGGGAAGCCGGGAGAGGGAAAGGGCTCCCCACAGAGAGTCTTCCGCGCGCGTGTTTGTGATGCGCTACGGCCAGGTGCCTTCGGAGGCCGAGCCCCAGCCCGCTTCTCCGTCGACCGGCTTCTCCGCTGCGCCGGAACGCCGTGTCCGAATGGGCGGGCTCCCGTCGAGCCAGTCCCACTTCTCTCCCGTCCAGAGCATCTCGCGCCAGCCCAGGCGCGCGGCGGCTTCACGGGCTCGGGCTCTATGAGCAATGAGCGCCCAGCCTTCTCGAGACTGCTTGCTCTCCCCGCTCTTGAACTTCAGGAGCCGCTGCTGACCGCGGGCCTCCTCGCAGTCCGCATCCCAGATGGCGTGGTTCTTGAGTCGCTCTCCCTGGTAGTCCACGCCGTTCCGGTCGCACCAGGCGAACACATCCTTGGCCCGGACCAGCTTGGAGCCCTTCGAGAGTTCCGTGACAGCTTCCACCAGGAGAGCAGCGGTCATGACACGCATGGGGGGCGCACCGGGGCAGAGCAGTGACGAGGACCAACCTACTGCGTGGGGCCCCATCCAATGGCCATGAGCACTCCATGCCTTTGTCATGGTTCTGTCATGAGAATCCAAGACCGGAGGCAGTGGAGCAGTGCCCGAAATGATCACCCGTGATGCTTATTGAGTACTCAACCTGGGAGGTCGGAAATAGGTGAAGGAGGTTTCTGGTCTCGTCGAGATGCCAATCCTCTCGACCCACCTTCCCCGCTGGCTCGTCTGGGGGGCAGCCATCCGAAAGGTTTCCCCTCGAATTCCTAGCTGCCTGCTTTTGCTCACGAGAATGCGGATCCGGATCCGGTAGACCGGCTTTTCCCCGGCGCAGCTCCTCGCTACGGTGCCGCCTCTCCAGGTCCGCCCCATGCCCCCCGCTTCACGTAGCCACCTCCGAGCACCTCCCTCCGATCCCGCCGCGGGCCGGCGCTCCCGGTGTGTCTTCGCGACCGTGCTGCTCGTGGGTCTGCTCGGAGGCGCGCTCCCAGCCTCGGCCCTTGATCCGGACAAGTCCCTGGTCCAGTTCCCCCACCGCGTCTGGCAGACGACCGATGGGCTCCCGGAGAACGCCATTGAGGCTCTCGCGCAGACGCCCGATGGCTACCTCTGGTCCGGCACCTGGGAGGGACTCGTCCGCTTCGATGGCGTGCACTTCACCGTCTTCGATTTGATCAACACCCCTGCCCTCCAGGGACGCACCATCCGCTGTCTGGCCACGGATCCGGCAGGAACCTTGTGGATCGGCACCGACGTGGGGCTCACCCGCATGAGCCAGGGCATCTTCTCCGCCGTCAACGCGGCGCCCGAAGTTCCACTGCGGCACCTCCACGCGCTGCTCCCCACGAGGGATGGCTCGCTCTGGATCGCCACCGACGGCCATGGACTGCTGCGGTACTCCGAGGGCCGCTTCCAGGTGTGGACCACCGATACCGGCCTGGCCCACAACCGCGTTGGTGCGCTCGTCGAGGATCCCAAAGGAAGGCTTTGGGTGGGCACGCCGAAGGGCCTGCAGTTCTGGGACGGCACGGCGCTGCAACCGGGCCCCTCGTTGCCGGAGCAGGCCAATGCCTCGGTGCTGTCGCTCGCCGCGGAAAAGGACGGCACCCTCTGGATCGGCACCGAGGATGGCACTGTGTACCAGTTGCGCGATCAGCGCCTGCGGCCCGTCCCCGAGGCGAGCCTACCGGGCTCTCCCGTCGGAGCGCTCTTCGTGGACCGGCTGAACACCCTCTGGGTGGGCAGCACCGGTCTGGGCATGCTGCGCCTGGCCCAAGGCCGACGCTTCACCTTCGATGTCACCCAGGGTCTGGTGAGCAACACGGTGATCGCCTTCCTGGAGGATCTCGAGGGCAACCTCTGGATCGGTGCCTCCGAGGGAGGGCTCCACCGCTTCAAGGATGCGCCCTTCACTTCGATGGGCCGCCCCGAGGGACTGCCCCAGGAGGTCGTCACCGCCATCTACGAGGCCCGTGACGGCAGCCTCTGGTTCGCGGGCCTGGGCAGCGGTGTCACGCGCTGGCAGGACGGGAAGATGACCACGTGGACGACTCGCGACGGCCTCATCCACGACCGCGTCCGCTCCATCACCGAGGCCCCCGATGGCAGCATCTGGTTCGCCACCCAGACGGGCCTCAGCCGCTGGGAGCGCGGCGCCATCACCCTGTCGCTCTCCCACGCCCAGGGCCTGCCGTCGGGGGCCGTGCGCGTGGCGTACTTCGACCGGGAAGGTTCGCTCTGGGCCGGCACCCAGGAGGGCCTGGCGCGGTGGAACGGCGAGCAATTCGAGCTCCTCACCCGCGCCCAGGGACTGCCCGGCAACTCCATCACGCTGCTCAAGAAGCGGAAGGCCGGAGGCTTCTGGGTGGGCACCGCCGAGGGCGGGCTCGCCTACTTCCTCAAGGGCCGCCTCGTCCTCGTGGCCGACGAGGGCCGACCGATGTTCAGCGAGGTCCAGGCCCTGCAAGAGGAGCCCGACGGCGTGCTGTGGATCGGCACCGACGAGGGCCTCTACCGGTGGAAGCAGGACAACTTCCAGCGCTTCTCCCGCTCCGAGGGCCTGTTCAACGATCGCATCTTCGAGATCCTCCCGGACGGGCACGGCAACCTGTGGATGAGCTGCAACAAGGGCATCTTCCGCGTGTCCCAGGCGGAGCTGGAGGCCGTGGCCGACGGCCAACTCTCGCACCTCACCTCGGAGGCCTACGGCACGGATGAGGGCATGCGCGCCGAGGAGTGCAACGGCATCGGCATGCCCGCGGGCATCGTCAGCCGCGATGGCCGGCTGTGGTTCCCCACCATCCGAGGCGTCGTCGTCTACGATCCGAACAAGCCGTGGCAGACGCAGGCACTGCCCGCCCCCTCGGTGCTCATCGAGGATCTCCTCATCAACTCGAGGTCCGTGCCCCTGGCTGTCGAGCGCCCCATCCCCGTGGGAGAGGGCCGGGTGGAGATCCACTACACGGCCACGAGCCTGCGCGCGCCCCAGCAGCTCACGTTCCGCTACCGGCTGGAGGGCGTGGACGCGGACTGGGTGGAAGCCGGCTCCCGGCGCGAGGCCTACTACACGCACCTGGCCCCCGGGCACTACCGGTTCCACGTCGAGGTGGCCTCTCCACATGAGGGGTTCACGCCGTCCGAGGCCACGCTGCTGTTCTCCCTGGAGCCGCGCTTCTACCAGACGTGGAGCTTCCGCGTGGCGTGCGGACTGCTCACCGCTCTGGTGGTGGCCGGCACCGTGTGGCTGCGCATCCTCCGAGTGCGCCGGCGCGAGCGGCAATTGCAGGCCCGCGTCGATGAGCGCACCGCCGAGCTCGCCACCGTCAACGGCGACCTGAAGGCTCGCATCCAGGAGCTGCAGGCCACCCGCGAGCGGCTCATCCACGCCGAGAAGATGGCGGCGGTGGGCACGCTGGCCGCCGGCGTGGGGCACGAGATCAACAACCCCCTGGCCTACATCATCTCCAACCTCCACTACGCCACCTCGGAGGTGCGCGGCGCTGCTCAACGGGAAGGCCCTCAGGCCGGCTGGGGCGAGGTGGAGCAGGCGCTCGATGAGGCGCTCCAGGGCGCCGATCGCGTGAAGCGCATCGTCCAGGACTTGAAGACGTTCTCCCGCATGCAGCCCGAGCGCCTGCGGCGGGTGGATCTCCACGGGGTGATGGAGCTGGCGCTGTCCATCGCGGACGCGGAGATCCGCCACCGGGCCCGCGTGGTGAAGGAATACGACGAGGGGCTCGAGGTGCTCGGGGACGAGACGCGCCTGGGCCAGGTGTTCCTCAACCTGCTGGTCAACGCCGCCCAGGCCATCCCCGAGGGCCACGCGGATCAGCATGAGATCCGCATCACCCTGCGCACCAACGAGCGCGGCCACATCCTGGCGGCGGTGAGCGACACCGGCTCGGGCATTCCCCCCGAGGTGCTGCCCCGCATCTTCGAGCCCTTCTTCACTACCAAGCCGGTGGGCGTGGGCACCGGGCTGGGGTTGTCCATCTGCCACTCCTACATCCAGAACATGGGCGGGGAGATCCGCGTGCGCAGCGAGCAGGGCAAGGGCACCACCTTCGAGGTGGAGCTGCCTCCGGCGCCGAAGGATCCCTCGGGGGCCCATACCATCCTTCCCGCAGTGGGTCCGTCCTCCCCAGCTCGGGGCCGGCTGTTGATCATCGATGACGAGCCGCTGCTCATCACGGCCCTGTCCCGCACGCTGGAGCCCGACCATGAGGTGGTGTCCTTCACCAGCGCGCGCCTGGCCCTGGAGCAGCTGCGCGCCGGGGAGCGCTATGCCCTCATCCTCTGTGACCTGATGATGCCGGAGATGACGGGAATGGAGCTGCACGAGACCCTGCGCCACGAAGCCCCCGAGATGGCCGAGCGCATGGTGTTCCTCACCGGCGGTGCCTTCACCGAGGCGGCCCGTACCTTCCTGGACAGCACGCACCTGCCCTGGCTGGAGAAGCCCTTCGAGCCGGAACCCCTTCGCGCCCGCCTCCGAGTGCTGCTCACCGAGCTCGGTCAGCCCTCCAAGGCTCCTGCGGCTTGAGGCGGGGACCGGACGCTTCACGTTTCTTCATATGCAGTTCCGGTTGCGGCGCGGACGGACGGGGTAAGTATTGAGGTCCATGGCTGCCGCCGTCCTCGTGCGAACCCTCGTCTTCCTCGTCATCCTCAGCGTGCTCTCCGTCCTGAGCCACGTCTACCTGTACCGGCGCATCTTCCGGGACACCTCCGGACACCCGGGCTGGCGCAAGGCCGGAGTCATCGCCATGGCGGCCCTGTGCCTGCTCATGCTGGGCTCGCGGGGACTGGCGTTCGTGCTTCCCGAGGATCTCGTGTTCGCCCTGGCCACCGTGGGGTGGACCTGGATGAGCGTGGCCATCTACCTGCTCCTGGCCCTCTTCGTCCTGGGCGGGGCGCGCTCCCTGGCAGGCCTCGTGCGGCAGCGGCGGGCGCAGGCCTCCGCACCGGCCGACTCCGCACCGGCTTCGGCTCCCGCTCCCGCCCCTGCTCCTGTCTCCGAGGAGCGGCGCCAGTTCCTTGCTCGAGCCACCGCCGGCGGAGCGCTGCTCGTCACGGGAGGCATGGTGGGGTACGGCACCTGGCGCGCCTTCCACCCTCCCGTCATCAACCGCATCTCCGTCCGGCTGCCCGGCCTGCCCAAGGCGCTGGATGGCGTCACCCTCGTCCAGGTGAGCGACATCCACGTGGGCCCGCTCATCCAGCGCCGCTTCATGGATGCCATGGTGGCTCAGTGCAACGCGCTCAAACCGGACCTCGTGTGCATCACCGGAGACCTGGTGGATGGCAGCGTGGAGGACCTGGGCCACGCGGTGGGCGCACTCACGAATCTGCGCAGCCGATATGGCTCCTACTTCGTCACCGGCAACCACGAGTACTACTCCGGAGACGAGGAGTGGACCGAGGCACTGGAGCGCATGGGCATCCCCGTGCTGCGCAACCGGTTCTTGCGCATCGGCGAGCCGAATGCCTCGTTTGATCTCGTCGGCGTGGATGACTGGTCCGCGGGCCGCTTCGGCGGTGGCCAGGGATATGATCTCAAGAAGGCCGTGGCGGGCAGGGATCCCGATCGCGCGGCGGTGCTCCTGGCCCACCAGCCCGCCAACTGGAAGGAGGCCCGCGAGGCAGGCATGGGCCTGCAGCTGTCCGGGCACACCCACGGCGGCCAGTTCTTCCCCTTCAACCTGGCCGTGTCCGCCATCTGGGACTACGCCGCCGGACACTTCGAGGAGAACGGGCGCCACCTCTACGTGAGCCGGGGCACGGGCTTCTGGGGACCTCCGGTGCGCATCGCCGCCCCACCGGAGATTGTGCAGGTGACGCTGCTCTCTTGAGGTAGATAGGATGCGGTTCCCATGCGCAAGGAACCGGCGAAGCGGGAGATCAAGCAAGAGCGCGCGGCACGCACCCGGGTGGAGATTCTCGAGGCGGCCATCACGCTGTTCGCCCGGCGCGGGTTCCTGGCAACGACGATGGCGGAGCTGGCCAAGGCCATCCGCATGACGCCTGGCGCGCTCTACTGGCACTTCCCCACGAAGGAGGATCTGCTGCTGGCGGCCATCGACGAGCTGCACCAGCGCTATCTCAACGAGTTCGTCGATCTGCTGACCGAGCACCGCAAGCAGGCGGCGCGCGAGCAGATCGTCTCATTCCTGAATCGCACGGCGCAGTTCCTGCGGTACCACCGTGAGTACGGCATCTTCTTCGGCATGGTGTCCGCCGAAGCCGCCGAGTCCAACGAGCGGGTAGCCGAGGCGCTGCGCGAGAAGCTCGAGGTCTACGTCCACGTGCTGGCCAGCATCATCCGCTACGGGCAGAAGAAGGCGGAGTTCCGCGCGGACGTGGATCCGGTGCAGACGGCGCACGGGGTGATCGGCGCGTACATCGGCCTGCTCGTGCACCAGAACCTGTTCCGGGCGACGGTAACGTACGATCCCGTCCTGGCCTCGCTGGACAAGCTGCTCGTCACCGGCATCCAGCCGCTGAAGGAGTAGGAAGCTCCCCTCCGAGCGCGGTTCGAGCCAACCTGTCTGCCAGTCCTACAGGTTCGGCTCATGGCCGCCCGACACCGGCGCTCCCTGGAACCACCAGGAGCGCCGGGCCGAGCGCTGCGGCTCTGCTCAGGGCGACTGGACGTTCGCCGCGCCCGGAGTGACCGTGGTGGTGAACTTGAAGTCCATCGCGTTCACGTTGGAGTCCACTCCGTTCGGCGAGCGCGACAGCGAGCCATCGGCCGTCCCCGAGTCCTTCAGCGTCGTCGTCGGGTTCGTCCCTTCCTGGAAGCTCAAGCTCGCCGTGCCCAGGACGACATTGGGCGTCTGCCCACCGTACGAGATCGAATCCACCAGCTTGTCATTGGCTGTGTCGTAGATGCCCACCGCATCCGGATCACCATTCTGGATGGCCGCCGCGAACAGGATCTTCTTCGCGCCCGCCGGCACCGTGTCGAGCACCAACTGCGAGCCCACCACCAGGTACTGCCCTGCCGCCAGATCCGTCTGCGTCGAGAGGTCCACTTCCGCGTACTTGCTGCCGGTCCCCGAGCCATTGATGAAGACCAGCTTCAGCCCAGACAGGGAGATCGTCTGGCTCGAGCTGTTGTAGATCTCCACGAACTCCTTCGTATCCGCGCTCGGCTGGTCGTAGTCGATCTCGTTGATGATCAGCCCCGCCACGGACACCACGAGCCTCAGCGTCGAGGAGAACGACACCGTGCCCATGCTCGCCGTCAGCGTTGCCGCCGTCACCGAGGGAGCGCTGTCGGCCGTGAAGGTGAACGTGGCCGAGGTCGCGCCTTTCGCAATGGTGGCGGAGGCCGGGATGGAACCCGCTCCGCTCGCCGGAGAGAGCGCCAACGTCACAAGGGTGTCTTCCAGCGCGGACTGGTCCAACGTCACCGTGAAGGTCTGCGTCGCGCCGGCCAGCACCGTGGCGTTCGCGGGCGACAGGCTCGCCAGACGAGGCAGCGTCGCGCCCACCCGCACCGGCGTGGAGAACTCCACCCCGTCCAGGCTGGCCTTCACCTGCCCGTTCACGTTCGGCGAGCTGCCCGCCGTGAAGGTGAAGCTCGCGGACGTCTGTCCCATGGGCACCACCACCACCTCCGGCACCGTGCCGTACGTGGCCGCCGCCGAGTCCGGCGTCGCCGACAGCTCCACCGCCGTGTCATACAGCGCCGGCGCATCCAGCGTGACGGTGAACGTGTGGCTGGCGCCCGGCTCCACCAGCACCGCAGCGCTGGGCGTCAGGCTGGCGAGCTTGGGAACACTGGCCGCGATGGTCACCGTGGCGCTCGCGCTGGCCGCGCCCACCGAAGCGGTGACGGTGCCCGTCGTGCTGGACGGCGCCGCGTCCGCGGTGAAGCGGAACGCCGCCTCCGTGGCGTTGAGGGGCACGCTCACCGAGGTGGGGCTGACAGTGCCGAAGCCCGCCGGCGCCACCGTGAAGTCCAGCGTCGTGTTCGCCGGAGCCGGCCGGTCAAGCTTGACGGTGAAGCGCACCTGCCCGCCCGCCGCCGTCACTGGCTCGTTCGGCGTCAGCGAGGCCACCTGGGGTTGCTCCATCTCTCCCAGCACACGCACCGTGACTGTCTTCGAGGAGCCCTCCAGCGTCGCCGTGAGGGTGACGCTCTCGGCCTGGGACACACCCTGCAGCGGCACCACCACCGAGGTCTGTCCCTTTGGGATGGTGACGGTACCGTTGCCGTTGGTGCCGGCATGGAGCGCTCCCGAGCTGGCCTCGAGGGTGACGACCACATCCTCGAAGTAGGTGCCTCCCAGCGTCAGCGTGAGCGCCTGCGGGAAGGAGTCCGTCCCCATCTGCCCCACGCGCACGTACTGGCCCGAGGGACCGAACGCGGTGATGGCCGGCGGCGGCGCCACCAGGTCCTGCACGCCGCGCACCTCCACCTTGTAGTGGTCATTGCGCAGCTCCAGGATGCCCCGCACCAGGCGGAACTTCGTGCCCACCGCCGGCAGCGGATTGCTCAAGTAGAGGTAGTCGTTGACCCGAACGCCGGCCGTCTCATTGTCCGTGCTCGCCGTGGTGTCCACGACGAACTCGTTGGAGGGCGCCTTGTCGCCCGAGCCCAGCGTGGGCTCCAGCTTCGTCACGGAGACGTTGTCGAGCTCCACCAGCACGCCCTCCAGCGCCACGGCGCGCGGGCCTCCGGTGTGCACGTCCGCCGGGCTCACCTTCACCGGCGCCGGCAGCGGATTGTTGCTGGAGTTCTTCGTGAACGCGGCGTTCGTGAGCTGGATCTGCCCGTAGTAGTTGGCCGCCGTCCCCGAGGTGATGGAGATGCGATCCCCCGCCGCCACCGAGGGCTTCGTGCTGGTGAACACGAACAGGCCCGAGTAGTCCGGCGTCTGTTCGGAGGTAAGTGCCTGGACGAAGAAGCCCGTGCTGCCCACCGCCGTCACCAGCACGTCCGCCAGGGCCACCGGCTCGTTGACGAGCGGGTACGTTCCACCCACCGGCTTCTTCAAGTCGTAGATGCTCACCGGGCAGGCCTGGAAGCCCGGGTTGGCCGTGGCGCACGCATCGCACGCGTCGCCGTGCCCATCCTTGTCCGCGTCCGCCTGGTCCGCGTTGGCCACGAACGGGCAGTTGTCCAGCCAGTCCTTGAGGCCGTCCGCGTCCTCGTCGTCCGGCGCCGGCACCTTGCAGGTGGTGCTGTTGGCCTCCAGCGGGCACACGTCGCACGCGTCACCCACGCCATCCTTGTCCGTGTCCGCCTGCACTCCGTTATCCATGGGCCGGATGGGGTTGAAGACGATGGCGCAGTTGTCCTTCGAGTCCGGCACCCCGTCCCCATCCTGGTCGTCCGCCGCCCGCGCTCCGCTGTACGCCGTGGAGCTGTTCACGCTCGCGGGGAATTGGGTGTTGGTGGAGGTACGCTGCGGCACGCACGTCGGCTCGTTGGTGGGCGCCTGGTTGCAGAAGAAGAGCGGGTAGAGGTTCGTGTTCGCCGTCGCCAGCGCGCTGTACGTCTGTTTGATGTCATCGTTGATGCACAGCACCCTCTCCGCGCCACACACCTCCAGCCCCTCACAACCGCTCCTCCCCAGCGCGGTCACCAGCGCCTTGTCTCCGTAGAGCGGCAGGCCACCACGCACGGTGAGCACCACGTCCTCCGGATTGGCGGTGATGACGGCGCGATAGGGCGAGGCGGCGAAGCTGCGCAGCCGGAAGATGGCCAGGTCCGCCACCTTGCCCTTCTCGAGCCGGCCCAGCTTCTCCTGGGTGTCCGTGATGTCCGCCGCGTTGGCCGTCACCAGGCGCCACAGCTCCTCGTCCGAGAAGGGCCGCGAGTAGTAGTTGGTGTTGAGGAAGTCCGCGCACTGCAGCTCGCGCAGCAGGTTCATGGAGCCCGAGGCCACCCAGTCCGTCCCCAGCGCGATGGTGACACCCATCTGCTTGTACGCCGTCACCATGGCCGTGTCGCCGTACAGCGACACGTTGGAGCGCGGAGACCAGATGAGGTCCGTGCCCCGGCTGGCCATCATGCCGATGTCCGCCGCATTGGCGGCGATACCGTGGATGATGGCCGTCTGGCGCGTGAAGAGATTCTGCCCGCCGTTGTCGGTGGTGGACACGCAGCGGAACTCGTTGTGCGCGGACTCCTCGATGCCCTCGGCCACGTGCGGGAAGTAGGCGGAGTGGGCCGGGATGACCGTCGGCTTGTCGATGCCCGAAGCCGGGTAGTCACAGCTGTTCGTCAGCTCCTTGCCCCCGGAGTCCCCCAGCGGGAACGTCTGGTATTCGATGGCCTGCTCGCCGAGGCCTGCCTGGTTGCCACCGCTGGTGGTGATGCTGTCCTTGTCCAGGTTGCGCAGCAGGCCCGGCTGCCCGCCGCTGCCCGCCACCGACGTGGTGCCTGCCAGCACCTGGCGCAGCTCGCCCCACAGGATGGCGTTGTTGCTGCTGGTGGCGCCGTTCACCAACTGCGTGTGGCCGTCATGGTTCTTGATGCGCCAGTCGTGCCGGTGCTCGTAGCGCTCCTCGGTGCGCGACGGCGGCCCGCCCTGGTAGGTGATGTGGTCGTGCGAGTTGATCAGGCCCGGGGAGATGACACCCTGCGGGCAGGAGATGACGGTGGCCTCCGCGGCGTCCGCGTTGTCCGAGCAGTCACACGCCGAGCACTGGATGATGCCCTGGGCATCCACCAACACCTGGCCGCCATTGAGCACCCCGCTGTCCTTGAGCACCACGCCCAGGAACAGCCGCGCGCCGTTGGTGCCCGGCTTCGTCACCTCGCAGGTGCTGCCCGAGGACACCGGCGGCAACGTGGCGCACTCGGTGCTGGGCTTGGGGGTGAGGGTGCAGTCGTTCTCGCAGCCATCCCCGTTCTTCGAGTTCCCGTCGTCACAGGCCTCCTCGAGCTCCCGTACCCCGTTGCCGCACGTCAGCGGAACGGTCTCTGTCGTACACGTGTTGCTACAGCCATCCCCACTGTTGTTGTTGCCATCGTCACATTGCTCCGCGCCCTCCTTTTGCCCATCTCCACAGACGGTGTTGCCGTCGCTGGAACAGCCTGTGATTGCGAGAAGGCCGGTGGCGAGCACGGCCAACAGAAGGCGCGTTTCTTGACGCATGCGGATGTCCTGGGAGAGCGAGGGGGAGGACTCCGTACCTGCCACGGCACGAGAGCCCCTGTGCAACATTTCAGCGACACTTTACCCCGGACACGACCTGTGAAGGAAGTGAGGGGGGAAGCGGGCAGAAGACCTGGTGGGTCTTCCTGGGCCCCCCTGCCCGCCAAACCCTCGTTCGCACTATGGTTCGAGGCTCCGCATGACGACCCGAGCCTCCGCCGTCTCTCGTTTTCTCCAGAACCACATGCGCCGGGACGCCCAGGCGCGAGAAACCTCCGTGGCCGGTTACATGGCGGGGCTGGCGGGGGCGTGCCTGGTGGCGGTGGGAGCGCTGGGGCCGTACCTGGGCTGGGGGCTCACTCGGGCGTTGCTGTCGCTGGTGGGGGTGCTGTGCGTGTACTACGCCATCCTCTGGCGGGCGCTGCGAGCCGGGTGGTTCCACCCCGCCATCCACTGGCTCAATGTGGCGATTGAGGTGAGCATTCCCTCGGTGGTGCTGGCCTTCGACTTGCGGTTCCAGGGGCCCACGTATGCGCTCACCGCGCCCACGCTCGTCATCTGGGGCACGCTGGTGGTGCTGGCGGCGCTCCGCACCCAGCCGTTGTTGGCGCTGGTGGCCGGAGCGCTCGCGGGGGGCGAGTACCTGGGGCTGTACTTCTTCTTCGTCCGGCCGCTGTTGCCCGAGCAGCCGCTGCTGACGCTGACGCCGCCGTTCATCGTCATGCGCTCGGTGTTCCTGCTGAGTTCAGGCGTGGCCACGGCCATCCTGGCGCGGCACTTCGTGCGGAAGACGGAGCAGGCGCTGGCCGCGCTGCGCGAGCAGGAAGTCATGGGCAAGTACATGCTGCACGAGCGCATCGGCTCCGGCGGCATGGCCGAGGTGTACCGCGCCACGTACAGCCCCGAGGGTGGTTTCGAGAAGCAGGTGGCACTGAAGCGGATCCTCCCTTCGTACGCGGACGATGTGGAGTTCGTCACGCTGTTCCGCCGTGAGGCGGAGCTGTGCTCCACGCTGCACCACCCGAACATCGTGCAGGTGTTCGACCTGGGGAAGCATGCCAACACGTACTTCCTGGCGATGGAGTTCGTGGACGGGCTGCCGCTGAGCACGCTGCTGCGGGGGCGGGGGTGGCAGGGGCTCCCGGTGAGCGCGGTGGCGTTCCTGGGGGCGGAGCTGGCCTCGGCGCTGGACTATCTGCACCGGCGTACCGGGCGCACGGGCGAGCCGCTGCACCTGATCCACCGGGATGTGAATCCGCCCAACGTGCTGGTGTCGCGGATTGGAGAGGTGAAGCTGTCGGACTTCGGCATCGCGCGGGACACGGCGCGCGCGCAGCTCACCGTGGCGGGCAGCGTGCGCGGCAAGCTGGGGTACATGTCGCCGGAGCAGGCCTACGGCAAGCAGATTGATGGGCGCGTCGATCTATATGCGCTGGGGCTCACGCTGCACGAGGCGCTGACGGGCCAGCGCGTGCTGGTGGGGCAGAACGAGGCGGAGTTGATGCATGCGGCGGTGACGCAGGAGATTGCGCCGCCCTCGGCGAGCCGACCGGATGTGCCGCCCGAGCTGGATGCGGTGGTGATGGGGCTGCTGCAGCGCAGCGTGAACCAGCGCATCGCCACGGGTGCTGAAGTCCGCGAGAGGCTGCTGGCACTCACGGGGGACGCGGCGCCCTACCCGCAGGGACAGGCGACGCTGGCACGAGCGGCACAGGAGGCGCTGGCCCACGTGCGCCAGGGCACCGAGCCGGTGTCCGGCTCACGCTCGGCTCCGAGTGCCTCGGGGCAGATCCTCATGCGCTCGGGGTGAGCGCAGGGCTGGCACGCCGTCGGGCCTCCAGGGCATGCTGTAGCTCTCGCCGCCTACTCCGGAGTCTCCCGTGGCCTCTCCTGTCTTCGGATTCGCCGATCTGCACTGCCACACCATGGCGCACCTCGGCTTCGGTGGGCACCTGCTGTCTGGCTTCCCTGATGGGAAGATGGAGCAGGCCCTCGCCCGCTGTGACATCCACCTCCACGGGCCCTGGGGCCTCGGGCAGTTCGGCAAGAACTGGTCCCTCCTCCAGGTCTTCATCGAGGACACCCTCGGTCATGGGCCCTGCGGCCATGACTCCTATGCCCACTGGCCCCGCTTCACCACCATGGTCCACCAGCAGGTCTTCGTGGACTGGCTCCAACGCGCCCATGCCGGCGGGCTGCGCCTGCTGTGCTCCGTCGCCGTCAACAACGAGCTGCTCGCGGACCAGACACACCACCCCGACAAGGACCAGAGCTCCATCGAGAAGCAGATGAACGAGCTGCGCCGCTTCACCGAGCGCCACTCGGACTGGATGGGGCTCGCCCTGAGCGCCTCCCACGCCCGCCAGCTCATCCAGGCCGGCAAGCTCGCCATCGTCGCGGGCGTCGAGGTGGACTCGCTCGACAGCCTCCTCGGAGATCGCGCCGCCCTCAACAAGCAGCCCCTCTCCCTCGAGCAACTGCCGCGCATCCTCCAGTGGCTCCGCGACCAGGGCTTCCGGATGATGACGCCCCTGCACCTGGCCAACAACAGCTTCGGCGGCGCCGCCGTCTATGACGACAAGTTCAACCTGCTCAACCACTTCCTCCGTGGCGAGTTCCTGAATGTCGAGGGCAACACCAGCGTCGCCTTCCGGCTCGGGCAGGACCTCGACACCCAGACCAAGGTCTCCATCGTCTTCTATGAGCTGACCCAGCGCGCCCACTACCCCCGCGGCTACTCGCTCAACGCTCCGGGCCAGGGACACGTCAACCGGCTCGGGCTCACGAACACTGGCAAGGCCTTCCTCCAGGCCGCCATGCGCCAGGGTTTCATCCTCGACGTCGAGCACATGTCCCAACGCTGCACCAATGACGTCATCTCCATGGCCGAGCAGGCACGCTACCCCGTCGTCGCGTCGCACTGCTCCTTCCGCGAGCAGGCCCTCGCCCGCGAGGAGACCAGCGTCAAGGCCAAGCGCGCCAACGAGTATATGAAGACCCGTGAGCAGGCCCGGCGCATCCTCGCCCTCGGCGGCCTGCTCGCGCCCATCACCAACCAGCACGAGGTGAAGGACTTCCCGGGCAGCACCGTGGCCAATGACTGCGCTCGCTCGTCCAAGACGTGGGCCCAGTCCTATCAGTACGCGCTCTCCCTGCTGAGCGAAGTAGGCGCTGGCGGCGTCGCCATCGGCACCGACTTCAACGGGCTCAACCAACAACCCGGTCCGCGCTACGGCTCCGAGGCCGCCTACGGCCTCAAGGACGACTCGCTCCGCCACAAGCGGCGCCCCGTCCAGCAGATGCTGCAGAAGCAGAAGCAGCCCCTGCCCTACGAGGGAAATATGCATGGCACGAGCGTGCCCTTCGTCCGCTCGCGCGCCGGCTCTCGCGAGTTCGACTTCAACACCGATGGCCTGGCGCACATCGGCATGCTGCCGGACTTCATCCGGGATCTCGCCCACGTGGGCATGACCGATGCGCAACTCAGCCCGCTGTTCTCCTCGGCCGAGGCCTTCCTCCGCATGTGGGAGGCCTGTGAGGCCCGAGGCGCCGCCCTCACCGCCGGTGAGCCGGTAAGCTGATCATGGCCGCCCCCCGCGGGCTGCCCCTTTCCCCAGGCTTCACCTCAGTGGAGCCTCCGGAGCTTCACCCCTTGGACGTCGCCATCGTCACCTACGCCGACCTGCCCCAGCTCGACGCCAACGAATCGCCACTCCTGCCCGCCCTCGCGGCGCTCGGCTTGGATGCACGCCCCGTCGTCTGGGACGATCCGAAGATGGACTGGCGCGTCCCCAAGGTGGCCGTCATCCGCAGCACCTGGGACTACCACCTGCGCCGCGAGGCCTTCGTCGCCTGGACCACCAAGGTGGGGCGCCTCACCCGCCTCTACAACCCGCCCGACGTGCTCCGCTGGAACACCCACAAGACGTACCTCCGTGACTTCGAAGCCAAGGGCATTCCCTTCACTCCCACCGTCTGGGTCCCTCGCGGTGGCAGCGTGGATCTCGGCGCGCTCATGCGGGAGCGTGGCTGGGAGACCGTGGTGCTCAAGCCCGTGGTCTCCGCCGGAGCCCTGAAGACGTACCGCTTCGCTCGAGCCCAGCTGGACGCCGCCCAGGCCTGCCTGCAGTCGCTGGCCGCCTTGGAGGAGGTGATGGTGCAGCCCTACCTCACCGCCTTCGAGACCGAAGGCGAGCGCGCCTACCTCTTCTTCGATGGCGCCTTCAGCCACGCCGTGCGCCGGCCCCCGGGCCTCAAGGACACCCCTCGCGGCATCCAGCAGCCCCAGCTCTTCGAGCCCCTCGCCGAGGAGCTACGCCTGGCCGAGGACGTGCTCGCCGCCGTCGGTCAGCCCCTGCTCTACGCCCGTGTGGATGTCGCCACCGACAACGAGGGCCGCTCCCGCCTCCAGGAGCTCGAAGCCACCGAGCCCAGCCTCTTCCTCAACCTCGACCCCGCAGCCCCAGCCCGACTCGCCCAGGCCATCGCTCGCAAGTTGTAGTCCTGCTAACGTCTCAGCGTTCACCTGCCGAGAGGTGGACACCGGTAGGCCCCCAGCATTCAAGCTTCGACCATTCGTTGACATCTGATCGTCCCCTGCCCGAGAGATTCGGGGGGACGGTGCTTACGATCCTCCCATGGCGCGCTCCCTGCTCCTCTCCCTGCTCGTTCGTCAGCACCTGGTCCTCAAAGAGAAGTTCCGGGCCCGGTACCCCCATCCCTGGCTCGTCTGGGAGGCCGGCGCGTGGAACGTCCCGGAAACCGGACGCCAGAACGTCGCCGCCACCCAGCTTCCGGTGTCGGATCTGCGCGACTGCCTGCCCGCGGGCGATGCGCTCTGCTTCGAGCTCGTGCCCCTGGGTGACGCACCCACCGTGCTGCCGCTCGGCCGGGCCTCGCACAACGCCTTCGTCATCAACGATGCCACCGTGTCGCGCGAGCACCTGGTGCTGCGCACCGGGCCATACGGGCAGTGGATGGTCGAGGCCGTGCCCAAATCCAGTCCCGTGAAGCTCGATGGCGTGACGCTCGAGCCCGGCCAGCCCGCTCCGCTCATACCTGGAGCACGGCTCGAGCTGGGGGACGTGCGGCTCACCTTCCATGATCCCGCCGGCTTCTACGTCCGCCTGGACAGGCTCGCCGCCACCCTCAGTCGCCAGGTGGCCTCCGCTCGGGCCGGCTGAACGGCTCGAGTTCCCTCGGGCACCACTCGGGCGGCACCTCTCTCCACCGCGGGCCCAGAGCTCAGCGCGTGGGGAAGGTGCCCAGGGTGGTCGGACGCTGGTCTGGCGCCGTGACGGCGTAGACGATTCCTCCCGCCAGCAGCACTGCCGCGCCCGCTCCCGCCCACACCCACCATTTGCTCGTGAGGGATTCCCGAGACTGCTCGGGCCGAGGCGCACCGGGTACTGCTCCCGGCGGCAGGGATTTCGGCTTCGCCGCGAGCGCTCGCGACGTGCGGATGTCCAGGGCCTTGCGCTCGGCCTCCTTCAACCCGCTGCGCTCCGGCTTCGAGGCCCCGGCGGCCTTGGCGGGGAGCGCCTCGGGACGATCCTTCTCCGCCGCCTTCGCCTGCATCACCGTCTTTTCCTTCGTGGCGCGGCGGGCAGCCTCCTGCTTCGCCTTGGAGTCCATCTCCGCGATCAGCTCCTTCACCATGCCCGCATTGGCGGGCTCGTTCTCGGAGAGGGCCAGGTAGCTGCGGTAGAAGGAGGCCGCCTTTTCGAAGGCGCCGAGCTGGCGGTGGCACTGGCCCACATTGAAGAGGAAGCCAGGCAGCGGGGCCAGTTGGTACGCCGCGTTGAAGGATGCGAGCGCATTGCGGTAGTCGCCGCGCTCATAAGCCGCGTTGCCATCGCTGTACTTCACGCGAGCCTGCGTCTTGGCCTCGTCGCTGATCTCCGCTCCCGCCGCGTTCAGCGGCGCGAGCCCCCACAGCACGAGCAACGGGATGGACAGCCACCAGCGTTCACTGCGCGAACGGATCGATGAGGGCATCGCGCTTCACCTCCTTGCGCGGAGCCGCCTTCGCAGGTGTGGGCGAAGGCGGAGCCTGCTTCACCTTGGCCAGAGGCACCTCGAGGACGGCATGCGAATCCAACCGCACCTGACGCTCCTGGGAAGCGTAGCCGGCCATCTCCACGCGCAAGCCCAGGGGCGCCTCGGAGCGCGGCAGCTCCTTCACCAACGGGGTGACACCGAGCGCCTCACCCGTATCCGCCCGGACGACACGCGCGCCCTCTGGCACGGTGCGCACCGTGAGGGTGACGGGAGCCACAGGCGCCTCCACCACAGCCTGAACGGGAGCAGGCTGCAGCAGCGGCTCCAGCCCGTTCCACGCGACCGCACCAGCCAGCATCGCCAGGGCCATACCCCCCACCAGCAGGGGCAGGCGTGGGTGCAACCACCACGCATCCGGCCGCATCAGCGTGCGGCGGGTGGGAATGTCCTCCTCTTCATCCGGCTCGGCCGGAGCCGCGCGCGCCGGCGTATTGCGGCCCAACGTCAGCAACGCCGTGGTCACCTCTTCGAGCCGCTGCGGCCGAGCCTCGGGCTCCTTGGCCAGGCACCGCAGCACCAGCTCCGCCAGCGCCGGAGGCATGGACTCTCCCGACGCCAGACGTGCGGGCAGCGGCGGTGGCGGCTGGGTGATGATCTGCACCACGAGCTGACCGAAGGCCGGAGCCTGGAAGGGCGGCTGTCCCGCCAGCATCTCGTACAGCAGGTTGCCCACCGCGTAGATGTCCGCGCGGTGATCCACCGGCAGACCCGCGGCCTGCTCGGGCGCCATGTACGTCGGCGTGCCGATGATGGTCCCGTCCAGCGTGTTGCCCGTGCCCTCGGAGGTGAGAATCTTCGCCACCCCGAAGTCGAGCACCTTCACGAAGTCCTGCTGCCCGCTGCGGTGAACCAGGAAGAGGTTGTCTGGCTTGACGTCCCGGTGCACCACGCTCACCGCATGGGCCGCCCCGAGCGCCGCGCACACCTGCACGCCAATGCGCTGGATGCGTTCGAGCGACAGGGGTTCCTCCTTCAGCAGGGAGGAGAGGCTCTGGCCGCGCAGCAACTCCATGACGCAGTAGACCTGGCCCCGCTGAGGCTCCTCGACGAAGTCGAAGATCTCCACGATGTGCTCGTGGTTGATCTGGTTGACGGAGCGGGCCTCCTGAAAGAAGCGGCGGACGAAGCCGCTGTCCTGCGCGTGCTGGGGGCGGAGCACCTTGAGCGCCACCTGCCGACCCAGACGCACGTGGCGCGCCTGGTACACGCGGCCCATGGAGCCTTCTCCCAGGAGCCGCTCGAGCTGGTAGTTGCCCAGAACGTCTCCCTCCTGGGCTTCCTGAACGCTCCGCATCGCGTCACCTGGCGTGGCTACGCTCGACAGCACGGTCTGTGCGAAAAAGTCGTCGCCACCCATGGGCGCGAAAGCTTTTCACGAGGTAGCGACACGGCAACCCGATCAGCTCCCATTTTCTTCTCCACGGAGAGTTCCAGATTTCCTTCCGTCCAGCGATGGACACCCCACATGCCTCGACGGGCTGAGAGTGTTCGCCACTGGGCGCTCATCCCTGGGGAACTGATCAGAATCTCCCGCCCAGGACGAGATGGAGCGAGGTGGCGGAAGACCCACCACTGTCGGCACCGGGCTCCCGATTCGACCCCCCCACCTTGGGAGCCTCGCTCCGGGAGGGCACGAGCACGAGCCACAGCACACTGCCCCCCGCCACCGCCGCGCCCCCCACCAGCAGCGCCGTGGAGAGGGTCTCCTGGCGCTTGGCGTCCTTCTGGGCGTTCATGCCCACCACCAGGCCCACACCCATGGCCAGCACTCCCGCCACCGCTGTGTACAGCGCCGGCCGGCTGAACACGGTGGGCGCTGAGGGCTTGGAGTTCTTGCGCACCGGCTCCGCCACTTCCGAGGGAGGGCCCTCGGGCTCGGGCCCCTCCGACTCCAGGTACACATTCACCGAGTTCTTCTCTCCCGGCTTCAAGGTGATCGTCTTGGAGTACGTGGGGAACTCATCCGCTTCGACGATGAGGGTGGCCTGGCCCGGGGGGAGGGTCCGCTCGAGGCTGCCCACGCCCAGCGTCTTGTCGCCCAGCCGCACCACGGCCTGCGGCACGTTCACCGTCACCACGAGGAGGGCGCGCAGCCGGGCCAGTGCCTTGAGCCGCTCTCCCAGCAACTCGGCGGCGGCACTCATGAACTTCCCGTCCTGGGGGTTGCGTCCCGTCACCCAGTCCTTCACCACCGTGTTGCCATCTCGATCGAAGATCCACAGCCGGAAGGTCCACCCCTCATCCTCCAGCGCCAGGCGTGAGGTGACGAGCAGGTCGGCCTCGAGCGTGTCCGCGGGCTCGGCCAGGCAGGAAGCTTCGGCGCACGTGAGCGCCGCCGTGTAGCCATCGCCCAGCTTCTCGCGCACCTCCCTGGGCGGCGTGGTCAGCATCCACTGCTCATTGCTCCGGGCCGCGCGGAAGAGTTCCTTGAGCCACAGGCTGGCCACGGAGGCCGCGGCGCGTTCGGGCGTGTCCATGCCCAGCAGCACCACGTGCGGCAGCAGATCCGGGGGGGAGTCCTCGCTGTTCAGGTCCAGGCCCATGCCCCCCTGCGGCGCGTCGCCCTCCGTGGACTCCTGGGAGTCGGACTGGGGCGTATCGGAGCCGGAGAGGTCCAGCCCCATCCCCTCCTGGGCTCCGGCAGGGGAAGCCACCAGCACGAGCGAGAGGGAGATCAGGCCGACATGGGAAAAACCGAAGGAATGCATCCCCTCGTTCTACTTCGCCGTCCTTCCTCAAGGAATTGCCCGATGGACGAGTCAGCCACCTGGTAAGGCGGAGGGCGACTGTCTCCTCCAGGGGGATTGCCAGGAAGGCAATCCCCCGTATCAACCGCTGGCTCGAATCACTTGTTGCAGGAACCGCTCGACACGTTGTCGACGATGCCATCGCAGTTGTCGTCGATGCCGTTGCACTGCTCGTCCGAGGGCAGGCAGCAGTAGCGCCGCGAGTCCGGGAGCACGGTACAGACGTAGTTGTCACCGCCGCAGTCTTCCTGCGTTTGGCAGCCATAGGGCAGCTCATCCGGCAAGCCACTGACGCAACCCAGGGCAGCGCCCGAGAGCGCGCACCACAGGGAGAGGTAGAGCGCCTTCATGTTCAGAAACTCCCTCCAACGAGGAGATGAATCGCGGTGCTAGGGGTGCTTCCGGTGCCCGTCCCAGGCTCCACCGTGGCCTTGGGGGCCTCGCTCCGGGTGGGCATGAGCACGAGGTACAGCACGCTGCCGCCAGCCACGGCGGCGCCGCCGGCCAGCAGCGCCGTGGAGAGGTTCGCCTGGCTGGCCAGATCGATGCGCTCCTTGCGGGTGATGTTGGCGATGCCATCACCATCGGTGTCCTGCGCGTCGTCCGCAGTCTTCTTGGCCTGCATTCCCACCACGACGCCGGCGCCCACGGCGAGCGCGCCGATGATGGCCGTGTAGAACGCGGGCCGCTTGAGGATGGCCGGAGCGGAGCTGGACTTCTTGGTCGTGGCCTCGGCCACCACCTCCGAGACGGGACCCTCGGGCCCGGGCCCCGGCAGCTGCAGGAAGGCCTCCACGGAGGTCTTCTCTCCCGGCTTCAGGGTGACGGGCTTGTTGTACGTGGTGAAGCCATCGGCCTCGACGAGGAGGGTGCTCTCGCCCGGCGGCACGTTGCGCTGGATGTTGCCCACGCCCAGCGTCTTGTCGCCCAGCTTGGTCACCGCCTGCGGCACGTTCACCTTCACCACGATGATGGAGCGCAGCCGGGCCAGGCGCTTGAGCTGCTGCGACAACAGGTCCGCGCCCGCCTTCTGGAACTTCACATCCCGAGGCGTGCGGCCGGTGACCGAGTCCGTCTCCACCCTGTTGCGGTCCCGGTCATACGTCCACACCCGGAAGGTCCACCCGTCGTCCTCCAGCGCCAGGCGCGTGGTGACGAGCAGGTCGGCCTCGACGGTCTCGGCGGCATCGGCGAAGCAGTTGGCCTGCGCGCAGCGCAGGGTGGCCCCATACTCCTTGCCCAGCTTCTCGCGCACCGCCTTGAGCGGGGTGTTCATCACCCACTGGGCGTTGCTGCGGGCGGCGGTGAAGAGCCCTTTGAGCCACTTGCCAGCCACCGCCGCGCCCGCGCGCTCAGGGGTATCCAGCCCGACCAGTGCCACGTGCGGCAGCAACTCCGAGTTGGACACCTCACCACTCAAGTCCAGACCGATGGAACCGGGTTGCTCGTCTCCTCCGGCGGGAGACTCCGGGTTTTCGGTGGTGTCGGACTGGGAAGAATCGGATCCGGAGAGATCCAGCCCCATGCCGCCCCCTTGCTGGGCGCCCACGACGGGAGCCACCAGCATGAGCGAGAGCGTCAGCAGGCCGGAGAGAGGGGAACCAAGGCGGCGCATACCCCTGGTTTTAACCCGCCGTGCCGTTCCAAGGAATCTCCTTGCGGACAGATCATGCGGATCTCGAGGCCAGGAAGCGCACGAGGGCCTGGGCCTTGGGGATCAACGTATCCACCTCGATGTACTCCTCCACGGTGTGGAAGCCCTTGCCGCGAGGCCCCAGGCCGTCGATGGAGGGAATTCCCATACCGGACGAAGTGCTGGCGTCCGAGCCGCCTCCAATCAACGGCGCCTCGGAGTGGCCCAGGCCGGAGACATGGGCGCAGGTGCCATAGGCCTCCAGGAGCGCCCCGGAGGCCTCGGAGCGCTCGAGCGGCTCTCGGGACACGCCACCGACCAGCTCGATTCGCGTGCCGGGGATGCCCGAGGAGGCCTGGGTGGCGGCGGCGTGACAGCGCTGGATGAGCTCCTCCCCCTCACGTCGGGTGCAGAAGCGCAGGTCCACATCCGCCTCGGCATGGTCCGGCACGGTGTTCTTCCCCTGCCCTCCCACGACCCTTCCCACATTCACCGTCAGACCCCGTGGGTAGTCCGTGAGCTGCTGCACGGAGTCTACGAAGCGGGCCAGCGCCCAGAGGGCATTGGCCCCCTCCTGGTGGGCATTGCCGGCATGAGCGGCCCGGCCATGGGCCACCGCCTTCACCGCGCCGGTGCCCTTGCGGCGGGTGATGATGGCGTCTCCCGTGCGGCCGGACTCGAAGACGAGGCAGGCCTGGGAGCCGGCGATGGCGCTGCGGATGATGCCCTGCCCCTCGGGCGAGCCCACCTCCTCATCGGCCACCACCACCAGGCGCAGGGGAGGGAGCGCCTCCAGCCCGCCCGAGGCCGCCAGCGCGCGGATGGCCCAGGCCATGACGACGAGGCCGCCCTTCATGTCCAGCACCCCGGGCCCACGGCGCAGGGCTCCCTCCTTGCGGTAGCCCTCGAACTTGCCGGGCGGGAAGACGGTATCCAGGTGTCCCACCAACGCCAGGGGAGGCATGCCGGCGCGGCCTCGGGAGCGGAACACCAGGTGGTCCGCGTAGCGGGTGCTGACCACCACCTCGGCGAAGAGGCCGGGCACGGTGAACTGCTCGAGCAGGAGCGCGCCCACCTTGCGGCCGCCCTGAGGGTTCTCCGTGAATGAATTCACCTCCACCAGCGCAGCCAGCGCCTCCTCCATCTCCCCCAACCTGCCTGTCAGCCAACCGGCCGCTGCTTCACCCAGCTCGTGCATGAAGCCTCCACCGGGGCCCACCCCCCGGCCCCCTGGGCATACGCCAGGCAGACAGGCGGGGAAAAGGCCCCGTGTGGTCGCTCCCCCGGCACACGACACAACCGGCACCTCCGCCCGGAAGCTTGCCGGGCGCGAGAGGGCTCCGCATCCCTCCATGGAGAGGGAGGATGACGAATGGCGGACAAGCTCTGGATTCTGGTGGGCAATGCGAGCCGGGTGCGGCTGTTCTCCGCGGACGAGAAGGGGGATGACTGGAAGCTCCTGGAGGAGTTCCGCCACGACGAGAGCCGGGCGCGCAACTCGGAGCTGCAGGAGCAGCGGGACAATCCCAATGCGGGCACGCTCCACGGCCCTCCTCCGGAGACGGAGCCGGATGGGCGCAAGGAGCTGGAGCACGAGCGGTTCGCCCGCGAGCTGTCCGGGAGGTTGGACCGGGGCGTGGACGGTCACCACTTCGAGCGGTTGATCATCGCCGCCCCACCCGAGTTCCTCGGCCGGCTGCGCAAGGCACTGAGCAAGCGGGTGCTCCAGCGGGTGGTGCTGGATCTGGACGCGGACTACTCAAACGTCCCGGCGAGGGATCTGCCCAACCGGGTGCCGGTCATCTAGGCCATGGGGTGGCGAGCCACGCTTCAATGTGAGTGAGCGCGGGCCAGACGCTGAGCGGTGCGGAAGAGTTGGGAGCAGGAGTAGTCCAGAGGCGCCTCCTGATTCTGGAGGGCATGGCGGGCCCGGAGGAAGGGCAGCCATGCCCTGTCGCCGATGATGACAGCAGCCTCTTCCAACTTCTTGCGAGGCACCCAGCGCCCACCGAGCCCCTCCACAAGGTAGCGGCCGAGGAAGGCCCCCAGAGCGGGGACAAGGGTCTCTCGCTGCTCGTGGGACAGGCGCCTGCCCCAGTTCGCATTCCACAGGTGCCAGTCCAGGTGAGGCAGGGCCTCCAGGATGCCCTTCATGACCTCGGGCACCTCCGTGTGGAACAGGGCGACGAGCTGCTCGGCGTAGAGGCCCTCGTAGGTGTCGATGGCGGCCTGGATGTCATCCACATCCGGCGCGGGAGCTTGAGAGGCGAGTAACCACTCGGAGACGGGCGGAGGGTGGTAGCGGTTGAAGCGCTCGACGAACGAGCGCTTGCCGCCGAGCACTCCTCGGAAATCCGCTTCCCTGCGCAGGATGTCGGCCACGTCGGGGTCGAACTCCAAGGGGACGGGAGCAAACTCGAGCGAGCGCTGGCGCAAGGTGGCCAGAGTCGTGTCCAGGGAGAGCTCGGGGCGCAGGTGGACGAGGGCGCGCGCCTGGGCGAGACGGGCTTCCTCGGAGTCGAAGTCCGCGGGCGTGGGGCGTGTGAGCCAGAGGACGGCGCCGTGGGGCAACTCCTCCATGAGGGTGGAGGGAGTGGACAACAGGCGCTCGCGGCCGATGGCCTGCACCGTGGCCGAGCCGTACACGTTGAGCCAGAACGTCTCGTAGATGGGCCGGGGCGCGCTCAGGTCCTTCACAGTGGGATCGGTGCCCAAGCGGAGATCCGTGAAGCTGTGCCCCACGCCGAAGGTGAGCGGGAGGCGGGAGGCCATGGCCCGAACGAAGGAGACGAGGTACGCAGCTCGCTTATCGGCTTGCCCCGGCTCGCGCAGGAACGAGAAGGGCCGCAGGTACAGTGAGAGGGAGCAAAAGACTCCCTCCTCAGTCGTCCTGCTCGCGAAGTCGACCATGATCTCCGGCGGATGGGAGCGCACCAGCATGAACGTGAAGGTTTCTCCAATGTAGGACTCATGGATGCGTTTCCGCAGAGTCTGGCGCGAGTAATTCAGCCACCGACGACGACCGACGTGCGACATCTTGTTTGGCCGTACCTCGGGGTCCAGCGACTCGATGACCTCCAAGACTTTCTCCAGCCCCTCGAAGCCCCGGTCCATGGGGTTCATGGAGGAGAAAAGATCAAGGTGAAGACTGTCTGCGTTGTTCCACTCGTCAGGGGACATAGAAGTGAAGTTGGACACCCCTTTTGGATGCAGCCGCCAAAAGCTCTTCCTGGAGCGTGGAGGAAAGCCCTGTCCCGTCATAGACGAGGTGCACTTGCGAGACCCGCACTTTCTGGCCGAAGAGCGGGTGGCCGCGCCGACGCACCTCAACCACTCCCCCGTACTTCGTTGTGGCCTCCTGGCTGTCAGCCCTGAATTGTTCGAGCGCCTCGTTCACGCTCTTGCCGGCAAAGCTGTGCTGCTTGTTGCTGACGGAATGAACAGAAGGCCGGACGCCCGGGCTGAGCGTCGCCTGGTCCACGGCGAGCTGATCGACATACACGGGGTTGGCGCGGCCCTCGAGCTGAAGCCCCGTGTTGTCGGTGACCAGGGGTTGCTTCATCCCCGGCATGCACTGCCGCGAGCCCTCCGCCTGCTGGAGCCAGCGTGTCACGGCGCGCTGGAACTCCAAGGAGCGTTGGAACGTGTTGAGAAGTCCCGAGTAGCTGCTCCAGGTGAGAGGGGGCTTGGCTTCTGTCACCCCGGAGGGCAAAGGGCGTGTACCGGCCAGCTCTTCGTAACGGCGGTGCCAGTACGCCACGTAGCTGGTCCAGCGCGGATGATCAGCCTCCAGGCCTGAGGGAGGCTGCGAGGAAGCAGGGCGGTGGCGTGCGAGCTCCTTCAGGCTCCGAGGGTGGCGTGCGGCTGTCTCCAGGGCCTCCGCTTCGGCGAGGCGGGCCTCCAGAGCGGGGAGTTCCTCCGCGGCGATACGGGCCTCCAGGCCTGCCACCGCCAGCCTTCCAGCCTCTACCGGAGCAGCGGCTGCAGCTGCTGCGGTCCTGGCATCGGCCGTTGCTGCTTCCATTTCCGTGGCACCGGCCGCGCCTTGCTTGAGGACGGTGCCCACCAACAGCACGTCGAGCACAGCGGCGATGGTGGTGTTCCTCACATGCTGGAGCCTGGCTTCGTGGGAGAAGCTGGCCGCCATCACCTGGCGCAGGTGCATGCCCCCTTCGCCGCGCGAGGGCATGAACTCGTCCAGCTTGTGCCACTGCACCACACAGGCCGGCAGCGAGGCGCAGACAATGCCCAGGGATTGCCGGGCCAACGCCTGGCCGGTGGCGCGGAGGCTGTCCTCCAACTGTCTCAAGAGCGCCTGGGCGCGCGAGTTGCCGACCCGCGAGTCGGCGTACACGCGCTCAAGGTGCTCCGCACGGTAGACGAGGAGCACCGCGGAGCGCCTCTCCACCAGGGTGCCGCTCTCGTCGCAGTAAAGCGCGTAGTCGAAGGGAGGCGAGACGTCCTTCTGCAACTCCTCGAGAGGAACGGCGTCGGGTTCGGAACACGAGCCGCCCAACTGCGTAGAGACCAGCAGGGCCAGGAGCACCCAAGCGCACAGGCGTGGCATGGCGAGGAGCCTGTCATCGCCCCCGGGAGGGGCGGAAGGACCTCACAGGCCCCGGGATGAACGAGGGACATGAGATGCACCGGGTGCTGCCAGTCCCACGCAAGCGGCGACCCGATATAAGGAGGGACCATGCCGCCGCCACGAGCCATCATCTTCGACCTGGGTAACGTCCTCGTCTTCCACGACAACACCCTGCTCTTCCACCGGCTGGGGCAGCGCGCGGGGCTGACGGCGCCCGAGGTGTCGCAGCGGCTCACGGGCGCGGGCTGGACGGCAGCCAACCGAGGTCAGCTGGACGCGGAGGGCATCCGCAAGGACGTGTGCGGAGCGCTGGGGGTGGATCTGCCCATGGAGGAGTTCGCTCCGCTGTGGAGCAGCCACTTCACCGTGCACGAAGCGGTGCTGCCGCGGGTGGAGGGGCTGGTGGGGCGGGTGAAGCTGGTGCTGCTGTCCAACACGAACCCGCTGCACGTGGCGTATGTGCGGCCTCGGCTGCCGGTGCTCGAGCGTTTCGACGCCGTGCTCATGAGCTGCGAGGTGGGCCACGTGAAGCCCGAGCCCGCCTTCTACCAGCTCGCCCTGGAACGCGTCGGCTGCGCGCCCCATGAGGCCGCCTTCTTCGATGATCTGCCCGAGTTCGTCGAGGCCGCCAACGTGCTCGGCATCCGTGGCCACGTCTTCACGGATGCACCTGCATTCGATGCACAGTTGAAGGCGCTCGGACTGTAGAGCGAGGAAGCGCTGCGCCTACAAGTAGCGCTTGAGGGGCGGCTCGTTGCGAGCAGCCTCCGTCCAGGCCTTCAGCGCGGGCAGCTCGAGCACGGTGTCGCGGTAGGCCCGGCTCACCGCATCCAGCTCCACGTCATAGGTGACGAAGCGGGTGACGACGGGGGCGTAGAAGGCATCCGCGATGGTGAAGTGCCCGAAGAGGAACGGGCCGCCCTGCCCGAAACGGGACCGGCAGTCATTCCACAGGGCCTGGATGCGAGCGATGTCCTCGGCCACGCCCGGCGCGCGCCCCTGTCCCGGCTTCCGACCACGAATGTCCATGGGCATGTTCTGCCGCAGCGCGGAGAAGCTCGAGTGCATCTCCGCCGTCACCGAGCGCGCCACCGCGCGCGCTACCGGCTCGTGCGGCCACAACCGCGCCTGAGGGAACGTCTCCGCCAGGTACTCGCAGATGGCCAGCGAGTCCCACAAGGAGACGGCGCCGTGGCGCAGGGCCGGCAGCCGTCCGCTCGGCGAGTACTTGGCAATATTCGCGGCGGTATCGGGCTCATCCAGCGGCACGACCACCTCGCGGAAGGGCTGCCCCGTGTGGGCCAGCGCGAGGTAGGGCCGCAGCGACCAGGAGGAGTAATTCTTCGACGCGAGGATGAGCGTGAGTTCGGACATACGCCGAACCCTAGCGCCCGCGCGCGAGGGTTCAACCCCCTGGGCGCAGGTGGGTGATGAGCGAGCGGAACCGGGACAGGAAGGCCGGGCGCGAGCTCTGGCGCCGCGGCTCGACGCGGAACACACCGACGGGCAGGCGGATGTTCTTGAGCCCGGCGCGTCCCAACCGCACGGCACGCGGGAGCGGGTGGCCTTCCACCTCACGGGCCACCGACTCGCTGACATAAAGGGTGCCAGGCCGGGCAAGCGACTCGATGCGCGCGGCCAGGTTCACGCCCTCGCCGAAGACATCTCCATCCCGGTGCACCACCGGGCCCAGGTGGGCGCCGATGCGCAGCTCCAGGCGCTGCTCCGAAGGAACGAGCTGGTTGCGCTGCTCAACGGCCTCCTGCAGCGCGAGCCCGAAGCGAACCGCGTGCAGTCCGCGATCGAACTCGAGCAGGAAACCATCCTCGAGCATCTTCACTTCACGCCCGCCCTGACGGGGGAGCAGCTCGCGAACGAGCCGGCCCTGCTCCTCTCGCAACGCCAGCTCCAGGGCCTCACCTCGCGGCTCCTCGGAGCCGGACGGGGCCATGGCTGTGAACATGATTGCCCGGACTTCGGGACATTGGGGTTCCGGTGCCTCCACCATTCAAAACCTCTCTCCCCCCCGGACCGGAGGGAACGTTAACTCATGAACCGAACCTGTTCCCAGCCGGGTGCCCGTTTGGACAGGTCGAGCCACCCGGTAGCTCCCGAGGAAGGAGCACCACGTACATGGAGAGGAGATCGCCGCAGTTGGACTTCATGAGGCATGGCCATCGCTGACGCGACGCGCAAGCCTCCATGTCTCACAGTTCACACTGGGAGTGAGGGCCCGTGGGTATGTGAGTCACGTCAGGTGTGGGACAGGCACCTGTCGACGGCGACGGGAGGCATCCATGGTGTACGGCGAAGAGAAGACACGGGACATGAGCCGCTCGATCCTGCCCTGTGCACGGCGACATGGCCCGCTTCGAGCGCGATCCGGAAGCGTTCGAAGGCGCCGCGGGGTGACCACAGCCTTCGAGGATCCGTTCAAGCGCGAGCATCTCCGAGCCCCGAGGCAGCTCGAGTCGCGACAGCACTGGATGGATCGCGGCGAGCAGGCGGAGCTGCTCCGGTCCGTACTCGGCACTTCCGGTGGGCACAAGGCGTTCAACCTGTGGCTGCGCTGGCGTCATGCCACGTGGATCAACAAGTGGGGCCAGCCCATGGACATCCGACCGGCCCGGATGCTCCTGGGAGTGCATGACGTCCTGAACTTCCTGGAGGAAGCCACGGCGCATGAGCCGTCTCATGGCCGACGGGTGACACGCGGCACAGCCTTGCGCGACCCCGTGTTGTTCCATGCGACGCAGGCGTTCCTCCAAGCCTTCAAGAAACACCGAGGGCACGTGGAAGCCACCCTGGCGGCGCTCGGCCTCAAAGGGGGGAAGGGGCGACCTGTTGGCGTTCCTTCCCTGTAGGGTGGAACCGGAGGTCGGAGGCAGGCAGTAGGCTTCCTGTCTCTGCGGCGGACCCTGCGGGAGTCCGAATTTCGCGGCCGATCGAGCATGGAGCTTGAGTCGGGAGCCAAGAGGCCGGAAGGTTGGCGGGAATGCCCGTGAAGCATCACATCTACCTGGTCCCCGGATTCTTCGGCTTCACCAACCTGGGCGAGCTGGTCTACTTCGGCCACGTCCGAGACTTCCTGCAGGCGGAGTGCGCCCGGCGAGGAGTGGAGGCCGAAGTCGTGGCCATCCGCTCACACCCCACCGCCTCCATCCGGCAGCGGTCGGTGGATCTGCTCCAAGGCATCCAGGCCACAGCGGGCATGGACGAGGGGGCCATCCACCTCATCGGCCACTCCACGGGAGGGCTGGATTCGCGCCTGTTCGTCAGCCCGACGGCCTCGCTGCGCGAGGGGCTGCAGTTGGACCCCTACGCCAGCCGGGTGCGCACGGTGGTCACCGTGTCCACGCCCCATGCGGGCACTCCGCTGGCGTCCTTCTTCATGGGGTTGTTCGGGCAGCAGATCTTGAAGCTCCTGTCGCTGTTCACCGTGTACGTGCTGCGCTTCGGGCGGCTGCCGCTGAAGGTGGCGTTCCGGCTGGGGCACCTGCTGTCCCGGGCAGACGGCCAGTTGCTGGGCTGGAAGCAGACGATCCTGGATCAGCTCTTCGATCAGCTCCTGGGAGATTTCTCGGCGGATCGGCGCGAGGCCGTCTCGCGCTTCCTGGCGGACGTGGGCAACGACACCTCGCTCATTCCGCAGCTCACGCCCGAGGGGATCGATCTGTTCAACGCGGGGTGCGAGGACCGGCCCGGGGTGCGCTACGGCTCGGTGGTGACGCAGGCCCGAGCGCCTTCGCTGCGCACGCGCGTGTCCGCGGGGCTGGATCCGTACGCACAGATCACCCACACCGTGTACGCGTTCCTCTACGGGCAGACGCTGCGGATGCCGCTGAACCAGATTCCGCTTCACACCGCCGAGCAGACGGCGGCGCTGGTGCAGGCGTTCGGTGCGCTGCCGGGGCCGCAGGCGTGTGATGGCATCGTCCCGACGCGCTCGCAGGTCTACGGGAAGGTGATTGGCGCGGTGCGAGCGGACCACCTGGACGCCATTGGCCACTTCGATCAGCCGTCGCACCAGCCGCCGCACGTGGACTGGCTCATCTCGGGCTCTGGGTTCCGGCGTCCGCAGTTCGAGAAGGTGTGGAAGTCCGTGGTGGACTTCGTGCTCGAGGAGCCCGTGAGCACGGCGCCGAGGGACAGGCCTGTCTTGTAGTTGCCCAAGCGGCTGCACGGGAGGCAGCCGTTGAACGGTGGGGAACTCAAGAAGCGCCGGGGCGGCCTCCTGCAACACCCCGCACCGTGATCACCGCCGTGTCCACCTCGGCGAGGATCCGGCGAGCGTGGAGCAGGAACGCCTCTCCCGCCGGCAACAGGCGCATGCCGCGGGGGGTGCGCTCGAAGAGCGGCGTGCCAAGCTCGTCCTCGAGCGCGAGGATGTGGCGGCTGAGCGGAGGCTGGGTGAGGTGGAGCCGGCGGGCAGCTCGGCCCACATGGCCCTCCTCGGCCACGGCGACAAAGGACTGGATGTGCGTGAGGCTCACGGTCCTGCATGTTAGCGCAGCCCGGCCGCACAGGCACGGCCCCCTCCTCATTCCCAAACAGCATTGGACGCTTCACTCAGCGGGGTGCACCTTGCTTCACCATGAGCATTCCGTTGTTCAAGGGCACCGAGGTGGAGCGCCTGCGCCTGGCTGGGCAGGCAGCGGCCGGAACGTTGGCGTTCATCGCGGAGCGGCTGGCTCCCGGTGTCACGACCGGGCAGATCGACGCGTGGGTGCGAGAGGACACGGCCCGGCGCGGCGGCAAACCGAGCCAGCTCGGCTACCACGGCTTCCCCGCGTCGGTGTGCACGAGCCGCAACCAGGTGGTCTGCCATGGAATCCCTCAGGCGGACGAGCAGCTCGTGCCCGGGGACATCGTCAACGTGGATGTGACGACGTGCCTGAACGGGTTCCACGGAGATACCTCGGCCACGTTCTTGATCGGCGAGGTGTCAGCGGAGGCCAGGCACCTGGTGGACGTAGCGCGCAGATGCCGGGACGCGGGCATCGCCGTGGTGCGGCACGGCGCGAAGCTGGGGGACATCGGCGCGGCCATCGATGAGCTGGCGCGAGCCGAGGGCTGCAGCGTGGTGAAGGAGTACGGGGGGCACGGCATTGGCCACCAGATGCACGGTCCTCCTCACGTGTCCCATGTGGGGCAGCGCGGCACGGGCATCACCCTGCGCTCGGGGATGGTGATCACCATCGAGCCCATGGTGAATCTGGGCCGCCCGGGCATACGGATGCTGCCGGACGGGTGGACGGTGGTGACGGCGGACGGGAGCCTCTCCGCCCAGTTCGAGCACACCATCCTGGTGACACGCGAAGGATGCGAGGTGCTCACCCGGCTGCCTGCTGCGGCCTCCAGAATCCTCCCCGAACCAGAGCAGACGCTCGGAGTTTGAGAGGCCTCCTCGGCGCTGCACACGTGCCTCTCAAAGAGAAGGGTCTTTTCCGGATTATCCACTTTCCCTCTTCTTCGGGTGATAGGCTGGCCGCCACCTCACGGCCATGCCCAGCGCCCCCCTCACCGCCGACGCCGAGATGCCCGTACGGCTCGCCGCATTCCAGCGGCTTGCTGAGCTGACTCGGCTCCACGGTCCCGTGCTGGATTGGGAGCACATTCGAAAGGGGTTCTCGTTCCGCGGGGAGACGTATCGCTTCGCCACTCGAGCCAAAGGCATCTTCCGCCCACGCCAGATGCGCGGCGGCGTCCTGTCCATCAAGACGATTGTCCCGCGAGGGAATCGTGAAGTGCCGTACGACGATTCCGCGGAGGACCCGTACAACAAGGTCTTCGCTTAGAGGGTGTTGACCTTGGGTGAGCAGGCTCAACCTGTAGTGTTTCCCCAGCAGCCAACCTAGTACAAGGCAGGCACAGGCAGCCTGCCAGCCCCTTCTCTGGCTTGCTGCTGTGTCAGGTG